>OZ252299.1:0-4800000 GCA_965250285.1 Myxococcota bacterium
GTCGTCCATGTCGAGGTCGACGTCGGGGGCGGCGTCCATCGGCGTCACACCCGTGGCACCGGCGGTGGCCACCCGGGCCGTCGGGTCGCTCTCGAGGATCGCGTCGAGCTCGTCGTCTGAGAGGCCCGAGCTGAGCGTGATCTGGGTCGAGGCCTGCTCGCCGTTCGCGGGGTTCATCGCGGTCACGTTCACGATGCCATCGGCGTTGATCTCGAACGTGACGTCGATCTGCACCTCACCGCGCGGCGCCGGCTCGAAGCCGCTGAACGCGAACTGGCCGAGCAGCTCGTTGCCGTCGCTCTGGCGGTCGTCGCCCTGGTAGACCTTGATGATCACGCTCTCCTGCATGTCCTGGATCGTCGTGAACGAGCGGGTCTGTTCGATCGGCACCGGCGTATTGCGCTCGATGATCGGCTCGGCGAGGCCGCCGGCCACGCCGATCCGCAGGTCGAGGGGCGTCACGTCGAGCAGCATCGAATCCTGGCTCTCGGCGCCCACCAGCGAGGCGGCGTGGATCGCGGCGCCCATGGCGACGACCTGGTCGGGATCGACGTCCGACTTCGGCTCTTGCTGGAAGTAGGTCTTCACCGACTCACGAATGACCGGCAGCCGCGTCGGACCGCCGACCAGGATCACGCCATCGAGATCGCGGGTCGTGAGGTCGCTCTGCTGCAGAGCCTCGTCGCAGACCTTGAACGTCCGCTGGATCAGATCCTGCACGAGACTCGAGAACTCGGCCTGGCTGATCGTGCGCTCGAGGCCATGGGTGTTGCCCGCTTCGTCAGTGAGCACGTCGTCGAGGCGAACGTGCACCTCGTCGTCGACGCTGAGCCCGTTCTTGGCCTTCTCGGCCGCGACCTTGAGCTTCTCGAACGCGAAGGGGTCGTTGCGCGGGTTGACGCCCGTCTTCGCGATGAACTCGTCGGCGAGCAGGTCGAGAATGCGATCATCGAAGTCGTCGCCGCCGAGAAACGTGTCACCGCAGGTGGCGAGCACCTCGAAGACGTCGCGGCCGATCTCGAGCACCGAGATATCGAACGTGCCACCGCCCAGGTCGTAGACGGCGACGCGCTGATTGAGCGACTTGCCGAAGCCGTAGGCGAGGGCCGCGGCCGTCGGCTCGTTGAGGATCCGGAGCACGTCGAGGCCGGCGATGCGACCCGCGTCCTTCGTGGCCTGGCGCTGGTTGTCGTTGAAGTAGGCGGGCACCGTGATGACCGCCTTCTGGACGGGCTCGCCGAGCTTCTGCTCTGCGATCTGCTTCATCTCGCGCAGCACCATCGCCGAGATCTCGGGCAGCGAGAACTCTTCGTTGCGAATCTGGATGCGGACGCTGTGGTTCGGGCCCTCGACGATCTCGTAGGCGAAGATCGCCTTGGCCTTCTTCACCTCTTCACTGAACGAGTACCGGCCGATCAGGCGCTTCGCGCTGCTCACGGTATTGCAGGGGTCGTGGATCACGTTGGCCTTGGCCTGGTTGCCCACGCTGATGTCGCCGCCCTCGGAGAACGCGACCACGCTGGCGGTCGTGTGCTCGCCATACGCATTGGGCATCACGTCGACGTTGCCCTCGCGCATGACCGCGACGCACGAGTTGCTCGTGCCCAGGTCGATCCCGACAGCCGTTTCCGCCATGTCTGCTTGACCCCTCTGTGCGCCCCGGCAGCGTGCAGCCGAGGTGTGCGTCCCCGACGCCGAGCGTGCAATCGCACGCACCGGCGCCCTGCGGGGGGACTCCCTCTCTCTCCTTACTTCGGCCAGTCGGAGGGCTGGCTGAACGACTGTGCACGCTCGGCGGGGCCGATTGGCCGCGAGGGGAGCCCGGTGCTAAACGCAGGGGCCCGAACGAATTTTCGGGCCTGCCCGGGGCGGATCGCCGCCGCCTGGGCGGCCCCGGAGCCAGCTTCCCCGCGAGGAAACTCCATGTCCGGTCACTCGAAATGGTCGACGATCAAGCGCAAGAAAGGCGCGCTCGACGCCAAGCGCGGGAAGATCTTCACCAAGCTGATTCGCGAGCTGCAGACCGCGGCGCGGATCGGCGGCGGTGACCCCGACACGAACCCGCGGCTGCGCCTGGTGGTCGACAAGGCCAAGCAGGCCAACATGCCCAAGGACAACATCCAGCGCGCGATCGACAAGGGCGCCGGCGGTGGCGAGGGCGAGTCGTTCGACGAGGTCGTGTACGAGGGCTACGGGCCCGGCGGCGCGGCGATCTTCATCGAGACGCTGACCGACAACAAGAACCGCACCGTCGCCGACGTGCGCCACGTCCTCTCGAAGAACGGCGGCAATCTCGGCGCGTCGGGCTCGGTCGCGTACCTCTTCGAGAAGCGGGGGCTGCTGAGCTTCGAACGCGACGGCGTCGACGGCGACGCGCTCATGGAGGCAGCGCTCGAGGCCGGTGCCGACGACATCGTCGAGAGCGACGACGCGATCGACGTCGTCACCACGCCGGGCGACTTCGAATCGGTGAAGACGGCGGTCGCCGAGGCGGGCTTCGAGCCGGCCAACGCCGAGGTCACGATGGAGGCGAGCACGAAGGTCGCGCTGACGGGCAAGGACGCCGAGCAGATGCTGCGTCTCGCCGATGCGCTCGAAGACCTCGACGACGTGCAGAACTTCTACGCGAACTTCGACATCAGCGACGAAGAGCTGGCCCAGCTCGCGTAGCTCTCGGCTTCACCAGGACGCGGGACCGCGGGATCGCGAGAAACCTGGCGCGCGAGTACAGACGATCTTCGCGCTCGCGAACCTCTATGCGATGCGACCCAAGCCGACGCGACCGGAAGCGAGTGCTGCGCTGTGACCGAAGCATCCCGAGGCCGGGGCAGGCGGGGGTACCGCGCGCAGTTCGCAGGCGCGACGTGCGCGACATACGTGCTTCCCAGGAAGGTCGCGCCGAGAATGTCTGAGCACGGTGCCCCCGCCTGACCCGGCCCGAGCACGGCGGGCCGTGCAGACGTGCCCCAGGCCCGCACGACCGCGACCTCCCTGAGCGCTCGGGCTTTCGCCTCGCTTGCGCCTCGGCGCCATGCCCCTCATTCTCTCCGCGAGCGCGCGGGCCTCTCGCGCCGCGCGCCGGGGGGATCCGCATGCGAATTCTGGGCGTCGACCCGGGTTCGTCGGTCACCGGGTTCGGCGTGATCGAACGGGCCGGCTCGGGTCGCCGTGGCTTCGTCCACGTCGCGCACGGCACCCTGCGCACACCGCGCGGCGCCTCCCTCCCCGAGCGGCTCGAATCGATTCGCAGTCGCCTGTGTGACGTGGTCGCCGAGCACCGGCCCGACATCGCGGTGGTCGAGCGCGTCTTCGTGCACGCCAACGTGCGCTCGGCGCTCGTGCTGGGTCAGGCGCGCGGCGTCGTGCTGGCCGCCATGGCCGCCGGGGGCATCGAGGTCGAAGAGGTCGCCCCGCGCGAGGTGAAGAAGGCGGTCACCGGCACCGGCGACGCCGACAAGGCCCAGGTGAAGCAGATGGTGGCGCGGCTGCTCGGTCTCGAGCGCGAGCCGCCCAGCGATGCAGCCGATGCCCTCGCGCTGGCCCTGCACCGCGCCCAGGCCGGACGCCTTGCCGGCCTCGACGTGCGCACCCGCGCGCGACGTCGCAGCCGCCGTGATCTCGCAGCGCTGGTCGAAGCAAGGGAGACCCCCCCGCGATGATCGGTCGAGTCGAAGGCGTCCTGCTCCGTATCGCACTCTTGGTCACGCCCAGCCTCGACGAGGGGGAGCGCCCGCAATGATCGGTCGAGTCGAAGGCGTCCTGTTCCGTATCGCACTCTTGGTCACGCCCAGCCTCGACGAGGGGGAGCGCCCGCAATGATCGGTCGAGTCGAAGGCGTCCTGCTCCGTTTCGCACTCTCGGTCACGCCCAGCCTCGACGAGGGGGAGCGCCCGCAATGATCGGTCGAGTCGAAGGCGTCCTGCTCGAGCGCGAGCCCTCCCATGCGCTCGTCGACGTGAACGGCGTCGGCTACGAGCTGCTCATCTCACTGCGCACCTTCGAGCAGCTGCCCGAGCCGGGCAAGACCGTCGCGCTGCACGTGCGCACCGTCGTGCGTGAAGACGCGATCACGCTCTTCGGCTTCGCTTCGGGGCTCGAGCGGCGCACGTTCGATCTGCTGCTGCGCGCGAGTCGCGTGGGGCCGAAGCTCGCGCAGGCGATCCTGTCGGGCGTCGAGCCCGCGCTGTTGCTGCGCGCGCTGCGCGACGGCGAGGTGGCGGTGCTGAAGCGCTCGCCGGGCGTCGGCCCCAAGCTCGCCGAGCGCATGGCCCTCGAGCTGCGCGATCGCGCGGCCGACGAGCTGAAGATCGGCGCGCCCGACGCGGCGGAGGGCTCCATCGACGCCCCCGCTGAGGATGTCTCGACGCAGCTGCTCTCGGCGCTGCTCAACCTCGGCTATCCCCGCGCCCAGGCCGAAAAGGTCGCCGACAAGGCGGTGCGTGAGGCCGGCGCCGAAGCCAGCCTCGAGTCGGCGATCCGCGTCGCGCTGAAGCACCTCGCGCCGTAACGCGGCTCGCTCACCTCCGCTCAACCGATCGCGCGCCCGGTTCGCCCGGGCCGACACAGGGTCGACCCGGTTCGCCCGGGCCGACACAGGGTCGACCCGGGCGGGTGGGACGTTCGCCCGACCTAGCCGGCGAGCGACTCGCAGGCCTCGGCGCAGGTCTGGCAGGCCTCGAGGCAGGCCTTGCACTCGGCGTGCTTGTCGGCGTGCGGCTCGCAGGCCTTCGCGCAGTCAGCACAGAACGCGCCGCACACGGCGGCGAGCTCGCGCGTGCGCTCGCTCGGCTTCGTCTCCGAAGCGGCCACCGCGTTCATGGCGAGCACCACGGCCTGCATGCGGTTCGCGCTCGCGAGGCACTCGGCGAGCGAGGTGTCTCCGTCGCCCAGCAGCTCGATGCAGTGACGAATGCAGTCGCCGGCGGCCGCGTCGCAGTCGGCCGTGGTGACCCGCACCTTCGTGAGCTTCGGGTCGATGGCGCCGTGGTGGCCGTGGCCACCGTGGTCGGCGTGAGACGCGGCGGCGGTCTGACCCGCGACGCCGGCCGCGGCCAGTCCAGCCGCGGCGCTGATGACGAATTCTCTTCGGTCCATGATGGATCCTCCCGGATCTCCTGCCCGCGCGACCATCGCGTCGGTGCAGGGATCTCGTTCGATGAATCGAGTCGCAGTGCGCGCCGGGTGGGTCACCGACGCGTGAGCGTCAGGTGGGTCACCGACGCGCGGGCGTCTCAATTCAGCAGAACGACCGTGTTCTCGGCGAAGCCGGGATAGGGGGGTGGGATCCAGTGCGCGCGGCTGCCCGCGGTGGCCGTCGCCGGGGCCGGGCCCGTCCACGGATGCGGCGGGAGCGCGAGCCAGGTCGCGTGGGCATTTGGCTCGAACGTCGCCTGGGCCGGCGGGACGCTCTCGGCGAGGCCATCGCAGCCATCACACTCGCAGTCGGCCATCGGCGGACTGCTCGGGTCCGCATCGATCGGCGCCTCGGCGTGGCAGGGCGGCGTCGAATGCGCGTGGGCGCTCGGTTCGCTGGGACCGACGGGGCTGCCTGCGTCACCGGACACGCGGCAGTGCGGGCAAGCGAAGCCGAGCACGAGGAGTGCGACCACCCAGGTCGTGGCGACCCGGGCGAGGCGGCGTGCGCGGTGCGTGTTCGAGGCAGTCTGCGTCATGACTCGATCGAGAAGGTAGGGCAGGGCGGTCCACATGGACCGCCGACGTGATTTGGAAGCCCGGCCGCGCCTCCGGGTTCCATCGGCACCCGGGCGGCGGCGCTGGATCGGCCGGCCCTCTCGAGCGCCTCAGCCGCCCGGCGCCGAGCGATTCCAGTCGGACTGCGATATGACACGGGTTGCCCCCCGCGCACGCCCCACCGGGAGAGTCGCATGCCGGTCGAGAACGAGTCCGCCCGAGACACCGTCGACCCCGGTCTGCACGACGGCGAGCGCAATCAGGAAGACTCGCTTCGCCCGCAGCAGCTCGACGAGATGATCGGGCAGGACAGGCTGCGCGAGAACCTCGAGGTCTTCGTCGGAGCCGCGCGTCGGCGCGACGAGGCCCTCGACCACCTGCTCTTTCACGGCCCGCCGGGGCTCGGCAAGACGTCGCTCGCGCGCATCGTCGCCGCCGAGATGGCTGCGCCGTTTCGCGCGACGAGCGGGCCTGCGATCGAGCGGCCGGGCGACCTCGCGGCGCTGCTCTCGAACGTCGAGGCGGGCGAGGTGCTCTTCATCGACGAGATCCACCGGCTCTCGCCCACGGTCGAAGAGATCCTCTACCCGGCGATGGAGGATTTTCAGCTCGACATCCTGATCGGCGAAGGGCCGAGCGCGCGCAGCGTGCGCCTCGATCTCCCGCGCTTCACGCTGGTGGGCGCGACGACGCGCGCAGGTCTGCTGACGTCGCCCCTGCGCGACCGCTTCGGCTGGACGGCTCGCCTCGAGTACTACCCGGTGCCCGATCTCGAGCGCATCGTGCGGCGCAGCGGCCGGCTGCTCGGCGTCGAGGTCGAGATCGATGCGGCCGGCGAGATCGCCTCGCGCTCGCGGGGCACGCCGCGCATCGCCAATCGCCTGCTGCGCCGGGTGCGCGACTTCGCCGAGATGCGCGACGGGGTGGGCAAGGCGGTCGGGCTCGAGACCGCGCGCTACGCCCTCGATCGCCTCGAGGTCGACGAGGCCGGCTTCGACCGCCTCGACCGGCGACTGCTCGAAGCGCTGATCGACAAGTTCGACGGCGGGCCGGTGGGGCTCGCGACGCTGGCCGCCGCGGTCGGCGAGGACGAGGGCACGCTCGAAGACATCGTCGAGCCGTTTCTGATTCACCACGGCTATCTCGACCGCACGCCGCGCGGCCGCGTCGCCACGGCGCGCGCCATCGAGTTCTGGAAGGCGGGCGACGGCACCTGAGGGCCGCTGCTCAGGTTTGCGCGCCGTCGCGCGTCCGGCGCGAGGGATGCTCCGTATCACGGACACGCGCGCGTGGTGCGCACGCGTTCCGCATCGTGAAGCAACTCTGGGGCTTCCAGCAGACGCGCTACCGGGGGATCGCAAAGAACCTGGCCCGGGCGCAGACGATGTTCGCGCTCGCGAACCTCCACGCCGTGCGACACAAGCTCATGCCACCGGCAGCAAACGCTGCGCTCTGACGGAAGCGTCCCGAGGCCGGGGCAGGCGGGGGTACCGCGCGCAGTTCGCAGGCGCGACGTGCGCACCATACGAGCTTCCCAGTCAGGTCGCGCCGAGAATGTCTGAGCACGGTGCCCCCGCCTGCCCCGGCCCTGGCACGGCGGACCGAGGCAGGCCGGGAGACCGCGCGCAGATCGCAGGCGCGACGGGCGCAACAAACGAGCTTCCCAGGCAGGTCGCGCCGAGAATGTCTGAGCACGGTGCCCCCGCCTGCCCCGGCCCTGGCAAGGCAGACCGTGCACAGGTTCCCTAGTCGGCGGCCTCCATCCGTGGCGCGGTCCCCGGCAGCACGCCCCGGTTGTACGACACGTAGAGACGGCCCTCGGCGTCGCGCGGGTCGTAGCTCACGAAGTCGTCGAGCCCATCGCCGTCGAGGTCGCTGACGCGCAGGAACCCGGCCGACACCCGGCTCGGCTGCTCGGCCACCTTCGAGCCGAAGCCCGGGCCGTTCTCGCGCAGCACGCCGAGGCGCACGCCCAGCGTGTCGCTGTTGTGCTGATACAGCGCGTCCTTCAGGCCGTCGCCATTCCAGTCGCCCTCCGAGTTGGGCAGCAGGCCGTCGACGCGGCCTTCCGAGAAGTTCAGCTTGAACGTCATGTCCTCGGACCACGACGTGCGCAGCTCGCCATCCGGCCCCGCCGTCAGCACGCGCACCTTGATCTCGGCCTTCCGCGTGAGCAGCACGCGCACGACCTGCATGATGCCGAACTTCACCGATGACTCGATCAGCTCGACGTGGCCGTCGCCATCGAGGTCGATCGGGTCGATGCCGCTGAAGCCCTTCTCGAGCCGAAACTGCAGGTCGGGCGCGCGGTCGGTGTCGACGCCCGCGCGGCCCTCGGCGTCGCGTCGGTTGAAGTAGAAGTCGGTCTCCGACAGACCGTCGTTGAAGCCGCCCGAGATGCGATGGAGCATGAGATCGACGAGGTCGTCGCCGTTCACGTCGGTGGCGAAGTAGGTGATCTCGGTGGTCTCGAAACGCAGCTCGGTCTCGGCGTCGAATGGCCGAAGTCGGATGCGCCGAGAGGGCTCGCTCGGCAGGCCCTCGCCGGTCTCGTGGTAGATGGCGATCTCCCAGCGCGTGAGCGCGAAGAGGTCGGGGCGTCCGTCCCCGTTGTCGTCCCCGCGGCGCAGCACGGGCCAGTGGAGCATCGCGATCATCAGCTTGCGCACGCGGGCCGGCAGGTCGGGATCCCAGGTCTCGTACTGCGCGACGATCGGCATCTCGATCGCGCGCTGCTCTCCCGACACGAGATCGACGAGCAGGCCGCCCGTCGTGGCCGGGACGAAGGCCTTTGCGCGGCCATCGTTGTCCCAGTCGTCGACCAGGGGCATGCGCGAGACGAGCCGCTGGCGCGGGGGCAGCGGCAGCGGGGTCTCGAAGTCGATGCGCCGGGGCGGTGTGTCGCCGAAGGGCCGAATCAGCGTCAGCCCGCGGTGATCGAGCCACACGAGCTCGCCGCCCGGCCGATCGTCGACGTCGGCCACGTCGAGCGCGACCGCGTCGGCCGGCACCGGGATGCGCAGCGGTGTGCTCGCCTCGCCGCTCGCGCCGCGCCCACACGGGAACACGCTGACTTCGCGCTGCTCGTCCGGCGGCCCGCCCGCGACCGAAATCACGAGGATATCCGATGTATTGGCGCCACATTTGCCGGTCAGCTGAACCGGCCAGACCTGAATCGGCCGGCCGATGACGCGCAGCTCCACGGTCTCGAACGGGGGCTCGTCGGCCCAGGCGTTTGCGCCGAAGAGCACCCCCGCGCAGCACAGCGCGGCGATTCGCAGCAGGTGTGGGCGGCGCGGGGCAGCGGGGCGGGACGATCGCGTCGGCATCAGCACGCCCACAAGCATACGCGAGTCGGTCGCGAGCCCGCCGCGGCGCCCCTGAGCGGCCCGCCCGAAGGCGCCGGGGCGCGCTCCGAGCCTCAAATCAGGGGTCCGTTCGGCCGATACGACCCCTGTTGAGCCGGGCAAGCCCCGGTCTCCCTTTCGCGCGGCCCGCCGGCCGCGACGTCGAGGAACGCGCCGCGTGGTGTTGATCGGACGCATCTTTGCCGGACTCCTGGCGATCCCGCTGCTGCTCGTGGGTGCGCTCGCGCTCACCCTCGCACACATGCAGGGCACCGAGCTGGTGCAGAGCCTCTACACCGCGATGCAGTCGGGCAACGCGTGGTTGATCGATCAGGGCGCCGACATCCCGCTCGATGCGTCGGTCCGGTTCGAGGAATGGCTGGTCCACCCGCTGCTGCGTTTCACGATGCTGCCGCTCGGGCTCGTGTTCGTCTTCCTCGCCAGCGGCATCGGCATGGCCGGCAAGACCACGAAGGCCAAAGCGTCGAAGAAGACGAAGGGCGCCGACGCCGACGAAGAGCAGGCCGAAGAGCAGAACGACAAGAAGACGTCGAAGAAGCTGCGAAAGACCGCCGCCGCGATGGCGAAGAAGGGCGAGGCCGAAGAGGCCGCCCAGATGCTCTGGAGCGCGGGCGAGCTCGACGCCGCCGCCGAGCTCTTCATCGAGCAGGAGAAATTCGAAGAGGCCGCGGCGATCCGGCACGACCAGAATCGCTTTCACGAGTCGGCCGAGCTGCATCTCCAGGCCGGCAACCACGAGAACGCCGGCGCGATCTACGCGCAGGTCGAGGCCTGGAAGGAGGCCGGCGACTGCTACCACAAGGCCGACAGCCTCTCGGTGGCCGCCGAGATGTACGAGAAGGGCGGCCAGCACGGTCGCGCCGCCGAGTGTTACAAGGCGGTCGAGTTTCATCGCCACGCGGCGTCCAACTACGTCAAGGTGCAGAAGTGGGCCGAGGCGGCCGAGTGCCTCGGCGAGGTCCTGCGCGACGAGTTGAACAAGTCGAAGGGCGATCCGGCCAAGGGGGCCGAGCTCAAGAAGCTCGGTCGCCAGGTCGCGAAGCTGCACCTGCGCGCCGAGGACAAAGAGCAGGCGCAGGCCGTGCTGAAAGAAGCCGAGTGCTTCGAAGATGCGGCCAAGGTCGCGCTCAGCCTCGAGAAGTTCGCCGAGGCCGCCGAGCTCTTCCGCGACGCCCAGCAGCCCGAAGCGGCCGCCGACGCGCTGCGCCAGCTCGGCGAGGACGAAGCGGCGGCCCGCCTGCTCGGCGCCATGCACCGTGATCGCGGAGAGCTGGCCGAGGCCGCCGAGCTGATGCGCGAAGCGAAGGACTTCCTCGAGGCGGGCGACCTGTTCCGGCAGATGGAGCAGTACGAGCAAGCCGGCGACTGCTACGAGAAGCAGGGCGACTGGGGGCAGGCCGCCGAGATGTTCCAGATCGGCGGCGACCGCGCGCGCGCCGCCGCCGACTACGAGAAGGCCGGCAAGTTCCCCGAGGCCGCCGAGTGCTGGGCGCTGGCGGGCGTGCCCGAGAAGGAGGCCGAGGCCCTCGATCACGCGGGTCGGTTCCTGAAGTCGGGTCAGGTCTACCACCGAGAAGGGCGCGACGAAGAGGCGATCACGGTGCTGCAGAAGCTGCAGCCCGACGACGACGGCTTCGGCAAGGCGTCGGCGCTGCTCGGCGACATCTTCCGGTCGCGCGGCCAGCTCTCGCTCGCGATCAAGAAGCTGCAGCAGAGCCTCGGCGGCGCGGTGCTCGACACCGCGAACATGCCGATCTACTACACCCTCGCTTCGATCCACGCCGAGGCGGGCGAGCTGCCCCAGGCGGTCGAAATCTTCGAGAAGATCCTCGCCCTCGACTATCACTTCGAAGACGTCGAGCAGCGACTCGTGCAGCTGAAGGAGCGGCTGGGCGCGGCGCCGCCAGGCGCAGTCGGGCCGGCGCAGACCCCGGTGATGGGCGCGACCGATGCGAGCGCTGGCCAGACGCCCGGCGTGTCGGCCGCACAGCCGGGTCGCTACCAGATCCTGGGTGAGCTCGGCCGCGGCGGCATGGGCATCGTGTACAAGGCGAAGGACACGGTGCTCGACCGTCTCGTCGCCTACAAGGTGCTGCCCGAGTCGCTGAAGGAGAACCCGCAGGCCGTCGAGAACTTCCTGCGCGAGGCCAAGGCGGCGGCGAAGCTCAACCACCCGAACATCGTGACGGTGTACGACTGCGGCGAGCAGGATGGTCGCTACTACATCGCGATGGAGTACGTCGACGGCACGACGCTCAAGGAGATCTTGCGCCGACGCGGGCGGATCTCAGCCGCCGGCATCCTCCACGTGCTCGTGCAGATGTCGGAGGCGCTCGCCTACGCCCACGAACAGAAGGTCGTGCACCGCGACATCAAGCCCGCCAACGCGATGTGGACGCGCGACAAGAAGGCCAAGCTCATGGACTTCGGTCTCGCCAAGGTCGTCGAAGAGGTGCGCAACCACACGACGGCCGTGGCCGGAACGCCGTACTACATGAGCCCCGAGCAGACGCTCGGCAAGAACATCGACCATCGCACCGACATCTATTCACTCGGCGTGGCGCTCTTCGAGATGTCGGCGGGGATCGTGCCCTTCAAGGAGGGCAACATCCCCTACCACCACGTGCACACGCCGCCGCCGAACGTGCTCGAGGCGAGCCCCGATCTGCCGAAGACCCTCGCGGCGATCATCCACAAGTGCCTCGAGAAGGATCCCGCCAAGCGCTTCCAGTCGGCGCGCGAGATTCTGACCGCCGTGCGCAGCCATCTCGGCGGCCCGGCCGGTGGCAGCGCCGCCGAATAGGCGCGGCCCCCTCCGCCGGCGACCTCGCTCCGATCGGCCCGGCGTTACACTCCGTCGCTCGGCAGGAGAGCGCGGAGTTGCCTCGACACACCCTGGCAGGGCCCTTCACGTGCGAAGGGGTTGCGATCCATTCGGGCGCGCGCGCGCATCTCGTTGCGAGTGCGGCGGCGCCGGGGCATGGCCTGCGCTTCGTGCGCGTCGATCTCGAGGGGGCCCCCGAGATTCCCGTGACACGCCCCGCGCTCGCCGGTGCGTCGTTCGCCACGCACCTGGCCGCGCCCGGTCGAACTGACGTGGGCGTCTCGACCGTCGAGCACCTGCTCGCCGCGCTCACCGCCGCGGGCGTCGACGACGCGCGGCTCGAAGTCGACGGCCCCGAGCTGCCCATCGGCGACGGCAGCGCTGCCGCGTTCGCCGCCGAGATCGGTCGGGTCGGGCGCCGCGCGCAGGCGGGCGATCGACCCGAGATCGTCCTCGACGGGCCGATCGAGATCGTCGACGGCAACCGGCGCATCCAGGCGCGCCCGGCCGACGTCTTCGGGATCGACGTGGCGATCGACTTCGATCACCCGGCGATCGGGCGCCAGCGGATCGCGTGCGCCGCATTCGACTTCGACTGGTTTGCCCGTGAGCTCGCGCCGGCGCGCACGTTCGGGTTCTTGGCCGATGTCGAGGCGCTGCGCGCAGCAGACCGCGCGGGGGGCGCGTCGCTCGACAACACCGTCGTCTTCGACGAAGCCGGCGTGGCGAATCGAGAGGGGCTGCGCTTCGACGATGAGCCGGTGCGCCACAAGGCGCTCGATCTCGTCGGCGATCTCGCCCTGCTCGGCGCCCCGCTGCGGGCCCACGTCGAAGTCGAACGCGGCGGCCACGCCCTGCACCACCGCCTGGTGCGCGCGATCGACGAGTCGACGCGCGTCAGTTGAGCAGCGGCGCCTCGGCGCCCGCCTCACTCAGTCGCTCCGCATGCGCCTCGACGTGCTCCGTCATCGACGCCGGCCACTCGGGCATTGGCGTCGCGTCGAAGACGAGCTTCGACTCGTTCAGCTCGCCCAGCTCGTAGAGGCAGACCGAGTGGTTGTAGCGGCGAGCGAACTCGAGGTCGGCGTTGCGCAGCGGGCCCGCGATGCGGTCGAACGCCTCGAGGGCACGGCCATAGTCGCCGAGCTGGCAGCGCGCGTGCGCGAGCTCCGAGAGCCAGCCGTCGGTCATCCAACCGCGTCGATCGGCCGCCTCGAGCATCTGCTCGACGGTGGGCCAGTCGGCGCGGTGGTACGCGCGCTGGAATCGCCAGTCGAGCAGCGCGAACGGCGCGAAGTCGAGCAGCAGCCAGCGCCAGGCGACGGCGAGACCGATGGCGGACACGAGGGGCAGGATCAGCTCGAGGCGCGATTCGCCGTGGCGAAGCACGAGCATCACCGTGCGCACCGTCATCGCCGTGATGAACGGGATCGCGACGGCCGCGGCGAGGTTCAGCCAGCCGAGGTTGCGGGGGGAGGGGGGAAGCATGTGAGCGGGGCCGGGTCTAGACCTCGTAGTCCTCGAGCTCGCGGGCCAGCTGGGCCGTGGCGGCCGAGTCGATGAACTGCACGCCCGCGCCGGGGGCCCCGGCCGGTTCGCCGGGCTTCACCGTGCGTACCCAGACGACGCGGCCCTCGAGCTCGTGCAGGCTCTCGTAGCCGGGCAGCCGGAATCGCAGCTTCAGGATGTCGCCTTTGCGGAGCGACTCGGTGGTCGCGAGGAACATGCCGCCTGCCCCGAGCGTCGTCGCGTAGTCGCAGTGCAGACCGTCGGGCGTGCGGTAGTCGACGAGCACGCGAATCGTCTGCCGGCGGTAGCGCCGCGTCTCTTCGGGGCTGCGTTGCTGGTTGGCCATGTCCACTCTCCCTGCCCGGGCAGCGCGCTGGGCGCCGCGGTTCGTTCCGTTCGTTCGACGTGCTAGAGGCCGCGCCGGATCTTCTCGCACCAGGTCGCCACCATGCGGGCGACCAGCGCGCGTGCATCGCTCGAGCCTTCGACCCAGTCGCTCAGGTCGGCGTTCGAAGCCGGCTGCGTGTCGTGCCCCGTCGCGAGCTGGATCAGTGCCGCGCGTAGATCGCCGTCGCTTCGGTCGATGGCGATGCGGGCGGCCAGCACGCGCACGGCCGATCGCCACGCGTCGTAGTCGAGGCTCTGCACCTCGCGCACCGAGTACTCGCCGAGCGTCTTGCGAATGCGACGCCGGGTCCAGCGACCCAGGCCGCGATCGAGCCCGTGCAGATACGGGCTGTCGGCGCAGTTGCCGCCCGGATCGGCGGCGAGCGCCGTGACCGTATAGACGACCGAGCTCAGGCCCTCGGTCGGGAGGGCGCACACCGCCGGCGCGGTGATCTCGTCGAGCGCTTCGCGCAGCGCGGCGTCGAAGCCCGACGCGCCTTCGGCGGCGGCCGGGCCCTCACCGAGGGCGTCGAGCACCTGCGCGATCTCGTCGCGGGCCTGGGAGCAGATGCGGCGCGCGGTCTCGAAGAGCGGGTCGTCGAGCTTCGGCGTCGGCGACAGCCGCACGGGCAGCAGCTCGGATGCTTCGCTCATCTCGGAGGGCGAAGCGAGACCGACGGCGCGAAGCAGCGCGAGGCCGAACTGCACCGACAGCTCGAGGTCGCGACGACGTGCGATCTCGAGCAGCGCTCGCAGCGACGCGTTTCGCAGCGGATCGTCGCGCAGCAGCACCGCGTGATGCTCGACCGCCTCGGCCCAGCGTTCGGGCACGCGGGCGAGCAGGCCGGCGAGCGGCTCGCGGGCGGCCGTGAGCTCGGGGTCGAGCTCGAGGGCGCGCTCGTAAGCGCCGAGCGCTTCGTCGACGTCCTCCATGGGGCCTGCGAGCAGGCGACCTCGCTCGAGATGAACGGGTGCGAGCGCTCGGTCGTCGGCGTCGGGGTGCTGCTCGATGAACGTCTGCAGCGCCTGATTCGCAGCGAACCAATCGCCGGCATTTCGCAAGAGGCGCGCCTGCGCGAGAACAGCCACGGTGGCGCGCGGGTCGGTCTCGGCCGCGATGGCGTAGGCCTCGGCCGCGCCCTCGCGGTCGCCCTTCGCCTCGAGCAGCTCACCTCGGATGGCGGCGACCGATGCGCGCTCCGGCTGATCGCCGAGATGCGGCACGGCCTGGGTGGCGGCTTCGAGGGCAGCGTCGGCGCGCTCGGCGTCGTGCAGCAGCGCGACGAGTCGCGCCCAGGCAGCGCCGAGCGACGCGTCGGCGTCGCAGGCCTTGCGCAGGTGCGACTCGGCCTCGTCGGTGCGGCCGAGCGTCATCAGATGATCCGCGGCGCGCAGATGAGTACGCGCCCGCGAAGGGGCCTGTGCGTCGTGCTCGAGCCAGCGGTCGAGGGCTTCGAACGCGGCCGCCGCATCGTCTCGGGCCTCGTGGATGCGCGCGGTGCCTTCGTGCGCGAACGCGTCGTCCGGCGCGAGCTCGAGGGCCGCTGCGTAGTGCTCGAGCGCGGCGTCGATCTCGTCGGCCTCTTCGAGGCAGCGAGCGAGCAGGCCTTCCTGCTCGGCGCGCAGCGGGTTGTCGCCCGACTGGGCAAGGCGCGCTTCGAGGAGCGGTCGCGCGGGCGCGAGGTCGCCCGCATCGAAGAGGATGCGACTCTGGGCATCGAGTGCCTCGGTCTCTTCGGGCTCGAGGCTGAGGGCGATGCCATAGAAGCGCGAGGCGGCTTCGCTGCGATCCTGGCGCAGCGCGCAACGTCCACCGACGAGCGCCGTGGCCAGCATCGTCTCGGCATCGATGGCCTCGGCTTCGGTGCCGGCATCGAGGGCCAACCCCGCGGCCTCTTCGGCCTCGTCGTCGAGCTGGCGGCGGTCGGCGATGCGCGCCCGCGCCGCGTGGGCGAGCGCGTGCCCCGGCTCGACCTCGACGGCCTTGCGCAGCCGCTCGAGGGCCAGATCGGCGTCGCCGTCTTCGACGAGCAGGGCGGCATCGAGCAGGCGCTTCGATGCCTCGACCGGCGGCAGCAGGGTGGCAGCGCGTTCGAGCGCTTCGCCCGCGGCCGCGTCGTCGGCGCCGCGACGGCAGAGGTCGGCGACGGTGTCCCACGCGGTGGCACTGCGCGCGTCGAGCTCGGTCGCCATGCGCGCCCACTCGAGGGCATCGGGCACGCGACCGAGGTCGGCGAGCACGCCCGAGAGGCGCAGCGCGTCTTCGCCGCTCGGGCTCGCATCGGCGTGACGGCACCAGTCGCCGAAGGTGTCGACGAAGGGCTCCTTGGCGTCGAGCGCCGCGTGGAGCTCGGCGAGGTCGCGCAGGTCGGCCGCTTCGAGGTCGGCGATCGCGGCGGCCGCTTCGTACGCGCGCAGCGCGCGTGCGTCGTCCCCCACGTGGTCGCGCGCGATGGTGCCGGCGCGCAGCCAGACCTCGCGGCGTCGCGCCGGATCGTCCTCACCGAGCAGCTCGATCTCACGGTCGAAGTGATCGAGCGCGTCGGACCATGCGCTGCGCTCCTCGCAGAGGTGCTCGAGCGCGCGCAGCGCGGCGAGGTCGGATGCGTCGACGTCGAGCGCGGCCGCGAACGCCGCGGCGGCGCCGTCGAGCTCGTTCAGTCGCCGCCATCGCACCTCGCCGAGTCGGCGCCAGAG
The DNA here is from genome assembly GCA_965250285.1 of Myxococcota bacterium. Lineage (GTDB taxonomy): Bacteria > Myxococcota_A > UBA9160 > UBA9160 > UBA4427 > CAYYSY01. The sequence goes on from OZ252299.1 coordinate 16,477, forward strand.
CGCCGTGGGTCGGTGGGTCGAGTCGTCGTCGGGTGCGCCCGCTTCGAGCTCGAGCTCGAGGCCTCGGCCGACCCGAACCCAGTCGCGCAGCAACTCGCCCGCCGCGCGCAGCCCACGGATCGCCTCGAGGTCGCTGGCATCGCGCTCGATCAAGGCCTCCCAGGCCTGGGCGGCACCGAGGGGCGCGTGCAGTCGCTCGGCCCGCAGTCGCGCGAGCTCGCGCCAGCCTTCGAGTCGTTCGGTCGCGTCGAGATCGTCGCGGCCCAGCCGCGTCTCGAGGCGCTCGGCGAGCTCGACGGTGTGACCGCACGAGCGCAGCAGGTCGATCAGCGCGCGCTCGCTGCGGTCGCGTTGATCACGCGACAGCGCGCCGGCGGCTTCGGTCGGTGTCGAGTCGAACAGCGCCATGAGCTCGCGCAGGTGGGCCATCGCCGAGTCGGGGCGGGCGAGATGCGTGCGGTCGACGTCGGCGAGCTCGAAGCGCAGCTCGGCGACGCGGTGGCGCTCGTCTGCTTCGCGCTCGATGCGCGAGAGCTCCTCGATGGCGCAGCGCGACCACGCGTCGACGGCGCCGCTCGCGCGCAGGCTCGCGCCGAGCGAGCGCAGCCGTTCGAGTCGCTCGGTTTCGTCGTCGCCCGCGAGTTCGACGAGGTGAAGCTGGTGCGGCACCGCGCGATGCGGGTCGCCGAACACCGACACCTGCAGCTCGGCCGCGGCCTGATGCAGGCGCTCGACGTCGTCCTGGGGCGCATCGAGCAGCAGCGTCTCGATGATCTGGATGCGTTCGTGGGGCATGCCCAGCATGTCGTAGAGCCGGTCGAGCTCGTGGAGCACGCTGCGATCCCGGGGCGCGCAGCTGCGTGCCGATTCGTAGGCCGCGATGGCCCGGCCGGGGGCGTGCAGGTCGCGCTCGAGGATGCGGGCGCACTCCATCCACAGATCGCGCCGTCGCGCAGGCTCGGGCGAGAGCTCGATCTCGGCTTCGAGGGCGCGCAGCCGCGCCTCGGGGCGTCCGCCTTGACCGTGCAGCTCGGCGATCCGCGAGACGATCTGCGGGTCTTCGGGCTTCTCGACGCGCAGGCGCTCGAGCCAGGGCAGGGCGGCGTCGGTCGACAGGTGCTCGACCGCGATCGTGATCGCGTGCTCGAGCACGTCGCAACGGGCTTCGCCTTCGAGAACGCCCGCCTCCATGTGCAGGCAGTCGAGCACCGCCGACCAGCGTCCGAGCTGTTCGAGGCAGCCGCGCATCGATGCGCGGGCGTGGCTTCGATCGGGGGCGAGGGCGAGCGCCTCACGGTAGGCCGCCGCCGCCTCGTCCAGCATGCCGAGGCTGCCGGCGAGGAGATCGCCGCGGCGTTCGAGCAGTGAAGCCCGCAGCTGCGGGTCGCGCTCGACGGTGAGCCGAGCTTCGAGGATCGCGGCGAGGTCTTCGTGGCGATCGAGCCGCTCGGCGAGATCCACCGCGACCTGCAGCGCGTCTTCGTGGTCGGGCTCGACGTCGAGCACCCACTTCACGTGCTCGAGCGCGTCCTCGAGCCGCAGGCCCGCGCGCGCGAGCACCGACGCGAGCTCGGCCCGAATCGGCACCTGGCTCTCGACCGAGGCCGTATCGAGGTCGACCATCAGCAGCTCGGCGAGCGACTCGTGCTCTTCGAGATCGCGGTAGAGGTCGGCGAGGGCGCCGCGCGCCGCGCGGTCGGTTGGCGCGAGCTCGAGCACCTGTCGATAGGCGCGCATCGCATGATGCCGCGAGCCGGCCTCCTCGAGCAGCTCGGCCTCGCGCACGCGCCACTGCAGTCGCTCTTCATTGGCTTCGACGCCGTCGGCCATCTGCCCGCAAAGTGCCGCGGCCTCTTCGGCGCGACCGACCTGCTCGTAGAGTGTCGAGAGGGGCACCGCGATCTCGACCAGATCGCCCGGCTCCTCGAGGCCCGGTGTCAGCGCGTCGATCGCGGCTTCGGCGTCGTCGAGGTGCCCCGAGAGCGTCTCGGCGAGTCGCAGGCGGACGCTGCGCCGCGCCGCCGCGTCGGTCTCGACGTCGAGCCGCTCGAGTCGATCGCGCAACAGCTCGATCATGCGGTCGGCGTCGCCGTCGGCCTCGGCGTGGGCGACGAGATATTCAGCGGCGCGCGAGTGACCGGGCTCGATCTCGAGCACGCGGCGCCAGTGATCGGCCACGCGATCACGCGGGTCGCCTTCTGCGTCGTCGTCGAGCTGTTCGATCAGGTCGGCGGCGCGTCCGCGCAGGACGAGCTCACGCTCGGGCGACTCGACCTGCTCGATCTCGGATTCCATCACGCGCAGCACGTCGGTCGTGCGGCCTTGATCTTCGTAGAGCTGCGCGAGCAGGCGCCAGGTCTCGGTGGCTTCGGGGCGCAGGCGGCCCATCGCCTCGAGATGCTCCGCCGCCGCATCGACGTCGTCGAGTCGATCGCGACACAGCGCGGTGAGCCGTTCGTGCAGCATGAAGTCGGCGTCTTCGGTGCTCTCGCCGAGGTGGCGTTCGAGACGCGTGCGCAGGGTGGCCCAGTCGCCGCGGCGCTCGAGCAGCTGCTCGAGTCGGGCTTCGGCCTTGAAGGCGAGCTCGGGGACCTCGGCCTGGTCGGCCAGCTCGATGTAGACGGCCTGGGCCGCCTCGCGCTCGCCGAGCGACTCGTCGAGGAGACTGGCGCGCTCGAACTCGATCTCGGCGCGGGCGATCGGGTCGGACTCATCGCGCGCCTTGCTCTCGAGCAGCACGACGAGGCCGCCCGCGTCATTGCCCATGCGCAGGGCCTGTTCGAGCAGCACGGTGGCCTCATCGCACTCGGGATGCCGCGTGCGCAACGTGCGGAAGATCTGTGCGGCCTCTTCGAGCTGGCCGAGCTGATCGAGCAGCAGCCGCCCGCGACGCAAGTCGATGGCGACGGCCTGTTCGTCGTCGTCCCCGGCGGCGCGGCGCAGCTCGAGCAGGTGCTGGGCCAGCTCCTCGAAACGACCGGTGCGCTCGAGCAGCCGCGCGAGCCGGTCGCGCGCCTCGGTGCTGCAGTCGGGGGCGCTCGTCAGGCGCCAGAGCACCACGATGGCGGCCTCGACGTCGTCGAGCCGCTCTTCGAGGATCATCGAGAGCTCGTCGAGCACCGGTGCGACGCGGTCGTTCGGCAGCGAGTCGGACCAGCGTCGCAGCACCCGCGCGAGATCGTCCCAGCGGTTGAGCGTGCGGTAGCCATCGGCGAGGCGCTCGAGCGATTCGACGTCGCGCGGCGAAGCCTCGGTCGCGGCCTCGAACGCCGCGATCGCCTGCTCGTCTCGGCCGGCGGCGGCGTGCAGCGCGGCCACCTCGCGGCGGTTCGCGCCGAGGTCGTTGCCGACGACGTGCGCCGAAAGCCGGTCCAGCGTCGTGACCAGCTCGTCGCCGTGCCCGAGCTCGCGCTGCAGGCCCGCCATGTGCTCGAGCAGCTCGCGATCGTCGGCGTCCTGCATGCGCAGGCCATCGAGCCAGCCGAGCGCCTGCTCGTGTCGATTCGAACGCTCGAGGATCGGAACGATCGCGAAGACGAGCTCGCGCATGCGGGTCGGGTCGTCGGTCACCCGGGCTTCGCGCTCGTAGGCGCGCAGCAGCGCGTCGTCGTCGCCCGAGTCGGCCGCGATGCGGGCGAGGCCGGCGAGCGCGACCGATTCCTCGGCGCGCAGCTCGAGCGCGCGCTCGAAGTACTGCACGGCCGCGTCGGGATCGCCGTGCTTGGTCAGGCGCAGCTCGCCCAGCGCGGCCAGCGCCCGTGCTCGGTCGTCGCTCTCGCCCTGCTCGCAGAGCGCCGACAGCAGCGCTTCGAGCGCGTCATCGCGGTCGAGCTCGCGGTACAGCCGCTCGAGATGCTTGAGCCAGGCGCTGCGCGGCGGCACCAGCTGGCAGGCCTGGGCCAGGGCGTCGGCTGCGTCGGCCTTGCGATCGAGGTCGCGCTCGTAGACCCGCGACAGCTCGGCGAGGCTCTCGGCCTGCACGTCGATGTCGTCGCTCGTTTCGATGCGCTGCTCGAGCAGCCCGGCCAGATCGGTGCCCGTACCGACCCGGCTCATCACGTCCGCGAGCGAGTCGGCGATCAGATCGTCGTCGGGCTTGCGCTCGTGTGCGCGCTTCAGCAGATCGAGGGCCTGCTCGTCGTGGCCCTGATCGAGATGCAGCTCGGCCGCCTCGGCGAGCACGCCGGCCGGGGCGTTGGCCCCCGACAGCTCGATCACGCGATCGAGGGCCTGCAGCAGCGCCGCGTCGTCTTCTTGCTGGCGCGCCAACTCGGCCAGGGCGAAGTGCACCGACGTATCGTCGTGCGACAGCTCGGTCGCGCGCTCGAACCACATGCGCGCGGTCTCGACGTTCTGGAGTCGCTCCATCGCCATGTGGCCGGCTTCGATGGCGATCGCTGCGCGATGGCGGGCGCCGGCGGCGAGATCGAAGCGTCGCTCGTAGAGATCGGCGACGAGTGGCCACTGCTCCAGCGCCGCGGCGTTCACGAGCAGCGCCTCGACGGCCGGCTCGTTGCGCGGATCGTCGCTGATGGCGCGGCGAAAGCACTCGGTCGCGCGGTCTCGATCCTGGAGCGGACCCGCGTAGAGCTGGCCGAGGGCGACCAGCACCGTCGCGCGCTCGAGACCCCGGCGAATGTCGACGAGGCGTTCGTACAGCTCGGCGGCCTTCGCCGCGTTGCCCTCGGCCGCGACGGCCCCGGCGAGGCCTTCGAGGGCCGACTGTTGATGGGGGTCGGCGTCGAGGGCGCGCTCGAAGCACTGCTTGGCTTCGCCCGGATCCTCGAGGTAGTCGAGCCAGATCTTCCCCATGTCGGCCATGAAGACGGCGAGCTCGTGCGCCGGCATCTCGGTGCGGCTCTCCATCTCGGCGATCTGCAGCACCATGTCCCACTGCGTGCGCAGTTCGTAGACCGAGCGCAGCTGACGCAGCGCCGGGCGATAGGTGGGGTCGATGCGGATGATCTCGGTGTAGATCTCGGCCGCTTCGTCGAGTCGGTCGAGGCGGTCCTGCATCACCTGACCCAGGCGGAAGAGCAGGGGCACTCGGGCGGCGGTGTCGTCGACGAGGCTCGGTGCCTCGAGTCGGCGGCGGCAGACGGCGACGAACTCGTCCCAGTCGCCCTCGAGGAAGAAGTGCTCCTGGAGCGCCTCGAACGCGCGGCGATCCTCGGGGTCCTCGGCCAGCGCCTGCCGGTTTCGATCCAAGAGCGTGCTCACGACTTCCCCCTTCGGATGCGAGCGCGCGCGCCCGATCCATCGGCCCACCCCGCGATTCGGGTCACGGGGACACCTCTTCATCGGCCGCTCCGGCCTCTCACTTTGGCCTTTCATTCCGGATACTTGGGTTCTCGACTCGCGGGGCCCCGCGGCGTCGTCTGAGCGGGGGGCGTTCGCCCCTCATGCGTCTCGGCCGCGACGTGGTTGGCGCGGCCGCGCCGCGCTACACCCCGCTCCGCCGGCACACCGCCCCGCGGCCACCCGGCGCCCCCAGAAACACGGGCCGAGGCCCCGAAACCCCACGTTTTCGAGGGGTTGGCCGACCCCCGAGCCGGAGACCCCGAGGCCGTGCCCAGACCTGCCCCCGCCGAGGCGCCGCCGATTCGCACCGAGGCGATCGTCACGGGCCACGAGGCGCGCGGCGGATCGAACCGCTGGATCGAGTGCGCAGTGCCGGGCTGGCCGGGCGCTCGGCCAGGGCAATTCCTGATGATTTCTCCTGGGCCCCTCGGGGCCGCGCCGACCAGCGACCCGCTGCTGCCTCGGCCGATGGCGGTGTTCCGGCAGCGGCCCGACCCCGACGCGCCGGGCTCGGCGCGGGTCGAGATCCTCTACAAGACCGAGGGGCGCGGAACCCTGCTGCTCGCCGGTGCCGAGGTCGGCGATCGCGTCGCGATCGTCGGGCCGCTCGGCCGGGGCTTCCCTGTGATCGAGTCGGGCCAGACCGCGCTGCTCGTCGGCGGCGGCACCGGGGTCGCGTCGCTCTACGAGCTCGCCGCATCGGCGCCCGCCGACGCCGATGTGCACGTGCTGCTCGGCGCCCGCAGCGCGGGCGACCTGATGGGGCACGCCGACTTCGAGGCGCTCGAGGGCATCGAGGTCGGGGTGGCCACCGAGGACGGCAGCCTCGGCACCCGCGGTCTCGTGACGGCGCTGCTCGAGCCCAAGCTGGCCGGGCAGGGGGACCGCGTCGTGTACGCCTGCGGCCCCACCCCGATGATGGCCGCGTGCGCCAGGCTCGCCGCGGCTGCCGACGTTCGCTGCTGGGTGTCGCTCGAGAACAACATGGCCTGCGGCTACGGCGTCTGCCTCGGCTGCGCCGCCCCGACGACGGGCGACGCCTACGCGCTCGTGTGTCGAGCGGGTCCGGTCTTCGACGCGGCCGAAGTCGGCTGGGAGGCGATGCCGTGACGGTCGTCGACCAGCGGGTGAATCTCGGCGGAATCGAGCTCAGAAACCCGGTTCTGACGGCTTCGGGCACATTCGGCTACGGCACCGAGCTCGCCCCGTTTCTCGATCTGCGCGCGATCGGAGGCTTCGTCGCGAAGAGCCTCACCTGGGAGCCGCGCATCGGCAACCCGCCGCCGCGCATCGCAGAGGCGCCCTCGGGCATGCTCAATGCGATCAGCATCGAGAACGTCGGGGTCGAGGCCTTCCTCGAAGAGAAGCTGCCCGCGCTGCACGAAGACGTGGTCGTCATCGCGAGCACCTTCGGCACCGCACCCGAAGAGTATGCGCAGCTCGCCGAGCGGCTGGCGTCTTCGGATCGGGTCGCGGGCATCGAGATCAATGCGTCGTGCCCGCACGTGAAGGCGGGGGGCATCGAATTCGGCCAGGATCCGAACCTGCTCGCCGAGCTCGTTCGCACCGTGCGCGGCGCCGTCGGGTCGAAACCGCTGCTGATCAAGCTCTCGCCGAACGTCACCCGCGTGGCCGACATGGCGCGGATCTGTGAAGCCGAAGGGGCCGACGGGCTCTCGCTGATCAACGCCGTGCAGGCCATGGAGGTCGACGTCGAGACGCGGCGGCCCGTGCTGCGCAACGTGTTGGGGGGGCTCTCGGGCCCGGCGATCCGCCCGATCGCCCTGCGCATGGTGTGGCAGGTGGCTCAGGCCGTGTCCCTCCCGATCTGCGGCATCGGCGGCATCATGAATGCCGAAGATGCGGTGAAGTTCCTGCTCTGTGGCGCGACGGCCGTGCAGGTGGGCACGGCGAACTACCTCGACCCGACCGTCGCGGCCCGCATCGTCGATGGCGTCGCCGACTACGCGGCCCGCCACGGCTTCGGGCGCGTCGCCGACCTGACCGGCGCGCTCGAGCTGCCCGGTTGACCGGCCGATCGGGGGGCGTTCGGCCCGATTCGGCGCCGAGCGGGCCTCGACCTCGGACCGAGTCGCCTCGAGATGCGCTACGTCGGTTGCCAAGAACGGGCAATTCATATATTTTGCGCGGGCTTACGAGAGCGCCCACCGGCGGGTGATCACACCCGGGGGCGGGTCTTTCGGGGTCGCGAAGCCGACGGGCTCCGTGCGAGGCACCGCGGTTCGTCGAACCGGGTGTGCGCACGACGTCGACGGTTTCGTGTGCTGCGGTTCACGCGGCGGAGCAGCCGCTCCGACGGGTGGACGGCCGGCGATCAGAGCGCGCATCACTCGTCCGATCGCCGGGCGCGGGATGCGGGGCGGGGGTCACCGAGAGTCGGTGAGCTCCCTTCTGAAAGTGGACGCGCGTCCGCTTTTTTTGTTTTTGGGGATCGTCTCTTGCCCGTCTGGTTCGACGGGGCGGCGAGTGTCGATTCGAGTCGGACAGCGCTGGGGCGCGGGGCCATGTACCACGACATCCCCGACGACCTGCGCGACCACATCGAACCGATCCTCGACGATCACGGCTGTGAGCTGGTGAACGTCGAGCGAACGGGAGGTCAGGGCAAGACGATCCTGCGCGTGATCGTCGACAACACGAGCGGGGACGGTCGCGTCGAGATCGACGCGCTCGCGCGCATGTCGCGCGAGATCGAAGCGCAGTTCGATGCGGCCGACGTCATCCCGGGCGCCTACGACCTCGAGTTGTCGTCGCCCGGTCTCGATCGTGTCCTCGCCCGCGAGAAGGATTTCGTCGCCTCGGTGGGCGACCAGGTGAAGCTGAAGGCGCGACGACCGGTCGACGGTCGAAGGCACTTCAAGGGAAGGTTGCTCGGTTTCGAAGCGGGGCTGCTTCGGATCGAGATCGACGGGAAGGACGTCTCGGTGCCCTTCGAGGCCATCGAGAAAGCGAACAAGATCTACGAGTTCAGCGCGGCCGACTTCGAGGGCTGAGGCCGACGACGCGGCCGGCGCGCGCCTTCGGGCGACCGGCGGGCGCGTTGCGGCGGAGCCGAGGCGCGAGATCGAACGAGACACGAACCGCATCGCCGCGACGGCGCGCGATGCAGGTGAGAAGGACTGGAGCCAGCGAGATGCTTCCGAACCTGAAGCGAGAGATCGACCAGATTGCCAAGGACAAGGGCATCGACTCGATGGAGATCATCGGCGCGCTCGAGGAGGCCATGAAGCAGGCCGCCCGCAAGCGTCATGGTCAAGAGAAGGAGATCGAGGCCCGGTACAACGACGAGCTCGGTGAGATCGAACTCTTCGAGTTCCTCGAGGTGGTCGAAGAAGTGAACGACCCCGATTCGCAGATCGGCCTCAAGCGGGCCCAGGCCGAGTTCGATCCCGAGGCCGAGGTCGGCGACGAGATCGGCGTGAAGATGGATACGACCGACTTCGGTCGCATCCTCGCCCAGGCTGCCAAGCAGGTGATCATCCAGCGCATCCGCGACGCCGAGCGCGACCAGACCTACGAGGAGTATCACGACCGCGAAGGCGAGGTCGTGAACGGCATCGTCCGCCGCTTCGAGAAGGGCGCGATCATCGTCGACCTCGGTCGGGCGGAGGCCGTGATCCCCGCGAAGGAGCAGGTGCCTCGCGAGAGCTATCGCCCCGGCGATCGCGTGCGCGCCTACGTGAGCGAGGTGGCCCGCGTGGCCAAGGGCCCGCAGATCGTGCTCTCGCGCGCTTCGATCGACCTGCTCAAGAAGCTGTTCGAGCAGGAAGTGCCCGAGATGTACGAGAAGATCGTGACGATCGAGAGCGCCGCGCGCGAACCGGGCGGCCGATCGAAGATCGCGGTGTCGTCGCGTGACAGCGACGTCGACCCGGTCGGCGCGTGCGTCGGCATGAAGGGCAGCCGTGTGCAGGCGGTCGTGCAGGAGCTGCGCGGCGAGCGCATCGACATCGTGCCGTGGAGCCCCGACGCCGCCCGCTACGTCTGCAGCGCCCTCAGCCCTGCTCAGGTCTCGAAGGTGATCATCGACGAGGACACGCAGTCGATGGACGTCATCGTGCCCGACGATCAGCTCTCGCTGGCGATCGGCCGTCGAGGTCAGAACGTGCGCCTCGCGGTGCAGCTGACCGGCTGGAAGATCGACATCAAGAGCGAGTCGAAGATGAAGGAGATCGCGCAGTGGCTGTCGCGCGCGGTGGGTGTCGTCGAGAACTGCGGTGACCCCGAAGCCGAGCTGCTCCTGCAGCAGGGCGTGACGTCGCTCGAAGATCTCGCCGAGTGCCCGGTCGAGATGCTGACGTCGCTGCCGGGGATCGACGAACAGGGGGCCGCGAACATCAAGGCTTCGGCCCTCGAGCTCGTCGACGTCAAGCGCGTCGAGGACGAGCGCAAGGCCGAAGAAGAGGCCAAGCGGGCCGCCGAGGCGGCAGCCGCCGAAGCGGCGGCGGCGGCCGCCGCGGTCGATGCACCGGCGGCCGAAGACGGCGCCGATGCAGCGGCGCCCGCCGAGGGGCCGCAAGCGGAGGCGGACTCGTGAGCGGTGGGCCGGCCCACCGGGTGGCGGGTCGGTCATGAAATAGGGAACACGCCGGCGCGATCGAACGCGAAGATCGCTGGCCGGATCACTCAGTGAACGGCTCTTCGGAGCCAGTACGGATCAAGACCAGGAATCCATGGCCAACATCAGGGCATACAAGCTCGCAGAAGAGCTCGGCATCGAGAAGGACGACCTCGTCGAGCGCGCGCAGGGCATCGGCATCGAGCTGAAGAACGCAATGGCGTCGCTCGACGAGGACCAGGCCGACAAGATTCGCGAAGCCATCGGTGCGCCGCGCGCCAAGCAGCGCAACGTCACCGAGCGCCGCGTCGAAGGCAAGGCGGGCACGACCGTGCTGCGCCGCCGCCGCAAGGCCGCCCCCGAGCCCGAGCCCGAAGTGGTGCCCGAGCCCGAGGCGATCGTCGAGCCGGCCGCGGAAGAAGAGGATCAGGCGCTCGAGGGTGCCGTCGTCGAGCCGGTGGCCGACGAACCCGAGGCCGAAGAGCCCGCCGCCGAGGTCGACGAGCCCGAGGTGGCCGAGCCGGCTGCGGCCGAAGCCGATGCCCCTGCACCGACCGAGCAGCCTGCTGCCGCGCGCCCGGCGGCGCGCGTCGCCGAGCAGCCCGGCGGTGGTGCGGCCCAGGATCGCCGCGGCAAGCAGCGCAAGCGCGTCCGAGAAGTCGTCAACCTGCAGGAGCAGGAGCAGTTCGCGCGGCAGATCACCGACCGCGGTGGCCGCACCCGCCGCGTCACGACGGCGCCCGCGCGCCCCCAGACCAACCCGCGCCGCAAGCGCCGCGACAAGCTCGCGCCCGTCGCTGCACGCCCGACCTCGGAGCAGAAGAAGGTGATCAAGGTCCCCGGTGAGATCACGGTGGGCGAGCTCGCGAAGCTGCTCGGCCAGAAGGCGCCGCAGATTCAGGGTCGCCTGATGGCCCTCGGTACGATGGTGTCGATCAATCAGCTGGTCGACGTCGAGACCTGCAAGAAGGTCGCGCAGGAGTTCGGCTTCGAGGTGCAGGACACCGGGTTCAAGGAGGAGGAGTTCCTCGAGCCCGGCACGACCGAGGTGGCCGAAGAGGCCCAGGTCGACAAGAGCCTGCCGCTGCGGCCGCCGGTGATCACCGTCATGGGCCACGTCGATCACGGCAAGACGACGCTGCTCGATACGCTTCGCAAGGCCGACGATCAGATCACCGAAGGTGAGGCCGGCGGCATCACCCAGCACGTCGGCGCCTATCAGGTCGAGCACGACGGCCATCGCCTGACGTTCATCGATACGCCCGGCCATGCGGCGTTCACGTCGATGCGCGCCCGCGGCGCCAAGGCGACCGACCTGGTCGTGCTCGTCGTCGCCGCGAACGACGGCGTCATGCCGCAGACGGTCGAGGCCATCGAGCACGCCCAGGCGGCCGAGGTGCCGATCGTCGTCGCGGTGAACAAGGTCGACCTGCCCGACAGCGATCCCGACCGCGTGCGCCAGCGACTCACCGAGCACAACCTCGTGCCCGAGGAGTTCGGTGGTGACGTCATCTGCGTGAACGTCTCGGCGAAGACCGGCGAGGGCATCGATCAGCTGATCGAGATGCTCTCGCTGCAGGCCGAGGTGCTCGAGCTGCACGCCGACCCCGAGCGCCGCGCGAAGGGTGTCGTGATCGAAGCCCGGCTCGACAAGGGCCGCGGCGCCGTCGCGACCGTGCTCGTACAAGAGGGCACGCTGCGACGGGGCGACATCATCGTCTGCGACACGTTCAGCGGTCGCGTTCGCGTGATGGAGGACGACACCGGCGCCAAGGTCAAGGAGGCCGGGCCCTCGATGCCGGTGCAGGTGGTCGGGCTGAATGGTGTGCCTTCGGCGGGTGCCGGTTTTCACGCGGTCGAGAGCGACCGGGTGGCGAAGCAGATCACGTCGCACCGCGAGGACAGCCAGCGCGGCCCGGTCGAGAAGCCGAAGCCGCGCCTCACCCTCGAAGAGTTCTTCGCACAGGCGGAGGGCGACGGGCCGAAGGAGCTGCCCGTGGTGCTCAAGGCCGACGTGCAGGGTACCTGCGAGGCCGTGCGCGACGCGCTCGAAGAGCTTTCGACCGAGGAGGTCACGCTGCGCATCCTGTCGAGCGGTGTGGGCGCGATCAACGAGAACGACGTCATGCTCGCGAAGGCCAGCGACGCGATCGTCGTCGGCTTCCACGTGCGCCCCGATACGGCGGCGCGCCGCGCAGCGGACAACGACGGCGTCGACATCCGCAACTACACCGTGATCATGAATCTCCTCGACGAGGTGCGGGACGCGATGGCGGGCCTGCTGCCGCCGACGATCAAGGAGAACATGCTCGGTCGGGCCGAGGTGCTGCAGACCTTCACGATCCCTCGCGTCGGCACGATTGCCGGTTCGCAGGTCGTCGAGGGCAAGGTCGTTCGCCACGCGCACGCACGACTCGTGCGCGACGGTGTGCAGGTCTACGACGGCACGGTCGGCTCGCTCAGGCGCTTCAAGGACGACGTCCGCGAGGTGATCAACGGCACCGAGTGCGGCATCGGCATCGAGAACTTCAACGACGTCAAGATCGGCGATGTGATCGAGGTCTACGAGGTCGAGGAGGTGCCGGCGACGCTCTAGTGCCCAGGTGCTGGGCACGGGTGCCGTCGAGAACGAGCCGCAGCGGGCTTCAGGGTGGGCTCCGATGATCGTCGGTGCAGCACTGATCGAGCTCCACGTGCACGGCTCGCACTCGCTCAAGGCGAAGCGCGGCGTCGTCAAGTCGCTCTCCGCCCGACTGAGGAACAAGTTCAACGTTTCGGTCGCCGAGGTCGGCGGTCAGGACACGTGGCAACGAGCGGTGCTCGGTCTGTCGGCCTGCGGCAGCGACCCGCTGCGCGTTCGGCAGATCCTCGAGCGCGCGATCGACTTCGTCGAAGCGCAACACCTCGCCGAGGTGCGCGAGACGGACATCGAGATCCTCACCCTCGACCACGAGGCGGGGGCCGGGCTCTCGGACGACGACACGCCCTGGCGAGCGGGCGAACGCGAGGTCGGTGAGCTGCCCTGGCGCGCCGAGGACGAGGACGCCGGGAGCGCGGAGTAGGACGTCTGCACGATGTCGATTCGAACGGAACGCATTGCGGAGCAGCTGAGGCAGGAGATCTCGGTCATCTTGCGCGACGAGGTCACCGACCCGCGCGTCGAGACGTGCTCGATTACGCGGATCAAGCTGTCGCGCGATCTCTCGCACGCCCAGGTCTATTGGAGCCCGCTCGGGGGCGACGTCGACGTCGACGAGATGGAGGACGGGCTGGTCTCGGCTGCGGGCTACGTGCGCAAGCTGATCGCGGGTCGGCTCGACCTGCGCCACACGCCCGAGCTGCAGTTCAGATACGACCCGTCGATCGGGGAGGGCGACCGCATGCTCGCGCTGCTGAAGGAGGTGCGCGACGACGACGACGTTCGGCGCGCCGAGGCCGGCGATGGCGGCGATACCGCGGGCGAGGGTGAGCCCGACCCGACGAGAGAGAGCTGAAGATGGCCCAGCGACGCAGGAAAGGTCGCCGCGAGGACAAGGGGCCGGCAGGCTTCGTCGTCGTCGACAAGCCCGCGGGCATGACCAGCCACGACGTGGTCGACGCGGCGCGCCGGTGCTTCGGAGCCCGCCGGATCGGCCACCTCGGTACGCTCGATCCCCAGGCCACCGGCGTGCTGCCTCTGGCCGTGCGCGGCGCGACGAAGCTGGTCCCTTTCTTCGATGCGAGCCGCAAGGCCTATGAGGGCACGATCACGCTCGGCGTCACGACCGACACACTCGATGCCGAAGGCGAGGTGACCGGCCGCTTCGAGGGCGCGCTGCCCGACGAGGCCGCGGTGCGCGCCGTGCTGCCCGAGTTCATGGGTGACATCGAGCAGGTGCCGCCGATGTACAGCGCGGTGAAGCAGGGCGGCGTGCCGCTTCACAAGCTCGCGCGCCAGGGTGAGGTGGTCGAGCGGCCTCCGAAGAAGGTGCGCATCGAGGCGCTCGAGATCGCGGCCTTCGAGGGCGAATCGTTCGATCTCGTCGTGCAGTGCAGCGCCGGCACGTACGTGCGCACGCTGGCGGCCGACATCGGGGAGGCCCTCGGCTGCGGCGCCCATCTCTCGGCGCTGCGCCGCACCCGGTCGGGCCCGTTCGAGGTCGAGCAGGCGGTGCCGCTCGAGCGCCTCGAAGAGGCGGCGGCCGACGATCGCATCGACGAGCTGCTGATCGCACCGCAGTTGGCGCTGGGGTTCCCGATCACCGAGCTGAACGAGACCGGCGTGCGCAGTCTGCGCAACGGCGGCGAGATCGGCTCGGGCGAGCTGCACCGGTCGGCCCCCGGCACGAAGGTGTCGGCGGTCGGGCCCGAGGGCGAGATGGTCGGCGTGCTCGAGATGCAGCCCGACCGCACGCTGCGGTCACTGCGGCTGCTGCCGCCGCCGCGCTGAGCCCGTGGGGAGATGCCTGCACCCGCGCCCCTGCTCGCTTGCACCGCCCCGGGGTGTCTGCCACACTGCGCCGCGTTCGAGGAGGGGGGCTTCGCCCATCGCGGCCGTCCCCCCGTTTCGTGACCCGGTTTCAAGCGCGCACCGGTCGACTCTGGATCTCCCCGTTCTCGGAATCCGTGGGTTGCCCTGGGGTGGCGCACCCGATCGTCCCGCCTGAATCCCGTGTCGACCTTCCTCACGCCCCTCTGGCGGAGCGGCGAGGAAGTGAACGCGAACCTCGAGAGCGCCCCCATCCGAATCGACTCAGGGCCTCGTCGCCCCGGGCCGATGGGTGGGCACGACGAAGAAGCGTGAGAAGAGAAGAAGACGAGAGAACGTACGAAGGAAACGCCCCTTGATCAGTGGAGCGACCAAGCAAGAAGTCATCGAGAAGTACAAGCAGCACCCCAACGACACCGGTTCGCCGGAGGTGCAGATCGCACTGCTCACTGCTCGCCTCGATGAGCTCGCAGAGCACTTCAAGACCCACAAGAAAGACCACCATTCCCGACGCGGCCTGCTCAAGATCGTGAGCCAGCGCCGACGCCTCCTCGATTATCTGAAGCGAGAGGACGTCGAGCGCTACAAGAAGCTCATCGATCAGCTTGGACTGCGTCGCTGATCCCACCTGCGCCCCCGCCCCGACCCGATCGGGACGGGGGCGTTCGCGATGGCCCGCTTGCGAATGGCGCGGGCGAGGCCTCGCAACCATGAGGGGTGGATCGAAGATGATTCGTTGCGGAATGTAGGAGTCGGTCATACGTGAACGCGTGCTGCGGCACGCGCTTCGCGCATGGGTGATCCTGCATTCCAAGACGCATCCCGCTCCGATCTCCCCCCAAGCACTCGCAAGAGAAACGTCCGGCCGGGCAAGGGCCCGGTGACACGGACAGGAGAACGGCAGACATGCCTTATTGGTTCGAACCGACCACCGTCTCGATGGAGCTCGGCGGTCGAACCGTCACCATCGAGACCGGCAAGATTGCGAAGCAGGCGGCAGGCGCCGCCCTGGTCACGATGGGCGACACGATGGTGCTGGTCACCGCGGTGCACAGCTCGCCGCGCCCCGGCATCGACTTCTTTCCGCTGACCGTCGACTTCGTCGAGAAGTTCGCTGCGGCCGGCAAGATCCCCGGCGGCTTCTTCAAGCGCGAGGGGCGGCTGAGCGACCGCGAGGTGCTCGTCTCGCGCTTCATCGATCGCTCGATCCGCCCGCTCTTCGCAGACGGCTACAACGACGACACGCAGATCACCGCGACGGTCCTCTCGGCCGACAGCGAGAACTCACCCGACATGTGTGCGTTCATCGGTGCGTCGGCCGCGCTCGCGATCTCGGAGATCCCTTTCCTCGGCCCGATCGGCGCAGTGCGCCTCGGCCGCCAGGACGGCGAGTTCGTGATCAACCCGAGCGTCGAGCAGGTCGCCGAGTGCGACATCGAGCTCATCGTGGCCGGCACGCGCCAGTCGATCGTCATGGTCGAGGGCAAGGCCGACCAGGTGCCCGAGAGCCAGATCGTCGGCGCGCTGCGCGAGGCCCACGGCGAGATCGTGCGCGTCATCGAGACGATCGAGTCGCTCCAGAGCAAGGTCGGCAAGACCAAGCTCGAGATGGGCGAGGCCGACGATCTGACCGAGCTCGAGAGCGAGATCCGCGGCAAGGCCGAGGCGCGGCTGGCGGACGCGTTCCAGATCAAGACGAAGAAGGAGCGCAACGACACGGTCCGGGCGATCGAGAAGGAGATCATCGCCGAGTACGTGGCCGAGTACTCCGCCCAGAAGGTCGCACTCGACAGCCTCGACGCCGTCGAAGAGCGCCGAAACGGCCTCGCGAAGCTGCGAGGCCAGGTGAAGGACATCCTCCACGACCTCGGCGCCGAGCTGATGCGCGACCGAGTGCTGTCGGGCGGCGACCGCATCGATGGGCGCTCGCCCACCGACATCCGCCCGATCGCGTCGGACGTGCGCGTCGTGCCGCGGCCCCACGGTGTCGCGCTCTTCACGCGCGGCGAAACCCAGGCCATCGTCACCGCGACGCTCGGCTCGGGCTTCGACGAGCAGACCATCGACGGCATGGGCGGACGCTTCAAGAAGACGTTCATGCTGCACTACAACTTCCCGCCGTTCTCGGTCGGTGAGGCGCGGCCCCTGCGCGGCCCGGGGCGACGCGAAGTCGGTCACGGCACGCTCGCCGAGAAGGCGATCACGCCGGTGCTGCCCGCCCACGAGGATTTCCCGTACACGATTCGCGTCGTGAGCGAGACCCTCGAGAGCAACGGCTCGTCGTCGATGGCGGCGGTCTGCGGGTCGACCCTCTCGCTGCTCGACGCCGGTGTGCCGCTCAAGGCGCCGGTGGCCGGCATCGCCATGGGTCTGATGACCGACGGCGAACGCACCGTGGTGCTGAGCGACATCCTCGGCGACGAGGATCATCTCGGCGACATGGACTTCAAGGTCGCGGGCACGCCCGAGGGCATCACCGCCCTGCAGATGGACATCAAGGTCAAGCAGATCGACTGGGACATCCTGACCACGGCCATGAACCAGGCCAAGGACGGGCGCCTGCACATCCTCGACTGCATGAGCAAGGACACCGAGGAGGCCCTCGGTGGCCTCAACCCGCGTGCCGAGCTGCACGAGTACGCGCCGCGACTCGAGGTGCTGCAGGTCAAGCCCGATCGCATTCGCGACATCATCGGCCCTGGCGGCAAGGTGATCCGCGCGATCCAGGAGACGACCGGTACCAAGGTCGACGTCGAAGACTCGGGCCGCGTGTCGGTCTTCGGTCCCGACGCCGCGTCGGTGCAGCAGGCCATGTCGATGGTCGACGAGCTCACGCAGGAGGCCGAGATCGGTCGCATCTACCTGGGCAAGGTCAAGCGGGTCGCCGACTTCGGCGCGTTCGCCGAGATCTTCCCCGGCACCGATGGCCTGATCCACATCAGCCACCTCGCCGAGGGCCGCGTCAACGAGGTCACCGACATCGTGAGCGAAGGCGACGAGGTGCTCGCCAAGTGCATCGACATCGACCCCGCCGGCCGCATCCGCCTCTCGCGCAAGGAGGCGTTGGCCGACATCGCCGCGCTCGAGGCCGCGACCGCCGAAGGCGACGCGTCGAGCGACGACGGCGACGACGACTGACGTGAGCGGAGGCGATCGCGACGCAGCGGGCGACGACCGACCGGTGGTTCGCGTGCGCGTCGCGAGGCTTCCCCACGCAGAAGGATTGGAACCGCCGCGTCCGGCGACGCCGGGCGCGGCGGGCTCCGATCTGCGGGCCGCGGTCGAGGCCGAGATCTCGATTGCGCCCGGCGCGCGTGTGCTGGTCCCGACCGGCTTCCGGATCGCGATCCCCGACGGCTACGAAGGGCAGGTGCGCCCGCGTAGCGGCCTCGCGCTGCGCCACGGCATCACCGTGCCCAATGCCCCGGGGACCATCGACAGCGACTACCGCGGCGAGCTGCAGGTCATCCTGCAGAACACCGGCGACGCGCCCTTCGCGGTGAAACGCGGCGACCGCATCGCGCAGCTGGTGATCGCGCCCGTGCCTCGGGTGGCCATCGACGAGGTCGACGCCCTCGACGACACCGAGCGCGGTGAGGGTGGATTCGGTCACACGGGAATCTGACGCGCCGCGCCCCGTGCGCGCGGTGGCCCCCCGCCCGGGTGGTATCATCCCCACTCGATCGGCGCCGATCGTCGGCGCGAGGAGGGGGCGTGAGCGAAGCGAGCGATCGAGAAGCGGTGGAGGCCGCCGAGGCCCAGACGACGCCGTCGACCGAGGGAGACCCGGCCACCGTCGAGGCCGCCGAAGTCGAAGACGCGACCGAAGAGTTCGCGAACCGACCCGAGCGCAAGCAGAGCGATCTCTTGTTGCGGCTGGGGACCGCCGCCGTCCTGATCCCCACCGTTCTCTGGATCATCGTGATCGGCGGCTGGCCGTTCATCGGCGTCGTCATGCTCTTCGGCCTGATCGCACAGTACGAGTTCTACAACATGATCGAGGCGAAGGGCGCGAAGCCCCTGCGCCTGTGGGGCATCGGCTTCGGCGCGGGCGTCATGGCGGTCGCCTCGTTCGGCAGCGAGTACAGCGCCACCCTGCTGATGACGGCGTCACTGCTCGTCATGATGGTTGCGCAGCTGCGCAAAGCGGCGATCCACGACGCCCTGGCGAGCATCTCGGGCACGTTCTTCGGCGTCTTCTACGTCGCTTGGCTGATCTCGCATGCCATCCTCCTGCGCAACTTCGATACGGCCGTCGGCCAACAGTTCGGCGCCGACGCGGTCGCGACGCTCGGCTTCACGCCCGAGACGGGTCTCTTCTTGATGATCTATACGCTTGCCGCCGTGATCGGCTGCGATGCGGGGGCGTACTTCGCGGGCCGGGCCTGGGGCAAACGCCCGCTGGCGCCCGCGGTGAGCCCCAACAAGAGCATCGAGGGGGCCGTCGGAGGCGTCGTCTTCGGCGTCGCGCTCGCGGCGTTCTTCAAGCTCTTCTTCGACTTCTTCTGGCCGAGCGCATCGGCCGCCATGCCCTGGTCGATCGTCGCGCCGTTCGCCTTCGTGCTGACGCTCGTCGGCATCGTGGGCGATCTCGTCGAGTCGCTGCTCAAGCGCGACGCCGACGTGAAGGACGCGGGCTCGCTGCTGCCCGGCATGGGGGGCGTGCTCGACCGCATCGACTCGCCGCTGCTCGCCTTCCCCGTCATCTACTACATGCTGATCGGCTGGGTCACCTACAAGATGTCCGGCTTCGACGCGGTCGCGGGCCTCTGAGCCCAGCCTCGAATTCGACTGTTCAGGTCGTCTCGGTGATCGGCCGAAGAGCTGGGGTGCACCCGCTCGCTCGCGCGAGCGCCGAGGAGCCCCGATGTCTCGCAGCCCTGCCGCACGGGCCAGCGCCGCCCGTGACAATCTCGAGTTCGCCGACGTCTACCGCCCGGGCGCCGTCGATCGCATCCGCGCGCTGATCCCCGCCGACGTGCTCGACGTGATCGACACCCGCGCGGGCTCGTCGTGGCTCGAGTTCGAGTACGACCACTATCTGATGGACGGGGCGGTCGAGGTGCTCGGGGTCGACGACGCGGTGCGCTGCTGGCACCAGTCGATCGGGTTCCTGATCGACAAGCCCCTGCTCCGCAGCTTCGTGCACGGGGCGCTGCGCATGTACGGCGCGCGGCCGGGCAAGATCCTGAAGCTCGTGCCCAAGGGCTGGACGCTCGCCTACCGCGACTTCTGCGCGCCGGTCTACACGCTCTTCGAAGAGGGCCACGCCGAGATCCGCTTCACCGACGTGGCACCCGAGGCCTTCGAGAGCCCGGGCTACCTGCACTGCTGGCACGGCATCTGCCTCGGCGTCTTCGACCTAGAGAAGCCGTCGAATGGCCGCGTCGAGTTCGAGTTCGACGCAGCGAAGCTCGAGGCCTGCGCGACGTTCCGTTGGGGCTAAGCCGAGGCTACTGCTCGACGCAGTAGAACCGGCGCTCGAAGTTGCAGGCGATGCCGCTGCTCGTGTCGGTCCAGTCCGATGTGAGGGTGCCCGAAAGACCCTGTCGACCGGAGACGCCCGACGAACTCGACGTCCAGCCCTGGCAATGACTCGGAGTGCCCGTGCCTCCGCCGCCCACCGCAGCGACACCGGACCACACCGGGACGGGGGTCGAGACCGTCGACGAAGCGGCTGTGACGCTGATGCCAAAATCGAGCGTGCCGTCGGTGAGATCGGCCCAGTCGTCGGCGATGACCGTTCCCAATGGGTCGATATAGGGCGCACCCGACCGGCTCTCGCGCGTGGCGGGACTGGCGACCCCGTCTGCCAGCCAGGCCTGATACGTGCCTGTGAGGCCCGCCGCATCGGCTTCGCTCTGGCAGGTCGCATCGGCTCCGCTGAGTCCCCCCAGATCGCCCATCGATGCGGCAGCCGAGAGGAAGATGGTGCGTGGACTGCCCGTGTTGATCAAGACGCCCGTCCCTGACCACGACTTGCCGTTGGGCAGCGTGACCGTGATCAGCGGGAACCCGGGCGGCTCGGTGCCTGCGACGGCGATGTCGAGGCTCGTGGGGGTCACGTTGGTCGGCGTCGGCGACTGCGTGCCGAACTGAGCGGTCATGCCGGGCTCGAAGTTCGTGCCCGTCAGGGTGATCGTCGCGGCCTGACCTTCGTCGAGGACGTCGGGGGCGAAGCCGGTCACCGTGGGCTTGATCAGGAAGAACGGGAACGAGCCCGAGGTCGACTCGGCGTTCGGGAGCGTGACCGTCACGCTGGCGTCGCCTTCGGGCTGTGAGCCGACGGTGACGTCGAAGCTCGTCGGCGTGATGTTCGACGGCGTCGGGTTCTGGCTGCCGAAGGCGACGGTCATGCCCGCGACGAAGCTGGTGCCCGAGACCGTGACGACCGTGCTCTCGAAGCCGTCTGCCGACGCGGGCGAGAAGCCCGAGATCGTGGGCGTGACGACGTTGATGTTCGAACCCTGTGCCAGCTCGTCTCCGTCGAGGATGCCATCGCCGTCGTTGTCGGCATCGACGAAGTTCGCGCGACCGTCGCCGTCGGTATCGCCGAGACCTTCATCGGGGTGGAGATTTTCGGGGCTCTGCCCGTCGAACTGAAAGTACTCGAGCATCTGCGTGATGTACCCCGACTCGATGCCGCCGACGTTCTCGGCGACCTCGGCACGCAGGGCGTAGGGGACCATGAGGAGCTGGGTTCGCGGGGTGAGGGTTTCGCCCTCGACGGTGACCTCGAGGTGGATCGCGCCGCCTTCGACGACGGCTTGATCGATGGGCGTGATGGCCCCGAGCACGACGTCGTAGACGCCGTCGACGACCTGGACGGCCGGGTGGCTCTCGTACCAGAGGGCGGCGCCGCCGGCGGGAGCGTCGAAGAGCTCGAACTCCATGGCGACGGTCGCGGTGACCGGATCGCCCTGGTCGTCGAGCAGCAGACCCTGGTAGCTGGTTTCGCCGGGGACGGCGGCGAACGCGCTGGAGGCGATCCAAGCCGAGGCGACGACTCGGACGAGGAGGGATGAGAAGAGTGAAGCCCGGGATCGGAGCGGGCGAGAAGTCATGCAGGGCCTCGGTCTGGGGGATTCGGACGGATCGTTTTCGACTCGGCGCTCGCGTGGGTCTCCGCCGTCGCCCGAGCGTCTCGCGCTGACTATTGCTCGATGCAGTAGAGGCGTGTCGTGCTCGTGCCGCAGGTGAGACCGGACGCGCGGTTGCTCCAGTCGGAGTCGATCTCGCCGATCTCGCCGACGCGTCCCGCGACCCCACTCGAGCCCGAGGTCCAGCCCGCGCAGTGCAGCGCGCCCGCGCTGGTCGCGCCGCTGGCCGTGACGTTCGACCAGACGAGCCCCGATGCGGCCTGGCCCGATGCCGTCTTGTCGATGCCTGCATCGAGGGTGCCGTCGGTGAGGTCGGCCCAGTCGTTGGCAATGACCGTTCCGGTCGGGTCGACGAAGACGCTGCCGAGCTGGGAGGCGCGCGTCGCCGGGCTATCGACGCCATCCGAGAGCCAGGCCTGGAACGTGCCCACGAGGCCCGCGTTGTCGGCGTTGGCTTGGCACGTGGCGTCGGCGCCGGCGAGGCCGCCGAGGTTGCCGCCGCTGCTCGATCCGGTGACGAAGATGATGCGCTCGGTGCGAAAGTAGTACGACGACGCCGTCGTCTCTCCGTTCACTCGCGTGACCGTGACCGGCACGGTCGACTCGGTGACCGGGCCCACGGTCACCTCAAACGAGGTCGGAGTGACGTTCGTCGGCGTCGGTGTCTCGGCACCCACCGTGACCGTCATGCCGGCCTCGAAGTTGGTGCCCTGGATCTCGATGACCGTGGCCGCTTCTCCGTACGAAAACGGAGGATCGAAGCCGGAGATCGTCGGCGTGACCATGTTGATGTCGGAGCCCTGATCGACCTCGTCGCCATCGAGCAGGCCGTCATTGTCGTTGTCGGAATCGACGAAGTTCGGGCGGCCGTCGCCATCGGTGTCGACCGTGCCCTCGTCGGGGTGGGTGTTCCCGGGCTGCTGGTTGTCGAGATTCACGTACTCGATGATCGCGTCGAAGTAGGCCGCATCGAACGATCCCAACGAGCCAGCATTCTCGGCGACCTCGGCTCGCAGCGCGTACGGAACCATGAGGAGCTGGGTTCGCGGGGTGAGGGTTTCGCCCTCGACGGTGACCTCGAGGTGGATCGCGCCGCCTTCGACGACGGCTTGATCGATGGGCGTGATGGCCCCGAGCACGACGTCGTAGACGCCGTCGATGACCTGAACCGCGGGGTGGCTCTCGAACCAGAGCGCCGAACCGCCAGCCGGGGCGTCGAAGAGTTCGAACTCCATGGCGACGGTCGCGGTGACTGGATCGCCCTGGTCGTCGAGCAGCAGACCCTGGTAGCTGGTTTCGCCGGGTACGGCGGCGAACGCGCTGGCAGCGATCCAAGCCGAAGCGACGACGGAGAAGCTAAAGAGCGAAGACAAGAATCGATGCGGGCGAGTCATCATGCAGATCCTCAACGGCGCACGAGGCGTCGGGTGCGCAGCACGCGCACGGTGGTGAAGCCGACCAGGAGCGCGAGGGCGAGCTGGCCGATGGCTCCGAGCAGCGGGACGAGCTCGGGCAGCGAGAACGGATCGTTCGGGTCGGTGTTGGCCGTCACCTCGACGCCGTCACCGATGCCGTCGCCATCGGAGTCGACGATCAACGAGTCGGTGCCCGTATCGGAGGGCGAGGCGAAGACGGCCGTGTTGGTCTCGACGACGTCGTCGAGGCCGTCGCCATCATCGTCGCTGTCGAGGAAGTACGCCTCGCCGTCGCCGTCGAGGTCGAGGCTCGGCAGGGCGCCGGCGAGCAGCGGGGGAAAGCCGGGCACGATCGAGGCGAGATCGACCTCGCTGCCCGACGGGCCCACGGGTTCTGACTGGCCGAGCGCGGCGGTGTTCGAGAATGAAGCGCTCGCCGAGCTCGTGCCGCCGGCCGAGACGTGGCCCCCGCGCACCGTGTAGCTGGCGCTCGAGAGATCGCCGAACGCGGGAGGCGCGATCCACAAGACGCCCGCAGCGAGGGTCAGGCCGAGTGCGATGGATGTGTGCGTCATTCGGCCACCCTATCACCCCATTTGGGGGATCGGTGCGAAGAATGGGTGGCGAGCCGTCTTCTTTACCTGTGGATAGATCGGTCGCGACCCATTGGCGGGGCCGATTCGGCGAGCCGCGCGCAGCATCCCCCGACACCCCCCATGTCGAACGATCGCTTCATCGTGGCGAAGCCCCTTCGCTGAGGCACCCGCCCTACGCTCAATGGCGTCACCTGCAACCGGAGTCATGCGTCGAATGCGACGGCGTGACCGATGCCCCCACAATCGCACGCATGGTCGATTCGAATCATCTGGGTTGACCAGTAATCAAACTCGGATCGTGATGCCGGGCGAACCCGATCCGCGGGCGGCGAGCGCCGCGCTCAGGCCACCTGGCCCCCATCGATGCGCACCGCCTCGCCCGTCATGTAGCCGGCTTCGTCCGAGGCGAGATACGTCACGAGGGCGGCGATCTCTTCGGGCGATCCGAGTCGCGGCATCAAGGGCGCCGTGCGGGCCATCAGCGCGGGATCGAGATCGTCGACGGCGAAGCCGGCCTGGGTCATGGGCGTGAGCACGCCGCCCGGGCAGATGCAGTTGACCCGAACGTTGCGGCGCGCGTACTCGGCCGCGAGCGATTGCGTGAGACCGACGACGCCGGCCTTCGACGCGCAGTACGCCGCGTTGTAGGGCACCCCCTGCAGCGCCGCGGCCGAGGCCATGTTGACGATGGCGCCGCCGCCGTCGAGCAGGTGGGGCAGGGCGGATCGACACATATAGAAGGTGCCCGAGAGATTGATCGCGACGGTGCGGTCGAAGAGCTCGGGTGCGAGCTCGGTCGTGTGACCGGGCTGGAGGATGCCCGCGATGTTGCAGAGCGTGTCGAGCCCGCCGAGCGCCTCGAACGCCGCAGCGACCGCGGCCTCGCACGATGCGAGATCGGCGACATCGACCCCGCCGCTCGCTGCGGCTCCGCCCGAGGCCCGGATCTGCTCGGCCGTCTCCTTCGCTGCATCGGCAGCGATGTCGGCGCAGAACACCCGGGCGCCCTCTTCGGCGAGTCGGAGCGCGCTGGCGCGTCCGATCCCCGAGGCGGCTCCCGTGACGAGGGCGCGTCTTCCTTCCATTCGCTCCATGGCTGCTTCGGTCTCCTCCGTTTGGATGGTGTCGTTCGAATCGGACGCGGCGCGAGGGGCGCGCGCCGGCACCCGATTGAGCGTACGCTCCCCGGGCCCGCTTCGCCGCGCGGAACGCCCGCGATCGACCCGGCCCTCAACGGAACATCCCATGGAGGAATCCACCATGAGCGCCCGCGTCCGCATCGGACTGCTTCTGGCCGTCTTGGTCTTCAGCACCCCCTTGCTCGCCTGTGGCCCGCTCGGTCCGATCCCGGGCGGCCGACTCAAGGGGGAGGTCGTCGATCCGCCGCCCGACGACTGGACCGAGTACGCCGCGGTCGAGACCGCGCAGCTCGAGACCCGCCCCGACGACCCGCATTCGATCAACATCTGGCTCGGCGTGGTCGACGGTCGACTCTATGTGACGACGTCGCTGATCCGCGGCCCCGACGACCCGAACGAACGTGACTGGGTGCGGCACGTCGCGGCCGACCCGCGCGTGCGCCTGCGCGTGGATGGCCGGGTCTACGAGTTGAACGCCGTGCGGGTCGAATCGCCGGAGACGATCGAGGCCGTGCGCCGCGCGATGATCGCGAAGTACGACGTCGAGCCCGATGCCCATTCGGATGCAGCCTGGGTGTATCGGCTGAACCCGCGCACGTAGAGGGGTCTCTCGTGCCGCGGACCGTGGTGCGCGAAGCGTCGAGGGCGGATCGAACGACGACCGGCTAGGCGATCCCGAGATGGCTGCGGATGCGCGCCATCGGCTCGCTCGTGTCGGGCTCGAAGGCGAGGCCGCTCACCTGCTCGTACGCGGCGATGTAGCGTCGGGCTGCCTCGACCCGCACTTCGTCGGGCAGCGGCGGCGGCGGACCGTCGCCCTTGTAGCCCTGTTCGCCGAGCCAGAGGCGCACGTACTCCTTCGAGATCGCCTTCGGGTCTTCGCCCGCGCTCATCGCCGCTTCGTAGCGGTCGAGGTACCAGTATCGCGACGAGTCGGGGGTGTGGATCTCGTCGATGACGACCAGCTCATCGTCTTCGGTCAGGCCGAGCTCGTACTTCGTATCGACGAGGATCAGCCCGCGCTCCTTCGCGAAGTGAGCGCCCGCCTCGAAGAGCGCGGCACACATCGCGGCGGCCTCGTCGAAGAGCGCCTCGCTCAGGATGCCGCGCTCGATGATGTCGGCGCGGCTCGTGTTCTCGTCGTGGGCGCCCATCTGCGCCTTGGTCGAAGGGGTGAGCAGCGGCTCGGGCAGGCGCTCGTGGCGCTTCATGCCGTCGGGCAGCGTGTGGCCACAGTACTCGCGCTCGCCACGCTCGTAGGCGGTCCAGATCGACGTGCTCGTCGAGCCGGTGAGATAGCCGCGATACACGAACTCGACGGGCAGCGACCGGCACTCTCGCACGACCGAGACGCTCGGGTCGGGCACGTCGATCAGGTGATTCGGTGCCACGTCGGCGAGCTTCCTGAACCAGAAGGCCGCCATCTGGTTGAGGATCTGCCCCTTCAACGGGATCGTGCCGACCACCACGTCGAAGCACGAGACGCGATCGGTGACCACGATCGTGCGCTGGCCGTCGCCGATGTAGCTGTCGCGCACCTTGCCCGGCTGCTTCTGGCCGAGCGCCGAGAAGTCGGTGTCGTCGATGGTGCGCTGGCAGAGCTCGAATAGAAGTTGGTCGTCGATCGCCAAAGCGTCGCTCGAAAGGGCTCGGGTGGGTCTGGGGACGGGCGCCGCCTTCGGCGCCTTCCCGGTCAATCAAACCTCGCCTCGCGCCGGTCGGCAAGCCCGGGCGCACGATCCGGCGACCGACGGTCGGAATGCATTAGGATGGCGCTCCCCGGGGCCGTTCGGGCCGCGCCGGGGCACCGGGAGCGCGTGTGAGCGAGGCAGGGCAGGGGCCGTCGGCCGACGAGGCCGGGTCGGCGAAGCCGGCTGGCGAAGGGGCCCGCGACGTTCTTGCGCCGCCCCCGGGTGCGCGCGCCTTCGGCGCCGGCGACGCTGCCCTCGTCTTCGGCGTCGCCCTGGCCCTGCGCCTGATCCACCTCGCCTACGTCGCCGACATGCCCTTCGTCGAGGTGCCGATCGTCGACGCCAAGGCGTACGACGAGTGGGGTCAGCGCATTGCCGCGGGCGACTGGTGGGGCGACCAGGTGTTCTACCAGGCGCCGCTCTACCCCTACTTCCTGGGCAGCTTCTATGCGGTGTTCGGGCACAGCCTGATGGGCGTGCACGTGCTGCAGATGGCGATGGGCGCGGCGTCGTGCGTGCTGTTGGCCCTCGGCGCCGATGCGCTGTTTCGCGACCGCAGCGTCGCATGGGTCACGGGCCTCGCGATGGCGTTGTACCCGCCCGCGATCTTCTTCGACGGCCTGATCGGCAAGCAGGGGCTCGGGCTGCTGCTGCTGTCGGCGCTGCTCTGGCTGCTGCTGCGCCAGCAGGCCGGCGGCGCCGAGGGGGCGCGGCGCGGTGAGCTCGTCGGCGCCGGGGCGCTGCTCGGCCTGCTCTGCCTGACGCGCGAGAACGCGCTGGCCCTCGTCCCGGCGCTGCTCGCCTGGCTGGTGTGGCGCTTCTGGGTGCGCGGGCCCGGTCGGGTCGCGTCGGTCGTGGCGCTCTTCTCGTTGGGGATCGCGCTCGTGCTCGTGCCGGTCGGCCTGCGCAACCTCGCGGTCGGCGACACCTTCGCCCTCACGACCTCGCAGATGGGCCCCAACTTCTACATCGGCAACCACGCCGGTGCCTCTGGGCTCTACGAGCCCCTGCTGCCCGGCCGACAGACCCCGCGGTTCGAGGCGACCGACGCCGAGCTGCTCGCCGAGCGCGCGCTCGGCCGCGAGCTCAACCGAGGCGAGGTGTCCGACTATTGGATGGAGCAGGGCCTGGCCTTCGTCCGCGAAGAGCCTGTGGCCTGGCTCGGCTTGATGGTGCGCAAGACGGTGCTCACGTGGGGGGCCTTCGAGGTGCCCGACGTCGAGGACATCTACGTGTTCGGCGACTGGTCGCCGATCGTGCGCTTCGGCCTGCCGGTCTTTCATTTCGGCCTGTTCGCGGGGCTGGCCGTGGCGGGGGCGGTCTTCGCCTGGCCCAGCCGGCGCGACATCGCCCTGTTGCTCTGGCTCGCCGGGGTGTACACGGGCAGCGTCGCGCTGTTCATGACGTTCGCGCGGTTTCGCTACCCGCTCGTGCCGATGCTCGCGCCGCTGCTCGGCTACGGGCTCGTCTGCGCCTTCCGCGTGGCCCGCTCGGCCGATCGCGGGCGCGCCCTCGCGCCCGCCACCGCCTGCGTGCTCGTGGTGGCGCTCTCGAGCATCGACCTGGTCGACCGCGCGCAGATGACCGTGACGTCGTACACCAACCTCGGCGGCATCATGCTGGGCGAGGATCGGCTCGACGAGGCCGAGACGTACCTGACGCGCGCCGAGGCGGCGCGGGCCGACAACGCCGACCTGCAGCTGCACCTCGCCGTGCTGCGTGAGAAGCAGGGCCGGCTGGAAGACGCACTGAGGCATCTCGGCGAGATGCGGCGCCTCGCCCCCGAAGACTTCCGCGGCTACGCACTGCTCGCCCGCGTGCTCGAGGCCCAGGGCCGTCGGGCGCAGGCCAAGCGCGCGCGCTTGCGTGCGCGTGCGCTCAACCCCGACGCACCCCCGATCCGTCCGCGTCGCCAGGGTCGTGACGCAACGCGATGAGGCGGCATCCGAGTCCGAGCGACACGCCTGCCGGGCGCGGGCACCCGCGGGCGCGGGCCGCGTAGCGATTCGGTTTCAGCTGGGCGACGCGTCTTCGTTTACGCCACCGTCGCCCTTCGATATCTTCCCTGCTTCTCGACACACACCCGAATCTGGAGCGAGGCCCCCCAGCCCTGGCCGAGACCGTCGTTTCGTGCTCACTCGTTCGTGCCGACGCCGACCGCGGCGTAGGGGCGACGTGTACGCATGCGGCGTTCGCGCTCCAGACGGCGTGTCGAAGAGTCGATGGATCTGCGACGCGGCGCCCACGCCGTTCGATGCAACCGACGAGCCCGAAGGTCGCCGAGGCCCGAAGGCCGTGGAGATGAGATGAGCGACGCGCCCGACCCCAAGCCGCAAGCCCCCTGCGCCGCCCGGTCCGGTCTCGCCCCGCGGCCCCACGTGTCGGACGGTCTCTCGGCCGTCCAACGCGACGCGCTCCGAACCGAGCGCGAAGCCGATCGCTTCCATGACGAGTGCGGTGTCTTCGGCATCCACGGCCACGACGAGGCGTCGCACATCGTCTATCTCGGTCTCTACGCCCTGCAGCATCGCGGGCAGGAGAGCTGCGGCATCGTTTCGAGCAACGGCCGCGAGCACACGGCGCACCGCGCGATGGGACTCGTGGCCGATACGTTCGGTGAGAAGACGCTCAACCGGCTCAAGGGCCGGCACGCCATTGGCCACGTGCGCTACTCGACCGCCGGAGAGAGCCACCTCCGCAACGCCCAGCCGATCTGCGCGAACACCGACGGTGGCCCCGTTTCGATCGCCCACAACGGCAACATCGTGAACGCCGTGGCGATCCGACGCGAGCTCGAGGGGCGCGGCGCGATCTTCGGCTCGACGAGCGACAGCGAGGTCGTGCTGCACCTGCTCGCGCGCTCGCGCGAGGAGCACCTCGAAGACCGCTTCATCGACGCGATCAGTCGGGTCAAGGGCGCCTACTCGATCGTGATGCTGACCGACGAGGCGCTGATCGCCGCCCGCGACCCGAGCGGGTTCCGTCCGCTGGCGCTCGGCCGCCTGGGCAATGCCTACGTCGTGGCGAGCGAGACCTGCGCGTTCGATCTCGTGGGCGCGACGTATGAGCGTGATCTCGAGCCCGGTGAGGTCGTGGTGATCCGCCGCGGAAGGCTGCGCAGCCTGCGGCCGCTCGCGCGGCAGTCGAAGGAGACGTTCTGCGTCTTCGAGTACATCTACTTCGCGCGGCCCGACTCGAACATCATGGCGCACAACGTCTACGCGTTCCGCAAGGAGCTCGGGCGTGCGCTCGCGCGCGAACATCCGGTGGCGGCCGACATGGTCGTGCCGGTGCTCGATTCGGGCACGCCCTCTGCGCTCGGCTTCGCCGAAGAGCAGGGCATCCCCTACGAGACGGCGTTGATCCGCAATCACTACGTGCGGCGCACGTTCATCGAACCGGCGCAGTCGATCCGCAACTTCGGCGTGAAGGTGAAGCACAACGCGATCCGCTCGTTCCTCGAAGGCAAGCGTGTCGTGCTCGTCGATGATTCGATCGTGCGGGGCACGACTCTGGTGAAGATCGTTGGCATGTTGCGCCAGGCCGGCGCGCGCGAGGTGCACGTGCGCATCTCGTCGCCGCCGACGAAGGGCCCCTGCTACTACGGCATCGACACGCCCAAGCAGAGCGAGCTGATCGCCCACGAGCACACGCCCGAAGAGATCCGCGAGATCATCGGGGCCGATTCGCTCGGGTATCTGACGATCGACACGCTCGGCCAGTCGGCCGCCAAGGAGCTCAAGCGCGGCATGTGCGATGCGTGCTTCTCGGGCGACTACCCGGTGCCGATCGATGCGAGCGGTGAGACGCCGCAGCTTTCGCTCTTCCGCTCGATCGAAGACGAGCCCGAGGGCTGATCGCCGCGCCCGATCCGGGCCACGCAGCCGTACTCCGCAGAGCGAAGCCGCGTCGGTGACAGACGCACCGACGCCTCGAGAGCGTCGTGGTAGCCTCCCGAGCGTCGAACTCGACCCACGGGAGGCACGCAACATGGCGGACTCGGCGCACGAGCCGGCGCTCGGCGACCACGGGCTGATCGATCGAACGATGCTCGAGCAGGGGATCGCGAACGGCACGATCGAGACGGTGCTGACCGTGCTGCCCGACCTCTACGGGCGCCTCATGGGCAAGCGCATCGTCGGTCGCTACTTCCTCGAAGAGATCGCCGGCGACGGCATGCACGCCTGCGACTACCTGCTCGCGAGCGACATGGAGATGGAGCCCACCCCCGGCTACGCGTGGACGAGCTGGGAGAGCGGCTACGGCGACATGCGCGCGATCCCCGACTTCTCGACGCTGCGCATGGCCGACTGGATGGACCGCACGGCGATCGTCATGTGCGATCTGCTCGAAGAAGAAGAGGACGAACCGGTGGCGGTGTCGCCGCGCCGGATCCTGCAGCACCAGGTCGAGCGAGCGTTGAAGCTGGGCTTCGAGCCGTTCTGTGCGAGCGAACTCGAGTTCTTCTTGTTTCGCGAGAGCTTCGATGAGGCCCAGGCGAGCGACTACCGCGGCCTGACCACGAGCCGGGCGTACAACGAGGACTATCACGTGCTCTCGGGCGGGTTCAGCGAGCACGTGATCGGCGCGATTCGCCGCCACGTCGACCGATCGGGCGTGCCGGTCGAGTTCAGCAAGGGCGAGGCGAGCCCGGGCCAACACGAGATCAATCTGCGCTACGGCGCGGCGGTCGAAATGGCCGACCGCCACGTGATCTACAAGCTCGCTGCCAAGGAGATTGCCGCTGCACACGGCGCGTCCCTGACGTTCATGGCGAAGTGGGATACCGACCATGCCGGAAACAGCCTGCATGTGCACATGAGCCTGCGTGACCTCGCTGGGCAGCCCGTGTTCGCCGGCGACGGAAAGCCGATCGAGGGCACCCAAGCGAAGCCGTCCGAGACCTTCAAGCACGCGGTGGGTGGCATGCTCGAACACGCCCGCGCGCTCTCGATGCTGTTCGCGCCGAACCCCAACTCGTACAAGCGCTACGTCGAGGGCACCTTCGCACCCACGCGCATCGCGTGGAGCTACGACAACCGCACCGTCGGGTTCCGCGTCGTCGGGCACGGTGAATCGCTTCGCATCGAATGCCGGATCCCGGGCGGCGACGCGAACCCGTACCTCGTCTACGCCGGGCTGATTGCAGCCGCACTGGACGGCATCGAGCACCAGCGGGATCCCGGCCCGCTCTTCACCGGCGACGGCTACATGGCCACCGACCTGCCCCGCGTGCCCCTCAACCTGGGCGAGGCGATCGGCTGCTTCAGCGAGAGTGCGTTCACGCGAGCCGCCTTCGGGGAGGAGGTGGTTCAGCATCTCGCCCACTTCGCGCGCGCCGAGCTCGAGGCCAGCGAGCGGGCCGTGACCGACTTCGAGCGCCGACGCTGGTTCGAGCGGGGCTAGCGACCCGCCGGCCAGGCGTGACTCACGGTACAGGAAAGTCCAATCAATCCGGACATTTGGCAGCTGGACCCCGTCAGGTTCCCGGCGCTGCTCGCCGATACGAGAGACAGGATTTCGTCTGCGCGCGTGGCGAAGATCACACGTTTGCCGAAAGGCAAGCCCGGGTGATTTCAAGAAACGACGCGGTGGATCCGGGTAGGTCGGCGACTCGTGCGGCGCGAGCGTCGCCGGCGATCGAGGTGTGCGCATGACGATGGGCCAGGCACTTCAGGTCCAATACTCGACGCAGGAAGCGTTCAGAGCCGAGTACGCGAGCAATATCTCGCGCGGCGGCATCTTCATCGCGACCACCGAACCGTTCGAGGTCCGTGACACGGTCGAGGTCGAGCTGTCGCTGCTCTTCTGCGACGAGCACCTGTACCTCGAGGGCGAGGTCGTGCACTGCATCGTGCCCGAGATGGAGTCGGCCGGCGCGACCCCCGGCATCGCCGTTCAGTTCACCATCTCGGTCAAGGAGCTGCGCGAGCGCCTCGGAGAGCACGCCGGGGCCCAGGCTTCGCCCGACGAGCGTGTGACCAAGACCGGGCGCCGCGCGGCGCCGCGTTCACGTGCGCGCGTGCGGGCGACCGTCGAACGCAGCGACGACGAGCAGATCGAAGCGCAGACCCGCGACGTCAGCGCATCGGGCCTGCTGCTCGAGGTCGAGGGCGAGCCGTTGCCGGTCGGTGAGTCGATCCAGCTGAACCTCGATCACCCTGTGACCGGTGAATCGATGCCGATCGAGGGCAAGGTCGTGCGTCACGTGACTTCGGCCTCCGGGCGGGTCACGGCGATGGGCGTCGAGCTGGCGCACTCGGACGCGCGCCAGACCGAAGTCGCGAGCTTCATGAACGACGTGCAGGCGACCGAGCACAGCAAGCGGCTGGGTGCAATCAACGGACCGATCGCCGAGCTCGGTATTGCCGATCTGCTGCAGATGTTCGCTTCGACGATGCCCCTCGGCACGCTGTCGATCACCGGTGAGGCCGCAGAGGGCTCGATCGGTTTCGAAGCCGGGCAGCTGTTGTGGGCCGAGATCGATGGGCTCCATGGCCAGCCGGCGCTCGAAACGATGCTCGCGCTGCGCACCGGTCACTTCGAGCTGCTGACCGAACTCGTCGATCCGCTCTCGGGTCGGGCCGAGCCGGTTGCGCTCGAGGGCGCGATCCTCGAGGCCCTCTGCGCGCTCGACGAGATCAATCACGACGGTCGTTCTTCGGCGACTGCCAAGGCGCCGGCGCCCGGATCTCCCCCCAGGTCGAAGTCGAAGCCGACGCGCAAGAAGAAGTCGAAGCCGCGCGCCGACGAGGCCGCGGCGAGCGAGGCGCCCGGTCGAATCCCGGCGACCGCCACCTTCCGGATCGACGCCGACGCGGCCGAAGAGGCCGCGGACCAGCTCGACCAGACCGAGAGCGCCGTGCTCGAGCTCGCGCAGGTCGGCATGAGCGTCGGCAAGATGCTCGAGGTCATCCCCGAGCCCGAGATCGGTGTGCTGCTGGCGATCGACTCGCTGCTGGCGCGCGGTGTGCTCGAGCTCGACTAGGCGCCGTCGCCGTCACCCCAGGCCGAAGTGCGCGGCGCGCCCGCCGCCGTCACCCCAGGCCGAAGTGCGAAGCGACCACGCGCGTGGCAATCGAGTCGGGCAGGATCCGCTTGGCGATCCCGACGAGCAGCGCCTCGTTGCCGACGGCGTAGCGCATGCGCGGTTGCGCCGCGTCGAGCGCCTGCTCGACCGCGCGCACGACGATCTCGGGACCGGGCGCTTTCGGTAGAGATTCGCGGATCACCTTCTCGCACTTCGCGAGCTGCTCGGCGTAGGCCGACGCGTCGGGACTCGAATCCCAGGTCATTGCATCGTTGAACGGGGTCGAGATGTCGCCCGGCTCGATCAGTACGACGTCGATGCCGTGGCCGCGCAACTCGCTTCGCATGGCCGAGACGGTCGCTTCGAGGGCCGCCTTGCTCGCCGAGTAGTGCGACTGAAAAGG
The DNA here is from genome assembly GCA_965250285.1 of Myxococcota bacterium. Classification (GTDB taxonomy): domain Bacteria; phylum Myxococcota_A; class UBA9160; order UBA9160; family UBA4427; genus CAYYSY01. The sequence continues at coordinate 50,199 of OZ252299.1, forward strand.
GATCGGCGCGCGGCCGGCCAGCGACCCGACCACGAGCAGTCGGCCGTGCCCCTGGGCACGCATCACGGGGAGCAGCGCACGCAGGCAGCGCAGCACGCCGAAGTAGTTCGTATCGAACTGCTGCTGCGCGGCCTCGATCGTGACGTCCTCGACGCTGCCGAAGATGCCGAACCCCGCGCTGAGCACGGCGGCGTCGATGGTCTCGGTGCGCTTCGAGAGCTCGTCGATGGCCGCATCGACGCTCGCATCCTGCTGCACGTCGAGGGCGAGCCACTCGATGCCGTCCGCGTCTTCGCGCGCGCTGCGGCTGGTTCCGAAGACGCGATCCCCTCGGTCGGCGAGACGCCTCGCGACGGCCTCACCGATGCCCGAAGAGGCGCCCGTTACGAGGATGGTCTGGGGTGTTCGAGAAGGCGGCATGGGATGGCTCCTGGCTCAGCGCTCAGTGGGCGATGTCAGCGCTCGCTCGATCGCGAGGGTCTCGGTCAGCAGGGCATCGAAGGCGGCTGGGGTGATCTGGCACGGCCCGTCGACGGGTGCAGCGTCGGGGTCGGGGTGCACCTCGATGAACAGGGCATCGACGCCTGCGGCGATGGCGGCGCGGGCCAGCGGCGCGACGACCTCGCGCGCGCCGCCCGACGCGCCGTCGCGTGCCCCCGGGCGCTGCGCTGCGTGCGTGGCATCGAAGCAAACGGGCGCGAACTGCCGCATCGCTGCGAGCCCCCGAAAGTCGACGACGAGATCGTGGTGGCCAAAGCTCGTGCCGCGCTCTGTGACGAGGACGTCGTCGCAGCCGAACGTCGCGAGCTTGTCGACGGCGTGGCGCATGTCTTCGGGCGCGACGAACTGACCCTTCTTGAGATTCACGGCGCGGCCGGTCTCGGCGCAGGCGCGCAACAGATCGGTCTGGCGACACAGGAAGGCCGGGATCTGCAGGCCATCGACGACCTCGGCGACGCGAGCCGCCTGCGCGGTTTCGTGGACGTCGGTGACGACGGGTAGGCCGGTCTCGGCGCGCACTGCTGCGAGCATCTCGAGCCCCGCGTCGAGCCCGGGCCCTCGAAACCCGTCGACCCGGGTCCGGTTCGCCTTGTCGAACGAGGCCTTGAAGACGACGGGCCGGCGGTGCGCGCCCCCGAGCCGGGCGACCGTGCGCGCGACGTCGAGCGCGCCCTCGAGCGTTTCGAGCACGTTCAGCCCGGCGATGAGAGCGAGCGGATTTCGATCACCGATGACGACGTCGCGCAGCTTCACCTGACCCCACTCCCGGCCGCTCGTTCGGGTACCGAGCGCCCGGGATGCTAGCTCGATTCGCCGGACGGCTTCGCGCGCGGGCCGTTCGCCGGCCCCAGGGCCAGTGCGACCTCGGCGGCGATGGCGTGATAGCCGGCCGCCGTCGGGTGGGTATCGGCCGAGCGCAGATAGATGCGCTCGCGCATCGAGGCGGCGTGGAGCGGAGGAAATGCGTCGATCCACTCGACGCCGAGGGCGTCGAGCCGTTGCGTCACCTGGCGAACCGCTTCGAGCTCGCCGGTCACGAGCTGGTCGAGCAGGGTCCGGCACTCGGCCGCGAGCGGCCCGGCGCGGTCGGCCAGGACGTGTTCCTTACCCGGGATCAGCACGACGACCAGCTCGATGCCTGCAGCCTCGGCGGTGCTCGCCATCTGCTCGACCAGCGTGAGCGTGAGCGCCAGGCCGGTGGTGACCCCGTCGCTTTCGAGTTCGATCCCGATACGCCTTGTTTCGAGCTTCAACACGGTGGCGAACGGCGATTCGATCGCCACGTTGCAGTGGGCCCCGTCCGCTTGCTTCGGCCGCGCGTCGCCGATGGCGTTCAACCGCTGACCGAGTGGACTGGCCTCGAACGATCGCACCAGCATGCTGCGGCCACGCAGCCAACGCCGCGGGGACATCTCGTCGACGAACTGGACGCTGTGGGTCGTCTCGATGTTCGGATCGTCTGCTGCGGGCCAATCGGCCGGAGTGGTCGCGCGCAGCGAACGCCAGTGCGGGCGTCGCAGCACCGAGATGTATGCGTTGTGAAGATCGTTGCCGAAGTAGAGGCCGACGAGCACGCGCCGGGGTTGCAGCGCGATCACTTCGGTTTCGAGCAGGTACGCGTACTCGGCGGGGCCGTAGCCGCCGACGCCCATGTTGTAGACGACGTCACCCGTCAGCTCCCCGAGCTGGCTCGGCCAAGACTCGCGCATGCGTGCCACGAAGCCGTACGTGATCGAGTCGCCGAGCACCACGACATCGGCCCGGTCGGGAACGTTGGGATTGCGGTAGCCACGTGCATCGTGTCCACCGGTCTCGGGCGCAATCGCATGACCGAGCACGTCGTGGCGTATTCGGTCGGGCTTCAGAAGGTCGATGGGGTCGCGGATGATGCGCAGCGCGATCTCGAGGACGCCGATGCAGAGGACGGTCGTCGCCAACACCGTGATCACGGCGAAGAGCGTCTTCTGACCGGCTCGGTTCATGGGCGCGCACGCTAGCAGAGCTCCGGGCCCGAGATTCGACCGGAAGAGCCGTTTCGAGACGTTCTGGCCGGTGCCGGACAGAGGGGGGCAGACTCACTACGATCCACCCCGGCCGACCCGCCGAGTGAACGCGCGGGTGGACCGCGCCCTTCGGGCGCGCTCCCGACGGCCGCCCGCAGGAAGGATGAGCATGCGCAGAGAGATCTTCTCCGACGAGCACGAGCAGTTTCGAAGTGAGTTTCGGCGCTTCGCCGCGGCCGAGATCGAGCCGCGCATCGAGGCCTGGAACGCCGCCGGGATCAGCGACCGAGAGACGTGGCGCAAGATGGGGGAAGCCGGCTTCCTGGGGCCCGATATGCCCGAAGAGTACGGTGGGGCTGGCGCCGACTTTCTCTACGACGCGATCGTGATGGAAGAGCTCGCCTACCTTCGCGCGCACGCGCTGCAGACGTCGCTCCACGTCGACATCTGCCTGCCCTACCTGCGCGACTTCGGCACGGAGGCGCAGAAGCAGAAGTACCTCGTGCCCGCGATCACCGGCGAGTGCCTCGTCGCAATCGCGATGACCGAGCCGGGCACGGGAAGCGATCTGGCGAACGTGCAGTCGCGCGCGATTCGCGATGGCGATCACTACGTCTTGAACGGCGCCAAGACCTTCATCTCGAACGGCCAGAACTGCGATCTCGTGATCGTCGTGTGCAAGACCGACCCCGACGCGAGTCCACCCCACGCCGGCGTCAGCCTGCTGCTCGTCGAGGCCGATGCCGCCGGCTTCGAGCGCGGACGCAATCTGAAGAAGCTCGGGCTGAAGGGGCAAGATACCAGCGAGCTGTTCTTCAATGATTGTCGCGTGCCGGTCGAGAATCTGCTGGGGCAGGAGGGGCAGGGCTTCAAGATGCTCATGCAGAAGCTGCAGCAGGAGCGCCTCTGCATCGGGATCAGCTCGATGGCGAGCTGCCGCCGCGCGCTCGACGACACGATCGCCTACGTCAAGGATCGAAAGGCGTTCGGTCAGTCGATCGCCGGCTTTCAGAATACGCAGTTCAAGCTCGCCGAGCTCGAGACCGAGGTGCAGATCGGCCAGGCGTTCGTCGATCGTCTGCTCGCGGCTCACGTACGCGGTGACGACATCGTGAGCGAGGTCAGCATGGCGAAGTGGTGGACCACCGATCTGCAGAAGAAGCTCACGAGCGAGTGTCTGCAGCTGCACGGTGGCTACGGCTTCATGGACGAGTATCCGATCAGCCGCGACTACGCCGACGCCGCGGTCCAGTCGATCTACGCGGGCACCAACGAGATCATGAAGGTGATCATCGCCCGCCGGATGGGGCTTGGCTGAGCGCGCCGCGAACCCGGCGCCCGAAGGCGAGATTGGCCGGCTCGAGGCGATCGCGGCGGCGGCCTGGCCGGCCGCGCGCGTCGAGACCGTCGACGGCTGGCGGCTCTACGAGAGTGGCGGTGGGCCGCGCCGGACCCAGTCGGTGCAGACGTCGGCGTGGCGAGGGGACGCAGTCGACGCGTCGATCCAAGCGTGTGAGCGCTTCTACGAGGCGGTCGGCGAGCCCCCGGTGTTCAAGATGACTGAGGCGAGTGAGCCACGCGGGCTCGACGATGTGCTCGCCGGGCGGGGCTACGCGCGGCGCGACGACACGATCGTGCAGACCGCATCGCTCGACTCGATCGGGGCGGGCGGCGAGTGCCTCGTCGACGGCCGCCCCTCGCGTGCGTGGGTGGCGCTCTGTCTCGAGGTCTCGGGCGGGAGCGAGCGCGACCGGGGCGCACACGGCGAGATCCTGAAGCGCGTGGCTGCGCGGCCAGGCCCGTCGGCCTTCGCGTCGATCGAGGTCAACGGCGGCCTGGCGGCGATCGGGCTCGGTGCCATCGAAGCGGGCGTCTGCTTCGTGGGCGAGGTGGCGACGCACCCGGCGCATCGACGCGCCGGCCACGCCCGCGAGATCGTGCGTGGCCTGATGGCGTGGGCTGCGGGCGAGGGCGCGCATGAGGCGCTCTTGCAGGTCGTGGCTGCGAACGCCCCGGCGCGCCGCATCTACGCCGAGCTCGGCTTCTGCGATCGCTACGTCTACTGGTATCGACAGCCGGCTGTGTGAGCAGGTATGACGCGCCGCTCGATTCGACCGCCGCCCGCGTGACGCACGCCTCAAGCGCCGCTCGATTCGACCCAGGGCCGCGTGACCGCCGCGCTACACGCCGCCTGACTCGACCCACGGCAGCGCACCGAGATCGACGTTGCCGCCGCTTGCGACCCACGCCACGCGTCGGCCGGCGAAGCGCTCGCGGTGGGCGAGCACACCGGCGAGCGGGACGGCCCCCGACGGCTCGACGACCTGCTTCATGCGCGAGAACACGAGGCGCATCGCCTCGATGATCATGTCGTCGTCGACGGTGACGATGTCGTCGACGTGCTTCTGGATCAGCTCGAAGTTGATCTGGCCCAGGGACGTCAGAAGGCCATCTGCGATGGTGTCGGGGGCGAGCTGGGCGACCCACACGCCGCTGCGAAAGCTGCGCGCGGCGTCGTCTGCGCCGATCGGCTCGACCGCGATCACCTCGCAACCGGGCAGCAGGCTCTTGATCGCGACGGCCAGACCGGCGAGCAGCCCGCCGCCGCCGACCGGAGCGAGCACGACGTCGGGTTCGGTCCCGCCCATCTGAAAGGCGATCTCGACGCCGACCGTGCCCTGGCCGTTGATCACGCGTGGATCCTCGTATGGATGGACGGGCTCGGCGCCGGTTCGCTCGATGACGCGAGCGAGGGTCGACTCGCGCGCGTCGAGGGTCGGCTCGCACCAGATGATCTCGGCGCCGTAGCCCTCGACGGCGACCTTCTTCACGATGGGCGCGTTCTCGGGCATGACGACGTAGGCGGGGATGCCGCGGTTGCGGGCGGCGAGGGCCAGGGCCGCGGCATGGTTGCCCGATGAGTGGGCGGCGACGCCGCGGCGCGCGGCTTCGTCGTCGAGCTGCAGCACGGCGTTGTGGGCGCCCCGCGCCTTGAAGGCGCCCACGCGCTGCAGATGCTCCGACTTCATGTGCAGGTCGCATCCGGCGATTTCGTCGATCGCGCGGCTCGTCAGGATCGGCGTGCGGTGCACCCAGGGCTCGATGCGCGTCGCCGCCTCGTGAATCGTGTCGATCGAGACGAGGTCGCTCGCCGCCGGGCGCTGCGCACTCACGTCGACGCTCCGAACAGCGCCGCCGCCGCGCGCGACAGCACGCGGCGGCCATGCTCGACGACGGCGGCCTCCCAGGCGCGGTCGTCCGGGATGCTCGCGACCCGATGGCCCCACGCGATCTCTCCGCCCAGGCGGGTCATGTGGTTGCCCTTTCGATGCAGCCAGTGCTCGCGCCGCTCGGCGAGGATCATCGTCGTGTCGTCGACCGTTCCGATCTCGAGCGTCACGGCGGCGCAGCGCGCGCTCTGCACGCGTTCGCAGAGCCCGATCGAGAGCTGGCCGCGCTTGTGGGGGGTGGTGGCGCCGGGGTTGTCGATCGTGCGCTCGATCGTCTCGCCCTCGAAGGCGGCGCGCACCATCGCATCGCCGGTGCTGCCTTCGGGTTCGCCCGAGAGCAGGGTACAGGCTGCGTGGGCGCCGTGTCCGGTATGCAGGTCGACGACGAGCATCGCCTCGCAGTCGACCAGGTGCTGCGCCGCCAGCGTGTCGAGGATCTGCGTCGACGCCTCTCGGCGATGGCCGCCGTAGTAGAGGCCGTCGGCGTACTCGTACTGGCCCACCGTGATCGATTCCTTGACCCAGTCGTAGCCGCGCTCTTCGATGAAGCGCGACGTGGCGTCGAGGAACGCCCGGTCTGTCTCGTCGTCGATCACCTCGGGGCAGAGCCAGGGGTGCAGCTCTCGGTAGCCGGCGTTCTCGGGTGGGGGGGCTCCGAAGTCGATCCAGTTGCGGTTGAGGTCGACGTTCGACTCGTTCTGGCGTCGCCACCACGCCATGCCCCATGGATTGACCGCGTGCACGTGCATCACCGAGCAGCCCGGCGGCACGTCGGCCGCGATCGCATCTCGGAGCACGTCGGTCTGGATCGCCGAGCCGGCAAAGCCCTCGATTCCGTGCACGCCCGACATCACCACCAGCGTGCGCGTCGCGTCGGGGTCGCCGAGCAGCGCGACGTCGACCGAGAGCCGCTCGCCCTCGGGTCCACGGGCCTCGATCGGGCGGCGTTCGTGTCGCGCGCCGGCCCGCCCGGCCGCCTGCATGAACCGAGCGCGGCACTCGACGAACGTCAGGGGAAAGGCCCCGGTCGAATCGGACGCTGGGTTCACGCGCCGTCTCCCAGGCCCGGCAGAATCTCAGCGGCCCAGCGGTCGAGCCCCCGGCGAAAGCGCGCGAGCACCTCGTCGATCTCGTCTTCGGCGATCACGAGCGGCGGGCACAGGGCGAGGTGATCGCCGAGCGCGCGTGAGACGACACCCTCGCCGAGCAGGGCACGGTGGAGCGATAGCCCGCTCTTCCATTCGGGGGGCAGGGCCCGCCCGCCGTCGGCGACGAGTGAGGCCCCCGCGATCAGCCCCTCGCCGCGAATCTCGCCGACGTTCGGGTGGCCCTTCAGCACATTGCGAAGGCGCGCCTGGAACTCGGGCCCGAGCTCGCTGGCCCGCGTGAACAACCCCTCGCGTTCCATGATGTCGAGGTTCGCGAGCGCTGCGGCCGCGCCGACGGGATGCATGCTCGTCGTGTGCCCGTGGGCGACCGGGCCTTGCTGCGGCGAGGCGGCCGCGAGCTCTTCGTAGATCGCGTTCGAGACGATCGCCGCCGAGACCGGGAAGTACGCGCTCGAGATCGCCTTGGCCACGATCATGAGATCGGGCTCGATGCCGTAGTGCTGCGATGCGAAGGGCGTCCCGACGCGACCGAAACCCGTGATCACCTCGTCGGCGACGACGAGCACGTCGTGGCGACGGCAGACGGCCTGAATCGCAGGCCAGTAGCCTTCGGGCGGCGTGAAGACGCCGCCGGCGCCCATGACCGGCTCGCCCCAGAAGGCGGCGACGGTCTCGGGCCCCTCGCGCACGATGAGCGCCTCGAGCTCGTGTGCGCAGCGCTCGGCGAACTCTGCCTCGGTCTCGCCTTCGCGCCCCTGGCTTCCGAAGTGGGCCTGGGTGGTGTGCAGGAAGCGATCGAGCGGCGCGTCGAAGAGGGCGTGCATGTAGGGCAGCCCGGACAGGCTCGTCGCCGCGAGCGTCACGCCGTGATACGCCCCCTCGCGTGAGATGATCTTCTTCTTCTCGGGCTGGCCCCGGAGGTTACGGAGCAGCCAGACGAGCTTGACGGCCGTGTCGTTGGCCTCCGAGCCCGAGTTGCAGAAGAAGAAGTGATCGAGGCCGTCGGGGGTCCACCGCGAGAGCCGCCGCGCGAGCTCGATGCCCGGCTCGTTGCTCTGACCGAGAAAGCTGTGGCCGTAGCCGAGCTGCTTCGCCTGCGCGGCCATGGCGTCGGCGATCTCGTCGCGCCCGTAGCCGACGGCCACGCACCACAAGCCGGCCATGGCGTCGATGATCTCGTTGCCGTCGGTGTCGGTGATCCACACGCCGCGCCCGGCGCGCAGGATGCGTCCGTCCTGCCCGCGCTGCTCGGCGATCGACGTGTAGGGATGAAAGACGTGGGCGCGGTCGGCGCTTCGGAGATCGTGCGAACTGCTCATCCTGGGCCATCCTCGATGACGAGGGCCGAGGTCGGCGCCCGTCCTGCAGGATTGTCGGCCGACGTCTCATGGGTGGTCAAGGCCGACGCGGACGAAGCCTGCTCAGCTCGAGATCCCATCGAAGGCCTGGACCTTCGCCGGCACCAGCTCCCAGACGAGCTCGTCATCGCCGCCGTTGCGCTCGCCAAACTCTTCGGCCCGGTCTTCGCCCATGTATCGCCGTCCCGTCTCGGTAGCGACGTGGCGTACGAGCGTGGGGTCTTCATTCAGGCGAATCTCGCCGTCGACGCGCACGAACGCGTAGGGCGGATGCTCGAGGTCGACGACGAGGCTGGCACGAGGCTCCTTGCGAAGGGCGCGTGCCTTGGCCGAAGCCTTGGTGGTCTGCCCGCGGAACACGCCGTCATCTTCGAGGATGAACCAGACGGGGGTCACCGCCGGTCGGCCGCTCGGCAATACGATCGCGAGCTTGGCAGTGCGCGTGCCCTCGCGGACGAACGCCTGCCACTCGGCTTCGCTCATGGGTTGCATCGGTCGGCCTCCAGGTCGGTGCGGCGTGCCTGACGTTTCGCCCGCTCCGGGGCATCGTGGTCACGCGCGAACGCTCTCTTGCCCTCGGGCACCCCGGGGCAGGCGCGAGATGCCGCTCGCCTCGGTTCGGGCACGCTCTATTCTCTCCGATCACGCGGCCGCGCGCCGCGCACAGAGGACATCGCCATGGACCGCATGAACGAGATCGCCTTCTACACCCTCGCCGGTGCGCCGAAGTCGCCCCGCGACCTGATCGACGAGGTGCAGCAGGCCGAGTCGCTGGGCATCGGCGGCTGCTTCATCTCGGAGCGATTCAACATCAAGGAAGCGGCCACGCTGTCGGGCGCCGTCGGCGCCGTGTCGAGCGAGATCGGCATTGCAACCGCGGCGACGAACCACAACACACGACATCCGATGGTCACCGCTGCGTTTGCAATGACGATGCACAAGCTCACCGGGGGTCGCTTCTCGCTCGGCCTCGGTCGCGGCATCGCGCCGCTCTTCGACGCCTACGGCCTGCCCCACATCAAGACGGCCCAGATCGAAGACTTCGTGGGTCTCATGCGACGCATCTGGCGCGGCGAGATCGTCGTCGGCCACGACGGCCCGGCGGGCCAGTACCCGCTGCTCACGATGGGCCCCGACTACGACGAACACATCCCGATGACCTTCACGGCGTTCGGGCCGAACTCGCTCGCCCTCGGCGGACGCGCTTTCGATGCGGTGGTGCTGCACACCTTCTTCACCGACGAGACGACCGCGCGGTGTGTCCAGACGGTGAAGCGCGCCGCCGAGGAGGCGGGTCGCGATCCGGCGACGGTGCGCGTGTGGTCGTGCTTCGCGACCGTCGGCGACCATCTGCCCGAAGCCGTCCGTCTCAAGAAGACGGTCGGTCGCATGGCGACGTATCTGCAGGGCTACGGTGATCTGATGGTCGAGACGAACCGCTGGGATCCGGCCGTGCTGCAGCGATTTCGAGAAGACGAGCTCGTCGCGGGTTTCCGCGGCGCGCTCGATGCGACGGGCACGACCGAACAGCTCGAGCACGTCGCTTCGTTGATCCCGGAGGCGTGGCTCGCGCCCGCCGCTACGGGCACGCCCGAGCAGTGCGTCGCGAAGATCCAGGGGCAGTTCGACCTCGGCTGCGACGGCGTGATCATGCACGGCGCGAGCCCGGCCGAGCTCGAGCCGATCGTGGCCGCCTATCGCAAGGCGCGGCCGGCGGGTCGCTTCGACCACCTGGCCGCCAATCCGGCGGGCTGAGCGCTACGCTTCTCTTGAATTTCATCGGGCGATTCGCCCGGGGAGGAAGCCGTGCGACCCGGCCTGTACTCGTTCGTTCTCGTGTTCGTGCTCGGGATGGCGACCGACGCGACCGCGCAGATTCCGTCCCCGCCCGCCGGCGAAGAGGGGCTGGCTCAGCAGTACACCGGGCGCGTGTACTCGCCCTACGCCGAGCGCGACTTTCCGAACGGTCTCTACTGGGGCGACACGCACCTGCACACGGCGTACTCGATGGACGCCGGTGCGTTCGGCAATCGACTCGGTCTCGACGACGCCTACCGCTTCGCTCGCGGCGAGCAGGTGACGTCGAGCACCGGCCAGGCGGTGCGGCTCGCGCGTCCGCTCGACTTCCTCGTCGTGAGCGACCACAGCGACAACATGGGTTTCTTTCCCGACCTCGCCGCGGGAAAGCCGCACATCCTCGCCGACGAGACGGGCCGCGACTGGTACGACCGGATCGAGGCGGGGGAGGGCGTCGCGGTCGCGCTCGAGTTGATCACCCTTTTCTCTCAGGGTGAGTTCCCGACCGGTCTCATCTATACACCCGACTCGAAGCCGTACCGTTCGGCCTGGGACGCGACCGTCGACGCGGCCGAGCGCTACGACGACCCGGGAACGTTCACCGCGTTCATCGGCTACGAGTGGACATCGCTCGTACGCGGCAACAACATGCACCGCGTCGTCCTCTATCGCGACGGCAAGGACAAGGGGGCCCAGCAGGTGCCCTACACGACGTATCCGCCTCACGGCAGCCCGAACCCGCGCGACCTCTGGACGTGGATGGAGGGCTACGAGACGGCGACCGACGGTCGGGTTCTCGCCATCGCGCACAACGGCAACCTCGCCAACGGCATCATGTTTCCGCTCGAGATGCAGTACGACGGCAAACTGCTCGATCAGGAATACGTCGAGACCCGCGCGCGGCGCGAGCCGCTCTACGAGGTGACCCAGATCAAGGGCGACGGCGAGACGCACCCCTTCCTCTCCCCAGACGACGAGTTCGCCGACTACGAGACATGGGACATCGGCAATCTCGATGTTTCGGAGGTCAAGACCGACGACATGCTCGCGGGCGAGTACGCGCGGGAGGCCCTGAAGCGTGGCCTCGCGCTCGAGACGAAGCTCGGCACGAACCCCTATCGGTTCGGGATGATCGGCTCGACCGACAGCCACACGTCGCTGTCGACGGCCGAAGAGAACAACTTCTTCGGCAAACACTCGGGTGCCGAGCCTGGACCCGAGCGCATGATGCACCCGTTCATGGAGAACGAGAACGGCCAGATCATGGGCTGGCAGACGGTGGCTTCGGGGCTCGCGGCGGTCTGGGCGCGCGAGAACACCCGCGAAGCGATCTTCGACGCGATGGAGCGCAAGGAGGTCTACGCGACCACCGGCTCGCGCATGGGCGTGCGATTCTTCGGCGGCTGGAGCTATACCGACGCCGACGTGAACAGTCGCGAGCCCGCCTTCGCTGGCTACGACAAGGGCGTGCCGATGGGTGGCACGCTGCCGGCGCGCGCCGAGGGGGACGAAGCGCCGACCTTCATGGTCTATGCCCTGCGCGATCCGATCGGGGCGAATCTCGACCGCATCCAGATCATCAAGGGTTGGCTCGATGCGGCCGGCGAGACCCATGAACGGGTCTACGACGTCGCCTGGGACGGTCGACGCAAGCGCCTCTTTGGCGACGGCCTGCGACCGGTCGGTGACACGGTCGATGCGGCGACGGCGAGCTGGACGAACACGATCGGTGCATCGGAGCTCGCCTCGGTCTGGACCGATCCCGAATTCGATCCCAGCGAGAAGGCCTTCTACTACGCGCGGGTGATCGAGATCCCCACGCCCCGGTGGTCGACGTACGAGGCCTATCGGCTCGGGCTCGAGCTGCCCGAGGGCGCGCCCGTCAGCACGCAGGAGCGCGCCTATACCTCGCCGATCTGGTACGACCCCGGCGAGTAGAGCTCAGGCGGGTGCGCGCGTCGGTGCGGCTGATTCGTCGGCCTCGACTCGAGCGTCGCGGCCGAAGAGCGCCGCCTTGACGTCCTCGACGATCAGATAGATGGCTGGAACGAGCAGCAGCGTGATCGCCGTCGCCGCCAACACGCCGAAGCCGAGCGAGATGGCCATCGGGATCAGCATCTGCGCCTGCACGCTCGTCTCGAGCAGCAGCGGTGTCAGGCCAGCGAACGTGGTCAGAGACGTCAGCAGGATCGCTCGAAAGCGTGCGCGGCCGGCGACGCGCACGGCGTCTTCGAGCCCCTGGCCTTCGCGACGTCGTCCGTTGACGTAGTCGACCATGACGAGGCTGTCGTTGACGACGACGCCCGAGAGTGCGACCAGCCCAATCAGCGAGAACATGCTGAAGTCGTGGCCCATCAGCGCGTGGCCCCAGACGGCGCCGACGAGGCCGAAGGGGATCGCCGCCATGATGATGAAGGGTTGGGCGTACGACCTGAGCGGGACGGCCAGCAGCGCATAGATCGCGAGCATCGCGATCAGCCAGCCTCGGCCGAGGCTCGACAGGAACTCCGACTGCTCGCGCTGCTCGCCGCCGAACGAGAAGACGACGTCGGGATGCGCGCGCTCGAGGGCATCGAGGCGACCTGCCGCGGCGAGGTCGGCGACGATCTCGTTGGCCGTCACGACGTTCTCGTCGACCTCGGCGGTCACGGTCACGATGCGTCGGCGATCCTTGCGGCTGATCGACGAAAAGCCCTCGACGAGCGTCGCGCCAGCCACGGCCGAGAAGGGCACCGCGTCGCCTTCCCGCGTGCGGATGCGCATCTGCTCGAGCGAGCCGAGGCTGTGCCGGTCTTCGGCCGGGTACCTCACCATGACCGGGACATCGGCGCGTCCGCGCTGCAGCCGCTGCGCTTCGGCCCCGTAGAAGGCCTGGCGCACCTGGCGTCCGAGGTCTTCGTCGGTGAGGCCGAGCAGCTCGGCGGCGGGCTTCAGCTCGATCTCGAGCTCCTGCTTACCGCCGCGAAACGTATCGGTGATGTCGAGCACGCCGGGGTAGCCCGCCAGTGCCTGGGTCAAGCCATCGGCCGCCGCGCGCAGCGCGTCGAGATCGTCGCCCGCGACCTCGACGGCGAGGGGCGACCCGGCCGACAGGATCGAAGAGGTGAAGCCGAGCTCCTCGGCACCTGGAATCGCGCCGGTGGCGGCGCGCCAGCGCCGCGTGATCTCGGCGACGCTGACGGCGCGCAGCTCGCTCGGCACGACCTCGAGCTGGACCTCGCCGAGATGGCTGCCGGTCTGCATCGCGGCCGCGTAGGCCGAGGGGCCGGTCGCCTGCTTGAGCTTGTAGGGCTGCTGGCCCACGGTGGTCAGCACGTGCTTGAACACGGCGGCATCGTCGCCGTGGGCGCCGCCCTCTGCGGCGATCTCGGCCGCGACGCGGGCGGCGGCCTGCTCGATGTGGTGGACGGCCTCGGCCGTGGCTTCGGGCGGTGTGCCGAGAGGCATGTTCACATACGCCACGGTCACGTCGCCTTCGACGTCGGGCTGAAAAACGAAGCGCACCCAGCCCCCTTGGAGCAGCCCGGCCGTGACGACGAGCGTGGCCACGGCCACGGCGGCCGTCAGATAGCGCCACTCGAGAGCGCGGTCGAGGAAGGGCCGGTAGTGGATCTCGAGGAAGTGCTCGAGACCATGGGCGATGGCGTTCTGCAGGGCGCGCCATCGCCGCGAGACGGGGTGGGTCGGCGTGTCTTCGTCTGCGTTCTTTGCGCCCTGGCCATGGCCGAGGTGAGCCGGCAGGACGAAGAGTGACTCGATCAACGAGAAGACGAGGCAAGCGCATACGACGAGCGGAATGACCCGCGCGATGCGGCCCATGGGCCCCGGCACGAAGAGCATCGGGGAGAACGAGGCGATGGTCGTCAGCACGCCGAAGATCACGGGCGTCGCGACGCCCTGGACGCCGCGGATCGCGCCGGCCAGCCGCGAGCCGCCGCGGGCCTGCTCGGTGTACGTGTTCTCGCCGACGATGATTGCGTCATCGACGACGATCCCGAGCACGACGATGAACGCCATCAGCGAGATGAGGTTGATCGACACGTCGAGCGCGGGCATGACGGCGAGCGCGCCGAGGAAGGAGAGCGGCACGCCGAGGCTCACCCAGAACGCGAGGCGCAGCCGGAGGAAGAGCGCCAACACGAGGAGCACGAGCAGAAAGCCCGACTGGGCGTTGCGCGTGAGGGTGTCGATGCGACCCCGCAGAAAGAGCGAATCGTCCTGGGCGAGCGTCAGTGAAACGCCGCTCGGCAGACCGGGCTCGGTGGCCGCGACGTACTCGCGCACGCGATTCGAGATCTCGATCGCCGACTGATTGCCGACGCGATCAACCTGCACGATCACGGCGGGGGCTCCGTCGAAGAACGCCCGCCGCTCCGTCTCTTCGAAGCCGTCGTCGAGGGTGGCGACGTCGCCCAGGCGAAGCTGCGTGCCGTCGCGCTGGCTGATCAGAGGGATCCGCGCGAAGTCGTCCTCGCTGCGGGCCTGACCACGCGTCCGCAGCAGGATCTCGCCGCCCCGCGTCCGAACGCTGCCCCCCGCCATGTCGATCGACGAGCGCTGGACCGCCCGCACGACGTCGTCGAAGGTGACGCCGTGGCGCAGCAGCGCGGCCTCGCTCACCTCGATCGAGATCTCATAGGGACGCGCCGCGACGAGCTCGACGTCGCTCACGCCAGGGAGCGTCGCGATCTCGTCGCGCACCTGCTCCCCGAGCCGCTTGAGCGTCTTCTCGTCGACCAGGCCCGAGACGGCGACGTCGACGACCTGCATGCGAATCGCGACCTGCTCGATCTCGGGTCGCTTCGCCTCGGCCGGGAAGCCCTCGATCCGATCGACCCGGGTCTTCACGTCGCCGAGTCGTTGACCGACGTCCTCGCCGGCGCGCAGCTCGATGCTGACGCTCCCGCGCCCCTCGTGCGCCGAGCTGTGCAGGCGCTTGACGCCGCTCATGCCCTGCAGCGCCTCTTCGATGCGCACGCAGATCGCTTCTTCGACCTCGGTCGGCGACGCGCCCGGGTAGTCGACCGTCACGGTCAGCACCGGCAGGTCGACCGAGGGGAAGACCTCCTGGCGGATCGTCGGCAGCGCGACGATGCCGCACGCTACGATCATCGCCATCAAGATGTTCGCGGCGACGTGGTTCTCGGCGAACCAGCTGAGCGCACGCTTCACGGCGCGGGGCTCGGCTTGGGCGAAGTCATGGCCGTCTCGACTTCGACTTCGACTTCGATCTCGGCCTGCGGCGCGATTCGCGCTTGCTGCTCTTCTTCTCGCACGTACGCCATGTCGACCACCGTCTCGACCTGCATCCCGTCGACGGTGATCGAGAGCGGCGTGGTGCAGAGACGGTCGCCGGGCTCGAGGCCGCCGGTCACGAGCACTTCGTCTCGATTGCGCTTGAGGACGTCGACCTCGCGCATGCGGATGCGTCCCGCCCGATCGACGGCGATCACGGTGGTCGCGCCTCGCATCGCGCTGCGCGGCACACGCACCACCTGCTCGATCTCGCGACCCATGATCTCGGCCTCGACGAACAGGCCGACCGAGAGCGGCGGGCGATCGGGCGCATCGCCGCGGCCATAGGGGTCTTCGACCCGCGCGACCGTGTGAATCATGCGCGTGCGCGCGTCGAGCTCGCCCTCGGTGCGCACGATGCGGCCGTGCCACACGTGCCGTCGACCGGCGAACTCGGCGCGCAGCACGACTTCGGGCGCAGGCGCGGCGTCGCCCCCGTCGCGATACGCGATCGGCAGATCGACGTAGGCAGCCTCGGCATCGGCGATCGGGAGCCGCACCTCGGCGTAGTCGACGGCGTACAGCCGGGCGATGGGGGCTCCGCGCGCGACGAACTGGCCGACGTCGACCCGCTTCTCGCGGACGCGGCCCAGGTAGGGCGCGCGCACTTCGGTTCGCTCGAGGTCGCGCCGCGCCTGCTTGACCGCGGCTTCGGCTTCGACGACGGCGGCCTCGGCGACTTCTCGGGCGTTGATCGACGCTTCGAGGTTCGACGTGCTCTCGACGCCGCTGTCGGCGAGACGACGATGTCGCCCGAGGTTCGCTTCGGCCAGCGACCGCTCGCTGCGCGCGCGGCGCAGCGCCGCTTCGGCGCGGGCGAGCGCGATTTCGTAGTCGGTGGCGTCGATGCGCAGCAGCAGCTCATCGGGCTCGACGAAGCCGCCCGCGGCGAGCGATGGAGACACCTCGAGGATGCGTCCGGTCACCTCGGCGACGAGGTCGGTCTCGGTGCGGGGGACGACGGTGCCCTGGGTCCGGACCGAGAGGCGCACGCGCTCGGGGACCGCCGGCGTGACCCGTACGGTCGGATGCACCACGACCGGCTTCGCCGCTTCGACGCCGGGACGCGCCACGACGAGCCCCGCCGCCGCGACGAACGCGGTCGCCAGCACCGCGAGGGGCCAGGCGAGCTTGGGGGGCAGGCGTGTCATTTTCAGGGGGTCCTCGATGGGCGCGGCGCCGGCTCGAGGGCGCCCCATGCGGGCCGCTGGCCTCGAGTCACGAACGCGGCATCGGCTGACGCATCGGGGACTTGAGCGCGCTTCGGCATCTCGACGAGCGGCCGCGGGCGTCGCGCGCGAGGCGATCGAAGCTGTGTCGAATTCGGTCGATGACCGGCCGGAGGTTCCCGGGCGAGCGCGTCGACGCGCCCCTTGCCAGGCGCCTAGGAGAGGGGTTCCAAGCAAGCCCGGCCAGGGCGCTCGTCGAGCGCGGGATCGCGTACGATCTCCACCGTCGGCAGGCCCAGTGCCGCTGCGACGAGGTCGCCCACCTCGGTCTCGTCTTCGCTTTGATCGCAGGCCCACAGCACGGCGTCGACGACCGACAGCTCGGCGGGCAGCGCGCCCGCATTGCGAGCCGCTTCGGCCAGGTCGACTTCGTTTGATTCGCGCATCCTCGACGCCCCCCAGACCCGCCGAATTGCAGGGGGCATGCCAGCTTGCAGCGCGCGCGGGGTCGTTCGTGAAGGGGCCTGTTTTCGCGAGATGCGACAGGGGTTTGGGGCGGATCCGGCCGCGCGGGCGAGCGCCCGGCCGAGCCGGCCACAGCCCCCGGAGCGTCGGAGAACCGGCGCCTGCGACGCGTGGATGACACCTCTCGAAAGTTGCAAACGGGTCGGACCGAAGTGGATCGCCCCGCGCAGCGAGGCATCCAAGTCGGCGGCCGAGGGGGCTTCTGCTGAACGGGCGGACCAAGGGGATGACGCGCGTGCAAACGACCGAAGAGACCGGCGAGGGATGTCAACGGGGCTTGTCGCTCTACCAATTCGACTCGTGCCCATTCTGCGCACGCGTGCGAAACGCGGCCGATTCGCTCGGGATCCGACTCGAGCTGCGCGACACGCTGGCCGATCCCGACCACGCTCGAGCGGTCGTCGAGGCGACCGGCCGGCGCACCGTCCCCGTCCTGCGCATCGAGGGGGACGACGGGGCCGTCCAGTGGCTTCCCGAGTCGGCAGATATCGTCGAATACCTGCGAGATCGTTTCGGGAATCACGCCTGAGGCTTCGGACCGCGCCGGCTGCCGCCGCCGACACACAGCGGCGTCGGCTGTCGCCGCGTCGCTTCACGATCGATCCGAGCGACCGACGCCGCGTCGCTCACCCCTCGCACCGAGCTACAGACGATGGTCCGGGCCTCCGAAGAAGGGGAGGCACGCACACTTGCGTGTTGCCTGCCCGGAGGACCTCCCCCGATGTCGCATCGGATTCGTCGCTTCACGGCCGTGCTCGCGGCCGCCCTCATGCTCGCGAGCGTCGCGCCGACCACGGCGCTCGGCGCCAACAATGGTGAGGACGCCAACGTCCCGGTCACGTTCGACGTGATCATGCTTCGTCCGGTCGGCTTCGTGACGCTGGGCGTGGGGACCGGGCTCTTTCTCGGTTCGCTGCCGCTGCTGCTCGTGACCCGACCGATGGACATCGACAAGTCGGCGAACAACCTGGTCGCCAAGCCGGCGCGCTTCCTCTGGAAGGACGAGCTCGGCGGTCACTGATCCGCGCGCGCTCGGCGGAGCGCCTCGCTCGTGCTCGCCAGAGCGCGTCAGTCGTGCTCCCAGTCCTCTTCGTCTTCCCAGCCGGCCTCGTCTTCGCCGTCGAGGTCGGCTTCGCCGTGCGCTTCTTCCCATTCATCGTCGACCGCGTCTTCGCGGCCCGCGACGGCCCGCCGTCGGCTCTGAATCGCGGCGGCGACCCAGAAGCCCAGCACCCAGCCGGCGCACGCGAGCAGGATCTCTCGCTGCGTGTTCGGCGTGCGCACGAGCCACGCCCCGAACCCGCCGGTCGCGAAGAGCGAGAGCAGAATGAGAAACGGACGCTTCACGCGTCTCGTTCCGTTCGCGGGGGCCGCGTCAGAAGCGGAAGACCGCACCCCACGTCAGATTCGTGGAGCGCAGATCCTTCAGGTCGCCCGTCGGCAGATTGAAGATCGCGTCGACCACCAGCGCGAGATCCTCGTTCAGCCACAGCTCCACGCCGCCGCCGAACTTCGACACGAAGGCGCCGGCGTTGCCGAGCTGGGTGTACGTGCCGGTGCAGTACCAGAAGAACGGATCGCAGACGATGCCCGTCGCGTTGGTGGTGCGCAGCTGCGCCCATTGCCCGCCGATGCCTGCGAGGCCATAGGGCTGGATCCGGCCGAACCAGGGGGCGTAGAGCTTGACACTGGCTCCGCCCATGCCGCCGTCGACGGTCAACGACACGTCGGTCGGCTGCGGGAGCAGCGGCGGCTCGACGAGGTAGTCGACTTCGTAGCCCGACAGGAACTCGAGAAACCCCTCGACTGCGAGGAACTCGTTGAACCGGTAGCCACCGCGCACCGAGAAGCCCCAGCTGTTGCCGAAGTCGTTCTCGCCGGTGTCCTGGAAGTGCTCGAACGAGTTGATCGCGCCGAGCAGGATATAGGGCGCGGGCTCGGTCCACTCTTCCTGGGCCACGGCGACGCCCGGCAGCGCGAGCCAGAGCGAGCCGACCACCAGCCACCAGCGGTGGAGGGCGTGAGGGCGAGATGCGCGCATGTTCGTTCTCCTTCGGGCGTTCGAGCGCAGGTCGACCCGGTGCCTGCGAACGTCGAGCTTCGAGCAGCTAGAGCGGCAGGTTCCCGGTCGCCGCGTTCAGGTTGCCTTCCTTCTGCCAGGCGTCGATGGCGCGCTGGGCGATGCGCCACTGGTGCACCTCGTCGGCGCCGTCGGCGAAGCGCGCCCAGCGGGCCTGCTTGGCCATCTCGGCCAGCGGTGTGTCGGTCGAGTAGCCGAGCGCGCCGTGCACCTGGATCGCGCGGTCGATCACGCGACCGAGCGTGTTGGCGACGAAGTGTTTTGCCATCGACGCCTCGCTCTTGAAGTCTTCCTGGCGGTCGATGCGGTAGGCGCAGTGCAGGATCATCAGCTTGCACTGATAGATCTCCATCGTGCTGTCGGCGATCATCCACTGAATGCCCTGCTTCTCGGAAAGCAGCGAGCCGTGCGCGAATCGCTTCGTCGCGCGGTCGACCATCATCTCGAGCGCGACCTCGGCCTGACCCAGCCAGCGCATGCAGTGCGCGAGTCGCGCCGGCCCGAGCCGCGCCTGGCCGAGCAGATGGCCTTCGCCGCGGCCGCCGAGCATCTTGCTGTCGGGCACGCGCAGGTCGGTGATCCGGATCTCGCAGTGATTGTGGCCGCCGCTCATGGTCTCGACGTCGCGAACGATCTCCCAACCCGCGCTCGGGATGTCGACCAGGAACGCGCTGTTGCCCGCCTGGGGGATCGTGGGGTCGTCTTCGGTGCGCGCGATCAGGATCGCGAACTGCGCGCCGCGCGCGCCCGAGATGAACCACTTGTGGCCGTTGATGACCCAGTCGTCGCCGTCCTTCACCGCCCTCGTCTGGATCAGCGTGGGGTCGGAGCCCGCGACCTCGGGCTCGGTCATCGCGAAGCAGCTGCGCGCGCGCCCCTCGCAGAGCGGTCGCAGATACTGCTCCTTCTGCTCGTCGGTCGCCCAGTGGAGCAGCGTGTGCATGTTGCCCTCGTCGGGGGCCTGGGCGTTGAGCGCAAACGGGCCGAAGCGGGTCTTGGCCGCCTCGGCGCTGACCGCCGCCATCTCGACGTGACCGAGGCCCATGCCGCCCCATGCTTCGGGCATGTGGGGCAGCCACAGGCCGGCCTCCTGCGCGGCCCTGCGCATGATGACGATCTGCTCGACCAGCGTGTCGCGGTCGTCGGGGTGGTCGGCGATCACCGTCTCGGCCGGGCGCACGACGTCGTCGAGGTAGCCGCGGACGCGCTCGATGACGAACTGAACGTTGTCATCGAACGTGAAGTCGATCGCCATCGGGAGGGGTCCTCTCGGCGCGCTCGGCACGCCTTGCTCATTCGGCCGCTTGAATTGGGCCTGAATGAGCATAGAGCGCGCCAACGACGAGCACCCGCGCCTGAGTCAGGCGCGGGTGCCGTGTGCGTGCGTCGAGAGGTGGGTCGGGGGCAGGGCGCTCGGCGCGGCCGCGAGGCGGCGCGCCGAATCGCAGAGCGCCCTACTTGGTGAGGATCAGCCGGCCGTTGCGCGTGAGTCGAAGCAGATAGACCTCTTCGCCGTGGGCGATGCGAAGCGTACGGTCTCCGGCGAGGAGCTTGCGGCTGCTGACGGTGCGGACGGCGGCGGGCGGACAGGCGGTTCGGATGACTTCCATCGGATGAATCCTCTGGCCGAGAGGCCGTGGTGGGTCGGTGGATCTGGGCAACGATCGGATCTTATTGAAACTGAAATTCGTTTTCAACTAAAAAGAGTGAACCCTTCGGGGGCGGCGTCGCCTCCGCGTGGTCAGGCCCTTCTGAACCATTCCACCGGACTGGGGTTGCTCTCAATGAAAACGAATGTCATTTTCGTCTTTGCCTCGGGTCGGCCCATCGACTCGAGCGCCCCTCGAGCACGCCAACGCCAGCCAGGGGGTCGGAGCCCGCCATCGCG
Source organism: Myxococcota bacterium (assembly GCA_965250285.1). Lineage (GTDB taxonomy): Bacteria > Myxococcota_A > UBA9160 > UBA9160 > UBA4427 > CAYYSY01. The sequence goes on from OZ252299.1 coordinate 71,154, forward strand.
GGCACGCGCACTCGTGCGCGCAGACCACCACCTGGCTCGACGACCACGCGGATGCTCGACCCGAGACCCCAATCTCCCAGCCACCGCGCGCTGCTTTGCATCGCCACCGTGCTCTTGTGCGCGGCGGCTGCGTTGCCGGCGCGCGGCGAAGACGAAGACAACGACGACACCGTTCTGCGCGCTGAGACGATCGACGTGCGCGCCGAGCGGCCCGACGCCGTCGTGTTTCGGATGGAGCCGATCGAGAAGCAGCGGGTCGACCGGGAGGTCGTGAAAGCAATCCCCGGCAACGACGCCTCTTCGATCGTCGCGACGCTGCCGGGTTTTCGGATCCAACAGCGGATCCAGGGCCAGCAGGCGGCGGTGAGCATCGAAGGCATGCCACCGGAGAACACGCTGATCCTCGTGAACGGTCAGCGCTACACCGGTGCGATCGGTGAGGTCGCCGACCTGCGCGACGTGCCGATCACGAACATCGACTACATCGACGTGCAGCGCGGCTCGCAGGTGCTTCGCAACAGCAGCGACGCGGCGGGCGGGGTCATCTCGGTCGTGACGCGCCCGCCGCCGGCCGAAGACGGCTTCAGTCTCAATGCGGAGGGCGGCGGCGGCACCGATGGCCGCTACCTCGGCATGGTGACGGGCGGCGGGCGCATGGGGCCCGTCGGGCTCACGCTCTCGTACACGCGCGACCAGATCGACGGGTACGACCGACGTGGTTCGGGGGCCCGATTCGTCGGGCTCGGCGGCGACGACTCGAAGACCGTCATCGACGACTACTACGCACGGCTGAGCGCCGAGATCAGCGACTCGGCGACGATTCGCGGGTCGCTGGGCTGGCGCGTCCGCGACGACGACTACGTCGGCCAAGGGGCGTTCGACAGCGTCGATCTCGGCACGCGCACGACGCACCGCGTGCTCGGCGGTCTCGGTGGCCGCTGGGACTTCGCAGACTTCGGCGCGTTCGACATGGAAGTCTTCTACTACGACGACCGGGTTCGAGACACGGTGGGCCGCGAGATCATCCTCGACGAACGAGAGATTCGCCTCGATCCGAAGTTCGACTTCTTCTTCTCGCTGGGCTCGACAGATCATACGTTCAGGGTCGGCGCCGATATTCGATACACCGACGTCGATCTCGAGACGGGGTCGGTCGAGTTCGACCCGGTGAGTGGTGCACAGCAGCTGCAGACGCAGACGCAGACGCAGGAGTCGATCGCCCACGGCGGCCCCTTCGTCGAGTGGGAGGCCTCGCTGCTGCCGTGGCTCGATCTACTCGCCGGTGTGCGGGCCCAGTTCGATACGCGCTACGAGCCCGTCTGGACACCCCAGGTCGCGTTACTCGCGCGGGCCCACTCGACGCTGTCGTTTCGCGCGCAGTACGGGCGCAGCCGCCGAACGCCCTCGCTGCGCCAGATGTATCTCCCCGAGATCTCGCAGAACGGCGGGGCGTACTACCTGCGCGGCAACGACGAGCTCGAGCCCGAAGACACCCACACGTACCGCCTCGGCTTCGAGTGGCAGCCGCGGGATTGGGCGGTGGTGGCCGCGACCGGTTTCTACAACGACATCGAAGACCACATTCGCGCGGTCAACGCATACTCGGTCCAGGTCGCGACGAACGAGGTCTCGGTCGTGCGCGATCCGAACGACGTCGCGCTCGTCTGTCAGTCGATCCCCTTCGAGGAGTGGCCGAACTTTCCGTTCTGCGCGGGGGAGGTGCTCGTCGTGCCTTCGCCCGTCTATGCCGACGTATCCGTGTACCAGAACATTCAGGTGGCGCGCACGGCCGGAATCGAAGTGCAGAGCGTGCTGCACCCGCACGAGCTGGTCGACCTTCGCTTCGGGTACACGTTCCTCAAGTCGTACGTGGAGTACGACGGTCTTCCCGATCTGAGCGAGCTGCCGAACGAGCCGCGGCACACGCTGAACCTCAACGGGCAGTTCCGCGCGCCCCGCATTTCTCCCGCGATCGGCAAGCCCCAGCTCGGCGTCGATGTCCGCTATCGCGGCGCGTCGCTGCAGGAGCTCAGCGGCACAGGCTTCGCCAGCTTCACGAGCACGTCGCGCACCGATCCTTCATGGGAGGTCGACATGCGGCTCACGCTGCCCTTCCTCGAAGGCGACCGCGCCGCGGTCTACTTCGATGTCTACAACGTCACCAACGAGGCGACCGTCGATTCGTACGAGATTCGGGGTCGCAGCTACTTCGCGGGCGTGCGCTTCGCCCTCGGCAGCCAGCCTCGCTGACCGAACCCGAGCCGCCACGGCTCGCGACCCGACGGCGCCGGCTCGGCGGCGATCGTCGAAAGGATGCATCCGTGAACCGAATGAGCTCGCTCGACCGGATCGAACGCCTCGGGCTGATCCTGCTGTCTGCCCTCGTCGTCTTACTGACTGGCTTGCCGCGCAGCGCCCAAGCCGCGGTGTTCGACCTGATGCCTGGACCCGCCGGCGAGGATACGAGTCCCTACTCGTTCATCCCGTCCCTCGTACGCGGGAACTACACGACCATGTATGCGATGACGGGGGAGGACGAAGACGGCATCGCCCACGACCAGATCGCCTATCTGAAGTTCGAGCTGCCGCCCGGCCTGCTTCAGCCCGGCGAGACGGTCATCGCGGCGTCGCTCTTCATGGTCTTCAGCTTCACGTTCTCGCACGATGGCACGCCGCCGCCGCCGGGCGGGGAGATGTACGTCCACGAAGTTCCGTCCCCGTGGAACGAGCAGACGATGACGTGGAACAACAAGCCCGCCGTCGGGCCGATGATCGCGTCGGAGACGAACATTCCCGATTTCGGGTCGTACGAGTTCGACGTGACCGACACGGTTCGGTTCTGGGCGCACGGCACGACGCCGAACAACGGCTTCGCCGTGACGAACCCGAGCGATACGCCGATCGGGTTCCATACGTGGGACGCGACGAGCGTCGATCCACTGCTGATGAATCGCCTGGTGATCGTGACGGGCCCGGGTGATCCGCCGCCTTCGGTTCCGGTGCTCGGTCCGCTCGGAGCAGCGGCCTTGGCGTTCGGGCTCGGCGCGATCGGCTGGCGGCGCGCCCGAGTCGTTTGAGGGCGGCGCGCCCGCGCCGATTGAGGGCGGCGCGCCCTCGCCGATCGACGGCGGCGCGAGGTCGACTTCGGCTCGGCGAACATCCCGTGCGTGATAGGCTCGGGGTGCTCGTCTGGCCGGGCGTCGATGGCGGCGTAGGGCTGACCGAACGACGACGGCCGGGCACCGGGAGGCCCGCCGTGTCTCTGCGCATCGTCGCGCTCTTGCTGCTTGCGCTCGGCTGCAGCGACGCCTCCGATCGGTCCGAGACGCTCGACTTCGGTCCGATCGAGCGCGGCTATCCGCAGGCGACCGAACTCGAGACGTTCGAAGCGCGCGATGGCGCTTCGCTTGCGCTGCGCCACTACCCAGCCGCCGCACCGGTCGCCCTGGTGCTCTTCCATGGCTCCGGGGGGCACTCGCTCTATTTGTCCGAGCTCGCTGCCTCGATCGCGAACGCCGGCGTCGCCGAGGTCTACACGCCCGACCTGCGCGGTCATGGCGCCGACCCCGAGCGTCGGGGCGACATCGACTACATCGACCAGCTCGAGCACGATGCGGCCGACCTGATCGCCGAGATCCGACGTCGAAGCCCCGGCGCAGCGGTCGTCGTCGGAGGGCACTCTTCGGGTGGAGGCCTCGCGATTCGGCTCGCCGGGGCCGACGTGGCCGAGGCGCCCGATGGCTATCTGCTGCTCGCGCCGTTCTTGCAGCACGATGCGCCGACCGTTCGACCGAACTCGGGAGGATGGGCCAAGCCGAAGACGGGGCGCATCGTCGTGCTGTCGATCCTCAACGGGTTCGGTGTGACGGCCCTCAACGGGCTGACGGCGCTCGAGTTCGATCGTCCGCCCGGAAGCCGGACCGGCCTCGAGACCGACGCCTACAGCTATCGCTTGATGACGGGCTTCGCACCCCGCGACTACCGGACCGACCTGCAGCGTCTGCGTGCGCCGACGCTCGTGCTGGTGGGCGACCGCGACGAAGCGTTCGTCGCCGATGCGTTCGCCGGCGTATTCGGAGAGTGGGCACCCCACGCGCGCGTCGATCTCGTGCCGAGTGCGGGGCACATCGGCCTCGTGTTCGAACCCGCGGTGCGCGAAGCCGTCGTGGCGTGGCTCGCCGAGGTCAACCTGAGTGCCGGCTCTGCACGTGGCGCGGTTCAGCTGTCGAGCTGGTAGCGCACGGGGACCTCGATCCACGACACGCCCTCGGGTGGCGGCGGGAAGTCTCCGACCCGCTCGACGGCGCTGCGCGTGGCCTTCTCGAGCAGCTTGTGGGCCGGGTCGACCATCTCGATCGCGCCGACGAGCCCGCCCGCCGTCAGCTGCAGCCGCATCAGCACCGTGCCTTCGACGCCGCGCCGCTCCGCTTGGCGCGGGTACCGCTTGCGATCGTCGATCAGCCGGCGGACGCGGCTGACATACAGGTTCACCTCGTCGGGATGGGCTTGCCCCGCGGTTTCGACGGTCGGGGCCGGAGCCGCGACCGCCGGGAGCGCCTGGGCCGGTGCTGTCTCGGGTTCGTTCGCCGGTTCGGCGGCCGGAGGTGGGGTTTCGACGATCTCGACGACTTCGGTGCGTTCACTGACCTCGACGACCGGCTTCGGTGTCGGCTCGACCACCGGCTCGGTCACTGGTTCGAGTAAGGGCTTCGATACGGGGGCCGGCGCAGGTAAGGTGTCGGGCTCTGCGGGTGCGGTGGTCGTCTGGATCAGCGCGACCGACATCGCAGCGGGCGCATCTGTGAGTCGCACGGGCGTCGGCTCGGAGCCGAGCATTGCCCAGGCGCCGATCGCCACGACGTGCAGCGCGAGACTGACGGCCCACGCGACCGCTCGCCCGGAGTGCGGCGGCGTCGAACGCGGCCGCGTCGGGATGGATGCAAGAAGGGTCGCCTCCGCCACAGGGGTCTGCTCCGGTGCCTACTTGGTGAGGATCAGGCGGTCGTTGCGGGTGAGGCGCAGCGTGTAGATCTCGCCCGCGTGCTCGATGTGCAGCACCCGGCCGTCTCCGAGCAGCTCGCGCGCGTCGAGCGTGCGCGGCAGGATCGTCGGTCGCAGGGCGGCCTCGACGTCGAGCTCGTTCTCTTCGGGGCGAGGCGACGATTTCGGGGCCGCGGTGGGCTCGGGGCGAGGCGACGAATTCAGGGCCGCGGTGGGCTCGGGGCGAGGCGACGATTTCGGGGCCGCGGTGGGCTCGGGGCGAGGCGACGATTTCAGGGCCGCGGTGGGCGCCGCTGATTCGGGCGCCTCGGATCGTTCGCTGGGTTGGCCATCCGGTTCGCGATCGCGCGTCATCGCGGGCCTCCTCGTGCGGGTCGAAACCCGGGTGGGGGAGGGGGCTCGCGTTTCGGGCTGGCGGATGGCTGGCCACGAGACTCCCGGCGCACCTGTCGCGGTGCGCCGAGCATACTATTGAAATTGACAATCGTTTTCAACGATGTAGAGTGATTGGCGAGCCAGCCGGGGCCCTTCCCCCGCCAGCCGAATCCAGACGCACGCGAGCCTCTCCCTCCGCCCGGCGCACATGCCAGCGGCGGCCAGGCTCGTCTTGGAGACGGCATGGCGAATCCGACCCCCCCTGGCGCGGCGACCCCGCTCGAAGCGGAGCCCACCCTCGAAGCGCTCTTCGATCGTCTCATCGGCCTCGGTCCGTTCCGGATCATCCATCAGGTCGGGCCGAGCACGTTCGAGGCCATCGCGCGCATCGTCCCGATGACGGTGGTGGGTCCGTTTCTGAACGTCATCTGTGACGACTACCACTGGCACTTGAAGCTCGACGGCATCGGCCACGCACAGAGCTTCGATCAGACGCACGCGCGCAGCGGCCGGCGCGTGCTCTTTCTCGCGCTCGCTGACCGCGCGCCGGGCGAGGGCGGCGAGGTGTTCACCCGCCTCTACGTCCACCGCGCCAAAGGCGCCGAGTTCGACCCCGACGTACTCGAGGGCTTCCTGGCGCTGCACGGCCGGCTGAAGGGCGGGGTCACCCTCGCCGCTCCCGAACCCACTTCGGACCGCTAACGCGAAACCGACGGAGACTCGAACCGTGACCTTCCAACGATGCGGGCGCTGCGCGCTCGCCTCATTCCTCCTTGCTCTCAGCGTGTCGGTCGCGCTGCCGGTGGCGGCGGTCGACGACTCGGAGTCGGTGCGCTGGGCGTCGCTGCTGCCCTTCGTGGGCACCGCGCTTCGTGGAGCCGGGCCCGAGTACGCGCCCGTCGCCGAGGTGCGCGCATCGATGCATCAACCGCCGCCCGCTGGCGCGGCCGATCTCGGTTCGGCCCATCAGCCGAACTTCGAGGTGCTCGTCGGGTCGCGGCCGGCGTTCGTCGTCGGCGACCGCGTGCTGCATGCGTCGCTCGTGTCGAAGCTCGAGCCGGCCGCGGTCGAGCTGGTGCTGCTCGACACGTCGAGCATCGACGGCACGCTCGACGGGTTGGCGCGGGTCGCCGAGCGAGTCGGCGCTTCAGGGGTGATGGCGACCGATCTCACGCACGTCCGTCAGGCGCTCGCAGAGATCGAGATCGAGGGCGATCCCGAGGTGCTTCCGCTGTACGGCGTGCCCGGCCGCTACCTGCTGCTCACCGAGCAGACCTGGGTGGGCGATCTCATCACGTCGAGCGGGGGGAGACTGACGTCGCCCGAAGGCCTCGCTCCGCCCAGCGACGCGTCGTCGAAGCGACGCGCGCGGCACCCCGGCTACATCCAGGTCAGCGATGAGTGGCTGACCGCACAGCGCCCCGACGCCGTGCTGCTGCTGAGTCACGGCGACCCCGCCGCGATCGCAGCTTCATTTCGAAAGCGCATCGCCGAGGGCGGGGCCTGGGCACCGCTGGCCGAGTCGACGGGTGGCCGCGTCTACGCGCTGTCGCCCGCGCTGTTCTCGACCAACCCGGGCCTCGGCCTGGCCGAGGCGGCGCAGGAGCTGCGGCGGGTGCTCGGCGCGCCCCCGGCCGTGGCGGCGGGGCCGACGCAGTGAACGTGGGGGTCGCACGCTGGCTGCCCCGCAGCTGGGCGCTCGCGCTCGGCTCGGGCGGCTTCGTGCCCGCCGGGCTCGCGTTTGCGGCCGGCGCGGCCGCGCTCGGCGTGTCGATCCTCGTCTCGCTGTCGATGGGGGCGGCTGACGTGCCGCTGACCGAGGTGCCGACGGCGCTACTGACCGATGCGCACCCGCTCTCGGCCGTCGTCCAGCAGGTGCGCGCGCCGCGCGTCTTCGCGGGCGTCTTCGTCGGCGTCGCGCTCGCCACCGCGGGTGTGCTGATGCAGACGGTCGTCCGCAATCCGCTCGCCGATCCCGGGCTCCTCGGCGTCACGGCGGGCGCCGGTCTCGGCGTGTTGCTCGCCATGCTTCTCTGGCCCGAGCTCGTGGCGCTGCGCCCGGTGCTCGGCCTCGGTGGCGGCCTGCTGGCCGCGGGCGTCGTGGTCGCGCTCTCGTGGGGGCACTCGATTCGGGCCGTCCCGCTGCGCATCGTGCTCTCGGGCGTGGCGATGCAGGCGATCTTCTTTTCGGCCATCGCGCTGCTCACGTTCATCTTCGCCGACCGTGCCCCGGCGTTCGTCGCGTTCACCGTCGGCTCGGTCTCGGGGCTCGGGTGGGCCGACGTGTGGCTCGTGGGGCTGCCTTCGATCGTGGGGGGGCTGCTCGCCTTCGCGCTGATCCCGGTGCTCGACCTGTTGTTGCTCGACGATGCGTCGGCAGCCGGCGTCGGCATGCCGGTCCGTCGCGCCCGGCTCGGTGTCTCGATCGTCGCTGCGTGCCTCGTCGCGAGCGCGGTGTCGGTCGCCGGGCTGATCGGTTTCGTCGGTCTCGTCGTGCCGAACGCGGCGCGACTGCAGGTGGGTCCGAGCCATCTCGCGTTGCTCGGAACGTCGGTGCTCTTCGGCGGAGCGCTCGTGGTGTTGGCTGACAGTGCGGCCCGGCTTCTGCTGTCGCCGGTCGAACTGCCGGTCGGCGCGCTGCTCGCCGCGATCGGCGGGCCGTACTTTCTCTGGCTGCTCTGGCGAGGGGACGTATGACCTCGCAGGCCTCGACGACCAGCACGCCGCCGCCCGGCGGCAAGGGGCTGCGCGCCGAGCGCGTCCATGTTCGCCACGACGGCGCCGACCGCGACGTGCTGCGCGACGTGACCGTGTCACTCGAGCCCGGTGAGATCCTCGCGCTCGTTGGGCCGAACGGGTCGGGCAAGTCGACGCTCCTCGCCACACTGGCCGGTGAGCTCGTTCCGCACAAGGGCACGGCGACGCTCGATGGCGTGGCGTGTCACCGCGTACCGCGCCGGACCTTTGCACGTCGTGTCGCGCGACTGCCCCAAGAGCCTCAGGCGCCGCCGGGCCTCACGGTACGCGAGCTCGTGCGTCTCGGTCGCTTCGCACATCGGTCGCCGATCGCGCCGCTCCGTGCAGAGGACGAGCACCGCGTGCAGTGGGCGCTGCGTCGACTCGAGATCGATGACTTTGCGTCGCGGCCCGTGATGTCGCTCTCGGGCGGTGAGCGGCGACGCGCGTGGCTGGCCATGGTGCTGGCTCAGGGGGCGCAGATGCTGCTGCTCGACGAGCCGACGTCGGCGCTCGATCTGTTGCATGAGTGGGAGATTCTCGAGCTACTCGTCGAGCTCAACCGCGAAGAAGGCATCGCCATCGTCGTCTCGCTGCACGACCTCGCGCACGCCGCGCGCATTGCGCACCGCGCAGTGGTGCTTCACCGCGGTCGTATCTACGACGTCGGCCCGCCCGAGGTCTGCCTCGATCCCGACCTGCTCCGCGACGTGTTTCGCGTCGAGGCGGCGCTGATCGGCGACGGAGCCGATCGGCGCATTCACGTGAAGGGGCGGGGCTTGCCCGTCCGCAGCCTCTGACACTCGATCAGGAGACCGAGATGAATTCGTTCGACAAGGGTCCCGACATGCCGCGCGAGGTGATCGACTGGCAGGTCGACCTGCGCATGCACACGATGGAAGAGCGCGCGGGCGCCCCCCACGCTGGCGTCTGTCCGCTGGTCACCGTGCGGCACGGTCGCGGGCCCGCCGACTTCACGAGCTACTCGATCGTCTGCGGTCTACTGCCTCACCGCGACGTCCTCGAAGAGAAGACGAAAGAGTTTCGGCAGCTCTACGAAGAGCACCAGGGGCTCGGCGCACGCGCTCTCTACGACGCCGGTCTCGAGTACCTGAAGGGCTACTACACCGACGCCTCCAAGTTCGACGCCGCGAGCATTACGACGCTGTTGCCCGAAGACGCGCCGGTGGTCGACGCGCTGAAGAAGACCCCCGAATGTGGGCTCGTCTTCTACGTGCCGGATCTGACCGAACAGCGCGACGTCTTGAAGTTTCGTTGTCTTCACATGGAGGCGTTTGCCCATGTGCTCGACTCGGGTGCCGTCTACGACAACGTGTGGTGGCACAACACGCTCTTTCACGGGATGGCCGAGGACCACGTGGTGATCCACTTCCGTCACCGCGCCACATGGGATACGCGCTTCGGTCGCCTCGAGGCGATGAGGGGCTGACCCCTGGGCCGCGATGAATCCAGCCCGCGAGCGTCCACGAGACGCCCAGCCAGCGAACAACCCTGGAGGGGGTCCGCGATGGCCCCGAGAACGCCGGCGCGAGTCGTTCGAGCCGGCGAAACGAAGGAACCGAAGATGTCTGGCAAGTCGATGATGATGAAGACGGCGCTCGCTGGGGCGCTCGTTCTGGTATGGGTAGGCAGCGCGCAGGCGCTGACCGTACCGTTCGAAGAAACGTTCGAAGGCGGCGACGCAGGTTGGACCAACGCGATCAACGCGCCGCTGAACTATGTCGTCGGGGGCGGCTCTGACGGCGGCAACTACGTGTCTCAGGAGTACAACTACTTCGAGTACGAGAGCCCGTTCGGCGGTGGCCCGGTGCTGTTCCGCGCGAACGGTGGCACGGGTGCGAGCGGCGGTGCGTTCGTCGGTGACTGGCTCGCGGCGGGCGTGACCGAGGTGTCGATCCGGTTCCGGCACGACGCGCCGGTGCCGCTCGAGCTCTTCATGCGTGTGGCGACGCTGGGCAACTTTCCGGGCGCGATCGTCCCGTTCTTCGGCGTCGCACAGCCCGGGGTGTGGAACGAGATCTCGTTTCTGGTCGACCCCGATAGCCCGGCCTGTATCCCGGAAGGCGGGACCTGCGCGGCCGCGTTCTCCAACGTGGGCAACCTGCAGTTCGGATCGAACGCGCCCGCCGCGCTCGTCGCGACCGATCAGGCCTGGACGATCGATCTGGATCAGGTCTCGGTGATCCCCGAGCCCGGAACGGCGCTGCTCGTCGGCTGCGGTCTCGTCGCCCTCGGCGCGCGCCGCCAGCGGCCGCGGTCGGTGTAGTCCCTCGACGCGGAGACGGAGCCGCTCGAGCGGCCCCGTCTTCGCGCCGAGGCATCCGGTGTGATTCGTGGCCGGACTCGAGAGTGAAGGGTGCCTGAGATGACCCAGCGAAGTGCCGCGCATTCGGCCGACAGCCAGGTCCAGCTCGACTGGATCGATCGACTCGCTCTGCTCTGCTTCTGCGCAGCGACCGCGCTCATCGTCGTCACGATGGGCGCGGGCGAGGCGCGAGCCGAGTTCGGCGACTCGGCCGCGCCGCCCCTGCGGCTGACGGCGGACGAGGCCGATGCGCAACCGGCGGCGACCGCGCCGGCGACGACGGGGGTGCCCGACGTCGCGGCCGAAGTCGTCGCAAGCGCGGTCGATCGACCGGCACCGAGCGAGTCGGACGCAGCTGCGGGCGAGACTTCGAACGCAGCGGGCCAGGCTCTGAACGCAGCGGGCGCCGAGGGACCCGAGGCGACGCCGCCGGGGCCGGCGATCGTCGTCGAGGAGGAGGAGCTCATCGGCGCGTCGGCGGCATCGGCGGCTCGAACGGCGCCCGACGTGTCTGCGGCTCCCGTAGACACGATCGTGCCCGATGAGATCGAGCGTCGAATCGTGCAAGGCGGCTGGGTGATGGGCGCGCTGTTCGGGTGCTCGCTCCTCGTCGTGGCCGTGGCCGTCGAACGGTGCATCGCAACGCGACGCGCGCTCGTCTGGCCTGCGCGGCTCGAGGCGCTGATCTCGCGCGCCGACGGCGTCGATCGAGACGCCCTGCGTGTCGAGGTCAAGTCGGGCGCCTCGGTGGGTGAACTGCTCGTGCGAGCCGGTCTTCGTGCGGAGGAGAACGGCGCCGCGGATGCGGCCGGCGTCGTTGCGGAGATCGGTTTGCGCGAGGTCGCTCGACTGCGCACGGGCCTGCCCCTGCTCGCCACGCTGGCGAACATGGCGACGATGCTGGGCCTCTTCGGCACCGTGCTCGGAATGATCGATGCATTCGAGCTGATCGCGGCGCAGGGGACGGGCGATCCTCGGGTCGTGGCCGACGGCATCTTCAAGGCGCTGGTGACGACCGCGGCCGGGCTCGGGATCGGCATCACCGCGCTGGCCATCCACGCCGCGCTCGGTGCCCGTGTGAATGGGCGGGTGCGTGAGCTCGAAGACGGCTTGGGTGCGATCTTCGACCCCGCTGCGGCCGCTCCGTCCCCGGCGAACGCGTCGTGAAGCTCGACGCGCCGGTCGAGAACGATCCCAGCCTGGGCGTCGCACCGCTGCTCGACATCGTCTTCCTGCTGCTCGTGTTCTTCATGGTGACGACCAGCTTCACGACGGCCGAGCTGCCCCTCGATCTCGCCGATGCTGAGAGCGCTGCGGCCAACCCCGATCCGCAAGAGCCCCTGATGGTCGAGATTTCGGTCGAGGGGGTCCCCCACATCGACGGCGAGCCGGTCGAGGAGGTCGCGCTCACCGGGATCATCGAGGCGCGATCGGAGTCGGGCGAGACGCGCATCGTCGTGCGCGCCGACGAAGCCACGCCCCACGGCGCCGTCGTCGGCGTGCTCGACCTGGCGCGCAGCGGCGGGCTGCGCGACGTGGCGATCGCGGTCGACGCGCCGGCAGCGGCCGCCGCTCCTTAGGAGCGGTCGTCGCGCCTCTGGCTGCGCTGCTTCACGTCCTCGTAGGTGAAGCGCGGGCGGCCGCTTCGATTCACGTCGGCGGGGGCGAGCGCCCCGATCCGTTCGAACCGCCCTTCATCGAGGGCGCGCCGAAAACCGACGATGCGCGCGCGCAGGTCGTCGGGCTTGCCCGTGCCGCCCGAGCCGAGTCCGTCGGTCACGAAGTGGTTGACCGTGGCCTGAAAGCCGAGACGCGCCAACAGCTTCGGGCTGGCCCGGTCGAGCACGTCGGGGTGGACCGTCAGCTGCCAGTTCTCCTGGGTCGTCATCCAGGGCTTCACACAGCTGTTGGTGAGGATGATGCGTTCGTGGTCGCTGCGGTTGGCGCCCGTCCCGTGCAGCAACCGGCCGTCCATGAGCAGCACGGTCCCGGCCGGTGCCTCGGTATTGATCGCAGGCGGCAGGGCACCCACGGCTTCTCGACGCGTCACGGCTTCTGCGATCGTGCGGTGTGAACCCGGGATCACGAGCGTGCCGCCATTTCGCTCATCGACATCGTCGAGCAGGCTGATCACGTTGACCAGCACAGGCGCTTCGACCATCACCCAGGGCAGGATCGCCGTTTGATCGAGATGCAGACCCTGCGGATGACACCCCGAGAACGCGATGTTCGAAATGAAGCTGTAGAAGCGAAAGCCGGGACCGAGCGTCTCCTTCAACATCTGCTCGACGAGGGCGGACGCCTGCATCGCCTCGGGGTCGAACTCGAGCACGCGCCCGAAGATCTCGCCCTTGTTGATCAGGGACCACACGAGCTGCAGGAAGGGCGTCGGCTCGGAGAGCTTCGCGATGCGCTCGGCCTCGGCCTGCTCGGCGACGCGAGTGCGCAGCATGTCGGTCTGTGCAGCCGAGTATCCCTGCTCGACCAGCGCATAGCCCCACGCGTGCAGATCGTGGCGAATGCGGTCGATGTCCTTCGTCGGCCGGGGCAGGTCGACGTGCTTCCAATGCGGGTGCTTTCGGCCTGTCGTGGTGTCCCAGTACCCGCCCGACTCGGGCAGAGGCTTCGCGTAGTCGGGGGGCTGAAGCCAGGGGTTGTTCGCGATCATCGACGCATAGGGCTCACGCGAGCTCAGGAACGGCACATAGGCCTGGTCGGCCCCATCGCCCGATCGGGCGCGCACGTGCTCGGGTGTGAACTCTTCGGGGATGCTCAACGCGACCTCCGAATTCGGTGGCGCGGACAGGAGCGCCTACTGAAGCCCCATCGCCTGACCGCCGTCGATGGGCACGGCGGCGCCCGTCATGAAGCGGGCGTGTTCGCTGCACAGGAACGCGGCGACATGGCCGAAGTCGCGCGGGTCGCCGATCTCGCCGGCCGGGACGCCCTTGGCCAGGTCGGTCACCGCACCCGGACTCATCTGGCTGAGCCGGTCGGTCAGGTGCACGCCGGGCTGAACCGAGTTCACGGTCACGCCCCGCGGCGCGACCTCGGTCGCCAGCGTCTTGAGAAAACCCGTCACACCGGCCCGCGCCGTGTTGGACAGGATCAGTGTCCCGATCGGCTGCCTCACCGAGATCGACGTGATCGCAACGACACGCCCCCAGCCGCGCTCACACATGTCGGGCACCGCCGCCTTGCACATCGCCACGGTCGACAGCAGGTTCAGCTCGAGCGCGGGCAGATAGGCGTCGAGGTCGGTCGACGCGAAGCCACCGAGCGGCGGCCCACCCGCATTCGGCACGAGAATGTCGATCTCGCCGAGCGCCTTGGTCGCCTGTGCGACGAAGTCGGTGGCGCCCTCGGGCGTGCTCACGTCGGCGATGAGCGGCGTCGCGAGCTCGCCCATCTCGTCGGCGGCCGCCTGCACGCGTGCGCCGTCGCGACCGCAGATGGCGACCTGCACGCCCGCCTCGACCAATGCTCGCGCGGTGTGCATGCCGAGTCCGGCCGACGAGCCGGCGACGGCCGCACGCCGCCCAGCGATTCCGAGATCCATCTTGGCTCCCATGTCGTGGCGGCACCGGTGCGTGGGCCGCGCGATTTCGTCGAGCCGACCCGTGCCGGCCCGACCGATTGTCGCTCAGGTGAGCGCGTTGCAAAGCCCCCGTCGACCCTCTCGCCGGTCGGCAGGTCGGGTCGAGTCGCTCCGCTCAGGCGAACGTGACGCCGAGCCCGAGGCCGCCGTCGACCTCGAGCACTGCGCCCGTCGTCCACTCGGCGCGGGCCAGGTACTCGATCGCCTCGGCGATCTCTTCGGGCGTACCGATGCGGCCGAGCGCGTGCATCCCCGACATGCCTTCGAGGCGTTCGCGGGCGGCCTGGTCGTCGAACAGGCCGGCGCGCTGGTTGATCTCGGTCAGGACGGCGCCCGGAACGACGCAGCCGACGCGAATCCCCGCACCCCCGAGCTCGGCCGCCAGCACCTTCGTGAGGGCTTCGAGCGCGCCCTTGGTTGCGGCGTAGGGAGAAGCGCCCGGAAAGGCGCGTCGGTTGTGCACCGAGCCGATGAAGATCACGCAGCCGTTCGCATCGGCGAGCGCGTCGTGCGCGGCGCGGGTCAGCATCATGCCGCCGACGACGTTCGAGTTGAAGACGTCGAGCAGCGCCTGCTCGCTGTACTCGGTGACCGCCTGACGCAGCATGTTGCCGGCATTGTTCACGAGCAGGTCGAGACGACCCCCGTGCTCGGTCGCGCGAGCGACCATCGCCGTGCGATCGGCCTCGTTCGTGACGTCCCCGGCCACCGCGGCGCAGCCGGCGCCGATGTCCCGGGCGACCGCCTCGATCTTGTCGGGTCGCCTGCCGCTGATCGTGACGCGCGCCCCCCGCGCTGCGAAGTGTCGCGCCATCCCTTCACCCAGCCCCGAGCCTCCGCCCGTGATGAGCACGTTCATGCCTTCGATCGGGCGCATCAATGGTCTCCGATTTCTGCGTCGCGACCGAGCAACCAGAGCGCGGCGCGGGCGAGGATGCGTGCATGCGTGGGCTCGATCAGCGACGCCACGTCGTGTCCGAGGGCGTCGTAGACGACCCGACCCGCGCCGTACGGGCGCGCCCAGAGCAGCGGCTGAGGTGGCGCGCCGTCGCCGGGCAACGCCTCGATCAGCCCTCGCACGTCGTCGCGCAGCGACAGCCGCGTGTAGACCTCATCGTTCAGCTCGAACGCGCCGGTGCCGGCGGTGATCGGGTGTGCGTCGTCGGTCGGTGTCACGCGAACCGGGCCGAGCGGCGGATGATAGGACTCGCCCCAGACCCAATCGGCGCCGAGCACATCGCCCCAGCCCGACCACGAATCGAAGCAGATGGAGGCCGTGTGCAGGCCGAGCAGACCGCCGCCCCCCTCGACATGCTCTGAGATCGTCTTGCGGCCGGCCTCCGACAGCTCGAAGAACCACTCGTCGCGGTAGAGGTCGTACTTCTCGCCCGCCATGCGCCAGCGCAGCAGATTGACGGTCAGCAGGTCGGGCCGCGTCTCGCGCGCGTGCGCGAGACCCGCCTCGACGTCGTCGAAGATCATCGTCTCGACGCCGAGCGAGGCCAGCGACTGCGAGAGATGCGACGACGTGCCGTGGAACGGGTGGAAGATGCCGCCCGTGACGAGCACGTTCTTCTGCGGTCGGTCGGGCGCAGTCATTCGGTCTGCTCGACGCTCTTCGGTCGCGGCAGCTGGCCGATGATGCCCATCGTCACGCCGCCGTCGACGAGCAGGTTCTGGCCCGTGATGTAGCTCGCGCCCTCGCCGGCGAGAAAGAGCACCGCGTCGGCGATGTCGTCGGGCACGCCGAGGCGGCCGAGCGGCACCTTTGACTCGCGCGCCTGGCGGGTCTCGGGGTCGGCGTAGATCGGCGCCGACATGCCGCCGTCGATCAGCCCTGGCGCAACCGCATTGACGCGGACGCCTTGCGGTCCCCACTCGAACGCCATCTGCTGGGTGAGCAGGGCCACGCCGGCCTTGGTCGAGCCATAGGCGCCGGCATTCGGACCCGGAGCGACGCCGTTCATCGACGTCACGTTCACGATGGCCCCGCCACCCCGGGCGACCATACGTTTCGCGGCGGCCCGCGCGACCACGAACGTGCCGGTGAGGTTGACGTCGACGACCGCGCGCCAATCCGAGGTCGAGAGGTCGAGCAGCGGACCGAAACGCACGATGCCCGCGTTGTTGACGACGAGGTCGGGCACGTCGCCGAACGCGTCGAACGCCGCTTCGACGGCCGGCTCGTCGCTCACGTCGGCGACGAGCGGCATCGCGCCCTCGATGCGCGCCGCGCAGGCCTCGGTCGGCTCACGCATCAGATCCAGCACGCCGACGCGATAGCCGGCCGCGGCGCAGCGCTCGGCGATGCGCGCGCCCAGGCCGGCCGCGGCGCCGGTGACGATGGCGGTCGGGGTGGTCACGAGAGCGGGGCCTCCGGTGGGTGGGCGTTCGAAGAGGGCGGCTTCGCCTCGTCCGCGACGGCGAGTGTGGCGTCGAAGCGAACCGGGTAGCGGCCCCAGTTGCCTCGGCTGGTCGCCGCATCGCGCGTCGCTGGGTCTTCTGGGTCGGGCCGCGCGCCGCGCTGCAACAGCGTCCAGGCGAGGCGGGGCACGGTGCCGAGCAGGTGTCCCTCGTCGTGCTCGCGCGATGAACCCGGCACGAGACCGGCCGCGAGATCCTGGCCGAGACAGGCGTGCAGGCCCGTCCCGAACCCGAGGCCGAAGGGTTTCTGGCCTTCGGCGATCTCGCGCTCGGGGTCGAAGAGGTCGGGGTTTCGGCCGAACACGTCGGGGCTGCGGTTCGCGTACTGCAGCTCGAGGACGACGAGGTCTTCGGGCCCGAGCTCGATGCCATCCGGGTGATCGCGGCACTCGAAGCGAATGCGCTTCGTCGGGCGCCGCCACGCCACCGGACTTGCCGGATGCAGACGCATCGCCTCGTGCACGCAGCGCTGCACGAAGATCGGATCGCGCTGGAGGCGCTCGGCATCGGCCGGTCGCGCCTCGATCCACATGAAGAGCGCATGCATCGCGTGAGCGGTTGAGTTGACCGTGCTGTGCGCGCCGGCTTGCAGATAGAAGGCGATCTCGCGTCGGAGCGTCTCGTACGGCAGATGGAGCGCGTCTTCGTTGCGCAGCAGCACCGTGAGGACGTCTTTCGGGAGCGCCTCCTCGTCGATCGCTCCGGCTTCGAAGCGGTCGATGAGCGCGCGGCGGCGCTCGATCGAATCGCCGAGAAAACGCGCCTCGAGCACGTCGAGGGCCTCGACGCACTCGGCCCGCACCTCGTCCTTGTCGCGGGTCGAGTGGACGAGGGTTGCCCCTTCGCTGAACTTGCGGACGAGCGCGAGCAGCGCGTCGGTCGCGTCGTCGTCGCCGGCGGGCAGGTCGACGCCCGAGAAGTGCGCCGTGAAGTTCATCGAGGTGCGATAGCCGAGCTCGATCAGGTCGGCGTGGCCCACGGCGAGGAAGGGCGCGAGGCTTCGTTCGATCAGCTGAGGGATCACCTCGCGCTCGTAGTACGCGAACACACTGCGATTGAACACGCGATTGACGAGCTTTCGGCGGGCCTTGTGCTCGGCGCCGTGCAGGTTCAGCAGCACGTCCTTCATCACGACCCAGCCTTCGTCGTACATCGCCTGTCGCAGATCGCGGTGGCGATACGCGCGGACGAGGTCGTCGAACGTGGTGAGGGTGAGGGTGGTCAACGCACCGCGCTCAGTCAGCGGCGCCGAGGTCGTTCGCGCGCTGCCAGGTGAGCGCCTGCTCGCTCCAGACGCCGATCTTCTCGCCGGGCAGCGGGTCGCGCGTCGGCCAGGGCTCGGTGAGGTCGACGGCGCGCCCCTTCGAGATCACGGCGCGCAGCCGGCTGCGATCGCCGAGGATTCGGATGTCCTGCAGTGGGTCGCCGTCGACGACGATCACGTCGGCCTTCATGCCGTCGGCGACCACCCCGATCTCGCCTTCCATCTTGAGCGCCCGGGCGCCCTCGCTCGTCGCGGTGCGGATCGCTTCGAGGGGCGTCAGGCCGAGGTGCTTGACGAAGACCTCCATCTCGCGCGCGTGCCAGTGGCCGTAGGGTGTGAGCGAGAAGCCGCTCTCCGAGCCCGACACCATCGGCACGCCGAGGTCGTATGCCTTGCGCAGCCATCCGCTCGAATCGTCGATCTCGCGCCGGAACAGGTCGATCAGGGCCGGTGTGGCGCCGACCTTGTGACCGAAGTCGGCCAGGTTGGCCTGGAACGTGAGCGTCGGCGTGATCGCCACCCCGTGCTCGACGACGGCTTCGAGCGCTTCGTCGTCGAGGTTGGTCGCGTGCAGGATCATGTCGACGCCGGCGCGGGCGCAGTCTCGCGTCGACGAGGCATTGCGGCAGTGCGCCACCACCGGGATCCCGAGATCGTGGGCGGTGTCGCAGACGGTGCGCAGCTCGTCGAGCGTCCACACCTGGATCTCGCCCTGGGCCCGCTGCCGGGGGATGAGCCCGGTGGCGTGGATCTTGATCCAGTCGACGCCCGATTTGATCTGGCGCCGCGTCGTCGTGATCATCTCGTCCTTCGTGTTGACGATCTGGGCGTAGCCGCGGTTGCCTTCGTTCGGGATCAGCAGCCCGGCCGTGCCGCCGACCGCGGTGAGCAGCGCGTTGCCGCCCGTGGCCATGCGCGGCCCCGGGATCACGCCCGCCTCGATCGAGTCGCGCAGATCGACACCGAGGTTGAACAGTACGTCGGCGTCGAGAAAGCCCGTCACGCCGGCGAGCAGCAGCTTCTTCACGCTCTGGGTCGCGACGAGGGCGGCCAGGCCCTCGCGTCGGTGGAAGAAGAGCTCGTCGTTCGACTGGGGCTCGGCGAACGTGACGTGGCAGTGGGCGTCGATGAGACCGGGCATCACCGTGCACCCGCTCGCGTCGATGCGCTCGACGTCTTCGCGCCCCTTGGCTGCATCGCGCGCGCCGAAGCCGACGGCGACGATCTCGTCGCCGTCGATCAGCAGCGCTTCGAGAGCCCGCGGCTCGGCCCCGGTCCCATCGATGAGCGTTCCGTTCTCGATCAGGATGGCCGACATCGCGAACCCCCGGGCGCTCCGCCTCAGGCGGTGGTCTTCGTCTCGAACAGCTCGTCGCGCAGCGGGAAGCGCTCGTAGACACGGGCGACGATCTCGTCGGGCACGTCCCACACGGCCTGCTGCGGGCCGACGGCGTCGGTCGTCATCCACTCGGGCAGCCGGTCGTCTTCGGGCTTGAAGCCGGCCCTGCGATTGAACGCCCACTCCTCCTCGAGGATGCGCCAGCCGAGATCGGCGATCGCTTGGCGGCTGACCTCTTTGCCGTAGAGGTGCGAGTAGAACCCGCGCAGGTCGTCGAGCGTCGTCTGCAAGAAGTGGCAGCAGCCCGACGAGTCGTTGGTCGCGATCACGAGCTGCAGCTCCTGCGAGCGAATCGCGAGCTCGCTCTGCGGCACCGACGGATCCATGATCAGGCCGGCCGTATGGTCGGCGCCCTGCGCGCTGGTCGCGTAGCACATGCCGGTCGCGTGCAGCGTCCGCGGCTCCCACGCCGCGATCGCTTGGCCCTTCACCACGGGCAGGCGCTGGTGGCCGGTGTACTCGCCGGTCGTCTGGGCGCCGTCGCCGATGGTGCGGCCGACCTCGCTGCCCGCCGAGATCTCGTCGAAGAGCTTCTTCATGCCCGAGAGGTCGCCGTACTCCATCCGGCCGGCGTCCATGTAGACGCCGATCGCGGCGCCGGTCTCGATCGTGTCGAGGCCGACGTCGTCGCAGAGCCGGTCGAGCTCGGCGACCGCGTCCCACTCGTAGATGCCGCAGTTCGACCCGAGCAGGGCGAGTGTCTCGAACTCGAGCGCGCTGGTGCGGTAGCTGCCGTCGGGCGCATGAACCTCGTTGCTGCACTGGACGATGCACCCTGTCATGCAGTTGTGCATCTCGCCGCCGCGCTCCTCGAAGCTCGCCATGATGCCGCTGCCGTCGAGGCCCTCCCACTGCTCGCTCTGCACGCCCTCGCGGTTGTTCGTGGGCAGGGAGGCGAGGGCGTTGGCGGCGCCCACGAAGGCCGAAGTGCCGCCCGCGAAGATCTGCGGTGCGTCGAGGGTCGCGCGGCTGAAGCTCTTGACGAGCGCCATGAACTCCTTCATCTCGGCGGGCCTGCGCACGGGCAGCTTGCCAGGGTCGACCGAGACGTACTTGAGACCCTTGGCGCCCATGACGGCACCCATGCCACCGCGCGCCGCGTGGCGCGTCGGGTAGCGGTTGCCCTGATCGGTGCACGCAATCGATGCACCCTTGAGGCCGAGCTCGCCCGCCGGGCCGATCACGATGAACGAGGTCGTGTCGGTGGCCTTCTGGCCGAGCCCCTCGACGAGCTCGTAGTTCCACTTGCCGGTCGTCTCGGGGGCCTCGACGAGCCGTGCGCCGTCGGCGTCGATATGCAGGCCGTAGCGCTGTTCGCGGTCGGCGGCCTGCCCCTTCACCACGATGCCGCGAATGCCGAGCTTCATCAGATGCTGGCCGGGCTCACCGCCGGCGTTGGCTTCCTTGATGCCGCCGGTGAGCGGGCTCTTCGCGCCGAAGCTGATGCGGCCACTGGTCGGGACCGCGGTGCCCGAGAGCACGCCCGGGGCCATCACGAGCACGTTGTCGGGGCCGAGCGGGTCACACGTCGGATCGCACTCTTCGGTGAGCACGCGCGAGATGAGCGCCCGCCCGCCGAGCAGCTGCCACTCGGAGGGATACGGCGTGAACTCGATCTCGCCGGTGGACATGTCGACGCGCAGCAGTCGGTCGTCGCTCGGGTCGGCGCCCTTGGCCATCGTGCTCTCCTTGATCTATGTGACTCGGTGTCGGGCTCGCAGACCGACACGGGTACCTTCTGCGGCTCGTCCAGTGCGACCGGATCGAGCCCCTTCACACCCCTCTCGGCGTGCGAAGCCGTCGCGAGAGTCTATCACTCGATCCGCTGCGGCGGCGCTCAGGCGATGCGCAGCAGTCGCCGCGCGTTCGCTGCCAGCTTTGGCGCCAGATCGCCCAAGCCTTCGTGAACGCCCTGATCCCAGCCCGCGAAGTTCGTGCCCCAGACGAGACGCTCGTCCCCGACCGCGGCGCGCAGCAGCTCGAGGCTGCGCGGATCGTGCACATGCACGTCGAACCAGATACGCGACATCTCGGCCTCGAACGCGCCATCCGGGCGCAGCCGTTCGGGCGACCAGGGGCGCTTGCGCGCGGCGCACGCCATGCGGCCCTGCAGGAAGGGCGCGCCGCCGCCGCCGTGGCTCAGGCAGACGTCGAGCGACGGGTGGCGATCGAGCACGCCGCCGAAGACGAGAGTCGCGACGGCGAGGCTCTCTTCGGCCGCAAAGCCGAGCACCAGGTCGAGGTCGAAGCGCCGCAGGCGCGGGTCACCGGCAGGGCCATCGATGCCTGCCGGCGCCGGGTGCAGGAAGAGCGGCACGTTCTGCGCGACGACGGCGGCGTAGAAGTCGTCGAGCTCGGGTGCGTCGAGCTCGAGCCCGAACTCGGTGCCGACGTAGGCACCGACCAGTCCCAGGTCGCCGCAGGCGCGTTCGAGCTCGCGGGCCGCCTCTTTGGGCGATTGCATCGGCAGCGCCGCGAACCCGGCCAGCCGCTCGGGGTGACCGGCGACGAGCTCGGCGAGCACGTCGTTGTGTTTGCGACAGAAGTCGAGGGCTTCCCCCGGATCGATGTGATGGAAGTACGTGAGCGGGTTCGGCGAGAGCACCTGCAGGTCGATGCCGGCTGCGTCCATCGCGGCGAGCCGAAGATCGACATCCATGAACGGCGAGCCGCGGTACTTCACGCCGTCGAGTCGATACTCGCCGACGCGAAACCAGGGCACGCCGCAGTCGTCGGCGCCGAGCTCGGGCCCGTGCGCGCCCGCCGCGCCCATGACTTCTTCGAGGACGACGTGGGCGTGCACATCGATCGTGGTCGGACGTGAGGCCATCAGCGCCCACGAGGGTACCGCGAATGCGACGGTGCGTAGGGGGCGACTCGGTGACCGAGCGGGACACGGGCCCGGGTGAATCCGGCATGCCCCGGGCCATAGCCCGGCTCGATCTCGGCGGACTAGACTCTCGCACCCAACGGGAGACCTTGAACATGGCCGACGAGACCATCCAGAACTACGAAGACGTGACCGTCTATCCCCTCGACGACGACGTGCGCGAGAAGCTGCTGCTCGAACAGAACGAGTGCAGCTTCTTGTGGGGCACGAAGGATCACTGGCCCATGGGCGTGATCATGAGTTACGTCTGGCAGGACGGGAAGTTCTGGCTCACCGCGACGAGTCAGCGCGCGCGGGTGAAGGCGCTGCGTCGCGACCCCCGCTGCTCGGTGATCGTGTCGGGCGTCGGCACCTCGATCGGTCCGTCGCGCTCGATCACGGTGAAGGGACGCGTGACCTTTCACGACGACGACGAGGTCAAGTCGTGGTTCTATCCGAAGGTCGCGGCGGCGATCCTGCGCGGCGCACCGCAAGAGATGATCGACCACTTCGTACAGATGCTCGACAGCGAGCGTCGACTCGTCTTCGAGGTGACGCCCGAGAAGTGGATCACGTATGACGCCTCGAAGATGATGATGGCATCGATGGCCTCGGCGAAGGCCGGCGGCGGCGCCCAGCTCGACTGACGATCACAACCGGGTAGGAGACGAGATGCAGCAGCTCGACGGGAAGGTCGCCGTGATCACGGGCGGCGGCAGCGGCATCGGCCGAGGCATGGCGCTCGCGTTCGGCGAATCGGGGATGAAAGTGGTCCTGGCCGAGATCGACGGTGCCGCGGCGTCGGCCACGGCATCGGAGCTCGAAGGCAAGGGCATCGAAGCAGTGGCCGAGCACGTCGACGTCACCGATCGCGAGTCGGTGCGCGGCCTCGCAGATCGCGTCTACGACCGGTTCGGTGAGGTCCACCTCCTCTGCAACAACGCCGGCGTGTCGGCCTGGGGCACCCTCGACAGTGTCGACGAGACCGAGTTCGACTGGGTCATGAAGGTGAACCTCGACGGGGTCGTGAACGGCCTGCTCACGTTCGTCCCGCGTATGGCCAAACAGCCGGGTGAGAAGCACGTCGTGAACACGGCCTCGACGGCGGCGCTCAGCGGGATCCCTTCGCTCGGTCACTACGTGGCGAGCAAGCACGCCGTGCTCGGCATCAGTGAGACGCTGTCGGTCGAAGGGGCGGTCTACGGCCTCGGGTGCTCGGTGCTTTGCCCGGGGGCGACCAACACGGGCATCGTCAAGGCGGCACGCAACCGCCCCGATGCGTTCGGGGGCAAGAGCGACGAGTTCAACCCACTGGTGCAGAAGGCGATCGAGCGCGGCTTCGACGCCGAAGAGGTCGGTCGCATCGTCCGGCAGAGCGTGCTCGACGGCGATCTCTTCATCTTCACGCACGCCGAGAGTCGCGACGCGATCGAGAAGCGCTACGCCGCGATGATGGCCGCGCAGGAGAAGGCCGAGCAGCGAGAGCGGGTCGGCTGAGCCAATATCAGCCCCCAACCCGGGGGAGCCCCACCATGAAGATCGTTCGGTATCTGCTGATCGCCCTCGTCGTCTACGTCGGCATCGTCGTGGCCTTCGAATCATTGCTCGGCGTGATCCAGCCCCGGCCCGAGGGCGTGATGGTGCTCACGACGTTCGACGCCGACGGTACGGCCCACGAGCGCGTGCTCTCACGCGTGGACGATGGCGACCGGCTCTACGTGGCCGTGAACCACTGGCCGCGTCAATGGTTCTGGCGACTGCAGGCGCAGCCCGAAGTCGAAGTGACGATCGACGGCGAGAAGACCGACCGCACGGCCGTGGTGATCGAAGGGGACGAGCTCGCCCGGGTCGATGCGATTCGGCCACTCGGGCCGGTCTTTCGCACGCTGACGGGCTTTCCGCCCCGCCACTTCGTTCGACTCGATCCGCGCTGAGGCGGTCGTTCCCCACCGGTCACCGGTCACCGGTCACCGGCCTGTTGAACCGGCGGCGCGGCCACGCGGGACGCGGCACACTGCGCGCGCGCGGTCGAGCTGCGCCGGAGGTCGGTCTTGGTTCGCATTGCATCTGCTTCGACGATCTTCGCACTCGCGTTGGTTTTTTCGGCCTGGCTCCCCGGCATGGGGTGGGCGGAGCCGAGCGCGTCGCCTCGCAGCGTGATCCTGATCATCGGCGACGGCATGGACGACACGCAGGTCACCATCGCGCGCAACTACCTCGTCGGCGCGCGCGGCCGACTCGGCCTCGACGCGATGCCCGTCCGCGGCGCGGTGCAGGTCTTGACCGTCGCCGAAGACGATCCACAGCAGCCGGTCTATGTGGCCGACTCGGCCAACAGCGCGACGGCCATGGCGAGCGGGATCGTGACGAGTCGAGGTCGGCTCGGCACGACGGCGGGGACGGACGAAGACGTCGTCACGATCGTCGAGCTCGCCCGCGACGCGGGCCTCGCGACGGGGCTCGTCACGACGAGCAGCATCACCGACGCGACGCCCGCAGCCTTCGCCGCGCACGTGCGGCGCCGCTCGTGCGAGAGCCCCGAGTCGATGGCGCCCGGCTCCGAGTTTCTGGGCGGCGCCACCGGGGGCTGCCCCGACGATCTGATCTCGAAGGGGGGGCTCGGGTCGATCTCGGAGCAGCTGGCCGCCTCGAATGTCGACGTGCTGCTCGGCGGCGGCGCTGACGAGTTCGCCCCGACCGTCGAGGACGGCTCCGAGACCGTGCGCCAGCGCGCGGTGGCGAACGGCTACCTGGTCGTCGACGATGCGGTCGCACTCGCGGCCGCGCCGATCGGTCGGAAGATTCTCGGGCTGTTCGCGCCGGGAAACCTCCCGCCTCGTTGGCGCGGCGAGGACGGGCGCGAGGCCGAGAAGCCCGACCCGAGCCTGCTGAACAGCATGTCGAGCTTTCTCGGGAGCGTGGACCTCCCCGAACCCATGCGCTGCGAACCGAACCCCGAGTTCGGAGACACGCCCGACCTCGCCACGCTCACGCGCGCGGCCCTCGAGCGGCTGACACGCGACCCCGAGCGGGGCTTCTTCTTGATGATCGAATCTGCGTCGGTCGACAAGGAGAGCCATCGCCGCCGCGCGTGCGGAGCGATCGGCGAGATGGAGCAGCTCGACGAGGCCCTGGCTGTGGCGCTCGAGGTGGCTTCACCGGAGACGCTCGTGATCGTCACGGCCGACCATGGGCACGCGGCGCAGATCGTGCCCGAGGAGAGCCTCTTCACGAAGTACGGCATGCCCGTCTACACGCCGGGCCATCTCGTTCGCGTCGTGACCCACGACGGGGCCGTGATGTCGATCAACTACGCGACGAACGACTTCTATGCAGAGGAGCACACCGGTGTTCAGGTGCCGCTCTACGCGAACGAGGTCGCCCGGGAAGACATCGCGACGATGATCGATCAGCCCGATCTCTTCGAGATCATGCGGCGGCACCTGGGGCTGTAGGCGTGCGGCCCGCCGGCTAGCGGCGTCGACCGGCGTGCGCGAGGCCGGCCAGGCCGATCATCATGAGCAGCGCCGATCGGGGCTCGGGGACGTAGGCGAAGGCGTTGATGTCCTGGCCGTTGTCCGTCATGCGAGCCGACCCGTCGAAGAACATCGAATAGCCGCCTCCGACGAGGATCTCGAAGATGTCCTCGTCGCGGTACACGTTCGAGTCGAGCGTCGTGTTGGCTGCGGCGAGCGAGACGAGCAGGTTGCCGCCGGTGTTCACCGAGATGCCATCGACGTCGACGTTCTGACCGAAGTCGGCTTCGCTGAAGATGATGCGAACGGCACCAGGTGCGAGACCGTCGATCGTGTCGGTCGTCGAGCGGTTGTACTCGACGATGTCGCCGTCGTCCCAGCCGTTCCGGTTGTTCGCGGTCGAGAAGAGAAGGTTGCCGTTTGTGAGCTCGTGGATCGCGTCGATATTGTTCGCGCCGTTGCCGGGCAGAATGTTGCCGTCGAGAAAGAGCTCGGTCGCGTCGGTCTGAGAGTTCCAGGCGAAGACGTTGCGCCGGTGGGCGTTCACCCCGTTGATGGTCTCGTTGCCCTGCGTCGAGATCAGATACGTGACGCCGTCGGGCCGAATCGCAAAGGCGTTCAAGTTCGTGTTGCCGTCGGCGAAGTCGGCCTCGTCGAATTCGAGCGTGCCATCGAGGAGCGGGGTGTTGTCGAGGTCGACGCTGAAGACGTCGCCGTTGCCGAACTGGTTGTTGCCCGTCGGGCCGGCCGCCTGGTTCGTCGACAAATACAGCGTATTGGCGGCGGCGGTACCCGCGGCGAGTACGGCGACGACCGCGGCAGCGGCCACCTGCGAAAGCAGGTGCCTCATCGCGCGAACCGACCGTGTCGTCGCGCCAGAGCCGCGATGCCGACGCCCAGGAGCAGGGCGGTGCCGGGCTCGGGCACCGGGGGCGGCGCTTCGTAGGGCGCGAACTCGGTGTCGCTGAAGTCGACCGGGGCGCTGCCGTCGACCGAGAAACGGAAGTTGACGTTGCCGCCGCAGCAGCCCTCGAAGCCGATCCACGAGATCGTGTACGTCTCGCCGGCCGTCAGGCTGAGCACCGTCGAGAAGACGTCGGGGTTGCTCCAGCTGTTGCCCCACCAGATGTCGTCGTCGGTGACGAACTCGTCGAGGACGGCGCCGGAGCCGACGTGAACGGCCTGGGTCGCGCCGCCGCGGCCCCAGTCGGTGCCGACCTGAAACTCGTAGGTCCCGGTGACACCGGCGGTGAACGTCGTCGAGATCAACGTGCTGTAGTCGGAATTCGTCCCCGCATACGTCGTCGACGAGATGCCGTCGATCGCCGACACGGTCTGCGAAGAGAGCAGGGTCTCGCTCTGATGCTGCAGCAACAGGCTGTCGAAGGTGTCGGTCGCGATCGTCTGGTACGTCGAGCTGCGGAAGTCGAGCTGGAACGTGAGCGCGTCGGCGGGCTTCGACACGAGCAACGTGATGCCGATGGAGAGCAGGAGCGTGACGCAGAGCAGCGCGAGCGCGCCCGGCGGGCGCTGCGTCTCGGGTGCCTGAAGCAGACTCGGTTGATTTCGAGTGTGCTTGCACTCTGTCGGTTGCAGGGGGGGCTGCATCGTCTCGTCCTCGCCCGCGAGATCAGGGTGTGTCCCGAATCACGACGCAGGGTTAACCCTACGTATCGACATCTGGCGGGTGCGCTTGAGTCGGCCCAGACCCATGCAAGCGCGAATCCGACACGATGTGAGGGCGATGCGCAGGCCAGCGGCAGCGAGGTGGCAACTCGCGGGGCCGCGCTGCGGCGTGGCGCGACGGGTGGCGAGGATGGGCGATGGGAGGAGCGGCGCGGCTTCAGCTCAGGAACCGCAGCGCGACCCCGGCGTGAAGGGCGATCCCGTTCACCATCCCCGGCTCATCGAGGCGCATGCGATTCGAGTGGACGGGCGCGGGCTTCGTCGAACCCTCTTCGCGCAGGCCGAGAAACACCATCGTGCCGGGCACTCGCTCGAGGATGTACGAGAAGTCTTCGGCGCCCATGACGGGCGCCGGCATGTCGACGAACTTCTGGCCGCCGAGCACCTCGCCGACGACCCCCCGCGTGAACGAGAAGAACCCCTCGTCGTTGACCGTGACGGGATAGCCCTCGTGCAGGGCAACCTCGGCGGTGCAGCCATGGGCCGCCGCCATGCCGTGGACGACCCGCTGCAGACCAGTGCGCGCTCGTGTTCGCGTCCGGTCGGACGTAGAGCGGATCGTGCCGGCGAGCGTCGCGGTCTCGGGGATCACGTTCATCGCGGTGCCCGCGCGAATCTTCGTCGTGGTGATCACGGCGGGATCGAAGGCGTTCAGCTCGCGCGTCACCATGTTCTGCAGCGCGCCCGTGATCTCGCATGCGGCCGGGATCGGATCGGTGGCGAGGTGGGGCATCGATGCGTGCCCGCCGGCGCCCTTGATCACGATCTCGAACTCGTCCGTCGCGGCGAGCAGCGGTCCGGGCCGCCCGGCTGCGAAGCCCACCGGCAGCTTCGCGTCGACGTGGATCGCGAACGCGGCGTCGGGTGTCCGCCCCTCGTCGATCAGGCCCTCCTCGACGCAGAAGCGCGCACCGAAGTGGCCCTCTTCACCGGATTGGAACAGCAGCTTCAGATCCCCGATCAAGGTGTCGCGCTGGGCGTGGAGGAGATGGGCTGCGCCGACGAGCATGGCCGTATGCGCGTCGTGGCCGCACGCGTGCATCGCCCCGGGGTTGCGAGACGCAAACTCGACACCGCTGTCCTCCGAGAGGGGCAGGGCGTCCATGTCGGCGCGCAGCAGCAGACAGGGGCCGGGTCGGCCCGTCGACATGGTCGCGACGAACGAGCTGGTGGTCTTCGAGTGGGCGATGTCGAGCCCGAGCGGGGCGAGGGCCTCGAGCACGCGCGCCTTCGTCTCGGGCAGCTCGTTGCCCAGCTCGGGGTGTGCGTGCAACGCGCGACGAAGGTCGATCGTCCGCGCGAGCTGCGACGCGGCGACAGAATCGAGGTCGGGCTGGAGCGGCGGCATGGTCGTTCCTCGCGAGCGGTCAGGGTCTGCGATCGTACCATGGGCGCACCGGCCGGCCGCGCTCGGCCCGGTCTGTGCGACCCCTCGAGCCGATCGGAATCGAACACCCCAAGGGACCCGCCATCTTGAATCGCCGCATCCTCGTGCTCTTCGCGCATCCGTCGGTCGAACGATCGGAGGTGAACGCGCACCTGCTTCGCGCCACGCTCGGTCGCGACTTCGTGACGGTGGTCGATCTGTACGCCGAGTATCCCGACTATCACATCGACATCGATCAGGAGCAGCAGCGTCTGCGCGAGCACGACGTGATCGTGTTCATGTTCCCCCTGTTCTGGTACTCGACGCCCGCGATCCTCAAGGAGTGGCAGGATCTCGTGCTCGAGTACGGCTTCGCGTACGGCCACGAGGGCACCGAGCTTCGCGACAAGACGTTTCTGTGCGTATTGAGTGCCGGCGGGCCGCAGGAGGCCTATCACGCCGGAGGCTACAACCACTACACGATCCGCGAGCTGCTGCGACCGCTCGAGCAGACCGCGTCGCTCTGCGGCATGCGCTTCGTCGCTCCGTTCGCCCTCTTCGCTTCGCGCACGGCCGTCGAAGAGGAGCGCCTCGACGAGCACGTCGACGACTGGGTGCGCCTGCTCGATGCGCTCCGCCACGATCGGCTCGACGTCGACGCGGCCAGCGAGCTGCGTACGTTGAATGCCGATCTCGATCGCGTGATTCGACCCGCCACGCTCGACGAGGTGCCGACCGAGGCCGACGCCGCCGGGGGTGCCGAGTGATCGAGCCGCTGCTGAATGCCTTCATCTACCTGGTGGCGACCGTCATCGCCGTGCCGCTGGCCAAGCGATTCGGGCTCGGCTCGGTGCTCGGCTACCTGATCGCCGGCGTCGTCATCGGCCCGGTGCTCGGACTCGTCGGCGACGAGATGACCGAGCTGCAGCACTACGCCGAGTTCGGTGTCGTCATGATGCTCTTCGTCGTCGGCCTCGAGCTCGAGCCGCGCATGCTGTGGGGGATGCGCGACCGGCTGCTCGGTCTCGGCGGGCTCCAGGTGACGGTGACGGCGCTCGCCTTCGCGGGGATCGCGCTGGCCTTCGGTTTGCTCTGGCAGACGGCGGTCGCGGTCGGTTTGATGCTCGCGTTGTCGTCGACGGCCATCGTGCTTCAGACGTTTCAGGAGAAGGGGCTCGCGGGGACGGCCGGGGGTCGGGCGGCGTTCTCGGTGCTGCTCTTTCAGGACATCGCCGTCATTCCGATTCTGGCGATCATTCCTCTGCTGGCCCTGCCCGAGCTCTCGGCGGCGACGGCAGGCGCCGGCCACGGCGACGGCGGCCACGGAGGTGCAACGTTCGTCCAGCACCTCGACGCATGGGCGCAGGGCCTCGTCGTGCTGGCGTCGATCGCAGGTGTCGTCGCGATCGGTCACTTCTTGTCGCGCCCGCTCTTTCGGCTCGTGGCTGCGACGGGGCTGCGGGAGGCGTTCACGGCTGTTGCCCTGATGCTCGTGATCGGCGTCGCGCTGCTCATGATGCTCGTGGGTCTCTCGCCCGCCCTCGGCACGTTCCTCGCGGGTGTCGTGCTCGCGAACAGCGAGTTCCGGCATGAGCTCGAGAGCGACATCGAGCCCTTCAAGGGGCTGCTGCTCGGTCTGTTCTTCATCACGGTCGGCGCGGGCATTCGCTTCGACGTGCTCGCGAACGACCTGGGGCTGATCGTCGGCCTCACGCTCGGCGTCATGGTGCTGAAGGCGATGGTGCTCTTCGGTCTGGCCCTCGCGTTCGGCGTACGCCGCAGCGAGGGGTGGCTGTTCACGATGAGCCTGGCTCAGGCCGGCGAGTTCGGCTTCGTGCTGCTCGGCTACTCGGTGGCGCAGTCGGTCGTGCCCCCCGAGCTCGCGCCGACGCTTGCGCTGGTTGTCGGCCTCTCGATGTTTCTCACGCCCACGCTCTTCATCGCGTTCGATCGTGTCGTGGTGCCGCGATATGCCGCGGGAGGCGCCGATCGCGCGCCCGACGAGATCGACGAGCGCGGCTCGGTCGTCATCGCGGGCATTGGCCGCTTCGGGCAGATCGTGAACCGCCTGCTCACGGCCAATGGCGTCAAGACCGTCGTGCTCGACCGCACGCCGGCCCAGGTCGAGAACATGCGCAAGGTCGAGATGAAGAGCTACTTCGGCGACGCCACCCGGCCCGAGCTTCTGCACACGGCGGGGGTCGACGAGGCGTCGCTCTTCGTCGTCGCCATCGACGAGCAGGATCTCGCCGTCGAGTTGGTCGGCCATCTGAAGCACCGCCACCCGCATCTGCGCGTGCTCGCGCGGGCGTTCGACCGCGGGCACGAATTTCGCCTGCGCGAGGCCGGGGCCGACTACACGGTGCGTGAGACAAACTATTCGGCGCTCGAGCTGGGCGCCGAGGCGCTGCGCGACCTCGGCATCCATCCGTTCAAGGCCGAGCAGCTGAAGGCCACGTTCGAACGCGCCGAGTCGGACGTACAGGACCAGCTCTACGACGCCTGGCTGCGTCGGCCCGAGGGCGAGCGGATGGGCCATGACTACCGCGGTCTGTTCATCCAGCTGAACGCCGCGATGGCCGACGCCATGCGCGGGGACCGCGACGATCGGCACACGCGCGGCGCCCGCGGCTGGACGCCGCCGCCGAAGGGGTACGCGTCGAAGATCGACTCGGAGCCGAACTCGGAAGACTGATCCCACCCGAATCGGGTGGGACGCCGTGCCCACACTTGGGAGCGCACCGCCTCGAGTCACCGGCGACACGGGCCGCGCCACACGGTTGCGTCACCGAATCGTGTCGATCCCATTCATCGTGCGATCGATCGCGCTACCTTGGACTCGAGACCAGGGCCACCCGCGCAGCTCCCCCCGATGCGCCTGCAGCGGATCCCACTGACGTTCCTCGCTGCCCGCGGTCCCTCCCTCTGGCCCTCGCTCTGGTCGCCGACCGATGACCGCCACTTCGGCCTCATCGTTCCGCCACCCCCGCCCGGCCGCCACGCCGGTCGACGGCCAGCGTCGGGCAACGAGAGGGAGACCCCCCATGGCATTCAGCCGCGTGACGACCGTCGCGCTCCGGCCCGACCGGATCGTGGCATTCCAGGAGCAGATCGCCGAGCTGGCCAACGCAGCCGCCGAGAAGGACGACGCCTGGCATTGGACGGCCCATCAGGTGCAGTTTGGCCCCGGCCCGAAAATGCACTTCGCCAGCCGCGCCGAAACCTTCACCGACATCGACCGTCAGGGGCAGGTCGAGGAGCTGTGGCTTCGGACCCTGGGCAACACGCGTGGGCTCGAGGCGATGATGCGGGCGCAGAACTGCATCCAGTCGATCGATCAGTCTCTGTCGGTCGATCGGCCCGATCTCTCGTACGTCGACGATCTCGCCCCGCCTGGCGAATACCCCGTGGCGATCGTGACCATGGTGCGGGCCCGACCGGGTCACGCCGACGGCTGCGAGGAGCTGATCCGCAAGGTCGCCGAGGCGATCCCGAAGGTCGACGATCCGGCGAAGCTGGTCACGTACCAGGTGATGTTCGGTGAGATGAATGCGTACTGGACCCTGCGGCCGCTGCGCAGCATGGGCGACCTCGACGCGCAGCTGCCCGCCACCGAGCTGCTGAACCAGGCATTCGGTCACGCCGAGGGCGGTTTGCTCTGGCGCAGCGGCAACGAGGCGATCGAAGAGGCCCGCCGCGAGGTGGTCGTCTATCACCCCGAGCTGTCGAACGTGCCCGGGCGCTGACCGAGCACCGGGGCCGCGCGGTCCTCGTCTCGTCGATGCGGGGACCGCGCCTGGCGCTGGCCCATGAAGCGGGGGCGATGGGGGGATCGAGCCTCGGCCCTGTTGCGGGCCCCCGAAGGCGAAGGGGTCCAGATGGATCCTGAGATTTAACCAGGCCGACTTGAAAAAAACTCACACGCCCAAGCGACCATCGCGTAGGGTGCGCGTGTTCCATTGCGGTATTCAAGCTGATTCTCTGGGAAGGGGTCACACATGAGCCGAAGTCGTACTGCTGCGCCCGGATTTCGCCGCCCGGGCCGAGGCGCCCTCTCTGCGGCGCTCTTTCTCACTCTCCTCACTGCGCTGCCCGCTTCGGCGGCCCTGATCGATCAGGGGGCCACCACCCTCGACGACTCGACGAATCTCGAGTGGCTCGATCTGACCCTGACCCAGGGTCTGACGGCGCAGCAGGCGCTCGACGCGAATCCGACGTTCGTTCAGGCGACCGTCGCTCAGGTGCAGGCGCTCTATCAGCAAGCCGGCTTCACGAATCTCACGAATCAGACGTGGGATACCGGCAATGCGGCCGGCGCGATCCTGCTCTTCGATCTCATGGGCTGCACGTTCGGCTGCGACTCGGGCCGGTTCCCGAAGGCGTCGGGCTACGCGACGGGTGGAGCGAACCCGATCTACGGCTTCGACGGCCAGAAGGACGCGGGCGGCGTCGTGTTTCGAGCCAAGGTGTTCGAGACGTCGGTCGTGAGCGACTCGGGTCACTACCTCGTGCGCGAAGTCATCCCCGAGCCCGGGACGATGCTGCTCGTCGGCGTCGGCCTCGCGGGCCTCGCGCTGCGGCGGCGCCAGGCCTAGGCGGTCGATCGAGGCACCCGGCTCGTCGCGTGTTCGGCGGGCCGACGCGGGGCCGGGCGTGCTCGACGCGTCGACATCGCTCGGCGGTGTGTGCCGGCGCGACCTGACGCGTGGCCGGGGCGAGGACGATCTCGGGTGCTCTCGGCTGCCGGGGATCCAGATCGCATCGAGCACTCGCGAGGAACGCGGTGCGCGCGATCTGCGTGGAATCGAGTGGTGGCCCAGGGCGGATTTGAACCGCCGACACCTCGATTTTCAGTCTCCGGCGCGCCTCTACGATCACCTGCGCAGGACCACTCCCGCGCACCCCAAATGCCTGAAAATGATGAAGATTGATGGACTCGTGGCCACCCGCGACTACGCTTTGCTGCGTTGGGCTTTGCTTCCGGATGCTTCCGATTTGCTTCCAGCGTCGGTGAGCGTGGCAAAGCCGGGAGGCCAGTCATGCCGAAGCTCTCGAAGCGCGAAATCGACTCGATCTCGCCCGACCCCTGTCGCGAAGTCTTTGCCTGGGACGATGACCTGAAGGGCTTCGGCGTGCGCGTGATGCCCTCGGGACGCAAGTCCTTCGTCATCCAGTACCGCTCCGCCGGACGGACCCGCCGCATGTCGCTCGGTGCCGTAGGTGTTCTGACCCCCGCCCAAGCTCGCTCGGAAGCCATTCAACGTCTCGCGGAGGTCGCGCAGGGCGGTGACCCCTCGCGCGACCGGCGAGTGGCGCGCCTTGAGCCGACGATGAGCGAGCTGGCTGAGCGGTACCTCGAAGAACACGCGAAGCCCCACAAGAAGCCCTCGAGCTACGAGAATGACGTGCGTGGGCTTCGACTTCACGTTCTACCGGCGCTGGGAAGCGCACGGGTCAAGGACGTGACGCGGCAAGAGGTGGCTGAGCTGCACAGTCGGATGAGAGCCACTCCCATCATTGCGAATCGCACACTCGCGCTGATCTCGAAGATGTTCAGCTTGGCTCGCCTTTGGGGGATTCGAGACGACAACCCGGTCGTCGGTGTTCCGCGCTTTCGAGAGAACCGCCGCGAACGCTATCTGTCGGAAGCCGAGATCGCGGACCTCGGTCGAACGCTGCGCGAGGCGGAAGCCCAGAGCGTCGAACCCGCTTCGGCGATCGCAGCGATTCGGCTCCTGCTGTTCACCGGCTGTCGCAAAGGCGAGATCCTCTCGTTGCGCTGGCCCGACGTGGACTTCGAGAGAGGCTTGCTCTGGCTCAGGGACAGCAAGACAGGTGCGCGGACCGTCCCCATTAATGCGCCCGCTCGGGAGATCCTCGTCAACCTGCAACGATCTCGAACCGGCGAGACCTGGGTCATTGAGGGGCGGCACGCAGG
Organism: Myxococcota bacterium; assembly: GCA_965250285.1. GTDB lineage: Bacteria > Myxococcota_A > UBA9160 > UBA9160 > UBA4427 > CAYYSY01. The sequence goes on from OZ252299.1 coordinate 105,612, forward strand.
GAAACCCCTCGTCGGGTTGTGGCGGGTTTGGAGCCGCGTGCGGGATCGGGCGGGTCTCGTTGACCTTAGGCTCCATGACCTGCGCCACACGCACGCATCAGTCGCAGCTGATGCTGGGCTCTCCCTGCCGGTGATCGGCGCGCTTCTCGGTCACGCGAGCCCCGCTACGACCTCTCGCTATGCCCACCTTGCAGACGATCCGCGTCGCAGAGGTTCCGACATCGTGGGTGCCAAGGTTGCGGCCGCAATGTTCGACGGTCCCCGCGCCGAATTGCTGGATCTACCTATCGATCCTCGATCGTTGAAGGGGGCGACCAATGGATGACGAAAACGATGGTTCGGGCACCCAGCGCACGAATCTGCTTGGCCTCTCGCGGTCGTTCCGTTTCGAGTTCGAGTCGGAGGACCCGCTGGAGCGGGCTCGCGAGTTCTACCAGCAACTGCCCCAGCCACTCACGGATCCGTTCATGGAGCTTGTCGGTGACTTGATCTGTCACGGAGGGAAATCGAGTGTGGGACTCGCGAACGAAGCGTTCGCGAGGCTGATGCAAGACTCCGGTGTGCGCGCCGGGAACTGCGAGAGGTGCGGTCGTGCCTTTCTCAAGAAGAGCTCGGACAAGCGCTTCTGCCGGCCGACCTGCCGGGTTCAAGCGAATCGGGATCGGAACTTCTCGTAGCTCCAATTCAGTTGCTGTGTGCTGCTACGGATACGCGTAGGCGCGCACACTGCGTCCGTTTGGTTCCTTGCGGTACCGAGGGGGACTGCAATGGAGCTTCTAAGGCCAGACGAGACGGTCTCGTACCTTGAGAAGGTGACCGGACGGCCCGGAATCGTCACATCTCGCACGCTCAAACGATGGCGGCGAGGTCGGCGAGGTCCGAGGCACGTCCAGCTCGAGGGGCGCATCTACTACAGGGAAGAAGACCTGAGGGTGTGGCTCTCACGCGCCGGAGTTTGGAACGACGCGCGTGATCCGCGCCCGTGGGTGAGAGGCTCGGCGGACGAGAGCCCGGTCAGGAGGTCGACATCTTGACCTCGAACTCGGAAGCGTCATCGTCGAACGATCGACAGCGCCTTCTCACCACCGAGGAAGCAGCGCGGTTTCTCGCTGTTTCGCGCCGGACACTCGAGAAGTGGCGCCTCACGGGACAAGGGCCGGCGTACCTGAAGCTTGGCCGAAGGTCTGTGCGGTACTCGCCCGGAGAGCTAGATCGGTTCCTTCGGGGGAGCGCTCGGTCTTCGACCTCAGAGGTGCCGGTATGAGCGCCCCCGAGCCCACCGATTCGGAGACCGGCCGAGAGTCGGTTCTCGAAGGCCGCGTGCGCGACGTTCTCAGTTCGTGCCCGGAGGCGCAGAAATCGCGGTTCCTGAAGCGAGCGGAGAGAGCGGTAGCGGGTTCCCGGTCTGCCGCGATTGAACTCAAATGCCTCGAATGCTGCTGCTGGTCGCTCTCAGAGGCGCGTTCCTGCCATATCGAGGAGTGTGCGCTCTGGTCGTATTCGCCGGCTGCTTCTGCCCGCAAACAGCTAGGGGTTCAGGGATGATCGTCGAAGACGATCGCCACCTTTCCCCGAAGGATGACCCCTACTCGACGCTGGTTGAGCCCGGCGACAGCTACGTCGTCATGCCGCTCAGAATCGAGATCGGATCGAACTACCGTCGGCTCATCGCATTCGTTCGGTGCCAGATCGTTGAACCTGCTGAGCACTCGGGTCTTCACATCTTTCGCTTCGTGAATCTGCCGGCTTGGTGGAAACCTCGTGCGAGGGGCCGAATCGGCAGGCGAAGCAATCTCTGGGCCGATTGCGTGTCGCTGTCTGGACGAAGGCCACCCGCAGGGTGGTTCGAACTCGAGCGACTCTACGCGGCCGACTCGATGTATCGCGCCAAGATCGTCACGGTCAGCGAAACCCAGGGCGAGGGTGGGCGTCGGGAGCCGATGCATGTGTGCGAACACTACTCGCGAATCGACCGATTCTTGGGGCAGGTAGCTGGATCTACCCCGCTAGGTGGCCGGGCTCTGTAACCCAAACCCTAACCACAACCGCAACACTGACGGGAACCTCAACAGCAACAGGATACGGATAGAACTGGCCAAGGAATACGGGCACTTAGAATCGGTCCATCCATCTCGACGCCGACCTCCGGAGACGTGTGAGACATGCAATGCGCGCTTCTGTGACTGGGCGATCTGCTTAGAACGTTTTCCACCGGGTCGCTTGCTCGACCCACTCACTCGGGAATCCAGCCAGGGGGGAGGCGGCCCTTGTTGGGGCCGTCCTCTCCTGACTCGGATCTAGCCAGATCCCCGAGCCGCTGTGGGCCATGAAATCCAGGTTGGCCATGTGATTTCGATGAAATGGTGGAGCTGAAGGATGGGAGGCATTGGGTCCGGGCGCTACGGAACACGGCCACTCGTCGAGAACACGCTCAAGCTCGACGTGCTCTTGCTCACACGCAACGGGATTAGGCTGGGCGATGGCAACGTGTCGTGGAACAGGGGAGGGGAGCTGCTCTCGTCGATCGCATACAGAGTCGGCCGAGTTGGGTCCGATCCGACTTTGACGCTTCGCTATCTCGCCGGGCCAGAGAAGCGACCTATGCGGCAGATGATTCACCTTCAGTCGACACGCCCTCATCTGGGCGGCGAAAGATGGTGGTTTACCTGTCCACTGGAGGGCCGTCGATGCCGGATGCTCTACTTCGGAGATGTTGTTGGCTTCAGCGGATTCGCTGGCCGAAGAGCACTTGGCCTCGCGTACCGGTCGCAGTGTGAGCACGCGGGAGATCGCGCACTTCGACGAGCGCAGAAGCATCTACTTCGCCTAGGCGGCGAGGGCTGTATCGCAGATGAGATCGAGGGTCTACCGAAGCCAAAGTGGATGCGATGGAAGACGTTCCATCGGCGGATGCTGGCTGCTCAACTGGCCGACGCGGAGAGCTGGGCATGGGCGTTCGAGCGAGTAGGCTCGACGCCCCACGATCGATAGCGGTCGTCAAGCCTGACTCCGCCCCAGCGACTCGATGCCCCCCCCAATGTGTCTCGGACGTGATATGAAGCATCAGTCTCATTCTCCGCTTCGCGCGACCCCTTGCGATCGTCGCAAAGCGTCGAATCTACAGCTAGTTGCGAAGGCCGACGCTGATATCGCTAGGATCTTACTCGGCGAGAGCGGCGATGGGCGTCGCCGTCGAATACAAGTTAGGCGGCGGCTTCAGCCGGGAACGGCCAGGCTTGAGCCCAGCCGTCCCCAGACCTTCACTCATCTCTGAAGTAGTAGTTCCGCGGCTCGCCGTCGTACTGCCCGGTCCTCAGGCAGCACTTCTTGAAAACCGGCGTCCCGAGCCGCACGGACACAAGTCATTCCGCCCGAGCTTCTCCTCGAGCTCCTTGTTCCCGTGCACGACACGTCGGCCGCGCTTCACATGCGTCTCGCTGGGGTAGCCCTTCCGGCGCTTACTCGTTCTCTCGAAAGCGCGGGAGGTCGTCGTTCTTGGTTGCCATGGGGCACCTCCCTTCTTGTGCGGGCCGTGGTGGCCCGGGCTTTGGGCGCGCAGGTTGTACCTCAGGTTGGGTGTGCAGTCCACGCTGCGCAGGCCACCAGCAATTTCGGGCACGCCGCCGCCTAACAAGCCGTTGCAGCGGACTTGCTCCCGCTGAGACGATCTCGGGTCGTGGTAGACTGGCGAGCGTCCGAGGCGTTCAGCCACTGCGAGCAAGGCCGCCGCAAGCCGCTGAACGCCGACCGTTAGGCGGCGGGCGCGTGCGCACACTCGCGGCATTGCATCCGATCCTCCTCGCTGGGTGCCCGGCGACATACTGGGCTCAGATTCAGAACGAGTCCTCAAGCCGTCTCGTAGCCGTTCCGCCGTTCGAGTCCTCGTACGCGGTTGCGATCTCATCGGGCAGTTCTGCGCGGGTCTCCTGGTATCAGCCATGCCTAGTTCTTGTCGACGTCGACCGAGCCGAAACCAGTTTCTTTCAAACGTTCCCGTTCCCCGACAACGTGGCGAGAACTCGCATGTTCTCGGTCAGACTCGAAGCAACGTACTCAGAGGGCCGTCTCTTCCTCGAGGCCGAAGACGGGTCCCGATTCGAGGTGCCCCGCGTCGCCGAGTGCTCAGCTGCCACTCCCGCCGCCTAACAAGCCGTTGCAGCGGACTTGCTCCCGCTTAGGCGATATCGGGCCGTGGTAGAATCACGCTCGTCCGAGGCATTCAGCTGCTGCGAGCAAGGCCGCCGCAAGCCGCTGAACGCCGACCGTTAGGCAGCGGGGCCCGGAGATAGGACGCTACAAGTTCAAACTCGGGAACAAGCCCAGGCGCAAGCGCCGTCTCGATTCCGGACGGTCGCGTCTTCCCGGACCCGAGCGCCCGGCTGAACGCCCTGAAGTATCCGATAGGCGTCTGCTCTCGTTCTCCGACGCGAAGTGGCGCGTCCCCACATTCTCAGAGCTCCTGGCCTTCGCTGCAATCGCCAGCATTTTCGCTGTGATCGTCGCGTCGGTCTATTGGCCGGGGCCCTAGGTGGGGCTTCCTCTGCTTCGCTTCAGCGTTCATGAGTATCTCTGCCACTTGACTCAGGCTTGGCACTCGTGTCTGCATCCGCCGCTGCCTAACAAGCCGTTGCAGCGGACTTGCTAACGCCGAGGCGATCTCGGGTCGTGGTAGACTGCCGGGTGTCCGAGGCGTTCAGTCGCTGCGAGCAAGGCCGCCGCAAGCCGCTGAACGCCGACCGTTAGGCAGCGCGACCGTGAGCCGGGCCGATGGACTCGTCCTGCATTCTCGACAAATGAAGCACTCGCGCTGGCTTGCAAGGGGCTTCGCGACGCTTGCGATTCTCAATTCGATTCAGCGGGCGTGGCCTCAGGCCGCCCTGTTTACTGCGTGCGCCGTCGTGTTCTTCGCATCCACTCGATCAAACTTGAACTGGCTGCTCCTTTCAGACTCCATCGAGTTGCCGAGAGGTCCTTGGCGTCAACCGCGCTCGCTTGATCTAACGAAGCTGGCTTCGTGGCAATTCTTCCAGCCGACGAATGAGCTTACGCTGACCTTCCGAGATTCCTCCTCTAAGAAGCTGAGCCTTAGCATTCTAGAGCCAGACTCCCGCAACGATCTCGTTCGTGAACTCGAATCCCGCGCACCCGGTAGACACGTCACCTAGCGACGCGCGCTGCCTAACAAGCCGTTGCAGCGGACTTGCTAACGCTGAGGCGATATCGGGTCGTGGTAGAATCTCGGACGTCCGAGGCGTTCAGCAGCAGCGAGCAAGGCCGCCGCAAGCCGCTGAACGCCGACCGTTAGGCGGCATGGCGAATCCCCTGCTAACAACGCTTGCTGCTGTCGCCCTCGTATGCTGCTCGGGTACGGTGTCTCAGTCGAACATCGACGGCGAGCCGACATCCCATTGCGAGCCAAAGCCACCGATAGAGTACGCTGCCTATGGCGTCGTCTTGAGCATCTCATCATCGAGTTGCATAGACGCCTCTGCACCGCTTCGTGATGGTGCCGGGTACGAATGGCTGTACGTCTACGATACGTATACCTTCCGGAATTCAGAGCTAGAGCTAGCGGCGCGCAGCTATGGCGAATCGTCCGAAGCTCACTTTCTCCGCCTTTCTGAGTCGGGCGAATCTCGATTCCTCACACACTCCGACTTCGACACTCCCATCGTTCTCGCGGCGGTCCAGTATCTATCCGAAGCGGGCAAATCCGAGCTCACGTGGCTCGACCCTCAGAATGACCTCAACGGCTATTCGCCAGTACCCTCTCGGTAGGCTGAGGCATTCCGCCTAACAAGCCGTTGCAGCGGACTTGCTAACGCTTGAGCCGATTTGGGTCGTGGTACCATGCCGGCTATCGATGGCGTCTCGGCGCGCTGTGCCAAATCGGCGCAAGCCGCTGAACGCCGACCGTTAGGCAGCGGAGGTTCTGGCACCGTGACCATGGGAAGCATCGTCGGTGTATAGCTTGATCGTTTCTCACCAGTTCAGTGACTGGGAGGGCAGAGCCTTCCAGTTCAACAAGGGACGCTTCCTTGAGTACACGAGCGACGCGATAGCAGAGCAGTTGTGGCCCCTGTCGACCGAGGCCATCGAGTGCCTCAAGTCGTGGCCGTGCATTCTGATGGACGAGGGGCGAGCGGAGGAGCTCGTTCGCATCGCCCGCATATCGGAGCTTCAGGATCTTGGCGACGAGATTTGGCTAGCCGTCGATCTCGTTCCGACCAAAGTGCCCATACTCAACGACCACCTTTGGCGAGTCCGGGATGAGCTGGACGTACGGCAGTTCGAGTTCAGCCGGAACCACTGGGCAGTGAAGGAGCGGGACCTCTTCAGAGTCCTTCGGGCAGCCGGGCTCGATTGCGAGAGCTCCGCGAGCGGCGCCGTGGAGGAGAGGCCGCTTCCCGCACCTACCCGGGCCTCCTTGATCGCGGCACGAAACTCGATCTCCAACTGGACTCATACTGAAATCGACGATCTGCTGCTGGAAGCGGGCGTGGCGGGTCTATCTGCGGGGCGAGGGTTGGGCAGCCGCCGTGACCGCGCCAACGCGATCGTTCAGTTCGCGATCGCGAACCCGTCGGAAGTAACCGCAGAGAACTCTCTGTTCTCCGCCTACCTCGTGAGGCGATCTGTCGGAGCTGGCGATGGAGACGCGGAGGATGCCTCTTCGCCTCTGATTCACGAGGGCGCTTCCGTGCCTCAACCACAAACCGGCGACGGCTCCACCCCCCGATCCTCCAATCGGGTCTTCGTGGTACACGGGCAAGACGAGACTGCTCGCACTGCGGTCGTCGCTTTCCTTGAAAGCCTAGGATTGGTTGGAGTCGTCCTCCATGAACAACCGAACATGGGTCGTCATCTTCTCACGAAGTTCATCGACGAAGCGGACCTAGCAACTTTCGCCGTAGTCCTTATGACAGACGACGACGTAGGAGGTCTCAAGGGTCAGGAGCTCGCGCCCCGGGCTCGCCAAAACGTGATCCTAGAGTTGGGCTACTTCCTTGCACACCTCGGTCAGGCAAGCGTATGCGCTCTTGTCGCGCCCGGCCTGGAAACGCCCTCGGATTTCGACGGCATCGTCTACATCACCATGGACGATGATCAACGATGGCAAGAAGAGCTGAAGCGCGAACTCTTGGCTGCGAAGATGCCTGTTGTCGAAGCCCCGAATAGCGCATCCGCTGGCTAGTAGGGGCTTGCACTTGACAACGGACAGCTGGGCGTTCCTAGGTTCGGTAGCGTTCTGGCGACGGGACTTCTGTAGTTTGGTGCTGACGGTCAGCGCTGTATGTCGCAGCTGAAACCCGATCTTTTGGGCAGCACGCTGCCTGGTTGCCCTGCGCGTTCCAGTTGATCAATGGCGCTTGACCACTACGTTTCTCAGGTTCATCTCCGCGGGTTTGTCGCATCGGACCTCGGCAATCGAATGTTTGCGACTAGCAAGAGCACGCTCAAGAGGTTCACGCCAACGCCCAAAGCCGTCTGCAGAATCGAAGAGGGAAGCACCAACGACTACTTGAGCGATCCGCGTGCTGTCGAGGACTTTCTGAAGCTCATCGAGCCGAAATACAACTCCGCGGTCGACTCTCTCCTGGCCTCTGACATTCACGATGACGTGATCATGACGCTGGCCGGCTTCGCCGCGTACGTCTACGTATGCTCTCCCGCAGGTATGCGACTTGCCATGGGTCCGCTTCGCGCATCTGTGGAGGCGACCGCCGAGATTCTAGACCGGCAAGGCGAACTCCCGCCGATACCACAAGGGCTCGGTGCATCCTCGATCAGGGAGCTCTTTGAGATGCAGGCGCTCAAAGTTGACGTAGATCCGAAGTTTCCACAGGCAATGGGAATCTCGCAGATCGTTCAGCTGGCGGCTCAGCTCGGCAACTTCCCTTGGGAGATTCTTCGAAATGAAGAGCGAGGCAGCCCGTTCTTCACATCAGACTTTCCAGTCGCGCTACAGCAGAGTTCCGATCCTCGTATCATGAACAGGATTGTTCCGCTCACGCCTAAGCTAGCGATTCGAATCCTCCCGAACTTTGAGTCCAGGACGGATGAGCCAGACCTCTCGTTCTCCGGCTTCAGGTACCGAGTCCGTACCCTGCGCCGCAGCGAAGTTCGAGTAGTCAACGAGCTGCTCGTTCGTGCTGCGGAAGACTTCGTGTTCTACTGCGAAGATCACGCCTGGACGCCGAGGTTCATCGAACGAAACCGACACTACCGAACTGAATCCGTGACCGAGAGGATCCCGACGCCCACGGGCGGCGAGCTTCAAGTCAGTGGCCAGCGAATCGCGCCGTTTCGGCGACCGCCCGCGGCTGTAGGATCAGCCTGAGTGGTTGCCCGCGGTCTGGCAAGCCGTTGGATCGGGCCGCCCCCAGCTGCGGCGGTATCGGCGTTGGTACTTTTTTTGGCAACTAGCCGGGTGCATTCTGCGAAGCCGGTCAGCAGCTGGCCGATGTCGCTAGACGTCGACCGTTTGGCAGTTTGAAGCACGAGGAAACCAGTAGAGCATGACTGCTCCTTCGAACAAGAAGTATCGGGCCGCACTTGTTGCAATATTTATCAGCGGCGGTGTGCTGGCAGCTCTGGTCGGGCTAGTTCCCTTCATACTTGGTAACGCACCGCCGGTTCCCGTACTTGAACTGACTCCTGCTGAGAAGTACGGCTATGCACCGATGACTCTTGTAGCCAACGGCAGCCGATCCTCAGACCCCGACGGCGATTCGCTAACTTACGCTTGGCGCTTCAACGGCCAGGGCGAAGCTGAAGTGTCATCGCTCTTGGAGAAGCGAATTGCTAGGGGAGGGAAGTACCGGCTTGAGTTCCAGGTCTCGGATGGAAGCCACAGTCTCCCACCCCTCATCGAGTTGATCACCGTTCTCCCGCCGCTGAAGGATCTCGAAATCCCACCGCTGGCCCAGGACACCGTCCTGACTCATCCCGACGTGACACTCGTTCTGCCTCCAGAAATCGTAACGAACGGATTCGGCCTTACGATCGAAGCTGGCGGCATCAAGGCAGGCGACACGAAGATCGTCTCTTTCATCAAGCCTAAAGCCGATCCCGTCTCGCCAGGGTCGAACGGTTCACGAGGAGGGCGGACAGGGATTCACGGCGACCCGGGTGAGAATGGAGCTGATGGATCAGATGGCAACGATGGCAAGTCACCTGGGCCTATCGTGCTGAAGGCCCCCTTCCTGTCAGGGAACCTTGCGATATCGAACCGTGGACAGAGTGGCGGAGACGGCGCGCCAGGGGGATCTGGGGGAAGTGGCGGGAGCGGTGCGAACGGACGCAACCGCGGCGGAGACGCAATCTGTTCAAACGATGTGCGACCCGGCAATGGCGGTAACGCTGGGAGGGGCGGCGATGCGGGTCGGGGCGGCGATGCGGGTGATGGAGGCAGCGGCGGCGATGTCACCGTCATCGTGGAAGATATTGATGCCCAGATCACGGTCGATGTTTCGCCGGGCTCACCAGGTATGCCGGGAGAACCTGGAACGCCCGGGCAACCTGGCTCTCGAGGAACTGGTGGTAGGCGGAGCCACTGCGGGGGCGGGGGGAGTGACGGAGGTGCGAACACCGCCGGATCCGAACGGCCCGAGGGAGCGCCCGGCTCGACTGGCCACCGCGGCAACATTAAGTTCGTGATCGGTGGTCTTGAGCAGAATTATGCCACTAGCTCGGCCACACTTCGGAGATTGAGGAAGTAGCGGCGGCTCAGGAATGTTCCGGACGTGGCCGCCACATGGCACCGCGTTTCAGCGGATCGGCAGAACCTCGGTCCAATCGAACTCGGCTGCCAACTCGCACAATGCTCTGGGCGCAGGCTCGACCATGGCAAACGCTGTATTTGGCCGCGGTACCCCGACGTACGATCCCCGCGACCTCCTGAGGCCACTTCGCATCAAGCCGGTTGCGAAACCGACACAGGCATAGGGATTCTAAACACTCGGTCAGGCATCCGCGGAGCTGTAATCACGCGCGGTGTTGGGCCCGGACGACGCGGCTCACCGATGTGGCGATCAGCTGGAATGCTCCTCATCGATCCGAAATGCCGCATCAAACAACGAGAAGGCACGGCCATGCCTTGACAACAGAAGTGTTGTTGGCCGCAGGCGCGTCTGCCGGACCCAGTCGTGGTGAGCTGAACACAGAACATGCCACTCCGGTCCGGCTAAATCGGCGCAATTGTGAGCGTGATCCCGGGCAGATCGTTCACATCGTCGTCAAGGCACTCGTCATCACTCGCATGCAACGTGACCACGATCTTTCGGTTCTCGATGAGCCACCCATCACTCAGGTTGGTGCTTGAGCGCTCGCTCCACCCCGCCTTGCCCAGGACCTCTGCAATCGCAGAAGACAGACCCTTGGCTTCGCTGACCGCTTTGGACGCCGACTGGCGGCACCACTTCACAGCGAGCTCAGGGGAGCTCCCTGGTGACCCTGTTACTTCACAAGCCGAGCTGTTCGGCGGTAACTTCTTACACTTCCACCAATGATGAGTGTCGTCCCACATCTCCAAGTCCTTCGCCCCTCTCATCGAGGAGAAGTCTGACTCCGACGCTTTGATCGCTGCGCGTAGAAACTCTTCAACGCTCTCAGCACCTGCGGCTCCCGGGATGGCAATTGAAGCCAATATGACTGCAATAGTCATCACAGCTGATCTCATATCCTCTACCCCTCGTTCTAGAGACCGAAGTTCCGCCTGCCGTAGCTGAATGCTTGCGAGAATCGAGTTGCACCGCGGAGCGCGAGTTCCCAACCAGCGGTCGCAGCTTGGAGACGCTGTGCCGGTGTGCCGTGGTGACCACGTGAGTTGAACGCGTAGTCACCCTTGTCGAAAACTGAACGCGCGGCACCTCGCGCATCGAAACGTGAGCCATGAGCAGTCTTGAATCCGAGATACCAGCCAGCCACGAAATCGGCCAGGAGTTCCATCTTCACGGTTGTTCCTACGGCATTCGCATTGAACTCAGCGATGTGAGCCCACTCATGAGCCATAATGAAGACGGCCGCACCCTCCCAAGCCAATGACTGCTCTTCTTGCTCCTGCTTGAGGAGATTGACACCGAAGCAAACGGACCCGTGAGAACTCCCGAGGAAGGGGTCACTCGTGGCGAAGGCATTAGGACCGTCGGAGTCGTCGAAGAACGCAAACCCTGGTCGGTAGCCCATTACGTCACCCAGCACCCGCGTTTCGAGCGAGAACGCCTGATCGATGTAGGGCCAGCCGGTGCGCTCAAGTAGCTCGAAGTTGGATTGGAGGGCTCTCGAGTCAGCCCGGTTGAGTGTGCAGCCTTGGTCAAGCGAAAAGGTCGCTCGGTCGCCACGCGTCTGCCTGCTCTGGCTACCATCGCCCGCTGATGGCCAACCGGCGCCACTCGATCCGCTGCTGCCCCCTCCCTCTTGATTCGAGCTTTCGCCTGGCCAGCCGCTCGCCAGCCCGAGCCTGGAGTAGGAACACGAACCCGCCGCAACCCAGGCGGCGATAGACAGGAATGTCCTTCGGTCCATCCGACAGCCCTCCTCGGGCCAGATGTTCAGGAGTATTTCTTGATGCGAATAAAGACGTAAGGCTTGGACCCTGTAGAGGCGGTAAGGGTGATGCTCATCTTGTCTAGGGTGACGAGGCCAGAGCTCTGCCTTGTGTTGGTCAGTACCCAAAACGACTCGCTCTTGTAGTACTTGCCTGACTTCGAGTCAGACTCCTTGTGCTCGACCTTGACGCGTCCTATTCCCTCCACAACCTCCCATTCGCCAGTGAAGCAATCCGAAACATCCGAGAACATCGACGAGAAGAACGCGGAACTAGCGCTACGCGACATCCCTCGCCACTCGCACTCCACATGATCGCGAGAGGAGTCACAAGCCGAGTCATCGGGAACAGAGGTAGGAGCGGACCCCTTCCCAAGTGCCCCGATCATCGCCCTCAAGTCTCGACAGACCTCACCAGCATCGGCGGGGCTCGGCGATGCGATACCCAATGCTACGATCGTCGCAGCAACGCGCGAAAGAGTTCGACCGTCAGCCATCAACGTCTCCTCGGCGCATCGGTCGTCAACCGCCGACGCCGTTGTGAAGAAAGCTCTCAGCCCGAGCGCGACATGCCCCCGTGCGGTGAACTTTTGAGTTCCCAATAGCGCTGCGCGAGGCGAGTACAGTTGGAGCCCGTCCACCGCTAAAGGTCTGGCTGGTCAGCGTCCTAGGTCCGTCACAGCCCACCGAACCATGCACTTCCACCGTTTCCAGGTGGCTGCGTCCGAGTCCTCCTCGCAGTCGCAGCTCTGGATGTTCACGTGCTTCTTCCCATAGGTGGCGATACTGCTCGTCTTAAGTTCCGCCATCTCCAACGCGCTTGAGCAGGCGTCGATCTTTGATCCTCCGACTCCAATCTCGTGCCCGGTGGCATCACCAAGCGCAAGTGAGGCGCTGGAGATGGATATGACACCAATGGCCCCGGCCAGGTACGTCCAAGTGCTATTCACCCGTACACCTCTCTACCAACGCCGACCTCAGAATTGCTGCGTCCAAACAGATCATGGGTCTGGCAGGCATTCGACGAGCTGGCAGAGCTTCTCGCAGGCAGGTGGCTTAAGGCCGCACTGGTGTCGACCTGGCTTCGGTACACCTGCATCGTTGAAGCCGCAGCCCGGAGAAGGCCTGATCTCTTCCCGCAGCTCTCCACCGGGACAAAAGTCGCCAGGATCAGCCGGCTCGAACCTGGGCCCGGCTCCCTCTCTGCCGGGTGCGGTCGACGTATCGTCGTCAGCGACTAGAGGTCCGACGCATAGGAGTGTCGTAGCCGCGATTGCAAGAAGACACCGCATTACGACCACGAGCGTTGTCTCCGCTTTGGGTCGCCGACTGCGGCACCGACGAGTGAACCTCAGTTTGGAATCTCTTGCAGACTCAGGAGGTATCATCGATCGTATTGTACCCAACTCTGGCAATCCCTAAACGCTCTGCCCTCACCCACCTCGCGATGCACGCAGCAGCGGCTCAGTCGTAGGCGTTTCTACGCGTGGCCACTCTTCACCTCGACTCCTTCAGACTGCCCCGCTGGGGATTGACGATGCGGTTGCCGAGGGAGGAGACCTTTGCCGTCATCTCGAGTCGGTAATTCGAGGAATCAACATGGGCTGCGTTTAAAGACTCATGAGCGACCTCTGGGGTAGTGAAGCTCAACTCGTTTGCGCAACACATCTACGCGTACCGCATCTCGATTGGGTTCGATAGATATGCGATTGCTCACATTCGCCCGGCCTCATTCAACTGTTCCGAGAAGATTCGAGCCGCGCACTCATGAAGGCCATCCACTCTCAGTGCTCTCGCGAAGCGGGATCGAGCTGCGTGGCCCGACGCCATCTCCAGCTCGTGCTCCTCGTGATCTGCTACCGAAGCGATCTCGAGCGCCATCGCGTCCGAAGCGTGTTGAGTAGGCGCCATCACCAACGGGACGCAGTACCTAACCGCGACTTCTCGTGACACCCCAACTCCGTCCACGATCTGGCGATTGAACCTTGGAATCCATCCAGCGTGCACGACCTTGCTTGGCCCGCAACACCGAAGTGTGCCTGAAACCCGCCGGACGTGCCGCAGCCTCGATCCCCTCAGAAACCAAAGCATCTGCCAGATACGGAATGACCTAGGGTGCGGCATTGAACGCATGGCGGCTGACATGTCACCGGTCGGGCGGGGATCGGTAGGCTGCAGATAGGATCGGTCCCCATACATGCAGTTGGCAGACACCATGTCGAAAAGGCACAGCGCTGGCGTTCGCTGAGTCTACCCAGCGATGCGAATAGACAAGGTCGCGAGCCGCCGGCTAACGACGTTCACCGGCGTGCGGACAAGTCCTGTGCCCCAGACCCTTGATACTCGGATGCCATCTACCCACCCCAAGTGAAACGCGTGCCGGCGGGTGCACAGTGGGCTGTCGATGGCTGCTCGCGTCCGGAGAACTCACTTCGCCACCGCCGTCGATTCCGTTTTCGTGGTTGCCTCACTTTCGGTTGGCTGAACCGTATTGGGCAGTCTCACCGGCGCGTCTCTCTCGTAGCCGGCGCGGATCGCACCCGCGATCGGAGATTCGCAGTGCGTTCGGAACGGATCGGTACCGACAACCAGCCCACAGTGCCCGCGCTGAGAGCTCGTTCGTTCTGAGTTTCGGGTCTATTCGCGCTGCAACGCCACACGTCCGCGCCGGAATCAGAGACTTCGGCCTAGAGCGCGATCACTAATCTTCCATCGTCGAGATGGTCATTCATGTGCACGCGAAGCACGTCTCGGGGGACCACTCGTACTTCAGATACTCAGGTACGGGGTAGGTGTCAGGAACGACTTCTCGCTCGAGTTCCTTGGACCACGTTGCGATCCAGGAGGCCTGCGTGCCTCAGCAATGAACTCCTGAGTCACTGGATCGATCGTCGACGGCTTGTCACGTGAACACGGGCGCCGTTTTCATGCTCAAACAGGAACAAGGGTGGTTGGTTTGTGCCCGAGGTCAGCCCCTAAATCAGAAGGCGGTTGGACCCTCCCATGCTGCAGGGTCTTCTTTGACTGTGCCAACACAGAACCCGATTAGAGGCTCTTGGTCTTCCGCAACTATCCCGGCCACCTCGACGACTTGCAGAGCTCGACGCACAGACACGATCTCAAGCTTCGTGGCCAGACTGGCTACTTGTCTGGCAAGTCGTGAGATTTGCTGAGGAGTTGTTGCGTCATCCGCAGCCCACTCGGCCATGTAACGGATGGCCGAGCGCCGGGTGTGACGGAGTGCCCCGTGCTTCCGCTGGGCTTCCGGCAACTCGACCCAGCGAGCGATTGCCGAGGGCGAATCCCTAAGTGATTGTTTTGTAGGGGAAAAGTGGTGGCCCAGGGCGGATTTGAACCGCCGACACCTCGATTTTCAGTCGAGTGCTCTACCAACTGAGCTACCGGGCCACGCGGGGCGCCGACCATAGCCGACCCGGCGCCAAATCTCACCGAAATCGCGTGCCAAAACCGGCCCGAAATCAGGGGGTTCGACGGGGTTGGGGCCGCATCGCCTCTCGCGGTGACCCGACCTGGCGCGCGCGGCCCGCTTCCCGGGGCCCTCGGGCCTGGGGTAGCGTCGAGCGCGGAGCCGCGAGTCGCGCTGCGCCTCTGGCTCGATCCCTCACTGCCCGGGAGCCTCGATGTCTACTGACGAAGCCGCGCCGCGCACGGTCGACCCTTTTCACTTCATGTCACCGGGTCTCAGGCGAA
This sequence comes from Myxococcota bacterium, assembly GCA_965250285.1. Taxonomy (GTDB): domain Bacteria; phylum Myxococcota_A; class UBA9160; order UBA9160; family UBA4427; genus CAYYSY01. The sequence goes on from OZ252299.1 coordinate 120,870, forward strand.
TGCTCGAGCCGTCGATTCCCACCGAACCGAAGCATCCGCCGATCCCGTGGGCGCCGCTCGACAAGCCGCTCGCCGAGTGCAAGGTGGCGCTGCTGTCGACCGCGGGTCTGTCGATGAAGGGCGATGCGCCGTTCGACATGGACTACGAGCGCAACAACCCGACCCGAGGTGACTCGAGCTTTCGGCGCCTGCGCGCCGATGCGACGTCGTCGACGGTCGAGGCGAACCATTTGCACATCGACACGAGCTACATCGAGCGCGATCTGAACGTGGCGCTACCGGTCGATCGCCTGCGCGAGCTCGTCGATGAAGGCGTGGTCGGCGCGATGGCCGAGACGCACTACTCGGTGATGGGCTTTCAGGGCAACGACGCGAGCGAGCTCGAGAACGAGTCGGCGCCCGCGATCGCCGAGATCATGAAGAGCGAGGAGGTCGATCTGGCGCTCCTCGCACCCGTCTGACCCGACTGCTGCCGGTCCGTGGGACTGGTCGCACGCAAGATCGAAGCGGCGGGGGTCCCCACCGTCACGCTCGAGATGATCTGGACGATCCACAACGGGGTCGGCATCCCGCGCGTCGCCGCCATCGAGCACCCCTTCGGGCGCCCGTACGGCGACGTTGGAGATGCCGGGCGGCAGCGCGACGTGCTGCTCTCGGCGCTCGAGCTGGCGCGCGATGCGCGTGAGCCGGGCACCGTCGCGCATCTGCCCTACCGCTGGGCCGAGGCGCCCGAGAACGTGAAGTGGGAGCCCGACGAGCCGAGCCCGATCATTGCGCTCATCAAGGCGCGTCGCGCGAAGGCCAAGGCGAAAGCCGAAGCAGCGGCTCAGGACTGAGCCGGCGCGATCGGCCGGGTCGTCCGCACGGCGGGCGGAGCCGTCTGCGCGATCGCTGGTGTCGTCTGTACGAGCGGCAGATTCGCCTGCGGGATCAGCCGGCCGCCGGCTCGACGGCGATCCGCTCGACCACGACTGGCTCGAGCGGACGATCCGGTCTGCCGAAGCGGCCGTGCTTGTCGATCTCGACCTCGGCGATCGCATCGACCACGGCCTGTCCCGCAATCACGCGTCCGAACACGGTGTGGTGGCCGTCGAGCTGGGGCTGCGTGTCGAGCGTGATGAAGAACTGGCTCCCGCCCGTGTTCGGCTTTCCCGAGTTCGCCATCGAGAGCACGCCACGGGTATGGGGCGCGGCGTTGAACTCGTCGTCGATGAGGTAGCCCGGGCCGCCGTAGCCGTCGTTGCGCGGGTCGGCATCTTTCGACGCTGGGTCGCCGCCCTGGATCATGAAGCCGGGGATCACACGATGGAACAGCGTGCCGTCGTAGAAGCCCTCGGCGGCCAGCTTCTCGAAGTTCGCGACCGTCTTCGGCGCGAGCTCGGGGTAGAGCTCGAGCTCGATCTGTCCGCGGCCCGCGATGCTGATCGTCGCCCGCGGATTCGGCCCCTCCGGCCAGGTGAAAGGCGCTGCTGCGGCCGGGGCGGCTTCGGGCTCCGACGAGCATCCGCCCCCGACGCAGAGCACCCAGACGGCCGCGAGAGCGGCGCCGACACCGACGGGGCCGCGCATGCGTCGTCGCGACCCCTCGATGACACCAACGGGGCCGCGCATGCGTCGTCGCAACCCCTCGATGACACCGACGGGGCCGCGCACGCGTCGTCGCAACCCCTCGATGACACCGACGGGGCCGCGCATGCGTCGTCGCGACCCCTCGATGACACCGACGGGGCCGCGCACGCGTCGTCGCAACCCCTCGATCTCGCTCGCAGTTCTCTGTGATACGGTCCGGGCCATGACTTGGGTATCGACCGATTCGCGCTCGAAGCTGAGCGCTCCGTTCACGCGCCTCCTCTCGGGCCCCGGCGCGCCGGCTCGGCGGGCGCTCGCCGCCTGGGCGTGCGTGCTCGCCGTCGCGCTCGCGCCTGGCACGATCGGCGCCGCCTCGGGCGCGCCCGTCTTCGGCGCCGAGGGCATGGTGGTGAGCACCCACCGCGACGCGGCCGAGGCCGGGGCCGAGATCCTCCGCGACGGGGGCAACGCCGTCGACGCCGCGATCGCGACCGCGTTCGCCGTGGCCGTCACGCAGCCCTTCTCAGCCGGGCTCGGGGGCGGTGTCTTTCTGCTGATCCGCACGCCCGAGGGCGAGATCGTCGCCATCGACGGCCGCGAGACGGCGCCCGCCGCAGCGACGGTCGACATGTACGTGCGCGACGGGGTCCCCGAGCGTGCATCGGTGCACGGCGCGCTCGCCGTTGCGACACCCTCCTTCGTGCAGGCCCTCGAGTTCGCGCACGAAGAGTACGGGTCGATGCCGTGGAAGAAGCTGCTGAAGCCAGCGATTCGGCTCGCCGAGGACGGCTTCGAGATCGGCCGCTACCACGCGCGCATGGTCGGGTTCATGCAGCAGCGCTTGCCCGCCGAACGCTTCCCCGAGACGGCGCGCATCCAGTTCGAGCCGCTGCAGCCGACGCCGCAGCCCGGTCAGCGCCTCGTGCAGAAGGATCTCGCGCGCACGCTGAAGGCGGTCGCCAAGCGTGGGTCGCGCGAGTTCACCGAGGGCGAGACCGGCCGTCGCATCGCCGAAGAGGTCGAGCGTCGCGGCGGCATCCTGACACTGGCCGACATCGCCAGCTACGAGCCGAAGCGGCGCGAACCGGTGCGGGGCACGTATCGCGGCCTCGAGGTCTACTCGTTTCCGCCGCCGTCGTCGGGGGGCGCCGTGCTCGTGCAGGCCCTGCAGATCCTCGAGGGCTTCGACCTCGAAGCGATGCAAGCGGGCAGCTCGAACGCGCTGCACCACGTGACCGAGGCGATGAAGCTCGCCTTCGCCGACCGTGCCGTGTACATGGGCGACAGCGACTTCGTCGAGGTCCCGATCGAGCGGCTCACCAGCGAGGCCTACGCCGAGGCCCAGCGCGCGCGCATCGACGCCGACAAGGCGGGCAGCGTCGAGCCGGCGGCGCGGCAGCTGCCCGACGACTCGGGTACGACGCACCTGTCGACCACCGATGCGGCCGGCTACGCGGTGGCGCTCACGATGACGATCAACACGCCCTTCGGCAGCGGCATCACCGTGCCCGGCACCGGCGTGGTGCTCAACAACGAGATGGACGACTTCAGCGTCGCGCCCGGGACACCCAACAGCTACGGGCTGATCGACCAGCTCGGGGCGAACAGCATTCAGCCGGGCAAGCGCCCGCTGTCGAGCATGACCCCGTCGATCCTGCTGAAAGACGGTCAGCCCTTCATCGTCACCGGCAGCCCGGGTGGGCCACGCATCATCTCGACGACGCTGCTCACGATCCTGAACGTGGTCGACTGGGGCATGGATGCGCAGGCGGCCGTTTCGGCGCCGCGCTTTCATCACCAGTGGCGACCCGACATGCTGCGGGTCGAGCCCGAGACACCCACCGACGTCGTCGAGGCGCTCGCCGGGCGCGGGCACGACGTCGACGTCTCGAAGCGGCACTGGTCGGCCGCCGAGATGATCGTCATCGATCCGACGACGGGCGTGCATCAGGGCGGCAGCGATCCGCGCACCGACGGCGGTGCGGTGGGGGTCGGGCGCTGAGCCACCCCCGCGCCGATCGAGCTCCCCGATGATCGACGCGCTCGTCGTGGTGGTCGCCGCGGTCGTCGGCGCCATGCTGGCGTTCTGGAAGCCGCTCAGTGCTTCGACGACCTGGCGGGCGACGGTCACACCGCTCGCGTCGATCATGGGCAGCGGCTTCCTCGTGAGCGCGCCGTTGCTCGGGGGCGCCGTCGGTGTCTACGCCGCCGCCTGCATGGCCGGCCTGCTTCTGCTCGCGTACGGCGTCGGCGAGGCCGTGCGGTTCAACATCGTGCACTTCGAACCTGTGGCCAGGCACGGGCACGGTGCGGCGCAGTCGCTCGCGCTGCTGTCGCGCTTCGTGCTCGCGGGCGCCTACTTCGTCTCGATCAGCTACTACCTGCAGCTGCTCGCGACCTTCGTGCTGCACTCGGCGGGGGTCGCGGCGGATCCCATGGCCGACATCGTCACGACGTCCCTGCTCGTGACCATCGGGGGCATCGGGATCGTCTGGGGCCTCAGGCGGCTGATCTCGGTCGAGCGATACGCCGTCGCGCTGAACCTGGGCATGATCGTCGCTCTGCTGGTCGGTCTCGCGCTCTACAACGTGCGGTTGCTGGTCGAGGGCCGCTGGCAATGGCCCGACGTCACCTCGGGGGTCGACTTCGCCGGTCTGCGCGTGTTGCTCGGGCTGCTGATCGTCGTGCAGGGGTTCGAGGCTTCGCGCTACCTCGGTGAGGCGTTCGACGCCGAGACACGGGTGCGGACGATGAAGCTCGCCCAGCTCATCTCGACCGTCATCTATCTGATCTTTCTGTCGCTGGCGACCGTGTTGTTCCACGACGGACTGGGCGCCGACGTCACGGCGATCATCGAGATGACCGCCCCGGTCGCCCTCGTGCTGCCGATGCTGCTCACCGTGGCCGCCGTGGGCTCGCAGTTCAGCGCTGCGGTCGCCGACACCGAGGGCAGCGGCGGATTGATCGCCGAGCTCGGGGGTGGGCGCGTGACCAGCCGCCACGCCTACGCGCTGATCCTCGCGGTGACCGTCGCGCTGACCTGGGAGACCGACGTCGCGACCATCATCGCGTACGCCTCGCGCGCCTTCGCGCTCTTCTACACGCTGCAGTGCGGCGTGGCGTTCGTGATGACGCGCCAGCTGGTGGATCTGCCCGGACGCAACGCGAAGTCGCTGCTCTTCGCCGCGCTCACGGCGATGGCGCTGGCCGTGTTTCTGCTGGGGGTGCCGGCCGAGTAGGTCGCGGCATCACGGCGCCACGAGCGCCTCGGTGTAGGCATCGAGCCGAATCACCTGTCGTGCGACGCGCAGACAGTCTTCTCGACTGATCGCGAGCACTTCGTCGGCGTACCGCTCGTAGCTCTTCGGGCCGAGGCCGTAGAGATCGTCGAGCGACATGTGTGTGGCCAGGCTCGAGTTGCGCTGCAGGTCGATCGCGAAGTTGCCCGCGAGGTTCAGCCGCGCACGGTCGAGCTCGCCCTCGCTCGGCGCTGCCTCGAGCAGGCGCTCGAGCTCTTCGAAGATCCCGCGTCGCGCCGTCTCGAGCTTGTCGGGCGCCGTCCCGATGTACACGGCGAAGAAGCCCGGATGCACGCCTTCGACGTTCGTCGCGTTGACCGAGTAGGCGAGGCTCTGGCGGTCGCGCAGCTCGAGGAAGAGCCGGCCGCCCTGGCCCGCGAGCAGCTGCGAGATCACCTCGAGGGTGTGCCGGTCGGGATCGTCGACCGACAGTCCGCGGAAGCCGATCACCAGATGCGCCTGGGCGCGATCCTTGGCGATGTGGGCTTCGCGCACGCCGGGCCCGCGTGCCTCGAGCGCGACCTCGGGCAGCGCCGGGGCATCGGTGCGCAGGCCGCCGAGCCGATCCTGCCATGCGCGTGCGACGTGGTCGGGGTCGACGTCGCCCGAGACGGCGACGACCATGCCGGGCTTCGCGAGCAGGCGATCGTGGTGGGCGCGAACCTGGGATGCGTCGAGAGACTCGGTCACCTTGCGGCGACCGATGAGCGGGAGCCGGTAGGGATGGGTCTCGAACTCGGTCTCGGCGAAGAGCATGAACGCGCGCTGGGCCAGCTGATCTTCGAGCCGATCGAACGCGGCGAGCGTTTCGCGCCGCTCGCGCTCGATCTCTTCGGGGTGGAAGCCCGGTTCGAGCGCGACCTCGGCGAAGAGGTCGAGCGCGCGGTCGAATGATGCACTGGTCGACTCGAGCGTGAGCCCACACGAGCTGCGACCCGAGAAGCCATCGACCTCGGCGGCGAGGTCTTCGATCGCGCTCGCGAAGTCGGCGGCGCTGCGCTTCGCCGTGCCCCGCGTCCACATCGAAGCGAGGAAGCTGCCGAGACCGGCGTTGCTCTCGTCTTCGGCGAGCAGCCCGCCGTGTGCGACGGCGCGCAGCGCAACGACCGGCACCGAGCGGCGCGGCAAGACGTGCAAACGCAGGCCGTCGAGATCGAACGTCTCGATCTGCGTCGCATCGCCGCCCCCCGCCGCGCTGGCCTCGCCGCCCCCGGCGCGAGTGGTGCCGTTCGAGCGCGGTGCGGCGATCGCGGCCTCGGGCAGCGCGCGGCGCGCACGATCGAAGCCGGCGCGCACGGCCGATTCGAGCGCCGCGGCGTCGAGTCGGTCGTGATCGGTGTCGGGGATCAGGGCCGCAGCGACCAGCTCTTCGGGGTCGAGATAGGTCTGCGCGACGCGAAGCAGATCGTCGGTGGTCGCGCGGCCGAGCGCCTCGAAATAGTCGGCCTCGCTCTGCCAGCCATCGCCCAAGACCTGAAAGTGTCCGAGCTTGCTCGCCAGCCCCGACACACTCTCGCGTTCGAAGTGTTCGCTCGCGAGAAAGTTCGCCCGGGCCCGCTCGAGTTCTGCCTGCGAGACCGGCTCGCGGCGCAGGCGCTCGACCTGGTCGGCCACCGCCTCGAGCGCGCCGCGGACCCGCGCCTCATCGGTCTCGAGGCCGATCGTGAAGAGCCCACGATCGAGCGGCGTGTACGACGAAGCGTCGATGCGATCGGCGAGGCCGGCCTGATCCTTCACGTCCCGAACCAGTCGACTCGACTCGCACTCCCCGAGCAGATAGGCGAGCAGGTCGAGGTGCACGGCGTCTTCGTCGCGGAAGCGCGCCGACGGCCACGCCAGCTCGACCCGTTGCCCCTCGAAGGGCCGGCGCTCGACGACCGCCTTCAGGCCGCGATGCGGCGACTCGTGGGTGCGGGCGCGCTCCGCATCGCCGGGCGCCGCGTCCCCGAAGCGCGCGACGATCGCGTCGCGCACCGCCGACTTGTCGAAGTCGCCGGCGGCGACCACGACGAGATTGTCGGGGCGGTACCAGCGGTCGAAGAAGCGCATCACCTTCGCGCGATCGAACGCGGCCACGTTCTCGGGCGGGCCGAGGATCGGCGCACCGTACGGATGCTCGCGATACGCCTCTTTGAAGGTCAGGTCGCTCAGCACGTGGCCGGGGTGGTCTTCGCTGCGCCGGATCTCTTCGAGCACGACCTCGCGTTCGCGCTGCACCTCGTCCGAATCGAAGACCGAGTGCAAGATCGCATCGGAGAGCACGTCGAGGCCGACGGGCAGCGCCGAGCTCGGCAGCGTGGCGTAGTACACGGTGACGTCGAAGCTCGTGTACGCGTTGATGCGTCCGCCCGCGCCCTCGACTTCACCCGCGACCGCGCCGACGCCCCGCGTCGGTGTGCCCTTGAAGAGCATGTGCTCGTGAAAGTGGGCGAGGCCGCCCTCGCCGGCGCGCTCGTCCGCCGAGCCCACGCGGGCCCAGATCTGGAGGTTGGCGACCGGCGCGCGGTGCGTCTCGCGCAGCAGAATCGTGAGCCCGTTGTCGAGCGTCTCGTGAAGGATTTCGCTGTGATCCAAGGCCGCGGCAGGGTACCCGAGGGCCGCGGGGGCTGCCCCTCGGTTGCGGCTTCGTTCGGGCGGGCCGCACGGTGAGACAGCGCCCTCGGCGCGGCTACGCTCGCCTCGTCATGACGCTTGGACGAGACGACGGGCGAGTCGGCGTGTACCTCCATGTGCCCTTCTGCGACCGGGTCTGCCCCTACTGCGACTTCGCGGTCGTGGCCGCGCGCGGCGGCCCCGAGGCCGACGTCGAAGATCGATACGTGAAAGCCCTCGAGGCCGAACTCGCCGCGCGCGCCGACGCGTTCGCCGGCCGCGGCCTCGCGAGCCTCTATCTGGGGGGCGGGACGCCTGCGCTGCTTCGCCCCGATTCGATCGCGCGCCTGGTCGAGCGGGTGCGACAGACCTTTCACCGCGCCGGCGAAGGCCCCGGCGAGATCACCCTCGAGGTGAACCCGAGCACCGTCGAGCGTGAGCGTTTGTCCGGATTTCGAGCGGCGGGCGTCACGCGGCTCTCGGTGGGCGTGCAGAGCTTCGACGACGAGGTGCTGAGGCGTCTGGGCCGAGCCCATCGCAGCATCGAGGCCGATCGCACACTCGACGCCGCGCGGGCTGCGGGCTTCGAAGACGTCTCGGTCGATCTCATGTTCGCCGTCCCGGGCCAGACGCTCGAGACGATCGTTGCCGATCTGCAACGCCTCGCGCGGCATCGACCCGAGCACGCGTCGACCTACGAGCTGGTGGTCGAAGCGGGGACCCCCTTTGCGACCGCCGCCGAGCGCGGTCAGCTCGCGGCGTTCGACGCCGACGTCGCGGCCGACATGCTCGACCGGCTCGAGGCGGGTCTCGCCGACCTCGGGCTGCAGCGCTACGAGCTGACGAACTACGCGCGCCCGGGCCACGCGTCGGTGCACAACCGCCGGTACTGGGCGCGGCAGCCGGTGCTCGGGCTCGGCGTCGGGGCCTGGTCGTTCGATCCGCCGGGCCCGGACGCACCGTACGGCGCGCGCCCGGCGAACCCCCGCGCCCTCGGCGCGTGGCAGTCGGCTGTGGAGGCGGGGGCGCCGGCCGCCGAGCGCGTCGACGTGCCCGACCGGCGCGAGGCGATGGGCGAGGCAGTCTTCCTCGCGCTGCGCTGCCGCGACGGCCTCGATCCGGCGGATTTCGAGCGCGAGTTCGGGGCGACGCTCGAGCACGCCTTCGAAGCCGAGCTCGAAGAGCTGGTCCGCCTCGGCTGGCTCGAGGGCGGGGGCGGCGAGCCGTGGCGGCTCACCGCCGCAGGGCGCATGTGGGCCGACGCGGTCGGCAGTCGTTTCGTCTGAGCCGCGGCACGGCGCCCTCGGGCCGGGGCGCGTCGACTCGGCCCACCCCCGGGTCGTGAGCCGCCGATTCACGACAACGGCGGTGGACATCCAGGGGTCGGGGACGAGATTGACTCGCCTTCGGCCGGATGGTAGATAAGTATCCGGAAATCATCGGACTTTTCGGAGAGAGGACGCCCGGTTCGGGCCCGAGATGCGCACCGATCGCCCCGACGAGAACCGCCGATGGGCGGCCCCTGCCGCGGCCGCCGACGAATTCGAGCTCGACGACCGTCAGGCGCTCGTGTTGCGCTCGCTCGTCTCGGCCTACATCGCCGATGGCGCCCCCGTCTCGTCGGGCACGCTCTCGCATCTGCTGCCCGTCTCGCTCTCGAGCGCCTCGATTCGGTCGACCCTCGCCCAGCTCGCCGATCTCGGGCTCGTCGATCAGCCGCACACGAGTGCGGGCCGCATCCCGAGCGATGCGGGGCTGCGCGTCTTCCTCGACCGACTGTTCGATCCCGCCGACATCAGCGACTACGAGCGTCGGGCCCTCGAAGAACGGGTCGACGCGCCGGAGGGGGAGCCGATCCTGCGCGTCGTCTCGCAGGTGCTCTCGGATCGCACGCGTCAGATCGGCTTTGCCCTCGAGCCGGTCGTCGAACGCTTGCCGCTCACCCACGTGACACTCGTGCGTGTCTCGACCGAGCGGGTGCTCGTGGTGCTCGTGGCCGCCAACGGTCAGGTTACGCAACGGACGATCGAAGAACGGGGCGACGGCGACCAGCGCGAGCTCGATCAGATGGCACGGGCGCTCAACGAGCGGCTGAGTGGTCGGACGCTCGGGCAGGTGCACGCCGTGCTCCGGGCCGAGATCGAGCGGCTGCGAGATCAAGCCGATCGCCTGCTCAAGCGCGCGCTCACGCTCGGCTTGCGCGCGCTCGACGCGGGGGCCTTCACGTCGAGCGACCTGGTGGTCGCAACGCGGCTCGCGATCCTCGATCAGCCCGAGTTCGCCGACCCGGCCCGCATCAGGGCGATGCTGTCGGCGCTCGAGACACACGAGCGACTGATCGAGGTGCTCGAGCAGATCATCGACAGCGACGGCTTCACCGTGTCGCTCGGCGACGACCTGGCCGAGTCGGGGCTGCGCGGCTGCGCAATGGTCGCCGTGCCGTACGGTCGGAGCCGCCCAGGCGGCGGCGACGAGGGTGGGGCGCTCGGCGTCGTCGGTGTGATCGGGCCGAACCGCATGGACTACTCACGCATCGTTCCGGTCGTCAGCTACTGCTCGAGTCTTGTGACGCGCAGGCTGCAGTCATGACCCGCTCAGGGCTGCGCAGCGCATGTGCACATCGGCCGGCGTCTCCGCGCCCGTGCACGAATTCACCACAAACCCCAACGCTCGAGCGAGCGTTTGACCGATACCCGAACCCGAGTGTGAGCAGCCTGGCTCGCCTCGCGACCGAGAGATTCGCTTCGTGACGAAGAATTCGAGTGAGAATGGAGCCGAGGTCGACCCGAGCGCGCCCGAAGAGGGCCCGCAGCTCACGGGCACTGAAGAGCTCGAAGCCGCTCTGCAGGCGGCGATCGATAGCAAGGACGCTCGGGACGCCGAGACCGGCACCGCGGAGGGGGGAGATGCCCCCATGTCGATGGACAAAGTGACGATCGAGGCGCTGTCGACCGAGCTCCAGGAGCTGAAGGTCGCCTACGAGGAGCGCGGCGCCGAGGTCGAAGCCGCGAAGGATCGACATCTGCGTCTTCAGGCCGAGTTCGAGAACTTCCGGCGACGTTCGCTCAAGGAAAAGCAGGAGACCGCGCTCTATGGACCCCAGAATCTCGTCAAGGATCTCCTGACGACGGTCGATAATCTGGAGCGCGCGATCGAACACTCGGAGCAGAGTGGCGACGCGGACTTGAAGAGCCTCTTGCAAGGCGTCGAGCTGGTGCAGCGCGAGCTGATCGGCAGCCTTGCCAACCACGGCGTGAATGTCGTGGAGGCCGATGGCCAGCCCTTCGATCCCGCCGTTCACGAAGCGATGGGTCAGCTCCCGACCGACGACGTTCCGCCGAATACCGTCGTCGAGGTCTTGCAGAAGGGTTACCTGCTGCGGGACAGGCTGCTCCGCCCGGCCCGAGTGATCGTTTCGGCACCCGCTGCGGGGGGCAGCGGCGGCAACGGGTAGCAACCCTGCCCGAGGCCGAGTCTCCCCCACGATCAGGCTGGGGGGTGGCACTGCCACATGAGCTACGTGATCGGAATCGACCTGGGCACGACGAACTCGTGCGTGTCCTTCATGTCGGGTGACACCTCGGAGGTGATCGCGAACGCCGAAGGCTCGCGCACGACGCCCTCGATCGTCGCCTTCACCGAGTCGGGTGAGAAGCTGATCGGCCAGATCGCCAAGCGTCAGGCGGTGACGAACCCCGAACGCACCATCTTCGCGGTCAAGCGTCTGATCGGGCGCAAGCGCGAAGCCGAAGAAGTCGACAAGTTCGCGCAGGTCGCGCCCTTCGAGATCGTCGCCAGCGAGCACAACGGCGACGCGTGGGTGCGCGTCGACGACCGCGACCTCTCGCCCCAGGAAATCTCCGCCACCGTCCTCACGAAGATGAAGGACACGGCGCAGGACTATCTCGGTGAGCCCGTCGAAGACGTGGTCATCACCGTCCCGGCCTACTTCAACGACGCACAGCGGCAGGCCACGAAGGAGGCCGGGCAGGTCGCTGGGCTGAACGTGCTGCGCATCATCAACGAGCCCACGGCCGCGGCCCTGGCCTATGGCATCGACACCGAAGACGATCAGAAGATCGCGGTGTTCGACCTCGGCGGCGGCACCTTCGATATCTCGATCCTCGAGATCGGTGACGGCGTCTTCCAGGTGCTGTCGACCAACGGCGACACGTATCTCGGCGGCGAAGACTTCGACAACGTGATCGTCGAGCACCTCGCCGGCCTCTTCCATGAACAGACCGGGATCGACCTGCAGGAAGACGCGATGGCCCTGCAGCGGCTGAAGGAGGGCGCCGAACGCGCCAAGCACGAGCTCTCGTCGTCGAACGAGACCGACGTGAACCTGCCCTTCATCGCCTCGAACGACGAGGGGCCGCAGCACCTCGTGACCCAGCTCGATCGCGAGACGCTCGAGGGCCTGGTCGCCAGCTTGATCGATCGGCTCGCCCAGCCCTGCAAGACCGCGATGGAAGACGCCGGCCTCGATGCCAGCGAGATCGACGAGGTGATCCTCGTCGGCGGCATGACCCGTATGCCCCGGGTTCAGGCCAAGGTCGAGGAGATCTTCGGCAAGTCGCCCAACAAGACGGTGAACCCCGACGAGGTGGTGGCCGCGGGGGCTGCGATCCAGGGCGGTGTCATCAAGGGTGACGTCGAAGACGTGATCCTGCTCGATGTCACGCCGCTCTCGCTCGGTGTCGAGACGCAGGGTGGCGTCTTCACCCGCATCATCGAGAAGAACACGACGATTCCCGCGACGAAGAGCCAGGTCTTCTCGACGACCGAAGATCATCAGGACGTGGTTCGCATCCACGTGCTGCAGGGTGAGCGCGAGATGGCCGACGACAACATGACGCTCGGCCGATTCGAGCTGGTGGGCATCCCCCCGGCTCCCCGCGGCGTCCCACAGATCGAGGTCACGTTCGCGATCGACACCGACGGCGTCGTCAACGTGTCGGCAAAGGATCTCGGCACCGGGCAGAGTCAGTCGATCGAGGTGACGGCTTCGTCGGGTCTCAGCAAGGAAGACGTCGATCGGCTGATCGACGAGGCCGAAGAGCACCAGCAGAACGACGAGGTGCGTCGGCAGCTCACCGATCTACGCAACAAGGCCGAGGGGCTCGCCTACTCGACCGAGAAGACCCTCGAAGAGTTCGCCGACGAGGTCGAGGCTTCGGATCGAGAGAACCTCGAAGCGGCGCTCGAGAAGACCCGCGCGGCCAGCGAGGCCGATGACGCCGCAGCGTTGGCGGCGGCGATCGAGGAGCTGTCGCAGCTCTCGTTCGCGATGACCGAGAAGCTCTACGCCGCACTCGGCGGGGCCGAGTAGCCCCCCGATCCCTCACTTCGAAGCTTCGACTCGGCTCGCGGTGCGATCACCCCGGGCGGTCCACACGTATGCGGGGGGCACGACGCGCGCCCTCGGGCAGACGATCGGTCGGAGCGCGAGCTAGAGGCCGAGCGCTTCGCGCGTCGCGGCGATGCGGTGCTTGAGCCACTCGACCTCGTAGTGGTTGACGTCCCCGCTTCGTTGGAGCAGCAGCTCGAGGGCCGCCAGCCGCGCCTCGAGGGCGCGCCTCTGCCCCGGCTCGGCGGCGAGTGACATCTCGGCGAAGTGGAGCGCCCGCTCGGGCTCGCCCCGCTCGATGCTCGCGACCGCGAGGTCGGCGACCGCCTGAGGACCGCCGGCCGCCTCGGTGATCTCGGCGTAGACATCACGTGCGGGCACGTCGTAGAGCTCCGTCGTCGAGTCGAGGTGAAACCAGCCGAGATAGGCGTCGTAGATGCTGCGCACGCCCCACGAGACCTTGCCATGCACCTCGGGCACGGCGATCTCCTCGGGCAGCGTGATCTCGCGCATCATCGTCTCGACGCTCTTGCCGTCGTTGATGCCCTCGATGACGGCGTCGTGCACGTAGACCACGGCGTCGCGCATGCGGGTGATGCCCTCGCGGATGCGCTCGCGCCCCTCGATCGGTTCGAAGTGACTCGGTACGAGCATCACGGGATCGAGCTCGAGGATGCGGTTCAGGCTGTCGACGTAGGGCATCGCGAAGCGCGCCCGCTCGCCCCGAATCGTCGTGAGGTTCGGCCACATCGGGAAGATGTGGCCCCAGAGGTCGCCTGTGAAGAGGATCTTCTGGTCGGGCAGCCATACCGCGAGCCCATCCGCGCCCTCGGCGCCCGGCATCGACAGGACCTCGAAGCGGACGCCGCCCTGCTCGAAGTCGTAGCGGTCGTAGACGAGTCGCGTCGGCTCGATGGTGGGATACGACGCGGCGAGCGCGAAGCTCGGCAGATTCGGCACGTCGTCGGGGAAGAAGATCTTGTTGCGCTCCATCAACGTCGGCGCCAGTGCCTTGAGGTACGTCTGGTTGTGCGGGAACTGCGCGTGGACGATCACCTCGGTGTCGTCTTCGAGGAACGTATCGGTCGCACCGTAGTGATCAGCGTGGGCGTGTGTCGCGATCACATGAGTGAAGGGCAGGTCGTTGACCTTCTTGAGATAGTGCGGCACGCCGCCGCCGAGCTGCGGCAACCCGGTATCGATGACGACATTGCCCTCGCTCGTGACCACCATGTTTGCGTTGGCGGTCGCGCGCGCCTGGTAGACGATGTCATGGATCTGCACCGCCGCGTCGAGATCGCGCCCGAACTGCTTGAGATCCCGCGTCATCTGGCTCGCGGCACCAGCAGGCGCGTCGCTCTCTTGCGCTTGCTTCGGTTCGTCTTCGCAGCCTGCGAGGGCGATCGCCAGCACGAGAACCGACGCGGTCGAGAGGACGCGGATCATGGGTGGGCTCCTGGCGGTGTGTGGCTCGAAGCGGTGGCGGCGTGTCCGGCCGGTTCTCAGTGCGCGTCGCCGCGTGCGGCCCGTCTCGTTTCTTCAGAGGCATGGGTCGAGAGCACCGCGACGATCGAGTCGATGACGCTCTCGGCGGTGGCTTCGATGGTCGCTCCGGCGAGCAGCTGTGGGTTCTGTCGTGCGACGCGGGCATAGTCGGCGAACGTGTGAAAGAGCAGCCCCAGGACGGTGAGGGCGCGGACGAAACGCAGTTCATCGGGCACGGGCTTCGCGGCCCAGGTGGCGTGAGACCACAGGCGGCTCGTCGACTCGTGGGCGTCGGTCGCCCGTTCGATCGTTCGGAATTCGGGATGCCCGATCAGCTGCGCCCGCACCTGCACGAACGCGAGACCGCCATCCTGATTCGACATCAGCTCGGCGATCGGGAGCACCAGCACCCGCACGATGTCGCGAAGGCCGGGCTCTTCCATCGCCTCGAGCTCGTCGAGGAGCTCGGTACGGCGCCGATGGACGAAGCGGCGGTGCTTTTGCAGGATCGCTTCGAGCAGGCCGTGCTTGTTGCCGAAGTGGTACTGCACCGCCGTCCGGTTGCGCTGGTTCGCTTCACGGTTGATCTCGCTCAGCGACACGGCGTCGATGCCGCGCTCGGCGAACAGACGCTCCGCGACGGCGACGATCCGCGCACGGGTCGCGATCGCGTCTTGTCGCTTCGGGTCGCTCGTTCTGGCCGTTGCGGTGGGACTCACGGCAGGGTCTGACTCCTTCGCCCCGCGGAATCGGGGAGCGCTTCATTCTAATCGATACGCGGTCCGTCTCGAAGGCTGCGCGAGTCAGGCGTTCGGTGAGGCGCGTCACCGGCGCGAGGGCGGCCCGGCGCGTCACTGGGCCGTCGACGGTCCAGCGCCCGGCGCGGGGTCGATCCAGATGGGCGACGACCAGGCGCGCTCTTCGACGTCGGCGAGACAGTCTTCGCCGTCCGGGGCCGACGAGCCGCAGGCTTCGACGGCGACGCATCGGCCCTCGGCGTCGCGGCGAAGACACCCCAGCCCCGCCCCGTTCACCGCGGGGCTCGGGATCTGGATCGCTCTCACGTAGTAGGCCGCCGAGCGACCGAGGCTCGGCCAGTCGGGATCCTCGAACTCGATGCGGCAGCCCGCGCCCTCGGCCGGGCACGCGTAGGTGCGCCACGGGTCGTCGATCAGCGTCTCGATCGGTTCGTCCGGCACGAGCTGAGGGCGCACACGGACGACCTCGATGCGTGTGATCGGCTTTCGCATGTCGCCCGGGTGGTAGCACTCGCCGAGGCACAGACGTTCGAGCCGATCGGCTCCGAGGGCCGCCTTCGTGTCGGGCGGACAGCCTGGCTTCTGCTCGAAGGCGCCCATCGCGGCGACGCGGAAGCGAGGCGGGTCGACCATGGCGACCTCGCTGCCCATCGGCGCGTCGCCACTCGGCGCGTTCAGCAGGTCGAACCAGAGCAGGATTCGGTCGCCCGAGGTCGCGTAGGCCTCGCGCCGGTGCAACGAGGCAAAGATCGCGTCGCGCTGCCGGGCCGGCGCGTGCACGGCGACGAGGCCCCCGGTCACGTACATCGACGCCTGCCGCTCGGTGTCTCGCCGCTTCTGGAGCGGCAGGGTCGCGTAGTCGAGGGCCCGTGACTCGGGCTCGGGGTCGCCTGTGCCCATCAACGAGCTCGGCGTCAACGTGGCGTCGGCGTTGCGGCGCAGGCCGAACTCCTTGAAGCCGTTGCCGGCGCGCGCGCGGTGGGTGTCGCTCGAACCGATGAAGCCCGCCCGCCGTTCGATCTTCGCATCGGGATCGTCGAACGAGACGCGGGCCAGCCCGTATTGCGCCGACATCGTTGGCACGTGGCCGTTCGCGGGCAGGAAGCAGTCGGTGCACTGGCTGCATTCGAGCCAGTCTTCGGCCCGGGCGCCGGGCACCGTTTGAAACCCGGCCGGGCCCGCGGCGACGTAGTTGCGGCGGGCCGCTTCGACGCGGGCCTCGCACACTTCGGCGTCGACGTCGGGTTCGCAGCGGTGGCGAATGATCTCACCGGCGCGCCAGCAGCACGGTACGTAGTCTGCGGTCGGAGCGGGGCAGAACAGCTCGCCCTCGGCGTCGCGCACGACGCTTCGCCACGAGCGGTACTCCTCGGCGTTGCCGTGTCCCGAGTAGATCTCGAAGAGGCGCTGCCGCTCCGGGTCGAAGTCGACCGCGTTCATGCCCAGGTCGAGTGACGCGCCGGCCGGCGACGTGAAGCCCCAGGTCGTGCCATGCGGGATCACGAGCGCGTCGAAGCCCCAGTCGTCGAGCTTCGCATTCAGGTCGCCCGGCGTCCGCGCGCCCTCCATGCAGTCGTCCGGCAGATCCCGCACGGGCACGCCCTCCGCGCAGCGCGGCGTGTCGTTGATCTCGGCGATCATCTCCTGCTGATCCCAATAGATCTGACGGTTCGGCCAATCGGCCAGCGGCGCGAGCCGGGCCATGAATGGGAGCTCGAAACGGGTGAACTCGGGGCGGATCGCGTGGATGGGCCGCGTGGGGACGCGGCCCTCGGCGAGCTCGCGCAACACCACGTTGTGATGGCCGTAGTGCGTTTCGGGGGTGTTGCCGACCTGCGTCCATTCCCAGCCGAGATAGGCCACGACGTCGGGCGCTTCGGCGTCGCCGGCGGCCGCGTTGCACGCGCGCACTGATTCGATCGACTCCTGCCAGTGGGCCGGGGTGAGACCCTCGGCATGATCGTTCAGGCTCCAGAAGTCGAGATCGGCGCAGAAGCGCGCGAAGTCGCAGGCGTCGGCGGGCGGGTGGGCGCCTTCGCCTCCGAGCATCGGTAGGGCGATCGCGAACGCGTCGGTCGAGAAGGTGGTGTGCACGTGCAGATCACCAAAGAGGATCTGCTTGCGCGGCGCTTCGAGATCATCGAGCAGCGCGGCGGCTTGGCCTTGTCGCTGCGCGCGGGCGGCGACCCGCTCGGGCGAAGCCGGCTTCGCCGTGACCTCGCCCGGCCCCTGGTGTTCGCCGCAGGCCAAGCCGAACAACAGCGCGATCGAGGCGAGGGCGGTCGCGGCCCATCGTACCCGGGCAGCCTGCGTGATTGCGTTCGGGAGCGGATTCGTCGCTGTGCCCGGGCCGGACGCCATGAGTCGAGCGTAGTGCAGAATTGACGCAGGCGTCTCGGGCGAAGCAGACGCCTCGCGCGACGCATGCGGTTCAGGCGACGCCCGACACGCCCCTCAGCTTGTCTTCCCAGGCCGTGACGTTGCGGCGATAGAGATTGTCATCGATGTGCACGGGGTCGGGGCGCACGAAGTCGCCACCCCAGCGCAGCGTCGGATCGCGTCGGATCTCGTTCAGAAAGAGCTGTGCCGCTTTGGGGAGCGTTCCGAATTGGGCGGGACCCAGTCGCGTCGAGTTGAGGTGTTCGCCGTCGACCTGCAGATTCACGTCGATCGCGTGTCCCACCAGATGGTTCGATCGCTTGGCCGGGGGGACGACCGTGCCGTGGGGTGCGACGTCGCGCTGCCTGAACGAGTGGGTGACGTAGACCGTGATGCCGAGATCCGAAGCCAGACGACCGAGCATGTCGAGGCTCGGGAAGAAGTCGACGTGGGCCAGGAGCGGCTGACCTCGGTGCATCGTGAATGCGGTGCCCGCGGTCGGGTACTCGTGGATCGCAACGCGCCTGGGCGTCGCCCGGGCGAGCTCGGCGACGCGCATCGGCGTCGGCGGATCGCTCGTCGTCGCCGGCGAAGAAGGCCGGTCGGGCACGCGCGCGACGGCATCCGCCGGTACGAAGCCGACGTGACCGGCTTCGGTCTCGATGCGCACCCACGCGCGCTCCTCGATCACCCGGACCGGCTCGCCCAGCGAGAGGTCGGTCACCGGTTCGCCTTTCTCGGTGACGAGCCGAACGAATTTCGAGATGCGGTTCATCGTGCGTCCATCCTGATCAGACGGGCAGGCCCACGGCCGTCTTCGCAGCGCGGATCGCGACGGCCATGCCGGTCTCTCCGAGCTTCTTCCAGCGCCGTTCGTGCGCTTCGAGCTCGTTCTTGACGCGCCTCACGAGCTCCTGGGTCCGACCGATCGCCTCTTCGAGAGAGGCGCCGTCCCCCTCCTCGAGGCTCGATGCGAAGCCGTCGACCTTCTGCATGATCGCGCTGATCTCGGCGTGCGTGGCGGCGAGGTCGTCGGCGACGTCCTGCACTTCGCTCTTGAGCTGCTGCTCGTAGGTCTGGAGCGAGGTGTTCATCGAGTCGCGCAGATCGTCCATCTTGTCGTCGATCCACGTGTCCATGTCGGCGCGCGCTTCGTCGAAGGCGCTGCGGAACTCGGGGCTGAGCTCGATCCCGAGGTCTGAGAAACGATCCCTGCGCGACATCAATTGTCCCCTTCGTTCTGTGTGATCGATTCGGCCCGGTCTCGGCCGGCCACCGCGAGCCGGTCCTCGATGCCGCTCACGGCCTCTTCGATCAGGCCATCGGCCTGCTGTCTCAGGCTCGCGGTCACCTGGTCGACGCGGCGCAGGAGCCGATCGCTCTGGTCATCGACGAGGCCCTGCACCACACCTCCGACGATCGGAATGTCCCCGACCTCGTCGCCGAGCTGGCCCATCGCTCCGGCAACGATCAGGTGGAAGCCCGACGGAACCTCGTCCGAGGCCTTCAGCGTCTCGAGCGCTGCGATCAGCGCATCGTGGCCTTCGAGCGCCTGGGCCTCCTGCGCGGCGAGCGCGGCGTACATCCGCGCGTAGGCGTCATCGAGCGAGGTCGGCGAGCAGGTCTGTGCGCCGAGCCGGGCGGCGTCGCTGCGAATCGCACCGAAGCGGGCCTGCGACGCCCGGCGAAACTCGGCGCGCTCGGCGCCCAGCTTCGCGAGCAGCGCGTCCTGCAGCTCGAACTCGGTCTGCAGGATCTCTTCGCGCTCGGCGAGCAGCAGAATCTCGAGCCGCGCCTGCTCGCGAATGAGCACCGTGTCGTTCTCGAACCCCGCCAGCCGGTTGCGCACGGCCACCAGCTCGCGGGTCTTCGCTTCGATGGCCGGTTCGACCCGCGCGACGACCTTCTCTTCGAACGCGGCCGGCCAGTCGATGGTGAGCGCACGCCAGGCGAGATCTTCGAACTCGAGGTTCACCCGGCGCTCACGCGCGTACGCGAGGTTGATGATCTGCTGCTCGCGCGCCGCGGCGATCGCTCGGCACTGCTCGACGACGGCCGCATCGAGCGCTTCGTCGCGCGCCTTGTACGCATCGATCAGGCTCCGCGTCGCCTCGAACGTGCGCGCTCCGTCCTCGCGCTGCCGCTGTGCCAGCTCGATCGATTGATCTCGCAGGGCCTGTTCCGAAGGCGTCTTGGCGCAGGCCGCGGACAGCGCCAGCGCCGCAAGCAGGGGAACGACGATCGCACGGCCGCGCCCCGTCATCGCTGCTCCCCCGGCTGACCCCGGTCGAGCATGCGCGCCATCAGCACGTCGTGAGCGACGTCTTTCGCCTTCGTGTTGAGTGCGCGGATCGTCGGCGGGCGGTAGGCCGCCATCAGCTCGGCGATCATCGCCTGGCGGGTCTCGAGTGCCTTCTGCGGGCCCGCGCCGGCGCCTTCCGAGGCGGCGCCCAGGAACCGCTCGATGATGCGCTCGAAGAGCACGGCCGTGCGGCGCGACGCGTAGCCGAAGATGAAGGCGACCAGCGGGAGCGTCCAGACTCGGATCGCGTAGCTTTCGACCTGGAAGAAGCCGTTGATCAGCGCGAGCACGACGACGGCCGCGAGCACCGGGCCGTAGAAGAGCTTCGTCCACGCCACCCAGCGCTCATCGGGGTTGAAGTCGTTCTTGCGCAGGTGCTCGGCCGAGTTCACGAGCAGGTTCGTGAGCACACCGAAGAGCGACCAGAAGAGCACTTCGAGAATCGAGAGCGTGGGCGACGTCCAGAAGAAGAGGCTGTTGAGCGGCGGCTCGAGGCGGTTCAGGCTCTGAGTCTGCTCTTCGATGGCGCGCTGCAGAAAGAGCAGCTGCTCGAAGGCCGTGTCGAAGTCGAGGCCATGGAACAGCGTGCGGAACGACTCGGGCGCGTACTGGGCTCGGATCGCGCTGAGCTCGTCGGTTGCGACGGCGAAGTCGCCGATCGCGATGGCGTGCTTGAACGCCGTGGTCCGAGGGCCGCGCGCGCGTTCGACGAGGCGCTGCGAGAAGCTGCGCAGCGCCACCCGCGTGTCATCGATGGCGAGGCTGCGCTCGCCGACCTCGGCCATGATCGCCCGGGCGGTGGCGGCGCCGACATACCAATCCATCTCGCCGAAGCCGTGGAACCGGACGTGCCCGAATCGATCGATCTCGGCGAATGCGCTCCACGCGCTCTCGCATTCGGCCGCTGCATGCGTGTCGGCCGGGTCGGCCGTGCAGTCGGTCGAGCGGAGCGCGTCGCTCGCGACGACGATGTGGCTGATCGCGTACACGGCGATCGCCGCGCTCAGGATCTTGAGCAGCGTCTTGACGAAGGCCCGGCCCGTGTGTTGCGCGTCCTGCATCTCTCTCTCCCGCGCGTGTACGACGAGACCGGTCCAGGACGGCAGCGCGGGCGCGGACCGGTGCGCGGCGCGCGGGGCGCTTCGCACGTGGCTCAACGGTTCATCCTACCCGGGTGGGATTCCCAAGTGCGGCCGAACTCGTCGAGGTGCGCGGCGACCGGCCCAGTCGGCCATCGGGCCAGGTGCGACCGCCCCGGCGGCGGCGTGACCGAGCGGCCGCCTGCGCGGCTGTCTGCGCAGCCCCGTCGCGAAAAGCGTATCGAAAACGGCTACTTGTCGAGGTTCGAGTGTTTCTGTGCGCGGCTCGCTTGACTCGGCCGGCCCGGTGCCGATCGTCCCGCGATCCACCGCCGCCTCCAGATCGCTCTCCCCGCCGTGGCTGCAGGGCGGAGGCGTCCATCTCGCACCCCGGCTCGGCCGGTAGAGAGCCCGCACGTTGGCGAAACGCGACTACTACGAGGTGCTCGGGGTCGACCGCAACGTCGGTGAGGCCGAGCTGAAGAAGGCCTACCGCAAGCTCGCGCTCCAGTATCACCCCGACCGCAACCCCGACGATCCCCAGGCCGAAGAGGCGTTCAAGGAGGTGTCCGAGGCCTACGCGGTGCTCTCCGACGCCGAGAAGCGCAGTCGCTACGACCAGTTCGGCCACGCGGCGATGGGGGGCCCCGGCGGCGGCGGCTTCACCGGCGACTTCGGCGATCTCGGCGGCTTCACCGATCTGTTCAACGATCTCTTCGGTGACATCTTCGGCGGCAGCGCACGCGGCGGACGACGGCGGGGTCGAGGTCAGCGCGGCGCCGACCTTCGATACAACCTCGATGTCGATCTCGACGACGTGCTGAACGGTTGCGAGCCGACGATCGAGATTCCGAAGATGCGCCCATGCGAGACGTGCGATGGCTCGGGCGCGGCGCCCGGGAGCTCGCCCGAGACCTGCGAGCGCTGCAACGGCTTCGGTCAGCTTCAGTTCCAGCAGGGCTTCTTTCGCGTGAACCGCACCTGCGACATGTGCGGCGGCGCCGGCGAGGTGATCAAGGACTACTGCCGCGAATGTCGCGGCGCCGGCCGCATCGAGGGGTCGCAGACGATCTCGGTCAAGGTGCCCGCGGGCGTCGAAGAGGGATCGCGGCTGCGCCTCGTGGGCGAGGGCGAGGCGGGCATCGCCGGGGGGCCGCCGGGCGACCTCTACGTCGTGATCCAGATGCAGCCCAACCCGTTCTTCGAGCGAGACGGCACCGATCTGCACTGCGACGTGCCGATCCCCTTCGTCGGGGCCGCACTCGGCGCCGAGATCGAGGTGCCGACGCTCGAGGGCACGATGAAGCTCGAAGTGCCCGACGGCACGCAGTCGGGCAAGGTGTTTCGGTTGAAGGGCCAGGGGCTGCCGCCGCTGCAGCCGCGGCTGCCGATCGACCAGCTGCATCGCATGCGAGGCGACCTCTACGCGCGCATCTTCGTCGAAGTGCCGACCAAGCTGAACGCGCGCCAGCGCGAGCTGCTCGAGGCGTTCGAGCAGGAGAGCGGCATCGAGCGGCACCCGGTCTCGAAGTCGTTCATGGACAAGCTCCGAGACTTCTTCGAGTAGCGACCCCGCGACGCCTGCCGCCCGCGCTCGCCTCTGTCGGGAACGCCTGGGCGAGGGCCTCGCCCGTCCATCGCCTGCGAGACGGCCGCCGTGATCTCGGCCACGCGCCGCGTTCGGCCGTCGCCCGATGCGCCGTCCCGAACCCGATGGATTTACGGGACGTCCGATCTGCGTGAACCTAGGGCGCGGAGGCGCGGGCCGGCGTCGCTGCGCGGAGAGGGCGCGGCCCGTTGGCGACCGTGAGGGGGGAGCACGTGCATCGTGGGCTGCTGCGAGAGATGAAACCGGGTGAGCGATCCGTCGGCGCCGGGCGCGTCCGCGGGGTGCTCACTGCGCTGCTGCTCGTCGCCTTCATCGGTGTCGTCGGCTTCGGCTGCGCGACCGGCGGCGGTTCCCAGCGTCCGGCGACCGCGGCCGAGCAAGCGGCGTACGACGCGGCCGTCGCACAGGTCCAGAGCGACCCGAAGGCCGCCCGCAGCGCCCTCGAGACGTACCTGAAGACCTACCCCGGTAGTCCGCTCGCCGACGACGCCGCCTGGCAGCTGCACGAGATCGCCGAACGCCAGGGCAAGCACGGCGAGGCCAAGCGCTGGCTCGATACGATCCTCGAGGAGTACCCCGCAGAAGACCGAGCGGACGCGGCCCGGCTCAAGCTCGCGACCGCCGCGCTCGACGCGGGCGAAATCGCCCAGGGACGCAAGCTGGTGCGCCGCGTGCGCGTCGCGCGCCTCGATGATGCCCAGCGCCTCGAGCTGCTGCGACTTCAGGTCGCGCTCTCGCGCGACCCCGTCGAGCGACTCGCGCACCTCGGACGCCTGCGCACCGAGCTCGAGCGCCATGCCGGCCCGGTGGGCGAGGGCGAGTCGACCGCTGCGCGCGGGGACGTCGAGCGCGAGATCAAGCGCGTCGACGCCGAGATCGCGCTGATCCTCGACGGCATGTCGCCCGATCAACTCGAGCGCGCGGCGGGTGGCATCAAGAAGGCCGTGCCCGCGGCGGCGATCCGCCTCGAGTTGGCCGAGCGCGCGCTCGACGCGGGCGACCTCGACAAGGCGAAGCGCGAGCTCGCCGATGCCGACCGACAGCAGCTTCGACCGAGCGACGAGGCGCAGCTCGAGCAGCTGCGTCAGATGTATCAGCTCGGCGGCGAGCTGGCGGCGGCGGGCGGCGCCCTGCCGACCTTCGCCGAGGTGGCGGCGCGGCCGGCGCCCGATGCGGCCGGCGCCGAAGGGTCGATCGGCGTCGTCCTGCCGCTCAGCGGTCGACTCGGTGCGTATGGACGCGCCGCGCTGCAGGGCATCCTGGTCGCGGCCGAGTTCTTCGAGGCCGAGCCGGTCCAGACGGCCGACGGGATCTCGATCGATTCGCTGCCCAGCGTGTCGGCCGGGCCGGGCGGCGCACCACTGCCCGATGACACGACTTCGAAGCTGGCGCGCGGCGTGCGCATTGTCGTCCGAGACTCGGGGGGAGACCCTGCTCGCGCCGCGGCCGCCGTGCGCAGCCTGGCGCGCGACGACGACGTGCGAGCGATCATCGGTCCGATCTTCTCGGGCGAGAGCGAGGCCGCGACGCGCGCCGCCGACGCGGCGGGCGTTCCGATCCTCACGCTCTCGAACCGCGAGGAGATCGCCGCCGAGAGCCCCTGGGCGTTCCGCCTGCGGACGACGGCCCATGACGAGGTGTCCTTCCTCGTCGACTACGCGTGGAACGAGCTCGGAGCACGACGCTTCGCCGTGCTCTACCCGAAGAGCCGCTACGGCCGAGGCATGCGCGAGGAGTTCTGGAACGACGTGCTCGCCCGCGGCGGCACGATGACGGCGGTCTCGAGCTACGACCCACGCGCCACCGATTTCGCGACCGAGATTCGACGCATGGTCGGCTGGGAGCTCATCACCCAGAACGAGCGCCAGATGCTGGCCGAACGCGAGCGGATCATGCGCAAGGCGCGCCGGATGGATCCCGAAGAGGCGGCGCTGCTCCGGGAGGACATCTACCGCTTGATCGGCCCCGAGGCCGAGGTGTTGCCGCCCGTCGTCGACTTCGACGTGCTGTTCATCCCCGATTCGCACAAGCGCATCGAGATGATCGCGCCGCAGCTCGCGTATCACGAGGTGAAGGGCGCACGACTGCTCGGCTCGAGCGACTGGAACGACCCCGAGCTGCTTCGCATCGGGCGCCAACACGTCTCGGGGGCCGTGATCTCGACGCCCTTCTTCGCATCGAGCGACTACCCCTTCGTCACCGAGTTCGTCGGCGAATGGGAGACGCGCTTCGGCGAATCCCCGAACGTCTTCGGCGCACTCGGCTACGACGCGGCCAACCTCGTGATGCTGCAGCTCGCCGGCAGCTCCGGCGATCGAGGGGACGTGCGCGAAGGGCTGCTCAGGGTGAGGGGATATCCCGGTGTGTCCGGAGTCACCACGATGCAACCCGACGGCAATGCACGCCGACGTCCGTACCTGTTGGGTGTGAAGAGAGGCGAGTTCGTCGGGCTCGACTGACGACGCGTCCCCGCCATTCGAGCATCGACGCGCATCGACGCGTCGATCATGCGCAGCCTTTCCCTCCCGGTTTCGAGGGAAAGACCCGAAGCGAAGCGGAACCTTCTCATCGACAACAGGCATCTCGTTCCCGGTTCTGGGAATCGACATGCTTTCACTCGGGGCCGTCTCAAGTCGTCGATGGGCGTCGTCGAAACGCCCACCATGAGCCACGTACCCCCCTGTCGTGAGATGCCGCTCGAGCTGCCCGTGCTCCCCATGCGCGAGTTCGTGCTCTTCCCCTACATGGTCCTGCCGCTGTTCGTCGCGCGGGATCGCTCGGTCACCGCCATCGAGGATGCCCTCGCTGGTGATCGGCTGATCCTGCTCGTGACGCAGCGAGACCCGGGCCTCGAAGATCCGACGCCCGATCAGCTGTACGGCATCGGCACGGTCGCGATGGTGATGCGATCGATGCGCCTCGCCGACGGCCGACTCAAGGTGCTCGTGCAGGGCCTGTCGCGCGCGCGCATCGACAGCGTGATCGAGGACGACGCCAGCACTTGGGTGCGGGTCGATCATCTCGAGACCGAAGAGCTCGATACGTGGAGCGTCGAGAGCGAAGCGCTGACCCGCACCGTGCGCTCGCGGGTCGAAGAGCTGCTGCCGCTCAAGAATCTGCCGCCCGAGGTGCTGTCGATCATCTCGAGCGCCGAGAAGCCTGGCCGCCTCGCCGATCTCGTCGCCTCGAATCTGCGTCTGCGCCTCGAAGAGGCCCAGGAGATTCTCGAGCTCTCCGATCCGATCGCCAAGCTCCGAAAGGTCGACGCCGTACTGCGGCGCGAGCTCGACGTGTCGAGCATGCAGGCCGAGATCCAGACCCAGGCGCGCGAGGAGCTGACCCGCGGCCAACGCGAGGTCTTTCTGCGCGAGCAGCTGCGCGCGATCCAGAGCGAGCTCGGCGAGATCGACCCGCGCGGCGAAGAGGTCGACGAGTACCGCTACCGCATCGAAGAAGCCGACCTGCCGGGCGAGGCCTACGAAGAGGCCGTCAAGCAGCTGCGCCGACTCGAGCGGATGCATCCCGACGGTCCCGAGGCCCAGGTCGTGCGCAACTACCTCGACTGGGTGTGCGATCTGCCCTGGGATCGCTGCTCGCCCGACCGACTCGACCTCGAGCACGCCCGTGAGATCCTCGACGCCGATCACGCCCACCTCGACGGTGTGAAGGAGCGCATGCTCGAGTTTCTCGGTGTGCGCAAGCTCCGCGAAGACAGCCGGGGGCCGATTCTCTGCCTCGCCGGTCCGCCGGGCGTCGGCAAGACGAGCCTCGGTCGTTCGATCGCCCGCGCCATGGGCCGCGAGTTCGTGCGCGTTTCGCTCGGTGGCGTGCGGGACGAGGCCGAGATTCGTGGCCATCGACGCACCTACGTCGGTGCTCTGCCCGGCCGCATCATCCAGGCGATGAAGCAGGCGGGGACGACGAACCCCGTGATCATGCTCGACGAGATCGACAAGCTCGGCGCAGACTTCCGCGGCGACCCGGCGGCGGCGCTCCTCGAGGTGCTCGACCCCGAGCAGAACTCGAAGTTCAGCGATCACTTCATGAACCTGCCCTTCGACCTCTCGAAGGTGCTGTTCATCGCGACGGCCAACATGCTCGAGCCGATCCCCGGTCCCCTGCGCGATCGCATGGAGGTGATTCGACTGGCGGGCTACACGCCCGAGGAAAAGGTCGAGATCGCCGGACGCTTTCTGATCCCTCGGCAGATCACCGAGCACGGGCTCGTGCCGACGCAGCTCGAATGGTCGAAGAACGCGATCGATCTGCTGACCGCGAAGTACACCCACGAGGCCGGCGTGCGAAACCTCGAGCGCCAGGTCGCGACGGTCTGCCGCAAGGTCGCCCGCAAGGCGGCCGAGGGGGACGACGCTCCGGTTCGCATCACGCAGCGCACCTTGCCCCGATATCTGGGGCCGGCCCCCTTCGAAGACGAGCACGACGATCGCGAGCCCGAGATCGGGGTCGTGCAGGGACTCGCGTGGACCGAGGCCGGCGGCGACGTCCTCACCCTCGAAGCCAATCTCGCTTCGGGCAAGGGGCTCACGCTGACGGGTCAGCTCGGGGACGTGATGAAGGAATCGGGTCAGACCGCTCACAGCTTCGTGCGCTCGCTGCTCCGCGAGGTCGATGCCGACGACTCGGTGCTGAGCCGCAACGAGACCCACGTACACGTGCCGGCCGGCGCCACGCCCAAGGACGGTCCCTCGGCCGGCGTCTCGATCGCCACGGCGATCGTGTCGGTGGCGACCGGCAGCGCGGTACGCCGCGACGTCGCGATGACGGGCGAGATCACGCTGCGAGGCCGCGTCCTCGCCGTGGGCGGTGTGCGCGAGAAGGCTCTGGCCGCGCTTCGTTCGGGCATTCGCACGATCATCCTGCCCCGGTCGTCGATGAAGGATGTCGAGGAGATCCCGAAGGATCTGCGCCGCAAGCTCGAGTTCATCCCGGTCGTGCACATGCGCGAGGTGCTCGAACACGCGCTCGTCGATCCGCTGCGCTGGCGGACCCACCCCGTGCGTTTGCCCCAGGGCGCGCAGTACGTGGCTGGCGCCGCGTCCGTCCGGGAACACGACTGATCCAGCCGCCGCCCTTGATCTGAAGATGCACATGCGAGCGACGGGGTGCGTCGGGCCGACGTATCATCCGTCTCCGATGACCCGCCGCACTCCGCAGCGCACCCTCGAAGACCTCGGCGAGTTCGGTCTGATCGATCGCATCGAGCGCCGCGCCCGCCGGCTCACCGGGCGTCGCGTGCGCCTCGGGATCGGCGACGACGCGGCGCTGCTGCGACCCGCGCCCGGCTTCGAACTCACGGTCACGGCCGACACCGCCGTCGAGGGCGTGCACTTTCGGTTCGAGACCGCATCGGCCCGATCCATCGGTCGACGCGCGTTGGTGGCCAACCTCTCGGACCTCGCCGCCATGGGCGCGCGTCCGATCGGCTTCACGTGTGCGCTGCAGGCGCCTGCGTCGCTCCCGCTCGCGCGGGTCGACGCGCTCATCGACGGGCTGCTCAGCGAAGCCGAGATGCACGGCGCACCGCTCGTCGGGGGCAACGTGACGCGGGCGCGCGAGACGTCGCTCGCGATCACCGCGATCGGCGAGGTCGAGCAGGGCCGCGCCCTTCTGCGATCGGGCCTGCGCGCCGGCGATCGGCTCTACGTGACCGGGCGACTCGGCGCCGCCGCGCTCGCAGTCGCCCGAGCCGAGGCCCGAGGCGGTCGCATCCGGCACCTCGCCCGGCCCCGTCTCGAAGCGGGGCGGTCGCTGCTGCGATGGGGGCGCTGCTCGGCGTGCATCGACGTGTCCGACGGGCTCGCGGCCGACCTCGGCCACATGCTCGAGGCCAGCGGGGTCGGCGCCGACGTCGATGCGGCGCGGGTGCCCCGCGCTCGGGGCCTCGGGGCCGGCGCTCGGTCGCTGGGCCTCGACCCAGAGGCCCTCGCCTTCGCGGGGGGAGAAGACTACGAGCTCGTCTTCGGCCTGCGCCCCGGCCGCGGTCCGTGGCCCTCGGCGGCGGCGCTCGCACGTCGGCTGGGTACAGCCGCAGCAGAATTCGGCGTCGTCACTTCACGCCGCGGCCTGCGTGGTCTGCCCGATCTCGGCGGGCACACGCACTTCTGAACCGGGCCCGTCTCGGCGCGATTTCGTCGCGAATCTCCATTCCTACGCAATCAAGATGCGTTTCGTCCGGCCGATACGATCGGAGTGCGCATCACGTTGACGACCAAATTCGTGGTGGGGTCGCTCGTGGTCGCGGGGGGCACCCTCGCGTTCCCAGAGCTGATCCGGTGGTTCGGACTCGCGTTCGACGCCTGGGGCACGTTCGCCGTCGCGCTCGGCGTGGGCGGTGGGATCGGCTTCTTTCTGTCGCAGATGCTTGGCTCGAAGTTCCAGGCCCTGCGCGACCTGACCGACCAGGTGCGCAACGGCGACTTCTCGGCCTCCCAGGCCGAGGTGCCGCTCTCGCGCTTTGCCGACGAGACCGATGACCTCGCCCGCAGTCTGGGCGGGATGATCGGCCAGCTCCGTGACCTGGTCGAGAACGTGCAGGCGACCGCCGGTTCGGTGACGAGCTCGGCTCAAGGCCTCAATGCCTCGATCGAAGAGGTGCGCACGAGCGGCCAGGGCATCACCGATGCCATGGGGACCGTTGCTTCGAGCGTCGACAAGCAGCAGGGCATGATCGACGAAGCGGCGAATCAGATGCAGGACATCAGCTCGGCCATCGACCAGAACGCAGAGCGCGCTCGCGAGGCATTCGGCTTCGCGGCCGAGGCGAACCAGAAGGCGGGCACCGGCGTCGAGGTCGCCCAGCTCGCCATCGAGAAGATGCGCAGCGTGTTCGAGCGTGTCGAGCTGACGGGCAACAAGGTCTTCCAGCTCGAAGCGAAGACCCGGCACGTTCACCAGATCACCGAGATGATCACGAGCGTCGCCCACCGCACGAACCTGCTCTCGCTGAATGCCTCGATCGAGGCGGCGCGCGCGGGCGAGGCGGGGCGCGGCTTCTCGGTCGTCGCCGACGAGATTCGCAAGCTCTCCGAGAGTGCGGGGCGGAGCGCCGAAGAGATCACGGCGCTCGTCAACGAGATCCAGGCCGATACCGACGAGGTCGCCGACGAGATGCGTCAGTCGCGCATGGTGATCGGCGAGGGCCGTGAGGATGTCAACACGATCGCCTCGTCGCTCGAGCAGATCTCGATGGCCGTCGGCGAGGCCGCGGCGCGATCCGAAGAGATCTTCCACGGCGCCGACTCGCAGAGTCTCAACGCCGACCGCATGGCCGACAACCTCACCGAGATCGCGAACGTCTCGCGCGGCAACAGCGAAGGTCTCGAGACCGCGTCGCATACCGCGAGCGATCAGCTCTCGAGCATGGCGACGGTCGTCGAGCAGTCGCGCGCGCTCACGGTGCTCGCCGAAGAGCTGCAGACGACGCTCGAGCGCTTCCGCACGGCCCGCAACGCCGCCGACGCGATCCGCGACGAGTCGGGGGAGGGCGGGGCATGAGCGAGCAGGCTTCGGCCGCACACAGCGACGAGCGCCTGCTCACCTTCGAGGTGGGTGCGACCATGTACGCCCTGCCCATCGAGGCGGTGCACGAGGTCGCCGAGGCGCAGCAGGTCAGCTGCGTGCCGGGTCTGCCTACGGCTCAGGCCGGCGTGATGAACTGGAGCGGCGAGGCGTTGCCCATCGTCGCGAACCATCTGCTGTTGGCGATCGCCGAGCAAGCCGACGCCGCCGCCGAACAGCCGGAGAGCATCGTCGACGAGCACGTGCTCGTCGTCGCCGAGCGCGCCGACGCGCCGGCGCGCCTCGGCCTGCCGGTGGACAAGGTGGTGGGCCTGGTCGACGGGGGACGACGCGTCGCCCGGGGCCAGAGACTCGTTCAGGAAAGACGGCCCATCGAGGGACGGGTCGTTCACGTTCTGGATCCGCGCGAGCTCGTCGCGCGCGCGGGCCGGATCGTGGCCAAGGTGGAGGGCCTCGCCGCATAGGGGCGGGGCCTCGAATGGGAGACCGGAAAGATGAAGGCACGAGTTCTGATCGCAGACGACGCTTCGTTCATGCGACAGATGATCCGCGAGATCATCGAGCCCGAAGGCTATGAGGTCGTGGGCGAGGCCACGAACGGGATCGAGGCCGTCGAGCAGTTCGAGTCGCTGCACCCCGACATCGTGACGATGGACATCGTGATGCCGAAGCGCTCGGGCATCGACGCCGTCAAGGGCATCCTCGCCCAGCACCCCGACGCCAAGATCGTGATGTGCTCGGCGCTGGGCCAGGAGACGCTCGTGATGGAGGCGCTCCAGGCCGGGGCGCGCGACTTCATCGTGAAGCCCTTCAAGCCCGACAGCGTAATCTCGACGCTCTCGAAGATCCTCGAGAAGGAGAGCTGAGACTTGGCCCTCGACATGGCCAAGTATCACAAGCTCTTCCTCGAAGAGGCCGTCGATCATCTCGGCGAGATCAGCCATGCGCTGCTCGAGCTCGAGAAGGACATGGCCTCGACGGAGAGCATCGACGTCATCTTTCGGATGGCGCACAGCATCAAGTCGATGGCCGCTTCGCTCGGCTTCGACTCGGTGACCGAGCTGTCGCATCGCCTCGAAGACCGCATGCAGACCGTACGTGCCCGCGCTCGGGTCGCGGACGACGATGAGCTGTCGTTGCTCTTCAAGGGTCTCGAAGGTCTCGAAGCCATGGTGGGCGCCATCCGCGACACGGGTGAAGCACCGCCGGGTGATCCGGCCCTGATGGAGGCGCTCTCGCAGCCTGCCGACGCAGCCGATGGCGGCGGCGCAGGAGACGCCCCCCCAAAAAAAGTCCTGAGCTGACCGGGCCCGAGGCGTCGCACCCGGTCGAAGCAACCGAACCGACGCCCACGGACGAAGACCCGGCCGTCGCCGCGATTCGTGCAGCGATGGAGGCCGAATTGGCCGGCGCCGACGCGGGGGCGACGCCCGACGCGCCGCCCACCGAGCACGCCTCTGCGGCGCCGACCGAAGCGCCGAGCGCTGCCGCGTCCGATGCGGCCGCGAGCGCTCAGCCGCCTCAGCCCACTGCTTCGCTCTCGCCCACCATTCGCGTGCGCACCGAGACCCTCGATCGGTTCCTCGGCAGCGTGGGGGAGGTGATCCTCAGCTCGAATCAGCTGCGCACCGCGGCCGGTCAGACCGAGGGCAGTGCACAGCTCTCGACGGGCCTCGACCAGGTCGAGCGCCGCGTGAGCGAGCTGCAGCGCCGCGTGCTCGATCTGCGCACGACACCGCTCACGCGCGTGACCGACCAGCTGCCGCGTACGGCGCGCCAGATCGCAGAGCGGCTCGGCAAGAAGGTCGAGGTCGAGATCATCGGCGCCGAGCTCGAGCTCGATCGCTCGATCCTCGACCGTCTGAGCGAACCGCTGCTTCACATGGTGCGCAACGCCGTCGACCACGGCATCGAGTCGATCGATACGCGCGTCGGTGCCGGCAAACCCGACACGGGTCGCATCACGATCGAGGCGCGCCGTCAGAAGGACGACATCCTCATCGACGTGAGCGACGACGGTGGCGGGATCGATCTCGAGGGCGTCAAGCGCCGCGCGATCGATGCCGGCCACCTGCACCCCGACCTCGCCGACGACCTGCCAGCCGAAGAGATCGTGCCGCTCATCTTCCGGCCGGGGCTCTCGACGGCGGTCGAGGTCTCGGACGTGTCGGGCCGCGGCGTCGGCATGGACGCCGTGAAGGCGACGATCGAATCCCTCGGCGGCTCGGTCGAGCTGCGCACGCGCCTGGGTGTGGGCACCACGACGACGCTTCAGGTGCCGATCACCGCCGCGGTGCAGCGCGTGCTCGTCGTCGGCGTGGCCGACGAACGCGTCGCGCTGCCGATCAGCCGCGTCGAGCGCATTCTCGAGGTCGAGCCGGGCGCGATCGAAGACGCCGGCGGCGAGTGCTTCGTGCTCATCGACGACGACCCCGTGCTGGTGCTCGATCTCGGTGCGCGTCTGTCGATCGATTCGGGCCTCGAGAGCGACATCGCCATCCCGCTCGTGATGACGACGCTGCGGGGCGAGCGCGTCGCGCTCAAGGTCGACCGCTTCGTCGGCCAGCAGGAGATCTACGTGAAGTCGGTCCCCGGGTTGCTCTCGGGGCTTCGACAGCTGGCGGGGCTCACCCTGCTCGACGACGGCAGGCCGGTCTTCTTGATCGACCTGAACCACCTGGTCTGAGGTTCGAGGCGATGGACGCAGCCGAACTCGACAGAATGCAGGAGCTGACCAGCATCGGCGCCGGTCACGCCGCGAGCGCGTTTGCGCAGCTCACCGGTCAGCCCTTCTGGATGGGGTTGCCGCGCGTCGCCAAGGGTGAGGAAGGCGCCCTCGCGCCGCAGCTCGTCCTGGCGCGGCGCTGGTCGACGGGCGTGTTCTTCGAGCTCGACGGATGCCTCGACGCGCTGCTGGGGCTGCTCTTTCACGAGGACGCCAGCGAGGCGGTCGTGCGCCGCATCGTCGGCGTCGAAGAGGGCGAGATCGATCCGACCTGGATCGAGTCGGCGTTGATGGAGGTCGGGAACATCCTGGCCAGCCACGTCTCGAACGCGATCGCCGATACGCTCGGCGAGCGGCTGCTGCCCTCGATCCCGATCCTCGCGATGACCGAAGCGGAACGCGCACTGGCCCACGCCCTGCTCGACGGGCCGGGCATCGACACGTTGCGCGTCGAGTGCGAGCTGCGCGGCGGCGACGGCCAGCTGGGTGGGCTCGTCGTGCTCGTCCCGCGACAGGCCTGGTAGGGGGGCGCCCGCGCGTCGAACCGCGCCGCGTTTGCCTGTGTCATCTTCACGCCCTCCCATGGGTGTGCGCGAGCAGAACAAGCAGGCGAGAAAGGACCGGATCCTCGCAGCGGCGGCCGAGCTGCTCGCGGAGGGCGGTGCCGAGGCGCTCACGATGCGTGAGCTCGCCTCCGCTGCCGGTCTCTCGGAGGCGACGCCCTACAACCTCTTTGGCTCGAAGGCGGGCGTCGTCGAAGCGCTCTTTCAAGCCGAGATGACGACGATCGTCGCGCGCAGCTTCGAACACACGCCGAGCGACCCGATCGAGCGCCTCTTCGTGAGCACCGAGATGCTCGCCGAGACCTGGGCCTCCGAGTCGGGCGTCTTTCGCGAGCTGATCCGCTGCGCGCGCGAGTCGGGGGCCGACCTCGCGCGCTTCTCCGAGCTGCCGACGTCGCTGCTGCGGGCCGGCCTGACCGACGCCCGGGCCGCTGGCGCGATCACCGATGCGGTGCCCCTCGCTGACGTCGCGCGCCACGTCTTCCTTTCGAACCAGGGCGCCTACGAGCCCTGGATCTCGGGCCAGACAGACGATGCGACGCTGCGGCGCGATCTCATCGTGGGGCTGTCGCTGTCGCTCCTGAGCGTCGCGACGCCGGAGACCCGCAAGCGCATCCTGGAGCGGCTCTCGACGGCCTGAAGCCGATCCGAGTCAGCTGCTCGGTCCGTCCCGAGAGATATTTATAACGTGCTATAAGTATGTGAAACGGGCGGCCGCCGGCCGGGCCGTGGAGGGCGATGATGCAACGCCGCGATGACCGTATCCGATGGGGCGACGCCCGCGCGGCACTCCGCTCGCTCCAGCGCGACCCCGAGCGGAGCGAGCTGGTCTTCGAGATTGTACGCGCGCTCTCGGGTCGACAGCAGCGGCGCATCGTCGAGCGCATTCGCCGCGACCCCGAAGGCGCGCGCATGCTGCGCCAACGACCGCACTTCGACGCCGATCACGTCGACCTCGCCGCGCTCGAGCGCCTGCCCCGCGGCACGTTCGGTCGCGCGTTCGCGCGTTGGATGAGCGAGCAGGCCTTCGAACCGGGAATGGAGGCGCGCGACTGGACCGGCGATGACGAGCTCGCCTATGTGGGGCGACGGCTGAGTCAGGTGCACGATCTGTGGCATGTGCTCTCGGGGTACAACCGTGATCCCCTCGGCGAGCTCGGCATGCTCGCCTTCAGCGTCGGGCAGACCGCGACACGCGGGTTCGTGTTCATTCTCTCGAACGTGGCGTGGCGCGCCGTGTGCAATCGCTGGCGAGACGACCGCCGGCTCGGCAGCCCCCTGCTGCCCTATCTGTGGCGCGCCTACCGCGCGGGTCGACGTGCTCGATATCTGCCGGCCCTCGTGCTCGAGGAGCGCTTCGGCATTTCGCTCGCCGACGTGCGCCGGGAGCTCGGGATCGAGCCGCTGACTGCGTCGTTCCACCCAGGTGCGCTGCCGCCGATCGGGTCGTCTCCCCTCGAGGTTGCCTGAGCGAGGGGCCTCGACGCGAATCAGGGGCGTTGATGCGCCCAAGGTCGGCGCGCGATCTCGCTCGCATCGACTCAGCTCTCGTTGCCGCTTGGATTGCGGGTCTGGGATTCGAAGCGGATGAATCTGCGCGTGGCGTGCCCGCGCGGTTGAGCGTCCGTTGGAAAAGCCGCGCGCGGCGGCCCTGGGCCGACTCTGATAGCTTCGCGGGCCGAGGTTCTCATGGGTCCGGATCGACTCAAAGCGCTGCTCGAGGCCGTTCAGGCCGGCGAGGTCGACGTCGCCTCGGCGGTGGGTGAGCTCTCGCGACTGCACGTCGTCGAGACGCCGGGCGCGCGCGTCGATACGCATCGGGCGCTTCGGCAGGGCATTCCCGAGGTCGTATTCGGCCAGGGGAAGAGCGCCGACCAGATCGTCGACGTGATCCGCGCCCTCGAAGACGTCGGTCAGCCGGTGCTCGTGACGCGCGTCGGCCGCGAGCTGGCCGAGGCCGTGCTCGAGAAGGCGCCCGAGGGTGTCTACGAGGCCGAGGCGCGTCTGCTCTGGTACGGGCCCGACGCGCCCGAGAACCAGGGGCGCGGTGTGATTGGCGTGATCTCGGCGGGCTCGTCGGATCGTCCCGTCGCCTTCGAGGCGGCGCGCGTGGCCCACTACTTCGGCAACGAAGTCGACGTGATCGAAGACGTGGGTGTGGCCGGCCTGCACCGCATTCTCTCGGTGCAGGATCGACTGCGGGCCGCTCGCGTGCTGATCGTGGTCGCGGGCATGGAGGGCGCGCTGCCCGCCGTGGTGGGTGGCCTCGTGGACAAGCCGGTGATCGCGGTGCCGACCAGCATCGGCTACGGCGCAGCCCTCGGCGGTCTGACCGCGCTGCTCGGCATGCTGACGAGCTGTGCTTCGAACGTGACGGTCGTCAACATCGACAACGGATTCGGGGCCGCGCATGTCGCGACGCTCATCAACCGCCTCGCGTAGCGTGGGGTCGAACGGCGTCGCGCCCGCGCGTCCGCTGCACCTCGACGCTTCGGCGGGGATGGCGGGCAACATGTTTCTGGGGGCGCTGCTCGATGCGGGCCTCTCGCGCAAGGCGCTCGACGCCGAACTCGCAGCGCTGCCCCTCGAGTTTCGAATCAAGGTGTCGCGCGTCGAGCGGGGCGGCTTCGCCGCCCGCTACGTCGACGTGGTGATCCCGGGACAGAAGCGTCGCAAGCGCAAGCAGAAGCCGAAGCGCGACCCCGATCCTGCGTCTTCGCACTCGCACTCGCACTCGCATGAACACACCGATGACGGGCATGCGCACGATCACGCGCACGACGAGCACCATCTGAGCCCCCACGGCCATGGTCGCACGTGGCGCGAGATCGAGAAGCTGCTCGGCCGCACGAAGCTGCGGCCGACGGTGCGCGACAAGGCGCTCGGCATCTTCGAGGGGCTCGCGCGCGCCGAGGCGAGCGTGCACGGCCGGACGCTCGAAACCGTGCACTTTCACGAGGTCGGGATGGTCGACGCCATCGTCGACGTCACGGCGGCGGCGGCTGGGCTCGAGCTGATGGGGATCGGGCGCGTCACCTGCTCGCCCGTCGGCGTCGGACACGGCTTCGTCGATACCGCGCACGGCCGGCTATCGGTGCCGACACCGGCGACCCTCGCGCTGCTCGAGGGCATCCCCACGCAACCGATCGACGTTGCCTGGGAGACGATCACACCGACGGGTGCAGCGATCCTGCGCGAGCTCGTCGACAGCTTCGTGCCGTGGCCCGGCCTCGTCATGGAGCGGGTCGGGATCGGTGCGGGCCGAGACCGGCCCGGTGCGACGCCGAACGTCGTGCGGGCCATCGTCGGCGCCCCGAGTGCGGGTGTGTCGACCGATCGCATCGTGGTGATCGAGACCAACATCGACGATCTCGTGCCCGAGCACTTCGACTACGCCCTCGAACGCCTCATGGCCGCCGGTGCGGTGGACGTCTCGATCCAACACGTCCAGATGAAGAAGAACCGACCGGGCTTCTTGTTGCGTGTGCTCTGCCCTCCTGCTGCACGCGACGCGGTGGCCCACACCCTCTTCGCCGAGACCAGCGCGATCGGCCTGCGTCATCAGGAATGGGATCGCATCGTGCTCGAGCGCACGGTCCGTCGCGTCGATACGCCTTGGGGTCGGATCCGGGTCAAGGAGGTCCGTGCGCCCGACGGGTCGCCGAGCTTCAGCCCCGAGTACGACGACTGCCGCAAGGCGGCGAAGAAGTCGGGTGTCGCGTTGCGTGAGATCGTTCGTGAGGCCGAGGCACGTGCGCGTGAGGCGTTCGGGAGAGGGGCGGCATGAGCGACGGAGCCGTTCGGCGGATCGACGAGAGGGGGCCTGCATGAGCGATGCCGTCGATGCAACGCCTTTCGATCTGGGTCCGAAGGATTCGCCGACGGGCGTGCTGCTGATTCACGGGCTGTCCGGGACCCCGTACGAGGTGCGGCCCGTGGCCGATGCGCTCGCCCTCGAAGGTGTGCGGGCCCAGGGCATCGCACTGCCAGGGCACTGCACGAGCGCCGAGGATCTCGCGCGCACGCCATACGCGGCCTGGGTCGATGCCGCCCGTGTCGCGCTCGAGGATCTGCGGGATCGGCACGACCGCGTCGCGCTGGTCGGCATGTCGATGGGGGGGGTCGTGTCGCTGCGCCTCGCCCAGGAGCAGCCGCTCGATGCGATCGTGACGATCGGTGCGCCCCTCTGGCTCGATGCGCCGATTCGCTGGTTCGTCCCGATCGTCAAGCACTTCATGCCGATGCTCGAGAAGCGCGACGGCTCGGACATCCGCGACGCCGCCGCGCGGGCGCGCCATCCCGGGTACAAGGTGATGCCGCTCGCGGCCGTCCATGAGCTGCTCAAGCTGCAGAGTGACGTCGCGCCCGGGTTGGGTCGGATCGAGGCACCGATCCTCGTCGCCCACGGGGCGCACGACCGCACCGCCAACCCGAAGAACGCCCAGCAGATCCACGATGGGGTCTCGAGTGACGTGCGCGCACTCGAGATGTACGACGACTCGGGGCACGTCGTGCCGGTCGATCACGACGGGGCGGCGCTCTCGAAGCGCGCGACAGAGTTTCTCGTCGATACCCTGCGTTGACGGGCGCCCGACGGGCGGCGGCGCGCTAGGCGTGAGCGAAGTCGCTGGGTGCGATGCCGCGCAGGTACTGCAGCAGCACGGGCTCGTGGCCCGAATCGAATGCCTGGAATCGCACACCCATGCCCGGCGCGATCGTGCCCGACGCCTCGCGGTGGTAGAGCACCTGGGCCTCGAACGAGATCGAGCGGCCGAGCTCGGGCAGCGTCATCCGACAGTCGTGGAGGCTGTCGAGCGGCAGCGGGTTGGCGGTCGTGAGGAACAGCCCGCCGCGGCCGAGGGCCGTCGCCATGCTGCCCTGACTCGTACCGCCGAGCTGAATCGGCAGCCGGCTCTCGTAGCGCGTGAAGCGCCGCCGTCGCGGCTCGCGAATCAAGTGCTCGATGCGCTGCTCGATGCGCCGCACGTCGACGGGGTGAACGAGGTAGCCGGCTGCGCCCACTCGCTGGGCCACCTCGCGGCGCCCTTCGTGTCGCGCGGTGTCGACGATGACGACGGGGATCTCTTCGACGCCATAGACCTGGCGCAGCGAGAGCACGAAGTCGCTGCCCTCGGAACGACCCAATCTGGCGTCGCAGAGCGCGAGTTCGGGCGAGACGCGGTCGTAGAGCGCGATGCCCTCCTGCTCGCTGTGGGCGACGTGCACCTC
Source organism: Myxococcota bacterium (assembly GCA_965250285.1). Classification (GTDB taxonomy): domain Bacteria; phylum Myxococcota_A; class UBA9160; order UBA9160; family UBA4427; genus CAYYSY01. The sequence continues at coordinate 159,348 of OZ252299.1, forward strand.
GTAGCCACGCAGGCGCAGCGACTCGATCGTGCTGCGATCGGCTGCGAGCTTCGGGCCGACCATCAGCACCGGCATCCGGCGACGCGTGTTCAGGGTCGTCGTGAAACGCGGCTCGGCGGCCGGGGCCTCTCCGATGTTCAGCCGTCGTTCCTCTTCGAGTCGGCGCTCGATGCGGGCGAGCTCCTCCATGCGCGTCGACAGCGCCATCTGGAGCTCGAGGGCCGTGCGGGTCGTGCGGTCGATGCGCGGGGCGCGGTCTTCGAGGCGCTGCAGCGGCACGCCCGCGAGCGGGCCGGCGCTGGGCAGAATGGCGCGCGCGCGGTCGGCGAGCGTGGCTTTGACGGTGGGGGGATCGATCGGAAGCTGGAGCACCGAGCCCTGCTCGGCCGACTCGCAGAGCGTGCCGATGCGGCGAAGCCACTGGCGCGTCGAGTCGAGCTCGCGCACGTGCTGCTTCCAGGTCAGATGGATCCGAGCCTCGATCGTCGTGACGTCGCGGCAATCGGCGATCCGGATCTGCGGCAGCTGAAAGAGTGCGCGCGGCTGGAGGCACTTGATCTTGTCGGGGCCGATGGTCGCGAAGAGCACGTGATCGATCTCGATCGACTCGTCGAGGCCTACGAACGTCTTCGACTGCAATCGAAGGCGCGCGAGCACCGAACGTCCGCCCGGCACGAGCTCGGCCTGAATGCCCATCGCATTCAAGCGACTGAGAAGCTGAGGATTGTCGGTCTTGGGATCGAAAGGCGGCACGACAGCAGACATCTCGGCAAGTCCGCGGAAGCGGACGGGAAATCAAACTGCTCATCGGAAGTCGGCCGGCGCCGCTTGATCCCGTGTGCGTGTGGACGGCACACATTCCGGTACGATTGACCGCGATCATTCCAATCGGGCGCGAACCCGTCCGGCGCCGAGGCTGTGCCTGCGCCAGGATCGCGCTGAGGAGGGCACGCGTGGCGACTCAGGGCGATCACGGGGGCGTCTGGACGATCGGTGACGTACGCGTCACGCGTGTGGCCGAGCAGCAGGCACCGCTCGACATCCGGGCGCTCTTTCCCGACGCCGACGCGGCCGCGCTCGAGACCCACGGCAGCTGGCTGCGGCCTCACTTCTTGAGCGACGACGGCCAGATCGAGCTCTCGATCCATGCGCTGGTCGTCGAATCGGCTGGCCGCGTCATCGTGGTCGATACGTGCGTCGGCGACCGGGCGATGCCCGGTTTCGAGGCCGTCTCCGGCGCTGGGCCGAACCCCTTCCTCGAGCGGTTCGCCGCGTGTGGCTTCGACCGCGAGCGGGTCGACGTCGTGCTCTGCACACACCTCCACTTCGATCACATCGGCTGGAACACGCATCGCGACGGCGACCGCTGGGTGCCGACGTTCCCGAATGCGCGATACCTCTTCGACCGGACCGAGTTCGCGCACTGGAGCGGGGCCGAGTCTCACTTCACCGGCGACCACGCCGCGTGCGTTCAGCCGATCGTCGATGCAGGCCTGGCCGATCTGGTCGACGAGGGGCACGTCATCGACGAGCACGTGCGCCTGGTGTCGACGCCGGGCCACACGCCCGGTCACGTATCGGTGCGGATCGAGTCGCGCGGTGAGGTCGCCTTCATCACCGGCGACATGACGCACCACCCGGTGCAGTGGGCGGAGCCCGACTGGAAGATGATGGCCGACAGTGACTCGGCTCAGGCGGCCATCACGCGCAAGGACGTCGGCGGGGCGCTCAGCGGCGAGGGGGCGCTCGTCATTGGAACGCACTATCCGGCTCCGACCGCAGGCTGGCTGACCGGATCCCCGGGCGGCCTGCGATTCGTGACTGATCGGCCCGGCGGCGATGGCTGATTGGTGGGCGCTCACGCGCTCGCGCTCGGTCGTCGTCCGCGCCGCGAAGACATCGGCGCTCGTCGGGACGCTCCTCGTCGTGATCAACCACGGCGACGTGCTCGTCGGCGCTGGGCTCGGTGCGATCTCGTGGTCGAAGGTGCTGCTGACCTTCTTCGTGCCCTACGCCGTCTCGACGAGCTCGAGCGTCGCCGCGTTGCGAGCCCAGACTGGACCCGCGCGCGAGGGCGGCGCGTCTTGAACGGGCCGCTCGCCGCACCGCTGCGTGCGCAGAAGCCGAGGCGCGGGGCGCGCGCGTGTCGTTGAGCGTCGTGTGGGTGATGGTGGGCGGCGGCCTCGGCGCGCTCACGCGCTATGGCATCGCCGAAGGGGTGCGTCTGGGCCTGCGCTGGCCGGGCTGGGTCGGCGTCTTCATCGCCAACCTGTGTGGTACGGCGCTGCTCGCGCTGGCCCACTTCACGATCGGTCAGACCGACGTCGTCTCGCCGGCGGTATGGGCCTTCGCTGCCGTGGGCTACTGCGGCGCGTTGACGACGTACAGTGCGTTCGGCCTCGACACGCTGCTGCTCTGGTACGAGGGGCAACGCGGGATCGCCGTGCTGCAGTTTCTGGCGAGTCTCGCGTTGGGCGCGGCGACGATCTGGCTCGTCGCAACCGCCCTGGTGGCCGCGTCGTGAGTCGCGGCGTGAGTCGCGCCCCCATCCTTCGCATCGCCGCGGTGATTGCGATCGGCGGTGCGCTCGGGGCGCTGCTGCGCGCGTCGCTCATCGATGCCGCTGGTGCTCTCGGATCGCCGGCGTGGGCATCGATCGTCGGCGTGAACGTGCTCGGGGGGCTCGCCATCGGGGTGATCTTCGTTCACCTCGAGGCCCGTTTCTTGCGCCATGCGCGGAGTCGGCTCGCTGCGTCGCCCCATGCGCCCCGGGTCGAGTCGCGCGGCTGGCGTCTCGATGCCGATCAGACCCTCGATCCGGTCGATCTCTTTCGAGCCGAGACACGCATGCGCGTGCAGTCAGGCTACTGGGTGACGGGCTTTCTCGGCGGGTTTACGACGTTCAGCACGTTCGCGGTCGAGCTCTACGAGCTCGCGGGTCGGACCGATCCGGGCGCGTTCGCGGGCTTCTATCTGGTCGCTGCGCTGTCGCCCGTGGTGGCGACGTGGGTCGGGCTGGTCATCGGCACGTTCACGCTGCCGCGCCGCGGGCCTGAGCGTCGCTGAAGACACGCGACGCCGCTCGATGCGAAACGCCCGACCGGTGACCGCAAGGCGCGGGCACCGACCGGGCGTCGTGTTCGGCTCGGTTCATGACACAGCGGCTTTAGCCGATGTCGAACTACCGTCGACAGCGGCTTTAGCCGATGTCGAACTACCGTCGACAGCGGCTTTAGCCGATGTCGAGCACCGTCCGGATGACTTCGCCGGCCTGCATCGCTCGGAAGGCTTCGTTCACGTCGTCGAGCTTCATGCGGCGGCTGATCATGCCCTCGAGATCGAGCTTGCCGGCCTTCCAGAGGCGCAGCAGCTGCGGCATGAACGTACGCACCTGAGCGCTGCCATACATCGAGCCGCGCAGCGTCTTGTCGGCGTAGAACAGCTCGAAGGCCGAGAACTGAATCTGCTGGTCGAGGCGACCGACGCCGACGATGACCGCGGTGCCGCCGCGGCGCGCCGTGTCGTACGTGGCACGGATCGTGTTGGGGTTGCCGATGCACTCGAGCGCATAGTCGAAGCCCTCACCCCCGGTGATCTCCTGCACCATGCCGGGCAGGTCGTCGGGCGTGCACACGTGGGTCGCGCCGAAGTTCTTCGCCATGGCGAGTTTGCCCTCGACCATGTCGACCGCGAGGATCTCGGCGGCCCCGGCGATGCGAGCCCCCTGAATCGCCGAGATGCCCACGCCGCCGCAGCCGAAGACCACGACCGACGAGCCGGGCTTGATCTCGGCCGTGTTGATCGATGCGCCGACGCCGGTGGTCACACCGCAGCCGATCAGCGACACGACGTCGAGCGGGATGTCGTCCTCGACCTTCACCAGCGCCGCTTCGGGCACGATCATCTCCTCAGAGAACGTGCCGCAGCCCGTGAACCCGCCGAGCGGATTGCCGTCCATCATGAAGTGCGGCGTCATGGCCATCGCGCCCATGGTCTCGCACAGGTACGACTGACCACGCAGGCACGCCTTGCACTTCGAGCAGGCGGGGGTGAACGAGACGATCACGTGATCGCCCGCCTTCACGTCGGTGACGCCCGCGCCGACCTCGAGGACGACGCCTGCGCCTTCGTGTCCGAGCACACACGGCGTCGGCGTCGGGATCGTGCCGTTCTGGCCCGAGACGTCCGAATGGCAGACGCCGCTCGAAACGACCTTGATGTGCACGGCGCCGGCGGGAAGGTCGACGAGGGTGATGTCGTCGCGGATCTCGAGATCCTGGTTGAGTCCGGTGAGCACTGCGGCCTTCATGGGGGCCACCTCCGATTCAGATGGGCCGCGAGTTCGCTCGCGGAGCGGGTTCAGGGCGGGGCGCGCGCCCCGAGTCGAGCCGGCAGAGGATGCCGCCGGGATTCGAAACGGAAGCACGGAGCGCCGCCCCCGGCAACCACCTCGATCGACGATCGGGCACCCGATTTTCGGGTCCGAATCGAGCCGTTGGCGGCTATCTTCGAGTGGTGGGCCGCGTGGCCCGAGCGCTCGACGGCGCGCACGACGACGGCGATCCGCGCTGCGTCGAGTGCGGTCCGATCCAACGAGCCTTCCCGGGGCAGCCGCTTCTGCGCCACCCCGGCCGAGGGAGCTCCCTACGCATGACTGCGCCTGATTCGGTCGATCCCGTGCTCGTTTGCTTCAGCTACGAATATCGCAGCGAGGCCGAGGCCAAGGTCTTCGAGCAGATCATGTGGCGCTATGCCCAGCGCGGCATTCGGGCGATCAACCTCTTCGACCCCGAGCTTCATGCTTCGTACGAAGCGGGTTTCAATCTCGCTCGGTGGGAGGCGCTCGATCGATACATCAAGGCGAACGACCTCTACGATCGACGCATCATCATGCAGGACATCACGGACGTCTTCGTGGCCGACGTCGAGCTCGACTTTCACCCGACCGATGTCTACGTGAACCGCAAGAAGAACTGTCAGCACCACGCGATGCGAACCTTGATTCGCAACCTGAAGAACTCCAACTCGCGACGCTTGAATCTCTCCCGCCGGATCGACATCGACCTGGGGGAGCTCGACGCCGCCGGTCTCAAGCGCCTCTTCGTCGATCCCCGTTACCGCAGCATCTACAGATTCTCGAACGATGTCATCTGGGGCTATGGGCGGGCCTTCGTCGAGCTGCATGACAAAATCCGCAAGCACATCGACGAGGTGCCCGACCCGATTCGGTACGGCAACTGCGACGAGACGCTCTATACGCACTTCCATCTGCACCTCCCCGAGGCGCGGCTCAACCTGCAGTTCGGTGAGACGCAGTGCCACAACTTCAACTACATCACGCAGGTGCTGCTCGGTGCCGCGTCTTCGCGCGACTTCGTCAAGCGGCGCAAGATCTTCACGTACCAGCACTCCGACTCGGTGCCCAGGTTGATCGACGAGATGCTCGAGGAGCGCCCGCGATCGCGTTGGCATCGCTGGCGCTCGCGCCCCGCGTACGTGCTCGACCGACTGATCGGCGGCGTGCTCAGCGCCATCACGGTCGTGCTGCAGGCCATCAAGCGGGTCTGGATCGCGATCAGCTATCTGCGCTTCGGCGCCGGCGAGGGCGCCGCAGCAGCGCGCTGACACGCTCGCGCCGCAGCTGCACGCGTCGCGACGGCCGGCGTGGCGGCGTGGCGGTGAGGAGAGCGAGACATGTCCGACCCCGCCTGCGACTTCGATATCGTGATCTGGGGCGCCACGGGTTTCACCGGGCGTCTGACCGCGGCCCACCTGCTCGAGCAGGAGGGGGCGAGCGGCGGCGTCCGCTGGGCGATCGCGGGTCGCAGCGCCTCGAAGCTGGAGGCCGTCGCTGAGGAGATCTCTCAGGAGACGGGGGTCGATGCCGGCCCGCTCCCGAGAATCGTCGCCGACGCGAGCGACGAGGCTTCGCTTCGCGGGCTCGTCGAGCGCAGCCGGGTCGTGTGCACGACCGTGGGGCCCTACGCGAAGTACGGCTCGAAGCTCGTCGAGCTCTGCGCGGAGCTCGGGCGCGACTACTGCGATCTGACGGGTGAGGTGCAGTGGATGCGGCGCATGATCGATGCGCACGAGGCAGCCGCTCGCGCCTCGGGTGCGCGCATCGTGCACAACTGTGGCTTCGACTGCATCCCCTCCGACCTGGGCACCTATTTCGTGCAGCGCGAAGCGAAGGCGCGTTTCGGCCGACCGTCGCCTCACGTCAAGCTGCGCGTTGGCGGCTTCAGCGGCGGGGTCTCGGGCGGGACGGCCGCGAGCATGCTCGAGCTGCTCGAAGAGGCGACGAACGATCCGAAGATCCGCAAGCTGATGGCCGATCCGTATGGGCTCAATCCCGACGGCGCTCGCAGCGGGCCCGATGGGGCCGACAGGACCGGCCCCGCCTGGGACGACGACTTCGGGCAGTGGACCGCTCCGTTCGTCATGGCGGCGATCAACACGCGCGTCGTGCGGCGCACGAATGCGCTCACCGACAGCAGCTACGGCCCCGACTTCCGCTATGACGAGGCGGTGCTCTGCGGGGCCGGTCCCGGCGGCTTCTTGAAGGCGGCGGGGCAGGCGGCAGGCCAGCTGGCGACGATGGGCGCGATGGCCATCGGTCCATTGCGTCGACTCGGCGCTCGGGCGCTCCCCCAGCCGGGAGAGGGGCCCTCGAAGGCCCAGCGCGAGAAGGGCTTCTTCGAGCTCGAGCTCTTCGCGGTCTCACCCGACGGCCCCGGCGCGTCCGGGCTGCGCGCGAAGGTCACGGGCGACCGCGATCCCGGCTATGGCTCGACGTCGAAGATGCTCGCGCAGTCGGCCCTGTGCCTCGCCGAGGGCGGGGCGAAAGTCGGCGGGGGGTTCTTCACGCCGGCCGCGGCCATGGGCGACCGCCTGATCGAACGCCTCGAGCGACACGCCGGGTTGACGTTCGAGATCGAGGCCGAGTCGGCCCGCTCGTGAACGCGCCGCGACCGGGCCGCGGAGCGAGTCGATGAGAGCCGATGGACGCGCGTTGGTGACCGGGGCGGGTCGCGGGCTCGGCCGGGCCATCGCGCTCGAGCTCGCTGGCCGCGGCTTCGACGTGGTTGCGACGATGCGTCGCCCGGCGGATGCACGCGATCTGCTCAGCACCGCGCGCGAGCGGGGCGTGCGCATCGAGCTGGCCGAGCTCGACGTCACGCGGCCCGATTCGATCGAGATCCCCGACGACATCCGCGTGCTGGTCAACAACGCCGGCGTCGAGGGGCCGTGGCTGGCGGTCGAAGACGAATCGCTCGACACGTGGCGGACGATCTTCGAGACCAACGTATTCGGCCTCGTCGATGTGACGCGTCGTGCGCTCCCGCGGCTCCGCCAGGCAGGTGAGGCGGGGGGTGCCGTCATCTGCAACGTGACCAGCTGCTCGCTCTTCGCTCCGATGCCGCTCTTCGCTGCGTACCGCGCCAGCAAGGCGGCGGTCTCGGCGCTCGGCGAGTCGCTTCGGGTCGAGCTCGCTTCGTTCGGCGTACGCGTCATCGAAGTCGTTCCGGGCGCCATCGCGACCGACATGCTCGCCGGCGTGGCGGGACCGCCCGAGGCCATCGATTCGCCCGTCTATGGCGCGGTGGCCGCGCGCGTGCACGCGCAGCGTGCGCCTTCGGTTGCGGCGGGGACGCCGCCGGATGACGCGGCGCGGGCGATCGCAGATGCGATCTTGAACGACGACGCCCCGCTTCGCGTCGCATGCGACCCGATGGGAGCGGGGCTGCTGGAGGCGTGGCGCTCGAGCGACGACGAGTCGCTCCAGGCGCCGATGCGGGCCCTGTTCACACCTTCGACCGAGCCCGATTGACGTTCGGCGTTGGCTTCAGGCGCCCGCGCGGCCTTCGATGAAGCGGGCTCGGTAGCGCGCGAACTGCTGCTTCAGGCCCGCTTCGGTGAAGCCGAACTCCTCGAGCGAATAGTCGTGGGCCGGCCGCAGCTCGCGCTTGTTGAAGTCGAGCCATTGATGCATCTCGGCCTGGGCCTCGTCGGTGAGGTCGAACCCGATGAAGTCATAGATCTTCTGGATCTCGTCGACCGGTTGGCTGACGGTGTCTCGAAACCACAGGTCGAGGAAGCGTTCGTCTCCCACGCGCTCCCGTACGTCCATCGTGTGGTTCATGCCGCGCGCGAACTTGCGTGCCCAGGTCTCGCCGACGACGGTCGGATCGACATCGTCGCTGTAGACCACCCAGAGCTCACGGGTCATGCTCGCCAGGCTAGGGATCGTGTCGATGGGGTCGCGATGCGTCTGTACGACCTTCGCGTCAGGGAACGTCTCGAAGACCAGATCCATGAAGTGCAGGTGGTGCGGTGCCTTGAGCGCCCAGCGCTCAGCCTCCCACACCTCACCCCGCGCGGCCGCGACCTGCTTGCGCTGCCACTGGAGGAACTGGAGCAGCTTCTCGAGCATGGCGTAGCCGACACGGTGATCCTGCGCCTCGAGCCAGGTGTCGAAGCCCGGCACGTGGGCGAAGGCTTGGGGCGTGTAGCTGTAGAAGCTCTGCTCGAGGAGCATGATGTCTTCGTCGGGCCCCATCGCATCCATGGGGTGCACGGCGAGGATGTCGGGGTTCGCCTCGACGATGGCGGCGACTTCGGCCTGGGCGGCGACGACGCGTGGGTCGGTGCCCGCGGCATCCCAGTCGAGGGCGGGGCAGGGGAAGCGGGTCTCGTACCAGAGCGGGGCCGCGATGCGGCGATCGGCGGCGATCGTGCGGTGGAGCATCGTCGTGCCGGTGCGCGGCAGGCCGACGACCACGAGCGGGGCGGCGATCTGCTCGTCGAGGATCTCGGGGTGTCGCGTGGTCCACGCCTGCAGGCGCAGCTGGTTCGCGAGCACGTCGAGCACGCGCTGGTGCAGCACCGCGTGGCCGATGTCGTTCAGGCGGGCTTCGCGCGCGAGCGACGCGGTGAGTCGTTCGAGGGGTTCGCGATACGCGTCGCTCCCGAAGTCATCGAGGCCGTCGATCGCGCGTGCTTCCGCAACGAGCGCATCGGCGTTCCAATCGCTCATGAAACGAGCTCCTCGTGGCGGACGACGCGCGTTCGAATCGGCGGGGTCGTCTTCGCTTCGACATACCGAAAGAGCATCGCACCCTGGCGGTGCCCCGCGGTCTGGATCCAGTTCGGATGCCCCGGGTCGGTGTGCGCCACGATGATGCGCACGCCGCCCTCCGGCTCGTAGGCGGCGCACTCGGCGTTCACCGAGATGCGGTACGAGCGGTAGTCGAGACTCTCCATCCAGAAGTTCGAGAGCTGGAAGTTCCAGGTGCGACACGCGGGCAGGGCATCGACCTCGATCACGAGCGCCTCGTCGTCCGCCAACTGCCAGACGCTGTTGTGATACGTGATCGCCGGGTCCCCGCCTGCGCGGAGACACATCTCCTGGTCGTTCATCGGCAGGGCGTTCACGTGGTCGCCGAATCGGGCCATCCAGTCGATGAAGAGCCCGGCCGTGCCCTCGATGAATGCCGGCACCCGCTCGAGCGCCGCCGCGAACGCGATCGGATCGAGCACCGGCGCGCCGTCGGCGTCGAGGCACTCGATCGAGAGCCGCGCGGGCGTCTCGTTCGCACGGTCGGCGAAGGTCTGACGCACCAGCAGGTTGTCGGTCTCGGGCTGCATCGGCAGCCAGTTGCCGTCGTGCGCCTCGGTGCTGACGATCAGCTCGAAGGTGCCGTCTGCGTCGATCTCGAGCTCGTCGATCTCGACGTGGCCCGTCGGCGCCATCGTGCCGGTGGTGCCGTAGGAGCCCGCCTTCGTCTCGATGCTCAGATAGGGCGCGGTGCCGCGTTGGCCGTGGATCCGGTAGCGGTGGTGGCCGCTCACCGCGCAGTTCAGATAGACGTTGTCGGGGTTGTCGTTGCCGATCTTCGCCGTCTCGTGCGATAGCGAGTAGAAGGCTGGAAACCGCGGGTCGGCGAACTCGATGTTCTGCTCGAGCGCGAGGCGCAGCAGGCGCGTCAGGTAGCGGTGTCCCTCGGCCCGGTCGAAGACGTTCGCCGGGGTCTCGGGTCGCAGCACCTGATCGCCGGCCTGCTTCAAGGCGTCACAGAAGTCGGCCCAGAGCGAGCCGTCGAGGATTCTTGCTTCGGTGTCTTCGTCGGTCATTCGGCGGGTCTCTACGGCTCAGCAGACGTGGCTCTGTTCTTCGAAGCCCTCGGGCTCGATCTGGATCGTCGTGTGATGAATGTCGAAGCCTCGGGCGAGCGTCTCCTGCAGCGCGTGGAGCAGTGACGTGTGCTCGACGTCGTTCGTCGACTGGACATGGCACGACATCGAGACGAGGCCGCTGGTGATCGTCCAGACGTGCAGGTCGTGGATGGCCGCCACGCCCGGCACGGCCAGCAGGGCCGCCCGCACCTCGCCGACGCGGATATGGCGTGGAGCACCCTCGAGGAGCACCTGCACCGTGTCGCGCAGCAGGTGCCAGGCCGAGGCGGTGATCAGAACGGCGATCACCAGCGAAGCCACCGGGTCGGCCCACTCCCAACCGAACGCCCAGATCGCCGCGCCGGCGCCGATCGCGCCGACGCTGCCGAGCGCGTCGGAGAGCACGTGCAGCCAGGCGCCCCGCATGTTGAGGCTGTGGTCTCGGGCGCGCTGCAGCACCGCGAGGCTGGCGAGATTCACGAGCAGGCCGCCTGTGGCGATCAGCATCATCAGCCCGCCCTCGACGTCGCGGGGGGCTCCGAGCCGTTCGATCGCCTCGATGACGATGACGAGCGCGATCGCGACGAGCGCGACGCCATTGGCCAGGGCCGCGAGAATCTCGACCCGCTGCCAGCCGAAGGTGCGTTCTTCGCTCGCCGGTCGCTGCGACAGCCAGAGTGCGAAGAAGCTGAGGCCCAGGCCGGCGACGTCGGAGAGCATGTGACCGGCGTCGGCGAGGAGCGCCAATGAGCCGGTGATCAACCCCCCGACGATCTCGGCGACCATGTACGAGGCGGCCAGCCAAAGCGCGATCGCCAGCCGCCGGCGCTGGTCGCGGCGCAGCGCGGACAGATCGGGGGGCATGTGAGCGTGCCCGGCCCGACCGGAGCCACCCGCGTGGGCATGCGCATGAGACGGATCGAGCGCCATCGCGCGAGCGTAGCTGGCCCGCGCCCCCCGTCGCTGCAGCCCCTTCACCGCTCAGGCGGCTCTGGTGGCGTCTCGCCGCCTTCTCGATGGGTCGGGCTGGACCCGTGGAGTCAATCGGCTCCGACGGTCCGCGTCTTGTCGCAGATGCTTCACTCGATTCGAAGCCGGCCCGGCGCGTATGATGGTCGCACGCATCCTGATGGAAGAAGGAGGGCCTGGCCATGGCTGGACGTCTCGCAACGGTTTTCGCGCTCGCTTGTCTCGCGGCGTGTCTCGCCGGCCCCGCGTCGGCCTATCGGCTCTGGATGACGACCGACTATGACGGGAGCGTGCTCGAGGCCGGTGAGCTCGTGACCGTCGACGTCCATCTCGATACCGAGGGCGACACCGGTCTCACGTACTTCTCGGTCGCGGTCGTGTATCCACCCGACGTGCTCGACTACGCACCCGAGTCGTCTTCGCTGCCGAGCTATGTGCTCTACGCCGGCGGGTCGAAGGGGCAACCCCCGACCTACCTCCTGCCGACCGGCCCGACCGCGCCTGACGCCCCGCCGCACTGGCCTCTCGCGGTCGATCAGGTGAACGTCGACTTTCTCGCGTCTTCGCTGACGCCATCGCAGAACGCGACTGCGAGCGACGTCGTCGTGGCCACCGTGGCGTTTCGGCCGGTTGGCTTCGGCGCGGGCGAGGTCGAGCTGACGTTCGACCGTGACGGCAACATCTTCGGCGTCGCCTTCACCGACGTCGCGCCGACGATCGACACCGGCGTGCCCATCGTCGTCAGCACCGCAGCCGTACCGATGCTCGCGCCGCTCGCGTTGGCCGCGCTCGCTCTGACGATCGCACTCTTCGGGCACCGCTTCGTGCCCTCGACCGCGGCGAGGATGGCCGTCGTCGCGCTCGCACTCTTCGGGGCAGCCGTCTTTGCGGCGACCCTGTCGGTGCCGACGGCCGCCTCGACGCCGGGGGACGTCGACGGCGACGGGGTGCCGAACGCGATCGACAACTGCCAGACGACCGGCAACGGGCCCCTCGCCGGCAACTGCAGCGCGCAGCAGGATGCGGACGCCGACGGGTACGGCAACGCCTGCGACCGCGACTTCGACAACGACGGCGTGGTCAGCCTCGTCGATCAGCACCTCATCTATCTCGAGCTCGGCTCGACCGACGCGGTCTTCGACACGAACTGCGACGGAGCCGTGGGCTTCGACGACCATTCGGGGGCGGTTGCGGGCGCCGACCAGTACGAACGCCCCGGCCCTTCGGGGCTCGATTGCGCGGGCACCCCGCCCTGTCCGGCGCCCTAGCGTCGCGCCGTCGTCCCGAACCAGAAAGCCCCCGCCGCATCGCTGCGACGGGGGCTCGGTAGCTCGCGCTGGCCTGGGGCCGATGGAGGACCGGGTCCTACATCATGCCGGGCATGCCACCGGGCATGCCGCCCGGCATGCCACCGGGCATGCCGCCGCCGCCCTCTTCGGGCTTGTCGGCGATCATGGCCTCGGTGGTGAGCAGCAGGCTCGCCACGCTGGCCGCGTTCTGCAGCGCCGTGCGGACCACCTTGGTCGGGTCGATGACGCCGGCCTTGATGAGGTCCTCGTAGGTCTCGGTCGCCGCGTTGAAGCCGTTGGCGGCCTTCTGCTGCTTGACCTTGTCGACCACGATCGAGCCCTCGATGCCCGCGTTCTCCGAGATGAACCGGAGCGGGGCCTCGATGGCGCGGCGGATGATGTCGACACCCGCCTGCTGCTCGGTGTCGAGACCGGTCAGCTTGTCGAGCGCCTTCTGGCTGCGAAGGAGGGCGACGCCACCGCCAGGGACGATGCCCTGCTCGACGGCCGCGCGGGTCGCGTGGAGGGCGTCCTCGACGCGCGCCTTCTTCTCCTTCATCTCGGTCTCGGTGGCCGCACCGACCTTCACGACCGCGACACCGCCGACGAGCTTCGCGAGGCGCTCCTGGAGCTTCTCGCGATCGTAGTCGGAGGTGGTCGCCTCGACCTGGTTGCGAATCTCGACGCAGCGGCCCTCGATGTCCTTCTTCGAGCCGGCTCCGTCGATGATCGTCGTGTTGTCCTTGTCGATCGTGACGCGCTTGGCCTTGCCGAGATCCTTGAGGGTCACGTTCTCGAGCTTGAGACCGAGCTCCTCGGCGATGACCTGGCCACCCGTGAGGATCGCCATGTCCTGCAGCATCGCCTTGCGGCGATCACCGAAGCCGGGCGCCTTCACGGCGGCGACGTTCAGCGTGCCGCGGATCTTGTTCACCACGAGCGTGGCGAGCGCCTCGCCCTCGATGTCCTCGGCGACGATCAGCAGCGGCTTGCCCTGGCGAGCGACCTGCTCGAGGAGGGGAAGCAGATCCTTCATGTTGCTGATCTTCTTCTCGTGCAGGAGGATCAGCGGCTCTTCGAGCTCGGCCTCCATGCTCTCGGCGTTGGTCACGAAGTAGGGCGAGAGGTAGCCGCGGTCGAACTGCATGCCCTCGACGACGTCGAGCTCGGTCTGGAGGCTCTTGCCCTCTTCGACCGTGATGACGCCTTCCTTGCCGACCTTGTCCATCGCCTCGGCGATGGTGGCGCCGATCGTCTCGTCGCTGTTGGCCGAGATCGTGCCGACCTGAGCGATCTCCTCGGCGCTGCGCGTGGGCTTGCTGAGCTTGCCCAGCTCGTCGCCGATCGCGCCGACGGCCTTGTCGATGCCGCGCTTGAGATCCATCGGGTTCATGCCGGCCACCACGAGCTTCGCGCCCTCGCGGTAGATGGCCTGGGCGAGCACCGTCGCGGTGGTCGTGCCGTCACCGGCGACGTCGGAGGTCTTCGAAGCGACCTCCTTCACCATCTGGGCGCCCATGTTCTCGAACTTGTCCTCGAACTCGACTTCCTTGGCCACCGAGACACCATCCTTGGTGACGGTGGGGGAGCCGAAGCTCTTCTCGATGACGACGTTGCGACCCTTCGGGCCGAGCGTCACGCGGACGGCATTCGCCAGCCCGTCGACGCCGGCGAGAATCTTCGCGCGGGCGTCCTGATCGAAGAGAATTTCCTTAGCCATGATGTCTTGTCTCGCTCCTGCTCTACTCGAGCACGCAGAGGACGTCGTCCTCGCGGATGATCAGGTGCTCGCCGCCGTCGAGGTCCACCTCGGTGCCGGCGTACTTGCTGAAGAGCACCTTGTCGCCCTTCTTCACGGCGGGCGCGATTGCCTCGCCATCGTCGTCGAGCTTGCCGGGGCCCACGGCCACGACGAGGCCCTCGGCGGGCTTTTCCTTGGCGGTGTCGGGGATGATGATTCCCCCGGCCGACATCTCTTCTTCCGCGAGCCGCTTCACGAGGACGCGGTCGTGGAGGGGACGAATCTTCATGGATCCAATCCTTTTCCTGGGTTGCGCAGCCATTGCGGGGGCTGGCGATCTGCAGATGGGCGACCAGCGACGTGGGCCCGCGCCGCTGCACGGTGCAGGGGCAGGACGAGCCGCTGAGCGCATTCCGGATGATGATTGGCAGTCCCGCGGAGGGAGTGCCAATGCGGCGGCAATCTAGGGCGGAGACCCCCTCGGTCAAGCGACGCGGGTTCATTTTTGAGATTTTTTCGCAGCACCCGGTGGCCGACGCTGCCCAGCGACGACCGCACTCGGCCCGGGGCGTTGACTTTCGCTTCGATTTCGCGAAGATCCGGGGCGAAATTGCGACGAAAGCGGCGACGGTGTCCCTTCAGGCCCGCGCCGCCCATCGGGTCTTCGGGCGCGTGCCGTGCCGGAGACCGGGGAGACGGCCACCGAGATGGCACTCACGCGGCGCCAGCGCGAGATCTACGACTTCATCTGTCAGTTCGTCGACCAGCACGGCTACTCGCCGAGCCTCGAGGAGATCGGGGCCCACTTCGGTCTCGCCTCGGTGGCGACGGTGCACAAGCACGTCCACCACCTCGTCGAGAAGGGGTTCCTGCGCAAGTCGTGGAACCGCTCTCGCTCGGTCGAGCCGGTGCCCGAGAGTGAGCAGGCAGGCGGCGACGTGCGCTCGGCCCCGCTGCTCGGCACGGTCGCGGCTGGGTCGCCCATCGAGGTGATGTCCGACGCCCACGAGCGGGTGGGCGTGCCCGAGGAGATGGCGGGGGGCCAGGGCGACACCTTCGTCCTGCGCGTGCGCGGCAACTCGATGATCGAGGATCAGATCTGTGACGGTGACCTCGTCGTCGTCGAGAGTCGAAACGAGGCGCGCAACGGCGAGACGGTCGTGGCGCTCGTCGCCGGCAACGAGGCGACCCTCAAGCGCTACTACCGCGAGGGGCCGCGCGTACGCCTCGTCCCGGCCAACAGCACGATGGACCCGATCGAGGTGCCGGCGAGCGACGTCATGATTCAGGGCGTCGTCCGCGGCCTCATGCGCACGTTCTAGGGGCGACTTCCTCGGGGCCGACGAGCTCAGGGCCAGACGAGCCGAGGATCAGACGTCGGCGTCTACGGCACCGCTCCCGCGACCGGTCCTCGGACCCGTTTCGTTGCAGGCCGCTCCGATCGGCGGGGGTGCTAGCCTCCGGAGCTTCCCGGTGCCTCACTCGCATCGGTTGAGCCGCGCCCCGGACATCCCAGGATTGGAGCGAGATGAGTGAACCCAGCGATCCGATCGAGCCGCTCGTCGAGTCGATGCTCAAAGAGCTCGGCGAGGCGCCCTCGCGCGACGGGTTGAAGGATACGCCGCGGCGAGTCGCCAAGGCGATGCGATTCTTCACGAGCGGGTACCAGCAGGACCCGCGCGAGCTGCTGAACGACGCGCTCTTCGACGTCGAGTACGACGAGATGGTGCTCGTACGTGACATCGACTTCTACAGCCTCTGCGAGCACCACATGGTGCCGTTCTACGGCAAGGCGCACGTCGGCTACATCCCGCGCGGCAAGGTGGTGGGGCTCTCGAAGATCGCGCGCATCGTCGAGATGTTCGCGCGACGGCTTCAGGTGCAGGAGCGACTCAGCATGCAGGTCGCAGAGGTGCTCGAAGACGTGCTGCACCCCCGCGGCGTCGGGGTGGTCGTCGAGGCGAAGCACCTGTGCATGATGATGCGCGGTGTTCAGCAGCAGAACAGTTTCGCCGTGACCAGCTCGCTGCGCGGTGAGTTCGAGAGCGACTCGAAGACCCGATCCGAGTTCCTCGAGCTGATCCGCGAGAAAGCGTCGCCTTTCAGCTGAGCGTCGATGGATGAGCGTCCGGCGCCGCCGGGGCCCGACGCTCGAACGAGCGACCCTGGATCGAAAGGCGCACGGGTGCAGGTCGACATCGGCGGCTGCAGACTCCACGTCGTCGAAGCGGCGCCGCGCCGCGAAGGCGCGCCGGTGCTGCTCATGCTGCACGGTGGGCCAGGCTTCGATCACACCGGCTTCCGACCCGAGTTCGATCGCTACGCCGATCGCTTGAACGTCATCTACGTCGACCAGCGCGGCCAGGGCCAGAGCGACCGGTCGACGCCTGATCACTGGTGTCTAGACGTCTGGGCCGATGACGTCGTGCGATTGTGCGCGGCGCTCGACGTCGAGCGGCCGATCGTTTTCGGTCAGTCGTTTGGCGGGATGGTCGCGATGCACTACGCCGCGCGACATCCGTCGCACGCGCGCGCGCTCGTCTTCTCGAGCACGAGCGCGCACATGCATCTGCACGAGCGCGTGCTGCCGGCGTTCGAGGCGGCGGGCGGAGCGCGCGCGCTGCGGGCGGCGACCGCGTTCTTCGAAGCCCCCGATCCCGATCGATGGCCGGCCTATGCACGGCACTGCCTGCCGCTCTACAACGTGACGCCGCAATCCGGACCGCCGACGCCGCCGCGCTTCGACGTGCTCTGTCACTTCTTTGCGGGCGAGGCGTTCACGATGGATCTGCGCCCCGGGCTCGCTGACGTCGTTGCGCCCGTACTCGTCACCGTGGGTGAAGAAGACCCGATCACGCCCCAGGCCGATGCGCACGACATCGTCGATGCGCTGCACGCGGCCCCGGTCCGCGAGGCCGTCTTTCGCGGCGCCGGTCACGGCGTCTGGCGCGACCGGGCCGCCGACTTCTTCGCAGTATTCGAGAATTTCCTGGAAGAAGTGGCGTAGATCGAACGCAGGCCGCGCCCACTCTGATCTAGACGCGAACCGATAATCTGGACAAAATTTCTAGACGCAAGATCGGCGTCAGTTCCAGGCGCCTTCGAGCGTTTTCACGTTCTGTTGAAAAATTTGCATCCAAAAACTGCTTTTCATGCGAAGAGCACGGTGGATCCAGCCGATGAGGCTGGAAGTTGTGTACAGGAAATATCTGTACGAAATAGGGCGCGTCCTTGTCGGACCGACCCCACCGAGGAAGCTCATTCATGAAATCCGCTCTGCGAATCGCATTGCTCCTGCTGCTGGCGACCGGTCTCGTCGCTTGCGGCGAAGACGACGATCCCCAGGATCAGACGATGCCGGCGACCGTGGCCGAAGCCGCCGCGAACGACGGCCGCTTCACCACCCTGGTCGATGCGCTCGAGGCCACCGGTCTCGACGCGGCCCTCGCCGGCGCCGGGCCGTTCACGGTCTTCGCCCCCACCGATGATGCGTTCGCGCTGCTGCCGGCGGGCCTCGTCGACCTGGGTGCTTCGCCCGCCACGGCGGGCGGCGCGGGCACGCCGCGGGCGGCGCTCAGCACCAACGAGCTGGCCGACTTGCTCAGCTACCACGTTCTCAACGAAGAGCTCGACGCCGAAGGCGTCATCGCATCGGATGTGCTCGAGACGCTGACGGGCGGCACGATCGACGTACAGGTCATCGACGGCACGGTGGTGCTCGACGGTCGGGTCCAGATCACGTCGACCGACATGCGAGCCGGCAATGGCATCATCCACGTGATCGACGCCGTGCTGATCGACGGGGCGTTCCCGGGCACGCTGGTCGACGCCGTCGTTGCGTCGCCCCGCTTCTCGACCCTCAAGGATGCGGTCGTGGCCGAGAGCCTCGACTCGGTGCTCGCAGGCACGAACGGCGGCGACGGATACACGGTGCTCGCGCCGACGAACGCGGCCTTCGCGGCGCTGCCGGAGGGCACGGTCGACGATCTCGTGGCCGGGGGGCTCCTCGACGACGTCCTGCTCTACCACGTCATTCCGCTGACGGCGCCCGAAGCGACGGTCGTGACCCTCGACTCGGCGCCGACTGCGCAGGGCAACGACGTGGCGATCCAGGTCTCGAACGGCACCGTCGTGCTCGACGGTCGCGTGCAGGTGGTATCGACCGACATCGAGGCCGAGAACGGCGTGATTCACGTGATCGACTCAGTGCTCGTGCCGATCGAGTACCCCGGCACCGTCGTCGACGCGCTGGCCGCTTCGCCGCGCTTCTCGACGCTGGTCGGTGCGCTCGGTACGGCCGATCTCGCCGCGACCCTGGACGGGCTCACCGACGTCACGGTGCTCGCGCCGACGAACGATGCGTTCGATCTGCTCCCCGACGGGCTCGTGGCTTCGCTGAGCGGCGAGGCCCTCGCGCCGATCCTGCTCTACCACGTGCTGAACGTCGAGGCGCCCGAGTCGCTGGTCGTCACGCTCGAGACGGCCGAGACGGCCGAAGGTGGCTTCATCGACATCGCCATCGACGACGCCACGGTCGTCATCGATGGCCGAGTGCAGGTGACGTTCACCGACATCGAGACCGCGAGCGGCGTGATTCACGTGCTCGACGCGGTGCTCGTGCCCGGGGCGTTCCCGGGCACGGTGGTCGACGCCCTCGTCGCATCGCCCCGCTTCTCGACGCTGGTCGGTGCCGTGGTGGCCGAAGACCTCGCCGGTACGCTGGCGGGTGACAACAGCGGCAACGGCTTCACCGTGTTCGCGCCGACCAACGGCGGCTTTGCTCGCCTGCCCGAGGGCCTGGTGGCCGAGGTCGCCGGCGATGACGCCCTCGACGACGTGCTGCTCTACCACGTGCTCGGCGCCGAGGTCGACTCGACCGGTGCAGTGGCTGCAGCCGGCACCGCCGTCCCGACGCTGGCGCCCTCGAGCGGCGGCACCTTCGCAGTGTCGGTCGACGTCGATGGCGACGGCGATCTCTTCCTCGATGCCCGCACGCAGGTGACGTTCACCGACATCGAAGCGAGCAACGGCGTGATCCACGTGCTCGACTCGGTGTTGGTGCCCGGGGTCGACTTCCCCGGCAGCCTCGTCGAGGCGCTCGCGGCCTATCCGCGCTTCGACAGCCTGGTCGGTGCGGTCGTGCTCGAGGATCTCGTCGGTGCGGTCACCGACGTGACCGTCTTCGCTCCCACGAACGATGCGTTCGCGGCGGTGAGCGGCCTGAACGGCAACACGCTCGCCGACGTGCTCGCGTATCACCTGCTCGCCGACATCGAGTTCTCGGGCGATCTCGGCGTGACCGAGACGACGCTGCAAGGCGACACGATCGCGATCGACGTGTCGAGTGGCGTCGTGATCAACGGCACCTCGAACGTGATCTTCACCGACATCGGTGCCGACGACGGCGTGATCCACGTCATCGACGAGGTGCTCATTCCGCCGGCGCCCTGATCCACGTCATCGACGAGGTGCTCGTCCCGCCGGCGCCCTGACCGAGGCGCAGGTTGGCAACACCCCGGAGCCGGGGAGGGGCAACCCTCCTCGGCTTCGTTCGTTTTGGGGCGCAGCGCAGAGGGCGCGCTGCGATCAGGAGTTCTCGACCACCAGATCGGCGTTGACGAGGAGGCGCCCGTTCGCCTTCAGCTGCTCGCGTCGCGTGTCGACCCAATCCTGGATCAGCTGCCCGCGCTTCTGCTCGATCAGCTGCGTTTCGAGCGCGAGGATCGCGTCTTCGAGGGCCGCGGCGTCGGGCTCGGGTCGCTCGATCAGCTCGATCAGGACCAGATTGTTGCCGACGGGGAAGATCCGGGGTGAGCTCGGCGCCTCCTCGCTGAGCGAGAACGCCGCCGAAAGCAGCTCGGGGGCTGCGCCGAGACCGGGGACGAAGCCGTCTGCGCGGCGCCGGATCAGGCTCGTGCGCTCGAGGGTCAGCAAGCGGGCCCGTGCCGCATCCTCGAGCGACTCGCCGGCGCGCACCTTCTCGGCCAGCGCGTTCGCGGTCTCCTGGGCGCGCTCCTCGGCGAGCCCAAGCGTCGCGAGCTCGCGCGCGAGCTCGAGCTGGACCTCTTCGAGCGGCGTCGTCCCGGCCTCGCGCTTCTCCTCGACGAGGATCAGGTGGAAGCCGCGATTCGTCTGGATCGGCTCGGACAGATCGCCGGGCTGCAGAGCGAAGGCTGCGTCGTCGAAGGCCGCGAGATTGCGGCCGCGCGGGAAGAACCCGAGATCTCCGCCCGACTCTTTCGTGCCTGCGTCGTCGCTCTCGGCTGCTGCGACGTCGGCGAAGGCCTCGCCTTCGATCAGTCGGGCGCGCAGGGCGAGCGCTTCGGCGCGAGCCGCCTCGACGGCGGCCTCGTCGTCGGCGTTCTCGACGGCCACCAGAATGTGGCGCGCGTGCACCTCTTCGGGGCGGGTGTAGAGCGCGGCGCGCTCCTCCCACACGCTGCGCACGGCGTCGGGGTTCTCGTCGAGATAGGCCTGCGCTGCTGCGTCGTCGAGCGACTCGCCCGGGAGCGTCGTGGTGTCGAGGGCGACGTACGCGAGCCGCGCCTCTTCGAGCCCGTACAGCGCGGCCATGCGAACCTCGGCCGGGCTCACCGACGCCTGGCCATACAGCAGATTCAGCATCTTCTGTCGCAGCAGGTCCTGCCGCATGACGTTGAGGAACTGGCGCTGGCTGCCGTACCGGCTGATCGCGAAGTTCTCGAACGCTTCGGGGACGAACCGACCCCCCTCGTCGCGGAAGGCCGCGGCGTTTCGAACGATCGACTTGATCTCCTCGTTGCTCACGTCGAGGCCGAGCTGCATGGCTCCATCGGCCAGGATCGCGCCATCTTCGAGGTTGCGAAGGGTCTGGGCGTCGAGAAAGGCCGCGGCCGCGCGCTCGTCGTACTGGTCGCCGGCGCGGTCGCGGAGATCCTGCTCGTTCTGATCGCGCAGCCGGTAGAAATCCGAGAGCCCGAGGCGGATGTCGCCCAACTCGAGCACGAGATTTCCCGTGGGGCCGGACGGGCGCAGCCCGTCGCCGACGCCCATGAAGAGCACGAAGACGAAGCCGACGAGGGCGATGATGATGGCGGTCAGCCAGCGCTGTCCCTTACGGAACGAATCGAGCATGGGGCGCATCCTTCGAGGGTGGGGCCGTCGCGGTGGGTGCGGCGGCGGCCGCCGAGAGTAGGAATGGACCCCCCGCGGAGCAAGCGAACGCTTGCTCGTTCCCCGGTGGGCTGATACGTTCCACCGCGATCGGGGGGGCGCGCAAACCACTTTCAAACCGGACATTTAGCGGCACGTTTTGCAATTGTTCCGGCGGCGGATGCACCCCCTCGATGGGCGCTCGGAGCCTTCTCTGGCGAGCAACCGGAGAGCTCGGAGCGCGGTCTCGAAACTGCCAGCCGTGGGCTCCTCCCACCCACGGTGGCCGACGACGCAGCGCGACACGTCCGTGAGCACTGCGTCGCCGGTGAAAAGCGGAATAGAGGAACCCTCCATGATTCTCGACTCGGTTCTCGGCCTCTTCTCCAGCGATCTCGCGATCGATCTCGGGACCGCCAACACACTCGTGTATGTGAAGGGCCGCGGCATCGTCGTGTCCGAGCCGAGTGTCGTTGCCGTGTGTACCGATAGTCGCGGGCCCGACAAGGTGCGCGCGGTCGGTCGCGCGGCCAAGGAGATGCTCGGTCGAACACCGGGCCACATCGTCGCCATCCGTCCGATGAAGGACGGCGTGATCGCCGACTTCGCGATCACCGAGGCGATGCTGCGTTACTTCATTCAGCGCGTGCACGATCGCAAGCGCATGGTCCGACCGCGCATCGTGATCGCCGTTCCTTCCGGGATCACCGAGGTCGAGAAGCGCGCCGTGAAAGAGAGCGCGATGCTCGCCGGTGCGCGCGAGGTCTATCTGATCGAAGAGCCGATGGCCGCCGCGATCGGCGCCGGGCTTCCGGTCACCGAGCCGTCGGGCAACATGATCATCGACATCGGTGGTGGCACGACCGAGGTCGCGGTGATTTCACTTTCGGGTGTCGTCTACTCGAACTCGGCGCGCGTCGGCGGCGACAAGATGGACGAAGCGATCATCAACTACGTCAAGCGCAAGTACAACCTGCTCATCGGCGAGCGCACGGCGGAGTATATCAAGATCAAGATCGGCACCGCGTACCCGACCGACACGATCGAGTCGATGGAGGTCAAGGGCCGCGATCTCGTGGCGGGCGTGCCGAAGACACTCGAAATCAAGAGCGAAGAAGTTCGCGAGGCGTTGGCCGAGCCGATCAACGCCATCGTCGAAAGTGTGAAGATGGCCCTGGAGAGGACGCCCCCCGAACTCTCCGCCGACATCGTCGACAAGGGCATCGTCATCGTGGGCGGCGGCTCGCTGCTGCGGAACCTCGACGTGCTGCTCCGGGAGGCCACGGGCCTGCCGGTCATGCTGGCCGAGGATCCGCTGACCGCGGTCGCCGTCGGCACCGGGCGCTGTCTCGACGAGCTGCGCCTGTTGAAGGACGTGACGATCCGTTCGTAGCCCGAATTCGTGAGCAGGGGCGGGGGGTTCCGCCCCGTCGGCGCTCACGGATGACTGCGGACGGACCGGCACCGTGGGGGTCATGCCGGATTTCCTGAAGCGCCTATCCGCCCCGATCGCGTTCGGTGCGCTCGTACTGCTCGCGGCCGTCACCATGGTCGGCGACCGGCGCGATCTGTCCGAAGGCGGCGGCGATCTGCCGTGGTGGCAGGGCCTGCTGCTCGACGTCGCGATCCCCATTCAGAAGGTGTTGGCTGCCCCCGTCGAGACGCTCGGCGACGCGTGGTCGAACTACGTCGACCTCGTCGGTGTCGAGCACGACAACGCGCGCCTTCGCGATGAGATCGCGCGCCTCGAAGAAGAGAACCTGCAGTACCGCGAGGCGCTGGTCGCGAGCGGTCACCTCGATCGAATCGCCGACATGCGCGACGAATTCGAGATGCATTTGTTGCCGAGTGAAGTTGTCGGGCTCGACGTCTCGCCGTCGTTCGAATCGGTTCTGCTCGATCGCGGTCGAAGCCACGGCGTTCGTTCGGGCTTTCCCGTCGTGACCGAGGCGGGTGTCGTTGGTCTCGTCACACACACGGCAGGACACGCTGCGAAGACCATGCTCGTCCTCGATCGACAGAGCGCCGTCGAAGGCGTCGTACAGCGCAGCCGGGTACGCGGCATCGTGCGTGGTCATGGCTCGGACGACCTGCGCTTCGAGTTCCTGGTCCGCGGCGGCGATGTCGAGGTCGGCGATACGGTGCTGACCTCCGGTCTGGGCGGCGTTTATCCCAAGGGCTTGCGCATCGGTGAAGTGGTCGACGTCGAAGAGGCAGGCGGACGCCTGCTGCAGATCGCGAAGGTCGAGCCGAGCGTCGACTTCGGTCGCCTCGAGCAGGTCTTCGTCATGCTTCGACACGGTCCGACCTTCGACATGTTGAACGCGCAGCGCGGCGCCGAGCCGCCCGACCTCTTCGAGCCCGAGCAAGAAGAGGGCGACGCCGAGCTGGCGACCGAGGCGGGTACAGCCGCGGAGGCCCCCGCCTCGTGAAGCGCGCCGCCCTGCTCGGGGCGATCGGTGTGCTCGCGTTGATCGCGCAGGGCGCGCTCGCCCGGGCCATCGCGCCCCCCTTCTGTCCCGACCTCGGCTTCCTCGTCGTCGTCGGCATCGGTTCGTGCTGGCGCGGTCGCACCTCGGGGCTGGTGCTGAGCGCAGCGCTCGGCTGGACCGCCGATCTCTACTCGGGCTCGCTCTTCGGGCAAACGGCGCTGCTGCGCATCGTCGCCTTCTCGAGCGCGCTGCTGGCGAGCCGCCAGCTCAACCTGCGCGGCGGCTTGCCGCTCATGCTCTTCACGGCGGCTCTCACCATCGCATGTGGCCTCATTTCCCAGGGGCTGTCTGCGGCCTATGTCGGCGCCGCGCCCCTCGGCCTCGGTGGCCTCGGCGCGCTGGTCGTACACGCCTGCGTGAACGCCGTGGTCGCGCCCCCGGTGCTGGCGCTCGTGCGCCGCGCGGCCCAGTGGGCCGGTGACGAGGCAGGTGGACGCCCGCTGCACGTCGACCCGCTCGGCGGGCCGGCCTGATGGGCGGGCGCATCCCCGACAGCCGGCTCAGTGGTGGCAACGAGCCGCCCAGCGAACTGCGCATCGGTCTGGTCGCCGTCGGCATGACGCTCGTTTTCATGATCTTCGTGGCGCGGCTCTTCTTCCTGCAGATCCTCGAAGGCGCCGATCTCGCCGATCGATCGCTTCGCAACTCGGTGCGTCAGGTGCGGGTCGAAGCGCCGCGAGGCGAGATCGTCGACCGCGAGGGGCGTGTGCTGGCGACGTCGCGGCCCGCGTTTCGCGTTCAGGTGATCCCCAGCGAGCTGCAGGCGCCCGATGACACCTACGCGGCGCTCGGCGCCATGCTGGCCCGCAACGACGTCGAGCTGGCCGCCGAGGTCGGGCGGCCCAGCGGTCGGCGGCGCTTTCAGCCCGTGACGATCGACGGCGACCTGTCCGGCGACGAGCGCGCCCGCATCGAGACGCTTCGCTACGCCCTGCCCGGTGTGATGACCGACATGTTGCCGCGCCGGCTCTATGTCGAAGAAGACCTTGCCGCGCACCTGATGGGCTCGATCGGCGAGGTCACGGCGAAGCAGCTGACGACCAAGGCCTTCTCCGAATACCGGCAGGGCGAGATCGTCGGCCAGTCGGGGATCGAAGCCGGGATGGAGGCGGCGCTGCGCGGGCGGGCGGGCGGGCGCAACCTGATCGTCGACGTCGCAGGCCGCGAGATGGACGTCATCGAGGAGGTCGAGCCGGTGCCCGGTGGGCGCGTCGTCCTCACCATCGATCGCGATCTGCAGGCGGCGGCCGAGGACGCGTTCGATGCGACCTACGGCCTGGCACCCGAAGGCGAGGAGCCGCCGGCCGCCATGGGCGCCGTCGTCGCGATCGACGTGCGCAACGGCGACGTGCTGGCGCTCGTGTCGCGCCCCGCCTACGACCCGAATCTGTTCGCGGGCGGCATCGCTCCGGCCGATTGGGGCATGCTGACGACAGACGAGTGGAAGCCGCTGCGCAACCGCGCGATCTCTGGCCAGTACTCGCCAGGCTCGACGTACAAGCCCTTCGTCGCACTGGCCGGCCTGATCGAAGGCAAGATCACGCCCGAGACCGAGGTGTTCTGCCCGGGGTACTACCGGCTCGGCCGCCGCGTGTACCGCTGCTGGAAGCGAGGCGGTCACGGCGACGTCGACTTGAACGCGGCGCTCGCCGGCAGCTGCGACGTCTACTTCTATCAGCTCGGGGTCGAGCTCGGCATCGACACCATCGCGCGCTACGCGAAGGCCTTCGGTCTGGGCCGCCGTACAGGCATCGCCCTGCCGAGCGAGACGAGGGGTCTCATCCCGACGCGCGCGTGGAAGAAGGAGGCCCGCGGCGAAGACTGGATCAAGGGCGAGACCGTTTCGGCGTCGATCGGGCAGGGCTTCAATCTCGCGACTCTGGTTCAGCTCGCCGTCTCGTATGCCGCGCTCGCGAACGGCGAGACGGTGCACCAGCCCCGGCTCGTCTCGCGCGTCGAGACGTGGGACGGTGAGGTCCTCGAAGAGGTGCCCCCGGCCGAAGGCGAACCGATCGGACTCGATCCCGAGGCGATCGCCCGCGTGCGCGAGGCCCTGGCCGAGGTGGTCAACGCCGACGGCGGGACCGGCGCCCGGGCGCGGCTGCCCGACGTGATCGTGGCGGGCAAGACCGGCACGACCCAGGTCGTCAGCCTCGACCTGGTGAAGGATCTCGAGCCCGAAGAGGTGCCGATCCGGTACCGAGACCATGCGCTCTTCGGCGCGTTCGCGCCGGCCGACGCACCCGAGATCGCGGTCGCCGTGCTCGTCGAGCACGCGGGCTCGGGCGGCGGCACCGTGGCCGCTCCGATCGCGCGCGCCGTGCTCGAGCGCTACTTCGAGAAGCAGCGCGCGGCCCTCGAGCCCGGCCCCGACGAGAGCGACATCGAGGCAGACGAGGAAGAACAGCCCGAAGAGGTCGATCCCGATGCGCCTTCGGTGATGGCGGCGCTCGAGCTGCCGGAGCGAACCTGACGATGTTGCGTGTCGATCGGCGCAGCGTGCAGAACTTCGACTGGGTCCTGATGGGGCTGCTCGGTCTGCTGATCACGATGAGCATCGTGAATCTGCTCTCGGCGACTGCGGCCGGTGTCGAGGGTGGCTCGAGCAACATCGTCGATCGTCAGTTGATGGCGATGGGCGGCGGCTTCGTCGTCATGCTCGTCGTCGCGTTCATCGACTACCGCCACTACGAACGCCTGGCGCCGCTCGCCTTCATCGGCGTGCTCGGCCTGCTGGGGCTCACGCTGGTGGTCGGCACCGAGACGCGCGGCGCCCAGGCTTGGCTCTGGGGCGGCCGCTTCCAGCCCTCCGAGCTCGCGAAGATCGCGCTGGTCCTGGCGCTCGCGCGCTTCTTCTCGCGCACGCCGCCATCGACGCTGACCGAGCTTCGGCAACTGGCCGTGCCGGGCCTGATCATCGCGGCGCCGGTCGGCATGATCCTGCTGCAGCGCGACATGGGCGTGGCGCTGCTGACGCTGCTCGTCGGCCTCACGTATCTGCCGATGGTCCACATCCCGCTGCGGGCCTGGGGCGGGATCGGTCTGCTCTCGCTGATGGGGCTCGCCGGGCTGTGGGAGTTCGGTCTCAAGGAGTACCAGCAGCAGCGCATTCTCGACTTCCTCGACCCGTCTCGTGACCCGCTCTCGTCGGGCTACCAGGCGATGCAGTCGCGGATCGCGGTGGGCAGCGGCGGTCTCGCCGGCACGGGCTGGATGGAAGGCACGCAGACGCAGCTGCGCTTCTTGCCGACCCAGCACACCGACTTCGTGTTCTCGGTGCTCGCCGAGGAGTGGGGCTTCATCGGCTCGAGCTTCGCGCTGCTCGCGTTCCTCTCGATGCTGCTGTGGGGCCTGTGGATCGCGCGCAACTCGAAGGACACCTTCGGCGCCATGGTCGCCGTGGGGGTCGTCGGCTGCCTCTTCTGGCCGGCCGCGATCAATGTCGCCATGGTGCTCGGGTTGGCCCCGGTGATCGGCGTGCCCCTGCCGCTCTTCTCCTACGGCGGCTCGGCGATCCTGTCGGCTTCGATCTGCATGGGGCTGCTGCTGAACGTCTCGATGCGGCGGTACGTCTTCTAGCCCCCGATCCTGTGCGCTTCGCTGCACGCGCCGGCGCTGACCGGCCGAGAGCTGATACACTGCAGGCATGAGCGAGCACGCCGTCTCGAAGCCGCGCCACGCCCACCGTGTCGGCGCCTTCTTCGACATGGACAAGACGTTGATCTCCGAGAACTCGGGATCGGTCTACTTCAAGTATCGCTATGAGCAGGGCGAGATCAGCGGCACCGAACTCGCCAAGGGCCTCTTCGCGTACCTGCAGTACAAGGCGGGCATCCTCGACATCGCCGCGTGGACGCGGCAGATGATGAGAAACTTCGCCGGCCAGCGGGAGAGCGACCTCGCCGAGCAGGCACGGGTGCTCTTCGAGCAGGAGATCCTGCCGACGGTCTACCCCGAGGCCGAGCGGATCGTCCGCGAGCACCAGGCGAAGGGCCACGTCGTCGCCATCGTGTCGGGCGCCACGCGGTTCGTCGTCGAGCCGCTCGCCGAACATCTCGGGGTCGAGCACATGCTCTACACGGGGATGGAGGTGGAGGGCGGGCTCTTCACCGGTCGAGCCATCGAGCCGGTGTGCTTCGAAGAGGGCAAGATCTTCTGGCTGCAGCAGTTCATCGAGCGGGAGCGCATCGATCTCGCGCGCAGCTGGTTCTACACCGACTCGGTGACCGACCTGCCGCTCCTCGAGCTGGTCGGACATCCGATGGCGGTGAACCCCGATCCCTTCCTGTATCGGACGGCCATGCGCAGGCGCTGGCCGGTGCGGCTCTTCGAGCCGCCGTCTCCCGGTGGAACGCCGGACGGAGCGCCCAACGGCGCTCCGCCCGGGAGGCTTACAGCAGCTTCTTGATCATCTCTTCGAACTGCGGCTTCGGGCGAGCCCCCATGAGCTGCTCGACGACCTGACCGTTCTGGAAGGCCAGCACCGTCGGGATCGAGCGGATCTGGTACTGCCCGGGCGTCTGCGGCGACTCGTCGATGTTCATCTTGACCACCTTCACGCGATCACCGTACTCGTCCGCGAGGCCCTTGATGATCGGCGCGATCTGGCGGCACGGTGCGCACCACTCTGCCCAGAAGTCCACGATCACGGGGACGTCCGAGTCGAGCACATCGGCTTGGAAGGTGGCATCGGTGACGTCTGCGAGTTCGGCCATCGGATCTCTCCTCGGTGCGGCGCCGCGAACCTGCGACGCGCGTCGTTGCGGGCGATGCGCGCGAGCCGCCGATCCCATCGATCGGTGGTGCGCCCCCCGCCTCGGGTCGGCTCGTTCGGGCCGGGTTGCACGGTATCTGCGGTGCTTCGTTTCGCGCAGGAGCCTTCGATGCCGGTTGATCCGCCGCGTTTCCGCGCGGTCGGCCGCTCCCGACGAGGCGTCGCTCCGTCCCCCCGGTGCGCGACACGGCGCCGCCGTGTGCACGCGCGCGCAGCATAGCAGCGTCGCCTTCGCATCTCGTCGGAATCGCGTCCTGCGCGCAGTCGCGCGTGCGGCGCGATGCAACGGGGTGGGCGATCCTCCCTTGGGGACAGCGCGTTCGACTCGAAGCGCGGCGGAGCAGCGATGAAGAAGAAGGGCAGGCGCGGGGCGCGAAGCAAGGCGGGCCCGCGCGCGTCGGGGGCTCGCGCGGCACGTCCGGCCCGCATGCGCGCCATCGACCGCGCCAAGGTGCGCACGGTGCGCGCGAGCAGGCGCCCCAGCCGCGTGAAGGTGCGCGACGAAGCGACGCCGCTGCCGACCGGCGCCAGCGTCGTCGATCTCGTCGAGTCGTTGCCCGACCAGCTCGCCGGAGCCGAGCTGCGCGCGGTGGTGCGTGCATGGGCGCGGGCTTGGCAGAGTGAGCGCACGGTGCTGTTCGGCTTCGGCGCGCATCTCGTCAAGGTGGGGCTCGCACCGATCGTCATCGATCTGATGGAGCGGGGCGCAATCAACGCGCTGATGATGAACGGCGCCGGCTGCGTCCACGATCTCGAGCTGTCGATGCTCGGGCAGACCAGCGAGGACGTCGCCGCCGGCCTCGAGGACGGCTCGTTCGGCATGGCCGGTGAGACGGCCGCCCGGCTGAACGACGCCATCGCTCGAGGCCATCGAGACGGGCTCGGGATGGGCGAGGCGATCGGCGCCGACATTCTCGCGAGCCAGGATCGTCACCGCGATCGCTCGGTGCTCGCCGCGGCGGCGAGGCTCGGCATCCCCCTGACCGTGCACGTCGCCGTCGGCACCGACATTCACCACATGCATGAGGGCGCCGACGGCGCGGCCCTCGGTGCGACGAGCTACCGCGACTTCGAGCGCCTGACGCGCGTCGTCGCCGGGCTCTCCCGGGGCGTCTTCTTCAATGTCGGCTCGGCGGTGATCCTCCCCGAGGTCTTCCTCAAGGCGCTCGCGCTCGCGCGCAACCTGGGGCACGCCGTCCGTGACGTGACCACCGTCAATCTCGACTTCATCCGTCACTATCGGCCCGAGACCAACGTCGTCGACCGACCGACACGGGGCTCGGGGCGCGGTCACTCACTGGTCGGTCACCACGAGCTCATGCTGCCGCTGCTGGCTGCGGCGGTGGGCGAGGCTCACGCGGGCCGCCTGCACCTCTGAACCCGGTCGCCTCGCTGCGCGGACGAGAGCCCGCCCCGCGGCGGCCGGTCACCAAGGAGCCGACGAACCGGCATGGGACGCATCACGCTGCTCGAGGGCGACGTCACCGAACAGGCGGTGGACGTGATCGTGAACGCGGCCAACGAGCGGCTCGTGCTCGGCAGCGGCGTCGCCGGCGCGATCCGCGAGAAGGGCGGCCCCGAGATCCAGTCCGAGTGCGATGCCCATGGCCCCATCGAGGTGGGTGAGGCGGCCCTGACGAGCGCCGGCCGGCTGCCTGCGCGCTGGATCGCGCATGCCGCGGGCATGCCGCTCGGCGGCGAAGCCACCGAGGCGAGCGTGCGCGCGAGCCTGCGCGCGAGCTTCGAACGGGCCGCCGAAGCCGGGGGGCGTTCGATCGCCGTGCCCGCGATCGGCACCGGGGTCGGCGGCTTCTCGCTGCAGCGCTGCGCCGAGGTCAGCCTCGAGGAGGCCCGGCGAGCCCTCGAGGCCCATCCCGAGCTCGAAGAGATTCGCTTCGTGCTCTTCGGTGAGCCCGCCTATCGCGTCTTCGAGATGGTGAACGATGCCGCGAAAGTGGCGGCCCAGATGGAGCGCCTGAAGCGGCGCTGAGACGGGCGCCCGGTCGGGATCGCCGCGGCCTCGAAACGCGCTGCGACCTCGGGGCACCCGAGGTGTGGGTTCGCGCGCCCGCGAGCCGACGAAACGCGCGCGCAAGCCGACCGAACGCGCCCGCAAGCCGACGGAACGCCCGCGCGATCCGACGAAACGCGCGCGCAACCCGACGGAACGCGCCCGCAAGCCGACGAAACGCGCCCGCACCGACGCCGAAGTCGGGCCGGGCTATACTCGCGACACCGCGTCGCCCGGCTGGGAGCCGGCGGCTCTCCCCCCAACGCGCTCATCTGGCACCCGGCCGAACCGCCGGATCGGATCCGTCGTATGCATGTGCATCAGCCCAGCGCCGCCGCACCGCATCGGCGATCGTGCTCGCAGCGCGGCGGCCTCGCGCCGGTCGCGCAGGGTGCGTCGAGTGCCGGCCGCTGGGGCTGCGACGGGGGGGTGGGCTCGTGAACGTGCTCCAGCAGATCGCCGCGGCGCTCTATCTCGCTGCCGGTGTCGGAGCGTTGCTGGCCGTGACGCTGCCCAGCCGGCGCATGGAGCGGGGGGCCGTGATCGGCCTCGCCCTCGGTGCGTGCGCGCAGACCGTGTACTACGCGACGCTGCACCGCGCTGAGTCGGCCCCCGAGCTCGCTTCGTTGCCCGCCGCGTTCGGCCTCACGGCGTGGATGGCCGTCCTCTTCTTCCTCGCGTTCATGGGTCGGCTTCGACTGCCGGGCCTGGCCTCGATCGTCGGCTTCACCGCCTTTCTGAGTGTCTTCGTCAGCTCGCTCGGTCGAAGCTTCGGCGCGCCGGGCGAGATGGCGACCGAGGGGGGGCTGCCCCACGCGCACGTTCTGCTCTCGAGCGCTGGGCTCGCGCTGATGGGCATCGCGGGGCTCTCGGGGCTCTTCTTTCTGCTCGAGCACCGCCGCTTGAAGCAGAAGCGCAAGGTGGCCGCGGCCTATCCGATGCCGTCGCTCGAGGCCCTCGACCGGGTCAACCTGATCTCGCTCGGCATCGGCTTCCCGCTGCTGACGCTCGGGGTCGTGACCGGGTCGCTCTGGCTCAATAACGAACGCGGCGTGCTGTGGGTCGGCACGAGTCACGAGACCTGGACCGTGATCGCCTGGGCGATCTACTTCGGTCTGGCCGTGGCGCGCTTCGCCGGCCACCAGGCGGGGCGCCAGGCGGCGGCGAGTGCGCTCGCCGGCTTCGCGTTCCTGCTCTTTGCCGTCGTGGGTGTGGAGCTGCTGCGGTGAAGATCCTCCTCGTCGGCATGAATCACCGCACGGCCCCGGTCGAGGTGCGCGAGCAGTTCTCGGTGGCCGACCCCGGGGCGACGGCGGCGAAGCTCGTCGACGACGAGGCGATCGAAGAGGCCGTCGTGCTGTCGACGTGCAACCGCGTCGAGGTCGTCGTCACGACGGACCAGCCCGAGGCAGCGCGCATGCGGCTGCGGCGCTTCTTCGCCTCGAACGTCGATGGGGCCGGCGCCGCCGCGGCGGCCGATCTCGACGAACACCTCTACTGGCTCGACGACCGATCGGCGGTTTCGCACGTGTTCCGCGTTTCGTCGGCCATCGACTCGATGGTCGTCGGCGAAGCGCAGATCCTCGGGCAGGTGAAGGATGCGTACCGTGCCGCCCTCGAGGCGAGCAGCTGCGGCCCGATCCTCTCGCGACTCTTCCAGCGCGCCTTCGCCACGGCCAAGCGCGTCAAGTCGGAGACGCGCATCTCCGAGCGCCCGGTCTCGGTCGCGCGGGTGGCCGTCGACCTCGCCGGGCAGATCTTCGAGCGCCTCGACGACAAGGCCGCCGTGCTCGTGGGCGCCGGCGACATGATCGAGACGGCGCTCTTCGCGCTGCAGCGCGAGGGCCTCGCGTCGCACCGGATCGTGAACCGCACTGAAGCGCGCGCCGAGGGGCTCGCTCGGCGCTTCGGCGGCACCGCCCATGCGCTCGATGCGCTCGACGCCCAGCTCGCCGAGGCCGACGTCGTGCTCACGTGCATCGGGGGCGACGAGCCGATCATCGAGCCGACCCAGCTGAAAGCGATCATGCGACGGCGTCGATGGCGACCCATGTTCGTGATCGACATGGGTGTGCCGCGCAACGTCGCACCGGGTGTCGACGACGTCGATGGGGTCTACCTGTACGACATGGACGATCTGCAGGAGGTCTCGGCCGCCAACGTCGAGCGTCGGGAGCGCGAGTCGATGTATGGCGAGCGCATCGTGGCCGAAGAGGAAGAGCACTTCGACGGCTGGCTCGCAGCGCTGCGCGCAGTGCCGACGATCCGCCATCTGCGCGCGCGCGCCGAGGCGGTGCGGCGGGGTGAGATCGAACGGCTGACCGGCCGGCTGGGCCTCGACGACGTGCAGCGCGAGGGCGTCGAGGCGCTCACGCGTGCGATCGTGAACAAGCTGCTTCATCCGCCGCTCAACCGGCTCGGCACGCTCGCCGACCGCGAGTCGGGGCTCGCCGTGCTGCAGGAGGCGCGTGCGCTGTTCGCCCTCGATGACGCCGCCGCGCCCGGCGCCTCGGCCGATGCCGAGATCCTCGCCGAGATCGATGCGCT
This sequence comes from Myxococcota bacterium, assembly GCA_965250285.1. Classification (GTDB taxonomy): domain Bacteria; phylum Myxococcota_A; class UBA9160; order UBA9160; family UBA4427; genus CAYYSY01. The sequence continues at coordinate 192,478 of OZ252299.1, forward strand.
GCATCCCGGCACGGAGCTCGATGTCGAGGACGACGCGGATGACCAGGGCGGGTCTTCGGCTTGAGCAGCGTGCGCATCGCCACGCGAGGCAGCGACCTCGCGCTCACGCAGGCCCGCTACGTCGCGGGTCGCGTCGAACGCGAGCTCGGGCGCGAGGCCGAGCTCGTGGTGCTCAAGACCACGGGAGACCGGATCCAGAACGTCTCGCTCGCGAAGATCGGCGGCAAGGGCCTCTTCGTGAAGGAGATCGAAGAGGCGCTGCTCGACGGTCGTGCCGATGTCGCGGTGCACAGTGCGAAGGATCTGCCGGCGGTGCTCGCCGACGGGCTCGAGCTCGCTTCGTTTCCCGAGCGCGCCGATGCGCGCGACGCCTGGGTGGCCCGCGATGGCCGAACGGGGCTCGCCGATCTGCGTGCGGGGGCGCGCGTCGGCACCGGCAGCACGCGCCGCACGGCGCAGCTGCTCGCGCTGCGACCCGACATCGAAGTCGTCCCGCTGCGTGGCAACGTGCCCACGCGGCTGGGCAAGATCGAGAGCGATGATCTCGACGGCGTGATCCTCGCCTGTGCTGGGCTCGACCGGCTCGGTCTCTCGGATCGCATCACCGAGCGCATCGCGCCGACGCTGATGCTGCCGGCCGTGTGCCAGGGAATGCTCGCGCTCGAGACCCGAGCGGGCGATCCGCTGGGTGCGGCGCTGGCCGCGCTCGATGTGCCGGGGCACGGCGCGATCGTCGCCGCCGAGCGCGGGTTCCTGGCGCGCCTCGAAGGCGACTGCACGGTGCCGGTTGCGGCGCACGCGACCCTCGAGCAGGCCGGTGCCTGGATCTCGCTCGAAGTGCTGCTGTGCAGCCCCGATGGCCAGCAGCGCGTGCACGCGCGCGAGGATGGACCCGTCGAGACGGCCCCCGAGCTCGGGCGCAGGCTCGCTGCCGACGTGCTCGGGCGCGGCGGGCGCGAGATTCTCGACGCCCTGCGTGAGGCCGGCGATGGGCCGGGCGACGTCCCGTGACACGCGACGTCGAGAAGCCGCCGGGGCGCCTCGTTCTGGTGGGGGCCGGACCGGGCGACCCCGATCTGATCACGGTGCGCGGCGCAGCGGCGCTCGCCCGGGCCGACGTCGTTCTCTACGACGAGCTTGCATCGTTCGAGCTTCTCTCACTCGCGCCGCCCGCGGCCGAGCGCATCAACGTCGGCAAGCGGGGACACGACGCTCCGACGAAGACGCAAGCCGAGATCAATGCGCTCATCGTCGATCGCGTGGGCGCCGGCCACGTCGTCGTGAGACTGAAGGGAGGCGATCCCTTCGTATTCGGCCGCGGCGGCGAAGAGGCCTCGGCCGTGGTCGAAGCGGGGCTCGACTACGAAGTCGTCCCCGGCGTGACCTCCGCGGTGTCAGCGCTCGCGTACGCCGGCATCCCCATCACCGATCGTCGACACTCGGCGTCTTTCGCCGTCGTGACCGGCCACAAGGATCCGACCCGCGTCTCGGAAGCGACGCGCTGGCGCGAGCTCGGCAGCGCGGTCGACACCCTCGTGATCCTGATGGGCATGCGCAATCTGCCCGACATCGTCGATCGGATCCTCGAGGGCGGGCGCGATCCGGCGACCCCGGCGGCGGTCGTCATGTCGGGCACGCTCGCGGGTCAGCGCGTCGTCGAGGCGCCGCTGGCCGAGCTGCCGAAGGTCGTGCGGGCCGAGGGGCTCGGCGCACCCGCCGCCGTCGTCGTGGGCGACGTGGTGACGTTGCGTGAGCGGCTGGCCTGGTGGGAGAAGGTGCCGCTCTTCGGCCGGCGCGTGCTGGTGACCCGGGCTCCGCATCAGGCCCTCGAGCTGGCACGAGAGATCCGCGCGTTCGGGGCGGAGCCCGTGCTGCACCCGATGATCGAGCTCGTCGAGCAGACCGATCCGGCGCACGTCGCCGAGATCGACGCGTGCCTCGCGCGCTGGTCGACCATCAACGCGCTGGTGCTTTCGAGCTCGAACGCGGTCGACTTTCTCTCGCGCGCGCTCGACCGACGCGGTACGTCGACGCGCGATTTCGAGGGGCAGGTGATGTGTGTCGGTCAGAAGACGGCCGAGGCCGCCGTGGGCGTGGGGCTTCCGGTGCATCGGGTGGCGTCGGGCCGCAACGACGCCGAGGGTCTGCTCGCCGAGTTCCTCCACCATCTCGATCCGGATGGCCTGCGTGTGCTGATTCCGCGTTCGGACATCGGCCGCACCGTGATCGCCGATGGGCTCCGGGCGGCTGGAGCCGACGTGCACTCGATCCCCTTCTACGTGAATCGGCGACCCGAGATCGATGCCGCCGAGCTGCGCCGCGCGCTCGCGGCCGGCGAGCTCGACGTCCTCACGTTCACGAGCCCATCGACCGTCGATCACTTCGTCGAGGTGCTCGACGAGGCGAGTCGCAAGGCCGCCGAGCGCGCGATCGTCGCCGCCGTGGGGCGAACGACGGCGGCCGCGCTCGAACGCCACGGCTTCATGCCCGACGTTGTGCCGGCGCGCCCCGACGTGCGATCGCTCGTGCAGGGGGTGGTCGAACGCGTCGCCGGCGAAGCCGTCGCCGTGCCCTGAGACTGCGGTCTTTTGTCAAAGCCCGGGGTGCGCGATGCTCCCCGCGCATGCGCGGCGCGCAGCTCGGCCTTGGGGCGGGGCCGCTCGGCGGAGTGACCGGAGGTCGTCTTGGGGATCACCTACAAGGTTGTCGAGCTCTCGAGCGTGAGCGACGTCGAGATCGAGAACGTGCTCAATGAGGTCACGGCCGACGGCTGGACCTTCGACACGATGCAGTTCGCGATGCGCGACTCGTCGAAGCGACCTTCGATGGCCTTCATCACCTTCACGCGGGCCACCGAAGACGGAAGCTAGGCGCAGCGTTCTCGCCGACTGGGTTCGCGCCGGCGCCGGCGACCGAGCCTAGGCGCGGTGGCGCAGCGCGGGCGCGACGTCTTCGACGATGCGATCGAACGAGCGTCGTCGTGCGGCCTCGTCGACGCCCACGACCTGGGGTCGCACGATCAACAGGTCGAGTCCGATCGCCTCGCGTTGCCCGGCCAGACGGTCGATCACCTCTGCGAGCTCACCGATCACCACCCGCTCCTCGGGCGGCGCTGCGGCTGCGCGCGCGAGCGCCGGCGGCAGCTTTCGGCCCGCCGGCATCCGGTTCTCCCGTGCATGGGCTGCGAGGGCCCGACCGGCCTCGTCGCGCGTCTCTGCGACGAAGACGGTGCGCATGACCGGCACCGGCAGCGTCGCGGCCTCGACCTCGCTCGGCAGCATCGAGCGGTGGTGCGCATGGTTCTCGGCGATCAGGTCGAAGGGCTCCATCGGCGATGCGAGGTAGGGCAGGCCGCGGCGGGCCGCCTGGGCGAGCCCCTTCTTGCCGAACGCGGCGACGCCGAGGGGCGGCGACGCGCCGACGGACGCATCGAGCCGGTTCGGCGCGAGGGGCCCGGCGTCGAACGGCCCACCGTGCAGCTCCGCCGCTTCGCCGCTGAACACCCGCAGCATCGCGTCGAGTGATTCGTCGAAGCGATCGCGCTTGTCGGCCGGGTCGATGCCGAACGCCGAGAAGAGGGGCGGCGAGAACCCGCGCCCGAGCCCCAGGATCAGCCGCCCTCCCGAGAGCCGGTCGACGGCGACGACCTCGGCGGCGAGGCGCACCGGGTGATGGATCGGCAGCAGCACCGAGGTCGTTCCGATGCGCAGGCGCTTCGTGCGCGCCGCCACCGCGGCCAATGAGAGGAGAGGCGCGGCGTTGCCCGTCGGTGTGAAGTGCATCTCGGGCACCCACACCGAGTGCAGGTCGGCGTCTTCGGCGAGGTCGACCCACTCGAGGCCGCGCCGCCACTCGACGTCGTGGATGGGGCCCGCCATCGCGATCCCGATCTCGAAGCCCGAGATGCCCCAGTCTTCGACGGTGCTCGTCACGAGGCTGCGTCGCCCCGCACGCCCATCACGTAGGGCAGGACGGTCGGAATCATGTCGACGCGTGCCTGCAGGCTGTGCCCGAGCCCGGCGAGCAGCGCGACGACCCGACCCGCGAGCACGAGGTGTCCCGGCACCGTCACGATCGGGTTCTCGCGAATCATGCGCGGCAGCTCGCCCGCGGCTTCTTCCATCGCGGCGCGATCGACGAACGCCTGGTGACGCAGGCGCGTGGCGGTGCGGAGCACGAGGGTCGTGATCTCTTCGAGCGCTTCGACGCCCCCGTGGCGCGTCTCGAAGCCCATCCCTTCGAGCGACTCGGCCATCGCACGCGCGTCGCCGCCGAGCAGCGCCGCGGCGAACGCGGCGGTCGCTTCGCGAAAGCGCTTCGGTAGGGTCTTCGTGAGGCCGAAATCGAGAAACACGAGACAGAAGCGGCGCGAGCCGTCGGGGCGATCCCCTTCGAGCGGTTCGACGACGAGATTGCCCGGATGCGGGTCGGCGTGGAACACGCCGTGCACGAAGACCTGCTCGCAGTACGCCTCGACGAGTGTCTTCATGACGGCGTCGACGTCGATGCCCGCCGCCCGCAACGCGTCGGCATCGTCGATCTTGATGCCTTCGATACGCTCCATCACGAGCACGCGTCGCGACGAGAGGTCTCGCCGCAGGCTCGGCACGCGAACGTCTTCGCGACCCTCGAAGAAACCGCCGACACGCTCGGCCGCATCTGCTTCACGCGTGAAGTCGAGCTCGCGCGGGACGTTCTGCTGCAGCTCGCGAAAGACCGGCATGACGTCGAGGTCGCGTTCGACGAAGCCCACCGCCCGAAACAGCACGTGCAGGTTCGCGAGGTCGTGACGCACCAGGCTCGCGATCTCGGGGTACTGAATCTTGACGGCGACACGCTCGCCGCCGTGCAGCTCCCCGACATGCACCTGCGCCAGCGAGGCCGCCGCGAGCGGCTCGGCGTCGAGCGAAGCGAACACGCGATCGATCGGTGCGCCAATCGATCGCTCGACGTCGCGGCGCAGCTTCTCGAAGTCGTGAGCGGGCACCCGATCCTGCAGCCGGCCGAGCACGTCGATGTACTCGGGGGGCAGCACGTCGGGGCGCGCCGACATGAACTGGCAGGCCTTGAGGATCATGCCGCGCAGATCGACCGCGAGGTCATGGATGCGCCACGCGGTGTTGTCGTGAAACTCCGACCAGCGCCGGTCCATGTCGGGGGGCGCGAGGCGTCGCTCGATCCACTGGTTCGACTTGGCGCCGAGGTACACGCGCCCGAACGTGGTCGAGATGCGGCGGGCGCGCTGGGCGCGCTCGGCGATCGGCAAGGGATCGGTCGAAGGCATGCGGAGGGTCGACCTCGTGTTGCGTGGCGTCGGCCGATTCTACGCCAACGCACGCGAGCGTGGGGGCCGTACGCGCTTCGAACCCCGGCACGGGCGACTACCAGAGTTCGGGTCGAGAATCGGGACAGGCCCACGCTTCGCCGCCCGCGTCCGCTGCGTCGGCCTCGGCCATTGCGCGCCGCTCGCTGCGCTCGGCCTCGCACGCATCGGTACAGAAGGCATCGCAATCGGTTCTGCGTCCGTCGCAGGAGGTGTGACAGACGCCCATGCAGTCTTCGAAAGCCAGCTCGAGGTCGTGATCGTCGAACGCGTCGAAGTCGGCCTCGCCGGCTTCATCGGCGAGCTCGTCCTCCCAGGGTGGGTTGTAAGAGCACATCACCCACTCGGTCGCGACGAACTCGAGCACGTAGCTGCTGCCGAGGTTGCGGTAGTCGAACGCGTGCGGCTCGGTCAGGCCGACGCCGTGCCAGAAGCCGCTCCCCACACGTGGGGTCGGCACGCGGTCGATGAAGCCGAACTCGACCAGCTCGTCGAGTCGTTCGGGGTACAGCCCCTCGACGTCGTAGTAGTCTGCGAGGGCTTCGATGATCTCTCTCGCACGCACGTGCTTCGAGACGGTGAAGTCGCCTTCGGCCACGGCCCGGCCGGCGACCAGGGGCAGGGCGACCAGGGCCGCTGCGAGCCCGAGCGTGACCGCGCGCTCGGCCGCCCCGCGTCGCCCGCCGGTCGCCCCGAGCGCGACGAGCACGACCGATCCGCCCAGGCCGATCGCGAGCAGCCCGGCGCCCGTGTGCGGGAAGGCGATGGCGAACCACGCGACCGGGAACACGCATCCGACCGCGACACCGGCAGCCCGCGCCGGAGCGGCTTCGACGAACGCGAGGCTCGCGGCCGCGATCGTCATGCCTGCGAGCACGCCGACCCACGACCAGACGCCGATCTCGAGCGCGAGCACCGGGATCGCGGGCCAGGGCGAGATGTTGAACGCGAGCGCGGGATCCCAACCCGAGGCGTTGCGGATCACGGCGCTCACGACGAAGAGCACGGCGCCGTAGAGCACGCCCGCGGCGAGCGGGTGAAGGCGGCCGAGCGCGCGGACGAGGTCGGGTGCGGTGACCGCGCAGCCGAGCAGCGCGCCGCTCGTCAGCATGACGACCGATCCGCGCCAGTCGAAGAAGCCCCACACCGATCGCGCCGATCCGAACAGGCCGTAGAAGGCGAGGATCGCCGAGCATGCGAAGGCGGTGGCGGCGGCGGTGCGCGCGAGGGCGGGTGCCGGCCGCACGGAGAGTAGGGCGAACGCGAGCCCGGGCGGTGTCGCGAGCAGCACGATGCCCGCGACCGGCGCCTGCGCGAGCCGCTCGATGAAGGCGAAGTCGAACAGGAAGCCGGTCGGTTCGAACCAGGCCGAGGCGAGACCGTTCGGGGGTGGACCGAGGCCTTGATGCAGCAGACCGGCCCAGGCCAGGCCGGCCGCGGCGAGCGCGCTCGCGCTGGCGGTCGACCAACGAGAGCGGTGCGCCTCCCCCTCGACGCCGTCGACGTCGGCCCGGTCGCCGTGCTCGCGCAACTGCGTGCTACTCGAGCTTGAAACGGGTGCGCACGCTCGGCCCGTCGCCATCCTCTTCGTCGTCGGCCTCGCGTGGCTTCACGCGCACCTTCGCTTCGATCTCGATGGTGTGGCCGGCGAGAAAAGAAGAGAGCAGCTCGGCCGGGTCGGTCTCGGCGAGCTGACGCCCCATCTCATTCGCGATGCGCTCGATCACCTCCGTGCGGGTGCGGTCGCTCTGCTCGGTGGCGAAGTCGACCCACTCCCTCGGGACGGTGTCGCCGAACGCCCGGCGAATCGCGCTCTCGGTCATGAAGAAGCCCGAGAGGCCGAGCGTCGCCATTCGGCGGATCATGTCCGGCACGGCGCCCGACGCGGTCTCGTCGTCGGGCTCGGCATCGTCTCGAGCTTCGGCGTCGGCGCCGAAGGGGCTGGCGGGCTTGCGACTCATCGGAGGTCCTGTCTTTCCACCTTCCTCGCCCTTCCCACGCCTCTCCCGCTCTCACTGCCGGTTTTCACGTCGGATTCAGGTCCCACTCTCTCGCCGGGCGGGGCGGCTGTGGTGGCCCCGATTCGGCGATGGGACGCGCGGGAGAGCGCGGCGAGCGAAGATATCACGCCGGGGCGCCGTGGATCGCGGGGCGGCGCCGAGCCCGGGGCCTGCGCCCCCTGCCAGCGAACGACGCCCGCCGGGTGTCGCCGTCGCTCGCCATCCACGGATCGGGGGTCGGTTTGCGATTCCCTCCGGGGTCGAGTAATTTTCCCCTGTCGCCCTTTGGGTCGGATCCGACCGCGGGGGGCATCACCGACACGGTCCACCGGCGGGGCGCCACGCGCTCAGCCGGCGCGGCGCGGGCCCAGCCGGGCCCATTGGAACGGGTGGAACGGTCATGGTCGAATCGATCCTGGTAGCAACCGATGGCTCCGACGACGGCGGCGCGGCCGAGCGCACCGGCATCGCGCTCGCCGCACGTCTGAAGGCACGTCTCTCGGGCGTGACCGTGATCGAGGACGATCGGATCAAACCGCCGACGGCCGCGGGACTCGAGCTGCCCGCTTTCCCCGAGGCCGAGCTCTCGGCGTTCTACCGCGCTCGAGCGGACGCCGTCTCTCGGCGCTTCGCCGAACGGGCCCGGGCCGAAGGCGTCGAGGCGAGCTGCGAAGTCGTGTCGGGGACCGCCGACGATCAGATCGTCGAACGCGCCGGCGGAGCCGATCTGCTCGTGATCGGCCGCGACGGCGGGGCCGGCGGCGCACCCAACGCCTTGATCGGCTCGACGACCGACGGCGTGATCCGCAAGACCACCCGCTCCACGGTCATCGTGCCCTCGGGTGCTCCGCTTTCCGGCCCGCTCGTGCTCGGCTTCGACGGCTCACCGGGCTCGCGCATCGCCGCGAAGATGGCGGTGGCGCTCGCCAACGGCTTGAACGAAGGCGTGCACGTCTTCGTCGACAGCAAGGACAAGGGGCGCGCCGTGGCTCGCTTCGAAGAGGTGCGCCAGCTCGTGGGCGGTCTCCAGGTGCCCGTTCGCGAGACCTCGTCGACCCTCGGGCGACCCGACGTGAAGATCGTCGACTCCGCCCGCGAAGCGCGCGCGAGCCTGATCGTGATGGGCGCCTACGGTCGAAATCGCATCACCGACTACTTCCTCGGCAGCAACGCAGCGGCGGTGGCCCGCACCTCGCCGGTCGCGGTTCTGCTCGCCCGGTAGCTCGTTCGGTGCCTCGGGCCACCCGGCCCGCACCCCTCGACGCCCTCGCTGCCGAGCTCGGTCGTGAGGTGGGCCGCAGCGTCGACGTCGACGGCGATGCGCGCGTGCGAATCGAAGGCGTTGCGAGCCTCGAGCGCGCCGGCGCCGGCGACCTCGCCCACTGCCGCACCGCGCGACACCTCGAAGCCGCACGCAGCTCGGGTGCCGCGGCGTTCGTCGCGCCGCCCGGTCTCGACATCGACGAGCGGCCGACGCTGCGCAGCGCGCGCCCCGATCTCGACTTTGCGCGGCTCGTGCGTTGGCTGACGCAGGCAGCGGACACCGTGGCCTTCCCCGACTCGAATCGCCCCGTCGCAGCAGACGCGCGCATCGATCCGACCGCCCGGCTCGGGCCCGGCTGCGCCGTCGGCGCGCGCTCGAAGGTGGGGCCGCGCAGCGTGCTGCACGCGGGTGTCGTGCTGTACGCCGACGTCGAGGTCGGGGCGGACTGCGAGATCCACTCCGGCGTCGTCGTGCGCGAGGGCACTCGCATCGGGGACCGCGTCGTGCTTCATCCCGGCGCCGTGCTCGGCGCAGACGGCTTCGGGTACACGGGTGACGAAGCCGGGCAGCTCTTCAAGATTCCGCAGGTCGGCATCGTGGTCGTCGAAGACGACGTCGAGATCGGGGCGTCGAGCACGGTCGACCGGGCGACGCTCGACGAGACGCGGATCCGCCGCGGAGCGCGGATCGACAACCTCGTTCAGATCGCACACAACTGCGACATCGGCGAGGGCGCCATCCTCGCCGGTCAGGTCGGCCTGTCGGGCAGCGTGCGCGTGGGCGCGGGCGCTGCGCTGATGGGGCAGGTCGGTGTCGCGGACCACGTCGAGATCGGCGCCGGCGCATTCGTCGCGGCGAGATCGGGCGTCGCGCGCGACGTGGCGCCGGGGGCACGGGTGTTCGGTGCGCCGGCTGCCGAGGAGCGCGCGTGGCACCGGATGGTGGCCGCGCTGCCGCGGCTGCCCGAGGCGCTGCGCCGCCTGCGACGCATCGAACGGCTGCTCGCCGATCGCGACTCGCACGACGGACCGGTCCGCTAGCTTGCACGGCGATGGATTCGTCCGATCACTCGATTTCGGCGCTGCGCGAGATGCTCGAATCCGCCCCCGATGACGCCGCGGCCGAGCGCTTGTGCGATCAGCTCGACGGCGATCGTCGCTCGGGGGCGCGCGCGCTCGCCGTGCGTTGGCGCAAACGACGCGAAGCGCGCCGCGTCGAGCACGCCCGCCTCGAGGGGCTCTTCGCGCTCCGCCGCTCGCTTCGCGAAGCCGGGGCGACGCATGTCGCGGGCGTCGACGAGGTCGGCGTCGGGCCCCTTGCGGGGCCGGTCGTGGCGGCCGCGGTCGTGCTGCCCGAACCCGTCGATCTACCGGGTCTCGACGACTCGAAGAAGCTCTCGGCCCCGCGGCGCGAGGCGCTGGCCGAACGCATTCGCAGCCAGGCGATCGCGATCGGTATCGGCGAGGTCGAGCCGAACGAGATCGACCGGCTGAACATCCACCGCGCCTCGCTCGAGGCGATGCGAAGAGCCGTCGAGGCCGTCGACGCGAAGTGTCCGGTCGACCACCTGCTCGTCGACGCGCGCATCGTACCGGGCGTTCGACTCGGCGCCGACCAGCAGACCTCGCTCGTGCGCGGCGACGCCCGCGACGGTTCGATCGCTGCAGCCTCGATCGTCGCCAAGGTGCACCGCGACGCCATCATGCAGCGACTCGAGCGCACCCATCCGGGCTACGGCTTCGGGCGCCACATGGGCTACGGCACGGCCGAGCATCTCGACGCCTTGCAGCGCCTCGGCGCGACCGCGCAGCATCGTCGTTCGTTCGCACCCGTCGCCGCCGTCGTGACGGGTCGCTGAGGCGGGCCCGTCTTGGCCGAGCAACCGCGCAAGAACGCGCCGCACGCGGGTTCGCCGGGCGAGGCCTCGCTGGCCGGGCCGCGCCCGATCCTGCGTGCGCGGCCCGAGGACTTTCGCGTCGACGAAGAGCTCGCCTATGCGCCCTCGGGCGAGGGGGGGCACACGTACGTGCGCGTCGAGAAGCGTCTGCTCGAGACCGAGCAGGTCGCGCGCCTGCTCGCCAAAGCGGCGGGCGTGCGCGCTTCGGAGGTCGGCTACGCCGGCCGAAAGGATCGGCGCGCCGTCGCGACGCAATGGCTGTCGGTGCCGGATCTCGCGCCGGCCGATGCCCTCGCCCTCGAGGCCGACGGGCTGCGTGTGCTCGAAGCGATCCCGCATGCGCACAAGCTGCGGGTCGGACGCGTGCGCGCCAATCGCTTCGACGTCTGGATCCGGGGCGTCGATGCCGAACGGCGCAGCGCGATGGCGGCTGCGACCGAGCGGCTGCGCGCGCGGGGGCTGCCGAACCGGTTCGGTTCGCAGCGCTTCGGTCGCGGTGGGCGCAACGTCGAGCGGGCGCTCGCCCTCGCGCGGGGTGAGTTTCGCGAACGCGACCGACGCAAGGCGCGCTTCCTCTTCTCGGCTCTGCAAGCGCACGTCTTCAACGCCGTGCTCGATGCGCGGGAGCGGTCGATCGACGAGGTCGAGGTCGGCGACGTCGCACAGGTCGTCGCGTCGGGAGGGCTCTTCGTCGTCGAAGACCTCGAGCGCGAACAGCCGCGTGCAGCGGCGTTCGAGATCAGCGCGACCGGGCCGATCTTCGGCCCGAAGGCCAAAGCGCCCGCCTCGCCGGTCGCCGAACGCGAGCACGCCGTGCTGGTCGCGCTCGGTCTCGACGGCGTCTCGCCACCGCCCGGCGTGCGCGCGCGCGGCGACCGGCGAGCGATTCGGGTGCCGGTGCCCGATCTGGCCGCCGACGCCGAAGGAGACGATGTCCGGCTGCGCTTCACGCTGCCGTCGGGCAGCTACGCCACCGTGCTCGTCGAGCACCTCGTCGGTGCGTTCCAAGAGGTCGACGTATCGACCGCCGAGGTCACGCAGACGTCGCCGACGACCGAGTGAAAGGGCCCAGGGGCCCGTGTATCCTCGCGCCAGCGCGCGGGAAGCGGGCCATCGCGTGCCTGCCGAGGAGGAAACATGGCCGTCTACGACAACATCACCGAGCTCATCGGCGGTACGCCGCTGGTGCGCCTGAATCGCATGACCGACGGTCTCTCGGCGACGATCTACGGCAAGCTCGAGAGTCAGAATCCCGGCAACAGCGTGAAGGACCGCATCGGGCTCGCGATGTTCGAGGCCGCCGAGCGCGAAGGTGTGATCGCGCCCGGTCGCACGACGATCGTCGAGCCGACGAGCGGGAATACCGGCATCGCGCTCTCGCTCGTCGCCGCGGCGAAGGGCTACCAGTGCGTCATCGTCATGCCCGACACGATGAGCCCCGAGCGTCGCGTGACGATGCGTGCCTTCGGGACGAAGCTCGTGCTCACCGACGGTGCGAAGGGGATGAAGGGCGCGATCGAGAAGGCGAACGAGATCCACGACTCGATCGAGGACGTCTTCATGCCCCAGCAGTTTCGCAATCCGGCCAATCCCGAGATCCACGAGCAGACGACCGGTCGTGAGATCTGGGAAGACACCGATGGGGCGGTCGACGCGCTGGTGGCCGGTGTCGGCACCGGCGGCACGATCACGGGTGTGTCGCGCTTCATCAAGCCGAAGAAGCCGAGCTTCGAAGCAATTGCGGTCGAGCCGGTCGAATCGTCGATCCTGTCCGGCGGTGCGCCGGGACCTCACAAGATCCAGGGCATCGGCGCCGGCTTCGTGCCCGACGTGATGGATACGGACAACGTCGATCAGATCGTCACGATCTCGAGCGCTGAAGCCGTCGAGACGGCGCTGCGCCTCGCGCGTGAGGAGGGGATCCTCTGCGGCATCTCGGCCGGTGCGAACGTCGCGGCCGCGCTCAAGTACGCGGCGCAGCCCGGCAACGAGAACAAGACGATCGTCACCATCATCTGCGACTACGGCGAGCGCTACGTGCAGACGGTGCTCTTCGAAGCCGTGCGATACGACGGCAGCGACAAGGTCGACGTGTGAATCGCGGCCCGGCCATCGCGCCCCGGGACTGCGCGTGAACGCCGACCAGACCGCCCCCCTCGTCGGGGCGCATCTCGGCCGCGTGCCGCGGCTCGCCGACGACTGCTGGGTCGCCCCGGGCTGCCATCTGATCGGCGACGTCGAGGTCGGCCCCGACGCGAGCATCTGGTACGGCAGCGTGCTGCGCGGCGACGTCGAGCGCATCGTGATCGGCGCGCGATCGAATGTCCAGGACAACTCGACGCTGCACGTGACGCGCGATCTGCATCCCTGCCTCATCGGCGAGGCGGTGACCATCGGGCACCGCGCGGTCGTGCACGGGTGCCGGGTGGGCGACGGCGCGCTGATCGGGATCGGCGCCATCGTGCTCGACGGCGCCGAGATCGGCGACGAGGCCTGGGTCGGGGCCGGCGCGACGGTGACGCCCGGCGCGGTGATCGAAAGTGGTATGCTGGCACTCGGCACGCCGGCGCGGGCCGTGCGGCGTCTCGAGCCCGACGAGATCCGCACACAGCGAGCGCGTACGCTCCACTACGTCGAGCTCTCGCGTGAGCATCTCGCAGCCGGTCTCGGGCGGCGTGGAGCCGACCTGTCTTCGGGTCGCGCTTCGGGGGCAGCTTCGAGCTGACGTTCGCGTCGAGCCGAGACGTGCGGAGCGCGGACGGACCGCGTAGGCAACGAAGGGACCGAGGGAACCGCCGGTGACGACCGAGAGCCCCGAACAGGCCGAGCAAGAGGACTCGCGCGCGAACCGGGCCGAGCGCAAGGCACAGTCGCGGCGCCGCATCCTCGACAGCGCCCGCGACGTGTTCTTTCGAGACGGCTTCATGGCCGCGAATCTCGACGAGGTCGCGGAGCGTGCCGGCGTCGCGAAGGGCACGCTCTACCGCTACTTCGAAAGCAAGGCCGATCTCTACGTGGCCGTTCTGGCCGACAACGGCAACCGATTCACTGAGCTCATGCGCGAGTGCGTCTCCGAAGGCACGTCGCCGATGGAGCAGCTCGAGCGCATCAGCGACTTCTACTACGACTACTGGACGCGCCACCCCGAGCTCTTTCAGATCTTCTGGGCCATCGACAATCAGCCCGTCATCGGTGATCTGCCCGACTCGGTGATCGATGAGGTCTCGCGTCTGTGGGAAGAGAGCCTGCGGGTGCTCGAGAGCGTGATCGTGCGCGCGGTCGAGCGCGGCGACTTCGTCGACTGCGATACGTGGGAGGTCGCTCACATCCTGTGGACGACGGCGACCGCCCTGATCCAGTCCGAAACGACGTCGGCGCGCCGCAGTCTGCGCCGCGCGCCGCTCGAACGCGTCTTCAAGGACGCGATCCATCTGATTCTGAAGGGTCTCTCGAACGGGGGCGCGGTCGGCGGTTCGGGTGGATCGACCGCCGTTTGACCGCAGCGCACCGCGGTCTGCTTGACACCGGCCTCAGGATGGGAAATTCTCGGCGTCCCAGGGTGTGACTCGGGGTCATTTTCGGGTGGCATCGTCCGTCGCGGCGACGCGAAGCGGATCGATCGGGTCGCCCGAAGACATTTTGGATGGAACGGCCGAGGCTGCGATCATCCCCCACGCGCGCGCGAAGCGCCGTCGGGAGCAGTTCGGTGAGGGGGACGCGATGAGCGATGCGATGACGGGCAAGATTCGGGATCTGGTGGCGGAGCAGCTGGGCGTCGACGTCGGCACGCTCTCGTCGGAAGCCAACATCCTCGAGGATCTAGGCGCCGACTCGCTCGACGTCGTCGAGCTCGTCATGGCCATCGAGGAAGAGTTCGACATCGAGATCCCCGACGAGGATGCGGAGTCGATGCGGACCCTGGGCGATGTCGAGAAGTACGTGAGCGATCGCGTCGCGGCCTGAGTACCGCCCGAGATCGGGGGCCGCCGGTCCCCGACCGAGCCTCAGCCTTCTCGCAGGCCCGGCAGCACCTCGTAGTACGCCCCCAGTCCCGTGACCAGCAGCGACAGCGCGAGCGCGGCGTAGGGCCGCGCGTTCGCCCGCGTGACTTCGGCCGCCCGCAGCGTCAGGGTCTCTTCGTCGCCGCCCGCCTCGAGCACCTCGAGCAGGCCGGGCAGCGACATCAGCACCATGAACACGGCGGCGAACAAGACCAGGTAGAGGATGCCGATCGTGAACCGCGGTCGAAACGCAGGAGCCCGGCGCGGCGGAGAGGGCGGTCGAGGGGACGACATGCTGCGAGGCTACCGCGATCGCTGCGGCTCGGCCCGGCGCGGTTGCTCTCGACGCAGCTCGACGCGCGTTCCGCGCCGCCACCGACCCGGCTAACCTCCCGCCGTGGCCCCCAAGGACGACTCCTCGAAACAGCCCGCGCGTCGCCGTCTCGTCGTCATCGACGGCGCGAACACGGTCTACCGCGCATTCTTCGCCATCCCGCACCTGCGCGCGCCGGACGGCTTCCCGACCAACGCGCTGCATGGGTTCGCGAACATGCTCGGGAAGGTGATCCGCGAGGAGTCGCCCGACTTCGTCGCTGTCGCGTTCGATCCGAAGGGCGGCAGCTTTCGCAACGACGTCTATCCCGAGTACAAGGCGGGCCGCGACAAGCAGCCCGAAGACCTCTCGAAGCAGCTGCCCGTGCTGCGCGAGCTCGTCGACGCCTACGGGATCCAGCTGATCGAGGTGCCGGGTTTCGAAGCCGACGACGTGGTCGCCACGCTCGTGGCGCAGGCCCCCGACGACGTCGATGTCTCGATCGTCAGCACCGACAAGGATCTGATGCAGCTGGTGAGCGACCGCGTCGAGCTGCTCGACACGGTGAAGGATCGGCGCGTCGGCCCGAAGGAGGTCGAAGAGAAGTTCGGGGTGGGCCCCGATCGGCTTCTCGACGTCCGCGCCCTCGTCGGCGACTCGAGCGACAACATTCCCGGCGTGAAGGGGATCGGCGAGAAGGGCGCCGCCAAATTGATCGCGGAGTGGGGCAGCCTCGAGAAGCTGCTCGATCACGCGTCGGACGTGAAGGCGAAGCGCGCGCGTGAGGCGTTGATCGAACATCGCGACGCGGCCGTGTTGTCGAAGCAGCTCTCGACCCTGCGAGACGATGTCGCGCTGCCGTGCAGCCTCGAAGATCTTGCGCTGCCCGCGCCGGACGCCGACAAGCTGCGCCCGCTGTACGAGCGGCTGGGCTTCACCCGCCTGCTCGCCGCGCTCGAAGAGGGCGATGGCGGGTCTGCGCCGCAGAACGAAGCCGCCGAGGTCGAGATTCAGCGCTGCGTCCAGGCCGACGACATCCGGTCGAGCCTCGAGCGAGCCGCCGCGACGGGCGCGATCACGATGTGCTTGCTCGAGACCGGCGGCAGCGTCTGCGCGACCGTGCCCGTCGGTCTCGCACTCGCGCTCGGAGACGGCCGCGCGGCCTACGTGCCGCTCGACGCGAAGGCTTCGAACGAAGCGCCCGGGCTCGAAGCGGTGACCGAGGCATTGACTGCGGCATTCGCGAGCGAGACCACGGCCTGGGCGGCCCACGATGCGAAGCGCTGCGCGGCCTGGCTTCAATCGCTCGGTCTTGAGCCCGCCTCGCCCCGGGGCGACCTCTCGGTCGCCGCGTTCCTCGTCGACCCGGCCGGCTCGCACGCGGTCGATGCCCTCGCGTCGTCGCTGCTCGGCCGCAAGGTGCCGAGCCTCGAGGACGTCGCCGGGCGGGGCGCGAAGGCGACCCCGGTCGACGAGCTCGAGCTCGCCGTGGCCGAGCGCTTCGCCTGCGAGCAGGCGTGCGCCGTGGCCGAGCTGATCGAGCGGATGCACCCGCGCCTCGAGGAGCACGGCCTGGCCGATCTCTACCGCGACGTCGAGCTGCCGCTCACGACGGTGCTCGCGCGCGTCGAGCGAAACGGCGTGCGCATCGACGAAGAGAAGCTGGCCGCGCTCGGCCAGGAGTACGGCGATCTGCTCTCGAAGATCGAACAGGAGATCTACGAGCTGGCCGGCGAGGAGTTCTTGATCAGCTCGCCCAAGCAGCTGCAGGTGATCCTCTTCGAGAAGCTCAATCTGACGCCGCTCAAGAAGACGAAGACGGGCTACTCGACGGCCGAGAGCGTGCTCGAGCAGCTGAAGCTCGATCATCCGCTGCCCGGTCGCATCCTCGACTATCGCAAGCTGTCGAAGCTGATGAGCACCTACATCGACGCGCTGCCGCCGCTGGTCGACGAGCGCACCGGGCGAGTGCATCCGCAGTTCAACCAGAACGGGGCGGCCACCGGACGCATGAGCGCGACGCACCCCAACGTGCAGAACATTCCGATCCGCGGCGAAGCGGGCGCCCGGATCCGCGAGGCGTTCGTCCCTGCGGTCGGTCGCGAGCTGATCTCGGCCGACTACTCGCAGGTCGAGCTGCGCATCCTGGCGCACTACTCGGGCGACGAGAGCCTGCGCGAAGCCTTCCGATCGGGGGAGGACATCCATGCGCGAACCGCCGCCGAGGTGGCGGGCATCTCGATCGATGAAGTCGACGCGGAGCGGCGCGCCCGTGCCAAGGCGGTCAACTTCGGGATCATCTACGGCTCTTCAGCGTTCGGTCTCGCGAACCAGCTCGGCATCGCGACCGGCGAGGCGCAGGAGACGATCGACGCCTACTTCGCGCGCTACGAGGGGGTGCGTCGATTCATCGACGAGACGATCGAAGACGCGCGCGACCGCGGCTACGTCACGACGTTGCTCGGACGTCGTCGCTACCTGCCCGATCTGCAGAGCCGCAATCGCGTGCTCAAGCAGGCCGCTGAACGCATGGCCGTGAACACGGTCATCCAGGGCACGGCGGCCGATCTGATCAAGGCGGCGATGGTGCAGATCGACGGGATCGCGCGGGCCCAGTCGCTCGATCTGACGATGATCTTGCAGGTGCACGACGAGCTGGTCTTCGAGATCGAACCGAGCGCGTTCGAAGCCCACAGCGAGCTGCTGCAGCACGAGATGACCCATGCGATGACTCTCTCGGTGCCCCTGGTGGTCGATGTCGGTCGGGGCGCGAACTGGCGTGAGGCGCACTGAAGCGGCTCGTGCGAGGCGCTCTGAAGCGCCCGCCTGGGGCTGCCCCTCGGGTGTGCGAGTTTTTTTCGAGACCGGGTGAAATTCCCTGCCACGGATCCGGTCGGGCGCCCACTTCCCCAGTACACATCAGAATATCCCCTTCCCAGGGTGCCCGGGCTGACCGCATGGTTGACCCGGGTTTCTGCTTTCTGGGGCCGGATTCGGCCGAATGGGTGGATCGAACGCACGCGCGGGGCGCGCGGCCATTCGACGTCGGGCCCCGGCCTTCGCGTGGGCTGCCTGCGCAAGAAACTGCGCAGATGCGCTCTTCGAGGGCAGCCGACTTCCCTCTTGCGCACCGCGCGGGTCTCGGCACGACGTGCGTTGCGCGCGCAAGAGTCGGTGCAAGGTATTCGCGTTGGTGGGCTTCTCGAACCCGCGCGGGTTTGGCAAGCGCCTTGCTCTTCAGCCGGGGTATGGAAGCGCCCCGCCGCCCCCTCCGTATCCGCCGCCTGGCCACGCTCGCCGTCGCCGGGGGCAGCCTCGCGCTCACGATGAGCGCGCCGGCAGAGGCATCGACACCGCCGTCGCCGGGGCTGCGGGTGGTGTGGGAGCGCGATCACTCGATCGACCCAGGCCTCGCGACGAGCCCGGCGCCGCGGCTGCCCGGGGAGCCCGGCCTCTGGCCGCGCATCGACCGAGGAGCGATGAGGCGAGTGCGCGAGGTGCCGTCCCCGGACGCCGCAGCGGGCGTCGACGTGCGCGGGCGCGCGCTGCCGGCGCGTCAATCGGCACTGGATGCACGCCGATGAGGCACCTCGGCCTGACCGAAACGTCGCGTGTGCCGTGATCGGACGGCCGAGCTCGTTCGACTCAGTCGAGCAGCTTGGCCTTGGCCACGGCGAACTCCTCCTCGGAGATGATGCCGTCGTCGGCCAACCTTCGAAGCTTGGCGATCTGATCCGCGAGCGATGACTGGTGCTGGATCTCGAGGGGGAACGACACGTCGGTCGTGACGACGAAGTCGGCCTCCTGATCGTCGATCTCGACGGCCGCACCGGGCGCGTCACCCTGATCGACTTCGTAGAGCACGAGTTCGTCGGTCTGGACCTGATCGGCTGCGATGCCCTGGGCCGCGACGCGACCCTCCCTCGAATCGAGGGCGTCGAGCGTCGTGCCGTCGACGTCGGCCTGGCGCTGTGCGGCTCGCTCCGCCGAAACGTTCTTGATCTCGGGGTTCAGGCGCTGGAGCGTGCGCTTTTCCGACGCTTCGAGGGCGACGTGGTTCGCCTTCATGAAGACGAACAGGCCGAGAACGCAGATGATCAAGCCGGGAAAGAAGGCAATGGCCGGGAGCAACCCGTTGGTCGTGCCCAGGAACGTGAGCGCGCCCACGACGAGCAGAAGCAATCCGGTCGGCCGGGACGGTTTCATGGCGGACTCCGCAAGAGACGGTCGACGGCCGCGGCGCGCGACCGGCGAATCGTGTGACTCGATCGGCGAAACGCCCCGCGAGACTTGAGATCGTTCGCAGCCGCCCCCCCCCCCCCCCCCCCCCCCCCGGGGGGGGATGAGGTCAAGGCGCTGGGCCGAGCGTGGGTGGGCGAGCAGCGCCGGGTCCGGGCCCAGGTCGAGGGGTTCGAGGCCGCTGCGGGCCATCGCAGGGCGTGCGGGGCGCCGCCTTCGGGTTCCAGAAAAAATGGCCCATCTCTTTGCCCGATCGGCGGCGGGCTCTCGCTTACGGGGATGAGGCCCATGACGGGCCCGAACATCGAGGAGCCCGCCGATGAACCCCGTGCCGTGCGACCCCGCCGCCCGACCCAACCCGATCCAGCCGGCCGAAACGCCCCAGCGCCCGACATTCGCCGGGCTTCGCCCCAGGGAGCGCCAGCTCGTGCTGGGGCTGCTCGACCGCAGCCCCGATGCCTTCGATGCCTTCGATCGCGAGTACCGCGAGCGCATCCGCCGCTTCGCGCTCAAGCGGCTGCGCGACCCCGTCGAGGCCGAGGACGTCTGCCAGGATGTCTTCCTCGACGTACACCGCAGCATCGCGACGTTCGAGGGGCGGTCGAGCTTCACGACCTGGATCTTCGGCATCGCGCACCATCAGGTGCATCGTCGGTTTCGCCGGCGAGGCCGCGACCACATCTCGCTCGAGAGCCAGACCGTAGAGGACCTCGCGGTCGAGCGGCCGCGCATCGAGGCCCGTGTCGATGCGGCGCGCACGCTCGCCGTGCTCGACCGCGCGCTCGAAGAGGACGTCTCGCCGCGACATCGCCAGATCTTTCATCGCCGCTACCGCGATGGGCTGGCGACGCGAGAGATCGCGAGCGAGATCGGCCGCTCGAATCAGTCGGTGAAGATCAGCCTGTTCCGCACCCGACGCACGCTCGAGGCGCGTGCCCATGGGCTCGGAGAGCTGCTCGAGGCGTGCTGAGGCGCTGCCACGTGTGCGAACCGCGCGACCGGCGACTGCGTCAGTCTGCGAGATGCTTCGCGAGCTGCTCGCGCGCAAGGCTCCAGTCGTTCTTCGCCGTTCGCTCCGACACACCGATCTCGCGCGCGATCTCGGGGAAGGCGAGGCCACCAAAGACGCGCAGCGTGACGACGGTCGCCGCTCGATCGTTGCGCAGGGCGAGGGCCTCGAGCGCTTCGCGCGCGGCGTCGAAACCGGCCTCGTCGTTCTCGAGCGCGGGAAAGATCGACTCATCGAGGCTCTGGCGCACTGCACCGCCGCCGCGTTTGTCGGCCACCCGGGCCCGGGCGTGGTCGATCAGCACATGGCGCATGATGGCCGAAGCGGTGGCGTAGAAGTGCGAACGATCCCGCCAGGCGTCGGCCGAGCGCGTCGCGAGCCGCACGTACGTCTCGTTCACGACGGCAGTCGCACCGAGGGTATGGTCGGGGCGCTCGCCCCGACACAGGGCGCCCGCCCGCGCCCGCAGCTCGGGGTAGACCAACGCCCAGAGCCGATCGGCGGCCGGCCCCTCACCCGATGTGCGCAGCAGCTCGGTGATCTCACCGGGGCGCCCCTCTGCGTCGCGCGCGTCATCGACCATGTTCGCTCCTCGAACTGCACCCCGAGGCTAGCAGGCGCGCCCGGTCCTCCAGCGCACGACGAGGTAGACTGCGCTCCCTTCGCGGCCGCCCATGCGCCGCGCAGAGACCACGACGTCGCGTACGCAGCGCGACTCAAGGGAGCGAATCGATGCAGGATCTCTTCGACGTCTCGAGCAAGACCGTGCTCGTCACCGGCGGCACGAGCGGCATCGGTGAGATGATCGCGCGGGGCTTCGTCGAGAACGGCGCGAGAACGTACGTCGCCTCGCGCAAGGCCGATCAGTGCGCCGAGACCGAGAAGGTGCTCGGTGAGTTGGGAACCTGCATCGGGATCCCCGCCGATCTCTCGACCGAAGCCGGCTGTAATGCGCTGGCCGATGAGATCGTGTCGCGCGAGGGCAAGCTCGACGTGCTCGTGAACAACGCCGGCGCGAACTGGGGCGAGCCGCTCGACAGCTTCCCGGATGCGGCCTGGGACAAGGTGCTCGCGCTCAACGTCAAGGCGGTCTTCCACCTCACGCGACGTCTCGTACCGGCGCTCGAGAAGGCGGCCAGCGATGACGATCCCGCCCGCGTGATCAACATCGGGTCGATCGACGGTCTCAAGCCGCCCCTGCTCGACACGTTCTCGTACTCGGCGAGCAAGGCGGCCGTGCATCACATGAGCCGTGTGCTCGCCAAGAAGCTGGCCCCGCAACGCATCACGGTGAACGCCGTGGCGCCGGGTCCGTTCCAGAGCAAGATGATGAAGGCGACGCTCGAACGGTTCGGCGATTCGATCCGCGATACCAACCCGCTCGGCCGAATCGGTCAGGACGAGGACATGGCGGGGATCGCGATCTTCCTCGCCTCGCGTGCCGGCGCCTACATCACGGGCGCCGTGATCCCCGTCGATGGCGGCATCTCGACGACCAGCTGAGCGGCCCCCGGGATCCCCCGGGTGCACTATGCTCCGGGCGCGTCGCGGTCTCGCGACGCCGTGTGCGCGCGGTCCTGCGCGCGACTGGGGCCCTTGACGCGAGCCGAATCGCGCCGCATCCGCTCGAGGATGCGCTGCCCGGAGAATCCATGTCCGAAGAACCCCTGATCGCCGTCTTCGTCGACTTCGAGAACCTCGCGCTCGGCGTGCGGGACATGAAGTGGGGACAGTTCCGCGTCGATCTCGTGCTCAAGCGTCTGCTCGAGAAGGGGCGCATCGTCTACAAGCGCGCGTATTGCGACTGGAGTCAGTATCGCGACGACGTCCGTGAGTTCCACGCGCGCGGCATCGAGCTGATCGATATTCCGCGCAGTCGCGTTTCGGGAAAGAACAGCGCCGACATCCACATGGTCGTGGACGCGCTCGATCTCTGTTACGGCAAGTCGCATATCGACTCGTTCGCGCTGCTCACGGGCGATAGCGACTTCTCGCCGCTCGTGTCGAAGCTGAAGGAGAACGACAAGCGCGTGATCGGCTGCGGCGTGAAGCGCTCGACGTCGAATCTGCTCATCGCGAACTGCGACGAGTTCATCTACTACGATGATCTCGTGCGTGCGGCCGAGAAGAGCGGCCCGCAGCGGAGCCGCAAGCGAGGTGCGTCGGCCGACGAGCAGGGCGGCAAAGCCGACAAGGCGGAGAAGGCTGCGCGCGGTCGCAACGGCAAGTCGGACAAGACCGAGAAGACCGAGAAGACCGAGAAGGCGGAGAAGGTCGAGAAGGCCGAGCGCTCCGACAAGGCCGATGGCGGCGGCAAGGCCGGCGACCGCAACCCCGAAGCGCTCGATCAGCTCCTCGAGATCATCGAGTCGCTGTCGCTCGACTACGACGCGATCTGGGGCTCGATGATCAAGCAAACGATGCGGCGCGTGTATCCCGGCTTCAACGAGGCCTACATGGGCTACCGCAACTTCGCCGACCTGCTGCAGCAGGCCGAGAGCGACGGCTACATCGAGCTCGAGTTCGACCGCGATCGCGGCAACTACAAGGTGCGGCTCCTCGACGACTGATTCGCGCGCTGGCGACGGCGATCAGCGCCCGCTCTGCAGCGCGCGGCGGTGGCCGACCCAGCCCACGATCGCCACGAGCGCGCTCGTACCGAGGCCCATCGAGACGGGAACGGGCGGCGGCCCCTCGCTCGGCGCGCGCGGGTCTGCACCGCATCCGGGATCCTGGGCGTGGTCGATGAGGCCATCGCCCTCGTTGTCGACGCCGTCATCGCAGATCAAGTTCTCGGCCTGCTCCGAGTCGTCGATCGAATCGGTACAGCCGGGATCGGCAGGCCAGTCGACGAGTCCGTCGCCGTCCTGGTCGACGCCATCGTCGCAAACGAGCTTCGGGTCGCGTTCATCGGAGTCGCTGACCGAATCACAGCCCGGGTCGGCCGGGTAGTCGACGAGTCCGTCGCCGTCTTCATCGAGACCGTCGTTGCAGGTCGGCTGGCTGATGATCGAGAGGATCTCGGAGCGATACACCGAGAGATCGGCCGCTAGCGTCAGGTTGCCGAAGAGCACGAAATTGTCGGGCTGCTCGACGGCATTCTTGCCCACCGCGAACATGATCCCGGTCAGCTCCCAGCTGCCCGCGCGCTCGTAGAACACGGCGCCGCCCGAATCGCCGATGATGGCCTGGGCCTCGTCGGCGCCGACCCCCGGGCCGCTCTCGTCGAACGCCGTGAAGAACATCCGGGTGTCGACGGCCGTCTGGTCGACGGCGGCGACGCGGTTCGTGCCCCAGCGCAGCGTATGGCCGGTGCCCCACTGCCAGCCGTCTTCCCCGCCCGGGTCGGGCCACGTGACGGCATCACCGCGATTGCGCCCGTGCCCGAACAGCACGACCGAGGCGTTCACGCCGACCGGGAGCGTGGCGATGTCGATCGCCGGCAAGCCCGGGTCGCCGTCGATCTTGAAGAGTGCGAGGTCGGCGGGGCCGACACCGGGCGTCGTGAGCCGCGTTCTCGACCCCGGCACGTCCGGGTAGGTCTGTCCGCCGAGCACGAAGGGACCGATCTCGATGTGGTTCGCGGTGATCACCCAGCCGTTGCCGAGATAGACGCCGGTCTGAAAGAGGACCGAACCGACGTGATCCATCCCGGTGACGTCGGCACGTGGGTTCGTGTTGCCGGTCCCGTCACCGAGCTTGATCAGCACCGCATGCGCGGTGGGCGCGACGACGATGCCCGCTGCGACCGAGACGGCGAGGGCGTGCGCGAGGGCGCGCGCGAGGGCGCGCGCGAAGGCGCGCGTGCCGGAGGGGGCGAACGGGGTGCCCGACGGGCGGCTGGTTTCGATCGGGGTGCGCGCGGACCGACGCGTGCGGCACCCCGAACGCCCCTTGGCGTTCGCGGCACCGTCGTGACCCATCATCTGGAGCTGCCTCCCCCACGCGGCGATGCTGCTGGTGATCCCATCGACGCCCGTCGGCACCGGAGCCTTCCCATCATACTGGAACCGAGCGGATCCCTATCCCCGATTCTCCGCGGAGCCTCAGCAGCCGAGGACGATGCGCGAGATCGCGAGGAGCCCTTGAGCGGCGTCTTGCAGCCGAGGGTGCTCGCTCCAGGCGTCTTCGTCCGCGAGGGGACTGTCGAGAACGGCACGGGCGCGCACCTCGAGGCTCAGCTTCGTGTTCGTCGCGCGCGCCCGCAGCGCGCTCGCCCATTCGGGCTCGCCCGGCGACTCGAGCTCGCGCAGCGCCGTGAGCGTTTCGTCCAGATATCGCTCGAATTCTCCATGCACCGACACGTTTCGCACACTCCCCTGTCACGACCGATCCATCGATTCTTGTTGATTCTGGCGTGGTGACGTGTACCGTCGAAATGATGCAAGAGGTGATCGGAACACGCGAAGCGACCAAACGCGAGACGCGTCGCGCACTCATCGAAGCGGCGCTCGCCGAGTTCGGTGAGCGGGGTTTTGATGCGCCGAGTCTCGACGCGATCTGTGCGCGTGCGGGCTTCACGCGCGGTGCCTTCTACGTCCACTTCTCGAATCGGGACGAGCTGGTGTCTGCCGCCATGGAGCACGCCATCAACGAGTTCGTCGCACAGATCATTTCATTCCAGAAGGCGAGTCGGCGGACGACGTCGAGACGACGATCGCCGTGTTCGCCAACGACATCGTGCCCCAGCTGCTCGGCGCGCACCGACGCGAGCCCAGTCTGAAGGGCGACGGGCCGGTGTTCGAAGGCACGCCGTACCACAAGTTTCTCGAAGCCTGTGCGCGCAGCGAGGTCGTGCGCGACGGCATGCAGCAGGCGCTCGCGCGCGTGATCGACCGACTTCAGAAGGCGGGCGAAGCCGGTCAGGGCCAGGGGCTCGTTCGCAACGACATCGGTGCGCACGAGCTCGCGGGGCTGCTCCTACTGATGGCGCTCGGCGTCTTCTCCGCCGGCGACATCGGTCTGCAGCTCGACGTCGCCGCCCTGCGCGACACTGCCCTCAAGCTCATTCGCGGCAGCTGACGGAGCCGGAGCCGGCGTCGGCGCCGCCACCGGGGCGGGTGCAGCCGCCTGGGCGGCGGCATCGGCCGCGTCGAACTTCCGCTTCCAATGCGTGCGCGCGCGCTCGAGCTCCTTCGCGCGCTTCTCGCTGCGGGCGAGGCGCCGCTCGAGCTCCTTGATGGTCTTGTCGGTGGTGGCCAGCTCTTCCTGCATCAGCTTGAAGGCCTCGGCTTCGGGGCGCAGCGACACATCGGCTTCGAGGGCGCCGACCTTGGTCTCGAGCTGCACCAGCTGCTCGTCCTTGGCCTGGAGGCGCTCTTCGAGGTAGCCGATCTCCCAGTTCTTGGCGTTGTGCAGGGGCACGTAGGAGTAGACGAACGACAGGCTCGCGCCCGCGACGAAGAGCCCCACCGCGAGGCCGAAGCGCTTCGCGAGCTTGACCCAGATGCTGTCTTCGTGATGCGCCGACTGATCGTGCATGTGTCCCCCCGAGAGCTCGAGCCTGGTCGAGCCGGCGTGCGCCGGCTCCACAGACATCGGCAACGGGGGGCGGGTTCTTTAGGCGGCGCGGGCGGCTGCGGGGACGACTGCGTGCTCCAGATCACGCTTCGAAGCCGTGTCGCGCGCGAGGGCCCGGCGTCGGGCCCTGAGGCGCAGCCAGACGAAGCACGTCGGCACGAGGTAGAGCGAGAGCAGGGCGGCGCCGCCGACGCCCCCGGCGATGGCCGTGGCCATCGGGGGCCAGAAGCGGCCGCCCCAGATGATCAGCGGGAGGAAGCCACCGATCGTCGTCAGCGTCGTGCTCACGATGTGGCGCGTCGCGCCGACCACGACCTCGATACTCGGTTCGAGCTCGCCGGCCATCGCCGCCTCGTCGTCTCGGAGCGCCGAGAGCACGATGATGCCGCCGTTGATCGCGAGGCCGACCAGCCCCATCGTGCCGACGACGGCGAGGAAGCCCATCGGATACCCGAAGGCCCACACGCCGACGAAGGCGAGGCCGCAGCTGGCGATGGCCACGATGCCGATGATGCCGGCGAAGCGGAACGAGTTGAACGACAGGATGATCGTCCCCGCCATCATGAGCAGCAGCGGCACGGCGAAGAGCATGAGGTTGCCGACCGCCTCGCCGCGTTGCTCCGATTCACCGCCGAGCTCGAGCTCGTAGCCCGGCGGCAGCTCGAAGCCCGAGTCGGCGAGGCGGCGCTCGAAGTCGGCCAGCGCGACCGCAATCAGCGTATAGGGCTCGAGGTAGGCCCGGGCCGTGTTGACCCGGCGCCCGTCGCGGCGCGGGATCGACGAGACCTCGGGCGTGAGGTCGAGTGCACCGATGGCCGAGAGCGGGACACCGGCGACGTCATCGGGGCTCGTCGGGCGCGCCGCGCCGACGATGCGCTGGTCGGCGATGCGGCCGAGGTCGCTTCGGACGTCGTCGGGCGCGCGCACCCGAACGGGGATCTCCTCGGTGGCCTCGGTGATCGTCGCGAGCGCGGCGCCATCGAGCTGCGCGCCGATCTCGCGCGCGACGGCGCCCAGGCTCAGGCCGGCCATCCGCGCTTCGTCCTCGTCTGCGCGCAGCAGGAGCTTCGGCTGCGCCGCACCGAGCTCGGCTTCGCTGTAGGTCACGCCGCTGGTCGCGGCCATCAGTCGCCGCAGCTCTTCGCCGAGCTCGTCGAGCACCTCGAGTTCGGGGCCCGACACGCGCACTTCGATGGGCGCGGTGAACGGCGGGCCCTGCTCGAAGGGCAGAGCGAGCACGGTGGCCTCGGGCAGGGCCGCCATCAGCTCGCGCTGCAGGCCGGGGAGGAGGGCTTCGGTCTTGGCGGCCGATTGCGTGGTCACGACGCCCCCTGCGTAGCCCGCCACGCCCTCGCGGATCGCAATCATGTTGTAGTAGACGCGCGGCGCGCTCTCACCGATGAACCAGTGGCTGTCGACGACCTCGTCGTGCGCGTTCACGAGGGCCCGCGCCCGGTCGACCAGCGCGCGGGTCTGCGTGACCGAGGCCTGGGCCGGCAACGAGATCTGGATCTGAAACTGGTTGCGGTCGTTCGGCGGAAAGAACTGCTCGGGCAGCGTGGTGACCACGTAGAAGCCGATCGCCGGGAGCACCAGCGCCAGGCCGATGCCCGCCCAGGGGCGCGCGAGCGCAAAGCGCAGGCTGCGGCGGTACGCCTCGGTGAGTCGCTCGTTCGAGAAGCCCGACCGCCACCAGCGCGGGTCTGCGTCGGCTCGGTCTTCGCGGATCACCCATGACGTCACGGCGGGGATCAGCGTCATGGCGACCACGAACGAGCTCGACACCGCGAGCGCGACGCTGATCGCGATCGGACCGACGAACTCGCCTCCACCGCCCGGCATGAGCGCGATCGGCAGGAAGGAGAGCACGGTGGTCGTCGTCGACGCGAGCAGCGGAACGAAGAGGCGACGGATCGCATGAGACACCGCCTCGCGCGGCGCGCGCCCCGCGCGCAGCTCCGCGCGGTAGTCGTCCACGACGACGATCGCGTTGTCGATCAGCAGGCCGAGGGCGATGATCAGGCCGATGATCGACATCTGGTGCAGCGGTACGCCCATCACCATCAGCTCGGTGAGGACGAGGGCCACGGTGATCGGGAGTGTGAGGCCGACGCAGAACGCCGAGCGCGCGCCCATCGTCACGAACAGGATCAGGATCACGAGGGCTCCGCCGAGGAGCAGATTGAGCGCGAACGTCGACAGCCTCGCTTCGGTGTAGGTGCTCTGATCGAAGATGAGTTCGAGGTCGATCCGAGCCGGCAGCCCGCCCTCGAAATCGTCGATCTCGGCGCGTGCCATCCGGGCCCAGCGATCGACGCGGTCCCCGTCCTCCATCGTCGCGGCGACGACGACGCCCCGTTCGCCCGAGATGAGCGCGAGGGTCGCCGGCGGATCGGCGACGGTCTTGGCGATGCGCGCGACATCGGCGACGCGCACGATGCGACCGTCGGCGCCCTGCACGATCGGGATCGCTCCGACCCGCTCGACCGAGTCGAGGGTGCCGGCGACCTCGAGGAGCAGGTCGTTGCGCTCATGGCGCAGTCGGCCCGACGGCAGCCGCGTGTCGGCGTCGCGGATCGCGGTCGCGACGGCGCCCGGGCTGAGTCCGAGGGCCGCGATGCGGTCGGCGTCGAGCGTCACGCGGATCTCCGGATCGGCCTCGCCGAAGATCTCGGTCTCTTTGGTGCCCGGGAGGTTCGCGAGCCGCTGCTCGAGGTCGTCCGCGAGTCGGCTCAGCAGGTCGAGCTGCGGCTCGCCCTGACCGCGCCAGCGCAGCGACGCCATGACGGTCACGGCCTTGCTCGTCTGGTCTTCGACGGTGGGGAGCGGGACCTCGGCGGGCATCCGGGCGTGGGCGTCGCCGACGCGGTCACGCACCTTCGACCAGATCTCGTCCACGTCGGCGTCGGTGTACCGATCCTTCAGATCGACGCGGACGACCGAGATGCCGGCGCGCGACGTCGACTCGAGGTGATCGATCTCATGCAGATCCTGAAGCTCGTCTTCGAGCTTCTCGGTGACCTGACTCTCGACGCGCAGCGCGCTGGCGCCGGGGTAGTACGCCGTGATCGTCCCCATGCGCCGACTGAGCGAAGGGTCTTCTTGCCGCGGCAGGCCGGTCAGCGCGGCGAGGCCGGCGACTGCGACGAGGCCGATCGTCAGCGCCGTGAGGCGGGGGTTTCGCTGGAAGAGGCTCGCGAGATCGAAGTCGTTCTTCATCGCTGGGCGCTCCTCGTGCTCGTGCGCCGCACGCGCTGGCCCGGCGTGACGCGTTGCAGCCCGCTGACCACGACCTCGTCCCCGTCGACCAGGGTGCCGCGCACGAAGGCGCGGTCGCTCTCGACGTGCACCATCATGAGCTCCTGTCGAGCGAGGACGAACTCGTCGGGGACGTCTGCGGGAGCCAGGACGAAGGCGCCCCAGAGACCGCGTCGACTCTCGGTGAGGGCTTCGATGGGGAGCCAGAAGCCCGGCTCCTCACGCCGTTCGATGATCTGAAGCCGGGCCAGCGCGCCGTGGCGCGCGCCCCGCGCGTCGGCCTCGAGCGGAAGCACGACGGTGACGGTGCGCGTGTCGGCACTCACGTCTTCGCGAATCGCACCGATCGCGGCTTCGACCTCGACGCCCCCGATCTCGACGCGTTGGCGATCGCCGACGGCGAGACGCGCTGCAACGGTCGGCGGCACACCGACACGCACCTCCATGGCATCACTCTCGATGAGCGACACGACGGGCGCACCGGCGGCGAGGATCGCGCCTTCGTCGGCGAGGCGTTGCGTGATGGCACCTTCGAAGGGCGCGGTGAGGGCAGACTGATCGATGTCGATCTCGACGCGCTCGAGACCGGCCTGGATGCTGGCGAGACGCGCTTCGAGGGCCAGCGCTTCGAATCGCGCTTCGTCGTAGCGCTGGGCCGAGATGCTGTCTTTACCGGCGAGCTCCTTGCGTCGGTCGAGGGTCAGGCGCGCGAGCGCGAGCCTCGCATCGACCTCGCGGGCTTGGGCGCGCCACTCGTTGCGTTGGGCCTCGAGGCGGCTCGTGTCGAGGCGCGCGAGCACGTCGCCTTCGGCGACCTGGGCGCCTTCGTCGACGAGCACTTCGACGAGGCGGTCTGAGCGGGTGAAACCGAGGTCGGCCTGACGTCGCGCGACGACGCGGCCGACGTGACGGCTGCCGACCGTGTAGTGATCGGTCGACTGAACGCGGAGGGTCTCGACGGGGAGCACGGTGGCCGGTGAGGCCTCAGTGTCCGATTTGGCGCCGCCGCAGCCGAGCCAGAGTGCGGCCGAGGTCGCGGCGACCAGGAGGGCGGAGCGACGGCGAAGACGCGCGACCGTGTGATTCGGCGGGGTGATCCCGGGGGGATTCGGCATGGTTGGACCTCGAAATCGGCGGGCGCGTCGGCGAAACGAGAGCTGATATGTTAACAGTGTCAAGATGACGGTGTCAAGATGGGACTCTCGTGGGATTCCGGGGCTCTCGTCGGGTTTCAGCGCGGGCCTCGGGCCCCGCCGGGAGCGACGCTGTGCGACGCTTGGGCGAGGCTCGAAATCGGCCCGATTGGGCCGACGATCGAGAGCGTGTGGCCGTCGTGGGCCGGGCCTCGAGCACTCCGGCAGTCGGCCCAGCGCGGGCAGGCTCGAGGCGCGCCCTGCGCGACCGCGCGGCGACGCGATGAGAAGAGAGGCGAGGCCAGATGGGCTCCGCGAGCGAAGGCAACGCATACCACCACGGGAATCTGCGCGAGGCGCTGGTGGCGGCGGCGGTCGAGATCCTCGAGCGCGACGGGGTCGCCGGGCTCGGCCTGCGCGGCGCCGCGCGCGCGGCCGGCGTTTCGCAGACGGCCCCCTACCACCACTTCGGCAGCAAGGAGGGGCTGCTGGCCGCGGTGGCCGCGCTCGGCTTTCGCGAGCTCAAGACCGATCAGGAGCGCATCGAGGCCGAGTCGATCGCGAGCGGGCTCGATGCCGAGGCCGCCATGTGTGAGCTCGGCATCGGCTACGTACGGATGGCGCGGCTCCACCCCGAGCTCTTCAAGCTGATGTTCGGCCAGGTCCTGCCCGATCGAGACACCTACCCCGAGCTGGTCGAGGCGTACACCGGCGCGCGTTCGTTCATCGAGCGAGCGATCCGCAACATGCTCGTCGAGCTGAAGGGGACGGCCGAGCCGGCCGAGGTCGCCCTCGCGGTGGCCGGCGCCTGGTCGAATGTTCACGGGCTCGCGATCCTGTTGATCGACGGACGCATCGTCCCCGGCGAAGAAGACATGCCGGCCGAACCCGAGCTGGTGCGCACGATCGTCGGGCGCTTCGCCCGCACCATCGACCGCGACCCCCTCGACCCCTGATTCGGCGACGCTCTGCGTTCGCTCGAACGAAACGACACGCCGCACTCGCGCCGGGTGCGATCCGGAGGTTCCGAGCCTTGAAGTTCGTCACGTCGTTGGCCTTTGCCGACGCCGCCCACCTCGGCCCCATCGCCTGCGCCGCCGACGAGGCGGGCTTCGACTACGTATCGCTCTCCGATCATGTCGTGCACCCCGAGACGCTGCGCACGCCGTATCCCTACACCGAGGACGGTGAGCGCCGCTGGCCCGCGTTCACCGCGTGGCCCGACCCTTGGGTCGCCATCGCGCACATGGCGGCGCAGACCGAACGGCTTCGCTTCTACACGAGCGTCTACGTGCCGGCGATCCGCTCGCCCTTCCAGGTGGCGAAGACCGTCGGGACCGCCGCCGTGCTCTCGGAAGATCGCGTGGCGCTCGGCATCGGGGCCGGCTGGAGCCGCGACGAGTTCGAGCTGATGGGGCAGCCCTTCGATGGCCGAGGCAAGCGCCTCGACGAGATGCTCGACGTGCTGCGCAAGCTCTGGGCCGGCGGCTGGGTCCAACACCACGGCGAACACTACGACTTCGATCGGCTCGAGATGAGCCCGGCGCCGAGCGAGCCGATCCCGATCTTCGTCGGCGGCTTCGCGAAGCCGGCGCTGCGTCGCGCGGCGACGCGGGGCGACGGCTGGATCTCCGACCTGCACACGAAGGCCGAGCTCGAAGAGCTGATCCCAGAGGTGCTGCGCCAGCGCGCCGAATCGGATCGCGCGGACGATCCGTTCACGGTGCTCGTCTCGTGCAGCGACGTGTGGGATCTCGACGGCTACCGCGCCCTCGAGGATCTCGGTGCGACGCACCTCGTGACGTTTCCCTGGGTGTTCTACGGCGCAGCCGACGACGACATCCAGGCAAAGGCCGACGGCATCCGGCGCTTCGCCGACGACGTCGTGTCGAAGATGAGCTGAACCCGAGGGCGGCGTACGTCAGCTGCGCAACAGCTCGGGGTTGCGCGCTTCGACCATCCGGCGGATGCCGTCCTTCCACGTCACGGTCGCCGGACCGACGAGGGACTCGAGCCGGCGCGGGTCCGCCACGGCGCTCGGGATCGCCGCCTCGCTCTGCACGAGCTTCGGCTCGAGGCCGGTCAGCTCCCCGAGATAGGCGCACCACGCTTCGATGCTCACCGCCTCGCTGCCCGTCCAGTTGACCGTCGTCGCGGGCAGCGACGCGTGGTCGAGCAGGTCGGGGATCATCCGCAGATAGTCGTCCTCGTGGATCGGGCTGTAGACGCTGGCGGGCTCGGCGCTCACCGGGATCGGCGCACCCGACTTCATCATCATCAGGTGGAACCAGGGCCAGCCGCCGTTGTCGCCGTACGGAACGCCCAGCCGCGCGATGATCGTCGGCACCTCGAACTCGCGCGCGGCGAAGCGGGCGACGCTCTCGGCGGCGATCTTGGCGATGCTGTACGTGGGCATCATGGGGCGATGGTGGTCGCCGAGTGCATCGTCCTCGGCGCGCGGCGCGTCGCCGGCCGGTGCGTACACCGCGGTCGACGAGCAGTGCAGAAACGCCTTTGCTTCGCGGCAGCGCGCGAAGATGCGACCGACCCCCTCGGCGTTCGCGCGCAGGTCGTAGGCGAAGTCGCCGGTCTTCACGACCGCGAAGTGCAGCACGACGTCGACGTCGTCGGGGATCGCGCCGAGGTCGTCCTCGCCCATGTCGGCTGCGACCGGCGTCGCTCCGAGCGACTCGATCTGAGCGCGATCGGCCTCCTTCGAGAAGCGGGCGAGCCCGTATACACGATTCTCGCCCGCGAGATGGGCGACGACCGGCAGCCCGACCTGACTGGTCGGGCCGGTGACCAGGATCGTGCGATCGACGAGCTTCATGGGAGACCTCGGGTTGGGGTCGCGAACGCGACGCTACGAGAGCGCGCCGCCATCCATGCGGACCAGCTCGCCGTTGATGTGGACACCGTCGTCCGACGCCAGCATCGCGATGACGCCCGCGACCGACTCGGGGCCGCGCGGCTTGTCGAGCGCGACCGTGCGCAGGATCAGCGAGGTATCGACGTCCTCGGGCAGCCGGGTCGCCTTCGTCATCGGCGTGATGATGTTGCCCGGACACACCGCGTTCGCTCGCACCCCTTGCTTGCCGTACTCGACGGCGAGGGTGTAGGTCAGCGCGAGGACGCCGCCCTTCGACGCCGCGTACGCGGCCGACCAGGGCAGGCCGCGCAGGGCCGACGTCGACGACGTGTTGACGATGTTGCCGCCCGTCTCGAGCAGGTGCGGCAGCGCGGCCTGGCAGGCGAGGAAGGTGCCGGTCAGGTTGACGTCGAGCGAGCGCTGCCACTGGGCGAGGTCGACCTCGGCCGTTGGCTGCATGGTCGGCAGGACGCCGGCCACGTTGCACAGCACGTCGAGGCGACCGAAGCCATCGACGCAGGCGGCGATCGCGGCCTGCACCTGTGCGGTGTCGGATACGTCGCACGCGACGGCGGCGGCTTCGCCGCCGGCCTTCTGGATGGTCTCGGCCGTCTCTCTGGCCGCGTCGGCCTGGAGGTCGGCGCAAAAGACGCGCCCGCCTTCGGCACCGATGCGCTCGGCCGTCGCGCGGCCGATCCCCGAAGCCGCGCCCGTCACGAGCACGACACGATCGTCGAAGCGTCGAAGCGTCACGAAACGACCTCAGTGGCCCTTCGGCGCTTCGGGGGCGTGCTGCATCTTTACCTGCTCGCGCGTGGCGAAGCTGCCTCCTGCGTCGATCCATGCCTTGATCGTCGCGCTCGCCTGGAACGCCGGGTTGTAGACGTCCTCTTCGCTCTTCCACAGTCCGTCGCCGCCGTAGACCAGGCGCGTGAAGTTCGGGAACTGGAAGGGCGGGCCGTCGGGATCGGTCGGATGGGGCAGCCGGTTCTGACACTGAAAGACGACGGCGCCGTTCTCTTCGTCGAACACGACCCAGTCCTGGGGAAAGGTCATGTCGGGAAACGGCGCCATCACCTTGCAGATCCAGTCGGCGATCGCGGCCCGGCCGTGCATCTCGCCGTAGGCGTGCTCGATGTAGTGGGCGTCCTCGGTGAAGCGGTTCGCCCAGATGTTCCAGTCGTTCGTGTTCTGACTTTCGATGCGCGCCTCGTTGTACTTGGCGAACGCTTCTTCGAGCTCCTGACGGGAAACCTTGGCCATGGGTGCTCCTGGGGTCGGGGGTGATGGTGCGGCGGCGTCGGGCCAGGTGGGGCCGAGTCGCGCGCAGCGGCTGATCACGCTAGCAGGGCGCCTCAGGGCCCGCTGCCAGGCTGCCGGACGCGATCGGCCACGTGGTTGAATCCGGAGATCACAGGTCCCATCCTCTCGGGCGATGAGCCGCTCGATCCTGATCATCGAGGACGAGGATCTGCTGCGCAGCGAGCTCGCCCGGCACTACGAGACCGAAGGCTGGGCGGTCGAGCAAGCAGCGAACCTCGTCGAAGCGCGGGCGGCCCTGGCCGCCGACGCGGGCACCGGTCTCGTCGTCGTGAGCGACATGAACCTCCCCGACGGCAACGCCCTCGATCTGCTCGACGAAGTGCGCGCGCGACCGAGCGGCGCCAGCGAATGGATCTTCCTGACTGGCTACGGAACGATTCCCGACTCGGTGCGCGCGCTGCGCCTCGGGGCGTTCGACTTCCTCGAGAAGCCGTGTCCACTCGACCGACTCGACCTCGTCGTCGCCGGCGCTCACCGAAGCGTGCGCGCACACCAACGGCTCGAAGACCAGCAGGCCCTGCAGTCGCGCCGCTTCGGCGCCAGCGCGTTCATGGGCACGAGCGAGGCGGCAGAGCGTGTCCGTGACATGCTCGAGAAGCTCGCCGGTGTCCCGTTCTCTTCGCTGGTCATCGGGGGCGAGACGGGCACCGGCAAAGGTCTCGTCGCGCGCATCCTGCACTCGACGGGCAGCCGCAGCGCCGGCCCGCTGGTCGAGATCAACTGTGCGGCGCTGCCCGCCGAGCTGCTCGAGTCGGAGCTCTTCGGCCACGAGGCAGGGGCATTCACGGGCGCGAAGGGGCGCCACCGCGGACTGCTCGAGCAGGCCCACCAGGGCACGGTCTTCCTCGACGAGATCGGTGAGATGGAGGCCCCGCTCCAGGCCAAGCTCCTGACGGCCATCGAAGACCGGGTGTTTCGCCGGCTCGGAGGCGACAAGACGATCCAGGTCGACATCCAGGTCATCGCGGCGAGCAATCAGGATCTGTACCAGGCGGTCGCCGACGGTGGCTTCCGGGAGGATCTGTATCACCGGCTCTCGGTCGTGCAGGTCGAGCTGCCCCCGCTGCGCGACCGAATCGAAGACCTCGAGGTGCTGGTGCCGGCGTGCCTCGCCGAGTTCAACGCGAAGTCGGGCAAGCGGGTCACCAAGGTGCCCGACGAGGCCTGGCAGCGCATGCGCAGTCATCGCTGGCCGGGCAACGTGCGCGAGCTTCGCAACGTGATCGAGCGCTGCGTGCTCTTTGCCGAGGACGAACTGCTGCCGGCCGAGTGGCTGCAGCTGGGGGACGCCCGGCCGAGCCCGGCCGATGCCGCTGCGGGCGCCGACGGGGATGCGCTGCACCTGCCCCTCGACGGCTCGATGGCCCTCGACGACATGGAGAAGTTCATCCTCGAGACGGCGCTCGAGCGGGCGGGGCAGAACGTGGCGCAGGCAGCGCGCTCACTCGGCATGACCCGACAGACGCTGCGCTATCGCATCCAGAAGTACGGTCTGCGCGAAGTAGTCGAGGATGGCGAGGCCGAGGCCGACTGACGCGTCGGCGCGCACCGCGCTCGCGGCGCGGCGGTGCGAACCAGGAGATGCCCCTCTCGATGCTGGCCGAGCGATATCCCTACTGGCTCGGAAACCGCCCAGAGCAGCCGAACGCCGATCTCGAGGTGCTCGACAAGTTCACCGGCGAGGTGGCCACGCGGGTCGCCATGGCCGACGCCGATGCGATCGATCGCGCGATCGGACTGGCCACCGAGGCGGCCCGTCCGATGGCCGCCCTCGCTGCATACGAGCGGCAGGCCGTGCTGCAGCACTGCGTCGATCGATTCACCGAGCGCAGCGAAGAGCTGGCCGAAGCCCTCTGCATCGAGGCGGGCAAGCCGATCCGCGACAGCCGCGGTGAAGTGTCGCGTCTCGTCGACACGTTTCGCGTCGCCGCCGAAGAGGCGGTGCGGATCGGCGGCGAGGTGATGCCCCTCGACATCGCGGCTCGCGCGAAGGCGTACCGGGGGATGTGGAAGCGCGTTCCGATCGGTCCCTGCTCGTTCATTGCGCCGTTCAACTTTCCCCTGAACCTGGCTGCGCACAAGGTCGCGCCCGCCATCGCGGCGGGGTGCCCTTTCGTGTTGAAGCCGGCGAGCCTCACGCCGATCGGTGCACTCGTGATCGGCGAGGTGCTCGCCGAGACCGACCTGCCGGCGGGCGCTTTTTCGATTCTGCCTTGCCGTCGCGACGGCGCGGCGCTCTTCACCGAAGACGAACGTTTGAAGCTGCTCTCGTTCACGGGCTCGCCCGAAGTCGGCTGGGATCTCAAGGCCCGGGCCGGGCGCAAGCCCGTCGTCCTCGAGCTGGGCGGCAACGCCGCCTGCGTCGTCGACGCCGATGCCGACCTCGACGATGCCGTCGAGCGCATCTGCTTCGGCGCCTTCTACCAGAGCGGCCAGAGCTGCATCGGCGTGCAGCGCATCCTCGTGCACGCCGACGTCTACGACGCATTCAGGGCGAAGCTGGTCGAGGCCACGAAGCAGTTGCCCATGGGCGATCCGCGCGACGAAGCGACGTTCATCGGCCCGATGATCAGCGTCGGCGAAGCCGAGCGCCTCAAGGCGTGGATCGACTCGGCGATCGCCGCCGGCGCGAAGCTGCTCTGCGGAGGCGGACGCGAGGGCACGATGCTCGAAGCGACGCTGCTCGAAGGGGTCCCGCGCAGCGAGGCCGTCTACTGCGAAGAAGCCTTCGGGCCGGTGGCGGTGCTCGCGCGCTTCGACGACTTCGACGCCGCCCTCGACGAGATCAACGACTCGAAGTTCGGGCTGCAGGCCGGGCTGTTCACGCGCGATCTCTACAAAGCCCACCGGGCCTGGGACACCCTCGAGGTCGGCGGGGTCGTGATCGGCGACGTGCCGAGCTGGCGCGTCGACAACATGCCCTACGGCGGTGTGAAGGAGAGCGGCCTCGGCCGCGAGGGCATCCGCTTCGCGATCGAAGACATGACCGAGCTGCGACTTTTGGTGGTGCGTACACCATGAGCCTCGACTTCTCGAAGCTCGAAGCGGCTGGCAATGCGTACCTCGTGATCGACGGTCGCCGAGCGCCCCGCGACTGGTCGAAGCTCGCGGTTGCGATGGGCGACCCGCACTTCGGCGTCGGCAGCGACGGTCTCGCAATCGCCGAAGCGTCGGACGTGGCCGACGTGCGCATGCGCATCTTCAATACCGACGGCAGCGAAGCCGAGATGAGCGGCAACGGCATCCGGCTCTTCGCCAAGTCGGTGCTCGATCGAGGAATTGCGCGCGTGCGGGACGGGCTGCTGCGCATCGAAACGGGGGGCGGCGTGCGCGATCTCGCGCCGCTGCGCGAGGGGGGCGAGATCGTCGGGGCGCGCGTCGCCATGGGTCAGCCGATCTTCGAGGCCGCGCGGATCCCGGTGCGGGCCCCCGACGTCGAGCCCCAGGGCATCGTGTTCGATCACCCGCTCGATCTGGGCGGAGAGGCGCTCGATGTGACGTGCCTGTCGGTCGGCAACCCCCACGCGGTTGCGTGCGTCGATGGGCCGGTCGCCTCGTTCGATCTCGCGCGGCTCGGCCCGCTCGTGCAGAACCATCCCGCGTTTCCGAACCGCATCAACTTCGAGATCATCGAGGCCGTCGATCGCGGCGCGATCCGCGCGCGCGTCTTCGAGCGAGGCGAGGGCGAGACCCTCGCCTCGGGCACGGGCAGCACGGCGTCGGTCGTCGCTGCCCGTCTGCACGGCTGGGTCGACGATCGCGTCGAAGTGCGCTTGCCCGGCGGCTCGCTCGTCGTCGAATGGGACGGCGAAGGCGAAGCCTGGCTCGAAGGCCCGGCGACGCATGTCTTCGACGGGATCTGGCCTGACTGATTCGGGCGCGGGGCCAGGCCCCGCTCGGGTCACGCGCGGCAGCGAACGAACACGATCCGGTCGGCCGACTCGATGCGTGCGGCGACGTGGGTGGTGCCCCGGCGACCGCTCGCGGTCGCGCAGGTGAGCAGGCCGCTGATCCAGCCGACCAGCGACGGCGAACAAGGTCGGTGCGCCTCGAGTTCGAGCAGGTCACCGGGCAGCGCCAGGCGAGGGCGTCGCCAATGCCCGAGCCGAATCAGGCGATCGAGTCGCAGGGCGAGGCGCGTCGTGGGCGCCTCTACGAGGGCCGTGATCCGCGGCACGCTGCGGCGACCGAGCTCACGCAACACGACGGGCATGCGGCCGCCGTGGACGTCGACGATCGCTTCGATGACCCGTTCGGCGACCGCGACCGGGATCCACTGATCTTCGGTCGGTGGCTCGAAGAGCAGGGCGCGCTCCTTCCCCCGCAGCAGCGCATCGAGCGACACGATGGGCCGCCCGCGTTCGGCGACGAGCTGGCCGAGCCAGTCGACCGCCGGTGCAACGAGGTCACCGCGCACGTGGTCGCAGGGTGCGGAATGAAGCGAAACCGGGTCGCGGGACGTCGCGCGCATACCCTCGTGCATCGGCGCGGGCAGCGTGGGGCTT
This sequence comes from Myxococcota bacterium, assembly GCA_965250285.1. Classification (GTDB taxonomy): domain Bacteria; phylum Myxococcota_A; class UBA9160; order UBA9160; family UBA4427; genus CAYYSY01. The sequence continues at coordinate 231,132 of OZ252299.1, forward strand.
GACGGCCGGCTTTGCGGCGCGCGGCCCGAAGGGGGCCGAAGCGGGGCGCTCAGTCACTCTGCGCCGCACCGCCCGAGCCGAAGCGGGGCGGCGGTTCGGGCAGGCGCAGCAGGAGCGCCGCGAGGAGCGTCACGTCGGCGAGCAGGCAGAGCACCATCACGCTGCCGGTCAGCCAGCCGAGGTTGCGCGTGATCGCGAACTCTGAGAATGCGAAGAGCCCGAAGGCCGCGGTGAGCATGAGCGTGCTCGCGGTCACCGGCGGCAGCACCTCGCCCAGACAGCGACGCAGGGCGTCGACGGGGGCGAGGCCCGCGCTTCGCGCGACGACGAACGTGGTCGTCACGTGGATCGTGTCGTCGACCGCGATGCCGAGGGCGAGGCTCCCCATGACGACGGTGCCGGCGTCGATGGGAATGCCGAGCAGGCCCATGAACCCGAAGATGATCACGAGCGGGATCGCGTTTGGGACGAGCGCGACCGCCGCGAGGCGCGGCCAGCGGAAAATCGCGAACAGGATCAGAGAGATCACGGCGAACGCGACCGCGAGGCCGCTCAGCTGGCCGTAGGCGATGGCCTCCTGCGCGCGGGCGAACTCGTACATGATGCCGGTGGGCGTCGCGGTCGTGCCCGCGACGCCGTGCTCGCTCCACCAGGTGCGCGCATGGCCCGCCAGCTCGACGAGCTGTGCCGAGGCGTTGTCGTCGACGCGGAGAATCACGTTCGCCGTCTCTCGACCGGGCGTGATCACGTCGTGGATCATCTCGACCGACTCGAGCATCAGCATGTACTGCGCTGCGAGCATGCGGCTGTCGGGCAAGGGCTGACTCGCGTCGTCCAGAAAGCCGCCGTGGATCTGTCGCAGCGGGTCGGCGACCGAGATCGCCTTGCCGACCTCGATGCGCTGATCGAGGTGCGCCGTCAAGCCGTCGATGGCACGCAGCACGTCGGGCTCGAGCACGGAGCCGCCTGGCTCGGCCTCGATCACCACGTTCATCGGGCTGATGCCGGAAAGCTCGGCGCGGATGGACTCGTACGCGTCGCGCACGGGATGCCCGATCGGGAGCCAGCGTGTCGCGTCGGTCTCGACGTCGACCGAGCCGAGCCCGAGCGCGACGAGCCCGGCCACGAGGGCCCAGACCCCGCCCACCCAGGCGGCGCGTCGATCGGCGAGGCGCGCGAGCGTCGCGGCGACCGGACCGCGCAGGCCGCCGACGAGTCGCGGCGGACGATCGGGCAGCGGGCGCAGGCAGAGCGCGGCCGGGACGAGGGTGAGCGTCGCGAACGTCACCGTCAGCACGCCGAGCGCGCCGAAAACGCCCGTGGCCCAGACCACCTCGATGCGAACCAGCGTCAGCGCAAGAAAACCGACGACGGTCGTGAGGCCCGAGAGGGCGATCGGCAGCGTCACCGGGTCGAGCGCGTCGGCGAGCCCCGCCCGGGCGCGCACGCCACTGGCCGCCGTGAGGACGTGCATCGCATAAGCGCATCCGAGCGCGAGAATCGTCGACGGCAGCACCATCGTCGAGATCGACAGCGAGGATCCGACCCACCCCATGGCCGAGACGCTCACCCACACGCCGGCCAGGCCGGGCAACAGACAGAGCAGCACGGCCAGGGCCGAGCGGAACATCCACAGCAGGAAGCCCCCGATCACGAGGGCGGTCAGCGGCGCGAACGTGAGGATCTCGCCCCCGGTTCGCTGATTCGCTTCGACCCGAAAGACGGGCACGCCCGACACCCGCGCGCCGATCGGGTCGGCGAGCGCATAGACCTGCTCGAGGAGCCGGGCCTGTCGATCGGCCGCATCGGCTTCGAGGATCAGGTTGAGCGCGAAGGTGCGACCGTCGGCCGAGACCAGGCTGTCGGGCAGGATGCGGTCGCGGCCGGCGAGTCGGCGCGCACGCTCGGTCGCGGTCAGAAGATCGTGGCCGCCCGGATCGAACGCGGGATCGAGATGCAGCGTGCCTTCGACGTCGACGTCGATGACGGGCAGGCTCGCCACGCTGTCGACGCGGGCGACGCCTTCGAGGGTCTCGAAGCGCTCGCTCAGGTGCGCGACCCGGTCGAGTGTCTCGGGTGCCCAGGCTGGCTCGGCGGTGAGCGCGACGACGATCAGCTCGTCGCCGCCGAACAGGGTCTGGCTCTCCTGATAGACCGCCCACTCGGCGCCGCGATGATCGAGCACGCTGTCGGTCGAGGTGTCGACGCGCAGCCAGAGGAGCCCGGGCGAGAGGGCGATCAGAGCGAGCAGCCAGCCGACGATCGTGACGGCCGGCCGGCGCATGGCGGCGCGGGTCAGGCCGCGCGGCAGCCGCGAGCGCGCAGCGAGCCAGGGCGGCGCGGCGCCGGGCCGCTCGCCTTCGGCTTCCGAATGCGCGTCGCTCACGAGGCGGCCTCCCGCCGGCTGCGGATGCCGCACCCGTCGAGCCCCACCGCCACTGCGTGGGCGCGACGGCGCAGGGCGTGGGCGGGATCCGTCGTGTGCGGGGGTTTCGCAGCGATCTGAGGAGGCTCCCGGCGGTGAATTGGACCGCCTCTCGAGCGTGCAAGCGGCGCCAGAAAATGGCGATGCCGTTGCGAATTCGCAACTTATGATTCAACACGTTGATTCCAAACACACTTCTGCCAAAATGGGGGGGTCGAGGCAACCCGTTCTGGGGGGCGCCTGTCGTCGTCTCGCGATGTCGGCTCGAACTCGGGTTCGAATCGCACCCGCATCGCGAGGAGATACGACCGACGAAACGACCGAGCGGCGGGTCGTTTGAATCGGTCTGGCAGAGCCGGCGGTGCGCGTCGACACCATAGGAGCAGGGAGCCATGGGCTCCCCGACGGTGGCTCCGCGCGACCGTCGGCCGACTTCGTCTCGCCCATCGCCCTCGCCCGGGCGATCTCACGGGTAACGAGAGAAGTCGGCGCGCCATACCCCCCGCCGAAGCCCGATCGAGGGGCCATGCTGGACCGGTCCGACCGGATCGCTGACGACGCGTTGCGCGGGCTTCACCCCTCGGCGATCCGAGGGGACGAGGCCGTTCGCGGCGTGCTCGAGCGCGCCCGCCTGGCCGGCGCGATCTTTCACCGAGGCCTCAACGCCCGGGTCGACCTCGAGACGGCCGAGCTGCTCGGGCTCGCCGGCGATCGACTGGTGCTCCGAACCCACGGCTTCGACCGGCGCCCGCGCCGTCAGGTCTTTCTGAACTTCGAGCTCGACGGGCGCCCCTACTTCTTCGCGACCGAGCCGCTCGAGTCGGTCGATGCCGGACGACTCGTCGTCGCGATGCCGAGCGCGATCTATTTCACCGAGCGCCGCGATCGTCACCGCGCTGCGCCGATCCCCGATCGCGGTGATCCGAGCCGGGTCGAGCTGAGTGCGCATGGGGATGCCTGGGTCGAGGCGCGCGTCGCCGACATCTCCGCCGGTGGACTCGGGCTCGAGGTCGAGAGCGACGGCCCGCTGAACGGCACCGGTGTGGCGGGCCAGGACGACGTCGCGATTCGCTTCGTCGACGGTCGACGTGCGGGCGAGTGGACCCGCGCGCGTGTCCGCAACCGCGGCGCCGACGAGCATCGGCCGGGCTGGACGCGCATCGGCCTGACCGAGGGCGCGGCGCGCGCGACACAGCTGATCGCGGTCGATCGACGCAGCGACGTCGTCGGCGGGCTCGAGGCGGCCGAGCCGGCGCGACACGGCGCCGACGAAGTCACCACGCGCATCGCCAGCCCCGAGATCGAGGTTGCCCGCTTCCTCGAAGCCGGCGGCCGCGAGATCGTGGCCCTGGTCGATTCGACGGGCCCGCGCGCGGGCGGTACGGCCGTGATCCTGCAGAACGGGTGGGGGCAGACCAAGGAGGCGCTGCTGCCCCTCGCCCGCACCCTCGTCACGACCTTCGGCGCCCACGATGAGCCGCTCACGGTGCTGCGATTCGATGGCGTCCAGAAGCGCGGCGAGAGCGAGAAGGATGCGCCGAGTCGGATCCCCGGCCGCGAGTGCCACCGCTTCGTGTTCTCGCAGGGGGTGGCCGACCTTCAGGCGTGTGTCGACTACCTCCAGGCCGACCCCGATCGACGACCCGACCGAATCTTCGTCGTGAGCTTCAGCGCCGGTGCGATCGAGGCCCGCAAGGCGGTCGCGCTCGACCGCGGCGCGCGCATCGACGGCTGGATCAGCGTGGTGGGGGCGCCCGACCTGCAGTCGATGACCCGCAGCATCTCGGGCGGCGTCGACTTCGTCGCGGGCTTCGAGCGCGGCCTGCGCTTCGGCCGCCAGGAGCTGCTCGGCGTCGAGGTCGACATCGACCTGCTGGCGCCCGACGCCGCCGAGCTCGGCGTGCTCCACATCGAAGATGCCCGGGCCGATCTCGCGTCGATCGGCGTGCCGATCGTGTGGATCCACGGCCAGCACGACGCATGGATCAGCCTCGACCGGGTCCGCGACGTGCTCTCGTACGGCGACACGTCACGGCGCAAGCTGATGCTGTTGCCCATCGCCCATCGCCTCGAGACCAGTCGACAGGCGAGTGAGACCTTCCGGCTGATCGCCCACGAGCTCGCGGCGATGTCGCTCGGGCGCAGCCTCGAGCCCGTTGCGCCCGAAGCGCGCGACGTGCGCGCGAGACGGCGCGTCGAACGCACGCGTCGTCCGCGCCCGGGCACCGATCTGCGCGCGTTCTGGAAGGACTATCTGGTCGGGCGAGACGGCTCGGTCGGGATCGAGCTGATGACCGCGTGCAGCGACTATCGCCTGCTGATGGCCGAGCAGATCGATGCGCTCGAGCTGCAGGGGGGCGAGCGGATCGCCGATCTCGGCTGCGGCACGGGTTCCCTCGTGATGGAGCTGGCGCGTCGGGCCGATCGACCCGAAGGCCTGCACGTCTTCGGCTTCGACTACGTGCGAGACGCGCTCGCGCGGGGCCGGGCGCGCTTCGATGCGACGGGCCCGCACGGAGATCTGAGGCTGAACCTCACCGAAGCCAACCTCGACGTCGGCGCGGGGCCGCTCGGCGTGCCGGCCCCGACCGGCGCCTTCGACTGCGTGATGGCGTCGCTGCTGCTCAGCTACGTCGAGCGGCCGGCCGTGCTGCTCGACGAGATGCTGCGCATCCTGCGCCCGGGCGGCACGCTCGTGCTCTCTTCGCTGCGGCGCGACGCCGACATCTCGCGGCTCTACGTCGAGAGCCTGGCCGAGATGCAGGTGGGCGATGCCGCCGCCGCGCTGCCCGAGCTCGGTGCGGTCGGGCTCGACCGGGTCGCGCGCAACTTCCTGAACGACGCCGCCCGGATCCTCGAGTTCGAGGAGCAGGGGGCCTTCGCTTTCTGGGAGCCCGACGAGCTCGTCGACATGCTCGCCCGAGCCGGGTTCCGAGACGTCGAGACCCGCCTCGCGTTCGGGACGCCCGCCCAGGCGGTCGTGGTGCGCGCGCAGCGCCCGGCGGCCGTGCTGGTGCGCCCAGCGACGAGCGAGCGCGCCTACGGCACCTGAGCGGGGCCGACCGCGGCACACGGGCGCGCCTTTGCGGGCCAAGCCCCCGAATTTCATCAAGATTCACTCGTCGAAGGCCGATGCGCCGGGCATGCCGGACCGCACCCGCGACGAGGCCACCCAGCGCCGCGCGCTGTATCGCGAATTTCGCGAGATGACCGAGGGCAAGCCCCTCGTCGACTCGCTGCGCAACGCCGCCCTGATCTTCGGTGCCCTGCAGACGATCTTCTTCATCCCGGCCGACTGGCTGCTCTTTCCGGATCAGTTCTCGTTCTTCCTCAAGGCGCGCCTCGCCGAGAATGCGCTGCTCGCGCTCGTCTACTTTCAGATCGCGAAGCGGGCGCCGGTCGCCGGCGCCGCGCTGGTCATGTGGTCGGGCGCGGCGCTCTTCCTCGCGATGGTGCACGCCACCGGGGGCGTCGAGAGCGGCTACTACGTCGGGCTGATCCTGATCGTCATCGGCATGGGGGTGCTCGCGCCGATCTCGGCGACCCAGGCGAGCTGGATCAACGGGCTGATCTTCGCCGGCTACACCGCCGTGCCCTTCATCAGTCACGGCACGAGCGAGCCGATCGCCTGGCCGACCTTCGCGATGCACGCGTTCTTTCTCGTCACGGCGTGCTTCGAGTCGATTCTCGCGTGCTTCCACATGGACCGCATGCGTTTTCAGGACTTCCTGCAGAAGCGCGAGATCGAGCGTGCGCGGGACGAGCTCGCCGAGCTCGACCGGGCCAAGTCGCGCTTCTCGGCGAACGTGCACCACGAGCTGCGCACGCCGCTCACGCTGATCCTCGCGCCCCTCGATGCCCTGCGAGGCCGCGAGTTCGGTGAACTCTCCCGGGACGTGCGGCACGTGCTCGACACGATGCACGCGAACGGCCGCCGTCTCTACAAGATGATCAACAACCTGCTCGACCTCTCGAAGCTCGAGAGTGACCAGCTCGAGGTCGTTCGGCGGCCGACGCATGTGGGTCGGTTGATTTCCGAGCTGGTCACCGCCGCGCAACCGCTCGCCGAGCGCAAGGGCGTCACGCTCGAGATCGCTGGCTTCGACGACGCACCCGAGCTGAACGTCGATCCCGAGGCGATCGAGAAGGTCTTCGTGAACCTCGTCGGCAACTCGCTGAAGTTCACCGAGCCGGGCGACCGCGTGCGCGTCGAAGCCGAGCGCATCGACGATGGCCTCGAGATCCGCGTGGTCGATACCGGCATCGGGATCCCACACGAGAAGGTCGACTCGATCTTCGACCGATTTGCCCAGGTCGACGGGTCGGTGACGCGCCGACACGAGGGCACCGGCATCGGTCTGGCCATCGCGCGCGAGATGGTCGAGCTGCACGGCGGTCGCATCGTCGCCGAAAGCGCGGGGCTCGGCGAGGGCACCACCGTGCGGGTCTGGCTGCCGCCCGGCCAATGCGACGCGAACGCCGAAGACGAGGTGCTGCAGACCGACAGCGGTTCGGTGCTCGGTCTCTCGCACTCGATCGAAGCGGTCGAAGCCGACCTCATGCTCGAGGCCGATGAAGCCGCCGCACACGGCGACGGCGCCGATCCGCGTCTCGATGACGTGGAGCGCACGGTCGAGCGCTACGAAGACGCCGAGATGGTGGCCGCACGCGGCGGCGTGAAGGGGCCCTCGGGCGAGGTCGCCGAGGTGTTGATCGCCGAGGACAACCCCGACATGCGGGCGCTGCTCGCGACGCTGGTGGGGCGGCACTACCGCGTGCGAGCTGCCCGGAACGGGCGCGAGGCGCTCGAGATGGCGCGCGAGCAGGCGCCCGATCTCGTCCTGTCCGACGTGATGATGCCCGAGATGTCGGGCACCGAGCTGTGCCAGGCGATCAAGTCGGATCCGTCGCTCGAGAATCTGCCCGTCGTGCTCGTGACCTCGAAGGCCGAAGACGAGATGAAGATCGAGGGGCTCGAGCTCGGTGCAGACGACTACGTCACCAAGCCGTTCCACCCGCGTGAGCTGCTCGCGCGCATCCACTCGCTCGTCCGCGTCAGCACGCTGCAGCGCGCGCTCGAGGGTCGCAACGATCAGCTCGAACGCACGCTCTCGGAGCTCAAGGAAGCCCAGGTCCAGCTCGTGAAGAGCGAGCGCCTCGCCGCCGTCGGTGAGCTGGCAGCGGGGATCGCCCACGAGGTCAACAACCCGGTCAACTTTGCCCTCAACGCAGCGCGGGCCATGCAGCTCTCGGTGGAAGAGCTCGATGACCTGGCCGAGTCGGACGGTGAGACCGCCAAGGAGCTGGCCGAAGCACAGGAGGTCGCCGAGACGATCCGCGAGCTGTCGGGGATCGTGAGTGAGGGGCTCAACCGCACGTCGGTGCTCGTCGCCGATCTGCGCGACTTCGCGTCGGGCAACCAGGGCAAGGCGCGCTCGACCGTCTCGCTCGAACGCGGCGTGCAATCGACCCTTCACCTGCTCGGTCGGGCCGCGTCCGATGCGGGCGTCGCGCTGGTGCCCGAGATTCAGGAGGGCGTGGCCTTCGTCGAGGGCGACGCCGGGGCGCTCAACCAGGTGATGCTGAACCTGGTGAAGAACGCGATCCAGGCGGTCGGCGAGGGCGGGCACATCGAGGTCGCGCTCTCGGGCGACGACGAGACCGTGCGGTTCACGGTGCGCGACGACGGGCCTGGCATCGACGAAGAGACGAGCCTTCGGCTCTTCGAGCCCTTCTTTACCACCAAGGCGCCGGGCGAGGGGACGGGTCTCGGTCTCTCGATCAGCCGGCAGATCGCGCGCGATCACGGCGGCGATCTCGACGTCGAGAGCACGCCCGGCGAAGGCGCGACCTTCACGCTGACCTTGCCGGCCATCTGACCCGACTGCGACGGACGAGGCGCCGGCGACGCATCGACCGCACGCGGTGTCGCCCGCTACGCTTGCGGCATGGCAGCGAAGAAGAAGAGCACCAAGAAGGCTTCGAAGAAGAAGGCGGCGAAGAAGAAGGCCGCGCGAAAGAAGACCGCGCGTCAGAAGACGGCGGCGCGCAAGAAGCTCGCCATCGCCAAGACGAGCAAGGGCCTCGCGCCGGGCGATCTCTCGCTCGGCGTCGAAGCGCCCGAGCTGGCGGGGCTGGTCAGCGAGATCGTCGGCCACGGCGGCGAGGCGCTGGGCGCGTACCGCGAGCCGCTCTCGGGTCGGCCGATGCTGCTCGCGGCGCTGCCGATCAAGTCGGTCGAGCCCACGCCGTTTCAGCGCGACCTGTCACCCACCCACACGAAGCGACTCGCGCAGAAGATCGAAGAGAGCGGATCGTTCCTCGACCCGATCATCGTGGTGCGCGGCGAAGACGGCCGTCTCTGGACGCCCAACGGTCGCCATCGTCTCGCGTCGGCGAAGGTGATCGGCCTGCAGTCGATCACCGCGCTCGTCTCGCCCGACGAAGACCTCGCCTTTCGCATTCTGGCGCTCAACACCGAGAAGGCGCACAACTTGAAGGACCGCAGCCTCGAGGTGATCCGGATGGCGCAGGAGCTCGCGCGCCGCCGGCCGCGCTCGCGCGAGACCGACTTTGCCGCCGAGTTCGAGGCGCCCGAGCTGCTGACGCTCGGCCTGATCTATCTCGAGAACGGCCGCTTCGCCGGCGGCGCCTACAGCCCGTTCCTGAAAAAGGTCGATCGCTTTCACACGAAGACGCTGCCGGCGAGCCTAAAGGAGCGCGAGGGCTACGCCGCGCGGCTGGTCGAGATCGACGGCGAGGTGAAGCGCATCATCGCCGAGCTGCAGGAGCGCGGGTTCAAATCGCCCTATCTGCGCAACTACGTCGTCGCGCGGATCAACCCGGTCCGCTTCCACCGGGCCAAGAAGGGCGAGACCGAGCCGCCGATGGCGATGAAGGCGGCGCTGATTCGCATGGCCGCGTCGGCGAAGAAGTTCGACGTCGCCGGCGTTCGCGAGCGCGATCTCGCGCTCGTGTCGGCCGCCGTGGGCGGGAGCGACTGAAGGCGTGTCGCCGCTGCGACTCAGCGTGATCCGCCACGCGAAGTCGAGCTGGAGCGACCCCGAGCTCGCCGATCACGATCGTCCGCTCAACAAGCGCGGACGTCGCGATGCACCCCGGATGGGTGAGCGCCTGCACGCTCGCGGATTCGCGCCCGACATCATCTTCACCAGCACGGCGCTGCGCGCACGGCTCACCGCCGACGCGATCGTTTCGGCCTGCGGGCTCGAATCGCGGGTGCGGGCACGGCGGGCGCTCTATCACGCCGAACCCGAAGAGATCCTCGACGTCGTCGAGGCGGGCGCAGCCGCGGCGGGGTCGCGACACGTCGCGATCGTCGGGCACAACCCCGGCTGCACCGAGCTCGTGGTGTGGCTCACGGGTGCCGACCTCGACAACCTGCCGACGTGTGGGGTGGCGACGGTGCGCATCGACGGCGAGCGCTACGCCGATGCGCGCAGAGGCGCGGGGCACCTCGAATCACTCGAGACGCCGAAGAACGATCCGCAACGCGCCTGATGCGGGCGCGGTGAGATCAGTCCTGGATGAAGCCGTAGAGCCGACCCGCGGTCTCGCAGAAGATCTTGCGGCGCTTCTCGGCCGACACGCCCTGGGCCATCGAGTTGATCAGGTAGCGCGAGTGCGGCCAGTCGGTGATGTGGTGCGGAAAATCGCTGCACCACATCATCGAGTCGACACCGACCGCGTCGCAGTTCTGGATGCCGAACTGGTCGTTCACGACGCCGACCTTGCAGTTGCGCTCGTAGTACTCGCTCGGGAGCATGCTGAGGTTGACCTCGCACCAGTACCGGTTGCGCTTGTAGCGGTCGTCGATCTCCTGCTTGAAGAACGGCACCCAGCCGGCGCCGACCTCGCCGCCCACGACCGTCAAGCCGGGATAGCGCTCGAACACCTCGTTGAAGATCAGCTCGGCGAAGAGCGTGGGCATGCGGCTCATGGTCGTCGCGAACATCACGAGCTGCGGTGCGCCGCCCTTCTTGGCGGCGACGCGCTTCGTCTGATGCGTGGGGGGCGTGAGGCCGATGTGCACGTGGATCGGCATCTGCAGCTCTTCGGCGACCGCCCAGAATGCATCGTCTTCGCGCGAGAGCAGCGCTTCGCCCGAGGGCCAGGTGCCGAGGCCGACGCCGACCGCACCGTTCGCCTTCGCCCGGCGGAGCTCGGTGACGCAGTCTTCGACGCCCGTGGCCGGCATCTGGTAGATCGCGCCGAGCTGCTCGGGACGGTGGTTCGTCCAGTCGGTGATGAAGTCGTTGTACGCGCGCATGCCGGCGTACGAGAACTCGGTGTCTTCGAGCTTCTGCTGGATGAAGTAGATCATCGTGCGCTGGGGCGGGAAGAAGACCGCGGCATCGACGCCGTCCTGGGCCATCAGCTCGAGGCGCGCCTTCGGATCCATGATGCCCGGGTGCATGTCCTCGTAGCGGACACCCGTCCACTTGAGCGTGCGCGGCGTCTGATTCATTGCGGCCACGAGACCGAGCGACTCGACCGCGCCGCCGAGATTCCACGCGTCGCCGCCGTCCTCGTCCTTCACGAGCTTCGGCGCCTTCGCCTTGAACTTCGACGGGATGTACTTCTCCCACATGTCCGGGGGTTCGATGACGTGCTGGTCGCAGTCGATGATCCGGTAGTCCATGTCGGGTTCTCCTGTGTGGTCGGGCCGACGAGGTGAGCGGCGGCTCGGGCGCAGCCGGGTGAGGAGCGGCGGGGGCGCGTGCGTGCCGAGCGCTGGATCGCTCTGCGTCCCCCTCGGAGCCCTCCGCAGCGCGATTTGACGATTCGTCAATTCTAGCACGGGCATCGGCGGAACGGGCGCTGAGCTGCATCTGGATCAGCGGAGGACACTTCAGCGCGTCGCCTGCGGGGCAGATGCCCTGCGGTATGCGGAGCGGATCAAGCGGTCGGCGCGTCACTCGGCGTGACGCGCACCGGGACGCCGTTGAACACGGCGTTGCCCGTCACCGGCTCGATCTCGGCGTCGTCGGTCAACGCGTTGCAGCTCACCCCGGGTCGCTCGCTCGCCACCGAGAGCCGCATGCCGGGGCGGTCGTGGCCCCAGCCGTGGGGCACGCTCACGACGCCGGGCGTCAGGTCGTCGCGCAGCTCGAGCGTGGCTTCGAGGGCGCCGACGCGGCTCTCGACGCGCACGCGGTCGCCCTCGCCGAGGCCGCGCTGGGTGGCGTCGTCGGCGTGCATCCACACCGTGCAGCGGTCGCGCCCCTTCGCCGACATGCGCGTGTTGTGGAGCCAGCTGTTGTTCGTGCGCACGTCGCGGCGTCCGATGAGCCACAGAGAGTCGCCCGAGAGCCTGGGCGGTGGCTCTGCGGCGAGGCGGCGCAGCGCCTCGAGCATCGTCGGGTGCGCGAGATCGATCGTGCCCGCCGCTGTGTCGAGCACTTCGCGGCCCCGCGGCGCGAGCGGGCCGAGGTCGATGCCGTGAGGGGCGGCTTCGAGGTCGGCCAGGCGAAGCCCCTTGCGCCACGGGCGAAAGCCGTCGCCGTAGGGGCCGGCGCGCAGCGCGAGGTCGAGCACGCGCCGCGGTGTCGGCCAGGTGCGCAGCGCGCCGAGGAGCGGCGTGAGGGCGCGCCTTGGCCCCTGCGCCTTGCGGGCCGCGATGCGCCAGGCGAGCTCGATCAGGATCTCCCAGTCGTGCTTTGCTCCGGGTTCGGGTTCGATGACCGGCGGCGAGAAGCGCGCCGTGTTGCGCACCGCGAAGCCGTGAAAGAGCACCTCGTAGTTCTCGTGCTCGAGCGACCACGTCGGCGGCAGGATCAGATCGGCGTGGCGCGTGGTCTCGTTCAGATAGAAGTCGACCGACACCTGGTAGTCGAGCGAGGCGAGCGCGGCGTCGACGGCGTTCGAGTTGGGCGCCGAGAGCGCGGGGTTGCCCGCGATCGTGATGAGACCGCGCACCTGGCCTTCGCCGGGCGTCGTGATCTCCTCGGCGAAGCACGACATCGGCTGCTCGCCGTTGAACTCGGGGGCGCCTCGCACGCGGGTGCGCCACTCGCCGCGGCTCCCGAGCGCGCCGCGGGCCCGGGCGAGGCCGGGCAGGTCGACGGCCGGCTGCGGGAAGAGGGCGCCGCCTTCGTGGTCGAGGTTGCCCGTCACGATGTTGAGCACGTCGACCAGCCAGCTCGCGAGCGTGCCCTCGCGTTGGGTACAGGTGCCGATGCGGCCGTAGCAGACGGCACGTTCGGCCCCGGCGAATCGCCGGGCGAGGTCGCGGATGCTCGGAGCGTCGAGGTCGAGCGGTTCGGCGACCTGCTCGGGTGCGAACGGTTCGAGATGGCGCGCGAGTGCGTCGAGCCCCTGGGCGAACGCAGCCGCGCCCCGTGCTCGACCGAGGCCCTCGCTCAGCACCGTGTGGATCAGCGCGCCGAGCAGCAGCGCGTCGTGCCCGGGGGCGATCGCGATGTGCTGGTCGGCGATCTCGGCGGTCTCGCTGCGGCGCGGATCGACGACCACGAGCGTGCCGCCGCGTTCGCGCAAAGCCCGAGCCCGGCGCTTGAAGCCCGGCGCCGACATCAAGCTGCCGCCCGAGACCACCGGGTTCGCTCCGAGCATCAGCATGAAGTCGGTGCGATCGACGTCGGGGATCGGAATGCGCAGCCAGTTGCCGTAGAGGAAGAAGCTCGACGCATGCTTCGGGTTCTGGTCGAGCGAGCTCGCGCTGTAGCGGTTGCGCGTCGAGAGCGCCTGGAAGAGCGGCACCAGGTACATGACGATCCCGAACACGTGCGCACCCGGGTTGCCGAGATACGAAGCCACGGCGTCGTCACCGTACTCGAGCTGGATCTCGGCGAGCCGTGTCGCGGCCTCGTCGAGCGCTTCTTCCCAGTCGATCACCTGCCAGCCGCGATCGGTCCGCCGCATGGGGCGGGTCAGGCGGTCGGGGTCTTCCTGGATCTCCTTGAGCGCGATGGCCTTGGGACAGATGTGGCCCTGCGAGAGCGGATCTCGTTCGTCGGCCTCGATGCGCTCGACCCGGCCATCGCGCACCGTGATCTGCAGCCCGCACATGGCTTCGCAGAGATTGCAGGTCTTCGGGACGACTCGGGTGGGCATGCTGGGCCTTCGCGTGCGGCTCTCGAACCGGAGAGGCTAGCCGTAGCCTCGCGCGGGCGGGGAGGGTGGGGTGGGGGCCCGATGCGGGCCGTGTCGCGCCCGTTCGGCCCTCGGCGGCAACGAGGGCTCGCCTCGATTGCCCGTGGTGGCCACCGTGCTCAGACGTCGGCGATCAGGAGCGGCGCTGGTTCGAGCTCGAACGCGTGAGGTCGATCGCCTGATCCAGCTTCTGCAGCAGCGGTCCATCCGTCTCGCCGGCCGCGGAGCCCGATGCGTCGCTGCGATGATCGCCGAGGGTCTCCACCAGATCGGGCTGGATGCGACACGCCTCGTCGAGGTGGCGTGATGCCTTGGCGGTGTTGCCTTCGAGCGTCGCGATGCGTGCGCCCGTGAGGTGCGCAGGGAAGAAGTTGGGATCGCAGCGCAGCGCCTTCTCGAGTGCGCCCGATGCCTCGTCGAGCCGGCCGAGCGCGACGTAGCTGTTGGCGAGCACCGTGGCCCAGGGCGCGATGCCCTTGAAGGCCGGGCTCAGGTGGAGTGCATCCTCGAGGCAAGCCGCGCTCTCTTCGTATCGTCCCAGGCCGGCGAGCCCGGCACCGAGGGCCGCGCGTGCCTGGGCGTTGCTCGGATTGTGTTCGACGGCCCGGTCGAGGAGCGGGATGCCCTTCTCGTACTGGTGCAGGTCGCAGTACGCACAACCGACGAACCCGAGCACCTCGGACGAGCGATCGTCGAGCTCGATCGCCTTCTGGCAGATCTCGAACACCTTCTGCTTGAAGGCGTCGGTCCGCTCGAAGAAGCCGAAGACCGATCCGAGCGCGAAGAGCAGCGCCATGAGTCCATAGGCCTCGGCGAAGTCGGGCGTGCGGGCCGTCGCGCGCTCGAGCATGGCAATGGCCTTCTCGTACGTCGCCTTGTGATGTCCCTCGGCGAACAACAGCCCCTGGGCCTGCAGGAGCAGGTCGCGCGACTCGCGGCTGCGGGGCCGATTCTTTGCTCGCCCGACCTCGGTGCGGACGATCTCGAGACCGAGGTGGGACGCGACGCGCTGGGCCACACGCACCGAGAGCTCGTGCTCGTCGGCTGCCGGCACATCGAGCGCCTCGCTCCAGATCAGCCGCTGGCTCTCGGTGTCGATGAGATGAGTCGTCACCCGATAGCCGTCGTCGTTGCGTCGCACCTCGCCCTCGACCACGTACTGCACGTCGAGCGTCAGGCGGGCATCCTGGGGCGTGCCGCCCCCCAACGCGTAGCCCTGGGCCGCGTTCGTCGAGATCACTTCGCAGCCGTCGCTGCGCGCGAGCAGCGTGGCCAGCTCGCGTTGCAGCAGCTCTGACTCGGTCCTTGCGTCGGGTGAGTCGTCGGCCGCGTCGAAGGGGAGGACCGCGATGCGCGGAAGGGCCGAGCGGGGAGGGGGAGCCGTGGACGGAGCGGCGAGACCCGTGCCTGCACGGAGCCGTCGCATCGGCCGAAGCAACGCCGGAAAGATGGCCAGGATCGCGAAGAGGGCGGCGAAGCCCGAGAGCAGCGACTCGTTCTCGGTCACCCAGGTCGTGATCTGACTGATCGTGTCCAACCTTCGACTCTCCGCGTCTCAGGGCCCGAGCATGAATATAAGGGGTCCCAGGGGATGCCGCCGATCACCCGTCGATGGCCGGAATGGAGTCGCCGGGGCGTGGCGTGGCTCAGCGCAGCACTCGGACGCGTTTCATGTAGCCGCGCTCTGGGGTGAGCATCCAGTCCTGAACGGCATAGCCCTACGCTGCGGCCGCCACCTGAGCCAATACGCGCGCCTGCTCGGGCTCGCGAACGACGCCGAGGAGTACGATGGTCGAGCCGACGAAATCGACCTCGACCCGCGACGCGACGATGTCGCGGTCGGCGAGCAGGCGCGCCTGAATCTCTGCGGAGGCCTCCAGCTGGCTGGTGAGTGATGCACGCTCGTCTGCAGAGCCCCCCGGCTCGCTTGCGGCGGGGCCCCCCGTCGCGCCCTCGTGCGCCGCGTCTTCTTCGCCGGGATCGGTATTCTTGTCGGCGATGGGCAGGTAGAAGTCGATCGAGCGCAGACCGACCACGGTCCGAGCTGCTGCCTCGACCGCGTCGCGCTCATGGGCCGAGAGCACGTCACCTACCACGAACCCTCGCTCCATGTAGACGTGCGGCCGTACGGCGAAGGTCTTCGATGGGACTCGGGCGAACAGCGCACGGCGCAGTTCGCTGTCGAGCGCGCGGTCGCGGGTCTGCGCAGCCGCGCTCAGCTCGCTGTGACTCGCACGCACGATTGCGCGCCACGGGCGGGCTCGGCACCCCGCGGTCGCCAGAGCGAGTGCGAGCAACAAGAGCAGGACGAATCGACGCCGGACGAAAGACTGCATCTCACCTCGAGAGGTCCACGACGCTCGAGTGCCGTGGCGGCGCGAGTGTAGAGCGCGCGGGGACGCCGGCGATCCCGAACTCGAGTCGCCGTGCGGCGAACGGGGTGAGCGCATCAGAGGCGCCCGGATCGGCCGCCGCGCCTCGCTCCGCCGGGTAGTGGGCGCGCGCAGCGGCCGCCCCGGTCGCGTCCCGGCGTCCCGGCTCGGAGGGGTCGCTCAGCCGGGGCGCAGCTCGGCGGCGACCCAGTAGCGACCGGCGCCGTACTCGATGGTTGCGCCGGGCCGCCGCAGCAGCTCCGCGCCGAGTGGCGTCACGTGGAAGGACGCCAGCCAGCGCTCGAGCGCCCGGCGGAGGGTCGGCCAGAGCGTCGCGCCGTCGCCGAAGTCGCAGACGATGACTGCACCGCCCGGTGCGAGCTGGTCGAGGGCGTGGTCGATGGCCGTATCGGGTCGTTCGACCATCGAGAGGCAATACGAGAACAGGACGCGATCGGGGGCGGCACCCAGCAGCGTGCGGTAGTCGGCGTTCTCGGCAAACCCGTCCATCAGCTGCACGCCGGGCAGGCGCTCGGCCGCGCGCTGCCGCATGACGCTGGACGGTTCGACGCCCCCGAATCGGGCTTCGGGCCGAAGGCCGCGGAGCACGTCGAGGTTGCGGCCCGTGCCGGGTCCGATCTCGACGAGCCGCTCCCAGTCGGGATCGTCGGCGAGTCGACGCAGCGTCTCGTCGCGTCCGAGCAGGTAGTAGCGGCGCGTCACGTCGTAGATCGGCGCCGACCAGCCGTAGTAGCGGTCGAGGAACGCGCGCTGGGCCTCGAAGGCCTCACTCGCTGCGCTCATGCGTGGATCCGGTAGAAGTCGACGCGTCGGTACAGAGCGCTGCGATCGAGGTGGGTTGCCTCATCGCTCTCCGCGTCCATGCGAACGAGGTGGTCGCCGTAGCCGAGCGACTCCACCACGGGTTCCCGGGCGACCGAGCGCACGAGCATGACGCCGCCCTCGCGTCCGGTGCGCAGCACCTCGTCGAAGAGTCGCTTCTTCGTCGGCCCCGACATCCAGTCGGGGGCATCGCAGAAGCTGAAGTGACTCCAGGTGTTCGGGCCGGCCTCGCCGAGGACGTCGAACAGATTCCCGAGGTGGAAACGGGTCTCGGTCGGCGACTCGAGGCTGCGTTCGTGATGCGCTCGGCGGAGGTAGGGTGGTACCGCCTGCGGGTCTTCGTGGTTGAACGCGCCCGTCACGATGTACCAGGCGAACCAGTTGCGCGCGAGGTCGGTCTCGGCCAGCCGGTACATCGTCTTCTTGAACGCCGCCATCACGCTGTCGCCCGGATCGTCGAGCTCTTCGTCGAGATAGCGATCGCGCTGCTGACTGTTGACGCCGAGCGAGAAGTACTGGAGCGGCGAGCCCATGAACGCACGGAACCAGGGACGCTCGAGCACCGGCGCAATCCACTCATCGATCGCCTCGATCCGCTTGGCGAGGGGCAGCTCGACGACGCCACGGAACCACGCCGCGTCGACGCCACACTGGTCGCGGAAGAACGCGAGCATGCGCGCCGTCAGGCCGGTGCGATAGAGCGATCGTTCGAAGAGGTCGTGATTGCGCTTCCAATGGCGCTGCATCCAGCGCGGAAGGCCGTCGGCGAGATCGCGCACGATCTTCTCAGGGGTCGGATGCCAGCCCCGGCCGAACAGATCGTAGAAGTCGCCGTACGAGCGCATTCGCCGGGCTGCGGTGGCCTTGAGCGCAGCCAGCGCGAGGTGGTGGCGATTGATGTCGACTGCGTCGATGCGTCGCGGGTGCGCGCCCAACATCCCCGCAACGCCGCAACCAGCGGCCGAGATGGCCAGCACGCTCGACTCCGTGTCGAGGCCCATGTGCCGCTCGTCGAGCTCGGCGTCCTCCCAGAGCATGTTGTAGACGAACACGTGCGCGAAGGTGTGCTGAAAGGCGCGGTCCTTCAGCTGCATGTCGAAGTTCACCTCGGCCGTCGGCGCGGCGGAGCGCCGTTTGAGGTTCGGGCGGGCAGCCTGGGGGAGGCAGCGCGAGGGTACGCGATGGCAGCGGCCCCGAATCGCTGCGTGGCCGAGCCGCAGCGGACTTCACGCATTGTTGGTCGAGTCGCGACACGACCGCCACGGATCACGGCGTCGACACCGAGGTGTGCACCTTCGTCACAGGGAGGTCATCGGTTTCGCGCTCGAAGGCGCGCACGCGGTCAGCCGCCGTGGGGGATGGGGCGCGATGCGTTCGTCTCGGACGGGCGCGGGCCGCGCAGCTCCTGGCCCAGGTGCGTCAGGTACAAGGCGATGTGTGCGGGGACGACCCAGGGCCACGCCTCGCGAAATGGGGCATGTGCCTCGAGACCGAGCAGCCCGATGATCGAGCCGACGATCATCGGGTGCGGGATCGAGCCGTAGGGGAATCGGTCGATGCGCTTCGGCGTGACGCGGCCGAGCTCGGCGCCGAAGTAGGTGCGCTCGCTGCCGAGCCGCAGCGCCGCGAGGGCCGCGAGCCCGAAACCGAACGTGACCCCGACCACCGAGACCAGGCCGATGGGCGCCGTCTGCAGATACAGGCAGGCCAGCGTCGCCATCGAGACGCACTTCCAGAAGATCGCGTTGC
The DNA here is from genome assembly GCA_965250285.1 of Myxococcota bacterium. Taxonomy (GTDB): domain Bacteria; phylum Myxococcota_A; class UBA9160; order UBA9160; family UBA4427; genus CAYYSY01. The sequence continues at coordinate 249,654 of OZ252299.1, forward strand.
GTTTGAAGGCTCCGACCGAGACGCGCTCGGGCGCCTCGCCGATGGCTGACCACGTCGCGATGTAGAGCGCGTAGTGGATGAAGCTCACCGCCGCGACGAAGAGGGCCACCGAGCCCATGAGCATGCTTGCGGCTGCCGACAGCGCCAGCCATGTGAGGTTGCCCAGGCCGATATGGCGCGTGAGCCGTTCCCAGAGCCATGTCTGGATCAGAATCATGCGCGCCGTCCACCGCTCGACGAGCCGCGTCGGCGCGAGCGTCTCGACGAAGAGCTGCCGAGCCCGTCGGTCGTAGCGTGTCGTCCAATTGCCCAACAGCCGCGCCCATGCGTTCAGTGGGCGCCGATACACGAGGTAGTGCAGCTTCAGCGTGATGCGGGGCCCGCCCGTGTCGGATCCACGGTCGGGATCATCGACGATGCGCTCGATGTAGTGGGGGGCGCGATTGAAGTCGAAGGCGAGCGCTTCTCCCTGCGTCAGCGTGATCCCCGCGTCACGGGTTTCGCTCTCCTCACCGCTTTCGTCCAGCGGAAACCGCGTCCGGACGTTCCGGTTCGGCGTCAGCCCGACCAGACATCGGTAGACGCTCGCGCCCGGGAAGACCGACCACGGGCCATCGACGTGCGGCATGTAGAAGACCTGGTCGGAGCTCAGCTCGCCAGGAGGCGCGCTGACGTACACCTCGTTCATGTCGGGTAGCGGCTCGACGGCGGTGCCCGGGCCATGATGCTCGGTGAACATGGCTTCGAGCCGGGATGAGCGAGCGAGGGCGTCACAGGCTTCGCGGATCTCGTCGGGGAGGTCGTCGCACCACCAGTGCTGGGTGCTGCGGCCGTCACCGGCCCGCTCGGTCGACCACGCCGCGACGCGCGCAATGCGCGCCGTGTCGTCCACCTCGACGAAGCGGGTCTGGATCGACTGTCGCTTCGGCGCGAGCCAGCCGAGCAGCGATCCGCGCGTTCGCCCGGCCGCGGCCAGCACGAGCGGCAGCAGGTAGAACGTGTGCAGTGCGTACCGAGCCACCCAGCCGGGCTCGTGGCGGTAGCTCCGCTCGAACGTCGACTCGCCCGAGAGCGCATGCGCGGCGTCCTGTGCCAGGTACGCCACGACGACGAGTGCGGCTGCGAGCCACGGTGAGATCGGCCAGCTCGCGGCGATCGCCGTGAGCAAGGCGACGAGATAGAAGCTGCGGCGACCGGTTCGTGGAGGCAGGGTCCGCCGGAGGGCGAGGGCGTACGCACCACCGACGGCGACGGTCGCAGGCCAGAAGATCGCGCTCGGCAGTGCGAGGGCGCCGTACAGACCGAGCGGCGTGGTCGCGAGGTGGAGCGACACGTTGAGGCCCGTCGAGTGGAACGGCAGGAAGGCGTCCAGGAGCGCGCTGAAGCGCGCTTCGCGCTGCGCCTGCGCACTCGGTCGACGCGCCTCCGGCTCGGTCTCTACGGTGGTGCCCTGCATCGCCGTGCGTCGCCCCCCGCGTTCGCTCTCGACGGAGCGAATGTAGGGTCGGGCGGTTGGAAGTCGGGCCGTTCGAGCCGTGGGCCCGGCAATCACACGAGAACGTCACGGGCGCGTGTTCGGGCCGACAACCAGCCTCTGCGGCCGGGGCCCCGATGGACCGCGGCGACCGCAGCGCAGCGTGCGTCACCGGCCGCGGGCGGCACCGTCGCGGCGGCGGTAGCGTCGAGGTCAATCCACGGGAGGAGTCATGTCGGAGCATCCCTCGAGCGCGTCGATTCGAGCACGGCTCTCGCATCCGATCATCGATGCCGACGGCCACGTGATCGAGTTCATGCCGGCCGTGCGCGATCACCTGATCGAGGTCGGGGGGCGGGCGCTCGCCGACGAGTTCGATGCGGTGCTGACGGCGCCGGCCCAACTCGCGGCGCTGCCCGAGGCCGAGCGCCGCGCCATGGGCCTCTTCAAGATGACGTGGTGGGCGTATCCGGCACGCAATGCCCTCGATCGCGCGACGGGCATGTTGCCGGCGTTGCTGTACGAGCGCCTCGACGAGCTCGCCCTCGACTTCGCGGTGCTGTATCCGACGGTGGGGCTGGCCGCGCTCAGCTTGACGAGTCAGACCGATCTGCGGCGCGCGGCCGTGCGTGCGTTCAATCGCTCGGCGGCCGAGATGTTCGAGCCGTATGCCGATCGGCTCACACCGGTCGCGATGATCCCGATGGTCGATCCGGGCGAGGCGATGGACGAGCTCGAGTACGCCGTCTTGGAGCTCGGGCTGAAGGCCGTGCTGCTGAACGGCCTCGTCTACCGACCGCTGGGGCCCGACCTGCCCGGCGGCGCGCGCTGGATCGACGCGTTCGGCGCCGAGAGCCCCTACGACTACGACCCGGTCTGGGCGAAATGCGTCGAGCTCGGCGTCGCGCCGACGTTCCACTCGAGCGCCATGGGCTGGGGCAGCCGCGTCTCGCAGCGCAGCTACGTGCAGAACCACATCGGCAACTTCGCCCAGGCGGGCGAGGCGACGTGTCGCTCGCTGTTCATGCACGGCGTGCCGACGCGCTTCCCGGCGCTGCGCATGGCCTTTCTCGAGGGAGGTGCGGGCTGGGCGTGCAATCTGTACTCCGACCTCGTCGGACACCTCGAGAAGCGCGGGCCCGAGGGCGTCCGCGCCTACGACCCCGATGCGCTCGATCGCGATCTGGTCCGCCGACTGTTCGAGCAACACGGTGCACCGCGCTTCAAGAAGCACCTCGACGAGCTCGAGGCGGGCCTGGCGGTGCTCTCGCAGTCGGGGGATTACGCCGACGAATTCGCCGCGAGCGGCGTGCGATCGGCGGAGGACGTCCGCACGGTGTTCGAGCGCAACTTCCGGTTTGGCTGCGAGGCCGACGACCCGATGAACGCCGTCGCATTCGACTCGCGCATCCAGCCGCTCGGTGCGCGCATTCGCGCGATCTTCAGCTCGGACATCGGTCACTGGGACGTGCCCGACATGGCGGGTGTGGTCGCCGAGGCGTGGGAACTCGTCGACGACGGGCTGCTCAGCGAAGACGACTTTCGCGCCTTCACGTTCGAGAACGCGGCGACCATGTGGGCCGAGGCGAACCCGCGCTTCTTCGAGGGCACGTCGGTCGAAGCGCCGGTGGCCGCGCTCGCAGGTTAACCCGAGGGTTGGATCCAGATCGCCGAAGTCACCGCCCGCTCCTGGATCGACGTGGGCTCGGGTGCCTCGACGCCGAGCGTCTTCGCGTCGTACGTGCTGTATCGCGGCGTCGGGATCTCGATCACGCGGGCGTAGTAGAGCGCGTGCTCGCCGGGGTCGTAGGTCGGGTCGATCCAAACCGCACTCAGCTCGGTGGCCCCGATGTCGTTCGTGTAGCTGGCTTCGGCGACGTCGACGGTGTTGCCGACGGGCGCGAGGGGGCCGTCGCCACTGCGCTCGAGCCGGTCGCCGGAAGCGGCCACGTCGAAGACCCGCTCGTGGCTTGCGCCGTCGGCGTCGACCCACGCCTTGATGATCTGCACGCGGTCGAGATGGGCGCCGATCGGGTCCTTGAGCGTCGAGACCACGAAGGTTGGCGCACCCGAGGCGCGGGCTTCGAGTGTCCCGCCCATGGGCACGCCGCTCGCGTAGGCGGCTTCGAGCCACGATCCGTCCTGCACGTCGGTCGGCAAATCCCAGCCCCCGAAGAAGCGCACCTGAATCCGCGGCCCGGATGTCGCGTACGTCTCCTTGCGGCGCATCGCGTCGAAGATCGAGTCGCGGGTGTTCTGCTCGGCCCACACGGCGATCAAGCCCGCCGCACCGTAGGCCGGCGTCGGCAGCGAATCCTTCGGCATCCACGTCGCGAGCCCGAGGCGCTGGGACGGCGTGCCGTCGAGTAAGGGCAGCTTGCCGTGGTGGTCGTCCTCTTCGACCGAGGAGCTCGCGTTGTGGCTGTCGCTGCTGGCGATCACGCCGAAGCGATACGGGTCGAAGCCCTCGCGGTGCGCCAGCTCGAGGCCCGTGCGCAGGGCGTCGCGCGCATAGCTGCCCTTCGGTTGGCTCGGCGGCGCGTCCTGGGTCATGACCGTGTCCATGAGCTCGAAGTCGGCGAACGCGTCTTCGGGGGAGAGGCTCGGGTGGGTCTCCGACGTGCCCTTGACCTGGAAGATCTCGACCAGGGGCTCGTTGCGCGTGCGCAGCTCGGCGTAGTCGGGCGAGAGCGGCTCGCCGGCGAACGTCGTGCCCTCGAACATCCGGCCGTCGCTCACGTTGCTGTTGTGCGGGATCGCGAGCACGCGCATCCCGGCCTCGCGCTGGGCGTCGAGGGTGCGCCAGAGATCCTCGGGGTTCTCCGAGTCGCGTGATGAGAACGGGCGCCCGGGCACGGCGTTCGAGCCGTAGATCACATTGCGATGCAGGTTGCGCTCGTTCGGCATCGACGACCATTCGTAGCCGACGAACGTGGTGAAGCGGCCCGGGTCGTTGTGCCGGGCCGCCGCAGCGATGATCTCTTCCCACGCAGCCTGCGACACCTCGTCGAGCCCATCGAGCCCGAACGCCGCCTCGCGCGTCTCGCTGCTGCCCATCTGCGAGAGGATCGTGCTCAAGAAGACCCATGTCGTACGCGTGCGACTGCCCGACCGGATCGCGTCGCGTAGATCGCTCGCCTGGTCGGCGGCGTCGCCGGCGAGGTGGCGCGGCACACCGAGGTACTCGGCGTGATCGGTGACGGCGCCGAAGTCGAGCGGTCGCTTGGCTCGAATCGGATAGCCGAGCGCGTGCTCGATCGTGCCGCCCTTCATGAACGTATACGCGTCGTCGGGCAGCGCGCGCGTGCCCATCGTGAACGCGTCGTACGAGAAGGCCGTGTGGATGTGCAGGTCGCCCCAGAGCAGGTTGCGCGTCGGGTCGGTCGGCACGGCGGTGCGTTCGGGCGGCGGTGCGGCGGTGGCGGGATCGAAGGTCTCGTCGACCGTCGGATCCTCGAAGCCACCGCAGGCCAGCGTGGCGATGACCGCTCCGAGCGCGAGGACACGTCGCGCCCGCCGCGGGTGCGTGCGGGTCGAGCGCCGATGTACGGGGCAGACCGCCTCGCTCATGCGTTCAGCTTCGCGACCCGCTCGAGCAGCGGCTGAATCTGATCGGGCTTGCGGCAGAAGACGATCGGGAGCACCTCGACATGGGTGACACCGGCGTCGAGGGCCGCCTCGAGGCCGCCGAGGGTCGCTTCGAGATCGGGCCCCTTCAATCCCATGACGGGCGGCAGCTGGGCGCGCACCTGCAGCTCGGCCGGGTCGCGCCCCGCGGCCTCGAACGCCTTGCGCAGCGTCGCCACGCCGTCGGCGAGCTCGGCCGCGCTCTGCGAGATCGGGAGCCAGCCCGCGCCGTACTCGGCGATGCGCCGGGCGTTCAGCGGCGTCGGCGCGAAGCCGAACCACAGCGGAAGCGGGGTCTGTACGGGCGCCGGTCGCGAGTAGATGCCCTCGAAGCGCACGGTCTCGCCTTCGTAGCTCGCCGGCGCGTCGCGCCAGAGCGCCAGGCAGGCGCGCACCTGCTCTTCGAGCCGCTTGCCCCTGCGCTCGAAGGGCAGCATCGATGCCTCGTACTCTTCGCGCTGCCAGCCGGTCCCCAGCCCGAGGTCGAGCCGGCCTCCCGAGATGACGTCGAGTGTGGCCGCCTGCTTCGCGAGGAGCACGGGCGGGCGCAGCGGCGCGATCAACACGCTGGTCGAGAGACGAATGCGCTGTGTGGCCGCAGCAAAGGCCGAAAGCGCGACGACGGGTTCGTACCAGGGAGCGGGTGGCGGGAGCGGAAAGTCGCCGTAGGGGTAGCGGTCGGTGCGCTCGCCCATGACGACGTGATCGGTCATCACCATCTGGTCGATGCCGAGGCGGTCGGCCTCGGCGACGACTTCGATCACTCTCTTGAAGTCGCCGCCATAGAGGTTCTCGATGCCGAAGATGCCGATCGCGGTCTGAAAGGGCTGCATGGGTCTCCCGGGTGGGGGCTGGCGCGCCCCGGTCGGGAGAGGCTATCCCACCTCCTCCGAACTGAGGAGGCGACATGCCGAGAGACGCCATGCAGGAGACCATCGACTGGGTCGCGATTCGACGGCTGCACAGCCGCTACGCCGACGTGGTCAACCGGCAAGCGTGGGTCGAGCTGAGCGAGCTCTTTCTCGAAGAGGCCGTCGTGCGCGTCGAGATGCCGCGACAGGATCCGATCGACGCGGTTGGGCCGGCTGCGCTCGGTGAATTCATCGAGAACGCGGTGGCGCGGTTCGACTGGTTCCAGTTCGTGGTGCTCGAGGCGCGCATCGAGTGGCCCGAAGGCGGCGCTGAAGACGAGGCGCTGGGTCGCGTCTACATGGTCGAGCTGCGGCAGGATCGAAAGACGGGCCAGGAGACCAAGGCGTTCGGCCTCTACCAGGATCGCTACCTCAGGGTCGACGCGGGTTGGCGGTTCGCCGAGCGCCGCTTTCAGCCCACCGTCTGGAGCGGTCGCGATCTCTCGACCCTGCCCTTGCCCGACCTCGACTTTTGAGCGGAGCGGCGCTCAGAGCTCGTTGAAGCCGTCGAGGTAGTGACCGGCGTGGGCGCCGCAGTCGACGGGCAGGTCGACGCCCGTGCAGTGGTCACTCGCTTCCGACGCGAGGAAGAGAATGGCGCGCGCGATCGACTCGAGCGGCACCTCGCTCGGAATCGCCCTGTCCTCGACGTAGGCCTTCGTGCGGTCGATCAAGCCGACCAACTTGTCCATCCACGGACCGTACATCTGCGGGTTGCCGCCCGCCGGGCAGACGCAGTTCACGCGAATGCCGTCGCGCCCGAGCTCGAGGGCGGCGCTCTTCGTGAGCCCGCGCAGTCCCCACTTGCTCGCGGCGTAGGCGGCGACACCGTTCATCCCGAGCAGGCCGTCGACGGAGCTGACGTTGACGATGGCGCCCGACCTCTGGGCCTTCATCGTCGGCACCACCGCGCGAATGCCCAGGTAGGGGCCGATGAGGTTCACGTCGACGACCCCTCGCACGTCGTCGACGTCGGCGTGCTCGATCGCGCCCATCGAGAGCCGCGCGGCGTTGTTCACGAGCACGTCGATCCGGCCATGCTCTTCGACGACCACGTCGACCAGACGGCTCCAGTCGCCCTCACGCGTGACGTCGAGCGCGGCGAAAGACGCGCTTGCGCCGAGGCGCGCTGCGACGGCGCGCCCGTCTTCCTCGTTCACGTCCGCGACGATCACGTGGGCGCCCTGGTCGACCATCTGCTCCGCGACCACGGCACCGAGGCCACGGGCGGCGCCGGTGACGATGGCGACGCGCGGCGCGGGCGCGGGGCTCATACGACGTTCTTCGAAGGTGTGTAGGGCAGGTCGAAGGTGTCGATGAGGCCGGGGGCGTGGGCGCGCACGGCCGGGATCGCGTTGATCACGCGCATCGCAGTGGCCTGGACGCCGCCCGTGTTGTGATCGCCATCCTCGCCGGTGACGAAGCAGTCGAGCTGGACCGAGGGCGAACCCGTCACGACGCACCGGTGGACGCCAGGGTGACCGACCGGCGGGGCCGGCCAGTGCGGCGCGGCCTCGTCCCGCAGTCGATTCACGTGCTCGGTCACGATGACCGGGCGACCGTCGACGCAGCCCTCGAGCTCGAAGCGCACGGCTTCGCAGGTCCCCTCTTCGACGCGCATCATCGGCGTCTCGTAGGTCGTCTCGGCATAGCTGCGCTCGAATCGCTCGACGATCTCGTCGAGCTCGATCCCGAGCTCACGCGCGAGGATCGATACCATGCCGCCCCAGCCGGCGCGCAGGATGCCCGGCAGCGCGAGCGGCGGCGTGTAGCTCTCGGGGCGTCCGAAGCCGAAGCTGACGCCCGTGAACTCGGGATCTTCATAGGTCGAATAGTCGACCAGCTCCTGCACCCGCACCTCTTCGACGCGATCCGCGAGCTGCAAGGCGGTGATCGGCAGCACGTCCCCCGAGAAGCCTGGATCGATGCCATTCACGTACATGGTGGCGCCGCCCTGCTGACAGGCCTTCTCGAGCGGCTCGCGCATCGACGCGTCGGCGTGGGCGGGATGAATCAGAAAGATCATCGCGGTCGACACGACGTCGATGCCCGCTGCGAGAATGCGCTCGAGCTCGGGGATCACCTCGTGCGCACGGGTCTCACCCTTGATGGTGTAGACGACAACGTCGGGTTCGAGCGCGAGCAAGGCATCGACGTCGTTGGTCGCGAGGATCCCGGTCGGGTCATCGAGGTCGCACAGCGTGGCGGCGTCGACGCCTTGTTTCGCCTCCGAATGGGCGTGCACACCGACGAGCTCGAGGTCGGGGTGACGGATGACGTGCTTGAGACTGTGGACGCCGACGTTGCCCGTCCCCCACTGCACGACGCGATGAGGCATGCCGAATCTCCTTCGCTGACCTACCGATGAACGCGCAAGGATCGCACGCTTCGCGCGCAGATCGCCATGGCCTCGGTATGCTCTGAAGCCGCGAGCATCTCGTTTGTCCAGATTGAGCGAACCAAGGAGTCGAGCATGACGTATCGGGTGATCCAGTGGGCGACGGGGGGCGTCGGCCGCGCCGCCATCGAGGCGATCGCTTCGCATCCCGAGCTCGAGCTCGTCGGGTGTTGGGTGCACGGGGAAGCGAAGGAGGGGCGAGACGCGGGCGAGCTGGCCGGGGTCGGGCCCCTCGGCGTGGCCGCGACGCGCGACGTCGATGCGCTGCTCGCGATGGAAGCTGACTGCGTCATGTATTCACCGGTCGTCGCCGACCGAAAGCTCGTCGTGCGCATGCTCGAGGCGGGCAAGAACGTGGTCACGCCGCTCGGCTGGTTCTACCCGGGTGACCGGGACGTAGCCGACCTCGAGGCGGCCTGTCGCGCGGGTGGCGTGACGCTGCATGGCACGGGGATCCACCCGGGCGGCATTACCGAGCGGCTCCCCCTCGTCATCTCTGCGTTCTCGCGTGCCATCACCCATGTCCGAGCCGAAGAGTTCTCGGACATCCGGACCTACGGTGCGCCCTTCGTCGTCGGCGAGATCATGCGCTTCGGCAAGACCCCCGAAGAGGCGGCGGCGAGCCCGATGCTCGACGTGCTCGGGGGTGGGTTCTTCGAATCGATCGACATGGTTGCGACCGCGCTCGGGTTCGATCTCGATGAAGAGCGGCGCACGCGACACGACGTGGCCGTCGCGACGCGAACGATCGATTCGCCCATCGGTCCGATCGAGCCCGGTCTCGTTGCGGCCCAGAAGTTCACGTGGCAGGCCACCGTTCGAGGCGAGCCCGTCATCACGGTCATCACCAACTGGTTCATGGGCGAAGAACACCTCGATCCGGCGTGGTCGTTCGGCGCGGAAGGCGAGCGCTTCGAGGTCGAAGTGACCGGCGATCCGAGCTCGAAGGTGGTCTTCCACGGCTGGCACCCCGAATCGGTCGCCGCCGGGCTCGAGCGCAACCCGGGCATCGTCGCGACGGCGGTGCACGGCGTGAGCGCGATCCCGACCGTTTGCGCCGCGGAGCCCGGTCTCCGCACGTACCTCGATCTGGGGATGGTCGCGGGGCGCGCCGCGCCCGAGCTGTCTCGCCAAGGGGGCTGAGCCCCCTCGCGGCCTCGCCGCATTCCCCGCTGCGCTGCGACGCGAGGATTCCGCTCGGCTCGGACTCGTTCGTCCTTCGAGCCGGCACCGCGTGTGGCGCCTGGCTGCCGCTGCCCTCGGCTCGGTCACGTCAGGTCGCCCGTCGGATCGACCGATATCGGGGAGTCGCCCGTGCGCAGCCGGCTGCCCGTCGGCGAGGGCGTGACGGAGATCGCCCATGTCGTCTCACTCACTCGCTCCCCGCGCGTGCAGCCGCGTCCGCTCGCAGAGCGCGGCACTGGCGCCGGCGGCGCTCTTCTCCACGCTGACGCTGCTCTTCACCGCGCCGGCGCTCGCCATCGAAGTCATGCGCGTCGAGGTGCAGTTTCTCGATGTGGCGCGGGGCGATGCCTCGCAGCATGCGATGCTGACCATCGCGCCGCGGCTCCTGCGCGTCGACCAGTACACGAACCTCGAGCATCGAGCCGCCCACACCCTGATCTACCGGGGTGATCGCGACGTGATCTACAGCATCGACCCCGAAGATCGGCACTACATCGAAGTCGATCGCAGTCTCATCGCCGACTTCGGCATCGAGCTGCAAGCGGCCCGTCGCGAGATGGAGACGGTCATGCGGCGGCTGCCCGACGATCAGCGCAAGACTGGCGAGCGCATCACCGGGCTCGACGTCCAGGAGGACGACGGCAAAGTGAAAGCCGCGCTCTGGGTGCGCGATGAAGGCAGCACGGCCAAGCGAATCGGGCGCTCGTGTCGCAAGGTCACGCTCTGGCGGGCCGAGGCGCACGTCGCTTCGGGGTGCGTCGTGACGTGGAAGTCGATGGGGATCGGCCCGCGTGATCTCGACGTGTTTCGTCAGCTGGCCAACTTTCAGCGCGAGATCATGGGCGCGGGTGGGCTCACCCCGCTCGAGGTCGTGCCCGATCAGCCGCTGGACATCCTGGTTCAGCTCGACGGGTTTCCGCTCGAGCTGTCTCGTCGCAAGGGCGGCAAGCTCGTGAGCGCGATTCGCGTGCTGCGGGCCGCGAAGATGCAGGTCTCTGACGCGACGTTCGAAGTGCCGCGTGAGTACGCGATTCGGCCCGGCTTCGAGTTTCTGATGGGCGACTTGGCCGAGCTGCCCGAGGAGCAGCCGGGCCCGGCCAAGCCGGCGCCGAAACGCTGAATCGCCAGGCCCTTCGGCCTGAGATCTGGGCGCAATCCGAGCCGGGCGCGGGTGCATCAAGCACTGCGCACCGAGCACCAAGCACTGAACACCGATCGCTGAACACGGATCGCCGAGCGACGACCGACCGCACCCGCGGCCGTCGGTGACCCTGCGCCCGCGCCCCCTTCGTTGCGATGCGGAGGCGCCCGCGCCGGTGCTGCAGGCGGGTCGGGGGTGCAGCATCATCCCGGGCCACGGTTCTGCCACGCTTGGTTCAGCTGGGAGCAGCGTTGCCCGCAAGAGACGACCCCGAGTCGGTTCCGCTCCGCGGCCGTCGTCCGGATCTCGCCGACTGGCTCGATCTCGTCGTGCTGCTGCGGCACGACGAGGGGCTGCCCGGCAGCGAGCTGCGACGCCGCGACCGATCGGTCGGCGAGCGCGTGGTGCCGACCGGTGCCCCGCCCGAGCGCTGGCTGACCGCCTGGGTCGAGGCGCGGCGCGCGCAGACCTCCGGCCCGGCGGAAGCCCAAGACCCCGCCCTGCCAGGTCAGCGCACCGCGGATGCGCTGCGCTGGATCTCCGCGGCGCTCGTGCTCGCCGGTCTCTTCTTCGGTGCCACCGCCGCCTGGGGCGCGCTCTCCTTTCAACCGCAGGGTCGGATCAACGTCGTTGCGGTGCTCGCGCTGCTCGTGTTGTTGCCCACGCTGCTGCTCGTCTTCGCGCTCTTGAACGCGTTGCCCGCGCGCTTGCGGCGCGCGCTCCCTTTGATCGGAGCCGAGCGCGAGGGTGGGGGGCTGCTGCAACCGGCGCGCTGGGCGCTGCGTGCGCTGCCGCAGTCGGCGCGCGAGAGCCTCGATGCCGTCTTTGCCCGCGGCGTGTCGGTCGAACGGCTCGCGGCGCCGATCCAGCGCTGGCTGCTGCTCTCGGCGAGTCAGGGCGCGGCGGTCGCGTTTCAGGTCGGTGCGCTGTCGGCGGCCATCGCGCTCGTCGTGTTCAGCGATCTGTCGTTCGGGTGGAGCACGACACTGCGCGTCGAGCCCGCGACGGCGCATGGCATTGCGTCCGCGCTCGCGACACCCTGGGCAGCCCTCTGGCCCGACGCCGTCCCGTCCCTCGCGCTCGTCGAGCAGACGCGTTTCTTTCGGATCGCGTCGAAGCCGTCGCCCGCCCTCGACCCCGAACTCTTCGGCCAGTGGTGGCGCTTCGTCGTTGCGGCGCTGGTCGTCTACGGGTTGATTCCGCGCGTCGTCTTCTTCGCCGTGGCGAGCGTGCGCCTGCGCGCGAGCCTGACGCGCGCCACGATCGACGCGCCCGGCGCACGCGGTTTGCTCGAGCGCATGCGGGATCCCCTGGTCGAGCTCGGGCACGTGGGCCGCGACGAAGCGATCGCGGGCGTCGGTCTCGGGGCGGACGAGACCATCCCGCTCGACTCGTCCCCCTGGCCCGACGCCCCCGTCGTGGTGAGCTGGTCGGAAGCGATCGAGTCGAGCCCCGGACTCGCCGCCCAGCTGAACGTTGCGAACGAAGGCATCCTCGCGGCGGGCGGGCGACTCGCCGCGGCGGCCGATCTCGAAGCGGCGGCCCGCGCGGCCGAACGCGCGCGAGCGGACGACCGGGACGTGGCCGTCGTCGTACGCGGCTTCGAGCCTCCGGTGCTCGAGGTCGTCGACTTCCTCGTCGAGCTGCGACGGCGGCTCGGCGATGGGCGCACGATCGTGGTGGGCTTGACCCAGGCCGACGACGATCATGCGCGCGTGTGGCGACGACGCATCGACTCGATCGGTGACCCATGGACGCGCTGTACGCGCGCGCTGCCGTCGTTGGGTGGCGCCCGTTCGGAGGGCGACGGCGATGTCTGACACCGGATCGAGCGTGCCCGTCTTCGCCGTCGTCGGTCACCCGAACAAGGGCAAGTCGAGCCTGGTCGCGACGCTGGCCCAGGATGACCGAGTGGCCATCGGGGCCGATCCGGGGACGACCACACGCGCCGCGCGGTACCCCATGCGCGTCGACGGCGAAACCCTCTACGAGCTGGTCGACACGCCGGGGTTCCAACGGGCTCGCGCCGTGCTCGGCTGGCTGCAGGCCGAGGGCGAGCGCAGCCAGGCCTCCGCCGCTGATCGCCCCGCGCTCGTCGAGCGATTCGTGCGGGCCCCCGAGCACGCCGCCCGCTACCCCGACGAGATCGAGCTGCTCACGCCCATCGTCGAAGGGGCGGGCATCCTCTACGTCGTCGATGGTTCGGTCCCGTACGGCGCCGAGTACGAGGCCGAGATGGAGGTGCTGCGCTGGACGGGGCGGCCGAGCTTCGCGGTGATCAACCCGATCGGATCGGCCGATCACGTCGACGCGTGGCGTTCGGCGCTCGGTCAGTACTTTCGCGCCGTGCGCGTCTTCGACGCGCTCGATGCCGACTTCGACAAGCGACTCGATCTGCTGCGCGGCTTCGCCGAGCTCGAGGAGTCGTTCCGGGCGCCCCTGCAGCGGGCCGTCGATGTGCTCGGCGCCGACCGCGATGCGCGTCGCCGCCGGGCAGCGACCGAGATTGCCTCGTGGCTCGTCGAGGCGACGAGCTTCACGATCGAGCAGCGGATCGGACGGGACGAACGCGCCGAAGATCATCGCGCCGCCCTCGAAGAGCGTTTCCGTACGCAGCTGCGTCGGCTCGAGCGTCGTGCCCGCAGCGCGGTCGAAGCGATCTACGACTTTCACGATCTCGACCGCGTCGAGGGAGAAGACGCCGAGCTCGAAGCCGACCGCGCGCTGCTCGAAGAAGACCTCTTCGATCGCGACACCTGGCTCGTCTTCGGCCTGCGCAGTCGCGACCTCGTGACGGCAGGTGCCGCGGCCGGCGCGGCAGCGGGTGGCACCGTCGACGCCGCCGTTGGCGGCGTGAGCCTGCTCGCGGGCCTGGCGATCGGGAGCGTCGTCGGCGGCGCCCTCGGCTGGCTGGGGGGCAATCGGCTCGGGAAGCTCGAGGTGATGAACCGCCCGCTCGGCGGGGCGGTCGTGCGATACGGCCCCGCGCGCAGCGTAAACTTCGTCGCCGTGCTGCTCGGGCGCGCCTGTTTGCATCAGGCGCTGATCGCCCGACGCGCGCACGCCCGCCGCGATGCGCTCGCTCTGGCCGCGGCGGTCAAGAGCGACGAAGGCGTGGCTTCGGGCGCCGAGCTCGTCGCGGCGTCGAAGAAGATCGACCCGCAGCGCGTGCGCAGCGTCGTCGATGCTCTGAAGCGCCGGGACGGGCCCGATGCCGCCGCGGTAGCCGAGGCGATCGCGCCGCTGCTCGGCTGATCGGCAGCCGGACCGGCCGAGATCGAGGGGGCGCTACTGGCCGAGCAGTGGCGCCATGACCTCTTCGGCAAATTGCTCGACCAGGTCGTGGTCGCGTCCCTGGATCACGATGTAGTTGATGCCCGTCTTCTCGCGCCGCGATTCGAGGCGGTCACGAATCTCGGCGGCCGACCCGGTCAAGAAGAGCGGACAGTCGGCGACCTCGTCGACGCTCATCCCCGAGCTCTGCGACAACGCGCCGCGGATCCCCGATGGATCTTCGGTCAGCGCGACGACGAAGACGAGCGAGTTGAACTCGAGCGCGGCGGCGTCGCGCCCGGCCCGATCGGCCGCGGTCCGCACCCACTCGATCTTCTGGAGCGTTCGGTCGGGACTCAGATCGGCCGCGGTCTCGTTCGTGATGCGGCCGTCGACCATCGTCGGGTTGATGCCGACGATGTCCGCGTGGCGCCCGGCGAGGCTCAGCACGCGCTCGCCCCCACCGCCGACCAACACCTTCGGTGCGCTGCCCGGCGGCAGCGGGGCGGCCTGGGCGATGTCGGTGATCGTGTAGTGGCGCCCTTCGAAGTGGGTCTTCTCCTGGGTCCACATCGATCGGCAGATCTGCAGCGCCTCGTCGAGTCGCTCGATCCGCAGGCCGATGCGGTCGTACGGCATGCCGGCCTCGACGTAGTCGGTCTCCATCCAACCTGCGCCGAGGCCGAACTCGTGGCGCCCGCCCGAGAGCAGCTGAATCGTGGCGGCCTGCTTCGCGAAGACGACCGGGTGTCGGTAGTCGACGTCGTACACGAGGCTTCCGACGGCCAGCTCTTCGGTCACCGCAGCGACGCCGGCCATGAGCGCCGTGGGATCCCACTGCGGGCCGAAGTGATCGGGCACGAACACGGTCGAGAACCCGAGGGCCTCGATCCGACGGACGCGTTCGCGCCAGCCGTCCGCGGGAAGCTCGGAGACCTGGAGGCCGAAACGGAAGGGATGTGTGGGCATGGGGCGATCTCCGGTGAGGGCGAGTGTGACCGGTGCCGGGCTGGCCGGCGCGTTCAGCGTATCGGATCGGCGGCCGGTCCCGCGACGCGCCCCCGGCGCACGCCGTCTCGCCTAGACTCCGCGCCTCGCGGCTGCCCCGAGGCTCGACAGGCGAGCGCTCGGCCCGGGCCCATGCGTGTGGAGACGAGCATCGTGACGAGTGCCTACCAGAGTGTGCTTCGGGCGGGTGTCTTCGAAGGACAGACGGTCCTCGTAACCGGCGGCGGGACGGGCATCGGGCGATGCACGGCGCACGAGCTGGCGAGCCTCGGTGCGCGGGTCGTCATCGCCGGCCGCCGCGAAGACGTGCTGTCGGCCACCGCCGACGAGATCATCGCCGACGGGGGTGAGTGCGAGTTCGAGGCGATGGATCTGCGCGACGGTGACTCGGTGCGTGCGGCGGTGGGACGCATCGTCGAGCGCTGCGGGCCGATCCACGGCCTGTTCAACAACGCCGGCGGCCAGTTCTCGGCACCGGCCGCGAAGCTCAGCGAGAACGCCTGGCAGAAGGTCGTCGACCTGAACCTGCACGGCACCTTTCGGGTGACGCGCGCCGTATTCGACGCTTCGATGAAGGAGCACGGCGGGGCGGTGGTCAGCATGCTCGCCGACATTCGCAGCGGCTACGTGGGGATGGCGCACAGCTCGGCCGCGCGAGCCGGCATCCAGAACCTGACGATCACACTGGCCCTCGAGTGGGCGCGCAACGACGTGCGCCTGAACTGCGTCGCACCGGGTACGATCCTCGCGGCGGGCATGCGCACGTATCCGCCTGCCGTGCAGGAGGCATCGGTGCGCGGTGCCAGCCGCATTCCCGCTGCCCGACTCGGGACCGAGAGCGAAGTGTCGGCGGTCGTGTGCTTCCTGCTCTCGCCCGGTGCCGCTTTCGTGACGGGGCAGGCCATCGCGATCGACGGCGGGTCTTCGTTCCAGAAGAGCGTGCTCTACGACATCGCCAAGCACGCGCCGACGACGCAGTTCGACGGCTTTCATCGACGTGAAGACTGGTCGGGCACGCCCTATGCCGACCTGGCTCGGCCGAAGAGCGGCGAGTGAGGCTGCGCAGGCTCAGGGGGCGCCGGGTGTCGACGCATCCGCCGCGTCCGCCGGCTCGACGTCGGCGAGGCCCGTGAACTCGAGCACGCGCTCTGCCAGGTAGGGAAAGAACGGGTTCCAGCGGATGCGCAGCATGTCGCCTGGCGAGATCGCCAGGACACCGCGCTCGCCGCGCAGCGCGACCCGTCCGATGTGGATCCGGTCGGCGTTCGGCGTCGACTCGCCGCCGTAGAGCGGATCGTCGGGCGGGAACGGGATCGCGATGTGCCCGAGCGAGAACAGGTCGTTGGGCCAATCGAGCCCGAGCGGTGTCACGCGAAAGTCAGTCGCGTTCGGTTCGCGGCGGTGCTCGACGACCGCGGTGCTCTCGTCGTCTTCGTTCGAGACGACGGTGAGCGTGAAGGCGTGCCCCGCCTCTTCGAGATGTTGCTTCAGCACGGGGCGTGGGTCGTTGCGCAACAGGGCGTCGAGCTCGGATCGCCGGTTGACGTCGAACAGAATCAGCTCGTGCCCGCCCTCGGGCAGGCGCGCCATCAGGCCGTCGATCAGGGTCGGCACCGTCACGGTCGAGTCGACGGCCGACGAGATCGCCAGCACGGGCGGCATGGCGTTGAGCTGCCCAGCGGCCTTCACGGCGGTCAGCCGACGGTCGAGCTCGTGGGTCAGGCGAAACGTCTGGTCGCCGGCGTTCACGGCGAACGACGCGTACTTGAAGGGGTCGTACTCGGGGCCGACGCTGTTCCAGAACAGCTTGTCGAGGTCGAGCCAGCGGCCGATCCGCGACTGCCAGATCGCGAAGGCCGCGGCCGGGGTGACGCCGATCATGGGCGAGAGCAGGATGATGCCGTCGGGGCGAGCGATCGTGTCGTCTTCGATCGCCGCCAGCGCGTGCTCGGTCGCGAGGGCCGCGCCGTTCGAGTAGCCGACGAGATAGAGCGGTCGGTCGCCGATCTGGTCGCGGACGTGTCGAGCCGCGATGCGCACGGCGGCGGCCATGTCTTCCCAGGTGGCATAGACGAGGCCCGTGGGTGCGGTGCCGTGCCCGGGCACCCGCAGCCCCACGACCCAGGCGCCTGCATCGTGCAGGCGCTCGCCGATCGCGCGCAGACTGTACGGCGAGTCGGACATGCCGTGAACCAGCACGACCCCCGCTTTCGGTGCGTCGACGGGCCACTCGAAGCTGCGATTCCAGTCTCGATCCCAGCGCGTCGGCGAGGACCGGCTGCCTTCGTAGAACCGGTTCAGCACGGTGCGCTCGTCGGGCTCGATCTGGCGCGTCACCTCGCGGTCGAGCTCGTCGAAGAGGCGCTCCTCGAGCGCGAGGTAGCCGGCGAAGTCGGTGACGTCCGACTTGCGCGTGAACTCTTCGTCGAGCCGCACCTCGTGCCAGACGCTCAGGTCGTCCTTCGAATTGAGAAAGAGCACGCCGGCGACGACGACCACGGCGAGGATCGCGAGCGTGCCGTAGAAGGCGAGGCGATACAGGCCGCGAAACGTGGAACGGGCGTATCGGGGCATCCGGTCAGCCTGCCGCGTTGGCCAGATCGACCTGCTCGTTCAGCGTCCAGAAGTCGAAGAGCAGGCCGAGACCGAAGAGCCCGCCGGTCAGCAGATACAGGATCGCGGTGGGCCACTTGCCGATGTAGAAGCGGTGCAGGCCGAAGAGGCCGAAGAAGGTCAAGAGGATCCACGCGAGGTTGTAGTCGAAGGGGCCCGTTCGATATCGAAAATCGGCCTCGCGATCCATGCTCGGGATGAGGAAGAGGTCGATCAGCCAGCCGATGCCGAGCAGGCCGAGGGTCAGGAACCAGATCGTGCCGGTGATCGGACGGCCGTAGTAGAACCGGTGGCTGCCGAGAAACCCGAAGATCCAGAGCACGTAGCCGAACGTCTTGAGGTGGGTGTCTGCCGGCTGCGTTTCGGTCATGCGATCTCCCGGTCGGCGCCTCGTCGAGCGCCGCACGAGAGTAGCGGTCTGGCGATCCTTCGTTGCGACGTCGACTCTCGAGACGAGCGAGGGACGGGGTCGGATGCCCCCGGATACCCACTGTGCCCGCAGTGCAGCGCGCGGGGTACCTCAGTGCGCGGCGAGGTCCAGCTCGGTCAGCGATCTGTCGTCTGACGCCATCGACTCGACCGCGACGTCGAGGACGAAGATGCGCTCGGCCGGGATCGCGCCGTTCGCGGTCAGGTAGTCGCGGACGGCGCCGGCCCGCCGGCGGGCCAGCTCGCGGAGCGCTGCGTCGTCGATCGAGATCGTCTCGGCGACGCGCCGCTCGATCTCGGTCTGCCAGGCGGCCATCATCTCGTCGGACTGCGCGCCTTCGAGCGGGCGGTCTTCTTCGGGTGCCGGGACGGGCACCAGCATCTCGACCGGCTTCTCGCCGAAGATCGATTCGTAGCGGCTGAGCAGGAGGCGCTGTCGCTCGTCGTCTTCGAGCACGACCTCTTCGACGGATTCGGGTTTGCGTCCGAACCAGCGCGACTGCAGCTCGCGGTAGCGCTCGCGCCGCAGCTCCTGCTCGAGGGCCTGACGCTGCAGCTCGGGTCGGTCGAAGGCCTCGTCGGCGCGCCCGGTGATCTCGAGCGACAGGGCCGGGCGCTCGACGAGCGCCTTTGCGAGCTCATCGAGCTTCGATCGTTCGGCTGCGTCGAGGTCGGCCAGACCGGCCGAGAAGCCGACGCTCTTCATGTCGTCGCCGTCGTCTCCGCCGCCGGCGAGTCCGCCCAGGGCGGCGAAGGGAGAGAGCGCGACCTTCGTGATCAGGTTGCCCAGGGCTCCGAACACGAGCTTGCCGACACTGAACTCGGGATCGTCGGTGCGGCCGCGCACGGGCAGGTCGATGTGGATCTCACCGTTGCGATCCTTGAGCAGCGCGATCGCGAGACCGACCGGCAGATTCATCGCATCGGGGCTGTCGGTCTTCTCGCCGAGAGAGAACTGATCGAGGAAGAGCTCGTTCTCGCCTCGGATCGAGGGGCCATCGATCACGTACTCGACGTCGAGGAAGAGCTTGCCCCGGTCGATCATCTGCCCGATGTGGTGGCTCGAATAGGGCGAGAACTGCGTGAGCCCGAAGTTGCGGAACCCGACGCGCAGGTCGATGTAGGGGTTCTCGGCGAGGGGGCTCATCTCGCCCGCCACCGAGACGGGGGTCGACCCGTCGATGTGGCCGGCCAGCGCCAGTCGCGCGCGGGCCTCGGCATCGGAGGAGAGGCCTTCGAGCTTGCCGTCGATCCGGCTGAGAGATGTCGAGAAGCGCGGCTGGATGCTGCCGTCGACGAACTGGGCTTCTCCGCCCTCGATGATGACGGCCCCGATCGAGATCGGGGGCGGGGCCGTGGGGGCGGCCTCGCCGGTGTCGCCGCCCGCCGTGCCGTTTTCGCGGACCACCGAAGCCACGTTGGGCGTGCCGTCGCGAGCGATGACGACTCGGGCTTCGGGCTGACGCAGCGTGACCGTATCGAGGGCGATGCGCATCGGTTCGAGGTCGAATGTCAGGCCGGCGAGCTCGAGCGCGTTCCATGAGAGCAGCGCCTGCGAGAGCCGGTCGTCGAAGGTCGCGAGCTCGTCGATGCGCACGTCGCCCGCGAACCGCATCGAGACGGGGCCGTCGCTCGGCGCGGCGACATCGAGGTCGGCGTCGATGCCGAGGCGCGCCGACGAAGCGTGCACCGCGAGGGCCGGCAGCCAGTAGGGCTCGAACGGCGTCAGGTCGAAGCGCGTGAGATCGATCTCGAGGTCGGCCGAGGCGGGCTCGGGCGTGACCGTGCCCGTCACCTGCAGATGGCCGCGCTCGCTGGTCGCCGGCGCCGCGTCGGAGCTGGCTTCGGCGCTCGCTTCGAGTTCGGCGACGGCCCCGAAACCCATCTCGGCCCGCAGGCCGATGGGCTTCGTCATGTCCGACGAGATGCCGTCGAATCGCAGCGCAATCGGTGCCACGGTGAGTCGCGTGTTCGGATCGGTGGAGCGGTCTTCGAAGTCGATGCGATGCTCTTCGATCTGCACGCGTTCGATCGCGTACGTCCACGGCGGCGTCTCGAGTTCGGGCTCGCTCTCTTCGGCGGTCGCTGCCGCCATCGGTGCGGTCGGGCCGCTGTCCCCGTTCGTTCTCGTCTCGGAGAGCTTCTCCATCCTGAACCGACCGTCCGGAAGGCGGACGAGATGATGGCGAC
Organism: Myxococcota bacterium; assembly: GCA_965250285.1. Classification (GTDB taxonomy): domain Bacteria; phylum Myxococcota_A; class UBA9160; order UBA9160; family UBA4427; genus CAYYSY01. The sequence continues at coordinate 269,903 of OZ252299.1, forward strand.
CGCCTCGGCCCTCGACGGCCGCGACGTCGAGCGTCTGTTCGGGGTACGCGACCTCGATGCCCGTGACGTCGAGCGCGTCGAGCGACACGGCGATGTCACCGCTCTCGCGGTCGGCCACCTTGAAGTCGCGCAGCCGGATCTCGCCTTCGTGCAGCCGCGCGGTCAGCGCGTCGCGTGCGTCGAAATCGTACTGTCCGAGCACATCGACCGTGCCGCTCACGACCTCGAAGAGCACGTCGTCTTGCACGTAGAGCCAGCCTGTGCGCGGGCGCACGCCCGTCAGTGCGAAGCGGCCCTGGCTGTAGAGCGGCACGACCGAGAGGTTGCCTTCCCACTCGAGGGCCTCGCCCCTGCCGGTGGTCGCCTTGAAGTTGTACGGCGACTCGTCGTCGGGTCGCGTGCCGAAGTCGGTCAGCTCGATGTCGAGCGGGGCGATCTCGGCCTCGAAGTCGGTCGGCCGGCTGAAATCGGTGAAGGCGATGCGGCCGCGCTCGATGCGTGCCACATGAATCAGCAGGGGCGGCGGGCCGCCCGGCTCCGCTTCGGCTTCGTCGTCGTCGTCGGCGAGCAGCGTGTCGATGATGTCGCCAAAGTTGAGCGCACCATCTTCGAGGACCTTCACGTGGACCGAGGCTTCAGTGAGCCGGATCTCGCGAAACGTGAAGGCGAAGTGAAAGAGCGATGACAGCTCGAAGTCGGCAAACAGCTCGTCGAAACGAACGAAGTCGGATCCGTCGCGATCGGGCAGCGCGAAGTCGCGCACGTCGACCGAGAGCAGGAACGGATTGATCCGGACCTCGCCGATCGATGCATCGCGGTGGAACTCTTCTCGGAGGATCTCGGTCGCCTGCGTGCGCACGATCCATGGCAGCAGCAGGAAGCCGAAGGCGGCGTACACGGCCACGGCGAGGGCGGCACCGAGGGCGAGCTTCTGCCTTCGGCTGAGGTTCTTGAGGGCGTCGATCCAGGACACGCGGGGGGGCTGCTCCAGCCGACGCCGAGCCATCGGTCGCCGGCCGCGGAGGAAGGGGCCAAGAGGTGCCAGTCTACCACCGGGCGGCAGCGAGGACACCGGGACGCGGGGTTCGGCCTTCATTCGCGGGCGGGTGCTCGGAAGATCGGGACAGGGCCGCGCGGGTGGCCCATCCGTGCCGCTGCATGCGCGTTCGGCGGCCCTGCTCGGGTACCATCAACGGGCGGGGGAATCGGCTTCTTTGGGATCGATCGAGACGATCTTCGAATGGATCGCGCGTCACGAAACGGTGCTGTCGGGCATCGCTGCCGCCATCGTGATCGTCGGCGTCGTGGTTGCGCCGGTCGTTCGCGCGCTGCGCCGCTTGACCCGCCGGGCCCCGGGCGAGCCTGCGGCGCCGTCGGCGCCCTTCGTCGACGCACCGGCGCCCCAGGAGGACGACGCCCGCCCCTCGGTCGCGGTGATGCCCTTCGTCGATCGCTCGCCAGGGGTCACGATGGACGGCCTCTGCGACGGCCTGCTCGAAGACCTGATCGCAGCGCTCTCCCGAATCAAGCCGTTCTTCGTGATCGCGCGCAGCTCGATGCTGACCTACCGCGACCGCGACGTCGATCCGCGCGACGTCGCCCGCGAGCTCGGGGTCCGGTACGTGATCACGGGCAGCGTCGTCACGTCGGGCGATGCCCTGCGCCTGACCGCCGAGCTCGTCGATGCACGGACGGGTGAGCAGGTCGACACCCAGCGCTTCGAGCGCCCCCAGGCCGAACTCTTCGATCTGCAGGACGACATCGTGCACCACGTGGTGGCCTCGCTGCAGCCGGCGCTCAAGGGTGCCGAGGCGGACCGGGCCCAGCGCAGCGAGACCGAGAGCCTCGATGCGTGGGCGATCGTCAACCGGGCCCACATTCGCCTCAACCAGAATCTGTCCGATCGCGACGCGACGCTGGCGGCCATCGCCGATGCGAGGCGGGCGCTCGAGCTCGATTCGGAGTACGGCCTGGCCTGGGCCGTGCTCGGTCTCGCGCTCGCGTTGGCCTGGACCCATCGCTTCGAGACCGCTTCGAGCGAGCTCGACGTCGAGGCGGGTGCGGCGAGCCGACGGGCCGCCGAGCTCGATCCAAACGATGCCGCCGTGCAGCACTGCGTGGGCGCGACGATGGGCAACCTGGGCCGCACCGCCGAAGCGGTGCGCGCGTATACGCGCGCACTCGAGCTCGATCCCAATGCGGCGGCCAGCTATGGCGGTCTCGGCGCCGCGCTCGTCTTCGCGAAGCGCGCCGAAGATGCGAAGGATTCGCTCGACAAGGCGATCCGGCTCTCGCCCCGAGATCCGCTGCTCTATCACTGGGTGGCCTATCGAGGCCTCGCCGAGCTGGTCATCGGCCGCTTCGAGCAGGCGCGCGACGATGCGCGTGCTTCGCTCGACCGTGTGCGGGGCCGCGTCGCCCTGGCGGTGCTCGCGGTCGCGCAGGCGAACCTCGGCGCGCAGGCCGACGCGCGCGCTGCCTACGATGAGCTGCGTGCGCTCGACCCGGCCGTGAATCCCGCGGGCTGGGCCAACGTCGTCGAGTCGACGGTGCGCGAAGACTACGAGCGGTCGCAGCTGGTCGAGGGCATGTGGCTCGCATCGGGCCTCGCCCGCGACGACGCCGAGCCCCGCGACTGAACGAGCAAGGCGCAGGCCTCCGAGCCGTGGGCCTAGCTCTGGACCGGTTCGATGAAGAGCGTGGGGACGCCGAAGGGCGCGTTCTTGACGGTGAAGACGCGGGTGCCGGGCTTGTGACCGTCGCGGACCGGCGTCACGTCGTAGCCTGCGGCCTCGACGCGTGCCCGGGCGCGGTCGGCATCACCGACCTGGTGGGCGATGCCCCAGAGCAGGTCGGTGTCTTCGCCGGGCGAGCCCAGGTCGCTGCCTTCCTTCAATGAGGCACCGATCTCGAGCGTCAGGCCGCCGCTGCGAAAGAAGATCAGGCGGACGCCGCGTTTCTCGAAGCGCTTGTCGAGGGCGAGCCGCAGGCCGAGCCCCTCGCCGTAGAACGAGAGCGCATGCTCGGGCGCCTTCGTCATCACGACGACGTGATCGAGGTGGCCGACGCAGCTGCCGTCGTCGTCGATGGGCGACGCGTGGGGCACGATCTCGTCGGTCGACGCGTCTTCGACGATGCGCGCCGTGATGCCGCGGGCGGCGTCGGCCGGCAAGTCGACGACGCGGTAGCGGCGCCACGCGCCCGATGGATCGTCGTGGGACAGAGCGTCGACGGGCTCGTGGGTTTCGACGCCGATCGACGCGAGGCTCGCACGCACTGCTTCGAGGTCGCGCGTGCCGAAGTCGAGCCGAAGCAGCCCCTCGCCCTGCGCATCGATGTGCGTCCGAAGCGCTCGGCCCACCGGTCCGTCGCCCTCCGGCGCGAGCAGCTCGAGCGTCGTGTTCGCGAGCCGAAACAGCACATTCGAGGTGCCATCGGCGGGCTGAGGTCCCTTCCAGGAAGGAGAGCACCCGAGCAGCCGCGCCATCTCGGGCGTCGCCTGGGCGACGTCACGCACGGCGATCACCACGTGATCGATTCGATCGACCCGGGTCGGCTCGGGTTCGCGCGCCTCGGCCATGGCGGCCTCCTCAGAGGATCGCTTCGAAGCCTTCGAAGACCGGGTGCCCGAGGTACGTGCCCTGGGGCGCGCGCGCCTGGGCGTGCGCCTTCTTGAACGACTCACTCTCGGTCCAGGCACGGAAGTCGGCCTCGGTCTTCCAGATCGTGTGCGACGCATAGAGCGTCGCCTCGTCGTCCTCGGGGCCCTTCAGCAGTCGGAACGACTCGAAGCCGGGCGTGCCGTCGAGGTGCGAATCCCGGTTGCGCCAGAGCTCTTCGAAGTCGTGCTCGTGGCCCTTCGCGATGCGAAAGCGGTTCATGGCGATGTACATGGGGTGCTCCTCCAGCGAGAGGATCGAACCTACCACACGGCCGATCGGGACGAAGGGCGATGCCGGCTCAGTCGGCGCTGGCCGCCGGTTCGAGCGCGCGCTCGACGGCGTCGAGCCGATCGGCATCGGTGCCCGCGACCCGGCGCGCGAGCGGCAGCGTCTGCTGCGCCAGGAGCGCGTAGATGGTTTCGAGCGCGGGCGAGACGGCCCGCAGCGCGGTGCGCTGCCGCGCGACGATGTCGGCCTCACCGCGCACGATCGGGCCCGAGAGCGCGCCGGCTGGCCCGCGTTCGAAGACGTTCGTGACCGTGCCGCCGACGAGCCCCTCGAGCGCCGCCATCGCCGTCGCGCGGTCGACCCCCGCCGCTTCGTATGTCTGCAGGCTCGCCTCGACGAGGCCCACCACGTGGTTGCAGGCCAGCACCGCCGCGGCGTGATACAGCGTCTTCGCGCCGCTCTCGATGCGCACCGTGCGGGCGCCGGCCTGCTCGAAGAGGGGGAGGGCGACGTCGAGCGCTGCGGCGTCGCCCTCGGCGCCGCACACCGTGCCTTCGAGCAGGTCGTCGCGCGCCTCGGCCACGGCGAAGCTGCGAATGGGATGCACGCTCGCGACGCTGGCCCCCTGCTCGCGCAAGACGCCGAGCACGTCCGATCCGAGGGCACCGCTCGTGTGCACGACGACGGCGCCGTCGAGATCGATCGGGGCCGAGGCCAGGGTCTCTGCGCTGCGCGCGAGGTCGGCGTCCGGTGTCGCGATGAACACGAGGTCGGCGCGCTCGAGAGACTCGATCGAGGCCACGGCCTCGCCCGCGCCGATGAAGTCGACGGCGGCCCGTGCACTCTCGAGCGATCGCGTGAGCACTTGCCCAGGCTCGATCGAGCCGCGCGTGGCGAAGAGCCTCGCGACCGAGACCCCCAGCCGGCCGCAGCCGATGAAGTGCGTGCGCAGCGCTGCCGGGGGTGCCATGGCCGACCTCTTGGGCGTCAGTCGTCTCGTGAGAGGATCGCCGCGCTGGTCGGGACACCGGTACCGGCGGTGACGAGCACGTTCGTCGCGCCATCGACCTGGTTGACCGAGGTGCCTCGCACCTGTCGAGCCGCTTCGGCGATGCCGTTCATCCCGTGAATGTACGCTTCGCCGAGCTGTCCGCCGTTCGTGTTGATGGGCAGGTCGCCGCCGAGCTCGATGCGGCCGTCCTTCACGAAATCCTTGGCCTCGCCGACCTTGCAGAAGCCGAACTCCTCGAGCTGCGGCAGCACCAGCGGCGTAAAGTGGTCGTAGATGACGGCCGTCTGGATGTCCTTGGCCGAGAGACCGGTGTCGGCCCACAGCTGGCGCGCGACCAGGCCCATCTCGGGGATCGCGGCGATGTTGTCGCGGTAGTAGCTCTTCATCATCTGCTGGTCTTCGCCGCTGCCCTGCGCGGCCGAGGCGATCACGACCGGCGGGTTCGGCAGGTCGCGCGCTCGCTCGAGGCTCGTGACGACGAGGGCCTGCCCACCGTCGCTCTCCTGGCAGCAGTCGAGCAGATGGAGAGGCTTCACGATCCAACGGCTCTCTTGATGCTCTTCGAGCGTGATCGGCTTCTGGTAGAAGAACGCCTCGGGATTCGTCGCCGCGTGCTTGCGGTCGGCGACCGAGACGCGCCCGAAGTCTTCGCTGGTCGCTCCGTACTCGTGCATGTACCGCGTCGCGAACATCGCGACCCACGAAGCCGGGGTGAGCAGCCCGAACGGCGAGCTCCAGCCGAAGTCGACCATCGAGGGAGTCGCGTCGGCTTCGCGGGCCTGAACGCCCGTGCCGAAGCGTGTCTCGCTGCGCTCGTTGAACGCGCGATAGACCAGCACATTCTCGGCCGCGCCGCTGGCGACCGCCATGGCAGCCTGGTGGATCGTTCCGCAGGCCGCGCCGCCGCTGTGGTGGATCCGGCTGAAGTGCGTCAGCTCCTTGATGCCGAGTGAGCGAGCCACGTCGATCTCGTGGTTGTCGTCGGTCGTGTAGCTGACGATGCCGTCGATCTGATGGGGCTCGAGGCCCGCGTCGCGAATCGCCGTCTCGCTGCACTCGACGGCCAGTCGCAGCGTGCTGCGGCCCGAGTTCTTCGAGAACTCGGTCGCGCCGAGGCCCGCGATGGCCGTCTTGCCTGCGAAGGACATGGTCATAAGAAGAGGTCTCCTGCGGATGCGCGTGGGAGGAGCCGGGGCTCAGCCCTTCGGCAGCTCGAGCTCGATGGTGCCGGTGACGTGGGGCCCCATCTTGTTCAGGCCCTGGATCTGAACGGTGACCTTGCCGTCGGGCGACTTCTCGGTGACCTGGCCCGTCATCGTCATGGTGTCATAGGGGTAGTTCGGCACGCCGAGCCGGATGGCGAGCTTGGTCAGCTTTGCGTCGGGACCGGCCCAGTCGGTGACGTAGCGCGCCGACAGTCCGCTCGAGGTCAGGATGTTCATGAAGATGTCCGGCGACCCGCGCTGAATCGCGAGGTCGCGATCGTGGTGGACATCTTGGTAGTCGCGAGATGCGATCGCCGTCGCGACGATGAGCGTGGGCGTGATCGGGATCGGCAAGGGGCCCAGCGCGTCGCCGACACTCACATCGCCGATGCCGAGCGTCGTCTCGCGGCGCCGCTGGGCGCACGGTCGGAACACCGGCAGCCGGGCGCCATCGGCGCCGCGCTCGATGTAGCACTCGACCTCGATCCCCACCTCGACGTCGTCCGGCGCGATGCCCGCCACGTTGGCGATGAGGCGCGTGCCTTCTTCGAGCTGCACGAGCACGACCGGCAGGGGATACTCGAAGCCCGGTACCTGGGGATGGTTCACCTCGACGTGGCTGTAGATCACGCCGCGACCGCTCGACACCGTGTGGCCCAGCTCGTACGAGCCGCACTCGGGGCACCGAACCACGGGCGGGTGGTGGAGCGATCCGCAGCTCTCGCACTGCTGAATGCGCAGCTCACCCTCTTCGAGGCCGTCCCAGAAGAACTTCGTGTCGCGGCTGACGCCCGGTTTCGGTCGCGGCACGACGGCCGGGGCCGCGCTCGGGTCGGCTGCGGCCATGCGGCCCGTGCCCGGCTTGAACTTGAGGATCTTGAAGGTCATCGATCCGACCTTCTCGCCGGATTGGTTGGTGTACTCCGTCTCGCTGGTGACGAAGTGGCCGATGCCGAGCGCTGTCTTCTTCTCGTCGGAGACGCTCGACACGTACGAGCTCATGTGGAGCTCGTCGCCGAGCTCGAGGTAGCGCGTGTACTCGTGCGCCGAATCGGTCGCGACCACCGAGGTGAAGCCGGCGGCGTCGAGCATCGCGTAGACCTTGCCTGCCGGATCGACGCGGACCGCTTCGGGGTCGCGGCCCTTGAGGCCGGGCATTCCCCACGCGTTCAGCATGGCAGGCGGCGCGACGATCTGGCCGAAGGGAGATGTCGCAGCCACCGCCGGGTCGACGTAGTTCGGGTTCTCGTCGCCCATCGCGTCGCACCAGTGGCGAATCATCGGCTGGTTGACCGGGTCGCGGGCGATCGTCGTCGGGCTGCGTTCGCCGACGAGGGCACGCATGCGTGCGACGAGCTCCGAGGTCGGGGCTTCTTCGTTGCTCAAGGCGTCTCCTCCACCACAGCGGGCTCGGTCGAGTTCGAAGCGGGGTGCGCGTCATCGCACCCGAGCGCGCGCCGGGCGTTCGTCGCGCGCCCGGCATCGACCGAGCCATCGAAGCTAGCCGATCAGGTCATCGATTCGAGCGCTGCCTCACCCGGTGAGCAAGCGTCGAGCAGCGCGGTTCTGTCTGCGGCCGAGAGCCGTGGGAGCCGAGACCGCGGTTGGCCACGGACGAGCGCGGCGGCGCGCTCGAGCCAGTCGGGTCGTTCGGGCAGCTCGAAGAACCGGGCAATTCGTTCGAGCGTCTCGCCCGGCGCGTCGATCATCGCCTCGAACGAGACGACGAGCAGGCGATCGCCGGGCAGGTCGGTGAGGCCAGCCGCGCCGCGCTCGATCTGGTCGCTCCAGTAGCGGCCGAAGGCCTCGACCGAGGGGCGTGAGGCGAGGATGCGGCTGATGGTGTCGTCGCCCGACGGCGCGCCGAAGAGGTCGAGGGGCGGGCAATCCGAAACGCGGATCCCGGGCTCGATCTCGACGTCGTAGAGCAGGGAGATCGGCAGTCGATACGCATGATGCTCGCGCATCGAGAGGGCGACCTCGGGACCGCTGCGATGAATGTGCACGAAGCGTGCATCGTCGAAGACCCGCACGAGGTCGCCGGCATAGTCGATGCTCGAGCCCGACCGTTCGATCCAGCAGGGTCGAGCCGCTCGTTCGCCGAGCCAGGCGAAGAGCGCGCGGTGGTGGTCGGCGGCGCTTCGCTCGGGTTGGGCGCCCGCCCACGCCAGAGCCCGGTCGAAGAGCGCATCGGGCGCATCGTCGAGTCGCGGCAGCATCGTCACGAGCAGCCAGGGCAGGGCATCGTCCCGCGCATAGCGCCCATCGCTCGGGCCTTCAGGGGCATCGGCGTAGGGATAGATGACCTCTTCGACCGGGTAGCCCCGCCGCACGACGGCGTTCAGTACGGGCTGCACGGCCGCGATGCGCTCGGCGAAGACCGCACCCGACACGGGCGTCGGGTCGAAGCGCGTCCCCATGTCGAACCCGTTGAAATACTCGAAGATGCTCAGCACATCGGGGTGTTCGCCGACCATGCGCGAGAGAAGCGTCGATCCGCACCGGCCTGTGCCGACGATGAAGCGATCCAAGAGGCCTCCCGGGGCGGGGGCTGCGCGCCCGCGAGCGCCGAGTCTACCTTCTCGTCGCAAACGTCCCCCTCACCCCAGGAGCCCTGCATGGCGACCTTCGAAGACCCCGACGTGATGAGTGGCGAGGCGTGGGGCGATCTCTGCGATGCAATCCGTCGCGCCGGGGATCGGGTGCTGGCCGACGGGATCGACGCGTCGCCGCGCATGCGCGCCGAGGGGTTTCGCTACCTGACCCGATTTCTTGCGGCGGGCATCGTCGGGTGCGTCACCCACGACGACCCGGCGCAGCCGGTGTTCGGTCGCCTGATGGACATCACGATGCCGTGGGGGCTCGACAACCCCGACTGTCTCTATCTCTACGCGCCACTCGAGCCCGGCGCGGTCTACCGGGTCTTCGGCGATCGTGGCACGGCCCGTCACATCGACCTGCAGGTGAACTTCGGGCACTTCGCCGAGGGAGAGATCGCGAAGTGGGGCACGATCGCGTCGATCGACGGTCCGGGCCTCGAGGCGGACGAGAACGGCATGTTCGAGCTGCGGCTGGGCGGCCGACCCGCGCCCGGCGGCCCGCCGATGCTGCCGCTCGGTGACGACGCGCAGTTTCTGCTCGTGCGTCAGTACTTCGATGCCTGGGCGACCGAGCGGCCCGCCGATCTGCTGATCGAGCGCGAGGATGGCGCGATCCCCGCCCCGCCGCCGACGACGCGCTTCGTCGGCGAGCGCCTGCGCAAGCTCGTGCGCTGGCTCGATCGCGGGGGCCTGCTCTGGGAGAACATGAGCCGCGGGTTCGTCGGGATGGATCCGAACTCGATCCTCATGCACCGCGCCGATCTCGCAGCCGAGCGAGCTGGGCTGCGGGGGCAGACCTACGGCATGGGCAACTTCCACTGCGCGCCGGGGGAGGGCGTGCTCGTCGAGTTCGAAGTGCCTCGGTGCCATCATTTCGGCGTCGCGCTCGCCAACGAGTACTGGGAGTGCATCGAGTTCGCGACGCACCAATCCTCACTCAATCGCTCGCAGAGCGCGATCGACGAAGACGGCGTGTTTCGAGCCGTGATCGCCCACGACGATCCGGGGATCGCGAACTGGCTCGATCCGGCGGGCCTCGAGCGCGGCACGTTGACGGTGCGGTTCCTCGCGGCCGACGAAACGCCCGACGTTCGACTCGAGCGCGCGCCCATCGACGCGCTGCTCGCTCGGCTCCCCGCGACGACGGTCCGCATGGATGCGGCCGAACGTCGCGCCGCGCTCGTCGCGCGGCGACGGGCCGTCCACCGGCGGTATCGGCGCTGAGCGCTCGACCCCTCTGCGTGCACCCGTGAGAATCAACGGTCGCGCGGGGCGGCGGCTGGCTATGCTGCCGGGGCCGGTACGCTCCCGCTCGGGTGTGCCCGGCGCGTGGCCATCGGCTCACTCGATGAACGCGCCCACCCCCCGCCCCGGATCGTCGCGCCGACGAACCGACCTTCGAAGGAGTCGTTCGTGAAGTTCTACAACTCGCTCGGGCCCAACCCCCGGCTCGTCCGCATGTTCCTGATCGAGAAGGGGCTCGAGATTCCCTTCGAAGAGGTCGACATCATGGGCGCCGAGAATCGACAGGATGCCTATCTCGCGAAGTACTCGATGGGCGAGCTGCCTTGCCTCGAGCTCGACGATGGCACGGTCATCGGCCAGACGATCGCGATCTGCGAGTACATCGAAGAGACGCAGGGGGGGACGCCGCTGGTCGGTGCGACGCCCGAAGAACGCGCGCTCACGCGCATGTGGATCCGCAGTATCGAGGCGAAGGTCAACAACCCGATGACCGACGGGTTTCGCTGGGCCGAGGGCCTGGCCATGTTCAAGGAGCGGCGCTTCACGGCGCCCGACGCCGCCGACGCGATGAAGGCGCAGGCGCGCCACGGGCTGCAGTGGCTCGATGCTCAGCTGGCCGGCCGCGACACGGTGACCGGCGGCGCCTTCGGCCTGGCCGACATCCTGCTGTACTGCTTCCTCGACTTCGGCGCCGGGGTCGGTCAGCCCTTCGACCCGAGCCTCGGCAATGTGAAGCAGTGGTTCGACGCCGTCGCGGGCCGCGACTCGGCCGAGGCGAGCCTGCACCCGGTGGCGGCTGCCGGTGGCATGCGTGCGTAGTCCGCGCGCGAGCGCGCTCGCCCGAGCGAGTGCGCTCGCGCTGTTCGCCTGGCTCGTGGTCGGCGCGATCCCGACCTCGGCGCGGGCGCAGAGTTCTGCTGCGCCTTCCGCGTCGGACGGTGCGTCCGCGCCGTGGGCCCGTCCGCCGATCAATGTGCAGGGGGGCTTCACGCTCGACCGCGGCGAGGTCGTGCTCGCGTATCGCTTCGAGCGCGTCGGCAAGAACGGACTCCAGTCGGGCAAGCAGAAGATCGATCCGATGTCGGTCCTCGGCGTCTACGAGTCTGCGCCCGAGACCCTCGATCTCGATCGGCACGTCTTCAGCGCGCTGTGGTCGCCGGTCGAGGCGCTCACGCTGCAGGTCGATCTGCCCTTTCTGCGGACGTCTGCGGATCAGATCTACGTCGACCCGATCGATGGGCTCACCGGTTTCGAGACGCTCTCGAACGGCTTCGGCGACGTCGGCCTCTGGTTCCTATACCGCGTCTTCGAGGACGCCTACTCGAACCTGCATCTGAACCTGGGCCTCACGTTTCCTTCCGGCTCCATCGGCGAGGCTCAGCAGCTGCCGATCGGGAGCAACCCCGACGAGCTGCAGCGGCTCGCGTATCCATTGCAGCTCGGGTCGGGGACGGTCGATCTGCGGCCGGGCTTCACCTATCGCGGGCGCTATGCGCGTGCGGGGTGGGGCGTTCAGGCGCTCGCCGTCTTGCGCGCCGGCACGAACCAGGCCGACTACATCCTCGGGAACGAGTACTCGGTGAAGGCCTGGGGCAGCTATGCCTGGAACGACTGGCTGGCGAACTCGTTCACGCTCGCCTGGAGTCAGCGCTTCGACACCAGCGGAGTGGACGAGCTGATCGATCCCGCGACGAGTCCGATGGCGGTCGCCGACCTGCAGGCGTACCGGCGGCTCGACGCGCTCTTCGGCCTCGCGATCACGCCGACGGGCGGTCGGCTCTCCCGAACCCGCTGGGTGCTCGATGCGGGGCTGCCCGCGTTCCAGGATCTCGACGGCCCGCAGCCGCGAACGAAGTGGCTGGTCCAGTTCGCGCTCGAGATCGCGATCTAGCGTCGATCAACGGGATGCTCGCGCTCGGTCGTCATTTCGAGCGCCGAAGCGAGCGGCCTCGTTACAGCGTGAACTCGGCGATCACGGGCGCATGGTCCGATGCCGTGAGTCCGTCGATCTTCTTGCGGAAGTCGCGGTCGACGTAGACCGCCTCGAGCCCCGTGCGGACAGGCTCGGTGGCGAGCACGAAGTCGATGCGCAGCCCGTGGCCGCGGTGGAACGAGCCGCCTCGATAGTCCCACCACGAGAAGCCCGGCTCGTCGGGATGCAGCACGCGAAACAGGTCGTGCAGGCCCCAGTCGATCAGCGATGCGATGCGTTCGCGTTCGGCATCGGTATGGAAGATCGCGTCGCGGTGGCCTTCGGCGTCCCAGCTGTCGAGGTCGGTCGGGCAGATGTTGAAGTCGCCGCACAGGATCGTGGGCTCGCTGGCATCGTGGCTCTCGTCGAGGTGGGCCCGGAGGCTCTCGAACCAGGCGAGCTTCTTCGGGTAGTCGTCGTGGTCGACGCTCTTGCCATTTGGACAGTACACCGTGGTGAAGCGCAGGCCGCCGACCCGAGCCGAGATGAGCCGCGAGCCGAAGTCATCCTCGCCGGGCAGCCCGGTCTGCACGAGCTCACCCGGCTCTCGGCTCAGAATCGCGACGCCGTTCCAGGCCTTCTGGCCATAGGTCAGCGCGTGGTAGCCGAGCTCTCCGAAGACGTCGTGCGGAAACTGCTCGTCCTGCATCTTGAGCTCCTGGAACCCGACGACGTCGGGCTCGCGCGCTTCGAGCCACGCGCGTACGTAGTCGAGCCGGGCCCGCAGGCCATTCACGTTCCAGGTCGCGACGCGCATGCTCTTCATCCTCTCTCGTCGTGTGCCGCGCCGCGCTTCGTTCGGTCGGCGAGCGCGGCGTAGTCGACCTCCGTCAGCTCGATGCTGCGCTGCCAGAGCGCCTCGGCCAGCGTGTCGTCGCGCGCGCGCTCCGAGGGCTGCACCTTGACGGCGCGCTTCCCGCGCATCTGGAAGCGCCCCGACGGCGCGTAGTAGTCGCCATTTTCGCTGGTCGAATCGGTCGCGGCTGCGACCGTCGGGATCGCGCCCTGGTCGGCCGATTGAGCGAGCAAGCGGTTGCCGAGGCGAAAGATGCGGTCGCGGAGGGAGGGCGTCTCGCGTTCGTCCTTGTCGGCGAGAAGGCTCGTCGCCGAGTAGCCCGGATGGGCGCCGACCGCGATCGGGCCGTCTTGGTAATCGGCGAGTCGGCCTGCCAGCGAGCGCAGATAGAGCAGGTTGGCGAGCTTGCTGTTCGCGTAGGCGCTCCAGCGGTTGTAGCTGTGCTCGCCCTGCAGATCGTCGAGATCGACGCGACCTGCGGTGTGGGCGTTGCTGCCGACCTGCACGATGCGCGACCTGGGGGTCGCGAGCAGCGGTTCGAGCAGCTGACCAGCGAGCGCGAAGTGCCCGAGGTGATTGATGCCCATGTGCATCTCGAAACCGTCGCGCGTGAGCGTGCGCGGCAGGCCCATGACGCCGGCGTTGTGGCAGAGCACATCGAGTCGATCCAGCCGCGCACACAGTCGCCCAGCGAGGTCGGCCACCGACGAAAGGTCGGCGAGGTCGAGCGCTTCGAACTCGAGTCGGGCCTTCGGGTCGTGCTGTTTCAGGTAGTCGATGGCCCGCGCGGCCTTCGGCTCGGATCGGCACGCGAGGACGACGTGCGCCCCGCGAGCGGCGAGCTGTCGGGTCGCGGCGAGGCCGATGCCGCTGTTCGCCCCGGTCACGACGACCGTGCGCCCCTCGAGGTCGCGCTGCGCGGGCTCTGCGGCTCGGTCGTTCATCACGCTCCGTCTCGGGCAGCGGGGGCTCGCGCCATGCGCGCGCAACGGCAGCGAGGAAGGGCCCGATCGGCCCGTGTGCCCCCGCGGCGGCACGGTAGCAGGCTCGTCCGCGGTCTCGTCCAGATCCGTGGGCCTCCGACGATGCGCTGCGTCCGATATGCTCTGGCGCTGGGTTCGAGCCCATACCCGCGCCCGGGAGGATCGTCATGTTCTTCAAGAAAGACCCTCGCATGCCCACCGCCGAAGAGGCCTTTCCGGGGCGCGAAGCCCGAATGCCGGTGGCCTCGACCCATCTCGTGACGGGTGAGCCCATGGAGCCCGACCTCGATGGTCTCGAGGAGGCGATCTTCGGGCTCGGCTGCTTCTGGGGGGCCGAGCGCAAGTTCTGGCAGATGGACGGCGTGGTCACGACCGCGGTCGGCTACGCCGGTGGATTCACACCCAACCCGACCTACGAAGAGGTGTGCACCGGTCGCACCGGGCATACCGAGGTCGTCCGCGTGGTGTACGACCCGAAGCGCGTCTCGTTCGCCGCGCTGCTCTCGATGTTCTGGGAGAGCCACGACCCGACCCAGGGCATGCGCCAGGGCAACGACGTCGGCACGCAGTACCGGTCGGTGATCCATGCGACGAGCGACGAGCAGCTTCGCGTCGCGCTCGCCTCGAAGGAAGCGTTCGAGAAGCGCCTCGGCGAGGCCGGCTACGGCGCGATCACGACAGAGATCGTTCCGGCGCCTGCGTTCTACTTCGCCGAGGACTATCACCAGCAGTATCTCGCGAAGAATCCGAACGGCTACTGCGGTCTCGGCGGCACCGGTGTGTGCGTGGCCGAGGGCGAGATCGAAGCCGCGAGCGGCGAGGCGCCCTGAGCCCAAGCCAGGTCAGGCGAGATACATCCCCGCATTGATCTGGTAGATCTGACCGGTGACGAAGCCGAGCGTGCGGGCGTCGGCGAGGGCGGCAACGGCCGAGGCCATCTCGCGCGGTTCGGCGATCCGGCCGAGCAGTGTGCCGCGCTCCATCGCCTTCTTCACCTCGGGCGGGACGGCCGCGAGCATCGGCGTGTCGACCGGGCCCGGCGCGATCGCGTTCACGCGGGCGCGATAGCCCGAGAACTCGAGTGCAGTGGTCCGCGTCATCGCTTCGATGGCGCCCTTCGCGGCCGTGTAGTCGATCTGGCCGACGTTGCCGCTGCGCGCGCTCACCGACGAGAAGTTCACGATGAACCGGTTCACGCCATCGTCGAGCGGTGTGTTGCCGTTCTGCTTGAAGAGCGGATGCCAGTGCTGCGCGGCGACTTCGCGCGTGAACAGGAACGTGCCGTGCACGTGCACGCCCATGACGAATTTGAAGTCGTCGTAGCTCTTCTTCGCGATGCGGGCGTCCTTGGTGACGCCGGCCACGTTGACGACGCCGTTGATCGTGCCCGTTGCCTCGAGCGCCATTCCGACGGCGCGCTTCACGTCTTCTTCTTCGGTGACGTTGGCCGGGGCGATGACCGGCTCGACCTGCGCGTCGTCCGCGAGGGCCGCGCGCGCGTCGGCGAGGCGCCCTTCGTCGAGGTCGACCATCACGACCTGCGCGCCGTGCTTCGCGAGCATGCCTGCGACCGCGTGGCCAATGCCCTGGGCGGCGCCGGTCACGATGTGGGTTTCGCCGATGAAGGCGTCGCTTCGGAGGACGGGATCCATGTCGGGCTCGATCTCTGTTCGTGTTTTTCGAGTGGGTCGGCTCGGGTGGCGGCGCGGCTCAGCTCTCGACGAGGTTCGCGAGGGCGGCGAGCGCGCCGGTGTAGGCACCGGTCATGGCGGGCTTCACGGCTTCGGCGTCGACCCCGTCGGGCGTCTCGAAGCGCGCGCTCCACTCGACCTTGCAGCCGCTCCCTTCAGGCTTGACCTCGATCGTGGCGAGATAGTCGATGACGGGCGCAGGGCCGTCGGTGATCGAGTACGAGAGGCTCTTCGCCGATGTGTCGTGGGCCTCGAGCCGCTCGACGACGCACGTCGTTTCGTTGAAGTAGAGCTTGCGGACGGCGCCGACGCCTTCGCCCTCGACTTCGTTCTTGGCGATGCCCGGCATCCAGTCGCCGAGGCCGGCAAAGTCGCCGAGCTTGCTCCAGACGGTATCGGCGTCCGCCGTGAAGCTGCGTTCCACGATGAAGTCGGCCATGGGGGTGTCCTTTCGGTCGTCTCGCGGACGCGTTCGCGTGCGCATTGGAAGGGGGTGTGGGGCGCGGAGTCTACCGAACGAAGCGGGCGGCGCCGCGGGGGAGCGGCCTAGAAGTACTTGGCGTGCGAGGTACAGACCAGGAGCGCGCTGCGGTCGAGCGCCTCGTCTCGATCGACTGCGGCCGCTGCATAAGCGTCTGAAGTCGCCATGCCGACGAAGTCGGCGCGCGAGGGGTACTCGACGCAGGCGAGCTCGTCCCAGGACTGGGCCGGGGTGCCGTCGTCGGGTGACAGTCGCGTGCCGCGCGAGCGCAGTCGACCGCCGAGCCCGGCGATCATGCGGGTGACGACGCGCCCGTAGCGCCCATAGGCTTCGCGACCGGCGCGCATGTTGCCCTGCGCGTCGCGTCGATACTGAAGCAGATTGAGCATGATCACCTTGCCCTCGATCCCCGATGCCGCATAGGCCTCGACGGCTTCGCGC
Organism: Myxococcota bacterium; assembly: GCA_965250285.1. Taxonomy (GTDB): domain Bacteria; phylum Myxococcota_A; class UBA9160; order UBA9160; family UBA4427; genus CAYYSY01. Next base: position 286,219 of record OZ252299.1, read on the forward strand.
GACGGGCGCAGCGACGGGTCGCCGTCGACGAGCACCGCGGCTTCGAGTCGCGATGGATCGGACAGGTCGGCGATGGGCGTGCGACGGCCCCGTAGCGCGAAGAGCCGGAAGAATGCGCGCGCCGCGACGCGCTCGAATGCAGGCGCCGGGCGGAAGGCGAGCGTGCGGACGCGGTCAACGAGCGCGTCGAGCCCCCACTCCCGGCGCGCAGCGAGCGCGTCGATCGCGTCCTTCTTGGATGGGTACGTGTGAATCAGCACCTCATTGGGCGCGTCGCTCACGTCTCCGAAGAAGACCTGGTCGACGTGCCCGGCCCATTCGACGCCGCCTCGATGCTGACTCGCGGCGCGCGTCGTGACGGCTTCGGTCGCGAGGCCGGCCTCGGGGTTCTTCGCGGTGATCAAGTCGAGCAGGCCGACCCGGCCCTGGTTCGGCAGATGCTTGAATGCGTCGTCGAGGGCGGGCACGCGCGATCCTGTCGAGTGCGGCGGGCCGGCGCGTCGCGCGACCGGCCGGGTAGACGGCGGAGCGCCGCGAGTCTATCACGCGGCCGGTCGAGCTAGCCTCAGGGCATGAAGTCGTCTCGAGGCCGGTCTCTGGGGAGCGCCGATGGTCGCATTCGATTGCGCGGCGTCGAGTCGATTGCGGCTGCACTGGACGACGGTGCGCCGGTCCGCGCGCTCTTCGTCGACGAAACGGCGAAGCGGAGCGAGGTCGGCGCGATCGCGAGCCGCGCGGACGCGGCCAAGATCCCCGTGCGGCGCATCGGACCGCGCGCACTGCGCCGCCTCGGAGGCCCCGGTGATCCGGTCGAGGCCCTGGCCCTCGTCGGGCCCGATCCGACTGCGACGATCGAAGAGACCCTGCACCGAAGCGGTGCCGTCTGGCTGCTGGTCGGCACCGAGTACCCGGGCAACGCAGGGCTGGCCGCCCGCACGGCCGAGGTGTCGGGCGCCGCGGGCGTCTGCATCGACGCACCGTTTGATCGCGCCGGACGCATGGCGTGTCTGCGCGCATCGATGCGCTCGGATCGGCTCATGCCGGTGCACTTCGCCGCCGCCGACGACGTGCTTCGCGCAGCGCGCGGCGCCGGGCGCCGCGTCGTCGTGGTCGAAGACGTCGGGGGGCGCGCGCCGTGGGAGGTCGACCTGACCGACCCCGTGCTCTTCGTCGTCGGCGGCGAGGCCGACGGCGTGCCGAACGCGCTCATCGAGCACGCCGATGCGTGCGTCCGCATCCCGACGCCGGGCTTCGTCTCGTCGTACAACCTGCAGGCCGCGATGGCCGTGGTGGTCGGCGAGCAGCTTCGGCAGCTCGGGCTCTAGCTCGGGCGTTCGCCGGCGCTCAGCCCATTGGCAGATAGAGCAGCACGCGCGTGCCCACGCCCGGCACGCTGTGAACGCGCATCGCAGCGCCGAGCCGCTCGGCCCGGGTCGCGGCCAGGGCGAGCTCGAGGGTGCGCACGTCTCGCGGCCCCGCGCCTTCACGGGTCGCGATGAACTGGCACGCCTTCCGCGACAGGGAGATCGCCGTGTCATGGATCTCGAGGAAGACGTGCGGGTCTTCGGTCGTGAGCGGGAATCGGTCGATCGTCGGGTCGACGCACGACGAGAGTGCGAGCCCGGGCTCGGCGAGGCCGGTCGTGATGCTGATCGTGCCCCACTCGGTCCCGATCGCTTCGGCGGCCGAGTCGACGAGCGCTCGGACGAGGTCATCGAACGACGCGTCGTCGACCGTGGCGCCGGGCAGGCGATCCGAGAATGCGATGTCGAACGCGACGCTGCCCGGCAGGGTCTGCGAACGCTCGGCGGCGATCCACTGGGTTCGTTGGTTGACGTCGATGAAGCCGCCGGTGGCCGAGTCGGTCACCTGCTCGTCGAGGGCCTCGTCGGCCTGCTTGCGGACCGCGTCGGCCACGGCGCGCCAGTCGACGTCGCTCCGATCGGCGCTCGCCCGGTCGAGGGTCTCGACGATGCGAGCGAGGGCGAGGGTCGGCTCGAGCCGTTCGACCTCGAGGTCGCTGCGTGCGCTGCGCTCGGCGTCGACGGCGACCGACGGCGCGTCGTCGTCGCTGCTCGAGAGTGCCTCTGCAATGCGGCTCTCGAGTGCGATCTCGCCCGCCCGACGGGCCGTAATGTCGGTGGCGACGGCGACGAAGTCGGAGATCTCGCCGAGCGCGTCCTTGAACGGTTCGACGTCGAGGTGCACCCAGATCGGTCGATCGTCGGGTGTCGTCACCGCGAACTCGATCTCGCAGCGGCGACCCGACAAGAAGTGACGCTGGACGAAGTCGACGACGGAAGCATCGATGTCGGCCTCTTCGAGGAGCCAGCCGATCGGCTTCGAGATCGCGTCGTCGACCGGATAGCCGGTGACCTTCGTCCAGGCGGCGTTCGCCCACTCGATCACCCCGGCGCGGTTGCCGACGACGATCGCTTCGTCGGCGCCCGATGCGCGGGCGGCGATCTTTCGAGCGATCTTGGGCGACACGTCGGCTTCGTCGATTCGCTTGGCCATGCGGCTCCTCATCCTTCAGCGCCGAGATCGATCCAGCGGCGGCGCAGCTTCGATGCGAGACAGGGGCGCTCGTGGCGGCCCGGCCTGCGGGTCGGCGGGGGGCGTCGGTCAGCTGGAGAGTACGTGCGTTCGGCCGCTTGTCTTCGAAGCGTTGGACACTCGGGCGCTCCGAGTCGGGCGATCCGGCTTCCGACGGACAGCGAGGTGCGCGACACATTCCCGGGGGCATTGACCCTCGGTTGCGCGCCAGAGCGGCTTCCGACACAGCTCGTCGTCGAGACGGCCCTCGGCGAGCGCGCGCGACGTTCATCGACGAATTGGGATGGGATAGCCTGTGGACAAGCGAATCCGGGCGGGTGGCGCGTCTCTGCGCGTGCTCCCGGCTCGAGGGGGTGCCGACGGAGTGGGGAACTCGACACGAGAAGCGGTCGTCGATGCGAGCGGAATGCCGCTCTCGGGCAAGGCGGCGACCCAGGAACGCATCCTTCAGGCCGCGACCGCGCTCTTTCTCGAGCAGGGCTACGATCAGACCACGGTCGCTCAGGTCGCCGAGCGAGCCGGCGTGAGCCGCGCGACGGTGTTCTGGCATTTCAGCGACAAGGCGGGGCTCTTTCGCGAGGCGTTCAATCGACTCGTCGAGCCGTTTCGGCGCAGCATCGAGCAGGGCGTCGAGGCCGCCGACCCCGAAGAGCGACTGCACGAGCTGCTGGTTCGCTACCCGAGCTTCATCGCGTCGCACCGGGATGCGATGGAGGGGTTCGTGCGTTGGGCGATGGAGGCCCAGGATTTTCGCAAGACCCTGGTCGACACCCTGCTCGATATGCACCAGCGCTACATCGGTGCGCTCACCGAGGTGATCGCCGAGATCGCGCCCGAGGGTGAGGATCCGCGCGCGCTCGGCGTCGCGCTGATGGGGCTCATCGACATCGACATGATTCTGTCGTTCGTCGATGAGTCGGATCGCCGTTCGACCGAGCGCAAGGAAGCCGTCGAAGCGGTCGCGCGCATCATTCCACGCAAGGTGCGACCCGCGGGCTGAGTCGTCCGCGCGCCCGATCGAGCCCACACTGCGCCGGCCCGGCCTCGCTCACGCTCGGTTCGCGTGCCGCGCGGGCGCGCTCGCGCGCCGGTGCGCGATCTCATCCTGCTCGCGTGGGCCGACGCTCAGTCGACGGACGCGATGATGCGATCGGCGCGCTCGATCCGATCGGCCGAACCACTCTTGATGCGGTTGCAGCGGCTCTCGAGGTCGACCATGCGTCGATTGATCCACGACGCTGCGATGTCGAAGCGACCCCGATCGGCCTTGGCCTGCTTCAAGAGCTCGGCGCCGGCGATCACACTCGAGACGGCCTCGGCGAGGCTCTGCGCCGACATCAACGCGTAGCTGAAGTCGGAGAGCAGGGCGCCCGACGCATCGAGGATGTGCTGCATGCCCTCGAGCACCTTGTCGGCGTACGACTTGAGCTCGGGGTCTTCGAACGCCTTGAGCTCGGATTCGAGCGCTTCGAACAGAGCACCGAGCGCACCCTTGCCGATCTCCTTGAGCGCGAACGAAACCTGGATCTCACTCGTGCCCTCGTAGATCGTCGTGATGATCGCATCGTTGTGCAGCTTGCCGACCTCGCTCTCGCGCATGAAGCCGACACCGCCGTGCACCTGGATCGCCTCGCGCGTGATCTGATCGGCGGCCTCGGTGCCCATGTACTTCGCGAGCGGGGTGAGGAGCCGGATCCGCACGTCGTTGCGCTCGTACTCGGCCTGCAGCTCGGTCTTTTCGGCCTCGCTCGCGTCGCCGCGTGCGATGGCCATGCTGATCGCCTTGTTGCGGTCGATGAGCGCGCCGGCGCGGTAGAGGATCGCGCGCGAGCCTTCGAGCAGGATTGTCATGCCCGAGAGCTTGTCCTTCATGAGGGGCTGCTCGGCGATCGGCTGGCCGAACTGAACGCGCTCGCGGGCGTACTGGACGGCCGCAGCGAGCGCCGCCTCGCCGATCCCGATGCCCTGGGCCGCGACGCCCATGCGCGCGTTGTTCATGAGCGTGAGCATGGCCTTGAAGCCCTGGCCCTTCTCGCCGATCAGGTAGCCCACGCTCTCATCGAAGTGAATCGCTGCGGTCGGCGAAGAGTGGATGCCGAGCTTCTCTTCGAGGCGGGTCACGGTCACGCGATTGTCGGTGCCGTCGAGCAGCGTGCGCGGCACGAGGATCAGCGACAGGCCGCGCGTGGTGCCCTTCGACTCGTCGTACGTGTCGCCATCTCGGGCGAGCACGAGGTGCACTCGGCAGCCGCCGTTCGTGATGTAGATCTTGTCGCCCGACACGACGTAGTGATCGTCTCGCGCGTCGGCGCGGGTCGTGATGGCACCGAGATCGGAACCGGCCTGGGGCTCGGTCAGATCCATGGCGCCGAGCACCTCACCGCTGGCGAACAGCGGGAGCCAGGCCTTCTTGAGCTCTTCGCTGCCGTAGAGCTGAATGTCCTCGGCCACGCCCGCCTGCAGCCCGATCACCGTCATCAGACCCGCGTCGGCGCGCGAGACCATCTGCATGATGAGGTTGCCGACGAAGCTCGGCAGACCGAAGCCGTCGTACTCTTCGGCCACGCCCCAGCTGACGAGACCGGCCTGGGCGAGCTTGTCGTAGAACTCCTGAATGTGAGCGGGATACACGACCTCGCCGTTCTCGAGGCGCGAGTGCTCCTCCCAGCCAGCGCGGCATGCATCTTCCATCTCGGCGCAGATCGCCGCGGCCGTCTGAACGACTTCGTAGAGCGCAGCGCGCTCTGCTTCGACGTCGACATCGGCGCCCTTGCGCCAGGCGAAGTACGACTCCCAATCGATGAGCTCGTTCAGATAGAGCCCGACGGATTCATTCATGTAGTCGCTCACGGTGCACTCCGGATGGCCCGCACGATCGGGCGTTGTCGAGAGAGGGAAGAGGGCGCGTCGGGTGGGGGTTGCTTGGAACTTCGGCCGCGCCCCGACAGCATATGGTGGGTTGCGTCGACTGCGAGTCAGGCGACGGCGCGCGCTCCGCGGCCGACGGAGCCCTCGACCGGTGCTGGATCTAGACGGCCCAGATGGGCAGCGCACGCGCAGTGTGGACGCAGGCCGAGGCCCGCTGGCCGCGACCGACGCGTTCAGAAACAGCGATGCGCTCGAGGTCGCTCGCCGCCCATCCCCCTCGGTGCAAGCGACACGACGTCGGTGCGTGGTCCGTTGCAGGGCGGTGTCGTGCTCGAGCGACTCGAGGTCACGATCCAGATCGGGACCGGACGCTGTGCGCTCAGCACGAACGCCAGCATGCGCTCGGTCGCAACATCATCGGCACGGCGCCCGTCGATCCACAGCGCCAGAGGCCCTCTGCATGCACGGCGGCGCAGCGCGCGCGCGAGCCCATCGCTCACGGCGCAGCGGCGCTGTCGCTCGGTCGCCGGCTCGGGCGGCCGGCTGCCGTGGCGACCGAGCCACTCGATCTCTCGCACGAGCCGGCTCCATTCGGCGCGCGCGCCGCCGTCGCCGTCTCGAAGAGACGAGGCGATCTGTCGCCACGGCCCGAGGGCCGCACCGTCGTCGTCGACGCGCCGGCCCGCGTGCAGACCCCAGCCCCGGTCCGCCGCGGCTTCGGCCCACTCTCGCGCGAACGCCCGGGCGCACGGTCCGGAGACCGCGAGGTGACGCGGGCCGTCGCGCAGGGCGCCGGCGAGCGAACGCTCCGCGATGTCGGCCGCGGCGGCCCAGCCCGTCTGCAGCTCGCACCGCATTGGTCGGTTCGGCGGACCGGAGCGGGGCGACGGGACCACGATCGAGACGCGCGCGACGAAGCGGTGGCCGCGCCGGCGGCACGTGCGGATCACCCGCTGGCTGCGGCCGTCGTCCCCCACCGCCCGGCGCACCTCGGCGAGCAGGGTCGAGTGGGAAGAGGAGCTGACGCGCAGGCCCCCCCACACCCGCGCCGCCAGCTCACCGCGCGTCACCCAACGCGATCGGTGTCGGATCAGGTCGGCGAGCAGAGCCGCGGCCTGGGGACGGAGTCGCAGCGCGGCTCCGCGATACACGAGCTCGCCCGGTGTGGCTTCGAAACGATAGTCGTCGAACTCGACGATCACGGTTGGGCTCCAGCGGGGCCGGTCGGGGGCGTGGCGCGCCCGCGGTGGGCCTGCGCTCGGAGCGAGCCTGACCGTGGTCGCGGCACGACGCAGCGTTCGTCCGTACGTCGGCTGCGTTCGACGACGACCGGATTCGGACGCGGCTGCACCATCGTGGCCGCGCGCAGTTCGGGTGTTCACCCGTCCGGGCATCTCACTTTGCGCCGCACTCGGCATCTCAAGTGCCGGATGCGCGCGCGGCCAGATGCGCGGCGTGCCGGCCAGCGTGTAACGTAGGCCACGCACCCCTGGAGACTCGCCGACATGCCGCTGACCTGGGAAGTGGAAGCCGCGACCGGGCTGATCCTGATCGAGGCGAAGGGACGCATCGAGGTCGATCGCTACCTGACGCTCTGGGACGAGCTGATGGCCGATCCTCGCGTCGAGGCCGGGCCGAACCTCTTGGCCGACTTCCGCGAGGTCGAGGTCACGCGCAGCGGCAGCGAGGTGCGCACGGTCGCCGCGGGCAACAAACGCTTCAACGACTACATCGAGGGGGGGCGCCTGGCCGTCGTGGCCAGCCAGCAGGCGTCGTTCGGCCTCGCGCGCATGTACGAGGCGCTGATCGAGTCGCAGAGCCTCGAGGTGCAGGTGTTTCGCGCGTACGAGCCCGCGCGCGCCTGGCTCATCGAGCACCTCGACCCCGAATAGCGCCCATCGCCGCTCAGTCGGCGCCGAAGACCTTCTGCCAGAGTGAGGGGGCGAGCACGCAGAGGCCTGCGACCGCCGCCGTGGCCGCGATGATGAGCACGCCGCCCGCGGCCATGTCCTTGGCGCGCTCGATCAGAGGATGGGGCTCGGCGTGAACGGCATCGGCGAGCGCCTCGATGGCCGCGTTCAGCGCTTCGGCACACAGCACGCTGCCGATGGCGAGCGCGAGCACCGCCCATTCGAGCCTCGATACGTCGAGCCAGAGCCCGAGCGCGATGACTGCTGCGGCGATGGCGAGATGAATGCGTGCGTTGTGCTCGTGCACGACGAGCGCCTGGATCCCCCGCCACGCGTAGACGAAGCTGCCCGCCCGCGTCCGCCATTCGAAGCGCTCGCTCATGTCGCGTGCTCCCCGTTTCGATTCTCGCCGACCCCCCGATGCCGCGCCATCGAATCGGTATCGTTCGCGCGTCGAACGCGACCGTGACGGGAGGAGCTGGAATGCGAGCCGTGCGCTGTGCCGGAGACGCCATCGAAGTGGTGCAGGTGCCCCAACCGAACGGAGACGGCGTGCGCGTGCGTGTCGCTTCGGCGGGCATCTGCGGTTCGGATCTGCACCTCGTCGGCGGCCCCTTTCCCATCACGGGCACGCTCGGCCACGAGGTCGCCGGCATCCTGCCCGACGGTCGGCCGGTGGCGATCGAGCCGCTCTCGCCGTGCGGGCACTGCCCGGCGTGCGCCTCGGGTGACTACAACCTCTGCGAACGGGGGCCGGCCATCGTGATGGGGACCATGCTCGATGGCGGCATGGCCGATGAGATGCTCGTGCCCGAGCGCAGCATCGTGCCGCTGCCGGCGGGCGTCTCGGCCTCGGATGCCTGTCTGGTCGAGCCCCTGGCCGTGGCCGTGCACGGTCTGCGCCGCGCGGCGCTGCGGGGGGACGAGCGGGTCGCCATCGTCGGCGCAGGAGCCATCGGCCTGTGCGGCGCCGCTGCCTGCGTGGCCGCTGGGGCCGCCACGTATGTCGAGGCGCGTCACGACGCGCAGCGCGAAGCCGCGGCCCGCATCGGCGCCTCGACGAGCGAAGAAGGAACATTCGACCTGGTGGTCGACGCGGCCGGCACGACATCGTCGCTCGAGCGCTGCGTCGAGCTCGCCCGGCCGGGCGGTCGCCTGCTGCTGCTGGCGACGTACTGGGAGGGGATGCAGCTGCCCGGGATCGCGCTTTGTATGAAGGAGCTCGACGTGATCCCGGCCTCGATGTACGGCGCCGCCGGCGCGGTGCGCGATGTCGACACGGCGGCGGCGATCCTCGGTCGCAGCGCCGACCTCGCCGACATCATGATCACGCACCGGTTCCCACTCGATGCGGCCGTCGAGGCGTTCGAGACCGCGCGAGACCGTTCGGCGGGCGCAATCAAGGTCGTGCTCGAGCCTTGAGGCCGGCGAGTTTCCCCCGTCGCGGGCCTCGAAACGCGAGACGGGACAGAGGATCGCTCCTCTGCCCCGCCCGAGAGAACATCGCTTCGACCGGTCAGTCGATGAAGCCGAGCGCCTTGTCCTGGGCCTCCGGGTCGGCATCTTCGAACTGGATGATCTCGAGCTTCTCGAACGCCTCCCGGACGCGCGGCGTGATCAGGCCCAGCTTCTTGAGGTTGGGCACGACGCGCATGAAGAGCATCGCGCGGAACGCCTTGCCGATTTCGCTCTCGAGCACGAGGGTGCGCACCTCCTCCTGATCCCAACCCATCGTGCGGGCGATCTCGTCGCCGACCAGGCGGTTTCGCATCAGCTCGCAGGCGTAGATGATGAAGTCTTCGCGGTCGCGCATCTCGTTGGCGGGCATGTCGCGGTAGTAGTCGCGCAGCGAGAGCACGCCGAACGCGACGTGGCGCGACTCGTCCTTCATCACGTACTTGAGCAGATCCTTCACGAGCGGCTCCTGGGCCGCCTGGTAGAGGTTGCCGAAGGCGGCCATGGCGAGGCCTTCGATGATGATTTGCATGCCGAGATACTTGAAGTCCCAGCGGCTGTCCTGGATCGTCGCGTCGAGCAGCTGCTTGAGATGGGGGTTGATCGGCCACTCCATCTCGAGCTTCTCGTTCACGTACCGGGCGAACACCTCGACGTGGCGCGCCTCATCCATGGTCTGCGTGCCGGCGTAGTACTTGGCGTCCATCCACGGCACCGCGGCGACGAGCTGCGAAGCCACGATCAGCGCGCCCTGCTCTCCGTGCAGAAACTGCGACATCTGCAGCGCGATCTGCGCGTGGTTGAGCCGGGCCTGCTCCTTGTCGTTCAGCTTCTGGTACGGGCCATAGTCCTTGAAGGGGTTGAACGTCGGCGGGATGATCGGCTTCTCCGGGTCGACGTCGATCGACCAGTCGAGCTGCGTCGTGCCGTTCCACTGATCCCGCTTGGCCTTCTCGTACAGATCGCGCAGACCTTCCTTGACGGTCCCGTAGTTCCACACGTAGTTCGAATCGAACGAGGTGAGGATCGTGTCGAGCTCTTCGTCGATCTGCGTCGCGGGCGTCGTCGTTTCGGGGGCAGTGGCCACGGGGGTCTTCCTCTCTCGTTTCTCGCCTCTCGTCGATCCGGCCGAGGCCGATCGAAGGGGTGGGCGTGTGTCGGTTGCTCGACCCGGTGCGGTGCTCGCCGCGAGCACCGTTCAGGGCCGCCTCTCGGTTCGCGCCGGGTCGCCTCGTTGCAGGCGGCGATCCGGCGGTTCGCGGCGCGTCTCCACTTTTCGGAAGTGCCGCCTCGAATCTTTCTTGCGAATCCGACGTTGGATTCGTATTTTGGAGAGGATCCCAGATGTCAGGGGGACAGGTCAACCCATGAGCGAAGATTCGCAGCGAACCGAGCCACATCCGGCCAGCCAGGGCCCCGAGGGGGCATCGTCTGGCCGTGCTGGGCGCGGGGTCCGCGTGCCTCAGCAGGCGCGCAGCCGGCGCACGCGTCGGCGCATCGTGGAAGCGGCGCTCCACGCCTTCGAGGCCGGTGGGTACGACGAGACGACGACGGCCGTGATCGCGAAGCGCGCGGGCATCGCCGTCGGCACGCTCTATGGGTACTTCGAGAACAAGCGCGACATTCTGCTCGAGGTCGTGGACGCCACGTTGGGAGAGGTGAGCGCGCTCGTCGTCGAGCAGCTCGATCCGGCGAGCTGGCGCGGCCGTGATCCCCGCGACGTCGTGCGCACCCTGATCGATACGCTCTTCCACATCCAGACGCTCCGCCCCGGAACGCAGCGTGTGATCTACGAGCGCTACTTCAAGGACGACGCGTTTCGCGATCTCGTCGAGGCGCGCCAGCAACCGGTGCGGGCCGCGATCGTGCGCTTTCTCGAGAGCGTCGGCCCCGAGTACCGTCCTCGCGCGCTCGACCGCGAAGCGGCCGCCATCGCGATCTACAACACGGTGCAATGGAACGCGACGCAGGCGATCATCGGCTCGAGCGACGATCCGGCGGCGATCGACGCCGCGGCCCGCGAGGCCGCGGATCTGATCGAGCGATACGTGTTCGAGTAGCCCGCCGCTTCGGCGCTCCTTCACGCGATGCATGCAGAGAAGGAGAGGGCCCCATGCGAAGAGCGATCGGATTCGTCGTGGTCGTGCTGATGGCGGCGTCGACGGGATGCGCCACCCAGAGCCACCGCGCCACGAACGTCGGCGGCAGCGAGGACTCGACCTGGGTCTTCATCGAGCAGGGCAGCGAAGGTCGCAGTGGCATCTATCGCTGCGTCGACAGCGTCGATGAGGGTGTCGTCTGCAAGCGCGCGAAGCACCTCGACTCGGCTCCCTGACCCGCACGTGGATCGGCGGTGGCTTCGAAGTCTGCCCGGGTTCACCCATCGCTCGAGAAAGTGTCGATGATGGCCGCGAGGCCGCGCTTGAGCGTCTCGCGTTCGCGCTTCGAGAGCTGTCCATCGAGATCGTCCTCGAGGCTCGCGAGGACGCCGAGGCCGTGGGTCATGGCGCGGCGCCCCTTCGCCGTGAACGTGACCAGGCGCGCCCGCGCATCTTCGGGATCGGGGCGGCGCGTGACGATCCCTTCGGCTTCGAGCTCGGTCACGGTCTGACCCACGGCCTGCTTCGTCGCGCCCACCCTCGCGGCCAGATCGGTGATCCGCGTGCCTTCCCAGTCGATGTGGGGGAACAGCCGGGCGTGGGCGGGCCTCAGCTCGCCCCGCCCGGTGTCGGCGACGCGCTGGCGGGCCGTCTGATCGTAGAGCCGAGCTGCCTTCAGCAGCAGCTGCCCGAGGTTGCCTTGCTTGGCGGCTTCGACGGACGCCTTCGAACCGGCCGGAGCTCGGGCCACGTCCACCCCCTCGTTCGCACACCACGGGTTGGCGGTGCTGCCTCCAGATGGTAAAGTATCTTTACTAAATGCACCAGGCGGCTTCGAGCGAAGCCGCGGTTGGGAGGCCGCGATGTCCGCAAGGGAGAACGACCGCATCCGATCGCTCGACGACGGGCTCTGGGTGATCGACCACGACTTCAGCGTCGGCGGGCTCGCCCTGGGCACGCGCACGACGATCATCCGGCTGGCCGACGGGGGGCTGTGGGTGCACTCGCCCGGGCCGCTCTCGAGCGCGTTGGCCGACGCAGTTCACGCCCTGGGTGACGTGACGTGTCTCGTCGCGCCGAACCTCATGCACCATCTCTTCCTCGGCGACTGGATCGAAGCGTTCCCGGCGGCCCGCACCTTTGCCGTCGCCGGGCTCGAGCAGAAGCGGCGCGACCTGCGCCTCGATGAGACTCTGGGCTCCGAGCCGCCCGCGGCATGGAAGGGGCAGATCGAGCAGCTCTGTACGCGAGGTGTGCCGAAGCTCGATGAGGTCGATTTCTTCCACCCCGACACTCGCACGCTCGTGCTGACCGATCTCTGCTTCAACGTACAGTCGAGTGACTCGTGGCTCACGCGCGTGGGGCTGCGCATCAACGCGGCCTGGCAGCGCTTTACCCCGAGTCGGCTGTTCAAGTCGTTCATCAAGGATCGTGAGGCGCTGCGCTCGAGCGTCGAGCAGATCCTCGAATGGGATCTCGATCGCGTCGTATTGGCCCACGGTGACGTGCTCGAGCAGGGCGGCCGGCCGGCCCTCGCCGAGGCATACGGCTTTCTGGGGGTCTCGGCCCGCTAGGGACCTTTGCCCAGTCCGCGGTGCCAGGGCCGGGGCAGGCGGGGGCACCGTGCTCAGACATTCTCGGCGCGATCTAGCTGGGAAGCTCGTTCGTTGCGCACGTCGCGCCTGCGAACTGCGCGCGGTCCCCCCGCCTGCCCCGGCCTCGGGACGCTTCCGTCACAGCGCAGCGCTCGCTTCGGGTGGCGTCGGCTTGGGTCGCATCGTGGCGAGAAGCGTTCGCGGCGCGTGCGTGGCGCGCGTTCTGCGGAGGCTCCCCAGGCGGCGCGCTCGCGTATCCCATCCTCGCCGATTCGTGCGGCTCTCGGGCCGTTTCGGTGCAGCCGCTTGCGCCCGCGCGATGACGAACGAAGCTATGCCTCTGGCCGCGCGCGGGTTGCGGCTTCGGAGGCATCGATGTCCAGCGTCTCGAACGAATCTGCGCTCGCGGCGCTCGGCGACACGCCCTACGTGAGCCTCGCCACCTGGCGCAAGAATGGCAAGGAAGTGCGCACCGCGGTGTGGGTCGCGCGCGCCGGCTCACGGCTCTACGTGTTCACCGAGGGCACGGCCGGGAAGGTGAAGCGCCTGCGCAACTCCCCCAGATCGGCGGTCGCGCCGTGCGATGTGCGCGGCAAGCTGAAGGGCGACTTCGTCGCGGCGCAGACGGTCGTCGTCGAGGATCCGACGGTCGTCGCCCGAGCCTACGAAGCGTTCCGGGCGAAGTATGGCTGGCAGGTTCGGCTGACCGACTTCATGTCGAAGCTGAGCGGTCGCTACGACAAGCGGGCGATGCTCGAGATCGAGCTCGTCGATTGATGGAAGTGATGTTCGAACCGGGCCGGGTTCGCCCCGGCTGAGCCTTCGAGCACAGAGCGAGCAAGGGTTGAACACAGAGAAGGGAACGAGATGGGGATCTTCGACCTGACGGGTCGCAAGGCCGTCGTGACCGGCGGCAACGGAGGCATCGGGCTCGGGATCGCGAAGGGGCTGGCCGAGGCCGGCGCCGACATCGCGATCTGGGCGCGCAACCCCGAGAAGAGCGCGGCGGCCCAGGCCGAGATCGAGGCGCTCGGGCGTCAGTGCATCGCAGTGCAGTGCGACGTCGCCTCCGAGGAGCAGACCGCCGCCGCACTGACTCAGACGCTCGAGGCCCTGGGGCGCGTCGACATCGGCGTGGCGAACGCCGGCTTCGGTGCGCCCGGAGATCCGCTGCGCACCACACTCGATCGCTGGCGGAAGGTCACGAGCGTCGATCTCGACGGTTGCTTCCTCACGATGCGCGACATCGCGAACCACATGGTCGAACGCGGCGGCGGCGGCAAGCTGATGGCGATCTCATCGATCACCGAGTCGATGGGGGCCCCCAACCAGGGGCACTACGCCGCGTCGAAGGCGGGCGTCAGTGCGCTCGTGCGCTCGATGGCCGTCCGGCTCGGGCGCTACGACATCCAGGTGAATTCGATCCTGCCCGGCTGGATCCTCACCGACGCGCTCGCACCCATCGAGGCGTACGCGCCGCTCAAGGACGCGGTGCTCAAGCGATCCCCGAATCGGCGCCTCGGTACGCCCGAAGATCTCGCGGGCGTGGCCGTGTATCTGGCGAGCGACGCCTCGAACTTCCACACCGGCGACAGCATTCGCGTCGATGGGGGCTATTCGATCTACTGAGCGCCGAGCGTCGATCAGCCGTCGTCCGGCCAGCTCGTTGTATCGGTTGGCAGATCGAACCAGGCCTGTCGTGCCGCGGTCCAGAAGTGCCCGCTGGGGCGCAGCTCGGAGCGGTCGTCGAGGGTGCCGGCCTTCACGCTCAGCTCGTCGTCGCGCGTGTCGTGATGAATGCGCACGCCACACTCGGGGCAGAACGAGCAGATCTTCTTTCGCCCACTGTCACAGTCGACCACGAACGACTTGAGCTCGCCGTGCACCAGCGAGAAGGCCGAGGTCGGCACGGCGAGGCTCATGCCGAACGCGCTGGCCGACTGCCGCTGGCAGCCGTTGCAGTGGCAGACCGAGAGGCTGATCGGCTCGCCTTCGATCGCGTAGCGCACGTACCCGCATTGGCAGCCGCCTTCGAGCGTCGGTGCCATCTTGATGCCTCCTCGTGAGCGGGGTCAGGCTGCGTTCGCCGATTCGTCTTCGATGTGGCGCACGATCCCGTGATCGCCGTCGAGCTCGACGAGGTCGCCGGTGGCGAATACGTCGGTCGCGAAGCGCGTGTTGACGACGGCCGGCAGACCGTACTCGCGGGCGACCACCGCGCCGTGCGACACCGCGCTCCCGACGTCGGTGACGAGCCCCGCGATCAAGCTGAAGTAGGGCGTCCAGCCGACGTCCGTGATCGGCGCGATCAGGATCTCACCCGGCTCGAGCGCTTCGGCTTCGGCCAGATCGCGCACCACGCGCACGCGGCCGATGACCCGACCGCGGCTGACCGGCGCGCCCGTCACGCTCCGCACGCCGCTCTGGAGCTCGGGCACCTCGGGCTGGGGGACGCCGACGAATACGTCGGGGAAGCGCAGCTGCGACTGAAGCCCGTGGGCCTCTCGCCGGACGACCGCACGCTCGGCGAGCGCCGTGTCGCCACCGATGCACTGACCGAGCTCGGCGTGGGTCAGGAAGAAGACGGCGTCGGCGTCGGGGAGCAGGCTCTCGGCGGTCATCAAGGCGCCCAGCTGGCGGTAGCCGCCCTTGAACGCCGCCGCGACCGCGACGAGCCCCGACTTGGTCTCTTCGCGCGCCCGCACGGCCTCGCGCGCGCGCGCCGTCAGCCAGCGAACGAAGCGACCCTCGGGCAGCTCGGACGCGGGCGCGGCGGCGCGGTGGGGCGAGCCGCCGCTGTCGCGCAGCCCGCGCAGCGCGACCTGCAGTGATCGGACGAGCGGCGTCGGGTCGTGGCGCCACTCGGCCTGTCGCAGCTCGAGCTCCTTGATCGCCCGGTGGCCGTGGCGATCGAGGTAGGCACCGAACGCATCGTGCGCGTCGCCCGAGGCCCGGTCGCGCAGCCACGCGAGCGCGGCGTCGACGTCGGCGTCGATGAAGCGGTCGTCGGCCTCCGGGCTTCGAAGGATCGCCTGCTCGACGCGCTCGGCCCCGGCGACGATGTCGGCGCTCTCGACGCCTTCGGCGCCTGCGAGCAGCGCGGCGGCCTGGGCCTGGTGCTCGTCGCCCGGCGTCTGGCCCCCTGCGAGCACGCCGATCAGCGTCGGTGTGAGCACGCCGGAGCTCGCCGATGAGATGAGGTGCCAGTGCATCGCCCACGCATTCAGCTCGAGCTTCGTGTCGAGATCACGCCACGCTTCGGCGGCGGTGTCGAAAGTCGGAAACTCGATCTCGCGGGCGAGCCGGGCGATCTCGCGCCGTGCCTTGCGGCGGCTGAAGAGATAGCGGCCGTAGCGCGCCGCGTTCACGAAGCGGCGGTGCAGCGGCGGCGCCGGCGGCTCCTTCATCGCGATCTCGGTCAGCGGCCGGCCGCAGATCGAGAGTGCGAGATCTTCGGTGCTCGAGCCGAGCGCGCCCCCCGACGTCTCGGCCATGGCCGACATGTTGAGGAACAAGTGGCCCGAGTGCATGCCGACGAAGCGCATGTGAGGCGTCATCGCAGGGATCAGGCCGATCGTGCGCTGCATCATCTGCATGCCGCGATCGATTCCCCAGGCGGTGAACGAGTAGGAAAGCGGCGTGCACGCGCCCGGGAACATCTCGCCGATGTTGCAGCGCGTGTACACGTCGTCCCGGGCGAAGATCGGCGTGTCGAGCTCGTGCAGATCGGGCCCCAGCGTGGTGATCGGGCGCGCCTGCAACCAGTGGACGAGGCCGTCGGCGTCGATCGCCCACTCCATGTCGAGGGGGTCGCCGAGCGCGCGCTCCGCGTAGAGCGCTTCTTCGACGAGTCGGTCGCGCTCGGTCGGCGAGAGTACGGGCGCGCTGCCCGCGAGCGTCTCTTCGACGATGCAGCCGGCGCGGTCGACGAGCAGGTGATCAGGTGAGGAGTGGCCACTGACCAGCGCCTCGCCCAGGCCCGCGACCGCATCGATCACGACGTGCGCGCGTCGGTCGCTCACTGGATCGGCGGTGAAGAGGACCCCGGCGGCCCGGGCGGCGACCATCCGCTGCACCACGACGCACATGCGCGGCGCGCCCTCGCTGGCTGCGTCGGCGCCCTGGGCCTGCTGGTATGCGGCGGCGCGTGCGCTGTCGAGCGATTGGAGGCAGAGCTCGATCGCTTCGGCAACGGCCTGCTCGCCCTGCACGTCGAGTACGGTCTCGTACTGGCCTGCAAAGCTCGATTCGGCGCCGTCTTCGCCGAGGGCCGAGGACCGCACGGCCACCGGCCCGTCGCCGAGGTGGCGGAGCGCTTCGCTGAGACCCGCAGGCAGCGCGCCTGGACGCGCGTCGACGATCACGAAGCCCGGGGGCACGCGCAGGCCGGCCCGGATCAGGCGGCCGAGGCCCTCGGCCTTGCCGCCGACGGCTTCGTCGCGGATCTCTTCCAGACGCAGGATGCGAGGTTCGGGGGGGATGGCGGACTCCGGTTCGGGCCCCTTGAATGCCTCAGATCCGATGCCGCCACAAGCGCTGCGAATGCCGCCCGTCGTCGATCTTCACGGGCCCTCTATGGCCGCCCCCCGAACCCGGTAGGATCGACACCCGAGTTGCGCACGGCGCAGGTCGCTCAGGGAGTCGCTATGTCGGCCTACGGGCTACTCGAAGGCAAGGTCGCGCTGGTCACCGGCGGCGGGAGCGGGATCGGCCGCTCGACCGTGCAGGTCCTCGCCCGCGATGGCGCGCAGGTTGCGCTCTGCGACGTCGACGCGGAGGGCGGGCACGAGACGGTGGCGCACGTCGAAGCCGAGGGCGGCGAAGCGCTCTTCGTCGAGGCGAGCGTCGCATCGGCGGACGACATGCAGCGCTTCGTCGACGCGACGGTGTCGCGCTTCGGCGCGCTTCACTGCGCCGTCAACAACGCCGCGGCCGGCGCCGGGTTCCGGCTGCTCGAAGACATCCCCGAGGCGAGTTGGGATCGCGTGATGGACGTGAACCTCAAGGGGGTCCACCACTGCATGAAGGCGCAGATCCCGGCGATCCTCGAAGCCGGCGGCGGTTCGATCGTCAACGTCGCTTCGGTCTCGGGCATGCGCGGCGAGGCGAGCCAGGCGGCGTACAGCGCCTCGAAGGGGGGGCTGCTCGCGTTGACGAAGACGGCCGCCGCCGAGCTCGGGCAGCGGGGCGTGCGGGTCAACGCGGTTTGCCCGGGCGGGATTCGCACGCCTTCGATCGCCGGCTACTTCGAGCGGGTCCCCGAAGTCGAGGCAGCGACGGTCGCGACGCACGCGATGCGGCGCCTCGGTGAGCCCGAAGAGATCGCCGACGCCATCGCATGGCTGTGCTCCGAGCGGTCTTCATTCGTCACCGGACACGCGCTCGTCGTCGATGGCGGGATCCTCGTGAATCCCCACTCGATGTGACCCTTGCGCCGAGGGCGCTAGGTCTCGGGGCTGCACACGAACATCGGGATGTTGCGGTCGGTGCGCGCCTGATAATCCTCGAAGTCGGGGTAGATCGTGAGGATGTGCGGCCAAAGCGCCTTCTTCTCCGCGTCGTCGACCTGCCGCGCGATCATCCGGCGCTTGCGCGCGCCGTCCTGGATCTCGACCTGCGGGTGCTTCTTGAGATTCCAATACCAGATCGGATGCTTCTCCATGCCGCCTTGGGAAGCGACGATGATGACGTCGTCGCCGTGGGGCAGGTAGATCAGCGGAATCGTCCGCTTCCGGCCGCTCTTCGCGCCGGTCATGGTCACGAGACAGACCGGCGCGCCACCGGGGAACGTGCCCCACACCTTGCCGTTGGTCGCCTCGTATACGAAGACGTTCGCCTTCGACATGAACCGCATGATGGGCTTCACCCATTTCATCGAGCTCTCGGGGATCGGCTTCACGTCGCCGCGCGCGCGGGCGACCGCGCCGGGGTCGGGCAGGTCGGCGCTGGCGGTCGAAGTTTCAGTCGGCGGGGTCGCATCGCTCATGGGGGCTCCGATCGATCGGGTGGGCTGCGCCTCCCCGGTATAGCGAAGCCGAGCGCGCGCGTGCCTCGACATGCTGCGCCCGCACGCCGAGAGCCGTCGAGCGTCGCTGCTACCTTCGCTGTCGAGGCGCCGCGCGGCGCAGGGGCCGACGCGGCGGCCGACCACGAGAGGGCACCGACATGGGCGCGCATGCACACGCATCCCAGGTCGACGCGGTCCGCGCCTACCTGACCGACCTGCAAGATCGAATCTGCGCCGGCATCGAAGCGGCCGATGGAGAGGCGACGTTTCGCCGCGACGAGATCGAGCGGCCGGGCGGCGGTGTCTCGCGGCCGCGCGTGCTCGAAGGTGGACCGAACGTCGAGAAGGCCGCCGTCAACTTCACGCATACGACCGGCAACCAGATGCCCCCCGCGGCCACCGATCGCAGGCCCGATCTTGCGGGCGGGTCGTATCAGGCGGTGTCGGTGTCGCTGATCGTGCACCCACGCAACCCCTACGCCCCCACGTCGCATGCGAACTTCCGTCTCTTTCACGCGACGCCGCCCGATCGCGCTGCGTCGAGCGAGCCCGTCTGGTGGTTCGGGGGCGGCTTCGACCTCACGCCCTACTACGGCTTCGAAGAGGATGCGGTGGCCTGGCACCGCACCGCGCGCGACGCCTGCGCGGCGTTCGGCAGCGACCTCTACGCGCGCTTCAAGAAGGAGTGCGACGACTACTTCCAGCTGCCCCATCGTGGGGAGCCCCGCGGCGTCGGCGGCGTGTTCTTCGACGACTTCACGGGCGAGGGCTTCGACCACGCCTTCGGCTTCGTACGCAGCGTCGGTGATGCCTACCTCGAGGCCTATCTGCCGATCCTCGAGAAGCGCAAGGGGACGCCCTTCGGCGACCGCGAGCGAGAGTTCCAGCTCTATCGGCGGGGGCGCTACGTCGAGTTCAACCTGCTCTACGATCGAGGCACCAAGTTCGGTCTGCAGGCGGCGACGCGAACCGAGAGCGTGCTCGCGTCGATGCCGCCGATGGTGACGTGGCGATACGATTGGCACCCCGAGCCGGGATCGCCCGAGGAGCGCCTCTACACCGACTTCCTGCGTCCGCGTGAGTGGGCGGATCACGACGGTTGAACCGACTGCAACCGGAACGAGAGCAACCAACGACGAGAGCAACCAACGATAGGAGGCTGCGCCCGATGGCGAAGCGTGTCGACTGGTACTACGAGCGCAAGGGCTGAACGTCTTGTCAGCGAGCGTCCAAGTTTCTGGACGCACATGGAATCGAGGCGGCCGAGGTCGTGCCCGCGAGCCGCAAGCTCGGCAAGAGCGACGCGGCCAAGCTGGCCAAGGCCGCGAGTGAAGTGATCGTCGCGAAGGGCAAGAAGCTCGATCGCTTCAAGGGCGCATCCGCGAAGCCCGCCGATGTCGAGAAGATGCTCGGCCCGACCGGCAACCTGCGGGCCCCCTGCATTCGCAGCGGCAAGAAGATCCTCGTCGGCTTCAACGAAGAAGTCTTCGAAGAGGTGCTCGGCTGAGACGTCGCCGGGGGCGGCGCCGAGCGCCGCCCCCGGCGCCATCCTCGCGGTCGAGCGGCCTCAGCTCGGAGCTGCCCGGCCCTGCAGCTGGAAACGAAGATCGCAGCGTCGGGCCTCGCCGCGGGTCTCGAACCCGAGCCGTTCGAGCAGCCGGATCGACGCCGTGTTCTCGGCTTCGACGAAGCACTCGATCGTCGAAGAGCCGGCGTCGACGGCCCAGTCGATCGCCCGGTGCGCGGCCAGCGTCGCGAGCCCCCGCCCCCAGCAGCGCGGTACGAGGTGGTACGCGAGCTCGGCGACATCGCCGAGCGCATTGAAGCCGATCGCGCCCGCGAAGGTGTCGGATGGCCGCTCGATGATCGCCCAGCGAAAGCCCGTGCCGGCCTCGGCGCGTCTCAGCCAGAAATCGAGCAGTCGGTCGCTGTCGGCCGCCGTCGTCGCCGGTAGGGCGATCGGCGCGCCGACGGCATCGATCGCCGGCCCGGAGTGACGGCACACGCGCTCGTCGCTCCACAGCTCGAACATCCCCGGCGAGTGGGCGCGCTCGAGCGCGCAGAGCCGAAGCTCCGCGCACTCGAGCAGCGGGGGCACGAACCCGGCCGAGTCGTCGTTCACCGCATCGAACCTCGTCGCGCCCGATCGAATCAGAGCTTCGAGAGAATCTCGTTGCCCAGCTGCTCGAGGCCCTGGGTCACCTGATCGGGGGTGAAGCCCGGCGGCGGGCCCACGACGCGCGAGATACCGAGGTCTTCGAGCCGCTTCGCGTCGTCGAGGCTGCGCAGCGGTGCGCCCGTCGTGATCTCGATGTCGCTCGGGTTGCGGCCGCTCTTCTCGGCCTCTGCACGCATCGTGTCGAAGAGGTGCGCGAGGGCTTCGAAGTCGATCTTGCCGCCCTGGACCATCGGGAAGTAGCCGTCGCCGATGCGTCCGGCGCGCCGCGCGGCGCCGTCGGAGTGTCCCCCGACCACGATCGGGATACCGCCTGCCTGGACCGGCTTCGGGTTCGACTCGATCGCGTTCCACTCGTAGAACTCGCCCTGGAAGGGCTTCGCGTCGCCGCTCCAGAGCTGGCGCAGGGCCGCCACACACTCGTCGGTGCGGGCGCCGCGGCGGGCGAACGGGACGCCGAGCGAGTCGAACTCTTCTTCGAGCCAACCGATCCCGATGCCGCAGGTGATGCGGCCCTTCGAGAGGACGTCCAGGGTGGCGAGCTCTTTCGCGGTGTAGATCGGGTGTCGCTGCGGCAGGATCAGAATGCCGGTGCA
The DNA here is from genome assembly GCA_965250285.1 of Myxococcota bacterium. Lineage (GTDB taxonomy): Bacteria > Myxococcota_A > UBA9160 > UBA9160 > UBA4427 > CAYYSY01. The sequence continues at coordinate 307,481 of OZ252299.1, forward strand.
GAGCCGGATCTTCTGGGTCACCGCCGACGCGTGGGCGAGCCAGATCAGCGGATCGGGGATCGGCGCGTCTTCGGCGCCGGGCATCTTGCCCGTGTCGCTGTAGGGGTAGGCCGACTGGTAGCCGACGGGCACGGCCACGTGCTCGACGGTCCAGAGCGACTCGACGCCGACGCGCTCGGCTGTCTGAGCCAGGTGGGCGAGGCCCTCGGGCTGACCGAAGGGGCCGACGTTCGCGAACGCGAGTCCGTACTTCATGGTGGGAGATTCCTTGTTCGGTAGGGGGTTCGAGAGGCGGGTCGCGAGACCGGCTCACACGTTCGCGCGACGCGGCGCCAAGCCGAAGGAAGAGCGTATCACCGAATCGGTCCGAGCCGCGGGCGCGATTCGGGGCGCTCGACCGAGCAGAACGCGTCGATTCGGGCATGCTATCGGGATGCGCCTCGCGCCCCGTCTATCACGCATCGCCCGTTCGGCGCTCGTCTCCCTCATGGTCGTGGTCGCCGCCGCGCTCCACGCATGCTCGGACCGGGCGCCCGAGCGCCCTTCGGTCGTCGTGGTCAGTTTCGATGCGCTGCGCGCCGACGCGATCTCCCCCTACGGCGCGCCCGCCCTGCTGACACCGCACATGCAGGCGTTCGCCGACGCCGGAACCCGCTTCGAGGCGGCGTACTCGCCGACCGCCAAGACGCCGAGCTCGTTCGCCGCCTATCTGACCGGTCGCCATGCAACGGATGCGCTGGTCGACTGGAAGCTGCCCGCCGACACGCCGACGCTCGCCGAACGGTTCGACGCCGAAGGCTATGCAACGGCCGCCTTCTTCAACAATCCGGCGCTCCAGGCCGGTCGGGGCTTTGCGCGCGGGTTCGACACGTTCGAGATGTTCAAGGGCGCCGACGACGCGCAGGTGGTGCAGCGCGCGCTCGCCTGGCTCGACGCCGCACCCGAGCCCTTTCTGCTTTGGGTGCACCTGATCGATCCGCACACGCCCTGGTTGCCCCATGCCGAGGCCCGTGCGTTCTACGACGACCCGGGCACCTTCGATGCCGGCCCGATGCCTCCGCTCATGGTGCTGAACGACCCGGCGCAGCTGGCGCGGGCCCACGACCTGTATCGCGGCGAAGTGCATCGCAGCGATCGCCTCTTTGGTGAGCTGCTCTCGAAGCTCGATGCGCTGCGGGTCGAAGACCGGACCATCGTGCTGCTCACGTCGGACCACGGCGAGGAGATGATGGAGCATGGCATGCTCCAGCACGGCGCACTCACCGAGGAGAACATCGCCGTGCCCGTCCTCGTGCGCGCGCCGGGACGGGCCGGTGGCCAAACGCGCCCGCTCTGGCGGGGCGTCGATCTGCTGCCGACGTTGCTGGCGCTGGCCGGTCTCGATGCCCAGGCCGGCCTCGACGGTGTCGATGCCCTCTCGGAGACGCCCGAAGCGGTCATCGCCGTCGCCCACACGAATCGACGCAAGCAGTCGGCCAGCATCCGCGTCGGCGACGACAAGCTGATCGTCGTGTGTCTTCGAGACGGACCCACGAGGCGCACGCTCTACGACCTTGCGCGGGACCCCGACGAGCGATTCGACCTCTCGAAGCAGGAGCCGGCGCGCGCCGATGCGCTCGAAGCCCGGCTGTGGGCCGACCTGCGCCGCGACGGCTGCGACGCGCTGCCGATGCGGCGGGACGTCGCGCCCGACGTGCCCGCGGCCGACCGCGCGGCGCTCGAGGCGCTCGGCTACATCGGCGCCGAGGCCGGCGGCGAGGACGACTGACACCCCCGACTGGAGAGGCTCTGCAGAACGCGCCCCACGCACCCGCTGCGAGCTCTTCTTGGCCGAGCGTGCTGCGCTGTGACCGAAGCGTCCCGAGGCCGGGGCAGGCGGGGGGACCGCGCGCAGTTCGCAGGCGCGACGTGCGCAGCAAACGAGCTTCCCCGGCCGGTCGCGCCGAGAATGTCTGAGCACGGTGCCCCCGCCTGCCCCTGCCCTGGCACGCCGGACACCGCAGAGGTTCCCTAGAGGATCGCCCCTTCGGCCTTGAGGCGTTCGATCTCTTCCCACTCGAGCCCCATCTCCATCAGGACGACCTCCGTATCCTGACCGTGCTCGGGGGCGTGGCTCATCTCGGGGGCCGTCTCGTCGAACTGCACCGGATTGGCCACGAGCTGGCAAGCGTCGCCGCCGCCGAGCTCGACCTGGCGCAGATACTCGTTCGCGAGCACCTGGGGATCTTCATAGAGCTCACCTGGATGCTGCACCGGCGCCCACACGCCGTCGGTGGTCGCGAGACATTGCTTCCACTCTTCGAGGCTCTTCGTGGCGAAGATGGCGTCGAGCTCGCCGACGCATTCCGGTCCGTTCTGCGCCCGTAGGGCCGAGCTGGCGAAGCGCTCGTCTTCGATCAGATCGGGGCGACCGAGGTGCTCGCAGAGATCGGGCCAGTTGCGGTCGCTCTGCAGCATGATGAGCATGATCCAGCGCGCATCCTTCGTCTGGTAGGCGTTGACGATCGGGTTGGGCACGCGCGTGCGGTCCATCTTCGGCATGCCGCCCTTGAGGCCGAGGCCTTCGAGCGCCTTCGCCATCGTGACGTCGGCCGAGATGTTCCACATGGCCGTCGAGAGCAGCGAGATGTCGACCACGCTGGGTTCGCCGGTGCGGGCTCGCTTGAAGAGCGCTGCTGCGACGCCGCCGGCGATGTTCATGCCACCCAGGCTGTCGCCGAACGCGGGCCGCTGCATGACGGGCGGGCCGTCGCTGCGACCGGTGAGCGCCGACCCGATGCCGCCGCGCGCCCAGTACGACGCCCCGTCGTAGCCACCGCGTTCGGCCTCGGGGCCCCGCGTGCCCTGGCCGCTGCCTCGCGCGTAGATGATGTCGGGGTTGACCGCGCGAATGTGCTCGACGTCGATCGCGAGCCGCTGCCGCGCGCCGGGCAGGAAGCTCGTGAGGAAGACGTCGCTCTCGGCCGCGAGTTTGTAGAGCAGCGCGCGCCCGCCCTCGGTCTTGACGTCGATGCCCACGCTCTTCTTGCTGCGATTCGGCTGCTCCCACATGAAGTTGAAGCCGCCGGCCGGCAAGAGCCCGCTCGTCACGAGGCCGCGCTGAGGGTCGCCCGTCTCGGGGTGCTCGACCTTGATCACCTCGGCGCCCCAGTCGGCGAGCACCGCCCCAGCGCTCGGCACGAACCACCATGCCGCGACCTCGAGCACCTTGATGCCTTCGAGGGGTCGTTCCATCGGATCCTCCTCCACGCAGCGGCGAGCGGCCGGTCGGCCGATCTGACGATGCGTCAGATTCAGGATCATCACAGTAGGAGGGCCACGCGGGCGTGTCCAGCAGGCCGAGCAGCGGGATCAGATCTTCATCTGGACCCGGATGAAGAGGCCCTCGGCCTCGGTGAGCAGCCGGTCGCCGGCGAAGCAGCGTCCACCGGCGAACACCTTTCGCGCGTCGATCCGGTCGGTCCAGGCCTCGAACCGCAGGGGTGTGTCGAGGGGCGTGGGCGCCCTGAAGTGGATCGTCAGCCGACCCGTCGCGCCCGACGCACCGTTCACCGTATTGGCCAGGGCGAGCACCTCGTCGTACATCGCCGAGACGACGGCGCCATGCACGAGGCCGGGAGCGCCCTGGTAGGCCTTGCCGAGGGTGACGTCGCCGACGACGCGGTCGCCGTCGCGCCGCAGCACGAGCGGCGGAGCAACGGGGTTGAGCTGGCCCATGACCGGGCTGAAGGGCACACCTGCGCTCACCGCCTCGGGCTCGCTCTCGGCGCCGCCCCCGAACAACGCGATCCCCCGACCGCGCGCGAGCGCGGCCAGCTCGTCGGCCAGTGCGTCGGCGCGTTCGCATGCGGCCTCGATCTCGTCAGTGCTCGCCGAGAGGTCGACCGCCGCCTCGACGCAGCGTCTGAGGCTCCGCGTCAATCGTTGCCACGCGAGTCGCTCGGCATCCCCCATCTCGGACGACACACGATCGGTGTGCTCGCTGAAGAGGTGATCTTCGGTGAACGCGTCCTTGACCATCGGGCTTCGCCGGCCTCGCTCGTCGACCGCGCGCGCTCAGCGCGGCGGGTCGACGATCCCCTCGAACCCGTAGCGCGCGTGCTCGCCGAGATGGATCTGCTCGAGGACGCCGATGCCGATGTCGTCGCCCGAGCGCGCGCGCACGACCTGCTGGATGTGCTGATTCTCGATCGCGTTCGGGTCGACCTCGTCACACTTGAAGCGGTCGCCGCCGATGGCCAGCTCGTCGTGCCAGCGACCGTGGCCCCAGACCGGGTGTGTGTACCCGATGCCCTTCATGCGGAAGATCAGCAGGGGTTCGAGCTCGATGTCGAGCCGGCTCGCGTCCGACCCCACGAGCGCAATGCGGGCGGCGCTCGCGCGACGCGTGCCCGGGACGAACTCGAGTTCGTGCTCGACACGCTTGTACGTCACGGTGTCGGGATCCATCACGCCGGGGATCTTGTCGGGGTTGCCGTCGTGTACGGGCACGACGGCGCCGTCCTGGTGCCAGGTGTAGCCACTCGCATCATCGAAGCAGCCGAAGTGCGTACAGCGGTTGGGCCAGTGGAGCGGCGCCCAGAGGAAGAAGATCTGGGGCATGGCGAAGGCGGGGGCACCGCCGGCATCGGGCTCGCCCACCGGGCGGATGCCCCACGAACGATCTTTCGTACCGAAGACGTGCTCGGCGTCGATGGGCAGCGTGCGGCCGGCGAAGCGGATCTCGCCCGACCAGCGACCGAACTGAGCGAAGCGCGTCGCGTCCATCACGACCTTCGTTCCGGCCGGATTGCGCAGGGTCTGTCGCCCCTCTTCGACACACGCCGTGCGCGCGGTGAACGTGAGGTCGCAGGCGAGTCCCGTCTCGTTGTCGTCGAGCACGACGCGGATCTTGCGCATCGGCTCGATGATCTCGATGCGGAACGGGCCGCATTCGGTCTCGCTCGGGTCTCTCGGTGCCCGCCGCGAGCCGTAGAAGCAGTGCTGCTCGCCGTCGATCACGAGACTGAAGCCGCAGTCGAGCACGCCGCGATGCGGATAGAGCCCCATGGCGATGCCGAAATAGAAGTCGCCGTCGTCGGCGTAGCCGTTGAACCAGTAGCGGTCGTAGTGATTGCGGTCGCCCGTCGAGGGGTGAGCGACCGGTTCGGGCGTCTGGTGGATCGGGTAGTCGTCGAAGCGGCTCAGCATGGTTCGCCTCAGGGTTGCGGGGTGCGTGCAGTCGAGGTCTGAGAGTACCGCGGCTGGCGGCGGCTCGAAGCACGCGCGTGCGCATGGGGTGCGGGGTGGGGCGGGGCGTCGCTAGCGTCGGGGCGTGATGCGGGCTTTCGAAGACGGGCAGCGCGTCGGTCTCTTCCGACGGAAGCGACTGTGGAGCACTTGGCTCGGCTGCGTCGGAGGGCTCGCGCTCATTCTGTGCGGCATGGCCGGCGGGCCCGACCCGGCCGCTGCCCACCCGCTCGCTCCGAGCCTTCTCGAGCTTCGCGAACGAGATGACGGGCTGGTCGACGTCCGATTCAAGGCCGCGATCATGCAGGCGCGCGGCGCGGTGCACGCGCCGCGACTCCCCGAGGTGTGCAAGCCGGTCGGCGAGGCGAACGAGACGCGCGAGGGCACGGGCATCGTCATCGACTACGTCGTCGACTGCGACGGCGTCGCCCTGACCGGTCTCACCGTCGGTCTGGATGGCCTCGAGGCAGGCGTCGCAAACGCGCTGGTGCGGGTCGTGTCGGCGGACGGCGTCGTGCGCCAGGCGCTGCTCTCGGCGAACGAGCCCGAGTTCGTCGTGCCCGCCGATCCGAGCAAGTGGAGCGTCGCCGCCAGCTACATCGAGCTCGGCATCGAACACCTCGTGTTCGGCTTCGACCACGTGCTCTTCGTGCTCGGCCTCTTGATGCTGATTCGGGGCCTGCGGCCGCTGCTGCTCACCGTGACGTCGTTCACCGTCGGGCACAGCGTGACCCTGGCGCTCGCCGCGCTCGGCCTCGTTCGGTTTCCGACCGGGCTCGTCGAGGTGGGCATTGCGCTGAGCCTGCTCGTGCTCGCGATGGAGATCCCGACGCGTCTCGATTCGGACGACGAGACGCGCGGGCTCTTTCAGCGTCGCCCGTGGCTCATCGCGTTCGCGTTCGGTCTGCTGCACGGGCTCGGGTTCGCCGGCGCCCTCGCCGAGATCGGTCTGCCGCCGCGCGACATCCCGCTGGCGCTCTTCACGTTCAACGTGGGCATCGAGCTCGGCCAGATCGCGCTCGTACTCGTCGCGCTCGCGCTCTTTCGGCTGGCGCTCGCCCTCGCGATCCCGATGCGGTCGCCTGCGCTGCGGGCGGTCGGAATCGCGGGCATCGGCAGCCTGGCCGGCTACTGGGTGATCGAGCGAACGGCCGCCTGGCTCGGGGGCTCGGCGTAGCTGCGCCGCTCCGTCCCGGCGCGTCGATTGCACTACGAGATCAGATCGAACGCCTCGAGGTCGAGTGCGTGCTGGGCGTGACGCGACGCCATCGCCATGAACATCTCGTCGCCCCGCTCGGTCACCTCGACGATCATCGATGCGACCACGGCCATGATGACGCCGGCGAAGGTGAAGAGTCGGTATTCGCGCCAGCACGTCTCGAAGTCGTAATCGGTGACGCCCCCGGCGAGCAGACCCTCGTGATAGCGGCGAATCAGCGCGTCTTCGTGCGTGCGCCGCGCTTCGATGGGCAGGCCTGCCCCCATGAAGTACGCCGCGTCGCCGAGCGCAGCGCCGCAACCGACGGTCTGCCAGTCGACGATGCAGAGCGGCGTCGCCGAATCGCCCGCCCCAAAGAGCATGTTGTCGAGTCGGTAGTCACCGTGGGTGAGTGTCTTGGGGCTGTCGGACGCGGCGGCCCACGCGCCGATGAGCGGGCCGAAGCGTCGCGTGACGTCCATCAGCTCGGGAGCGAGACGATCGGCGTACCGGGCTTCGAAGCCCGGTTGCAGCGCCGAGTACACGCCCTGCAAGAGCGGCGCACTCTCGGGCGAAGCCTGCTGCAGATAGGCGAGTCCGGGGAGCTTCGCGTCGTCCCACCAGGGGGCGTGCAGACGCGTGAGTTCGTCGAGAGCGAGCTCGGCCTCTTCGACGCTGCAGCCCGCGATCTGGTCGCCCTGTCGGGCGGGCGCCATGTCTTCGAGCACGATCGAGAAGAACTCGGGGTTCGCCTCGTCGATCGTCGCGTAGTCGCAGCGCGGCGTGCGCATCGGCGTATCTCGGGCGAGCTGCTGGTAGAAGCGCACTTCGCGCATGTACGAGCCCTGGCTCGCGCCCGTCCCGCGGCTCGTCGGATCGTCGGAGGGGATCTTGACCACGACCGACGCCGACGGGGCGTCGTCGCCCTCGAAGCGCAACCGCAGCCGGACGCTGCGACCCATCTGACCGGTGCCGACCATCTCGGTCTCGAAGTCGGCGACCACTCGACCGCCGCGCACATCGCTCTGTGCGAGGGCGCCTTCGATCCAGGCGACGTCGATCTCTTCGGGCAACGTGATGGGCTTCGGCCCGCTCGATTGCGCACTGCTCACGCGAGTCTCCTCTCGATCCGGGGCCGATCCGGGACCGATCCCGATCAGCGCCCGGCACGCAGGCCGGAGCATACGAGATCGGCGACTCGAGGGAGTGCTGCCATCGGGGCCCGCCCGAAGGTCAGAACTTGATCGGGAAGCTCGCGTAGCCCTGCACGAAGTCGGTCACGAGGCGCTCGGCGTTGTCGAGGTCGAGCTCGTACTCGGGGAACGCCGCGAGCATCTCCTCGAGGCAGATCTTGCCTTCGAGCTTCGCTGCGTGCATGCCGATGCAGGCGTGCGTCCCCGCGCCGAACGAGAGGATGCGCTTTGCCTTGCGATCGATGTCGAACACGTCCGGGTCGTCGAACTCGTCCGCGTCGCGATTGGCGGCCGGATAGAGGAAGAGGACCGGCTGGCCTTCCTTGAGCGATTGACCGCGCAGCTCGAGATCGTTCGTGACGCTGCGGCAGAGGAACTGCGTCGGCATCCAGTACCGCAGCCCCTCTTGCAGGGCGTCGGGCACCAGCGACGGATCGGCCACCACCTTCGCACGCTGATCGGGGTGCTCGGCGAGCAGCTGCGTCATGTTGGCGAACGTCTTCGGGAACGTCTCTGAGCCGCCGATGATGAGCAGCGTCAGATGCGACGCGATCGCCTCGAGCGGGAACTGCTCGCCGTCGAGCTCGAAGGCGCAGAGGAGGTTGAGCACGTCGGGCTCATCCGCCCCCTTGGCTCGACACTTGGCCGCCAGCTCGTAGAAGTAGGCGCCGATCTCCTCCATGGCCGCGAGCCCGTCTGGGGTCATGCCGTCGACTTCGGGGTCGCGGGCGAAGAAGCGCCAGACCAGGCTGTTCAGCATGTCGCCATCTTCCTGGGGGATGCCGTTCAGCTTGCACGCCACGGCGGTCGCGACGTTCGACGAGAAGTCGTTCATCACGTCCATGCCGCCTCGACCCTTCGCCTCTTCGATGTAGCTCTTCACCATGTCGCGGATGAACGGCTCGAGCGGCGCCACCTTGGCGGGCGTGAAGTACTGCCGCATCTCCGTCCGCAGCTTCGTGTGCTCGGGCGGATCCATCATGTTGAGCATCGGGGTGACGGGCTGCACCTTCGTGAGAAGATGGGCCGACGTCGTCCCCTTCGTCGCGGTGAAGTGCTTGTTGTCCATCGAGCAGTCCCAGATGTCCTGGAACTTCGAGAGCGCCCACGCGTCGTATTCCTCGATGTAGTAGACCGGCGCCTCTTCGCGCAGCTGCGCGTAGACGGGGTAGGGGTCTCGCATCACCTCGTCGGAGAACGGGTTGTAGTGGACCATGGCGGTGGGCTCCTTCGCTGCCGGGTTCTCGCGCGCGAGCATACCGCCGCGGCTCGCGGGCTGCCGCCGCGAACGCATCGGAGGCCACTCCGATTCGGGGATCGGGGTGACGGCTGGAGTCGACGCGGTGGGGCGGCTAGCGCGCAGCGATCGAGGCGCAGCGCTCGCGCGCTGCGTTTCGGAGGAAGGGCTTGGCCATTTCGCGCCGGGCTCGCGGCCCGTTCAGGCAGCGCGCCTTGCGCTCTTCGAACGTGAGCGCAGCGCTCGTCGAGTCGCTGCCCGAATCAGCCATGTGCTCGAGCGAGGCGTCTTCGTCGCCCGACGCGACCACGTCGGCTCGATCTTGCAGGAACGCTGAACGAAGCGCTGCATAGAAGTCGAGCGACTGGTCGCGCAGCATCTCGAGCTCGAATTCACTCTGCTCGCGACGCGTGAAGTCTTTGCTGGCACCCATGATCATGCCGGGCAGCGGGCCGAGCACCCAGCTCGCGGGCTGCATGGCAAAGTCGGCGCCCATGCCGACGCCATGTCGCACCGTCATCGGGCCGAGGAAGGGGAAGATCAGGAAGGGCCCCTGCGGTGTCCCCCAGGTTGCGAGCGTCTGGCCGAAGTCGGCGTGCTGCTGCTTGAGGCCGATGCGGCTGCCGACGTCGAACAGACCGCCGAGACCGAAGGTCGTGTTGAATACGAATCGGCCCAGCATGATGCCGGCCGCCTTCGGGCGACCCTGGAGCATGGCGTTCGTGAGTCGCGCCGGCGAGTCGAGGTTGCGGAAGACGTTGAAGACGCCTTCGCGTCCGGCCGACGGGACGAGCGCCTGATACACGCCGGTGATCGGCGTGAGCAGAAAACGATCGACGCCCCGGTTGAACTGGAACACGACTCGGTTCGCCGGCTCGAGCGGGTCTTCGTTCACGATGCCGTCGTACTCGTCGTCGAGGCTGAACTCGTCTTCGAACCACTCGTCGTCGTCCCAGGCCTCGGCGTCATCCGATGCCTGGGGCTTTGCCGTCTGGCCATCGGGCGACGGGTTCGCATCGAGCGAGGGCAGCGCACGGGGCTCGCTCTTGTCGTTCAGCGCGAGCAGGCTCTCCCCAGCCAGGGGGGCGCTCGGCGCAACCATCAGCAGAGCCACGCACGCGAGCACGCCGAGCCCGAGGTGGGCGGCGCGGCGCGGTGTGTCGCACGGCTTCGATTCGGCTCGACGCATCGGATCCTCGTAAGGGTGCGCCTCGGTGACCCGGGTCACTCGAAGCGCGCTCTGCGTTGGCTGGGGGAACGGGGAGGGTCGGCCAACAGCGCCCGATTGCAACTCCTGATCGGCGGGATTCTGCTTCGATTTCAGTCCTTTGGAGGATCATTCGGGCCCGGTGGGGGACCTGGGCCCCGGCAGGTCGAATAGGCCCCCCGCGGGTCTTCCCGGGCTCTTCGAATTGTGTCCAGAACCGTCGCGGCCCGCCCCTTCCGAGACGGACGGGGCAGCGCGGCACCGGGCGCGAGCGCCCGGCCCGGTTCACTCGGCCGGTCGAACTCGGCCGCGCGGGCCCTCCTGCTCGATCGTCGAGCGCCGAGCGTGGCGTCGGCGTGCTCGGCCCCCGCTCGCGCGGGCAGGCTAGGCTCCTCGCGCGCCTCGTCCGGCCTCTCCCTCGACTGGCCGTAGCCGGTCGGGCGAGCGAATGGCGTTCGTCGACGAAGCGCGCCGTACACGAAACGCAATCCGACCAGGAGCGACGTAGATGAAGATCGATGGTGGAGTGATGGGCTTCGACCTGTCGAAGGTGCCGGCTCGGGCGAAGGCCCTCGAAGAGCTCGGGGTCGACGGCATCATGAGTGCCGAGGTGTCGAACGATCCGTTCCTGCCGCTGGCGCTCGCGGCCGAGCACACCGAACGGGTGCGCCTGCAGACGAGCATCGCGGTCGCGTTCGCACGCAACCCGATGCTCCTGGCGCAGATGGGCCACGACCTGAACGCCTACTCGAAGGGGCGCTTCACCCTCGGCCTCGGCTCGCAGATCAAGCCGCACATCACGCGCCGCTTCAGCATGCCCTGGTCGAAGCCGGCCGCGCGCATGCGTGAGATGATCCTCGCGATGCGCGCGATCTGGGAGTGCTGGTATGACGGCAAGCCGCTCCACTTCGAGGGCGAGTTCTACGACCACACGCTGATGACGCCCATGTTCACGCCGCCGAACCTCGAGCACGGGGCGCCCGACGTTTGGCTCGCCGGGGTCGGGCCGCTGATGACCGAAGTCGCCGGAGAGGTCGCCGACGGTCTGATCGCTCACGCCTTCACGACGCCGAAGTACATCGACGAGGTCACGATGCCCGCCGTGAAGAAGGGCCTCGCGAAGTCGGGTCGCAGCCTCGACGACTTCACGCTCGTGTGCCCGATCTTCACCGTGACGGGTGCGAACGAGGAGCAGATGAAGGCGAATCACACGGCGACCACCCGGCAGATCGCCTTCTACGCGTCGACGCCGGCCTACCGGCCCGTGCTCGAGCTGCACGGCTGGAACGATCTCGGCCCCGAGTTGACCCGGATGTCGAAGCAGGGCCAGTGGGAAGAGATGGGGACGCTGATCACCGACGACGTGTTGGCCGAGTTCGCGGTGGTCGGTACGCCCGACGAGGTCGTCGAGGGGCTGCGTACGCGGTACCCCCACGTCGATCGCACCGTGTTCAGCTTCGAGTTCCTGCCCAAGGATCAGCAGCGCGAAGTGCTCGCGCGGCTGCAGGCCTAGCCGGCGTGCCGCACTCACTCGGTGAAGCGCGTCCGTTCGGTCTCGGCTACTGGCCGCTGCCCGAAGACGAGCCCGATCGCCCGGTCACGCGCGAGCCCGTGCGCATCGTGACCGAAGATCGCGCGCTCGTGCGCGGCATGCTGTGGACGCCGGCCGACGGCCGGCCGTGGAAGACCGCGATCGTGCTCTCGCACCCGCGCGGTGACTTCTCGGTGCACTATGCCTGCCCGCTGCTCGCGGCCGCGGGCTACGCCGTACTCGGCTTCGCGACCCGCTACATCAACAACGACACCGACTGCCTGCACGAGCGGTGCGTCGTCGACGTGGCGGCCGCCGTGGGCGAGATGCGAAGGCGGGGGGCCGAGGCGGTCGTGCTCTTCGGCAACAGCGGCGGTGGGTCGCTGATGGCGCTGACCCAGAAGGAGCGCGACTGCGGCGACGGGTTCGTCGCGGTGGCGGCGCATCCGGGCGAGGGCGTCTTCATGGCCCAGGTGATCGACCCGTCTGTGGCCGACGAAGACGACCCCCGAGCGGTGATCCCCGAGCTCGACATGTACGACCCCGACAACGGCTGGCGACCCTGGCCCGAGCCGTGCAGCTACGATCGCGACTGGCTCGTGCGCTATCGCGAGGCCCAGCTCGCTCGCATCGCGCGACTCGACACGATCGCCAAGGCGTCGATCGACGAGGCCCAGGCGAGCTTCCGGCGCGCGCGAGAGATCGACAAGCTGAAGGATCCACGCGCCTGGCGACGCGAGCGCAGCCGGGGCGTGCACACGAAGTACATGACGATCTACCGGACGCTCGCCGATCCGGCCTATCTCGACCTCGACATCGATCCCGACGATCGCCCAATGGGATCGCTCTTCGCCTTCCCCGATCCGCTCGATGCGAACTATGGCCTCGGCGGCCTCGCGCGCGTGATGACGGCGCGCGGTTGGCTCTCGACGTGGTCGGCGCTCTCGTCGGGGGCGAAGCTCGCCGATACGATGGCGTCGGTGACGGTGCCGACGTTGATCCAGCACCCGACCGCCGATACCGAGATTCGTGTCCACCAGGCGCTGGCGATTCGCGACGCATCGCCGGCCGACGATCTCACGTATCAGCAGCTCGAAGGCGCCCCGCACTACCTCGAGGGCCACCGACCCGAAGCGATGCGCGCGGTGGCCGAGTGGGTCGCCGCTCGATTCCCCTGATCCATCGCGCTCAGGCGTGCGGGAGCTGGCTGCGGTCGCCGACGTCGCCGACGGGCTTGGCGGGGATGCCGACGGCCAGCGTGTGCTCGGGGATCGAGCGGGTCACGACGCTTCGGGTTCCGACCACGCTCTGCGAGCCGATCGTGACGCCCTTCAGCACGGTGGTATCCGACGCGACCCAGACCCACGACCCGATCGTGACCGGCGCGGTCTGCTCGGGACGCGCATCGTCGAGATCGTGCTGATCACTGTCGAAGACGCGCGATCCGAAGCCGATCATCGTCTCTTGGCCGATCACCAGGCGCTCCTTGGCGCTCAAGTGGCAGCCGTTCATCCAGGCGTGTGGGCCGATCTCGATGCGTGCGCCTTCGAACGCGGCGATGTGGGTCGGATGCACGTTCGCGCGCAGCCAGGCGCCACGCTCGATCCGCACGTGGGCGCCGGCTTCGACGTGAAAACGCACACCGCGCGGGATCCGATCGGCCTCGACACCGGGGCCGATCTCGAGCCGCGCGCCGGGGGCGAGGCCGAACTCGGCGACGGCGAGGTTGGTCGACGCCGTGGGGTCGATCGTGAGCCCGGGATGCCGTCGCATCAGGCGGCGCAGACGAAAACGATCCCACGCCTGGATCAGGCGCAGCAATAGGACGAGGTGTCGAGGCGGCACGGCGAGACGGTAGCGCCCCGCGTCGCCGGCGAGTCGAAGCCTCGAGGCCGCGTGGGCCGGCGGCTAGAACCGCAGGCGCAATCCTCCGACGCCCGTGAAGCCGTCGAAGCCCTTGCCGCGCACGTGGGAGTAGTCGCCGGTCAGTGCCCACGTGTACCCGAAGCGGCCCTCGCCGAAGAGGCCGATGCGTCCGCCGGCGACCGGGACGTGCAGGCCGAACAGGCCGATCACCGACGCCGAGAGTCCGAGCTCCGAGCCCCGCGTCGACGTGCTGGCCGTGCGAATGGCGCCAAGACCGCCGCCACCGCCGAAGTAGGGCGAGATGCGCTTGGGCGCGAAGACGAAGCGACCGAGCAGTCGCACGTTGTAGAGGTCGACGGGCACGTCTTCGATGGCGCCGCCGGCCGGCGAAGCGTCCTGCCGGCGAAACTCGAACTCGGTGCCGCCCAGGAAGTGCTTCGAGCCCCACATGTGGCCGCCGAACTCGCCGAGCACCGTCCATCCCACCTGTCCCTTGTACGGGATCGCGACACCGCCGCCGACGCCGATGAATCGATCGGCGAGTGCAGGGCCGGGTAGGGCGACGAGGCATGCCCCGAGCAGGGCGGCGGAAAGAACGCGGGCGTGCGCCCGCAGCGACCGGTGGGCCGACATCGACGAATCCTCCTCGGCCCGGATCGGGCCTCTGCACCCAATCGGCGCGGGCGGCGGTGATCTGGAGAACTCTTTTCGATTCGCGGAGTTGCGGGCCGTCCTGCCGCCGCCTGGAGGCGCAAAACGTCTTTGATCACGGGGGGTTGGCGGCGGCGGGGCGGCGCGCGCACTTCGACTAAGCTCGCTCGCCCACGCCGGCGGCTCGGCCGGCGTGCTCCCGGGAGAAGCGACCCGCATGGTCCAGAAGATCGGTGTCGGCCTGTTGATCGTCGCCGTGCTCATGGCGGGGCTCGTCTATGCATCGGGGATGGGCTGGCTCGGTTCGCGCGACGTGCGACGCGGCGTGGTGTCGACGCCGCGTCCCGAGGCCGAGACCACCGCCCGCGTCGATGCACAGCGCGCCGGCGCCGCCGCGGTCGAGGCCGACGCATCGAAGCAGATCCTCTTCGGCGACTTCCATGTTCACACCACGTACTCGGCCGACGCGTTCATGTTGAGCCTGCCGCTGGCCCAGGGCGAGGGCGCGCACCCGCCCGCCGACGCCTGCGACTTCGCGCGCTTCTGTTCGGCACTCGACTTCTGGTCGATCAACGACCATGCCGAGAACATGACGCCGGCGCAGTGGCAGGAGACCGTCGATGCGATCCGCAGCTGCAACGCAGTCGCGCCCGACAGCGAGCCCGACACGGTGGCGTTCCTCGGTTGGGAGTGGACGAACGTCGGCGTGACGCCCGACGATCATTGGGGCCACAAGAACGTCGTCGTCCGGGGTCTGTCGGACGACGAGGTGCCGGCACGACCGATCTCGTCGCGCGGCATGGCCTCGGCCGCGCTCGGCACCGGCCCAGGGGTCTGGGTGCGCGGCCTGATGGCGCTCGGCGGGCGCGATCGGCGGTATCACGACTTCGCGCGCTTCCTGGCTGAGCGCGACCAGAACGTCGCGTGCGAAGCCGACGTGCACGTGCGCAAGCTGCCCCGCGACTGCGTCGAGTCGGCCGAAGACCCGGCCACGCTCTTTCGCAAGCTCGACGAGTGGGGCTTCGCCTCGCTCGTGATCCCCCACGGCACGTCCTGGGGCTTCTACACGCCGCCCGGCTCGAGCTGGGACAAACAGCTGACGCGCGAGCAGCACGACCCCGATCGCCAGACCCTCGTCGAGCTGTACTCGGGCCATGGCAACTCGGAGCTCTATCGACCCTGGCGCGCGGTGATCGAGGACGGCGCCGGCGGCTACCTGTGCCCCGAGCCGAGCCCCGACTTCGAGCCGACGTGTTGGCGGGCGGGCGAGATCATTCGCCAGCGCTGCCTCGACGAAGGCGTCGAGGCGGCCGAGTGCGATACGCGCGCGGCCCAGGCGCGGCTGCATGCGGCGAACGCGGGCGTGGCCGGCCACCTGACCGTGCCGGGCGCGGAGGCCGACGAGTGGCTCGACGCCGGCCAGTGTCGCGACTGCTTCCTGCCCGCCTTCAACATGCGGCCGGCGAACTCGGTGCAGTACATGATGGCGCGCAAGGACTGGACCGATCCCGACGCCCCCCGCTCGTTTCGCTTCGGTGTCATCGCCTCGAGTGACATCCATTTTGCGCGCCCCGGCACCGGCTACAAGGAGTTCGCGCGCGAGGGCATGAGCGAGTCGATCACGCGCGGCAACCTCGCGTTCGTCGCGCCGCCCGAGGCCGAGCCGGTGGCCGAGTCGGTGCCGTTCGGGCCCGACGACGTCGGCGACGTGCAGGGCTTCCAGCTCGTCGAAATGGAGCGCCAGGGCTCCTTCTTCGCCACCGGGGGCCTGGTCGCGGCCCACGCGCCCGGGCGAGATCGGGATTCGATCTGGGGTGCCCTCGATCGACGCGAGGTGTACGGCACGAGCGGTCCGCGGATCCTGCTCTGGTTCGATCTCGTCAACGCCGGCCAGGGCGAGGCGCGCGCGCCGATGGGCTCGCAGGTGCAGCTGCCCCGGTCGCCGAAATTCGAGGTGCGCGCCGTCGGCAGCTTCGAACAGAAGCCCGGCTGCCCCGACTCGAGCGTGCAGGCCCTGGGCGCCGACGAGATCGAACGCCTCTGCAAGGGTGAGTGCTATCACCCGTCCGAGCAGCGGCGGCCGATCACGAGAATCGAGGTCGTCCGGGTGCGCCCCCAGCAGCGGCCCGACGAGCCGGTCGACGCGCTCATCGAAGATCCGTGGCGGGTACTCGAGTGCCCAGGGGTCGAGGAGGGCTGCGTCGTGCGCTTCGACGACCCCGAGTTCGAGACGAGCCCGCGTGAGACGCTCTACTACGTGCGAGCCATCGAGGCGCCGAGCCTGGCCGTGAACGGCGACAACCTGCGCTGCGACCGCGACGCTTCGGGGCGCTGCGTGCGGGTGAACCGCTGCGCGGTGCCGGGCGACGAAGGCGACGACTGCCTGGCCGAGATCGAAGAGCGCGCATGGTCGTCCCCGATCTACGTCGATCCGGTCGGACTCTGATCGAGTCCGCGCGGGGCGACACGAGCGACAGCAACCCAGAGCCAACTCAACGAAGAAGGACCGAGAGCGAGATGACGAAGCTGGACGGAAAGGTCGCGCTGGTGACGGCGGGTGCGACGGGCATCGGGTACGGCTGCGCCGAGGCGATCATCGCCGCGGGGGGCCGGGTCATGATCTGCGCCCGTCGCGAGGACGTATTGAAGGAGGCCGCCGCGAACCTCGGCGAGGCCGCGGAATGGATCGCGTGCGACGTCGGGGACGAGGCGTCGGCGAACGCTGCGGTGGAGGCGACGGTCGAACGTCTCGGTCGGCTCGATCTCGCGGTGAACGCGGCGGGTACGGGCGCGGCGAGTCCGCTGCTCTCGATGCCGACGGAGCAGTGGGACAACTGCATCAACACGAATCTGACGGGCGCCTTCTACTGCGTGCGCGCCCAGGCGAACGCGATGGTCGCGGCCGGCGGTGGCGGCAGCATCGTCAACGTGAGCTCGATCGCCGGCACGCTGCCCCACCCCTGGATGAGCCCGTACTGCGTCTCGAAGGCCGGGCTCGACATGCTCACGCGCTGCGCGGCCGAAGAGCTGGGCGAGCACGGGATCCGGGTGAACTCGGTGCAGCCCGGCGTCGTGAAGACGCCGATGGCGTCGATGCTCTCGGACAATGAGGTCTCGCGGGAGGAGTACATGCGCCGGATGCCGATCGCGCGGGTCGGCGAGCCCGAGGACGTCGGCCAGCTCGTCACCTTCCTGCTCTCCGACGCGGCCAGCTGGATCACCGGCCAGGTGATCGGCGTGAACGGAGGCCATGATCTGCGCGGCGGGCCCGATCTGAAGCCGCTGTTCAAGAGCTTCGGAATGGGCTGAGGCGCCCGTCACCGAGCCGATCTGGACACGCGGGGCGGTGAGGCCGAACGCGTCGCGGCGGAATCGAAGGTCACGTGCCGGCCCAGGTTCGCCGGCCGCACGTGGACGCCCAGGGCAGGGAGTGAGGACGGTCGATGGCGAAGATGCTGGGTCTGGCGCTGGTGCTCGTGTCGGCATCGGAGGCGTGGCTGGCGTTCCTGCTCGGGCGCGCGATGGGGCGCCCCCTCGATCCGGGCCTTGCCCTCGCGCTCGTGCCGGTGCTGCTCGTTCTGAACGCCCTCTGCCTGCCGCTGGCGCGCCGCTCGCTGCGCAGCGACTCGCGCCTCACGAAGCAGGCGGCGCGCACGTGGATGATCACCAGCATCGCCTTTCTGCTCGGCGGCACTCTGAGTGTGCTCGCCTTCGTGCTCGGGGGTGGGCTCGGTGTCGCCGGGTCGCTCGTCCTGGGGCAGCCGGCCTTCGGGGCTGAGGCGGTGCCGTCCGACGAGGCGCTTTGGCCGCTGCGCACGGCGGTCGGCGGGGCGATGGCCGGCGGCGTCGTGGGCTTCGCCGCGATCTGGTGGGGCTACGTCGTGGGCCAGCGCTGGGTGCACGTCGAGGACGTCGCGCTGCCCACCGCTGGCTCGAACCCGGCGCTCGCCGCCCTGCGCATTGCGCACGTGACCGATCTGCATGTCGGGCCGCTGCTCCGCGCGCCGCGCCTCGCCAAGCTCGTCGATCGCATCAACGCGACGTCCCCGGACGTGATCGTCCTGACCGGCGACATCTTCGACTTCGATCCGGCCTATGTCGAAGAGGGCTGCCGCGAGCTCGCGGCGCTGTCGGCCCCACTCGGCGTCTACGCCGTGCTCGGCAACCACGACGTCTACACCGGGGCCGACGTCGTCGCCGAGGGGCTCGCTCGCGCCGGGCTCACCGTGCTGCGCGACCAGTGGTGCGTCGTGGGCGAGGGCGACGCCCGGTTCTGTCTGGTCGGGGCGGAGGATCCCGGCGTCGGCTGGCAGAAGCGCGACAGCGAGCTGCCCGCGCTCGACCGACTGGCGCGTGAGGCACCGAACGATCTGCCGCGTCTGCTGCTCGTGCACCGTCCGAGCTTCTTCGGGCAGGCGGTCCGACTCGGCTTTCCCGCGATCCTCACCGGCCACACGCACGGTGGGCAGCTCGCGCCGCCGTTCATGCGCGAGCACAACGTGTCGCGGGTGATCTCGCGTTGGACACGTGGCCTCTACCGCGACGGCCAGAGCACGATGTACGTGAACCCGGGCATCGGCGTGGCGGGCCTGCCCGTGCGGCTCAACTGCCCGCGCGAGATCGCGATGATTCGGATGGTCGAGGCGGCCTAGCGACCGGGGTCGGTCGCGCGCCGCACGTCAGCCGGCCAGGCGGCTGAACACGTCCTCGGGGCTGTTGCCCGGTCCATCGGTGTCGGGCGCCGCTGCGAGCGCGCTCTTGATGGTCGAGCAGACCGACGCTGTGTCGGAGACGCCGCGCGCTTCGAGCTCGCGGGGCAGGATCTTGTCGACCACGACCGACAGCTGACTGCCGCTCACCGACGCGGCGTCGAGACCGGCCTCCTTGAGAGCGAGACGAATCGTGCCGCGCGCCTCGATGCGTTCCAGGCTCGAAGCCTGCTCGAGCTGCTCACACGCGATCGTGAAGGCCTGACTCTCGGCCATGTCCGTCACCCTCCCCATGGACCCGTCCGGCGTTGAATGGCGCCGGGCGTCGATGGCTTCGGGACCTATCGGCCGTGTGCAGGTCGGGCCTGAGGGCCCGCCGGCGCTTTTTTCGTGAATCAGAGGGGTTGGGGGCGAAAGCACGCACTGGCTGCACATCAGTCGAGGGCGGCGTGTCACGCCCGGGGCCCGACGCGCTGGCTGCGGTCGCCGCGGCGCCGCGAGCCACAGCCCGAAGGGCCTGCGCGTGCGCTCAGGCCTCGGCCAGGCCGCGCACGTTGACGGGGATGGCGCTCTGCCGCGGGATGCCCGAGATGGGGTCGTACTCGCGCTCGACGTCGATCAGACGCGCCGTAGACGTCCCCAAGGCTTCGACATCGTCGTCTTCGCCCGGGGCCGCACCCCAGGCGTGGGCCATCGACACGACGCCCGGCCGCACGTCGTCGGTGGCGGCGACGATGGCGCGCACACGGGCTCGGCTCGACTCGATCTCGACCGGCTGGCCATCGACGAGACCGAGGGTCTCGAGGTCGTCGGGGTGCATGTAGGCCGGGTTGTAGGGCCGCTTCGCGCGCAGCGAAGGCAGCTCGCGGCCGACCGAGTTGCAGACCTCGCGGAGGCGACGCGAGATCAGCCGATGACTGAAGCCGGCGTCGCGGTCGGCGCCGTCCTCGATCTCGGCGTGGAGCGTCGCCAGCTCGGCGAGGGCGTCGGGGTTCGCCAGCGCGAGGGACGGTTTGGGCTCGCCGCGGTTGGGCGACACCGTCAGTGCCTCGGTCGGTGGAAAGAGCGCGCCGTGGGGATGCTTGCGCACCTCGTCGAGGGGCACGCGCGCCGGTGCGGTCACGAGGTCGAGGACGGCGTCGGTCGTCGGCCGTTCGTCGAGCGGCAGCGCGCCGCCGGGCATGGGAACCTCGGTGCCCATGCGCGAAGCCAGCTCCCACACGAAGCCCCACTCTTCGGTCACCTCACTGCCCTTCGGCGGTTCGCAGACCTGAGGCGTGTACATCGCGTACGCCTCGGGCCACCAGGTATCCATCAGCGTCGTGGCGTCGGCGCGCTCGAGCGAGAGGGTGGGCGCGATGACGTAGTCGGCGAGTTTGGCCGTCGAGCCCATGAAGGGGTCGAGCACGACGAGCAGGTCGAGGGCCTGGAGCGCCTCGAGCGTCTTCAATTGGTCGGGCCACGCCATCATGGGGTTGCCGCCGAGCACGATGAGCGCGCGCACCTGGCCCTCGCCCGGCGTGAGAATCTCGTCGGCGAGCGCCGCGGTCGGCAGCTCACCCGCGATCTGTCCGAGCCCGCGAATGCGGCTCTGCGTGCCCATGCGATAGCCGGGCATCGGGGCGCTGGCGCCTTCGAAGGCCGGGCGCGCCGGCATCAGCGTGCCCGGGTTGGCGAGCTCCTCCCCGAGGCGATTCACGCGCCCGCACAGCGTGTTCATGCAGAGGATCAGGTACTCGGTCAGGTTCGGGTACGGCGCCATCGACGGGCCGGTGCCCGAGCTGGCGAGGCCGCGCTTTCCGCCGGCGAAGCGCCGGGCGGCCTCGGTGACGAGATCGAACGAGAGGCCGGTGCGCCGCTCGACCATCTCGTTGGTGAACCCCGCGACCGCTCGGGCGAGCTCGTCGCGGCCCGTGGCCCACGTCGAGACGAAGTCGGCGTCTTCGA
Source organism: Myxococcota bacterium (assembly GCA_965250285.1). Classification (GTDB taxonomy): domain Bacteria; phylum Myxococcota_A; class UBA9160; order UBA9160; family UBA4427; genus CAYYSY01. The sequence continues at coordinate 328,249 of OZ252299.1, forward strand.
GGCCCTCTTCGAGGATCACGCGAATCATGCCCGCGAGCAGCGTCGCGTCTTCGCCCGGCTTCACCGGCAGGTAGAGGTCGGCCATCTTCGCGACGTCACTGCGGCGCGGATCGACGACGATCAGGTCGAGGCCGCGGCGCTTCGCGTCGCGCAGCCGCTTGGTCGGGTTGAACGAAGGAAAGCCCGACGTGCCGCCGTACATCGAGACGATCGAGTTGCAGCCGAAGACCATCCACACGTCGGACGTCGCGAACGAGTGGGTGCCGCCCATCCAGCCGCCGTGCAGCTGGGGGGCGATCAGCTTGTTGGGCTGATCGATCGAGAGGCTGGTGTAGAAGCTCGGCGAGCCGAGACCGGCCATCCACGCGCGGCCGACCGCGAGGCCGGTCGCGTTCTGATACGCCGCCGTCCCGCCATAGACGGCGACCGCGCGCGGGCCGTGTTCGGCGATGATCGACTGCAGGCGCGAAGCGATGTCGTCACAGGCATCTCGCAACGCCACCGGTGAGAACGTGCCGTCGGCGTTGCGCTTCTGCGGGTGCAGTAGCCGATCGGGGTGCGCGTGCTGTTCGGGCAGGGCGCGGCCCTTGATGCACGTGTATCCCTCGGACATCGGGTTCTGCTTGTCGCCGCGGACGCGCAGCGGTCGGCCGTCGTCATCGAGATCGACTTCGATCCCGCAGAAGGCGTGACAGAAACGACAGAACGAAGTGGTGGACGACATCGCGACTCCCTGCTTCGCCGTCCGGTGAAGCGACGGTTCGCTCGTTCGGCGGCGTGGCGCGGTCGCGAAATCGTACCATCAAGCGGTGGCGTGGCGCGGCCGCCCAATCGGTCGATCAAGCGCCGGCGCGGCGCGGTCGCGAAATCGTACCATCAAGCAGTGGCGTCAGGGCGGCTCGAATCGAGCTCACCGCGCATCTTCACGACGCGCATCAGCGCGGGCGCCAGCATCACGTCACACACGAACGCCACCAGACATGCGGCCCCCGCGAGTACGCCGAGCGACCTCGTGTTGCTGAAGCTGCCGAACGCCATCGTGAAGAAGCCCGAGGCCAGCACGAGCGTCGTCACGAGCATCGCGCTGCCCGTGGTCGAGAGCGTCTCGCGCACCGCGGGCGCAAATTCGCCGCCGCGGGCGTAGTACGTGCGAAATTTGTGCATGAAGTGGATCGTATCGTCCACGCTGATGCCGATGACCATCGCGCCGATCATCATCGTCGTCGAGTCGAGCTTGATGCCGGCCCAGCCCATGATGCCGAGGGTGCAGATGACGGGCAGCAGGTTGGGGATCATGGCCACCAGGCCGAGCCGCAGGCTGCCGAGCAGCAGCATCATGATCGGCGTGATCGCGGCCAGGGCGAACACGTACGAACGACCCATGCTGACGAGCACGGCGCTGATCGCCTCGGCGAGCACGGCGATCACGCCCGTACTCTCGATCCCGACGTCGGGGCCCAGGCGCTCGCGGACGCCTGTGCGAATCTCGTCGAGGAAAGGGCCGTAGAGCAGGGCATCGACCCACGGCACGCGCAGCGTCAGGCGCGTTTCACGAAAGGTCGGATCGACGATCTCCTCGAGATCATCGTTGCCGCTCTGCTCGAAGAGCAGCAGCTCCTGCGCGACGAGGGCGCGGTCGTCGGGGATCACGGCCATCTCGGGGCGGTCTTCGTTGAGCGCCCGGTGGATCTCTTTCACGACGTCGGCGAGTGACGTCGCCTTGCCGACTTCGACCGGGCCGGTGCGGTGGGCTTCGGCCCAAGCCGCGGCATCCTCGATGCGACGAAGCAGGGCCGGATCCTTCAGCCCGTCGGCCTCGCCGCTGTCGATCACGATCTCCATCGAGATCGCACCGCCGAGCTCGCCGTCGATCACCTCGTGATAGAGCAGCATGGGCTCGTCGTCGGGAAACCAGTTGAGCGGGCTGTGCGACACCTCGAGCCGCATGATGCCGAGGACGGCGCCGGCGACGATCACGCCGCTCCCCGCGATCACCGTCCACGGGCGCCGGACCGAGAAGTCTCCCATCGCGAGCAGCCATCCGCGTGCTGCACCCACCGCGCCCGTGTGCTTGGGCGCGCGTGCGCGCAGGGGCAGCATCGCGAGCAGGGCCGGCAGCAACACCGCGGTGTAGACGAAGGCGAGCATCACACCGATCGGTGCGATCACGCCGAGATCGGCGATCACGGCGAGCTCCGCCGTGATGAACGACGCCATGCCGGCCGCGGTGGTCACGCTCGTCATCAACACGGCGAGCCCCGAGTGCCCCATCGCCCAGACGATCGCGTCATCTCGGGCGTCGCCGGCATCGAGTCGCTGGTACACGATCGTGAGGATGTGCACGGCGTCGCAGACCCCGACGGTCAGGAGAAAGACGGGCAGGATCTGCGACGAAACGCTGCCCGGCAGTCCGAGCCAGACCATGATGCCCAGGCTCGTCAGCAGCGACAGCGTGACCACGAGCACCGGCAGCACCACGCCCGATGCGCGCCGAAAGAGCAGGCCGAGCAGCAAGATGATCGTGGCGAGCGCGAGGGGGAAGAAGACGCCCAGATCCTGCGTCACGCCGCGGTTGATCGTGTCGGTGAGCGGCAGCGCGCCCGCGTGGTAGAGCACGAAGTCGTCACCCTCGTGGGCTTCGAGCACGGCGCGCAGCGCCACCATCAGCTCGTCGTTCTCGGGCGCCGTGAGCACTTCGGGCTCGGCCTCGGTGCCGGGCTCGCCGTCGAAGCCCGCGAGGGCGTCGCCCACCGCGTCCGGCTGGTCGGCCACCGACCACATGAACGGCTTGACGAGCAGCGTCGTGAGGTCGCCGCCGCTGCTGATCAGGGTCTGCTCGTAGAGCGGGTTCGACAGCGCGCGCGCGCGCAGCGCCTGACGTTCCGCATTCGTCTCGGGCCAGGTCTCCATCAGCTCGCCGACGATCAGGGTGTCTCCGTCGCCGCGGGTGTCGCGTGCATTCACGAGGCTGCGCACCTCGTCGACGTAGGGCACCTCCGACTCGAGCGCCTCGTGGAGCGCCCTCAGTCGCTCGAGGCTGTCGGCCGAGAAGACGTCCGGCGTGCGGGCGGCGACGATGATCCAGTCGTCACGCCCGTAGCGGTCGCGAAACGAGTCGAGCGCCACGACCACGGGCGCGTCGTCGTGCAGGAACGCTTCGACCGAGTTGTCCATGTGAAGCTGCGGCAGCGCGGTCATCGAAGCGCCGGCGAACGCGATCGATGCGGCCACGGCGAGGAACCGATGCCGCACGACGAGCCGGGTCCATTCGGTGAAGGCGCGTTCGAAGCCGTCGGTCGCGCTGCGTGTCGACATGGTCGTGCCCCTGTTGCTCCGCGCGCGGTCGACGCCGGAGCCATCGGGCGCCCAGCCTATTCGTGAGGAAAGGATCGCTCGCGCAGCATACGGCTGCGCACGCGACACCGAGCCGTGGCCGTCTCGCGGTGGCGAAGCAGAGCGCGTGCGGCAGCCGGGCTGCAACGCCTTGGGGCACCGCGTCGGAATGGACACGGTCGCCGGGCGCGGATGCATTCGCATCGTCTCGCGCGTCGCCTAGATTTGCGCCTCGATCCGCGATCCGCCCCGTGCGGTTCGCTCGCCCCCCGGCACGGCCGCGCCGTGCCTTCGAGGAGACGCCCGTGGCCCACCCGAGACCGTTCCAGTTCGGTGTACAGAGCTTCAGCGCCGACAGCGCCACCCAGTGGAAGGATCGCGCCCGCCGCGCCGAAGACCTCGGGTACTACGCGCTCACCCTCGCCGATCACTTCCTGGGCCCAGGACCCGCGCTCGACAGCACGATGCATCCCCTCCAGACGCTCGCCCCCGTGCCGGCGATGACGCTCGCCGCCGAGGTGACGTCGACGCTGCGCATCGGCAGCCGGGTCTTCTGCATGGACTACCGGCACCCGGTGATGCTGGCCAAGGAGGCGGCGACGCTCGATCTGCTCTCCGAGGGGCGCCTCGACTTCGGGATCGGCGCCGGCTGGCTGAAGGCCGAGTACGAAGCCGCCGGCATGACCTTCGATCGTCCCGGCCTGCGCATCTCGCGCCTCGAGGAATCGATCGCGTTGATCAAGCAGATCTGGAGTGGCGAGCCCGTCGATCACCACGGCGAGTTCTTCGAGGCGACGGGCTTCACCGGTGCGCCCGTGCCATCGGCTGCGTCGAACATCCGCTGGATGGTGGGTGGGGGTGGCAAGCGCGTATTGACGGTTGCCGCGAGAGAGGCCGACATCGTCAGCTTCAACTTCGACAATCGGTCGGGGGTTCTCGGCAAGGAGGGCGCGCTCAGCGGTACGCCCGAACGCACCGCCGAGAAGATCGGTTGGGTGCGTGACGCAGCGGGCGATCGCTTCGACGATCTCGTGCTCGAGATCGGCGCCTACTTCACCTTCGTGATGGACGATCCCACGCCGGTCGCCGAGGGTATGGGGGGCCTCTTCGGTTTGAGCGCCGAAGAGATGGTGAAGCATCCGCACGCCCTGATGGGCGGGGTGGACGCGATCTGCGACGAGCTCGAGCGCCGACGCGAGGAGTTCGGTCTGCACTACTTCACGGTGGGCGACGAGCAGTTCGAAGCCTTCGCGCCCGTCGTCGCGCGCCTCGCCGGCAAGTAGCCGAGGCACTGCGTCGGGAGCGCGTCGTCAGCTACGGAAGAGCGCGCGCAGCGCGTCGGCCAAAGCGACGTAGTCGTCGGGCTCGTTGTAGAGCGCAGCCGATATTCGGATCAAGCGGCCGGGATGCGCGTCGCAGCCGAAGACCGGCACCTCGATGCCGTCGCTCTCGAGCAGGCGAGCGCGCACGGGGTCGCGCTCGATTGCCGATCGCGCGGTCGCATCGCCGAAGGCCCCGCCCGGTGGCAGCGGCAGCGTCGCCATGCATCCGATCATCTCGTCGCCGCACGGCGCCTCGATGTCGAGGGCCTCGCACAGCTGATCGCGCCCGAAGATCGCGAGTGCGTGATTGCGCCGGCGAATCTCGGGCCAGCCGCCCTCGACGAGCGCGCCCAGCGTCTCGATCACGGCCGGAACGCAGAGCGCGGCGGTCGGGTCGACGGTGCCGGGCCAGTCGAACTCGGCATGGAAGCGCTCGCTCGGCTCGTCGAGGCCGTGTCCGTGGCTGACGATGGCGTTGTGGGTGTCGGCCACGCGGTCGGCGCGGGCCCAGAGAAAGCCTGCGCTCTTCGGTGCGCAGAGCCATTTGTGACAGTTGCCGGCATACCAGGCCGGCGCGAGCGCTTCGATGTCGAGGCCGACCTGGCCCGGCGCATGGGCGCCGTCGACGATCACGTCGATGCCCCGCGCATCGAGCGTGCGCACGATGCGCTCGATCGGCAGGATCAGCGCAGTCTGGCTGGTGACGTGATCGACGATGGCGACCCGCGTGCGTTCAGTGACCGCAGCGAGCAGACCGTCGACCACCGCGTCGTCGTCGACACCGACGAAGGGCAGGTCGGCGACGACGCAGCACGCGCCCGCGCGGCGCGACAGCACCTCGGCGATCTGTCGCGTGGCGTTGTACTCGTGGTTCGTCACGAGCACCTCGTCGCCGGGCTGCAGCGCGACCGACCCGAGGGCCGAGTTGAGCGCGACGGTGACGTTCGTCGTGAAGACGAGCCGCTCGGCGTCGGCGCCGATGAACGCGCCGAGTGCCCGCCGGGCCACGCGCAGGCGCGGTGCGATCTCGGCGTAAAACGCACCGGGCTGGCGCTCGAGCTCGTCGCGCAGCTCGATCTGCGTCGCGAGTACCTTCCGCGGGCAGGCGCCGTACGACGCGTGGTTCAGGTGTACGACCTCGGGATCGAGCTGCCAGTGCGGTCGAAGACCACCTGCGAGCGCGCTGCTCGCGATCTGCGTCGTCGTCGTTTCGCCTGCGCTCATCGATTCTTCCCGACTTCGGCGACGCCGTGTCGCGCTCGCCCGATGATCGCACAGCGCGCTCCTAGCGGCGGCCCGGGCCGTCTGCGAGACTGATTCCCTTCGACCGCCTTTCGTTCCCCGACGCGCCCGACGACGAACCCGATCCGGCCGGCGCGCATCTTCGATTGCAGGAGAACCCCATGTCCGACTCCCGACAGCCCGTCATCGTCGAGGCCGTGCGCACCCCCATCGGTCGTCGCGGCGGCACCATGTCCGGCTTCCACGCCACCGAGCTGATGGCGCTCTCGCAGAAGGGTGTCGTCGACAAGGCGGGCATCGAGCCGGGTGAGGTCCAGCAGATCGTCGGTGGGTGCGTCACGAAGGCGGGCGAGCAGAGCTTCAATATCGCTCGCAACGCCTGGCTCGGCGCGGGCCTGCCCTACGAAACGGCCGGCACGACCGTCGACTGCCAGTGCGGCTCGGCGCAGCAGGCGAACCACTTCGTGCAGGGCCTGATTCTCGCCGGGGCGTGCGACGTAGCGATCGGTTGCGGCGTCGAGTCGATGAGCCGTGTGGGTCTCGGGATGGAGAGCATGAACGGGCCCGGCGTGCCGCGCGGCGAAACCTTTCCGTGGGACATGCCCTCACAGTTCGGCGCGGCCGAGCGCATCGCACAGAAGCGCGGTTTCACGCGCCAGGACGTCGACGAGTTCGGCGTTGCGAGTCAGGCGAAGGCGAAGCGCGCATGGGAGGAGGGCCGATTCGACCGCGAGGTCCTGACCGTCGAGGCGCCGGTGCTCGGTGCCGATGGTCCGACCGGCGAGAAGATGACCGTCTCGAAGGACGAGGGCCTGCGCGACACGAGTCTCGAAGGGCTCGCGAAGCTCAAGCCGGTCGAGGAAGGCGGGATCCACACGGCCGGCACCAGCTCACAGATCTCCGATGGCTCGGCGGCCGTCCTGTGGATGACCGAAGAGCGCGCGAAGTCGGCGGGCCTGCGGCCGCGCGCGAAGATCCTCGCGCAGTGCCTGGTCGGCTCCGATCCCTACTACCACCTCGACGGTCCGGTCGACGCGACCCACCGCGTGCTCGAGCTGTCGGGCATGCAGATTGCCGACATCGACCTCTTCGAAGTGAACGAGGCGTTCGCCTCGGTCGCGCTGTCGTGGGCCAGCGTGCACAAGCCCGACATGGACAAGGTCAACGTGAACGGCGGTGCGATTGCGCTCGGTCACCCGGTCGGCTGCACCGGCAGCCGTCTGATCACCACGGCGCTGCACGAGCTCGAGCGCACCGACAAGGAAACCGCGCTCATCACCATGTGCTGCGGCGGCGCAGTGGCGACCGCCTCGATCCTTCAGCGCATCTAGGAGCCTCGCGATGGAGTTCGAATGGGAGCCCGAGTACCGCACGTTCAGGGACGAGCTGCGTGCCTTCATCGGAGAATGGCGGACGCCCGAGCTGCTGAAGGAGTACGCCGAAACCTACGGTGCTGGCGGTGACCGGATCCACGCCTTTCACCGGGCGATGGACGAGCGGGGCTACATGCGCATGTGCTGGGCACCCGAGTACGGCGGCGACGGCCGGAACCTGCTCTATCAGTACATCTTCGTCGAAGAGATGGAGTACTGGGGCATGCCGTACGGCAACCTCACCTTCACGTCGATCGCGCCGGCGATCCAGGCCTTCGGCACTGAAGCGCAGAAGAGTGAGTGGCTCCCGGGGATCTACAAGGGCGAGCTCACGTTCGCGATCGGCTACAGCGAGCCGAATGCGGGCACCGACCTCGCGAGCTTGCGCACCCGGGCCGAGCGAGACGGCGACGAGTGGGTCATCAACGGCCAGAAGATCTGGACCTCACTCGCCGACGTCTCGACGCACATCTGGCTCGCCGCCCGCACCGACGCCGACGCGGCCAAGCACGCCGGCATCTCGTTGATCGTCGTCCCGACCCAGAGCGAGGGCGTGACGATCCGACCGCTCTACACGATGTACGGCGGCCACACGTGCGAGACGTTCTACGACGACGTGCGCGTGCCGGTGACGAACCTCGTCGGTCCCGAGAATGGTGGCTGGGGGATCATCATGCACGCCCTCAACCACGAGCGCGTTGCGCTCGCCGCGACGGGGGCGCTGGCGCGCATCTTCGATCAACTCGTGGCGCATCTCGAGGCCGAGCGCCCCGGCCAGCTCGAGGATCCGCGCACGCGCCTGCGCCTCGCCGAGCTCGAGCTGGAGATCCGAGAGCATCGCGCGCTCGCACTGCAGAACGCTTGGATCATCGCCCAGGGCGGGACGCCCATCGCCGAGGCGTCCATGGCGAAGGTCTCGGGCACCGAGCTGCGCACGCGCCTTGCGAGCGCGGCGATGGATCTGCTCGGGCGACGGGGCAGCATCACCGCCGAGTCGGGGGATGCCGCGCCCTTCGAAGGGCGCGCCGAGTTCAACTACCGCCTCTCTCCGATCTTCCGCTTCGGCGGTGGCACGAACGAGGTGCAGCGAGACATCGTGGCCGGCGCCGGCCTCGGGATGCCGCGCTGAGGAGGCCGTGATGGATCTCGAGCTCACCGAGACGCAGTCGCTCCTGCGCGACACCGTGACCCAGTACCTCGAGCAGGAGGTGCCGTTCGATCGCATCCGCGAGCTCGAGCGCGAACGGCGCAGCGACGAAGCCCTCTGGAAGGCGGTGTGCGAGCAGGGTTGGATCGGGGTTTCGATCGGCGAGACGTTCGGCGGCGTCGGTGGTTCGCTCGTCGATCTCGGGCTGGTCGTCGAAGCGATCGCGCGCAGAGCGGCGCTGGTGCCGATTCTCGAGGTGGCGACGTGCGCGTGGGTCATCGAGCGCAGCGCCCACGAGGACGTCGCCCGCCGTCTGCTCGGCGGGATCCTCGAGGGCAGCGTGGTCGTCGTGCCCGCGCTGCTCGAAGACGGTGATCGCTTCGACGAATGCGCCACGACGTGGACCGCCGAAGGCGCCGTGGACGGTCACAAGACCTTCGTCGATCACGCCGAGATCGCGACGCATCACCTGGTGCGTGCCGTCGGGCCCGAGGGTCCGGTGTTGGCGCTCGTCGATGCGCGAGCCGACGGCGTCGCGATGACGTCGCTCGCCAACGTCGGCTGGACCCCGTCGTCGCGCGTCGTCTATGCGGGGGCTCCCGGCGAGGTGGTCGCAGCCGGCGACGACGCGGTGGCGGCATTGCTGCGGCTCGGCCGCGCGCTGGCCGCCGTGCAGATCGTCGGCTCGATGGCCTCGAGTCTCGACGGCTCGGTCGAGTACGCCAAGGTGCGCGAGCAGTTCGGAAAGCCGATCGGCAGCTTCCAGGCCGTCCGCCATCATGCGGCGAACATGGCGAGCCGGGTGGCGAGCGCGCGCCTGCTCTCATTCGAAGCGCTCTCGCGCATCGACGCGGGCGTCGCCGCCGATCGCGAGGTCGCCGCTGCCAAGGCGTCCGCCTCGCGAGCTGCGCCCGAGGTCACGATGCTCGCGCATCAGATCTTCGGAGGGAACGGCGTCATCCTCGAGAACGACCACTACTTCTTCACGCTGCGGGCCCGCGAGCGGGCCAGCGCCTGGGGCACGGTCGACGAGTGCCTCGCCGTGCTCGCGAGCGACGTGCGCGCCGACCAGGACTGGCTCTGAGCCAAGTCGTCCGTCGTCTGGATTGACATCGAACCGCGTACGCCACCGCGCGCGGATGGAGGACCGAGTGTCCGAGACCGAACCGCATCTGCTCGTCGAGCGCCGCGAAGACGGCGTCATGATCCTCACGATGAACCGGCCGAAGCAGAAGAACGCGCTGAGCCCCGAGATGCTCGTGCGGCTCAACGAGGCGTGGCACGAGTTTCGTGACTCGAGTGACTTGCGCGTCGCGATCCTGACGGGCGCCGGGGAGACCGACTTCTGCGCCGGCGGCGATCTCAAGCTCACGATGCCGCTCATGACGGGCGCGCGTCAGCCAGAGAGCGAGTGGGATCATCGCCTGATGGGCAACTTGAAGCAGTTCACAGACGCGATCCTGCGCGGCTTCGAACTCTACAAGCCGGTCATCGCTGCGGTGAACGGCAATGCGCTCGGCGGCGGGACCGAGATGACGAACGCCTGCGACATTCGAGTCGCTTCGGACAACGCGGTGTTCGGTACGCCCGAAGCCAAGGTCGGGCTGTTGCCGGGGGGCGGATCGATCACGCGGCTGCCGCGCCAGATCCCGTACGCCAAGATGATGGAGATTCTGTTGATCGGCGACCCGTTCAGCGCCGAGGCCGCGCTCGAGATGGGCTTCGTCAACGCGGTCGTTCCCCGGGCACAGCTGCTCGACAAGGCACTCGATTACGCCGCTCGACTCGCCGAGAATGGGCCCCTCGCCGTCCGCAAGATCAAAGAGGGGGTCATTCGATCGAGTGGCCTGCCGATGGATCAAGCCCTCGCGATCGAAGACGAGGTGTCGGCCGTCGTGATGACTTCGAAGGACGCCCGCGAGGGGCCGCGCGCGTTCGCCGAGAAGCGCAAGCCGCACTTCATCGGCGAGTAGGGGCGCGGGTCCCGACGCGAGGAGGTCTCGTCCGTGCGCAAGAAGTGGGGCCGCATCCGCGGGTACCTCGACGAGATCGAAGAAGACATGCGCATTGCCGGCGAGCGTCTGGCCGAGGCCGAGCGCCTGTCGTCCGACGCCTGGGAGAAGGCGTCCTGGCATCGCCGCCTGCGCACACACGCCGCGGGCGAGATCGTGCGCCGCGCGCTCGACGTTCCTTTTCTCGGCGAGCTCGTGCGGCTCGCGTGGAAGGTGGGGCCCGACCTCTCGCCCGACGCGCCGGATTTCGATGGCACGCCGTGGGTGGAGGGCGAGCGGACGCACCGATACGACGAGCCGTCCGAGACCGAGCGCGAGCCGTTCGAGGCGCCCGCGGCGGCGATTCCGGCCGAGGCCCCGGCGCGCCTGCGGGCGGCCGAACGCGCGCTCGCGCACCGCACCCGCTCGCTCGTCGTCGCCCTCGACAACCTCGTCAGCCCGCGCAACGCCTCGGCCATCGTGCGCACGGCGGACGCCCTCGGCTTGCAAGAGGTGCATGTGATCCAGCCCACCGGCCAGCACCGCATCGAGCGCACGCTGACGATGCGCTCCGAGCGCTGGGTCGACCTCACGTGGTACCGCGACACCGACGCCTTCATCGAAGCGATGCGCTCAGCGGGGCGGCGGATCCTCGTCGCCGACTTCGGCGAGGATTCGAAGCCGATCGAGACCGTGCCGCTCAGCGACCGAGTCGTGTTGGTGGTCGGGAGCGAGCAGCGCGGCGTGAGCGACGCACTGCGCGAGGCCGCCGACGGTCACTTCTTTCTGCCGACCGTCGGCTTCACTTCTTACTTCAACGTCTCGGTGGCGACGGCGATCTCGTGCTGGACCCTCGATCGTCGCATGCGTGAGGAGGGGCGGCGGTCGCCCCTCGATCCCGAGGATCGTGCCCGCGTGCGCGCGGTCTGGTACGACCGACTCGCCAAGGGCAATCCGGGTCGGGCGGCGCTGCATCGCGCGTTCCTCGACGACCCGCCCAAACCGGCGGCCGCCGTGCGCGAGAAGAATCAGCACACACCGATGGGCGACGACGAGGGCTGACTCGTCGACTCAGAAGCGGTATCGCAACGTCACGAACTGCCAGCTGAACGCCCAGTTGTTGCCCGCGTTGCGCGTGAGGATCGGGTTGAACATCACGTCACTGCCGATATAGACGTGATCGCTCACCGGGACTTCGGCGCCGAAGCCCATGTTCATCGTGAAGTCGGTCGCCTTCGCGCCGTTGATCTTCGTGTACACCAGGCCGGCGCCGCCCTGGACGAAGGGCTCGACCCGGTTGAAGCGCGTGCGCCGAAGGAAGTCGAACGAGTAGCGGATGTTCGCGGTGAAGATCAGGTTGACGGCTTCCTGGCCGAAGCCCACCTGCATCCAGGGGCCGATGGCAAAGTGCTCGGTGAGGTGGATCGGGAGGTCGAAGCCGAACTCGTACAGTCCGTTCGACGAGCTCAGCTTCTGGAAGCCCATGTTCGCGCCCATGCTGACGGTCGGATAGGACGACTCGTCCTGTGCGCGGGCCGGCGTGGTGGCCACCGCCACGAGGGTGAGGGCGAGAAGCAACGTCCCGCCGCGGTGCACTCGTTCGATCTTCGTCATGACAGGTCCCCGTTGGAGCGGCTCGGCATCGCTTCGACCTCCGGCGCAGCCTTCGCAGCGCGCCGCATCGCGCGAAGGCGGGCGAAACATCGGAGACACGGGGGATCGCCGCAAGACGGCATCGCGACTGCGGTGCCCCGCGTCGACGAATCTGCGGGTAGAATGAGTCGGTCTGGCAGCCACGCCGGCTGCGGCGGAGGTCGAAGCGATGCCGAACGTCGCCATGTGGGGCAAGGCGCTGACGGTCATGCCACGGATCGACCGAGCCGAGTGGGACGGGCTCGATCTCGTTTCGCGCTGGCTCATCGCGTCGAGGGCGGCGGTGATCATCATGACGTTCACGTCGTCGGCGTATGCGGGCATGCTCGCGGTCAAGGACGGCGTCTTCGACGGCCTGCTCTTCACGCTCGTCACCCTCGGTCTGTGTCTCGCCCACGCCACGAACAACTTGATCAACGACCTGACGGATCACTGGAAGGGCGTCGACGAAGACAACTACTTTCGAACGCAGTATGGCCCGCAGACGGTGCAAGAGGGGTTCCTCTCCGTCCGGCAGCTGATGCTCTATGCCGCGGTGACCGGCGCGGCTGCGCTCGCGGTCGGCGTCTACCTCGTCGTCCTGCGCGGTGAGATCGTCCTCTGGCTGCTCGCGGCCGGGGCCTTCTTCGTACTCTTCTACACCTTCCCGCTCAAGTACATCGGGATGGGGGAGCCGGCCGTGCTCGTCGTGTGGGGCCCCCTCATGGTCGGTGGCGGGTACTACGTCATGTCGGGGCATTGGAGCAACGAGGTCGCCATCGCGAGTCTCGCCTACGCGCTCGGCCCGACCGCCGTGCTCTTCGGCAAGCACATCGACAAGCTCGACGCCGACCAGGCAAAGGGGATCCGGACCCTGCCGGTGATCCTCGGCGAACGCGGGTCGCGCGCGTGCGTCGTCGGCATGCTGCTCGCGCAGTTCGGGGTCGTCGGATATCTCGTGGCGACGGGCTATTTCGGCTGGCCCGTCTTGTTGTGCTTCGCGGCTGCGCCGTCGCTCCGCCGGGTGTTCTCGGTCTACGCACAGCCGCGGCCCGCCGAGGCGCCGCCGGAACTGCCCGATGGGGTGTGGCCGCTCTGGTTCGTCGCGGCGGCCTTCTGGTACACCCGGCGCTTCGGCCTGTTCTTCGTCGCCGGTCTGGTGATCGACTTGCTGATCGGCTGAGTGCGGGACGGCTCAGGTCAACAGCTCTTCGGCGCCGATCGACTCGGGGCCGTGGCCGTGCTTGCGTGCGCCGAGGAGCGCGGCGAGCGCCCGGGCGTTCGCCGGCGTCGGGACGGCGTGCCGCGTACCCAGATCGATGATGCGTTGGTGAAAGCGATCGGCTTCGAGCCCGAGGCGCCGGTCGTCGAGAGCACGCCAGACCGCGTTGTAGACGGGCAGGGCGCGGGCGCTGGTGCCGCCTGCCAGTGAGGCGCGCTGATATGCGGCTTCTTCGGCCAGCGTTCGATCGTTCGCGTCGCAGGGGTGTGCGTCGATGCCGGCTGCGGCGAGCACGTCTGCAGCCTCGTCGAGCAACCGCGCCTTGACCTCGACGAAAGCGCTCGTGGTGTGATCGGCGCGCTGCACGAGCGCGTTCGGTGTACTCATCAGGTTGATGCAGAGCTTCAACCATTTGTCGCGCTCGATGGCCGGCGAACGGCCGACCGAGAAGCCGGCGCGCTCGGCGGCACACGCGAGAGGCTCGAGACGCGGCCCGCACCCTCTCGGATGATCGCCGAGCACGATGCGTCCGGCGCCGTGGGTGTAGACACGCGTGTCGTCTTGCCGCGTGCAGGTCTGGCGAAACACGAGGCCCGCGACCCGGTCGGCCAGCGAAGCCACTCGGGCCTCGTTGTCGACGTCGTTCTGTGCGCAGACGAACAGCGCGTGCGGGGCGGTGCGAACGAGGTCGAAGGCTCCGCCGTCGAGCTCGGTGGTGCGCATGCACAGCACGATCGTTCCGCGGCGCGCCGCGTCGGGGAGGGCATCGGGCGACGGGACCGCCTCGACGCGCGCCGAGAAGCTCTTGTCATCGGCGAGGTCGCGCACCGTGACCCCGCGCGCGTTCAGCGCCTCGGCTGCTTCGGCGCGGCGGGTGACGACACAGACGCGCTCGCCGGCGCGTGCGAGCCGACCGCCCAGCGAGAGTCCGATCGAACCGGCACCGACGATCGTGATCACGCTCGAATCCCCCACCCATCCAGCCGCGCACGGTGCGGCGGGGACGGGCGGCGCGGAGCCTAGCAGCGGCGTCGCTGCGCCGGTGGTCTTCGCCGAGCGGCGATCGCGCGGCGGGTCAGTTGGGGCTCGCCGGCGGTGATCCGCCGAACGTGACGTTCAGCGTAAAGCTCTGGGTCGCCTTGCCGCCCATGCGATCATCGACCTCGAGCTCGATCGGATGCGCGCCCGCGTTCGCCTCGCGAGGCTGCCACGTGACCTTGCCGCCGAGTACGTCGACGTCCATCCCCGGCGGTCCCTCGATCAGCCGATACATGAACGCGCGGTCTCCATCGGGATCCTCGGCCGTCAACTGATAGCGGAAGAACCCATCGGGCCCGATGGCGCCGGGTGTCGAGGTGATCTGCGGCTGTGCGTTGGCCACCTCGATCTCCTGGCTGCGCAGCGTGTCGCTGTCGGCGTAGCCATCCGACGCCACGACCTCGAGCACGACGCGGTCACCGCGTGAGAACTCGCCGCCGTCGATCGTCGGCCCCGACTCGAAGAGTCGGCGGCCGTTCACGTACCACGTGTACTTGAAGGTGAGCGGGTCGCCGTCGGGGTCGACCGCGTTGGGCAGGGCAGCCATGCTCTGGCCGGCAAACCAAGTGCCCGACGGCTCGAATCGAATCGACTCGATGCGCGGCTCGCCATTGCCGAGACTCACCGACGCCGTCATCGGCTGGCTCTGGGCCTGCCCGTCGTCGGCGACGACCGACACCTCGACCTTCGCGCCGCGTCCCGCGTTCTCGAGGTCGAAGCTCGGCCCCTCGCCGACCTGTCGCCCGTTGACGGACCACGTATAGCGAGCGACCGCGCGATCACCGTCGGCGTCGCTGACCTTCACCTGCGCCTGCACGGTGTCGGAAGCCGTCGGTGCGCTCGGCGTGATCGTGACGCGTTCGACCGTGGGAGGCGTGTTGCCTGCAGCCGCCGATGCCTGCTGGGTCGGCTGCCCGGTCGGCGCGTGGGTCGCTTCGGGTGCATCGCTTCCGCACGCGACCGCGCCCATCAGCGCGGCGGCGAGCAGGGTGCCCTCGAGCTTGAATCGAAACATGTCTGTCCTCTCCCGAATCGGGCGATGTCGCTCCGACATAACCGATCGGCCCCCTCCCGAGAGAGCCTTAGTCTTCGATCAGTTCGTGAACTCGCAGAGTGACGACGACCGGTCTGGCGTTGGTCTCGCGCACGACGTACGTGACCTCTCGGTCGATGTGCTGGTCGAGGCGTTCGAGTGTGGTTTTCTGCCCACGGTGGTCGTACAGCTTCGTGGCCGCGTCGACGGTGTAGGGCTCGAAGTCGATCCAGACGCTCGATCCGCCCGGCTCCACGTCCGTCAGCGTCCCGGCGCTCCCGTGCTTGCCCCAGGCTGCGACCGAGAGCGGCAGCAGGATGAGTGCGAGCAGCAGCGCGAAGCCTCCGATCGCCATCGTGTTGTTTCTCATGGCTCGTCTCCCTTCGTGCAGCCCGGCCCGCGTGGGCTCAACGCTGCCGCCACGACTTGATCCGCACGCCGGCATTGTCGATCGAGCCGGGGCAGTCGTTCGTGATGCTGCCGTCGCTGGTGATCATGACGACCTTGTTGCGGCAGTCGCCCGAGTTCGAGCCGCCCTGGTTCAGGTCGCCCACCGAGATTCGGGGGCGCGTCGGAATGCCTCCGCCGACCTCGCGACGACGGTCGTTCGCCGGCACGCCCGTGCCTCCACCGAAGGTCGGGTTGCCGCACTCGATGTCGAACGAGAACACGTAGCCGGTGCCCGATGACTCACAGGCGCCGCCCGGTGCGTAGGGGTCGGGCGGGACGTACGAGCCGCTGATGACCTGGCCGAGGAAGATCACGCTGTTGGTGATGAACTTCTCGGCATCGAAGCCGCGGAAGAAGTAGCCCTCACCGCTCGCCTTGAGCGTGGTGCAGTCGGCGGGGAAGTTCGAGTCGAGGTCGTTGAGATCGCCGTCCCGCATCTGATCGGCGATCGGCAGGTACGTGGCGCCCTCGTTCTCGAGCGGGTCGCGATCCTTGATCACGTAGTAGCGGTTGTTGTTCGACGGATCGTTGTCGCCGTAGTGCGAATCGGGGCCCTTCGGGTTCGCGCGCTCGCCCGCGCCGATGGCGAGGTGGAGCACGCCCGACGCGATCGTGCCGGTCGGCGGGAAGAAGAAGCTCTGGTAGTGGACCGTCTTGTCGTACGAGCCGCCCGAGCGCTCGAGCGCCGGCTTGTCGGGCTGCGCCGCGAAGAAGAGACGGAACGGCCAGTTCGGCTGGGCCGGGTTCGCGTTGTCGCTGCCCGGCGTGTTGTTGATCGGGTCGTGGCCGATGTCGCTGATCACCCACTTCCAGATGTTGCCGCCGAGATCGGGGATGTAGATGACGTCGGCGTAGCCATCGAAGTCGAGGTCGTACACCGCGGGCGCCGAGGCGAACGCGTAGAGCATCTGCTCGAAGCCGATCTGCGTGCCGTTGATCGACGTGTTGTTCGGATCGAAGAACTTCGCGGCGAGCAGCTTGCCCGTCGTGATGTCGATCATCAGGATCGCGCGGCCCGCTTTCGCCGCCGGATCGTAGTCGGGCTCGCCCGCGTTGCTCTTGAGGTTCGGGTCGCTCTCGGGGTCGTAGCCGGCCCCGACGATCGCCACCCAGCGCTCGTGGCCCTGGGGACTACCGCCATTCACGGCGACCTTCACGCGCGTGATGATCGGCTCGGACCACGTGAGGCCCATGTAGTCCTGGTACGTCAGGCCGCCCGGCACCGAGCCGGCGCCCGTGCACGCGGTCGCGTTGCCCTCGCACGGAAAGCTCCAGAGGGTGAGCGGATAGGCGGCCGACGCCTTGGCGGCAGCGGCGCTCTCCTGCGGCTCGGTGATGTCGAGCGCGTAGAGCATGCGGCCGCCGTTGCGCAGTCCGCCCATGATGATCGTCCGCCACTGCTGCTTGACCTGGTCGACGTAGGTCGCGGCCGGCAGCAGTCCGCCTCGGGGCAGGCCCCCCGACACGCTGCGGTAGAACCAGACGTCCGCCGCCACCGGCGGCGCGTCGACCGATTCGAGGGTGCGCGGGAAGCTGGTCTGGGTCGGCAGCTCCCAGATCTTCTGACGCACCTCGTATGGCATGTACCCCATGATCTCTTCGCCGGTACCCGCGTCATGGCGCGGGATCGGAAGGGTCTGGGTCGAGCCAGCGTCATCGACGTACGTCGTGCGCCAGGTCCCTGCATGGAAGCCATGGAGGAAGCCGTCGTTGGCGCCGGCGTAGATCACTCGCGGTCGCTGGCGCTTGTCGAGCGCGAAGTCTCGGTAGCTCGCCGAGTTGATCGCCGAGTTCGGTGAGCCGACGACCACGGGATTCGAGTGGAAGATGTCGCCCAGGTAGACCTTGTGGGTCTGCTCCTCGTTGAGTCGCGGCGTGCAGGGGCTGCTGTCGAACTCGCAGCCCGAGATGTGCTCGACGATCGCGTCGGCGAGCGCCCCAGGCCCCGAGCCGATGGCCGTCGACGAGGCGTAGGGCTCGGCCGCCTGCACGAGCGACAGCAGCGTGCCCCCGCCGTCGACGATCTCGAGGTCGAACTCGTCCATCTCGGTCGAGTCCCAGCTCGCGGGCTTCGTGAACGGCGTCGGCGAGTTTGCCTCGACCAGGAGGTTTCGGCTGAGCGGCGCCGGCACCTCATCGGCCGCGTCCCAGTAGCCCTCGGCGAAGAGGTCGAACTGCCCACCAGCCTGGCAGGTGGGGTTCGGCACGACGTTGCCGCTCGCGCCCGTCGCGCAGTAGCCGTTCTTGTCGAGAATGTCGCCCAACGCGGTGAACTCGAAGCTCTTGAGGTGTCCCTCCCAGAGGCCCGTGTCCTCCTTCGGGAGGAAGTAGCTCGAGTAGAAGTGGTTGCCGTCGGTCGTTCGGCTCGCAGGGACCGTCGCCGAGGTGAAGGCCTGGGCCTTGTCGATCATGTCGGCGATCGCCGAGACGAGGTCGTCCTCGAGCTGGTCGGCGTCGGAGCTCTCGAAGTAGAGCCCGTTGCCGCGCTTGGCTGCGCGCTCGAGCGCCGAGCCGTAATTCAGCGAGTTGGGGTCGAGCTCGTCGCCTTCCTCGGCGTCGGGATCCTGCTGGGTCTCCATCGAGTAGCCGACGGTATAGGTGTCGATGACCTGCACACCCGGCAGATCGGGGCGGTAGTCGTAGCGGTTCATGAACAGCGCGATGTCGTCGAGCAGGTTCATGCTGCCACTGGCGGGCGCCTCGTCTCTGCCTTCGTCGGGCAGGGTACTGCCCGGGTTGTCGGGGTCGGGCATGCGGAAGTGGTCGCCGATCAGCTCATAGAAGATGTCGTAGCCGCGATCGGTGCCGGTATCGAAGTCGACGGGCAGATTGTTGTCGGCGCCGAAGATGTCGTAGATGTCCTCGTCGCGATCGGTGAAGTCGTCGCCGGCCGACCCACCGTCGGTGATGATGAGGATGAAGCTCTTCTGGCACGCGTACTGGATGGGGTCGGGGGCCGCGAAGCCGTCGAAGACCGTCGAGCCCGCAGCGGGGATCGCCGCATCCTCGTCGTAGTCGCCCGGGTCCGAGCCCATGAAGACGCCGCCCACCTCGTAGAGCGAGCTCGGGGGCGTATTGGCGGCGTTGTACATCGTGTCCCGCTTGGGGTCGTAGAGGGACATGTCGTAGTTGTAGACCGGGAACTTGTGGGTCGCGCCTGCCAGCTCGACCCCGTCGCGCTGGCTGCCCTCGATGTCGCGGCCATAGGGCATGTCGGCCGCGGTACGCGGCATGAAGTACGTGTAGAGCTGGAAGAGACCCTCGTTGAGCGGCGTCTGCGCGTCGGGCGTCGAGTTGTCGATCGCCTTGAGCAGGTGCTCCTCGTGGGTCAGCGTCTCACCGTGGAGCGTGTACGTCATGGGCGATCCCAGCGCCTTGTCGCGGTACCAGTCCATCACGGGCACCGCCACGTAGGCACCGTTGTCGTCGCCGCTCTTGCCGTGGTACCGGAACTGGGCGTAGCCGAAGCGCACGCCGGTATCGGTCTGCTCGTTCACGCGGCAGATCAGCTGGCGCAGAATCAGCTTGAGCGCCTGGATGCGGGTCCGGCGATAGGTCCAGTAGTACCGCGGCTCGGGGGCGCCACCGACCGTGCCGAGCGTGAGGCAGCCCGCCTTCTCGCGCTTGCCGTCATTGATGCCGATGCCGCTCGAGTTGGCGAGGGTGTAGTCGCGCTCGACGTCGAACGTTTCGCGGCGCGCGGTGGCGCCGTAGCTGCTGAAGAGGAAGTCGAGGTACTCGGGCTTGAACTGAGTGGTCGAAGTGCCGTCGATCGCGGAAGCGAAGGGGTCGTCCTTGTCCCACAAGGAGTAGTTCGATGCGTCGACCCCGCAGATCGTGCTGCCGGGCGCAAAGCGAAGGGTGAGGGGGTCCATCCCGACGGATCGGAGCGCCGATGCATCGCTGATGTACGAGAGCGACTTGGCCTTGCTGCCCTTCGGGTTGTTGCTCGAGCCACCGTTCTTCAGCTCGTAGTAGAGCAGACGGTCGCCGTCAGCCGGCTCGTAGTTGCCGTCGCCATCGTCGTCGTAGAACAAATGGGTGCCGTCGTAATCCTGGATCGGCACCTCTCGACCGGTGCCGATGCCGTTCTTCGTATCCCAATTGGTCTGGTTCGTCGTCTCCGGGTTGAGCATCCGGTGATAGAGCCAGATCTCGCCGTCGGCCTCTTGCTGCACGCCGTCGCGGTTGAGGTCGAGGAAGAGATGGTTCCCATCCATGTCGTTGATCGGAAAGTCGAGCTCGTGCGCCTGCGTGTTCTTCCGGTAGAACGCCTGGATGCCGTTCACGTTGGTGTAGTTCTGCAGCGTGGGCGTGTCGTAGACGCGGATGCTGCCGGTGTTGTCTCGGAACCACCGGCACTCGGTCTGGTTCTTGTTGGAGACCGTCGTGAACCCGCCCGAGCCGTCCGGCACCTTGTGGCTGCCTTCGTAGTCGCGGTGGGTCACGACGTTCCGCATCGAGCTCGAGTTGTCGACGAAGAACAGGATGTTCGGCGGGATCGCGCGTCGGAAGAGGTCCGTATCGTTGGCGATCGCGTTCGATGCAGGGATGAAGAGAGCCGCGGAGAGCGTCAGCAGAGCGAGTGCGGCGGTGTTGCGGCGGGTCTCGGGGATCATGTTCGACGCCTCCGTCGGTCTAGTTGAACGCATGGCAGCGCTCGGCCGTCGCCTGGATCTGTGAAGTCGCGCCGCCCGGCGCCACGCCCTGGACGCGCACGCTCCAGAGGGTCTTCATGTACGTCGCGCCCTGGCCGAGCTCGAGGCTCTGGCCGAGGCCGCAGGGCTCTGCGTTGCCCATCATGCAGATCTGCGAACCGTTGGGTGCGTCGGGGTCATCGCGATAGAACGCCTGGTTGGGCAGCGTGCGGTTGGCCAGGGTCTTGCTGGTCACGGTCGCCGTCAGGCACTCCCCCTGAGCGAGCGCCGCGCCGGTGACTTCGCTGCGCAGAATGTCGAGCGACTCGGCGACCCCGGCATCGGCGGCGTAGAGAGCCGACTGGGCGAGCTGCGAGTAGCCGGCGACCTGGCGGTCGCGCATCACGGTGTCGAGCGACGCCATGCCGACGAGCCCCATCAGGGCGAGCATCAGCATGGAGACGAGCAGCGCTGCGCCTGATTCGCGGCGGTTCGTCGAATGATCGGCGGTCTTCCTCATGAGTCGATGTTCCTCACGCGTACGACCGACGTGTAGACGCGTCGATGTCGGCCGTCGTTGCCGGGGGCCGACACCAGCGTTCGGTTCTCGCGCGCCTGGCCCCGGCCGGCGTCGTCGCGGTTGCGGGGATCGTCGGAGGCCGTCTGCACGACGACGTGGAAGCGCACCTCGCGCAGCTCGGTCACGTCGCTGTTCATGCTGTTGTAGAGATTGAGCGTCGTGTCGCCGCGGTACTCGTTGGCATCGACGATGCCGTCCGCATCGGCGTCGAAGAAGAAGGCGGTTTGGAGATCCTCGACGTTCTCGGAGAGCAGGATCCCGTCCCGCGTGATCTGCGGCGGGTCGACGGCGACGTTGACCGCATAGACGTGCGCCGGCAGCACCTTGAGGTCGCTGGCGCCTCCGGCACCGGCGAGCGTCGACGCGAAGTCGATCCGGATCGAGCCGGCGTCGACGGCTTCGACGACGCCGCACGCCGTGCCTCGACCGGGGTTCAGCGCATCGACGACGATGGCGCCGCCACCGACACGGAAGTCGCTGTCGAGCACGGCGCTGCCCGGATCCTTGAAGTAGGTCGGCGTTCCATCGATCACGATGGTGTCGACGGTGAGGGTCCGGCTGCCGAGCCCCGGGACAGTGGTCGTCGAGGCGCCCAGCTCGCCCCCGGCGAGATTCTCCGGGAGCTGGTCGACCGGCAAGATGGCGTCGGTGTCGCTGGTGAAGAGCGTGTCGGGCGCGACGGTGCTGTCGATCGCACAGATCGAGCCCGCGTCGGGCACCATGTAACCCGCATTCCGGATGTCGCGCTCGAGCATCGTCGCGACGCCGCGCATGCTCTGCTGGGCCTCGGCCACGTCCTCGATCACCGTCGATGTCTGGTGATGCACCGTGAAGGTGCCCAGCGTATAGACGACCACGATGACCATCGCGAACGACGCGAGGATCATCTCGACGAGCGAGAAGCCGGCCGAGCGATTAGGGCGAGCGGGCAGGGCGGTGCCCTGGGCGGTCGGCGTCAGCATCCGGCACCTCCCCAGTTGTACCGTCGGGTGGCGAGGCGCATACGCTTCGGCGTCGACATGTTCTCTTCTTGCCAGCGCACGTTGACCTCGATGTCGCGCACGCAGGCGGAGACGTCGGTGACGGTCCACGTGACGTTGTAGGTCTCCTCGATCGACTGGGCGCCGCCGTCGGGGCGATCGATGCCGGTCGTGACCTGATTGCCCTGGTTCGTCCAGAACACGTTCGTCTCTGCACCGGCGCCGGCAGCGAGCGCGTTCGTAAGCTCGGCCCAGCTGACGCGCTGCATCTGTTCGAGGTAGCTGCGTGCGACCGCCGAGGCGTCGCCGGTGTGGCGACCCGCCGAGCCCTGCTTGAGCGCGTGAATCTGCATGGTCGCGAGGGTGAGCAGGCCGAAACCCATCACGACGAGCGCGATCATGACCTCGAGCAGCGTGAAGCCGCCGCGGCGCCGTTGGCCGTCGCTGGGCAGCGAAGCGCCACCGCGGCATCCTCGACCGTCCTTCATCACGACTCCCATGCGTTCGTTCCCGGGTTCCAGGTCAAGACACGCGACGTACCGAGCGGCATCAGCACCACGGCGTAGTCGCGCTCGCCGTTGGTCACGTAGATTCCGCCGCCCCCCTGACCGGGCAAGCCGCGACCCGTGCAGGTGAAGCCGTCGGTCGTGTAGAGGCGCGGGATGCCGTCGGGCTCGAAGTAGATGGCCCATGAAGAGACGAGCGGGTTCCGGGCCGCCGTCGAGAAGCTGGTGCCGCCGGGGACGCTGCCCGCGGCGACGCCGAAGTCGTTGGGTGCGACGCGGCCGTTCGCGAGGGTGTTCGTCGTTCCGAAGTTCACGCCCTGGCCGAAGTCGAAGTCGTGGACGACGTCGTCGAGACCGAACACGCAGTTCGAGTTGGAGGGGCGATCGTCTCGCGCGATGACGATGTCGGCGGCGGCGGGGGCCTGTCCCTGGCGGAACACCACGATGTGGTTCTCGCCGGTGCGCATCGCTTCGCCGCGCGCGAGCATGAAGGCGTCGGCCACGGATCGCGCCGCGTCCTTCGCCCGCTGATTCTCGGCCCACGAGCGGACGCTGAAGGATGTGATCCCGATCAACGAACCCGCGACTGCCAATACAATCAAGAGTTCGACGAGCGTGACGCCGGAATTGTGACGTGATGCACGCAAGCCACCGTCTCCCATTCCCAAGAGCGCGTCGCACCGTTGCGACAAGCCCGCCCCACCAGTGATAAAGTTTCGGCACAGGTGGGAATTTCTTGAGGATGTACGGGGGGTTGGGAAACCCGACGGGTTTACCCTGAGTTGCCGCGCAAGAACTTGCGTGGCGACCGCCAGTTTCGTGCGGTGGGAGCGGAACCGAGGCGTGCCGTTGGAACTCGGTGCTCAGGCGGTGGGATCGAAGAGATCGACCATCCGCGGATCGAGGCTGGCGGCCCGGGCACGCACGCGCGCCCAGTCCCGCAGCTCCTTGATCGAATCCTCGTACGTGTCGTAGAGGGGCACGGTCTCTCCGATGGCGTTCTGCAGGTCGACGTCGGTGACCTCGCGGTTCTCGGAGAACGCCGTGTAGAGCCCGGCGGCGACGACCTGCTCGAGCTCGGCCCCCGAGAGGCGCTCGGCCTCGTGCGCGAGCATCTCGAGATTGAACTGCATCGGGTCGCGGCCGCGCTTCGCCAGGTGGATCGAGAGGATCTCGATGCGCTCGGGCGGCGTCGGCAGGTCGACGAAGAAGAGCTCGTCGAAGCGACCGCGCCGGAGCAGCTCGGGCGGGAGATGACTCACGTCGTTGGCCGTGGCGACGACGAAGACCGGCGCCTGCTTCTCGGAGAGCCAGGTCAGGAACGAGCCGAACACGCGCGCGGCCTTCGGATCATTGCCCGAGGCCGAGAAGCCCTTCTCGATCTCGTCGATCCAGAGCACGGCCGGCGCGATCGACTCGGCCACCGCCGTCGCCTCCCGAATCGCCGCTTCGGGGCTCTGCTCAGTGCCGGAGAAGACCGAGGCGAGATCGAGTCGCAGCAGCGGGAACTGCCACTCGAGCGCCACGGCCTTCGCACACAGCGACTTACCGCAGCCCTGGACGCCGAGCAGCAGCAGACCCCGCGGCGAGGGCAGACCGAACTGCCGTGCCTCGAGGCCGAAGGCGCGGCGGCGCTCGCCGAGCCAACGCTTCAGCTCTTCCATGCCACCGACCGTCTTCATGCTCTCATCGGTGTCGTGGTAGGTGAGAGAAGGCGTGCGGCGCAGCGCCTGACGCTTCTCGCGGGCAATGTGCCCTGCAGTCTCGATCGTGAGGCCGCCCGTCAGCTGACAGGCCTTGCGCACGACCCGCACGGCCTCGGCGGCCGTCAGGCCGAGGGCCGCGCGTACGGCGGCCTGGAGCGGCTCGGATCCGGCTTCTGCGCCGACCTCGGGCACCTTGGCGAAGAGCTGCTCGAGCTCTTCGGCTCGGGGCAGGGGCAGTTCGACGTGGCCGGCCTCGCGCTCGAGCTCGAGGGGCAGCTCACACACGGGTCCGATGAACGCGAGTGTCTGACGCTTGCGGTGGAAAGTGGGCAGCAGATCGCGCACCAGGCGGACGGCGCGATCGTCACCGAGGAGCCGCTGAGCATCGAGCAGGGCGAAGACGACGGGCTCCTCGATCGAGGCCATGCGTCGAAGGCCGGCGCACAGGTCGTCGTCGGTCGACTCGTGACCGGCCAACCCGCTGGCGATCGACCACGTCACCATCTTTCGCTCGGCGCCCTTCGCGGCGCGTTCGAGCACGCGAAGCCCCCGATCCTCCTCGAAGGTCTCGAGGGCGACGATGCGCCAGCCCGAGCGCAGCAGCAGGGTCAGCTCGGAGACGACAGCCTGGCTCATGAATCCACCGTTCCCATGGGCGCGAAGGCCCGTCTCGTGCGTTCGCCGAAGCGCGCGTAGCGCGGGCGAGCCCTCGGCCCGACCGGCAGCACGGCTCCGTCTCTTATCCGTTGTCGGCCGTGATGCGCACGACCTCTTCGAACGTGGTCAAGCCCTCTGCGAGACGCCGGATCGCACACTCCCGGAGGCTCTCCATTCCCTCGATGCGCGCCGCGTCGTTGATCTCGTTCGCGTCTTCGCCGCCTCGAATCAGCTTCTGCACGCGCCGACCGACCTCGAGCATCTCGAAGACCGCGATCCGGCCGTGCAGGCCGGTGTGTCGACAGTCTGGGCAGCCTTCGCCGAAGCGCACGGGGAGCTGTTCGCGCCGCTCGACCGGGATCTTGATGCCGAGTGCGCCGACCTGGTCGGGTGTGAGGTAGCCATCGACCCCGCAGCTCGGACAGATCTTGCGCACGAGGCGCTGGGCGACGACGCCGCGCAGCACACTGGAGAGCAGGAAGGGCTCGACGCCGAGCTCGGTCAAGCGCGTGACGGCGCCGGCCGCGTCTCGCGTATGGACGGTCGAGAAGACGAGGTGGCCGGTCAACGCAGCCTGGACGGCCATCTTGGCGGTCTCGCCGTCGCGGATCTCACCGACCATGATGATGTCGGGATCCTGACGCAGGATCGTTCGCAGGGCCTGGCTGAAGCCGAGCTCGATCTGTCGCTGCACCTGCACCTGGCTGAAGCGAGCATCGATCAGCTCGATCGGATCCTCGACGGTCGTGATGTTGATCTCGGCGCCCGACAGGTATCGCAGCGTCGAATAGAGCGTGGTGGTCTTGCCCGACCCCGTCGGGCCCGTCACGAGGATCAGGCCCGAGGGCGAAGTGATCCAACGCTCGAACTTCTCGCGCTCGTTCGTCGTGAAGCCGAGGTCGTGCAGCTCGGCCATCAGTACGTTCGGATCGAAGACGCGAATCACGACCTTCTCACCGAAGGCCGTCAGCATGCTCGACACGCGCAGCTCGACCTCGCGGTCACCCCGGTTGGTCTTGATGCGACCATCCTGGGGGCGACGGCGCTCGGCGATGTTCATCTTGGCGAGCACCTTGACCCGTGACGTCACGGCGCCATGGACCGAGAGGGGCAGCTTCTCGATCTCGTGGAGGATGCCATCGATGCGAAATCGGATCGCCGCGTGATCGGGACCCGGCTCGAGGTGGATGTCCGACGCGCGCTGATCGAAGGCGTATTTCAGCAGGTAGTCGACCGCTGCGACGACGTGTTCGTCGCTAGTGGCTTCGAGCTCGGCGTTGCTTCGCAGCTCGACGAGCTCAACCAGAGCGGTATTCGCACCGTGCCCTTCACTGAGCTCTTCGTTCGCTTTGTCGACCTTCTGCTTGAAGCCATGCACTCGCTCGATGATCGCGAGGATGTCCTTCTTCGCGCTGACGACGTACATCAGCTCGAAGTCGAGCATGTTCGAGAGCGACTCCTGAAGCGTGCTGTCGAAGGGGTCGGTGATCGCGAGCGTCAGGCGGTTCGCCTCTCGTGAGACGGGCACGACGACATGACGATGGGCGAAGGCCCGTGAGAGCGTCGACGTGATCAGCTTGTTGTCGAGCTTCAGCGGGTCGAGCTTCTTGTACGGGAACATCGCTGCTTCGGCGATGCACTCGGCGATCGTGTCTTCGTCGATCAGGCGCCGCTCGCGTTTCGCGTTCGGCATACAGGCGGCCACGACGATCTCGGCGGCGCTCACGTCGTACTTCGCGGCGGCCTGAGAGCGGACCGATCCGACCTTCTCTTTCAGCACCTGACTGCGCAGGGTCATCGTGCGCGACTCGATGTCGGCGCTCTGACTCTCTTCGATCAGACCCGCATGGACGAGCAGCTCGAGCAGCTCGGTGAGGTTGAGGGGCGGCCGCAGGTCGTCGGAGCCGGCGAGATCGCGCAGGGCGCTCGGCTCGGGCTTCTTCGCGGGCGGCTTCTGGACGCGGCGCTGGGGAATCTGCTCGGACATGACGCATCGCTTATCGGCAGCCGGCGAGAAATCCCAATCCTCCCGGTCGCGCATCGGCTGCAGCGCGGTGCAGTGACGCTGAACGGGTTCCGCTGGCACCGCGCGAGTGCGGGCGCAGGCGACACCGGGTCGAGGCTACGGGCGGCTCGCAGCCGGGGGCGGAGGTGGGCCCTGCGCTGGGCGCCGGGCCGGCGCGGGCGCCTTCGACGGCGCCGGCGCGCCTAGAGCGTGCGCATGCTGATGTAGGCGACGTAGATCGCGAAGAGGGCGAAGCCCTCGTAGCGAATGATCACCTGGCGGTGGGTGTTCGAAGTGAGCCAGAGGGCCAGTGTCAGAATGGCGGTCGCTGCCAGGTCGAAGTGGGCACTCTGCGGAAACTCCATCGGTTTGATGGTCGCCGTGATGCCGCCGATCAGGAGCGTGTTGAAGATGTTCGAGCCGACGATGCCGCCCACCGCCATGTCGACGGCTTTCCTGCGTACGGCGAGGATGGCCGCGACCAGCTCGGGGAGGCTCGTCCCCACCGAGACGAGGGTGAGGCCGATGATCACCTTGGGCACGCCGAGAATCGTCGCCAGACTGACCGCCGAGTTGACCGTGAAGTCGGCGCCGATGCTCAGCCCGATCAGGCCCGCGATCGTGAGGCCGATGTCGCGCCCGATTCGGGGGGGTGTGTCTTCGTCGGGCAAGTCGGCGTTGGCGATCAGCGGCGAGATGTCGGCTTCTCGGAAGCCCGCCGTGCGCTGTCGGCTGAGGTCGCCGACCGTGTAGTAGAGAAAGACGATGAAGAAGAGCAGGAGGATCAGTCCATCACCGCGACTGATCGTATCGACCGGGCCACCGAGATCGGTGTCGAACCCCATGATCGCGAACGCCAGGGTGGCCAGCAGAAGCATCGGCAGCTCGCGGCGCGTGACGACGCTCTGGATCGGGAGCGGACTCAGGAAGGCGGTCAGGCCCACGATCAGCCCGATGTTGGCCATGTTCGAGCCGAAGATGTTGCCGAACGAGAGCGCGCCGGTGTCGTTCAGCGCCGCCTTCACGTTCACGAAGAGCTCGGGTGCGCTGGTGCCGAAAGCGACGACGGTCAGGCCGATCGCGAGCGTCGATACGCCGAGCGCGCGGGCCAGCTGCGCGGCCGACCGCACGAGAAGCTCCCCCCCGCCGACGAGAAGGATCAGGCCGAGAGCCAACCATGCGAGCTGGGTCCACATCGCGACGAACTCTAGCAGCACGTTCGAGGCCCCGGCCCTGCCCGCGGCGCGGAAAGTCGGCTCGGCGAGAGCCGGCACGGCGCGTGCACATGGCTTCGAGGCCGCAGCCGATGGGCTCGGCGCCGGTGTGCCCCGGAGCGTTGACTCCGACGCGTTGCGGCGTGATGTTCTGCGCGTCACCCGACCGCTGAATGGCGCCTTCGCGCCTCGCACTGCAGGCGGCGGGCGCGGCCCGCTCGCCGTCGCCGCCGCTCGAGGACCCTCGCATGTCGACCCGCTACGAGCTGCGCGATGGCGCGGCCTGGATCACGCTGGCCTCGCCAGAGAATCGCAACGCGATGACCGACGCCCTGATCGGCTCACTTCTCGACGATCTGACCCGGGCCGAGGCCGACCCCGACGTGCGGGCGATCGTGTTGACGGGGGACGGCCCCGCGTTCTGCGCGGGGGCCGATCTGAAGAACCGGGGTGCCGGGGTCCTGGATCAGCAGGGAGCCGAGGCGCCGCTGGTGCGGATCCTGAAGATCCTTTGGGAGGGCGCGAAGCCGACGATCGCCGCCGTGAACGGCCACGCGTTCGGCGGCGGTGTCGGGCTGGTCGCGGCGTGCGACATCGCCCTCTGCGCCGACAGCGCGCGCTTCAGCTTCAGCGAGGTTCGCATCGGCGCGATTCCGGCGATGATCTCGGTCGTTTGCATCCCGAAGATCGGCGCGAACCAGGCGATGCGTCTCTTTCTGAGTGGCGCGCGCTTCGATGCGCATGCGGCGCAGGGCTACGGCCTCGTGCACGAGGTCGTGCCGCTCGACGGGCTCGAGTCGGCCGTGCGGCACGAGCTGGCCGAGATTGCGAAGGGTGGTCCGATCGCCGTCACCGAGGCGAAGCGATTGGTGCGCGCCGTTTCGACCTCGTCGATGCAGGCCGGCTTCGACTACGCCCAGCGAAAGATCGCCGAGATCTTCGCGTCGGACGAAGCGGCCGAGGGGATGGCCGCGTTCAGCGAGAAGCGTCCCGCCGCCTGGGTCGAGTAAGGACGGCGCGTGGCGCGCTCGCGGTGCCGCGCCCGGGAACGCACCGCGTCGTCTGCGACTTTCGAGCCTCAGTGCGTGGCTTCGAGTCGCTTGCGCCGCTCCCGCACGCGCATCGGCACGCCGCCCTTGGGCGCCAGCGTGACGTTTCGGCGCTCCGTCGCCGGCGCCTCGCGTTCGAGCAGCTCGAGATCGAGCTCGTTGAGGATCGTCGCGAGCGCCAGCGCCATCTCGTGGAGCGCAAACGACGCGCCGAGGCAGCGCCGCGCGCCGCCGCCGAAGGGCAGGTACTCGAACGGCGTGAAGCGTCGCTCGAGGAAGCGCTCGGGAAGAAAACGGGACGGCTCGGGAAAGGTCTCGGGGTTCGTGTGCGCGAGTGAGATGCTGGCGCAGAACCCGGCGCCCGCCGGCACCTCATAGCCGCCCAGCTCTCGGTCGACGGCCAGGATCCGCATCACTTCGCTCAGGATCGGATGCACACGGAGTGTCTCCTGACACACGGCCTCGAGGTAGGGCAGCTCGGCGATCGTCGCGGGGTCGAACTCGGGGCCCACCGAGTCGATCTCGTCGCGCAAGCGCGGGAGGACGCCCGGCGTGCGGTGGATGCGATCGAGCGCCCACGAAAGGGCGATGCCCGTCGTCTCATGACCGGCGGCGAGGAAGGTCTTCAGCTGCGACGCGATGAATGCGTCGCTCGGTTTCGTGCCGTCTTCGTACTCGAGGCAGAGCATCTGCGATAGCACGTCGTCGCGCTCGGCTGCGACGGGGCGAATGCGCTGGATCTGCTCGAGCAGGAGCGCATCGGCGCGGCGATTGACCCTCTGAAAGTGCGCCCACGGCCCCCGACCGAAGAACTCGCGCTGCAGCGGCTTCGCGAACAGGAAGAGCGGGCTGAGCGCGTTCATCGTCGCGAGGATCGCCTCGTGATACGTCTCCATGCGTTCGGGCTCTTCGACGCCGAACATCGCATCGAGGATCACGTCGAGTGAGATCGCCTGCGTGAGCTGCATGGCGGTGAAGCAGTCGCCCGCTTCGAGTCGGGCGACGCGACGGTGGGTGGCCCGCACCATCATCGGCCCGAGCCCGCGCATGCGCGAGCCGAGGAAGGGCGGGCCGAGCAGCCGGCGGTCACGACGATGCTCGGGGCCCGACTTGATCAGGATCGCCTGGGCGCCGATCAGCGGCGCCAGCACCTCGTTGCCAAAGGGCAGGTAGTCATCGGGGTCGGCCGTAAAGATGTCGCGAATCAGATCGGGACGACCTGTCGTGATGAGATCGCCATTCAGTGCGTTGATCCGGAACGGATCACCATGGGTGTTGCGCCACTGTTCGATGACGTCGGGGCCGCCCGTCATCAGGCGGTACGTCGTCCACCACTTCGAACGCGGACCGGGGGGCAGGTCAGCCATGCGCCGACTCCTTCGTGCGAACGAGGAAGGCGAGCGGCACGTGCCTGCTCGCCACGCGTCGAGTGTCCGCGGCGGGCCGAGGCGTGGGAAATGCATCGGATCGCTGCGCGACGCCGCTGCGGTTTCGGTGGCGCCCTAGACGCAGCAGGCCCGCCGAGAACGGCGGGCCTGCCTGGTGGCGCAGCGCGATGTGGCGCGTGGGGGCGTTCGGACGCCGTTCGCACGCGGGCGAGAGAGGCCTACGCCTCGGGCGTGAACTTCACCTTCATCTCGCAGCACGTCCGCACGAGGGCCGAGGGCTTCAGCACGGGGCCGTCGCTCGCGTAGGCCATGTCCGGCATGCGCTTCAGGATCTGCTCGAAGGCGACGCGCAGCTCCATGCGTGCCAGGTTCGCGCCGAGGCAGAAGTGCGTGCCCATGCCGAAGGCGAGATGCTGAGGGTTGCGATCGATGTCGAACTTCTCGGGATCGTCGTAGCGGCGGGGATCGACATTCGCGGCCGGGTACATGATCAGGACCTTGTCGCCCTGCTTGATCGGCTGGCCTGCGATCTCCGTATCCTGGGTCGCCGTTCGTCCGAAGGAGTGAATCGGCGACACGAGCCGCAGCATCTCTTCGCACGCCTGAGGGATCAGCGACGGGTCCTCGATGAGACGCTGCCGCTGCTCGGGGTGCTCGATCAGCAGGGCCATGCCGCCCGAGAGCGCGTTTCGCGTCGTCTCGTTGCCCGCGACCATCAGCAGAACGAGCATCATGACGAGTTCGTCGTTCGCCAGGGCGTTCTGCTCCTCACTGAACTCGATCTCTTCGATCAGCTCGGTGCGGCCGAAGTTGCCGAGCACGCCTTCGTCCTTGGCGCCGACGAGGATGCTCACCAGATCGTCCTGCGGATTCGCACGCCGGTCTTCGATGATCTCCTTCGTGTAAGCCGAGTACTCCATGAAGGCCTTGGCCGCCCTGGCCATGATCTCTGGGTTATCGAAGTTGCCGTCGCCGGCGATCATCGCGTCACTCCACTCGTGGAAACGCTTGCGGTCCTCTTTGCGAATGCCGATCATCTCCGCGATCAGCAGTAGGGGCAGCGGGACCGCGATGTCCTCGACGAAGCAGCACTCGCCCTTCGCCGCCACGGCGTCGATCGCATCGTTGGTGATCTCGAGGAAGACTGCTTCGAGCTTCTTGACCATCCGGGGCGTGAAGCCGCGGTTGATCAGCTTGCGCAGGTTGCCGTGCTTCGGCTCGGCTTCGTCGATGAGGCCCAGCTTGGCCGGGTTGTTCGGGCGCACGCCCTCGGCCGATGTGAAGAGCTCTTGATGCTTCGAGACGTACTCGACGTCGGCATAGCGTGTGACGACCCAGACCTGGTCTTTCTCCGACCAGTACACCGGGGCGTGATCCTGCATGTATTGCAGGCGGGGCCGCATGTCTTCGTCCCAGCTCGAGGCGGAGAGAAAATCGACGTCGAGATCCATGGTGGGGGGCTCCTTCTGCGTCGCCGCACGACGCAGTTTCAGTTCATTCATCGGCGGACCGTGGGTCCGACTGTTCGCTCGACACGAGCAGCTTCACCAGCTCGCCGAAGAATTCGACCTGTCGTCGAATGGTCTCCGGCGAATCGGGTTCATCGCCCGTGAGGATTCTCAGAAGGGGAGCGGTCGTGAAGTGACCGATCAGTAGGTTGTAGAACGCGAGCAGAAGCATCGGCCGTTGCTCGGGCTTCCAATGGCTTCCTGCACTCACCTGCTCGAGTGCTGCCGCTCCGCCGACGAGCGCGGGCTGGACCGATTCGTCGAGTACGAGTGCGAGTTGTTCGCCGCCCGAGAGCAGCTCGTACTGCAGCAGCTTGGGGATGTTCGGTCGAGCGCGAAACACATCCATCATCGACGCGATCACGTGCTGCGGCTCGCTCGAGAGCCGGCCATCGTTCACGCCTTCGAGCACGTCGGTGATCGGCGCGATCGCGCTCGAGAGCACGGCCTCGTAGAGCGCCGACTTGCTGTCGAAGTGGTTGTAGAGGCTCGGGATGCGAATGCCGACCCCGTTCGCGACGTCGCGCAGCGAGGTGCCGGCGTAGCCTCGTTCGGCGAAGGCGGCCTCGGCGGCGCTGAGGATCCGGTCGCGGGTCGAGGGGCCCTCGGCCGCACGACGCACTTCGCCCGACCCGGCTCGGGCGGGGGCGGTTCGAACGTCGGGGGTGAGCGGAGACGGCATCGGGGGCATCCGGTCGCGGGGCAGCGAGCGTGCTAACTAACGATCGCTAGGAACTAACAAACGCTAGTTTCGGTCGATCGGCGGCCCAAGTCAAGCTGAATCTGTGGCCGAATGGGCTCTCTGGGGGGCGAACGGGCTGCGTGGGCGATCGAGCGGCGTGCGGGCGCTGCGAAGCGTGCGAGGCCGCACTCAGACGTCCGTGGATGCCGCCGGCGCGCACGCCGACCGCGCCCGGCCTCAGCGCACGCGGATCGCGAAGTGCGCCAGATCGCGCGTCTTCGCACGCAGGAGCACGGCCAGCACGAAGCCGACCAGCGCGGGGTCGGGGGCATGGGGCTTGAGGGCGTAGCGGAGGCCGAGGGTGCGCCCCGCATCGTCGTCGAGCGCGACGATCAGCTCGCCGACGCCCGCGCCGCCGTCCTCGGCCTCTTCGGCCTGAGCCCGAACGCGGAGGATCCGCCGCGCGCCGCGTTCGTACTCGGGGTTGGTCACGTGGGTGAAGAACCGGTCGACGAACGCGCGGTCGAGCTTGTCGAAGAGCGCCTCGACCGAGCCGGTTCGAGAGTGCTCCGAGAAGTTCACGCGAGCGCCGCCCTCGGCCGGCTCGACCCAGGGCTCGAGCTGTCGCTCGACCTCGTTCGTGTGGGCCGCAGTCTGCGCTGCGCGGGCGGCCTTGCGCGAGATCTGTTGCGACGTCGAGAGCTGCACGGCCCGGGTGTCGCGGCGCGCCTCGCCGACCAGCTCCTTCAGGCGCCGGATCTCGCGGTTGCGTGCGCGCAGCTTCGACTCGAGATCGGCGTGTTGCGTCTCGACCTCCGCGAGCAGCTCTTCGGCTGCTGCGAGCTCTTCGCGCGAGGCGTCGAGGTCGTGCTCGTATCGCTCGACCATCGAGTCGTGCTCGGCGAGCACGCGCTCCATCTGTGTCTTCTTCGATTTGATCGAGCGCAGGCGCGCATCGTCCACGCGATCGGGCGGCTGGCCCCGGGTCACCTCGTCGAACTCGCGGTCGACCGCGGCGATCTCGGCGTCGAGTCGGGCACGTTCGTGCGCCGCCTCGTCGCGTTGGCGCTCTGTCTCCGTCACTCGACTTCGGAGCAGCGCCGTCTCCCGGCGGTTGACTTCGCGCAGATCGCCGAGCTCGCCCGCGACCTCGCGCGCCTCCGCGTCGATTCGGTCGAGCTCGAGCTGATCGCGGTGCAAGGCACGCACCGTGCCGAAGCCCACGAACATCACCGTGATCAGGTAGCCGTAGAGCGGCAGCGATCGGTTGTAGAGGTGGCGCTCGAGCCAGGCATCGGCGTCGGCGAAGTAGTCTTCGGCCGAGAGAGTCCAGGCGCGGCCGAGCGCGGTCAGCAGCGGCGGTCGAATGCCCTGCGCGACCTCGACGACGAGCCGGCGCCCATCGGCCAGATCGAACTCGAAGCGCTCGGCGAGCGCCGTGCGCTGCAGATCGACGACACCGCGGTTGTGCAGGCGCAGAGGCTCACCGCCCGAGGCACGCGAGAGCGTGACGTCGACGTGCGCCGCACGACGGTCGATGTGCTTCTGGATCGCGGCCTCGGCCGCTGCATCGGTCGGCCCAGGCCACAGGGCGACCAGATCTCGCACATCGCCGGCCATGCGCTCTGCGCCGGCGATCGCGAGGTGTCGCTGGGTATCGTAGAACGTGTGCCAGTTGAACGCGTAGAGCACCGATGCGAGCAGCACCGAGCCCGCGAGCCAGACGACGGTCGAAGCCGCCGCCGAGCGCCAGATGCGCGCGCGCAGCCCACTCAACGTGCGATCACCCCGTTGCTTCGAATGCGCTCCGCCGGGTCAGGGCAGCTCGTCGAGCCAGGCCGCATCGACGAACCAGCGTGCTCGCAGCTCCTCGAGCAGACCCGTGCCCTCGAGCAGGTTCACGTAGTTCTGCACGAGGTTCGTGAACAGCGGGTCGTTCGCGGGCAGGGCGATGCCGATCGGTTCGAAGTTGAACGGCGAGCTCAGGCTGATGAGCCCGGCGTCGGGGTTGCGAAAGACCGAGATCACGCAGATCGGGAAGTCGGCCACGAGCGCGTCGACCTTGTCGTCGATCACCGCCTGCACGGCATCGTCATACGACTGAACGCTCGTCAGCTGGGCCTCGGGGGTCACCTCCTGCACGAAGCGCTCGCTCGTCGAGCCGGCGAGGGCCGCCAGACGTACGGTGCCCTTGTTGATGTCGCCCGAATCCTGCGAGTTCGCGAGCGTGTCGTCCTTCGTCAAGATCGCCTTGCCCGAGACGAAGTACGGGCCGACGAAGCCGACCTTCATGTTGCGCTCGGGGGTCATCGTGAGGCCCGACATCACCATGTCGACTTCACCCGCATCGAGCGCGTTCAACAGGGTGCCGAAGGGCCGCTGCACGAGCTCGAGATCGACACCCAGCGAATTGGCGAGCGCGCGGGCCAGGTCGACCTCGAGGCCGATCAGCTCGCCGCTCTTGTTGACGACGTTGAAGGGCGGCTGGTCGCCGCTCATGCCGACGCGCAGGGTGCCGCGCTCGACGATCGCCGCCAGCACCGGGGCGTTCGAGGCGTCGGACGAAGGGCCGCCGTTGCCACCGGTCGAGGTGCATGCGGTGAGACCCATCGCGACGAGGGCCAGGGCGACGACGAGCAGGCGCTGGACGGTCGAGGGGACCATCTTCGACATCATGATTCGATTACTCCTGAGCCGGAAACACGGCGGAATGCGCTCGCGTCGTTTCCCGGTGAGGGGGTCATGCGGACCGGGGCGCCAGCGGTGGCGCGCCGCGCCGTTCGGGGAGAGCGGTCTGGATGCACGCCGCACCCCGAGGGCTGCGCGGGTGTAGCAGCCGGGCTCGGGCGACACAAGCGAGCCGGCTCAGGGTGCGCGCAGGGCCGTTCGGCCGGGCCCTCGGCTGCACGCGCCGAGGTGGGCGCGTTTGCGATCGTTTCGCTGCGCCGGCTCGCGACCAAAGCGGCGGCGCGCCCGGGCGCAGGTTTGCTCAGCTCTGCCCCTGTTCGCGCAGCGCCCGCTGGCGGAGCGAGGCCGCCGACTTCGGGCCCTGATCCGCCGAGCGAAGCAGGATCGACTGGCTGCTGTGGCCGATCGGCCCCTTCGCATCGTGGACGAACGCGAGCGCGGTGCCGGCGCCCTCGCCACCGTAGTGGATCAGCCCGTCGAGTCCGACCCACTCGCCTTCGAGCGGGCGATGCAGATTCACGCTCGTATCGGGATTGATCGCGCTGAAAGCCCGCGCCGGCGGAATGCCGCCGCTGCGGAACGTCCGCGAAATGAACGAGCAGGAGTAGGTCCAGTCGGCGACGAGCGCGGTGCGCACGAAGGGCGAGAGCGTCTCGCCCTCGACGAGCGGCAAGCGCATGCGAAACCAGATCGCCGGTCGCTCGGCGCCCTGGACCGGCTGGAAGTCGACCGCCTGATGGAACGCCGGCGGCATCGGCTCGTCGCTCTGCGGGATGAACGAGCCCGACCACTCGGGATCGGGCGCCGGCATCGGCAGCCCCGTGCCGTACGACGTCGGCTCCTCGGCCGTATCGATCTCGGAGACGCGCAGGCGCATCGCCGTCGCGCGCGCACACACCCGGCCGTCGGCCTCGATGCGCGCCTCGACCAGCTCACTGCTCCGGCCGGCGTGGAAGATCTCGGTCGGCGTTTCGAGCGGCGTGAGCGGCGCCGCCCGCATCATGTCGACGGTGAAGCGCGTCACCTGAAACTCGCCTTCGCTCGGGACGCCCTCGATGGCGCGCGCCAGCAGCCCGAGCATGGCGCTCCCGTGCATCGTGCCCTCGTACCACGGGCCGGTGGCCAGTGGCTGCGGAATCCAGCGCGCCCCGTCGCGGGCGAAAATGAAGGGCGGAACATCGGCGGGCATGGGTTCTCCGTGGGCTCGCCCACTCGAACGACGACGGCGCGCCCCGGTCGAGTCGGTGCGTCGGCGCCGCTTCGGGCACGGGTCGGGCTTCAGGGCGCTTCGTGGATGGCGCCGCGCGCGCCAGGCGCGCGGTGGCCGAGGTTCGAATCGTAGACGAGAACGCGGGCGGCGGCCGGTGCCAACACCTCGCGGCCGGCTCGCACGTGGTCGGGATGTGCGAGATACGTCTCGAGGGCGGCCCGGTCGCGCAGCACCACGACGATCGACAGGTCGAAGCTGTCGTCGACGATCGGTCGGTCGCTCTCGATGGGTCCACCCACGAGCACCTGCTCGACGCCGTCGATCGACTCGAAGCCGAGCGAGGCGTGCACGAGGGCGGCTCGCGCTTCTGAGTCGTCGGGATCGTTCAGCCATACGATCACGACGTGCGCCACGCCGGGCTCGCCGGGCGGCGGCGCCGCGCAGGCGCCGAGCACGAGCGAGGTCAGGACCGCGGTGGCAATGAGCCGCGCGCGGCGCGCCACGCCGTTCATGAAGCCTCTCCGCCGGGCGCAATGATGATGGCCTCGTCGCGCAGCGCCTTCGTGAACTCGAGGAGCGCAGCCTGCTCGCGTTCGCGCTCGACGCGGCTGCGCACCTCGGTCTCGACCTCGGCAAGCGGTGGATCGACCGCGGGCCGCGCGTCGCTCACGAAGACGAAGTGCTGTCCGAAGCTCGACGCGATCGGGCCAACGAAGGCCCCCGGTTCGGCCTCGAACGCGCCGCGCGCGAAGTCGTGGCCGAAGCGGCGCGCGAGCTCGTCTTCGCTCGTGCCGCGCACGCGCACGGGCAGCAGGGAGGGGTCGCCGAGCTCGACGGCGTCGTCGGGCGAGAGACCCGGGCTGCGCAGCTGCTCGCCGACCTCACGCGCCACGGCATCGAGCGCGTCGCCGTGGCGGTCGCGGCTCAGATAGATCTGCGTGAGATCGCGGCGCGCTGGTCGCTCGAACAGTTCGGGGTTCGCTTGGAGGAACGCTTCGAGCTCGGCGTTCGACGGGGGGTCACGGCGCGACGCTTCGGCCACGGCGAGGCGCACGCGTTCGCGCAGGCGGCGCTGCACGACGATGTCCGTCTCGTCCATGCCCTGCTCGTATGCTCGGGCGAGCAGGGCCGCGTCGTCGGCCGACGCATCGGTTTCGAGAAAACGCTGGTTCTGGATCAGCCGCCGCTGCACGACGGGGTCGGTGCGGTGCCAGCCGCGCCGTCGCGCTTCGGCGACGAGCAGCCGGTCATCGATCTCGCGGTCGATCAGGTGGCGGCGCAGCGCCGCATTGGGTGCACGCCCGGTCTGTTGGGCGAAGGTGATCTCGAGCGCCTGAACGTCGG
This sequence comes from Myxococcota bacterium, assembly GCA_965250285.1. Taxonomy (GTDB): domain Bacteria; phylum Myxococcota_A; class UBA9160; order UBA9160; family UBA4427; genus CAYYSY01. The sequence continues at coordinate 366,186 of OZ252299.1, forward strand.
CATCGCTCAGCACGATCGTCGGACCGTCGGGCGCGTCGTCGAAGATGCCCGCGGCGGAGTAGATCAGCCCACCCGCAAAGAGGAAGGCGACGCCGCGCACCCACGGTCGCGCGAGCCACGGCCGCGTCGGCGCTTCGCCTCGCTCGCGCACGGTGTCTCCGCGATCGCTCACGGCGTCCCGGTGCCGACCCAGATCGGCGACGTCCAGGCCCGCTGCTGGATCGTCTTCGCGTGTTCGGGGGCGCAGCAGTCCTCGTAGCCGGGCGGCACCGAGCGCGCGGCGCCGTCGCATACGACGCCGGCCTCGCGGCAGACCCTCTGGCTCCAGCGGCAGGTCGGGTTCTCGATCACGCGCGCATAGTAGAAGGCGGGCTCGCCCGGATCGAACGCATCGTCGGTCCAGACGGCGCACAGCTCGCGCGCGCCCCGGCCCTCGGGCTCGCAGGTCATCGTGTCGACCGTCGCGCCGTTCTCGCCGCCCGCGACGTCGACGACACGCTCGCGCAGCTCGTCGCCATCGAGCCAGCCCTTCACGATCTGGATGCGCTGCAGGTCGGTGCCTTCCGCCCCAGGTACCCCGGCGTCGGCCCGTGCCGAGACGAGGAACCTCAGCGGGGCGGTCGCTTCGGGGGGCGACTCGAGCTTGCCGCCCATGGGCATCCCACCCGCGTAGGCGCGAGCGACCCGGTCGCTCGCATCGCACAGATCTTCGGGCAGGTCGTAGCCGCCGAAGAGGCGGGCTTCGATGCGCGGGCCGCTCGTACCGTACGTTTCGCGGCGCTTCAGCGCAGCGAAGATCGAGCTGCGTGAGTTCTCTTCGGCCCAGACGACCGCGAGCCCCCCCGGCCCGAAGTCGATCGCATCGGGCAGGCCGCCGTCCATCGTCTGGTCGGGGGGCTTGCCCGCGCCGCCGTGGCCGGGGAAGGAGGCGCTCTGCTCGACGAGGCCCGGCGTGCCGAGGTGCGTATCGGTGCTCGCGATGATTCCGTACTCGAACGGGTTCACGCCGAGGCGCTGCTCCTGAGCGAGGCCCTCCTGCAGCACGTGTCGCACGAACATCCGCGGCACATGTTCGCCGTTCTGCCATGGCAGGAACCGCGCGCCCATGGTCGTCGTGTCGAGCTTCTCGAAGCCGCACAGCTCGTCGTTCGTGCCGACGCCGGTGCGGCACTCGCTGTCGCCCTTGTGCTGCATGATCTCGACGAGGCGTTCGAGTCGGTGACGTTTCGAGGCGATGTCGACATCGATCGGCTGCCCGGCATCGTCTTCGATCGCGAACATGTAGCCGCCGCCGAGGTTCGAGTTGTGGGGGATGACGATGACGTCGCAATCGATGTCGGCGCCGGTGCAGTCGCGCTCGAGCGCGTCCCAGAGCCCCTCGGGCTCGGGCTCGTCGATGGCCGAGGTCGGCAGCTCGGGCACCGCGTCGTTTGCGAAGATGACGTTGCGGTGCATGTTCGCCGAGGTCGATCCCTTCTGACCCGTCCACTCGTAGGCTGTGAACGCCGTGAACGTGCACGCGTCGCTGCGATCGGTCGCGGCATCGGCGGCGCGCTGCATCTCCTGCCACGGCCCTCGGGAGGCCTCGATGCAGAGCTCGCCATTCTCGCCGCAGAAGGCCGGGCGATCGCCCATGCTCGCCTGCAGGTTCATCAGGAAGAACGCGGCCCGGGGCCACCAGCGGTAGATGCGGCACTGGATCGACGTGTACCCGGCGAGGTCGGGGTCGGTGCAGTGCTCGAGCTCGCCGAAGACCTCGGCGTGATCGGTGACGGCCGCGAAGTCGAGCGGGCGCGAGAGCTGAACGTGGCGGAGCGGGTTGCCGTCGTCGTCGTGCGGTTGGATGCCGATGCGTTCGCCTCGGGCGAAGCGGTACGCCTCCTCGGGGCCGTTGCGGGTATCCATGGTCGAGGCGTCGAGCGAGTAGCGCGTGTGCACGTGCAGGTCGCCGAAGAGCGGCTGCCGGTCGGGCGTGTGGTTCGCGCAGACGCCGAGCTCGACGTCGGTCTCGTTGATGTCGCCGGTGATGAGCTCGCTCGTCACGGCGAGCGCATGGGTGGCGACGCAGCTGAGCAACGCGACGAGCAGAGCGCTTACGGCGGCGCGCGGGGCTTTCGATCGGGGCATGGGGCGGGCCGTCTCCGGGCTACTTGTCTCGCAGCTTGTGCGCCTGGGCGGCCGCGTTGCCGACGTAGTCTGCGGGGGTGAGCGTGCGTAGCGTGGCCTTCACGTCGTCGGGCAGGTCGAGGCCGTCGACGAAGGCCGCGAGCGACTCGGCCGTGATGGCCTGGCCCCGGGTCAGCGCTTTCAGCTTCTCGTAGGGCTCCGGGATGCCGTAGCGGCGCATCACCGTCTGGATCGCCTCGGCGAGCACGGCCTGGTTCTGCGCGAGGTCGGCCGCCATGGCACCGACGTCGGGCTCGAGCTTGCCCAGACCCTTGAGCGTGGCCTGGTAGGCGATGAGCGAATGCGCGAAGCCGACGCCGATGTTGCGCAGCACCGTCGAGTCGGTGAGATCACGCTGCCATCGTGAGATCGGGAGCTTGGCGCCCAGATGGGCGAACAGCGCATTGGCGATGCCGAGGTTGCCCTCGCTGTTCTCGAAATCGATCGGGTTCACCTTGTGCGGCATGGTCGACGAGCCCACCTCGCCCGCGACGGTGCGCTGCTTGAATGCCCCGATCGAGATGTAGCTCCACACGTCGCGGTCGAAGTCGATCAGCACGGTGTTGAAGCGCGCCATCGCGTCGAAGAGCTCGGCGATGTAGTCGTGCGGCTCGATCTGCGTCGTATAGGGGTTCCACTCGAGGCCGAGCGCTTCGACGAAGTCGCGGGCATGCGCGACCCAATCGACCTCGGGGTAGGCGATGAAGTGGGCGTTGTAGTTGCCGACCGCGCCGTTGATCTTGCCGAGGATCGGCGTCGACGCGACCTGAGCGCGCTGCCGCTCGAGGCGCGCGACGACGTTGGCGATCTCTTTGCCGAGCGTCGTAGGCGAAGCCGGCTGGCCGTGCGTGCGAGAGAGCATCGGCACTTCGGCCTGGGCCTCGGCCATGTCGCGCAGCGCGTCGACCAGCTCGTCCATCGTCGGCAGCACCACGGTGTCGCGGCCTCGCTTGAGCATCAGGCCGTAGGCGAGGTTGTTGATGTCCTCGCTGGTACATGCGAAGTGGACGAACTCGCCAATCGCGGTCAGTTCGGCGCTCTCGGCGATGCGCTCTTTGATGAAGTACTCGACCGCCTTCACGTCATGATTGGTCGTGCGCTCGATCTCGCGTACACGCGCGCCGTCTTGCTCCGAGAAGTCGTCGATCAGGCGCGTGAGCAGCGACTGAGCCTCCGCTGACAGCGCCGGCACCTCGGCGACGAGCGGATTGGCGGCGAGCGACTCGAGCCAGCGCACCTCGACCTCGACGCGATGCTTGATCAGGCCGAGCTCGCTGAAGATCGGTCGCAGCCGCTCGGTCTTGGTCGCATAGCGCCCGTCGATGGGGGAGATGGCCGTCAGGCTACTCAGATCCACGCTGTCTTCTCCTGATCGCTGCTTCTGGGTCTCGCGGCCGCTTCAGGGCGAGCCTGAAGCTCAGCCGACGAAGCGTCGCGCGTTGCGGAACAGACGCATCCACGGCCCATCCTCTTCTTCGGTCGAGGGGTGCCACGAGTGCTGCACGGTGCGGAACACGCGCTCGGGGTGCGGCATGAAGATCGTTGCGCGGCCGTCGGTCGACGTAACGCCCGTGAGGCCGGCTCTCGAGCCGTTGGGGTTGTCGGGATAGCGCTCGGTCGGTGCACCCCGGTGGTCGACGTAGCGCGCGCTCTCGAGGCCCTCGTTCGACAGCGCGGCAGCGGCCGCCGCGCTGCGGTGCTCGACCCGGCCCTCGCCGTGCGCGACGGGCACCAGCAGGCGAGACCCCGCCATGTCGGCGAAGAGCACCGAGGGGCTCTCGAGCAGCTCGACGGTGACGAGCCGGGCCTCGAACTGCTCGGATCGGTTGCGTACGAAGCGCGGCCAGTGGCTGGCGCCCGGGATCAGCTCGTAGAGGTTCGAGAGCATCTGGCAGCCGTTGCAGATGCCGAGCGAGAAGGTGTCGGGGCGCTCGAAGAACGCTGCGAATGCGTCTCGGGTCGCCGGGTGGAAGAGCACCGACTTGGCCCAGCCCTCGCCGGCCCCGAGCACGTCGCCGTAGCTGAACCCCCCGCATGCGACGAGCCCCTTGAAGTCGGCGAGGTGGCGCCGTCCCTCGAGCAGGTCACTCATGTGGACGTCGATCGCTTCGAAGCCGGCCCGGTCGAAGGCCGCGGCCATCTCGACGTGACCGTTCACGCCCTGCTCACGCAGAATCGCCATGGGCGGTCGCACACCGGTCGCGACGAAGGGCGCGGCGACGTCCTCGCTCGGGTCGAACGTCGTCGTCGGCGTGAGGCCGGGATCGTCGAGGTCGAGTCGCGCCGCGTGTTCTTCTTCGGCGCACTCGGGGTCGTCGCGCAGCGCCTGCATGCGGCGTGTCGTCTCGCTCCAGAGGTCGCGCAGGGCGTCGCGGCCGCGTTCGAAGAGGATGCGGTCGCCGCTTCGCACGCGCACTCGATCGTCGCCGGTCGGTCGCCCGATCCAGTGCGATGCCTCCGCAAGCTCGTGCCGAGCCAGCAGCGCTTCGACGGCCTCGACGTCGCCTTCCCGCACCTGCAGGACGGCGCCGAGCTCCTCGCAGAACAGCGCCGCGAGACCGTCGTCGCCCAGGGCCTCGAGGTCGACGTCGACGCCGCAGCCCCCGGCGAAGGCCATCTCGCACAGCGTCGCGAAGAGACCGCCGTCGCTGCGGTCGTGATACGCGAGCACCTGTCGCGCTTCGTTCGCGGCGTGGACCGCATCGAAGAACGCGCGCAGCGCCTCGGGGCGGTCGACGTCGGGCGCCGCGTCGGCGACGCCACCATAGACCTGGGCCAGCGCCGAGCCGCCGAGTCGATGCTGGCCGAAGCCGAGATCGATCAGCAGCAGGCGCGTCGCGCCCGCGTCGCTCTGGATCTCGGGCGTGAGAGACCGGCGCGCATCCGATACCGGCGCGAAGGCCGAGACGATCAGCGAGATCGGACTCGTCACGCTTTGCTCGCCGCGCTCGTCGTCCCAGACCGTGCGCATCGAGAGCGAGTCCTTGCCGACGGGCACCGCGATGCCCAGCGCCGGACCGAGCTCGAGACCGACGGCGCGGACGGCGTCGTACAGGCCAGCGTCCTCGCCCGGTGCGCCGGCGGGCGCCATCCAGTTGCACGAGAGGCGCACATGGCGCGTGCTCGGGATCGACGCCGACGCCAGATTCGTGAGCGCCTCGCCGATCGCCATGCGCGCCGCGGCGGCGGGATCGAGCAGCGCTACGGGCGTGCGTTCGCCCACGGCCATCGCCTCGCCGACGACGCCGTCGAAGTCGGCGAGGGTAACCGCGGCGTCGGCGACCGGAACCTGCCACGGGCCCACCATCTGATCGCGCGCGATCAGGCCGGTCACGGTGCGATCGCCGATCGAGATGAGGAACGTCTTGTCGCCGACGGTGGGCAGCTGCAGCACGCGTGCGGCGGCGTCGTCGATCTCGATGGTGTCGCGCGGGAGCGGGTCGGGCGTGAACGCCACGCGCGTCACGTCGCGCTCCATCTTCGGCGGCTTGCCGAGGAGCACCTCGAGCGGCAGGTCGATCGGTGTGTCGCCGAAGTGCGCGTCGGTGACGACGAGCTGGCCGTCGTCGGTCGCCTCGCCCACCACGGCGAAGGGGCAGCGTTCGCGCGCGCAGATGGCCTCGAACTCGTCGAGCCGATCGGCCGCGATCCCGAGCACGTAGCGTTCCTGGCTCTCGTTGCACCACAGCTCGAGCGGGGTCATGCCCGGCTCGTCGTTCGGCACTTCACGCAGCTCGAAGCGCGCGCCCCGCCCGCTGTCGTGCACCAGCTCGGGCAGCGCGTTCGACAGGCCCCCTGCGCCGACGTCGTGGATGGCGATGATCGGGTTGTGCTCGCCGCGCGCCCAGCAGCCGTCGATCACCTCCTGGCAGCGTCGCTCCATCTCGGGGTTGCCGCGCTGCACCGAAGCGAAGTCGAGGTCTTCGGCGCTGTCGCCGCTCGCCATCGAGCTCGCGGCGCCGCCGCCCAGTCCGATCAGCATCGCGGGGCCGCCGAGCACGACGATCTTGCCGCCGGGCGGGATCGTGCCCTTGTCGACGTCCCCCGGCCGCACGTTGCCGAGCCCGCCGGCCAGCATGATCGGCTTGTGATAGCCGCGCACCGCGCGACCCCAAGGGCCGGGCACCTCGGCTTCGAACGCGCGGAAGTAGCCCGCGATGTTCGGCCGGCCGAACTCGTTGTTGAACGCGGCGCCGCCGATCGGTCCCTCGAGCATGATGTCGAGGGCCGAGGCGATGCGGGCCGGCTTGCCGTGATCGACCTCCCACGGCTGCTCGGCGCCGGGGATGCGCAAATTCGAGACCGAGAAGCCGGTGAGGCCGGCCTTCGGCTTGCCCCCGCGGCCGGTCGCGCCCTCGTCACGAATCTCGCCCCCCGATCCCGTTGCGGCGCCCGGGAACGGCGAGATGGCCGTCGGGTGATTGTGCGTCTCGACCTTCATCAGGATGTGCGCAGGCTCGGCATGCCGGCCATAGATGCCGGTCGCGGGATCGACGAAGAAGCGTTCGGCCTCGTGTCCGGCCATCACGGCTGCGTTGTCCGAGTAGGCCGAGAGCACGCCGTCGGGCGACTGGTTCGTCGTATTGCGGATCATCTGAAACAGCGACTGCGTCTGTGCTTCGCCGTCGATCTTCCAGTCGGCGTTGAAGATCTTGTGCCGGCAGTGTTCGCTGTTTGCCTGGGCGAACATCATGAGCTCGACGTCGGCCGGGTTGCGTCCGAGCTCTCGAAACGCGTCGGCGAGGTAGTCGATCTCGTCGGGCGCGAGCGCGAGACCGAGCTCCTTGTCGGCCTGCGCGAGGGCCTCGCGGCCGCTGCCGATCACGTCGACCTGGCCGAAGGGCTTGGGGCTGTGCTCTTCGAAGAGGGTCTCGGCGCGGGTGATGTCGCCCGCGACCGTCTCGGTCATGCGGTCGTGCAGCGCTTCGGCGAGCACCGAGAGGTCGCGCTCGTCGAGGTCGCCTTCGGCGTGCCAAGCGATGCCGCGCTCGATGCGTGCGACGGCGTCGAGCCCGCAGATGTGGGCGATGTCGGTTGCCTTGGACGACCACGGCGAGATCGTGCCCACCCGTGGCAGCACCAGGAGCAGCGAGCCGGCGTCGCCGGCCCCGGCCTCGTCTTCGGGCGTCGGGCCGTAGCGGAGCAGGGCTTCGAGCACCTGCTGCTCATAGGCGTCGAGGTCGCGGTCCAGCTGCACGAAGTGCATGAAGCGGGCGGAGAGTCGCTCGAGCTTCGGGATGCGGGCCGAGAGCGACCGAAAGGTCCGCTCGAGGCGCGCGGGGGTCAGGGCGTCCGCGCCGCTCAGGTGGAGCATCGGGGCCTCGCTCGTCCGCCGGTCATGGCGGGCCTCGCGCTGGGGGAGCGGGCCCGGTCCGTCCGGCATCCCGCCGACTCTTGAATCGGCGGGCAGGGGGTTCGCAACGCCGCCCGGTTGAAACACCTCGGCCCGTCGTCGGCCCCGCCGGGTGGCTCGGCGGCGGGCTCGCGTCGGGTCGGCGCTCGGCGCCGGGTGGGGCTGTGGGGATGCAACGCGGGCAGTCTACCGCTTCACGCGGCGGCTTTCAGCCGGCGGCGGTGCACCTCGCGATGGGTGCACCTCGCGATGGCGGCTGCGCCGCCGCGCGACTTCATGGCAGCCCCCAAAGGGATTCGGCATCGTCCCGCCTTCGAAGCGTCCTGGCCCGCGGCGGTGAGGCCGGGGGACCCGAGCACGGCACGAGCGGACACGCGAAAGGAAGAGCAGGCATGGCGTACGAAGCGGAGCGCGCGGCGGCGATCGAGGCGGTCGAGATCGCAAGTCGACTGTGTCAGCAGGTGCAGTCGGTGCTCGTCGACGACGCGTCGATGGCCAAGAAGGACAAGTCGCCCGTGACGGTCGCCGACTTCGGAGCCCAGGCCGTGGTGTCCCACACGCTCGTCTCGGCGTTCCCCGACGTACCGCTGGTCGGCGAAGAGGACGCCGCCGAGCTGCGCCAGTCCGACAACGCCGGGCTCTGCGCCCAGGTGGTCGAGCACGTGCAGCGGGCGAAGCCCGCCCTCGGTGAGAGCGAGGTACTCGAGCTGATCGACCGGGGAACCTATGCCGGCGGCGGCGCGGGCCGGCACTGGACCCTCGACCCGATCGACGGCACGAAGGGTTTTCTGCGCCGCGATCAGTACGCGGTCGCGCTGGCGCTCATCGAAGACGGCGAGGTCGTGCTCGGAGTGCTCGGTTGTCCGAATCTGCCGGTCGACACGGCCGACCCCGATGGCGAGCGCGGTGGCCTCTTCGTGGCCGTGAAGGGCGAGGGTACGTTCACGCGGCCGCTCACGGGCGATGCCGAGCGCCGGATCCACGTCACCGATGTGACCGACCCGTCGGGCGCGAATTTCTGCGAGTCGGTCGAGTCGGGCCACTCGAGCCAGGACGACAGCGCGAAGGTCGCCGAGCTCCTCGGCATCACCCAGCCGCCTTTCCGGATCGACAGTCAGTGCAAGTACGCGGCGGTCGCGCGCGGCGACGCGTCGATCTATCTCCGCCTGCCGACCCGCGCCGACTACGAGGAGAAGATCTGGGATCACGCCGCGGGCTCGATCGTCGTGCGTGAGGCCGGCGGCCGAGTGACCGACGTGACCGGCGCCGATCTCGACTTCTCGATCGGCCGGACCCTGGCGAAGAACACGGGCGTGATCGTCACCAACGGCCACGTGCACGACCCGGTGGTCGCGGCGGTCCGCCAGGTGCTCGGCGTCTGAGCCGCCGCGGCGAAGCGTGATCGAGCCGGAGCCCTTCGGCGTCACGCGGGGCGGTCTGCCCGTCGCGCGCCATCGCCTGCGCAACGCGCGGGGCACCGAGGCCGTCTTGATCGACTACGGGGCCTCGCTCACCGAGCTGTGGGTCGACGGCGTCGACGTCGTCCTCGGCTTCGACTCGCTCGCAGGCTACGAGGCGCATCGCACCTGGTTCGGCTGCGTCGTGGGTCGCGTCGCAAATCGCACCGCGGGCGCTCGTTTCGAGATCGATGGCGAGGCGTTCGAGCTCGAGTCGAACGAAGGCACACATCATCTACACGGCGGGTCGCAGGGCCTCTCGACCCGGGTGTGGCAGCCCGAGCCCACCGACGGCGGGCTTCGATTCAACGTCACGAGTGAGCCGGGGGACGGGGGCTACCCCGGCCGCCTCGACGTCGCCGTGACGTATCACTTGACCGACGACGACCGACTGCGCATCGAGTATCGGGCAACCGTCGATCGGGCGACGCCCGTGAACCTGACCCATCACGCCTACTTCAACCTGGCCGGCCATGGGGATGTCCGTGGCCACGAGCTCGAGATCGGGTCGAGCCGGGTGGTCGAGGTCGGACCCGATCTCATCCCGACCGGCGTGCTGCGCGAAGTGGCCGAGACGCCCTTCGACTTTCGAAAGGCCAAGCCCGTCGGTCGCGATCTCGAGGCCGCCCCGGGCCAGGGGTACGACGTGAGCTACGTGCTCGCTGGCTTCGACGACGCGCAGGCGCGCGCGTCGCTCCGCCCGGCGAGGGTCGCCACGCTGATCGAGCCCCGGTCGGGGCGACGCATGGGCGTCTCGACGTCAGCGCCGTGCCTGCATCTCTACACGGGGCAGGCCCTCGACGGTCGACGTGGCAAACGCGGCGCCCGGCTCGATGCATTCGGCGGACTGTGCCTCGAGGCGCAGCATCCGCCGGACGCGCTGCATCAGGCGGGCTTCCCATCGATCGTGTGCCGCCCGGGCACGCCCTACCACCAAGTCACCGAATACGACTTCGCCGCTGCCAACGAGGTCGACAGCGGCGAAGTGTGACTCGATCGATGAGTCGGGCCAGCGAGGGCCGGGCTCAGCTGAGCAGCGAGAGCGTCGTCGTTCGCTGGCGCTCGGCGATCTCTTCGGGTGACTCCTCGATGACGACCTCATCGGGCTCGATCTTGAAGATGGGCTGGCCCGCCGTGACGACCTTGCCGTCGCTGTCGGGCATCAGGTTCTCGGTCACCGTGCCCGAGAAGGGCGCGTTGATCTTGTTGAACATCTTCATCACTTCGATCACGAAGAGCGGCTGGCCTTCGTCGAAGTGCGTGCCGACGTCGGCGAGCACCGGCAGATCCGGCGCCTCGCGGGCGTAGTACGTGCCGCCCATCGGTGTGACGATCTCGTCCGAGCTCGCCTTGGGCGGCGGGTTCAGGCCCTTGATCAGATCCTTCATGATCTGTTCGTCGAGGTACTGCTCGGGGAACACCGGCTCGAGCTTCTCGTCGACGGTGATATCGAGGAAGCCCGATCGAATGCCGATGCGGGGAATCATCAGCAGCATCTCGAGGCCGAGCTGGAAGCCGCGGTGCGCCGCCTGGCACCTCGCCCACAGCTCGGCATTGCCACCGGCGATGGCTTCGGCGCCGGCGCCATCGAACAGCTTCTGCTGTTCGGCCCACTCGGAGACGCCCGTGCGTCGTTCGACCTCCGAGTAGAAGTCCAGGGCCTCGCGGATCGCGGCGGCGTCATCCTGCCAGATCATCTCGCTCGCGGGCTTGCCCGGGGCTTCCTCCATGTGGAGGTAGTGGTAGAGCGCGTCGAGGAACCCCACCGGGTTCTCGGCGAAGTCGACCTTGTCGCCTTCGCGGATCCAGAGATGGTCGTCGTGCAGGCCGATGAACCCGGCGAGCGCATGCGGATCGGCCAGCAAACGGCCGAGCGGGCGCAGCAGCAGGGTCTCCTTCGCGGCGAACACCGTCTTGGCGTCGCGGTCGGGGATTCGACCCAGCGTCTCCTGCGCGGCGACGTCGAGATCGACGTCCTTCGCGATCACCTCGAGCGAGCCCACGGCGGCGAGGTAAGACGACAGGAAGCGCGTGTTGGGCTTCATCATGGGCTCGAGCCCGAGCGTCCAGTTGATCAACCCGTACTGCATCTGGCAGCTGGTCTTCACGTCGTCGCCGCGAATCTCCATCTGGCGGAGGATCTCGGCGAGGCGGTCGAGGTTCTCGGCGCGGCTCCCGGCCTCGGCGAGGATCAGCGCGATGTTGCTGTCATAGGCGCCGGCCAGGTTGTAGTAGACGAACGAGCCCGTGTCGGGGTTCGCCACGCTGATGCCCTGGTCGTCGCGGTGCTCGAAGTCGAGCGGCTGTGACCAGCTTCGGATCATCCCACCGGCGTGGGGCTGCAGCGCCGCGTTCATGGCGTTGACGCGGATCTCGGCGCCCGAGATCGATCTCAGCTCGCGGGTCGGTCGAGGCAGGCGCGGACCGTGGAGCGTCACGAGCACCATGGCCTCGATGAGCCGGTCGACGTAGAAGCAGTCGTTCTCGTCGTCGGGGTTGGTGAACTTCAGGCGATAGGCGAGCTCGGTCACGCCGTGCTCGACCTGGATGCGCGTGTTCATCTCCATGAAGAAGTGGTCGAAGCCCTCGACGATGCACTCGAAGGTCGAGACGCTATCGAGCCCGACGCCCTGGCCGAAGCGCTCGGAGTCGTCCTCCATGTTCTGAAGCGTCTGCTTGTCCTTGGTGAGGGTCTCGGCTGCCACGCCCTCGTAGCGCGGGATCGCCTCGTCGAGCAGCTCCTGGGTCAGCGAGAACTCGAGCTGCTTCTGCTCATACATCTGGATCGAGCAGTCGCGACCGCCGAGCGACATCGCCCAGTCACCGTTGCCGATCACCTGGATCTCGTTGTGTCGCGTGGTCTCGAGGTTGAGCTCGATGAGGAAGTTTCGGTTCGAGCCGGGCGCCGTGACCTTCTGTTCGGCGAGGATCTCGAACACCGCGTCGGCGGTCTCCTCGACCTTCGACACCACGCGCTGCCCCTTGCCGCCGCCACCGCCGATCGCCTTGTAGCGGATGCGCTTGTCGGGGTACTGGGCCCAGATCTTCTCGCTCTCGCGCTCGGCTGCGCGCTGCAGCTCCTCGATCGTGACCAGCTCGATGGTCTGGGCATAGCCGGCCTGCAGGAGCGCCTCGGCGTTCTCGATCGGCTCCTTGTCGCCCTGCCAGGCCCATGCGCCGTCGAGGCCGTTCGCCTTTGCGAGCGTCTCGAGCGCGCCCTGGTCGGGGTGGGCCTCGAGCAGCGCGATGGCCGAGATGTAGTCGACGCCCGGGATGACCGCGTTGCCGAGGGCGCGGGCGAGCTTCTTCGCCTCGTCCTTGGCGCCGGCCTTCTTGATCACCGAGCTCGACGGGCCGATGAACTCGAGCCCCGCCTCTTCGATCGCCTCGATGAACTCGAAGTCTTCGGCCATGAAGCCGTAGCCGGCGAAGAGGTGCGTGTACCCGTTCGCCTTGGCGATGTCGATGATCTCACCGATGCGCTCGACCTTCTCGGCCTGGCCCACGCCCATGTAGTCGGCGACGCGGTGCACGTTGGCCGGGAACTTCAGGCTGCGCAGCTCGGGGGCGAGGCAGCGCGGGTAGACGATCGAATCCTTCTCGCTGAGCAGCATGCCCCATTCGCGCACGCCGCACTCTTCGAAGACGTCGAACGCCTCCTTGCGCACCGGGCCGCGGCAGACGACGAGGCACTTCACGTCCTGCAGCGAGAACGATCGCACCCAATCCGAGTCGGCTTCGTGAAACGTGCTTTCGGTCAGATCACTCAGTCGCATGGTCTACTCGTGCTCTCGCTGCGGGCCGCCCATGGGCTCCGGGGTGTAGTGGCGCATCAGGAAGGCCAGATTGCGCGACAAGATGCGGCGGCTCTCGCCCGGCATGACGATGCGGTGCACCGAGCCCAGGCTGAGCGCCTCCTTCGGGTTCATCAGCTCTTCTTCGTAGCGGGCCGTCAGGCCGGCGAGTGCGGCGTCACGCGCCGCTGCTGCGTCGGCGGGGTCGGCGCCGTCGGCGATCGCCTTGTCGTAGGCCTTCGCCGCGGCCCGCACCTCGTCCTTGTACACGAAGTCGCGGCCACCGCCCGGACCCATCACGGCGATGCGAGCCATCGGCATCGCGAAGACGCGATCGGCGCCGGTGAAGTACGAGTTGTAGCTCGCATAGGCACCGCCAAACGCGTTTCGAATGATCATCGTGAGGCTCGGCGTACGAATGTCGATGATCGAGTCGAGCAGCTTGCGACCCGCCTGGATGATGCCCTTCGACTCCTGCTCGGTGCCTGGCAGGAAGCCCGTCGTGTCCTCGATGAAGATCATCGGGATGTTGTAGAGGTTGCAGAAGCGGATGAAGCGCGTGCCCTTGAGCGCGGCCGCGATGTCGATCTGACCCGACGCCACGAACGAGTTGTTCGCGACGAAGCCCACGACGTGTCCGCCGAGGCGGCCGAACGCCGTGATGATGTTGCGGGCCCGCTGCGGCTGCAGCTCGAAGTACTCGCCGTGGTCGCACACCTGCTGCAGGTACAGCGTGATGTCCATCGGCGCGTTCATGCCGGCCGGGCTCGTGAACGTCTTGCGGAAGAGCAGGTCTTCTTCGTCGACGTGTCGATCGGTCGGGTCGGAGGTCTCGTGGAAGGGCGCGCCCGTGTGGTTGTTGTCGGGCAGATACGTGAGCAGCCGCATCGCCTGGCGCAGCGAAGCGAGCTCGTCGGGCGTGACCAGGTCGCACACGCCCGACTGGCCGTGCACGCCGGGACCGCCGAGCTCGTCTGCGGTGACGTCCTCGCCCAGGGCGCTCTTGACGACGCCGGGCCCCGTCAGGCCGATGAACGTCTCGTCGCACTGAATCATGAACGAGCCCTGCCGGGGCAGGTAGGCGCCGCCGCCCGCGTTGTAGCCGAACATCAGGCTGATCGAGGGCACGAGGCCGCTGATCCTGCGCAGGGCCGTGAATGCCTCGCTGTAGCCGTCGAGGCCGCCGACGCCGGCGGGCACGAAGGCGCCGGCCGAGTCGTTCATGCCGATCAGCGGGATGCCCTTCTCGCCGGCCATGTAGATCAGGCGCGCGAGCTTGGCGCCGTTGGTCGCATCCATCGAGCCGGCGCGCAGCGTGAAGTCGTGACCGTAGACGGCGACGTCGCGGCCATCGATGCTCAGGATGCCGGTCACGATCGAAGCGCCGTCGAGGTTCGGGCCCCAGTTCTGGAAGAGCATCTGCGGCTCTTCGCGACTGAGCACGTTGATCCGCTCCCAGACCGTCATGCGCCCCTTGGCGTGCTGGGTGCGCACGCGGGCGATCCCACCGCCGAGCAGCGGCTTGCGGATCAGCTCTTCGCCGAGCGCGAGGGCCGCGTCGTACGGGTTGTCGGGCGCCGCAGTTTCGGGCGCGGCCTCGACGGGCGCGGCGGCGTTCTCTTCGGCTGCTTCGGCCGCGAGGGGATCGTTGGTCTGATACTCGGGTTGGGCCATGGGGTCGGTCCGGTCCTGGAAGGGTGCGGCGCCGAGGCGGACCCGGTCGCCGTACGCATTCATCTCGTCCGCGCGAGGCGGCGCATTCGGTGCCTTGCTCGATCGTGCCCCGGTTCCGTGCCGGCCCGTGCGGGTCCGGTCGGGCAGAGTGCGGGGGCCGTGCAGACGCTGCATGGTCGCCGCTTCCGTTCACCGATGCATCCGGCGTGTCGAGGTTGCAGCGGGCGGATTCCCTGCGGGGCAGGGTCTCGCGCCAACCTCGAGCAGCTGGCTCGGTTGGGGCGCCGAGAGGCAGCGGGGGGCCGCGTCCTCTCGTCGAGCGCGCGCAGTCTATCGGGTTTGTCCAGGCGGAGCGAGGCTCGCGCAGAGGCAAATCGGCCCGTGGCCCGGCCCCATCCGGCCGCGTTCGGCACCAATCTGGACAGCGCCGGCGGATCGCGCCACCGTCGGCCGGTCCGACAGTGAGCAGAGAGAAGAGAGAGGAAGCACGATGCCGGCACCGATCGGTCGCGACGCCGCCAAGACGAAGGCCCAGCTCGAGGATTGGTTTCGTGCGCGCGAAGAAGGCGCCGACTCGGTCACGCTCGAAGGCCTGGGCGGGCCCGAGGAGACGGGCTTCTCGAGCGACACGCTGATGTTCGACGTCGTCGTCGCGCGTGCCGGTGCCGCGCCCGAGCGCCGACCGGTCGTGGTGCGCATCGAACCGGCGACCCCGTTCCCGATCTTTCCCGAGTACGACCTCGGCCTGCAGTTTCACATGATGCAGCAGCTCGAACGCGAGGCGGTGCCGGTGCCGCGGATGATCGCGATCGAGCACGATCGCGGCCCTCTGGGCGCTCCGTTCTACGTCATGGAGCGGCTCGACGGGCGCGTCCCGACCGACACGCCGCCCTATCACACGGCGGGCTGGATCACCGAGCTCGGTGCCGGCGACCGGGCGGCGATGTGGTTCAGCGCGCTCGACGCCATGGCCGAGGTGCACAGACTCGACGTCGAACAGCCGCGCTTCGACTTCCTTCGCCGCCCCGAGGCCGGGCAGACCCCGCTGCAGGCGCAGCTCGCCTACTGGGATCACTACCTCGAGTGGGGGATGGAGCGTGAGACCTATCCCCTGCTCGATCGTGCGCTCGCGTGGCTGAACGCGAACCAGCCTTCGAACGAGCCGACGGCGATCTGTTGGGGCGACTCGCGCATCTCGAACCAGATGTTCGACGACACCCGCTGCATCGCGGTGATCGACTGGGAGATGGCGTTCCGAGGCAATCCCGAAGCCGACCTCGCCTGGTTCATCAGCCTCGACCGCTGCTTCACCGAGGGCATCGGCGTCGAACGGCTCGCCGGGATGCCCGACCGCGACACGACGATCGCGCGGTGGGAGGAGCGCGTCGGCCGCGCCGTCGAGCACTGGGACTACTACGAGTGCTTCGCGCTGTTTCGTTTCTCGGCGATCATGGCTCGCGTGATGCTGCAGCTGAAATACTACGAGAAGCTGCCGCAAGACGTGATGGCCGACCGCGACAACCTCGCGAGCCTCGTGCTCGAGAAGGTGCTCGCCGAGCGCGGCGCTTGATGGCGGTGCCTCGCCGCGACGGAACACTCAGGGGCCCAACGACATCGAAGCGGGGAGAGCCGAGGGCGGAGCGCCGCGAGCGGAGAGCGGAGTGAGAGGTTGATGTCGGACAACGACGAATCAGGCGAGAGCGCACCGCGCCAATACGGCATCGAAGACGAGCTGCCGCGCGATGGCCGAGTTGCCCGCGCCGTTCGCACGCGTCGTGCGGTGGCCGACGCGATGCTCGCCCTGATCGACGACGGCGATCTGCGCCCGACTTCGAAGGCGATCGCCGAGCGCGCCGGCGTCAGCGAGCGCACGATCTTTCAGCATTTCGACGATCTCGAGGCGCTCTTTGGCGCCGCGTCCGAACGCGTCGGGGAGCTGATCGGCAGCCAGGCCGAGAAGGTGCCCATCGACGGCGACTTCGAGACGCGGCTGGCCGCGTTCGTGCACGAGATGGCGTACCTGAACGAGGCGATGACGTTCGTGCGCCGCGCGTCTCGCCTCCACGAGCCGTATTCGCCGGTCTTGCAGGAGGCGCTGGGCAACCTGCGGGCCCTGCGCCGCCGCATCGGAGAGAAGGTCTTTGCGCCCGAGCTCGCGGCGCTCGACGACCCCGAGCTCCGGCGGCGCGCCGCGAACGGGATCGTGCTGCTCTCGCTCTGGAGCAGCTGGGAGAACATGCGCGCCCATCTCGGCCTCGACCGGGCGGAGGCGCGCGCGACCCTGAAGCAGGGGCTGCGTGGCATGCTCGGGCAGCCGCGCCCCGCGAGCGAGCCCGTGGAGGACGCGACCGATCCGCGCCTCATGGACGAGCCAGAGGCGTAGCGGTTCGAGTCTGCGCCACCCCTACGTGGTGCGCAGGAACTCCGAGAGGCCGTAGCCGACCTGGTCGCCGATGCGCCACTCGGTCATGCCCTCGCCGATGTGCGTGACCATCCCCTCGCGGCGATTGCGCAGCGGGATGAAGCCCTTCACGTCGCCCTCGATCTCGATCGATTCGCCCTTGCTCGTCTCGACGCGCACGTGCACCCGCTCGTGGTAGAGGCCGTTCTCGGCGTAGTCCGCCGTGATCTCTGCATGCTTGACGCCCACGAGCTCGCCGTCGCGCATGATGACGCCGCCCGCCTTCACGTGGTCGGCGTCGCGCCGAACGATCGAGATCATGGCGCCGAGCTTCTCGCCGAAGTTCATCGTCAGCCACTCGTAGCTCTCGATGGCTTGCCAGTGCCGCGGGCCCCAAGAGTGGTCACGCAGCCCATAGCCGTCGATCGAGATCGTCTCACCGTCGATCTCGATCGTGCCGGTCACACCCATGTGCTGCTCGTAGTGCGCCTTGGCGAACTGGTTCTCGGCTTCACGCCCCTGCTCGTCGGGGTCACCGGCCTTGCCGTACATCGGTCCGACGGCGCGGTGTTCGAGGTCGAGGACGATCTTCTTCTTCGGGCTCTCGAGGAACGCGCTCTTCGGATCGGCCATCGACTTCGGGTCGTCGAGCTCGAGCACGCTGCCCTCGTAGACCGTGCGCAGGCGTTCGGTCGGCTCGATCACCTCGAAACGAAGGCCTCCGGCGTCGAACGCGTCGTTGTGATCGATCGGCGCGCGCTTGAAGCTGAAGAGCACGCGACCGTCTGGCATGTAGAGGCACACCGTCATCTCGGCCCGGCCTTCATTGGCGCGGTTGCCGAGCCGTACGAAGCCCCCCATCGACTTCGCCGGGTCGAAGAAGTTGAAGTACATGCTCTCGTTGAAGTTCGGCTCGGGGCCGAGCTCATGCGTGTAGTCGTCTTCCGGCTTGAGGTTGCCGAGGATCTTCGCCATGGGGGTGTCCTCTCACTTCGGGTGTCGGGGCAGCTTCGCCGAGACCGGGCGCTCGGGCAAACGGAGCGCCGCATTCAGGAGACGAGCGGCGGGGGCTTGCCTTCGGGCGCCGGCGATCGACGAAACGCGAGCCAGGCGACGCTGCATGCGACGAGAAAGCCGACACCCAGCACGAGCAGCACCGGGTGATCGCCGTGTCGTTCGATCGCGAAGCCGGTCGCCGGCCCGATCACGCAAAAGCTCAGGCGAAACACCAGGCTGCGGAGCGACACGAAGCTCGCGCGGTCGCCGCTCGGGATCACCCGATGCTCCTCGTGCGAGAGCACCGGGCCGTTCAGACCGCGGCACAGGCACAGCGCGAAGTAGAACGCGAAGCCATAGAGGGCGTGCGTGAGTCCCATCCCGAAGTAGCCGACGCCAACGAGAGCCAGCGCGGTGAGCAGCACGGCGTGGGTGCCAAAGCGCCGCTCGGCGCCGGTCGCCGCCAGTGAGCCGATCGCGACGACGTAGTTGGCGGCGGCCCAGATCGGACCGATCCACGCGACCGGGACGCCCGCCTTCTCGGCATACAGGGCGACGATCCACACGGGCACGAAGGTCGATAGCCCGAACAGCACCGACAGCGTGAACGTCGATCGAAGCCGCGCCGATCCCCGTCGAACGTATCCGACGAGCGCGACGACGCGCGCCCAGGCGTCATCGACGACCGGTCGGTGGAATGCGGGCTCGACCAGCGCGAGCGCGACGCCGAGCGCGACGACCCAGACGCCCGCCTGGACGTAGAAGGGCAGCTTGAACGAGATCGCGTAGAGCACGCCCGCGGCGAGGGCCGCGCTGCCTTCGCCCATCTGGCCGAAGAAGCGCGCGCGGCCGAACCACTGACCGAACGTGTCCTCTTCGTCGAGCTCGACGAGCGTCTCGTAGAGCATCGCCGAGTTCGTGCCCGAGATCAGCGAGAGGGCGAGCGCGAGAAAGACCTCGGCCAGAGCGACACCCCAGAAACCAGCGGCCTCGGCGTAGACCAGCCACCCGACGACCGAGATCGCCGAGGCGGTGACCATGCTCGTGCGGTAGCCGATCCGGTCGGCGAGCACGCCCGACGGAAACTCGAACAGCGCGAGAGCGGCGGCGAAGATCGCCTGCAGCACCATCACGCCGGTCATGTCGACGCCGAGCTCGTGGGTCTGATAGATCGTGACGATGGCGACCGGAAAGAGCGTCATCATCAGTGTGTGGTGCGTGCAGAGCAGGACGAGATTTCGGCGCAGACCGGCGCGCGGCGCGGGAGACTCGGATTGCGCGTGCGGTCGGTCCACCCCTCGACTCACCCTTCCTCAGCCCCCGCCGCGGGTGCTCGCGGGAGCGGCGGCCACGGCACGGCCCCGCGAGGAGACTGGACAAGCGCAGGGTCCGTGACGAAAACAATCCGCGCAGCCACACAGCTGGGTGTGTGATTCGGCCCGCGCCCCTTTGGCGGGGTGGGGCGACCGAAAAAGCGAAGCACGATTTCTCTTTCGAACTCGGGCAGTTTGGCGTTCGCCCGCTGCGATGTAAAGCCGACTCCACGCGGGGAGACTTGCGGAGGGCGGTGAGGCGTGTGCTAAACGGGTCGCCTTTGAGAGCCGGATTCAGCGGCGCGGCATCGGAGGGCGGCTCAAGTCCTTGCGGGTCGCTTCCGATCCCGGCTGTGGCTCGGACCGGGGGGTCGGGCTCGCGAGGTGGGGTCGCGCAGCGCAGCGAAAGCGCGGCCGGAGAGGACACGACGCAGAGGAACCATGGCGAAATCGCTGGTCATCGTAGAGTCGCCCGCGAAGGCGAAGACGATCAACAAGTACCTGGGACGGGACTTCGTCGTGAAGTCGTCCGTCGGCCACGTACGTGATCTGCCGACCTCGGGCTCGGGCAAGAAGGTCGATCCGGCCGAGCGCGCGAAGCAGGCCGCCAAGACCCGCGCGATGCCCCCGAAGAAGCGCGAGGCCTATAGAAAGAAGAAGGCGAAGGAGGCGCTGATCGCGCGGATGGGCGTCGACCCCGAGAAGGGGTGGAAGGCCCGCTACGAGATCCTGCCCGGCAAGGAGAAGGTCGTGAACGACCTTCGCAAGCTCGCCAAGGGCGCCGACTCGATCTACCTCGCCACTGATCTCGATCGCGAGGGGGAGGCCATCGCCTGGCATCTTCGCGAGATCATCGGCGGCGACGACAAGCGCTTCAAGCGCGTCGTGTTCAACGAGATCACCAAGTCGGCCATCGAAGAGGCGTTCTCCGACCCGGGCAAGCTCGACATGTCGCGGGTGAACGCCCAGCAGGCGCGGCGCTTCCTCGACCGGGTCGTCGGCTACAAGCTTTCGCCGCTGCTCTGGCAGAAGGTCGCGCGCGGGCTCTCGGCCGGGCGTGTGCAGTCGGTGGCGGTGCGCATCATCGTCGAACGCGAGCGCGAGATCCGCGCGTTCATCCCCGAAGAGTACTGGGAGGTCTACGCCGACCTCCTGACCGAGAAGAACGAGGCGCTGCGGCTTCAGGTGATGAAGCGCGACGGCGAAGATTTTCGCCCGACGTCCGAGGCCGAGACCCAGGCCGCCGTGCAGCTGCTCGAGCAGGGCAGCTATGAGCTCGCCGAGCGCAACGACAAGCCGACCAAGACGCGGCCGGGCGCGCCCTACATTACGTCGACCCTGCAGCAGGCGGCCTCGACCCGGCTCGGCTTCAGCGTCAAGAAGACGATGATGCTCGCGCAGCGGCTGTACGAAGCGGGCCACATCACCTACATGCGAACCGACTCGACGAACCTGTCGGGGGAGGCCGTCGAGGCCTGTCGCGAGCACGTGCGCGGGAAGCTCGGCGATCGCTACCTGCCCGAAGAGGCGATCTCGTACTCGAGCAAGGAAGGGGCGCAGGAAGCGCACGAGGCGATCCGACCCTCGGACGTGCACGTCGAGCCCGATCAGCTCGACGGTCTCGAACGTGATCAGCAGCGTCTCTACGACATGATCTGGCGGCAGTTCGTCGCGTGTCAGATGAACCCCGCCGAGTACCTGAGCACGACGCTCGTCGTCAAGAATGGCCCCTTCGAGCTGCGCACACGCGGTCGAATTCTGGTCTTCGACGGGCATACGCGCATTCAGCCGCCGTCGGGCTCGGGTGACAAGACCGGCCCGCTGCCGGACGTCGAGGTCGGCACCACGCTTTCGGCTGCGGCCCTCGATCCGGTGCAGCACTTCACGAAGCCGCCGGCGCGCTTCGGCGAAGCCAGCCTCGTAAAGGAGCTCGAGAAGCGCGGCATCGGTCGCCCGTCGACGTACGCGTCGATCATCTCGACGATTCAGGATCGAGGCTACGTACGCCTCGACGGCCGACGCTTCCACGCCGAGAAGATGGGCGAGATCGTGACCGAGCGGCTCGTCGAGAGCTTCGAATCGCTGATGGACTATGGCTTCACGGCAGCGCTCGAAGAGTCGCTCGACGAGATCGCCGTCGGCGACAAGAAGTGGAAGGACGTGCTCGACGAGTTCTACTCGGGCTTCGAAGCGAAGCTCGAGGCGGCCGGTGCCGAGAAGGCGGGCATGCGCCCGAACGATCCGACCGACGTCGACATCGCGTGCCCGAAGTGCGGTCGCCCCATGCAGATCCGCACGGCGCAGACCGGGGTGTTCCTCGGCTGCTCGGGCTACGCGCTGCCTCCGAAGGAGCGGTGCAAGTGCACCATCAACCTGATTCCGGGCGACGAGGCCGTGAGCGCCGATGCGGAGGATCAGGAAGAGGCCGAGTCGATCCTGCTGATGCACAAGCATCACTGTCCGATCTGTGGGACGGCGATGGACAGCTATCTGATCGACGAAGACCGCAAGCTCCACGTGTGCGGCAACAACCCCGACTGCCCGGGCTACGAGGTCGAGCAGGGCAAGTTCGTCATCAAGGGTTACGACGGTCCGGTCCTCGAGTGCGACAAGTGCGGCTCGGACATGCAGCTCAAGAGCGGACGCTTCGGCAAGTACTTCGGGTGCACGAACGAAGAGTGCAAGAACACCCGCAAGCTGCTGCGCAGCGGTGAGCCGGCCCCGCCGAAGGTCGACCCGATCCCGATGCCGCATCTGCTCTGCGAGAAGTGCGACGACCACTTCCTGCTGCGCGATGGCGCCGCCGGCATCTTCCTCGCGGCCAGCCAGTTTCCGAAGCATCGGGAGACGCGCGCGCCGACCGTCGAAGAGCTGAAGTTCGTCGACGATCAGCTCGACGAGAAGTACAAGTATCTGGCGACGGCCCCGGCGGCCGACCCCGACGGCAACCCGGCCATGGTGCGGTTCCTTCGCAAGACGAAGGAGCAGTACGTGATGAGCGAGGCCGACGGCAAGGCGACGGGTTGGCGCGCCTACTACCGCGACGGCAAGTGGGAGCAGGAGATTCCCGAGAAGAAGGCCGCTGCGAAGAAGGCGCGCCGCAAGAAGGCGGCCAAGAAGAAGAAGGCGTCGAAGAAGAAGGCTTCGAAGAAGGCCGCCAAGAAGAAGGGCGCCAAGAAGAAGGCGTCGAAGAAGGCGGCGGCCAAGGCCGCGAAGGGACGCGGGGGCAAGGGCAAATCGGCTGATCGCGTCGGCGGCGCTTCGGGCTCGCGTCGCGCGGCCACGGGCTGAGGCGACGCGGTGCAAGGCGGGCGCCGGGACCGGCCGGCTGGGCGTCCTGGTTTGTGCTTGACAGGAGCGCCGCCCGAGAGTGAACTGAGTCGATCCGGCCGCCCGATCGGCCGCCATTCCAGCGAACCCCTCGGCTCATGAACCGCACCATCGACCGCGTTCTGCTCGCTCGCCACGTCGCCCTCAGTCTGGGCGCGGTCGCTGCCTTTCTGTTTCGATCCGAGCTGCAGACCGGCTACGTCGCGCTGTGGATCGTCGGCGTCAGCGCGACGCTCAACTTCATCGCCTACCTGTTCCAGAGCCGGCCGCGGTTCGCCGCCTTCAGCCGCCAGGCTTCGCCCATCATCGGTCTGGGCAGCTGGACCGCGCTCGCCGCGGTGACCAACGGGGCCAACTAGCCCTTCATCGCCGGGCTCTGGCTCGAGATCGTGCTCTCCGCCGTTGCGCTTCGACTGCGCGGCGTCGCCGCCGTGACCGCGGCGGCGCTCGTCGGCGTCGTTGCTGCTGAGGCCTGGGTGGACTTCAGCAATGGGTGGGTGCGCCTGGCCCTCCAGCTCGGTTTCACCGGCGCGATGGGCACGCTCACATTTCTCCTCGCGCGCCGCTGGCTGCGAGCGCAGACCCGCCTCGACGCCGAACGCAACGAACTCGATGTACGGCTCGCCGAGCTGAATCAGCGACTCGAGGACGAGCGCGTCGTCGCCGAGCTCGGTGAGAACGTCGCGCGCCTCGCGCACGGCTTGAAGAACGCCGTGCACAGCCTGCGCGGCTTCGTGCGACTGATCGAGCCGAAGGTGCAGGGGCAGACCGGAGTCGGGCCGGCGATGGAAGGGCTGCGCCGAGCGATCGACGATCTCGAATCGCTCGCTCATCTGACGTTGGGATCGGCGCCCGCGGCGCCGCCACCGCCGGATCGCGGGGCGTCGCCCCCGCCGTCGGCGACCCACAGCGACGGCGCCGAGATCGCCGTCGTCGTCGAGGCCGCGGCCGCGAGCGTGGGCGGCGCACACGATGCGTTCGAGGTCGAGGTCGTGCTCGCACCGGCGCTGCCGCCGACATCGCTTGCGGCGAAGTCGCTCGAAGAGGTCTTGATCATCCTGCTGCGCAACGCGGCCGAGGCGATGGACGGGAGCGGCCGCGCCGGGATTCGCGGGGACGTGCACGAGGGCGGCTTGCGGCTCGTGGTGCACGACACCGGACCGGGCTTCGGCGATGTCGACCTCGCCGAGATCTTCAAGCCGGGCTACACGACGAAGGAGGGCGGCAGCGGCTATGGGCTCTTCCTCGCGCGGCGCATCCTCGAAGAGCACGGGGGGCGGCTCGATCTGACGAGCGGCGACGAGGGCGGTGCGCGGGTGACGCTGTGGCTGCCCGCGGCCGCGGCCGAGGCGGGAGCTCGATGATGGGGCGCTTCAGGGCAGGCGGGGAGAGGCTCTCATGAGTGAACAGATCCTCGTGGTCGAGGACGAGCGCTCGGCCGCTGACTATCTGAAGACCGTGCTCGTCGATCTCGGCTACGACGTCCGCGTCACCGGCAACGGCATCGAGGCGCTCATCGCGCTCGAGGCAAACGCGTACGACCTCGTCGTATCCGATCTGCGAATGCCTCAGATGGACGGCTTCGAGTTGCTCAGTCACGTGAAGCAGCGTTGGCCGCGGCTGCCCGTGATCGTCTTGACCGGCGAGTCGGAGGTGAGCGGCATCGTCGAAGCGGTGCAGCTCGGTGCAACCAACTATCTGATGAAGCCCGCGACGCCGCCGCTGATCGAGTCGGCGGTGCGTCGAGCGCTCTCTGCGCGACCCGAACCGGTCGGCGACGATGCATCGATCCCCGAGCTGATCGGCCGCAGCCCGGCCATGGTCGAGGTGCGTCACCGCGTGGTCATGGCGGCGCGGAGCGACGTACACGTCATGGTCACGGGCGATACGGGCACGGGTAAAGAGCTCGTCTCGCGCGCGATCCATCGGCACTCGGCTCAGGCCGACGGGCCCTTCATCGCGCACAACTGTGCCATCGCGCCCCACGATCTCTTCGAGAGCGAGTTCTTCGGCCACCGCAAGGGCTCGTTCACCGGCGCCGATCGCGATCGTCTCGGTCTGCTACGCGAGGCCGATGGCGGCATGCTCTTCCTCGACGAGCTCGAGACGCTCCAGATGGTTCATCAGGCGAAGCTCCTGCGCGTCATCGATGACGGCGAGGTCCGGCCGGTCGGCGACGAGCGGGCCTACCGCGCCTCGGTGCGCTTCGTGGCCGCCACGAACCGCGATCCGCGAACCATGATCGAGGCCGACGAGCTGCGATCCGACCTCTACTACCGATTGCGCGGCATCGAGATCGCGCTGCCCCGACTCAGCGAGCGCGCCGACGACATTCCGCTGCTCGTCGAGCACTTCCTCGGCGAGGAGGGCCCCGAGCTCACCGACGACGCCATGGCCGCGCTCGTCGAGGCGCCGTGGCCGGGCAACGTGCGACAGCTGCTGAACGTCGTGAATGGGGCGAAGGCGCTGGCCGGGAGCGGCAAGATCACCCGTCGGCACCTGGCGATGGATGAAGGCGTCGTCGAACGCCCCGCGCGCGTGCAGCCCGAAGGCGCCGACGGCGGCTCGGTCGTACCGCGCGGCGCGACCCTGCGCGAGGTCGAGAAGCAGGCGATCATGCAGGCCCTCGAAGACTGCGACGGCAATCGCACGAAGGCGGCGAAGATGCTCGACATCGACCGCTCGACCCTGCGCCGCAAGATCGCCGAGTACGAACTCGACACGTGAGTTGCGCGGCCGCTTCGGCGCCGCTCAGGTGCGTCGGGCGTCGAGATCCACCACCGCGGCCGAATCCGGTGCGCCGCCGCGGCGGACATCGGGCGCGCCGACCCGCGCGGCGTCGGCCGTGCGGTCGTCGGGCTGAGCCTGGCTGTCTCGCTCCGCCGCCACCCGCGCTTCGTAGTGCGTGATCTCGCGCGCCGTCGTCTCTTCGTCCCAGTCGAGCACCTCGGCCATGAGCGCGGCGACGTGGGGCGCCGCCTCGAGCCCGCGATCGAAGGTCTCGATCGAGATGCGTGTGCGGCGCGTCAAAACGTCGTCGAGATGCAGGGCCCCTTCGTGCGAAGCCGCATAGAGCGCCTCGACCATCAGGTAGGGGGCGGCCCCCGGGATCGTCTCGCGCAGCTCGGGTCGCTCGCGCATCATGCGAGCGAGCTCCTGAATGCGCGAGCCGTGGCGGGAGATCAGGTGCTCGACCGAGTGCACGTGCAGGTCGAGGTCGTCGGCGACGCGCTCGCGTCCGTTCCAGAAGCCCTGCACGCCCGGTGCACCGATCAGTGGGATCGTTTCGGTGCACGAGGGTGGCACGCGGTGGGGGAGGCCCCGCGCGGCGAGGTCGATCGCGTCCTTCGCCATCACGCGATAGGTGGTGTACTTGCCGCCGGCCACGGTGATCAGCCCTGACACCGACTGCGACACCGCGTGCGTGCGCGAGAGCTGGCTCGTCGATTCGTCCTCGCCGAGGAGAAGCGGTCGCAGACCTGCGTAGACGCCCTCGATGTCGCCATGGGTGAGTGGGCTCGCGAGCATCTGGTTGACGGTGTCGAGCAGGTAGTCGATGTCGCGGCGGCTCGCGGCGGGGTGGTCGAGATCGAGGTTCCAGTCGGTATCCGTCGTGCCGACGATCCAGTGCGTCTTCCACGGGATCACGAAGAGCACGCTCGTCTTCGTGCGCAGGATCAGGCCCGAGTCGCCGTGGATGCGGTCGCGAGGCACGACCACGTGGATCCCCTTCGAGGCGCGCACGTGAATGCGACCCCGCCCCGCGAGCGACTGGACGTGGTCGGTCCAGACCCCCGTGGCGTTGATGATCTGCTTGCCGCGCAGGTGGATCGTCTCACCCGATTCGAGGCAGCGCGCCTGCACACCGGTGACTCGGCTGCCGACCTCGCTGAAGCCGATGCAGCGCATGCTGCTCGCGAGCGCCGCGCCGTGCACGCGCGCCGTCCGCGCGATCGCGAGCGTGTGCCGCGCATCGTCGACGAGGCCGTCCCAGTACTGGATGCCGCCGCGGACCTGCTTGCCATCGAGGCCCGGGAACAGCGAGAGCGTGCGGCGGCGCCCGAGGTGGCGATGCCAGGGCACGGCCTTGCGTCCACCGACGAGGTCATAGAGCGCGACGCCTGCGCCGATGTAGGCGCGCTCGAAGACGCGATGCTGCAGCGGGTAGAGGAAGGGCACGGGGCGAACCAGGTGCGGGCAGAGACGCTGGAGCATCAGCGTCTGTTCGTGCTTGGCTTCGCGCACGAGGCCGAACTCGAGCTGCTCGAGATAGCGCAGGCCGCCGTGAATGAGCTTGCTCGATCGACTCGACGTGCCGGCGGCCCAGTCGCGCTGTTCGACCAGGGCGACGCTGAGGCCGCGGGTCGCCGCGTCGAGGGCCGCGCCGACGCCGGTCACGCCTCCACCGACGATCACGACGTCGAACTCCTCGGTGCGCATGCGCTCGAGGTCTTCGGCTCGCTCGTGCGGTCCCAGTCGGGATCGGTCGGTCACGGTCGCTCCCTCCCGGAGAGCGCGGAATCTAGCCGATCGGTCGCTGCTCGGTGCACCTGCGCCGCGCGGTCCCACTCGGTCGCCCCGACGCACGCGTCGCGCCGATGGGTCACACGACGAACAGGTCTTCGATCGACCGGATCGTCTCTTCGAGGGTGCGCCGCTTCTCGCTCGGCATCGCGATGAACTCGAGGCCCATCCCGTTGGGCAGCGTCTGGTCGTGCAGATTGCCGGGCACGTTCGTGTAGAGCACGCGTCCGGCGAGATCGACCGTGCCGCCAGGGAGCGGCAGCGTCACCGCGACCTCGGCCCCGCGCTGCGAGGGACGCGCGGTGGCGAGGTATGCTCCGCCTCCACTCAGCGAGTACACCGACGTCCGCTTGCGCCGCCCGCTCACGGCGAGCACCGCCTGCCAGTCGGTGGGGATGCGCGTGTCTTGGCGCAGAGCGAGCAGATGCTCCTCGGCCGATGCGCGGTTGATCTGGAAGCGAAGCGTGTGATCGCCCACTGGGCCCCAGAGCGCGAGCGTCACATGGGCGTCCCGCAAGCGGTCGAGGGTCTCGCCATCGGGGAACTCGGCCGCTGCGATGACCGCGTCGGGCCGGCCGTCGGCCAGTCGCGCACGCAGGGTCGCCACGGCGCGGCCGAGATCGAGGGCGGGCAGGTCGGCTTCAATCAGGATGGCGCGCGCCGAGACGCCGCGCTCTTGCGCAAGGTCGAGCGCCTCTTCGGCCGTCTTGATCCGCCGGGCCCGGTAGCCGAGCCCGCGGATGCGCTCGGTGAGGTCGCCGAGGCCCGGGTCGTGGTCGCCGATGATCAGCACCGGACGTTCGTCCTGGTACATGCGCGCGTCTCCTCCTCTATCTGCTTCGGCGGGGTTGGCGAAGGGCTTGAGTGGAGGCAGCCTCGGCGGCTTGAGACGCCGCCCGACGGGGAACTGCAGGAGGCGCTTTGGTGACCCCGGGCACGAAGTCGGCCGCCGTCGAGACGTGGCGCGTGCGGGCCCTGCCGCTCGCGCTCGACGAGGACGAGCGCGTGCTGCTCGGGCGCGCGTGCGACGAGATCGGCGTCGACCCCGGCGACGTGCTCGCCCTCCGGCTCGCGCGCAAGTCGGTCGACGCGCGGAAGCAACGCGGTCAACGGCGCGTCCGTTTCGTCGTGCACGTCGATCTCGATCTCGAAGCCGGTCTCGAAGCGCGCGGGGGCGAGGTGTTCGAGCGCGCTCGACGCGGCGGGCGCGTCGCGCTGCAGCACGCGGCCCAGGGCTTCGAGGTCGAAGGCGCCGAGCGCCCGCCGGGTGGCGCGCGCGTCGTCGTCGTGGGCTCGGGGCCGGCCGGGCTCTTCGCCGCGCTCGCGCTCGCGCGCAACGGGGTGCCGGTCGACGTGCTCGATCGCGGGCCCGATCTGCGCGCGCGCGGCCGGGCCGTCGCGCGCTTCGTCCGCTCGCGCGAGCCCGACCCCGAGGCCAACCTGCTCTTTGGCTGCGGCGGCGCGGGCACCTACAGCGATGGCAAGCTCTACACGCGGGTCGATCACCCGATCGAGGGCGCGATCATCGAAGAGCTCGTGGCGTGCGGCGCGCCGCCCGAGATCGCCTGGGACGCGCGCGCCCACATCGGCACCGACCAGCTGCACCGGGTTCTGCCGAAGCTCATCGCACGCCTCGAAGGGCTCGGTGTGCGCCTTCATTGGGGTGTGCGCGTCGAGGGGCTCGTGAGCGAGGACGGGCCCGCGCGCGCGGTGCGGGCGCTGCGCACGAGCGAAGGCGATTGGCCGTGCGCCGGCGTGCTGCTCGCCCTCGGCCATAGCGCCCGCGACTCGTTCGAGGTGCTGCGGCGCGATGGCCTCGTGTTCGCATCGAAGCCCTTCCAGCTCGGGGTGCGCATCGAGCACCCGCAAGCCTTGATCGATCGGGGTCGCTACGGCCCGCCCGAGATCGTCGAGCAGCTGGGCCATGCCTACTACGCGCTGTCGGCGCGCGCGAGTGAAGGCATCGCCGGCGCGCACAGCTTCTGCATGTGTCCGGGGGGGCAAATCGTCGGCACCGTGAACGTGCCCGGCCTGCTCTGCACGAACGGCATGAGCAACTCGCGACACTCGTCGCCCTGGGCGAACGCCGGGCTCGTCACGACGCTGGGCCCGGCCGAGTTCGGTCCCGAGCCGTTCGACGGCTTGAAGCTGCAGGCCGAGCTCGAAGCCCGCTTCTTCGAGGCGGGCGGCGGCGACTACACCGCGCCGGCGCAGCGCGCCGATGACTTCATCGCGGGGCGCGAGAGTCGCGGCGAGCTCGCTTCGAGCTACAAGCTCGGCACGTGCGCCCGGCGCGTCGATGCGCTGCTGCCGGAGCGCGTGCGGGATGCCCTGCGCCACGCGCTCGGACGCTTCGATCACGCGATCCCCGGCTTCGGCGGGCCCGACGGTCTGCTCGTCGGCATCGAGTCGCGCAGCTCGGCGCCGATTCGCATGCCGCGAGATCCGGTGACGCGACGCGCTGCGGGCTTTGCCAACGTCTTTCCGGTCGGGGAGGGCGCTGGCTACGCCGGCGGCATCATGAGCGCGGCGATCGACGGCGCCCGCTCGGCCCGGGCGCTGCTGGGCGTGTACGAACCACCTCGGCGAGGCGACGGTTGACGTGGCGTCACGCGTCGATCAGCGGGGCGGGACGCCCTTGCCAAAGACGTTGATCCCGCGATTGAACGGCGCCTGCCGCTCGGGGTCGTAGCCCGAGGCCTCGGGCGGCGGTTCGCCCCAGATCGGGTGGGCGTGCGCTTCGGGCAGGTGCTTCGCGAGGCGCGACTGCGTGTGGTCGTCGAGCGCCTGCCACTCGCGCCGGAGCTCTTCGAGACACCACACGCGGTAGCGTGAGCTCGGCACGTCGACGTAGCGCTGCCCCTGGATCTTCATCGCGTAGCGCGTCTGCCCCTCGGCCCAGGCCACGGCGTTCTGGCGCAGCTGCTCGACGTGGGTCTCGCACGCCTCGCGCAGCAGGTCGGCGAGGGGGGCGTCGACGTCGTCGATCAGGGTCGCGGGGGCGCCCGTCGGCCGCGCATTCCAGACGCGGGCCGTCCACTCGAACACGCCCGAGGCCTGCTGGCGCATGATCTCGGCGGGGGTCGGATCCTGGGCGAAGTGGCGGAACATCGGCGCCATCAGGCCGAAGTCGGCGATCGTCGGCGCGTCGCCCAGCACGTAGGGGCGAGTGGCGAAGATGCGCTCGAGGCAGTCGAGCGCCGTGAAGTAGCCTCGCTCGACGTGATCCCACGTATCGGCGGTGACGCCATCGCCGCGAACGAACCCGTTCAGCTGCCGACGCCAGATGCGCCCCCGCCGCAGAAACCGGGGCGCCTTCACGTGGGCCCCCTGTTCGTCTGCCAGTGAGCCGCCCAGGTGCTGGCGATCGATGAGATAGCTCCAGCGGTAGTGCATGGCGGGGCGCCAGAGCCACTCGTCGGCATAGTCTTCGACGAGCAGCGCGATGAATCGAAGGCCCGGATCGCCCGGGTAGATCGATGGCGCGCTCTGTTGCGCATCGAGCCAGGCGAGCATCGGGCTCGAGTCGGTCATCCAGCGGCCGTCGTCGAGTCGGGCGACGGGCATCTGCGTGGTGCCCGCACCGTCGAGCACCTCGCGGACGTGGGCATACGTGGGAAGCAGCTCGTAGTCGATGCTGCGGTAGCGCAGATACGCTTCGAGCTTGCCCGTGTAGTACGAATGCTTGCTGCCGTAGACCTTCATGCATGGACCTTCATGGTCGCCGTCCGCCGTCATGAGTGCGGCGAGCGTCGCCGCGTCAATCCTCGATGCTGCCCCAGGCGTTGCCATTTCGCTTGCGCCACCCGGCCAGCGGCTCGGGCAGATAGCCCGTCGCGGCGTGGCGGTCGATCACCGAACGATGCACGAGCGCGCCCTTGGGCATGCGCCGGGGGCGCTGGCGCCCCCGCAGCCGCCACATGAGGCTCCACGACTCGCTCAGCTCGACGCGCTCGAGGCCGTCGAGGGCGCCGTGCACATGCTTCTCGAAGCGCAGGCCGGTGGTGTCGGCCTCGCGGACCATCCACCCGAGCGGGATGTCGCTCGCGCGATTTCGCTTCTGGCCCTCGACGCCCCCGCCCACGTCGCTGTGGACCCCGGCGAACCAGACCTGCTTGAGGTCGGCGGCCGACTTCTTCTTCCAGAGGGTCGGCGCGAAATCCTTGCGCAGCTCGTCGATCGCGACGGCGTGCCGCGCGACGTCGACGCTCGAGCCGAGCTCTTCGTCGTAGAAGAGATCGGCCTCGTCGACGAACGCGAGCACCCGGGTGGGGATGCCGAGCGCGCCGACCGTATCCCAGACGCCGAGGAACCGGACGGGGCCCCGCTCGGCCTCGACGCAGTGCCGCTTGCGCCAGTCGGATGCCGCGTCGTCCGAAGGCTTGATGTCGCTCTGCTTGTAGAAGTCGAAGGCCTTCGGGATGTGCTGGGCGCGGCTTCGCTTCAGGATGCCGCACTTGTTCAGCATGCCGGCGAGCGCACGTGCCGTGTAGGCACCGCGGCTGAAGCCGAACAGGAAGATCTCGTCGCCGGGATCATAATTCTGAACGATGAACCGGTAGCCATCCTGGATGTTCTTCATGATGCCCAGGCCCGACACGCCGGCGCGCGTCTTCGAGTACGTCGTGCCGACCCCCCAGTCGTAGAACACGACCTGCTGCACGCCGTGCTCGTCTTCGGGCTGGATCGATCGCGCGACCCGCACGACGTTCGTGGGGTTCTCGGCCTCGGGGTCGTTCCACGTGCCGTCGGAACAAATGACGATGCGTTTCTTCGCGGTGGGCATGGGCGTCCTCCGATGGGGGAGCCTTGATGCTAGTGCGCGGGCACAGTGTCGTCCGTGCGATCTTCGTGGCGCGTGCGTGCAGGTTGGAGCCGGGGATCAGCCGAGCTCGACCAACGCCGTCCCCATCACCCGCGTCTCGCCCGCCTCGTTCACGATCGTCATGTCGATCTCGGCGACGCGTTCGTCGTCGCGCAGGTCGGTGACGACGCCGCGGCAGCGGGGCTCGCTGTCGACGATCAATGGCGCACGGAAGATCGTGTCGAGCTTGATGATCTTCGCGTTCGGAGCCCAGGCGTGGATCTGGGCGGCCATGATGCCCTGGCTCATGATGCCGGGCACGATCGCGCCGGGCAGGCCCGAGGCGCGCGCCTCTTCGTGATCGTTGAAGCGGCCGAACGTCATGTGCGTCGCCTCGGTGAACTTGTGGATCGTCGGCATCGTCACGTCGGGCGTGAACTCTTCGAGCTCTTCGCCGAACTCGACGTCTTCGAATCGCTTGGTCTCGGCCATCTTTCCGTCTGCCCTACGCCTGATCCTTCTGGATGAGCTTCCAGTCGACGATCGACACGAGCTCGCCCGACGCGTTGAAGAACTCCATGCGGTGCACGACGAACATCATGCCGCCCGAACGACCGGTCTTCTCGAAGATGTCATGAATGTGCGACTTGGCGACGAGCTCTTCGCCGGCGCGGATCGGGGCCTTCGGCTCGACGCACTTGCCACCGTCGAAGCTCCGCATCATCTCCATCGGGAAGTCTTCGGGCAGCTGCTTGCGGCCGTGATACCGCGTCGTGTAGTTCGGCACGGCCTGAAAGTCGGGGTGAGTCGGATCGACGAACCGGGGATCGGTCTCGCCGCAGGCCTCGGCGAATGCCTGCATCTGCCCGGCCTCGGTGGTGAATCGGCTCTCGTCGAACTCGTGGCCGACGTACTGCTTCTTGAGCGCGGCGACGTCCATCGGGGGCTCCTGCTGAATCGGTGGCCGAAGCTAGCTCGCCGGCAGCTCGGGTGTCACGGCTTCGAAGTCGCCGCTCTCGAGCGCCGCGAGCAGGCCCGCCATGTCGCCGATCTCCGTCTCGAAACGGGTCGCGCAGCGCCCGACGTGGCTCACGATGTGCGCATCGCTCCCGCCGATGCCGCCATAGCCGTACTGCTCGGCCACCGCGGCGGCCATGTCGTTCTCGTTGCCGCGGCTGCCGCCGTTCAGCGTCTCGACGATGCGCACGCCCTCGACGGGCCCGCGCGCCTCGTAGTGGGCGCAGAGGCCGACCTTGGTGCGGCCCGGGTGACACGGCACCGCGATGCCGCCGCAGCGGGCCGTCTCGCGCACCACGGTCTCGCACGAGAGGCCGATCTGGCCGAAGTCGTAGGCGGCGCGCATGTCGTCGTTGACGCCGAAGACGAGCACGTGGCCGTAGTCGGTCTCGACTTCGCTCGCCTTGAGGATCAGCAGACCGAACTCGTCCTCGAGCGGGCGGTAGTCGCTCTCGTCGTCGAAGAGCCGGTGCTCGCTCAGCACGAACCCGTCGATCGGGATCTGCTTCTTGCGGATCCACTGGCAGTAGTTCTCGACCTTGGCGCGACCGTCGTCCGACACGATCGAGTGGTTGTGCAGGTCGAGGATCATGCGGGCACGAATCTCGGCACGCCGAGCCCCTCGTCCGTCTTCACGAAGTCGACCTTCACCGCCATGCCGATCGAGACGTCTTCTGGGGCGCAGCCGACGACGTTGGTCAGCAGTCGCGGCCCCTCTTCGAGGTCGACATACGCGAACACGTAGGGCACCGCCTTCACGAACGCGGGCAACTGGTTCTGGTGCGTGACGGTGAACGTGTGCACTGTGCCGCGGCCGCTCGCGACGAAATGCTCGATCGAGTCGCCGAGGCAGCTGACGCAAACGGCGCGCGGGCGATGCTGCACCACGCCGCAATCGCTGCAGCGCTGTAGCACGAGCTCGCCGCGCCCCGCGCCCTCCCAGTAGCCGCGGGTCTCCCAGTCGCAGTAGGGCGTCTTGTACTGGATCTCTTCGGCCATCGTCGCCTCTTTCGCTCAGTCGCGCGTCAACAGCAGGGTGGCGCCGCTGTGCGAGACGCCGAGCGTGCCGCCCGTGCCGTGCGCGAGCGCGACCTCGGCGCCTTCGACCTGTCGATCGCCGAGCCCGCCGCGCAGCTGGCGCGTTGCTTCGATCACGAGAAAGATGCCGCGCATGCCCGGATGATTCGAGCTCAGGCCACCGCCATCGGGGTTGACGGGCAGCGCGCCCCCGAGCCCGATGCGGCCGCCTTCGACGAAGGGGCCGCCTTCGCCCAGCTCGCAGAAGCCCAGGTTCTCGAGCGACGAGAGCACCGTGATCGTGAACGAGTCGTAGATCGTGCAGAGGTCGACGTCGGCGGGCGTCATCCCCGCCATCTCGAATGCCCGTCGCCCCGAGTCACCCGATGCGACGCGCAGCAGGTCGGGCGCGCCGATCTCTTGATGCCAGACCGCCTCGCCGCAGCCGCGAACCACGACCGGCGGCTGGCGCAGGTCGCGCGCGCGCTCGGCGCTCGTCACGACCACCGCGCCGCCGCCATCGCTGATGATGCAGCAGTCGAGCAGGTGGAGTGGCTCGCTGATCATGCGGCTCTCGAGCACGTCGGCGTGGCTGATTGGCTTGCGCATCTTGGCGTCGGGGTTGAGCGACGCATGACGCCGGATCTGCACCGCGATTTCGGCGAGCTGCTCCGAGGTCGTGCCGTAGAGGTGCATGTGGCGCTGCGCCACGAGCGCGTAGCTGCCGACCGTCGTCATGCCGTAGGGCGAGACGAAGGCGCCCGCGGCGCTGCGCCCTCCGCCGCCCATGCCGGTGCCGATCGCCATGGCGTTGCTCGCTGCCGTGCTTCCGTAGAGGATGAGCGCGACGTCGCACAGCCCGGCGTGGATCGCAGCGGCCGCATGGGTCACGTGCGCGACGAACGACGAGCCGCCGATGTTCGTATCGTCGAGGTAGCGGGGCTTCAGGTTCAGGTACTCGGCGAGGTTGACCACCGCCATTGGTCCGGCCGAGATCCCCGCCGTGAAGAGCCCGTCGACGTCGTCGAGCGAGAGCCCCGCGTCTTCGAGCGCGCCCCGCGCGCACTCGGCCATGATCTGCTCTTCGCTCTTGTCGGGCGCCCAGCGCGTCGGATGCTCGTAGACGCCGGCGATGGCGCAGTGACCGGAGAGACTCACCGGACCTCCTCCGTGAACGACCGCAGCAGGCTCGCCACGGCGGCCGAGGCCTCCACCGGCAGCGCATGACCCGCGCCTTCAATCACCTCGAGGCGGGCGGTGGGCGTCGCACTGGCCAGGGCGTCGGCGGCCGCGCGCACGGGGGCTCGTTCATGCTCGCCGACGACGACCAGCAGAGGGACGGTGAGCCCGGTTGCTCGTGCACCTTCGTCGAAGCCGCGGCAGGCCGTCATGTCGCCGAACGTGGCGCGCGGGTCGGTCTTCATCCCCTCCATGAAGTAGGGGCGCATGATGTCCTGGGGCGTGCCCTCGGCGAACACGCTCACGTCGAAGGGGCGCCGCGCCTTGCCCTCGGTCACGCGCTGCATCAGCGCGTAGGCGTCGTCGTCGACCGGCAGCGTCGCTCCGCACCCGATCACGACGACCCCCGCCACCGTGTCCGGCGCATCGAGCGCGACCCGCAGCGCCGCGGCGCCGCCAAGGCCGTGACCGGCGAGCACCGGTCGGTCGAGCTCGAGCCGGCCGATCGTCGCCCGCACCAGTGCGGCGAGCCGGCCGACATCGCCGAGCGAGTCGAGCTCGCCGGAACGTCCGTGGCCGGGCTGGTCGAACGTGATCAGATTGGGTGCGTTGGCCACCTCGGCGAATGCCTCGCGCACGTGCGAGAAATCCCACCCGTGGCGGCCGGCATCGTGGAGCGCGAGCACGGCGCCGGCGCCGTCCACCTGGGGTGGACGGCCCGGCAGTGTGGTCGGTCCGTCGTGCACGACGTAGAGCGCCGTGTCGTCGACGTGCAGGTACTTTGCGGGCAAAGCCTCGACCTCGCGGCTCGCCGCCGCTCTACTTGCTCGGCGGACCCGTCGGGATGTCCTTGAACGCAAGGCCCTTGTCGGCGCGCGCCTCGGGCGGCAGCCCGAGCACGCGCTCGGCGATGATGTTGCGCAGCACCTCGTCGGTGCCACCCGCGATGCGCAGGCCCGGGATGCCGAGATAGCGACCCTGCCACTCGGCCTCCTGCGGCGTGTACGCCTCGTCGAACGATGCGCTCGCCGCGCCCTGGAGCTCCATCGCGAAGGCGGCCATGTCCTGGCCGAGCACCGCGCCGACGAGCTTGCCGAGGCTGGCCTCGGGGCCGGGCGTCTTGCCCTGGCTGAGCGCCGAGAGCGTGCGATTGCCGGTGAGCTTCACGCCCTGACCGCGAATGTAGAAGTCGGCGAGCTTGTAGCGCACCGAGCGGTCTTCGATGGCGGGGCGACCGTCGAGGTCGGTCTCCTGCGCGAGGCGGAAGAGGTCGCGCATGCCGCCGGCGCCCGCGCTGCCGCCGATCGACGAGCGCTCGTTCATGAGCGTCGTGATCGACACGGCCCAGCCGTTGCCGACCTCGCTGATGCGCTGGCTGTCGGGGATGCGCACGTCGGTGAAGAACACCTCGTTGAAGCCCTGACCCTTGTTGATCTGCGTGATCGGCCGCACCTCGACGCCCGGTGCGTGCATGTCGACCACGAAGAACGTGAGGCCCGAGTGCTTGGCCACGGTCGGGTCGGTGCGCACCACCAGAATGCCCCAGTCGCAGAAGTGGGCGCCGGTGGTCCAGATCTTCTGGCCGTTCACGATCCAGTCGTCGCCGTCCTTCACGGCCGTGCTGCGCAGGCCGGCCAGATCCGAGCCGGCGCTCGGCTCACTGAAGAGCTGGCACCAGATCTCTTCACCCGAGATCATCTTCGGGATCCAGCGCTCTTTCTGCGCATCGGTGCCGTGCGTGAGGATGGTCGGTCCGCACATGCCCAGGCCGATGCCGAAGATGCCCGGCGGCGTGCGGAACTTCGCCTCCTCCTGGTTCCAGATCACGCTCTGCATCGAGTTGCCGCCGCGGCCGCCGAACTCCTTGGGCCAGGTGATGCACGTCCAGCCGTCGTCGGCCTTCTTCTTCTGCCAGGCCTGCGCTTCCTTCACCGTCTCGGGCGTGGTGCGCTCGCCCAGTGCGTCCGCGCCGGGGTCGCCGGGCTGACGCAGCTCGGCATTCGCCTCGAGCCAGCTGCGGCACTCGGCGCGGAAGGCGGCCTCTTCGGGGGTGTCGTTGAAATCCATGGGGTGTTCCTCTCTGTCTCGCGGTGCGTCGCCGGCGCGGCCTGCGCGCTTCGGACGACGCCCTGGGTCGGTTTCGAAGCGGCGCGTCTAGTGGTCGTCGGAGAAGTCGACGCGGTCGACGAGCTTGTTCCGCCAGGCGTTCGGGGTGCCGAGAGCCCCCGCGAGCGCCCGCGCGCGTCGGTAGAACAGGTGGCAGTCGTACTCCCACGTGTATCCGACGCCGCCGTAGAGCTGCACCATTTCGATCGACATCTGGTTGAGCGCCTCGCTCGCCTGCACGCGGCTCTGGCACGCGGCGACCCCGAGCTCGGGTTCGTCGCCTTCCAGCGCCCAGGCGCCGAAGAAGCAGCTCGATCGAGCGAGCTCGACCTCGCAGTAGAGGTCGGCGAGGCGATGCTTGATCGCCTGGAACGACGCGATGGGGCGGCCGAACGCGTAGCGGCCTTCGACGAAGGCCTTGGTCAGCTCGAAGCTGCGTGTCGCGGCCCCGAGCTGCTCGAACGCCAGGAGCACGGCGGCGCGGTCGAGCAGCGCTTCGGCCTGGGCGGCGCCTTCGCCGGCGGTGCCGAGCAGCTCGGCCGGGGCGCCGTCGAAGTCGATGTGGGTGAGCGGCCGCGTCGGGTCGAACGCGTCGATCGACTTGCGCGCGACACCATCGCCCGTGAGGTCGACCAGGTAGAGGCCGAGGCCGCCGTCGCCCTGGGCGGCGACGACCGCGAACGTCGCGATCTCGCCGTCGGGCACGGGTGACTTCTGGCCCGTCAGCTTGCCGCCGTCGACCTTCGCGGCGACCGACTCGACGCCCTGCTGGCCGGGCTTCTCGGTGAGGGCGAAAGTGCCGATGGCGTCGCCGCTCGCGAGCCCGGGCAGCAGCTTCTTCTTCTGGTCGTCGCTCCCGAAGCGCAGCAGCGCCTCGGTGGCGAAGTAGACGCTCGACGAGAAGGGGATCGGCGCGAGCGCGCGGCCGACCTCTTCGGCGATCAGCGCGAGCTCGAGGTAGCCGAAGCCGGCGCCGCCGTACTCCTCGGGAATCACCGCGCCCTGCCAGCCCATCTCGGCTGCGCCCTTCCAGAGCGCTTCGGCGTAGGCGGCGTCGCTTTCGAGGATCTCGCGGCAGACCGCGAGGGGAGAGTGCTCGGCCAGATAGTCGCGCGCCGTCTGTTGCAGCAGCTTCTGGTCGTCGGAGAAGTCGAAGTTCATCGGGGGGACTCCGTGGCCGCCGATCGGAGCGGCCGGATGAATGGGGCAGTTGCGGGGCCAGGGTGGTGTCCGCACGCACGCCGGTCACGCCGGCGGCGAAGATCGAGAATCCACCGGATTGATTCGCGTGTCAATCGCGGCCCCGGCGGGCGTCAAGCCGCCGGGGCCGCCCCAAGTAACCGATTCAGAACGCGAAAAGCGCGCCTTGGGCGACGGCGCTCAGGCCTGGGCGAAGGCCTTCGTCAATACCTCTCCACACTCGTCGAGCAGGGCCTTGCCGTCGTCGCTGATCGGGGAGAGCTGGAAGAAGATGTGCGCCATGCCGTCGTACTCGTGGAACTGCACCGCGACCCCCGCGGCCTCGAGCTTCTTCGCATACGCCCGACCTTCATCGCGCAGCGGGTCGAACTCGGCCGTGACCACGAGCGCGGGCGGCAGGTCGGCGTGGCTCTTGGCCTTGATCGGCGAGAGGCGCGCATCGGTCGTCGGGTCGGGCTTGCTCTTCATGTAGTTGCCCATGAACCACTGCATCGTATCGAGCGTGAGGAAAGGTCCCTCGCGGTTCTCTTCGAGCGACGGATACGTCGTCGCGTCGCCGCTCGCA
Organism: Myxococcota bacterium; assembly: GCA_965250285.1. Lineage (GTDB taxonomy): Bacteria > Myxococcota_A > UBA9160 > UBA9160 > UBA4427 > CAYYSY01. Next base: position 405,082 of record OZ252299.1, read on the forward strand.
TCGACGGCGGGATAGACGAGCAGCTGGAAGCAGAGCTTCGGGCCGCCGTGATCGCGGGCATGAATCGCGACGGCGGCGGATAGGTTGCCGCCGGCGCTGTCGCCCGCGACCGCGATCCGCATCGGATCGCCGCCGAGATGGGCCGCATTCTCACCGACCCATTCGAGCGCGGCATAGGCGTCTTCGAACGCGGCCGGAAAGGGGGCTTCCGGAGCCAGGCGGTAGTGCACGGCGACGACGATGCAGTTCGCCTTGTTGCAGATGGCGCGGCACTCGCGGTCATGGCTATCGAGGTCGCCGATCACGAACCCGCCGCCGTGGTAGAAGACGACGACCGGGAGCGCGCCGCTCGCGCCACTCGGCGTGTACACGCGCACCGGGATCTCACCGGCCGGGCCGGGCACGCTGCGGTCGCTGACCGAGCCGACCTCTTCGGTGCCCGGGAAGAGCTGCGCGAGCGCGAGATACGAAGCACGGGCCTCGTCGGGCGTCATGTCGCTCATCTGGACGGCGTCGGGGCCTTGCATGCCTTCGGCGAGGGGGACGAGCTGGGGGTGGAGCGGCATCGGTGTTCTCCTGGTGCGAGGGGGCGTGGGCTCGCTCGGCTATGCGCCGGGATCCGACCCGGCGCCGGTGAAGGGTTCGATCACATCGTGGCGCAGGGCGTCGAGGCATGCGCGCGGCGCGCCCGCGCGCTCGAGCGCCTGCTCGGTGTCGCGCAGGATCCGCGTGATGCGGTCGGCGCGTCCGACCTCGCCCGTCTCGAGCGCGTTGGTGTCGAAGAGAATCTCGTGACCGTCCGGGTCGCGTGTCGACCAGCAGGCCCCGTCGGCGTCGGCCGCGTTCTCGAGGTCATCGGCCCGGTAGCGGCGGGGCACTTCGCCGGGGGCGTCGGGCAGGGCGGCCGTGACCGCGCCGTGGATCGCGAAGGCGTCGCCCCCGCGCCAATTGAGCAGCGGCGCGTCGAGGAACGTCATGAGGGCGAGTCGGAAGGGGCCGTTGCGCAGGACGATGCGGAGGCCCGGGACTTCTTCGACGAGCTCCATGCCCAGGGCTTCGTAGAAGCGGCGGGAGCGCGCGAGATCGCGTGCGGGCAAGCAGAGCGAGGTCCAGCCGAAGTCCATGGGCGCCTCCGAGAGCCCGTGCGCGGGCCCTCGGATGCTACCCCACGGCCAACCGCCACCTCAGGCCGGTGCGTACTCGACCAGCTCGAGGTCGAGGAGCCGGCGATAGAAGGCGATGGATCGGTCGAGATCGGTGACGGTCAGATTCACGTGCTCGAGAAACATACGGGTCTCCCTTCGTCGGGCGGTGCGTCGAAGGGCAGCGTGCCTCAGGGGCGCTTGGGGCGGGGCGATCGCGCCGAGACATCGACGACGGGTTGGCGCGTCGACGGGGACGCCGGTTGATCCCCGGGGCGGGGCGCCTCAGCCGCCCCCCAACAGTGTGTCGATGGCGCGTTCAACGAGCGCGGCCAATGCCCAGGCGATCGGCGGGATGATCACGTAGACGAGCACGCGCGTGAGCAGTCGCAGGTCGAGGGGCCAGGTGCGCGCGTCGGCGAGTCGGTCGCGGTGGGCGAGCAGCTGCTCCAGCCGCACCGTTCCTTCGCTCGATTCGGCCGCGCGATCACCGATCGCGTCGAGCTGCTCTTCGACCCGGGCGAGGCGCGCGTCGCGGTCGGCGCGGATGCGGCGGTGCACGAGGCGAAGGGGCCAGATCAGGTAGAACGCGAGCGACGGTGTCGCGACCAGCAGGGCGAAGCGGTAGTTGCCGGGGCGAAACTCGAAGTCGAGCGACTGGAGCGGCGCGAAAAGGAGGGCCCCCATCACGATCGCGGCGTCGAGCACTCCGTTTCGCGCCAGGGGCCGCAGTCGACCCAGCCGCAACACGTCGACGGGCAGCTTCTCGCCGAGGTGCGCGAAGACGTTGGCCGCGATCACGCGCACGCAGAGCACGTTGCCGATGACCGTCCACAGGAAGATCTGGCCCAGCGAGATCGAGAGCGCGATGAACGGGTAGGGCGCCTGGGTCGCCCAGAGCGGATTCGTGTTGAACAGGCTCAGCCCGAGTCCGAGCAGCGTACCGAGCCACCAGGTGCGGCCCCACGCCGAGGCGATCGTATCGAGCGCGGTGTCGGCATCGGCGGGGTCGGTCAGCTGCGGGCGCAGCTCTTCGACGAGCTCGGCCGACCGGCGCTGGGTGATCGTCCAGGCCGCCGTCAGGTAGGTCGTGACGCCGATCAGCATGAGGGACATGCCGATCAGCTCGCGGGCCGCCCAGCCCCAACCGGGGCGGTCGGTCGTCGAGAACGTGCCGGCCGACACGTAGAGCACCGTCAACCCGACGAAGGCGCCGGCGGCGGCGAGCAGGCCCGGCGTGCCCCGGGTTCGTGTGAGCGTCCATCGACCCATCTCGCGCGAGCGTATCACCGCCGCGCCGATCGCGATCAGTGACGATACTTGGCGTACATCCCCTCCACCCAGCGCAGGCCCGACTCGCCCGCCCAGCGCGCTCGCCACTCGACCATCGCCGGGCCGAGGTCTTCGGGCAACGTGGTGTGGAACCCGTCGGGATAGGTCGTGATCGAGAGCAGGGCGGCCGCCGTCAGGTCGGCCGCCGTGAAGTGATCGCCCACGAGGTGACCGCCGTTCTCGGCCGCCCGGGCCACCCGCGCGAAGGCTTCGGTCGTCGTCTCGAGCCCGGCCGCCGCGCCCGCCGCATCGATGCCCATCTCGCGCTTCATCACCCGGCGGAGGACCGGGAGCGCTGCGCGATAGAGCCGCTCGCGCAGCCCCCACGGCTCGCGCACGAAGATGCGTGCGACCGAGTCGAGGTCGGTGAGCAGCTCGTGGAAGAGCGCGAGCCGCACGGCCGGCCCGAGTTCGTCGTCGAACCACGCGATCGTCTCGACGCACTGCCGTCGCTCGGCCTCGTCGTGCGGGAAGAGCGGTCGCTCGGGCAGCCAGCGATCGAGGGCGAAGAGAATTTCGGTGCTGCCCGCGATGACTTCGCCGCCCCACTCGAGCACCGGCGTCTGCGTCTGGCCCGTCAGCTTGCGCATCGCTGCGGCATGCGGCCCCGGCCAGTGCTCGACGACCTCGTAGTCGAGCCCCTTCCACGCGAGGCCCCAGTGTGCCTTCTCGTTGAAGTGCGAGGCCCGAAAGCAGTGCAGGATCGGCTTCGTCACGGTCGGTTCTCCTTCGGCTCGCGTCGCGGCGCGAGGCGGTCTACGGGATCGAGCGCCGGGCACGGGGATACGACCGCACGCTGAATATGAGCGCGAACATATCTGCCGTCGGACGCGTCAGCGGCTCGAGCGCACGACGCGGGCCTTCGCTCGGCGGTGGTCTTCATGCGCCGACGCCTCCGTCGATCGGCGACGCATCCTCGGCCGAGCCGAGGCGTACCCGGTCGAGGGGCAGCCCTCCCTCGCCCGGGTACGCGACCGGCACGGCCGGCTCGCAGCGTTGGCTGGTCTCGAGAACGGCCCGCTCCACCGCCCCCTCTTCGACCGGGCGTGCGACGCGCGGCGGGGCGTCGCCGGCCGGTGTCGCGCCAGCGCGCGCTCCCTCGAGGAGCGATACCGACACGACGAGCACGAGCAGCAGCAGGCCCAGCACGCCGGCGGAGACCAGGTGCCACACCACCTGCTCGGCCCGAACCTCGAGCCGTCGCTGTCCTTCGAACGGATTCATGACCCCTCTCCAATCGGTTCCAACGGGTGCCCGGCCTCGTCCGGCCACCCGACAGACGGAGGCCGAGACCCCCGACTGCGTGCTTCGGCGCGCCTCTGGCACGCCGTTTCCCCCTTCGCTCCGGCCGACTCGGGGCGTCCTGCCTCCTCCAGGACGCCTGCTCCCGGCGGTTTCGCCCGCGCTCGCGCAACACGAGCCCCAAAAAGCGAAAACCCCTTCGGCCTGCTGGCGAAGGGGTTCTCGTTTCGACTCGGTCTGGGATCGGGTTGCTAGACCCTTCCTCGCCAAGTCCCCCTTCGTGTGTGCCGCCCAACGCGGTCGATCTTCGCGTCGAACGCACACTGCGTGATCTGGCCTGCCCACGGCTTGAGGCCGTTCTGGCCCGCAAACGCGCTCGAGACCGGCCCACGGGCCGACGCGTGCCCGGCGGGCACCGCGCGCATCTCGTTGTGGTTGCAGGTGAACGACATCAGTGAATCTCGATCCTTCAATGCAGACGATGCAGATGCGCGAGCGATGGATGATGCCCGCGCGCTGAATGCGAAATCGGTGCGGAACTCGCACCGGCTGGCCCGTGTGTATCGGCGATCGCGGCCGGTGTCAAAGCAAAAAATGAGCCGACACCAAAAAAACATTGACCCTGACACCACCGAGCGTCGCCCGCCCGACACCGAAGCGACTCATCGATACCGGGTCAGGTGGCGACCCCCGCAAGGCACGCAGCGACGAGCCCGCCCCCACCCCGCACTCCGTTGCGGGGCCGCCCGGGTGCCCCCGCCTCGGGCGCTCGCTACAGCAACTTCTTGATCATGTTCAGCTTCGAGTCGCTGTACGGCGGGTACACGAACTTGATGTCGAGCCAGGTGCCCCGGCGCATCACCGACTTCTGGTGCGAGAACGTGTCGAAGCTCGTGCGCCCGTGGTAGGCGCCCATCCCCGACTCGCCGACGCCGCCGAAGGGCATGTTCGGGTTGCCGATGTGCAGGATCGTGCCGTTCACGCAGACGCCCCCCGAGCTGGTCTCGGCGATCACGTGGTCGACGGCCTCCGCCTGCTCGCTGAACATGTAGAGCGCCAGCGGCTTATCGCGGCCATTGATGAACCGGATCGCCTCGTCGACGTCGTCGACGACCAGCAGGGGCAGGATCGGCCCGAAGATCTCCTCGGTCATCGCGCCCGACGTCGGGTCGACCCCCGTCAGGATCGTCGGCGCGATGTAGAGGTCGTCTTCGTCGGTCTCCCCGCCCACGACGGCCTCGCCGTCCTTCAGCAGGTTCGCGAGCCGCCGGTGGTGCCGGACGTTCACGATGCGGCCGAAGTCGTCGCTGTCGCGGGGCGAGTCGCCGTAGAAGTTCCGAATCTCGCCCTTCAGGGCGTCGATGAGATCGCCCTCCATGCCCCGCTCGACGAGCAGGTAGTCGGGCGCGATACACGTCTGGCCCGCGTTCAAGAACTTGCCCCAGGCGATGCGGCGGGCCGTGACGTCGAGCTTCGCGCTGCGGTCGACGATGCACGGGCTCTTTCCGCCGAGCTCGAGGGTGACGGGCGTCAGGTGCTTCGCCGCCGCCTCCATCACGATCCGGCCGACGGTGCCGTTGCCGGTGTACATGATGTGGTCGAAGCGCTGCTCGAGCAGCGCCGTCGTCTCTTCGACGCCGCCCTCGATGAGCACCACCGAGTCTCGGTCGAGGTACTTCGGGACCAGGTCGGCGAGCAGGGCGCTGGTGCGCGGCGTCACCTCGCTCGGCTTGAGGACGACGCAGTTGCCGGCCGCCAGCGCGCCGAGCAGCGGCGAGATCAGCAGCTGCACGGGGTAGTTCCAGGGCGAGATGATCAGCACGACGCCGAGCGGATCGCTCACGATCTCGCTCTTCGAGGGGAACGTCTGCACGGCCCCCTTCACCTTGCGCGGCTTCATCCACTTCTTGACCGACTTCGCGACCTGCTTGGCCTCGTCGGCGATGATCGCGATGTCGGCGGCGTAGGCCTCGAGCGCCGGCTTGCCGACATCGAGGTGCAGGGCCTCGGCGAACGCGTCGGCGTGGTCGCGCATCATGTCGCGCACACGCTCGATCTGCTGGATGCGCCACTCGGCCGGGCGGGTCAGGCCCGAGTCGAAGGTGGCGCGCAGGCGCGCGACGTCGTCGGCGATGCCCTCGACGGGCGTCTGGGGCACGGGGATGGGCTCGGCAGCCATGGGCAGGTCCTCTCGATCGGGGTGGGCGCGCGGTTCGGCGCCGTGGCCCCGAGATTCTACGAGGTGCGTTCGAGGCGGGCCATCCCAGCGGGGTCGAGCGCCCGGCCGGCCAAGGGGCGCAGGCAGCGCCGGACCGTGGGCGCCGAGGTGGGGTCAGGCCGGTGCGACCTCGCTGACCGAGATCCGGCCGCCCATGCACACGTCGACGTCGGCGCCCGAGAGCCGTGCCCGGCCGTGGTAGTCGGCTCCGTTCAGGTAGCCCTCGGTCCCGATCTCGAACGTGACCGGCAGCGGACTCGGATCGACGGGGCAGACCGACCAGCTGGTGTCGACGGCCTCGTCCGGCGGGTGCGGCAGATTCACGTTCCAGTAGGCGTACGCCGTCGGGGGTCGATCCAGCAGGTGGTCGAGCACCGGACGGGCCCGTTCCATCGTCGCCTGCCAGTCGATCGTGCGATGTCGGGCCTGGTACTGCGAGATGGCGATCGCCGGCGTGCCGCGAAGCCCGGCCTCGCGCGCCGCGGCCGCCGTGCCCGAGACGAACGTGTCGGTGCCGAGGTTGGCGCCGTGATTGATGCCGGCGATCACCCAGTCGACGGGGCGCGGGTGCGCGGCGGCGTGGGCGGGCCAGAGCGGCCCGCCGCGGGCGAGGGCGAGGCGAGCGCAGTCGGCGGGCGTGCCCGAGGCGGCGATGCGGTCGGCCCCGCGTGCGTCGGCCTCGATGTGCCGCCCCGATTGCGCCAAAGCGTGACCGATGCCGCTGCGGGGCCCGTCGGGAGCGATCACGATCAGGTCGGCTTCGGGGCGAAGTGCGCGCAGGGTCGTCTCGAGGGCCTCGATCCCCGGCGCGTCGATGCCGTCGTCGTTGGTGATCACGATCCGCACGGCGGCGGAGCCTAGCAGCCGGTTCGGCCTCGACGCGCCGTCCTCGGGTGCGCGACCCCGTCGGGCCGGCGGCTCGGAGGCCGGTCGCTGGCCGGCTGCCGATCGGCTGCAGGCGGGTTGCGGGGCGGGTGCAGCGAAGCGCGACAGGATCTGGATTGTGTGCGTTTTTTCCTTCACTCGACGGGACGCCGGACGAAAAGGCCTGTGCGAGGCTGTGCGCTCGAGTGCCTCCCCCCTTTCAACCTCCTCGACGCGCGCAGCGGAGGACCCCCGTTGAAGACCACCCCCGAAGAATCCGACCGCCTGCGCGGCTGGCTCGGCGACGGCCTCATCTCGGCCTCTCGTCAGCTGAGCGACGCGCACTCGGCCGAGACCCGAGTGCACGTGCTGCACGCCCGGGCGTTTCCGCTCGATCAGTTCGGCGAGCTGGGCCTGCATGGGGACGAAGACGATCTCGTCGCCGGCGCCCTCACCGCCTGTCGCGGTGACCTTTCGGGCGCCGCGCTGCTCCACATGGATCCCGAGGCTGCGCTCGCGTGGTCGCGCGCGCTGGCGCCCGGCGCGGACGCGATCGCCACCTTCCTCGGTGCCGGCGACGTCCTGCTCGGCTCGGTGATCCGCGCTGCGAGTGACGTGCTCGGGCTCCCGACCGAGCTCGGCGCGTGCCAGCTGGTCGAGGACACCCTCGGCGGTTGTCTGCTCGCGACCCATGCCCCGCCCGACACGGTGCTGATCGGCGCCAAGCTGGTCGTCGAGACCGGCGCAGAAGGGGCCGCCGACGAGCAGACGCACGACGCCACGTTCCATCTGCTGCTCGACGGCAAGCTCGTCGGCGCGATGCTGCAGACGATCGTCGAGTAGCCCGGGTTTCCGAGCGCGCGCGAAGCTCGTCGACCGGGTGCGCGCGTGCCGGCTCGGCAGCGCGGCACAGCTCGCGTATCGTCCGCACCCATGATCTATTGGATCCGCCACGGTGAGACGCCGGGCAACCGCGACCGTCGGGTCCAGGTGCCCGAGACGCCTCTGTCGGATCGCGGTCTCGCTCAGGCGGCCCGTCTGGGCGAGCGCCTGCGAGATGCAGGGCTGGTGCGCCTGCTCTCGAGCGACCTCGCCCGGGCGCGCATGACCGCCGAGGCGGTTGCCGCGACCACGGGCCTCGCGCCCGAGCTGCACGACGTCTACCAGGAGCGCAACTTCGGCGATCTGCGCGGCACGCTCTACGCCGACCTCGAGTTCGATCTATTCGGCCCCGACGTCGAGCCGCCGGCCGGCGAGTCGTGGCCGGTATTTCACGCGCGGGCCGACCGGGCGTGGACGCATGCGCTCGCGGCCGCTGCCGAGGCCGAAGGCCCGATCGCGGTCGTGACCCACGGTCTGGTCCTCGGCTCGGTGCTCGGGCGATCCGTCGGGGGCGGCGATGGGCCGATGCACTTCGGCAACACGTCGGTCTCGATCACGGTCCCGGCCGACGATCGGCCGAGCGGCTGGCGGCTCGAGCTGCTCGACTGCACCGAGCACCTCGACGCGGCGATGGCCGATGATGCCGGGGGCATTTCGGGGATCTGAGGGCGCGCGTCTCGTGGCGCGGGGCGGTCCGTCGGGACTCTGCGCTTCGCCTCGAAGCGGGCGCGGGGCGCCGCCGATGAACTGCGCCCGGCCGGTCGGCCGGCAGCGGGATCAGTCCTCGCCGAGTAGGCCGCCCACGTCGCGCCGCGTGAAGAGCATGAAGCACACGTTCTCTTCGACGTCGCAGTCCTCTGTGTCCTCTTCGACCGAAACGAACTCGTACTGCTCGCTGTGGTAGTAGAGGCATTCGAGGTCGAGCAGCCGCGCCATCGTGACGAGGATCGGCTGCTGCCAGACCGTCCAGTTGTGGTAGTCGAACAGCGCACGCTCGCCGGTCTCGTCCGAAGCTTCGAGATGGAAGTGCATGAGGTTCGTGAACGGGTTCGGTTCGCCGTCGGGCTCTTCGACGAGCTCGACGTCGAAGCCCGCGTCCTCCATCTCGGGCCGCGACATGTCGTCGGTGCCGCCCATCTCGGTCACCGTCACGAGCTGAGGGACCTCGAGCATGAAGTAGTCGACGTTGCGCGTCGCCACGTCGAGCAGCTTGTAGAGCTGTTTCGCGTCGAACAGGTGATGGCTCTGCTTGCCGATCAGGCTGAGGCTCTCGCCCTTCGACAGGCTCTTGACCTGCTGCCAGAACGATTCGTCGAGGATGTCGTTGACGAGGTAGTGCTTCTCGGTCTGGTCGAGCCAGGGTTGGGCGAGGACCTTCTCCTTCGCCTTCTCGTCGAGGTCGGCCATCACGTACTGGTACTCGGGGAAGCGGAAGTGCCCCTCGTACGAGAAGTCGGCCGTGCCGGCCATCGGCTCGATGATCGTGCCGACGTTGCGGCAGAGCCTGGTCGCGACGAAGTCTTCGACGCCGAACTCGAAGGTGCCCAGCACCGAAGCGTAGACCGCGTAGGGGTCGAGCTGATCGAGGCCCCCCTCGAGGTACGCGCGCACGTAGTCGTAGTCGACCTTGAAGGGCGAGTCATACGACTTCATCCAACCGAAGTCGGTGAAGTCGTGGAACCCCTCGCTGGCGATCGAGCGCCAGTAGTCGAGGCGCTTCTTCTTCTTCTTGATCTTGGAGTTGTTCGCCTTGAAGCCCCGCAGGACGCAGGGGTGCATGCGGGCGACGATCCGCTTTCGTTCGGGCTTCTCGAGCTTGTCGAGGCGGCAGTCGGCCTGAAGCGCGATCCAGTCGGGCTTCGACTCTTCGCCCGATTCGATCGCGGAGAGGATCCGATCCAGCGCTTGCCATGATCGGGCCACGCGCGTCCGCTGCTTGATCTCCATGCCAGCTCGTCTCCGGCCGCTCGTTCCATCGGCCGTTCGTGGGGAGTGCGGTGCCTCGACGGGGCGGCCGCTCGATCGAGTCGCCTAGCCGGCGGCCTCCTCGGCGCGGCGTTTCTCGTAGTCGTCGAGATAGGCCTGCAGCGAGACGTGCACCTGACGCGCGACGTCACCCCGCCAGCCCTGGATGGCCGACAATACGAGGAATGCCTGCGCCGCCATCGCGTCGGCGCCCTTTTCTTTGATGACTTCGAGTGCTTGCTCGGCTGCGCCGACCACCGACCCGTGCGGACACTGTCGCGTCACGGCAGTGATCGCTTCGACCACGCCGAGGATGCGCTCTTCCCCGTCGCTCATGCGGCGCATCATATCGCAGAAGCGCGCGCGTGGTGCCGCGGATTCGAAGTTCGACGCAGTCCGCACACGATGCGGCGGGCTCGAAGTTCGGCCCGGCCCCGCGAGTGATGCAGGCATTGGTGGCGGGCGAGCGCCCCGAAGTGGTGCTTCGCGTCGGCACCCTCCGTACTCTCCGAGCGGTCGAACTCGTTGCACCACGAACCACGAGAAGGCGGAGGCCGCCGACAAAGCCGGCGCCTCGGGGAGAGCGCATGGGGATCAATCAGCGGCATGGGTCGCGCCGGCGGCGTACGGAGCGACGAGCCGCGATCCGCACGGGGAGCGTGCGATGCATGCTGCACGTCTGCCTTCGGGTGTGCGGTGTGTCGCTCATCGTGCTCGCCCTCGTCTCGAACGCGTCGAGTCAGAACTTCGACTCGGTCGAGATCACCGTGACGCCGCTGCGGAGCGGTCTCTCGATGATGACGGGCGCCGGAGGCAACCTGCTCGTCTCGACGGGCGACGACGGCGTGCTCGTCGTCGACGATCAGTACGCGCCGATGGCGCCGAAGATCCGCGCTGCGGTCGAGCGGATGAGCGCGTCGCCGATCCGGTGGGTGATCAACACGCACTGGCACGGGGATCATACCGGTGGCAACCAGGCGATGGCCGAAGCCGGCGCCGTGATCGTTGCGCACGACAACGTGCGCGTGCGGATGAGCAGTGAGCAGTTCATCGCCGCCCTGGGTCGACGCGTGCCGCCGTCGCCGGTCGAGGCCCTGCCGGTCGTGACGTTCAGCGAGGCGATGTCGCTCCACTTCAATGGTCAGGAGCTGCGGGTGCACCACGTGGCTCCGGCCCACACCGATGGCGACGCCATCATTCACGTGCGCGACGCGAACGTGCTCCACACCGGCGATCTCTTCTTCAACGGTTTCTATCCGTTCTTCGACTCTTCGAGTGGCGGTGCGTTCGCCGGCATGGTCGCGGCGGCGCACCGACTCGTCGCGCTGACCGATGACGAGACGCTGATCGTGCCGGGGCACGGCCCACTCGCTGACCGGGCCGACCTGGTCGCCTACCGCGACATGCTCGTCGAGGTGGAGCGCGGTGTCGGTCGCGCGATCCGCCAGGGGAAGAGCCTCGAGGAGACGATCGCGAGTCGGCCGACGCGTGCGCTCGACGCGCGCTGGGGCGGCGGGTTCCTGAAGCCCGAGGCCTTCGTGACGCTCGTGTACGAGAGTCTGTCCGGCGATTCAGGGCGCTGACCCGGGGGGTTCTGCGGTCTGGCAGAAATCGTGGGGCGTCCGTCATTGCAGACACAGGGAGAAGCGGCACTCTCGGGCCATGCCGCGTACGCCCCGAATCCCTCCGCGTCACCTCGTCTCGATGGTCGCCTTCGAGGGCGCGAACGTCGTCGACGTGACGGGAGCGCTCGAGGTCTTCTCCACGACGAACCGAGTGCTCGAGGCACAGCGCCCGAAGCGCCCGAGATACGAGGTCGAGATCGTCGCGCGCGAGGCGGGACCGCTGGGGATGTCCTGCGGTGTCGAGCTCGTCGCGAAGCGCGCCCTCGGGCGAATGCGCACGCAGCCCGACACGTTGATGGTCGCCGGCGGGCTCGGCACACGCGCGGCCGTCGAAGACTCCGCTCTGATCGAGGCGATTCGGCGTAGAGCGTCTGGGACGAGGCGGATCGCGTCGGTGTGCACCGGGGCCTTCCTGCTGGCCGAGGCGGGTCTGCTCGACGGACGGCGCGCCGTCACGCACTGGGGCAGCTGTGACGAGCTCGCGGCGCGCTACCCGCGCGTACGCGTCGAGGTCGATCCGATCTTCGTGCGGGACGGGCGGGTGTGGACGTCGGCCGGGGTCACCGCCGGTCTCGATCTGGCCCTCGCCCTCGTCGAAGCAGACCACGACCGCGAAGTCGCGCTGGCCGTCGCGCGTTCGATGGTGTTCTACCTGAAGCGACCGGGCGGACAGAGTCAGTTCAGCGCCCAGCTCGATGCCCAGCTTGCAGCGCGCGAGCCGATCCGCGATGCCCAGAGCTTCGTGCACGAGCATCCCGAAGCCGACCTGACGGTGCCGGCGCTCGCGAAGCGCGTGGCAATGAGTCCGCGGCACTTCGCACGGGCCTTCGCGAGCGAGGTGGGGACGACGCCGGCGCGTTACGTCGAGCGCGCCCGCGTCGAGGCCGCGCGCCGCCGACTCGAAGACACGGATCAAGGGCTCGATGAGGTGGCCTTCGCGTGTGGGTTCGGGAGCGGCGAGGTGATGCGCCGCGCGTTCCTGCGCGTGCTCGAGGTCGGGCCGTCGGCCTACCGCAGTCGATTCAACCGGGGCGCCTAGGCGTCTCCGTCGACACGAGGGAGAAACGAGATGTCTGCACTCGAAGTGGGCGTGGTGCTCTTCGACGATGCCGAAGAGCTCGACTGGGCCGGGCCGTGGGAGGTGCTCACCGGGTTGCGGGTCGTCGGGGAGGCCAACGTCTTCACCGTGGCCGAGCGCGACCAGCCGATCCGCTGCGCCAAGGGGCTGCGCGTGCTGCCCGACCGCACCTTCGACGAGGTCGACCGGCTCGATGTCCTGTTGATTCCGGGCGGGCAGGGGAGTCGGGTCGAGCTCAAGAACCCCGCGATGCTCGACTGGGTGCGCCGCGTCGCCGACGGCTGCCAGTGGGTGACGAGCGTCTGCACCGGCGCAGCGATCCTCGCGGCGGCCGGCCTCCTCGAAGGGCGTCGGGCGACGACCCATTGGGGCTACATCGAGACGCTCCGCGAGCAGCATCCCGAGATCGAGGTGCTCGAGCGCGTGCGCTACGTGCGCGACGGTCACGTCGTGACGGCGGCCGGCGTGTCGGCGGGGATCGACATGTCGCTTTGGCTGGTCGGGCAGATCCACTCGCCCGAGGTCGCGCGCCGCGTTCAGCACTACATCGAATACGATCCGGCGCCGCCGTACGCGGCGGAGGCCTAGCGGCGTCTAGCTCGGCTCGGGATCGGCGGCCCGCGCCATCCGCATCGTCGCGGCCAGACCCGCGGTCGCGACGAGTCCGAGCAGGGACGCGATCGCGAGCAGTCGGCCCAGGGTCTCGGGATCGCCCTCGGCGCCTTCACCCGCGAGCCAGCCGAGGCCGCCGACGACGAGGCCGTACGCGAGTCGACCGGCGAGGCTCTGCAGCGAGAAGAAGGTGGCGCGGCGCGCACTCCGCACGCGCGGCGAGCAGGTGGCGTTGACGATCGGCTGGCTGATCGCGGGCTGCACCGAGCGGGCGAAGAGCAGCACCAGCACGAGGGGGTGCACCACGATCGCCATCGCGAGGATGATCGTGGTCTGCAGCGCCGACATGGCGACGAGGGCGCCGCCGACGCCGAGCCGAGCGCGCACGCGCATGCTGTAGCCCGCCGCGAAGGCCGCGACGCCGTAGACGCCGGCGTAGAGCACGGCGCTCGCGATGGGGGTGTAGTAGACGTCGTTCGCGCGCTCGACGAGCACCAGCGCCGTGTAGGGCTGCGCGAACTCGTACGGGATGTGCTCGAGCACGAGCATGACCACGACGTAGCACGACACCCAGACGAGCACGGGATCACGCAGTGCACCGACGCATTCGCGCAGCTGGGTGCCGAACGAGTCCCGGGCGAAGCCGTCTTCGCCCCGGGCCGGCTCGCGCATCAGCAGGGTCACGACGAGACCGATGCCGGCGAACGCGAGTCCGAAGGCGTAGGCCCCGCTCAGGTCGAAGAAGCCGACGCCCCCACCGATGGCGACGCTCAGCGCCGCGCTGACATAGCCGCGACGGGCGAGGCGAGCTTCGCGGTCGCCGTACTCGGTCTCGATGCCGAGCGCGCGCAGGGCGTCGTAGTGGTACGAGGTGTCGGTGCCGGAGATGCAGGCCCAGTGAAGGGCCATCGCGACTTCGGCGAGCGCGTGGATCTCGAATCGCGTGCCACCGGAAAGAAAGAGCGCGTAGGCCGCGATCTTCGACACCGCCGACAAGCGGAGCGTCGGCACTCTTCCGATGCGATCGCTCAGATAGCCGGAAGGGACCTCGAGGGCGACGACGCTCAAGTAGTAGAGCGCCGACAGTCGCAGCACATCGTCGATGCCGAAGCGCGCGCTCAGAAAGAGAAAGAAGACCGGCGCATGGAAGTTCAGCCGCGAGAGCGGAAAGAAGAGGCCGTAGAGTCGCAGGCTTCGCGCGGTGGCGTCCAATGCGATCCCGCTCCCCGGTGCGCCGGCATGCGAGGCGCGGGCTCTCGTGGGCGACGCAGCCCGTCAGGCAGACGTGTCAGGCGTCTTCGCCGCCGAAGTGCGCGGCGGTGTGTTTCGCCATGTGCTCGATGAACCACTGAGGAAACTGCGAGACGAAGTTGTTGACGTCCCAGTAGTCGCTCCAGCGAATGATCAGGCCATCCTTCAGCTCGTGCATGGTGGCGAAGGGGTTGACCGCTTTCTCGCCGGTCTTGAACGTCCACGTCTCGGTGTGGTCGAGCAGGGCGACGTCGCCATCGACGGCGAGGTGATGCACGACGTGTTCGTGCTGGGTGATCTGGTCGAAGGCGATCTCGAGTCGCTTGACCACGTTGTCGGGGCCGGTCGCGCCGGTGTCGGGCGTCGGGATATCGGCGTAGTGCACGTCGGGGTGCAGGCAGCTCTTCAGCGTGTCCCAATCCTTGGCCGATAGTGCGGCCCACATGCGCTCGACGGTCTGGCGGTTTTCTTCAGCGGACAAGTCGACTCCCTCTCAGCGTTGCCGGTGGGTGATGGCGACTTCGATGATGGCTCGCGCGGGGCGTTCGGGCCAGACCCGTTCCCGACCGACGAAAGCACGCCTCGTCGGGGCGGGACGGTGTAGTCTGTCGCCATGGGCAGCACTCCGACCGAACAGTCTCCCGACCGCATGAACCTCGTGGCGATCTTCGTCGCCTCCGCCAGCGTGCTCTTCCTGGCGCTCGGCTCGTCTTTCCGACAGCCGTTCGGCGACGCGCTCTCGACGAACCTCGGGCGCGTCGTCCTGGTGGGCTCGGCCGGGGGCGCGCTGGCCCTCGCCGGCGCGATTCGGCGGGTGCGCGGCGCCGAAGAGGGGCCGACGTTCGAGCTCGCGATCTTCGGGGCCGCGTCGATGGGCGCGGCAGGCGTCGCGATCGGATCGGGGTGGTTGTCTGCGGCACCGCTCGTCGGGGGCGTGCTCGCTGGCAGCGTGCTGGGCGCGCTGGGCCTGGGGCTCGCGCGCCTGTGTGATCGCGAGAGCCGCGCTTCGAACCTGCTCGTCGCCGGCTTGCTCGGCGTCTTCATTGCGGCGGCCGGCCTGAGTGCGAGCTTCGGCGCCGAGGCCGGGGGCGCGGTCACGGGGACGATCATGTGGCTCGTCGGCAATGCCGCCGATGCGACGCCGGCGTCGGCCGGGCTGGCGGCGGCGCTGCTCATCGTGGCACTCGTCGCCTCGACGGTGCTGGCGCGGCGGGGCGAGGCCGGCTCGGCCGGGCTCGCGATCATCGGCCCGGTGGCGCTCGGCTTCGCGACCGGTCTCGTCGGCGTGTTCGCCTTCATTGGATCGTTCGTGCCGCGCACCGTGCGGGCGCTTGCGCCGGGAGCCTCACCCGCGGCGCTGCTCGTCGCGAGCGTCGTCGCGGGCGGCGCCAGCGCCGCGATCATCGACGCGGTCCCCCGCTTCCTGATCGGCGGCTACGCACTGCCGTTCGCCGTCTCGATCGGCATGCTCGCGGTGCCGATCTACCTCTGCTGGAACCGCGCGCGCCTGCGCCGCCTGGCCGGGCCGGCGTCGGCGGCCTTCGAAGCGCTCGAGCTCACCGTGATTGGCGTGGGCACGGCCGTCGCGGTCGGTCTCGTCGTCTTCTTGACCCAGGTGGTGCGCAGCTCGACCTGAGGGTCAGTCCGCAGCCGCGACGCGCGCTGTCTGCGCTCAGACCAGCAGCGCGCCGGTATCGATGTGCGCAGCGATGGCTTCACCCACGCGCAGCTCGGCCGTCTCGACGTTCTTCGGATCGCCCACGAGGTCGGTCCGCGACGCGAAGTAGTCGGACGTGCCGACGCGCACGATCTCGTCGTCGCCGGGCGAAACGCCCCAGCCCTCGAGGCGCTGGCGCAGCGGCGGTGCGATGGCGCGGCCTTCGATCTCGATGCGGGCGAGGCGATTGCCGTAGGGGTCGAGGCTCCAGGCGTGGCCCGACGTGACGTCGCCTGGGCAGAATCGGCCGAAGACCTCGTCGCCGTGGAAGCCGTACGGGGTCTGCGCGGCCGACTTCATCGCATCCTCGATCAGACGGCGCATCTCGACGCCTTCGATCGTGCGGCCGAGCCGGGCAAGCAGGTCGCCGCTGCCCCATCGCGTCGGATCCTGCACGATCTGAACGTAGGCGTGCACATGCGGGTGCCCCTGGAAGTGGATCACGGTGCCCGGGCCCTCGATCCGCCACACCTGCCAGTAGGGCACGCCGCGGCGCGCGCGCTCGGCCGCGTCGAGAGATGCCACTGACTGCATGTCTTCGTAGAAGCCATGGCTCTCGTAGAACGCCAGCCTCAGCTCATCGACGCCGCCATGACTGTCGATCGTGTCGCGCGCGCGCTTCGCTTCGAGCTCGGGGTAGTGCGAGAACACGACGTCGAGCAGGGCCTCGGCTTCGGCGCGGCCCGCCTCGTTCGCGTCGCCGAGGCGCAGGCCGTCGAAGTGGCCGTCTGCGCTCTGGGGCTGCAGCACGAGCTCGTTCGGCGCGGTCGCAGCGACGGCCTTCGTCCGGGACGCCTCGTCGAGGGCGGCGAAGACCGCGTTCGCGGCGTCGCCATGGTGGGCGAAGCTGTTGCCGGGGATCTTCCACTGCTCGTTGCCGAGCTGATGCCCATAGGCGACACCGCCACCGAAGGGCTCGCGGCCGATGTTGCCGCCGCGCAGCAGCACGTGGCCGCCCATCAGCGCCGCCTGGGCCGGCCCGTCGAGCGGGTCGCCATAGATGGCGAGCACGCAGCCTTCGAACTTGCCCTCGACGGCGAAGGTGCCCGCGAAATCCTGGCAACCCTTCTTGGAGAGCATCGCGTCACGCAGCCGCGCGACGAGCTCGATCTGGCTCGGCGTGAAGACCGTGCCGATGTGGGGGCGGTCGAGAAACGTCGACGTGTTCGTGATCTGCCGCGAGGGGTGGTCGCGGTGCAGCACGGTCTGGGCGCGCTGCTCGAGCGTCATGCTGGCGACGAGCGCCTCGAGGTGCTCCATCACGCTGCCGGTTGGCGCTGCTGCGCCGACGCCGTGGACGCCCAGGCCGCGGGCCGCCAGCAGGCCAGCGGCGGCCGCCGACGCGGTCAGGAAGGTGCGCCGTCCGACACTCGTTTCAGCCATGCCCTGCTCCCTTCGAGTTCGGGAGAGTAGCGAGGATCCGACGCCAGGGGCCAGCGCGGGCCGTCGTGGGCGCTGCGCCGTTGCGTTCGATGGCGCGTCGATGCGGTCAGTCGCGGCCGAGGATCGCGATCCCGCAGGCCGTGGGGTGACCGCCAATATTATGAGAAAGCGCAAGCTTCGGATCGGCGACCTGCCGGTCGCCTGCGCGCCCTTGAAGCTGCAGGACGTTCTCGTAGATCATCCGCACGCCGGTCGCCCCGGTCGGGTGGCCGAAGCTCTTCAACCCGCCGTCGGTGTTGACGGGAAGAGCGCCCCCGATCTCGAACCGACCGTCGGCGATGTGTTCCTTCGCGCTGCCCTTCTCGCAGAAGCCGAGGTCTTCGTAGCTGAGCAGCTCGGTGAGCGAGAAACAGTCGTGCACCTGGGCGACGCCGATCTCTTCGCCCGGGTTCGTGATGCCCGCCTGCGCGTATACGTCCTCGGCGGCCCAGCCCGTCGGCTTCCAAGAAAGGAAGTCGTTCGTCGGATCCTTCTGCGGGTTCGGGCCGCTGCGGATCGTGACGGCCTTCACCTGGACCGGGTCGTCGCGGAAGCTCTTCGCCAGGTCGCTGCGGGTCAGGATCGCCGCCGCCGCCCCATCGGTCTGCGCGGCGCAGTCGTAGAGCCCGAAGGGCCACGAGATGAGCCGGCCCTTCATGTAGTCGTCCATGTCGATCTCGCGCTTCAAGAAGCTGTTCGGCGCGAGCGTGCCGTTGTGGTGGTTCTTGATCGCGATGCGCCCGAGGTCTTCGCGGGTGGCGCCGTACTTGTCGAAGTAGGTCGCGGCGCACAGCGAGAACCAGCCCGCCGGCGTCTTGGGCAGATCGCGGACCCCGTCCATCATCACGCTCGGCCCCGACACGCCGCGATCCTTCGGCTTGTCGTAGCCGACCACCAGAACGGTGTCGTACATGCCTGCCGCGATCGACATCACGCCGTAGCGAAACGCGTCGGTGCCCGTTGCGCAGTAGTTCGAGACCTCGCTGACGGGCTTGTTGAAGAGCTTGAGCGCGTCGCTGCACTCGTGCGGGCCGGCCTGGCTGTAGATGCTGCCGGTGAAGACGGCCTCGATCTGCTCCTGCGGGTTGTCGATGCCCGCGTCGGCGTAGGCCTCGTAGGCGGCGTCCACGATCATGTCCGAGGGCGACTGATCCCAGTTCTCACCGAACTGGCAGCAGCCCACGCCGACGACCGAAACCTTGTCGCGAATGCCTTCCCGTGCCATCGAAGCTCCTCTCTCGAAGGCGCGGAAGGTACCGGATTCGCCCGCGGTTCGCGGTGCGGCGCGCCGTTTGGCCCGGCCTAGGGGGCGGTGCTGTGAGATGATGCGGGTTCGAGCGCACCTTTCATGGAGCAGGTCGACCCGAGCATGCCGCGTATCCCGTATGGCCAGGTGTTCACGCAGCGCGCCGCCGAGGCGCCGGACCGCGCGGCCCTTGTCTGTGGGTCAGTCACGTGGACGCGCGCCGAGCTCGAGACGCGCTCGAATCGGCTCGCTCACTGCTTCAGGCAACGGGGCGTCGGCGTCGGCGACCTCGTCACGATCGGTCTGCCCAATGGGCCCGAGTTCGTTGCGGCGGTCGTCGCAGCCTGGAAGTGCGGCGCCACGCCGAACCCGCTCTCGCCCCGGCTGCCCGAGCGCGAGGTCGCTGCGATCCTCGAGCTCGCTCAGCCGGCGCTGGTGATCGGCTTCGACGCGATCGACCACGGGTTCGCGTCGTGGCCGGTCGGCGCTGCGCCGCCGGCATCGACGTCACCGACGCCCCTCGGCGACGTCGTGGCGCCGCGCGAACGTTGCCTCGCCTCGGGCGGCAGCACGGGGCGGCCGAAGCTGATCCTGCTCGACGTGCCGAGTCTCTACGATCCGGACGTCCCGGCGACGATTCTGACGCCGACGGGGCCGGTGCTCGTTCCCGGCCCCCTCTACCACGCGGCGCCCTTCGGCTCGCTCACTCAGGCCCTGCTGGCCGGCGAGCGGTGCGTGGTGATGGAGCGCTTCGATGCGGCGGGCTGCCTCGATCTGGTCGAGGCGCACGCGATCGAGCAGATCCTCTTCGTGCCGACGATGATGCATCGCATTGCCCGGTTGCCCGAGGCGCAGCGCTGTGCGCGCGACGTATCCACCCTTCGCATGGTGCTCACGGGCAGCGCGCCGTGCCCGGCCTGGTTGATGCGGTTCTTCATCGAGTGGCTCGGGTCGGACGTGATGCACGAGGTCTACGGCGGCACCGAGCGGATCGGCGGCACCCACATCACAGGCGCCGAGTGGCTCGAGCATCCCGGCTCGGTGGGGCGACCCATCCAGACGACGCAGTGCGAGATTCGCGACGTCGAGAGCGGAACGTCGTTGCCGGTCGGCGAGATTGGCGAGATCTGGTTCAAGCCCGTCGCCGGACGCAGCTCGACCTACCGGTACGTCGGCGCCGAGCGCCGCGACGACGGCGCGGGCTGGGAGTCGATGGGCGACATGGGTCGGCTCGATGCGGACGGCTACCTCTATCTCGCCGATCGTCGGACCGACCTGATCCTGACCGGCGGACGCAACGTGTACCCGGCGCAGGTCGAGCTCGCGCTCGAGGAGCACCCGCACGTCGCTTCGAGCGCGGTGATCGGTCTGCCCGATGTCGACCTCGGCCAGCGCGTGCACGCGATCGTCCAGACGACCGAGGCCGTCGATGACGCGGCGCTGCTCGGTCACCTGCGCGAGCGCCTCGTGCCGTACGCATTGCCCCGCAGCTTCGAGCGCGTCGACGAACCCCTGCGCGACGACGCCGGCAAGGTGCGGCGTTTTGCGCTGCGCGCCGAGCGGGCGGGTGCGTCGGGCGGGGGCGGTTTCGAACGGCCGGCGAGCTAGGCCACGGCGAGTTCGAGGCTGCGCAGACCGCGCAGCACCGGGTTCGGCCGATACTCGGGCCGTTCGGTGACGAGCTCGAGCGTGGGCATCCGACGGGCGAAGGCTTCGAACGACAGCGCGCCTTCGAGGCGCGCGAGCGGGGCGCCCAGACAGAAGTGCGTCGCGAAGCCGAACGCCAGGTGCGGGTTCGGATCGCGGGTCAGATCGAGGCGCGCGGGGTCGGCGAAGACCGCCGGGTCGTGGTTCGCCGCGCCGATGTTGACCAGCACGAGGGCGCCCTTCGGGATCGTATGCCCCCTCATCTCGACGTCGGCGCTTGCGACGCGGACCGTCGCCTGGACCGGGCCGTCGAATCGAAGCAGCTCCTCGGTTGCGACCGGTGCGAGCTCGGGCTCGCTGCAGAGCTGCGTCCATGCGTCGCGCTCACGCATGAGCGCGAGCAGGCCGTTGCCGATGAGGTTGGTCGTCGTCTCGTGTCCTGCGAGCAGCAGCAGATTGCTCGTCGCGAGCAGCTCGAGATCGGTCAGGGTGTCCTGTGCTTCCTGGGCGGCGATCATGGCGCTGATCAGGTCGTCCTGCGGTCGCCGGCGTCGCTCGGCAATGACGTCGCGCAAGTAGCCGAGGATCGACTGCATCGCCGCGCTGCCGGCGGCCACCTGATCGGGATCAGGCGCGCCGAGGCTCGCGATCAATGCGCTCGACCACTCTCGAAACTGGCGATGGTCGTCGGTCGGGACGCCGAGCAGCTCGGCGATCACGATCGCGGGCAGGGGCTCGGCGAAGTCGTGGATCACGTCGAACGACCCGGTGTCTCGCGCGGTCTGCTCGGCCGCGTCGATCAGCTGCTGCACGAGCGCTTCGATGTGGCCGCGCAGCCGCTCGATGCGCGACCGCGTGAACGCCCGGTTCACGAGCTTGCGGATCCGCGTGTGGTCGGGGGGATCCATGATCAGCATCGTGCGCAGGCCGCGGCTGCTCTGCTGCAGGAACTCGGGCATGCGATCGAGATTCTGCTGAATGAGCGGCGCCTGCGATCGGTCGGCCGAGAAGTCGGCGCTGCGCAGCACGTCGCGCACGTCTTCGTAGCGCGTGAGCAGCCAGGCGCCGGGCCCGTTCCAGTCGGGGGTCGGCACTTCGAGCACGGGGCGCACGGTGCGGATCACGTTGTAGATCGGGTAGGGGTCGTCGACGTTGCCCGCGCTGCGCAGGGGCAGAAAGAGATCGAAGGGGACCTCGGGGTGCTCCGCGCGCGGCGCGGCCGGGCTCGGGCGCAGCGGCGGCTGCGGGGTGACGTCGGCCGACATCGGGTCGCCTCCTGATCGGGCGTAGGGGGGGCGAGATCAGCTTCGATCCCCGCCCTCGAGGCGGGGAGCTTCATCTCGGCTGGGTTGAAAATGACTGACCGGTTGGTCATGATAAGGCGTGCCCAAGATCCCGGCAAGCCAGCGAGATGCGTTCTACGAGGCCCGGCGCGACGAGCTGACCCAGGTCGCCCTCAAGCTCTGGGCCGAGCGCGGCTACGACAAGACGTCGGTGGCCGAGATCGCGCGCGAAGCCGGCGTCGCGAAGGGCACGTTCTATCTCTACTTCGATACCAAGCAGACCCTGCTGCTCGAGGTACTGCGGCGGAACACCCTGCTGCCGAACGTGCTGCGATTGATGGACGACCTGCAGCACGCCTCCCTCGAAGACTCTGTTGCCGGCTTCGTGCGGGGCAGCTGGCGCCACCTCGCCGAGCACCGCGAGCTGATCCTGCTGGTGTTGAGCGAGCTGCCGACGCACCTCGACGAGGCGCGCGCGTTCATCGAGAACGTGATCGCACCGACGAACGAAGCGCTCGCGGGTTACCTCGAGTCGTACATGTCGAGTGAGCGCGCGAGTGAGCTGTCGTCGGTGATCGCCGTACGGTCTCTGATCGGCATGGTGCTCGTCGTGTTCGTATCACAGGAGCTGCTCGGCGCCGGTCGCGTGCTGCCGGTCTCCGAAGACGACATCACGCGCACGATCACCGAGCTCTTCCTGCGCGGCGTCGCGCCCGAGACGGCCGCCGCCGCCACCGATGCTTGAGCCCGCGAACCCCCGCGCCCGCGGAGAATCGTCGTGAACTGGAGACACTGGAGACCCGCGCGCGTCTTGCGCGTGCAGCTCGGCCTGGCTCGCGTGCTGCCGCGGTATCTGGCGCTCATCCTGAGAGAGCGCCGGCGCGCGGGCTCGACGAGCCAGGCCGAGTGGGATCGCGTTCATGCGCGGGCCGCTGCGGAGATTCGGCGAGTCGCGCTGGTCTATGCCGGGGCGTTCGTGAAGGCCGCCCAGATCGGCGGCGCCCGCGCCGATGTGTTGCCGCGCGTGTTCATCGACGAGCTGAGTCGGTTTCACGACGACGTGCCCCCTCGGCCCTTCGAGCAGCTGCGCCCGATCGTCGAGCGTGACCTCGGCCGGTCGCTGTCCGACGTGTTCGCCGACGTCGACGCACAGGCGATCGGCGCCGCTTCGTTGGCCCAGGTGCACCGGGCGCGTTTGCGCGACGGCGAAGAGGTGGTGCTCAAGATCCAGTACCCCGAGGCGCGGCGGATCATCCCGATCGACCTCAAGATGGTGCGCCTCGTCGGAGCCATCGCGAGTCGCGTGCAGCGTTACGTCGACATCGGTGCGGTGATCAACGAGGTGACACGCTTCATCGAGCGCGAGCTCGACTTCGCGGGCGAGGTCGCGTCGACCCAGCGGCTCGCCGGGGTGCTCGATGACATGGCGCATGTTCGCGTGCCGCGCGTCCACGACGCGCTCTGTGGTCCGAACCTGATCGTGCTCGAGTACCTCGATGGCATCCAGGTGACCCGCACCGCTGAGCTGCAGAGCGCGGGGCACAAGCTGCCCGACATCGCGCGTCGTGTCGGCCACATCTACGGCGCGATGATCTTCGAGCTCGGCTTCTTTCACGGCGATCCGCATCCAGGCAACCTGCTCGTCCTGCGCGACGGCACCATCGGTCTGCTCGACTACGGCCTCTGCAAGGCGCTGCCCGACGGCTTCGCGCTCCTCGTCGCGCGCATGATGGTCTCGGCGATGATCGGCGATGTCGACGACGCACTCGATGCGGCGGGTCGCCTCGGCTTCGACACGCGCCATCTGCGCGCCGAGCATCTGCGGATCTTGATGCTGCGGATGATCGGCGACAACGACGGCGACGAGAGCGTCTTCGACGTGTTCGCCGAGAGCCGTGTCGAACGCATCCCCGAAGACTTTGCCCTCGTCGTTCGGACCCTCATCCTGTTGAACGGCTTGTCCGAACGGCTCGTACCGCATCGGCGGCTGCTGCAGGGGGCCTTGCTCGAGCACCTCGCCGCCGGAGCGGCGAAGGCGTTCGAGGCCGAAGACAGCGGTGTGGCTCCGCCCGTGCGCGCGGCGAGCTGAGCCCCTTCGTGATGTCCGTTGGGTTTTGGTCCCGCTGACACGCCATGGCGTCAGGGGGGCGATCTCGTCTTGCACCCCGGGTCTCGGGCGTCGGAAGATGGAGCGCGTGATCCAGGGTTCGATCCATCGAGGAGAGCTTTCATGGACATCGTGATTCCGCTTCCGATCAGTGCCCTTTACCTGGCGGTCTTCGCCGTGTTCTCCGGCGCGCTCGCCGCCTTGCCCGGCACGCTGCGCGGGCGCGAGGGCATCTCGATCGGCGATGGCGGCCGGAGTGATCTCCTCCTGGCCATGCGGCGGCACGGGAACTTCGTCGAGTACGTCCCGTACTTCATGACGATGTTCGTGGTGCTCGAACTGAACGGCGCTTCGGCCCCGTGGCTGCATGGTCTCGGGCTGTCGATGGTCGTTGCCCGCGTCTGCCATGCGATCGGGCTGCAGGCCGATTCGATCTCGAGCCCGCTGCGTGCGGTGGGTGCCGGGGGCACGCTGCTTGTCACGCTCGTCGCAACCGTGCTGCTGCTGATGCAGTTCGTCGCCGGCTGAGTCTCAGTCGGCGCGGCGCGGGGTGCGTCCGGGGTCTATCCTCGCGGACATGGCCGAGCACTACGCCGTCGAGAACCTCTTCGGAGAAGCGCCCACCGAGTTCGTCGAGCACGTCCCGCACTGTCGTGAGCTCGGCATGCGTTGCACCCGTGCCGGGCCGCGCACTGCGACGATGGTGGTGCCGCATCGCGACGCGCTCGTGGGTGACCCGGGCCGGGGGGTCGTGTTCGGTGGCGTCGTGACGACGCTGCTCGATCAGGCGGGCGGGGCCGCGACGCTCTGCAGTCTGCCCGAGCTCGTGACCATCGCGACCATCGATCTGCGTATCGACTATCTGCGCGCAGCCACGCCCGGTCGCGACCTGCACGGGCTCGCCGAGTGCTACAAGCGCACACGCAGCGTGGCCTTCGTGCGCGGCAAGGCCTGGGACGACGATCCCGAGGACCCTTTCGCGCACTTCATCGCGACGTACATGCTCGGTTCGACGATGGGCGACCACCCGCTCGAGAAGCTCGCTCAGGAGCGCGCCGGTTCGGAGCGCAGCGGGTGAGCGTCGACCGGCTCGTCGAGGGCATTCCCTATGCGCGCTTGATCGGGATGGTCGCCGATCGGGACGACGAGGGGTTGGTCTGTCATCTGCCCTTTGCCGAGAAGATCGTCGGCAACGCTCGCCTGCCCGCCGTGCATGGCGGCGTGGTGGGTGCCTTTCTCGAGATGACCGCGATCCTCGCGCTGCTCGATGCAGGTGACGCTGAGCGCGTGCCGAAGCCGATCAACTTCAGCATCGACTACTTGCGGTCGGCGGGCCCGCACGAGACGTTCGGGCGAGCCGAGATCGTCAAGCTCGGACGTCGCATCGCCAACGTTCGGGTACTCGCCTACCAACAGGATCGCGGCAAGCCGGTCGCTGCGGGCATCGGTAATTTTCGGCTCTGACGCCGAGTCGGGGGGCACGATGGAGCTGAGCGACGCGCTGGCGCAGTGGGAGGAGCGAGGCTTCTTCCTGATCCGAGGCTTCCGGTCGGCCGACGTCGGTGACGCCATGCTCGACCGCGTGATCGAGATCGGGCGTGCTGCCAACGGCGAGTGGCTCTTCGAGGATCGGATCGTCACGCCCGAGCAGAATCTCGCTGCCGAAGTCTCGGCCGACTCGCCCGCCGAGGCGCGCATCTCGAAGATCTTCAAGCTGCATCGCGATCCGGTTTTTCGCGCGTTCATCGAGTCGCCCGACGTGCTCGCGATCGGCCGATCGCTGCTCGAGGCCGAGCTCGACTGTTTTCTCTCGCAGTTCATCTTCAAGAACCCGGGGGCGTGGGGTCAGCCCTGGCACCAGGACGGGTTCTACTTTCCGTTCGATCGCGAGCCGCAGGTCGGTCTGTGGCTCGCCGTCACACAGGCGAACGAAGAGAACGGCTGCCTGTGGGTCGTGCCCGGCTCGCACCGCGACGAGATTCACGAGCACGTGCCCGACCGACGGCCCAACGCCAACGTCGGCTACGTCGAGATCGTCGACCGCGACACGTCGACCGAGATTCCCGTCGAGATGGCACCCGGCGACCTGTTGGTCTTCCACAGCCGCCTGATGCACCGCTCGAAGGACAATCTCTCCGACGGGCTTCGCGCCGCCATGGTCTATCACCTGGCCGCGCGCGGCACTCAGGACGTCTCGGGCCGAGCGTCGCCCGTGAACGACTGGTTGCCCCTCGACGTCGACGGCGGCGCAGCGGCCCCGTGACCGCGCTGGCCGGCGATCCGATGAAGCGGATGAGGCCGTTTCTGCTGGTGACCGACGTTGGCTTCGTCGCGTACTGGGCGGTTTCTCTGCTGGTGCTCGTGGGACTCGACGTGGTGCCGAAGTCGTGGCTCTTCAAGGACTACGATGACCCCATCGTGTTCGCGTGGAACTGGTCGTTCTTTCCGCTCGACATGGTGCTGTCGGGCTGCGGCCTGTGGGCGGTGCGACGGCATGCGCGCGGCGACGAGGGCTGGCGCCCCCTCGCTGCGTTCTCGCTGGCGCTCACGTTCTGCGCCGGCTTCATGGCCATCTCGTTCTGGGTGATTCGCTGCGACTTCGATCCGTCGTGGTGGGCGGCCAACCTGTTTCTCGCGATCTGGCCGCTCTTCTTCCTGCCGAAGCTGTGGCGCTCGACCGACTAGAGCCAATCGGGGGTCGGCAGACCCTTCTCTTTCAGGAACGTCGGATTGAACAGCTTGCTCTGGTAGCGGGTGCCGCTGTCGCAGAGCAACGTCACGATGGTCTTGCCCGGCCCGAGCTCCTTCGCGAGGCGGATCGCACCCGCGACGTTGAGCGCGGCCGAGCCGCCAATGCACAGGCCCTCGTCCTTCAGAAGGCTGAAGCAGATCGGCAGCCAGTCGGCGTCGTCGATGCGGTAGGCGATGTCGATCGGCGCGTCTTCGAGGTTCGCCGTGATGCGCCCCTGCCCGATGCCCTCGGTGATCGACGTGCCCTCGGCCTTGAGCTCGCCATGCTTGTAGTAGTGGTACAGGGCGGCACCGCCGGGGTCGCTGATCGCGATCTTGATGTCGGCATTGCGCTCTTTCAGCGCCATGCCGATGCCCGCGAGACTGCCGCCGGTGCCGACGGCGCACGTGAACGCGTCGATCGTGCCGTCGGTTTCGTCCCAGATCTCGGGGCCGGTCGTGCGGTAGTGACCGTCGCGATTGGCGACGTTGTCGAACTGGTTTGCCCAGATGGCCCCGGATGCCTCGCTCTTCGCGAGATCCTCTGCGAGTCGGCGCGAGACATGGACGTAGTTCTCGGGGTTCTTGTACGGGACGGCCGGCACCTCGCGCAGGTCTGCGCCGCACAGGCGCAGCATGTCCTTCTTCTCCTGGCTCTGGGTGTCGGGGATGACGATGACGGTGCGGTAGCCCTTGGCGTTGGCCACCAGCGCGAGGCCGATGCCGGTGTTGCCGGCCGTGCCCTCGACGATCACGCCGCCCGGCTCGAGCTGGCCCTTGGCTTCGGCGTCTTCGACGATCGCGAGAGCGGCGCGATCCTTGACCGAGCCGCCCGGGTTCAGGAACTCGGCCTTGCCGAGGATCGTGCAGCCGGTCTCTTCGCTCGCACGCTGGAGCTTGATGAGCGGCGTGTGGCCGATCGTGCCGATGAAGCCGTCGCGAATCTGCATGGAGTCTCCGTATGCGCCCACGGAGGCGCCCGCCGATGTCAGATCATGGATCAGGGCTCGGGATCAGCGTCGCCAGCGACCCTGGAGAGCCGTCTCGCGGCCATCACCCGTGGGCTGATAGAAGACGTCGATGTCGGCCATCGCGGTCTTCCAGTCTTCGACCGCCGATTCGCTCGCGATCTCGAAGGCGTCGAAACCCGCCCGGTGCATGAAGACGAGCTGCTCGAGCGCAACGTCACCCACGGCGCGCAGCTCGCCCTCGAACCCGTAGCGTTCGCGCAGCAAGCGCGCGTGCGAGTACGCACGGCCGTCGGTGAAGGCGGGGAACTCGAGTGCGATGAGGTCGAAGTGCACGAGGTCGTCGACGATCTCTTCGGGGCCCTGATCCGATGAAAGACACACGCCGAAACTGCCGCCGCGCTTGCAGAGCTCGACCTTGTGCTCCTTCCACTGGTCGAGGCTCACGAGCAGGCGGTCACCGCCCGGGATGCTCGTTGCCTCGGGGTCGACCTTCTCCCAGCCGTCTTCGGCGACCTTGCCTGCCTTAACGAGGGGCATAGAGCTTCTCCTTGAAGGGGTCCATGCCGACCCGTCGGTACGTGTCGATGAATCGCTCGCCGTCTTCGCGCAGCTCGACGTACGTGTCGAGCACCGTCTCGATGGCCGGGCCGATGTCGTCGGCCGAGAAGCCGGGGCCCGTGCGCACGCCGAGTGACGCGTCTTCGTGAGAGCTTCCGCCCAGCGTGATCTGGTAGAGCTCTTCGCCCTTTCGGTCGACGCCGAGGATGCCGATGTTGCCGACGTGATGATGGCCGCAGGCGTTGATGCAGCCCGACATGTTCAGCTCGAGCTCGCCGATCTCTTTCTGGCGCTTGAGGTCGGCGAAGCGCTTCGTGATGTCCTCGGCGACGGGGATCGAGCGTGCGTTGGCGAGTGCGCAGTAGTCGAGGCCGGGGCAGCAGATGACGTCGCCAATGAGGTTCAGGTTCGCGGCCGCCAGCTCGAGCTCGACCAGCTTCTGCCACAGCGTGAAGAGCTGATCCTTGCGCACGTCGGTGAGCACGATGTTCTGGCGGTGCGTCACCCGCATCTCGCCGAAGCTGAACGCGTCGGCGAGGTCGGCGAGCGCGTCCATCTGATCACTCGAGAGGTCGCCCGGCGCGTGGCCGGGCATCTTGACCGAGATGTTCGCGATCGCGTAGCCGGGTTGCTTGTGGGCGTGCACATTCTGCTCGACCCAGTCGGCGAAGTCGGCGTTCTGCCCGAGCTGCGCATCGAGATCGGGGCAGGCGTCTTCGAGCGTCTCGTACTCGGGCGGCGCGAAGTACGCGTCGATGCGGTCGATCTCGTCCTGGGGCACCTCGAGCGCGCCGCCCTTGAGGTTGGCGTACTCCTCGTCGACCAGGCGTCGGAACTCCTCGGTGCCGGTCTCGTGCACGAGCACCTTGATGCGCGCCTTGTACTTGTTGTCGCGACGGCCAAAGCGGTTGTAGACCCGCAGGATCGCCTCGAGATACGAGAGCAGCTCACTCGGCGGCAGCTCCTCTCGGATCGTCTTGCCGACGAACGGGGTCCGCCCCAGGCCGCCGCCGACGATCACTTCGAAGACCGGCTGGTCCTTCGAGTCGCGATCGAGGATGAGCCCGATGTCGTGCACCTTGACCGCAGCGCGGTCGTTCGGCGAGCCGGTGACCGCGATCTTGAACTTGCGGGGCAGAAACGAGAACTCGGGGTGGAGCGTCGACCACTGCCGAATCAACTCGCAGTAGACGCGCGGGTCGGCGACCTCGTCGGCGGCGCAGCCCGCATGCTCATCGGCCGTCGTATTGCGAATGCAGTTGCCGCTCGACTGGATCGCGTGCATCTCGACGCTCGCGAGGTCGCGCAGGATGTCGGGCGTCTCCTCGAGCTTGATCCAGTTGAACTGCATGTTCTGGCGCGTCGTGAGGTGGCCGTAGCCCTTGTCGTACTTTCGACCGATCTCGGCAAGCATCCGCATCTGCTTCGAGCTGAGCATGCCGTAGGGCACGTTGATGCGGATCATGTAGGCGTGCAGCTGAAGGTAGAGGCCGTTCATCAGACGCAGCGGTCGAAACTGATCCTCGGTGAGCTTGCCGGCCAGGCGATGCTCCACCTGTCGTCCGAACTGCTCTGCGCGCTCGGTGACCAGCTTCAGGTCGAACTCGTCGTAGCGGTACATCTATTCGTTCCCCGCTTGCTTGCCCAGGTCGGGTCGGTTCGTCGGACCAGCGGCGCGAATCACTTCGCGGTACTTCGTCGGGCGCACTCTGTCGCCGTCGACCTCGACGTCGATCAACTCGGCGCCGACCACCTGCTGCTTCGCCTCGAGCGCGAGCGCCGTCTCGAGCAGCGCCTCGGCGGCATCGCCGGTCTCTTCGACGCGTGCGTCGTCGACGCCGCTGGCCCAGCTATCGCCCTCGGCGAGAAAGACGATGCGACCGTCGGTCAGTCGATTGGCGATGACGATCTGCGGCATGGTCGCTCTTCTTCCTCGTGCGCGGGGGCAGGGGGGCGCTCGGCGACGGCGTCGCCCGGTGGATGGTCGCGGGCCCCGCTCGATCGCCGGCTTGCCTCGCGCGCTGAAACGTATTTGAAATCGGCTACTTGTGAGAGCTTTGCGGAGCGTCGGGCGCCGCAAACAGGAGGCGCTGAGTAGCACAGCGACCTCAGTGTTTCCAAGTTGGCGCCCGCAATCCCGAGCCGAGCACCGTGTTGAATGTTGTCCGGATTCTCGTCGTTCGATGCCAGGGCGCGGCCCAGGCTTCGAGCGTGAAGCTGCGGCGCCTCTCGGCGCTTCGCGTGATCGGGCCGGCGGTGGAGGAGATTCGCGACCGGGGCTGCGGCCCGGGGCGTCGTCGCTTCACGGGCCTCCGTGGGAGGCCGCTGGACGCGCCCGCCGCTGTACACCTGATGTATGCCCGGTATGCATCGAGTGTCGTTCGCGCGAACCGTTCGCTGCGGGTGGGATTGGCGCAAGTCGC
The DNA here is from genome assembly GCA_965250285.1 of Myxococcota bacterium. GTDB lineage: Bacteria > Myxococcota_A > UBA9160 > UBA9160 > UBA4427 > CAYYSY01. Next base: position 435,397 of record OZ252299.1, read on the forward strand.
TGAATTTGCAGGGTTTTCAAGAGTGGCATCTTTCCTGCTCTAGTCCTCCCCAACCACCGAGGAGGACCACCCGATGCTCGATTCGATTCGCTCCATGTGGCGCCAGGCCGATGACCTCGCCGCGCAGGCCCCCGACACGCGCAACCGGGCCGTCGACTTTCTGCGGGCGGCGTCGATCGCCGTCGTCGTGATCGGCCACTGGCTCGTCGCGGCCCCGTTCGTGCGCGGGGGCGAGGTCGTGCCCGGTCACATGCTCGAGCTCGCGCCCTGGACCCAGTGGCTCACGCTGGTCGTTCAGGTGATGCCGATCTTCTTCCTGGTCGGGGGCTACTCGAATGCCGTCGCCTGGCAGGCGGCGCGTCGCAAGGGCACGGCCTATGGCCCGTGGCTCGGGGCTCGGATCCAGCGGCTGATCGCGCCGGTGATGCCGGTGCTCGTCGTCTGGATCGGTGTGTCGGCCATCGCCGTCGCGTGCGGTGTGCCGGCCGAGCAGGTCGGGGTCGCGACCCAGATGGCGCTGGTGCCGACTTGGTTCCTCGCGGTCTACGTCATGGTCGGGGTGTTCGTTCCCGTCACGCTGGCGGCATGGGAGCGGTTCGGGTTCGCCTCGGTCGCGGCCGGTGTCGCCGCTGCGGCTGCAGTCGACTTCCTCGTCCTCGAGGCCGGGGTGCGCGGCGTTGGCTACGTGAACTACGCCTTCGTCTGGCTCACCGTGCATCAGCTCGGTCACGCGTGGCAGGCCGGCGCCATGCGCCGCCCGCTCGTCTGGGCCGGGGCCGGTGCGGCCGGTCTCGTCGCGCTGATCGGCTTCGGACCATACCCCCTCGCCATGGTCGGCGTGCCCGGTGAAGCGTTCGGCAACACGTCGCCCCCGACGCTCGCGTTGCTCTTTCTCGGGATCACCTGGACGGGTCTCGTCCTCGCCATCGAGCCCGCGCTGCGACGGATGCTCGCGCGTCGGCGGGTGTGGACGACGACCGTGCTGATCAACGGACTCATCATGACGCTGTATCTGTGGCACATGACCGCGATGCTGGCGGCGCTCGGGATCGCCGTGGCCCTGGGCGGGGTGGGCCTGCACGCGATCCCCGACTCGGCCGAGTGGTGGGCGCTTCGCCCCGTTTGGATGGGCATCTACCTGGTTGCGCTCGTCCCGCTGATGGTCGGGTTCCTGCGCTTCGAACGGCCTCGCCGCGCCACACACGTCGCTTCGAAGCGGCGGCTGCTGACGGGCGCGTCGCTCACGGCTGCCGGCCTCGGTGTGCTGTCGGCAAAGGGCATCGTCAGCGGCGCTGGCGTGCACGTGGGCCCGAGCCTCATGCCGCTGTTGGGCGGCGCGCTCGCGGGCTTCGGCCCCGTGCGGCGCGTGCTCGTGTGGCTGCGACGCCCGGCGCAGAAGACCGATGCGACTTCGGCGACGAAGGACGGTGCTTCGAGCTAGTCGCCCGTCAGCATCTCGAGCAAGGCCCGGTCGACCTTGGCCTTGACCGTGCGGCGGTCGAGGCCGAGCGACCGGGCCGCTGCCTCGTACGAGCCCTGTGAGGCATAGACCCGCGTGACGTACTCGCGGAGCAGGTCGTCGGCCGAGGCCTGGCCCGAGAGGATCGATGCGGCGATCGTGGTGCCGCCTTGCTCGATGTTCGCGCCGGCGAGCGGGCCCCTGGGTTCGTAGCGCCCCTGCACCAGCACGCTGCGCACGCACTGTTCGAGCTCGCGCACGTTGCCGGGCCAGGTGTAGTCGGCCGGGAGCCCACTGTGGATCCAGCGGACGACTTCGTCGACCAGATCGTCGGCGCCTTCTCCAGCGACGCGGGCCGAGATCACCCGCACGAGGCTCTCGAGCTCGTCGGGCGAGTCTCTGAATCGATCGCGGAGCGTCGGCATGCGAATCACGTCCGCGCACAGCCGGTAGTACAGGTCTTCGCGGAAGCGTCCGGCCTCGAGCTCGGTGTCGAGGTCGCGGTTCGTGGCTGCGACGATGCGGCCTTCGAAGCGCCGCTCTTCGACCTCGCCGATGCGCTGGTACACGCGGCTCTGCAGCACGCGCAGCAGCTTCACCTGAATGGCCGCGTCGAGCTCGCCGATCTCGTCGAGGAAGATCGTGCCATGGGGGCCCGACGATTCGAGCCAGCCGACGCGGTCGGCCATCGCTCCGGTGAATGCGCCCCGTTTGTGGCCGAAGAGCTCCGACTCGATCAGCGCCGACGAGAGCGCCGACAGATTCACGGCGTGGTAGATCTTCGTGTAGTCGGCGACGAAGGCCTGCTTGGTCGTGTCGAAGGGGATGTATCGGCTGAGACCGATCGCCCGGGCGACGAGCTCCTTGCCGGTCCCCGACTCACCGAGCACGAGGGTCGGGATGTCGGCCATGCGGTCGTAGAGCCGGCGCCGGTACCGATCGACGTCGTGGGTGAAGATCGATTGCCAAACCGTGCCGCGCAGCTCGGCCATGGCGAGCGAGCCGCCGTAGATCTCCCAGTACACGTGATTGAACGCGCGCCGAATCTGAAACCCCCACGCCAGCGTGTGACCTGGGTCGGGACGGGTGGGCAACGTCACCCCGGGCAGGTCGAAGAAGTGATCGCAGTCGGCGACCAGGCGCGAAAAGAAAGAGAGCTTGTGCGTCGTCGGCTGACCCGCTTCGGCGCGCTCGACGAGCTTGGTCAGCTCTTCTTCGTAGCGATAGAAGAAGAGGTATCGAACGAAGCCCTCGTAGAGCTCGAGCTGCGCGGGCGTCGCGCGCGCACCGCTGCGGAGCCGCTGCCGGAGATCTTCAGCGAGCTGCTCGGCCAGCTGACGCAGCGATCCGAGGTTCGGGTTGATCCCCTGCAGCTCACCATCGGCGCTCCACACGGCGGCATAGGGCACGAAGTCGTCGCCGAGTGCGCGCGCCTCCTGCGTGGTGCGGTCGGGCAGGAACGGGTTCGAGGTGGCGAGGCGCGAGAGCGCCTCGAGTACCTCGTGCTCTCGGTCGCTGACGAAGGGCGGGGCGGTGTCGCGCTTGGCCATCGAGCACTCCTCGGTCGGACATCCAGTGTCGGGTTCTGTTCGTCCAATGTCTGCTCGACCTGAGCTTCGCGGTTCTTCGAGCACACGCAAATCACTCCATAGGTTGCTGCCGTGGTTGCGCTTTTCGGGTTTCCCGAGAGTTGGGCACGGGTCGTGCTCTAGAGCCCCTCGAGCCGGGATGAACCCGGCAGAAGGAGTTCAGCATGACCACCCTGCGCATCGGACTCATCGGGCTCGCGGCGAGTGTCGCGGCCTGGTTCGGGGGCGCCGCTCAGGCGGCCGGCACCCTGACGCCCAGCGGTTCGCCCCACGCACCGATCGAGATTCGGGACCACCACGTCGAGGTCGTGATCCAGGACGGCTTCGCGCGAACGGCGGTCACCCAGAGCTTCTACAACCCGAACGCCGTCGATCTCGAGGGCGTGTACGCGTTTCCGCTGCCGGCCGAGGCGAGCCTCGCCGAGATCACCATCTACGCCGGCGAGCGCGTGCTCGAGGGTGAGGTGCTGTCCGATGACGAGGCCGATCGCATCTATGGCGAGGAGCGCGACGCCGGCAACGATGCGGGGCTCGGTCGGAAGGAGGGCATCCAGCGTTTCGAGTTCTACGTGACGCCGATTCGGGCGCAGGACGAGACGCGGATGCGCTTCGTGTACTACGAGCCGCTCGAGATCGACACCGGCGTCGGCCGCTACCTGTATCCGCTCGAAGAGGGCGGCACCGACGAGCGTGCGCGGTCGTTCTGGATGACGAACGAGCAGGTCACCCGCGACTTCTCGATCGACGTCGCGCTGCGCACGAGCGTGCCGATCGCCGAGCTGCGCACGCCGGGCTACGAGGGCGCCGCGCGCATCGAAGCGAAGGGGGAGGGCGAGCACCGGGTTCGCATCGAATCCCAGGCCGGCGCGCTCGACCGCGACTTCGTGCTCTACTACCGCCTCGCCGATGGTCTGCCGGGTCGCGTCGAGTTGTTGCCCTACAAGCCCGACGCCGATGAGCCCGGGCACTTCATGCTCGTGGTGACCCCGGGCGTCGACCTGCAGCCGCTGCGAGACGGGTCGGACTACGTCTTCGTGCTCGACAACTCGGGCAGCATGGCGGGCAAGCTCTCGACCTTGACGGCGGGTGTGCGCCAGGCGATCGGCGAGCTCGGGCCGAACGACCGGTTTCGCGTGATCGTGTTCTCGAACGACGCCCGGGAAGTCGTGGGCTGGACGCCGGCCACGCCGGACCGAGTCGCAGCTGCGCTCGCCCGGGTCGCGTCGATTCGAACCGAGGGCGGCACCAATGTCTATTCGGGCCTGAAGCTCGCGCTCGACGACCTCGAGGCGGATCGTGTGACCAGTCTCGTGCTCGTGACCGATGGCGTCACAAACACGGGCGTCGTCGATCCCAAGGCCTTCCATGCGCTGATGCAGAAGGCCGACGTGCGCGTCTTCGGCTTCTTGATGGGCAACTCGGCCAACTGGCCGCTGATGCGCGTGATCTGTGAGACGTCGGGTGGCTACTACACGGGCGTCTCGAATGCAGACGACGTCCTGGGCCAGGTGCTGCTCGCGAAGAGCAAGGTCACGCACGAGGCCCTGCACGACGTCGAGCTGCACTTCGACGGGGTGCGCGTGACCGACATGACGGGCAAGGCGTACCGCAAGGTCCATCGCGGGGAGCAGCTCGTGCTCTTCGGTCGGTACGAAGATGGCGGCGAGCTCGATCTGGCGCTCGACCTGCGGATCTCGGGTGAGGACCAGCGTCTCGAGACCCGGTTCGCGATGCCCGATATGAGCACGGCGTATCCCGAGGTCGAGCGGCTCTTTGCGCTCGCGCATGTGGACGAGATCGAGTGGCGAACCCAGGCCGGTCTGCTCGACGGCGACGAGGCGGCCACATCGATCGAGTTCTACGGCACCGAGTATCAGATCGTGACGGACGAGACGTCGATGGTGGTCTTGACCGACGAAGCCTTCGCACGCCACGGGATCGAGCGCCGCAACCAGCAGCGCACTGCGGTCGAGCACGCCGTGCAGGCGCAGCGCGCCCAGGCCCCGGTGCAGCCCACGCGTGTCGATCGGCACCAGCCGATGTTCGACGCGCCGGCCCCGCGTCTCGGGTCGGGCTTCTTCGGCCCTGATCACGCGGCGGGCATCGTCGCGCTCTGGTCACTGATCCTGCGCCGCTGGCGGCGTGAAGACGAGGGCGAAAGCGCGTCCAGGGGCGTGCGCCAAGACAAGGAGGAGGACTGATGGGGGCGATCGCGCGGCTTCGGTGGTTCGACGCGCGATCGCGCCGGGAGGGGGTGACCCCCTCCCGGCCAACCCCGGTCTTCACCCTTGGCCTCTGTCTCGCCGCGATCGCGGCCTACGCACTCGGGCAGGGTTCGGCGTGGGAGTGGTCGCGAGAGGCGCTCGGGCGAGGCGAGTGGCATCGATTGATGTCGGCGCACCTCGCGCACTGGTCCCTCGAACACCTCGCGTGGGACGTCGGTGCCCTGGCCGTGCTCGGCGGATGGCTCGAGGGGCGGGGCCGCGCGCGCTACGTGGCGCTCGTTCTCATGGCGGCGCTGGCGATCTCGCTCGGCCTCTCATGGCTCGACCCCTCGCTGGCCGCGTATCGGGGGCTCTCCGGGGTCGATGCGGCGCTCTTCGTCTCGGTGTGTGGTGCGCTCGCACACGACGCCGTCTCGCGACGCGATCACGGCGCAGCGGTCGTCGCCGGGGTGCTGCTCCTCGGTTTCGTCGCCAAGATTGCGTTCGAAGCGCACAGCGGTGCTTCGCTCTTCGTCGCCCGCGACCCCGGACCGCCCGGGGTCGTGGTCGCTCCGATCGCACACGCCATCGGCGCGGGCGTCGCGCTGGGCTTCGGCGTCCTGTCGGTCGGCGTGCGTCGCGGCTTCGGCGGTCGGCTGCGGTTCTGAATCGCGCGCGCGGCCGAGTCGGCGTGCAGGCGATTCGGTTCAGGCCCGCTTGAAGCCTCGCAGTCTGGCGCGATCGAAAGACCACCGGGCCATTGACGACCGGCTCGTGGCAGCAATGTTGAAGTCGGGTGGGGCGACGGAGGGGGCACACACCTGCGCCGGCCGCTGGGCGATGCGTTGGGCCGCGCGCGGCCGTGACCGCGCGCGCTCCGTGCGGGGCGGTGCGGTCCCCGATTCCGTACCCTCGTTGAGTCGACAGGGGCAGGGGAGGCCGCCGCGATGCACCAACGCCGGAGTCGCCGTCGAATTCATGAGCAGCCGGGTCGGGGTGGGCCGGGGTGGATCGGCATCCTCCTCGTCCTCGCGCTCGGCTTCGGCGTGGTCGCGTGTGGGGAGCAGGGGGAGGCGGGCCCACCGGGCCCCGAAGGCCCCGAAGGTCCACCCGGGCCACCGGGCCCCCCTGGCGATATCGTCGACACCGGGACGTCCGTCGAAGCGTGTCTCGGCTGCCATGGCCCGGACGGCGTCTCCCCCGTTCACGACGTCGACGATCTCGATGACGCGCACTACGTCGACCTCGATCCCGACGGGCCTGCGACCGGCTCCGGGTATCGCCAGCTCGCGATCGAGGTGCTCAGTGTCGACGTGACGGGAAACGACGTCGAGTTCCGGTTTCGCGTCGAGGACGAAACGGGAGGCGCCGTCGACGACGTCTTCGCGGCCGACGGCCGGTTCGGTCTGGCGCGGCTGCTCGACCCGGCCGGCATCGGTGACCCGACCACGTGGCAGGCGTTGATCACCTCGGAGCGCTTCACCACGAGCGGCGCCGCGTTTACGCCCGAAGGCGGCGGCGAGTACACCTATCGGTCGGTCTTCGACCCCCAGAGCCCGGCGGTGCCTGTCGCGACGGGCGACACGTTGCGACTCGCCATTCAGCTCAGCGCATCGGATCTGCCGGCCGGCAACGGAATCTGCGACTTCGATGCGAACCTCGCCAGCGCGAACGACTGCGTCAGCGCCGTCTCGCGCACGCGCGACATCGTGCCGACGAGTCAGTGCAACAGCTGCCACGGCGTCACCAGCGACTCGAAGCTCGCGTTCCACGGTGGAGGGCGAACGGAGGTCGAGTACTGCGTCGTGTGTCACAACCCCGATCTCGGCGACGCCGACATGACCGTGATGACGCACAAGATTCATGCGGGCTCGACGCTCACGAACGGCTATCGGAGCTGGTCGCACGTCAACTACACCCGCGACCTCGCCGACTGCACGACGTGCCACGGCGGCGGCGGCGCCGACGAGACGAACTGGTACGACGTCCCGACCATGGAGGCATGCGGGGCCTGCCACGACGACGTCGACTTCTCCGACGGCACGAACCATGGATCGGGCGGCCAGCAGGTCGACAACAGTCTGTGCGCGAACTGCCACCCGCCGCTGATCAACGACACGGGCTCGAAGCTGCCGGTTCGACTCGTTCATCGGGGGGAGGAGCGCCGGACACGCGCCGCCGAGTTCCGGGGCGGGTCGAACGGCTACGCGATCGAGGATCTCACCTGGGACGACGCGTCCGACGAGCTCACGGTGCTGTTCTCGGTCACCCAGCTCGGCACACGACTCGACCTCGAATCGGATCCGGCCTTCCCCGCCGCCGGCGGCTCGGGCCGCGTCAACCTGCGCGTGGCCTGGTCGACCGACGAGTACACCAACGAAGGGAGCGGGAGCAGTCCCGCGCCCGCGCAGCCGCCTGCGTACTCGGGCACCGACTTCAGCGAGGTGACGAACATCGGCGGTGAGGTCTACGAGCGGGTGATCCCCGTGCCGGGCGGGGCCTTCGACACGGTGAGCGTCACGATGGATGGCTATCCCGCCACGGATCTCGATGACGATGGTCAGTTCGACGATGCGCTGCCGGTCCAAACGGCCTTCGCAGATGTGAACGTCGAGCTGCGCGGCACCGACACGCCGCGCCGCAGCTCGATCGACATGGCGAAGTGCAATCTGTGTCACGACGCGGCCGGCGCCGGCCTCGCCTTTCATGGCAACAATCGAACGAGCGAGACCATCTCGTGCGTGTCGTGTCACAACGCCGATGCGACCGACATCGCGCAGCGACCGAGCGATCCGTCGACGACACCCGACGGAAAGCGCGAAGAAGCCGTCGACTTCAAGCGGATGATCCACCAGATCCATGCGGGAGAGGCGCTCGAGGCGGGGATCGTCGTCTACGGGTTCGGGGGGCGTCCCCACGACTACTCGGACGTCGGTTTCATCGGAAACCTCTCGAACTGCGAGACGTGTCACGTCGACGCGACGCCGCCCGAGAGTGGCTACGGCGCCGCTGCGGCCTGGGCCGCCGAGGCGACGACGCTCGACACCGGGGCCGAGGTCACCGACCCCAGTGACGACCTCAACGTCTCGCCGGTCGCGTCAGTCTGCTCGTCCTGTCATGACGACGCGGTCGCGCGGGATCACATGCTGCTCCACGGCGCCTCGTTCATCGCGCTCGACGAAGACATCCGCTGAGGGAGATGTCGATGCGAAGCGGCCCCGGTCGCCGTCGCCCGCGCGAGAACGCAGAGCCCGACGGTGGGCGTCGGCGCCGCGTGCTGCGCGGGTGCTCGGCGTTCGGCGTCCTGGTGTTCGTCTGGGCCTGTGCGAGCGTCTGGCAGCCGCCGGTTCTCGAACCGCGGCACCGAGTCGAACCCATCGCGGGTGCGGGCTCGACGCTCGGTTCGGCGACCTGCCTCGAGTGTCACGACTCCTTCGATGCGCACTTCGTCGAGTCGCCGTTTCACGGCGACTGCGAATCGTGTCACGGCCCGGGCGAGCTCCACGTCCACACGGTGCAGGCCGATGCGATCCGTTTCCCCTCGAGCGCCGATTGCATCATCTGCCACGGGAGCGCGCAGCGAACCCTGGTGCACTGGGATGCCTCGCCTCATGCAGAAGTGGGCGTCCTCTGCAGCGACTGCCATGCGTCGCATGTACGGACGCCCGACCTGCTCCGTGCACCGAGTCAGCTCGACACGACGTTGCTTCGCCATGCCTCGGCTGAGACGAAGCTCTGCGCGACCTGCCATCCGGGCGTCGTCGGGCAGCTCGGGCTTCCGTCTCATCATCCCGTCAAGGAGGGCATGCTCGACTGCACCTCGTGTCACTCTCCCCATGCGCGCGACGGGGCGCTGGCGGGGGGGCGCAACCAGGTCTGCGCCGAGTGTCACGAGGAGGTCTTCGGCCCCTGGGTCTTCGAGCACCCGCCCGTCAACGAAGACTGCGGTTACTGCCACGTGCCGCACGGGGCGCCGAATGAGTCCCTGCTCGAAGTCAGTCAGCCGGGCGTCTGCTTGTCGTGCCACACGCTCGCCGAGGCGGGGGCAGTGCATCAGCCCTGGGCGCTCTCGACCGCCTGCACCGACTGCCACAGTGCCGTACACGGGTCGTACACCGATCCGCACTTGAGGCGATGACGGTGCGTGGATGGCCGACGGGTAAGGGGATCATCGCCACCGTGGTCTTGTACGGGCTCGGCGCGGCCGGATCCGCAGCGGCGCAGTCGGAGCGGACCGACTCTGCAGATGAGACCCGTTCGATTCGCGACGCTCCGGCGTCCGCCGCGCATGGCGTGCCTTCGGCCACCGCCGGCGCGCGCGAACCCGTCGAGCTCGTCTGGTCGGCGACGGTGATGGCACAGGGCAAGGTGATTGCGCCGCGCGAAGCCACGGATGACGTCGGCGGTTTCTTCGATCAGTACGAATACACCCCCAACAAGGGCAGCGCGTTTCCGGTCGAGCTCGGCGTGCGCGATGCAGCGTTCGACGCGTACGGTGGATCGGGCGATCCGATCTTCCAACTGCGACTGTCGAGCCCGACGTCGAATCTCGGCGTGTCGGGTCGCGACATCGACCAGCCATTCTTCAACCAGAGAGTCGAGACGACCACGCGCCTGGGCGAGCCCGGGCCGAACGCGCCCGGGCCCTGGCGCATCGACGTCGACTATGCGCGAATGCGGACCGAGCAGCTGCGCGTGTTCCCGAACACCGAAGGCGGCTCGTTGATCTACGATGATCTCACCGATCCCGACGCTCGGTTCTTTCGCGATCGCACCGGGTTCGACGGCACCGTCTCCCGTCGCTCACTGTCGTTGGCCGACCCCGATCGCCCCGTCGCCTACGGCTTCGATGTGCGAGGGGACTTCCAGGCCCGTCGTGGTCTCGAGCAGCGGCGCGTGTTCCGAGATCCACAGAACGACTGGCTCGGATTGCCGCGCACCCTCGACCGCAACGCGAGCGGCGCCGGGGCGGGTGTGCTCGTCGGTGCGGCTCGGGATGGCCGCTGGCTGGTAACCGTCGACTACGACCACGACATGCTGCGGTGGAAGTCGCCGCAGCTGTACGAGTCGGGGCTCGGCGTGCCGCCGCCGGTGGGCGACCGCCCCCTCGGCTTCGTGCCTGACAGCAACCGCGACACGGCCCGCGTATCGATCTCGGGCCGAGCCGGATCTACGCTCAGCTGGTCCACGCAGTATCAGGTCAGCGTGCTCCAACAGGTGGGCGAGGGAACGCCCGAGCAGCGGGCAGCGGGGCTCGACGACAACACGGTGCTGAGCCAGGCGGCCGCGGCCCACGTCAGCTGGCGCATGGCCGACCAGTGGACCCTGCGCGCCGGTCTCGACTTCGACGCGCGAGACAATCGGATCGACCGCGACACGCCGCTCTTCAACCCGGTCGGCGGCGTGCAGGTCGACCCCTTCGTCGAAGACTGGTGGAGACTCGCGCTCGAGAGCGAGGTCGAGTGGCGGTTTTTTCGCCGCAACACCCTCGCCGTCGGCGCGCGGTTCGACGACATCGAGCGCAGCATCGACTTCGCCGAGCCGGGCGGCGTGCGCGTGCTACCCGAGAACGCCTTGATCGGCGATACGACGCGCATGATCGATGTCTATGCCAAGACGCGCATGCGCCTCTTCCGAACGCTCCGGCTCGACGGCAGGCTCGGTTACCGAGCCGCGCCGCAGACGGGCTACATCACCGATCTCGATGACTACGTGCACGGTCAGCTGCGCCTTCGCCAGACGTTCACCACGCGCCGACCCCTGGCACTGACGGCCTTCGCGCGGGGCGACTGGGGGCAGAACGACCAGTTCGAGATGGTGGAAGGGCTCGGACCCGATCCGACCGGTACGAGCGTCGGGCGCACCTTCGAGCGCTGGACGGTGCAGTGGGGGGTCGGGCTCGAAGCCGCTCCCGTCGACCGGCTCTCGGTCTTCGCCTCCTTCGTTCGCCAGTGCTTGAATCAGCAGAGCGGCGTCGTGACGTCGACCCTGCAGCGCTACTTCCAGGAGACGGCTGCGCTCGACTTCACCGACCTCGGCGTCGACGACGCGCGCCAGAAGATGGCCAGCTTCGTCACGGGTCTGAACTACGACTTCAGCCGCCACGTCGACGCGGGGGTCGCCTACACGTACACGAGGTCGAAGTCGAACTACGAGGGCGAGGCGTCGCCCGCCTTCGACGTGCTGCGGGCCGAACGCCGCGTCGAGAATCGGACTCATGTGGTCGACTTTCAGACCGGCTTCGAGCCGCGCGTAGGCTTGCGGCTGCTCGCCGGCTACCGGCTGCAGTACAACCGGGACGACGTCGATGCGCCCGAGAGCATCGCGAGCGCTTTGCCCCCCATCGATCGTTCGACGTACCAGCACACCTTCACTGTCGGTGTGAGGTTCGACGGGCGTGTCCTGCGAGGCGGTGACTAGGGCGTCGACCTCTCAGCGTGCATCGAGGGCGGGATCGCCCGCCGCCAGCGGCGGGATCGGGTGAGCCAGGCCCTTGTGGCAACGAACGCACTCGATCTCGCGCTCAGTCGCCGTGGCGTGGAACCGCCGGGCCTTCTCGCTCTGGGCCGGCATGCCGCCCGGCGAGAGGTCGTGGCAATCGCTGCATCGGCTCGAGTCGAGGGGGCCGTGCGGGTTGTGGCACGTGCTGCAGGTGAAGTCGTTCTGGTCGGTCGGCGTCGCCGTGACCGGGTGGGTGAACGTCGACGGATCCGCACCGCCCATCAGGTTCGTGTGGCAGCTCTCGTTGCACGTCGCGGTCGAAGCCGCGTGCGCGGGCACGATCGCGTCGGGCTGATGCATCGAGTGACAGGTGCTGCAGAGCACGTCGTCCAGGCCGTGCGGGCTCGTCTTCCAGTCGGCCTGCGTCCCGCCGTCATGGCAGTCGAGGCACATTGCGTTTTGGACGGCGGCAGCCGCCCCGGAGCCCTTCCCGAAGTGCACGTTCGAGACCTGCATCGGGAACTGCATGTGCTTTGCGCTCGGGCCGTGACAGCTCTGGCATTGTCGCTGGGCGGCGGGCGAGCGCGGATCGTCGAAGTCGGCGTGCTTGGTCTCGGCGATGCCGAGGATGCCCGAGCTGGCGTGACAGTCGATGCATGCGTTGTAGTCGGCGTCGGTGTAGTCGGTCTCGCTGAGGACCAGCTCGTCGGCCCCAGCGAATGAGGACGCCAGCTGGAGGGTCACGCCGAGGGCCAGCCAGCGCGTGAGCGCACCCGATCGTCGCGTGCCGCGGGCCTTCTTCATGATGCCTCCTGCCGACGCTGGGCGACTCGGGTCGGCTCGGCTGCGGGCACGGATGCCTCGACGGGCGAGTCGGCTTCGACGCCCTGTGGCAGCACATGGGCAACGCCCTTGTGACAGCTGATGCACGTCTTGCCGCGGGTCATCGACGTGGAGTGGAACTCCTGTGCCCTCGGTGACTGCTCGGCGAGGTCCCAGGTCGAGGTGTCGTGGCAGTTCCGGCACTCTCGGCTGTCGTTCGACTCCATGTCCCGCCAGACGCGCGTCGCCATCGTCATGCGGTGCGCCTCGAACTTCTCGGGTGTGTCGATCGTTCCGGCGAGATGGTGGTAGACCTCCATCACGGCGCGCGCCTTGCGCATGTACTTCGGCACGACCTCGTTCGGGATGTGGCAGTCGGCACAGGTCGTGCGGAAGCCGCGCGCGTTGAGCGCGTGCGAGCGCGTCTCGTAGTCGATGCCGATGTTGACCTCGAGCTCGTGACACGACAGGCAGAAGGCGTCGGTGCTGGTGGCGTGCATCGAGTAGTCGAATGCGAGCAGGCTCATCACGCCGCCCACGATGCCGACACCCACGAGAACGCCGAGGGCGACGGTCGGGTGCGGCGTCGCGATGCGTTCCCAGACGTTGCGCAGCCAGTCTCTCATCTCGCGCCTCGCACCCCTCGACGGATGACGAGAGCGTATCTCCGACCGATCCCGCCGCGCAATCGCGGGTCGTCGGACGCCCAGGAGGCGAGTGCCGGCCCCTAGGCGAAGCGCAGCGCGTCGCCGACGCGCACGGTGCCGGGCTCGGTGACCTTCGCGTAGAGACCGAGGCAGGGCATCTGCATGCCCATGAACTCTCGCCGGTTCTCGCGGACGAGCGTCTTCAGCACGCGCGGATCCTTGGGCAGCCCGACCTGCGCGCGTGTCGTCATGATGCAGCGGGGCGCGGCGCTGCCGAACTCGAGGGTCGCCTCACCGAGCTTTGCGGTGCGGCCCGTCCAGTCGTTCTCGACGAAGCCTTCGGCGTCGCCGGTGTCGATCAACAGGCTCGGTCGAAAACGACCGACCTCGATCTGGCTGTCGGCCGCCAGCTCAGCCAGCTTGGCCATGCTCGCCGTCGTGAGCACATGGAGCGGTTCGAGGTCGGCGAATGAACCCGCCTCGGCGAGCGCCATGGGCAGGTCGATGTCGGCGCCGGCGAGCGGGAGGTCTTCGATCTCGGGCCAGTAGCTGTCGTAGACCTGGTCGGGCGAGCCCGCGGCCACCAACTCGACCGGGTGGTTCAGCGCCTCGGAGCAGGCGTCGGAGAATGCCGCGATGTCGTCGGCGCGGAGCGTCTTGCCGTCGATCGTCGCTTCGATGGGCGGGAGCGGCTCGCCCACGGCGGGTTCACTCACGTACTGCGCGCCAAACTCGAGGATCCGCTCGCCGAGCTTGCCGTGCTTGCCGCTGACGATCTTGCCCGATTCGCGGTTGCGCAGCGCGAGTACGCGATCGGCGTGGATGCCCGTTTCACCCAGGATCGTTTGGTCGATGGACTCGCCCTGAAACGACTTGATCGGAAAGCGCCAGATCATCTTCAGCTCGCCCACGGCTTCGCTCATCGTTGCTCTCCTCTTGGATCGGTCGTCTCGCACGTCGGCGCCGCGCGCCGCAAGCCACTCGATTCAGGCGTCGCTCGAACACGTCGCGAATGCGTTGCGACGAGCCTCGGCCCGCGCCGGCCCGAAAGGCAGCTCGCCTACTTTCTGCCACGCGGCCCTGCAGGCGTCGGATGGGCCGTCGCTCGACGTCGTCCCGTCGTCCGTCGTCGATCCGGTACCCAGCGGTTCGTTCGCGCAGGCTTCGAGCTCCATGCGAAGGGCGCGCCGCCGTTCGGGGCCGGGCGGCCAACCGCGTACCTCTCGACGAGCTTCGGCGCAGCTGGGGCCGCCGTCGCCCGACGTTGACGCGGTGCCATCGCCCGTCGGCGCCTTCGATGCGGTCGGCGCCGCACAGACCGAGTGCTGCGCGCGCTCGAGCTTCGTCTTCTTGCCCGTGCCGGTGACCCAGACGCAGTCGCCCGGCAAGAGCGAGTTGTCGTCGCTCTCGATCCGCAGGTCACCGCCGCTCGGCATCAGGTTGACGATGTACGCGAAACCCGCCGACTTCCCCATCTTGAGGAAGCCGCTCGAGAGTTCGATCGGCGTGCGCGACTGGATCTCGCCGTGCAGCGCGGGTTCGTCCTGGGTCGACTCGGCGCGCGCGGGCAGGTGGGCCCACGTCGCGCAGAGCGCGATCGCGAGCGCCGCGTGGAACGCTCGGGATCGGCGATGCGTGCGCATCGGTTTCATCGGTTCTCCTTCGTTCGACAGCGCCGCGGCAAGCAGAAGGCGCAGGGCGCAAGGTTGCGCGATTTCGGCGCCGGCGTCGATCGACCGGCTCGGTCCGCGAAGGCCGGTGCCGGCGGATCGAGGTAGGCTCTGGGCGGATTTCGACCGAGATCGATGCGAACGGCTTTTCTGCACCTCATCCACGCCCCGGGGCCCGGGCCGTCACGGCCGGAGCCGGGCGCGTCGTCGCCTGTCGGTGGCGCACGGCCGCGCTGGCTGCGCTCCCGCCGCGTGACCTGGTTGGGGGCGGCCTGCGTGATCGGGCTGCTCGCGTGGCAAGGTCATCATCTGGCGCACCTGATCCCTCGGATCGAAGCCTGGATCAGTTCGCTCGGCCCCTGGGCGCCTTTGGCGTACTTCGTGGGTGCGTTCTTGCTCGTCCCGCTGATGGTCCCCGACTCGCTGCTGGCCGTGGTGGCGGGCGTGGTGTTCGGCATGGTCGAGGGCTTCGCGATCTACTTTCCGGCCGTGTATCTCGCCAGCTTGCTCACGTTCTGGCTCGGGCGCCGCTGGCTGCGCGTTCGCGTCCTTGCGCTGCTGAAGACCCGCCCCGATCTCGATGCGATGGCGTCGGCTGCTCGCCGTGAGGGCGTACAGCTGACGTTCTGGATTCGACTCATCCCGCTGAACCCCGCCCTCGTGAGCTACGCGCTCGGCGCGGTCGGCGTGTCGCTTCGTGCGGTCGCGATCGGCAGCTTCGGCATGCTCCCTCACATGCTGCTCGGCGTGTACGTCGGCGCGGCGGCGGCACACGTCACGCAGATGGCCGGCGATCGCCACCAAAGCTGGACCGTGGAGGGAGCGGGCTTCGTGCTCGGCCTCGTCGCCTGCGCGGCGCTCGTCGCGCAGGTGTCACGTCTCGCGGGGCGACGCATCCAGCAGGCCGAGCGCGCCGCGTCCAGCGACGCAGACCGCTGATCGCATCGAGGCCACAGCGTCTTGGGGAATGGGGTCGAAGCCGAGGGACACCGCGATGACAAGACGTCCTCGACGGAGGTCGACGGGCCGTGGCGGGTGGGCGCTCGATCAGAGCCAGCTGTTGATGATGATGAACGGTGCCCAGTAGTACGGATGCGTCGAAGATGCGTCCGAGATCGCTGCATGCTGGGCTCGCCGGAGCGCTTCGGCCCGGCTCACTCCGTCCTGGTTCAGCTCGCGGTAGAACCGCGCGATGAGGTCTGAAGTCGCCTTGTCGTCGACCGACCAGAGCGTGCCCAGAACGCTGCGCGCGCCCGCCCGGACGGCAATGCCCGAGAGCCCCAGGGCCGCCCGATCATCGCCCGCCGCGGTCTCGCAGGCCGACAAACCGAGCAGCTCGAGCGGCTCTTCTCGGTACTGAAAGCGCCCGATCAGCAGCTCGAGATCGTCCACCGCAAGACGTCCGTCCGATGTGAGCATGAAGCTCTCTGAGTCGGCGCCCTCGAAGACGGCATGCGTCGCGAAGTGCACGATGCCGTAGTCGCCTTCCCGAATCCGGGTTTCGATGCCGGCCGTGCTGAAGGCCTCGTCGAGAAGAACGTCGCCACCGATCTCGTTCGAGATCGCATCGACCTCGGCCTGAACGTTCTCGAGGGGGGCAAAGTCGAGTCGACTCTCCGTGAGCCCACCGATGAGTGCCCGCATGGTTCCCGTTGGAATCGCGCGTGGTGCGGTCATGGCCATTGAGGGAGCCACGCCGACGGACCAGCGCTCGACGAGGAAACGCTCGCCGTCGTGCAGCGCGGCCATGGGGATCGTACGCAGTGCGCCGTCTGGAACAAAGACGATCGTCTCGATCGAGGGATCGTCGAGGTAGGGCTCGAGCGGACGAACGAGGTCGTCGTAGAGCGATCGGGCAGGTTTGAGATACTGCCTCGTCGTGCGCTTGGTCAGGAGTCGCCGAAGCTGACGCACGTCGGCTTCGATCTCGGCCTGGGTGACCGGTACGGTCACGCGCTCGAGGTCGCCGTCCGGGAGCGTCACGAGCAGCTCGAGCCGGTCGGGCAGCACGATTGGGTAGACGATCAGGGCACCATGCGACACGTCATCGACGCTCTGCTCGCTCGCGACGAGCGCGTCGATGCAGGGGTCATCGAAGTAGTCGCGCAGCTCGGAGGCCTTCGAGGTCTCGATGACGTCGCGGACTCGTCGGTATCGGTGCTGCGAGTCGCTGCCTACTCCTCTTTGCTCCGACCGAAGGAGCTGATCGACGAGGCCATAGTGAACCGCTGCGATGTCGCGCCGAAAGGCGCGGTTCGGAGGCGGGGCCTCGAAACGCAGTCCCTCCAGCTGGTCGAGGGAGCGGTTGTAGGCCGCAATCGACTCGGTCGGCCGGTCCATCTGCCCCAGCGCCCGGGCCGACTGCCACTCGGCGACGTAGATCAGCTCGGGTGCATTGGCCTTTCGTGCGAGTCGCGCCGCCTCGCGCGCAAGCTGCAAGGATTCTTCGGCACGGTCTTCGTCTTCATAGATGCGGGCCAGCCCCGACCACGCCGCCGCCGCCGAGCGAGGATCCCCGAGCGCTTCGGCCTCACTCTTGGCGGCCATCAGCTGCACATAGGCCCACTGGCGCGAGCCCGCGTGGTGCCTGGCGAGCATGCGGGCGGTCTCGGCGAGGTGCAGCCGCGTCTCGGCGAGCTCGGCTGAGGGAGGCGCGTCGGCGATGGCGGTTGCCGCCTCGTTCCACGATCTCATCGCGCTCGCCGGATCGTCCAGATCGCTCTGGATGCGCGCGGCCAGCGCCAGGGCGCGGGCCGCTGCGATCGGCAGGTCGGCATCCGATGCAGCGGACGCCGACTGCGCAAGAGCGTCGAGCGCTTCGGGTGTGCGGCCGAGCTGCTGGGCCGCCCATCCGCGCTGCAGGTGCACCCGCGCCTGGGCCTCGTGGGGCAGGGCGCTCTTCATGGCAAGCGCGTCGAGTTGCTCCAGCTGGCCTTCGGTGGCTCGCTTCTTCGATCGAGCCGCTTCGCGATCCGCTTCGGTGAGAATCACGAGCGTAGGGTCATCGAGCGTGGCTGCCCAGGCCGCCGCCGTGTCGCGATGATCCGATGCCACGCGTTGCTGCCCCAGCGCCTCGCGGATGTCGGTGAGCGCGCGCAGCCACGTCAGGTGCTCGGCCGATGGGCCAACACCCGCGAGGCTGGCATCGAGCAGATCGGCGGCCCGTGCCCGGTGCCCTGCGCGAAGCGCTGCTTCGACTTCGGGCGGGAGCGCCCCCGGTCGAGCGCCCCCTTGTCGGGTGCCAGCGACCGTCGGCCCGAGCCAGCGATCCGGGGTCGGCGGCGTTGCGTCGCGGCGACCGACGACGAAGCTCGACTTCGCGTGGGGATCGCGAGCCGCGCACTGCGCCGCGAGCTGGCTCGAAGCGGTGAGCATCGTCTCGGGCAGAACCTGAACGCGCTCGATCAGATTGGTGTCGGCGGCGCTGATGAAGATGCGACCGTCGATGCCCAGCTCGGTCGAAGCGTCGAGGATCGTATCGCTCGAGATCAGCACGCCACTGCCGCGGATGTCGATGTTGCCTCCGAAGCCGGTGATCGCGCCCGCTCGCACCTCAGCGCGGTTGAGGAGCACCCGCTCACCCGAGAGCGCGACGTCCCCCCCGCTGCCATCGCCCTGGGTCGTGACGCGGGTTTCGATTCGACCCTGATCGACTTGGAGATCGGCGGTCGTCGAGATCGAGATCTGCCCACCCGCCGAGCGGGTCGCGTCGGTGACGACGGCCGCATCGGTCAGCCTGAACTCGCTCGACTCGATGTCGATCTTTCCCGAGTTGCCTGCGCCCGACGCGGCTGCACTCACGCGGGCGCCGCTTTCGATCTCGATCTGACCCGCCGAGCTGAGTTGGATGTCTCCCGACGGCTCGACCGACGCCCCATCGGTGCTGACGATGCCGCCATTGCGGATCGCGATCAGCCGGGTGCCCGTGAGCTCGATTCCGCCCCCACTCGCATCCGATCCGACCCCGCGGAGGTTCGTGTTGATCGAGCCCCCGTCGACGACCAGCGTCTCGGCCGCATTCATCGAGATGTTGCCGGCGTCGCCCGACAGCAGGGATGTGGCCGAGACGAGCGCGCCGTCCGTGACTCGAACGTCTCGAGCGTCGACGCGGATCTCGCCGGCCGGGCCGACGTTGCCTTCGGCGGTCATGAAGCTGTCGAGGCCGTCGACGGTGAACGTTTCGTCGACGTCGACGGTGATCGAGCCCGCCGCGCCCGCGCCGTTCGTCGTCACGCCGACGCCGGCGCCATCGAGGACGCTCATGCTTCTCGCCGAGACGATGATCTCACCCCCGTCGCCGGTCGCGGCCGACGACTCATCCGGGCCCGACTGCGAGAACACGCCCGAAGGGGTGGCGGCAGCCGCGCCTGAGA
Organism: Myxococcota bacterium; assembly: GCA_965250285.1. Classification (GTDB taxonomy): domain Bacteria; phylum Myxococcota_A; class UBA9160; order UBA9160; family UBA4427; genus CAYYSY01. The sequence goes on from OZ252299.1 coordinate 454,602, forward strand.
GAGTCAGTGTGTCGGCCAAAGCCAGTTCGACGTTGCCGGCGTCGCCCGCGCCGTCGGTCGTCGAGAAGATCTGCGAGCCGCCCGAAGCCGACACACTGCCGGTTTCGATTCGCACACCCAGCCGTCTTCCGTCGATCACTCGGCCGGCGTTGCCCTGACCGAGCGTCGTCGCAGCGAGGGTCGATGCGCCGTCGAGTCGGAGGCTGCCCGACGCGCCGCCCGTGACGAAGATCGTGCCCGCGTCGCCGGTTGCCGTGGTGCCCGACTCGGTTCGGATCTCCGCGCCGTCGGTGATCTCGATCTGCCCGCCCGTCAGCATGATGTCGCCGCCGCGGCCCGTCCCGTTGGCAACCGAAGAGACGTCCGCGCCCTGGGTGACCGAAATGGATCCGTCAGGACCGGCATCGAGTGTGATGCCGCCGATCGGTCCTGTTGACGCGCTAATCGAGTCGGTTCGGACCTGCGAGGCGTTGGAGATCGAAATCGTCGAGCCCGAGAGAGACACGCTTCCCGATCCACCGACACCCACAGTTGTCGACCCCACGAGCGAGCCATCGGACACGACGATCGCCCCCGCGTCGCCAGTCTCGATCGCAATCTCGCCGGCGTTACCCGATGCGACCCCCTCGGATGTGGTGAAAACGAGACTCGAATCGCCGATTGCGACCGAATGGGCCTCGATCTGGATCCCGGCTCCCTCCCCGTCCCCGGTCGCGAATGTCTGCGCCGCGGCCGATTCGATCACGACTTCGTGGGCTTCGAACAGGAGGGGTGCACTGCTGGCGCCCGACGAATGACGAATGCCCGAGAACAGGCCGTCGGGAAGGGTGTCGCTCACTTCGATTCGACCGCTCGACAGCCGAACGCCTCCGACTGCTTCGTCGCCGTCGCCCAACGAGCCGATCAAACTGCGGTTTCCCGACATCAGGATCTCGCCGTCGGTCTCCACGTCGACCGCCCAAGGCTCTTGCCCATCGCCCCCGGCCACTAGCTTCGACTGGTCCAGAGTGAGTCGACCGCCCCGGATCACGATGCGACCCCGGTCCGGGAACTCAGCGGCTCCACCAAAACAGAGGGTTTGATCGACACAGACGATCGAGTCATCGACGAACTCGATCTCGCCCGCGCCGATCGATGGCGTCCAACTGCTCACGTCGACGGGAACCTGGGCCCCGCCGCTCCCGACCGCCGCAACACGCACGGTGCCGGCCCGCGAGACCAGGCCCGCCGCGTCGAACCGCACGTCGCTGGCGATGATGGTGACATCGGCCTCGGCGCCGAAGTCGAAGGGGGTGAACGACCCGGGTAGAGAACCGGGGGCGCCCCGAAACTCGACGACGCCCGTCCCGCCCGCGTCGATCAAGAACGATGAAGGGGTGCCGCTGCTCAGCGGTGGGGATGGGTCGTCGACGCGAAAGACCGAGGCGCCCGACGCGTCGTCGAACACCAGGCCGTCGGCGGTGGTGAGAAAGACGCTGCCCGATACGTCGACCTGCGCCCCCTCAGTGAAGAGCACGCCCATGGGGTTCAGCAGGTAGAGGCTCACGCCGGGTGAGGTCGTGAGCGGCCCCGAGATCGTCGAGCCCGTGTTCCCAGCCGCGGCATCGCCCGTCACTCGCGTGATGATGCGCTGAATCGTCGGGTCGCTGTTGAAGGTCGCGCTCTCGCCGACGTCGACGTCGAAGATGCGAAAGCTGTGGTAGAGGTTCGCTCCGCTCGCTTCGCCGTCGGCCTGATCGATCGTGAAGTCGCCCGACCGCACCGCCCCGTCGGGGTTGGGGCCAATGCTCCCGTCGAAGACAGCCTCGCTCCGGGCCACCTGAGCGACCGCGAGCAGCGCCAGCAGCTCGAAGAGCAGTACGCCGAGCGGACCCATTCGATGGCGGCCAGGATGCGTTGCGGCCCATCGCGCCCCATACGCAGTGCTCGGCATCGTCCTATTCCGGCACGGCTTTGGCGCAGACTCCGCGGAGCGGTGTGCCGAGGCCGGCAACGGCGCGTTGCAGCACGGCGATGTCGCGAATGTCGATCTCGGGGCCACCGACGACGCTGCCGAGATCAGCCACCGCAGGGTCGAGATCGATGCCCAGGACGAAGTCCCAGAGTTTGTCGACATCGTCCTCGACGGGCGGACCGAAGACGGCCCCGGTCTCGTCGGTGTCGCCGCACTGGCACGCATCGCCGATGCCGTCGACGATCGGAGCGGTCCCGAGCAGGGCGCCGGTATCGGCATTCGTCGGGTCGGGTTCGAAGATGCATCGATCGCCATCGTTCTGAATGCCGTCCCCGTCCTGGTCTGGTGCCGCGTTGAAGAAGCTGGTCAGCTCGGCACGCTCGAGCGCCGACTGATCGACGGCGGCGAGCAGCGATACGCCCACACCATCGTGGTAGGGCAGCTCTTCGACTCGACCATCGGTGAGGCTCAGCGTACCCGAAACCGGGCTGCTGAGCGTGATTCGGCCCACGCAGTTGAGCGCGCTGTCGGTGCCGTAGCCCAGGGTCGTGCCGCCGAGTAGCCACGGCAGATTGCCCTCGAGCACGATGTAGAACACGTCGGGGAGGAGGCCCGCCGCGGTCGCCGAGGCGGGGTCGAGCGGGTCGACGGTGAACGAGATCGGATCTCCATTCACGTCGAGACCCGTCTGCACGCCCGGCAGGCTCCCCGCACCACAGCTGCGCTGGTCGACCCCACCGCCGTAGTCTTGCGGGGTCGCATCGCAGCCGCTCAGCGAGATCGTCTCGGCTGAAGTGGCATACCCATCGGGCAGGGCCACGCCGACCGCGATGCGATGGAGCGGCTCGGCGTAGCTGAAGCACACGTCGTACTCGGTCGCGGCGATCGGGTCCTGCCCGGGCGCGGGGCCGATGCGGATGTCGACCGGCGGCAGGTCTCCGGGCGGCGGCGGCGGGCAGGCGAGCCCACAGGACTGGCTCGCGATGTAGCTCACGATCGTGATCAGCCCGCCGTCGGTCGGCTCGGGCACCGGGAACACGTCGGCCACCCCCTGCTGCGTCAGATACGCATCGGGCAAGCTGCCACCGGGGTCCGGGTTCAGCGAGACCTCGCCGAGGTTGATCTCGGCAAGCGGGGGGCACGCGACGAGATCGAGATCGAGATAGAGCGTATCGCCGCGTGCGCCCGGGTTGGGGGCGGGGGGGGGCACGACCGTCGCGAGCGAGACGTTGGTGGCGTCTTCGGTGAAGACGGGCGCACCCGGGTACTCGGGCGGAATCGCGATGCCCGTCTGAATCTCGGTGGGCGGCGAGCTGCCCGGGCAGGTCAGCGTGAGACGGAACGCGGGATCCGCCGCGTCGCCAATCTGTTCGAGGTTCAGGAACCCGTTCTCGCACACATCGCCGATGCCGTCGCCGTCCTCGTCGAGCTGGTCCGAGTTGCTGGCGAGCGGACAGTTGTCGCAGACGTCACCCACACCGTCGCTGTCGCCGTCGACCTGGGACGGGTTGTAGAGGAACGCGCAGTTGTCGAGTCCGTCGGGGAGCCCATCGAAGTCGCTGTCGCGCACCATGCTGCGCGTGGTCAATGCTTCGATGGCGTCGATTCTCGCCGGGAGCCCGCTGTGGTCGTTCCCGGTGAGGCGCACGAACCGGAAGGCGTCGGTCGCGTCGAAGCCATGACCGTCGCCGTCGACATCGACGGCGGCGGCGCAACCCGTGATCTCCTGCATCGTGCCGCTGAACCAGTTCGAGCCGTCGGCGCTGTATTCGACCGAGAACGGCCGCAGGAAGTCGCTGCTGAGACCGTTCGTTCCGACGTACACACAGAAGTCGGGGTCGTTCGTGCCGCTGCCGCGGATCACGTTGTCGACGAACTGGAGGGTCAGCCTCGAGCCCTGGGGAAGCTCGGCCCAGGGGAACTGCCACGCCACTGCGCCGGCCAGCTCTTCGGGATCGTCCGTCGGGGCGCCGAGCGCGAAGGTCGGGTCGACGACGGCGCCCTCGACATCGACGACGGCGTCGGCAAAGATCGTCGAGTCGGCGCCCTGCATGAGCATGATGAAGCCGTTTCCGGAGCCTTGGGGCGGGCTACCACCCGACGGTCCACCCATCGCAGCGCCCACGAAGAGGTCGAGCACGTCGTCGCCATCGATGTCGCCCAGCGGCGCGACCGCCGAGCCGAGTCCGTTGCTCCGCCAATCGCCGAGATCGATCGGGTTGATGGTGCCGACGGCCGAACCCCGCGTGTTCTGCACGGTCGACGCACCGCGGATCGATCCGTCGTCGTCGAGCGGCACGAAAATGAGCCCCCCGGTGGCTTCGAAGGGCGGCGGCGCCGGACAGAGGAACGTCGGCTCGAAGGGTGCGCACGAGGGATTCGGGAACAGCTCACTGCCGATCGCCAGGGTGCCGCGGCTCGTGGCGTCGTCGGCATCGGGCAAGAACGCGAGGGACGTGCCAATGCGGGCGTCCGGCGGGATCAGCACGCGGGATACGGGGAAGACGAGGCCCTGATTCGAGCTGATCTTGCGGTACGACGCCACGGTCTCGTCGAGCGCCAGCGATACGATGTACACGGCTCCGGCGTTGCTCGCGTTGGTGGCATCGTCGCCGGGCGCGGCGATGGCGATGTCCGCGCCGCCGTCGCGATCGAGGTCGCCGAGGCTCGTGACCGAGAAGCCCAGCGCGTCGAAGGGCCCGACATCGCCGGGAAAATCCTGTCCGGTCAGCTTGGCGTGGCTCTTCACGGTGCCGCTGGCGTTCATGTAGAGGATCCAGACGGCTCCCTGGTCGGGGCCACCGTCGTCGTCCCCCGACGCCCCGACCAGAAGGTCGGGTACGTCGTCGCCATCGAGGTCGCCGGGCGTGGCGAGCGCGCCGCCGAAGCGATCCCCTACGTCGAGTGATCCCGCGAAGCTGCCGTCGGAGTCGTTGATGCGTTGGAAGCTTCGAACCGTTCGGTCGGGCTCCATGAAGAGAACGTATACGGCGCCCTTGCCCGCCACGTCGCGGGGGGCCCCCACGATCAGGTCGGAGAGACCGTCGCCGTCTAGATCGCCGGGCGATGCGACCGCGGTGCCGAAGCGATCGGTGGTCGAGAGCAGGCCGCCGGGATCGAACGCACCGGTCAGTCCACCCGACGAATCCGAGATCTCGACGTCGAGCGCGCTCACGATCTGCCCGAACCCGTTCGGCGAGACGATGAAGACCGCGCCTCGGCCGTCGCGTGCGCCCGGTGCTCCGACGGCGACCTCGACCAGGCCATCGCCGTTGAGGTCATCGAGTGCGACGGCACTTCGGCCGAAGCCGGCGTCGGCCTCGAGCGTAAGCGAGACGAACGTACCGGACACTTGATTGACCTGCTTCGGTCGAGGGATCGGCACGCCCTCGGAGAGGGCCGACTGCAGGCCCGGGAACTGCGCCGCGACGCGAATCGCAGGGTCGTCGTCGACGTCGATCGAGAACGACTCCGCGGTGACGGTGATGACGTTGACGTTGGCACTGGCCGTGATGTCGCGCGCCTGAAGCTCGGGGTTGGCATTGATCGCGGCGGCGATCTGCGCCGTCACGTCGAATGTCGAGTCGCCCGTCGACGTGTCGAGTTCGATGGTGACGTCGTCGACGATGATCTCGATGCGGCCGCCCACTGCATTGCCACCGAGCAAGACGATGGTCTGCTCCGGCTGCAGCGAGAAGCGTGCGGCCGTGACGCCGGGCTCGTTCGCCGCGTCGACGGCGAGCCGACCGCCGACGACGAGGCGTCCGCCCGGACGTGCGTCCGCCCAGACACCGCGCGTCTGCAGGGTCGGATCCGCGAGGATCGCGTCGGCTGCGTCGCGCGCGAGCTGATCGGCGCCGAATCCGTTTCGTGCGAGCACGCTCACCGTGACGCCGTCGACGCGAACGTCGACGGAGCCGCCGGCCGGATAGCCCAGGAAGAGGGCTGATTCTTCGCCGCGGCAGGCGCTCGAGCAGCCGTCGCCATCGAGGAGATTGCCGTCGTCGCATGTTTCGGTGGGGTCGAGTGCGCCATCGCCGCAAAGCGCCTCACGGCCATCGACACTCATCACATAGACGGCGCCTGCATTCGTCTGGCCGTCATCATCCGCGAACGCGCCCACCACGATCTCGCGCCGCCCGTCTCCATCGAGATCGCCGATCGACGCAGGCCATCGGCCGAGCGAGTCGCCGTCGAGGAGGCTCGCATCGAAGCCGCCAAGCCCTTCCGTGATGCGCTCACTGCGCATGACGCGGCCAAGTTCATCGAGGAAGAGGAGCCAGAACGCGCCCCGGTTCGTGCCCGCGGTGTCGTCGTTGTACGCGCCCGCGATCAGGTCGGTCACGCCATTGCCGTCGAGATCGCCGAGTCGGTCGAGGCCCAGCCCGAAGAACGTCGAGGATGTGAGCACGTCGGGGAAGCCGCCGAGACCGCTGCCGATTCGGAATTCATCGACGACCTGCTTCGTCTCGGGGTCGACCGAGAGCATCCAGATCGAACCCAGGTTCGAGCCCGCTGGCGCCGCGCCGTCGTCGTTGCGAGCGGCGACGGCGAGCTCGACCAGGCCATCGTGTCCGATGTCGCCCAGGTAGGCGATTGCATCGCCGAAGTGATCGGTCGTCGTGAGCGAGCCGCCGAAGCCCCCCTCGGTCGCGCTGTACTTGACGAGCGATTCGACCGAGCCCACTTCGGGGTGCCCGGGGCCGTGCAGCGAGAGCATGTAGACCGCGCCCGCTTCGGTGGCGCCGTCGGCATCGCCGTAGGCCCCGACGGCGATCTCGAGCCCGCCGTCCCGGTCGAGGTCGCCGACGGCTTCGATGCTCTCGCCGAATCGGTCGGAGACGTCGAGGGTGAGCCCTGCAGCCGCGATCGCTTCGCTCAGGCCGCCCTCATCGGCGTTGATCAAGACATGGTCTCGGACGCTGAGGTCGCCGGGGCCGCTCGACTGCAGGAAGAGCACCCAGACCGCGCCCGTGCGCGTATTGGTGCCGCTCTCGCCGTCGTCGCCCACGGCGCCGACACCGAGGTCGACGATGCCGTCGCCGTCGACGTCGCCCAGGGCGGCGACCGCGCCGCCAAACGCGTCACCGATCTCGATGGGGCCGGTGAAGCCGCTCTCGACGCTCGGCAGAAGAAGCTGGCGAACGATCTCGCCGTCGGTGGCGAGAGACAGGATCCGGAGCTGGCCCGAGCCACTGCCGCCAGCTGCGGGCAGACCCACTGCGACCTCGGTCGTACCGTCGCCGTCGATATCGCCCAGCCCGGCGGTGCTGCGTCCGAAGGATGCGAAGGCGGTGAGCAGCCCGCCGGGATCCCCCGGGCCCGACAGACCGCCCGAGGTGTCGCTGATCTTGCGGATGTCGGTCACTGTGCCGAGTTCGAGCCCCAGCAAGCCTGAATCGGTGGTCGAGCTCGAAGTGACGCTCACTCCGCTCAACACCAGCGTCTCGCCACTGGCGAAGGCCGTGAGCCGCTTCGTGCCGAGCACAGGATCGGATGCGATGGCCGATGCCAGCGCCGATGCGACGTCGGGGCCGGTGTCGCCCGGGCTGGTCACGATGCTGATCGGTTCGCCGAGGAGCGCGATGTTCACCGTACCGCCGGTCGCAAGGCCTGAGATCGCGAGATGGGTCTCGGGCTCACAGATCGATGAACAGCCATCGCCTTCGACGTTCCCGCCGTCGTCGCAGGCTTCCACCGGGTCGATCCGTCCGTCGCCGCAGACGGCAGTGCCGCCGTCGAGCTCGATCAGATACACGGCGCCCGTGTTCGAGCCCGTCCCATCGTCGTCATAGAAGGCGCCCACGGCCAGCAGCGGGCCGCCCAGGCCGTCGAGTGAGGGGAGCGCGGTCAGCCCGTAGCCGAATCGATCGTCGGGATCGATCTCGCCCGCGAGCTCGGGGTTCTGCGGGCCGAGCTTGACGACCGAGGTCACCGGGTTCGCGGTCGACGCCGGGTTCAGGAACAGCACGTACGCTGCGCCGGCCTGACCGCCCCCGTCGTCGTCTCGGTTCGCGCCCGCGGCAATCTCGTTGTCTCCATCGCCGTCGAGGTCGGGCAGGAGCGTCAAGCCTGCGCAGAGGCGGTCGTCCGACTCGACGAATCCGAGCGGGAACCCGCCCTGGCCGGGCCGGATCGTCTCGAAGTACTTCGCGGCCGTGCCGTCGGGGTTCAGGCTGATGATCTTGATCGATCCGGTGTTGCTGAAGCCCGGTGGCTCGTCCGTGTACGCACAGCTCGCGATCTCGATGCGGCCATCCCCGTCGATGTCGCCCAGGGGCTCGACCACCGTTCCGAACTGATCTCCGCCATTCACGAACTGGGCGACGACGCGCTGCGGTGCGAGATCGAGCCTCGCGCGGCCCGTGCGATCGAGGAAGACCACCCAGACGGCTCCGCCGTCTGTGGGGTAGAAGTCGTCGAAGGGGGCACCGACGACGAGATCGCCGACTCCGTCGCCATCGATGTCGCCGGCCGCACCGACGTCGTGCCCAAAGAAGTCGCCGGCGCCGAGCGTGTTGGCCGGAATGCCGCCCTCGCCGTCGGCCAGCTTCATCGCCGACAGCACGGTGGATGAGTCCGCCGCCATGAAGAGGATGTAGACGGCGCCTTCGGCATCGCCGCTCGCGCCTACGGCGATGGCGTAGGCGGAGGGGCCCGGCCCATCGAGATCACCGAGATACGCGACGCCGAGCCCGAGGAAGTGACCCGCGCCGAGGCTGTATCCGCTCGCAGCGAACACGGCCCCGAGGTTGCCACTGGTCGCAGACAGCTTCGTTTCGCTCTTCACGGTTCCATCCGCGTTCATCAAGACGATGAAGATCGCGCCCGCGTCTGTGAAGCCGTCGTCGGTGGTGTACGCGCCGACGATCATGTCGGGGACACCGTCGCGGTCGAGGTCGGCGCCGTCGATCGAGACGCCGAGACGATCGTCGCTCGCGAGGAGGCCGCCCGGATTGCCCGGCCCGGAGAGTTCGCCCCGCGTGTCGCTCAGCTTCACGACGCTGCGGATCATTCCGACATCGAGACCGATGAGGCCGGGATCCGTCGTTCCATTCGATTCGAGTACGGCTCCGCCGACGACCAGCCGGTTGCCGTCGGCCAAGGCCTCGACGCCGCGAACGCCCAGCGTGCCGTCCGCGACGATGGCCGCGGCCAGCCGCGCGGCGACGTCGTCGGGCGTATCGCCCGCGAAGGTCGACACCGAGATGTCGACGCCATCCACCAGCAGGCTGGCCGAACCGCCTGTCGGCGCGCCGTCGACAACCAGCCACTCCTCTTGTTGGCAGGTGGCTGAGCAGCGATCGCCCGACATCGTGTTGCCGTCGTCACACGCCTCGGCCGCATCGAGAATCCCGTTGCCACAGGCGGGCCCGAGACCATCGATGTCGAGAAGCCACACGGCGCCGGATTCGTTCTGGCCCCCGTCGTCGGCGCGCGGCGCGCCCACCGCGAGCTCGGGCCACCCGTCGCCGTCGAGGTCCCCGACGCTTGCGACCGATGCGCCGAAGCCGTCGCCATCGGCGAGTGGCCCAGCGAAACGACCGAAGAGCGTGCTGATGATGTTGCGCTCGCGGTTCGAGTCGGCGATCTCGATCGGGTCCGTCCCGCCGAAGGGCGTGAAGTTGTCTCGGCCGAGCGAATGAATGAGAAGCGCGCCGCGGCTCGTCCCACCTTGATCCTCGAAGGGGCCCCCGTCGGCCAGCTCCGGAACGCCGTCGCCATCGAGGTCGCCGAGCGAAGCCAACGCGTGCGCGTAGCCTCGGACGCTCGATCTCTCGACGCAGAGCCCCGTCGAGTCGAGCTCGAGGATCGCGATCAATCCGGGCAGCTCGCCGGTCGACACGCCCGGCAGCGCTCCGGTCGAACCGACGGCGAGAAGGTTCCGACTGCCGCCATCGGGGTCGCCGATCACAGCAAGGCTCTCGCCGAAGCGCGTCCGCCTGAACGTCTGCGGGTAACAGTTGTTGGGATCATTCGCGTTGTTCGTCAGATTGCTGAGCTTGGATTCGCGCTCGACGTTGCCCGTCTGCGAGAGCGAGACGATCCACAGTGCGCCGCGGTCGGGGCCGGTTTGCGGCGCACCCGCATCGTCGTCGTCGTCGCCGGGAGCGCCGATGGCCAGCTCGGGCCGATCATCGCCATCGAGGTCGCCCAGGAAGGCGACGCTGCGGCCGAACTCATCGCCGACGTCGAGGTTGCCGCCGAACCCCGCGAGTCCTTCGCCGATCACCGCCGAGCCGGCAACCGTGCCGTCGGGGGCGAGGAAGTAGATCCAGACGCTGCCACCGAGGCCGGGGCCGTCGAACGGCGCGCCGACCGCGAGATCGGGGACGCCATCGCGATTCAGATCGCCGATGCCGGTCAGCGATGCGCCCAGCGTCCCGTGATCGAAGGGCGCGGGGAAGCCGGGTGCACCCGTGACGAGCTCGATCTCGCTGCGAACCGAGCCATCGGCGTTCATGAAGAGGACGAAGAGTCCGCCGTTGTTCGGCTGTCCGTCGTTGGCCTGACTCTGGCCGACCGCGAGGTCGTCCACGCCGTCGCCGTCGACGTCGCCGATCAGCGCAACGGCTGAGCCGAACTCGTGCGTCGCGTCGATGATGCCGCCTAATCCACCTGCGTTGCTGATCTTGCGCTCTTCGAGAACCCGCCCGAAAGCGGAGAGCGCCGTGACGCCCGGGTCCGTGCTGGCTGCGTCGGTCAAGGCGCCGCCGCTGACGTAGAGACGCTCTCGAAAGTGGGTGGCCCGAACGCCGCGCGAGGCCAATGTGATGTCTGCGTGCACCGCGTCGACGAGCGCCGCCGCGATCGACTCGCCGCTCTCGTCGAGGAGGGGCGCGATCGAGATCACCTGGCCCGCGATGTCGAGCTGAACCAGGCCGCTTCCGGTGCCGATGCCGAGCAAGTCGACCGTCGCCTCCGTCTGACAGAACGCTGAGCACCCGTCCCGATCGTCGGCGTCCCCGAAATCGCAGGTTTCGCCGGCATCGAGGATCGCGTTGCCGCACTCGGCGAAGCCGCTCGACAGGAACGCCGTCCAGACGCTGCCGCGATCGTCGTCCCCGTCGAGTGGAGCACCGGCGACCAGCTCTGGAGCCCCGTCTCCGTCGAGGTCGGGCGAGATGGCGAGCCCGGCGCCAAGCCACTCCGAGCCGAGCGCGAGACGTCCGTTGGCTGCGTCGAAGAGCGGGAGCGGTGTCAGGCTCACGACGGGGTAGGTGATCACGAGCGTGTTGTTCACGATCTCGACGTTCACGTCCGATTCGAGTACCCAGACCTGCCCAGTGCCCGAGCCGTTCGTCGAATCGGTCCGAGCGCCGACCGCGAGGTCGACGCGCCCGTTGCCGGTGAAGTCTCCAAGCGGCGTGATCGACGAGCCGAAGCCCGCTCCACTCGGGCTGGACAGGTCGAAGGTGATGTCGGTCGGGTCCTCTCGCCCCCCGTCCGCCTTCAGGAACATCACCTCGACTTGATTCGAGCCAGGCCGTCCCAGGGCGAGGTCAACCGTCGACTCATTGCTCCGGTTGAAGTCGCCCACGTTGGCGAGGGACTCGATCCCCCCGTCTTCGATGTGCTCGACGTACTCTCGAATCGAGCCGTCCCGATCGAGGAAGAGGATGTGGATCGCAGTGCTGACAGTGCCCGACAGACCGACGGCGAGATCGGGTACGCCATCCCCGTCGATGTCACCCAGGCCGGCTGCCGACGATCCGAAGCCAAAGAAGGGTGGGACGACCGCTGTGAATCGACCCAGGCCCGGGCCGATGGGCGTCGCGTCTCGCACCGTGCCGTCGGCGTTGAGAAACAGGATATGAACGCGGCCGTCCTGGTCCACGATGGTCGAGTGATCTGGCGAGCCCACTGCGACGTCGGGGATGCCGTCGCCGTCGACGTCGCCGACGGCCACGACGGAGGTGCCGAAGCGGCTCGCGGCGTCGAGGTCGGCGAGCGCCGGCTCGATCGAGGCGACGATCTTGTGCGAAGAGATGGGCGAGCCATCTGGCCCGCGGCGCACGACCCAGATGGCTCCGTCGTCAGCGCCGTCCTGGGGCGCACCGATCGCGACATCCGTCGTCCCGTTCGCATCGAGGTCGCCGAGATCGGCGACTGAGCCGCCGAAGAGATCTCCGTTGGCCGAGACGCCGAGATCGAGATTCTCGAGCTCGAGCAATAGGGGGATCGAAGCGTCGCCGCTCGGCCGGGCGAGGATCAAGCCAGGATCGGTGTCTGCGAAGTCGGTGAGGATGCCACCCACGACGAGTGTGCCGCCGAGGTTGGCGGCGGAAACACCCTTGGCGGAGAGGGTCGGATCGGCCGAGATGGCAGCCGCGAGCGCAGCTGCGATCTGGTCGCCCGAGTCTCCGGCCGTGGTCGGAATGCTGATCTGCACCCCCTCGACGACGACGTCGACGACGCCTCCGCCGAGGGCCTGGCCGAACACGTCCAGTTGCTGCTCGAGCCGGCAGGTCGAGCTGCATCCATCGAGCGCTGCGGGGTTGCCATCATCGCAGGCTTCGATCGGCTCCAGCACGCCATTGCCACACGCCCCATCCGCGCCCGCGACCTCGACGATCCACAGCGCACCGCGATCGACGTCCAGACCATCATCGCCGGGTGCGCCGATGGCCAAAGAAGGGAGCGTGTCACCGTCGAGGTCGCCCAAACCGGCGAGTGCACGGCCGAAATGATCGAAATCGGCGAGGCTGCCTACGAAGCCACCGTTCGCTTCGGTGATCTTGCGCGTCTCGGTCGCCTGTCCGTCGGCTGAGAGCGAGATCAGATAGACGGCTCCGGCTTCCGCCCCCGCCTCACTGTCGCGCTCGGCCCCGACCGCGAGCTCGAGTTGCCCGTCTCCGTCGATGTCGCCGAGTCGACCGAGTCCCGAGCCGAACCCGCCCTCGTTCGAGACCACTCCATTGAAGCCACCCTGGCCGGCGCCGATGCGCTGTTCAGCGGACACGTTTCCCGAGCTGTCGAGAAACAGGATCCACACCGTCCCCGATGCCGATGCGAACTGTCGCCCCGGGCCCCCGATGGCAACGTCGTTCACGCCGTCGCCATTGAGATCGCCGACGCCGACGACGGACGAGCCGAACGCGGTGTCGCCCGGAATGACCTGAGGCAGCGCGAACCCGCCGATGTCGACGCTCGTGCGCACCATGCCGCTCGGCTCGAGGAAGAGCAGCCACGCACCGCCCGAGAGAAAGCCCGTCGTCGACGAGCTGGGCGCACCCACGACCAGCTCGGGTACACCGTCGCCGTCGATGTCGCCCGGCGAGCCGACAGCGGCCCCGAACTCGACGCCGGGGCTGAGCAGCCCCGTGAACCCGCCCTCGCCACCGCCGCGGGCGCTGATCTCGAGATGATCGAGGACGCTCCCGTCGGCGGCGAGATAGACCAGCCAGACGGCGCCTTCTTCGTTGAAGCCGTCCGCAGTCGCGGGCGCGCCAACCGCGATGTCGGGGACGCCGTTGCCGTCGAGATCGCCCATCCCCGCGACGCCGGCTCCGAATCGGCGGATGTCGACGCCGGTGGCGAAGCCGCCGATTCCTTCGGCGATCGACGTCTCAGAGGCGACGGTGCCGTCCGCGTTCATGAACAGGATGCGGACGAGCCCGCGATCGACTCCCGCGTCGTCGTCGAGCGGGCTGCCCACGGCGAGATCGTCGACGCCGTCGCCATCCACGTCTCCGATCCATGCGACCGACGATGCAAAAGCTTCGCCCGCCTCGAGGACGGCACCCAACCCGCCGGCGTTGTCGGCGATTCGAACCTCGTCCACCACATCACCGAGCGCGAACACGATCTCGGCGCCCGAGTCGCTGCTTTCGGGCGCGAGGATGACTCCATCGGTATAGAGGCGGTCCCCGAACGTCGTTGCTGCGACGCCTTGGTTCTGGAGAGTCGGATCGTTGTTGATCGCACTCGCGAGGGCGGATGCAATCGCACTGGGCCCCGCTCCAAGACCGGGCGTGATCGCGATGAGGACAGCGTCGACCGTGACCTCGATCAGACCATCGCCCGCACCTTGCCCGAGGAGCAGCGCTGATGTCTGATCTCGACACGACGCGCTGCAGGCGTCGCCTTCGAAGAGCCCCCCGTCGTCACACTCTTCGCTCGGGTCGAGTACCCCATCGCCGCAGACCTCAACCGAGCCAATGAGCGACGCCGTATAGGCCGCGCCTGCGTTTGCACCGTTCGCATCGAACGCTGGATCCGTCCATGCGAGCTCGCTCACCCCGTCGCCATCGAGATCGCCGAGTGCTGCGAGGCCCAATCCACGATCGCCACTGCCCGGTGTATCGAACACCTCGGTCGCGATGACGGTGCCGCCGGGCCCGGTGGACACGAGCATGAAGCCGTCCCGGGGTGCGAGCGAGCCCACGAAGTCGGAGAACCCATTGCCGTCGAGATCGCCGATCGACGCCAGAGAAGCGCCGAATGCGTCGTTGGAAAGGAGCGGGATGCCGGGACCGGAGCAGGTGGGGCCGGTGCAATCGGTGCTGTACTTATAGGCAGCGTTGACGCCACCGCCCGTGTCGAGGAGCACGATGTACGATGCACCGCGGCTGGTGTCGGTCGGCGCACCGATCATCAGATCGGGTGTGCCATCGCCGTCGTAATCGCCGAGCTCGGCGGGTCGTGAGAAGCCGTCGTCGACCCCGGGTGTTTGACTGAATCCGAGGGTGAGAAACGCGGGCTCCGTGCCGTCGATGACGGTTGAAGAGCGGACCGTGCCGTCGCGACGCATGAAGAGGATGTGCACGACGCTGGGGTTCAGGAAGCCCAAGACCCCGTCGGCTCCCTGGCCCACCGCGATTTCGGTGACGCCGTCGCCGTCGACGTCTCCGACGCGCGCGATCGCCTTGCCGAATCGGTCGTTCATTCCGAACGCTGCGGCGGGCAGGCCGCCCGAGCCGTTGGCGATCTTGATGTGCTCGCGGACCGTTCCGTTCGCATTCATGAAGAGGATGTAGACCGCGCCTGAATCGGAGAAGTCCGTATCGTCGCTGGGCGCACCGACGGCGAGATCGACCACGCCATCTCCGTCGAGATCGCCGATGCCCGCCACTGCGCGGCCAAACTCGTCGTCATCGTCGAGTACGCTCGCGAGCCCGCCGATCCCGTTCGAGATCTTCGTCGTCGCGAGTACTTCGCCGACCGCATCCAGGTTGATGACGTAGATCGCGCCGCGATCGTTCTGGCCAGGAGCCGGGTCGTCGCCGGCCGCACCGATCACCACATCGTCGAAGCCGTCACCGTCGAGGTCGCCGATCCCCGTCGCATCCGAGCCGAACTCGTCGCCGGCATCGAGGGGATTGCCGAAGTTGGCGACGTTGTTGATGATCTCGAACTCGGCACCGACGAAGACAGCGTCGGCAGGCTGTGAAAGTGCGAGGGCGCCGATGAAGACGAGGAGTCCGTTTGCAACTCTTGATCGGTGATGGCAGCGCGAAGAGCGGCGCACACGTGCGATGACCAAGAGCCCGAGCAGACCCGCTGTGAGCAGCGTGCCGAGCGTCGGTTCGGGTACCGCGACCGCGGGCTGGCTGCTCACCAGGACGGTTGGTTCTAGGCGGGCATCGACGCCGAGACTGTCACCGGCGATCACCCACAGCGCCCCGTCGGTGCCGGTGACATCGACCTGGAGCTCGCCGAGGTAGAGACTGCCCGGCGCCGGCGCGAAGTCGCCGCCGTCCAGGACATTGATTCGTGCGATCCGAATCGAGGTCGCACTCTCGCGATGTGAGCGCGTTTCGCCCGTAAGCTGGGTGTTGGGGACGAACTGCACGATCGAGAGGCCGCCGGTCGCCTCGATCCGCAGCTGAAAGCCGCAGACTTCATCTCCCAGCGCATCTTCGCAGACGATCTGATTTCCCGTCGTGAAAGTCGCTTCTGGACCGGTGTGCATTCGGAGCTGAAGTGGAACGAGGCCGGCCTCTGAAGACACGGTCGTCGGTGCGCCGGTATATGCGGCCCCGCCCAGATTGAGGTAGACGGTTGGGGGCGCGCCGGCCGACGCGTCGCCTTGGAGGAGCATGAGCCCCGTGAGCACCAGGAGCCCGAGCGATCGGAGCGGCCGACTCAGAGCGGTGCATCGGCACGATCTGAGGCTCGGTCGGCGATGGCCCACTCGGCTAAGTCTCGGCGATTCGATCGGCGGCGCTCCCGTGCAGTGTCATGTCAGGCATCGCGGCCCGCAGCGCGACACCGCTCACTGTACCCGGATTGGCGCCCCACTTGTCTGAACTTGTCGTGATCAGTCTCTGCCGCTGGGCGCTCTCGTGCACACGACGGTGTGGGGTGGCGTCCGGGCTGGTGGCGACTCTCATGAGTTGCGCATTTGCAAGCGGCGCCGACGCCCAGCCCCTGCCCAATCCGCGGGTTCTGCCGGGCAATGAGCAGCCCCCGGAACTCGAGCCCGCGCCCACGCCTCGGGCCCCTTCGCTGTTACCCCCGGCTCCATCTCCCGAGGGGGGCGCTGATCCGTTCTCCGATGTCCAGATTTTCGTCTGGGTCGATGCCATCGAGATTCGAGGGAACACGGTTCTGCCGCCGCGCGTGCTCGTGCAAGAGACCCGGCCCTTCGTGGGAAGACGGGTTTCGAACGCCGATCTGCTCGATCTCCAGCGTCGGCTGACACGGCTCTATGTCTCGGCCGGCTATGTCACGTCGTTCGTGCGGATCCCAGATCAGGATCTCGGTGAAGGTGTCATTCGATTCGACGTCGTCGAGGGAAGGCTCGCCGAGACCCGAATCACCGGCCTGAAGACGCTCGCAGCTCGGTATGTCCAGGTGCGACTGGTCCCCGATCCCGATGCTCCGCTCGATGTTGCGAGCCTCGAGCGGAGGCTCGATGCGTTGCAGCTCGATCCCCGGATCGATTCGGTCCAGGCGCGGATCTCGGCCACGGCTCATCCAGGGTTTTCAGCACTCGAAGTTCACGTCGTCGAGTCTGATCGTTGGCGAGCGCAGCTCGTCGTGGCCAATGACCGCCCGCCCGCGATCGGCCAGACGAACGGGCGGATCGGCTTGGGCTACTCGAACGTGAGCGGCTATGGCGACGACACTGTGGCCACGGGCGTGTTCAGCCAGGGGTTGAACGAGATCGCGGTGACGACCACGGTGCCGGTCAATCGATTCGATACGTCGGTCGGCGCGCAAGGGCGATTCGTCGACAGCGAGATCGTGACATCGGTCTTCGCCGATGACGACATCGCGGCGCGCTTCTGGAGCGTCAGCTTGCTGTTGAAACAACCGATCGTCCAGACGACGAAACTGCAGTGGGATGTCGGGCTCGTCGGGGAGCTGCGGCAGACCACGAGTACGCTGGGCGGCGAGCCCTTCAACACGAGCCAGGCTTCGGTCGATGGCCGGCTGCGCGTTTCGGTGCTTCGATTCACGACAGACCTCGTCTATCGCGATCTCAGTCAAGTATTGGCTGTGCGCACCGTCCTCAGCGTGGGGCTACCGATTCTCGGCGCGTCCACGTCGGCGAACGGTGTCGACGATACGCGGTTCACGAGCTGGCTCGGTCAGATGCAATGGGCTCGTCGGTTGCCATGGTGGCACGTGGAGGTGCTCTCGCGCTTCGATTGGCAGTTGGCTTGGGATCCGCTGCCGCCGATCGAGCGGTTCGCTGTCGGAGGCGTGCGCTCGGTGCGGGGCTACACCGAGAACCGCCTCGTTCGCGACAACGGCTTCAGCGCCACGTTCGAGACTCGGCTACCGGTGATTCGAAGCCCCGAGTTTGGGTCGAAGCTCTCGTTGGCGGCCTTCGTCGATGGCGGGCGGTCGTGGTCGCGGGATCGCGGGCCGACGGTTGGGCCGCAGAATCTCGCGGGCGCAGGTCTGGGGCTGCTCGCGTCTCCGACTTCATGGTTCGACGCGCGCTTGTACTGGGGCGCTCAGCTGATCTCAGTCGAGCAGAATCAGGCGGGGCTGCAGGGGCAGGGCGTGTACTTCTCGCTCACCATGCGGCGGGAGTGAGCCTTTCATCGGGTGGCCTCTTGGCTCGGGGGGCAATGCCACGCTGATCAGTGCGGTGCCTAGACCTCGTCGGGCTCGTAGCCCAGGTTCGGCGCGAGCCAGCGCTCGGCTTCGGCCTCGCTCATCCCGCACCGCTTGGCGTAGTCGCCCACCTGGTCGCGCCCCAAGCGGCCGACGGTGAAGTAGCGGGCTTCGGGGTGGGCGAAGTAGAGACCCGACACGCTCGCAGCCGGTGTCATGGCGCACGACTCGGTCAGGTCGATGCCGATCTCGGGCGCGCCGAGCAGGTCGAAGAGGAGGCGCTTCGGCGTGTGGTCGGGGCAGGCCGGGTAGCCGAACGCCGGCCGGATCCCGCGGTAGCGCTCGGCGATCAGGTCCTCGTTGGTGAACGATTCGTCCTGACCGTAGCCCCACTCACGCCGCGCGCGCTGGTGCAGCAGCTCGGCGTAGGCCTCGGCACAGCGATCGGCGAGCGCCTTCACCATGATCGACGTGTAGTCGTCGTGTGCCTTCTCGTAGGTCTCGGCGAGCGCGTCGGCACCGAGCCCGGCGGTCACCGCGAACGCGCCCACGTAGTCTTCGAGCCCCGAGTCGAGCGGCGCGACGAAGTCGGCGAGCGAGCGATAGTGACCCGTCGAGCCCGAGACGCTCTGCTGGCGCAGCATCGGGAAGCGGATGAGCTCGGCCTGGCGCGACGCATCGGTGAAGAGCACGATGTCGTCGCCATCCGAGTTCGCGGGCCAGAAGCCGTAGACGCCCGCCGTCTGGACCGAACCCTTGGTGATGATCTCGTCGAGCAGTTCGCGGCCGTGTTCGTAGAGCTCACGCGCCGCTGCGCCGTACTTCTCGCTCTCGAGAATCGCCGGAAACTTCCCCTTCAGCTCCCATGCGGTGAAGAAGAAGGTCCAGTCGATGTACGGTTCGAGGTCGGCGATCGACACGTCGTCGATCACGTGCCGGCCCGTGAACGCGGGCTTGGCCAGGTCACGCGCGCTCCACTCGATGCCCGAGCCGGCACTGCGGGCCTGCGCGTACGGCGTGAGCGGCCGCTCCTGCCGGTCGGCGTAGATCTTCCGGATGCGCTCCTGGTCGGCGACGTTCTCTGCGTCGAAGACCTGCTTCTTCTCTGCATCGAGCAGGCTGGCCACCACGCCCACGGCGCGCGAGGCGTCGCGGACGTGAGCAACGCTCTCGGTGTACTTCGGCGAGATCTTGACCGCCGTGTGCTGCTTGCTGGTGGTTGCGCCGCCGATCAAGAGCGGCAGCTTCAGCCCGCGACGCTCCATCTCGGCCGCCACGTTCACCATCTCGTCGAGCGAGGGCGTGATCAAGCCCGAGAGGCCGACGGCGTGCGCGCCGACCTCGACCGCCGTGTCGAGGATCTTCTCGGCCGGCACCATCACGCCGAGGTCGATGACGTCGTAGTTGTTGCAGCCGAGAACCACGCCGACGATGTTCTTGCCGATGTCGTGCACGTCTCCCTTTACGGTGGCCATCACGACCTTGCCCTGAGTCGCGCCGGCGCTCTTCTCGGCTTCGAGGTAGGGCTCGAGGTAGGCGACCGCGCGCTTCATGACGCGCGCACTCTTCACCACCTGCGGCAGGAACATCTTGCCGGCGCCGAAGAGATCGCCGACGACGCTCATGCCGTCCATGAGCGGCCCCTCGATCACGTGCAGCGGCTTCTCGGCCTCCTTGCGCGCCTCCTCGGTGTCGTCCTCGATGAAGTCGGTGATGCCGTGCACGAGCGCATGTTCGAGGCGCTTCTCGACCGACTCTTCGCGCCACGAGAGATCGACGACCTTCGACTTGCCCTCACCCTTGACCGTCTGTGCGAAGTCGATGAGCTGCTCGGTCGCCTCGGGGCTTCGATTGAAGATCACGTCCTCGACCAGCTGGAGCAGGTCTTCGGGGATGTCGGCGTAGACCTCGAGCTGGCCGGCATTCACGATGCCCATGTCCATGCCCGCCTGGGTCGCGTGGTACAAAAAGGCCGAGTGGATCGCTTCGCGCACACGGTCGTTGCCGCGGAACGCGAACGAGAGGTTCGATACGCCGCCCGAGACGTGCACGCCGGGGCAACGCCGCCGGATCTCGCGCGTCGCGTCGATGAAGTTCTTCGCGTAGTCGGCGTGCTCCTCGATGCCCGTGGCGATCGCCAGGATGTTCGGGTCGAAGATGATGTCCTCGGGCGGGAAGCCGGCTTGTTCGACGAGCAGCTTGTAGCTGCGTTCGCAGATCTCGACCTTGCGTTCGGTGGTGTCGGCCTGGCCGGTCTCGTCGAAAGCCATGACGACGACGGCCGCGCCGTAGCTGCGAATGCGCCGTGCTTGCTCGAGGAAGGCGGCCTCGCCCTCTTTGAGCGAGATCGAGTTGACGACGCCCTTGCCCTGGATGCATTTGAGCCCGGCCTCGATGACGCTCCACTTCGAGCTGTCGATCATGATCGGGATGCGGGCGACCTCGGGCTCGCCTGCGATCAGGTTGAGGAAGTGCTTCATGCACGCTTCGCTGTCGAGCAGGCCCTCGTCCATGTTGACGTCGAGGATGTTCGCGCCCCCTCGCACCTGATCGAGCGCCACGTCGAGCGCCTCTTCGTAGCTCTCGCTCTTGATCAGGCGTCGGAACTTCGCCGAGCCGGTCACGTTGGTGCGCTCGCCGATCATCTGGAAGTTCGAGTCTTCGCGAATCGCGAGCGGCTCGAGGCCGGATAGGTGTGTCTCGAGCGCCGGCAGCTCAGGGATCTCGCGCGGTGCGACGCCTTCGACCGCGCGGGCGATCTCGGCGATGTGGTCGGGGGTCGTGCCGCAGCAGCCGCCGACGACGTTCACGAGCCCGCTGGTCGCGAATTCGCCCACGAGCGCACCGGTCGTGGCCGGGGCCTCGTCGTACTCGCCGAACGCGTTGGGAAGCCCAGCGTTGGGATAGGCCGAGACGCCGCTCTTCGAGAGTCGCGACAGCTCGACGACGTGTTGCCGCATGTCGGTGGCGCCGAGCGAGCAATTGACGCCGACGGTGAGGGGGTTCGCGTGCTCGACCGAGCGGTAGAACGCCTCGACCGTCTGACCCGACAGGGTGCGTCCGCTCGCGTCGGTGATGGCGACCGAGATCATGAGGGGCAGGGCGGTGCCGAGTTCGCGCTGCACCTCGTCGATGGCGACCAGGGCCGCCTTCGCGTTCAGCGTGTCGAAGATGGTCTCGACGAGGAGGATGTCGCTGCCCCCATCGATCAGCCCCCGCGTCGCCTCGGCATACGCGGCCGTCAGCTCGTCGAAGTCGAGGTTGCGTGCCGCAGGATCGTTGACGTCGGGCGAGATCGAGAGGGTCTTGGGCGTCGGACCCACCGCACCGGCGACGAAGCGCGGCTTCGATCGGTCTTCTTCGGTGAATGCATCGCAGACGCGCCGGGCGAGTCGCGCGCTCTCGAGGTTCAGCTCGTAGCAGATGTCTTCGAGCGCGTAGTCCGCCTGGGCGATGCGATTCGAGCCGAACGTGTTCGTTTCGACGATGTCGGCCCCGGCCTCGAGGAACCGGCGGTGGATGTCTTCGATGACGTCGGGGCGTGTGAACGACAGCAGCTCGTTGTCGCCCTGCAGATCTTGCGCGTGGTCACCGAACCGATCGCCGCGATAGTCCGCTTCGCCGAGCCCGAAGCCCTGGATCATCGTGCCCATGGCGCCATCCAGGATCAGGATGCGTTCGGCGAGGGCGGCCCGCAGGAGGGCCGGGCGATCGGACTGGCTCATGGTCGGGCTCCGTGGCGATGGGGTGCCGTGACGTCGGGGTCGATGCGCGTCGCGGCTGTCTGGGCGGCCGATGGCCACCGAGGGTAGGGGGCCGAGCGAGCGGACGCGGGCCACGCGCAACCCCCCGGATCGGCTCGCGAAGCGCGGAGCCTAACAGATTCATCAGGATATCTCAATGCAAGGATGTACAGATTGCCCCGAGGGGCCAATCGCCCGAGCCTCTGCGCCGCCGTCGCTGCGCTGCGTGTCCGCGTCGGTCCCGGGTCGCGTCGCCGGGTCGGCTCAATGAGCGGGGCCGATGGGAACCATTCGGATCGCGACCCGCCCTCTGTGTTCGGTGCAGCGGTCTGCGATCGCCCCTCATCCGCGATGCGCATCCGCCCGGATGGGCCCCGTATCGGGTGGTTTGCGGCCATTCGGGAACCATCCGGATACCGCGCCGAGACGTCGATGGGATAAGGTGGGGCGATCGCCGCGCCCGTTCGACCCAGGCGATCCGGAGCCCGTCCCTGCGCGCCCAAGTCTCCTTCTTCCTTCTATTACTCTGTTTCTTCCTCTCCGGTCTCGCCGCGCTCATGTACGAGACGGCCTGGACCCGTGAGTTCGCGTTCGTCTTCGGGACGTCGGAGCTCGCGGTGTCGGCCGTGCTCGCCGCCTACATGACGGGGCTTGCGTCGGGGGCCGCGTTGGCGGCCCGCCTGGCGCCGCGGCTGACCCGGCCGGTCCTGGCCTACGGGCTGCTCGAGCTGGGGATCGCCCTCGGCGCGCTCGCCGTCCCCTTCGGCATTCGCGCGCTCACCGGCCTCTACACCGGCTGGCTCGGCGGCCTCGATGCGCCGCCCGAGACGATCGGTCTCGCCACCGCGCTCTTCCATCTCTTCGGTGCGTTCGTGGTGATGGTGCCGTGCACGGCGATGATGGGCGCGACGCTGCCGCTCCTCGCGCGGCATGCCGTCCGCAATGACGACGAGATCGGACCGCGGATCGGCATTCTCTACGGTGTGAACACGGCCGGCGCCATCGGCGGCGCGCTGCTCGCGGCGTTCGTGCTGCTGCCGGCGCTCGGGCTGCGCCAGACGATCTACGTCGCCGCCGGCGTCAACTTTCTCGTCTTCGTCGCCGCGGCGCTCCTCGCGCGCACGGTTCCGGCCGTCGAGCCCGAGGTCGGATCGGTGGCACCCGAGTCGAGCGGCGCAGGGCGTTGGATCCTGCCGCTCATGGCGGCGAGCGGGGCGATCTCGTTCGTCTACGAAGTGATGTGGGTGCGGCTGCTCGGCTTCTTGATGGGCGGGAGCACGGCGGCGTTCGCGACGATGCTCGCATCGTTCCTGGTCGGCATCGCCGGGGGCAGCGCAGTTGCGTCGCGGCTCGCCCGCACGCCACGTGCGGCGGCGGTCGGTTTCGTCGTAGTGCAGATGGGCGCGGCGATCTCGGCCCGGCTGGCGTTCGCGCTCGCAGATCGGCTCCCTCAGATCGCCACCACCTTCGGCGTATCGCCCGAACGCATGGCTCCGGGTGCGCTCATGGCGATCTTCGTGCTCTTGCCCTTCACGCTGTGCATCGGCGCCACGTTCCCATTCGCCGTGCGCGTGCACGCCCAGCACGCCGACGATGCGGCGCCCGCGAGCGCGCGGGTCTACGCCTGGAACACGGTCGGCTCGGTGGTCGGGTCTGTGGCTGCGGGCTTCTGGCTCTTGCCGAGCTTCGGTTACGAAGGGACGGCTGCGCTGGGCGTGCTCGGCAACCTGACGCTGGCCGTCCTCTCTGTCTTCGCTTTCCTTGCGGCGCGAACGCGAGTCGTCGCGCTCGCCACGGCGGCGGTCGTCGCGCTCGTCGCGGTCGTCGTCTGGCCGCCGGCGACCCCCGCGCGCCTGATGCGCAGCTCACCTCTCTCGCTGCAGCCGCACCCCGGCGAGCTGACGTTCCTCGGCGTCGGCCGATCGGCCACCGTCGCGCTGATCGATGCGGGACACAGCTGGCGGCTCACGACCAATGGCCTGCCCGATGCCGTGATCAGCAGCTCGGCCGTGCCCTTCGACCGGCAGCGTCCCGCGCGATGGCTCACGCTCTTGCCGGCGATCATGCGACCGCACGCTCGCGATCTGCTGCTGATCGGTCTCGGCGGCGGCGGCTCGCTCGCGGCGATCACGCCCGGGCTCGAGCGCGTCGACGTGATCGAGCTCGAGCCCGAGGTCGTCGCCGCGAACGCTTCGGTCGCCGACATTCGACGTGAAGCCGACCCCCTGGCCGATCCACGGGTGTCGCTCTACCTCGGTGATGCGCGCGGTGCGCTGATGCTGTCGAATCGCACGTACGACGCCGTCGTGTCGCAGCCTTCACATCCGTGGACGTCGGGCGCATCGCACCTCTATACGCGCGACTTCTTCGAGCTCGTGCGCGAGCGGCTCGGCCCCGACGGCGTCTTCGTGCAGTGGATCGGTCTCGCGTTCGTCGACGACGAGCTCGTGCGCAGCCTGTTGGCGACGCTGCAGTCGGTCTTTCCATACGTCGAGGCGTACCAGCCCGAGTCGACCGCGCTGCTCTTCGTGGCCTCGAAGGCGCCCCTCGATCCGCTGGCAACGGCGCAGGCGGCCATCGACGCGGGGCCCGAACCGTTCGCCGTCGTCGGTCTGCACGCGCCGCTCGATGTGGCCCTCGCCCGCGTGCTCGACGACGAAGGCACGCGCGCCGTCTCGTCGGGCGCTGAGTTGATCACCGACGATCACAATCGGCTCGCGTCTTCGGTGGGGCGGCTGCGCGAGTTCAGGCGCGGCCGGCGGCGGATCGATGCCATGCTCGAGCCGTACGACCCGCTGCCGGCCGTCGCCGACACGTTCGACCTCGCGCTGCTCATGCGCGAGGTCGGCGCGCGGCGCCAGATCGCCCGGGGTGAGAAGCTGCTCGCCGGGTTAGACGAAGCCGATCGCGATCTCGGTCGCGGCTGGGCTCAACTCGAGAACCGACGCCGCTTCGAAGCGGCGCGGAGTTTTCGTCGTTCGCTGGCCCATGATCCGAGCTCGAAGAACGCCATGCTCGGGCTCGCCATGCTGGGCGAGTCGGTGGAGTTCACCGAGGGATCTCTCACACCGCGCGAAGAGGCCGTGGTGGATGCCGTTCGCCTCGAAGCGGCCGGCGACGTCGCCGCGATCGCCCCCCTCGACGACGCGCTCGCCCGCTGGCAACCGGGAGAGCTGCTGTATCCCGAGGCCGCGCTCGCACGCGCGCATTGGCGTCTCGCCACGGGGGACACCGAGGATGCAGCGGCTGCGCTCGCCATCGTGGACGCGCTCCTGCATCGCCAGCGCAGCGGGGCAGCCTACCTGGCTCGAACCGAGGCGGCTCGGCGTACCGGCCAGTACGACGTCGCGTGGGTTTCGCTCGAGCGCCTGAGTGAGCTCGGATCGCGCAAAGCCGAGCGGTCGGACATGGCGAAAGGGATCGCGC
The DNA here is from genome assembly GCA_965250285.1 of Myxococcota bacterium. Lineage (GTDB taxonomy): Bacteria > Myxococcota_A > UBA9160 > UBA9160 > UBA4427 > CAYYSY01. The sequence goes on from OZ252299.1 coordinate 479,739, forward strand.
TCGGTCGTGCGATGCCCAAGACCGAGCAGTCACCCAAGATCCTTCAGGCCCTTCATAAGAAGGCGGCGCAGTTCACGAGCGGTTGAGCTCTTGGGCTGTGGCGAGGTCGAAGCTCGATCGGTCGCGACTCGGGCGCAGCGCGTCGTGGGTCAACCCGTCGCGACGCGAGCGCAGCGCGTCGGTGGTTGAACCCCCTGCGACTCGGGCTCAGCGCGTGGGGGCCCGATTCGCCGACGCCCGTCGCCGAGCGGTGAGTGCTCGACTGCGCCGCCTTGGTTCGGCGCGATCTGCCTTGGCCCCGCAGACCGCGATCATGAGATTCGCACTGCCCCAAAAAAGAGACCGGGCGAACCCGCTTGGGTTCGCCCGGTCGGTGGAACATCGGCTGACGACGGTGGCGCCGTGCGGCGCTCAGCCATCGTCTCGTGCGACGGGGCCGATCAGGCCTCCTCGCTGCCGAAGCGGTGGCGAGCCATGTAGCCACCCGCGAGGGTCAGCAGCGCGACCATGGCGGCCAGCGTCGGCCACGACGCCAGCGGCACGGCGGTCGTCGAGCCGAACTTCAGGTTGAGCACCTCGAAGGCTGCGAAGTGGTTGCCCGACGGGCCACGCTCCGTGGTGCCGCCTGCGACCATGGTGATGCGACCGGCACCGAGCGCGGTGCGGTTGTCGTAGCCCATGGCCGAGAGCCGCGTGGCCGGATCCAGCGAGGGGATCGGGCCGGGCGCGTTGTCGACGATCACCGTGCCGGTCGTCCAGGGCATGCCCCAGTCGTAGTTCATCGAGCCGGGCAGGGTCATCGTCTGAGCGCCGAGCGACGTGATGATGCCGCAGCCGGGCGGGCTCGGCGGTGCACCGAGGCCCGAGGTGCACGGCGTGTTCAGCATGTAGTTCGAGAACACCGGGCCATCGGCGAGGGTGAGCTGGCGGAAGTTGGCGTAGCCACCGCCGGCGACCTGCTTGCCGAAGTCAGGGTTGCTCGTGCCGCCGACGAGCTGGTCGAGCACGCCGTTGGCGCCGAACTTGATCGAGACCACACCGGTGTTGCGCAGCATGGCGTTCATCGTGCCGCCGAACTTGTTCGCGCCCGAGGTGTAGGCGAGGCGCGCACCGAGCGGTCCGACCGGGAACGTGCGGGTCGTCGTGATCGGTCCGAGCATCGTCACGAACATCGTCGTCGTCGTGCATGCGCCGGTGGGCGGGCACCAGGTGAAGTCCGACGCCATTCGTACGCCGCCGCCGCCACCGCCCATCAGCGTCGCTGCACCGCCCATCGTCTGGATCGGATCCTGCGAGAACGCGTTGGCCTGGAAGCTGGCGAGGCCGGCCGGCACGATGCCCATCGTCGCGCCGTTGTTCGTCGAGCTGGCCACGGGCGCCGCGATGCTGAACTGCGAGGCGAGCTGGATGACCGTCGGGACGCCGTTGACGGGCACCGTCTGTCGGTTGGCCGGACCGCCGGGCAGCGAGAACGCGCCCACCGGCACCGTGAACGAAGCCGGGGCCGAGCCCATGGCGCTCACCGTGGTGATGCCGGCCGGGACGCCGCCGTTCAGCGGGCGCAGGCCGCTGACGCAGCCGTCGACCAGGCCCTGGCCCGGAAGGCAGAACACGGGACCGCCGTTGGCCGGAATGTCGACGAGCGGACCGCGATTCAGGAACCACTCGCCCACCATCGAGAGCGGCGCCGCTGCCGCGCTCTGTGCGAAGAGCAGGCCGATAGCGAGGATGCTGCCGGCGCTCCACTTCCTCAAATTACGGGTGATCATGACTTCTCCTTGTTCGACCGATGATGCGCCACAACGTCTCTCACGGCGCCCGATCCGAATCTCTGGGCGACTTCAGTGCAACCACAATGCCACTTATTTCTCTCTCTGACTGCAAGAACTTCCCCTTATTCGACAAAGACTTACGCCGGGTCCGACGATGCGAATAGTGCGTCCCGGTCCGCCAAAACGGGGTGTTCTGCGCCGCTGGCTTGCCGTGGCGGCGAAGCCGCACAGAATGCTCAACGAGTTCGGGTGGTTCGGGCCCGATCTGCCGGTGTGCGGAGGTGGTGCAGAACGCACCGCTTGGGGCGATGCGCTCCACCCGACCTTGGTCTCTTTTTCCTAAGGAAGTCAACCAGATACGTCGGTCCCGACGCTGATCGGAGCGAGCTCGGACCCATCTCCTGTGGCACGGCCGCACGAGGCCCGGTGCTAAGCTGCGCCGCCATGTCGAAGCGAGCCTCGAACAGTCTATGGAGCGTCGTCGTCCTGGTGGCCGGTGTGTTCATCGGTGTGGGCATCGCTCATCAGGTCTGGGGCCCGGGCAGCGAGTGGTCGTCCGGGATGGATCTGCCGACCCCGCGCAGCAAGGCGGTGCCCGAGCCCTTCGTGCTGCCCGGCCTGGCCGGCGACGTGCGCGAGGTGCTGCTCGAACCCGACACCTTCCTTCGCACCGAACAGCTGGCCCGCCTCTTCAGCGAACTCGGCCCAGATGCGCTCGAAGACGTGCGGTCTGCGTACGACAGCGTGTTGCTCGACACCGGTGATACCGAGCTCGTGCTCTTCGGCGAGTGGTGGGCCGGCTTCGCGCCGCGCGATGCACTCGACTGGACCGAGGCCAACTGGAATGCCCGCCAGTCGATCCCAGTCATCCGCGGGATCATGCGCGCGTGGGGGCGCACCGACCCGCGCTTCGCGATCCAGGCGGCGACGATGGCGGCGCCGAACGATGCCCAGCGGCGGCTCTGGGTCGACTACGTGCTGCGCGGCTGGGACGAGTCGGTCATCGATGGCGCTCTGTCGTACGCCAAAGCACTGGGACATGGCCCTGAACGCCAGTGGGCTCTGACCGTGCTGATCCGCCGCCGCGTGATGCGCGACGGGCCCGCCGACGTCATCGCCTGGGCCGAATCGCTTCCCGACCGCGACGATGACCAAACGTTCAAGCTGAACGTCTATCGGCGCGTCGCGGGGGCCGTCGCCGAGGTCGACACCGACCTGGCTCGGGCGTTCGTCGACCGGCACATGGAGGGTCGGTACGGTCATCGACTGCCCGAACGCCTGGGCTCGAGGTGGGTGCTGCGAGAACCCGAAGCCGCGATGGCGTGGGCCGTATCCCTGCCGCCCGGGGAGGCCCGCGATGAGACCGTGCTCGAGACCTATCGCGCCTGGCTCGCCTGGGATCGTCCGGCCGCGCAGGCCTGGGTGCAGGCGCAGCCTGCTGATCGCCCGATCGAAGGCGCGGTCGCGCTCTATGCGCGCAGCATCAGCCTGGTCGATCCGCCCGCCGCGCTCGATCTCGCGATGGGGCTCACCAGCGAGAAGCTGAGGATGCAGACGGTGGGCAAGATCGCGCGACAGTGGTACCTGCGCGAGCCCGAGGCCGCTGATGCGTGGCTCGCCAGCTCTGGGCTGCCGGAAGATTTCGTGCGCAAGGTTCGGATCGTGCCCGACAATCCGCGCGTGCGAAAAGCACTCGGCAAGACCTGATTTCGATCTCTGCGTCGACGATGCTCGCGTCGAGGGGCGCTGCTTCTCAGGGTCGGGCCTTCGCCTGGCGCTCTGCGTCGAAGTAGCTCGCGGTTCGCAACAGCGTCTGTACGCGCATCGAATCGCGCGCATCGGGATCGGCTTCGATGAGCTTCTGCGCGAGCGCTCCAGCTTCGGCCGCCGCATAGGGGTCTCGCTCGAGCGACGCCTCGAGCAGCCTGAGCTCGGCTTCGCCCCGATCCCCAGCCTGCGCCAGCTCGATCGCTTCGTGGAGCGCCGTCTGGTCGGTCGAGTCGGCGGCTGCAGCGCGCCCATAGAGCGCGAGGGCCTCGTCGATCTTGCCGGCCTGCCCCTCGAGGCGCGCGAGGCCGATCAGCGCGACGAAGCTCTCGGGATCGAGCGCGATGGCGCGTTCGAACTCGGGCCGCGCCTGTTCGGGCTCGACCGCGGTCTCGGCGATCACGTACCCGCGCAATGCGTGCAGATGCGCAGCACTGCCCGCGACCTTTGCGGCGCGGTCGACCTGGGCCAACGCGTCGCTCGCGCGCCCGAGCGCGACGAGGTCGCGAATGACGCTCTCGAGCGCCGGGGCATTGTTCGGGGCCGTGAGGTCGAGGTTCTGCGCGCCGGTCACCTCGCGCAGCCCCGCCTCGGCGCCCGCGCGCGTTCGCGCCCCGCGCGCGCGCGCCGCAACCGCCTGGGGAAGGTGTTCGGGCTGCTGGATCAAGCTTCGAGACGCTTCTCCGATCATCACGGGCTGGCCGAGCATGGCGAGCAGCTCGATCTCGAGCAGCGTGCGATCGAGTGAGTCCGAGCCCGCTTCGGCGGCCTGGTGCCGAACCACCTCGAGCGCCACCGAGGGCTGGCCCGTTGCGAGGTAAAGGCGCGCGAGCCGCAAGCGTGCATCGGTGGCGCTCGGTTCGGCGCGAATCGAGTATCGATACTCCTCGATCGCCCGATCGAAGTCGCCGAGCTGTTCGGCCGCGAGCCCCGCGTAGTAGCGCGCCACGGCGTTCGCGGGCCAGAGCTTGAAGCCCTCCTCGAAGTGGGCCAGCGCTTCGGCCGGCTCGCCGCGTTCGAGAGCGACTCGGCCACGGATCAGCTCGCGGTGACTCGGGAGATTCATCCGTTCGGTCAGCGCGAGCGCGTCGTCGTAGCGCTCTGCGGTCACGAGGGTGTCGGCGTACGCAAAGAGGAACGTCGGCCCCGGCTCGGAGATCAGAGCGAGCGTGCTCTCGAAGTGGGTGATCGCCTCGTCGAGTCGATCTCGTTCGAAGTAGTACCCAGCGAGATCGGAGTGGGCGATGGCCGCGAGGGCCGGACTCGCTGCGTTGGTCGCCTGGACGAGGATCTCCTCGGCTTGGTTGTCTTCGCCCGCGAGTCCGAGCCGGTACACGAGCGACATGCGATACGTGCGGACGTTCGGCATCGCCTCGTAGGCGCCGCGCAGAATCTCGAGCGACCGCTCGGGCTCGCCCGCTGCGTCGAAGAAGCGAACGGCGCCGTCGAGAATCGTGAAGTTCGTAGGGAATCGTTCGAGGCACTCCTCGAACACCTCGCGTGCCTTGTCGGCCTCGCCCTGCTCCTCGGCGAAGCCCGCGCGCACCGCGCAGAAGTCGGGTGAGCCCGCCAGCCCGAGGCCGGCTTCGTCGAAGTGCTCGGACGTCGAGGCGATCGCCTCCCTGGCTTCCTCGATCCGGTCGAGACCCAGCAGCGCCACACCGCGCAGAATCAGGCCATCGCTGTTTTCGGGATCGATCTCGAGGATGCGATCGGCGTCGGCGAGCGCGCCCTCGTAGTCGCGTCGGCTCTGGGCGCGCGCAAAGGCCCGAATGCCCAGGGCCTGCACATCGTCGGGTTGCTCGTCGATCAACGGGTCGAGCAGACCCGTCGCCATGTCCCAGTCGGCCGTTCCGACGGCCATCCGCGCGAGCTGAAGTGTGGCGGGGGTCTTCCATTCGGGGTCTTCGGCCGCACGACGCAAGGGCCAGATGGCTTCGGTGAGCCGCGAGGTCGACGAAAGCGCCATGCCGTAGAGGAACTGGGCCTCGCTGTCCTCTGGGTGCTGATCGAGGTAGGTGCGAAGCGGTTCGAGCGAAGCTGCGAACGCACCGCGCGCCTGATGCTGCTTGGCTTCGGCAAGCGGGTCGGGGCCGCATGCGGTCGACAAGACCGCGAGAATGCAGAACGCGACGAAGAGGATCCCCTGCCGATGCGTTGCGCACCGAGGGGGAGACGGCCGGGCGTGGGTCTTGGGCATGACGCCGGAGGCTAGCACCGGGCGACGCGAGCGGTCGGCACGCACGTCGGGCGGGCGCGACGCTGCGCTAGTCTCGCCGCCCTATGGCCGATTCGAACTCGATCCTCAACAAGAGATGGCCGTGGCTCACGATGGCCGCACTGGTCGTCGTAGCGTACGCGGCATTCGTCATCGACGTCGAGGTGATCCCGACCGACGACCGCCCGGTCGGTACGGTCGCCGACATCGAGGCGCTGGCCGAGCGCGATGATCTGAACGTGCTGTTCATCTTGATCGACACCCTTCGGGCGGATCGACTGAGCAGCTGGGGCTATGAGCGGCCCACGAGCCCGACGCTCGACCGCATCGCGAACAACGGCGTGCGCTTCTCGCGCCACGTCGCTCAGTCATCTTGGACGAAGTGCTCGATGGCGAGCCTGTGGACGGGTCTGTTCCCGTCTCGAACCGGCGTCACGCGCTTCGATCACGTGTTGTCGGACGAAGCGCAGCTGCCGGCCGAGATTCTACGCGAAGCGGGCTTTCGAACCGCTGGGCTCTTTCGCAACGGCTGGGTCGAGAACTACTTCGGCTTCGGTCAGGGCTTCGAGGTCTACACGAAGCCCGTGGCCGAGCCGCGAGCCGAGAAGGTGAAGCGCGAGAATCCGACGCTGTCGAATGCCGGCACCGACATGTCGGCCGTCTACGGCGCTGAAGAGTTTCTTCGCACGTACGGCGACGAGCGCTGGTTTCTCTATCTGCACCTGATGGATCTTCACGAGTATCTCTACGACGAAGACTCGGCGCTCTTCGGCACGTCGTACTCAGACGTGTACGACAACTCGATTCGTCGTACCGATACGATCATCGAACGCATCTATGAGCTGCTGATGCGGGGCGGGTACCTCGAGAACACGATCGTCATCATCGCTTCGGATCACGGCGAGGCGTTCAGCGAGCGTGGTTACGAGGGGCACGCGCGTTTCGTCTACAAAGAGACGACCCACGTTCCGATGATCGTCAGCCTTCCGTTCAAGCTCGATCCCGGCGTCGTCGTCGAGAACGTGACTCGAAACGTCGACATCTGGCCGACGGTGCTCGATCTGATCGGGCTGTCGGGCATGGAAGACGTCGATGGGGCATCGCGCCGCGGCGCGATCCTCGCCGCGGCGCGCGGCGAAGCGGCAGCACCCGAAGCCGACGTCGAAGGGGAGGGGTGGGCCCACCTCGATCGCACCTGGGGGCGCAAGGGGGTCGAAGAAGCGCCGACCGTGTCGGTGGTCGATGGTGGCTACCGATACGTGCGCTTGCCCGAGAAGGATGGAACGTATACCGAGGAGCTCTTCGACCTCGGTGGAGACGTGGCCGAGCTGACGAGCATCGACGCAGAGAACCCCGAAGTGACGAAGCGGATGCGCGAGATGGCCGACGGATACCTCGGTCAGGAGCCGCCCTGGAGCTCGGAAGCGCCGAGCCTCGAGATGGACGAGATGCAGCTTCGCCAGCTGCGCGCGCTCGGCTACAAGGTGCCCTGAGAGAAGCGCATCAGAAGCGGATCGTGATGTCCGCGCCGCCGGTTCGCGGTTCGCCCACGAAGTTGATGACGGTGGCCGCGAAGATTCTCGCGTCGAACGCGAACGTCTTGTATCGCGTGTCGGTGAGGTTCCGCACCCAGCCCGCGACTTCCAGCATGCCGTCGGGCGTCGTGTACGCGAAGCGCAGGTTGTGAACCGTATAGGCCGCCTGCCCGATCGTGAAGTCGGGCAGCGTTTCCGACAGCGAGTTCTCGATCCCGCGACCTTCATTCGGGCCGAAGGACACATCGTCGCTCCAGGCGACGTCGTAGCGCGGTGTGAACGTGCCTCGACCGCCCAGGTCGAAGGGCCACTGGACGACGGCGCTGACCTTGAACTTGGGTGAGTTCGGGAGTCGGTTCCCCGCGTAGTTCACTTCCTGCTGGAACGGAGTGAACGTGCTTTGGTCGATCCGCTCGATCAGGTTCGTGAAGTCGAGGAACTGGCTCTCGAGCCAGCCGAATCGAAAGGTCAGGTCGAGCCCCCACAGCTCCTCGGGGACGATCGCTACGTCTTGAAGCGGGACGACGTTGAGGTCGAGTTCGACGCCGTACTGCTCTGCGTCGTTCGCATTGACGATCTCGAGGATCGGGGCGTCGGCCACCGCAGGCTCGAACAAGAAGAGCTGGTAGTCCTTGTACTTGTAGTAGAAGAACGCCGCACTCGCGGAGACCCGGGACTCGAACCACGAGCCGCGGGCCCCGACCTCGATCGAGTCGATGGTCTCGGGCCGCGCCGGCAGTTCGGGCTCGCCGGGCAGATTCGGGCGATTGGCGTTGAAGTGCCCGCCCTTCCAACCGCGCGTGTACTTGGCGTAGGTCGCCACGTCGGGAGTCAGTCGATACGTCAGGCTGACGAGGCCGGTCGGAGCCGTCCACGTCTCGGTCTGCGGGATCGCGGTCTCGACGATGCCGTTGTCCCGATTGACCTGCGTGAGGTCGAAGCTCTTCCGCTCCCAGTTGTACCGGACGCCCGCATCCAGCGTGAGATCTTCGAAGAAGTCGTACCCGAACCCGCCGTAGAACGCGAAGCTCCACAGATCCTGGGCGAAGGACCGGTCGAAGTCGGCCGCTGGGACGTACGTGAATAGAGAGATGTCGGAGCGGAGCTGCTCCATCAGGTAGTAGCCGCCGAGCTCCCACCGGAAGGTGCCGACATCGCTCTCGCCGGTCGCCTTGAGCTCCTGGTAGTACTGCCAGGCGTTGTCCGACTGCACCTGCTCGAAGAGCACGTCCGACGTGAAGTCGTTGTCGATGTCGCGGAACCGGTCGTACTCGTCGTACGCCGACACGTTCTCGAGGTTCACGGTGCCCACCAGCGGGACCCCGTCGAACACCATGAAACCCCGCAGCGAAGAGCCGAACGAGGTGCGGCGGGTCTGACCGACGCGGTTGTAGTCGCCGCGATACGGCCGGATGTCGAGGGGGCGACCGCTGGCCAGATTGTTGGCGAGCGTCTCGCGTGCCAGCGCCGGGTCTTGGAGCTGCTGGAGCAGCGCATCGAACTCGTCCTGCTGATCGGGCTCGACATAGCCTCGGACGGTCGATCCGCCGAGGGACGGCGACGTACCCATCGCCTGGCCCAGCGTGCTCAGCTGATCGAGGACGCCGCCGCGGAAGCCGAGCGTCCAATCCATGTCGAGCAGGTCGGGCTGGAACCGGAGCAGGGCGCGCGCGGCCCAGTCGCCCTGATCGCCGACCTCGGCCGGCAGGCCCTCGGCGATGGGCGAGACCTCGCCTCGGGGCCATGTGTTGAGGTCGCGCTCGCCGCAGATGGCCGCTTCGTCCTCGTTGGGATTGAAGATGCCACCGCGCGGAATGCGGTCTTCAAAGGGGATCGCGTTGCCGCAGCCGTTGACCTGAAAGGGGTCGGCGTAGCGCGCGCGAAACGAGAATCGTGCCGAGAGGAGGTCTTCCAGGAGCGGGATCTCGAGGGCTCCGGTGTAGTCCTGGATCAGCTTGCCGCTCAGGGTGTCGCCGCTTGCGTACGTTCCGAAGCTCGACTTGAAGTTGGCGGTGAGCTCGCCGGTCGGCAGCCGCGAGTCGATGCGGATCGCGCCGGCGGTCGCATTGCGTGCGCTGCCGGCGCCCTGCGGACCACGCTCCACCGAGACGCCCTGGGCGTCGAAGAGGCCGACGAGCTGAATCGCGGTCGAGTTGAGCGGGACACCATCTTGGAAGATGGCGACTGCGCTCGACGAGTTCGCGCTGAAGTCAGCGAGGCCGACGCCGCGAATGAAGAAGTTCGCCTGGGTCGCGTCGCCCTGACGAATCTCGAGGTTGGGCGTGATCTTCGAAAGGTCGGTGACGTCGACGGCGCCCATCGCATCGAGCTCGGCGTTGTCGAACTGCACGGTCGACTCCGCCGCGTCGACCTCGAGCGTCTGACCCGCCGAACCCGTCACCGTCAGCTCTTCGAGCTCGCCCCAGCGCTCTTCGAAGTCGATGTCGTCTTCGGCCAGGTCGTCTTCTTCGAAGTCGTCTGCTTCGGGGTCGTCTTCGTCGTCGCCCTCGCGCTCATAGGCGTCGAAGTCGAAGTCGAGGTCGTCGCTCTCGGCCTCTGCTTCGGCCGTCTGGCTGGCGGCGGGCAGCGCGATCGCGCACGCGGCGACCGCAAACAGCGCGATGGTGAGCCAGCGCATGATTCGTCTGCCGTGAACTTCGGTGCGTGCTGCTGTCGAAAGATTGCGGGAGTGGCACTGCAAGTTGATCGAAGGGCGGGAACTCGAGGCCTCCCGCATGGAGGAGCTGCGCGCCGGATCGTCGTGGCTCTCGCTGACGTGCAATCTGGGCCTCGGCTGTCTTCGTCGATCTTCGATCTCGGTACTCGCTGGCGCGATTCGAGCGGAAGGCGTCGTTCGAAACGCGATGGTCGTGTTCATACTTCAGTCTGAGCTCGGATCCGCGTGGTGCGTCCTTGCCTCAGTCGGCGCCGTTCGGTGACCTTCCAGCTTCGTCGAAATGCGTATCGCTGCCTCTATCTATCCGCAATCCGTGTTCTAGCTCTGTCTCTCGGAAGGGTCGCGGTATCTCTGAGCTGCTTCTTGCGTCGTCTTCAACTTCAACGGCGTCGCATGTCGGCGATGACGAGTCCACTCGAGTGAGTGCTTTCTTCCATCAGGAACCCGCGCACCGCTCTTGATGTCGTCTGCGGATGCGGGCTCGGTCTTGCGCGCACGCGCGGGTGCGCGATCCTCACCCACATGCTGAAGGTCGTCAAGGACGCTTGCACGGCGGTTCTCGCCGTCTCGTCGGCGTGTGTGATCGCGCAGGCCTCTCTCGCTCAGGACCGAGCGGATGATGATGGAGAGCTGTCACGCTGGGTGCCCGCCGCCGGCTTCGTCGTCGGTGTGGCGACCAATGGCGTCGATGGCAATCTGTGGACGACCGACGTGCTCGGGCCCGTGGTCACGCCGCCTCCTCCCACCGAGCCTGTTCTCATCGCCGGTGCACCTGCCGAAGCGGACACGGTGCTCGTGCTTCCGACGTTCGGCGGTTCCTTCGAGTTGATGACGCCGGGATGGCAGAGGTTGCCTGGAAGCCCGCGGGGCTTCGCGCGCGTCGATCTCTCTTATGGCTTTGGTCCGGAGTACGACATCCCGAGTCTGGGAGATCCCGGCGAGTTCAGAATCTCCGGCATTCCCCAGGCGCTCACAGAGGGTCGTGTACTGGGTCAGGGGGCCACCACGACCGTCCAGAGTGAGTCCCTCGTTCTGGCGGCCGGCGGTGGCATCGCGTTCACCTTCCAGGTCGATGATCGCGCGCTTCGGATCAAGCCTTCGGTCGAGTACCTGAGACACGACATGCGTGTCACAGGCACGCTGCGACGCGCCGTGCAGGTGTCGGCGCCGTCCCTCGGCCTCGAAGGGTTTCGCGAGGTCAAGCTCGATGCCACAAACACCAAGATCTATCACTGGATCGGTCCCGGGATCGAGTTCGACTACGACGCGACGCGCGCGGGCGACTTCATCTTCGCACCCTATCTGGGTCTCAAGGCGTGGGTCGTCACGAACAACGAATCGCTCATCGTCGAAGACTCGAACGAGTTCGGCGAGACGGCGGTCTGGTACGCGCGCCCGAATCGCTGGGCCTTTGGCGGCACCGTGGGCGTACGCGTGCGCTGGGCGCCCGAGTAAGTGACGCATGCCTTTGCCCGTCCTGCTGTCGGGTCTGGCGCTCGCGATTCTGATCGGTCTGACGCTGCTCGTTTCGGGGCAGCCCCTCTTTACGGACGACGCGTGGTTTCATCTCGCCCTCGGTGAGGTGTACGCGAGCGAAGGGCCCTGGCTCGATCGCGATCCGCTGCTCGCCGTATCGCCCGGCCCGCCGACACCGGCTGCGTGGCTCTTCGATGTGCTGCTTCATGTCGTCCAGGCTGCGACCGGCTACACCGGGCTGCGCGTTCTTCACGTCTGTACGGTCGGGGCCATCATCGTCGTCGTGTGGCGCGCGTTCCGACGCGCCGCCGAGGATCGGCTCTATGCGCACGTGGCGACGGCCGCTTTCATCGTCCTCGCTGCGTATCGGTTGATTCAGCTTCGACCGCACCTGTTCACGATGCTCGCGGTACCGATCGTCTGTGGGTTCGCGCTGCTGCGCGACCGGCCCCTCACGCGGCGTGAGATCACTGGCCTCGCCGTGCTCTTCGCGGTGTGGGCGAACATGCACGCGGCCTTCCTCCTGGGGCCGATCCTGCTGGGTGCGGGGGCAGCTGGGCTCTTTCTCACCGCGATCGGGCGCCATGGGCCGACCCGCTCTGCCGACCTGGCCCGAGCGCGTTCGCTGGCCGTCGCGACGATCGTCGGCGGCCTTGCCACGCTGCTGAATCCCGGTGGCGTGCGACCTCACCTGGCGTTCTTCGTCGCCGGCGAAGACACGCCGTCGCTCGGGCGTGTCGCCGACGAGTGGTCGCGGGTCGACTTGCTCGCGTGGCCACCGGTCGATCTGCCGCCGAGCTGGTTGTCGTGGTGCCTCGTCTGGGTGCTGCTCTTGTCGACGGTCGCCCTCGTTGTGAAGACGGGGCTCGAAGTTCGAAGGCGAATGTCGGGCGATGAAACGACCGATTCGGCTTGTGATGCGGCGCTCGTCGCCTTGGCCATCGTGGGCTGCGCATTGCCCTTCGTGGCCGTTCGATTTCTCTGGCTCGGGTTCTTGCCGCTGCTCGCTCTGGGCGATGCCCTGCGACGGTCGGGTTGGTTTCTCGAACGATCGGGGTGGAGTGGTCGTTGGGTCGCCGCGCTCGTCGTCGTGGCGAGCGTGCCTGGCTTCGTGACCGCGGGGCCGTGGCCCATGATCAGCTCGGCCCTTCCGACGAGCTGGGCGGGCTACCGCTTGCCGTACTACCCCGGCAAGTATCACGCGGCGCTCGTGTGGACGATGCAGGACGCGCGACTCGAGGGGACGCTCTTTACCGTCTACAACATCGCCGGCTTTGCGGGACGCCAGCTCGCGCCGCGCGTCAAGAACCTGGTCAACGGCTCGCTCAACGTTCCGCCCGACGTGATCGAGGCCAACCTGCCGCTGCGCAGGCGGCGAGGGGAGCGTCCGGGCGAGCGCTTCGTCGACCTGCTCGATCGGCACGAGATCGATCTGTATATGGGGATCCGCCTGCCGCGCTTCTCGCGTACGGATCGCCCTTGGTTTCACACCACCGCGCATCTCGAGCAGACCGAAGGGTGGGTCCCCATCTTTCGCAACCTCAACGGCGCTCTCTATCTCCGATCGAACGAACGCAATCGCGAGAATCTGGCCCGCGTCGCGGGGTACTACGCTGCGCGCTCGATTCCATTCGACCCGGCGACGGGTTTCTCTGTCGAGCGCGTGATCGAAGCCGCCCCTCGGTGGGCCATTGCACATGGCATCGTGCCTCGCGATTTCGAAGCGCTGCGCGCGGCGACCGTCGGCTCTGAATCACAGCGGCGATCATTCGCCCGGCATCGCCTGGCGTCGATCTATGCGGCGCTCGGTGCATACGAACGCGCGCTCGACATCGATCTGCCGGATCTGTCGAAGGCACCCGACCGCGTGCTCGCTCGGCGGCGAGTGGTCTGGTCGTTGCTGCGTCTCGGCCGCTTCGACGAAGCGGCCGATCAGGCCGAGCTGCTGTTGGCGAGCGCGCAGCCTCAGGATGGCGCGTCGCACATCATCGCTGAGGCCGCGTTGCGTGCGGCCTCGATGACCGACGACGAAGAGCGCTCGAGCCTCGTCCGGACGCTCTCGCTCTTGACCGATGCGGAGGTGCCCATGGTGATGCGGGGGGTGCAGGGCCCGTCGCCCAGGTCGGGCATCTGAGCGTCGAGCCGCGCGTGAAGGCCGCGCGTCAGATGTCGCCGAGCTGGGGCTCGGTGAGGTCCTGCATCGGGATGGTGAAGAAGACGTCGACGACCTCTTCGCGCACGTCCATCCCGGCCGGAGCGGCGAGCACCGACGCGGGAAAGACGAACCCGGTGCCGGCGATCAGCTTGCCGAGCTTCAGCGGTCGGACGACCAGCACGTCGCCCGCGACCTCGGCGCTGCGCAGCCACACCGACTCGCCGTCGTCGGGCTCATCGAGATCGTCGAAGACGTCCGTTTCGTCCTCCGCTTCGGCCATCGCCGAGTCGACGCCGTCGTCGAGCGTGTCTTCGAGCTCGGCCGCTTCTTCATCGGCGAGGGCGGCACGCTCTTCGGCGATCGCCTCGGCCTCGTCGGCTGCGTCCGCGGCATCGACCGCGACCGGCTCGGGCGCGCCCAGCAGGTCGTCGGCTTCGTCGGTCTGCGCCCAGGCGGCGGTCGAGACGAGGAGGGCGACGGCGAATGCGATGAGATACGAGGCGCGGCGCTTGCCGGGGATTCGATCGAGCATGCCGCCAACCTAGCCCATCGCCGGCTTCTCATGCACCCTGGAGGGGGCGCGCTCGGTCGACCGCAGCGTGCCACACTGCGTGGGCTCCACACCGAGCAGATCGGGAGGTCATATGTCGCGACTGCAGGATCGCGTGGCGATCGTCACGGGGGCGGCCCAGGGGATCGGGCGCGGGATCGCGCTCGCGTTCGCACGCGAAGGCGCAACGCTCGCGATCTCGGATGTGAAGCGCGAGGCGCTGGCCGAGGTCGAGAAAGAGCTCGTCGAGCTCGGCGCGCGCGTGCAGACCACGGCCTGCGACGTGTCGACGCGGAGCGATTGTGAGCGCGCCATCGCCGAGACCGTCGAGGCGTTTGGCGCGCTGCACGTCGTCGTGAACAACGCGGGGTGGTCAAAGTCGACCGTGCCCCTGCTCGAGGTCGACGACGAGCAGTTCGAGTACACGCTCAAGGTCAATACGCTGGGCACGTTCTGGATGATGCAGGCAGCGCATCCGCACCTCGTTGCCGCGGGGGGCGGCTCGATCATCAACTTCGCGAGCGGTTCGGGGACGTCGGGGCTGCCCGGGGAAGGGCCCTACGCCGCTGCCAAGGAGGCGATTCGCGGGCTGTCGCGCGTCGCGGCGAACGAGTGGGGCCCTCAGGGTGTGCGGGTGAACGTGATTTGTCCGTTCGCCAACTCGCCGGGCATGGTGGGTTGGTCGCAGATCGACCCGAAATCGTACGAGGCGATGGTTCGACGCATTCCGCTGCGCCGCGTCGGGGACTGCGAAGACGACATCGGCCGCACGGCGGTCTACCTCGCGAGCGACGACGCGGCGTACGTCACGGGCCAGACGCTGATGGTCGATGGAGGCATGGGGTCTTTCCGATGAAGGTCTACACGACGGCACCGATGGAGGATGCCCGCGACGCGCGGACGACGTTCCCCCATCTCGAGGAGATCGGGTACGACGGCGCGTTCAGCTTCGAAGCGAAGCTCGACCCCTTCCTGCCGCTGGCGCTCGCCTCCGAGCACACGAAGACGCTGCGCCTCGGGACGGCGATTGCGATCGCGTTCGCGCGCAACCCGATGAACCTGGCCAACCTGGCGCACGGGCTGCAGGCGATCTCGGGCGGTCGCTTCATCCTGGGGCTCGGCTCGCAGGTGCAGCCACACATCGAGAAGCGCTTCAGCATGCCCTGGGGCAAGCCCGCCACGCGCATGCGCGAGATCGTCGTCGCGGTGAAGTCGATCTTCGACGCGTGGGAAGGCAAGTCGAAGCTCAACCATCGCGGGGAGTACTACCGCCACACGATCATGATCCCGGCCTTCGATCCCGGGCCGAACCCGTTCGGGCCCCCGCCGATCTTCACGGGGGGCTTCGGGCCGGTCATGACCGCGGTGGCGGGCGAGGTCGCCGACGGCTTCTTCGCGCATCCTTTCAACAGCCGGAAGTCGCTGCTCGAGAACACGATGCCCGCGCTCGACAAGGGCCTCGCGAAGAGCGGTCGCACGCGCGACGACCTCGAGATCATCTGCGCGACGCTCACCGTGACGGCCGATACCGAAGAGGCCTTCGAAGCCTCGAAGCTCGCGGCCCGCAAGCAGCTCGCGTTCTACGGTTCGACGCCGGCGTATCGTCCGACCCTCGTCTGCCACGGCTGGGAGCAGATCCACGAAGAGCTGAACCAGCTCTCGAAGCAGGGTCGCTGGGACGACATGACCGGGCTCATCGACGACGAAGTGCTCGAGACGCTGGCGGTCGTCGGGCCTCGAAACGAGATCGCGGCCAAGCTCGAAGCCAGGCTCGAGGGCATCGCCGATGGCGTGTCGATCACGCACAACCGGGCGCCCGATCCGCAGCAGTGGGCCGACGTCGTGGCCGATCTGCGCGCGCGTCGCCGCTGAGCCGAGGGCGCCGCGGCGTCGGCCTGCGCTTGCGTCGCTGCTGAGCCGAGGGCGCCGCGAGGCCGATTTGCGCGCGCGTCGCGGCTGAGCTCAGCGCGCCTCGACGTCGATCAGCGCGACGATGCGCCGCGCACCAGAAGCTCGATCAGTTGATGCGCGCGTTGCCGTCTGTCTTCGACGGGCTCGGCGTCGATCGCGAGAAAGCCGAAGAGCGCCGTCATGACGATGCGCGTGAGCTCGGCGGCATCGACCCCGTCGCCGAGGTCTCCGCGCGCGCGGGCATCGTCGAGTCGGGTGCGCACGAATTCGAACAGCTCGTTGTCGGGCCACTGCGCATCGTTGGGCTCGCGCACCATGAGGCCGAAGGCCTCTCGCCGCAGCACCGCGTCGGCGCTCTCGAGCAGATCGA
Source organism: Myxococcota bacterium (assembly GCA_965250285.1). Classification (GTDB taxonomy): domain Bacteria; phylum Myxococcota_A; class UBA9160; order UBA9160; family UBA4427; genus CAYYSY01. Next base: position 496,170 of record OZ252299.1, read on the forward strand.
AGACGGCATCGACGAGCTGATGCACCGGGTTGCCGCCGTCCTCTGCGCCGAGCCGTGCGCGCAGGGCGTCGAGCGTCGACTGCTCGGTGCGCGCCTGCAGCTCGAGCAGCACGTCCTCCTTGGTGGGGAAGTGCGCGTAGAAGGTCGGCCGGGTGACGCCGGCGCGCCGCGCGATCTGCTCGATGCGGGCTCGGACCAGTCCGGCCTCGGAGATCTCGCGCACCGCGGCCTCAAAGATCAGATCGCGGGTCGCGCGGCGCTGGCGCTCGCGGGTGGGCAGGGGGCGGCCCGGGCCTGCAGACCGCTCGCGCGCCGAACTGGGCGTCTCGTTGGGTTCCTGCCCCATCTCAGGCCGTCCTTGGCTTTTCGATCGTTTTTTCACTTTACGATCGTAAAATCATACTCCAGACTGATGCGGGTGCACAAGCCCGTCGCCTGAAGCCGGCATCGGGTCGCAGCGGGAGCCGCAGCATGAGTCGCCTGAGTGAACGCGTCGCCATCGTGACCGGTGCGGGCCAGGGGGTCGGGGAGGGCGTGGCGCGCGCGCTGGCCGCCGAGGGTGCGGCCGTGGTCGTCGCGAATCGCACGGTCGATCTCGGCGAAGCCGTCGTGGCCGGCATCGAGCGCGACTTCGGCGGCGTCGGTGCGAAGGCGCTGTACGTCCAGACCGATGTGGCCGACGAAGCGAGCGCGCGGCAGATGGTCGAAGAGACCGTGTCGACCTTCGGCGGGGTGGACGTGCTCGTGAACAACGCGACGCCCGGCGGTGGTACGGCCCGCATCGAGCGCTTCGATGATGCCGACATCGAACGGCACTTCGATGTCAACTTTCGGGGCGTGCTCTGGGCGATGCAGGCGGCCTTTCCGCACATGAAGGCGCAGGGGCGGGGGCGGGTGATCACGATGTGCTCGCTCAACGGCATCAACGCCCATCAGTACACCGTGGCCTACAACAGCTCGAAGGAGGCGGCGCGCGCGTTGACCCGCACCGCCGCGGTCGAGTGGGGCCGCTATGGCATTACGTGCAACGTCGTCTGTCCATTCGCGACGGCGCCGTCGTGGGAGATGTTCGTGAAGTTCGATCCGGCTGGGGCCGAGCGCATCGTGCAGGGCAACCCGATCCGCCGCGTCGGCGACCCCGAGACCGACGTCGGCCCGGTGGTCGTATTTCTCGCGTCCGACGAGTCGAGCTTCGTCACCGGCAACACGATCCACGTCGACGGCGGCGGACACATCAACGGCGTGCCCTGGAAGATGGAGCTGCCCGAGTAGGGCACCCGCCCCGGTCAGAGGAGCCCCCCATGGCCTCGATTGCCCAGTTCCTTCCGTATCCCGAGCTGCGGCGTCTGCTGCGCGATCACGCGCCCGACGATCAGCCTCGCTACCAGGCGCGGCTGCGCAGCCGGCTGATCTTCAGCGCGATGCTCGAACCGCTGAGGTGGTGGGAGAACGTGCGATACGCCGGCGCGATGCGTCGCGTGCGTTTCGACGAGCAGCCGCCGGTGTTTCTGCTGGGCTTCGGGCGCAGCGGCACGACGCACCTGCACAACCTGATGTGGCAGGACGACCGCTTCGGTGTCGTCACGAACTATCAGGCGAACATGCAGCCGATCGCGTTGATGGGGCGCGGCTGGATCCCGGGCCTGCTCGAGAAGCGCATCCCGAAGACGCGGCCCATGGACAACGTCGCGGTCACGCTCGACAGCCCGCAGGAAGAAGAGATGGCCGTCGTCAACGCGACCGCCGACTCGCCCTTCCACTTCATGAGCTTTCCCCGCGCGCTGCCCGAGATCTACGACCGCTACGTCTGCGACCTCGGCGCGAGGCCCGAGGCCGGTGAAGGCTGGACGCGCGCGTACATGGACGTCCTCAGGAAGGCATCGATCCTCTCGGGTGGCAAGCGATTGTTGCTCAAGACGCCGCCCAACACGGGCCGCATCTCGAAGCTGCTCGAGCTCTTTCCCGATGCCCGCTTCGTGCACATCGTGCGCAACCCGTACCGCGTGTTTCCCTCGATGCAGAACATGTACCGAAAGATCCTGCCCTCCCAGGTGCTGCAGGATTTCGAGTGGGACGACATCGACGCGTGGATCCTGCAGGCCTACGAGCGACTGATGAAGCGATACATCGATGAGCGCAAGCTGATCCCCGAAGGCCGGCTCGTCGAGTTCAAGTACGAAGAGCTGGATGAGAAGCCCTTCGACGTCCTCGAGACGGTCTACGGCACGCTCGGGCTCGGCGACTTCGAGACCGTGCGGCCGCGCATCCAGACGTATCTCGAATCCCTCGGCCAGTACCAGAAGAACGCCTTCGATTACCCGGCCGAGCTCGTCGAGACCGTGAATGCGCACTGGGGCTTTGCCTTCGACGCGTTCGGGTACGAAAGGCTCGAGCCGGGCGGCGCACCGACCCCCTGACCCCGGCGCCTATGCCCCACCCAACCTTCCTTCGAAGCGGAGAAAGACGATGTCCGAGCACGAGCGATTCGCGCAGACGCTGCAAGAGCTGATCGACGGCGAGCGGCCGGTCAAGAACGACTTCAACGACTTCGTCGGGCACTGTGACGTGCTGCGTCAGCTGCTCGAGGTCGCGCCCGACGAGGTGCGAGCGCCGCTGCAGCAGCTGCACGACCTGATGGCCGAGGCGCGCGATGCGACCGGGGCCGCCGTGCTCGGGATCTTCCCGAAGCTGATCGATCCCGAGCTCGCGAACGTCTACGGGCAGATCTCCGACTACATCCGCACCCACTGCGGCATCGCGCTCGGCGACCCGACCTACGTGAAAGGCGAGCTGGTGCGTGAGAGCAACTGCGGTGGCTGGCCGGGGGCGGGCAGCCCGCTCACGAGCAACCGCTTCCCCTATCTGCTCGATACGTCGGCGTCGAACTACTTCAGCAATCGGTTCTGGCACGGCGAGAACGCGCCGCCCGGCTTCATCGCGGTGCCGAAGTGTGGCCGAGTGGTGTTCCGCGGCGAGTTCCCGTACTCGCGCTACTTCGCGTTCCACCCCTCCGACTTCGACACGAACAATCTGCGCACGATCATCGACGTCGACATCGAGCCCGATGAGGGCAGCGCCAACCCCTTTCGCGGGCCGGTGGCCGAAGGGCAGGGCCGCCGTTTCACCACCCAGCTCATTTTTACGCCCGCGCCCGATGATCCCGAGCCGAACACGACCTACGTCGGGCTGACGAAGAAGGGCGAGCCGAATCAGGCGGTGTTCAACATCTACCGAACGACGGGCTCGGTGCTGGGCGCGCTGCCGCCCAACAACACCGGCGTGCTGCTGCCGTCGGTCACCGTCTACAACGCGGCCGGCGAGGAGGTGCGGCACTTCGGCGAGTGCGAGCCGTATCCGCCCGGCACCGAGCCGCCGGTCGATCGGACCCACTTTGCGCCGCTCGCGATTCCGGATGCACGCGGGCTCAACTGGCCCGAGCAGTACGAGGTGAAGGCCAACTGGGGCCTGCCGTACGACATCCTCGCGAGCGACGACATTCTGTATCTGGTGACGCCCTACACGCGTCGGCTCGGGGAGGTGCACGTGACGCGAGGCAAGAAGCCGGCCGTGCCGCGCACGCCGGAAGAGCCCGTGTATGCGCCGGACATGCAGCTTCGGGGATTCACCGTCACCACCTACAACTTCTGGGCCGGCATCTGCGAAGGTGCGGTGATCGACAAGGACATCGCGGTCGACGACGACGGCCACTACACGTTGGTCGTGAGCCACGAACGCGATCGGCCGGCGAATGCCACGCCCGAGAACGGGGTCACGTGGATCGACTGGGGCGACTATCTCGACGGTCAGCTGACGTTCCGGATCCTCCTGAAGCGCGATCCGCTCGTGCAGGCGATCGGCGCGGCCATCGAGTCGGGCGAGGCGTCGCCCGACGTCGAGCCCTACGTGCCGCGCTCGCGCCACTGCTCGAAGGCGGCGTTCGAAGCCCAGGGCTGGCGCGCGGCCTTCGGCGAGGCCTAGCCCCCGCGCGGACCGGCGGGGGGCGGGCGGCCGACCGGGCACGCCGACCTTCAGCGCGTCGCCCGATCGCGTCGCATGGGCTTGACTTCCAGGCTGTGTGACCATGCTTCGTCGTCATCCGACGTCGGGCGGTCGCCGCACCCGTGCGCGCGCCGTCCGGCCATCCACCTTGAACCCCTTCGTCGACAGCCCCGCGCTGCCCCCGAGGAGCCCATGAGCGCCGAGACCCACGAGTTCCAGGCCGAGGTCCAGAAGCTGCTGGATCTCATGATCCACTCCCTCTACTCGAACAAGGAGGTCTTTCTTCGCGAGCTGATCTCGAACGCCTCCGATGCGATCGACCGGCGGCGATTTCTGGGCGTGACCGACGCGTCGATCCTGCCCGAGGGCGAACTCGGCATTCGTCTCGAGGCCGACGCCGAGGCCCGCACGCTGACGATCGCCGACAACGGCATCGGCATGAGCCGCGACGACCTGCTCGAGAACCTCGGCACCATCGCGCGGTCGGGCACGCTCGAGTTCTTGAAGGGGCTCGGCGACACGCAGGAGGCCAGTCCTGAGCTGATCGGTCAGTTCGGCGTCGGCTTCTACGCGAGCTTCATGGTGGCCGACGAGGTCGAGGTCGTGACCCGCAAGGCCGGCGAAGCAGCCGCCTGGCGCTGGGTCTCGAAGGGGGCCGGGCAGTACACGATCGAAGACGGCGAGCGCGAAGACGCCGGCACGACCATCACCCTGCACCTCAAGCCCGTCGACGCCGACGCCGGGCTCGAAGACTTCGCGAACGAATGGGTGCTGCGCGGCATCGTCAAGCGCTACTCCGACTTCGTCGCCTACCCGATCCGCCTCGAGCAGAAGGGCGTCGAATCGCCCGAGGACGCGCCGCCGCCCGACGACGCGCCGCTCAACTCGATGAAGGCGATCTGGACCCGCCCCGAAGGCGAGGTGAGCGACGACGACTACGCCGAGTTCTACGGTCACATCACGCACGATCACGAACCGCCGCTGCTGCACGTGCGGACGAAGATCGAAGGCACGTTCGAGGCCCAGGCGCTGCTCTACGTACCGGCCAAGGCGCCGTTCGACCTCTACCACCGCGAGATGGCCCACCGTGGGATCCAGCTCTACGTCAAGCGCGTCTTCATCATGGACGAGTGCCGCGAGCTGATGCCCGAGTACCTGCGCTTCGTGAAGGGCGTGGTCGATGCCGAGGATCTGTCGCTCAACGTCTCGCGCGAGATGCTCCAGCAGGACCGCCAGATTCAGGCGATTCGCAAGCACCTCGTCAAGAAGGTCGTCGATGCGCTGCGCGACCTGAAGAAGCAAGACGCCGAAAAGTACCTCCGGTTCTGGGCCCAGTTCGGCCCGGTGCTCAAGGAGGGCCTGCTCGGTTTCGACGAGAAGAAGGATCGGATCCTCGACCTGGTCTACGTCTCGACGGCGAGCGAGCCCGACAAGCTCGTGCCGCTGGCCGACGTCGTCGAACGCATGCCCGACGAACAGAACAAGATCTACTTCATGACCGGGGCGTCGAAGGACGTGCTCGCGCGCTCGCCCCACGTCGAGGCCTTCAAGGCCAAGGGGATCGAGGTCTGCCTCTTCACCGATCCGGTCGATGAGGTGTGGCTCGAGCAGATGCCGCCTCAGTACATGGAGAAGAGCTTCCAGTCGGTCGGCCGAGGCGAGGTCGATCTCGACGAGGCCGGTGAGGACGAGAGCGAGAAGACGGCCCAGCGCGAAGAGCAGGAGGCGTCTTTCAAGGATCTGCTCGACGCGGTGCGCAGCGCACTCGACGGCGACGTGAAGGAGGTTCGGCTGAGCGGACGACTCACCGACTCTCCGTCGTGTCTCGTCCTCGAAGAGGGCGATCTCTCGCCGCAGCTCGAAGCGATGCTGAAGCAAGCGGGGCAGGACGTGCCCGAGCGCAAGCCGATCCTCGAGCTGAACCCCGGGCATCCGATCCTCGCCGGGCTGCAGCAGACGTTCGAGGCGAAGGCCGACGACCCGCGCATCGCCGACTACGCGGGGCTGCTCTACTCGCTCGCGGTGCTGGCGGAGGGCGGTCAGCTCGCCGACCCGGCCGCGTTCGCCCGCGTCGTGCAGGATCTGATGGTCGGGGGTCTCGACTCAGCCCAGGCCTGAAACGGCGCTCGAGGCGCGCGCGAAGCTCAGTCGACGAGGTCGAACGCGATCACGCCGCCGGGTCGGTCGACTCCGCCGATCGACGCGGGCGCGAGCGCCGTCAGGCGGCCGTCGTCGGCGATGACGAATTGAGCCACGTCGTTCGCGCCCTGGTTCGTCACGTAGACGAGCCCGCCGCTCGCGTCGACCGAGACCGCCGCCGGCATGCTGCCCGTCGGCACGGCGGCCGGGCTCTGCGGCGTCAGCTGGCCGTCCGAGCCGATCGTGTACTGCGACACGGTGCCATCGCTCGCGTTGGCGACGTAGGCGAGCCCACCAGCGGGATCGATCGCCACCCAGACCGGTGCGCTGCCCGCTGGCACGCTGGCCGGGCTGAGCGGCGAGAGCTCGCCGCTCGCAGCGATCGCGTACTGCGACACACTGTTCGAGAACGTGTTGGCGACGTACGCGAAGGCCGCCGTCGGGTGCGTCGCCACTAAGCGCGGCTCAGACTCCGTGTCGACGGTCGGCGTGGCGAGCGGCGTGAGCTGCCCGGCGAGACTGATGGCGTACTGAGAGATCGTGTCGTCGTTCGAGTCGGCGACGTACGCATAGGCGCCGCTGGCGTCGATCGCGATCGAGCGGGGCTCTTCGCCGGCCGTGACGACGGCCGGGCTGAGCGCCGAGAGGTGCCCGTTCGGCCCGATCGCGTACTGCGAAACGTCGCCGCCACTGAAGTTCACGACGTAGGCGAACGCCCCGTTCGGTTCGATCGCGATCGCGAAGGGCCCGTCGCCCGCGGCGACCGTGGGGGGTACGAGGGGAGAGAGCGTGCCGTCGGCGCTGATCGCGTACTGGGACACGTCGCCGTCGCCGAGGTTGGGCACGTAGGCCACGGTCGTCGCGGCGTCGGTCGCGATCGACTGCGGTGCGGCGCCGGTCGAGACCGTCGCCGGGGTCTGCGGCCGCAGCGTGCCGTCGGCTTCGATGGCGAACTGCGAGATCTCGTCCGATCCGATGCTCGCCACGAACGCGTAGCCCGAGAACGGTCCGCCGTTCGTGCCGCCGCCGTCCTTGCAGCTCGCGAGTCCGAGCGTCGCGGCCAGAACGATGCATGCGATCCGCCGCGGTCGTCGTCTCGAGAGCGTCACGTTTCGATTCCCGCCTGCGAAGGGTGAGCTGCGAGGGATGATCGACCCCGCGCGGGCGGCGAGGGGCCTCAAGCGTCGCGCGCGGCGACCACCGCGTCGAGGGTCTTGCGAAACCCGTCGACGTCGTCGTAACGACCGCCGCCTGCGACGAGGCCGGTGACGCCGAGCTCGGCGAGCTCGTCGAGCTGCGCCCGACCGGCCTGCGGATCGTCGGCTGGGACGGCCCCGAACGTCACGACCTCGGGCGCGCCGCGGCCCGCTTCGGCGAAGAGCTCGCGCAGGCGCCCGATGCCCTGCACCAGATCATCGCGCGAGCGCGGCATCGGGAACCAGCCATCGCCGGACCGTGCAGCCCGGGCCAACGCGTGCTCACCGTGCCCGCCGACGTAGATCGGCGGCCGCGGAGGGTTCGGCCGGAACAGGAAGGGTTGGTCGTGTTCGACCACGACGTCGTCCTCGGCACCGAAGCCCCGCGCGAGCAGGTCGAGCACCGCGTCGCTGCGCTGGCCGCGCTCGGCGCGAGGCACGCCCAGCGCGTCGAACTCGGGCTGCATCCAGCCGATGCCGACGCCGAGCCGAAGGCGCTCGCCCGAGAGCTCCTGCAGCGTCGCGATCGCCTTGGCCGTCGGGAGAGGGGGGCGGTACGGGAGGATCAGCACGCCTGTCCCGAGGCCGATGCGATCGGTCGCGCCGGCGAGCCAGGCGAGCGCGGTGAGCGGGTCGAGATAGCGGCCCTCGCTGCCTTCGGCATCGTCGGGCGGGATCGCGATGTGATCCTGAACCCAGACGTCGTCGAGCCCGGCGGCTTCGGCTGCCCGGGCGCACGCGAGCAGCACGTCGGGCCTCGACGATGTGCCCATCGATCGAAGAGCGATACCGATGCGCATGGGGCGAGTCTCCTGCGGTCGATGCGGTTCGGGTGGACGCCCGGCGTCGCCCGATCCCGATCGAAGGTCTGGCTTCGATGCCTCGACGGGGGCGGCGTCGCGAACGCCCCTGAACACGGTGACGGCGCTGGGGTACCCTCGCTACGGCCCCCCGCCCCATTCGCGATTCGTTCCCCTTGCGACGCTCCCGCGCAGTCGGAGTCCCGGCCCCTTGAGCAACCCCGAAGCACAGGCTGCCCACGTCGAGCTCTCGGGGGTCGGCCTCGCCTTCGATGCACGCCCGGTGTTCGACGGGCTCGACCTGACGTTCGAGCGCGGTCGTGTTTCGGTGATCATGGGCGCGAGCGGGGGCGGCAAGAGCACGCTGCTTCGCATGATCGGCGGGCTGCAGCGTCCCGACGTCGGTTCGGTGCGCGTTGCGGGTGAAGAGGTGACGCGCCTCGGCGACCTCGAGCTCGCGCGCATGCGGCGTCGGCTCGGCATGCAGTTTCAGAATGGCGCGCTGCTCGACTCGATGAACGTCTTCGACAACATCGCGCTGCCGCTGCGAGAGCGCGGCAGCGGTCGCGAGGCCGACGTGCGCGCGCGCGTTCGCGAGACCCTCGATGCCGTCGGCCTCGACGACGTCGAGGGCCTGCTGCCGCGCGAGCTGTCGGGGGGCATGCTGCGCCGGGTCGCGTTCGCCCGAGCCATCGTGATGGAGCCCGAGATCCTGCTCGCCGACGAGCCCTTCTCGGGCCTCGATCCGCCGAACGTCGCGCGCATCGAGAAGCTGCTCCTCGACCTCAACCGCCGCCTCGGCTTGACCGTGCTGGTCACGTCGCATCATCTCGCGTCGAGCCTGCGCCTCGCCGATCGCATCGTGCTGCTGCGCGACCGCCAGGCTCTCGTCGGCACGCCGCACGAGCTGGCCCAGAGTGCCGACTCGGCCATTCGCGCCTTCATGGGCGAGGACGGGGCCGCGTTCATCGCGAGCGCGACGGCTGCGCGCGACGGCGGATCGCACTGATGGGTATGGGGGTCGCGAGCCTGGGGGCACGCGCGTCGTCGCTGATCGAAGCAACGGGCCGAGCCGCCGTGTTCGGCGGGAGCTTGCTCCGCGCCATTGCGCTGCCTCCCTTGCGCGGACGCGCCATCTCAGCCGGCGTCTTCGACTCGGGGGTGCTCTCGCTCGCGCTGATCTGCGGATCGGGTCTCACGGTCGGGCTCGTGCTGGGTCTGCAGCTCTACAACACGCTCGTGCAGTTCGGTGCCGAGTCGTCGCTCGGCACCGCTGTCGGCCTGTCGTTGATTCGTGAGCTCGGGCCGGTGCTCACTGCGCTGCTCGTCACCGGTCGCGCGGGATCGGCGGTGACAGCCGAGATCGGTGCAATGAAGGCCACGGAGCAGCTCGATGGTCTGCGCATGATGGCGATCGACCCCGTTCACTTCGTCGCGGCGCCCCGGGCCCTGGCGCTCGCGCTCTCGATGCCGTTGCTCTCGGCGCTCTTCATCGCCTTCGGTGTCGGCGGGGCCTACCTCGTCGGCGTCGAGCTGCTCGGCCTCGATGGCGGTAGCTATTTGTCGAGCCTCGAGCGCAGCGTCGACTTCCACGACTCGGTGGCGCAGAGCCTGGTGAAGTCGGCCGTCTTCGGTGCGCTGGTCGGCTGGATCGCGACCTGGCGGGGCATGTCGTGCGAACCGAACGCGGCGGGCGTGAGCCGCGCGACGACTTCGACCGTCGTAACGGCGTCGGTCTGGATCCTGCTCACCGACTACGCGATCACGGCGATCTGGGAGATCTGACGCAGAGGGAAGATCGAACGCGGCCTTCGGATCGAAGGCGATCCGGCCGATACGAGAGAAGCGAGGCCGTCGCGCGAAGCGCGAACGGAGAAGGGAAGAAAAGAAGGGAGCCAGCGTGTCCGAGAACTCGAAGCGTGACTTCTGGGTGGGGCTCTTCGTGTGCCTGGGCCTCGCGGCCGTGGGCTGGCTGTCGCTGCAGATCGGGGGGCTCTCGATCGTGCGCCCGGCGTCGCGCACGCTGTACGCGCACTTCGACGACATCGGGGGGCTGACCGATCGCTCGCCCGTTCGCCTCGGGGGCGTGACCGTCGGTCGCGTGACCTCGATCGATCTCGATGACGACCTGCGCGCGCGGGTGACGCTCGAAGTGGACGAGAGCGTTCCGCTCTCGATCGATACGGCCGCGGCCATTCGCACCTCGGGGCTGCTGGGCGACCAGTTCATCGCTTTGGAACCCGGAGCCGAAGAAGAGACCCTCACCGAGGGTGAGACGTTCTCCTTCACCGAGAGCGCCATCAATCTCGACAAGCTCGTCGGCACCATGGTGCACGGCGACGAGTGAGGTCATGGTGCGGGTGCGTGAATCGGTGACCGGAACGGCGGCCGCGTTCAGGCGCAGGCCGGGCAGACCGGTTTCGGTCGCGACGCATGCATCGCGCTGGGCCGCGTGGCTCGTGCTGGTGGCGGGGGGCCTGCTCGCGCCGGTCGCGGGCCTGGCCGACACGTCCGACGAGATCGAGCCCGAGACGCAGTCGGAGGTCGAGGCCGAGGTGGAGAGTGAGGCCCAGCCGAATCCGCCGGCGCTGCCGCCGAACCCCGACCCGTGGGAGAGCTTCAACCGCGCCGTGTTCCAAGCCAACGAGTGGGGCGACATCTACGCGGTGCGGCCCCTCTCGCAGGGCTGGACCTTTCTGACGCCAACGCCGTTTCGGAGCGCGGTCACCAACTTCAACGCCAACCTGCAGATGCCGGTGATCCTCGGAAACAACCTGCTGCAGCTGAAGCCGCGCAATGTCGGCGATGACTTTCTGCGCATCGTCTTCAACCTGAGCTTCGGGATCGGGGGGCTGATCGACGTCGCGAGCGCGGTTGACATCCCGCAGAACGACGAAGACTTCGGCCAGACGCTCGGCTACTGGGGGGTGCCGGCGGGGCCCTACCTCGTGCTGCCGCTGTACGGGCCTTCGACCGTGCGCGACGGCGTCGGCCGCCTCGCCGACTCGGCCGCCACGCTCTACTTCTCGTTTCTGCCCTTCTACTCGACGCTGCTCGTGCGGGGTGTCGAAGTGATCAACCTGCGGGCCGAGTTCGGCGACGAGCTCGATGCGAACCGCGCCGAGAGCTTCGACTACTACGTCTTTCTGCGAAACGCCTACCTGCAGAACCGGCGGGCCAAGGTCGCCCCGCGGCGGGCGCGCAACCGTGAGGCCGAGCGCGACGACCTCTATCACTTCGAGGACGATCTCTACGACGTCGACGACGACTTCGATGACGACGAAGACTTCGACGACGAGGATTTCGACGACGACTTCGATGACGGCGACGCGGCGACGGGCGATCTCGAGCCGGCGCACGATCCCGCAGACGACGCGGCCCTGCGCATCGACGCGCAGCCGAGGGCGGCGTAGGCTACCGCGACCATGACCTCGACCCTGCACGCAGCGTGGGCCCGCCCGGTGCGGACCCTTCTCGCGGTCTTCGTGATCGGCGCGCTCCATGCGCCAATCGCCGTCGCCGCCGAAGAGACCGACGCCGGCACGATTGGCCCGCGCGAAGTCGTCGAGGTCACGGTCGGGCAGGTGCTCGCGATCCTCGCCGATCCGAACCTCGACAGTCCGACGCGCCGCGCCCGCATCGAGGCGATCGCCTTCGACGTGTTCGACTTCACGACGATGTCGAAGCTCGTGCTCGCGCGAAACTGGAAGAAGTTCGATACCGAGCAGAAGCGGGCCTTCGTGCGCGAGTTCAAGGCGCATCTCTCTCGCAGCTACGGCAGTCGCCTCGACCGCTATCGCCAGGAGAACGTCGAGATCATCTCGACCCGAGAAGAGCCCCGCGGCGATGTCACGGTGATCACCAAGGTCGTCGGTGGCCAGTTCGACGACATCGAGATGGATTACCGAATGCGCTACCGCAAGGAGCGCTGGCGCGCGATCGACGTGGTGATCGAGGGCGTCTCGCTCGTTGCGAACTTCCGCAGCCAGTTCGCCGAGGTGCTCAGCAAGGGCGGCCCCGACCGGCTGCTCGAAGAGCTGCGCACGAAGAACTTCGACACGCCCGGCGTCGACGACAGCAGCGGCGAAACGCAGCAGGGCGAGGGCGCATGATGCGCCGAGCCGCCCAGCGGCGGGGGGCTGCCCCGGCATGCTGAGCGAGCTCGCGGCGGTCGTCCTGCCCGTCTACATCTGCGCGGGGATCGGCTTTCTGTGGGTTCGTTCGGGCCGCCCGTACGACACCGCGCTGCTGACCGAGCTGATCCTCTGGATCGGTACGCCGAGCCTCGTCTTCTCGAAGCTCACCACCGTCGGGCTCCAGGTCGATCGGCTCTTCGAGATGATGGGCGCCGTCGTGCTCGCGACGGCGTGTCTCGCCGTGCTGGCCTTCGCGGTCTTGAAGGTGACCGGGCTGCCCTGGCGCACGTATCTCGCGCCGTCGGTGTTCGGTAACACGGGCAACATGGGCATCCCGGTCTGCTACTTCGCGTTTGGCGACGAGGGGCTCGTGCTCGCGGTCTGCTTCTTCGCGGCCACGGCATTTCTGCAGTTCGCGACCGGCCCGTGGATCTGGCACGGCGAGTTCCGACCGCTCGACCCGCTTCGCTCGCCCGTCGTCCTCTCGACCTGTGTCTCGATCGCCGTGGTCGCGGCTGAGGTGCCCGTGCCGATCGTGATCGAGCGCGTGACGACGCTGCTCGGCGGCTTCACGATCCCGATCATGCAGCTGACACTGGGCGTGTCGCTTGCTCGGCTCAAGGTGGCCCGCGTCGGGCTCCCGCTGCTGATCAGCGCCGTGAAGCTCGGCGGCGGTGCCCTGATCGGTTTCGGCGTCGCGACCTTGCTTGGCTTCGAGGGCATCGAGCGCGGCGTGCTGGTGCTCGACTGCGCCATGCCCGTCGCGGTCTTCAACTATATGTTCGCCGCGAAATATGAGCGCGAATCGGGACAGGTCGCGAGTACGGTCGTGCTCTCGACGCTGCTCTCGTTTGCGACCCTTCCGCTGGTCTTGGCGCTCCTGCTCTGAAGCGGGCGACATCGATTGCGCCTTGATTTCACCCGCGGCGCTCCTCATCTTCATGGCTCGATGCCGGGAGGGTGAGATGGAGTGCGGATCATCGCGTCAGCAACGCGCGCGGGCGGAGCGTCGCCGTGCCGCGATCATCGGCTTGCTTACGGTTTTTCTGCTTCTGTGGCCCGCGCTCGCGAGCGCGCGTTCGATCGAAGAAGACGCCGAGGCGTTCGGGACGATGCCGGCGGCGTGGGGCGTCGAGCTGTCGCCTTCGGGTCGGTATCTCTCCTACCTCTCGATGCACGCCAGCGATATCCCGTTCGCCGTGGTGCTCGATCTCGAGAACGGCGGGGCGAGCAGTCCGATCGCGAGTCAGCCGGGCGTGCACGATTTGAACTGGTGCGGGTGGGCGACGGACGATCGACTCGTCTGCGGCTACTTCGGTGTCACAGAGCAGATGAACATTCGCATGGCGCTCACGCGCCTCGTCGCCGTCGACCGAGACGGTGAAAACATGCGCAACCTCGTTCGTCAGAGTCGTCAATTTCTAGGCAAGGTGACCGACTGGATGCCCGACGATCCGAAGCGGATCATGGTGCCGTACGAGGACGAGGAGACGTATCACCCGGACGCCAACATCCTCGGCGTCGCGGCGCTCGACATCCATACGACCCGCAGCGACTGGGTGAAGCGCCCGCGCAAGGGCTTCTCGGGCTGGGGGACGGATGGCCGGGGCGAGCTTCGGCTACGGACTCGCCACGAACCTGATGAGTGGGTGTGGGAGGCGAAGGCGGTCGGCTCCTCGGAGTGGCAGCGCGTCGGCTCTCGAGAGAAGGACGTCTATCGGGGTGTGATCGACGAGCCGGAGGGTTTTCTCGACGATCCGAATCACCTTGTCGTGCGGCGCTTGAAAGGCGGACGTGAGGCCCTCTACGTGCGCGATCTGTCTGGCGAGACCGAAGACAAGCTGCTCTTCGCACACGATGACGTCGATGTCGGCGAGCTCGTCACGATGGGTCCGGAGCGGCGCGCTGTCGGCGTCCGCTACGTCACCGACCGGCCACGGGTGCACTACTTCGACGACCGCATTCTCGAGATCATCGCCCGGGCCGAGAAGACGTTCCCCGACATGCAGATCGACATCTGGAGCGAGAGCTCGGATCGTCGCTACTACGTGGTCTTGGCGCAGAGCGATGACGATCCCGGCTCGTTCTACCGGCTCGATGCCGAGCAGGGCAACCTGATTCGCATTCGACCCAGGCACCCGAAGCTCGAAGGGGTCGATCTCGCGCGCATGCGCGCCTTCGAGTACCCCGCTCGCGACGGGACGACCGTTCCCGCCTACGTGACCTTGCCGCCGGGCAAGCGCGCGAAGCCGCTGCCGACGATCGTGCTTCCGCATGGAGGGCCCGAGTCACGCGACCGGTGGGGCTTCGACTGGCTCGCCCAGTTCCTCGCGGCCCGCGGCTATCTCGTGCTGCAGGCGAACTATCGGGGTTCGGGTGGCTACGGCGTCGACTGGGCTGGTGAAGGCGGATTTCGCAACTGGGCGCTTGCGATGTCCGACATCGAAGACGGCATCGCGAACCTGGTCGAGCGAGGCGTCGCTGATCCAGACCGAGTCTGCATCGTGGGGTGGAGCTACGGGGGCTACGCCGCCCTCATGAGCGTCATCGAGCACCCTGATCGATACCGCTGCGCCGTCAGCATCGCCGGGGTCGGCGATCTGGGGCAGCTGGTCGACGACTCCCGCAACTTCACGAACAAGCGCATCGCCCGCGATCAGATCGGCGACGACGAAGAGGAGCGACGGAAGGGCTCACCCCGCCGCCGCGTGAAGGAGATCCCGGTGCCCGTTCTGCTCTTTCACGGGGAGAACGACTTCATCGTCTACGTCGAGCACAGCAAGAAGCTCGCCAAGGCGATGAAGAAGGCCGGCAAGCCCGTCGAGCTGGTGATCTATGACGACACCGAGCACTCGCTCGACCGAAACGGCGCGCGGGTCGACATGCTGACGCGCATCGGCCACTTCCTCGAAGACCATCTCGAGAAGCCGAAGGCGGCCGCGGGCAACTAGCCGAGCGTCACCCGCCCGAGTCGGCGCTCTCGGCCTCGGGCACGGGCGGCGTCGCATCTTCGAAGCGGTTCTCGAGGTAGCCCTCGGGCAGGGCGACCCGCTGGGTGCCCGACCGCTTGCCCCGCCGCATGCGCATCGCTTCGAGGGGGAAGGGCGTCGCCGGCTCGAACTCGCCGAACGCCTGGTCGAAGTCGGCGAGGCTGTTCACGCGCACGAGCCCTTGGCGAATGTGCGCGCCGCCGTGGAAGCCCTTCGTGTACCAGCCCGCGTGGCGTCGAAACGACAGAATGCCCCGGCGGTCGCCGAACCAGTCGACGAGCAGCTTCGCGTGCTCGCGCATGATCTCGACCACCTCGCCGAGGTTCGGCGGCGCCTGCACGGCTTTGCCGGCGAAGACGTCGGCGAGGTCGCGAAAGAGCCAGGGCCGGCCGAGGCAGCCGCGACCGACGACGACGCCATCGCAGCCGGTTTCGCGCATCATGCGCAGCGCGTCGGCGGCCTCCCAGATGTCGCCGTTGCCGAACACCGGGATCTGCGTGACCGCCTGCTTGAGCCGGGCGATCGTCTCCCACGCGGCCTCGCCGTCGTAGAGCTGGGCCGCGGTGCGCGCGTGCAGCGCGACGGCTGCGCAGCCCTCCTCCTGGCCGATGCGCCCGGCGTCGAGGTAGGTCGTGACGGCGTCGTCGATGCCGACGCGAAACTTGATCGTCACCGGCACGTCGCCGGCGTGGGCCACGGCGGCCCGGACGATCGCGGCGAGGAGCTTCGGCTTCGCGGGGATCGCCGCGCCGCCGCCCTTGCGGGTGACCTTGCGCACGGGGCAGCCGAAGTTCATGTCGATGTGATCGACCGACCCCTCGCCGACGAGGCGCTCGACCGCGCGTCCGACGTAGTGCGGGTCGACGCCGTAGAGCTGCAGGCTGCGCGGCCCTTCGTCGGGGCCGAACTCGGCGAGCTTGAGCGTCTTGGCGTTGCCGTCGACCAGCGGGCGAGCCGTGATCATCTCGCTCACGTAGAGCCCGGCGCCGTAGCGCCGACAGATCGTTCGGAACGGGTAGTTCGTGATGCCGGCCATGGGGGCGAGCACCACGGGCACGGGCAGCTCGATCGGGCCAATGCGCACGGGTGCGAATTCGCCCGGACGGGCGGCCGGGATCTCGCGGTTGTAGTCACTGACGAAGGCGGCTTCCACGGGCCCTTGGATACCTCAGATCCCTCGAGGGTGACCACGGGGGGGCGCCGGGCTGCGGTACGATGCCGCTCTGCGCCCGTCGGCCCGCCCCGGTCGTCGCCCGGGCCGGCGAGGAGGGCGCGTGACCGGCATCACTCGAATCTGCGGTGGCTTCGCGGCCGGGCTGGCTCTGGCCCTGGCACCGGCTGCGCCGGCCGCGCCGCCCGTCGTCACCCAGGACGAGGTCGTCATCGAGGATCAGATCGCCCTCGAGGTGATCGACCGAGACGTCTATGGCTTCGACGCCCAGGGTGGAGGTCGCAACCGCTTTCGGCTCGACCTGGCCGAGGAGGTCGTCGCCCAGGGGCAGCGCGGCTACCTGGCGTACCTCATGACGAACCAGCGAGTGCTGGCCCTCGCGTCGGGGAAGGGCTCGTGGCGCGAGCTGCCGCTGCGCATCGGCGAATCGGCCCACGCGCTCGCCTGGATCGCACCCCGGGTGCTCGTGATCGCCACGGCCCAGCGCATTCTCGGCTTCGACTCGCGCAGCGCCTTCTGGCTGCAGGTGGACGTCGGTCCGAACGAGACGGTGACCCACGTCGAGCTCGGCGCGAGCACGGCGGTCGTCGTCACCGATCGACGGGCCTACGGGCTCTCGCCCGACGCGGGCGGCTTCTTCTCGATTCAGCTCCGGCTGCACGAGAAGATCGAGCAGGTCACGGCGTCGGCCACCCTCGGGCAGATTCGGACCAGCCAGCGGATCCTGATCTTCCGCAGTCCGAGTGGGGTGTGGAGTGTCGAGGAGCGACCGATCACCTGACGGCCGCGTCGCCCGTCGCTCGCCCGTCGGGGATGTCGCGCGGCGTCGCCGCGCACCAAAACGCCCGCCCCGGTTGACGAATTCGGCAGATCGCCGACCTTCCGAGGCACCCCCCAGACAGCCGGTTCCACCCAGCCACGCACGCCCGGCGCTCGCCGTCGGGCGGGGAGCACCCATGGCCGCCCGAAAGGCAGCAGCGAAGAAATCTTCGGCGAAGAAGAAGGTCGCCTACGACGAGAAGGCGATCCAGACGCTCGACGCCCTCGAGCACATCCGGCTGCGCACCGGCATGTACATCGGGCGCCTCGGCGACGGCAGTCATCCCCTCGACGGCATCTACGTGATGCTGAAGGAGGTGGTCGACAACTCGGTCGACGAGTTCATCATGGGCGCCGGCAAGAAGATCGAGATCACGCGCGAGGACGACCTCGTGCACGTTCGCGACTTCGGTCGCGGCATCCCGCTCGGCAAGGTCGTCGAGTGCGTGTCTCAGATCAACACCGGCGGCAAGTACAACGACGACGTGTTCCAGTTCTCGGTGGGGCTGAACGGCGTCGGCACCAAGGCGGTCAACGCGCTCTCGAGCGAATTCGAGGTCACGAGCTACCGCGACGGCAAGTCGGTCACCGCGAGCTTCGAGCGCGGCAAGCTCAAGAAGGAAAAGAAGGGCAAGCAGGGCTCGGCCGCCGACGGCACGGCGATCAGCTTCCGCCCCGATCCCGAGATCTTCGGCGAGTTCTCGTTCAGCGAAGACTTCGTGGCGCACCGCCTCAAGTACTACGCCTATCTGAACAGCGGGCTCAAGCTCACCTACAACGGCAAGTCGTTCCAGAGCAAGGCGGGGCTCGCCGATCTGCTCGTCGAAGAGATCGGTGAAGAGCCGCCGCTGTACGACGTCGTGCACTGCTCGACCGACCACCTCGAGTTCGCCTTCACGCACACGAACAGCTACGGCGAGACGTACTACTCGTTCGTGAACGGCCAGTACACCAACGACGGCGGTACACACCAGAGCGCGTTTCGTGAGGGGTTGCTCAAGGGCGTGAACGAGTACGCCAAGAAGAGCTTCGCGGGCGAAGACGTGCGCGACGGTCTGATCGGGGCCGTCGCGATCAAGCTGCAAGATCCGGTCTTCGAGAGCCAGACGAAGAACAAGCTCGGCTCGACCGAGGTGCGCTCGTGGATCGTGCCCGCGGTGAAGGATCACGTTCTGCGCTGGCTGCACCAGAACGAGCCGGTGGCGAAGAAGCTGCTCGAGAAGGTCCAGGCGAACGAGCGCCTGCGCAAAGAGCTCTCGGCGATCAAGAAGGACGCCCGCGAGCGCGCGAAGAAGGTCGCGATTCGGATCCCCAAGCTCACCGACTGCAAGGTGCACTTCGACGACTCGAAGGGCGATCGGCGCGACGAGAGCACGATCTTCCTCTCCGAGGGTGACTCGGCGGCGGGCGTGATGGTGCCCTCGCGCGACGTGTACACCCAGGCGATCTACTCGCTCAAGGGCAAGCCGCTCAATACGCACGGTCTCAAGCGCGACGCGATCTACAAGAACGAAGAGCTCTACAACATCATGCGCGCCCTCGGCATCGAGGACGGCATCGATGGGCTTCGATACAACAAGGTCGTCATCGCGACCGATGCCGACGTCGACGGCATGCACATTCGCAATCTGCTGCTGACGTTCTTTCTTCGCTACTTCGAAGAGCTGGTGTTGAAGGGGCACGTCTACATCCTCGAGACGCCGCTGTTTCGCGTGCGCGACAAGAAGCAGACCCGCTACTGCTACAGCGAGAAGGAGCGCGACGCAGCCATCGACGAGCTCGGCAAGGCCGAAGTCACGCGCTTCAAGGGGCTCGGTGAGATCAGCCCGAAAGAGTTCGGTCAGTTCATCGGCATGGGCATGCGGCTCGTGCCCGTCGGCGTGAAGTCGATTGGCGAGGTCAACAAGACCCTCGACTTCTTCATGGGCAAGAACACACCGGCCCGCAAGGATTTCATCGTCGACAACCTGTTGACCGACGTGGCCTGAACCCGGCCCGTCTCACGCAGCACACCCCGCAATACCCCACGCAACACCACAGGAAAGATCGCCAGTGGCCCAGCTCGAAAGCCTGATGCAGAAGCACTTCCTCGAGTACTCGAGCTACGTGGTGCTCGATCGGGCGATCCCCGACGTCCGCGACGGGCTGAAGCCGGTTCAGCGGCGCATTCTGCACACGCTCTTCAAGATGAACGACGGCCGCTTTCACAAGGTGGCCAACGTCATCGGCGAGACGATGAAGCTGCACCCCCACGGCGACGCGTCGATCGGCGACGCGCTGGTGGTGCTCGCCAATCGTGACTACTTCATCGAGCGTCAGGGCAATTTCGGCAACCTGCTGACGGGTCACCCCGCCGCCGCAGCTCGCTACATCGAGTGTCGTCTGACGCCGCTCGCCCTCGACACGATGTTCCACGCGCCGCTCACCGAGTTCGTGCCGAGCTATGACGGTCGAACCGAAGAGCCGGTGCACCTGCCGACCAAGCTGCCCGTGGCGCTCATGCTGGGCACCGAGGGCATCGCCGTCGGCATGGCGACGAAGATCCTGCCCCACAATCTGAGCGAGCTCTGGGAAGCGCAGATCGCGATCGTCCAGGGCAAGAAGGTCACGCTCTATCCCGACTTCCCGCAAGGCGGCCTCATGGACGTCGACGCCTACGAGGACGGGGCCGGCAAGGTCGAGGTGCGGGCGCGCATCGAGACGAAGGACCCGAAACACGTCGTCATCACCGAGCTGCCCTACGGCACGTCGACCGAGAGCCTGATCTCGAGCATCGAGGCGGCCGTCGGCAAGGGCAGGGTGAAGATCGCCAGCATCAACGACTTCACGACCGACAAGGCCGAGATCGAGCTGACCCTGGCGCGCGGAGCGACGCCGAAGGAGGTCATCCCCCAGCTCTACGCCTACACCGACTGCAGTGTCTCGGTGTCGTCGAACCTGACCCTGATTCAGGATCGGCGGCCCGAGCAGCTCAGCGTGACCGACGTGATCCGGCACCTCACGCAGCTGCTCAAGGCGCAGCTGAAGGCCGAGCTCGAGTACGACCGCGACAACCTGATCGACAAACAGCACTGGCTGACGCTCGAGCAGATCTTCATCGAGAAGAAGGTCTACCAGAAGATCGAGAAAGCGAAGACAGCCGAAGCGGTGCGCAAGGCCGTCTGGGACGGCATGCAGAAGTTCAAGCGGCAGTTCATTCGGCCCATGGTCGAAGACGACGTGACCCGTCTGCTCGAGATTCGAATTCGCCGCATCTCGGCCTATGACATCGAGCGCAACCGCAAGGAGATCGAGGCGATCGTCGCCGAGATCAAGTCGATCGAGCGCAAGCTCAAGAACATGAACAAGACGACGGTCGACTATCTGAAGGGGCTGCTCGAGAAGTACGGTGAGCAGTTCCCTCGCCGCACCGAGATCACGCGGATCAAGGCCGTCGACAAGAAGGCCGTGGCTCGCCAGAACGTCAAGCTCTCGTGGGATCCGAAGTCGGGCTTCTTCGGCAGCGAGGTGCGCGGCGATCAGTGCAAGATGACCGTGAGCGAGTTCGATCACGTGCTCGTGATCGGCGACGACGGTGGCTACCGCATCATGCAGCAACCCGAGAAGGTGCTCTTCACGGGCAAGGTGATCTACGCCGACGTCTTCAAAGAAGACGAAGGGGTCGAGTTCACCGTCGTCTACCGCGACAAGAAGAAGTTCGCCTTCGGCAAGCTGGTTCGCATCGAGCGCTTCATCCGCAATCGCGAGTACTCGCTCGTGAAGGACAAGGCCGGCAAGGTCGACCTGCTGCTGCCCGCGGGCGAGACCGGCAAGATCCACATGGGCTTCGTGCCCCAGAAGCGGCAACGGCTGAAGGAAGCCGACTTCGATCTCGCCGAGCTGCAGCTCTCGAGCAGCCCGACGGCCCGAGGTGTGCGCCTCGCGCCCAAGCCGGTGTCGAGGGTGAAGCTCACCGAGCCGGCGCAGCGCAAGCCGGCGGGGCGTCAGGGCGGCGCAGCCGCGGACGCTTCGGCGAAGAAGGCGCCGGCGAAGGCGTCGGCGAAGGCCCCGGCGAAGAAGAAGGCCGGGGGTCGCAAGGCGACGGCCAAGAAGAAGGCCGCCAAGCAGAAGGGGCGCCGCGAGCCGAAGCAGGGCAAGCTGCTCTAGCGGCGCACGCCTCGCCGCGCTGCGCGCTGACGACGGGCGCGCCGGCCCGCGCTCGTCCGCCCGCGCGCCGGGCTCAATCGAGCGCTGCGACCCGCTGGAAGGCCGGCCGTTCGAAGATGCGGCCGAGATAGGCCTGCAGGCGCGGAAACCGCTCGTCGAGCACGCCGACGGCCTGGGCCGCCAGGATCGAGAACCCCATCATCACATCGGCCGCTGTGAACGCCGGGCCGACGAGCCAGTCGTCATCGCCGAGGCCCTCTTCTATGAAGGCGAGGGCCGATGCCGCGCGAGCGCGGGCGTCGGTGAGTAGACCGTCCTCGTCGTCCTCCCCGCCGCGATATCGCGTCAGCCACACGACGATGCCGACGGGTGGGAAGGCGCTGCTCTCGGCGTAATGGAGCCACTGCAGAAAACGCGGGCGATCGGGTGAGCCGAAATCGGGCGCGAGTCTTCCCTCGCCGTAGCGCTCGAGGATGTACTCGACGATGGCGCCCGACTCACAGAGGGTCACGTCGCCGTCGACGAGCGTGGGGAAGCGGCCCGTCGGCGTGGCCTGCGCGAAGAATCGCCGCTTGGGCGGGACGAACTCCCCGCGCTCGAGCTCGTAGGCCAGCTCGAGCTCTTCGAGGAGCCAGGCGATGCGAACCGAGCGCGTTCGCGGGGCGAAGTAGAGCGTCAGCATGGCGTGCAGTCTAGCGCCGGGGCCGAAGCCGCCGAGCGCCGTCGTTCGCCGCGAGGCGCTACCCGATGCGACCGAGTGCCCGCAGGCCAGGGCCGCTACTCGACGTAACCGAGTGCCCGCAGGCGAGGGCCGCTACTCGACGCGACCGAGAGCCCGCAGGCGAGGGCCGCTGCTCGATGCAATCGAGTGCCCGCAGACGCGGGCCGCTACTCGATGTAACCGAGTGCCCGCAGGCGATCCATGATCTCGTCTTCGCTGCCCGAGGCGGTGGCTTCGATGCGTTCGATCTCGCCGACGTCGTAGGTGGCAATGCGGTCGGGCTGCGCCGCGAGCGGTGTGAGGAAGGCGCCGACCTGACCGTCGAAGTCGTCGGCCAGGGGGAGCCCCCACCACGCGAGCACGGTGGGGGTCACGTCATTGACCGATGTGCCGTTCGTGCTCGAGCCGGGCGCGATCCCGGGGCCGCGGGCAAAGAGCACACCGTCGAGCGCCGCGTCGGTCTCGTGGACGCCGGTGAGCGCGGCGAGATCCTGGCCGCCTTCGAAGCCGTGATCCGAGAGCACGAGCACGAGGTCGTTCTCGCCGTAGCGCGCCAGCAGCAGGCCGATCAGCGCATCGGTGAACTCGTAGTAGCGCTCGAGCGCCGTGCGCGTCACTGCGCGTTGGCTGTCGGTGAGCTGCATCAACTCGCCGTACAGCTCGGGCGGCTCGAGTGCGCCCCAGAGACGATGCGAAACCCGGTCGATCCCGGGCAGGAAGACCATGAGCAGATCGGGGGCCTCGGCGCGGTCGAGGTCGAGGGCGATGCGCGCGACGGTTTCGTCGTCGCGGAAACGCCTCGTGAGCCGTTCGCGCTGCATGAAGGGCGGAATGCCGACGACGCCGAGAAAGGGGTCGTCGATCGAGGTCAGTGGCGTGCGGTCGGCGAGCTGCGAAGCCACGCGCTCGGCCCACTCGCGTGGATACGTCGTCGTCTCGGGCGCAACCTGAAGCTTCGGCTTCGCGCGCGTGCGTCCGCCCTCGCTCCCGGTCTGCGGGTCGGCCGCGCCGTCGGGGTCGTCGAGCCGGGTCGGGATCGCGTGATCCGAGATCATCACGCCATTCACGACCTCAGGCGGCCACGAAGTCCACCAGTTGACGACACCGACGCTGAGACCTGCGTCAGAGAAGATGTTCCAGAGCGCATGGGCCTGCCGATGGAGGCTCAGGTAGAGCTGCTGGTTGCCTTCGCCGTCGACATAGGTGAAGCCGCGAATGCCGTGGTGCTCGGGTGTCTTGCCCGTCGCGATCGAGGCCCAGATTCGCGGCGAGTGGATCGGCTTGTGCGACCGCAGTGTGCCCGAGGCGCCCTCTGCGGCGAGGCTCGCGAGCGCGGGCAGGCGCCCGCGCTCGAAGAGCGGCTCGATCACGCGCAAGGTCGCGCCGTCGATCCCCACCACGAGGACGCGTCGACGCTCGGGGTCGACTGCCGCGGCCTCGGGCAGTGGAGGGACGGCGTAGGGATCCGCGGCGAGGAGCGCAGCGCCGCCGGTCTGCGATCGAAGCTGCTCGACCGAGAAGCCCGCGCCCTCGAGCCGGGCCAGGAGCCCTGTCTCGCCGACGACCAGTCGAGCCGGAATGACCCAGAAGGCGTCGCCGGGCCGTTCGTTGGCTCCGAGGCTGTCGGCGAGCGCGTCGGCGACACGGGCCGCTTCTCGCTCGACGTTGGCCGCGTGAACGCGCCGCGCCGCCGGTGAGTCGGGCAACGACCGGTTCAGCACCCGGTCGAGATCGGCTGCGTCGCCCAGTCGCCACGCCGTCTCGAGCCGCGGGAGCATCTCGTCCGAGCGGGGCGCACGATCGAGCGCTACGCGCAGCATGTCGACCTGCACGTCACGGTCGAGCTCGACGTATCGGTCGTAGCGCTCGGCGGTGGTTTCGAGCGGCCGCACCTCCATTGCGGGTTGCTCGAGGGCGGCACGCCGGGCGAAATAGGCTTCGACCTCTTCGGAATCTACGAAACCGAGACGCTTGGTATCGGCGCCTCGCACGGCAAGCGCCGCGAACCACGGGGCCGTCACATCGCCGGTGCCCGGTGGATAGCCGGCACGCGCGAGCGCGGCCGTGAACTCGGCGTGCAGGTCGGCCGGCAGCCAGTTTCGCAGCGTGTCGCCTTCTTCGAGCCGAGCTCGGGTCAGGATGACGCCCGTCTGCGGGGCGAGCCCGGCGTCATCAGGCACGACGAGCCGGGCCGACGCCTCGAAGGCAGCGTCGATCGCCGGATCGAAGCGCAGCCGGTTCGTGTCGCGCAGGGCGACGGTCGCCAGCACGTAGGCGCTCGCTTCGTTCGACTCATTCGGTCGGGAGACGCGCCAGATCGGCAAGCCCTCGCTCGTCGCCTCGCGCGATTCGGGCGGCGTCGCAGCCGGGGGAGCAGCGCCGTCGTGGCAACCCCACACCGCGGCGATGCACGCGATCGCGATGACGCGCGCGAGCGTCTTGCGGCCGAGTGCGGAGCTCGCCTCGATTGCTTCGTTCTTCGTCTCGACGCACGTCTTCTGCGAGCGCATCTCCCGATTCTAGAAGGCCGACCCGGAGCGTGCCGCCACACCCGCAACCGAGCGGCCCATCCCCCTGTCACGGTTCGCCGCGGCGCGTGCGCGAAGCGTCATCGAGGAAGCTCGATGGATGCGTCCCGACGCATCCGCGGAGAGATCCGAACGAATTCAAGACGATGCCCCGACCGCGCGAGTCGAATGCGCACCGCGCGCCGCTTGGAAGCTCGGAGGTGAACGCCGTCTCATGGTTCATGCATGCGTCGCTGGCCGCTCCGCGTCCCGACGTCTTCGTCTGGGCGAAGCGCGCGTGCGCTCGGTCTCTACCGTGCCGAGATCTTTCGGTCGAAAACGTCATGCCACGCTCACGTCAGCTTGGAGGCGCCCGCTTACTGTGCGGCCCGCTCGAGCCCGGTCGCCGTCGTGTGACGCGGCTCGCGGCCCAGGGGTGGGAGGCCAGGCAAGACCGTGAGCGACAGCCATTCAGGCCGATCCGGCCGCTTCGTACATCCGTTTCTTCTGCCGCTGGTCGTGATGATCGCGGCATTCGCGGGCGCGGTGCTCGAACGAGCAGACGCCGTCGCAGGCGAGGCGCAGGAACGACGCGTCGAGAGCGTCGCCTCGACGGTGGGTACCGAGAAGCGGCCACATGAACGCTATTCGCACGAGGACGTCCTCGCGATGCTCCGCGAGGACGACTCGGTCGTTCCGGCTGCGCCGCCGGTTCACCCGGTGCACACGATGTACAACCGCGAGGCCGTCGTGCCTCCCATGTGTTACACGCGCACCGAAGGCGAGAACAATCCCTGCTACGTCTGTCACCAGAGCCGCAGGCAGGGCCGCCCCAATGTGATGGACGATGGGGTGTTGCAGCGCGTCTACAGCTTCAGCGAGACGGCGCTCACCAACCACTGGACGAACCTCTTCGAGGATCGCCGCGAGCGGGTCGCGAAGATCTCGAATGACGAGATCACCCAGTGGGTGAGCCACGACAACTACTCGAGCCTCGCGGGCCGCCTTCAGGCGGCCGGGTTCACGGGCTACATCCCCGATCTCGACGGCCTCGAGCAGGGCGCGGCGGCTTTCGACGCGGAGGGCTTCGCGCTCGATGGAAGCGACTGGGTCGCCTTCAGCTACAAGCCGATGCCCAGCACGTTCTGGCCGACGAACGGGGCGACCGACGACGTCATGATCCGTTTGCCGAGGCACTTCAGGCAGACCGCGTCCGGCAAGGCCTCTCGAGAGGTCTACAAGGCCAACCTCGCGATCGTCGAAGCCAACGTGAAAGGCCTCGACTCGATCACAGTCGAGAGACTCGATGAATCGGCGATCGGTGTCGATCTGGACGGCGACGGATCGCTCACGCGGGTCGATCGCATCTCGGTGCTCGACGGCTACGTCGGCAACGCGCGCACGGTCGTCAAACAGCCGTTCCTGTACCCCAAGGACACCGAGTTTCTGCACTCCGTGCGGTACGTCGGGATCGACGAGCTGGGCCAGGTCTACAACCCGCCGCGCATGAAAGAGCTTCGCTACATGCGCAAGCGCTGGGCGACCTCGGTGCCGCAGCTGGCCGAGGCCTACGAACAGGAGGCGCATGCGAAGTACGTCGGCGATCTGCCCGGCTACGTCGATCGCGGCCAGCACGGCCTCGATAACGAGATGGGCTGGGTGATCGCGGGCTTCATCGAGAACAAGCGTGGTGAGCTCCGTGTGAACAACTACGAAGAGACGTTCTTCTGCATGGGCTGTCACACGTCGGTCGGTTCGACGATCGACAGCACGTTCAGCTTTCCGCGCAAGATCGATGGAGCGGCGGGCTGGGGGTACATCGACCTGCGCGGCATGCCCGACGCACCGACGATGGGCGAATCGAAGGGGGAGATCGCGACGTACCTCGAGCGCGCCGGGGGCGGCGGTGAGTTCCGCAGCAACCCCGAGATGCAGGCGCGCTGGTTCGACGGATCGGGTCGGGTCGACGCCGCGAAGGTGGCGGCGGCTCGAGACGTCTATGAGCTGATCACTCCGTCGCGCGAGCGGGCGCTCGAGCTGAACAAGGCCTACCGGGTGATCGTCGAAGACCAGAGCTTCGTCTTCGGCCGCGACCCGACCGTGACGCCGCCCGCGAACGTCTACGACGTCGTCGACAACACCGCGGCGCCGACTCTGCCCGAAGCACTCGCGTACGAATGGGACATCCGTCTCGACTGGAGCAGCACGTCGCAGGCGGTGAGGACTGAGCGGGAGCGAGAGGGTCTCGCAAACCGTTCAGAGCAACGCTGAACCGAAGCACCTCGGATTCTCACCGAGGATCGAACCCAGGATACCCAGGAGAGAAATGATCATGCTTCCGAAGGCCATCTCGTGCCTCGCCGTCGGTGCGTTCGTCGCAACGACGGCCACTGCCGGCACGGAGCCCTACTTCACGCCGCTGACCGAATCGGCCCCTGTCACCACGGCAAACAGCGTCGAAGAGACCACCGCGCCGTGGGTGGTGCCGGCGGGCATTTCGCAGAGGAACGCGACGAGCATGCAGGAGATCGAGGCCGATCCGTCGCAGAGCGTCGGTCGGGCGCCCGACGTCACGCTGCCCGATGGCTCGGTCGCATCGGCCGGGGCGTCGCAGTCGATGTGGGACATGTCGGCGTACGACCTGACGAGTCGCTTCATCTACATCCCGCACGAGTCGCCTTGGGCAGCCGGCGTCAGCCGCTACGACACCTGGACCGACCGAAATGAGCTGCTCTGGCGTGGGGATGGTCAGGGCGTGCTGGGCGATTGGAGCAACGACTTCGCCGCGTTCGATCCCGCGACGTTCACGCCCATGTGCACGGTGCTCGCAGGCGAGGAATGGTCGGGCGAGGGTCGCCTCTTCGAGACGACCAACCCCTACGCCCCGACGAGTGAGATCGAAGTGCGCGAGCTCGAGAGCATCGCGAACGTCGCCCACGAGGGGCTGCGCTTCAGCGCCGACCAGAAGACGCTGTACTTCGTCGACGAGTGGCGCTCGGGCTCGATCTACAAGTTCGTCATGAAGAAGAGGGGGGATCTGACCCGCGGTCAGACCTTCGTCCTCGCCGTCGACGACTTCGCGGGCGATCCGGCCGACTACTTCTCGGACGAGAGCAACGTCGATCAGCCGCGCACCGGTCTGGCCACGTGGGTGCCGATCACCGACAAGCGCGGCACGCCGCTGACCGAGGTCGACCCCTTTCTCAATGGGCCGACCAACGATCCCCGTGACAACCTCGACACCCGCGGTGGCCGACCGGCTGCAGACGAGGTGAACGGCACGCCCTACGGCCGCCCCGAGGACATGGAGATCGGGCGGCTCGCCAACGGCAACGAGGTCATGTACTTCACGGCCACGTCCGAGACGACGGTCTACTCGGTCGAGATGCTCGACGATGAATCGGCCTTCGTCCGGGTCTTCGCCTCCTTCGACACGCCCACGAACGTGGGCTTCGAGGCGACGACGGGCGTGCTCAATAGCCCCGACAACCTGGCCCAGGATGCGCTCGGCAACATCTACGTGATCGAAGATGCGCCGAACGGCTCGTCGACCGGGGGCGACATCTGGTTCGCGCGCGACACCGACAACGACGGGGTCGCCGAGTCGCTCGACCACTTCCTGAGCATCCGCGTCGCGGGGTCGGAGGCGACGGGCATGGAGTTCAACCCGATCCGGGCGACCGAGTTCGTGGTCAACGTGCAGCACCCCGCGAGCACGAACCTCGAAGAGGTGCCGAACGGTTTCGGCGACGCCATGTGGCGGTTCAGCGTTCGCGGCGCCGAAGACCGGCGGTTCGTACGAAAGCTCCGGTGGGCAGGCTTCGGCGACTTCATCGCCGGCTTGCCCGAGTTTGCGAGGTGCTCGGCTGCCATGCGTGACCAGATGGCATCGAACCGACGTGGGGGGCACAAGCGCTGATCGATCCATGCGCCGCGGCGCCGCGGCGTGAAACGGTCGGTCGATCATCGGTGCGCCGTCGCGAGCGAGGCTCGCGGCGGCGCATCTTCGTTTCGGGGTGCGCAGCCCGGGGCGTGCGCTAGCCGTCGACGCTGACTGCGCCGGTGATCTCGTCCGCCGAGCGGTGGACCCGGCTCACGATGTCGTAGCGATCGTCGCGGTCGATGTCGAAGCCTTCGAGCGTCTCGATGAGATGATCCAGAAAGCGCTGCAGGTGATGCGGGCGAATCCCCAGCCCGGCATGGACCTCGCCGATCGGGCGTCCCGAATATGCGTGCGGGCCATCGAGCGCCATCGAGAAGAACTCGGCCTGCATGTGCTGCAGCTTCTCGACCGGCACGTCTTCGAAGAAGGGGCGCAGGTCGGGGTCGGTCAGTACGCGGCGGTAGAAGTCGACGATGAGGCGCTTGACTGCGTCCTGCCCGCCGATCCGGTCGTAGAGCGTCGCCTCGTTCGAATCGTCCATCGCTGACCTCCATCGGTTGGCTCACCGGGTTCAACGGGAGCCTAAGCGCTCGACGCCCCGCTGCAACGCATCGGCCCGATGCGCGGTGGCACCCGTCTTCGACCTTCCCGGGCCGCGTCGGTACACTGCACCAACGCGCGACACGGGTCGCGTCGACGCAATCAGGCGCGGCGCCCATGCGCGCCGAGGTCGTGGAGAACCCGCACCTGGACCCCTCGCGGCGCGCGACAGCGGCCATCGTCTTCGCGACGCTCGGGGTCGCCGCGGTCGCGTTCGCTCCGCTGTTCGCGGGGGGCTTCCAGGCCGACGACTTCCCCCACGTGGTGCACGTGCTCGAGCGTGGGCCCTTCGCCGTCTGGTCGGGCGGCGAGTCGTTCTTTCGCCCCGTCGTCTCGCTGAGCTTCTGGCTCGACGCGATGCTGTGGGGGCCCCACGCCCGCGGCTTCCACGTCTCGAACGTGTCGTTCCACATCGGCACGGCGCTGGCCGTCGGCTGGCTGGCGATGCGGCTCTCGCGCGCCGACGGGCCGGCTGCGCCGCGCGTCTGGCTCGCGGGGGCGCTGCTCTTCACCGTGCTGCCGTCTCATTCCGAGGCGGTCGGGTGGATCTCGGCCCGGGTCGACCTGCTGTCGGCGCTCGGCGCAGTCGGTTCGCTGGTGTTCTACGTGCGGTTTCGCGAGCACGGCGGGCGGGGGCACCTCGCCGGCTCGCTCGTCGCGCTGGCGTTCGGGCTCCTCTCGAAGGAGTCGGTCTTGCTCACACCGCTCATTCTGGTCGTGATCGAGATCGTCCACTTCGAATCGTCCCCTCGCCGCGCGGTCGTGCGGGTGCTTCCGTTCTTCTTGCTCGGGGCCGTGTACGTCCTGGTGCGCGCCGTCATGGTCGGGGACCTCGTCGGCGGATACGGGGCGACGCGTCATCTCGACCTGACGCCGCTCGCGCGCAATCTGCGGACGTTTCCGGTGCGCGTCTGGTTGCCGCCGCTCGATGGCGACGCCTACGTGGTGTGCGCGCGGGTGATCTTCGTGGTCGCTGGCGGAGCCTTCGGCGTCGCGTTGTGGCGAGATCGTCGACGCGCGCTTCGCTTCGGTCTCGCTTCAGCCGTCGCGTTCTACGCCGCCGCCGCCCCGATGCTCACGCTCTGGGTCTCGCGCGAGCTCTCGTCGGGCGAACGCTTCCTTTACTGGCCCTCGGCCGTGGCCTGCGTCGTCGTCGTCGCGGCCGGGTCGCGCTTCGCGCGGCACCGCGTGTTCCCGATCGTCCTGCTCTCGGTCGTGGTGGTCGCGGGCGCGATCTCGTACCGGGGTGTCGTGCCGTGGGCCCGGGCCGGGCAGGAGACCGAGGCGGTGGCGCGGGCGATCGCCGCGCTTCCCGAGCAGCGCCGCACCCTGGTCGGTCCGCTGCTCGACTCGAGGCAGGGCATCTACATGTTTCGCAACGCGTTCGAGTACGCGATGCGGCTCTACTCGGACACGCCCCGCGCGACGATCCCACTCGCGCCGATCCGGTTTCGCGAGGACGACACACGAGCGCCGCTCGTCGTCGCGCTCGAAGACGGTGGCGCTGTGATCGAAGCCTCGGCCGCGGAGGGCGGGCTCTTCGTGCTCGACCGGTTCACCCGGGGCGTGCAGGTGCGGGTCCGCGAGCCGAAGCGGGTGGTTGTCGAGCTGCCCGACGCCAACGCAGCCGACGCGGTCGTGATCGTCGAAGGCGTACGGCTCGACGTCTGCCGGCCAACGCTCGACTGCCCGAGTGGCGCAACGCGCTAGGGCGTGACGCACTCCAGACGGTCGATCGCGTGGACCGGCGCGTCGTGGCCTGCCATCAGGTCGGCGATGGCCCCGTATACGAGCTGCTGCTGCTTGACGCGGTTCAGCCCCTCGAACGCCGCACTCACGACGCGAATGTCGAAGTGGCGCGGCCCCCCCGAGCCGATCTCGATGTCGCTGCCCTCGGGCAGCGCCGCGGCGATCGCGTCGCGCATCTTCTCGATCGTTTCTTCGGGCTTCGGGCCGGCGTTGATGATCTGCAAAGCCATGGCGGATCCCTAGTAGCGCGGAACGCTGTCGTCGATGCGTGCACTCCACGCGTCGATGCCGCCCTCGACATTGTGCACGTTGACGAAGCCGAGCGAAGCGAAGTGATCGGCGGCGGCCTGGCTGCGGCCGCCATGGTGGCAGTGGAAGACGATCATCGAGTCCTTCGGCAGCTGCTCGAGCCGTGCGGCCTCGGCCTCGGTCATGAGCACCGAGCCCGGGATCGATGCCTTCGCCCGCTCCTCGGGCGTGCGCACGTCGAGCAGCTCGTGGGGCTCGCCCGAGTCGAGCAGCGCCTTCAGGTTCTCGACCGTCATCTGGCTGACCTGGGGCGCGTTCGGGTTGTCGATCTTGAAGCCCTGGCCCTGCGGCGAGTCGACGACGTCGATCGACACGCCCTCGGCGCGGCCCGCCGTCATCGGATCCATCAGCAGCGTGACGCCGTTGGTGTTCACCTCGACGTCCATCGCGCCGCGCGGCGCGACGGTCAGCCCGGTGCGAAAGTCCGACTCGATCTGCAGGTGGAGCAATCGCCCGCCCTCGCTGTGCTGCGCCTGGGCGGCGTTGAGCGCATCGGCGGCGGCGTCGCTGATCGTGATCGTCGGCGGCTCGTTCGACGGGGCTTCGACGCCGAGCGCGTCGAAGAGCTCACCCGTGCCGGCCATCTCCTGGATGATGTCGCAGCCTCCGACGAACTCGCCCTTCACGTAGAGCTGGGGGATCGTCGGCCACGACGAGAACACCTTGACGCCCTCGCGCACCTCGTGGTCGGAGAGGACGTCGAAAGTCTGATAGTCGGGAAGCAAGCTGTCTAGGATGCGAACGACGGTGGCCGAGAAGCCACACTGGGGCTGCTGTCGGTTGCCCTTCATGAACAGCAACACCTGGTTCGAGTCGACGAGCTGCTGAATGCGGTCGCGGGTCTCGGTTGCGAGTTCCACGGCGATCTCCGAAGTCGGCGAAAACGCGAGGGTTTCCGGGGTTTTTGGGGGCGCCGAGCCTAGCAGGGCCCACCTCGGCCTGCCGCTCGGTTCGGATCTGTACGCCTTGGATGCAGCGCGCCTCGCGAGGTCGCACGGCGTGCCAGCCGGGAGGCCGGGGCTAGTCGGTGCAGCTGATCCGGTCGGGGGCGAGTCGCCCGCAGGTCATCACGCTCGTGACGCCGCTCGAGAGCACGCTGCAGGCCGATGAACGCGCCTGCGCGACCGCCTCGTCCTGGGTGGCGGCCCGCGCGGTCGAACATTCGGTGAAGCCTTCGTGGGTCATGCAGACTTCGCACTCGGCGCTCGTCTGCGACATGGTCGTCCAAACCATCATCGCGACGAAGAGAACGCCGAGTCCGATGCCGACGATCGCGCGCTGACCCTTCACGATCGGGCGCTCATGGGGGGCTCCGTTCCGCGCGACCGGGCGACTCAGGCCTGGAGCTGGACGAGGTCGACGAGAATGCGCAGGGCTTCCTGCTGCTGGGGCGTCAGCTCGACGTCGTCGCCGTCGTCGTCGCTTTCGTTCTCGCTCTCGCTGTCGCTGTCGTCTTCGCCGTTCTTCTTCTGCTCTTCGGCCTGCTCGGCCATCATGTCGCCGAGGCGCATGACGCCGTTCTGAGCCCGCGCCTTGGCGAGCTTCTCTTCGAGCTCGGTGAATTCCTCATCGGCCGCGACGCGCTCGGCCGAGCGTCGGTTCAGCTCGGCGACGATCTCCTGCGTGATCGGCTTCCAGGGAGTCGAGATCTGGCCATCGAGTCGGGCCACCGACTTCTCGTCGACGAACGACGGGATCGTCTGGCCGGGCAGGGCGTAGGGCTGGTAGCGCTCGCCGTACTCGTCGATGTTGAAGGGAGAGGGCACGACGACGTCGCTCTCGACGCCGTCGTTCTGGGTCGATTTGCCGCCCGGGCGGAAGAAGAGGGCGGTCGTGACCTTGAGTGCACCGAGGCCCTGGTGCAGCTGCACCATGCTCTGCACGGTGCCCTTGCCGAAGGTGTGACCGTCGCCAACCACGACCGCGCGGTCGTAGTCCTTGAGCGCACCTGCCACGATCTCCGAAGCCGAGGCGCTGACGCGCGACGTGAGCACGACGAGCGGCCCATCCCAGATGATCTTCGAGCTGCGATCGCGCAGCACCTGCACCTTGGCGAAGCCGTCGCGCACGGCGACGACGCCGCCGCGTTCGATGAAGAAGCCGGCGATGTCGACCGAGTTCTCCAGCAGGCCGCCGCCATTGCGCGAGAGGTCGAGCACGAGCCCGTCGAGCTCCTTCTGCTTTGCCTCGCGCAGCAGGCGCTCGACGTCGCGGCTGCTCTGACGCTCGCCGGGGTTTCGATCGCCGTAGAACGAGGGCAGGTCGAGCATGCCGAGCTTGAGCGTTCGCCCGTCGTCGAGCTCGACCTCTTCGACGCGCAGCTTGGCGGCCGCCTCCTCGAGCTTGATCTTGTCGCGCACGATCGAGACGTTGAAGCGCTCGGCGGTCTCGCCCTGGCGCAGGATCGTCAGATGCACGGTGGTGCCGCGCTTGCCCCGAATCAGGCGCACGACGTCGCGCAGATCCATGTCGATGATGTCGACCGATTCGTCCGAGTCGTCCTGACGCACCGCGATGATCTTGTCCTGGGGCTCGAGGACGTCGACGCCGTCGGCCGCGCCGCCCGGGATCACCTTCTCGACCACCGAGTAGCCGTCGCGCGACGAGAGTGCGACCCCGATGCCCTCGAGCGAGAGACCCATGCTGATCTGGAAGTCTTCGAAGTGATCCCGCGAGAAGTAGTTCGAGTGCGGATCG
This sequence comes from Myxococcota bacterium, assembly GCA_965250285.1. Classification (GTDB taxonomy): domain Bacteria; phylum Myxococcota_A; class UBA9160; order UBA9160; family UBA4427; genus CAYYSY01. The sequence goes on from OZ252299.1 coordinate 530,032, forward strand.
AGGGCGCTCGCGAAGGCGTCGAGGAACGCCGCGTAGACGTCCTCGTCGGTGACCTCGTTGGCGCGCTTGGTCTTGAGCTCGTAGCGGTGAACGAGCTTCTCTTTCGCCTCGGCCAGCTCCATGTCGGAGCTGAGGTAGTTCGACATCTGAAAGTGGATGAGCTGCATCATCAGCTCGCGCTGCGCGTCGGCGTCGACGGGTCGTCCGCGCTTCTCGGGGTCGAGGATCAGCGTCGCATCCTCATCGACCGAGTAGCCGTCTTCCGCGAGGATGACGCGCACCATCTCTTCCATCGCCGCGACGCGCTTGCGCACGTCCTTCTCGATCTTGAGCAGCTGTGTGCAGTCGCCTTCGCGAATGTCCTGGAAGATGCCGACCATCGAGCTCTCGAGGGCGGTCACCTCGTCTTCGAGAAACAGCACCTTCGACGGGTCGACGCGCTTGACGTAGTTGTCGATCGCGCGCTTTCGCAGCTCATCGTTCAGATAATGAAAATCGATGTGCTTCTGAAGGTAGGTGCGGAACAGCTCGGGCACGCGCTCGCAGGTGAGCTCGGTGCCGAGCGCTGTGGCGGCCGACGCAGGGGTCGGCAGCGCGGCAACGGCGCCCAGCTGAGCGAGCGCGAACAGCGCGACGGCGAGCGCGCCCTGCAGCAGGCGCCCCCGGGTGGACGGTCGGGACGATTCACGGGACATGCGGCGGATGATAACAGCAGCCTCACTGATCGCGGGCCCGGTTGCATCGGTTCGGGCCTGGCGTGGGGGGTTGGAAACCACCTGATTCTGATCGGTTTTCGGACCGGCTGACTTCAGCGGGTTCCGCCCCGGTTGGACGCCTCCAGTGTGGGCGCGGGTTCACTCCAATCAAGTCGAAGCGGTGGCGAGGTGGCCGACAAGGCCCCGAGAGGCGTCTCAGGCGCTCGCGAGCAGCGGCCGCACGGCTTCTCCGAAGAGCTGGGCCGGCGCGCGCGTGTCTCGGCCGAAGAATTCGATCACGAAACCCGTGCAGCCGAGTGCACGGTGCTCGATCAGCCGCTCGGCGACGCGCTCGGGTGTGCCCCAGATCCCGTGCTCTTCGAGGCCCGCCCCCATGTGCCCCCCGTAGATCTTCTGGGCCTTCTCGAGCGAAGCGCGCGCGGCGTCTTCGGTCTCTTCGATGATGACCACGCACTGCTGCGAGATGCGCAGCGTATCGAGGTCGCGGCCGAAGTCGTCACAGCGTCGCTTGAGCGCCTCGATCTTCTCGGGCAGCTTTGCGTGGGTGACGGCCATGTTGTTCCACACGTCGGCTTCGCGAGCGACGATGCCCATCAAGACCTTCTCGCCGGTGCCGCCGACGAGGATCGGGGGCCGGCGCGGGGGCTTCGGCTCACAGATGGCGTCGCGAACGCTGAACAGCTCGCCCTCGAGCGTGGTGCGTTCTTCGCTCCACATCGACTTGAGGATCCGGATCGTCTCGTCGAGCCCCTTCATGCGCTGGCCCAGCGGCGGGAAGGGGTTGCCGTAGGCCTCGAACTCGGGCTGGAACCAGCCTGCGCCGAGCCCCATGATCACGCGGCCGTCGGCGATCTGGTCGATGGTGGCGACCTGCTTCGCGAGCACGCCGGGGTTGCGAAAGAAGGGCGGCGTCACGAGCGTGCCGAGCTCGACCCGCGACGTCACGGCGGCCACAGCCGCGAGCAGGCTCCAACCCTCGAGGATCGGGATCACCGGGTTCGGCACGCCGTAGACGTGGTCGCAGACCCAGACCGACTCGAAGCCGGCGGCCTCGAAGGCCTCGGCCGCCGCGCGCGACTCCTCCCACGTGCGCTTGATCTGGGGCAGGGTGACGCCGAAGTGCCAATCGCCTCGCATGGGCCTCTCCTCCTGGGCTGCAGCCGGTCTCTTCGCGCGGGGGGGCATCGACGTCCGGCGCGTGCCCTCGTTCGGCCCCCTAAAGTCGCCGACCCGAGGCGCGCCCGAAAGCCCCGAACGCTTCGAGGGGCGCTGGTTCGCTACGCTGCGGCCCCCGCGCGAGGCGTCCCGGGCCCGCGCCCCGCCCGACGACCAGCCAGGAGCCAGAACACCCCATGTCGGATTTTCACTACCAGCCGCTCTTCGAGTCGTTCGACGACGAGACCCCCTACCGAAAGATCACCGGCGACTTCGTGTCGACGACCGAGTTCGAGGGGCGCTCGGTGCTGAAGGTCGAGCCCGAAGCGCTCGAGCTGCTGGCGGCCGAGGCGATTCGCGACGTCTCGCACCTGCTTCGCCCCGGCCATCTCGCCCAGCTCGCCAAGATTCTCGAGGACCCCGAGGCCAGCGACAACGATCGCTTCGTCGCGCTCGAGCTCCTGAAGAACGCGAACGTCGCTGCGGGCATGGTCTTGCCCAGCTGTCAGGATACGGGCACCGCGATCGTCTCTGCGAAAAAGGGCGAGCAGGTCTTCACGGGCGCCAACGACGCCGAGTGGCTCTCGAAGGGCATCCACAAGACCTACACCGAGACGAACCTGCGCTACTCGCAGCTCGCGCCGCTCACGATGTACGACGAGAAGAACACCGGTACGAACCTGCCGGCGCAGCTCGATCTGTACGCGACCACGGGCGACGAGTATCACTTCACCTTCATTACGAAGGGGGGCGGGAGCGCGAACAAGAGCTTCCTCTTCCAAGAGACGAAGGCGCTGCTCAATCCCGAGTCGCTGGCGAACTTCTTCCGCGAGAAGATCAAGCTGCTCGGCACGGCGGCCTGTCCGCCCTACCACCTCGCGGTGGTCGTCGGGGGCACCTCGGCCGAGGCGACGCTCAAGGCCGTGAAGATGGCGAGCTGCAAGGAGTACGACGGGCTGCCCACGCAGGGCAACGAGTACGGCCGCGCGTTCCGCGACGTCGAGCTCGAAGAGCAGGTCCTGCAGCTGACCCGCGAGGTGGGGATCGGCGCTCAGTTCGGCGGCAAGTACTTCTGCCACGACGTGCGCGTGATCCGCATGCCGCGCCATGGCGCCTCGTGCCCCGTCGGCATCGGCGTGTCGTGCTCGGCCGATCGACAGATCAAGGCCAAGATCACGAAGGAGGGCGTCTTCCTCGAACAGCTCGAGACCGATCCGGCGCGCTTCATGCCCGATCTCTCGACGTTCGACCTGACCGCCGACCCGGTGGCCATCGACCTGAACCGGCCGATGGAAGAGATTCTCGCCGAGCTCACGAAGTACCCCGTCACCACCCAGCTCTCGCTGACGGGGCCGATCGTCGTCGCACGCGACATCGCGCATGCGAAGCTCAAGGAGCGCATCGAGTCGGGAGAAGGGCTGCCCGAGTACTTCAAGCAGCACCCGGTCTACTACGCCGGCCCGGCGAAGACGCCCGACGGCATGGTCTCGGGCTCGTTCGGGCCCACGACCGCCGGGCGCATGGACAGCTACGTCGACCTGCTGCAGGAGCACGGCGGCTCGATGGTCATGCTCGCCAAGGGCAACCGGTCTCAGCAGGTGACCGACGCATGCAAGAAGCACGGCGGGTTCTACCTCGGCTCGGTCGGCGGTCCGGCGGCGATCCTCGCCCAGGACAACATCAAGAATGTCGAGGTCGTCGAGTACCCCGAGCTGGGCATGGAGGCGATCTGGAAGATCGAGGTCGAAGACTTCCCCGCCTTCATCGTCGTCGACGACAAGGGCAACGACTTCTTCGCGAACATCTGACTCGAACGTGTCGGCTGGTCCATCCGGGTCGGGAGACGTGGGATGCGCATCGTCGCCATCGACGACTTCGACGACCCGCGCGTCGCCGGCTACCGCAACATCAAGGACCGTGACCTGCACCTCGAGCGCGACTCGTTCCTCGTCGAGGGGGCGGGGGCGATTCGTGAGCTGCTCTGCGGCGGGCGTTTTGCCCCCGAATCGTTGCTGCTGTCGCCTCGGGCGTTGAACGCCCTCGAGCCCGATCTCGAGCCGCTCGACGACGACACGCCCGTCTACATCGCAGAGCGCGCCGACTACCACGACATCGTCGGGTTCGATCTGCACCGAGGATGCCTGGCGCTCTGCCGGCGCCGCCGCGAGCCCGGCTTCGCAGACGCGATCGACGAGGCGGCGGGGCCGCCCGACGCGCCGCTCGTTGCGCTCGAGGGCATCACGAACCACGACAACGTCGGTGGGCTGTTCCGCAACGCCCGCGCGTTCGGCGCCGGCGCGATGCTGCTCTGTCCGCGCTCGTGCGATCCCCTCTACCGCAAGGCGATTCGCACGTCGATCGGCGCGAGTCTCGTGCTGCCTTTCGCGCGTGCGTCGCGTTGGCCCGAAGACCTGGTCTCGCTCGGTGTGCCCATCGTTGCGCTCCACCCCGATGCGGCGGCGACGCCCGTTCACGCCTGGGCACCGCCACCGGGACGTTTCGTCCTCGTGGCCGGGAGCGAGGGGCCGGGGCTCTCCGATGCCCTGCTCGACGTCGCCCAGACGAAGCTTGCGATCGAGATGGAGCCCGGCATCGACTCGATCAACGTCGCGCTGGCGACGGGCATCGCGCTGCACCACGTTCGCAGCCAGCGGCATCGAAGCGCGTCGTCCGCCGACGCGCCGAGCCATGGGGAGTCTTCGTGAGACCGATCGTCATTCTCAAGACCGGCGACACGCTGCCGGGGATCGACACGGCGCGCGGCGACTTCGACGCGTGGATCACGCCCACGCTCGGCTGGGATCAGGACGACGTGCACGTCGTCGAGGCGCATCGAGACGAGCCGCTCCCCGACCCCGATGGCGTCTCGGGCGCGGTCGTGACGGGCTCACCGGCGATGGTCACCGATCGGGCGGCGTGGAGCGTGCGATCGGGCGCCTGGCTCGCGGCGTTGGTCGAGCGTGCGTCGCCCGTCCTCGGCATCTGCTACGGGCACCAGCTGCTCGCCGACGCGCTCGGCGGCGAGGTCGGGGCGAACCCACGCGGCCGCGAGATCGGCACGGTGCCGATCGAGCTCTTCGATTACGACGACGACCCGCTGCTGGCCGGCTTCTCTCGAGAGATTCCAGCGCACACGACCCACCTCGAATCGGTGCTTCGTCTGCCCGCTGGCGTGCACCACATGGGACGCAGCGCGCTCGACGACCACCACGTCTTTCGGGCCGGGCCCTCGGCCTGGGGCGTGCAGTTCCATCCCGAGTTCGATGCGGACATCATGCGGCGCTACATCGAGGCGCGGCGCGCGCCGATCCTCGAGGAGGGCCTCGATGCCGATGGCATCGAGGCCGCCGTGACCGAGACCCCGGCCTCGACGAGCCTCCTCGCGCGCTTCGGGGAGCTCGTGCGGCAGCGCGAGCTGGCGCGCTGAGACGCACGCCGGGGCGGTCGTAACCCTTCGCGATACCTGGTTTTTCAGGATTTCTCGTTTGTACACCCTGATGCTGAGAGCAATTACTCCTACAATCGGAGCATGCAGTACCGAGTCGAAGAGCTCGCCGACGCCGCCGGGATCCGGGTCGATACGATCCGTTTCTACCAGCGCCGGGGTCTGATCGATCCGCCTCGGCGCGAGGGGCGGGTGGCCTACTACGACGAGGGGCACCTCGACCGGCTGCGCCGAATTCGGCTGCTCGGGGACGATGGCTTCACACTGCGCCAGATCGGCCGGCTGCTGCAGGGCGACGCACTCCCGAGCACCGAGCCGCGAGGGCCCGAGAGTCTGCTCGATGCCCTCGCCGAAGAGCGGGTGGGGCATCGCACGTACTCGCGCGGCGAGGTCGCCGAGGCTGCGGGCGTGCCCGAAGCCCTCGTGATCGCCGCGGCCAAGGCCGGCCTGATCGTGCCGGTCGAGATCGACGGCGAGCCGCGCTACGGGGCGGCCGACGTCGAGATGGGGCGGGCCGCGCTCGCGCTGCTCGGCGCCGGGTTCCCGCTCGACGAGCTGCTCGAGCTCGCGGTGCGTCATGCCCGCAACGTCACCGAACTCTCCGATGCCGCCATCGATCTGTTCGCCGAGCACATCGGCCGCGCGGGCGAGGCCCAGACCGGTTCGACCGACGGCGCCGACGATCCCGTCGTCACGCTCTTCCGCGATCTGCTTCCCGAGGTCACGCGCCTCGTGGCACTCCACTTTCAACGCACGCTCGTCCGGCGTGCGCTCGAACGCATCGGCGAGGGCGGCGATCAGGCCGTGCTGCAGTCGGCGCTCGAGCGCGCAGCCACGGCCGAACTGGAGGTCGCATGGCGTTAGAGGTTCTGCCGGAAGGCGCCGACAAGTACACCCGCGTGCGCGACATGTTCGATCGCATCGCCCCGCACTACGACCGCATGAACCGGCTGATGACGGGCGGGCTCGATCAGCGCTGGCGACGTCTGACGCTCGATCTCGTCGACGTGGGGCCGGGCGACCGCGTGCTCGACCTGGCATGCGGCACCGGTGACATCTGCGAGCTCGTCCGCGAGCGCGGCGCCCACGCGATCGGCGTCGACTTCGCCGGCGTCATGCTCAAGGGAGCGCAGGCCCGCGGGATCGATGCCGAGTTCGTACGCGGCGACGCGGCGCGTCTGCCGTGCGCGGATGGCAGCGTCGACGTCGTGACGTGTGGCTTCGCGCTGCGCAACTTCGTGGCGCTCGCGCCCGTGTTTGCCGAGCTGCATCGCGTGCTCGCGCCCGGCGGCCGTCTGGCCGTAATCGATGTCGACCGGCCCGGTTCGCGCATGATCGCCGCGGCGCACTCGCTGTACTTCGACCGCTTCGTGCCCTTCGTCGGCGGCTTGCTCGCCGACCGCGACGCCTACCGATACTTACCGGCCTCGACTGCGTACCTGCCTCCGGCGCCCGAGCTGCTCGCGCTGCTCGAGAAGGCCGGCTTCAGCGAGGTGCGGCGCCGCACGCTCATGCTCGGCAGCGCCCAGATCCTGCTCGGCAGGAAGGAGGCGTAGGCGATGAGTCAGCCGGTCTTCGCGAACCGACCCGCGGCCGACGAAGCCGAAGCGCTGCGCCACGAGGTGGCCGCGGCCTGGCTGCGGGCGCGCGCGCGGGCGCGCGGAGCCCGTGGAGTCCAGCACCTCGCTCTGCGCGTGCGTGTCCCCGATGTCGATCCGCTCGACGCCTTCCTCGCTGCCCCCGAAGCCGATCGCTTCTACTGGAGCCATCCCGACGAGGGCGTCGGCCGAGCCGCCTGGGGAGAGGCGTGGTGCCTCGAGATCGAACCGGGCCGCGGGACGGATCGGTTCGACGTCGCCGCGCACGCGGTGGGCGGTCTCCTGGCCGGGCTCGAAGTGATCGGCGACGCGGGCCCGTCGACGGCCGGGCCCATCGTGCACGCGGGCTTCGCCTATGCCGACAGGGAGCGGCAGGGCGAGTCGCTTCTCACCGCCGACGGCGGCTGGTCTGCCTTCCCGGCCGCGCGGCTCGTGCTCGCGCAACGCCAGCTGGTGCGCCTCGCCGAGGGCACCTTCGAGTGTCGCGTCGCAGCGGTCGAGCCGGACGCACCCGACGACGGCTGGCAGGCGCTCTTCGCGTCGAGCGAAGTCGGCGGGGCGAGCGCGATGCCGGCGGCCCTGGCCGAGCCGGCAGACGACGGCCCTTCGTATTCGGTGCACGCCGACCGGCCCCACCATCGATACGAAGCCGGGGTCCGAGAGGCGCTGGGCGAGATCGAGCGCGGAGGCCTGCAGAAGGTCGTGCTCGCGCGCGCTCTCGAGGTGCGGCACGCCGGCGCCTTTGGCCTGCGCCAGTTCCTCGAGCAGCTGCGCGAGGCGTATCCGGCCTGCGCGACGTTCGTCGTCGGCCGCGGACCCGACTGCTTCGTCTCGGCGTCGCCCGAGCGGCTCGTCGCACTCGACGGCGAATCGATCCGGACCGCCGCACTCGCTGGCTCGGCGCCGCGCGGGCGCACGCCCGACAGCGACACGCGCATCGGCGAGGAGCTGCTCTTATGCCCGAAGAACCGAGCCGAGCACGAGTCGGTGCGTCGCATGATCGTCGATGCGCTCACCGCGCACGGCTGCGATGTGCGTTCGGACGACGCGCCGCGCCTCTTGAAGCTCGCCGGCATCCAGCATCTCGAGACGCCGATCGAGGCGCACCTGCGCGGCGACGCGGCGCGACCCGGTGAAGCGTTGCTCAGACTCGTCGGAGCGCTTCATCCGACCCCGGCCGTCGGCGGCTTGCCGGCAGCGGCCGCCGATGCGTGGCTCGCTGAGCACGAAGGCCTCGACCGCGGCTGGTATGCAGCGCCCGTCGGTTGGATCGGGGCCGACGGCTCGGGCGAGCTCCGGGTGGCGCTGCGCTCCGCTCTGCTTCGGAGCGAGGTGGACGAGCACGGCGTGACGCACTCGACCGCCCGGCTCTTCGCGGGCGCCGGCATCGTCGCGGGCTCCGATCCGCATGGCGAGCTCGTCGAGACCCGCATCAAGCTGCGCGCCCTGCTCGCTCCGCTCACGGAGATCTGACGTGAGCGCATGGCAGTCGGACGCCGGCGCGGCCTGGGCCTTCATCGAGCGCTTCTTCGACGCGCTGGTGGCCGGGGGCGTCGAGGCTGTCTGCATCTCACCCGGCTCGCGCTCGACGCCGCTCGCCGTGGCGGCGTTCGAGACGCCCGGTCTCGAGACGACCCTGCACCTCGACGAGCGGTCGGCGAGCTTTCACGCGCTCGGCCGTGCGAAGGCATCGCGCCGCCCGGTGGCGCTGGTGTGCACGAGCGGAACCGCCGCCGCGAACTATCTGCCTGCGATCGTCGAAGCGCACCACTCCGCAACGCCGCTCGTCGTGTTGACCGCCGACCGGCCGCCCGAGCTGCGCGACTGGGGGGCCGGCCAGACGATCGATCAGCTCAAGCTCTTCGGGCGCTACGTGCGTGACTTCGTCGAGATGCCGATTCCGGGCGCGGGTGAGGCGGCACTGCGCGCCGCCGATGGTTTTGCGGCGCGGGCGCTCGCCGCGGCCTGGCGATCGCCGGCCGGCCCGGTCCACCTGAACTGGCCGCTGCGTGAGCCTCTCGAAGCGCCGAGCGATCACGTCCGCGCACCGGCGACGGCGCGCGTCGCGGCGCTCGATGCGCGCACGAGCCCGCCGACCGAAGCCGAGATCGATCGGCTCGAAGCGTGCGTGCGTCGTCACGGGCGAGGTGTCGTGTGCGCCGGCACGCTCGATGCGACGCCGCATGAGGCGGCCGCGATCGCGCGCTTCGCCGCGCGCGCCGGCTGGCCTGTGCTCGCCGATCCGCTGTCGCAGCTGCGCTGCGGCGCGCACGTCGCCGCGCAGGGCCACACGGGCGCGGCGACGATCGTGTCGACCAGCGAGTTTCTCCTGCGATCCGATGCGTTCGGTGCGGCGGCCCGAGCCGAGGTCGTCCTGCGTCTCGGCGGTGCGCCCGTGTCGAAGGCGCAGAAGCTCTGGCTCGCGGCGCATCCGCCCGAGGCACTCTGGCTCGTCGATGCAGCCGGTCGTTGGGAAGAGCCGAATCATCTCGCGACCGACCACGTACCGGCGGCGCCTGCCGCGCTGCTCGCGGCGGTCGATGCGCGGCTCGAGGCGGGCGGCTTCGAGCGCGGCGCTGAATCGACCTGGGCTCGGGCGTGGCGCGCGGCCGACCGAGCGGGGGCCGAGACGCTGGCCGGCGATGGGCCGGACGCAGATCTCATCGAATCGGATGTCGTGCAGATCCTGGCCGAGCTCGTGCCCGAAGACACCGCGGTCTTCCTCTCGAACAGCATGCCGATCCGCGATGTCGATGCGTTCTGGCCTGCCGCCTCGCGGCGGGTGCGGTTTCTCGGCAATCGCGGGGCGAACGGCATCGACGGCATCCCGTCGACGGCCCTCGGCATCGCGGCGGCGAGCGAGGCGCCGGTCGTCCTGCTCACGGGAGATCTGGCCCTGCTGCACGACGTCGGCGGGCTGCTGGCCGCGCAGGGCGCCGCGGGCTCGCTGACGATCGTCGTGCTCGACAACGACGGCGGCGGGATCTTCTCGTTTCTGCCGATCGCCGATCGCGCCGCTGAGACCACGTTCGAGACGCTCTTTCGTACGCCGCACGGGCACGACCTGCAGCAGCTCGGGGCCTTCTTCGCGGCGCCCGTGGCGAACGCGTCGGGTGCCGAGGCTCTGCGCAAGGCCCTCGCCGAGTCGATCGGTGCGCCGGGTGTGCGGATCGTGCGCGTGCCGATCGACCGCGACGTGAACGTCGAGCGGTTTCGGGTCGCGAGTCGAGCAGTGCAGGCCGTCGCCGATGGGGCGACGTCGGGATTCGCGTCGTGACGTTGCGCGTCCGCACCCTCGACGCAGACGGTGTCGAGCTCTGCGTCGAATCGACCGGGCAGGGCGCACCGGTCGTCATGCTGCACGGGTTCACGGGGGACGCGTCGAGCATGGCGCCCGCCGCCACACCGCTCGTGCGCGACTTCACCGTGCACCGCGTCGAGCTCATCGGCCACGGGCGCAGCGCGGCGCCCGCCGACGTCGCACCCTACGCGATGCCCCGGTGCGTCGCGCAGCTGATCTCTTTCCTCGATGCGCTCGGGATCGAGTCGGCGCACGTGTACGGCTACTCGATGGGCGGCCGCACGGCTCTCTCGCTGGCCGCAGCGCACCCCGAGCGCGTGCGATCGCTCGTGCTCGTCGGCGCCACGGCGGGCCTCGCTTCGCCCGATGCCCGCGCCGAGCGTCGGGCGGCCGACGAGGCGCTCGCCGATCGCATCGAGCGAGATGGCCTCGAGCCCTTCGTCGACCATTGGATGGCGCTGCCGCTCTTCGCGAGTCAGAAGCGGCTCGGCGACTCGGCCCTCGCCGAAGCGCGCGCTCAGCGGCTGCGCGGCACGCCGACCGGCTTTGCGAACAGCCTGCGCGGGATGGGCACGGGCGCGATGCCCCCGCTGCATGCAGCGCTGGGTTCCCTGGCGATGCCGATCGAGCTCGTGGTCGGCGAAGAGGACGCCAAGTTTCGCGACATCGCAGCCGGGCTCTCGGCCGCGCTGCCGCAAGCGCAGATCGACGTGATCGACGAGGCCGGGCATGCCGCCCACCTCGAACAACCGCAGCGCGTCGGGGAGGCCGTGCGTCGCTTCCTCTTCGAAGCTGACGCCCGGGAGCACGCCAGATGAGCGACGACGCAACCCGACCCGGTCGCCTCGCGATCTGGCTCATGGCGGCTCGCCCGCGCACGCTCCCGGTGAGCGTTGCGCCGGTGGTGGTCGGCACGGCCGTGGCGTGGGCGGAGGGGGTCGCACGACTCGGGCCGGCGCTCGCGGCGTTCGCGGGCGCGCTGCTGCTGCAGCTCGCGTCGAACTTCGCCAACGACCTCTTCGACCACGAGAAAGGGGCCGACACCGCAGAGCGCATCGGGCCGCCCCGCGTCATGCAGCAGGGCTTGATGACGGCGCGCGAGCTCTGGGTCGGGATCGGGGTCGTGCTCGCGCTGGCCGTCGCGGTGGGGCTCTATCTCACCTGGGTCGCCGGCTGGCCCGTCGTTGCGATCGGGGTGGTATCGATCATCGCGGCGCTCGCCTACACGGGCGGCCCCTATCCCTTGGGCTACAACGGGCTCGGTGACCTCGCGGTGTTCGTCTTCTTCGGTCTCGTCGCCGTCACGGGCACGTACTACGTGCAGGCCGGTGCGTTCTCGATGTCGGCGTTCGTCGCATCGTGGCCGGTCGGGTTGCTCGCGACGGCGATCCTCGTCGTGAACAATGTGCGCGACGTCGACAGCGATCGAAAGACCGGCAAACGGACGCTCGTCGTTCGGATGGGCCGCGAAGGCGGACGCAACGAGTATGCGCTGCTCGTGACGCTCGCCTACGCGCTGCTGCTCGTGCCGTGGCTGGCCTTCGACGCGTCACCGTGGGTGCTGCTGCCGGTCGTGACGCTGCCGCTCGCGATCCGCGGCATTCGGGTCGTGCAGACCGAGGTCGAGGGCCCGGCGCTCAACGAGGCGCTCGCCGGCACGGCCCAGCTGACGCTGCTCTTCTCGCTCGCGTTCGCGGTGGGCCAGCTGCTGTGACCTGGGCCGAGGCGCGACTCGTTCCGTTCGCCCTCCCGCTCAGCCGACCGCTCGAGACGGCACACGGCACGTGGCACGAGCGTCGCGGTTGGCTCGTTCGACTGCTCGACCGCGACGGCCTCGAGGGGCATGCCACCGCGATGCCCATCGCGGGGTTCGGCGGCGAGACGTTCGAAGCCTGCGGTGCCGCGCTCGAGCGGGTCCTCGACCTCGAGGCCGCGGGCACCTTCGCCGCCGACGCCCTCGACGGCGCGCCCTTCGCGGCGTCGGCCTGGCACACGGCCCAAGCCGACCTCAATGCGCGTCGAGAGAAGCAGCCCCTCGCCGCCGACCTCGTCCGGCGAGTCCACGGCCCCGGCACCGCGCCCCGAGCCGAGGTCGCCGTCAACGCACTCATCGCTGCGGAGACACCCGATGCGCTGCGCGCGGGCGTCGAGGCGGCGCGCGCGTATCCGGTGATCAAGCTCAAGGTCGGTGCCGACGTCGATGCGGCCCTCGAGCGCATCGAGGTCGCATGCGACGTGCTCGCGTCCGGCCAACGTCTGCGTGTCGATCCGAACTCGAGCTGGTCCGAGGCCGATGCAGCGCGCGCGCTGGCCGCGCTCGCCGATCGACCGATCGAGTACGTCGAACAGCCCACGCCCGGCCTCGACGCCCTGGCGCGCTTGCGTCGCAGCACCCGTGTCGCGCTCGCGGCCGACGAGTCGGTGAGCGACGCCGAAGGATTCACGCGGGCGGTGCGCGACCGCAGCGTCGACGTCGTGGTGATGAAGCCGATGTGCATCGGCGGTGTCGACCGCGCCGTCGCGCTCGGCGACACGGCGCAGTCGGCCGAGGTCGACGTGGTGGTCACGTCGCTGCTCGACTCGGTCATCGGTGTGCGCGCCGCCCAGGCCGTCGCCCTCGCACTGTCGAAGCCGCCGCTCGCGTGCGGGCTGGCCACCGCGAACCTGTTCGAGCGAGACCTGGTTCGGGTCGCGTCGCCGCCGTCGAGTGGTGCGCTGCGCGGCTGGACCGAGCCCGGGCTCGGCACCGAGATCGACGATGCGGCGTTGACGGCCTGTGCGCTCGCGGACGAGCGTCGCTTCGTCGGCGCAGGTCGCGCCTGACATGACGAGCGTGAGCTGGATCGATCGCGCGCGCGAGCGCTTCGCCCAAGCGAAAGCGATCACGTGGAGCGGCGGAAGCTGGACGTGGGCCGAGCTCGCCGACCGCGTCGATGCGACCGGCCAAGACCTCGACCGGATCGGGGTCGTCGCCGGTGACACCGTGGCGCTCCTGGCCGAGAACGGCCCGGCGTGGGCGCGCTGGCTGCACGCGGCGGCCGTGCGGGGCGTGACCCTGCTGCCGCTCAACGCACGCTTGACGCCGGCCGAGCTCGCGTTTCAGCTGGCGGACGCGGGCGCGCGTGCGTGTCTCGTCGGGCCAGATGTCGAGGCCGACCGCGCGGGTGCGCTCCGCACGCGCGATGCGGCGAGGCCCATCCATCCACTCGACGACACCGGGGCCCTGGATGTCGCTGCGTCGAGCTTCGCCCGTGCGCCGCGCGACGACATCGGAAAGGGTGCGCCCTTCGAGCCGGAGCGGACGCTCGCGCTGCTCTACACCTCGGGCACGACCGGCCGGCCGAAGGGCGTGCAGCTGCCGGTGCGCGCCTTCGACGCGAGTGCTCGGGCTTCGCAGCGAAGCGTGCCGCTCGCCGTCGGTGACCGCTGGCTCGTCTGCATGCCGCTCTTCCACGTCGGCGGCCTCTCGATCCTCGTGCGCACGGCGATGGCGGGCGCGCGTGCGGTCGTGCACGCCGGCTTCGATCCCGCAGCGGTGAGCCGGGCGCTCGAAGACGACGGGGTGACGCACGTCTCGTTCGTCCCGACGATGCTGAAGCGCGTGCTCGACGACCGGGGCGATGCACCGGCGCCGGCGTCGCTTCGCTGTGTGCTACTCGGCGGAGGCGCCGCCGAGCCGGCTCTCATCGAACGGGCCTGGTCGCTCGGCTACCCCGTCGTGCCGACCTATGGCTTGACCGAGGCGTGCAGTCAGGTCGCGACACGCTCGCCCGACGATCGCGTCGAGCCCGTGACCGGGCGGCTCCGCGTGCTCGAGGGCCTCGAGGTCGGCGTGCGCGATGGCGCCGGCGTCCTGCGGTCTGCGAGCGCGGAGGGCGAGCTGTGTCTTCGCGGCGCGACGGTGGCCTCGGGCTACGCGGGGCACGCCGCCGGTCGGGCCATCGTCGACGCGGAGGGCTGGCTCTCGACGGGCGACCTCGGGCGCCTCGACGCCGACGGCCGCGTCGAGGTGATCGACCGACGCGATGATCTGATCGTGAGCGGCGGTGAGAACGTGTATCCGGCCGAGGTCGAGCAGGCCCTGCTTACACATGCGTCGGTGGCCGATGCGGCGGTGGTGGCGCGCCCCGACAGCGAGTTCGGCGCGCGACCGGTCGCGTTCGTCGTGCCGGCAGCGGGGGCGTCGATGCCCGCGTCGGCGACACTCGAGGCGTACCTGCGTGCGCGTCTCGCGGCGTACAAGGTGCCGGTCGCGTTTCGCTCGATGCGCGAGCTGCCCCGCACCGCGTCGGGCAAGGTCAGACGCGTCGAGCTGCGCGAACGCGCGGCGCGCGACTAGAGGCTGGGCGCGGCCTCGGTCAGCTGCTTCTCGCCGAGCTCTTCGGCCACGATCTCACGCACGTGCTCGGTCAAATCCTCGGCCGATTTGCCCTCGAAGGTCTCGGGGAGGATGGGATCGAGGATCACCACCTCGATCTCGTGCCGGCCCTGCAGGACGAAACCGCGCTTGGGCAGCGCGTTGCCGCTGCCCATCAGCACGATGGGCTGGATCGGCACGCGCGACGCGAGCGCGAGCTCGAAGGCGCCGGTCTTCCAGGTGCGCATCCGTCCACTGGTCGAGCGCGTCCCTTCCGGAAACATCATGATCGAGCTGCCGGCCGCGAGGGTCTGCTCGCAGGCGCGCATCATGCGGACCACGCTCTCTCGGTCGCCGCGGCGCAGCGGGATGTACTGGTTGAGCCGCATGTTCCAGCCGATGCACGGCACCCTGAAGTTCTCGATCTTCGAGACCCACTTGAAGTGCGTGAACAGACGAAACAGGATCAGGATGTCGAGCAGCGACAGATGGTTGGCGACCATCACGGTCGGCCCGCCGCGATGCAGCCGCTCGCGATGCCGAACGCGCACCCGCCAGACGGGATTCAGCCAGGTGTAGAGCGAAGCCCAGAAGCAGGTGAACTGGTGGAGCACGACCTTGCGTCGATCGAAGGGCAGCGTCACCGCCCAGACGATCACGGCGATCGGAAACATCACGAGCGAGCTCACCGTGATGAAGGCCCAGAACAGCAGCGACAGCGTCTTCGCAAGCACGGCCGGAGTGTAGCAGCACCGGCACACCCGCTCGCGCGCGCCGGGGCTGCGCGCGCGCCGCGTCCGATCCGGCCGGGGTGCAAACTCACCCGCTGCGGCAAGCGTCGACGAACGTTCGGAAGAGGGCCGCCGAGCCTTCGCCCGGCAGCTTCTCGGGATGCCACTGAACGCCGACCAAGAAGCCGTCTTCGCCCTCGAACCCCTCGATCACGCCGTCTTCGGCCCGGGCGGTGACACGTGATCCGTCCCCGATTCGTGCGATGGCCTGGTGGTGGAGACTGTTGACGGTCGGGCCATCCGCCGCGCGTTCGAGGCAGGCCGCGAGCACGCTGTCCGGCTCGACCACCAGGCGGTGCCGGCCGTCGGCCTCGGGCAGCTGATGGTTCATCGCGCCCGGGCAGTCGACGGGGATGTGATGGTGAAGCGCGCCCCCGGTTTCGAGGGCGATCAGCTGCGCGCCATAGCAGATGCCGAGGATCGGCAGGCCGCGCGCGCGTGCCGCTTGGAGCAGCGCGCGATCGAACGCGATCTGGGGCTCGGGCGCGAGATCGAAGTCGACGCCCGGATACGGAGCGTCGGGCGCGAAGTCGTCGCCGCCGGGCAAGAGCAGCCCGTCGACGCGATCGATCAGCTCGGCGGGCGCGCCCTGCATGGGCAGGTGGACGGCGAGGCCGCCCGCTGCGTCGATCGCGCGCGTGTACGCATGGTCGGCATAGACGTAGATGCGCCCCGCGCGCCAGCGCTCGCGGTCGTCGACGCACGGAGGGATGCCGATGAGAGGCGGCTTCACGACGTCAGTATAGGCAGCGGAACGCGGCTCGGTGTCTTCGCGCGCCCCGGTCTGGCATGCTCCGCCCATGGCACGCTTGTTGGTGGTCGGATGTGGATACGTTGGCTCGGTGCTCGCAGAACGCGCGGTCGCCGAGGGCGACGAAGTGTTCGGGGTGCGGCGCAGCGAGGCGGTGCTGCCGGAAGGCGTGACGCCGATCCGCACGGATGTGGGCGAGCCGCTCGCAGCGGGCGTGCTGCCCGAGGCGATCGACCTCGTCGTCTATGCGGTGGCGGCGAAGTCGCGCGACGAAGCGGTCTACCGGCGCGCCTACGTCGAGGGGTTGCGCCACGTGATCGAGGCGTTCGACCAGGCCGCGCAGCATCCGCGCCGGCTGGTGTTCACCTGCTCGACGGCGGTGTACGGCCAGCGTGACGGAGAGTGGGTCGACGAAGAATCCGCCACCGAGCCGACATCGTTCTCGGGGCGCATCTTGCTCGAAGCCGAGGCGCTGCTCGCGCAGGCCCCGTTTGCGTGTGCGTCGCTCCGGCTCGGTGGCATCTACGGCCCGGGCCGAGCTTCACGGCTGCGGTCGGTGAAGCGGGGCGAGGTGAAGGTGCGCGACGGGGCGCCGCACTACACGAATCGGATCCACCGGGACGATGCCGCCGGAGCGACGCGACACCTGCTGTCGGTGCCTACGCTGCCGCCGGTCGTCCTCGGCGTCGACGATGCACCCGTCGACGAGGCGACGCTGG
Organism: Myxococcota bacterium; assembly: GCA_965250285.1. Lineage (GTDB taxonomy): Bacteria > Myxococcota_A > UBA9160 > UBA9160 > UBA4427 > CAYYSY01. Next base: position 546,865 of record OZ252299.1, read on the forward strand.
CCGACTACATGGCCGATCTCGTCGGTGCGCCGCAACCCGAACGCGTGCCGCCCGACGAGGCGACGCCGCCCCGGGCCGGCAGCAAGCGCTGCCGAAACGATCTGCTCAAGTCGCTCGGCTACGCCTTCTCGTACCCCAGCTACCGGGAAGGCTACGCGTCGCTCCTCGATGAAGTCGAGGCGGAAGCGCCGCGGTGAGCGAGGGGCGCCGCTTCAATCGGGCGTGGCTCGTCGTCATCGCCGTGTTCGGCAGCCTGATCGCGATGGAGGGGCTGCTCCAGCTCGCCGCACTCGCGGTCGGTGGCCTTGCAGGCCAGCGATCGATCGAGGCGGGGCAGGGCGCGGTCATCCTCTGCGTCGGCGACTCCCATACCTACGGGCTGCCGCTGCCCGAGGAAGAGAGCTATCCGAGCCAGCTGCAGGCCGCGCTCGACGCGCGCCACGGCGTCGGGACGTACCGGGTGGTCAACCTCGGCATTCCGAGCGTCAACTCGGACTTCGTCCTCAATCGCCTCGAGCGACAGATCGTGCAGCTCGACCCGGTGCTGGTGATCGTCTGGGTCGGGATCAACAACCTCTGGAACGCCGTCGAACTCGATCAGCAGGGGGATGGCCCGGGGGAGACCTGGCGTCGACTCACCGGCTGGTCGCGGCTCGCGCGACTGGCGTCGATCGCCTTCTACCAAGGGGCCGGTCACCGCTACGACCCCGATGTGCGCGGCGGATGGTTCGAGGGCGAGGCGGCTCCATCGGGCGTGGCGGCCGGGCGACGTGAGCTACCGAACCCCGGCCCCGGTCTCGCGCGCGATCTGGTCGCCATGGGCGAGCTCGCGCGCAGCCATGACCTCCCGATCATGCTGGTGTCGTATCCCCTCGCGAACCAGCGACGGATCAGCCAGGCGATCGCCCACGCCGCAGGCCGCCTGGGCGTGCCCGTGATCGTCACGCAGGAAGACCTGCATCGTGCGCGGCGCGATGGTCACGAGATGACTGCGCTCGTCGACGAGCGGGCGGGTCCCCATCCTTCAAAGCTGCTGTACGGCTATGTCGTCGAGTCGATGGTGCCCGTCATCGAGGCGGTGCTCGCTGCGTGGTACGAGACGCCCGATTCGGGGCAGCCCGAGCGCTGATTGGCACGGGCGCCCGCGTTCGCGCAGTCTCCCGACTGGATGTCGAGGGAGCCGCGCCCACCATGCCGAAGAGAGATCGATTCGCTCGCCATGTCGAGGCCATGCCCGGTGCGGTCTACTCCCCGTTCGCCGATGCGGCCCGACAGCGCGAGGATCACATCCACCCGCTGCACGTCGGCGACACCTGGCGCACCCCCTTCGAAGGCGGGCGGCTCGAAGACCTGAAGACCCAGTCGCTACCGGGGCTCCACAACTACTGCGATACGCGTGGCTGGCCCGCCCTCGTCGATGCGATCGTCGGCAAGCTGCGCGAGCGCAACGATCTGATCGTCGAGCGCGAGTCGGTGCTGGTCTCGGCGGGGGCGACGGCGGGGCTCTCGTGCGTTGCCGGCGCGCTGCTCGAGCCCGGTGACGAGATCATGATCCTGTCACCCTTCTGGCCGCTGATTCGCGGCATCGTTCAGGCGTTCGGCGGCACGCCGGTGGAGGTGCCGTTCTACGACCGGGTGACGAGCGCCCAGTCGGCCGTCGACGTCGTGCGCGCCCATCTCAGCGAGCGGAGTGTCGCGCTCTATGTCTCGACGCCGTCGAACCCGACCGGCGCCGTGCTGCCGGGCGATTGGCTCGAAGCGCTGGCGGGCTTCGCGCGAGAAGCCGATCTCTGGCTGATCTCCGACGAGGTGTACGAGTCGCTCGTCTACGGCGGCGAACACGTGTCGATGGGGCGTTTCGCTCCGGAGCGGACGGTGAGCACGTTCAGCTTCTCAAAGACGTATGGCATGGCGGGCAACCGCGTGGGCTACGTGGTCGGGCCGCCCGCACTGATCGAACAGGCGCGCAAGATCGGCACGCACACGTACTACAACGCGCCGACCGGGCCACAGGTCTCGGCGCTGCGGGCGCTCGAGTCGGGCGACGCCTGGGTCGATGCAGCCCGCAAGAGCTACGCAGACGTGGGCCAGCGCTGTGCCGAGCGGCTCCACCTGCCTGCGCCGGGCGGATCGACCTTTCTCTTCGTCGACGTCGCCGACCAGGTCGACGAACGCGGTCTAGACGGCCTGCTCGCGGATCTGTTCGATGACGGCGTGCTGGTCGCGCCGGGGGCTTCGAGCGGACGGGGCTACGAGCAATGGATCCGGCTCTGCTACACGGCCGAGCCGCCCGACCTCGTCATCGAGGCGGTCGAGCGCGTGGCCCGGCGGCTCGGTCGAGCTTGAATGCCGGGGCGTGAGTCGCGCCCGCTTCGGCCTGCTAGAGTCGAGAGCCCCGCTGCAAGCGCGCCGCGACCCGGTCCATCGGCCCGGGCCCGTCCGCGGCGACCGCAGTCGTTCACGATCTCATCGCAAGACACGCGAAGACGATGAAGGAGCGCCTCATGTCCGAAGAGACCCCCCAGCGCCTCGGTACCGTTGCCCTGCACGGCGGCCAGGAGCCCGACCCGACGACGAACTCGCGCGCCGTGCCGATCTACGCCACGACATCGTACGTGTTCAACGACACCGAACACGCCGCCGCGCTCTTCGGCCTCGCCGAGCTCGGCAACATCTATACGCGCATCATGAACCCGACCCAGGACGTGCTCGAGCAGCGCCTCGCCGCGCTCGACGGGGGCGTGGGCGCGCTCGCGCTGGCGAGCGGGCAGGCGGCGATCAACGCCGCGCTGCTCACGATCTGCCACTCGGGCCAGAACTTCATCTCGTCGACGAGCCTGTACGGCGGCACCTGGACCCTCTTTACGCAGACGTTCAAGAACATGGGCATCGAGGTGCGCTTCTTCGATCCCGATCATCCCGAGCAGATCGATGAGCTGGTCGACGAGAACACGCGCTGTGTCTATCTCGAGTCGATCGGCAATCCCAAGAACGACGTGCCCGACTTCCGGGCCCTGTCCGACAAGGCCCACGCCCACGGCTTGCCGGTGATCGTCGACAACACGGTGATGACGCCGGCGCTGCTTCGGCCCAAGGATCACGGCTGCGACATCGTGATCTACTCGCTGACGAAGTTCATCGGTGGTCACGGCACGCACATCGGCGGCGCCATCGTCGACCTCGGTACGTTCCAGTGGGCCGATGATCGAGACAAGTGGCCCGAGTTCTGCTCGCCGAGTCCGTCGTACCACGGCGCGGTCTTCGTCGACGCGCTCGCGCCGATGGGCAATATCGCCTTCATCATGCACGTGCGGACGCACTGGCTGAGGGATACCGGTGGCGCGATCTCGCCCTTCGGCGCCTTCCTCTTCCTTCAGGGGCTCGAGACCCTGCATCTGCGGATGCCGCGTCACTGCGACAATGCGATGGCGATCGCGCGCTACCTCGAGCAGCACGAAGCGGTCGAGTGGGTCAACTACCCGGGCCTCGAGAGCCACAGCCACTACGAGAACGCGCAGAAGTTCCTGCCCGACGGCGCCGGCGCGATCATCGGCTTCGGCATCAAGGGCGGCATGGAGGCGGGCAAGAAGTTCGTGAACTCGTGCAAGCTGCTGAGCCACCTGGCGAACATCGGCGACGCCAAGAGCCTGGTGATCCACCCGGCGTCGACGACGCACTCGCAGCTCACGCCCGAGGAGCAGGAGCAGACGGGTGTGACGGCGGACTACGTTCGGCTTTCGATCGGCATCGAAGATGCCGAGGACATCAAGGCCGACATCGACCAGGCGCTCGCGGCTTCGCAGGCTTGAGGATCGAGGCGACTGGCGCGGCGCCCATGTGCGCCGCGCCGTCGCCGGTTCGCCGATGGCTTCGTTCTCGAGCAGCGACAGCAACCGATCGGCGCGTCCGCTGCGCCACGCGCGTCGGTTCGAGCTGAAAGAGCCGCTCCAGCTCGAGGGCGGGGGCGAGCTCGACCGCGTCCGCATCGCCTACGAGACGTGGGGCACGCTCGACGAGGCGGGTGGCAACGCGATCCTCGTCTGTCATGCGCTTTCGGGTGATTCGCACGCAGCTCGCCACGATCAGGACGATGACCCGGGCTGGTGGGATGTGATGATCGGCCCGGGCAAGCCGATCGACACCGATCGGTACTTCGTCGTCTGCGCGAACGTGCTGGGTGGCTGCCGAGGCTCGACGGGGCCCGACAGCCGACACCCCGAGACCGACGAGCGCTACGGCGCCGACTTCCCACCCATCACCATCGGCGACATGGTCGAGACGCAGCTGCAGCTGCTCGACCATCTGGGCGTGGGCGAGCTCGTGTCGGTCGTGGGCGGCAGCCTCGGCGGCCACCAGGCCCTCGCCTGGGGCGAGCGCGGCGCGCACCGCACACGATCGATCATCGCCATGGCGACGTCGCCGCGGCTCACGGCCCAGGCGATCGCGTTCGACGTGGTCGGTCGCAACGCGATCCTGCGCGATCCGAACTTTGCCGGTGGGCGCTACGCCGAGACGACGGTCCGTCCCCAGGTCGGGCTCGCGCTCGCGCGCATGCTGGGGCACATCACCTATCTCTCGCGCGAAGCGATGGACGCACGCTTCGATCCGGCCGACACCGCGCCCCGCGACGTCGCGAGTGAGTTCGAGCGCAAGTTCTCGGTCGGCTCGTACCTGGCCCACCAGGGCGAGCGCTTCGTCGAACGATTCGACGCGAACAGCTACATGACGCTGTCGCTCGCGATGGATCGTTTCGATCTCGGCGGCACCCCGGCCGCCATTCGCGCGCGTCTGGGCGAAGCCGACGTGCGCTGGCTCATCGTGAGCTTCAGCAGCGATTGGCTCTTTCCACCCTACCAGTCTCGAATGGTGGTCGATGCCCTCGTGCCTGCGGGCGGCGACATCACCTACTGCGAGATCGAGACCGACTGTGGTCACGATGCGTTCCTGCTCGAGGACGACATCGCCGAGTATGGCGGTCTCGTGCGCGCCTTCCTCGATCCCGACGACTTCGACCCCGATGGCCCCCAGCCGATTCAGCGCCCCAGCCAGGTGGTCGGCACCGGGCACCCGGTCGACGACGCGATCCTCGAGCTGCTCGAGCCCAGTGACGCCATTCTCGACCTGGGCTGCGGCGGGGGCGGCCTCATGGGGATGGCGCGCCGGCGCGGACACGCGCGCGTGATGGGCGTCGAGCTCGCGTGCGACGCCGTGATCGAGTGCGCCGGACACGATCTGCCCGTCATCCAGGCGGATCTCGACCAGGGGCTGGGCTCGTTCGCCGACGGGCAGTTCGACGTCGTCGTCCTCTCGCAGACGCTGCAGCTGGTGAACCACGTCGAGGCGCTGCTCGACGAGATGCTGCGCGTGGGGCGTCGCGCGATCGTGAGCTTCTCGAATGCGAGCCGGGCTTCGAATCGGCGGCGGCTCGGCGAAGAGGGGCGCGCGCCGCAGCCGCTCGCCTTCGAGCATCCCGACGTCTTCGAAGCCCCGCCCATGCGGCAGTTCTCGATTCGCGACTTCGAGGGGCTGTGCGAACGCATGGGTCTCGAGGTCGAACGGCGGCTCGGCCTGAGAGGGCGCGAAGGCGACATGGCCGAGGGCGAGCTCGACGACGACGTCGACGTCGCGATCTTCGTCCTCAGGCGCGGACCGGCGAGCTGAGCGAGTCGATCCCTTCGCGGGTCCTCAGCGCGTGCGCCAGCGCGGCGCGCAGGCGCATGATCGGTACGGGCTTGTTGAGGACGGTGAACCCCGTCGCCGACAGCTCGCTCAGTCGGGCCGTGTCGGTATTGCCGGTAACGAACACGAATGCGGGCAGCACCGCGCCATCTCGAGCCTCGATCTCGTCGGTGAACGCGTCGACGACATCCGTTCCCGACTCGAGCCCGAGCTGATCGTCGACGATCACGACGTCGGGCGCGTGCGCCGTGGCCTCGAGGCGGGCGAGCGCAGCTGCCCCGCTCTCGGCGGTGAAGACGTCGCACTGCCATGAGGAGAGCAGCGCTTCGAGCCCGTCGAGGATCGACGCCTCGTCATCGACCACCCAGACCGCGGCGCCGGTGAGCTCGGAGGGCACGGTCGGTGTGGTCGCATCGCGGTGATCCGCGGGCCAGGCGGCCTCGGCCAGCGGCACGTCGATCCAGAACACGGAGCCTTCACCGACGGACGATTCGAGGCCGACCTCATGCCCGAGCAGGCGAGCGAGTCGGTCGACGATCGAGAGACCGAGGCCGAGACCCTCGGGCGCCGCGTCCCCGGCGGCTTCGCGCGAACGTCCGCGGGTGAACTCGGCGAAGATGGCTTCGCGCTCTTCGGCGGCGATGCCGGGGCCCGTGTCGCGCACCTCGATGCGACCGACGGCGCCCCGTTCGACGAGCTCGATCCGAACACCGCCTTCGGTGGTGTAGCGGAGCGCGTTCTCGGCGAGGTTGCGCACCATGCGACCGAGCAGCAGCGGATCGCTCTCGACCCAGGCATCGGTCGCGGGCGCTTCGAGCGTGAGCCCCCGCGAAGCGGCGACGGGCTCGAGCGAGGCGCGCAGCGAGTCGAGCATCGGGCCCAGCGCGAGCGGGCCGATCTTCGGCTCGACGACACCCCCGTCGAGCTTCGACACCTGCAGCACCGATTCGAACTGCTGTTGCAGCTCGTCGAGGCTGCGCTCCAGCTGCCCGACGAGCATGCGGCCCTTGGGTGTCAGCGTGTCGGCCGAGAGCGCACCGAGGTGCAGGCCGAAGCTGTGCAGCGGCTGCCGAAGGTCGTGGCTCGTCGCCGCGAGAAACTTCGAGCGCGCAATGTGGATCTCGCGCTCGGCCCGGTTCTCGATCGCGAGGTCGGCCGCCCGGATGCGCATCAACTCGACGGCGACGCGGCCCGCCACGCGTCCCAACTGCGCGAGCTCGTGGGGCGGAAAGACGTCTCCGTTCTCTTTGCGACCGAGCAGCACGATCCAGGCGGGCAGATCGGGGACGTGGATCGGCACGGCGATGGCGGCGCCGACGCGGTCGAGCCGGTCGCGCACGTCTGGGTCGAGGGCGCGGCGGCGCTGCAGGGGGGCGCCGCGCCGCTCGAGGCGCGTCGGTGCGTTCGTTTCGAGCAGCGCGCGCAGATCCTGTTCGTCGATGGCATCGGTGCCGGGCGTGCGCGCATCGAAGACCGGGCGGAGCGTGCCGGTGCTCGTCTCTGCGACGGCGCGGAGCCAGGCGGGTTGCATCGCTTCGTCGAGGCCCTCTTGGAGCGCCTCGGCGAGGGACGCTTCGGATTCACACGTCGCCATCCGCGCGAGGACCCCGTCGAGCTTCGACTGGAGGCGGGCCCGCGCGGGAAAGAACGCGGCGAAGAACCGGGGCTGGAGTCGGTGCGCCACCGGGAGGACGCCGAATGCCAGCGCGACCAACAGCCCGGCGTGCACGACCTCGGGCGCACGGTCGAGCCAGGGCGCGAGTTGCTCGGCGGCCGGCTTGGCGACGCCCAGCGCGACGAGCACGACCACGGCGATCGCCGCCGCGAAGGCGAGGCTCGCCGCGACGATGCGGTCGAGGTCGAATGCGCCGTAGCCGACGATGGCGATGATGAAGCAGATCGGGAACGCCAGGAACGCGAGGTTCAGCAGCGGCTGAAAGACGAAGGCGCTCGGCTCAACGAGCACGATCAGGCTCAGGCCGATCGTGGGTGCGAGGCCGACGCATACACCGAGGGCGATCCAGCGCACCTGGCGACGACCGGCTGCGCTCGCGACCGCGTAGTTGCGCACGATGATCAAGATCGCCGTCACCCCGAGGCCGATGTTGCCGATCATCGAGATCGGAAGACCGATCGTCGCGGGGAACGGAAACCCGATGATCGCGCTCGGGTAGGCGACGCCGCTCACGAGGAAGATCCAGGGCCAGACGCGCGACCAGCGGGAGAGCGGCGCATGGTCGGAGGGGATCTGCTGCAGCGCACGAATCGAGAGCGGACCGAGGAGGATGCCTCCGCCGACGAACGAAGCGAGGCCGAGTGCCGAGATCGTGGGGGAGGGCGAGTCGAACTGCATCATGTGGGCACCGAACGCGAGGCAAGCAAAGAAGAACGCGCGCGCGTGCGCTGCGCCGGCCGCGCCGACGAATGCGAGCACCCCGGCCAGGCCGAACGTGAGCGGGAGCAACACCGTGAGCCAGCCGCCGGCCCAATGGGGCTCGACGACGACGTGCATGCGCTCGCCGTCCCGGATCAGCGTCGTGGGCACGCGTCGTCCCGCATCCGGTGCGGCGGCCGCAATGACGAGGCTCCGCCAGACGCTCGCGCCTCGGAGCGAGGTACCCGACATCTCGACGAGCACGTCGCCGGGCTCGAGCCCCGGCGCGAGGCGCCCCATCTGCGTGGCCGATTCGGGGATGACGGGATAGCCGTCGGGCGAAGGCGCGGCCTGCACCTGCACGTACTGCGGCTGCAGGTGTCCGCGCGCGTGCTCGTAGCAGAAGAGCACGAAGCCGGCGGCGTAGAGGCTGCCCAGCACGACGAGCAGCGCGCGATCGCGGGGCTTCATCTTCTTCCACATGCGGGCATTCTCGCTCGCGAAGACGGGGCCCGTCGATAGGCCCATCGGTCTAGACCGCGGATCGGCGCAAAGTGGGCGTGCTTGTAAACGCCCGGAAACTAAGGGATGCTGGCACGCGATGGCGGCGCACCGCACTTGAACATCCTCTGCTGTGACGATCACGATCTGTTTCGAGATGGGCTGAGGGCAGTGCTCGAAGGGCTCTCGAGCGAGCACCGGCTGATCGACGCGCGCAGCGCCGAAGAGGCCCGTTCGGTGCTGAGGGCGCACCCCGAGGTCGATCTCGTGCTGCTCGACCTCGGGCTCCCCGACGCCGATGGACTCGATTTTCTCAACGAGCTGCGCGAGCACCACGCCACCGTCGCGGTCGCGGTGGTGTCCGGGCGCGAGACGCCCGACGCCGCCCAGGCCGCGCTCTCGCGGGGTGCGGTCGGCTTCATCCCGAAGTCTTCGGATCGCGCGCTGCTCTCGCGCGCGCTCGATCTGATCTTTGCCGGGGGGCGATACGCGCCGCCCGAGCTGTTGGCGGCGGTGCCTGCGCCGAGCGCGGCCCAGCCGAGCGCCGTCGTATCCTCAGATGGTGCCCCCGCCGCGGGGACCGATGGCTGGGCGCTCAGCGAGCGGCAGCGCCAGGTGCTCGAGCTGCTCGCGAAGGGGCTGACCAACCCCGAGATCGGCGACGTGCTCGGTATTCGGCTCGGCACGGTGAAGGTGCACGTCGCGCGCATCTTCGAGGTGCTCGACGTCTCGAATCGGGCCGAGGCCGTGCGCGTCTTCACCGAACGCGAGCACGAAGACCAGGCCTGATCCGGCCGCACGCGCTCCCGCGCACTGCACTTGACTGCGGTCTTCTCGTCAATCGACCGCCCGGCCGAGTCAGCCTAGACCGCCCGGTCGATTCGCGCGGCCGCACGCGTCCATACGATGCCTTCGTCGATCACGAGCGACGCCATGACGGCGACGCCCCCATCGGACGAGGAGCACGAGATGAGCCGACGAGACGATCTTCGAACCGCGAACGCGCCGCGCATCGCACGCGCGTGCGGCCTGGCCGCCGCCGGGCTGACCGCGGCGTTCGGGCTCGGCTGCAACGAGAGCGGATCGTGCGCCGGCCCCGGCGCACTCGACGGGACCTACGTGTCGAGTGACCCCGCCGCCACGATGACCGTGCTCGAGTGTGACGGCGAGGTCAGCGGATCACTGGTGCTGGGGGGCGTGACGTACGACGTCGAGGGGACGCGCACGGACGACGCGTTCACGTGGTCGACGAACGGGGTCGACCTCTGCGACGGCCCGGGCGTGCGCCGCAGTGCGGCCTCCGACCCGCCGGATCACTACGTCGTCGATACCGAAGGGGACGCCTTCACGGGCGCCTTCAATCTCTTCGAATCGAACTGCCGCACGGGTCGCGGGTTTCGGCGCGGGTTCACTTCGACGTTCGAGCGCCTGTGATGACGACCCGACCGACGATGAAGAAGGCGATCGGCGCATTCGAACCCGGCCGGCGAGGGCGGAGCGCCATTCGGGCGAGCCTCGTGTGGGGGCTGGGCTTCGCGATGGGGATGGGCGCACTCTCGCTCGGAGGCTCGGCCGCGGACGAGTCGCTGCCCGCATCGCAGGCGCGCCCGACCCGAGCCGCGCCGGCGGCGGTCGTCGCGCGAGCCTCTACGCCTGGCGAGGCGTGCCGAGAAGATGAGGCAGCCTGGGATGCGGTGCTCGACGGCGTCGGCGCCCACCTCGAGCTCGCGGCCCAGGTCGCTCGCCTCGAGTCGGCGCTCGCGGCCCTGCGCATGGGTGCGATCGATGGCCCGAGCTTCGTTCGGGCCGCAGTGCATGCCATGCCCGAAGACGAGATTCGCGCCGTGCTGGCGGCGACGACCCGGGTCGATCCGGCACGGCTCGCAGCGATCGAAGACGTGCAGGCGTACGCGATCCGCGTCGCCGACATTGCGATGGAGGGTCTGCTGCGAGACGGCGTCGAGCCGAGCGATGTGGGCGACGTGATTTTCAGTGCCGCGCAGGAAGGCCGCCGCGCCGACTGGTCCACCGCCGAGTCGTTCGATCGCGGCGAGGCGCGCCTCTACGCCTTCTTCGATACGACGGGCTGGAAGAGCGGTGACGTCATGGTGCGTTGGCGGCACGAATCGACGGGCGAGGTGCTGCTGCTCGAAGAGCACCGCGTGCGCGCGGGCACTTCACGTGGCTTCGTGTGGACCCGCCCCAGCCGGGGCTGGCGACCCGGGTCGTACCGCGTCGACGTGTACCGAAGCGACGAGTCGCTCGGCCATCTCGCTTCGGGCCGCTACGACGTCCGTTAGCGGGCCGCCCGTCTGGTGGATCGCGTGAGGGCTTCGAGCCGGGCGACGAGGTCGTTCGGCAACGCGTGTTCTCGCGCGCCGGCCAGCAGGTGCCCGACGTACTCGGGCGAGGGGGCCTGAATGACCGGCGGGCGGGTGTAGAGATAGGTCCACGCGGTGAGCGGCGCGCGTCCGGCCAGCTGGATGCCCAGCCGCGCGCGCTCGTAGCCCGGTTCGAACCCGTCGAGCACGATCATCGACTCGGCCGCGATCTCCCACACGACGCCGTCGACGCGGCTGCCCGGCGACGGCCGGACGTTGGCCTTGCCCGTGCCATCCCGCCCGGGTTTGTCGAATGCGAGCGCATACGCGTCGAGCCGGCCGGGCCCGATCGCCCGCACGTCGGCCACCCGCGCGGCGAGTCGCGGCGTGCTCATGTTCGAGCCGTAGGCGAAGTAGTAGGCGGTTTCGATCTTCGTTTCGAAGCGCCGTGATCCGGTGGCGCGTCGGGACGCCTTGTCAGTCGTCGTCGCCGTAGATCTGCTCGGCGAGGTAGTTCTCCTTGCCGAGCTCCTTGATCTGGTGGAGCTGCGCCTCGTGCCAGTCGATCGACTCTTCCTCTTCTGTGAGGATGTGCTCGAGCAGATCGCGCGTGCCGTTGTCGTGCTTCTCGCGCGCGAGTGCGATGCCCTTGTTGAGCCGGTCGACGGCCTCGACCTCCAGCGCGAGATCGAGCTTGTGCTGCTCGACGGGATCCTCGCCCACGTGCACCTGGCTGAGTCGCTGCATGTTCGGCACGCCGTCGAAGAAGAGGATGCGGGCGATCACCTTGTCGGCGTGCTTCATCTCCTCGATCGACTCTTCGTACTTCTTGTGCGCGAGCTTCTGGTAGCCCCAGTTGTCACACATCTTGTGATGGATGAAGTACTGGTTGATCGCCGTGAGTTCGGCGGTCAGCACGTCGTTGAGTGCCTCGATGATTTCAGCGTCGCCCTGCATGTCGATTCTCCGGACTCTGTACGCGCGTTGGGTTCGAACGCAGCGGAGCATATCCGCCCGTCTCGGCACGTCGACCTAGATGAAATCGAAAACGGATGTCGATCCGCGGGCCGAAACCGAAACCGACGCCGACAAGACCGTGCACTGCGCGCGCGTGCACGCGTGGGAATCGGGGCTGGGTAGAGCGAGTGGGGGCGGGCCGCGCGTCGCGGCCCGAGGCTCAGGCCGGCGGCGTGCTCGTGACGTCGATGCGGGTCACGTGGGGCTCACGCTGGGCCATCTCGGCGTTGAGGATTCGCTGGATCCCCTGCTGGCAGCCGCCGCAGCCTGCGCCCGCGCCGCAGCTGCTCGCGACTTCTCCAGTCGTCGAAGCGCCTTCGCGGATCGAGCGTCGGATCTGGCGATCGGAGACACCGTTGCAGTGGCAGACGAGCATGGGGCCTGGATCCTCGTTCGAGTCGCCCTCGGCGGGCGCGTGCAGGGTCGGGTGGGTCGGTCCCGACACGCCCACAGAATAGACGGGCGAAAATGAAAATCAATGTCATTTTCAAGGATCGGCCAAATCGAAGTCTGACTCGAGTCGCGGTCAGCGATTGAAAAACCCTTTCCGGGTCAATATGTTGGGCGCTCCATCGCCGGTCGGCCGCGTTGCCCCCCAGGGTGTGCGCCCCGCCGGCTCACCTGGATGACCGTGCCCCTCGCCCCTGGCTTCCATCTGCATCGCAGCAACCGGACCGAGCAGCTCCTCGCGCGGTTGGTCGACGTCGTCTCGCGCCCGGCGAGCGACGATCCGCTCGCGAGCGAGTGCATCGTCGTGCAGGGGCAGGGCATGGGTCGCTGGCTTTCGATGTCGCTCAGCGAGCAGCTCGGCGTGTGGGCGCGGCCCGCGTTTCCCTTCCTGCGGCGCCTGCTCGACGACTGTGCCGACCGCGTCCTCGGTGCATCGCCCGCCCCGTCCTTCTTCGAGCCCGATACGCAGATTCTCGCCATCGCCGATCTGTTGGAGGCGTTCGCCGACGATCCCGACTTCGCACCGGTGTCGGGCTACCTCGGCGAAGACCCGGGCGGGCGCCGACGCGTGCAGCTCGCCGAGCGTGTCGCCCAGACCTTCGATCTCTACACCGTGCATCGCCCCGACCTGCTCGCCGGGTGGGGCGAAGGCGGCTCGAGCGGACCGGGCGGTGTCGAACACCGCGACGCCCGTTGGCAGGCCCGCTTGTGGCGCGCCCTCGCCGAGCGCGCGGCCGGACCGCCGCCCGAGGTGCGGTGGCGCCGGCTGGCCGAAGCCCTGCGTACGGGCGCACCCGCGCTGGGCGGACTCCCGCCCCGCATCTCGATCTTCGGGCTCTCGTCGATCCCGCCGGTGGCCATCGACGTGCTCGACGCCCTCGCGCGCCACGTGCCGGTTCACCTCTTCGTGCTGAGTCCGACGCGCGAGTTCTGGGCCGATCTGAAGACGAAGAAGGCGCTGTGGCGCGAGGGCATCGCGTCGGGTGGCGCGCTGGTGCGCAGCGAGGCCGAGGCCGACGTGCTCGAAGGGCATCCGCTGCTCGCGTCGTTCGGGCGCCTGGGCCGCGACTTTCAGACCGTGCTCGAGTCTCAGGTCGACTACGACGAAGGGGAGGACGACCTCTTCGTCGACCCCGAGACCGACCCCGAGACCGACCCCGACCCCGAGACCGAGCGCAGCGCGGTGCTCGGCCGCCTGCAGGCACACATGCTGCGCCTCGAATCACCGCACCCGACCGACGTGGGCGAGATCTCGGCGGCCCGCGACGACTCGGTGCGCGTGCACGTCACGCACTCGCCGCTGCGCGAGATCGAGGTGCTGAACGACCAGCTGCTTCACCTGTTCGAGGCCGACCCCACGCTCGAGCCGAAGGACGTGATCGTGATGTCACCCGACATCGAGCGACATGCCCCGCTGATCGAAGCGGTCTTCGCGGCGCGCAACGCGGGCAGTGCGCCACGCATCCCGCACCGCATCGCCGATCGCAGCATCGTCGTGACGCGCGAGGGCGTCGCGGCGTTTCTGCGGCTGCTCGAGCTGGCCGAGGGGCGCTGCGGCGCATCGGAGGTGCTCGACGTGCTCGCGCTCGAGAGCGTGCGCGAGCGGTACGGCTTGTCGGCCGCGGATGTGACCCGACTCGAGGCCTGGATCGTCGCAGCCGGCGTGCGTTGGGGGATCGACGGGGCCCACCGCGTCGACGAGGGGCTCCCCGACGACGACACCCACACGTGGCGATTCGGGCTCGATCGTCTGCTGCTCGGCGCGGCGATGGATCCGCGTGGCGACGAGCTGTGGGCCGAGCGGCGGCCGCTGGCCGATCTCGAAGGCGACGATCTGCGGGCGGTCGGGGCGCTCGCGCGCTTCGTCGAAGATCTCGCGTGGGCGCGGGCGCGGCTGCTCGAGACGCGGCCGCTCTCTGCGTGGCGGAGCGTCTTCGCCGAGCTCGTCGATCGGTGCATCGTGCGCAGCGACGACAACGCCCATCATCATCAGGTGCTGCGCGACTGCTTCACGTCGCTCGCCGAGCGCAGCGAAGTGGCGGGCTTCGACGGGGCGATCGGGCTGGCGGCTGCGCGGCACCTCGCGCTGCGCACGCTCCGCGCTTCGACGCCTGCCTACGGGTTCCTGTCGGGGGGCGTCACGTTCTGCGAGATGGTGCCGATGCGCAGCATCCCGTTTCGCGTCGTCTGTCTGATCGGTCTCGACGACGGCACCTTCCCGCGTGTGCGTCGACCGCTCGGCTTCGATCTCTCGGCCCTGCAGCCGCGGGTCGGTGATCGCTCGCCGCGGGACGACGATCGCGCGCTCTTCCTCGAGGCGATCCTGTCGGCGCGCGACAAGCTCTTGCTGAGCTACGTCGGGCGCGACATCCACGACAACGAGTCGCGGCCGCCGAGCATCGTGGTGTCCGAGCTGCTCGACGTCCTCGCACGCGAGGTCGGCACGAAGGTCGACGACCTGGGACCCGCTGGCTGGGTCGTCGAGCACCCGCTCAAGTCGTTCTCGCCGAGCTACTTCGACCCGGGGCGCCCGCCCGGGCTCTTCAGCTTCGACGCGGTCGGGCTCGCGGGCGCCCGAGCCCTCGCGGCTCCGCCCCGCGCGCCGACGCCCTTTCTGTCGCCGAGCCTGTCGATCGAGCGCACGGCCGACGTCGACGTGCTCGAACTCTCGACGTTGGCCAGGACGCTGCGACGGGCCGCTCGCAGCGTCTTGCGTGAGGCGCTCGAGATTCGGGTCGACGAAGGCGAGACGCCCGAGCGCGACCGCGAGCCGAGCGATCTGCGGGGGCTCGCACGCTGGTCGCTCGGCGATGCCGTGCTGCGTCGCTCGATCGCGGGCGATCCGCCCGACGAGGCCTATTTCGACGTGTGCGTCGCCGAGGGGCGCTTGCCGCCCGGTGAGCTGGGCCGCGCGCTCTACAATGAAGTCGCGGGTGAGGCGCTCGAGCTCGCGTCGCTCGTCGACGACGAAGCCGCGCGCGAAGTCGACCTCGATCTCGAGATCGCGGGCGTCCGACTCGTCGGCCGACTCGGCGGGGTGCATGCCGGCGGGCGCGTCCGTGCCACGTTCTCCCGGCTCGGCGGCAGCGGTGATCTCGAGGCCTGGGTCGAGCACCTCGCGCTCTGTGCTTCGGGTGTGGCGGGGGAGGCTCCGACGACCCGTCTCGTCGGGCGACCCGAACGAAGAGGAAAGTCTCCCGAGACGGTCTTCGAGCCCGTGGCCGACGCCCCCGAGCGGCTGGCCGACCTGATCGACATCGCTCGACACCTCGAACACGAAGCGCTGCCGATCTTCGCCAAGACCTCACGCAAGTACGTGTCGCGTCTGCGGAGTGGCCAGGCCGACGACGAAGAGAAGGAACGTCTCGCGACACTCGACGCCTACGAAGCCTGGCGGGGTCGAAGCGAGGGCATCGGTGACGACCGCGGCGAGCTGAACGAAGACGCCGAGCTTCGGTATCTCTGGCGCGCCACCGACCCGCTGAAGCGGCCGTCCGGCGCGGGCGCAGAGGCGCGCTACGCCTTTCGCGCGCTGGCGCAGCGGATCTTCGGCCCCATGCTCGACGCGATGCGGGAGGGTGCATGAGCGAGCACGACGCGCATGCAGCCCCGGGGTGCATCCGCACCGACATCGGGGCGCGGGGGATCGGAGGGTGACGGCGCTCGATGCAAATACGCTGACGCTCGATGGCACGCAGTTCATCGAGGCCAGCGCCGGGACCGGCAAGACCTTCACTCTGGCGACGCTGTTCACGCGACTCGTCGTCGAGCGCGGCTTCGACGTGAGCGAGATCCTCGTGGTGACGTACACCGAGGCGGCGGCGTCCGAGCTGGCCGAGCGCATCCGCGAGCGCCTGCGGCAGGCGAAGGAGGCCGCCGAGGCACGCCGGGCCGGTCTGGACCCGGGGCCGGTCGAGGCGCCCGTCTTCGCCCTGCTCGATCGGGCCGCCGAACGGCCCGGCGGTCTCGACGAGGCGCACGCGAGGCTCGCGCTCGCCCTGCACGGCTTCGACGAGCGCGCGATCTCGACGATTCACGGCTTCTGCCTGCGCGCATTGCAGGAGCATGCGTTCGAGAGCGGCGCATCGTTCGATCTCGAGCTGGTCGGCGCGGATCGGGAGCTCGTCACCGACGTCGCATGGGATCACTGGTCGAGCACACTGAACGACGCGTCGCCCGCGCTGATCGACGCGCTGCGCTCGACCCTCGTCGGCGGCGTCGCGCTCGGGCCCGAGCGGATCGGGGAGCTGATCGCGAAGGTCAGCGCCGACCCTCGCCTGGCCGTGCACACCGCGGCCCCGGCGGAGCCGCTGGACACCGCGATCGACGCGTGGTGGGCGGCCTGGCGCGTCGTCTCGGACGCGTGGTCGGACGATGTCGTCGCGCTGCTGCGTTCGGGGGCCGTGCATCGCGGGACCTACAACGAGAGTCGGATCGAGAAGAAGTTGCCCGCGCTGATGCGGCGACTCGAGACAGCGCACCTGCCCGGTCTCGTGGGCGACGAGGCAGTCACGCTCGAGCTGCTCCGGCCCGCCAAGCTCGAGGCGAAGACGGGCAAGAACAAGCCGACCCCTGAGCACGCGGTCTTCGACACGATCGACGCGTTGCTCGAGGCCGACACACGCCTGAGCGCGGCGAAGGCGGGGGCGGTGGCGAATGTGCTGCGCGACGCGATCGACCACGGCGTCGCCGCGCTCGCCGATCGAAAACGCCGCGCCGGGATTCAGTTCTTCGACGATCTGCTGCGCGATCTCGCCGACGCGCTGCGCGGTGAGAACGGCGATGCGCTCGCCGCGCGAATGCGCGCGCAGACGCCGGTGGCGCTGATCGACGAGTTTCAGGACACCGATCCCGTGCAGTACGAGATCTTCCGCGACGTGTTCACGTCGGCCGGCTGTCCGATCTTTCTCGTCGGCGATCCGAAGCAGGCGATCTACGGCTTTCGCGGAGCGGACGTGTTCGCGTATCTGCGGGCGCGTCGCGAGAGCGGCGTCGCGCCGCACGACCTGGCGACGAACTGGCGGAGCGATCCCGGTCTGATCGACGCGGTCAACGCAGTCTTCGGCGACGCGCACCGACCCTTCGTGATCGATGACATCGACTACAGACCCGTCGCGGCGCGCCCGAATGCCCGCGACCTGTTCGATGCATCGACCGACGATGTCGGCCCGCCCTTCGAGGTTCTGCGGCTCGACGAGTCGCCGCGCGGCGGCGGCTGGGCCAAGGGGCAGGCCGAAGAGGCGGCGGCGCACGTCGTGGCCGAAGACGTCGTGCGCCTGCTCGCGGCCGATACGGGCGCCGACGGCCGGGCGCTGGGTGCCCGCGACGTCGCGGTGCTCTGCCGTACGCATCGCCAGGGACGTCGCATGAAGAAGACCCTCGACGACTGGGGGGTCGCGGCGGTCGAGGTCGGCGAGAGCAGCGTGTTCGATTCGGCCGAAGCCGAAGAGCTCGAATGGGTGCTCCGTGGGCTGCTCGCGGCGGGCGATCTACGTCGCGTGCGGGCGGCGCTCGGCACTCGACTCGTCGGGCTCGATGCGGCCGGGCTCCAGGCGCTCGAAGCCGATCCGGCGGCGTGGGATCCCTGGCTCGGGCGCCTCGCGCGGTGGCGTGAGCTCTGGCTGTCGCGCGGGATCCTGGCCGCGCTCGAGACTTTGACGGAGGAGACAGGCGCCTTCCCTCGGCTGCTCGAGGAGGAGGCAGGGGAGCGTGCCGTCACGAACTTCGAGCAGCTCTTCGAGCTGCTGCACGACGCGGCGGGGCGCGACCGCCTCGGCCCCGAGTCGGCGCTCGCCTGGTTGACGCGCCAACGCCTCGATCCCGGCGCGCGCGACCACAGCGCGCGCGAGCAGGCCAAGATCCGACTCGAGTCGGACGCAGATGCCGTTCAGATCGTGACGGTCCATGCGAGCAAGGGACTCGAGTATCCCGTCGTCTACTGCCCCTTTCTGTTCGACCCGGCTGATCCGATGGGCGCCGAGCGCAGTTGGGTGCGTTTTCACGACGAAGCGAACGATGGTCGAGGCGCAGTCGACCTCGGCTCGGACGCGTTCGACGCGCACGCGCGCGAGGCCGAGCGCGAGCTTCTCGCCGAGCATGTGCGGCTGCTCTACGTCGCACTCACGCGCGCGGCGCATCGCTGTGTGGTGGTCTGGGGGCGACTCGCCAAGCGCGCGGGACAGCATCGCTCGGCGCTCGCGTATCTCTTGCATCAACCCGAGCCCGACGTCGATGCCGTCGCTGCTGACTGGGTCAGCGTGGTGCAGGCGAGGGCCGAGGGCATCGAGCTCGAAGACTTCGACGCTGACCTCGCCCGCCTCGAAGCGCGTGCAGGCGGCGCGGTTCGCATTCGGGGCGTCGCGTCGGGGACGCCGCCCGACAAGGCCCGCGTCGTGCCCGAGGCGCCCGAACTCGAAGCGCTCCACGCAGCGCGCGTCCTCGACGCTCAGCGGCGGACGTCGAGCTTCTCTGGGCTCGTCTCGGCCGCGAAGCGGAGCGCGCTCGAGCGGGGCGACACGCTCACGACACCCGTCCGCGACGTGGCGCCGAGCGATGAGGGGCTCGACCACGATGCCCGGCTTCAGACTTCGGTCGACCCCGCTGCGATCGAGCCCGGTGTCGCCCGGCCCGACGACGAGGCGCACGCGATCGCCCTCGCCGACTTTCCGGCGGGCGCCCTCGTCGGTACCGCCGTACACGGTGCGCTCGAGCACCTCGACTTCGAACGCGCGGTCGACCCCGCGGCGCTCGCCGGCGTCCGCGCAAGGCTCGAGCAGGGCGGCGTGCCGGCGAGCTACGCCGCCCAGTTCGCTGCGGCTGTCCCCGCACTCGTCGCCGCGCCGCTCGCTGGCGGCGCGGGCGCGCCGCGATTGTGCGACGTCGCGCTGTCCCACCGCGTCGACGAGATGGAGTTCATCGTACCCGTCGCCGCCGGGCATGCAGGCGAGGCCGCGTCGGGTGCAGTGACGCCGAGCGATCTCGCCCGGGTCTTCGATCGTCACGCGACGCGCGACTACGTGAAGGCGTATGCCGAGCGGCTGGGTCGGCTCGACTTTCTGCCGCTGGAGGGCTTCCTCAAGGGCTACGTCGACCTCGTGTTCAGGCGAGGCGAGCGGTATCACGTGGTCGACTACAAATCGAATCTTCTCGGTGGGCGCGTGCGTGACTACGCACCGGATCGGCTCGTCGCGCCCATGCTCGAACACGACTACGTCCTGCAATACCACCTCTATGTCGTGGCGCTGCATCGCCAGCTCGGCTGGCGGCTCGATGGGTACGACTACGAGCGGCACGTGGGGGACGTCTTCTATCTCTTTCTGCGCGGGCTCTCCGTCGATCACCCCGTCGGGACCGGCGTCTACGCCGATCGCCCGCCGCTCGAGCTGGTCGAGGCGCTGTCCGACCTGTTCGGCGCCCCGCGCCGCGTCGAGGGGCTCGCATGAAGCCGACCCTCTTCGATCTCGAGCAGGCCGGATGGATCGCGCCCGCCGATGCGGCGCTCGCGCGAACGCTGGCGCGGCTCGCGGGCGTCGCGCCCGCAGACGATGCGGCGCTCGCCGTGGCCCTCGTCAGCCAGCAGGTCCGAGCCGGCCATGTCTGCCTCGCGCTCGATGCGCCGCCGTCGATCGAAGAGCTCGCCGGCGACGCCGGGGGCGACGAGGTGCGCGGCGACTGGCGCTGGCCCGAACCGGGCGCCTGGCGTGATGCGCTCGAGGCCACCGCGCTCGTCGGGCCGCACCCGGGCGAGGGCGAGTCGGTGTCACCGCGTCGTCCGCTCGTGCTCGATGTCGAGGGGCGTCTCTACTTGACCCGCTACTTCGAGCACGAGCAGCGCCTGGCCGGCGAGCTGATCGCGCGCACCGGCGAGGTCGAAGGTGTCGACGCCGATGTGCTCGCGCGCGGGCTCGATCGCATCTTCGGCGCCGCTCGGGGGGACGAGCGCGACGCCCAGCGTCACGCCGCCGAGACCGCCGTGCGCCAGCGTCTGTGCGTGATCACCGGTGGGCCGGGCACCGGCAAGACGTCGACGGTGGCGGCGGTGCTCGCGCTCGCCGTCGAGCAGGCGCTCGCCGCCGGCGCCCCTGCCCCCCGCATCCTGCTGATCGCGCCGACGGGCAAGGCGGCGGCGGCGCTCACCGAGGGGCTCGAACGCGCACTCGGCGGACTCGATTGCGACGATGCGGTGCGCGAGGCGATCCCGGCCGAGGCGTCCACGGTGCACCGCGCGTTGGGGGTGCTCGGAGGCGTCGGCGCGCGCTTTCGACATGGGGCGGATACGCCCTGGCCGGCCGACCTGGTCGTGCTCGACGAGGCGTCGATGGTCGACCTCTCGTTGATGCGACGCCTCGTCGACGCCGTCCCCGAGACGGCGCGGCTCGTGATGATGGGCGACGCCGATCAGCTCGCTTCGGTCGAGGCGGGCGCGGTCCTCGGCGACGTGTGCGGCGCGGGGCTCGAGGACGTCGCCGATGGGGCGATCGAGTCGGGGATCGTGCGACTGCTCGTCAGCTATCGCTTCGCGGCGGACAGTGGTGTGGGTGGGCTCGCGCGCGCGATCCACGCGGGCGACGCGGCGGCAGCCATCGACGTGCTCGAAGATCCAGCGCGGCCCGATGTCAGCTGGATCGACGATGCCGGCGACGTCTGGCCCGATGCGGTCGAGCGCGCGCTCGCCGACGGCTACGCCTCGTTTCGGGCGGCGCGCGACCTCGACGCGGCGCTCGGGGTGCTCGGCGAGTTCCGCGTTCTCTGCCCGCATCGCGCGGGGCCGCGCGGCGTCGAGGCCTTCAACCGGGTGCTCGGCGCGCAGGTGGAGCGGGACGCGTCGGGGTTCGTCGCCGAGCCGATCCTGATCGAGCGCAACGACTACGCGGCTGAGCTCTTCAATGGCGACATGGGTGTCCGCGCGACCGCTTCGGAGCGCCTGGCCGGGCAGGGCGCCCGCTTCGTGGGCCGCGAGGGTCGCCCTCGCAGCCTATCGGAGCTGCGGCTGCCCCCGCACGCGCCGTGCTGGGCGATGAGCGTGCACAAGAGCCAGGGCAGCGAATTCGACGCCGTGCTCGTCGCGCTGCCCGAACGGTCGAGTCCCCTGCTGACGCGAGAGATGCTCTACACGGCGGTTACGCGCGCGCGGCAGCGGGTCGTGGTCTGGGGGGGCCGGGCGCAGCTCGTCGAGTGCATCGAGCGGCGCGTGCAGCGGCGCTCGGGTTTGCGCGACGCGCTGTGGTCGCCGCGGGCGTGACGCTCGGGTGCGGGCCGCGGCCCCTCGCTCGGAGACGGCGGCGCCGGTCGGGTTCAGACGAAGAAGATGCTGAACAGACCGGCCAGGGCGACGATCGCAAGCACAGCCACCTTGGGCAGGTCGTCTTCGATGAACGTCAGGCCAGCGAGGCCGCCCGAGTACGCGAGCATGGCCACGAAGTTGACCCAGTCGCCCGTCTGTGACGACGCCATTCCGCCCATCACGAGGCCGTACGCCATGAAGGCGAGCAGGGCGTAGCGCACCCACGTGAGGCGCGCGTCTCGTGCCGCGATGAGCAGGGCGACCGCGAAGGCGAGCTCGAAGTAGGTGACGCGGCGCAGGAACAGGAACATCAGCATCGCTGCGATGAGCAGCACACCGGCGGCGACGCGCGGGCCGGTGATCAGGCCCTTCGCCGCGGTCGCGGCTTCGGTGTTCGGGCTGACTTCGGCGGGCTCGGAAGTGTCGGTCGGCTGGGTCATTGGCCTTGCTGGGCTGCCTGTGCGGTGGCATCGACCATCGACTGGAGGGCCTGTGCGACCTCGTCGGCAGACTGGATGCGTGCGTCGGGATCCTTCTCGATCAGCTTCATGATGAGGGCGGCCAGGGGCGCGGGCAAGTCCTGCTTGAAGGTCCGGGGATCGGGCGCCGGCGTATTGCGGTGATGATAGGTGATGTCGCCCTCGGTGAAGGGCAGGGCCCCCGTCGACATCTGGTAGAGCGTGATGCCGAGCGCATAGAGGTCGGCGCGGTGGTCGACCGATTCGCCGGTCGCCTGCTCGGGCGCCATGTAGTACGGCGTCCCCCCGATGACCGTCGCGCCCTTGCGCACTTCCTCGACCATCTTCGCGAGACCGAAGTCCATGATCTTGACGATCTTGTCTCGGGTCAGGAACAGATTCGCCGTCTTGATGTCGCGGTGGATGATCTTGTTGCGGTGCGCGTAGGCGAGGCCGGTCGAGATCTGGATGCCGAGTCGCGCCACCACGATGGGCGGGAGCACCTTGTGCTTCTCCATCACGTCGTCGAGCGGCGTACCCTCGAGCATCTCCATTGAGATGAAGTAGGTGTCGGCTTCCTGTCCGGCATCGAAGATCGTCACGATGTTCGGGTGGTTGAGTGCGGCGGCCGAACGCGCCTCGCGCTCGAAGAACTTGACCGCCGCCGGGTGGTTCTTGAGGTTGTCGGGCAGCTGCTTCAATGCGACGACGCGCCCGAGGTGCGTATCGCGCGCCTTGTACACGATGCCCATGCCACCGCGGCCGAGCTCGTCGATCAGCTCGTAGCGGCTCTCTGCGCTGCCGAGCCCCGTCTCGCCCGGATCGGCGCCGAGCGGCGGCATCGAGCCCCCCATCGAGGGTGACTGCTCGTTGACCCGCGTCGCCTCTTCGTCGGCCGAGATCGCCGCCTTCAGCGTCTCGATGCGCGTGTTTACGTCGCGGTAGTTCAGATCCTTGCGCCGCACGGCCGAGAGCGCATCGAGCGCGTCCGCCTTGCGTCCGAGACCCTCGAGCAGCGAGCCGTAGGTCTCGGCTTGCTCGACGTCGAAGTGATCGATGCCGTCGATCTGTTGGGCTTCGTCGAACTTCTCGAGTGCGAAGTCGGTGTTGCCTCGCTTCGCCAGGATGACCCCCAGCTCTCGACTCACCTCGCCGTAGCTGAGATCCCCACGCCCGACCTGTTGGAAGTTGTGGATCGCGCGGTCTTCTTCGCCGCGGTCGAGGCAGATGCGGCCCGCCTCGAGGTAGTCGCCGTTTCGTTCGAGCAGCGACAGGGCGGTGTCGGTGTCACCGAGCTTCTTGTAGCACTTGATCGCGCGCTCGTAGTCCTCGTCGGCTTCGAAGTTGCGTGCAGCCGCGACCCAATCGCCGGCCTCGGCGTGGATGCGCGCGGCGCGCCCATACTCACCCGTCTCTTCATAGAGCTGCGCCGACTCCTGGCCGACCTCGTGCCCTTCGAGCAGCGCGGTCGCGTCTTCCTTGCGGCCCGCTGCGGCGAGCTCTCGGCTTGCTTCGACGATGCGTCCGGACCGCTCGAACTCGCGCGCGCGGATCGCGTGGGCCGACTCCTTGAGTCCTGCGCGCTCGAGCGCATCCGCTGCGCCGAGGTAGTCACCCTCCATGTACGGGGCGACGGCTTCGGCGCAGCCGGTGAAGACGCATCCGGCCTCCTGGGCCATGTCGACGACGAGCTGCATCGGTGAGAACGAAGTGATCGACAGTTCGCGCTCGGCGACGCGATCGTCGTCGCCGATGACGGCGACGAACTCGCCCTGGCCGAGGTAGAGGAAGCCGCTGCCGCCCGATACGAAGCGATTCGAGTCGGGCTGATCCTTGACGCCGAGCGACGCCGATTGGACGGGATCCTCACCTCGGAAGATCTGCACCTCGACCGGGCAATCCTTGGGGCGCAGATCGAACTCGACGCGCGCCTCCTTGCCCTTGGTGACGACGACGCGTCGCTCTTCGAGGAAGTCGCCCACGAGCTCGCCCGACACCGAGTGCAGCAGAGGGCCGCGCACGGTGACGTAGTAGGGCTTCTTGCGGGCCATCACCCACGTGAAGAGCGTGTCCTCGCCGTCGTCGAGGCGCTTCTCGCCCCGCTTCAGATTGCGCAGGTGCTGATTGAATTCGCCCTGCGCGTTCTCTTTCGTCGTCTTCGCGCTCGAGACCACGTTGCGCGGGCGCTTCGTGACCGACGCCGAGAACAGCGACTTCGTGTTCTCGGGCAGGTTGACGCGCACCGCGACGGTGCCGAAGCCGCGCAGGCTGGGGATCAGCAGCAGGATGAAGATCGCGATGAAGGGCAGGGCGGCCCGGTAATTCGGCTGCCCGTGCGCGAGCAGGCCGCCGTCGACACAGGTCTTGTGTGCGAGAATGCGGACGTCTTCGGGGAACTGGCCACTCAGCCGGCGCAGCTCGACCTGCATCCCGCCTTCCTCGCCACACTGTCCGGGGGTGAAGATCGTGGGCCGCGAGATCACGGCGGCAAACATCGCGTCGGAGATCATCGCTTCGTTCATCGTGGCGATGAGGCCCGCGTCGAGCGCGCGCTTGCTGCCGAAGTCGAAGATGACGCCCACCGAACCCGCCGGCAGCGCCTGGTAGAGCGGCTGGGTCACGCGGTCGTAGTGGGGGTCGACGGCTTGCTGCAGCGCGACGGCGAACTTGCGCTTGTCGAGCTTCATCGGCCAGACCCACTCGAGGATCCGATCCTGCATCGAGAGGTTCTCGGTCACGCCGAGCACGACGACGCGGTCTTCACCCGGCACCATCGGCGAGAAGCCCTCGACGAGCTCCTGCATCTGGGCGACGAACGGGTCGTTGCTGCGCTGCATCCCGCCGGCGCCCCCGAGGTCGGCCTGGAGCGTCTCGGCGCCGCCGAGCAGGTCGACGAAGCCGCGCTGCTTCGCCGCCGCGCCCTCTTTGCCATTGGCTTCGTAGACGTCGGCCAGCTCGTCGCGCAGCCCGGCGTTCGTGGGATCGAGCCGGATCGCCTTCTCGAGCGACTCTTCGGCCTTGGTGAGGTCGCCGAGCTTCTGGTGCGCCTCGGACAGCTCCTGCAGGCCTTCGACCGTGGCACCCTCGAGCTCCTGGGCTTCGATCAGCAGCGGGACGGCGCCGGCTGCGTCGCCCTGCGCATTCATCGCCTTGGCCAGGCCGCGCTTCGCCGCGGCATTGGTCGGGTCGGTTGCGACGGCCTGCTCGAGGAACTCGCGCGCCTCGTTCGGCTCGTCCTTCTTCAGGTAGATGTCACCGAGCTTCATCATCGCGCCCGGATCGTTGGGGTCGAGCTCGAGGGCGCGCATGTACGAATCCTGCGCCTGCTGCACCTGCTCGAGCGTCTCGAAGGCGCTACCGAGGTTCAGCTGACGGGTCGCGCTCTCGCCGCCCTGGGCGATGGCCTGCTCGAAGTGCGTCGCGGCTTGCTGGCCCTGGCCCGTGTCGAGCGCGAGGTCACCGAGCTCGTCGGCGGCCGAGGCGGCGATCGAAGGATCGAGGCGCGCGGCCTCCTCGAAATGATGCGCGGCCGACTCGGCCTGCAGCATCTCGCCTGCGAGCTTGCCGGCCTCCATGTGCGCGGCGGCGCGCTCGATCGGCGCGCCGACGCTCGTGAGTGCGTTGGCCGTGGGGACCTAGTCGGGTCGTGCGCGCCGGGCGCGGGCGTAGGCCTCGCGCGCGCCGACCGGGTCGTCCTCTTCGTTCAGCGTCTTGCCGAGGCCCACGAGGGCATCGGGGTGTTCCGGCTCGATCTCGAGTACGCGCTCGAAGTACGCGCGGGCTTCGCGCGTGCGATCGCGCTGCATCTGGATCTCGCCTGCGGTGACGAGGAGATCGAGGTCGGGGGTCGGCGCGTAGAGCTGCTCCGATGCCTCGCGGGCCACGGTGCGCCAGGCGCCCTCGGCGTCGCCGCGCATCGCGAGCAGCCGCGCCTTCTCGAGGTCGGATACGTCGGGTGACTCGGCGGCGTCGGCGATGCGTTCGCGCATCAGGTCGACGGTCGGACCGCTCTCGCCTTCGAGCTCGGTCCAGGCGCGGGCGACTTCGCCCGAATCCATCAGCTCGAGGCCTCGGCTGCGGAGCGAGAGCTCGTCGAGGGTGACGCTCTGCTGATCGGCCCGGTGTCGCTTGGGTCGATCGAGCACCGGGAGCAGGCTGTCGAGGGCGGCGTTGGCGGCGAGCGCCACCTTGTTCGCCGCCGCCGCCGCGCGACCCGAGCCGAGCAGTCGGCCATCGGTCACGCGGTGCGTGCGGAGCAGGATCTCGATGCGCCCCTTGTCGAAGCGCAGGTCGGTCACGACGGCGAGGTCGCCGCCCGAGAGCTGGGCGGCGGCGAGCAGGTCGCGGGTGCTGACGGGCTTGCCGCGAGCGGCGCGTCGCAGCTTGTCGGTCTCGATGCGTGCGGCCGCGCCGTCGGCGACGTCGGCGCCCGAGGCGCGCAGCTGCTCTTCGATCCAATCGACGAGGCCCGGTGCGAGGGGCGAGAGGTTCGATGCGGTCGAACCCTGGACGACGGCGATCCGCTCGGGCCCCGAGGCGGGATCCGCGGCGAGCGCGGGCGCAGCGGCCATCAGCAAGAGGCCGAGGGCCAAGACGAATGCGGAAGCCACGGTTCGACGCACGGGCACGGTCCTTCCTCGAGGGCAGAACGAAGGCAGATCGCTTGTCACATCGGGAAGGCGCCGGAATGGGTTGAGCGTTTCACCGGAAGACGGCGCGAATTTCCCCCGCAGCTTCGCGGCAGCGCGGTTCGCTCTGCCGGTGCGCGCGCGTGTCGGGGCGAAATCCCGCCAGCTGCCGCTTCGGTATCGTCTGCGCGCTCGCGCGCACGTCGCCGCCGCACGCCCGGGAGACCGCGCATTCCGCCGTCATCGAAGCCGTCCAACGCCACCGACACGCCCGACCGCGACGGCGCCGCCGGTCGGCGCGTGCTCGAGGACGGTCGCGATCGCGTCGGCCAGACGGGCGTGATCGTCGGTCACTACGGGATCGCGGTCGATCTGCGGCTCGACGTGACCGACGAGTGCATCACGGTCCGAGTGCATCGCGACTCGGGGCACGTCGTCGGCCAGCAGGTCGAGATCGAGGCCGGGGGACTCCGCGCGCGGCCGAGCCGAAGCGTGCTTCGGCGGCGCGACACCCGCGGCCGCCTGCGCGCGGTCGCCGCCGATCTCGATCGGCTCGGTATCGTCGTCGCCCCCCGGCCTGCCACACCGCTGGGCTTCATCGACCGCGCCTGCGTCGGGGCGTCGGCGGCCGACATCGAGCCGGTGCTCATCGTCAACAAGGCCGATGCACCCGGCGCGGACGAGACGCTCGCAGCGATGCAGCGCACGTACGGCGACGCGCTCGAGATCGTTCGGGCGAGCGCGCTCACCGGCGACGGACTCGATGACGTCGCCGCGCTCTTTCAGCCCGATCGCCGGGGCGCGTTCGTGGGAACGAGTGGCGTCGGCAAATCGTCGCTCGCCAATGCGTTGTGTCCCGCGCTCGAGCTCGACGTCGGCGAGATCAACGAGCAGAGCGGACTCGGTCGCCACGTCACGACGAACGCGACGCTGCACAGGCTGCCCGGTGGTGGCGAGCTCGTCGACACGCCGGGCTTTCGCGACTTCGGACCGGTCGAGGTCAGCGCGCTCGAGCTGAGCCAGGGCTTCCTCGGCTTTCGACGCTGGCTCGCCGAGGGCTGCCGTTTTCGAGACTGTCGACACCGCACCGAGCCCGGCTGTCCGGTGCTCGCGGCGCTGGCGTCGGGCGAACTCGATGCCGAGCGCTACCGCGTCTACGTCTCGCTGCTCGATGAGATCGAGGCGGGCGAGCGGCCGGGACACGCGCGCTGATCCGCCGGACCCGCGGCGTTCAGGTCCCTTCGTGATCCCGGACCTCTGGCCCTTCGAGACTGACGCGCCCGATCTTGCCAGTCTGCAGCTCTCGCAGCGCGACATCGGCAGCCCGGTCGAGGTCGACGGCGCCGCCCTTGCCGAGCAGTCCGCGCCGCCGGCCGACCCACTCGACCAGGGCGCGGCCCCCTTCGGGCAGGTCATCCGACTTGAAGCGGGCCCGCAGCAGGTCGGGGTAGCGCTCGGCGAGCAGCTCGAGCGCGAACTGCGCGACGTCGATCGGATCGAAGGCCGTCTCGCGAATCGCGCCCGAGGCGGCGAGCTTGTACGCGCCCGCCTGGTCTTCGAGCTTCGGCCAGAGCACGCCCGGCGTGTCGGACACGCTGATGCCGGCGTCGACGTTGAACTTCTGCTGGCCCCGGGTGACGGCGGGCTTGTCGCCGACCTTCGCCGAGCGGCGACCGATCAGACCGTTGATCAGGGTCGACTTGCCGGCGTTGGGGATGCCGACCACGATGCAGCGCACCGTCTTGCCGGGTGCCGTGCGATGCGGGGCGAGCTTGCGGCAGAGCGCTGGGATCTTCTTGAGGTCGGCGGGCTTCGTGCCCTCGAACGGCAGGACGCGCAGCCCCTCTTCGTCGCGAAACGCCTCGACCCATGCGCGCGTCACGTCGGGATCGGCGAGGTCGGCCTTGTTCAGCAGTCGCAGGCAGGGCCGCTCGCCGCGCAGCTTCGCGAGCAGCGGGTTTCGGCTCGACCACGGCAGCCGCGCATCGAGCACCTCGATCACGACATCGGTCTGACGCATGGCCTCGGCGAGCTCGCGCCGGGCCTTGTTCATGTGTCCCGGGAACCAGTTGATCTTGGGATGGTCGGCCATCGGGGTCGCTTTACGGGGAGGGCGCGCCGAGCATAGCGGGCGTGCTCGAATCGGCGGTACCTTGAGGGTCGAACGGGGGGTTCCGAGCACATGAGCGGTTCGATTCGAGACGTATTGGAGCGGCCGGAGGCCGGGGGTGAGGTCACGATCCGCGGTTGGTTGCGCACCGTGCGCCACTCGAAGAACGTCTCGTTCCTCGACGTGAACGACGGATCGTGTCTGTCGGGTGTCCAGGCGGTCGCGGGCGAGGCGTGCGCCGGCTATCCCGACGACGTGCGCGCACTGGGCACCGGCTGCGCCGTCGAGGTGATCGGCGAGCTCGTCGACTCGCCCGGCCAGGGCCAGCGCTACGAGATCCAGGCCACGCAGGTCACACTGGTCGGCGGCGTCGACGACGACTACCCCATGCAGAAGAAGCGCCACGGCTTCGAGTTCCTGCGCACGATCGCGCATCTGCGCACGCGTACGAACGCCATTGGTGCCGTGCTTCGCATGCGCCACGAAGCGACGCGTGCGATTCACGAGTTCTTTCAGCGGCGCGGCTTCATCCAGCTGCACTCGCCGATCATCACGCGCAGCGATACCGAGGGCGCGGGCGAGATGTTCCGCGTCTCGACCCTCGACGCGGGCGAGCCGCCGCGCGATGCCGAGGGCCGGGTCGACTTTGCGCAGGACTTCTTCGGGGGCGAGTCGTTCCTGACGGTTTCGGGGCAGCTCGAAGCCGAGATCGCGGCCTCGTCGCATAGCCGGGTGTACACGTTCGGCCCGACGTTTCGCGCCGAGAACTCGAACACGAGCCGCCACCTGGCCGAGTTCTGGATGGTCGAGCCAGAGGTCGCGTTCTGCGACCTCGATGGCCTGGCTGCGCTCGCCACCGACTTCTTGAAGGAGGTCTTCTCGACCCTGCGCGAGCGCTGCGAAGAAGACCTCGCTTTCTTCGACAAGCGCGTCGACGACACCGTGCTCTCGAACATGGCCCACGTGATCGACTCCCCATTCGAGCGCGTGACGTACACCGAGGCCGTCGAGGTGCTCGAGCGCAGCGGCGAGGCCTTCGAGTTTCCCGTCCAGTGGGGCGAGGACCTCCAGAGCGAGCACGAGCGGTTCCTCGCCGAGAAGCACTTCGGTTGCCCGGTCGTGGTCACCGACTATCCGAAGGGCATCAAGGCCTTCTACATGTATCTGAACGACGACGACCGCACGGTGGCCGCGATGGATGTGCTGGTGCCGAGGGTGGGGGAAATCATCGGCGGCTCGCAGCGCGAGCATCGCCACGACCGACTCGAGGCCCGGCTGGCGGAGCTCGACCTGCCGAAGGACGACTACTGGTGGTACCTCGACCTGCGGCGTCATGGCACGGTGCCGCATGCCGGCTTCGGGCTGGGCTTCGAGCGACTCGTGCAGTACGTGACCGGCATGGCCAACATCCGCGATGTGATTCCGTTCCCGCGCGTGCCGGGCAACGCCGACTTCTAGATCACGACGGCGCGCCGCCGAGCCCTGAGGTCGACCTGAGTGGCTCTAGGGCGCATTGACGTCCGCGAGATCCGCCCTAAAATCCGAATCCGAATTCTGATTATGGTTCAAGGGCCGCAGCCGCGGACCGGGACCCGAGGAGACGCCATGGCCCCCTCCGATCGCAGCGCCTTCGGCGCCGACACCACCACCGACGAAGTGCTCGATGGCGTCGATCTCGCCGGCCGGCTCGCGCTGGTGACCGGCGGCTCGAGCGGGCTCGGGGCCGAGACCGCTCGGGCGCTCGCCGCGCGCGGTGCCCGCGTCGTGCTGACGGCCCGCGACGTGCCCAAGGCCGAGGGCGTGGCCGAGCAGATCCGGTCGTCGACCGGCCAGGACAGCGTGCACGTCGAGGCCCTCGAGCTCGACTCGCTCGACAGCGTGCGCGCGTTCGCGAAGCGCTTTGTCGCAGCCCATGACCGGCTCGATCTGCTGATCAACAACGCCGGCGTCATGGCCTGTCCGTACGCGACGACCCAAGATGGCTTCGAGCTTCAGTTCGGCACCAACCATGTCGGTCATTTCCTGATGACGTGCCTCATCGCGCCGGCGCTCGTGAAGGGCGCGCCCGCGCGCATCGTGAACCTGAGCTCGCGCGGTCATCAGCAGGGCGGCGTCGACTTCGACGACCTCGGTTTCGAGCAGAGGCCGTATGACAAGTGGACCGCCTACGGACAGTCGAAGACCGCCAACGTGCTCTTCACGGTCGAGCTCGAGCGGCGGCTCGGCGCTCGCGGCGTGCACGCCTATGCGGTGCATCCCGGCGTCATCCCCACTGAGCTGTCGCGTCACATGGGCAAGGAAGACTTCGAGCACGTGCGCAAGCGATCGACGGGCGGCGGCAGTGGCCCGATGAAGCTCAAGACCGTCGAGAGCGGCGCGGCGACGAGCGTCTTCGCCGCCACGGCGCCCGAGCTCGAGGGGCGCGGCGGTCTCTACCTCGAAGACTGTCACGTCGCCGAGGTCGACGACGCCCCCGATGCGCGCTCCGGCGTGCGCTCCTACGCCGTCGATCCCGAGGCCGCGAAGCGCCTGTGGAGCGTGTCGGAGGCGCTCGTCGGGCAGTCGTTCGACCTCTGATCCCACCGAGACGGCGAGGCCCCGCCATGGCGAAGAGTCGCTTCATCTCCGATCTGCACTGGGTGCGCGAAGGCAAGCAGACGCGCAGCCAGAAAACCCAGCAGTCGCTGCTCGATGCGGCCGAGGTGCTCTTCGCCGAGAAGGGCGTCGACGCGACATCGGTGGCCGACGTCGCGGCCGCGGCCGGCGCATCGGTCGGTGCGGTCTACCACCACTTTCGCGACAAGCAGACGCTGCTCTATGCGGTGTTCGAGCGGATGGCCGACCAGCTGCACGCCACGATGCGTGAGGCCGTCGATCCGGCGCGCTGGGTGGGCGCGAGCGTGCTCGACGTGCTCGAGGGCTACCTCGAGTTCTCGCTCGAGCTCGGGCGCAATCGGCCGTCGTCGAAGGGGGCGGGGATCGAGGCCGCCCGTCAGGATCCGGTGCTCGACGACCGTATGCGAGCGCTCTATGCCGAGATCAACGACGAGCTGATGCAGCTGCTCCTCGCCCGCCGTGACGAGGTCGGCCACCCGGAGCCCGAGCTCGCCCTCGCGTTCGTGTTCGATCAGCTCTCGGCGATGAAGAAGGCGCGGCTCGATGAGCTGCAGGGGCCGCCCCAGCTGGCGGGCCGGTCCGACGCGGTATTCGTGCGCGAAGCCCTCGATTCGGCGGCGCGCTACCTGCGCCTCGACGTCGACGACCGGGCGGGTGCATGAGGACGTGGCGCCAGGCCTTCCTCACCCGGCTCGACGACTCGGGTCGCTACCCGGCGTGGGTGCTCTTCGCCGTGCTCGCCGGCGGCTTCGCGACGAGCTTCCCGTTCACGATCCTCGCGGTGTCGCTTGGGCCGATCGCCGAAGAGCTGGGCTCGACCGAGACGGTCGTGTCGTGGGTCGTGACCGCGCCGATGCTGCTCTCGGCGGTCACGTTCCCCTTGCTCGGCAAGCTCGGTGATCTCTATGGGCATCGGCGCGTCTTCTTGTGGGGCTTCGCCGGCTCGACCGTCGTCGCCGCGCTGACCGCGCTCGCGTGGGACGCCGCGTCGCTGATCGGTCTGCGGACGCTGGCCGCGGTGCTCGGTGGCGCGACCCAGCCCACGGCCATGGCGCTGCTCTTCTCGGTCAATCCAGACGGCGGCCGGGTACGCGCCATGGGTTGGTGGTCGATGACGATGGCCGGCGCGCCCGCACTCGGCCTCGTGCTCGGCGGGCCGCTCGTCGACTGGCTCGGCTGGCGCGTCGTCTTTCTGCTGCAG
The DNA here is from genome assembly GCA_965250285.1 of Myxococcota bacterium. Lineage (GTDB taxonomy): Bacteria > Myxococcota_A > UBA9160 > UBA9160 > UBA4427 > CAYYSY01. The sequence continues at coordinate 579,503 of OZ252299.1, forward strand.
GCCGGCATGAGCGCGGCGGCGCTCCTGATCGCCTACATGGTGCTGCGCGAGACGCCGCGGTTGCGGGTGCGCTTCGACCTGCTCGGCGCCCTGGCGCTCGGCATCGGTGCGGGCGGTCTGATGGCGGCCCTCGGCGGGGTGCGTGAGGTCGGCCTCGACTCGCCGCTCATCCCCGCTGCGATCGCGACGGGCGTGCTCGGGGTGATCGCCTTCGTTCGGATCGAAGCGCGGGTCCGCGACCCGCTGATCCCGCTCGAGCTCTTCCGCGACGTCAGCTTCTCGGCCACGCTCGCGACGAACGCGTTCAACTCGGCGGCCTACATGGGCGCGTTCGTCATCGCGCCGCTGTTGCTCTACCGCTCGTTCGAGTTCTCGATCACCGAGGCATCGCTCGTGATGGTGCTGCGCACGGCGTCCCTGACTCTGGCCTCGCCGCTGGGTGGATCGCTCGGTGAGCGGCTGGGCGAGCGTGCGCCCTCGGTGCTGGGTGGCGCGCTGATGGCGCTCGCGCTGGTCGCGATCGCGTGGGGCGCGTGGCAGTCGAGCCTGGTCTGGTTCGGCATCGGTCTCATCGGCCAGGGCATCGGCCACGGGGTCAGTCAGCCACCGATCACCTCGGCCATCGCACACTCGGTCGACGAATCCCAGCTCGGCATCGCGGCGGCGGCGAATCGGCTGGCGGGCCAGGGGGGTGCGGCGTTCGGCATCGCCGCATTGACGCTCGCGTACGGCGGCCTCGCCGAGCCCGACGCCTTTGCGCGGGCCTTCGCGCTGGGCGCGGCGCTCGCTGCTGCGTCGGCCTTGACGGCGCTGGGCATCGGTGTCGGCGTGCGTCCGCCGGCGCTCGAGATCGCGCCGACCGGCGAGCCGAACTGAGTCGTTCAGGTCGGCGCGTCGACCCGATCGAAGCGATCGGGTACGCGCCGTGGAGGGGAGACACATGGAGTATCGACCTTTTGGGCGTACGGGCGTCCGCGTCAGCCAGCTCGGTCTGGGCACGATGATGTTCGGCGGTCGCACCGACGCGGCCGAGTCGACGCGCATCATCGATCACGCCCTCGACCGGGGCGTCAACTTCGTCGACACCGCCGACGTGTATGCGGGCAACGAGAGCGAGCGCATCGTCGGTGATGCGCTCGCCGCCGACGGCAAGCGAGGCCACGTGTTCCTCGCGACGAAGTTCAACTTTCCGCAGGGCGATGACGTGAACGCCCGAGGCGTCAGTCGCCGTCACTTGATCCAAGCGTGCGACGCGTCGTTGAAGCGACTGAAGACCGACTGGATCGACCTCTACCAGATGCACCGGTGCCACGCCGACGTCCCGATCGACGAGAGCCTGCGGGCGCTCGACGACCTGATCCGGGCCGGCAAGGTCCGCTACATCGGCGGCAGCATGTTTCCGAGCTGGCGCATCGTCGAGGCGCTCTGGGTCTCGAAGGAGCTCGGCTTGAATCGCCTCGCGAGCGAGCAGCCCGCCTATCACCTGCTCGATCGCACCATCGAACGCGAGGTGTTGCCGGCCGCCCGTTCGTTCGGTCTGGCCGTCATTCCGTGGGGTCCGCTCTGCGGCGGGCTGCTGACGGGCAAGTACGACCGCGACTCGGGCGACACCGACGGCCGCTGGCAGGGAGGGCAGGACAACTTCAATCGCCGCGCCACCGAGCTCGCGTGGGATGTCCTCGACGAGCTGCGCAGCCTTGCGAAGGCGAAGGGCTGCAGCGTGTCGCAGCTCGCGCTCGCCTGGGTCTGCGCGCAGCCGGGCGTCACGGCGCCGATCATCGGCCCGCGCACATTCGAGCAGGTCGAAGACAATCTCGGCGCGGTCGACGTGAAGCTCGACGACGAGGACCGCGCCCGCATCGATGCCCTCGTGCCGCCCCGCAGCGCGGCGGTTCGGTACTACGACGAGGCGGCGGCCGCCGACTTCGGGCCCGTCCAACACAGGAGCATCGTATGACCGGGACGATCTTGAAGTGGGGCGCCGTCGTCCTCGTGTCCGGCATGGTGGTGCTCGGCGCCGGTGCGCTCTTCTACACCGCCGTCATGAATCCGCGTGTCGAGCGCGAGCTGCGCGAAGAACCGAACGGCGAGCGGGCGCGCAAGGTCATGCTGATCACGCTGCCGTCGGGTCGCACGATCCCGGTCAACTATCTGCGCGAGGGCAACCGGGTCTATGCCGGCGCGGACGGGAGCTGGTGGAAGGAGCTGCGCGGCGAGGGCGGCCGGGGCAGTGTCTTCGTTCGGGGCGAGACGCTGCAGGGGCACATGCGGGCCGTCGAGGGCGATCCCGAGTGGCGCAAGGACGTCTTCAGTCGTCTGCGACCGAGCGCGTTGCCCGGCTCGGGGACGCTGGTGGTCGTCGAGCTCGACGCGCCCGATGGTGACGCCCTTGCCGATGCGCAAGTCGAGAGGAGCGAGTGAGATGGCCGACTACGATGCGTCGCACGTCCCCGACCAGCGCGGCCGCACGATCTTCGTGACCGGAGCGAACACAGGCATCGGCTTCGAGGCAGCCCGGGTGCTTGCGGGGCGAGGCGCTCGGGTGTTGCTCGGCTGTCGCTCGCGGGCTCGGGCGGACGAGGCGCTCGGTCGCATCGACGACGCGCATCCCGGTGCCGATGTCGCGTGGGTGCCGCTCGATCTGACCCGGCTCGCCTCGGTCGCCGAGGCGGCCGACCAGGTGCGGCAGGAGCCGCGCCTCGACGTGTTGATCAACAACGCGGGCGTGATGGTCCCGCCGAAGTCGCAGACCGAAGACGGCTTCGAGCTGCAGTTCGGCGTCAACCATCTCGGGCACTATGCGCTCACGGGTCACCTCCTCGACCGGCTGGCCGAGACGCCCGCGAGCCGCGTGGTGACCGTCAGCAGCCTCGCCCACGTGCAGGGCCGCATCGACTTCGAAGACCCGCATGCCGAGCGCTCGTACGACGCGATGGCGCGCTACCGCTCGAGCAAGGCCGCCAATCTCATCTTCACCTTCGAGCTCGCGCGGCGCCTCGAGTCGGCGGGCGTCGACGTGACCGCGGTGGCCTGTCACCCCGGCATCGCCGACACCGAGCTGTCGCGCACGTTCCCGGCCTACTTCTGGATCCTGGCGCCGCTGATCCGGCCCTTCTTCAACACGGCCGAAGAGGGCGCGCTGCCAACCCTGATGGCCGCGACGCGAGCCGACGTGCGGCCCACCGACTACTTCGGTCCGACGAAGCGGGGTGAGACTGCGCGCTCGGCCGGCCCCGGCCGGATCGCCTCGCACGTGCGCGATGCGGGCATCGGCCGGCGGCTCTGGGATCTGAGCGAGGAGCTGACCGGCGTGGCCTACGCCACGTTCGCGCGGGCGGCCCGGCCGTGAAGATCGGTGTGTCGTTCCCCGTGCGCGAGCTGCGCGACGATCTCGGCGCGATTCGCGCCTTCGCGCGGGCGGCCGGGCCGTGAAGATCGGCGTGTCGCTCCCCGTGCGCGAGCTGCGCGACGATCTCGGCGCGATTCGCGCCTTCGCGCAGGCGGCCGAGGCGCTCGGCTTCACCCACCTGCGCGTCCCCGAACAGATCGCACGAGCCGACTCTGGGCACCTTCACGAGCCCTTGACGCTGCTCGCCTGGGTCGCCGGCGTGACCGAGTCGATCGAGCTCGTGCCTTCGGTGCTCGCACTGCCCGCGCGGCAGACGCTGCTCGTCGCGAAGCAGGCGGCCGAGATCGACATCCTCTCGGGCGGTCGACTGCGTCTCGGCGTGGGGCTCGGCTCGAGTCGGCGCGAGTACGGCTCGCTCGGCCAGGATTTCGCCACGCGAGGCCGGCGATGCACCGAGCAGATGCAGCTGCTTCGACGTCTCTGGACCGAACGCGAGGTCGACTTCGAGGGAGAGTTCGATCGGGTGAGCCGCAACGGCATCGATCCGCTGCCGATCCAGCGCCCGATCCCGATGTGGATCGGCGGCGCGAGCGTGCCGAGCGCGCCGGTCATCGAGCGCATCGGCCGCCATGCCGACGGATGGTTCGCGATCTGCGCGCCCGACGACTTCGCGGATCTCCGCGCGCGGATCGACGACGTCGCGCGAGCGGCCGGCCGCGATCCGGCACAGATCGGCGCCGAGAGCGGCGTCGGCATTCAGGGGCGCAGCGACGCGGAGTGGCTCGATCTGGTCGAAGCGCGCCGCGCCACGGGCGTGACGCATCTGTGTATGCGGACGCTCGGTGCCGACCTCGACGGCGGTGCACACCTGGCTGCGCTCGCGCACGTACACAGGCGCCTCGAAGAAGCCGGTTTCTCGCTGGATCGGGTCGAGGAGAGGCCCGCCGTGGGTGAGCCCGGGGAGCGTGGCTGAGGGGGTGGAGAGCACAGCGGATGGGACCGGATCCGCTCTCGGGTCGTGCTCTCCTGCCACGCTCGACCCGGGTCACCCATGACGGGTGGGGGGACGGGCGGGGGGCCGATCAGACGCCGTAGGTTTCTTTCGCCCAGGCGTCGAGGGCTTCGTTCATCAAGGTCAGACTCTGGCCGAGTCCGTCGAGCTCGTCGTCGAGTACGGCAATCTCGCGTTCGAACTCGATCAGGGCGCGCATGCGGCGGCGACGCCCGGACTCGGTCAGAGCCTGACCACGTCGCGCTCCTGTCTGCGCGACGAGATCGTTCTCGACGAATTGGCGAGCGAGTTCGTCGGCGCTGCGCTGAAGCCGGTTGCGTTCGGCTCGCAGCTGGTTGATGCGCCGGGCTACGCGGTCGTAGCGTCCCTCGGCCTCGGCCGAGGTGGGGTCGAAGCGACGGTCCAGTGAAATGATCTCTGCGTTCATTGCACTCATCTCGATTCCCTCCGTGTCCCTCGCCGACTCGATCGCGCCGCGTTCATCGTCTTGCTCCCTCGGGCGCTGGGCTGTCGGCGACTCGCTCTGCTCGTCTTTCTCGTCGTGGGTCTTCGTCGTACTTCGACGGCCGACCGAACGATCTGGTTCACCTGTTGGCTGTGTTGCCTGCGTTGGCCTGTGTCTTCCTGGGTGATCCATCTGGGTATTCCATAGAGCAAGCGGCGTGCCATTCGTCGGAGGTGTTCTCACTCGTTTAGTTGCCGCCAGCGCCGAATACGTGGCGCGCGAATGGTGCTTTTGAGTGGCCGTCGGTGGAAAACGTCCACTTGACGATTCATCCACTTCGAAGCGTGAGGATGCACCCGCGGAGGTTTCTCCCCCGCATCGATTCGGCCGAGGGGACGCGCCCATGAACGCACGTTCTGGAACGTGCGTTCATCACAACCGGGACGATGCGCCTCGTCGAACGCGCGTTCACAGTTCGGCGGAACGAAACGCCGAGTCACGTTCGGTCGCATGAAGTTGATGCTGCGTCAGCTCGCGTGTTCGTCTTCTACGCCGTGCATACGAAGTCGATGCCGTCTCGGTAACGCGCTCGTTGCAGCCATTCGCGAATGCGCGCGCGCGGCTCGGCGCCCGCGACAGCGACCACGATCCGAGGTCGAGAGAGCTTCTGGAGGCCTTCTGGGGCCATCACGGGCGCGCCGTGGATCTCGCGGCCGATGCGTCGCGGGTGCAGCTCGACGATGTGCGAAGGCGCGAGATCGTGTGCGAGCAGCGCCTTCCGCATCGACCGCGCCGTCGGTCCATAGCCCCAGAGCACGTAGCTCGACGCACCGTCGAGGAACGACGCCGCGAGATGCGCCGCCTTGCACGCGGTAAAGCGAGTGAGCGCGTAGCTCGCATGCGTGCGCGAGAGTCGTTCGGGATGGTCGCGCCAGCCGAGCAGCCGTTCGGGCACGACGGCGACCCGCTCCCCTCCGGTCACGAGCCGCAGCAAGAGGTCGAAGTCTTCGGGCCAGCCGGCTTCGCGGTAGCCGAAGCGCGACAGCGCTTCGCGTCGAATGGCGAGGGTCGGGTGTGCGACGGGGCACTCGACGAAGACGTCCCGCGCCACCGACTCGGCCGACGACAGCGAGTTGAGCCAACGCTCGTAGCTGCGGCGACCGTCGGTCAGCTTCGTTCGTGGGAAGATGCGGACGTGGGATCCGACCGCCGCGAGACCCGGATCGGACGCGAGCACCTCGAGCTGTCGAGCGAGGCGGCGACGATGCATCCAGTCGTCGGCGTCCATCCGCGCGACCACCGGCGCGCGGCAAGCCGCGCGACCCCGTTCGAGCGCGGCGACCAGGCCCCGCCCTTCGCCTCGGATCACCCGGATGCGCCCGTCTCGCTCCGCTGCGCGCGCGAGCATCGCCGGCGTCGCGTCGCTCGACGCGTCGTCCACGGCGATGCACTCCCAGCCGGGCTCGGTCTGTCGAGCCAGGCTCGCGAGGCACGTGCCGAGCGTCTTCTCGGCGTTGCGAGCGGGCAGCAGGACCGAGACGCGGGGGGTCGCCGGGGCGCTCACCGCTTCGACCTCGGTCGGCGGGGCGCGGACGGGGGCGTGGGCAGAGGCGTGCGCGGAGGTGCGGGCTCGGGGTGCGGGCGCGTCACCGGGGTGTGTCCTCCTTTCGGGCCGAGCGTGGTTTGGATTCGAGTCCAATCGACGCCCCGTTGCACATGGAGCAGATCACGAAGATGTGTCACAGGCCTTGGCTCGGCCCCCGTTGGCTCCTTAGTATACGAAGCGGCCTCGGGCCGAAGGAGTCGAAGCGCTGGACATCGAGCTCGAACAGATCGCCGAACGCGTGCGGCGCTTTCGGACCGACGACGGGCTCACGCTGCAGGATCTCGGCGAGCGCGCCGGCGTGTCCGCGAGCACGATCCACAAGATCGAGAACGGCCAGACGATCCCGACCATCTCGGTGCTCCTCAAGGTCGCCAGTGGTCTGCGTCGACCGCCGGCCGAGCTGTTCGAGGGAGCGGCGCCGCAGGCGGCTGCGCGCCGCGTGCGTGCCGACGACGCCATCTCGTTCGATGTTCGCAAGGGCACGCGGGTCGACCGCATCACCGGCGGCATCCCGCGCGCACGCATCGACCTGTGGCGCGTGATTCACGAGCCCGGGGGTGGGGCCGGCGACGAGCGACCGCTCAGCTACGACGGCGAGCTCGTCATCCTCGTCGAGCACGGCACCCTCGAAGTCGAGGTCGGGGAAGAGCGCTTCGAGCTCGAAGCGGGCGACACCCTCCACTTCGACACGAGCCAACCCCACCGGTGGCGCAACGCGGGCGGAGCGCCGACGAGCGCGCTCTTCTTCGGCACGTCGACGAGCCGGTCGGTGGCTGCGCAGGCGGCGCCCTAGCGCGACGGCCTCGTCAGTCTGCGTAGATGGGGCTCGACCAGGCCGCCTGGCCATCGCGCTGAACCACCCGCACGTAGTGGTACTCGCCGCGACCGAGCCGCGGCAGCTCGCGCTCGTGGGTGACCTCGAGCTGGTCGGGCTCGACCGGGATCGTGGCCACGCGACCGCTGCGGACGAGGTCGATGCGCTCGATCGGCGCCGTGCCCGCGACCTCGACCCGCAGACGCTGCAGGGGCGCGGCATCATCGCCAGCGGCTGGCAGCACCGTGCCCATGGGCTGCCCGTCGATCTCGACGTGGAGCCAGATGCGGTGGCCGTTCGTCGCATAGGTGCGTCGTGCGCGCAGCGCGTCCTGCACTCCGGCGCGGGTCTTTTCTTCTGTGAGCAGCGCGGCGAGCCCGCCGCTGCCGCCGGGAGAGGCGAGGTGCGTGAGGCCGGGATGCCCGTCGTGGCTGTCGCCGCTGCCGATGAACCCGAAGCGGATCCCCGCCTGCAGCACGTCGCGCACCGTGTTGCCGTTCACCGGCGAGTAGATGCGGCCCGGCGTGTCGGCCGCTTCGCTGCTGCCGTGGACCGATACCACCTCGGTCACGGGCTCGAGCACGGGGTCGGCGCCGTAGGCCCAGTTGGTGCTGACGGGGCCGCCCGCCGAGTGATGCGCGAAGGTCATCGCGGGCAGGCCCCGCAGGCCGTCCCACAGCTGGGCGGGCGAGGTGTAGGCGGGATCCATGCTCGACAGCACCGGGCCGTCGTCGTCGAAGTAGAGCACGTGCCGGTGGCCGTGCAGCCAGCTCGTCCACTCGTAGCCGAGCACGGTCACGAACTCGCCCGGGTCGTGGTGCGCAGCGACCGTGCGCTTGATCTCGTCCCACATGTCGGGGTGCTCATCGAGGAAGCGCAGGCCCCAGTGGTCGTGGTCGGTCAGCGCCGCCACGTCGAGCCGTGCGACGTCGCGCGCGTACGCGAAGTAGTCGTCGGGCGTGCCGGTGCCATCGGAGAGCTGGGAGTGGCCGTGCAGATCGGCCCAACGCACCCGCGGCGTCGTCGGGTGGATGATGATCGGGTTTGAGACCCCGCCGATCCCGTCCAGCTCGGCTCCGCCCGTCACGGTCACCCGCAAGACGCCCGCCGTCTCGGGCGCGACGAGAGCGACCTGCGCGCCCGCCGACTCGCCGGCGGCGATGGTCGTTCGGGCTGGGAGCCCTTCGAGATCGGGCGGCGACGCGTCGCTGGCCCGGGCAAGCGACCACGAGAGCGCCCCCGGACCGGTCAGACCCGCATTGCCGATCGCGTCGACGACGTGCGCGTGCGCTTCGAACGGCTCGCCGGGCCGCACGACGGTGGGCGCCGTCACCACGATGCGGGCGGGGGGGCCCGGTCCCACGTCGACCCGCGCGCCGATCGGCACGAGCTTTCGGAAGCCGTCGCCATCCCCGTCGACCGCGACGGAGATCTCGGCGCCGCGTTCGCGGTAGCGATCGACGAGCGCCCCCGCCGGTCCGGCGCCGTAGACGAAGTCGATGGCCTCGCCTTCTTCGAGGGCGCGACCGCGGATCGTGACTGCGATGACCGACTCGAAGGTCTGGGTGTCGAGCTCGACGCCCTCGGCGTCGGTGGAGACCTCGGTGTAGCCCGAGCGGGTCGGGGCGAACGTGTGCGGAGGCGACCAGTCCCAGAAGGGCGAGGGCTGCAGGAACACCATGCCGCCCTCGGCCACGCCGAGGGGGCCGGCGACGTATCGCAGCTCGAAGCGCGCGGGCCGTCCGGCCGTGATCGCCCCGGGGCCGTCGAGCGAGATGGCGCTCGCGAGCTCGACGCGACCGCCGCCGTCGGACGGGTCAGGCACCTGCGCGAGGCCGTCGCGAAGCATCTCGAAGGTGCCGACCTTCGCATCGGCCGAGAGGATGTCGTCGGGCCGAAAGCGCGGCGCAGTGTCAGCGAGCCCGGAAGGCTCTGGGCGTGCTGCGTCGGTCGCTTCGCGGCCGGGCGGGTCGACCGGGTCGGAGCACCCGGCGACCGACGCGAGGCACGCGGCGATCGCCAGCCCGCGCATGCTTCGCGCAGCGGCGCGGGCGACGAGGCTTTGAACGGGCGCGCGCGACATCCGCGCGAGGGGTAGCACATATCCCCCGAGGGAATCCCGCGCACGCCCTGCGCGAGGCCGCCGAGCGCCGCCCGACCCCGAATCCACTTCAGCCACGGGTGCTTTCTTCCGTTGTTTCCCAGGCGTGCAGTCGCGTTGCGGGGCCTGCTCGACTCGCCGTCGATCGACGGGACGACCACGGCAGGCGACCCGCTGGCTGCCGGTGTCGTCGTGACACAGGGCCCACTTCGGGACCGGCGCGGCGGTGGGGATCGGGTGCGCGGACGAGCGCAGCGCCTCGCAAGCGGCGAGGGGCTCGGCTCGTGTCGAGGGGTGCGGAACAAGTGGACATCAAGGACGGCCTGCTCGGCAAGGTGCCCTTCGTCACGATCCTGGTCGCGATCGCGATGTCTGCGACGTTCGTGGCGTCTCAGCTCGGCGGTGGCGACGAGCGTGGGCAGTACGAAGAGCTGCTTCTGCGCACCCAGGTCTTCTACGAGCGCAACCCCGGCATCGAGCTCAACGCGCGCAGCCGAAATCTGCTCGGCGCCGACTTCGTCTCGCGGGTGCAGGCCGAGCAAGCCGGCGCGCACGACAAGCCGACCTTCTCGAAGCGCATGCGAGACCGCACCCAGGCCAAGTTCGACCGCGCCGTCGATCAGGCGCTCGAAGCCCGCGTGCTCGAAGATCCCGCCTGGAGCGAGGGCATCACCGGCCCGGACGTCCCGGCCACGCGATACCTGACGTATGCGCTCTTTCATGCGAGCTGGCTCGCCTTCGGTGTGACGCTCGCCTTCCTGCTCGTCGCTGGCCTCGGCCTCGAGACCTCGTGGGGCGCGATCGTCCAGGCACCGCTCGTCGTGCTCGCGATCTTCGTCAGCGGTCTCGTCTTCGCGCACGTCGACGCCGCGGCGCAGATGCCGCTCACGGGCGGTGGGCCGCTCGTCGCCGCGCTGCTTGCGGCGTATCTGGTTCGCGGCTTCGGTGGCCAGATGCCGCTGCCTGGCGTGCTGCTGCTGCCGGCCTGGCTCTTCGTCGACGCGCTCTTCGTGCGCAGCATCTGGATCGACAACGTCGGCGACTGGCCGATCGCGACGCTCGGCGTCGCGATGGCGCTGGGCGCCGGCATCGCCGGGGGCGTGAAGCTGATGGGGCTCGACGCCCGGCTCGTCGACACGGTCGACAGCCTCGCCGATGGCCGGCATCCCGCGCTCGAGGCGGCCGCTCGTTCGAAGAACCTCGGCCGTCCCCAGGACGCATTCGATGCGCTGCTGGCCGCGGCCGAAGAGGAGCCGGGTCACGTCGAGGTGACGCTCGCGCTCTTCGAGGTCGCGATCGAGATCGGGCGCGCCGCCGACGTCGCGCCCCGGATCGTGCCGATCATTCAGAGCGAGCTGCGCGCCGGCGACGTCGAGACGGCGACCACCCATTGGCGCCAGGTCATGGCGAGCGGGGCGGCGGTCGACGCCAAGCCGACGCTGCTCGTCCGGATGGGCGAGGCGCTGCTCGACTCGGGCGAACCCGAGCAGGCGCTCGACACCCTGCGGCAGGCGCTCGATGCGCCCGGCCAGATGGGGTCGGCGCTCGCGCAGCGCATCGTCCGCATCGCACGCGACCTCGATCCCGTCTTGACCTCACGCGCGGCCGAGGCGGCGCTGCAGGATCCCCAGATCGAAGCCGACACCCGCGCCGCGCTCGAGGCGCTGGCCGGGGCGAGCGGGGCGGGGGCCTCGAGCTGGCAGCCCGCTTCGGGTGCGTCCGCGCCTGCCGCGGCCGAAGCCCCTGCGCCGCGGACCGCCGCGGGCGGAGAGATCGATGCCGACCTCGGCGAAGCCGTACCCGACGCTGCCCACGGTCTCGGAGGGCCTGGGCTCGACGAGATCGGTGGCGCCGACGATGGCGACATCGACCTCAGCCATGTCGGCGATCTCGCGTCGCCGGAAGACTTCGCCGAGCTCGACTCGGGGGCCGCGGGCCTGCCGCCCATGGGCAGCGACGCCGAGGGCGAGCACGATCCCAACGCGCTCTCGATCCACAGCATCGAGCGCGAGCTCGCAGGCGGACTCGACGACGATGCGACGCCGGCCGACGTGCTGGGGGGGGCGACCGGCAGCGCGTTCGGTGAGACGCCGGCGGGGCTGCTCGGTGGCGACGACACGGCCCCAGCCGATCTCTCGGCGGGCGATCCCGAATCGTGGAACGATCCGGGTCGGGTCGAGGATCTCTCGAGCGAGCTCGAGAGCGACGGCCCGGCGCTGATGAGCGAGGGGGACCTCGATCAGCCGAGGGTCGACAACTCGTTCCTCGAAGCGGGCGCGCTGAGCGCCGATGCCCTTTCGTCCGAGCCGGGAGCCGGTGTCGAACCTCGTTCGGGCGCACTCGACGAACTCGACGACTCGCTCTCCGGGGGGCTCGACGAGCTCGGCGGCTCGCTCTCGCAGGGACTCGACGATCTCGGCGGCTCGCTTTCAGAGGGTCTCGACGACCTCGGCGGTGCAGCACCCCTCGGCGACCTCCCGGCCAGCGCGGCGAGCGACGCGACCGATCCCCTCGCCATGCCCGATGCGCTCGAGACCGAGCCGCTCGGCGAGCCGACCTCACTTGCCGACCCCGGCCCTCCGCTCGATACGGGCGAAGAACCCCAGACGCCGCCGACCGAGCCGCTGCTCGAACGCGATCTGATGGAGGCCCAGGTCGAACAGGCCCGCGCCGCAGCGCTCCCGCCCATCGTGTCTTCGAGCGAGTCGCCGGCGCCGGCTTCTGGGCAAGCACCCGCGACGCCGGCCGCGTCGGTGCCCGAGACGCAGCGGGCGACCGTGGTCGATGGTCTCGACGCGGCTGGGCCTGGCGCGACGAGCCGGGCGCTCAAGGTGCTCGACGCCGTGCCGCTCGCCCTCGAGCCCGAGGCGATGAAGTTCGATGTGGAGGGACGCGGCAAGACGCGGCTGCCCTTCGATCGTATCGACGCCGTGGCCGTCGCCGCGGTGTCGGGACTCTCGGCCAAGCCCGTGCTGGTGATCGACTTCGTCCTCAACTGGAGCGCGGGCGCCGACGAGCCGCTCAAGGCGATCCGCATTCGAAGTGATCGCTTCAACCCGACCGCCGTCGTCGGCGCGGGCGAGCCGCCGCTCGAGTCGATCAAGACCCTGATCCGCCGCGTGCTCGATGGTGCTCAGGCGACGCCGTTGCCCGACGTCGGCGCGGTCATGGGCGCACCCTTCTCGACGCAGGCCGATCTCGCAGCGTACGAGCGCGACGTGTTGCAGGCGGGCTGACGCGGGCGCTCCGAGACCCCGCGCGCGACGTCAGGCCTTCACGGCCCCCGGTAGCCCGTCGATGCTCGACGCGTTCTTCTCGTAGACCCGCTCGATGTGCTCTTGCTGGGTGCGCTGCGCGCAGTGGTCGACGAGTCGCTCGCGCTGGCCCTCGTACGCGTAGAGCGGGACGCCCCAGCCGCACGAATCCTGAACACGATCGAGCTCGACCTCGATGATGCCCCGCACGGGCACGTCGATCTGGCCGACTTTGTCGCGCAGCGCCTCGAACCCCGGCTCACCGAAGAGATGGGCGTGGCCGCGGCCGTAGAGCCGCAGGATGAGCGGCTTGCCTTCGAACGCGCAGAACATCACGCAGATGCGTCCATTCTCGTTCACGTGGGCGTGGGTCTCGATGCCGCTGCCGCCGAGGTCGACGTAGGCGACGCGCTTCGAGTCGAGGACGGCGAACGTGTCGAGGCCCTTCGGCGACAGGTTCACGTTGCCGTCTTCGGCGAGCGGCGCCGTGGCGACGAAGAACATGTGCTGCGCGTCGATGAACGCGCGGTGTCGATCGCTCAGCTCGTCATAGACCTTCATGAGGGGACAGACCTCCCAAGGGCGTCGGCTTCGTGGCCGGCGGCGCGGGCGCGCGGACGATCAGCGTAGCAGTCGCGTTCCGACCGGCGCGCCGGGCCGACGTGGCCGGCCATTCACGCGCGTGCCCGACGTTGCACGTGCCGTCGTCTTCCGCGCCTCCGCAGCGCGCAAGCGCGGAACGTCGCTTGCACTCTCGTCCGTCTGGTCCCATCGCGTGCACGCCGCGTCCGCTGGTCGCGTCGGGGTCGTGCGCATGGAGGGATCTTCATGCCTCGAAGGTCTTCGTTCGGTCGAGCCGTGCTCGGCGTGTGGGTCGTGGGTGTCTGCCTGATCGCGGGCATCGGTTGCCAGGGGTCGTCGCCCGAACCCAGGCCCGGGCTCGTCGAGTCCGAGCGCAACGCCGTCGAGCGGATCGGCGACGTGCGCGTGCACCTGGCGCACGGCAACGTGTCGAGCGATCGCGTCGACCTGGTGCTCGACACCCGCGTCGCGCCGCTGGTCGTCGGGGCGGTGTTCAACTCGGCCACGGGGCACTGGGCGTGGCGTCACGACATGCGCCTGGCCGGCGGCGTGTTCTTCGACGACTCGGGGGCGGAGCTCGACGTCGGGGCGGTCGTCGACGGTGCGGCGATCCCGGGCACGCACTGGGTGCGGGTCGACGAGACCCGGATCAAGACGAAGGGCGGGTTGGTTCACCGATTCGACCCGATCACGGGTCGCCTCGTCGAGGTGCACTGGTCGGATGGGTCGTACCCCGCGCTTCGCTACGTCGCCGATCCCTCGGTGCCGGGGCGCCTCGACCGCATCGAACAATGTGTCTCGGCTGCGAGCTGCAGCGTGCAGCTGACCATCGAGTACGACGCGGCCGGTTGCGTGCTCGCGGTGGTCGATCGCGCCGGACGCACGGCCGACTATCTGCACGAGCGACTCGGTGCGACCTGTCGCCCGTTGGTCGCGCGCGATCCCTTCGACGTCGAGCGAGACCTGCCCGGTCGCCGGTACGCGTACGGCGTGGCGGGCCGGCTGCGCGCGATCGTCAACTCAGAGGATGAGCGCATCGAGCTCGACTGGTCGGGCGACAACATCGCCCGCGTGCGGCGCGTCGGTCACGGCGATCCCGAAGTGCGCTTCGGCTTCGTCGTCGATGTCGGCGGCCGCCGCACGGTGGCGGTCAAGACGACGGCGTCGGGCGCCGTCTGGGTGTATGAGTTCGACGCCGAGCAACGGCTCTCGAGGATGCGCTCGCCCGAAGGCGATGTGGTCACACAGACCTGGTCGGGACGTCGTCCGACGTCGCGCACGGACGCATCCGGGCGTGTGTGGCGATACGACTGGGTCGACGACGACCTCGTGCGCGTCGAGCAGCCGTCGGGCGCCGCCGAGGTTCGGGTGTACGCGCCCGGCGCGGTCGACCGCCGTCACCCCGAGCGTCGGCCCGTGCTGCTGGTGACCGACGACCTCGGCACCCGGCAGGTGCGGTCGTTCGACGCTTCGGGGCGCATGATCTCGAGTCGCAACGGGGCCGGGGACACGACGCATTTCGAGTGGGACGCGCTCGGTCAGCTCGCCCGCGCGACGCTGCCCGACGGCGTCGTGATCGAGTACCACGACTATGGCGAGCACGGCCACGCCGCGCGCGTCGTGCGGGGCGAGGTCGAAGAGGTTCGCCTCTTCGATGCGGTCGGGAACCTCGAGAAGGGCGCTTCGGTCCAGGGTGAGCTCGGGCCGGGTCGCCCCGGCCTCGTGCGGCGCCGCTTCGACGCCGATCGCAACGTCGCCGAGGTCGTGACGGTGGAGACGGCGCTCGATGATCTGACGATCGCCTACCGCTCGACGACGATCACTCGACGGAGCGATGGGCGTGCGCTGCACATCGCGCGTCCCTATGGCGGAGACGAGTGGTTCGAGTACGACGCGCACGGCCGGCTGATCGAGCGTCGCGAGCGGGTCGACGGAGTCGACCGCGTGACGTCGATCGAGTTCGACATCGACGCTCGACCGAAGCGGTCGGTGTTGCCGAACGGCATGAAGACCGAGGTCGACTGGGACCGCGACGGGCGGCTCGTTCGCATCGAGCACACTCGGCCCGGGACGATCTGGCAGTGGGTCACGTTGACCTACGCGCAGGGTCGGGTGGTCGAGATCGGTGACTCGGCCTACGCCACACCCGAATCGATCGCGCACGACGTCGACGGCCGCGTGCAGCGCATCGACCACGCTTCGGGCGGGCGCTCCGAGCTCGAGTACGACGCGCGGGGTCGCGAGGTCGCCCGGCGCATCATCGACCCGACGACGGGCGGCGTGGCCTTCGAAGCACGACGCAGCTACGACGGGGCCGACCGGCTCGTGTCGACCTGGATCGACGGCGAGCTGTTGATCGAGCGCGAGCGTGTCGACGGTCGTCCGAGCGCGGTCCGATACGGCAACGGGCTCACGCGCACGTTCGCCTACCACCCCGCGACCGGGGAATTGATCGAGTCGCGCACGCAGGACGCCGCCGGCGTTTCGGTCGAGCGCACCGATCTCGTTCGCGATGCCGGCTACGAGCGGCTCGATGTCACCGTCACCAGTCGAATCCTGCTCGCCGGGCCTCCCGGTGGCGCGCCGATCTGGCACCGCGCCCTCGAGGTGCATCGCCTTCGCTGGGGTCCGACGGCGTACGACGGCTTTCCCACGCCGGGTCCGTGGCTGCGCATGTCGAGCCAGAACGACATCCTCGAGACCCCGGTGGCAGATCGCGTGCGCTTCGATGCGCTCGGCAATCTCGACGCGTTCCAGCCCCGCGGCGGTCCGGCGACCGAGTTCACGATGAACGCGGAGCGCAATCGCCTGCTCGCAGGGGGCTTCGACGCCACGCGCACCTACGCGACCGACGAGGCGGGCTTCGTCGTGTCGCGAGATGGCGTCGCACTCGGTTGGACCGCGGGGGGGCGACTCGCCTCGATCGGTGCGTCGGTCTCGCTCGCGTGGGACGCGCGCAATCGCCTGCGATCGCGCACGATCGACGGCGTGACCACGCGTTTCGGCTACGGCGGGCGCGTCGAGGTCGATGCGGTCGGGCGACCGATCGCCGCCGAGATCGACGGGGTCGGGGTCGCGCTGGGCAGTGGCGCACGCCGGTATCGCCACCACGACGATCGCGGCAACGTGCTCTTCGTGAGCGATGAACAGGCGGCGGTCGTACGTCGCCACGTGTACGCGGGCTTCGGTGAGCGGGCCGTGTTCGACCGCGACGGGACGGAGCGCGCGCCCGGATCGGGCGAGCGCGGGTTCGCCGGTGGTCTCCACGTCGCTGGGATGATGCTGCTGGGCGCGCGGCCCTACGATCCGGCCATCGGTCGCTTCCTCGCGCCCGATCCCGTCGACCACGTTCTGAACGACTTTGCGTACACCCGCGGCAACCCGGTTCATCTCTGGGATCCGGGTGGGACCCACGCGACGCCCGTCGGTGGCGCGCCCTCGCAGACGCCGGCCGGACAGGCCACGGTGACCGTCGGGGTCGGCTTCATGGCGATGGGGGCTTCGATGGCCGGCAACGCCGTGGCCGCCGGACCGCTCGCTGGGCAGTTCACCGCCACGGGCGTGATCATCTTCGTCGGGGGCGTGGTCTTGGTGTACGTCGGCACGGCCATGCTCGACTCGCCGGATCCGCCGACCATGGCGCCCCCCGTGCCCCCACCGGCCGAATCGACCGATGCCCTGCCCGACGGTGACCTCGGCAGCGGATCGACGTGTTCTCCGGATGCGTTCCGACCGCGCACATCCGGGACGCCGCGGGCGGTGATCTGGCTGCTGCTCCTCGCAGCGGTCGTCGGCCTCATGCGCCGCGCCGAGGTGAGCGGCTAGCGCGGTCGTGCGGGCGTCACCGGCGCGTTCGGTCGGCCGCTCACGGGCGTGCACGCCGCCAGGCGGTGTGCACGACGTGTGCGGCCGACCAGAACAGGTAGGTGGCCGGTGAGAGGACGGCCCTCGAGACGTCGACGATCGACGCCGGCCAGGCGCTTGGCGCGCCGAGCACGGCCATCGCACCCAGGCACAGCGCCAACGTCGGTGCATGCAGTCGCAGCAGCGCGATGAGCTCGCTGCGAAGCCGGCCGCGCGCCCGGGCCCGTGCCACGATCAGGATCAGCCAGCTCACGAGGTGATGCAGCGTGACCGCCGCGATCACGTCGGTCGCGTCGATTCGCGGCGAGAGATGAGGCGCCGCGAGCGCGAGCAAGCTGAGTCCGGCGGCGATCGCTGCGTCGGCGAAGAGGTCGCTTCGCCGCGTCGAGAGCGCCGCGATCGGCAGCGCGTCCTCGGGGCTCGACCGCCGCAGCGCGCGATCGTTCTCGACGGTGTGCCACGCCGACAGGGCGAGCAGACCCAGGGGCAGCGCCGGCGCGAATTGGCAGAGCTCGACGTAGGCCGCATACCCGGTGGCGAGCGTCGCCAGGGTGCCGAGCTTCGCGGCCGCCGCACGCGGGGGCTGCGCCGATGCAGGCCGGCGGCCACGCACGACGCTCGCGAGCAGGTGGCCGTAGCCGAGCGCGAAGACGACGTGCGAGTGGAGCGCGGCGCGGGCTTCGTTCTCGGGCTCGAGCCAGAGGCTGGCCGCCACCCAGCTCGTGGTCGCCGCGAGGGAGGCCTGGCTGATCCGCCGCCCGGCCGAGCCGGGTCGGCCGGGCGGGGTCGAACGGCTTCGGCTCGGGCGCTCGCGCCGCCATCCGAGGAAGGACCGCACGGAGCGTCGCCCGCTGCGCACCAGACGGTTCGCCCCGTTCGAGCCGGTGCGCATCAGAGCGCGGCCGCGTCGAAGCGCGGGGCGACGACCGCCACATTCAGGCCGACGTGCAGCGCCGTGCAGGGCGAGACGCGCCTCGTGGCCAGCCAGACGAGGCCGAGAGCGAGGCCGGCAAGGAAGGTGCCGAGCATCCGCACCGGCGTCGCGTGGGGCAGGGCGAAGCACGCCGCGCTCACCACGACCGCCGCCCATCGACCGACGCGCGGTTCGAGCGCGGCGAGCAGCCGACCCCGGTACAGCCACTCTTCGAATGCGGGCGCGAGCGCGAGGCATGAGACGAGCTCGAACGCACACGGCGCTGCCGCGGCGTCGAGACGGGGCGTCGCGCCGGTCGCGGCGACGAAGGCGTACCACGTGGCGGCGCCGAGGGCGGGCTGGATGGCGACCCCGACCCACATGAACGCGAGGGCCTGGCCGATCAGACGGGTGGGGCATCGATGGCTCGGTTCGACGCGTGGGCACCGATGCGCGATCCAGCCCAGCGCGATGGCGAACGAGAGGGCGACGCCGATGCAGCCGGGCCATGCGAGCTGAACCAGCGCGAGCTGGCACCAGACGACGCAGACGAGGACGCACGTGGCGCCGAGTCGGGGAGGGGGCGTGGGCATCACGCCCGTCGACGAAGCAAGCGCCGCGCCAAGCGCGACGCGGTGCAGCGCCAAGCGCGGCGCTGTGTCGCGCTTGGCGCGACGCTGTGTCGCGGCAAGCGCTGCGCTGTGTCGCCGGGGAAGCGCGGTCGCGGGCTCACCTGTCCTCGAGCGGGCGTGAAACGGCGTTCACGCCCGGCGCCGCGCGCGATCCGTAGGGCACGGTTCGAGGCGGGCCGCCCGAGGCCCGCGGTGCTTCAGCCGAAGATCGCGGGGTCGACGTCGACGCCGATTGGACAGTGGTCACTGCCCATGACGTCCATGTGGATGAAGGCGTTCTTCACGAACTTCATCGCGGCGGGCGAGGCCATGACGTAGTCGATGCGCCAGCCGACGTTGCGCTCTCGCACGCCGAAGCGCTGACTCCACCACGAGTAGTGGCCGCCTGCGGGCTCGAACGCGCGGAACGTGTCGATCCAGCCGGCGTCGATCCAGCGGTCGAGCTCGGCGCACTCTTCGGGCAGGAACCCGCTGGTCTTGCGGTTGTCCTTCGGGCGGGCGAGGTCGATCTCGCGATGCGCCGTATTGAAGTCGCCCATCACGATCACGCGGTAGCCGCCGCGCCGCAGGCGCTGGAGCTTGTCGAAGAGCGCTGCGTACCAGTCGAGCTTGTAGGGCACGCGGCTGTTGTCGCGATCCTGACCACTGCCGTTCGGGAAGTAGCCGTTGGCGACGACCAGGCGGCCGAAGCGCGCGATCTGGACGCGCCCTTCGGCGTCGAAGCGATCCTCACCGAGCGAGGTGTCGATGGCATCGGGCTTGCGCTTCGAGAAGAGCCCCACGCCGCTGTAGCCCTTTCGTTCGGCGGACGACACGTGCAGGTGGTAACCGCGCACGTCGGCCACCTCGTCGGGAATCTGCTCGCGGGTCGCGCGCACCTCCTGGATCCCGACGATCTCGCCGCGGCTGGCTGCGAGCCAATCGGCGAAACCCTTCTTGTGCGCCGAGCGAATGCCATTGACGTTCCACGAGTAGATGCGGGCGGCGCGGGGTGCCATGTCGAGCGTGTTCTCCTGCGGCTGGATGGTTCGATGTCTTCGCCCGCGTGTCGTCCGAGTGGCGGCGGTTCGCGACCGTCTCGGCGACGGTGGCTAGCGGTCGTCGTGAGACAGGTACGTGTACTCGAGCAAGCCCTGCTCGTAGCGTCGCCGCAGCAACGCCGAGTCTTCGAGGCCGATCGCGCCCGACCGGAGCGCCTTCTCGATCGTGCGCCGCACCTTCTCGACGAGCTCGCGCCGTTCGTACTGCACGTACGAGAGGACTTCGTCGACCGAGTCGCCGTCGACGACGTGCTCGACCACGACCTCCCGGTCGTCGTCGATGCGCAGATGCACGGCGTCGGTATCGCCGAACAGGTTGTGCAGGTCGCCGAGGATCTCCTGGTAGGCACCGGCGAGAAAGACGCCGACGTAGTACGGGGTGCCGTTCAGCGGATGCACTTCGAGGACCGGCTTTGCGCCTTCGGGATCGATGAACGAATCGATCTTGCCATCGCTGTCGCAGGTCAGGTCGGCCAGGACCGCGCGACGGGTCGGGCGCTCGTCGAGGCGTTGGATCGGCATCACCGGAAAGAGCTGCTCGACCGCCCAGTGATCGGGGGCCGATTGGAAGACCGAGAAGTTGCCGTAGTACGTGTCGGCGAGGTCGCGGTCGAGGGTGGCGAGCTCTTCGGGCACCTCGTCGAGTGCCCTGAGCTCGGTGCGGATCTGGCCGCAGATGTGCAGAAAGAGATCGTCCGCGCGCCCGCGCGTCACGAGGTCGAGGTAGCCGAGCGCGAACGAGTTGACGGCTTCGTCGCGCAGGAGGAGCGCGTCGTGGTACGTCTCGAGCAGGTTGTCGGCCGCGAGCCCGTTCGCGCATGCCGCCAGGTCATGGAGCACGCGGTGATCGTCGGGCTGGACGTCCGTCGACGTCTGCTGCGGGACCATTCCGTGGTGCCCGATGACGTCGAAGATCAGCACCGAGTGGTGGGCCGCGATCGCCCGACCCGCCTCGGTCACGATGTCGGGGTGGTCGATGCCTGCCTCGTCGCAGGCCGAGAGCAGTGTGTCGACGGCGTCGCGCGCGTACTCCTCGGCGCTGTAGTTCATCGACGAGTGCGAGTCGGTCTGGGTGCCGTCGTAGTCGACCCCCATCCCGCCGCCGATATCGACGTAGCGCAGGGCATCGGCGCCCATGGTGCGCAGGCCGACGAAGATGCGGCCCATCTCCCGCAGCGCCTCCTTGTGGGCGCGAATGTCCGTGATCTGCGAGCCGATGTGGTAGTGCACGAGCTCGAGGCAGTCGAGCATGCCGTCGGCCTGCAGGCGCGATACGGCCGCGATCACCTCGCCGGGCGAGAGACCGAACTTCGAGCGCCGGCCCGACGACGCGAGCCACTTGCCGGCTCCCTGTGCCGAGAGCCGAACGCGCAGGCCGATGTGCGGGCGAATGCCGAGCTGCTGAGCGGTCTTCACGAGCAGCTCGATCTCGTCGAAGCGATCGATGACGATGATCGGCCGCCGGCCGAGGCGCTGGGCGAGCAGCGCCGTCTCGACATAGGCGCGGTCCTTGAAGCCGTTGCACACGATCATGCCGCCGGGCCGATCGAGGACGGCCAGCGCGATCAGCAGCTCGGGCTTGCTGCCGGCTTCGAGGCCGATCGCATGGGGGCCTTCGATCGCGACCAGCTCTTCGACGACGTGGCGCTGCTGATTGACCTTGATCGGGTACACGCTGTGATGTCGGCCGCGATAGCCGTAGGCCTCGATGGCCGCCGCGAAGTCGTCGTGGATGCGCCGTACCTGGCTGGTGAGGATGTCCGAGAAGCGCAGCAGCATCGGCGTGCGCAAGCCGCGCTGGCGCAGGTTCTCGACCGTCTCGACGAGGTCGATCTCGGCGTCTTCGCCGCGCTTCGGCCGCACGACGAGATGCCCCGCTGCGTTGATGCCGAAGTAGCCATCGCTCCAGCGCTCGACGGAGTACGTATCGAGGCTGTCGCCGATCGTCCAGGGCGTCGTGCCGGTCGCGCGGCTGTCGTCGGCCATGGCTCTACTCCGGCGCGTCGAGCGCCTGGTCGGTTTCTTCGCCGGTCGAGAGGTCGCGGCGTCGCGCCACGCCGCGGGCGACTTCGTCGGGGCCGAGCAGCCAGATGCGCGCCGCGCCGATGCGGTCGGCGTCGGCCATCGCGCGCTTGAGCTTGGGCGTCGCGAGCAGCAGCTCGACGCGGCGTCCGCGCTCGCGCAGCCGCTGCGCGAGGCCGATCGCTGCGCTGCGCTGCTCGTCGTCGAAGGCGAAGACGACGTCGTCCACCTGGCGCGGCAGCTCGGGCAGCTTGCCTTCGTCCTTCAAGAGCTCGGTGATCACGGCGTCGCCGAAGCCGAAGCCGACGGCCGGGATCGGCTTGCCACCGAGGGTCTCGGCGAGTCGGTCGTAGCGACCGCCCCCGCAGATCGCGCGCAGCTCGCCGCGCGCATCGAACGCCTCGAAGACGATGCCGGTGTAGTACGCCAGGCCGCGCACCACCGATGCGTCGAACACGACACGATCGGCGATGCCGTACGCGGCCAGCAGCTCGAAGAGTCGGCGCATGTCGGCGAGCGCCGCGGAGCCCTCGGGTGCGTGTTTCGCTGCTTCGTCGAGATCGGAGACCTGCAGCAGCGCGACGACGTCGCTTGCCTCGGCTTTGTCGAGGCCGACGGCGCCCTTCGCGTCGGTCAGCAGGTCGACGACCGCGTCGGCGCCGATCTTGTCGAGCTTGTCGATCACGACGCAGAGCGGCTCGAAGACCTCGGGTCGGCTGGCGAGCACACCCGCCCGCAGCGTCTCTTCGAGCAGCGCACGGCTGTTCAAGCGCACGAGCACCGTACCCGGCGCGAGGCCGAGCTGGTCGGTCGCCATGCAGATCGCCGCCAGCAGCTCGGCTTCGGCGGTGACGCCGGGTTCACCCCAGATGTCCATGTTCCACTGGTAGTGCTCGCGGCGGCGGCCGCGGGTCATTCGCTCGTAGCGCCAGTTCTGCGTGATCGTGAACCACCGCACCGGCATCCGCAGGGCGCCTGCGCGGCCGAGGATCATCCGGGCGATCGAGGGCGTCATCTCGGGCCGCAGCGCCAGGTGCCGACCGTGAATCTCGAAGTGATAGAGCTGGTCGACGATCTCCTCGCCGGCCTTGCGCGTGAAGAGCTCGGCGCTCTCGACGACGGGCGCGTCGACCTCTTCGAAGGCAAAGCGCCGCGCGACCTCGCGAAAGTGGTCGAACAGCCACTCTCGCTGGCGAAACTCGTCGGGCGCGAAGTCGCGCGTGCCTTTCGGGGGCTGCAATCCGACCTTGCTCAACGGGCAGGCTCTCCGGGCGGATGGAACGGGCGGTGCGGAGGCGGCGGCCGGAGCAGGCGGAGCCAGGCTCGGACCGGCGGGCCAGAACGAGATCTCGGGGCTGGTTGGTCGACGCGGCCCATAGGTACCAAAGCCGAGGCGATCCCGCGCGGTGGCGCGACGCCTGGCGTTCGATTTTTGTGCGGGATCGCGGGCGGTTGGACGGGTTCCGAATCGATCGGCCCGGCCGTGTCGGTCGGCGCGGGGCGGCGGCCGACGTGAAGCGATGCGGTGGGGCTGCTACACCCCCGGGACATCATGGAGGGTGCCATGGACCGGTCCCGGTCAGACGAGGTTCTTCTTTCTTCTATTGCTCGTCGCGGCTGCGCGGTCTGCGCGATCGCGGCGGCGCTCGCGCTCGCGGTGGGCTGCGGCGGTGAGGCCGAGAAGCCCGCGGCGAAGCCGGCCGCCGAGAAGGGCGCCGAGGCGGCGGGGCAGCCCGCGACGCCCGCCCCCTCCGACAAGCCGGTGGTCGAGACGCCCGACGATCTCCCGTACGCCCTCGTGCTGGGGCTGGCTCAGTTCGAGGCCCGCAAGCCGGGCTCGAAGTCGATGCCCGAGCCCCTGCCCGCGACGATGGAGTTCCTCGTGCGCAAGAACGGCGAGTGGGTGCACTCGAGCATCGCCGACCCCGACAGCAACGTGATCCACAAGGCGATGGCCTATCCCGTGGACGGCGAGGATCGACTGCTCGCGGCCGCCGGCTCGAAGGCGACGCTGCGCCTCTGGAACGGCGGCGAGGTCGACACCACGATCTGGGAGAAGGACTTCGGCGGCAAGTTCTCGCGCATGCGCGACATCGAGATCGCCGACCTGTACGGCGACGGGCAGATGGCGATCGCGATCGCGACGCATGACCAGGGTGTCGTCGCCACCGCACGCCCCGACGGATCGGGCGGCTTCATCATCGAAGAGCTCGACCAGGAGCCCGACACGTTCGTTCACGAGATCGAGATCGGTGACCTCGATGGCGATGGTGTGCTCGAGATCTACTCGACGCCGAGCGAGCCGAATCGCCTCGACGGCAGCGAGCAGTCGGGGGTCGTCAAGCGCTACGTGCCGGCCCAGGGCACGCCGGGCGAGGTGGCCGCCGATCTCGGTGACCGCCACGCGAAGGAGATCCTCGTCGACGACGTCGATGGTGACGGAGTCGACGAGCTCTACGTGCTCGTCGAGGGCAAGATCGACAAGGACACCAAGAAGCTGAAGGAGGGCGTTCAGATCCTCCGCTTCGAGGGCGACACCCCGGCCGATGGGGGCGTCGTGATCGCCACCATCGACGACCGCCTCGGTCGGTTCCTGACCGCAGGCGACTTCACCGGCGACGGCAAGAAAGAGATCGTCGCGGCGCTCTTCAGCCAGGGGCTCTGGATGCTGAGCCCGGGCGATGACCCGAACGCGCCGTGGACGAAGACGCTGATCGACCGCCGCTCGGGTGGCTTCGAGCACGCCGCGATCCTCGCCGACCTCGACGGGGACGGCGTCGACGAGCTCTACGTCGCGAGCGACAACGACAACGAGGTGCGGCGCTACGTCTGGGTCGACGGCAAGCCGGTGCGCGAGGTGATCTACAAGCGCACGAGCGGCAACAGCGTCTTCACCTGGAACATCATGCCCATCCCGGTCGAGCTCGTGCCCTGACCCGCGTGCGCGCGTCGGCGTGCTAGAGCGCGTCCATGGCGGCGTTCGCCACCTCGATGCAGCGGGCCATGTTGCGATCGAGGTCGATCGCCGACGGGCCCGGCCAGGGCGTGCGGTCGGATACGACGCAGATGCAGCCTGCGCGCAGGCCGAAGATCGAGGCCAGCGTGAGCAGCACGCCCGACTCCATCTCGCAGTTCAGCACGCCCGCTGCACGCATGTCGCGAATGCGGGTCTCGAGGTGGCTCGGCCAGTAGCTGCCCACGCTCATCGAGGCCATGCCGCCGCCTTCGGTCGCGATGGCATTGCGCGCATAGAACGCGTCGAGTGACCACGTGGTGCCGACGTGATGCGTCGCCTCGGCCGCGACGGCGGCGTCTTCGAGTGCGGCGACCACGCGGTGGTGGGCCGCCGCGGGAAACTCGGGCACCACGTACGTGCGGGACGTCCCGTCGTCGCGCACGGCACCGCGGGTGATTACGAGCTCGCCGAGCTGAAGCTCCGGGGCCAGGCCCCCACTGTTGCCGATGCGGATCAGCGTGTGGCTGCCGAGCTTGGCGAGCTCTTCGACGAGGATCGCCGTGCTGGGCGCGCCGATGCCGGTCGAGGCGGCGCTCACGGGGCGGCCGCCGCGCTCTCCGGTCACGATGCGGTACTCGCGGGCTTCGCAGACGACGCGGGTCGAGCTCCAGCTCGCGGTGATGCGGTCGACCCGGGCCGGATCGCCGCAGAGAAAGACGTGCTCGGCGACGTCGCCGGGGCGGCAGCCGGTGATCGGCTGGGCTTCACCCGCGGCGTCGGAAGCATCGGACATGGTTTCGATTCTCCGTTTCTCACCCGGTGAGTGGGTGGGCTCGTATCCGGCGGGGGGGGTGGGCGCGTCGCCGCGGCCGGGGCGGCGTGAGCCTCCCATCTCGGACGCTCGACGGCAATCCCCCCAACCTCAAACCAGCGTTCGAAAACGGCGGGGGGCGCGGTGCCGTTCGGCCGCGGCTCGAGGCGTGCGGGCGGGTGCTCGGGCGGGTTGGAACAAGCGTTCAGCGGCCCGCAAGCGATGCCGCAAATCTCGGATTCACGGGCAGAATTCGATTGTTTTCCCGAGGAACCGCGTTGTATCGTGGATCGGATCCAACTCGTGGGGGGGAATCCTCCTCATCCGTCACGCGTCGCGTGGGCCTCGACTTCGGCGGACCGCAATCCAGGTGCGGTCCGACAAATAGTAAGAAGAAGAAGAGGCCGCGGGCCGTCTGCGGTGTACAGGTTATGGATCGGGCGTCGTGCTCGGGCGTTTCATCCCGATGCGGTGGGCCACGAAGACTTCCAGCGAAGTTCTTCGTCTGGAGAGGCCGACCGATGCGGGTGACACAACCCGAGTGAACCGCGCGCGAAGACTCCGTCGTCTTCGCAGGCGTACGACGCACGAACCGAGCCGGTCTCGCAGCCCGACACGCCCTCGTGACGCGGTGCTCGCCGGCCCCCGGCCGCCGAACGCCGACCGGATCGACGACGACGGTCGTCGATTGCGCGGGGATGCGGAGCTCGACCCACTGCGAGCTGGATCGTGGGGGAAAGCGCGCCTCGGCGAGTCGATTGCGGGCCGGCGAAACTCGAGCGTCGGCCTGACTCGTTGGACCCGATCCCGGCTGGGGGTCGCGTTCGCATCCGGCATGCCATCGGATGGACGTGATCTGCTGTTCGGTTCTCGGGGCCTTGGATGTCGGGCTCTCCCCTCCGGTTCCAACCGGGCGGCCACCGCGAGGTTGCGGTGATTCGGTCGGGCTGTTGGAGGGGTCATGATCCAGTTCTTCTGTCGTTCGTTCGCCGGTGCGCACCCCCAGCGAACACGATGGGCCACCCGGGTTCTCGCGGTGTTGCTCCTGGCGTTCGGAGCGAGCTCAGGCGGTCTCCTGACCGCCCCGGGCGCGCAGGCGCTCGAAGCGCTCGATGGGCGTGTTCAGGCACACGGCTTCGTCGAGATGCAGCTGCGCACCATCAGCAAGAACTACACGGGCAACTGGGATCTCGTGCAGTGGTACAACATCTTCAACCTCGAGCTCGAGGTGGATCTGCTCCAGGACACGATCGGCCCCCTCGACCTCGTCTCGGGCTACGTGCGCGTCGAGGCGCGCTTCGACTGCATCTACAGCCGCGGCTGCGGCATGGTCAAGCCGGTCAACACTTTCGGCAATCGCGCACGCAGCCTCCCGACTCGGTTGATGGACGGCGACACGTTCACGACCGCCGGCCAGATCACGCTCACCGACGACGGCCCGATCGCGCGCCCCGATCGAAACCCGCTCGCGTTCCAGGAGGTGCCGGGCTTCGAGGGTCTCTACGGCGAGGAGCCCGAAGATCAGATCGGCCCCGGCGCGCTGCTGCGCCCCGAGCTCATGCAGTGCACGACCTCCGACTGCAGCCCGGCCAACGCCGTATGGCGCCCGTGGAATGCCCCGACGCGATTCTGGAAGGCCGATCGCAACCAGAAGTGGGCGTCGACCAGCGGGCAACCGTGGGAGACGATCGACGACGGCACCCAGGGCTCGCCGTTTCTCGTCAACAACTACGCCTTCGAGGATTTTCGCTTCGCGACGATCCCGGTGATCGGCGGCGCACAGACCGGTCACGCCCAGCAGATCTTCGGCCCCTGGCTGCCCGAGAACTTCGTCGAGCCGAACGCCGCGATGGCCGACATCGCGAACCCCCTCGACCAGTCACGCGTGTCGCCCGCCAGTCTCTCGTTCGGCGCCGGCGGCTCGCCGTATCGCCCGATTCCGATCTACCGCGAGGACAACCCCGAGCGCAGCCAGATCTACATTCGCGATCTGCGGCCGTTCACCGACCCGAACCCCGAGCGCGACGCGAACGGCGACCCGCTCGACGACAAGTTCAACGACTACGACGACACCTTCGGCTGGCAGGTGGTCAACCCGAATGCGCTCGATCGGCGCACGTTCAACGATCGTGCGGCGGCCGCGAACGAGGCGCGAGGCATCTTCGTGCCGTCGGCGCCGCTGCGGGCCGCCCTCGCCGAGGGCAACCTCGACACCTACAACTTCAACTTCACCCAACAGCAGCGCGCCTTCAATCGCGGCGCCGCGCAGCAGGACGAAGGCGAGCTCAAAGAGGCCTACCTCGACATCGAGATGTTCGACAGCCGACTGTGGATGCGCGTCGGCAAGCAGACCATCGTCTGGGGCAAGACCGAGCTCTTCCGCACGACCGATCAGTTCAACCCGCAGGATCTCGCGCTCGCCAATCTGCCGAGCCTCGAAGAGTCGCGCATCGCGCTCTGGGCGTGGCGCGGCGTGTGGTCGTTCTACGAAGTCGGCCCGCTCTCCGACGTGCGCGCCGAGCTGGCGTTCAACTTCGACGAGTTCGAATCGGCCGATCTCGGCGCCTGCGGCGAGCCCTTCACGATCAACATCGTCTGCCAGCTGACCTTCGGCGCCATGGCGCACGGCTTCACCGGCATCGGCGTGGTCGGTCAGGAGCAGCCGCCGAACCCGTGGGACAGCCTCAAGGGCTGGGAGATCGGCGGCCGCCTCGAGTTTCGCTGGGACCGGTTCAGCTTCGCGATCACCGACTTCTACGGCTACGACGACTTTCCGCACGTGCGCCGCCTGTCGACCTACAACCGCAACGTCGACTGGCGCACCGGTCGCCCCCGCGTCTACATGCACAGCGAGCAGGATCTGCAGCTGTCGTTCGACGGCACGGTCGGTCGCGGCTGCGCGACGCCGACCGATCCCGGCATTCCGACGACGGGCGGCGTGATCGACAACAGCGCGAGCGCGACCCCCGGCTATGTCGAATACGACGGGGCCGAGAACGCGGGCTGCCTGACGCCCGGTTCGTCGAATCGCATGGTCGACTCGGCCGGCAAGCCCTACCAGGTGCCCTTCGGCACGCCCGACTCGCGCGACAATCCGTGGGGCAAGTACTCCACGCAGTTCTGGAACGACACGTCGCGCGCAGACGCCAACGACCCCCGCCCCGACTGCTTCGAGGGGACGGGCGGCTCGAACAACGTGTCGCCCGACTGCCTCGCGCTGGCCGACTACGATCCCCGGTACGACCCGAACAACACGCTCGCCAACAACTACGGCACGTCGCAAGGTCGACTCGATGCCCGCTTCATCAGCGACCTCAACCCGGCCTGGTTGAACTCGTACGACCCGACCCTGCGGTACGACCCGCGCAACGCACTCGAGCAGTCGCCGACCAACCTGTCGGTGTTCAACTGGGTCTGCGCTTCGACCGTGGGCTTCAGCGAGCTCGACCCCTCGGCCTGCGCCACGACGGTCTTCAGCTCGCAGCGCTACTCGCGGGGCGTGCAGAACCCGGTGTCGTATCTGCTCGCCGGCGTGATCAGCGGCTCGCAGAACATCAACGTGGCGCTCTCGGGGGCCAGCGCGAACGAGTCGCTCTCGTACTTCACCAGCATCCCGCAGCTCATGGGCATCCCCTTCATGCGGCTGCACGTCGACACCATCGCCGAGGTCGACGACGAGGCGACACCCAACCTGAACGAGGCGCTCTTCACCTACGATCGCCGCGCCCAGTGGGCGGTCGAGACGGGTGTGGCCGGCGCGGCCGCCGACCTCGACCAGATGCTGATCCGCGCGCGTGAGGGCGAGAGCTACAACTGCCTGTCGCGCGGCTTCACCCAGGCTTCGGCGCTCACCGGTCAGGCGGTGCTCTGCGGCGGCTATGCCTGGCGCGGCACGGGCGTCGACACGCGCTCGCAGGTCGTCGGCCACATCTCGCGCGGGTTCGCGCCCGAGCAGGAGGCGCTGCTCGGCTGCGGGCCCTACTTCGGGACGAGCTGTGACGCGAACGGCGTCGACCTGCTCTGGGCCGAGGGCAGCGCGCTGCTGCAGTCGGCGATCGGTAACGACTCGATTGGCATCGCCTTCAGCGATCTGGGCATCCAGGATCTCGTGCCCGAGATCTACGGCGACCGGCTGATGGACAACGGCAGCATCCCGCTCGAGTACCGCACCGACGGCCGCGTGATCGGTGTCGATGGTCAGCTGATCCGCATCAACGAGACGACGGGGCTGCCCGAGCTCGGCACCGCCGAGGGCGCGGCGACGGGCTTCGTCGGTCGAAACGGCCAGGCGATCGGTCATGACGGCAACGACTGCAATCTGACGTACGAGCCGTTCAATGTCGATCCGACCACGCAGGAGCAGCGCCTGCGGACGGCCGCCGCCAACCGCTTCAACTCGCGCTGCTGGGATCGCCGCGAGTACTTCGTGGTGAACGGCATCCAGCCGGGCACGTCGGCCTTCGAGATCCAGGGGCTCGGCGGGCCGAAGTGCACGACCGCCGACATCGGCGGGCCGCAGGGCGCCTCGGGCATCCTGCCCGGCTGCCGCAACAAGTGGGCAACGATCCGCTACAACCGCGTGCTGCAGCCGGGCGAGGGCGAGTACCACCCGAACAACCCGCTCGCCGAGTACGTCGGCAACAACTATCTCGGTACGGTGGGCGACCCGACCGGGCAGCGCACCGACTACCAGCAGATCGACCTCGCGGCCCAGTTTGGCTGGTGCCCGGCAAGCGACCCCGACTGCAACGTAAACGCCCCCGACGGCCGGCTGGTGACGCTGACGGGTGGCCAGGTCGATCCCACGGGTCGCGCGACCACGGGTTCGGGTCTCAACTGGGGCGTGTACTCGCCCGGCCAGGTGCCCGGCTGCGACGTCGCGGGCTCCGAGGACGATCCCCGCTGCTACCTCGCCGGCTGGGTGCAGACCACCGACGGCGACCCCGACCGACTGGGCGTGCTCTTCCCCGACGAGGGCGCGATCGACTTTCCGCAGGTCTTCCAGGCGACCGGCGGCTTCGACTTCGGCACCGGGCCCGAGGATCTCGGCACCTGGGTCACGAACATCGTGCAGCGCGACTACGTGAACATTCGCGCCGGCACGCCCTTCGGCGCCGATCCGTCGGGCTGCACCGAGATGCAGGCCTGGGTCTGGATGCAGCGCGTCGCCGACGAGCACGGCGGCGGCTACATCAACCACGCCGAATGTACGTCGGTCAAGACGGGCATCGGGGCGGGCCATCCCTTCACCGGTGAGAGCTGGTCGAGCGAGGTCGCGGGCCTCTCCTTCAACTTCATGATGCTGCTGGTCGCCTTCTCGCCCGAGTTCGCCGACGGCATCGCGAGCGTGCGCGGCTTCGTCGACCCCGCGACGTACGACGCGAAGCTCTACTCGGACCAGCCGCTGACGTCGGACGACGCGAACTTCGATCGGCGCGACAGCGTGGCCGAGTCGGGCATCGACGATCAGCTGTTGCCGTGCCCGGTGACGGAGACGAACTGCAGCCGCCTGCAGCGCGACCCCGATCTGCCGAACGTGCTCGACGTCTTTCCCGATCTGAAGTGGTACGAGCAGCAGTCGCCCTGGGCCTTCCGCGAGAACGCGGCCCGGCGCCTTCGCCTCGGCACGTCGGCGGGGCAGAACATCGACGCGATCGGCGCGGGCGCCGCCGAGATCGCGCGCGGCTCGGACGGCAAGATCTTCAGCCAGGGCGAGAACGGCGGGCGACACCGCTGGCGCGGCCTGATCCACACCATGCTCTGGGACTACGCCTTCACGGGCAGCGAAAACCAGCTCATGGCGTTGATCCCGAAGTGCACCGACGAGCGGGCCACCCAGGCGCGCATGATCCAGGGCAGCGTCAAGTTCGTGAACCCGTCGCGCATCGACTGCCGCGAGGGCTCGGCAGGTGAGACGCTCGGCAGCGAGCGCTGCACCTTCGTCACGCCGCAGCACTGCTCGCTGGTGCAGGCGCTGTACAGCGTGGCCGGTCAGAAGCGCAACATCATGCGCGCGGGCGGCAACGGCACCTTCGGTCGCCGGACGATGCAGTGGCAGTCGGGCAGCGAGGTCTACCTGAGCTATGAGAAGCGCAACGTGCTCGGCTTCTCGATGGACTTCGCGGAGGACTTCACGAAATCGAATTGGTCGACCGAGTTCACGTTCATCAAGGGCATCCCGACGGCCGACGCGAACTCGTACGAGCTGAACACCCGCACCGATACCTACAACCTGACGGTCTCGGTGGATCGACCGACCTTCGTCAACTTCCTGAACTCGAACCGCACGATCTTCATCAACTCGCAGTGGTTCTTCCAGTACCGCAGCAACTACAACAGCGGCATGGGCCCGAACGGGCCGTGGAACACGCTGGCGACGCTGTCGGCCTTCACGGGCTACTTCCAGGATCGCCTCAACCCGGCCATCACCGGCGTGTACGACTTCCGGTCGCGCTCGGGCGCGGCGCTGCCGTCGATCAACTACCGCTTCAGCGAGGCGTTCTCGATCACGGTCGGCGCGTCGATCTTCTTCGGTCGACAGCAGCTGCAGCCGATGCAGGTGAACCCGATCGGGCCTGCGATCGAGCGCGGCGGCGTGACCCCGTATCAGGACGGCTTCTTCGGCGGTCTGTCGCTGATCAAGGATCGCGACGAGGTCTACATGACGCTGCGGTACACGTTCTGACGCCACCCCGATCCGGATCGGCCCGCCCGCCCTCGCTGCCCGGCAGCGGGGGCGGGCGTCGTTTGCGGTGCCGCGAGAGGCGCGCGGAGGTCGTCTCGAGGGATGCTCTGCAGAACTCGCTCCACGCATGTTGGAACAGCTCTGGGCGGCGACCTCGATGACGCGATGCGACCCAAACCGATGCCACCAGAAGCGAGTGCTGCGCACCAACCGAAGCGTCCCGAGGCCGGGGCAGGCGGGGGTACCGCGCGCAGTTCGCAGGCGCGCTGGGTGCAGCATGCGAGTTTCCCTGATGGGTCGCGCCGAGAATGTCTGAGCACGGTGCCCCCGCCTGCCCCGGCCCTGGCACGGCAGACCGGGCAGAGGTTCCCTATCGGGACCGGGGGACGCGCGCGCGGGGTCGTCTCTTTGCGGGGCCGGGTGACGCGCGCGGCGGTCGTCGTCAGCGGCCGCGCAGCAGCGAGTCGGACGACATCAGCTGCCGCCGATCGTCGTCGCTCCAGGGCAGGCTGCGCACGTCGAAGCTCTCGCGGATCCATCCCCCCTCGCCATCGAGGGCGTTGAAGAACGCGGCGGCCACCGGCTCGAGCACGTGGGCCTGGCTGCCGCCCGGCCACTCGGGGTACTGGGGGATGTCATCGCTGTAGCGGTGGGCGAAGACACCGATCTCGACGAGGCGGCGTCGGTCGGTGCGTGAGATCCAGTAGAGCGGGTGCTGGGTCTGTTCGTCGAGATAGATCGTGATCGTGCGGATCGTCTCGTTCTTGCGCTTGAGCGCGCCCTCGATCACGACCGCCGAGCGTACGTCCCAGCGGTCGCTCGCGAGAGAGAGCCCCGAGTAGCCGTAGAGCCGCTCTTCCTCGATCGGATAGCCCGACTGATTGCTGTTGATCGGCGCGATGACGACGGTGCGGCCGCGCACGCGCCAGACGAACGCGTTGGGGCGAAGCTCGAGCCCCGTGAAGCCGATGCGCGCGTCCTCGGTCTCGCCGATGTTGATGCCGGCGCCGGGGTTCACCGCGCCGGTGCCCACCGCGATGCCCCCGCCTCCGGACTGGCCCGACCACGTGAACCTCGGCGTATAGAAGCCGTCGACCCAGTTCGTTGCGGCCCGGCGCACCTTCCGCATCGACGGCACGTAGACGAAGATGTCGTCGGGCTCTTCCCAGCGCCGCGCGCTCTTCTCGACGCGGTACTGGCGCCAGGCGAGGCCGCGGGCGGCGAAGGGGTGGCTGAACGATCCCGCGCCCACCCAGAGCCGATCCTTCGCCTCGGGTACGGCATAGCCCTGCTCCCACAGATCGGCGCGCTCCTTCAGCTTGAGCAGGCTGAACTCGCCGCGATAGGTCTGGGTGCGGCCGAGGCCGCTCGCGTGGCTGCGAATGCGCATGCGACCGCGATGGCCCGCCCCGCGGTAGCGCTTCTCGAAGTTCCAGGCCCAGCGC
This sequence comes from Myxococcota bacterium, assembly GCA_965250285.1. GTDB lineage: Bacteria > Myxococcota_A > UBA9160 > UBA9160 > UBA4427 > CAYYSY01. The sequence continues at coordinate 613,034 of OZ252299.1, forward strand.
AGGCCCGCGGTGCTGTCGTCGTCGGCGAACGTGTCGGGGGGGAAGGGCTGGCCCGCCGTGTAGTTCTCGAGGTTGCCGTGCTTGTCGAGCTTCGGCTGCCCCTTGAACTGCTCGGTCGCCGAGCGGTAGGCCTTCGGGATGATGAAGCGGCGGTGGCACGGGCCGATCTCCATCTGCATGCCTTCGAAGAAGAAGACCTCGCGGAACTTCCACAGCTCGGAGGGAAGCAGGGTGCGCAGCGCGAGCAGTGAATCCTTGTCGATCGTCATGCCGGGCTCGATGACGACCGGGGCGGCGTCCTCTTGCGTCTGCCCGTCTTCGCTCGTCGCCTGAAGCGTGGGGCAGTCGCCCTCGTCGGGCGTCGCCGACGCGGCCTGCGCCGCGAGCAGGGCCCACGCTGCGGCGAGGGCGGCACGCCAGAACGAAGAGCGGCGCGCGCATCGCCGGCGCGGCTGCGCAGCGAGTTGGGGGCGGGTCGTCGGCACGGGCTCCTCCCGGGGTGCTTCGGCGCGCCTCGGCGCTCGGCGGACGAGCGAGTCTACCGGTCGCGGCGCGCCCGCGCGTGGGTGGCGGGGCAACCCTGCGGGCGTGACGCGAGGGCGGACGGGGGACGGGTCGAGGTTGCCCGCATGACGCGAGGGCGTGCCGGGTGGGTCGGGCTACCCTGCCGGGGCCTTCGAAGCGCCGGAGCCCAATCCATGGCCAGAAGATCGATCGGTGTCCCGGTCACCGTCGGCACGGTCCTCATCGTGCTGGTGCTCGCGCTCGCCGTCGGCTGGCAGGTGCTCGTATGGACTGATTCCGGGCCCGACCCGGCCGCGCTGCCCCGCCTCGACTGGCTGCTGCTGGTGCTCGGCACGACGTTCTTCGCAGTGGTCATGATCGGTCTCGTCTGGCTCTGCACCTGGCTGGTCGCCGAGGTTCGCCTCAATCAGCGCCAGCGCGCGTTTCTCGACGCCGTGACCCACGAGATGAAGACCCCGCTCGCGTCGGTTCGGCTCGGCCTCGAGACCCTCGATCGGCACAACCTCGACGAAGCGCGTCGGCACGACTTTCTGCGCAGCATGGGCGAAGACCTCGATCGCCTCGACGAGACGATCGCGCTCGTCCTGGCCGCAGCGCGGGCCGAGGAGCGAGGCCGGGGCGACTGGCGCCGACGCCCGGCCATCGAGCTGGGGGACGTGATCGACGACTCGGTGCACGAGCTCGTCGAGCGCCACGGGCTACCGGCCTCGGCCGTCACGGTCGATCCGATCGCCCCGGTTCGCGTGCTCGGCGATCGCAGCGAGCTCTCGCTGATCTTCCGCAATCTGCTCGAGAATGCGTTCAAGTACTCGCGGGGTGAGCCGGCGATCCACGTGAGCGTGCAGCAGCCCTCCGAGGGCCGCGTTGCGATCGCGATCGGCGACGAGGGCATCGGGATCCCGCGCCACGAGCTGCGCAAGATCTTCAACCGCTTCTATCGTGCGGGGCGCGACGTGCAGAGGCAGGTGGCGGGGCTCGGCCTCGGGCTCTTCGTCGTGCGTGCCATGGTGCGCAAGCAGGGGGGGCGTGTGGTCGCCGAGAGCGAAGGAGCGGGCCAGGGCAGCCGCTTCGTCGTGACGTTGCGCACAGCAGCTCGCAGCGAGCGCAGCGCCAGCAGCATGCACCCGGCGCCCCACGCCGGCTGAGGGCTTCGAGGCCCGCGAGGAAGACGTCGCACGTGTCCCACATCCTGATCGTCGAAGACGAGGCCCACATCGCCGAGGGTCTCCGCTTCAATCTCGAGGCCGAGGGCTACGCGGTCGACGTCGTCGGCGATGGCCGGGCCGCGACCGAGGAGCTGGCGCGCGAGGATTGCGACGTCGATCTGGTGATCCTCGACCTGATGCTGCCCGAGATGAACGGCTTCGAGGTGGCGCGGCGGATGCGGGCCGCGGGCAACTACGCGTCGATCCTCATGTTGACGGCGCTCGATGGCTCGGCCGACGTGGTGCGGGGGCTCGAAGAGGGCGCCGACGACTATCTGACGAAGCCGTTTCGTCTCGAAGAGCTGCTCGCGCGCGTACGGGGGCTGCTGCGTCGTCGTCGCTGGGACGGCGTCGACGACGCGCCCGACAAGCCGCGGGTGGTCGAGTTCGGCGAGGCGAAGCTGCACCTCGATCGTTTCGAGCTCGAGACGCAGGGCGAGACGATTCGCCTCACGACGCGCGAGATGGGGCTGCTCCGCGCGTTGATCGAGCGTGAGGGTGAGGTCGTGACGCGGGGCGAACTGCTCGAAGAGGTCTGGGGTTTGCGCCCCGATACGCGAACCCGCGTCATCGACAGCTTCATCGTGCGGCTGCGTCGTTACATCGAGACCGACCCGGCACGGCCGCGACACATCGTGTCGGTTCGTGGCCACGGCTACCGCTTTCAGAGATAGCGTCGACCGCGGTGCCACCCGACGACGCGCAGGCTTCGACTTTCGTACCCGCTGTGCGTGACACGACGTTCGCACATCGGCCCTTGTGGCGTCGACGGAGAACGTGCCACTCTTTCTGTCGTGGACTCACCGCTTCGGTTTCACGTGCGCCCCGAGCTCGATCGTCCCTGGCTGCTTCTCGCCTTCGAAGGCTGGAACGACGCCGGTGAGGCGGGGACGACGGCGCTTCGGTACGTCTCGGATTCGATGCGCTCGGTGCCGCTGGCCGACGTCGATCCCGACGAGTTCTACGACTTCACCGTGCGTCGACCGCTCGTCTCGATCGATGACGAAGGCGAGCGCCATGTCGATTGGCCCGCGACCGAGTTTCGCTACGGCACGCTCGTCGATGGCCGCGAGCTGGTCATCGGCGTCGGGGTCGAGCCGCACTTCCGGTGGCGCCGGTACTGCGACGCCGTGGTCGATCTCGCGCTCGACATGGGAGTTCAGCAGGTCGCGCTCGTCGGCGGGTACCTCGCCGACGTGGTGTACAGCCAGCCCGTCGCGTTGACCGGTCTGGCGACGGAGCCCGTCGACCTCGAAGCGCTCGGTGTGTCGACGTCACGCTACGAGGGGCCGATCGGCATCCTCGGCGTGCTCGACGAGCGGCTCCGGCGTGAAGGCCTCTCGGTCACGAGCATCTGGGCCGGCTTGCCGCACTACATCGACGCCTCTCCCAACCCGCGCGGTGCACTCGCCCTCGTGCACAAGCTCGGCGAGCTGGTCGAGATGGAGGTCGACGACGCGGCGCTTCGGCTCGAAGCGGCCGAGTTCGAAGAGCGGGTATCGAAGGTCGTGGCTGCGGATGCAGAGCTCGCGGACTACGTGCGGCGGCTGAAGAAGCGGGAGTTTGCGCAGTAGCGGTTTCGCGTGCGCGTGGACGTGAGCGGTTGCTCGGTTCGCGTTTTCGGGGTGTCGTCCTCAGATTCCGGCGGGCCCGTTCTGCCGAAACGATTCGCATCTGCTCGTTTGGTGCCGCTTGGGTTGGGCTGGCCCGCCTTCAACTTGCGGGCGCCACCCCGAAAACGCGAAGCGTCGATCGAGTGGCCGCGTGCTTGCTTGGAGAGGGGGGCTCGTCGCGGCCTGGCGGGCCGCGGCTCGCCGCTCTTGCAACGCCCCCGTCGAGATCGAACCACTCCGCGCGTGCGAGCTTGGCCAAAGCAACGCGAACCAACGGGGGACGAGGCCTGAAGGCCGAGGCCCCGCTCCCAACCAAAGAGAATGGGGGGCGCACCGCTTCTGGGATCGAGTCCCACGGCGCGTCTCGGGTTTTCGAGGGGGGCGCCCGCAAGTTGGAGGCGGGCGCCAAAGCAGCTCAAGTGTTGCGGCCCAGGCGAAAGCGCCCCAATCCCGTACAGCCAGCCCGCCGGAATCTGAGGACGCCCCCCTCGAAAACCCGCCCGGGCACAACCTTCGAACGAGCTAAAGCTCGATCGACTCCTCCACCAGCATCACCGGAATATCATCATCCACCACGTACAGCACCCGCCCGTCTTCTCGCACCAACCCTTCGGCGATCGCCTTCTCGGGCTTGTCACCGCCCCGGTTGCGCAGGGTGCCGGCCTTGATCTTCTCGTTCAGGTCGGCGACCACGCCAGCGTCGGCGACGCTCAGCGCTTGCTTCGTCTCGGGGCAGACCAGGATCTCGAGCAGCTCGGCGTTGACGGGCATCGGGGTTCTCCTTGCAGGGCGTGCCCGGGCGGGAGCCCGGGCGTGGGCGCCGGACTCTATCGCAGCATCGCCGACGGGTAGTCGAGAATGCGGCGGGCCACGATCAGCTGGTTGATCTGCTGGGTGCCTTCGTAGATGTCGTTGATCTTGGCGTCGCGCATCCACTTCTCGACCAGGGTCTTCGTCGAGAAGCCGAGCGGGCCCAGCAGCTCGACGGCCTTCTGGGTGATCTTCGTGACCGCGAGCCCGGCCTTCGCCTTGGCCATCGATGCCTCGAGGTTGTTGGGCTTGCCCTTGTTCATCATCGAAGCCGCGCGCCAGGTCATGAGGCGGGCGGCCTGCAGTTCGGCCTCCATCTCCATCAGGTCGCGTTCGACGGCCGTGAGCTCGCCGGGAGGCGCGTCGTAGCGCGGCTTCACGCCCTGCCGCTCGAGCTCTTCGAGCACGAAGTCGAGGCTCGCGCGGCCGACGCCCACCGCCATGGCGGCCACGATCGGGCGGCTCGCGTCGAAGGTCGCCATCGCGCCCTTGAAGCCCTTGTCGCCGGCCTTGTTGGGATCCTTCTTCTTGACCTCTTTGCTGCCGAGCAGATGGCTGGCGGGCACGCGGCAGTCTTCGAGGCGCAGCGTGGCGGTGTCGCTCGCGCGGATGCCGAGCTTCTTCTCGCAGCCGATCACCGTCATGCCGGGCGTATTGCCCATGACGACGAAGCTCTTGATGCCGCCGCGGCCGGCGCTCTTGTCGACGGTCGCCCAGACGACGACGAGGCCGCCGTCGGTGGTCGCTGCGCCTTCGCCGGCGGTGCAGAAGATCTTGTTGCCGTTGAGGATGTACTCGTCGGTCGCCTCGTCGTATTCGGCGGTGGCCTCGATCGCCGCCGAATCACTGCCCGCGTTCGGCTCGGTGATCGCCATGGCGCCCCAGATCGGCGTGCCCCCCTCGGCGCGGAAGGGCGAGAGGAACTTGTCGCGCTGCTCCGGCGTGCCGGCCGCCCCCACGGCCGAGCCGCCGAGGGCCGGCGTGGGCATGCGCAGGTAGAGGCCCGCGTCGCCGTAGCAGAGCTCTTCGGCCTGGATGCACACGGTCACGAAGCCATCGCCGGGCTGCTCCGACTTCTTCTCGGGGCCGTTGCGACCGGTGTGCCACCAGTAGTCGACCCACTCCTTCGGCAGCGCGTGCTCTTCTTCGTCGTACTTGCGTGAGATCGGGCGCATCTGCTCGTGAGCAACCTTGTTGTAGTGCTCCTTCGAGATGATGCTGGCTTCGGTGAGTTCGAACGAGATCGGCATGGGGTTCTCCTGCGATCTGATTGTGAAGGTGGGCGCGTGCGCGAGTGACTCAGATCTGTGTCATGGCTTCGAGGCTGCTCGTGAAACCGACGGCGTTGCGCAGGTACATCTCGGGCAGGTAGTCACGAATGAAGCCGTGGCCGCCGAAGACCTGCACCGAGTCGTCGGCGCACTTGAGCGCGACTTGCTTGGCCTGGTTGTAGGCGAGCGTGGCCTTGCGGCTCGCATCCACGCCCTGGTCGAGGTCGTTTGCCGCCTCCCAGGTCAAGAGTCGCGCGGCGTCGATCTCGATCGCCATGTCGGCGAGCTTGAACGCGATGGCCTGCCGCGTCGCGATCGGCGCGCCGAACGTCTCGCGCTCCTTCGCGTAGTCGCGGGCGATCTCGAACGCCGCCCGCGCCATGCCTACGGCGCACGCGGCGAGGCCGACCCGCCCGCGGTGCACGACCGACCGGACGTCGCCGCCGAGCTTGGCGCTCGCATCGACGCGCACGTTCGAGAGCGTCAGCTCGGCCGTCGGGATGCCGCGCAGGCCGACGTTCTTCTCACGCTCGGCGCTGAGCCCGTCGGCGTCGCGCGGCACGACGTAGGCGCCGAGCTCGCCGCCGTCCGCGGCGAACACGAGCACGTGTCGGCCCCCGTCGAGCCAGGGCACCTGGGCCTTCTGGCCATCGATCACGATCGTGTCGCCGTCCTGCTTGGCGGTCGTCTGCGGTCGGTAGGGGTCGCTGTCCCAACGCGGCTCGGTGATCGCGAGCGCACCGGGGACGAAGGCGTCGCCGAGCAGCGTGGGCAGGATCTCGGCCTGCAGGGCCTCGCTGCCGAGCGTGGCCACCGGTATGCCCAGCAGCCCCGGGGACAGGATCGCCAGCGCCGTCGAGACGTCGCCCCAGGCGAGCTCCTCCGCGATCAGGCAGCCGGTCATCGCGCTCGGCTCCCCGCCGCCGCCGTGGGCTTCGGGCAGGCCATTCGCCACGAGGCCGAGCTCGTGGGCGCCGGCGAGCAGCCCCGCGTCGGCCGCGGCGGCCTCGTCGCACTCGCGTGCCTTCGGGCGGATCTCGTTCTCGGCGAACTGCCGAACGGTCTCGATGATGAGCGCCTGCTCTTCGGTGGGTTCGAAGTCGATCATGGGGATCCTCTGTGGGGCAGCCTTCGCGCGCCGCGCGGGCGCCGATGCTGAGGGGGCGCGGCCCCGGTGCGGGGAGCGAGCCCTGGGTTTCGACTCTGACTCGGACCGAGAGCGGGCGCTCTCTGAGCCCGGGCTCTCGGAGTGCTCGCTCCAGTCCTGGTGCCGCGGCCGCTGGGCCACCTCGACGTGCGATCGCGGCCGCCTCGGCAGCGCCGGCACGGACGAAGGCGTTCGGTGTGCTCGGCCGCGTACGGGTCACGCTGATCGGGCGCAGCTCGATGGTGCGCGCGACGGCTCGCAGTCTATCAAGCGCCCGTCGCGGTTGCTCGGTGCACCGACCCGATGCACTCCGCCGCGTCCGCCGCGCTTTCGTGCCTCGAGGACGGGTGTGGCTTCGCCGCAACGATGCGCTGCGTTGGGGCGACACGAGCCGACGTGGAAACTCCTGCTCGCACGCGTGGTTGACGAGGTGCAGGGACCGTTGTAACACCCTGCGCGTCGCTGCCGCGACACGCTGATTCGCTGCTCAAGTGCATCCGGAATCAGTGGTTTTCGAGCGCGAACCGGCCATGATCGTCGCATCCGCACCGACGAGCTGTGCCGAGGCCCGATAGGGCCGAACCGACCCGCGTGGTCGGGCGAGACGGACGGAGGGTCGTCAGACCGTCCTCCACCGAATCAACGCAGCCATGACGTTCGCTCGATCGGCGAAGTCGTGGTCGCGCAGCCAGTCGGGCCGTCGTGCGCGCGTCACATCGACGCACACACGTGAGCGCCGACGAGCCGAAGGGCTGACGTCTCGAGGATGAACATGCATCGCCAGGATGGTCGAGTCAGGTGTTGGAAGGCCGCGAGTGGTCTTCTGGTTCCCGCGCTCTTCGCCGTTCTCTTCTTGTGCCTGGGGTCGACTGCGGCCCAGGCCAGAGACGGTGAGGTGCTCGTGGCCGACAGTGTTTGTCGAGCGCACGAGCTGCGCTTCATGCAGGAAAACGATCCCGAGCTGCAAATCGAGATCCCGGCCGAGTTCGCGGGACCGTGGCCCTCGCGCAGCGCTTGCGAGAGCGCGGTCCTGGCCTGGGATCCCGAGGCGCCTGGGCCGAAGCAGCCGATCCCGTTCAGTCACAAGCACCACGCGGGTGAGTTCGGCATGGACTGCCTCTACTGCCATACCGGCACCGACCGCTCGCAGGCCGCGGGCGTTCCGTCCGTCGAGCTCTGCATGGGTTGCCACGCGCAGTTCCCCGCGACGTACGACGAGATCGAGGGCATCCGCATCTTGAAGGCGGCCTGGGAGACGAAGCAGCCGATCCTGTGGAATCAGATCCACCGGCTGCCCGAGCACGTGCAGTTCCGGCACAACCGCCACATCAAGGCGGGGCTCGACTGCCAGGAGTGCCACGGCCCCGTCGAAGAGATGGACAAGGTCTACCTGGTCCCCGACACGCAGTGGAAGTACTTCGTGCCCGCCCAGAAGATGGAGATGGGCTGGTGCATCGACTGTCACGAGGAGAAGGGCGCTTCGAAAGACTGTCTGAAGTGCCACTACTGAGACAGCGCGAAGAGTAAGAAGACGCTCATCATCGAACGGCCCTGAAGCCTCAATCGAGCCGAGCTGCACGAAGCGCGTGGCGAGAGAGAGAAAGAAAGAGAACAGGGCGAGGACATCGACCCCAGGTCACCGAGCCGGCTGCGAGCGGCCGCCGGTCCCCGGAAACCCGGGACGAAACCCAGGACAACGACATGCCTGAGCTTGATCGACGAGACTTCCTGAAGATTGTGGGCCTTGGGGCCGGCGCGGCTGCCGCGTCGGGCTGCTCGGACCCGATCGAGAAGCTCGTCCCCTACGTGATCCAGCCGGAGTCGGTCACCCCCGGCATCGCCACGATCTATGCATCGACCTGTCAGGAGTGCAGCCTCGGCTGTGGCCTCCACGTGCGCACGCGCGAAGGCCGGCCGATCAAGCTCGAAGGCAACCCCGATCATCCGATCAATCAGGGCGCGCTGTGCTCGCGGGGCCAGATGGGCCTCTCGCGCGCCTACCACCCCGATCGCTATGACAGCCCCAAGAAGCAGGGCGGCTCTGGCCTCGAGGCAACCGGCTGGGACGAGGCGATGGCCTCGCTCGGCGGCCAGATCGGCGAGGGCACCGTGGTGCTCGGCGGACCGGTCGGCCCGAGCCTGTCGGGTGTGATCGACGCATTCGTGACCGGCGTCGGTGGCCAGCGGATCGTGTACGAAGCGTTTTCGACCGATGCGCTGCGCACGGCGACCGAGAAGGTCTTCGGCGTCGCCACGCTGCCGATCTTCGACTTGACCGACACCGACCTCGTCGTCGACTTCGGCTACGACGTGATCGACACGGGTAAGTCGTCCGTCGAGCATTCGCGTCAGCTGGCCGACGCCCGGGACGTCGAGAAGCACAAGGACGGCGGCGCGCGGCTCGTCTCGATCAGCCCGCGCATGAACCTCACCACGGGCAACGCCGACGAGTGGATCCCCGCGAAGCCCGGCAGCGAGGGGCTGATCGCTCTGGCCCTCGCCCAGGCCGTCGCGCAGAAGAAGGGCGCCGACGGCGCGCTTCAGGCCGCCCTCGACGGCGCCAATGCGAGCGACGCGGCCTCGAAGGCAGGCATCGACCAGGCCCAGCTCGACGCACTGGCGGACCGGCTCGCAAGCGCCAAGAACGCGATCGCGCTGCCGCCCGGCGTCGCCGTCACGTCGAGCGTGGCCGTTTCGGCGAATGCGGCGGTGCTGCTGCTGAACGCGGCCATCGGTGCCGTGGGCAACGCCGTGACTCTGCCCGCTCCGACGGGTGCCGCGACCGCGACATACGCCGAGCTGGAGCAGCTCGTCGATGCCATGAACTCCGGCGCGGTCAAGACGCTGCTGATCCACGACAGCAACCCGGTCTATTCGCTGCCGACCTCGCTCGGCTTTGCCGAGGCGCTCGACAAGGTCGACACCGTCGTCTCGTTCGCTTCGATGAAGGACGAGACGAGTGAGGCCGCGACCCTCGTGCTGCCCGACCATGCGCCCATGGAGGCCTGGGGCGACGCCGAGCCGCGTCCTGGAGTCCGGTCGATCGTGCAGCCGACGCTGCGCCCGCTGATGGATACGCGAGCGCTGGGCGACACCCTGCTCGAGCTCGGCCGCGCCAAGGGCGCGACGATGCCCGAGGGCTCGTTCCACGAGGTCGTCAAGGCGAACTGGGCCGAGACCGACTGGGTGACCGCGCTCTCGAACGGCGGTCTCTTCGGCGAGGTGCAGACGGTGCCGGCCGAGGTGCAGAGCGTCGCGGGGATCGACCCGGGCGCGCCCTCGTTCGAGGGAGACGGCGACTTCATGCTGGTCGCCTTCCCGCACTCGTTCCAGACCGATGGCAGCGGAGCGAGCTTGCCGTGGGCACAGGAGGTACCCGACCCGGTCACCAAGATCAGCTGGAACAGCTGGGTCGAGATGAGTCAGACCAAGGCCGAAGAGATCGGCGTCACGTTTGGTGATGTCGTGCGCGTCCGGACCCCGGGCGGTGACCTCGAGCTCTCGGTGTATCCGCGCGGCGGCATCCGCGATGACGTGATTGCGATTCCGACGGGCCAGGGCCACACCGTTGGCTTCTACTCGTCGATGGCGACCGAGGTCGACCAGGTCGACGTCGAGCCCGGCACCGCGCGGGGCGTGAACGTGCTCTCGGTTCTGCCGGGCGCCGCGGGCGAAGACGGCACGCGCGTCTACCTCGGCACAAAGGCCGCCATCGAGAAGACCGGCCGATTCCGGCGTCTGGCCCTCTCTCAGTGGACGGACAACCAGCGCGGTCGCGATCTCGCCCCGACGCTGTCGCTGATGGAGCTCGCCGAAGACACCCACAAGGTGGCCCACTTCGCCGCGCAGTCGGCCGAGGATGGCGATGATCACGGCGCAGGGCACGGCGACGACGTGCCCCACGGCGGCGACGATCACCACCTCCTGCCCTTCGACCCGGCCTACGACGCGAAGCCCGGTCAGCCCTATCGCTGGGGCATGGTGATCGACAACGATCGCTGCGACGGCTGCAGCGCCTGCATCACCGCCTGCTACATCGAGAACAACGTCTCGATCGTGGGCGAGACCCAGGCGATCAAGCATCGCGAAATGACCTGGCTGCGCATCGAGCGGTACATCGGCGATGGAGATCGCGAAGGCGGCGAGTCGCGTCGGCCGTATCCGACGCTCGAGCGGCTCGGTGACACCGACGTCCGCCACCTCGCGATGCCTTGCCAGCACTGCGGCGCGGCGCCCTGCGAGGCGGTGTGCCCGGTCATCGGCACGTACCACACCGACGAAGGCCTGAATGGCATGGTCTACAACCGCTGCGTCGGCACTCGCTACTGCGCGAACAACTGCGTGTACAAGGTGCGCCGGTTCAACTACTGGGATTACGGCAACAAGAACTGGCCCGGCATGCTCGGCATGATGCTGAACCCCGATGTCACCGTGCGGCAGCAGGGTGTCATGGAGAAGTGCAGCTTCTGTGTCCAGCGCATCGAGCAGGCGCGACAGCCCGCCAAGGACGCCGGCCGCCCGATTCGCGACGGCGAAGTCGTGACGGCCTGCCAGCAGACGTGCCCGAGCGGCGCCATCACGTTCGGCAACTGGCGTGAAGAAGACGCTCAGATCAACAAGCTCGTGAACGACAATCCACGCAACTACAACGTGCTGCATGTCCTGAATGCCAGACCGGCTGTCAGCTACCTCGCGCAGGTCACGCGCGAAGATCAGGAGGGGCACCACTCATGACGCCTCCGCCTCCCGTGTCCGCCACGATGGACGCAGCGGGATCGATCCCCACTGGTGCGGAATCGACCCCGCCGCGCGATTCGCAGGCGAACATCGACATCCTCGCGCATACGCGAGGCACGACCTGGCACTACTGGGTCGCGCTCGCCATCGTGCTATTGGGCGTGGCCCAGGCCGCGGTGCTGCTCATCTATCAGATGTACGCGGGCCTCGGGGTCGCCGGCTACCAGGCGCCGATCTTCTGGGGCGTGTACATCATCACGTTCGTGTTCTGGATCGGCATCGGCCACGCCGGTACGTTGATCTCGGCCATTCTGTTCTTGTTCAGGGCGAAATGGCGAAATGCGATCAACCGCGGCGCCGAGACGATGACCGTCTTCGCCGTGCTGACGGCCGCGATCTTCCCGGCGATTCACATCGGTCGTATGTGGAAGTTCTACTTCCTTCTTCCGTACCCGAATCAGCGCCAGCTCTGGGTGAACTTCAAGAGCCCGCTCCTCTGGGACGTGTTCGCGGTCAACACCTACCTGCTCGTCTCGCTCATCTTCTTCTTCATCGGCCTGATCCCCGACATCGCGATCGCGCGTGATCGCTCGACGGGTCTCAAGAAGGTGCTCTACTCGATCCTGTCGCTCGGTTGGCAGGGCACGGGCAAGCAGTGGAAGGCGCACAGCCGCGCCGTTCTGCACCTCTCGGGCATCGCGACCCCGCTGGTGCTCTCGGTGCACTCGGTCGTTTCGTGGGACTTCGCGATGTCGATCGTGCCGGGCTGGCACGCGACGATCTTCGCCCCCTACTTCGTGGCCGGCGCCATCTTCGGCGGCTTCGCCATGGTGATCGTGGTGATGATTCCGGTGCGCCGCATCTTCGGCCTGCAGGAGTACATCACCGAGTACCACTTCGAGAACATGTCGAGGTTCATCCTGCTGACCTCGATCATCTGCGGCTACGCGTACGGCGCCGAGTACTTCATCGCCTGGTACAGCGGCGTCGAGTTCGAGCAGACGTCGTTCTGGCTGCGGCTGTTCGGTCCGTACTGGTTCTCGACCTGGTGCATGATCGTCTTCAACGTCTTCTTCCCACAGCTGCTGTGGTTCAAGAAGCTGCGAACGAACCTGCCTTTCCTCTTCGTGCTGTGCTGGTTCATCAACATCGGCATGTGGTTCGAGCGCTACGTCATCATCATCACGTCGCTCTCGCGTGAGTACATCCCCGGTGCCTGGGGTCTGTACATCCCGAGCCCGCTCGAGCTCGCCGTGCTGGCTGGCAGCTTCTGCTGGTTCTCGATGTTCTTCCTGATCTTCCTGAAGCTCTTCCCGATCATCGCGATCTCTGAGGTGAAGGAACTGACGATCCACGCCAAGGATCACGGGGGGGCGCACTGATGGCGACCGTCGTGAGCGTGTTCGAGCTGCCGAGCAACACCGCTTCGGCAATCCGCAAGCTGAAGGCCCGTGGCTTCGACGAGCTGACGAGCTACGCGCCGGCTCCGTTCGAGGAGATCGAGCTCGCGGAGAACCCCAAGCCCTCGGGTGTGCGCACCTGGACGCTGATTGGTGGCCTGACCGGCGTAAGCCTCGGCTTCCTGATGCAGATCTGGATGTCACTCGAGTGGCCGCTGAAGATCGCGGGCAAGGCGTACGCGTCGATCCCGCCCTACGTGATCATCGGCTTCGAGCTGACGATCCTCTTCAGCGGCATCCTGACCCTGGTGGGCTTCCTGGTGCACTCGGGTCTCTATCCGCGCGCCGTGGACAAGCACTACAGCGCCCGCTTCTCGGCCGAAGACTTCGGCGTCGTCGTCGAGGTCGAAGACCGCGACGTGGCCGAGGTCGAGGCGCTGATGCGCAGCGAGCAAGCGAAGGAGGTGTCCGTTGTCGCGCACTGATCGCACCCTTCGGCAGGCCCTCGCCTTCGCCGTGCTTCTGAGCGTCAGCCTCTCGGTGGGCTGCTGGGAGCAGGTGAGCGCCGAGTGGTTCCCGCAGATGAAGCGCCAGCTCGCCGTGCAGGCCTTCGAGTACGACCCCTACGTGCCTGATGGTGAGCAGCTCACACCGCCCGCCGGCACCGTCGCGGTCGGCAACCCGTACCCCGACCTGGCGGTCCTCACGACGGCCGAGCAGGACGCCATCCCGAACCCGGTCTCGCCCTCGCTCGCCAGCCTGAAGCGCGGCGAAGAGGTCTACAACCAGACCTGCGCCACGTGCCACGGCATGACCGGCGGTGGCGACGGCCCGGTGGCGGGTCCGCCCTTCGGTCAGGGCCCCTTCGGACTCGTACTGCCCATCGGCGGTCAGATGAGCGTCGCGAAGGCGCTCACCGACGGTCACATCTACGCCACGATGACCCTCGGCCGAGGTCGCATGCCTTCGTACCGGAGGCTGACGCCCGAGGATCGCTGGAACGTGGTCAACTACGTCCGTGACCTGAACGGTCAGGGAGGTCGACAGTGAGTGCTCCCGCCCTAGCTCCGGAGAAGGCGCTGCCGCGCGAGCTGCCCATGAACGCCATGTACGTGGCGCTGGGCCTCGTCGGCGTCGGCCTCGCTTCGTTCGTCTTCGGCCTCATCAATCAGCCCGAGCGCGCCTGGCTCGCCTTCCACGCCAACGTCATCTACTTCACGATGCTCGCGTGCGGTGGGCTGGCGTTGTCGTGCATCTACACCGTCGTGGGCGCGAAGTGGTGTGGCCCCTACAAGCGCATCGCCGAGTCGATCGGCGCCTTCGTGCCGATCGCGTTCCTGCTCTCGATCGTCGACTTCTTCGGTCGCGAGTACGTCTTCGAGTGGGTCAAGCACTCGGCCGCCGGCAAGGAGGTGTGGCTCAACACGTTCCGCGTGTACGCCATGGATTTTGCGCTGCTCGGCTCGCTCGCCGTCCTCTCGGTGATCTACATCCGACAGTCGGTGCGCCCCACGCTCAAGAACCTGGCCGAGACCGGCACGGGCTTCGCCAAGAAGCAGGCAGAAGCCTGGACCGCGAACTGGCAGGGCGCGGACGCCGAGCGCGCAGCGGCGCCGAACGGCACTCATCCGGGCATCGCCATCGCGATTCTCCTGATCTTCGGCATCGGCATGAGCTTCTGGAACTTCGACCAGGTCATGTCGATGGATCAGCTCTGGTTCTCGAACCTCTTCGGAGCGTACGTGAACTGGGGCGGCATTCTCTCGGCCGTGGCCGCGAGCGCGCTGATCGGCATCCTCAGCCGCAAGACGCCCGTGCTCGGCAGCGAGATCACCGAAGAGCGGCGCCATGACATCGGCAAGATGATGTTCGCGTTCTCGATCTTCTGGATGTACCTCTTCTTCTCGCAGTACCTCGTGATCTACTACGGCAACCTGCCCGAAGAGACCGAGTTTCTGCGCGATCGCCTGGGCAACCAGTTCTTGATCGAGAAGGGCTTCAGCCAGTACGCGTTCGCCCAGCAGTGGGCCGACTGGGACTTCCGGTGGTCGCGCCTCGCCAGCGGCTACGGCTGGGTCTCGATGGTGATCTGGGCCCTGTGCTGGATCATCCCGTTCTGGGTGCTGCTCGGTCAGGCCCCGAAGAAGTCGCCGCTCATCGCCGGTACCGTCGCGAGCGGCCTGCTCATCGGCTTCTGGCTCGAGCGCAACGTGCTGACGTGGCCCTCGGTCGTGAAGGGCGACATGACGGCCTTCCTCCAGCCGATCCCGATCGGCATTGCGCTGGGCTTCGTCGGTGCGTTCCTCGCCGTCCACCTGCTCTACACGCGGGTCTTCCCGACGATCGCGGTGAGCGACAAGGGCGAGTAAGGCGAATCGGGCCCGGGCTCTCGGGCCACGCAGGAAACCAGCGGCGCGATCGGCTCAGGCCGGTCGCGCCGTTCTCGTTCCGGGGGGCGTGGGCGCGCGCGCGGCGGACCGCGCCCTACTCGTCGAGATCGAGCCGCGAGTAGGGCGTGATGCTTCGAGACTCACCCGCCGCGATCGCATCGAGCAGGGCCTGGGACTTCGCGCTGATCCCGTTGCGGTGGGTCGCCACGAAGGCCGGTCGCGCGACGCGCACCGCGTCGTCGCGGCGCCCGAGTAGGATGTAGAGATCGGCGAGCGCGAGCCGGATCGAACGATCGCCGGGCACGAGGCGGTGCGCCCCTTCGAGCGTGTCGAGCCCCTTCTCGTGGGGCTCTCCCGGCAAGAGGAATGTCATGCCATACGAGGCGTAGGTCTCGGGCGTGGGGCCGCCGATCTTGCTCGCTCGCACGAAGTCGCGCCGGGCGCTCTTGAGCAGTCTTCGCCGCGCTTCGGGGTCGGCCGTGCGGGTCGCGCGGATCGTCGAGGCCTGGCCGCGATCGACGAAGCTGAGTGCGTCCTTTGGGTCGAGCTCTACGGCGCGGTCGAAGAGGGAGTGCGCGAGCTCGTCGTTTCCCTCGGTGCGCTCGACGGCGGCCAAGCCCGCCACCGCCCGTGCGCTTTCAGGCGCCACGGCGACCGCGTGCTCGAAGAGCCCGCGTGCGCAGGTCAGGTCATCGAGCATGAAGCAGAGGCTGCCAAGCCGCTCGGCGACTTCGTTCTCAGGGAGCTGACGCACCGACATCTCTTCGGAGAACTCGAGCGCGCTCAGCTGCACGCCGAACAGCTCGAGCTTTGCGCGGCGCCAGTACGCACGCACGGCTCGCTCGGCCTCCCGCAGCGTCGTCCCGAAGTACGTCTCGAACGCTTCTTCGACGGGAACGCCGTTCTGGGTCGCCTCGATGTACGGACCGAGGCCCTTCTGCATGATCTCGCGTCGCGCGCTGTCGGTGTACCAGTAGTTCACGAAGACCCAGGCCTGGGCGTAGAACATGCCCTGCTTCTCGGGTCTCCAGGCGGGGTAGTCGACCGGTTCGAGAAACTCGGCCATTGGGATCCAGGCCGAGTACTTCAAGTTCGAAAGCCGGTGATCAGCCAGGTTTCCCAAAACGACGGCTCTTCTCTTCTCCTGCGCCAGGGCCATGAACTCGGCGAAGCCTTCGTCGAACCACATCGGATACACCAGCCCCGACCCGTTTCGGAGCAGCCAGTGCGTGTACTCGTGCTTGAGGATGTTCGACGCGCCCATCGACCGGTCGTCCGATGTGGTCAGCACGTTCGCACGCAGTCGAGGGATCATGTACCCGACGGTCCGGTCCGAGACGTTGAACGGCCCAAAGCTGGTATTGGCGTTGAACGCATAGATCCAGGTCGGGTGGCGCGAAGTAAGGTCGTTGCCCTCGATCATCAGGAGCACGGCCGCTCGAAAGACCTCGAGATCGCGCGCTTGGCGACGCGCCCTGGCCTCGCTCTGATCGGTCCAGATCGTGAAGTGCTCGCTGCGCACCTCGATCCAGCGACGCTTCGCGGCGACGTTGACGGCCGCGGGGGCGCAGCCGCTCGCGACGAGGGCGATCCCCATGAGCAGGGCGAGGTGGAGGGCGAGCGCGAATCGAGACGAGGTGAGCCGGTGCCGAACCAGCGAGCGCGAACGGTTCATGCCCCGAATCTAACAGGACGCGGGGCGGCGCGGTCGACCACCATCGCGCCCGTCATATGTCGCCCGCTACAGCTCGTACTCCTCGCCATCCTCGGGCACGATGATCTCGCCGTCGTACTCGTTGGCGACGATCGAGCGCACCTGCAGATCGAAGAAGGGCGGCGGGCGCAATCGGATCAGCATGAGCCGAGGTACGCCGGCCTTCGTCGCGTACTGTCCCACCTCGAGCAGCGGCGTCGAGACCGCGGCCTCGCGCTCGAGGCGCTCCGCGTCGGCGACGACGCCGGCGGGCTCGAGATCTTCGGTCGGGGGGATGTAGGCGCCGTCGTGCACGAGCAGGTCGGCGCCGCGGGCGAAGTCGATCAGGGTATCGGCGCCCCATCCGGTGCCCGATACCACGACCGTTCGGCCGCTGGCCTCGAAGCGCCACGCGAGCGCGGGGATCGGGCCGCCGGGCAGGGCGACGGCCGTGAGTAGAACACCGTTCTGGTTTAGCTCGAAGCCGTCTCCGACCTCGATGGCCTCGACCCGCGCGCCCTCCGCCGGCAAGCCCAGCGCATCGCCGAGCGCCCCCATCCCGGGCGCCAGGCTGGCCGTGAGCGCCTCGATGGCGGCCTGCGTGCCCGGCGGTCCATAGACGCGAATCGGGCCGTCTCGGCCGACGAGGAGCCCCGTGTAGATCAGATCCCCGATGCCCAGCAGGTTGTCGGGCATCAGGGTCGTCAACACGATCGTGCGGGGCTGATCGACCGGAATGCGCGACTTGCGCAGGGCCGGCGCCAGACCCCGCCCGGCGTCGACCAGCCAGATCGACTCGCCGAGGCCGATGGCCGTCGAGGGGCCAAGGCGTTCGGGGTTCTCGTACTTCCCGCCGGTGCCGACGCTCACGACGGTGAGCCGCTCGAAGTCGCGGGGCTCGACCAGGCCGACGATCTCGCCGATCTCGGCGGCGCGCCACATGACGAACGCCGCCATCCAGCCGCCGAAGAGCACGACGGCGATCACGACGAGAGCGATGACGCGAACGGGAAACATCGAGGTGGGCCTCCTGGTCGGCGGCGACGGGCTCGGGCATGCGTCGCCGTCGGTGGCTGCTGGGATCAACCGGGACGAGCCTCGCGGCTCAGTCGAACACCACGGTCTTGTTGTCGTACTCGAGCACCCGACGCTCGAGGTGGGCCCGCACGGCCCGCGCGAGCACGTTGCGCTCGACGTCTCGGCCCTTGCGCACCAGATCAGACACCGAGTCGCGATGTGACACGCGGATCACGTCCTGATCGATGATCGGTCCTTCGTCGAGATCGGTCGTGGCGTAGTGCGCGGTGGCGCCGATCAGCTTGACGCCTCGCTCATGGGCCTGGTGATAGGGGCGCCCGCCCTGGAACGCGGGCAGGAACGAGTGATGGATGTTGATGATGCGGGACGGATGTGCGGCGATGAAATCGGCCGACAGGATTTGCATGTACCGCGCCATCACGATGAGATCGATGCCGTGCTCTTCGATGAGCGCGAGCTGACTCGCTTCGGCCTCGGGCTTCGTCGCCTTGGTCACGGGCGTCACCACGTAGGGGATCCCGAACTGCTCGGCGACGGCGCGAAGCGTCTCGTGGTTGCTGACGATCAGCGGGATGTCGCAGACGAGCTCGCCCGCGCGGTGGCGCAGCAGCAGGTCGTAGAGACAGTGATCGGTCTTCGAGACGAAGATCGCGACGCGGCTGCGGTGCGCCTCGTCGTGGAGCGACCAGCTCATGCCGTGCCCCTCGGCGATGGGCTCGAGCGCTCGGCCGATCGCTTCGAGCGGGTCGGGGCTCGCTTCGCTGGCCCAGTCGAAGCGGATCCGCTGGAAGAACTTGCCCGCGACGACGTCGGTGTGCTGATCGGCATCGAGCAGGTTGACGCCGTGGTCGAAGAGCGTCTGGGCCAGCACGGCGACCAGGCCCGGGCGGTCGTCGCAGCACACGAGCAGCGTGGCCGTGCGGCGATCGGTCGGCGTGGCATTCGACGAGGCGGCGGTCAACGGACTCTCCGGATGAAGGGGGTGGGGCGCGGGCTGCCTCGGTCGGGCGGCCGATTCTCGATCAGCTTCGTCCAGATCTCCAGGTGTGCGACAAAACCGTGCCGATTCGTGCGCTTGGAGGTGAAGCTGCAGGTCGTGCTGGATCGCCCCGAAAGCTTCCGGTACTTTGCCGGGGAGGGAATATCACTCATTCCCGAGTCTCGGGTCCGGCCCCAATGGGGGGTCAGTGCTCGGGGCGGCCTGAAAGGGGCGGACACGGCGCCCACCCTGGACGGGAACCTGGCGAGGATGGGGCCTCGCCGATTCTCTTCTATGCCGATATGGGAGGTGAGAATGCATCAACGTAGCACTACGGCGAGTGAGGTGGCGGCGTCCTGAACGCACGGCTTTCATCGCCAAGTCCATACCGAGCTTTCGCTTGGTAACGGTGCTGCGCGGGACGCAGGTTCCCAGCGCCGCCGTCCCTGGGGTCGCGGATGTCGTAGCCGCTTCGGGGTCTTCGGACCCGGCCCCGGGGATTTTTGTGCCCGGCGTCCGACGGGCCGCTCTTCGAGCACGCACACTCGGCGGCCATCGCGCCGACCGTCCGTTCAGCCGGGTCGGCTGAACGCCGCCAGACCCTGCAACCGGCTCAGCCCGACCGGCTGAGCATGCCCAACCAGACGAACCCGGCCGAGACGACGCCGAGCACGGCGCCGGCGAGGGCGACGCGGCCCGCGATGCGGTGCCGATGGAGATCGCTCGGGCTCGGTGCCGGCGCGTCGGGCGTCGTCGCGAAGAGGCGCGACTTCTTGATTCGCCCGCCGAGCACCAGCGCGGTGCCGCCGCCGATGAGCATCGCCAGGACGCAGAGCTCGTGGAAGCGCAGCGTCCAGACCGCCGCGCTCGACCACGTATCGAGATCCTCGCGGCCGAGCGTCGCGAGCTTGACCACGTACGCGACGAGGAACACCCCGACGAGACTCGCTGCGATCAGCATCGAACGCCGATGTCGCGCGCGCTCGCCGCGCCTGATCTGCTGGATGCCCGCCACGGCGAAGCCGGTGAGGGCCGCGAAGTTGAGCACCGCGGCCCCCCAGAAGATCACCTTCGCATCCATCGATCGGATTCTCCGTGGCGGCCGGCTGAGAGCAGGGGAGGTCGCCGGTCGTCGCGCCGGCGCCGTGGCGGCCGATTCTAGGCAGCTCGCGCGACTCCGGCCACGCCTCGACGCAGCGCGCAGCGCGCGATTCGAGCGCCGTATCGAGGGGGCCAGGCACGCGGCCCCGCGCTCGTTCGCACGGGTCGCGCCGCGGCCGCACGCCGCGATACGCTCGCGCCATGTCATCGGCCGCTGTCGTGATCCCCGCGCGCTGGGCATCGTCGCGCCTGCCCGGCAAGCCACTCGTCCCGCTGCTCGGTCGACCGATGATCGAGTGGGTGCATGCGGCCGCCGCGCGCTGCGAGCGCGTGACGCGGGTGGTCGTCGCCACCGACGACGCGCGCATCGCGGCGGCCTGCGAGGGCTTCGGTGCGCAGGTCGCCTGGACCCGAGCCGATCACCCGAGCGGCAGCGACCGCGTGGCCGAGGTGGCCGACTCGCTCACCGAGGACGTCATCGTCAACGTGCAGGGCGACGAGCCGCTGCTCGAGCCCCGGCTGCTCGATGCGCTCCTCGACGCGCTCGCGGGCGATCAAGAGGCCCGGGTCGCGACGCTGGTGACGCCGGGTGAGCCCGATCGCTTCGAGGATCCGAACTGTGTGAAGGTGCTGCTCGATGCGCGTCGGCGCGCGCTCGTGTTCACGCGCGCGCCGGTGCCCGCGGTGCGCAAGGGCGAGCCGCCGCCCGAGTTCTGGCACCACGTCGGGCTCTACGCCTACACGCGCGAAGGCCTCTTCGACTTCGTGCGCCGCCCGACGAGCCCCCTCGAGCGCGCCGAACGCCTCGAGCAGCTGCGCGTGCTCGAAGCGGGTGAGCCGATCGCCGTCGGCTGCGTGCCCGACTGGCGCGGTACGGCCGTCGACGTGGTGCAGGACGTCGCCCGTGCCGAGGCGGCGCTGCGGCGAGCGGGTCGACTCGAGCCCTGAGCCGGTTCGCGATCGAGCGACGTCGTGGACCCGCACCGCGCCGGGCCAGCGCGGATCAGGCCGCGCCGCGCGACTGCAGCTCGGTGAAGCGCCGGTAGCGGCCATCGGGCAGGGCCATCAGCGCCTCGTGCGAGCCGCGCTCGACGATCCGGCCGTCGTCGATGAAGCAGATCTCGTCGGCCGCGCGGATCGTCGACAGTCGGTGCGCGATCACGACCACGAGCCGACCCGCGCGGGCGTGGTGCAGCGTCTCGACGAGCTGGGCCTCGGTGCGCGGATCGAGCGCCGATGTCGGCTCGTCGAGCACCAGGATCGAGGCATCGCGCACCAGCGCCCGCGCGATCGAGAGCCGCTGCTTCTGACCGACGCTCAGCTTGCCGCCGCGCTGCCCGAGCGGCGTGTCGATGCCCTGGGGCAGGCGTTCGACGAACTCGCTGGCGCCGGCGAGTCGCAGCGCGCGGGCGATCTCGATCGGCGTCGCGTCGGGCTTCGCGATGCGCATGTTGTCGGCGACCGTCCCGTCGAAGAGCTGCGTCTCTTGAAACACGAACGCGGTGCGCTCGCGCAGGCTGGCGAGGCTGAACTCGCGCGCGTCGACGCCGTCGATCGTCATGCGCCCTTCGGTGGGGGTGAGAAAACGCGGCAGCATCGACGCGACCGTCGTCTTGCCGGCGCCGGCCGGGCCGGCCAGCGCGATCATGCGGCCGACCGGAAAGTCGGCGTCGACGCCTTCGAGCGCCGGCGTGCCGTCGGGATACGCGTACGACACGCCCTCGAGCCGCACGCCCTCGCGCACGGCTTCGAGCGTGCGGGTGCCCGCGTCGTCGGCCTCGTTCGGGAGATCCATCAAGAAGAAGACGCGCTCGATGCCTGCGGCCGCCTCCTGCACCCGGAACCAGGTCATGCCGAGGATCACCGCGGGCGTCACGAGTCGGCCGTAGTAGACGATCAACAAGCTGAAGTCGCCGAGGGTGAGGGTCTTCGCGATCACGTCGTCGCAGATGCGAAAGAACGCCCAGACCCAGATCACCGCGACCGGCACGATCGCCGCGATCAGCCCCGCGATCTGAAGCAGCAGCAGCCGCCGAAACTGACCGAACGACTCCCAGCTGTCGTCGTCGAAGCGCGTGCGTTGCCGATCCTCACCGCCGAGGCTCTGCACCGCGAGCATGTTCGAGATGCCCTCTTCGGTCGTGCTCGTGGTCTTCGAGCCGGCCTCGCGGCTCGCCTGGCTGCCTCGGCGTACCGAGGCGACGAGCGGCAGGCTGCCGAAGAACGCCGCCGGGATCATTGCGAGCGATGCGGCGAGCAGGTGGGGCTGGGGGCCGTAGGTGAGCCAGATGATCCAGGTGGTCAGCAGGATCACGAGCGGCGAGGTGACGGGTGTCAGAAGGATCCGATACGCGGCGTTCGTGATGGCCGGCGTGTCGTACATGACGCGATAGACCGCGTCGCCGATGCGCTCGTCGGCGAAGGTCGTGATCGGCAGCTGCTGCACGCGCTCGAAGAGCTTCGACCGGTAGTAGTGGTTGATCGCCTGGCTGAGCTTGAGGGTGAAGCGGAAGTCGACGAGACCGAGGAGCCCGCCCGCAAAACTCCAGCCCGAGTTCGCCTCGGCTTCGGTGCGGGTCGCCGTGTCGTGACCCTGCGCGAGGTTGGCTTCGGCCGAGTCGCTCTGGCCGCCGGCCGTGCCGAACGAGCCGGCGAGCAGGAAGAGCCCGAACTGCAGCGCGACCAGCACCATCAGGATCTGGTAGGGGTCGCGCCCTTCGAGCACGTGGATCAGCGGCTGGATGAAGAACGGGTACGGACGCTCGGCGTCGGCGATCGGCTGCTTCAGCACGACGTTGTCGACGATCATCTTGACCGGCCACGGCACGATCAGCATCGGCAGCAGCGACAGCATGATGAACGCCGCCTTGATCGCGAAGCGGCCCGAGAAAGGGCGTACGTAGCGGGTGGCTTT
Organism: Myxococcota bacterium; assembly: GCA_965250285.1. Lineage (GTDB taxonomy): Bacteria > Myxococcota_A > UBA9160 > UBA9160 > UBA4427 > CAYYSY01. Next base: position 635,857 of record OZ252299.1, read on the forward strand.
GCGGACGATCTCGAGCCCGCTGAGCGGCTGGCCGGGGCTCATCCCGCACCGCCTTCCGCCGTGAAGGCAGGGGCCTCGCCGCGGTCTGCGGCGTCGAGGCCGGCGAGCTCGGTCTCGACGAGCTCGCGGTAGGCACCCCCTGGCTTCGCCATCAGCTCGTCGTGCGAGCCGAGCTCTTCGATGCGACCGCCGCGCAGGAAGGCGATCTGGTCGGCCTGGCGGATCGTCGAGAGCCGGTGCGTGATCAAGAAGATCGCGCGGCCCTCGCCCCAAGCCTGCAGGTTGCGCATGACGTTCAGCTCGGTCGACGCGTCGAGGCTGGCGGTCGGCTCGTCGAGCACGAGGATCGGCGTGTCTTTCAGTACGGCCCGCGCGATCGACAGCCGCTGGCGCTGCCCGGTCGACAAGCGCGACCCGCGCTCGCCGAGCGGCGTGTCGTAGCCCTCGGGCAGGCGCGTGATGAAGTCGTCGGCGCTCGCGACGCGCGCCGCCTCGCGCACCGCCTCGTCGTCGGCCCCGGGCACCGCGAAGCGGATGTTCTCGCGGATCGTCTCGCCGAACAGGATGTTCTCCTGCAGCGCGATCGAGATCGAGCTGCGCAGCGACTCGACGGTGTAGGCAGCGAGCGGCTCGCCGTCGATCGAGATGCGTCCTGCGTCGGGGTCGAAGAGGCGCAGCAGCAGCGCCATCAGCGTGCTCTTCCCCGAGCCGGTCGGGCCGACGATCGCCGTGATCGTGCCGACGCCCGCTTCGAGGTCGACACCGGTCAGCACGGGCCGATCGGCGCCGTAGGCGAATTGAACCGCCTCGAAGCGGATCGCGTCTTGCACGCCTGGGAGCGGGCGGGCATCGGGCGCGTCTTCGACCTCGGGCTCGAGGTCGAGCACCTCGAAGACCCGGTCGAGGCCGATGGCCACGTCCTGCAGTCGACCCCACATGCGGAACAGGTCGCGGCCCCCGCCCGTCATGTCACCGGTGCGGTCCTTGAAGACGTTGAAGAGACCGATGGTCCAGCCGAGCGTGGTGATGCCGAGCGCGGCGAAGAGGCGGCCGCTGGTGCTCGACGGGTCGGACGCATCGAGCCACTGGGTGATCACGAGCGGCAGCTGGTCGCGCGCCGCCATGGCGGCCACCGCCATGGCGAAGATGCCGGCGCCGCCCATCAGCCAGAAGAGCAACACCTGGTAGATCGCGAAGCGGTTGCGGGCGACGAACGCCTCGTCGAATGCCGCGCGACTCGCCGTCTCGAAGCGTGTCTGGTGATTCGCCTCGGCGCCGTAGGCCTTGATCACCTGGATCCCCGCCAGGGTTTCCTGGATGCGCGAGGTCAGGTGGCTGTTCGTCTCGCGCGCACGGCGGAAGCCGACGCGCATCGGCTGCGCGTAGTAGCCGGCGATCACGAAGAGCACGGGCGCGATCAGGGCGAAGAAGAGCGCGGCCTCGAGGCTGAACGCCGCGAGGATCGCCGCCGTGAAGAGGATCCGGCCCGTGTGCCAGAGGGGCTCGATGAAGAGCACCTGCACCAGCTGCGTGACCATCGCGCTGTCCTGGTACATGCGATAGATCGCGTCGCCGACCGGGTTGTCCGAGTGAAAGCGCAGCGACAGCGCCTGAAAGCGGTCGAGCAGCTGCACGCGCAGCACCTGATTGATGCGCTGGAGGATCCACGTCTGGTAGTAGATCAGGCCGACCACGATCGGCGCCATCGCGATGCCGAGCCCGACGCTCCACGCCACCACCCACCGAACGATCTCGCGCTGCACTTCGGGAGCGAGCTTGTCGACGTCGACGGCGACGTCGGGCGCGTAGCCGAGGAGCGACGCGAGGCCGGGGTCGAGGGGCTCGCCGAGCAGGCCGCGGGTCCAGAACGTGTCGACCAGGATCACCGAGATCGGAAACGAGATCGTGACCAGCACGATGAAGCTCACGATCAGCTGGATGATGTGGCGGCGAACGGGCCGCAGCAGCGCGACGCAGCGCCAGAGCAGCGTGACGATCAGACGAAACGACAGCCGATCCTGGCGGGTGCCTTCACCGAGTCGCGAGAGCGTGGCGAGCGGCGAGTCGGGGGCGGGTTCGGGCGGCGACGACATGGACAGACGCGATCACTCCCTCACGGCGACGCGGGCGCAGACCTCCAAAGGGGCCGTCGACGACGGTCGGTCGGACGAAGTCGAGAGCATCGCCCACGCGGCAGGGGGCGCCAATCGCTCGTGGGGCCGCGGCTGCACCCGTGTCCAGATCCAGCCCGCACATGCAGCGACCCCACGCGCATCGGCGCGCGGCGTGTCGTCGACGCAAGGTCGTCTCGTGAAAGCGCGCCTGGGGCTTCTCGGCTCAGAGTCGAACGCGCTGGGGCGAACGCTTGGCGAAGCTCGATCGCAGGATCGCGCCGAGCAGCATGCCCGAAGCGAAGATCAAGGCACCGGTGATCCACTCGGGGTATCGGGCACCGGCCTTGAGCTCCATGTTCTCGAGCGTCAGCGCCTTGATGCGCGCCTCCTGCTCGCCGTCCTGGGTCGACAGCACTTCGTTCGTTGCGCCGAGCTCGTCGGCCTGCTGCGACACCTTGGCGAGCTTCTGCTCGAGATCGGCCGCGTGCACCTCGAGCTCGGCGAGTCGGATGCCGGGCGGCGGCTTGGCCAGCAGATAGCCTTCGGGGATCCAGCCTTCGGCGCCGGTCTCGTTGACGCGAACCTGGGTCCAACCTTCGCCGCGCTTCAGCACACGCACGGCGTCGCCGGTCTTGATCACGCCGACGATGCGGTTCTTGGTCGACGGTCCGGTGCGCACGTTGATCCGGATCTCGTCGCGCACCCAGCCCGTCTCGGCGCGCGCTTCGGGCGTCGCGGCGACGAAGCCGAAGAGCAGACAAGCCAGGACGCCCACGAGTGCGGCCCGGCGAGGCATTCGATCGAACATTCCCCCTCCCGAGGTGTGGAGCCGGCGGCTCCCCGGCGCGCGGGGTGCGCCGCGGCGCCGATGGTACGCAATGCCAGCGGGCGCGACACGCACTGGAGGGGGGCAGGGCGCGTTCTGCGCGGCACAGCGCGGCCGCCGGACGTCATGCATCGACGATTCGGCGGGTTCTGGCTGTGATCCAGGCCCCAAATTCGGGTCGTCCACCCACGGTTCGGCCCGGATCGAATGGGATAACGTCTCGCCGCGCGGCCAGGCGCCCACGCAGCGCCAGGGGGAGGGCCCATGTCAGCGTCAGCGCGCGTCGCGATCGTGCTCGCGATCCTTCTACTTCTACCCATCGTATTCGGGCCGATCGTCGTCGGTGTGCTGATCGAGCGGGGCCTCGACCGGGTGCGTGCGTCGGGGGCCACGCCCGGCGTCGACATCGAGTTCGAGCGCGGTCTCTACACCTCGCGGGCCCGCACGAGCCTGGCAGTCGACCGGACAGACGGCACGGCAGGCGCCATCACGCTCGATCACGTGATCGTGCATGGACCCATCCCACTCGCCGCGCCGGCGATCGGGCGCTCGCCCCTCGATCTCGTCGTCGTGCTGGTCGATTCGAAGCTCGCGCCCGACCTCGAGATGATGCCGGGCGTCGAGCAGGCCCTCGACGGCGAGGCCCTCGCGACCGCCTTCACGCGGGTCGGGCCTCGAGGCGACGTCGAATCGAAGATCGTGTCGCCGGCTTTCGAGCTGGCCGGCGGCCGCTTCGTCTGGGCGGGGCTCGAAGGCCGGATCGAGCTGGTCGACGACATGACCCGCGTCTCGGGCGACGTGACGGTCGAGGGCCTGCGCATCGCCGACGATCAGGTGTCGCTCGCCATGCAGCCGGGCACCGCCCGGTTCGACGCCGATCTGAGGGGGCAGCGGCTCGAGGCCCAGATCGAGCAGCAGGGCACCGAGTGGGTCTTCGGCGATCAGCGCTTCTCGAGCGGCGCCGTGCGCATCGAGGCCGATCAACCGCTCGGAGGCGACCTGCTCGGCGACGCGACCTCGACCTGGACGATCGAGCGCATTGCGGGCGCGGGCAGCCTCGGCGAAGGCGACTTCGAGATGAGCGGGATCGAGATCGAGCAGGTCGTCGAGCGCAATTTCGACTCGGGGCTGCACCGGGGTGAGCTCGGGCTCGCCTTCGAGACGTGGCGTGTCGGCGACGATCCGGTCGAGGGGCCGGGCGGGCTGCGAATGCACGTCGCGCGCATCGATCGCGCCGCCGTCCAGCGTTTTCAGGCGGCGCTGCAGGAGCTCGAGGAGAGCGGTGCGCCCCCCGATCAGATCGAGGCGATGCGTCCGTTCGTCGTGATGGAGCACCTGCCGGCGCTGCTCGCGAGCTCGCCCGCGCTCGATGTGCGCGACGCCTTCGTCGACGCGCCCGACGGGCGCGCCGAGGCGACCTTCCATCTGACCGTCGACGGCAGCGAGCCCGAGCTGCTCACCGATCCGTTCATGATGATGAGCCTGATCGAGGCGCACGCGTCGGTCGAAGGGACCGACCCGTTGCTGCGCCGCCTCGCAGACCGAATGCTGCCCGCGCTCTACGCCGCGCCGCCGGTCGCCCCGCAAGCCGATTCGGGGCTCGTCGTGTCGAACCCCGATGCCGCCGATCCGGGCGCGGGCGAAGTCCCGCTGGGCGAGGCGATCGACCGCGTCGACGTGTGGCTCGAGGACGGCACGCTCGTCCAGGAAGGCGAGCGGCTGACCTTCGAGGCGCGCTTCGAGAACGGGATGCCGATGCTGAACGGCCAACCCGCCGACCCCGAGCTGATCACGAACCTGATGCCCGGGATGTAGCCGCCGACTTGGATCCCGATCGCCGAAAGAGAACGCGTGCGCGCCTTGGGGTCGCGTGGCTTGGGCCCCTGCTCGTGTGGGCCGGGCTCGTGACGGCGCTGGCCGCCCAGGCCGAAGAGGCTGCGCCGATCTTCGCCGGCGAAGAGGCGATCCCGGGCGACCCGGTGACGCCGGCGACCGAGAGCGCCCCTGACGCGTCCGCACCGGCCGGGACCGGAGGATCGACCGACGCCCAGCCGGCGGTCGGCGGCGCCTCGCGCGACTCGGTCGAGGAGCTGGTGGTGCGGGCGCGCCGCCCCGACGCCGATCTGCTCGAGGTGCCCCGGGCGATCAGCGAGCTCGGCATCGAAGACATCCAGGAGGGGCGGCTGCAGCTGACCCTCGCCGAATCGCTCGCGCTCGTGCCTGGGGTCTTCGTTCAGAACCGCTCGAACTTCGCCCAGGACAACCGAATCTCGATCCGCGGGTTCGGCGCCCGGGCCAACTTCGGCCTGCGCGGCATCCGGCTCTACGTCGATGGCGTGCCTCAGACGCTGCCCGACGGTCAGGGCCAGGTCGACTCGCTGTCGCTGCCCACCGTCGGGCGCATCGAGGTGCTGCGCGGCCCCGACTCGACGCTCTTCGGGCCGGCGGCCGGCGGCGTGATCCTCGTCGAGACCGAGCGCCCCGGTCCGGTGCCGACGGTGTCGGGGCGCGCAGCCTACGGCAGCTATGGCTACCAGAGCTATGACGGCAAGGCGGCTGCCTCGACTGATCGACACGACATCGTGGTCGGCGTCGCGCACCAGCGCCTCGACGGCTACCGCGACCACGCCGAGATGAAGAGCACCCAGGGCGTGCTGAAGTCGATCTTCGCGCTCACCGAGCAGACCGAACTGATCACGACGGTGCAGGCCGTGAACGCGCCGGAAGCGAACGATCCGGGGGGGCTGACCGCAGGAGCCGTCGCCCAGGATCCCACGCAGGCTTGGCAACGCAACGTCGAACTCGACGCGGGTGAATCGGTGAACCAAGCCACCGGTGGCCTGGGCGTGCGCCATACGTGGAACGAAGAACATGAGACCACGTTGCGCGGCTTCTACACCTGGCGGGCGTTCGACGGCCGATTGCCGGTCGAGAATCGCGGGCAGATCGATCTCGACCGGAACTTCGGCGGCGGGTCGCTGCTGCACGTGTGGCGCGGCGATCTCCTCTCCTTTCCACATCGACTCGTCGCCGGCGTCGAGGGCTCGGCCCAGCGCGATCATCGCCGCCGCTACGACAATCTCGACGGGGGGGAGCGCGGGCCGATTCGCCTCGACCAGGACGAAGACGTCTCACTGATCCGCGCGTTCGCAGCCGACGAGCTGTCGCTGCCGGCCGACCTCACGCTGTCGGTGGGGGTCAGCTACGACCACCTCTTCTACGCGGTCGACGACCGCTTGATGCCCGGTGGCAACGACGGCTCGGGCCAGCGCGACTTCGGTCGCGCCAGCCCGATGGCGGCGCTCGGGTGGTCGCCGACGCGCTGGACAAACCCGTACTTTCGCTTCTCGACCTCGTTCGAGCCGCCCACGACGACCGAGCTGATCGATCAGTCGGGCAGCGGCTTCAATCCGGGTGTCGAAGCGCAGCGTTCGAACAGCTGGGAGCTGGGCGTGAAGGGGGCCGGCGACGTCAAGGGGCTCGGCCTGCCGATCGCGGTGCGCTACGAGCTGACCGGCTACCACATCGAGACGCGCGACGAGCTGATCCCCCAGGATACGAACGGGGTCACCTTCTATACCAACGCCGGGCGCACACGACGCTCGGGCCTCGAGACGCTGCTCGGCATCGAGCTGGTCGAGGGCCTCGAGTCTCGATTCGCGTATGCCTACGGTGTGTCGAAGTTCGTCGAGTACGTCGAGGGCGGGAACGACCTCGCCGGCAACCGGATCCCCGGTATCCCCGACCACGTCTTCACCTTCACGCTGCAGTACCAGCACCGTTCGGGGCTCTGGGGCGCCTGGGAGACGCGGGTCGTGAGCGCGATCCCCGTCGACGACGCGAATACGGCCGAGGCGGCGAAGTACGCCGTGCATGGCCTGCGGATCGGCTGGACCGGCCGGCTGCCCGGGCCCTTTCGCCAGCTCGCGTTCGCGCCCTACGTCGGCATCGAGAACCTGACCGACGCACGTTTCATCGACAACGTGCGCATCAATGCGTTCGGTGGCCGCTACTTCGAGCCGGCGCCGGCGCTCGCGGCGCAGTTCGGCGGTCGCCTCACCTATTTCTTCGGCGAAGAGTAGGCGGGCCGCGACGCGGCTCGGCGCTTCGGCGCGCTAGCATCGAGCGGAGCCCGAAGTAAGCCAGGAGGTGACATGGCCACCGACCCGCTCGTCGTGATCGAAACGTATTCAGACGAATCCTTTGCCGAGGCCGCGGTCTCGCTGCTTGCCGCCGAGGGGATCGAAGCGCAGATCGCGAGCGACGACGCCGGTCATGCGCTGCCCAACCTCGACTTCGCGAAGGGCGTGCGTGTCCTCGTCGCGCCGAGCGACGCCGACCGGGCGAAGGCCTTGATCGAGACGGCGGGGGACGCCCCCGAAGCCTGAGCGTCGGCGCCAGCCATGTGGCCTGCGCGCGGGCGCGAGCGGCCAGCCATCCCAGCGGAGGCCTCCCATGAGCGAGAACGTCCACCTGCGTCAGTGCACCCTGTGTGAAGGCATGTGCGGTCTGCGCGTGACCGTCGATGGTGACCAGATCACGAAGATCCGCCCCGACCCCGACGATGTCTGGAGCAAGGGCTACGCGTGCCCGAAGGGGGCGAGCCTCGCGGCCTTCCATCACGACCCCGACCGGCTGCGTACGCCGTTGATCAAGCGCGACGGCGTCTTCGTCGAGGCGACGTTCGAAGAGGCCTACGCCGAGTGCGAGCGGCTGCTGCACGGCGTGATCGAGCGTCACGGCAAGTCGGCGCTGACCGCCTTCGTCGGCAATCCGAGCGGACACAACTTCTCGCTGAGCCGCTACATCGGCGCCTTCATGGCGTTCTCGGCCCTCGACCCGATCTACTCGAGCGGCACGGTCGACCAGTGGCCGAAGAACCTGTCGAGCGCGCTCATGTACGGCGGCATGTGGAAGATCCCGACCGCCGACATCGATCGCACCGACTTCCTCGTGATCCAGGGGGCCAACCCGCACGCGAGCCAGGGCAGCCTGATGTGCGCACCGGACTTCCTCGGCCGGATGGACGCGCTGCACGCCCGCGGTGGCCACAGCATCGTGATCGATCCGCGCCGCACCGGCACCGCCGATCGCGCGAGCGAGTGGCTGCCGATCCAGCCGGGCACCGACGCGCTGCTGCTGCTCGCGGTGCTGCACGTGCTCTTCGACGAAGGGCTCACACAGACCGAAGCCCTCGAGCCGCATCTCTCGGGCCTCGAGCAGGTGGCCGAGCTGGTGCGCGAGTGGACGCCCGAGCGTGTCGAAGCCGACTGCCGCATTGAGGCCGCCGAGATCCGGCGGCTCGCGCGGGCCTTCGCCGGCGCCGAGAAGGCGGCGTGGTACGCCCGCATCGGCACCTGCACGCAGGAGTTCGGCACCCTCGCTTCGTGGCTCGTCGACGTCGTGAACATCGTCGCCGGCCACTTCGATCGCCCGGGCGGCATGATGTTCGCGAATCCCGTCGCCTGGGGCAGCACGACGCTCCCCGACCCGCAGTGGGCCGATGGCTTTGCCTTCGGTCGCTCTCACAGTCGGGTGCGCGGCGTCCCCGAGGTGCTGGGGCAGTACCCGGCCTCGTGCCTGGCCGAAGAGATCGCGACGCCGGGCGATGGCCAGCTGCGCGGCCTGATCACGATCGCCGGCAACCCCGCGATCTCGGTGCCCGACGCCGCCGCACTCGACGCGGCGCTACCCGGCCTCGAGGCGATGATCTCGGTCGACTGCTACGTGAACGAGACGACGCGGCACGCCGACGTGATCCTGCCCGGGCCGTCGCCCTTCGAAGAGCCGCATTACGACGACCTCATGTGGGGTTGGGCGGTGCGCAACGCGGCGCGGTACTCGGCGCCGATCTTCGAGATGGCCGACGACATGCGGCCCGAGTGGCAGACGCTGATCATGCTCGGCCTGCTCTGCGCCGGACAGAAGGCGGCCGACATCGACGTGCACGCGGTCGATCAGCTCTACTTCGCCGGGATCACCGGGGTGGTGTGCGGCCTCGAGGGCGGGCCCCTCGAAGGCCGCGACCCGGGCGAGATCGTCGCTGCGACTTCGGGCGTCGGGCCCGAGCGGCTGCTCGAGCTGCAGATCCGAAGTGGTCCCTATGGCGACGCCTACGGCGCGAAGCCCGAGGGTCTCACCCTCGAGCAGGTGAAGGCGGCCGAGCACGGCCTCGACATCGGTGCCCTCGAGCCGCGCGTGCCCGAGGTGCTCGAGACGCCGAGCGGGCGTATCGAGCTGGCGCCCGAGTTCATCGTGGCGGATCTCGAACGGCTGGCGGCTCGCGAGGGGCGCGACGACGGGCTCGTGCTCGTGAGCCGACGCCACGTGCGTTCGAAGAACTCGTGGATGCACAATCTCGGCCCGCTGATGACGGGCAAGGATCGCTGCACGCTGCTGGTCCACCCTGACGATGCATCGCGGCTCGGCATCGAGGCGGGCGCTCACGCGCGCGTGAGCTCGCTTGCCGGTGCCATCGAGGCGCCGGTCGAAGTGAGCGATGAGATGATGCCCGGCGTCGTGTGCCTGCCGCACGGCTGGGGGCACGATAAGCCCGATACGCGAATGGCGGTGGCGTCGGAGCACGCGGGCGTCTGCAACAACGTGATTGCGCCCGGTGAGTTCGTCGACTCGCTCTCGAACAACGCCGCCGTGAACGGCATCCCGGTGCGGGTCGAGCCGGTCTGATCCGACGGCGCCGCGGGCGCTTGGCGAAGCAGGCGGAGGCGCCGGTCGCGCGTCGGGGCAGGGGGCGGGGCAGGGAAGGGGCCCGATGGCTCCCCGGGTAGGACTTGAACCTACGACAAGGCGGTTAACAGCCGCCTGCTCTGCCAGCTGAGCTACCGGGGAACAGGGCCTTCGGGCGGCGGAATTCTAGAGGCTGAACCCCGAAACGCAAGCGCGGACGGCGAGTTGTCCAGGTCCTGGGCGAGGCCGTTCGGCTGCGCTCGAAGGCCCGGCCGAAGCCGCGCGGAATCGCGCACAGGCGCGCTGCCCAGCTTCGGTCGCCCGAGAGGGACGGCGCCGGCAGAGGCGCCTCGGTCAGCCGTACTGGACCCCGATGATCTCGAACTCGCGTTCGCCCTTCGGCACGCGCACGACCACCTCGTCACCGGGCTCCTTGTGCATCACCGCTCGGGCGACGGGTGACGTGACCGAGATCTTGCCGGCCTTCGCGTCGGCCTCGTACTCGCCGACGATCTGATACGCGACCTCGTCGCCCGACTCGACGTCTTCGAGCTTCACCGTGGCGCCGAATCGCACCTTGTCGCCGGGCTGATCGCTGTTGTCGATGACCTGGGCCAGCGCCACGCTGTTCTCGAGCTGCGCGATCTTGCCCGCGATGAGGCCCTGCTTCTCTTTGGCCGCGTGATACTCGGCGTTCTCTGAGAGGTCGCCGTGGGCGAGCGCAGCCTCGATCTCCTTGATGTTCTCGAGTCGGTCGACCGACTTCAGCTGCTGGAGCTCGGCCTTGAGCGCCTCGAAGCCGTCGGGTGTGATCGGGATGCGATCGGCCATCTTGCAGTCGGGTCCTTGCGCTGGGCGCCGCCTCGGGGCGCCGGTGGTCTATTCTGCGGCCCATCTCCGAACGAGCCGAGCGCCGTGCTCGGGCGACGGTGGGAGCGTGTGGCCGTCGGGAGAGCGCCCCTCGTCGGGATCGGCCGGCGTCGTGTCTCGAGCCGGCACTGCGAGGCGCCGCAGCGACTCGCATCGACCCCGTCGGATGTCGTCCGTTCGGTGGGGGCGTACGGGAATCAGGAAAGTTAGGCCCCCGGCGGGGACGGGTCAACGCCGCCGGGCCCGGCCGTTCGCTCGGGGGCGAACGGACCGCCTCCCTGACCGGGTGGGCAGCGCAAAAGGAGCGGAATTGACCGAGGACCGATTTTCGCCGCAGCCGAGCGGCCTCGGCGAGCAGCCCACGGAATCGGCCAGGGGGACGCCGCCGACGATCTCGGCGCCACAGCGCCGCGCGGAGGCACCGGGGCCGGCCGAGCGGGGGAGCCGCCTGGTTCGGCTCGCCGTGCCCTTCTATCTCATCATGGCCGGTGTGGCATGGCTCTGGCGCGCCCTGGTACGGGGGGAGCCGATCTTCTCGGCACCGGGCGTCGAGCCGGCGGCGATCTGGCCGCTCGACGAGGCCATCGGCGCCGGCGCCGCGCTGGGGCTGGCGGTCGTCGCGGCGTCGGCGGTCTGGACCCGCTGGCTGCCTTCGGGCGAAGCCGTCTCGCGTTACCTCGGCCAGGCGATCGGGCGCATCGGTCTCGGCGCCACGACGCTGCTGGCCGTCGTGAGCGGCCTCGGTGAAGAGATGCTCTTTCGCGGCGCGCTTCAGCCCGAGATCGGCCTCGTGCTCGCGTCGATCGGCTTCGGCCTCGCCCATCTGGTTCCGCGCTGGCCGATCGTGCTGTGGAGCCTGTACGCGATCGTGATCGGGTTCGTGTTCGGCTGGGCGTTCGAGGCGAGCGGCAGCCTGTGGGTGCCCGTCGTCGCACACGCCGTCGTGAACGGCATCAACCTGCCGATCCTGTCGCGTCGCTACGGGGGTGTGGATGCGCCGGGGTCAGGCCTCGTCGACGATGCGCGCGACGGCGTCCATCTCGACGAGCGCACCCAGCGGTAGCGCCGCGACCTGCACGGTCGCTCGGGCCGGCGCGGGATCGCCCGAGAACGCCTCGGCGTAGAGGGCGTTGACCTTCGGAAAGTCGGCGATGTCGGCGAGGTAGATCGTGACCTTGAGCGTGTGCTCGAAGCCGCTGCCGCCGGCGCGCAGCACGGCGCCGAGATTCGAGAGCACCTGACGTGTCTGCGCCTCGACGTCGCCTTCGACCATTGCACCGGTGTCGGGCACCAGCGGGATCTGGCCCGAGGCGTAGAGGACGTCGCCATGAGCCACGGCCTGCGAGTACGGGCCGACCGGCGCCGGCGCGGCGTCGGTGCGGATCTCTCGGATCGAATCGGGCGTCGACATCGCTGCATCCTCTCATGACGTGCCGAGAGGATGCGGTCGCCCCCGCCTGCGAGCACGCGGCGAAGCCGGCGGGTGTGCGCTCAGATCTCGCGGCGCTGGGGGTCGAGGCGCTCCTCGACGACGCGCAGGAGATAGCCCATCAGCATCAGGTTCGGCAGCCGTTCACGCGTGGCGTCTTCGATCTCGGCCGTCTTGCCGAAGTGATTCGCGTACTCACTGATGAAGCCGAGCGCGTCGACCGGCACGTTGTGAGCGAGCATCTCGTTGATCTGTTCGGAGTCGAGCTCGTGAAAGACCTCGGCCAACTGCCACGCCATTTCCTCGAAGGACATGTGCTCTCCGCTCGGGGCCCGAAGCACCCGAGCCGTCGGAGCACGGGCGATGGACCAGAGGGAGGCCGGCTCGTCCGCGCTGAGGGGACGCATGCGTCGCTCGAGCCATCTTGATTCGAAGGCCCGGTGATGCCGCGCACGAACGATGCTGGCATTCGGCTGATTCACTGTCAACGGAGCGTTCGACCGGTTGACACCGATTGGTGTCAACTCGATCTGCGCGAACTTGCACGCGAGTTGCGCTTTGCACCGAACCTTCGTGCGGCGGCTGCGACTGCACGCCTCGCTCATGCAGCGCGTGAATGTGATGCGGAATCAGCGACGCGGGCGGCAGAGTTGCCTGTTCGAACGATGGCTCGAACCGCGACGCGTGGAAGCGGGCCGAGGCACCAAACGCGGGATGCGCGAAGCGTCCGTGATGGCTCGAAGCGCTACGAAAAAAGTTTCGCTGTCGGCCGCACGCCCGCGGGCGAGCCGAAGGGCGCGGCGACGACCGCGGCGACTCGGGGTCAGTGCATAGGCCGCGCGCGCGCCGAATCGGGTCTCGGATTCGAGCGCGAAGCGTGCGGCTGGCGAGTCGATGGGAGTAGAGAGAAGAGTGGGGAGAGGCAATGGTCGGGGCGACTGGATTTGAACCAGCGACCTCTTCGTCCCGAACGAAGCGCGCTACCAAACTGCGCCACGCCCCGACTGGCGGCGGAGTATGACGCCGAAAGCCCTCGTTCTCAAGCTGTACGGGCGGGTTCGCGACCGGCGCGGGCCGATCCGACGCGCCCGGGGCGTGAGACTCGTCTCTGAGCGCTCGACGCGCGGCCCGCGAGGTGCGAGGCGCCACCTGCCGCGGCCAGAGCGTAGAATTGGCGGCAGTTCACGCATTCGGGCTGCGCCGCCCGTCGAGGGGAACGAAGAGCCCGATGAATCCTGGGTGGGTCGCCGCCGTACTCGCGCTCGGCCTGCTCGCGCCGGCACTGGCGCCAGCCGCCATCGTGCAGCGTCGTCGGGCAGTGCTCGCGGTCGTCGCCGCGGTGAGTGTCGCCGCGACGCTGGTGATGCTCGACCTCGCAGCGCCCGGGCTCCGACTCTCGATCGACCCGAGCAGCGATCCGCTGCTGCCCGCCGGCGATCCCGCTCGGGCTTCGCACGCGCGCGCCGTCGCCGACTTCGGTGACGACGAGGTCTACGTCGTGGCCGTGGTCTGCGATGCGGTCTTCGCGGCACCCTGCCTCGACGCGCTCGAACGCGCGGGTGACCGACTGGCTCGGATGGAGGCCGTGCGCTCGGTGTCGCATCTGATGGACGCGACGCACTTCGCCTTCGATCCCGAGCTCGAGCAGGTCGACATCGTGCCCTTCATCGAGGCGGTGCCAACCGACCCGATCGAGCTGGCGCGTCTCGAACGCGAGGCCCTCGCCGACCCGGTGTATCAGCGCATCCTGGTCTCGGACGACGCGCGCACCGCGGCGCTCAACGTGCGGTTCCAGGACATGGACGACGGTGCGTTCATCGCCGGTCGCTACGACGCCGCGGTCGTCGAGGTGCTCGAAGAAGAGCTCGGCGGGACGCGCGGCTTCCACATCGCCGGGCGACCGCACGTGAAGGTCGCGGTCTACGAGGGGATCGTCTCGGATCTGCTGCGACTCGGTCCGCTCGTGGCGATCGCGATGTGGGGCGTGCTCTTCGCTGCGTTCGGCCGACTGCGCGCCGCCCTGCTCCCGATCGGCGTTGCCGCCGGGGCTGTACTGTGGACCCACGCCGCCCTCGTCGCTGCCGGTGAGGCCCTCGACCTCATCACGGCGCTGCTCGCGCCGATGCTGCTCGCGGTGGCCAGCGTGTACGGCGTTCACGTGGTGGCGCGATTCGACGAAGCCCGATCGCAGCCCCGGGACGCCCCGACGGCCGCGCTCCGGGCGCTCGAAGAGATCCGGCTGCCGTCGCTCATCGCCTGCGTGACGACCGTCGTCGGCTTCGGTGCGCTGATGATCTCGGACGTCCCGGCGGTGCAGCGCTTCGGCGGCTTCGCCTGCATCGGGATCCTCTCGGCGACGCTGCTCGCGCTGACGGCGGTGCCCGCGCTGTGCGCGACCGATTCGGGCGCAGCGGGGTTCGGGCGAAGTGAGCCCGGCCGACTCGATGCCGGGCTCGGCTGGCTGGCCGACCGGGTTCAGCGCCACGCCGTGGCGATCCTCGCCGTGTCGGGGGTCGTGATCGTCGCGTCGGTCGCGCTGATCCCGGGCATCGAGATCGACACCGATCAGCTCTCGAACTTCTCGGCCGAACACCCCGTACGGCTCGACTTCGAGGCCGTGAACGAGGGGCTGGCCGGCGCGGTCCCGCTCTACGTCGCCGTCGAGGGCGCCGAGCCCGGTGCGCTGCGCCAGCCCGCGCTGCTCGAGTCGGTCGCGACCCTGCAGGCGGCGCTCGATCGCGTGACCGGCGTGGGCCGCACGATCTCGGTGCTCGACTCGATGCGGCCGCTCAACCGGGCGTTCGCCGCCGGCGACCCGGCGGCCGAACGCATCCCCGAGAGCCGCGCCGGCGTGAGCGAGCTCTACTTCATGATGCCGCGCGACGAGACGTCTCGGCTGCTGACACTCGACCATTCCCGCGCGAACGTCGTCGTGCGCACCGGGCTGGTCGGTTCGAGCGCGCTGCTCGGGCTTTCGGATCGCATCGACGCTGTGATCGCGGCGCATCCGCTCGAAGCCGGCGCGCGGGCCGAGCTCACGGGGCGCGCGTTGATTCTCGCCCGCGGTGCCGATGGGCTCGCGCGCAGTCAACCGCTCGGCGTCGTGCTCGCCACGCTCGCGATCGCAGTGCTGGTGTCGGTGTCGCTCGGGTCGGTGCGACTCGGACTCGCGACGATGGTGCCGAACGTCGTCCCCCTGATCGCCTTCTACGGCCTCATGGGGCCGGGGCCGCGCATCTGTCGCTGCCGACCAGCCTCGTCGGCAGCATGGCGCTCGGGATCGCCATCGACGACAGCGTGCATTTCATGGTGCGATACGGCCGGGAACGGCGCAGCGGCCGCGCGCCCGGGCCGGCGGCGCGAACGACGACACGGCACGTCGGCCGGCCGATCGCGATCACGTCGCTGATGCTCGTGCTCGGGTTCGGGATCGTCATGGCGAGCCGCTTCTCGACGCTCACCGAGTTCGGCGGGCTGGCGGCCTGGACGATGGCGTCGTGCCTCGTCGCCGATCTCGTCTTGTTGCCGGCGCTGCTCGTGAAGCTGCGCGTCTGAGCACCCGACCCGGCTCGGGGCGTCGTTTGCGACGCTATGTTTGAGCGGTCCGCTCGCTTCCCTCTCGCACGGTGGTCGCTCCATGACGCTCGATGACATCGACTTGACCCGGCACGATCTCTATCGGCAGGGCTTTCCGCACGAGGTCTTCACGCAGCTGCGCGCCGAGGCGCCGGTCTGGCGCCATCCCGACGTGCCGGGGCTCTCGGAGACGGTGGGGGAGTCGTTCACCGTGCTGTCGCGGTATGCGGACATCCAGGCGACGAACCGCGATGCCGAGACGTTCCTCTCGTGCCGTGGTCCCGGCCTCGGCTACGACGGCACCGGCCTGATGCTGACCGACATGGACGGGCCGTCGCATATTCGACAGCGCCGGCTGATCAGCTCGGGCTTCACGCCGCGCATGACCCGGCGACTCGAAGACCAGGCGCGCCAGTGGGCGATCGAAATCGTCGAGGCGGCGCTCGAGAAGCAGAGCGTCGAGTTCGTGCAGGAGGTCGCCTACCAGCTGCCGATGCACATGATCGCCGACGTGCTCGGGATCCCGCGCGAAGATCGCGAGTGGCTCTTCACGACGACGAACGACATGCTGCTCGCGGCGGATCCCGATCATCCCATCGACGAGAGCGAGCGTCTCGGACTGGCCGGACAGATCTATGCGTACGGGCAGGAGATCGCCGCGCGCAAGCGGGCCGATGCGACCGACGACGTGCTCTCGGTGCTCGCCACCGTCGAAGACGACCAGGGGCCGCTCAGCGAGATGGAGCTCGATGCGTTCTTCATGCTCCTGACCGTCGCGGGCAGTGAGACGACGCGCAACGCGATCTCGGGTGGGCTGCATCAGCTGCTCGCCGAATCGGCCCAGCTCGACGCGCTGCGCAAGGATCCGGGCCTGCTCAAGGGGGCGACCGAAGAGATCATTCGCTGGTCGTCGCCGGTGGCCTACTTCCAGCGTGTCGTTGCGCGCGACACCGAGATCGCGGGCGTGCCCGTTCACGAAGGCGAGCGGCTCACGCTCTGGTACGCCTCGGCCAATCGCGACGACGCCGTCTTCGACGACCCCTTCCGGTTCGACATTCACCGCGAAAAGAACGAGCACGTCGCGTTCGGCGGCGGTGGCCCGCACTTCTGCCTGGGGGCCCACCTCGCGCGCCGCGAGATCACGATCTTGTTCGAAGAGCTGCTGAAACGCACGAGCGAGATCGAGCTGATCGGTGAGCCGACGTACAGCGTGCTCGGCATCGGGAGCCCGATCCTGATGTCGCTCGGTCAGCTCCCGGTGCGGCTGCGGGCGGCGTGAACTCGGGCCGGCGCCGCTGGGTCATTGGGCGCCTCCACACCGGCCTCCCGACGGCTCAGCCGATTGCGGCCTCGGCCTCGGCGCGCAGAGCGTCGATCGCCTGCTTGAAGTCGGGCTGCCCGAAGATGGCCGTGCCCGCGACGAAGTTGCGTGCGCCGGCCCGCGCGGCCGGTGCGATCGTGCCCGGCTTGATGCCCCCGTCGACCTGCAGGCTCACCTCGCGGCCGCTCTCGTCGATCCAACGGCGCACGACCTCGATCTTGCGCTCGACGGCGGTGATGTACGACTGCCCGCCGAACCCCGGGTTCACGGTCATCAACAGCACCTGATCGACGTCGCCCAGGACGTCGCGAATCCCCTCCTCGGGGGACGCCGGGTTCAGCACGACGCACGCTTTCGCGCCGAGCTCCTTGATCTGCGCGACGTTGCGGTGCAGGTGCGGGCAGGCCTCGACGTGCACACCGACGATGTCGGCACCCGCCGATACGAAGTCGGGCACGTACTTCTCAGGCTCGACGATCATCAGGTGCACGTCGAGGGGCAGGTGCGTCGCTGGCTTGATCGCCTCGACGACGAAGGGCCCGATCGTCAGGTTGGGGACGAAGCGCCCGTCCATCACATCGACGTGAATCAGGTCGGCGCCGGCGTCGGTCACGCGACGCACCTGGTCGCCGAGCTCGGCGATCTTCGAAGCGAGGATCGAGGGCGCGATCTCGACGGTCGTGTGTGCGCTCATGGGTTCGTTCCCCCGGCCTTCGATTCTAGGGTGCCTGGTCTAGGGCGCCTGCTTGACGATGCGCGCCGCGAAGAACCCGTCGGCGTCGTGCCGATGCGGCAGGGTGTGCAGCTGGCCGCGTTCGTCGACCCAGGGCCGCACGGTGTCGGGCAGCTCACTGGGCACTGCGAGCCGGCAGTCGGGGTGTCGCTCGAGGAACGCCTCGACCACCGCCTCGTTCTCCTCTTCGAGCACGGTGCACGTACTGTAGACGAGCGCGCCGCCGGGCCTCAATACGCCGATGGCCTGATCGAGGATGCGCCCTTGGATCGTCGCGAGCCGGCCGGGGTCGTCGGGCTCGATGCGCCAGCGCGCGTCGGGGTTGCGACGCAGGCTTCCGATGCCCGAACACGGCGCGTCGACGAGCACGCGGTCGAAGGGTTGCTCGCTGGCGTCGCGCTCCGTATCCCGGGTCGAGGGCAGATCGCCGAGCGGCCGCGTCGCGTCGCGCGCGATCGTGTGCAGGCTCGAGAGACCGAGTCGCCGGCAGTCGCGCCCGACGAGCTTGAGGCGCTCGGGATGGCGATCGAGCGCGAGCACGCGGCCTGCCGGCCCGAGTCGCTCGGCGATGCCCGTCGCCTTCGTGCCGGGCGCGGCGCAGACGTCGAGCACGTGATCGTCGGGCTCGGCGCCCACCATCTCGATCACGAGCTGCGAGGCCTCGTCCTGCACGGTGAAGTCCCCTGCGACGAAGGCGGGGTCGCGCCGTGGGTCGCCCTTGCGCGCGAGCACGACGCCGAAGGGCGCGCGCACGCAGGGCGCTGCGTCGGGATGGCGCTCGACGAGCCGTGGCAGCATGGCGTCGCGTGTCGTGCGCGCGGCATTCACGCGCACCGTGAGGGGCGGCGGGTGATTGCACGCCTCGGCGAAGGCGGCGGCTTCGTCGGCGCCCCAGTCGCTCACGAGTCGCTCTGCGAGCCACTGCGGCAGCGAGAGCGCATCGCGCAGATGCGCGATGGGGTCGTCTTCGAGGGACGGCGGCTTCCACTTCTCGTGGTCGCGCGCGATGCGGCGGAGCACGGCGTTCACGAGACCCGTGGCGCGCTCGGCGTGCAGCGCGCGCACGCAGCGCACCGCCTCGTCGACGGCGGCGTTGACGGGCACACGATCCATGAACAGGAGCTGATAGGCGCCAGCGCGCAGCGCGGTCACGACGAGCGGTTCGAGATCGGCCAGGGGGCGGTCGACGGCCTGCTGCAACACCCAGTCGATGCGCGCGCGCCAGCGCAGCGTGCCGTACACGATCTCGGTCGCCATCGCGCGGTCGGCCGCCGGCAGGTTGCTCTGCGCGAGCGCCTGGTTGAGCGCGAGGTCGGCGAACGCGCGCAGGCGCTCGACGCGTTCGAGGACGCGGACGGCCAATAGCCGCGACTGCGTGGGCGAACCGGCCTTGCGGCCCGCGCCCGGGGCCGGGCCGGTGCGCTGGTGTCGACCGCCGGGCTTGCGGCCGCTCATCGCGCGTCTCCGCGCAGCGGGTTCATCGACGGCGTATTCACGTGGAGGCTCCCCGATCGGGCGGGGTCGGGTCGAAGCGCGCCGGGCCCGACAGCGCATGGCCGCGCAGGAAGGCGTCGGTGGGCATGGCCTTCTTGCCTTCGCGCTGCACCTCGAGCGGGACGAGCCATCCATCGCCCGTACCGACGAGCAGCGCCGGCGCCCCGCCGCCCGCGCCGAGCACCACGCTGCCGGGCTTCGCGGTGAGCGGGGGCGTTTCGTCTTCGGTGGCGACGCGGGCACGCAGCACGCGCAGCGCGATGCGCTGTTCGCCGTCTTCGAGCGTGGCGAACGCACCCGGTCGCGGGGCCATGCCGTGCACGTGACGCACCAGCGTGTGCGCCGGTCGCCGCCAGTCGATCCAGCCGTCCGCCTTCTCGAGCTTGGGTGCGAGCGTCATCTGTTTTGCATCCTGTGCCTGCCAGCGCACCGTGCCGTCGGCGATTTGATCCAGCGCCTCGACCAGCGCCGGCCCCGCCATGTCGCCGAGGCGCGCGGTCAGCTCGGCGGTGTTCTCCATCGGGTCGATGGGCGTCGCGGCCACGAGCGCGACCGGGCCGGCGTCCATCTTGCGATCGACTCGCATGACCGAGATGCCGGTCTCGGCGTCGCCGTCGAGGATCGACTGCGCGATGGGCGATGCGCCGCGGTGGCGGGGCAGCAGGCTGGCGTGGGCGTTGATCATGAACCCCTTCGAAGGCAGCTCGCGCACCGACTTCGGAATGAACTGTCCGAACGCGACGACGACGCCGACGTCGGGCGTGGTCGCGCGCAGCGCCTCGACGCAGTCGGGCGCACCGACCTTCTCGGGTCTCAGGAGCGGCACGCCGAGCTCGAGCGATCGCGCCGAGACAGGCGAGGGCGACGTCTTGCGGCCGCGGCCGCGCGGACGGTCGGGCTGGCTCACGACGCAAACCACCTCGTGTCGACTCGCGACGATCGTGTCGAGGCTGTTCAGGGCGATGTCGGGCGTGCCGAGAAAGACGACGCGAAGGCCGGGGGCGCGCGCCGCCCCTCGCGCTTGGGGGGCCTGAGAGGAGGAAGGGCTCAGGACTCTTCCTCTTCGCGCAGCTGCTTCTTGCGCTTCTTGACGTAGCGGCTGCGCTTCAGAAAGCTGATGCGGTCGATGAACAGCTTGCCGTCGAGGTGGTCGTACTCGTGCTGCATGCACACCGCCCGCAGGCCGGTGCACTCCTCGGTGAATTCCTTGCCATCCAGGTCGAGAGCCTTGATCGTCACCTCGGCGGCGCGCTCGACGTCGGCGGTGAGGTCGGGCACCGAGAGGCATCCCTCCTCCCAGGTGATCTTGCCCTCGGTGCGCACGAACTCGGGGTTGATCAGCACCGTGGGGTTCTTCGAGCCGTCTTCTTCGGTCCAGTCGGTGTCGATCACGAACATGCGGATCGCCTCGCCCACCTGGGGCGCAGCCAGCCCGATGCCCGGCTCGTCGTACATCACTTCGCACATGTCGCGCGCGAGCTCGCGAATCTCGTCGGTGATCTCTTCGATCGGCTTCGACACGCGCTTCAGACGCGGATCGGGGAACTGCAGAACTTCGAGAAGGGCCATCGATCGCCTCGTGCCAGCGACCCGCACCGCGAAGCGCGCCGCCCGCGCGGCTCGTTCGGTGCGGATCCGATTGGTGCGGGGGTGGTTCGATGCGCGCGGAGCCGGGGCATGAACACCCCCGCGCCCGCCCGCTCGAGGCGCTCGGGAGAAGCGCTAACCCCCCGAATCACCGCCGGTTTCGGCGTTATAGCATCTGCACCGGGGCAGCGTCCAGCGAGCCCGTGATCTCGCGCGGCAGGCGCGCGATGCCGGCCGCGAGCCGGGCGCAGGCCGCGCGCACGGCGTCGTCGCTCGCGCCCTTGGCCACGACGTAGTACCGAAAGCGTCCGCGCAGCCGGGCGAGCGGCGCAACCGCCGGCCCGATTACGTCGACCCCTGCGATCTCACCGACATCGGCGACGAGGGCCTCGCCCGCACGCCGAGTGGCGGCGTCGTCCTCGCCGGTGAGCAGCACCTGGGCCAGGGCGCCGAAGGGCGGATAGCCGAGACCGGCGCGGTAGCCGACCTCCTCGCGGTAGAAGCGCTCGTAGTCGTGGGTCACGACGGGCGCGATCGCATAGTGATCCGGAATGAACGTCTGCAGCAGCACGCGTCCGGGCGCTCCCGCCCGACCCGCGCGACCGGCGACCTGGGTCAGCAGCTGGAACGTGCGCTCGGCCGCGCGAAAGTCGGGCATGTGCAGACCGAGATCGGCGGCGATGACGCCGACGAGCCGCACGCCGGGGAAGTCGTGCCCCTTGGCCACCATCTGGGTGCCGATCAGCACGTCGAGGTGTCCGTCGCGCAGCTCGCCGAGCGTGCGCTCGAGGGCGCCCCGCTTCTGGGCGACGTCGCGATCGAGCCGCGCGACCCGCGCATCGGGCAGCAGCGCGCGGATCTCCTCTTCGAGCCGCTGGGTGCCGACGCCGAGCAGGGCGATGTCGGGCTGGCCGCAGCCCCCGCAGCGATCGGGCGTCGGCTTCTGAAACTCGCAGTAGTGGCAGCGGAGCAGCTGCTCCGGGGCGTGATAGACGAGCGCCACGTCGCAGTGCGGACAGCGCTCGGCAAACCCGCAGTCGAAGCAGAAGATCTGCGTCGAGAAGCCCCGGCGATTCAGGAAGAGGATCGCCTGGCCGCCTTCGGCCACGGTCTCGCGGAGGGCGCGCTCGAGTGGGCGGGTCACGATCAGCTTCGCGCCCCGGCGCCCGCGCTTGCGCTCTTCATTGAGGTCGACGATCTCGACGCCGGGCAGGGGGCGTCCGCCGATGCGGCGCTCGAGCGTCAGCCGCTCGATCTCGCCCGCCTCGGCACGGTGGCGGGTCTCGAGGGCGGGCGTCGCCGAGCCGAGGATCAAGGGACAGCCCGCGGCCCGCGCCCGGCGCTCGGCGAGCGAGCGCGCGTGGTAGCGAAAGCCCTCTTCGTTCTTGTACGCGCCGTCGTGCTCTTCGTCGATCACGATGACGCCAAGCTTCTCGAGCGGGGCGAAGAGCGCGCTGCGGGCGCCCACGGCGATGGGCGTGTCGCCCGCCCGCAGACGCTCCCACTGCTCGAGCCGCTCGCCCGGGCGCAGGCCGCTGTGGAGCACGGCGAGTCCATCGCCGAAGCGCGCGCGCAGCCGCGCGACGATCTGGTGCGTGAGCGAGATCTCGGGCACGAGCACGAGCGCCTGGCGTCCGGCGGCGAGCGCCTCTTCGACGGCGTGCAGATAGACCTCGGTCTTGCCGCTGCCCGTCACGCCATGGAGCAGGTACTGCGTGAACCGATGCTCACGCACGTCGCGGCACACGGGATCCAGGGCGGCGGTCTGCTCGGGGGTGAGGGCGGGGGCTGCGTCGCGCTCGATGGCCGCGCCGAGCACGTTCCGGGGGACCTTGCGCACCTCGCACGTGGCGAAACCGCGCTTTTCGAGCGCGCGCGCCGCGGCCTGCTCCTTTGCGTCGAGGTCGCGGGTCGACAACGCACCCCGCTCGGCGAGCTTGCGAAGCAGCGCGGCCTGCTTGGGCGCGCGGGCGAGGACGGTCGCGCTGAGCGTCTCGACGTCGGTGGCCGGCGCCACTTCGAAGAAGCGCAGCGTGGCCTCACGCGCCGTTGGCTTCGCGAGACGGCGCGCGCGTCGAACGAGCCCATCCCGAATCAGGGTGTCGAGCGCTCCGGGGGCGCCGCTTCGAGCGAGCGCGCGCGACGAGAGCGCACCGGCATCGATGATGCGGCGGAGCAGCGTGCCAGCCGCGCCCGCTACGGCGCCCGACTCGTCGGCCTGGCGCCCGAGCGGCGTCGCTTCGATCTGCTCGACGGGCTTCGGGGCGCTGCCGGCGGGCAAAGCCGAGAAGAGCGCGATGCCGACGGGACAGAACGCCTCGTCCGCCGCATCGACGATGATCTGCATCAGGCTGCGAGACAGCACGGGCTCTTCGTCGAGGACGCGCTTCACGGGCTGGAGCGGCTTCGATTCGCCCGGGCGAGGGGTATGCTCCTCGCCGGCGACGACGGCGTCGACGCCATCGGCCGCCGACGATCCGACGACGAGCCCCGCGAGCTCGCGCCCGGCGAAAGGCACGAGGACGCGCACGCCGGGGAGCGCGGCCCCCGAGAGCGAGGCGGGGACGGCGTAGTCGAAGGCGGTCGGCAGCGGAACGGGCAGGGCAACCCGAACGACGTGGTCGGTCGGCGCGGCGAAGAGCGGGGCAGTCATCGGCGGGGGGTCCGCGCTGCGCGAAGCGGCGTGCTCATGTCGGCAGTCTAGCGGCGCGGGCTCGCGCCGGATGCAGGAGAGTCGAAGCTTGGCCAAGGCGCCGCGCTCGAAAGAGAAGAACGAGGGGCGCCGGGTCGACACGCCCCGCCAGCGCCGAAAGCGAGCTGGGCGCTCGGAACGGGCGTCGCGCGTGCGTGTTCAGGAGAGTCGCTACGGCCGCGAGCTGATCGTCGACGAAACCTTCGCGAGCCTCTACCGCCCGGGCGACGCATCGACGGGCTCGGTGTGGGATGCGATCGGCGCGCCGCTGTTGCTGCGGCCGCCGACGGCGCGGCATCGCCTGCTCGTGCTCGGGCTCGGTGGCGGCAGCGTCGCGAGGCAGCTGCGCCGGCTCGCGCCCGCGGCGCAGATCGTCGCGGTGGAGCTCGACCGCGAGGTCGTCGACGTGGCCCGGGCCGAGTTCGATCTCGACGAGCTCGGCCTCGAGGTGATCATCGACGACGCGCTGGCGGTGCTCGAGCGCGAGCGCAGACGTTTCGACGCGATCTTCGAAGACGTCTTCATCGGGCGGGGGGACGGCGTGCACAAGCCCGATTGGATCCCGTCGCCCGGCCACGACCTCGCGGCCAGGAGACTCAAGCCCGGGGGCGTCCTCGTGACGAACACGCTCGACGAGGCGCCGGCCGTCGGCCGGGCCCTGTCGGCGCGCTTCGAACACGTGGTGTCGATCGGCATCGACGAGTTCGACAACCGTGTGCTCGTCGCGAGCGACGCGACGTTCGATGCGAAGAGCCTGCGCGCGTCGGTGGCGGCGACGCCGCTCTATGACGACGCGTTGCCCGCGCTGTCGTTTCGCACGCTGGTCTAGCGGGTTGGTCCGCCGGCTCGGGCGCTGCTGGCCCGCCCCGCGTCGTCATCGCTCGTCGTCGAGGAATTGCAGCACCACGTGATTGAAGCGCTCGGCGCTCTCGGCCATCACGATGTGGGCGCCGTAGCTGAGCGTCACCAGCTGGCTGTCGGGGATCAGGTCGGCCAGCTCACGGTGAAACTTCGGTGGCGTCAGCTGATCGTGGCGACCGCAGATGATCATGGTCGGGTGGGGCAGGCTGCCGAGCCGATCGGCGGCGTCGTGCGCGATGCTGGCGTCGAACTGGCGGATGATCAGGTCCTCGCTGAACGGGATGTCGACCGGGTCGACCGGCCGCGTCATCGACTTGACGAGGTCGGCCTCTTCGAGGGTCTCGTCCTGCATGGTCCAGAGCATGCGCTGGTAGACCATCGAAGAGAACGGCACGCCGTCCTGCATCATGTGCGCCCAATGCTTCAGCAGGATCACCCGCTTGGCGTCGGGTTTGGCATACGTGCCGACCAGCACGAGCTTGCGCACCAGGTCGGGATCGGTGATCGCGAGCTCCTGCGCGACCATGCCGCCCATGAAGGTGCCGAGCACGTCGACGGGGCCGAGGCCGAGCGCCCGCACGAGCGCGCCCGCGTCGGCGGCGAGGTCGGCGATCGTGAACGTGCCGCCGGGGTCCGCGCTCTCACCGATGCCGCGATGATCGAAGATCAGCACGGCGCGCGTCTGGACGAATTCGGGCAGCTGCAGGGCGTGCCATCCCGAGCACGCACCGGCCATCCCCGTGACGAGCATCAGCGGAGGCCCCGCGGCTTCGCCCGACGGCTGGTGCAGCTCGTAGTAGAGAGGGCGACCGTAGACTTCGGCCAGCGGCATTCCAGACTCCTTCGCAGAGATCGAGCCTGCGTCGACCTATCATACGTCCGATGCGTCGCGTTCGACATGTCGGTCGGCGCGCAAAGCAGGCGTGGGAGAGATTCATGGAGTTCGGATTCGCCCCGGTGCAGTCGCGCCCCCGCTTCGACGAGATGCAGGCCCAGGCTCGGCTCGCCGAAGAGCTGGGCTACGCCGCGCTCTGGGCACACGAACACCACTCGCAGGGCATGATGTATCCCGACCCGTTGATGACGCTGGCGGCGCTGGCTCCGCTGACCCGGCGCATCGGACTCGGTACGAACATGCTGCTGCTGCCGATCCATCACCCCGTTCGGGTCGCGCAAGCGGCGGCCATGCTCGACGTGCTGAGCGAAGGGCGAGCGCGGCTCGGCGTTGCGAACGGGTACTCGGCCCACGATCTGCGGGCGTTCGGGATGACCGGTCGTCACCGCGGGCACCGGCTCGACTCGGGCCTGCAGCTGATCCGCGACCTGTGGTCGGGCGAGCCCGTGACGGCCAGAGGCGACGACTTCGACCTCGAAGGCTTCGAGCTCTTTCCTCGGCCCGTGCAGCCCGGCGGTCCGCCGATCTACGTGGGGGGGCACGCCGAGGTGGCCGTGCGCCGGGCGGCTCGGCTCGGAGACCACTATCTGATCTCGACGACCCAGGTCGCGAGCGAGATCCCCGGGTTGGTTGCCACGTATCACGCTGCGCTCGCCGAGCTCGGCGCGGCCCCGCGTTCGCCGACCCTCAACCGCATCGTCTGCGTGGTCGACGACGCAGCGAAGAAGCAGGAGGCCGAGCGCTTCTTTGCGCGCGCCCTGATCCAGCTCTACGAGGCCTGGGGCCACAGCAACGTGACGTCGCTCGACGAAGATGCGCGCGCGCACCGCACGCTCTGCGACGAGCACTTCATCATCGGTGAGCCGAGCGAGTGCACCGAGCGCGTGCAGTCGTACGCCGAGATGGGCGTCGGTCACATCGCCTGCTTGATGAACTTCGGCGGGCCCGACCTCGCGTGGGTCGATCGATCGATGCGCCTGCTCGCCGAGCAGGTCATGCCCAAGGTTTCGTGAATGTCGGGGTGCGCGCCGCGGGCGCGCGCGTCGGTCGCCGCGTGCGCTAGCTGCCCATCTTCTTGAGATCGCTCAGCACGCCCTTGGCGACGGCCTTCAGCGTCTCGAACACGCCCTCGCCACTCTGGGCGCACGCCTCGAAGTCGGGGATGCCCTGCGGATTGAGCAGCTTGCGCATCTCTTCGAGCGGGGCGGCGTTCGGCAGGTCGCGCTTGTTGTACTGAATGACGTAGGGGAGCTTGTCGAGCTCGTAGCCCTGCTCCTGCAGATTGACCCGCAGGTTCTCGAGGCTCTCGACGTTGGCCTCCATGCGTTCGACCTGGCTGTCGGCGACGAAGACGACGCCGTCGACGCCCTTCAGAATCAGCTTGCGGCTGGCGTCGTAGAACACCTGGCCCGGCACCGTGTAGAGATGGAAGCGGGTCTTGAAGCCGCGGATCTCGCCGAGCGCGAGCGGCAGGAAGTCGAAGAAGAGGGTCCGCTCGGTCTCGGTCGCGAGCGAGATCATCTTCCCCTTCACGTCGGGGTTCGTCTTCGTATAGATGTGCTGCAGGTTCGTCGTCTTGCCACACAGGCCGGGCCCGTAGTAGACGATCTTGCAGTTGATCTCGCGCGAGGAGTAGTTGATGAACGACATTTAGGCAGGGCTCAATCGGAGAACAGGTTGTCGATATCGTCGTCGGTGATCTCGGCGAACGGACTGCCGCTCGCCGCCGCCTCTGCGTCGGCGTTCTTCTTGATCTCCTCGAAGATCTTGGCAAGCTCGGCGCCCGCCTTCTTGACGCGCAGTCTCACGAGTCCGAGCGAGCTGCGCTCGTCGAAGACCACGACCAGGATCATGCGCTGACCGACCAGGGTGATGTGCAGGTTGTCGTGCATGCCCTGGTGGAAGTGCGTGGGGAACTCTTCCTCGCCGACGATCTTGGCGAGGCCGCCGGTGGCAGCGATGCAGCCGGCCGTCAGCGAGGCGAGGCTCGTGCTGTCGACGCCCTGCAGCTCGCCGGCCTCGCCGATCAGCTGCCCGGCCTTGTCCACCACGAAGACGCCCTTGCTGTTGGCATCACGGGTCAGCTTTTCGATGACGCTCTGGATTCGCTGGAAATCCTCTTCGCGCATCACGAGCTGAGATTCGAGCATCGGCACTCCGCCCCTATAACTGCCTGCCCTGAAAGGAAAAACCCTTCGGAACCGTACCCCATGCGGACGCTGGGGCAACCAGGTCAGTGAGGGGCACATCGGCGATGCGCAAAGGCGACTTGAGAGCGGGGGCGCCGGAAACCGTCGACTTGGGTCGGGGGGATCGAGCGAGCTCGCGCGACGGGGGTGGGGAGGTCGGGTCGGGTTTTCGGGGGTGTCGTCCTCAGACTGCGGCGGCCTGGCTTTGCGAGTTCGGGATGGCTCCGTTTGGATTGGGTGTGGGGTGCACCCTTCGAAGGCCGCCTTCGACTTGCGGGCGTCACCCCCGAAAACCCGAAGCGTTGGTTTTGGGACGTCGTTTCGCTGACGTCGCCCGCCGAGGTTGCGCGTCGGCGGATTTCTCTTTGCGTTGGGCGGGGGCGCGTCGCCGTCACTGGCTCGAATTCGCGTGCCAGTGGAATCGGCCCGGATCAGCCGCGGAGGGAGCGGCGGTTCTCGAGAGAGCGGCCGACGGTGACGTGGTCGGCGTACTCGAGGTCGCCGCCGAGCGGCATGCCGTAGGCGATGCGGCTCACGGCGACGTCGAACGACGAGAGGCGGTCGGCGACGTAGTGGGCGGTCGCATCGCCCTCGGCGTTGGGATTGGTTGCGAGGATCACCTCGCGCACGTCGCCGCGCTCGACCCGAGCGGCGAGCTCTTCGATGCGGAGGTTCTCGGGCCCCATGCCGTCGATCGGCGAGAGGGCGCCGCCGAGCACGTGGTACACGCCGTGAAAGCCACCGCTGGCTTCGACGCTGCCGAGGTCGGCCGGCTCTTCGACGACGCACACCAGGCTTCGGTCGCGGCGGTCGTCCGCGCAGATCGGGCAGGGGTTGCGATCGGCGAGGTTGAAGCACGTGTCGCAGATGACGGTGTCGGTCTTGAGTCGGCCGATCGACTCGGACAGCTCGGTCACGACCGAGTCGGGGGCCGAGAGCAAGAAGTAGGCGAGCCGCGCTGCCGACTTCTCACCGATGCCGGGCAGTCGCTTCAGGCTCTTCACGAGCCTTTCCATGGCCGGGGAGGAGTGCATGATCTTCTTCGCGCTTCTGGGTTGGGTTGTGGGGTCGCGTTTGGCTTCGTCGTCAGCGCCGCGCTAGCCGCCCGAGCCGGTGAACTGCTTGAGCAGGCCGCCGAGATCGATGCCGCCCTGGGCGCGCTGCATCTCGGCCTGCACCCCCTCTTGCGCCTTGCGTAGCGCCGCATTCGTCGCGGCGGCCGTCAGGTCTTCGATCATCTCGCGATCCTTGGCGTCGACGAGGGTGGGCTCGATGTGCACCTCGAGCACGCGCAGGTCGCCGCTCGCGACGACGCGAACCATGCCACCGCCGGCGTCTGCCTCGAAGCGCATCGTCGCGACGCGCTTCTGGAGCTCGGCCATCTTGGCCTGCAGACCCTGCGCCTGCTTCATCAGGTCGCCGATGTTCGGGGGAGAGCTCACCGCTGGCCTCCGGTCAAGGATCGAATCTCGACGATCTCGCCCTCGAGCACTTCGAGCGCGACGTTGATCTTCGGATGGTGCAGCGCCGTTTGCTTGGTCTGACGCTCTGCTTCGCGGTCGGCCTCGCTGCGACGGCCATCGCCGGCCGCGGGGTCGGTCGGGTCGAGACCGGTGATCTCGACCCGGGTGCGTTCGCCGAAGAAGGCCGAGCACGCCGCCTCGACCTCGGCGATGCGATCCTGCAGACGCTTGACGTGAAAGCGCGCCGGCAGCCCGAGCTTCAGGGCGCCCGGGGCGTTCGCGAGCAGGCGGCCGTTCTCGAGCGCCGCGTGGAGCGAACGATCACGCTTTTGGATGAACGCCTTGAGGCGATCGAGCACGACCGCGGCGGGGGCACCGCTCGCGGCCCCGTTCAGCGCGGCCGCAGAATCGCCGAGCGGCGGCGGCTCCTCGAAAGCAGGCGGCTCCTCGAAAGCAGGCGGCTCCTCGAAGGCAGGCGGCTCCTCGGAGCGGGCCGGCGGCGCGACTTCGGTGGCCGTCTCGATCGGCGGCCGATCATTGGCGGCGGTTCGATTCGGCGGGATCTCGGTGGCCGCGGGGTGAGGAGGCTCGGTCGGGGTTGGCTCTGCAGCCCGGGGCGTTGCTTCGCGGGCCGAAGGGCGGGGCAGCGAATTGGCGCTCACCGGTGCCTCGCGGCGGGCTCGGGCCGGACCGGGCTTGGCCACGCGCCCACCGGCCGCGCGCCCACCGCCGCCCCCACCGCCACCGCCTCCCGCAGGCCCACCGCCGAGAGAGGCGAGCTTGCGGTCGAGCTGATCGAGGCGGGCGAGCAGGGCTTCGACGTCGTCGCCGCTCGGCATCGTCGCGAGCCGCACGATCGCCATTTCGAGCACCGCGAAGGGTTGCGGGGCCCACGCGAGATCTTCCTGCTCCTTGACGAGCGCACGGAACATGCGGCGCAGGCGCGCCGGGTCGGCTTCGCCGGCCAGGGCGCGCAGACTCTCGACCTCTTCGGGGCTGCCCTCCACGAGATCCTGCTCGCCCGGGGCCACGCGCAGCACGACGAGGTCGCGGAGCAGCTGTACGATCGTCGACGCGAGGCGCTTCGGGTCGGTGCCCGCGTCGGAGGCGCGGGCGCACGCCTGCAGTGCCGCGACCGGATCGCTCGAGATGCACGCCCGCACCAGGTCGATGAGGATGTTGCGATCGACCAGGTCGAGCACCTGCGCGACCACCTCGTCGCTCACCTCCTGGCCGCCGAACGCGATGATCTGATCGAGCAGGGTCTGCGCGTCGCGCATCGAGCCGTCGCCCTCTCGCGCGATGGCGAGCAGGCTCGACTCGCTGATCTTGATGCCTTCGCTCGCGCAGATCGCGCCGAGGTGGGCCGCGACCTCGGCGCGGGGGATCCGCTTCAGGTCGAAGCGCTGGCAGCGCGAGAGCACCGTGAACGGGATCTGCTCGGGGTTCGTCGTGGCGAAGATGAAGAGGCTGCGCGGCGGCGGCTCCTCGAGGGTCTTGAGCAGCGCGTTGAACGCCGGCTTCGAGAGCATGTGCACCTCGTCGATGACGAAGATGCGGTGCTTGCCGGGCGAGGGCGCGTAGCGGATCGACTCGATGACCTCGCGAATGTCATCGACGCCCGTGCGGCTCGCTGCGTCGATCTCCTGCACGTCGGTCGAGTGGCCGGCCGCGATCTCGAGACACGACGGGCACTCTCCGCAGGGGTCGGCGGTCGGGCCGTGCACACAGTTGAGGCCGCGGGCGACCAGCCGGGCCAGCGTCGTCTTGCCGGTGCCGCGTGGGCCGGTCAGCAGCAGGGCGTGCGGGATGCGCCCGGTCTCGATCGCGTTGCGCAGCGCCGTGGTGACGTGGCTCTGGCCCTGCACCTCGTCGAAGCGCTGGGGTCGCCATTTGCGCGCGATGACCTGATAGCTCAAGAGGGGGGTCTCTCAGCCGGAAGGGAGGAGCAACTGGGGGCGCTTTGCGACGGGTCGCAAGGCGACATCGCCGGTCACCCGGAGACCGACACTGCGCCGAGGGTTGACCGCAGGGCACCCCCGCTCGCAACCGACAACTCGCTACGGCTGCTTCCTTCCGGACCTGACCGGGTTCACGGGCTCCCGCTTCGAACGGGACCCCACGGTCAGCCCTCGGCGCAGACCCGCACGGTACACCGGCGGGGCCGCGGACGCGACCGAGCGCGGGCCCGCGGCGCGCGGGCTCAGGCGTCGGGCAGCTCGGGATCGATCGGCATGCCGGGGATCAGATGGGCCGCACCGAGGGCCTCGAGCACGTGGGGATAGAGACCGGCCTTGAGCGCCGTCATTGTTTCGCGGCTCTTGCCCGCATACGGGGCGACGCGGGCGATCGCCTTCTCGATCACCTCGTCCTCGGCGGCCGTCTCCTGCACGATCCCGGCCGCTCGCGCCTCTTCACCGCCGTAGCGCCGACCCGAGACGATCGCCTCGTGCGCCGACTGCTTCGGCAGCCGGCTCTGGATCACGGCGGTCATGCCCGGATGCAGCGGCAGGCCGAGGTCGATCTCGGGCAGGCAGAGAAAACCGCGGTCGGCGCGCATGACGCGGTGATCGTGCGCCAGCGCCATCATGAGACCGCCGGCGAAGGCGTGGCCGTTGATCGCCGCAGCGGTCGGCAGGGGAAACACGAGGTAGCGGGCGAAGAGCCGCAGCACCGAGCCGATGAACCCCGGCTCGGCCTTGCCTTCGTCGCTGCTCATCCACGCGAGGTCGAGCCCGTTCGAGTAGAACTTGCCCTCGCCTGTGGTGACGAGGGCGGGGCTGCCCTCCATCGCCTCGACCTCGTCGAGGGCGGCGTTGATCGCGTGGATGGAGTCTCGGTTGAAGCGATTCTCGCCGCCCTGCATGCGCAGCACGACGACGTCGCCGTCGCGTTGGAGGTCGATCTTCGGGGTGTCGGGCATCGCGGCGTCTCCCGGGAGAAGCGGTGGGCGGCTTCGCAGCGTACACGGCCGGGCGCCGCACCGACACCGGGCGACACGCCACGTCGCTCACCCGCCACAGCGCAGATCGAGCTGCAGGCCGATCAGCCGTTCGCTGAGTTCGTCTTGTTCGCCCCGCCCGGCGGACGCCCGGCCGTGGCTCAGGCCTCGAGCCCCGCAAAGAAGACGCGGACGAAGCCGTGCACGCGTTTCTTGACCGATGCAATGTCGGGCGCTTCGTGCTTCAGGCCGGTGCCGCCCAGGTGGAGGAGCTCGGCCGCCGCCGGTGCGGTGAGCCCGGCCGACTTGAGGTCGATCTCGCCTTCCTTGGCTGCCGCGCTGAGGGCAGTCGTGAGCATGTGGCGGAATCGATCCGACGACGCCGTCACCAGATCGCCGCAGAGTCGATTGTTCTCGTCGTAGATCTCGCTGCCGTGCGCCGACTGCGCCACGACCTCGAGAAAGGGCACCATGCGCTCGAGCAGGGCGGCGGCGACGCGGTCGGGAAGCGCCTCGCCCGCCTCGCTGTCCCCGCTCAAGTGGCGCTCGGCGTCGGTCAGCGATTGCTCGTGCAGCTTCGCCGAGAGGCTGCGGAAGATCTCTTCCTTGTTGTCGAAATACGAGTAGAGCGAGGCGCGTGACACGCCGGTCTCCTCGGCGATGTCCTCCATCGACGTGCGGCGGAAGCCGTAGCGGGCGAACTGGACCTGGGCGGCCAGCAGGATCGCGTCGCGCTTTTCGTCGGTCGGATTCGGCACACCGACAGATTGACAATCCGGCTTCGGATTGTCAATCTGTTCGTGTCGTGGCCAGCCGGGTACGCCGCCCGGCCCGCCCGAGAGGGAGGCAATGCGCATGGCGATCCTGACGATCAACGGCGAGCAGCGCGAGGTCGACATCGACCCGTCGACGCCGCTCCTCTGGGTCCTGCGCGAGCAGCTCGCGCTCACCGGAACGAAGTTCGGCTGCGGCATGGCCCAATGCGGCGCGTGCACCGTGCGCCTCGATGGCCGCGCGATTCGATCGTGCGTTACGCCGGTGTCGGCGGTCGAGGGGCAGGAGATTCAGACGATCGAAGGCCTCTCGAGCGAGGACGGCCGGCTGCATGTCCTGCAGCAGGCCTGGATCCAACACCAGGTGCCCCAGTGCGGCTACTGCCAGTCGGGCCAGCTGATGTCGGCGGCCGCGCTGCTCGAGCGCAACCCGAACCCGACCGACGAAGACATCGACAACGCCATGGACGGCAACATCTGCCGCTGCGGCATGTACGGACGGATCAAGGCGGCCATCAAGACGGCGGCCGCTTCGGGCGCCGCGCCCGGGACGACCGAGGAGAGCAGCCATGAATAAGTGGACGCGACGGTCGTTTCTGACCGCGGGCGTACTCGTCGGCGGTGGTCTCGTGGTCGGCGTGGCGATTCGCCCGGGCTCGCGCAGCCGCGAGTTGACACCGCTGGCCGCCCGCGACGGTGAGGTGTTCGTGCACTCGTGGGTGAAGCTCGGGCCCGACAACGTCGTGACGGCGATCGTGCCGCACGCCGAGATGGGGCAGGGCGTCGGCACGGCGCTGAGTCAGATGGTCGCCGACGAGCTCGACGCCGACTGGGATCTCGTGCGCTTCGAAGAGGCTCCGCCGCTCTCCGAGTTCGCCAACTACTCGCTCGGCCAGGGGATGCTGCTCGCGGGCGTCGACATCCCCGATCTGGTCGTGCCCACGGTCGACGGCGCGCTCATGAAGACGGCCCAGGCCCTCGATCTGCAGATCACGGGCGGCAGCCTGAGCGTGCGCACGACGGGCGTGTACGGCATGCGCGTCGCCGGCGCCGCGGTGAAGGAGATGCTGCGGCAGGCCGCGGCCGACGCGTGGGACGTGCCGGTCGACCAGGTGACCGCGCGCAAGAGTCAGCTGATCCACGAGGCGAGCGGGCGCACCGAGCCCTACGCGACGTTCGCGGCGGCGGCGGCCGAGATGTCGCCGCCGGCTTCGCCCAAGCTGAAGACCGCTGACGAGTTCGAGATCATCGGCACCCACGTCGAGCGCCACGACATCCCGGGCAAGGTCGATGGCACGGCGACGTTCGCGCTCGACGTGCAGCTGCCCGACATGCTCTACGCGACGGTGCGGCGCGCGCCCACGTTCGGGGGCACGGTCGAGCGCGTCGACGATGGCCGAACGCGATCGATCGACGGGGTCGTCGACGTGATCGAGCTGCCCGCAGGTGGAGCGAGCGGGCTCGTCGGCAGCTTCTCGTCGCCGCCGTCGGTGGCCGTCGTCGCCGAGGGCTTCTGGCCGGCCAAGCAGGGCATCGAGGCACTCGACATCACGTGGAGCAAGACCGGCAACGAAGGCGTCTCGAGCGCGACGATCTTCGAGCAGTTCGCGCGCGACCTCGACGCTTCGGTCGAGCGGGAAGTCGACGTCGCAGAAGGCGATGTCGAGGGTGCGATGGCCGGTGCCGCGCAGGTGATCGAAGCCGACTACCGGGTCCCGTATCTCGCGCACACCTGCATGGAGCCGATGAACGCGACGGCGACCGTGGCCGATGGGAAGTGCGAGATCTGGGTCGGCTCGCAGAGCCCGCTGCCGTTCCGGCAGGCCGTCGCCGATGCCCTGGGGTACGACGTCGAGAACGTCACGCTGCACAACTGCTTCATGGGCGGCGGCTTCGGCCGCAAGGCGCGCGCCGACTACGCGATTCAGGCGGCGCAGCTCTCGGAGAAGGTCGGGCGCCCGGTTCAGCTGATCTGGACCCGTGAAGAGGACGTCCGTCAGGACTTCTACCGACCCGCCATCCAGAGCCGGTTTCGTGCGGCCCTCGACGAGAACGGCGATCTGCTCGCCTGGGAGAACACGTACGTCGACAAGCACGAGCCGGTCGAGGCGCCGCTCATCCCGTACCGCGTCGCCGCACGCGACATCGGCCACGTGAGCAGTCCGACCCACGTGCCCTTCGGTGCGTGGCGCAGCGTCGATCATTCGCAGCACGGCTTCTTCACCGAGTCGTTCTTCGATGAGGTCGCCGTGGCGGCGGGCGAAGACCCGTACGCGTACCGCGCGGCGCGGCTGGCGGATCATCCGCGCCAGCTCGCCGTGCTTCGCAAGGCGGCCGAAGCCGCCGACTGGGGCACGCCGCTCGGCGAGGGCCGCGGCCGTGGCATCTCGCTGCAGGAGTCGTTCGGCACGATCGTCGCGCAGGTCGTCGAAGTGACGATCGCCGGCGGCCAACCGCAGGTCGACCGCGTGGTCGCGGCCGTCGACGCGGGCTTCGCCGTGTCGCCCGACGGGCTGCGGGCTCAGATCGAGTCGGGGATCGTCTACGGCCTGACCGCGGCGTTGCACGGCGAGATCACGATCGAGGACGGGGCCGTCGCGCAGGGCAACTTCCACGACTACCAGGCGCTGCGCATGTCGGAAGCCCCCGTCATCGAGGTGCACGTCATCAACAGTGGCCACGCCATCGGCGGCGCGGGGGAGCCCGGCACGCCCGGCATCGCGCCGGCGCTCGCGAACGCAATCCACGACGCCACCGGGGTCCGGATCCGCAGTCTGCCGGTCGGTCCGATCGACCTCGACTACCGTTTCGAGCGCGGCGACGCCTAGTCGAGCGCGGCCATGCGGGGTCGCATGCGGCGGGCGAGCGTTGCATCGCGGCAGGAAGGGGGTGACCCCATGAGAGAGATCCGAGAGATCCTGCGCGCGGCCCGGGCGCTCGCGCCGCACGAGCCGGCTGCGCTCGCGAGCATCGTCGATGCCGAAGGCTCGACGTACCGCGGCGTCGGCGCGCGCATGTGGGTGCACTCGGACGGCACCGTGATCGGCATGCTGAGCGGTGGCTGTCTCGAGGCCGACATCATCGATCGGGCGCGTCGTGTCGCCGAGCGCGGCGCCCCCGAGCTCGTGCGCTACGACACCACCGAAGATCACGATGCGTTGCTCGGCACCGGCCTCGGCTGTCGCGGCATCGTCGACATCCTGATCGAGCCGATCTCGCACGCTGCGCTCGGGCCGATCCCCTGGCTCGAGGCCGCGCGCAGCGCGCGGGCGCCGACTGCGCTGGCCACGTGTGTGAGCGGCGCGCGTCTGGGCGAACGCCATGGGTTGATGCCCGGTATGCACCGGGCCGAGCCGCCGGCGGGCGCCGATCTCACCGAGGCCCTCGCCGAAGCCGCTCGCAGCGGCGCGCCGATGCGACGCGAGATCGGCGGGGTCGTCTGGGCGTTCGAGTTGATCGCGTCGCCGCTTCGACTCGTCGTCCTCGGCGCCGGCCCCGATGCACCGGCGCTCGTGCGCGCAGCGAGCGCACTCGGCTGGGACGTGAGCGTCGCCGATCATCGCGCCGCCGAGCTGCGCCCCGAGCGCTTCCCCGACGCGCGCGTGCTGCATGCCCGCAGCGACGAGGCGTGCAAACGACTCGACGTCGACGCGTCGACCCATGTCGTCGTCATGACGCACAACCTGAACCAGGATCGCGTGCTGCTGCGGGCGCTCTTCGAGACCGAGGCGCCCTACATCGGGCTGCTCGGCTCGCGCCGACGTACGCGCGAGCTGCTCGCCGGGCTCGTCGCCGATGGGCTGGCGCTCACCGAGGAGCGGCTTGCTCGACTCTTCAGCCCGGCCGGCCTCGATCTCGGCGGCGAGGGGCCCGATGCGATCGCGCTGTCGATCGTGGCCGAGATCCTCGCGCGCTCCGAAGGCCGCATCGAACCCCGGCGCCCGCGTCTCGAGATCGACGAGCCGAACCCCTGACCATGGTCTGGGATGCGGTGCTGCTCGCCGCCGGCGAGTCGAGGCGCCTCGGACGTCCCAAGCAGCTGCTCGAATGGCGGGGCGTCCCGCTCGTGCGCCGCGCGGCCGAGGCCGCCATCGAAGCGGGTGCGCGCCGGATCGTCGTCGTCGTCGGAGCGGTCGCCGATCGTGTCCGCGAAGCGCTCGCGGGGCTCGACGTCGAGATCGTCGACAACCCGCAATGGCATGCGGGGATCGGCAGCTCGATCGCGGCAGGCGTGGCCGCCTGCACGCGGGACGCGCCCGTCGTCATGCTGCTCAGCGATCAGCCGGATGTCGACGCGACGTTGCTCGGCGAGCTCGTCGGCGCTGCAGCCGAAGGGGCACACACCGTGGCGTGTCGATACGGGGGGTCGCTGGGGGTGCCTGCGCTCTTCTCGCGGCAAGCCGACCT
Organism: Myxococcota bacterium; assembly: GCA_965250285.1. Classification (GTDB taxonomy): domain Bacteria; phylum Myxococcota_A; class UBA9160; order UBA9160; family UBA4427; genus CAYYSY01. The sequence continues at coordinate 672,715 of OZ252299.1, forward strand.
CGAAGCGCTGCAGTCACTCGCCGGTGACCGGGGCGCCAAGGCACTCCTCCAGCAGGCGGGCGTGGTCGCGATCGAGAACGACGCGCCCGTTCACGACATCGACGTCGAGGCCGACTGGGTGCGCTGGACCGCCGAGCGCTAGGCGCCGATCGGGTCCCGGGTCGACGTCATGCGGCTGCGATCGGCTCGACGTCGGGCCCCCTAGCCGTCGCTCTGCTCGCGCTCGGCGCGCAGCGCCTCGACCCGGGTGCGCAGCGCTTCGAGGCTCTCGAGGGGGTCGCCACGGGCCGCTTCGATGCCTGCGAGGATCGACTTGCGTGTGCGCACCCCGTCGAGCGTCAGCTGTGCATCGTCGAAGAGCGGCTCGAGTGAGGCAAAGAGCGTGTCGGGTAGCACCTGCTCGAGGTATTCGAGCCCGGTCCCGCGCTGGGCCGGCGAGCCGCTCCCGAGCGCGCGAATCGCGAGCACGAGGCCGTCACGATCGAGCACGCATAGCAACAGGGTCCAGACGCAGACGACGCCTTCGACGACCCGGCGGCCCTCGGGTGAGTCGACCGGGTCGCCTCGCCGAATGCGCGCGTCGAGCGCCGCCCGCGCACGCCAGCGCCGCAGCGCTGCCGCGGCCTCGTGCTCGGCGACGGCGAAGACCGTGGGTGTCTCGATGATCAGGTCGTCGTTCGCGCGACGGATCCGTAGCAGGCTCGAGGCGGCGCGAAAACGAAGCTCGAAGTCGTGGTCGCCGAGCATCTCGATCAGGCCCGTTGCGCAGCGCTGTGTGGGAACACGGCCGAGCAGGTCGCAGAGCCGACGGCGCACGCCGATGGGATGTCTGAGATCGAGGGCCGCGTCGATCAGTGTGCCGACGCAGATCGGTGCGATGCGTCGCAGCGACTCGAGCGCGAGATCGCCGACGCCGGGTGTGTCGACCAGAGGCACGACGATCGGCGCCAGCTCGGTGGGGAGGCGCGGCATGGCGGTCAGCACCGCTGCAGCGCGCGCCGGGTCTCCCGACCGGAGCCGAGCGGCTGCGACGGTGAGCGGATCGAGGTCGTCCGCATCGATGGGGGGCAGCGGATCGGGTCGAAAGGGCGTCTGATGGGCCGGCGGGGCCGGGGGCTGTCCTTCCGCGGGCGCGCTCGACTCGCCTGGCTGAGCAGAGAGGCGGTCGATGAAGGCCGTGCGTCCCAGGGCCGGCCCCGCGTCGCTCGTGGCCGCGAACGTCGCCCGAGCGACGGCCCCGGTGCGGGTCGTCCCGAGCGCCTGGACGAGGGTGAGCTCGGTCGTCGCGTCGACCGTCTCGACCTGGGTCGGATCGATCTCGCCCGCGCGCAGGCGCTCGGCGAGAGATGCGATGTAGCCGTGATGCAGCCGGCGCGTGACCCACACGCCCGCCGCGCTCGCCGCGATGCCCGCGACCAGCACGGCCTCGGTCGCGATCGCCGGGATCGCCGCCAGCACCGCCATCGTCACGCCGGCTCCGAGTGCGGTGCCCAGCTTGTCGCCGCCGACGTCGATCAGCGCCTTCGTCGGCCGCTTGCGTTCGGGGAGCACCGGCGTGTAGAGCAGCTCGTAGCCCGAACGGAAGAGCGAGTTCTCCATCACGCCGACGCCGCCCCGGGCCGCTGCGGCCGAGGTGAGGCCAGGGAAGACCAGCCCCACGAGGCCGAGCACGACGCCCGACGTCGGCAGTGCGCCGGTGGTCGCGCTCAGTCCGAGTCGCCGGAGCACGAAGCCCGCCGCACCGTTCTGCACGACGAAGGTGACCAGGTTCAGCGCCATGTAGAAGAGCGCGAAGAACGACACGAGCTCGGCGCTCGAAGCGAATCGCTCGGCGGCCGACGCCTTGAATGCGTAGTCGTACGCCGCCTGGGCCAGCGAGACGAGCAGCATCAGGGCGAGCAGGTGCTGCAGATAGGGCGTCGCGCGAATGATCGACATCGCCCCGCCCGCTTCGCGGTCGGGTGCCGTCACCTCGTGGTGGCCTTGCCCGATCGCGACCACGCCGACCGCGCACAGTCCGTTGAGCGCACCGATCACCGCGATCATCGTGGGGATGTCGATGAGCGACGCGCCCCACCATGCTGCGACCCCGCCGAGCACGCCGCCCAGGGTGGCCCCGCCGGTGATCCGCGGCATGAGCCGCTTGGCCTCGTACGGATCGAAGCGTTCGTTGACGACCGACCAGAACGACGAGAACGCGACCGCCGACAGGCTCATGATGTGCAGGTAGACGGTCACGGCGGCGACCCTCGGGAGCGCCCGCGCCAGCAGCCACTCGGCCCCGAAGAGGGCTGCGCTCATGGCGAGGATGACCGGCAGGCTTCGAGCCGGCGCGATGCGGCGCAGGAGTCGCGCGCTGCCCAACACCACGGTGACGCTCAGCGCCGAGGCCGCGAGCATCACATAGGGCAGGGCGGTCGCGTCGTAGTACGTGAGAAAGAAGCCATCGCGTAGGGCTCGGCTCGCGACGAGCTGGGCGACCATCGCGATCGCCACCGCGACCGAGGCGGCGAAAGCGCGGCGCGAGTTGTCGCTGGCTCGGCTCAAGCGGCGCTCCTGCGATCAGCTGCGTGACTCGGCGACGACCACTTCGACGCCCGACGCCATCGAGCTGCCGGCGCTGACGGTGCCGTCGGTGAGCAGCGCCTCGGCGTATCCGCTCCACCACGCGACGGCGTCGTCGTCCGCCCATGGCTCCACCTCGCAGGCCCGCAGAAGCTCGGCCAGTTTGGCGGCGCTCGCGGGTCGATCCGCCGGATCTTTCGCGAGGCACGACATGACGACGTACTCGAGGTCTTCGGGCAGGGCTGCGCCGAGTCGCTGCGAAGGGAAGGGCGGCATCTCGCGCAGCTGTTGGTGCAGGATCTCGCGCACGTCGTTCGTCTCGAACACGGCGTGGCCACAGAGCATGTAGTAGGCGACGGCGGCCAGGGCGTAGAGATCCGACTGCGGGCTGCTGCTGCTCGACGAGAGGATCGTCTCGGGGGCGAGATACATCGGCGTGCCTGCGATGACGTCTTCTTCGTCGTCGATTGCCTCGTTGCCGCTGAGATCCTTGACGAGGCCGAAGTCGAGGATCTTGACCGTGTCGCACACGCCGCCGCGGCGCGTCAGCATGATGTTCGACGGCTTGATGTCGCGGTGCAGAAGCCCCTGATCATGGGCCTCCTGCAGCGAGCCGCACGCCTGGGCCAGTGCGTGGACCACGCGACCCGGCGGCACGGGCCCGGTCGATTGCACCAGGGACTCGATGGTGAAGCCCTGCACGTACTCCATGGCGTAGTAGAAGATGCCCTGGGGCGTACGGCCGTAGTCGAAGATCTCGATCGTGTTCGGGTGCGTCAGCTGCGAGGTCAGCTGCACCTCGCGCTGGAATCGCTGCTGGGCGCGAAGGTCCTGTGCGCTCTCGGCGCGCAGCAGCTTGATGGCCGTGGGGCGGCGCAGCATGGCGTGATGGGCCAGGTACACCTCGCCCATGCCGCCCTTGCCGATGCGCTTCTCGATCTCGTACTGCCCGAGCGTCTTGGCGCGCTCGAGCACGTTGCGGATCTGCCGCTGCAGTCGAAACGACACGAACAGTGAGCCCGCCGACAGTGCGCCCATGAGCGTTGCGAGCGCCATGACGAGCACGCTGGCCCGAGTCAGATCATGCGATCGCTCGGCGGTCGCTTCGGCCTGGCTCGCCGCGAGCAACGAGGCAGTGGCGCGGGCCTCCTGGACCAGCGGCTGGCCTTCTTCGACGTAGAGCAGCTGGGCGACGCTCAGCTCGGAGGCGCGCCGCATGGCGACGACCTCCTGGGCCTGAAGCTCGTACGCGACGAACTCGTCGAGTGCGAAGAGCAGCAGCGCTTCGAGGTCGCCGTCGGTCGTCGGCTGGACGTCGACCGCGAGCTTCGCCGCCAGCGAGCGGGCGAGCTCGAGCTCGCCGAGCGTCGCGCGCTCGCGCACCTCGCTGTAGTCGTCGAGGTAGGCCGACAAGGCGAGGTCGGTGCGCGAGATCGACGAGCGAAAGCGGGCGAGGTTGGCAACGAAGTCGATCGATCGCTCGCCGCTGTTCGTCATGCTGTACTGGTCGATCGACTCGCGCAGGCTGCGGAGGAGGCTGGTGCGCAGCGGCCGAAGTCGCATCTCGTAGGCGACCGCAGCGGGCTCGTTGCCGGGGGTGTGCGCGACGTCTTCGATCGACCACTGCACGATCTTGAGCGCGCGCAGCACCTCGCCCAGGTGGGCGATCTGCTCGGCGACGGCCGGGTCGCGCGATCGCTTCGCCAGTCGTTCGAGCTCTGCCTGGGTCGGCTCGATCTCTTCGGCCCAGATCGCTCGCCGCTGCGCCCGCGCCTCGGGACGACCGTAGGCGACCCATCCGCGCAGGGCCGCGAGCGATCGGTTGAGCTCGGCGTTCATCACGGCGGCCTGGCGCGCGAGCGGCGCCGCGGTCTGGCTCTGGTAGCGCAGTTCGAGGCCGAACCAGATCGCGAAGACGAGCGTCACGATCGCCGAGAGGAGGCCCACGGTCGCAACCGTGCCATTCGAGGAGAGGAGCCCCTCGGTCAACCGGCCGCTTGCGCTGGCGCCGCGGCGCCAGATCGAAGAGCCCGCGCGTGAGCCGGGGTCGGCCACGACGCGTCAGGAGCCTTCGCTCTGGGCGGCGTCTTCGACGAGCGTCGCGGCCACGAGATCGTCGAGGATCGCCTCGAGCAGACCCGCGCGCTGGTACGCGTGGGCGGGAAAGCGGCGGCCGGGGTAGTACGCGCGCGCCGGCGGCCGCGCCCCGGGAACGCGGCGGTGTACGTCCGACAGCTTCTCGACGATCAGCGCGGCGAGATCGCTCACGTCATTGGGCGACACGCGGGCGGCGTCCTCTTCGACCGGCTCGAGCATCAGCACCTGAATGCCCTTGTCGTTCGCGAGCAGGGTGATGAGCTCGAAGCAGCGACGCAGGCGCATGAAGACGTCGGCCGGCATCCGGTCGGGTTCGAAAGGGGGCTCCTCGGGCATGTTCCGCCCGTCTGGAATCGTCGCGTGCAGCACCGCGGCCGCGTGCACGGCCGCGGTCACGAGCTGGAACACGTCGCTCGGCGACGTCTGCTGGTCGAGCAGGTGATTGACCTCGGCGCCGGCGTGCGTCGCCGCGTTGAAGACCTCGCTCGGCGTCGTCGTCTCGGGCTCGGCGACCTCGGCGACGACCTCTTCGATGCCGAGCTCGCGCTTGACCAGCAAGACAGAGGCCAGGGCCGAGTCGACCACGCCGAACACGTCAGCGGGCCGCACCGTGCCCGAGATCGGCATGATGTCGTTTCGCACGACCCGCACCTGCTCGAAGGCGAGTCGACTCGCCCGGGTGTGCAGGTTCAGCGCTTGCGAATACACCTCGCCCGGGTGGGCCTTCATGGCGCCGAGGAGCGGTTCGGGCGCGGGCGGCTTGCCCATGTAGCGGCGCAGCAGCTCGGTGTTCGCGCGCAGCAGCTCGACGCGGGCGAGCACGTCGGCCGGCACGATGCTGTCGGGCATCGAGAGGCGTCGACCGCTCACCGGCGGCGGCGTCTCGTCTTCGAGCGTGGCTCGGGCAGCGACCGGGCTGCCGAGCCCGGTCACAGCGAGGCCGACGAGCACGAGGGCGAGCCGGCGCGGGCTGCGGTGCCAGCGGTCGACGAGACGGGCCAGACGGGCAGCGTTCAACGGGCTTCCTTCGCGGTGAGCGCGGTCGGGTGCGGCAGCGGCGCCGCAGGGGGCGGCCCTCGCGCGTGTGCCGCGCGAAGCGCACGGCGCCGAGAGAGTAGGCGCCGGATGCGCCGGGCTCCACAGGCCCGGGCGGGGTGTCCGATTGCGCCTCGCGCGGCGCGTTCTTCCGATTGCGTCGCCTCGCCCCACAATTATCCTTGCACGCTTCGGGCTCGGAGCGTGCCGCGAAGCAGGGAGCATCCGGATGGGAAGCGAGTCGACGGCCGACGTCACGTTGATCGGCGCAGGCATCATGAGCGCGACGCTCGCGGCGTTCTTGCGTGAGCTCGAGCCCGAGATGCGGATCGAGATCTTCGAGGCGCGCCACGCGCCTGCGGAAGAGAGCTCGGACGCCTGGAACAATGCGGGCACGGGGCACGCTGCGCTGTGCGAGGTGAACTACACGCCCGAGCGCGAAGACGGCTCGATCGACATCTCGAAGGCGCTCGAGATCAACACCGAGTTCGATATCTCGAGACAGTTCTGGTCGTACCTCGTCCGCGAAGGGGCGATCGATTCGCCGGGGCGGTTCATTCACCCGGTGCCTCATATGACCTTCGTCTGCGTGGACGAGCAGATCGAGTTCCTGCGTCGGCGTCACGCCGCGCTGACCGAGCACTTCTGCTACCGCGGCATGGCGTTCTCGGACGATCCGAAACAGATCAGTGACTGGGTTCCGCTCGTGATGGAGGGGCGCGATTCGGCACAACGCGTCGCTGCGACACACATGCCCACTGGTTCTGACGTCGACTTCGGTGCGCTGACGCGTGCACTGCTCGATTACGTCACCCGCGACGACGCCTGCCGCGTGCACTACGACGCCACCGTGACCGATCTGACGCGGTCGCCCGACGGCGGCTGGACGCTTCGCGTGCACGACGAAGCGCACAGTGAGTACGCCGAGCATCAGACGCGTTTCGTGTACATCGCAGCCGGGGGTGGCGCCTTGCCCCTCCTCCAGAAGTCGGGGATCCCCGAGAGCCATGGCTATGCGGGCTTCCCCGTAAGCGGCATCTGGCTGCGCTGCGAGAACGAGGCGCTCGCTGAGCGACATCACGCCAAGGTCTACGGCAAGGCCTCGGTTGGGGCGCCGCCGATGTCGGTGCCGCACCTCGACCATCGGGTCATCGATGGTCGCCATGCGCTGCTCTTCGGCCCGTTCGCGGGCGCGTCGACGAAGTTTCTCAAGCACGGCTCGCGCCTCGACCTGCTGAGCTCGGTCCGCTGGGAGAACATCGGGCCGATGATGAGTGTCGCGATCGACAACGTGCAGCTGCTCGAGTACCTGGCAGGCCAAGTGGTGCAGTCGGAGCACCACCGCTTCGAGACGCTGCGCGGCTTCTACCCCGATGCGCACCCCGAAGACTGGGTGCTCCAGGTCGCGGGCCAGCGGGTCCAGATCATCGAGCGCGCACCGGGGCACAAGGAGAAGGGCATCCTCAAGCTCGGCACCGAGCTCGTCGGGGCGGCCGACCACTCCTTGATCGCCTTGCTGGGCGCATCCCCGGGCGCATCGACGGCGGCGTACCTTGCGCTCGAAGTGCTGTCGAACTGCTTCGCCGAGCAGGTCGAGGGGCGCTGGTCGAAGAAGCTCGCCGAGATGATCCCGTCGTTCGGCCAGTCGATCGCCGACGACGAGGCGTTGTGTCGACGCGTCCGTTCGTCGACGGCCGAGGTGCTCGGTCTCGTCGACCTCTAGGCTCGACGCAGCCTGCTTTCCTGTGCTCGGCAGGTGCCCCTGTGCCCGCCGCACGATTCAACGGAGTGACACCGATGATCACGCTCTATCACCTGCGACCCTCTCGTGCCGAGCGCATCGCCTGGCTGCTCGAGGAGGCCGGTCTCGAGTACGAGGTCGAGGCCTTCGATCGCGACGCGACGTTCCGAGCCCCGGATAGCCTCCGCGCGGTGCATCCCCTCGGCAAGTCGCCCTTGCTGCGCGATGGCGACCGGGTGATCGCCGAGTCGGGCGCGATCGTCGAGCATCTCGTCGAGACGCACGCACCGCAGCTGGCCCCCGAAGTCGGCAGCGAGGATCGCGTGCGCTACCTCGAGTGGCTTCACTGGAGCGAAGGGTCACTCGCCGCGAGCGTGGTGATGGATTTCATCGTGTGCGGTGGGATGGTGCCCGGGGTCGAGCCCGGTGCCATGCCCGAGATGCTGGCGACCGAGCTCGGCCGTGCGCTCGACTGGGTCGAGACCGAGCTCGGGGGACATGATTTCGCCGTGCGGAACGGCTTCACGGCGGCCGATCCGATGCTCGTCTGGGTGCTCGACTTCGCTGCGATGCGCGGCCACGTGGGCGAGCGCGCTGCGATCACCGGCTACCTCGAGCGCATGCATGCCCGGCCGGCTTATCAGCGCGCCAAGCAGCGCGTCGAGTGACCTTCGACCGGCGCTAGTCGGAGGAGCCCGGCTCCCGCGGATGCCCGACCCGGTCGAGGCTCTGGCTGAGCGCCTTGTGATAGATGATGCTTCCGTCGGGCTCGCGGATCTCGGGCCGATCGAATCGCGTCATTTGCGCGTCGAGCCCGGGCTCTTCGGCAGGCCAGAGCCGCGCGTTCCAGTTCGGTAGGAAGAAGTGCACGATGCTCGTGCGGGCGCTGCCTTCGGCCTGGCCGTCGGGTGCGGCGACGACGCGATGGCGCGTGGCGCGGACGCGTCCACCGCTGATGAACGTCAGCGCTTCTCCGACGTTGACGACGAAGTACTCGTCGGTTGGCTCGACGGGCACCCAGGTGTCGTCACCGGGCAGCATCACCTCGAGCGCGGCGAAGCCGTTCTCGGGGACACTCTGGTGAAGCACGGTGATCAGCGTGTCGTCGTAGTGCGCGCCCATCCGAAGGCCGCCCGACTCTTCGGGGTAGGCGAGCATGCGCATGACACTGACTGGATGCGACGCGAGCGCGGCCCAGGCGTCGCGACCCAGACCGAGCTCTTCGCGCACACGATCGAGGAGCCGCAAGCAGATCGCGTCCATCCGCGCGTAGTAGTCCTGCCAGAGCCGCGCCATCTCGGGGTCGGGGAACACGTTGGGCTCGAAGTAGACCTCGGCTTCGGGGGCGCCAAAGTAGTCGGGGTACTCGGCCCGCTCCGATTCGGTGACCGTCCTGCCCATCGAGTACTTCTGACATAGATCCATCTGATCGGAGTCTTCGCCGTAGCCGGCCGCGCCCGACTCCGAGCCGTACGGCGACCAGCCCCGCAGAAAGCCTCGGTACGATGCCTTCTCTTCGATCGGGCGAGCCATGAATTCGAGGGTGGTCCGCCGTACCCCGTCGAGCAGATCGCGCGGGACCACGTGGTCGCGCAGCAGAAGGAAGCCGGTCTCGAAGAGCCCGCGCGAGAGCTCGTCGCGTGAGTTCGGGTCGTCGAGATCAACGATCGGCAGGTCGGCGTAGGCGGGGGGCATTCGAACAGTCTCGGTGGCTGGATCCGGCGGCGTCGCGCTCGCATCGGGAGAGACGATACTGCGTGACCGGGGCAGGGGACGTCCAGACATGGGTCGAAACCGACGCGAACGGTGCCAGGGGCGGGCCCCTCGGGATGCTGCGTGGAGTCGCGGTGTCGGTGCCGGCACAGGTCGACCCGCGCCCTTCCGTCCCGCAACGCGGCCCGGGTCGTGGCCCTGAAAACGATCGGCCGCGTTTCCGCTTCGGCCACGCCTTTCGCACGCCGATACACACGGTTGCGCCGGATCTGCGGGCCGTGCCACGCCCCGGGGCGAGGAGTGTGGGATGTCGGGCCAGAAGCCGAGCGATTCTGGGGCGGGTCGCGAGCCGCGGCCGGGTCGTGACGCACACCGGGCCGAGCCGCGCACGACGTCGCGCGCATCGACGCGAGTCACGTGGCGAACGATCCTGAATCTCGGCATCCACCCGCGCGAGATCTCCGTCGGCATCCGGCGCCAGATCAACGTCATCACCGCGACGACCCTTCTCTTCCTGGGTGTGTCCTGTGTGGTCGGCATCCAGGCCTACGCGATGGGCTTCACCGACGAGCTCGCCCTGCTCGTCGGGTCGTCGCTCGTCGGCGTTGCCAATCTCGAGCTGCTGCGACGCCTGCGACGCCCGATCCTCGCCGGGCACGTCGCGATCTCGATCCTCTTCGTCCTGATCGGTGTCGCCGCGTACACCGCCGGCGGCTTCTATCACCCGAGCTTCGCCTGGACGTACATCGTGCCGCTCGCCGCCGCGATGGTCGTCAACATGCGGGGTGCGCTGCTCTGGATGCTCGCCACGATGCTGCTGAGTGCCGGCTACTGGTCGGCGACCGAATTCGGCCTCGATCTCTCGCTGCCGCTCGAAGAACCCGCGCAGCGAGTCAGCGCCCTCGTCGACCGAATCATGACCATCAGCGCGGTCACGATCCTCGGTCTCTGCTTTGGCGTCACGTATCGCCGCGCCCAGGCGCAGCTCGCCGAGGACACCCGCTTTCTGCAGCTCATGGTGTCGGGCGCCATCGCCGCGAACCAGTCCCCGTCGCTGTCCGACGCGATGGCCGAGGCGGCGGATCGAATTCGCGAGGTGCTCAACTGGCAGCGCAGCGAGGTGATCGAGATCGAGCAGGGCGCCGTCGCACCGCTGGTGCATTGGCGCTCGGCCGAGGATGACTTCGAGCTGCCGCCCACCGTCGCCGAGGCCAGCGACCGCGCGCTCGCGCTCGCCATGTCGACGGCACAGACCCAGATCGAGACGGTCGAGGTCGGCGAGCGGCCGAGCGCCTGGTCGCTCTCGACGGTGCCGACCTATCTGGCCGTCGTCGTGCCGGTGAGGTCTGGCGGACGCGTCTGGGGGGCGATCCGCTTCGTCGGCGCGCAGCGTGCGCTCGAGGTCGAGAACGACGTGCTGGTCAACATCTTCGCGCACGTGTCGGCCCAGCTCGCTCAAGTCGCGCGGCGCACCGAGCTCGAGTCCCGCATTCGACAGGAACAGAAGATGGCCGCGGTCGGCAACCTCGCGGCCGGCATGGCGCACGAGATCAACAACCCGATGGCGTTCGTGCGCAGCAACCTTCATGTGCTGCGCGAGGATCTCAACTCGGCGAAGTCGGTGCACGACCTCGATCTCGCCGAGTGCCAGGCGGTCGTCGAGGAGTCGCTCGAGGGCGTCGAGCGTGCCGTCGGGATCGTGCGCGACGTCGTCGCTTTCTCTCGCGAGGGCGGCGTCGACCCGACATCGTGGGTCGAGACCTCGCTGGATGCGCTCGTCGCCGACTCGGTGCGCGTGGCCACCGCCGACGCGCGCAGTCGCGCGAACGTCGACGTCGACTGCCGCTCTGAGGCGATGCTCGTTTGCGCGCCGAACGCCGTGCGCCAGGTTTGCGTCAATCTGATCATCAACGCGCTGCACTCGGCGGGACCGGACGGCGAGGTGCGCGTCGCCACCCGCGCCGAGGCCGAGGCGCTCGTGATCAGCGTCGACGACGACGGCCCGGGCGTGCCCGACGCCGATCGCGAACGCATCTTCGAGCCGTTCTTCACCACGAAGGACGTCGGCAGCGGCACGGGTCTGGGCCTCAGCATCTCGTTCGAGATCGTGGCCAGCCACGGCGGCGACCTGAGCGTGAGCGATTCGCGCCTCGGTGGGGCGCGCTTCGAGGTGCGGCTGCCGACCGAAGCCGCGTAGCCCGCGCCCGAGTCGCTCGACCTCAGTAGCGACGTCTCAGCTCGGCCAGAGAGTCGACGCCCGGCAGGATGAACGTCACGACGACGCCCACGTTGTAGAAGTTGGTCTGGTCGATGGTGTCGGGTCCGAGGATGGGGTCGTTGTCGAAGCGCGTGCGCTCGCGGGCGTAGCCAAGCCAGGCGGACAGCGCGACGTGCCGCTTCTCGCCCAGCGGCGGCAGCACGCTCGTCGACAAGAGAACCTGGCCTGCGTCGAGCTTCGACGTGAAGAACCGACTCGCGATCGCATCGTCACCGGTCGAGCTGCGGTGCCCATAGCGGCCCGACAGCCCGATTGAGAGCCCATCCCGGGCATACCACGTGCTCGACGCGCTCAGCTGCACGCCGTTCGAGTGCCAGTCGAACGCGAGCGGGTTGCTTAGTGAGGTATTGCGGGTCTGCGTATCCGACCGGAGATAGGCCACGCCCGCATCGACGTCGAAGGCGCCGAGGAAGAGCGCCCCGAAGAGGGCGATCTCCTGCCGGACGTCCACGTCCGTATCCGGGGCGAGTCCGAAGGACACGCCATAGCCGAGGCCGAACGAGGATCGCTCTGAATCGCGTTGAAACGCCGAGATCGACGTGCCGACGCGACCCGTGTACGGCCCGTCGATCGTCGGAGCGAAAGCCGTGTCGAGCTTCGATCGCGTCGCCGTCCCCCCGACCGCGAGCCGCACACCCAGAGACGAGGCGACGGGAAAGACGAGCGATGCATTCCCTCCGACGCTTTGGTCGACGATGCGGGGCTGCGACCGCCAGCCGCCTCGCGAGGTGGTGGCGAACTCGTAGAACGGCGCAGCGAGCCTGAAGCCGGTCGATTCGACGGCCTCGTTCGCGCTCGAAGCGTGTGCGATCGCCAGCAGCAGGGTGGCCACGATCGTGGCTCTCAAGGTCGACTCCTACGGCGCTCGAGGGCGACGGCGCAGGGCGAAGGCGCGGGTGCCGCGGCTCGAAGCCTAGCGCGCCGATCGCAGGAAACCGGACGCCGATCATACACCCCGGACAGGGCACTCGGACCGCTTCATCGCGGGGCTCGCATGCGTCTGGTTCGACCTATCAGACGATGGCGTGGCGTCGATGTTCGACAGGCGGATCGCCGCGCCCAGGGGCCCGCGCGGGCGTCAGGCTCTACGGCAGCGCGTCGAAGAATCGGTCGAGCTGCGCACGTCGGCCGGGTTCGAGGTAGGAGAAGTTCACGCCCCGATCGGTGAACTCGCGGTACTGCGAGTGGGTCTCGTGCATCAGCTCGTCGCGAATCGCGCGCAGGCGCTCGGGTGCATCGCTCGCCACGGTGTCGGCGATACGACGCGCACGCGCCTCGTCGCCGCGCTCGAGAAAGAAAGTCGCGATGCGAATCTGAGCGCGACGTACGCCGACCGTCGGTGCGGCGGGCCCGGCGCCTCCGTCGCGTTCTTCGATCTCGAGTAGCAGCGCGAGCAGGCCATCGAGCTCGTCGCGCCCTTCGCTCGCGGCCCGCTCGATCAAGAGGCCGAGGTCGTAGGCGACGACCTCGAGCAGGAAGGGCTGGCCCGTCTCGTGCCCGAGGCGACCGTAGAAGCGCAGATGCCCGCCGATCGCGAGCACGTCGTCGCCTGCGCCGGCCTCCATGCGCGTCTCCCCCAGCATCCGGTAGTGATTCAGCACGTAGTAGGCCGTACGCAGATCGCGCTCGTTGATGGCGGCGCGCATGAAGCTGTTGAAGAACTGCAGCGTCAAGGGCAGCGGCAGCGCGCCCACCGCGCCGAGCCTGCGCGTATGGATCGCGATCAGGCTGGCGACGTCGCGCGCGCGGCCGAGGCTCTCCGTGTAGATCGCGTGGTACTGACGCATCACCTTGGCTTCGAGCCACGATCGGTTCGACTCGATCGTACGCAGCGCCGACTCGTCCATCGCCACGAAATCGGGGTCGTGGGCGAGGCTCTGCGAGATCGAGAACCAGGCATCGGGCAGGTCGCGCTTCACCTGCGCATAGTGCTCGACGAACTCGGAGAGCGCGTCCACGGCGGCCATCGCGATGCCGCGATCGGTACCGTCGCGCCCTCCACGCGCGATGTCCTCGAGCTCTTCGGTCGCTTCGATGATCTCGGCCCGGGCGCGGTCGATGTCGTGGCTGCGGGGCGGCACCAACGCCGCCTCGGCTTGCTGGCGAATCCGATCGATGACCCGCAGCGGCGAGATGAAGCGAAAGAGAAAGCTCAGATAAGGCAGCAGCGAGAGCAGACAGAGCGTGATGAGCGCCATGCAGACGACGAGTCCGCCGCTCGGCAGGGGCGCCAGATCGGGCGAAGCCGGCGCCGGCAGGGTCGACAGCCAGAGGCAGAGGATCGTCGTCACCACGAAGAGCCCGACGATGGCCGCGTTGAGCGGCTCGCGCACGAAGAGCTGTGTGATGCGGTGGGTGTACCGGTTGGCTGCGAGCTCGACGACGATGGCGACGACGGTGATGAGAATCGCGAGCACGCCGGCGACCACCTCGGCCGCTCCCGCGAGCCGGTCGGCGGCGATGTCGTGGTCGACGGTCAGCAGATAACTGCGCGGCGCCCAGAGCAGGTCGGCTGAGCCGCCTTCGAGCAGACGTACCAGCACCAGCACCAGCAGCGAGACGCCGAGCAGCCCGACGACGGCGAGGGCCGCCCGCGAAGCGCTGGGGGCATCGACGGATCGAGCGGGCTGGCTCACGCGAGGTCACTCCTGTGCGGGAGCGATCGCGCGCGAGCTCCCCGCCGACTACGGATGATCGAGTGGATCCTCGATCGCGAAGACCAGACGGTAGGCGAAATCCTCTGTGTGCGGTGTCGCCGCATCGCCGTCTTCGTCGTACCCATCGACACTCAGGACCGCGGCCCCTTCGGTCGCGCCGGTCGCGTACGTGATGCGGGGGAGTCGCCCCGGTCCAGCGTCGTCATCGCTGGCGAGCTTCTTGTCGGTGTCGTCACGCAGCGTCAGCAGTGCGTCGTTGAACTCGCCGTTCGCATCGTCGTAGAGGCTCGCCGTGACGACCGCGCCTTTGATCAGCGGCACCCAGTAGTGGTCGACGTCGCCGGGCGTGAGTGTGCCCGACACCACGACAGCGCCTCGCGGTAGCAGCTGCTTCGGGCGGATCAGCTCGTCGCCCGGGTGCGCCCGGTCGTCGTTCTGGCCCGTGTCGTCGCGTTCGGCGAACTCGGGCGCGCGCGTCACGGTGAGGCGGTATTCGAACGCTTCGCGGTGGCTGCCGTCTCGCTTCTCATCGCCAAAGCCCGTCACGGCGATCGTATGTGTGCCCGTCGTGTCGATCGGCAGTGCGACGCGCGGAGCGAGGCTGCTTCCGACGTCATCGATCTCGGCGATCGGTTTCTTGTCGTCGTCGGGGCCAAACACGGCGAGGAGCGCGTCGGCGACCTCGCCGCCCGTCTCGTCGCGCAGGGCCACGGTCACGACGTCGCCGGCGTGCGCCTCGAAGGCGAAATGGTCGACGTCGCTTCGGTCGAGCCACCCCGCGGCGAGCACGGCTTGGTCGAAGATCGGATGCACCTCGAGGCTCGTGGCCTCGGCGAGCGTATCGTTGGGCTCGCGTTCGCAGACCTGGAAGAGCGCTGTCAGGAGCGTGCCCGAGAGGATCAGGAGGAGGGCCGAGAACTTCATACCGATGTCTCCCTTGAGGCCTGAGCGGCCGGGGTCGCGCGCGGCCGAGCATGGACGTCGATGTCTCCATGCCGTCCACGGATGGGGACGTCCGAATGGAGCTCGAAGTCGGACATCCATTCGTGAGCGCGTGCATGCGTGGCTTCGTCGACGACGATCGTGGCTTCGAGATCACGAGACAGGGCCTGCAGGCGGGCGGCCAGGTTCGTCGTGTCGCCGAGCACACCCCAGATCGTGCGGTCGATCGAGCGGATGGGCCCGGCATACGCGCGACCCGTCGCGATGCCGATCCCCAGATCGACGGGTTCGCTGCCGGGGTCGCCCTCGTCGATGGGCAAGCCGCGCACGTGCGACACGATGTCGTGCGCCGCCTCGACGGCCGCGCGTTCCTTGTGCGGGAGCGCGTCGGGCGCGCCGAACACCGCCATCAGACCGTCGCCCTGGAAGTCGACGACCGTCCCCCCGCGTGCGTCGACGAGCGCAGAGACGCGCTCGGTGTACCGGCTCACGAGGGTGAAGGTTCGCTCGGGCCCATATCGTTGCGACAGGCGCGTGTAGCCTCGAAGGTCGACGAAGAGCACGCTCACATCGCATTCACCGGCCGGGATGTCGGCGCGCCGAGCGAGCCGGTCGGCCACGGCCGACGGGACGTAGCCGCGAAGCAGGCGCACCATCTCGCGCTCTTCGCGGTGTACCTCTTCGAGGTCGAAGCGGCGTAGCTCGTCCGTCACCTTGTCGGCGATGCTCTGCAGCAGCGCGAGCTCGGTCGCGCCGTACCGTGCGCCCGACGCCTTCTCCCCCAGACACAGCACGCCTTCGACGAAGTCTTCGCCGAGGATCGGCAGCAGCAGCTCGGCCCCCATCGATTCGAGCGCAGCCCGGTCGCCCTCGGCGCCGAGCTCGTCGGCCAGCCGCGCCTCGACCGTGCTCATGTCGATCACACGGGGGTCCTCGGTGAGAATGTGAGCGAGGGCGCCCTCGACCGCGAAGGTCGGTGCGATCGCGTGCCCCCGGTCGTAGAGGGGCGCGAAGACTTCGTTGGCCCGGCCGTACACGACGACGCTCGAGAGCTTCAGCCGACGCGAGAGGCCGCGCCCGAGGGCTTCGAACAGCTCGCTGGGCTTCTCGCAGTGGGCGAGGTCACGACGCAGGTCGTCGGCGCCGGCTTCGAGGGCTGCCTGGTCGGGAAACAGTCGCTGTTCGACCCACGGTCGGACGCGACGATGCAGCGCGACGAGCGCGCCCGCGGCCGCGAGGCTGAGCCCCGGGGCGCTCACGTCGGGATCGATCCAGGCCGAGCCCGCCTCGGCCAGAGGCGGCACCGCGAGCATCACGCCCGCGAGCAGCACGGCGCCCAGTCCCGAGAGCATCATGGTCGTCGTGAGCAGGCGGTCGACGTCGAGCAGATGGTCGAGTTCGATCGCCATGAAGACGCCGACGGGGAGCAGCGCGAGCGAGACGAGCGAAATCTCGTAGAGGCCCGCCCAGTCGGGGCGAGCGAAGGCCGTGGCACCGGCGAAGACGGGCGGGAGCATCGCGAGCAACGCGCCGAGCACGATCCACTTGATCTGGCGTCGGCCGATGGGGCCGGTCCTGCGCCAGCGGTCGATCAGCACCAGGGAGAGGGTGAGCAGGAATGCCACCGAGGCTCCGACCGCGACCGGCTGGCCGAAGCGCGCGGGCAGGGGTCCACCGAACGCCCAGGTCATGGCGCCGAGGCCCATCAATGCGAACACCCATGGCAGGCCGCGCGTGCGTCGGGTCGCCCTTCCGATGTCTTCCGGGAGCGCGAGCACCGCGCGCAGCGACAACGGACCGGCGAGGCCGACGCCGAGGCCGAACGCCACGATCGCGAACGCGTTTCGCACCGGTGCGTCGCCGCCGAAGAAGTACGACCAGTGCAGGGCATAGGCACCGGCGGTGAGGAAGAAGAGGCGGGCGGCCGGATGCCGCGCGGCCCGGCGATACGCGAGGGCGCCGGTCGCCAGAAAGGAGAGGGCCAGCAGCGAGCCCCGCCACGCGTGCGGCACCGGCACGGGCGAGATCTCGACCGATGTCGCCGTGCCCGACGCGCCGCGCATCCGCTCGACCGACACCCGATCGCCATCGGCGTGCGCTGCCGCCGCGTAGAAGTCGAGCGCCGCCGCGAGTCCGCCGCCGCCCGACTGCGACCGGTCACCGATCCGGACGATGCGATCCCCGCGCCCGATCGCGCGCCGATCGGCCTCGGCCGCATCGGGCCGGACGAACGCCACGCTCGGGTCGCTGCCCTCACTGGCGTGCGAGAGCGTGAACGGCAGCCAGGCGAGCTGCCCCGTGGCGATGGCATTCAGATGCAGCACGTAGGCGATCGCGCACACGAGGAGCACGCTCCAGAAGAGCCAGGCGTCGCGCGATGTCCAGCGGGTGCGGCTCAAACGGGTTCGCCTCAGGGCGCGTCCGCTGACGAGACGATGCGCAGGGTCACCTTCTGTTTGCGCACGGTGGCCAACGGATCGTCTTCGTCGCTGCGGTCGACGATGTCGACGGTGTCGACGTACTCGAGGAAGGGCACGGCGCCCGCTTCGAGCCCCAGATCTTCGATCAGCGCCTCGGTGACCGCGGGTGGCAGCTGCGCCCACTGGATGCGGATGCCTTCGCCTCCGGCACGGCCGCCGCCGCCCCCACCGGTGCCGCCGCCCCCGCCACCGCCCCCACCGCCGCCCGAGCCTCCGCCCCCGCCTGCGTCGGGGTTCGCGATGCGCGGCTCGACCGCGGGCTCGCGCCAGCCGACGCTGCCGGGGAGGCCCGTTGGCACGCAGAAGTCGCGACAGTCGATGACCCGCGATGCGTCGATGTAGTCGCCGAGATCCTTGTACGTCTCGGCGTACGTGTAGCTCTTGCCGTCGACGGTGAACTCGAGGATCAGCGTGAGCGTCGACTTCGAGAAGTCGGCCGGAAGCAGCTCGAGCACGCAGACGCCGTCGGTCTCATCGGGCGTCTGGCATTCGGCGTCGCTATTGCACGGCTCGCCACGGAACGGTCCGTCGCTGCACTCGTTGTTCTCGACGTGCGGCACGGTCTCGGTGCTGTCGAAGCCGCCCGAATCTTTGTCGGAGATGATCGTCAGGAAGCCCCGGATCTCGCGCTCGACGAGCTCGGTCGAGCAGGTCGCCGCGGCGCCCGCGGCGCTGCCGTCGTTGCAGTCGCCATCGTCGACGCAGGTTCGGCCGTCGAGATCCCCGCCCACGCAGAGGCCGAGGCCGATCGCGGCTTGTCGGGCGTTTGGCCCCGGGGAGGCCGCGTCGGCCATACCCGCGAGGGCGAAGGCGAACGCGACGACCCCGATCGCCGTGAGCTGTGCGTGGATCAGTCGGGTCGTCGGGGGTGAGAAGCGAGTCGGAGAGAGATGCCATGCGAGCGTTCTCATGAGGAGCGTCCTTTCTCGGTGTCTCGATGGGTCGGGATGCGGCGCGCGCCCGGCCGATCGCCCCGTCGGGCGGCGCGCCAGGTCGAGCCCACGACGGCCAACGCCGCGGCGTAGCCGAGCGCGTGGGGATGCTGCTGGTAGGCCGTCACGATCCGTGACGGATGGACGTCGGCGACGACGACCTCGGCGACGCCGCGTCCACTCACCGCGACCACATCGCCTCGCGCATCGATGAGGGCCGAGTAGCCGTTGGTCGCGGCCCGAACGACGGGGCGTCGATTCTCGATGGCGCGCAGGCGCGCGGAGAGCATCTGATGCCGCGCCGCCCGCTCTGCGGTGAACCAGCCGTCGTTCGACGGGTTGGCGAGCAGCGTCGCCCCGGCGCGGCTGAGCTCGCGGGCTACGTGCGGGAACAGCACTTCGCCGCAGATGAAACCGCCGACGTGCGCTCCCCGAGCCACCAGAGGATGAAACGACGCGCCCGGTGCATAGCCGGCCGTTTCGACCGGCAGCAGGCCGTCGAGCGGGTCGTACTCGGCGAAGGGCACCAGCGCGCGCTTGTCGGTGCGGCCCGCTAGCTCGCCATCGCGCACAAGAAAGAGCGATGCGAAGTACGCCGGGCGGGGATGGTCGTTGCGGTAATGAGGTGCGCCGAAGACGAGATCGGTGCCGAGCGATCGCACCTGCCGAACGAACGCTGCACGCAGCTCGGTCGCTTCGCGCGGATAGAAGCCGACCGCATGCTCGGGCCACACGAGGAGATCGGGCGCGTCGGCCATCGCGGCTCGGCTGAGCGCGATCTGATGATCGACCCGCCGTGCGTCCGGCTCCTCCCGGTGGCTCGGTGCGTAGCCTGGCTGAATCACCGCAACGCGCATCGAGGCGGTCGCCGCGTCGCCTTCCTCGACTTGCGCTGCACCGAGGCATCCCAGGACGACGAAGCCGAACACGACGGCGAGGGCGAGCGGTGCATCGCGGCGGGGGACGCGTCCGCGAAGCTCGGGCCGGAACACCGACGCGACGAGGGCCGCTGTCGTGGCCGCGAGACCCGTGACGCCGAATCCGCCAATCCACTCGGCTGCTTGAGCCGTCGGTGCGCCGACCTGGCTGAGGCCCAGCATCGCATACGGATTCGGCACGACGCCCGCCGCCCGGGCCAGCTCGGCCAGCATGAACGCGCCCCCGACGACGAGAGGAGAGACGGGTCCACGTCGTGTCCGCCAGCTGAGCCACGCGCCGAGCACCACGTACGGCGGCGCGTTGACACCGAGCGCGAGCAGGACGAAACCGATCGCCGACGCCAGCTTCGATACCCCGAAGTAGCCTTCGAGCGTCGACGGGAACCACGATGCCACGACGGCCGTGGCCGCGACCGTCCACAGCGCCGACACGAGCGCCGCCGTCGAGGGGCGGATCGATGGGCCCACCAGGCCCGTGAACAGCGGCGCAAGAGCGACGAGGCCGAGCGGAGCACGCATCGAGGGCGAGGCGACGGTGAGCGAAAGCCCGTAGAGCAACCCGCTGACCATGGCGAGTACGGGCGCTGAGCTCAGGACCGTCGTTGCGTCCCACTCTGCGTCGGCGCCGAAGGCCGACGATCTGGTCGTGCGAACCGTATCCATCCAGCCTCGTCCGCGTGCGACATGGCAGAACGCCAAGGGAAGCGTCGAGCATACATTCCCGTGTGTGTGTATGGGAGAATCATGTGCGCGTGACAAGGCGTGTGGCACCGATCTGTCACTCAGATCACACGATTGTCCGATTGCACCCGCGAGGAGGCCTCAGATTCGCGCGAGGCGAGTCGGGGCACATCGCGTGTCTCGAAAAGCGGGGTTGCCCGGGTTGTGCGTCTCGTCACCGGTGTGTGTCGCGCGATTCAACGGTCGAGATGGCGTCGGTCTGGTCTCATTGGGATCGATCGGCGCGACGAGGGCGTGCGAAAAGCATCTCGCTGTCCGGTTCGCAATCATGTTCGGGCCGATCATGTGGAGAATGAGCTGCGCCGTGCGCACGCGCACACACGAATGTGCGCACGACCCACTTGTCCGTACGTCCAAGAACCGAAGGAGGAATGCCATGCTCGACACGATCTTGAAGGAACACGGGCCCGAGCTGCTCGCGGCCCTGACGGGCGGGGGCGGCCTCGATGGGGACCAGGCCGACCGCCTCTTGCAGCCCGCGCTGAGCGGGATCGGCGAGGCGCTCACCGGGGGCCGTCTCGATCTCGGGCAGCTGCTCGGCGGCGGTGACGCCGCCGCCTCGTCACTCCTGGGGCAGCTCGATGTCGGCGCCATCGCGTCCGCGGCCGGACTGACCGAAGGGCAGGCGGGCGGCGGCCTCGCCAGCCTCGTCCCGATCGTGCTCTCGCTGCTCGCGCAGCAGGGCGGCGGCGCCGATGGCTTGCTGTCGATGCTCGGCGGAAGCGGAGGGGCCGCCGAGAAGCTGGGAGGCCTCGCCGGGAAGCTCTTCGGCGGTGATGGCTGAAGACCGTCGTTCGATCGCGCGCCCGACGCAGCCGATGGCGTCGGGCGCGCTTCGTTTCGACCGCCGATCGCCAGCGCTCAGGTTTCGAACAGCTTCGAGAGCTTCGCGGTGTTGCTGCCGTGCTGCGCGATCCCGAGCATCAGCAGCAGCCGCGCCTTCGGGCCGTCGAGGTTGCCGCCCAGGATGCAGCCGCGCTTCAGCAGGTCGGCCCCGCCGCCGACGTCGCCATACGATGGCTCGACCGCGCCCCAGTCAACCCGGCTCGTGATCACGACGACGATGCCCTTCGCGATGGCCTCGCTGATTGCTTTGGCCAAAGCCGGGTTCACGTTGCCCGCACCCACGGCGTCGATGACGAGCCCTTGCACGCCGCTCGCGATGGCCTGACGCACGTAGCGACCATCATCGCCGGCGAAGGTGGCGAGATAGGCGATCTCGGGCAGCGCGTCGGGGATGGGCAGCCGTTTCGTCTCGGGACCCTCGTGAAAGCGCTGGACCTCCCCGTCGTAGACGTAGCCGAGGTAGCCCTGCTCGCCCGACTCGAAGGTCTGCACGTTGGTCGTGTGTGTCTTGCGCACCCAGCGCGCCGCGTTCACGTATCGATTGAGCGTGACGGTCACGGGCCAGTCGCGCGCAGCCGGCGAGAGCACCTGCGTCACCGCGTTGAGCAGGTTGTTCGGCCCATCCGGATCGCGACTCGATGCGGCGTTCATCGCTCCGGTGAATACGACGGGCTTGTCCTTTCGGCGAGTCATCTCGAGGAACCAGGCGCCCTCGGCCATCGTGTCGGTGCCATGCGTGACGACGACCCCCGCGACGTCGCGGCGGGCGAGGACGTCGTTGACCGTTCGACCGAGGCCGGCCCACATCTCGGGGGTCATGTGCGAGCTGTCGATGTTCGAGTACTCGAGCACGCCAATGTTCGCGAGCGTCTTCAGCTCGGGGACGGCCGCGACGAGATCGGCGCCAGAGAGGGCGGGCTTCGCGCCGCCGCTCACACCGGCCTTCTCGGCGATCGTCCCACCCGTCGCCACGATCGCGACGTTCGGCAGGTTGCGGTCCCGGTCGCCGAAGTCGAGCTGGCTCGCATCGACGCCGGGGGCGGAGGTGTCGGCGATGCCGCCGTTGGGCGCGAAAAGGAAGAGCGCGGTGATCGAGATCAGGGCGAGCCTGAGCATGGTGCCTCCAGGGCGGGTTCGAGTCGGCGCGCAGTGGGTGGTGCGCGCATCGAATGCACGAGGTGGGAGCGGCTCAGCGGGCGTCGTATTCGGGCGCGCCCGGAGCGCGGTAGCGATCCATCGGGCTGCGCAGTCCGTCGCTCCCGAAATACCACCCCCCGCCACGTGGCGCATCGAAGAGCAGCTGAATGATGACGCGCGCGCCGTCGGCTGGCTGCTTCATTCCGGCCTCTTCGGGCGTGCGCCCGCTCAGCGTCTCGCGACCGAGGTCGGTGTCGATGTAGCCCGGTGTGCAGGCGTTGACGAGCAGGTCGGGATGGCGCCGAGTCAGAATCAACGTGAGCAGGTTCGCGCAGGCCTTCGAGAAGCCATAGGCCGCGCCGCCGCCCATGCCCGCCTGGCCGAGGTCGCGCTCATCGACGCAGCTCTCCATGAGCGCGCTCAGGGCCTCCCACCTCGCGTGGGGATCGGTGAAGAATGCCTGGCGTTCGGGCCAGCAGCGCGCGACGAAGTTCGGGCCGGCGGCCGAGGTCACGTTGATGATCCGCCCTCCGGCCGCGACGAGAGGCGCGAAGGCATCGCACATGCGGCGGATGCCGTAGACGTTCACGTCGCACACCTCGGCGATCGTGCCGGTGATGGCGCCGGCGTTGTTCACCACAGCGTGGAGGGCATCGCCACCCGCTTCGACCCGTCTGGCCGCAGCGCGCACCGACGCATCGGAGCCCACGTCGAGCTCGAGTACGTCGACGCGTTCGGCGATTTCGGGGTGGGCGGCGATGAGGGCTTGCCGCGCCGACTCGCCTCGCTCGAGGTCGCGTGCGCCGAGCCAGACGCGGACGTCGGCGTGCTCGCGCAGGGCCGCCTCGCAGACCGCGAGGCCGATGCCCTTGTTCGCTCCTGTAACGACGATGTGCTTCATCGCGGGCCGAGACCTCCGGGTCGCCGAGGCCCGACGTCGAACCGACCGAAGTGTGGGTCTCGCGGATGATCCGACCCGTGGCTGCGGGTCGAGTTTCGTTCTAGATGCATGCGTTCCTCATCTGATGTCGCCTCGGTCGCCGACCGGAGGCACGTCCGGGCAGCTTGCCGGCGGATCGCGCCGGGCGGGTGCGTTCGTTTGGTATGGATCAGGAAACCATGGGTCGGGACACCCCGCGCACAGCCCCTCGTCGCACTCCGTGCGGTCCCGGTCGCACGCCGAGCATGGGCTCCCCTCGACGTACGGCGCAGCGGCATTGAAGTTGCCGACCGGGTGATAGTCGCAGACGAACGAAAAGCCGCCCTCGCATCCCGTCACGAGAGCGCAGCCGACGTAGCGGGTCGCCGCCCAGATCATCTGCGTGAAGTGACGGCAGCTCGGACCCGAGCAGTGGGCGTCGTGAGGCCCGAACTGCCATGTCAGGGCCTCGTCGGCCCACTCGGTCTGCATTCGCGCGGGCAGTGCCGAAGGCTCGACCTCGCCCGTCCCCGTCAGCATGTTCTCACCGGTGAAGATGCCGTCGCGCCTGCCGCCCGACCAGAGCTTCTGGATCCACGGGGCGCGGTAGCGGGTCTCGCCCGCTCGGTGGGCCGCGAGATGCTTCTGCTCGAGATCTGGATTGTGCGCGATGCCCGGGCACGTCGCGGCATGATCGGCTGCGACCTTCGCGAGGCCCTCGTCCCAGAGCAGCCGGTTCATGTTGGCTGCGGGGGGCAGCTTGCCGGTGGCTCCGGGCTGCTCGCCGCTGGCGACGGTCGACCGGACCGCGTTGTGAAAGTCGAGGATGAGCTGCTTGTCGGCCGTGCTGAGCTGCACGACTTCGCCGGCACCGCTCTCGATCGGCAGCAGCAGCCACGGCAGCACCAGAACGACTTGCACGCGTCGGGACATCCGCGTTTCTCCGTCGAGAACGATCTCGGGCAGGGTAGGGGAGATCGGCGAGGATCTGGTCTCGGGCGCAGCCGGCTGCTCGATTGACTCGATTCGCCCCGTCAGTAGGATGGCCAGGCCGGGCGCTTTCAGGCCGCCCAGGAGGAGAGCCGCCATGCCCGACGATCTCTCGACAATGCCCGTCATCGATGTCGACACGCACTGGACGGAGCCGCGGGATCTCTGGACCTCTCGGGCGCCGGCGAAGTTCAGGGACAAGACGCTTCGCGTCGTCGAGAAGGAGCCCGGGGTCGAGCGATGGATCATCGGCGACGACATGGAGATCGGGCAGGTGGGCTACTGCTCGATCCGGCCCGACGGCAGCAAGAGCTCGGGGCAGATCGCGTTCGACACGTACGACGAAGTCCATCCGGGTGCGATCGATGTCGCGCCCCGTTTGGCGTACATGGACGAGCACGGTCTCACCGTGCAGATCGTTTACCCCAACGTCCTCGGTTTTGCCGGGCATCTCGTCATGCGCATCGACGATCCAGCGCATCGCTCCTTCTGCGTGACCGCCTACAACGATGCCGCAGCCGAGATGCAGGCCGAGAGTCGTGGACGCCTCTACCCCCAGGCGATGCTCCCGTTCTGGGATATCGACGCGTCGGTACGCGAGATCGAGCGATGCCGCGAATCGCTGGGCCTGCGCGGCCTGATCCTCAGCGATGCGATGGATCGGTGGAAGCTGCCGCCGCTCTCCGATCCGCACTGGGATCCGATCTGGGCAGCGGCCCAGGATCGCGATATGCCCATCAATTTTCATATCGGTGCGGGCATGATCACGCCGCGTGTCTGGGCGGCCTATCCGCCCGAGCGGATGTTCGCCGCGCTCTCGACCATGTCGCAGATGGGCAACATGGCCTGCATCACGAATCTCATCTACAGCGGGCTGCTCGACCGATTCCCCCGACTCAACTTCGTCAGCGTCGAGAGCGGCGTCGGCTGGTTGCCCTTCCTGCTCGAGAGCCTCGACTATCAGTACGTCGAGAACCGCGTGACCGATCTCGAGCTGAAGCCCACCGAGTACTTCCAGCGACAGATCTACGGCTCGTACTGGTTCGAGTCGGACATCGCCGACTCGGTGCGACGGCTCGGTGAAGACCACATCATGTTCGAGACCGACTTCCCTCACGCGACGTGCCTGTACCCGAACGTCCGCGCCCAGGTGCAGGCGACCCACAAGGAACTCGAACCGCGCGTGCAGCGGAAGCTGCTGTATCAGAACGCGGCGCGGCTCTACGACATCGATCCGCACGTCGTGGGGTAGTGGGCAGCCCCGGATCGCGTTCGGCACACGAGGGCGCGGGCCCTTCATGCGGGCGCAGCCCATGTGCAAGCGGTCCGCGGCGCGACCGGCTCGGCCGCGCGTTTTCGCGCCACGCGGGTCCGAGAGCGACGGTCGCCGCGGCGAGGGGATCGGGCCCCGCTGGCCGCTCGTATGTGACGATCGATACCATGCCAGGCCGGCGGGGTGCCGACGAGAGGAGGGCGTGAGCCGCTCTCCGGCTCGGGAGCCCCGTCATGCTCGAGTTCGAATCGATGCCTCCGATTCATCCCGCGCGCGCTTCGCGAGCGACTCTGGTTCGCCTCGTCGCGCTGGTCTCGTTCGCGCTGGCCCTGGGCGCATGCAGCTCGAAGACGCACACGATCTGGAAGCACGACGAGCTGAGCAGCACCGCAGATCTGAACCGGGATCACTTCGAGTGCCGCATGCAGTTGAAGGAAGACATCCCGGAGTCGACGGGCCCGCAGGCCGACCCCGAGGCCGCTGCCTGGAACTTCATGAAGGACGTTCAGTTCAGGCAGTCGCGTACGTCGCACTACGAAGCGTGCATGGTCGAACGCGGCTGGTACCAGGTCGAGGTGCCAGTCGGGGAGCTCGCCGCGAAGTAGCACGCACCGTTCGCGAGCTGAACGGCCGCGGGCCGCCCGGCGCGCGCGGCGCGACCCCGATCTGGACAGAGACGATCCTGCGTCCATCGCGTCCCGGCAGCCCGGGCTCGCGCGTGAAACTGCGCCGCTGACCGCGCAGCTTTGCCCCGCTGACCGAGCGCCCGCCCGCATCCACGACGTCGGGTGGTAGTGCCGTCGCGCAGGCCGACTTAGAATCGAGCGCGCGCGAGCGGAGACCATTTCGCCCGCGCGTCGCCGCGCCCCTGCCAGCCACCCGCCACAGGACCGAGATGTCGACCCAGATCGCCGGTGAAGAGAGCCCGACCCTCCAGCGGTCGATCGGATTCATCGGCCTCACGTTCGTCGCAGTGGGGGGCATCGTCGGTTCGGGCTGGCTCTTTGCACCGCTGCTCACCAGCCAGCTCGCTGGCCCTGCTGCGATCGTCTCATGGGTGCTCGGTGGCACGGCGATGCTCGTGCTCGCGCTCTGCTTCGCCGAGGTCGCGGGGGTGCTCCCGGTCGCGGGCGGCATCGCACGAATCCCGCACATGACGCACGGCGATGTCACGAGTGCCGTGCTCGGGTGGTCGGCTTGGGTGGGGTACAACACGGCCGCGCCGATCGAGACGATCGCCATGCTCCGCTACCTGGCCGTCGACTGGCCGTGGCTGGTCGTCGGTGACACCAACCAGGGGGCACTGACCCCGGCCGGGATGGCGGTGGCCATTGCGTTGCTCGTGACGTTCGTCGTGATCAACGCATTCGGCGTGGCGATCTTCGCGCGCGCGAATGCGGTGATCACGGTGATCAAGATCGGCATCCCCGTGGCCGTCGCCGCGGCGATCCTCTGGGCTCGCTTCGAACCGTCGAACTTCACGGCGGGCGACGGCTTCGCGCCCTATGGCGCCGAGGGGATCTTTGCGGCCATCTCGAGCGGTGGGGTCATCTTCAGCCTGATCGGCTTTCGCCACGCGATCGACATGGCTGGCGAGGTGCGCCACCCGCGCGTCGTGATCCCCGCGGCGCTCGCGTTCTCACTGATCATCTGCGTTGCGATCTACGTCCTGCTCGACATCGCCTTCGTCGCATCTCTCGATCCGTCCCTCCTCGGTCAAGGCTGGTCGAGCCTCCACTTCGACCACGACCTGGGGCCTTTTGCCGCTGTGGCCGTCGCGCTCGGCATCGGTTGGATCGGGGTCACGCTCAGCGCGGGCGCCGTGATCAGCCCATTCGGTGGCGGGCTCGTCTCGACCGGCTCGATGGCGAGACTCAGCTACGCGCTCAGTCAGAACCGCATCTTCCCCGGCTACTTCGAAGCGCTCTCGGCGCGCGGTGTCCCGTTGCGCTGCTTGCTGCTCAACCTCGCATTCGGCGCGGCCGTCGTGCTCTTCGTGCCCTTCAACGAAGCGGTCGCGTTGAATGGTGCCGCCATCACGCTCTCGTTCTGTGCGGGTCCGCTCGCGGTCTACGCGTTGCGTTCGCAGTATCCCGACGCCGAGCGTCGGTTCAGCCTGCCCTTTGCGGGGGTCATGGCGCCGATCAGCTTCGTGGTCGCGACGTTGATCATCTATTGGAGCGGTTGGGACACGACCTGGCGACTCGCGGCGAGCGTGATCGTCGGTCTCGCGCTCTTCGCGGCGCGGATGCGTGCCGAGAAGGTCACGCTCGAAGAGATCGATCTCCGGTCGGCCGGGTGGCTGCCG
Organism: Myxococcota bacterium; assembly: GCA_965250285.1. Taxonomy (GTDB): domain Bacteria; phylum Myxococcota_A; class UBA9160; order UBA9160; family UBA4427; genus CAYYSY01. The sequence goes on from OZ252299.1 coordinate 700,307, forward strand.
CCGTATCTGCTCGGGCTCGTCGTCGTGAGCTACATCGGCCACTACGGCGGCGGCGCCGGGATGCTGCGCTTTCCATGGGACGCCGGCGTCGTGACCGTCTTCGCCCTGATCGTGTTTGCGCTGGCCCATCGCCTTCGACTCGACAATGAGAAGGCCGCGCTCTACCGCGAGCGCTACCAGACCGATCCGCCGCCCGACATGACGCCGATCTGACGTCGACTCGCGATCGGCTGTCATCGACCTCGGGATCTCGGCCGAAGCCCGAGCGGCGGCGTCAGAAACGGATCGGCACGAAGATGCTCGTCGCCGCGACGGCGATGAGAACGACCGCCGTCGTTGCAATGATCCACGTGATCTGCGTCCCGAGCGGCAGGGTCGTCATCTGACCGTGGTGCGAGTGCTGGATACCGGCCATCTCGCCTTCGCCGTGGTGAGCGTGGTCCATGCCGGTGTCGTCACCTTCGCCGTGGTGAGCGTGGTCCATGCCGGTGTCGTCGCCTTCGCCGTGGTGAGCGTGGTCCATGCCGGTGTCGTCGCCTTCGCCGTGGGGAGCGTGGTCCATGCCGGTGTCGTCGCCTTCGCCGTGGTGAGCGTGGCCCATGCCCGACATGCGCTCCGCCCCGGCGCCGCCATGCGCGTGCTCGCTCGATTCCGAGTGTGCGGCCTCGGGCGGGCGATGTCCGAGATGGGGGTCGGGGTCAGCGCCGGGGAGCGTCATGCACCCGTGCTTCAGGTGGCGCGAGACCAGCCAGTAGTTGACCGGATAGCCCAACAGCCCGCCCGCCAGGCTGGCGAGGCTCATGCGAAACCAGAACGACGGCTGCGCGGGCGATTCGCTGCCTGGCCAGGCATGCGCGAGTAGCACCATCGCCGGGATCATGCCGGCCATGACCAGGTTCATCGATACGGTCTCGGAGAAGAACGTCTTTCGGACGGCCATCCAGTAGTTGCCGTCGAACATCCCGATCATCATCAGCGCTTGAAAGATGAACAAGCCGCATGCGAAGCCCGCGGCATACTCGATGACCGCGTCCCAGCCGTTGGGCAGGCCGAAGACAGGCACGATCGATGCGGCGATCAAGATGCCCGTTGCGTCACCGGCCAGGCAGTGCACCTCGCTGTTGACTGCCTGCTTCCAGACGGGCCGGGTGAACGCATCGTGACCGCCCGGGAACGGTCGCCGACATGCGAGCAGAAAGAGAACGAACCCGACGGGCCCGGTGTAGACGACGACGAGGGCCCAGCCGAGCTTCTGGACCCAGCTGACCGGCGAGTTGGTCGTCAGGTCATAGGCCAGAATGGCGAGCGACAGGGCCGTCAGCGTGAACCAGACGATCATCGCGCCGTCGAGCATGGGGCCGCTCCTCATCGTCGCTCTTGCCCACTCGAAGTCTCGTGGGTTGCGCGCCCGGCATCAAGGGGCGCTCGTGGCGCGTGTCTGGCCGACCGAGTCGATCACGTGCGCCGATCAGAATGCGTGATCGAGCGAGAGTCGCAGTGCGTGGTAGTCCTGCGCCCCGGTGTACTTCAGCCCCAGCGACGTCCGATCGCGCACGGCACCGCTGCCGAACGAACGCGTCGTTCCAACCGCGAGGCCGACCTCGTTGTAGTGGTCGACGAAGACGTCCGAGCCGAGCACCCAGCTGTCGGTGAAGTCGAGTCGGGCGAAGAGCGGGTGGCCGAGAAAACGCTTCGAGAGCGCGCGCTCGAGCTCGACTCCATTGCGAATGAGATAGTTCGTGATGTCGTAGGTGATCTCGTACCCGAACCACTCCATGCCGTCGACGCTCGAAGAAGCGCTGAAGGCGTTGCCGAGTCGGAACGTGTTCTGGCCGAGCTTCCATTGCATATGGCTCGTCACGCCCGCCGAGTAGAGCACCGCGAGGCCGCCGAGCTCGACCGAGCCCGCGATGCCGCCGCGCCCTTGTACGAGGATGTTCCACCAGGGCAACGCGCGATAGAGAAAGCCCAAGCCGCCGTGCGCCGTCGCCGTGTGCGCGTCGCCCTCGGTCTGGGTGTAGGCCAGGGGCAGGTCGAAGGTGACGGCGAACCGCGGGTCTTCGAAGTTGAGCGTGTACTCGAGGGCGAGGTCGGCCATGAAGCCGTTCCAGCGCCCGCCCCAGAAGGGTGTGTAGTCGGTGCGCACTGCGAACTCGTCGCGGCCGCGCCAGATCTCTCCGTCCGCATCCGGTTCGTGCGGATCCTTTGGCCGAAAGAGCGCGCGGGCTCCCAGGTCGTAGGGCGCCTGCATCATGCGCGTCTGCAGGCTGAAGGGGGTGCCGGCGATCGGGTCGACGGCCGACTCGGCCACGAAGGCCTGCAGCAGGCTCGTCAGTGCCGAGGCCTTCGAATCGGGGAGGGGGAGACCGTTCTCGATCCAGTCTTCGAAGAGCTCGATCGACTCGTCGCGGTTGCTGCCATTGAACGCGATGTCGAGCCCGATCGAGGGCACCTGAAAGAAGAAGGTGGCGTCGTCGAGATCGAACCCGGCCCGCGACTGAACGCCCCTCAAGTCGAGCCGCGCGTAGACGGGGTCGCGCAACGGGTCGTAGCGGCTGTTGGTGAGGTCCTCGAGGACACGGCTGTCGAACAGGTCGTCGATCGATTCGAGCGCGTTGACGCCGCGGATGAGGTTCTTCGTCTCGCCGATCTCGAAGCGCGCCCGAAAGAGCCTGTCGTTCTCGCTGGCCTCGGCGTCGATGGCCGCGAGGGCGAGCTGCATCGTTGCGATCGCGAGCACGACCGTCGAAGCACGCATCGACTGATGGCGTCGGGTGGAATTCAAGACGTCTCTCAGGGTGCGTTCGCCGCCCGGTGGCGCCCGCGCCGATCAGGGTGCCCGAACCCGTCTGGACGGGCAATCGATTCCCCCGGACTTCGCGCGCCCCACGGCCGCGGCGGGGCACCGCTGCAGTCGACTCGACGAGCGCCGAGCGACCTTCCGTCGCCGAGGCGGGCGAGCGCGATCCGCGTCGCGCGCCTCGCGCCGGGCCGTGTGTTCGAGAGATGCAGCCGGTCGGGGCTCTGCCGATCGGGCTAGGCCGGGGCGGCCCGGGTCGCCCGTCGGAGCGTCCTCGTTGCCTTCAGTCGAGTCTCACGCCGATTCGGGGGCGTGCGCCGGCGCTCGGCGCGCTGCGCGCGGCGTGGCGTAGGCCGGTCGGGCGATGATGCGCGGGGGCGTCGCTCCATAGATTCGAGCCACTGGACGCCGTCGGCCCCGCGAGATCCATCGCGGAGCGTCGGCAGGAGGCTCGAATCATGGATCCCACTCGCCCCCTCTCGCATGCGATGCGGTCGACGCGCAAGCCTGTTGCATCGCTCCTGCTGCTGCTTTCGGTTGCCGTCGCTTGCGGAACCGACGCGCCCAACGAAGAAGAGCAGCAGGTGGTCGAGCCGATGCCGGCTCAGACGATGGACATCCGCGGTCAGGTCACCGGGCTCGACGCCAGCAGCGTGTCGGTGTCGAATCGGGGGCGGCCCGCGATCACACTCGCGGCAAACGGCCCGTTCACGCTGACCGATGAGGCCCGGGGCGACTTCGATGTCCGTGTCGTCGCGAACCCCCGCGACCAGCAGTGCCGCGTCACGGGGGGCGCCGGCTACGAAGACGAGCACGACGTCGACGGCGTGCAGGTGGTGTGCACGGCCGTGACCGCCTTGGGGTGCACGGGCTCGGTGGATAGCGACGGCGACACGCTGACCGACTGCCAGGAGCTCGAGGTCTGGGGGACGAACCCGTGGATCGCAGATACCGATGGCGACGGCTTCGACGACGGCCGAGAGGCGCGTGACTTCAATCCCGGCAGCGACCGCTACCTCTTCAACCCCCGCATCGCCGACCTCGCCACCGTCGCGCTCGATCTCGAGTCGCTGCCCGAGATCGTGCTCGACTTCGAGACGTCGACTCAGCAGGCCGTGCAGGTGAGCGCCGAGCGAAGCAGCAGCTCCACGAGCAGCATCGCGCGCAGCCGAGGCGGGGCGCAGACCCGCCAGCTCGAGACCGGACACACCCTGAGCGCCAGCGTTTCGCGCACCGTGGGGACGGAGGTGGAGATCAGCGCGACCAACGTCGGGGGCAAGTCGACGTTCGAGACCAGCCTGACGGCTGGCTTCGAGCTGTCGCAGACGCAGTCGAGGGGGTCGGAAGTCAACTGGAGCGCCACCGAACTCAGTGAGAACTCGGCCGCCTATGCCGAGTCGGTGGAGCAGAGCCAGATCGAGGGCTCGACCTACACGGGCGGCGAGCTGAGCGTGCTCGTCCGCCTCCGCAACGATGGCAACCTCGCCTACGACCTCGAGAATCTGAAGCTCACCGCCTATCTCTTCGACCCGGCCAAGCCGTTCGCCAAGCGTCCGGTCGGTACGCTCGAGCTCGGGTCGGGTGACTTCCCGACGACGTCGATCGGCGTCGACTCGATCTCGGCGCCACTCACGTTCGCGACCGACCTGCCCCTGCAGACCGCGCAAGCCCTGCTGCGCGACGCACGCAACCTCGTCATCGAGCCCGCGACGTACCGCCTGCTCGACATCTCGAACGGCTCGATCCTGCTGCGTGACCAGGATGTGTCGTTGCGGACGGCCACCGTCACGATCGACTACGGCACGCTCGCGGGGCGCGTCGAGAGCCATCGCGTCGCGGTCAACCGCGGTGGGACGGTCAAGTTCATCACCGCCGCCCAGGCGCTGGGCGACATCATGGGGCTCGACTACGAAGAGGGCGTGCAGCCGTGGTACTACGGCGAAGATGCGCAGGCGACCGGCAGCTACGAAGGCCTCGTGCGGATTCGCGACTTTGCCATGGACGAGGTTGCGAATCGCTACTGGCTGGTCGCGCACAATCACAAGACCGAAGGCGGAGCGGGCCCGCCGGTCACCGACTCGTACCACCTGCTCCTCGAAGACTACGATCTCGACTCGATCGTGCTGCAGGCCGGCGATCACCTGTCGATGGTGTACGTCGGCGACGCGGACCGGGACGTGCTCTCGGATCGCCTCGAGGCCGAGGTCGGGACCGACCCCGACGAAGGGGATACCGACGGCGACGGCATCGGTGACGCCGAGGAGCTCTACGGTTGGCTCACCAATCTCGCGTCGCCGCCCTGCGACGAGGGGCCCCTCACGCGCGTGCGATCGAATCCCCTCGTCGTCGATACGGACGACGACGGCATCGAGGACGGCATCGAGCAGGCCGGTTGCCAGAACCCCGGCTTCGACTTCGTGGCCGTCGCGGGCGCGGACCAGTGGATCGATGCGGGGCGGCCCGTGCGCCTGCAGGGTGGATACGAAGGCACCGGGGTCGTCGCGCCGACGTACCGGTGGACGCTGCTCGCCGGCCCCGACGTGCGGGGGCCCGATGGGCCGACGCGCGAGCTGCTGGGCGCGGCGCCCGAGTTCGAGGCGCCCGACGAGGTGACGACGCTGGTGTGGGAGCTCGAGGTCACGAGTGACGGTCGGTCGCAGACCGACGAGGTGACGGTGCAGGTGCTCGCGGACGTGTCGCGCGCGGTCTTCGTCGGCTCGAACGATCTAGGCGGGAGCGCCGACGGCAGCCCCGACCGACCGTACACGTCGCTGCCCGTCGCCCTCGCGCTCATCGCGCCCGGGGACGATCTCTACGTGATGACGCGTGAGGCGCCGTACGAAGAGGTAAACACGCTCGAGGTGCCCGCCGGGACGAGTCTCTACGGTGGATATGACGAAGCGTGGGTGCGCGACGTCGACGCGAACCGAACGCTGGTGCGACTGTCGGCGCGAAACGACGCGCAACCCGTGCTCCGCTACATCGACGTCGGCACGGACGACGTCGTCTCGGGCTTCGCGCTCGTGACCGAGCGCGACCACGAAGATCCGTCGGCCAACGTCGTGGGCGTCGAGGTGACCGCCCGGCCGGGCAGCTCGGGGAAGCTGTCGCTGCTCGACAATCGCATCGTGGCCGACGCGACCTCGACCACGGCGACGACGGACATGCCGGGTTCGAGCTATGGCCTGTGGGTGGCCGACTTGCGCACGCTCGTGATGCAGCGCAACACCATCTCGTCGGGCGCCGGCGCTCGCGGTCGAGCCGGGAGCCGAGGCGACCCGGGAGAGACCGGCGATCGCGGCAACGCCGGCAAGACCAGTGGCGGCCGGTCGACGGGCGGAAGCGGCCGTCATGGCCTCGACGGAGGGTACGGCGGCGCGGCCGGAACCGGCGCCAACGCGAGCGGCGAGGGGGGTAACTCTGGCGATGGACGCGTCGCCGACGACAGCTGCGGCGCGGGCGGTCGCTCGGGGACGAAGGATCGCGGCGCGGGGCACGGCAACCCTGGATGCCGCGGTGCCGGCGGCGCTCATGGCGAAGGGGGCAGCGGAGCGGGTGACGCCGACGATCGAACGAGCGGCTACGTGCCGGCCCTGGCGAAGACCGGGAAGAGGGGAGATGGCGGCGGCGGTGGTGGTGGCGGCGGCGGCGGTGCCGCCAACAACGTCGGCGTCGACGGCGGCAGCGGGGGCGGTGGCGGCGAGGGCGGCGGCGGTGGGTACCCGGGCTCACCCGGTGTCGGTGGCGGCGCGAGCATCGCGGTGTGGCTGACGGGAACGACGACGGCGCTCGTCTATGACAACGAGATCGCCGCGGGCTCGGGCGGCGCCGGTGGCTACGGGGGGCCGGGCGGCGCGGGGGGCTCGGGCGGCGCCGGTGGAAACGGCGGGGCCGGCAACACGGGCGCGTTCGGAGGCAACGGCGGATCCGGCGGCAACGGTGGGCGGGGCGGCATCGGCGGCGTCGGCGGCTACGGCGGGGGAGGCGGCGGGGGCGCATCGATCGGGATCTTCGTCGATGCCGGTCAGGCCCCCTTCATCGAGCGCAACCGCATCACGACCGCGGGCGGGGGCCCGGGCGGCTACAGCCCCTCGGCGAACGCAGCGGGACACGGCGGCGACAGCTACGCGATCTACGATGCACAGGTCGCCGGCGACCTGACGCCGCGCCTCGCCGACAACGTGATGACGCCTGGCCAGGGCGGCGTCGCTGGCAAGAGCGACGGCGTCGCGGGCACGCGCGCCGAGACCAACTTTGCGCCCTGAGCGATCGACCACGGGCGGGTGCGTGGCCCACACGCCGAGAGTTCACGAGGCCGCTCGCGCGACGCCCGAGGCGCGCGTCGGTCGTCGCAGGGCAACCGAGGTAGTGTCGTGACCATGCGTGCCCGCAAGCTCCAGACCGACTGGATCCTCGCGATCAGCCTCTCGGCTCTCTTTCTGATGTCGGCGACGCTGCACATCCGCGAGATCGGTCGGACTCGACTGGCGCTGCCGCCGGTCTTCGCGGTGCTCGAGTTCGGTGGCGATGGCGTGCCCATCGTCGGGGGCCTGCGGCTCGAGCGCAGCGCCGACTGGAACGGGCTGGAGTACGGCGATCGCCTGATCCGCGTGGGCGAGACCTCGCTCGAGGGCGTCTCGTACGCCGCGTTCGATGCCATCGTCATGGCCGAGGCGGGTTCGGCTTCGAGCGTACCGCTCGTGTACGAGCGCGACGGCCAGCGCTTCGTAGTCGATCTGCAGATGCAGGCCTATGCGCAGCCGTGGAGTCGGCTCCCGCTGATGGCGGCGCTCGCGCTCGTCGCGACCTTCGTCCTGCTGCGTGCGCCCGGCACGCGTCACGCGCGGCTCTTCTTTGCGAGCATCATGCTGATCGCGGCGGCCGAGCTTCCGTTCTACGGCGGGCCGCGGATCCAGTCCTACGCGTACGTCGCGCTCTTCAATGTTGCCCTGCCGATCGGTCTGTTCCTCTGGTTCCGCTGGATCATCGGCTTTCCCGAGGGCGTGCGGCCCGACAAGCGACTCTCCCCTGCGCTCGCCTGGATCGTCTTGCTGTTTCCCCTGGCGCGCATCCCGTACCACCTGGGTGGATTGATCCCCGCACCCGTCGTCCCGAGTGTCGTCCTGACGACCGATGCCATCTTCGCCGCATCGTCGGTCGCGATCCTGACGTGGAACTACGCGCACGCCGACCCGATCGGTCGACGCCAGGTGAAGTGGATCGTGTTCGGTGCCTACGTCGGCTGCCTGCCGCTCCTGATCGCCTCGGCAATGACCATCGTGACCCCGGGCCGGGGCACCGCGCTCGAGTTTCACGATCTGCTGCCGCTCGTGATGATCGCGCCCCTCGCGATCGTGGCCGGTACGCTGATCGGGATCCTGCGCCACAACCTCTTCGACATCGATCGCCTGATGACGCGCGCCGCGGCCTACTCGGCGAGCGGCGCGCTCGCGCTCGGCGCGGCGCTCGCCCTCGTGCAGCTGCTGGCGTCGGTCATCTCCGACGGGCTGAGCATCGACGAGGCGCATGCGCGGCTCGTGCTCACGATCCTGCTCGGGGCCGTGGCGATCCCGGTCACGATTCGAATGCGGCGGCCCATCGAGCACTTCTTCTTCCCGAGACGACGCGATCAGCAACAGGGGGTTCAGCAGCTCCTGGTCGACATCGACGACTGCGACCGGCCGCCCCTGGTCGCCGATCTCGTCGCGACCCGAGTCGGGGGACTCTTCGAGCCCGAGTACGTCACGACGGTCGACGCCCGTTTGCGGCGACCCCGCACCGTCGACGGGCCCGAGGCGCGTGGTCTCGAAACGGATGGCGCGTTCGTGCGAGCCCTGGCGAGTCATCCGTGGCCGGCCTTCATCGATCGGGATCGGTTCGATGCAGTGAGGGTGGGCGTGCCCGCGATCGCCTCGCCGGGCGAGCCCTCCGCGCCGGCGATCGTCGTGCCCCTGCGTGACGGCAAGGATCTCGCCTTCATCCTGCTCGTGGGCCCGCCCCGGTCGGGTGATGAGTTCACGTCGACGGATCTGTCGCTGCTGACCACCGTCGCCGAGCGAGCGTCTTCGCAGCTGCGCGCGCTGCGTGACCACGACGCCCTCGAGACCGAACGAATTCGGGTCGATGAGCTCCGCGAGCTCAAGGAGGCGGCGGAACGAGCGCATCAGAGCCGATCGCGGTTCCTCGCCGCGGCCAGCCACGATCTGCGTCAGCCCCTGCACGCGCTCGGCCTCTTCGTCGAATCCCTGTCCGAATCAGTGGAGCGGGGACCGACCGACCCCGAGCTCGTGCGGCGGATCCAGGGATCGGCGCGGTCGGTCGAAGCCATGTTCGATTCGCTGCTCGACATCTCGCGGCTCGACGTCGGCGCGGTCGAGGCCAGGCTCTCACGATTCGAGGTCGAGCCCGTGCTGAGCCAGATCGCTGATGAGCTCGGGCCGGATGCCGAGCGAAAGGGGCTCGCCCTGCGCGTCGACTCGAAGAACGAATGGGTCAAGAGCGACCCTGTTCTGCTCGCGCGCATCGTCCGCAACCTGGCCGTCAACGCCGTCCGCTACACGGCCGAGGGCAGCGTCACGCTCGCGACCCGCCAGGCCGGGGACGACGTCTGGATCGAGGTGCGTGATACCGGGCCGGGCATTCCCGACCATCGGCGAGCGGAGATCTTCGACGAGTTCACGCAGCTCGAGCCCGAGGGAGGCGAAGGGCTCGGCTTGGGTCTCTCGATCGTCTCCCGCCTCAGCGCGCTGCTCGGGCACGAGATCGTCGTCGAGTCGTCGACGCGCGGTGGCTCGACCTTCAGCTGTCGCGTGCCGCTCTCGGCGGCCCCGACCGCTCAGGATCGAGAGCCCGAGGGCGCGCGCGCCACCGATCTGAGCGGGCACCGGGTGCTCGTCGTCGACGATGACTTGAGCATCCTCGAGGCGATGGCGCGTCAGCTTCGAGGTTGGGGATGTGAAGTGACGCTCGCGCGCAACCTCGATGACGTCGAGGAGAGCCTGGCGCACGGCCCGGCGCCCGACGCATTGCTGAGCGACCTGAGGCTCCTCGACGGCGAGAGCGGGCTCCAGGTCATCGATGTCGTGCGACGCACGACCGGCGCCGACACACCCGCCGCGCTGATCAGCGGTGAGTCGGCGACGTCGATCCCGGATGGGGTCCGCTGGCTTCGCAAGCCGGTCGCACCGATGCGGCTGCGCGCCCTGCTGACCGAGTTGCTCTCGGAGGGACGGTCCGAGACGCACGAGATCTGAGCCGTGCTCGGCGGCGCCGATGGCGCGCGGTCACGCTACGCCTCGTCGAGGTTCAGCTCTTTCATCATCAGCGTCGCCTCGGTTCGATTCGTGACGTCCAGCGCTTCGAGGACCGCCGCCACGTGCGTCTTGACCGTGCCGGGTGCGATGTCGAGCACCTCTCCGATCTCTCGGTTCGTGAGTCCCTTCGAGATCAGCTTCAGCACTTCGAGCTGCCGCTCCGTCAATCGGGGGACGCGCTCGCCTGCGGCGACGTGCGGTGGATCGGCGGCGTCTCGCCGCGATGCGGCCACGTCAGCCTGCGCGAGCAGCACGGGCGGCACGTACACGCTGCCTTCGAAGACGAGCCCGAGCGCCGCCCGCAGGACAGCGGGCGAAGACGACTTGGGGATGAAGCCGCTCGCTCCGCCGTCGAGTGCGAGACGGACGTCTTCGGGCTCTTCGCTCGCCGAGACGATCACGACCGAGACGTCCGGGTGATCGCTGCGGAGACGCCGCAGGCCGGTCCAGCCGTCGATCCCCGGCATGTTCAGGTCGAGGAGGACGAGCGCGATCTCGGGGTCGTCGGCGACGAGGGCGAGCGCGTCTTCGCCGGTCGACGCATCGATGAGCTCGTGCCCGAGCTCGTCGAGCGCGCGGCGAAGCCCATCTCTGAACATCTCGTGGTCGTCACAGATGACGATCTTCATGCCGGGTGGCTCCCGCGTCCTCGACACGGAAACAGCCGCGGTCGAGCGTGGCACCGCTGCCTACGATACCCGACCGCGCGACGTCTGGGCCGATCCGCTCAGCACCCGGAGCGGATCCCACGCCGACGTGTTTCGGCGTGGGATCCGCTGGATCGCGAAGGGCGCGCTAGTGGAGCCCGGCCTTCGAGAGCAGCCGGAAGGTGTCGAGGTAGCCGCGGAAGCCACCGGTCATGTCGCCGTCCATCGGGGTGACCGAGATCTTGTTCGCGTTGAACGCATCGGTATCGGCGCCCTTCAGCGGATCGGCCTCGTCATCGAAGACGACGCCGATGCTGGCCAGACAGGCGCCGCCCACCGGTACCTCAGAGCAGGGCGGCGCGGCCGGAATCGACGGGAAGAACGGTGGGAAGCCCTGGGTGATGTCGAAGAAGGGCAGCTCGAGGTCACTCTCGGCTGCGAGTCGCGTGATCGCCGTACCGTCCCAGGCCTCGAACGGGACGGGGAAGTTCACGTTGAGCACCTTGGTGCCGCGCGGGAAGCCCCTGGCCTCGATGGCGTTGACGAGGTCGACGATGACCGCGGCCGAGGGGCCGTAGGCCGCCGTCGTGCTCGGAAACTCGGGCTCGAGCTGTGCTTCTTCGAAGAGGATGCCGACGCTCCCGGCGATCGCCGGCACACCGAAGCCCAGCGAAGCGCGGAGCGCGGCGCCGATCGTGCCCGAGGTGTTGCCCGTGAGCTGACCCAGGTTCTGGCCTTCGTTCAGGCCCGAGACGACGAGGTCGGGCTCGTTCTCGAGCAGAATGTTGAAGGCCACGTTCACGGCGTCGCTCGGCGTGCCCGAGACGGCCCACTGGTTTTCGGCCACGCGCGCGATCGGGATGAAATCTTGCGTGAAGGCCGAGGTGTTGATCGAGCCGCCCTTGCCGCTCTGCTGCTCGGCGGGCGCCACGACGGTGACGTTGTGACCGGCGGCGGTCAGCGCGGCGGCGAGCGTCTGCAGGCCTTCCGAGCCGATGCCGTCGTCGTTGGTGACGAGGATGTCGAGTCCCGCCCAGGCGTGCGATGCCAGGCCGATGAGGGCCAGGACGGTCAGGATGGTCGTACGAGCCAGTCTCATGTCAGTTCTCCGTTGGCTGGTGCGCCCGAGGGATGGGCGTCATTCGATTTCACCTGGCCGCGTCGAGCTCGTCTACTCGCCGTTCTCGCGTAGGGGGGCATGATTCAAGTGGCCGAAATGTCTGGCGTTTTTGAACGGGTGTAGAATGCGTGCAGCAGCCCGCTCACGTTTGCGCGGCGGGCCGGCCGTCCCGTCCGGCACACCGCGCGAAACGGAGGTTCCGTGTCCGAGCCGCCCGCAGCCCCGAGCCGCCGCCGTCGCGCTCCGAAGCAGCAGCGATCGCAGGAGATCGTGCGAGCGATTCTCGAGGCCGGACGAGATTTGCTCGAGCGCGACGGCGCCGACGTGCTGACGACCAATCGCATCGCCGAGCGCGCGGGGGTCAGCATCGGCTCGCTCTATCGGTACTTCCCGAACAAGGAGGCGGTGATCGGCGCCCTCTACGACAGCGAGCTCGGGCGCGAGGTGCGCGATCTCGAGCCGCAGGTCGAGCATCCCTTCGAGGACACGCCGCTTCGAGAGAGCCTCGTGGCCCTGGTCGACTTTCAACTCGATCGCCACCGACGTCTGCTCGACATCGAGGACGACTACTATCGCGATCACCATCGCGACTTCTCGTTGGCGCGAAGCATGGGACCCAGCGAAGTCGAGAGCGGGATCCGCTCGTTTCTCGAGCAGCATGCGGACGAGGTTCGGGTGCGAAACCTCGACCAGGCTGCCTACCTGGTCGCCCGGGGTGTCTCGGCCATTCTCCACGCCACGCTCGACGAGAGCGCCGAGCGGCTCTCCGAGCCGGCCTTTCGCGAAGAGCTGATCGATCTGCTCGTCGCGTACGTCACGGCTCCGCGCTGATGCCGCCGCGCCGCGTTCGCGGCCATGCTTTGGTGAAAGCGTCGTTCAGAGTCGCGCGCTGTCTCGAGACGTCGCCGGGGCTGTGGCCGCACGCTGCTCGGCCTCCTCGATGCAGGCATCGAGGTGGCGTCGGAGCAGATACATCTCGTCGGCGGCGAGGCCCTGGCCGACCAGGGTCGACGTGTAGAGCAGGGCGGCGAACAGAGCCGCGACGAGCGTGACGACGAGCGCCCAGGGCGACGCGCCGAGGCTGATCTGCACGACCGAGTAGAGCAGAGCCACGCTCGCGAACAGCGCGAGCATCCCCATCGCGAAGACGTACGCAGTCCAGACCGCCGGGTGGGGCGAGAAGATGCCGAGCACGCGCGCGTGGTCGCCTCGGGCCTCGATGGTCAGCCCGAGGTGCGTCGACCAGAACTGCTGCGCGTGGTCGGGGAGGTCGATCACCCCGTGTCGCTCGCTGAAGCGGCCCTCGACGGCGCCCCCCGAGCGTTCGCTCGTCTCGCGCAACGCGGTCATCAGCCGATCGGGGCGGCAGGCGACCTCTTCGATGAAGCGCGGCCGCATGCGCGGCCAGCGAAACGTGCGGCCCCGCCCGAGAGGGAGGTTTCGCTCGCGTTCGTCGAGGCTCGCCGTGTCGGGCATCTTCGGGCTCCCGCAGGCTCGGTGCCGCCGCTTCTATGCAACCTCGCGCAGCGCAGCTCGTCAATGATCCGGATGTGTCAGTCGCGCTCGATGCCGTATCGCGACGCGTAGTCGTCGAACTCTTGCGCGAGCCCGGCGTAGGTCCACCCGAAGTCGGCTGGATCGTACGCGTGCAGCCCGGCCGCGCTCGGGCTCGGGCGATTCATCCACGCCTGCATGCGACGTTCGTGAAGCGGCGAGATCGCCTGGCCGAAGTGGTCGTGAATTCGCCGCACGGTGCCGATCGGGTCGGCGACGAGATCCTTGTAGTGCATGTGAAAGCACCAGCCGTCGCGCGCGTCGTCGTCGAACGTCATGCCCGTCGCCAGCGCGCTGCCGAGCTTGGTCTTCCAGTCTTCGGCGACGGGACGCGGATCCGATCGTGTCGTGAACATGCGCTGCAGCGTGTTGACGAGGCTCGCGAGCGAAGTCACGACCGGGCCCGGATCACGGTGCGTCCAGATGATGCGCGCGTCGGGATACGTGTCGAGCAGCGTCGACAGGCTCCACAGGTGGTTCGGCGTCTTGAGGATCCAGCGCTCGGTCGGTTGCGCGGCCTGCAGCGCCTGCAGGGCCAGCTTGTGCTGCGCATAGGCCGGTGCCATGTCGCACCGCGCCAGCCAGCGACCGTAGCTGGGCACGAAGGCCTGGGTTTCGACACCGAGTGTCCGAACGTCGTACATGAAGAAGGCGACGCATTCCTGTGCCAGCATCGCCCCGGTCGGATGCATGAACGCGAAGGGCGGATTGAGCGCGTGCAGCTGATCGACCTCGCGCTGATTCTCGGCAATGCGGGGATCGGTCGCGGCGGTCTCGAGGTCGGCGGGTGGAATCAGATCGGCGGCCTCCCAGTGCAGCGGTGCGCGGGCGAGCGGGTCGAGCCCCAGCAGATTCGAGAGCAGGCTCGATCCGGTGCGCGGGAGCCCCACGATCACCCAGGGCCGCTCGATGCGTTCGTCGCGAATCTCGGGGTGCGCCTTCGCCCAGGCGCTCAGCTTGATGCGGTTCGTGAGCGCGCGCTCGAGCATGCCGCGTACGCCGAGCCGACCGAAGGTGTTGAGCTGGGCCTCGTCGCGCGCCGCGGCGAGGTAGCGCTCGAGCGGCTCGCGATAGCTGTCGCTTCCGAGGTCGTCCGAGCCGGCGGCCTTGACGGCTGCGCTCACGATCACGTCGGGTTCGAGCGAGGGCAGCGGGCGCCCCAGTCGTTCCAGGGCGCCGCCCACGCGATTGAGCACTCGCAGCGGCACCGACTCGAGCGTGGCGTCGCGAAACGTGTAGGCGCGGGGCTCGGTCATCTTCCTTCTCTCTCCATGCCTGGATGCTTCCTCGATCGTGCGATGGCGCGATCTGCTCAGGGACGATTCGGCCCGTCATCAGCGCGTTGCGTCGAGACGACGCATCGTCGCCTCGATCGTGGGCGCGAGCATCGTTCGCAGGAATCGCCGGGTGTCGTCGGCATCGCTCGCCGAGCGCTCGCTCGGCCACGCCACGAAGGAGAGCAGCAAGCGCAGGATCCACTCGGTCAGGTCGTCGACGGCGCGCGCGGCGTCGTCGTCGCCTGCGTGCGTCGGCGACGCGTCTGCTGCATGCGGGCTCAGCGAATGAACCACGAGCGCGCGGGCCATGCGCCGAAGGGCGTCCGACCCGAGGAGCTGGTCGGCCGACCACAGCGCCGTCTCGCCCGAGAAGAAGTGTCGGTGCAGCGGCCGCAGCGGCACCTGCTCGAGACAGAAGAGGACGCCCTCGACCACGCGGTCGACCGGGTCGCTCACGCGCGCCAGCTGGATGGCGGCGTCCGCGGCCATCTCCTGCGATTCGATCTCGAGGACGGCGAGGAAGACCTGCTCGTGCGTCGCGTAGCGCCGGTAGAGCGTGGCGCGCGAAAGCCCCGCTTCGGCGGCGATGTCGGCCATCGTGGTCTTGCGGACCCCGAGGCGCAGATACAGCGACCGGGCGGCTTCGAGAATCTCCTGAGACATGACACGTAGTTTGTATCACGTCTCAGGGGCGTTGGGCCAGGGGAATCCCGTTGCGTCGAACGCACGGAGGCGACTGCGCGATCGTGCGCAGGCAGGGCTTGTTCGAGGCGGGGCGTGCGTAGGGTGGGGCGGGCTCTCGGCGCGGCGGCGGTCGACCCGCCGCCGCGCGGAGCCGAAGCTCAGCGCCGGCGGGACGCCAGCAGCGCCAGGCCTGCCCCGACGAGCAGCGCGGTCGAGGGCTCGGGGATGATCCCGACCTTGAAGCCGTACTGCGACGACGAGCCTCGACCGTCCGTGAGCTGGCCGGTCGAGGTGAGCGTGAAGCCGTCGGCGATCCGTGCATCGGTGATCACGATGTACTCGGCGTTCTGATCGCCGATCAGGTCGCCGAGCAGGATCGGCGCGCCCGAGCTGAACGTGATGGTGATCCCGCCGACGAGGTTCGCGGCGTCGCCATCGTTGGCGCGCGCGCGGATCGCGAGCGCGTTGAGACCCGTGCCCGGAAAGCCCGAGGCCGTCGAGGCACCGGCGGCCAGCGAGGGATCGAGCGTCACCGCGTCGACGCCGTCGAACGAGAACGTCACAGCGTGATCGTTCGTCGACGGGCCGGGCAGCCAGGCGTTCTGTCGGGGGTTGCCGGGACCGACGGGGATGTCGGATGCATCGACGACCGAGTACTCCCAGTCGCCCGAAGCGCCGCCGTTGCCCCAGCGGACGTTGCCGCCGAACGACTTCACGAAGTCGGCGTTGGCCAGAAAGTCGGCGTCGCTGTCGTAGTTCGTCACGATCGGCACCGCGGAGGCGGTGCTGGTCGCGAGCCCAATCGTCAGCAGCAGGAACAGGGGTGTCGCAAGTCGCATCAGGTTCTCCTCCCAGAGGCCCTGTGTGGTGTGCAAGCCCCGTTCCATCCGAAACATTGACAAAAAATAATGATTTCAGGTACTTGAGATCGATTGGGTTCCGAAGTGGAAACCCCGCGACGCGAATGTTTTTCCACAGATGGAACCCCTTTTCCTTCGTTCCGCCCGTCTCGTCTCGGTTCTGGCCCTCTCGAGGGAACGGCCGGGCGCGCTCGGTATGCTCCGCGCCCCATGCCGCTGGTGAACTTCGAGCAGCTCACGGTTTCGTTTGGTCAGGCGCCCCTCCTCGACGAGGCGAGCTTCCAGATCGACGCGGGCGAGCGCGTTTGCCTGATCGGGCGCAACGGCGCCGGCAAGTCGACACTGCTCAAGATCGTCGAGGGCAGCCTGGCCCCCGATGCGGGTGGGGTGTGGCGCGAGCCCGGGCTCGAGATCGCGCGACTCGCTCAAGAGCTGCCAGGCGATCTCGAAGCCAGCGTCTATGACGTCGTCGCCGAGGGGCTCGCCGAGTCCGGTCGGCTGCTCGCGCAGTACCACGCGGCGTCGCTTGCCGTCGCCGAAGACCCGACTCGACTGGGTCAGCTCGAGAAGCTGCAGCACCGCGTCGATGCGGTCGATGGGTGGCGGCTCGGTGAACGCATCGATCAGATGCTCGCGCGGCTCGAGCTCTCTCCTGACGCGCGCATCGCCACGCTCTCGGGTGGGTGGCGACGGCGCGTCGCGCTCGCGCAGGCACTGGTGGGTGAGCCCGACCTGCTGCTGCTCGACGAGCCGACGAATCACCTCGACCTCGAGCTGATCGATTGGCTCGAAGCGCAGCTGCTCGATCTGCGGTGTGGCGTGCTCTTCGTCACGCACGACCGCACGCTGCTCACGCGCCTCGCGACGCGGATCGTCGAGCTCGACCGGGGGCAGTTGACGTCATGGCCGGGCGACTACGCCCGCTTCGTCGAGAAGAAGTCGGCCGCGCTCGAAGAGGAGGCTCGCCACGCGGCCCTCTTCGACAAGAAGCTCGCGCAAGAAGAAGCGTGGATCCGCCAGGGGATCAAGGCGCGTCGTACCCGCAACGAAGGGCGCGTGCGCGCGCTCGAGCGCATGCGCGAAGCGCGTGCGGCGCGTCGCGAAGTCGAGGGCAAGGCGAAGCTGTCCCTCGACGAGGCAGAGGCGTCCGGCAAGCTCGTCGTCGAGGCCGAGCACGCGTCGTTCACCTGGCAACCCGGGGATGCGCCGGTGATCGACGACCTCTCTGTGCGCATCATGCGCGGGGACCGCATCGGGCTGGTCGGCCCGAACGGCGTCGGCAAGACCACGCTCCTGCAGCTGCTGCTCGGCGAGCTCGCGCCGACGGCAGGCGACGTGCGACTCGGGACCAAGCTCGAGATCGCCTACTTCGATCAGCTTCGGGCCGAGCTCGACCTCGACCAGACCGTCGTCGAGGCCGTCGCCGACGGTCACGATTTCGTCGACATCGGTGGGCAGCAGCGCCACGTGATCGGCTATCTGCAGGATTTCCTGTTCGAGCCGGCCCGTTCGCGCACCCCGATTCGCGCGCTCTCGGGGGGCGAACGCAACCGCCTGCTCCTGGCGAAGCTCTTTGCGCGCCCGGCGAACCTGCTCGTGCTCGACGAGCCGACGAACGATCTCGACATCGAGACGCTCGAGCTGCTCGAAGCGCTGCTCGTCGACTTCAACGGAACGATCCTGGTCGTCTCACACGACCGAGCCTTCCTCGACAACGTCGTGACGTCGACGCTCGCGTTCGAAGGCGCGGGTCGCGTGCGCGAGCACGTCGGCGGCTACAGCGATCTGCTCGCGTTTCGGGCCAGAGCGGCGAAGCGCGCCTCGGCCGACGACGGAGCGCAGAAGAAGGCGCAGAAGACGAGGAAGTCTGCGCACGCAGATGCCAGCGCTTCGAAACGCCCCCGCAAGCTCAGCTTCAAGGATGCGCGGGCCCTCGAAGCGCTGCCGAGCGAGATCGAAGACCTCGAGGCCGAGCAGGCCGAGCTCGTCGAACGCATGAGCGACCCGGCCTTCTACGCAACCGATGGCGACGAGCAGGCGGCGGCGCACGATCGCGTCGCCGCGCTGACCACCCAGCTCGAAGCGGCGTACGAGCGGTGGACCGAGCTCGAGGCGTTGCGCGAAGAGATCGAGGCCGGCGCGAAACCGGGGTAGGCTGCGGCACGCGACCAGAGTGGGGATCGCAATAGCCGGCTGCCGTCCGCTCGACGCGCCCCCGGCGCAGACCTCGAACTGGCTCGCCGATCGGAGACCGATTGCCCGACGTCCGCGAACCCGTCACGTACCGCGAGGCCGACGTCGGCTACTTCGAGGCGCGCCGGCTGCGGCGCTTCGCCGGCGTCTGGTCGCTCTGGGCGCTCGGCGTCGGGGCGGTGATCTCGGGTGACTTCTTCGGGTGGAACTTCGGGCTGCTGGCCGGCGGCTTCGGCGGTCTGCTCGTCGCGACCGCGATCGCCGCGATCATGTACGTCGGCCTCTGCTTCTCGATCGCCGAGATGAGCCCGGCGCTGCCCCATACCGGCGGCGCCTACTCGTTCGGTCGCACCGCGATGGGACCGTGGGGCGGGTTCATCACCGGCCTGGCCGAGTGCATCGAGTACGTGTTGACGCCGGCGGTCATCGTCGTCGGCATCGGCGGCTACGTCGGCTCGCTCGCCGACCAGACCCTCGGCCTCGCGCTGCCTTCGCCCGTCTGGTGGGCGCTCTTCTATGCGCTCTTCGTCGGGATCAACATCGCGGGCGTCGAGCTGACTTTTCGCGTCACGATCGCAGTGACGGCGCTCGCGCTCATGGTCCTCGTCGTCTTCTGGATCGGCGCGTGGCCGCACTTCTCGTGGGCGCATGCGCTCGACGTTCCGCCCGAGCCCGGGCACGGCGTCTGGTTCCCCCGCGGCGCGGCGGGCGTCGCTTCGTCGCTGCCCTTCGCCATCTGGTTCTACCTCGCGATCGAGCAGCTACCGCTGGCGGCCGAAGAGAGCCACGACCCGAAACGCGACATGCCGAAGGGCCTGATCTACGGGCTCGCGACGCTGGTCGTCGCGTCGATGCTGACGCTCTTCTTGAATGCAGGGATCGCGCCGGGGGCCGCCACCGTGGGTGCGTCCGAAGAACCGCTCATTCTGGCGCTGCGAACGATCTTCGGCGACGGGCTGTCGAGCGCGATGCTCGGGCTCGCCGCCTTGACGGGCCTCGTCGCGAGCTTCCACGCGATCATCTACGCCTACGGACGAAACATCTACTCGCTGAGCCGCGCCGGGTACTTTCCGACGTGGATGTCTCGTACCCACGCCACCCGCCATACGCCCCATGTGGCACTCGGCGTCGGGGCTGCGATCGGCTACGGCGTCGCCCTCGCGATCGAATACGGCGGGGCGGTCTTCGGCGACGTTCCGGTCGGAGCCGTTCTGCTGAACATGGCCGTCTTCGGGGCCGTGATCGCGTATGTGATGCAGATGCTCGCGTACGTCCGACTCAAGCGACTGACGCACCTCGAACGGCCCTACGAAAGCCCGCTCGGTGTCGCGGGTGCGTGGATCTCGCTTGCGATCGCAGCCGCGACGCTCGTGGCCCTGTTCGTGAATCCCGACTACCGCCCCGGCGTGTACGGCGTCGCGATCTGGTTCGCCGTCGGGCTCGGCTACTTCTACTTTCGCGCCCGCCACCGGATGATCCTGTCGCCCGAAGAAGAGTTCGCGCGAGATCAACGGCGCGATCCGCCGACCTAGGCCTTCACAGCGGGTCGCGGAACGAGGCGGTGCGCGACAGCGACGGACGTGGGGGGGAGGGCGAGGCGCGGCCCTCGACCTACTTCGGCTCGAGCGCGTCGATGGCCGCGCCGACCGGACGCTTGCCCAGCCAGGTGAGCAGCGATTCGACGGCCTGTACGTTCGAGAGTCGACGGCGGGCCTTCGTCGCCTGATCGGCGGCGCCGACGCGGAAGGTCGCCCCGAGGCCACTCAAGGCGTTGAACGCGTCTTCGTCGGTTTCGTCGTCACCGACGTAGATCGTCCGAAGCTGCTCCGACCACCCGGGCCCGTAGCACTCGCGCAGCACGTGCAGCACCGCGTGCCCCTTGTCCCACCCGATCGGCGGGCGCGCCTCGACGGCGCAGAGTGCATCTCGGGCCTGGAACCCGGCCGCACGGATCATCTCGCGCGCCCGCGCGGCCGTGTCTTCTTGCGCCGACGCGTCGGCTTGGCGGAAGTGCAGGGTGAGCGATGCCCCCTTCGCTTCGACCCAGGCGCCCTGGACGCCGAGCGCATCGAGCTTGTTGGCCAGCTCTCGCGCCCGCTGCGTGTAGTGCTCGATGTCGGGGTGGCGGTAAGGGGGGAGCCCCGGCCCCTCGATCTCGAGCCCGTGATTGCCTGCGAAGACGAGTCCGTCGATGTCGACGAGGCCGCGCACATCGGAGAGGCCTCGGCCCGAAATGATCGCGACCCGCGTGTCGGCCCGATCGGCACACGTCTGCAGCGCCGCCTTCATGTGCGATTCGAGCCGGGCCTTCGAGGGATGGCTGGCGATCTCGGCGAGGGTGCCGTCGTAGTCGAGGAAGAGGAAGAGCGGGCGGGTCTTCAGGAATTCGCCGAGCCATGATTCGAAGTCGGTCGCGCCCACAGGGGCGATGTGCCCGCGCGGCGTCTGGGCCTTGGCGAGGAACGAGGTCAGCCAGGCGCCCAGATCGTTGCGGCGCTCGCGACGCTGCAGGGCCCGCATCCGCGCCTCGCGCTGATCGGCGGGCATCGTGAGCGCCTGGTGCAGCACCTCGGCCACGCTGTCGATGTTGTACGGGTTCACGAGCAGCGACTCGAGCATCGTCTCGGCAGCGCCCGCGAGCCGCGAGAGCACGAGCACGCCCGGATCGTCGACCTGGCTCGCGACGAACTCTTTCGCCACGAGGTTCATTCCGTCGCGCAGTGGCGTCACGACCGCGACGTCGGCGTCTCGGTACAGCGCCGAGAGGCGCGCCGCGGGCACCGAACGGTGGAGATAGCGAATCGGGGTCCAGTCGCTCGCGCCGAAGCGTCCGTTCACGCGCCCGACCAGCTCGTCGAGCTGTCGCTTGAGGCTCCGATACTCGGAGACCTGCTCTCGAGACGGCACGGCGACCTGGATGAGCTCGACCTGCCCGCGGTGCTCAGGGTGCAGCTCGAGGAGCCGCTCATAGGCAAGGACCCGTT
Organism: Myxococcota bacterium; assembly: GCA_965250285.1. Classification (GTDB taxonomy): domain Bacteria; phylum Myxococcota_A; class UBA9160; order UBA9160; family UBA4427; genus CAYYSY01. The sequence continues at coordinate 721,739 of OZ252299.1, forward strand.
CGGGAATGCCCTTCGTGTAGTCGAGCCGGTCGACCCCGAGCAGGGTCTGCACGGGGCCTGCGCCTTTGCGCGTCGCCTCGCGTGCCTGCTCGTCGTAGTGGTCGTAGTCGATGCCGAGCGGAAAGGCCTGCACCGAGACCGTGCGCTCTCCGTGCTCGATCTGGCCCATCTCGCGGTCGATTCGCTCGCCCAGGAGCCGTTCGACACAATCCATGAAATTCGACACGTAGCCGGGATGGTGGAAGCCGATCAGGTCGCAGGCCAACATGCCGCGCAGCACCTCGCGACTCCACGGCAGCACGCGAAACAGGTCGAAGGGCGGGAAGGGGATGTGCAGGAAGAAGGCGAGGCGCGCGTTGCGTCGAAGGGCGCGCAAGTGCTCGGGACAGCGCGTCAGGTGGTAGTCGTGGATCCAGACGAGGTCGTCTTCTTTCATGAGCTCGTGCGCGCGCTGCGCGAAAAGTGCGTTCACGCGCTCGTAGACGTGCCAGTCCTTGCGGTCGAGCGACGTGCGCTCGAGCAGGGAGTGGAACAGGGGCCACAGCGTCGCATTCGAGAAGCCGTGGTAGTAGCGCTTGATGTCGACATTCTGCAGCGGAATCGGCTCGAGCGCGTACTCACCGCCCGGCACGGCGAGCTGCTCACCCGGGCGAATCGGGCCGCCAGGCCAGCCGATCCAGGTGCCTCGGCGACTCTTCATCGCTGGGTCGAGCGCCGCCACGAGTCCCCCACTCGAGCGCTCGACGCGCAGCTCGCCGCGGTTGCGTTTCAGGGTCACAGGGAGTCGATTCGAGAGGACGAGCAATCGCTGGTCTGTCGCCGCGGCAGCCATTGCGCGAGCATACCGCGTCGGCGCTGCGTCGTGGAGCAGGCAGCGAAGCCGCTGCCCACACGATGGGATTGTTTCGAACGGGAGACGAAGTGACGATGAGTGCGCGACCGAATCTCGAGCTGGCCGTGGTCGGCAACTGCACCTGGGCCGGCCTCGTCGACGAGCGAGCGCGTCTCGTCTGGGGCTGTCTGCCGAGGTTCGATTCCGACCCCGTGTTCTGCTCGCTGCTGTCGGGCGATGAACCCGACCGCGGCGTGTTCGCCGTCGAGATCGAAGACTTCGAGCGCAGTGAGCAGCGCTACGACGGCAACACCGCGATCGTCGTGACGACGCTCTACGACAGTCGAGGCAGCGCCGTCCGCATCACCGACTTCGCGCCCCGCTTCGCGAATCTGGGGCGCATGTACCGGCCGACGATGATGATGCGCCGGGTCGAGCCGATCGCGGGCGATCCGAAGGTGAGGGTCGTGCTCACGCCGTGTTCGGGGTACGGCGGCGGCGAGCCTGAGACGACCATCGGCTCGAACCATATGCGGTTCATCGGGCCCGATATCACGCTGCGTCTCACGACGGACGCACCTCTTTCGTACGTCATCGACTCGACGCCGTTCCTACTCACGGGCCCCCTGCACATGGTGCTCGGCCCGGACGAGACCTTCCCCGGCGACGTCGAGCGCATCGTGCGCGAGTTCGAAGACAAGACCCGCGAGCACTGGACCGAATGGGTGCGCACGCTCTCGATCCCGTTCGAATGGCAGCGCGAGGTCATTCGAGCCGCGATCACGCTGCAGCTCTGCTTCTTCGAAGACACCGGTGCGATCGTCGCGGCGCTCACGACGTCGATCCCCGAGGCGCCCGGCAGCGAACGAAACTGGGACTACCGGTTCTGCTGGATCCGCGATGCCTACTTCGTGATCCACGCCCTGAATCGACTCGGCGCCACGAAGACGATGGAGAGCTACCTCGGCTATCTCTCGAACCTCGTGGCGAGCGTCGACGGCCGATTGCAGCCGGTCTACGGGATCGGTCGCGAGGCCGAGTTGGTCGAGCGCTTCGCCGAGGGTCTCCCCGGCTATCGGGGCATGGGGCCCGTGCGCGTCGGCAACCAGGCCTACACGCACATCCAGAACGACGTGTATGGCTCGGCGGTCCTGGCCGCGACGCAGATCTTCTTCGATGAGCGGCTGCTGAGGAGCGGGGGCGACCGCCTCTTCGAGCTGCTCGAAGCGCTCGGTTCACACGCCGTCGCCCTTGCGGCCGAGCCGGATGCCGGCCTGTGGGAGCTTCGGAACCGAGCGAGCGTGCATACGTTCTCGGCCGTGATGTGCTGGGCTGCGTGCGACCGACTGTCTCGGATCGCCGTGCGGCTCGGCCGCAGTGATCGCGGCCGGCACTGGCGCGAAGAGGCCGATCGGATCCGCGCTGTCATCGACGAGAAGGCGATGACGAAGGAGGGGGCGTACGCAGCGACGTTCGGAGGCGACGAGACGGATGCTTCGCTTCTGCTGCTCGAGTCGCTCGGGTTCGTCGACGCGGCGGACTCTCGATTTCGCGAAACGCTCGCCCAGGTCGAACGAGATCTGCGGCGTGGTTCGTACCTGTACCGGTACGCCGTGGCGGACGACTTCGGCGTGCCGGAGGTCGCCTTCAACGTCTGCACGTTCTGGTACGTCGATGCCCTGGCCGCGAGTGGTCGCGTGGACGAAGCGCGCGAGCTCTTCGAGAACATGCTCTCGAAATGCAACTCGGTGGGGCTGCTGTCGGAAGACCTCCAGGTCGAATCGGGGGAGCTCTGGGGGAACTTTCCACAGACCTACTCGATGGTCGGGCTCATCAACTCGGCGATGCGCCTATCGCGGAGTTGGGAGGAGGCGTTCTGACGGGATGGCGCAGACACACGTCGGCGCGTGGGGCCTTCGCGCGTCGCCGATGAAGTGGGCCCCGTCATGAATCTGAGACTCACTCGGACACCGCGGGCGTGAGCGAGCGCGATGGGTCGGATCGGCCGGCGCGCGATCCTGATTCGTCGCGGCCCCCGACCGACGTGCGTTCCGACTCGAGCTTCGCCGGCGCCGGACTCGCACTCGTCGGCGGCCTGCTCATGGGCGGCGTCGGTGTGGCCGGCAAGTTCGGCGCCCAGGCCGGTCTTTCCCCGTTCCAGCTTCTCGCAGCCCAGGTCGCTCTGCTCGCGCCGCTCGCGGGTGTTGTGCTCGCGCGCCGTTCGGGCGCCGCGGGCTTCGTTCCGGTTCGGCCTTCGATGCTCGTCGTTCGAACCGTGTCGGGCTTCACGTACTTCGTGAGCTTCTACTGGGCGCTCCAGGGCATCCCCGTGGCCGACGCGCTGGTGCTCGAGAGCACCAACCCGTTCTTCTCGATGTGCATCGCTCGCGTGCTGCTCGGTCAGCGGGTGGATCGAGGCTCGATCGCCATGGCCGTGATCGCGTTCGCCGGGGTCTGTCTGATCCTGATCCACCACGACGTTCAGGGGCTGTTCAATCCGTACTCGCTGCTCGCCCTCTTCGCGGGCTTCGCGCGGGCAGCCGGGAGCGTGTCGACCGGGCTGGCGGGAGAGACCGAGCCGCCCGAGCGCATCATGTTCTTCTATGCAGCGGGCATGTTCTTGCTGTGTGTCGCCGTACTGCCGTGGCAGTGGACGCCCATTTCAGGAACGCACACGTGGTTGATCCTGGCCGCCCCGGCGCTGCTCTTCGTGCCGCAGAATCTCGCCTACACCATCGCCAATCGGCGGGCTCCGGCCTATCTCGTCGGCGCGCTCTTCTACAGCGCCATCCTCGTGGGCGTCGCCGCCGATCGACTGCTGTGGCACTCGACGATTGGCCCGCGCGGACTGATCGGCATGGCTCTCACGGTCGGTGCCGGCCTCGGCCTCGCCTGGCTCCGCGCGCGGCGCAGCGGATCGTTCCCAGGCTGAGCGATGTCCTCCGTGTCGACGTGACGGTCAGGCGAGTGTCTTTGCCCTCGTTTGAGTGACACATCCGCGCGACCCCCCCCCCCCGAGTCAACTGACGGTGCTGCGAGCGATTCGCGTCGAGTGTTCAACTTGCTTGCGATCTTCTTCGCGATCGGATCATGATGAGCGCCGACACGGGAGGGCGTCGCAATGACCATCGAACAGTCGAAACAAGATGCTTCGAAGCCGAAGAAGGTGGGTGATCTCGACGTGACGGGCGTGCGCCCGGGCGGGGTGACTCGACGTTCGCTGCTGACCGGGGTGGGTGCGCTGGGCGCGCTCGGTGCCACCGCGGCGCTGGCCGGACCGGCACGCGCGACCGAAACGGCGCTGTGTCGGCCAGCCGACGAATCGGTCGACGTCTGTGTCATCGGTGGCGGGTTCGCTGGGTTGACCGCAGCCCGCGATGCCGTCGCGCGAGGGGCGTCGGCGCTGGTGCTCGAAGCGCGCGATCGCGTCGGCGGCCGCACGCTGAACGGCTCGCTCAGCACCGGCGAAGACATCGAAGAGGGTGGTCAATGGGTCGGGCCCGGGCAGGATGCGGTGCTCGAGCTCGCACGCGAGGTCGGTGTTTCGACCTTCGACACGTACAACACCGGCGACAACCTGCTCGAGTACAAGGGCTCGATCTCGACGTATCCCGCACAGCCCGGCATTCCCCCTGTCGGCATCCGTGACTTCATCGAGTTCTATGTCGCGCTTCAGAAGCTCAACGCGCTCGCGGCTCGAGTCGGTTCCGAGGCACCGTGGGATTCGCGTCTCGGACGTCGCTTCGACCGCATGACGGTGCGTGAATGGGAAGACGAAGCCATGACGACCGACGGGGCCCGCTTCTTGTTCGACGTCACGTTTCGGACCGTCTTGACGGTCGAGCCGTGGGAAGTCTCGTTCCTGTTCTTCCTGGCCTTCGTCGAGGCGGGGGGCGGCTATGGCAACCACATCACGATCACCGGAGGAGCTCAGGAGTCGCGATTCGTCGGGGGCTCGCAGCTGATTCCGATCAGAGTGGCCGAAGAGCTGCCAGAGGGCACCGTCCGCCTCAACGAGACCGTCACACGACTCGAACAATGCGAGGGCGGTGTTCGCGTGCACTCGGGTGGGCGAACCGTGCTCGCCGAGCATGTCGTCTGCGCGCTGCCACCGACGTTGGCCGGTCGGATCCAATACGATCCGATCCTGCCGGCTCGGCGTGATCAGCTCACGCAACGGATGCCCCAGGGCAGCGTGGTCAAGGTCAACGTCGAATACGAAACGCCCTTCTGGCGCGCGGCTGGCCTATCGGGGCAGTTCATCCGCGACCGTGGGTTCGCGACGGCTTGCTTCGACAACTCACCGCCGTCGGCCGATGTCGGGGTTCTCGTCGTCTTCGTCGCAGGGGACGCAGCGCGCCAGTTCCAGCAGCTGCCCGCGGCGGTCCGGCGGCGAAGGATCTTGCGGACGCTTGCACGGTTCTTCGGTGGACAGGCCGAACGGCCCACTTCCTACATCGAGAAGAACTGGTCGGACGAGGAGTTCACCCGCGGCTGCTACACGGCGATCGTTCCGCCGGGCGGCGTGGTGCCTTTCGGTCCCGCGCTGCGCGAACCGATCGACCGCATTCACTGGGCGGGGACCGAGACGGCCGACAAATGGTTCGGCTACATGGATGGCGCCGTGCGGTCGGGTCGCCGCGCGATCGCCGAGATCGTCGGCGACGACCGCGCCTACGCGGTGAAGTCGCAGGCCAAGCAGTCCCTCGTCTGAGAGCTCGAGCCGCGAGTCGGAACCGCGCTTCTCCGAGCCGTGAGCAGCGTCGCTTGAGGTGCACTCTCGGCCCTCGAACGTCGCTACCGGGGTCGATGTGCCGGCATCCGAGATCAGCGGCTGCATCGAGACCGCTCGAGAGGGTGAGGCATGTTCGGGGCGCCGCGCGCGTCAGCTCGGATCGCGTTGATCGTGGCGTTGTCGTTCTCCGTGGGCTGCGGCGCGAACAGCCTGGCCGATCGAGGTGACGCCTACGTCGAGGCGGTCGCGAACGCGATCGGAGTGGCGCCGCCGACGATCGCGCCGCCGAAGCGCTCGACCGCGCTGCCCCGCCGGCGGGTGCGCCGCCTCGAGCCAACGGATCATCGCATCGGCATCCTCGATTTTCTCTCGATTCAGGGCTGTGAGCTCGGCGTGCTCGCGGCCGTGAAGACCAGCGCCATGGGTCGTCAGATGCCGTACTCGATGCGCCTCACCCACGAACTTGCCGTGCTCGAAGTGAGCGACGCGTGCATCGCCGAGCTCGACGACGAGGAGCTGCAGCTCGAACTCGAATCGATCGTGGCGTCGAAGCGCGCCGAACGCGGCGTGCACGTCTGGAACGCGCTCTGGGCGGGCGACGAGATCGAGGCGTATCTGACCCCGACGCCGAGAGTCGCGCTGGAGTCGTCGTCGGGCGACGGCGCGATGTCGGCGCTCGATCGGCTACGGATCGGTGTCGAAGGGATGCGCGAGCGCGAGGCCGATGGACGAGCCGTCGAAGACGCACTGACTCGACTCATGCGCGCGCGCTCGTTGGGGCGTGCGCTTCGCGATCTCGACGTCGCCTCTGCCCGGCTCGATGCCGCGAGTGAGATGGTGTCGTCGGTCGACAGCGAAGCGTGCGGTCCCGTGCAGGCTCGACTCGTGGATGCATTCAAGAGCACGTACCTCCAGTTCGTGCAGCAGCCGCTCGGCTTCGCCCACCGTCGCGTCGCCGACGAGCTGCCCGGCCTTCACGCGCTCGTGCTCATGTCGATGGACGCGCTCGACGCGGCGGGTCGACCCACGCCCGCCCCGATGCGCGTGTGGTTCGAGACCGTGCTCGACCCCGATGCGCCCGACGCGGTCTGGCCGACCTACCAGGGCGCGCTTCGACGCCATGTCGCGGCCTGGGCGCCGGTGCTGAGCGTGTGTGGTGAGCTTGCGACGTCGAGCGCGGCCGATTCCGCCGATCGGGAGCCTCGGTGAATCGGAGCGCGATCGTTCGGTGAACCGGGCATCTCCGACACCGCGGTACCAACGGCCATGACGAATCGTATGCAGGCGCCGCGCAGGCGGCGCCGCGTGTCTGGATGCCGACGATCACGCCGTCAAGTGTCGTCTGGTTATCACCCGGTGCGACGACGAATCGAGTAGAATCGGGGATCGTGGAGAGCACGAACGCCCCGCTGCGAGTCCGGAGCACGGCCCCCCTCGTCAATCGACAGCGCGAGTTCGCCTGGCTGACGGCGCACTGCGATGCCGCGGAGCGGGGTGTGCCCGGCGTGTGCCTGCTGCATGGGGACGCGGGGATCGGCAAGTCGCGTCTCGTTCGTGAGTTGGCCGCGCGTTCGCACGGGCGGTCGGCGCACGTCGGCATCGGTCGGGGGCACGAGTATCTCTCCGCACCCTATCTGCCGCTCGCCGAAGCCCTTCGCGAAGGGCCGGCCGCGGCCGCCGGGGCGCTGCTTCGGCCCGACCGGGTGTCTGCACCGAATCGCGCGGAGCGCGATGGCGAAGAAGAGCACGCGCGGGTGCAGCTCTTCACCTCGGTGGCCGCTGCGCTGATCGATGCCGCGGCCGAGCAACCGCTCGTGATCGTGCTCGAAGATCTGCACTGGGCCGACCCCTCGACGCTCGACCTGCTCGGGCATCTCGTGTTCGCTGCGGCCGATGCGTCGGGCCTGCGCCCGGTCCATCTGCTCCTCGTGCTCACGTACCGCAGCAGCGAGCTGAGTGAGCGCTTGCGTCCCGGTCTGTCTCGAATCGCGCGCGAAGCCGTGAGCGAGAGCCTCGAGCTCGAAGGGCTCGACCAGGGGGACACCTCGCGACTGGTGGAGGCCCACGGCGTCGGGGTCGCTTCTCACCAGCTGGTCTCGGCCATTCAACGCGCGACCGAGGGCAATCCACTCTTCGTGGGCGAAGTGCTGCGCGAACTGGTGGCGGACGGTGGGGTGCAGCAGGTCGAGCGGTATGCCGCGGTCACGCGCGAGCCCCAACTCCAGCTTCCCGCAGACGTGTCGAGCGCGATCTCGCGGCGGCTCACGACGCAGTCGTCCGAAGTGCGGCGAATGCTCGAACGCGCCGCCGTGATCGGCGAGTTGGTCGACGAGGCGTTGCTGCGGGCCACGGCGTCCGAAGAAGAGGGGGTGCTCGAGTCGGCGCTGCGCGAGGCGATCGACACGGGTTTTCTCGAGCGCGACGGGCGCACCTTGCGGTTCCAGCACGGGTTGCAGCGACGCGTCGTGCTCGAAGAGGCGGCCGCCGATCGCGTCGAGAAGCTGCATCGTCTGGTGGCCGAAGAGCTCGAATCTCGTCCGGTCGGCCACGATGATCCAGGGTTGGGCGTGGCGATCGCCGAGCATCTGTTTCGGGCGGGCACGCTGGCCCCTGTCGAGCAGCGCGTGCGTGCAGCGCGCCGCGCCGCCGACGACGCGGCGCGTGTCTTCGCGTGGGGCGAATCGGGTCGCTGGTACGCCGCGGCCGCCGATGCGGCGCGCGGGATCCTCTCCGAGACCGAGGTGGCCGATCTCGACTACTCGGCGGGCCTCTCCTTCAACCACGACTGGGATGCCGGCCCGTGCCTCGCGCACTACGACCGTGCGCACGAGGCGTACGCACGGCGCCAGGATGCGCCCGGCATTGCACGCACGTTGAATCATCGTCTTCGCGCCACGTTCACGTTCGGCGGGGCGTCCTACGGTGAGTCACTCGACCTCGAGCCGCTTCGCGAGGCCGTGGCTTCGCTCGGCGAGGGGGCGCCGGTCTTGCGAGGGATGGCCATGGCCACTCTCGCCGAGGCGCACTGGACGGCCCGCGAGACCGAAGCGTCGGTTCGGATGGCCGAGGCGGCGCTCGAGCTCGGCCGGCGTGAAGGCGACGCGCACTTGTCGCGCAATGCCAGCGTCGCGCTCGGTCTCGCTCGCGTGCAGCAGATGGACCTCGCGGGGGCCGTGCAGGCCTTTCTGGCCTCGCGCAGTCACGCCCGAACCGCGCGGGACCCCTGGCTGGCCATCGCGCCGATGGTGCGTGCGACGACGGCGCAGATTCAGCTGGGTCGGATCGCCGAGGCCGTCGCGGTCGGCGCCGAAGCACTCGCTGAAGGGCGTCGTATGCACGACGTGGCCGAGACCTCGATGTCGCTGTGCGATCACGCTCTACTCGCCGTGCTGCGGGGTCGCTTCAGTGAGGCCGAAGCCGTGGTGCGCGAGGCGATGATGCTGTCGTATCGCGCGCAGTACCCGTGGAGCGGCGTGCTCGGCCTCGCGACGCTCGCGGCTGCGCGGTGGCTGCGCGGGGAGACACTCGAGGCGGAGGACGCGCTGTCGGCGCTCGCCGAGCCCGGAGGCGCCTTCGAGGATCCGAGCCCGGCGATCCTGATTCTGGTCGAGGTCTATCGCACGCTGCTGCGTCTCGGGCACAGGAGCATCGACGATGACGAGCGGGCTCGTCTCGGCGGACTGGCTCGCGCACTCGGCCTCGTCGGCCCCGACGCGAACGCGATCGGACCCCACTGCGCGATGGTCGAGATCGCCGCGTACTACCGGCTGCCGGAGCTCGTCGAGGTCGCGCGCCCGTTCCTCGAGCTGGCGGTCGAGCGCGGCGTCGTCTTCAGCAGCGGCTGGCCTTTCAGCGTCGAGCGTTCTCTGGCGCTCGCCGAGCGCCTCGTCGGGGACGACGCGGGGGCCGAGCGTCATCTACGCCACGCCGCTTCGGAGATGGATCGCCTCGATGCGCGCCCCGAGCTCGGACGCAGTCTGGTCTCGCTGGCCGGTCTGTTGCTCGACCGTGGCGATGACGCGGGTCGGGCCGAGGCGCAGGTTCTGTGCGATCGCGCGCTCGCGCTGTTCGAATCGCTCGCGATGCCGACGCTCGCTGAAGAGGTGCTCGTGCTCGCGAAGGACGCCGAGCTCGACGTCTCGCCCGCTCCGTCGGCGCCGCGCTCGCCCGCGATCGATGCCGGGGACGTCGCGCGTCGAATGGCTCGCGGCGAAGACTTGAGCCGCATTGCCGGCAGCCTCATCCTGAGCCCGCGCTCGGCCAACGAGCATCTGCTTCGGGCGTTCACACCGCGGCCCGAGTCGGCGCGTGGCTTCACGCCGGCGGGGGTGCTCGCGAAGCTCGACGACACCGCGGCGGTCTCGCCCCGGGTGCTGACGATTCTGATCACCGACATCGTCGGCTTTACTCCCCTGATCCACGGCCTGGGCGACGAGGTTGGGCACGCCGTCATCAAGGCGCACAACCGCATCGTGCGGGAGTGCTTGACGCGCCGAGACGGCGTCGAAGTGGCCCACACGGGCGATGGCTTGATGGTGTCGTTCGAGGCGCCTTCGAACGCGCTGCGCTGTGCGACCGAGATCCACCGCGCGTTCGCGGCGTATACCGCCGAGCACCCGGAGGCGCCCGTGCGCGTGCGCATTGGCATCCACCTGGGAGAAACGCGATCCGAAGAGCATCGTCTCTTCGGCACCGCGGTGAACATGGCCGCCCGCGTCTGCGCCTGCGCCGAAGCAGAAGAGATCATCGTGTCGAAGGCCGTGCGTGACGTCAACGAAGAACGCACTCGACGATTCGAGTCACGCGGAGAGGTCGAGCTGAAGGGCCTGCCCGGCCGCTACGAGCTCTTCGAGATGAAGTGGCGCAGCGATTGATGCAGCGAGAAACGATGCAGAGGAGAGTTCATGCCGACCGGAATGCCTGGCAACACCATGCGCGGACACGTGATCAAGCAGATCGAGCGGGTGATCAACAACTGTGGCGAAGACGCGCTCAAGATCCTGATCGAGGATTTGAGCACGCAGAAACAACCGATGGTCAAGATCCTGACCAACACGTACGGGGGGCAACGCGCTCTCGATCCGAGTAAGGAGATCGACAAGTTCAACAAGCGGCACCTGCGAGTCGACTGGTTCGGTCGCCACCGAAAGCGCGACCCGAAAGACAAGGACAAGAAGATACCGGTGCCTCCCCAGGACTGGCGGGGGCGCTGGTGGCGAGGCACGACGCGGCGCACGGGGTATCAGCCGATCGATCCGATCGTCCGATTGGGGCTATGGACGACCTGCAAGCTCAAGCTGAAGCTCCAGGGTGAGAGCGAAGACGCGGTGCCCATTCATATGGTCTGGATATGCGCCGGCCACCACTTCGAGGTCCACTCGCTGCCGCAGTACCTGGTGGACTCTGACGGCAAGCGAGGGGCTGCTCACGGCATCTCCGTCCTCATCGTGACGCCGCATGAGGGTCTACCCCTCGAAGACGCCGGGATGTCCGAGGTCGGTTCCGACGTCAGTGCCGACATCGACGACGAGATCTACATCGTCCGCGGAACCCTCGTCGAGGACGACGAATCGAGAGCGGGATACGCGAGAATCGAGAAGTGGGAGGGGAGCGACGCAGTCCCCACCTACTACGACGATGCGGTTACGAAGCTTCCCCCCGCAGCGCTCTACAACCCGTTGAAGCAGCAGGATCCGTTCTAGTCGGTCAGTCGATGGGGTCCGAGACCAGCGGGTTGTAGATTTCCGCGTCGTAGGCGGGCACGTTCACGCCTTCGACGTGTGGGGCGGCCTTGTACCCGACGGCCTCAGGATCGGCGAGCTTCTGGCGGACGATCCAGATCGATTCGTCGACGTCGGGCCCGACCTCGACACCCGTCTCGGACATGCCCGCATCTTCGACGGGCATGCCTTCGTGGGGCGTGACGATGATCGTCGTGAGCGAGTGGACGACCTCCTTCTCACCCCCACTGCCGTCGTCGACCATCGTCTTCTGACGGACGATGTGCGTTTCGAAGTGGTGGCCGGCACAGATCCACAACACTTGCACCGGCACCTTCTCGCTCTGCAGGCTCTCGTAGTGCCTTTTCAGGACGCACGTCGTCCAGAAGCCCATCCGGACGACGGGATCGATGGGCTGATAGCCCGGTCGGCGGGTCGTGCCGCGCCACCAGCGTCCGCGCCAGTCCTTCGGGTCGATCGCGTCCCCGTTCGACCTCTTGTGCCGGCCGAACCAGTCGATGCGGAGGTGGCGAATGTTCCACTTGTCGGGGTCCTTGGTCTTGTCCAAGGCTCGCTGCCCGCCGTACAGATCCCTGAGGATGCGGATCATCGGCTTGCTCTGGTTGGACAGGTCGCCGATGAGCCCATCGATGTCGGTGGTCTTGTTGATCACGCGCTCGATCTGCTGGATCGCAAACCCGCGCATCGTGTTGCCAGGCATTCCGGTGGGCATGAGAACTCCTTCGTCTGCTTCAGCGCGGGCATCCGGACTCAGCGTCGGAGACCCGTTCGAGTGCATGGCGTAGCAATCGCGACACCGAGGCGATGTCACACCCGATACATATCATGTGAGTGCGCACGGGCTGATGAAATCTGCTGTGCGTAGGCAAGTGAGAACGCGCGCGAGCCGATGGCGTCGGGGGTTTCCGCCACACCCGCCCGCGAGTCTGCCGTGCTCGCGAATGCGAGTCGGGTGCGCAGGGTTGGGTCGCGAGTTGCCGGTCGCGTCGAGGCGAGCCGAGCCCGCGCGTCGGGTCGAACCCCGCTCAGCTCCGCGTCGAGGCCGCGCGCGCCCTGCGCCAACCGAGGGCGCCGAGGGACGCGGCGACGATGGCACCCGCGGCGGGCACCAGCATGGGCACGCTCGGCGTCGACGTGATGCTCGTGATGAAGATGTCGTTCTGACCGTTCGATGTGAACAATGCGGTGCCGTCGCCCGGGTCGAAGTCGACATTGGCCCCCGAGAAGTCGCCCACCAGGTGAGGTCGATCGCTCGGGTCGACCGTGATCGAGTAGCCGAACGAGTCGGCGGTCGAAGGCGCCTCGTAGATGTCGAGCGATTCGAAGACGCCCGTGTTGGAGTAGCGCGCAATGAAGGCGTCGAAGGGGAAGGGCGGCATCTCGGCCGCGCCCGGGCCGGGGTCGAGGTCGACCGTGCCGAAGGTCTGGCCCGTCAGCAGCAGGGCCCCCGTGCTGTCGACGACCAGATCGGTACCGGTGTCGTCACCGGTGTCGCCTGCGGCGAACGCGAATCGAACGCCGCCAACGGAGTCGTAGCTTGCGACGAAGAGGTCGCGGTTGGCCACGGCCGTGAGCTCGAGCAGACCGACCGCCGGATCGAAGTCGGCAGTGCCGAGAAAGAAGCCCGTGATGAAGGCCTGACCAGCGTCATCGACGTCGACGCTGCGGGCCTCGTCGCGTTGGGTTCCGCCCATGCGGACGGCGTACCGATACGCCCCCGAGCTCGTGTAGCTCGCCAGGAACGCGTCCTCCTGTCCGGCCGACGTCAGAGTTGCCACCAAAGGACCTGGATCGAAGTCGGCGCTCTCTCGGAAGAAGCCCGTCACGTATACGTTGTCCGCGTCGTCCAGGGCAACGCCCCAGGCGTTGTCACCTGCGGTGCCACCGAGGGCGAAGGCGAAACGCACCTCACCGTCGTTCGAGTAGCTCGCCAGGAACGCGTCCGTGTTGCCTTCGCTCTCGACGATCAGCTCGTCGACTTCGTCCGGGTCGAAGTCGGCTTCGCCCGGGAAGAGGCCGGCGACATAGACGTTGCCGATGCTGTCGACCGCGATGTCGCGGCCGGCCTCGAGCACACTCAGCTCGTCGCCCCCGATCTGAAACGCGAAGCGGTATGCGCCGGTTGGGCCGTAGCTCGCCACGAAGGTGTTGCCATCGGTGCCGACCAGAGAGACGAGATCGGGGCCGGGGTCGAAGTCGCCGACGCCGGTGAACCAACCGGTCACGAACACGTTGCCGGCCGCATCGAACGCGACGCCGCGCTCATTCACGAGACCGCCGCCGGGTCCGAGCGGCACGACGAAGCGCAGCGCGCCGGCCGGGGTGTAGCTCGCGACGTAGTTCGTGAAGCTCGAGACCGACGTCAGCTCGGTCACGCCGGGGCCGGGATCGAAGTCGACGGTACCCCGAAACTGACCGGCGATGGCGACGTTGCCCGCCGCATCGATGGCGATCGCGCGCCCTGTGTCTGACTGAGTCCCGCCGATCTGATACGCGAGCTGGGCGCGCGCCGGCGCGGCGTCCAGGAGGAACGCAAGCGCGGCCACGACGAAGATCAAGTGCGCGCGGGGCAGGGTGAATCCGGCAGAAGGCGAGCGAAAGGGCATGGGACGCGAGCTCCGTTCGAGAATGAGTGCTTCGAGCCAGCCTACGCGAGCAGGCTGGGCCTGTACAGCATTCGGTGTCGGCCGACGCGAAGCGCGCCGGAGCGCGCGAGCCCGTGTGGCGGGCTCGCTTCTTCTAGACACCACGCGCTCGGTCAGCGTGTCTCGGCCTCGAGTCGAGGCGTCGGCGGTCCGCTTTCGGCCGACCGCTCGATCCCTCCGAGCGGATGCGCGGCCAGGGCGGTTCGCGTTCGATCGTTGGGAGCGTGCGTTTCGCCGGTGCCGCCGTTTGATCGGGGCTGCGGCGGTCTTGCTCGTCGTCGAAGGCGCCCGACGAACGGGCACGACCCGTGCCGAGCGATCGACCCGCCCGGCCGCGCGAAGGCGCGTTCGGGCGCACGAGGCCCATGTCAGCCTCAGCGCGTAGGTTGGTTCGTCGGTGGATCGATTCTAGTTCGAATCGGCACGCCCGTGCGAAAAACGGCCCACTCGCCTTGGCATCGCCCTCGCATCGCCCTCCCTTCGCCATGGTCTCGATCCAGCCGAGCGTGCCCGGAGGTTGGGCACACTGCCTCGTGAGCGATCGGCTTCGGCCCGCTTGGCGGGGACGCGGGACGCGAAGCGGATTCGGGCGCAGTTGGGCCGCCGCCGGCTACGGCACGCGAGTTGCACGATTGGCGGAAGAGAATTCGAAGATCGACCGACGGAGGCTCTTTCTATGGCCAAGGTGAACCCGAAGCCCGAAGACGTGGCGGTGGCAGGCGTGCACTCCATCCCGGCGAATGGGACAGGCGGCGACGTCCAAGCGGCGCGCAGCAAGATCGACCGGGCGCACTACGAGAAAGAGCTCGCGCGGCTTCAGATCGAGTTGGTCAAGCTCCAGGAGTGGATCAAGCACGCCGGGCTCAAGGTGGTCGTTCTCTTCGAGGGCCGCGACGCTGCGGGCAAGGGCGGTGTGATCAAGCGCATCACCGAGTGCCTCAACCCTCGAATCTGCCGAGTCGTCGCGCTCGGGCGACCGACCGAGCGCGAGAAGACGAGCTGGTACTTCAAGCGTTACGTCGAGCACCTGCCGGCTGCGGGCGAGATGGTGCTCTTCGATCGAAGCTGGTACAACCGCGCCGGTGTCGAGAAGGTCATGGGGTTCTGCAGCGACGAGGAGCACGCCGAGTTCATGCGCTCGTGCCCCGAGTTCGAGCGCATGCTCGTTCGCTCGGGCATCGTTTTGATCAAGTACTGGTTCTCGGTCAGCGATGGTGAGCAAGAGCGTCGATTCCAGAAGCGGATGAAGGATCCGACGCGGAGCTGGAAGCTCAGCCCGATGGACGTCGAATCTCGCTCGCGCTGGGTGGCGTACTCGAGGGCGAAGGACGAGATGTTCGCGCACACCGACATCAAGCAGGCGCCGTGGTACGTGGTGAAGGCCGACGTCAAGAAGGCCGCGCGGCTCAACTGTATCCACCACCTGCTCAGCATGATCGACTACAAGGACCTCACGCCCACGCCGGACGCGCTCCCGCCGAGGCCCGAGCCCGAGGGCTACGTGCGTCCACCCTTGTCGGATCAGACCTTCATTCCCGACGTCTGGTAGGCCCGCTCGCCGGCGCGCCAACGCGGCGAGCGACGCATCGTGTGAGGTCAACGAAGAACGGTGTCTCGACCGCTCGGGCGTGTGATCGGAGGGATCGGCGCCTTCGTGGCGGTGTGCGGCGTGGGCGTCGCGGGCTACATGGTGGCCGGTTGGAGCGCCCTCGACTCGCTCTACATGGTCGTGATCACGGTCTTCGGTGTGGGCTACGGCGAGGTGCGCCCTGTGATCTCGCCGCCGCTTCGTGGGTTCACGATCGGTGTGATCGTCGCGGGCTATGCAGCTGCGGTCTACGCGGTGGGGGGCTTCATTCAGCTCGTGACCGAGGGTGAGATCCGGCGAGCGTTGGGAGCGAGACGAGTGACGACCGACATCGAGCGGCTACGGGGCCACGCCATCGTCTGCGGGTACGGGCGGATCGGTCGGATCCTGTGCCGCGAGCTGCGCGCAGCACAGACCGACGTCGTCGTCGTGGATGACGACGAGGGCAAGGTGGCCGACGCTCTCGCCGACGGCATGTTGGCTCTGAGGGGGGACGCGACGCGCGAGGAAGATCTGGCGCGCGCCGGGCTCGAGCACGCGTCGGTCCTCGCGACGGTGCTGCCGCAGGATGCGCTGAACGTCTTCGTGACGCTGACGGCCAGTGGTCTCGCACCCGAGCTTCGCATCCTGGCGCGCGCCGAGCACCCGAGCAGCGAGTCGAAGCTCTTGCGCAGCGGCGCGGCCGAGGTGGTGCTCCCGGCCGCGAGTGGCGCCCGGCGGCTCGCCCATCTCGTCACGCAGCCCGACGTGGCCGCGATGCTCGAGAAGATCGACCACGTGGGCGAACTCGACGAGGAGCTCGGGCGCATCGGCCTCCAGCTCGAAGAGTTCATCGTGCCCGAGGCCTCGCCGCTCGTCGGGCGCACCGTGGCCGACCTCGAGATCGGCGGCAACCACGGGTTTCTGATCGTGGCCGTCCGCCACGTCGACGGCCGCGTCATTGTCAACCCGCCCGATCATACCCGCGTCGTCGAGGGCCAGGCCGTGATCGTGGTGGGGCATCTCGACGATCTGCCTGAGCTGAAGGCGCGGTACGAGCTGAAGCGCGAGCGCACGTACCGGGGCGTGCGATACCGCTCATAGAGCCGCCGCGGCCGTGTTGCCAGCGCGTTGCAGCTCGCTGGAGTGAGCCAGTTCACCGAGGGCCGGCCGAGACCGGCCGATGGAGACGACAGGAGGTCGTCCCCATGAAACCCCTCCTGATCTTCGTTGCCCTGTTCGCGGCCGTGACGATGCATCGGTTCTGGATCGGGCCCGCGCTCGACGATCTCGCTGGCGCGTCGCTCGACGCGGATGCGCATCGTGCGCTCGACCTGCGCTGTGGCGCCCCCGAACATCGGGCATCGCACGCGTGTCGAGCCCGCCTGGGGCGGCTGTTCGCCAGCGGCGCACTCGATCCCGAACGGACGCTCCGCGCGCACTGCGAAGAGATCGTCGCCGCGCCATGGGGAAGAGCTCATCCCGCGCCGCCGCCGATCTGCAGCGAACGCTTCGGGATGTAAGCGCACCGTTCACGTCGCGTGCGCACGTCGCCCGATCGATGGCGTCGATCGGGCCGCGCTCCCACATCCGCCTTCGTTCTCTTCGTGTGCTGCGTCGTCGAGGTGATTCCGACCTCGACGGAAGGCACCGTTCTCACGCCCTTCGTTGCGTTTCGAGCTGCCCGCCCGTTGCCGGCGGTTTGCCCCACAGTGAGTGCGCAGCTCATGCCGAACCGGCCCGACGCGCTTGGGTGTCGGGTCCCCCCGTCGTCGGGCCCGTCGCCGATCCCCCGAAAAGGTGGGAGAAAACCCTCAATCACGAAGCGGGTTGGCTCGATTCAAGAAGCTGGCGCATTGCCTCTCTCAGGCGGCTGCGCTCGACGCACATCGTGGTCGGCACGCGGGAATCGCCTGCGGTCGAGCGCGCAGAGTCCAACCGGAGATGGACATGTCAGACCAGACGATTCGATTGCATTCCAAAGTCAAGCGCCGAGTCGGGGGCTACTCGGTGGCCGAAGTCGCGATCACGCTGGCGATCATCGCTGTCGCGGCAGTGATCGCCGTGCCGAGCCTCAACCGGGCGACGCAGAATCGCGAGCTGAAGGATTCGGCCAACGCGCTCAACTCGGGCCTCACCGGCGCGCGCGGCGAAGCGATGCGCACCGGCGACGTGCATCTCTTCTTCGTCTTCGAAGATGCCGAGGGCAACCGGCTCGTCGATCAGAATGGTGACCAGGTGCCGGCGCTCGTGCTGAACGACGGTGCTCCGGGCTCGGCCGGTCAGAACTGCCGGATCGACGCCGGCGAAGAGGTGCAGCCGCTGTCGTCCGAGCAGGTCAAGCAGCTCGCCGAGCTGATGGGCCAGGGCATGCAAGGCGGCACGATCGGGGGTGAGACCTCGAACGGCTACGTGAAGGCGGCGTCGAGCTTCGAAGACCCGGCCGGCAATCTCGTGACTTGGGTGATGTTTCGGCCCGAAGGCATGCCGGTCGCGTTCGACGCGAACTGCAACCTCGGCGAGCCCGGCAGCGGTGCCGGTGGCCTCTACATCAAGAACGAGCAGCAGGCGTTCGCGATCGAGATGAGCCCGATGGGCACCACGAAGGTGACGGTCGTCGGCGGCGTCGGTTCGGCCGGCGGCGGTGGCGTGGGCGGCGCTCCGGTGCAGTAGCCCCGACCGGACACCAGCCCGCGAGGGCTGCATCCTCGAACGGTCGAACGTCGCTAGGCCCCGGCGCGACCAGCTCGCCACGCGTCGAGGTGGGCGCGCAGGCCGAAGCAGATCTCGGCGCCCCAGATCGATCCCGCGAGCGCCAACCATGCCCACTGTGCATGGGGGCCGAGCCCCTGACTCAGGAGCGACACGCCCTCGCGCGTCGCCGCGACCCCGAGCGCCGCGCCGCCGATCGAGACGAGGGGGCGCCTCGCCATGCGCGCATACAGCCGGTCGAAGAACGGGCCGACGCGTTGCTCGAGTCGGCTCCAGTCGAAGAAGAGCGGATAGAGCCCGGCAAAGCTCATCGACGTGATCTGCAGGAACCACACGTTGTTGAAGTGAAAGAAGGCCGCCGCCGTACAGAAGGCCCGAAACGAGACGATGTGGAGCGCGGCGAAGAGAAAGCCGACCTCCAACGTCACGACGAACCAGTCGGCGGTCTCCCAGAGCCAGCTCGCCTCGAAATCGCGGATCGAGCCAGGACCGACCCAGCCGATCCCGAGCGCCTCGTAGAGCATCGCGTGGGCATACGACGCCTGGACCTCGGGTCCGAGCCATCCGAAGAGCGCCTTCTCGAAGCCGGCCGTGAACATGCCGAAGCCGAGCAGCAGCGCCATGATCGCAACGGGCCCCCCGGCGCTCGATGCGCTCGGTTGCGCGCGACCGAGCGCCGCATCGAGTGAGTAGCGTTCGCCCCAGCCCGAGAAGGCCATCACGAGCGGCAGCCAGTCGAGGATCGAGTGGATCGACTTGCCGAACGAGAAGACGAAGCTGTTGCCGGTGATGATGGCCGCAAAGAGGAGCAGGGACGCCCAGCGCGTGCGATAGCCGAGCAGCAGCGCGCACCCCGTGACGAGCACGAACAGATCGAGCGCCAGAAAGAACGGCTCGGGCGGAAAGCCCGAAAAGACGCTCACAACGCTCACCGGCGGATGGAAGAAGCTCGCCGGGAACCCGTCGATGAAGCGTGTGCGGAAAGGGATGAAGAGAAACAGCCAGAGCACGAAGAACATGCGGTAGAGCCCGAGCTTGCCCGGGCTCGGCGCGTAGAAGCCATGGATCCAGCCGTCGAGCCAGGTCAGCGCACGTCTCGACAGGGCCGTCACGGCGTGCCGCTCTCGGAACGATGCGCGAGCGGCACGCGGCTCTCGACGATGACTTCGATGCTCGGCGCGTCGCCGAGCAGGCCATCCGGGCTGCGGGTGTAGATCTCGTTGATCCACTGAAAGTGGATCGCCCGCGCTTGCTCGAAGCCGAGCGGGCGCATGCGTCGGCGGAGCCACTCGACCGTATCGGGCGTCACGTCGACCGGGATCGAGTATCGCGGCTGCAGCCAGGTCGGTACCGACGCGCGCATCGTGTTCAGCAGGCGTCGCTGCCAGCTCCCGCCTTCGCCCCGGCGCCGTGGCTTCTTGTAGGTCAGAAACGTCTTCTTGTACGTCTCGTAGTGCGTGAACTTCGGCAGCTGGGCGAGCAGGTCGTCGAGCGGCAGCTCGGTGAGGTGGCCTTCTCCGGTCTCGACGAAGGTGCGGGGCCGCATCAGCACGGCGGTCTCGCCCACGGCCGGTGCCTCGGCGAAGCTCGGCAGGATGACGTTGGGGTAGGTCTCGCCGACGAGTCGTCCGAAGACGAGCTGGACCGGAAGCAGGACCAGCACGACGAGCACCACGAAGCGCCACCGCAGCCGCGTCCTCGAATCGAGCGGACCAGACACGCGATCGATGTGCGCGGCGCTCGACTCCTCGGGTCGATCGGGTGACGTCGCCATGGCGGCCCACTCTACATGCGGCGGTGCCGCCGGATCAACTCGATGCCTCGCGTCGTCGAATCGCGAAGGCTTCCTTCGACGGGCGCGCGCCGCCGGCAAGGCGAGCGCGCTCTCGGCAACGCTCGCGCGCTCCCGGCAACGCTCGCGCGCTCTCGGCAACGCTCGCGCGCTGGTTCGATCAGCGCGCGCCGACTCGACCCCGAAGTAAGAATCCCACCGCCAGCATGGCGATCGAGAGCACCAGCAGCGCCGTCGTCCACGCGGACAGCGTGGGCACCGGTGCCCCTGTGAACGCGCTGCTCTCGATGATGCCCGTCGTGACGAACGTGGCCGACGACGCCAGCCCGAAGATGCGCGCTGCTGAAAGCGTTGGATCGGCGTTCACGGCGGCGGCGAGGGCGGCCGCGACGTCGGCATCGCTGTCGCCTGGTTGACGCGTCACGCTGACTTCGACGCCGTCGATCGTGACCGAGACGCCGAATGCACCCGGTGCGATCTCGAGCGCCTGGCTTGGATCGGCCAGCGGCAGCGGCCGAGCGAACACGACGTAGTTCGAGCCTGCGCCCGTCGCCTGGTTGCCTCCGAGCA
The DNA here is from genome assembly GCA_965250285.1 of Myxococcota bacterium. Classification (GTDB taxonomy): domain Bacteria; phylum Myxococcota_A; class UBA9160; order UBA9160; family UBA4427; genus CAYYSY01. The sequence goes on from OZ252299.1 coordinate 742,333, forward strand.
CGACGGTGCCGGCTGCGAAGTCGCGTCGAAGCACGCGGAACTCCTGCTCGGGCGAGGGGTCGGCGATGTCGACGATGTCGCTCGAGGGCGTGAAGCCGCCCGAGAGCCACGCAGGCTCGGCGGTCGCGCGCGTGTCGTAGGCCACGTAGACCGACGCATCCGACGCCAGTGCGAAGCTCAGGTGATTCGGGTTCGACACGTTCTTGTCGTCGTTCGCCGTGCGGATCCACTCCGAGCAGAGATAGGGCTCGGGGATGTCGACCAGCACGTGTCGCCCTGCGTTGAGTCGGTCGGTGTAGTAGTGGTCACCGCCCTGCAGATTGGCCGTGACGTACGTCTCACCCGTCGACGTCACGACCCCTGAGATGAGGGGCACGACATTCGGGCACGCGCGCTCGCGCGCGACCACGAGCAGGTAGTCGAACGCCTCCTCTCGATGATCGCCGGTGAAGGCGTCGTCGCCGAAACCGGTCACGGCGATCGTCCACGTGCCGTCCGCTGTGGCCGTGAAGAGCTGGTTCGCCATGCGGCCGGGCCCGCCGTCGTCGTTCACGCCGCCCGCGGCCAGCGCGTTCCACGGGTCGAAGACGCCCACGACCGCGTCGTTGCGCTCGCCGGCGGCGCTGGCGAACGATCCGTTCTGCAGGTCGAAGACCGAGATCGCGACGCGGTCGCCCGTCTCGAGCTCGATCCGGTAGTAGTCGACGTCGCCGACGGCCAGGGTTGCGCCGAGCACGCCGCCCGCCGTCGGCAAGGGCGTCGCTGCAAAGGGCGTGTCGTTGCCCTCGATCTCGACGAGCGCCGGATGATTGGGCGTCGCGGCTACGACCAGGCGATAGGGCACGAGGCCGCCCTTGGCCTCTTCGTGCTCACCGTCGAAGTCGTCGTCGCCGAAGCCGGTCACGCCGATCTGGTGTTCTCCGCTCGACGCGACGTTGAAGGCGAATCGCGAGAGGAACCCGCTCCCGCCGTCGTCGTCGCTGGCGAGTGCGGGGGTCGCACCGCCCGTGAAGATTCCGAGCTGCGTGTCGTTGCGCTCGCCGGCCGTGTCTTCGAAGAGGGCACCGAGCACGAGCAATCCCGAATCGAAGTCGAACGCATACGCATCGATGTCCCCGGCATCGAGTGACCCTCGAATCAGCTTCACGCCGGTTGGAAACGACGTCGCGAACTTCGCCTCGTCCCAGGGAACGGGGGCGGGGCTCGAGAGTGCGTTGACCTCGGTGTCGCTCGGATCCTGGAACGGGCTGTCTTCGTACTCGGTGAAGTCGGCATGAGACGCTGCAGCGAACGCGAGCGTGATCAGGCTGGCCGTGATGGTCCAGAGGCGGGGGCATCGGTTGCTCATGACGAGATCTCCTCCTGGTCGCGAGACCAGGTCCAGACGTCGATCGGGGCGCTGCGGCCCTTCACACGAAGGGCGGGGTGGGCTTCGAAGTGGTCCGCCTCGTGCCCCGCGGCTCGGTGGGTGGCGTCGTCGGTGACGAGGGCGACGTCGAGCGTGCGCGTCGCCGCCTCGAGGCGGGCAGCCAGATTGGTCGTGTTGCCGAGAGCGACCCAGATCGAGCGGTCGGCGGTCGCCAGGGGGCCGACGTAGGCCGATCCAGTGGCAATCCCCAGACCGACGTCGAGCGTGTGGGGCGTGCCGTCCGATCGCTGCACGTCGAGGCCCGGGACGGCCTCGGCGATCCGCAGGGCGGCGCGAATCGCAGCCGAGGCCTTGTGGTCGAGTGGCCGCGGCGCGCCGAACACCGCCATCAACCCGTCGCCCTGAAACTCGACGACCGAGCCGCCGCACTCGTCGACGATCCCCGAGACGAGGTTGGTGTACTCACTGATCGCCGTGAAGATGTCGGCCGCGCGCTGCCCCTCGGCGAAGCTCGTGTAGCCGCGTACGTCGACGAAGAGCACGCTGACCTCGCGCTCGCCGGGCTCGAGAGACAGGCCGGCATCGAGCTCGCGAGCGACGGCGCTCGGCACGAAGCGGCGCAGCTGGTCCGACAGCTGTCGCGTCTGCCGCTCGACGTCAGCGCGCTCGAACCGCGCCAGCTCGTCGCCCACCTTGTCCGCGAGGGCCAGCAGCAGCGCGATATCGGGGGTCGTGAAGACGTCGCCCGAGGCCTTGCCGCCGAGACACACGAACGCGGCCAGATCGTGGTGCAGCGAGATCGGCAGAACGAGCTCGACGCCCATCGATTCGAGCGCCGCCCAGTCGGCGCGTTCGGGTGTGCTCGGTCGCACTCGCGCGGGCTCGAGGGGCTCGCGGGCGAGCTCGAGGCGCCCGACGAGCGGCCCATCGGGATCGAACGACGGCGAGATCGCGGCGCCGCGCGCGAAGACGGGCGCGAAGCCGCTCTCACTCCGCGCGTAGATCACCACCGTCTGCAGCCGCAGCAGGCCCCGCAAGCGCTCGCCCAGCGTCGTCAGGAGATCGGCCGGCTTCTCGCAGTCGGCGAGCAGGAGCCGAACCAGCCCCGCTTCTTCTTCGAGCGCGCGGCGCTCGGGGTAGAGCCTTTGCTGGAGCGTCGTGTCGAGGCGGCGGAGCCCGAGGATCGCGCCGCCGCCGAGGCACAGCATCAGCACGGGCTGACTCACGGACGGGTCGATCACCGGCTCGGCGAGTGCCGTGACGGGCGGAACGACGACGAGGATCGCGGCGAGCGCGATCGTGCCCACCACCGAGTAGATCATCGCGGCCGTGAGCAGCCGGTGGACGTCGAACAGGTTGAAGCGCACCAGCGCGATGAAGAGACAGATCGGGATCGCCAGAACGAGCACGAGCGACGCTTCGTAGAGCCACCAGAGATCGGGAACGGCCACGGCGATGACCGAGGTGAGAATGACGGGGACGAGACCCACCCAGAAACCGAGCACGACCCATTTCAGCTGACGCCGACCGCTGGGCCCGCTCGCCCGGTAGTTCCACGTCACCAGCGCGACGAGCGTGGCGAGGAAGAGCAGGTTGATGGCCGTGGCACCCGCCTGGGCATGGGGCAGGGCGCGCGGCCAGCCGAAGGCCCAGACGAGAAAGGCCGGACCCATCACGAGAAACAGCCACGGCCACCACCGAGCGGGGCCGGCCGGGGGGACGATCTCGGCGGGGAACGCCTGGAAGGCCCGCAAGGCGAGCGGTGCGGTCAACGCGGTCGCCAGCCCGAACGATACGATCGCCGCGACCGTGACCCACGCCGGCCCGCCCCAGAAGTCGGTCCAGTGAAACGCGTAGGCCATCATGGCGAGATAGAAGATGCGCCCATGCAGCGACCCACGCGTGCGCCAGAACGCCAGCGAGCCGAGCAGGGCGAACGCCGCCGCCACCAGCGACTTGCGCCAGGCTGACGCGATCGGCTGCAGCTCGAGCGAGGCGCCGAACCGAGCGTGGCCGCGCCGGGCGACCACGTCGATCGGCGCATCCTGGGGCCCGGCATAGATCCGCGTCAGCACCTCCATCGACCCGGCGCCGAGCAGATCCTTTCCGTGGACCGACTCGATCTCATCCCCGGGCGCGAGCGCGGGGGCCAGATCCTCTGTGCCCGGCCAGAACCGCAGGAGCGTCGGGTAGGTGTCTTCCGACGCCGCGGCGCTCACGTAGACGGGGATCCACGCCAGCCCACCTCGCACCACCTGGTTGGCGTGGAGGACGAAGCACACGCTCCACGTGCCCGTCAGCGCGACGAGTAGGAGCGTGTCGAGTCGGCGGATCCCTTCCAAGGGGCGCGCGCCTCAGGGACCGACGACGGCGACGTCGACCTTGTAGCGTCGCACCGTGGCCAGCACGTCGGTGCCGCCGCTGTGATCGGAGAACTTGTCGTTGCGTGGGCCGTGATTGCAGGGCGTCGCATCGGTGCAGATCGGCACCTCGTCGGTGCGCGACAGGGCGATGCGCTGGCTGGCACTCTTGCCGACGACGGCGCCGACGGCGTTCTCGACCGCAGGCGGCAGGCCGCCCCAGCGAATGCGCACGAACGAGCTCGAGTCGAACGCGGCGCGCTCCGACAGGATGCTCTCGACGGCCTGCTGGGTCCATCCGGCCTGGGACCCACCACCGACGGACCAGTTGGGGATCAGGAACTCGCACGGCGGCGAGCCGCACGCGTCGCCGTCCGGCAGCTGCTTGAAGCTCTCGGCGAAGAGGTACCGTTCGCCGTTCAGCGTGAACTCGAGCACGAGCGTGAGCAGGCCGCTGTCGCCGTCCTCGCAGTCGGACAGATTGCCGGGGGTCGGCTCGCTGCACGTGCCCGGGTAGCTGGTGTCCTCCCAACCGTTCCCGGGCGGCTGGGTATCGGAGATGATCGTCAGCACGCCGCGCGCGACGATCGTGACGTCGGCGATGTTCGAGCAGAAGCCCCCGCCCGTGCAGTCGCCCGAAAACGAGCACGGCGTGCCGTCATTCGAGCCGCCTTCGCAGACGGTGGTCGAACCGGCCGTCGTGGCCGTCGCCTCGGCCCGGCTGTCGGTGCCCGGATTGAACGCCCCCGCCAGCGACGCGACGATCATCGACAGCGACGCAACGATGAGAAAGAGAAGAAGGTGCGATCGAGTCATGGCATGACCTCCCGATGGTCTGATCCGCGCCGGAGACCGGTCCCGACGGCGAGCGTGATCCACGCCGCGGCCGCGGCGATGGGCCACTCGCCGACGCGGTGATAGGGGGTGACGGCGGCCGAGAGGCGCAGCTCCGCCTGGAGCACCTCGGGCCCTTCGCCCTGGCTGCGCGTCATCGCGCGGCCGTGGGGATCGATGACGGCACTCACGCCCGTGGCGGTCGGGCGAACGAGGTAGCGCCGGTTCTCAATGGCGCGGAACGAGGCCACCTGCAGCTGGTGCGCCCGCGCCTGCGGATGACCGAACCAGTAGTCGTTCGACGGATTCGCGAGCAGCTCGGCGCCCGCCATCGCGAGCTCGCGTGCCACCTCTGGATACAGGGCCTCGCCGCAGATGAACGCGCCGAGTCGCATGCCCCGGGTCTCGAGCAGCGTGAGCGCGTGACCGGGCGAGTAGACGGCGGTCTCGGCGCGCAACGCATCGCCGAAGGGACCGTACTCGGCGAACGGCACCAGGCGACGCTTGTCGTAGCGATCGGTGCGCAGTCGTCCACCGGCGTCGACGACGTACACCGAGTTGAGATACTCGGTGCCCGCGGCGTCGCCCGGGTCACCGGCCCGGCGATAGTGCGAGCCACCGAGCACGAGATCGGCCCCGACCGCACGCACGCCGTCGAGCAGGCGCGCGCGCTGGAGCGTGGGCTCCTGCAAGTAGAAGTCGACGGCGAACTCGGGCCAGAACACCACCGCCGGATCGCTGGCCGCGGCGCGCCGGGTCAGCTCGAGGTAGCGGTCGAGTCGCGCGTCGCGCAGCGAGCGGTCCCAATCGGCCTCGCGTGCGACCGCGCCCTGCACCAGGGCGACCCGCACCGTCTCGCCGTGACCGAAACTCTGCCCGAGCCGCATCGCGCCGTATCCGAGCGCGATGAGGGCGACCGTGGCCATGGCCGCGACGCGACGCCAAGGCCGCGCCCCGCCGATGGCGGGCGACCAGAGCCCGGCCAGGGCGGCGTTGAACGCCGCGATCAGAAAGCTGACGCCGTAGGGCCCTGCGACGTCGGCGAGCTGGGCGAAGGGTGTGCCGGTTTGCGAGTACGCGAACTGCGCGAAGGGGTTCGCCACGACGCCGTTCGCGCGGATCCACTCGGCGAGCACCCACGCCGCCGCGATGGTGAGCGGGCCCAAGACCCGACGCCGCGCGCCCCAGCCCAGGAAGAGCCCGAACGCGGCGTAGGGGAGGCCGTCGACGACGACGCCGAGACCGAGCAGGCCCAGCCAGGCGACCGGCGCAGGCAGCGCGAAGTAACGCTCGAGCATCGCTGGAAACCACCAGGCCACTCCGAGCGTCGCCACGGTCGCCCAGAGGAGGCCGAACCCGCACGCGCGCGCCGGTGTTTCCGACGCGAGCACGAAGACCAGCGGGGCGAGCACGACCCACGCGAGCCATGCCATCTCGAACGGCGGCAGCAGCAAGGCATAGGCGCCACCGGAGAGCACGACGAGCGCGAGGTTGCGTGTGGGGGTTTGGGAAGGCGCGAGCGTCATCAACAGGGTTCCCTGGGGCACAAGAGTGTCACATGACGCCGCGCGTTTGGAATAGCCGAATCCGATGTTTGCGTGATGAATGAGGCTTGGCGGGTCTGCGTCGAGAGGCCATCGTCGTGCCCGACGTGCGCTCGCCCCCTTTGGGGCGAGCGGGGGCCGGTCCCTCGGGCCGCGCGCGTTCCCGAACGACATCGAGCCGGTCCGCGCCGTGCGCAACGCCGCTCGTGTGCTCGGATCACGACACGGCGTCGAGCTCGGTGGGTGAGGGGGGGACACCCCGACCTGTCGCGCAAGGGGCTCGACCTCTCGCGGCGCCCATCGCGCAGTGCAGCCAGAGGCGGTGCTGCTGCAAGGGACCCTGCGCCGCTCGCAGCGCGATGGGTCGTCCTGGTCGACTTCGAGGCGCACATCGTTGTGGGCGCGGGGCGTCGGCCCTTCCCCCGCGTGCGCCGAACTCGAGGCATGCGTCCCTGTCAGGCCGCGAAGCTGGCGATCATCTTTCGCAGCGTTGCTTCGGCTTCACTGCGTGCCTCGCGCTTTCGCTTCGCGCGCAAGATCGACAGCGCTGCCTCGGTGAGCGCCGCATTCAGGATCCGCGCAGCGAGGTCGACCGAGGCGACATCGATCTCGCCGGCCCGGTCCGCGGCTTCGAGCGTGTCGCGGATGCTGCCCAGACCGTAGGTCTCTTCGATCTCGCGGCACCGCTCCCAACCGAGGGCCGCCGGGCCCTCCACTGCGACGACGCGGGCGACGTCGGGTTTCGAGATCTCGCCGAGCCAGGCGAGACATGCGGCCTCGAGGTTCGCGAGATGGGAAGCACCGGGTGTGCGTGCGGCGAGTGCGCGCTCGATCGCGCCGGCCGCTTCGGCCTCGTAGACCGCGGCGAGCAGAGCCTCGCGCGAGGAGAAGTGGTGATACATCGCGCCTCGGCTGACCCCCGCGACCGCGAGGATGTCGCGGGTGGTCGTGTGGGCGCTGCCGCGCTCGAGAAGGAGCTGACGGCCGGTGTCGATCAGGCGCGCGCGGGTCGCTTCACGGCGTTCGGCTTGCGTAGCCATTGCCCGAGCATAGCGCCTTTACAGACCGTTGGTCGGTTTGTATGATACCGACCAACGGTCTGTAAAAGAGCCCAGTGCTCTGAGAGAGGAGATCCCATGCCCGACGTCCCCGCGAGCTTTGGCCACTACCTGGCCGCCTGGAACGAGATCGATCCCGTGAAGGTGCGCAGCCACCTGGAGGGTCACGTCACCCTCGACGTCGTCTTCGACGACCCGCTCCACACCACGCACGGCATCGATGCGCTCGAGGCGATGATCGTCGACGCCCGCAAGACCCGCCCCGGTGGCACGTATCACCGGGTTTCGGGGGTCGATTGTCACAATCGCCGCTACCGCTACCTCTGGGAGACGCGGATCGACGGCAAGACCGTCCTGCCCGGAATGGACATCACGCACGTGAACGAGGCCGGCGTCATCACGCGCATCGATGGCTACTTCGGCGCGTTCCCGCCGCTCGAGGACTGACCTGGCGCGGCTGCGTTCCCGCTCGCTCCGACGCAGGGGCGATTCGAAAGCGCCGGCGACGCCGGTTCGAGCGGGATGTTCCGTCGCGTCGTGACGGATGCGGGTCAGCCGAAGAGCCACCAATTCCAGCTGCCGTCGTTGGGGCAGTCGCCGAAGCCGCACTCGGCGAACGTCGTCAGGAACTCGAGCGTGGCGACGACGAGCAGAGTTGCGACCCCGATCGTCGCCATGCGCTGAATCCCGGCCGTCGGGGGCGATGACTCGCGAAACTGAGAGTCGAAGAGCAGCACGATGCCGATCAGAAAGCACGCGACGCCGAAGATCACGACACCCCAGACGTAGAGGTGCAGCCCGAAGAGCGCCTCGCCGAAGGCTGGATTCGCGGTCGACGACAGCGTCGGCTGGCCCGTGGCCTTGTCGAAGTAAGGGTTGATGTGAAGGAGCGTCTGTCGGAGCGAGATCAGCAACCCAAAGGTCGCAGACACGAGCGACACGCCGTAGTGGCGGGGCCGCGGGCCCAGCATCAGATTCATGGCGGCCCCGAACGCGACCCCGAGCATGGCGACGCGCTGAAGCAGGCAGAGCGTGCAGGGCAGCTCCTCGTGCGTGAACTGGTAGCCGTAGGCCCCCAGCAGGATCGCCACGATGCCGAGCATCGCGATCAGATTGAGGATGCGGGCAGCGTCGGGGGAGAGGGCCGGGCGCATCACAGCTGCACGCCGAGGGCGGCGTCGCCGACGTCGAGATAGAAGGCGAGGGCGCCGAGCACGAGCGTCGCGAGCGCGAGCATCCAGCCCCACTGATCTCGGCGCCAGAGCAGACAGGCCAGGTTGATCGCGAACAGCAGAAAGAGAAGGGTCACCATCGACTGGGCGGAGCTCCGGTTGGAGGGCGAGAAGGCGCACGCGAACGACCCGTTCGCGCCACGACGCGCGGCCGGCGACTGTGAGGCCCGTGCTCGAACCCGGTTGGCGGCGCATTCGATCGGTGTGGACCGGAAGCGATTCGAGACCGGCTCCGAGAAGCTATGACAGGTCGATCGTCGTTGGGAGCGACCTGCCGCCGTGCTCTGGAATCGAAGCGAGTCACCCGGCTACCCCCGGAGCCTGCGCCGATGAGCCGTCGATCGCACGAACGACGCAACGAGAGCAAGCTCTGTCCGGCCTGCGGTCGCCCCTTCGCCTGGCGGAAGAAGTGGGCCTCGTGCTGGGATCGTGTTCGGTACTGCAGCGATCGCTGTCGTCGCCGGCGCGGCCATCCGATCGACCACCACCTCGAGCACGCCATCGTCGAGCGACTGGCGCGTCGGGCCGGCACGCTCTGCCCCTCGGAGGCGGCGCGCCAGGTCGGCGGAGACGAATGGCGCGCCTTGATGGAGCCTGCGCGGGCAGCCGCTCGCCGCCTGGCCGCTCGCGACGAGGTCGAGATCCTGCAGAAGGGGCGCCGCGTGGACCCGGCCCGTGCTCGAGGTCCGATTCGGATCGGACGCGGCCGGAGGTTCGGGCAGGCCGGGCGACACAGCGAATCGCTCTGACGCTGGCTTCGCCTCCGCGCGAGCCGACCATGGTGTCGACGCACTTCGGCTCTGGCGACGCATCCGCGTCTCGAAACGGCCGAAGTTGTACAAGGGCGAAATCTGTAGCGAGAGCGGCACACTCGCGCCCGGCCATCGAGCGCTCGCTCGATCGGTTGAAGTCGCTGGGCCACCCAGCGCTCGTGTCCCTGATCTCGCCGCCGGCACTGTGACCGCGATCGTCTATGTGGCGAGTGCGTGTCCGTCGGGTGAAACGACGGGGCGAGCGACTCGCGCGCTCTTGTGGCGTCCGCGAAGACGTAGACCGCGATCTCCGCCGGTTCGGTTCCGCGTGACTCGCTCGCGCTCGGGCCCAAAAACAGCCGCTCGGCTCGCGCGCCCGAGGCGCCCATGCGATCCTGAGCCGATGGACGAAACCGCTCGATTGACAATGCGCGACCAGAAGATCGACCTTCCGCTCACCGAGGGGAGCGAGGGCGAGATCGGCATCGACATCTCGAAGCTCCGGCCGCAAACGGGCACGGTCACGCTCGATCCCTCGTTCGCGAACACTGCAGCATGCGAAAGCGCCATCACGTACATCGATGGCGAGCAGGGGATCCTCCGGTACCGCGGCTACGACATTGCCGAGCTCGCCGAGCACGCGAGCTTCCCCGAGGTGTGCCACCTGCTGATCTACGGGCGTCTGCCGACGCGCGACGAACGCGTCGAGTTTCGCCGCTTGTTGACGCGCCACACGCTCGTGCACGAAGACATGAAGATCTTCTTCGAGGGCATCCCAGCGTCGGCACATCCGATGGGGATTCTCTCGTCGATGATCGCTTCCCTGGCTGCCTTCTACCCCGCGGAGGAGACGCCCGAGGTCATCGACCTCAACATCATTCGGCTGCTCGCGAAGGCGAAGACGCTGGCCGCATTCTCGTACAAGACGGCCATCGGCCAGCCCTTCGTCTACCCGAACAATCAGCGATCGTACATCGAGAACTTCCTCGCGATGATGTTCGCCGTCCCGGCCGAGCACTACGAGGTGAATCAGGTCGCTCGACGTGCGCTGAACAGGCTCTTGATCCTCCACGCCGATCACGAGCAGAACTGCAGCACGACCACCGTGCGTACGGTCGGCAGCAGCGGGGCGAACCTGTTCGCGTCGATCTCGGCGGGCGTGAGTGCGCTCTGGGGACCGCTGCACGGTGGGGCGAACCAACGCGTCATCGAGATGCTCGAGATGATCCGGGACGATGGCTCGAACTACCAGAAGTACGTCGACATGACGAAGTCGAAGGATTCCGACTTCAGGCTGATGGGTTTCGGGCACCGCGTGTACAAGAACTTCGATCCGCGCGCGACGATCTTGAAGCGGACGGCCGACGAAGTGCTCGCGGAGCTGGGCGTCGACGATCCGCTCCTCGACATCGCCAAGCAGCTCGAAGAAGTCGCCCTGGCCGACGAGTACTTCATCGAGCGAAAGCTCTATCCGAACGTCGATTTCTACAGCGGGGTCATCTACCGCGCGATCGGCATCCCCACCGACATGTTCACGGTGATGTTCGCGCTCGGGCGCTTGCCGGGCTGGATCGCACACTGGCTCGAACAACGAAACGATCCGACGGTGCGAATCAGCCGGCCGCGACAGATCTATACCGGCGAGCAGCAGCGAGCCTGGGTGCCCCTCGACGAGCGCTGACGACGAAGCGGGGTTCGGCCCGGTTTCGCGGCGGCCGCCATCTGGACTCGATCAGGAAACGGTCGACTTCTTCCGGGCTCGCGCGGTGGGCGCGGCCGGTCCTCGCTGGCACTCGGGGCAGTGGAAGACCTTTCGGCCGCCGAGCACCTGGCGGACGATCTCGGTGCCGCACGTCCAGCAGGGGAGACCTCCGCGCGTGAAGACATGATGGCGATAGGCCGACCGGGTCAGCCCCTCGGCCTTCAGTTTGCGCACCCGGTCCCGATCGTTCGTGATGCCGCCGGTGCGATAGGCCTGGCGGGTGACGCGCAAGATCGAGTCGGCAAGCTGCTTTGCCTGAGACGGAGAGAGCTCACCCGCGCGCAGGGTCGGCGGGAGTCCTGCTTCGAAGAGGATCTCGGATCTCAGGTAGTTGCCGAGACCGGCCACGAAGCGCTGGTCGAGCAGCAAAGCGTGAAGCTGGCGCCGCCCGAAGCGGCGGTCGGTCACCCGGTCGAGGAGGGTCTTCTTCTCGAGATCACGCGAGAGCACGTCGGGCCCGAGCTTCGACAGAAACGCGTGCTTCTCGACCTGCGCCGGGGTCAGTACCTCGATGTCTGAAGCGCTGAAGAGCAGCGCCGACTTGTCTTCGTTGTGGATCTCGAAGCGGAGGCTTCGGTTCGTTCGCGGTGGCTTGTCTCGGGCGACGACGTACCAGCGACCGTAGAGCTGGCTGTGCGTGTACACGCTCAGCTCGTTCTCGAAGCGGACGAGCATCGCCTTGCCGCGCGTGTCGATGCGAGTGACCCGTTGGCCCGAGAGTCGGCGCTCGAATCGCTTCAGGTGACGAAAGGCGAACCGCACATCGGTCGCGACACGGCCAGCGACGGCACGCTCGATCCGGTCGGCAGCGCGTCGGATTTCAGGGCCTTCCGGCATTTCGATGCACATCCTCGGCTGAGTTCTGATTGCGGTTGTAGGATGCTGATTCGACCCAACGCGTCTCGAGCGATGTGAATCGCGGGTCGGTGCGCGCGCTCCGATCGCGAGATGCGTCCAGATCTTCGACCGCCGACCCTCGGTCGCGGTGGCTGGCAACGCACATCCGTGGGAGACCCGCTGGCTCGGCGGGTACGCCGCCGCTCCACGCCCCTGGTTGTCCAGTGGGATCGGCGCTGCGTATCATGTCCGTCGAGCGCAGGTGGGAACGGCGAGATCGGGGCGAGGACTGACGTCGCGCGGCGTTCGATCGACGTAGGTGATCGAAGATGAAGTGGTGGTGGCTGGGAGTGGCTCTGTGGTTGACCGCGATGCCGGCGTCGGTCGAGGCACAGGATCACGCCGATTCCGAGGGGCTACCGGATTGTGAGGCTCAGTGTCCGCCTCCGACCTACGTGCCCCCGCCGAATCGATATGCGCGTCCCGGCTTCTACGTCGGTCTGTCCGGAGCGATCGGCGGCGAGGCCTTCGGTGACCTCGTGACCGATACCATCGCGTCGATCGGACTGCCGACGACGGTCGACAGCTCGGCCGGGCTCAATGCTCGCGTGGGATACCGATGGAAGAGCTGGCTTGCGATCGAAGCCCAGTATGAGTGGATGTCCCGCTTCCAGTTCAGGCTGGGTCGGATCAACGCCGCTGAGCTCGGGATGCACACGTGGGTCGTGAGCCCCAAGGTCTTCGTCCCGTACAAGAACATCCAGCCCTACATCCTCTTCGGGATCGGTGGCCAGCTGTCCGTGATCGATGCGCCCCCGCGGTTCGTCGCCGATCGGACCGATTTCAACTTCGCCATGCGTCCCGGAGTCGGCCTCGACTACTCCATGGCCGAGAACTGGGTGCTCAACGCCGAGTTCGCTGGCGTGCTGCCCATCGCGGACACGCAAACGGGGCTGGTTCAGGTCGACCAGCTCTTCTACGTCTCGGGCAGCCTCGGCCTGCAGTACCGATTCTGAAGCCTTTCGGCTCGCTCACGCGGGCGTGATCGATGGGGCGAGGCCCGTCGGCTGCGCCGTGGGTGCGGGTGTCTCAGCCGACACTCGTCGCGCATTTCGACACCATGCGTCTCGGAACGTCGGGTGCGCCGGTTCGTTCTGGCTGCGGGGGGAGGCGAGGGCGGCGCACGAGCGACCTGCCGCCGCGGTGCACCTGCTGGCTCTGCCAGCGTGTCGAGGTACATTGAAGTCGCGACCGCAGTCGAGGGGATGGGTGCTGATGGGCTCCTGGTCTCTGTGAGGTCCCATGATCGATCTCGAATCGGCCATTCATGCGAACCAGTCGATCGTCCCGCAGATCTACGAAGCGGCGAGCGATCCCCCGCTCTGGAACAAGGTCGTCTTCTCGCTCGCCGAGTTCCTCGACTGTGAGATTGGGTTCATCGGGATCTCGTATCTGGCGAGCGGACGCGGCGAGACGCTGGCGTCGGTGGGGCTGCCCGACGACATGCTCGAGCTCTGGCAGAACGAGCATGCCGTCAACGACTGGGTTGACTTTCTGGCCAAGGTGAAGCCCGGCGAGACGGTGCACGCGAACCGCGACGTGCCGGTCGAGCAGATCGTCGAGTCTAAGCTGGGCAAGGCCATGATCCAGCCGCTCGGCGTCGTCGATGGCGTGGGTACCAAGCTCACCGATTCGCCCCTCTTCATCGGGCACATCAGCACGTATTCCACCACGGGCCTGCTCGGGCAGCGCGAAGTCGACCGAGTCGACTTCCTGGCGCCTCACCTCGCACGCTCGCTGGCGCTCCACCAACGGTTCTCGATTCTCGAAGGGCAGTCGCGTTCCTATGAGCAGGCGATCGATCAGCTGCCCGTGGGTGTCGTTGTCCTGCACGTCTCGGGCGACGTCATGCATGCGAACGAAGCCGCGCACGGCATCATCGGCGAGTCGGACGGCGTGCGGCTGATCGATGGGCGGATCGTCTTGGACGACCGCGAGGCGCAGGCGGCGCTCGTCGCCGCGCTGAGCGCGACGAAGCAGCCCGACCCCGGCAGCGGGCCGGGGGCGCTGTTTTCGGCGCAGCGGCCGTCGGGTCGCCGCGCACTGCACCTGGTCGTTTCTCCGCCGCTCGAGCGCGTGCCGGCCGCGGCCGAGGCGGGGGTCGTCCTCTGGATCGTCGCGCCCGACGAGATCCGGCCACCCGATCCCGATCGCCTGGCCACGCTGCTCGGTCTCACGCCGGCCGAGGCCCGAGCCGCCGCCGCCATCGCGGCGGGTCGCACCGTCAAGGAGTACGCAGCGCAGTCCGGCGTATCTGAGGGCACGGCGCGCTGGACCCTGAAGCAGGTGCTCAACAAGACGGGCATGCGATCGCAGGCCGATCTCGTTCGGCTGGTGGTCGGGAGCGTTCCGAGTCCGCCCTTTTAAACGCGCGCGAAGCGTTGGGAGGCCGATGACGCCCCGCGCCGCAAAGCGGAGCCCGCGACTCGACGATGTCGCCTCGCATCGCCCTGGCGTGCGGTCCGGCGGGTGTCCGAGGGTGGCCCTTCTTTGCGCGGCACGTGAGGGGCCCCGGCACGCGAGCTCGACGTCATGAAGCTGCATGCGCTCGATGTCTTGATCATCGGCGCGTTCGTCGCGTGGGCCGTCGCGAACGGGCTGCGGGCACGTCGGCGCGCGTCGTCCGATCTGGAGCAGTACTTCCTGGCCGGGCGGAGCCTGTCCGGCTGGCAGGCCGGGCTCAGCATGGCGGCGACGCAATTCGCCGCCGATACCCCGCTGCTCGTGACGGGTCTCGTTGCGACGGCCGGCATCTTCGCGCTCTGGCAGATGTGGGTCTACGCCCTGGCGTTCCTGCTGATGGGCTTCGTGCTCGCCCCGAGCTGGCGACGGGCCGGCGTGCTGACCGACGCCGAGCTGACCGAGCTGCGCTATGCGAGTCGCGCCGCGCCCATCCTTCGCGCCGTCAAGGCGGTCTACTTCGGCACCGTCTTCAACTGTGTCGTGCTGGCGTGGGTTCTCTTCGCGACGCGCACGATCGCCGAGCCCTTTCTGGTCTGGCATGCATGGCTGCCGAGCGGGCTGTTCGAGCCCGTGCTCGGGCTCGTTCAGCTCGTCGGCGTTCCGCTGGCGACCGACCCGGCCGGGCCCGACGTCTGGATCCATACGGCCGACAACCTGCTGTCCGTCACCGGGATCGTGACCGTGACGCTCTTCTATTCGGCCACGGGGGGGTTGCGGAGTGTCGTCTCGACCGATCTCGTTCAGCTCGCGATCGCGCTCGGGGGGACGGCGATCTACGCCGGCTGCGTCGTCGCCCACTTCGGCGGCATGGAGGCGCTGATCGACGCCCTGCGAACGCGCTTCGCGGCCGGTGGCCCCGGCGGCATCTCGCCGGATCAGATCCTCGCCTTCACGCCCTCGCAGGCGCGCGACGCTTCGTGGGCGGTGCTCGCCGTCTTCAGTCTGCAGTGGTTCATCCAGCTGAACGCCGACGGCACGGGATATCTCGCGCAGCGCTCGATGGCCTGCCGCAGCGATCACGACGCGCGGCTCGCGGGCGTCGTGTTCAGCTTCGCGCAGATCGTGCTCCGAAGTCTGCTCTGGCTGCCCATCGCGCTCGGCCTGCTCGTGCTCTTTCCGCCCGATGGGACGCTCGCCCCCGAGCTCGTGAGAGCGGATCGCGAGGCGACGTTCGTGCGCGGGATGGCCGAGCTGCTGCCGGTGGGCGTTCGTGGACTGATGCTCGCGGCGATGCTCGGTGCCCTCGCCTCGACGATCGACACGCATCTCAACTGGGGGGCGTCGTACTGGACCCGCGATCTCTACGAACGCTTCTATTGCCGATCGTTGCGTGGCATCGAGCCCGATCCGCGCGCGCTCGTCTGGGTCGCCCGGCTCTCCAGCGTCGGTCTCCTCGCCGTCGCGCTCGGGGTCATGACGCAGCTCACCTCGATCGAGCGCACCTGGCGAGTGGCGCTGCTGCTCGGGGCGGGCATGGGGCCGATGCTCGTGCTGCGCTGGCTCTGGTGGCGCGTCAGTGCGTGGGGCGAGCTCGCGTGCATCGGCGTGTCGGCAGGGGTTGCCTTGCCGTTGATCGCTGCACCCTTGGGCGAGGCCGTTCGACTGCTCGCGATGGCCGCACTTTCAACGGCGGCGGGCGTCGCCGTCTCGCTCGCGACGCCCGAATCACGCGATGCGCTGCGTGGCTTCTACGAGCGGGCGCGGCCACCGGGCTTCTGGGGAGAGATCGCGATCGCGGCCGGCGACGACCCGCACGAGCCGCGACGGCGTCTTTCGCGGGGCGTCGCCGCGGTCTTGGCGACGGCCCTGGTCTGCTTTGCGCTCCTCACGGGTCTCGGTTCGTGGCTCGTCATGGCTCCGCCCCCCGAAGCCTGGCCATGGGGGCGCACCAGCTGGGTCGTGGCGCTGCTCGCAACCGCGGGCCTATGCGCACCCTTCGCGTGGCGCTGGGGCTTCACGGTCGACGGCGAGGCCGAGACCGATCGGGCCGGCGTCTCGAGGGCAGGCGGCTGAGCTGACCGGTCAGACGTTGGTCACGCGACCGCGGTCGAGGCCCGCGGATGTGTTCGACGAGGCCCAACGGCGCCTCTTTCCAGTCAGGTCTCGCGCCGAGTTCGTGTGCGCCTTCGAAAGCGGAGGTGCGCGCGTCTCGGTCGACAGCGAGGTCGCGGTCACGGTTCGGCTTCGGAGCGTGCCCGACACGACGGTGGCCATGCCCCTCCAGGTGCTTCGAGACGCTTCTGCGGTATCTTGTCGCCGAACACGGAGGGGTTTCATGATTCGTCGATTCCGACTCGTGCTGGGCACCCTGGCGATGCTGATCATGGTGGCTTCGGCCGCGTGGGCCGAGCCCGTCACCTACGTTCTCGAGACACCCGGCGTCGTCTGAGGCGGCACCTCTCAGAGGGCCCGTGCGGCCGTCGAACAGCTCGATCACGTCTCCGCCGTCAGCACCGACATGAACGCCCACACGGTGACCGTCACCTTCGATGACGATCAGACCGATGTCAGCGCGATCGTCGCGGCGCTGAACGACGCAGGGTACGTCGTCAAGAAGCAGCAGAAGCAGATCGAATAGGGCTCGGATCTTCGTCGAGTGCAGCGACGAGCCGCGCGACACGTGTGCCCTGCGCGCGGTCGCGGATCGCGTGAGGGTCGCTCGATGCGGATGCGACGGCGATTGCTTCGCGTCGTTTCATAGTCAACGAGTGCGTCCCTTTTTCGACAACGAGAGGTGTCACCGCGAGCCGCTCCGGGCCCGGCGCCACGGCCGTGCGGCCCGCCGACCCGCGCGCTGATCACAGAACGAGGATCGATCGGTCGGTTTCGGCAGGCAACGTGTTAGCTTAGGCGCGTATGAGCACCGCATGTCCGTCCTGCGGCCAGGAGAATGCCGACGACGCCCGAGTGTGCACCGGTTGCGGGGCAACGCTCGGTGTCCCGTGCCGTCAGTGCGGGGCGATCATGTCGCCGACCGCCAAGTTCTGCTCCGAGTGCGGCGCGGCTGCGCAGCCCGTGGTCGAAGAGGGTGAGCGCCGACACCTGACGGTGCTCTTCGCCGATCTCGCCGGCTCGACTTCGATCGCCGAACGCCTCGATCCCGAAGATTGGCGCGACACGGTCGTGCGCTTCCAGCAGGAGGCGGTGCGGGTCATCGAGCAGGCCGGAGGCTACGTCGCGCAGTATCTCGGCGACGGGCTTCTCGTCTACTTCGGATACCCCCGCGCAAGTGAGAACGACGCCGAGCGTGCGGTGCGCTGCGGCCTCGAACTCGTCGAAGCGACGCGGGCCCTGAATCCCGAGCTGCAGTCGGCCCACGACGTCCAGCTCAGCCTGCGCGTCGGTGTGCATTCGGGGCCGGTCGTCGTGAGTGAGGTCGGCGGCACCCGGCGCGAGACGCTGGCGCTCGGCAAGACGGCGAACCTGGCGGCGCGCGTGCAGTCTGCCGCGAAGCCGAACACCGCGTAC
Organism: Myxococcota bacterium; assembly: GCA_965250285.1. Classification (GTDB taxonomy): domain Bacteria; phylum Myxococcota_A; class UBA9160; order UBA9160; family UBA4427; genus CAYYSY01. The sequence continues at coordinate 760,072 of OZ252299.1, forward strand.
GTGACGCAGGCGACGCTTCGTCGGATCGCCCCGATCTTCGTGACGCACGATGTGGGCGAGTTCGAGCTGAAGGGCATCGAGCGCCCGGTTCGCCTCCACGAAGTGCTGCATCCGAGTGAGTCGCGCGGACGATTCGCGGCGCCTGGTCACGCGCTCACGCCCTTCGTCGGGCGCCAGCGTGAGCTCGACGAGCTCGAAGATCGCTTTGCGCGTGCGCATGCAGGGCAGGGCCAGCTACTGACGATTCGAGGCGAGGCCGGGATCGGCAAGTCTCGACTCGCGCATGCGTTCGAGCGATCGCTTCCGGTGGACGCGCACGCCTGGCACGAGTGCCAGGGTGCTGCGTACAACCGCGACAGCCCGCTGCAGCCGTGGCTGCATCTGCAACGCGATCTACTCGGCATCGGCGCGGCCTCGACCGATGAAGCCAAGGTCGCCGCCCTCGAGACCGCGCTGGGCGAAGCCGGGCTCGATCTCGACGAGGCCGTTCCGCTCTTCGCTGCGGCACACGGTCTTGCGCTGCCTGATCGCTACACGCTGCCCGATGTGAGCCCACTCGGCTTGCGCAAGCGCACCCTCGCGCTCATGGCCGACTGGCTGATTCGGCTCGGGCGCGATCAGACCGTCGTGCTGCTCGTGGAGGACTTGCACTGGTTGGATCCGTCCTCGGTCGAGCTGATCGGGCAACTCACCGATCGCATCGGCGAAGCGCGTCTCCTCGTCCTGCTCACACAGCGTCCGGAGTTCGAGCCGCCGTGGCAGGAGGGCCCCTCGGTCTCGAGCATCGCGCTCGAACGTCTGTCGACGAACGAGCTGCACGAGCTGATCGCTCACGCATCCGACGAGTCGCCGCTCGGGGACGATTGGGTCGAGGCCATCCACAATCGCTCGGACGGCGTGCCGCTCTTCGCCGAGGAGCTGGCCCGGGCGGCCGCGCAGAGCACTGACGCGTCGGGTGGCGCAGCCTCGGCGCAGAGCGTGCCCGAGACCCTGGAAGACCTCTTGATGTCGCGCCTCGAGCGGATGGACGACGTGAAGACGGTGGCCCAGCTCGCATCGGTGCTCGGTCGCGAGTTTCCGATCGGGCTGCTCGAGCCCCTCTGGCGGGGTGAGCGTGCAACGCTGCGCTCCGGCCTGGAGGCGGCCGAGCGCGCGCGCATTCTCACGCGCGTCGAGGGGGCGCACGAAGACCGCTATGCGTTTCACCACGCGCTCATTCGAGACGCGGCCTACGGCTCGATGTTGCGGCGCACCCGGCGACGGCACCATCAGGCCGTGGCGACGGCGCTGCGCGAGCACTTCCCCGACCGGGTCGCCGAACAGCCCGAGCTGCTCGCGCACCACCTGACCGAAGCCCAGGCGATCGATGCCGCGATCGAAGCCTGGCGCGAGGCCGGTGCGCTCGCGCTCGGTGGGGCGGCCTACGAAGAAGCCATTCGCCATCTTCGGCGCGCGCGCACGCTGCTGCACGATCACCCCGACGATGTGCGCAACCTCGACGTGGTGCAAATGCTCGCGGGCGTCCTGCTCGCGGAGCGCGGCTGGGCGCACGAAGAGACACACGAAGCCTGGGAGGCCGCGGCCGCGCTCTGCGATGCAGACAAGGAGCCGCTGCGGGCAGGCGCGATCGCCTGCGGGCTCGGTGATGCGTACTCGTCGCAGGATCTCGGCAAATCGCTCGACCACTTCGTCGCGCTGGCCGATCGCGGTCGCACGCGGGAGCTGCCCTTGCTCACGATCGCGGGCCATCAAGGGGCCGCGATTCCGCTCCGCTACCTCGGTCGCTACGCAGAGGCGCGCGGACACCTCGACCGCGGGCTGGCGACCTACGACGTCGATCGGCATCGCTTCGTCGATGCCGGGTTTCATGAGGAGAAGGGCATCAGCCTGCTGCTCTGGTCGGCGTGGGTGCACTGGGATGTCGGCGACCTCGATCGCGCACGTGAGGACGCTCGACGCGCGGGCGAGCTCGCGGATGCGCTCGACAGCCCCTTCGCGCGCGCCTTTGCCGATTCGTGGGGCTCGGGTGTCGAGGTCTTCTCGGGCAATTGGCCGCAAGCGCTCGAACTGGGCGCGCGTGCTGCGAAGCTCGCTGCCGATCACGGGTTCCTGCTGCTCGAGGCCATGGGGCGCTTCGCTGAGCTTGCATCGCGCGGCGTGCTCGAGGATCTGAACGAGGCGCCCGACCTCTATCGCATCGAAATCGGCCGACTCGCGGCCACAGGCAACCAGCTCGGTGGCGCCGAGGTCTTCGCAATTCTGGCGCGACTCGAGCTCGAGATGGGGCTGAACGACCAGGCTCTTGCCACTGTCGATGTCGGGCTCGGTCTCGGGGCAGGACTGCAACAGCCCTGGTGCAACGCGTGGCTTCAGACCCTCAAGGCCCAGGCGATGCTGCGACGCGGCGAGGCGGGGGGCGAAGCGGACGAGGCCGAGGCCGAGGCGCTCCTCCGAGAAGCGCTCGATACCGCCAACCGGCAAGGCGCACGCAGCTACGCACTGCGCGCCGCGTCGGCGCTGGCGTCGATGCTGCACGAGCGCGGTCGAGGGGCCGAGGCCGCACCACTGCTGACAGCGGCCATCGCGCCCATCGTGCCGAGCGAAAGCAACCTCGAGCTCGCGCGCGCCCGAGAGATCCTGTCCGATCTCTGAAATTCAAGACCCTCGTTCGTGTAGACTGAAAAGCTGCGCAGAGCCAGGGGAGGCGCGATGCAAGCCGAAGACGAACCGGGTCGATCGCCGCTGTGGCGCGTGTTCCTCGGTACGCTCAGCGTGGTTGCCGTGGTGCAGCTCGCTGTCGTCGTGTGGCTCTTCGTCGGGTCAGGGCGTCTCATCCCGTATGGCTGGCAGCCGAAGGGGACGCCCGATCTCTCGGGTCCGTACGCCCCGAACGACGCCATCACGCGAGGCCACCTGCTGACGACCCGCTGGATCGAGCCCGGCAATTTCGAGCAGAGTGGGTATCAGGGGGTCGGGCCCGAAACCGTCGCGTTCGGTCCGGACGGCCTTCTCTATACCGGGCTCTGCGACGCCGAGCTCGGCGGCCACCTCGGTGATCCGCCCGCCTGCAGATTCGACGAGGTCAGCCAGGGTTGGGTCGTGCGCATCGATCCGAAAGAGCCGACCCAATCACAGCCCTACGTGAAGACGGGTGGACGACCGCTCGGGCTGGTCTTCGACGACACCGGTCGCCTCTGGATCGCGGACGGGCGGCGCGGGCTCCTTCGAGTCGAGAGCCAGCTGTCGGGGCGCGATCCGAATGATCCGGTGGCCGAGGTCGATGCACCGCTCCACACAGTCATCGAGGTCGCGACGTGCAGTCGCGACGACGACGATCCCGACCGGCTGCCGCTGTACACCGACAGCGTGACGATCGGGCCGGACGGTGCGGTCTGGTTCACATGCCCTTCGCAGCGTTGGGCGCTCGAGGACATTCGCAACGAGATCTTCGAGAATCAGCCGACGGGCCGGATCGTGCGCTACGAGCCATGTGACGATGTCGACCCCAAGACGTGCCCGAAACAGATCGTCGCCGACGACCTCTTCTTCGCGAACGGCATCGCCGTCGTCGATGACGGCCGCGCCCTGCTCGTGAACGAATGGACCGGCTACCGCGTCACGCGCATCGAGCTGGACGAGGCAGGGCGAGAGATCGGCCGCAGCACCTTCTTCGACAACACCCCGGGCTATCCCGACAACCTCACCGTGGCAGAGGACGGCACGGTGTGGATCGGGCTCTCCCTGCGGCGTCAGGCCGTGGTCGACCGGCTGCGTCCCTATCCGCTGCTGGTCAATCTGCTCGCGCAGCTGCCCCCCTCGTTCGTGAAGATCAAGCGCTACGCCTGGGTGATCGGGATCGATCCCGAGGGCCGCCTCGCCCACAACCTGCAGGATCCGTCCGGTTTCTTCGATCAGGCGACAGGGGCCTATCCGATGGGCGACGTGCTCTACCTGGGCAGCTATACCGATACCGGCGTCGCTTGCATCGCGAACCCGAGCGTCGAGCACGACCTCGATGCCGATCCCTGCAATCCATGGGGCAAGCCGGCGCCCGCTTCCGTGGCGCGGGTCGATGTCGCGTCGCCGCCGCCTTCCCGCTCGTCCCGCCCGCCTTCGCCGGAGGCCGGTCGATGAGTCTTCGAGCGCTGGTCTGCGTCGTCGTGATGACGCTCGTCTTTGCTGCCGGCTGCGGCAACGAGCCCGATTTTGCCCCCGCGAGACAGGTCATCTACCTCGACCACGGCGATAAGTGGGACGCCCGCACCCGCGCGCTCTTCTACTACACGCCCCAGGGCACCATGCTCCACGAGCTCCGCTACAGCTGGTTCGAGCATCTCGAAGTCTCGGACGGTCAGCGTCTGGCCGATCCCACCTACCTCTCGCGCTTCGGCTTTCTCTACTCACCCGAGCAGTACGACCCGAACTTCGACGGTGGTCCGCTCAACCCGGGCAACTTTCCGGTTGGCTTCGCGCAGCACCGAGACGAGATCACCGGCGACGCGATGCTCGACATCACGTGCGCGGCCTGTCATACGGGGCAGCTCGAGTACGAGGGGCTCTCGCTGCGCGTCGACGGTGGGCAACCGATGCACGCGCTCGCGTGGATCGAGCCAGGGCAGTTTCTGCTCCAGTTGATTGGCGCGCTCGCCTCGACCTATGTCGACCCACTCAAGTTCGACCGGTTCGCGCAGAACGTTCTCGGCACGCGGTACCCCGACGGCAAGAAGGAGCTGCGCGAGCAGCTGCAGCGTTCACTGGCGGGCTACAACACCGAGGCCGCATCTACCTTCAGCTTCGAGCACGGCATCATGTACAAGGATCCGGGCTACGGGCGTCTCGATGCACTCGGCCGAATCGCCGACACGGTCTTCGGCAGCGACATCGATCATCGCAACGAGCAGATCGCCGACGCACCGGTGTCCTACCCCCACCTCTGGGACATCTGGAAGTTCGACTGGGTGCAGTGGAACGGAAGCGTCGCGCAGCCGATGGGGCGAAACATCGGCGAGGCGCTCGGCGTCAAGGCGCGTCTCGAACTGCTCGACGCCAAGGGAAACGCGTTGCCCCCCGATGAGCTCTTCGGCTCGGCCGTGCTCGTTCGCGAGCAGCACTGCGTCGAGACCGCACTCTGGCAGCTCGGTCCGCCGCGCTGGCCCGATGAGATCTTTCCGCCCATCGACGACGAGCGGGTCGCGCGCGGCAAGGCGCTCTTCGAGCAGAACTGTCGAGGCTGCCACGGGCCGCACGTATACGCCGACACCCCCACCGAGCCCGTTCGCGAACCGGTGCGATACGACTGCACGGCACATCCCGACGAGGCCAAGCCGACACCCGACAAGCCTGTCGAGTGGAAGGTGTGTGTCGTCCCCGCTTGGGACATCGGGACCGATCCGCACGTCGTCGACAACTATCTCGGTCAGCGGTACGACGCGAGTGCCCTCGATCCGGGGGATCCTCAGCTGCGCAGCGTTTCGGCTGCCCAGGGGCTCGATCTGCTCATGAACAAGGTGAGTGAGCGAAAGTTCGAAGAGCTCGACATCAGCGAAGAAGAGCGGTGGAAGATGAAGGGCTGGGGCCGCGAGAACGCACTGCGTGACATGCGGGGCTACAAGTCGCGCCCGCTGCACGGCATCTGGGCGACGCCCCCCTTCCTGCACAACGGCTCGGTGCGCACCATCTATCAGCTGCTCTCGCCCCACGCCGAGCGCGAATCGAAGATCTGGCTCGGTAGTCGAGAGTTCGACCCGGTGCACGTGGGCTACCTGAGCGAAGAGACCGACTGGGCGTACGAGCTCGACACGTCGGAGATCGGCAACCACAACACCGGTCACCAGTTCACGAACGCGGGCGGCGTGGGCGTGATCGGCCCCGAGCTCACGCACGAAGAGCGCCTCGATCTGATCGAGTATCTGAAGGCACTCGGCAACCCGAAGCACGATCCAGACTACGAGGAATACGCAAAACCCGATCCGGGCGGCCTGCAGTGCGAGACTGATCTGCAGGGTCCCTCGGCGCATCCGGAGCTTCGATGGCCGAACGTGTGAAACACGACCGACGACTCTGGATCCTGTTCGCGGTGTTTGCGCTCGTGACCTGGCTGATCTGGGCGCTCTTTCACGACCCGATCATCGGCGAGGACGGCGAGGCCGAGCAGACACCCGAAGAGGTGGCGCTCATCGAGGAGATCCGCGAGCTGGCGATCGAGCGGATCAATATGTCGGCCGAGCCCGACCACTTCCACAAGCGCGATGCGCATCCGACGCCGCACGGCTGTGTGAAGGCCTGGTTCACCGTCGACGAAGACATCGACGAGCGGTTTAGGCACGGCGTCTTCGCCGAGCCCGGGCAGCGCTACCCGACATGGGTGCGCTTCTCGAATGGTCTGCGCGCCGACGACCGTCAGCTCGACCTACGCGGCATGGCGATGAAGCTGATGGACGTGCCCGGCCGAAAGCTCCTCACGCCCGAGGCGCAGACGCAGGACTTCGTGATGATCAACTACCACACCTTCGTGGTGGCCGACGTCGCCGAGTTCCTGCCCTTCTTTCAGTACCAGGTCGTGAACGACCCCTTCGGCTACTTCATCGGCTGGAACCCGTTCAAGTGGCGGCTGCGCGAGTTTCGGGTGGGGCTGCAGATGCTCGAAAACTCGTTCAAGAAGCAGGATGGCCCCAGCCCGCTGTCGATGTCGTACTTCTCAATGGTGCCCTACGACCTGGGGCCCGAGATGAACATCAAGTTCTCGACCTGGCCGTGTGTGGCCGACGTCGAAGACGAGTGCGTGCCGCCCGAGACGGGCCGGCCCGAAGACCCTTCCGATCAGTTCTTGCGCGAGCAGCTCATCGTCGACCTGACACCGCGCAGCGATTATGAACCCGACGATCCGCCCGCCGCGCGCTTCGAGTTTCGGGTTCAAGAGCAGCTCCCCGGGCGCAACATGCCCATCGAGAATGCCTCGATCCCGTGGTCGCAGGATCTCTCGCCCTACGTTCGGGTGGCGACGCTCACGATCCCGCCCCAGCGCTTTTCGAGCGAAGAACAGAACGAGTTCTGCGAGAATCTCTCGTTCAACCCCTGGCACGCGTTGCCCGAGCATCGTCCGATCGGTGGTCTCAATCGGGCGCGTCACGTGATGTACAACGCGATCTCGAAGGCCAGGCACGAAGCGAACGGCGTGCCGCGTCACGAGCCACGTGGGTTCTGTTTGCAGCTGGATGGCGAGCCCTGTGCGACGGATCTCGCAGCGGGGGATCGATGATGAGCGAGTCGACCAAGCCGGGCTTCACCGAGCACTTCGATTCGATTCGCGACGCCGAGGCCGCGCATCTGCGCGCACGTCGCGAGGCGCGCGGTCAGGCCGAAGACGATCCGACGGCCGGGCTGGCCCTCTCGGGCGGCGGCATCCGCTCGGCGGCGTTCGGTCTCGGCGTGGCGCGCGCGCTGTACGATCGTGGTCTCTTTCAGCGCCTCGACTACCTGTCGACCGTGAGCGGCGGTGGGTTCTCGGGCGGCTTCTTGAGCTGGATGCGGCGCGGAAGCCGCCCGCAGGATGAACCGCGCGAGGCGCTGCTCCCGAACGAAGAGCTGCGTTTCATCCAGCGACACGCCGACTACTTGAGCCCCGAGAGCGGAGACGGCCCGGCCGATCATCACGAGAGCGACGGGCCACGGAGCGCCCCGAACTGGGCCGCGCTCTTCGGCGTCACGCTCGGACAGATGGTGCTCTCGACCTTCGTCTACGGCGCGCTGCTGGTCGGCGTCTTCTATCTGCTGCACGTGGGCGACGCGATCATCGGACTGATCGAGCCGATCCTGCTGCTGCAGAGCCGCGCCGACGCCTGGGTGTTCTTCGTCGGCGCCCTCAACTTCGCGCTCGCGGCGGGCGTCATCGTGATGCTCTTCGGCAGCTTGCGTGTGATCGTCTCGGTCTTCTCGCGCCTCGGTCGTCGGCTGGCGCGAGCTGCGTTGCCCGACGTGGGTCGGCCCGCCGCGCACAGCGCGACGATCGGCTCACTCTGGTGTCTGCTCGGGCTCGTGACCGCGTTCTTCGCCGTGCTCGCGTTCTCGATGCTCGACGAAACGGTCTGGGCCGTGCTCGGCGTGACGTTCTTCGGCAGCGTGAGCGCCTGGTCGTTTCGGCACTGCCACCGACGTTGGAGCCGTGACAACGTGGGGGTGCCGGCCTCGAGGATCTGGCTGCTGGCGCCGATCGGTGCAGCGCTCGTGGTCGGCGCCGCGACGACGGCCGGCGTCGCGCACTACGTCTTTCAGTCGGGAGCCGGGCCCGATGGCCTGCCGCCCCGGCTGAGCGAGTGGAAGGGCGCCGCGGTGCTGCTGCTTGCCATCGCGTGGTGGGTCTGGCTCATCCCCCGGGCGGGTCGCAGCACTGCTCGTGTGTTGCGAAACGTGTGGCGCACGCCCGACGACACCTCCGACTATCTGCGCGGGCTGCGGGGCCAGGAGCGCAGCGGCTCGCTGATGATCTGGGCGGCTGGCTGGCTGGTGCTCGGCAGCGTGCCCTGGGCGGTCGAGCTCGTCCAGTCGGACCTTCACATCCAGCGGCTTCACTGGTGGCTGCTCGGCACCGGCGTCCCGGCGGGTCTTCTCGCTTCGACTTCGGCCGTGGTGCGGTCTGCGCGGGCGCCGGCCGATCGCCATCCGCACCGCCCCATGCCTTCGTGGCTGGTAACGGGCTTTTGCGCTGTCGTGCTGTATGGCCTGTTGATGCTCTCCTACAGCCTCACGATGGCGATCCTGAATGGCCGGATGCCCGAGGCCGCGTTGTGGATCGCCGGCGGCGGCATCGTGGTCGGCGCGCTGGCGGGGCTGAACTTCGCCGGCCCCGGCAAGGTCTACCGCGACCGACTCTCCGAGGCGTTCCTGCCCGACGACGAGGCGATTCGAGACGACCACTGGCATCCTGCGCTCGCGGCAGCCGAGTATCGAATCACGGCGTTGCGAGACGTCGACGGCCCCTATCCGCTGATCAACACCAGCGTCGACACGAGCGCCTCGCAGCGCTCAAAGTACCGACAGCGCGGAGCGGACAGCTTCGTGCTGTCGCCGCTCTATTGCGGCAGTCGCGCCACGGGCTGGAAGTCGACCGAAGACTGGATGCGCGGGCGCCTGACGCTGCGCGATGCGATCGGCATCTCGGCCGCCGCGGTCGCACCCGGCGCAGGCGCCGATGGCAAGGGCGTGAGCCGGGGGCGGCTCGTCGGGGCTACGCTGGCTCTGCTCAACCTGCGCCTCGGCTACTGGGCCGACAACCCCAACCCCGAGCACCGCTCGCGCGCGTCATCGATCCCGGCGAACCTGCTGTCGCCCGGGGTGCGCGCCTGCGTGTTCGGCGCTGGTGTCTCCGAGGAGTCGCCGACGGTCAGGCTCTCGGATGGCGGACACTTCGACAACCTCGGCGTGTACGAGCTGCTGCGCCGGCACGTCTCTTTGATCGTGGTCGCTGACGGCGGCGACGATCCGAACTACAGCCTCGAGTCGCTCGCGCTGGCGCTCGAAAGAGCACGCCAGGATCTCGATGTCGAGGTGCGGTTCGAGCCGGGTACGCTCACCCCGCCCGACGAGGGCGATCCGACCCCCAAGAGCGTTGCGTCCCTCGGCTACGCCACGGGCACGATCCACTACCCGGGTTCGGACGAAACCGGCACGTTGCTCTATCTCAAGCCCGCGCTCCGCAGCGACGTCGATCTCACCGTGCAGAGCTTCGCGGCGACGCACCCGAGCTTCCCCTTCGCTTCGACGTTCGATCAGGCCTTCGACGAAGATCAGTTCGTCGCCTACGAGCGGCTGGGGCACTGCATCGCGCAGGCGGTGCCGATCGGGCCCGTCGAGCAGGAGGATCGCGCCGCTGCGACGCCGCGCGCCGAGCCGGACCAGTGGGAGCGGCTGCCGTTCGCGCAGACGTGACGTCGGCGCCCAGGGCCACCCAGAACGCCGCAGCAACCTCGATTCACCGCACTGCGCGGCACGCGATCGACCGGGACAACGCCGCTTGCACCTGAGCCTGCTGGAAGGTCTCCGACTGGATCGACCGACGTGCGCGGCGCGTGCGGCGCTTCAGCTCGATCCTGCTTTTCGGCGACGCGCGAGGTATCCGACGAAGAGAACGCCTGTGCCGAACATCGAGGCGAGGTTGGGCTCGGGAACGAATCGTGTGATGCGGAAACCGCGCGTCGCTTCCTCGAGAAGGGGGTCACGCAGCACGTCGTCTCGGTTCGGTTGATCCGCCGTGGATGAGAGCTGGGCCGCGAGCGACGCGAAGTCCCCGCCGAGCGCCACTCGAAGCAGCTCGGATCCGCCGCTCTCCGAATCGTTCGCGAGCCACTCCTCGACGTTTCCGCCCAGATCCGATGCGCCATAGAAGCTCGTGGATCCAGCAGAACCGACCGCGGTGACGTTGCCGTCCGCGCCATTCCAGTCGGCGCCATCCGAGTAGTTCGCGATGAACGCGCCGGGGTTGCCAACTCGACCTTCCGGTGTCGCCAATGCGATCGTAGGCGGAGTGTCCGATCGAGTCGGATAGGTCCAGTAGTTGCTGCCGCCGATCGTAGGATCGTAGTACGCCGATTTGTAATGCTCGTCCTCGGTTGGGAGCGCGTGGGTCGACGACATCGAAACGACTGAGTTCACCGCCGGGTCTGTCCCCGTCAAGTCGAATGCGCCGGTCTCTGTCGTGGTTGGTCCTTGTGGGCCCGACGGCCTTCCATTCTCGACCCAATTCGCGAAGCGAGCCGCGTCCAGCCATGAGACGAAGTTCACAGGCATGATCGCCATCCTGGGACGGACGCGGTGCGTGTAGGAGCCTGACGTACCCTCACGGACGATGCCGCCTCGGGGATCGACGCCCATCAACTCGTTGTAGAGGGCGTTGGGATCGCTGCTCGCGACGGCGTTCAAGAACTCGGCATAGTCCGCGTTCGAAACCTCGGTCGTCGTGATCTCGAACTCGTACGGGACGTTCCCCTTGCCCGTCGCGGGATCAGCCGGGTTGTCCGCGTCTCCCACCACCGCATAGCTCAGGCCCGGGTTGTCCAGGCCCTCACACGCATCACCGATCCCGTTGCCATCGGTATCCGTCTGCGAGGGCCCGGCGACGATGTTGATGCAGTTGTCTCGAAAGTCGGGCACGCCGTCGCCATCGACATCGCTGTTGCCCGCGATCGAAGAAGCCGAGATGTCCTGCCGCACGATTCTTCCGCGGCTTGCGAGCTCAATCAGACCGACTTCGAGCTCGCCGCCGGGTAGGCTCGGGCTCGTGACCCAGATCGAAGCATTGCCACCCAGCGTGAGGCAGAAGCCGAGACACCCCGCTGCGGAGCCACCCTGTGTCGACTCGATCGGAATCCGCGCGACGTAGAGCGGGTCGGGGGACGTCGCAAGAATAGGGATCGAGAGCACACTTCCGCCCTGTCTCACCTCGATTGCGGTCGTACCGCCACTAGTCTGGATTACGCCGTCGATGCTGACAGTTCCGTAGAAGACGAGATCCGGCTCCGGAATTCCGGCGACCGCAGCGGGGCCGAAGAAGACCGCGCCCATCGTCAAGGCAACCGACGCGACTCGGGCAGCGCTCGATTTGAGTTGGGCTGCACTGCAGAGTCTCATGCTCGACTCCTTCTCTGGGTGACGTTCACGATCAAACGTCGACCGGCTCTTGGTTTCCGCGGGCTTCGCCCCGGTGGTCCTCGATCGGCCGATGGCATTCGGGTCCGTCAACGCGAAGACGACGACGATGTTCTGCAGTGATGCGATCGCATCGCCCGACACTCGCCCGGTTCATCTTAAGCCATGAATCGCCTTCATGAGACGTGATCTTTTCGTGATGTCGGCCGAGTGCGAAGGCGATGCGGGCTTCCCGCGCCGAGCTCGACAGAGTCATGGGCACCCGCGGGCGCAAGCTCGAATCAGATCGCATGGTCTTGAATCGATCTCTTCTCATATCGCGGACGCAGGTGGGCTGGGAACTGCGCACACGAATGTCACATGAAGGTGTTGCCCCAGAGGCGCCATCTCTGATAGACAGGATTTCGAGTAGGCCAAGGTCGGATATTCGCCGTAGATGGACGATATTCATGATCTCACGCTGCGAGTCTCGGAAGGCGACGCAGCCGCCCCGGGCGGGTGGTGTGTCGCTTGCGACACACACATGGGACGCATTCAGTGATGGCTTGCGACCTTGATCGAAACCGATTCGTCGCCCGATCTCGCTGTCGCGAGGCTGTGTCCCGCTCGAGTCGAGGGATGAGCCATGGTTCGGCCGCCACTGGCGTGTCGTGCGGCGGCGCTTGGCCGACTTCGACGGTCGGGCGACGTCGCTGGTTCGGCGTCGGCGGGGCACTCGCTCGGTCCGTCCTGATGCTCGCGTCACTGAGTTGGCTGAGTATCGGCTTGGGTTGTCACGGAGACGAAGAGAGCGGTCACGTCGGCGTCGGGGAGCCCGGGGCAGGCGCTGCTGAAGCCGCGGAAGCGCCAATCAGACCAGACATTGTCTCGGCACCGGGCGGATCGACGATGGTCCTCGCGCGGGTGGAAGGGCATCTGGTCACGAACGGGCAGTTCGGCGAGTTCTTGAATGGAGCGAGAGGTCCAGGTTACCGCCCCGTGACTCTCGCCGAGGCGAAGCGCTTGCTGCGAGCTGCCCTTCGCGAGAGAGCGCTCGAGCTCGAGTCGGAACGTCTGAGTGCGAGCCATGGGCGCACGATCGGTTCGGTCGAGACGTATCGGATCCTGACGCGCGAGCTTACGGGTTCGGATCCGATCGGAGAGTCGAGCGCATCGGGCGTCGATCGATCGAACCTCGCTGACGAGACGAACGGCGTGGGTGTCGAGCATCGCGCGCGAATCCAGCGCCGAGCGATCCTCGACTCTCTTCTCGATCGGAGTTCGATCGAGGTTGACCTCGAGCAGCTCTCGACGTTCGTGCAGGCGATGCCCGCTACGGCACGTCCGCCGTTGCCTCCCGGTGTCGGCTTCTCGCCCAACTCTGCGGCGAGCGGGGCGGCTTCATGACGCAAGAAGGGGGCGAAGACCAGGTGGGTAGGCGTCGGGCTGCGCTGGGAACGGCCAGCGCAGCGAAGCACGACGCGCATGTAGCCTCATCGCCCACGGGTCGTTCGAAGGGTGCGCGCCGGATCGTCATGGCGGGATTCCTCACGCTGCTCGTGGTGACTCCTCTGTTCCTTTGGCAACGCCACCATCGGGTGGAGCTCCCGGACAATACGATCGTCCGCATTGCGGGCGAAGACTTCGATCGCGTCGCGCTCGAGGCCTTCTTGGGTGAAGAAGCCCGATTCGAGTCGATCTCCGCCGCGCGTGCCGCCGTCGACCGCTTCATCGGTCATCAGGTCCTGGTGCTCTCGGCCCGGCGGCGGAGCGAGCCGGTCGAAGGACTCCTCGAGCGACTCGTGCGAGAGCAGGGCGATCCAGAGCCCGTCGGCGAGGCTGAAGTGCGGGCGCGGTATGAGCGCGACCGCCATCTCTACGCCCGAGACCGTGAGGTCCGCATTGCGTACGCCGGCGTGCCGTACTCGGCTGAGGAGGGAGGTGCGGACAAGCGCTCATCGAAGCAGGCTCGTCGTCGCCTGGCCGAACAGATCCTGGTGCGGGCGCGGCTTCATCCCGCGAAGAACGAGCTCATACTCTGGATCCCGCGCGGAGAGCAAACCGCGTATGTCCTCGAATCGGGGCCTTGGACGTGCGACCCCCAAGCGACTCCGACGCGCACGAACTCGGGGCCGCCCACTGCGCTGGTACTGGAGGCGTGTGCGCTCCGTGAGGGACGACTGACGTCGATCGTCGAGACGGACGAGGGCTTCTTCGTAGCGAAAGTTCGCCGACGTACGCGTGCGTGGAAGATTCCGTTCGCTCGCGTCTCTCGGCAGCTTCGCCAAGATCTCGAGCGAGAGCGATTCGAATCTGCACGGCGTCAGCAATCCGATGAGCTGCGGCGAGGCGCTCGGGTGCAACTCGGCGCTCTTGCGATCGCGAGCCTGGTTCAGCCGACGCCGAGTTCGGGTCACGACGATGGGTTCGAGCCCGGCCCTCCTTCGCCTCCCGGCATGTCTGAGGACTCATGATGATGGACCTGGTTCGAGCTCAACTGGCTGCGCGCGCAACAGGCTGGATCATCATCGCCGTGGTGGGATTCTGTGTGCTGTGTGTGCCCGCGGGCGTCGCACGGGCTGAGACGCAGATTCTCAGCTTCTCGGCGCCGGGCTGGTACTTCGTATCGCTCGCGGTTCGCCCCACGAACTCGGACCCGCTCGACGTGTTCGCGCCCGCGATCGACTTCGACTACGACCACATCTGGGAGTTCGATCCGGTCGACGGGTGGCGGCACTTCTCGCCCAACCCGAGCGTCCCTCAAGTGCTCAACGACCTCACCGAGATCCAACCGCTCAGGGGCTATTGGATTCATGTGACGCGGGTGGGCGCAAGCGGTGTCGATGTGGGGGTGACTGGCACGCGAGTCAGCACACTCGAACTCGAGCCTGCCATCGACCGCGCCGATCGATGGCAAACGATCGGTCCATTGCTCGACGCCGGTCAGGCGATCGCGAACGTCGAAACCGTCTTCGACGAAGTCGGAGACGCGCTTCCGACCCTGCTCCTCGAAGTCTGGGACTATGACGAGACGACTAGACAGTTTCGCGAGCTCACGAGCTTCGATGCCAACTGCGGCGCGAATCCCGAAGAGTGCCTTCGAGACGGCCAGGGGTATTGGGTTCGAACGGATGGGCGAATCGCGCTCGGCCCGCAGATCGGGATCTCGACCGACGGCGTCGTGCTGAGCGTGGAGAACGCGATCGAGCGAATCGACCTGCAGTACGCTGGCGGTATCGGTGTGGCGGCTCGTCTTCGCGCCTTGGATCCCAATGCGGGCATCACGTTCGTGGCCTCGACCACGAGCGAGATCGACGGTGTCCGAAGCGAGCGCCCTGACGTGGCGACCGATCCCAGCGGCCCGGATCAGCAGGCCGATCTCGACGGGGATCTATCCCCCGAGGTCTGCCCCGATCTGTGCGAACCGGACGACGAGAGCTGCGTTTCGCTGTGCTTCGACGGGGGCAGTGCATCGGGTGACCCGCTGCGCGCTGAGCACACCGTGTATGCCGTCGTCGACTATCGCACTCTGGTCGACCCGACGACGCCGACCTCCAACCTCCAGCCTGGCTCGGCCCCGTACACTCAGCTCGTACTCGAGGTCCTGGCGCCGGGTGCCACGGAGATGGCCGAAGAGGCGGATCCGGTCGCGATGGTCGATGTGGCGCTCCAGCCTTCGACGCTCGCCGGGATCTACTCGGGGGCGCTTCTGTACGAGTCGCCCGGCTCGGCGAAGGTGCCCATCACGATCTGGGTCACGGATCCACTGGATCGAACGGCTGCCGTCATCAACCCGACTCTTGCGAGCTCGCGCCAGAACGCGTTCGACGATGATGGTGATCGCGAGACCGACGAGCCGGATGAAGCGACGAACCTGATCATCCCAACTCGCTCGACGGCCGGGTTCCCCTCGGAGACTGTGCTGATTGGCGAGATTTCACCCGATGGCCAGCGCATTCGGCTGAGCGGCGACGCACCGCAGCTTCCCGAGCTCGCGTTCGCGACGGGGCCCGATGCCGGGCTCGCGAGTGCCTTCCTGAATGCCAGCCGCTCGCTCGCGCTCGAAGGCGAACGTTTCGACTCGAATGCCTTCGATGGCTACTTCATCGATACCTACGACGGGGTGTCGCTGGGCGAGGCGTCGACGTCGCGAAGCGAAGGGCGCTTCTTCCTCGAGCGGATCGCTGCACCGGCCTGCGTCCTTCCGATCGACTATTCCGACCCGGAAGTCGACGATACGGCGCGACCGCAGAGCTTCGACATCGACTGCCGTAGCGATGCCGACTGTCCCGGGCGCTGCACCGGCGCACCCGAGCTCGAGGGCTTCTTCTGCACGAGCGATGACGACTGCAGGGGCAATGTCATCGAGGGCGCCTTCGATCCCGGTCAAGGGGTGGTGGTGCCGCAGAGCGTCGGCTTCGTCACGGGCACGTGCGAGCGCCTGACGTGTGCGTTCGCCGAGTTCGCACCCGGGACGACCAGCGCTAGCGCGCTCGAGTTCGAGCAGGCTCGGATCTCCATTGCCGGCCTCGATCGAATCGCAGTGGTGCAGCTGTCGGGTCCCGAGTCGCGATCCTTTGTTCTGGATCCGTCCACCGCAGGCGGCCTCGACATCGGCGCGCTGGCCTGTGGCGATGGTGAGACGTACGACGTCTCCGTTGTCGCGCCGGGCTGCAATCCGATCAGCCCACCACTCACTTTCGATCCTTGCGCCGATCCGGCGATTCCCGTCGAAGAGCTGGCCATCGCGGCCCTCGATTGCCCGGGACCGGCCATCGTGGGGACGAACGTTCCAGTGACTTCGACGGGCGGAGCCTATTCGCTCCGAGGGGGGTCGATTCTCGTGGGTGAAGCCTCCGCCGTGAGTGGGACGCCCCCTGACGTGCTCACGCTCAATGCGAGCGGCGGTGAGGGGGCGGTCGCAGGGCGCGGGATCGACGTCGACTGGACGAACGAGGTCGACTGGCCGG
Source organism: Myxococcota bacterium (assembly GCA_965250285.1). Lineage (GTDB taxonomy): Bacteria > Myxococcota_A > UBA9160 > UBA9160 > UBA4427 > CAYYSY01. The sequence goes on from OZ252299.1 coordinate 776,661, forward strand.
CGACGCCCGTCGTTGTGCGGGCGGGACTCGAGGAGGTGCTGCGATGATGCCTGGTCGATGGAGCACAATCTCGATGCTCGTGATCGTCATCGTCGGATGGTCCGTGGCCGAAGCACGCGCGCAGTGCGCTCCGATTCCGCTCGACAATGCTGGGGCTGCGCAAGCGTGCCTCGACGGCGCGACGCAGTTCTTTGCCGACTCGGCGGCGGCCTTCCCGAACGCCTCCAGTCCGGGTCTGGGCTTCACCGACTTCTCCGATCTTCTACCGCCCGACTACGAATCGGCCGGCAAGTACTCCGAGACCGAGGTCGATCAGGTCATACAGTGGGCCATCGCTTCGAGCCGCGTCGAGGCGAACGACGTGATCCTCTACGAGGCCGCTCTCCGACAGGCGAGTGCCCACGGCATGTGGGCCGACGAAGCGCTGCTTCGCGGCCTCGATCCGAACTCGGGTGGCGGTGCTGCCGTATCGCCCGAAGAAGTCACCAGCTCGGCGCTCCAACGTCTCGATAGTCGCGTGTGTCAGGGCGACATTTCCCCCCCGGTCGTGACCACGACGCTCTGCTCGAGTGATCGCAGCTGCTCGGGAAGTGCCCCCGTCTGTGCACCGCGGGGCTACTCCTTCGGCGGAGACCCGCTGCTCGGCCCCTTTGGGGCCATCCAAGAGTATCGACGGGCCGAACAGGCGCTGCTCGTCGCCATTCAGACGCTCGGCATCACACGCTTTCGCGAGATCGACGAGAGTCAACCGCTCTGCCTTGATTTGCCGTGCGCTTCGCGATTGCTGGTACGCATCGGCGCCATGAAGGCCCGCGCGCAGGCGGAGCGCGCCGAGTTGTTGTGGCGGCGGAGCGTGGCTCGCACCGGTGTCCTTGCGGATACCCTCGTCTGCAGCGCGGGCGATGTCGGCGCCCTCTGCGTCGTCAACGCCGACTGCGACATCATTGGCAGCGGAACGATCACGACGCTCGGCGTCTGTGGCGATCCTGCGAGTGTTGCGGGCTCTCGCGCAGAGACCGATGCCGTTCTCCTGCGCGAATTCGTGCAAGAGGCGATCGCGGAGGCAGCGATCGCCGAAGCCGTCTATCGCGAGCTGCTCCGTGAAGACGAAATCGGCGACCTCAGCGATTGGTCGATGCGGTTCGCCGCTCTCTCACGCATCGAGACCATCGAAGAGCGATCCTTCGCGGGCCAGAATCCGTTCGGCCTGCCTTCGGACTACGTACCGATCCTCCGAAACACCCAGCAGGATCTGCTTGACTGTCTCAGCACGTGTACGTCAGGTGGAAGCCAAACGTGCGACGCAACCTCCAACCTGCAGTGCTTGCGAAATCTCGTCGAGAGAGCAGATCTCACCAACCTGTTCGAGCTTGCACGTACGGCACAAGACAACGCCACCCAGAACGCGCAAGCCTACGCCGACCGGGCTCTGAATCGGCAGGCGCAACGCGACGACATGGATATCGAATTCAGACGTGTCGTCGTTCGCCTGCTCGGTGAGCCCTCTTGCTCGGGTGCCAGCTGCAGCTGTCCGGCGGGTGACGAAGGCTCGCTCTGTGTCGCATTCGACGACGAGGCATGGGTCGCCGAGGGGCTGGTTTGCGATGTCGAAGGGCTCTCGTCTGAAGTGCCTACTTGCTCGCTCACCGGTGTCGACGGAGAGCTGGAGAGACAGTTCGTCGCCGTTCAAGCTTCGAACCTGGCCGTCGATGACAAGCTTCGTGAGCTCTCCGACAACCTGGAGCAGATGGAGTTTGAGGAGCGGAAGTTCGCGACTTTCCGAGGTCTGAAGGCGCAGGAGTGTCAGGATGTCGAGACGGCCATCGTTTCGGCTCAGCAGGCGGTCAGCTCTGCCATCAAGGAGCGCGAGGAGAACAAGAAAACAAAGAAGGGATGGTTCGGTCGGGCCTACGACCAAGTCAAGTCGGGTGTGGGGAAGGTGCGAGAGAAGATTGCAGACAACCCCTATCTCGACATTGGTCTCAACGTCTTCATCCCAATCGATCTCTCGTCACAGCTATGTAGTCTTGGATTGGCCCAGAAAGCAGCATCGAGCAAGGGAGCCGCCGATGGCGCGTCCGTTGCGGTTCCCATCGGATGCGACCTGCTGAACGGGGCCGCGGAAAAGAAGAAGAAGAAGGCTGAGCTTCAGTTCGAAGAAGCCAAAGTCGCGATCGACTTCGCGCAGCAGCTCGATACAGTGCAAGCGCGGTGCAGGACCGAGCTGGGCGAAGACCCGACCAATCCCGACGCATGCAATGCCGACGATCCCTTCTCCTGCGGAATCCTCGGGATTCAGCAGGGCGAGGCTCTGCGTCAGTTGACGCTTCGTCGTCGCGAGATCACCGCCGATCTGGCCCAGGCTCGGATCGCGTACGTGGATGCACTGTCGGCCTCTGAGCAGCTCATGGTTCAGTTCCGCGAGTCGATCGCTCGGTTCTCCGAGGCTCAGGAGCAGCTCGCGATCCAGAACGCAGTGAGCTTCCGCAATCCTGCGAACTACAGGGCGGTGGCGCTGCGTGAGCAGCTTGAAGCGGTCGACAAGTTTAGGGCTGCGCAGATCGTTGCCTGGATGATCACGCGTGCGGTCGCCTATGACCTCGCCGCACCCGACACAGCGACGAGTGACTTGACGCCCCTGCAGCTCTCCAGCTGCCAGGCTGCCCGGTGTGATCTGCTGAGTGACAACGGCGGATCGGTCTGCTTCGGTGACGAGGATTGTGTTCCTGGGGTCGGGGGAGTCGGCGGCGTCTGTGAGCTCAGCTCCGACCCCAACGGCATCGCCGATGCCTCAGGCGATTGTTCTCTCCAGGCGGTGTTCGCTGCTCGCACAGTGGACGATTTGGAAGCGATCGTTTCGAGTGCAGTCACGCAAGTCGTGGCGGCCGATCGTGCGCTCGCCTGCAACGCGGGAGTTTGTCAGAAGACGATTCGGCTGCGCGACCTCTATAGTGATCCGTTCGAGCCGGCAAGCTCCAGGCCAAACCTGGGTGATCTGCTCATCGAGAGTCGGCCTTCGACCGACCCGGACCTCGCCGTCCTCGGCTGGGCCATCTCTCCGCGACGCGGCTTCTTGCGCTGCCCGCCGAATGCGGATGGCGTCGGCCTGACGTGTCAGACGGCGGGTGTCGCCAATCTCTCCGGCGAGCAAGCGAACAGCGGTAATGATGCGTCCAACATCTGGAACGCACGCGTCCTCAGTGTCGAAGGCACAGTCGTCTATCAGCCGAACCGAAACCCCGGCCAGATCCTGTGCCGAGACCCGCAAAGCGGCAAACTCGCCAACTCGAACCCCGCGGTCTGTCAGGATCTCTTCGGAAGCCCGACGCCGGGTGTGTCGTGCCCGCTCGAAGATCCATCCCCCTCAGGCATCACTGGATGTTTCAACGCATTCGGTTTCCCTTCAGCCTGTGACTGTCAGCGGCTTCTCACGACACCCGAAGCGCCCGTCGAGGCGCGCATTCGTCAGGTTCAGCCGGGAATCGTTCGGGCCCGCAGCGCGCCGCCTTTCGCCCCGCCTTCGACCGAGGATCGGTTCCTGCGGTTCACGATGCGGTCGGGCGATCTGCCGATCGTCGGCAATACGCTCACAGATCGTGTGCCTTCTTTCGACCCATTCTCGGTTCCGTTGACGCTGGCCGACGCCGACGACACCGGGAACCCGCCGACGAAGCAGACCGAGATCAAGGGAGTCCCAATGGCCAGCCCCGGATGGGAGATCCGGATCCGGCCCCAAGGGCGCCTGCTTCGACCCGAAGACTTCGACGAAGAGTTCATTCGTTCGATTCAGGACATTGAGCTCACGTTCGAGTACCAGGGATTCGTCATTCAGTAGCCCAGGTGAAAACAAAGGAGCCCCCATGAAGCTTTCGAATTGCTCGCGCATCGGAGTCGCGACTTACCTGGTCTTGGCCACGCTGTTCCTAGCGCTCGGTGCGAGCGCGCTCGACGAGATCGTGGACCGACGAATCCCCTACCAGGGGCGACTCGAGGGTGTGGCGGGCTCCGTGAACCTGCTGGTGGAGCTCTACGACGCACCGCTCGGGGGCAATCGGATCTGGGGCCCTGAGCCCCACCTCGTTACCCCCGACGCCGAGGGCCGCTTTCTGATCGTGATCGGTTCCACGAGCCTCGATCTCTGCGCACGACAGCCCGACGAGTCGCTTCTCTGTGGCGCCAGTGATGGCATCGCCGATCTCGATCAGATCCAGGTTGGTGGGTCTCACCTGTCGATCCAGGTCGATGATGGTGTGACGACGACGCAGCTCGATCCTCGCCAACCGCTATTTCCGTCCTTCGCGGCCGCCACGGCGACCGTGGCGCTCGGTGCTGCGGAAGGAGCGATCGATTCGCTCGCAATCGAAGACAACTCGATTACCGGTGTCGACGTACAGGACGGCAGCATCGGCGGCGTCGATATCGCAGACTCGTCGATCACAGGAGCGGATATCGCGTTTAACACGGTGTCGGGGGCAGACATCGCTGACAACGGGATCACGATCAGCGATCTGTCGTCCTCCGTGGGTCAGTCGGTTCCGCCTACCGAAGGGGGTCGAAGCAGCGTCATCCTGGCCACCGGTGGCGACTGTCCGACCTTCAAGGGGGCCACGGTCTATACGAACATTGGCAACTACGTCCTGAACCGCGTGGGGGGCGGTACGGGCACCTTCACGCTCTGTCGCCAGTAGCTGGTCGGGGCGAGTAGCCAGCGAGGCGCCTGGTGCAAGGGATTCTCGTCGCTCCTGTTCTTCGATGTTTCGGCCGTCCGGGGTCGCCGCGCCGAAGGGCGAGGCGTTTCGTTCGGGTGTTGGTTCTCGCGATGACGGGTCTGCCATGGGCTCTCGTATCTCTCGCGGGCCCGACCGACGGCGTATCGCCCCAGGCGATCTCGCTGCCCTCCGGCCCGGGCTCGATCGAAGGGCTCGGCGAATCCTTCGAGCCTCAGCTGAACACCGGCACGGCCACGTTCACGGTGGCTCTGGAGGTGCCGCCGGGAAGAGCGGGCGTGCAGCCCACGCTCGCTCTCGCGTACAACGGCGGCTCCGGCAACGGTCTGCTCGGTATCGGCTGGTCGGTCTCGGGCCTCGATGCGATCCACCGCCAGACCGATAAGGGCCTGCCCCGCTACGACGAAACGCCGGGCTTCACGGGCAGCGATACGTTCGTGACGATGGGCGGCGAAGAGCTCGTGCCGCTGGCCGACGGCAGCTACCGCGCCGAGAACGAAGGCGCCTTTCGCCGCTACTCGTACGACCTCGCCACGAACGAGTGGCTCTGTGAAGAACCCGATGGATCGAAGCGCCGTTTCGGTGAGGCGGCGAGCGCACGCGTCGAAGACGCAGGCCGCACGTTCGCGTGGTATCTCACGAGCCACGAGGACACGCACGGAAACCGCATCGAGTACGGCTACCGCTCCTTCGCCGACTCGCCGAACCAGGTCTACCCGGCCGAGATCCGCTACACGCGGCATGCCACGCAGACGCTGGCCGGCGAGCACGTGGTCGTCTTCACCTACGAAGACGCCACCCGGCCCGACCGCGTGCGCGACTACAGGCCTGGCTTCGAGCAGACGATCGGTCGGCGCCTCACCCGCATCGATGCCTGCACGCTCGGCGGAAGCTTCACGCCCGCGAGCCTCTGCGACGACGTCGGCGTCGTGGGTGGGGCGCGTATTCGGGCCTACCAGCTCGACTACGACGACGCCGGCGTCTGTGAAGCGAGCGTCTGCGCGCGCGGCCTCGTCGGGCGAAGCTGCTCGAGCGATGCGGAGTGCGTCGCTGGTGCGACGCGTCTGCAGCGCGTGACGCAGATCGGCGACGACGCCGTCACGACGCTGCCCGAGCTCGATTTCACGTATACGGAGCTCCCCGCCATCAGCACGTCGAGTTGGCGAGGGCTGCTGAGCTTTCCCTCCAGCCTGGTCGGCAGCCCCGACGTGGCGTTCGTCGACGTCGACGCCGATGCGCTCCCCGATCTGATCCAGTCGCCGCAGAACACGACGACCTCCTACACCCGCTGGCGCAACCTGGGCCCGGCGGCGAACGGCACGGTGAGCTTCGAGACTCCGGGCCCCATCGGGTCGCCGCCCCAACGCCTCAGCACACCGGGCACGACGCTGCTCGATGCCACCGGCGACGGGATCACGGATCTCGTGTATCAGCGCTCTGCGGCCGATGGCGACTTCGGCATCCGGCCCGGCAACGGCCGCGGCTTCTTCGGCGCCGAGGAGACTCTCAGCATCGCCGGGCTGAGTGGCTTCTCGCCCCTTGGCCTCGAAGACCCGAGCCTCCGCACCACCGATCTCGATTTCGACAAGCGGATCGACGTGCTTCGCACCGTCACCAATGGCTCCGGCGTACCGACCTCGATCCGCGCCCGCTTCTCCATCGAGTTCGGCGGCGTGCGGGCCCTCGGTGCCGAAGTGACATGCGCGCCCATCCCGGGGGTCGATTTCGCCAGCCCGAAGACGTTTCTCGTCGACATGAACGGCGACCGGCTGCTCGACGTCGTCGTCGTGGATACGTCGGCGACGCAGGTCGATTCGATCGAGTACTACCCGGGCGTGGGTCGCGGCGGCTTCGGCGTGAACGGCAGCTGTGCCACGCAGGGGTCCTCGATCACGCTCGCAGGAGACCCGGTGCTGGGACTGCTCGGCGCCGACTTCGATGGCTTCGAGGGCTTTCTATTCACTGATTTGACGAACGACGGCCTCGCCGATCTCCTGTGGACGGGGCGCACCAGCCTGGTGCTCTGGGTGAACGCGGGCGGCGACCGCTTGCGAAGAGTGGATCTACCCGGCTGGACGCCGGGCACGGACTACGATCGCTGTGCGCCCGGGTGCAACCCGGCTACAGCCGACGTGCTCGAGCTCGCCGACATGAACGGCAACGGCACGACCGATATCGTGCACGTCGACCGTGAGACGAACGGCACACGCTACTTGGATCTCGTCGAGTCGACGGGTGTGCCCCCTCATCTGCTACGCACCATCGACAACGGTCTGGGCGCGCTTACGACGATCGAGTACGAGCCGTCGACCATCGACTACCTCGAGGCGCAATCCGCCAACCCGTGGATCACGAAGCCACCGTTTCCGGTGACCGTCGTCGCGCGCAAGCGCGTTCGTTTCGGTCTCGATCTCGATGACGTCGTCGGCGAAGACGAGTACGCCACCGACTACCGTTACCGCGACGGCTACTACGACGGCGTCGAGAAGGAGTTTCGCGGCTTCTCTGAAGTCGAGAAGATCGAGCGCGGCGATGCGACACAGCCGACACTGCTTACCCGGCACAGCTTTCACACCGGGGCTCCTGATGGCGTCGATAACGACGGCGATGGCCTCGTCGATGAGCGCAGCAGCGCCGGCGGAGCCGAAGAGGAGCCGCTGAAAGGAGTGCTGCTCGAGCAGCGCCGCGAAACCTGCGTTGACGGCCCCGATGGGGCCTGCAGCTCGGTGGGCGAAGTCTTCGACCACAGCTTCTCGCGCTGGGAGGTGCGCACGCTGCACGGCGCCACGGGTCTGGTTTGCAGCGGCAATGCCGCGGTGGGCTGCTGCAGCGACGCCGACTGTAGCGGTCCCGGCCTCGGCGGCAGCTGCGTGGCAGGAGGCAGCGCCGAGCCCGCGATTCTGTCGATCGACACTTGTGAGTCGGGCAAGAGCGTGCACTGGGCCGTGTCGACTGCATCGCGCTCGGCGTTGATCGAAAAGGGCTCTGGTCCGAGGGTCGACGTCGTTTCCACGATGGATTTCGACCCCTTTGGCAATCAGATCGAGTCGCGAGAGTGGGGCATCGTCGACCTGCCGGCACCGCCTGGCTTCGGATGTCAGCTGACCAGCGGCGTGTGCCAGGGGCTGCCGACTCAGCTGTGCGGCGCCGCCGCCGAATGTGGTGCCTTCGGGCCATGCGTGAAGAACAGCGTCGCGGACGGGATCGCGTGCGGTGCAGGTGATCCATTCGCGTTCACGAATCCGGTGGAGCCAGCCGACGAACGAATCACCAGCTCGACCTTCGCGCAGAACACGACCGATTGGCAGCTTCGCTGTCTGGTAGAGAAGACGGTGGCCGATGCCGCGATGAACGTCGAATCACGGATGCGCCATCGTTTCGACGACTTGCCCCTTGGCGAGTGCACGGTCGGTGACATGACGCTGCAAGAAGAAGAGCTGATCGAAGAGGCCCGATTCATACCGCGTGCGCGTACGACCTATGATGCATTCGGGAACCCGATCGAGACCCTCGATGCGCGAAGTTCGCGGCGAACCTATGCATATGACGCTGCATTCGAGACGTTCGCGACGAGTGAGGAAGCCTTCCTCGATGGCTACTCCCTCTCGATGGGCGCGGCGTATCACGAAGGCTTCGGCCTCGTTACACGGGCGAATACGTGGGCGACCACCGGCATCGGGCCCCCGTATTCGTTCGAGTACGACACCCATGCCCGGCTCGTCGCCGACATCAAGCCGGGCGACTCGTCTGCATTCCCGACCGCGAGCTACGACTATCAGCTGAACCCGGCCGGCGATGGGGTCAGCTTCATCCGCATCGAGAAGCGAGAGGAGGCCGCGGGAGGCACGATCACCTCGTTTGCCTATACGGATGCACTCGGTCGCAGCCTCGCCACGGTGGAGGAGGGCAGCGTCCCCGACGAGTGGGTCGTGACGAATGCAACGACGTTCGGTCGGCGGCAGGCATCGTCTTCCGTCTTCCATCCGTATTTCTCCGGCTCTTCGGGCCTTCCTGTCCTCGATCTTCAACGCAATCGTCGAGAGATCGATCGCGATGCGATCGGTCGCGAGGTCGAGGCGAGGCACCCGGACGGCAACGCGACGCGGATCGCTTTCCTGCCCCTCTCTCAGGATCGGATGGACGAGAACGATGTCGCTGGCTTGACGCCCGCCGCCACGACATCAGTCGAGAACGATGGCCTGGGCAGACTCATTCGCGTGACCGAGCGAGATGGCTCGGGTTCCCTGGTGACGCACTATCGCTATGACGCCCGCGACAATCTTCTGGAGATCGAGGACGCGCACGGCAACCGGACGAGCGCTGCGTACGACGCACTGTCCAGGCGCACCTTTCACGACGATGTGAATCGCGGCAGGACATCGTTTCGATACGACGACGTCGACAACCTCATCGAGATCGAGGACGCGCGCGGACAGGTGAGCGTGATGTCATACGATGCGATGAATCGGGTGATCGCGGAGAACTACCTCGACACCACGGGCGACCCGACGAGCGACCCGACGAGCGACCCGATCGACGTCGAGTACGAGTATGACCTCCCCGTTCCAGGGGGCCTGCCGCTGCCCGATGGGGGTAGCGACGCTTCTACGTTCACAGCGGGACAGCTCGCTCGTGTACGCGATCTGTCGGGCGAGTCTCTCTTCGCCTACGACGATCGAAGGCGACTGCGGCGACAGTTGAAGCGTGTGCGTCGCGAAGATCTTGGACCAGGAGTCTTTCAGGATTTCTCGTTCGGCTTTGAGTACGACTCTCTGAACAGACGAACTGTCATCGAGTACCCCGACGGTGATCGGATCGAGGAGTTCTACGATCCGCGGGGACTGGTGCGCAGAGTCGCGGCGGAGCCGGCCGGTCGAACCGTGGTCGCGGACGCAAGCTATCGACCCTCAGGGCAATTCGACGAGGTCACGCTGGGGAGCGGGGTCGTTGCCCGCTACGACTACGACAGTCGGCTGAGGCTGATCGAGAGCCGCTTGTCTGGGGCGGTCCTGACGATCGGTCTCGATCTGCTCCACTATCGCTACGAGCTGGATCCAGTGTCCAACGTGATCGGCATCGAGGACTTGCGGGTCGATGCCGTCCCCGGAACGCCCCGGCACAACACACAGCGGTTCGCGTACGATGAACTCCACCGGTTGACCCGCTACGAGCTGGGCTCATCGGACGACCCCGCCACCGTCTTCGGCTTTCTCGACTTCACTTACGACCAACTCGACAACATTCTCTCGCGCACCGGTGATGTCAGCCATCCCGCTTTCGTCGAGCCGCTCGATTCGCTCGGAACCTACTCGTATGGAGGTAGCGCTGGACGCTTCGGCCGCGACGGCCGCGCGCCGGGGGATCAACCCGGCCCCGGGGCCGTGACGCTCGTCGGAGACGGGGGTGCCCCGATCGCGTACGCGTACGACGCATCGGGGAATCTGACTTCATATGAAGCGACGGCGCTCGAGTGGGATTTCAAGGATCGCCTCGTCCGCATCGAAACACCAGAGTATGTCGCCCGCTACGTCTACGATCATGGCGACACCCGCATCCTGAAAGTCGTCACAGCGAAAGTCGAATGGCAAGGGCTGCTTCCAGGTGAGACGCGCCGCACGCTCTACCCCGACCCGCTCTTCGAAATTCGCGACGGTGGCCAGCCGACGAAGTACATCATGATGGGCGAGCAGCGTGTGGCCACGGTGACGGGCACGCTCGACCCATCGCGGGAACGGGTGCAGTGGGTGGAGCTTCGCGAGGGGTGGAACGCGGTGGGGCTTGCCGTGGACGCGCCCGATGCCGCCGCCCAGCTCGAGTTGACATCGGCGGGTGGCTCGAGGTCGGGCTATCAGCCGATGGATCCGGAAGGCTATGAGGCGCTCGGCCCCTCGTCTTCGATCGGCGCGGGCACGTCAATCTGGATCGACGCGGATGCACCAGCGTTGGTCGACGTCGTTGGGGCATACCCGGCGCCGACCGCGAGTGCGCCTTCGTCTTCCGGGCTCTTCTCGGTGCCCGGCCTCTCTGCCGTGGCGTCGGATGCCGCCGCCGGCGACGCCGTCTGGCTCTTTGACGGTCGCACGAGCACCTGGCGACCTCGCATCCTCGCGCTCGACATCTTGAATGCGTGGCCCGAGATGATTCGGCCTGGCCAGGTGGCGTTTGCGCACGATACGGGTGCGCTCATTCAGCCCACCGAACCGGCTGCGGAGATCCGTTACCACCACCCGGATCATCTGGGCTCGACAACGATGCTGACCGACGATCTCGGGCGCGTGGTCGAAGAGAGTGTCTATTTCCCCTTCGGTGAGCCCCGGGCACGTCTGCCGGGTTTCGATGCCGGTCTCCCCACCACGAATCACCTCTTCTCGGATCAAGAGCGTGATCGCGAGTCCGGTCTCTACTACCTCGAGTCGCGCTTCTACCTGCCTCAGTTGGGGCGCTTCGCTTCGGTCGACGATCTGGTCCGTGGTATGAGCGCCATTGACGAGCCCAGGAAGCTCAACGGCTACAGCTACGCCCTCAACAACCCCGTGGTCATGGTCGATCCGACCGGGCGTGAGCCGGTGCCCGTCGAGTGGCAGAGAGTGAAGTGGTACCAGGAAACGTGGGAGGCGTACAACGATCTCGTCGACAACGCGATCGTCCAGTGGGTGACGATGGAGGGGCCTCAGATCACTGCATTCGAGACCCGAACCCGCGCTCGATCCTTCGACACGGCGATGGAGAAAGGCATCGTAGAGAAGTTCCTCGGTGACGTGATCGGCGAGGTTACGGATACGGCGCGTGACGACACCATCGAGCATCTCCTGGGCGGAGGAGATCGGGCGACACTTTTCGTAGAGCGCTTGAGCGCCGCCCTGTTTGCAGTCGAGACGTTGAACGTGGTTCGAGACTACACGGGTGAGGCTCGCTTCGGCCGGCTCCGAGCGGATCAGATCAAGAAGCTCAAGCAGAGGCTCGTGCTGGAAGGGATGGCTCGTGCCGCACATCGCGCGAGCTGGAAGGACAAGCCAGCTTGGTACAGGAACTGCGCCCAGCAGTGGGGTGGGTGCAAAACCGAGGCGGGGACACTGCGGTACCTGCGCGCGATGAACCAGCTGTACCTGAAGGGCGTCAACAAGTGGCATGACTGGCAGCGTCGCAACTCCCCAGAGTATCGGCGACGCTACAAGAGTTATCCGCAGGTGCAGTGCCCGGGCTTCGGCCAGAGTCGCTGCTGAGTGGCCGACGGCATCGAAGGCCAGAGGTAGCGAGCGACAGGTCACCATGTGGGCGCTTGGCATGGTCCTAGCTTGCTGGCCGTCTCTCTACCTCAAGCCCGCGCTCCGCAGCGACGTCGATCTCACCGTGCAGAGCTTCGCGGCGACGCACCCGAGCTTCCCCTCCGCTTCGACGTTCGATCAGGCCTTCGACGAAGACCAGTTCGTCGCCTACGAGCGGTTGGGGCACTGCATCGCGCAGGCGGTGCCGATCGGGCCCGTCGAGCCGGAGGATCGCGCCGCTGCGACGCCGCGCGCCGAGCCGGACCAGTGGGAGCGGCTGCCGTTCGCGCAGACGTGAGATCGACCCTGCACGTGGCAACCCCCTGTCGATCAGTCGGTATCGATCGCCTCGGCCTCGGGGTCGACACGGAACAGCAGCGTGATGATGCCGCCGAGCAGCGCGATCGCTGCGACCGTGCCGAGCGTGGCGACCAGCCCGATCTCCCTCTGGATCGTCGGAAAGAGAAGCACGCTGCACGTCGCGCCGACCTTTCCGCACGCGGTGGCGAGCCCGTGACCCGATGCACGCAGTCGAACCGGGAACACCTCGGCAGGGATCGTGTACGTCGTGAGGTTCGGACCGGCGTTCATCATCGTGTTGAACAGCGCAAACCCCGGCAACACCAGCCACAGGGGGTTGCCGAAGCGTGACCCCGCCGCCAGCACACCGAGACCGAGCGCCATGCACACGAATCCGAGCGCCTGCATGCGAATGCGCGATACGTGACCCATCAGCGCGATGCCGATCGCGAAGCCCAGCACCAGAAAGACGTCGACGAACCCCGAGCCTTCGATCGCCGAGAGACGTTCGGCGATGAACGTGGCGTGCTTGCCGTCTGCTGCATCGGCGAAGTGCATCTGAACGAGAATCAGCGGTGTGAACGTTCCGATGCCGTAGACGCCGATGTCCATGCACAGCCAGGGGACGGTCGTCAGGATCGTTCGCCGTCGCATGCCGGGCGCAAAGAGCTCGGCCCATGAGACCGGCCGGGGCGAGTGGGGCCGAGCATCCTCGGGAATCGTGAGCTCGACGTTTCGGCCCAGCATGCTCCTCAGCGCGGCGCAGGCCTCGTCGACGCGGCCCTGCTCGGCCAGCCAGCGCGGGCTCTCTGGGATCGTCAGGCGGACAGCGAAGGTCAGGGCAGCGATGGGCACGACCGAGCCGATCAGCCAGCGCCAGACGCCGGCGTTCTGCGCATGGTCGAGGAGCACGAAGCCGACGCCCACGGCGAGCACGCCGCCGACGGCCTGGCTTGCGATGACGGCGCCGATCAGGCGCGGCCGCATGGCTCGGGGCATCGTCTCGGACACATACGCCGAGCCGATCGGGTAGTCGCTCCCGACGCCCATGCCGAACAGGAGCTGGCTGGCGATCATCCACTCGGGCGTCGGGGCGATCGCCGTCGCGAAGCCGGTGACGGCGAGGACCAGCGGGTTGAGGCGGTAGACGATCTTGCGGCCGAATCGGTCGACGACGCCACCGAACACGACGGCCCCGAGGAGCAGGCCGAAGACGCCCGCTGCCGGGATCGCTCCGAGCTGCCAGGTGCTGACTTCGAACGCCGGATCGCGATCGAGGAGCGGGAGAACCACGCCCATCGAGTAGATCGCATAGCCCCCCATCAGCATGCCGGCTGCCGACGACGCCCAGATCCGCAGATGTGCGCGAGAGAAGGGCAGATTGTCGACGTGCCGGTGGACGTGATGATGCGCCGGCGCGTTCGGCGCGATCTTGGATCGCCCGACGGTCATCGCCGAATACGCCGGCCTCGGGCGCGGCGTGCGCGGGGGCGCTCTCGCCGCCCGAGCTCGGGCTTCGTCTTCTGTGTGCCCCTCGCCCCGGTCGCTTCGACACGGGATCTCGAGAGCGTCTCGCAATCGGGCTCGGTGCAAGCCTCGTGTAGGGCGTACTCGGCGGCGAAGCGATCGATCTGGTTCACATCCATCACGGTGACACCTCGATCGGAGCCCGGGGTGAGTGGAGGATCCACGAGCGATCGGACCCGACTCGGCGCGGTGGGTGACTGCCCATCCGGTCGTTCGCTGGCTCAGCGCGTCGCACGTCGAGACAGGCGATCGAGCAGATTTCGCGTGATCTGCTCGATCTCGGGGTCGCTGCCGGACAGGCCGTGGGCCCAATCGGTGCTGCCCGATGTGACGACGATGCCGCCGGCGTCGGACGTGTACGTGCCGAAGACGGCATGCCCGTGCGAGAAGCGCTCGACATCCGCCGGGGTCCGGCCGCCGTCGATCATGCGGGCCGCGATGAACTCGACCTCCGAAGGTTGATCGGGCGGGGGAGGGCGCGTCGCGGTCTCGCGGGTGAAGTGGGCAGCCGGTGCGGTGCCCAGGATCGTGAAGTTCGCCGGTGTGCCGTCGACGCCCGTCGGGACGGGCAGGCCGTCGCGGTAGTCGAAGTCACAGCCGTCGCATTCGTACCCGACGGTCGTGCCGTTCGACCCGATGAGGTCGCCGTACCCGATGCCCGTTCCCTCGAAGAGCCAGTGATCGGGACGATGCACCGTGTAGCCGCCGGCACCACGCGTGGCGCGCTTGCCAATGCGGTGGTAGCCGCCGCGCGCGAAGCTGACGCCCGTCATGTGATTCTCGGGGCGTTCGACGAGCCGGTCGGACCACATGCTCGTGAGCTCACCGATGCGGTCGGTGTCGAAGACCGGATCGTTCTTGAAGAAGCCCTTGTAGCCGACCATCGTCGTGGCCGGCCCCTCGGCCGAAGGCTCCTCGAGACGGACCTGCCAGAACGCCGTGTTGCCGGACAGGAAGGCGGCGTGACCGCCCCGGCCGATGAAGCCTTCGACGCTGTCGCGCATGGCGCGTGACCAGTACTCGTCATGCCCGACGGAGAGAAAGAGCGAGTACCCCCGCCCATCGTGGTCGCTCAGCAGCGCCGGATGATCCTCGAGGTCGGCGTTCGTCACGACGTCGATCGCGTAGCCCTCGCGCTCGGCCCACTGAAGGAACGGGAGCTCCCAATCGGGCCATCCGGCCGAGCCGGCGTACGGCGACAGATGGTGCAGCCGCAGGTAGCCGACATGCGCCGTCATCAACGGATCGGGGATCTGCTGGGTCGTCACCCGCCGGCCGGCGCCCGGCGGCTTGTGGAGATAGCCCGGTGACATCGGTCGCTGGAGCGAGACCGCCGTGCCACCCGTATAGAGGTTGTGGCCCCCGAAGTCGTTGTACGCGTGCCAGGTGTTCGTCGCGAGCGCGAGCACCATCGGCGCGGTCGGGCGACCGACGGAGGGCCGGACGACGAAGAAGGCGTGACTGCGGCGCTTCTTCTCGCCGAGCTCGACTTCGAGCACGACTTCGTAGTAGCCGCTTCGCCAGCTCGGATCGATCTCGATCCAATGCGCAACCGGCCAGTCGCAGCCGTTGCGGTCGGCGCCTTTCGGCGTCTCGTGTTCCTCGGCGTCGACGGCGGCTTCACGTTGGACGACGTCGCGCTTCCAGCCGACGCGCGCGACCTCGATGGCGACGGGGGTGCCGTTCGGCGACGAGAGGTGCAGCGCCACACGCTCGCCGGCTTCGGCGGATTGGGGCCAGCAGTATCCGTGCACGGTCTGGTAGGGCATGGGGTGAGCCTAGCCGAGACCGACGCGGCTGGATCGGCGGACGTGCGCCTGGCCCCTCGCAGTCAGTTGCGGCCGTACGCCCTGTCCCCTCGCAGTCAGTTGCGGCCGTACACGCGCGGGCGTTCGAAGCGTTCGAAGCCGGCCGCCTCTTCGCGCGCGATCGTCGTCGCGTTGTCGCCGAAGCTGCGAACGCGCAGATCCGAGAGTGCCTCGTCGAGCGCTTCCCCCCGAAGTCGGTTGCGCAGGCGCTCGCGCTCGTCGACGTAGGTCAGGCCGTTCGCCCATGCGACCTCGCGCCGCTCATCCGTGATCGCGAGGCGCTCGACCGCCTCGTCGGAGTACCCCATCCGGCGCCGAATCGATGCGAGCGCCGAGGCACGTGCGCTCGGGGGCAGGCTCGCCAGCTCGTCCTGCACGACGGGCATCCGCAGGAAGTGCTCGGTCCAGACGCCCCGGTACTCGAGCACCTCGGGATGGCCCGATCCGGCGACGGCGGCCTCGAGGGCCGCGCGATAGACGTCGACTCGAAACTCGAGGGGCTCGTCGCCGCGCGATACGTCGTCGATCAGCGCGGTGCGCACCTGCTCTTCGGCCGCGTCGGCTGCCTCGGCCATCGCCGTCTGCAGAGCCGCTGGATCGAGTGCTGCGCCCTCATGTGCTTCGGTGTCGCTCGTCGCCTTCGGTTCGATCCGGGGGGCGACGGGGGCCGAGGACGCATGCGGACCGGGGGGCCGCGCGTCGGCGGCCCCCCGGAGCCAGGCGATCCCCCAGAGCGTCAGCGCGAAGGCGGCCAGGCCAACGATCACGGGCACGGCGCGGTGCACCAGGGTTCGCATCCCGTCAGAGCTTCGGCTGCAGGACGGGCCAGATCAGGTCGGCCAGCTTGTTCGAGCCCGACGTCGACGGGTGGATCCCGTCGACGATGATGTCCGAGTCGCGGATCGTCGAGCGCGGATCGATGAACGTACAGTTGGCGTTCGAGAAGTCGCAGGCCTGGGCGAGGCGCGTGTCGCCGTAGTCGACCGCCTCCTCGAGGTCGTCGAGTCGGAAGAGCCCGTTCTTCGTGTAGTAGTAGCCGAGGTAGATCACGTCGCTCACGCCGTCGGCGGCCATGTCGTTCAGCAGATCGACGCCATCGACGTAGATGTCGTCGATGAAGCTCTTGCACGATCGCGACAGACGGCCCCACTCGTACCACTGGGTCTTGCAGTCGTAGGGGTCGAACGCGATCGCGGGCAGCAGGATGTCGTTGCCGCCGCCATCCATCACCACGATCGAGCTCTGAGCCGGGTCGTCGAGCGCCATCTGATACTGCTGGGCGACCGAGGGGCCGAGTGAACCGCCGAAGAGCTCGGCACCCGACGTCGTGTAGTTGCGGAAGGTTCCGCCGGCCCGCGCGTGCAGGTTCTGCTGGATCTCGCCGGACAGCGCGAAGATCGAATCACCGAGGAAGACGACGTCGTTGTTGTCGGCGTCCGAGATCCAGGGTGCGCTGGCCAGTACACCGAGGCCGCAGCCCGCTGCGATGGCCGTCAGGACGGCGCCGACGATTCCGGCTCGAAAGGGAGCCCAGAGGCTCCGGTCGCGATCGTGTCGCATCGAGGTGTTTCTCCTGTTCTCCGAAAACGGAGGGCGATGAGAATTCGAACGGGTCCCCCCTGGACCCGCCCTCATCGTCTTCGGCCGGAGCGTGTGGCGTCAAGACGGACTATCAGTCCGCGAAAGACGGATCCGATCGGTTCTGACCGACCCATTCGGGTCGGGCGGCCGGATCCACGAGCGACGCGATCAGCATGTCGAGCACCGTGGTGTAGATCGCCTCCGCAGAGCACCCGATGACGCGCGAGCGCTTCGGCGTGACGAGGGCGCGCACGGCGGCATTGCCGGTTCGCCAGATCACGTTGGCGACGACCCATGGGTCGCACGGCAACAGCTCGCCGCGCCGCACGCCGTCTTCGATGACGCGCTCGAGTCGCCGCAGCGGCCGCTCCCAGATGTCGCTGATCTCGTCGAGGAGTGACGGCGACAGCGAACCGATGAAGTCGCGCTGCTCGACGGCGGTGAAGATCTCGAAGTGATCGGGGCGCTCGGTCCAGTAGCGCCGATAGAAGGTGCCGACCTGGTGGATCTGCTCGGGCGCCGTCGCCTCGTCGTCGATGGCGGCGCTCATCTCCTCGTCGAACTGCGCGCCGCCCACGGCGAGCACGGCGACGTACAGCTCGGCCTTGCTGTCGAAGTGGCGGTAGAGCGTGCCCTTGCCGACCTCGGCACGGGCCGCGACCTCGTCGAGGTTCGTGTCGGCGAAGCCATCTCGGAAGAAGATCTCGCGTGCGGCCTTGAGAACGCGGTGCCGCGTCGTGGGCGGACTGCTCTCGTCCGCCGATCCCCGAGCGCGCCGAGTCGTTTCGGGCGACGCCGGAAGCGGTACCACATTGCGCTCGCTGCGATCCTTCATGCACGGGCTCCCCGAACGTCAGCCTATCACCGACGCGTGCAGCAACGAACGAAAAACCGAGCGCTGCGCGGGTGGCCATGCGGACGCCGAGTCCGCATCGAAACGACGGCGTTCGGTCGATTCGACTTCGACGTCGCGCGTCTCGATTAAAAGGATGCTCCGTTTCTCGAAGTGAGATGTGTGTGACCGCGCCAATCACCGAAGCTTCGTTCGCAGCCTCGAGGTGGATCGAAGAGCGCGCTTCGTCGCATCGGGCACCCTGTGCGCGTACCGTGGCCCGAACGTGCGGGCTCGACGCGTCGACTCAGGCGGCGGCTTGCCGCCTCGCGTCATGACGCCGCGCCGAAGTGAGATCAGTTCGCGGCCACGCGCGCGTGTCGCTCGAGCGCGCGCTTGCGCGCGAAGTCGTGGTCGATGATCGGCGCCGGGTAGTCGGGGACGACCAGGGGTGCATCCCAGGGTCGGTGGATGGCGGCGCCCGGGAGCGCCTCGAGCTCAGGCACCCAACGGCGGACGTACGCGCCGTCGGGGTCGAAGCGTTCACCCTGCAGCGTCGGGTTGAAGATGCGGGGCTCGGGTGCAGCGTCGGTGCCCGTCGACGCCGCCCACTGCCAGCCCCCGCTGTTCGACGCCGGATCGCCGTCGAGTAGCGACTGCATGAAGAGCTGCTCGCCGCGGCGCCAGTCGATCAGCAGGTGCTTCGTCAGAAAGCTCGCCACGACCATCCGCGTGCGATTGTGCATCCAACCCGTCGCCCGAAGCTCGCGCATTCCGGCGTCGACGAGGGGGTACCCCGTCATGCCCGACGCCCATGCCTCGAAGCCTGCGTCGTCGTCCTCCCATTCGAAGGCATCGAACTCGGCTCGGTGGTTGCGCCGAACGAGGCTCGGGTCGTCGTCGAGGACCGCCTGGTAAAACTCGCGCCAAATCAGCTCGTCGATCCACTTGTCGAGCCCACGGCGCAGCGCCGGCTCGGTGTCGCTCGCCGACTGAGCGGCGCGCAGGCAGTGGCGGATCGAGACCGTGCCGAAGCGGAGATGGGGTGAGAGGCGCGATGTCGAGGCGAGGTCTGGCCGATCGCGTTCGTCCTTGTAGTGGCGGGCGGCGCCCGCCAAGAACGCGACCAGGGTCGATTCGGCTGCGGCGGCGCCGGCGGCCGGAAGCCGCGCTGCCGGTGCCGCGCCGTCTCCGACGAGCAGCGCGCTCAGCGGAACGTCCTCGGCGGGCGAGATCACCGAGGCTTCGAAGGGGGGTGGCAGCGACGGCGCTCGGGGTGCGGGCGGTGGGTGCGTCGCGAAGCGACGCCACCAGGCCTTGCGGTACGGCGAGAAGACGGGCGTCGGCCGATTCTGACAGGGATGGACTTCGGACGCGTCGTACACGACGCGGTCTCGAAACGAATGGGCTTTCGCCCCGGCCATTTCGACGGCGCGAAGCACATGGGTATCCCTGTCTCGCGCGTACGCGCTCGGGTCCCGGTTCCAGGTGACGACCTGCGCGCCGCTGGCACGAACGAGCGCCGGAAGCACGACCTCGGGCGGACCGCGTCGAACGATCAGCCGCTGGCCGCGTGTCTCGAGATCGGCCGCGAGGGCCTCGAGGCAATCGCGCAGAAACGCTCTTCGCTTGGGGCCGACGCGTTCGCTCGTGAGCAGCGCATCGTCGACGATGAAGACGGCACCCAGCCGGCGCGCTCGGGTCGCTGCGGCGCCGAAGGCGACGTTGTCTTCGATTCTCAGGTCGGAGCGAAACCAGTGCAGGACGAGCGGACGTTCCTCGGGTCGGGTCGTCACGCGGCCGCGAGTCGATTCGCCACGACTTCGTAGACGTCGGCACTGAAGCCAAGGCCGACGTGCGAGGCCGACACCTCGACGTGCTCGATCGGGCCGCCGCCCTCGTCATCGATGCAGGCACGCCAGTCGACGATGCCGTCGCGTCGGCTGTAGATCGCCGTCACGGGCACCTTGAGCGGCACCTCTTTGCGCTTTTCGATTGCGGCTTCGATCTCTTCGAGCTTCCAACCACGCGGCGTACCGCGCGAGGCGAGCGTCGTGTAACGGGGCCCGCCGATGACGGGGCTTCCGAAGGTCACGACCGACTGCACCGCGGTGGGCTCGTCGCGGGCGACCTCCCGCGCGATGTAGCCGCCCAGGCTCCAGCCGACGAGAGAGACGGGCCTTCCAGAACGTGTCTGCTCGTAGCGCGCCCGCTGACCGATGGCTTCGACGCTCTCTTCGACGTCGGCCAGGTTGCGGCCGCGTCCCCAATCGACCGCGCGATAGCCGACGCCGCGCAGGAAGGTGCGGATCGGCCAGGTCGAAGTGCCGTCGGCGCCAAAGCCCGGCAGCACGATCACCGTGCGTCCATCGCCTCGCGGCGCGCGAGACAGAGAGGGCGACCGTGTCCAGAGCCCGGCGATCTCGAAGACGCCGGCGGCCTCGCGGAGCATGGAGCCGAGTGAGGGCGTCGGGGCGACGAGGTCTTCGGATCGGGTCATCGGTTCCTCCAGATCACGCGGTCCGGGCCAGCCATCGATCGTTCTCGCGTCGAAGCGATGTCGCTTCTGCGGCCGCGCTCGGTGGCTGAGTCGCTTGGCGGTCATCGCAGGGCCCGCGAGCGTGGGTTCGATGCGCTCAGCGATGCTCCGGTCGAGCCCGCGTAACATCGCCTTCGGATGTCTCGGCGTTCGAAGCGGTTTCGCTGCGCGGTCGGTCGCGTGAGGCGCGACTCACCCGCGATGTCGATCGTCGCGGGTGGGGGGCGCCGCGCCAATCGCCCCTCGATGAGCGGCAACCGGTTCCGGAGAGAGGCGTCGCGCCCGGGCTCGCTCTCGGACGCGCCCGAGCCGAGCTGGGGTGGCTCCACTCGGCAGGGCCGAGCTCACGTGTGGATGAGTCGACTCGGCGTTGATGCAATTATGTATAACTTAATATAGACAAATAGTATTGAGAGGCTATCCTTTTGTCCATGGTTGACCGAACCCAGCGACTCGCCGGCATCGATCGAGCCTTCTTCGCTCTCGAGGCGCCCGGTCGTCCGATGCACGTCGGCGTGTTGGCGGTGTTGACGATGCCGGACGGGCAGACGGCCTCGAGCTTGCGGGCGCTCCTGATCGACCGGCTTGGCCGGATCCCCGAGCTGGTTCAGCCGCCGCGCAGGGGAAGGCGCGGGCGCGGCGCCTGCTTCGATCCCGCCGAGTTCGTCTACTCGCTGCCGACTCGAGCCGACATCGACTCGGTCGCCTTCCGCGAGCGACTGGGCCGGCTTCACGCACGCGCGCTCGATACGAACGGGCCGCTCTGGGAAGCCTGGCTGATGACCGGCCTCGACGATGGACGGCGCGCCGCACTGCTGTTCAAGGTGCACCACGCGCTGGCGGACGGTGCATCGCTGCTGGGGCTGCTCGGGAGCGTCTGCGACGGTATCCCTCTGGTCGAACCCATCGCCGCGCCGCGGCCGCGGCGGCAACGCGCGGGCGTGATCGCGCGGGGCTTGCTCGGCCACGCGACTCGGCTGTTTCGACCTCTGCGGGCCTCGACCCTGAGTGGTACGCCGGCGCCGAATCGTCAGGTCGAGCTGCTTCGACTCGATGTCTCGGTGCTGCGCGAGGCTGCGCGCGGAACCGAAGGCACGATCAACGACGTCGTGCTCGCGCTCGTTGCCGACGGGATGCGTCGCGCGCTGCCGCCCGCGGCCGACGACACGCAGCGCGTGCGGGCGATGGTGCCGGTCGACCTGCGCGCACCGGGTGAGGTCACCCGCATCGGCAATCGGATCGGCGCATGGCTCGTCGATCTGCCGCTCTTTGCAGGCTCGCTCAAGGCGAGGATCGCGAGCGTTCGGGCGGCGACGATCCGCGCGCGACGCACCGGCGAGGCGCCGGCCGTCGGGTTCCTCGCTCGCTTCTGCGACTGGCTTCCGCCCGCGTTGCCGAGCGGCCTGCTCGCGTTGGCGGGCTGGCTCCGCACGTTCAATCTGACAGTGACGCACGTCCGCGGCCCCGACACGCCCTTGCGCTTTGGCGGCGCTGCGATCGAGCAGGTCGTGGCCCTCGCGCCGATCTTCGCTCGGCAGCGCTGCGCGATCGCTGCGTTCCGCTACGGCGACGCGATCCATCTGAGCATCGTGGGCGCATGGCCTGGGGCGATCGAGCATCGCGCGGTGACGGAGGGGATTGCGGCTGCATACGCAGCCATCGCACCCACCGTCCGTCTGCCGGCCCACGCCCACGCGGACTTCGTCGTCGATGAAGCACCCGCCTTCGAGCGCGCTGGCTGAGGCGCTGTGGCGCGGCGTCGCCGCTTTCCCCCACTCGCGCGATGGGGGTGTTTCTGGCGGGCGACCGGTGCGCTTGCGCGATCGAGGCCCTCACGCACGCGAGACGCTTCTCCCGTATTCAGGTTCGCTTGCTTCGTGCGAGCTCGCGTCGCATCCAGCGCGGGAAGCGACTCCAGAAGATGCGCTGAGCCGACGTCCACGGCCGCGCGAGTCGTCGTCGGACGTAGCTCGACAGGCGAAGCCGCACCCGCGTGTGCTCCTCATCGATCGCGTCGACCCAGAACTCGAGGCGCGTCGGTCGCACCAGGCGGGGGCTGCCGACGAAGCTGCCGTAGAGGTACTGGAGGTCTCGGTACTCCCCCTCGCGGATCTCGGTCAAGGTCGCTGGCAGGTGTAAGAAGGGGCCGTGGTGGATGTTCAGGCCGCCCTCGACGAAGCCCGGCGCGACATCTGCGTCTGCCGAGACGAACTCGACGCGGTAAGGCCAGACCTGCCCCTGTGTGAACGTCTCGGGGCGCTCGAGCCAGGCCCAGACGGCATCGGATGGCGCGGCCACTTCGAACTGCTTCTCGTAGGCATGTTTCGCGAAGCCCGGCGGCATCGCGTTCGGCATTTCGATGACGCCGGTTTGCATGGATGTCTCCAGTGGGGTCGACGGCTCGTGCACGTGGCGCGCGGGGTAGAGCGCGTGATGGACGGCTTCTTCGATCGCCGCGGGTTCAGTCATCGCGTTTCTCCTTGGTCCGGGCGATCACGCCTCCGCCCCCCGGTCCGATGCGTTGCGGGATTCGCGCGGTCGCTGCGAACGGAGCAGTCGAAGCCCAGATGCCGAATCGCTTCGACGCTTCGACGTGCCGCTGAAACACCGAGCCGATGCTCATCGAGCGACGCGCGAGCGACAGGCGCAGTCGTTGGAGCACGGAATCGCCGAGCCGAGATTCGCACATTATTTGCATAATATAAATTATGCGTTTTAGATATCAATGGCCCCGAGGGGCACTGCGATCGCCGCCCGCGGTTCAGGTCCGACCGAACCTCTGGCTGGGTGTCCGAACCCCCGAGCTGCGCGACGTGTCGAGCGCCCTCGACCGAACCCTCTCGGCTGATCGTCTGGCTGGGGCAGGCGTCTCGACGCGTTGCGTGCCGGCGCCTTCGTCGTCGTCGGCCCTGCTCTTACCAGCCGCTTCCGTACGGGCACGCGTGCCCGTGCAGATCGATCGTCGCGGCGCCCCCGTTGGTCTCGAACCGCAAGCGCGCGCGCCGCTCGACATCGGGCGATCCCGGGTTCGGCGCGAAATAGAAGAGCCGGTACTCGGCTGCCTCTCCCGGTGCAACCGACTCGTCTCGAATCGGTACCAGCTGCCCGCGGTCGAGGCGGGCGACCGCGAACGACGAAGCGTCGCGCCCCTCGAGCGTGATCGAATGGATCTCGAGGTCGCGGTGACCCACGCTCTCGATCAGCGCCGTCTTCTCGCTCCATCCCTGCCAGACCTCGGGGCAATCGGTGTCCCACAAGTCGAGTCGCTCGGGCAGGACGTTCGGGATCGCGTCGACCGCACGCACGACGACCGGCGCTTCGAGCGTCTGGGGTGTACCGCCCTGCCGCACGTCGACCTCGACCGTCGCCGTGTGAACGCCGTATTGGTCCGACTTGAAGAACAGGTCGAGCGGCCAGGTCTCGCCCGGGTCGAGTCGGAGGGGCAGCGAGGAGCCATCGCTCGAGGCGAGCTCGAAGTGGGCGCCCGACGCACCGCCGAGGCGCATCGCATCGATCCACAACGGGGTCAGGCCTGCGTTCTGCACGTGGAACACGCGCTCGAACGCACTCTGCTTCGAGAGCGATTGCTCGCCCAGATCACGTGCCGTGGGCTGCAGTCGCGCGGTCAGGCAGGCTTCACACGCCCCGGCCAGATCGAAGCGGATGAACACGTCCTCGCCGGGCAAGACTTCGGGCAGGGTGTAGAAGCCCGCTGCATCGGGGTACACGCTGAACTCCGCGATCCACTCGAGCTTCGGGACGGGTGTCCCGCGTTCGCCCACACCGAGGCGGCCGATGTCATAGCCGGGGGTGACCAGGAGCGCCTCGCTCTCGGGGAAGAATCGGGTGCAGACGCCCGGCTGGTCGCCCGAGAGATCCGATTCGCACTCGATCGATCGGCTCGACAGCTGCTGGCGGTCGAGGTGGATCCTGGCAGGGGAAAGGTCCTCGACCACCGGGTTCCCATCTCGGTCGAGCCCGAGGGCCCGGAAGACACCGATCTCCGAGACCCGCACGTCGGGCGTCCAGTTCTCCTCCCAGCGCGTCTGCTTCGGATCGACCTCCGCGTCGATGGGTCGGCCGTCTTCGTCGAGGGAGGGCACGAACCACCGCCACAGCCACTCGGCGCGGGGTTGCTCGAGCTCGCCGGTCCGGTCCACGAGATCCTTTCGTTCCGCGCAGACCGCGCGGTACTGATTCGGGAGCTCCTCACAGGAGGCGTTGACCATCTCAACCCCGACGAACTCGAGCGGGCGCGCGATCTCTCGTCCCGCGTCCGGGACCTTCATCAACGTCGGCTCCATTCGGCGCGGCGCGCCGCGGGCCATCCGGTCGTCGACCTCGACGTCCTCCATCGTGAACCAGC
The DNA here is from genome assembly GCA_965250285.1 of Myxococcota bacterium. Lineage (GTDB taxonomy): Bacteria > Myxococcota_A > UBA9160 > UBA9160 > UBA4427 > CAYYSY01. The sequence continues at coordinate 801,606 of OZ252299.1, forward strand.
CGTCTGCTTCGATTTCGTAGCTGACGTCCATCGGAACGGGTGGGCGCTCGCATTGGATCCCCGTGAGCGGCAGGTACGAGTTGGCATGCGCATCGTCGCAACCCTGCTCTGCGAGGTCGACGACGATCGCTTCGTCATCGTGGCGAACGCACGGGCCGAAGGGATGCGGCGACTCGCTCGCCGAGGTGTAGCCCCGAAGCATCACCGACACCTCCTCGCGGTGAGCGGGAAGGAACGCGGGCTCACCTTCGACGAGGAGGCGCTCGCGCGTCAGGGGGTCGGTCACGTCGCCTCCTGCGAACGAGACCCGGTCGGTGCTCAGCTGAACGGGATCGCCGTCGTCGGTGCGCACCTCGAGGTCCTCGAACGTCACGTCCCAGCTGAGCCGCGGAAAGCCTCGACCATCGACCCAGAGGCACCGACTGGCCGGGAGGTAGCCATACACGTCGTCCGCTCCGGCCGAAGCCAGCGACCAGTCGACCTCGCTCACGATCTCGTCGCCCCGCGGGCCGCCGTCGCTGAACAGGACGACCGGGAGGTCGTCACTGAAGATGCGGCCGAGAGCGGGCTTGATGGTCTCGTTCCAGCCGACGTCCCCGAAGACGACCGCGCGGACGTCCACGCAACCCGGCAAGCCGCCGAGGCAGAGAAGGGCAAGAGCGACGAGAGCGATCCGCGGGATGGGCATCGGCTGTCCTCGAGTGAAGTGGTCCGGCTGAATCGCCGCCCACGACCGGTTTGTACCGTGGCAGGAAGTCTCGGGGAATGATCGGGGTGTGATCGATCTATGATTAGAGCGGTGCACGAAGAAACAAGAGTGATTGTGATTCTTGCGTGTGCCGATCTCGAGCCATCGCGCTCCTCGGGGTCGCCCGGGTTGTGGTCGCCGATCGATCGCCGAGCAGTCGCCGCGCCGCGGCGCTGATACACTCCGCGCATCCATGGGCATCGAGATCGATCGCATCGAATTCGACGCGGACGACCGCCGTCGCTTCAACGAGCGCCTGGCGTGCTCGCTCGACGTGCTCGGCGAGCTGCTCGCGCGACCGGGCTTTGGTGAGGGCCCGATGTCGCTCGGCGCCGAGCTCGAGGTTTCGCTCGTCGATGATCTCGGTCGGCCGCGGCTGCAGAACGTCGAGGTGATCTCGGCTTCAGGCGACCCGCGCCTGACCATCGAGCTCGATCGCTTCAACGTCGAGGCCAACATGCGGCACGGTCCGCTCGAGGGCCGCTCTTTCTCGAGACTCATCACCGAGGCCATCGAGTGCCTCGAAGAGATCGAGCGTGCCGCCGAGGGCGCCGACGCGCGGGTCGCGATGGTGGGGATTTTGCCGACCCTGCGCAGCGAGGACCTGACGCCCGACTCGATGACCGAGAGCTTCCGTTACGCGGCGTTGTCGAGAACACTCCGGCAGCTTCGCGACGAGCCCTTCCTGATCGACATCCACGGTGAAGACGATCTGCGGCTCGAGGTCGAAGATGTCACCTTCGAGGGGGCGGCGACCTCGTTTCAGGTGCACCTGCGCGTCTCGCCCGATGACTTCGCCGACGTCTACGACGGCGTTCAGCTCGCCTCGGCGCCCGTGCTCGCCGTCGCGGGCAACTCACCGCTGTTCCTCGGCCGACGCCTGTGGCACGAGACGCGCATCGCGCTCTTCAAGCAGGCGGTCGATCACCGAGCCGAGCGCGGCGCGCTCGGCCGCGATGCACGCGTGTCGTTCGGGCACGGCTGGACGCAATCGCCCTTCGATCTCTTCGTCGAGTCGGTCGACGGCCACACGCCTCTGCTGCCGGTGCTCGACACCGAAGACCCGCGCGACGCTGCGTCGGGCGGCGGCACGCCTCGGCTGCGCGAGCTGCGGCTTCATCAGGGGACGGTCTGGCGCTGGAACCGGGCCATCTACGATCACGCCGAAGGCGGCCACCTGCGCATCGAGCTGCGGGCTCTACCCGCCGGTCCGACGGTGCGCGACATGGCGGCCAACGCTGCTTTCCACATCGGTCTCGGGCTCGAGCTCGCGCGCAGCGCCGCCGAATGGCGCGACGAGATCGACTTCGAGACGGTGCACGCCGACTTCTACCGCGCGGCGCGCGAGGGGGTCGATGCGCAGATCCACTGGCCTCGGGCCCTCGGCGGCGCCGGTCGCCCGGCAGCGGTCGCCGAGATGATCCCGGTGCTGCTCGAGCGCGCGCGGGCGGGGTGTGTGGCCGCAGGCATCGAAGCCGACGAGCTCGACCCGCTCTTCGAGGGCATCGGCGAGCGCGTGGCGCGTCGCCGCACGGGTGCGACCTGGCAGCTCGATGCGTTGGCGGCGGCCGAGCATCGCCAGAGCCGCGACGAAGCGATGCACACCATGTTCGCGGGCTACCTCGAGCGGTCGCGCGAGGGCACGCCCGTGCACCTCTGGACCGACCTCCCGTGAGCGAGGTGCTGCGCGTCGTCGCCGCTCCTGCGCCGAACGTGATCCCCGCCGATCCGCTCGCGCTGCTCGGTGCGCTCGACGGGCCCGTCGCGTGGCGCGTCCGCGGCCGCGACCCGACGCGAGTGCGTGTCGTGACGACGCTCTTGCACGGCAACGAGCCCTCCGGACTGCTCGCGTTGCAGTCGTGGCTGCGCGAGGGGCCGTCGCCCGCCGTCGACATCTTATGCGTCATCGCGAACGTCGAGGCGGCGAAGCGCTCCCCCGTCTTCACGCATCGCACGGTGCCTGGCCGCCCCGACCTCAACCGCTGCTTCCTCGGGCCCTTCGAGGGCGTCGAGGGTCGGCTTGCGCGCGCGATCCTCGATCTGGTCGAAGCGATCGAGCCCGAGGCCCTCGTGGACATCCATAACAACACGGGACACAATCCTGTGTACGGTGTTGGAGTCGAGCCGACGCCCGAGATCCTGGGCCTCTGCTCGATGTTCGGCACGCGCTTCATCTGGAGCGACCTGACCCTCGGCGCGCTGCTCGAAGCGGTGACCGCGTGCCCGGCCGCGACGATCGAGGTCGGCAAGAGCGGCGAGGAGAGCGCCAACGTCGCCGCGCTACAGGGGCTCAGGCGCTACGTCGACGCCGAGCGGCTCTTCGAGCCCGGCGACCGCTCGGCCGATGGCACCGCGCTCTTCGAACCCGATCGCGTGCGTGTTCTGAGAATGCCCATGCGCGCGACGATCGAGCCAGGGCTTCGGCTCGTGATGTCGACGGTGCCCCACGCCGATGCCGATCTCACCATGCCCGACGACCTCGATCGGCACAACTTCGAGCTGGTCGAGGCCGGGGCGCGCATCGGCTGGGTCAAGGGCGCTCGGGCGCCGCTTCGCCTCGTCGACCAGGATGGCCGAAACCGCGCCGACGAGTACTTCGAGCGCAGAGGCGACGAGCTGGTCGTCCGTCGCCCGTTCATGCCCATCATGATCACGACCGACGCGGCGGTCGCGGCTTCGGACTGTCTCTTCTACGTCGTGCACGATGCGACGGCAGAGAGCCGCGGTGCGGACGGGGACGGGAGCGGCCGCGGCGTCAAGAGCGGCGGTGGGAGCCAAGCCGACTCAGGCCCAGGCCGGTCAACAGGGCCACAAGCGCGCTCAGCGGCGCCGGCCCGACCAGACCCGGTACCGGTGCGGCGCGCACCATGAAGGCCCCGCTGTTGATGGCGGTCTGCTCGACCACCGTGCACTGCGCGTCCACGTAGTAGGTGACCGCGCCCGTCCACTCGAACGCGGTCGGCGAGCTGAACTCGAGCTGCCACGTTCCGATCAGGAAGAGCTCCTCGATGAACGGGGGGGCGGCGATCGGCTCGATGCCGTAGCGCGTGCAGATCGATTCGAGCACGAGGGTGTCGTCGTCGACGAACGTGCCGTTCAGCGCCAGGTTCTCTTCGACGATGTCCGGAGGGAACGGAGGGATCGTGACCGTGACGTTCTGGATGGTCGTCGATTCGAAGACCGCCGTACCCGCCTGCGCGTCGACGGTGAGGGTGGCAGGCCCGACCAGCGGCTCGAGGCCGATGAGGCCACCGGGCTGCGCCTCGTAGGTCCCCGACTGCGGCAACGCGAGGGCGTTCGCCGGGGCAACGGCGAGTACGAAACACAGGGCGATACACTTCCAGCTCGGCATCCACAATCCCCAGCGATCAGCGCGACGGCCGCACCGTAACACAGGGAGCGGTCACCGATCGATGCCGCACGGGGGGGGGACGACGAAGGTTGGAAGCCGTGCGAGCTGAGACCCGCCGATGGCGCACGGGCTTCGAGCGGCCCCGCTCGCATCCGGGCTGCGGGTCGCTGCGGGCCCGGTTGGGCCGACTCACTCAACCGTCGTGTTCGGGACAGCGACCGTCGGGACCGGGCGGCGAGCCATTCAGGCTCCAGTCGTAGTCGAGGAACTCGACCTCGAGTTCGCCGGTGCGCAACGCCTCGGCCACCTCGGGCGCGTCGACGTAGCGGGCGAGATACGCCTCGAGCGAGCCGGCCGACGCTTCGAACTCGTCGCGGTACCAGTCGAAGATCGCCGATACGTCGGCGCGGCCGGCCGACATGTCGAAGCGGTTGCGGGTGGGGTCGTTGACGAACTGTCGCGCCGCCTGGTCGAGTTCGGCGTCGAGCCGGGCCGCCGAGTACGTCCCGCTTCGCAGCCAAGGACACGACGCCGACGCACATACGAGCGCGAAGTGAATGCGCTCGTCGCCCATGGGGATGAGCACCTTGCGCTCGAGCGTGAGCAGGCTCATCTCTTCGCCCGCCACGCGGTGTCGCGTGCGCACGAAGAACGTGTACCGACCCAGCAGCGTGCTCGGGCTCTGACCGCGAAGGATGCCGTCGAGCGAGAGGGCGTTGTAGGCGTTGACGTAGAGGGTCATCCGTTCGGGATCGCTGAGGTCGTCGACCGATGTGCGTTCGACCGCCGAGAGATAGTCGTCGAGCGCGGGGGCTCCGCAGAACGCCGCATAGTCGACATGCCCGTCATCGACGTGCTCGGCGAGCAGCGCGCTCCATGCGCGGTCGTCTACTGAAGCGACGCGCTCTGCGGGCGCGACGGTGTAGGGCTTGGGCGCCTTGGCACAGCCGAACGTGAGGCCGGCCACCATGAGCACCAGCGCCGCGATGCTCGACAGCCCGCGACGTGTTGCTCGCTGGGTTTGGGGCGGCGTGCGCGCGTCGAGCAGCTGCCTTCGCACGCTCGAAGCGAGCAGGCTCGCGTCGATGTCGCGGTGGTCGTCGGGCTCGATCGGCGCCAGGATGCGAATGCGGATCACGTGTCGACCCGATACGACGAGCGTGCCGGGCCGCCAGGCCTGGCCCGCGCCCTCGATCAGCACCGGGATCAGGGGAACGCCTGCACGCTGCGCGCACACGAACGCGCCGGGTTTGAACTCGATCATCTCGTCGGGCGAGAGCCGACCTTCGGGAAAGAAAGCAACCGGGGTTCCCGCCGCGAGTGCTTCAGCGGCCTTGGCCATTGCGCGATGCCCGCTCTCGCGGTCGCCGAGCTTGACCGCGATCTGTTCGCTGTCTCGAAACAGCCCGCCGGCGAGCGGAATCGCGAAGAGGTAGTCCTCGGCGACGAAGCGTGCGGGCGTGCGCAGCATGAGCAAACAGAGCACGTCGAGGCCCGACTCGTGATTGGCGACGAGCACGTAGGGCCCTTCCGAGGGCAGATTCGACCGGCCTTCGATCTCGAATCGGTAGAGCGGCGTAGTATCTCCGTAGACCGAGACCCAGCGTGCGATCAGTCGACGCAGTCCATCGCCGCGATCCTCGCGCGAACCGGGCCAGCGGCGGTAGATCGCGGCGACGGGGAAGAGCGCCAGCATGATCATCGAGAGCCACACCCAGGCCCACGCCGATCGCAGCCCCGAGGCGAGAGCCGACGTGCGTGACAACCGGGGTGCCGCGTCTTCTCGGATCGGCTTGCTCGGGCTGCTCATCGGCTGGCTCCTCTCGTCGTTGCTCGCTGCGCCGATGACGCCGAGGCCGACGCGCGCGGACGCGACACCTGACGGCTCCGCCCTCGAGATTACGGTGGCGGGCGACATCGATGCAGACTTCGCGGCGGTTCGGGCGGTGCTGCTCGACGTCGAAGGGCTCGGCGCCTGGTTCCCTGGCGTCGGCGAGTGGCGCGTGCTCGCAAGCGAGCCCGACTCGATGCTCGTCTACGGCCACCAGCCACTCCCCTGGCCGATCACCGACCGCGACTACGTCGTACGATACCGCTGGGTTACGTCTGGTCTCGGTGAGCTGCAGCTCGAGGCGAGCAGCGAGGTGACCGCCTCGATGCCCGAGCGCGACGGTCGGGTGCGCGTCGACACCATGCGCACCCTCTGGGAAGTCTCTGAGGCAGGCGGCGTCGTGCACGTCCGCTACACCTATTGGGGGTCGACCGGCGCACGGCTGCCGCGGTGGGTCATGCGTTTGGGCTGGGAGCGCCGGGCGTACGCCGTCATCGACGCGTTGCGCGACGAGTTGGCACGTCGCTCGATCGAGGCGCGGGGGTCGAGCCCCACCGCGCCCCGGACAGATGTGTCGGGGGCGTCAGAAGGCGAAGGGTCCGTCGAATGAGTCGAATGAGTCGAATGATGCTGACCCTCGGGCTGGCTTTCGTCGTTCTGAGCGCGCTCGGGGCCGCGCCGGCTCTGGCCGATTCGGCCGAAACCCCGCCGAGCCACAGCCGAGGTGACGTCTACGTCGGGCTCGAAGGCGGACTGACCGCATGGAATCGGATCGATCCCAATCTGCCGGGCGTCGGCAAGTCGGACTTCCTCGTCGGCGCCGGGGTCACGATGCGAGCGGGTCTGCAGTGGCGCGACCACGTTCGCTTCGACGGTCAGGTCGGCTGGACGGGCGCGAAGGCGGGGGACACCGCCGATCGCATCGACATCGTGCACGCCACCGCACAGGCGTACTGGGACTTCTCCGAGCCGGGTGCCTGGGTGCGCCCGTATGTCGGCCTGGGCCTCGGCATCGCCGGGGGCTGGCTGCAGAACAACCCCGCCAACGTGCCGCCCGCGTCCGCGACATCGAAGGGTGTGGGGCTCGCCTACATCGTCGCGGGGGGCGGGCGGTTTCGGCTCGACGATGATTGGTCGCTGGCCTGCGCGTACCACTTTCTCGGCACCGGGGCCTTGATCGACGACGGCCAGGGCGGGCACGTGAATCCGACGCTGCATTCGTTCATGGTCGGGTTCCACCGTCGGTTCTGAGACGAGACAGCGTTCGGTTTCTCGACGTCGTGTAGAGATCGTGCGCAGATCGATCCAGTCGGGTCGCTGCAGCTCTCTCATGCGACGGGGCGCCGCGCGTCGTGCGTCCCCGCTATGTTGGCTCAAAGGGCGGGGAGGACCGTACCGCCAGGCGCGCGTGCATCGCGGTGCGTGTGCAAGATCCGTCGGCAACACCGCGACCCGATCCGAAGGAGGCACGTGATGAGCCAGCCGCAGCAGCTCTGGCCCGAGCTCCCCAGCGAGAAGTGGACCGACACGCTCGAGACGCTGCACCTCTGGACTCAGGTCGTCGGCAAGATCCGCATGGGCCAGGCAGCCTGGTTGAACCACTCTTGGGGCGTCCCGCTGTACGTGACTGCGACTGGCCTGGGGACGTCCCTCGTGCCCTACGGCGCGGAGGGGTTCGAGCTTCGGTTCGACTTCATCGACCATGAGCTGAAGCTCCAGACGACGAGGGGCGAATCGCGCAGCATCGCGCTCGAGCCGCGCACCGTGGCCGACTTCTACGCTGAGGTCATCGACGCGATGGGCGCCGTGGGCATGCCCGTCGAGATCCGACCCGTCCCCACCGAGCTTCCCGATGCGATCCCCTTCGCCGAGGACGAGGTGCACGCGACCTACGATCCAGACCAGGCGCACGCGCTGTGGCGTGCGTTGCTACAGGCCCAGCGGGTCATGAGCCGGTTCCGGGCCGGCTTTCGCGGCAAGGCCAGCCCGGTGCACTTCTTCTGGGGCAGCTTCGACCTGGCCGTGACCCGGTTCTCCGGGCGCACGGCGCCCGCGCATCCCGGCGGTATCCCGAACTTTCCGCTCGACGTCGCGCAAGAGGCGTATTCGCACGAGGTCACGAGTGTTGGCTTCTGGCCCGGCAACCGCGAGGCGCCGGCCCCGATCTTCTATGCCTACGCCTACCCGACGCCCGAGGGTTTTCCGGCTGCGTCGGTGCAACCCGAGACCGCTTCGTGGGTCGATGAGCTCGGTGAGTTCGTTCTTCCCTACGAGGCCGTCCAGCAGGCCACCGACCCCGACGGCGCATTGACGGCGTTCTTCGAGACCACGCACGCGGCGGCTGCTGATCTCGCCCAGTGGGATCGCGACGCGCTCGAATGCGTCGCGCCACAGGGCCCGGACTGGTGGCGCAACCGAAGCTAGCGTCGAGAGTCGGCGTCGTTTCCGCCACCAGATAGGACGACCTGAATGAAGCCAGAATCCTATGGCCAGCAGTACCGCCGCAAGCTCGTGTCGGCTGATCGAGCTGCGGCGCTCGTTGAGCAGGGTGACACCGTGTGCTCAGCGATGGCGGTGGGGCAGCCGCCGGCGATTCTCGAGGCATTGGCTGGTCGCTTGAGGTCACGCGATCTCGATCGAATCAAGTTCTACTACAAGCTCAGCATGAGTCCGATTGCTGAGACGATGCTCTCGGATGGAGTGATCGAGTACGTAGACCCCCATTGCTTCTTCATCGCTGGCAAAGAGCATGAGGTGATCCAATCCCAGGTCGCGTCAAAGCACAAGCTGCTGAGCTTCGTGCCATCTCACTTCAGCGAGTTGCCGAAGCTGTTCGACAACGAGATCGAACTCGATACTTTCGTCGCCACGGTTTCTCCGATGGATGCGGGTGGGTACTTCTCGTTCGGTACGAACAACGACTTCACGTCCATCGCGGCTCGACGCTGCAAACGCCTCATCGTCGAGGTGAACCGAAACATGCCGAGGGTCTTCGGAGAATCGCAGCTTCATGTGAGCGAAGTGACGGGGATCGTTGAGAACGCGGTGCCGCTGCTCGAAGTCCCGGGCGCGGAGGCTTCGGAATCAGGGCGGCAGATCGGTCGTTTGATCGAGCCGCTCATTCCGAATGGTGCCACGATCCAGATCGGCATCGGCCGGGTGCCGTCGGGCGTGACGGAATCGCTCTCGCAGCACGAAGACCTCGGTGTTCATACGGAGCTGTTGTCGCCCGGCATGATCGATCTGATCAAGAACGGAAACGTCAACGGCACTAGAAAGTCCTTACATCGCCGAAAGCACGTCTTTACCGTCGCGATCGGAGATCGCGCGATGTATGACTTCATGAACGACAACTCGTCCTTCGAGAGCTATCCGGCTTCATACGTCAACGACGTTCGAACCATCTCGAAGATCGACGACTTCGTATCCGTCAATACGGCGATCGAAGTCGATCTCTTCGGGCAGGTGAACGCGGAGTTCATCGGGGAGCACGAGTATTCTGGCTCGGGCGGTCACTATGACTTCGTGAAGGGAGCGTCGCTGGCACGGAATGGCGTATCGATCGTCGCTCTGCAGTCGACGGCCCAGAGCGGGACGGTGTCGACGATTGTGCCGAAGGTCGGGATGGTGACCGATCTGAGAATGGACATCGAGTACATCTGCACGGAGCACGGGATCGTGAACCTGCGCGGAAAGTCGACCAAGGAGCGTGCGCTCGCCCTCATCAGCATCGCTGACCCGAAGTTTCGCGATGAGCTGACCGATGCAGCGCGACGGCACGTATTGATCTAGGGGACACGTCATGCCGCTGATCCTGTCCAGTCTCGCCGATGGCGTAGGCACGCTCGCCCTCGATCACTACGAGAAGCGAAATGCGCTGGGCGCGGACATGATCGCAGAGATACTATCCGCGCTATCCGAGCTGGAAGAGCGAAGAGCCCGTGTCGTTGTCCTGAGGTCGGCTTCGGCGGGGGATGTATGGTCGGCGGGGCACGACGTGTCGGAGCTACCGAGGGCGCAAGTCGACCCACTCCCGTACGACGATCCCCTCGAACGCTTGATCCGCGCCGTTCGCGATCACCCAGCGCCGGTCATCGCAATGGTGGATGGGTCTGTTTGGGGTGGAGCGTGCGATCTCGTCGTGAACTGCGACATCGTGATTGCTGATGAACAGAGCACGTTCGCGATTACGCCCGCAAAGCTCGGGCTGCCCTATGTCGCGTCCGGGCTGGCGCACTTCATGCACCGGATGCCCCTGGCCATCGTGAAAGAGATGTTCTTCTCAGCCTCTCCCCTGACGGCCGATCGCGCCCTTGCCTCGGGGCTTGTCAACACGGTGGTGAATAGTGCGCAGCTCGAGTCTGCGGTGGATGACTTGGCTCGGACGATCGCTTCACGTTCTGCCGAGGCCGTTTCGGCACACAAGAAGATGCTGAACGTACTGAGCGAGTCGAATCAGCTGAGCCCAGATCAGTTCGAATACCTGAACGAGCTTCGGAGATCCACCTACATGGGTGCAGACTACAGCGAGGGGGTTGCCGCCTTCCTGGAGAAACGCGCGCCTGTGTTCAAGAAATAGTGATGGCAGGATGCGTCCGGTCGGTGTGCTTTCATCGGAATCGGATCCGCGGTCCGCACGATCGACCGCGACATGGGCAGGGCAACTGACGTGTTTGCACACGTGTCGGGCTGGTGCAGCGCTCAGACCTCGTAGCGCCACAGAAGGTGACCGGCTTGCTGCAGCCAGCGCACCGTATCGCGCACGGTCTCTGTGGGCGGTCGGTACTCGAGCTTGAGATCGCTCAGCGCGGCGCCGTCGTCCGAGCGGGCCCACTCGGTCATGTACAGCGTGCTCTCGAAGCTGACCGGCAGGTCGGTCGGCACGAAGCGGGTGACGAGATCGGCGACGCGCCCCGCCCACTGCACCGCGATCGCGGGCGTAGGCGGCTTCAAGAAACGAACTCCCGTGACGTCTTCGAGCAGCTGGGCGAGCTCGGGCCACGTGAAGAAGGTGCCGCCCAGCACGTAGCGAGAGGGCGGCCCCCCGTTCTCGAGTAGACGGACGTGCGCGAGCGCGAGGTCGCGCACGTCGACCAGCTGAAAGCCGCTCGAGGTCGCGGGGACGGCGCGGCTATCGAGAAACAGCTTCAGGCCGAGCACGGCCTCACTCAAGCCCGGGTCGTCGGGCCCGAGGACGCTGCCCGGGTAGGTCGTGTGAATCGGCGCGCCATCTTCTTGCAGCCGCCGTACGAGGCGATCGCACTCGATCTTCGAGCGCCCGTAGCCCGTCGGTGTCTCACCGAGAGGCGCCTTCTCGTCGATCCCGGGCAGGCCGCGGCGAAACAGCGCAGTCAGGCTCGAGACCTGGACCATCCGCTCGATGCCGCGCGCGTGGGCGCCGCCCAGAACGTTCTCGGTGCCTTGCAGGTTGTTGCGCAGCACGCGGTCGGCCTCGCTGGCCTGGACGCTCACGATGGCGGCGGCATGCACGACGGCGTCGCATCCATCAAGCGCTCGCTCGACACTGCGGGCGTCGGTGATGTCCCCGCGCACGGCGTCGAGGTCATGGAGACCGAGCGGCTCGAAGAGGTTCGCCATCTTGTCGAGGCTGCGAACCAGCAGCTGAACCTCGTGACCCGCCTCGACGAGCGCACGCACGGTGTGAAAGCCGACGAAGCCGGTGCCGCCTGTGACCATCACGCGCATCGGATGCGGACCTCCATGACACTGGCAGAGTAGCGCGCGACCGGACCGTCGATCGCGCCCGAGAGGGCCACGTGACGACCGGGCCGTCGATTGCGCCGAAGCTGACCACGGGACGACCGCGCCCCAGCACACACGCCAAGGCGACCCGGCTGGGCCCGAACGAGGCCAGACCAACCGCTCACCGCGCTAGGGGCCATGGATGAAGTGGATCTCGAACTTCGAGATCTGGGAGCGCTTCTCGACGGCGTTGAAGATCGTCGTCAGACGTTCGGGCGTCGTCGCGAGCGGCGACCGATAGTCGACGTCGACCCGTACCTGCGAACCGGCAACGAAGGGGAGCGTGTCTTCGAGCGGGATGCTCCAGCCGGCCAAGTCTGCGTGATCCAGCCATTTCTCGGGGTACAGCCCGGTGGGTTCGTCGAGGAGCACGACTTCCTCAGCGTCGCCGTGGCGCAAGACGACGCGCTCGATCGTCGCCGGATCGACCCGGTTGCCGTAGAAGCCGACGCTGACGCCGAGGCGATACGGAGGGGTCAGGTGATGGTGACTGTCGGTGAAGAGCGTGATCGGGTACGGGTCCGGCGCGTCGGTGTAGCCGGACGTCGCCCCGATCGTCGTCCAGATCAGGAAGTCGTTGGTCTTGCGTTCGAACTCCGACTCGGGGTGCTTCGAGTCGCGTACGTATCGCTGTGAGTCCTGATAAGCGGTGCCGCAGGCCGTGAGCCAGATCGATGAGAACAGGATCAGGGACCGCGCGAGCACGCTCATACGTTCGGATCCCGATGGCCTGGCGATCTCGGTGCGGATCGGTTCATCGCTCGGCTTGCCCTGGGGCGATCTCGCCCGACCCAAGGTGAATGGTCCTGCCCGTCGCGGTGCGGTAGAGCCACTCGATCCCGAACGAAGCGCCCAGCATCCCGACCAGAATCAGGATGTGCCAGCGCGTCGCGGGGTCGGCCACGGTGTAGCCGCAGAGGGCGAGCGTCGCGATCGCGCAGGCGAGGGCGCCGAGCCAGGAGAGCCACGGGCGGCTCGCCGTTTCGCCGGCGAGGCGCGCATTCGCGACGTTGACGGCGAGAAAGATCAGAAGAAAGCCGGCGCTGCCCATCGTGGCGATCGCACTCAAGGGCAGCAGGTTTGCAGCGAGCAGCGTGAGCGCTGCGAAGAGCAGCATGCCTTCGAGCGGCTGGCCATGGATCGAGCGCTCGAGCTCGGCCGGAAGCTCGCCGGTCTTCGCGATCAGATAGGTGAGGCGACCGGCGCCGTAGAACGTGGCGTTGATCGCCGAGCTGGTCGCGAGGAGCGCGGCGACGATGATGATCCAGGCACCGGGCTGGCCCATCAGCTCACGCGCCGACTCGGAGAGCACGTAGTCGGCGTGTCGATGAATCGCCGCGAAGTCGAGGTGGCCGACGACGACCATCGCGATGGCCACGTAGAAGACCATGACGAGCAGGACGCCCCCGACGTAGGCGATCGGCAGGGCGCGACGGGGGTTCTGGATACTCCGCCCAGCGTTTGCGATGAGCTCGAAGCCCTCGTAGTTGAGGAAGATCACCATCGAGCCGGCGACCAGCTCGACAGGGCCGACCCACTCGGCTCTCGAAAGCCGCTCCCAATCCATCGGCGTGCTCAGACCGACGACGACGAAGACTGCCAACAGCACCAGCTTGACCGCGTTGAACAGGTTCTCCGACCGAATCGCAATCTCGGCGCCGAAGTAGTTGATGAGGGCGAGGCCGACGACGGCGCCCGAGATGAGGGCGTGCTTCCAGAAGTCGTAGTCGGCTTCGGGGAAGAGCTTGGCTCCATACGCGCCGAACGCATAGGCGTAGACCGAGAGCAGCACCACGTAGCTCAGGCAGAGCAAGATGTTGAGCGCACCGGTCGTGACACCCGTGCCGAACGCGCGGTTGAGGAACTCGACCGTGCCGCCCTCGCTCGGGTAGCGGAGCGTGAGCCGCCAATACGAGTAGGCGGTGAGCAGCGCGACGACGCCCGCCACGACGAACGCGAGCGGGGCCGCGCCGCGCGTCAGCTCGACGGTCAGCCCGGTGACGGCGAAGATACCGCCCCCCACCATCCCGCCGATGCCGATCGACAGGGCTGAGAGCGTGCCGACTCTTTCCTTCTCCACGCATCACACCCTAGCGTGGCCAGACGATCCGACCCAAGGATGCCGTGTGCGGACCGAGTGGGCAGGGGATGGCGCCCGTGTGCATCGAGGCTCGAGATGTGGGCTTGCCTCGAGCGCGGGCGAGGCGAGGGCACTCCGTCGACTCTCGGACAGCGGATGCGCACGCCGCGTTTCGGCCTGACTCACTCTCTCGCTCGCCGATCGAAGGCCCGGCGAGGGTCGGCGGCGAGCGTCGCGCGCCGCTGCGACTCGCCACGCGATTTGAGCGATCATCGCGCCGAAGTGAGGGCGATCTTGTCGCTGCGTTCCTACTACCTCGGCTGTCCGTTCTGGAGCTTCGGCGCCTGGAACGGAAGTCTCTACACACGCGATGCGCGGCCGCAGGATCGGCTCGCGCAGTACGGTCGCGTCTTCAACTCGGTCGAAGGCAACACCACGTTCTGGAGCGTGCCGAGCGCCGACTCGGTGCGACGCTGGGCAGATGCGGTCGACGACGATTTTCGCTTCTGCTTCAAGCTGCCGCGCACGATTACGCACGAGGCGATGTTGTGCGACGTCGAACGTGACGTCGACGCCTTCCTGCACGCGCTCGAGCCGATGGGCGAACGCCTGGGACCGGTCTTGATCCAGCTCCCGCCCGCCTTCGGTCCGAATCGACTCGATGACCTCGAGCGGCTGCTGCGTTTCGTGCCGAGTGCGCGCGATTGGGCTGTCGAGCTTCGTCATCTTGCCTTCTTCGACGACGCGGCGTCGGCGCGGACCGTCGACGAGCTGCTGGTCGAGCATGGCTGCGATCGGGTCGTCATGGATACGCGGGCCCTGCGTTCAGGAGATCCCGAGCACCCCGAGGTCCGATCCGCGCTGCACGAGAAGCCCGATCTTCCGCTTCGGCCCGAACCACTCGGCCGGAACCCGCTGGTGCGATTCGTCGGCCATCCGACCGACGTGCCGAACGATCCCTACCTGGACGAGTGGGCCGGTCGCATCAGTGGTTGGATCGAATCGGGAAAGACGCCGTACTTCTTCATGCACACGGCGAGCAACCGACGCACCCCCGAGTTCGCGCGTGATCTGCATCGCAGGATCGCCGAGCGAATCGACGTCGGCGAGCTGTCCGACTTTCCGGGTGAGCGTGGCGAGCGTGCGGATGGACAGCTCGCCCTGCCGGGCCTGGGCGCGCCCGGCCGAGGCTGAAGCCCCGGCCGGGCAGCGGCGGCGATCTCACCCCTGCCGCCGCCCTGGGCCTCACCACGGAATGCGTTCGCCGTCCCAACCCCAGAACGACCCCGTTTCGGCCGGGTCGATGTCGCCGAGCACGTCGAGCAGGTGCGCCGCCGACTCGCTGGGCTGCAAGACGACCCGCTTGCCGGCGAAGGGGGCCGAGAGGGGGCTCTGCACGGTGCCGGGGTGCAGCGCCACACAGAGCGATCCGGGAGATCGGCGCTTCAGCTCGATGGCGAGCGTCCGGACGCACATGTTGAGCGCCGCCTTCGACGCGCGATAGCCGTACCAACCGCCGAGCCCGTTGTCGCCGACGCTGCCGACGCGCGCCGAGAGCATCGCCACGCGGGGGCTGTGCGTGCCCGCTAGAGCCGGCAGCAACGCCTGGGTCACGAGCAGCGGACCGACGGTGTTGACCTCGAACGCATGCACCAGCGATTCGCGCGAGACGTGCTCGAGCCGTTTCTCCGCACGAGCACGTCCGTCCTCGAGCACACCCGAGGCCTGCATCAGCAGGTCGATGCGAGGCGCCGCGTCGAGGATGGCGCGTGCACCTCGAGTGATCGATGCGTCGTCGCCCGGATCCAGCTCGATCCGAGTCAGTCGAGCCAAGCCGGGCGCCGGATCGGGGAGCCGCTCGTTCAACCGATCGAGCGATCGCCCGGTCGCCACGATGTGCTCGAAGCCCCCGCGCGCGACGAGCGCTTCGACGAGCGCCGCACCGATCGCGCCGCTCGCGCCTTGCACGACGGCTGTGCGGGGCGCGTTCACTCGGGCAGAATGACCGCGTCGACGACGTGGATCACCCCGTTGGTGGCCTCGAAGTCGGTCACGACCAGGTTCACGCCGTTTACCCGGACCCGACCGCCGCTGGCGTCGATGTCGAGCATCTTGCCGTTCACGGTCTTGGCCGAGTCGAGCTTCACGACGTCGCTGGCCATGACCTTCCCCGGCACGACGTGGTAGGTCAGGATCTCGGACAGCTTCTGCTTGTTCTCCGGCTGGAGCAGCGCTTCTACCGTGCCGGCCGGAAGCTTGGCAAACGCCTCGTCGGTGGGAGCGAAGACCGTGAACGGCCCATCCCCTTCGAGCGTGCTCACCAGGTCAGTGGCCTGGAGTGCCGCGATGAGCGTGTCGAACGAGCCGGTCGCGGTCGCGACCTCGACGATGTTGCCCTCGATCTCCTCGTGATGCGCGGCGTAGACGAGGCCAGAAACGGTGACGGCCAGCGCCGCGCCGAGGGCGACGGCGAGCGTTCGGATCGGCATGGGGGTTTTCCTCGGGTCGGCAGGTGGGAGAGCGTCGCGATCAGGGGCGCTTCGTTCGGATGCTGTCTGCCGCCTTGGGGTTCGCTGCGGACCGCGCGCCCCAACGTGCTTGGCGTGTGCACGACGCGCCGGCATGGCGGTGCCTCGCGTTGTCCCGATTCTGAGAGCGTAGAGGTGACGGGCACACTCGAGGCGCGCGGATCCGGCGACGTCCTGGCTGCTTGCAGTGAAGTGGCGCGCCCGTCAGCTCGATGCTGCGCTTCGCGTGGTCCAGGAGGCAAATGGGCCGGTGATCGACGTCGTCCGGGACCGAAAGGCGATCGAATCGCCCGAAGACGCGGCCAGGTCCATCCGCGGCGGTCTCCTACGACGTCGCGAACAAATCTCGCTCGATGTCGGCGAAGGCCTTGAACTCGAGTGCGTTGCCGGATGGATCGGTGAAGAACATCGTGCGATGCTCCCCCGGCTCGCCCGCAAAGCGCGTGTACGGCTCGATGACCCACTGGCTCACGAACTGCTCGGCTCGGGCGCGCAGCGCATCCCACTGCGCGAGCGTCAGCACGACGCCGAAGTGAGGCACCGGCACGCTATGGCTGTCGACGGGGTTCGCGATGTGCGCGATGCGGCCGTCCCGTCCGAGCGCAGGGTTCAGATGCGTCACCAGCTGGTGCCCGAACAGGTTCCAGTCGACCCAGGTCGGTGCGCTTCGGCCCTGGCTCAGGCCGAGCTTCACGCCGTAGAACGCGCGTGCCTCGTCTAGGTCGCGCACCTGGATGGCGAGGTGGAATGGTGTGAGATGGGTCGTCATGGTCCGTCGGTTGGCCTTGCTCTCGCGGACCGGCGCCACCGCGGCCGGCCGATCCGGTCGTGCTCGAACCCTGAAGATAGTCGCATTCGGCGACGAGCAACCCTACCCCCCTTCATCGGCGAAGCAGGTCGGATACCTTGGGTACGTGCTCTCGCGAGGTCAGGGAACCGAATGATCCGACACTTCGATCACGTCACCGTCGTCGTTCGAGACCTCGAAGCGGCCAAGACGTTCTTCGGCCACCTCGGATTCGTCGAGGACAAGACCGTCGTCATCGAGGGCGCGCGGTTCGCAGAGTACATGGGCGTCGATGAGATCGAAGCAGATCACGCGACGCTCATCGTGCCGGGTGTCACTCCGCGTCTCGAGGTCCAGATCCTGCACTATCGCCGGCCCGATCCTCGAGTCGACCCCCTGATTGCGCGACTCGACAAGCTCGGCTTCAACCACATCTGCTTCGCCGTCGACGATGTCGAGGCCACCGTCGCCCGACTCCGAACTGCTGGGGTCGAGGTGAGGGGCGAGCTCGAGGCCTTCCACGATCGCAAGCTCTTCTTTCTGACGGGTCCAGAGGGGATCACCGTCGAGCTGGCTCAGTGGAGCTAGCTCGGCTCGCTTCAAGCTCGAGGCTCGCCCGATCGAGCCGGTTCCGAGCGCCGTTCGATTCCCCGCCGCCCTGATGATCCGATCCGGCGTCGCCACGCGCCGCGGCCCGGGGCTCGGCGCTGTGGCATGTTGGTGCCATGGACGAGGAGCCTCTGAAGACCCGGCGCGCGAGGGCGCTCGCCGTCGGCGCTCTGCTCGTCGTCGTGGCCGCGCTCTGGGTCGGCCGCTCGCTTTGGATGATCGGGCTCGACCCGTCGCCTCCAGCCGCCATCGCTTCTGACCTCGATCTCGCGCGTGCGCTGCGCTTTGGCATCCTCCGCGCAAACGACGCGGGCGCCAAGCCGCGCAGCGTCGACCAGCGCGTGATCGTGCCACCGGGTTCGGCCGTGGCCTGGACGGTGCGCTTGCCCTCGCCGACCGGCGGGCTCGCCGCCGCGGCGATCGAGCTCGAACCGGGGGCGCGCGCATCGATTCACGTCGGCGATGAGGCGGGCGTCCAGCGACTGATCTCGCTCGAGGGCTGCGCCGCGGATTGCCGTTTCCCGCTGGACGACTTTGCGGGTCGCATCGTGCGCATCGCCGCGCGCGGTCCCGCGCCCGGCCGCGGGCCGCTCGTGCTCGTCGAGCCTTCGCTCTATGGGCCGGCTCCGACGAGCTCGTCCGGTGCAGCCTTCGATGCGCCGCGGCCGCCCATCATCCTCTACCTCGTCGACACCCTGCGCGCGGACAAGCTCGGTGCGTACGGCAGCGACCGCGGTCTCACCCCCGAGATCGATGCCTTTGCAGAAGGCGCGACCGTCTTCGAAGAGACGCTCGCGCAGGCGCCGTGGACCAAACCATCGGTGGCGTCGATCTTCACCGGCCTCTACGCCCGCGTGCACCGCATCATGACCCGGCAGAGCGCGTTGCCCGATTCAGCGATGACCCTCGCCGAGCTTCTGGGCCTGAACGGCTACCGCACGGGCGCCGTCGTGACCAACGGGCTCGTCGATGCCGACTTCGGGTTCGACCAGGGGTTCGAGTACTTCGTGCGCGAGCGGGGGCGGGCGCCCGAGGTCGAGGGCATCACGGGGTTCCAGGCCGACAAGCCGGCCATCGACTCGGACATCGCGCAAGCGGCCGTCTGGCCGTGGCTCGACGCGATCGAGCCGGATCAGCCCTTCTTCCTCTACGTGCACGTGCTCGATCCACACTCCCCCCACTTTCCGCCCGATCCGTTTCGAGCGCGCTTCGTTCCCGAGCTCGATCGGTTCGATCTCGGCAGCATGGAATCGATTCGCCAGATGGACGAACGCACGGGGGCCGGCGAGCCGCCGCCGCCCCGCGAGCAGGCGCAGCTCGAGACCCTCTACGAGGCCGAGATCGCCCACAACGATCATCAGTTCGGCCTCTTCATCGATGAGCTGCGCGAGCGCGGCCTGTACGACGAGGCCTTGATCGTACTGGTGAGCGATCACGGCGAGGCGTTCTGGGAGCACGGTCTTCGCGGGCACGGCAAGACCCTGCACGAAGAGCTGCTCCACGTTCCGTTGATCGTGAAGGCCCCGCATCAGACGACGGCCGCGCGCGTACGTTCGCTGGCGCAGCATGTCGATCTGCTGCCGACCTTCACGGACTATGCGGGCATCGCGCCGCCGGGCGCGATCAATGGTCGAAGTCTGCGACCCCTGATCGAAGACGGCGACGCGGCGGAGCCATCCGAGGTGTCGCCCATCGGTGTTTCGGCGGGCACCTTTGGCACCGGCGTGGGGACGGCGATCCGTGAGGGGCGGTGGAAGCTGATCAAGCGGCAGCGGCCGACGAACTCGGTCGAGCTCTTCGATCTCGAGGCCGATCCGGCTGAGTCGCGCGACGTCTCGGGCGAGCACCCCCTGGTGACGCGCTACCTGCTCGAGAAGGCGGCGCGCATCGAGGCCGACACCGCCGCGCCCTGGGCATCGACCGAGCGCGAGATCACGCCGCAGAAGGCCGCCGAGCTGAAGGCGCTCGGCTACATCGAGTAGAGGCTTACGGACGCACGGCTGGCCCGACGACGTCTGCCCTGACCGAGTCGCTTGGCTGGCACCGCGGACACCAGAACGTGACGCGCGCGTCGTCTCCGAGTCGATCGACCTCGATCGGATGGCCGCAGCGCATGCACGGCCGTTCCGCTCGCCCGTACACGAAGTAGCGCGTCTCGCCGGGGCGGACGGGGTGATCTGCGTCGACCCGCCGGATGGTCGTGCGTCGCCACCCGCCCAGATTGTGAGAGAGCAGCGTGCGCGCCCGGCGGTAGAGGCGAACGATTTGCTCGTCCTTCACATGGCCGGCCTGTGCCCATGGGGCGAGCCCTTCGAGGAACAGCACTTCGCACCGATAGACGTTGCCGATCCCGCACGCTACGCGCTGATCGAGCAGCAGCTCCGTGATCGTACGCGGCTCTCGTCGGCGCGCGCGTCGCAAGACATCGTCGAAGTCGACCGCCGGTGCGAGCAGGTCGGGCCCGAGCTTCGAGAGCACCGGATGGTGCGCGAGGTCGACCCCCCGAAGCACCTCCGCGCGCGCCGCACGTCGAACGGACCAGCCGCGGTCTGCGATCGCCACGCGCAGGTGCTCGTCGCGGTGGCCGCGCCGCGGCTGTCTCGGATCGTAGACGTGGATCCTCCCCCGCATGCCCAGATGGACGTGAATGACGTGCCGATGCAGTGGCTTCTCGTGCGCGGCCAGCGACAGCAGCAGATGCTTGCCGATCGCGGCCACCTGCTCGATGCGGTGGCCAGCGAGCGTTTCGATCTCCCCGCGATCGCGCAGCCAGACCGAGACGACGTCGCGCCCCTCGGCCTCGGGCCTCATTGCCCCCGCGATCTTGTGGAGGGTGTCCCCCTCCGGCACCTCAGCGTTCCTCCGAAGCGGGCAGGCATTGTCGATCGAACTCGAGGCCGCGATAGGCACGCCGCCAGCCCGCGCGATGAAAGACGTCGCCCATGGCCGTCGCGGCGGCTGGTTCTCCGTCGATCGTCTCGATCTGGAGCACCTTTCGCTGCCGGGGCAGGAGCGTCTGCGCGAGGGCCAGCGCCGCCGCCAGCCGGGCGTCTTCTTCGTGGGCGGGCTCTTGGGTGGCGAAGGTCGACACGTTCTTCGCGCCCTTGCTCGCGTAGAGCACCAGCTCGCCGCCGACGAGCACCACGCTGGCCCCTGCGACGCGACGCGGCTTCGCGTTGTCATCGTTCGCTTCGGGCCAGGGCAGGAGCGCGCCGTACGGGTTGGCCGGGTCGCTCGCGGCCAGCGTGATGGCCCTGGCGTGGATGTCGCGGGCGCGCGCCGAACGCAGCAGGTCGACGGCTGCCGCGTACGCGAACTGGGCGCCGGTGTAGCCCTCGACGAAATGGCCTCGGCGTATCTTGCCCGCTTCTTCCATCGCGCGGAGGACGGGATAGACGGCGCTGAAGCCGCCGCTCAGGTTCTCGAGGGCCATCGCGTCGCGGCTCAGGATGCCGAAGCGTTCGAGCAGACCGTGCGCGCGCGCGTGGGCTCGCTCGGTCGGCGACACCGGCTCGCCGATCAGCTGGCTCACGAGCGACCAGCGACCCGCCGAGGCCGGCGGCGCCGCGGCTGCGCCCGGCAGCCTGGGTCGGCGCGGACGCCGGTGTGCGGAGCGACTGCGCTTGCTGCCGGTTCTGCGGCCGAGCGCGCGCAGCGGGGCAAACGCGTCGTTGGTGACGAGGCCGCGCCAGACGAGATCCCACAGCGCGTCGAACACCGCCTTCTCGGATGCGTCGGGCGCCGCACGCGTCAGATCGTGATAGAAGGACGCCCCTTGTTGCGCGAGCGTATCGAGCAGGGTGACGTGCAGCGGCTCGAGATCTTCGGGCTGATCGACCGGTTCGACGAGCTGGTGCACGTGCTCGCGGCGGTAGAGCGCAACCCGGCCGTCGCGAGGCCCGAGGGTGCCGCAGCCGATCCAGACGAGCTGACCGAGCGAGCCGCGTTCGTCGAGCTGACGCGGATCGAAACCCTCGACGCGACTCGGCAGGATCGCGTCCTCGAGCTCTCCGAACGAGACCGGTAGGCCCTCGAGCTGATCGATGACCTCGTCGAGCCGCGCTTCGCCGCGCAAGGGCCGCGCTACACCGTGCCACTCGGCGAGAAAGCGAGCGACCACCGCGCCTTCGACCGGCGCGACCTCGTTGCGCAGCTTGGCGAGCGTGTGTCGTCGCAGCCGTCGCAGCACTTCGGCGTCGCACCATTCGCGCTCCAGGCCCTCGGGATGGAACTCGCCCGAGAGCAGCCGGCCGCGATCGACGAGGCTCTCGAAGATCGGATCGAGCTGCGCGGGCAGCATCGCGTAGCGCTCGGCGACGTCCCGCGTCACGAACGGGCCCCGCTGCCGGGCATGTCGAAGCAGGATCTGCTCGAGCGGACGCTCGGTGGGAGCGAGCAGGGCGTCGGGCAGGCCGCCGGGCGGCACGGCGCCCAGGGCATCGCGGTAGAGCGCAGCGTCTTCGGTCGCGACGAAGCGCTCTTCGCCGCCGATGCGCATGCACACGATTCGCCGAGCACCCTGCAGCGTTTCGATCCACGGAGCGACTTCGCCGCTCGCGCGCGCCTCGATCTCGCGCTGCGAAAGGTCACCGAGCACACGAAGCAGGTCGTGCAGCCCTTCGGCGTCGGTGATGCGACGCTCGGCAGTGCGAAACTGCAGCAGGGCTTCGACGTCGGCGATGACGTCTGCATCGAGCAGGTCACGCAGCTCTTCATCGCCGAGCAGCTCGCGCAGCATCTGGCGATCGAGCGAGAGCGCTTGCGCGCGCCGCTCGGCGAGCGGCACGTCGCCCTGGTACAGATAGGTGGCGGTGTACGCGAACACGAGCGATCGCGCGAAGGGGGAGGCCGCGCGCGTTTCGACTTCGTCGACCCGCACCGCGCGCTGCCGCACTGCTCCGAGCAGCGTACGCAGACTCGGCAAGTCGAACACGTCCTGCAGGCACGAGCGATAGGTTTCGAGCATGATCGGGAACGAGGGGAAGCCGCGCGCGACGGCCAGCAGGTTCTGCGCGCGCAGGCGCTGCGTCCACAAGGGCGTGCGAGCGCCGGGCCGGCGCCGCGGCAGCAGCAACGCCCGCGCAGCGTTCTCGCGAAACTGCGCGGCGAACAGCGAAGAGCCGGCGAGCTGAGCCACGACCAGGTCTTCGACCTCCTCCGGATCGGGCAGCAGGGATTCGAGCGGGGGCGTGTTCTCGCTGTCGGCGAAGCGAAGGGCGATGCCATCGTCGCTCCAGAGCGCCTGCACCTCGAAGCCGGCCTCGGTGCTGAGCCGAGACTCGATCGCGAGCGCCCAAGGGGCGTGGACCCGCGCGCCAAAGGGGGAGAGGATGCAGACCCGCCAGTCGCCGAGCTCGTCGCGGAATCGCTCGACGGTGATCGAGCGGTCGGTGGGCAGCCCACCCGTTGCTTCTTCTTGATCGAGCACGTAGGCGACGAGGTTTCCCGCGGCCCATGCGTCGAGGTCGTGGCTGTCGCGGAGCCACCGCTCACCGGCTTCGCGCCCTTCGTCGTGGCAGACATCGGCCAGTGAGCGAACGAACTCGCCGAGACGTCGTCCGAGCTCGATGGGGCGCCCGGGCCCTTCACCGTGCCAGAACGGAAGCTTGCCCGGCTCGCCCGGGGCGGGCGTCACGGTCACGCGATCACGGGTGATTTCGGTGACGCGCCAGGTCGAGGCACCGAGCGTGACCGTCTCGCCCGGCCTCGTCTCGTGCACCATCTCTTCGTCGAGCTCACCGATGCGCGGGCCTTCCGGGCCGAGATGCACGGCGTAGAGACCCCGATCGGGGATCGTCCCGCCCGAGAGAATGGCGAGTCTCGACGCGCCGGGTCGGGCTTCGAGGGTGTCGCTCGTGCGATCCCAGGTGAGCCGAGGCCGCAGCTCGCTGAAGTCGGTCGAGGGGTATCGCCCGGCCAGCATGTCGAGCACCGAGTCGAGGACCTCGCGCGAGAGCTCTCGGAAGTTCGCCGTTCGGCGCACGACGTCGTGGAGCGCATCGACCGCCCACTTTTCCTGGCCCACCATCGCCACGATCTGCTGGGCCAGCACGTCGAGGGGGTTGCGCGGGACGGCCACCGCTTCGACCTCGCCGCGACGCATCCCGTCGGCCACGACCGTGGCCTCGAGCAGATCACCGCGATGCTTCGGGTAGATGTGCCCGATGCTCGTGGCGCCCACTTGATGACCGGCCCGACCCACGCGCTGAAGGCCGCGCGCGACCGCGCCCGGCGATTCGACCATCAGGACGAGATCGACCGCCCCCATGTCGATCCCGAGCTCGAGGGAGCTCGTGGCGACGATGCCGCGCAGCGCGCCGGTCTTGAGGGCCTCTTCGATCTCCTTGCGCTTCTCGTGCGCGATGCTGCCGTGGTGAGCGCGCACCAGCTCTTCCTCGGCCAGCTCGTTGAGTCGCTGCGCGAGCTTCTCGCACAAGCCTCGACTGTTCACGAAGACGATCGCGCTCTGGTGAGCGCGAATGGCTTCGACGAGCTTCGGGTAGAGCGCGGGCCAGAGGCTCACCGGCGGCGGCGGGCGATCGCGGGCCATGAGCGAGCCCAGCACCGAACCTTCGCGGATCGGTGCGGCGCCGGCGGCTTCTGCATCGAAGGCGTCTGCCCCATCGATGTCCGCGTCGACCGCCGCTTCGTCTGCGAGGCCGTCTCCTTCGCTCGAGTCGACCGTGTCGTCCTCGGCCGGCTGAGGCGTCGGCATCACGTCGGGCCGCGTCATGTCGGGCACCGGCACCGAGACCGTGAGGTCGAGCCGCGGCGGTCGGCTGGTGTCGACGAGCGAGACGTCGCGGTCGCCGCCGAGGTAGCGGCCGATCTGCTCGAGGGGGCGTGCCGTCGCCGACAGACCGATCCGCTGCGGATCCTTGCCGGTGAGCGCGGCCAGTCGCTCGAGTGAGAGCGCGAGGTGTGCGCCGCGCTTCGTCGGGGCCAGCGCGTGAATTTCGTCGACGATCACCGCCTCGACGTGACGAAGGGTCTCGCGCGCCTTCGAGCCGAGCAACAGGTAGAGCGACTCGGGCGTCGTCACCAGGATCTCGGCCGGATCCTTGGCCTGGATGCGGCGCTCCTTCTGCGACGTATCGCCCGTGCGCACCGCCACCCGTGGCGAACGGAAGGCCTCGCCCTTCGTCTCTGCAGCGCGCGCGAGACCCATGAGGGGCGCACGCAGGTTGCGCTCGATGTCGTAGACCAGCGCCTTGAGCGGTGAGACGTAGAGCACGCGTACGCCCGGCTCTTCTGGGTCGGCGAGCGCAGGCCGACGTGAGAGCCGATCGATCCAATAGAAGAAGGCCGCCAGCGTCTTGCCGCTGCCGGTCGGTGCCACCAAGAGCGCGTGCTGGCCCTCCGCGATGCGCGCCCAGCCCTCGCGCTGGACAGGGGTGGGCGCATCGAAGTTGGCTTCGAACCAGCGCTTGGCTGCGTTGCCGAAGCCGACGTCGAGGAGGCTCATGTGGAACTCCTCGACGCACGCCAGGACGCCGGCTCTCGGCTGCCGTGACGCGCATGGCGACGTCGGACTTCGCGTCGCACTGCCTCGCGCTCGCGAATCAACGCCAATCGGCGCCTCGCCTCTCGCATCGCGACCGCACCGCGACGCGGCGGTGACTCCACCGTATCCGAGGAAGGGGCCGTGTCAAAGCTGGACAAGGGCGAGCGCCGCGCGGGGGCGCTCTGGGCCGGTTCGGCGCCGCATGCACCGAATCCGCTGCTCTCCGGCGGCGGCTCGTCGCCGCGTCGTCAGGGCACCCGCTCGATGCCTCTCCAGCGCCGATCTTCCAGGAAGAAGCGCACCCGACGGTGTCGCTCGCGGTCGAGCCCGAGCCACTCGAGCTCGACGCGTCGTTGCAGACGGGATCAGCCGGCGTTCGGCTCGAGCTCGGCGTGCAGCAGCAGATCGTCGAGGCTCACGACTTCGAGCGCCGACTCGTGCGTAGCCGCGAGGTCGACGGGCGGCGCCACGCCGGCATCGAGCGCCTCCTTCCACCGCGCGGCGCACAGACACCAGCGATCCCCGGGCTCGAGCCCCGCAAACCCGGCCGCCGGAACCGGCCGCCGCAGCTCGTTGCCCTGCTCGGCCGAGTAGGTCAGGAATGCTTCTGTCACGCGAGCGCAGATCACGTGTCGGCCGCGATCGCTGGGGCCCGTGTTGCAGCACCCGTCGCGAAAGAAGCCCGTCACCGGGTTGTCGGAGCACGAACGCAGGGGCTGGCCGAGGACGTTCCGCGAAGGGTTCTTTTCGAGTTGGCCGTCGCGCACGCCCCGAAGCTAGGGGCTCTTCAGCCGGCCGTCACGCAGCCGTCCAGATCCTGCACGCGGTCGGGCGATTCGGTCGGTTGCGCTGCGCCTCGGCGATCCCGAGCCCGGCAGGGGCATGGGGCACCGTTGGGCGCGGATGCCACGATGATCGCATCGGCCCGGGCGTCGCATGCCCTGCCTTCAACCGCGTCGCGATCGGCGCCGCGCCAGCGCCGCGAGCAGCCCGGCGCCCGCGACCCAGCTGAGCGCGGCGGAGGGCTCGGGCACCGGCACGATCGTGTAGTCCGAGTACAGCGTGTCGGTCTCGATCTGGATCGAGAAACCCGGACTCGCGCCGACGTCGATCGCCGGCGAGATGCCGCTCACGGTGAAGGCATCGACGCCCGCCGGGCCGAAGTCGACGACGTCGCCCGGCGCGAAGGTGCCGAGGCTCGTCGCGCCCGTCGTGACCTCGAACGGGGCGTCGTAGCCGGTCGGAAAGTCGAGGATGGCCGTGAATTTCGACGATCCCGTCATCGTGTACGTGAAGCCACTGGCCACCGGCGGGTCGATCCAGCTGTTCGACGGCGCGGCGTCGAAGTGGAAGACCGGGTCGCCGCTCGTCGGATCGACGCTCACCCCGTCCGGCTTGATCGGGTCGTCCTGCGATGAGCCCGGGCCGCCGATGCCGTTGCCATCCGCATCGACGATGAAGACCGCTTCGAAGGGCAGGGAGAAGGGCTCAGAGTCGTCCAAGAGGCTGCCGCGCAAGACGATGTTGCCATTGTCGAAGCTGTTCGGCCCGAGGTCGAAGCTGGCGACGGTGTAGTCCTTTCGCCCGAATCGAAGCGTCGACCCCTGCGCCAGCACGGTTCTGAGCGTGCTCGACCCCGCGTCGAAGACAACCAGCACGCGCGAGTTGCGCGCGGTGAACGCGATGTCGAGGCCGTCGACGGCCACCTCGTCGTCGAACGCGAAGAGCGGCTCGAGACTGCCGAAGATGTCGACGGAGTCGTTCGTGTCGGCGATGGTGTCGAGGCTCGACCCGCCGCCCGATCGGTAGATGCCCTGGCGATCGAAGTCGGCCTCGCCCCGAAAGACCACGACGTTGAACGGGGGAGGGCCGCCGGGCCCGGCCGCGCCCGATGAGCCGACGGCGGGCACGCCGAACGCAGAGAACGTCGCACCGGGAAAGTCGGGCACCGCGGCGCCTTCGGTCACGATCGTCGACCAGCCCCCGCCCGTCGGTCGGCTCCAGATGCCCTCTCCGAAGAAGCCGGGCGCGGTGGCGAAGGTCTTCACCGCCAGCGCGACGCCGGCGTTGAAGCCGTAGTTCTCACCCGATGGGGGCGAGATCGTGAAGCCGTCGGCGAGCTCTGTGAAGTCGATGACCAGCAGGCTGTCGATGAACGCCTGGCCGCCCGACTCGTAGAGCAGTTGCTGGTCGTCGAAGCCCTTGACCTCGGGTGTCACGGCGGGGGTTCCGGCGATCTCGAGGTCGGCCTGGAATCCATCGAACACGAAGATGCCGCGCTCGACGAGGCTGCTCGAACAGCCTCCCATGCCGTCGCAGACAGTCTCGGATCGATCCCCTGAGAAGGCCACGTCTTCGAGATCGGCGTGGAGCGCGCTCGTAATGTCCCATTCGTCGAAGGGCACGCCGGGCTGGGGCGACGACGAACCGAACGCCGCCGCGCTCTGCAGACCGGCGGTGGCGCGGTAGAAGAGCCCCCCGTCTTCGAGCGTCGATGCGTTGCCCACGAACGCGACGATGAAGCCGCTCGTCAAGACCGGCGGCCGGAAGGGCCCGCCGAAGCCCGGGCTCTGAAAGAAGCTGCTCGTTCCCGGAATCGGGTCGATGGTCGTCGCGATGAGCCGCGTGCGGGTGACGGTCGCGGTGGGCTGCGCCTGGGCGATGGCCGCGCAGGTCAGGCTCAACACCGAGAGCCCCGCGATGAGCCAGGTCTTGCGCCTGAGAATTGTGTTGCGCTGCATCGGATTCGCCTCCCTGCCGCCGCCTGTGCCGGTTTCCACACGGTGCCCCTCGAAATCGAGTAGCCCATCTAGAGCGTCGCAGCGCCGGTCCCTGGAGTCTTGATCGAAGTGTGATCAACGGGGCGTGCAGGAGCCGAACGGGCGTCCGCGCGTTCGCGCGGGTGCATCTCGAAGGCAGATCAGGCGTCGGGGCGCCCCGCGGCGAGTTGGCGGGCGCGCTCGGCCAGCATGGAGAGCCCCCGCTCGTCCGCTGGGGCGATCTCGGCCTCGGCGATCTCGCGCGCCTCGGCCTCGTCGCCCGGTCGGGCGCGCATCAGGCGCCAGCGGGCGCGTTCGAGCCGAGCCCGCACGACGTAGGGCCACGCGCCCATCGCCACGGCCTCGCGTTCGCCCTGTTGCATCGCGCGCTCGGCCTCGTCGAAGTCACCGAGCACGGCCTGGGCCATGCCCGAGAAGAGCGCGAACGGGCCGTAGTACCCGACCGGTCCGGCGGCCTGCAGCTCGTGAAGACCGGCCAGCGGTGCCGCGAGCGCCTCGGCAGCCGTCGTATCCCAGAGCTGCGCGCAGACCTGTGCGGTGGTGCCGGTGGCGCTGCTGCCTGTGGTGGGTTGGTCGATGCTGGCAAAGCCATCTTCGAGCGCGCGGTGGAGTGAGGCGCGCGCTTCGTCGCGTCGACCGGTCTCGACCAGCATCATGGCGAGCGCCGAGTGCCACACCCCCATGTCGGGCAGCTGCTCGATCAGCCCGCGCACCTGGCCTTCGAGCTCGCCGGCCCGTCCCTGCTCGAGCCGGATGTACAACATGTGCGCCCCGAAGGCCTGCATCGAATTCACGGGATCCCCCGCGCTCCCGAGCCCCAGCGATTCGATCGCCATGGCCTCGCCTCGTGCCAGGTCGGCCTCCATCAAGACGAGCCCCGCACGGATCGAAAGGGCACGCGACTGCGCGACGGGCAGTCGCATGGCCCGGGCCCGCGTCTCCATGTCTTCGACGTCGCGGTGCACGAGGTCGAGGCGGCCGAGCTTCATCGCTTCGATGATGCGCAGGTGACGTGCCCAGATCGCCTGGTGTGCGTCGCGGCCCGAGTCGGCCGCATCGACCAGCTCGTCGGTCAACGCGATCTGCTCGGGTCGGCCGCGCAAGCGATCCCGATTCACATAGAGCGCGCCGAGCGCGAAGCTCAGCGCAAGCGGATCGTCGGCCTCGCGGGCAAGCGCCACCGCTTCTTCGGCGTGCGCGAGCTCTTCGTCGCGGCCGCCCGACCACGCGCTCACCAGACCGAGTCGACCCAGTAGCCGCGATCGAAGCGCGGGCTCGTTGGACGAGATCTGGCTAAGCGCATCGCGGAGGACACCGACCTGCACGTCGTCGGTGACGCCGGTCTCGAAGGGCAGCAGCTCCTGACCCAGACCGAGCGCCGCGCGCGCGAGGAGCGTCGGATCGCCCGCGGTCGACGCCAGCGCCGCGGCTCGCTCGAACGCTTCGCGCGCCCGCGCCACGCCGCCGGCGCGATTGCTCGCATCGCCGAGCGCGCACCACAGCTCGGCCTGTCGCCCCGGCGGCAGCACATCGTCGAGCGCGGCGGCTTCGAGCGCTCGCTCGGCATGCTGCACCGCTTCGTCCCAAGCGAGCCGCTGCATGGCGACGTCGGTCGCGCGCGTGGCCCAGTACACCGCCCGTGCGGCTTCGCCCCCGGATCGCGCTGCCGTCAGGAAGCGGGTTGCGAGCTCACCCGCGACCGAGTCGAGGCTCTCGGCGCGGTGCTTCTCGAGCGCCTCGGCGATGCGGGCTTCGAGGCCGGCCCGATCCGACGGCGTCGCGGCGTCACGCAGCGACTGCTGAATCAGCCCGTGTGAGAAGCGCAAACGGGCCTCGCCGGTGGGTCGGATCAGCCCTCGACGATGTGCCTCTTCGAGGGCATCGCTCAATGCAGCGCGATCGCCGCGCCAGATCGATTCGAGTAGGTCGAGCTCGAACTCGGGCCCGATGATGGCCGCCTGCATGAGCAGCTGACGGCAGGCGTCGCTGGTTTGAGCCAGTCGGCTCTCGATCACGCCCCGCATGGCCGGCGGCACGTCCCCACCGAGACGCTCCGCGAGCGCGTCGCGACCGAGCGCGCCCTCGTCGTCGAGCATCTGCACCAGTTGCCGGACGAAGAGCGGGTTGCCCCCGGTCCGCTGCCAGAGCGCTGCGACGTCTTCGCCGCCCAGCTCGCGGCCCGTCGTCGCTCGAGCGAGCGCCCCGGTCTCGTCCTGGGACAGACCGCTGAGCACGACCGTGCGGTCGTCGGGTGCGCGACTGCTGGCTGCGAGTACTTCCGGCAGGCCGTGGCCCTCGACGAGGTCTTCGCGTCGATACGTACCGATGAGCAGCACCGGCAGAGTGCTGAGCTCGGGCACGCAGTGCGCGAGCGCGCGCAGCGACGATCGATCGGCCCAGTGGAGATCGTCGAAGAGCACGACGAGGGGGCCGCGTGCGGCCGAGGCGTGCAGAAAGCAGCTCAGCGCATCGAGCACCTGGAAGCGCGCCGAAGCGGCGTCGAGCTTCGGCGCCGCCGGCAGATCGGGCATCCGCGTGCGGAGGCTGGGGAGTAGATTCGCGAGCACCGGCGCGCCTTCGCCGAGCAACGTGAAGGGATCTTCGGCAGGCGCCGAACGCACGGCCTGCCTGACCAGCTGCACCCAGGGCCACCACGGCGGCGCGCCCTGGTTCGGCAGGCAACGCCCGGTCCACACGCGCGCGCCGCTCTCGCTCGCTCGCGCGATCAGCTCCTGAGCGAGGCGCGTCTTGCCGACGCCCGCTTCGCCTTCGATCCAGATGGCGCGCCCAGCGCCGGCTGCGGCGTGCGCGAAGTCGCTCTCGAGCGCGTCGAGCACATCCGCGCGCCCGATCAGCGCATCGGCTCGGTTCGGGCTCGGCGTTTCGCGTTCGTCGACGCGGGCCACGAAGTGAAAGCCGACCCGCGAGACGGTCTTGATTACCGACTGAGAGCGGGCGTCGTCGCCGACCGCCTTGCGGGCGAGATGGAGCGCGCGGTTCAGGGCATTCGGCTCGACCGCCACATCGGGCCAGAAGCGGTCGAGCAGCTCGTCCTTCGTGACGACCCGGTCACGATGCCGCACCAGGTAGCAGAGCACCTCGAAGGCGCGCGGCTGAATCGCGACCGACTCGCCACCGGCACGCAGGAGCAGACGTTCGTCGTCGAGCTCGAAGCGGTCGAAGCGGTAGATCACGAGGCGCGTCCATCGGTTCGTGGGTGGATCGAGCACGCGCTTGCCAGACGCGCTGCATTCGACCCTAGCAACGGCCGGTCGGCCACGCTGTGCGAAGCCGAAGCCGGCGGATGCAGATGGCAAGCGAATCGGTCGGTCAACCCCGATGCCTCGCGCAATCGGCGGCCGATGCCGCCCTCGACATGCCGGGCTACGCGAGCTGGTCGCGTACCGTCTCCGCCCAGGCCCCGTAGCGATGCCAGCGCACGTCGGGGAACTCCTGGCGCAATGCGTCGATGTCGGCCCGGTAGCCCGTCGACTCGAACCACTCGAACATGCGCCGCATGTCGCTCTCGGGCCCGCCGAGCGTCTCGAATGGGGTCTGCTCGTAGTCGACCTTGCGGTTCGTCGCCGCACCCAGTGCGGCCGCGGTCTCCCGCCCCGTCACCGCGTCGGAGGCGACGTCGATCGCGCGCCCGATGAAGCGGTCAGGGTTCAGCAAGACCTCCGCTGCGACCTGGCCGTAGTCGGGGGCGCACACCTGCTGCAGGAGTCGGTCGGGCGACATCGGCAACGCGAACGTGCCCGCGCGGAGGCGCTCGAGCGATGACTGGCCGAGGACGTTCTCCATGAAGTAGGCGGGGCGAAGGATCGTGTGGCCGAGCCCGCTGGCCGCCAGCATCTTCTCGACTTCGTACTTGCTGTCGAAGTGGGGCACGCCCGTCGACTGATCCGCGCTGCCGACTGAGCTGAAGAGGAAATGGGCAACACCGGCGCGGGTGGCGGCCTGGATCAATGCGCGACCCTGGACGATCTCGTCCTCTGGGCCCCCTTCGAACGGGCTCGTGAGCGCGAAGACGCCGTCTGCGCCGGCCATGCCTTCGGCGAGGGCGGCCTCGTCGGACATCGACGCCGAGACCAGCGCGACACCGGCAGCGCGCAACGCCACGCCGCGCGCGCCTTCGGGGCTACGGGTTACGCCCCGCACCGTCGCGCCTCTGTTCAGCAATGACTGGACGACGACGCCACCTTGCATGCCCGTCGCTCCGAGAACCAGGATCGTCTTCGGCATCGGCCGGAAGATAGGTCGGCGAGGCATGCAAGGCTCGGCCGTGCGCCTGCGCGGGCCAACGATGGTGTGGGTCTGGGCGGCGAGAGCGACGGGGTCGGGCCATTCGAACCGCGGTCGGGGGGCGGTTTCTTCGACAGGCGTCCGTATTCAGATCGATTCCGAAACGTGCCCGAAGGGGCTTCTCGAATGTGCAAGTCACGGCACGCTCGCTGGGGAGTTTGCGAGTGAGCGCGGACGAGAATCAAGTTTCCCTGACCGCTCCGAATTGTGTCAGACTGAAAGGGAACGGTGCCCACGCGCGCGAGCCCCTCGATCAAGCTGGAGGCACCGGGATCAGGTTGGTTCGGAGGCGCTTCGTGCTTCGGTCGTGTGCGTTGGTTCTCTCGCTCTTGCTGCTGGCAATCCCGGCCCGCGTCGACGCGCAGGTCTTCGAGCGATTCGAGATCGACCCGACGCGGAGCTTCCTGCAGTTCGACTCGGGCGAAGTCTCGGGGCAACTGGGCGAGAGCACCTTCGCGTTTGCTGCGCTCACCGCTCAGCCGGGCACGGGCCCCGTGCCGCTGTCGGGGGACATGATCCTCCGATTCGATCCAGACCTGACGACGCCGAACAGTGTCTCGGCCGTTGCGGGCACGACCGACATTCGACCGGCCAACGACTACACGGTCTCGCCCGGACCGGGGGCCATCCCCGGCGCGGGGCCTGCCGCGTTCGGCCTTGAGTTCGATGACCCCGCCGTCGGTGTCGGCGGCCAGGTGGCGCTGCGGGATCTGATCTTCATCTTCAATGCGGGGCTCCAAGTCTTTCCGAACTCGCTGGGGCCGTGGGGACTTCGTGGCTCGGTCTCGCTCACCCAGATTCGAGGCACGTACGACACCGATTTCGGCGGCGAGACGTTCGTGTCCCTTCCGGTCGGAAAACTGACGCCGCTCTTCGGGGGGGGCGTGTTCAGCGGCGACTCGCAGCTCGAAGAGGTGTCGCCCGGGGTCTATGAGATCACGCTGCCCTTCCAGACCGACGTGGGCTCGTTCGGTCTTCCCGGCCCCGTCACCGGCGCGACCCTCTTCACCAACTTCTCCGGTGTCATCGTTGGCACGACTCAAGTGCCCGAGCCGAGCATCGGCATGGGCATGGTGGCCGGCGTTTCGGTTCTGATCGGACTCGCGCGTCGGAGGGCGCGCCGATGAGGCGATCGAGTCTCGGGTCGGAGCGGCATGCTGGTCTGCTTCGTTGGGCGCTGGTCGTCCCCCTTGTCGCAACTCTGGGCGTTGCCGGTGTCGGTTGCGTCGAGACGAACACCGCGGACATGAATTCGCCCCCGGAGTTCGGTACTCGTACGCAGGAGTACGAGACCCGGGTCGACGAGGGCAACGACGGGACCATCGAAGCGAGCGATCCGAACGCGCTTCCGCCCGGTCTGTCGATGTCGGCCCCGGGGCTGTTGTCGAGCTCGACCGCTACGCAGACCGTCGAGTTCTACGCGAGGGCCGACCAGGACACGATCTTCGCGTCGTGCGAGCACACGCTCGAGCCGGGTACGTCGAAGACCACGTGCGACGGCGTCGTTCGCGGGGCGTTCACCGTCTCGAAGTCGGGCTTCGGCATCTTTGTGGCCGCAGCGCTCCTCGTTCCCGACAGCGACGACCGAACCCCAGCCGTCGAGGCACGACACACGGGCGACGTCACGATCGTCTGCGGCAGCGAGCAGCGATCCGATTCCGTCGGGCGTTCTCCTGAGTTCGCCGTGCCCGACAATGAACTGCTGAAGATGCCTGCCGTCGAAGGCGAGACGTGCGAGGTGACGATCGACTTCGCTGGCGCCGTCGAGACCGATGGCCTGACCGCGTCATTGAAGGTGATCCAGGCAGTGAGTGTGACCGGCCCGATCGAATCCACGCCCGACTGCACGACGAACGAGCAGTGCCCGGCCGAGTCTCCGTTCTGCGGCTCGAATGGGGGATGCACGAATGGCGAAGAGGGCAGCCCTGCCGACATCCCGGCCGTGCAGTGTGCGACCGAATTCGCGACGAATGCCGCCGGCGGCCAGACGTTGTGCGTCGAGGGCGTGCCGGGCTCTCCCTGCTCGGGTGACCACGGTTGTCAGGAAGGCTACGCCTGCGTCAACAATCAGTGCCAGGGCAACACGGCCTGTGCGAGCGATGCGGATTGTCCCGTCGGAGAGTCCACCTGCACCGAGCAGGACTTCTGCAGCCCAAGCGGAGAGCAGGGCGACGGCTGCATTCTCAGCACGAAGTGTGCGAAAGGCTCGATCTGCCTGTCGAACGTCTGCACCGTCATCCGCTTCGAAGGGGAGAGCTGCGCCGAGCCCGCCACGCGGTGCGACGGCGGGTTGCGCTGCGATGGGGCTTTCTGCGTGCCGCTTCTGCCGCCGGGCTCGGCGTGCTCGGCCGACGAGGAGTGCCTGCTCTCGCCCGGGATCAACGTGTGCAACCAGGCGATCGGCGGCGAGTGTGCAGCGCGCGGACAGGCCGGCTTCGACTGCGCCCGAGACATCGAGTGCATCAGCTTCGCCGGCTGCAATGAATCCACCGGGCAGTGCTTCTGAGGCGAGCGGGCGGCCCGCGCACCCCGCTTTTCGCCAGTGAGCCAGCGTTCAGGAAGGCGCCGCGTGGCTCTCCTGGAACGCCGGCCGGGCCTCGATGCGGTCGACGTAGGCCTTGACTCTCTCGGTCGGCGAGAGCATCCCGAAGCCCGCGAAGAACGAGAGCGTGCCGCCGAAGACGATGTCGGCCGTGGTGAAGTCGGCACCGAGCGCCCAGTCGCTTTCGGGCGTCATCGCCTCGACTGCCGCCATGCCGCGATCGAGGTCGCCGAAGCCCATCGACACGCCGTCCCAATCCTGCAGGCCCAGTGCGTGCACCGAGAGGAGCGGCTCGAGGGTCGTGCCCGGAAAGAACAGGTATCGGTAGTAGGTGCCGCGGGCTGGAGAGCCGGGCTGGGGCGCGAGACCCTGGTCGATGTGCTTGTCGGCGAGGTAGGCACAGATCGCTGCCGACTCGGTGACGACGATGTCGTCGTCGACGAGGGTCGGGATCTTGCCCATCGGGTTCAGCGCGCGGAACTCGGGCTGTTCGAGGTCGCCGGTCGTCCAATCGACAGCGATCTGCTCGTACGAGACGCCGAGCTCGCGCAGCATCCAGTCGACGCTGACCGCTCGGCTTTGCGGGTGGTAGTAGAGCTTCAGGGACACGGTCGGACTCCCCTCTGATCGGGCCAATTGGCGGTACCGAGCCGACATCCTACCCGGTCGATCCTGTCGTCCGACCTCGAAGATTCGGGTTGCTGACAGCGCTCGTCAGCATCCGGGGATGCGTGCAGCGGGGCTCGCCCCGGTCCATTCGTGAAGCGCCATGGCCCACCGCGCGTCGATCTGCCGAGCGCCGATCGAGGGGCCGGTTGCGTGACGGTTCAGGGGGCTCAAACGGGATGCGGCTGCGCGAGCGGCCGCATCCCGCACCTGCTCATCGACTACAGGAAGGGGACCGCGAGCGAGCGCTCCACGAGGTCGACGCCCGCGGCATCGACCTTCTCGCCCGTGCCGCGCAGCCCGAAGAGCGTGAGCACGCCGCCGACCGGCCGCACGACGATCGAAGACAACGCCGTGCCGCCGACTCCGAACACGACACTCGGCGTCTTGTACGCGCGCGTGTGGAACCACTCGTCGCCGACGTAGTCGGTCAACTCGGTCTGCTGGATGCGGTCGAATTCGGTGTCGTAGATCGAGCCGAGCTGCGAGCGAGACGGCTGCGCGAGCGCGCCGTACCGCAGGAGCTGTCGGCTTGCGACGCCGCGAAAGACGTACCGGGTTGCCGGGTTCGCATCGACCAGCCCCACGACGTCCCCGGCGATCGTGCCGACCTTCTGCCCGAGCGTGCCCCCGCCCCGAACGAAGAAGAGGGTGAAGCCGGTCGAGAGCCCCTGAAAGAAGCTGTCGGCGACGGTGATCGTGCCATCCCGCAGATTCGACCCGATGCGTCTCGGGATGGACTGATCGGCATAGGGCTTCTCGTCGATGTCCCAGCGCAGCGTGCCGGGCTCGCCCTGCGGCTCGGCCGCGTCGTTCGACTGTGTCACGGCATGCGCAGCTGGAATCGAAAGCGCGGTGGCGGCCCATACGCTCAGGACCAGCGCCAGGCGGCTCAGCGTCGGCCCACGCTTCGTACGGACGTTCGAGATGTCTCGACTGGCTTGGTGCATCTTGGATGTCTCCCGTTGCGATCGGTGGGCGCGTCCGGTCTGTGGCGGGTCAATCTAGATGCGCTTCGCGCGGCGGACCGCGGCAATCGGTGCACGGCTCCGTTGCGGGAACCGGGCCGGGCTGCCCGGAAGACATCGCTTGGCGTCTCGGGGCATCGGAAGGAGAGCAGCTTGAACTGGGCACACCTCGAGGTCTTCCTCGTTCTGTTCCAGGAGGGCAGCGTGGCCAAGGCCGCGGCGCGGATCGGCGTCGAGCCTTCGACCGTCAGCCGACGCTTGACCGCCCTCGAAGAGGAGGTCGGTCATGCACTCTTCTTGCGCACGCGCAACGGGCTCACGCCGACCGACCGCGCGAGTCGGCTCGCGCCCCTCGCCTTCGAGATCGATGCCAAGGTGCGCGAGGCCGCCGCGGTCACTGCGATGGCGAACGATCGTCCGTCGGGGCTCGTTCGCGTCGCGGCGCCCGACCTGGTGGTCGAGCTCTTTCTGGTCCCTCACGTGAAAGAGCTGCTCGATCGCCATGTCGACCTGCGCATCGAGTTCAGCTCGGGCAGCGCGCTCACCGACATCGCCGGGCTCGAGGCCGACCTGGCCATTCGGTTCGTCAAGCCCGACTCGGGCGATCTGATCGCAACCCACCTCAGGCGAGCCGAGCTCGGCGTCTTCGTTTCGGGTCGAGATCGAAACAAGGCGGAGAACGACTGGTCGAAGCTCGACTGGATCTCGTGGACGCGCAGCATGGGACCGCTCCCCGAGGCGCGCTGGCTTCGGGATCAAGTCGGCGCGAAGCCGCGCTTGGGATTCAACCGGAACCCGACGATCCTGGCCGCCGTGCGCGCGGGCGCCGGCGCTGCTTTGCTCCCGCGAAGCGCGCGCAGAGTTTTTGACGACCTGGTGGAAATCGAACCACCGGAAGATGTCGAGCTGCCGGTGTACGACATGTGGCTGGTGAAGCCAACGATCCACCGTGCGAACCCGGCCGTGTCTGCGGTCGCCGCCTGGATCGAGAGCGTGTTGGGATCGGCGCAAACCGGATGAATCGAGAACGACCGAGGGAGCGGGCGAGCGCGCAAAGCTCGCCGGTGCGGTGGCGCCTCACGCGGGGAGGGGTGGTTCGCTCACAACGTCGATGCTCGTCGCCGGGGAACGGCTGGCTCGACCACGCCCTGCGACCCCGCGCTCCGGTCCGGGTGTGCGCCCAACCGCAGCCGACCAGCAGATCATCGAGTGGGACACGATTCTGCGTCGATCTCCTCGTTGTCTTCACTTGAATCCCAGCGTTCCCGTATACTGAACCGGGGCGGGAAGTCGGACGCACGTCAGGAGCGGGTACATGCTGATTCCCCTCGCCGGCCATCGCGGGTCGTTCGTCGCATCGATCCTTCATCAGTCCAGGCTCATCCGTCTGGTCCCGATCCTGTTGGCGGCGTCCGTACTCTGGGCGGGCACGGCTCGCTCGCTCGAGGTGGGGCAGATTCTCGTCGCCGACCGCGGCGCGAACGCCGTGATCGAGATCGATCCAGTGACCGGCGATCAGAGTGTGATCGCGAGTGGGGCGCCCTTCCTGGCCCTCTCGGGTCTCACCTTCGACCGATTCCGTCGCGTCATCTATGTCACCGATCACGGTGGACCGGGGCAGGCGGCCGGGGTCTACCGCGTGGTGCCGGAGACGGGTGTGGTGACGCCGGTCGCCCTCGGCGGCAACTTCGTCCAGCCCGGATCGTTGGTCGTCGAGTCGACTCAGCAGTCGCTGATCGTGGCCGAGGGCATCCCGGGGCGGTTGATCCGCGTCAATCTCGTCAGCGGCGATCAGTCGATCGTGGCGTCACCGCCGGCGGCTTCGGGTCTCCTCTTCGCCGGCAGCTCGAACTACTACGTTTCGAAGACGTCGGGCATCGCCATCGAGCAGATCAACCTGAATGACCCTGCGAGCCCGGTGACCGTCGGCGCGGGGGGGAGCTTCTCTTCACCGACCGACATCGGTGGTCCCATCGCGGGTCTTCACTACGCCGCCGAGAACTCGGGCGGGTTCCTGATCGAGATCAACCTGCTCGGCTACAACCCGATGTTCCCCGACGCCAACCAGACGATCGTCGCGGCCAGCAACATCGTGACGCCCTTCGGTGTGATCCGCGAGAACGCCGAAAGCGTCGTTCTGACCGACCCGGGTGCCGTCGGCGGCGCGGGTGCGGTCATTCGCTACACGCCCGGCACCGGCATCGACGAGATCGTGACGAGCGGCGATCTCCTCTCGGATCCACGTGGCGTCGATGTGGTGCCTACCCAAACCGGTTGGGTCCTTCGCCCGGATGTCGTGCTCACGAACCCGACGACGGCGACCGTCAGCCGCTGGAACCAGGACGCCAACGTGCTGGAGACCATCTTCTCGGGCGCGCCTCTGGTGGAGCCCACCGGAGTCGCCGTCGATCCGGTCGACGGGACCATTCTCGTCGCCGACAGCGACGCGGGACCGGCCGGTTCGGGCGTGATCTTCGAGCTCGATCAGGCGGGGGGGATCTCGACCCTGACGGACGGCGGATTCCTGGTCGATCCGGTGGACTTGGAGCTGGAGCCCGACGGCGACGTCGTGATCGCTGATCCCGGCGCTGCAGCGGTTCTCCACGTCGCTCGGGACAGCGGCGTGCAGACGAGCCTCGGGAGCCTCAACGGGGCTTCGGCCGTGACCGTGCGCATGGACGGCACCATCTACGCGGCCGGCACGTCGCCCATTCAGATCGTGCGATTCCCGGGCGGGGCAGGGCCGCCCGAAGTGGTGGCGGCCGACGGCAACCTGACCGGGCCGACGGGTCTCGTGCTCGACCCCGAAGGCCTCCTCGTGGTGCTCGACGCCTCGGGTCTCGTGCGCGTCGATCCCGACGCCTACTCGCCGATCGACGCGCTTGCGAACCAGACACCGATCACCGATGGCGGCGTCCCCACGCAGCCTGCGGCGATCGACATCGATGTGTCGAGCAACTACATCCTGGCTGATCCAGCTGGCAACGGCGCTTCGGGCGCTCTCGTGGCGGTCTCTCGCAATGGCGGAGGTAGCCTGCGCGAAGTCGATGGGACACTCGGCAACGTGACGGGGGTCGCCATGATGCGCCTGCTGCCGAGCCCCGACGACATTCTCGTGACACCCCTCAATCTGCGGCGCGTCGTTCGCGTCGATCCCGACAACGGATCACAGACGGTCGTCAGCAGCGAAGGATTCTTCGATCGCCTGACCGGCATCGCGATCCGCGACGAACGAACCGCGTTCGTCACGGATAGCGACGCCGACCAGCTCCTTCTCGTCGACCTCGGCACTGGGCAACAGCGGGTGTTGGGGACGGCGAGCAGCGTCGGGCTCAACTCGAGCGACAGCCTCCTGCAGGACGTCGAGATCGGCCCCGACGGCACGGCTTGGGTGGTCGACGAACAGGACGGCAATCGCCTCGACCCCGACTTTCAGGGCCGCCTCTACCGCGTCGATCCCGTGACGCTGGCCTTTAGCCTGGAGATCACCGATCCCCTGCTCGGCGGCGCGCGTGGATTCACGATCGACGACGCCGGCGAGCTCTGGATCGCGACGAGCATCTCGGGGATCGGGGTCAACGTCGACAAACTGTTGCGATACGACCCGAGCGGCACGGACGGCGTCGTGCAGGTGGCCTCGGGGTCTCCGCTGCTCGCGCCGGGCGACGTCTCCTTCATGCCGTCCGGGCCGTTCTCGGGTGCGCTCTTCGTTCCCGATGGAACGAATCTGCATCAGGCGAGCCGCGACGACTTCTCGGTCACGGTGATCGATACGGGCGGCTTCATGACCAATCAAACCGATTCGGCCGTGGACAATCAGTTGAACATCATCACCGTCGGGCGTGCCTCTCCTCACAACATCGTCCGGCACCGACTCATCGAGCCGCCGCAGGGGGCTGCGGGCACACCCACGAGCGTGGAACAGGAT
Organism: Myxococcota bacterium; assembly: GCA_965250285.1. Taxonomy (GTDB): domain Bacteria; phylum Myxococcota_A; class UBA9160; order UBA9160; family UBA4427; genus CAYYSY01. The sequence goes on from OZ252299.1 coordinate 841,997, forward strand.
CTGATCTCGCGGGGTCTCTTCATCAGCACCATGGCGGGCGTCGACGTCATGCCGGCGCCCGAGCCCGGCTTCGGCTCATCGTGGATGGCCGGGGGTCTGTTGCTGACGTTGTTGCGCCGCCGGCGAGTTCGGGGCGCGGCATCGGCCGGGGGCAAGCGCAGACTTCGCTTCTGACGCGGAGGTCGAGACCATCGCCGCGCCTCGATTTGACTCTCCTTGTCCGGTCCCCGATCCCCGATCGTCGGCCTTCCCGTTCATTTCGTGTCCGATGTCTAGATCGGGCTGGTGCGACGGGCGAAGTCGGCCGCGAGACTCGCGCGAAGGTCAAGTTCAGCTTGAATCGCAGCGGTTGGCCGATGTCTGTGCCTATGACCCCGTTCGCGTCCGCCCCTCCGATCCGTCGCCCGTGCGAAGGGGCGAGTGCCGCGGCGCGCTCGTCTCAAGGATTGTCCCCGATGGGCGATCGCATCCGGCTCGTAGGCCGTTGTTGTTGCTTTCGTCCCGATCTGTACAGATCGTCTCGCTGTCGACTGGCACACCCGACTCGAGAATCAATCGCCCACCTCTGGGCGTCTTCAGGCGCCGTGGGCGCGCTCGAAGCTGCGAGACGCGATTGCGTTGCATTTTCGCGTCGATCAAGACGCGATCCACTTTGGAAACCGCATGACTGAACTCCACTTCGCATCTGCCTCGACCCCGATTGGCTTTGGGACCCTGCCTTTGCTTGCTACATGTCGCTTAGCGGCGCCCACTTTGGGTCGCCCGAGCCCAGTCCTTGCACCGCCAGAGGTCTCCATTCATGAGTCGTCTGCAGTTTCTCCTAACCGTGGGCCTCGCCCTGCTCTGCGTCGCCGCCTTGGGCAGCGCCGGGAGCACCACGACAGCCACGTGCGATGGCGATACCTGCAAGGGTAGTCACAGCACCGTTCTTGCCATCGCCCACGACTACAACGACCCCGCGAACACGATTCTGTATCGCGTGACGCTGCCCGAGCAGGTGACCGGCACCGCCTTTGGTGACGGCACCAACGGCTTCTTCTACCGCACCTCGACCGACGGCGGGAGCACGTACTCGTCGATCGTGCCGTTCAACGGTATCGGCATGAATGCCGCCGGTGCGCCCACGCTCAGGCCCTTCTCTTTCATCGTGAAGGCGCCCTCGACGGCTACGGCGCTCACCGTGGAGGCGTGCGTCAGCAACTACTTGAGCGATGCGACCGGAGGCGCCGAGTGCAACAAGGTCCTCTGGTCGGACGATTACTCTGCGTTGCCGAGCCCGACGGTCGCCGCTTCGACCCTGCCGTCTTCGCTGGCGCTCGAATACTTGAGCAACTCGGTGACCGTTCGCAATAACGGTGTGTACGGGGCCCGGGTGCTGTTGAAGCCCAGTGCCACTGCCACGCTGACCGAGGCGCAGATCGAATGGCTCTACGACCATCTGGTCTTCCTGGACGCGAACAGCAACGTCTATACGAACGACGTCCTGGCCGATTCGACGGCGTCGCCGAGCTTTGCGGCGTTGAGCGTTGAGGAGGCGGCGCATCCGACGACGTCGGCGGGCACGACCTTCAACACCAAGTATGGGCAGATCGCGCAGCCGGTGACTCCAAACGACCCGAGCGTGACGCCGAACCGCTACTTCTGGGTGTACAGCACCAATACGAGCAACGCGGGAAGCGGTCAGAGCGTTCCGATCTCGGTCGGTTGGTTGTACGACGCTTCAGCCGACTGCCCCGGGGCGCTCTCGGGCGACGACAACAGCAAGAGCTCGACCTGCGGCGTGCCGACGCCGCCGCCCTCCCAGGCCGCGAGCGATTGCCCGGATCCGGCGGCCGGCGACGGCAGCGGCGCCGCGAACTGCACTGACCCCGGCCAGTCGCAGGCCCAAGCGCCAGCGCCCGCAGCGACCCAGGCGCCTGCGCCCGCTCAGGCCAAAGCGCCGAGTTCATCGAACACCCCCGTGCCCGCGCCCGCCCTGGGCGCAAGCAATGCGGTTCTGGAGATGACCGTGCTCGACGGCACGGGTGCCACGGTGCAGTCGCAGTCGCAGTACGCCGCTGGCACGCGCTACGTGCGGACCGTCAGCCTAGTGCCCACCGACACGAGCAATCTCTGTACGGCACCGGTGAACCCCCTCGCGGTGAACGATGTCAACGCCGTCAATCTGCCGAACTACGTAATCGACCGGAAGACCGCCTCGAGTCAGGACCCCTGGACGAAGGTGTTTCCGTCTGCGCTCTACTACTTGGAGCCCACAGGCTTCGGCAACTGCGATGGGGCCGAGGCACCGTTCTGCCAGCTGACGAGCAGTTATACCGCCTACGTCCCCGGCTACGTCGATGAGAACGGCCTGGGGGGCAGCCTGAACGGCAATAGTACGAGTTCACCACTGCTGGGTTCGGCAAACGGCACGTTCAAGGTATTCGACCAGTACACGCTGAACGGTCTGGCCGAGGCCGGCACGAACACCCTCGTCTGGTTCGACAACTGTGGCTATGGCCATCTGTACGAAGATGAAAGTCTCTCCGGACGGCTGAAGCTGCCGCCGGGGGACAAGATCAGCTCGCTGCCGGTCTTCAACTACACGGTGACCAACAAACTCGATGAGCCGATCGTGTTCGCCAAGGAGTGCTGCGCCAGCCTCTACCAGGAGAACGCCAACAACTGCACGCAGGAGCAGAATGGCCAGCTCACCAACTGCGCCTACGATCCGCCGCAGCAGATTGGCACCAGCGTCGCCGACCCTGAGCTCGCTGGGTCGGGTCTCTATGTGCCCGCGGGCGGCTCGGTCGAGTACAGCACGCTGTTCAGCGATGAGTTGACGACGGCCTACAGCGCGATCACAGGGCTGCCGCTCTTCGAGCTGCGACTCATGGCCGAGCGTTCGACGGTGCTTCCTGTTGCGGGTTCGGCGACGCTGTACGAATGCGTAGATCCGGCTCCGGCCGTTGCGCTGACTGGATCGGGCGCCAATTGGAGTCTCGAGATCGGTGCTGGCGGCACAGGTGCGTTGACCTGCGACGCCAGTGAGAATCCTCAGGGCCTGTGCCCATGGCCGATGTTCTACATCGCGGGCACCGGCGCGCTCGCGGGCTACACCACCTGTGCTCTCGGCACCCAAACCCGGAGCTCTCTCGTGTTGGATGTCGGGAGCTGGGCCGAAGAGGTCCTTAGCGACAGCCAGCCGGTCTGGGTCATGGCCTGGGGCGCTGCGGGGAGCGCGGGGACGAAAAAAGGCAGTGAAGACGGAGGCGCAGGTGGCTCTCCCGGGTTCGCCATCACGATGGTTGCGGGGTCGGATCTCAAGTCGGTTGACGGGCTCTATGCGTATCTCGGTTCCACGGACGGCAACAGCATGATCGGCGGCAGCTCTTCGATCCTCAGCAAGAAGCCGCTGACTGCGATGAGTCCCCAGCAACGCGCGACCTCGACGCCCGGGGATGTGGCGTACGTCATCGCCGGCGGCGGCGGGGGCGGCGGTTCCGGAGCGAAAGACTTCGGGTCGCCGTTCTACGGGGGCGCGGGCGGCCGCGGGGGTGTTGCCTGCGCGAATGCATCGACGATGCCCAGCAGCCACGTGAGCGTGCAGGGCAGTGACGGGGCGCGTGCATGCCATCCCCCGGGAGACGGGGGGTGCAGCTCCGAATCGAAGTGCAACGGCGGCGATGGGGGCAACAGCAATGGCGCCGGCAATGCGGGCGGCGGCAACAGTGGCGGCCCCTCAGGCAGCGCCGGGATCGGTGGCTTCGGCGCGTACAACGGTTGGTTGATCAGCGGCAGTCTGGTTCCAGTCGGGACGCCGATGGGCACGGGAGACGGCGGGGCCGAGTACAACTATGGGGGCAGCGGTGCCGGCGGCTACGGCGGCGGGGGCAGCGGTTCTTCGTGTAGCGGCTCAGGGGGTGCAGGTTCGGGCGGAGGCGGAGGCGGCAGCTTTGCCGCCGCGAACACCGCCCACGATCCCAACTTCCCCTCGACGACAAGCTGTACCGCACCCGCCGACTACCACTCGGCCGTGGTGCTCGCCTATGCGGGCGAGGGAATCGCCCTGCCGGGTGCTCTTACGTCCTCGACCGACGAAACACCGACCGCTTGTCTGAGCGCACCGAACGACCAGGGGTACGTTCTGAAGAGCGGTTCTGGTTGGTCGCTGTTCTGGCAGAGCGACGCCAATCTCGTCTTGCTCGATGAGAACGGGCTGCCCAAGTGGAGCACGGGCGCGGGCAAGAGCGGAGACACCCTGTGCTTCCAATCGGACGGCAATCTCGTGATCTACAGCGGCGGCAGCCCAAGGTGGGCCAGCGGTACGGGCGACGAAGGGCATGGTGGCAATGGCGGCCGGCGTCTCGCATTCAATGGGGCCTGCGAAGTTGCCGTCCTCGATCCGGACAGCAAGGTGCTCTGGTCGACCCAGACCAGCTGCGACTGAGCCGAACGAGGAGAGTCGCGATGCAGCGTGGATTTCGACTTCGCGGGTCGGGCATGGCGCTGGCACTCTGGGGTTTGTGCTGCGTGGTCACTCCCGCCTGGTCCGGTACGACGACGACGGAGTACACGTACAACGGCGACGGTGCGTTGACGTCGATGACGGTGACGCAAGAGGGCGGAACGCCCGAGACGACGTACCTCACGTGGGACAACTTCACGCCGGACGCGAGCAATCCCTCGACCGGAACGCTCAAACAAGGCAATGGCCGACTGGTCGGGATGGGCCCACAGCCGGGGGCCGCGTCGACGTTCGAGTTCGACGTGCGCGATCGTCTGACGTCGCAGGGCGCTGGTGCGACGGCACAGAGCTACGGCTACCACGCGAACAGTCTGCTCGCGACGTCCGAGCTGGGCGATCAATCGCGGACGTTCTACCAGGGCAGCGGCCAGCATCCGGTGATGCTCAATGTGGTCGAAAGCGGCGACGGCGAAACGCGTCGCTCCGCGCGGCTTGGGGCAGGGCGCTACCTGTCAGATGGCACCGAGCAGGTGCTGATCGATCCTCGCAAGGACACCGAAGGGGTGTACTCGCCGGCCGACGGGACGCTGTCGAGTCGCACCTACGATCCGTTCGGCGCCCAGGCCGAAGAGACGCCGGCGACGGAATACGACCTTGCGGACAACCCGTTCCAGTACGCGGGGGAGTACCGCGATCCGGTATGGGGCGGCGTCTACCTGCGAGCCCGCTGGTACGACCCGAACCTGGCGCAGTTCATCTCTAGAGATCCGATGCCGCACCTGAACCCGTACGCGTACGGGGGTGGCAACCCGGTGATGCGCGTCGATCCGGGGGGCATGAGCTTCATCCATGACCTCGCGAAGGCCGACGAGTGGATGAACCAAGGCGTGGGGGGCCACTTCGCGCGAATCTTTCTCTCGCCGGCCATGGCGATCCTGGCCATTGGCGCCGATCCCGGCGGTTTCTGGCAACAGATCAAACACAACAAGGCCGGGATCGACATCTTTCTCGGTGCCGCCGTGGTCGTCGAAGCCGCATCGATTGGACTCGAAGGCTTTGGGTTGTCGGAGACCGTGCGCACGCTCGGTCCCAGGACGCGCTTCGGCACGCGGCTTCTCATCGACAATGGGTTGAACGTGGGTCAGAGCGTCGCGGTCGGCTACGACCGTGGTCACGGCCAATTCGACTGGTCGGCGTTCGTGAACGCCAATGAGATGTCGGGCGGTTGGGAAGCCTTGAGCAGGGGTGTCTTCGGCATGGGCTACCACCCGTACGCGATGAAGGGGGAGGACGTGGCCCAGATGCTCAAGGGTATGCGGGGCGGGATGTTCGGCGAAACGACCGACGACTCCGTCTTGATCTTCCGCACTCGTGAGCCGTACGCGCCCTGGAAGCTCAAAGGGACGAGTCCGCTAGCCGAGGCACTTGAGCTCGGCAACTACCATGAGAGAATCGTTGCGATCGCGAGCGACTTCTCCGAGCACAATGAGCTCGATACGTATCCGATGGACGACGGGACGATCCTGGCCGAGAAGAACGTCATGCACAAGGACGGATGGCCGGACGACTATCTGCAGCGGAGGAGCAGGATGCGATACCAGTACGTCGGCAAGATGTCGAGGCAGGATTTTCTCGCGAGCGGGTTCACCGATCTGAACCCGCGCGAGCTCTTGCTCGGCGGTGGAGGGATCGACGTCAACAACAACAATCTTCCGGTGCAGGATTCGTGGCGGTACAACCGTCTTCGGAACAACTGCCACAACCATGCACAGGCCGTACTCAAGCTGTTGAACGTCGAATGAACTTTCGATCGCACGCCCGATTGTTGTTGGCACTGCTCGCAACCGCAGCCATGGCCCCTCCCGCCTGGTCCGGTACGACGACGACGGAGTACACGTACAACGGCGACGGTGCGTTGACGTCGATGACGGTGACGCAAGAGGGCGGAACGCCCGAGACGACGTACCTCACGTGGGACAACTTCACGCCGGACGCGAGCAATCCCTCGACCGGAACGCTCAAACAAGGCAATGGCCGGCTGGTCGGGATGGGCCCACAGCCGGGGGCCGCGTCGACGTTCGAGTTCGACGTGCGCGATCGTCTGACGTCGCAGGGCGCTGGTGCGACGGCACAGAGCTACGGCTACCACGCGAACAGTCTGCTCGCGACGTCCGAGCTGGGCGATCAATCGCGGACGTTCTACCAGGGCAGCGGCCAGCATCCGGTGATGCTCAATGTGGTCGAAAGCGGCGACGGCGAAACGCGTCGCTCCGCGCGGCTTGGGGCAGGGCGCTACCTGTCAGATGGCACCGAGCAGGTGCTGATCGATCCTCGCAAGGACACCGAAGGGGTGTATTCGCCGGCCGACGGGACGCTGTCGAGTCGCACCTACGATCCGTTCGGCGCCCAGGCCGAAGAGACGCCGGCGACGGAATACGACCTTGCGGACAACCCGTTCCAGTACGCGGGGGAATACCGCGATCCGGTATGGGGCGGCGTCTACCTGCGAGCCCGCTGGTACGACCCGAACCTGGCGCAGTTCATCTCTAGAGATCCGATGCCGCACCTGAACCCGTACGCGTACGGGGGTGGCAACCCGGTGATGCGTGTCGATCCGGGGGGCATGAACTTCATCCACAGCCTCTACAATGATCTCGACAAGGGGGTGCAGGGGCATCTGGATCGGCTGTTCCTCGCTCCCTTGATGGGTCCCCTGGCGATCGCGGCCAATCCAGAGGGCTTCTGGAATCAGGTCAAGCACGACAAGGGCGGGTTCGACGTATTCCTCGCGGCAGGCGTCGCTGTCGAGATCGCATCGGTGGGGGCCGAAGGCTTCGGCCTGTCTGCCACGTGGCGCAACCTGGGGGTGGGGACCCGCTTCGGTGCGCGCGTCGGGATCGACAGCGGGCTGGCCATTGGTCAGGCGGTCGCCGCGGGGGCCGAGCGGGGCAAGGGGCACTTCGACTGGACCAGCTTCGGGAGTACGTTGGAACTGTCGGCCGGCATGCTGGGGCTGAGTCACGGGGTTCTCGGCGTCGGCTACCACCCGTTCGCGTTGACGGGCGATGATGTCGTCGCGCGCGTCGAGGAAATGACCGACAGCAGCAAGATGCTCGTCTTTCGCGAGCGCACCCAGGGCTACGCGCCCTGGCGCGGCATCAACACCAGTCCGCTGGCCGAGTGGATGAACCTCGGGAACTACCATGAGCGCCTGATCGCGGTCAGCAGCGAAGAGTTTCGCTCCAACGAGATCGTGACCGATCAGGGGAGCACGGGTTCGAGTGGCACCGGCACCGGCTCGAGCCGCGGCGACGCGCTGGGCGGCATCAAGCGGCGCTACGTCGACTACGCGACCGGCGACGGCGCGAGCGACCTGGATACGATCCAAGAGGCCTTTGCCGGACGTCGGGGGCGATACCAGTTCGTGGGTGAGATCGACCGAAGCCAACTCAACAGGTTCGCGTCGAACCCGATGAGCTACCCGAACGAGGCGTTGCTCGACATACCAGAAGCACGCGAACTCAACCCCCGCGCGGCCCAGTACAGCATGCTGAGGAACAACTGCCATCACCATGCCGCGGCCGTGCTTCGATTGCTGAGTCTTCAGTAGGCGATGAGCGCCTCATGCGAGTCCACCCTGCGCTGCGCGCCGGGCCAGACACTCATCGGAAGAATGACGGCGGTCGAGCTGTACTCCTGCGCGATACCCCGGTCCGCGCATATGCGACCAGACCAAGAGTCACGATCAGATAGAGAACAAGTCGAGGAAGCCGAATGAGCAAGTCGCCCCCCCGTACGAACCTCGAGTCTCCGAGTGGATCCGTCGGCGCGTTGGCGCCTTCGATGGGACGAAGGCTCATGTGTCGGGCCAAGCCGGGCAGACTGGTGGCGACAGCGCTCATCCTCTTCGGATTGGCGGTCGACTCGACGGCCGCACGCGATCACGAAAGCAGACGGGCTGCGTCGGCCAAATCCTCGCCCGGCAGTGCAACGGAAGCCAAGGGTGGCGCCGCGACCGCCGGCTCGGGGGCGGGCTCATCTTCCGGCTCGAACGCCAGCAATTTCGGCGGCGGCGCACAGGTCTCGGTCAACCCGCGCACGGGTGCGCTGTCGATCTCGTCGACCCTGTTCCGACTTCCGGGCATCGTTTCGGGGATGGACGCGACACTGGCGCTCACGTATCGCAGTGACGACGCACAGAACGATGTCGAGCAGCAGACCAGCTACTTCAGTCTGCCCTACGGCTGGTCTCTGGGGCTCTCCTACATCTACAACGATGGCCAGAACCTCGAGCTCAGCGTCGATGGCCAGCAAAGCTACGTGATCGATTCGAGCTGGCAGACGAACTTCTTGCCCACCGGTTCGACCGAGCCCGTCGCGACGTATACCGGGCTGAAGCAGTACAACCGCACCGATGCCAATTTTCTCACCTTGGCTGATTCGGATCAGGTCAAGATCAATGGCGCCACGGCGGTGTACGTTTTCGACACCATAGACGGCAAGCGTCAGTACTTCAGCTCGGGCGGTTTGTTGCTGCGCAAAGAAGATCGGTTCGGCAACAGCATCGACTATCTCTACAGCAACATGAATGGCTCGCCGACGGACGATGGCCTGACTCTGACGGGCATCACCGACACCTGGGGCAACGAGACCACCATCGGCGCTTGCAGCGGCCAGGGGTGCTTTGCCGGGCAGGTCGACGTCGTCTTGCCCGATGGGCGCAAGGTGGGCTGGATCCCCGGTGGCGAAAACCAGATTACCTACCTGATCGATACGCAGGGCAAGATCACCCATATCGGCTGGACCGAGAGCACCTGCGCGCAGGGCGGGTACCTCGCCACCAGCATGACCAGCCCCACCGGCGGTATGTCCAGCATCGAGTGGTCTTGCCTCGACGTCTGCACCGAGCCCGCTTCGGGCGCTTCGTGCGCGCAAGACGGCAACACCACGACATGGCCTGTCGTCAGCACCCTGTACCAGTGCCCGAATAACGCGAGCGGCACGGCCTGTCCGGATGGTTCGGCGCAGAAGGACTACGAGACCACGAGCTACGCGTACAAGACGAGCGAAAGCGTCAACAACTACACGGGTTTTCCGCTCTATTCGCCGTATGCCCCGGCTGATCCGAATGCAGATGCGCTCATGGCCTCGAACAACACGGGCTTCGTGTACAGCACGATCGTCAGCACGCTGAGTTCGGGCGGAGCCGTCTACAACCAGGAGCAAACCGACTACAACTTCGTCCACGTGAAGCGAGAGCGCACGATCAGCGTTCGTGCACAGCAATCAGACGGAAGCATGGGGCTCAGCACTTCGAAGGTGGTGAGCTACTGCTATCCGCTGCTGCCCTCGGGCGTCGCCGATAGCGGCTGCCCAATGACCAGCCCTGAAATCAGCTACCAGCTCTTGCCGGCCAACTACCAGTCGCCGATCGCGATGGGAAGCTGTCAGTACAACGTCGGCCCGAAAGCGGATCCGAGTTCTGGGCGACATTCATTGATCACGATGTCGTACGACGGGTTTGGCCACACGCTGAACAAGCGCACGTATCACAGCACGGCCAGCAGCGGCGTCGGCAGCTGCGGCAGCCGAACGGCGAATCTCAGCACCAGCGGGATGAACCTGGTCAACGACCAGTACATGGCCTACGACGTCCCGACGTCGCTGAACGGCGACAAGTATCTCGATCTCGGCCCCGGGAGTGGGACCTACGGCTTGCCGACAGGTCAGCAGTCGTTCATCTACCTGGATCCCGACGAGAGCCCGGAGGGCGTCCATGGTGCACTCGCCGACACCGAGGGGCCGACCATGGTGAAACTCCTGTGCAATGCGCTCACCGAGAATAAGGGCGCAGAGACCGTCGGGACGAACATCAAGACAAGCACGGTCGGGTTGATGGATACGTCCACCACGGTTCCCACGCCCGGGATCATCTCGGCGTGCTCGGATTCGACGCCGTGGGTAGCGTCGGTGGCGCCGCCCAAGACCTCGACCCTGAGCTACGACAGCAACGGCCGGAGCCTGGGGAGCACGAGCGGCTGGGCCGCTGGCTATACCGCTCCGGACGGAGTGAGCGCGACGAAACAGGCGACCAGCTACACCCTGACCCAGGTGGCCGCCGGCGAGGAAAGCTGCGGTGGTACGGACAAGAACGTTCTCGAGATCACCGCAACGGCGTTCGTCGACCCCTCGAGCACGAACGCGAAGGCAAGCGGCAACGTGGCGCAGACCCATCGCATCTGCACGTTGAACGGTTTTCATCTCTCGTCGACCCAGCCCTATGATCCGAGCGACGGGGAAAGTGCCGCCACCAGCTACTTCACCCACTTTGCCGACGGACTCGTCGAGAGCACGACCCACCCCAACGGCACCAGTGTCACGGCGGACTACTACTACGCCTGTCCGACGGCGCAGGATGGCCGATCGCAGACGTGCCCGAATACCTCGACGGCCAAGAGCGACTGTCCGTACGATCCGACTGATCAGCGCAACTGTGTCGTGCATACGCTGAACGCCGGTGATGACAACACAAGCTACGTGGACGGCGTGGTCTCTGTCGCGGTCAAGGATGGCCTCGGCCGCGTCGTCGCGAGCCTCGACAACACCGGCGCGGCCGGCAGCGGTGCCGGTTTCACCGAAACCCAGACGCGAAAGACGTCGCTCTACGACAGCCTCGGCCTGTCGACGTCGCATAGCAGCCAGGTCGGTGTGGAGGATCCGCTCGTCTACACCACCACCGTCGAAGAGTACGGACCGAAGCTGCGCCCGAGTCGGGTGTGTGGGCCGCGCGGAGACGCCCACGAGTTCGTCCATGACGACGTTCAGCAGCAGACCAAGACCATCATCAACGGCGCCGACAAAGAGTCGTTCACGCTCAATGACAGCCGCAAGCTGACACTCTTGGTCAGTTGCGAGTTGACCGAGGACACCACGGCAGCGGGCAGCGGGAGCTGTCCGACGGTGGCAGCCAGCACCGATAGCCCCACCTGCAGCGGCGATGGCTACTACAGCTACACGCTGCACGACGGCAGCGGGGTGCCGCACTCGGTCATGGCGAGCGCCGGCGATCAGAGCGACGAGCTGGCGTCGATCCAATCGGTTCGAGGTCAGAGCACGATCACCGACGGCAGCGCGACCGTTTCGGCGTTCTCGGCCGACTTGCTGCAGTACGGCTACAACTTCACGAGCACTTCGAACCAGACCGGCGAAGCCGTGACCGCCGAGTCGAGCTGGCAACGCAACCTGATTGGAGACAAGCGCAAGCAGCAGCTGTCGGTCACCGCGGGCTCGGGCACGACCGACGTCGTCTCGGATCTGTTCGAGTACAACGCGTTGGCGGATCCATCGAGTGAACTGAACCGCATGAGTACGAATGACGTCACCCTGCAGAAGTCATTCGCCCATACACCAGCGGGTCAACTTCAGACCTACACGAGCTACGCCGGCGTGACTTTCTATAACTACTACGACGACATGGAGCGGTTGGTCCGTCACTGTTACCCAGGTGACGAGAGCGGGTCCCAGGGCGAGAACTACACCCGCGACCCGATCACTGGAAAGGTCTTGAAGCTCGCTCGATTCACGAATCCGGACGACTGCAGCGCAGACACCAGCAAGGACACCGAGGGCGTCTACGAGAGTTACGCGTACAACCGCTTCGGCGCGATGGAGAGCATGACCTACTCCGATGGAGCCAAGCTCGAGTGGGCTTTCGACCAGTACCAGCGGCCCGTCTGTTTTGCCGACGCGATGGCAACGAACGCAGGCCAGGGATGCCCGGCTTCGCCCATCACGACGAGCTTCAGTCCGGCGGCGAGCACGATGCTGATCTACCACCAGTACTACGACGATTCGGAGCCCTACCGGCGGGGCAAGTTAAAGCGCAGCTGTCGAGGGGTTCCGGATGGCAGCGGCAACTACGTCACGAAGTGTCTGGAGTACGACTACTACACGCCCGCGAGCACCGGTGGTATGTGCAAGGGGGGCGATGTGGCCACCGACGGTACCTGCACGAATGGCGCCGCGAGCGTGACCGGTGCGTTCGCGGGCATGACTCTCACCGAGTCGTACTACACCGGAGGAGCGTCGGACGACGGCGGCGTTCTCGTCTACACCACGACCCACACCTACGACGCCCATCGGCGCCCGGCAGCGGTCGTGACGAAGGGCGCAGATGCGAAGATCATCCTGGCGACGACATACGCTTACGACCAGTACGACAACCTGACGCGTGAAACCCACTTGTCGCAGGTCGATACGAGCGCCGCCAGCAACTACCAGGAGACGTATGGCTACGACGGCCTCTTGCGTGTCATCTCGGCGCAGCGTGACGATCTGAGCGGCAATTTGATCCGCTCGCTGACGTACGAGTACGACGCCGCGTCGAATTTGACCAAGAAGGTCGAGACGACGCCGGATGAGGCCAGATAGTCTCATGCGAGGCCGAGCGAGGTAGGTCAGGTCCACTCGAGTGTTCGCCGGCAGTGCGGGCACGGGGCAGGATGCGCGAGGAGTGAGGCTGGCGATTCGCGCGGGTCGCTTTCGGCAGATCGGGAACTGCGGCAGTTGAACCCTGACCGCGCCGTGGGCCCGTCCGAGCTTGCGGCAGAAAGCACATTATCGTTCTCTGCCTCGCCGAACGGTTGATCCTCGCGAGTGAGACAATCAAGAGAAGAAACACGAAGCATGGGCAAGGGAACTTTTCGTTTACCTGCCAACATGCGATCGCGTATGCTCGGATGGCGTGGGAGTTCGGACACACGTCTGGAGCGAGCGAATGTCGTTTCTTCGTCTTGCCGTGGGTTGCCTCCTCATCGGCGCTGCGCCCGCTGCCACCGCCGCGCCCTTCCAGAACCTCGACTTCGAGCAGGCCGACCCCGAGCGCTATCTCGCCGAGGGGTACGCCGCCGATGCGTTGCTGCCCGGATGGACGGTGGGCGGGGTATCCAATGAAACAGACTTGTACGACGTCGGTGCGCCGCTTGGGCCGAGCTACGACGTGAGCTGCCTGGGGTCGCGCTGCGTCTCCGTCCACGATGGGGAGGGCCCCTACGGATCGTACCTGCCGATCGCAGGCGATTTCTCTCTGTTGATCCAGGGCGGTACGTTCTTGAGCGGCCGCATCTGGGTGGAGCAGATCGGGGAGATCCCCGCTGACGCCCGCGCGATTGAATTCCTCGCCGTCGAGTCCCGGTACAACGGTGACCTGATCGACTTGAGGATCACGGTCGACGGCCAGGACCTGCCGGTCTACTGGGGCGAGGGTGTCGAGGAAAGCGGGTTGAGGTCCAGCGGCTTGCCGTTCTCGAGGCAGATCGTGCCTCTGTGGGCCGACATCGCCGCCTTTGCCGGGCAGGAGGTCGCGCTGCAGATCGGTGTGGAGGCGCGTCCGTTCGCCGAGACCGACGTGCTCATCGATGAGGTGCGGTTCACGCTGGTGCCCGAGCCCGGCACGGGCCTCCTGGTCGGGGCGGGCGCCTGGGTGCTGGGGGCGGGGCGTCGGAGGCGGGCATGACGACGGTTCGGGCGGTGCGGGCCGAGGACGCGCATGACGTCGGCGGATCGGTCGTCTGATACTCTGACAGCATGGCGTCCCAGGCGACCGATGCGCGGAAGGTCGACACGGCATCGCGTCGTAGTATCGCGATCGCGTCCCTGTGGCTCGTGTTCCTCGCGGCGCTCTCGGCCCCCTCGCAAGGCGGTGAACCCGTGCTCGACGCGCCGGCGGCCGGGCGAGAAGCGCCCGCCGCGAGCACGCCGTCGAAAGCCCCCGCCCGGGATGCGATCGCGTCGCTCGAGCAGAGAGCCACCGACCTCGAGGCGGACGGCGATCGCACGGGTGCCGCGCGCGCATGGCTGCGCCTCGCCGAGGCGGCCCTCGCCCTTGGTCGCGTGGATGCAGCGGGGCGTGCGCTCGACCGCGCCGAGACCCTGTCGGCACCGCTGGACGAACCGCAGATGAGCGCTCTGACCCTGGCTGCCCGCGGCCAGGTTCAGCTCGCGCGGGGAGAGATCGGCGACGCACGTACATCGCTCGAGCTAGCCGAGGCCGCGGCCCGGCGCGCCGGCATGCCCCAGCTGGTTGCGACCGCGGCCACGAATCTCGGTCGAGCAGAGGCCCGCTCGGGCGACGTCGCCGCGGCGCGCGCGAGCTGGGGGCGTGCCGCGGAAGCCGCGGAAGCAGCGGGGGATGCGACCGCCGTCGCGCGCGCGCGAGCCAACGCAGCGCGACTGGCGGTCGAGGCGACCGATGGACCGGGTGTGATCTCACAGGTCGAGCTCGCGCGCGCCGCGATGGTAGACGGGGTCGGCGATCGAGAGCGGGTCGAGCTGTGGCTTCATCTGGCCCGAACGCTCGAACAGGCACGCCTGCTTCCCGGTGTGGATGCAAACGCCGCCCTCGTCACCGCCCATGGGTTGTTGATCGAGGCGGAGTCGGCCGCCGCCCGGCGCGGGGATGCGCGATCGATGTCGTGGGCCCTGGGACAGCTCGGCGCGCTCTACGCAGAGGATGGCAGACCCCGAGACGCCCTCGGCCTGACAGAGCGCGCTCTGGCCGCTGCGGAGGAGAGCGGCGACGTCGTTGCGCAGGTGCGGTGGCTTTCCCAGGATGGCGACCTGCTGGCGCGGCTCGGCCGACGCGATGCGGCGATCGCGTCCTACGCGCGGGCCATCGAGAAGCTCGAAGTCCTCCGACAGGAAGTGCCGGCCCGCAGGCCACGCGATTCCGCCGCCTTCCGCGACCGCGAAGGGCGCATCTACTACGCCTACGTCGACCTGTTGCTGCAGCGCGCCGCCTCGCGCGACGGCCGCAACGCTGACGGGGCGCTGGGCGCGGCGGACGCCGAGCTCGGCCCGCAATCAGATCTCCTCGCCGCGCAAGAGACGCTCGAGCGGCTCAAGGCCGCTGAGCTCCGCGACTACTTTCGCGACGCGTGTGTCGATCTCACACTCGCCGCTCGGATCTCGGCGGTCGACGCTTCGGCGACCGCGGCGGTCGTCTACCCGATCCTGCTCGACGACCGGATCGAGCTGCTCGTCTCGAGCGGCGCGGGGATCGAGCGCTTCTCTTCGCCCATCGCGCGGCCGACCGTCGAGGCCGAAGTCCGCCGCTTCCGTCGTCTGCTCGAGCGGCGGATCTCCCGCCAGTATCTCCGCCCGGCGCAAGCACTCCACGCCTGGCTGATCGCTCCGATCTTGTCTCATGTCGACGCACTCGACATCGACACACTGGTCTTCGTTCTGCCCGCGACGCTGCGTACCGTGCCGATGGCTGCGCTGCACGACGGCGAGCGATTCCTCGTGGAGCGCTTCGCGACGGCACTCGCGCCCGGGCTCGAGCTCACCGATCCACGACCGCTCGATCACGCGTCTCTGCGAATGCTGCGCGTCGGCGTGACCGAGTCGGTTCAGGACTTCGACGCGCTTCCTCAGGTCGCGTACGAGATCGATTCGATCGCCGAGTTGATCCCCGGCGAGACGCTGCTCGATGCCGAGTTTCGGGCGAGTGCGCTCGAAGAGAAGCTCGAGAACCAGCCCTTCAACATCGTCCACGTCGCGTCGCATGCGGCGTTCGCGAGCGACGGTGAGAGCAGCTTCATCCTGACGCACGACGGGCGGATCAGCATGGACGAGTTGGCCGGCTACGTCGGACTGTTCAGGTACCGGGAGACCCCGCTCGAACTGCTCGTGCTCTCGGCGTGTGAGACCGCTGCCGGCGACGATATGGCTGCCCTCGGTCTCTCGGGAGTCGCCGTCAAGGCGGGCGCGCGCAGTGCAGTCGGGACGCTCTGGCAGGTGAGCGACGTCGCTGCGGCCACGCTGGTGATCGATTTCTATACCGGTCTTCGTGAGCCCGGTACCCCTCGGGCCGCCGCACTGGCCACGGCTCAGCGCGAAATGATTGCAGAAGGAGAGTTCTCGCATCCGGCGTACTGGGCGCCCTTCATCCTCATCAGCAGCTGGCTCTGACAGGAAGACGTCGATGAGCCGCTCGCCGCTCATAGTCGCGATCGCCACGGTGCTTCTCTCGTCGTCGAGCCTCACCCAGGCGCAAACGATTCAACGGCCCGGTGACGAGGTACTGCCTCTGCCCGCCTTCGAGGCGCCGGAGGAACCGGGGCCTGGCATACTGCCGGCGCCGCCGCCCGCGCGCGCGCCTCGACGACCGGGTGATGTGGCGTTCGTGCTCCGCGCCGTGACCTTCGAGGGCAACACGGCTTTCGACAACGACCAGCTCGACAAGGTCGTTACACCCTGGATCGGTCGCGACGTGGTGGCGGGTGATATCGAAGCCATGCGGCTGGCGGTGACGCGCCACTACGTCGAGGCGGGCTACGTCACGTCCGGGGCCACGCTGCCCGATCAGGACGTGCGCGAAGGGCGAGTTCGAATCGACATCGTGGAAGGCAGGCTCGAACGCGTCGAGGTGATCGGTGTCCGCCACCATCGCGAACGCTGGATCGCGCGACGTCTGGAACGAGCGGCCGGCGTTCCGTTGAACGTGAACGGGCTGGAAGAAGGCCTGCGCATGCTGCAGCAGCGGTACGGCCTCGAGCGACTCGACGCAGAGCTCCTGCCGGGGGCGCGTGCAGGGCGCGCGGTCTTGCGCCTCGAGGTCCGCGAACTGAAGCCGTGGCTGCTGCAGGCCAGCGGCGACAACTACGAGCCCGTGACCGTCGGCGAATGGGCCGGTGAGCTTCGGGCCGGGCATGGGTCGCTCCTCGGGCTCGGCGATCGTCTCGGTCTCGTCGGGCGTGCGAGTGCGGGGCTGTGGAGCATCGAGGGGCGCTACGAGGTGCCCGTGACCGTCGCCGAGACGCGGCTCGCATTCCGTGGTCGCAAGTCGAAGAGTCGCGTCGTCAAGGTCTTCGATCGATTGTTCGACGTCGAAGTCGACAGCAGCGACGTCGGGGTCGGACTGCGGCATCCGCTGATCCTGAAGCCGTCGCAGGATCTCTGGGTCGGGGCCGTCTTCGACTGGCGCGCGGCGCGTGTTCGCCAGAGCCTGAAGAACGACCCACTTGGCTTGGGTGAACTGCCGGGATCCGGCAGGGAGTCCGTCTCGGTCCTGCGGCTGGAGCAGGCCTGGACCCACCGTGGCGATCGCCAGGTTCTTGCGCTGCGTTCGACCGTGAGCTTCGGGCTCGACGTCCTCGATGCCACGACGCGGGAGCCTCTTGCAGGCGGCATCGAGAACGACGTCGAGTTCGTGACGTGGCTGGCCCAGGCGCGGTGGGCACGCCGAATCCGTGTCCCTCTCGGCCTCGATGTGATCGCCACCGCAAGGTTCGATCTGCAGCTCACCAATGCCGCTCTGGTGCCGCAGGAAGACTACGCCCTGGGCGGGCACGCATCGGTGCGGGGCTATCGAGAGAACGCGCTGGTGCGCGATCAGGGCGTTCTGGGCTCAGCCGAGCTGTGGGTACCGGTGTGGCGGACCCGCGTCGACAGAAGGCCGATCCTGCAGCTCGTGCCCTTCGTCGATGTCGGGCACGGCTGGAACCGCAAGGGAGATCCTCTGGCTCGAACGCTTCCCAGCGTCGGCATCGGAACGGTCTTCCAGCCCGTCCCCTGGTTCGAAGCCCGGCTCTTCTGGGGGTACGCGATCGACCGGTTCCGCGACCTGGGCTTCGCCCAGGACAAGGGGATTCACCTCCGGGTGACGGCGGTTGCGTTCTAGCCCTCACGCAGCGCGCCGACGGCCGCGTCGAGCGAGCCAGACCAGCGTCGTGATCCCCCCGAGCCAGAGACCCAGCGGTCCAGGTTCGGGGGCCTGAGCGGTGCATCCGTCGCCGACGCCGTCCCCGTTCGAATCCTGCTGATCTGGGTTGAAGAAGTCGACGCAGTTGTCGCAGGCGTCGCCGACACCATCACCGTCCGAGTCGAACTGGTACGGGTTGCCCACGCCCGGACAGTTGTCACAGTGATCAATGATCGTATCGCCCGGAAAGTCGCTGTCGGTGTAGGGCGCGAGCGTCGCGCCTCCGAACTCGAAGATCACCATGGTCGCCGGGAACGACTCACCGGCGTCGCGAAGCCGGAACGTGCAGCAATCGGCGACGACGGGCGAATCGCCGATGTACGTGATGTCGAGCACGTCGAACGAACCGGTCTCCGACAGCGAACCGTTGTACTCGCACCTGCCGAGCTCGGCGGTTCCCGAGAACACGAAGCTGAAGTCGACCACCGAGCTGTCGAAATCACAACCGAGCTCGAGTTCTAGATCGGTGGGTATGCTGCCCATGGGTGCGGCCTGGGGCAGCGGATCACAGGCGTCGCCATACGTGTCGCCGTCGCCATCGGCCTGGTTGACGTTCGAGACGAGCGGGCAGTTGTCGGATAGGTCGGAGATGCCGTCGCCGTCGAAGTCGACGACGCCATCGCATGCGTCGCCCACGCCGTCGAAGTCGCCATCCGTCTGCGCAGCGTTCGCGATCGCGGGGCAGTTGTCGCACGGATCACCGATTCCGTCACCGTCGAGATCGGCCTGAGAGGGGTGTGCGAACGCCGGGCAGTTGTCACACACGTTCCCTGCACCGTCGCCGTCCGAGTCGACGTTGTGCGCATCCTGGTAGAAGGGGCACGCGTCACAGCCGTCGGGGATCCCGTCGCCATCACTGTCCTCGCCGCTGTCCGACCAGTCGTTGCAGTCGCAGTGCATGCCGAAGCCGTCGCCGTCACAATCGATCTGCGGTGTGCCGTGCACGGATAGACCCGGTGGAATCCCCGTCGGCACGACGCGACAGTTGTCGACGCAGTCTTCGAAGTCGCCGGTGTCACACGTCTCCAGCGGTGGCTGAACGTCCAGGAGCCCGTCGTCGTCATCGTCGGGGTCGCTTGCGTTCGGGATGCCGTCTCCGTCGGCATCCGGATCGCAGAAATCGCCGACGCCATCGCCGTCCGTATCGAGCTGGCCGACGTCGTGGACCTGCGGACAGACGTCACACACGTCACCAAAACCATCGCCGTCGAAATCCGTCTGGTCCGGGTTGGGGACGTAGGGACAGTTGTCGTCGCAGCCGAGCGTCTGGCCGGGCGCGCAGTGCGTGTTCTGGACGTGCCAGATCGCGCGCATCCACGGGCCGCTCGAGCTGTCGCTGTCGGCGGGGAGCAGGTCGATGTTGCCGTCTGAGAAGCCGTCGTCAGGGACGCCGTCTTCATCGGTGTCGCGATTCGGTGTGCGCATCACCCGGAAGCCGACCGTGGCGAAATGGCCGCCGGCGGCTGCGTTCGTGCGCGGCGCGAACTCGCTGGTGAAGGGCGTGGCATCGGTGCCGAAGCTGCCGCCGACGACGACGCGCTCGATCGCTCCGCCCGCTGGGCCCGGGGCCTCGAGCCACTCGTAGACGTTGCCGGCGAGGTCGGCGAACCGGCTCGACAGGCTCTGGCTGGCGCCGACCCATACGAGGTTCGGAAAGAAGTCCGAAGGGTTCCAGAAGCATCCCTCGCCGAAGTTCGCGACGTTCGAGCCGGGATTCGTCACGTTGCCCGTCGAATCGCAGAAGGCGATCGAGGGCACCGAGTTGCTGCGGGGATAGTTGTAGTAGCTGGTGCCGAAGGCGTAGAAGGCTGCCTTGTACCACTCGTCGTACCCGGGCAGAGCCCAGTCGGCATTCGGGTTTCGCACAGGCGACGCTTGCGACATGTCGTAGGTGCCGCTCTCGGTCCCCGACCCGTCAGTCGGGCGCCCGTTCTCGAGCCAGTTCACGTAGCGGGCGGCGCTGCGCCAATCGACGTAGTTGATCGGGAGGTTGCCGCTGGTGGGCGTATCCGGGAAGTACCGCAGACCCGGGGCCTTCTCGGTCGAGAAGACCACGTGTCCGTATGTTCCCGAGGTCATGGCGGGATCGTACAGGCCGAGCGCATTGGTTCCGTTCGCATCCACGGCGTTCAGGAAGTCGATGTACTGATCGACGCTCACCTCCGTGCGCCCCAACCAGTAGGAGTACGGAACCGAGCCGAAGCCGTTCGTATCGGCCGGGTTGTCTGGGGAACGAACGGCGAGCACCTCGTGTGTCTGGGTCACGGGCGTGCCCGCCGCGATCGGTGCATTGACCGAAGCATTCCCGAAAACGACCTCCAGCGGAGAGCCCGCGTTCGACAGCGCCGCCGAAGACGTGCCGGAGGACAGGTTCGACAGCACATCGGGCCCGTCCGAGGTCACGTTGGCCGTGGCCTGGAAGGTCACGCGCGCGATCGGAAACGTCCCGCGGCGCGGCCCAGGAAACGGATCCGCGGACGCGGAGAGAGCGGCGATCTCACCGCCCGACGACGTGCTGCTCTCGCTCGTGCTGGCGGGGTTGCCGCCGACCGCCGTGGTCCATGCGGAGATGATCGGCGCGACGGCAAGTAGATCGAGCTCATCGCCGAGGTCGGTGTCGAAGCGCAGCGAGAGATTGTAGGCCGAGACGCCCTCGATCGTGGTCGAGAGGTAGACGGTGGCGGTCAGCGTGTCGCCGGGGGCGGCCTCGATGGCCGGACCGCCGGGCGTTCCGATGCCATCCGAGGCGGTCCACACGATCTCGACGGTCGGCTCGTCGAAGAACGATCCCGCGCCGCGCACCTCGGGCGAGACGATCCGCAAGGATGCCGCATCGGCATAGTGGCCGTCGAACTCGGGCAGGCTCGGATCGTTCGAGACGTTCTCGTTCGCCTGAATCTCGAGCGAGACGAAGGAGTCACCCAGGAACGGCGGCCCGACCAGCGCCTGGGGCAACTCGAGACGAAGCTCGATGCGCTCCCATGTCGTCGGATCCGAGTCGGTTTCGAACACGGCGCTCTGCCCGATGTCCGGCGGGACGGCGTTGTAGTCGCCAACGAACGTGCCGCTCCAGCCCGCCGGGTCGCCCTCGTGCGCGCGGAGTCTCACGCGGAAGCCCGTATCGCTGTTCGCGTCGCCGGCGACGCGATTCACCCAGAGCTCGGCGATGGCCGTGGCGCCCTCTGCGAGGCCTTCGACCGGGACCTTCTGATAGAGCTGTGACGAGATCGTGTTCGACGCGCCCGACTGCAGCGTGCCGTCGAAGCGAAGCATCTGATCGCCCTGGAAGGGCGTGATGCCGTTCTCTGGACCGACGACTGTGACGAGGTCTCCCTTCCAATCGCCATACGTCGTCGGTGTAACGACCCCGGCAAACGGCGTCGAGAACGAGATTTCGAAGTCTCCGTTCACCAGCAGGTTCGGTCTCGATCGAGCCGCCCAGGCCACGGCGTTCTGGATGAGACGGGGATGGTCGCCGGCGGGATCGAGCGAGCCAGTGGCCAGCGTCGATCCAGGAATCATTCCGAGATCGACGCGACGCGCGATGCCGATCTCACCGACGGCAACGAGCGGCGCGCCGAGGCTCCACTCGGCCACGACGGAGGCGTTGGGGGAGACACTGAACGAACCGTTCACACCGAGCGAGTCCCGAACCGTCGTGACCCCGGCGAGCGTGGGGTGGTCGGGCACGAGCGGCACGAGATCGAGCGGTGGGACCGATGCGAACGCGAAGTCGAGCGCGAGCAGCTGATACCCGTCGGCGACGAAGCGACCGCTCATCGAGCTCGTGGCCAGCAATGTAGTGACGACTCCGCCACCTGAGTCGACGTAATCGGCGAGCGCATCACCGAAAGCCGTCATGTCGACTCCCGAGCCGTCGCCGATGACGAGCAGTGCATCGTACTGCGCGAATTCGACCGCCGATGCCGGCGCCGAGCGAATGTCGACGAGATCGACGACGTCGAAGACGCCGCTCGCCTCCAACCCCGCGAAGATTTCGACCTCGATGAGATCGAAACCCGGGCCTGCGTACGTATTCACCAGTCCGACGCGTTGGGCGAAGGCAGCCGGAGCGAGGAGCATGACGACGAGCGACGCCGCGACGGCGACGACGAGGGTGGGTATCGATCGCAGAGAGAGATGGCGGTGAGCGCGCATGGGCAACGTCCCGAGCGAGCGGCGCACCACGGCGCCACCACTGTGTGTCTCGTATTCTAGGTCGAGCGATCATCGATGCGGGGGCATAATCAGCGAGGGCACGCAGAGGTCACGTTTCTTCACCCGGGGCGACGACGCGACTGTGCAGATTGAGGCGCGCATGCGGATTCGCGCGGTGCCCGCCGGGGCGATACGGCCATCGGGCGAGGCGCTTCCGAGTGTCGCCCGGGCGCGCCCCCGAGGCGGCCGTGCGAAGGCGGCCCGCCCGTGTCATCGTCGATGCGGAGAGCGACCGCCGACCCTGAACCGGCCGGCCGGCCGGCCGGCCGGGCGGGCGACGGCTTTCGACCTTCAGCATGGCCCCCCGGCCGCCGCCCGGGCCGGAGAAACGCGATGTTCCACTCGATCAGCAGGGAGAGCGGGGCAGCGCGCCGCGGGCCCGAGGCGCGCGGTGCACGCCGATCCGCGCCGTTGATTCGACAGCTCCGCGCGCTCGCAGCATGCGCCGTCTCGTGGATGTGCGCCGCGCCCGGTTTCGCGGACGTTGTGATCGACGGTCGACTCACGGGGACGCCGGACGCATCGCTCGTCGGTCCCGACTTCGAGATTCCCGCCGAGCTCGGCGTGCTCACCGGTGAGACACTGGTTCACGCGTTGCGCGAGCTTGGCATCGACGCGGGCGAAAGCGCGACGTTTCAGGCGCCGATCGACGGCGCACCCGTTTCGGATGTCGTCACCACGGTGACGGGACCGCTCCCGTCGAACATCGACGGTCCGCTTCGGTCGCAGATGCCCGGGGCGCGCTTCTATCTTGTGAATCCGAATGGCATCGTTTTCGGTCCGGATGCCGAGCTGGACGTCGGCGGCGCCTTCATCGCAACGACTGCGGATTTTCTCGCCGACTCGGCCGGCACGATCCTGCTCTCGGGCGATCCGAGCGGTGCGGGCAGCTCACTGGCCATTGCGCACCCGAGCACCTTCGGCTTCTTCGGCGCGCCCGCGCCGATTCGTTCGCTCGGAGCCCAGCTCGAGGGGGCCGTCGAGGCGCCGCTGGCCTTCGTCGGCGGCGATATAGAGATCATCGGCGAGCGCGGTGACGGGCAGCCCGGGAGTATCTCGTCGCTGGGGGGAAGGATCGACCTCGCGAGTGTCCGGAGCGAGGGACGCGTCATTCGAGTGGGGGGTGAGAGCAGCGACCTCGTCGTCGAGGCGGATGCGCGCGGTCGCATCGAGATTCGCGACGCCACCGTCAGCTCATCGGGGATTCCGACCAGTGAGCGCTTCCTCGATTGTCTCGAGGGGTGTGAACAGGGGCGCGGTGCCGGAGACGTCTTCGTGCGTTCGGCCGATCTCGTGCTCGACGATGGCCGAATTCGCGCCGTGACGGTTTCGTTCAGCGACGCGGGCAACGTCGATATCGATCTCACACAGGATCTCGTTGCGACGGGTGTCGGATCCGCGATTCGAGCGGGCGGTGGGCTCATCGTCAGCGGGGATCTCGAGCTCAGCAGTGGCAACCGCGTCAGCGTCTTCGTTCCGATTCAGGGCGAGCCGCTCCCGAACTATCAGATCGTCATCGAGTCGGACGACCCCCGCGTCTTCGGGATCGACGAGAGCGGCCAGCCGGTGATCGAGCTCGAGGCGTGCGCCGTCGCCGAATGTCGCATCTCGTTCGTCGGATTCCGGCTCGGGGCCAACGTGCTGTCGCCTGGCGCCGCGGGCGAAGTGACCATCACTGCGCGAGACGTGCGCCTGCTCCAGGGCGCAGTCATCTCGGCGGAGAGCTATTTCGGCAGCCCTGCGGGCGCGATCTCGATCGTCGCAGACGGTGTGCTCCAGGTTGAGGGGCCGGTCGATGGATCCATCGTCGAAGGCGAGGAGGTGCGCGGCGGCGTCTTCAGCGGCGGTGGTCAGGAGAGCGCTGCCGGCGCGATCTCGATCGTGGCCAGCGAAGTCGACGTCGGTGCATTCGGTGGGCTGGTGACGGAATCGACTGATGCAACCGGCGGCGGGGGGAGCATCACCGTCCGCGCCGATCGCGTTCGGCTTCGCGACAATGGGCGCATCGACACCAGCACCCGTGGCACCGATTCGGCGGGTCGCATCGACGTACGCGCCCGCGAACGGATCGATCTGGCGGGGTTCCTCGGTGACGACGAGTTCGCGGGCATCACCAGTTTGAGCCAGCCGGAGGCCACGGGTTCGGCGGGTGACATCCGTGTCGATGCGCCCATCATCATGCTGTCGGACGGTGCAGCCATCTCTACACGCAGTCTGATCGGGCCGAACGGTGAAGCCGGCAATGCCGGCGACATCGACCTCCGCTTCTCCGACACGCTGGCCCTCGACTCGAGCGCGATCACGGCCACAGCCGACCAGGCCTTCGGAGGGAACATCTACATCAATGGCGGCCCGCTGACGATCGCCCCGGACGGTGGCCTCGAGGTCGAGAAGCCGGACGACCTCGAGAGTACGGGGCGTGTGCTCTACCTGCGCGGTAGTGAGATCTCGACCCGCGTCGGTGAAGGTGTGGGGGAGGGGGGCGATATCTCAATCGATCCCGAGGTCGTCGTACTGGACGACAGTCGGATCGTTGCAAACGCCGTGCAATCGAACGCCGGCAACATCAAGATCGTCGCAGGGCAGATCGTGGCTGATGCCGCGAGCGTAGTAGAGGCCTCATCGGTGCTCGCCGCCGATGGAATCGTCGAGATCGAGTCGGGTGCACGCATCATCGTGCAGCAGGTCGCCCCGCTGCCCGCTGCGTTTCTCGACCCGATCTCCCTGATGAGTGAGCGCTGCGCAGCCCGCCAAGGCGGCGAGCGCGTGGGCAGCTTCGTCGTGCGCCGGCGTGACGGTCTGCCACCCAGCCCCGACGAATATCTGTCTGCGCCGCTGCCGCTGGCAGCCTTCGACCAGAAGAGTAGGTTGCCCGCGCCAGAGACTCTTCGGCCGCGCGAAGCAGGCGCGGGACCCCGCGCGAGAGCAGCGAGCGGAGTGCGGTCGCATGTATCTTGTGGTCGCGGGACGTCATCCTGGAGCTCCGTCCAGGGACGATTCGATGCTCGGTAGATCAAGCGCGACCGGCAGACGAAGCCAAGAAGAATAGAAGGCCACTCGAAGCGAAGCTAAACGCAGCGCAAGAGATCGAGAAAGAGGCATCGATGGAACAGGCCCTTCGCGAGAAGGCAATCGGCATTCTGAACCAGATCGTGGCGTGCGAGCTCGCCGGGGTCGCCCTCTACACGCAGTCGGCGCTCATGGTGCGCGGCCCGCACCGGATGCCGCTGGTTGACTTCTTCAAGGCGCAGGCGACCGAGTCGCTCGCCCATGCCCAGGCCGCCGGTGAGATCATCACGGGTCTCGATGGGCACCCGAGCGTGCGGGCCGCGCCCGTCGAAGACAGCAACGACGACTCGGTGCAGGCCCTCGTCGAAGAGAGCTATCGCCATGAGATGCACGCGCTCGAGCTCTACAAGGAGCTGCTGGCCGTGGTCGCGGATCACAGCGTCTATCTCGAAGAGTATGCCCGCGGCATGATCGGCCAGGAGGAGCTCCACACGATGGAGCTCCGCAAGATGCGCCTGCGCCTCGAAGAGCGCTGAGACGACGCCGAGCGATGTCCAAGCCGAAGCTCCTGGTCTGTCGCGGCAGCCACTGCCGCAAGCGGCTCGCAAAGCACCCTGGCATCGCGAAGGCGATCGAGGCGCTGCCGGTCGAGGTCGAGCGCGTCGGTTGCCAGAAGGTCTGCCGCGGGCCGGTGGTGGGGTACGCCGTCGAGGGCAAGTGGCAGTGGTTCGAGCGCGTCGACTCGAAGAAAGCGCTCCACGCGCTCGCCGATCTCGTGACCGACGACACGATCTCGAAGCCGCTGCGCAAGCGCCGGCAGGCGAAGCGAGCCGGTCGCGTGCGGGGCTGACGATCGCGCCGAGGCAGACGCGCGGCCGGTGTGGGCGAGTCGAAGGCCGCCGTCGCGATGGCAAGAAAGCGAGGCGTCCCGCCGCGCTCACCGAGAGATGGGCAAACGAGTCGAAGGCGAGCGCTTCATCATCCGGCGCTGGGCCGGTGCATGGAAGGCGAGTGGGCGATCAGGCCGCGCGTGCGCGGCGGCGGAGCCCCGCGAGAGCCAGACCCATGCCCAGCAGCAGGGCCGATGAGGGCTCGGGCACCACCTGGTAGTTCCCTGTCAGCTGCACGGCGTACGTTTCGGCGTTGGCATCGCCCACCGAAATGAGCAGGTCGTCGGCGATCCCGACCGAGAAGCCGCACTGGCCGAAGCCACCCTGCGCGAGGCTGCAGGTCAAGTTCGTGGTGTTGACGACCTGATCGATCGGAGTCGGGCCCACCACGACCCCGCTGGCGCCGTCGAGCTGCGTGTAGGACCCGCTGATCGTCGCGGGCGCCACGCCGAGGCCGGTGATGCTGCTGAGGTCGTCGAGGGGGTCGAATGTGGGCAAGCCGGTGACGCTGATCGAGAGATTCGAGAAGGCGATCTCCTCGACGCCGTCGGGGCCAGCGCCGAACACGCTGAAGTCATCCAGCAAGAGATTGACATCCATCGTGCCGCTGCCGCCGCCCAGCGCCGTGTACTCGAAGGCGCCGGTGGCGGGTACGGTGGAGCCCAGCGTGAAATCGGCTGAAGCTGAGCACGAGGGCTCGGAGGGAAGGCAGACGTTGCCCACCGTCAGCCCGAGGCCGATCACGGGCAGCGTGAGTGCCTGACTCGCGGACGGGCCGGCGAGCAGGACGGCAACGATCGCCAGAGTTCGAACCAGATTGACGCGCGCCATTCGTTTTTCTCCCTCACGTACCCACACTGCTGCAGCATCGATTGAGCGTCGCGTTCGACTGTTCGAGGCGCGACGCTGCTTGCCGTGTCACTTCGGTTGCGACCGACTCCCGTCACAGGTCCCGTCAGGTCCCGTCGGGCTGCCCGCACCCTCCTCGCCGCAGCGAGACGCGCTCTTCCACCCTAACACGTGCGCTGCGAGATTCTCAACGCGACGCACGTGACCTTCGACGGATCGTCATCAGCGCCATGCCAACCCCGACGAGCAGACCGGTGCTCGGTTCGGGAACGACGCCCGTGAACAAGATGTCCGCCTTCACGACCAGGTTGTCCGTCTCGCCGAAGGCCGCGGCCGGCAGCTGCGTCAGCGTCAGGCCCGTGAGCTCCAACGTGCCGAGGGTCGTATCCACTGTGCCGACCAGGAGGCTCGTGTCGGTGAACGGGACTGGAACGTCCATGACGGGGGGATTGGTGTTGGTCGAGTCGGATGCGCTGTACACGCCTTCGATGTCGATCGGCCCGGCGAGGAACGTATAGACGCCGCCGCCGAGGCTCTGATTGTTGATGTTGGTGTACCCGACGCCGGGCGCGAGGCTGGCCGACTCGATCACGACCTCGTCGTAGCCGCCGTAGTCCGTCGTCAGATTGAGCGTGGACGTCTGCGGGATCGTGATCGAGAAGTCCACGAGATCCCCGGCACCCAGCGGGTCGAAGTTGATGAACGCGCCGTCGAGCGGGATGACGGTGGCACCCAACACGGTGTCCGCACCGGCCGTCGCGGTGACCGTGGCTGTCCCGCCCGTAAAGAAGAAGGTGGTTGCGCTCGCTGTGCACGGCAGGACCGAGAGCGAGACGAAGCCCAACAAGGCGAGCAGAGACTTGGAACGGCTCACGCGCCGCCGGCCGCCGTCAGTGTTTTCGGATCGGGGCGGTTTTCGCCGAAAGGGCGACTTCGCGAAAGGACGGCCACCGTCCGCGAGCTTCTTGACTTTTGCAGCTTCTGCAGCTTCGACACACTCAGACATCCGCGCTTCTCCTCGTGCACGCTGCGCATGACCGAGCCGCATCGGCCATGAGCGCGCAGGTGCACAACCTGACGCAACAAAGCCGGCTCGTCCTCTCCTGGCGATCGGCCCTAGGGCCGCCCCGCGCTGGCAAGCGGACGGGGAAGAGAACAAACCGGCTACAAGCGGATGCTCGAAGCATCCCCTTCCCAATGACCACCTTACTGCAACGCGCATGCCTGGTGTCGAAAAATCTTCCCCAAAAAATTGTGCTGCGAAATCACGGGTTTCTGCGGGCGTGTCCTCTTCGGGCCACAGCTCGTTGCGCCCGTGGGCGGAAGAACGGAAGACCGCTTCCAGATTGGAGGCAAAACTCTTCCCATCTGGTCGGGCTCGGGGGCGTCCCTGCTCGGCCCCGGGTCCGAGCAGCGCGCGCCGCTCGCGCCGCCGAACGGTCGAGTGCGGCCAAGCGTTGGGGCCAAAAGGCCTCATCTCGCCTTCTGGGCGGCACCAAGGCGACGGGCCGCGCCAGGGCCGCTCGCTCGACGGTCGAACTCGAGCGCGAGAGCCCATTCCGGTGCGCACGGCGGCCATCCTTCCGCGATCGAAGCCCGGCGAGTGGGCCCTATCGATACGGCGCGTCGAAGACGGGGTCGTGTTCGTCCGTAATCGTCTGGGCGATTGCCTTGAGATCCGTGACGTAGCCGGGATCGTGGTCGAAAGCCGTCAGGTCAATGCCGTAGATCGAGCGCAGCCAGACGAGCCGGCCGAGGTCGATCAGGATGTCGTCGGCGTGGCCCAGGGCGTCGCGGTAGATCGCCTCGCCCGGGTTGGCGAGCATCACGTCGACATCGGGCAACTCACCCGCAGCCAAGAGCGACCGCAGCTCGACGGCGCTCTGGCCGTAGGGGATGCAGAAGATCTCGGTGCCGGGGTACTGATTTCGCAGGAGCGAGATGGCGGGCTGCAGCGTCCCCGTCAAGAACGCGTGCCAGTTGCTCTCGTACGTCGCCGCATCGGTCTGCTCGGGAAAGGGCTCCCAGGGCAGGGCGACGGCGAAGCGCGTGTCGGGATTCTGGGCGAGGGCGTAATCCATCCAGAGCCTGTAGCCGCGCAGGCCTGGGTAGTCGGGGTGATAGGTCATGACGAAGAGCTCGATGTCGCCCTCGTCGAGGATCGCCTGAATCTGGGTCCGCTTCGATGCGTTGTTCCAGAGCGCTTCGGGTGCCCCACTCGAGCCGCCCGAGAAGACGATCGACTGGCTGTGATTGGGGATACCCGCCTCGGCCGCGTGGAAGGGCATGCCCTCGGCAAAGGGCCGAAAGAAGCTGTGGCCGATGAAGAGCGATCGGAAGCCGGTGCTCTCGAACTCGGGTCTGAGGTAGACGACGACATCGGGGTTCTCGATGATCGCCAGTGCGTCGGGATTGGTCTGGCCGGACGAGCTCTCGACTCGGCAGCCCCCCGTCGCGCCCCCGCAAAGATGGCCCGGCTGCTGCTTCCAACCCTTGAAGACGAACCCATCCGCTGGCTCGGCCTCGAATGTCTCGTCAAAGTAGGCGTCCGACACGGTGACCGTACACGACTGGCCGACTTCGCAGGCGTACGCCCCCGACGTGGTGGTGACGCGCCCGCTCGACGGAACGCTGATCTTGATGTCACACGCGCTCAGCGCGAAACAGGCGAGGAAGGCAAGGGCGAGTCGGGCCAGATTCACTGAGGGTCTCCAGGGTGAGCATCTTTCGACTTCGGCATCGATTCTGGGTAGGACGCGCGACGCTGTAAAGCGCTTTCTCCCGCCCGGAGGGTGCATCCCGGCTGGATCGATCGAGTGCGGCCGACCCTCTCGGTCGATGCCCCAGCCTGCGAAGATCGGGCGTGCACGCTCGTTGACTCCGCCGACCGCATTCGACTGCTGGGCACGAAGCGATTCGAGCGGTGCCTCGCCGCTCCAACGGTGCACGCCGCGATCGAGTCCGGCATGATTCGAGTTCGCCCGGTCAAGAGGAGATCGCCAACCGATGGGCTCCCCCTACCGCGTCATCCAGTGGGCGACCGGCTCGGTTGGCCGCGAATCTCTGCGTGCGATCCTCATCCATCCGCAGCTCGAGCTGGTGGGCGTCTTCGTGTACTCGCATGAGAAGCGCGGACTCGACGCCGGCGAGCTCTGCGGTGCGCCTCCCGTGGGCGTCGCGGCCACCGACGACTTCGAGACCATCCTCGCCTGCGACGCGGATTGCGTGATGTACGCGCCGCGAGACGCGGACGTCGACGAAGTCTGCGCGCTGCTCCGCTCGGGCAAGAACGTCGTTGCCACGCCCTTCCTCTTTCACCGTAGGTCGAGCTACAACGACGACCGCGACAAGATCGAAGCGGCGTGTCTCGAGGGCCAGAGCTCGGTGCACGGTACGGGCATCCACCCCGGCTTCCTCGGCATGGTGTTGCCGGTCGCGCTCTCCGGCATGTCGCGAACGATCGACCACGTCCGCCTCGAAGAGCGCGCCGACTGGTCGTTCTATGACAGTCCGCGCATCACCTTCGACAACATGCGGTTCGGCTCACCCCCCGATCAGGCCACGCTCGAAACCAACCCGTTCGCGCGCTTCACCGCCGACATCTTCGGGCAGCAGATCTGGATGTTGTCGGACGCGCTCGGGGCCGACATCGACGAGGTGCGCACCGATCACGAGCTCGCGACGGCGCCCGAGTCGAAGGATCTTCGGGCCGGTCGTCTCGAAGCGGGCACGGTGTCGGGGCAACGCTTTCGGTGGACGGGGCTACGCGGCGGCGAAGGCCGCATCGAGATCGAGGTGCTCTGGACGGTGGGCAATTTCTATCCAGAGCACTGGCCCACGCCGCGGGATGGCTGGACGATCTCGATCGAGGGGGATCCGTCGTTTCGCACGCACTTCCTCGCCCTGGCGAGCCTCGGTCGACGCAGCGTGACGATCGACGACCACGTGCAGGCGGCCGGCAGCACGACCACCGCGATGCAGCCGGTCAACTCGATCCCGGCTCTCTGTGAGGCCGAGCCGGGTTGGAGGACGAGCGTCGATCTCGGCCTCGTCGGCGCCGGGATCGGGTTTCGACACGCACCGACCTGGAGTGCGTGACGGCGCTCGGCATCGTCCTGCTGCCCCGGGCGTGCCGGCAAATCTCAAGTGAAGCGGCGCGACTTGGTCTGCTGGCCGTAGAGCTGCTCGAGCACCTGGCCAACCACCGCCTCGGCCGCGTCGGGCTCGAGGCCGAACGCCGAGGCCGTGGCCTCGGCAATGGCGCGAATGCTCCTTTGGCCGTCGATGTGGCGGACGGTCTCGATGAAGAGCTGGTTCGCGAGCGCCTGGCGTTGCAGCTCGGGGATCGGCGGCACCGGCAGGCTCGTATCGACGAGCCACTCGGGCTTCGTCGCGGGTGGTCTCGTCGGCGCGCAGTCTCTCTCTTTGCGGGCGCTGAAGACGAGGAGCTCCTCGTGGCGGGTCTGCGCGTTGTGGGGTGAGTCGAGATAGGGGATCGCGGGCCGCCGCTCGAGCTCGACGCTGAAGCCGGTCTCTTCGAGGATGGCGGTGATCTCCTCGGGGCTGTGGCACAGGCTCTGGCGGCGGTGGAAGAACACGAGCGAGCCGAAGTTCACCCACGTGCCGCCGGGCGCGAGAGTCTGGTTGATGAGCCGCGCGAGCGTCGCGAAGGGGATCTCGAGAATGTCGATGAACCACGGCGTGACGAGCGTCGAAACCGAACCCGGGGCAAGGCAGGGGTTCAGCGCATCGGCGAGCACGAGCTCGAGCCCTTGTGCCGGCTCTTTCAATCCGCGCAGCTTCTGCTTCACGGCGTGGTCGGCCAGCGTCTTGGGCGCAAGCGGAAACTCGTACAGCTGAACATTGCGACCGTCGAGTAGGCGGCGCGCGGCGATCAGCATCAGCGGGTTGATGTCGAACGCATAGGTGGTCTCGCGATCGAGGCCGGTGTGGAGGTCGTACGCCAGGCGTGCGCTACCGGCGCCATAGACGACGAGCATGCCGTCGGCGTGCGACGCCGGGATGAGGTCTTGGACGATCCGCGCGCTCTCGCGGCTCTCGTCGTCCCCCCAGCACCAGTCGCGAAAGAGATTGTCGTAGTAGCTGAGCACGTTCTGCGAGCGCACCAGCTGGGTGCCGAGCGTCTGCTCGAGCTCTTCGCTGCCTTTCGGGATGTCGAGGGGCCCGAGGAGCTGGGCGAGGAGCCGCTGCTGCTCGTTGTACGCCTGGCTCAGTCGGTTGAGTCGCTTCTGCGTGCTCGGCCGAAGATCCTGCTGCAGCTCGATCCGGACGGCCTCCGCCTCTTGCGCGAGCTGACCGAGCAGCCCCTTGGCCCGCAGCCGCCAGTCGTTCAGGAAGCGCGCGTGCCCCTCCACCAGCACCGGAATGCCCGCGATGATCGGGTACGCGTCGGCACACCCCTCGCAGCGGAGATGGTACTTGTCCTCTCGCTCCAGGGGGCTGTGGCACGCGGGGCACACCAGGGCCATGGCGAACGCGGCGCTCCTATCGGGGGGACAGGCTCATCCGGTATCGGCGGGGGTGGCGAGGAGTTTAGGGCGAAACCGGGAGGGCGACGTGGAGGGCGCGCCAGAGGGGCCCACTCGCGCAGTCCCGGTCGGCTACTCGATCGCGTTCGAGCGACAGCTCTCGGGCCCTGCCACCGGATTGCAGCGCGCCGGCAGCTCACCCGGCAGTGACACCTCGTACGTCGGGTCGAAGGGCTGGGTCGGGTCGACGCTCACGATCTCGGTCGGCTCGGCGAAGTCGGTCGAGATGTACTGGGCCCCGCTCGCGAGCGCGATGTCGCGGCGGGTCGTGTCGCCGGTGCGTCCCTGCACCAGGCCGGCGTCGGCGCGCGTGCGCACCAGGTAGCCGGCGGCGACGAGATCGGGGATTCGCGTCGGATCGGCTTCGGGGTCGTTGACCTTCACGAACGCAGCGTCGGGCTGGCCGGGGGTCGAATTGGGGAAGATGAGGCGCCCCGAGAGGCTCGGATCGCCGTCCACCAGCAGGTCGCGCTTCGCCCCGTTGTCGAGCGCAAAGATCACCTTGCCCCGCACTGCCCCGAGTCGGGGCCAGCCCTCGCTGAGGATCGCGTCTTCGACACTCGCGTGATCGCCGCGGACCAGGTCGGGCGTCACGATCCGATCCTCGCTGAAGACCGAGCGGATCTCGTCTTCGAGATCACGCAGCTCGTCAGCGCCGATGAAGAGGGGCTCGGGGATGAGTGGAGCCAGGAAGGCGGCATCCTTCGTCTCGACGAGGATCATGATCGGCACGTGGCCGGGGTTGGCGTCGGACCAGTCCCGCACCGTCTCGAGGCACGACACGAACGTGAGGCAGGTCGTCTCGAAGTCGGCGTGTTGAACGTGCAGCACCTTGAAGCCCGGCTCGTCGAGCGCGGGCTCGCCCGAGGCCACGTCCTCGCCGATCAGCCCGAGCGCAAGTCGATCGGCATAGAGGCCGCCATCGGGATCGGCGAATACATCGAGCTCGATCTGGCGGATGCCCTGCGTCTCGAACTGCTCGTCGAGCGGGGGATATGTGTACTCCCACTGGAGCGCTTCGGGATCGATGCCGATGAACGCGCCAAGCAAGGTCGGGCGCGGGATGACGTGATAGCTGTTGTGGCTGCCGATCACCTGAATCTCGTTGAGCGCGACGCACTCGTTGGCGGTGATCTCATTCACATGGTCGGCCAACTCGACCCAGTGCTCGCCCAGAAAGGGCAGCTCGATGACCCGTTCGAGGATGTCCTGAATTTCGGCGAGCGGGCCGCACGGGTCGGACTTGATGTCACAACCGGTCGTCGTGAAGAGCAGCGCCAGCGCGCTTGCGATGAGGCGGATCTGCTTGGCCAGCGTCGTCGTGCGCTCCATCAATGCCTGCTCCTTGCGCGTTTTCGAGGTCTCGCCTCGGGTGCAGCTCGCGGCGCGTTCGGCCGGGTCGAAGTCGCGGCACCGACTCATTCTACGCGCTCGGGGCAGGCCTTGGGGCGTCAAAGGGCGCGGAACCGATTTCGTGAACGCACACGGCATCGGGCGGTTCTGCTACTCAAGACGATCTGGAGCGGCCCTCGGCTGCGAGGTCCTGTCTAAGGGACGCAGGGACTGCGCCTCAACCCGAGCCTGACGTCGAAGGGACGCAGGGACTGCGCCGCAACCCGAGCCTGACGTCGAAGGGACGCAGGGATTGCGCGGCAACCCGTGCCTGACGTCGAAGGGACGCAGGGATTGCGCCGCAACCCGTGCCTGATTCGGGAGAGGCGATGTCGAGTCGCGGGGCGAGGCGTCGATGCCCTTTGGGCGGGAGTGTTCGAAATGTCCAGAGAATCGACCGAGCCGGATCGCGAAGCCATCGTCGTTCTCGTTGGCTTTCTGGGCGCGGGCAAGACTTCACTCCTCGCACAGATGGTCGATCGTTCCCTGGCGGAAGGCTTCGACCCCTTCGTCATCTTGAACGACTACGAGAACGCGCAGCTCGAAGCGCAGCAGCTAGAGAGCACGACGGGCGCTAAGGCGGTGAGACCGTTGACTGGAAGCTGCATCTGCTGCGATGGCATCGAGGAGCTTCGAACGTCGGTCAATCAGATCCCGGAGAGGGCCGGCGGAATCACGCTCATCGAGGCCAATGGCACCTCGGATGCGTGCAGACTGATGGAGTTTCTCGGCGTTGGCCTGGACGCACGTTTCAGGCCGCCGGTACAGGTCTCCGTGGTCGACGCCAAGAACTGGCAGAGACGCGCCGGGATCGTCTTTCCGGCCGGGGTCGATCACAACGAGCTGGAGCGCAGTCAGATCCAGGTCTCGTCCCTCATCGTGCTGACCCATCTCGACGAGGTCAGCGAAGATCGAAGACGAGAAGTCGAAGCCGAGCTTCGAGGCCTGAATCCGTACGCGCTCGTGACGACGCGCGAAGAGCTCGAGACATCACTCCTTACCCGCCTCTCGCCCGGCGCGCCCGAGACGGGGCAGAGGTCGGCACCCGAGCACGAGGCCACCCACTGGGCGTCGTGCTCCATCGATCTACCCCGCGTGCCGGATTGGCAGAGCCTGCAAGCGATCTGTGACCTGATTCCCACGAGTGTTGTTCGCATCAAAGGATGCACACGCGTCGGCGAAGAGGCTGGCTATGTCTACTTCGAACGGACGCCGGATGGAGAGGTGTTCGTGCGGCCATACATGGGCATACCGGTGACGGGGCCCAAGCTGCTGACCATCGGGCCGGGGAGCGATCCGGGTCTGTTGCATGACGCGGTTCAGCGCGTGGCTGGTCGAGATTCGTTGGCGTAGGCAGCCGAACTCAGCGGCTGCCCCACGGTCCCTGCGCAAGTCCACTCGATCTCGAGTCAGCGTCGTTCAACCTGGCTCTGCCCCTCCCCGCAATCGCCCAAGCCGCAGACGCGCGAGCGTCGTGCAATTCGCCTGTGGCGAACGAGAACCGTCGCACGCTGCCGGTCTTGCAGCTCCAAGGCGGGCGGGCGACCGGCGTGGGCGGTTCGCGGTACGGAGGGTCGCCCGAGGCGTCGAAAGCGCCTCCACCGATCCAACCTGTCTCGACCGACACATCGTGCTCGGCGCCCCGCTTCGATGGAGTCGTGCTCGGCCACAGCGTCGCGACCGCGCGGGGAATGCGGTCGGGCCCCGTGAATGACGCGATCGCCAACGCCCCTGAATGTCCGCGGTTGTCGTCGGTCTGGTCGGCCTGCTCGCTGCGACAGGCGTCGCGCGGGCGCTGGATGGCGTCGGCGATGGCATCGACGATGCGACCGAGAGGCGCGAGGCGCTCGATCCCGACACGGACGGCAATCTGACTCTGGATGCATTCGACGACCGCGACGGCGACGGCCTCGACAACATCGGCGAGCAGGCCGTGGGCTCCGACCCCGGTTCCGTGCGTCGCGAGTGCACTTCCCCAAGTGGGATGGCGCGTAGCGATCCAGACGCGGTTCGGGCCGAGTGCCGGACCGACGTGGGCCGCAGGCGACGCGGTCGTATAGGGGCAGGCCTCGGTGGGCCTCGGCTTTCCTGCCGCTCAACCGTGGTCGATGATGTCCTGAAAATGCGCCTCGAGGCGCTGGCTCTGCACGTGGCTATCGAACTCACGCTCGATCTTCGCGCGCCCGGCGAGGCCGAGCTCGTCGCGCAGCTTCTTGCTCCGCGCGAGCGCGATCAGCGCCTCGGCGATCGGCGTGACCTGTCGCTCGGGCAAGAGGATGCCGGTGTGCTCGTGTTCGACCACGTGAGGGATACCGCCGTGAAACGTCGACACGACGGGCAGCCCGGTCGCCGACGCCTCTTTGCACACCGTCAGGCCACCCTCGCGATCGCCCCATGGGCTCACGCACGAGGGCGAGAGCATGACGTTGGCCGCGCGCATCTCTTGCGCCACGCGTTCGGGCGGTACGACGCCGAGAAACTCGACGACGTCCTCGGCTCCGAGGTCGCGCGTCACGCGGCGCAGGCGCTTCTCGAGAAAGCCCGAGCCGATGATCTTCATCTTCGCTTCAGGCAGCTCGCGGCGCACCTGTGCGATGGCGCGAATGCCGTACTCCATGCCCTTCTTCTCGACGAACCGGCCGACCATCAGCACGCGCAGCGGCCCGTCGGGACGCTCGGTCGCCTCAAAACGCGCGAGGGGGATGCCGAGGTTGTGCACTTGGATGCGGCTCGGATCGACGCCTGCCGACATGAGGATGTCGGCCTGATCGGTCGAGACGGGCAGAAAACGCCGGGCCGTGCGGAACATCGCCGGAGCCAGCCAGTTGCGATAGGGCACGAACGCGATGCGCTTGCGCGCGTCCCACGTCAGCGCGGCGCCATCCTTGCCGTGGTACGAA
Organism: Myxococcota bacterium; assembly: GCA_965250285.1. Lineage (GTDB taxonomy): Bacteria > Myxococcota_A > UBA9160 > UBA9160 > UBA4427 > CAYYSY01. Next base: position 879,013 of record OZ252299.1, read on the forward strand.
ACCACGAGCGGCAGCTTCTCGCGCTGGGCAAAGCCGGCCGCGTGCACCCCGTGGAACCCGAAGTGCGCGTGCAGGATCGCAGGCCTCAGCTCGCGCAGCAGGCGCGTGTAGGTCGGCGAGACTCGCATCGAGAGATACGTCGGCCACTCGACCGCGGGAAGCGTACGCACGCGGGGGTGGGGAAACAGCGCCTCGTGGTTGCCGGCTGTCCGGTGGCAGAAGACGGTCGACTCGAAGCGCTGCTCCGCTTGGAGCTGCTCGTAGATGAAGGTCTGCGAGTACGGCAGCCAGGTGCCGGCCCACACGACCATCGGCATCTTCGATGCGGTCGCCGATCCATCGCTCGATTGGTGGGCTGCTTCGTCGACCACACCGGGTCCTCTCGTCTGTCCGCTCACAGGAGCCGCCCCTGGGTACCAGGAAATCTGCCCGCCGACAATGCTCGGGGTCTCCGCACATGTGAGAGACGAGCGTGCGCTCGACGTCTCAAGAGATCGAGGAGCACTTTACGCCGCCCGCCGGTGTCACGCGCCGTCAAGCTCTGCTGAACTTCTTCACGGGCCAAGAAGAAGAGATACCGATCGCTGGCCGAGTCGAGCGGTCGAAGCGCGTGCTCGTATGCTTCAGCCTGGTTGGGATCGCCATGGATCTCGACGGTTCTCGGCAGGGGCTCGGCCAGCTCGGCCTGGAGGTCTCAGGCCGTCTTGATTCGTTTCTCTACGGACGACGCTCGAAGTCGGTCGCGTGCGACCGAATCAGGTCTGTCTCTGCTTGCTATGATCGAGTGCTCGTGCGCATCTTCCCTTCTTGCTTTGGGCCGCCGTTGCTGGTCGAGATCGTTCGGTGCGAAGACGCAGGTGCCGCCTTGCTGAGGCCGAATGTTGGATCGCGAGCTGAGTGACACGATCGAGACGATTTATGAGGCGGCTCTGACTCCAGAGCGCTGGTACGACACCTTGGTGGCCGTCGTGAAGTACGTGGGTGCTGAGCGGGGGATGGTCGGCATGACGAATGCGACCACGGGTTTGCTGGACGTCTCTGAGATGTACGCACTCGATGCCGACCTCATGGCCCTTTGGGCGACGAAGTTCGGTGGAGAGGATCCCTGGGCCGATGGCATTGCGGGCGTCGTCGCCGGCGACGTCGGACGCGGCAGTGACCTCATTTCCTACGAAGAGCTCGAGAAGAAGCAGGTCTTTCGCGAGATTGTCGTCCCCGTCGGCGTCTACGACACGTGCTACACGGCGATTGCCTCCAACCGGCTGCGCGTTGGTTTCTTGAGCGTGTACCAGGGCGAAGAACTCGGTCGCTTTTCAGACGAAACCGTCGAGCGCATGGCGGTGCTCGGCCCGCATTTGGTTCGGGCTGCGAAGATTCACACCCATCTATCCGAGCTGCGGGTCACGACGGCCGCGCTCGGAGGGGCGCTCGATGAGCTGAGCTTTGCCCTCGTCACGTGCACCCGAGATGGACGCATCGTCACTGCGAACCGGCCGGCCGAAGCCCTCTTCGGGAAGTCGGGCGTGCTCAAGCTGAGAGACCAGCGGCTGAGCACATGGGATCCGTCCTCGACGCAGCGGCTGTGGGATCTCATCGAGCGCGCGTCGGACTCGGGCGATCCCGCCATGATCGATTCGGGTGTGGTGGCGCTCGTCCGGCCGGGCTTCGACGATCGTCCGCTCTCTGCGACGGTCGTGCCGATCTCACGCCGCGTCGACAGGCCACCGTGGGCCGGCGATTCAGCGACCGCGTTGGTGGTGATCACGAGCCCCGAACAGCCGCTCGACGTTCCCGAAGGCGCCCTCAGTGAGCTCTATAGCCTGACGCCGGCCGAGGCTCGGTTGGCCTTGGCCGTTGCGCACGGGCAATCGCCTGCTGACTACGCCGAGCTGGAAGGCATCGCTGTTTCGACCGCTCGCTGGACCCTCAAGAAGGTGCAGGCGAAGACGGGGACCAACACGCAGAGCGCGTTGGCTGCCCTGATCATGCGCTCGTTGGGTCCGCTTGCCAGGGCGCGCTGAGCGCAGGTTCCGCCCCTGAAACTCGCGTCTGCTTCGGGGCGGTCTTTCGTCGTTCGAGTCGTGCCGTCGGGCCAGCGCGTCTTCACCGCAGTCGCCCGCGAGACCACAAGCGTCAGGTGGCCGGGCGCACGAATCCTTCACGGCCAAATGCTCGAGCCGATTCGGTGTGTCAGACTGCGGCTGTGACCCGACGGGGATGAGCAGACATGAACCGGGAAGCCGCGGGCGCGATCGGCGGACATACAGGACCGCCGGCAAGCCCGATGACCGACCTCCCACGCAACGGCGACGCCGGCGTGCCCAGGATGCCGAGAGCATGAACGACGAGCACCAGGCATTGAATCCTGCCTATACGGGCGAGCGCGAAGACATCGTCCAGCACGTGCCCGAGGATGCCCACCGCGTGCTGGATGTGGGCTGCAGCGTGGGCGTGCTCGGCGCCGGCATCAAGGCGGCCCGGACGCAGCCCATAGAGGTCACCGGCATCGAGCTCGACCCGGTCATGGCCGAGATCGCGCGAGAGCGCCTCGACCGGGTGATCGTCGGCGACGTGGACCAGCTCGACGTCTCCTCGCAGTTCGAGGAAGGCTACTTCGACTGCATCGTCTTCGCGGATGTGCTCGAGCACCTGAAGGATCCGTGGCAGACACTCCGCGACAGCACGCACTGTCTTCGCCCCGGCGGTACGGTGATCGCCTGCCTGCCCAACGTGCGCCACTACAGCACCATCGTGAGCCTGCTCTTGCTCGGACGCTGGCCCTACCGCGATCGCGGGATCCATGACCGCACGCATCTTCGCTTCTTCACACGAAAGAACATGGTCGCGCTGTTCGATGTCGCAGGGCTCGAGATCGACGGAGTCAGCGCCAAGTACCGGCTGATCGAGCATCCCCACAAGCTGAACAAGTACGCCCGGTATCTGGCTCTGCCCGGCCTCCGGGATCTCCTGACCTTTCAATACATCCTGACCGCCACACGCCCCGACGCGTCTCACTGATCGCTCGGCCGGGTGCGTCAGGGAGACGGCCGCTGGCCTCCGGGAGCAGGCTGCCGGGCGAACAGGTCCGAGAGCGTCGGCCGAATCGCAGACCAGCTGTAGCGCTCGAGGAAGCGGGTGCGGGCCAGGCGCCCACGACGCTGCGCCTCTTCCCCATCGGCGAGCGCCGCGGAGATCTGCCTCGCGAGATCCTGCGAATCGCCCGGCTGGGCGATCCATCCGCAGCCCTCGAGCACCTCGGGGATGTCGGAGACGGCCGTCGCCACCACCGGCTTCCCCATGGCCATGGCGTCGTAGAGCTTGGCGGGCATCTGGCCGATGCTGGCCGGGCTGACCTGCTGTGGCACGACGACGACATCGGCCATGGCCAGGATCTGCGGTGCCTCGGAGAACGGGTGCTGGCCGATCGCCCGAAATCTCGCGCCCAGGGCCCGCTCCGCTCTCTCGGCGATCTCTTGGCCCAGCGCCTGGCTCGTATCGATGCCTGCGATGACGAGGACGCTATCGGCATCACCCACCACCCGCATCGAATCGATCAGGTCGTCGATGCCCTTGTGAGCGCGGGGCGTGCCGAGGAACATGACCACCTTCTGCTCGGGGCCGATCCCCTGGGCCTGCTTGAGGGCGGCCTGATCGAATCGTGCCGGATCGAACACGTGCTCGTCGCGACCGTGCGGGATCAGCAGCCCACCGAATTTCTCCTGCAGGAATCGACTCGAGACCGTGATGGCGTTCGCCCGGGTTGCGAGCCTCTCGCCCAGCCACGCCCCGGTCGGACCGTGCTTGCGGTGGATGGAGAAGACCGAGCTCACCAGGTTCGTGACGCGTGTCGGCGCCGGCTTTCTCGCCAGCACGGCGCGGACGCAGCCCCACTCCCAGTCGTCGATGTCCAGCACGACGCTCCGCCCGCGCCGGGCCCGAAGCGCCAGGACGTAGCTGTGATAGAGGGGCTTGCTGGCGTACAGGACGTCGCCGTCCATCAGATCCATGATCTCGCGCAGGTGGTGGGACGTGCGGCGGTCGCGCCGCAGCGGCACGTAGCGACAAGGGACATCGAGTGGATCGCAGAGGGGCTTCCACACACCATCGCCCATGGCGGGCCCGACGATCTCGACCTCGAAGTCGGAGGCGAGCATCTTGGCGAGAATGTAGGCGCGGCCGAACGCGTTGCTGGACACGTCGCAGCAGGTGACCGAGATCTTCATGAAGGCGACCGGCTTCCATGCGGTTTCGTAGGTGCGAGAGCGCCGACATCCGGCTCCGGTCTACGTTGGTAGGCGATCGGCGACGCGCAGCCAAGGGTGAAGTCTCTCCGGTGCGAGTCGTGCCCGCCTGCGCTGGAGCGACGCGCGACGCCATGCCGATCCGGCGCTTCGGATCTCGGGGGAGCGCCCCATCGAAGGTGACGAGAGGCGTCTCGCGCGTTGCAGCCTCGTCGCACCCGGTCGGCGAGGCAGTTCGAGGGAAGACGCGGGCACCAGCACTGAAGACCAGCTCTGGTAGCTGCCCGCTGATTCGTTGCCTACGCTCCGCGCTGCGGATTGCGGCCCGCCGCGGTGCGAGTGGGCTCGACCCGGTTGGATGCAGATTTCCACGACATCGCGAACACGGGGGCGCACGGGTCGTGTCGACATCGTCATGCCGGGCAGCGATCGCTCGTCCGCTCGGGAGCGCCCGTGAGTGACCCTCGGCGCAGCCCCGGCGCGGCGGAGCCGTCTTCGCTGCAGTCCGGGGAGATCATCGTCTACACGTGCGTGACCGGGGGCTACGACGAGCTCCCCGACGTGACCGCTGACTCCGAGCGCATCCGCTTCGTGTGCTTCCTGGAGGGCACGAAGCGCGGCGGCGCGTCCGGCTGGGAGATCCGCCCCTCGGCGGCCCCACCTCGTCTCACGTCGGGCCACGACGTGAACCGCTATCACAAGCTCTTTGCGCACCGGGTGCTTCCGGAGGCCCGGTATTCGATCTACTTGGACGGGAACATTCGCTACCTCGGTGAATACGGGGAGCTCGTCCGCCGCATCCGCGACGAAGAGGCGGCCTTCGGCGCGTTTCGGCATCCGGATCGGAGGTCGCTGGCCGAGGAGGTGATGGCCTGCGAACGACTCGGGAAGCTCGATGCGTTCGACCTGGGTCGGGTCGACGAGCAGCTCGCCCTCTATGCTGCCGAAGGGCTGGATCCCTCCCTTCCCATCACGGCCAACTACCTGATCGTCCGCGACCACGCCCATCCAGCGCTCCCGACGATGAGCGCCCTGTGGTGGTCGCAGCTTTTCGAGTTCGCGAAGCGCGACCAGCTCAGCTCGAGCTACGCACTGTGGAAGACGGATCTGCCCTGGGTGTTCCTCGACGACGACCCGTCGATTCGAGCCGAGGACCTGGAGCGTACGCGGCACTACCGGTCGTTGCTGCGCAGGGGCGTCCACCGGATCCGCCGATGGACGAGCCGGTGAGAACGCGAACCCCACGAGCTGCCCGTCGCGCCACCCCGGTTCACAGACTGCGACCGCCTCCTCGAGTCGATCGCCGAGGGCGGATCCGGGCCCCGGTCCCGGCCCCGGGGCTTGAAATCGCGCCGGGCACGGACTACCGACCGTAGGGTCGAAGCGACAGGGCGGGCAAGCGAGGCGGGGGAGGTGGGTTCGTCCGATGGGAATGCAGCAAAGACTGAAGGATCTGAAGGATCGGGTCGTTCCGCCGTGTCGGGTGCAGATCGTCGCCCCGACCGACTCCTGGATCCTGCAGAAGATGGGGCTCGAGCTGGTGCGTCGCATCCCCTTCGCCAAGTTGTCGGAGTGGGAGCCCGACGACCGCAAGCCGTGGGACGTCACCTACTTCGTCAACTACGCCCTCTTCCAGGAGTCGAAGAACTCCGGGCTCACGGGTGGTTACTTCACCCACCAGGAGAACGACAACTTCGTCGACGTCGCGGGCAAGGTCGACTTCGCCGTCAGCATGTCGCAGAAGTACATGCCGATCCTCGAGTCCGCTTGCTCGAGCTGCCATTGCATCCCCCCCGGCGTCGATCTGGACGCGTTCAAGCCCCGCCTCCGGCTCGGCATCGTCGGTCGGACCTACGCCAGCGGTCGGAAGGGCGAAGACATCTACGACAGGCTCGAGAAGCTTCCGTGGGTCGACCTGAGGAAGACCGAAGGGAAGGTCCCCGAGTCGGAGATGCCCGCCTTCTACAACGAGATCGACTACGTGCTCGTCACTTCGCGAATCGAAGGCGGACCGATGTGCCTGCTCGAGGGCTTCGCCAGCGGCAAGGAGATCATCGCGCCCGATGTAGGCATGGTGAACGAGTTCGGTACAGGCATGCACCGCTACGACCGGGATGAACCCGAGACGCTCTTCCGCCTGCTCGAGGATCTGTACGCGCAGCGGCGGGCGATTCGAAGTCAGGTCGAGCACCTCAGCTGGCAGGCCTTCGCGGATGCGCACCGCGATCTCTTCCTTTCACTCGTCGCGCGCTCCAGCGCGTAGCTCCCTCTCATCGATCCGCCGACACCCTCGTCGCGCCCGGTCAGGATATGCCCCGTTGACTGAATTCTTGTCGATGTCGTCGAGTCGCCTCTCCGCCGACGGGCACGATCGAGGGAGGGTCGCTCGATGAGCACGAGGGCAGCCGCGCTGCCCGGGCAGGCGCGGGTCGCCACGTACGAAACGCGCCCGCTGCAGCCCGATCGGCGCGCCGCCATCGAACGCCACGCCGGGCCGCGCTGGCTCGACGTCGGCTGCGGCAACGGGGCCTACGTGCTCGCCCTGGCGGACGCCTACGATGCCCACGGCTTCGATCAGGTCGCCTTCGACAGCTGGTCGCGCGCGCCAGAGCGTTTCCGGACCGGCGACCTCGCTCGGCTTCCGTACCAGGCCGAGAGCTTCGACACGGTGGTCTGCTTCGAGACCCTCGAGCACGTGGCCGAACCAGAGGCGGCGCTTCGGCAGATGGCCGCCATCGCCCGCCGCAACGTGATCCTGACCGTCCCGAACTGCGACGTGACGCCCGGCATGCGCACGAGCGGGCTCGCCTGGCATCACTACACCGACGAGACGCACCTGCAGTTCTTCACCCTTGACGCGATCGCGGCGGTCTGCGAGTCGGCGGGGCTCCGGGTGGTCGAGCGGTCGCTCGTGAACGAGGTGTCGTTCGCACCCTTGCTGCGCGAGGCCTTCTTCTTCCCGCTCGGCTGGCTGGGCCGCGTGTGGCCGCGGCGACGTCGCTACTTCATGACCTGCCTGATCGTGGCCGAGTGTCGCTGACCCCCACGCGTGTCTCAGTCGAGGTCGGCGGCCGAGTGCCGCTCGGTCATGTGGAATTCCTCGGTGCCCCACGCCTTGTCCACGCGCTGCCCGCGCAGAACGGCCGGCGCGGTGGTGTTGCCAATGCGACTTCCCATCAGCCCCTGCTGATTCTTCACGCGGAGAACGAGTCCGAGAAGAAGCAGGTCGATCAGCTTGGTCGGTCAGGGGGATCCCCCTTCGAAGAAGGCTTGATTGGCTTGCTGCAACAGCGGTCGGTTGAGGTCGGCTCGGGCGAATGAGCGTCAGAGGCCTCGCTCTCGGCGCGAGGTGCGACCAGTCGAATCCGTGTCAAGCAGTGAGTGCGGGCTGGAGGCCTCGTTCTGGTGCGCGGCGAGCGCGAAACGCTCAGCAACGCCCGGCGCGGATTCACACGATGACAGAACGTTTGCCACAACCGACGTTCCAAGGCCACTCAAGTCGAAAGGCACTGCTCCCCCACCCCGTTGGAGACCTTCGATGCTTCGGATCCTGCCGGTTGCCTGCGCGATCGCTCTGCTATCTCTCGCCGCCACTGTGCCCGCCTCGGCGCAACTTCTGACCGCCGGTAGTCGGGTCTCGGTCAGCAGCGACTCAGGCACGATCTTCGACCGCTCTCCGGATCCGGGCGGGATCACGATCTCGAGCGCGAACGAGGCGCTTGGCGGATTCGACAGCTACTTCGCGAGCGCGTTCTCGCGCCCGGGCTACGGAACCCTCGCCGCGTCCGCCAGCCTGCAGTGGATGGGCCACCGAACGCGTTTCGGGGGCCAGCTCGGTCAAGCCGTGAGCTCCGCCGGCTTCGAGGACGAATTCACGATCGATGCGCCCGGTCTGGCCGGGCAGTCGGGCACGGCCGCGCTCTCGATTGCCCTGAATGGGCGCACCACCGAGTCCGCCCCGGAAGGCGTCTTCACGAGCGCCGGCGGAGGCATCACCGTCGTCGTGGCCGGAGAGATCGGATCCGTCCGCGCCTTCGATCCCTTCTCGGTGGCGACGATTCCTTTCGATTTCGTCTACGGCGAGGCATTCGACATCGACGCGAATCTGGGTGTCGACGTCCGCGCGACGGCGCCCGCCAACACCTTCGACGGCGTCGACGGCTCGGTCAGCGCACTCTTTGGCAACACCGCGGGCATCACGTCACTGACGGTCTTCGATGTCGACATGAACGAGATCGACTACTCGCTCACGACCGCGTCCGGTGAGTTCGAATTCTACGATCCGATCCCCGAGCCGAGCACGGCGTTGCTGCTGGGGCTGGGCCTGGTCGGGTTGGCGAAGACGTCGCGACGCGGCGCCTGAGGCCGCGGCGAACGCACGCCATCTCGGGTTCCGACCGTTCGCCTGCTCGCGACAGAGGCCGCGGTGGTTGTCGAACCTTTGGAAGCGCACCGCCTTGAGGGGCGGCGCTGTCACCTCCGTCACGAGCTCGAGGTTGTGCGGTGCGCCCCAGAGCGCGAAGCCGCCTGCGTTCTGCGCGCTCGAGCCGCCGGCGGCCGAATTATCGTGTGCGCGCGCGGGGGCCACGGCACGCCGCGCATGCTGCAGCGGCTCGATGCGAAGGCATCCGCCAGGCCGCCAGCCGCTGGTGAGCGACAGGGGAGAATGCGGTACGACAGCTCCGGGTCGCTGAGGACCTACGCACCCGTGGAGGAACGTGAGCGGCTCCGGTCCCTCACGATCTAGACCGCCTCGGACCTGCGTGGCGTACGCGCAACCCGCCTGCGTCTCACTCGATCGAGTCGAACGAGCACGCCGGCGCCCGCGGCAAGCCCCGCCCCGAGCCCGGGCTCGGGCACGTTCGCGAAGCCGACGGGATGGTTTCGATTGCGCGGCACAGCAGTTCCCGCCACCCAGTTGTACTCGACCGCATAGACGTCGCGAATGACGCGCACGGTCTCTGGGGTCGACTGGCTGGTCGAGCCGATGTCGACGCCGCCGCCGCCTAGGATCGGGCGCAACACGAAGCGGCCCGACTGCGCCGCATCCGTGGGGAACGCTACTCCGTCGAGCGAGAAGGTCGGCGCGACGATGCGCGTCGGCACGTCGATGGAGAGGCCCTGGGTCGACTCGAGCTGGACGCGGCGCGTCAGCACGTGGTCGAGGTTGCGCGGCACGATCGTCGTCCCCTCCTGCCAGTCCCACTCGACGTCGTACTCGCCCGGCACGATGACGACCGGGTCCGGCACTTCATGACTCGATCCCAACGGGATCTGGGTGCCCGTCTGAGAGTCACGCAGCCGCAAGTCTCCGCGCTCATACTGCGACGTCGAGAAGGCAGCTCCGTCCAGCGTGAACGCCGGGGTGACGGTGATCGCCGGGACGTCGACCTGCAGCGTCGTGTCGCTCACGACGGTGATGCCGCTCGCGACGCGCACGTCCGGGTTTCGCGGCACGATGGTCGTGCCCTCGAGGTGGCGATAGTGCGCTTCGTACTTGCCCTGAACAACCATCACCGGCGCCGGTGTTCCTTCATCGGTCGTTCCGAGGAGCACTTCGTTGCCGTGACTGCCGACGAGCACGATCTGCCCTCGCTCGTAGATCGAAGTCGGGAAGCCAGGGGCGCCATTCAACGTCGCGTCGAGCGTGATCGTGGCCGCCGGGACGTCGATCGAGCCGGAAAGTGGAAAACCACCACCGCCCGAATCGAGCGCGATGCCAACGGCCACGGTCGCATCGACGTTCGCCGGGATGAGATCGCTCACGTCGATCTTCGAGTAGGCGACGTCGTACACGCCGGGTAGCACCGTCCGCGTCGCGCTGCCCGCTGTCGTCGGCCCGAACGAGACGGCGTCCCCCGTCAGTCGGTTGCGCAGCTCGATCTCGGCCTCGGTGTAGCTCGACGTGGGAAACGGCGCCCCATTCAACAGAAAGCTCAGGGTCTGATCACGCGTCGGCAGATCCACCAGGACGTTCTGATCGGAGAAAAGCGGCACATCCGCCTGCACGACCGCGTTCTCGTTTTGCGGAACGGTCGAGCCCGCCTGATGACGGTAGACGACGTCGTAGATGCCGGGCAGCACCTTGATCGTCTCGGCGCCGACGTGGGTCGATGCGACCCACATCTCGTCGCCGGTCTCGGCGTCGCGAAGCCAGATCGAACCCGCCTGGCCGGGCAGGGCCGGCGCAGGCACGCCGTTCAGCGTGAACGTGAAGGCGACGTCGACGGTGGGAATGTCGACATCGACGACCGCCGAGTCGGTGACGAAGACGGCCGCACCGATCGTCGCCAGCGGGTTCTTCGGCAGCGCACCGTCCGAGAACAAGAGCTCGTAGGCCGGTCGGTAGTCGCCCTCGATGAGCATCACGGGCCCGTAGGCCTGCGTGTTTGTCACACCCAGGGTGATCGGCGTGGGCGTACCCGAGCCGATCAGGTGGACGAAGCCCTGCTCGCCGAAGTCGGAGGGGGCCGGCGCACCGTCGATCAGGAATGCACCGCTGACCGTCGCGCTGGGCACGTCGACGGTCAGCGGCTGAGGGTATTCGAGCTGCGCGTGCGCGCTCGATCCGACACACAGCGCGGTGATCAGGAAGGCATAGATCGTACGGAGCCTTGCGGACATCCTCGAACCTCGGCGCTCGAGACAGCGAAGGCGCGCCTCGGAGTCCCCGCTGCAAGAGCGGAGCCTCGCCGCGCCTCGATGATTCTATGGCATACGCTCGCGGGTGTATAGACCCGATTGCGGTTGTGACCGTTCGAGCCGCCCCCGAGCGCCTCGACACGGCGTCCCAGGCGCAGCGCACGTCGGCTCAGGCGAACTCGGGTCGATGTCCGCGTGTTGACCGTTCGCTCTGTCGGCGACTAGATTCGAGAAACGTTCAGGACGCTCGATTCCGGTCCCGTAGCTCTATGAGTCGCCCATGAACAGCGCGCGGAACTCCCGGTTCTGCCCGTCGGTCGGAGCCGGCGGAGTTCGGGTGTGCGCGGCGCGCTGTAGCGCGGGGCCGGGAAGAAAAGTTCCTCCTGCGTGTCGTGGCCTGCCTCAGCGCCCGACTGCGAGCGGTCGTCGCGAACGACTTCACAGCCCGCCTTCTACCGCTTCTGCGCCTCCCGGGGCAACGTGAGGACTTCTCGAGCGTCGAGGGCGCCGCTCGGGCGCGAGCGGCGCCGTCGGTGAGCAGCTCTCGAGCCTGGACGAATCCCTCCAGGTTCGACCAGCAACCGCTGGATCACGTCAGCAACGAATCCACTTCATTCGACGCCCCTCCTCGAAGCCTACTCGCTTCACTTCGCGCGTCGTCGGGACGATGAGATCCACGGTGCTCGACACCGTCGGAGCCCCACCCTCGACGCGGTCTCGCGCACGTCGTGCCACCGCGCAACCAACTGAGATCGGATCGCATGACGATACGGCGCAACCTTGCACCTTGGATCCTGTGCGTGCTGCTCGCGAGCGGGTGCTCCAGCCCGGTCCGAAACGACGTGCGCTACTCACCGACACCGGCGCAGCGACCAGCCTATCCCGGCGGCAGTATCGGCGTCTCGCTGGGGTACACCAACACCGACGGCACGCGCGGTCAGATGTACAAGGGTGAGGCGGCGAGCTTCGAGTCGGGCGTTCGAGTCTACATGGATGTCCACAGGCCGGGTTGGCGCGTCGTCGGGGCAAGCTCGCCGGCGACGATCCGCTTGCACTGCGAACACACACAGGACGGCTCGTCGAGCTGTAGTGACTTCGTGTACCGGTGCGCGATCGAGCTGGACGAGCGCGAGACGATCTTCGAACGCCGGCTCGAGAGCGATACCTGTATGCAAGGCGGTGTCGCCGACTCTTTTCTCATCCAGGCCTACAATCATGGGCAGGAGATCGCACAGACACTGGTCGAGACGCTGCCGACCCTCTCTGGATTGAAGGAGAAGGTCGCTGAAGAAGCGCTGGACGAAGCGCTGCGCAGCAGCGGCACCCGCGACTTGCAGCGTGTGGTCGACACGTACTCCGGGACGCCGGCCGCAGATCGGGCGCAGGGGGAGCTCGTATCCAGAGTGGATCAGAACCGAAGGCAAGCCGAGCAACGTGCGGCCGTGCTCGACGCGCGGAGAGCCGAGGCGCGCCAGGAGCTCGAGCGCCTCAAGACTTCGGGTGATCCCATTGCCCTCGAGTCGTTTGCCCAGGCGTACAGTGATCTCGGTCCAGAAGCCCGTCAGGCAAGGGCCCTGGCTGCGGCCTTACGCGGCGACGTCACCGACCCCGAACAGCGTGAACCCCCGGAGCAGCGCGGCTTCACGCTCAGCTGCTTCGACCCTCGCAATCGGCTCTGCGGTGACTACGGCTTCTCGACCGCGTCGAAGCGCGAAGCGTTCGCCACTCAGTGCCGCAGTCTGGGCTCGCAAGTGCTGGACGGGCAGTGCGACGCATCGGGCGCGATCGGCTGCGCCATGCGGTCCGGGAGCACGACGACGACAACGTGGGCCTACCGGGTCGACCGCACTCAGTTCGCCTCGAGCTGCCGCGCCAATAGAGGCAGCGTCATCGGGCGATAGAGGGCTGGTGCCGCTCGGTGAGGTGGACCGGCCGTCGACGAGACTTCACTCCAGAGAGGGCCCCGACGCCCGCGGGACCGAAGGTTTGGGTCGCCGCCCATCGGATTGGAACGCAGTCGTCCGAACCGTGAATCGACATGCAGCGAGTCGCGCGCGCCGCGGGGTCGTGCGAAAGGACGTCGGTCTCGGTTTCGGAATCTTCTACGAATCCCCGGTCGAAGAGGCCGAACACGCGCGCTGGGGAAGGGCTGCTTCGCACCTGCGCACGGCTACGCGCGCCTTGCCCGACTTGCTGGACGCTCTCGCAGCGGAGCTAGGCGCTCCCACCTCGGCGCATCGCGATGGTGAACGCCGATTGGCCCTGCGCCCCACCGGTCGAGTTCGGAATCTTGACGCAGAAGTCTTCGCCCTGCTGCTGCGACCAGAGCGGAGCGTCGAGGCCGAGGAGCTCGACGCGATCGACTGCGCCTGGTGCGAGCTTCTCGAAGACCACCTCGGTATCGGCTTCGACGGGACGGTGGACGATCGCGTAGAGATCGTTCCCGTTCGTCGTGAAGCGTACATCCTCGTCGCCGGGCTTCGGTCGCTGCCGCGTCTGGCCCTCCGGCCGATATTCGTCCTCAGCGATCTTCCAGGGTCGCGTCTGGTAGATCGCCTGGCCGTTGACGTCGAGCCAGCGGCCGAGCCCGGCGAGCACGGCTTGTTGGCGAGGCGTGATCGATCCGTCGAACCGCGGTGCGACGTCGAGGAGCAGGTTCCCGTTCTTGCTCACGATGTCGGCCAGTAGCTCGACCAGCTCGCCGACCGTGATCGTGTCTTCTGCTGGCTCGCTCGCGTTGTAGGCGAACGAGTGACCGATGCCGCGCGTTTCGGACCACTTGTCCTTCTGGACGGTCGCGTAGTGGGTGTACTCCGGTGTCCTGAAGTCGGCGAAGGGGATGGCCGGGAACTTGAACCCGAGCGAATGGCTGAAGAGCTCGCCGAGCAGATGCACGAGCTCATCGGCGCTGCCGATGACGATCTCGGCCGATCCGAGCAACTCGGACAGAGCGTCGAGTAGATCCCTGGGCTTCGGAAGGCGGTGCTCCACGCCGGGAACGAGCGCAGCCAGCAAGAGCGCCACGAAGTCGGCGCCCTGGCTCTGCACCGGCGACCAGCGATCGTTGACGACCCCGGCTGGCACCCGCTCCCGGTAGTAGTCGTAGACCTCCCGGGCCGCCGAGGCTTCGCCGAATGCGGAGGGGAAGCCGATGTCGTTCCACAGGATGTCGGGCTCGTAGGCGTCGATCAGCTCGCGGTACTGCTGCTTCGCGTACGCCTCGTAGGCGGGGCCTCGAGCGGCCGCCATCAGCATGGTGAACAAGTCGTCCATGCAGAGGTCGTTGAAGGTCGTATCGAAGCCGCCCGAGTAGTAGACCCCGAACTTCATCTTGTCGGTACCGAAGTTCATGTCCTGCGCGCGAATGGCAGCGGCCGCCTCGCCCACGAGGTCGCGCGGAGAGCAGTAGTTTGCGTAGCCGTCGGTGCGGCTCGCCGTGGCCGCACTGTTCCAGAGGCTGTAGCCGTCCATGTGCTTCGTGACGAGAACGAGGTAGTTGGCGCCCGCGTTCTTGAAGGCCGAGGCCCACGTGTCGAACACGGACGTCGGCAGGAACTCGGTGGACTGGGTCTTTGCTCTGAACTCTGCGACGTGCTTCCCGTAGTCGTCGTCGCCATACGTCTCCAGCTGGTGCTCTTGGGCGCCACTCCCCTCGATCTTCATCGTGTTGACGTACCAGGCCGCGTAGGGATTGTTCCGGAAGTAGTACTCCCAGCCCTTCTCCGAGACCATCTGTTGGGAGGTCATCGGGCTCGGCGTCGCGAAGGCGGGGACCACGGCCGGAACCCAGTGGACGAAGATTCCAAGCTTGCACTCGTCGTACCACGCCGTCGCCGACTTGGACGTCATCCGTCGAACCTCGCGAGCAAGGCGCTCACGCTGAAGAAGCGAGCGCGCGGGCCTCGCGCAGGATGGGTGCGTCGTCGGTTGGAGAGAACGCTCGAAGGAGCGCATCGAGCGGCTCGCCGTCCGCCGAAGGTGGACCCTCCGTGAGCGAGAGTCTGGCCAAGCTGATCGCGGCACCGAGCCCCTGGGTGGGCGCTCCGCACCGGCGCGCACGCTCGATCGAAAGCCTGAAACAGTCGCGCGGGTCGGTGGGGTCATTCACGGCGGCTGCGCCGGCCTTCAGCAGGAGCTCGCCGTGCATCCAATGGAGCGCCGGCTCGCTGGCGATCTCGCCGGTCTCCTCGATGAGCCGGAGGCCCTTGGCGACGGTCTCCAGTCCGGCCTCGACTTCGCCGGCCAGGCCTTGTGCCTCGGCCACCATCGCGCACCAGAGCGGCTGACCCATCACGGCGCCCGCTGCCTCCAGCAGCGCCAGGCCCTGGGAGGCCTGAAGCGCCCCTTTCTCGGCCTCTCCCTTGCGGGCTTGAACCCAACCCGATGCGATGAGGGCGCCGGGTGCGTAGTACGGAAACCCATTCGCCATCGAGAGCTCGAGGCACTCGCGGGCGGAGACCTCGGCCGCCTCGACGTCCTGAAGCAGCTGATTGAGCATCTGCTTGTAGAAGTACGACAGCACCTGGCTCGGCACGTGGTCGTGCTCGCGCGCAAGCTCGACCGACTCGGCGCTCCACTGCATCGCCTCGCCGACGTTCCCACCGGCGGCCAGGATCAGACTTCCATGTCCGAGACCTTGGACACCCGGATCGGTGACCGCGGGCTTCAAGGCCGGACCGTCCGTTCGGGGATCGTAGAGGTCGCGCGACGCTCGCACGAGCTGAGCCGCTTCCTGGTATCGGCCTACGCTGAAGCGGGTGATCGAGTGGCTCAGCAACGCACCCATCCGGTCGTAGGCGTCGCCCTGCTGCTCTGCGACGTCTACGAGCTGTTGCGAGATGCGCCCGGCCCGCTCGTGGTATCCGCGCAGCGCGTTGAAGCCGCACAAGCCCGCGAGCACAGCGATCAGCTCGGGGGTGTCCGCATCGATCTTCTCCGAGAGCGCGAAGGCGCGTCCGTAGACGTCGCGCACCTCCGGGTCCACATAGCCCTTCGTCAGTGTCAGGCAGTGACCCAGCTTGGCGAGTAGGCTGAACTCGCGCGGGGAGCGGTCGATGTCCATGGGCAGCTCGTCGAGGAGCTGCATGGCATGCCGCAGCAGCTCCTCGGCCGCCTCATTCGTGCAGCGTTGAATCGCCAGATCGGCCGTCTCGCCCAGGTAGCGAATCGCTCGTTCCACGTCGGCGCCACGTTCGAAGTGCATCGCCAGGAGAGCGGCGACGCCCGCCGTGTCGCCGCCACTCACGGCCTCGAGGTGCAGGCCCAGTTCGCGATGCAGCGTTCGCTTGTGCGCGGGGGGAATCCGTTCGTAGAGCACCTCCTGGTGCAGCGCGTGGACGAAGCGGTGCAGCTCTCCGTCGGCCCGCACCAGCCCGTGCTCGCGAGCGACGCGCGTCACGTGCTCGAAAGTGTCGGCCAGCGGCGCGTCGACACCCGTCAGCCACTCGGTGGGAACACTCACCCCGGCGACGCTCACGCGCTCGAGGGCGCGCTGTGCGTCGTCGCTCAGCTGATCGATCTGGTACTCGATCGCTTGTCGCACGCCGCTGGGCATATCCAGCGCTTGAACGTCGCCCTCGAGCTGCCAGCCGTCCGATGTTTCGACGAGCCGCCTCTCGCGAAGCAGTGCGTCTGCGTGGCTCACCATCAGGAGCGGGTTGCCCTCGCTGCGCCTGTGAACGAACTGCGAGAGCACCTGGGTCGCATCGGCGCCCGGGAACCGGTGCTCGAGATAGGCGCTCGTATCCGCTGCCGAAAGGAGATCCACCGGCAAGTCCCGGCAGAGGTCGTGCAGGCCCAGCTCGACTCGAAGCTCGGCCAGACGAGCTGCTTGGCCGCGCGGATCGGAACTCGCAGCGGGGCGGTGCGTTGCCAGCAACAGCAGGCGTCCCATCTCGCTGCGCCGAGAGAGCATGTCGATCGCCTGGAGGGTTGCGGCATCGCTCCAGTGGAGGTCTTCGAGCAAGAGCACCAGAGGCTGCTCGGCCGTGATGGCTTCGATGGCGACGGCGAGCTCGCGCAACATGCGGTCCCGGTCGACACGCAGCGCGTGTGATCGAACCCGCGCCATCTTCTCGGGCTCGAGCAGTCCGGGAAGTTCGATCAGCCAGGTGGGGGCATGGCGCTCGAGGATCTCGATCCAGCGTCCGCCTCCCGCCTGTCGGCACAGCCTCTCGATCGCTTCGAGCAGCGGCAGATACGACTCGCTGTCGCCGTAGCCCCCCATGCACTGACCGTGGCAACAGACGGCATCCCCCGCATCCTGTCGCGCTGCGACGAAGGCTTCGACGATGGAGGTCTTCCCGATGCCGGGCTCGCCGTGCACGAAGACCGTGCGGCGATCTCCGCCGACCGCCTCGGCGAACCACTCGTTCAGCTGGTGCAGGGCGGAATCGCGTCCGACCAATCGGGTGATGCCGCTGGTGGTCGCGTCGGGCGCGGCTCCGTCCTCGATCGGAACGCCAAGCTGTCCGATGAAGCGGTAGCCGCGGCCGTGCACGGTCTCGATGAACTGCGGTGCGGCGGCATCGTCGCCGAGCGCTCGTCGCAGCTCGCGCAGGGTGCTGCGAACCGTATCGGAGCTCACCGTCGTCTCGCCCCAGACGGCGCGGAGGAGCTCTTCTTTGGAGATCAGCTTGCGAGGGTGGGTCGCCAGATGCAGCAGGATCGCGATGGTCTTCGGCTTCAACGTGATCTCGTCGAGGCCGCGCCACAGGCGCTGCGATTCGAGATCGAGCCGATAGGGCGGGAAGCTGAGAGAGCCGGATCGACTCATTCAGGGCGCATCCGCTCACGGCCGCTTTGCAACGGGCACATCACGGAGACTCACCGTCCGGTGGTCGGTTTGCGGGCCGGCCGGCGTCGGCGGCGAAGGGTTGCCCTGCGTCGTCGCGATGGTGGCGGGGCCGAGCCGGCGACCATCGAACGCTCGCGGTCGCCGATGCGCCCCTTCGTTCGAGGGTCGTCCTGGGCATCACGCGACACGCTAGCGCGTCCGGCCATTCGGTGGGTCAGCGAACGGACGACGCCCGAGCCGAGTGCGACCGACCATCGCACCCACGCGTCGCGCTCGGTGCCTGACCGAAGCCGCCAGAGCCGGATCGGTCGCCCGCGACCCGACTCTGGCGCGCATGGGCCCGCTGTCAGCGGACCGCCAGTCGGCGACGCCGCAGTGTTTCGAGCAACAACACCCCGGCGAGGAGCGAGGCGCCCATGCCGGGCTCGGGGACGGCCACGGTGGGCACGTCTGGTCCATTCGCGAACGAGGCGGCCACCTCGGGTCCCGTCAGCGCCTGGTGGTAGAGCCGGAACTCGTCGATGGTCCCGTCGAAGTACCACTCGTTGCCGCTGTTGGAGCGGCCGAGCCAGTTGTTGACGTCGTTCAGATTCTCCAGCATCGCCGTCGTCGTCGTCTGGTCGATGAGGACTCCGTCTCGGTAGAAGGAGAGCTGGTGCAGGCCGGCGCCCGCTCCGTCCTGCTCGAACGTCACCGCGACGTGGTAGATCGTGGCGAGCGAGGTGGGCTCGGACATGTGGACCCCTCCGGTCGAGAACCCGTCATTCATCGAAACATCCTGCAGGCCGATGTCCCAGCCCTGGGTGGGTCGATACCCGATGTAGAACTGGTTGCCCGCGATCGGTGCCGGTGGCACTTCGTTGCCCCCCGAACTCCCGAAATCGAAGAGCCGGCTCCACCACATGGCCGAGTCGATCGAGTACCAGATCTCGAACGTCGCCGAGTCGAGCGCCGAGACCAGTCCATTGGGCAGGTCGACGTACCCGGCGTCGGACAGCTCGCCGCCACCAGGAAGGCTGATACCACCGCCGGTGAAGGCAGCGCCGAGACCGAGGACCGTGCCGTGCGCTCCGCAGTTGTCTTCGACCGCGGTCGTGCCGGACGGGGCGGGTGCGGCGGTCTCATCGAATCGCCAGCGGTAGACGCTGCACGAGCTTTCCTCGGCGGCGACGACATCGAGTAGATCGCCATACGGGAAGAAGCGTCCGTTGTGCTCGGGACGAGCCCGCATCCTGTAGTTGCCCGGCGAGGCGGGGATGAAGTCGAAATTCAGGACCGGACCGAGATCGACCACCTGATCCGAGACGACCTCGTTGAAGTTCGTAAGCTCGATGTGGTCGAGCTTCCAGGCCCAGCTGATGTCCGGTGCTACACAGCAGTACCCGCCTCCATCGTACGCGAAGCGAATTCTCGCGACCGTGCCCGCATAGGCCCCGAGCGGAACAGTGACGCCTTCCCAGTCCTGCATGTTGAAGTCGTCGGTGCCGTAGTAGGCGACCAACTCGGTCCACGTCGTGCCCCCGTCGACGCTGATCTCGACCTTTCCTGCGGTCGTTGGTGCAGCGAATCCGAGCTGATGCTGGAAGCTCAACGCCGTGTCCGAGCGGACCTCGATATCGACGTCGAGCTCGATGGCCTCGAAGTTGCCCGTGTAGTGCCAGAGGCGGTAGGCGTTGCTACCGGAGTAGACCCGCTCACTCTGCACGATGTCATAGCCACCGTCCGTCGTGATCAGCACGTTCTGCTCACCCGGCTCGGCGCCTTCGAAGAGGTCGAGTGCGGGCTGAGTCGCCACGATGTTGACCTGGTAGTTCGTGGCGGCGGGCACTGGGCTGATCGCGTAGGCGTTGATCTCGCCCACCGTCGGCGTGAGCGAGCCCGTCATGACCGGCGGAAAGTAGTCGAGGATCAAGTCGTGCTTCTCGTTGCCGCCGCTCACCACGACGGCGGACACGTCGTCGGCCATGAAGGGCGCGGAGAACGTGACGGTGTAGGCACCATCGCCGGGCACGGGGACCGCCCAGGCGCCGGAGTCCGTGGTCTCGGCGTCGAAGCTCGCGCCGGCGACGGTCACCTCAACTCCGCCGAGTCCTTCGTCGATGTCGTAGAAGTCGTCGTCATCCACATCGAGGATGGCGATGCCGGTGAGGTAGGTGAGCCCCCGGTCGCCGAAGTTCTCCGTCACGGCGATGAGCGGGCCGTACATGCCCGCTTTGGGATGGACCCCGATGCCGACCTCGCTGAATGCGGAGCTGAAGATGGCCCCTCGGTGGCCGGCTGGCGTCTGCATGCCGCCCGTGCTCGGGCACTCACAGGGGTCCACGAGGAAGTTCGCATGCGCGGCGGTCGCGTCACCCTCGTGGACCACGTTCTCGCTGGCGGCGAGTCCGGAATATCCCACCACGGCGAGGCGGTCGCCGATCGTCCCATTCGGAATCAGCGGCGCGGGCGGGGACGCCGAGGAGATGTGTCCGAAGAAGTCATTGTCCACCATGTCCTGGGAGTGCAGCCCGGACACCCAATCGAGGCTCGACTGGAAGGCCAGAGGCTGCAGAGGGCTGGGCAGCGCCGCCATCTGCGCCTGAAAGAGCGGGATGTCGACGGCGAAGAAGGTGAGCAGGCCCTGTGCGCTTGGGTACGTCCCATCGATGACCCGTGTGGCCTCGGCGGTCGAGCTCAGCCGCGCCCGATTGATCAACTCGACGATGAGGACCTCGTCGGGCGAGGGGTCGCCGATCGGATGGAGGGGGAGGGCGCTCACTGGGGAGACCCCGGTGAGCGCTAAGAGCACGAATGCGAAGGCGAAGGCAGCCGCGAGACGTTTTGCAGACCGACTCGGGAAACGAGGGAGAGGGAGCATGGGCGTGTGCACCTCGGGCTCACCGCAGGTCGAGGCCATGCGGATGAAGGCGCATCCTCTCCAGCCGGACCCGTAGCGGACTGCAGCGACGCGCGTTTCAGATGCCGCGCATCCTACGAGCCGCCCTCACTTCACCACAATGCGATGCACGATAACTGCACGAACGGTCTGTTCGATTGCACGGATCCCGGAAGCCCATTCGTCGCGCGGCCGAGCTTCATGGGCCTCGGGCCGGCCCCGCGCCAGGGTTTCGGGTTCGACCAGGCCTCGAAGCCGAGCTTCTCGCGCTTGCCCGTTGCTCTAGTCGACGCGGCGCGTGTGGATCGCGCCCCGCAACCGGGGGGTGCGGATCACGAGCGAAGCGCTCGCCACCAGGAGCGCGCCCAGGAGCGCGGCCGACGGCGCCGAGAGCCCAGGCACGCTGGCCGGCAACGCGGTGATCACGAAGTCCTCGACGGGAACGAGGCCCGACCCGGCATCGAGCTCGACGCCAATCAATACGATGGACCCCAGAGAAGCGTCTGCGTTCTCGAAGCTCAGCTGGCCGAGGTAGCCCGTCGGCGTGGCGACGAAGATCCGAAACGGTGTGGGCTGGACGCCCGAGAGCTGGCCGGTTTCGTCGAAGTCGAAGGTGAGGACCCGCGCCCCATCCGGTGCGAACGGCGTGGGCTGGATCCCCGACACGTCGCCCTCTCCGGCCGGAAAGAAGGGGGTCGGCTCGACACCCGAAACCTCCTCGGTGCCGGCGAGCCAGATCGTCTCGTTCGTCTCGCCTTGCGTGACCCGCCCAGCTGCGATCCCGCCGAGACCCAGTGGCCCGCCGGCGAGCAGGTGGATGGTCTGGCTGCCATCCGGGCGCGCCTCGACGTCGAAGCGTGCCTGGAGGTCGGTGAAGACGACATCGGACCACGCGGGGGCCGCGGGACCGAGTGCCATCGCCGCGAGCGAGAGTGCAGCCGCACGAAGCCGGATCGAGCGAGTCATTCGATCACCTCCTTCAGCGAATCCAGAGCCAGCGCAGCCTTGGAGGATGAATCGGCTCGCCGCAGCGGGGCTGGGCACCCGGCGACCGTCCTCCTGATCATCTTATGCGAACCGAGAGACGTTTTGGTTCGTCTCGAGCCGGGCGCTCGCGATCGAGCCCCGGGGCGCTCGGGTTCGAGCCCCGGGGCGCTCGGGTTCGAGCATCGATCGAGGCCGCGCCCGCTGCATCGCGCCCGCTCGGCTGCCCGCCGGAGCGTCACACCGCTTCGAGCGAGGGGCGCGATCGGGTAAATTTTGCGCGGATCGGCCGCAGTCGGCACGCATTCCGCGGCCGAAGTGCTCACCGAGAGGGCATGCAACTTGCTGGATCTCTCGTCGAGCGCTTCACCGGTCGAGGCGCGAGCGAGGGGAGGGCGACGACATGCGCGAAGTATGGCACCACGACGTGGATGGGACGCTGGCCGCCTATGCGAAATCGATTCGCAGCGCGGGCGCCGGTCTCTTCGTGAACGGCGCAGGCGAGATCGGACTCTCGCTGCTCAAGGTCGCGCTCAACGCCGGGATCCCGATCTCGGGGATCCACGAGCCGCATCCGCGGGCCGACCTGGAGCGGCTCGCCGCGCGGCTCGGGATGGGACGCTCCGCAGACGTCTCGTTCGATGCGGAGACGCAAACGGTGAGCGCCAAGGGGCAGACGATCCCGGTGCTGCGAGAGCTTCCGTCGGCGGGGCGGTTTCTCGACGCCCCTGAGTTCGAGCGTGTCGTCGTCCTCGACTGCAGCGGCTTCGAGTACACGCGCGCGCGCGCGGAGACGTTCCTCTCCGCTGG
Organism: Myxococcota bacterium; assembly: GCA_965250285.1. Classification (GTDB taxonomy): domain Bacteria; phylum Myxococcota_A; class UBA9160; order UBA9160; family UBA4427; genus CAYYSY01. The sequence continues at coordinate 901,364 of OZ252299.1, forward strand.
AGCCGATGCGGTGTTCTTCTCTGGGCCGGGCGCGACGCCCGATGAGCGCAAGCATATCCCGCTCCTGCTGCACGGCGTCAGCCTCGACGCGATGACGCCCGAGATGAAGATCGGCAGCATGGGCAGCTGCACGACGAACAGCGTGGTCGCGCCGATCCTCGCGCTGCACGAGGCCTACGGCGTCGAAGGCGGCCTCATGATGAGCGTCCACAGCGCGACCAACTCAGACAGCGCGTGCGATACCTGGTCGAGTCGCGGGATCCTCGATGCGCTCGGCAAGCCGGGCGGCTCGGGGGCGCTGAAGCTCGTGGGGCTGCTCGTCGAAGAGCTGGCCGATGCGTTCGCGGGCGGCGCCATCCGCATCCCCGCGGCCGACGGCTCGATGACGTATCTCGACCTCTTCGTGGCGGACGACTCGGTGGACGCCGAGGCCATCAACGAAGTGCTGGCGGGGGTGGCGGCCCGCAGCGTGTTCTTCGGCTCGAACGGCGCCGCCGACCCGCTGACGATCAGCGACGTGCGAGAGAGCTACTACCTGGCGTGGCTCGACCCGAGACAGACCCGCGTCGTCCCGATCGACGGGAAGGGGGCCATGGTGCAGATCGCATCCGCCTACTCGAACAAGTGGGGATTCGCCGCCGCGCTTCTCGCCCTGCCGGCGCGCTGGCTGGAGGTCGCCGGCTCCTAGCGGTCGGGGTCGCTCACGACAGTCGCCGCGCCAGGCCAGTGGGGAAGGGCGGCCGGCCACTTCTCAGTGTCGGCCGCGCCTCCGACAAGCCCACCGATCCCGACTGAGCAGACTCCGCTGCAAGTGACCGAGCTCGCGGCGTTCGCACGGGATCGTCGACGAAAGGTCGAACTCGGCTTCGCGCGATCAGATATCCTCACGTGACACACGAATCGGACGGGATCCATCGTGATCCGACTCTGCACAGAGCCCCATGCGAGCGTTCGGGCCCGCGAAAGACGGGCAAGCCGCCCCCTCGGCGAAACGTCGAGCCACTCGGGATCACTGAGGCGGGGGCTGCGGCTGCGGCTGGCGACGCTCGGCCTGTTTCTCCTGCTCGTTTCCCCAGTCGCGTCGGTCGCGCGCGCGCAGGGGGGATCTTGCGTCGACAACGATGGAGACGGATACGGCGTCAACGGCCACGTCACCTGCCCGCAGTCGGGGATCGACTGTGACGATGCCGACGGGTCGATCAACCCGGGCGTCGATGACGATGGCGATGGATTCGACGTCTGCGTCGATTGTGACGACACCGACGCGGACATCAACCCGGGCGTCGATGACGATGGCGATGGGTTCGACGTCTGCGTCGATTGTGACGACACCGACGCCGACATCAATCCGGGCGTCGATGACGACGACGATGGCGAAGATGTGTGCACCGATTGCGACGACACCGACGATGGCATCGGCGGTGGCCTCGGTGTCGACAACGATGGAGACGGGTTCGACGCCTGCGTCGACTGCAACGACTTCGATCCCTCGGTCGCGGTGGACGGGGACGGAGACGGCTTCAGCGCGTGCGTCGACTGCGACGACACCGACGCGGACATCAATCCGGGTGTGGACGCCGACGGGGATGGCTTCAACGTGTGTGTCGATTGCGACGACACGGATTCCCTGATCGGGGGCGGATGCGGCCCGGCGCCTCTGCCCGTGCTGGCCGCGTGGAGCCGGCCGCTGCTGGTCGCCATCCTCTTGATCGCAGCGTGCACGCTGATCTCGCACGGAGCAACGCGGCGCCGATCGAGGCCACACGGTTGATCAAGAGGTCGCCGGCGCGGGGATCCCTCTAGGGAACCTCTCTTCGCCTCTGTCATCGGCCGCAGGGCCCGCAAGAAGTAGAGTCAAAGAGCCCCCGTCGCAGCGATGCAGCGGGGGCTCTTGCATTCGCGACGCCGCTGACTCGATCACGGGCAGGGCGATGTACCCGCGCAGGCGAGACCCGACGGCCCCGGGAGTTCGTAGCCGTCGCGCAAAGACGAGAAAATCAAACTGATCTCATCGTGACTGATCGCACCATCGCAGTCGTAGAAGTCGTAGACGCTCTCGCCCGCTGTCCCGCGTACGTTCCAGAGCAGGAAGAAGTCTGCGAGACTGACCGCGCCATCATTGTCGAAGTCCCTGTCGCAGGGGGTTCCGTAGCCGTCCGCGTCTGCGTCTTCCTGATCGTCGCAGAGCCTCGTCCCCGCCAGTGGACCGTTCGGTCGGACGAGACAATTGTCGTCGACATCGAGCACGCCGTCTGCGTCGAGGTCGCCCGGCAGCGAGGCCTCGGTGGGCGCAGACACCGCCGCACCGAAGAGCACGAGGGCGACGACAGCGAACCGGGTACTTGCCTCGGGCAGCAGACGTCGCCCCGAGACTGCGATCCCGCCGGCGAGCAGCACGAGCGCAAGCGTCCCGAGCATGGGCACCGCGGCGGCATTCACGAAGATCGAGCTACCCGCATCGATCGTTCCCGAGATGTCGACCAGGCTGCTGTTCTGGCCCGAGCCGACCGCCACGATGTTGCCATCGCGATCGACGGCGAGGCCGATCTCACCCGAGCCGATGCCGATCGGCTTGAAGGCGACCGTGGCGATCACGACGTCGCTGGCGGTCTCGTTCTGCGAGGGAAGGAAACTCCACCACATGAAGTCGATGTTCACCTGGTCGTTCGCCAGCGGCCAAGGCAGTGGTTCACCGGGGTGCGGCCAGGCGGGAGACCGGAGGTCTGTCGGCGGCGCCTTCCCGGCCCCGGGGTGGTAGAGAATGTACTCGGGCATCGATGACGATTCGGGCGCGTATTCGAGCACGTCAGGCGGATACACGACGGCCACCGACAGCAGCGAGAGCCCGGTATCTCCCTCGGTGTCGATGTGCACATCGACGGTGATTTCCTCACCGAGCTCGAGCACGCCCCCCGTGTAGTCCGTGCTCAGCCATAGGCGATACGCCGCTGCTGGCGAGGCGACGAACGCAGTGAGACACACGATGGCGAGAATCGATCCGGGGCGCTTGATCACGATCCATCCCTTTCGAGGTCGAAGCGGCTTGTGGCTGCATCGTATGATGGAGTCCGCTTCGAAATCGAGTTCAGACTGCAGGGGGATGCGATTCTCGTCGGTGCCGCGGCCAGGCTCGACCCGCTCTACGGGGTGCCCGTGGGAGGCGGCGTGCTCGACTGGCTCGTGGAGACCGAGGTGCCCGCGGTCGGGACACTCTTCTTCGGCGGCAACGCGTATACGTTCGACGTGACCGTCGCGACCGTTTCCGAGGCCTTCTAGGCCTCGAGCCCTGGGCGCGCCACGTACCGGGGGCAGCTCACGATCGATGCGGACCGGCTGATCCCCGCGGAGTTCAACGAAGGCGGCGTCGACGATCAATCGAGTGTGCCTGTCGGCTGGACCGCCACTGTCCCCGAACCTTCGACGGCCTTGCTCGTGGGGTTGGGTCTGCTCGGTGTTGCGGTCGCGCGACGACGTCTCTGACGCGACGCCCTGGGCGCGTCGCGGCTAGGACGAACAAGACCCGTTTGCTGCTCCAGGTCCGATAAGCAATCGCTATGTCAAGTCACGAGGCGAGGGGGAGAGGCCCCGTTCCCGGGGCCGTCCGAGCCGTTCTTCGTGCTCTTGACGCCGGTCACCTGCGCGTTCTCGCCGACGATGACCCCCGCCCCGCCATTCCATCGTACGCGCAGATGCTCGACGGTGGCGCCATCGCCGAGGTTCAGACCATCGGCTCCCATCGCGACGATGCTCCCGTTGCGAACGGTGTGTTCGGCCTGCGCGGATTCGATGCCGTAGCCCGCCCCCGCGAGCGGTGCGCAGCCCAGCGATTGGCACCCGAGCAGCACGATCGCGAACCCATTGAGGTCGATCGTCATCCCCGGCGCGATCAGGGTGACGCCGCTGGTGTTGCGACTGGGCACGACGAGGTCACTCGTCAGCACATAGCTCTTGCCGCTGGTCGCGTTCAGTGTGACCGGGTAGCCGGGGGCGTCGCTCGGGGTGCATCCTGGCCCCGTCGCGCAGGCGTGGTTGATCTCGATACGGTCGTCGCCGGCATGCGCCGTGCCGGCGACCCCAAGCGCCACGGCCATGCACAGCCACGGGGCAAGCCGCGCGGGCTTCCGGCACGGTCGGCGGACTCCAACTCGATCGGGGGTCGGAGGATGGATCGCCATCTGAGCATCTCCTCTCCACGCGTGTGTCGCGTGGGTGTCGGCGGTGGCCGCCGCGACGCTGCGCGCGCGGCCGGGGCCGATCGGGGTCTGCTCATTCTGGCAGGGGAGCGAGCGTTCGCGGGCGCGTGACCTCATTGGTCATCGATTGGTCATCGATCGTTCAGGGTTCGCACGTGTGCAATTGCTCAGGTCGAGCGCGAAGCGGCTGGAAGCGTCGTTCGGGGTCGCCGGCACTGGGTGGGTGCGATGACAGCCCGGGTGCCGGGACCGGTCAGAACCTGTACATCGCACCCACGCCGAACGTGATGTTGCACTTCCAGCCTTCTTCGACGTCAACCGCGTAGCCATGCCGAAGTGCGACGTTGCGCGGGGCAGAGTGCCTGCGTCGGGAGCCCCGCGTCCACAGTGTCGGATGGCCGACGCCCGCCACGGCGTCGCGCGTCTGCGGCGCCCGTGCTGGCCTGGCTTGGCGTGCGGTCGCCACGGCCTCGTCGCCGCGGTCTCGGGTCACGCCGTGCGCGACCCGCGACACAGGGCCAGCACGCTTGCAGTGCGATCTCGATGACGGGGCGTCGGCTTGCTGACGCCGCTGCGGTAGGCTCGTCCACTCGCGATGATTTCGCTGCTCTAGCAGCGCACAGGGTGCGCGCGTGGTCGATCCTGCCCGGCAAGTCTTGGTCGGGCGGGCGGGCCGGCGAGGGAGAATCCGGTGGTTCCCAACACGGCGCACTTGATCTGGATCGGTCCGCGCCTGCCCTTCATCCACGCGCTCTCGATTCGTTCGGCTGCGCTGCGGGGGGGCTTCGATCGCGTCGTGCTCCACCACACCGAAGAGCTCGAGCGGGCGCCCTGGTGGGACGACGTCTTCGGCCTGCCGGGCGTCGAGCTGCGGCGTGTCGATCCCCGGTCGTTCTTCGAAGATCTCGGCCGCGTCGGCACTGCGCTCGCGACGGCCTACGAGCGTCTGCCGGTGCTCGCCAACCGCGCCGACCTGCTGCGCGTCGGGGTGCTCTACCGCGAGGGGGGCGTCTACCTCGACACCGACGTCGTGGTGCTGCGGCCTTTGACGTCTCTGCTCGACGCGGGGATGTTCCTCGGCGCCAATCGCTCGGTCTACGCGTGGGACGCGGCCGCCGACAGGAGCATCGCCCGCTTTGTCGGTCGCAAAACGCGCTCGTTCGTGCGTCGCGTCCTCTCGCTCGTCCCGGACGGCCATCGTGTCTTCCGGCACGTCGAACATCTCTATCCAGCGAATCCGAACACCGCGATCTGGGGCAGCCGACCGGCGCACCCTTTCGTCGCGAGGACGATCGAGGAGCTTGCCCGGCTCCTCAAGGAGGTGGATATCGAGCGTCGGCAGGAGTACAACTTCGTCGGGCCCTTCCTGGTGCAGCGGCTTCTCATCGAGTCGCCCCCCGACGATCTCGTCGTGCATCCGCCCGCGGTCTTCTACCCGCTCGGTCCGGTGATCGCGCGCCACTGGCTCAAGCCCTCGAGCGCCCGTCCGCTCGAACACGTGATCGACGAGCGCACTGTGCTCGTGCACTGGTTCGCCTCCGGCGCCCAGCGTGATCTGCAGAATTCGACGACGCCCGCGTCGATCCGCGCGAACGCCGACCGCCAGATCTTCAGCAGGCTCGCGCTCCCCTTCGTCGAGGGGATGGCGTAGGGCGTCCGATCAGAGCTGCGCGCTCTCGCACGTGGTCGCCGGCCCGTGGCGATCGCGTGACTCTGCCTCGTCGATGTGCCCGTCGAGATCGCTGCGCAGCTCGTGTATCTCGCCGGCCGCGAGCCCCTGCCCCACCAGGGTCGACGTGTAGAGCAGGGCGCCGATCAGTACGGCCAGGATCGACGCGAGCAGCATCCACGGCCAGTGGCCGAGACTCACCTGGGCGATCGCGCACATCATGCCGAATACGGCGATCACAGTCAGGATGCCGATCGCGATCGCGGGTACGAAGAACAAGCCCCGCTCTCGGCTCCAGCCCCGAGAAGTACTCAATTTGTCCCAGGAACGGGGCCTCTGTCCCCTCGCCTTCTGAATTGCTGCGCTCGTCACCCCAAGGCCTTCGCTGCGAGGAAGAGCTGCCCGCCGATCCGCGCCTTCCTCAAACGCGGCCCGAGTGACTCCTCCGGCGGACTCCACGAAGCAGCGCCAGCACACCGATGGCCGTCGCAAATCCCAGCTGAATCGACGGCTCGGGCACCGGAACCACGACCAGCCCCTGCGGCTGGGCGAGTTCGCCCGCGAAAGAGACCAGCTCCTGGGAGCCGGTCTCGGGGTCGATTCGCAGAATCGAGTCTCCAAAGACGGTCGAAGTGACGAGAGAGCCGGATGCTTCCATGGCGAGGCCCGCCGCGCGATCGAGGAAGCCCCCTTCGGTCACGATCTCGGTGTCGCCCGTCGTCGGATCGAGACGCACGATGCTCGTTCCGTTGGCGACGAACAGGTCGCCCGAATCGGGCTCGATCACCATCTCGTTCGCGAAGACGAACGGTTCGCCGCTTGCAACGACGGCCGGCGCAGTCGGAAGGGGTAGTGCGGTCGGGTCGACCCGCACCACGCTGTCTCCGCTGACGTTGATGCCCACGACGTCTGTCGAGGCGAAGATGTCGCCCGACACGGGATCGACCACCAGCTTCTGAAGACCAAGCCAGCGGCTCTCGCCGAGCGGCGCACCCGGATCCTGACTGTTCCGGCCGATCACGACCGTGTCTCCCGTGGTCGGGTCGACGCGTGTCAGGGGATAGGGACTCACACGGCTGCCGACGAAGATCGATCCATCGGGCCCGACTGCGACGGCCCGGGGATCGGGCAGATCGGGGCCACTCGCCACAATCGTCTGGTCACCAGTCAACAGATCGATGTGGACGAGCAGATTGTTGCCGGCCTCAGCAACGAGCAGCCCGCCATCCGGGTCGAGCGCGATCCCGTCCGGAAACGAGAGGAGACCGCGCGCCGCCAGGACCCGTTGGTCGCCATTGTTCGGATCGATCAGAACGATCTGATCGCGGTTGGGATCGGAGACGATGATGTCGCCCGCGCGCGGAACCGGGCGAACGACTGCCGCCGCCGAAGGTGCGATGAAGCGATCCCCACTCGTGAGCGTCGTTGCGGAACCCCCGGTGGCGAAGAACCGCAGCAGTGCGCCCTGGCCGCCTTCCGCGCCCGGGTCCGTCACGAGAATCTTGCCATCCGGTGCCAGGGCGATCCCGGTGGGCGACTCGAGCTGGTCTGCGGCCACGACGACACTCTGGTTCGAGCTCGGATTGCCGTTGTCGTACGCGTCGGGATCGATCCGGATGATGCCGCCGGTGTCGTCGAGCACGAGCAGGGTCCCGCTCGACTCGGCCACCAGGTCGACGGGAGCGGACATGTTGCCCGCGTTCCCCACGACCATCGCTCCGGACCCCTGAAGATCGAGCCGCCAAACGGTCGGCGGCGATGCCTGCAGACCGAACACCTGGGCGAGCCCATCGATCGCGATGCCGGTCAGACTGTCTGGGGAGCCGGGCACGGCGGTCTGCGCTCCCCCGGCGCCCGGACTGAATCGCACGAGCGACGGTGCAAAGGAGTCGGCGAGCAGCACGTCGCCGTTCGGGAGCAGGATCAGATCCTCGGGATTGTCGAGGTTCTGGCCGCTGGTCAGCACGATCTGCTGGCCGGTCGCGCGATCGACGGAGAGGAGCGCTCCGGGATCGGTAGCGCGTCGGTCGGCGATCAGGAGCTCATTCGAATCCGGCACGGAGACGATGCCTGCAGGCTCGACGAGATCCCCACCGGACGAGACGGTCGACTGTTGTCCCGACGCGACGTCGACACCCAGCACCTCGGCTCCGCCCGAGTCGACGACGAAGACGTCCGCGTCGACGCGCCGCGAGGCGACGAGAGGGAAGAGCTCGATCGCCGAGGGCGTGACGAAGACGCCGCCCGAGCTGAGGACCATCTGATCGCCGGTCGTTGCGTCGACGCGAATCACGGCGCCGGCGCCCGCGCTGGCCGCCGGATCGAGCACGTAGAGGAAGACGGCCGCGCCATCGGTGACCAGATCGATCGGATCGACGAGGTTGATCCCCTCCGCGACGATTCGCTGGTTGGCCTCTGGATTGATGTCGGTGAAGGTGGTGATCCGCACTTCGATCACCTTGCCGTCGGCAGAGGCCAAGGTGCCGGCGTCCGACACCATCGCGAAGTCGGCGAAGGCGCCGCGCGTCGTGACGCCCGTCGGCAAACGGAGCGCGCCGCCCTGCCCGACGAGCAGCGGCTCATCGGCGCTGTTCCGGAGGCGCAACACCTGCAGCGAGACCGGCTCGACCACGAGAGCATCTGCTTGCCGGGGGCGGCCGAAGAGCGCGAGGCGTGTGATGCCGCCTCCGGTCTGATCGAAGCGGACGGTCTGATCACCGGTCTCGGGATCGACCAGCACCGCACCCGACAGGCCATCGATGACGGTGATGAGACCAGAGCTGCTGACGATGACATCCTCGGGCATCGCGAGTTCGTTCCCCGACGAGACGACGGCCATCGATCCGTCGGCGGGATCGATCTCGATCAGCGCTCCGATCCCGCCCGGGCCACCGCTGCGATCGGCGACATAGACGAGACCTGTCGTCGGATCGACGGAGATTCCCGACGGCTCCGACAGCGGCGGTCCCGAAGCGAGCAGCGATTGACTCCCCGTGACGCGGTCGATGACGAAGACGCTGTCCGCGCCCGCGTCCGCCACGAGCAGCTGGCCGCTCCCCGCCAGCTGGGCCTGGGCGCTCGACGGGCCGATGAGAGCCCCCATTGCGGCGAGCCCCACGACGGCGAGGAAGAGCCAGACGAGCGCCTGGAACGACCGATCGAGGTTGGTCTTCATCCTGTATCCCCCTTGGCACACGCGCCGACCGGTTCGCAGCCCGGCCTCGCGGATCGAGATCAAGCTAGGCAGGATTCGTGCTGACGGATCTGATGAATGCCTGATACCCTCCCGAGATTGCTCGTGATTTCGGGTCGCTGTCGTGGTGCGTGTGTTCAAATCGGCCGGTCTTCTCGTCGATCCGTCCCTTGGCGAGATTCGACGAAACGGCGAATCCCTGTCCGCCGAACGGAAGGTCTTCGAACTCCTCGTTCTCCTGCTCGAGGCCGATGGTCAGGTCGTCGAGCAGGGCGAGATCCAGGAGCGTCTCTGGCCCGATGTACGCGTCAGCCGCGACGCGCTCTACCGAGTCATCAAGGAAGCACGGGCCCTCGTCGGCGACAGCGGTGATCGCCAGCTCCTGATCCGCACCGTTCCAGGGCGGGGCATCCGCTGGATCCCGCCCATCGAAGTGGGCGCTCCCGAGCCCAGTCGAATGGACTCGGCGCTCGCGTCGATCCGAGACCTCCTGCGAGCCGGGCGCTTCCTCGACGCACGTACGCGTGCATTGGAGTGCGCGCGAGATGAAGCGCCGGATTCGACACCGAGGCATCGGGCCGAAGCCCTCGTACTCTTCGGCGCGCTCGTGCTCCACGGCCGCGTCGACCGGGATTGGATGGACCTCACCCGGCGCGTGCTGAACCAACTCGACGCCTCGGATCACGAGCTCCGCGCCGCGCTGCTCGGCCGGCAGTCCCACCAGCTCTACTGGTCGAAGGATCCCGCGCGCAGCCGCCAGGCGCTCACCGAAGCCAGACAAGCCGCGCTGGAGGGTGGCTCCCAGTCGGCGCTGGCCTGGGTCGAGATGGGCGAACACAGCCTCCATCCTGGTCCCGAGCACTTCGAGACCAGGCGAGGTCACGCCGAGCGTGCCCTCGCGCACGCGTTGGCGGGCGACGAGCCGCAAACCCGGGCCTGGGCACACGAGCAGGTCGCTCACAATGCGATGGAACTTGGCGACATCGATACCGTGGAAGCGCACGCGCAGGCCGTCGAGCTGCTGGACGAGGATCATCCACTCATCTGGCCCGGTCGGATCCGCACCATGCTGCAGCTGCACCATGGCGACCTGCCCGCCGCTGAGCGGGCCCTGCTGCGCGAGCTCCAGAAGTGGGGAAGCGATGCCAGCGCTCAGGTCTTCCAGTACATCGGCGCGCCGCTGCTCTGGCTCCGCTTCGAGCAGGAACGCCTCCCCGAGATGCTTCCCCTGCTCCGCCAGTTCGTGGCCGCCGGGGGTGACCTACCGGTCTGGCGTCTGAGTCTCGCACGAGCAGAGCTCGAATCGGGAAATCTCGAGGGTGCCCGATCCGAGTACGAGGGCATCCTCGCCGTGGGACTCGACGAAGCGGATCACGACTTTCTCTCCCCGCTCACATTGGCGCACGCCGCCGTGCTCTGCGCCGCGTTCGAGGATCGGCCGCGGATCGCCTGGCTCGAGAAGGCGCTCTTGCCCTACCAGGGACGACTGCTCGTCGCGCCGCGGGCCAACTTCTCACTCGGGCCCGTGGATCTCATCCTGAGCCAGCTGGCCGCCACCGACGGTCGGCCCGCCGACGCAGAGCGCCATCGCCTTCGAGGTCTCGAGCTGGCCCTGCAAACCCGATCGGCCCCGAGCGTCAGGCGAGCCGAGCAGCTCTCAGCAGCGGGCCCTCGCGTTGCGATCGATGACCCCACGTAGCGAGGGCGCGATCGTCCGCGAGGACCTCGCCCGAACGAGCCTGTGGCGAAGTCGTCGACGGTCGGGGAAGCCCCCTCGTTCATCCCGATCGACGAAGCCTTCGAGGATGGACCGGCGCAAGGGCGCGGCTTCCACGTGGGCCTGGATTGGACCTGGTAGGGGGCAGGTCTCGCCTGCGGTCGGCGGGCGCATCATGGCTTCGGGAAGAGCTCGGTTCGGCGATCGAGATGGACGAACACCCGGCGCATGCTGCGCTCTGCGATCAGGTCTTCGACGACGACGGCGCGGTCGCGTCGCCCGACTGGGATCGCGGCTCGCGTTCGCGCGACTCGCGCACGACGTGGCGCACGATCGGGGGCATCGTCTGCGCCAGGTAGCGGATGGAGCCGCGCAGGCCGAGGATTCGCATCGCCGTGATCAGGCCCGCGCCCTGCACGATGGGCTGACCGCAGGTCACCGTGTCCTGTCCGGTGAGCCACAGCCCGTGCACCTTCGTCTGCGCGTCGAGCTGCTCGACCACGTCCCAGCTCGTGAATCGCTCGGGCGTCTGATCGAGCCCGACCGCGCCTCCGCCGTCGGCGGAGAGGTAGTGCTGGATCGAGAGCGGCGTCGAGACGTCGATGAGCTCGATGTGGCCATCGAGCTGCGGATAGAAGCGCAGCAGCTGCTCGAGGAGATTGTCGGCCCACTCGGCCTTGAGCGCCTTGTAGTCGGAACCACGCCGGCGTGTCGTCCGATCGGCCCAGCGCTCGAACCACTCGAACTCGGCCATGCAGAGGATCTGGCAGGTAGTCTTGCCCGGATACGCCTCGGCGCCGTCGGCATCCTTGATCGACGGAAAGGTGATCATGATCGGCGGCGCGTGCTCGGGGCGGAGCGGGTCGTCCATGAAGTCTTCGACGGCGCCGAACATGTCACCGTCGTCGCGCGCAGGGTGGAACCAGAGATTCGCGCACGTGAGCCCCAGCTCTTCGGGCGTGCCGTCCAGGCCGATATTGGCCATGACGAATCCGCACGAGGGGCCGACCGGCAGCCGCGTCGGGATCGACAGGCGCTTGGTGACGTCGTTCGAGACGAGCTGACCGAAGGTGTTGTGGTAGCCCGCGCTCGAAACCACGTTCTCGGCCTCGATGATCGTCCCATCGTCCATCTCGACGCCGGTCACCGTGTTCGTCTCGCGGTCGACGAGGATCTCGCGCACACCCGCGCGCACGAGTACGCGCCCGCCGCCGGCCTCGATCAGCGGCACGAGCTGCTCGGCCATCTGCGTCGAGCCGCCGACGGGGTAGGCGCCGCCCTCGATCGAGAGGCCGCGGGCCACGCATGCCCCGAGCAGGAACGTCGCGCGCGAGGGAGGGGCGCCGGTGTCCATCCACTGGCCCGCCAGCAGCGCACCCAGCTCGGGGTCGTCGGTGATCTCGTGGATCACCTCCTTCACCGACCGGCCGGCGTATCGCTGCCACGTGCGACCGAGCACCCAGCGATGCCACCACCGCTGCATGCGCTTGGGCAGCGCCTTCGAGAGCACGAAGAGCGGAAACCGCTTGAGTACCTTCTCCGAGACGCGCATGTACTCGTCGATCTCGTCGCGCCGGTCGGGGAAGCGCGCGTAGAGGTCGGGCAGATGTGCTTCGTCGTGCTTGATCGCGAAGGGCTCGCTGTCACCGATGGCGATGCGATCGAAGGTGCCATCGGGCTCACCCATGCGCTCGAAGCGCAGGGGCATGGTGTCGCCGCCGACGGCGGCCCACATCAGGTGCCCCGAGTAGGGGACCAGGTAGTGCAGGCCCGAATCGAACTTGAGGCCGCCCTTCAGCTGAAACATGTGCGTCCCGCCGCCGGCGACGTAGTGACGCTCGAGCACCAGCACCGTCTGGCCCATCCGCGAGAGCACCGCCGCGCAGCTGAGGCCGCTCATGCCGCTGCCGATGACGATCGTGTCGACGTGAGGCGGGATCTTGTCGGGGTGATACCGGTCGGCCAGCGGTCCCTTGAGCATCTGTTCCTTCACCCGTCGACTCCCCTCACTCATGTGGCCGGTGGCGGCGTCGCCTCGCGGCAGCGCGCTGCCGAGATGACACGGTGCGTGGCCGCTGTGCGCAAGGGCAGGGCGCATGGGGTGTGCGTCGGGCCGGCCCGAATCGGACTCATCGAGGCGGGGCGTCTGATTCTCGGAGCAAGCGTGCACTGAGGTGATGCCTCAGCCCGCGCGGCCCGACACCCAGGCGAGGCGCCCGGCCCGGATGCCGGGGTTCATCGCGGTGGCCACGGCGAGCGGATCCTTCGCCGTCGCGCCCGCCGTCTTCATGGCCAGCGCGGTCGCGCCGAGCTCCATGTCCATGGCCGCTGCCGCATCGTTCGGCGCCAATGGCAACCTCTCGGATCGAGACTTCGACAACGACGGCGCGATCGCGCCGCCCGGCTGGAATCGCCAGGACGCCCATGACGAAGGCACGACGAGCCCGCTCCATGACCCATCGTGCGGCGGCATCGTGGGCCGCATCTCGCAGAACACGCAGCTGCTCGACGACGCGCAGCCATACGAGCTGCGACGGGTCGGCCTCGACCCTGTCCGGCAACGGGCGCGAACCAGGTCTGGGCGTACGACTTCGTGTTCGATGGCTGTGCGAACGGGCACCAGCTCAAGTGCCTGACGGTGATCGATGAGTTCACCCGGGAGTGCCTCGCGATCGACGTGGCCGGCAGTATCCGATCACGCCGCGTGATTGAGGTCCTCACGAAGCTCGTCAGCGTGCGCGGTGCGCCGAAGCACCTTCGCTCCGACAACGGCCCTGAGTTCATCTCGAAGGCCGTCCTGAAGTGGCTCGTCGACTCGGAGATCGAGACTGCGCTCATCGATCCCGGCAAGCCCTGGCAGAACGGAGCGAACGAGAACTTCAACGGGAAGTTCCGAGACGAGTGCCTCGGGATGCAGTGGTTCAAGAACCGGATCGATGCGAAGGTCGTCATCGAGGACTGGCGGAGGAGCAATAACGAGGTTCGACCCCACTCGAGCCTTCAGAACCTCACGCCGACGGAGTGCGCCCGGACTCTTTCAGAGTCCGGGCACAAAGGGGCCGTTCGTTCGGAAGGACTGGCCCGAAGAAACCAGGCAGGTCACTCCCGCTGGCCTTCCTGGCGCCCGACATCGTCTCGAGCATCCTCGCCGGGCGGCAGCCCGTCGAGCTCACCGCGAACCGGCTCATCAAGCAGATCGATCTGCCGCTGCGTTGGGCGGAACAACGGGCGTTGTTGGGGTTCGACGAGCCGAGCTGACCTTCGGACAGGAGCCGGGGTTCGCCGCGCGCCTCGCGAGCGGCAGCGAATCCGTCGCGAAAGCGAACCACTCGACTACCCGGTCGAGACGAATGCGGTCACCGCGGGATCGAACCGGGAGATCCGGGCGTCTCCGGTTCGCTCCGCCGAACCCGATCCACCCAGAACCAAGCGACCACACGGGTTCTTCCTGCGTCTGGCCAATGAGTGCGCTGATCGTCTCTACGTCGAGAGACCCGATGGCGGAGCGGGTGGGTATCGAACACCCAGTACTTCCAGGCGCAGAGAGAGCGATGCTGGGGCGGACCGCGCGCGAAGGCGGCTCGTTCGCCACTTGGCCCCGAGGGCTTCGACGTTTGGTTGACATCAAGACATCAAGAAGCGCATGCTCTGATGTATGCGGACCACCCTCACTCTCGACGCCGACGTTGCCAAGCGGATCGAGCGACTCCGCAAGCGGCGAGATCTCTCCCTGCGCGAAGTCGTGAACCAGGCACTCCGCGAAGGTCTTCCCCGACTCGAGAACGCAAGGCGCCCGCGAAAGGCGCACGAGACGAAGGCCGTCTCGCTCGGCGGATGCTTGATCGGAAACATCGACGACATCGCCGAAGTCATCGCCGTCGCCGACGGAGATGGGCTCCGCTGATCGTCGTCGACGCCGACATCCTCGTCTACGCGCACGTCTCCGACTTCGACCAACATGCGCCTGCGCGCGAGTGTCTGGATGATCGAGTGAACGGTCGGACGCGTGTCGGCTTGCCGTGGCTGAGTCTGCTCGCCTTCCTCAGGCTCGTGACCAACCCCCGGGTCTTCGCGCGTCCGGAGCCCGTCGGAAGGGCCTGGCAGCAGGTCGAAGAGTGGCTCGACTGCGAATCGGTCTGGGTGCCCCAACCGTCCGATCAGTATCGAGAGATCCTCGCGGAGCTGATCGCTCAGGTGTCGCCGACGGGGAACTTGATTCCGGACACGCAGCTAGCCGCACTCGCGATCGATCATGGCAGCGCTGTCGCGTCGACGGACGGGGACTTCGGGCGTTTTCCGGGGCTGCGATGGGAGAACCCGCTCGCGGTGTAGCTTGCAATCTCGATGCGGGAGTTCGTCGCGCGCGTGACTCTGACGAAACGCCGGCGAAAGCGAAGCGCTCGACTGCCTAACAGAAAAGAAAGGGCTTGCGGCGGGCCGAATCGCAGCACTCCCGCCGTCTCCGGTTCGCCTTCTCAAGTCCGGCCCACCCGGGAACCCGCGAACACGCGGGATCTTCCTTCTGTAAACCGGTGGGGACGCGGGAAGTCTCTAGACCGGGAGACCCAATGGCGGAGAGGGTGGGATTCGAACCCACGGTACCCTTGCGAGTACACCTGATTTCGAGTCAGGCACGTTCAACCAAGCTCCGCCACCTCTCCGCGGACGCGCGATCGTAGCAAAGCGACCGTCTCGCGGGAGTCGTTCGCGCCCATTCGGGCTGGTCGCGACCCCGTAGTCCGCGTGCTAGCCTGCGCCGCCACGCGGAAGAGGGGCGTTCGGTCTCCATCGAATCTGCCGCGATGCGGTTCAGCCAAGAGAAAACGCGCTCACGCGCATTCGGGCACGACGGGAGAAGCAGTTGGCGCGAGACGATCTGATCGAGGCGACCGGTACGGTCGACAAGATTCTCGGCGGGGGTCGCTACCAGATCACCCTCGAGTCGGGTCAGGTCGTGACGGCACAGCTCTCGGGTCGCATGCGCCGCTTCCGCATTCGTGTCATCCCCGGCGACCGCGTCACGGTCGGCCTTTCGCCCTACGACCCGACCCACGGCTTCATCACTTTTCGCCTTCGCGAAGGCCAGTAGGCCTTCGCTTCGGCGGGCCGCAGGCGCTTCCCTCCCGGCCGCCCCGCCAGCGGGCGAACGATCGGACGACGCGGCTGCGATAGCATGCCGCCATGTCTCTTCGCATCGCCGTCTTCGGGCAAGCTCCCTTCGGTCGTGACGTCACCGCGCGCATCGCCGACGCGGGCCACGAGATCGTCGCCGTTCACGTGCCGCCCTCGAAGGGGCGCCCCGATCCGCTCGCCGAGCTGGCCGAAGAGCGCGGCTGGCCGCTGTTTCGCTACAAGGCCTACCGCCGCAAAGGCACGTTCGAGCCGATCGCCGAGCGCGTCGATGAGTACCTGGCGCTCGGCGCCGAGCTGAATCTGATGCCCTTTACCACGGCGATCCTGCCCCCGGTGATCGTCGATGCCCCCCGCCTCGGCTCGCTGTGCTTCCACCCCTCGCTCCTGCCTGCGTACCGAGGCGGCAACGCGCTCGCATGGCAGATCATCGAGGGCGCGACCGAGAGCGGCGTCAGCGTCTTTCAGGTCGATGAGGGCGTCGATACCGGGCCACTGGTCGTCCAGAAGGGTGGCGTGCCGATCGATCCCACCGACAGCACCGTCTCTCTCTACTTCGACAAGCTGTATCCGCTGGGTGTCGAGGCCATGGTCGAAGCCGTCGAGGCGGTCGCTGCGGGCACGGCGAAGCCGACGCCACAGACGGAAGACGGCGCGAGCTTTCAGGGGCTCGTCGATGACGACGTCGCGCGCATCGACTGGTCGCAGCCCGGGGTCGTGATCGATCGGCTGATTCGCGGCTGCGACCCGTCGCCCGGCGCGTGGGCCGAGCTCGACGGTGCGCCGGTGCGGCTCTTCGGGGCCCGCTTTGCTGCGGGCGCCGGCGAAGGCGAGCCCGGCGAGGTGCTCGGCCTCGACGACGCCGGCGAGCGGTTGCGCATCGCCGTCGAGGGCGGCGTCGTGGCCGTCCAGAAGCTGCGCGTGGGGGACGGCGCCAAACAGAAGGCCGCCGAGGCGTCGCTGGCACCCGGGGCTCGCCTCGCCTGATCGCGACTCGGTGCGGGGCGGTGTCTTGCCGCCGGCAGCCGGCCGCGTGCTCGACTCGGCTGGGTTCGTCGTCGCCGGCGCCATGCCCGTGGCGGCGTACGACCGGCTGGTGCCCGCCGCATGGCAGTCGCACCGGCTGCTCGGCCCCACCGCGGCGCAGGCCGTCGTCGTCGGCACGGGCGGCGGTGAGTTCGAGCGCAGCTGGCGTGCGACCGCGGCGACCGATCCCGCCGACACGTTCGCGCGCGATGCGCTCCGTGCCGCATGCACCGCGATCGAGACCGAGGCGTGCGAGCGCGCCCGCAGCTTTCTCTATTCAGATCAGATGGCGGTGGGCGACGGGCCGGGCGTCTTCGCCGACTTCGTCGCCCTGGCCGAGGCCTGCGGGCTCGGCCAGCGCAGCCGGCTGGGTCTGCTCCTGCACAGCCGATTCGGACCGTGGTGGTCGGTGCGGGGGCTGATCGTCACGTCGTTCGGCGGGGTCACGGCGGTGCGCGGGCCGTCGGTCGACGCCACGCCGTGTCATGCGTGTGCGGCGCCGTGTGCGGCGGCCTGCCCGGGCAACGCGATCCTTCCGGCGGGCTTCGACGCGCAGCGCTGCGCGGCCACCCGACTCGCCGGCGCCGACTGCCAGGCGCGCTGCGACGCGCGACGGGCGTGCGTCATCGGGTCCGAACACGCCTACGCGCCCGCCGACGAAGCGCACTACGCCGAATCGAGTCTCGTCTGGATTCGGCGGTCCGCGGGCCAGCGCCCGGATTGATCCCAGAGTCAATTCCCGAGGGGCAAACGTTCGGCCGCAAAGAACAGGTGAAGACGCGCCCGCCACAGGCCGATGCGGGGCGCCGGGGGTGCAAAAACGGCGTCGCGCCGCTACTTTGCGCCGCCGCTAGCACCCGTGTTCCCCCCGGAAAGCGCGTCTACGCGCGCACGTCCATCGGGCTTCGCAGGGCGACCGAGATCCAGTCGGCGCCGGTGACCCGAACGGGACCGCTGCAACCGGCTCAGCCGGCTGCAACCGTCCAGCGCAAGCGACATCCACAGACCCACAGCAGGTCGACGCACCTGTCGAAACACACCGTAGACCACACC
Organism: Myxococcota bacterium; assembly: GCA_965250285.1. Classification (GTDB taxonomy): domain Bacteria; phylum Myxococcota_A; class UBA9160; order UBA9160; family UBA4427; genus CAYYSY01. The sequence continues at coordinate 919,345 of OZ252299.1, forward strand.
GGTCCACACAACGCGAGGCTCATCATGCTCGGCGACATCAGCAAGGTCCGAAACATCGGCATCAGCGCGCACATCGACTCGGGGAAGACGACCCTGACCGAGCGCATCCTCTATTACACGGGGCGCATTCACGCGATCCACGAGGTCCGCGGCAAGGACGACGTGGGCGCGAAGATGGACTCGATGGAGCTCGAGAAGGAGCGCGGCATCACCATCGCGTCGGCCGCGACCTACTGCGAGTGGGACAAGCACCACATCAACATCATCGACACGCCCGGTCACGTCGACTTCACCATCGAGGTGGAGCGATCGCTGCGCGTGCTCGACGGTGCGGTGCTGATCCTCTGCGGCGTGGCCGGTGTGCAGTCGCAGTCGATGACCGTCGACCGCCAGATGAAGCGCTACAACGTTCCGCGGATCGCGTTCATCAACAAGCTCGACCGCTCCGGCGCCGACCCGGCGAAGGTGACGCTGCAGCTGCGCGAGAAGCTCGGCCACAACGCCGTCATGTGTCAGCTGCCGATCGGCCTCGAGAACGACTTCGCGGGCATCGTCGACCTGATCAAGATGAAGGCGATCCGCTTCGACGGCGACAACGGCGAGAACATTCGCGAAGAAGAGATCCCCGCCGATATGGCCGACGCGGCCGCGACGGCCCGCGAGGAGATGCTCGACGCCGTCTCGATGTTCGACGACGAGCTGATGGAGGCGGTCCTCGAAGAGAACGTGACCGAGGAGCAGATCCACCGGGCGATCCGCGCCGGAACGCTCTCGATGGATCTGACGCCGGTCTTCCTCGGCTCGGCCTACAAGAACAAGGGTGTGCAGACGCTCCTCGACGCGGTGACGTCGTACCTGCCCGATCCGACCGAGGTGCACAACAAGGGCGTCGACCTCGACAACAACGAGGCCGAGATCGACATCGAGACCGATCCGACCAAGCCGTTCATCGGTCTGGCGTTCAAGCTCGAAGATGGCCGCTACGGTCAGCTCACGTACCTGCGCGTCTACCAGGGCACTCTCAAGCGCGGTGATGCGATCACCAACTCGCGCACGGGCAAGAAGGTCAAGGTGGGGCGCCTCGTTCGCATGCACTCGAACGAGATGGAAGAGATCGAGGACACCGAGGCGGGCGACATCGTCGCGCTCTTCGGCATCGACTGTGCGTCGGGCGACACGTTCACCGACGGGACGGTGAACTACGCCATGAGCTCGATGCACGTGCCCGACGCCGTGATCTCGCTCTCGATCAAGCCGAAGGATCAGAAGGCCGCCGACAACATGGGCAAGGCGCTCGGCCGCTTCGTGCGCGAAGACCCGACGTTCCGGTCGGAGGTCGATCCCGAGAGCAACGAGACCGTGATCAGCGGCATGGGTGAGCTGCACCTCGAGGTGTACGTCGAGCGCATGAAGCGCGAGTACAACTGTGAGGTCGAGACCGGTCAGCCCCAGGTGGCCTACCGCGAGGCGATTACACGGCACACCGACTTCTCGTACACGCACAAGAAGCAGACAGGTGGCTCGGGTCAGTACGGTAAGGTGGCCGGCTATGCCGAGCCCATTGCCGACGACGACGAGGGCCCGAAGGACTTCCAGTTCATCTCCGAGATCAAGGGGGGTGCGATCCCCACGGAGTACATCTCCTCGGTGGAGAAGGGGTTCCGGGACTGCCTCCCCAAGGGCAGGCTGATCGGCTTCCCCGTGCTGGGTGTGAAGGTCGTGATCAACGACGGCAACTCGCACAGCGTCGACTCGAGCGAAATGGCGTTCCAGGCCGCTGCGCGAGGCGCGTTCCGCGAGTTCTACCCGCGAGCCAAGCCCCAGATCCTCGAGCCGCTGATGAAGGTCGAGGTCGAGGGTCCCGGTGAGTTCCAGGGCGCTATTCTGAAGACCATCATGCAGCGCCGTGGTCAAGTCATCGGGTCGACGGAGGAGGATGGTTTCTCCCGGGTCGAATCCGAGGTGCCGCTGTCCGAGATGTTCGGATACGCCACGGATCTGCGTTCCATGACTCAGGGTAAGGCTGAATTCTCGATGGAGTTCAGCAAGTACCAGCCGGCCCCCGCTGAAGTCCAGAAGGAGCTCCGGGAGAAGTACGCCTCGAAGATCCCCCAGGACGACGACGACTGAGAGAGACTCACGACTGAGACGGGGGCCTCCTGGTGAGGAGGCCACATGTACCGGAAGTACTTGAATGCACGGAGTCCGCTGCGGCTGCTCGAGAAGGGGCTGCACGGTGGACTCGGCACAGGCAATGTCGGTGCACTCGTCGCAGGCGCAGGGGTAGGCAAGAGCGCGTTTCTCGTCGGTGTCGCCACGGATGAGCTGCTCCGTGGCGGCACCGTCCTTCACGTCACGATCGATCACACCGTGGGCCGTACGAAGGCCTACTACGACGCGGTCTATGCGTCGCTCGCCGACTCGACCAAGCTCGAGGACGCGCAGGCGACGCACGTCGAGATCGACGGTCGCCGGCGCATCCGCGCGTATCCGGCGGGCGAGTTCGGCGTGACGAAGCTCGCCGACGCCGCCAAGCTCGAGACCGAGAGCGGCGCCCGGCCGACCATGATCGTGATCGATGGTCTCGATCCGATGGATCTGGTGCCGGACGGCCTCGCGCAGCTGAACGCGCTCGCGAGCGAGATCGGCGTCGAGGTGTGGATCACGCTCGATGCCGACATCGATGGCGGAGCGCATCTGCCGACGCTGCTGGCCGATCAATCGGCCGCCCTCGCCGTGATCCTGGCCGCGGAGCCCGACGGGCACGAAGTGGCGCTGCGCGCGGTCAAGGATCACGACAACCCGGATCTCCAGAACCTGCACGTGGCGCTGGATCCGACGACGCTGCTGGTGGTGCGGCACTAGCAGGGGCGGTGAGACAGACCGCCCGACACGGATCGGGCGGCCGCCCGGTCCGAACCTCTTCGAGCTTCGCGATCGGTGAGCGGAGATGTGTGCGCAGGCGATGCTTCGCGGCGCGCACGTGTCCGTCGGTTCGTGCCGTCGAGCGGTCGCTTCTGGTGCCCAGGCGTGCGCTCGGGCGATGCCTCGCCGCGCGGCCCGCCCGGCTCAGGTCTCGTCTTCGAGCGGCAGCTTCTCGAGCAGCTGGTCTTCGAGGCGGCGCAGCCAGCTCGTGTCGGGGGCGCGGTCGACCTCGCCATCCTGGCCGATCCACCGCAGGCCGCCCGAGGCCGCGCGCTCGAGCCGGTACGCATTGCCCGGCCGCAGGTCGATGGCCTGCGCCGCTCGCAGCGCCGCGTTCAACCCGGTGCTCTCGACCACGACGCCGATCTCGGTGTTCCACCGCAGCGAGCGGGGATCGAGATTCGTGCTGCCAATGAACACACGCGCATCGTCGATCGCGATCGTCTTCGCGTGTAGGCCGAGCTTGGTGTCGGCGGCACTCTCCGAGATCAGCTCGGCGCGGTCGGCCGCATACACGTTCGCCTCGAAGAGCTCGACGCCGTCGCCGAGCAGCGTATCGATGTACCGGTCGTACGACGCATGAGCGAGCACGTGGTTGTTCGAGGCGAGCGAGTTCGTGACGGCGCGCACTCGCGCGCCGCGCTCGACCGCCGACGCGATCGCCGCGAGGGTGGAGGGCGGCGGGATCAGATACGCGCTCTCGATCAGCACGTCGTGCTGCGCGTCGGCGAGCAGGCGCTCGATCTCGCGCGCCATCACCCGATCTTGCTCGCTGAGCGGCGTGTCGTCGGTGAAGGGCGCATCGAACACGACGCGGCCCTGTCCGCCGTGGGCGTGCTCGGCCAGGTGCGCCCAGTCGGCATCGGTCGCAGCAGCGGTCGAGGCATCGACGCCCTCGATCAGCGCGTTCAGGGACGCAGCCGCCTCGCCCTCGCTCGGCCGGCGGCGCAGCTCACGGATCGGCACCGCGAGCGGGCTGTTCCAGAACGCGTCGAAGGCCGAGCCTGCTTGCGCGGCCGATGCGCCGTGGGCGAGCACGTCGATGTCCCTGAAGTTCATGTCGGCGCTCTCGCCGAAGTACTCGTCCGCGAGGTTGCGTCCGCCGAGAATCGTGAGGCGGTCGTCGACGACATGGATCTTGTCGTGCATGCGGTGATTGACGCGCTTGATCTCGGGCGCGTTGCCGAGCTGTCGCAACACGAAGTGCTCGGGTCGCAGGCGATACGGGTTGAAGAGGCGCACCTCGATGTGCGGGTGCGCGTCGAGGCCGTACAGCTGGCCCCGCCGGCCCGTCGTGTCGACGTCGTCGAGGAGAAATCGCACGCGCACGCCGCGGTTCGCAGCCGCGATCAGGCGCTCGAAAACGAGGGCGCCGACGTGATCGGGGGTCCAGATGAACGTGGCGACGTCGACGGATGTGGTCGCCGCATCGATGCTGCGGAGCCGCCACGCAAGCGCCGGCTCGGGCTGATCGAGCAGCACGAACCACTCTCCCGTCCGCACGGCGTCGACGGTCTCCCAGGCCGGGCGGGCGAGGGGCGGGGGCGCTGACGTGCGTCTCGAGTCGTCGGGCATCGATCGGTGGCAGGCCGCAGCGGCGAAGCTGCTCGCGGCGAGCAGCGTGAGAGCGAGAATGTGAACGAGGCGAGCCGGCGGGCCGATCGAGCGAGCGCGCATCGAGCACAGTGTCGGCGATCGCGCTCGAGCGCGCACCTCGCGCCCCCCTCGCGCGGCCGCGGCGGTTCAGCCGCCGCGTTCGGGCTGCTCCGGGCCGAACTCGCCGAGATAGTGCGACGAGAGCGTCCGCTCTTCAGCGAGCCGCCCGTTCCACTCGTAGAGCCGGCGATACTTCGTCGAGCGAATCCACCAGCGCCCGCCTTGCTTCTCGTACTCGTCGAAGTAGATGCCCGAGCCCGTCGTGTGCACCTGCAGATCGAGCAGATACATGTCGTCGCAGAAGTACCAGATGCCGGTCGCTTCGCGCTCGCTCAGCATCTGGATCTCGGGCGTGTGGGCGTTGTGGTGGCCCACCGCTGAGCGCGTGAACGACTCGCCGATCGACTTCAACAGTGCATCGCGCCGGTCGAACTTCCACTCGTAGAAGCCGCCGATGTAGTGCACGGTCGCGTCTTCGAGGAAGAGCTCGGCCAGCTCGTCGACGTTGCACGTATCGATGCATCGAAAGTACGCGTGCTTCAGCTGTTTGATCGCCTCGATGTCCATCAGGCGCTGCACGTCGCGGCGCAGCTCATCGAGCCCGCCTTCGCTGACGTTCAGCGGGATGCCAGGCTGGATCCCCATGCCCTCCTTGGTCAGGGTCGGGCGCTTCGGCGCTGCACTCATCGTCGGTTCTCCTTCGTTCGATCAGGGCGGGGCGAACGGTTAACGCGGGGCCGGCCGGGGCTGACCGCTCAGGTCGTAGCTCGCCTTCGTGAGGATGCGGACGGCGACGCGCCTCGGCAGCAGCCGCTGCAGCACGAACGCGGCCCACTTGTTGCGGCCGGCCACGCGCATCGACGTGTGGCCCAGCGCGTCGAGGGCCTCGCGGACGACGTCGTCGGGCTCCATCACGGCGGTGGGCGAGGTGCCCCGCTGGCTGCGCTCGAACTCGGGGGTTCGCGTGGCGCCGGCCACCATCGACAGCACGTCGATGCCCCGATGCTCGAGGTCGCTGGCCAGGCCCTCGCCGAGCACGGTGTCGAACGCCTTCGTCGCGGCGTAGAGCGCATTGAGACCGCTGCCGACGAAGCCGGCCGCCGACGACATCAGCACGATCCCCCCGCGGCCGCGCTCGGCCATGGCGCGACCGAAGTGGTGGGCGAGCAAGACGGGGCCGCGGCAGTTCACGTCGAGCATGCGCAGATGGCTCGCGAGGTCGGCCTCGAGGTAGTCGCGTTGGGTCGAGATGCCGGCGTTGTACACGAGCAGGCCGATCTCGAGATCGCCCACGGCGGGTTCGAGCGCGTCGATCACATCGGGACGCGCGAGGTCGAGCGCCAGCGGGCGCGCTTCGACACCCCGGGATCGCACCGCTTCGGCGGTCGCCTCGAGCGGCTCGCTGCGCCGTGCGATCAGGGCGACGTTCAAGCCGCGGTCGGCGAGCTGCAGACTGTAGGCTCGGCCAAGGCCCTCCGAGGCGCCCGCGACGAGCGCCCACGGCCCGTAGCGACTGGCGAAGTGACCGCTCGACGTGCTCACGGGGCGTCCTCCGCCGCACACCCGCCGTGCGCCGCGCGGCGTCGGTCCAACCCGAACAGCACGTGCTCGACCACGTCGTCGAAGAGGGCGTCGGCGTCGTGGTCGAGGAAGTGGGGCAGCAGCGGTGCAAGTTCGCGCCGCGCGTCCTCGCTCAGCTCGTCGATGCGCGCGTAGGGGCTGTCGGCCGGGGCCGCGGCGGGCCGCGTCGCGGCCCCGGGGCTGCTCAGTTCGGCCGATACGAAGGCCAGGCTGACCCAGGCGATCTCGCGGCACGCCCGCACGGCGTCGCGGCCCTCGAAGCCGGCGGCGCGCAGGATCTGGATCAGCGTGTGCAGGGCGCGCAAGTAGGCGGGCGCCAGCTGGCCGTGCTGCATCAGGGCCGGCAGGGCAGCCGGGTGGCGCGAGAGCTGCAGCCGCATCGCTCGCATCCATGCGCCGGCGCGGTGGGTCCAGCTGCCGCGCTGCGGCAGCTCCACCTCGAGCCGGTCGAGGGCGAGCCCGGCGATCCCCATCAGCAGATCGTCCTTGTTGCGGACGTGGCGGTAGAGCGACATCGGCGCAGTGTGCATCGCGTCGGCGAGCGCCCGCATCGTGAGCCGGTCAACGCCGCGCGCTTCGATCAGCCGCATGCCTTCGGCGAGGATGCGCTCGCGAGAGAGGGTGGGGCGCGGTTTCGAGGCGGGGGTGGCCACGCGGACATCCTCGGGCAGTCGACGGGGGCGGCCGGGAGCAGCGTAGCGTACGGTGTACGCACCGGGGCCACGGGCCCATCGCCCCGAGACGACGGAGACCGCGACCGCATGACGACCCGACTTCCTCCCTCGAACGAAGACGACTGGTCCGAAGAGGTCGCCGCCATCTTGCAGCAGGCCACGCCCGCCGCCGAGAGTCCGGATGGCGAGGGACCGCCGAACATCCTCTTTGCGATCGGGCATCACCCGCGGCTGCTGACGCCCTTCCTCGCGTTCTCGGCCACGCTGGCGACGCGCGGGGTGTTGCCGCGGCGCGAGAGCGAGGTGCTCGCGCTGCGCGCTTCGTGGAACTGCCGGTCGGAATTCGAGTGGGGACACCACGTCGAGTATGGCGTCGCCGAGGGACTCACGGCGGCCGAGATCGACGCGTTGGCCGACGGCCCTTCGGCATCGAGCTTCAGCGCGCGCGAGCGTCTGTTGGTGCGCACGGCCGACGCACTCCATGCCCATCAGAACGTGTCGGCCGAGCTCTGGAGTGAGTTGCGCGCGCAGTTCTCTGAGGCCGAGATCGTCGAGCTCTGCTTCGTCGTCGGTCAGTACACGATGCTGTCGATGGTGGCGAACGCGACGGGCGTACCGCTCGAGAAGCGTCTGCCGGCCATGCCCGAGCGCTGATCTCGAAGGATGCGGGCCGTTCGCTTCGCACTTCTGCTCGCCGCGCGAAGCGACGGCTCGACGCGCGAAGCTACTGCTCGCCGCGCGAAGCGACGGCTCGACGCGCGAAGCTACTGCTCGCCGCGCAGCTTTCGCATCTCGGCGAGCTTGTCGCGGTAGCGCGTGCGGACGGCGAGCACCTCGAGGTGTTCGAGGCCGAGCTCTTCGGCGATCTGGAAGACCTCGTTGCCCTCTTCGACGCTGACCTCGTCGTCGGCCGCCGCCACGGCGAAGAGTCCGTCGATCAGCTGAATGCGCTGGGCGTGGTCGCTCAGCTCCTTGAACTTGCGGCTCACGATGTTGTGGGTGCTGCCCTGAATCTCTTCGGCCTCGCGGATCGCGAGCTCGGCGACCATGCGCGCGTCCCGCTCCTCGAGGCCGGCGTGCTCGGCGAGCTGTCGCGCGATCGCGTCGCGCTCGCGGTCGGCGACCTCGAGATCGGCGTCGGCGACCCGCGCCAGCAGGTAGGCGAAGCACGCGAAGAAGCTCGCTTGATCGGGTGCGAGGTGGGCCAGCTCACCTTCGAGAGCGGCCAACCCCAGGCTCGGGTTCTTGCCCTCGCCGGGTTCTTCGAGGCCGAGAAAACGGAGAATTCTGGACAAAAGAGTGGGCTCCAGGCGTGCATCGAATCCCGAGATGGCGCTCAGGCGATCTCGGGACGGGCGCGGAGTCTCGCGGATCGGACTCCGACTGGCCAGACCGGGGGACGATGTCGCACCCTCTGAGTGGAACGGTCGTTGCGGCGAAACGCGCGCAGCTCGCCTGCATCGAACTCCGACTCACTGCTGCGAACGGACCTGCGAGGCCATGCCCAGCCTGCCCCGAGACGCCGAGACGACGCTCCTGATTCACAACCCACGCTGCTCGAAGAGCCGGCAGACCCTCGCTCTGCTCGAGGAGCAGGGCGTCGACTTCGAGATTCGCCCGTATCTGGACGATCCGCTCGACCGGGCCGAGCTCGACGAGCTGCGCGGGCGTCTGGGGCGACCCGTCGCCGACTGGGTGAGGTCGGGCGAATCCTGTTACGGCGAGGCCGGGCTGTCCGTCAACAGCAGCGATGAAGAACTGCTGGCCGCCCTCGCGACCCATCCGAAGCTGCTCCAGCGGCCCATCGTCGTGCGCGGTGAGCGGGCCGAGATCGGGCGTCCGCCCGAGCAGGTGCTCGATCTGTTCTGAATCCCGCGCGACCCACCGGAGAGTTCCCTCAGCGCCCTGTGATAGCCTGAAGACGTGAGCGACGACGTGAGCACCACTGAGACCCTCGACAGACCCGATGCCAACGGGGCCGGCCGCGGCCCGCGCGGCGACCGACCGCCGCCGCCCGACGCCGAGCTGCTCGCCCGGTTGCGGGCGGGCGAAGAGGCCGCTTTCGAGGAGCTGGTCCGCGAGAACACGGGGCGCATGCTCGCCGTGGCGCGACGGTTTCTGCCGTCGGACGACGACGCGCAGGATGCGGTGCAGGAAGCCTTCGCCTCGGCGTTCCGCGCGTTGCCGCGCTTCGAGGGGGGCTCCCGCCTGTCGACGTGGCTGCATCGCATCACCGTCAATGCCTGCCTGATGAAGCTGCGCACCCGGCGCCGCAAGCCCGAAGAGTCGATCGACAACCTGCTGCCCGGCTTCCTCGAGGACGGTCACGCCGAGAAGTCGACGCCCGTGTGGCGGCAGAGCGCCGATGAGCTGATCGAGCGCGCAGAGAACCGGCAGCGCGTGCGCGAGGCGATCGACCAGTTGCCCGACTCGTACCGCACCGTTTTGCTGCTGCGTGACATCGAAGAGTTCGACACCGAAACCACGGCGAAGGAGCTCGGGATCACCGTGGCCGCCGTGAAGACGCGCCTACACCGTGCCCGCATGGCGCTCAAGACCCTGCTCGATGAAGCGTTCTCGAGGGATGCCCAGGCATGATGAAGTGCAAGGAGTTCAACGAGTTTCTGGGGGAATACCTCGAAGGGGGGCTCGACGAGGCGACCCGCAAGACCTTCGAGGCGCATCTCCAGATCTGCCCCCCCTGCTACGGCTACCTCGACTCGTACAAAGACGTCGTGAAGGTCGGCAAAGCGTGCTGCAACGAGGCCGACGGCTCGCTCCCCGATGACGTCCCCCAGTCGCTCGTCGACGCGATCCTGGCGGCCCGCAAGGCCAGCTGACGCCCGAGCGGCGCCCGACTCGCTCGCCCCCGCGTCATCGCGCTCGATCTCGAGTCGATCCCGCGTCGAATCCGCCCGCGGAGCCCCCGCGGTGCGCCCCGCCCCATTCGAATCGCCGCTGCGCGTCATGCCGAAGCCGCCCCCGAAGCCCGCGTCGAGGGCCGCGGCTGCGATAGAATCCGAGCGCTTCGGGCTCAGGCCCCTCGCCCTCGGAGAAGAACAAGCATGACGCGCGCGCCCGCTACCCACCTTTCTCTCTTGATGCTGGCCGTCGTGTGCCTCGTCCCGTCGGTCTCGCTCGCCGACGATGACGAAGACTACACACGGTCGGGCTTCTATCTCGAAGGCACGCTCGTGCCTGCGATCCAGCTGTTCGAGGACGACCTCCGGCAGCTGATCCAGGACGAGACCGGCGCTTCACCCGATCTCGACTTCCAGCCGGGCTTCGGCCCCAAGCTGATCGCGGGCTACCGGGTCATCCCGTTCCTCGCGGCGCAGGCCCAGATCTCATGGCTTGGCGCGGGCTTCCGAAGCAACACGAGCGGCGATGACGTCCAGGTGAAGACCTGGAACTTCAGCGGCGATCTGAAGGCGTATCCGCTGCCCGGCAGGATCGAGCCCTATGCGCTGGTCGGCGTCGGCATGCTCTTCACCGACACGTCCGTGCAGTCGGCGGGTCGCTCGTTCAGCGACTCGGGTGTGATGGCGCGCTTCGGCGGCGGCGTTGACATGTGGATCAGTGAGTACGTTTGGGTCGGCTTCGGGCTGAACTACGTGATGCCGCGCGGCGACGTCGAGACGTTCGACTACCTCGAGTTCGACGTCTTCAAGGTCGGCGTCCGCTTCTAGCCGACCGGTCCGGGCGTCCTTCGCAGCGCTGCGACGCTGCGACGTGCAGAGCCTCAGTCGAGAGATGCGCCGACCGCCAGCGTTCGATCGACGAGCTCGTCCACCGCGATCTCGCCGAAGCCGGCGAGGCTGACCGCGACGCGGCCTCGCCACGGCGACGTCCACGCCTCGGGGATCGGTGCGCCCGTCAGGCCGAAGAGCCCGCCCACCGTCGCGCCGTTGCAGTCGGTATCCCAGCCCGCGGTGACCGCTTCGCCAATGGCCGCGCCGAAGTCGTGCCCCGCCGAGCACAACGCCCACACGACGACCGCGAGGTTGTTCACTGTGTGCACGGGCGACACACCCTCGTAGTGCGCATGCAGGCGCTCGACCGCACTCGGGGCCCCGGCGAGCTCGCGGCCGAGGCGCACCGCGGCCGCGGCCTCGCTGGTCGCGGGGATCTGCTCGAGTGCGGCGTCGATCGCCGCGTCGAGATCGTCGCTCGCCGGGATCGCCGCGCCGAGCGCGGCCACGAACGCCGCGCCGTGGACGCCATCGCCGCGGTGCGAGAGCTCGGCGTCGCGGCGCGCGAGCTCGGCGGCGAGGGCGGGGCGACCGGGCGCGACCCAGCCGTAGAGATCGGTGCGGATCTGCGCGCCGATCCAGTCGTTGTACGGGTTGTCGGCGCAGCGCCCGAGGTCGAAGCCGGGCTCGGCGCCGAATGCGAAGTGCTCGGCGGCCTCGCGCACGATCACCTCGTACGCCGCTCGCTCGGCCGTGAACGTCGCGGCGAAGGGCAGCAGCCGAATCCACGCCCGCGCGACGTCGACCGTGGCGAGTTCGGCGCCGTGCTGCTCGAGCAGCCAGAGCGAGAGCACCGTGTAGTTGATGTCGTCGTCCGGCTCGGCGCGCGTCAGCTGACCCCGGCAGCACGCGCGGCCGAGCGCTTCGACCAGGCCACCGCCCGGCGCCTCGGCATCGAGCGGAACGTAGTCGCGCAGGGGCAAGGCGTCGGTCGCCTCGAGATACGCGTCGAGGGCCGCCTTGCCGCGCGCCATCGAGAGCACCTCGACGGGCTTGCCGAGCTGGCAGCCCGAGATGCGGCCGAGCCAGGCCCGTCGGACGAGGTCGGGGTCGAGGGCAAGCGGCTCCATGCTGCGAGCTTGGCGCGTGCGGACGGCTTCGGCCAGCGCGCATCAGTGGGGCGGATCCTCGCCCTGCGCGAAGGCCAGGCCGAGCAGCAGGTCGAGCCCTGCGCGGAGCACGGCGGGCATGACCGAGCCGTGGAAGGCCCCCGCGTAGGATTCGGCGAGTCGAGCATCCTGCGCATCGAACATGTCGCGCGTGTAGAGCCGGCCGTCCTGGACGACCGCCACGAGCGAGTCGAGCGCCGCGAGATCGACGGTCGGGTCTTCGCGGTAGATCGCGAGGTCGGCCGGCGCGCCCGGCCGAAGCCGGCCGAGGCCGGGCACGGGCAGCGCCTCGGCGTTGCCCCGGGTGGCGATCGCGAGCGCTTCCTCGGTGGTGAGCCCGCCCGAGACCAGCAGCGCGAGCTCTTCGTGCAGGCTTACCCCGGGCACGATGGGCGGCGCGAACGTGTCGGTGCCCGCGCGCAGCCGCACGCCGGCCGCGTGGAGCTTCGGGACCGCCTCGGCGAGGTTGCGGTTCACGCGACCCAGCTTCACGAGCTCTTCGTCGGTCATGCGGTTCGCGGGGTTGATGCCGCCGGGCACGCGCCAGAGCGCATCGGCGTACCAGGGGGGCAGCCAGCGGCGCATCGGGTCGTCGGGGTTGCGTGAGATCTCGCGGGCTCGGCTCATGCGGTCGCGCGTCACGAGCGTGGTCGTCATCGCCGCGTCGTCGCGCAGCAACGCCTCGATCACTTGGTCGACCCGCTCGTCGGGCAGCACGAGTCGGTCGTCGAGATCGCCGAAGGGGTCGGCGCTGGTGCGCGCATGAAAGCCGAACTGGTGCTGCACGTCGTCGAGACGAGCCTCTTCGAGGCTCAGACGCCAGGGCACGTGGCCGATCACCGGCAGGCCGTGCTCGGCCGCCGCCTCGCGAATCGCGCCGAGGGTCGTGGCGTCGAGCTCGTTGTAGGCCTTCACGCAGTCGTAGCCGGCGGCGGCGACCTCTTCGACGGCGGTCCGGGCCTCTTCGGCGGTGGTGACGACGATCGCGCTGGCAAAGACCGGGTTCGGCCCATCGATGAATCGCCCGCACGTCGACACGCGCGGCCCGGCAAACGTGCCGGCTTCGATCTGGTCGTTCGCCCAGCTCGACGTGCCCGGCGCCACGTCCGCGGGCACCCGGATGCCGGTCACGCCGTGGCGCAGGAAGAGATAGGCCCAGAGCTCGACCTGACCGGGCAGCCAGCTCGGCGGGAAGTGGGCGTGCGCATCGACGAGGCCCGGCAGGACGAACATCCCGGCGAACTCGCTGCTGTCCTCGGCGCCGGCGATCTCACGAATCTCGCTGCCCTCGACGACCAGCCTTCGATGGGGGGCGCGAGAGAGACCCGGCTCGACGAGCACGACGTCGTCGAGCACCAGTCGGTGGCGCTCGGGGGCGCCGAGCGGCGCGGGCTGAGCGAGGCCGCGCACGAAGACCCAGGCCCCGATCGCCCCGAGCAAGACGAGTACGATCGCGCCACTGATCAGCGCGCGCACGACCTTCACGACGGGGTTCCCGGCTCGCGCGGCTGGATCAGCGCGCCGCGGTCTCGAAATGGGCGAGGGCGGCGCGGGCGACGGGCTCACCCCACTCTTGCACGAAGTGTCCGGCCTCGGGCAGGAGCATCGGCTCGGGGCAGCCCCGGATCGACTTCTGCAGCTCGCGCATCACGGGCTCGCCGAGCACCACGTCGCGCAGCCCCACCGCCATGAAGCTCGGGCCGTCGAACTCGCTGCTCCAGAACGCGCGCGCGCGCTCGCCGTGCTCGATCCCCGCCATCCCGGGCTCGACGGGGACGAGCTGCGGAAAGCGGCGAACGCCGGCCTTGTAGCGGTCGTCGGGATAGGGTGCGTCGTAGGCGAGTGCGTCCATCAGATTGAACTCGCCCTGGGCGTCGCTCGCGATCAGGCCCGCGACCGGAATCTCGGGGGCGATGGCCGCGAAGCCCTTCCACGCAGCGAACCCGTCCGAGATCGGCTGACCGATCGGCATGCCGGTGTTCATCACGATCAGCCGGGCGAAGCGACCGGGCAGGTCGGGCGGCAGCGAGAGGCCGAGGATCCCGCCCCAGTCCTGACAGACGAGCGTGATGCGCTGCAGATCGAGCCGTTCGACGAGGCGCAGCAGGCTGTCGCGATGAAAGTCGAACGTGTAGACCGCGTCGTCGACGGGCTTGTCGGATCGCCCGAAGCCGAAGAGATCGGGCACGACCACGCGCGCCCCACTCTCGAGGAAGGCCGGCATCATCTTTCGATAGAGATAGCCCCAGGTCGGCTCGCCGTGAATACACAAGAAAGTGTGCTCTGCGTCGCTTGGGCCCTCGTCGACCCGGGCCATGCGCAGGCCCTCGTAGCCGGCGAGGTCGTCGACGTAGTGCGGCGCGTACGGGTAGCCCGGCAGCACGGCGAAGCGTTCATCGGGGGTGCGGAGCGACTCGATGGGCATGCGATCTCCTCTGCGAGAACGCGACGCTAGCGAACGCGGCGCGCCGCCGCGTTCGGCGAAGATCGGCGTGCGTGTTGCCGGTTTCGGCGCCGGTGCATCATCGCCGCCACCGCATGAAGCGCTCGAGCAGGCGCTTGGTCTGGGGCGTCAGCCGCGCGCGGACGTGCTGAGCGGCGGCGCCGCGGATCGCGTCGGCCTGGGTCGGGTAGGGGTGGATGACGTTCGCGAGCGTGCCGAGCTGCACCTTGCCCGCCATGGCGACCGAGATCTCGCTGATCAGGTCGCCGGCCTTCTCGGCGACGATCGTCGCGCCGACGATCTCGCCCTTGCCCTTCTTGGTGTGGATCTTCACGAAGCCTTCGTCGCGGCCCTCCGCGATGGCGCGGTCGACGTCTTCGAGGGGCTGCACCCAGGTGTCGACCTCGATGCCGCGCGCCTCGGCCTCGTGGGCGTAGAGACCGACGTGGGCGATCTCGGGCTCGGTGTAGGTGCACCACGGCATGTTGAGCGCCGAGAGCTTTCGGCGACCGAGCGAACCGACGGCAAAGAGCGCGTTCTGGATCACGATGCGGGCGGCGTGGTCGGCGGCGTGGGTGAACTTCCAGTTCATGCACACGTCGCCCGCTGCGAAGATGCGCCGGTTCGTCGTGCGCAGGTGGTCGTCGACATGCACGCCGCGCCGCTCGTCGTACTCGACGCCGACCTGGTCGAGCCCGACGCCCGCGACGTTGGGGATGCGACCGAGGGCGACGAGCACGCGGTCGAAGACGAGCTTCTCCTGCTGGCCCCCGCGCTCGAGTACGGCCGTGTGTTGCCCCCCCGACGATTCGATGCGCACGACCTCGGTCTCGAGCCGCACCTCGACCCCATCGCGTTCGAGTGAAGCGAGCAGCACCTCGGCGGCATCGGGGTCTTCGCGCACCAGAAACTGCGGTGCCCGCTCGACGATCGTGACGCGGCTGCCGAGGCGCCGGAACGCCTGGCTGAGCTCGCACCCGATGGGGCCGCCGCCGATCACGAGCAGGTGCTCGGGCTGCTCGACGAGGTCGAACACGTTCTCGTTGGTCAGGGGCTCCGCCTCGGCGAGCCCGGGGATCGGGGGCAGGACCGGTCGCGCGCCCGTGGCGATGACGGCCTTTGCGTACTCGAGGGTCTGGCCCCCGACTTCGATGGTGCCGTCGCCGGTGAAGTGTGCCTCGCCCAAGTAGACGTCGACCCCGAGCTCGTTGGTGTAGCGGTCGGCCGAGTCGACGGGCGAGATGCGCGCACGAACCCGGCGCAGCCGCTGCATCACCTCGGCGAACTCGACCCGCACGCCGCCGTCGACGTAGACACCGAGGTCGCGGGCACGCAGGGCATCGCTCGCCGCATGGCCCGCTCGCAGCAGGGCCTTCGAGGGTACGCAGCCGACGTTCAGGCAATCGCCGCCAAGGTGCGTTCGCTCGATCAACGCGACCTTGGCGCCGAGCCCGGCCGACCCGGCCGCGCAGATCAAACCGGCCGTGCCGGCCCCGATCACGACCAGGTTGTAGCGGCCTTCGGGCGTCGGGTTCGACCAGTCGCTCGGATGGACGTTCGAGAGCAGATCCTGATCAGCGGGATCATCCGTTCGCATCGGCGTCCTCCTGATGTGTGCCATCGGCCGGGGCCGCGTCGTCGTCGAGCTCCTGCAGCGCCGCCCGGGCCCGTCGTGTCACGACGATCGTGACCCCGATCGTCGCCGCGAGCCCGAGCAGCAGCAGCAGCCACTCGACGACACCCCGCTCCTGAGGCACGCCGCTCGCGAGCTGGGCGAGGTCACCCGCCACTTTGCCGTAGTAGACATAGAGCAGCGTGCCGGGCAGCATGCCGAAGCCCGCCAGCATGTAGTCGCGAAAGCGCACCGACGTGAGGCCGAGCGCATAGTTGAGCAGCGAGAAGGGGAAGATCGGCGACAGTCGCAGCAGGAAGACCATACGCAGCCCGTCGCGGCCCACGGCGCGGTCGACGGCCGCGAAGCGCTCGTATCTCGCGATGCGGTCTTCGACGGCCCCGCGCGCGAGATACCGGCCGATCAGGAAGGCCGCGCCCGAGCCGAGCATCGCGCCCGCGAACACCCAGGCGGTGCCTTCGACGAGGCCGAAGAGGGCGCCGCCGGCCAGGGTGATGATCGAACCCGGCAAGACGAGCACCGTCGAGACGGTGTAGATCACGATGTAGGCAATCGGGCCCCAGGCGCCGAGCCCCTCGACCCAGGCGAAGAGCTGCGGGAGCGCCTCGCCCAGACGCGGGGCCAAGAGCGCCAGCACTGCGACCACGCCGGCAATGCCGACCCAGCGGATCCAGCCCGGGCGCCCGTTGGGTGCTTCGATGGCTTCGCTCTCGATGGCTCCGTCAGGCAAGTGCACCTCCACAGCTCGATCCGGCCCCGGCCGTGCAACCGAAGCAGTGGGCGGCGGTCGAGATCGCCGCGCCCGCCAGCGCGTCGAAGCACTCGAGATCGTCGATGGTGCGCGCGCCGTCCGCCGGCGTGAGGTCGAGCGCCTGGTTGAAATCGCAGTCGAAGACGCGCCCGGCGTGATCGATGCTCACGAGGCTGCGACACATGAGCGCGTCGACGGTCGCGGGGTTGAAGTGGTCGACCAGCAGGGTCATGTAGGCCTCGAGCTCGCCGTCGCGCAGCAGCGCGTGCGCGAAACGCTTGATCGGCATGTTGGTGATCGTGAGCAGCGTGTCGAATTCGATGCCGAACGCTTCGCGCAGGACCCGGCGGTAGTCGCGCTCGAGCGTCGCCTGGGCGGGTGGCAAGTGCGGGCCGACCGGGTTGTAGACGAGGTCGAGGCGGCCGCCGCGGGCGTCGTCGGCCCGGCCCACCCCCAGCGCATTCAGCTGTTGCAGCGCCTCGATGCTGGCGTCGAACACGCCCCGGCCGCGCTGGGCCTCGACGTTTTCGGCGCCGTAGCAGGGCAGCGAAGCGATCACGTCGACACCTTGATCGGCCAGGAACGCCGCCGTGTCTTCCTGTCCGCGTTCGAAGAGCACGGTCAGGTTGCAGCGATCGATCACCCGGCGCCCGAGCGCGCGGGCCCGCTCGACGAGCCAGCGAAATTCGGGATGCAGCTCGGGCGCCCCGCCGGTGAGATCGAGGGTCGTGACCGTCGGCGATCGCTCGATCAGCCACGCGACCCGCTCGACGCCCGCGCGCGAGAGCGCCTCGGTGCGAAGCGGCCCGCTCTCGACGTGGCAGTGGTGGCAGGCGAGGTTGCACTTCAGGCCGAGGTTCACCTGCACCGTCGTGACGGCGCCGCGGCGCAGCGGGGCCTGGCCCTCGGCGCGCAACCGGGCATCGAAATCGGCCGAATGTGCAACGGCGTCGGCTTCGTTGCCGAGGCGGTCGCGCGGGGGCAGCTCGGGTGTGGCCTGGCTCACTGGGGTCTCGCGCCTCTTCGTTCGGGGCCGCTCATTCGGGGGCCGGCGCCGTGTGCGCTCGCCCGTTCTCTCGGGGGCCTACGGTAGCGCTGCGCCCTTGGTTTCCTTGAAATGCAGGGCAATCGCACGAGCCTCGGGGAGTGGGTTTTGGCCCCGCCCGGGGCTCGATGGAGCGTGAGAAGCCCTTCGCTATGCTGCCGCCTGCGGCCGCGTCGCTCGGGCTCCCCGAAGCGCCGGCCGCCTTCGCATCCGTGCTCATCCGCGACCGATCCCCCCAAGCCGGGCGGTGATCCTCGCCCCGAGCCCGGTCGATTCGCGAGTCAATGGCATGACCGAACGGTCGACGGGCGAGCGCCCCGGCCGGCGGTCCCCCGACCCGGGTGACGGGCGGGTGCCGAGACGGGTCCATCCGCGAGCGCGGGACCCGACAGGAGTGGAAAGAACATGAGCGAGATCCGATTCGACGACCGCGTTGCGGTCATCACGGGCGCCGGCGGTGGCCTGGGCAAGACCTACGCCGTCGAGCTGGCCAAGCGCGGCGCGAAGGTCGTCGTGAACGACCTCGGCGGTGCGGCCGACGGCACCGGTGGCGGCAGCAGCATGGCCGACCAGTGCGTGAAGGAGATCGAGGAGTCGGGCGGCACGGCCGTCGCGAACTACGACTCGGTGGCCACGCCCGAAGGCGGCGAGAGCATCATCCAGACCGCCGTCGACAACTTCGGCAAGGTCGACATCGTGATCAACAACGCAGGCATCCTGCGCGACAAGTCGTTCGTGAAGCTCGAGCCCGCGAACCTCGAGATCGTGCTCGACGTGCACCTGAAGGGTGCGTTCTTCGTGTCGCAGCCGGCGTTCCGCATCATGAAGGAGAACGGCTACGGCCGCTTCGTCTTCGCGGCTTCGGGCGCTGGCATCTTCGGCAACTTCGGCCAGTCGAACTACGGCGCCGCCAAGATGGGCCTCGTCGGTCTGTCGAACGTGCTCGCGGTCGAGGGCGCCAAGAACAACATCAAGAGCAACGTCATCGCGCCGATCGCGAAGACGCGACTCACCGAAGACCTGCTCGGCCCCGTCGCCGACAAGCTGCTGCCCGAGCACGTGACGCCGCTGGTGACCTACCTCAGCTCGGAGCAGTGCGAAGACACGCACTCGATCTATGACGTGGGCGGCGGCAAGTACTCGCGCATCTTCATCGGCCTCGTCGACGGCTGGACGAAGAAGGGTGACCCGCCGACGGTCGAAGAGATCGCCTCGAACTGGGGTCAGATCAACGACGCGTCGAACTACACGATCCCCGCCAGCATCGCCGACGAGACGAAGGCCGTGCTGCAGGCGATCTCGGACTGAGGAGAGCGGAATGCCGATCGATCCCAGTCAGGCCCTCGGTGCGAGCCTCGGTGAAGGCGAGTACGCGTGGACCCAGGATGACGTGATCCTGTACCACCTCGGCCTGAATGCCGGCGTGAACGCGACCGATCCCCAGGAGCTCGAGTACACCTACGAGAAGAACCTCAAGGTGCTGCCGAGCTTCGGTGTGATCCCGGTGTTCGGCGCGTTGGCCGGTCTCGGCCAGGTGCCCGGCATGGAGTTCAACTTCGCCATGCTGCTGCACGGCGAGCAGGACATCACGCTGCACCAGCCGATCCCGACGAACGCCACGGTCGTCAACTCGGGTCAGGTCGCCGAGCTGTGGGACAAGGGGAAGGCATGCCTCGCCGTCCTCGAGTCGAACACCAAGCTCAAGGAGACGGGCGAGCCGCTCTTCACGAACCGGTTCTCGCTCTTCCTCCGCGGCGAGGGGGGCTTCGGCGGTGAGCCCGGCCCGAAGGCCGGCAACGAGGCCCCCGATCGCGCCCCCGACGGTGTGGTCGAGAGCCCCTCGCTGCCGCAGCAGGCGCTGATCTATCGCCTGTCGGGCGACAAGAACCCGCTCCACGCCGACCCCGAGTTCGCCAAGATGGGCGGCTTCGACACGCCGATCATCCACGGGCTCTGCTCGTACGGCGTGGTCTGCAAGGCGGTGGTCGACGACGCACTCGGCGGCGACGTCACGAAGGTGGCCCGCTACCAGGCGCGCTTTGCGGGCGTGGGCTTCCCGGGCGAGACCTACGTGACCGAGTACTGGAACGAGGGCGACAAGATCCTCATCCAGGCCAAGAGCAAGGAGCGCGACGCGAAGATCATCAGCAACGCTGCGATCACGCTGCGCTAGCGCGTTCGGCCCGGAAGGGCCGAGGGTGTTGCACCTTCGAGGGGAGTCCCGATGCGGGCTCCCCTCGATTCGTTCCGGGTGTCGGATCAGCGCGAGAGGATCGCGCGCTCGCCACTCACGAGGTCCATCACCTGGAGGGTCTCGGCGCCGAGGAAGACGCGACTTCGCTCGTGGTCGAAGACCAGCTCGGGGTAGACACGCCGGCCCGGTGGGTCGGGCCCGCCGAGCGCGCGGAGATCGGGTTCGGCTTCCTGATCCGGGGTGTCGTCTGCGACGATCAACACGCGGTCGCCCGTCGTGAGGTCGATGTGGAGCCGGTCCGGCTCGCGCCCCGGGATCTCGATCAGCTGTCCGGTCGTGTCTTCGTACTCGACCGTGAACGCTCGATCGCCCAGTGTCACGATGGCCTGGCCCGCGGCCTCGACGAGCGCGAGTGATGTGGGATTCGAGATTGCCGGGCCGGTGCCGATGCCTTCGCCCGACAGCACGACGAACTCGCCCGAGTCGACGTCGATCGAGATCAACCATTCGTTCTCGGAGTCGATCGCGAGCAGACGAGTCGAAGCGTCGTTCAGGACGGCGTCTCGAATGCGGACTTTCGTCGGCGGCATCGCGTTGTCATCGACGACCAGCGTCCGTTCTCCCGTGACCGGATCGACTCGGATCAACCGCACATCGTCGGAGAAGCGCTCGGTTGCCACGATGACTTCGAACTCGGGATCCGTGAAGACGCGGTCGAGGTGGTCGATCGAGACCGGGCTCGTATCCGCTCCCGAGAGCACTCGCCTGTCTCCGTCCTCGGTCGAGACGATCATCAACGCTGTCGGTGGATCGGTGCCAAGCAGGATCTGGTCACCCGAAGCCGACAGACTGAGCACGCTCGGGGCGAGACCGCGCCGCGGTCTCAGGTAGTCCGGCCCGCTTCCAACCGCGGAGGGCGCGAGATCGGTGCGATCACCCGTGTCGGGATCGATCGCGACCAGCGAACCCCGGCCCCGCTCGGTCGCGATCAAGCGTTCGCTGACCGGGTCGTAGTGCAGGCCGTAGGGCTCCCCGAGAAACGGTCTCCCCCCTCCGACGACGACCCCGTCGGGATGAGTCCCGCTGACGAAGTCCTGACTTCCCATCGTGAAGTCGACCGGTTCATCGCGGTCGAGGTCGACGAGGACGATCCCGCTCGGAGACGTGAACCAGGCGCGCTCGCTCGAGAGATCTGCGCCGAAGCCATGAGACGTGGGCAGCTCGACGCGTGGCGTTGCGAACTTCTGGTAGAGGAGCGTCTCTTCGCCGGTGCTGAGGTCGACGGCCAAGACGCCGGGATTTCCCCAACTTCCCGGATGAATCAGCGCGCGGTCGTTGGCTTCATCGACGATGACGTTTCCGTAGAAATTGAAGAACGAATCGGGGTTCGGGTTGCCCTTGATCGTACGGATCTCGCCCGTCTCGAGGTCGAGCTCGAAGAGCCCTCGGGTATCTGAAACGATGATCGCGTGACGACCGTCCGCGCGGATCGCGATGCTGTCGGGTGAGAACAGGGTGTCCCCGTAATCCTCGAAGGCCATGCGCCAGAGGATCGTGCGGTCGCCGGTCTCGACGTCGATCTCGACGATCCCCACGCCGCCGTAGGTCATCAGCACGCGTGAATGCGTGGCATCGTACACAGGGGAGGCGCCGAGAAGCGAAGCTCTGGACACCCGGGGCATCGGTCCCGAGCCGCGGTTCTGGCTCGACACGATGCGAGCCGCCCCCGAGTCGACGTCGATTTCGACGAGCGCTTCGAGGTCGAGGTCGTACACGAATGCGCGTCGACCCGGTGCGTCGAGCGCGAAGCGTCCGGGGCTGAGCAGAGAGATCGTGTTCTCGAAGACGAGTTCGCGGGTCGCCACACCGACCGTATTGCGCGATGCGAGCTCGATGCGCACTCGGTTCTCGCCCTGCTCGGTGGTCACCACCGCGGACCATCGCGGCGCGTCGCCCTCCGAGATCGTCGCGGCCACTCCGGCCACGCTCAGGCGAGCGACGTCGTCGGCCAGCACGACCCCATCCTCGCGGTCGTGCAGGAGCCCCGCGATGGTCGTCGTCGCAGGCCCCCCGATCAGGTTCGCCCCGCTCGTCGGATAGGTCACCTCGGCTTCGAGCTGGCTCACGTCGGCCACGCGCACTTCGAATCGCACGGACTCGCCTGCGAGCGCGTACGTCGGCGCGACGACCTGCAGCTCGTAGCGGTTGTCTGCGTTCGAATCAGCGGGCGATTCAAAGTCGGGCGCAGCGCTGAACGCGAGTGCCCCGGTCGTGCCGTCGACGACGAAGTGCCCGGCGTCGGCGCCGCCGACGATGCGTTCGATCAAGACCGGCGGGGCCTGATGGCGTGCGTCGAAGGTACCCGCTTCGAGCACCGCCGTTTCGTTCTCGGGGACGACGAAACGGAGTGTCGACCGGGCCGATGGATCGAAGAGGTCACACCCGCCGAGCAATAGGACCAGCGCCGCCGCGCAGAATACGCGGGCTGAGAGCGCCGCGCGCGTGCAGATGCGGTCGTTCAGGGCATCGGACACGATCCGTCTCCTCGACCCCTCCAAGGACAAAGATCGGCACCCGGCGACGGAACTTGACTCGGGAGATGACGTGTTTCGTCGCTCGCGCGTGACGGGTGTCACACAGATGCGACGCGCTGCACTCAGCCTGCGTCTTGCGCGATCAGCTCTTCGAGTGCGGGCCAGTCGACGGCCGACTGGGCGGCGAACGCGCGCAGCAGCAGCAGGCGATCGGGATCGTCATCTTTCTCGCGCAGCGCGGCGACGTGCTTCGCGACATCGGCCGGATCGGGCTGGGGCAGGGTTTCCGCCTGCAGCACGCCGTCTTCGTGCTCGATGCCGACCAGGTCGAGCCACTCGGTCAGCAGCTCGGTGCGGCATTCGAGGAAGTAGACGGCGAGGATCTCTTCGGCGAGCGTGCTCGCGTTGACGCGCGCCAGCGTGCGGCGCACCGACTGAGCCTGCTTCGGCCGCGGCTGCTTCATCACGTACTGGGGTCGCGCCTTCATGTTGGCGGCAGCGGCGTGCACGCACTGCACCCACATGCCCGGGGTCTTCTCGGCGAGTCCCTCGAAGAACGTCTCGGCGTGCTCGGGCTGCATGGCGGCGAAGATCTGATGCGGGCGCATGGGGTCCTCGGGGTGACGGGCGGTGCGACGTGGAGGTGGGGAATAGCACCTGGTCGCGGCGCGCGCTCAGCTTCGCGCGAACGGACCCGGGCGCCAGAGATCGTGCAGGGTGAGCCCCAGCACGAGGCAGAGCCCCGCTGCGAGCGCCGAGTGCGTGCCCGTGACCTCGACGGGCAGACGCAGCAGCACGTTGGCGACGCCGACCACGATCTGCGCGAGGCCGAGGCCCATCGCGATCGCGAGCATGCGCCGCGCGGCGACGGCGCCGCTCGCGTGGGCGAGCCAGAGCGACGCGGCGATGCCGAAGATCAACAGATACGCGTTCAGGCGGTGAAGAATCTGCAGACCGACGGGCCCCCGAAACGTGGGGAACCAGGCCTGACCATCGCAGGCCGGCCAGTCGGGGCAGACGAGGCCCGAATAGGTCGACGACACGAGACCGCCGAGCGCGATCTGCAGCACGAGCACCCCGCCGGTCGCCGTCGCCACAGCGCGCAGGGCGCCGGCCGTGCGCGGAGCCGCCGCGTCGCGCAGCAGGCGGTGGGCGATCACGGCGACCGAGAGGGCGAACGCATTGCCCGTGATCAGGTGCGAGGTCACCGTCCACGAGGCGAGCAGCTCGAGCACGGTCAGGCCGCCCAGCACGATCTGCACGGCCAGCACGACGCCCGCCACGATCACCCAGGTGCCGACGCGGGCCCGAGCCGTGGGGTTTCGGAACGCGGCGATGGCACCGCCGAGGAAGCCCAGGCTCACCAGGCCGGCGAGCACGCGGTGGCCGAACTCGAAGCCGACCTGCACGTCGATCTCGGGCACGAACTCGCCGAAGCAGAGCGGCCAGTCGGGGCAGGCCAGGCCGGCATGGTTCGCGCGCACCAGCGCACCGAGCACCACGAGGGCGTAGGTGACCGCGGCCAGGCCGGCAAAGTGCAGGCCCAGACGCCGCAGGGCCGGATCGGCGGCCTCAGCGTGAAGAACGTCGGCATGCAGTGCGGTGCTGCTCAAGGCGCCTCCGGCGGGCACGACGGCGTGGCGGCTCGCCGCGGGAACCGCCGAAGTGCGCGAAAGCACAGGGAAAGCGGGCGGCAGCTCCGATGCGGAGAGTAGCGAAGGGGCATGGGGCCTCCCTGCACCCGGCCGTTGCGGGTGGACCGCCCCCTTCAAGATCGGCCTCCAATGAGCCGAAAAGACGGGTGTTATGGTTGAAACTTCGATGTCTGGAAAGCTGAACGACGACCCCCGCAAGCTCACCGCGATGATCGCGCGCGTGGGCGATCTCGCCGAGAGCCACGACGTGGGCTCGGTGGTGGTGGGCCTGGCGGCCGAGCAGGGCGACGGTCGCTTCCCCGAGTACGTCGACTTCCTGCAGGGGTCGCTGCGCGTCGAGGACGCGATCTTCCGCATGACGCGCGAGCGCGCGGTGATCCACCTCGCCGACTGCACCCAGGCACAGGCCGAAAAGATCCTGGCCCGGCTCGAGGGTCAGTTCACGAGCGAGTTCCCCAGCCTGTCGCAGCTCGAGTTCGTGCTGAACACGTTCGAGGTCAAGGCGGGCGCCGAGCGCCCCCGCGTCAAGGACGTGCTGACCGAGATCTTCAAGCCGCGCGTCCTGCACTGAGGCGCGCCGGCTCGGCGGAGGCGGGCGCCTGGCCGCACGCGATGACGCCCACTCCGCAAATCCGCAAACTTGAATTGGAGACGCATCAGTTCCGTCGGACCGTTTGGTCCGTCGCAACCGTACCGTTTCCACTCGGTCGTCCAGCGCGAAGCGCGCCGGGCGCGCTCAGCCTGCGCACTCCACGCCAGGCGAGCTGTAGAGCAGCTGCCCGCGTGAGCCGTACACGCAGCCGACGCGCTGCTCGCGGTCACTGCGCGCACGGACCGTCGACTCGGTCGAGAAGTGACGCGACGGTCCGCTCACGCGGATCGCCGCACACGATCGGCCTTCGGGCTCGTGCAGCAGCCGACCGCGTGCGTTGTAGACGCACGCGGGCTCGGGCTCGGCCCGCTTCAGGCGGGCGGTCGGCTCGCCGTCGGCGTCGTCTGCGCCCGCGGGAGGCGCGATCGAGGCCGGCGCCGAGACGGGCGGGGTGCCGTCGGGCACGGTCACGGCCTCTTCTTCGAGGATGCGCGCATCGAGCGTGCGCGAGACCTGCCCCATCGAGTTGCGCGACACGACGTCGAGCTTCTGGCGCAGCTGAGCCTCGAGGGCGCGGTGGGCCTCGAGCTCGGCGGGATCGGTGGTGGCTTCGGCCGGAGCCGTGACGGTCGCCTTGGCCGCACGGGCAGGCGGCAACGCCTTCGCGGCCTGCGCCTCCTGCGCATGCAGGCGCGCGACGTCTTCGTTCGAGAGCATGATCGGGCCCTCGTCATCGCCGGCCAGCGCGGGCGCGGCGGCGGCGAGCGAGAGCAGGGTGCCCGTCGCGAGGGCGACGAGCGGGTTCAGCCAGGCGGCAGGAGCGGTCGAGCGAGTGCTGGCCCCGAAGCGGCGTCCAGGGCTCAGAGGCTCCCGGCGCCGACCGGTATCGGGTCGAGCGAACGACATGAGGATGTTCCCTTCGATTTAGGGCGCACCCCCCTATCGGCCGCTCGCCGAGAAAGGTGAGAGGGATCTGACTCTTTGTCAGAAATGACACGAAAGGCTGCACTTTCGCGTGTCGCGCGCGGCCGAGCTGCGCGGCCCGTGGCCGGCTCGGGGGTCGCGGGGCTGGCCGGCTCAGCCGCGGCCCCACTCGACCGCCTGCCCGTGGTAGCGGCTGCGGCCGAGCAGCAGGTCTTCGCCGCTGGGCCACAGCTGCAGGCGCAGCTGCGCCCAGTCGAGGTCGTGCCCTTCCATGCGCAGCCAGGCGAGCGGAAGGTCTTCGGTGGCCTCGGCGCCCACCGTCTCCATCAGTCGGGTCACGGCGTCGCGCTCGGCCTCGGGCAGATACCACCAGACCGTCGAATGGAAGACGACGTGGGCGAGGCCCACGGCACGGTTCGGTAGCCGCGCTTCGAGCCAGTGCAGCGCCCGCGCCCGGTCGATCTGCGTACCGTGTCGGCGCGCGACGGCGATGGCCGTGCGCAGCCGTTCGAGGCGCTCGGGCTGGTCGCCCCACATGAAGCTCTCGAGCCGGGCCCGCGCGCGGTCGTCTTCGAGATCGATCGGCGCCACGTCGCAGCCCCCGCGCTCTGCGACTTCGAGCGTGGCATCGGTCGCCGGTGCATCGCCGTGCCACTCGGTCGAGAGGGTGAGCGGCGCATCGGATGGACCGAAGCGGTGCGGACCCAGCTCGTAGCGATGCCGATCGAAGTGCTGATTCAGCCCGGCGCTGGCGCCGATCTCGTGCAGGGCCAGGGGCAGGCCGAATCGGTCGGCCACGGCGAGGAAGCCGCCGATGAGCGCCACGCAGCGGCGCGCTTCGTTCGTCTGCACCTGGTCGTCGAGTCGCGTGCGCACCGTGGCCCCGTGTGCTTCGAGCGTGTCGACCAGATCGCGTTCGAGCGTCGCCTCGTCGGGCGACCCGCCGGCCGTGGGGTAGTGGCGCGCGAGGCCCGGCGCCGATCCTTCGAGCACGAGGCCGTGCAGCGCGCCGAGCAGCCGCATCGACACCGCGAGCATGTGCGGGTGGCCCTCCCAGTCGGCGAAGATCGCCGCAGTGGGGCCGTCGGCTTCGAGATCGCGCAGCGCGCGGGTGAGAATGGCGGCGCCGAGCGGCGAGCCCTGCTCGGCGCACGATCGCGCCTGCGCATCCAGGTGGTGGGCGATCGCAGCCGCCCTGTCTCCGTCGATTCGGGTCTTTGTCATGCCGGCACCCTACACGCGAGCCCGTGGGCGCCGATAGTGGACGGCTGCGAAATCGCATCCAGCTTCGATGTGGATCGCGATCAACGATGCATCGCGTCGCCATGCTGAGACGCGACACGGGGCGGCCGGAATCGGACGGTCTTCGAGCCGCGTGCGGCGCCGATGTCGATCGAATCAACGATGCAGGTCGTCGGGCCGAATCGGCGCCTCGGGCGCGGCGAAGGCGCGCCGCAGCACGAAGTATTCGTTGAAGGGGCGGTCATCGGTGATGACCGGGCCCTCTTCGTCTTCGAGCAGCATCGAGAGCGGCAGCTCCCGACTCAGGATCTGCGCGTCGATGAAGCGCGCCGGGTCGGCGCCGCGCGGCGCCCACTCCATCAGGTCGGCGATCGCACTCGCCGGCATGCGCTCGATGAACGCATCGGGCTCGGGGATCTCGATCGGTTCGTCGCTGCAGACGATGTGCAGGCCGAACCCGTGGTGCGACTGGAAGATGCGCACGTGCTCGAACGATGCGACCGCGCTGCGCAGCACGGCCCGGCGAATGTCGGGCTCGACGAGGATGCCGTCGGGGAACCAGTGATGGACGATGCCGCCGGGCGCGAGCCTCCGCTTTGCGAGGGCGTGGAACTCGGTGGCGTAGAGCAGGCTCGAGCCGGCGGTTTCGACGGGGGGCGGTGGGTCGATCGTGATGACGTCGAAGCGCTCGTCGGTGCGGGCCAGAAATCGCCGCCCATCGTCGACGACGATCTCGCCGCGCGGGTGGGCCACGACGTCGGCGGCATCGTCGTGGTAGTAGGGAAAGGCCTCGACCACGCTCGGGACCAGCTCGACCGCCGTCGCGTCGATGTCCCATGAGAGCAGCGACCGGAACGTCGTCCCCATCCCGAAGGCGATCACGAGGGCGCGTTCGGGCGGGTGATCGAGCAGACCGAGTGGAAAGTGCGCCATCACCTTGGTGAGCGTCGTGAGTACGGTCATTCCGTAGCCGTTCACGAGCAAGTGACGCTGCTTGCCCTCGCCGTACGAGATGACGGTCGCCGTGTGATCCCGCAGCACGACGGCGTCGCGGATATGGCTGCCCTCTTCGAAGCTCCGGCCGCGCACGCCGGTCTGCACGAAGCCGACGATCGTCACGAGGGCGACCGCGACCGCGACCCCGCGCGACACGGCGCGCGTCGTGCGCATCGCGTGCAGCGCGAACAGCGCGAGGAAGGGCAGGGCGAGCACCCACATCGAGATGCGGGCGCCGAAGAGTGGGAGCAGCACGTAGGCGGCGACGAGGGGGCCGAGGATCGAGCCCGTGATGTTGATCGCGTACGCCCGCCCGGCGCGTTCGGGCTCGCCGTGCGAGCGGTGGTCGACGAGCATCGGTGTGAGGTAGCCGAGCAGCGCGCAGAACGGGGCGATCGACGCCAGCGCGAGCGGCACCGTGGCGATCCAGATCGGCGGCGCCTCGACGATGCGGCCCGCGATCGCCAGCAGACCGCGGGCACCGGTGGCGAGCAGCTCGGGGATCGCGACGACGATCGGCAGCATCAGCGTGATTGGCGCGAGCACCAGCAACGGACGTACGGGGCGCACCCGGCCGCGCGCGCGGTGTCGGCGATAGAGCGCCGAGCCTGCGAAGGTCGACAGCAGATACACGGCGAGCAGCCCCGAGAACGCGTAGACGAGCGTGCCCAGCACCGGTGTGAAGGCGCGCATCCACACGATCTCGAGCGCCATCGAGACGAAGCCGGTGGTGAACAGCACGATCTCGGTCTCGCGCGGGCCGATGTCGGTGGGGAAGAGCGTCGACGGAGTGGCGGGCTCGGGGGTCGGCGCGGGGCGCGGCTGCCACGTGCCGCGGCGCGCGGTGACGATGCACGCTGCGGCGACGGCGAAGTTCAGCGCCGCGGCGACATAGAGGCTCGCGCGAAAACCGAGCAGCTCGATCAGCACGAGCGGCGTCGCGATCGCACCGATGAACGCGCCGATCACGTTGGCCAGGTAGAGGAAGCTGAAGCTGCCGCCCGGATCGGGCTCCTCACGTTCGATGAAGCTCATCATCGCCGGGAACGTGAGGCCCATCGCAATGCAGAACGGCAGGATCATCACGCTGATCAGCACCGACGAGATCAGCAGGTAGCCGCTCTCCTGCATGCCGCCGAGCGGCAGCAGCGCGGCGCGGGCCAGGCCGAAGAGCGGGGGCAGCACGAAGGCCGAAGAGCCGATCGCGGCCTCGACCCAGCCGTAGAGCTCGAGCGGCGAGCGTCCGATCCGATCGGCGAAGGCCTGGGTGTGGCGCCCCCCGAACCAGGTGCCGATGGCGAGGCCGAGCATGAAGACCGACACGACGACCGACGCGAAGGGCGTGATCACGCCGAACGCGGCGAGCGCGGCGCGCACCCACACGATCTGATCGACGAGGCCCGCGAAGCCCGAGAGCAGAAAACAGGTGAAGAGGAGGCGTCGGATCCGGGGGCTCAACGCGCGCGGCTTCCTTGCTCATCGAGAGGCCGTGTGGCCCGCGCGGGCGGATACGCGGGCGACGATCGGCTCCGGACCGAATGCGCGCATCGTATCAATCGGGGCCTGCCCGTGGCGAGCGAAAAACGGGGGCACGACGCTTAGGCTGCGCATGCGCTGCACAGGGCCCCCAGCGCCCGCGGCGGGCTCGGGCAGAGAGGGGTGATATCGGCGATGGTCGGCGACGCTTCGGCATGGCACGCTCCCGGGGTGCTCGACGTCCTTCGCATCGCAGGCGCACTCGCGCCCCTGGCGGTCGGTCGCCTCCTCGACGACACGGTGGTGCGCCCCCTGGCGCGCGACGGTGTGCCCGCGACCGTCGACGATCTCACGCCCAAGCTCGTGACGGCGTTGTTGAGAGACGCCGGTCACGACGTGCAGGTGCGCCGCATCGAGATGCTCGACCGGCATGCGGGCACGACGAGTCGGGCGCGCTTGCAGCTGCAAGACGTCGACGGTCCGGGCGCGGCCTCGCTGCCCGAGACGCTCTTCGCGAAGCTCGCACCGACCGATTGGCCGACGCGCCTGTTCGTGAACCTGATGGATCTTGCGCCGAACGAGGTGCGCTTCTATTCGCAGCTGCGCGACACCGTGGCGCCGCACCTCGATGTGCCGGCGTATCACGGGGGGCGCATGGCCGGGCCCGGCGGACGTTTCGTGCTGCTGCTCGAAGATCTCGCGACCGATGCCGGCGTCGAGTTTCGCGAGAGCAAACCGCTCTCACCCGCCGAGGCGAAGCCTGTCGTCGAGGCGCTCGCGGGCATGCAAGCCGCGCTCTGGAGGAGCACACGCTTCAGCGGAGATCTCGGCTGGTTGAAGCAGCCGGGCCACGCGCCGCGGCGCGCGGTCGAGAAGAGCGTGTCGGCGCTCTCGACCCGGCCTTGTCTCGATCGATTCGGCGACATGATGCCCGACGACATGAAACGCGCCGTGCACCTGGTCGCCGACGAACGCGATCGACTCGAGGCCATCTGGGGCCGCGATGCGTGGGCGTTCTCGCACGGTGATCCCCATCCCGGCAACTTCTACTTTCGGGCCGGTCGCCCGGGTTTCTTCGATTGGCAGGTCTGCCAGGTCGCGCAGGGCACGCGCGATCTCACGTACTTCCTCGTCACGTCGGTCGACCGCGACCGCCTGCCCGAAGCCGAGCGCGACCTCGTGGGTGCCTACCGCGATGCCCTGGTGCGCGCCGGCGTCGATGCGCGGCCGCTCGACGATCTGCTCGAAGAGGTGCGCCTGCACGTGCTCTACGTGCTCATTGCGGTCGTCGTGACCGCGGCCTCGTCGACGATGCAGGGCGACTCGATCGTGCGCGCGGCCATGGAGAACGTGAAGGCGGCGCTGTTGCGGCACGATTCGCTGTCGGCGTGGGAGCGCGCCCGCTGAGCGCCCCGTCTCGCCGGGCTGCTACGCTCGACGCGACGCCTCGTCCCCCATTTCGGAGCACCCATGTCCCGCTCGTTCGACGCCGTTCTCCTCGACTTCGGCGGCGTGTTCACCGCCTCGCCGTTCGGTGCCATCGAGCGCGCCGAGGCCGATCACGGTGCGTCGCCCGGTCAACTGCGCGAGATCATTTTCGGTGCCTACGACCGCGATTCCGACCATCCGTGGCATCGACTCGAGCGGGGTGAGGCGACGCTCGGCGATGCGCGCACCGAGATCATCGAGCTGGGTCGCCAAGCGGGGTTCGACATCGATCCGATTCGCCTGCTCGTCGAGGGGATGGGCGCACACGAGCCTCGTGAGGATCTGATCGACCTCGTGATTCGCATCCGCAAGAGCGGCGTGCGCACGGCACTGGTCACCAACAACGTGCGTGAGTTCGGCGACGGCTGGCGCAAGATGGTGCCGGTCGACGCCCTGTTCGACGAAGTGATCGACAGCTCGGCCGAGGGCTGCCGCAAGCCCGATCCGAAGATCTTCGAGCTGGCGCTCGACCGTGTCGGCGGCGTAGAAGCCGCCCGGTCGGTGTTTCTGGACGACTTCCATGGAAATATCGACGCGGCCCGTGCGCTCGGCATCGAATCCATACTGGTCGAGGTTGATCACCGTCCGGCGGTGCGAACCCTCGAGCGACTGATCATCGACTCCGGCGGTGCCTGAGCGCTGGGCAGCCCGTGGCGCTTGCTCCATGCTCTGAATGCCCCCACCGGGAGGAGGTCCCATCATGAACCGAAACTCGATTCGATCCACGGCCCTGCGCATGCTCACCGGTGCGTCGGCCGTGGGGCTCGCGCTCGTCATGTCGGGCTGCGCGTCGATCAAGGTCAACACCGACTGGAATCCCGAGTACGATTTTGCGCGGCTCCAGACCTGGCGCTGGGCCGACGATTCGCAGCGCGAAACGGGCAACACGGCGATCGACACCGATGACTTGCTGGCCCGCCGCGTTCGCACCGCGGTCACGCAGGTGCTGACGGGCAAGGGCTACACCGAGACGACCACCAGCCAGGGTGACTTCGAGGTGGCCTGGTTCTTGACGGTCGAGCCCAAGACCAAGGTCACGACCGTGAACGACTATCACGGTTACGGCGGGCCGTATCGCGGTTGGTACGGCGCCGGCTACGGCGGCTCGACCACCGTCGTCGACTCGTACAACCAGGGCACCCTGATCATCGACATCAAGGACGGCAAGACCGGTGAGCTCGTCTGGCGTGGTTCTGCGACGGCGCGGCTGCGCGAGAAGGCCGATCCCGAGAAGGCGCAGCAGCGCGCCTTCGACGCGGTGGCCGAGATTCTCGCGAAGTTCCCGCCGCCGTCGAAGGGCTAGGGGCGGGGCACCCGATGGGCGACGAGAGCGATCGGATCAAGCAGGACGTCATCGATACGGCCCGCGCGCTGCTGCACGAGGGGCTCGTCGAGGGCACCGCCGGCAACCTCTCGGCCCGCCTGCCGAACGGGCACGTCGTGATGACGCCTTCCTCCCTCGACTACGAGGTGATGGAGGTGCCCGATCTCATCGTGCTCGACCTCGACGCCAACGTGATCGAGGGCGATCGACCCCCGACGAGCGAGAAGGCGCTGCACCTCGAGTGCTTGAAACGCCACCCGGACATCGGCGCGGTGATTCACAGCCATGCGATGTTCTCGACGATGTTCGCGATCACGCATCAACCGATCCCGTGCGTCATCGAGGAGTTCGATGTCTACGTCGGCGGCGATGTGCCGGTGACCGACTACGAGATGACGGGCTCGGACGAGCTCGGGCTCGAGGTGGCGAAGTGGGTGGGCGATCGCGGCGCCGTCCTCATGGCCAATCATGGCCTGCTGACCGTCGGCAAGGACATCCGCAACGCGCACAAGGTCGCGGCGCTCGTCGAGCGCACCGCCCAGATCATCTGGGGGGCGCGCCAACTCGGTGAGCTCGTGCCGCTGCCCGACGAGACGCGCCGACGCTTCGCGCCGGTCTACAAGCTGATGGGTCGCAACAAAGTCGACGACTGAACGCGGCGCCCGTCAGCGCTCGTCGAGCGGGGCCTCGGGCTGCACTTCGATCGTGTCGAGCACGACGCCCGGCGGCGTGGTCACCGCGAGCTTGACCGCGCGAGCCACGGCCTCCGCCGGCATGAAGGCCGCATGGCGCTGCAGGCCGTAGCGCGGCCAGTACGACATCAGATCGGTGATCTTCTCTGCACCCCACGTCGCGGCGTACTCGCTCGCGGCGGGGCCCGGCCGCACGATGGTCGACCGCACGCCGGTGCCTTCGAGCTCCATCGAGAGGGCGCGGGCGTAGCCTTCGAGGCCCTTCTTCGTCGCGGTGTATGTGCTCTGCTGGGGCCGCGCGTGGACGGCGGCGTCGGACGTGACGAACACGAGGTCGCCCCGGCGCTTCTCGATCATGCCGGGGATCGCGCGGCGCGCGACGTACATCGGCCCGAGCAGATTGACGGCCACCTCATAGGCCATGTCTTCGGTGGCGAGCTGCCAGGCGTGGCCCGGATATGAGAGGCCTGCGTTGTTCACGACGACGTCGACGGGGCCGAAGGTCGACTCGATCTCATCGAAGAAGACGTCGACCGAGGTGGCATCGGCGACGTCGAGCGCCGCGAGCGCGGCCGTGCCGCCGACCTCTTCGACCCGCTTTGCCGTATCGGCCAGCCGCTCGACCCGCCGCGCGCCGATCGCGACCTTCCAGCCGAGCTCACCGAGCGCGACGGCCATGGCGACGCCCAGCCCCGAGCTGGCGCCGGTGACGACAGCGACGCGCGGTTCGGGGGCGTCGCTCATCCGCGCGTGCTCGCGGCCGCCGGGGTCACGCGGCCTCTCCGAAGAGCGCGACCATCTCGCTGCGGTCGGGGCCGAGCTTCTTCCGCTCGCGCTGATCGCGGGCGTTCCAGACTGCGAGCACGCGCGCAAAGAGGTCGGGGTTCTTCATTAGATCGGTCGGCGCCGTCAGCAGATTGAAGACGCGCATGAAGGCCCGCAGCACGACGATGTCTTCGTCGAGTGCGGGCACGAGCCCGTCGCGCATCACGCTGCGCATGTAGGCCTTCGGGTCGATGGTGCCGTCTTCGCGCTGGAACGCGAAGGGGTCGGTCCCGGTGTCTTCGGCCTCAGCGAGCTCGGCCGTGGCGCGATCCTGATCGCGCAGCGCGCGCCAGGCCGGCACGATCTCGTGGGTGATCGCCTCGTCGAGCGTGCGCGCGAAGGCGAGGGCGTCGCCTTCGGCCTCGTTCCAGGCGTCGGCGAGCAGGTACGCCGAGACCCAGCCGATCGTGCAGCCTCGGCCGGCGAGCGGGTTGGCGTGCAGCATCGCGTCGCCGATCGGAAAGAGTCCGAGGGCACGGGGCTCACCCTCTTCGACGAAGTGGCGACGGGTGTTCTTGAGGTTCGCGTACACGTACACGTCGCTGACCGGCTCGGACACGTCGGCGTCGAGCCACGCAGCGGCGCTCGGCAGGTTCGACGCGACGGTGTGGAAGACGTCGGCGTCGCGCACCCGCCGCATGTCGTCGTCCTTGGGCGATGCGGCGAGCGTCACCGAGAAGATGTCGCTGTCGCCCTGGAAGACGGCGTACTTCATGTAGCCGAGGTCGCCGGCGATCGGGCCGCCCTGGGGCGGCCGCTCGGCCCCCTCTTTGATGCGATAGAAGCGCGAGCAGTAGAAGATGCCGCAGGGCTCGGTCTCTTCGTTCATCGGCGGCGCATCGATGTCGGCGAGCCAGTGCTTGAGGCGGCTGTTGCGACCGGTTGCGTCGATGACGAGGTCGGCCTCGATCAGCTCGCCGCCCGCATCGTCGTCGAGTCGGACGCCCGTGACGCGCAGGCGGCCGTCGTCGTTGCGATGGGCCTCGAGGCCACTCACCTTGACGCCGGTGCGGTGATCGAGGCCGTCGAGGTCGGCGACGTAGCGGCGCAGCACCCAGTCGAACGTCAGCCGTCGACACGCGAGCAGCGTGATCTCATCGTCTTCGGGCAACAGGGCGTCCTCACCGAACCGCTCACGCGCGATGTCGGTGAAGCGCATCGCCTCGGCCCCGTGCTCCATCAACGAGGCATAGAGATCGGGGACGCGCTCGGCGATCAGGTTGTGCAGTCGGGCCAGGAACGCGTGCGAGTGCCGCACCTGAGGCGCGCCGCGTCGATCCCACTGTTCGAAGGCCTCGAGGGGGGTGGCGCACTCGGGGAGGGTCTCGGCTTCGAGTACGGTGACGCGCCGGCCGGGGCGCTGCAGGGCAACCGCCGCGGCGAGGCCGGTCATGCCGCCGCCGACGATCAAGACGTGGTCATGTGCGGGGTCCAGCGGGTCGCTCCTCGGTTCGTTTCGGCTGGGGCGCGGCGACCAGCAGGGTACCGCGCGGCGCGCTCGGCGAGCAAGCTGGACAAGGGGCGATACGATTCGCGACATGCCGGTGCGTGAAGGACATGTGCGTCTCGATGCGTTTCTCGCGCGGGCGGGTCTCGGGACGCGGCGCGCCGTGAAAGCACTGATTCGTTCCGGTCGTGTCCAGATCGGCGGCGCGCCGTGTCGCAAGCCCGGCGAGTGGGTCGACGGGCGCGTCGTCCAGATCGACGACGAGGTGATCGAGCCACCGCCTTCGCTGCTGCATCTCGCCATGCACAAGCCGCTCGGCTTCGCGTGCAGCCGAGACGAGCGCGAGGCGCCGCTGCTCTTCGACCTCGTGCCCGAGCCGTGGCAGGGGCTCGACCTGAAGCTCGCGGGTCGCCTCGACCGCGAGACGTCGGGGCTCATCGTGCTCAGCACCGAAGGCGAGTGGATCCACCGGCTGACGCATCCCTCGAAGAAGGTCGCGAAGCGCTACCGCATCGAGCACGAGGGCGCGCTCGTGGCCGATGCCGTCGCGCGCTGCGAAGCCGGCATCTTGCTCGAAGGCGAGGATGCGCCGACGAAGCCGGCTCGGCTCGTCGTCGAAGCACCGGGGCGAGCCACCTTGATGCTGCGCGAAGGACGACGACATCAGGTGCGCCGCATGATCGCCGCGCTCGGCGGCCACGTCGTCGACCTGCATCGCGACCGGATCGGCGACTACGACCTGCCGGAAGATCTCGAGCCGGGTGCGTGTCGCGCGCTCGATGACGATGATCTGGCGCGTTTGACGACCGACAGCAGCTTGTAGCCGTGCGCGTGTGCGACCGGAACGACGTCGCCCCAGGCGCGCAGGTCGCGCTCGTAGGGCAGCGTCGTGTTCGCGACGACGAGCGCGCGGCCGCCGGGCCGAAGCGCGGCCCGCAGGGTCTCGAAGAATCGGCGCGCGGGGGCGAGATCGACCGACTTGCCGGTATGGAAGGGCGGGTTCGAGACTGCGAGCTCGAAGCCCGATTCGCCGAGCGGCTCGCTCGCGTCGCGCCACCGCACGTCGACGCGATCGGTGCACTCGAGGAGCAGCGCATTCTCGCGGGCGCTCGACACCGCGCGCCAGTCGCCGTCGATCAACGTCGCCGACGCGCCTGACCAGTGAAGCAGGGCGCCCAGGCCGAGTGGCCCCGCACCGCAGGCGAGGTCGAGCACGCGCGCGGGCTGCGGCAGATCGACCAGGTGGTCGAGCAGCAGGGCGCTGCCGGGGTCGAGTCGGTTCGCGCTGAACGTTCCGGGGAGCGTCAGCAGCGCGTGGGCCGAGCCGGCGATGGGCGGCAGGTGGATGGGGGTCGGCACGGGACGGATCGGCCCCGGCGTGTCGGTGCGCTCGAAGCAGGCGACGCGCGAGCGGGCGCGATTCGTGAGCAGCCGCGGCGTCTGGCCGAGCTCTTCGGCGAGGCGCTTCACGGCGCTCGTGATGCCGAGGGGGTTGCCGCCTTCGAGCAGCAGCCGGCCGCCGGGCTCGAGCAGACGCCAGGCTTCGGCGAGGTCGGCCCACGTGCCGGCGCGGCCCTTCTGGAGGTGTACGACGCACTGGCCGAAACAGCCGGATTCGAGCGCCGCGCTCTCGGGCGCGACGGCGCGCACGTCGCTCGTCGAGGCCGGCGCCACACCGACCTCGAGCGCACCAAACGAAGCCGCTTCCGCCCGAAGGAAGTCGTGGCGCCAGGGCAGAATGGCGATACCGCCGACGGCTTCGACGGCATCGAACGCTCCGAACTCGCAGACCGGCGTGTCGTCGAGCACGCCGGTGTCGAGGACGAGCGGCTTCTTGGGCTTGCGATCGGCCAAGGGATCTCCGTCGAAGGGGATGTCCAGATTCGAGCACGGACGGTACCGCGAAGCCGTGCACGCCGATGCCCCACCTCGGAGAGCCCGTTACCTTGTCATGCCACCGACGGTGCGATGAGCGCCGCGTCTGCCCGCGAGAGGATCCCCCATGCGCTTCAGCTACGCCGAATCGATGTGCGACCCCGCCCAGTACGTGCCCCTCGCCCAGGCCGCCGAAGAGGCGGGCTACACGTCGTTCACGGTGCCGGACAGCATCATCTATCCCGAGGTGTCCGACAGCAAGTATCCCTACACCCAGGATGGCAACCGCGAGTTCCTCGACGGCAAGCCGATGATCGACCCGTTCGTGCTCTCGGCGACCCTCGCGGCGGCGACCGAGAAGCTGCGCATGACGACCTTCGTCGTGAAACTGCCGATCCGGCAGCCCGTGCTGATGGCGAAGCAGGCCATGAGCCTGGCGTGCATGACGAACAACCGCTTCGGGTTCGGGATCGGCCTCTCGCCCTGGCCTGAAGACTACGCCGCGACCGGCACGCAGTGGGAGCGTCGGGGCAAGCGCTTCGACGAGATGATCGAGATCATTCGCGGGCTCGAGACCGGCGACTACTTCGAGTACCACGGTGAGTTCTACGACTTCGACTCGCTCAAGATGTGCCCGGCGCCGACCGAGCGCATTCCGCTGCTCGTCGGCGGTCACGCCGAGCCGGCGCTGCGTCGCGCGGCGCGACTCGGCGACGGCTGGATGCACGCGGGCGGCGACCCCGTCGAGCTCGACGCCTATCTCGAGAAGATCGATCAGTACCGCAAGGAATACGGCCGCGAGAATGAGCCCTTCGAGGTGCACGTGATCTCGATGGACGGCTTCACGCCCGACGGCATCAAGCGGCTCGAGGACAAGGGCGTGACCGACACGATCGTCGGCTTCCGCAACGCCTACGAGACCGACACGACCTCGCTCGAGCAGAAGCTCGAGGCGCTGCGCCGCTTCGGCGAGCAGGTCATCGCGAAGGTCTGACGCCGCGGCTCAGCGAAACTCGTAGCCCAGCGTGAATGCGACGACGTCGATCCCGTCGTTCGGCTGCCGCAGCTGCGCATTCGAGATGTGATAGAGGCGCACGTCGGCGGTCAGCGCATGCGCGCCCTCGAGCGCGCGGCGTACGCCGAAGCCACCCTGCAGCCAGAACTGGAAGCCGTCGGCCTGTGACTCGAGCCCGTAGTCGATGCCGCCGAACCCGATCAGGGCGATCACGTAGGGCGACCAGGTCTCGCGGGCGCGCAGTCGGTAGCGCAGCCCGCCCGTGACGCCGCCGCCCACGCCGGGGTCGGGCGCGAAGTTGATCGCGAGCTCGGGTTCGAGCACCAGGTCGAGGCGTCCCGCGATCCACCGGTTGCGCTCGCTCCAGTCGTGCAGCTCGAAACGCACGTGCGGCATCACGAGCAGCATGCGCACGTCGCCGACATCCTTGCTCTGCGTGCGGCTGCGCATGTGGATGCCGTGGCCGTAGCCCGCGGCCAAGCCGAAGCCGAAGCGCTCTCGCAGGGGCTTCGGTTCCGCCTCGGCGAGCGCGGGGGGCGGGGCGAGGAGCAGGGCGATCAAGGGCAGGCAGGTGAGGGCGGCGCGCGCCCGGGTGCGCGCTGCGCGGCTCAAAACGGACGGACGACCACGAGGATCACGATGCCGACCATCAGGAGCGTCGGCACCTCGTTGATCACGCGAAAGAACTTCTGCGGACGCTCGTTGCGGTCTTCAGCGAAGGCGTTGCGGCACTGCACGAGAAACCAGTGTGCGCCGAGCAGGCCCGCGACGAGCACGAGCTTGAACCAGATCCAGAGGCCGGCGCTAATCAGGTAGCCGGGCGTCGCGAGCATCGCAAAACCGAAGCCGACGGTGGCCAGCATCGCCGGCCACATGATCAGGGTGGAGAGCTTCGTCTCCATCACCTTGAACGTCTCGCTCTGCTGACTGCCGGGCTCGGCCTCGCAGTGATAGACGAAGAGCCGCGGCAGATAGAGCAGGCCGGCCATCCATGAGATGACCGCGATGACGTGGATCGCCTTCAGCCAGGGGAAGGCGACGAGCAGAAAGTCGCCGAGTGCGCTCAATGCGTGTGTCCGGCGGTCGCTCGCGGCGCGAGCCTCAAAGGCTGAAGCTCTCGCCGCAGCCGCAGGTGGTCTCGGCGCCCGGGTTCTCGATCTTGAACCCGGCGTCGTTCAGCGCGTCGCTGAAGTCGATGCGGACGCCCTCGAGGTACTTCGCGCTCTCGGCGTCGACGCGCACCGTGAGCCCGAACTGCTCGAATTCGTCGTCGTCGCCGCGGCGCTCGTCGTCGAAGAGCAGCTCGTAGCGCATGCCGCTGCACCCGCCGTCCTTGACGTGCACGCGCAGGGCGCCCTGCGGAAACTCGCTCGTGGAGAGCAGCTTCTTGGCCTTCACGGCGGCGGCTTCGGTCAGCTCGAGAACGGGCATGTCTGTACCTCGCTGGGTCTTCTCACTGGGGCTTCGGGCGTCGAGCACCCGATTATCGCGTGCGGCGCGTGGCCTGCGGCCGGGCCTTGGATGCAGCGCGCGCGGCCCGCGTTTCGACCGCCGACCCCCCGGGCGGCCTGGATCCTACCGAATTCCCGCGCCGCTGGCGCGCTGCTAACCTGCCGGAGCAAAAAGAGAAACGCCAAGGCCGGCGCGCCGTGCCGGCCCAGCCCGCTCGCCCGAGATCGAGCGCGATCGAGAGAGCCCCCACCCCGATGCCCCCGACCGAAACCGCCGTGCGCCCGCAGCCGACCGACACCCTCGGCCGCCCGCTGCGCGATCTGCGCATCTCGGTCACCGATCGCTGCAACTTTCGCTGCACGTACTGCATGCCTGAGGAGATCTTCGGCGAGCGCTACAAGTTCTTGCCGCGCCCCGAGATCCTCACGTTCGAAGAGATCGGCCGCGTCGCCCGGGCGGCGGCGGCGCTCGGCGTCGAGAAGCTGCGCATTACCGGGGGCGAGCCCCTGCTGCGTCACGACCTGCCCCATCTGATCGAAGACCTCGCCTCGATCGAGGGCATCCGCGACATCGCGATGACGACGAACGGCACCCTGCTCAAGCGCATGGCGGGCCAGCTGCACCGCAGCGGGCTCAACCGCATGACGATCAGCCTCGACTCGCTCGACGAAGCGGTGTTCATGCAGATGAACGGCAACAAGCTGAGCCTGGGGCGCGTGCTCGACGGCATCGAGACGGCCGAGTCGGTCGGCTTCGAATCGATCAAGATCAACTGCGTGGTGCAGAAGGGCGTGAACGATCACACGCTGGTCGAGCTCGCGCGGCACTTCAAGGGCACCGGGCACATCGTGCGCTTCATCGAGTTCATGGACGTCGGCACGATGAACGGCTGGGACATGTCGCAGGTGCTCCCGACCAAGGAGCTGATCGAGCAGATCGACGCCGAGCTGCCGATCGCGCCCGTCGACCCGAACTACGTCGGTGAGGTCGCCAAGCGCTGGCGCTACGTCGACGGCGGTGGCGAGATCGGCTTCATCACGTCGGTGACGCAGCCGTTCTGCGGCGCGTGCTCACGCGCGCGGCTCACGACCGAAGGGCAGCTCGTCACGTGTCTCTTCGCGAGCGGCGGGATCGACCTGCGCACGCCGCTGCGCGAGGGCGCCAGCGACGCCGAGCTGCTCGAGATCATGGCCGGTCGCTGGCGGTCGCGCGACGACCGCTACAGCGAAGAGCGAACGCGCATCATGCGCGACGGCGACGACACCCAGACGGGCACGGGTCGCGTCGAGATGTATCACATCGGCGGGTAGCGTCGAAGTCGACTGGATTCGACGTCGGTTTCCGTTCGCGGCGCCCGTAAGGCCATTCACGCAAGGCAGCGAGGCTCGGCAACCGAGGTCAGGCCCCTGTGAACGTGGCTCCGGAATCCTCGGGGTCGTTCAACTCACAGGGAGACGATAGGTCCAACCGGACCTATGCGGATCGTGACAACGCGGCCGCCAGCAGGTCACTCGATTGTGTTGCTCCGAGGCGGGACCTGCCCCTGTGCATGCCGGGCGGCTGCACCAGCGCCTTCAAGAAAATCAGCCGATCCGCCGATCTGTGTAAGGCAGAGGCGCGCTGTCCCGTAGGCGCGAGGCCGCGCTCATCTCGACCCCCAGCGCCACCCGGACGACGGCGGCCGGGCGCTTCTGATGGCGATCGCGGCTGGGTTGCCGCGCGATCGGCTGAGCGCACGTCCCGTCGGAGCTTCACTCCATGGTCCAAGTCCTCGTTGCATTGATCGTGCTCGTCGTCGCTTTGCCTGCGTTCGCGTTCCGCGTGGAGGGCGAGGTCCGCGGCGTCATACCGGTGGGTCCGGCCGACGACTATGAAGATTTGATGGGCGCCGAGTTCTTGGTGTGGTCACTCAAGGTCGAGTTCGACGACGGCCGCACCTTCGACCGCGACGGAGACGGCACGGTCACTGCGCGCGAGTACAACGACCTGCACCATCAGCTGCATCTCGGTCAGTATGGGACGGCGGAGTACCTGGCGGACGACTGGTCCTTCGACATCACACTCTGGGGTGAGGACGGCATCGTCGGCTCGTACACCCCCGTCGTCTCAGAGTACGACGGTTTCGATTTTAACGTGACGCCCCACCTATGGGGCGAGGGGCGGAGGCGAGTCTCCCGCGGGTTCGTGGGTTTCGAGGTGGGGCCACCCGATCCACCGCTCGATCCCCCGTTCGAAGCCATGATTCTCTATTTCGTACGCGACACCGTCAGCCTCTCGTGGGTTGGGGGCGATATCTTTGCAAGTTGGACCGACCCCCTACCGTGGGTCGAGCGGTGGTACAGCCCCGACCTCGCTCACATCCCCGCGCCGCGGCTTCGCGGCCGGCCTGATTGGCTGCCCCCGAGCGGCGACCCCACGACATCGCTCATCCCTCAGGCATCCACATCGCCGATCCCCGAGCCCAACACCGCGCTGCTGATCGGCGTCGGTCTCTTGGGCCTCGGTCTCTCGGGCAGGAGGCGAGGGCGCGAGTGCGCAGTCGGGGGCGAGCAAGGCGCGCGTGCGGCCATGGGCTCGCTGCGCTGCCTGGCGAGGGTGCCTGAGCGTGGCCGCCGCGTGGTGGGCCGACGGCACCTGCGTTGGCAGATTCATGTCATGGCCTGTGTGCTCGTCGCATGGGTCGCCCTTGCGGTGGCTGTACCAGCTCATGCGTTCCGCGTGGAGGGCGTGCTCCGCGGCCTCATTGCCGTCGAGCGGAGCGAGCTGCGGGACCAGGAGGCATTGAGGGGCGTTGAGTTCGTGGATTGGTCCGTGCGTGTCGAGTTCGACGACGGTCGCACCTTCGACCGCGACGGCGATGGAGTGGTTACCGAGCTCGAGTACAACGACCTGCACCATCAGCTCTACCTGGGTGAAGGACGTTGGGATGAGGCCTCGGTCGACGACTGGTCCATCGACATCACGCTGTGGGGCGAGGATGGCATTGTCGGTACCTTCGCCCCAATCAGGGCAGAGGATGATGTATTCGACCTGCAAGTGACGCAGCACTTCTGGAGCGCGGGACGCCGAGGCTTCACGATGGATGCCGGCAGCGTGGACCCGCAGCTGGGCGACCTGATCGACTCTCTCGTCGTCAGCGCCACTCCGATGGGCAGTCGGGTTCTCTGGTGGGGAAACCCGAGAGGGGGGGCGTCGACCCGGTTGATCAATCCGCTGTGGTCCGCGCCGTGGATCGAGCGGTGGTACAGCCCCGACCTCGCTCACATCCCCGCGCCGCGACTTCGAGGCCAGCCTGAGTGGCTCCCCACGAGTGGCGACTCCACGACATCGCTCATCCCTCAGGCATCCATATCGCCGATCCCCGAGCCACACACCGCGCTCCTGATCGGTTTGGGCCTGGTCGGCCTCGGTCTCTCCGGTAGGCGACGAGCGCGCTAGCGAGCGCGCGGGTGCAGAGCCCGGGGGGTGGCCAGGCGCTCGTGCGGCAGTGGAACCACCGCGCCGCTACACCCAGGATCGGGACGCCGAAGAGACGGGCGACAGCATCCCCACCCGGCCCGAGCCGACTTCTTTCGCTACGCCAGCCGTCGGTGC
The DNA here is from genome assembly GCA_965250285.1 of Myxococcota bacterium. Lineage (GTDB taxonomy): Bacteria > Myxococcota_A > UBA9160 > UBA9160 > UBA4427 > CAYYSY01. The sequence goes on from OZ252299.1 coordinate 962,239, forward strand.
GTATCGAGCGTGAGCGTCGGCACGTCGATGGCCGAAGGGCAGCTGCCCGCGCACGGGGCGGCGCAGCCCGCGCAGGCCGCGGCGTTCACCGCCAGCCGCGCGTAGTCTTCGCGGGCATACGTGAGGTCGGCGTAGTCGCGCGCGTACATGCGCGTGCGCATCACCTCCGAGACGGGCACCTCGGCGGGGCAGGCCGACTCACACGCCGAGCAGCCGTGCTCGCAGTAGCCCTCGGGCGCGTGGGCGAGGTAGCGATCGAGCCAGTCGAGCTCGGCGGCGGTGGGCTTCTCGGCGCCGCTCGCCGCGACGTACTCGTCGATCTGCTCGGGTGAGGTCATCGAGACGACGAGCGCGTCGACGTGACCGCCCTGGAGCGTCCAGCGGAAGGCCGCCTGGGCCGTCGTGGCGCCGCCGTATTCGTACGGGCGCATGTCGTTCAGTCGCGCACCGCGCAGGGTCTTCATCGCGACGACGCCGATCCCCTTCGCCCGCGCCCGGTCGAGCGCCGCGGGCAGCCCCTGCTGAGGCGCGACGAAGTCGAAGTTGCGCAGCAGGCGCTGGTAGAAGGCGGGATCCTGGCCCCAGTTGTATGCGACGAGCAGCACGTCGGTCAGGTTCTTGTCGACGACCTCGTCGATGCACTCGACGAGGTTGCCGCCGTGCCCCGACACCCCGGTGAAGCGGATCTTGCCCTGGGCCTTCGCCTTGTCGGCGAACGTGTACCAGGCGTCGTTGCGGAGCCGCGCGAGGTCGTTCACGGCGTGATTGAAGTACACGTCGATGTGGTCGGTGCGCAGGCGCTTCAAGCTGCCTTCGAGCGCGCGCATGAGTTCGGCTTCGCTCGTGCGGGTACCGCACTTCGTCTTCGAGGCGATGATCACTTCGTTGCGGCGCCCGGCGAGCGCCTCGCCGACCGCTTTCTCGGAGTCACCGCCCTTGTAGCTGTCGGCCGTGTCGAAGTAGTCGATGCCACGCTCGAAGGCGTGGGTGACGACGGCGGGGTCGGTGGTGCGGCTCGAACCGAACGAGATGTCGGAGATCTCGAGCCCGGTGCGGCCCAGCGTGCGGCGCGCGCGGATCGAAGGCTCGGCTGCGCTCGCGGGTCGCGCCGCCGGCCCGGCCGCGATCGTCGCCGCCGCAGCGGCACCGGCGGCGAGGAAGCGCCGGCGATCGAGGCGTGCGTGGCCGGCTTCGGCGGGGTCGGCGGGACTCGAAGAGGGAGAAGAGGGCGGAACCATCACGCCGCGCGATCCATCGTTCATGCCGATCCTCCTGGCGAACGACATCGAGTGTAGCCGACGCGATCAGGCCGGAAGAATTCGGGAGGACGGCGGGGTGCGATGGTCTGTGCCGTTGGCTTCACAGATGGGTGCGCCCAGTGCGGCGACGGAATGCCGAGCCACGCTATCGCTGCGCGTCGCGTGCAGCGAGCGACCACGCCGCCGCGCGCCCAGCGCAGCGAGTCCGGATCCGACGAGCATCAGGGTCGAGGGCTCAGGGATCGGAAGTGTTGCGCTGACGACCTGGACCTCGTGGAAGTCGCCGTTACTGAAGCTCTGGTTTCCGGGCTCGACCTGAGGACTGTCGTCCCAGCGGAACAGCCCATCTTCGATCGTGATTCCGTTGCTGCCGACGAGCCACCCCTGCCCCCCGTCTGCGAATGCGATGTCGGTGTCTGCGAGATCCCACGCGGTTTCGAGCAACACGTCCGTGACGGACACGCCTCCGATGACCGACACGGTGTTCGAGCCGGCCGCGAGCTCGTTGACTGCCGTCGTGTGGACCGTCCCATCGCTGAAGACGATGTTTCCGTTGGGCCGGACGAACAGACCAGTCGCATGGTACGCACCGTAGTCTCGCCCGAGGGTCGCTTCGCTGAATAGCACGGTCTGGGTCTGGCGCTGAATGTCCACCGACACGATCTCACTCATGCGGGTCCCGATCACCGGGAACTGAAGCACGATGACCTCGTTGGGCCCACGCGCTTCGAGATCAAACGTTCTGCCGAGCGTACGCGTTGGGTTCGTCAGCAGGCCCCCCGACGTGATCGGCGACTGTGCGCCAGATCGGGTGTCCAACCCAACGACCGACGCAACGCCCTCCGGCCCGCCGTAGTCGAGGACGTAGAGCCCCCGCCCCCCTCCCATCGCGATGCCCCGCGGATCCGACAGCAGTCCGCCCTTCGTCGTCGTGGTCTTCGTGCCAGTCACGACGTCGATCTCGACGATCGCACTTCCCTCGACGGCGTAGACCGTCTGTCTGTCTGCGATCGTGAAGTCCTCGAACGTGCCGCTGGCGATCAGCACCTGCCCACCCGACACGGGGTCGATCCGAATCAGCCCGGTTCCGACGCTGCTCGTTCCTGCGACGATGACTTCATCGGGAATGAGTGCGCTGGCCATCGACTGCGAAGAGAAGCACGCAGCGATCAGCGCCAGGAGTGCGCAGAGCAGCTTGGGCATACGGGACTCTCCAGGCGATCCACGGCCCCCTCCCGAGGGCAGTCTACACCCGGGGTTCGCCTCCAAACAAGCGAGTTCGAGGCCAGCCGCCGGCGGGCGGCGGTGCGGGATGGAAATCGCGTGGGGGCCGTGACGAACTCGTCTCAGGGCGCCGACGCGTACTTCGGGAAGCGAGCCGCGGGTCGAGGCCGGTTACCCGCCCCGAGCCGCAGAGCGAGTGCGCCGAGGCCCACACCGACGAGCAGGAGGGTGGACGGCTCGGGAATCACCACCGGCTGAATTTCGGTGATGCCCAGACCCTGCGAGAACGCTTCGCCGTCGACGAGCAGCGGGACGTAACGGAAGCCGTCGGCGCACGTCGGGCACGGCTGCCTGACCACCGGATGCACGCCGATCAGCTGGGCATCCCCGGTGACGGGATATCCGAAGGCACCTGACGCCCACATCGATCCGTCGGGCGTGGTCGCGAAGTCGATGGCGCCGCCCAGCAGCGCATCGGGACCGCCCAGCGGATCGACGACGACCGAGAGCGAGCCGAGATCGGCGAGAGCGCCCGTGGCGATGTCGTACGCGAACGCATTGCCCGCGCGGTCCTGGTCTGCGCCGACGACGATGCGACCGACGTCATCGATTCCGAGCGCCGAGGCCGCGAGGAAGAGTCGGCCGAACTCGGCCTCGGTCGTCTCGTTCGTGAAGAGGATCGACTCGGTCGCCGAGGCGAGGTCGATGCCGACGACGCCCGACATGCCGCCCACGCCACCAAAGGGCGCGTCGCCGGGGAGTGCCTGTCCCAGGACGGCCAGCGAGCCGTTGGCGAGGATCTCGAGATCTCGACCCCACCACGTGGCGGTCGCCCCGGGCGGACCGCCCGTGGGCGTGAGGTTGCTCTCGACGATCAGCTCCCGGGCGCCGGTGCCGGGGTCGACGCGGTAGATGCTCGGCCTCAGCACGGCGCCGCTGGTCGGGTTGTCGAGCACGTAGATGTCCCCGCCCGGCCCGATGGCCACGCCGTCTGCGCTGTCGAACCCGGAGGCGACCGTCGTGACGAGACCACTGGCCGGATCGATCGCCGACAGCGTGTCACCGCCCACCGCGTAGACCGTCGAGCCTCCCACCGTCACGGCGATGTCGCCGGCGGGTACGGCGGTCGCGATCAGCTCCTGAGCGCCGGTCTGCGTATCGATGCGGATCAGGTTCGATCCCTGGAGCGCGACGAGATCGTTGTGGAGCAGCGTCGTGGCGTGGGCGCCCGGGCTCGCGAGCACGAACGCGCAGACGCCGGTCATCGCGGTCGCGAGCCACTTTGCGAATGCGCCGCAGCCCATCGATTCGGTGTGCGATCGAACGGCCAGCGATCGACTCTGGTCGGTGTTTGAGCGCATCGACTCGACTCCAGCAGCACGGAGGAGTCGGCCGAAGCCGCTCCCCTTCCCAGCCGCCATTGTGGCATGCCCATGCGGTGCGAGTCCATCGCGGAACAGGCCTCGATCTCGCGGCGGCACGAATCTCGCCATCTGGATGTGCCGAATCGGTGAGCTCGCGTGACGGGCGATCGGCCCCGGCTCGCCGGTTTTCGATCAGTTCGAAGCGATGCCCCCCGAGGTGTCGCCGGTGCGGCTCTGCCCGGTCGATCGCGCCAGATCTGCGCATCGGCTGCGTTCAGCGCCTGCGCAGAGAGCGCGCGGCGAGACCGGGGTGGCGTCGACGTCTTCCGAGTGACGGTCGGCACGCGCCTTGGCGTCCGATCGACGATATGGTTCGCGCCGTTTCTCGTCGTTCTCGATAGGGGGGTGGAGATGATCTCGAAGAACGCCGCGGCTCGGGCCGCCACGTGGGCCGCGGTCGCGGCGCTGACCTTTGGCTGCACGTTCGTCGACCTGACGCCGAAGGCCGAGCAGGTGCGGTCGTCGACCGCCGAGGCCGTTGCTTCGTGTGAGCGCCTCGGCAAGACCAAGACGCGCACCGCCGCGAAGGCATGGATCTTTCCGCGCAAGCAGGCGCGCGTCGCCGAAGAGCTGACGCGGCTCGCCCGCGCCGACGCCGCCGACATGGGCGGCACCGACGTCGCACCGCTCGACGAGATGGCCGACGGACGCCAGGAGTTCGGCATCTATCGATGCCCAGGGACCGGCACCGAGTAGCGGCCACACGCGTCCCCTCCCAATCGAGCTTCGCCGCACCGCTCCACCGCTGGGCACGCACCCGATCGGCCCGGCCGCCCCGCCTGCGGGCCTCGGTACCGCCGTGGCCGGCTCGCGCCGGGCCGCGCGCCGAGTCGCACGGTGCCGCCGCTGGGGTAGCATCGCTGTTCCGCGGCGAGGGCTCGCCGCGGTGTGCGATCTCACACGCTGCGCAGTGTGCTGGCTGTCGGCCGGCGATGAAAGCGGCTACGAGAGGCGCACCGAACGGGGACGCGAGAGAACGCGAGAGAACCCGAGGAGGGAACCCACATGGATCTCGAAGGCGGCTGCTACTGCGGCGACGTGCGCTACTCGGTCTCGGGCGACGCGGTCTTCAAGGGTCAGTGCCACTGTCGCGAGTGCCAGTACATCTCGGGCGGCGCGCCCAACATGGTGATGGCCTTTCCCGAGGCGGGCTTCGCCTACACCCAGGGCAGCGTGAAGGGCTTCGCCCGAGCCGACCTCGACAGCCCGGTGACGCGCGAGTTCTGTCCGAACTGTGGGACGCATCTCGTCAGCAAGCCGCCTTCGATGCCGGGCATGCTGATCATCAAGGTCGGCACGCTCGACGATCCGAGTCAGTTCAGCGGCCCCGACATGGCGATCTTCACGTGTGACAGCCAGTCGTTCCACGTCGTGCCCGAGGGCGTGGCCAGCTTCGAGCGCACGCCCGGCGGCTGAACGGCGCGCCTGCGCACCGCATCGTCTCGGACGCCGCGAGGATCCCCCCATGCCCGACGCCGAACTCGTCGCGATCGCGGTGCGTGACGCCACGCGCGCGCCGATGAAGCTGCGCGACGCGGCTTCGATCTCGGTCGAGCGAGGCGTCGAAGGCGACTTTCGCGGAAAGCCCGGGCTTCGCCAGGTCACGGTCCTGACCGAAGAGGGCTGGGCGGCGGCCTGCGACGCGGTGGGCGAGCCGCTCGACTGGACGCTGCGACGCTCGAACCTGCTGGTGCGGGGCATCGAGCTGCGCGATCGCGTCGGCCAACGTCTGCGCGTGGGCGATGCGCTGCTCGAAATCACCGAAGAGACCGATCCGTGCCGGGTCATGGACAAGCAGCACGACGGGCTGCGGGCGGCGCTCGAGCCCGATTGGCGGGGCGGCGTGTGTTGTCGGGTCATCGAGAGCGGCGACGTCACCGTCGGGTGCGGCGTGCGTCTGGAGCAGGGCGCTCGTGGTTGAGGCGGCGCCCGTCGCAGCGCCTTCGGATCTCGACTGGGATCCCCTGTCGCCGCCGAACTGGCACGACCCGTATCCCGACTATGCGCGGCTCCGCGAAGAGGCCCCGGTGCACTGGGCGCCGCGCACGCAGGTGTTCTGCATCTCGCGCTATGACGACGTCGCGGCGGTGCTGCGCGACACCGAGACGTTCTCTTCGCGGGGCGCGTTCGAAGTGCTCGTGCAGCGCCAGAAGCTCGGCCTCGCCGATCTGCCGCACGTCGCCCGCTTTCTCTGGCGTTCTCGCATCAACCCGCTGCGCGTGCGCGATCGCATGGAGCGCGGCGGGCTGATCACGTCGGATCCCCCGCATCACACGGCGCTGCGCGCGACGGTGAACCGCGTCTTCACACCGCGGCGCATTCGCGATCTCGAGCCCCGGCTGCGTCAGCTCGTCGATGCGTGCCTGGCATCCGTCGATGACGACGACCGTTTCGATCTGGTCTCGGCGCTGAACGTGCCGCTGCCGGTGACCGTGATCGCCGAGCTGCTCGGCATCGACCCCGAGCGGCGCGACGACTTCAAGCGCTGGAGCGACGCGATCATCGCGGGGTCTTCGGGTTCGCTGGCGGGCGGGTTCGGCGCCTTTCTCGACGCGATGGGGGAGCTCTTCGCGTTCTTGCGGCACGAGATCGGCCGCCGACGTCGTGACCCGGGCGACGATATCCTGAGTGTGCTCGTCGACCCCGCTCGGGCCGACGCGCTCGACGATGGCGTCATCGCGCAGTTCGTGCTGCTGCTGCTCGTCGCCGGCAACGAGACCACCACGAATCTCATCGGCAACGCGGTGGCGACGTTCTTCGCTCACCCCGCCGAGCTCGAGCGCGTGCGCGCCGAGCCCGATCTGCTGCCGATCGCGATCGAAGAGGTGCTGCGCTTCGAGGCGCCCGTGCACTTCGTGTTTCGACGAGCCGCCCGCGACGCCGAGATCGCCGGCACGAAGATCCCGGCCGGTGCGCGCGTCGCGGCGCTGCTGGCGTCGGCCAATCGCGATCCGGCTCAGTTCGCAGACCCCGATCGCTTCGATGTCGCCCGAAATCCGAAGGGGCACCTCGGCTTCGGTCTCGGTGCGCACTTCTGCCTCGGGGCCTCGCTCGCGCGTCTCGAAGCGAAGGTGGCCCTCGAGGCGTTGGTGCCTCGCCTCGAAGGGCGTCGACTCGCCGAGGAACGCCTCGAATGGGTCGACTCGCATCTGGTCCGCGGCCCCGCCCGCATGCATCTCGTCGCCGCGTGACGCGGTGACGCGCACGCTCGAACCCGAGCGAACTCAAACCCCAACAATGAAACGAAGGAATCCTCGATGCCCGCCTATCTCATCGTGAACTACAAGGTCGAAGACGGCGATCTCTACGGCAAGTACTCGGCCGCGGCCGGACCGGCGCTCGCGATCGGCGAGAAGTGCAAGCTGCTCGTGTTCGATCCGGCCAGTGAATCGGTCGAGGGCGAGCCGGGGCACCAGACCGTGGTGCTCGAGTATCCCAGCAAGGAAGAGGCGCAGGCCGCGTACGATTCGAAGGACTATCAGGACGTCGTCGGTATGCGCCACGACGCGACGAGCAACCACTTCGCCGTGCTCGTGAACGGGATGGGCTGAGGCCGTCGTCCCGTCCAGCTCGGCCGATTGCGGCCCGGCTGGACGCCGCTGCACGCGATCCGCCCATGGGTTGCCGGCCCCCTCCGCCCGCATCAAGACGGCGGGCGAGGGGGCCGATCTCTCTCGGTGGGGTGAGCCCTCGGGCTCGTCTCGGCGGGGGAAGGATGTCGGCGCACCCGAGCGACAGACCGAGCTGCAGACGCAGGAGCCTGTGCGCGATCACGGTCGCGTGGCTTGCGCTCGTCTGCATCGCGCCCGTCGCGCCCGTCGCTTGGGCACAGCCGGCCAAGATCGCCCCCGCCGCGCTCATGCCCGAGCACCGCAGCGGCTTCAGACTCACGCCGATCCCGAGCATCTATGGCACCGAAGAGCTCGAGCAGCGCTGGCATGAAGGACGCGAGCTCGAGCTCGCCGAAGACTTCCTCGCGGCGGCCCAGCTGCACGAAACGCTCGCCGAAGACCGACCCGAGAGCGCGTACGCCTATTGGAAGGTGTCGCGCAATCTCTGGCGGTACGCCGAGCAGCTGCCCGTCGACGCGAAGGCCGAGCGCATGGCGCTCTTCGAACGAGCCGATGCCTGGGCGTCGCGCGGGCTGGCCGTCGACCCCGACTGTGCACCGTGCATGCTGTGGAAGTTCGGCGCGATGGGGCGCATCGCGACCACGCGCGGCGTGATGGCGAGCCTCGGGATGGGGCGTGAGATGCGCGCGCTGCTCGAGCGCGGCATCGCGCTGCAGCCGACGTTTGCCGACACGCCCGAGAACTCGACGCTCGGCAACCTCTACTACGCGAGCGCCGTCTTTCATCGCGTCGTGCCCGAGTGGCGGTGGCTCGAGTGGTTCGTCGGCGTGCGCGGCGATCTCGACCACGCGCTCGGGATGATCCGCGGCGCGGTCGACCTGGCGCCAAACCGCATCGACTATCTCGTCGAGTACGGCGCCGTGCTGCACTGCTATGGTGATCGTCGAGGCGACGCCGGGGCGCGCGAAGAGGCGCACCGGGTCTGGCGGCGTGCGCTGACCCTCGAAGCGGGCAGCGGCACCGACGTCGTCGATCAGGGCCACGCCCGTACGCTCGGGGCTGATCCGACGAAGTCTTGCGGCTACTCGCGAGATGGCTGGATCGACACCTCGAAGAAGCAGATGGCGAAGCGGGGCTGATCCCCCTCGTTCGGCGATGAAAGTGGCCGGACGACTCCCAAACAGCGGCCGACACTCGATTTCTTGCTAGCGTGGACCCGAGTCCAACCGCGTTCTCCGACCCTCGCCCGGGTCTGGACAAGACGCACCTCTCGCACCGGAGGTGACATGGGACCGCTGCAAGGCACACGGATCATCGAGATCTCGGGCATCGGCCCCGGTCCGTTCTGCGGCATGCTGCTTGCCGATATGGGCGCCGAGGTCATTCGCGTGGAGAGGCCCGGCGGCGGGTTTCTCGGCGGCAACGGCGCGCCCCAGGATCTGCTCAGCCGAAACAAGCGCTGCGTCTGCGTCAACCTGAAGGCGTCGGATGGCGTCGCCACCGTGCTCGATCTCGTGAAGTCGGCCGACGCGATCTTCGAGGGCAACCGTCCGGGCGTCGCCGAACGGCTGGGCATCGGGCCCGAAGACGTCTGGGCCGCCAACCCGCGACTCGTGTACGGACGCATGACCGGCTGGGGGCAGGAAGGTCCGATGGCTCAGGCCGCGGGCCACGACATCAACTACATCTCGCTCACCGGGGCGCTGCACGCGATGGGGCGTGCCGGTGAGAAGCCCGCGATCCCCCTGAACCTGGTGGGCGACTTCGGCGGCGGCGGGCTCGTGCTCGCGTTCGGCATGGTCTGCGCACTGCTCGAGGCGAAGGCGTCGGGCCAGGGCCAGGTCGTCGATGCGGCGATGATCGATGGCGCCTCGGTGTTGCTGTCGAGCCTGTTCGGCGCGCAGCAGACCGGCTGGTGGTCGGACGAACGCGGCACGAACATGCTCGACGGTGGCTCGCACTTTTACGAGGTCTACGAAACGGCCGACGGCAAGTACGTTTCGGTCGGTGCGATCGAACCGCAGTTCTATGCCGCGTTGATCGAGGGGCTCGGCCTCGCCGGTGAAGAGCTCCCGGGCCAGATGGACATGCAGACCTGGCCGGCCATGAAGGATCGCTTTGCTGCGATCTTCGCGACGCGAACCCGCGACGAATGGTGTGCTCGCTTCGAGGGCAAGGATGCGTGTGTCGCGCCGGTGCTGTCGATGGGCGAGGCGCCCGGTCACCCGCACAACGTGGCACGGGGCACCTTCGTCGATGCGTTCGACGCGATCCATCCGCACCCGGCGCCGCGCTTCAGTCGCACGCCGAGCGAGGTGTCGACGGCGCCCTCGAAGCCGGGCGAGCACACCGACGCGATCCTCGCCGAGATCGGCTACGACCAAGCCAAGATCGCTGCGCTCCGCGACGCCGGCGTCGTGGCCTAGCCTCGTCGCTTCCGCCGGCGGCTCTGCCGCGGCGCGCCCCGTTCGACCGTGTGGGGCGTAGCCACGAGATCAGCGCGTGGCAGCAGCTTCGACGGCGGCGGGGATCTCACTCGTAATGTGATCGGGGAGCCGCGGTTCGCGGTCGTCCCCTTCGCCGGCCGCGGCGGCCTGCTTCTGCTCTTGCGCCGAGGCGGCTTCGAGAAATCGGATCAGGACGGCCCGCTGATCGTCGGTGAGGAGCGCGCGCACGCTCATCAGCGTCGCGATCTGGTGCTTGCGCAGATCGATCTCGAGCTGTCCCACGCGATCGACCCCCTGCATCACCTCGTCGAAGTCGGGCTCGGGTGCGTCGAGACTCTGCTTGAGATCGGCGCGGGCGTCGGCGAGATCGCGCTTGAGCTGCTGAGCCCGAACGCCGCTCTGCGCCACGATCTCGTCGATGCGGGCCTGCTGCTCGTCGGAGAGATCGAAGGGGTTGTCGGCCGCCGCGAGCACCGAGCCGCTGGTGTCCGCCGCCGGGGCAGGCGTCGCGGGGCCGCCCTCGGCGGCGTCGGGCGTCGGTGTCGCGGCGGTCGAGACCGAGCCGAAGACCGAACAGAAGGCGAGCGCCACGACTGCAGCCGTGACCGCGAGTGAGCGCGAACGCGCGCGACGCTTCGGGTCAGGGCGCATTGGCCGTGGCCCCTCGGCCGCCTTCGAGGAAGAGCCCGGCGATGGCGCGGTAGTCGTCGGGCAGATAGTCGTCGGCGCTGGCCGCGTCGGGGCTCGCCGCGGCTGGATCGGCGGCCGCGAGGATCTCGCGCTCCCAATCGGCGAATGATGTCGCCGCCCGTGTCGTCGCGAGCGTCGTCGGGACGGGCGGAGGCACGATCTCGGGTGCCGGTTCGGCGCTCGGCCCGAGCACCAGCCACGCGGCGGCGGCCGCCACCGCGGCGGCGGCGATGGGCTGCCAGAGTCGAAGGCCGAAGAAGGCTCGGTGGGCCTCGGCCTCGACCCGCGCTTCGAGGCGCGCATCGAAGGCGCGTCGCTCGGTCGGTGACATGGGCGGCGGCGCGTAGGCGTCGCGCACCTGCTCCAGCCAGGCGTCATCGCGCGGATCGACCTCGGCTGAGTCGTTCATCGGGTCGCCCTCGAGGGCTCGGCGCCGATCGTCGTTCACATCACTCATGGCATCGCTTCCTCGCCTGCTTGCGCTTCATCGCTCGGCCTCGGGTCGGAGATCGCCGAGTTCGGCTCGCAGCTTGAGCAGTGCCCGGTGCAGATGGCTCTTCACGGTGCCGACGGGCGAGCCCATCAGCTCGGCGGCCTCGCGCACGGTCCAGCCTTCGAGGTGGACGAGCACGAACGCCTCGCGTTGGCGCGCGGTCAGCTGCTCGAGCGCGGCCTCGATGCGGCGGCGCAGGCCGGCATCGCCGACCGGGTCGGGCCGCGGATCGGCGACGTCGGCCTCGTAGGGCGTGTTCCAGAACGTCCGAAGGCCGCGCCAGCGCCGATGGTTGGCCGCGCGGCGCACGAGGATCCGATAGAACCAGGTCTCGAGGCTCGCGTCCCCGCGAAAGCGGGGGAGGGCCTTGTAGGCGTTCAGGAACGCGTCCTGCACGACGTCTTCGGCCGCGCCGCTGTCCCCGCCGACCAGGCGCCACGCCATGCGCACCGCGCGGGCGCGGTGCCGCGACACGAACGCCTGGAAGCGGATCGCGAGGTCCTGCGCCTCGACCTCGTCGTCGACCAATCCCACGGGCGATCTCGCTTCGGCTCTGGCTGCATCCATCCTCGCATCGGACACACCTCGCCCCGATCGGGGTTACGGCCCGCCCAGCGGACAGCCATCTGGATTGTACCCCGTGGGGGCGAGTGATGCTCGGCTCGATCGGGTCGCCGGGACGGGCCTTTCGAGATCCCGCCAATGCGCCGATTCCAAACGCGAAATCGCGCGCCCCGGCGGTCTGCGTGCAGTCAGGCGCGCCTCGCCGTGGGTTTCTCGCCCGACTCGGGGGCGCGTGCTACCGAATGGCCCGTCATGGGTATCCAGAAAGTCGGTTTCATCGGTTGGCGCGGCATGGTGGGCTCGGTCCTGCTCGACCGCATGCAGGCGGAGGGCGATTTCGACGGCCTCCAGCCGGTCTTCTATTCGACCTCGCAGGTCGGAGAGACGGGCCCCGATGTGGGCGTCTCGGCGCCGCCGCTCGCGGACGCCTACGACACCGACGCGCTCGCCGCGCACGACGCGATCGTCAGCTGCCAGGGCGGCGACTACACCAAGCAGGTGCTGCCCAAGCTGCGCGAGTCGGGCTGGCAGGGCGACTGGATCGACGCCGCCAGCGCGAAGCGCATGGACGACGACAGCGTGATCGTCCTCGACCCGGTGAACCGCGACGTGATCGACCAGGCCATCGCCGGTGGAAAGAAGAACTGGATCGGCGGCAACTGCACGGTCAGTCTCATGCTGCTCGCCCTGCACGGTCTCTACCGCGAGGGCTGGATCGAGTGGGTCACGGCGATGACCTATCAGGCGGCATCGGGCGCGGGCGCGCGCAACATGCGCGAGCTCGTGGCGCAGATGAAGGCGATCGGCGACGACGCCGCGGCGCTGCTCGCCGATCCCGCGACCAGCGCCCTCGACCTCGACCGGCAGGTGGGTGCGAGCCTCGCTTCGGAAGGCTTCCCGACCGAGCACTTCGGGGTACCGCTGGCCGCCAGCCTGATCCCGTGGATCGATCGCAAGATGGATGGCGGCGAGACCCGCGAAGAGTGGAAGGCGCACGCCGAGAGCAACAAGATCCTCGGTCTCGACCCGGCCGTGCCGGTGGACGGGCTGTGCGTGCGCATCGGCGCGATGCGCTGCCATAGCCAGGGCTTCACGATCAAGCTGCGTCAGGATGTCCCGCTCGACGAGATCGAGTCGGCCCTGGGTGGCGCCAACGACTGGGTACGCCTGGTGCCGAACGACAAAGAGGTCACGGCGGCCGAGCTCACGCCGGCCAAGGTGACGGGCACGCTCGATATCCCGGTCGGCCGCGTGCGCAAGCTGCGCATGGGCGGCGACTTCGTCGGCGCGTACACCGTCGGCGACCAGCTGCTCTGGGGCGCGGCCGAGCCGCTGCGCCGCGTGCTCGGCATCCTGCGCGAGGCGCGCGGCTAGCGCGACGGCTCGCTCGATCCGCCGTGTTGCGCGACAGTGCGCCGGGGGGTGGCTTCACCCCCGCCTCGGATCTTGCTGCCATGGATCGATCCTCGGCGTGAGCCGAGTCTCCCGACATGATTTCGAAGTGCCGCTCCGTGCGCGAAACTCACGGCGTCCACGACGACGCCTCGCACGTCGGGGCACCTCCAGGCCTCGGGCCGTCGCACCGCAGACGCTGGCTTCGAAGGAGACGAGCCGTGACGCCGAGCCCGAAGCGCGCCGTGGTTTCATGCGCGCTCGTTGCGGTTCTGGGTCTTCTCTCGGCGGGCGGTGAAGCGCGGGCCGAGTCGACGCGCGACGAATCGAGGCCGGCCGTCGAGCCGACCGCCGAAGCCCCCGGGTCGCGATCGAGCGCGTCCGACGCTCCGGCCCAACCGACCGATGCGGTCCCCACCGACGAAGCATCGAGCGCCCCCGCCGCCCCCACCGACGAAGCGTCGAGCGCCCCCGCCGCTCCCACCGACGAAGCGTCGAGCGCCCCCGCCGCTCCCACCGACGAAGCGTCGAGCGCCCCCGCCGCTCCCACCGACGAAGCGTCGAGCGCCCCCACCGACGAAGCGTCGAGCGCCCCCGCCGACACCGCTGAGGAGCGGATCGAAGCGGAGGCCGAGGCCGAAGAAGACCGACGGATCAGCGCGAAGGTCGCCGACGCCGTGGCGCGTGAGATCGACCGCTCGCTGCCCGTGCGCGCCAGCTACACCGAGAAGGGCTTTCGACTCGAGACGCGGGACGGCAACTGGCAAACCAACCTGCAGTGGCGCGCGCAATTTCGACTCACGTATCCCTTCGTCGGCGACCCGCGACAGGTGCCCGACTTCAACCGGGACAACTACTCGACGACGTTCGAGGTGCGTCGCCTGCGCATGAAGATCGGCGGCTTCGGCTACCGACCGTGGCTCAAGTACTACTTCGAGCTCGATCTCGAGCCGAGTCGCGACGTCGACGACTCGGAGCCGAGCTCGAGCGCGCGGCTGCTCGACTGGCGGGTCGACGTCGCGCGATTCGAGAAGGTCGGCCTGCGGATCGGCCAGTGGAAGATCGATTACACCCGCGAGCGCGTCGAATCGTCGAGCCGTCAGGAGTTCGTCGAGCGTTCGATCGTCAACCGCATCTTCACCATCGATCGTCAGGTCGGATTGCAGCTGCGCGGTCGGCTCTTCAACGGGACGCCGGCCGATTTTCGCTACTACGCCGGCGTCTTCACCGGCGAAGGGCGGGGCGTGACCAACGACGACAACAACCTGCTCTATGCAGGACGCGTGCAGTGGAACATGCTCGGCCGCGATGTGCCTCTCAGCCAGACCGACGTGCAGCGCACGCCGAAGCCGGCCGCAGCACTCGGTGTGGGCTCGGCCTACAACATCGGTCGCTGCACGCGCTGGTCTTCGAGCGGCTGCGGCAACCTGGATGGCTTCGAGCCCCCTGAAGACGCGGCGGAAGGGCAGTACAAGATCAAGCAGGTTGGTCAGGACTTCGCGTTCCGCTGGCAGGGATTCGCCATCCAGCAGGAGTTCCAGTGGAAGAACATCGACGACCGCGTGAACGATCGCGACTACAACCTGTGGGGCGCGTACGCGCAGGTCGGATACTTCTTCAGCGGGCTTTGGGATTGGTTTCCGCGACCGCTCGAGTTCGCCTATCGCTACGGTTGGGTCAAAGAGCCGAACGAGAGCGACCTGAGTGTCGACAACAAGCGGCAGGAGTTCACCGCTGCGGCGAATTGGTTCTTCTTCGGCCACAACAACAAGCTGACCCTCGACTACAGCTATCTGACCCTCGACGACCCCATCAACGGCGATCCGACGGCGAACCGCGTGCGCTTCCAGTGGGACATCTCGTTCTGAATCGTCGGGGCGCGCTGCGGGCCTATGCGATCAGCTTGGTCGTGCGCAGGGTGAGCTCGGTGGTGGCGACCACGCGGGGGTCGATGGGCGCGGTCATGTGTCCGCCCTGATGCCAGACGACCTCGGGCTCTTCCCAGTGCGCGTGCAGGTTCAGGATGTGCTCGGGCGGCACGAGCCGATCGGCGACCGCGCCGTACAGGTAGCGGCCATCGAAGGGCACCATCGGCTCGACCGCGAGCGGCGAGATCGGTCGGAACACGCGACGCAGCATGGCTTCGTCGAGGCCGATGTGTTCGAGCGCCGCCCACTGCCGCGCCGGGGAGTGGCGCCGAATGATCGCCGCGAAGCACGACACGCCGATGCCCGGGATCGCGCACGAGAGCCCGGTCTCGAGGCCCGCGAGCAGCGACGTCGTGTAGCCGCCGAGTGAGAGCCCGACCGTACCGATCTGCGTGGCGCCGTATTCGCGCCGCAGCCAGCCGATCAGCCGGCGGATGTCCCACTGCGCCTGCGCTTCGGCGTGGACGGTGTCGAGCGGATGCCCCGTGAACCAGCCTTCGCCCGAGATGCGGCCGATGCGGCGCGGTCCGTGCATCGGCAATACGGGCATCAACAGGTTCAAGCCGAGGCGCTCGTAGAGGTCGGCGAAGATCGCGAGGTCGATCGCGGCGTGGCCCGTCCGGTAGCCGTCGTTGCAGATGAGCCAGGGGCGATCTTCACCGGCGTGCATCCGCAGCCACGCGTGGCCCGTGCGCGGCGGCCTGAGCTCGAGGTAGCGATCGCGGCCCGGCTCGTCGGCGTGCGGCTCGTACTCGCTCTCGAACACGAGGTGCTCGTAGGCCCGCTTGCCCGAGCGCTTGGCCGTGCGGCTCACCTGCTCGAGCGGCGCCGGCGGCGTGTGGTACGTGGTCGGATCGTCGCTCCAACCGCGATCTTCGAAGAGCGCGACCGCATCGAGAATCTCGTGGTGCATCTGCGAGAGCTCGTCGCCCACCGGCAGCTGAACCATGAACTGCTCGACGCCGAGGAAGGTCTCGTCGAGCGCCGCCTTCGCACCGTTCTGCAGCGATCGCTCGGGGGCCGGCATCCGGGGGTCGACGGGTTCGGCCTCGATCGCTTCACGACCCGACAGGACGAAGCTCGCCGCGCTGCCCATCAGCAGCAGCACGGCGGGGCCGAAGCCGAGGGCGAAGCCACAGGGCAGGGCGAGCAGGGTCGCCAGCGCCGAGCCGAGCGCCCACGTCTGATTCGCGCGCAGGTCGATCTGGCCGAGGGCGACGGCCAGCGCGCCCGCCGCCAGCGGCAGGGCAAAGAGCGATGTGAAGACGAAGAAGAGCGGGCCGACGTCGGCCGCGAGACCCAGCCATGCGAGCCCGGTCAACACCCCGACCCAAGGCCGGCGCGGCCATCTGACCTGATCGAACATCACGCCCCCTCTCTCTGCAGCGACCGCCTCGGCGTCGAGGGGTCTCGGCTCGTCCCGGAACCGACCCGCGGGCGAACGCAGCGCCGAGTCAGGCGGGCAGGCCTCGGGTCTCGGGCAGCCCGAGCATCAGATCAGGCGGGCAGGCCTCGGGTCTCGGGCAGCCCGAGCATCAGGTTCAGATTCTGGATCGCGACGCCCGACGCGCCCTTGCCGAGGTTATCGAGGCGCGCGATCAGCAGCGCATGACCCGCCGGATTCGGCAGCACCTGCAGCTCGATTCGATTCGTGTCGTTGCACACGCGCGGGTCGAAGTGCAGCTCGTCGGCCGACAGCGGCTCTTCGATCGGATGCACCTCGACGAAGGGCTCGTCGCGGTAGCGCGCGTCGAGACACTCCCAGAGCGACTTGCCGGTCGCGCCCTCGGCGAGGGCCGAGGCCGCGAGCGGCAGCTGCACGCGCATGCCGCAGCGAAACGGTCCGACGGCCGGCACGAAGATCGGCGGCAACGACATGCCGCTCCAGTGCGTCATCTCGGGGATGTGCTTGTGGATGCGGTCGAGCGCGTAGGGCGCCTCGAAGGGCAGCGTGCCGAGCGGGCTGCCTTCGGCTTCCCACTTCTCGATCAGCTGGCGGCCGCCGCCGGAGTAGCCCGACAACGCGTGGATCGCGAGCGGTGCATCGGCGTCGAGCAGGCCCGCATCGACGAGAGGGCGCACGAGCAGCAGGTACGCGCTCGGGTAGCAGCCGGGGTTCGAGACGAGCGGTGCGTTCGCGATGCGATCGCGCTGGTCGCTGCAGAGCTCGGGCAGGCCATAGACCCAGTCGGACGCCACGCGATGTGCGGTGCTCGCGTCGAGCAGTCGGGCGTCGTCTTCGGCGGCCCACGCGGCGGCCTCGCGGGCCGCGTCGTCGGGCAGACAGAGCACGGTCAGGTCCGACTCGGCCTGCAGTGCGCGGCGCGCCTCGGGGCGCTTCCGGTCGGCTTCGGGCAGGGTCGCGATCTCGATGTCGTCGCGGCCTTCGAGCCAGTCGCGAATGCGCAGGCCGGTGGTTCCGGCATGTCCGTCGATGAAGATCTGAGGGGCCATCGCGGCAGGGTAGCGCGGATGGGCGCGAGACCCTCGTTCGGGCGGCTCGCGAGCCGGCGGCTCAGCTCTCGGCGGTCACCGCATTGCGTCGGACCCAGCGCAGATAGCCCGCGGGCGGCACGAAGGCGAGCGAGAGGGCGATCGCGGCCACGAGGCCGTGCAGCGACGACGACATGACGACCCACGGGATCTCGCTGTTGCCCTGACCGAGCACCATCGCCGCGCCCACGCCGATGGCGCTGCCCACGCCGGCGGCGCCTGCGCCGATGCCCCAGAGCAGGAACCGGTTCGTCACGGCCGGATCGGCGAGGCCGATCAGCGAGCGGCGCTGCATGCGGCGCCAGTAGAGCAGCGCCTCGACCGAGCCCCAGAGCAGGACGCCGATCTGGGCGAAGGACTGCACGTGCACCCACATGCTCGGCGCGCCGTCGCTGACGAGGTCGCCGATCGCGAGGCGATAGCCGAGCAGGCCGAGCACCGCCGCGATCCCGAGCATCACGCCCGTCGTCACGACCTTCGAGTCGGCGTGATAGACCTTGCCGTTGAAGACGAGCTTGCAGACGACGCCGATCACGGCCGTCACGCTCCCGATCACGACGAGCGCGACGGTCGCGGTGGGGATGGCGGCTTCGGGGTTTTCGGCCCGCGCGTTCTGCAGGATCACCTGGCCGATGCGCTGGCAGCCGAAGCCGACGGGGCCGATCCCGAGCACACCGATGCCGATCAACAGCTCGGGTAGCTCGCGCGTGCGAGTCCACAGCAGCACGAGACGGATCCCGACCGTCAGCGACGCGAAGAAGAACGCGAGGAACCCCACCCAGACCAGCATGTCCATCGATTGCGACCCTTTGAAAGCGCAGCGCGCCTGCGAAGGTGCGGGCGGGGCTGCGTACGGGTTCGGTCGGCGGCCCAGGCGGTCACCTTGAGGCGGCGAGACGAACCGAGGGTTTTTGGTGGCTGGAGTTGCAACCGGATTGTCGCCGTTCGAGCCGAACCGGAATCGATCCGCGGCTCGCGCGATCTCGCGGGCTCAGACGCTTCCGAACTCGCTCATCTCGACCACGCGCCCCTCTTCGATCGAACGATGGGCGGCGAGGCCGACCGCCACCGAGCGAAGGCCGTCGATGACGCCCACCTCGGGCGCGCTGCCGGTGCGAATCGCCTCGATCAGGTGCAGGTGCTCGAGGTAGCTCGCGCCGTGGTGCATGCCGTCGTGGCCGATCCGCGGATCGGGGTCGCACGCGAACTCCCGGTAGTCCTTGAACTTGCGCGTGCCCGCGCGCACTCGGCCCTCGGGCACGACGGTCTCGAGCTTGCCGGCTGGCCCGACGGCGCAGATCTCCTGCTCGTTGGGGCTCGATTCGGCGAACATGCAGAGGTCGAGGTGAGCGCGCGCGCCGTTGTCGTAGTCGACGATCACGAACGCGTTGTCGAGGATGTCCGGTACTTCGCCGTCGTAGTTCTCGTCGAGATGGTTCACGTCCTGCGCGCCGCTCGCGAAGACGCGCCTCGGCAGCGCAGGGATCGCGAGGTTCATCAGGTCGAAGAAGTGACAGCACTTCTCGACGAGGGTCCCGCCCGTGTTGCGGCTGAAGCGATTCCAGTCGCCGACCTTGGGCAGGAAGGGGAACCGGTGTTCGCGGATCGAGAGCATCTTGAGCTCGCCGATCGCCCCGGCCTGCAGCTCGCGCAGGAAGTGCGCGATCGGCGGCATGTAGCGGTACTCGAGCCCGACCTGGACGACGCCCGAGTGCCGCTGGGCCGCGTCGACCACGCGCCGGCAATCCTCCATCGTCGTGCACATCGGCTTCTCGATGAGCACGTGCTTCGATGTGGCGAACACGTCGTCGAGAACCGC
This sequence comes from Myxococcota bacterium, assembly GCA_965250285.1. Lineage (GTDB taxonomy): Bacteria > Myxococcota_A > UBA9160 > UBA9160 > UBA4427 > CAYYSY01. Next base: position 981,544 of record OZ252299.1, read on the forward strand.
GGCATGCGTGAAGTTCGGTGATGCGATCACGACGGCGTCGACGTCGGGGTGGGCGAGCAGGTCGCGGTGGTCGGTGAACGACGCGACGTTCGAGGCATCGCCCATCGAGAGGCGCCCGAGGCCGAGCGACGCTTCGACGGGGTCGGAGAGGGCGACCACCTCGGCGTCGTCGATCGCCTCGATGTTGCGAATGTGCTCGCAACCCATCATGCCGCAGCCGATGATGCCGTAGCGGATCTTGTCGGCCGCGCGACCCGACACTACGCGGGACCCTCGAGCGAGCCCTTCAAATCGCCGAGCACGCCGCTGAAGCGATGCTCGAGCGCGGGGCCGAAGTGATCGTGCGTGAAGATCGTGCCGCGACTCGCCCGGACACTCTGCAGCGTGATCTCGGCGACGGTCTCGGGGTCGAGCCCCTCTTCGATCGCCTGGCCCATGCCCGGCGGCTCGACACCGCCGTCGCGCGTCGCCTCGGGTTGGGCCAAGAGCTGCGTGCGCACGGCGCCGGGACACAGCACCGAGAGGCCAATGCCGTCGGCAGCGAGGGTCGGGCGCATCGCTTCGCAGAGTCCGACCACGGCGAACTTGCTCATGCAGTACGCGCCGACGTCGGGGCCCGCGAGCCAGCCACCGACCGACGCCGTGGCGACGACGTGAGCGGGGTCGTCGTGTGCGCGCAGCCCCGGCAGGAAGGCGTGAATCGTCTTCGCTACGCCCATGACGTTTACTTCGAAGTGCATTCGGAGCAGCTCGGGGTCGTCGCCGACGCCGAGGCCCGCACGCAGCACCCCGGCGTTGGCGAAGAGCAGGTGGACGCGGCCCGCCTCGTCGGCGACGCGCCTCGCGAGCGCTTCGAGCGCCGGCGCGTCGGTGACGTCGGCGGCGACCGGTGTCGCCCCGTCGCCCAGCGACTTGCACGTGCGGCGGGCAGCCATCTCGTTGCGGTCGACGCAGTAGACCCGGGCCCCAGCCTTGACGAGCGTGGTGCAGAGCCCCGCGCCGATCCCGCTGCCGCCGCCCGTGACGACGGCCAGCTTTCCCTCGAAGCCGTCGGCAAACCCGCCGCGTGCTTGGTCGCCCTCAGTCACGTCGCTTGAGTCCGTGCTGCTCGAGCCGCCAGACGAGATGCGAGATGCGATCCTGACCGAAGAGGGCCTCACCGTCGAACACCATCGTCGGCACGCCCCAGTGGCCCGCCGCGACGTGGTCGGCCTGATTCTGTTCGATGACGGCTTCGTAGTGGTCGGGGTCGGCTTCGATGCGCGCGTCGAGCTCGGCCAGATCGAGCGCGGCGCGCGCGGCGGCGCGGGCCAGGTGGTCGCCCTCGTGCCAGCCCTGCACCTCGCCGCTCCAGATCACGCGGCTGACCTCGTCGATGAAGGGCAGGCCGCGGCCCGCCTCGCACGCAGCCACGCCGAGACGCGTCAGGCGATGGATGTAGGGCTGCTCCTTCGGGATCGTGCGCGTCGAGAAGTCCTGCACCACCGGGTCGGGGTTCGGCCAGCTGTAAGGGATGCCCTCCATCTGTGCGATGCGGGCGGTGTCGCGCATCAGGTACGGCGGCCAGAGCGGATTGACCTTGTCGAAGAAGTCGGGGGTGCGAATCGCGATCGGGTAGACCGGGCGCACGACGCACTCGACGTCGTAGGTGCGGGTCAGCTCGACGATGCGACCGGTCGCGAGATACGAGTACGGGCTGCGAAACGACCAGTAGAGGTCGAACGAGAGGGACATGGGTGGGTGGGCTCCTCGATCGGGCGCGCGCCCCGATCGGGGGGCGACCTCAGTCCTCGATGGTGATGGCCTGCTCGGGGCAGTTGTCGGCGCCGCGGCGGGCCGACGCCTCGTGCTCCGCGGGCACCTCGGCCCGGGGGATCACACAGTAGCCCTCTTCGTCTTCGGCGTAGACCTCGGGACACAGCGCGTAGCAGCGCCCGTGGCCGACGCAGAGCTCGCGGTCGACCTTGACCCTCATCGGGCCGCGCCCCTCAACGCACGTCCCACGTGAGCGGCAGATGCTTCACCTCGCGAATCCCCAGGCTGTACTCGGGGGTCTCGCCGGCCTTGATGCGATACTCGGGAATGCGCGCGTGCCACTCTTCGAGCGCGACCGTGAGCTCCATGCGCGCGAGGTGTGAGCCGAGGCAGCGATGCGCACCGGCGCCAAACGCGATGTGGCGATTGCGCTCGCGGGCGAGCTCGACCTTCTCGGCATCGTCGAACTCGCCATCGTCGAGGTTGGCGGCGCCGAGCATGAGCATCACCATCTCGCCGGCCTTGAGCTGCAGATCCTTGAACTCGACATCCTGCTTCACGATGCGCGGCACTCCGGGCACCGGGGTCTCCCAGCGAAGCAGCTCTTCGATCGTGCTCGCCATCAGCGTCGGGTCGTCGACGAGCTTGCGCCGCTGCGCGTCGTTCGATGCGAGATACACCATGTCGCAGCCGAGCGTGGCGGTGACCGTGTCGAGCCCCGCGATGATGAACAAGAAGCAGATGTCGAGGATCTCCTCGTCCATCAGCTTGCGTCCATCGAGCTCGGCGTTCACGAAGTACGTCATCAGGTCTTCGCGCGGGTTCGCGCGGCGATCCTTCATCGCGTCTTCGAAGTACGCGTAGATCTTCTGACCGCTGTCGGCGCGGATGCGGCCCGGCTCCTCGAGGTCGTCGGTCTCGGCCAGCACCTGCGGCCGGATGATCCCGTCCTTCAGACCGAGGAAGTACGGCAGGTCGCTCTGCGGCATGCCCATCAGGTGCAGGAACGCATTGGCCGGCAACGGGATCGCGAACTCGCTGTTGTACTCGCACTCGCCGCGCTCGTAGAAGCCTTCGATGAGCGCGGCTGCGTCCTTGCGCAGGTCGGGGGCGATCTCGTTCATCCGCTTCCTTGAGAAGAGCGGATCGAGGATCTTGCGATACCGGGTCTGCTGCGGCGGATCGACCTGCTGCGGGATCATCGGCCGCGTGTTGCCGAGCGCCATCTGCTCGGCCATCTCGGACGAGAAGATCTCGGGATGGCGCAGGCACCACATCACGTCTTCGTAGTCGGCGATCAGGATCCCGCCCGTCACGGGCGATCTCGAGACCGGGCACTGCTCGAGGACCGCGCGGTACTGGTGCTGCGGGCAGCGGCTGAATTCGGGGTCGAGCGGGTTGAAGGTGGCGACGGCGTCGGACTCATCGGCCATGGCTGCTCTCCTGGGCGCGGTGCGCTGGCGCGAGCGCGATTCTACGCGAACCGGAGCATTTCTGACAGATCGTCAGATCTGAGTCTGATCCGTGGGAGTCCCCCGGGTGAGACCGGTCGCCCGTCGTTGCGAATCGACCGCGAGCGCTCGCGAAGGTGCGCGGCCGCGGCGCGTTCGCGCACGCCGAGTGGCCGGCAGGAGGCGGAGGCGTCCGTAGGGGCTCCGTCCGCCTGCGGCGGCGCAGGCGTGATGACCGGGGCGTGCTCGGCCGCCGGTCCGCTCCACGGCGGGATGGCGCCGCGCTGTTGCAGCGCATCGACAGGGGGCCACCGGTGTCACCGTGCACTCGGTGTGGCGGGTGGGTCGTGGTCGCCGCCACACCGCTCGACGACCGCCGTTCCCGCGTCGATCCGGGTCGACCGAAACGCGCCCGATCGGGGCTGCTTGCGATGATTGAAGACGGCCGTGCTCGCCGATCGCGCGCGTCGTTGGCGGCACTCGGTTCACCGACACGACGGCGGCACTCGGTGCAGCGACACGGCGGTGGCGCACGACCGGGTGAAGGGCGACGCTCCCGGCGTGTCCCGACACCACTTGATCCCTGTACCGCTCGTCGTCTGCGTGTTGTTGCTCGGCTGCCAGTTCGATGGCTACGTGCCGAAGGGCAAACACCAGCCCGTCGCCGAAGAAGAACGCGAGATCGCCGATCTCGCTTTCGCCGCGCCGACCGTCGGCAATCTCGACTGTGCTGGGGGACGCTGCCGGATCCGCTACCGATTGCATGTCGCTGCCGCCGGTCACGTCGAGGTCGTCGTCGCCGGACCGCGCGGCAACGTCGAGACCCAGGAAGGCCCGCGGCTTGCCCGCGCGATGCTCCAGGACGTCGACGGCAAGATCGTCGGGCGCAACGACCCCGAAGTGACGACCGGCCCGATGAAGTTCGGCGGTGCGGTCACGCCCGGGCCGTACTTCGTCTTGATTCAGGGACTCGGCGGCGCGTTCGAATACGTCGTGACGGCGAGCTACGGCGCCGATGCGGCGACCGCGCACGCCGGCAGCGACGCGGCACAGACTTCCGCGACGTCGGCTGCCGCAGGTTCCGCTGCAGCGGGCACGACCGCCGGGCGCGGCGCGACGGTCGACCCGACCACGAAGCCGGGCACCGGCGCGATGTCGCACGAACCGGGCGACACGAGCGACGGTGCCGACTACGCGGCCGACCCGAAGGCGAGCCTGCTCTCGATGCGCACGTTCGCGTTCGCAGACGATCCGCAGGCCGAGCTCGAGCAGGGCACCGAAGAGGGGCGGGGCAACCCGTTCGTCATTCGTCGGATCCAGCGCGAGATTCGCTACGCGCTCGCCGACGCGGGCGTGACCGAGGTCGACAAGGCCGACGCCGACTACCTGATCAGCGTGCAGGTCGGGTCGAAGGCGACGACGTGGTACTCGCTCGGCAATGCGCCGCGCACCACGCCCTACGACACGTACTTCGATCGCTGGCGGTCGTTCGGCGCGTTCATCAATCCTCATACCTACGTCGACGGCACGCTGGTGATCGACTTCATCGATCCGAAGACGGGCGATCTGGTCTGGCATGGCTGGACGACCGAGCCGGTCAACGTCAAGCTCGACAACGAGAAGCAGCTCAAGGGGGCCGTCCGAGCCGTGCTCGGGCAGATCGACGGGCTGTGAGGGGGATCGCTGCCTCGAAAACGAGGCGGCCACGCCGCATGAGCGGCGAACAAGGAGGGGGCGACATGAAGCGCTTTCGCGTTCTGGGACTCGCGCTCTGCGCGATGATGGTGACCGGTACGGCCACGGCCGACGATTTCGTGCGGTTCGGTCCGTACCTCGGTCTGAATGCGGCGTGGGGCTATCCGCTCTTCGAGGACGAGGTGCAGAACGTCCTCGGATCGGACACCGAACTGAACGATACGTTCGGTCTGAATACACGGGCCGGCCTGCGGCTCTTGAGCTTCCTCGCGGTCGAAGCGCAGTACGAGTGGCTCAACGACTTCAAGATCGATACGGCGCCGTCGAACGCGATCCCCGACGTCAGCATCATAGGCCACACGCTCACCGGCAACGTGAAGCTCTACATCCCCATTCGTCGCATCCAGCCCTACTTCCTCGCTGGCTTCGGCTTCACCTCGTACAAGTTCGAAGCGTCGGGCGTCGGCTCGAGGACGGACACCTACTTCGCCGGTCGACTCGGTGGTGGACTCGACGTCTATCTGACGAAGAAGTGGGCCATCAATGCCGAAGCGACGGCCTTGCTCACCGCCAGCGACTTGGGGGATCTCCCGAACAACGTCTCGGGCAGCCTCAATGGCCTGCACTACATCTCGGCCAGCCTCGGTCTGATGTATCGCTTCTAGGCGCCGCGCGCGCAGAGGCACCATCCCGCCCACCCGCGACTGAAGCCGGGGCGCCGCTCGACCGATGTCGGGGGGTGCGCCGCTTCCGGGCGCAGGGAGGGCGGTCATGCGCTGGTTTCGACGGTGCAGTGGGGTGGTGGCGTGCTCGATCGCGCTCGGCCTGGTCTCGGACGCGATGGCCGACACCCCGCCGCCGCCGGCGTCCGCCGAAGTCGAGGCCGGTGCCGCGCTCGAAGAAGAAGAGGAAGAAGAAGGCCGCAAGGACTATGCGCGCTCGGGTCCCTACGTCGGGCTGAGCGGTGCGTTCGGGGTTCCGCTCTTCGAGGACCAGATCTCGGGTGCGACCGGCGGCGCCGACTTCGATCCGTCCTGGGGCCTGAACGCGCGGGCCGGCTGGCGCTTCTTTCCGTTTCTCGCCGTCGAGGCGCAGTACGAGTGGATGTCAGGCTTCGGGGTCACCGACCTGCCCCTCGTCGGCGATGCCGACATTGCGGGCCACACGCTGACCGGCAATCTGCGGTTCTTCGTTCCGGTCTGGCAGGTTCATCCGTACGTGCTGACCGGGGTCGGCGTCACGCGGTACAAGATCGATCTGGGCGCGCTCGGCAGCGCGAATCAGGATCGCTTCGCCGGGCGGCTGGGCGGTGGGCTCGACATGTACATGACCGAGAAGCTCGTCGTGAACTTCGAGGCTTCGGTCCTGCTCACGGCGAACGACCTCGACTTCGACCAGGGATCGATCACCAGTCTGCACTACCTGTCGGCGAGTGTGGGCCTCGCGTACCGCTTCTGACGGAGGCGGGGCGCGACAGAGGCCACGCGCCCCTCGGACGGGCTCAGTCGTCGAGCACCGAGATCTCGACTCGGCGGTTCTTCTGGCGGCCCGCATCGGTGTCGTTGGGTGCCGCCGGCCGGGCCGGTCCGAACGCGCGCGTCTTGAGCCGGTCGGGGGCGATGCCCCGCTCGACCAGCCAGCTTCGCACGGCCTCTGCGCGGCGCTGTGAGAGCGCCAGGTTGTAGTCGGCGGTGCCGACGTTGTCGGTGTGGCCGTCGATCCGCACGCGCAGCCGATCGTTCTGCACCAACACCTCGTAGACGGCGGCGACCGCTGCGGCCCGATCGGGCCGGATCGCATCGCTGTTTCGGTCGAAGACGGTGTCGTCGATGACCCAGCAGCCCCGCTCGTCGACGTGCGCTCCGACCGGCGTGCGCGCGCAGCGATCGAAACGATCGTCGACGCCGTCGCGGTCGAGGTCGGTCATGCGCCGCTGCTTGGGCGGGGGCGGCGGAGGCGCCGGGCCGATGTAGATCTCGTTCTGCAGCGCGACGAAGGCCTCCCGCGTGTCGAGGTCATCCATGCGATGAAACGACCCGCAGCCCGAGCGCTCGGCCATCGGCTCGAGCAAGAGGGGGCCTCGGTCGTCGCTGCCGACCTGAATGGTGTGGATGCAGAGCTCGCCGCTGTGCGCTTCGAGCAGGCGATCGGTCGCCGCCAGGGCTTCGTCCGGGCCGATGTACTTGCCGTACCGCGTCGGCACACCATCGCTCCAGATGACCAGAGCCGTCTTGTCGTCGACGCCCGAAAGCTGGGCGGTCAGCTCGTCGAGCCAGCGTGCGATCGGCGTCGCCTGGCCGCGCCAGTCAGTGCGCTGCACCTTGAAGTCGAGGCGAAAGCGATCGAAGCGCTCGAAGTCGAGGCCCTCGTCGGGCCGGCCGCCGATCACCGAGAGCTTCGACAGATACGTGCCCGGCGGCATGCTCGCGACGAAAGTCCGCACGTGCGCACGCTCGTTCGGGTAGAGCACCTTGCGGTCGATCGACCCCGACGCGTCGAAGGCGAGGATGCTGCGCTTCGGCACGACGACTTCGCCCGGGCCCGGCTGCACCGGGCGCATGCGCATCGGCTGCACGATCCCATGCTGCGTCGCGCACCCGACGCTCGAGAGCACGAGGGCGAACGCCAGCGCGATCACGACGGCCCGGCCGACGCGGGCGGACCCGATGGTGCCCGGGCTTCGATCGGTCGACCCGTGGGCCCGTGCGCTGCGGCGACGCGGCATGGCGGTGGCTCGCTCCCTCGGTTGGCGGCCGCTCACACTAGCGAATCGACTGCTTCACCCGGTCGGGCACCCCGGCGGCCGAGTGGGCACGGGCAACGGAACCATTGCGCTGCGAGATGCGCCCCAATCGAAGGGCCCATGCGTGGTATCGTCGGCGCGCCCGGCGGGGAGACGCCGGAGTGCGCTGGGCTCCCCATCGCCGGCGCACGGGCCGGTCCGCTGCGAAGGAAACGGGGTTGATCATCGAGTCGAAACGTCGAGTGCGCCTCGCCCGCCTGCGCCAGGGGGTGGTTCTCACCGCCGTGGTGATCGCGTGCTTCGCGCTCGGCTGTGCGACGCCCACCGAACCGAAGAAGGTCTGTCTCGTCTTCAAGCCGACCGAGACGCTCAATCTCTACGACGGACAACCCCATCCGCTCACGGTCTTCATCTATCCGCTCACGTCCGAAGAGGGGTTCGAGCAGACGCACCCCGACGACCTGCTCGCGGGCGCGCGGCCGGCCGGCGTGCTCGCTCCGCCCGTGCCGTTCACCGTCGAGCCAGGTGAGCTCGAGCGCGAGTTTCAGGAGCTCTTCCCCGCGGCGACCGAGCACCTGGGTGTGATCGCCGACTACTACCGCGCGCCGGGCGACCCCGAAGGCGTTCGCAGCCGGGTCGTGCCCGCACGTTGCGGCATCTTCAAGCCCGAGATCGAGCTCGACAGCCGCGACATGGTGGCCGACTAGCGCCGCTCCCTACCTTGCGCAGTTGGGCCGTCGCCCCGCCGCATGTGCCTGCTGTTCGAGCACACGCGCCGATGCCATGCGCTCCTGCAGCTCGCGAATTCGCGTGCCGTGCGATGGATGGGTCGACATGAACTCGGGGGGCTGCTCGCCGCCGCGTCCCATATTCTGCCAGAGCAGCACGCTGGCACCCGGATCGAAGCCCGCCGCGGCCATCAGGTCGAGACCGATCAGGTCGGCTTCGCTCTCGTGGGACCGGCTGTACGGCAGCAGCGCGCCGTACTGCAGGCCGACGCCCAGGGCTGCGAGCGCCGACTGCTCCTTCGTCGATACGCCGCCGCCCGAGACGGCGACACCCGCGCCCGTCATCACCATCTGCGAGGCTGCGTTCTGCGACATGCGCTCGTTCGAGTGGTTTGCGAGGACGTGACCGATCTCGTGGCCGACGACGGTGGCGAGCTGATCCTGATTCTCGGCGACGACGAGCAGACCCGTGTGGACGCCGATCTTCCCGCCCGGCAGGGCGAACGCGTTGGCCGTGGGCTCGTCGAACACGACGATCTCCCAGCTGGCGGGCGCACCGGGCATCGGACCCATCGAGTCGAGGATCGCTTCGGCCACGCACGTGACGTAGGCGTTGGCGACGGGATCGGACGAGGCCGGCATGTCCGACTTGATCTGATCGAACGAGGCCACCCCCATCTCGCTCATCGTCGCATCGTCGTAGATCAGCAGCTGACGTCGTCCGAGCGGAGACGTGGCGCAGGCGCCCACGGCGAAGGCCACGACGAGCATGCAGGCGAATCGAATGGCCCGTGAAGCGGTCGAAGCGTGCATCGGGGCTCCGGTTGGGCAGCGGCTGCAGAAGCACAGCCTGCCGAGCGAGTGGGACGCCGATCCAGCCTGGCGCGTTCCATCGTGCCGGGCCTTCGACCTCGCGCCGAGCGTAGCGATTCGCGGACGCTCGGTCTGCCAACGCGCCGTGCACGAACGCGCACGGGCCGCCGCGCGGGGTGGTGATATCCTCCGACCGATTCGAACGTGCCGCATCCGCCCTCGTACACGGTGCGCCCCGCCGAGCGTCGGGCACCGCCTTCTGGAGGACCCCATGGCTCTTCTCGTGCAGCTTGCGCCGCAACGGTTGAGGGGCGACGCAATCGATGATGCAGGCGGCTCGCGCGGCCGGCGCATCGGTGCGCGCATCCTGTGCGCCGGCCTCGTCGTCGCGGTGCTCTGCCTCATCGCTTCGAGCGGTTCGGCCTGGGCGCGCGATCGTCGCGAGGGCGTCGATCAGATTCGCGTGACGGGTCAGTCCGAGGTGACGGCGTCGCCCGACCAGGTGTCGGTCGACCTGAGCGTGGTGACCCGCTCCGACTCGGCGAAGACGGCGGCCCAGGACAACGCCCAGCAGACGAACGCGGTCATCGCGGCCCTACGCGAGTCGTTCGGCGACGCCGCCGTGATCTCGACGACGGGATACACGCTCGCGCCCGAGTTCGAGTACGACAAGCAGCAGGGGCGACGCAAGCCGGCGGGCTTCTCGGCGCGGAACACGGTCCACGTCGTCCTGAACGACATCAGCCAGGCGGGCCCGTTGATCGATGCAGCGGTGTCGTCGGGCGCAAACGAAGTGCGTTCGGTGCGCTTCTCGGTCGCCGACACGTCGGCGCTCGAAGAAAAGGCCCTGATCGCGGCGGTCGCTGCGGCGCGCGCGAAGGCCGAAGCGCTCGCCGGGAGCATGGGGGCGAAGCTCGGTCGCACGGTGCGGGTCGAGGAGCGCGGCGCTGGCCCGAGTCCGATGCCCAACGCGTTCATGGCCCGCGCCGCGTCCGAGTCGACGCCCGTCGAGCCGGCCGACGTCTACGTCGAGGCGAGCGTCGTACTCTGGGTGGAGCTGACTGGCCAGTGAGCCCCGTCGCCGACCCGATCAACGCGGCCGCCGAGGCGGCGCGCAGCGCACTCGTCGCGCGGCGCGCCGAGGCGTTGCGTCTCGACATCGGTGCGCTCTTCGACGCCGAGCCCGACCGCCTCGAGCGCTTCGTCGTCGACGCGGCCGGTTGGCGCGTCGATCTCTCGAAGCAGCGGGTCGATGCGGCCGGCTTCGAAGCCCTGACCGGCTGGGCCGAGGCGGCTGGGCTCTCGGCCCGCATCGAGGCGATGTTCGGCGGCGAGGTGATCAACCCCACCGAGGGGCGTGCCGTGCTGCACGTCGCGCTGCGCACGCCGCGCGGCACGCGCGTTGAGGTGGCTGGGCGCGACGTCGTGCCCGACGTTCACGGTGTACTCGATCGAATGGCTGCCTTCAGCGAGGGCCTTCGGCGGGGCGAGATTCGGGGCTTCACAGGGAAGGTCATCCGCGACGTCGTCAACATCGGCATCGGCGGGTCGGATCTCGGCCCCGCCATGGCCGCGCGCGCCCTCTGGGCCGACGCGGGGCAGCCTCTGCAGGCGCACTTCGTCTCGAACGTCGACGGGCACGACTTTGCGCGCGTCACGGCCGACCTCGATCCGGCGACGACCCTGTTCGTCGTCGTGTCGAAGACGTTCACGACGCGTGAGACGCTGATGAACGCGCACACGGCGCGGGCGTGGTGCATCGATGCACTCGGCGACGAGGGCGCCGTGGCGTCCCACTTCGCGGCCGTCTCGACCAACCTCGAGGGCGTCGCCGAGTTCGGCATCGACGCCGAGCGCACATTCGGGTTCTGGGAATGGGTGGGTGGTCGCACGTCGATGATGTCGGCGGCCGGCCTCTCGTTGATGTGCCAGATCGGATCCGACGCGTTCGCCGAGATGCTGGCCGGCGCGCACGCGATGGACGTGCACTTCCGGACGACGCCTTTCGACCGCAACGCACCGGCGCTGCTCGCTCTCGTCGGCGCCTGGAACGTGAACGTCCTCGGCTTCACGACGCTCGCGGTGTTGCCCTACGCCCAGCGCCTGTCACGGCTGCCGGCCTATCTGCAGCAGCTCGAGATGGAGAGCAACGGCAAGCGCGTGCGGCTCGACGGCTCGCCGGTCGAGGGCTCGACGGTACCGGTGCTCTTCGGCGAGCCGGGCACGAATGGGCAACACGCCTTCTATCAGATGCTCCACCAGGGCACCGAGATCGTGCCCTGCGACTTCATCGGCTTCGCGCGCTCGGTCGACGGGCTCGACGAACACCACGACGAGCTGATGGCGAACTGCTTCGCTCAGACCGAGGCGCTCGCCTTCGGCCGCTCACCCGAAGCGCTGCGCGAGGCCGGTGTCGACGAGGCGTTGATCCCGCACCGCACCTTCCCCGGCAATCGCCCGAGCACCACGATGATGGCCGAGGCGCTGACCCCGCACGCGCTCGGCGCGCTGATCGCGCTTTATGAGCACAAGGTGTTCGTGCAGGGCGTGCTGTGGGGCGTCAACTCGTACGACCAGTGGGGCGTCGAGCTCGGCAAGGCACTCGCGAAGCGCATCGCGCCCGAGCTCGCGGGCGAGGCGCGCGAGCGCCACGACCCCTCGACCACTGCGCTCATCGACTGGATGCTGCGCCACCGCGACGGCTGAATCGGCGCACTTACACCCGTTCGAGCGCTTCGCCCAGGCGGGCGCCGAACTCGCCTGGCGTGCCGTCGCCGATCGGCTCGTCGTCGAGCGCGATGCAGGGACGGGCGCCGCGTACGGCGTTGACGGCGACGATCTCGCGCGCGCTGTCGAGCGCCGCCCGGTCGAGGCGCGCCGGCACCAGCTCGGGAACGCATTCGCAGGCCACCTCGAGCCCGATCCCCGAGACGCCGCCGAGCGCGCGGTCTGCGTAGCAGGGGCGTCCGCCGTCATCGACGACGATGATGTTCGACCTCGAACCTTCGACGAGCCAGCCGGCGGCGTCGAACATCAGGGCCTCGTCGTAGGGAGAGGCACCGAGCCAGAGCCGTGTGTCGTCGACGAAGCCCTGGCCCAGCAGCTTCGCGCCGGCGCGCTTCTCGGGCCCGGGATGAACGACCGGCGAGCGGCCGAGCCGCCACACCCGCGGCTCGTCGCCGAGCGGGCGGGGCACACCGATCAGCCGCGTGCGTCCGTCAGCGTCGCGGCCGAGCTGGAGCCGGACGATGCCATCCCCGCGGCCGAACTCGGCGCCGGCGAGGCCGGTCAGCGCGTCGGCGACGGCTTCGAGCAAGGGCGCGGTGAGACCGTGCTGGGCGGCGTCGCGCGCGAGACGCGCGGCGTGCCGTTCGATGCGCGTGGGTTCGCCGCGGCGAACGCGGGTCGTCGTGTAGCAGAGGCCGACTTCGAGCCAGGCGGGGTCGAACGCGTCGTCGTCGAAACGAACGAGGGCCCCGTCCACCCAGAAGTGAACGGGGCCCTCTGTCACCCGCTGCGAGCGTCGTCCGTCGGTCACGCGGGCATGGCTCGCAGGCGCGGGGTCAGCCGCGCTCGTCGATCGGAATGTACTTGGCGCCCACCGGGCCGGTGTAGACCTGGCGGGGGCGGCCGATGCGGAACTCGGGATCCTGGTGGAGCTCGAGCCACTGGGCGATCCAACCGGGCAGTCGGCCGATGGCGAACATGGCCGTGAACATGTTCGACGGCGTACCGATCGCGTTGTAGATGACGCCCGAGTAGAAGTCGACGTTCGGGTAGAGCTTGCGCTCGACGAAGTAGTCGTCCTTCAGGGCGATCTCTTCGAGCTCGACCGCGATCTCGAGCAGCTTGCTGTGGACGCCCAGCTGGTTCAGGACGTCGAAGCAGGCCTTCTTGATGATCTTCGCGCGCGGGTCGAAGTTCTTGTAGACGCGGTGACCAAAGCCCATGAGCCGCGACGTGTCGTTGCGGTCCTTGGCCGCGTCGACGAACTGCCGCGCCGTCATTCCGTCGTCGCGGATCTGCGCCAGCATCTCGATCACCGCCTGATTGGCACCGCCGTGCGACGGACCCCAGAGCGCGTTGATCGCGCTCGAGATCGAGGCGAAGAGGTTCACCATCGATGAACCGACGAGCCGGGTGGTCGACGTCGAGCAGTTCTGCTCGTGGTCGGCGTGCAGGATCAGAAGCAGGTCGAGCGCCTTGCTGACCACCGGATCGACCTCGTAGGCCTCGCACGGCGTGCCGAACATGAGCCGCATGAAGTTGCCGACGTAGTCGAGCGAGTTGTCGGGGTAGAGGAACGGCTGACCGATCGAGTGCTTATAGGCGTAGGCCGCCATCGTCGGCAGCTTGGCGATCAGCCGATGCGTCGAGATCTCGACCTGTCGCTCGTCTCGGGGGTCGAGCGAGTCGGGATAGAACGTCGCGATCGTGCCCACCGTCGCCGCGCAGGCCGCCATCGGGTGCGCGTCCTTGGGCAGCGCCGCGTAGAGCTTGCGGAAATCCTCGTGCAGCATCGTGTGCATGCGGATCGAGTTCTCGAAGTACGAGAGCTCGTCGCGGGTGGGCAGGTGCCCGTACATCAGCAGGTACGACACCTCGAGGAAGGAGGCCTTCTCGGCGAGCTCTTCGATGGGGATGCCGCGGTACCGGAGGATGCCGTTCTCGCCGTCGATGAACGTGATGGCGCTCTGGCACGACCCCGTATTCGCGTAGCCCGGATCGAGCGTGATGTAGCCCGTCTTCGAACGGAGGGACGTGATGTCGATGGCCTTCTCGCCTTCGGTGCCTTCGATGACGGGCAGCTCGATCGTCTGGTCTTTGAGCCGCAGCTCTGCGGTCTCGGCCATGTGCTCACCTCCTTCTGGGTCTCTTCGTCTTCGTTTCGTCTCTAGTCGCTGTGGCTGTCGCTGTCGCTGTCTGCGTTCGCGCGGACGTCTTCGGGCGTATTGGATCCCGGGCTCGTCTGTCTCTCTTCGGGCTCTCTTCGGGCTCGGTTCGGGCTCGGGCTCAGCGCCGGGTCGCTTCAGAACCCCGGCTCGGCGCGGATGCGGCGCCCCGCGACGGACGGGACCGGGTTCGGCGGTGATCGGCGCCTTGGGCGGCCTCCGAACGAGCCTTCGAACACTAGCCGAGATCGGCCTCTCAGGACAGTCCCCGCACCGTCGGTTTCTCTCAGAGAATCAGGCACATAGCTCCGTTTTAGCCGTCTGTGTCCGGGCCTGCACGCCTCGCTCGCGGAGGACCGTCAACGGCGTCTTCGAGGGGTCGACGCGCGTCGCCCGAAGGGCGTGTTTGCGTCGAATCCGTGGTCTCGATCACGATCACCGACTGAGCCCGCCGGCCGCTGCGCAGCTCGGCGACCTTGCGATGCCGCGCGACCGGATCGAGTCGCATCGTCTCGTGGGTGCGGGCAACGACGATGCGTCCGCCCCCACCGACGAATGTTGCGACGGCGTCGGCGTCGGGAAGGTTCACGATCGCGCGCCGATCGTCGGGGTCAAGCACGCTCAGGTAGTAGTGGAGACCGCCGCGCAGGGCCGGCTGGTCGAAGAGGCCGATGGCCTCGTCCGCCGAACTCGCCGCGGCGACGACGGCCGCGATCGGGCGCGGTGACTTCTCGGGGTCGATCCGCGGGAGAACGAAGAAGAAGAGCACGGCGTAGATCGAAGCGACGACGCTCCCCGCGACGACGAGGCCCGGCGGAAGCGAGGTGCGCGCGGCCTCGCCGCGTCGGTCGACGACGAGGGCGGCAAGGACGCCGGCGGCGGCCACGATCCACACCCCGGCGCGTCCGGCGTCGAACGCTGCGGCGGCGATGGCCGGCTCGGGTCGCAGCGGGCTCGCGAGCGCGGCGGCGGCGGCGAGCGTCACGCACAGCACGATGGGCAGTGCCGGGCCCTCGAGCAGCCGGCGCCCTGACTCGTTCGTCGACCGGACCCGTTCGATCCAGTTCGCCAGCGCCATGCACAACGCCGGAATGGTGGGCAGCAGATAGATTCCGCGCTTGCCGGCTGAGACCGAGAAGAAGACGAAGGGCAGGGCGATCCAGAAGAAGAGCAGACGCTGCGCGAATCGTGCACCGCCTTCGTCGGGCGCGGTCGTTGCTCGCGGCGAGCGGCGCCGGCGCCAGGCCCACACCCCGGCCACGGGCCAGAGCAGTGACCACGGCAGCGCTTCGACCGGAAGCTGACGCACGAAGTACCAGAACGGTTGGACATGCGCGGTGCCCGTCGCGAAGCGCCCCCAGAGATTGTCGACGACGGCGGCCTCGAAGAAGCCCGGGGGCGCGAGGGCGACGCTGGCCGCGATCCACGCGAGCACCGGAGCGAGGGCGAGGAAGACGCCCCAGAGCGGAAAGAGCGAACGCGCGTCGCGCAGCCGCCCCTCGCTCCAGACGACGCCGACGAAGCAGGCCCATGGGAGCAGACCCACGGGCCCCTTCGTGAGCAGCGCGAGCGCGGTGGCGCCGTGCAGCAGCGCCAGGGCGCTGCGGCGTGGGCCCGGGCCCGATGCCTGGCGCCACAGCAGAAAGCCGAGCAGGGCGATGCTCTCGAAGAGTACGAGCAGGGCGTCCAGCTGCGCGCGGCGCGCAAAGTGGATGAAGCGGAAGCTCGTGAGGAGGAGCGCGGCCGTCATCCAGCCGACGGGCGTACCGGGGTGCAGTCGGCTTGCGATCGCGATCCAGACGGCGAGGGTCGCGAGCGCGGCGAAGGCCGAAGGCCATCGCGCGCTCGTCTCGCTCACGCCGCCCTCGATCGACCCCAGCGCGGCGGCGAGCCAGAAGTAGAGCGGCGGCTTCTGCGTGTAGGGCTCGCCGCCGAGTCGGAGCAGCACCAGGTCGGAGGCGCCGCGCTCCATGTCGAGCAGCTCGTCGGCCACGCGGGCGTAGCGCGGCTCGTCGGGCGCCCAGAGGTCGAGGCCGCCCAGATCGACCGTGATGAGACCGAGGGCGACCAGCGCGAGCGCGATCCAGGCACCCCGGCCGGGCGGGCCGAGCGGGGGCCGAAGCGAAACCGAGCCGGCGGGCTGCGGGGGCGGCTCGTGGTCGGCGGCCACGTCGGGCGTCGTTGTGCGCTCGGTGGCGATGGCGGGCTCCCGGCCAGATGGCCGCGTCGGGCTGGCCGCGCGGGTTCGGCCTGCGCGGCGCCGCACTCGGACGGTACCCTAAGGGACGAATCGGGAGGCCATCGGTTTTGGGGGATCGCGTCATCGGCTCGTCACGCAGCCAGGAACGGCCGGCGACCGAAGCTGCGAACGCTTGGCGTCCGTGGCTGAGCATCGTCCTGCCCATTCGCGATGAAGCCGGGGCGCTGCCCGCTCTGATGGACGAGCTCGGGAAGATGCTCGACGGCCTGACCGAGTCGGCCGAGGTCGTGTGCGTCGACGACGGCAGCCGCGACGGCAGTCTCGAGTGGCTGACGGCACGCGCCGAGAGCGAGTCTCGATTGCGGATCGTCGCGCTGGGCGCGCACCACGGGCAGGCGACCGCGCTCGGCGAGGGGTTCGCCGCGGCGCGGGGCGACGTCATCGCGACGCTCGATGCCGACGGGCAGAACGACCCCGCCGACGTGCCGCGCCTGCTCGGTCTGCTGCGCGGTGACGTCGACGTCGTCTGCGGCGTGCGCGCCGAGCGCCACGATGCATGGCGACGGCGCGCCGCATCGCGGCTCGCGAATGCCGTCCGCAACCGGCTGACCGGCGAGTCGATCACCGACGTCGGCTGCTCGCTGCGGGTGATGCGCGCGCCGTTCGCGCGTCGGGTGGTGCTCGATGCCGGGCTCCACCGCTTCTTGCCGACGCTGCTTCGCTTCGAGGGCGCGCGCATCGTCGAGACACCGGTGTCGCACCGACCGCGCGAAGCCGGCGACTCGAAGTACGGGGTGCTCGATCGCCTGCCGGAGGCGCTGCGTGACCTGTGGCGGGTGCGGCGTCGGTATCTCGCTTGGCGGCGCGCCGAAGGGCGTGCGTCGCCCTGACCGGGTGCGCGTCGTTCGGGTGGTTTTGATCGCCCCGGGGACGCTGCCGCGCGTTAGCCGCCCGTGCGCTTCACCCGAAAGCCCCGCTTCTCGAGCTCTGCGACGAGCGTGTCGCGCTGGTCGCCCTGAATCTCGATCACGCCTTCCTTGAGCGTGCCACCCGTGCCGCAGCGGCGCTTGAGCGCCTTGGCCAGATCGCGCAGCTCGGGCTCGGGCAGCTGCACGCCCTTGACCTCGGTGATCGTCTTGCCGCCCTTGCCCTTCGAGGTGCGTCCCACGCGCACGATGCCGTCGCCGTCGGCATTCTGCACCGACCGGTCGCCGCGGGGATTGGCTCGGCACACACACTTCTTCTTCGGCAGCCCGCAATGCGCGCAGTGGCGGCCGTGCTCGCTCGAGTAGACAGTGGCGGAGTTGCGGTCTCGGGGCATGACGCGGTCGACCGGCCAGGCCGGCGCTCCTCGACGTTTCAGGGGTCGGTGACGGTGATCGTGAGGGTCTGGTTGACGCCGAGCGCGCCCGCGAGCGGCGCCGTCTTGATGTTGAAGACGATCGTCTCGTCGTCGTCTTCCTGTTCGCCGTCGTCGACCAGCTCGAACGTGAACGTCGCCTCGGTCTCGCCGGCCGAGAGCACGAACACGACGTAGTCGAGGTAGTCGAGATCGCTGTCGGGCGTCTCGGCGTTGACGTCGCCCGCCGTGCCGCCGACGGCGGCCGTCACGAAGACGTCGTGGGTCTGCGCTGCATCGATCTGCATCGTCACGGTGACGGGCCCGGCGTTCTCGGGCACCGTGATCGCCGACTCGGTGAAGTCGACGACGCCCCCGGGCGCGGGCGCGATCATGTCGATCGCACCGCTGGTCACCGGCGCACGTTCGCTGGCCGTGGCGCTGATCGTGTAGCCGTTGCCGAGCCCGTCGATCCGCAGATCGTCGAATGTCGCGACGCCGTCGACGGCCGAGGCGGTGAGCGTGCCGTAGAGCCGGGCTTCGACGAAGGCGAGGCCCTGGCCGTCGGCGCCATTCACGAGATCGATGCCCCCGTCGGTGATCGACCCGTCGTCGAGGTCGATGGTCACGAGCCGCCTCGGGTTGCTCGTGTTGTCGCCCTCCACGCCGTACAGCACACCCGTGTCGGGGTGTGCGGCCATGGCGGGCATTCTGGTCGTGGTGTCGCCGATGAAGCGGGCCGTCAGGGCTTCGGGGTCGATCTCGACGAGCGCGTGGCCGATCGGCGTGGCGCCGTTCATCACGGCCGTGGCGTAGAGGGTGCCGACGTCGGGATCGCTCGGGTCGATGCGCATCGCCATCGAGCTGAAGTAGAGGATGTCGCGCGGCTCGTCGAGATCGGTCGGGGTGAGCGTGCCGATGTCGGTGAGCTCGCCCGTGTTCGGATCGATCTCGAAGAGCGAGTCGGTGTTCGAGCCGGGGAAGAACTTGTTCACGACGCCGAAGAGTCGGCCAGAACCGCCGACCTCGAAAGCCATCCCCGCGACCTTGGGCGCCGTGCCGTCGCCGACGAGCGTCGCTTCGCCGCTGCGCGGGTCGCCGCGATAGAGGTTGTCGATGGCGCGATTCACCAGCAGGTAGCGATCGTTCGCGGCATCCCACGTCATCGAGGTCGGCGCGTCGAGGCGCCAGTTCTCCGCGAGCATGTAGCGTTCGACCGGGCCGCCGGGGGCCAGCACGTCGATCAGCTCGAGCATCCGCCCGGTCGTGTCGGTCGTGTTCGGGTTCTGGATGCCCGAAGCATGCAGCAGCAATGCGCCCGGGTTCGCCTCGAGCGCGAGCGTGACCGTGTCGGTGGCCGTCTCGATGCGGTTGCCCGCGTCGTCGACGATCTCGACCGTGACCGGCTCGTCCACGAAGCCACGCCGAATCGGAGAGAAGGCGGTGGGAGTCGACTCGGGCGCGTGCTCGAAGCGCAGCGCGCCCACGACCTGCGGTGGCGCCGTCCCGTCGTCCTTGCAGGCGAGCGCGAGCAGCATCACCGCCGCGAATGCGGCCGTGAGCCATGGCGTCACGCGGGCGAATCGGCGGGCCGGTACGGCCATCGGGTCGTTTCCTCTCTCTTTCCGGGGGTCTTGGGCCGTCGGGGCGGACCGGGTCGGGCGCTGCGCGTTCGAGCCGGGCGACCGACCGGGCGCGGAGCGTATCAGGTCGCCGCGACCGCCGACACGCGTGGCGAGGCCGCCTTCAGGCGGCGCCTTCGTGCTCAGGCGGCGCCTGCGCGTTCAGCCGGCGCCTGCGCGCTCGGCGCGCACCTTCTTCGCCCAGCGGCGAAAGATCGACTCCATGGTGGCGTCCTCCTGGATCCCTCCGAAGGGCCAGCTGTCGAGCATGAAGGTGGGTACGCCGGTCACGGCCTGGTCGGCCGCGTGGTGTGTCCACGCGTCGAGCGCGTCGAGGGCGACTTCGAGCTCGCCCTCGCTGCAGCGCAAACCGAATTCCTCCGCCATTTCGAGCGCGGCCTCGAGGCCCTCGCGCGGCCGCCCTTCGTCGAAGACACGAGTGAAAACCCGCTCGCGCAGGGTCGGTTCCGCTCGACTTCCCGTTGCTCGATCGGTTGCGAGTTGATGGAGCGTGAGGCCGTGCCACGCCCGCGAGTCGAGCCAGCGGGTGGGGATCTGGACCGGCACCCCCAGCACGTCGGCGATCCCGCGGACGTGATCTCGCCGATCGCTGGCCACCGGGTGACCGCGCCGCCAGCCCAGCAGGGTCGACAGGTCGATCGGGATCCATACCAGCTCGATCCCGAGCTCGTCGATCAGCGGCGCCATCCGGCTCATCACGCGGTGTCCGACGTGACACAGACTCGACGCGAAGTCGTAGTAGACGACGATCTCGACCGGCGCGTCGGCCGCCAGGGGCGGCGCAGGCTGCGGGCGGGGCGGCCCGAACGCGCGCGCGCCCGACGGGGTCGGGTCGACCGAGTCGGTCAAGTGTGTGCGGGCGGGGCGGCGTCGATCCGCTCGGCCAGGCGCCGATGGTCGACCATGATGCAGCGGTCCTGGATCACGTCGATGCCGGCCTCGCGCAGGCGACGGGCCGACGGCCCGTGGTGGATGCCGAGCTGCAGCCACACCGTCTTGGGACGCGGCTCCATGGCGAGAATCTCGTCGACGTGGCCGGGGACGTTCTCCGATGCACGGAAGACGTTGACCAGGTCGACCCCGAGGTGCGCCGCGTCGACGGCTGCGAGGTCGGGGTAGGCGTCTCGGTCGAGCACGCGTTCGAGCTTCGGGTTCACCGGCACGATCGTGTAGCCGTGCTCCGCCATGTAGGTGGGGATCCGGCAGGCGTCCTCGTCCGGCGCATCCTTCATCCCGACCACCGCGATGGTGTGCGCCTCGCTCAGCACGCGCACGAGCAGTTCGTCCAGATCCGACTCGGAGGGGGGGCGCGCGGCGGGCGCGTCGTTCGGGCTCATGTCGATCCTCTCGGTCGGCGATCGCGTCGTCGTGGCCGCTTCGCGCATCGTCTCGGTCGACGGGCGCCACACCCGGCGGATGTCGAGCCGGCCGCGTGCCAGGATAGATCGCCTGGGCCGGGGCTCAAATCGGTTCGTGGATCGGCGGGCCTCGTCGCCGGCGTCCCCTCCCATCGACACGCCCGACGCGAATCGTTAGCGTCCGCGGCCATGCAGAGCCGCATCAGGCCTTCGGGCCGCCGTCTTCGCCCGTTCGTCGATCCGTCTGCTCCGACGCGGCTCGGCGCTTTTCTTTCTCTCACGATCTCGATCGGTCTCGCGTGGGCCCTCGCAGCGCCGACGGCGCTGGCCGACGACGGGGTGCGCGACCCCGCCGACGGGCTGCAGGTCACGACGCTCGAGAACGGGCTGACGGTCCTCACGCTCGAAGATCACACGACGCCCGTCGCCTCGCTCCAGGTCTGGGTGAAGGCCGGTTCGCGAGACGAGTCGTTCTATACCGGCATCGCGCACCTCTTCGAGCACATGATGTTCAAGGGCTCGAAGAACATCGGCCCCGAAGAGCACGCCCGTCTGGTCGGCAGTCGAGGGGGTCGCATCAATGCCTACACCAGCCGAGACGTCACCGTCTACTTCGAGGACGTGACCAGCGAGTCGCTGCCGCTCGTCATCGACCTCGAGGCCGAGCGTTTCGGCAATCTCGACATCAATCAGGAGACGCTCGACAAGGAGCGTGAAGTCGTCCTCGAGGAGCGGCGCTTGCGCACCGAGGATCAGCCGAGCGGGCTCGCCTTCGAGGCGCTCGCGGCGACGCTCTGGCAGTCTCATCCGTATCGCTGGCCGGTGATCGGCTGGCGCAGCGACATCGAAGCCGTGACCGTCGAGGCATGTCGGACGTTCTTCGATACGTACTACGCGGCCAACAACCTCGTGTTGGTGATCGTCGGTGACTTCGACACGGCCGAGACCCTCGATCGTGTGCGTCGGTCATTCGGTGTGCTGCGAACGGCCGAGTCGATCCCGCGCAACCCGACGACCGTGGTGCCGGCGCGCGGCGAACGACGCGCAATGGTGCACGACGACATCCGCGCCCCGCTCATGTACGCCGGCTATCACGCTCCGCCCACAGGCCACGCCGACGCCGAAGCGCTCGACGTCGCGAGCATGATCCTGTCGGCCGGGCGTTCGAGCCGGCTCTACCAGAAGCTCGTCTATCGCGATCAGATCGCGCTCGAGGCGGCGGGTGGGTACATGGAGCTGCACGACGCCGGGCTCTTCTATGCGGTGGCGGTCGCTCGGCCCGGCGCCGACCTCGATCAAGTCGAGGCCGCGTTCTTCGCCGAGCTCGAGTCGGTGAAGCGTGACGGCGTCACCGAAGAAGAGGTGGCCAAGGCGAAGCGCCAGCTCGAGGTCTCGCTGCTCGCGGGCCTCGATACGGCCCACAGCCTCGCCAGCCGGATCGGCGGCGAGTGGGTGGCGTTCGGTCGCGTGCGCTCGCTCGACGAACGCCTCGCGGCCATCGAGGCCGTACAGCCGGCCGACGTGCAGCGTGTGCTGCAGACCTATCTCGTGGACGACCAGCGCACGGTGATCCATGTCGACGCGCCGCCGCCGCCTCCGGCCGACGCGGCAGGAGAGCAGTAGATGCGGCGCCTCAGTGAGTTCGTAGACGGCTCCTCGATGAAGGCGATGGGCGCGGTGGCGGCCTCGGCGCTGTTCGCGCTCGGCTGTGCTCAGCTCGGCGGCCCGAAGCCGGCCTGGGAGCAGGAGCCCCCCGCGGCCAACGCCGCGCCGATCGTGGCCGAGGGGGCGCTGACCCAGATCGCGCTCGAGAACGGTCTCGAGCTGATGCTGCTCGAAGACGACCGGCTGCCGCTCGTCTCGGTCGGGCTCACCTTCAAGCGCGGCGCGGGCATCGAAGCTCTCGACCAGGCCGGCGCTGCTCGGTTCACCGCAGAGCTGATGAACCGCGGCGCGGGCGATCTCGACGCGACCGCGCTCGCCGAGCGGGTCGATGCCCTCGGCGCCACGCTGACGATCACCGCGGGTTGGGATTCGATGTCGATCGGCCTGTCGGGTCTGTCGCGAGATACCGACGCGCTGCTCGAGGTCCTCGATGCGGTGGCGCGGCAGCCCCGCTTCGACGAGGCCGAGGCCGAGGCGACGCGGGCCCAGCAGATCGCTGGGCTGCGCAGTCAAGAGGATGATCCGTCGACGCTCGCGCGCCGCGCGGCCATGGTCACGCTCTACCAGGGGCATCGATACGGCCTGCCGGCCGATGGCACGCTCGAGACGGTGGCGAAGCTCGACGCCGACGTGGCGCGCGAGCTGCACGGCCGCATCTTCCTGCCGAACAACGCGATCTTCTACGCCGTGGGCGACTTCGAGAGCGCGTCGATGAAGGATCGAGTGCGCTCGCGCTTCGAGGGTTGGAGCGCCGGCGACGTGCCCGAGCCCGTCGCGCCGCCGCCGTCGCCCACGCCGACCGAGATGCGCATCGTCATCGCCGACAAACCCGATCTCGTGCAGGCGCGCATCATCCTGGCGCACGAGGGCATCTCGCGCACCGACGACCGCCGCATCGGCGCCGGCCTGCTCGACGACGTGCTCGGCGGCAGCGGCTTCTCCTCACGCATGATGAAGGAGCTGCGGTCGAATGAGGGCTTGACCTACGGTGTCTACTCGGGCTTCGCCATGCGTCGACAGCCCGGCCCCTTCGCGGTCAGCACGTTCACGCGTGTGCCCGAGACGCGGCGTGCGGTCGACATCCTGCTCGAGCAGATCGAAGCGATCCGGTCGACGCAGCCGGTCACGGTCGATGAGCTGGCCCACGCCAAGAGCTACTCCGTCGGGCAGTTCGCGCTCGGCCTCGAGACATCGGAGGCCGTCATGGGCTCGCTGGTGAACCTCGAGGTCTATGGGCTCCCGGCCGACTCGCTCGACACGTACCGCGCCCGCGTGAACGCCGTGACGGTCGAAGAGGTGCACACACTCTCCCGCGAGCTGCTGCATCCGACCCGCATCGCCGTGGTCCTGCTCGGCCCCGCCGAAGCCTTGATCCCCCAGTTCGAAGGCCTGGGCAACATCGAGACCATCACCCCCTAGCCCAGCCCCCGACCCACCTCCCCCCGCAAAGTCGCGAAGCGACGAGCGCGAACGAGCGTGCCCGTTCGGCGCACCCACCCCACCTCACGGTCGAGAGACGAGGGCTCGCCTGCCCGCCTCGGGATTTTCGGGTGGCGCCCGCAAGTTGGAGGCGGGCGCCGAAGCTGCTCACGCCGCCGTGGAGCCCGCGGCGAACCGCTCCCGCAAGGCCAGCCCGCCGGAATCTGAGGACGACACCCGATCATCCCGACCCGGGCACCCAACTCTCGTCCTACCCAGCCCCGACCCTCAATCCCCGAAGATCTCGAGAATGTCCGTCCCGCGCACGTACCGCGACGGATGCACCGCCTCGGCCAGCTCGTCGACCGAGATGCCGTCGGGTCGGATCTGCGCCAGCCAGTCGGCCTGGATCGGTCGGTACTCACCCGGCGTGAGCCCGAGGGCGCGGTGGTGGTCGAACAGCGCGTCGAGGTCTTCGAAGATCTGATACGCATCGAAGAGCGAGCTCGGCCGGTTCTTCACGTAGCGGCGGAACTCGAAGCCGACGACGCGCCGGGTGCCGCTCGAGCGGCGGTAGCGATCGAGCGCGTCGGCGAGCACGGCTCGCACCGCGCCGGCGCGCACACCGTCGACACCGAAGACGCGCTCGTAGAGCTTGATCGACTGTTCGGCGTCCTGCGCGAGCAGGCGGGGCTGGGCGACGGTGACGAGGCCGTCTCGGCGCGGCGAGTCGGTGCCGATGTCGTCGATGATGCCGGCCCCGTCGAGATAGCGGTGCCACTCCTTGACGGTGCGGTCACGCGGCCGCACGGCGAGCTCTCTCAGCCGCCTCGGGTCGGAGACGCGCCACTCGCTCGGCATCCAGGGCGCGGGCGGGGGCGCGATCTCGTCGCCGACGAACGTGCGGCTCGTGTCGTCGCGGGACGGTCCGAACGCATGCAAGGCGGGCAGTGCGATGGGCGCGTCGGCGAACTGCCAGTCGAAGTCTCCCGCGACGAGTGGGTCGTTCTCGATGTTGATCGCCGTCAGCGCGAAGCCCGTGAAGTTCGGATCGGTGATCTCGGGGGGGTTGAGAATGGCCAGCGAAGGGCCGCGGCCGCTCGCCACGAGCTGCGGCGGGACGTTCATCGAGAACGTGTTCGCGACGAAAGAAACGCCCGCATCGCCGAGCCGGCGTCCGTCGGGCGTCAGGTAGCTGCTGCCGCGGCGGCGGATGATGTCGATTTCGCCGATCGACTCGTCGACGTCGAGCACGATATCGAGCGCGGCGATGTCACCGACGGCCACTCGATCCCTCGAATACGCCTCGAAGCCACCCTGGACCGCGATCTTCTGGCCCTGGCCGACGCGGAAGCCGTCGCGCGTGAAGAACGTCAGCTGCTCGCCGCCGTCTTCCGGGTCGGCGTCGGCCTTGTAGATACTCGAGACCTCGGGAATGACCGTGACCTCGACGTCGAGGTTGGCGAAATCCTGAGACGGCGCGACGGCGATGATCTCGGTGTCGACAGCGAAGACGTACTGGTCTTCGACGCTGTCGAATGCGACGGCATCGAGGCCTCCGTCGTCGGCGTCGAAGCGCACGCGGATGCTGTCGAACCAGTGCCGCGTGATGTCGTTCACAGCGTCTTCGTCGGCCAGGGCGCTCCAGGCCACCGTGATCGCGTCGCCCAGCTCGTTCGTGATCACCTCGCTCGAGATGCCGCGGCAGTCGCCCGAGCCGTCGCCGAGCTGGCAGCCTACGTCTCCGCCAAACTTGATGGTGCCGCGCGTGATGAAGTCGAGGCCTGACGAATCGTCGACGTCGGTCGAGGCATTGAGCACGTCGCCCCCGAACGTGATGTCTGCGCCGCGCAGCTCGATGTTGCCGTAAACGAGCACCTCGCCATCGAAGATCTGCTCGTTCGTCGTCTCGATCAGCGTCTCGATGGTGTCGGGGTCATCGTCGACGTCCATGTCGAAGACGCTGCCGAGCTCGATCGTCAGTGTGTCGTCGGCGGCATCGGCGGCTTCCCGTACCTCGAGGCTCGTCAGCGTGAGCCCCTGAAGCAGCGTCTCGGGGACGTCGATCTGCACCGAGTCGAGGCCCTCGAGCACGAGGGCCGTGCCCTGCACCTTGTCGGCGGTGTCGACGCCGACCTGGATCGTCGGGTCGACCTCGTTGCCCTGATACAGCTTCAGCGTGTAGTCGACGCCGACCAGCCCATCGGTGAACTGGAAGAAGTCGGGGAGGTTCTGCGCGCCCCCGCCATTGCCATCCGGTGCCTCGAGGAACGAGCGCGCCTGCTCGATCGTGAACGCCAGAAGTGGCGCGCCGGGGTTCGAGTTCGCCGCGAAGAACACGTCGCCGTTCGCGTCGACGATGCCGTCCCCCCCGCCGGGCGTGCTGCCCGCGATCAGTTGAATCTCGTCACCGATCAGAGCGCCCCGGTCGATCCCCGCGTCGACGAAGTCGACGTCGAGCGTCGTCGCCGTCGCCGAGGCCTGGTCGATCTGGATCAGGCCGGGTCGGTCGTCGGTTTCGTCGTCATCGTCATAGAAGCCGTTCACGTTGGCGAGCAGCAGAAAGCGGCTCGCCCGAATGTTCGGCAGGTCGTCGATGTAGATCCCGCGGCGGTTCGACTGCAGGGTGTACGAGAACAGCGAAGGGGTCGTCGAGCCGTCCTGCGGATCGAGATTGATGAACTGCGTCGCCTGGACGGGCAGCGTGAGATCGACCGAGCTGGCCTCGCGATCGCGGTTGCTGTTCACCCAGGCGTCCTGGACGATCGTAAAGCGATCATTGTTCGTGTTCTGCCGGATCGAGTCGGGCAGGTCGTCGGGCTGCAGGAAGTTGAAGACCGGCGCGTTCGTGCGCGCGTCGACGTAGGGCAGCAGCACGTTCGACGAGCCGAGGTTCGAGGGGCCGAACGCGCCGAGGCGAATGTCCTCTGACTGAATCTCGACGTTGTCGTAGAAGGTGAGATTGCCGATCCCGCCCCCACCGGCGCGCAGCGAGACGAAGTCGGCCCCCTGAAGCGTGATCGGCTGCGTGGCGCTGCCGACCTGCCAGTCGTAGTCGGACGTCGCGTCGAACGACTCGGTGAAGAAGACCGGGGCCACGCCCTTGAAGAGGATGAAGCGGGCCGACTTGTCGGGGTTCTGTGGGTCGTCCTGGATCGACGAAGGAATGAAGGCCTGGATCACGCCGCCAAACACGCGGTCGGGCACCAGCTCGATGTCCCCGTGGAAGCTGGTCAGCGACAGGGTGGTGCGGCGCCGATCGTCGTCGCAGCCGGTGCCCGGTGAGCTCGACTGACCGCGCCCGAACCCGCACCCCGAGCCAGAGCGTTCGAGATCGAGCAGGTCGCTCGTCGAGCCGTCGTCGCTGCTGGCGAAGGTCGCGTCCTGCACGACCGTGATTGCACTGGGGATCGTCTCGTTGGGTTCGGGCCCTTCGTTCTGCACGCGCAGATCGAGGGGCTCGGGCACCGGCACGTTGTCGCGGGGATCGGTGGTCTCTTCGGGCGTGGCGTAGACGTAGAGGCCGAGCTGGGGCGTGTCGCCGAAGATCACCCGTGCCAGCGGGGTTTCGGGGGTCAGGGGTTCGAACTCACCGGTCGAGGGGTCGGCGACGTTCAGGTCGACGTTCTCGGCGCGCAGGGCGATCTGGTCGGAGCGGATCTCGACGAGGATCGGCGCCCCGTCGGCCGAGAAGATCTGCTCCATGTCGAGGTTTTCGCCGTCGGTGCGGGTCAGGATCGTCGTCGGAGCGGCGAGGATGGTCCGCTCGGTCGAGATCGGCAGTCGACCGGGGCTGGTGTCGGGATCGAACTCGTTGATGATCAACGAGAACGCCCCGTTCTCGCTCTCGACGGCGTAGACGCCCGGGGCCCCGTCCTCGCCCGGCGTGTCGGTGATGAACTGGGTCGCGACGTCGGGCAGCGGCGACGTCGTGGCGTCGCCGTCGATCACGAGATTGATGTCGCCGTCCTGACGAAAGACGAACTGCTCGACCGGGGTGGCGCCTCCCGAGAAACGCACCTGCTCGTGGACGTCGATGAACGAACTGTTCGAGATGCTGCTGGCGCCGTCGCTCGCCACCAGCCGGATCTGCTTGGCGGTGAGCGTCGTCAGGGCATCATCGGGCAGCAGCTCGAACGAGAGCTCGCCGAACTCGGCCACGCCGGCGCGGAACGTTGCGGCCTCGGGGGTCTCACCCGCGACTTCGGTCGGGCCCACGAACGCGAACTGATCGATCAGCTGCTGCGTCACTTCGAAGCTGGTCTGGCCGCCGACGTCGTAGGTGCGCACCTCGAGCTGCCTCGGATCGTCGTTGTCGTCGGTGCCCATGTCGACGGTCACGCCCGAGAAGCCCAGCAGCGCGAGGTTCGTGCGCTGCACCTTCTGGCCGCCGGCGAAGCCCAGCTCGATCCCCGCCGAATCCGATCGCAGGTTGTAATCGACGAGCCCGATCTCGTTCTCGGCGAGGTTTGCGTTCACGAACTGGTCGACGTCGGGCAGGTCGTCGTCGGTGATCTCGGCCTCCTGCCGGATCGTGAAGCTGCGGTAGGCGTCGTCGGTCGGATCGAGGTCGATCCCGAGATCGAACTCGACGCGGGTCGCCGAGTCGGCCGACGCGAGCACGCGGTTCGTCTGCGAGAAGCCGTCGGACCCGGAGATTCCACCTTCGCCCGAGCCCGCGCGCAGCACGAGGCCACTCGACGCCAGCCGGATCGGTGTGCCGTCGCCGCCGCTCTCGGTGCCGAAGATCAGGTCGCCGGCGCCGCCCCCCTCGGCGGCGTGCAGCACGAGCTGCTCGCTCGCATCGAGCGTGACCCCGTCGTTGATCCGCAGCCCCGTCTCGGTGCTCGAGACCGGGCGACGACCGGTCGCGATCGACAGGTCGTCGGTCGCGAGGCTCGCATTCGTCGCGAGCAGGGTATCGACGGTGAACCCCTGGTCGATCGTCAGGTCGAGGGCCTGGAGGTTCGCCTCGGCCCAGCTGCCGGTCGCCGGATCTTCGAGCACGATCGCCGGACGTCCGTCGGCCGCGTCGGCCTCGGCGCGCAGCTCGAGCAGTGCGCCGAAGTCGCTGCGGTCGTCGTCGGGGCCACCCGGGAAGGCGTTGCCCGCCACCTTGGTCGGGTCGTCGAGCGTGACGGTGCCGGTGATCGACTCGATCACGTAGATCAGACCGTCGAGGGCCCGGCGTGCGGCCGCCTCGTCGCCATCGATCTCGACGAAGTGCACGTCGGCCTCGAGCACGTCGCTCGCTTCGACCGTCGCGTTCTGGGCCCAGTTGAGCGAGTTGATCTTCTGATCGTTGGCGAGCGTCGGCGGGCCGTCGGGACCGAACAGCTTCACGTCGCCCGCTTCGATGCGCGACTGTGTCTCAGAGAATCCGAGCGCCGAAGAGATGCCCGCGCTCACCTGAATGTCGATCGCGTGGATCTGCGGGCCTTCGCCGCTCGCGTTCGAGACGAAGCGCAGATCGCCGCGCACGCTGTTCGGGTTGGTCGAGCGGTTGGCCGAGAAGAGGGCGACCTCGCGACCGCGCAGCGTATGCGGGCTGCCGTCGGGCGCGGCGTTCTCGATCGTGAGCTCGCCGGCCGACTCGATCGCGATCACGCCGAACTCGGCGTTCTCGAGGGCGAGGTCGAGCTCGGCACCGGGCTCGAGCCCGGCGTCGATCGTGGCGGCCACATGGGACGTGGCAAAGGAGGGACCGTCGGGGATGTCCGTGCCCGCGCCGTTCGGGTCGACGTTGACCAGGATCGTTCCGCCGCCCGTCCGGATCAGCGGCGTCGTCGGCGACGTGCGTCCGTCGATGATGTCGACCCGACCCGACGGGTTGGCGGGCCCCTGACCGTGGGCGTTCATGAAGATGTTGCCCCCGATCGTGTCGACGAAGCCGTCGTCGTCGCGGTCGGGGTCTTCGGGGCGGGTGTCGATGGCGCCGTAGATCTCGATGGCGTTCTTCTTGTCCTGGCTCGAATCGCCGGCGCCGAGATTGCTCGACGCCTCGATCAGGACGTCGCCGCCGAGGGTCGTCATCGATCCCGTGCTCGCGAGAGTGATGCGCCCGCCCGTCTCGTTTGCGCCGGGCGTGAGCGCGGCGTCCTCGGAAACGCGGATCGACACGAGGTCGAACGTGCCCTGGTCGGCCGAGATGTGGCCTTCGATCACGAGGTCGCCGCCGGCCGCC
This sequence comes from Myxococcota bacterium, assembly GCA_965250285.1. GTDB lineage: Bacteria > Myxococcota_A > UBA9160 > UBA9160 > UBA4427 > CAYYSY01. The sequence continues at coordinate 1,011,429 of OZ252299.1, forward strand.
TCGGCGTCGAGCGCGACGATGCCGTCTTCGTGAAAGCCGAGGTCGATGTCGCCGAACAGCCGAATGTCACCGCCCTCGCGCGCCGTCTCGCTGCTGCCATTGCGGCGGACGTCGGCGAACTGCGCGCGTAGCGTCATGGCGCCGCCGGGCAGCGGGTCGCCGTTGTTGTCGGTGCGGCTGCTCGACGTGTCGATGTCGCCGTAGAAGTTCACGTCGCCGCCACCCGACGGGATGCCCGTGTTCGGGTCGATGGCGCCGATCGCCGCGACCAGCACGTCGCCGCCGTCGGTCTCGATCGAGAAGCCGTCCTGAAGCGTGATGTCGATGCCCTGGATGAGGACGTCCGAGCGGTTGGTCTTGATGTTGCCGTTCAGCGTGACGTCGCCGACGTAGATGTTCTCGATCTCGCCCTCGCCGGCGGGCAGCTCGGGCTGGCTGGCACTGTCGTTCGCGAGCAGCTGTACGCCGAGATTCAGGTTCTCGAACCGCGGGTCGTTGCCGCCGCCAATATCGGCGTTGATGATGATGCTATTCGCCGCGCGCAGCTGCAGGGTGACCGACGTGTTCTCGGCCGCGGTCTCACCCGGCAGGATGTCGGACAGGACGAGGATGTCGCCGACCTGCGTGCCCACCTCGTTCGTGCCGGTGGCGGTCGTGATCGTGAGGTTGCTGCCTGAGTTCAGCGCGTCGGTGACGACCGACGCGTCGAGCAGCGAGTTCTCGGCCGCGGCGAACAGGATCGGGTTGCTGACGAAGAAGAGGTCGTCGAGGTCGACGCCCTTGTCGAGGCAGCGCGGGTCGGCCTCGCACTCTTCGGGGGTGAAGCCGAAGTCGCCGATCGTGATGTTGTACGGATCGATCAGCCAGGTGCCGGTGGGGTCGACGTCGCGCCGCACCCGGGCCGACGCGTCGGCGGCGCGGGTGATGTCGAGATAGGCCTTGCCCGACGTCTCGATGAATCCGCCGTCGCCGGCGTATTCGCCACCCCGAGCCGTGATGGCGCCGTGAATGTAGGCGTGACCGTCCGACCAGAGGATCACCTCGCCGCCGTCGCCCGCGTAGTCGGCGTCGGCGTGGATCCGCGCCGTCTCGCTCATGAAGAGCAGCTGGGCCTTCTGCATGTCACCCGAGCCGGCGAGGTCGCCACCGATACGGATGCGACCGCCGCCCTCGCTGCCGGTCGCATCGATCACCGCATCGTCGGCGATGGCGATGCGCTCTCCGAACACGTCGATGTCGCCGCCGCGGGCGTTCTTGCCCTCACGGGTCGCGTCGAGGGTGCCGCCGATCTCGACGCCACTGCCGTCGCCGCCCGCGATCTCGATGGTGCCCGCTCGGATCAGGCCTGACTCGGGCGGGGCCGCCCCCGACTCCTGCGCGATGCGCTGCACGACGCGGTTGCGGATCGCGTAGGCGAGCCCGTCGGCCGCGGCGAGTCGCACGCTGCCGCTCGGGCCGGCGTCGATCACCCCGGTGTTCTCGATGGCGGGGGTGTCGGCCGAAGTGCCCGCGTCCGAGCCTTCGGCGGGGACCTTCACGACGATCGGGCTCTCGAAGTCGCGGATCCAGACCTCGTTGCCCGCGAGCATGAGCAGCTTGCCGCCCTCGACGTAGATGTCGCCGTGGTTCGCGACGCGCTCGCCGATCAGCGCGACCTCGAAGGCCTCGATCGTGCCTTCGTTGGTGACCATGCCGTTGACCTGTTCGAAGCGCATGGTGCCGGAGAGGAAGTCGGCCTGGCTCATCTGACCCGCGGCCGCGATCAGGTTGTACACCTGCACCGACGAGCCATCGGCGAAGTGGATGCCGGCCTCGTTGGCGAAGATGACGGTGCCGTTGCTCTTGACGGTGCCGAAGAACTGGAACGGGTTCTGGCCGCGCCCCTCGTTCAGCGCGGCGGCGTTCGCGCCCGACTGATCGAACTCGAGCGTGTGACCGCTGTGCTGCTGAATGCCGTCCCATTCGTACACGACGCGACCCTGACTGGTGAGCGTCGTCTGATTCTGCTCGTTGACGGTGACCGCGCCCTGACCATGGGTGACCTCGACCTGGCCGATCGACGTCTGCTCCTGCGCCGCCGCGGTGGCGGCCGACATCGCGACCCAGGCGTAGAGCAGGGCGGCCGACAACGTCACGGCCCGCCGCGGCGCGGGGCGCGGTGACGGGCGGTGCTCGGTCGTGTGGGCGGTTTCGGTCATCGAGTCGCTTGCAGCCTGGGTCAGTAGGATACGCTGAAGAGGAAGTGGAAGGTGCCCTTGGGATCGATTCGGTCTTCGTCGGGGCACACCAGCGCGTTCGACGCGCAGGTCACACGGTCGTACAGGCCGTGCCCCCAGTCGACGCGCGCGCGCACGAATCGGCCCAGGAAGAGCTCGAGTCCGACACCCGCACCGACGAGCGTCTGGTTGAGCTCGACGTTCGAGACCGACAGCTCGCGCTGATTTCGAACAGTGGCGCCCGCGTCGACGAAGCCGCGCAAGATCAGATCCCAGTCGGGGCGACCGTACACCTGCTGCGGTGAGACGCGGAAGTCGCCCACACCGGGCAGGCGCACGGGGCGCGGCCGTACGCCGAGTGCACGCGGAATGTGGAACCGGTACTCGACGCTGCCGACGTAGGTCGAGTCGCCCGCGGCGAGGCCGTTCTCGAAGCCTCGGACGCTGTAGAGGCCGCCGATCACCTGCGCTGCCTGGGGGATCAAGCGGTAGTTGAACGCGTACTGTCCGCGAAACGACACCGCGAGCTCGTGGGCGAGGGTCGAACTCCACTCGGTCGAGGGATCGCGCCAGCCGCTCGGGTTCAGCAGCGGCTCGAGGTAGTAGCTCGCGCCGGTGTCCCACTGCAGCACCGCCCACTTCTGCGACACGAGCTGTCGGCCTGTGGCCAACCTCGCCTCTTCGTCGCTGAAGTTCGTGAAGCCACCGCCGCCGCTGAACCGCGCGAAGACGCTCGAGAACAGATTGACGCGCTGCAGACGAAACCCCGCGACCGGCTCGAGGACGAGGCCGTGCCCGTTGAACGGATCCTGGAGGGATTGATTCTCGACGTTCACGCCGCGCAGGCCGATGCCGCCGAAGATGTCGACGAAGAGCGCTCGGTGCTGGAAGATGTTGTACGTGAGCTCTCCGCCGATCTGCCAGTCGTTCGTGATGACCAGCGTGTCCTCGTTGGCCTGAGCTGCCGTGTTGATCTCGGCTTCGTAGCGGCTCCAGTTGCCCTGCACGCCCCAGCGCAGTCGGTCGAGCCCCCACCACGGGATGTCGTCGCGGTCGAGCCAGCGAATCCACGCTGGCTCGCGGCGACCCTGGCGCATCCACGCCGGTCGTGCGGGCGAGAACCACGGCGCCGAGTAGGCGACGCTGATCGAGTTGACGTTGTCGAGCCCCGCGTTCAGGTACTCGACCGAGAGCATGTCGTCGCGGCTCGTCAGCTGCGTGTTCTGGTAGCCGACGCGCTGCTGCCAGAGCGCGGTGCGGTCGGTGCCCGTGTTCGACGACGTGAAGTACGCGAGCCAGGGCTTGGCTTCGTAGACGCGGTAGTCGAGGGCGATGCCGGTCTCGTCGGCCGAGGGGCCGAGCGACGCTTCGACCTCGCGGCCCGGGTGCCGGTTGAGACGAAACACGTAGCTCTCGAGCACGTCCTCGAGGAGCAGGTCGGTGGTGTCCTCGCGGCCCGCATCGGCGGGGAAGAGCGGCGAGGCGGCCAGGATGCGCTTGTGCTTCGGGTTGTCGATCCGCCAGTCTTCTTCGATGCGCGGGCCCGTCGCGACCGTGCGGACGTCCTCGATCTGCCCGACCCAGACCTCGAGACGCAGGTCGGTGTCGCCCTTCGGGCGCAGATCGCGCTCGCTCGTCGGTTCGATCTGCTGCGGATCGGGCAGGATGAAGATGCCGAGCAGGCCCGCTTCGCGTGTCCGCCCGAGCATGGCCTGGCCGATGCTCGCGAGTGCGCTCGCATGGAACTCGCCGTCGACCTCGGTGAGTGGACCGAAGCGGAGCGTCTCTTCGGGCTGGCCTGGACGCGGCGCCACGTAGCCCGTCTCGGTCGGCGTCAGCACGACGCTGACCGGCAGCAGCTCGTCGAGTGGGGGCAGATCGGGGTGCGGGTCGCGGTAGCCGATCGCGAGCTTCGAGATGGCGTAGGCCGGCCCATCGCCCTCGACCGCCTCGATCGCGATGCTCGTCTCGTCCGAGGACGCCATGTAGCGCGAGGGATCGGCCACCCACTGGGCCTGCGCCGCGGTGGGATGGAACAGCGACAGCAGGATCGCACCCGCCGCGGTCGCCCCCACCGCGCCCGCACGCACCGACCCACGGGCGGGCTTCGGCGGGGCTCCGGCGGACCGGGCCCGGGCACGGCGCTGTCGGGGGTTCATGGGCGGGCTCTCGACCGTGTCGATCGCGAGCCGCAGGCGGGGGGGAGTGCGGCCCGACGAGGCTTCGGGGCGGCACAGGCTAAGACACCCTGGGGCCGGCGACCACGGCTCCCAACCATTTGATTTCGAAAGCGAAGCAGTCATTCTCGACCGGCTCGGGCGGGGCGTCTGAATCGCCTCGCCGACCTCCGGTCCCCCCAGGATTTCGCACACAGGACACCGGTCGCCCGGTCTCCTGCATGGGCACCTGACAAGCAATCTTGGTTCCCTGACACTTTGGATTGACGCCCGACCGGTCGGTCGGTAAATTTCATCGGGTTCCGGCCGCCCACTTCACGCCGCGAACACCGCGCGATCGACCGTCGTCCGAAAGTCAGGTCTCAGCGCCCAGCCGATGGGCTCGGCCACCGGGACGTCCCGACGAGACGGACACGGAGGAAGGCGACATGACCCCCGGCACCATGCCCCGCGCATCTCTGCGAGCGCCCTCCCGCGCAGGCGAGGCCTCGCGCGACAAGATCCTCGAGGTCTGCGAAGCGCTGTTTGCGCGCAGCGGCTTCGCGGGGGTCGGCATGCGCGAGGTCGCGCGCGAAACGGGGCTCAGCAAGAGCGCGCTCTTCCATCACTTCACGACCAAGCTTGAGCTCTATTCCGAAGTGCTCGAGCGCGTGCTGATCCGACTCGGCGAGCGTGCCGCGCCGGCGCTTCGCGAAGACGTCGACCCCGCCGAAGCGCTCGATCAGATCGTCGACGTGCTCATCGACTTCCTCGCTGAGGACCCTGCCACGCCGCGGCTCGCGATGCGGGCGCTCTTCGAAGACGACCCGTACGGGCCCGACCTCTCCGAACGCGACCCCGAGCCCTTCGAGGTCGCGTTGCTCGCGTTGATCGGCGGCTTCGAGGCGCTGATTCAGCGCGGGATCGCCCAGGGCCGGTTCCGACGCGTCTCGGTGCCCGACACGATCCAGAGCCTGATCGGAATGACCGTCTACCACTTCGCCTCGGGCGAGTTCGGCGAGGCGTTGCTCGGCGAATCGCTTTTCTCGACCAGCGCCGTGCGCCGTCGCAAACGAGAGGTCAAGGGCTTCGTGCGCCGTGCCGTTTTGAAGGGCGTCGACGCCGACGAACCGCCAGCTCCCTGAGCCGGCCCAGCCACGGCACGCCGCCAGGGGCGTGTCGAAGCGTGGGGATCTTCCCGACGCGCAGCCAGAGAAGGAGACCTGCACCGTGGACAAGATCCTTTCCGACCACCGCCGCATGCTCGGCGACTTCGAAATCGTCGACTGGGTGGACGAGGCCGACGTCGCGCACGCGCGCGCGCGCATCGACATCGACGTCCCCGTCGAGACGCACTGGACCTGGGAATACGGGAGCGAGGTCGAAGAGCTCCGCCGGCTCTACGAGAAGGGCAAGGCCGGGCAGTGGAACGCGCAGACCGACGTCGACTGGTCGACGCCGGTGACGAGCGATGACTGGCTGCTCACCCCAGAGGCGTCGATGCTGGCGCAGGTGTGCAAGCTCGCTGGCAAGGACGAGGCCACCCAGAAGGCTGCGATGTTCGACGAGACCGCCTATCTGCTCTCGCAGTTGCTCCACGGCGAGCAGGCCGCGCTGCAGCTCTGTGGCCAGCTCACGAACGTCTGCGACAAGATGGATCAGAAGTTCTATGCGGCGAGCCAGACCATCGACGAGGCGCGGCACGTCGAGGTCTTCGCGAAGTTCCTATCCGAGAAGATGGGGCGCCTGTACCCGCTGAATCCCACCGTGAAGGTGCTGCTCGACATCCTGCTCGCGGCCGAGGGCGTCGAGAAGAAGACGCTCGGCATGCAAACCCTCTTCGAGGGCATGGCGGTGGGCATCATGGGCCTGATGCAGCAGGAATCGAAGAACCCGCTCCTCGAGGACATGCTGCAGCGGGTCGCCGGCGACGAGTCGCGGCACGCAGCGTTCGGTGTCCTCAGCATGCGGCGCGTGATGGCCCAGGCCGATCAGGGCACCAAGGACGAGCTCGAAGACTGGGCGTTCGACATCCTCGAGACGCTGAACGCCGGGCAGCAGCTCGACATGCTGCGGATGCTCGGCCCGAAGTACGACATCGACCCCGAGATCATCACGCAGATGACACTCGCGATGCCGAACTTCGCCGAGCTGAACAGCATGATCTACATGCACACGGTGGTGCCGAACCTGAAGAATCTGGGCCTCATCACCGACCGCACCGAGTCGAAGTGGCGCGGCGTCGGCATGATGATCGACTCTCGCGGTGAGGAGCTTCGCTTCTCGGATTTCTCGCTCGTCGCCGACTGAACCACGCAGTCGAAGCGCGCGACCCTCGGCCCCGCACACCCAGGTGTGCGGGGCCGTTTGCGTTTCGACCGGGGGCGCTTCGGCGGTTGCTCGCGCCCCGTCGCTCCTCGATCCTCTGGCGACGCCCGCCATCGGGCGAGGAGGAAGCCAATGGCGGGCTTGCAGCTCACCGGGCTCGAAGGCAAGGTCGCCGTGGTCACGGGCGCGGGTCGCATGCGCAGCATCGGTCGACCGATCGCCGTCGAGCTGGCCCGGGCCGGGTGCGATGTCGTGGTGACCGGCACCGGGCGAGCGCCCGACCAGTACCCCGAAGACGAGCGCGCCGCCGGCTGGCGGGACATCGACAGCGTCGCGGGCGAGGTGCGCGCCCTCGGTCGACGCGCGACCCCGATCGTGAGTGACGTGGCCGACCCCGAAGCGGTCGACGCGCTCGTGGCGGCGGTGGTGGCCGAATACGGGCGGGTCGACATCGTGGTCAACAACGCTGGCGCGGCGCGAGGCGAAGACCGCCAGCCGGTCGTCGACGTCGCGCCCGAGGTCTGGCGGCGGGTGATCGACGTCAACCTGAACGGCAGCTTCTTGATGAGCCGCGCGTTCGCGCGGCGCATGATCGACCAGGGTGAGGGCGGCTCGATCGTCAACATCTCGTCGATCGGCGGCAAGATGATGCCGCCGGGCAACGCGGCCTATGCCGCGAGCAAGGCCGGCATCCACGCGCTCACGGCCGCCATGTCGGGTGAGCTGGGTGCGCACCAGATTCGCGTGAACTCGATCTGCCCCGGCATCATCGATACGGCGCGGCTCGACGACATGCGCGGCGAGACGTGGGATCAGGTGATCGGTCAGTACGTGCCCCTCGGGCGAGCCGGCCGCGGCGATGAGGTCGCCTGGCTGGCCGTGTACCTCTGCAGCGATCAGGGCGCGTGGATCAGTGGCCAGCTCTACAGCATCGACGGCGGGCAGCTGGCAGGGCGCTAGGGTTCTTCGGCGAGAGTGGGGCCGGCACACCGGGCCAGGTGCGGCCCGCATCGAAGCGAGCCATGGGGAGGCGACATGAAGGCGATCACGATTCTCTCGACCTGGGTGGCCGTGTGCGCCGCCTTCATCTTCATGGCCGGCACGCCGGGTGCGCAGGTCATCGACGCGACGGCCTGCAGCGACGCCTGTGAGCGTCGCCAGGGCGATTGCATGCAGCAGTGCGCCGAACACCCGAACCCGATGGACTGCGAGGGCGAGTGCCGCGAACGCGCCGAGAACTGCCTCGACGCGTGTCCCGTGCCCGACTAGCCACGCCGCGCGGGTCGCCGACCGAGGGCCGACCCGTCTGCGCGGTCGCTCGCTCGCTCGTTACAGGTACTCGCAGAGGTAGGCCGACGGCGCCGTGGCGCGCACGTCGAAGCCGCTCTCGCCGGCGACCTCGAAGGCGGTGCCGGCCAGAACCGTCATCCAGCCCGCATCGCCGTCGCGCTTGATCTCGAGCTCGCCGGTCACGACCGTCATCCGTTCGGGGGCGGCGGTGCCGAAGTGAAACTCGCCGGCGTCGATCACGCCGACCGACATCGATCGGCCGTGGCGCTCGAACCCGACACTCTGCACTGCGTCGTCGAAGTAGGTGTTGTGCGTCAACATGGCGCCGGACTCTACGCGGTCGGTCGCGGATGTAAAGCGCCGGCCGCCGTGCCTGTCGGCGTATCAGTGTGCGTAGCGGGCGAGGGTGCTCTTGAGCTCGGCTTCGATCTCGGCGCGCAACGACGGGGGCTCGAGCACCTCGGCCGCGGCGCCGAACGTGAGGATCCACCTGCGCAGCTCGGTGCCGGTGCCGACCTCGAGCTCGAGCTCGACGCCGCCGTCGTCGAGCGGCTCGATCCGCTGGGTCGGATGCCACTCGCGCTCGCGAATCTCGTGGGCATGGCTCGCCGCGAAGCGAATGCAGACCCGCTCGGCGGGCTCGGCGACCACGCCGAAGCTCGATGCGGTGTACGCATCGAAGTCGAAGTCGTCGGGCACCTCGAACGCATCGCTCGTCGGCGTCGCATCGAGGATGCGGTCGACGGCGAACGTGCGGATCTCGTTCGACAGGTCGTCGTGGCCGATCACGTAGAGACCGCCCCCGTGATACCAGACGTGATACGGCGCCAGCGAGCGCGACTTCGTCTCGCCGGTGCGCCCAGTGCGGTAGGCGATCGTCACGCGATGCCGCTGCAGAACGGCCTGGTTGAGCGTCGAGATCGCGTCGCGCTGGTCGGCGTAGCGCTTGTGGGGCCCGGGCAGCACGCGGAAGGCACCCGCCAGCTCGCCGAGAAAATCGGTCAGCTCGGGCCCCAGGCCCGCTCGAATCTTGCCGAGGGCCGAGCGGATCGAGTCGTGGAAGACCGTGCCCTCGAGCGTGCGCAGCAGATCCTCGCCGAAGGCGAGCGCGAGGATCTCGTCGGGCGTGAAGGGCACGTCGCCGAGCTTGAAGCCGTCGAGGAACCGGTAGTAGGCCTTGCCGTCGCGCTTCTCGCTCGTGACCGGGAACCCCGCGTACATCAGTGCGTCGAGATCGCGGTAGATGGTGCGTCGAACGCAGCCCAGGTCGTCGGCGAGCTCATCGAGCCCGACGCCCGCCCGGCTCTTCGCGAGTCGCTGAATGAGCTGCCACTGGCGCGCGAGCTGATCACCCCTCATACGAGCAGGGTACCGATCCGCGGGAAGGCTCGCGACGGCTGGGTGCGCGCGGCGCCGGTCGGCCGGGGCGAAACGTCGAGTGCGACGCTCAGGGCGCGTCCGGCTCGGTGAAGAAGGCGGCGAGCTGGTCGCGCTTGTCTTCGGCGTCGCGGTAGCCGAGCTCGACCAGCGGTGTGGTGTAGGCCGTGTCGAACAGCAGGTACGACAGCAGGTCGGCTTCCTTGATCTCGTCGCCCGCATCGCTCGCCCGCATGAACATGCGCAGGAACGCGTTGAGCTCGAGCTCGTCGGATCGTTCGTGCATGAGCTTGCCGGCCAGGTAGCCGAGGTCGACCGAGGGCCGGATCACGAGGTCGCTAATGCGCTGAAGCGAGCGGCCGCTTCGCTCGAGGCCGACGGTGTTCATGCGCTCGAGGAAGTCGTCGCCGTACGCCTCTTCTCCATCTGAAATGATGTTGTTGATGAAGTGCATGCGCGCGAGGTCGGCGTCGACCGGCGAGAGCATCAGAGCGTTCAGCACCTTGCCGAACAGGAACATCGGGTTGCCGAAACCGGCGGTGCGCTGCTGCGCGATCGTCTCGCTCACGTTGCGCTGAATGCCGTGCGAGAGGCTGATCACCAGCACCCGATTCGCGCCGAGGCGCACCGCGGGGGCGAGCGGCGTGTTCAGCCGCAGTCCGCCATCGGCGTAGTAGCGAGCGCCGACGCGAACGGCCGGGAAGAGCATCGGGATCGCAGCAGAGGCCAGCGCGTGGACGGGCGAGAGCCGGATCGTCTGCATGCGGATGTTGTCTTGACTCGCCCAGGGCGGCAGGGTGCGGCCCTTTTGCTGGCAAAAGACGACGGCGCGCCCAGTCGCGAGCTGAGTGGCGGCGATGCACACGCTCTCGACGCGCCCGTGGTCGAGGTTGTGCGAGATCTTCGACCACGGGATCGAGCGCAGGACGAGGTCTTCGAGCGGGCCCGTGTCGAGCAGCCCGAAGAGGCGGTCGGGGCGCTGCCCCTCGCGCAGCATGTTTGCGACGCGCCGGACGCCGAGCAGCTTGCGCGGAATGCCGAGCAGGTCGCCCGCGCCGAATCGGAAGACCTCGTCGACCTGGAGCTCTTCCCAGATCTTCACGAGGCGTTCGCCGCGCCCCTCCGACTCGTCGGCCGTCGCCGCGATGAACGCCGCGTGGATCGCGCCCACCGAGGTGCCGCACACGATTTCGAAGTGCGGCTGCACGCCCATGTGGTCGGGCAACTCGTCGAGGATGTACTTGAGCGCACCCGCCTCGTAGGCGCCGCGCGCGCCCCCGCCCGAGAGCACGATGGCTCTCTTCGGAGGCAGGTGACCGGGGACGGATCGGGTCAAGGTTGGGTCGGATTCGTCGAGGCTACTTGCTCACCCGCTCCGAGTACTCTCCGGTGCGCGTGTCGATTCGGAGCACGTCGCCCTCCTCGATGAAGAGCGGCACGTTCAGCGTGAAGCCCGTCTCGACCGTGGCCGGCTTCAGCGCCCCCGAGCTCGTGTCTCCCTTCACGCCAGGGTCCGACTTGGTGACCGTCGCTTCGATGTAGTTCGGCAGCTCGATGTTCACGGGCTTGCCCTTCCAGAAGAGCACCTCGACGTTCATGTTCTCCATCAGGAAGTTCGTAGCATCGCCGAGCACGTCGCCGCCGATCGGAATCTGATCGTAGGTGTCCGCGTCCATGAAGATCAGGTCACTCCCGTCATGGTAGAGGTACTGCATCTTGCGCTCTTCGACGTCGGCCTCGGGCGCCTTCTCGCCGCTGCGGAAGGTGCGCTCGAGCACGCGACCGTTCAGCAGGTTCTTGACCTTGGTGCGCACGAACGCGCCGCCCTTGCCGGGCTTCACGTGCTGGAAGTACACGATCGTGAAGGGCTGGCCGTCGAGCTCGATCTTCAGGCCGTTCTTGAACTGGGACGTATCTACCGCCATGGGATTCCCTTGAGATTCTGCGGGGTTGTGAGGCGGCGGGAGGATAGCGGGTCGCGTTCGGGCGCGCCCGGCTCGGGCCCGCGCGAACGCGGCGACGGGCCCCCGATCGGGCGGGCCGTTTCGCTCAGATCGGACGCGCTTCGAGCGCCGGGCCCGTGGCGTCCGGTCCAGCGAGCTCGATCCGCCAGGCCGGCTCGAAGCCGAGCTCGGTGCGGGCGCGCGTCGTGTCGAGGCTCACGCCGTAGCGCTGGTGGGGCGACTCGACGAGATCCGCCAGCGCACGGGCACCCAATCGACCGAGGCCCTGGCCGAGCAGCGAGAGCAGCGGCGCGGGGACCGGCAACGTCTGCGTGCCGCGCGCGCGGTCGAGCATCGACAACGGCACACACTGATCACTGGCGACGTTGAAGACCCCCCGCGCCCCGAGATGCAGGGCGTGCATTGCCGCCTGGACGACGTCGTGGTCGACGACGAGTGGGCACATCGGGTCGAAGCCGGCGGTACGCATCGACAGCGGTCCCGCATCGAAGGGGGCCAACAGCACTTCGCCCTCGCTCGTGAGCACCGTGGCGAGGCGGAGCAGCGCCACGCAGAGCGTCGGGTGATGCACTTCGGCGTGGATCATCATGTCGCAGTCGACCCAGCAGCGAAGATGCGCGGGCCAGTCGGGGCTGAGCGCCAGCGGTGCGTGCTCGTCGAGTCGATGGGCATTGCCGGCGGGCAGCGCATAGGCCGCCATGCTGCCCAGAGCGACGAGCTGTCGTACGGCGGCGTGCTCGAGGCTCTGCTCGAGCACGAGCCGGGTCTCGACCGTGCGGGGAGGGACGTCTGCCAGCCAGGGGCGGCCGCGGTCATCGCGATTCGAGAGGCGGGGCAGCAGCAGCACCGCGTCGGGCTCGGTCTTCGCGAAGAGCTCGGCGACGTCGCGTGGCTTCGAGAGGTCGGCCTCGTGGTGGCAGAACCGATCGGGCGCGTGGGCGAAGCGGTGCTCGAAGGGGGGCTCCGCACCAGGCGGGCCCACCGTATCGAGGCGTTCGACCGACGGGTCCTCCATGAGCCGAAGCGCGAGACTGCGTCCGAGCGGCTCGTCCGCATGGGTGACGAGGACCCGACGCCGCGCGCTCACGGTGCGGCGGCCCGAGGTGGGGTGCGGGTGTGTGTGTCCGGTGGCGTGCCGGTCGTCGCGTGGGCGTTGATCAGCCCCTGCACCCGACGCCGAACGCGATCGGCGAGTCGCTTCACGTCGCCCGCATCATCGCACGTGCCTTCGGGCTCGACGGGCTCGCCGTACACGATGCGGTAGCGCACGGGGTAGGGCAGCAGACCGAGCGGCCCGAGCCACGGGAACGTCGGGGTGATCGGAAAGCCCGGCAGCCCGAGCAGACGCCCGAGCGGCTTGAGGTTGGCGAGGATCGGCGACTGATCGTCGCTGCCGATCACGGCCATCGGCACGATCGGGGCGCCCGCCCGCAGCGCTTCCCGGGCGAAGCCCGAGTGGAACGTCTGCAGCCGGTAGCGCTGCGTGATCGGCTTCATCACACCTGCGCTGCCTTCGGGAAAGACGAGCACCGGCTGGCTGTCGGCGAGCAGGTCCCGCACGGCGGAGCGGGTGCCGATCACCTGGCCCATGCGAGCCATGAAGACGTTGATCCAGGGCATCGAGCCCACGAATCGGTCGACGACCGCACGCGCGAGCCGAGGCGGATCGAGGCGCATCAGCAGATCGGTGACGATCATCGCGCCGTCGAAGGGCAGCAGCCCGGCGTGATTGCTGACGAGCACGACGGCGCCGTCGCGCGGCACGTGCGCGTGTCCGGTGCTCTCGACCCGGAACCAGTTCTGGTAGAGCGCCTCACAGATCGGGGCCGCGCGCCGCACGGCATCGAGCGAGAGCCCGTGTTGATCGAAGCCCGTCGCAGGGTCGGCGAGCGCCGCGATGGCGCGCAGCCGCCTTCGCACGTCGTCGCTCGTCCAGCGATCGAATGCGTCCTCGGGTTCGGGGATCGGAATCTCGGCCAGGGGCGCAATGGGCCGCACGCGGCGCGGACGCGCGGCGCGGTTGCGGAGTGTCTGGCCGCGGCCGGACTCGGCGGCTTCGGGGATCTCGGCGCTCGCGTCGCCGGGCCAGCCGAGCTCGGTCTCGGCGCGGCGACGCGCCTCGATGGCCGAGAGGGCGGTGAGGAAGGGGTCTTCGGTGGTCGACCCGTCGGTCTCGAACGGATTCGAGCCGAGCGCGGGGCCGCTGCGGTCTTCGGGGGCGTGGGGGTCTGTTTCGGCGCTCATCGATCGCTGCTCCTCCCGATCGGGTGGCCGATCGGGTTCAGCGCCGCTCTTCGCGATTCGGCCCGACTCGGCCCATCGCGAAGCGTGGCGCGGTTTCGGTGACTGGCGCACGCGCCAGTAACTCGTCGGCGATCTGCTCCATCACGCGTGCTCCCTTGTCGCGCGGTGCGTACTCGAAGATCGATCGTCCGCGCGACTGTGCTTCATCGATCTTCACGTGGTATCCCACCACGCTCTTGGACAGCTCACCCGGGAATCGGTTCCGCAGCGCATCGAGAACTTCACCGGCGAGGCGCGTGCGCCTGTAGAAGGTCGGGACGACCGAGGTGATGCGCAGGCGTTCATGGCGATACCGGCTGCGCACGAGGTCGATCGTGTCGAGCAGCGCGGCGCACCCATCGAGTGCGAGGTATGTGAGCGGGACGGGTACGACGAGCTCGTCACATGCGCAGAGCACATTGAGCGTCAGCGCGCCGAAGCTCGGCGGTGCGTCCATCAGTACGAGGTCGTAGTCGACGAGGCGCGGGGCCGCATCGAGCGCGCGCCGCAGTCGGTGCACGGTCTCTTCGTCGGTGCCGCCCGCCTGTGCGGGGTCGGTCTCGCTCCAGGCAGGGAAGAGGGCGAGCGCCTTGTTCGAGACGACGACGTCGAGGTTCGGCACGCGGGTGTGGACGATCGGAAGCTTCGTCTCGACGCGCGGCGCTCGGGGGCGTGCATCGGGGCCGTGCAGGACCGAGTCGACGAGCAGCTCGATCGCGCTGTGGCGAGCGCGCCTCGGATCGACACCGAGCACCTTGCCGAGCTGGCCCTGGGGATCCATGTCGACCGCGAGCACGCGCAGGTCGTGATGATGAGCGAGGTGAAAGGCGGCGTTCGCAGCAAGCGTCGTCTTGCCGCTGCCGCCTTTCTCATTGATGAACGCGATGCGGCGAGGCCCCATCGCCCACCCCCCAAGGTGAGCAAGCCGCTGCACGGGTCGGCCGACTCAGAGGCCGGCTCGCGCGACGGTGTCGTCGACACTGTCGCGTGAGTGAGGGGATCCGTCAACGCACGTTCGGTCTTCGTCGCACCCGTGCCCTCGAAATTCCGCGAAGCATGCGATGCAAGTCACCGAAAAGGAAGAGGCCCGCAGCGATCGCTCGCTGCGGGCCTCGATGTGCACGTGATCGCGTGTGCGATCAGCCCTTGGCGGCAGCCACCGCCTCGGTCAGTGCCGGCACGATGTCGAACAGATCCGCGACGACCCCGACCTGAGCGATCTCGAAGATCGGCGCATCGGCGTCCTTGTTGATCGCGATGATGAAGTTCGAACCCTTCATGCCCACGAGGTGCTGGATCGCGCCCGAGATGCCGGCGGCGATGTACAGCTTCGGCGCGACGATCTGGCCCGACGAGCCCACCTGGTAGGCGTGCTCGAGCCAGCCGGCGTCGACGACGGGGCGCGACGCGCCCATCGCACCGCCCAGCGCGTCGGCCAGGGGCTGGATGATCTCGGGGAACTTCTCGGGATCGCCCACACCACGACCGCCCGACACGATGATGTCGGCCTTCGTGAGGTCGACCCCGGTGGCTTCGGCCTGCCTGACCTCGACGAACTTCGCCTTGAGGTCGAGCGCGACGTCGAGCGGCTTGGTGCCGCCGTCGCCGCTGCCCTCGTAGGCCGCCACAGCGCCGGGCTGGACCGTCGCGACGACGGTGCCCGTGGCGGAGAGCTCGGCGTCGAGCTTGCCGTTGAAGATGCGGCGGAAGTACGTGCGTCCGTCGCCTTCCCCCTCGATCTTGAAGCAGTCCGACACGAACGCGCAGTCGAGACCGGCCGCGACGCGCGGCGCAACGTCCCAGCCGCTCGGCGTGTTGCTGATGAGGATCAGCTCGGCGCCGGTGGCCTCGACGGCCGCGCGGATCGCCGCGTTGTAGCCGTCGACGTTGTAGTTGGCGAGGTCGCCACTGTCGACGACGAGGGTCTCCCCCGCGCCCTTCGACGAGAACTCGCTGGCGAGGTCTCCCACGCCGCTGCCGATGACGAGGCCCTTGACTTCGCCGCCCAGACCGTGCGCGACGGTCAGCAGCTCGTAGCTGGCCTCTCGAATGGCGCCGCCGGCAACTTCGGCGACGACGAGAATCGTACCCATTGGATGTCTCCCGATGAGAACCCGGGCTCCTTAGAGGAGGCCGAGCTCCTTGATCTTGTTCACGAGCTGGCCCACGACCTCGTCCGTCGACCCTTCGAGGATCTCGGCCGAGTCGCCCTTGGGCGGCACGTAGACCTTGTTGACCGTGACCTTGGCCGCGCCGCCACCGACGGCATCACCGACGCCGAGATCGGCGGCGGTCTTGACGTCGACCGGCTTCTTCTTCGCCTGCATGATGCCCTTGAGCGAGGCGTAGCGGACCTGGTTCGCGCCGGTCTGGATTGCGGCGAGACAGGGCTTCGGCAGCTCGACCACCTCGTAGGCACCACCCTCGAGCTCGCGCTCGACGGTCATGCCCGCGTCGGTGCTGTCGGTCTTGACGACGCCCGTGGCCGACGGCACACCGAGCAGCTCGGCGAGCATCGGGGGCACCGACGACAGGTTGTCGTCGTCGGCCATCAGGCCGGTAAAGACGACGTCGGGGTTCTCGTCCTTGGCGACGGCGGCGAGCACCTTGGCCAGGCCGAGGGCGTCGCTGCCGCTGACGGCGTCGTCCTTGATGTGGATCGCGCGGTCGGCGCCCATGCCGAGCGCGGTGCGCAGGGCCTGGGTCACGCGGTCGGGACCGATGGAGACCACCACGACCTCGGCGTCCCCCGCATCTTTCATGCGGAGCGCCTCTTCGAGGGCGTAGGTGTCGTAACTGTTGATCTCGAACTTGATGTTGTCTTCCTGAATCCAGGTTCCGTCGCCGGCGACATCGAGCCGTGCGTCCTGATGGGGAACCTGCTTCAGGCACACCATGACCTTCATGGGGGGCCAACCTCCGAACCAATGAAGGGAGCCGCCAGACGGCCCCCGATGTGAGTGACTTGAAAGCGATTTCAAGGGGCTGCGGTGCCCCGCCGCCAGACGCGCTGGGGCCCGCAAGTGCGCGCGGACGCTATCGGATAGGCCCCCGGCTTTCAATGATGGGCTCTCCCGCGGGCGGGCTGTCCAGGGCAACCCATCGCTGCGCCTCCTTCGGGCGGGGGCGCGCGGCTCTGCGGCGCCTGGCGGCCACGGCAGCTGCCGTCCTTCTCGAGAACGTCGATCCGGGCGCGGCGGTTGGCTCGGGTGGGCAGGGGCGCCTGCCCGGGGTGCTCGGACCGGGGGCGGGCGGTCGGGTCGGATCTTCTGGGGCGTCGTCCTCAGTCTGCGGGCGTGGGTCGTGCGGGGGCGGAGCGCTTGCGCGGCGCCGGGGAGCGGCGATTGGGATCGCGCCCTTCGATTGCGGGCGCCGCCCCAGAAGATCCGAGCGGCGAGCCCGAGGCCCAGGCCCGTTTGCGAGGCCGTTGCGTGCTGCACCGCGATTCGGTGCAGCGCCGAGGCTGCGTTCGCGGTTTCGTGGGGCGGCGCCCGCAATCGAAGGGCGGCGTGCGCGGGTACGGTGCCCCGGAACGGACGCAACCGTCCGGGTCCGTACAACCCGCGCCCGCAGACTGAGGACGACGCCCCACGAAACCGCGCCCGAGCAACCCAGGTCGTCGAGGCACCCGGGTCGCCGACGCAATGGGATGGAGGGATCGAGCCATCCAATCGGGCGCAGAGCCGGTCATCGGACGCACGTGCTTTTGGAAACGAGAGGGACGCGAGCGCGTGTAGACTCTCGAAGCGGTGTCGCCAGGGGATCGTCGGGGGGCGGTCGCGCGGGCCGCGGTCATCAGGGGGCATGAGGGAAGGGGAGCGAGTTGAGGAACTTCGAGCGAAGGCAGCGGGGCTCTGTGTTCGGGCGGGTCGGGCTCGCCCTGGGCTTGCTCGTGCTGTGGGCGGGGCCGGTCGCGTCCGAGTCGGATCGGCCGACCGAGGTGCCCTACGAGACGACGGGCGACTTTCCGAGCCTCGATCCCGGCTATCGACGGTCGAGCCATCAGGTCGTGCTGATCACGGATGAAGCGCTGAGTCCGCGTCTCGCGACGCTGGAAGAAGGGCAGCTCGTCGCCTGGATCAGCTACTCGAAGAGCGCCTCGACCATCGTGTTCGAGCGCGAGGTCGCGCGCTCGATGATCTGCCACAGCCTCGTCAACTTCACGATCAAGGACGACGAGCTGAAGAGCGCCGAGATCCACCCGGGTGAGTTCGCGAGCTTCTGCGAGCTGAAGCCCGGGCGGTACCGCTACAAGGTGATCCGCCCGAACCCGAAACAGGGCGGTGTCGGCGGGGTCGCGCGGCGGCTGCACGGCGAGATCATCGTCGGCAATCCCAACGACGACGACGACGACTGAGCCGAGCGGAGCGCTGGAACGAAGCTGTGCTCGAATCCCTCGCGAACATCGGCGAGTTCGTCGGCGCGATCGGTGTGATCGTGACCGTCGGCTATCTCGCGATCCAGATTCGTCAGAACACCAAGGCCGTGCGCACGTCGAGCTACCACCAGGCCGCGGAACAGACCTGGTCTGCCTCCCTGACCATGGCGGCCAACGCAGACCTGGCCGAGCTCTGGACGCGGGCGAGCATGGGAGAACCGCTATCTCCGGCGGAGCAGGCGCGGATCGGGGCGTACGATCTATCGGTGCTCTTCGGGATGGAGAACTTGATGCGTCTCTATGAAGAGAAGCAGCTCGACGAAGAGGTGTTCGCGAACGTCATCGACAACACGCTCTTCTTTCTCATGCACCCGCGCATCCTGGAGCAGCTCGATCAGCGCCCGGGCATGCTGTCCAAGAAGTTGAAGCGGTTCGCCTGCAAACGCGCCGAAGACATCGGCTTCGAGGTCGATCTGTTGGGGGTCACGCCCGGCGTCGCTCAACGCCCGCCTACATCCCCATGAAGCCCAGGAACGTCTCGAGCGACGTGACTCGCAGGTAGGGGTTCGTCCGCTTCTGCTCGCCCATGGTGTCGCTGGGCTCGCCGTAGGCGTGGCCGGGGAAGAGCAGCGTTTCGTCGGGAAGCTGCTTGAGCGTCGTGTTGAGGCTGCGGTACAGCGCCTCGGCATCGCCGCCCGGCAGGTCGACGCGCCCACACGCGTTGAGGAAGAGCGTGTCGCCTGAGACGAGGTGCCCTGGCTGGCCCGCCTCCTCGACCAGGAAGCACTGCGAGCCAGGGGTGTGCCCGGGCGTGTGCAGCAGCCGAATCTGGATCGCGCCGAGGTCGAGCACGTCGCCGCCGTCGTGCAGGGCGAGGTCGCCGTCCGACACGCCGGTCACCTGCTTGAGGCCGTGCGCCTCCTCCTTCTGCACGTGAATCGGCATGGGGCTGCGCTCGAGCAGGCGATCGAGGCCCTGGATGTCCATGCCGAAGATGCTCCCGCCGACGTGGTCCTGGTGGTAGTGCGTCACCAGGGCGCCTTCGACGGTCATCCCGTCCTCTTCGGCCAGGTCGAGCAGCCCATCGACCTGCCAGGCGGGGTCGACCACCACGGCCCGACGCGTCTCGGTGCAGCCGATCAGGTAGGCGTAGTTCGCCATGTCGCCGACGGGCAGCTGGCGAAAATAGAGCTGGCTCTCGTTCGACATGCGCTCGTCTCTCCTGCAATGCGCTCGGTCGGCGTGCAGGCGGGCCGGGGCCCGCGTCGGCTCAGGCCGGCTCGCTGCCCAGGATGCTCTGCACCCACCCGACGAGGTCGAGGGCGAACTCCTCGGCCGGCCCTTCGGGCTCGGTGCGGCGGGGCATCACGAAGTCGTCGTCACCCATCGCCTTGAGGCCCTCGTCGTCGGGCTCGGGCGGGGGCGGAGGCGGCGGGATGTCTTCGGGAGCGAAGAGGTTCTTGCCGGCGTTCGGGATCGAGACGGCCCGCACCGGGGCGCCAATGCGCGACAGACAGCGCTGGACGGCGGGCGGGGTGCAGTTCGGATCCTCGGTGCCGTGGACGAAGAGCATCGGCGACACCACGCGATTGAGTCCCTCGACCTGCAGATTCTCGGGCTCGTTCTTCGGGTGAAGCGGATAGCTGAGCATCGCCAGGCCATCGATCTGTAGACGCTCACTGGCGAGTCGAGCGGCGACGCGGGCCCCGATGCCGAAGCCGCCGAGAAAGAGGTGCGCCGGGGTGGCCGTGGGATCGCGCCCGAGGACGGCCAGGGCGCACCGATACGCGAGCTCGAGGCTCTCCATCGGGTCGGCCTTGGCCCGGCGGCTCTTTTCGGCGAACGGGAAGTTGAAGCGGATCGTGAGGATGTGATTCTCGGTGAGCACCCGATGCAGGTACTCGACCAGCGGATCCTCATGATCGCTGCCCTCGGCGTGGGCGATCGCCATGGCGACCCGCTCCCCCGTGGGCCACCACTCCGGAATCCCCAGGACGCCCGAGACGGCGTCGAGACCTCGGATGGGCTCGAGAAGGGGGATCCGGACGTCCTCGAACTTCGCGCTGTGATCCATTGCGGCCTCGACGGCTCCCCTTTGGGGGAACTTCTATCACAGCAACCCCGCGCGCGCACGGCGGATTTGGGGCACGATGGAGCCGCGCGCCCCCAGCCTGCCGCAGATTCGACGCTCCGCGTCCGATCGATCGACGCGCGGCGTCGAGGCGGGGTCGGTTTCGGCCGACCGGGGGCGGGGCCGAGCGACGCCCGGGCCCGTGGCCGCTCACCTCGTGGGCGCACCAGCCGATGGAAGGACGCATGGACCGGATCCTCATCACCGGCATATCGGGTGGACTTGGCCGCCTCGTCGCGCGCCGTCTGCTGCCCGAGGCCGAGATCACCGGCGTCGATCGCCACGCCTGGCGCAGCAAACCGCCCGAGATTCGCCTGCACCGTGTCGACCTGCTCAAGCGGGCCTTCGAGGACGTGATCCGCACCGAGAAGCCGAAGGTCGTCGTCCACATGGGCTTCGTCCGCGACTTTCGCTCGGCCCAGGAGCTGCGCCACGAGGTGAACGTGCGCGGCACGAAGCAGCTGCTCGACCACTGCGCCGCCCATGGCGTGCAGCAGCTGATCGTGCTGTCGAGCGGCTACGTGTACGGCGCGTTCAGCGAGAACCCGTACTTCATGGACGAGGATCAGCCGCTCTCGGCGAGCCGTAGCTATCCCGAGATTCGCGATCTCGTCGAGGTCGACACGATCGCCTCGGCCTTCATCTGGCGGCATCCCCAGGTGCGCACCAGCGTGCTGCGACCGGTCAATACGCTGGGGCCGCACGTGCACTCGATGGCGGCGGCGCTGCTCAGCATGCGGCGGGTACCGACGGTGACGGGCTTCGACCCGATGATGCAGTTCATCTCGGAGGACGACGTCGTCGAGGCGATCGCGGCCGCCATCGCGCACAGGCTGCAGGGTGTGTTCAACGTCGTGGGGCCGGGCGAGGTACCGCTCCACACCGCGATCCGCGAGTGTGGCCGTAGGCCCTTCTCGTTGCCGGGGCCGGTCGCCCACTCGGCCTACGAGCGCGGTTTCAAGTGGGGTCTCTGGCCGTATCCGCCGGGCATGCTCGACTATCTCAAGTTTCCGATTTCGCTCTCGGGCGAACGCTTCCGCGAGGCAACCGAGTTCAAGCCGAGCGTGTCGCTCCGCGAGATCTTCGCCTCGATGAGGGCCCGCCGTGCACGTTGATTCACGCTGCATCAGACCGAAGCGCCGAAGAGCTGCGCCGTCCTTCGAAGGAGCGACCCGTGTCGATTGACTCGCAGCTCGCGACGTCGGCCATCGGAGATCTCGTCGGGGCCTTCAAGCCGCTCTGGGTGCGCCGACTCCAGGAGGAGATCGACGATCGTGTCGCTCACGTGCCGACGGTACTCAACGAGTACGGGTACGACAGCTACGGCATGAACCCACGGCAGACCAGCCAGAGCCTGCTCTTCGGTGCGCTGCTGTACCGCTACTACTTCCGCTGTCAGACCTACGGCATGGAGGGGCTGCCGACCGGCCCGTTCATGCTGATCTCGAACCACGCCGGGCAGCTGCCCTTCGACGGCATGATGATCGCGACGGCGATGCTCCTCGAGGCGAACCCCCCGCGCATCGTGCGCGGCATGGCCGAGTACTTCGTGAGCGAGCTGCCGTTCGTGAGCGTCGCTGCGGCCCGGGGCGGGACGCTGTCGGGCACGCCGCGCAACTGCATCAACCTGCTGAAGGGCGGTGAGGTCGTGATGGCGTTCCCGGAAGGCGCCCGAGGCATGAACAAGCCCTTCAGCAAGCGGTACAGGCTCGAGCGGTTCGGGCTCGGCTTCATGCGGCTCGCGCTCGAGGCGGGCGTGCCGATCGTGCCGGTCTCGGTGGTCGGCAGCGAGGAGCAGAACCCGGGGCTCTTCAACCTGCGCAAGATCGGCAAGGCGATCGGCGCGCCGGCGCTCCCGATCACGCTCACCTTTCCCCTGCTCGGTCCGCTCGGCCTGCTGCCGATGCCCGTGAAGTACCACATGTACTTTCATGCACCGATGCACTTCACCGGCGACCCCGACGACGAGGACGCGAAGGTCCAGGATCAGGTCGATCAGGTGAGGGCGGTGATCGAAGCCGGCTTCGAGCGTGGCCTCAAAGAGCGCAGCGGCATCTTCAGCTAGGCGAGGGGGCGCGGATGAGCGATCAGAGCGTGACGATCGAGCTGAACCCCGAAGAGCGGCGACTCTACGAGCGGCTTCGCGGTGCCGTCGTGCATCACCGCAGTCAGGGCGAGCCGTCGGGGCTGCTCGATCTGCTCTTCTTGCTGCCCGACTTCACGGTGCTGCTCATGCGCCTGCTCCGTGACGCGCGCGTCCCGATCATGGCGAAGGCCGTGGCCGTCGGTGGCGTGGCCTACGTCGTGTCGCCGATCGACGTCGTGCCCGGGCTGATCTTTGGCCCGATCGGTCTCGTCGACGACCTGATCGTCGTCGCGGCCTGCGTCTCGGGCATGCTGAATCGCGTGCATCCCGACGTCGTGCGGTCGCACTGGTCGGGGCAGGGCGACGTGCTCGACGCGCTCGCCCAGGTCACCGACCTCGTCGAGGATCAGGTCATCGGCAATGTGCGCACGGCCTTCAGTCGACTCGTCGGCCGCAGCGGCGCGCGCTAGCCGCACCGCTGAGGCGCTCTCGCCGCGCGACATCCGCGCGCTCGGGGTGGGGCGTCACGCGCTCGGGGTGGGGCGTCACGCGGTCGGGGTGGAGGCGCCGGGCGCGCGGGGTGGGGGCGTCGGGCGCTCGCGGAGCGCCGCGTGACGCGGTCAGCCGGGGCCGGCCAGCCGGATGCGATCCTCTTTCGGGATGCGCCTGACCCGTCCTTCGTCGTTCACCGCAGCGTGTTCCGTAGCTCCAGTGACGAGGGTCTCTCCGTCGCAGTCGATGCGGTAGCCCATCCGCAGCGACGCGCCGCGCACCCACTCCATCCAGGTCGTGACCTCCAGCCGGTCGTCGAACCGCGCGCTGCGCTGGTAGTCGGCCTCGACCCGAGTCACGGCAAAGTGCAGCCCCTGGTCCATGTAGTGGCCATAGCCGCGGTCGTGTTCGTCGAGCCAGACGACCCGGGCGTCTTCGAAGAACTTCAGGTAGTTCGCGTGATGCACGATGCCCATCGCGTCGGTCTCGTGAAAGCCGACGCGATGAACGAGGGTCGATCGACGCGTGTCGGTCTGCTCGGTGGGCGCGGCCAAGGGCTCAGAAGTTGTCCTTGGCGGTGCGGATCCGGCCGAGCTCTTCGGCCGTGGCCGCGCGCATGAAGACGTTGGTGGCCTTCTCGTCGCCGATCGTCGTCGGGATCGTCATCTCGGCCGGCGTGGCGTCGTGCCAATCGGCCGCGGCCTGGCGGCGAATCTGGCGCACGCGCTCGAGCTTCTCGGCGATCGCCGGGTTGTCGGGCTCGATCGTCACCGCGAACTCGAGGTTCGACAGCGTGTATTCGTGACCGCAGAAGACGCGAACGTCGTCGGGCAGCTCGAACAGCTTCACGCAGAGCGCGTCGTACATCATCTGCGCATCGCCCTCGAAGAGTCGACCGCAACCGCCTGCGAACAGCATGTCCCCCGTGAAGGCCGCCTTGGCTTCGTCGAACACATAGGCGACGTGGCCCATTGTGTGTGAGGGGATGAACAGCACCCGCGCGGTCTGGTGGCCCACTTGCACGGTGTCGCCTTCGTCGACCCCCTGGGTCATGCCCGCCAGGCGTCCATCGTCGCTCACGTGGCCGATCACGGGCACGCCGCCGAAGAACGCGGCGAGCTCGGGATTCGCCAGCGCGTGATCGGGGTGGTGATGCGTCGAGAGGATCTTCGTGACGTGGGCGCCGCTGGCGGCGACCGCCTTCTTGACCGGCTCGGCCTCGGGCGCATCGACGACGGCGGCCTCGTTGGTTTCGTCGCAGACCAGCAGATACGTGTAGTTGTCGCCGAAGGTCGGGATGCGTTCGATCTGGAGGGCCATGCCGAGAGCTTACCGCGAACTGCGCAGCGCCGACGGGCGTTGCCCCGCGCGCCTGCGGTGTGTCGGGCCGCCTACAGCAAGGTCATCTGCGGGGGCGGCGTGGTGTCGCCCGCCCGTTTGGCCTCGATCTCTTCACGTGTCGGCGGCGTGTGGCCCCAGGCCGGGCACATGTCGCGGAATTCGCACCAGTCGCAGAGGCGATTCTTCTCGGGCTCGAACTGGCGCTCTGCCTCGATGCGATCGATCAGCGCCATCGTCTCGTGGCGCAGGTCATCGAGCTGTTCGGGGCTGCGCTCGGACACACAGCGCCGGTTCTTCGAGAGGTAGTGCCAGACCAGTCGGATCGGGGCGTCGTCGCCGTACTCGCGGGCGACGCCGATCTGATAGAGCGCGAGCTGCCGGTCTTCGTCGAGCTTCTTCTGGCTCGGCACGTACGCGCCGGTCTTGTAGTCGTGGATCTCGATGGCCCCGTCGCGCGTGCGCACGATGCGGTCGATGATGCCCTGCAGTCCGTAGCGCTTCTCGTCGTCGAGGTGGAACACGACGCGATGCTCGATGCCCAGTGTTTCGTCCTGGTCGAAGGGGTAGTGGCGCTGGTAGAAATGAGTGAGGCAGTCGACGCCGAGCTGACGATAGTCGTCGAGCTTCATGCCGCGTTTCACGATGCGCAGGCGACTTTCGTCGAGGTGCTCATCGAAGAGGGCGTGATAGCGGGCGAGCACCTTCGGGAGCCCGGGCACCTGATCGCGTTCGACGAAGAGATAGAGGCGCTCGAGCACCTCGTGCACGCGCTTGCCGACGAAGGCCTCGACGCCCTCGGTCTCCTGGGGCACCTGGAGCACGTACCGAAAGTGAAACTTCTTCGGGCAGTTCTCGAAGCTGGAGAGGCGCGAGTGGCTGTAGAGCGTCAATGGTTCCCCCCGGACCCGTTCCGCCCCATGGTAGCCCGACCCGCGGCCGTCGTGGAGGGATCAGCGGCCCGCGAGTCGCTCTGCGGCGAGCCGGATCATCTCCTGCTCGTTCTCGAACGTGAGCCCCTGCCGGGCCGCCTGCTCGCCGAGCCACAGGATCCGCTCCATCTCGTCGTCCTTCGGCGCATCGCTCGGGCCGAGGTCCTCCATGAGATAGAAGACGACGCGCTTCTCGATGCGGCCGCCGGGGCGCTTCTTTCGAGGCGGCGCGTCGAAGGCGTAGCGGTGCTCGCCGAGCAGACCGTCGATGCGGGCCCGCCGCCCGGTCTCCTCGGCGACCTCGCGCAGAGCGGCCTCTTCGAGTCCCTCGCCCGGATCGACGTGTCCCTTCGGTAGACGCAGGTTGCGGTCGTGCGTGCGCCAGTCGATCTGCTCGCCGATCAGGAACTCGAAGCCCCCATCGCGCCGCCGGTACACCACGCCGCCCGCGGCCGTCGCCTGCTGGATCTTCATGGGGGTCTCCTCGCCCGACGGTCGCCGCGCCTGGTGGCAGCCGCGTCTGCTGCGCCCGAGCTGCGTGCCGCCGCGACGATACTCCGACGCCGAGACGGCATCCAAAGGGGTCACGCCCGTCCGCCCCGACCACGGCGCCCCCTCGCGCTAAGGTCTGGCCAACTCGCCCACCCGGGCAGGAGGTCCATCCCAGTGAGCAGCGACGACCAGCGCGCCGGATCGGGCGGTCTCGACATCGACCCGCGCGTCTACGAAGACCTCGTCGAGGC
Organism: Myxococcota bacterium; assembly: GCA_965250285.1. Lineage (GTDB taxonomy): Bacteria > Myxococcota_A > UBA9160 > UBA9160 > UBA4427 > CAYYSY01. The sequence goes on from OZ252299.1 coordinate 1,037,143, forward strand.
CCTCTCGGGGTGCAACGAGGATCCGCACAGCCAGGCCGTCTGCCGGGGCGTGCTGGACCCCGACGCCGTGGTGCGCTGGACCGATCAGACCCAGCGGCTGGTCCGCTACAAGTGCGACGCCGACGAGCTGAGAAGCGATCTGCCGGACATCGCCGAGGGCCTACACCAGCTGCTCGAGCGCGTCGATCTGCCTTCGAACCTCGACCGCACTTCCGCCACCGAGCGCTTCATGAAGTCGCTGCCCGCGATTCGGGCGCTCGTTGCGCTCGACGTCGAGGCGGCCTTCGATGGCGACCCGGCCGCGCAGGGGGCCGAAGAGATCGTGCTCGCCTATCCCGCGATCCGGGCGCTGTCGATCCACCGCATCGCCCACGTGCTGTACGACCTCGGCGTGCCGCTGCTGCCGCGCATCATGAGTGAGTACGCCCACGACCGCACCGGCATCGACATCCATCCGGGCGCCCGCATCGGCGAGCGCTTCTTCATCGACCACGGCACGGGCGTCGTGATCGGCGAGACCGCGCTGATCGGCAAGCGCGTTCGCATCTACCAGGGCGTGACCCTGGGCGCGACGTCGCTCAAGCACGCCGGTTCGCTCCGCGGTGTGAAGCGGCACCCGACCGTCGAAGACGACGTGACGATCTACGCCGGTGCGACCATCCTGGGCGGTGAGACCGTCATCGGCGCAGGCAGCGTGATCGGCGGCAACGTCTGGCTGACCGACTCGGTGCCGCCCGGCACGCGGATGCTCGCCGAGCCCCCGCGCCAGCTGGTGCGCGGCGGTGACGAGACCTCCGAGGGCGAGCCCTCCCAGCTGCACTGGGACATCTGACGTTGCGGTCGTCCCGGGGGCTGCGCACACGTCGTCGACTCGTCGCCTCCGTGGTTCGAGCGGGCACGATCACGCTCTCGATGTGCGTGCTGGGGGCGATCACAGTGCCGGCGGTGCTCGCCCAGAGCGACGCTCCCTACGACGGCTACGCCTACGATCTCGCGCGCGACGTCATGAGCCCGTTCTGCCCGGGGCGAACGCTGTCGTCGTGTCCGAGCCCGCAGGCGGCCGAACTGATCCAGTGGGTGATCCTGCAGGAGCAGGCCGGCGCGACCCGAATCGAGGTCGAGGACATGCTCTACGAGCGCTACGGCGACGTGATTCGGGGCGCACCGAAGGCGGAGGGCTGGGGCCTCGCTGCGTACGTGATCCCCGGTCTCGCCGCGATCGCCGGCGTTGGGCTCGTCGTGTGGGTGCTTCGACGGCTCTCGGGCGGAGGCGGGCCTCCCACGCCGCCGGCGGGCCCGCCCGCCCGCGGGCCGACCGCGGCGCTCAGCGAAACGCGGCCGACCGCATCGGAGGACGACGACATCGCGCGTCAGGTCGACCGGGAGCTCGAAGAATTCTGATGCCGACGTGTCCGCTCCCCGGACGCGCAGGCCGGGGTGAATCTCGATGAAGGTGTACACGAAGCGCGGCGACTCGGGCGAGACCGACCTCTTCGGCTCGGGCCGCGTGACGAAGGACGCGATGCGCGTCGAGGCCTACGGCGCCGTCGACGAGCTGAACGCGTGTCTCGGGCAGGCGATCGCGACCGGCGTTCAGCCGGAGCTCGTCGACGGACTCACGCGCATCCAGAGCGCACTCTTCGACGTGGGTTCCTTTCTCGCGACGCCGCGGGCCGACCTGCGCGAGAAGAACGGGTTGCCCGAAGTCGGGGCGAACGACGTGGCGGAGCTCGAGGCCACGATCGATCGCAGCGAAGAAGAGCTCCCGCCGCTGACCGCGTTCGTGCTACCGGGGGGATCGCCCGCCGCGGCGGCGTTCCACCTCTGTCGCACCGTCTGCCGACGCGCCGAGCGTCGCGTGGTGGCGCTCGACCGCTCAGAGCCGCTGGGCGGGCACGCCCTCGAGTACCTGAACCGGCTATCCGATCTCTTCTTCACCCTCGCGCGTCTCGAGAACCACCGCGCCGGGGTCAAGGAGACCGAGTGGGTGGGTCGGTCGGGCTGACGGCGCGGCTCCCAGGTAGCGCACGGGGCCGTCGAGCCGCTCGAGTCGCTTGCGGATCACGGTCCCGAGCAGCAGGCCGAAGACGAGCGAGCCCAGGATCGACCAGAGCAGCAGGCGGCCGAACGCCTTCACGCCGCGCCGCCGTCGGCATGACGCTGACCGAGGATCTCGGCACCGAGCGTCTCGGCGAGTCGCGACGGCGAGTGCTTCGCGTCGCTCTCGACCCGCGCGAGGATCGCGTCCTCGCCGCCGAGGCGCTCGAGGCCGTCGCTTCCCCAGCGTCGTTGGAGCGCGCCGAGCACGAATGAACACCGGGCTTCGCTGCGACGCGCATCGGCCCCGCCGCTCTCGAGCTGGCTCGTGCGATGGGCTTCGACCGCTTCGAAGAGCGCGTCGAGTCCGGCGTCGTCGAGCGCCGAGCACGGGAGCACCGGGGGTGTCCAGTGGCCGTCGCGCCGCTCACCGAGGCCGAGCCCGGCGATCAGCTCGCTCCGCGTCCGCTCGGCGGCGCTGCCGAGGTCGGCCTTGTTCACGACGAACACGTCGGGCCACTCGAGGATGCCGGCCTTCATGAACTGGAGCGTGTCGCCGGCGCCGGGCTGGACGACGAACACGAGGGTGTCGACGAGGCGCGAGATTTCGCTCTCGGATTGGCCGATGCCCACCGTCTCGATGAACACGCGGTCGAACACCGCCGAGAGGATTTCGACACTCGCGAACGTGGCATCGGCCAGACCGCCGAGTCGATCGCGCGCGGCCATCGAACGCAGGAACACGCCGCTCTCTCTCGCCGACGTATCGAGCCGCATGCGGTCGCCGAGCAACGCGCCGCCGCTGCGACGGCTCGACGGATCGACCGCCACGATCCCGACGTCGAGCTCGCGGCGGCGCACCTCGCGGACGAACGCATTGACGAGCGTCGACTTGCCGGCGCCCGGCGGTCCGGTGATGCCGATCCGCCAGCCGTGCCGCCCGCGCTCGCTCGTGTGGATCGCGTCGAGCAGCTCGAGCGCCGACTCGCGCTCGACCGGGCGTCGATCGTCGACGAGGTTCAGCGCTTCGGCGACCGCACGTCGCTCACCGCGCTCGAGCCCGTCGAAGAGTCGCTTGGCGTGTTCGTTCACGTACCGGGCTCGACGAGGGGGGCGGGTTCAGTCACTCAGAGGGCCTCGCCGGACACGATGTCGACGATGTCGCTCATGATCGCCGTGAGGTCGAAGTCCTTCGGCGTGTAGACCCGTCGCACGCCCGCCTCCTCGAGCTTCGCCGCGTCCTCGTCGGGGATGATGCCCCCGACCACGAGCGGAACGTCGCCCAGGCCCTCCTTGCGAAGCGCGTCGATGACATCGACGACGAGCACCCCATGCGAGCCCGACAGAATCGACAGGCCGATCACGTGCACGCCCTCGTCCCGCGCCGACTGGACGATCTCATCGGGCGTCAGGCGGATGCCGTCGTACACCACCTCCATGCCGACGTCGCGGGCCTTCACGGCGATCTGCTCGGCGCCGTTGCTGTGCCCATCGAGGCCCGGCTTGCCGACGAGGATCTTGACCCGACGGCCGAGCTTCTCGCTCGCCTGATCGACCCGCGCACGAACGGCATCGACGCTCTCGCTCGAGCTCGAGAGATCGACCGCCGAAACGCCGGTCGGGGCGCGGTATTCGCCGAAGAGCCGGCGCAGGGTGTCGGCCCACTCGCCGGTGGTGACGCCTGCTTTCGCGCACCCGATCGAGGCGGGCATGATCGACGTACCGCCATTGATCGCGTCTTCGAGGTTCTGGAGCGCAGCCTGGACGTCGGCGTCGTTTCGCTTCGAGCGGAAGGCCCGCAGCCGTTCGATCTGATCGCGCTCGGCCGAGTCGTCGACCTTGAGGATCGAACCCTCGCCTTCGGCGGTCAGCGGCGACTCGACGGTCTCCTGATAGCAGTTCACGCCGACCACCTGAAGCTCACCGCTCTCGATCTCGCGCATGCGCCGCGTGTGCGACTCGACCAGCGCCTGCTTCATGTAGGCGTTCTCGACTGCGGCCACCGCGCCCCCCATGCCCAGGATCTTCTCGAGCTCTTCGGTCGCCTGCTGCTCGAGCTCGGCCGTGCGGCCCTCGACGACGTGCGACCCGTCGAAGATGTCGCCGTACTCGAGCAGGTCGGTCTCGTAGGCCATGATCTGCTGCGTGCGCAGCGAGAGCTGCTGATCCCAGGGGCGGGGCAGACCGAGCGCCTCGTTCCAGGCGGGCAGCTGCAGCGAGCGCGTGCGGGCGCGCTTGCTGAGCGTGACGCCCAGGGCCTCGAGCGCGATCCGCACGATGTTGTTCTCGGGCTGGCTCTCGGTGAGGCCGAGGCTGTTGACCTGCACGCCGTAGCGGAAGCGCAGCATCTTCGCGTCGTCGATGCCGTAGCGCTCGCGTCCGATCTTCTCCCACATCGAGTTCATCGCGCGGCACTTGCAAATCTCTTCGACGAAGCGGATGCCCGCGTTCAAGAAGAACGAGATGCGGCCGAACACGTTGCCGATGATCTCGTCCGGCACGTCGTCGCGGGCCTTCACGGCGTCGAGCACGCTCACCGCGTTGGCCATCGCGAACGCGATCTCCTGCACCGGCGTCGCGCCAGCCTCCTGCAGGTGATACGAGCAGACGTTCATCGGGTTCCACTTGGGGATCTCGTTCACCGTGTAGGCGACGATCTCGGAGGTGAGGCGCATCGAAGCCTGCGGCGGGAAGACGTACGTGCCCCGCGACAGATACTCCTTGATGATGTCGTTCTGGGTCGTGCCGGCGAGCTCGCTCTGGGCGACGCCCTGACGCTCGGCCGTCGCGACGTAGAGCGCGAGCAGCCAGGCCGCCGTCGCGTTGATCGTCATCGACGTGTTCATCTGGCCGAGCGGGATCTGGTCGAAGAGCGTCTCCATGTCGTCGATCGAGCACACGGGGACGCCGACCTTGCCGACTTCGCCCCGGGCCAGCGGGTGATCGGCGTCGTAGCCGGTCTGTGTCGGCAGATCGAACGCCACCGAGAGACCGGTCTGCCCCTTGGCGAGGTTGCTGCGATACAGCTCGTTGCTGGCGCGGGCGGAGGAGTGGCCGGAGTACGTGCGGATCAGCCAGGGGCGGTCGCGTCCTTCGCGGGTCATCGGGGTCTCGCTTCTCTGTTCAGGGGGCGTGTTTGACGGGGTCGGTGGCTGCGCTCGACCCGAGCCGGGCGGGGTCGGCACGGGCGGATTCAGGCGGCTTGCGCCGCGGCTCGAAGCCGGCCGGGGGCCCGCCGCAAGTCGCCGTGGAAATTACCGAAATTGGCCCTCCTGAACAATTCGGCCCGGATCGCTGGGGTACCCTGCCGATCATGTCGATCGTGGACGACTTCTACGCCCTCTCCCCCGACTCGGTGCTCGAGGCGGTGGAGGGAGCGGGGCTCCCCACCACGGGCCACTGCTTCGCGCTGAACGCGCTCGAGAACCGCGTGTACGACGTGCGGCTCGAGGACGAGCGCCACGTCGTCGTCAAGTTCTATCGCCCTGAGCGCTGGAGCGCGGCCGCCATCGGCGAGGAGCACGCGATGCTCCACGCGCTCGAAGCCGCCGAGATTCCCGTCTGCGTGCCCCTCCGCTTCGACGATGGCTCGACGCTCCGATCGCTGCGGGGCATCCACTTTGCGATCTGGCCGCGCACGGGAGGGCGTTCGCCCGATGAGTTCTCGGACGACGAGCTCGCCCTGCTCGGGCGCCTGCTCGCGCGGATCCACGACACCGCCGACGGGCTGAAGCTCGAGCACCGCCCCGTGCTCGACCCCGAGTCGGTCCCGCTGCGAGCGCTCGAGGCGCTCGATGCCGGCGGGTTCTTGCCGCCCTCGGTCGACGCGCGGTACCACACGCTCGTCGAGTCGATCGTCGCGATCTATCGCGAGCGCGCGAACGGTGTGCCGCTGCAACCGATCCACGGCGACTGTCACGCCGGCAACCTGCTGCGCGATCGCGACCGCTGGTTCTTCCTCGATTTCGACGACATGGTGGTCGGCCCCGCCGTCCAGGACGTCTGGATGCTGCTCCCCGGTCGTGACTCGGAAGCCGCGAGGCAGCGCGCGCATCTCGTCGATGCCTATCGCGCCTTCCGTCCCTTCGACGATCGGTGGTTCGATCTCATCGAGCCGCTGCGCGCCTTCCGCTACGTCTTCTACGCCGGCTGGATCGCGCGTCGATGGGACGACCCGTGCTTCCCCGACGCCTTCCCGCACTTCGGGACCGAGGACTACTGGGTGCGAGAGACCCAGGATCTCGAAGATCAGCTGCACGTGATCGAAGGCGGGCGGCTTCCGATGCCGGACGACGACGAGTCGACGCCGAGCGAGGGTGAAGAGCGCGAACTCACCAACGCCGACTTCTTCTGGGATCTGTGAGGCGAAGCCCGTCGCGGCAAGCCGACGCTATTCGATCGTCAGCGCGCTCGGCAGAAAGCTGGTCTGCCCGTCCGGGTTCACCAGCGTCACGTCGTACACGCCCGGCACCACCTGGCCCTTGATGATCGCGGCCGTGATCTCCGTGTCGTCGACGAACTGCTCGCCGATCGCCTCGTAGGTGAAGCCCGGGTTCGAGAGCGTGATGTCGGGGGTCGGCTCGAAGCCGGCGCCGAAGAGCCGAATCGTCTGGAAGGCGGCCGTCACGCTCGGCGGGTCGAGCGCGTCGAGCGTCGGCGGCGGGAGGATCGCGGTGACCTCGGCAGCCAGTACGACGCGGTCTCGGAGATACGCGTGGTTCAGCGGTCGGAACTCGGCCGGCGCGTGTCCCGACATCGCGGTCAGCTCAGCGAACGAGAACTGACCGCCGTGGTTCATGAGCCATGTTTCGCTCGGCGGCGAACCGTCGGGCATCTCGTTGTGGGCGTAGCGTGCACCGGCGTCGCCGCCGTAGAGGCCCACGCCGGGCGCGCTCTCGGGCACGAGGCCGAGCGCGTGCCCCGCCTCGTGCGCCAGGACCGTGCCCATGGCCTGGGAGAACGAGCGGACGGCGTCGCTCACCTGCACGTGGCGGGCGAGGGCGGCCGGCGAAGCTGGCGTCACTGCGGGGTCGAACGTCGGATCGAGCACCTGGGCATCGTCGGCGTGCATCCCCACCGGTGTGCCGCCCGCGGCGGGCCGAAGTGGGTCGATCGTGGTCTGGAACTCGGCCTGCCCGGCGTACATCACGATCTCGCGCGGATACACGCCGGTCGGCGGGATCGTCCCGCATTCGGCCATGGCGCGCTGTGCGTTGTTCCGGTCGAGGAGCACGTTCCCGAGCGTGTTGCCCCCGGTCGGATCCTCGCCCCCGACGCAGATGCGCGTCGTGTCCGGCAAGCCGAGGTCGGTGGCGGAGAAGCCGACCGCGATCGGGTCGGGGCCTTCGATGCGGGCCGGATTCGAGCCGGCATAGACCTCGCGGACGCGTTCGAGGATGTCAGTGATGATCCAGTTGCGGACGGCCGCGTTCATCCACGCCGGTGCGGTGTTGGAGGCGAAGCCCAGCAGCTCGAGGTCGACGTCGAAATCGGCCCCCGGCGTCGCGTCGCGGTCGACGTCGAAGTCGAACCAGATCTGCTGGCCTGTGCCAATCGGCACGATGCCGTGCTCGAAGTCGCGCACGACGAATGAGTACCGGGCTTGCGCCGACTTGCCCTCCACGTCGTTCAAGGTCGCGTAGACGGTGTGGCTGCCTTCGGACAGGGCGCGCTGCTCGGGCACGATCAGCCAGGCCCCGTCGGGCCCGTCGACGAAATCGCGCAGGATCTCGACTCCGCCGCTCCAGCCGGCCAGCGTGACCGAGAGGCTGTCGGGATCGATCGGGGCGTCCGTCTGGTCCCAGTCGACGTTGACGACGAACCCGCTCGGCGGAACGATGAGCGTCGCGTTCGTCTCGTCCGAGATGCCGTTCAGCGTCACGCGCACGATCGGCGGGTTCGAGCCCGAACCCGCGCCCGGATCGGAGCCGTCCGGCGGGACGCAGGTCGGTCCGAGGATCGCGAAGAAGGGCAGGGTCAGGGCCGCGAGCAGAAGTCTGAGGGCACTTGACTGACGCGTTCGAGCCGCATCGGCCGTCTGCACGGTGATCTCCGGGGGGCGCGGGCGAGCGCCGGGGGGTGACGCCCTGATGCTGCGCACGCGCGCTCGTCGAGTCAAGGTGATCAAGCCATGACCGAGCAGCATGGCGGTGCCGGGCACCGGGATCGAGATGAGGGTGCCGATGGTCGGGCCGGAGACGTCGTGCAGCTCGACCGGGGCGCCTCGTTCGCGAACGACGGGCAGGTCGCGACGGTCGAACACACGGGCCCGCGCAGACCATCGTGAGGGCGACCGCTCTCGTGGCCACGCCTCACCCGCGGACAGGCTCGATCATCCGCGCTTCTTCTCGTGCTCCCGCGTAGGACCGATCCGCGGCGGCCATACCGCGGAAGAACCGAAGGCTCGTTCGCCTGGAGCGGACAGGGAGACGCCTACGGGTCGTTCGGGTCGGGCTCGTCCGGGTCGGGTGCCGCCCAGATCCGTGAGAGCAGCTCGCTCGATGCGTGGGCGGGGCCGAGGGCCGGGGCACGCTCGCCCGCGAGCGGCAGCTGGGCCACGCCGAGCGCGTCGCCCGTCTCGTCGAGCACGACATAGACCCCCTCGCCGACGAGCGCACGCCGGGCCTCGCCCTCGATCTCGAGCGTTCGGCCCGCCTCTCCGGCTCGCCGCTCGCGGAAGGGCAGCGGTCGACCGGGTAGGGTCTCGGCCGCGTCGACCAGGCCGATCGCGCGCAGCAGGGTGGGGGCGACATCGATCTGGCTCACGGGCGTGCGAATCACGCGCGAGACGCCGCGCCCGCTCCCGACCCGTGGTGGCCGCCACAGCATCGGAACCCGCGTCCCTACTGGCTCGAGGTCGAGCGCTGCGTCGCGTGCGGGCAGGCCGGTCACGAGGATCGCCGGCGGGTCGGCTCGGGCGTCGAGCACGGCGATCAACCGCGCGAGCTCGCGGTCGACGCGGGCGAGGCGCTCGGCGCTCGAAGGCGGCGCGGCGCCGCTCGCCGGCTCGGCCTCGCCCAGGTGGACCCAGGCGAGAAAGGGGGAGGGCGCGACCGCCAGCCACTGCGCGGCTCGGTGGGCCGTCGTCGAGGCCGGCCCCGACGGATCGAGCGGCGGCGGCGAGCTCGGTTCGACGGAGGAGGGCCGGGGCGCGCCGCCGTCGTCGAAGCGGTCGAAGCCCTGATCGAAGTGGCGTGAGCGGTTGAGGGCGGGGTTGGTCACGAACGCGGCGCTCGCGTAGCCCGCACGCTGCGCGTGCTCGGCGAGCGTCTCGCCGTCGTTACGCAGGAAGCTCGCCGCCGAAGCGTCGACGCCATGGGATTCGGGCGGGAGTCCCGTCAGCAGCGTGGCCATCGCGGGTTCGGGCGCACCCGAGGCGGCGAAGGCCCAGACGAATCGGCTGCCGTAGTCGCCGACGGAGCAGAGGTCGCGACCCACGTCTTCGGCGCCGCCGTGGCAGGCCAACGCCTCGACCGGCACGTCGCCGAGGGTGATCAGGACGAGATCCGGTCGCGCGATCTCGCTGCCGGAGCAGGCCAGCTGAGACAGTGCGAGCAGCGCGCCGAGCCAGGCCGCGGCGACGCGTCCGCGTGCGGATGTACGCGCACGCTCCGAGCGGCCTGCCTGGCGATCGCCGTCGCGGTGCATGCCGCAGGGTGTAGCGAATCGCTTCGCCCCAGGCGGTCCGCGCACCGCGGCGAGCTCGGTTCGGGCGTGCGCTAACCTCCGCCGCTCCTCGCGCCCCGGGGACCCACCCCACTCAGAGGCTTCGACCATGCCCGACGCCGGTTCGACCCCGCTGGATCTCCCCGAGGATCTCGAGTCCGCGATCCTTGCGCTGAAGAACGAGCGCAACGCGCTGATCCTCGCGCACTACTACCAAGAGGACGAGATCCAGGATCTCGCCGACGTCGTCGGCGACAGCCTGGCGCTCGCGAAGGCCGCCCAGGGCGCCGACTGCGAGGTGATCGCGTTCTGCGGCGTCCACTTCATGGCCGAGACCGCTGCGATCCTGAATCCCGACAAGCCGGTCGTGGTGCCCGACCTCGACGCCGGTTGCTCGCTGGCCGATGGCTGCAAGGCCGAAGATCTGCAGGCCTTCCTCGACGAGCACCCGGGCGCCAAGCTGCTCAGCTACATCAACTGCTCGGCCGAGGTGAAGGCGATGAGTGATCTCATCTGCACCTCGTCGAACGCGAAGCGCATGGCCGACCACTTCGCGGGCGAGAAGCTGGTCTTCGCCCCCGACCGCCACCTCGCGCGCTGGGTCGGCAAGGAGACCGGGCGCGACGACCTGATCGTGTGGCCCGGCGCGTGTGTGGTGCACGAGCAGTTCAGTGCCAAGCGACTGGCTCAGCTGCGCGTACAGCACCCCGAAGCCGAGGTGCTGGCTCACCCCGAGTGCGATCAGGCGGTGCTCGACCAGGCCGACTTCATCGCCTCGACGACGGGCATCATCGATCGCGCGCTGCAGGATCCCGAGCGCATGGCGATCGTCGCGACGGAGGACGGCGTCTTCCACTCGATTCTGCAGCAGGCTCCGAACAAGCCGCTGATCCAGGCGCCGGGCATCGACGAGAGCTGCGCATGCAATCAGTGCCCGTTCATGCGCCTGAACACGCTCGAGAAGCTGTATCTCGCGCTCCGCGATCTCGAGCCCCGGGTGACGGTGCCCGAGGCGATCCGGGTCAAGGCGTTGAAGCCGATCGAGCTGATGCTCGAGTTGAGCTGAAGCGCGGCGGCGTCCGCGGCGCGCTGTCGCCCGTCGTCGGTCTGACGCGTCGATCTTTGGCGCGTCGATCACGGTGCGTCGATCAGCGCCGCGGCGACCGCGAGCCCCGCCATCGCCGCCGTCTCGGTGCGCAGGATCGTCGCGCCCAGCGACGCGCGCACTGCGCCGCGCTGTTCGCACGCCTCGGCCTCGGCTTCGTCGAAGCCGCCCTCCGGCCCGACGACCAGAGAGAGGGTCTCGGGCGCCTCGCTCAGCGCGACCGCGACGGCCCGCGCGATCGGCTGAGCGCGCTCGTGCGGATCGAGCATGAGGCACGGGCCGGTGCGCGTTTCGCGCCCCACGAACTGGGCCGGCGTCGTCTCCGGCAATCGTTCCGGCAGCCAGGCGTTTCGGCTCTGCTTGCAGGCCGAGATCGCGACGCGCTGCCAGCGTTCATCGGCGTTTCGGCCCGGTCGGGCGACGGAGCGGCTGCACTCGAGCGGCGCCCAGGCCGCCACACCGAGCTGGGTCGCCATCGAGACGAGCGTCGATTGTCGATCGCCCTTCGGCAGCGCCACCCCGAGCCGCAGGGCGGGGCGCGGTGCGGCGCGAGACTCCACCGACTCGACCCGCGCGGCGAGCTGCTTGCGCGTCGAGCCGGCTTCGAGCCGCGCGCGAGCCACCTGGCCACGTCCGTCGAAGAGCACGACGTGATCTCCGGCCGAGAGCCGACGCGCGCCGCTTGCGTGCCGCGCCTCTTCGGCGTCGAGCACGGCGACGGCGCCCTCGTTGGGCAGCGGGTCGAGGTGCAGCCAGGCGTGGCTCACAATCCGCGCAGCCACTCCGAAACGCCGCGCCCGATCTCGTCGGGCGAGTCCTCCTGGATGAAGTGCGAGCCCGCGACTTCGATCTCGGTCTGGTTGGGCCAGCTGCGGCAGGTCTCGCGTGCGGCCCCGCGCAGGATCGCGCCCGGCTTCGCGTTGACGAACAGCTTCGGCACCGCGCTCTCACCGAGCCAGTTCGCGTAGTCCGTCACGATCTCGACCACGTCGGCGGGCTCGCCCTCGATCGGGATCTGTCGCGGCCAGGTGAGGGTCGGGCGTCGCGATTCGCCCGGCTCGGCGAAGGGGCGCCGATACTCGTCCATCTCGGCCGGCTCGAGGGTGCGCAGGATCGCGCCGGGTAGGACGGCTTCGATGAACAGGTTCTGCTCGAGCACCATGTCTTCGCCCTTCTCGGAGCGAAAACCCTGGAAGACGGGGCGCACCGGCGGCGGCCAGTCGTCCCAGCTCTCGATGGGGGCCACGATCGCCTCCATGTAGGCGATGCCCTTGATCGCGTCGCGGTGGCGATTCGCCCAGTCGAAGCCGAGGGCGGAGCCCCAGTCGTGGATCACCAGCGTCACGTTCTCGCGTACCCCGGCCGATTCGAGGAGCGCGTCGAGGTAGCGACGATGCTCGACGAAGCGGTACGAATCCACACCCACGTCGTCGAGCTTCTCGCTGTCGCCCATCCCGATCAGGTCGGGTGCGATGCACCGCCCCTGCTCCTCGAGGTGGGGCATGACGTTGCGCCAGAGGTACGACGACGTCGGGTTGCCGTGCAGGAACACGATCGGATCGCCCTGGCCGAACTCGACGTAGGCCATCTGCTTGCCGAGGACTTCGGCGCTCTTCTTCGGGTGGGGCTCGACGCGAGACATGGGGATTCCTTTCGTTCCGTGAAATCGTGGGTGCCCGAGATCGCGCGTGCCGGTGGGGCCGATGGGGCTGATGTCAGCGGCGACGCAGCTCGGTGAGGACCGCCGAGGCGCCGAGGCCGCGGACGGGATGAGGTTCGTAAGGGGCTTCGAGCTGGTCGATCTCGTCGGCCGAGAGATCGACGTCGAGCGAGGCGATCGCGGCATCGAGGTGCGGCAGCTTGGTCGCACCGATGATGGGCGCCGTGATGCCCGGCTTCGAGCGCAGCCAGGCCAGCGCGATCTGCGCGGGCTCGACGCCGCGGGCGTCGGCGACATCGCGCACGGCCTCGACCACGGCCCAGTCGGAAGCCTGTTGATAGAGATGCTGCGAGAGTCGATCGGTCTCGGCGCGCCGTGTCGAGGCCTGATCGTCGAGGGCGGTTCGGCCGCCGGCGAGCAGGCCGCGCGCGAGGGGCGACCACGGGATCACGCCGACGCGCTCGGCCTCGCAGAGCGGCAGCATCTCGCGCTCCTCTTCGCGGTAGACCAGGTTGTAGTGATTCTGCATGGTGGCGAAGCGGGCGAGACCGCGTCGGTCGCTGATGCCGAGCGCACGCGCGAACTCCCAGGCATAGCAGCTGCTCGCGCCGAGAAAGCGCACCTTCCCTTGGCGCACGAGCAGGTCGAGCGCCTCGAGGGTCTCTTCGAGCGGTGTCTCGGGATCGAGTCGGTGCACCTGGTAGAGGTCGATCGTGTCGACGCCGAGCCGTCGCAGGCTGGCCTCGCAGGCCTGCTGAATGTGCTTGCGCCCGAGGCCGCCCATGTTCGGGCGTTTGGCGGTCGGAAAGAACACCTTGGTCGCGATCACGATCTCATCGCGGTTCGCGTACTTGGCGAGCAGGCGTCCCGTGACCTCCTCGCTCTGGCCGAGCGAGTACATGTCGGCCGTATCGAAGAAGTTGATCCCGGCTTCGATGGCGCGGCGGAAGAAGGGCGCGGCTGCGGCTTCGTCGAGCACCCAGGGGCGCCAGTCGGGTGAGCCGTAGCTCATGCAACCGAGGCAGAGCGGCGACACGCTCATGCCCGTGGTGCCGAGGGGCTGGTAATCCATCCCGCGAGCATAGAGGGCCGAATCGACAACCGCCGCGGAATGAGGGGCGGGTTGAGGGGGCAGCCGCCCCCGTTGAACCCGGTGGCCAGCCGCGGAACCCTCTCGGGGTGGATGGTGCCCACTCGCGCAGCGGGCGGCTCCCGGCCGCCCCCGTCGTCCTCGTCACCGGCTGTGCCTCGGGCATCGGCCTGGCCCTCGCTCACCGGCTGCGCAGCTGGCGCGATGCCCATGCGATTGTCACGGCGCGCAGTTCGTCCCTCGCTCGCCTGCGCGATGCCGGCATCGAAGAGGGCGAGCGGCTGTGGCTTCGCCCGCTCGACGTGACGCGCGACAGCGAGCGAAAGAGCCTCGTTTCGGAGATCGACGAGCGGCTCGGTGGCGTCGACGTCCTGATCAACAACGCCGGGCTGACGTTTCGATCGGTGCACGAACATCTGCACACGGACGAGATCGAAGAGCAGATGCGGATCAACTTTCTCGGGCCGATGGATCTCGCGCGGCGGGTCCTGCCCGGGATGCGCCGAAAGCGCTCGGGACACATCGTGAACGTGTCGTCGGTGGGCGGGATGATGGCGATGCCGACGATGGGTGTGTACAGCGCCTCGAAGTTCGCGCTCGAGGGTGCGAGCGAAGCGCTCTGGTACGAGATGCGGCCGTGGAACGTCGCGGTCACGTTGGTGCAGCCGGGGTTCATCCGAAGCGAATCGTTTCGGAACGTCCGTCTCAGCCGCGACGCGGTGGCGGTGCGCACGATCGAGGGCAGTCCCTACGGCGCGGTGTACGAGAGCATGACGCCGTTCATCGAGACGCTGATGAACTGGGCGATCGCGACACCCGACACCGTGGCCCGGCGCATCCTGCGTACGCTCGAGCGGCCGAATCCGCCGCTGCGCGTTTCAGCGACGATGGACGCTCGTGTGTTCTACATGGTGCGGCGGCTCCTGCCCCGGCGGCTCTACCACGCCGTGCTGTATCGGTGCCTGCCCAGCGTGCGACGCTGGGGTCCGCACGACTGAGGGCGACTGCGATGCGAGCCGCGCTGCGCTGGGTCACAATGCCGGGACCACAAAGGGGGGGATCGTGACCGAGCTGGTACTCACTGCGCCGCGTGCGCGTGGACTCTTCGTGCTGACGGCGCACCCGGCGGGTTGCAGCGTGCTGCTCGAGCGGCAGCGCGAGCGGGCCGCCGCGGCGATCGAGAAGCCCCTTGCGGCCGCCGCAGGCAAGACCGCCCTGGTGCTCGGCAGTACGACTTTCGGTTACGGCAGCTCGACGGCGATCGCGCTGCGTGCGGCCGGCTTCGATCGCATCATCGGCGTGGGCTTCGAGACAGCGCCGAGCTTTCGCGGCGACAAGCTCGCCATGGCTTCGCCCGGCTGGTACCTCACCGACGCGCTGCACGCGGCCGACGACGGCATCACCACGTACCTCGCCGATGCATTCGCGCCGGAGACCCGGGACAGGCTCGTCGCCGATCTCCAGGCGGCCGGTACGAAGATCGACCTCGTGGTCTACAGCGTCGCGGCGCCGCGCAGGCAGCACCTGGGCGAGGAGTGGACATCGAGTCTCCTCGTGAAGGACGAGCCGCTCGAGGTGCTCGGGCTCGACTTCAAGAGCGGCGAGCTCAAACCCCTTACGGTGGGGGTCGCGAGCGAGCTGCAGGTCGAGCATACGCGCCGCGTGATGGGCGGCGACGATCTCGAGATGTGGGTCAACGCGCTCTTGTATGCAGGGCTCGCCGCCGACGGCATGACCGTGACCGCGCTGTCGTACATCGGGCCCGACCTCGCCCCGGTGCGCCGGATGTACTGGGATGGGGCGCTCGGCGACGCCAAGAAGCACATCGACGCGACGACGGCGAGCCTCGACAAGCGGCTCGCTGACGCCGTGGGCGGCAAGGCGATGACGGTGATGAACCCGGCGGTGGTCACGAGCGCGTCGGTCGCGATCCCCGCCATGCTCCGGTACATCAGCGATCTGCTCGGCAACGCCGACGCTGGGCACGGCGTCTACGACGATCCGCTCGACGTCGGCGTGCTGTTCGCGCAAGCGCTCTACGGAGACGGAGCGCCGTGGCGCGAGCTGATGGATGACGCCGGTCGCCTTCGCCTCGACGCACACGAGCTCGAGCCCGGCCTGCAGTCGGCGATCGACGCGTGCTGGGCACACGACGAGCCGGGCCCGCCGCCCGAGGCCACCGCGGCTGGCTTCGAACGCTTCAAGGTCGAGTACATGAACCTGTACGGCTGGCAGGTCGAGGGCGTCGACTACGACGCCCCGGCCGAGTTCGAGCCCGCGCTGGTCGACGGCCAGCGCGTCATCGATCTGATCGGCGACTGAGCCCGGCGGCGGCGCGCGGTCTACACGCGCTTCGTGAAGTTCGAGATCTCGTCGGCGACGCGGTCGAGCAACGACTCGGGCAGGTCGTGCCCCATGCCTTCGATCAGCGCGTAGCGCGCGCCGGGGATCGCGTCGGCGGTCGCGCGCCCCGCCGGCTCCTGGATCAGCGGATCTTCATCGCCATGGATCACGAGCGCGGGCACGTCGAGCGCCCGCAGGCCGTCGGTTCGGTCGCCGCTCGCCGTGATCGCCGCCATCTGCCGTGCGACTCCAGCCGGGTCGTAGCTTCGCTCGAAACAGCGACGGGCGAGGGCGGCCCGCGCCCCCTCGTCGAACGGGTGGCTCGAGCCGGCGAACACGCGACCGGTCTCGAGGGTGTATGCGACGTAGCCGTCGACGTCATCGGGGCTGGGCTTCATCAGCGCCGCCATCGCAGCTTCGGTCGGCCCCGGCAGATCGGGGCCGCTCGTCGTCGAGTAGATCGAGATCAGGCTCTGCGTCTTGGCGGGGTAGTCGATGGCGAACTGCTGCGCGATGGCACCCCCGAGCGACATGCCGGCGACGTGCGCCGACTCGAGACCCATCGCATCGAGGAGCCCCGCGTGATCGGCCGCCATGTCGTGGATTCGGTAGGCGACACCCGGGTCATCGCCCGCGGCGATCCGCTGCATGACCTCGCCGACCGACGGCGTCGGTGCGCCGTCGAGGTGCGTCGAGAGGCCGACGTCCCGGTTGTCCGGTGAGATCACGAAGTGCCCGTCGTCGACGAGGCGCTTCATCAGGCCCGGCGGCCACTGGATCAGCTGTGTACCGAGGCCGCGCAGCAGCAGCAGCGGTCGCCCACCCGGGTCGCCCTGGGTCTCGTACTCGATCTCGATGCCATTGGTCGCGGCGCGCGGCATCGCCCGGGCTCAGTCGTCGCCGTACGCAGCGGCGAGCTCGGGATCGGCCTTCGCGTAGAGATCGGCGAGCTCGACCATGACGCGGCACTGCTTGACGGTGGCGTCGTCCTGCATCTTGCCGTCGATCATCACCGCGCCGGTGCCGTCGCCCATCTCGCGAATGACCTTGCGCGCCCACTTGACCTCGTCGACCGGCGGGCTGAAGACCTTCTTCGCGATGTCGATCTGCACCGGGTGCAGGCTCCAGGCGCCGACGCAGCCCATCAGGAACGCGTTGCGGAACTGGTCCTCGCAGGCCACGGTGTCCTTGATGTCGCCGAAGGGGCCGTAGTAGGGGAGGATGCCGTTGGCGGCGCATGCGTCGACCATGCGAGCCATGGTGTAGTGCCACAGATCCTGCTGCGCGGTGGTGCGCGCCGCCTCGATCTCACCGCCGGGCGGATCCTCGCGCACGACGTAGCCGGGGTGGCCGCCGCCGACGCGGGTCGTCTTCATGCGGCGGCTCGCGGCGAGGTCGGCCGGGCCGAGCGAGAGGCCCTGCATGCGCGGGCTGGCCGAGCAGATCTCTTCGACGTTGGCGACGCCGAGCGCCGTCTCGAGGATCGCGTGTACGAGCAGCGGCTTCTCGAGGCCGGCCTTCGCCTCGAGCTGGGCGAGCAGCCGGTCGACGTAGTGGATGTCCCAGGCGCCCTCGACCTTCGGCACCATGATCACGTCGAGCTTGTCGCCGATCGAGGTCACGAGCTGGGTGAGGTCGTCGAGCATCCAGGGGCTGTCGAGGCTGTTGATACGCGTCCACAGCTGGCACGACCCGAAGTCGGTCGCGTTGGCGACCTTGATCAGCCCCTCTCGGGCCGCGAGCTTGTTGTCGGCGGAGACGGCGTCCTCGAGGTTGCCGAGCAGCACGTCGCACTTCTTCGCCATGTCGGGGATCTTCGCCGCCATCTTCTCGTTGCTCGGGTCGAAGAAGTGGATCATCCGCGACGGCAGGACGGGGATCTCGCGCACGGGCGAGGGGGCGCCGAGGGCGAGGGGCTGAAAGAAATCCTTGGCACTTCGCATGGGTGTCTCCGGGATGCGGTGGTGATGAGATGAAGTCTGGGCTGCGGGCGGCGCGGCGGCTCTGCTCGCAGGCGCGGGGCATGGGCGCGAGCGCCGGCGGTGCGTGCTGCCGGAAGCCCCGAAGCGCGCCAACTCTATGGCCTTTGTCGTGGGCCAGCAAGCTGAGCGCAGCTTCGAGCGGTGGGGTGGTGCGGCCGGGCCGCTCGATCGTTCGTCGGCAAGCCACCGGCAAGATTGCGGTCGGGCGGGCCCGCCGCCGCTTTCGATGCCGGGGTGCCTGCTGAGCGATGTCGACGGCGTCCTTTCTTGCTCAACCCTCGCCTTCGAGAGGTCGATGGACGGCAGAACGGGTGCAGGGGGTGACATGGCCGACCAACTCTCGATTCTTCTCGTCGACGACAGCCGCAGCGTGCTCGCACAGCTGGAGGGCCTGCTGTCGGAGTTCGACGGCGTGAACGTCGCGGGCGTCGCGCGCAACGGCGGCGAGGCGATCCGGATGGTGAGCGAGCTGCACCCCGACCTCGTGTTGATGGACATCGTCATGCCCGGCATGGACGGCATGGCGGCGCTCCGCGTGATCCGGACGAATCATCCCGGCGTTCAGGTGGCCATGCTGTCGAGCGTCGGCGGCACCGCGAGCCGCGCCGAGGAGTGTTTTCGGCTCGGGGCCGTCCAGGTGATCGGCAAGCCGCTCGACGACCGCATCCTCGAGAGTCTGATCGAGAGCGTGCGTTCGGGTGCGCGCGGGGAGGAGGCCGAATGAGCGTCAAGTTCTTCGGGCAGTATCTCATCGAGGAGGGCGAGGTCGACGCAGGGCACGTGCGCGAGGCCCTCGATCTCGTCGGGCAGACGAACAAGAGCCTCGGGCAGATCGCGGTCGACGAGTCGCTGATGACCGACGGCGACGTCACGCGCGTGAATCAAGCGCAGCGCGGCAACGACACGCCTTTCGGTGACCTCGCCGTCGAGATGGGGCTGCTCACCAGCGAGCAGCTGGTCGACTGCCTCTGCATGCAGCGCGAGCGACGGCTGATGATCGGCGAGGCGCTCGTGCACCTCGGGCACCTCGGGACCGAGCGACTCGGCCCGATGCTCGACGCTTTCAAGACCGATCAGTCGCAGTACGAGCTCGGAGCCCTCGGGCAGCTGCCCGATCCGCTCGTGAACAATCGCGTCGCGCCCTACGTGATCGACCTGTTGCCCAAGTTCTGCATGCGCATCGCCCAGATCCGGGTCAAGGTCGGCGACGCGCAGGTGCTTGCCGTCGCGCCGGACTGGCCGCACCGTGTGTCGCTGCCGATCCACGCGCATCGCGGTCTCGACGTGACGTTGATGGGGGACCGCGACTTCGTCGCCCGGCTCGCCTCGGGCACGTCGGGGATCGCAGAAGAGAAGCTCGATCGCGACCTCATGCTCGACGGGGTGGGCGAGTTCTTGAACGTCCTCGCAGGCAACGCGATCAGCGCGCTCGAGCGCACCGGCGTACAGGCCGAGCTCGGCACACCCGATCACGACGCCGAGCTGGCCGACGGCTGGCTCTTCGACCTCGCGACTTCGTCGGGCCGTGCAGCGCTGCTCTTGATGCAGTTCTAGACGGCGGGAGCCGTCGAACCCGAGCCGGTTCGGCCATGCGGGCTCGCTGCAAGGCGATGCCTCGTGCCGCTGCCGCGGTCACGCCTCGATGGGCAGCGGAGCCGTTTCGCGCCGCTATGCGTAGTGTGAGCGGCGCTTGACGACGAGCGAGCGCTCCAGGTCGAAGATCGTGACCTTCTTCCAGCCCGCCGGAGCATCGTCGTGCTCGGCCCCCTCGTCGCGCACGAACTTGTGGCCGAGCAGCCTCGTCTTGACGATGCCCAGGTCTTCGCGCGACGCGTGATCTTCCTTCTCGAGCACCTCGGTCGCGGCGAAGACCGTGTCGCCGGCCTGCAGAGGCGCGGTGTGCTTGCCCGTCGTGTAGACAAGGTCGCCGAGCGAATTGTCGCCGACGTCCGGCCCCGAGATGCCCAGGCAGAGCACGAACGGGATGCCGCCGAAGACGATCAACTGACCGCCGACGTAGCGGTCGGGGTCGAGGTCGATCATGAACTGATTGCAGTGCACCTGGCTCGTGTTGTCGAGGATCCCCGTCAGCGCGATGTGCTCGTCGGTGACGGTGCGGCCGCGGCTGTGCTCGATCCGCGTGCCGGGCTCGAGGTCTTCGAAGTAGCTATCGGGGCTCGAGAGGTGCGCCAGGCCCTTGTAGTCGGCGGCGCGATCGTACGCCGGCAGCCAGAGGTCGCAGTCGACGGGGTCGGGTTCGATCTGGAACGACTCGACCTCGATCGTCTCGTCATCCTTGTAGACCTGCACCTTGCGCTGCCAAGCCATGGCGATCGCCTCGTCGGGCTGCCCGACGTTCTTTCGCGCGATCGACTGGACGTGCACGATGCCGAGGTTCGGCCGGCTCGAAGAGGTGCGCACGCCGAGCACCTTCGTCTCGACCTCGAGCGTGTCGCCGACGTAGACAGGCGCCCCGTAGCGCATGTCGATGTACTCGAGGTTCGCACGTGCGTTCTCGGAGATGTCCTCGACCGTCTGGCTGAACGCGACCAGCATCACGAGGCCGGGCGGACACACGAGCCCCTCGTAGCCATGCGCCCGGGCGTAGCGCGCGTTCTTGCACAGCGGGTTCGTCGCCATCGAGAAGTCGGTGAAGACGGTGAAGAGACCCTCGGTGATGGTCTTGCCACCCTTGTGGCGGAAGGTCTGACCGGGCTTGAAGTCTTCGAGGAAGTTGCCGGTCTTCTTGCGGATGATGCTCGGGGCGTCGCTCACGGGGGGCTCCGGTCGAGAGAATGGGGTTCGGGGTGTCGCGCCGAGCGGGCGGAGCGGGCCGCGGCCGGCTCGGGCGGCGCGAGTCTAGCAGGTCGCTTCGGAGGTGAGCGATCGAGCGAGGTGCCACACGCCGTGGCGCCGTGGCAGAGCCCGGCCACGCGTCGCGTTGGGGCGGGTGATTCGATGGGCGTCGGCCGGCGGGGTCAGGGGGAGATCGCGTTGACCTGCCAGTCGTAGTCGAAGTAGCGAAGTCGGATCCTCGAGCGGCGCGCGCGCAGCCAGGTCAGATCCGCCGCTGAGACCGTGTCGATGCCCTCGGCGTGCTGCGCGACGAAGCCGCGCACGCCGTCGCTCGAGTCGAAGTCTTCCGAGAACCAGTCGAAGATGCGGCTCAGCATCAACGTGTCCCGTTCGCGATCGATCTTCATGCCCTTGCGTGGATCAGCGAGGAACCGCTTCACGGCGGCGTCGAGCTGAGCGTCGAGCTGGTCGGCGGCGAACGGCTCGCGGGCGAGGGACGGGCACGAGGTCGAAGCGCACACGATCGCCATGTGGATGCGCGGATCACCCATCGGCCGCAGGATCTCGTGCTCGATCTCGTGCAGGGTGACGACGCGGCCACCCACACGACCGGCGGGCTTGCCCCAGACCGGGCGAAAGAAGGATCCGATGTCGCGGATGCTGTCGACCGGCCAGTTGCGCACGACCATGTCGATGGCGAGTACGTTGTAGACGTCGATCCAGAACGCCATCCGAGCGTCGCGACCCGTGGGTGGCGCGACCGCGTCGAGCCCCGCAACGAAGGCGCGCCACGCGCCGCTGCTGCGAAGCCCTTCGTAGTCGACACGCGTACCGGCGATGTCGTCGACCGACATCGTGTGCGTCTGCAGGAACTCGGCCCAGCGCGCGCGATCGAAGTCGGCGGCCCGCGCCGCTCCGCCCGGTGCCGCGATGCCGAGCGCACTCGACAAGACGACGAAGAGGGCGAACGTGCGGGCGGGGAGCGCACGCGCTCGCCCGGCGCCGCGCGCCCCTCGCAGGGACGATCCAGCCGCTTCAGGTGCAGGTGACCCACTCATTCCGGCGTTTCCCCTTGGGAATTCGCGACCCCCCATCGAGTCGGTCCTCCAGCTATGGGACGCGCGGGGTCAGAGGGAGGTTTCCCTTGCTGCAGCCACAATTGCCATGACTCCCGGATCAGGTTACAAACCGGGCCCCGGCCCGCGCCCCTGAGGTGAAGCGAGGTCGCCCCCGGCGCCGCACGCGCCCCCATATCCAGCTCGGAGCAAGCTCTTGAAGATTGGAGTTCCCAAGGAGACCGCGTCCGGCGAGCGCCGGGTCGCGCTGGTGCCCGATGCGTTGAAGGTGTTGGCGAACCTCGGCGCCGAGGTCCACATCGAGGCCGGCGCCGGCGTCGAGGCGGGCTTCGAGGACGAAGCCTACGTCGAGCATCACGCACACATCGTCGATCGCGAGACCGCACTCGGCGCGGATCTCGTCCTCAAGGTGCAGCCGCCGAACGACGACGAGATCGCCGGCCTGCGCAGCGGCGCCGCCCTGATCAGCTTCCTGAAGCCCCTCGATATGCCCGAGGTCTCCGAGAAGCTCGCGAATCAGGGCGTGTCGGCCTTCTCGGTCGAGATGATGCCGCGCATCACCCGCGCACAGTCGATGGATGCCCTCTCGAGTCAGAGCACGATCTCGGGCTACCGGGCCGTGCTGCTCGGTGCGTCGGCGTTGCCGCGCATCTTCCCGATGCTCGTGACGGCCGCGGGCACGCTGCAGCCCGCCCGCGTGCTGGTCGTCGGCGTCGGCGTCGCCGGCCTGCAGGCGCTCGGGACCGCCAAGCGGCTCGGCGCACGCACGTTCGGCTACGACACGCGCCCCGTCGTGCGGGAGCAGGTCGAGAGCCTCGGCGCCCAATTCGTCGAGCTCGACCTCGACACCGAGGGCAGCGAAGACTCGGGCGGCTACGCGAAGGCCCAGAGCGAGGAGTTCTACCAGAAGCAGCGGCAGCTGCTCGGCGAGCACGTGTCGAAGGCCGACGTGGTCATCACGACCGCGCTCGTCCCCGGTCAGCCCGCCCCTCGCCTCATCGAAGAGGACGCGGTCAAGGCGATGCGCCCGGGCTCGGTGATCGTCGACCTCGCGGCGGAGAAGGGCGGCAACGTCGCCGTGACCCGCGCGAACGAAGATGCCGTCGTGCACGGCGTGACGGTGATCGGTCGCACCAACCTGCCGAGTGAGATCCCGGCACACGCCTCGCAAATGTACGCCAAGAACCTGACGACCTTCCTCGAGCACCTCGTCGACGAAGGCGCCATCCAGTTCGACTTCGCCGACGAGATCACGACCGGCACCCTCATGACGTACGAGGGCAAGGTCGTGAGCGAGCGCCTCGGTGGAACCATGCCTTCGCCGCCGCCGGCACCGGCCGCAGCAGAAGAGGGGAGCGACTGATGCTCGAAGCACCCGCCATTGCGGCTCTCACGATCTTCGTTCTCTCGCTCTTCGTGGGCGTCGAGGTCATCTCGAAGGTGCCGCCGCTGCTGCACACGCCCCTCATGTCGGGCTCCAACGCCATCTCGGGCATCTCGGTGGTCGGCGCGATCCTCGCCGCCGGCAACCCCGACTACCCGAACGTCTCGATGGTGCTCGGCTTCATCGCGCTCGTCTTCGCGTCGTTCAACGTCGTCGGCGGCTTCCTCGTCACAAACCGCATGCTGGCCATGTTCAAGGGGAACAAGAAGTAGCCATGGCTGACAACCTGACGCTGATCCAGACGGGATACCTCGCCGCGGCCGTCCTCTTCATCTTCGGCCTCCGAGGGCTCTCGTCCCCCAAGACCGCAGTCATGGGCAATGGCCTCGCCGCCATCGGCATGCTGATCGCGATCGTGGCGACGCTCCTGTACAGCAACGTCATGAGCTACGGGCTCGTGCTCGCGGGCATCGCGGTCGGCGGTGCGCTGGGCGCGGTCGCGGCGCTCAAGGTCGAGATGACCGGCATGCCCCAGATGGTGGCGCTGCTGAACGGCCTCGGTGGCGCCGCGTCGGCGCTCGTCGCTGGTGCCGAGGTCTTCGTGGCGGTCGACTCGGGCACGACGCTGTCGGGCATCGTGCCGCCGGCCATCGTGGCTTCGGTGCTGATCGGTTCGATCACCCTGACGGGCTCGCTGATCGCGTTCGGCAAGCTGCAGGAGATCATGAACACGGCTGCGATGGTGTACCCGCTGCAGCAGCCGTCGAACTTCGTGATCGCGCTGGCGACGCTCGGCGTGGCCGTGATGGCGGCCCTCGATCCGACCAACGTCACGTACCTGTACGTGCTGGCGGGGCTCGCCCTGCTGATGGGCATCCTGCTGACGATCCCGATCGGCGGCGCCGACATGCCGGTGGTCATCGCGCTGTTGAACTCGTACTCGGGTCTCGCTGCGTGTGCCGCCGGCTTCGTGCTCGACAACAGTGCGCTCGTCGTCTCGGGTTCGCTGGTCGGCGCCTCGGGCTTGATCCTGACGAACATCATGTGTGTTGCCATGAATCGTTCGCTCGGGAACGTGCTCTTCGGCGCGTTCGGGGCGCAGGACGCCGCCGCCGCCGGCAGCGGCGAAGACCAGGGCACCGCCGTGGCGTACACGCCGATCGACGCGGCCGTGATCTTCTCGAACGCGCGCAGCTGCGTGGTCGTGCCCGGCTACGGCATGGCCGTCGCCCAGGCCCAGCACGCCGTGCGCGAGCTGACCGAGGTGCTCGAGGAGAAGGGCGTCCAGTGCAAGTTCGCGATCCACCCGGTCGCGGGCCGCATGCCCGGTCACATGAACGTGCTGCTCGCCGAGGCAGACGTGCCCTACGACCAGCTGGTCGAGATGGACGACATCAACCCCGAGTTCCCCGAGACCGACGTGGCGCTGGTGCTCGGCGCGAACGACGTCGTGAACCCCGCCGCGCGCGAAGACGACACGAGCCCGATCTACGGCATGCCGATCCTCGAGGTCGACAAGTCGCAGAACGTCTTCGTCATCAAGCGCTCGATGAACCCCGGCTTCGCCGGTATTCAGAACCCGCTCTTCTTCAAGGAAAACACCAAGATGATCTTCGGTGACGGGAAGAAGGTGGTGCTGGATCTCGTCGAGGCGGTGAAGAACTACTAGGCGCGGTCTTGGCCGTCGCCGAGTCGACGCCCCTGGGCCGTGTGGCCCGCCCCGATGCGGGCGGGCCCTGGCCCGGCGTCGTGTTCATTCACGACGTCTGGGGCCCCTCGCCCCACAGCGAACAGTTCAGCGATCGTCTGGCCGACGCCGGCTACGTCGTGCTCGCCGTCGACTTCTACCGTGCGCTCGACGCGCGCCCCAAAGACGACCCCGGAGCGTTCATCCGTGCGCTCGTCGATCCCGACGTGATCGCAGACGTGGCCGCCGGCCGCGATGCGCTCGCGGCGCGGCCGGATGTCGCCCCAGGCCGCATCGGCGTGACGGGCGTGTGCATGGGGGGCATGTACGCGCTGCTCGCGGCCTGCGAGCTCGACGGCCTGAGCGCGGCCGCGCCGTTCTACGGCATGCTCTCGTACGAGCACGGGATGCTCGCCGAGCCGGCCGGGCGCGACTTCGAGCGCAAGCCTCGCTCGCCGCTCGAAGCGGCCCCCGCTCTGCGATGCCCGCTGCTCGCGTTCTTCGGCGAGCAGGACACGTTCGTCCCGAGCGACGACGTCGACGCGCTCGCCTCGGCCCTGCCATCGGGAGCGTATCCGGTCGAGATCGTGCGCTACGCCGACGCCGGCCATGCGTTCATGAACGAGACCCGGGCGGAGGCGTTCCGGCCGGAGGCGGCTGCGGAGGCCTGGCGCCGTCTCGAAGCGTTTTTTGCGATCCACCTGAAGGGCGCCGCCTGAGCTGACTCGCGCTGCGCCGCGGGATCGCCTTGCCGTCGGCGAGGCGTGCGAAGCCCCCGCCCGGCTCGGGCTCGTGCGCCGCCGGGGCGCTCGAGGGCTCGGCCGTCGGCATCGACGCGGCCGGCGGCGCATCGGATGGGGCCTGCGCACGGCGTCCGACGGCCGCGCCGGGCTGCGTCGACGCGAGGGCGTGGCACAGCACCAGCGCGAGTGTCCGGCCGCGGCTGGGATAGGCCGTCACGCTGGCCTCGACGCGGAGGGGCGCGCCGCTGACGTCCCGCAGAGGCGCCGAGAAACGATCGTGGTCGCCGCCTTCCGCCATGGCGTCGAGACGCGCGCGCCAGTCCGAACGGGCGTCCTCCGGCACGAAGGCGTCGAAGTCGACGCCGAGCAGGGTGTCGCGGGCGGTCCCGAAGAGCGCGCCGGCGGCGGGGTTGGCGTCGGCGATCTCACCGCTCACGGTGTCGATGGCCAGGAACGCGTCGGCGACTCGGTCGATCGCGGCGACGACCGCCCGCCGTGCCGCACGCGGCTTCCCGCGCGCGCTGCGCCCACCGCTGCTCTGACGCAGCGCCTGCCTGAACTGCTCGACCAGCGGCGCGAGCGCGCGCCGCACCTCATCGCCATCCGGCATCGCGAGCACGCAGGCGGCTTCGAGCCAGGCGTCGAGCAGGGCGGCCATGCGTCGTTCGTTGATCTGGAGGCCGTCGAGGGCCGGGGCCCGGAGCTCGCCGCGGTGCAGGGCGACGCCGGTGAAGCTGCGAAAGCGCCGCAGCGTCTCGGCCTCGCCGCCCGAAGGTCGCGGCGCAGCCGGGCCCATCGCGTCACGCATCGCCTGCTCGATGGGCTGACGTTGAGCGACGAGCCACGAGGCCAACGTGGGGTTCGCATGCACATCGACGAGTCTAGCGGCAGTGGACGCTTCTGCCGGCGGATTGCGTGCGTGTCGCGCGAGGTGACACACAGGAAGGTCAATCGCGTCTCAATCGGGCCGACGGGCGAGCCGATCATTGGGGGCATGAGCCTACGAACCGGACCCGTTCGTGTGCTGGTCGCCTATGCCCGGCCCGAGTGCTTCATCGACAAGACCGAGTCGATCCTGGCCCGGCTCGGCTACCTGATCCTGCGGCCAGACGAGCTCGAGGATCGCAGGGGCGAGCTGCCCCCGGGCGCACCGCATCTCTACGTCGCCGACGAACGGCAGCTCGACGAGGTGCCGAACCCCGAAGGCGAAGCCGAGCGCCCGGTGATCGTGCTGAGCGGTCGCCAGGGCATCGACTCGGACGATCCTCGCGTGGTGGCGGCGGTGCGCCGGCCGGCGGGTCTCCACGATCTGTACTGCATTCTCCAACGTGTATTCGAGCTGACGCCGCGCTCGACCCCGCGCATTCCGGTGCGGATCGAGGTCGACTGTCGTCGTGGGGACCGACACTTCGAGGCCGAGATGCGCTCGATCTCCGAGAACGGCGCGTTGCTTCGATGCGAGGATCGGTTGCCGCTCGGGTCGACGTTCGAGATGGACTTCGCGCTCCCCGGCGTCGGCTCTGTCCAGATGCGCGCCGAGGCCGCCTACCAGCTGATGCCCGATCTGGGCGTCGTCTTCAGCGGCGTCGACGCGTCGCTGCGCGAGACGATCAACGGCTTCATCGCCGAGTCGATCCTCGCCGCCTGATCCGAGCTAGCTTCTGCGTTCGACTCGAGCGGAGAAGAGCAATGTCCGAGATCTGGCGATCCTTCGACCTGTATGCGCCGACCCCTGAGCACGAGCTGCTCGCGCAGACGCTCACCGAGTTCGTCGAGCGTGAGGTCGAGCCCCAGGCGATCCAGTTCAACCGCGAAGAGCGCTTCAACGTCGACCTCTTTCGCAAAGCAGGGGAGCTGGGGCTGCTCGGCATCACGATTCCGGAGAAGTACGACGGCGCGGGCATGGACGCGGTCGCCGTCGTGCAGCTGATGGAGTCGCTCTCGACGAGCGATCCCGGCTTCGCGCTCGCCGTGCTCGCCCACTCGATCCTCTTCGCCCACAACCTCTCGGTCAACGCGAGTGAGGAGCAGTGCCAGCGGTACTTGCCGAAGATGGTCAGCGGCGAGCACATCGGCGGCATGTGCATGACGGAGCCGGGGGCCGGCACCGACGTACTCGGCATGTCGACGAAGGCCGTGCCCGACGGCAAGGATTTCGTCGTCACTGGTACGAAGACGTACATCACGAACGGCGCGATCGACGAACAGACGCTCGGCAATGCATTCATCGTCTATGCCACGACCGGGGAGCGCGAGATCACGTCGTTCCTCGTCGAGGACGACTTCGAGGGGTTTCGTCTCGGGCAGAAGTGGACCGACAAGCTCGGCATGCGGTCGTCGTTCACCGCCGAGCTCGTCTTCGATGATGTGAAGGTGCCGGCCGCGAACGTCATGGGGGAAGTGGGGCAGGGCGTCCATCACATGATGCGCAACCTCGAGATCGAACGATTGACGCTCGCCGCCCAGGCGACCGGGATCGCCCTGCGGTGCCTTCGCGTGATGGTCGAGTACGCGACGGAGCGAAAGTCGTTCGGGCGCCCGATCGCCGATTTCGGTCAGATTCAGCGGCACATTGCCGAGAGCTACGCGGCGACGGCGGCAGCGCGCGCGCTCGTCTACGACGTGGCGCGGCGTCACTCGTTCACGGCAGCCGGGCAGCGCGTCGAAGCCGATGCGACCAAGCTCTTCGCGAGTCAGGTGGCCAAACAGGTGGCCGACTCGGCGATCCAGGTGCTCGGAGGCAACGGCTACATGGGCGAGTACGTCGTCGAGCGACTGTGGCGCGACGCCAAGCTGCTCGAAATCGGGGGCGGAACGCTCGAAGCCCACCAGAAGAACATGACGAAGGATCTGTCGCGGGATCCGACGCTGCTCGGCTGACCGAGGCCCGAACGCGAAGCGCGCCGATGGCCGTGGCCTTCGACGCGCTTCGTGACGCTGCCCGACCGATGCGTTGCGCTCAGGCGTCCTTGTAGATCTCCATCACGCTCTGCAGCAGCTTGATGCCGTCGCTCTTCGAGCGCTGGAACGAGTTGCGGCCCATGATGCTGCCGAACCCGCCCCCCGACGCGATGCCCTTGATCTCGTCGAGCACGTCGTCGTCACCCTTCGCGGCGCCGCCCGAGAAGATGACGATGCGGCGACCATCGAAGGCCGACTGGATCACGTGCGACACGCGATCGGCCAGAGTGTCGATCTTGATGCCTTCGCTCTCGTAGACCTTGCGCGCTGCGTCCTGCTCGATGAACTCGGTCGGCGGCTTCACCTTGATGATGTGCGCGCCGAGCTGGGCCGCGATCTGGGCGGCGTAGGCGGCCACGTCGATGCCGGTCTCGCCGTCCTTGCTGAGGCCCGAGCCACGCGGGTACGACCAGACGACGACAACGAGGCCGGCCGCCTTGGCTTCTTCGGTGATCGCGCGCAGCTCGCCGTACATCTCGTTGCGATGGGACGAGCCCGGATAGATCGTGTAGCCGATCGCTGCGCAGCCGAGGCGCAGCGCTTCGTCGACCGAGCCCGTAATGGCCGGGCAGGGGTCGCTGCTCGAGTAGAGCGAGTCGCTGTTGTTCAGCTTGAGGATCGTCGGGATGCGGCCCGCGAACTGTCGCGCGCCGGCCTCGATGAAGCCGAGGGGCGCGGCGTAGGCGTTGCAGCCGGCGTCGATGGCGAGCTGATAGTGGTAGAGCGGGTCGTAGCCGGGGGCGTTTTTTGCGAAGGTGCGCGCCGGCCCGTGCTCGAAGCCCTGATCGACGGGCAGGATCACCATCTTGCCGGTGCCGGCGAGGGTGCCGGTCTCCATCATCCAGCGCAGGTTCTTCAGTACGCCGGGGTTGTCCGATCCGTACCAGCTCAAGATCTCGTCGACGCGATTCGCCATCCCGGGGACTCCTTGCGATCGGCGGAGCAATGGGCCGATCGCGGTGCATATGGGCTCGGGGGCCGCCCGCTCGGCGGTCCCGGCGGCGGCGGAGCATATCAGACTCGGGCCCGAAGAGGCCCCGAGGTGGGTGCCCGGGAGCCGACCCGGGGTGATGCCCGCGCGCGGGGCGTGCCTCGAACTGCACCCGAGCTGCCGCTCCGGCGCGTTCGCGTCATCGAATCGCCGCGGGAGTGGACCGCCCCGCATGCGCTGCGGTACACCCCCGGCACCCCGCACCCAGGAGAGGCCCGGTGGCCAGCGCAGGACCCGAACCGGCAGACGAGAACGAAGGCGCCCGACGTGAGCTCGCTCGAGAGGTCGCCCGGCGCCGCACCTTCGCGATCATCTCGCACCCCGACGCGGGCAAGACGACGATGACCGAGAAGCTGCTGCTCTACGGCGGAGCGCTGCGCGAGGCGGGGGCCGTGCGGGGGCGCCGCGGGGCCAAGCACGCGAGCAGCGACTGGCTCGAGCTCGAACGCCAGCGCGGCATCTCGGTCTCGAGCTCGGTGATGAGCTTCGACTACGACGACTTCCGGGTGAATATTCTCGATACCCCCGGCCAC
Source organism: Myxococcota bacterium (assembly GCA_965250285.1). Lineage (GTDB taxonomy): Bacteria > Myxococcota_A > UBA9160 > UBA9160 > UBA4427 > CAYYSY01. The sequence continues at coordinate 1,067,196 of OZ252299.1, forward strand.
AAAGACTTCAGTGAGGACACGTACCGCACGCTGATGGCCGCCGACTGCGCCGTCATGCTGATGGACGCGGCCAAGGGCGTCGAGGACCAGACCCGCAAGCTCTTCCAGGTGTGCCGGCTGCGGAAGATCCCGATCATCACGTTCGTCAACAAGATGGACCGCATGGGGCGCGACGGCCTCGACCTGATGAGCGAGATCGAGGAGATCCTCGGCATCGATGCCGTGCCGGTGAACTGGCCCATCGGTGCCGGTGCTGGCTTCAAGGGCGTCTACGACCGCATCCATCAGAAGGCCATCTTCTTTTCGGGAGGTGAGCACGGCACGAACCGCGTCGACGTCGAGGAGGTCGAGGGCGACGCCGGAAGCGATGCAGTGCAGGCGGCCATGGGCGACCTCGCCGACGAGGTGTCGGGCGAGCTCGAGCTGCTCGAGGGCGCGGGCGCCGAGTTCGATCGCGACGCCATCGCGCGGGGCGAGCAGACCCCGATGTTCTTCGGCAGCGCGCTCACGAACTACGGCGTCGAGCCCTTCCTGCATCACTTCCTCGAACTCGCGCCGCCGCCCGCGCCTCGCACCAGCGACGTGGGCCCGATCGATCCCGAGAAGCGCCCCTTCTCGGGCTTCGTGTTCAAGATCCAGGCGAACATGGACAAGGACCACCGCGACCGGGTCGCGTTCTTCCGCGTTTGCTCGGGGCGCTTCGTCAAGGGGCGTCAAACCACCCATGTGCGGACGGGCAAGCCGTTTCGATTGACGAACTCGACGCTGATCCAGGGCCAGGATCGCGAGGAGGTCGACGAGGCCTACGCCGGCGATGTGGTCGGGCTCTTCGATCCCGGCGTGTTCCGCATTGGCGACACGCTGAGCGATGAAGGCGACTTCTCGTATGCAGGCATCCCGAGCTTCTCGCCCGAGAGCTTCATGCGGGTCGAGGTCGCCGGCGTCGAGAACCGCAAGGCGCTCGAGAAGGGCCTCGACCAGCTGGTGCAGGAGGGCGCGGTGCAGCTCTTCCGCGAGCCAGGAGGCGGCTCGGCGACGCTGGTGCTCGGCGCGATGGGCCCGCTGCAGTTCGACGTGATGAAGCACCGCCTGAAGGACGAGTACCGCGTCGATCTCAAGCTCTCGCCCCTGCCGTTCACGCTCGCGCGCTGGCCCCAGGGCGAGTTCGATGCCGAGATCTTCCGCTACAGCGAGCGGATCCGCGTGTTCGAGGACCGCGAGGGTCGGCCCGCGCTGCTCGCCCACGGCATCTGGGAGCTCCAACGTGCGCTCGAGCGCTACGAGGATCTCGAGCTGTCGGAGACCGCCGACCCCGATCTCTTCGAGGCGGCGCAGTAGGCGAACGGGTCGCGCGACCCGTTGCGCGATAGACTCGATCCCAGGCCGACGCGCCCTGCGCCGAACTTCGGCCGCGCCACCGATGGGAGCAAACCGTGATGAACGTCTCGATCACCTACTGCGTCCGTTGAAACTACCTGCCCCGGGCCTCCAGTCTGGAGGCCGCACTCGTCCGTGAGCTCGAGGCCGACGTGATGCTCGTCGAAGGGGGCGGCGGCGTGTTCGACGTCTTCGTCGACGACGAGCTCGTGTTCTCGAAGCACGCCGAGGGACGCTATCCCGAGAACGACGAGATCGTCGAGGCGCTGCGTCGGCGCGGCTGACGCGGGCCGCCGATCTCAGTCGCGATAGCTCGGATCGACGCGGTCGAGTCGCCGCAGCAGCGCCGGCCAGGCCAGCCCGCGACCCACGATCGGCAAACCGACCTTCACGATCGCCGCCGTCTTCTCGGCGGCCTCGGGTGCGGCTTCGATCAGGGCACCGCCCGCCTGGGCCGCGACCTGCGCCTCGCAGGCGCGTTCGAGCATGTACATCCGCAGCCAGGCATCGCAGACCGTTTCGCCGACGGTGAGCGTGCCGTGGTTGCGCAGGATCAGTGCGCTCTTGTCGCCGAGGTCGCGCACGATGCGCTCGCGCTCGTCGAGGTCTTCGGCGATGCCCTCGAAGTCGTGATACGCGACGTCATGGTGAATCTGCAGGGCGGTCTGAGTGATCGGCAGCAGGCCGTCGCGCTGGGCCGAGACCGCCTGCCCCTGCACCGTGTGCAGATGCACCACGCAGTGCGCATCAGCGCGACTCATGTGCACCGCGCTGTGGATCGTGAAGCCGGCGGGGTTCACGGGATGCGGCGACTCCTCGACCTTGTTCCCTTCGACATCGACTTTCACGAGGCTCGACGCCGTGATCTCCTCGAAGAGCAGGCCGTAGGGATTGATGAGGAAGTGGTCGCTGCCGGGCACGCGCACCGACAGGTGGGTGAAGATCAGGTCGTCCCAGCCATGCAGCGCGACCAGCCGGTACGCAGCGGCGAGGTCGACGCGGGCGGCCCACTCTTCGGGGCTGCAGTCGAGGTGGGGCGAGAGTTCGGTGGCGGCGGTCATGGCGGTCTCCTCGGCGGGGCGGGTGCAGAACGGCGCCCGCGACCAGGGGCAGACTAGGGGGCGACGATCGGGCACACTGCGATCGCGATCGCAGTCGAGCGATTTCTCGACGAAGGTCTTGAGATGTCCGGGAACCTGCTGATTCACAAGGATTTTCTGCGCACGCTGCCGCCCGAGCTGACGGCCGAGCTCGAGGCCCGTGCCCAGACGCGCCGCTTCGAGGACGGCGCCGTGATCTTCCGGCGCGGCGACGAGGCCCACGGCCTGTACGGCGTGCGCAGTGGGCGGGTGCAGGTGCTCGGGATGGGCGCCGACGGCCGCGACTTCGTGCTGACGGTCCTCGCCCCCGGCGAGTGGTTCGGCGAGCTCTCGCTCTTCGACGGCCTACCGCGCACCCACGACAACGTCGCGATCGGCGAGACCGAGCTGTGGCTCTTGCCGACGAACGAGTTCCACCAGCTGCTGCGCGAGCGCCCCGAGTTCTGGGCGCCCTTCGCCGAGCTGACCAGCCACCGGGTCAGGATGCTGTTCACCGTGCTCGAAGACGCGGTGTTGCTCGACCTCCCGACACGCCTGGCGAAGCGACTCCTCGAGCTCGCCGGGGATCACGGCGAGGCGGAGGCCGAAGGGGGCGTCGCGATCGATCTGCACCTGCCGCAAGAGGGGCTGGCCTCCATGGTGGGGGCGACGCGTGAGGCCGTCGGCCGACACCTGAAGCGCTTCGAGCGCGAGGGCTGGATCGAGATCGCCTACGGGCGCATCGTCGTGCGCTCGCCGGACGGATTGGCCTCGTTGCTCTGAGGTCGACCTGCCAGGAACGCTCGGCTAGATCGCGCCGCTCTCGCGCAGACCGTCGATCTTGCCCTGCTCGTAACCGAGGAGCTCGCCGTACACGACGTCGTTGGCCGAGCCCTGCGGCAGTCCGGGGAATCGGAACTTCGTCGGCTGGGCGCCGAGGCGGAAGGGCAGGTTCGGCATCGTCAGCTCGATGCCGGTGGCCGGATCTTCCATCACGATGAACGAGCCGCGCTCGTGGTAGTGCGCGTCCTGGTCGATGTCCTCCATCGTCAGGATGGGGCCAGCGGTAATGCCTTCCTTTCGACAGACCTTGAGCACCTCTTCTTCGGTGCGAGTCGAGTGCCACTCCTGGATGATCTCGTTCAGCATCTGTCGATGCTCGGGGATGATCCGCTCGACGTTGGTGATGAAGCGAGGATCCTGGATCAGCTCTTCGCGCCCCATCACCTTGGCGAGGTTCTCCCAGGGCTTCTGGGCCGAGCACGACAGTGCGATCCACTTGCCGTCCTTCGTGCGGTACACGCTGCGCGGGGCGGCCGAGCGCAGTTCGTTGCCGATCGGCTCGGGGTTGATGCCGGTCAGCTTGTACCCGACGAACTCACCGCCGAAGTAGCCGAAGAGCGGCTCGTAGAGCGAGATGTCGATCACCTGGCCGCCCTTCACCCCGCGCTCCTGCCCCATCATGGCGAGGCTGACGGCGTAGGCGAGGTGGATGCCGGCGGTCAGATCGGCCAGGGCATGGGGCGGGCTGAGCGGGCCGCGGTCGGCGCTGCCGTTCAGGTAGGAGAAGCCGCTGTAGGCCTCGGCCAGGGTGCCGAAGCCCGGCTGGTCGGCCTTCGGGCCCGTCATGCCGTAGCCCGACACCTTGCCGATGATGAGTCCGGGGTTCAACTCGATCAGCGATTCGTGCGAGAAGCCGAGTCGATCCATCGCGCCGAGGCGCATGTTCTCGATCAGCACGTCCGACTGCTTGATCAGCTCGCGGAAGATCGTCTTGCCTTCTTCTTCCTTGAGGTTGAGCGTGACCGGGAACTTGTTACGGCCGATGACCGCGTGGTACGGCTCGATCCCGAGGTCGGTCAGGGTGCTCCAGCCGCGCAGCGCATCGGGCAGCTTCGGGTTTTCGATCTTGATCACGTCGGCGCCGGCGTCGCCGAGCATCGCGGCCGTGTACGGCGCCGCCACCACCGTGGACATGTCGAGCACACGCTTGCCGGCGAGCGGCAGACCGTCGGTGTCGCCGCTCCTTCGCTGGGCGGCAATGAAATCGTTGAGCTCTTCGCGGGTGCGCATGTGGGGGCCTCGGTGTGGGGTGGGGCTCGAGTGGGCGGGGAAGATACAGCCTCTGCCTGAGACCGGACACCGCCGGCGGGGCCACCATCGGTGGCAGGCAACCGCAGCGCAACGTCTGGAGATCGGCGTGAGGGGCGGCCCGCGCACGCGAACCGCGCCTTCAGTCGGACGGGTCGGAGGGGCCATGCGCCCCGCGTGTCTGCGTGAAGAACCAGTGTCCACCGACGGCGACCAGAACGACGAAGCCCGCCGCATAGAGCGGCCAGTGGCTCGGCTGCGCACCTTCGAGCAGCACATGCGCCTGAAAGACGAGGGCGCTCGCGATGGCGAGCAGCACGCGCGTCATCCTCAGTGGATCGCCGGGCAACACCAACGCAGCCACCCCGCTCAGCACGGTGAGGCCGAGCAGGAACGCCATCGCGATCTCGAGCGGACTCATGGTGCTCCCTTCGAGTACGGCCGCCGTGCAGCGATGTTCGCGGCGAGGCGCTGCCCAGGGCGAGACGATATGGTCGGGCGCGCTCGCCCGCACCCCGGTCGAGCCCGTCCCGATCGAACTCGCCGGCGCATCGCATCGCGGCGTTCCGGCGCACGGAGGTGGCATGCCCCCTGGCGCAGCCCTGTACGTCCTGCTCGCAATCCTGACCGGCGCGCTCGGCGCGATCCACGTGCCGATCAACGGTGCGCTGGGTGCGCGGATCCAGTCGACGGCCGTCGCGACGTTCACTTTCTACGGCGTCGCGTTCCTGCTGATCGCGAGCTTCACCTTGCTCACGAGTGAACGACAGAGTCTGCGCGAACTCGCGGGCGTCCCGACCTGGCTCTACGTCGTGCCCGGGTTGATCAGCGTCATCGTCGTCGCGGCGGGCACCTTCTTGATGCCCCGACTCGGCGCCGTCAACGTCTTCGTGATCACGGTCTTCGCGCAGACCGCCGTGCGACTCGTGATCTCGCACTACGGCTGGCTGGCGTCGCCCGTCGACCCGATCAGCGCCCAGAAGCTGGCGGGCGCTGCGATGGTGGCGATCGGCGCCGTCCTCGTGGTCCGGTCATAGCGCACCGAAGCGGGTGCGCTGCGCCGTCGCCTGCACTCGGTCGAAGCGATATGGTCGGGCGCTTAGCGATGCGCCACTTCGAGCGCGCGCTGCACGCCGAACGCGTGAGGAAGCGAGCATGACCCCCGACTGGGGCTTCGCCCGAGAGATCGAGCCGATCGATGGTCGCGTCGCGATCGTCGGTGTCGGAGAGGCCGATCAGACGAAGGCGTCGGGGCGCAGCTCGCACGCGATTGCCGCGCAGGCGGTCGAGCGGGCCCTCGACGACGCCGGCTTGCGGCCCGATGAGGTCGATGGCCTCATGTTCTCGGCGGGCGTCGGCGGTCAGTTCGATGCCGAGGCCTACCACGCACACTTCGGCACGCGTCACGATCTGTGGGTCTCGAAGAACGGCGGCGCCATGACGTGGGCGGCGACGGCACCCGAGCAGGCGGCGCGGGCCATCGCAGCGGGCAAGGCGAGCGTCATCGTCAACGTGTTCTCGGTGTCGTGGGCCAGCAACAAGAGCAGCGGACAGGGCGAGGGGCCCGGCACCTTTCACGCGGCAGAGCGTTTCAAGGCCAGCTTCGAGCTGCCCTACGGTTGGTTCCCCCAGCCGGTCTACTTCGCGACGATCGCGCGCCGACACATGTTCGAATACGGCACGAAGCCCGAACACCTGGGCGCCATCGCCGTGAGCGCGCGCCGCCACGCGAACGGCCACCCGGGCGCGGTGATGCACGACAAGTCGCTCACCCTCGACGACTACCTCGGCCGACCGATGCTCGTCGATCCGCTGCGCACGGAGGACTGCTGCCTCGTGAGCGATGGCGGCGCGGCGTTCGTGATGACGAGCCCCGAGCGCGCGCGCGATCTGCGGCAGAAACCCTGTCGTGTGCTCGGCATGGGTGAGGGCCACTCGGGCGCCGGGCTCTACTGGAGCCAGCAGGGCGACTTCACGGCGACGCCGCAGGTCTTCTCGGCCCCGGCGGCCTTCGAGATGGCCGGCATCGAGCCCAGTGACGTCGACGTGCTCACGCTGTACGACCCCTTCACGATCGTCGCGCTCATGCAGATCGAGGACATGGGCTTCTGTGAGAAGGGCGAGGGCGGTGCGTTCGCCGCGAGTGGCGCCCTCGACTTCGACGCCGGCCGACTGCCGTACAACACCCACGGCGGCTTGCTCAGCCACGCCTACGTGCTCGGCATCGCCCACGTCGTCGAGGTGGTGCGGCAGCTGCGCGGCGAGGCCCACAACCAGGTGCCCGGTGCACGGCTCGGTGTGTACGGCGGCTACACCGGGGCGATGGCAAGTACCCTGGTGCTGGGGGTCGACGCGTGAGCGCCGTACCGTTGCCTGACCTCGATTGGCACGTGATCGCGCCGTTCTGGGCCGCGGCGGCTCGGCATGAGCTCGTGTTTCCGGGTTGTACCGGCTGTGGACGCCTCGTCTGGTATCCGGCCGACGAGTGTCCGCGCTGCGACACGCCCGCGCCGCAGTGGACGCCAGTCTCCGGGCGCGGGTCGCTCTTCTCGTGGACCGTCGTCGAGCGGGCGCTCTACAAGCCCTTTCGCGACCGCGCGCCGTACGTAACGGGGCTCGTCGAGATCGAGGAAGACCCGGCCGTCCGCTTCGTGACGACCATCGTCGACGTGCCGTTCGATGCGCTCGAAATGGGGATGCCGCTCGTGGTGCGTTGGGGCGACCTGCACTTCGCCGGCGACGAGCGACGGGTGCAGGCGCCGTTCTTCACCGCCGCCTGAGAACCACGGCCCGTGGCCTGCCGTCGCCCCGCGTCACCACTGCACCGGCAAGGCGTCGAGCCCGTCGATCAGGGCCGATGGCGTGGGCACGGCTTCGGCGCCATCGGCCAGATGGATCCCCGGTAGGCGCTCGAGGATGCGCGCGAGCACCGTGCGGATCTCCATCCGCGCGAGGTTCGCGCCGAGGCAGTGGTGCGGGCCGAAGCCGAAGGCCAGGTGCTCGCCAGCCGTGCGGTCGACTCGGAAGGCGTGGGGATCGTCGAACACGTCGGGATCGCGGTTCGCGGCTGCGTAGACCATGACGACCGATTCACCTGCTCGAATCGGTTGATCGCCGAGGGTCGTGTCGCGCAGGGCGACCCGTCGCATCGCTCGCACGGGCGACGTCCAGCGCAGGATCTCCTCGGTGGCCGTGGGCCAGAGCGTGGGGTCGGCGACGAGCCGCGCGCGTTCGTCCGGCTCTTGAAACAGCGTCGACATCCCCTGGCTGATCGCGTTGCGGGTCGTCTCGTTGCCGGCGACGAGCAGGAACAAGGCAAAGTCGCGCACCTCGTCGCCTTCGAGTCGGTGGATCGTCTCACCGTCGTCGATCACCCCTGCGTCGGCGGCTTCGATGATGCGGCTCAACACGTCGTCCTCGGGGCGCTTGCGACGGCGCTCGACCTGCTCGGAGAGGTAGCCCATGAAGTCGGCCATCATCGTGGCCATCTCGGCGACCGCGTCGTTCTCGGCGTGCCCGCCCCCGGCGAGGACGAGCGCGTCGCTCCACTGCCTGAACTGGTCGAGGTCGCCGTCGGCGACGCCGAGCATGTCGGCGATGATGCGCATCGGTACGGGTGAGGCGAGGTCCCCGACGAACTCGGCCTGCCGCTTGTCGATCACGGCATCGATCGCTTCGTCGGTGTAGCGCAGGGCGCGCTCCTCCATCTGTCGCACCAGCCTCGGTGTGAAGGCGCGGCTGACCACGTTGCGGTGCCGAATGTGCCGAGCGCCGTCCATGGCCTGCATCGAGAAGTGGTACTCGAAGACGTGCCAGGGCCCCTTGGGCTCGGAAGAGAACAGGTCGGGCCGCTTCGACACCTCGCGGACGTCGGCGTGCCGTGTGAGCAACCACCACTCGTTCTCGGGATCCCAGTGCACTGCGTCGTCCCGGCGCAGGGTAGCGAGCGCGGCGTCGCGCTCTTCGAGCGAGGGGTGGAAGGGCGCCATCACGTCGTAGGCGGCGGTCATCGAAGCTCCTCCATGAAGGGGAAGCATATCGACTTCGCGGACGCGGCGAGGACCACGGTCGGTGCGCCCGCGTGCTAGTCGCGGCTGCGCAGGGCCGGCCCGTCGAGCGAGCCCCCCGGCTGGTAGGGTGCCTCGAGGCCGGCGCTCGCGATCTTGACCGGGCGCTCGCTGTAGAAGTCGTTGCGCGGAAAGGCGAGCACCCGCTCGTAGGCGGCGACGGCAGCCGCTCGATCGCCCACGACGTCGAGCACGTTGCCCCGCACGACCCAGAGCCAGGTGCGTCCCCACGCGGGCAGCCGCGGGTCGTCGTCGCGCATGTCGAAGACGATCTCGCGCGCCTGCTCTTCGTTCCCGAGGTCGAGCGCCGCGCGCGCCCGCCAGATGCGGGCGAGCATGGCGCGACCGGTCACGCCGTCCGATTCGCCGAGGCGCCCTTCGAGGGCGAGCGCCTCATCGGTCAGCCGGTCGTAGCGCCCGGCGTGCAGCAGCACCTCGAGCAGCTCGAAGTGCAGGATCGCGTTCTCGGGGTAGGCGGTGTGCAGCTGATCCGCGAGGCGGAGCGCGGTCTGAACGTCGGTGGGGTCGTGATAGTTGTTGATCGCGACGAGCACCATCGTGGCCGAGGGCGAGTAGACGCTCGGGCCGTGGTGGACTTCTTCGAGCAGGGAGAGCCCTTTGTCGCGGTCGCCCTTCGGCACGAACCACAGCCAGCTGAGCGACTGCACGAAGTCGGGCATCATGCTCGAGAAGTAGTAGTAGAGGCCCAGCGGGTAGCGGGCCTGGGCATGATCGGGGTCGACCGAGAGCAGCCGCTCGAGCTCCTTGCGTCCGCGCTCGCCCGTCGAGCCCGCCTTCACGTAGCTGCCGCTCATCGCTTCGAGCCGCGCTTGTTGCATCAGCGTCTCGCCGAGCAGCCAGCGGGCGCGCTGGTCGTCTTCGTCGATCTCGAGCGCGGCCTCCGCCAGCGCCCGCGACTGGTCGAGCACACGACGCAGGGCATCCTGGGTCAGCTGCTGGCTCTCGTCGTACCAGTGCCGCCAGTAGAGGGTGTCGACCCGGCGCAGCCAGGGCTCGGCGTCGGCCGGGTCCATCGCTTCGAGCCGATCCCACACCGCATCGGCTTCGTCGTGTCGGCCGCGCATGTCGGCGTCCATGCCGGCATGGACCAGCCGATTCCAAGCATCGCGTTGCGACGCGGTTGCATCGGGGGAGGGCAGCGAAACCGGCGGGTGGGTGGCGGCTTCGGCTTCACCCGCCGATGCGGCGTTCGACGAGCCGAGGCCCAGGGCGAAGAGGATCACCGCCCAGAGCGCTCCCGAGCGCAGGGCGGCGTGCCGCGTCCTGCCTGCGGGTTCGATCATCTCGACTCCTCCGTGCCGCACCGAACGCCCGTCCATCGGAGCCTGATCGGCCCGATGAGGTTACGCGATTTGTCGCGTCGACGGCGAGAGGGACGCGAGATGTCGCTCGACTTCGTCGCGGTCGAGTCGGCCTGACCGCAGCGCGAGCGCGGGCCGAAGCCGAAGCAGGTGAAAGCAGAGCACGGTGAACGCGAAGCCCGTCACCACGACGGCGATGACGATCCCGGGCCCCGGTTCGGTCGCCACATCGACCACGCCCGCGATCGCCGCGGCGCCGGCGACGCAGACGACGGCCAGCGATGCAGACGCGCAGATCAAGACGTCGCGCAGCGGCCGGCTCGGCCCACCGACAAGCCAGCGCCGCAGCTCGCCGGTCGAGAAGTGATCGAGGAACCAGCCGGTGGCTTCGGCGTCACCCTGCGCGCTCGGGGGCGCGAGCGGTCGTCCGGTGAGCGGGTCGTCGATCGTCCGGCCATCGGCGTGCGCCGCGATGCCCTTTCGAATCGCCTCGTGGGCACGCTCGCTGATCGGGTATCGAGTGAGGATCAACAGGGCAACGACGTAGAAGAGTGCCGGGAAGAGACCGACGAGGAACCGGATGGTGAAGGTCACCTCTTCGGTCTGCACCACGTTCGGCTGGTATCCGACCCAGCCGAGGATCGCGAGGGGAATCGAGCTGCCGGGGATGGCGACGAACTTGGGCACGATCGCCCAGAACGACCCGAACTGGGCCTCGCGTCGTTTGCCGGTCAGGAGCTCGTCGTAGTCGATGGTGTCGGCTGCCATCGCCGGCATGAGCACGTTGCCCACCTGGCTCTGGGTGCCGGTCAGAAAGAAGAGGAACACCGCGAACGTGAGGTCGCCCGGGCCGATGAAGAAGAAGAGCACGCTGCCCGAGATGCCGATCGTTGCGGCCGAGACGAATGCGCCGAGCTTGCCGATGCGCCGGGACAGCGCCATCCACGCGGGAATGCAGACGAGCCCCGTCGCCATGTAGGTGACGAGCAGGATCGTCAGCCAGAGCTGCGCGTCGCCCGGCTGCAGCACGTACTCGACGAGGTAGGGCAACAGGATCGCCGGGATCGCGGCTGGAATCGCGTTCGCGAGCCCGGCGAGGAAGAGAATGCGAAACGGTCGATTGCGCAGCGCCCGACGCACGCCCGGCACGAGTGGGTTCGACGTGCGGTTCGCGAACTCGGGTCGCTCGGGCACCTTCCACACGAGTAGCCCGTACAGAGCGACGAGCAGCGCCGCGACGACGATCGCGATCCACGAGAACGCGCGCCGATCGCTGCCTTCGCCCATCCAGTCGATCACGAGGGCCGGTGCGGCCGCGGCGCCGATCGTGCCGAGGGCGATGAAGAAGGCCTGCCAGCCGAAGAGGCTCGAGCGCTCGTGGTAGTCGAGCGAGATCTCCGCCCCCAGCGCGCCATGGGGGATCTGGTAGACGGTGTGGAAGAGAAAGTAGAGCGCGAAGCTCGCGCCGAACCAGCCCGCTGCAGCCGGTCCTGCGAGCGACTCGGGCGGTGTGAAGAGCGCGACGACCGAGAGCGCGGTGAGCGGTACGCCGACCGCGATCCACGGCTTGCGGCGGCCCCAGCGCGTGTGTGTGCGGTCGGTGATCCAGCCCATCAACGGATCGGTGAGTGCATCGAGCGAGCGCGCGGCCGCGATCGCGAGGGCGATCAAGCCGATCGGCGCGAGGATCACGTCGCTGTAGAACTTGGGCATGTGGATGGCGATCGGGATCGCCATCGCCGCGCCGGCGAAGGCGGGCGCGCCGTAGAAGATCTTCGTCGACGTGCCGAGCTTCGCGCCCGCCGCAGTCGCTTCGGTCTCGGAGGACGAATTCGATTCGAGCGGGGGATCCGCGGGCTGGACGGGCACGGATCTCTCCGATGAGCTGAGTACGGCCGGGGGCGCGCGCCGGCGGGGGCGCGACGCTAGCAGGTTTGCCGTCGTCGCCTGGCGCTGGTGGTTTCGTCGTCGCGGCGACGGTTTCGGTTCGCGAACGACGCTCGATCGGTCCCGGCTCGAGCGTGTGTATCCTCTGGCCATGGCTCTCACTGCGGCTCAGCTTCGCGCGCCCCTCGGCTTTGCGCGGCCCGAGCACGTGTTGCCCGACGCCGAGCGGCCCGGGTTGCTGCGGGCGCGCACGCTGCCGATGGACACCGCGGCCGACGAGGCGTACGACTACCGGCTCTGCGTTCTGAACGACTGCACGCATGCCGAGTCGGCCCAGCCGCGACTCGAGTCGGCCGGCTGCGAGACGGTCGATCTGTCGTCGATCGCGGCGCTGCAGCGCGCGATCGAATCGCTGCGCGTCGAAGATCGCGTGACCGAGTCATCGGCCCAGGCGATTCGCGACAGCCTGACCGGTGCGTATCTCGAGCTGAACGATGGCAAGCGCCTGCGCATCGAGCACGTCGCCGATGAAGGCTTGATCCATCGTCGCGCGGGTCCGAACGGCCTCGATGTGAACCCGGGTGGGGTCGAAGGCGCGAACGGGCACGGCGGTGCGGCGGCGGTCCACGGCGACCAGGACGTGTTCGGCACTCCGCTCGCGCAGATGATGAACGGAGGCGCGCCCGAGCTCTTCCGGCACCGCTCTCCCGATGCGTGCAACGAGACGTCGCCGCTGTTCCTGCTGAATCTGTGGATCCCGATTCAGCAGATCACACGCCCGCTGGTGCTCATGGATCGACGCACACTCGATCAGGCGAAGCATCAGCTCCGCTATGGCCTGCCCGTGACGCGCTTCCTCGATCGCGACGAGGCCAGCAGCGTGAACGACATCTGGAAGTTCCTGCCGCACCCCGACCAGGTGTGGTTCTACCGATCGACGATGGGGCCCGGTGAGGGGTGGCTCTTCGATACCCTCGGCGCGCCCCACGGCGCCTGCGTCCTGCCGGGTGAAGACGCGATCGAGTCGCTCTTTCGTCTGCTCGGCGACGCCCTCGATGCGCACACGGCTGCTGACGCCCGCGCCCTCTCTGGGATCGCCCGCGCCGAGCCGCCGTCGCTGTCCGACTCGACCCCGGCGCCGGTGCGCGCGGCGTGGCAGCGCATGACGGCCCTGCTGCGCGAGGCGAACGCGCCGGGCGATGCCTGGCGAGTGCGCGTGATCGATGCGAGGGACGCGGTCGTGCGCAAGTCGGTCGAGATGCGGCTCGTCGCCACGCTGATCCAGTCCGACTGACGTCGCCAGGCCCGTGCGTCGAGATCGCTTCGCGGGGAGAGGCGCCCGGCATCCCGTCGGCGCATCGGCTTCCACGCTCAGCAAAGTCTTGATACGCTGGGCCGACCCCGGGCCGCTCATTCGTCGACTGCATCGTGCGCGCCGGGGCCTCAAACGGCCGCCGACCTCGGCGGAAGAGGAGCGCGCCCGTGGAAGCCACCTTTGCGAACGTCTGGGAGGGCATCGCCGAAGCGCAGCCCGATGCCCCCGCGATCACCATCGGTGACGCCTGCCGCACGTGGGGTGACTGGGAAGATCGCGCTGCGCGGCTGGCCGGCGCCTTCGAAGCCGCCGGCCTCGGGCCCGACTCGAAGGTCGGTCTCTACCTCTACAACGGCATCGAGTACTGCGAGGCGCAGTTCGCCGCATTCAAGGGGCGCGGCGTCCCGATCAACATCAACTACCGCTACCTCGACGACGAGCTGCTCTATCTGCTCGAGAACTCTGACAGCGAGGCGCTCGTGTTTCACGGCAGCCTCGGTGACCGGGTGGCGAAGGTGATCGAGCGCAGCCGGGGGACGAAGCTCTGGCTGCAGGTCGACGACGGCGGGCATTCCCTCGTGCCCGGTGCGCAGTGGTACGAAGACGTGATCGCCGCCCACGACCCGGCGGCGCCGATTCGGCGCTCCGAGGAAGACGTCTACATGCTCTACACCGGCGGCACGACCGGCATGCCGAAGGGCGTGATGTACGACATGGGCGGCATGGTGCGCTCGTTTCTGACGTTGGCGCTACCGGTCATGGGGCTCGCCCCGCCCGACGATCTCGAGACCCTCGTCCCTTCCCTCATGGCTGCCAAGGCCGAGGGCAAGCTCAGCGTCAGCGTGCCCGCCTGTCCGATGATGCACGGCACCGGCGGCTGGATCGGCACGATGATGCCTCACTGTGCCGGGGCCGAGGTCGCGTGCCTCGAGGGGCGATCGTTCGATGCGCATGAACTCTGGCAGGTCGCCCAACGACGTCGCGCCACACAGCTCGTGATCGTGGGGGATGCCTTTGCCAAGCCGATGATCACCGCGCTCGATGAGGCGAAGACGCGCGGCGAGACGTATGACACGTCTTCGGTTCGGCTCATCATCTCGTCGGGTGTCATGTGGAGCGCCGAGGTGAAGCAGGGGCTGCTCGACCGCGGCGGTTTCACGCTCTTCGATGCAATGGGCTCGAGTGAGGGGTCGATGGGCAATCAGGTCTCGGGCCCGGGCATGCCACCTTCGACCGCGAAGTTCGCGATGTCGCCCACCACCAAGGTCTTCAACGAGGCCGGTGAAGAGGTGAAGCCAGGGAGCGGTGAGCGAGGTCTCGTCGCGGCGGGCGGCAACGTACCGACCGGCTACTACAAGGATGCGACGAAGTCGGCCGCGACGTTCAAGACGATCGATGGTGTGCGGTACTCGTTCCCCGGTGATTGGGCCACCGTCGAAGAGGACGGCACGATCACGCTGCTGGGTCGCGGCTCGCAGTGCATCAACACGGCAGGCGAGAAGGTCTTCCCTGAAGAAGTCGAGGAGGCGGTCAAGCAGCACCCCGACGTGGTCGACTGCCTGGTCGTCGGGGTCGACGACGAGAAGTTCGGTCAGCGCGTGACCGCCGTCGCGTCCCTTGCACCGGGTGCGGCTGCCGACGAGGAGGTGCTGCGCGGATTCGTGCGCGAGCGCCTCTCGGCGTACAAAGTGCCCAAGCAGGTCTTCCTGGTCGATCACGTGCAGCGCGCGCCGAATGGCAAAGCCGACTACGGCTGGGCGCGCGAGGTCGCGGGCGGATAGGCTGCGCCGGCCGGGTCGTGTCGCGCTCGCACTCGCAACGAACCTGCGCCCGCCGGGTCGTGCCGCTCTAGCCCTCGCGACGAACCTGCGGGCGCATGCCCCGGTACGACACGAAGAGCGGGCGCCGTCTCGAGCCACGACGCGCACGCATGCGGTCGAGTGCCTCTTCGAGCATCAGGTCGGTGACGTCGATGGTCGGCAGCGCGAGCGCCTCATCGATCGAGAGCCAAGCGAGCTCTTCGAGCTCGCCATTGCTGCGCGGCGAGGGCAGGCGGCCGCGCCACTCGAGACAGAAGAAGCGGGCGTGATAGCGAATCGGGTTACCGGTCGGGGTGATGGCGCGTCCGACGTATTCCAGGCGCGCGAGGTCGGGCGCGATCGTTTCGCCTTCGACTTCACCGATTGCGACGCCCGTCTCTTCGAACGTCTCGCGCAGCGCCGCCGCACCGAGCGCGTGCGGATGCGCGTGTCGCGCGCCGAGCTGCCGCTCGACGGCGGGTCGCAGCGGCGAGAGCAGAGGCGACGCCTGATCGGCGCGGTCGACCCGCCCACCCGGAAAGACCCACACCTCGGGCATGAAGCTCATTCGGGTCGAGCGCCGGCCCATGAGCACGCGCCATCCATCGCGACCATGATGAAGCGCGATCAGGCTCGCAGCATCGCGGGGACGCGCCTCGCTCACGGGCAAGGCCCCGGTTTCGCGGGGCCCGAACGGTCGGCCTGCCGCATGCGCCTCATCGGTCGGCGGCCCGCGCTCACGCCCGAGCCGCCTGAGCCGAAGGCTTCGGCTCGGTCCGCGGCAGCACGAGCCGCACGCGCGCGCCCGACGGCGACCGGTTCGAGAGCTCGAGGCGGCCGTCGAGATCGCGCACCACGCGTCGCACCATGGCGAGACCCAGCCCCGTGCCGCCCTGGCGCGACGTCTGGAACGGTTGCGCGCCGGCCTCGAGGGTCTCGTCGGGGAACCCCGGGCCATCGTCGTCGACGCCCAGCACGAGGTCATCGCCGTGCACGGCGACCGTCACGTCGATGCGTCCCTCCGAGCCGGCCCCCTGTGACTCGATCGCCTGCTGCGCGTTCAAGACGAGATTGAGGAGCGCCTGACGAACCCGATCCCGGGGCAGGGGCCAGTGAGTCGCCGCGTCGGGCTCGTAGACCAGCTGAACCGTTGCCGGCACGCGGAATCGCACGAGTGCGCACAGCTCGTCGACCAGGCGCGTCACGTCGACGTCGCCGATGGGCTCGGGCTCGTGGCGCGCGGGGGCGAGGTAAGCGCTGAGCAGTCGCGTCAGCCGCTGCATCTCCTTCGCGATCAGCTCGAGGCGCTCCTTCGTGTCGGGGTCGCCCGTTTCGCGGAGCAGGTTCTCGAGGCTCATCATCATGCCGGCGATCGGGTTGCGCAGCTCGTGGGCGAGCCCCGCTGCCACCTCACCGAGCGCGGCGAGTCGCTCGGCGCGAGCGAGGGACTCGTGCTGCTCGAGCAGCGTCGTCGCGGCCGCCTCGGCGCGGTCGCGGGCGACGGCCAGCTCTGCGTTCGACCGCCGCAGCTCGAGGGCGCGTTCGACCAGGTCGTCGGTCAGACCTGCGGCGAGGGCGACCGCCTGCTGGCGACGCTGATTCAGCCAGCGCACCGCGCCGAAGATCAGGAGGCTGGTGACGACCCCCGTCGCCAGCACGGCCCAGGACTCGCGGCGCCGGTCGTAGAATGCGTGGGGGTCGTCGCCGTCGACGACGAGCGTCCACGACTCGCCGTAGAGATCGATGCGGGCCGCGCCGCGGTAGCGACCCGCTTCGCTTTCGACGACGCCGTCCGAGGCCGAGTCGGTGAAGAGCAGGAAGGCCGGATCGGGCTCGGCGCTCGAGTACAGGCTCAGATCGATGAGCGGGTCATCCTCCTTCACCAGCGTTTCGAGCAGGCCCTCGACGAATCGCTGTGCGATGAAGGGGGCATACACCCAGCCGTGGATCAGCGCTTGGCGATCTTCGACCGTGGTCGGCACCTGCCCTCCATCGTAGACGGGCGTGAACATCACGAAGATCGGCTCGACGTCGCCCGGTTCGACTTCGAACTCGACGCGTTCGGAGAGCGTCGTCTCACCCGTATCGCGTGCGCGCTCCATCGCCCGGCGTAGCTCGGCGACCGACGCCACATCGAAGCCGACCCGCCCCTCGTTCGGCGAGACCGGGTTCGCGTACTGAATCACGAAGTGCTCCTCGAGCGGGAGCCGCGGGTAGATGCGAACGAGCAGTCCTGCGCCTTCGCCGAGCGCGCTCTCGGTCTCGGCCAGTTCGTCGGCGCGTACCCGCACGGCATAGCCGAGGCCCTGCGCGCCCGGGTGCCGACGCGGCAGATCGAGTCGTTGCTGGAACTCGCGCCACTCATCGCGGGTGACCTCGTCGCTCGCGTTGAAGAGGCCGGCGCCGCCGAGCAGGGCGTCGCGGTAGCTATCGAGGCGGTGTTCGAGGGCCGCCGTCGTGTCGCGCAGCACTCCGTCGAAGTAGCTCCAGCGGGCGCGCTCGGCGTCGCGCTGGGCCTCGCGCCACGCGTCGTGGGTGAAGGCGAGGCACACCACCAGCACGATCCACGGGAGCATTCGAAAGATGAGTTCGCGCATCGGGTCCCGATCCGAGGAGGCGCGACGAGCCTAGCAGCACGCCCGACGCCCGCGCAGATGCGAGGTCGACCATCGAGATCCCGCCGAAGGTGCTGATTTCAGAGCGAAAACACTGACCGCGAGACGTCGTTCGTGTTAGCGTGATCCCCATGGGCGCGCTTCGTTCGCGCGCACCACTCGACCTCCCGCGGGTTCGGTACAGAGATGGCGAACCGCTCGATTCTCCTGATGGCGTTGCTCGCGGCGATTGCGGCCGCGGCGGTGACCACGATCGTCGCCGATCGGGGGCCCACCGTGGCGGCGCTCGAACGGCAGGACGAGCGCGACATCGCCGACGTCGCCACGGAGCGACTCACCGAGGCCGGGCCCGTCGTCGGAACCACCGACGCCCGCGGTGTCCATGCCTGGCTCGGCATTCCGTATGCGAACGCGCCGACCGGAGCGCTTCGCTGGCGAGCGCCGCAGCCGCCCGCGCCCTGGGTCGAGACCCTGGACGCCTTCGAGCCGGGTCCCGCCTGTGCGCAACCCTCTCATCTCCCCGGTGACGCGGTCGGCGCCGGTCCGGCGGTGATCGGCAGTGAGAGTTGTCTCACGCTCGACGTCTGGGCGCCGGGTGAAGACGTGCAGGTGCGCGGGCGAGACGCCTCACAGGGGCGACCCGTCATGGTCTGGGTGAATGGCGCGGCCGCGTTCACCGACGCTTCGGGCGCTCGCGTCGATGGCTCGACGCTCGCTGCGAGCGAGGGTGTCGTGGTGGTGTCGTTGCGCCATCGGTTGGGCGTGCTCGGATTCTTTGCGCACCCCGCACTGGCCGATCCCGATCATGCGCTCGGGGCGAGTGGCAACTTCGCGACGCTCGACGTGATCCTCGGCCTCGAGTGGGTGCGCGACCACATTCGAGAGTTCGGTGGTGACCCGAACAACGTGACGCTCTTCGGTGACGCCGCGGGCGCGACCCAGGTCATGTCGATGCTGCTGGCCCCCGCCGCACGCGGGCTCTTCCATCGCGCGATCCTGCAGGGCGGCAGCGTCGAGACCGTCGCTTCGAGCGATCTCGCCGTGTCGCCGTCGGGGCCGGACGCCTTCGTCGCCGAGCTGCTGCTCACCGAGGGCACCGTCGCGAGCGACGAGGAGGCGCGGGCCTTCGCGAGCGGTTTGTCGCCCGCCGAAACCGCCGACTACCTGCGTCGACGCCCCGTGCGCGACGTGCTCGCCGCGGCCGAGCGCCTCGAGCGCCGGCACCCCGATGGGGTCGTCGCGCGGCTGGTGCGGGACGGCTTGGTGATTCCCGAGGCGCCGCCCTTCGAGCGCTTCGCGAGCGCCGAGCGCTACAACGCCGTGCCGATCATCCTTGGTAGCAACCGCGATGACGCCAAGCTCGAGCTCGCTTACGACCCCGCGCTGGTTTCGAACGTGATGGGTCGCTTCTACCGCGTTCGCGACCGCGCGCACTACGAAGAGCTCGCGCGCATCGCGAGCGCGGCGCGCCGGGCGCGCGTCGTCGACGAGCCCGCAGGCGTCCTGCATGCCGCGCAGGGGCCGTCGGTGTGGGTGTACCGCTTCGACTGGGACGAGCACGCCTCAGCGATCGGCACCGACCTGCGCCAGCTGCTGGGCGCGGGCCACGGCCTCGAGGTGCCGTTCGTCTTCGGAGAGTTTCGATATCAGCCCACTCACTTCGGTCATCTCGTCTTCGACGAGGCGAACGCCCCGGGCCGGCGCGACCTCAGCGCCGCGATGATGTCGTACTGGGCCGAGTTCGCCTGGACGGGCGCACCCGGTCGAGGCGGCGAAGGGCGCCTGCCGCTCTGGCAGCCGTGGGACGAGGCGGGTCGGGTGCCCGGGCGATTCCTCGTGCTCGACTCCGCCGCGGGCGGCGGCGTGCGCATGAAGGCGGGCAAGGTGACATCGGGCGAGGTGCTCGCCGAGCTCGACGCGTCGACCGAGCTGGCCGCGGCCGACAAGTGCGAGGTGCTGCGGCGCTGGCGCGACGATGCCGGGGGCGTGCTCGCGCCGGCGACGAGCCGAGCGCTGGCCGAACGCGCGCGGGCGTGCTTCGGCGGACCGCTCTAGCCCGCCGAGGTCGGCCGGGATTCTCGACCGAGCGAGTGATAGACTCCGCCGCCCTCGACGGAGCGCTGCCTGATGAACCCCGCCGATATTCTCGAACGGCTCTACGCCGTGATCGAAGAGCGTGCCCGCGAGCGCCCGCAAGACAGCTATGTCGTGAGTCTCCTCGACGGCGGCGTCGACGCGATTGGCGCCAAGGTGAGCGAAGAGGCGGCCGAGACGATCGAGGCCGCGGCCTCGGGCGATCGTGATCATCTCGCACGC
This sequence comes from Myxococcota bacterium, assembly GCA_965250285.1. GTDB lineage: Bacteria > Myxococcota_A > UBA9160 > UBA9160 > UBA4427 > CAYYSY01. The sequence continues at coordinate 1,087,064 of OZ252299.1, forward strand.
GAGGTGGCCGACCTGATCTTCCATACATGGACTCTGATGGCGCACGCCGGTGTCCGGCCCGAAGAGGTCTACGCCGTGCTCGAGGGGCGGTTCGGCACGGGTGGCCTCGAAGAGAAGCGCGGGCGTGCGCTGCAGAAGGACGACGAAGATGCTCGGTGAAGACGAGCTGCGCATTGCGATCCCCTCGAAGGGGAGGCTGCGTGAGGATGCGATCGCGATCCTGCAGGAAGCGGGGATGCGGTTTCGGACCGGTGGGCGACGCCTCGCCACGGCGTGTCAGGCCACGGGCACCCGCATCATCTTCACGAACACGGCAGACGTACCGGGTCTCGTCGCAGAGGGCGTCGTCGATCTCGGGATCACCGGCAGCGACCAGGTCGACGAGAAGGGGGTCGAGGTCGTCGAGCACCGTCGACTCGGCTTCGGTCGATGTCGTCTGTCGGTGGCCGTGCACAAGGACGCCGGCTTCACGAGCTCCACCGAGCTCGCCGGGAAGGTCGTCGGCGCCAAGTTCGTCCAGCTCGCGCGGCGCTACTTCGAGCAGCGCGGCGTCGGCGACGTGCATGTCCTCGAGATCCAGGGGGCGGTCGAAGTCATGGTGCTGCTCGGGCTCGTCGACGCGATCGTCGAGATCGTCGAGACGGGGTCGAGCCTGGTCGAGAACGACCTGATCGAGCTCGATGAGGTGCTCCAGGCCGAAGCCGTGCTCATCGGGCACGCGTCGCCGCGTGACGAGGCCGGGCGCGACCGCCTGCTGCGCCGCATCGATGGAGTACTCGCCGCACGTCGCTACACGCTGCTCGAATACAACTGTCCTGCGAGCCGGATCGACGAGGCATGCCAGATCACGCCTGGCTTCTCGGCCCCGACGATCCAGCCGCTCCACGACAGCGACTGGTGCGCCGTCAAGGTGCTCGTCGAGCGCGCGGACGCGCAGGACGCGGTCGACCGACTCGAAGCCATCGGCTGCGTGGCGATCCTCGAGACGGGGCTGCGCCACGCGCGGCTGGTCGAAGAAGGCCCGTAGGCCTGGCCCGGGGTCGGCGGCGCCGTGGCGCGGGTCACACCTCGACCGCGACCCGAACCATCGTCGCGGTCGCTGCTTGCCAGCGCTCCGCCCAGCGCATTACGCTCTGGGCCACCGAACCGAGGCCTCGTCTCGGGGGTCGAATCGGCGATCGGTCAGCCCACTTCGGGATGGGCTCGAGCACTCGGCGCAGGACGTCCGAGGGAACCGATCGAGAAGTTGATGTCGAAGCGGCCATGCCCGAGCCGGCCAGAGCATCATCGCGGCGCCGAGCCGAAGACGGCCGGCCGCGCATGGAGGGGGTGAACATGAGCAAGCGAACTCAGCGAAGCATCCGCGGCATCCTGTTCGGGACGGCGCTCGCCGTCGTGCTCGGCGCGATCGCGCCGTTCGCGGCGACGGCGCAGCAGATGAATCCGATGGTGAAGGAGCAGCTCGACCGGATCCCGACGGGCGAAGAAGGGGTCAATCAGATCCTCGAGCCGATGAAGACGCGCCTCGACCTGTCGGATGCGCAGGTCGCCGAGGTGAAGCCGATCGTCGAGGAGCTGGTCGCGGGCATGGAGTCGGGCAAGGCCGATCTCGAGTCGGGCGAGACCACGATCATGAAGTTCATGATGCAGATGAACATGCAGGGTGAAGCGGCCGCCAAAGAGATCGAGCAGCACCTGACCGAACCGCAGCTCGCCGAGTACGAAGCGATGCGCGCAGAGCAGAAGCAGCGCATGATGGAAGAACGCCGCAAGGCGATGCAGGCCATGATGAAGGCCCGCCAGGACGAAGCCGCAGTCGGCAACAACTAGGGGCGAACGGGATCGCGCACTGGACCGATCGGCTCGCGCCGGCCTTTCGGTGGGCTCAGTCGTCGCTGCGCGAACCGCCATCCAGCTCGAATGCGCCGTGGAGCGGCCACGGATGCGCGACGACGCGGGGCCGGTAGAGGTCCATGCGCGTCTTCATGACGTCGAGGGTCGCCCACATGTCGCCGTCCGTGCCCGGGGCCAGATTGCAGACGTACGTCATCAGCAAGATGCCCTCTGGCGAGAGCGCAGCGTGGGCCTTCGACGCGTAGCAGAAGCGCCGGCCGCGTCGCGCATCGCGGGGCGGTTCGAACGCCTCGGGCATGAGATAGAGGCGCTGACGCTTCGACCACGGGCCCGTCAGCGAGGTCGCGGTGCGCACGAAGATCGAGTTGGCGTCGAGCCGCGGTGTGTCCGAAGCCGTGCCGCTGCCCGACGTCTGCGTGGGTGAGCCGTAGACGACGAAGTAGAGCCCCGTGTCGCCGATGCGATCGATCGTCATCTCGGACGCGCTGTCGGGGAGCAGGATGCGCGCGTTTTCGGCGTGGAGTCCGGGCTCCCAACCGCCTCGATGGGTGAACGTCTCGAGGCGGGTCGCGATGTCGTCGGACCAGTCTTCGATCCCCTCGACGGGCAGGCGCACGAGGAACCTCGGCTGCTCGATCGTCTCGGGGCTGGGCGTCGCCATCATGTGCACCCAGCCTCGCTCGACGTACACGCCGCCCGAGAGCACGGGCTGGCCATCGCTCGTCAGGGCGCGCTGCTCGACGCGCCAGTACGCCGGCGGCGCGTCGGGGTTCTCGACGCGGGCGAGCAGTGTGCGCGTCACGACAAAGGGCAGGCCGAGCGGGCCACGCGTCGAAGATGGCCGGACCTCGACGAGCACCACGTAGAGCCGCTCGCCGAGGAAGAAGCCATCGAAGGGCCACACGAAGTGACGCGCGCGGTCGGTCGTGAAGACGGCCGCGGGCCGATCGGCATCGTCGGCGCGCCAGCTGTACTCGATCTCGAACGCGTCGTCGCTGCGGCAGCGCGAGACCCCGACGCTGTTGTGGATCAGCGCCGCGCCGTCCCGGTCACGCGCGCCGGGCGCGCCGACGTAGGTGTCGCCGAAGAGCCAGATCGTCTCGTGATCGTCCTGACCCGTTGGCACCGGGATCGAGAACACGCCATCCCCCCCGAGCCAGCCCTCTGCGTACTGGAAGTCGGGGATGCATGTGCGTTCGCCGGTGCCGAGTGGCCCGGGGATCGCGGCACAGCCGGTCGCCAGGATCGCGACCGACGCCCACGCGAGCGCGAGCCGGCGCCACGCGGCGCGCGCGAAGGGAGAGTCTGAGCCGGTACGGCTGGATTGCATGGCGTCCTCGGTCGAACGACGTCGAGAGGGGAAGACGGCGGATCGCGCCGAGTCTGACGACGATGGGGCACGCGGGCAAGCAGAAGGTTCCGTGTGCGGCCTGGGAAGGCGAAGTGAACCCATCACGAATCGGATGCGCCCGGTCAGGCGGTCGGGCGCAGCGAGACGAAGAGCGTCCCGCCGATCACGAGTGCGGCCCCCGCCACCGTCCAGGCGTGAATCGGCTCGGCGAAGAAGAGCACGCCGATCGTCGCGGCGAACACGACCTGCACATAGGAGAGCGCCGTTCCGCGCGATGCCGGCAGCAGCGAGAGGCCGCGCGTCAACCACACCTGCCCGAGCTGGGCGGCGACCCCAACGCCGAGCAGGCCCGCCCACTCGATCGGCGTCGGCCAGACGAGGTCACGAAACACGGTCGGGAGCGTCGCCGGGACCGTCACGAGGGGGAAGTAGAGCACGATGACGAGCGGGTGCTCGGTCGCGCTGAGACGGCGCACCGTGACGTAGGCGCACGCACTGAAGAATGCCCCCGCCAGCCCGAGCGCGACCGCGGTGGGCGCGAGATCGGTCGCCCGCGCGCTCGAGAGCTGCAGCGCGCTCTGCAGCCAGGCCGGCTGCGCGACGAGCAGGACGCCGATCAAGCTGACGCCGCTGGCGACGAGCACGCGCGAACTCGCGCGTTCGCCCAGCGCGGCCCAGGCGAGGATCGCGGTGAACGTCGGGTGCGTGTACTGCAAGACCGTCGCCTCGGCGAGCGGCATGCGCGTGACCGCAGCGAAGACGCACGAGAGGCCGAGAAAGCCGAAGAGGCCCCGCAGCAGAAGCAGTCCGCGTCGCTGGCCGAGCAGGGGGATACCCGCCCGACGCAGCAGTGCGTAGCTCAGGCCGAGGCTCACGACCGCGCGCGCGAGCACGATCTCCTGGGTGGGTAGCCGGGTCCCGATCGCCTTGACCAGCGCGCTCATCACCGCAAAAGCGGCGGCGCTGCCGATCATCCACGAGGCACCCCGCGCCATCACGCCACGGCTGGGCTCGGACGGGCTCGGGGACGGGGCTTCGCTCAATGTCGGTCCGCAATGACGGTGGATGGAGGGGTGGCCCGGCGACACGGCCGCGACGCCGTGCCCCTTCGGGGTCACGATACCGCACGCGCACGCCCGAGCCGGTCTCCGATCGATTTCACTCGCGCATCGCAGGCCTGCCCTCCATCATGGGGGCGCGGGGCCGTCGGATCGAATGCAGCCTCGATGCAGGCGCCACGTTGTCGCAGGGGCGGGGAGCGGCCGTAAGGTCGATGAACCCGGGACGTCGAGATCGACGTCGATCCCGAAACAGAAGCCGAGCAGAGTCAGAGGCCGAGCCGAGTCGGAAACAGAGCAGAGCTTGACGCAGAGCAGAAGCCAAGGCTGAAGCCGCCGCGAGAGTCGAAGCCGAATTCGCAGGCGAACCCCCCGCCACGCAGGAGTGCACAGAGGACGAACCACGAAGCACACACAGAGCGCGCGGCCGCGGGCCGCGCCCGGGAGGAAGAGGACATGCACAACGTCCAAGTCGGCCAAACTCGCAGCTTCGCTCTGATCGGCCACGCGGGAGACGGCAAGACCTCACTCGGCGAATCGCTGCTGCACGTCGCGGGCGCCACGTTGGAGCTGGGCCGCGTCGAAGACGGCTCCTCCGTGTTGAACTCCCTCCCCGAAGAGAACGACGGGCACCACACCCACACCGTCACCTCCCATCTCTACGCCTTCGACGTCGACGACTACCACTTCACCCTGATCGACACGCCCGGCGACCCGAACTTTCAGGGCGACGGCGAAGTCGCACTTCAGGCCGTCGACGGGGCCGTGCTCGTGATCGACGCCGTCGAGGGCGCGAAGTCGGGCACGTCGCGCATGCTGCACATGGCCGAGTCGAACGATGTGCCGGTCGTCGCGTTTCTCAACGGGCTCGACCGGGACCGCGCGAACTTCGACGGCGCCGTTGCATCGCTCTCGAACCTCGATGCGAACCCGGTGCTGCTCAGCATGCCCGTCGGCAGCGAGGACGAGTTCCAAGGCGTGGTCGATCTGATCGACCTGTCGTGGCACGGCGCGCCCGAGGCCGCAGGTGAGCTGCCCGACGGCGTCTCCGAGGCGGCCCAGCAGCTGCGGGAGACGTTCGTCGAAGCCGTGGCCGAGCACGACGACGCGTTGCTCGAGAAGTACCTCGAAGACGGTGAGCTGACCCGGGACGAGATCATTCGCGGCCTCGCGGCGGGCGTACGTCGGCACGCGATCCTGCCCGTCGTGTGCGGCTCGGCCGAGCGCGAGCTCGGGGTCGACGTGATGCTGCGCGATCTCGAGGTGCTGTTGCCTTCGCCCACCGAGCGCGGCGAGTGGGCGGCGAGCGACGTCGCGGGGGACGCGCCCGTCAGCGTGAAGGCCGATCCCGAGGCGCCGTTCTCGGCGGTGGTGTTCAAGACGATCCTCGACCGCTACGCGGGCACGCTCTCGGTGCTGCGCGTCGTGTCGGGCACGCTGCGCCCCGACCAGACGGTGCTGAATGCGACGCGTGACGCCCGGATGCGCGTGGGCAAGCTGCTGATGCCGATGGGCGAGCGCCACGAAGAGGTCGATGAGGCGGGGCCTGGCGACGTCGTCGCGGTGGCGAAGCTCAAGGATGTGCACACCGGCGACGTGCTGACCTGCGAGAAGGGGGGCGTGCACCTGCGCGAGCTGCAGATGCCCGAGGGCGTCATCAGCTATGCCGTTGCCGCCCACGACCGCAAGGAAGAGGACAAGGTCTTCGCTTCGCTCGCGAAGCTGGCCGAAGAAGACCCGGCGCTCTCGATCGGGCGCGAGCCGACGACGGGCGAGTTCCTGCTCTCGGGGCGCGGCGAGCTGCACATCCGCACAGCGGTGCACAAGCTCGAACGACTCTTCAGCGTGTCGGTCGATCTGCGGACGCCGAAGGTGCCGTATCGCGAGACGATCAGGGCTTCGGTCCAGCACGTGGAGGGCAACCTCAAGAAGCAGTCGGGTGGCGCGGGGATGTACGGCGTCTGCTTCCTCGATCTCGAGCCGCTGCCGCGGGGGGGCGGCATCGAGTTCGAGGACAAGGTCGTCGGCGGCGCGATCCCGAGAAACCTGATCCCGGCCGTCGAGAAGGGCGTGCGCGAGGCGTGCGAGGCCGGGCCGCTGGCCGGCTATCCGGTCGTCGACGTGAAGGCCCGCTGTGTCGACGGCAAGTACCACAGCGTCGACTCGAACGAGATGGCGTTCAAGCTCGCGGGCTCGTTCGCCCTGCGCTCGGCGGTCGAGGCGGCGAAGCCCGTGCTGCTCGAGCCGGTGATGACCATCGAGGTGACGGTGCCCGACGAGCATGTGGGTGATGTGATGGGAGACCTCGCTTCACGCCGTGGCACGGTGCAGGGCACCGAGTCGGCCGGACGCGAGGCCGTGATCACGGCCAGCGTGCCGATGAGCGAGATTCTCGAGTATGCGAGCGTGCTGACCAGCATCACCGGCGGGAAGGGCATGTTCCACGTTCACTTCTCGCACTACGACGAGCTGAGCGCGAAGCTTGCGCAGAAGGTGATCGAGGCGAACGCCGCCCCGAGCGCCTGACTGGGGGAGCCAACGCATCGGGCCCGAAGACGCGTCGAGCGTCTCCGGGCCCTCTGTGTTCAGCGCGGTGCTGCCGTCGACCGGCGCGGGCCACCGTATCGTGCTCGGGGGAGCATGCGACCGGGTGGGTTCGCGTGGCCGGCCCGGCGCTCAGCTCGGCTTCTGCGATGCGCCCGCAACGGGCTTGGCGGCGCAGCGCAGGCGGCGCATGCGTGCGACGAGTCCACTCCGCCCGCCCGCCTGCACGTTGCCGAGCAGCAGCGCGGTCGTCGGCCCGTCATGTGTGTTGCGCCAGCAATGGGGCTGCGTGCCCTTGAAGTGGATCGTGTCGCCGGGACGCAGCGTGAACTCGTCGTTGGCGACCCGCACCTCGAGCTCGCCGGTCTCGACCATCAGCACGACGTCGCCCGAAAGATGCTTGATGCGCTCGCCTCCGAAGGTGAACGCCTCGGGATGCGTGATGCGCCAGAGCTCGATCTCGGGGGCGAGGGCCTCGCCGATCAGCCACTCGATGTGGATCCCCTTGCCCGTCACGAGCTCGGCGCCCGTGCCCGCGGGCGTGTGGACCGCACCCGACTCGCCGTCGGCGTCTTCGAGCAGCTCGGTGGGACGGCGGCCGAGGCCTTCCGCTAGCTTCAGCAGGACCGCGATCGTCGGCACGGTCTGCCCGTTCTCGATCTTGTGGATCGTCGACGGCGACACGTCCGACCGGTTGGCGAGCACCTGCAGGCTCATGCCCGCGGCGGTTCGCCAGGTCTTGATGCGATGAGCGATGCGATCCACCTGCTCGGCGACGGGCAGCCCCCGGTCGTCGGTGGGGGAGGATCGGAGGGCCGGCTCGGCCGGCGCGGGATGGAACGGCGCATTGGCTACGGACATGGACAACTCCAGGGGGGGCCAGCTCGGGCTAGGGCGCGTTCGGGGCCTTGCGCGACAATCGGCCTGCCAGATTCGGTCAAGTGGTCGTCGGCACGAGGAATTCCCGATGACTTGCAACGGGGACGTCGACCACCCTAAAGACGGCATTCCTGTTTTGCAAACGTTTTCGTATCTGAAACTGGCAACAGTTGTGCCGCAGAATTGATCCGGCGCCGTCTGCGACTCGGAGTCAGCTGCGCCTCGGAGGCTCGATGAGCGAATTCTCTCGCGCGACCCAGTACCTGCGCGACTTCGTCGCGATCCCGTCGGTGAACCCGATGGGTCGCGACGACGTGCCCGCGTCGATCGCCGGCGAGACCCGACTGGCCGAGCACCTCGAGAACGTGTTGCGCGCACACGCCATCGATGCGGTGCGCGTGGGCGAGGGGGCGCGGCAGAGCGTGGTCGCCGAGGTGCGCTGCGACGCCCCCGACGCCGACACGGTGCTCGTGGCGTCCCACATCGATACGGTGCCCGTCGATCACATGGCGATCGATCCCTTCGCACCCGACGTCGTCGATGGGCGCCTCTACGGTCGGGGCAGCTGCGACACGAAGGGTGGCATGGCGGCGTTGATCGCAGCGCTCGAGCGCGTGCTACCGAGCGGGGGGCTGGCGCGCAACGTCATCGTGGTCGGCGAAGCCGACGAGGAGCTCTCGAGCCAGGGGGTGCAGGACGTGTTGGATCATCTGGGAGGGCGGCGGCCCGACTGGGTGCTCGCGACCGAGCCGACGTCGCTCGAGATCGTCAACGCGCACAAGGGCGTCGTGCACATTCGTCTCGAGGCCCATGGAGAGGCGGGGCATGCGTCGGCGCCGGTCGGACGCCGCAACGCCATCGTCGAGCTGGCGCGCGCCGCCGTCGCGCTGGCTGAGCTCGGCCTGGAACTCCAGTCGACCGACCACCCCGCGCTCGGGCCGGCCACACTCTCGGTTGGACGCTTCGGCGGGGGCCAGGCGCCGAACATCGTGCCCGACGCGGCTTGGCTCGTCGCCGATCGTCGGTCACTCCCGGGTGAGACGCTGAGTGCGATCCAGGCAGAGATCGAAGCCGCGGTGAAGCGGGCGGGATGCGAGGGTGTGCGCGTCGTCGCATGCACGCAGGAGAAGCCCGCGCTCGGAACGCCCGAGGACCACGCCTGCGTGGGGCACTGCCGGGCCGCGCTCGGCCGGATCGGCCACGAAGCCGTGACGGGCACGGTGGCGTTCGGGACCGACGCGGGGGTCTTCAGCGAGCTCGACATCCCCGGCGTCGTGATGGGGCCGGGTTCGATCGAGCAGGCGCACACCGAACGCGAATGGGTCGAGGTCGCCCAGCTTGATGCCATGACCGACTTCTTCGAGCAGCTGCTCCGGTCGCCGGAGCGCTAGGGAGCCTTTGCCCGGTTCGCGGTGCCAGGGCCGGGGCAGGCGGGGGCACCGTGCTCGGACATTCTCGGCGCGACCTGACTGGGAAGCTCCGATGTTGCGCACGTCGCGCCTGCGAACTGCGCGCGGTACCCCCGACTGCCCCGGCCGCGGTCCGCGGTGCCAGGGCCGGGGCAGGCGGGGGCACCGTGCTCGGACATTCTCGGCGCGACCTGACTGGGAAGCTCCGATGTTGCGCACGTCGCGCCTGCGAACTGCGCTCGGTACCCCCGACTGCCCCGGCCTCGGGACGCTTCGGTCACAGCGCAGCACGCGTCCTCATGTGAGCCCCGGGGTGGCTGTTCGATCCGGAGCGCGTGCATGTCCCGCCCCTTCGGGCGAGTCGAGATCCGCTTTCTTCCGAGTCCGCTGGGCCTCGTCGCGGGGCATGCAACGAGATGGCCCGATCGACGCGCGGAGCGTCGATCGGGCGGTGGATCAGCGCGCGGGCATCCGGCGGCTCCCCCCGGAGTCGGCCACCCTGGCCTGTGCCGGCTTGCCCGCGCGCGATCGGCTCGTTTCGCGCACCTCAGGCCAGCGAATAGGCGCGGCCCGGGTTAGGCCCCGGCCTGCGCGACGGCCTGCCCGCCCGCCTTGGGGCGGTTCGGCTCACGCGAGAGCAGCAGCAGGGGCTGGTTGAACTCGCGCTGCTTGCTGCGGATCGTGTGCGCCCGCTTCCGAACCCACTGCACGTTCCGCCGATGACCGAGCGCGCGCGCGATCTCGGGCCCGGTGGGCGGATGCGCGCGGCGTTCGACCAGGTCGAGGTAGGCCGTGAGGAACTCGCGCTCGTGGCTCGTCCACTCGGGCTCGGTCTGGATCCCGCGCAGCCACTTCGACATCTGGCCCTTGAGCACCAGCGGGAGCTGACGCGCCTCGATCTGCTTCCACCGGATGTTGTGCACGAGCACGTGCACGCCGGTGCGATCGACGTCGCCGAGCACGGCCGCGATCTCTTCGGCCGAAGGGAACGCTCCGCCGTTCTGCTCGACCAGCGTGAGGTAGGCCTCGGCGACCCGAACCTCCTTCGGCGTGAGCAGGCGCGTCTCGGCCGCCTCTCGCAGCGCCTCGGTCACGAGGTTCGCCAGCGGGACCGGCTGCGGATTCTGCCGGAAGTGGCGGATGTGTCCCGCCTCATGGTCGGTGCCGCGCAGGCCGAGCCCCTCGCGAACGCACTCGATGATCTCGTCTGCACCGTGCTGGGTCGCGGCATTGTTGCGATTGAGATCGATGACGACCGCGAGACCCGAGAAGAGGTAGTCGTCGATGCGATACGCGATGGCCCCCGCCGCTGAGCTCGGCGGTTCGACGAACGCGACGAAGAGATCGCCGACTCGCACGCCGTCCTCGGGCTTCGCTTCGAGATCGACGGGCCCCTGGGCTGCATCGTCGGTCACCCGAGGCGCGACGCGGCGCGCGCCGAGCCCGGCGCGCAGCTTCAGCGCACCGGCGCGGACGACCGGGTCGTGGCTCGTCTCGAGCGTGTGCGTGAGCGAGAGGTCGAGGTCTTCGACCGCCTGGAGCACCTGGTCGACCACGTCTTCGTGGGGGTCGATCACGGCCGCACGGCGCGTGTCGCTGCAGGCGACGACGTAGGCGTGGCGGCCATCGGTACCGACGTTGAACTGGCGAAAGATCATTGGGACTTCCTCCTGAAAGGCGGCGCGGCCCTGCCGCGTCGTCCCCGCTCCAGCGGGCTCCTTGCCCGCCCTGGCCGTGGGGCACCCGCCGAATTTGCAGCGAACGTGCCAAGCCCGCAGATCGGCGATTTCTCAGGAATTTCAAGCATTTGCGGGAATGCACGAAATGGTCCGCACTGGCTGATTTCAGCCATCTGCGTGAATTCGCGGTGCATCCCAACCAGTGGGGCGCGGCCTCAAGCCGGCTTCTCTGCAGGCCGATTTCGATGATCGGGATCGTGCGACGCCCGGCCGCCGCGCCGTCGATGAACGGTGCGGTGCGGGCGCCTGCGGGCGCGCGGCGTGAGCCGCTCCGCGTCCAGGGAGGTGCACCGTGCAGAACGGATTCAAGGGGATCGTGCTCGCGGCCTGCGTGGGTCTCATGGCCTTCGGCTGCGCGAGCGTCGACGGTCAGGGAGCGAGCGGCGATGCCGAGCTCGTCGAGACGCCGCAGACCGTGAGCGCCGCGTGCAAGGTCAAGGTCGACGATTACCGCGGAACGGCGATCGTGAGCTGCGCCGATCGCGGCGGCGAACTCGATCTGCTCGAGGGCGACTCATACTTCAAGGCGCATCTTCGCGGCATGGCGAACCGAGGCGGCGCCGAGAGCTTCCAACTCTACGTTGCGACGCGACTCGATGCCGGCTGGGAGAACTTTCGCGCCGCGCGCGACCAGCACGAGATCCCGTTGACGGTCAGCAAGATCGACCGCAAGAAGAGCTGCCAGAGTGAAGAAGACTGCACCTACTACGAGCACTTCGGCGTGTCGTTCTCGCGCCCCTACCTCGAGGCCCGCAAGGTGCGGGGGATCTCGCTGCGCGTGCGCAGTCATGCAGGTGAGTCGGTGATCGAGCTGCCGGCAGCGTACGTCGAGGGCTTCATGAACCGCTTCGATGCGGCGCGCGGTGGTGCGCCCGCGTCGGCCCAGGCGGCGGCGACCGCCAACCGCAAGTCGTTCTGCAAGGGCAAGTACGGGCGGGATCCCGAGGCGCACGCATTCTGCGAGAAGCAGGCGCGCGCCTCCTACGATCGACTCGAGCCCGCCCTTCGCCGCATGCGAAACGACTCGTTCACCCCCGAGGCCAAGGCGCTCGATGGCTGCATGAAGCGACACGGCAGCCGACTCGGCCTCGATTGGATGATGGTCGAGCACTGCTTCGGTCGAGCGACGGGCCGTTCGCCGGCGTCGCACGGGCAGTAGATCGATGAACGAGGGATCGCTCCACTCGACGTCATGGGCTGGCCGGGTCGCGCTCGCTGCGCTGGCCACCGCGATCGCGTTCGCGGTCGGTTGTCAGACGGGACCGCCCCCCACGCCCATCGACCGCGCGCACACCGCATTCGACGCCGGCGACCTCGAAGCGGCGTTCGCCCTCTACGAAGAAGCTGCGCGGACACAGCCCCAGCGCCGGGCGGAGGCCCTGCACGGGGCCGCCCGCGTGCGGACCCTGCGCCGCGATCCCGAGCGCGCGCTCGCGCTCTACCGGGCCGTGGCGAAGGCCGACGGTGACTACTTCACCGCCGCCGCGCGCGGTGACTACGCGCAGACGCTGCTGCTCGCAGGTCAGATGCGTCTCGAGGCCGACGAGCTCGCGGCATCGATCGACGCGCTCGAGGCCCTGCATCGGATCGATCCCGACTACCCGGGCCTCTCGAAGGCACTCGCCCAGGCGTGGACCGCGCACGGTGAGCAGCTGTCGATGCACGGACGGCGGACCGAGGCGATGGCGCGATTCGAGGGCGCCATGGCGCTGCGTCCCCAGGCGGCCGAAGCGTGGATCGGGGCCGCCGAGATCCTCATCGCGACGGGCCGAAAGAAGGAGGCGCTCGCGCTGCTCTCGAACGCCAGTCGGTACAACCCCAGCGATGGCCGGGTGCGCGCCCTGACCGTTCAAGCGATGGGTGTCTACTGACCGAGTGCATCCACGGCGCCGCCGTGGTGTCGATTCAGCTGCTGCGATGATCAACGTGTCCGACCCCTCCGATCGCCCTCCGAACGATGCGTCCAAAGCCGCCCCGCGCGGTTTGTCGGGCCAGGTGCATCCCGACTTCGCGCCGGTCGCCAACCTGCTGCGACGACAGCTGGCTCGAAAGCGAGGCGCCGGCGCCGCGATCTGCGTGATCCATCGCGGCGAGTGCGTCGTCGACATCTGGGGTGGTGCGCGCGACGTGGCTGGCCGCCCGTGGGAGCGCGACACGCTCGCGCTCTCGTTCTCGACGACGAAGGGGGTGGTCGCCACGCTGCTTCATGTACTCGTCGACCGAGGGGCGCTCGACTACGACGACCGGGTCGCGACGCACTGGCCCGAGTTCGCGGCCGGCGGCAAGGAGGCGATCACCGTTCGTCAGCTGCTGGCGCATCAGGCGGGGCTCTACGACGTGCGCGGCCTCGTCGCTCACGCGAGTGAGTTGCTCGACTGGGAGCACATGGTGACGACCCTCGAGGCCGCGTCGCCTGCGCACGCGCCGGGTGCGCACCACGGCTACCACGGCCTCACCTGGGGCTGGCTTGTCGGCGAGCTGATCCGCCGCGTCTCGGGCAGCGGCGTCTCGGAGGGGGTGCAGGCCGAGATCGCGCGGCCGCTGCGCCTCGACGGGCTCTACGTCGGTCGATTGCCTGCCGACGCGCGACTGCGCCGCGCCGATCTGCTCGATCACCGAATGGGGACGCAGCCCCTCGAGGCCGCGCGCCGCCAGGCGAGACGACTCGGACGGGGGCTGCGCGCGGTAGGCGCGCCGTTCGACGTGTCGTGTCTCGAGGGGGCGTTGCTGCCGCCCGGGATCGAAGAGCTCGACTGGAACTCGGACGCGATCGCCGATGCCTGTATCCCCGCGGCGAACGGCTACTTCGACGCGCGGTCGCTGGCGCGCATGTACGCGGTGCTGGCGGCCGGCGGGGAACGCGACGGCGTGAAGCTCGTGCGGCCCGAGACCCAGGAGCGGTTCGCGCAGGTGCAGATGCGCGGCCTCGGTCGCGTGGTGCCCTTCCCGATGAACTGGCGGCTCGGCTACCACCGCATTCCCGTGCCGGGGCGCGTCGGGCCGCGGCCCTTCGGCCATTTCGGCTTCGGGGGCTCGGGCGCCTGGGCGGATCCGCAACGCGATCTGGCCGTCGCCTGCGTGCTGAACTCGGGCGTGGGCACGCCCTTCGCCGACACGCGCATCGTGCGGCTCGGCGTGACGGCATCGCGCATCGCCGACCGGCGGTAGGCCCGGCGGCACGCCCGAGGCGAGGTCGGGTTACTGGCTCTTGACCTCGACGCGCACCGGGATCCAGCGGTTCAGCACCTGGTCGAGCTGGCCGCTCTCGCGCCACGTGTCGAGCAGCCCGTTCAGCTGGTCGACCAGCTCGGGGTCGCTCTTCGACACGGCCCACGCGAGCGATTCATTGGTGAGCGGCGTGTAGAGCCCCATCAGCTCGCGCTCGTCGATCCCGGCGCCGATCCGCCAGACGGTCGGGGCGTCGTGGACGAACGCGTCGATGCGCCGCGCGCGCAGGTTGCGCACGCCCTCTTCGACGGTCGAGAACGCGTACGACTCGGCGTTGCCGAGGTGTTCGGCGACGTAGGCCTCGCCGGTCGTGCCGTCGACATAGCCGATGCGGACGCCCGGCTTGCGCAGGGCGTTCGGCGCCGAGAGTTGCTGGAGGTCTTCGATGCGGATCAGCGCGAGCTGTCCGACCTGCAGATACGGTTGCGTGAAGAGCACCTGGCTGGCTCGCTCGGGTGTGATCGAGATGCCCGACATCGCGACGTCGACGATCCCCGTCCGCACCGCCGGGATGAGCTCTTGTCGCGTCATCGGCACGTACTCGATGCCCCGGCCGAGAGCGACCGACACGCCCGTCGCGAGCTCGGCCTCGACCCCCATCATCTCTCCGTCTTGCTCGAAGATGATCGGCGGGTAGTAGGGCGCCACGCCGATGCGCAGGGCCGGCTGGCCCTTCGAGTTCGATCGGCCTGCGCAGCCACTCAGGACTGCGACGGCGGTGAGCGCAACGAGGACGAGGGCGCCGATGTGGACGATCGGCCTCGTACGACATTCGGTGGCGGCGGGGCGCGGACTCGAGGGGCGCATGACGTCTCCTGCGGCAGAGCGGGGGCGCTCCTAGTCTCCCGCATCCCGAGCGATTGGAAAGGGGGCGGGCCGCCGCAGCGGGTCTCTTCGGGTGCTTTCGCCCCGGCCAGCGGGTACGCTCGGAAGCCCGCCGCGCCGCGACGGAGCGGTCGCGCGAGGGGAGGGGGGCGAGCCCAGATGATCAAGCTGTGCTGTTTCGTGAAGCGCAAGCCCGGCATGGACCGAGACGCATTTCACAGCCACTGGCTCGAGTCCCATGGCCCGCTGATCCGCGACACGCCCGAGCTCGCCGATCCGCTCCTTCGCTACGAGCAGAACCATCGACTCGATGCCGACTACGAGCGCGATCCCGATGGCTTCGATGGCGTGACGATGCAGTGGTTCGCCTCGTTCGAAGACTTCACCGCCTTCGTGGCCTCGGACGCCTATCGCGACGTGCTGTCGCACGATGAAGCGAGCTTTCTCGATCGCGCAAATCTTGCGCTGATCTTCGCCGGGCCGGCGAATCGAGTCATCGTCGACCCGGCCGCGCGCGCGGCCGCCGGCACGAAGCTGCTCTGTCTGCTGACACGCCAGCCGAAGCTCTCGGCCGAGGCGTTCCACGCGCACTGGCGCTCGCCCCACGGCGAGCTGTTTCGCGACACCGAGACGCTCGCCCGGCACATCGCGGCCTACGAGCAGCACCCGCGGAGCGCACACGACTACGGGCGCGCAGGGGGCGGCGACGGGCTCGCGGAGCAGTGGTATCGCGATCTCGACGCGTTCGCGGCGTTCGTGCGCGAGCCGGCCCAGGCGGAACTGATCCGGCCCGACGAGGATCGATTCATCGACCGGGCGGCGATCCGGTACGTCCTGACGGGCCCGGCCGACGTCATCATCGACGACCACGACCACGACCGCGACGCGCTCGAAGCCGGCGCGGTCGAATCGGAGTCCCAGGCATGAGCGAAGAGAAGCCCAAGTCGGAGTCCCAGGCATGAGCGAAGAGAAGCCCAAGGCAGTCCACCGACTCGACTACACGCCGCCCGACTACACGATCGACACGGTCGACCTCGACTTCGATCTCGGCGAGCACGAGACGATCGTACGCGCCTCGCTCGGCGTCCGGCGCAACCCCGACCTGCGCGGCGACGCGCCGCCGCTCGTCCTCGACGGCGAGCATCTCGAACTGCGCCGCATCGCGATCGACGGGGCCGAGCTGCCGACTTCGCAGTGGCACGAGGCGGACGACAAGCTCAGCGTGGATCGATGCCCCGAGCGCTTCACGCTCGAGACCGAGGTGCGCATCCTGCCGCACGAGAACACCGCGCTGTCGGGGCTGTACAAGAGCGGCTCGATGTACTGCACGCAGTGCGAGGCCATGGGCTTTCGCCGCATCACGTACTTCCTCGACCGACCGGACGTGATGGCGCGGTACAGCACCACGATCACGGCCGATGCCGAGCGGTATCCGATCCTCCTCTCGAACGGCAATCGCGTCGACGTCGAGACGGGCCTCGACGGGGGGCGGCACCGCGTCCGTTGGGAAGACCCGTTCAAGAAGCCCTCGTACCTCTTCGCGCTGGTGGCCGGCGACCTGCGCTGCCACGAGGGCGTCTTCACGACCCGATCGGGCCGAGACGTCAAGCTCGAGATCTGGGTCGAGCCCGAGAACATCGAGAAGTGCGAGCACGCGCTCGGTTCACTGCAGCGTGCGATGAAGTGGGACGAGGACGTGTTCGGGCTCGAGTACGACCTCGACATCTACATGATCGTCGCGGTCAACGACTTCAACATGGGTGCGATGGAGAACAAGGGGCTGAACGTCTTCAATTCGAAGTACGTGCTCGCGAAGCCCGACACGGCGACCGACACCGACTACGAGGGGATCGAAGGCGTCATCGGCCACGAGTACTTCCACAACTGGACCGGCAATCGCGTGACCTGCCGCGACTGGTTTCAGCTCACGTTGAAGGAGGGGCTCACGGTCTTTCGCGATCAGCAGTTCAGCGGCGACATGGGGAGCGCCGCGGTCAAGCGCATCGACGAGGTGAATCTGCTGCGCGCCGCGCAGTTCCCCGAGGACGCGGGGCCGATGTCGCACCCGATCCGGCCCGAGTCGTACATCTCGATGGACAACTTCTACACGGCGACCGTCTACAACAAGGGCGCCGAAGTGATCCGCATGTACCACACGCTGCTCGGCGCCGACGGTTTTCGCCGCGGCATGGATCTCTACTTCGAGCGCCATGACGGCGACGCCGTGACCTGCGACGACTTTCGGGCCGCCATGGCCGATGCGAACGACCGCGACCTCGAGCTGTTCGGGCGCTGGTACAGCCAGCCCGGTACGCCCGAGCTGCACGCGACCGAGTCGTTCGATGGGGCGACCGGGACCTACGCGCTCACCCTGCGCCAGGCCTACCCCGAGGCGGCGCATCCCGTCGAGGGGGCGACCGATCGCAGGCCGCTCCACATGCCGGTGGCCACTGGCCTGCTCGGCGCCGACGGGGCCGATCTGGCGTTGCGGCTAGAGGGCGAGGCGCGACCCTCGGCGCCGGGAACGCGTGTGCTCGAGCTGACCGAGGCCGAGCAGACCTTCGTCTTCGAGGGGCTCGGGGTGTCGGAGAAGCCCGTCGCTTCGCTGCTGCGCGACTTCTCGGCGCCGGTGCGGCTGCGCATGGATCGGCCGCGCGCCGAGCTGGCGTTCCTCTTCGGGCACGACGTTGACCCCTTCAACCGCTGGGAGGCGGGGCAGACGCTGGCGACCGAGCTGCTGCTCGAGGCAGCGCCGGTGATCGACGGGCATCCCGACTACACGTTCGACCCGGTCTTCGTCGATGCGATCGGCAAGGTCCTTGCCGACGAGACGCTCGATGGCTCGCTCAAGGCGCTGGCGCTCACGCTGCCGGCCGAGCGCATCGTCGGCCAGGAGATGGACGTCATCGATCCGACCGGTGTGCATCTCGCCCGGGAGGCGCTGCGCCGGTCCGTCGGGTCTGCGCACGCCGACGCCCTGCGCGCGGCCTACGAGGCGCGCAGCGGCGCGGTCTACTCGAACGACCGCGCGGCGATCGACGACCGCCGTCTCAAGAACGCCGCGCTCGCGTATCTCGCGGTGACGGGCGCAGAGGGGCTCGCGCTCGCCGAGGCGCAGTACGATGCGGCCGACAACATGACCGACTCGGCGGCGGCGCTCTCGTTGCTGGTCGACTTCGAAGGCGAGGCGCGCGACCGGGCACTGGCCCACTTCTACGAGCGCTGGCAGCACGACCCCCTGGTGGTGGACAAGTGGTTCACCGTGCAGGCCATGTCGCGGGCGGCCGACACGATCGAACGCGTCCAGACGCTGCAGTCGCACCCGGCCTTCGGCCTCGACAACCCCAACCGCGTCCGATCGCTCGTCGCCTCCTTCTGCGCGGGCAACGCGGTGCACTTCCACCGCCTCGACGGGGCGGGCTACGACCTGCTCGCCGAGACGGTGCTCGAGCTCGACGGTCGGAACCCACAGCTCGCAGCGCGACTCGTGTCGGTGTTCAATCAGTGGCAGCGCTACGACACGGAGCGCCAGGCGCTGATGGGCGCGCGGCTACGGCGCATCGCCGACAAACCCGGGCTTTCGAAGGATGTCTTCGAGATCGTCGGCCGGGCGCTCGGCGACTGAAACCCGCGGTGGACCCCGCGAATCGAACACACACGGGCCCGTGCCGGGCCGAGGAGAATCATCCGAGATGGCGAGCTTCTACGAATTCGAGATGAACGATATCGACGGGAAGGCGCGCTCCCTCGCCGACTTCGACGGCAAGGCGGTGCTCGTGGTGAACGTCGCGTCCAAGTGCGGTCTGACGCCGCAGTACGACGGGTTGCAGCGTCTCTACGAGCAGTACCGTGACCGTGGGCTCGAGATCGTCGGCTTCCCGTGCAATCAGTTTGCGGGGCAGGAGCCTGGGACCGATGCGGAGGTCAAGGAGTTCTGCACCGTGAACTTCAACGTCGGCTTCCCGATGTTCTCGAAGGTCGAGGTGAACGGCGACGGTCGGGCACCGCTCTATGCGTGGCTCTGCGCGTCCGAGGTCGGCCCCGAAGAGGCGGGCGACGTGAAGTGGAACTTCGGCAAGTTCCTGATCGGCCGGGATGGTCAGATCGCAGGGCGCTTCGACCCGTCGGTGGAGCCGAACTCGGACGAGCTGACGGCCGCCATCGAGGCCGCGCTCGAGCGCCCCGCCGTCCTCAACTGAAGGACGCGCCTCGTCTGGAGCGACGGACGCCCCGCCTCCAGGGCGATGGGCGCCCGGCGCCCGGCGCTCGAGACGACGGATGGGGCGCTCGCGTCGCCCGCAGCCGCACGTCGGCACGACCCAAAGCACGCCGGGCTTCGACGGGTGGCGCGGCTCGCGCTACCTATACGCCCGCCGCGGCCCCGGGCCCACGGCCGGCGAGCCATTGCGCATCCCGGCTGGACGAACCCCGCCGCCATCCACTCCTCCCGAGCGCCTCCCGGAGCCATCGTCATGAAGGGCCTGAAGCCCGGTCAGCCGGTTCTGACCGTCACGAATCTCAAACGCAAGTTCGGCGACCGCGTCGTGCTGAAGGACATCCACTTCAGCTTGCAGCCCGGCGATCGCGTCGGCGTACTCGGCGTGAACGGCACCGGCAAGTCGACGCTCATGAAGATCGTCGCCGGGCGCGATCCCGAGTTCGAAGGCGTGTGCGCCTTCGCCAAGGGGGCGACGGTCGGCTACGTGCCGCAAGAGCCCGAGCTCGACCTCGACAAGACGGTGCGAGAGAACGTCGAGCAGGCGGTCGCCGACACGCGCGCTCTGCAGGCCCGCTATGAAGAGATCCTCAAGCTCTGGGAGGATCCGAAGGTCCTCGAGAGCGAAGAGCTGACGAACGATCTGCTGACCGAGCAGGGTGAGGTTCAAGAAGAGCTCGAGCACCGTGACGCGTTCGATCCCGGCAAGCTCGACGCAAAGATCGAGCAGGCCATGGAGGCGCTGCGACTGCCGCCCGATGACAAGGTGTGCTCGGTGCTCTCGGGGGGTGAGAAGCGCCGCGTGTCGCTGTGCCGCGAGCTGCTCGCGCACCCCGACGTGTTGATCCTCGACGAGCCGACCAACCACCTCGACGCCGACACGATCACGTGGCTCGAGCACTTCCTCGCCGACTACACGGGCACGTACATGCTCGTGACCCACGATCGTTACTTCCTCGACCGCGTGGCGACGCGCATGCTCGAGATCAGCCACGGCTTGATCAAGTCGTACGACGGCAACTACAGCGACTTCCTCGAGGCGAAGCAGAAGCAGCAGGAGATTCAGGACCGCACCGACGCGAACCTGTTGAAGGCCGTTGCCCGCGAGCTCGAGTGGGTTCGGTCGACGCCGGCGGCCCGCCGCACCAAGAGCAAGGCCCGTCTCAAGGCCTACGACCAGCTCGTCGAGGAGGCGACCAAGATCATTCCGGCGCAGGAGCTCGACCTGCGGATCCCCTTCGGCCCTCGGCTCGGCAGCACGGTCCTGCGGCTGCACGACGTTGCGAAGCGATACGGCGAGAAGACGCTCTTCGAGCACCTGAGCTGGGACATGCCCCACGGTGCCATCGTCGGCATCACGGGCGCGAACGGCCTCGGCAAGACCACGCTGCTCAATCTGATGACCGGGCGAGACGAGCCCGACGAGGGCAGCGTCGAGATCGGTCAGAACACGAAGTTCTGCTACGTCGACCAGACGCGGCAGACGCTCCAGGACGACAAGACGGTCTACGAAGAGGTCGCCGAGGGCAGCGAGGTGATCGAGTACGGCGACAAGGACCTCTCCGTTCGGCACTACCTGGCGCGATTTCTCTTCAGCGGCTCGATCCAGCAGACGCGGGTGGGCGACCTCTCGGGCGGCGAGCGCAACCGTGTTCAGCTCGCGAAGTTTCTGCGCAACCCGAGCAACTTCATCATTCTCGATGAGCCGACGAACGACCTCGACCTGATGACCCTGCGCGTGCTCGAGGAGGCGCTCCTGTCGTTCCCCGGCTGTGCGATCGTCGTCTCGCATGACCGCTACTTCCTCGACCGCGTCGCCACCCACATCATCGGCTTCGAGGGCGATGGCCGCGTCGAGTTCTGCGCGGGGGCGTGGGAGACGTACGTCGAGCAGCGCGCGGCGCGCGAGGCCGCCGACGGAGGGCAGGGGCCTTCTCAGGCCTTCAAGCACCGCAAGATCTCGCGCGCGCACTGACCGCCGGCTCGGCGGCCGAGTGGGCCCACGCGTTTCGGCGCGACGCGTCGACGCAGGGCGTCGTGCTGCGGCTGGGTGCTCTTCGCGGCCCGGGTTGCGGGTTTCACCGGGGTTCGATCGTTCGATGGCGCCGAATTCGATCGGCGACCGAGCACGCGGGCGCGCACCGTCTTCCGATGCGAGCTGCCTGTCGGTTGCGAACCGCCGAGCGGTGACGAGCATCGAATCTCGACACGAATGGGGGCCTCACGCGACATCCTTGAAGGGCCTGTCGGGTTCTGGCTGCGCGGGGCAGGGAGATTGCTCTGGATTCGCGAAGACCCAATCGGCATGATCCGGGGGTGGCACGTTTGAGCTGGCGACGAGCGGAGCGGACGGTGGGATCGATGCGGCGCGACGACACGCGCGGCCGCCGGGCACAGATCCAAAGCCCGATCCTGTCGCTCGTCTCTCTTCTGGGCCTCCGCGGCGCTCCGGGCGCCGCTCTCGCGATCCTGGGCGCTCTCCTGTTGGCTCCGGACGTGGGCCTGGCCATCGACTCCGACGCCGTCGATGCGAGTGAGCAGCCGCCCTCCGAGAAGCCCGAGACCCCCGAGCTGCCCGTGGTCTCGTTGGCGCCGCCGCCGAGCGACTCTTCGGCGCTCTGGGGCTCGGAGACCGCCACCGCCGAGACGTTCGACTACGACGCGCTGCCCGGTCGCCTCGCCGACGAGAAGCTGCGCCCGCTGTGGTATGCCGGCCTGACGCACGAGCGGGCCGAGCGTCTGCTCGAGTCGTCGGAGCAGTACGAGCGCATCGTCGCTCAGGTGCCCGAAGAGTCGTTCACCTACTGGCGGTTGGCGCGCAACTACTGGCGCGCCGGCGAGGCACTGCCGGCCGACGCGGCCGATGAACGCCTGACGTACTTCAAGCGGGCCGAGCACTGGGCTGCGCGCGGCATCGCCGTCGATCCCGACTGCGCCCCGTGCATGCTCTGGCAGTTCGTCTCGATGGGCCGGCAGGCGACGACCGAGGGCATCTGGACCGCGGCCCGCTACGCAAAGGAGATGTCGCAGCTCGTCGAGCGGGGCATCGAGCTCGAGCCCGAGCACAGCGACGATCCCGGCAACTCGGTGCTGGGCAACCTCTACTACTCGGGCGCCGTGTTCTATCGCTTCGTGCCCGACAGCTGGTGGGTCAAGTTGCTGATCGGCGTTCGAGGCGACCTCGACCGCTCGCTCGAGTTCATCCGCAGCGCGGTCGAGATCTCGGAGCAGCGCGTCGACTATCGCGTCGAACTGGGGACCGTGCTGCTGTGTCAGGGCCAGCGCAAGAAGAACGGGGACCACGTGGCCGAGGGGCTGGCCGTGCTCGAGGCGGCGCGTGCGTTGCCGACCTACCTCAGCACCGACCACCTCGACATCGAGCACGCCGGGATGCTGATCGAGAACCCGAAGCTCGCTTGCGGGTACTCTCGGGACGGCTTCATCGACATGGACGAGGTCGTGAGCCGGGCCAAGGTGGCGAGCCAGCAGTAGGGGGCCGCCCCGCCATCAGGGGATGGGCCCGCGTCGGCCTCGAAGCGCCGCTCAGGGCCATTCTGTGACCGACGCTCGGCTCCCCGTGATTCCGCACCGCAACGCGATCGACACGCTCTTCCTCGACGTGGGCAATACCCTCATCTCGATGGACTTCGACTGGATCGCCGACGTGCTCGGCGAAGCCGGGCTCGACGTGTCGGCCGAGGCCGTCCGACGCGCCGAAGCGGCCGCGCGGCCCGCGACCTCCCGCAGCCTGCACACCCAGAGCGAGCGCGAGCCCGAGCGGCTCTTTCGCTACCGGTTCGGGCTGATCCTCGACGAGGTCGAGGCGCGCACGCTCGACCGGGCCGACGGGGACCGCGCTGCGTTGCTCGATCTGTTGAACCAGCGCCTGCGCGTCGAGCGGGGGACGCGGCGCCTGTGGTCGATGGTGATGCCGCGCATCCCGGCGGCGCTCGAGCAACTGGTGGCCGCGGGGCTGCAGTTGGTCGTGGTGAGCAACGCCGACGGCACGATCGAGAACGAGCTCGTCGAGGCCGGTCTACGCCCCCACTTCGACGTCGTGATCGATTCGCATCACGTGGGTTTCGAGAAGCCCGATCGGCGCATCTTCGAGGTGGCGCTCGAGCGATCGGGCGCCGACCCGGCGCGCACGCTGCACGTCGGTGATCTCTACGACGCCGACGTGACGGGCGCCCGCGACGCGGGCGTGCACGCGCTGCTGCTCGATCCGTATCTCGACTGGCCGCCGCTCGATTGCGCGAGCCTCGGGAGCCTGCCCGAGCTGGTCGAGCACTGGGACGGCATCGTCTGAGGACGACGTTGCCCGACGCGCCGGGCTTGCGGCGCAACGACACCCGCCGCCGCTCGCTGGCTACGACGCGACGCGCTCTTCCTCGTCGATGGTCATGTACGGGCGGTCGCTGCGGTAGCGCGCGGGCGGGCACCCCATGCGCTGGGCGAAGACGCGCGTGAAGTAGTAGCGGTTCGCGAAGCCGCAGCTCTCGGCGATCTCGTCGATCGACTGCCCGGTCGAGATCAGCAGCTCGGCGGCCTTTCGCAGTCGCCGATCCTGCACGTAGCGCCCGGGCGTCCGGCCCGTCGCCTCGCGGAAGCGCCGGATGAAGCGCGACTCGCTCGCCATCGCAATCTCGGCGAGCTTCGCGTTGCTGAGCGGTTGGTCGAGGTTCGCGTCGATGTGCTGGAGCACGGCGAGCAGCTCCTGCTGCCCTTCCGCGATGCGCAGGAACCGCGTCGCCCGCTCTTCGGGGATCTCGGCGAGCGCATCGGCCGAGGCCAGGTGAACGAGTGCTTTCAGCCGGCTGGCGATCACCGGCTCGATCTCCTTCGCGACCTTCACTTCTTCGATCACCTGCGCGAGCAGGGCATCGCGCAGGGGTTCGGGGTCGAGGAAGACCGGGCCGGGCACGATCTCCTGCGCGGCCTTCGCCGGCCAGCCGACGAACTCGAAGTACACGAAGAACTGGCTGACTGGACTGTCCACGACGACGTCGAACTCGAGGCCTGCGGGCACCAGGACCAGTCGATTCGCGGGCAGGGGGTGCAGCTCGGAGCCGACTCGGAGGGTGATCCCGTCCGCCTCGTTCAGATACAGTCGCCAGACGTCGCGAATGCGATCCGACTCGGCCCACCACGAGCCAGCAGTCGCGTAAGAAGCTGAAAACAAACGGACATTGAGCGGTTCGGCGATGCCGGGGAAGACGAAGTTCATGCTGATGCCTCCTGGGTCGGTTCGTGCGGCCGCCAATTATATACACGAGATCCAGAGATTGGGGTTGCAAAAAACGGCACGTCTCTGTCAGTGTGCGTCGCCGATGCGAGGCCGCAGCCGGGCTCCCGTGGGATGTGTCCATTCCGGGATCCTGGGGCGAGCCCGCTAGGCCCCGGGGGCGGGGTCGGGTTCGTGCACGCGACGTCCAGGGGGCGTGCAGGGGGAGACGAGAGATGGTGCGCCACGTCGTGGCCTTTCGATTCAAGGCAGATACGACCGCCGAGCAGCGCGAGCGTGTGGTGGCCGGGCTCGAGACGCTGCCGGGTCAGATCGACGACATCCGGCGCTATGCGTTCGGTCCCGACCTGGGGCTCGCCGAGGGCAACTTCGACTTCGTGGTCGTGGGCGACTTCGACGATGCGGCGGCCTACCAGCGGTACGCGGGGCACGCGGCCCATCAGGCGCTGATTCGCGACGTCATCCGGCCCGTGCTCGCCGACCGCGTCGCCGTGCAATACGAGATCGAGGGCTGACAGTGCGGCCCGTCGAGCAGGCGACGTGGCCCGCGCACGCCTCGTGCGAAGCCCCGAGTGTGCCGGCGTGTTTTCTCTCGACGAATCGCGGCGAGGTCGATTCGACGCGGGGGGTTCTGCCCCGCCTGTGCCCGTCTCGACCAAAACGGTGCCAGATGCTGTCGAGCGCGCGATCCGTCGTTGACGCGACAACCCCATCCGGGTTCCATTCGCGGCCGCATCGGGGCGTCCGACCCCGTCGAGAGGGGGTCTCGTTGCGTGTGAATCGATTCGTCCGGGTGGGCCGGCACCCGTTCCATCCTGGACGTGCGGATCGGCGGGGCACGGCGCGGCTGCGACGCGCGCTGACCTTCGCCTGGCTCCTCGCCGTGGCTCTGGTGATGGTCGGTCCGCTCGACGCGCTCGCACAGTCGGCGTCCGACCGCGCCGCCGCCGAGGTCGAAGAGGCCGATGCCGCGGCGGACGCGTTCGAGGAGATGGTCGACGAAGAGGGCGCCGAGGCCGAGGCCGAGGCAGTCGAGGAGGCGGCGGACGACTTCGACGAGTTCGATGCGTTCGACGCGGCGGCCGCCGCGAGCGAGCCCGACGACGTCAACACCGACGTCCTCGCCGATCAGACCGATCCGGCCATCGTCGACGACGACGCCGAGGAGCCGATCGGCGCCTACCAAGGCCTCGAAGAGCTGACGGTCACCGCTGCCAAGCGAAAGCAGTCGGTGCAGGACGTGCCGATCTCGGTCACCGCGATCCAGGGCGACTTCCTGCAAGAGACGGGCACGACCGGCTTCGCCGAGATCCAGAAGTTCGTGCCGAACCTGCAGATCCTGCCGGTGACCGACACGCGTTCGACGAGCATCCGCATCCGCGGCATCGGCTCGGTGGGCACGAACGCGGGCATCGACCCGAGCGTCGGTGTCTTCATCGACGGCGTGTACCAGGGGCGCGCCGGCATGAGCGTGAACGATCTGCTCGACATCGAGCGCATCGAGGTGCTCCGCGGTCCGCAGGGCACGCTCTACGGCAAGAACACCGCAGCCGGCGCGATCAGCATCATCACCCGCGATCCCACAGACGAATACGAGTTCACGGGTGAGACCGTGCTCGGCAACTACAGCCAGAGGGAGTTTCGGGGCTCGGTCAACATCCCGATGATCGAAGAGACTCTGGCGGCGCGCATCTCGGGCTACAAGGTGATGCGCGACGGCTTCGACACGAACCGCTTCAACGGCGAGCGGGTGAATACGGCCGACAAGTGGGGCGCGCGCATCAAGCTGCTCTACCAGCCCACCGAGACGACCGACCTCCTCGTGAACGGCGACTATTCGGTCGACGCCTCGAAGTGTTGTGTCGCCGACATCATCACATATCAGGGGCCGAACAGCCTTGGGATCGACTTCAACGATCTGGCCGATGCGAGTGGGATTCCTCTGGCGAAGGAGGACCCCTATGACCGCATCGTCGGCGCGAACGTCGATCCGTTCAACCGTGTCACCGTCGGCGGCGTTTCGCTCAAGGCGGCGCAGGAGATCGGTGACTACGAGCTCAGCTGGCTGAACGCGTGGCGCAGCTACACCTCGGACAGCCAGTTCGACGCCGACTTCTCGATCTACGACGCCGTCTTCTCGCGCACCGACGTCGACTACTGGCAGTTCTCGAGTGAGCTGTTGCTCGTTTCGCCGGGTGGCGAGACGATCGAGTACCAGGCTGGGCTCTACTACTACATGTCGAACCTGCACACCGTTGACGTGCTCGGGTGGTCTGAGTTCTATGCGGATCAGTCGGCGCTGCTCAGCGGGATCGGTGCCGCATTCAACGTGAACGACAACGTCCACAAGACGTTCAGCGCGTCGGGCTTCAGCCAGATGACGTGGAACTTCGCTGAAGACTGGAGCCTGACGGGCGGCTTTCGCCTCGACTACGAGCGCAAGACGCGCGACGGGACGAGCATCTCGGAGCCGGAGGACTGCAAGAACCTCGGCGCTCCGCCGGTCTGCGGCCCCGACAGCGCGCGCAATCAGGCCCGCCACGTGTGGAACCCGCAGGGCACGGCGATCCTGCGCTACCGCCCCACCGATACGGTCATGGCGTATGCGAGCATCGCCAACGGCTTCAAGTCGGGCGGCTTCAATCAGCTGCGCACGTCGGCCAGCGAAGGGTTGGCCGGCGCAGAGTTCGACGACGAGAAGTCGCTGAACGCCGAGATCGGCACGAAGACGACCTGGATCGACGGGACTCTGCTCTTCAATCTCACGGGCTACTTCACGTGGTATCGCGACTTCCAGGCCCAGCTCTTCAACGGCTCGGTCATCACGGTCGATAATGCGGGCAGCATGCGAAGCTCGGGCATCGAGTCGGAGGTGCGCTGGGTGCCCGACTTCTCGATCTTCCCCGATCGCAACTTCGTGCTCGGCGGCTCGCTCGGCGTGAACATCACGGCCTATGGCGACTATGAAGGGGCGCCCGCGACGTTGCCCCAGCAGGCCGAGATCGTCGGCACCGACAATGCGGTCGGCATCCTCTGTGGCTTCCGGCCCGATGGCTGCACCCAGGATCTCACGGGCGAGCGCATCGACAATGCGCCGCGCATCACGCTCACGCTCTTCAGCTCGTACGAGCGCGAGATTCCCGGAACCGACCTGATCTGGTACTCGAGCGGCAACTACCTCTACGAGACGTTCAAGTACCTCGATACCGATCTCGACCCGAACACGATCCAGACGCCGATCCACCTGCTCGGCCTGCGCACCGGGTTCAAGACCCCGAACGACATGATCGACGTCTCGTTCTGGGTCGAGAACACGCTGAACGAGCGGTGGTGGGTTACGTCGTCCGACGTGCCGATCGTGTCGGGCTACTTCGCCGTCAATGCGCCGCCGCGCACGTTCGGCGGGACGCTGCGCATCCGCTACTGATCGGCTCGGCGGTCAGCCGCGTCGCGGTCAGGCGTCGCTCGATCCGTTCTTGTCGAAGAGCGTCGGGTTCTCGCGCTTCTGCCGGGAGTGGGGCAGGGTGACGGTGAAGGTCGTTCCTTCGCCGACGATGCTCGCGACGGTGATGTCGCCGCCGAGCGCGCGCAAGAGATGCTTCACGATCGAAAGACCGAGACCGGTGCTGCCGATGACGCGTGAGCGCGCGGCGTCGACGCGGTAGAAGCGCTCGAAGATGCGATCGAGGTCGGTTTCGGGGATGCCGATGCCCGTATCGCGCACCGCGATCTCGATGCGATCCTCCATCGCCGCCAGATCGACGTCGACGTGGCCACCCGCGTTCGTGTAGCGCACCGCGTTCGTGAGCAGGTTGCTGATGATCTGCTCGACCGATTCGCGATCGGACCAGCAGATGAGCTCCTCGTCCTTGCAGTGCAGCTCGGCGGTCAGCTCGGCCTCGTGCAGGCGCGGCTGCAGGTCGCGGAGCAACAGCTGGCAGAGCTTGACGAGGTCGATCTCGCTCTCTTCGATCACGGCCTTGCCGCTCTCGATGCGTGACAGCTGAAGCAGGTCGTCGACCAGATCGGCCATGCGCTGGCTGTTGCGCGCGATCACCTCGAGATACGGGCCGATCGCCTCCTTGTCGAGGTCGGCGTTCACGAGCGTGTCGGCGAAGCCGCGGATCGCCGTCAGCGGTGTTCGCAGCTCGTGGGACGCGTTGGCGATGAAGTCGCTGCGCACCCGATCGACGCGGCGAAGCTCCGTCACGTCGTGCAGCACCGCGACGGTGCCGAGTCGATCCCCCTCCTTGGGGAAGCGACCCGCGTGCACCATCACCGTGCGCTCGCGGGGCACCACGACGTTCACCTCTCCGACCACGATTTCGTCGCTCGCCAGCGCCTGGTCGAGGGTGACGTTCACGTCGAACGAGCGCACGACCTCGGCGGCGAGGCGGCCCTCGACGGGGCCCCAGATGTCGAACATCTCGCGCAACCGCGGGTTGGCCAGCATGACCCGGTTCTCGGTATCGAGTACGAGCACGCCCTCGGCCATGGCGCTCAGCACCGCTTCGAGCTGGTCGCGTTCTCGCGTGGCTTGATTCGCGCGATCGCGAAGCTGCCGCGCCATGCGATTGATGGCCGTCGCGATCTCGGTGCGCTCGTCGAAGCTGCCCTCCCAGTGGAGGCGTCGGTCGAGGTTGCCCTCCGAGATCGCGGCGACGGTCGCCCCGAGTTCTTCGATCGGCCGCAGCGTGAAGCGCGAGAGGATGACCGACAGGCCGACGGCCGCGATCAGCCCGAAGACGCCGGCCCAGAAGAGGTCGAGCCTCAGGTCGGCGATGGCGGCGTCGACCTCGTGGAGGTCGACCGCGAGGCGCACGACGACCCGGGGTGGGCCTCCGGGCTCGTCGACGACGGGGGATGCGAAGTAGACGAGCTCGCGCTTGAGCGTTTCGCTCCTGCGCACCGAGCGACCTTCGCCCCCTGCGAGGGCGGTCACGACCTCGGCGCGCCCGCCGTGGTTGGGAACACTCAGGATCTCGTCGAACGAGAGGGCCGAGTCACCGAGGACGACGCCATCGGGGGCGATCAGCGTGACCCGCGAGTGGGCCGCTTCGGACGTGTCCTTTGCGAAGGCGACGAGCTCCGGTGTCGGCTCGGGGCCGAAGTCGATGCGGCGGGCCATGGTTGCCACGAGATTCGTCTGACTCGCGAGGCCCTCGACGATCTCGTCGATCGTGCGCTTTCGCAGGCGCTGCTCGGCGAGGATGGCGGAGAGCGCGACGACCAGGACGACGAGCGCGGCCAGCGCGCCCACGATCTTCAGCTGGATCTTGGGCATGACGGTCTCCGGACCGGGAGGTGCCCGCCCCTCAGTCGGAGAACCGGTAGCCGACCCCACGCACCGTGTCGATCAGGTGCCCGGCCTCGCCCAGCTTCTCGCGCAGGCGCTTCAGGTGGGTGTCGATCGTGCGGTGCGTGACCGCGATGTCGGCGCCCCAGACCTCTTCGAGCAACTTCTCGCGCGACATCACACGGCCCGGCCGGCTCATCAGCGTCGAGAGCAGGCCGAACTCCTTTGCCGTGAGCTCGATCGTGCCGCCGGCGACCTCGCAGCGGTGGCGCTCGAGGTCGAGCATCAGCGGGCCGTGGCTCAGACGGCGCGTCTCCTGCGGTGTACCGCCGCTACGGCGGAGCACGGCCTTCACGCGCAGCGTGAGTTCGCGCGGGCTGAAGGGCTTGGTCACGTAGTCGTCCGCGCCGAGCTCGAAGCCGACGACGCGGTCCAGCTCCTCGCTGCGCGCGGTCAGCATGAGGATCGGCAGTGTGGCCATCTCGGCGTTCGAGCGGATGCGTCGGCAGACTTCCGTGCCCGAGAAGTCAGGCAGCATCAGATCGAGGACGACGGCGTCCGGGCGCTGGCCCTTCAGCGCGTCGAGCGCCTCCTGGCCAGTGGTCGCAGTAGTCACCGAGTAGCCCTCTTGAGTGAGGGCGAAGCGGACCAGCTCGAGGATGTCGGGCTCATCGTCGACGACGAGGATCTGTTGACTCACGGTGGGGTCCCTTCCGGTCGGCCGGATCGGCGCTCGTTTCTCGGCCGGCTCGGGCACGCGCCCGTCAGGACGAGAGCTTCTGAGCGTGTTTGAGGTTGAGAGACTCGACGATCAGAATCACGTCTTCGGCGACGTTGGTGGCATGGTCGGCGACGCGCTCGAGGCTCTGGGCGATGAAGATCAAGTCGATCGTCTGCTCCGTGGCGTCGGGGTTGTCGTGGATCTCGCGGATCGCGGCGCGAATCACCTGGTCTTCTTCGTCGTCGATCTCGTCGTCCTGGTCGAGGACGACGCGGGCGAGGGTCGGGTCGGTGTCCGCGTACGCGCGCAGCGCCTTCGAGAGCACGTCCTGGCAGTCGATGGCGAGTTTGCGAAGTGAGCCGGGCATCTCGGCCGGTCCGCGGTCGGCGAGCCGGATGGCGCACTTCGCGATGTTTCGGGCGAGGTCGCCCACGCGTTCGAGGTTGGTCGCCATCGTCTTGGCGGCGACGACCTCGCGCAGATCAGAGGCCACGGGCGCGAGCAACGCCAGATAGCGGAGCACGGCCTGGTCGATCTCGACATCGAGGCGGTCGATCTCGAGATCGAGCTGGGCCACCTGCTCGGCGTCGCCTCGGTCGCGCTCCCAGACGGCGCGCAGCGCACGAGCGAGGATCTCCTCTGAGAGCTGTCCCATGCGTAGGATCAGCTCACGGAGGGAGTTGAGCTCGCGGCTGGTCTTCGTCGGCTGTTGATCCAAGTGGGGCGCAAAGCCTCCGGACAAGACGCTTCCTCCCGGAGCCGTCGATTAGCCCCGGAACGTGACGCGGACGTGACGTGCAGGTTGTATGTCGCGCAAGCACGGGGACTTGGGGAGATCCCCGTTGGAGACCTTCACTTAATCGTAACAACTCCGTCACGTCCAGAGAACCGCCCGATCCTAGTGTGCTCTCGTCCGGAAGATCGGGGGGCGGACATCCGGGCAGCCGCAGCAATTCGACCGGGTTCGAGCCCTCAAATCGACCGGGTCATCCCCCAGCGCTCTCGCGCCGCGTGTGGGATGCTTGCGGCCGCCCGACACGAATCCCCTCGAAGGAGTCCCGCCCCTTGACTCGACTCTCCGCCCGCTCGGGGCAGGCGACCCGGCTGTGCTCGCTGCTCGTGATCACGCTGTGGGTTGCCTCCTCGGCCTCTGCGCGAGATCAGATCCAGATCGTCGGCTCTTCGACGGTGTTCCCGTTCTCGACCGCCGTGGCCGAGCAGTTCGGTCGCTCGACCGACTTCAAGACCCCGATCGTCGAGTCGACCGGGTCGGGCGGCGGCCTGAAGCTCTTCTGCGGCGGCGTCGGCGCGGGGACGCCCGACGTCGCGAACTCGTCCCGACGCATCAAGCAGTCCGAGGTCGATCTATGCGCCCAGAACGGTGTCGACGAGATCATCGAGGTGCGCGTCGGCTATGACGGCATCGTGCTCGCCAGCGCCCGAAGGGCCACACCGGTGGCGCTCACGACGCGCCAGATCTTCCTCGCCCTGGCTCGACAGATCCCGGTCAACGACCAGCTCGTGCCCAACCCGAACAAGACGTGGCGCGACGTCGATCCCTCACTGCCCGACGTCCCGATCGAGGTGCTCGGTCCTCCCCCGACGTCGGGCACACGGGACGCCTTCGTCGAGCTCGGCATGGAAAGGGGTGCGCTCAGCTTCCCCTATCTGCAGAACCTCAAGAAGACCGACAAGAACGCCTTCAAGGCTGTCGCACACGCGTTGCGCGAAGACGGGGCCTACGTCGAGGCGGGCGAGAACGACAATCTCATCGTGCAGAAGCTCGTCGCCAACCCCAACGCGCTCGGTATCTTCGGCTTCTCGTTCCTCGATCAGAATGGCGACCGCGTCTCGGGCGCGACGGTCGACGGCGTCGAGCCCTCGTTCGAGGCGATCGCCGACGGCAGCTACCCGATCTCGCGTTCGCTCTACGTGTATGTGAAGAAGGCCCACGTCGGCCAGATCCCCGGTCTCGAAGAGTTCATCGTCGAGTTCCTGAGCGACCGCGCCAACGGCGACGAGGGGTATCTGGCGGAGAAGGGGCTGATCCCGCTGTCCGATGACGAGCGCGCGCGCGTGCGCGCATCGTCGTCGGCACTCGAGCCGCTCCAGCTCTAGCTCCGCGGCCCGGCGCCGGCCGAGTGAGACGGCGACGCACGCTCTGAACGCGAGACCGACAACGGTGCAGATCCCTTTCATCGACCAGGCCGCCCTCTCTCTGACCCGCCGGTTCCCGGCGCGCTCGTCGGCCCGTCGCTCGATCGAGGGCGTGCTGGTGCGCGTTCTGGCGCTGAGCAGCGGCGTCGCCATTCTCGTGACGATCGGCATCCTGCTCTCCCTGATCTTCGAGGCATCTCGGTTCTTCGAGCAGATCTCGCCCGTCGAGTTCTTCTTCGGTACCGAGTGGAGCCCGCAGACGGCGCTTCGAGCCGACCAGGTCGGCGCATCGGGCGCGTTTGGCGCCGTGCCTGTCTTCGCGGGCACGCTGCTCATCACCTTGATCGCGATGGCGGTTTCGGTCCCGATCGGGTTGATGTCGGCGATCTACTTGAGCGAGTACGCGACGAAACGCACGCGCGACATGGTCAAGCCGCTGCTCGAGGTGCTGGCCGGCGTGCCGACCGTCGTCTACGGCGTCTTCGCGGCGTTGACCATCGCTCCAGCGATTCGCGGGATGGGCGAGGACATCGGGCTCGCCGTGTCGAGCGAGAGTGCACTCGCGGCCGGGCTCGTGATGGGCGTGATGATCATCCCGTTCGTCTCTTCGCTCTCGGACGATGCGATCACCGCGGTGCCGCGTTCACTGCGCGAGGGTTCGCTCGGCCTCGGAGCCACGCCGTCGGAGACGATTCGACTTGTGCTGCTGCCCGCTGCGCTGCCGGGGATCGCTGGCGCCGTGCTGCTGGCCGTTTCGCGCGCGGTCGGCGAGACGATGATCGTGGTCATGGCCGCCGGCCTCGCCGCCAACCTGACCGCGAATCCGTTCGCAGCGGTGACGACCGTGACTGCGCAGATCGTGACGTTGCTCGTCGGTGATCAGGAGTTCGAGAGCGCCAAGACCCTCGCGGCCTTCGCCCTCGGTCTGACGCTCTTCGTCGTGACGCTCGCGCTCAACGTGGTCGCGCTGGTCACCGTTCGGAAGTACCGGGAGCAGTATGAGTAGCGGCGGCGAGTTCGATCGGGCCGCGTTCCAGAAGCGGCTGGCACGGCGGCACCGCAACGAGGCGCTGTTTCGCTTCGCGGGGCTGTCGGCCATCGGGGCGGCCCTGGCCATGCTCGTGCTGCTGCTCGGATCGGTGTTGATCCAGGGGCTGCCCGCCTTCAAGACCCACGATGTGCGCCTCGAGCTCGATCTCGCCCCCGACCTGGTGGACCCGAACGGTGATGCGTCGCGCGCTTCGATCCGAGCCGGCAACTACGCGGCGGTGGTCAAGAAGGCGCTCTACGCCGAGTTCCCCGAAGTGAAGGGGCGCACCGCCAAGCGCAAGCTTTCGGCGCTGATGAGCCGGGGCGCGGCGTACGACGTGCAGGATGCCGTGCTGGCCGACCCCAGCCTGATCGGTCGCACGGTGTCGTTCGATCTACCGCTCTCCGCCGACGCCGCCCTGTATCTGAACGGGCACATTCGCCGCGACGTCGACGCGGCCCAGCGCCGACTGAACGATGCCCAGCTCGATGAGCTCGATCACCTGAAGGCGGCCGGCCAGATCAGGACGCGCTTCGCCGTCGAGTTCCTGACCGCCGGCGACAGTCGCGAGCCCGAGCTCGCGGGCGTCGGGGGCGCGCTCTGGGGCTCGCTCTACACGCTGGCCGTCACGCTCCTGTTGAGCTTTCCCGTCGGTGTTGCCGCGGCCATCTACCTGCAGGAGTTCGCCTCGCAGAACCGGGTGACCGACTTCATCGAGGTCAACATCAACAACCTCGCAGCCGTGCCGTCGATCGTATACGGCCTGCTCGGTCTGGCCGTTTTCCTCGGCTTCTTCGGCATGACGCGTTCTGCGCCGGTCGTGGGCGGGATGGTGCTCTCGCTGATGACGTTGCCGACGATCATCATCGCCACTCGGGCCTCGCTGCTCGCAGTGCCCCCCTCGCTTCGCGAAGCCGCGATGGGGGTTGGGGCCTCGCCCGTGCAGGTGGTGTTCCACCACGTGCTACCCATGGCACTGCCGGGCATTCTGACCGGCACGATCATCGGTATGGCTCGCGCGCTCGGCGAGACGGCACCCCTGCTCATGATCGGCATGGTCGCGTTCGTCGCCGACGTGCCCTCGTCGTGGACCGACCCGTCCACCGTGTTGCCCGTGCAAATCTTCCTCTGGTTCGACGCGCCCGAGCGCGCCTTCGCCGAGAAGACGTCCGGGGCCATCATCGTGCTGCTCGGTTTCCTCTTCGTGATGAACGGTGCCGCCGTCTGGTTGCGCCGCCGCTTCGAGCGTCCGGTTGCCTGACTTCGGCTCTTCGAACCCGCACTTCATGGAGCTCGCCCATGTCCCCGGAGATCGTCGTGGATGATCGCCAGTCAAAGATCCGCATCTCGACGCAGAAGCTGAGCGTCTTCTACGGCGAGAACCAGGCGCTGAAAGAGGTCGATCTCGACATCGTCTCGAACTCGGTCACGTCGCTGATCGGACCGTCGGGGTGTGGCAAGTCGACGTTCCTGCGCTGTCTGAATCGCATGAACGATGTCGTGCCCGACTGTCGAGTCGAGGGCCAGGTCACGCTCGACGGCGAAGACATCTACCGCGAGGGGCTCGACCCGGTCGAGCTGCGCGCACGCGTCGGCATGGTGTTCCAAAAACCGAACCCGTTCCCGAAGTCGATCTACGACAACGTCGCGTACGGACCCAAGATTCACGGGCTCGTCGAATCGAAGGCGCACCTCGATTCGCTGGTTCACTCGTGTCTCGAGCGCGTCGGTCTCCTCTCCGAGGTCGAAGATCGGCTGTCTGAGCCGGGGACAGGTCTCTCGGGCGGGCAGCAGCAGAGACTCTGTATCGCCCGCGCCATTGCGGTGAACCCCGAGGTGATCCTGATGGACGAGCCGTGCTCGGCCCTCGATCCGATCGCCACGGCTCGCGTCGAAGAGCTGATCGACGACTTGCGATCCAGCTACACGATCGTGATCGTGACCCATTCGATGCAGCAGGCCGCGCGCATCTCGCAGCGCACGGCGTTCTTCCATCTCGGCAAGATCGTCGAGGTCGGGGATACCGAGCAGGTGTTTACGAGCCCGCGTGACGCGCGCACCGAGGACTACATCTCCGGCCGCTTCGGGTGATCCGGGCGCCCTTGCCCGGAATCCCTAGAATCGACCCTTCGCGATCGACGGCCGAGCGGGCCGTCGGCCGGGGGAGGCGGCGCGTTGCGCTCGACGCGCAGGGGTTTCGTTGACGTACGCGAACACGCAGGCCCCGCGCCGAAGTGAGACGTCATGAGCGATGACGCTGCTCTGCTCGACGCCGAAGATCGGCCCGCCCCGCGCGGCCGCATCGCGCTCGCGCTCGGCAGCGGCGCCGCGAAGGGCTGGGCGCACATCGGCGTCATCCGCGCCCTCGAGGCCCGCGGCGTTCGACCCGAAGTGATCTGCGGGACGTCGATGGGCGCCATCGTCGGCGCGGCGTATGCCGCCGACCAGCTCGACGAATTCGAAGAGTGGGCCGGAAGCCTCGAGTGGACGAGCGTGGTGAGCTTTCTCGACCTCGCGATGCGAGGGGGACTCATCAAGGCGCAGCGCCTGTTCGAGTTCTTCGCCGAGCAGCTGCCCGAAGCGCGCATCGAAGATCTGCCGCGTCCCTTCGCCGCCATCGGCACCGACCTCGCGACGGGCCAGGAGGTCTGGATGCGAGAGGGCTCGCTGGTCGACGCCCTGCGCGCGACGATCGCATTGCCGGGCTTGATCACCCCGTCGCGCTGGCAGGATCGTTGGATGGTCGACGGCGGGCTCGTGAACCCCGTGCCGGTCTCGCTCGCGCGGGCGCTCGGCGCCGACTTCGTGATCGCGGTCGATCTCAACACGACGCTGCTCGGACGCCGCCTGAACGAAGAGGCGCCTGCTGAGGGCGAACGCGAAGCCGCCGACGAAGCCGAAGCGGCGGAGGCGGCGCTCGCCGAATGGGAGGGGTCGGGTGGGGCCGAAGGCGAGCGCGAAGCCGCCGCGTTCGGCATGGACTTCGCCGATCGGCTGAACGTCGCGTTTCGCGAGATCGCCAACGAGTGGCGCGAGCGCTTCGGCTCCGAAGCCCCGCCGCGCGCCGACATGCCGAGCCTCTACGACGTGCTCGCCAATTCGATCAACATCATGCAGATGCGGATCGGCCGAAGCCGCATGGCCGGCGACCCGCCCGAGCTGCTGATCACCCCGCGGCTCCACGACTTCGGGGTGCTCGATTTCGACCGCAGTGCCGAGGCGATCGAGGAGGGCGCGCGCGCGGTCGAGCGGGCCTGGGCCGCCGGCTTCTCGACCCGCTGAGGGCGCCTGGGCGCCGCGATCAGCCGATGCGCTCGGGCCGCCTGGGCGCCGCAATTTCCCGATCCGCCGCCCTTCACAGGGTGCCTTCGCTGCCTACACTTCGAGCGTCACGGCCCGGGGTCGTGAGGAGGACGCCATGACAGCCGATGCTCGAACCCTCGTCGTCGCCACCGACTTCTCGCCGACCGCCGCGGTCGCCCTCGATCGGGCCTGCGAGCTCGCGCTCGTTCGGGGCGACAAGCTCGTCCTCACCCACGCGGTCTCGATCGAGCCGGTGCCGATGGCCGGCCCCGAGCTGCTGGTGCTCCCGGTCGACTACGAATCGAAGATCCACGAGGCTTCGGAGACGGCGCTGCAGAAGCTCGTCGACGAGGTGAAGCAGAAGGGCGTCGACGTGAGCGGGTCGCTCGCCGTCGGGCCGCCGGTGGACGTCGTGCTCGAGTCGGCGAAGGAGCACGATGCCGCGATGATCGTGCTCGGCACCAAGGGCATGTCGGGCTTCAAGCACCTGCTCCTCGGCAGCGTGGCCGAGGCGGTCGTCCGCAAGGCGCACGTCCCCGTGCTGACCGTCCACCCCGGCGCCGACAAGCCGCTCTCGTCGATCGACCACGTCATCGTGCCGACCGACTTCTCCGACCAGGCGGCCCACGTGCTCGAGCACCTGAGCGACGTGCTCGCGGCGGACAAGAAGCCCAAGCTCACGCTGGTGCACGTCTATCAGCTGCCGGTGATCGTCGCGCCGCTCGTCGGGCTCGCGCCCGAGATGCCGACCCTCGCTGAGGATGCGCGCGAGGAGGCCCACAAGGCCCTAGATCCGCTGGCCGAGCGATTGCGTGCGCAGGGCTTCGAGGTCGAGGTGATCGGACGCGAGGGCGATCCGGCCACGGTGATCAGCGAGATGACCGAGACGCCGGGCGCCGACCTCGTCGTGATGTCGACGCGGGGCCTCTCGAAGCTCGAGCAGATCCTGCTCGGCAGCACCACGGAGCGCGTGGTCCAGCACGCCCACTGTCCGGTGCTGACGCTCCGCAGGGCCTGAGCGCGTTCGGCCGAACGCGCTCCGATCTGCCAGGGGCCAGACGTCGAGCCGGTCGCGCCCCGATCTGCCCGGGGCTAGACGTCGAGCCGGTCGCGCCCCGGGCCGGGGCCGGGCTGCGGCCCCGCGACGATGACTTCGACGTGGCCCTTCGGCCCGATGAACATGTTCCCGATGAACGCCACCGCGCCGATGATCAGCGAGCCCATCATCGCGGTGCCGAGGCCCGCGACGTACACGTCGGGCATCAGCCAGCCGACGAGCATGAGCATCGCTCCGTTGATCACCCACAGGAACAGGCCCATCGTGAAGATGGTGGCGGGCAGCGTGAACAGGATCGCGATCGGGCGGACGACCGCGTTCACGAAGCCGAGCACGAGCGCAGCGAGAAAGAACTCGGCGGCGCCGCCGCTCACGTGGATGCCGTCGAGCAGCCCCTCCGCGGCGAAGAGCCCCACGACGTTCAATGCCCAGCGAATGATGATGCCCTGCATGACGGTCTTCCTCTCATGGGACGCATGCCGACACGGGCGGACGCGTCTTCGTCGCTCGCCCTCGCTGCGAACGGGCCCCGTCGTCGTTCGACGCGCGCTGCGCACGGGCCCCGTCGTTGTTCGACGCGTGCTGCGCACGGCGGTTGCGTCGCCGGACGCTCAGTCTGACACAGGCGCGTCCGCGCGGCCGGGGACGAGCACGGCGGCGCCCTCGAAGCGCCCGCCCCGCAGATCGTCGAGCGCCTGCTGAGCGTCCTCGAGGGCATAGCGATGCGTGTGCGTCTCGATCCGGGTGCGTCCGGCGCGCTCGAGGAAGCGCGTCGCGTCCTGGCGCGTGAGATGCGCGACCGATGCGACCTCGCGCTCCTCGAAGAGCCGGGCGTAGGGAAACGACGGGATGTCGCTCATGTGAATCCCCGCGCAGACCACCCGTCCGCCGGGCCGCACGTCGGCGAGCGCCTTCGGCACGAGTGCGCCGACGGGCGCGAAGAGGATCGCCGCATCGAGGGGCTCGGGCGCCGGCTCGTCGGAGCCGCCGGCCCAAGCGGCGCCCAGGTCGCGCGCGAAGCGCTGCCCGGATGCGTCGCCGGGTCGCGTGAACGCCACGATCTCACGACCGTCGTCGCGGGCGACCTGGGCGACGATGTGGGCGGCCGCGCCGAAGCCGTAGAGGCCGAGCCTGCGAACGTCGCCGGCCCGCTCGAGGGCGCGGTGCCCGATCAGCCCGGCGCAGAGCAAGGGCGCCGCCGAGACGTCGTCGTAGCCGCTCGGCAGCGCGAAGGCGTGATCGGCCCAGGCCACCGCGTACTCGGCGTAGCCCCCGTCGACGTGGTGTCCGCGAAAGCGTGCGCTCGGGCAGAGGTTCTCCTGGCCTCGCCGGCACGCATCGCAGGCGCCGCAGACCCAGGCGAGCCAGGGCAGGCCGACGCGGTCACCGAGCGCGTGCCGCTCGACGCCCTCGCCGAGCGCGACGACCACCCCCACCGCCTCGTGCCCGGGCACGATCGGCGAGGCCGAGCCGTCGAGCTCGCCATCGACGACGTGCAGGTCGGTGCGACACACGCCACAGGCGCGGATCTCGACGAGCACCTGGCCGGGGCGAGGCTCGGGGATCGGCACCCGTTCGAGCGTGACGTGACCGTCCCCCGCGCCGTGGTGGCGTTGGGCCCACATGCGGGCGTCGTCGTGCTTCGCTTGGGATTCGTCCATCGATCCGCCCGATGCTCACTCGTCGCGGCCGAGCGTGCACGTCGGGCCCGACCGGTGTGGGCGATGCCGCCGCGCTGTCTCGGCGACGCCGCCCGCGCGATTCAAGCGCCGCTTCGCGCCACGATCATCCGAGCCGGGCCAGCGCCGCGAAGCCCGTCGACCAGTCGGGGCCGATCGATTCGGCACCGGGTGCATCGCGGGCGACGTGCCACCAGGTCGGTCGGAAGCCGCCGTCGTCGAGCATCCACAGGCGCTGGGCCCGCGCAGCGAAGCTCGCGACGTAGTCGCGCGGCTTGATCTCGCCGATGAAGCGCCAGAGCGAGGGATCGCATTCGTCAGGCACGTCGCCCCGCGGCCGCAGGCGCTCGGGGGGGCGGTCGAAGTCGGGCTCGCCGTCGTTTTCCCCCAGACCGGCGCCCGGGCCCAGGAGTGCGCCGCGCACGAGCTCGGCCCGGGCGCCCGCGAGTAGCAGCGCCACGTAGGCCCCGAGCCCGGCGCCCGCGATCACGAGGCCTGCGGCTTCGCCGTGCCGGGCGGCGACCGACGACAGCGCGGCGTCGGCGTCGGCGACGAAGAGCTCGGGCGTATAGCCGCCGCCTCGCACGTGTCCCGAGGCGCCGTGGCCCGAGAAGTCGAGCGCATGGACCGGGCCGGCCCACGCGATCTCGCTCGACCAATCGACGGTCGAGCCGTGGAGCGCGTGCAGCAGCAGCAACGGCGTGCCCGGGCCATCGGCGAGATGGTGACACGCCAGGTCGACGCGGGCGTTCTTCACGGTGTGCGTTTCGAGCGGCAAGGGCGTCTCCCAGCGGGCGCGATCGATTCAGGCTTCGAGGAAGTCGAGGATCAGCTCGGCGGTGGCACCGGGCTGCTCGATGGCCATGAAGTGTCCGGCGTCGGGCACGACGGCGCGCTCGACGTCGGGGAAGTGGGCCAGGCGGTCGCTCAGCACGGGCTCGGGCAGGGGGCCCCACGTGTCGGGTTCGCCCCCGATCACGGCCAGCACCGGCACCGGGACATGTCGCCACATCGGCGCGATCCAGTCGGGTCGGAACGGGCCGAACCCTGCGCCCGCCATCGGGTCGGACTTCCAGCGCCAGCCATCCGGGTCGCGACGCGCGCCGAAGTGCGAGAAGTAGGCGAGCCACTCGCGGCTGAGTCGCGGGTTCTGGTGCTTTCGCCGATCGATCAGCGCCTCGACGTCGGCGTAGGGGCGCCAGTCGCTGCGGGTCGCCAGCGTGCGACGTCGGTCGAGGTACTGCTCCATGCGTTCGGCCACGCTCAGGTGGATCGGCATCGGCTCTCGGCCGGGCGGCGTGAAGCCCTCGTCCGGCGGCCCGAAACCGTCGAGGTTGACCAGCTGGCGGACGCGCCCTTCGGCGAGCATCGTCGTGTCGGTGGCCTGGCCGCCTCCCTTGCTGTGGCCGACGAGGTGGACGGGCTGGCCGATCCAGTCGATGACGGTCAGCACGTCGTCGATGTCGTCGGGCCAGCGGTATGCGTCGACCCAGCTGCTGTCACCGTGTCCGCGCGCGTCCATCGCGATCACCCGAAACCGATCGGCGAGCAGCGGCGCGAGCAGGTCGAAGCAGTGGGCGTGATCCCACATGCCGTGCGTGCAGAGTACGGGCTGGGCTTCGGGATCGCCCCACTCGATGACGTGCAGGCGCACGCCGTGGCCGTCGACGAAGGCTTCGCGCTCGGGCAGCACGGCGCCGTCGAGGGGCGGCGGGGCGTCGCTGCGGGCTGCGTCTTGCTCTCTCACGTTCTCTCCCCTCTGCGCGGGCGCGAGTCGGTCGGGTTCAGTGCGTTCGGGCGAGGTCGCGCGCACGCAGCGCGAGGCCGCTCGCGACCGAGACCAGCTCTTCGCCCCCTCGCACCTTCTCGGGGCCGAAGCGTTCGGTGAAGATGCGGCGGACCGCCGGCACGAAGCTCGAGCCGCCCGTCATGAAGACCCGGTCGACGCGCGACGGGTCGGTGCCGGTTTCGGCGAAGAGGCCGTCGAGGCAACGCTCGATGCCCGAGAGCTCGTCTTCGATCCAGGCCTCGAACTCGGTGCGTTCGACGCGCGCCTCGATGTGCACCGGGTCGTCGTGAAAGACGAACGTGGCGGTCTCGTCCTGCGAGAGTGCCGACTTCGTCGTCTCGACCGACCGGTACAGGGCGTGCCCGAGGTCGGCTTCGATCACGTGGATCAGGGCCTCGATCTTCTCGGGCTCCTGTGCCCCGTCGAGGGCTTCGAGCAGGAAGCCCATCGTCTTGCGGCTCTTCAGGAACGACAGATGGTGCCAGCGCTCGAGGTCGCGGTAGATCCAGTTCGGCAGCGGCACGGCGTTGCCCATGAACACCTGGTGGAGCGACCCCTTGCCGAGGCGCTCGGCGATCACGTGCCGCACGATCTTCGCGTCGAACGCGTCGCCGGCGATCGCCACGCCGGCAGTGCCGATGATGTCGTCGGCGTCGCGCGCCCGACCGCGATGTGAGGGGCCGACGGGCAGCAGGCAGAAGTCGCTCGTACCGCCGCCGAAATCGGCGATCAGCACGAGCTCGTCGCGGTCGAGGCTCTGCTCGTAGTGATGTGCGGCCGCGACCGGCTCGTACTCGAAGACGGGCTCGGGCAGGCCGGCCTCCCAGAGCGCCGCCTCGAGGCGCGAGACGGCACGGCGGTCGTCCTGCTCGTCATCGGCCTTCGCGAAGCGCACGGGGCGACCGACGACGATCGGCCCCTCGATCGCCCCGAGCTGCTCGGCCGACTGGTCGCGCAGCGGGCGCACCAGCTCGCCGATCAGGTCTTCGAGGGTGCAGGTGCGGCCCATGACGTTCGTCGACTTGAAGAGGCGGCTCGCGAGGAACGACTTCAGACTCTGGACGAGCCGGCGCTCGTGCTCGCAGTGCAGGTAGCGCTCGATGGCGTCCGGCCCGGCGGCGCTGTGCACGGGGCCTTCGTCTTCGTCGCGGCCGAAGAAGAGCACCGAGCGGAAGGTCGGCTCGTGGGCGGCGCCGAAGCGAGCGAGGCGCACCTCGCCGCTGTCGCTGGCCCACGCCATCGCGCTGTTCGTCGTTCCGAAGTCGAGCCCGAAGCCGGCGGACATGGTGGCGTCGCCTCCCATCGCTCCAACGACGAAAGCCCGACTCCGTCGCCAGACACCCCCTCCGGCGCGGACGGGGACGTCCAGGGACGTCACGGGCGCGTGGAGCGGCTGCAGGGTCGCAGTCGGGTCTTCGGTTCGTTGGAAGGCCGGGAGAGTGCGAAAACTCGAGTCGGGTCGCAAGGGCTCGCCCAAGCCAGACGCGAGAATGTGTCGCGCCGGACCGGTCGGGCCGGGGGGCGCGGGTCAGTCTTTCGCGCTGCTCTGCCCGACGCGGCGGATGCCGCCCATCGAGAAGTCGAAGAGCCCACCGAGCAGCCGCGCGCGCGTCGCCGCGCGCCGCTGGGGTGGGGTCTCGGTGTACTCGGCGATGGCGGCCCAGCAGAGGCCGACGACGAGGCGGGCGGCCAGATCGGCGTCGAAGCGCTCGGCGACGGCGCTCCCGGCCGAGTCGGCGATGCGGGCGTAGTCGGTGGCGAGACTCTCGATCCAGCGCTCGCGGTTCGCTCGGAGGAACGCGCGCACGCGTGGATCGCGGCTGTCGCGCTCCTTCAGCTGGATGCGCCAGATCGAGTCGTCGGCGTCGGCCAGATCGAAGAACAGGCTCGTGCTGCGCATCGCGATGTCGCGGATCGACCGGCCCGGCGCGGGTCGATGCAGCTCGCGCAGCTCCGCGCGGAAGACGCGCGCGTGCTCGTCGAGGATCGCGAGGAGCAGCTCGGTCTTGTCGTCGAACTGGTGATAGAACGATCCCACCGAGACGCCGGCGGGCTCGAGGATGTCGTTGCGGAGGTTCACCCCCGCCAGCCCCTTGGCCGCGAAGGCCGCACGCCCGGCTTCGATCAGTCGGCGACGTGTCTCGAGGGCCGGACCGCGCCGGCGCGCCGGCGCCCCCGCACGCCCACTGACGCTTCGTCCCGCGTTCGGCCCCGCACCCCGCCCGCTGCTGCTCGTCTGCGACTTGGCCACGGCCCGAGAGTATCCGAAATCGACAGTCGCCCGGCAGAATTCGGCGTTGGCCCGGTTCGGGAGCGCGCTCAGGTGGGCGAGACCCGCCCATCTGGCGTGAAGCCGCGATCAAAGCGATCTTGGTGTGCGCGCGTTGGGTGCCGGGACGCGGTCGAGTCCCAGCGCCGTCGACGGCGCGCTCGAGCGCCGGCGACCCGACTTCGAAGCAGCGTCTGCGGTGCAAGCCGCGGCGGAGCCCGGGG
This sequence comes from Myxococcota bacterium, assembly GCA_965250285.1. Classification (GTDB taxonomy): domain Bacteria; phylum Myxococcota_A; class UBA9160; order UBA9160; family UBA4427; genus CAYYSY01. The sequence continues at coordinate 1,130,937 of OZ252299.1, forward strand.
TAGTCGTCGAGCCAAAGGGGGGATCATGGCGTTGCCGCCGGATCTGGATCCGGTCGAGACCGAGGAGTGGCTCGATGCCCTCGACTCGGTCTTCGAGCGGGAAGGCATCGAACGAGCCCACTATCTCGTCGGCCGGCTCGTGCGCCGCGCGCGTCGCAAGGGTGCGTATCTGCCCTACAGCGCGACGACGGCCTACGTGAATACGATTCACGAGAGCCGTCAGAAGCGCAGTCCCGGCAACCACGAGCTCGAGCGGCGACTTCGCTCGATCGTGCGGTGGAACGCGATGGCGATGGTCGTGCAGGCGAACCGCCTCGATCCGTCGCTCGGTGGCCACATCTCGAGCTACGCCTCGGCGGCGACGCTCTACGACGTCGGCTTCAACCATTTCTTCCATGCACCGTCCCAGGATCACGGCGGCGACCTCGTGTACTTCCAGGGGCATGCGTCCCCCGGCGTGTACGCGCGCGCCTTCCTCGAGGGGCGGATCAGCGAAGAGCAGCTGATGCACTTCCGCCGTGAGGTCGAGGCCGGCGGCTTGTCGTCGTATCCGCATCCGCGGCTGATGCCCGACTTCTGGCAGTTTCCGACCGTCTCGATGGGGCTCGGCCCGCTGACCGCGCTGTATCAGGCGCGCTTCATGAAGTACCTCGAAGACCGCGGGATCCAGCAGACGGCCGGGCGAAAGGTGTGGGGGTTCCTCGGCGATGGCGAGTGCGACGAGCCCGAGACGCTCGGCTCGATCTCGCTCGCAGGGCGCGAGAAGCTCGACAATCTGATCTTCGTCGTGAACTGCAATCTGCAGCGGCTCGACGGGCCGGTGCGCGGCAACGGCAAGATCATCCAGGAGCTCGAGGGCATCTTCCGCGGCGCCGGGTGGAACGTGATCAAGGTCGTGTGGGGCAGCTACTGGGATCCACTGCTCGCCAAGGACACGACCGGGGTGCTGCGCAAGCGCATGGAAGAGGCCGTCGACGGCGAGTACCAGGCGTACCAGGTGCGAGGCGGCGAGTACACGCGCGAGCACTTCTTCGGCAAGTACCCCGAGCTGCGCGAGATGGTCGCGCACATGAGCGGGGACGACATCTGGCGGCTGAACCGGGGCGGTCACGATCCGCACAAGGTCTACGCGGCCTACGCCGAAGCGGCGGCCCACACCGGTCAGCCGACGGTGATTCTCGCCAAGACCGTCAAGGGCTACGGCCTCGGTGAAGCGGGCGAGGGCATGAACATCTCGCACCAGCAGCACGACATGCACGACGAGGCGCTCAAGGCTTTCCGCGATCGCTTCAAGATCCCGGTCAGCGACGACGACATCGCCGAAGCGCCCTTCTACCAGCCGCCGCCCGACAGCCCCGAGATCGAGTACCTGCACGAGCGTCGCCGCGCGCTCGGTGGCTACGTGCCCGCTCGAAGACGCCAGGCCGAGCCACTCGAAGTGCCCGAGCTCGAGGCCTTCCAGTCGCTGATCGAAGGGACGGGCGAACGCGAGGTGTCGACGACGATGGCGATCGTGCGTCTGCTCCAGCTGCTGACGCGCGACAAGACGATCGGTCGCAACATCGTGCCGATCGTGCCCGACGAGTCGCGCACTTTCGGCATGGAGGGGATGTTCCGCCGTCTCGGCATCTACTCGTCGGTCGGTCAGCTCTACGAGCCCGTCGACTCGGATCAGGTCGCCTACTACAAGGAGAGCAAGGACGGCCAGATCCTCCAGGAGGGCATCAACGAGGCAGGCGCGATGGCGTCTTGGATCGCGGCCGGCACCGCGTACTCGAATCACGGCGTCAACATGGTGCCGTTCTACATCTACTACTCGATGTTCGGCTTCCAGCGCATCGGCGACCTCGCTTGGCTGGCCGGCGACGCCCAGGCGCGCGGGTTCCTGCTCGGCGGGACGTCCGGTCGCACGACGCTGAACGGCGAGGGGCTGCAGCACCAGGACGGCCACAGTCAGGTGCAGGCGGCGCTGATCCCCAGCTGCATCGCGTACGACCCCGCCTATGCGTACGAGTTGGCGGTGATCGTGCAGGACGGCCTGCGCCGCATGTACCGCGAGCAGGAGAGCATCTTCTACTACATCACCGTGATGAACGAGAAGTACGCGCAGCCCGAGATGCCCGAAGGCGTCGAGCAGGGGATCCTGAGCGGCATGTACCCGCTGCAAGAAGGCGAGGGCGACGGGCCGCGCGTGCAGCTGCTCGGCTCGGGCACGATCCTGCGCGAGGTCATCGCCGCGGCCGAGATGCTGGCCCAGGATTTCGGCGTCGTGGCCGACGTCTGGAGCGTCACGAGCTTCACCGAGCTCGCCCGCGACGGACAGGATTGCGAGCGCACGAACCTGCTGAACCCCGAGGCCGAGCCCGAGCTCTCGTACGTCGAGCGCCAGCTCGCACGCCGCGATGGGCCGTGCGTGGCCGCGACCGACTACATCCGCGCCTATGCCGATCAGATTCGTCCCTTCGTCAAGCGGACGTACCGGGTGCTCGGCACCGACGGCTTCGGTCGCAGCGACACGCGCGAGAAGCTGCGTCGTTTCTTCGAGGTCGATCGGGCCTGGGTCTGCGTCGCAGCGCTGTCGGCGCTGGCCGACGACGGTCGCGTCGATCGCAGCCGGGTCGGCGAAGCGATCGCGAAGTACGGCCTCGACACGCACAAGCCGAGCCCGAGGACGAGCTGAGTCGTGAGCATGAGCCACGGACACGCGTGGGGGCTGAACCGATGAGCCGCGAGACCGAGGTCCGTGCGCGGGCCCGTCGACTGATCGAGGTCGCCCGTCTGTCGTGGCGGAGGCGGGGGTGATGAGCCGCGAGATCGAGGTCCGCGTGCCCGACATCGGTGACTTCGAGGCGGTCGACGTCGTCGAGATCCTCGTCGCGCCCGGCGACCGGGTCGCCATCGAAGACCCGCTGGTCAGTCTCGAGAGCGACAAGGCGACGATGGAAGTGCCGAGCCCGGTCGCGGGCGAAGTGCGTGCGGTCAAGGTCGCGCTCGGTGATGCGGTGAGCGAAGGCTCGCTGCTCGTCGTCGTCGCGGGGAGCGAAGCGGCCGAGCCGGCGCCGGCCGAAGCGGTGGCCGCGCCGCCGCCCGCCCCGATCGAGCCGAGCCTCGAGTCGAGCGAGGCGACCGCGCCGGCAGCGTCTTCGCCCGCGTCTCCGCCGCTCGCGCGCTTCGCGCACCCTGCGCCGGCTGAGCCGATGGCTCCGGCCCCGGGCGTCGACCGTCCCGTTCGGTCGCACGCAGGGCCAGGGGTGCGGCGCTTCGCGCGCGAGCTGGGCGTCGACCTGGCGGGCGTCGAGGGCAGCGGCCCGCACGGCCGCGTGCTCGAAGGCGATCTCAAGCACCACGTGCGCTCGACCTTCGAATCGGGCGGGGCCCGCGGCGGAGCGGCCATCGCGGGCTACGAGCGCAGCGCCGACGTCACCGACCTCGAAGCGTGGCGCAGGCGCATTCCGACCCCGAAAGGTGAAACCGCGCCGCCGACGGCGGCCGTGGTGTTGAAGGCGGCGATCGCCGCACTGCGGGCCTTCCCCGAGCTCGGCGGGGTCGAGGAGGGGCGGCCTCTGGTCGTGGCGGTCGACGGCGCCGCGGTCGGGGGCACGACGCAGCCCGCCCTCGTCGCGCAGGCCGATCTGCTCGGTGTTCGCGAGCTCGCGCAGGCGCTGGATACGCCGGCCGAGACGGCCGCCGGGATCGATCCCGTGTTTCGGCTGACGACCGACGAGGGGCGCGGCGGACGGCGCCTGCAGCCGGTGCGGGGCGCGCGCGAACGCTTCGCGCTCGCGGTGGGGCCCGTCGAGGTCGTGCCGCACTGGACGGGCTCGGCCGACGACGCCATCGAGCCCGACTCGACCGCGGGCTTCGAGCCGAGGCTCTCGATCCCGATCGCCGTCGATGTGGCCCCCGACGTCGCGCCCGAGCTCGCCGATCGGTTCCTCGACCACTGGGCCGAGATCCTCTCGGCCCCCGCAAGGCTGCTGCTCTAGCCGTCTCGCGATCGCGCGGCCGGCCACTCGACGGTGCGCCCGAACGACCCACTCGCCGGGCGCAGCGGGCCCGGTTGCACCGCTCCGGGTGAGCCGGCACAGTCGCGCCCCCATGAGCGAGCTCGGATCGGCCATGTGGAAGGCGCTGGGTCTCGTCGCGGGGCTCGACGCCGAATTCCTCGAGATCGTCGCGCGGTCGATGCAGCTGAGCCTCGTCGCCCTGGCGCTCGCGTGCGTCGTGGCGCTGCCGCTCGGCGCGGCCCTCGCCCTGGCGCGCTTTCCCGGCCGGGGCGCGATCGTCGTTCTGTTGAATGCCTCGATGGGCCTGCCGCCCGTCGTGATCGGCGTCTTCGTCTACCTGCTGCTCTCGCGCTCGGGCCCTTTGGGCGGGCTCGGCTGGCTGTTCACGATGAAGGCGATGATCGTCGTTCAGTTCATCCTGATCACGCCGATCATCGCTTCACTGACGCGCCAGACGATCGAGGATCTCTGGGGCGAGTATCGCGAGCTGCTGACCAGCCTCGGCGCCTCGAAGCGTCAGTCGATCCCGACGCTGCTCTACGACGGTCGGCACCGACTGACGACGGGGGTGCTCGCCGGCTTCGGGCGGGCGATCGGCGAGGTCGGCGGCATCATCATCGTCGGGGGCAACATCGCCCACGCAACGCGCGTGATGACGACGGCCATCGCCATGCAGACGAGCAAGGGCGATCTCGAGCTGGCCCTCGCGCTCGGCCTCGTGTTGCTCGCGCTCGCCGTGGCGGTCAACGCCCTCGCCGCCTGGCTCACGCGTCGCACCGCCGAGGTGTCGGGATGAGCGGCGGCGACGGGATCCTGCCGCTGCGCTTCGCTTCGGTCGGCTTCGAAGCCGGCGGCCGCGAGCTGCTCGGCGACATCGACTTCGAGGTCGAGCGCGGCCGGCCCGTCGTGGTGCTCGGCCCAAACGGCGCGGGCAAGAGCCTGCTGCTTCGCCTCGCGCACGGGTTGATTGAGCCATCGCGCGGCCGGGTCGAATGGCAGGGACCGCAGGGCGACCGCGCCGGCCCGGCGCAGGCCATGGTGTTCGCCGAGGCCGTGTTGCTGCGTCGGTCGGTGGCCGCGAACGTCGCGCACGCGCTCGGCGTGCGCGGGATCTCGGCGCCCGAGCGCCAGGCGCGCACCCGGCGCGTGCTGGCCGACACGGGCCTCGAGGGCCGCGCGGCGCAGCCCGCACGATCGCTCTCGACGGGCGAGAAGCAGCGGCTCGCACTCGCGCGGGCCTGGGCGCTCGAGCCCGAGGTGCTCTTTCTCGACGAGCCGACAGGCTCTCTCGACCCGGCAGCGACAGCGCAAGTCGAGTCGATCGTCGAACGCCTCGCGGCCGAGGGGCGTCAGATCGTGATGACGACGCACGATCTCGGGCAGGCGCGGCGCATTGCGGGGCGTGTGCTCTTTCTGCATCGTGGGCGCCTCGTCGAAGACGCGCCGGCCGATGCGTTCTTCGATGCACCGGCGAGCGACGAGGCGCGTGCCTTCCTCGCCGGCGATCTCGTCTGGTAGGGGGCCGCCGAGCGGACCGCTCGAAAGCTCGAACGCCAAAGCAGGAAAGGTTCGACCCGGTGTCGCTTCGTATGCTCCTCTCGATTCGTGTGGCCCTGATCGCGTGTGCCTCGCTCGCCGTCTTCGCTTCGGCTCGGGCCGACGACACGCAGACGCTCACCCTCGCGAGCACCACCTCGACCGAGAACTCGGGGCTCCTCGGCTATCTGTTGCCGAAGTTCACCGAGCAGACCGGTATCGACGTGCGGGTCGTCGCAGTCGGGACCGGCGCGGCGCTCGAGCTCGGGCGCAACGGCGATGCCGACGTCTTGCTCGTGCACGACACCGAGTCGGAGGAGGCCTTCGTCGAAGCAGGGCACGGCGTCGAGCGCGTCGACGTGATGTACAACGACTTCGTCCTCGTGGGGCCGAAGGACGACCCGGCCAAGATCGTCGACAAGGGCGGGGCGCAGATCACCGTCTCGTTGCGGCGGATCTACTACACGCGCGTGCCCTTCGTCTCTCGCGGAGACGACTCGGGGACCCACAAGGCCGAGCGGCGCATGTGGCGGCGCTCGGGCAAGAATCCGGTCGCCGGTCGCGACGCGTGGTACCGAGAGACCGGCTCGGGGATGGGGGCCGCGCTCAATACGGCCAATGCGATGGGGGCGTACACGATCAGCGATCGCGGTACGTGGATCTCGTTCCGCAATCGCGGTGACATGAAGATCGTGATCGAAGGCGACCCGCCGCTCTTCAACCCGTACGGCGTGATCCTGGTCAACCCCGAGAAGCACCCGCACGTGAAGGCCGAGGCGGGGCAGGCGTTGATCGACTGGCTCGTGAGCGACGCCGGGCAGAAGGCCATCGGCGAGTTCCAGGTCGAGGGAGAGGTGCTCTTCCACCCGAACGCGAAGCCGGCGGGCGAGGAGGCGGGGGCACCCACTCCGCCTCCTCCTGCGCCGAAGCCGAGCGGCGAGGCGGGTTGAGACGCCCGGCGGGCCCATCCGGCCGGCACGGCCTGAGCGGCAGTCGACCCCTCAGTCCTCGTACTTCGCGGGTCGCTTCTCGAGGTTCGAGCGTACGGCCTCGATCTGGTTCGGCTTGCCGATCAGGCCGACCTGCAGCTTGGCCTCGAGTGCCAGCCCGTCGGCGACGTCGAGATCGCGCGTCTCGTTGAGCAGCTGCTTGCTCGCCCGGACGGCCGAAGGCGACTTCGAGGCGATCGTCTGCGCGAGCTCGAGGGCGTCGTCGAGCGGGCGCTCCGAGACCTTGGTCGCGAGACCCAGCTCGACCGCCTCGGGGCCCTCGACGATGCGGCCGGTGAACGTCAGGTCCTTCGCGACGTCGAGGCGAACGAGATTGCGGAGCGTCTGCGTGGCCGACATGTCCGGCACGAGCCCCCATTTGATCTCCATGACCGACATGCGCGCATCGGGCGCGACGAAGCGAATGTCGGCGCCGAGCGCGATCTGCAGTCCGCCGCCGTACGCGACCCCGTGGATCGCCGCGATCACGGGCTGCGGCACCTCCTGCCAGATCCAGGCGGGGGTCTGCGCCGTGTTCGCCGGCGTGTCGTCGAGCGTCTGCAGCAGGTTGAGCCCAGGCTTCTTGTCGCCGGTGTCGGCCTTCTCTTGTTGGCCCCCCGCGTTGCCCATGGCCGCGAAGTTGCTGAAGTCGAGGCCAGCGCAGAAGCCGCGGCCCTCGCCCGACAGCACGATCGCGCGGACGCTGTCGTCGGCTGCGAGCTGTCGACCGGCCTCGGCGAGGGCGACGAACATGTCGCTGTCGAGCGCGTTCATCTTGTCGGGGCGGGCGAGTCGGACGTCGGCGACGCCGTCCTGGATCGAGATGCGCACGCGGTCGGACATGGGGACTCCTCGGTGGTGATCGCGCGGGGGCGATCCGCGCAGGGCCGGGCACGGGGCGCGGCCCGAGAGTGGGGGCAGGGGGCCTGCCGGGCGGTCGCCAAGCATACCGGATGGGTCGGGCGCGATCCGGGCCCATGTGGGCGCGCACATGGGGCCCCGTGTCCCGATTCGGGGATTCGGGGCCCGAACCCGGTCGCCGAGCCCGCGATCACCGGGCCGGGCGGCGCGGTCGCCTCAATCTCGACCCGGGCTCGACCGATGAACCCCCCATGGCTGCTGCACCCCGAATTCAAGCTGCTGGTCCCCGAGACTCGGCCGAGCCCGCCCACGGCGCGCTTCCGACGCTCCCCGAAGTCTGCACCGAGATCGAAAGCTGCTTCGACCGCCACGGTGCGCTCGGCGTGTTGGTGATCGACGCCCACTCGCTGCACGGCGTCGAGCAGAAGCACGGCGACCGGGCCCGGCTCGAAGTGCTGCATGCGCTCGCGGCGCTCGTGCACGGGATTCGAGAAGATCGGCTCGAGGGAGATGACCTGGTCGTCCTCGGCGAGATGGGCCGCAACGAAGTCATCGTCCTCTTCTTTCGCGAGCCGACGAGCGCGGCCTTCTACCGACAGGCGATGCCCGGCTTCGACCAGACCCTGCGCCGACGCCTCGAAGAGCGCGGCGGCAAGGATTTCTACCCCTACCTGAGAGGCACCCCCACGCTCTGGACCGGCATGTCGGTGGGCATCCGCAACCCGCAGTACAGCGTGCCGACGCAGCTTCGGCAGCTGGTCGAAGAGGCGCGCGCCGATGCCGATCTGAGCCGACGCTTCGCTGCCCGTGAGAGCAAGCAGCAGATCAGTGAGCTGATCCTCGACCACGGCATCTACTCGGTCTACGAACCCATCGTCGACGTGTCGACGCGCACCGTCTTCGCGTATGAGGCGCTCGCGCGCGGACCGCAGGGGACGCCGTTCCACTCGCCGGCCGCGCTCTTCGGTGCGGCCGCGAAGCACGACCTCGTGTTCGAGCTCGACTGTGTCTGTCGCATGTCGGGGCTGCGCGGCGCGATCGACTTTCCCGAGGACACGAAGCTCTTCCTGAACGTGCTGCCGACGTCGATCCACGACCCGAACTTTCGCACGGACCGGCTGATCCAGACGCTCGCCGAGTGCCAGCTGCGCCCGACCGATGTGGTCTTCGAGATCAGCGAGCAGGAGTCGATCCGCGACCTCGCCGCGTTCCGCGACCTGCGGGACGAGTACCGCGCCCTGGGTTTTCAGTTTGCGCTCGACGACACCGGCGCGGGCTACGCGGGGCTCGAGGAGATCGTCGAGCTGCAGCCCGAGTTCATCAAGATGGACCGCAACATGGTCTCGGGCATCGACGAAGACCCCGCCCGTCAGGAGGTGCTGACGGCGCTGCTGACGGTCGCCGAGAAGATGGGCTCGAAGGTCATCGGCGAGGGCCTCGACCGCCTGGAAGAGCTCGAGATGCTCGGCCAGCTCGGCATCCACTTCGGGCAGGGCTGGCTCTTTGGGCACCCGACGCCGCTCCGCGCTTCCGATCGCTGAGTTCGATCAGCCCCTTCGGTACTCGAGCAGCAGATTGTTCGCCGGCATCGCGTGACGGGCGCTGCGCGTCAGCCCGTTCGTTTCGGCCAGCGCATCGACGCGGTCGAGTGAGCGAATGCCCCACGCCGGGTCGCGGCTGCGCAGGCTCTCGTCGAACGACAGGTTCGAGGGCGCCGTCTCGACGTCGCTCTCGAGGAACGGCCCGTAGAGCACGAGCCCACCCCCCGGCTCGAGCAGCCGCCCGGCGCCCGCCAGCAAACCCTCGCACGCCGCAATCGGTGCGATGTGGATCATGTTCGCGCAGAGGATCACGTCGATGGGCCTCAGGTCGGCGCTCCAATCGGACTCGGTCGTGTCGACCAAACGCGCGGGGCGGACATTCTCGAGACCGAGGTGACTCACCCATGCATCGATGCTCGCGACGTGCTCCACCTCGAGATCGCTCGGTTGGAAGACCGCGTCGGGAACCGCCTCGGCGAAGTGCACGATGTGCTCGCCGCTGCCCGACGCGATCTCGAGGACGCGCATGTCGGCCGAGAGCAGTGGCCGTAGGCGCTCGAGGATGGGTGCTCGGTTGCGCTCGGTCGCGGGAAAGTGGAGTCGAGCGTCGTCGCTCATCGACGCGGATCGGTCGCGCGGGCGACTTCGCGGTCGAGGAAGTCGACCACGGCAGCACTGAACTTGTCGTTGCGATCGCCCGCGACCATGTGCCCGGCACCGGTGACGTCGACGAACTTCGCATGGGGCGCCTGAGCGAGGAACGTCTTGGCGTTCTCTTCGCTCAGCAGATCGGATTGCCGGCCGCGCACGAGCAGGGTCGGAACGACGAGCCCCTCGGCCGACGCATCGAGCAGGTTCAGGTCGTCCTGGTGATCCTCGTACTCGTCGAATCGGCCCTCGATGAACGCGGGATCCCAGTGCCAGCGGTAGCGACCGTCCTCGCGCATCCGGAGGTTCTTCTTGAGCCCGTCGAGGTTCTTGGGGCGCGGGCGGTGCGGGTTGTAGGTCGCGATGGCGTCGGCCGCCTCTTCGAGGTTCTCGAAGCCTTCGGGCTTCTGGCGCATGAACTCGATGATGCGCCGTGCCCCCGACTCCTCCATGCGCGACGCGATGTCGACGAGGACGAGCGCCCGGGCCCGGCGTTCGGGCTCGCCTGCGCGCTGTGACTCACCGAGCGCCAGCAGGCTCGAGATGCCGCCGAGGCTCGCGCCGACGAGCACCGGCTTCAGGTCGAAGGCGTCGGCCACCGCGGCGGTGTCTGCGGCGAACGCGCGGTGCCGGTAGTCGCCGTCCGGGGCCCACTCGCTATCGCCGTGGCCGCGCAGATCCATCGCGATCGCATGCCAACCATGCCTTGCAAGCACCTCGCCGGTGCCCGACCAGGCGTGCCGCGTCTGGCCGCCGCCGTGGAGCAGCAAGACAGGCGGCGCCTCGGGCTCGCCCCAGGCATCCGCCGCGAGGGCGAGGCCCGTGGCCCCGCGCAGGGTGATCGATCGCTTTTCGAGGGTCGAGGCGTCGGTCATCGGTCCTTCTTCGGCCGGGTCGAGCTCAGGCGGGCAGGCCGACCATGTCGGCGCTCAGCTTCCAGAGTCGCTCGGCAGCGTCGTCGTCGAGGGCGAGGTCGGTGGGGCGCTTGGGCTTCTCGTTCTGAAAGTACAACCCCGTCGTGTCAGCGAGCTCGGGCGACGTGCAGAGATGGATCGACGTCCTGGCGCCGTCGGCGGGCGAGCGCAGGAAGAACTTGGTCAGTGGGTGGATGAGCTTGAAGAGCCAGCCATTGTCTTGACCGAGATTCGTGTCGACGGCGCCGGGGTGCAGGCAGTTGACGGTCACGTCGTCGCCTTCGACGCGCGTCGCGAGCGCTCGGGTGAACAAGATGTTGGCGAGCTTCGAGTTGCCGTAGACGCGCATGCCCGAGAAAGACCGCTCGCTCTGGAGGTCGTCGAAATCCCAGCTCGCGAAGCGGTGCGCCTCGCTCGACACGTTGACGACCCGCGCGCCGGGCGTCTCGACGAGACGGTCGAGCAGCAGTCGGGTCAGCAGGTAGTACGCCAGGTGGTTGGTGCCGAACATCGCCTCGAAGCCGTCATCGGTGGTCTTGCGCGAGAGCAGCACGATGCCGGCGTTGTTGAGGAGCACGTCGATCCGCGGGCAGGCGTCGAGCAGCTCGGGCGCGACGGCCCGGATGTCGTCGAGCCGCGAGAGGTCGGCGCGGTGCACGCTGATCTCGGCCCCGGGGCGATCGGCGAGCAGCTCGGCGCGCACCTGGTCGGCTTTCTCGGTACTGCGCGCGACGAGCGCCAGCCTTGCGCCGGCGCGGCTGAGCGCATCGACCGTCGCGCGACCGATCCCCGACGTCGCGCCGGTGACGACGCAGGTCTTGCCGCTCATGTCCAAGCCGATCTCCTCCCGCTGCACGCGACGAACTCGGCGGTGCAGCGGTCAGAGAACGTAGAGGATTCGATCGTGACCCGAGAGGGCTCGGTAGACGTCGTCGAGCTGCTCGCGGCTGCGTGCCGTGAACGTGACGGTCACCGAGCGGAACCGGCCGTTGCGGCTCTCTTTCGAATCGACCTCGGCGTCTTCGAAATCGTCGATCAGTGGCTGAATCAGTGAGACGACGAGCTCGGTGAACGAATCCTCCGACTTCCCCATGGCTTTCACGGGAAAGCGCATGGGGAAGCGGAGGGGATCTTCGGGCTCGGTCATCGTGTGGTGTCGCTCGTCGACAGGGTGGGCGGCCCAACAGACCGGTCACACGCGATAGATGGCGCCCATCTTCTGTCGGTTCTCGTTGATGTCGCGCAGCACCTCGGTGGCTGCATCGGCCACCTCGATCCCGGCCACCTCATCGTCCTCGGCCTTGAGCTCGTCCATGTCGACCCAGTTCGCGTACACGTGCTTCGTGCGGTCGGTGATGATGCCCGCCTTCAGCAGGGTCTTGATGAGCACCCGGAAGATGTTGGTGTTGTTGGTCATGTCCTGGCGGCGGTCTTCCTCGGTGAATGCTTCGAGCACCGCGCCGCGCACCTCGCGCCAGTCGAGGCCGAACTCGCCATAGATGCCCTGCTTCTGCTCGCTGTTCACGAGGTTGAAGAGCAGGATCTGGAAGACCTCGGCCGACCAGTCCTCGACGAAGATCGCCTCTTCTTCGTCGAGCTTCGGGATCGTGCGGTCGGCCCAGATCTTTCCGAACTTGTGGTGGCCGGCCTCGTCGGCCATCGTGAACTGGATCAGCCGCTTGAGCAGCGGGTCGTAGGTCTCACGCTGGATCGTCGCGAAGGCACCCATCGCGAGGCCCTCGATCATCATCTGCATGCCGATCAGCTTCTTGTAGACCGCGGGCGAGCGGATGATGTCGGTCAAGAAGTGGCGCACCGTCGCGCCCGACTCGACCGGGGTCCCCCACCGAGCCTTGACGTAGTTGCTGAAGCCCGCGACGTGGCGCGCCTCTTCGCGGGTCTGGTTCGCGGCGTATTCCTGGCTGCCCGGGTCGCGCAGAATCGACGTCAGGCTGGCCGACAGCGACAGCGCACCCTGCTCGCCGTGCAGAAGCGTCGACACGATGAAGCGCGTGTTCTGGTTCGCCAGGCGAATCTTCTGCTGCTCGTCGAGCTTGTCTGCGATCGACGTTTGCAGCTCGATGCAGAACTCGGCCGGCATGATGAGCTGCTCTTCGAGGTTCATCGTGTGCGCATCGAAGTCGAGGTAGCGCTTGTCGTTCGGGTCCCAGAAGTGATCGACGGTTGCCGAGATGATCTCGTCGAACGCATCGGTCCGCTCCGCGTAGCGATCGACCGCGATCAACGGGTCGAAGTCATCGCGATCGACGATGTTGTAGATCGGGTCGTAGGTGATGTGTCGTTCGGTGGGGGCGGACATCGGTGGATCACTCCTGCTGTGACGTCTTCAAGACGTCCTGGATCGTTCGACGCCGTGGCTACTCGTCGTCGTCGTTCTGGGCGCGTTCGAAAGCGGGGTACGTGCCGCGCAGCTGGATGCGCGTGAGCGTCTCGATGACGGTCTCGCGCGAGGCACGGGTCGGGTCTTCGGCCCACCACGCGATCACGCGAGCCCACATGCCGACGAGGGCCTGCGAGACGACTTCGGGATCGAGCAGGTCGGAAAGCTGACCGCTCGCGATGAACTGGCGACGTACGTCGGCCACCGAGCGAGCCAGTCGGTCGAGCACGTCGTGCTCGACCTGCGCCGACTCGGCGTCGCCGCTGAAGACGACGCGAATCATGTCGCGGTTGTCCTCGGCGAAGTCGATCAGGGCGGTGGCGTGCGCGCGCAAGCGTTCGGGGAGCGGGGCGGCCTCGTTGCGCGCGCGCTCCACTCGCCGGTTCAGCTCGTCCACTGCGGCATCGACCAGCTCACGAAAGAGCGCGTGCTTGTCGCTGAAGTGGTTGTAGAACGTGCCGGCGGCCACGCCCGCATGGGCGGCGATGTCGTGTGTCGTCACCTTGTGCAGGCCCTGCTGGGCGAAGAGTGCCTGGCCACTCTCGAGCAGCCGCTGGCGCGTGGCCGCGCGCGCGCGCGCGGCCACGGTCTGGCGACCGGCGGCGGGGGCGTCGCTCGGGCTGTCCGATCCGGTGACATTCATGTCAGTCGGTGACAGTATCGTCAGTCCGAAGCGGCAGCAAGAGACCTCGTTCGCCCGCATGCACGGCTCGACCCGCGTCTCGATTCCCCTCGGGGCGGTGGGCGTCGCTCGTTCGATCGCGCATCGTTCGGTCGGTCCCCGACGATGCGGGCCCGAGGAACGCACGATGGCTTCGATCCGGACCGCGGTGAAGGCGCTGATCCTGCGCGAGGGGCGGCTGTTGGTGAACCACTGCCGCAACGCCGGCGGCGAGTACTACGCGCTGCCGGGGGGCGGTCAGCGGGTCGGCGAGCCGGCCGACGAGGCCCTCGTGCGCGAGTGTCGTGAAGAGATCGGCGTGACCGTCGAAGTCGGGCCGCTGTGTTTCGTCCGAGATCACATCGTCGCCCACCACACGCACTCGTACGTCACCGAGTCACCGCATCAGCTCGAACTGCTCTTCGCGTGCACGCTGCGACCGGGTGAAGAGCCGCGGCTCGGACCCGAGCCCGATGCGCAGCAGCTCGGCGTCGTTTGGCTCGGCGCAGACGAGCTCGCTCGGGTGACGGTCAAGCCGTCGTGGCTCGTCGACGTCGTTCGGGTCGGTGGGATCGGCTCTCTGTCGGTGTACCAGGGGGATCGAGACTGAGCCGTTCGAGGGGACTCAGCGGTCGACGGTCTGCGCCATGCGCTCGACCACCTCGTCGAGGATCGACTTCGACGTGGCGAAGTTGATCCGCGCGAAGTCGCGGTAGCCGGTGCCGAACGAGCGCCCGTCGGTGAGCGCGACGCGCCCCTGCTCCCGAAAGCGAGCGGCGGGCGAGCCGTCGAGGCCGAGCGGCGCGAAGTCGACCCACGTGAGGTAGGTGCCTTCGGGTACGCTGGGATCGAGCTCGGGGAAGCGCTTGCGCAGCAGGCCGTCGAGGTAGCGGCGATTCTCGTCGAGCACGTCGACGATCACGTCGAGCCACGCGTCGCCGTCGCGCCACGCTGCGACGGTCGCTTCGAGGCCGAGCATGCCCAGGCCACCGCGCACGCGCCGCGGAACGTGGCCCAGGAACCGCTTCTGCAGGCCGGGCGACCCGAAGTGTGCGACGGCGCAGCGCAGCCCGGGCGTGTTGAACGACTTGCTGGCCGAATTGAACGTGACTGTACGCGCCTCGACTTCGGGCGCGAGGCTCGCGAACGGAACATGGCGCCGACCGTCGAAGACCAGGTCGGCGTGGATCTCGTCGGCCAGGACGACGACGTCGTGGCGCAGCACCAGCTCGGCCATGTGCTCGAGCTCGCCGCGATCGAAGACGCGACCGGTCGGGTTCTGCGGATGGCAGAGCAGCAGCGTACGCGCGCCCCCGACGAGCGCGCGCTCGAGGTCGTCCCAGTCGATCTCCCAACGCGCGCCCCGGCGCACCAGGTGGTTCTCGACGAGCAGCCGCCCCGACTCGCGCACGGCCTTGAGGAAGGGGGGATACACCGGTGTCTGCGCCACGACTTCGCTGCCCGGCTCGGAGAGACAGTCGAGGCCGATGAACAGGCCTTGCATGACGTCGGCCATGACCTCGACGCGCTCGAAGTCGACGTGCCAGCCGAAGCGGTCCGCCATGCGAGAAGCGAAGGCCTCGCGGACGCCCGTCGCGTTCGGGTTCAGTGGGTAGCCGAGATCCTCGAGCTCGATCGCGCGCTCGAGCACGCGGCGCACCGGCTCACAGAGGGGGAAGTCCATCTCGGCCACCCAGGCCGGAAGGATGTCTGCGTCGAAGGTGTTCCACTTCTCACTCGGCCTCTGGGCGAGCACCTCGGGCTCGAGCGCATCGATCGCCGCGCGCAGCTTCGCTTCGGGGTCGGCGGCCTCGGTCATGCTCGCAGGCTCCCGGCCGCCGCGAACCACGCGCGGAGCTTCGCCTCGATGTCGTCGCGGACCGACCGAAACGACTCGAGTCGGGCGGCTTCGTCGCCGTCGGCCGATGCGGGGTCGGGATGCGGCCAGTGCAGCCGATCGACGTCGCCAGCGAAGACGGGACAGACCTCTTCGGCACACAGCGTGACCACGTGGGTGACGCGTTCGACTGCGATCGCGTCGACGCCCTTGCTGACCTGGTCGGTCGCGTCGATGCCGCGCTCGGCCAGGACCTGCACGGCCTCGGGGCGAACCTCGCCGGGCTCGCTGCCTGCGCTCGCGACGTCGACGCCGGGCGGCGCGAGCCGACGCGCCAGCCCTTCTGCGAGTTGGCTGCGCGCCGAGTTCGCGACGCACATGAACAGCACGAGATCGCCGGCCTCGACGGGGCGCGGTTCAGGCATCGCCGCCGTCTCCTTCTTCGCCCGCGAGCCCGAACTCTGCGAGCAGGGCGTCGCGGTGGGCGTCGAGTGCCGGGGCCGCGCCGCCGGGCGGCGGCGCGAAGCCCGAGAGCTTGATCGGCTGGCCGGCGACGCGCATGGGCTTGCCCGCCGGTGTTCTGGCTTCGCTCACCATGTCGCGTGCCCGCACCTGGGGGTGCTCGAGCACCTGCGCGACGTTCTGGATCGGACCGCAAGGGATCTCGGCCGCCTCGAGGCGCGCGAGCCAAGTTTCGGCGGGTTCGGTGATCAACACAGACTCGATCTCGTCGCGCAGGCGCGCTTCGTGTTCGGCGCGGCCGGCGTTGTCGGCGAACGCGGGGTCGGCTGCGAGTCCGGGCCGGCCGATGCAGGTGCAGAGCCGTTCGAACAGAGCATCGTTGCCGGCCGCGATCACGATCGGGTGATCGAGGGTGTCGAACGCACGAAACGGCGCGATCGATGGATGTCTCGAGCCGATCGGACCCGGCACATCGCCCGTCGTCTCGTAGCGGGCGATGGCGTTCTCGAGCAGCGCGACCTGGCAGTCGAGCATCGCGACGTCGAGATGCCTTCCCTCACCGCTGCGCGCGCGCTCGTGCAGCGCCGTCAGCACGCCGATGGCGGTGAAGAGGCCCGCTGCGATGTCGCCGATCGAGCTGCCGACGCGCGTCGGCGAACCGCCTGGCTCGCCGGTGAGGCTCATCAAGCCCCCCATCGCCTGGGCGATCAGGTCGTACGAGGGGCGCGTCGAGAGCGGGCCGGTCTGACCGAAGCCCGAGGTCGACGCGAGGATCAAGCGTGGGTGCCGCGCATGCAGGTCGGCCCAGCCGTAGCCCAGCCGTTCGAGGGTGCCGGGCCGGTAGTTCTCGACGAGGACGTCGGCGCGCTCGAGCAGCGCATCGAAGATCTGCCGGTCTGCCTCGTCCTTCAGGTCGAGGGCGATGCTCTCCTTGCCACGATTGATCGACGTGAAGTAGGCCGATTCGCCCTCGACGAAGGGGCCGATCGCGCGCGCATCGTCGCCCTGGCCCGGGCGCTCGACCTTGATGATCCGAGCCCCGAGATCGCGCAGCAGCTGCGTGCAGAAGGGCCCGGCGAGGACGCGGGTGAGGTCGACCACGACGACATCTGAAAGCGGACCGGAAGCAGGCATCCGCCAAAGGTACCGCGAGGTGGAGGGGTGGCCGCTGCGCCGCGCACGATTCGGCGCAGCGCCGGTCTCTTTCGCCACTCGATGGATGTATCTCGCGTCACGACACTCGAACCACTCGGGCTGAGGTCGCCAGGCGCTATCCTGCCGCCGCATCGAGTGACGACTCGGCCGCATCCGCATCCAAGAACCGTGGGAGAGTGGGAGAAACGATGACTTCGGCTTCGTACGACGTGGTGGTGATCGGTGGGGGACCGGGGGGCTACCCGGCGGCCATCCGCGCGCGCCAGCTCGGCCTCTCGGTCGCGCTCGTCGAGCGCGAACACCTCGGAGGGATCTGTCTCAACTGGGGCTGTATCCCGACGAAGGCGCTGCTGCGCTCGGCCGAGGTTGCGCACACCCTCGACCGGCTCGACGAGTTCGGCTTTTCGGCCGAAGGCATCCAGGTGGACTTCGATCAGGTGATCAAGCGCTCGCGCAAGGTGGCCAAGCGGCTCACCACCGGCGTCACGGGGCTGCTCAAGAAGAACCAGGTCGACGTCATCGACGGCCACGGCCGCCTCGACGGCGGTGGCCGCGTCGTGGTCGAGAAGGACGGCGCGCAGGTCGCCGACCTGACGGCGCGCCACATCGTGCTCTCGACCGGTGCGCGCGCCCGCGTGCTGCCGGGGCTCGAACCCGATGGCGATCGCGTGTGGACCTACAAGGAGGCGATGGTGCCCGAGAGCCTGCCCGCCTCGGTGCTCGTGATCGGCTCGGGCGCGATCGGCATGGAGTTCGCCAGCTTCTACCGCGATCTCGGCACCGAGGTGACGGTCGTCGAAACACTGCCGCGGATCCTGCCCGTCGAAGATCACGAGATCTCGGCCGCGGCGGCCAAGCAGTTCAAGCGCCGCAAGATCGCGATGCATACGAGCGCCACCGTGTCGGCGCTCGACCGCAAGCCCGACGGCGTGACGGCGACGATCGAGCCCGAGTCGGGAGAGCCGATCCAGCTGACCGTCGACCGCGTGATCCTCGCCGTCGGCATCACCGGCAACGTCGAAGACCTCGGTCTCGAAGGCACGGGCGTGCAGGTCGATCGGGGGCACGTGGTGACCGACGAGTGGGGCCGCACGGGCGAGCCGGGCATCTACGCGATCGGCGACGTCGCCGGGCCGCCGTGGCTCGCGCACAAGGCAACCCACGAAGGCGTGATTGCGGCCGAGCACATCGCCGGTGTGCCCGGAATGCACCCGATGGACAAGGCCAAGATCCCGGGCTGCACCTATTGCCGGCCGCAGATCGCGAGCGTCGGCCTGCGGGAGCACGAGGCGGCCGAGGCCGGTCGTGAGGTGCGGATCGGGCGCTTCCCGTTCGTGGGCAACGGCAAGGCGATCGCGCTCGGCGAGAGCGACGGGCTGGTCAAGACGATCTTCGACGCGAAGACGGGCGAGCTGCTCGGGGCGCACATGATCGGTGCCGAGGTGACGGAGCTGATCCAGGGCTTCGTCGTGGCGATGAACCTCGAGACGACCGAAGCCGAGCTGATGCACACCGTCTTCGCGCATCCGACGCTCAGTGAAATGATGCACGAGTCGGTCCTCGAAGCGTACGACCGAGCGATCCACATCTGAGCGAAGCGACTTGATGGCCCCGCCTCGACACCCGAGCGAACGCGTATGAGTGATCTGCTTCAGATCGATGGTGCGAAGCCCGCAGCGCCGCGTGCGCCGAAGCCGCCTTGGCTCAAGGTGCGACTGCGGCAATCAGAGGGGCTCGACGAGACCCGTGCGCTCGTGCGAGAGCTCGGGCTGAACACGGTCTGCGAAGAGGCGGCGTGCCCGAATCTCGCCGAGTGCTGGGCGTCGAAGCACGCGACCGTGATGATCCTTGGTCGGGTGTGCACGCGGGCGTGCGCGTTCTGCAACGTCGATACGGGTCTGCCCGAGCCGGGCGTCGACGATGACGAGCCGGCCCACGTCGCTGAGGCGGCGGCGCGGCTCGGCCTCGAGCACGTGGTGATCACCAGCGTCGATCGCGACGATCTGTCCGATGGCGGCTCGCAGCACTTCGTCCACTGCATCGACGCGGTGCGCGAGCGCTCACCCGGCACGACGATCGAGGTGTTGACGCCCGACTTCCGACGCAAGGCCGGGGCGCTCGAACGGGTCGCGGCCGCTCGCCCCGACGTCTACAACCACAACCTCGAGACCGTCCCGTCGCTCTACCGCCGGATCCGCCCCGGCGCGAACTACCGGCATTCGCTGGCCATCCTGCGACTCGCGAAGCAGGTCGAGCCGACGCTCTTCACGAAGTCGGGCATCATGCTGGGGCTCGGCGAGACGCGGGACGAAGTGCTGGCGCTGATGGACGACCTGCGTGCCCACGACGTCGATTTCGTGACGATTGGCCAGTACCTGCGACCGACGCCGCGCCATGCGCCCGTCGATCGGTACGTCGAGCCCGATGAGTTCGAAACCCTCGCAGAGGAGGCACGGCGCCGCGGCTTCCTGCTCGTCGCGTCCTCCCCGTTCACGCGGTCGTCGTACCACGCAGGCGCCGACTTCGCGCGGCTTCAGGCCGCGCGGCGGGCTCGGATCGCGGGCGGCGCCGAGGCTCCGAAGCCCGGTTCGGGCGCGACCGGCGCCGCGGCTCCGAAGTCGGGTTCGGGCGCGACCGGGATCTGAGCGCCCCCGTCGCCATCCCGCCAGGCCACGTCGCTGGACGTCCTCGACCGGGCGCCGGGCAGTCTCCGCTCAGGCCGATCGCGCGGCGCGCCGAAACGTTCGGTATGCGCACCCTCATCGCCCTCTCGGCGTTCTTCGTCGTCGTCTCCGGCGGCCTCGTGATCACCCTCGAAGGTCCCAAGCACATCCCGGCCATTGCCGAGATCATGCCCGGCGTCGAGGCTGCATCGGAGCACAAGGTGTTGGTCTTCCTCGTCGGCGACAGCCAGGGGGTGGACACCGTGCGCCACTCGGTCGATCCCCGGCGCATCGTCTGGTCGAGCCCCGAGGCGGTCGCGTTGAAGGAGGGCCGGATCGTCGCGGCCGGCCAGCACGCGGTGGGCGAGCCGATCAAGCAAGCGGGATGGATGGATCGCGAGATCGAGATCTTCACGGTCGCGAAGCGCGATCTCTTGCCCGCCAAGGGCGGCGCCAGCGACGGCGAGGGCGTGGAGGTCGACCCCGAGCGCATGGCCCGTCTTCAGGAGCTCGTGAACAAGCCGACGCTCACCTACGGTGAGCAGCTGTTCGTGCTTCAGGCGATGAACGACGGCATCTCGTTCTAGGCGCAGACTCGTCGATCCCGGGCGCCCCAAGGCAGGGCGGTTGAACGGGCGCAACGGACCCGACCGATTCAGCCCCGCTCGCGCGCGGCCGCAGTCGCCGTGCCCAGGGCAGACTCGAACCTCTTCCCCTCGGGTTGACCGCTCCAGGCTTCACCCACGCTCTCCAGTCTGACGCGCATCTGCCTGATTCCACGGCAGAACTGGGCTCGACTGGGCCGAGCCGTCTCGTCTGTGCGGTCTTGCGGATTTCTGCACGTTCCGTACGTCGACCCGTACAAGCGGACGAAGTCTCTGATCGAACGCGTGCCTTCTGCGCCGAGTACGAATGGAGCGTGAGGTGGTCGGCGCTTCGATCATCGCGGTCGAGGTGATTTGCGAGCCGAGCACGGCCCCGCTGCTCGGCGCCGGCCTCATCGGTCTCCCGCTCCGACGCCGCTCCGTCTGAGGCCAGCTGCGCCGCCCGCTCACGAGCGGGCGCTCGACACAGGGGGTTCTCGACCTGGCGGTGGCTCTCGCGTAACGCGCACGAGCGCGCGCGTGCGGTTCAGCCGCGTTGTTTCAGCTGGCTCTGGTCGCGGTACCAGTCGATCGTGTCCTCGGCGCGCGCGCGCGGTTCAGCCGCGTTGTTTCAGCTGGCTCTGGTCGCGGTACCAGTCGATCGTGTCCTCGGCGCGCGCGTGCGGTTCAGCCGCGTTGTTTCAGCTGGCTCTGGTCGCGGTACCAGTCGATCGTGTCCTCGGCGCGCGCGCGTTCCTGCTCGAGAAACTGCTTCACGGCGCCCGCGAGCCGCGGGTCGGCGAGATAGTGGACGCTGCGCGTCGGGTAGGCGTCGAAGCCGCGCATCTGCTTGTACTCGCCGCCGGCGCCGGGCTCGAACTTCTGCAAGCCATAGTCGATGCAGTGCTCGACGGCGGCGTAGTAGCAGACGTTGAAGTGCAGGTGCCGCAGGTCGACGGTCGCCCCCCAGTAGCGCCCGTAGAGCGTGTCGCCCTTGGCGACGTTGAACGTCCCGGCGATGGGCTCGTCGCCGCGCCACGCCACGATGAACACGAGCCGGTGCTTCCAGCGTTGGCGCAGTAGATCGAAGAGCTCTTCGTTCAGGTACTGCCGGCCGTAGTAGTGGCCGCGCACCGTCGCGACATAGAACCGATACATCGGCTCGAAGAGCTCGTCGGGGATGTCCTCGCCGACGTGGTGGCGGATCTCGACGCCCTGTCGATCGAGCTCGCGTCGCTCGCGCTTGATCTGATTGCGACGCTTGCTGCGAAAATGGGCGAGGTAGTCGTCGAACGTTGCGTAATCGTGGTTCAGCCAGTGGTACTGCAGCCCGACGCGCAGCATGTAGTCGCTTGCCTCGAGGCCTTCGATCTCGTCCTCGAGGCAGAAATTGACGTGCACGCCCGATAGCTCGTTGCCCTCGCAGGTCGCGCGCAGGGCCTGGGCCAGCAGATCGCGCCAGGGCCCCGGGTCTTCGCCTTCGGCGACGAGCAGCCTTCGGCCCGTGACCGGCGAGAAGGGCACGCCGACGAGCATCTTGGGGTAGTAGGCGATGCCGGCGCGCTCGGCCGCGTCGGCCCAGCCCCAGTCGAACACGAACTCGCCTTCGCTGTGGCTCTTGATGTAGAGCGGGGCGGCGGCGACGAGGCGCCCATCCTCACGGATGGTCAACGGCCGGGCGTCCCAGCCCGTTCGCGGTCCGACGCAACCCGCCTCTTCGAGCGAGGCCAGCCAGTCCCACTCGAGAAAGGGCGATGCGTCGCCGACGAGGGTGTTCCACTCGTCTCGGTCGATCGCAGCGACGCCCTCAGCGAGCTCCAGCTCCGGCATTCGGCGCAGCATAACAGCCGTGCGCAGAAGCCGTGGCGTCGAAGCCCCGGTCTGGCCGAGCTACCATGAGGCCATGTCCGAAAGCTCGAACGCGGTCGACTCGCCCGACCGGCAAGCATCCGGCGGGGACGAGGGGCGAACGCCCGATTCTCCGGGCGACGAGGCCCGAGCGAGTGCGTTCGGACGCGAGCGCGCGCATCGGCCCATCCGAGCCGCGGCCGGCGAACCGCCGCCCGACGCGCCCGAGCGCGAGGGTGGGCTCCAGACTCAGATCCGAAAGAAGACCACGCGGCCCGACAAGTACAAGGTGCTGCTCTACAACGACGATTACACGCCGATGGAGTTCGTCGTCGCGCTCCTGCAGAAGCTTTTCGGCAAGGGACCCGCAGCGGCCACCCAGATCATGCTCGCGATCCACAGATCTGGAATCGGGGTGGCCGGTGTCTATGTGCTCGAGGTCGCCGAGACCAAGGTGGCTGCGGTGCATCGAATGGCGGAGCAGCGGGGCTATCCCCTGCGGGCAGGCCTGGAAAAGGAATGAAAGAGGCATGAGCCGGATCGGACGAGAGCTGCAGCTGACCCTGCAGGCGGCCCACAGCGAGGCCGTCAGCCGGAGACACGCCTATCTCACCGTCGAGCACCTGCTCTACGCGCTGCTCTACAGCGATGAGGGGGCGCGGATCCTCCACCACTCGGGGGCCGAGGTCGAGCGGCTGAAGCGCGATCTCGAGCGCTTCTTCGAGGAAGACCTCGATGGCGTGCCCGGCGACGAACCCGTCGACACGCTGCAGACCCTCGCGTTCCATCGCGTGCTCCAGCACGCCCTCGATCACGCCGACAGCGCCGAGAAAGAAGAGGTCGAGATCAGCGATCTCGTGGTGGCGCTCTACCAGGAGCCCGACTCGTACGCGGTGAACCTGCTGCGCGAGCAGGAGGTGTCGCGCCTCGACCTGATGCGCTTCATCTCGCACGGTGAGTCGAAGGCGCGTGGTCGCGAGCCGTCGGGCGGCGACGAGCCGGGGCGGCGCGTGCAGTCGGGCGGTGGCCAGGGGGAGGGCGAGGTCGCCGACGATCCGCTCGCCGCCTACGCGAGCGATCTCACGCAGAAGGCCGCCGATGGCAAGCTCGATCCGCTGATCGGTCGAGGGGCCGAGCTCGACCGTGCGGTGCACATCCTCGCGCGCCGCCGCAAGAACAACCCGATCTTCGTCGGCGAGACCGGCGTGGGCAAGACCGCGCTCGCCGAAGGGCTGGCGCTGCGCATCCACGAAGGCCGCGTGCCCGACGATCTGACTCGGGCCGAGATCTTCTCGCTCGACATCGGCTCGCTGCTCGCCGGCACGCGCTACCGCGGTGACTTCGAGGAGCGGTTCAAGGCCTTGCTCGCCGCGATGGAAGAGCGCGAGTGCCCGATCCTCTTCATCGACGAGATCCACACCATCCTCGGCGCGGGCAGCGCACAGGGCACCACCGTGGACGCGTCGAACATGCTGAAGCCGGGCCTCGCCGACGGCTCGATCCGCTGCATGGGCTCGACGACCTACCAGGAGTACCGCCACTTCGAGCGCGACCGCGCGCTGTCGCGGCGCTTCCAGAAGATCGATGTCGACGAGCCGAGCGACGACGAGTGCGTGCGCATCCTGCGCGGCCTCGCCTCGCGCTACGAAGAGCATCACGGTGTTCACTACTCACCGAGCGCGCTCAAGGCCTGCGTCGACCTGGCGGTGCGACATCTGAACGATCGGTTCTTGCCCGACAAGGCCATCGACGTGATGGACGAGACCGGGGCCGCAGTACGACTTCGGCCGACCAAGCGCCCGCGCAAGACCGTGACGGTGCGTGACGTCGAGCAGGTCGTGGCGCGCATGGCCCGGATCCCCGTCGACCAGACGAGCGGCCACGACATGGAGCGCCTCGAGCGCCTCGAAGGCGATCTCAAGAACGTCGTGTTCGGTCAGGATCACGCGGTCGAGGCCGTCGTGCAGGCGGTCAAGCGCGCCCGCGCGGGTCTCGGCGGGCTCGAGCGTCCGACCGGCTCGTTCCTCTTCGCCGGCCCGACCGGCGTGGGCAAGACCGAGCTCGCAAAGCAGCTGGCGTCGACGCTCGGCGTAGCCTTCGTCCGCTACGACATGAGCGAGTACATGGAGAAGCACGCGGTCAGTCGGCTGATCGGTGCACCGCCCGGCTACGTTGGCTACGACCAGGGCGGCCTGCTCATCGAGCAGATCCGCAAGCAGCCCCACTGCGTGCTGCTGCTCGACGAGATCGAGAAGGCGCATCCCGACATCTTCGACGTCCTCTTGCAGGTGATGGATCACGCGACCCTGACCGACAATCAGGGGCGCGAGGCCGACTTCCGCCACGTGACCCTCATCATGACGTCGAACGCCGGTGCGCGTGAGATGCAGACCCGCGCGATCGGCTTCACCGAGAACATGCGCGGCGACGGCATGCAGGCGATCGAAAAGACGTTCAGCCCCGAGTTCCGCAATCGGCTCGACAAGATCGTGCGCTTCGATCCGCTGCCGTCCGACGTGATGCACCGCATCGTCGACAAGTTCGTGGCCGAGCTCCAGGTGCAGCTCGACGAGCGCAAGGTGAAGATCGAGCTCACCGACTCGGCCCGCGATCGGCTCGCCGAAGAGGGCTACGACAAGAAGTTCGGTGCGCGGCCGCTGAATCGGCTGATCGAGCGCGAGATCAAGGATGCCCTCGCCGACGAGCTGCTCTTCGGCAAGCTGGCCAAGGGTGGGAAGGTGCTGGTCAGCGCGAACGACGATGGCTTCGTATTCGAGTTTCCAGACTGACCATCACGCGGCCCGGCCGCGGATCAGCTCCTCGTAGAACCCCATCAGGATCGACACCGTCACGCCGACGACCCAGTTCGGGCCATCGACGAGGCAGTAGTGCGCGTGGAGCGCGTCGGCGCTGCGGCGGCGCAGCTCGTAGGCATCGGCGCTGAACACTCGGTCGAGCGGGATCTCGACGATCTCTTCGACCTCGCGCGGATTCGGCCGAAGCTCGAGCGGGGGCTCGAGGACGCCCACGTACGGCGCGATGTGATGACCGCTGTGCGAGACGTAGTCACCCAGTCGACCGAGGACGCGGACGTCGCTCGGCGCGACCCCGATCTCTTCGTGTGTTTCGCGCAGCGCCGTCGCCTTTCGGTCGGCGTCGGTCGCATCGGCGTGGCCGCCGGGAAAACAGAGGTGGCCCCCCGACGAGAGCGCGGGATGTCGTCGCGTGAGCAGCAGCTGCAGCGCGTCGTCGTACGCGACGATCGGGATCAGGACCGCCGAAGGCCGTGCGTTCTTGCGCGTCGCTTCGGGCAGGGGCTGCTCATGGTGGAAGTTGCGAAGAGGTCGCTGGGCGCGGCCCACGTCGCTGTCGAAGTGGGCTGCGAGCGACGCGAGCGTCTCGCGCAGCGGCGGGTGGTCGAATTCGGAGTCGATCCCCATCGACCCCGAACCTAGCAGGCCCGCTCGACGCGCCCGCCCGCGATCGCCGGGGTTGGTTCAGGCGGAGAGGCCCGTGAGCCGGGCGCTCTCTTCCCACAGGCGCTTTGCGAGCGCTTCATCGAGCGCAGCGTCCGAGGGCCGCTTCTCGGTCGTCTCCATGAAGTAGCGCCCCGTCTTGCCGTCGAGCTCGGCATCGCATGTCAGCATGAGCGGCCCTTGTGCGCCTTCGTCGACGCCCTTGAACATGAAGCCGACCGCCTTGCGCGCGATCCAGGGCATGTCGCGCACGATGTCGGTGGCGATGGCGCCGGGATGCACCGCGTTCGAGGTGACGTCGGTGCCCTCGAGGCGCCTCGCCAGCTCATTCGAGAAGAGCAGGTTTCCGAGCTTGCTCTGGTTGTAGGCCACGCTCGCCTTGTATGGCTTCTCACCCCGAAAGCTCTCGAAGTCGATCGCGCCGCGCTTGTGGAGCATCGAGGTCAGGTGCACCACGCGTGCGGGCGCGCTCGCCTTCAGCTTGTCGAGCAGCAGATTCGTCAGCAGGAACGAGCCGAGGTGGTTCGCACCGAACTGCATCTCGAAGCCGTCGGCGGTCGTGGCGGCCTTCTGGGGGAACACTCCGGCGTTGTTCACGAGGACGTCGATCCGGTCGAGCTCGGCGTTGGCCCCGTCGGCGAACGCCCGGATCGAATCGAACGAAGCGAGGTCGATCTCGCGCAGCTCGAGCCGGCCCGAGAAGCCGGCATCGGCCTCGATCTCGCGCTGAGCGGACCGCGCCTTCTCGAGATCTCGGCAGGCCATCACGACGTGGGCGCCTCGACGCGCGAGCTCGAGGGTCGTCTGCTTGCCGATGCCCGAGCTCGCGCCGGTGAGTACGATCGTCTTGCCCTGCATGTGGGTCCTCCCGAGACCGGATCCTATCCCAGCTGTTCCTTCCACTTGCCGCGCCGGAAGCTCCAGATCAGCAGCACCGAGCGCGCGATGTGGTCGACGACGAGGGCGTACCACACCCACACGACGTCCCAGTGCAGCACGAACGCGAAGAGGCACGCGAGCGGCACGCGGAACACCCAGTTGCCGAGCGCCGCGCCGAGCATCGGCGTCCAGGTGTCGCCGGCGCCGCGGTGGGCACCGCCCAGGGTGAAGTGCAGCTGGAGAAAGGGCTGACCGATGGCGAGGGCGAGCATGAAGGGGCCGAGCGCAGCGACCACCGCGGCGTCGCTGGTGAACGCCTCGCCGAGGGGTTGTCGGAACACGGCGTAGAAGAGCCCGAGCGGGATCGACGTGCCGATGGCGAGCCAGACCGCGCGCACGCCGGTCTTGGTCGCGGTGTCTGGATCCTTCGCGCCGAGGGCCTGACCCACGAGTGTCGCGCAGGCCTGCGCATAGCCGCTGCCCGGGATCCACGAGAACGAGAGCAGCGGCACGCCGACGGTGTAGGCCGCCACCGCGACGGTGCCGAACGACTCCGACAGCACCCAGAAGTAGCTGAGCAAGCCCAGGTTCAGCACGACGCGTTCGCCGATGCCCGGCAAGGCGATGCGGACGACCTCGCGCGTCTGGGGGTTGACGCGCCCGAGCTCTCGCCAGTCGAGCCGGTCGGGGGCGTCTTGGCGCTTGTTCACGAACACCGCGATCAAGAGCAGCAGCCCGACCCCCTGGCTGATCGCCGTGGCCACACCCGCGCCGGTGAGACCCATCGGAGCGAAGCCGAGCTCGCCGTAGATCAGCACCCAGTTGAGCGCGAGCTTCACGACGGTGACCACCGCGCCGATGAACATCGGCGTGCGCGTGTCCTTGTTCGCGCGCAGCGCGCTCTCGAGCACGATGCTGACCGCGAGGAGCGTCGACGAGCCGATGACGAGGCGCAGGTAGGGCAGGCCGGCGTCGACCACCTCGTCCGATGCGCCGAGCAGATCGAGGAGCGGGCGGGGCGCGACGAGCATCGACGCCGTGAAGAACAGCGTCACCACGACGCTCACCTGCATCGAAGACACGAGGGCCTGCCGCGAGCGTCCGGGGTCGCCTGCGCCGATGCCTCGCGCCATCAAGGCCACGCAGGCGAGACCGACCGCAAAGAGCGCCGACTGAATCAGGTGGAAGAGCTGCGTCGCATAGCCGACGGCGGCGAGGGCGGTCGCGGGCGCGATGTCGCCCTGCAGGTGGCCGATCATCATGCGGTCGACGATCCCCGCGATGCTCATCAGCACCTGCGAGAGCATGACCGGCACGCCGAGGCGAACGATCTCGGCGGTGATGCCGGTCTTCACGGCGACGCGGCGCGGGCCGATCGGCTCGGGATGGATGGCGCGGCTCGCGGCCGCGAGCGTCGTCGAAGGAAGCGTGGGCCCCGCTTCGGGATCGCCGAGGTCTTCGATCTCGCCCTCGACCGAACGCGCGAGGGCCTCGTCGTCGTCGGTCGAGCTCGCCTCGTCTTTGGGATCCGACCGCCGGGACATGGTGGGGCAGCCTAACGGATGCCCGTGGCGGCCGCTCCGGCGCGTCAGTCGAGTCGGCGGTTCAACCCGAAGCGGTCTGCACCGCGCAGCATCACGGTCGGCGGCGGTGTCGGATCCCAGATCGTGGGCTCCCAGGCCGTCATCGGAATGCGCACGCGTTGGTCGGGGGCGCTGAAACGCAGGCCCATGGCGGTGCGGGCTTCGTCGGTCGGGTTGTCCGATGCATGCCACAAGTTGCCGTTGAACACGATGAACTCGCCGTCGTGCACGGGTGGGCGCACGATCTCTGCCTCCGGTTCGACGGTGCGCGCGAGCTCGAGCGCGCGGTCGTCGTTCTGCAGCTCGAGCATCGTCACTGCGCCTGTCGAGAGATCGTCCTCAGGGCGACGGCCGTAGCGATGCGAACCGGGCATGATCTTGAGTGCGTTCTCGGGCGTGGTGTTCGCGGCACCCATCCACACGCTGACGCCACTCACGTGATGGAACTCGTTGTCGCTGTGCCAGTGAAGGCGCCCGCCGGCGTCCTGGGCGAAGCAGATCGTCGCCCACAGCATCACGTCCGGCCCGATCAGCTCGGCGACGCGATCGGCGATGGCGTCGCGCTGGGCCGTTTCGAGCAGGCGGGGCGACAGCGCGTGCAGGCTCTGGAACCAGGGCGTATCCGCGTAGCAGCTCTCTTGATCAGCGTAGATGCGCTCGAGGTCCTCGCGCGATGGGTAGAAGTATCCGCGGGTGCGCGCGAAGGCGGCCTTCAGCTCGGGCTCCAGCGCGCGAGCTTGGCCCGGCTCGAGCAGGGGGAAGGGCCCGATCCAGCCGGCCTCGTCGAAGTGGCGACGTTCGTCTTCGGTCAGCCGAGTGGCCGGCGTGCTCAATCGCGCAGCTCGGCCGGCAGCTTGAAGTGCATGCCTTCGTCGACCTCGGGGAGCGAATCGCGCACGACGCCCTCGCCGGCCAGTCGCTCGAGTCGCTGCACCACCTGTTCGACGAGAAACTCGGGCGTCGAGGCGCCGGCGGTCACGCCCACGCAGGCGACATCGGCGAGCCAGCGCTCGTCGATGTCATCCGCCGACTGAATCAGATGGCTCAGTACGCCGCGCTTCGTCGCGACCTCGACCAGTCGGTTGCTGTTCGACGAGGCGGGCGCGCCGACGACGAGCACGAGCTGGCAGTGATCTGAGAGTGCCTTCACGGCATCCTGACGGTTCTGTGTTGCGTAACAGATGTCGTCGCGCTTCGGCAGCTGGATCTGCGGGAAGCGCTCGGCGAGGGCGTCCATGATCTCGCGCGTGTCGTCGACCGAAAGCGTCGTCTGAGTGACACAGCCGAGCTTCTCGGGCTGAGTGACCTCGAGCTGCTGCACGTCCTCGACGGTCTCGACGAGGTGCATTGCACCGGGCGCCTGGCCCATGGTGCCTTCGACCTCGACGTGGCCGGCGTGGCCGATCATCACGATCTCGAAGCCTTCGCCCTGCATGCGGCGAACCTCGTTGTGCACCTTCGTCACGAGTGGGCAGGTGGCGTCGATCGTGTCGTGGGACTGATCTGCGGCCCGTCGGCGGACGTCGGGCGAGACGCCATGCGCGCTGAAGATGAGCTTCACGCCTTCGGGTGCCTGCTCGGGCTCGTCGACGAACACGGCGCCCTTGGCGCGCAGGTCGTCGACGACGTGCTGGTTGTGGACGATCTCGTGGCGCACGTAGACCGGCACGTCGCTGCGCTCGAGGGCGCGCTCGACGATCTCGATGGCGCGATCGACGCCGGCACAGAAGCCGCGGGGGCTGGCGAGCAGGATCTTCACGCCGTCAGGGTAGCAAGGCCGCGCGCGAGGCGGTCGATCCGGCAGGGTTCGAACGCGGCAGACAGCGCGGGGCGGTCGATCTGGACGCGTGCGCGCGGGGCGGCGCCGCGCCGCGCGGCCGTTACACTGAGGCACCCGCGTCGCGTCCCCCCGCTCGCCCCTGCGCCGGCCGTCGGACGCCCGATGCGAGATCTGGACAGCTCGATTGCGAGCGAAAGGAGAAGGTCCCATGGCCGACCTCGAACAGTTTCGACAGGACACCCGCGCGTGGCTCGAAGAGAACGGGCCCGAGAGCATCCGTGGCATGTCGGCCGACCCGATCAACGGGGTCTGGGGCGGCCGCCGGGGCGACTTCGCTCACCCCGATCAGAAGATCTGGCTCGAGCGCATGGGCGCGAAGGGCTGGACGGCGCCGACCTGGCCCGCCGAGTTCGGCGGCGGTGGCCTGTCGAAGGCCGAAGCGAAGGTGCTCGCCGAGGAGATGCGCGCCCTGAAGCTGCCGCCTGCGCTGATTGGCTTTGGCCTCACGATGATCGGCCCGACGCTGCTCCAGTTCGGCACCGATGATCAGAAGAAGGAGCACCTGCCGCCGATCGTGCGCGGCGAGATCCGCTGGTGTCAGGGCTATAGCGAGCCGGGTGCGGGTAGCGACCTGGCTTCGCTCGCGACGAAGGCCGAGGACGATGGCGACGGCTACGTCCTGAACGGCACGAAGGTGTGGACGTCGTACGCCGACAAGGCCGACTGGATCTTCGCTCTCGTGCGCACCGGCCCGGTCGAGCCCAAGCACGATGGCATCACCTTCCTGCTCCTCGATATGGACTCGCCCGGCGTTTCGGTCTCGCCGATCAAGCTGATCAGCGGCAGCTCGCCGTTCTGCGAGACGCACTTCGAGAACGCGCGCGCGCTCAAGAAGAACGTGATCCTCGGTGAGAACAAGGGCTGGACGGTGGCGAAGGCGCTGCTCGGTCACGAGCGCTCGATGATCGCCGACGCATTCGGCGCAGGCGGCGGCAAGTCGAAGTCGGCGCGCGGCCGGCTGGTCGACATGGCGGCCGACTATCTCGGCGAATCGAGTGGCGGCGTGCTCGACGACGCGATCGTGCGCGACGAGATCGTGCAGGCCGAGATGGATACGCGTGCGTTCGGGCTCACCGTGCAGCGCAGCAAGGACAACGCGAAGGCCGGTCACATGCCCGGCGCCGAGACGAGCATGTTCAAGATCTACGGCACCGAGCTGAACCAGAGGCGGCACGAGCTGATGGTGCGCATCGCCGGGCCTCAGTCGCTCGGCTGGGAAGGGCCGGGCTTCGACGACGAGGAGCTCACGCTCACTCGCGACTGGCTGCGCACGCGCGGCAACACGATCGAGGGCGGCACCAGCGAGGTGCAGCTGAACATCATCGCCAAGCGTGTGCTTGGCCTTCCCGACTGAGCGCTGGAGCCCCCGAAGATGGAACTTGTACTCACCGAAGACCAGGAAATGATCTCGCAGACCGCGGCCGACTTCGCGAACGATCGCTCGCCGATCACGCGATTCCGCGAGCTGCGCGACTCGAACGACGAAGTCGGCTTCAGCCGCGCACTGTGGAAGGAGATGGCCGAGCTCGGATGGGTGGGCATCGCCTACCCCGAGAGCGTCGGCGGCGCCGACATGGGCTTTGCCGAGCTCGCGCTCGTGCTCGAGCAGCTCGGCCGCCAGCTCGCGCCCGAGCCGCTGCTGTCGTGCGCCGTCCTCGGTGGCCGCGCGCTACTGCACGCGGGCACCGATGCGCACAAGAAGGAGTGGCTCCAGCCCATGATCGAGGGCGACAAGCTCGTCGCGCTCGCGACGCAGGAGCCCAAGAGCCGCTGGGCACTCGAGCACGTCACCACGACGGCGACGTCGAGCGGCGGGGGCTGGCAGATCTCGGGCACGAAGATCCAGGTGCTCGACGGTCATGTCGCCGATGCCTTCGTCGTGAGTGCCCGCACGTCGGGCGAAGCCGACAGCGAGCAGGGCGTCGGTCTCTTTCTGGTGCCGGCCGACGCGCCGGGCGTCGCGATCGAGCGGCAGCATCGCCTCGACGATCGGGGGGCGGCGATCGTGACGCTCTCGAACGTCGAGGTCGGGGCCGACGCGCTGCTGGGTGATGCCGAGGGCGGTCTCGCCGTGCTGCGGCAGGTCGTCGAAGAAGGCACGGTGGCGCTCTGCGCCGAGATGCTCGGCGGCATGGCTCAGGCGTTCGACATGACCATCGAGTACCTGAAGGAGCGCGACCAGTTCGGCGAGAAGATCGGCTCTTTCCAGGGGCTGAAGCACCGCGCAGCGCGCGTCTTCATGGAGGTCGAGCTGTCGCGCAGTGTGGTGATGGCGGCCGCGCGGGCGCTCGATGCGGGCGACCCGGATGCGCCGAAACTCGTGAGCCTTGCGAAGGCCCGGCTCTCGGACGCCTACGTGCTCGCCACGAACGAGGGCGTGCAGATGTTCGGCGGCGTGGGCATGACCGAGGAGTACGACATCGGCCTGTTCATGAAGCGGGCGCGCGCGACCGAGCTCACGTTCGGCGACGCGGCCTTTCACCGCCGCCGTTGGGCGGAGATCTCGGGGTACTAGCGCTGTCCCTGACGCCGGAACAGAGGCTGCTGCGAACCTGCCGTGGTGAGCCCGTCGATCGACCGCCCGTCTGGCTGATGCGCCAGGCGGGCCGGTATCTGCCCGAGTACCGCGCGGTGCGCCAGGGCGTGAGCTTTCTCGAGATGTGTCGCGACGTCGACCGCGCCGTCGAGGTGTCGCTGCAGCCGATCGACATCGTCGGCAGCGAAGCCGTGATCATGTTCCAGGACATCTTCACCCCGATCCCGGGGATGGGCGTCGATCTCGACTTCGCGCCCGGGCCGATCGTGGCCGAGCCGATCCGAAGCCAGGCGCAGGTCGACGCGCTCGTCGTGCCCGATTCGCGCGAGTCGGTGCCCTTCGTGTTCGAGATCATCCGCACGCTGCGCCGTGAGCTCGAGAGCCGGCGCATCCCGCTGCTCGGTTTCGCGGGCGCACCGTTCACGTTGGCGGCCTACATGGTCGAGGGCAAGGGCTCGAAGGATTTCGGCACGCTCAAGCGCATGATGCACCGCGAGCCCGCGCTGCTGCGATCGTTGCTGGCAAAGCTCACCGATCTCACCGTCGACTATCTGGCTGCGCAGCTCGAGACCGGCAGCCAGGCCGTACAGCTCTTCGACACCTGGGCGGGGCTGCTCTCGCCCGCCGAGTACCGCGACTGGGCGCTGCCCTACCACCGAGAGATCGGCGACCGCCTCGACCGCTCGCTCGGCCCGTTGATCCTGTACGTGAACAACGGCGCTCATGTCGTCGACGCGGGCGTCGAGTCGGGCTTCGACGTGCTCTCGCTCGACTGGCGCTGTCGACTCGACGAGGTCGCGAAGCAATACGGCGACCGCATCTCACTGCAGGGCAACCTCGATCCCTGCGCGCTGGCTGCACCGCCCGAGCAGATCGCGCAGTGGGTTGGCGAGATGCACCGGGCCGCGGCGCCGGCGCGGGGTCACATCATGAACCTCGGCCACGGCCTGCTGCCCGAGACGCCCGTCGAGGGCGTGAAGGCCTTCATCGCCGCGGTGAAGGCGCTGCCGACGCGCGACATCGGTTGAGGCCGGGCGGTGGGCAGGCGGGCTCAGAGACGCGTGAGCCTGAGTACGCCCTCGACGACCAGGTTTCGTTCCTCGTCGTAGGGGATCTCGGCATCCAGTTCGATCGTCAGCAGCTCGCCAAATCGCGAGCCGCGCGCCGGAACCATCAGTGCGCGGTCGAACTGCGTGATGAGGAGCGCCCCCTCGAACTGGTTGTCGTTCTCGAAGTCGCCGACTAAGTCGAAGGTCGCCGCAGGTCGCCCGTTTTGAAAGCACTGGCCTGCGACCTCGACGGCGTCCCCAAATCGACCCTCGACGGTGCCGCTCGCGCGACCATTGCACGGCGATTCGTAAGGCGGAGCGCCGACGAGCAAGGTGCGAAAGTCGGCATCGCCCACGTAGAAGCCGCTTGCGGGATGGGCCCCGGGCTCGAGCCGTTCGAAGTGGTCGATCTCGATGCGAACGGATGCTGTCGCGGCGCACGGGTCGAGGCCGCCGCGGTCCAGCATGACCTCGAAGTCCCCGTCATAGCCGTCTCGGAGACACACGCCCGGTGTGGGGCCGTTGATGTGGTACCAGCATCGATCGTCCTCGAGCCAGACGAACGCGAATGCCTCTGCCGCGATCCCGAAGTCGCCCACGGCGCCATCCCACTCGTCGATGGTCACAGCCGCGATGAAGCTCGCGAAGTCGGCTACGCGCAGCTGAGCTCGCGAGGTGAGGCCGATCGGCACGGAGCCCACGCCGGCTTCGATGGCGGCGCCCACGCGAGATAGTTGGGTCGGCTCGCCGTCGACATCCGTCTGCGCTTGCGCGACCAGCCGGAAGTCGCCGGCCGTACTCGCTGGGGTGTCCGACGCGTCGCACTCATCCCGCACGTCGAGCTGCTCGATCTCGACCGTGACCGCGGCCCACGCCGTCGGGATCGACAGCGCGAGCGACGCAGGGTCGTTCGAGGGGTCGCAGGCCGAGACCATCAGCGACGCGGGCAGGAGAGCGGTCAGCAGGAGCAGTCGGGTGAGCGAGGGCATCGTCATTGAGGTGCGGGCCGGTGGGCCGCGGGGAATTGCGATCCCCGGAGACTAGCGGGTCACGCGCGCCGCCGGCGTGTGCTCAGAACCCCGCCCAGCGCGGCAGCGCGAGCGACAGCGCGGGGATCGCCGTCACGAGGGCGAGCACGATCAGCATCGCCGCGTACATGGGCAGCAGCGGCCGCAGGATCGATCGCACGTCGGTGCCGCCCACGGCGCAGCCGACGAAGAGCACGGAGCCGACCGGAGGCGTGCAGAGCCCGATGCAGAGGTTCAACACCATCACGACGCCGAAGTGAACCGGGTCGACGCCGAGCGCCGTGACGATGGGCAGGAAGATCGGCGTGAAGATCAGAACGGCCGGGGTCATGTCCATGAAGGTCCCGACGAGCAGCAGCACGAGGTTGATGAGCAGCAGCGTGAGCCAGGGCGAGTCGCCGAGTGCGAGGATCGAATCGGCGACCTCGGTCGGCACACGCTCATACGCGAGCAGCCACGAGAGCGCCACAGACGTCGCGATGAGCAGCATCACGACGCCCGTCGTGCGCCCGGCTTCGCGCAGCACGTCGGGCAGATCGCCGAGCCCGATCTCTCGGTAGGCGAGGGCGAGGCCGAGCGCGTAGACGACGGCGATCGCAGAGGCTTCGGTGGCGGTGAAGATCCCCGCGACGATCCCACCCATGACGACGACCAGCAGCCCGAGGCTCGGCAACGCATCGATCGTCGCGCGGGTGAGTCGACGGGTTCGACCGTCTCGCTGGGTCGGACGGCGCGACGAGAGGGCCGCCGCGACCATCAGGGCGGCGCCGACGAGGAGCCCGGGGCCGTAGCCGGCCAGGAAGAGCGCCGCGATCGAGACCCCGCCGCTCGCGAGCGAGTAGACGATCAGGATGTTGCTCGGTGGAATGATCAGGCCCGTCGTTGCGCTCGAGACGTTCAGCGCAGCGGCGAACTCGCGCGCGTAGCCCTCTGCGCGCATGCGTGGCCCCATCACACCTCCAACGGCCGATGCCGCGGCCACGGCTGAGCCCGAGATCGCGCCGAAGAGCATCGAGGCGACGACGTGGACGTGGGCGAGCGGCGCGGGCAGGCTGCGCGTGACGATGCGCGCGAGTTCGATCAGCCGCCGCGCGATGCCACCCCGGCTCATCAGTTCACCCGAAAGGATGAAGAACGGGATCGCCAGCAGCGGGAACGAGTCGAGGCTCGTCGCCATCCGCTGCGCGACGGTGATCAGCGCAACATCGGCCGGCAGCACCACGATCAGGGCGAGGGTCGAAGCTGCACCGATCGCGAAAGCGACCGGCACGCGCAGCAGGAGCAGCAGCAAGAGCATGAGCGCGAGGGTGGCAGTCGCCGTCATGGCTTCCCGCCGTTCGGTGCTTCGCCGGGGACTCGGCGCGTTGCCTCGACCAGGGAGAGGCCGGCGTGCGTGGCGATGACGAGCCCGGCGACCGGGAGCGCGGCATACACCGCGCCCATCGGCAGCCCGAGTGCGGCCGAGCGCTGACCGAGCTCGAACGACATCGAGACGAGCCCGAGACCTCCGCCGATCATGACGCTGCTCGCAAATGCGAGGACGACCCCGTGCGCGACCACGGTCACCACGCGTTCGACAACTCGGGGTGTCGCGCGCGGCCACAGATCGACCGCGACGTGCGTCCCGCGACCGGCTGCGGCTGCGGCGCCGACGAGCCCGATCCACACGAGCAGCGTGCGGGCGAGCTCGTCCGTGCCTGCGCTCGGCTGAGCGAGGGCGTAGCGTGAGAAGACCTGCCAGACGACGTTCACGACCGCGGTTGCCAGGAGCACCGCCAGCGCCGTGCCCACGATGCGATCGAGCGCGATGCGTGCCTCGGCGACGCGGTCGGCCCGGGGCTGCGATTCGCCGGCGCTCATGGGCCCGTCGCCTCGATGCGGTCGAGCAGGGGGCCGACCTCGGGGTCGGAGCGCATCCGTTCGCGCACGCTCTTCGTGGCGGCCACGAAGGGTCGCTTGTCGGGGCGCACGATCTCGACGCCCGCCGCCTCGACCGCTTCGAGGGCGCGGGCGGTCGCATCGCTCCAAAGTCGGCGCTGCAGCGTCGCGGAGTCGCGGGCCGACGCTTCGAGCCACCTGCGCTCGTCTGCATCGAGGCGATCCCAGAGCAGCGTGCTGACGAGCAGGACGTCGGGCACCGCGGTGTGCTCGTCGAGGCTGTAGACGCGGGCGACTTCGAAGTGCCCGGCGCGCTCGAACGAAGGCGGATTGTTCTCGGCGCCGTCGACGACGCCCTGCTGCAGCGCGGTGTACAGCTCGCCCCATGCAATGGGCGCGGCCGCCCCGCCGAGGGCGCCGACCATCGCGATCGCGGTCGGGCTCTCCTGCGTGCGGATCTTGAGGCCACGCAGGTCTTCGGGCGTGTGGATCGCTCGATCGCGGGTGTAGAAGCTGCGGTGGCCCGCGTCGTAGAAGGCGAGTCCACGCAGACGCCCCGGCGTCGATGACTGGAGCAGCTCGCGACCGACGTCGCCGTCGAGCACCGCGAAGCGGTGGGCGTCGCTGCGAAACAGGTAGGGCGCCGACAGCACGCGATAGCCCGGTGCGAAGTTCTCGAGGACGGCCGCCGAGACCTTCGTCAGGTCGAGGCTGCCGATTTGCAGCAGCTCGAGACACTCGCGCTCACTGCAGAGCTGTTCACTCGGATAGAGATCGACCCGCAAGCGGCCGTTCGAGCGCGTCTCGACATGGCGCCCGAACGCGCGCATCGCCTCGTGAACCGGGTGGCTCGGTGCGAGGCCATGACCGAGCGTGAGTCGCTTGGGTGCCGTCTCGGACGTGCATGCGAACCACGCGCAGGCGAGTGCGAGCAGGGCCCCCTCCGCGCGGCGCAAGCGCGCGAGGCTCATGCCCCAGCCGACGCCCCCGCGTGCCGCCGGACGAGCGCGGCGACGGCCTCGACCCAGGCGGGGTGATCGTTGAGCGAGGGCACGAGCTTCATCGACTGCCCCCCGAGCTCGGCCCACTGCTCGGCGAGCTGCATGCCGAGCTCTTCGAGCGTCTCGAGGTTGTCGGCGACGAACGCGGGCGAGAGGACGGCGAGGTGCTCGACGCCCCGATCGCGCAGCTCGTGCACGACCTCGTCGGTATAGGGCTTGATCCAGGGCGTGCGGCCGAGACGCGACTGGAACGAGGTCGTCGTCGCAGCCGGGTCGAGCCCCAGGGCGTCGACGATCAGCGCCGTCGTGCGGTGGCACTGTGCGCGGTAGCAGTTTCGGTTGGCCGTTCGAATGGCGGCACAACAGTCGTCCTGGGCGAGACAGAACGTGCCCGTCGGATCGCTCTCTCGGATCTGACTCTCGGGCAGCCCGTGGTAGCTGAAGAGGACGTGGTCGGCTTCGTAGCCGTCGAGCGCGTCGCCGGCGACCTGCCGCCAGGCGTCGATGAAGGCCGGGTCGTCGAAGAAGTCGCCGATCGTCGTGAGCGGGCGCACGTCCCAGTAGCGACTCTGCTCCTCCTGCACGTGCGCGAGCACCGACGCCGTGGTCGCGGCCGAGTACTGCGGGAAGAGCGGCAGCACGAGGACGCGATCGACGTCGGCATCGCCCAGACGTTCGAGGCCCGCGGCGATGCTCGGCTGGCCGTAGCGCATGGCGAGGACGACCTCGAAGTCGCTCCCGAGCGCCTTCGACACGCCCAGGGCGAGCGCCTGCGAGTGGACCATGAGCGGTGAGCCCGCATCCGTCCAGATCTTCGCGTAGGCCGCGGCACTCTTTCGCGGTCGCGTCGGCAGGATCACGCCCTCGAGGAGCAGCTTGCGCGCGATGGCCGGCATGTTGAGAACGCGCGGGTCGGACAGGAACTCGCGCAGATAGCGGCGCACCTCGCGCGGTCGCGGCGCGTCGGGCGTGCCGAGCTGAACGAGGAGCACACCGATACGCGAAGGCGGGGAGGGCGGCATGACCTGGCAAAGATGCCACAGGCGCACCCGAGGTCACCCCGGCGTTCGACCCGCCGCACCGTTCAGGAAGGTCTTTCCCACCAGCGGCCCATGAAGGCCGAGAGCAGCATGTACAGCGCGGGATAGACCAGCGAGATCTCGATGGCGTGGGTGCGAGCGGCCCAATCGGGGTTGAGGATCGCGATGGCGAGCCAGGCCGCCCAGAGCATGCCGCCGTAGCTGATCGAGTAGCGCATCCACAGCTTGGGCAGCTTCGAGGGGTACAGATACTTGAAGGGCACGAACACCATCAGGCCGAGCCCCGCGACCCAGACCGCGCCGCCCCAGGGCGAGATGTCGAACTTCCACAGGTAGATCGCCAGGATGTTCCAGTAGGACGGGAACCCGAGGAAGAAATCGTCGTCCGTCTTCGCGTCTTCGCGCGAGAACCCGTAGGCGCTGCTCAGAATCGGAATGGCGATCCACCAGGGCGACGGCAGATTGCCGGCCGAAGCCATGAAGATCGCCCCCACGACGACGAAGTTCAGGAAGTCGACCATGTCGTCGAGACGCCGACCGTTCATCTGCGGCAGGTGGCGGGTGACGCCGACCATGCGCGCGAAGGCCCCGTCCATCGAGTCGATGCTGAGGGCCAGGAGCATGTAGATGGTTGCGACGTCGAGGCGGCCGAACGAGATCTCGAGCAAGGCGAGCCCGCCGAGTACGCCCCCCATGGCGGTGAAGAGGTGCACACCCCAGCTCAGGGCGCGCCCGCCCGGCGTCGAGTCGGGAGCCATGTCACCGTGAGCGCTCATCTTGCGGTCCCCATTGCCCGATGTGTGGGGGACGCGGCAGGGCCGCGCGGGCTCGGTGCGACCACCTTACCAGAAGCGCGCGGGGCGCTCCGAGAGGGCGATCGGCCCCGCGGCGCGAGATAGATCCATCGTTTCATTGCCGGCGCGGAGGGCGCGCGGTACCACCGCCGGGCATCGAACGAGCACGTCGGGCCCGCTGGGGTGGGTCGCGAAGGAGTCTGGAATGTCGATCGCACTGGAGCTGCCGTCCCTCGGCGAGAGCGTCGTCGAAGGCACCGTCTCGCGCTGGCTCGTCGCCGAGGGTGAGTACGTCGAGATGGATCAAGCGATCGTCGAGGTGACGACCGACAAGGTCGACGCCGAGATCCCGTCGCCGAGCGCCGGTGTGATCGAGAAGATCCTGGTCGCCGAGGGCGACGTGGTCGAGGTCGGTGCGCAGCTCGCGCTGATCGACGCCGACGCGCAGCCCTCGGCCGCGGCACCCGCCGCATCAGCGGCTCCAGCCCCTGCCCCGGTCGCGCCTGCGCCCACGCCGACCCCCGCGCCCGCACCCGCCCCCCCGCCCGAAGCCGCGCCCGCGGCGACGCCGGTCGCGCGCCGCATGGCCGAAGAGGCGCGGGTGCCGCTCGATCAGATCGCAGGCAGTGGGGCCGGCGGGCGCATCACCAAGGCCGACGTCGAGCGGGCCACCCAACCCGAGCCGGCCCCGGTGGCGCCGGCCCCCGCCGCAGCGGCCCCGGTCGCCCCCGCACCGCAGGCAGCGGCGCCGGCACCCGCGCGTCCCCCCGTGCCCTCGCCCTCGCCCTCGCGCACGACGGCGAGCAAGCCCGCGTACGCCACGTACGCACTCAAGGAGGGCGACCGCGTCATCCCGATGACGCCGATGCGCCGGATTACCGCCGAGCACATGGTCTACTCGAAGCACACCAGCCCGCACGTCGGCACGGTGGCCGAGATCGACATGGGCGGCGTCGCCGACGTGCGCCAACGACACAAGCGCGCCTTCGAGGAGGCGCACGGCTTCGGTCTCACGTTTCTGCCGTTCATCGTGCACTCGGTCGTGCGGGCGCTGCGCGAGTACCCGGCGCTCAACGCCTCGGTGCTCGAGGACGCGATCGTCGAGAAGCGCGACATCAACGTGGGTCTCGCCGTCGAGACCGAGAAGGGGCTGGTCGTGCCCGTCGTTCGGCAGGCAGACCGCCTCTCGCTGGCCGGCCTCGCGGCGGCGATCGACGACGTCGCGACCCGAGCACGCAATCGCAAGCTCACGGCCGACGACCTTCAGGGCGGGACGTTCACGGTCTCGAATCCGGGCCGGAAGGGGAATCTCTACGGCTTCGCGATCATCAATCAGCCGCAGGTCGGCATCGTGCGCATGGGCGAGATCGTGAAGCGACCGGTGGTGCGCAGCGTCGAGGGGCAGGACGCGATCGTGATCCGGCCCATGATGCATCTCTCCCTCTCGTACGATCACCGCGCCGTCGACGGCGCGCCGGCCAACGGCTTTCTGTGGCGGATCCGGGATCTGCTCGAGACCGCAGACTTCGACGTCTAGAGCGAGGGCGGCGCGCGGGGTGCAGCGTGAAGCCGCGCCGGCCCGGGCAGGGGTCGAGTAGACTCACGTCGTGCAGAGCGAACCCGACATCGGAGCCACCGACGCGCTGGCCGTGGCCTCTCCAACCGGCGGCGATCTGAGCGTCGAGTGGTGCGGGCGCGTGCCCTATGCGCGTGCGCTCGAGCTCCAGGCCGCGGCCCGACTGGCCCGGGCGCAGGGCGAGACCGGAGATCGACTGCTTCTGCTCGAGCACCCGCCGGTCGTGACCCTGGGCCGCAGCAGCCACGATGCCCACCTCCTGCTCGACCGCGACGCGTACGCAGCGCGCGGCATCGAGGTGTTCGAGGCGGCGCGCGGGGGCGACGTCACCTACCACGCGCCGGGGCAGCTCGTCGGCTACCTGATCGTCGATCTCGACGCCCGGGGCGAGCGCGACCTGCACCTCCACGTGCGGCGGATCGAGGGCGCGTTGATGCGCGCGCTGTCGACGTTCGACCTCGCGACGAAGCGCGTCGTGGGTCGTTCGGGTGTCTTCGTGGATGCGCCGGGTGCCGGCCCCGACCGCAAGCTCGCGTCGATCGGCGTCGGCGTGAAGCGCTGGGTCACGTGGCACGGCTTCGCGCTCAACGTGACGACCGATCTCGATGGCTTCGACGTGATCGTGCCCTGCGGTCTCGACGACGTCGTCATGACGTCTGTAGCGCGTGAGAGCGGGCGGGCCTCGCTCGGCCTCGATGCCGAGGCGCGCGAAGCGGTGGCCGAGGCCTTTCGCGCGACTTTCGGTGCAGGAGATGCTCGAGCGTGAGCACGCCGGGTCCGCCGCCGCTTCGTCCGTTCGGCCTCGTGCTGCACCACGACGGGCGTTGGAGTCACGAGGGGCAACCGATCCTGAACCGCCGGCTGCGCGAACACTTCGATCGCTCGGTCGAGTACCTGCCCGAAGAGCAGAAGTACATCGTTCGGCTGCGCCACTTTCGCGGCGAGATCGTGATCGAAGAGGCGGGCTTCTTCGTCCGCGAGGTCGACGCGGACCGCGGCGAGGTGATGCTCTCGGACGGCTCGCGCTCGGCCGTCGACCTCTCGACGTTGCGTGCTTCGCCGATCGACGGCGCGCTCCTCTGCCGCGTGAAGCCCGAAATGGGCGGCGGGGGTGTGCTCGCTCGCTTCACGCACGCCGCGCAGTCCGAGCTGCTCGGGGCCATCGAACTCGATGACGCCGACGCGCCGGGGGTCGTCTGGGCCGGCCGCTGGACGTCGCTTCCCAACGTCTAGGCGCGGCGCGCCGCGCACCCGCGTCGCCTCCGCCGTGACCGGCGCTCGAGCGCGTGCATGCCGCCGGTCCGCCGTGACCGGCGCTCGAGCACGCGCACGCAGCCGATCTGCGTACGCGGGAGCCATCGATTGAC
This sequence comes from Myxococcota bacterium, assembly GCA_965250285.1. Taxonomy (GTDB): domain Bacteria; phylum Myxococcota_A; class UBA9160; order UBA9160; family UBA4427; genus CAYYSY01. Next base: position 1,173,091 of record OZ252299.1, read on the forward strand.
GCGGCGCCGGGGCCGCGTACTCTCTGCGGTCCTTCCACGCCGGGCGTGCGCGTTCGCCTGGCCGGGCGCAAGCCCCGAGGCGGCGTAGCCAAGTGGTAAGGCACGGGCCTGCAAAGCCCTGATCACCGGTTCGAATCCGGTCGCCGCCTCCACTTCGCCTCCCCCATCCATCCTCCCCGCTCGTCCGCCGCCTGCGACCTGGTGCGCTCCGTGACGTGATGCGACGGGTGTTCGGACGATGCCCCCGTTCGGGCGTGCGCCGTGGCCGTCGACCTGTTTGCACGCGAGTTTCGTCCTCGAAGCGAGACCGTTCGAGCGTCTGCTTGGGTGGCAGCTTCACGGCCACGTCGAACACGCGTGCTGCTGGTGGCACGCGATCGTCTAAGCTGAACCGACTTGTACGTCTGGCAGATCCGGTTGCCGTTGGCGAACGATGGCATGAGTCGGCGCGAACCCTTCGTTGCTGCGCGGCCGGCGCTCGGCCATGCGCGTCGGAGCCCGGCTCAGGCCCGTCGCCGTCAGGCGCATCGCTCGAGCCCTTCCCGATCGGTCCCCTCGATGACGCCGCCGCCCGCCCCACGCGGGGGTCGGGTCGGCCGCCATGCGCAGGCCCGGGTCCCTGCAGTAGACTCGCGCGCCGCCGCTCGCGAGCGCCATCGACGCCCAACGCGGTGACGAACGACGACGTCGGTCTCCTTCACGCATACGTCCGATGCGTTCCGGCGGACTACGAGGGGCGGTCAAGCTGCGACTCTGGGGCATCACATTCTTCTTCAACCCGTCCCGCTCGGTTTTGCGGAGCGAGAACTATCGAGTGTTCCGCGAGGCGTCGCGCCGCCAGGGGCTCCCGCTGCTCGCGATCGAGCTCGCGTTCGGAGACGACGCGTTCGAGCTGAAGCCCGGCGTCGACGCCGAGATCCTGGTTCAGAAGCGCGCCCGCAGCGTCCTGTGGCAGAAGGAGCGAATCGTCAATCTCGCAGTCGAATCGCTGCCGCCCGAGGCCGAGTTCGTCTGCTGGATCGATGCGGACCTCGTCTTCGACGATGACGATTGGATTGCCGAGACCGAGGCGCTGCTCGCGAGCAACGTGGCGGTCCAGCCGTTCTCTCAGATCATCTTTCTGCCCGAGGGCGGCCGTGTCGAGGACTTTCCGAGTCGCGAGATCGGGCGGTCGATTTCGAGAGGATCTCACGAGGGACACTTCGACGATTCGGTCGCGTATCGACTCAAGGGCTGGCGCCGCAAGTTCGCCGGCGTGACCGGCGGCGCCTGGGCGACGCGACGCGGCTTCCTCGAGGACGTGGGCCTCTACGATCGGTGCGTCGTCGGCGGCGGAGACCGCGAGTTCTCGCTGGCCATCGGCTACCGACCGGGGCGAGCCCCGCTGCAGCGGGTCAAGATTCACCACCCGCCCGTGCGCGCGCACATCCTCGACTGGCAGCGACGGGTCCACGAGTGCGTCGGCCGTCGCTTCACGTGCCGAAAGGGCGTCATCCACCATCTCTGGCACGGCAATCGAGAGCGTCGGCAGTACGACGATCGCCACAAGATCCTGGCCGAGCACGACTTCGACCCCGAGACCGACCTCGTGCTCGACGAAGAAGGCTGCTGGACCTGGGCGCCGGGTCGGGAAGCACTGGCCAGCGCGGTCGAGCGATACTTCGATTCACGCGACGACGACGGCTGACCGCTCCACTCCGCCTCGAGCCCAGACGAGACCACGTTTCGTCTCGAACCCGCGCGTGCGTACCCGGAGACGCTCTGGTGCGAGCGCGCGAGCTGCGCGCGTCGCCTCGAATCGCTCGGCCCGGGCCGCCGTACGGTGACGCCGCGCGGTCAGCTGATTGCCCCGCGTCGCCGGCCCCGACCCACCGGGTGGCTTCGATGCCCGCCGGCGACGAGTCTCTGTGCGCTCCGTCACGTGATGCGACGGGCGTTCGGACGATCCCCCCGTGCGGGCGCGCACCGTGGCAGTCGACCTGTCTGCATGCGAGCTGCGTTCTCGAAGCGCGAGACCGGTCGAGCGTCCGTTCGGGTGGGAGCTTCACGTCCACGTCACACACGCGTGCCGCCCGTGGCACGCGATCGTCTATGCTGAACCGATTCGCCGCCGGCTCGGCGGCGCCGTCGAGGATCGAGGCCCGATGCCGACCCGTCGTCCCCCGTCGCACCGCTTCGCCCGCCGCGCGCTCGCGGTCTGCGTGCTGGTGCTCTCTGCGGGCTGGGCCGGATGCCGCAACGACACGTGCTCGACCGAGATGCACAACGCGTCGCTGTTCCAGCTGATGGAGTACTACTACTTCTTCAACGGCGAGCCCGACCAGGTCGCGAAGTATCAGGGCGTCGACCCAGCGTCGTTCGCTGGCCCCGAGGCGGTGCTCGACTACCTGCGATACCAGCCCGACCTCTACGATCGGGGCTTCACCTACATCACCACGCCTCAGGTCGAAGAGCAGTTTCGCAATGCCGGCCTGCTGGTCGCGTTCGGCATCGGTCTGCTCTCGCCGGCCGAGGGCGAGCTGTTCGTGTCGTACGTCGAGCCGCTGTCGCCCGCGTGGCGCGCGGGACTCGCGCGCGGGGATCAGCTGATCGAGATCGACGGGGTGACGGTGGCCGCGCTCGAGGCTTCGGGCGCCACGCGGTCGGCGCTCGGTCCCTCGGTCGAGGGCTATCAGGTGACGTTCCTGGTCGAGAAGGGCGACAGCAGCGGTCAGCAGGAGATCACGCTCGCGAAGGAGACGATCGTGAGCGACGTCGTGCCCGACGTGTGGGACGTCTTCGACGTCGACGGTGAGGACGTCGGCTATCTGCTCTTTCACTCGTTCATTCCGCCCGCGATCAGCGAGCTACGCGCTGCCTTCCAGAGCTTCGCCGATGCGGGCGTGACCAAGGTCGTGATCGACCTGCGATACAACGGCGGTGGCCATCTTGCGATCGCCGAGTCGATCATCAACGTCCTGGGCGGCGACGGCAACGTCGGCGAGGTGCAGTACACGGCGCGCTTCAGCTCGAGTGAGCCGGCCCAGAGTGAGGACGTCGAGTTCGCCGCCGACGAAGACGCCTTTCCGGTCGACACCATCGTCTTCATCACGACGGCTCGCAGTGCTTCGGCCAGTGAGTTGCTGATCAACGCCCTCGAACCGCATCGCACGGTGCTCGTGGTCGGCGACACGTCGGGCGGCAAGCCCGTCGGGCAGGGCGCGATCGACTACTGTTTCGGCGAGTACCGACTGCGTGTCGTCGCATTCGACCTCGTGAACAGCGAGGGCGAGGGCGAGTACTACGCCGGGATCGACGCCGATTGCCCGGCCATCGACGATCTGGGGAACGCGCTCGGCGATCCCGCCGAGGCGTCGATGGCCACGGCGCTCACCGCCGCCGCGACCGGCGCGTGTCCGCCAGCCACGGCGCGCGCAGCCACCGCGCCGCGCGCACCGACCGTGCCGGCCTGGCTCGGCCCGACGCCGGTGCCCTGGCTCGACGTCTACTGAGCCGCCGATCCGGCCGCCTCGTCTGGCGCGAGCCCGGTGCCCATCAGGTGCACGTAGAACTGCACCATCGGTCCGAGTGAAGCGACGGCGATGCGCTCATCGAGTCCGTGGAATCGCGAGATGTCGTCGCGATCGACGATGACCGCCGCAAAGCGGTACGTGTCCTCGGTGACGTCCTGGTACTGGCGCGAGTCGGTGCCACCCATCAGCAAGCCGGGGACGACGATCGCGTCGGGAAAGATCGTTCGTGCGCTGCGTTCGATGCTCTGCCACGACGCGTTGTCGGTCGACGACACCGACGACGGGTCGCGGCCGATCTCGCCCGCGCGCACCTCGATGCGATCGTCTTCGACGAGCGCGCGCACGCGCTCGGTGACCGATTCGGCGGTCTCGCCCGGGATCACCCGAAAGTTGACCTTTGCCGTCGCGGTCTGCGCGAGCACGTTCTCTTTCGGGCTGGCCTCGAGCATCGTCGGGGCGGTCGTCGTGCGCAGCATCGACGCCATGATCGGATCCCGCCCCGCGGCCGCCCGCGCGATGATCGGATCGAAGAGCCAGCGATTCGCGGTCACGAGCCGCACCGCGAACGGCGACCGGGCGCCGATGCGCTCGATCATCGTGCCCATCGTGTCGTTGACCGAGGCGGGGAAGGGCGACGCCTGGAGCGCCACGATCGCCTCGGCGAGCGCGCCGACGGCCGTCTCGTCCGGTGGGGTCGAGCTGTGGCCCCCGTCCGCCGACGCGCTGATATCGAGGGTCAGGTAGCCCTTCTCGGCGACCGCGATCATTGCGATCGGCGCGTCGAGGCCCGGAAGCGTGCCGACCGAGACCATGCCGCCCTCATCGAGGACGAAGGCGAGGCGCTCGCCGCGCGACTCGAGCAGGCGCGCGATCTCGTGCGCTCCGGCGCCGCCGCCCACCTCTTCGTCGTGGCCGAACGCGAGGTAGATCGTGCGCGCGGGCTTCATGTCGCGGGCCAGCATCCACTCGACCGACTCGATCAGCGCGATCATGATGCCCTTCATGTCGAGGGCGCCCCGGCCCCAGACGTAGCCGTCGTCGACCACGCCACCGAAGGGCGGGTGGGTCCAGGCATCGAGCGTCGAGTCGTCGACGGGCACGACGTCCATGTGCGCGAGAAAGGCGACGGGCAGCAGCGACGGGTCGGTGCCCTCCCATTTGAAGAGCAGGCTCTCGCCATTCACCACATCGCGCTCGAGCGCGGCGTGGGTGAGGGGGTAGGTGGCTGCGAGCCAGTCGTGGAGGGCATGAAAGGCCTCGGCGCTGGCGTGCGGCTCGCCGCGGGCCGAGATCGTCTCGAACCGAAGGGCTTCGCCCAGATGCCGGGCGACGCGGTCGGCATCGATCTCTGCGAGATCGGCAGGTTCGACGGCGTCTTGCACCGGCGCCTCGGCGCGCAGCGCGTTCACCACCAGGATCACGAGCAGAGCGGCGAACGCGCCGCCGACGATGAGCAGGGCTCTCTTCACGCTTGATCTCTCCGTGGCGTGCACCAAAGCGGGCCGGGACTGTGCGGAGACTAGCCCGGTCGCCCCGGCCGCGGCCGCGCGCGCGTTCCGCTGCCCTTGCTGGCAAGCGCTCAGCACGCCCTCGAGCGAGCACGCCCTCGAGACAGACGACGGCGTCGACGCGAGTCGGCATGATCCACGCACGCTTGCGTTCAAGCGCCGAGCATACGCTCGAGACAGACGACGGCGTCGACGCGATTCGGCATGATCCACGCGCGCTTGCGTTCAAGCGCCGAGCACGCCCTCGAGATAGACCACCGGGTCTTCGCGGATCGGCATGAAGTACACGCCCTGCTCGCGCCTGCGGGCCCACGCGAGCGCATCGCGACCGAACCGCTGGGCCGCGTCGAGCGTGGGCTCGAACGTGCACGGAAAGACGACGCCGTTCTTCGTCTCCCAGTAGCGTCGCGACGCCGCACGCGTGACCGGCGAGATGCCCCAGTACATGTCGGTCGAAGGGCCCAGGGCGTCGGCCCAGATCTCCATCCAGCGCAGATCGAAGAAGGGCTGCGTGAAGAAGCCATCCGCCCCGGCATCGAGCTTGGCGCGCGCCGTCTCGAGCTCGCCGCGAATCGACTGCCTGTAGGGATCGAGCGCGGCGTGAATCGTCAGATGGGGCGCGGCGGCCTTGAGCGCCGCGATCAGCTGGGCGCTCGTCGTCGGGTGGACGAGCCGCCCGGGCGTCTGGGGCGGGTCGCCCCGCACGACGATCACGCGCCGCAGGTCGAGGGCGTCGAGGCGCGCCACCCAGCGATCGATCTCGGCCAGGTCGACATCGAGGGCGCGCAGGTGCGGGATCGCGTGGGCGAAGCGCGGGCGGGCCAGGGCGCACGCATCCCAGCTGCGCAGGTCGAAGCGCTCGAGATCGGGGATGTTTACCGTGCAGAGCGCCGGGAACCGTGCGCCGACCGCCTCGAGCTCGGCGCGCAGGCGCTCGGGGCTCCGGGGCACGAGCTCGACCGAGATGCGATCCATGCGAAGCCTCCTCCGGAGGGAGGCAGACTAGCATGGTTGGATCAGCATATCCGGATGTAGTAATTCAGTCTGAGGCCGGCGGGCTCACGCCCCGGCGTCGCTCCCTGCGGCAATCGGCTCGGGCCGGTCGACGTCGTCGGGCTTGACGTCGAGGTGGCGCCCACCCGGCTCGAAGATGCGCGCGCGGGCGAAGCCGCGTCGATGCGCGAAGAGCTGCAGCGACGTGCCGATCACGCCCAGGCCGTAGGTCACCGAACGGCGGAAGTTGATCGAAGACGCGTCGTCGAAGTAGGCGGCCGGGCAGGTGACCTCGCCGATCTCGAACTCGGCGTGGATGATCTGGGCGAGCATCTGATTGTCGAACACGAAGTCGTCCGAGTTCTCGAGCAACGGCAGGCGTTCGAGCACCTCGCGCGTGAACGCGCGGTAGCCCGTGTGGTACTCGGAGAGCTTCGCGCCGCAGAGCAGGTTCTGCGTCGCCGTCAGCAGCCGATTCGCGAAGTACTTGTAGGCCGGCATGCCGCCGGCCCGCGCCTTGCCGCCGAGGATCCGCGACCCGAGCACCACGTCAAAGGGCCCGTCGGTCAGCATGCTGATCATCGCGGGGATCAGCTTCGGCGTGTACTGATAATCGGGGTGGAGCATGACGGCGACGTCCGCCCCGAGTCGCAGCGCCTCGGCGTAGCAGGTCTTCTGGTTGGCGCCGTAGCCGCGGTTCTGCGGATGCACGAGGGTGCGGAGCCCGAGTCGCCGGGCCACCTCCACCGTCTCGTCGGACGACGCGTCGTCGGTCACCACGACCTCGTCGACCAGATCCATCGGGATCTCGTCGACGGTCTGCTCGATCGTGCGCGCCGCGTTGTAGGCGGGCATGACGACGACGATCTTCTTGCCGTGGAACATGGGGCTTCCGTCTCTTTCGTACGCCGGTCTCGCACGGCTGTCTCGCACGCCTGCGCCGCATGCCTCCGCCCGGCACACGCTCGCTCGCCGTGATCTGGGCGCCGATGCTTCGGTCGGCCGAACGATCGTCCGATGCGATGGGGCGCCGTCTCGAGCCGGTTTCGCTCGGCCCGCCGGGCCGAAGGAGTATAGACTCGGGGCCCTTGCCCGGGTGGCGAAATGGTAAACGCGGCCGACTTAAAATCGGCTGTCCACAGGACATGCAGGTTCGAATCCTGCCCCGGGCACCCTCAACCTTCCAGTCTCGACGGAACGGCGGTTCTGCCGTGACCGGCCGCTAGCCGGTTGCCTCCGCGAGCAGCTCGTCGATGACCGCCGCGAAGTTCGGGTTGAGCTGGGAGCGGTTTCGTTCGAGGGCCTTTCTGCCGCCGTGCGAACCCACGATGAGTCGCATCGAGGCCTTGAAGCCGGCCCAATACTCGTCGTCGACGAGGCCCCATTCGACCTGCAGCCAGGCGCTCTCGATGCCGCGCAGGAAGCGCATGACCAGCAACTGAAAGCGGATGCGCTCGTTGCGGTCGAGTGAATCGTAGTCGCTCAATGCGCGGACGTAGAGGTCGAGCATGACTTCGTCTTCGATGACACGATCGATCCACGACTCGGTCGACTCGCTGATGCGCGTGATGGCCGAGAGCTGATGGCTGCGATTGCTCTGTCGGATCTGTAGGGCGAGATAGGCGAGCGTCGCGATCGTCGCGATGGCGGCGAGCAGCTCACCGAGGTTGCCGAGCTCTTGCAGGGTCACGGCGCGGTGCGCGCTTCTCTGCGGTGCATCCGTGGCTCAGCTCACCACGCCGTGCGCGTCGATGATGCGCTCGCGTACGCCGTCGGTCTCGAGCAGGTCCTCGAGTGAATCACGGTCGAGGAGCGTGGTGCGGTAGTAGTGAAACTCGGGTTCTTCGATCTCGAGGCGGAAGATCTCGCGCGGCGTCTCGAACACCTGGCGCAGGCGCAGGTGCTGGCCCGGGCCGCCGGCGAGGATCTGCGCACGCAACGAGTCGACGATGCGGCCTTCGCGGCCGAACGGGTCGAACTCGGCGGGCTCGGATGTGCGCCGCTTGTTCGTGAGCTTGTAGTTGCCGGGCGGTCTCATGGGCACATGAGGATACTCGCTCCGGCTCCCGTCGATCAAGCGAAGCGGAAGGACGAAACTCCGAAGCGAGATGCTCTGCGCCGCACGAGCGTCCGTCGACGTTGGCGCGATTGCTGCAAAGCGCGAAGCAGCTCGCCGAGTGCGAACAGGTCGGGGCTCGTCGGCGCGAAGTCGACGCGCAGGCGACCGCCGAGCGACTGGTCGACCTTGCCGCACAAGAGCGCGGGCGCCGAAGTCGTGATCGACCAGCTCACCGTTCCGTGCAGCTTGAGCGTGCGCTGGTGCGGCAGCGTGAGCACGAGCTCGAGGCCATCGCCGGGCGCCGGTACGACGTCGGCTTCGAGATGGGCTTCGAGGGAGCTCAGGTGCGTGCAGGTCGCCGACAGGAACTCGCCGTGACCCGTCCGCGCGAGTGCGGCGGGGAGATGAACGCGCAGGCGTTCGGTCTGGAGCCGGAGACCCATCGGTGGTCCTCCTGCCGGGCGCCCACACGCTCGGCCGGCGAGATCACCGGGCGAGGGCAGGGCCTCGCTCCCCGTTTCGGTTTCAGCGATGTGCAACTTGAGTGCAGCTTCGCCTGGCCGATGCGCACGCGACCGGCGGTGCGGGGACCCCGCCCCGCGCCAGCCCGTGTGCGGATCAAGCCCCGGTGCCGGCGAGACGATGAGCGGCGAAGCCTCGAACGGCGACGCGTCATCGCGATTCGCACCGCAGAGGCCGCGAACGGCAGGAGAACGACGTGGGCGACGAGTGGGATCCCCAGAGCTTCGACGAGGCCGCCGCCGGCGCGCTCGAGTCGCTCGACCTCGCGCCCGGCACGCTCCAGCGTCCGCTTCGAACCAGTCAGCGCAGCGTTCTGCTCGAGCGCCGATTCGGTGACGGGCCCAGCCCGATTCCGTGGGATCGAGACCTCGTGCTCACGGCCGACGTGCGCGCGTTCGCGCTCGCTGACTTGCTCAAGCTGATCCACTCGAGCCGCAAATCGGGCTACCTGCTCTTCAATCACGAAGACCACGAGAAGAGCGTGTTCATCCATCGCGGTGAGGTGGTCTTCGCGACCTCGAATCAGCGGGTCGATCGCCTGGGTGAGTGTCTGCTGCGCGAAGAGCGCATCTCGACCGAGCAGCACGCCGAGGCCGAGCGCCGCTTCACGCGCGAGGGTCGGTTCGGCAAGGTCCTCGTCGAGCTCGGCGTGTTGACACCCCGCGATCTGTGGGATGCCGTGAAGCTCCAGGTCGAAGAGATCGTGCGCTCGCTGTTCGCGTACGCGGCGGGCGAGGTGCACTTCTGGGAGGGCGAGATCGAGCCCGACAATGTCGTGCGCCTCTCTCTCCCGACGAAGCGCTTGATTTCGGAAGGGCTCCGTCGCCGCGACGAGCTGATGCGCTTTCTCACGACCCTCGAAGCGCCGACGACGAAGCTCGAGGTGCTCGACGCGATGCAGGGCACGATGTCGGCGAGCGAGCGGTCGTTCATCGACGGTCTGGCGTCGGGCGACGAGTTCAGCTCGATCTGCCGACGCATCGGTCTCGATCCGCTCTCCGCGGCGCGCACCGTCAAGCTGTTGATCCTGGCCGGGGCGGTCCGCCTCGACAAGGGCGAAGCCAGCGAGACCGACGACCTCGGCGCGACGAGTGAGAGCGTCGATTCGGAAGCGCGCATCTGCCAGGCCGTGAACGATCACCTGCGCCTGCTCTCCGAGCTGCTCGCCCCGCTCATCGCCATGGAGGGCCCGAGCGACGTGGCCGACCGGCTCGCCGCGGCGATCGCCGAGGTCGCCATGCGCCACCCGGGTCTGCTCGGCGACGTGCCGCTCACGCCCGAGGGCCTGCCCGAGCCCGACGGGCTGCTCATGCGGGCCCTTCGTGTGGCGGGCGACCGCGAGCGGATCGTTTCTTCGGCGCTCACCGAGGTCGCCGCGTATCTCGAGTTCGAGCTGCGCAACCATCCTCAGATCGACGACGCGACGCCGTATCTCGAGGCCGTCGAGCCCCTGCGCGCGCGCCTCGAGATCTGATCCGCCCCTGATTCCAGCGCTCCGCCGAGCCCTCGAGGCCCCTGCCCCCGTTCGTGCTCGAGGCGGGGCCAGGCCCCGTCTCTGCACCCATCGGCGAGGCCGAAGGCAGGCCGAGGCGTGCTGCTAGGCTCGGCCGCCGAGCGAGGGCTGGCCTCGCACCGCAGGCGAAGCGAGCCATCGACGGAGGAGCACGCGTGGCGCGCCGAAGGGATTCGGGATCGCGAGGCGCTGGCGCACGCCCGGCCCGAGGGCGCGGGCCGGGGCGAGGACGACGGTCCGGCGGTCGCGAGTGGATTCACGGGCTGCACTCGATCGCCGAAGCGCTGGCTGCGGGCCGCCGCGAGCTGCATGCGCTGTGGCTCCGAAAGGGCCCGCCGCGCCGCGAGCTCGAGCCGCTGGTCGAGGCGGCCCGCGCCGCCGGCGTGCTCGTGAAGAGCGCCGAGGCCGACGAGCTCACCGACCGGCTCGCCGACGACGGCATCAACTGGCAGGGCGCGCTGCTCGAGGCCGGGCCGATCCCCGAGCTGGCGGGCATCGGGCCGCTGCTGCGCGCGCAGCCCGAGGGGCCCGTGCGCCTCGTAGCGCTGGACGGCGTCGAGGACCCCCAGAACGCGGGCGCCATCGCGCGGGTCGCCGATGCCGCGGGCGTGGGCGGGCTGCTGATGACCGAGCGGCGGGCGCCTCCGCTGAGCGCCGCCGTCTCGCGGGCCAGTGCCGGCGCCATCGAGTGGCTGCCGACGGCTCGGGTGCCGAACCTCGTGCGCGCGCTCGAGGGGCTCAAGGAGCGGGGGGTCTGGGTGCTCGGGGCCGACCTGCGCGACGCCGAGCCGCTCTGGCGGGTCTCCGATGCGCTCTTCCAGGGCGACTTCGTGCTCGTGATGGGCGCCGAGGGGCGGGGGCTGCGGCCCAGCACGCGCGCTGCGCTCGATCTCGCCGTCGAGATTCCGATGGCCGGCCAGGTCGCCTCGCTCAACGTGGCCACCGCCACCGCGGTCCTGCTCTTCGAGGCGATGAGGCGTTCTGCCCCCAGCGGGGAATGAGTCAGGCTTCACCGACCATTCGAGTTTGCCCGACCAGACGGCAAAAAATCTTGCAAGGACGTGTGGATCCGGGCCTTCCCCCGGGTTGCCGGGCCGACTTCCTCCGCTATGTTCTGCGCCCTCGATTCCAGGCTGGCGTAGCTCAACTGGTAGAGCACCGGATTTGTAATCCGAAGGTTATGGGTTCGAGTCCCCTCGCCAGCTCCATTCGGTGTGTTTCGGATCCGCTCCGACGCCCGTTGGAGCAGCACAGGTGGCACGCGCATTGCGTAGCCACCATCATGTGTCGGGCGACGGGGCGGGTCTGGCGCGAGCGCGGTCCGACGCACACGGTCCGCACGATGCAACGCGCACGAGACGGGCACGGCGAGCGAAGCGGCGAAGCGAGACGGCAGGAAGCACGGCGATTAGGCGTAGGCGTAAGGGCGACGGCGGCCGCAATGGCCGAGAGATAGACGACAGACAAAGACAGATCAGGTTCCAAGGGGTCGACGGACTCTCCCGCACGTTGGAGTGCCGACCTTCCCGACGACGCATCGAGGCTAGCCACAGTGCAGGCTCGATGAAGCAACCCAGCGTCGATCGGGTCGGTGCATTCGTGACAGCGGGCTTCGTGCGCTCTGCACGAAGAGAGTAAAGAGTCGACGTCGAACGCGCCCAGCGAACCGATCGTGGAATGAACGACGACGGATCACCAGGGAGGGTGTCGCGAGCGAACGTGCTGAGCACACCCGCCTGGACCTGGAGAGGTACCGAAGCGGTCAACCGGGGCAGACTGTAAATCTGCTGGCTCATGCCTACGGAGGTTCGAATCCTCCCCTCTCCACCACATATCGACCATCCACCACGCGCGCGTGCGAACGCGGGCGTGCGGCATGGGAAGGAAACGAAGCGGACGCCCCTGAACGGGTCGGATGCGGGCCCGTTGCGGGTCGGGATCCGGACGGCAATGCGCGAAACATGCGCCGGGAATGCGCGGGAATAGCTCAGTTGGCTAGAGCACAAGCCTTCCAAGCTTGGGGTCGCGGGTTCGAGTCCCGTTTCCCGCTCCGCCCAGCCCGAGAGTCGCAAGCCGAGAGTCGAGAGCTGCGAGCCGAGAGCCGAAAGCCAAGAGTCGAGTCGGTGCCCGACCGGCATGGAGAGGGTCGAGGCGGTCGAGGCGGTCGAGACGGATGGGGCGCGAAGAGCTGCGACGGAGCGACGTTCGAGGAAGAGCCGCTGCAAAGTAAGACGCTCACGTAGCTCAGCTGGTAGAGCACGTCCTTGGTAAGGACGAGGTCACCGGTTCAAGTCCGGTCGTGAGCTCCAGACAACGCCCGGCCCGGGCGCACGCGAACACGGTTCACGTGGCAGGGGCAGAAGCGGGAAGCAAGGAGCAGGAAGCAAGACCCGAGAAGCAAGCACCGTACGCAAGTCGATCGAAGCAACGAAACCCAAGCAAGGCCAGAAAAACGCCAACCAACGCCAACCAAGGCACGCAGCACCGCGGGGTGCGAGCTCGGTGAGCCGAGCAGGGCGCGAGAGAGCGTCTGCTCCAGCCGAGCGGAGAAAAGGAACGAACGAGGATGGCCAAGGAGAAGTTCGAGCGGACGAAGCCCCACGTGAACGTGGGAACGATCGGACACGTTGACCACGGCAAGACGACGCTGACGGCAGCGATCACGCAGCGGCAGGCTGCGAAGGGTCTGGCGGATCAGATGCGTTTCGACCAGATCGACAAGGCACCGGAGGAGCGCGAGCGCGGTATTACGATCGCGACGGCGCACGTCGAGTACCAGACCGAGGGTCGCCACTACGCGCACGTCGACTGCCCCGGCCACGCGGACTACGTGAAGAACATGATCACGGGTGCCGCTCAGATGGACGGCGCGATCCTGGTGGTGTCGGCAGCCGATGGCCCGATGCCGCAGACGCGCGAGCACGTTCTGTTGGCTCGCCAGGTGAACGTTCCGTACATCGTGGTGTTCCTGAACAAGGTGGATCAGGTCGACGACGAGGAGCTGCTCGAGCTGGTCGACATGGAGATCCGCGAGCTTCTGAACGGCTACGAGTTCCCGGGCGACGACATCCCGATCATCCCGGGCTCGGCGCTGAACGCGCTCGAGGATCCTTCGAACGACGAGAACAACAAGTGCATCGATGATCTGATGGATGCGCTGGACGCGACGATCCCCGAGCCTGAGCGTGCTCTGGACAAGGACTTCCTGATGCCGATCGAGGACGTGTTCTCGATCACGGGCCGCGGGACGGTTGTGACGGGCCGCATCGAGCAGGGCGTGATCCACACGGGTGATGAAGTCGAGATCGTGGGCATCAAGGACACGACGACGACGACGATCACGGGCGTGGAGATGTTCCGGAAGCTCCTCGATGAGGGTCAGGCGGGCGACAACGTGGGCTGCCTGCTTCGCGGTACGGCGAAGGAAGAGGTGGAGCGCGGTCAGGTTCTGGCCAAGCCCGGCTCGATCACGCCGCACACGAAGTTCAAGGCTCAGGCGTACATCCTGACGAAGGACGAGGGTGGTCGTCATACGCCGTTCTTCAACGGGTACCGGCCGCAGTTCTACTTCCGGACGACGGACGTGACGGGTGTCGCGAACCTTCCGGACGGGACGGAGATGGTGATGCCGGGCGACAACGTCGAGATGACGGTGGAGCTGATCACGCCGATCGCGATGGACAAGGAGCTTCGGTTCGCCATCCGTGAGGGTGGCCGCACCGTCGGCGCCGGCGTCGTCGCCGAGATCATCGAGTAGGTCATTCGTTTCGCTCACCGAGGGCCGGGTCGGCCCTCGGTGAGCTGAATGACCTGGAGTGCGTTCGGGTGACGGGAGCGTGAATCGGTCTCGTCATGCGGGCAGAGGCGGAATCTTCGATCGACAGGGTGAAAATCAAGTCGATCGATCTAGGCGCGTAGCACAATTGGTAGTGCATCGGACTCCAAATCCGGAGGTTGGGGGTTCAAGTCCCTCCGCGCCTGCCACATCAAGCGCTGCTTCGAGCTGTAGGTGACACCGCAATGGCCGACGAATCGACGAACCCCGTGAAGAACGCGACCTCGTATCTGAGCGAGGTGCGTGGCGAGGTCGACAAGATCGTTTGGCCGCAGCAGGACGAGGCGATCGCCGGCACAGTCGGCGTGCTCGTCATCGTCGCCGTCATTGCGACGGTGCTCGGTCTGGTCGATTTCGGCTTGAGCCGGGTGATGCAGGTGATCCTGCAGTAGCAGGCAGCTCGTCGGGGCCTCGCCCCGATCAATGGATGCGGTCGATTGAGTCACGGCCGTGTGTGCGACGACACCAGGGGGGTCGGATGTCCAAGAAGTGGTACATCGTCCACACCTACTCCGGGCAGGAGAACAGGGCGAAGAAGGCGCTGCTCGAGCGGGCCGCTTCGCTGGGCTTCGAAGAAGCCATCGACGAAGTGCTCGTCCCCGAGGAGAGCGTCGTCGAGACGGTGTCGGGTCAGAAGCGCACGTCGAAGCGCAAGTTCTTTCCGGGCTACATCATGGTCCGGATGGAGCTGAACGACGAGACGTGGCACGTGGTCAAGGGCACGCCCAAGATCACGGGCTTCGTTGGTAACGCGACGGATCCGCCGTCGATCTCCGATGAGGAGGTCGCGCAGATGACGCAGCGGGTGAAGGAAGGGGTGGCCAAGCCCAAGCCGCTCATCCGCTTCGATGAGGGCGAGAGCGTGCGAGTGGTCACTGGGCCGTTCGCCAACTTCTCGGGCTTCGTCGACGAAGTGATGGAAGACAAAGAGAAGCTCAAGGTGATGGTTCAGGTGTTCGGGCGAGCGACGCCCGTCGTGCTGGACTACGCGAGCGTAGAGAAGGCCTAGGAGAATCCGGTGGCCAAGAAACTGAAGGCAATCGTCAAGCTGCAGTGCCCGGCGGGCCAGGCGAATCCTGCGCCGCCCGTGGGTCCGGCACTCGGCCAGCATGGCGTGAACATCATGGAGTTCTGCAAGGCGTTCAACGCGCGCACGCAGGACCAGCAGGGGATGATCATCCCCGCTGAGATCTCGATCTTCGCGGACAACAGCTTCACGTTCGTCCTCAAGTCGCCGCCCGCGGCCGTCCTCCTGAAGAAGGCGGCCAAGATCAACAAGGGCTCGGGCGAGCCGAACCGCACCAAGGTCGGCAAGGTGACGCAGGCGCAGCTGGCCGAGATCGTCGAGATCAAGAAGAACGACCTCAATGCCCACGACCTCGAGCAGGCGAAGAAGATCATCGCCGGCACGGCGCGCTCGATGGGCCTCGAGGTGGAGGGCTAGGCATGCCGAGTCAGAGCAAGCGATACAAGCAGGCCTTCGAAGCCGTCGACGCCGACCGGCTCTATTCGCTCGAGGACGCCTTCGAGACGATGCTGGAGCTGCCCACCGCGAAGTTCGACGAGAGCGTCGACATCGCCATCAACCTTGGCGTCGATCCGAAGCACGCCGATCAGATGGTGCGCGGCGCGATCGTGCTGCCGCACGGCGTGGGCAAGGACGTTCGGGTGCTCGTGTTCGCCAAGGGCGACAAGGAGAAGGAGGCCCAGGAAGCAGGGGCCGACTTCGTGGGCGGCGACGAGCTGGCGAAGAAGATCACGGACGAGGGTTGGCTCGAGTTCGACCGGGTGATCGCGACCCCCGACATGATGGGCGTGGTCGGCCGTCTCGGTAAGGTGCTCGGCCCGCGCGGCCTGATGCCGAACCCGAAGCTCGGCACGGTCACGCCGAACGTGGCCCAGGCCGTTTCGGATCAGAAGTCGGGCAAGGTCGAGTACCGCGTCGACAAGAGCGGGATCATCCACTGCGCGATTGGCAAGCGCTCGTTTTCGCACGAGAAGCTCGTCGAGAACGCGTCGGCCCTGATCGACGTCGTGCTCAAGGCCAAGCCTGCCTCGGCCAAGGGCACTTACATGAAGAAGATCGCCGTCAGCACGACGATGGGGCCGGGTATCAAGGTCGATCCCGCCGCTCGCCTGACGGTCGACGCCGCATAGGGAGGAGTCGAATCATGCTGACCCGTGCGCAGAAAGAAGAAGCGGTCACCACGCTGAGCGACAAGTTCACCCGCGCTACGAGCGTGGTCGTCGCCGATTACCGTGGTCTCAACGTTCCCGAGCAGGAGGAGCTCCGCAGCAAGCTGCGCGAGGCCACCGATGGGGAGACCGAGTACCAGGTGGCGAAGAACTCGCTGCTGAAGCTCGCGGCCAATGGCTCGACCACCGAGGTGCTCAGCGAGCACTTCCAGGGCCCCACCGCCGTGGCAATCTCGTTCGGGGATCCGGTGAGCGCGGCGAAGGTGCTCGTCGACTACGCCAAGGATCACGACGCGTTCGAGATCAAGGGCGCAATGCTCGACGGCAAGGCCCTCGACGAAGGCGAGTTCGCGAAGCTCGCGACGCTGCCGAGTCTGCAGGAGCTGCGCGGCAAGCTGGTGGGGCTGCTCCAGGCCCCGGCCGGCAAGCTCGCCCGCCTGCTGAACGAGCCCGCAGGCCAGATGGCCCGCATCGTCGCCGCTCGCAAGGACGCCCTCGGCGAGGCCGAGGGATAGAAGAAGGAAGACGCCGGAGCCGGAACGGCCGGCTCCGGGCAACGATCGAATTGCCGCTCGCTCATGCATGGGTGCTCGGCAGAAGAAATTCGAGATTGAAAACGCGGGCGGGAGGAGGGGGCACCCCTCTGTTCGACCGCCCCGAACCCAAGAAGGAATCGTTCCAAAATGGCCGATCTGAACGAAATCGCAGAAACGCTTTCGAGCCTCACGGTGATGGAGGCGGCCGAGCTCGCCACGCTTCTCGAGGAGAAGTGGGGCGTCAGCGCCGCCGCGCCCGTGGCCGTCGCTGCTGCCGCTGGTCCCGCCGCTGCAGGGGGCGAGGCCGCCGCTGACAAGACGGACTTCGACGTGATCCTGACCGCCTTCGGTGACAAGAAGATCCAGGTCATCAAGGAGGTGCGCGGCATCACGGGCCTCGGTCTCAAGGAGGCCAAGGAGCTCGTCGAGGGCGTGCCGAAGCCGCTGAAGGAAGGCGTCGAGAAGGATGAGGCCGACAAGATCAAGGCTGCAATCGAAGAAGCGGGCGGTCAGGTCGACATCAAGTGAGGCTCGCTCCTTGTGAGCCTCGCAGAGCGCTCACGCCCACAGGGGCGTCGAGCGCCAAACTCGCTTCGTGGTCGCGAGTGACGCATTCGTGCGTCGCATCGCGTCGTTTGCGGGTGGTGCATTCGTGCGCCGATTTGTGCTTCACGCTGGCGGTGCCCACGTGCACCGCCAGCGCTTGACCGGGGGGATCGGTACCCGTGCCCGATAATTCATTCTCCGACTTCGCGCCGCGCGTCCGTAAGTCCTTCGCCAGCATTCCGCGGATCATCGACATCCCGAATCTGCTGGAGATCCAGAAGGCTTCGTTCGAGCGTTTTCTCCAGGCCTCCGTGGACATGGAGAAGCGCGACAACGTCGGTCTGCAAGCCGTCTTCAATTCGGTGTTTCCGATCAAGGACTTCAACGACACCGCGTCGCTGGAGTTCGTCGGTTACACCCTCGAAGAGCCCAAGTATGACGTGCAGGAGTGCCTCCAGCGGGGCATGACCTACGCCGCGCCGTTCAAGGTGACGATTCGCCTGGTCGCTTGGGACGACGCTTCGGGTTCGCAGACGATCCGCGACGTGAAGGAGCAGGAGGTCTACTTCGGGGAAATCCCGATCATGACCGAGAACGGCACCTTCATCATCAATGGCACCGAGCGCGTGATCGTCAGCCAGCTGCACCGCTCGCCGGGCATCTTCTACGACACGAGCATCTCGACGACCGTCAGCGCGGCCGGCAAGAAGATCTACAGCTGCCGCGTGATCCCCTACCGCGGTTCGTGGCTCGACATCGAGTACGACCACAAGGATCTCGTGCACGCGCGCATCGACCGCCGGCGCAAGATCCATGTGACCGTGCTGCTGAAGGCGCTCGGCTACCAGCCGGAGGAGATGCTCAACCACTTCTATCCGCACGAGACGATCCGTGTGGACGGCAAGAAGTTCTTCAAGAAGACCGAGCTCGACGATCTCCTGGGCCAGCGCTGCACGCGCGACGTCAAGGACGACGATGGCAACACCCTCGTTCGCAAGGAGAAGAAGTTCACGAAGGCCGCCGTGCGCAAGATGAAGGCGGCGAACATCGAGTGGATTCAGATCGGCCTCGAGGACCTGATCCGCACCGATGCGGTCAAGCGGGTCGCGCCCGAGGACATCGTCGACGAGACGACGGGTGAGGTGATCATCGAGTGCAACGAGGAGATCACGCAGGCCCACCTCGATGATCTCAAGCTGCGAGGCATCGACGAGTTCCCGCTGCTCTTCCTCGATCCGTTGACGACGGGTACGGCGATCCGCGACACGCTGCTCGCCGACAAGACGATCACTCAGGACGAGGCGATCATCGAGATCTACCGACGCCTACGCCCGGGTGATCCGCCGACGCTCGATACGGCGACGAACCTCTTCAACAACCTGTTCTTCAACGCCGAGCGCTACGACCTCTCGCGAGTCGGTCGCCTCAAGGTGAACCACAAGCTCGAGTTCGACGGCGACCAGATGGTCACGTTCAACCCCGGCACGAAGGGGGCGGTCGATACGGAGGTGCCGCTGGGCGAGCTGCCCACGCTTCGGCGCGACGACATCCTCGCCGCGGTGAAGTACCTCGTCGATTTGAAGAACGGCACCGATGCCACCAAGCGCGTCGATGACATCGATCACCTCGGCAACCGTCGCGTGCGCGTCGTGGGGGAGCTGCTCGAGAATCAGTACCGCATCGGTCTCGTCCGAATGGAGCGTGCGATCAAGGAGCGCATGAGCCTGCAGGAGATCGAGACGCTGATGCCGCACGACCTGATCAACTCGAAGCCCGTCTCGGCGGTCATCAAGGAGTTCTTCGGTTCGAGCCAGCTCTCGCAGTTCATGGATCAGACCAACCCGCTGTCGTCGGTGACGCACAAGCGGCGGCTCTCGGCGCTCGGCCCGGGTGGTCTGACGCGAGAGCGCGCCGGCTTCGAGGTGCGCGACGTGCACCCGACGCACTACGGCCGCATCTGTCCGATCGAGACGCCGGAAGGCCCGAACATCGGCCTGATCGCGTCGCTGTCGACGTTCGCTCGCGTGAATGACATGGGCTTCATCGAGACCCCGTACCGCAACGTCGAAGACGAGAAGGTCGGCATGGACGTGAAGTTCCTGTCGGCCCTCGACGAGGAGCGCATGGCGATCGCCCAGGCGAACGCCGTGCTCGACGACGACGGCAAGTTCGTCAAGGATCGCATCTCTGCGCGAAAGCAGGGCGAGTTCGAGATGATCCCGCCCGGCGAAGTCGACATGATGGACGTGTCGCCGAACCAGCTCGTGTCGGTGGCGGCCTCGCTGATCCCGTTCCTCGAGAACGACGACGCGAACCGCGCCCTCATGGGCTCGAACATGATGCGCCAGGCAGTGCCGCTGCTGCGTACTCAGGCCCCGCTCGTGGGCACGGGCATGGAGGCGGTGGTTGCGCGCGACTCGGGCGTGACCGTCGTGGCCAAGCGCGACTGCACCGTCGAGTCGGTCGATGCCGGCCGCATCGTGCTCAAGCCCGACGAGGACGACGGCTCGGGCGCGAACGTCGACATCATCAACCTGATCAAGTACCAGCGCTCGAACCAGAACACCTGCATCAACCAGCGCCCGATCGTCCGACCCGGCGACAAGGTGAGGGCAGGGCAGGTGATCGCGGATGGCCCGGCGACGGACCGCGGCGAGATGGCGCTCGGTTGCAACGTGCGCGTCGCGTTCATGCCGTGGGGTGGGTACAACTTCGAGGATTCGATCCTGATCTCGGAGCGCGTGGTCAAGGACGACTACTTCACCTCGATCCACATCGAGGAGTTTGAGTGCGTCGCCCGTGATACGAAGCTCGGCAAGGAAGAGATCACCCGCGACATCCCGAACGTCGGTGAAGAGGCGCTCAAGGATCTCGACGAGGCCGGCATCGTGCGCATCGGCGCCGAGGTCAACCCCGACGACATCCTCGTGGGCAAGATCACGCCGAAGGGCGAGACCCAGCTCTCCCCCGAAGAGCGGCTGCTGCGCGCGATCTTCGGCGAGAAGGCCGGCGACGTGCGCGATACGTCGCTGCGCGTGCCGCCGGGCGTCGTCGGGACGGTGATCGGGGCCCAGGTCTTCTCGCGCCGTGGTGTCGAGAAGGACGAGCGCGCCCGCGCCCTCGAAGAGGCCGAGATCGAGCGGCTCCGCAAGGATCAGGAGGACGAGATCCGGATCATCCGGAAGGGTGCCTTCAGCAAGGTCCGAGAGCTGATCGTCGGCAAGCAGGCCGCCAATCGCGTCGGCGACGAGCGCAAGGGGCTCGTCTGGCTGCAGAGCGGCGACACGATCAGCGAAGAGGCGCTGGCCGAGATCCCCGATCGCAAGTGGCGTGACCTGCAGGTCACGGACGCCGCGATTCAGGATCGCATCGACCGGATCTTCGCGAACGTCGAAGACCAGGCCATGGTGATCAAGGCCGTGTTCGACGAGAAGATCGCGCGACTCAAGAAGGGCGACGAGCTGCCCCCGGGCGTGTTCAAGATGGTCAAGGTGTACCTGGCCATCAAGCGCAAGCTTTCGGTGGGTGACAAGATGGCCGGCCGCCACGGCAACAAGGGCGTCATCAGCCGGATCCTTCCGGAAGAGGACATGCCCTACATGGCCGACGGCACGCCCGTCGACATCTGCCTGAACCCGTTGGGTGTGCCTTCGCGCATGAACATCGGGCAGATCCTCGAGACGCACCTCGGTCTCGCGGCGAAGGGCTTCGGCAAGCAGATCGAAGACATGGTCGAGAAGCAGATCGCGCCGGAGGAGCTCCGGAAGGGTCTGATCGACCGCTTCGACAATGGCGAGATCACGTCGATGCTCGAAGGCGCAACGGACGAGGCGATCCTCTCGATCGCCAAGAACGTGAGCCGGGGCGTTCACGTGGGTACGCCGGTGTTCGATGGTGCGACCGAGGGCGCGGTGAAGGAAGAGCTCAAGCGCGCGAATCAGCCGGAGAGCGGTCAGATGATCCTCTTCGACGGTCGCACGGGTGAGCCCTTCGATCGCGACGTCACGGTGGGCATCATCTACATGCTGAAGCTGCACCACCTGGCGGACGACAAGATCCACGCGCGGTCCATCGGCCCGTACAGCCTGGTGACCCAGCAGCCGCTGGGCGGTAAGGCGCAGTTCGGTGGCCAGCGCCTGGGCGAGATGGAGGTCTGGGCCATGGAGGCGTACGGCGCCGCCTACGGCCTGCAGGAGTTCCTGACCGTCAAGTCGGACGACGTCCAGGGTCGCACGCGCATCTACGAATCGATCGTCAAGGGTGAGAACACGTTGGAGCCGGGCCTGCCCGAGAGCTTCAACGTGCTCGTCAAGGAGCTCCAGGCCTTGGCGCTCAACATCGAGATGGTCGAAGAGTAGAAGTCATTCCACCCGGGTCGGCCGCATGTCGACCCGGGGCCCAGCCCACCCGGCCGGCCGTGCCGTTCGGGTCAAGCAGTTCCGAGTATCGAGAACGAAGAAGGGAGACAGCCACCTTGCGCGATCTCTACAACCTCTTCGAGAAGCCCAAGAACCCGCTCGCGTTCAACGCGCTGCGCATCTCGCTTGCGTCGCCCGAGACGATTCGAGAGTGGTCCTTCGGCGAGGTCAAGAAGCCCGAGACCATCAACTACCGGACGTTCAAGCCGGAGCGTGATGGTCTGTTCTGCGCCCGGATCTTCGGTCCGGTCAAGGACTACGAGTGCATCTGCGGCAAGTACAAGCGCATGAAGCACCGTGGCGTGGTCTGCGAGAAGTGCGGCGTCGAGGTGATCCAGAGCAAGGTGCGCCGCGAGCGCATGGGTCACATCACGCTGGCCTCGCCGACGGCCCACATCTGGTTCCTCAAGTCGCTGCCCTCGCGCATCGGCAACATCCTCGAGATCACGCTCCGTGACCTCGAGAAGGTGCTCTACTTCGAGGCCTACCTGGTCCTCGATCCCAAGGACACCGAGCTGATGAAGGGCGAGCTCGTCAACGACGAGCGACTCGCCGAGATGCGCGAGAAGTATGGCCGCGACGGCTTCGAGGTGGGTATCGGCGCCGAGGCCGTGCGCCAGCTGCTCTCGGAGCTCGACGTCGAAGCCGAGTGCGAGCAGCTTCGCGAAGAGATGCGCGAAGCCACGAGCGAGGCCAAGCGCAAGAAGGTGGCCAAGCGGCTCAAGGTGATGGATGCCTTCCGCGAGTCGGGCATCAACCGCCCCGAGTACATGATCCTCGAGGTGATCCCGGTGATTCCGCCGGATCTGCGCCCGCTGGTGCCCCTCGACGGCGGTCGCTTCGCGACGAGCGATCTGAACGACCTGTACCGACGCGTGATCAACCGAAACAACCGCCTGAAGCGCCTCCAGGAGCTCAACGCGCCCGAGGTCATCATCCGCAACGAGAAGCGGATGCTGCAGGAGGCCGTCGACGCGCTCTTCGACAACGGTCGCCGCGGCCGGGTCATCACCGGCCCGTCGAAGCGCCCGCTCAAGAGCCTGTCGGACATGCTCAAGGGCAAGTCGGGTCGCTTCCGCCAGAACCTGCTCGGCAAGCGCGTCGACTACTCGGGCCGCTCGGTCATCGTGGTCGGCCCCGAGCTGCGTCTGCACCAGTGCGGTCTACCGAACCGGATGGCGCTCGAGCTCTTCAAGCCGTTCATCTACAGCAAGCTCGAGCAGATGGGGTACGTCACCACCATCAAGGCCGCGCGCAAGATGGTGGAGAACGAGCGCGAGGAGGTCTGGGACATCCTCGCCGGCGTGATCAAGGAGCACCCGATCCTCCTGAACCGCGCGCCCACCCTGCACCGACTCGGCATGCAGGCCTTCGAGCCGATGCTGATCGAGGGCAAGGCGATCCAGCTGCATCCGCTGGTGTGCGCGGCGTTCAACGCCGACTTCGATGGCGACCAGATGGCGGTCCACGTGCCGCTCTCGGTCGAAGCGCAGATCGAAGCGCGCGTCCTGATGATGTCGACGAACAACATCCTCAGCCCGGCGACCGGTCGGCCGATCATCGGCCCCACCCAGGACATCGTGCTCGGCCTCTACTACATGACGCGGCAGCGGCCCGGCTGTCGAGGCGAGGGCATGCAGTTCTCCAGCCCCGAAGAAGTGCGCATTGCGTACGACGCGGGTGAGCTGCACATCCACGCCGAGATCAAGGTGCGTGTCGACGGCGAGGTCGTCGATACGACGACGGGTCGGATCCTGCTGCGGGAGGTGGTCGAAGAAGAGGTGCCCTTCGAGTTCATCAATCAGGTGATGGACAAGAAGGCGCTCGGTGAGCTGATCGACCAGTGCTACCGCCTGCTCGGCAACAAGGCGACGGTGCTGCTGGCCGACAAGGTGCGCACGCTCGGGTACCAGAACGCGACCCGCGCTGGCATCTCGATCTGCATCGACGACATGGAGATCCCGCCGGACAAGGAGCGCTTCCTGGCCGAGGCGACCGAAGAGGTCACGCAGATCCAGGAGCAGTACCAGGAAGGCCTGATCACCGACGGCGAGCGCTACAACAAGGTCGTCGACATCTGGGCCCAGGCCACCGAGCAGATCACCAATCAGCTGCTCGACGGCATCGCGACCGACGAGATCATCGACGAGGACGGCAACGCCTCGCAGACGCCGAGCTTCAACTCGGTGTACATGATGGCCGACTCGGGCGCGCGCGGTTCGGCGCAGCAGATGCGTCAGCTCGCCGGGATGCGGGGTCTGATGGCCAAGCCCTCGGGCGCGATCATCGAGACACCGATCACGTCGAACTTCCGCGAAGGCCTGTCGGTGCTCCAGTACTTCATCTCGACCCACGGTGCGCGAAAGGGTCTGGCCGATACGGCGCTCAAGACGGCGAACTCGGGCTATCTGACTCGCCGCCTGGTCGACGTGTCGCAGGACGTGATCGTGCGCATGGACGACTGCGGCACGAAGCAGTCGCTCGAGATGGGCCCGCTCGTGGAGGGCGGTGACATCGTCGAGCCCCTCGGCGAGCGCATCCTCGGTCGCGTGGCCGCGGACGATGTCCACGATCCGATCTCGAACGAGGTGCTCGTTTCGGCGAGCGAGGAGATCGACGAGGACAAGGTGCGCCGCATCGAGAACTCGGGCATCGAGACGGTGCACGTGCGATCGGTGCTGACGTGCGAGGCCGAGTACGGCATCTGCTCGAAGTGCTACGGCCGCGACCTCTCTCGAGGCACGATGGTCAACATGGGCGAAGCCGTGGGTGTCATCGCGGCCCAGTCCATCGGCGAGCCCGGTACGCAGCTCACGATGCGGACGTTCCACATCGGTGGTGCGGCGACCCGACGCGCCGAGCAGAGCCATGCCGAGGCTACGAGCGAGGGCTCGATCAACCTGCACAACATCCGCACGGTCGACGACGCCGACGGCAACCAGACGGTGATGAGCCGCAACGGTGAAGTCGGCATCGTCGACGGAAGCGGGCGTGAGCGCGAGCGTCATCCGGTCGTGTACGGCGCGACGCTCCGGGTGCGTGAGGGCGATACCGTGAAGTCGGGCGCGATGCTGCTCGATTGGGATCCCTTCGCCAGCCCGATCCTGTCGGAGCTCGCCGGTGTGGTCGAGTTCCACGACATCATCGAAGGCTCGACGATGCAGGAGCAGGTGGACGAGTTCACCGGCGTGTCGTCGAAGGTCATCATCGAGTCAAAGGATCCGGAGCTGCGGCCCCGCATCATCATGAAGACCGCCGAGGGCCAGGAATCGCGCGCGCTGCTGCCGGTGGGCGCGTTCCTGACGATCGCCGAGGGCAGCGAGGTCCAGGCGGGCCAGGTGCTCGCGAAGATCCCGCGCGAGGCGTCGAAGACGAAGGACATCACGGGCGGTCTGCCCCGCGTGGCCGAGCTCTTCGAGGCCCGCAAGCCGAAGGAGTGCGCGGTCGTCACCGAGATCGACGGTGTCGTCTCGTTCGGGGCGGACAGCCGCGGCAAGCGCCGCGTGATCGTCACGCCGAACGAGGGCGAGCCCGAGGAGTACCTGATCCCGAAGGGCAAGCACGTCGCCGTGCACGAAGGCGATCGCGTGCGTGCGGGTGAGGCCCTCATGGATGGTTCGTCGAACCCGCACGACATCCTGAAGATCAAGGGCATCAAGGCGCTGGCGACGTACCTGGTCGACGAGGTGCAGGAGGTCTACCGCCTGCAGGGCGTGAAGATCAACGACAAGCACATCGAGGTGATCGTTCGCCAGATGCTGCGCAAGGTGCGCATCACGGACGCCGGCGACTCGGACTTCCTGCTCGGCGAGCAGGTCGAGAAGACGACGTTCCTGCAGCAGAACCGCCAGCTCGAGGCCGAGGGCCGACAGCCCGCCGAGGCTGCTCCGCAGCTGCTGGGCATCACCAAGGCGTCGCTCTCGACCGAGTCGTTCATCTCGGCCGCGAGCTTCCAGGAGACCACCAAGGTGCTCACCGAGGCGTCGATCTGGGCCAAGATCGATCGTCTGCGCGGTCTCAAGGAGAACGTGATCATGGGTCGCCTGATCCCCGCTGGGACGGGGCTCGAGCGATACCAGGCCCTGGGCATCCAGGTCGATGCACCCGAGCTGCCCGTCGACGGGCTCGGGGGCGAGACCGAGGGCTTCGGTGCGGCGAGCCCCGCCGCGCCGGCCGAGCCGGGCGCGGGCATCTACGCCGCACCGGGTGACCCGGGCGCGCCGCCCGTCGAGGGCTAGGCCCACACGGCACTGAAGCCGAGAACCAAACACCGGCCGGGTGTCCTTCGGGACCCCGGCCGGTGTCGTTCAGGGCGGCCGATCGGCGAGGTGGGATGCCCCCGAACGGTGTCTTAGGCGCTACGGCCCGGGGGGACGCGGCGTCGATTCGGAGCGCCCGGTCGCCGGCACCCGCAGCGGCGGGCAGTCGGTCTATGTGCCTGAAATTCCGTGCTGGGGCGGCGTTGACACCCACCTTGGGCTGGCTAGAATGCGCCCGCTTCTGCGACAGGGGCCGCTCTCCGCGGTCCGCTTTCAGTCCCTCGGAGAGAGGGCCCGAGTCAGGCGCCAACGACTCCGGTCTCTTCGATGCTGGAAAGCGGTACCGGGGGGACATGCGTCTCTGGCTTTCCCCTTTTCCGCGAGCGACCACTGGCGATCGACTTCGCCGAGTTCGTTCGTGCTCCGGTTCCAACGACATCCCCACCGCGCATCACGACGCATGTGCGGTACCAGGAGGCGGTCAAGCACTCATGCCGACCATCCAGCAGCTCATTCGCAAGCGACGCAAGCCGAAGCCGGCCAAGTCGAAGTCGCCCGACCTCGCCAAGTGCCCCCAGCGGCGCGGCGTGTGCCTGCGCGTCTTCACGAAGACGCCGAAGAAGCCGAACTCGGCCCTTCGCAAGGTCGCGCGTGTGCGTCTCACCAACGGCAACGAGGTGAACGCGTACATCGGCGGTGTCGCGCACACGCTGCAGGAGCACTCGGTCGTGCTCGTGCGCGGTGGCCGCGTCAAGGACCTGCCCGGCGTCCGCTACCACATCGTGCGTGGCACGCTGGATGCGACGGCCGTAGAGGGGCGCAACCGCGGCCGCTCGAAGTACGGCACGAAGCGCCCGAAGAGCTGATCCATTTCTCGTCGAGGCGCGGCCTCGGCGACTCGTCGAGGCGCGGCCTCGGCGAGATGATTCGAAGAGCGAATCGATCGAATCGCTCGAGTCGAGAGACGAATAGATGCCGAGACGCCGAGAAGTACCGAAGCGCGAAACCCCCGCCGACCCCAAGCACGGCGACAAGCTCGTGGGCCGCTTCATCAATGTGTTGATGAACGATGGCAAGAAGAGCACCGCCGAGGGGATCATCTACGGGGCGTTCGACGAGATCGAGAACAAGATGCGCAGCGACCCGCTCGCGATGTTCCGCCGCGCCCTCGACAACATCCGGCCGCGCCTCGAGGTGAAGAGCCGCCGTGTGGGTGGTGCCACCTACCAGGTGCCGGTCGAGATCTCGCCGCAGCGCGCGACGTCGCTGGCGATGCGTTGGCTGGCGCTGTACTCGCGGGCGCGTCCCGGCAAGAGCATGCGAGAGAAGCTCGCGAACGAAATCATCGACGCGGCCAACGAGCGGGGCGAGAGCGTGAAGAAGCGCGAAGACACGCACCGCATGGCCGACGCCAACAAGGCCTTCGCCCACTATCGATGGTGAGCCTTCGCCCTATGTCGACCCGGCCCTAGGCTGGGCGGCGCGGGGTCGAGCGGGCATCTCGAGCGTGTGCGAAGACGGGAAGCGCGGGTCACCGCGAGCCGAGTAGAGACATGGCCCAACGCATCCCGCTCGAGCAGACGCGCAACATCGGCATCATGGCGCACATCGATGCCGGCAAGACCACGACGACCGAACGGATCCTCTACTACACGGGCGTCAACTACAAGATCGGTGAGGTGCACGACGGCGCCGCCACCATGGATTGGATGCAGCAGGAGCAGGAGCGCGGCATCACCATCACGTCGGCCGCGACGACCTGCGAGTGGAAGGGCCACCGCATCAACATCATCGACACCCCGGGCCACGTCGACTTCACGATCGAAGTCGAACGCTCGCTGCGGGTGCTGGACGGCGCGGTGGCCGTCTTTTGTGGAGTGAGCGGCGTCGAGCCGCAATCGGAGACTGTCTGGCGACAGGCTGACAAGTACCGGGTTCCCCGGATTGCCTTCGTCAACAAGATGGATCGCATGGGCGCAAACTTCGAAAACGCAGTGGAGATGATCCGAGATCGCCTCGGCGCGAACCCGCTGCCTCTTCAGCTGCCGATCGGGGCAGAGGAGGGGTTCGAGGGGGTCGTCGACGTGCTGCGCGGCCGTGCGCTGTATTGGGAAAGTGACGATCTCGGCGCCGAGACTCGCGAAGACGACGTACCGACCTCGCTCGTCGACGCGACCGCCGCCGCGCGCGAGCAGGTCGTCGAAGCGGCGGCCGACTTCGATGACGAGCTGATGGCCCGCTATCTCGACGGCGAAGAGATCGGCGAAGACGAGCTCCGCAAGGCCCTGCGCCGCGGCACGCTCGAGCTGGGCCTCGTGCCCGTGCTCTGCGGCAGCGCCTTCAAGAACAAGGGCGTTCAGCCGCTGCTCGACGCGGTCAACGATTACCTGCCTTCGCCGCTCGACGTGCCGCCGGTCGAAGGCACGCGACCGAAGGACGGCGAGACGGTCACGCGCAAGGCCGACGAGAAGGAGCCGTTCTCGGCGCTCGCGTTCAAGATCATGAGCGACAAGCACGCCGGCTCGCTGACGTATCTGCGCGTCTACTCGGGCCATGTGAAGACGGGCGACCAGGTCCTCAACGTCAACAAGAACAAGAAGGCGCGCATCGGCAAGCTGCTTCAGATGCATGCGAACAAGCGCCAGGAGATCGATGAGGTCTTCGCCGGCGACATCGTCGCCGCGGTCGGCCTGAAGGGCATCACGACCGGCGAGAGCCTCGCTGCCGTGAAGCAGCCGGTGCTGCTCGAGAGCCTCGACTTCCCCGACCCCGTCATCTCGATCGCGATCGAGCCGAAGACCACGGCCGACATGGACAAGCTGGGGAGCTCGCTGGAGCGCCTCGAGATGGAGGATCCGTCCTTCCAGGTCTCGACCGACGCCGACACGGGGCAGACGCTCATTTCGGGCATGGGCGAGCTGCACCTCGAGATCATCACCGACCGCCTGCTGCGCGAGTTCAACGTCGACGCCAACGTGGGTCGTCCGCAGGTCGCCTACAAGGAGGCGATCACCAAGACCGTCGAGGTCGAGGGGCGCTACGAGAAGCAGACCGGCACGACCAACGAGTACGCGGTCGTGCAGCTCGAGCTCTCGCCCGGTGATCGGGGTGAAGGCTTCGTCTTCGAAGACGCGTCGAAGGGCAGCCCGATTCCCCGCGACGCGGTCTCGCACATCGAACAGGCGTGCCTCGAGTCGACCCAGAGCGGGATGCTCGGCGGGTTTCCGGTCGCCGACGTCCGGGTGAAGCTGACTGGCGGCGAGTTCCGCGACGAGGAGTCGACCGAGCAGGCGTACATGGTCGCCGCCAGCATGGGCATGGCCCAGGGGCTGCGCGAAGCCGACCCGGTGCTGCTCGAGCCGGTGATGAAGGTCGAGGTCGTGACGCCGGATGAGTATCACGGAGCCGTGCAGGGCGATCTCAGCAGTCGGCGCGGTCAGATCACCGGCATCGGCCTTCGCGGTCCCGCTCAGGTGATCGACGCAGAGGTGCCGCTCTCGGAGATGTTCGGATACGTCAGCGCGGTGCGGTCGATGACCCAGGGCCGTGCCAGCTACACGATGCAGTTTTCGCACTACGCACAGGCACCCGAGTCGGTGTCGAGCAAGGTCGTGGCCTTCTGATTCGAAGAGAAGGTCGAAGATCAATCCGCCCCGATGCGGGGCAGGTCGGAGCGCCGAGGCGCTCGTAGAAGGAAGACAGGATGGCCAAGGAGAAGTTCGAGCGGACGAAGCCCCACGTGAACGTGGGAACGATCGGACACGTTGACCACGGCAAGACGACGCTGACGGCAGCGATCACGCAGCGGCAGGCTGCGAAGGGTCTGGCGGATCAGATGCGTTTCGACCAGATCGACAAGGCGCCGGAGGAGCGCGAGCGCGGTATTACGATCGCGACGGCGCACGTCGAGTACCAGACCGAGGGTCGCCACTACGCGCACGTCGACTGCCCCGGCCACGCGGACTACGTGAAGAACATGATCACGGGTGCCGCTCAGATGGACGGCGCGATCCTGGTGGTGTCGGCAGCCGATGGCCCGATGCCGCAGACGCGCGAGCACGTTCTGCTGGCTCGCCAGGTGAACGTTCCGTACATCGTGGTGTTCCTGAACAAGGTGGATCAGGTCGACGACGAGGAGCTGCTCGAGCTGGTCGACATGGAGATCCGCGAGCTTCTGAACGGCTACGAGTTCCCGGGCGACGACATCCCGATCATCCCGGGCTCGGCGCTGAACGCGCTCGAGGATCCTTCGAACGACGAGAACAACAAGTGCATCGATGATCTGATGGATGCGCTGGACGCGACGATCCCCGAGCCTGAGCGTGCTCTGGACAAGGACTTCCTGATGCCGATCGAGGACGTGTTCTCGATCACGGGCCGCGGGACGGTTGTGACGGGCCGCATCGAGCAGGGCGTGATCCACACGGGTGATGAAGTCGAGATCGTGGGCATCAAGGACACGACGACGACGACGATCACGGGCGTGGAGATGTTCCGGAAGCTCCTCGATGAGGGTCAGGCGGGCGACAACGTGGGCTGCCTGCTTCGCGGTACGGCGAAGGAAGAGGTGGAGCGCGGTCAGGTTCTGGCCAAGCCCGGCTCGATCACGCCGCACACGAAGTTCAAGGCTCAGGCGTACATCCTGACGAAGGACGAGGGTGGTCGTCATACGCCGTTCTTCAACGGGTACCGGCCGCAGTTCTACTTCCGGACGACGGACGTGACGGGCGTCGCGAACCTTCCGGACGGGACGGAGATGGTGATGCCGGGCGACAACGTCGAGATGACGGTGGAGCTGATCACGCCGATCGCGATGGACAAGGAGCTTCGGTTCGCCATCCGTGAGGGTGGCCGCACCGTCGGCGCCGGCGTCGTCGCCGAGATCATCGAGTAACTGTTTTCGCTCACGGCGACTTGGGGTCGCCGTGAGCTGAGCGATATGAAGCTGCTTCCGGGTAACCGGTCTCGAGCTGAGCGACATGGAGCCACTGCATGGCTGACGCAACGGCAAAGATTCGCATTCGCATGAAGGCGTTCGACTACAAGCTGCTCGATCAGAGCGCGGGCGAGATCGTCGACACCGCCCTTCGGACGGGTGCGCGCGTGGCGGGGCCGATCCCGCTGCCGACGGACATCAACAAGTACACCGTGCTGCGTGGCCCGCACATCGACAAGAAGTCGCGGGAGCAGTTCGAGGTGCGCACCCACAAGCGCCTGATCGACATCCTCGATCCGACGCCGCAGACGGTGGATGCGCTGATGAAGCTCGAGCTCGCCGCGGGTGTCGACGTGGAGATCAAGCTGTAGCCATGGCGAACATCGACGTCGTCAACATGAAGAATGAGAAGGCGGGCTCCGTCGAGCTGGCCCCGGCCGTGTTCGAGGCCGAGGTCAAGGAGCACCTCTTTCATGCCGAGGTGCGGCGACAGCTCGCTCTGCGCCGCGCGGGTACGCATGCGACCAAGAACCGCGCGCTGGTGTCGGGCGGCGGTGCGAAGCCGTATCGCCAGAAGGGCACGGGCCGCGCCCGGCAGGGTACGACGCGTGCGCCGCAGTTCGCCGGTGGTGGTGTGGTCTTCGGCCCGGTGCCGCGTGCGTACGACCACAAGCTGCCCAAGAAGGTGCGGGCCGCTGCGCTGAAGAGCGCGCTCTCGCTGCGCCAGGGCGAAGGGGCCATCAAGGTCGTCGACGCCTTCGACGTGCCCGAGTTCAAGACGAAGCAGATCGTCGCGATGCTCGAGGCGCTCGGCGTGGCCGGCCAGAAGACGCTGATCGTGAGCGCCGAGCCGAACGTGCAGCTCGAAGCGTCGGCCCGCAACATCCCGGGCGTATCGGTGATCCGAGCCGAGGGCCTGAACGTGTACGACGTGCTCCGACACGGCCAGCTCGTGCTCGCGCAGGACGCCGTCGCCGCACTGACTTCGCGGTTCGATCGCAAAGCTGCGGGAGAGGAGGCCTAGTCATGGAGCTGCATCAGGTCATCCAGAAGCCGCTCATCACCGAGAAGAGCTCGATCGGTCGTGAGGAACAGAACCTCGCGACGTTCGCCGTCGACCCGAACGCCACCAAGCACGACATCCGGCGCGCGGTCGAGACGCTCTTCGAGGTCGAGGTGAAGACCGTTCGGACGATGCGCCAGCCCCGCAAGAGCCGCCGCGTGGGCATGAAGATCGGCCGCCGAGCGGAGTGGAAGAAGGCCATCGTGGAGCTCGCCGAGGGCCACTCGATCGAGTTCTTCGAGGGAGTGTAGAGAGATGGGCATCAAGGTCTACAAGCCGACGAGCGCCGGCCGACGCAACATGAGCGTCAACGACTTCGCCGAGCTGACGAAGGGCAACAGCCCCCAGCGCAGCCTGGTCGATGGCGGCATCGGCAAGAGTGGTGGCCGCAACAACCGCGGACGCATCACGTCGTTCAGCCGGGGTGGTGGCCACAAGCGCCGCTATCGCAAGATCGACTTTCGCCGCGAGAAGACGGGCATCCCCGCGCGTGTTGCGGCGATCGAGTACGACCCGAACCGGTCGGCGAACATCGCGCTGCTGAACTACGCCGACGGCGAGAAGCGATACATCCTCTCGCCGCTGGGCCTGAAGGTCGGCGACACCGTTTCGTCGGGCGTCGACGCCGAGATCCGTCCCGGCAACGCGCTGCCCATCGCGAACATCCCGCTCGGTACGCAGCTGCACGCCATCGAGCTCAAGCCGGGCAAGGGTGCGCAGATGGTGCGCTCGGCCGGGACGAGCGCTCAGCTGATGGCGCGTGAGGGCAAGCTCGCAACGTTGCGCCTGCCGAGCGGCGAGATGCGGCAGGTTCACATCACGTGCATGGCGACGATCGGTCTCGTCGGCAACAGCGACCACGAGAACCAGCGCATCGGCAAGGCCGGTCGGAATCGCTGGAAGGGCCGACGCCCGATCGTGCGTGGCGTTGCCATGAACCCCGTCGATCACCCGATGGGTGGCGGCGAGGGGCGATCGTCGGGTGGCCGACACCCGTGCACGCCGTGGGGCAAGCCCACCAAGGGGCGCAAGACGCGCAACAACCCGCAGTCGGACAAGTACATCGTGAAGCGGCGAGGTAAGAAGTAATGGCACGTTCCCTTCGGAAGGGGCCCTTCGTCGACCCCAGCCTCCAGAAGAAGATCGACCGCCTGCAGGCGTCGGGCGCGAAGCAGGTCATCAAGACCTGGTCGCGACGCTCGATGATCACGCCGGATTTCGT
Source organism: Myxococcota bacterium (assembly GCA_965250285.1). Lineage (GTDB taxonomy): Bacteria > Myxococcota_A > UBA9160 > UBA9160 > UBA4427 > CAYYSY01. The sequence continues at coordinate 1,206,209 of OZ252299.1, forward strand.
CGGTCTCACCTTTCATGTCCACAACGGCAAGCTCTTCATGCCCGTCTTCGTGACGGAGAACATGGTGGGTCATCGCCTGGGAGAGTTCGCGCCGACCCGAAAGTTCACGGGTCACGCGAGCGACAAGAAAGTGAAGCGCTGACATGGACGTCAAGGCCAGCCTCAAGAACTACCGGGTGAGCGCTCAGAAGGCGCGCCTGCTCGCGGACCAGATCCGTGGCAAGGGCGTCGAAGAGGCGCTGACCCTGCTCACTCTGTCGCAGAAGCGGTTCGCCAAGCCGCTCGCGAAGCTCGTTCGCTCGGCCGTCTCGAACGCCGAGTTCAAGAACGAGCAGCAGGAGTCGGGCATCGACATCGACAACCTGGTCGTCTCGACGATCACCGTGAACGAAGGGCCGAGCCTCTGGCGGATCCGCCCTCGCGCTCAGGGCCGCGCCACGTGGATCCAGAAGCGCACCAGTCACATCACCCTGGTTCTCTCGGAAGACTAATTCCAAGCGCTAGGCAAGCAGGTCTCCCACAGAGACGAGGAGCGAACGTGGGTCAGAAGGTTCATCCCTACGGATTTCGGGTCGGCACCCTCTACGGGTGGCAGTCGAACTGGTTCAACGACAAGCACTACGCGAGCCAGCTGCACGAAGATCTCGAGGTCCGCAAGTACATCAAGAAGAAACTCTTTCACGCGGGCATCTCGAAGGTCGTCATCGAGCGCACCGGCGAGAAGATGGTGATCAACATCCATACCGCGCGGCCGGGCATCTTGATCGGCAAGCGCGGCGCCGAGATCGACGTGCTCCGCAAGGATCTCAAGCAGTTCACGAGCGCCGACATCTTCGTGAACGTGAAGGAGATCCGGAAGGCTGAGCTCGACGCCCAGCTCGTGGCCGAGAACATCGCCTCGCAGATGGAGCGCCGCGTGGCGTTCCGGCGCGCGATGAAGAAGGCCATGGTGTCGACGATGAAGTTTGGCGCCGAGGGCATCCGTATCCAGTGCTCGGGTCGCCTCGGCGGTGCGGACATGGGTCGACGTGAGTGGTACCGCGACGGACGCGTCCCGCTGCACACGCTGCGCGCCGACATCGATTACGGCTTCGCCGAAGCCCGGACCACGTACGGTGTCATCGGCGTGAAGGTCTGGATCTTCAAGGGCGAAGTCGGTGACAAGGATCTCCGCAAGGGCCCGCTCAACGAGTCGTCGGCGCCCGAGCAGGGGGCGAGGTAGTCATGCTTCAGCCGAAGAAGGTCAAGCATCGCAAGATGTTCAAGGGGCGTCTGCGCGGCCAGGCGCATCGCGGCAACGAGGTTTCGTTCGGCGACTATGGGCTGCAGGCGACTTCGACCGGGTTCATCACGGCGCGCCAGATCGAGGCCGCTCGTATCGCGATGACCCGGCACATCAAGCGCGGTGGCAAGGTGTGGATTCGCATCTTCCCCGACAAGCCGATCACGAAGAAGCCGGCCGAAACCCGAATGGGTAAGGGCAAGGGCAATCTCGAAGCCTGGGTGTGCCCCGTGAAGCGCGGCCGCATGCTCTACGAGATGGAGGGCGTGACGCCGGAGATCGCCCGCGAGGCGTTTCGCCTGGCCGCCCACAAGCTGCCCGTCTCGACCCGCTTCGTGATGCGGGAGGACTGATCATGAAGGCGTCCGAATTGAGGGATCTCGGCGTCGAGGAGCTCGAGCAGAAGGCGCTCGAGACCCGCCGCGAGCTGTTCAACGCGAAGGTCAAGCACGCGACCGGACAGCTCGAGAACACCGCATTGCTGGGCACCCTGCGCAAGGACGTTGCGCGGGTCGAAACCGTGCTGGCTGGAAAGCGCGAGGCGACGAAGTGAGCGAGCGAGGAAGTCGAAGAACGCTGGTCGGAACCGTGGTCAGCGACAAAATGGACAAGACCGTCGTTGTGCGTGTGGAGCGCCTGGTTCAGGACTCCCGGTACAAGAAGTACATCCGTCGCTATTCGCGGTTCATGGCCCATGACGAGGGCAACGACTGCAAGAACGGTGACCGTGTGCGGATCATCGAGCACCGTCCGCTCTCCAAGCGGAAGAAGTGGAAGGTGCAGGAGACGCTCGTCAAGGCGACGGGGGTCTAGCGGAGAGAGCCATGATCCAGCCCGAATCCACACTGCAGGTCGCAGACAACTCCGGCGCGCGCAAGGTCAAGTGCATCCGCGTGCTGGGTGGCTCGAAGCGCAAATTCGCTTCGGTCGGCGACATCATCGTGGTCGCCGTCAAGGAGGCGATCCCGAACGGCCGCGTCAAGAAGGGCGACGTGCGCCGGGCGGTCATCGTCCGAACCAAGAACGCGATCAATCGCCGCGACGGCTCGCACATCCAGTTCGATGAGAACGCCGCCGTGCTGATCAACAACGAGAAGGAAGTGGTGGGGACACGCATTTTCGGTCCCGTCGCGCGAGAGCTGCGCGGCGCGGGTTTCATGCGAATCGTGTCCCTGGCGCCGGAGGTCCTCTGAGATGAATCCGAGGCTCCAGACCAGATACCGCGAAGAGGTGGTGCCGAAGCTCAAGGACGAGTTCGGTTACGCCAACCCTCATCAGGTGCCGAAGGTCGAGAAGGTCGTGATCAACATGGGCCTGGGCGAGGCCGCCCAGAACCCGAAGATCATCGACCGCGCGCTCGAGGAGCTGGCCCAGATCACCGGCCAGCGCCCCGTCGTGCGTCGCGCGACGAAGAGCGTCTCGAACTTCAAGCTGCGCGAAGGGCAGGCCATCGGCTGCATGGTGACCCTGCGCGGTGCACGTCAGTGGGAGTTCCTGGATCGCCTGATGAGCGTTGCGCTGCCGCGCGTGCGCGACTTCAGCGGCGTGTCGGCGCGGGCCTTCGATGGCCGCGGCAACTACACGCTCGGGCTGAAGGATCAGACGATCTTTCCTGAAGTCGACTATGACGCCGTCGAGCGCACCACGGGCATGAACGTGAGTGTGGTGACGACGGCGAAGACGGATGCCGAAGGGCGAGCGCTGCTCACCCATCTCGGTATGCCGTTCCGTAAGTGAGGATTCGACCATGATGACCGATCCGATCGGTGACATGCTGACCCGCATCCGCAATGCGGGTTCGGTCAAGCACGCCGCGACGTCGTGCCCGAGCTCGAAGCTGAAGCTCTCCATCGCCAAGGTGCTGAGCGATGAGGGGTTCATCTCCGACTACTCGGCCGAGCCCGGCGACAACAACAAGACGACGCTCCACCTGACGCTCCGCTACACGGACTCGGGCGATCACATGATCGATGAGATCCACCGTGTGTCGAAGCCGGGCTGCCGGGTGTACGTCGGCTCCAACGAGATCCCCAAGGTGCGCAACGGCCTCGGCATGGCCGTGCTGTCCACCTCGAAGGGGGTGATGTGCGATCGAGACGCCCGCGAACAGAAGGTGGGCGGCGAGATCCTCTGCGAGGTCTGGTAGCCATGTCCCGAATCGGCAAGAAGCCGGTCGCGATTCCCGACGGCGTCACCGTCACGCTGAACGACTCGGCGATCGAGGTGAAGGGCCCGAAGGGCACGCTTTCCGGCACCGTTCCGGCTCAGATCGAGGCGAAGGTCGAAGACGGCCAGGTCGTGTTCGCGCCGCTGGCGCAGGACAAGCACACCCGCTCGCTCTTCGGTCTGGCGCGCGCGCTGACCAACAACATGGTCACGGGCGTGACCGAGGGCTTCGCGAAGGAGCTCGAGATTCAGGGCGTCGGCTACCGCGCCGACGTGAAGGGCAAGAACCTGAATCTCACCCTCGGCTTCTCGCACCCGGTGGAGATGCCGGTGCCCGAGGGCCTCGAGATCAAGATGGACGGCAATACGAAGATCCGGATCGAGGGCATCGACAAGCAGGCCGTAGGGCAGTTCGCGGCCGAGATCCGCAAGCTGCGGCCGCCGGAGCCCTACAAGGGCAAGGGTGTGCGCTACGTCGATGAGCATGTCCGGCGCAAGGTCGGCAAGACCGGAGCGAAGTGAGGTCAGTCATGAAGCCCAAGGTGCAAAACGACAATCGACGGAAGTGGCTGGCGCGCCGCCAGCGCACCCGCAACTCACTCGGCCGCACGGATCGCGTGATGCTCTCGGTCTTTCGCAGCTCGAAGCACATCTACGCCCAGCTGATCGAGCCCGAGTCGGGTAAGACGCTCGGTACGGTCTCGAGCCGAAACAAGAGCATCTGCCCGGGTGGCAACGGCGGCAACATCGAGGCTGCCAAGCAGGTGGGTACGGCCGTGGCCGAGCTGGCCAAGAACAACCAGGTCGGCGAGGTGGTCTTCAATCGAAACGGGTTCCTCTACCACGGCCGCGTGAAGGCTCTGGCAGATGCGGCTCGCGAAGCGGGGTTGCAGTTCTGATGTCCAAGCTCATCAAGTCATCGATGATCAACCCGAACGACTTCGAGCTGAACGACCGGGTGATCCACATCAACCGCGTCGCGAAGGTGGTGAAGGGCGGTCGTCGCTTCAGCTTCAGCGCGCTCGTCGTCGTCGGTGACGGCAACGGCGTCGTCGGCGTCGGGCTCGGCAAGGCGGGAGAGGTGCCCGAGGCGATTCGCAAGGGCGTCGAGAAGGCGCGCCGCTCGCTGATCCGGCTGCCGTTGGTCGACGGGACGCTGCCTCACGAGGTGATCGGGCGCTTCGGCGCGGGCAGCGTGCTGATGAAGCCCGCTTCGGCCGGTACCGGCGTGATCGCGGGCGGACCCGTGCGCGCCGTGGTCGAGACGGCCGGTGTGCACGACATCCTCACGAAGACGCTCGGGACCAACAACCCGCGCAACGTCGTGAACGCCGTGATGGCCGGCCTGCAGAGCCTGCGCTCGCCCGAAGAGCGGCTGGCGGAGCTCGGAAGGAGGGCGTCGTGAGCGACAAGCCCACGCTCAAGGTCAAGCAGACCAAGAGCGAGATCGGATACAACCGCCGCCAGCGCGCGACCCTCAAGGGGCTCGGGCTGCGCCGCCTGAACCAGGTGAGCGAGCTCGAGGACACGCCGGCGGTGCGAGGCATGATCAACAAGGTCATCCACCTCGTCGAGATCGTGGAGGAGTAGGTCGATGTTGGATCGACTCAGCCCCAACGCCGGATCCCGCAAGCCGCGCAAGCGCGTCGGCCGAGGTCCCGGTTCGGGCAAGGGAAAGACCTGCGGGTCGGGCGTGAAGGGGCAGGGCACCCGCTCGGGTGGCAACACCCCCGCCTGGTTCGAAGGCGGACAGATGAATCTGCTGCAGCGCGTACCGAAGCGCGGCTTCACGAACATCTTTCGCAAGGACACCGAGGTGGTGAACGTCGGTGCGCTCGCGGTGTTCGGTGACGGCGCGACGGTGGACGCGAAGGCACTCGCCGAGCGCGGTCTGATCCGTGGCTCGGGTTGCGCCGTGAAGCTGCTCGGCGAGGGCGATGCCCCGAAGAACCTGACGGTCAAGCTCGATCGCGTGAGCGCTGGTGCGCGCACGAAGATCGAGTCGGCCGGCGGTACGGTGGAGCTGGTCTAGTGCCCGTTCGTCGGTTGAACATGGAGTGGGTCTAGTGCCCGGTCGTCGCCTGAACATGGAGTGGGTCTAGTGCTCGAGCGCATCCAGAACATCTGGAGGATCCAGGAGCTCCGCCAGCGAATCCTCTTCACGTTCGGGATGCTGGCCGTCTACCGCATGGGCTGCGTCGTCGTGACGCCGGGCATCAACGCCCAGGTGATCCGCGACTTCTTCAGCTCGATGTCGGGGACGGTCTTCGGTCTGTTCAACCTCTTCTCGGGCGGCGCCATGGAGCAGCTCTCGATCTTCGCGCTGGGCATCATGCCCTACATCAGCGCGACGATCATCTTTCAGCTGCTTACGGTCGTGATCCCGGCGCTCGATCAGCTGAAGAAGGAGGGCGCCGAAGGCCAGAAGAAGATCAACCAGTGGTCGCGCTATGCGACGATCGGCCTGGCGCTGTTCCAGAGCTTCCTGATGGCGACGGCGCTCGAAAACGGTCAATTCGGCGAAGGCGCCGTGCTGAACCCGGGCTGGGGCTTCCGCCTGACGACGATGATCACGCTCACGTCGGGCACGGCCTTCATCATGTGGCTCGGCGAGCAGGTGACCGAGCGCGGCATCGGCAACGGCATCTCGCTCGTGATCTTCTCGGGCATCATCGTGGCGCTGCCGGGCGCTCTCGGGCAGACGATCGACCTGGTTCGCACCGACCAGATGACGCCCCTCCAGGTGATCGTCATTGCGGGCATCGCGGTCGGCATCATCTTCGCCGTCGTCTACGTCGAGCGGGCGCAGCGGCGGATCCCGATTCAGCACGCACGGCGCGTGGTCGGGAGCAAGGTCAGTCAGGGGGGCATGAGCTACTTCCCGCTGCGCGTGAACTCGGCCGGCGTGATCCCGCCGATCTTCGCGTCGTCGCTGCTGATGCTGCCGCTCACCGTGGGACAGTTCTCAGAGAACGAGTCGATCCAGGCGTTCATCAGCGACTATCTCGACCCGGGCAGCCTCCTCTACAACGGCATCTATGTCGGCCTGATCATCTTCTTCTGCTTCTTCTATACGGCGATCATAATCAATCCCGACGACGTCGCCGAGAACATCAAGCGCTCGGGCGGCTCGATTCCCGGCAAGCGACCGGGTCGTGAGACGGCTGACTACATCGACCGGGTGCTCGCGCGACTGACCTTCGTGGGCGCGGTCTATCTGTCGTTCATCTGCATCCTGCCGGTGCTGCTGACGACCAGCATGAACGTGCCCTTCTACCTGGGCGGGACGGCGATCTTGATCGTGGTCGGCGTTGCCCTCGATACCGTGTCGCAAATCGATGCGCACATGGTGTCGCGCCACTACGAAGGCTTCGTGAAGGGCGGCAGGATTCGAGGACGGCTGGGACGATGAGCGCGACGAAGATCGTATTGATGGGCGCCCCGGGCGCTGGCAAGGGGACGCAGGCGGCGCTGCTGATCGAGACGCTCGGCATCCCGCACATCTCGACCGGCGACATGCTTCGGGCTGCGGTGAAGGCCGAGACCGAGGTCGGGCTGAAGGCGAAGGCGGTCATGGACTCTGGCCAGCTCGTCAGCGACGAGATCGTCATCGCGATCGCCGAGGAGCGACTGGCGCAGGCGGATTGCAAGAAGGGCTTCATCCTCGACGGCTTCCCGCGCACCCTGGCGCAGGCCGAGGCGCTGACCGAGGTGCTCGAGCGTATCGGCTCGAGCCTCGACTGCTGCCTCGCGATCACGGTCGACAACGATGAGGTCGTGAAGCGCCTGCTGAAGCGCGCCGAGATCGAAGGGCGCGCGGACGACAACGAGGAGACGATTCGCGAGCGGATGAGCGTCTACGACGAACAGACGGCGCCGCTGCTCGACTACTACCGGGGTCGTGGCCTGCTGAAGGAGGTCGACGGCATGGGAAGCGTCGAACAGGTGTCGGAGGCCCTTGCGGGAGCGCTCGGCGCGTGAGCTTCGCAGAGCGCATCCAGGTCAAGACCCGGCGCGAGGTCGAGAAGATGCGGGAGGTCGGCCGCCAAACGGCGGAGATTCTCCTGACCTTGAGAGAAGAGGCAAAGGAAGGAGTGACGACGGGCGAGCTCAACGAGCACGCCGCGCGGGAGCTGAAGAAGAGAGGCCTGAACTCACCGTTCCTGGACTACGCGCCGGGCGGTGTGCCGCCGTACCCGGCGGTGCTGTGTACGTCGGTCAACGACGAGATCGTCCACGGCATTCCTGGCTCGAGGGTGTTGAAGAACGGCGACATCCTCAGCCTCGACTTCGGTGTGGAGAGTGAGGGCTGGCACGGTGACTCGGCCCTCACGATCGCCATCGGCGACATCCCCGGCGAGGTGCAGCACCTGCTCGAAGCGACGCATCGATCACTCTACGACGGCGTTGAGAAGATGGTGGCCGGGAAGAGGCTCTCGGACATTGGCAACGCGGTACAGAAGACGGCAGAAGGAGCCGGCTACTCGGTGGTGAGACAGTTCGTGGGGCACGGGATCGGTCGGCAGATGCACGAGCCGCCGCAGATCCCGAACTACGGACGCCCTGGACGGGGGCCGCGGCTGCTGCCGGGCATGGTCTTCGCGATCGAGCCCATGGTGAACGTGGGCACCGAGCGAGTCCGAATGCTGGACGACGAATGGACGGCGGTCACCGCCGACGGAGAGCTGAGCGCGCACTTCGAGCACACGGTGCTCATCACAGACCACGGTCCCGAGGTGCTCACCCGGGTCGAGGGGTCGCACTGAGAGCCCGAGCGAGGGGTGCGAGAGCGAGATCGCCGCGCAGAGCGCGGGAGGAGAGAGAGATGAAGGTCCGAGCTTCGGTCCGAAAGATGTGTGACAAGTGCCGGATCATCCGGCGTCGCGGCGTCGTTCGGGTGATCTGCGAAAACCCCAAGCACAAGCAGCGCCAGGGCTGAGGCGCGAGACGATTTCGTACGCGTCGAATCGGCTGAACCTGCCGGCGCGTACACGGAGGTAATCCAATGGCCCGTATCGCGGGTGTCGATCTTCCGCGCAACAAGCGCATCGAGGTCTCGCTCACGTATATCTTCGGCGTGGGCAAGACTTCGGCCGGCAAGATCTGTGACAAGGCGGAGATCGAGCGGTCGACGAAGACCGATCACCTGAGTGAGTCCGAGGTGATCCGGCTGCGCGAGATCATCGAGCGCGAGTACAAGGTCGAGGGTGACCTGCGCCGTGAGGTCAGCCAGAACATCAAGATGCTGATGGACATCGGCTGCTATCGCGGGCTGCGGCATCGCCGAGGCCTGCCCGTGCGTGGCCAGCGCACGCACACCAATGCTCGGACGCGCAAGGGTCCGAAGAAGACCGTCGCGGGCAAGAAGCTCGCGCCCCGGAAGTAGAGGCGATTCATGGTCGCGAAGAAGACCGTCAAGGGTAAGAAGAGGGTCAAGAAGAACGTCCCCAGTGGGGTCGCTCATATTCAGTCGACCTTCAACAACACGATCATCACGATCACCGACCCGGCCGGCAATGCCCTGTCGTGGGCGAGCGCTGGCCAGCAGGGCTTCAAGGGCAGTCGTAAGTCGACGCCCTTCGCCGCCCAGATGGCTGCCGAAGAAGCCGCTCGCAAGGCGATGGAGCACGGTGTTCGCAGCATCGGTGTGGTGGTCAAGGGCCCGGGTGCGGGCCGCGAGTCGGCGCTGCGTTCACTGCAGGCTGCCGGTCTGAAGATCACGATGATTCGGGATGTCACTCCCATCCCGCACAACGGCTGCCGGCCGCCCAAGCGGCGCCGGGTCTGAGTCGGAGCGAGACATGGCACGATATCGAGGTTCTGTCTGCCGGTTGTGCCGGCGCGAAGGCACCAAGCTCTTTCTGAAGGGCGATCGCTGCTTCAGCGAGAAGTGCGCCATCGAGCGCCGCGCGTATCCGCCGGGCATGCATGGGCAGGGTCGCGCGCGGTTCAGCGACTACGGCTTGCAGCTGCGCGAGAAGCAGAAGGTGAAGCGCATGTACGGTCTGCTCGAGAAGCAGTTCCGCGCCACTTTCGACAAGGCGTCGGCGATGAAGGGTCGAGCGGGTGAGAACCTGCTGATCCTGCTCGAGCGTCGGCTCGACAACGTCGTGTTCCGTCTCGGCTACGCGACGTCGCGGGCCGAAGCGCGCCAGCTGGTGAAGCACGGTCACTTCCTGCTCGACGGGCAGAAGGTGAAGACGCCGTCGATCATGGTGAAGCCGGGCCAGAAGGTCACTCTGCGTGAACGCTCGCAGAAGGTCGAGCGAATCACCGCGGCCCTTGACGCGCTCGAGGGCAAGAGCGTGCCGCAGTGGCTCGAGATCGACCGGGAGCAGCTGGCTGGCAACGTCAAGCAGCTGCCCGTGCGAGACGACATCACGCTGCCGATCGACGAGCAGTTGATCGTGGAGCTCTACTCGCGCTGATCGGGGAGCGCTCCGCCGCACGGAGCGTACCCATGAACGTCAGCGCTGAATGATTCGAACGCTCCGCCCGAAGGCGGAGTCGACCCGAAAGGGACGAAAGGGGGGTTCCGATGCAGCAGGAACTGATGGCCCAGAACTGGCGGGCGCTGATCCGCCCGCGCCGCCTCGAAGTCGATGAGGCGTCGCACACGGCGTCCTACGGCAAGTTCTCGTGTGAGCCGCTCGAGCGCGGCTTCGGCACGACGCTCGGCAACGCGCTGCGCCGCGTGCTGATCTCGTCGCTCCAGGGCGCCGCGATCACGCAGATTCGCGTCGCCAACGTGCTTCACGAGTTCTCGACGATCCCCGGCGTCATGGAAGACGTCAGCGAGGTCGTGCTGAACCTCAAGGAGGTGCGGCTCCGCATGCACACCGAGGGGCCGAAGTCGATCACCATTCGCCGCAACGGCGAGGGCGAGGTCTTCGCGCGCGACTTCACGAGCGACGATCAGACGGTCGAGATCGTGAATGGCGATCACAAGATCTGCACGATGTCGCCCGACGCCGAGTTCGAGCTCGAGGCCACCGTCGGTCATGGCAAGGGCTACGTGCTCGCCGATAAGAACAAGACCGAAGAGATGCCCATCGGCACGATCCCGATCGACTCGGTGTTCTCGCCCATCCGCCGTGTGAACTACACGGTGACGCCCGCCCGCGTGGGTCGCGAGACCGACTTCGACAAGCTGACGATGGAGATCTGGACCGACGGCACCGTCGACCCGGTCGACGCGCTCGCCTTCGCGGCCAAGATCGTCAAGGAGCAGATGACGATCTTCATCAACTTCATCGAGGAGCCCGAGTCGGTGCCCGCGGTGGAGGACGAGCCCGAGCCGCTCAACCCGAACCTCTACAAGAGCGTCGACGAACTCGAGCTCTCGGTTCGGTCGGCGAACTGCCTCCAGAACGCGAACATCCGGTTCATCGGTGAGCTCGTGCAGCGCACCGAGGCCGAGATGCTCAAGACCAAGAACTTCGGGCGGAAGTCCCTCAACGAGATCAAGGAGGTGCTCGCCTCCATGGGACTCGCGCTCGGCTCGACCATCGAGAACTTGCCCTCGCGCAAGGATCTCGAGAAGCTGCGCGAGCAGCGCGAGGCCTGACATGCGACACGGCAAGAGCGGAAGAAAGCTCGGACGCGACCAGAGCCACAGGAAGGCCATGTTTCGCAACATGGTGACCTCGTTGCTCGAGCACGAGCGGATCGAGACCACCCACGCCAAGGCGAAGGAGCTGCGCGGCGTGGCCGAGCGGATGATCACGCTCGGCAAGCGCGGCGATCTCCACGCCCGGCGCCAGGCGGCGGCCTACATCCGAAGCAAGGACGTGACGTCGAAGCTCTTCGACGAGCTGGCCGATCGCTATCGCGACCGCCCGGGCGGCTACACGCGCGTGATCAAGGTGGGCAACCGCGTGGGTGACGCGGCACCGATGTCGATCATCGAGCTCGTCGACCGCGCCGAAGGCGACGCGTAGCCCGCTTCGAATGGCGGGCGAAGCGGACGAGACGCCCACCACCGGCGCGCCCGAAGAGTCGGGCGCGGGTGGCGGCCTCGGCGGCACGGGTTGGCTGCTCGCCATCGCGATCATCGCGATGGCGGGCGCTTTGATCCTGCTGGGCGAGGGCGGGCCTGCCCCGCTTCGACGGGGCGACCCGGCGCCGGGCTTCGAGCTGGCGCGCCTCGGTTCGGCTGCGCCGATGTCTCTCGACGACCTCCGCGGTGAGGTCGTGCTGCTCAACTTCTGGGCCACCTGGTGCAAGCCCTGCGAAGACGAGATGCCGGCCATGCAGCGGCTCTACGAAGCCACGCATGAGCGTGGGTTCGAGCTCGTGGCCATCTCGGTGGACGACGAGCCCGGGCTCGTCGACGCCTTCGTCGCGCGCATGGGCCTGACCTTCCCCGTGCTGCTCGACCCCGACCAGGCGACTTCTCGCCTCTATCAGACGATGGGCTACCCCGAGTCGCTGCTGATCGACCGCAGTGGCGTGATCGTCGAGCGCTACGTCGGACCCAAGCCCTGGGACGAGCCGGGCTACGTCGCGCGGGTCGAGCGCCTGCTCGCGCAACCCTGACGATCCGCCGGTCACACCCGACCCACGCTCACCGAAGCGCTTACCCGAGATGCCCCGCAGGGCTGACGGACTTGCTGTGCAGATGGCGGCTCGCTCGGGGGGCACTCCCCGCACGATTCGGTACGATCCCCGCCGGAGAGGGGCGAGAGCCCTTCCATCCGGGTCCACGGGGGGTGGATTGAGATCGTCGCTGCTGGTGCTGGGGCTCGCGGTGTGCGCCGCGACGCTCGTGGTCGTGGATCGCGATTCGGGCGTCGGGACGTGGCTCAGGCTGCGTTCGGAGCTCGCTGAGTCGTCCACGCGCATTCGCCAGCTCGAGGCCGAGACGGTCTCGCTCCGGCGGCAGATCGAAGAGCTCCGCACCCATCCCTGGGCCATCGAGCGAGCGATTCGAGAGGATCTCGATCTGGCTCGGCCAGGTGAGGTGCTGATCCGATTTCGACCGGCGAGCACCGGCGAAGCGGGGCGCGCCAGCGCCGACCGCGGCTGAGAACGGAGACGGCGAGGCCGATGACACGCGAGTCCAGCACACGCAAGCGATCGACGGAGTCGCGCCTGATCTTCACGCTGCTCGGCGTGACGGTCTGGATCGCCGCAGGCTTCGTGATCGGCCTGGTCGCAGGCGTGGTCTCCGAAGAGCCGGAGCTGCTCGTGGGACACATGGCCGGCCGCGACACCGAGATCGAGTGGGCCGCAGGTGGCAGCGAGTCGGGCGACACCGTCGCCCTCATCGAGGCGAATGACGATGGCGGGGCGCTCGCACCGGTCGGCGCAGCGCCGCGGTCGCTGCTCGACGACCCGCCGCCGCAGACGACGTCGATCCTGAAGGACGAGACCGCGTCGGTCGAGGCCGCGCAGTTCGCGGCCGCGAAGAAGGCCGGCGAAGCGAAGCCGCCGACGACCGCGGGCCCTCGCTTCCTGATCCAGGTCGGGGCGTACGACAGCCGCGCATCGGCGAGCGAGGTGGCCGAGACCCTGCGCGGCAAGGGGTACGCGGTCGAGGTGCTGAGCAACTCCGACGACGGCCGCTACCGCGTGCGCGTCGGTCCAGTCGCCGCGCGGGATCGCGCCGAAGGGCTTGCGAAGCGTCTCGAGGACGACGAGGGGCTCCCCACCTGGATCCTGCGCGTCCGCGAGAGCTGAGCACCGATCGGAGTTTCGAGATGCGTTGTGGGGTGACCGGGAGCGGCGGCCAGCTGGGTCGATGCCTCGTCGCGCGCCTCGAGGCGGCGCCGAAACACACTCTCGCGTTTGCCACCGGTCATGCCGACTGCGATCTGGGGCGCGCGGATCACGTCGACGCGCTCTTCGACGACGGACCCGCGGCCGGGGCCGACGTCGTCTTCAATGCCGCCGCGTACACGGCGGTCGACCGGTGCGAGCAGGAAGAGCCGCTCGCCCACGACATCAATGCCGACGGCGTCGCCCACCTGGCGCGCCGCTGTCAGGAAAGCGGAACCCTTCTCGTGCACGTTTCGACCGACTACGTCTTCGCCGGCGACGCCCGTGCGCCCTACGCAGAAGGGGACGCGACCGCGCCGGTCAACGCCTATGGCCGGACGAAGCGGGCGGGGGAGCAGGCTGCGCTCGAGGCCGCCCCCGACGCCCTCGTGGTGCGCACCAGCTGGGTCTTCGGGCCCGGGCGCAACTTCGTCGTCGCGATCCTCGAGCAGGCTCGCAAGCGACGCTCCGGCGAGCTCGAGGGGCCGCTCAGCGTCGTCGATGACCAGGTCGGGGCACCGACGTATGCCGACCACCTCGCCCAGGGGCTGATCGGGCTCGCCGAGCTGGCCCGCCCTGCGCCCGGCGACAAAGCCACGCCCAAGCCGGATGAACCCGTTCGGGGCCTCTACCATCTGACAGGGGGTGGCTCGACCACGTGGTGGGGGTTCGCCCGCCGCATCCTCGACCGGACCGGGCACGCAGATCTTGCGATCGACCGCGCCGCAACGGCCGGTCTCGATCTGCCTGCTGCGCGGCCGGCGTACTCGGTGCTCGATACCCGCCGGGCGGCGGGGCTCGGCGTCGCGCTGCCCGCGTGGGAGCAGGGCTTGGACGACTATCTCGCGTCGCACGATGGTGCGGCGCTGCTGGAGGCGCGGGCCTGATGGCCGCCGTCGACACCTCGAAGATCCGCAACTTCTGCATCGTGGCGCACATCGACCACGGGAAGAGCACGATCGCCGATCGCCTGCTCGAAGTGACGGGCTCGCTCAGCGAGCGCGAGCAGAAGGATCAGTTCCTCGACAACATGGAGCTCGAGCGCGAGCGCGGCATCACGATCAAGGCCCAGACCGCGCGGATGAACTTCACGGCCGCCGACGGCGAGACGTACGTCTTGAACCTCATCGATACGCCCGGCCACGTCGACTTCTCCTACGAGGTCTCGCGTGCACTTTCGGCGTGCGAAGGGGCGCTGCTGGTCGTCGACGCGGCCCAGGGGATCGAGGCGCAGACCCTCGCGAACGCGTATCTCGCCGTGGACGCCAACCTCGAGATCGTGCCGGTCATCAACAAGATCGATCTGCCGTCGGCCGACCCGGACCGAGTGGCCCAGGAGGTCGAAGACGTCGTTGGACTCGACGCGCTCGACGTCGTGCCCGTCTCGGCAAAGACGGGGGAGGGCATCGAAGACCTGTTGCAGGCCATCGTCGACAAGGTGCCGCCGCCCGAGGGCGACGCCGACGCGCCGCCGCGCGCGCTGGTCTTCGACAGCTGGTTCGATACCTACGTCGGCGCCGTGATGTTGGTGCGCGTCGTCGATGGCACGCTCCGCAAGGGCGACAAGGTCCGCTTCATGGTGAGCGGCGGCGAGTACGACATCACCCAGCTCTCGGTCATCGATCCGACGCCTCGCAAGGTGAAGAGCATCTCGGTAGGCGAGGTCGGCATGGTCGTGGCCGGCGTCAAGAGCCTCGCCGACGTGCACATCGGCGACACCGTGACGACCGTGGAGCACGCCGCCGAAGAGCCGCTCGAGGGCTTCCAGGAGGTCAAGCCCATGGTGTTCTCGGGGCTCTACCCCGTGGACGCCGAAGACTACGAAGACCTCAAGGCGGCGCTCGAGAAGCTCAAGCTGAACGACTCGAGCTTCGACTACGAGCCCGAGACCAGCGCGGCGCTGGGTTTCGGTTACCGCTGCGGGTTCCTCGGGTTCCTGCACGCCGAGATCATCCAGGAGCGTCTCGAGCGCGAGTACGGGCTGAACCTGATCACGACCGCGCCGACCGTGCGCTACCGCGTCGTGCCGAAGGTCGGCGAGCCGTTCGAGATCGAGACGCCGGCGGCCCTGCCCGATCCCCAAGACACCGATCACATCGAAGAGCCGGTCATCGAGGCGACGATCCACGTGCCGGCCGAGCACGTGGGGGCCGTGATCGCGCTGTGTCAGGATCGGCGCGGGACGCAGCGCAACATGATCACCCACGGCGATCGCGTACAGATCGTCTACGAGCTGCCGCTCAACGAGATCGTGACCGACTTCCACGACCGTCTGAAGAGCGCCACGCGTGGGTACGGCTCGTTCGACTACGACCTGATGGGCTATCGCGAGAGCAAGCTCGTGAAGCTCGACGTGCTGGTGAACAACGACAGCGTCGACGCGCTGTCTCTGATCGTGCACAAGGACAAGGCGCAGTACCGCGGCGCCGAGCTGGCGCGCAAGCTGAAAGATTTCATCCCGCGCCAGCAGTTTCCCGTCGCGATCCAGGCGGCGGTCGGCACGCGCATCATCGCGCGCACGACGGTCCGTGCGCTGCGCAAGAACGTGACGGCGAAATGCTACGGCGGCGACATCACGCGCAAGCGCAAGCTGCTCGAGAAGCAGAAGGCCGGTAAGAAGCGCATGAAGATGGTCGGCTCGGTGGAGATCCCGCAAGAGGCCTTCCTCGCCGCGCTCAAGCTGGGGGACGAATGAGCGCGTCCACCGACGAGTCCGCCCTCGAGGAGGGCGCCGAGGCCGAAGGTCAGACCCGCGCCGGAGCAATCTGGGAGCAGGTCTGGACGCTCGCCCTCGCGATCCTCATCGCCCTCGGCATTCGCGCCTTCGTGATCGAGCCCTTCCGGATCCCGTCCGGCTCGATGCTGCCGACGCTGTTGATCGGCGATCACCTGTTCGTGAACAAGTTCGTGTACGGGCCCCGGATCCCCTTCACCGACATCCGACTGCCGGGGCTGCGCGAGCCGGAGCGCGGCGACATCGTCGTGTTCGAGGTCGCGCGCGGGCCGGGGGGCCTCGACTCGGGGATCTTCCCGGCCGACGAACGTCCCGAGCTGACCCAGGACGACTTCGTGAAGCGCATCGTCGGGCTGCCGGGCGACGAGCTCTCCGTCGTGAATGGCCGCATCTTCGTCAACGGCGAAGAGATGGCCTGGGCCGAGACCGGCAAGACTTTCGTCGATGCCCATGGCCGAACGCTCACCTGGTACCGAGAGAACCTCGATGGCTGCGTCCACGACGTGCTCGACGACCCGGTGCCGGGGGTCGGGGGCGCGCCGCCGCGCAGCCTCGTCGTGCCCGAGGGCCGCTACTTCATGATGGGCGACAACCGCGACTGGTCGAACGACAGCCGCGGCTGGGGCACCGTGCGCCTCGAAGAAATGAAGGGCCCGGCGTTCTTCCTGTACTGGTCGTGGGACGTGAACGGCAGCGCGATCCAGTTCCTGAACCCGGTCAACTGGGTGACGGCCGACAAGCGCTGGGATCGCGTCTTCACGCGGGTCGGCTGTGACTCGGTGAGCGACGGCGCCGCGGCGCGGCGGTCGCCGCCGGCCGAGCCCGCGCAGGTCGCGAGCCAGCCGATGTCCGTCGCCGCGCCCCGGGCGCCGGTCATGGCCGCGGCGGGGCCTGCGGCCGGCTGAGCGGCGATTCGCAGCCCACCCGCGCCGGGTGCGCCCGCCTCGCCCCTCGGCTCTTCGGCCGCAGCGGGGCGCACAGCGCCGCTCAGGTGCAGGCGAGCGCGAACCGGCCCGGGCCGGCGCGAATTCACACCCCCATCCGCCGCTGAAAGGGCACTCACATCGGGTGCGCCCCTTTTGGGCGTGCGCGATCCGCGATAGATTCCGGCCGCGCAGAACCTTTTAAGCTCGTCCCGAGAGACGGGTAAAGGTGACTGGTGACCAGCCCCACGCCCCCCAGCTTGCGGCCCGAAGAGGCCCGCCCGCCCGCGCGCACGCGTGTCGTGCTCGACGACGTCGCGATCCGACGCGCGTTGATGCGCATCGCGCACGAGATCGTCGAGACGGGCGACGAGCTCTCCGACCTCTACCTCGTGGCGATCCCGAACGGCGGCGTTCCACTCGGACGAATCCTCGTCGAGAACCTCGCTCAGGTGGCCGACGCCTCGCTGTCGATGGGCATCCTCGACACCACGCTGTATCGCGACGACCTGACGACCCGCGGTACGCGGCCGAGACTGCGCCGGACCGAGATGCCTTCGACCGTCGACGACCGCGTCGTCGTGCTGGTCGAAGACGTGGTGAACACGGGCCGTACGATCCGCGCCGCCATGGATGCGCTGATGGATTTCGGTCGTCC
This sequence comes from Myxococcota bacterium, assembly GCA_965250285.1. Classification (GTDB taxonomy): domain Bacteria; phylum Myxococcota_A; class UBA9160; order UBA9160; family UBA4427; genus CAYYSY01. The sequence continues at coordinate 1,223,731 of OZ252299.1, forward strand.
GCGCGCGGTGCGCGTGGTCGCGCTGGTCGACCGGGGGCACCGCGAGCTGCCCATCAAGATCGATTACGTCGGCAAGAACATCCCGACCCAGCCCGGCGACAAGGTCCGGCTGCGGGCGGGGGGTGACGGGGCGGAGCTGGAGGGCGCCGAAGCCCTCGAGGTCGTGATCGAGGCCTTTCCGCGCGTCGGGACAGAGTCGAGCGAGGGGGTCTCATGATCGGACAGGATCTGCTTGGGATCGAAGATCTCTCACGCCAGGACATCGAGTTGATCCTCGAGACCGCCGAGCGCATGCAAGAGATCGGGACGCGCGAGGTCAAGAAGGTGCCGACCCTGCGCGGTCGCACGATCGTGAATCTCTTCTTCGAGCCGTCGACCCGCACGCTGGCGAGCTTCGAGATCGCCGGCAAGCGTCTCGCCGCCGACGTCGTGAACTTCTCCGCATCGAGCTCGAGCCTGACGAAGGCCGAGAGCCTGCTCGACACGGCACGCACCCTCGACGCGATGGATCCCGACGCCGTCGTCGTGCGCCACAAGGTCGCGGGCGTGCCCCAGCGAATCGCCGACGTGCTCGACTGTCCCGTCATCAACGCGGGCGACGGCGCGCACGAGCATCCCTCCCAGGCGCTGCTCGACATGCTGACCGTGCAGCAGGCCAAGCAGCGCATCGAAGGCCTGACCGTCGCGATCATCGGCGACATCGCGCATTCGCGGGTGGCACGCTCGAACATCTACGGCTTCACGAAGCTCGGCGCCGAGGTGCGCGTCTGCGGCCCCCCGACCATGCTGCCGCCCAATGTCGAGGCGCTCGGCGTCAAGGCGTATACGCGCCTGCGCGAGGCCCTCGACGGGGTCGACGTGGTGATGGCGCTGCGCATCCAGAACGAGCGGCTCGAGGGCGCCTGTTTTCCGAGCGTACGCGAGTACTCGGCGACGTTCGGCATCGACCGCCAGAAGCTGCGCTTTGCGCGTCCCGACGCGATCGTGATGCATCCCGGGCCAGTGAACCGCGGCGTCGAGCTCAGCCATGAGCTGACCGACCACAAGCCGAGCGTGATCCTCGATCAGGTGCGCAATGGCGTCGCCCTGCGCATGGCGCTGCTCTACCTGATCGCCGGACGCCACCGCGACGGAGGCGCATAGCCATGGCGAAGACGCTGATTCGCGGCGGCCGACTGCTCGACCCGAAGAAGGGGCGGGACGAGACGCTCGACCTGATGATCGACGGCGAGACGGTCGCCGCCGTCGGTTCGGGCCTGTCCGACGACGGCGCTCAGGTCGTCGACGCTGCGGGCTGCTGGGTGGTCCCCGGCTTCGTCGACATGCACACGCACCTGCGTGAACCCGGCGAAGAGTACAAGGAAGATCTCGCCTCGGGCGGCCGCGCGGCCGTTGCCGGCGGCTTCACGGCGATCGCGTGCATGGCGAACACGCACCCGGTCAACGACGACCCCTCGGTGACGAAGTACATCCTCGACCGTGCGGCCAAGGATTCGCCCGCGCGCGTGCACCCGATCGCCGCGGCGACGAAGGGGCTCGACGGCAAGGTGATGACCGAGATGGCCGCGCTCGTCGAGGCCGGGGCCGTGGCGTTCAGCGACGACGGCGCGACGATCATGAACACGTCGGTCATGCGCTCGGTGCTCGAGTATTCGCGCCTCGTCGACAAGCCGGTCATCGTGCACGCCGAAGACTGTGGCCTGCGCGGCGAGGGCGTCGTCAACGAAGGCCGGGTCTCGACGCTGATCGGCCTGCCGGGCAACCCGGTCGAGGCCGAGGAGATCATGGTCGCGCGCGATCTACGCCTGGCCGCGCTGACGGGGGCGCGGCTCCACATCGCCCACGTGTCGGCCGGGGGGTCGGTGCAACTCATTCGCGAGGCGCGGGAGGCGGGGCTGGCGGTCACCGCCGAGGTGACGCCGCATCACCTCACGCTGACCGACGAGGCGACGAGCGGTTACGACACGAACTTCAAGATGGCCCCGCCGCTGCGTACGGCCGAAGACGTCGCCGCGCTGCGCGCGGGTCTGGTCGACGGCGTGATCGACGCGATCGCGACCGACCACGCTCCTCACGCCGAGCACGAGAAGGACGTCGAGTTCACGGCGGCCCCATTCGGCGTCACGGGCTTCGAGACGGCGCTGCCGGTCTGTCTCGATCTCGTGCGCGCAGGCGAGCTGGCGCCCCTCGAGTTGGTGCGGCGGCTGGCGACATCCCCGGCTGCGATCCTCGGGCTCCAAGGCGGCGGCCTCGCCGAGGGCGCCATCGCGGACGTCGCTTTGGTCGATCCCGAAGAGCGCTGGGTCTACGACCCGACGGTGGGTGCGTCGAAGAGCCGCAACTCGCCCTGGGCCGGCCATGAGATGCACGGCCGCGTGCGAATGACATGGGTTTCGGGCCGCCGCGTCCACGACGTCACGCAGCGAGACCGAGAAGGAGAAGCAAGGTGAGCCCCAACCCCCCGAACGACGCCCCCCAGCACGAGGGCCGCGTGGGCATTCGTCAGCCCGGTCGACCGGCCGCGCTCGCGCTGGCCGACGGCACCGTCTATCGCGGTCAGGCGTTCGGCGCCGAGACCGTGACCGATGGCGAGGTCGTCTTCAACACGAGCATGACGGGCTACCAGGAGATCCTCACCGATCCTTCGTACGCCGGGCAGATCGTGACCATGACGTACACGCAGATCGGCAACGTCGGCGTGAATGCCCAGGACGAAGAGAGCCTGCGCCCGTTCCTGTCGGGCTTCGTCGTCAAGGAGCTCTTCGAGGTGCACTCGAACTGGCGCGCCGAGAGCGGTCTCTCGGCGCGCATGCGCGACGCCGGAGTGCCCGGGCTGGCGGGCATCGACACCCGCGCGCTCGTCCGCCGCATCCGCACCGGGGGGGCTCAGGTCGGCGTGATCTCGACCGACCCCGCCGTGCAGAACGACGCCGAGCTGGTCGAGCGCGCGCGCAGCGCGCCGGGTCTCGACGGCCGAGACCTCGTCGCCGACGTCACCTGCCAAGCGGCCTACGACTGGTCGGAAGGGCGCTGGGAAGGTGTCTCGGGCCAGGTGCCCCGCGATGGCCGGCCCGACAAGAAGCTCAAGCTCGTGGCCTACGACTTTGGCGTGAAGCGCAACATCCTGCGCATGCTCGTCGACGAGGGCTTCGATGTGACGGTCGTGCCGGCGACCACGCCCGCGGCCGATGCGCTCGCGCGCGAGCCCGACGCGATCTTTCTCTCGAACGGCCCGGGGGATCCGGCCGCCGTGCAGGGGGTGCAGCCCATCGTCCGCGAGCTCGCGGCCCGCAAGCCTCTGTTCGGCATCTGTCTCGGGCACCAGATCCTCGGTCTCTCGCTCGGTGGCAAGACGACGAAGCTCAAGTTCGGGCACCACGGTGGCAATCAGCCCGGGCAGGACGTCGCCACGGGCAAGGTCGCGATCTGCGCCGAGAACCACGGCTACGCCGTCGATGCGCAGTCGCTGCGCGACGCCGGCGAACCCGTCGACATCACGCACATCAATCTGAACGACGGCACCGTCGAAGGGCTGGCCCACGTCGAGAAGCCGATTTTCTCGGTGCAGTACCACCCCGAAGCTTCGCCGGGCCCGCACGACGCAGCGTATCTCTTTCGTCGCTTCCGCCGCATGGTCGAGCGGAGCGTCGACGGTGACCCGATCTCGGGCGCCGCGATCGCGAAGGAAGATGCTGCCTGAACCCGACCCGGGACGCCGCCCGCGAGGGCCGACCCGGGTCCCATGCCCCTCGTTCGACGCGCCGCCGCGCAGCGCGGCGACCCGAAGGATCTCAAAACGTGCCGAAGAGAGAAGACATCAAGACCATCATGGTGATCGGGTCCGGCCCGATCGTGATCGGACAGGCCTGCGAGTTCGACTACTCGGGCACACAGGCCTGCAAGTCGCTCCGCGAGGACGGCTACCGCGTGGTGCTGATCAACTCGAACCCCGCGACGATCATGACCGATCCCGAGACGGCCGATCGCACCTACATCGAGCCGATGACGGTCGACGCGCTCGAGAAGATCATCGCGGCCGAGCGCCCCGAGGCGCTGCTGCCGACCCTCGGCGGCCAGACGGCGCTCAACGCGGCCATCGCCCTGAGCGAGGCGGGCGTGCTCGAGAAGTACGACGTCGAGCTGATCGGCGCGAACCTCGACACGATCCACAAGGCCGAAGATCGACAGCTCTTCAACGACGCGATGGAGCGCATCGGCCTGCAGGTGCCCGTCTCGGGCGTCGCGAAGAGCCTCGAAGAGGCCCGCGAGATCGTCTCGCGTACCGGCATCCCGGCCATCATCCGGCCCTCGTTCACCATGGGCGGCACCGGCGGCAGCATCTGCCACAAGGCCGAGGACTTCGACCGTCAGATCAGCTGGGCGCTCGATCAGTCGCCGACCCATGAGGTGCTGATCGACCGGAGCCTGATCGGGTGGAAGGAGTACGAGCTCGAGGTCATGCGCGACAAGGCGGACAACGTCGTGATCGTGTGCTCGATCGAGAACTTCGACGCGATGGGCGTCCATACGGGCGACTCGATCACGGTCGCCCCGGCCCAGACGCTCACCGACCGCGAGTATCAGGAGATGCGCGACGCCGCGGTGGCGATCATGCGCGAGATCGGCGTCGAGACGGGCGGGTCCAACGTGCAGTTCGGCGTGAATCCCGAGGACGGCGAGATCGTCGTGATCGAGATGAACCCGCGCGTGTCACGCTCGTCGGCGCTGGCGTCGAAGGCCACGGGCTTTCCGATCGCCAAGCTCGCTGCGAAGCTCGCCGTCGGGTACACGCTCGACGAGGTGTCCAACGACATCACCAAGGAGACGCCGGCCTCGTTCGAGCCGACGATCGACTACGTGGTCACCAAGGTGCCGCGCTTCACCTTCGAGAAGTTCCCGCGCGCCGACAACACCCTGACCACGCAGATGAAGTCGGTCGGTGAGGTCATGGCGATCGGCCGCACGTTCAAGGAGAGCCTGCAGAAGGCGATCCGTGGCCTCGAGATCGGCCATACCGGGTTCGAGTCGCCCACGCTGCCCCAGGGCGAAGAGGGCGAGGCGCTGCTCTGGAACTCGGTCGATACCCCGAGACCCGGGCGGCCCTGGGCGGTGGCCGAAGCGCTGCGCCGCGGGGCGACGGTCGAGGAGCTCTTCGAGCGCTCGGGCATCGATCCCTGGTACCTGCGCAACATGAAGGAGATCATCGACACCGAGTACGAGCTCGAGCAGCTGGCCGAGGCCGAGCGGCCCGCGTGGCTGCGCCACGCGAAGCAGCTGGGCTTCTCGGATGGCCGCCTCGCCGCGCTCTGGGGCGTGAGCGAGGGCGACGTACGGGCGATGCGCCGGGCTGAGGGGATCGCGCCCGTCTACAAGCGAGTCGACACCTGCGGCGCCGAGTTCGAGGCGCACACGCCGTACCTCTACAGCACCTACGAGCAGGAGTGTGAGGCCGAGCCGACCGACCGAAAGAAGATCATGATCCTCGGCGGCGGCCCGAACCGGATCGGCCAGGGCATCGAGTTCGACTACTGCTGCGTCCACGCCGTATTCGCCCTGCGCGAAGCCGGCTACGAGACCATCATGGTCAACTGCAACCCCGAGACCGTGTCGACCGACTACGACACGAGCGACCGGCTCTACTTCGAGCCGCTCACCCTCGAAGACGTGCTCGAGATCGTCGAGAAGGAGAAGCCCGACGGCATCATCGTGCAGTTCGGCGGCCAGACGCCGCTCAAGCTCGCGGTGGCGCTCGAGGCGGCGGGGGCCCCCGTGATCGGGACGAGCGCCGACGCGATCGACCGCGCCGAGGATCGGGAGCGCTTCGACGATCTGCTCGAGCAGCTCGGCCTGGAGCGGCCCGAAGGCGACGTCGCGCGCAGCGCGGCCGAGGCCGAGGTGATCGCCGAACGCATCGGCTACCCGGTGCTCGTGCGGCCGTCGTACGTGCTCGGCGGGCGCGCCATGCAGATCGTCCAAGATGTCGAGGCTCTCCGCGACTACATGCGGTTCGCGGTTCGGGCCTCGGCCGAGCACCCGGTGCTCGTGGATCGGTTCCTGAGCGACGCCATCGAGGTCGACGTCGATGCAATCTGTGACGGCGAGCGGGTCGTGGTCGGCGGCGTAATGGAGCACATCGAAGAGGCCGGTGTCCACTCGGGCGACAGCGCCTGTTCGGTGCCGCCGTACTCGCTGTCGGACGACGTCGTCGCCCGCATCGGCGAGGCGACGAAGAAGCTCGCGCTCGAGCTCGGTGTGCGCGGTCTGATGAACGTGCAGTTCGCAGTCAAGCAGGGCGAGATCTACGTCATCGAGGTCAACCCGCGCGCGTCGCGCACGGTGCCCTTCGTTTCGAAGGCGATCGGTCGTCCGCTTGCGAAGCTCGCCGCGCTCGTGATGGCGGGTCAGACGCTCGACGAGCTCGGCTTCACCGAGGAGATCGTGCCGAAGCACTTCTCGGTGAAGGAGGCGGTGTTCCCCTTCGTCAAGTTCCTGGGCGTCGACACGCTGCTCGGCCCCGAGATGAAGAGCACCGGTGAGGTGATGGGCATCGACAGCGATTTCGGTCGCGCGTACGCGAAGGCGCAGATTCAGGCCGGCAACAGTCTGCCGAGCTCGGGCACCGTGCTGGTCTCGATGAAGGCCGACGACCACGGGCACGTGGTCGAACCCGTACGCAAGCTCGTCGACGCTGGCTTCTCGGTGATCGCGACCGAGGGCACGGCCAAGGTCCTGCGCGATGCCGGCATCGAGGCCGAGACGATCAACAAGGTGCACGAGGGCAGTCCGCACACCACCGACCGAATCGAGGCCGGCGACGTGGCGCTGGTCATCAACACGGTGACGGCGGATCCTCAGGCCGTCGAGGATTCGTTCTCGATGCGTCGCGCCGCGCTGCAGCAGGGCATCCCCTACTGCACGACGCTCGCAGCGGCGCGCGCGTCGGCCGATGCGATCCTCGCGCTGCAGCAGGAGTCGATCGGCGTTCGCTCGCTGCAGGAGATCCACGGCCCCGCGACGGGCTGAAGCCGCCGGCCAGGGTCGACGTTCGGGGCTGCTCGCATCGCCGAGCCATGAGGCAGGAGCCCGAGGCGAGATGGGGCAGGGAGAGCGCCGAGCGAGTCGCAGACGGGGGACCGACGGCCCGGGAGCCGCGTCCGGTCTCGTCGGCGCGATGGCGGCACTGCTGCGGCCGCTCGAGTTTGCCGGCCGCGACGAGGGCCGGGCCATCGAGCGTGTGAGCGGGCTCGAGGCCAGCCTCGTCGCCGCCTGTGACGGCATTCTCGCGCACCGGCTTCCGGCCGATTTTCGACGATCCGTCGAGGGTTTACGCGCAGGCTTCGAGGCGCCACTCGAAGTCGCCGAGCGCGCCGAGCGGGTGGCCGCGGCCCTCGAGTGGCTCGCTCCGTTTCGCGAACCCGACTGGCCCGAGGGGTTTCTCGCGCGGCCGCTCTCGGTCCTCCCCGGTGTCGGGCCGAAGCGCGCCGAGGCGCTCGGGCGCCGCGGCCTCGCGCGCATCGACGATCTGCTCTTTCACCTGCCGCATCGCTACGACGATCGCCGCGCGCTCTCGGGGGTGGGCGAGCTCGAGGTCGGCCGGCGGGCGACGTTCATCGCAGAAGTACTGGTCGCCGACTACACGTCGCGGCGATCGGGCGGCCGCTCCCGGCGGGTCTTCGAAGCCGTCGTCGGAGACGGCAGCGGCACCGTCAACCTCAAGTGGTTTCGGGCCAGCGACCTGCTGGCGAAGCAGGTCAAGAAGGGCCAGTGGCTCCTCGTGACCGGAGACGTCAAGCGCTACCGCTTCTCGAAGGAGCTCGTGCATCCCGAGGTCGAGCCGATCGATCCGCCGGAGGGGGCAGCGGAGACCGTCTCGAACGAATCGCGGGCCGAGCCCGAAGCGAACCCGAACGGCACGCCGCCGACCCACCCGACCGATGGCACATCGGATCCGGCCGCTGCGGATGCGCTGCGCGCGATCGTGCCCGACTACCCGGTGCCCGACGGCGTGAACGGTCGCACCCTGCGCCGGCTCGTCGCGCAGTCGGTCGAAGAGTATGCCGACCTCGTCGAAGGGCACCTGCCGCCCGAGACCGCCGAGAAGCTGGGTCTGCCTTCGGCCGCCGACGCGCTCGTGCAGGTGCATCATCCCGACCCCGAAGCGCGCGTCGACGACTACCGAGAGCGCGTGTCGCCGGCGCACACGCGTCTGGTGCTCGAAGAGCTCTATCTGCTCGAACTCGGTCTGGCGCTGCGACGGGGCGATCAGGCGGCGTTGCCCGGGATCGCGATGGCGCGCTCGGCGGCGGGTGAACGCGCTTCGGCCGCGTCGCTGCCGTTCGCATTGACGGGCGCCCAGGCGCGGGTCGTCGAAGAGATCCAGAGCGATCTCGCTCGGCCCTCGCCGATGAACCGATTGGTGCAGGGGGACGTGGGCAGCGGCAAGACGGCGGTTGCGCTGCTCGCCGCGGCCGCGGTGGCGCGTGCCGGACACCAGGCCGCGCTCATGGCGCCGACCGAGCTGCTCGCCGAGCAGCATGCCCGTACGATTCGCGGCCTCGTCGAGTCGGGGGGCGAAGGGCTGGGGCAGCTCCAGGTGGCCCGGCTCACGGCGTCGATGCCGAAGCCCGTGGCCGACACGGTGCGGGCGCGGCTGGCCGCCGGCGACGTCGACCTCGTGATCGGCACCCACGCGCTCGTGCAGGAGGGCGTCGCGTTTCGCTCGCTGGGCCTCGCCGTGATCGACGAGCAGCATCGCTTCGGCGTGCGCCAGCGGGCCGCGCTCGCTCAGTCGAATGCCGACGGCCGGCATCCCCACGCGCTCGTCATGACGGCGACGCCGATCCCGCGCACCCTGGCGCTCACGCTCTACGGCGATCTCGACGTGTCGGTGATCGACGAGCTGCCGCCCGGACGCACACCCGTCGAGACGCTGCTGTTGCGGGAGGGCGAAGGGCGGCGGCTCACCGACATGGTCCGCGCGACCGTGGATCGCGGCGAGCAGGTGTACGTCGTCTACCCGCTGGTCGAGGAGAGTGAGAAGACCGACCTGCGGTCGGCGATCGAGAGTGCGCACCGTATCCAGGCGGCCTTTCGCGACGTGAAGGTCGATCTGGTGCACGGTCGCCTCGACGCCGGGGCCCGGGCCGAGGCGATGGAGCGCTTCATTCGCGGCGAGACCCGCATCCTCGTCTCGACCACCGTGATCGAGGTCGGCGTCGACGTGCCCGCAGCCACGCTCATGGTCATCGAGCACGCCGAGCGGTTCGGGCTCGCGCAGCTGCATCAGCTGCGGGGACGGGTCGGCCGCGGCGACAAGCCGGGGCGCTGTGTGCTCGTGGCGCGGTCGAGCAGCGAGAAGAGCGAGGCGCGATTTCGGGCCATGCTCGACACGCACAGTGGGTTCGAGATTGCGGATGCCGACCTGCGGCTACGCGGTCCGGGCGAGTTCCTCGGAACCCGCCAGAGCGGACATCTGCCGGATCTGCGCATCGCCGATCTCGTGCGCGACGCCGACCACGTCGCGACGGCGCGCCAGGCCGCGTGGGACACGGTCGCGCGCGACCCCGGCCTCGCCGAGCACGAGCGCGTGCGTCGCGCGGTGCTCGCGCGCTGGGGCGATCGCCTCGCGCTCGTGGGGGTCGGGTAGGGCGCGCAGGCGGCGCGCTCAAGGCGCGAGCGCGCATCGCCGAAGGGTCGAAGGATGGAAGGCCGCGAACGCGCCGTCATCGGCGCGCGCCGGTGGATCGCTTGACCCCCGCGTCGCCCTCAGGTACACCCCGCTCATGCACCGGACCGCACGCACCCTGCGCCTCGCCCTATCCCACGCCCTGCTTCTAGGCAGGGCGGGAGAGGGCCTCTGCGTCGCGGCTCCGATCCCCGCTCGCTGACGCTGCGTTTCTGCGCGGTGCCCAGAGCGAGCGGGCCTCGACCCCGGACACGGACGATCTGCCCACGGACCCGAGCCTTCGGGACGTTCAGGCACGACGTGCGATTCGAGATCGAGTGAGATGAGACCGACGACCCGGGAACGTCGCACGGTGTGACGATCCCCGACCGAAGCCCCCTCCTGCCGCAGCCGGCTGGAGGGGGCTTCGGCGTTTCGGGGCGGGATCGACCGCTGCGAGGTGCCGGGCTGGCCGGCCGGAGCGGCGCGAGGAGGGCGAACGAGAACGCAGCACGAACGAGACAGGAGCAACCGATGAAGACCGAGCCTCGCATGGACGCGCGCCGCTACGCCGCGGCCCCCGTCCTCGACCGAAGCGACCGACGCTGGCCGGGTCGCACACTGACGCGGCCGCCCAGGTGGTGCAGCGTCGATCTGCGCGACGGCAACCAGGCCCTCGCCCTGCCGATGGGCCTCGACCGCAAGCACCGATTCTTCGATCTGCTCGTCGGCCTCGGCCTGCGCGAGATCGAGGTCGGCTATCCGGCGGCCTCGCAGATCGAGTGGGATTTCGTGCGCGCGCTCGTCGAGGCCGATCGAGTGCCCGAGGACGTCCGGATGCAGGTGCTCACCGCGGCGCGCCCCGATCTGATCGATCGCACCTTGGATTCGGTCGAAGGGGCGCGCGAGGCGATCGTGCATCTCTACAACTCGACCTCGACGGTGCAGCGGCGGGTCGTGTTCGAGATGGGCCGCGCCGGCGTGAAGGCGCTCGCCGTGCGCGGCGCGGAGCAGATTCGTGCGCGCGCCGAGCGGATGCCGGGGACGCGCATCACGCTCGAGTACTCGCCCGAGTCGTACACCGGCACCGAGGACGACTTTGCGCTCGAGATCTGTGAGGCCGTGGCCGAAGTCTGGTCGCCCTCGGCCGAGCGGCCGATGATCGTCAATCTGCCAGCGACGGTCGAATCGACGATGCCGAACGTGTTCGCCGACCGCATCGAGTGGTTCGGCGATCACTTCTCGTGGCGCGACGCGGTGACGCTCTCGGTGCATCCGCACAACGATCGGGGCACGGCCGTCGCTGCGGCCGAAATGGCGCTGCTCGCCGGTGCCGATCGCGTCGAGGGCACGCTCTTCGGCAACGGCGAGCGCACGGGCAACGTCGACCTCGTGACGCTGGCGCTCAATCTCTACACCCAGGGCGTCGATCCCGGGGTCGACCTCTCCGACCTCGACCGCGTCGTGGCCGAGGTGGAGCACTGCAATCGCATGCCGGTGCCCGCGCGTCATCCCTACGCAGGTGAGCTCGTGTACACCGCCTTCAGCGGCTCGCACCAGGATGCGGTGAAGAAGGGCCTCGCGGCCCTCGCGCGCGAGACGAGCCCGACATGGGACGTGCCCTACCTGCCGATCGACCCGGCCGACGTCGGCCGCAGCTACGAAGAAGTGATTCGCGTCAATGCCCAGAGTGGCAAGGGCGGGATCGCTTACCTGATGGAGCGCGACCACGGTCTCACGTTGCCGCGCTTCGTGCAGGTCGACTTCGCACGCCACGTGCAACGCATCGCCGATGCGAACGGCGACGAGATCACGAGCCGAGTGCTCGGTGAGATCTTCGAACGCACGTACCTCGGCGAGGCGGCCCCGGTGCGGCTGCTCGAAGTCGAGACCTTCAGTCGGGTCGAGCCCGGTGAGGCGGCGTGCCGCATCGGTGCGTGGCTCGAGCTGCACGGGCACAAGTGCCGGGTCGAGGGGGAAGGGCGGGGGCCGATCGACGCGTGGACCCACGCGCTCGATGCGGCCGGTGTGCCGTGCAGCGTGGTCGACTATCACGAGCAGGCGCTCGGAGCCGGCGCCGACGCCAGCGCGATCGCGTTCGTCTCGGTCGAGCGGGCCGCAGGCGGGCGCCATGTCGGCGTGGGTCGCGGCCCGGACATCGTGCGCGCCTCGCTCGAAGCGATCGTTCGGGCGCTGGCCGACGAGGTGCGCGGCATCGATCGACCGTCGGCCGGCGACGCGGGCGCGTGAGCGAACGGGACGCCCGAGCCGGGTTGGGGGGCCGGCTCGGGCGACCTGCTGCGCCCGGGGCGTTGGGCCGGGCGCTCGCGTTCCGGTGCAGTTCGAGGGAACCCCACGGTGCCCGGCTCGGTCCAACGTCTGGGCGGATCGCGCGCGCGAGGGTGCGCCGGCCGCCCGGATGCCCGCCTACACGGGCTGTGCGAAAGTCGGGGGCCATTCCTCGCCACTCCTGCTGCTCGGCCGCCGGTGGGCGGTACCGGGCCCGAATCAGGCCGGCACCGTGCCGGTATGGACGACCCGCCGGAAGAATTCGATGCGCCCCCGACCGACCGCAAAGCTCCTGCTCGCGTGCCTGCCGATGCTCATCGCCGGTGCCGCTGGTGCGGATCCCTGGGTGAACCCGGGTGGACCGACCGAGGCCATCTGCGACGTATCGCACGTGGCCGAAGATCAGTCCGGCCAGTCGGCGGTCGACTTCGTCTTCGACGGCGTGCCGTTCACCGCGGCCAACCTGACGAACGTCGACTTCAAGGGCGCCTCGCTGATCTGCATCCCCGAGACCAACGGCTGGTCGTGCGACGGCCGCTGCGTCGACTTCTCGGCGGCCCTGCTCGACGGCGCCCAGTTCCAGCGGGCCGATGCGACGGGGGCGAGCTTCGTCGGCAGCGACGCCCCGAACGCCGCGTTCTCGGGTGCGACGCTCGTCGACGCTCAGTTTCTGGGGGCCAAGCTCCGCGGCACGAGCTGGGACGGCGCCAACGCGTCGGGTGCCCGCTTCGACCAGGCCGACCTCACGGATGCGCGCGCGCTCGAGGGCGACGCGACCGACTTCTCGGGGGCGAGTCTCCAGGGGGCCACGCTGCTGCGCATCGACTTCGGCGGGAGCAACACGACGCAGCGCGTCTCGTTCACCGGCGCCGACTTGAGCCGCAGTACGAGCGACTGCCGCTACACCGAAGTCAGCGGGTCGGACGGGACGACCACCGAGGTCAGTGACTGCCCCGACTTCAGCTTTGCCGACTTCACGGGCGCCGATCTGCGCAGCGCCGTATGGCGCGGGGCCGACCTGGGTGGTGCCGACTTCAGCGGGGCCTCGACCCGGTTCGACAACGCCCGCTTCGACGACGTCGATCTGACCAGCGAAGGGAGTGCAGGCGCCGATTTCACCGGCGCCGTGCTGACGAACATGGCCCTGCGCGAGGCCATCTTCATCGATCAGAGCGACTTCGACATGATGGTGCGCAGCGCGACATTCGCCGGCGCGAGCCTGGCCCGGGCCGATCTGTCGGACGGTCAGCTGTGCTTCCCGTTCACGTTCGACGAAGACGAAGAAGATCCGGCCGCAGACGATGCGGCGGACATGGACGACGCCGATTCGGTCGCCGATGCCGACGAGCCCATCCGCTGCGATGAAGCGCCCTATACCGACGTCGTGTGTGTCGACTGGGTCGACACCGCAGGGGGCGGGGCCGCGTCGATCGCCGACCGCTCGCTGGCGCAGTCGACGCTCGTGGGCGTCTGGGCGCCCGGGATCGACTTCACGCAGTTCACGCTGAGCGGCGCCGACCTGCGCCTGATCGAGATGCCCTGCGCGACCCTCGAGGGCGCCGACCTGACCGACACGTTGATCGACGGCGCGAACTTCGCCGGCGCCTCGTTCGTGCTCGCGGCCGGGGGGGGCGGCGCCGATCTGCCCGCCGATCTGAGTCGCGCGGCGGGCGCATGCATCTTTCCGCCGGCCGAAGGCGACACTCAGCCCGACCCGCTGTGCCCGCGCTTCGACGAGGCCCTGCTCGAAGGCGTGTCGTTCACGTCGGGCATCATCGACGGGGGCACCTTCGTGGGCGCCCAGCTCGCGGGCGCCGACTTCTCGAGCCTGCGGAACCTGTGTCAGCAGCTGCCGGTCGACCCAGACCAGAACGAGGGGCTGACCACGCGGACGTTTTGCAACGACTACACCGGCGCCGATCTTGGTCCCGATTCATCGGGCACCCCCGCGCGGTTCACCGGCGCTTCGATGGTCGGGCCGATCTTCGATTCGGCGACGGCCGATCAGCTCGTGCTGAACGAGATGCAGACCGACTGCATCGCCGGGCAGCTCCCCGGTGACGAAGAGGGCACCGTCGTCAGTCACGTCTTCTGCGCGAGCTTCTTCGACACGACGATCACGCGGGCCGACTTCAGCGATGCTTCGCTCTTCCAGGCGCGCTTCGGCTGCCTCGACGAGAGCGGCGACGGGCCGCCCGTGTGGGCGTGCAGCGACGTGCGCGGCAGTGTCTTCGAGCGCGCCGAGCTCTCGGGCTCGCAGTGGGTCGGACCGGTCGACCTGACGAACTTCGATGCGGGCACACCCACCGACCTGGCGAACGCCCGCCTCGACCAGGCACTCATCACGTGCCAGGGCACGACCTACACCATGACCGTCGACGATGAGGACGTCGTGATGGCCGAAGCCCGTTGCCCGCAGTTCGCCGGCGCGGTCATGACGCCGGGCCTCGACCTCTCGGATGCGAGCGTGCTCGGCATCGATTGGTCGAACCAGGATCTGACAGGGGCCGATCTCTCCGGCGCGACGCTCGGCTGCTTCGTCTACACCTACGAAGACGCCGCCGGCGAGTCGCAGTCCCTCGACCCGATCTGCACCGAGCTCGCTGGTGCGACGCTCGTCGACGTCGACCTCACAGACGTCGAGATCGACGCCGACATCTCGCTTGCGGGGCTCGCGCTCTCGGGCGCCGATCTCACGCGCGCCGATCTGCGCGGGATCGACCTATCGGGCGCCGATCTGAGCGGCAGCAACCTCGAGGATGCGCTGATGGACGCGGATACCCGGTTCAATGCCGGCTACGAGCCCGATCCCGATGCCAGCGCCGAGCAGAAGAAAGAAGACTGTACCCTCGAGGCGGGCGAGATCGCGACCGACGTTCGCGGTGCCCACCTGGGTGGCGTGAACTTCACGCCGGTCGTCGACTTCGGCGGCGAGTGCATCCTGTACGACGTGTACACGACGTACACGGCACAGACGCAGGGCCTCACCGAGACCGAGCGGCGTGGGATGACGCTGGTGCCCGAGCCGGGCGCGCTCGTCTCTCAGCTGGCCGCGCTGCTGACCCTCGGGCTCATCGCTCGCCGCGGCCACGTGAGCCGCCGAGGCTGAGCCGCGCACCGGGCCGCGCCGCATGGGCCCAGCCGCGCGTGCGCCGGCGTCGCATCAGCCGAGCACCATCTCGATGAGGCGCGGCCCCTTGCTCTGCATCGCGCTGGGCAGCGCCTTGGCGAGCTCCTCGACGGTTTCGACTCGCTCGGCATCGACGCCGAAGCCCCGCGCGAGGCTGACCCAGTCGAGAGCCGGCGGGCCGAGTTCGGTGAGCGCCCGAGCCTGTGGCCCGGGCTCGATCACACCCGAGCGGCCGAGCTCGACCTGCAGGATGCGATAGCTGCGATTCGAGCAGAGCAGCGTGAGCACGTCGAGGCCCTCCCGGGCCTGTGTCCAGAGCGATTGCACGGTGTAGAGCCCGCTTCCATCTGCCTGGAAGTCGATCACCTTGCGATCGGGGCAGGCGATGGCGGCGCCCGTCGCGCACGGCGGGCCCTGGCCGATCGCGCCGCCGGTCAGCGACATCACCGTGTGTCTGGGCACGTCCCGCTTGTGCAGGTAGAAGGGGAGGCTGCTCGTCGCCGCTTCTTCGACCACGATCGCATCGCTCGGCAGATGGCGCGCCAGGAGCCCCCCCACCGCCGCGACGTCGAGGGCGCCGCTCTCGGCAACGGGCACCATCGGCGGGGTCGGCAGGGCTTCGCCGCCCGGACCCATCGCGTCGGCGAGCGCCTCGAGCGCCTCGCCCGCCGCCTCTTCGGGCTCGGCGAGGCTCACGAGCCGGTCGGCTTCGACGATCTCGCTTCGCCCGCCGCGGTACCCGAAGAACGCCACCGGATCGCGTGTGCCCGCCAGCACCACGATCGGCGCCGGCGCGAGCGCTTCGGTGGCCTGCTCGGGGAAGTAGGGCAGGCGATCGAATGCGGGCAGGGCGCCACCGCGCTCCCAACGCGCAGGGAACGTCTCGACCATCACGCGCACGCCATGCGCCGTGAGGCGCTCGGCTGCGACCAGGCCGGTCTCGTCGAGTGCCCGACCACCGAGGAGCAGCGCGGGCTCGCCCTTCGACTTGGCCTCGCGCAGCCGCTCGGCCACCCGCTCGACGCGGGTCGATGTCACGCTGCGGGGCGGCCGAATGCCGCCGGCCGGCAGATGAGCAGGCCCGGACGACTCTTCCCACTGATGATCGACGGGCACGATGAGGCTGGCCGGACCGCGCTCGCCCGACTGCGACGCGACGATCGCGTCGAGCGTTTGCTGCGGGAGCTCGACGGCCGACTCACTCGTACCGACCCAGGTCGAGACCGGAACGGCGAGCGACGTGATGTCGCTGGTCAGGGGCGCATCGGCGGCCAGATGCCAGCTCGCCTGATCACCGATGACGTTGAGCACCGGGCTGCGGGCGCGCCGCGCATTGTGGAGGTTCGCGATGCCATTGGCGAAGCCCGGCCCGAGATGCAGGATCGTCATCGCGGGGCGGCCCGTCATGCGTGCGTAGCCGTCTGCGGCGCCGGTGCACACGCCTTCGAAGAGGCCGAGGACGGCGCGCATCCCGGGCACGTCGTCGAGCGCGGCCACGAGGGGCATCTCGGTCGTGCCCGGGTTTGCGAAGCACACATCGACCCCGCAGCTGAGGGCGGTCTTCACCAGACACTCGGCGCCGTTCATGGGCTTCTCACTCTCCGTTGGCTGCGCGACCTGTGCGTGGATCGGCTCGGGCGCCAGGGGTGCCGGCCGGCCCGAGCGCGGTGCACCGACCTCGCGATCATGGCACTGAAGGGAGGGCGGCGCATGGCGCGGCGGTCGAGGCGCTCCGCGCCGATCTCGGCCCGGTCGCGCCTCGGCGTGAGCCGGCCTTCGCCCCCGCCGGCCTGGTCCAGTGGTCGGGGCTCGCCGACGGCACTGCGGCCGGTGGCCCCCACGCGGTGGAGCGTGCGGGAGGGCAAGCGGCGGCGGTCATGTAGAGTCGTCGGCCGATGACCGAGTCGGCCTCCGCCCATCCCCGGGATCAGCTGAAGCGCGAACTCTCGCTCACCGACGCGACCATGTTGATCGTCGCGTCGGTGATCGGCGGCGGCATCTTCTTCACGCCCGCCGAGGTCGCGACCCTGCTGCCGGCGCCGGGCTGGATCATGGCGGCGTGGGGCGCCGGCGCGCTCCTCTCTCTGGCGGGGGCCCTCGCGAACGCCGAGCTCGGCGCGATGTTCCCGCGCGCCGGGGGCGACTACGTCTATCTCTCCGAAGCGATGCATCCGATCGCCGGCTTCCTCGTCGGCTGGCTCAGCTTCATCGCGATCTACGCAGGCACGATCGCGGCCCTCGCGGCGATCCTCGCCGAGGGGATCACCGAGCGACTGGCTCTGAGCGCCGAGTGGATCGTGCCGCTCGCCATCGCGGTGACGCTCGCCGTCTCGGGCATCAACTACGCCGGCGTCCGCTGGGGGGCGCGCGCCAACAACGTGACGTCGTTCTTCAAGCTCATCGCGCTCGGGGCCTTCGTCGTGCTGGGGCCGATCCTCGGAGAGGGCGACGCCTCGCGCATCGTCACCGCGCCGACGGGCGCCCGCGACGGAATCACCGCGGCCGCTTTCGGCCAGGCGCTCTCGCCGATCCTGTTCAGCTACCTCGGCTGGAACGCCTCGGTCTACGTGGCCAGCGAGATCAAGCAGCCGCAGCGCAACCTGCCGCGCTCCCTGTTCCTGGGGCTGGCGCTCTGCGGCGGACTCTATCTGGCGGTCAACGCCGTGTACCTGTTCGCGCTGCCGATGGCCGAGCTGCAGCGCTCGGCCGATACCGGCCATGCTGCCGCGCTGGCCCTGTTCGGCCCGGTGGGCGGCACGCTGGTCGCGGCGTTCGTCCTGATCTCGGTGCTCGGCACACTGAACGCGACGGTGCTGGTCGGGCCACGCATCGCATACGCGATGGCGCTCGACGGGCTCTTCCCGGGCGGCGTCGACCGCGTCACGCGCGCCTTTCGCACCCCGGGCGTCGCGATCGGCGTGCAGACCGTCGTGACGGTCGGGCTGCTGGTCCTGCTGCAGCGGTTTCCGGCGGCGCTCAGCTTCACCGTGTTCGCGATTCTGCTCGCGACGATGGCCGACGTGGTTGCGCTCTACCTGCTGCGCCTGCGCCGGCCCGAGCATCCGCGCCCCTATCGGGCCTGGGGCTATCCCTGGGTTCCGGCCTTCTATCTTCTCGCGAACGGCGGGATCGCCGTGGCGATGCTCGTCGGTCAGCCGCGGGAGTGTCTGATCAGCGTGGCGCTGCTCGCGAGCGGGCTCCCCTTCTACTGGCTGTTCTCTCGGCTCTCGGGCGGCCCCGCAGCCGGCGATTCGGGGCCAGAACCGGGGGCCGGGACCGGCTAGAACCCTGCAGATCCAGTACCTTCCGGGCCTGCCCGAGGATCCGGATCCCATGATCACCCCCAGGCGAATCCACGGCTTCCCCCCTCGCGCGAGGCGGTCTGCGAACGGGCCCCTCTGCACGCGCGAGACGTGTGCCTGCGCCGCGGCGCCGACGACGCCCTCGTCGGCGGCACCGACGTGGGCCGCGACGCAGCAGCCGGCGACGGCCGCGCGCGCGACCTAGCCCGTCGCAACGCCTCGAGCAGCAGTTCGAGGGACGCGGCGGGCGGCGCATCGCGCAAGCGGATCGGCGAGAGCGGTTCGGGAGACGAGGGGCCGGGCGGTCCCCGCAACAGGGAGCAGAGACCCGTCGCACAGGGCGCGTGAGATGCGCGAGCAGCGCGATCGTCATGCGAGCACCGAGACGGGCCGGAGGGATCGCAGCGCGAAGCGATCCGTCAGAGGGATTGGATCATGAAGGAAGACGAACGACACGAGGACTGGCGCGGGGACCCGGGCGCGAAGCCCGTCGCCGACGAGCGACCGAAGCCGCGCCACGACTTTCACAAGCTGAACCGGCTGCCCCCCTACATCCTGGCCGAGGTCACCGACCTGACGCGCGCCGGTCGCCGAGCGGGGGAAGACATCATCGATCTCGGTATGGGCAACCCCGACATGCCGACGCCCGACCACGTGGTCGAGAAGATCTGTGAGGCGGCACGCGATCCGCGCAATCACCGCTACTCGTCGAGTCCAGGCATTCCGAACCTGCGCGCAGCGATCACCGAGTGGTACGCGCGCCGGCATCAGATCGAGCTCGATCCGAATCAAGAGGCCATCGCGGTGATCGGCGCGAAGGAGGGGCTCTCGCACTTCGTCCTGATGACGATCGGTCCCGGTGATGTGGTGCTCTGTCAGGATCCTGCCTATCCGATCCACCAGTACTCGGTGGCGATCGCAGGCGGTGATCTGCGCAAGGTGCCGCTCACCGACGACACCGATTTCATCGCGAATCTCGAGCAGGCCGTGGCCCGCACCTGGCCGAAGCCGAAGATGCTGATCCTGTCGTTTCCCGCGAACCCGACGACGACGATCGTCGACCGTGCGTTCTTCGAGCGCATCGTCGCGTTCGCGCGTGAGAACGACCTGATGGTGATCCATGACTTCGCCTACGCCGAGATCTGCTTCGACGGCTATCGCCCGCCGTCGATCCTCGAGGTGCCCGGGGCCCGCGACGTTGCGATCGAGTTCGGGTCGCTCTCGAAGAGTCACTCGATGGCGGGCTGGCGCGTCGGCTTCGCGGCGGGCAACCGGGACATGATCCACGCGCTGCGCCGGATCAAGAGCTACCTCGACTACGGCATGCCCCAGGCGATTCAGATCGCCGCGATCACCGCGCTGCGGGGGCCACAGGACTGCGTCGAAGAGAACGTGCAGGAGTACAAGGAGCGCCGCGACGCGCTGATCGACGGGCTCGGCGCGCCGGGCGAGGGCAGCTGGAAGATCGAGAAGCCCCTGGCGACGATGTTCGTGTGGGCCCGGCTCCCCGAGGCGTTCGAAGAGATGGGCAGCCTCGAGTTCTCGAAGCGCCTGCTCAAGGAGGCGAAGGTCGCCGTGTCGCCGGGCGTCGGCTTCGGTGACGCGGGCGAGGGCTACGTCCGCTTCGCTCTCGTCGAGAACAGGCACCGCATTCGTCAAGCCGTGCGCGGCATCCGTCGCTTCTTGCGCGAATACGGCGTGAGCGAGAATTGAGCCGGCCGGCCGTGCCAGCGCGCAGACCGCGCCCAGAGCCGGCATCGAACGGACGAGCACGCAAACGAGAGGAAAGAGGCGAGTCATGAAGAATCGAGTCGGCGTCGGCCTGATCGGCTTGGGCACCATCGGTACGGGCGTCGCGAAGGTGTTGCGCGGCAACGCGGACGTGATCCAGCAGCGGCTGGGCTTTGCCCTCGACCTCGTGCGAATCGCCGATCTCGATCTCGACACCGATCGCGGCATCGACCTCGACGGCATCCGCTTCGACGACGATGCTGCGGGGCTGGTCGCCGACGCAGAGGTCGACATCGTCATCGAGCTCGTCGGGGGCTACGGCGCGGCCAAGAAGTTCACGCTCGACGCGATCTCGCACGGCAAGCACGTCGTCACGGCGAACAAGGCGCTGCTGGCCCTGCACGGCAAGGAGATCTTCGACGCCGCCGACAAGCAGGGCGTCGGCGTGCTCTTCGAGGCGGCCGTCGGGGGCGGCATCCCGATTCTGCGCTCGCTGCGCGAGGGGCTCGCAGCGAACCACATCGAGAGCGTCCACGGCATCCTGAACGGCACGACCAACTACGTGCTGACCGAGATGGAAACGACGGGCGAGGATTTCGAGGTCGTGCTCAAGCGCGCGCAAGATCTCGGCTATGCCGAGGCCGACCCGACGTTCGATGTCGATGGCATCGACGCGGCGCACAAGCTCGCGATCCTGGTCGGCATGGCGTTCGGCGCCGAGGTGACGCACGAGGACATTCCCACCGAGGGCATTCGCGGCCTGTTGCCCGTCGACTTCGAGCAGGCCGCCGAGTTCGGCTATCGCATCAAGCTGCTCGGGATCGCGAAGGCGAGCGCGGGGCCCGGGGGTGACGCGCGGATCGAGGCGCGGGTGCATCCGACCATGGTGCCGAAGGCGAGCATGCTCGCCGGCGTCGACGCCGCGATGAACGCGGTCGAGGTGCACGGCGACGCGGTCGGGCCGACGCTCTACTACGGCGCGGGTGCGGGCGAGATGCCCACCGCGAGCGCGGTGGTCGCCGACTTGATGGAGATCGCGCGCGAGATCCAGCGCGGCAGCAACCGTCCGGTGGCGCCGCTGTCGTATCGCCCCGATCACCTCGCGCGAAAGCCGAGCGTGCCCCTCGATGAGATCGAGGGCCGCTACTACCTGCGATTCGAGTGCGTCGACCGGCCGGGCGTGCTGTCGCACATCACGGGCGAGCTCGGCGAGCACGGCGTGGGGATCGCCTCGGCGGTGCAGCACGGCAGCGGGGGCGGCCCGGTGCCGCTGATTCTGCTGACGCATCCGGCGGGCGAGGGCGCGCTGCGCGCGGCCGTCACGGCCATCGACGGGCTCGACGACGTGACCGCCCCCACGCGTGTGATCCGCATCGAAGAAGGGCTCTGAGATGAGCGAGAAGCCGCGGTACGCCGCCTGGTTCGAGAGCCTCGCCGATCCGAGCGAGCGCTACGGCCTCGACGAGGTCGTCTATACCGATCGTGAAGGCGGACTGTTGCAGGTCGTCCACGACGTCGACGAGTTGAAGAAGACGTCGGCGGACGAGTGGCGGGCTCGCTTCGAGTCGCGTGCCCGCGGCGGGGAATGGCCGTATGGGTCGGGTGTCTGGGGCTTCAAGGAGATGGTCCTGCCCGAGATCGACGCCGACAACGTCGTGTCGATGTACGAAGGGCACTCGAATCTCTTCTGGGCCGAGCGCTACGGCAAGCAGATCGGCATCGAGGATCTGTGGATCAAGCTCTGCGGCAACTCGCATACGGGCTCGTTCAAGGATCTCGGCATGACGGTGCTCGTCAGCCAGGTGAAGGAGATGATCTCGAAGGGCGTCGGGATCCCGGCCGTGGGCTGCGCATCGACCGGCGATACGAGCGCCGCGCTCTCGGCGTACGCCGCGGCCGCCGGTATTCCGGCCGTCGTGTTCCTGCCGCGCGGCAAGATCTCGCTGGCTCAGCTGATCCAGCCCGTCGCGAACGGCGCCATCGTCTTCGCCCTCGATACCGACTTCGATGGCTGCATGGAGATCGTCAAGCAGATCTCGGCGAAGGACGGCGTCTATCTCGCGAACTCGATGAACAGCCTGCGCATCGAAGGCCAGAAGACGGTGTCGATGGAGATCTGCGCGCAGTTCGACTGGGAGGTGCCCGACTGGATCGTGATCCCGGGTGGCAATCTCGGCAACGTGTCCGCCCTCGCGAAGGGGCTCGACCTCATGCTCGAGGTCGGGCTCATCGACAAGCGGCCGCGCATCTGCGTCGGCCAGGCTCAGGCGGCGAACCCGCTCTACCTCTCGTACCTGAAGGATTTCGAGGTGTTCGAGCCCATCGCGGCGCGGCCGACGGTGGCCTCGGCGATCCAGATCGGCAACCCGGTCTCGCGAGACAAGGCGATTTCGGCGTTGAAGCGCTACGACGGCGTCGTCGAGGAGGCGACCGAGGCCGAGATCATGGAGGCCTGTGCTGCGGCCGACCGGACCGGGCTCTTCAACTGTCCGCACACGGGCGTGGCGCTCGTCGCACTGAACAAGCTCAAGCAGCGCGGCCTCATACGGTCGAGCGACCGCGTCGTCGTGGTCTCGACGGCGCACGGTCTGAAGTTCACCGAGTTCAAGCTCCGCTATCACCAGATGGAGACCGAAGGGGTCGTGCCCGAGCTGCCCAACCCGCCGATCGAGCTCGATGCTCGATACGACACGGTGCGCGACCGGCTGCTCGCCGAGATCGACACCCGCTTCGGCGCCTGAGCCCGCGCGGAGGCCGAGAGCCTCCAAGCGAAGCGACATCGCCCGCCGGGCAACACTGTGAAGGGAACAAGCTTGCATCGAATCGGGGTGGCGACGCTCGTCTGCGCGGTCGCATGGATGGGGCTCGGCCTGGGTACGGCTGCCCGGGCTCAGTCGAATGGTTGGCAGAAGACGATCGACCGGGTGACGCCGGCGGTCGTAGCGCTTCGTGTGAATTCACCCCGCGCCTTCGACGGCGGCACGACCGGCTACTCGGTCGCGACCGGCTTCGTCGTCGACGCCGAACGAGGCTTGATCCTCACCAATCGGCACGTCGTGACACCGGGCCCCGTGGTGGCGGAAGCGGTCTTCCTCGACAACGAGGAGGTCGACGTGCGTGCGGTCTACCGCGATCCCGTGCACGACTTCGGCTTCTTTCGCTTCGACCCGGCCGACGTTCAGTTCATGGAGCTCGAAGAGCTCGAGCTCGATCCGGCCGGTGCTCAGGTCGGCACCGAGATCCGCGTGATCGGCAACGACGCGGGCGAGAAGCTCTCGATTCTGGCCGGCACCATCGCACGCCTCGACCGCTCGGCGCCGCGCTACGGCTCGAACACCTACAACGACTTCAACACGTTCTATATCCAGGCCGCCTCCGGCACGTCGGGCGGGTCGTCGGGCTCGCCGGTCGTCGACATCGCGGGCCGCGCCGTCGCGATCAACGCCGGCGGCAAGCGCATGGCGGCTTCGAGCTTCTATCTGCCGCTCGACCGGGTGGCGCGGGCGCTCGCTCTGATCCAAGAGGGTGAGCCGGTGACACGGGGCACGCTGCAGACCGTGTTTCGCTATCTGCCCTACGACGAGATTCGGCGGCTCAAGCTGCGCGTCGAGACGGAAGGCGCCGTACGACGCGCGTTCCCGGACGGCCAGGGCATGATCGTGGTGGCCGAGATCGTCCCGGGCGGGCCGGCCGACGGGGTGCTCGCGCCCGGCGACGTGGTCGTGAAGATCGACGGCCAGATGGTCAACGCGTTCATTCCGATCGAAGCCGTGCTCGACGAGCGTGTGGGCGAGCAGGTCGAGCTCGAGATCGAGCGGGCCGGCGTGCCGATGACGGTGCAGCTCGACGTCGACGACCTGCACGCGATCACGCCCGACGAGTACCTCGAGACCGGTGGCTCGGTCCTGAACAAGCTCTCCTATCAGCAGGCGCGCAATCAGTCGGTGCCCGTCGGCGGCGTTCAGGTCGCGAGCGACGGCTACTGGCTCTCGCGCGCCGGCGTGCCGCGCGGCTCAGTCATCGTCGAACTCGACGGGACGCCGACACCGACGCTCGACGCCTTCGAAGAGGCGCTCGTCGCGCTGCCCGATCGTGCGCGGGTGCCGCTTCGCTTCTGGATGCCCGGGCAATCGCGCTCGCCGCTGGTGCGCGTCGCCCAGGTCGATCGCCGCTGGTTCACGACCCAGCGCTGCCGATGGGATGGGGCGACGGGGGACTGGCCGTGCGCGCTGTCGCCGGCATCGCCGCCTGCCGAGGCGCCCGAGCCGGCGACCACCGACTTCGTGGTCCAGGGCGACAAGGCCCAGCGAGAGGTGACGCCTTCGTTCGTGCTCGTCGACTTCGACATCCCTTACCGCATCGACGGTGTGCACGGCGATCGCTTCCGCGGCGCGGGCCTCGTGATCGACGCGGCCGAGGGGCTCGTCGTGGTCGACCGCGAGACGGTGCCGGTGGCGCTCGGCGATCTCTCGCTCACGTTCGCGAGCTCGATTCAGATCCCCGGCGAGGTGGTCTATCTGCACCCCGAGCACAACATCGCGATCATTCGCTACGACCCGGCGCTTCTCGGCGACACGCCGGTCGAGAGCGCCGAGCTGCGCGACGCAAGACTCGATCCCGGCGACGACGTGTACCTCGTCGGCATGACCTCGAGCGAACGCGTCGTGACGCGTTCGACCCGCATCGCGCGGAAGGAGCCGCTGCAGATGCCCGTTCCGTATCCGCCGCGGTTTCGAGAGTCGAACCTCGAGGTCGTGACCCTCGACGACTCTGCGTCGACGGTGGGCGGTGTCCTGACCGACAAGAAGGGGCGGGTGCACGCGCTGTGGGCGTCGTACACGGCCGGGTCGGGGCAGGGCGCCGAAGCGTTCTTTGCGGGCATTCCGATCCAGTCAGTCAGCGATCTCCTCGGCCCGCTCGAAGCTGGTGAGCCGGTCGGTTGGCGGACCCTCGGCGCCGAGCTTCGGCCGATCACGCTCGCGAACGCGCGGGATCGTGGTCTGCCCGAGGCCGAGGCGCGCCTGCTCGAGGAGCACGACGAGAACGCGCGCACCGTGCTCTCCGTGCTCCGACTCGCTGCGGGGTATCCCGCGTCAGACGTCCTGCGCGCCGGCGACCTGCTGCTCGCCATCGACGGCGAGCCGGTGACGGCGTTCCGCGAGGTCGAACGCGCCTCGCAGCGCGAGCGCGTCGCGATTCGGGTCTTGCGCGATGGAGAGATCCTCGACCTCGACGTACCGACCGAGGCGGTGTCGGGTTCGGGTACGACCGAGGCGGCGTTGTGGGCCGGGACGCTGTTGCAGGCGCCGCCTCGGGCGCTCGCCACGCAACGCGGCCTGCCGCAGGAGGGTGTCTACGTCTCGCGCTTCTGGTTCGGCTCACCGGCGAACCGCTACGGGCTGCAGGCCACGCGTCGCATCGTCGAGGTCGATGGCCAGCCGACGCCCGATCTCGAGACGTTCCTCGAGGTCGTCGCCGGTCGACCCGATCGCAGCGGCGTGCTGCTGCGCACCATCGACCTCGACGGCAAGGTCGACGCCATCACGCTTCGACTCGATCTCGAGTACTGGCCGACGTGGGTGCTGCGGCGCGGCGACGATGGCTGGACGCGGACCTCGGCCGACGCGACGACGCCCGGCGCCGCGGTCGAGGGGCTGGCGCGGCCAGCCGGTGAGGCTGCAGCCGAAGCAGCGGCGGGCGGGGGTTGAACATGGCGCTCTCGTGGGCGCAGGTGGCGCGCGTCGGCTCGGGCTCCCGGGTTGCGCGCACCCTGGGTCCGCGCCCGGCGAAGCCGCTCGAGCTCTACGAGTTCGAGACCTGTCCGTTCTGCCGCAAGGTGCGCGAGGCCATCCAGATCCTCGACCTCGAGGTCACGGTGCGACCCTGCCCGAAGCGCGGCGCCCGGTATCGACCCGCGGCCCGCGAGATCGGCGGACGTGCGCAGTACCCGCTCCTCATCGACCCGAACTTCGACCTGGTGCTCTATGAGTCGGACGACATCGTTCGGCACCTCTTCGAGCGCTACGGCCGCACGCGCGCGCCGTGGCCGCTCGGGGGCGGCGCGGTCGGGACCGCATTGTCCGTGCTTGCGGGGCTCGTGCATCCGAGCGACGGCACGTTCGCCGTGGCGAGCACGCTCCCAGCGGTTCCGCTCGAGCTCTGGGCCGACGAGGGGTCGGACGCGGCTCGCCGCGTGCGCGCGCGGCTCTGCGCGCTCGAGCTGCCGTATCGGCTGACGCCGATGGCGACGGGAGGGGCAGGGGAGGCGATGCTCGCCCAGCGCGGTCTCGCGTCACCGACGCTGCACGATCCGAACGCGAGCGTCTGGCTCGAAGGGGCCGACGCGATCCTCGCCCAGCTGGAGCGCTACTGCTTGCACTAGAGGTGGCTCGCTCGGCGGCGATGCGGCGACCCGGGAATCAGGCGAGACGGTCGATCAAGAGCGTCGCGATGCTCAAGAAGATGAGGAAGCCGAGCGCGTCGGTGCCGAAGGTGACGATCACGCCCGACCCGAGCGCGGGGTCTTGCCGCAGTGCCTTCAGAGCGAGCGGCACGGCGGCGCCGAGCAGTCCGGCGATCGTCAGCGTGGCCATCATCGCGAAGAGCAGCACCAGCCCCATCCAAGGGTTGCCCTCCCACGCATACGCGATGCCTCCGGTCGCAATGCCCGCGACCGTACCGATCACGAGGCCGACGCCCATCTCCTTGCCGATGGCGCGGATGCCGCTCGAGAATTCGATCTCACCGAGCGCGATCGAGCGCGTGATCACCGTGAGCGTCTGGATGCCGCCGTTGCCACCCATGCCGCCGACGATCGGCAGGAATGCGGCGAGGACGACGAAGCGCTCGATCGTGTCCTGAAAGAGGTAGACGACGAGGCCGGCGGTGAAGGTCGTGACGAGATTGAGCGCGACCCACGGCAGACGCTTGCGAATCGAGAGCCGCGCCGAGCTGAAGACGCGATCCTCGTCGGAGAGGCCGGCGAGGTGGTACATGTCCTCGGTCGCCTCCTCGGTGATGACGTCGATCACGTCGTCGACGGTGATGACCCCGAGCATGGTGCCATCGATGTCCGTCACCGGGATCGCGAGCAGGTCATAGCGCGCCACCAGCTGCGCCACCTCCTCCTGGTCGGCGTCGGGGGGCGTCGAGACTGGCTGGGCGATCATGAGGTCGGAGCAGGGCGTATCGGGCGGTGCCGCGACGAGGCGCCGGATCGGGACGACGCCCTTCAGGTGTCGCAGCTCATCGACCACGTAGAGGTAGAGGATCTGATCGCTCGAGTCGCCGGCCGCTCGAATCGAGTCGATCGCCTCTTGCGCCGTCATCTTCTCGTCGAGCGCGACGAAGTTCGTCGTCATCACGCGTCCGGCGCTTTGCGCCGGGTAGAGCTCGGCGTGCCTCAGCTCGGCGCGCTTCGCCGCGGGCAGCAGCTGACGAATCGACTCGCTGCGCTCTTCGGGGATCGCGTCGACGAGCTCGAGCATGTCGTCGACCTCCATGCGCGCGAGCACCTCGGCGAGACGCTGGTCCGACAGCGCGTCGAAGATCTGCGGCATGAGATCATGTGGAAGCTCGCGCAGCATGGTCGCGGCGCGGCGTTGTTTGAAGAGCAGGTCGACCACCAGTCGAATCTCGCTCGGCGAGAGATCGGCGAGGAGTGGACCGAGATCGGCTGGATGCACGCGCTCGAGCAGACGCTCGGCGCGCACGAGTACACCGCTTGCGAGAAGTCGCCGCAGAACCCGCGCTGTGGGGATCGTGGAGGGCATCGCGCGCTCCCGGGTGTCGTGCATCTTGTCGCAGAAGGATCGGGTCTGGGGGTACCGACACACGCTCGATGCGTCTCGGGCGACCGCCGGCGACCCTTTCGGTACATCAGTTGGCCGCGTTGCACTACCCCGGGGCGAGCGGGGCCACATCGAGTTGCGTCGAGCACAACATCGAGCGATTTCGGTCGGCTCGCGTCGGTGAGACGTCGCCGAGTGTGCGCCCGATCACTCGCCCCGGGGCGAGTGGGTGACATGCATCCGCCACCGAAATCACTGCACCGGAATCTCAGCGACATAGAAATGTCGAGCTGAGGGGGGTTCCCCAGTTGCGTCGAACGAAGCGACGGGAGATGATTGCCGAAACCCCGAGGGGTTTCGCCGTGATGTGTCGGCCCGGCCCGATGCAGACGTCGTGGGGGAGCGTCGGCCCGGCCGCCCGCTTCGCGCGACGGCGCGGTACGACCTCCCGCGGCACGCGAACTCGATGGACGCACGTCGGTGCGGATCGAGGTCGGCCGCGTGGTCAGAAGCGGAGAGCGTGGTCATGAAGCAGCTGGTCGAGGACATCGTCAAAGCGCTGGTCGACCAACCCGGCGAGGTCCAGATCAAGGAGGTCGTCGGTGAGCATGCTCACGTGCTCGAGCTTCGGGTCGCCAAGGAAGATCTCGGCAAGGTGATCGGAAGGGGCGGCGCCCACGCGTCGGCCATTCGAACCTTGATGGCAGCCGCCAGCGGCAAAGAGAAGAAGCGCTACATCCTCGAGATCATCGAGCACTGAGCGCGAGGTCGAACGGCCTCCGGCCGCGGCGACCGCATCGCCGCGCTCCTCCACAGATCGAATCGCTTCGACTGCGTGAACCCCGTCGTTGGGGCTCCGGTATGCTGACGCTCCCTTGGCCGGCGCCCGAGCGCGCGTCGGCTTGACCGTTCGCCGGAGTCGCCGTGCCTTTCTCCCCCCTCGAAGCGGATGCCCCCTTCACCCTGGGCGCGCAGCTCGATACGCGCGCAGCCCACCCCGAGCTCGCCGCACGTCCGTTCGCGGTGCACGATGACCGGGTCTGGTCGTATGCCGAGTACCGGGCCGAGGCGGTCCGCATCGCCGACTTCCTGCTCTCGCGCCTCGGCCGGCCGAGCTCATCGTCGCCGGGCCACGTCGCGATGCTGCTCGAGAATCACCTCGAGCTGCTCTCGCTGTACGCGGGGTGCGGCTACGCGGGCATGACGCTCTTCGGCATCAACACGGGCCTCGTCGGCGAGACGCTCGCGGGCGTCGTGAATCAGTCGCGGGCTCGGCTTCTCGTCGTCGATGAGAAGCTGCTGCCGCGCGTCGAGGCAGTGCTCGGCTCACTCGTGCACATCGACGAGCGAGACGTGCTCGTCGTTCCGACTCAGGGGGCGGCGATCTCGGCGGGGGAGCGCTTCGACGTTGCGCTCGAGCGCGAGTGTGGCCCGGTGTCGGTCGAGCGGCCGACACCCAAAGCAGACGTCTCGCCCGAGACGAATCTGATGGTCATCTATACGTCGGGTACGACCGGCCTGCCCAAGGGCATCAACAACAATCATGCGAAGCTGCTGATCATTGGCCGCACCGTGTCGGGCAATCTCGACCTCGGTGTCGACGATCGGGGCTACGCCTGCATGCCGCTCTTCCACTCGAACGCGATCTTTCTCGGTGTCATGCCGGCTTTCACCGTCGGGGCCTCGGTGGCGCTGCGCGAGCGGTTCAGCGCAAGCCGCTTCGTGCCCGACGTCTTCGAGCACGGCGTGACCTACTGGAACTACGTGGGCGAGCCCGTGCACTACATCCTCGGGGCGATCGAGACGGCGACGGAAGGCGATCCGCAGCGCCTGCGCGCCGAGGTCACGCACCACCCGGCCAATCGGCTGCGCTACGCGGTTGGCAACGGCGCGTCCCCGCCCGATCTCGATCGATTCGTCGAGTGGCTCGGTCTCGACGACATGTTCGAGCTCTACGGCTCGACCGAGGCCGCGATCAGCACGTTCCGGAAGCGAACCGACCCGCGCGGATCAGTCGGCGAGATCGCCGACGAGCGCGTGCAGATCCTGGCCGACGACGGCCGGGTGTGTCCGCCGGCGGAGCTCGATGCCGACGGCAAGATCACGAACTACGCCGATGCGGTCGGCGAGATCTGTCGCGTCGCCGAGGATACGGCGCTCTTTCAGGGCTACTTCGACAACGCCGACGCCAACGCGAGCAAGTTTCGCGATGGCATCTACCACTCGGGCGATCTCGGCCACGTGGTCGAGCGTGACGGACGCCGGTTCCTCTTCTTCGACGGACGGACCGATGACTGGATCCGCAAGGACGGCGAGAACTTCTCGGGCGCGCAGGTCGCTCGGCTCGCATCGGAGCACCCCGGTGTCGTCCTCGCCGCCGCGTACGGCGTGCCGTGCGCGGTGAGCGACGAGCTCGTCATGGTCGCGCTAAAGCTCGCACAAGGTGCGTCGTTCGACCCCCAACAGTTCTTCGACGCGTGCGAGCGGCAGACCGAGCACGGCGGCATGGATCGCAAGTGGTTTCCGGACTTCGTTCGTGTGGTCGACGACTTCGAGTACACGCAGACCGAGAAGATCCTCGTGCGCAATCTGAAGAAGCAGCACTTCCACCCGGCGCGCGTCGCAGGCGATCCGGTCTGGTGGCGGGAGCGCAGCAGCACCTCGTACGCGGCCTTCACGCCGGCCGACTTCGAGCGATTGCGCGAGCGGTTCGTGGCGGCCGAGCGAGAAGACCTGCTCGAGCGCTAGGTTCGCAGCCGACCGATCGCGTCGACGCCTTCGACGGGCCGTGCGGGCTCTTCGAGCGATCGGCAACCGATGCGCAACGCGAGTGCCGTGAAACGTCTGCGTCGATTTCGATCGTGTAATCGAGCGCGGACGCCGCGCTCGGTGGCGAGCCCTTGATCACGTCACGTCGAGTGGTTGCGTCGCGAGTTGCCTGCGTAGGTTTCGGCACGCGGGTTGCTTTCCTCATGGGCAGTGAATTTGCCCGTCCGCTGATGCGATCCGCACGCGCCGGCCGGGCCCCTGCGAGAGGGGAGAGTGGGACCCATGATGCACGTCGAACCCGGATCATCCGATGCGACCGTTTCGGTATCGCAGCTCGTCACGACCAAGCAGCTCTTGGAGTCGGCGCTCGAACGCGCCGAGCATCTCGAGTACGAAGAGGCGCTGCCCCTGTTCGAGCAGCTGCTGAACCGCGACCCTCGCAGCGCGCGGCTGCGCAGCTACCACGCCCTCTGCCGTGCGGTCGCCGATCGACGCTTCGACGAAGGCCTCGAGCAGTGCCAGGCGGCCGCCAAGCAGGAGTTCTTCAACCCCGAGCTCTATCTGAACCTGGCCCGACTGCACCTGGCCTTCGGCTTCAAGGCCGAAGGGGTGCGCTTCGTGCGGCGCGGGCTCATGATCGATCCGGGCAACGAAGCGCTGTCGCAGGCGATGATCGACCTCGGTTCTCGCGTCTCCCCCGTGCTGTCGTTCCTGCCGCGCCGACATCCGCTGAATCGCCTGCTCGGGCGCGCACGGTCTCGCCTCGTGCGCATCGCGACGCCCGTCGCGGCCTGAACCCCAAGGGGTTCGTCCGCATTTCGGGCCCTGGCGGCGTCCCAAGCGGCTTCCTTGACTTCGCCGCGGCCATTCCTACACTGCGGCCGTCGCGCGCATCGCGACCTGAGCGGGTGCCGTCTCGAGGGACGTGCCCGCGCCCCGTCTGCCGATCGACTTGGTTGCCCACCCGGCGTGTTTCTGCGCTGAGACAGCCTCGGTGTCGGTCGGGGGTGCGTTCACGATGTGCAAGAGTGATGGGACTCGCCGCGACTCGATCCAAGCGCCGGGTGTTCGACGACGACGTCGGGCCAGAGCGCGAGAAAGGAGCCCGCGTGGGCAGCGTGATCAAGAAGCGCCGAAAGAAGATGCGCAAGCACAAGCAGCGCAAGCTTCTCAAGCGACAGCGCCACAAGAAGTAGTCGTCGCCCGCGTTTCGGGTGTGAATGCACCCTGACCAGAGCCGAGCGTTGCCACGCATCTCTCGAGCCGGGTCGAACGTGGCGACGCGTGAAACGCACGACGCACCCGCCCGACCGACTCTGTCGTGTCGTGCAGGTCGAGAACGGACGGTCGGCGGGGTCGACTGCGCATTGCGCAGGGCCTCTGCAGCCGTCCGTTCGTCGTTTGAGGCGGCGAAGGTCGAGGGGAGCACGCCCCAACCGGCCCATGCGCAGCGAAGTGCATCCCCGGCCGCAACGGTTCGGCGCCTTCGCCCCCCCCGACTCCCAGCCATCTCTGCACCTGCACCTGTACCTGCGCGTCCACACCGATGAACGCGCTGCGTCGTGAACCCTTCGAGTGATCGTGCGGTCGATGCCCGCCCTTTGTTTCACGCACACGTTGATCGATGCGAATGCGAATCGAACGCGCGCAGTGGCGCTTCGAATGCGCTCGGTGTGCTTCCTTCTTCTTTTCGAACGTGTTTCGACTCGTACTTTTCGTGTGCGTTGGCGTTCGAACGCGTTGACTGCGCGCACGCCGATGTGCGCTTCATGTTTTCTTTGCAACTCATTGAACGAACAAGCAAAACCCTTTGCGCGACACACGATGCGGAACACACTCGTTGCGCTCGATTCTGGTTCGTCGGCCGCAGTTCACACGTCTATCCACTTGTTTTTTTTGGGGTATCGACTTGACGCCCGCGAAAATTCGGTGTTAGCGTCACTCGCAACAACCGCTCTAGGGCCGCGGATTGTGATGAGAACGTCGGGCGACTGATGGTCGTTTGGTTTCAAGTCACCCACGCCGCACTCCGATAGGAGATCAGCACACGGTTTGGCATTTTCCGTCGCAATCGGTCGACCGAGCTCGGTTCGGTCGGGCGAGCGGGATGGGGACCGTGGCTCTACGAGTATGAAAGGGGGGTGACCCACCCATGGCAGCTCGCAAGAAGAAGGCAACGAAGAAGAAGGCCGCCAAGCGCAAGGCCGGCAAGAAGAAGGCTTCGCGCAAGAAGAAGGCGACCAAGAAGAAGGCCTCCAAGAAGAAGGCCCGCAAGAAGGCCTCGAAGAAGAAGGCCCGCAAGAAGGCCTCCAAGAAGAAGGCCGGCAAGAAGAAGGCCGCCAAGCGCCGAAAGAAGGCGGCCAAGAAGAAGGCTGGCAAGAAGAAGGCGTCGCGCAAGAAGGCGTCGCGGAAGAAGGCCCGCCGCAAGAAGTAGCTCGCTGCTTCGAGCAAGCGAGGGGTCTCTCCTCGCCAGGAGCCTATGGGCCCCGGCCGGCGCAAGCCGGCCGGGGTTTCCTTCTTTGGGCGCCCTTCGTGCGCGCCCGCGCTGCGGGCGGGCGTTTTGACGGCTGCAGGCGGCTGGCCTAGATTCCCGATCTCCGCCCCGGTTGTCCCGCGGGGCAAATCGACGACACCGACTCACTCACGAATCCACGTCGCAACGCGTCCGGCGACGGCCGACGCGATCGACCTCCGATCCGTGCCTTCGAAACTCCGAACCGAGGAACGCCGCCATGGCCCGAATCACCATCGAAGACTGCATCGAGAAGGTGCCGAACCGCTTTCACCTGGTGCAGATGACCGCCATTCGCGCGAAGCAGCTGAAGCGCGGCGCCCAGTCGCTCGTCGACGGCGACGACAACAAGGAGGTCGTGACGGCGCTCCGCGAGATCGCGGCCGGCCACGTCACGCCCGACGATGAGGCACCCATCGAGCCCACAGCCGAGGCCGCCGCAGCGCCCGTCGAGACGGCCCCCGTCGCCGAGGCCGCGCCGACCGCCGAGCCGGCCGCGAGCGAAGAGCCGCCGCCCAGCGAGGCCTGATCGTCGACAGGGCAGGGCGCGTTGCAGCGCTCCCGAAACGTCGAAGGGGCGAGCCGCCGAGCGGCTCGCCCCTTCGACGTTTCGGGTCTCGCGTGATCCGGTCAGGCCGTCTGGGGCTGCACCGGCAGCGTAAAGCGGGCCACCGTGCCTTCACCCGCCTCGCTGCGCAGCGAGCACTCGCCGCCCATCAGCGTACAAAGGTCGCGAACCAGCGTGAGGCCGAGGCCGGCGCCGCGGTAGCGCGCCGATGCGCGGTCGTCGACCTGGTAGAACTCGTCGAAGACGTAGGGCTGATCGTCGGGGCAGATGCCGATGCCCGTATCTTCGATCTCGCACACGAGTTCGCCGTCGACGACCTCGCCGCGGATCGTCACCGATCCCTTCGTCGTGAACTTGGCTGCGTTCTCGAGCATGAGGAAGAGGATCTGGTTGACCTTGGTGAGGTCGGTCCGGATCTTCGGGAACGGCTCTTCGATCTGCTTCTGGATCGTGACCGGTCGCCCCTCGAGCTCGTCCTGCACGCTGAAGATCGCCTCGTCGATGACTTCCGAGAAGTTGACCTCCTGCACCTCGAGGTCGAGCTCGCCCTGCTTGATCTTCCACAGGTCGAGGATGTTCTGCAGCGTGCGCTGAAAAGCCGTGCCCTGATCGAGGGCACCCCGCAGCTGTGTCTTGGCCGACTCGCTGATGTTCTCGTTCTCGCCGGCGAGCACCGCGATAATGGCTTCGATGATGCTGTTGAGCGGCGTCCGCAGCTCGCGCGACATCTTCTCGATGAAGTCGCTCTTCATCTTCTCGACGCGACCGAGCTCTTCGTTGTTGCGCAGCAGCTCGATGTCCTGGGCGAAGAGCGTCTCACTCATCTTCAGGAGCTCGTCGTTCTTCTCGTCGGCGACATTCGACTGATCGAACAGCTCTTGCTCGAGGGCTTCGACGCGTTCCTGGAGGCGCGCGTGATCGAGATGGATGGCGGTCGACCGGGCGAGGTCTTCGAGTGCGGCCTGCCCGTGCTCGGCGGCCGACGCGGGCAGCCCGACGACGAGTAGGCCATGGGGGTGCCCGCGCTCGGAGAGCGGGATCATCAGTACGCCCCCCTGGCCGCGGGGGCCCATCTGCGGAGGCGCACCGGCCTGGGTCGTGTGCTCACCGGACAGCGCGGTTCGAATCGAAGAAGCGAGGGCTTCGGCTGAGCCGCGCGCGTCGTCGAGCGACGCGAAGCCTGCCGCGGCGCGCAGTCGAGGCAGACCGATCTGGCGATCGTCCCCCGGCAGGAACGCAAAGAGCAGGCTCGCACCGCCGCCCACGACCTCAGCCGCGCGAGACGCGGTGGCCCGAAGCGCACCGTTCAGCCTTTCGAGGGATTCGGGCCCGGCCATCGCCGCGTTCGTGCCTCCTGCTTCTGCCGTGGTCGCGCGTCGCGACGGTTGCCTCGGTCGGGCCGCTCTCTGCGGCCGGGGCCCTCTCGGGCCGGGTCCGTTTGACTCATTCGCGAACCATGGAGCAACGCCGCTCCGCGATCCGCCGGCTAGAACCGGTCGTCCGGTTCGATCTCGAAGGGCGCCTCGGGCTTCTCGACCTCGGGCGCGTCTTCGAAGTCGCCCTCCATCTCGAGCTTGGTCTGGAAGTCTGCCGGGTTCGAAGCCGCGTTGAGCGCCGTCTCCACCGAGATCTTGTTCGCCCGCAGCAGGTCGAGCAGATGCTGGTCGAACGTCTGCATGCGATCGCCGCGGCCTCGCGCGATGAACTCGCTCATCTCGTGTGTGCGGGCGGGGTCCTTGATGCACTCTTGAATCGATCGGGTCGAGCGCATGATCTCGATCGCGGGGACGCGACCGTTCTGCTTCTTGTTGACGAGCAGACGCAGCGAGATGATCGCCTTGAGGTTGTCCGCCAGGCGCGCGCGCACCTGAAGCTGCTCTTCGGTCGGGAAGAACGAAACGAGGCGCCCGATCGTCGAGGCGACGTCGGCCGTGTGGATCGTCGAGAAGACGAGATGGCCGGTCTCCGCCGCCTTGAGCGACGTGTCGACGGTCTCGAGATCGCGCATCTCGCCGACCATGATGCAGTCGGGATCCTGGCGCAGCGCGGCGCGCAGGGCGTTCGGGAACGACTCGGTATCCATCCCGATCTCGCGCTGCGTGATGATCGCCTTCTCCTGCTCGAAGACGAACTCGATCGGGTCTTCGATCGTGACGATCTTGCACTTCCGCTGGCGGTTGATCTCGTTGATCATCGTCGCGAGCGTGGTCGACTTGCCCATACCGGTCGCACCGGTCACGAGCACGAAGCCGCGGCGCAGTCGCGAGATGTCGGCGAGCACGCCGGGCAGGTTGAGGTCGCCGAAGGTCTTGATCGTCGGCGGAATCACGCGGAGCACGACGTTCAGATTGCGTCGCTGCCTCGAGATGTTGACTCGGAATCGGCCTTCGCCGGGCAGCTCGTAGGCGAGGTCGAGCTCGTTGAGCTCGGGGCTCCGCTTGAGCGGATCGGTCTCGATGAGCATCTGGACGATCTGCTCGGTGTCCTCCGGTGTGAGGACCTTGTACTTGAGCTCGACCAGTTCACCGTGGAACCGATACAGCGGGAGATATCCCACCTGGAAGTGGATATCGGACGCGCCTTTCTCCAGACCCAGCCGGAGCAGACGGTGCAGCTTGTCGCGATCCATCGCCGATCTACCCTCCTCAGGACCCGGCGAGCGATGCGCGGGCGAGGATGACGAGAGACCTATCGGATCGCCGAGAGGCCGCCTGTAGCGGATCTTGCGTCTTCGACTCGTGCAGTCGTGAAGATCGCGACCCACCGTCGCGGCGAGCAGGCGTTGCCCGCCTTGGGGCGGCGACGGGCTATGCTGGCCCGCCGGGCGGCGGTGCGAAGCGGGTGGGGGACGCCCGTGATGCGAGCGCACGCAGCGCTTCGAGCGGCGCAACGGCGGACCGGGCGAGCGTGTGACCCGGCGAGGGAGACGAGCAGCGTGAGACTTCGACGGGCAGCGCCTCGCGGCGTGCGCATCGCGGTGGACGATTCGCGTGTCGCCGGAACGCGGCGCTGGATCGGCTTCGCCGCCCTCGTGTGCGCGTGCGCGTGCGGACCGCTCGGCGTGGCCGTCGCTCAGGTTCCGCTCGGCGACGACCGGGTGGAGGCAGCCGCCGAAGGCGAAGCCGAACCGGCCCCGCAGTCGGACGCGGCCACCCCATCGACCGAATCGGCGCCCGTGCCCGGCGCTGACGCTCCGCCGCCGAGTGGCGGCGCGCCGCCCCCCTCCGGCGCCAGCGACGTCGGGCTCGACCAGCTTCTTCGCTTGCCGAACAGCCTCGACTTCAAGGAAGAGCGCCGCGGCGGAGGGGGCGCCGCCGACTGGCGACGCCGCTTCGCCGAGAGCGAGCTCGCCGTGCTCGAGGCACGAAAGAAGCTCGATGAGGCCGAGATCGCGCTGTCCGAAGCCGGGACGGCTGGCGGCGGGCAGTGGCAGATCGCGCCGCCGGGTCAGCAGGCGAGCAGCGAGGCGGGACCGATCAGCATCAAGCTGCGCGAGGATCTGCGCCGAGCCCGGACCGGGCTCGAAGAGGCCGAACGCCAGCACCGGGCCCTCGTGGTCGAGGCCGACCTCGCCGAGGTGCCGATGGCCTGGCGCCAGAACGGCGTCCGCTAGACCGCGCGAGGCGCGCCCCTCGCAACCGTTCGCTGCACGACCGGCCGATTTGCGGGGCAGGGGCCCCCGGCTACACTGCGCGCGCCCGGCGAGGAGGATCTATCCGTCCCGCGGGGCATTCTCAGCCCGATTTCCGCGCGTCGACGCGTTCGACGTGCGAAGCAGCGAGGAAGCCAGCATGCCGCTCGACGACATTCCGGAGCGAACCCAGGAAGAGCTCGACAACGGACCGACCCCGAACGGCGATGCCGCCTCGTGGGCCTACGTCCTCGGCGGGCTTCCGATGATGGTTGTCTTCTTCGTCGTGATGTTCGGTCTCGTCGGGTCGTGCGACCGGATCGACGTGCTGCTGCCCGGCTGATCGCGCACCGCTCGCTCGGTCACCGACGCCCCCGCTCCGATCCGGAGCGGGGGCGTCGTCGTTTCGGCATCGCGACGACCCTGGCCGGTGCCGAAGGCCCTGGGCGGATGCGCGCCCGTTGCCCGCGTTTGGGCCGCGCGGGTGCGCGCGACTGCGCCCCCGACGGATTCATCGAGCGACGGTGCAGCCCGCACGCTGAGTGCGTGATGCACCTCACCTGCCGCGGGGATGCGCGACGCATGCGCGTGTGAGATGCCTCAACTCGGTGCGCTGCGACGCCGATCCAGAAGATCGATGGGTCGCTTCGCATTCACATCTCGGGATGGCTTGCTCGCGTTCGCCCTCGCGATCGTGCTCGTCGTCGGCCATGGCTGCGCGAGCACGCCGAACGCGGGTGCCGCGAGCTGGGCATGGTTTCAGGTGCCGGCGCCGGACGATGCATGGAGCCCGAAGATCGCCGGCTGGCAGCATCGCGAGCGCCAGGATGACGGGACGCCGCGACCGGCGGTGGCCGCCGATGGTCAGGCGCTCGAGCCCTTCGAGACGGGCCCGCCCGCCGAGGATCTGGTGCCCGAGGCACGCACGCTCCGCAGCAAGTACTTCGGCTTCCGCGCCGCACAGAAGCGAGAGCTCGCTCGATCGTTCGCCGCCTGGGTTCAGGGACAGGCCGCGGAACACTACGTCGAGGATGGGCCGACCGATCACTGGGCCACCCTCGAGGAGACGCTGCGCAGCAACGGCGATGACTGCGACGGCCTCGAGCTGCTCACCTTTCACGGGCTGCGCGACCTCGGCTTCGACGAAGACGAGGTGTTTCGCGCGATCGTGTACCGAAAGAGCGACAACCAGCACCACATGGTCACGCTCTGGTTCGAAGACCCCGACGATCCGTGGGTCATCGATCCGACCGGTGCGATGACCCTCGGTATGCCCCGCATGTCGGCGATGCCCGGCTGGGTGCCGCTCAAGCTCTTCACCGACGATCGTGAGTACACCGTTCGCCCCGGTGGTGTGGCCGATGCGGCGGAGCGGCTCGCCCAGAACCGCTGAGCGCACCCCCCTCGCGCCGCGAGATCGACCGCAGCGGCACCGCCCGCTCGATCTGGACAGGGGCGGCCCGGTGGCCGCGCGTTGACGCAGCGGGGCGCCGCTCCGATACTCGGCGCGCAATGCCTCTCTCTGCCTTTCTCCGCGTGCCGACACCCGCTTCGTTCGTCCGTCTCGCCTGTGCCGCTCTGGCCGCGATCGCCCTATGCGGCTGCGGCTCGGACGATGCGCCGGGCGCCTCCGACACGTTTCGCGTCGCGCTGCTGACCCCTGGCTCGATTGCCGATGGTGGCTGGAACGCCGGGGCCTACCGCGGGCTCGAGCGCATTCGCGACGAGCTCGGCGCGCAGATCTCGCACGAAGAGACGAAGACGCCCGCGCAGTTCGAAGAGTCGTTTCGCGCGTACGCAGCGCAGGGCTACGACCTCGTCTTCGGCCATGGCTTCGAGTACCAGGACGCGGCCGCCGCCGTCGGGGCCGAGTATCCCGACACGATCTTCGTGACCACGTCGGGCAACACCGTGCGCGAGAACGTCGTGCCGATGGTGTTCGAGCTCGAGCAGGCGACGTATCTGTGCGGCCTGGTCGCCGGTCACGCGTCGCGCAGCGGGATCGTCGGGATGATCGGCGGCATCGACATCCCCTCGATCCGCAGCACGTTCCTCGCCTTCCAGGCGGGTGTGAAAGAGTCGCAGCCCGACGCCTCCGTGCGTGAAGTCTTCATCGGCAACTTCGACGACACCGCGGCCGCCCGTGAGTCGGCGCTCGCGCTGCTCGAAGAGGGCGCCGACTTCTTGATCCACCAGGCGAACGAAGCAGGCCGCGGGGTCTTTCAGGCCGCGCAGGATCGCACCACGAAAGAGGCGCCCGTCTACGTCTTCGGCACCAACGCGAACCAGAACGACATGGCGCCCGAGGTCGTGGTCGCGTCGGCGACGCTCGATCTGCCGGGCGCGTTCGTGACCGTCGCGAAGCGCGTGCAGGACGGTGCCTTCGAGGCCGCGCCGATCCGACTGGGCATGAAGGATCGCGTGGTGGACTTCGTGCCGAACGAGGCGCTGTTCCCGGGG
The DNA here is from genome assembly GCA_965250285.1 of Myxococcota bacterium. Classification (GTDB taxonomy): domain Bacteria; phylum Myxococcota_A; class UBA9160; order UBA9160; family UBA4427; genus CAYYSY01. Next base: position 1,263,577 of record OZ252299.1, read on the forward strand.
CTCGGGCCCGAGGCGAAGCAGCTCGTCGCCGAGAAGCGCGCCGCCATCGAGTCGGGGGCCTTCACCGTGCCCCGCGGCGACTTCTGACCCGCGAGGCCGCTCGGCGCATGTCCGCTCCCGTGCCGCTCTCGCCGCCCGACGCTTTCCCCCGCCTGCGGCTCGTCGACATCGACAAGACCTTCGTCGCGGGTCGGCCGGTGCTGCAGCAGGTCGGCCTCGAGGTCGCTGCCGGCGAGATCCACGCTCTGCTCGGCGAGAACGGTGCCGGCAAGTCGACGCTCATGAACGTGCTCGTCGGGCTCGTGCAGCCCGACGCCGGCCGCATCGAGATCGACGGCGCGCCCCGCACGCTCGATCGCTGGGGGCCGGTCGCTGCCCTCGAGGCCGGCATCGCGATGGTGCACCAGCACTCCACGCTCGTGCCCGCGATGACGGTCGAAGAGAACCTCTGCTTCGGGGATCGTCGTCGCGGCCTGCGCTTCGATCACGCGGCCGCAAGCGAAGCACTGCGCACGCTCTCCGAGCGGCATGGCCTCGAGGTGCCGCTGGGTGCCCGCGTCGAAGACCTCTCGGTGGGACAACGCCAGCGGGCCGAGATCCTGCGGGCGCTCGATCGAGGTGCGCGCATCCTCGTTCTCGACGAGCCGACCGCGGCGCTCACGCCGAGTGAGACGCGCGAGCTGTTTCCCGCGCTCGAGCAGCTACGGGCCGAGGGCCAGAGCCTCATCTTCATTTCGCACAAGCTCGACGAGGTCGAAGCGCTCGCCGATCGCGTCACCGTGCTGCGGCGAGGCCGCGTGACCGGCACCGTCGCGACCCGCGATGCCGACGCACATGCGCTCGGCGAGCTGATGCTGGGCCGCAGCATGCCCACGCTCGAGAAGCGCCCCCGGCCGACCCCCCCGGCCGACACACCGGCGTCGTTCGCGCTCGAGGGCGTCGCGGCCGATGGGGTGCGCGCAGCGAGCGCGCTTCGCGGGCTCGATCTCGAGGTTGAGGCCGGAGAGCTCGTCGGCATCGCCGGCATCGACGGCAACGGACAGCTCGAGCTCGAAGAGGTGCTGGTGGGCGTGCGCCCGATGACGTCGGGCGCGCTGCGCGTCGCGGGTGCGGTCGTGGCGCCCGGCGTACACAGCCTGCGGTCACACGGCGTCGCGCACCTGTCGGGGGATCGCGAGGGCGCGGGCCTCGTGCCGGGGCTCTCGATGACCGAGAACTGGATCCTCAAGGCGACGGGCGAGGCGTCGGTCTACTTCGAGCACGGCTTCGTCGATGCCGGCGCGGCGCGCGCGGCCACCGAGGCGGCCATCGATGCGTTCGAGATTCGCCCGCCGGTTGCGTCGGCCGACGTCGCGACGCTCTCGGGCGGCAACGCCCAGAAGCTCGCGGTGGCGCGCGAGCTGTCGGACGATCCCGATGTCCTGCTCGCCGTGAATCCCACCCGGGGCCTCGATGTCGGCTCGGCCCGGTTCGTCCATGAGCAGATGCTGGCGCTGCGCGACCGCGGGGGCTCGGTGCTGCTGCTCTCGACCGAGCTCGACGAGGTGCTGCTGCTCGCCGACCGCGTCTTCGTGCTCGTGCGCGGCGAGCTGGTGCCCGTCGCACGCGGGGCCGATCGGGCCGAGATCGGCGCCGTCATGCTCGGTCGCGGGAGCGAGCACGGATGAGCTCGATCCTGCCGAGCGGCGGCGCGTCGGGATCCTTCGCCGAACGCGCGCTCGAAGAGGCGCTGCGTGCGGTCGTGTCCATCGGGGTGGCGCTGCTCCTCGCGGGCCTCGTGATCGCGATGCTCGGCTATTCACCAGGCCGCGCGCTCGCGGCGCTGCTCTCGGGTGGGCTCGGCGGGCCGGCGGCGTGGACGTCGACGCTGCTCAAGGCGTCGCCGCTGCTTCTGACCGGCCTCACCGTGTCGCTGTGCTTTCGCTGCGGCGTGTGGAACATCGGCGCCGAGGGGCAGTTCTATCTCGGTGCGCTGCTCGCCACGGCCGTCGCGACCCGCATCCTGCCGGGTGCACCCGCGCCGATCCTGGTGCCGGCGGGCATGCTCGCGGCGGTCCTCGGCGGCGTGCTCTGGGCTTCGATCGCGGGCGCGCTCAAGGCCGGGCGGGGCGTGTCGGAGGTGATCTCGACGATCCTGCTCAACTTCGTGGCGATCCAGCTCGTATCGCTCGCCGTGCACGGCTGGCTGCAGGAGTCGTCGGGCGCCTATCCCCAGAGCGACGCGCTCGCGGCCGCCGCCCGGCTACCGCGCTGGGGCCGGCTGCACCTCGGCTTGCCCATCGCCGGTCTGCTGGCGGTCGGATGCTGGCTGCTGCTCTTTCGCACGGCGTTCGGCCTGCGCATGCGCGCGGTCGGCTTCGGCCCCCGCGCTGCGCGCTTCGCGGGCATCGATCCCAGTCGCACGCTGGTCGCGACGCTCGCGCTCTCGGGCGGTCTGGCCGGTCTCGCCGGCGGGCTCGAGGTCATGGGCGTCACGGGACGGCTCTACGAGAAGCTCTCACCCGGCTACGGCTACACCGCCATCGCAGTGGCGCTGCTCGCGCGCCTGCATCCCCTGGCCGTCATTCCGTCGGCGCTGCTCTTCGGCCTGCTCGAAGCCGGGGGCGGCGCGATGCAGCGCGAAGCGGGCGTGCCCGCGGTGGCGACCGACGTCGTGAAGGGCGTCGTGATCCTCGTCTCGATCGGCTTCGCGACGCTCTCGTGGCCTTTCGCTCGGCGTACGGCGGAGGCCGGGTCGAGCGACGACGATGTGCAGCCGGAGGTCGCCGGCTGATGGAGGCGCTGCTCGAAGCCTGTGTTCGGCTCGCGATTCCGCTGCTGCTCGCGGCGCTCGGCGAGCTTGTGATCGAGCGCTCTGGCGTGATCCACATCGGCGTCGAGGGCACGATGCTGGTGGGCGCCTTCGTCGGGTTCGCGGTCGGTGTCGGTGTGGCGTCGCCCGGCCTGGGGCTGGTCGCCGCCGCCTTCGCCGGCGTCGCCGTGGGGCTCGTGTTCGGCTTCTTCGTGCTCGTACGGCGCGCGGATCAGATCGTGGTCGGCACCGCCGTCAACCTGCTCGCGCTCGGCTCGACCGGGCTCGCTGCGCGCGCGATCTGGCAGGGCGCGATCCCGACGGGTGAGACGCTCCCGACCTGGTCGCTGCCCGGCCTCTCGCAGCTGCCCTGGGTGGGGTCGGCCCTCTTCTCGATGGGGCCCCACGCCTGGCTCGCCTTCGTGCTCGCGCCGTCGATCGCCTGGTTTCTGGCGCGCACCCGCCCGGGCCTGCAGCTGCGGGCGGTGGGGGAGAGCGCCCGGTCGGCCGACGCCGAAGGCGTGTCGGTGATCGGCACCCGTCTCGCTGCCATCGTGTTCGGCACGGCGGTGATGGGTGTGGCCGGGGCGACGCTCTCGCTGTCGCTCAGCAACACGTTCACAGAGGGCATGACCGCGGGCCGCGGCTTCATCGCACTGACGGTCGTGATCTTCGCGCGCTGGAGCCCGGTCGGCGCAGTCGGGGCCGCGCTCTTCTTCGGCGCGGCCGTCGCGGCCCAGGCGCGACTGCAGGCGATGGGGACCGCGATCCCGTATCAGCTGACGCTGATGCTGCCCTATGTCCTCACGCTGGTCGTGCTCGCGTTGGCCTCGCGCCGGTCGGCCGGGCCGGCCGACCTGGGCCAGGCCTTCTCTCGAAACGAGCAATGAGTCGGCGGCGCGCCGGAGGCAAGACGATTCGCGTCGTCCGGTCCGGCTGAGGTACCCTTCCGAATGGGGGGAGTACCGTGAACCGACGTGGTGTGGATCGACGGGTCCGCGCGGCGAGGCCTCGTGCGGCCGGCGCGGCGAATGGATGGGGGCGACCGATCGCGCTCGTATCGGCGATCGCGTTCACCTCGTCGTTCTTTCTCTCTCATGATCTCGGTGCGAAGCCGCATCGGCCCGATCGCTTCGATCGGGTCGTGATCGACGCCGGCCACGGGGGCGAGGACGACGGCGCCCGGGGTGCGCGCGGGCTGACCGAGAAAGAGGTGGTGCTCGACGTCTCGCAGCGCGTCGCCCGTGCGCTCGAGGCACGCGGCGTCGAGGTGTTGCTGACTCGCACGGACGACACCTTCATTCCGCTCGAAGAGCGCACGTCCCGGGCCAACGACGCGCGGGCCGATCTCTTCGTCTCGATTCACGCCAACTCGGCCAAGCATGCGAAGCCGTCGGGCATCGAGACGTTCTTCGTCTCGCTCGACGCCACCGACGAAGACGCCGCCGAGTTGGCGGCGCGTGAGAACGAGGCGTTTGGCGAGGCGGGACGCCGCGTGATCGTCGACGATCCGCTGACGCAGCTCATGGGCGACATGATCACGAACGAGCACGTTCGCGAGTCGAGCGAGTTCGCGAAGATCGTGCAGCACGAGCTGGCCGGTCTCGACGGCGCCCGGTCGCGGGGCGTGAAGCAGGCGCCCTTCGTGGTGCTGATGGGCGTGCAGATGCCGGCTGCGCTCATCGAGGTCGGCTTCATTTCGAATCCCGAAGAAGAGAAGAAGCTCGGCCGCCGCGATCATCGCGATCGTCTCGCCGCCGCGATCGTCGAGGCGATCGGAGAGTTCGGCGAGCGCGCCGACGCGCGCCGCGGCGTCGATCACGAGTCGTCGCTGTTCCTGTCTTCTTCGGACGCGCGGTCGGCTCCACGCTGAGCCTGGCCTCGGACCGGGTCGCGCGCGAAGCTGGCTTCTTTGGCTGGCTCACCCTTCGTCATTCGCAGTAGTCTCCGCCCTCCGGCCGCTCGGGCCGGTTCGATCGGAGATCTCATGTCGACCCCTCGCCGCGACGGCCGAGCCCACGATGAGCTGCGCCCGCTCGGGCTGACCCCCGACTTCATCGACAACCCGCTGGCCTCGGTGCTCTGCGAAATGGGCCGCACGCGCGTGCTCTGCAGCGTGAGCGACGAGCCCTCGGTCCCGCGCTGGCTGAAGGGCCGGGGCGAGGGCTGGGTGACGGCCGAGTACGCGATGCTGCCGGCCGCGACCGACACGCGCAACGAGCGCGAGTCGTCGAAGGGCAAGGTGTCTGGGCGCACCATGGAGATTCAACGTCTGATCGGTCGTAGCCTGCGCGCGGTGGTCGATCTGTCGGCGCTCGGCGAGCGCACGTTGACGGTCGACTGTGACGTGCTCCAGGCCGACGGTGGGACGCGGACGGCCTCGATCACCGGGGCATTCACCGCGCTCGCGCTTGCCGTGTCGCGCCTGCGCGCCCGCGGTGACGTCGAACGACCGGTCTTGCGCGACAGTGTCGCCGCGATCTCGGTCGGCATCATCGACGACGAGGTGCGCCTCGATCTGCCCTACGAAGAGGATGGGCGTGCGCAGGTCGACATGAACGTCGTCGCGACGGGCAGCGGTCGGCTCGTCGAGATTCAGGGCACCGGCGAGGGGCATACGTTCTCGCGAGCTGAGCTCGACGCCCTGACCGATCTCGCGCTCGACGGGGTCGCGACGCTCACGGCGAAGCAGGCCGATGTGCTCGGCGATGCCATGCCCAAGCCGGCGAACACGGACGCGTCGTGACACCGCGGCTCATCGTCTCGACCGGCAACCCCGGCAAGCTGCGCGAGTTCATCGAGATCCTCGGGCTCGAAGCCGGTGCGCTCGGCACGCTGCGCGACGTGCCCGAAGTGGTTCTGCCCGAGGAGGGCGCGGAGTATCTGCCGAACGCCATCGCCAAGGCGCGCGCGGTGGCCGACCAGGCCGGGCTCCCGGCCATCGCGGATGACTCTGGGCTCGAGGTCGACGTGCTGGACGGCGCGCCCGGGCCACTGAGCGCCCGGTATGGCGGGCCGGGCCTCGACGACGCGGGGCGCGTCGCCCATCTGCTCGCCGAGATGGCCGCGCGGGGGGGTACACCTCGCGGTGCTCGCTTCGTCTGCATCGCCGCGCTGGCGATCCCGGGCGGCGAGACGCACACGGCGACCGGCGTCTGCGAGGGCGAGATCCTCGATGCACCGACCGGGGTCGGTGGCTTCGGCTACGACCCCGTCTTTCGGCCGACCGGCCACGCCGTCTCGATGGCCGAGCTGCCCGGCGGCGTGAAGAACCGCATCTCGCATCGCGGTCGAGCGTTGGCCGAGCTGGCGAATGCGGTGGCCGCGGTGGTCGGGGCCTGAGACCCGAAGCGGCTCGCCATCTCGCATCGCGGTCGAGCGTTGGCCGAGCTGGCGAATGCGGTGGCCGCGGTGGTCGGGGCCTGAGACCCGAAGCGGCTCGCCCGCCAAAGGAGCGGTGATGCGCGCCCTGCCGGATGGGGTCTCGAGCTACAAGCGCACGCCCGAGTTCGAGGCGTCGACGGTGCCCGCCGGACTGCTGCGTTCGCACCGGACGAAGGCCGGCGTCTGGGGCGTGATCCATGTGCTCGAGGGCGAGCTCGTGTACCGCATCCTCGAGCCTTCGGTCGAAGAACACGTGCTGCGACAGGGCTTCGAGGGCGTCGTCGAGCCCGAGGTGCCGCACCAGGTCGAGCCCCGGCCCGGCGTACGGTTCTACGTGGAGTTTCGTCGCTAGGCGTCTCGGCCGCTAGACGTTCAGCTCGGCGTAGCGGCTGGTGATGAACTCACGCAGCCGCTTGGTGTCGTCGCTGTTCATCTCGTCGAAGCGCAGACCCATGCCGAGCGGAAGGTTCGGGCGCTGCAGATTGCCCGGAACGTTCGAGAAGAGGACCTGGCCCGAAGTCTCGATCGCCGCGCCGGGCAGCCGCAGCTCGAGCTGGATCTGCGCGCCCTCCATGCTGGCGCGCTGGGTCTCGAGGAACGCGCCGCCTTCGGACAGGCTGTACACCACGGCGTCCTTCGTGCGGCCGCCGACGAAGACCCGGGCCAGCAGATACGTCGGTACGCGCAGCGTGCGCCGCTTGTGATGGTCGCGGTCGCCGCCGAGCGCGCGGTTCAGCTGAAAGCGCAGGGTGCCTTCGTCATAGGGCTCCCAGAGTGCGAGCTTCAGCCCGGCCGACTTGAGCTCCTTGCGCTGGCTGGGTGTCGGGTGCCGACCGACCGAGACGAGCATCACCTCGCTCTGCGACGTGGCGTTGCTGAGCTTCTTCAGGGCCTTCTTCAGCTTGTCGTGGTGGAAGTCGGTCGGGATCATCACGACGCAGAACGGCTGACGGGTCGCGGCGACGAGCGCCTCGGCGCTCTCGATGTTCGCGACCCGGGCCGGCTCGACGTCGAACGAGCGAAGCCGCTCCGCGAGGGTGGTGATCCCCCCGTCGGAGCCCTCGATCAGGATGATCTGGGGGCGCTCGTCCATGGCGGGCGGATCGGGTGGCCCAGCCCGATTCTTGAGGGATGCGGCTGATTGGGGCCAGCGCCCCTTCGAATGGGGGGGCTCCGCGACCGAGTCGACGTCAGGTCGGAGGCGCGAAGATGCGCTGCATCGTCTCGTAGGGTGTCGGTACGTTCGGATCGAAGCGGCGCAGGCGCCGCCGCAGGCGCTCGAGGCGCTTCGGGGTGAGCTCGAGGTCTTCGCTCAGGAGGAACGCGCCGAGTCGCTCGTCGAGATACCGACGCAGCTGGTGGGCGGCCAGGGCGTCGGGGTCGTAGCCGGCCTCCTGCAAGCTGATCCACAGCGCATAGCGGGGCACGAGCCTTCCGATCTCGACGGAAAGTTCGGCATGCAGATGATCGAAGCAGCGACGCCGCACACGGGCCTCCGGCCCCCCGCTCGAACGTGGGATGGCGACCCCGCTTGTGTCAGAGCGATTCGACAGTGTGCGTCCCGGTCGCGCGCGTTCGGTGCCGTGCCGATGCCGGCGCAGCGACGGCTGTCGGGGCGTCGCCCAGTCTTCTCGCAGCCAGGTCTCGAGATACTGCCGTGCTCAGTCGTGTCGCAGCCAGGTCTTGAGACGCTGCCGGGCGCGGAACGCGCGGCTCTTGGCGGCCGCCGATCCGATGCCGGCGCGGCTGGCGTAGGCGTCGTAGCTCTCGCCGGCGAGCGCACAGTGCTCGAGCACGTCGCGCTCGGGTTCGGGCAGGGCGGCGATGCCCGCCCGCAGTCGCCCGATGCGTTCACCTTCGAAGAGCGCGCGCGAAGGGTCGGCGTCGGGGTCGGCCTGGCGCTCGGGCTCGAAGCCGCTCTCGGCAGCGAGCTCGACGCGGCGACGACGTCGCGCCTCGCTGCGCAGCCACATCAGCCCCTCGTTCACGACGATCCGGTGAAGCCAGGTCGAGAAGCGCGCGCGGCCATCGAACGTGGCCACACCGCGCACGGCCTTCTCGAACGCGCTCTGGACGACGTCTTCAGCGGCATCGGGGTTGCGCACCACACGGCGTGCGACCGCGATCATGCGCGGGCGAAGCGACGCGAGGGTCTCGTCGAGCCGCGACGGGTCGAACGCGGTCGGGCGCGGGGCCGGTTGGGGCTTTGCACGCACGAGGCGGTCGCGCCGTCGCGGCGCCGTGGCGGATTCGGGAACCACGTCGAGTCGGGGCAGGTCGGGCGTCGAGTGCATCACATTCATCGACCAGCACTACGGCCGCCGGCCGATCCGGTTACGTCGGCGACGCCATTCGACCTGAATCCGGTGCGTCGCGAGCGGCGCGAGGCCGTCTCGGCCCGCACACGTGCGATGCGGAGTGGGGTGCGCAACGGGCCGAATCCGCCGTAACCTCGCAGGGCGAACCGCGTAGAACGAGGATGGTGATGGCCGAGGTCGCCGACGGGGTCCAGGGGAACGCCCGCGAGGATGCCCGACGTGCAGAGCGTGAGGCCGAAGACGCGCGCTGGAGCGCGTGGATGGCCGCCGCCCAGGACGGCGACGGCGACGCCTACCGGCGGCTGCTCGAAGAGCTGCTGCCGGCCCTGCGACGCATGGTGCGCGCACGGGTGTACGACCAGGAGAGCGCCGAAGACGTGGTTCAGAACACCCTGCTCTCGATCCACCGCGCCCGCCATACATACCGGCCCGAACGTTCCTTCGGGCCGTGGATGCGGGCCATCGCGCGCAACGCGATGATCGACTCGTTCCGCGAGAGCGGCCGGCGCGGTGAGCGCGAGGTCGGCGTCGACTGGATCGACGACGTGCCCGCCGAGCCGCCGTCGTCGCGCACGAGCGAAGGGCTCGACCCGCGTCTGCAGGCCGCGCTCGAGCGCCTGCCCGACAAGCAGCGGCAGGCGGTCGAGATGATCCAGCTGCGCGAGCTCTCCGTGGCCGAGGCCGCGCTCGAGGCCGGGGTGTCGCCCGGTGCGCTCAAGGTGCGGGCTCACCGGGGCTACCGCGCGCTGCGTCGCATGCTCGGGGGGGAAGGCTCATGAGCGCGCACGACGCGAACAGACGCCCCACGACGAGCGCTCAGGGGGCCGCGCATCGCATGTGCGGGGGAGGTGGCTCGTGAGTGCGCCGGGTTCCGAACAGCACGACGCGACCGATCGCCTGCTCGATGCCCTCATCGACGACGCCGAGCCTGTCGAGCGGATCTATCCGATCGGCCGCGTGGCCGCCGGCGTGCTGGCGATCTACGTCGTGTGGTGGGGCGTCAGCGTCTGGATGATGGGCGGGATGCGCGACGCCGCGAGCTTCGCCGAGGTGGTGGCCGATGGCTTCTTCGTCGGCCTCGTATCGAGCGTCGCGGGTGCGACCGGCGCAGCCCTCGCGTCACGCGAGCCCGGCCGGGAGCGCATGGCGCAAGGGGCCCTGGGGCTCGCGCTCGTGGGCGTCGCCGCGATGCTTGCGACCTTCCTCGTGCGGGTGGGCGACACGACCGACACGTTCTCGACGAGCATGAGCGCGCACTGTCTGCTGAACGCGGCCCTGCTCGGGGGCCTGCCGGCCGGGGTGCTGCTCGTCGTGGCGCTCGGCGGCTGGCGCGGGCGGCCGGTGATGACCTCGCTCACGGCCGCGACCAGCGGGGCGGCGCTCGGGGCGATTGCCGTACACATGACGTGTCCGGCCCAGGGCGCCTGGCACATCCTGCTGGGCCACTACGTGCTGCCGCTCGGCGCCGCGCTCGCCGTCGGCGGTGCGGGCGCCTTCGTGTGGCGGTGGTGGACGAACCGCTGAGTCGAGGCGCACTCGGGCGCGATCGGCGGCATCGCTGATCGAGATGGGCCGAGCTAATCTGCGCCGCCGATGTCCGACCACAGCGGCGAATTGATCCTCATTCGACATGCCCAGAGCGAGTGGAACGCGGCCGGCCGCTGGCAGGGTCACGCCGATCCGCCGCTGTCGGCGCTCGGCGAGGAACAGGCGCTCAAGCTGGCGGCCGAGCTCGCCGGCGAGCGGGCCGACCGGCTCTTCGCGAGCGATCTGCGCCGCGCGCTGCAGACCGCAGAGCCGATCGGCGCGCGGTTCGATCTCGCGATCACGATCGAGGACGCCTTTCGCGAGCTCGACGTCGGGCGTTGGTCGGGGCTCACGCGCGAAGAGATCCATGCGCGCGAGCCCGAGCTGCTCGCCGAGTTCGAGACCGGCGATCCGCACATCCGGCCGGGCAGCGGCGAGACCCGGGCCGAGCTGCGGCAGCGGGCGCGCGATCGCATGGCGCTGATGGCAGCCGAGCACCCCGGCGAGCGCATCATCATCGTGACCCACCTCGGCTTCATCCGCGCGCTGCTCCCCGAGGCCGAGCCTGAGAATGCGAGTGCGCTGCGGGTGAGCATGGAGCGGGCGCTCACGGCCCGCGACCCGGGCGTCGCCGCGGAGCAGGTCGGGCCGCTCTGACCCGTCCAACCATCGCCCATCGAGGCGGCCTCTCGCTCAGAGGTGAGCCAGCCCGACCAGTCGACCGATCGCAGCCGTCACGGCCATCGCGAGGGCGCCCCAGAAGACGACGCGCACCGTGGCGCGTGCCGGTGCGGCCCCGCCCGTGCGGGCCGAAGCGAAGCCGAGCACGACGAGCATGCCGAGCGCAACGCCCGTGACCCCAGGCATGAGCCAGGTCGGCGGCAGCGCCACGGTCGTGAGGACCGGGAGGAGCCCGCCGACGCTGAAGGTCAGCGCCGATACGAGCGCCGCGGCGACGGGCCGGGCTGCCGTCACCTCGGTGAGTCCGATCTCGTCGCGTGCATGGGCGTCGAGCGCATCGCGTGCCATCAGCTGTCGCGCGACGAGGCGCGCGACGTCGGGGTCCACTCCCCGGTGCTCATAGATCGTTGCCAGCTCGTCGAGCTCGGCATGGGGATGCGCATCGAGCTCGGCCCGCTCCCAGTCGAGGTCGGCCTTCACCGAGTCGCGCTGGGCCGAGACCGAGACGTACTCGCCCGCCGCCATCGACATGGCCCCGGCGATGACCGCCGCGATGCCGGCGGTGAGAATGGCATCGATGCCCGCGCCCGCGGCGGCGACGCCGACCAGCAGACTCGCCGTCGAGATGATGCCGTCGTTCGCGCCCATGACGGCGGCGCGCAGCCAGCCGAGCTTGAACGCGTGGTGATCCTCGGGCAGGTGGCGATGCGCCGGTGAGCTCAGGGTGGGTCTCCCTCAGTCGTGATCGCCGCCGTGTGTCTCTTCGCCGAACGTCGCGATCAGTCCGGCCAGGAGCGCGGCCCGCTCCTCCCCCTCGAGGTCGGCCTCGGGGTGGGCGAGCAGATAGAGGATCGGGGGCATCTCGCCCTCGCGCAGCATCTCGGCGGCCTCGTCGGCATCCTGCTTGCCCTGGCCCCATCGCGAGACGTTGAAGTGCGATCGCGCCTCGTCGACGTCGTGCTGCATGAGCCAGGAGACCGGAGCCACGTTCGCGTACGCGGGCCACACGGTTTCGTTGCTGTGGCAGTCGCCGCAGGCGCGCATGAACAGCGCGCGCGTCTCGGGCGCGTTCCACTCGGGCTCGGCGACGACCGCGGGATTCTCATGGTCGCGGCCGTACGGAACGAGCTGGATCGCGATGAAGCCGGCGAGGGCGGCGAGGGCGATCTGGGTGGGCCGGGCCATTCGATCCCCCTTTAGGCCGATGCGTTCGTGGTGCGCGCGCGCAGCTGACTGCGCTCAGCGACCAGCATCTTCAGCCCTTCGAGCGTGATCCAGACATCGAGCGCCAGGATCAGCGTGCCCGAGAGGGCGAGCAACCACAGCGACCCGAAGTCGGCATAGTAGTTGATCAGGTTGCCGACCATCGCGAACGCCGTGGCCGTCGTGACGAAGAGCATCGGGACGATGGTGTACACGATCGGTCGACCCAGGCGCTGCAGCCAGATCGAGACGATCAGCAGCGTCACGCCGGCCACCAGCTGGTTGGTGGTGCCGAAGAGCGGCCAGAGGGCAAGACCGCCCTTGCCCCCGCCCTGCGTGATCGCGAGCAGCAGCGCGGCGCCGATCCCGATCGCGCCGGCGAGGAACCGATTGTCGAGCTGCTTGATCCCGTAGGCTTCGCCGAGCTCGCTGATCACGAGGCGCTGGATCCGCGCGCCGGTATCGAGCGACGTCGCAGCGAATGCGATCACCATCACGGCCATGAACGTCTCGGCGCCGGCGCGCGGAATGCCGAGCGCCGAGACGAACGTACCGCCGCCCGAGACGAAGGCGCCGAGCTTGGCCGCGAGCCCATTGGCCGCGCCCCAGCTCGCGTAGTGCGAGCTCCAGTGGTCCATGCTCGAGAAGCCCGCCGTCGCGGCGAGGGTCGCGAGCAGGGCGAGGCCGCCCTCGGCGAGCATCGCGCCGTAGCCGATCGGACGGGCGTCGGTGGCGCAGGCGAGCTGCTTCGAGGTCGTACCGCTCGAGACGAGACCGTGGAAGCCGCTGATGGCGCCACATGCGATCGTGACGAACAGGAACGGGATCATCGGCGGGGCACCTTCGGGCGAGGGGTTGTACGCCGGCGCCACGATCGTCGGCTGCAGCACGAAGAGCCCCGCCGTCAGGATGCACAGCCCGGTGACCAGCTGATGGCTGTTGAGATAGTCGCGGGGCTGCAGCAGCAGCCACACCGGCAGCACCGAGGCGACGAACGAGTACCCGAGCAGCAGCCAGACCCAGGTCGATACCGAGACGGTCTGGATCGCCGGAAACGCCTCGGCGAAGTCGTTGCCGAAGCCGATGGCCGTGAGCAGCAGACCAAAACCCACGAGCGAGGGCCAGAGCAGCGGCCAGCCCTTGCGGTGCACGCCCCAACCGAGTGTCATCGCCACGATGATCTGCACGTTGATCGGGAAGATCGAGCCCGGGTTGCTCTTGAAGAGCGTGCCGATGATGTAGGCGAACACCGCGAGCACGACCCAGATGAGCAGCGAGATCGTGACGAGGAAGAGCGTGCGGATGCGCGGCCCGACGACCTCGCCCGCCACCTCGCCGATCGAGCGGCCGCGGTGGCGGGCGCTGATGACCAGTGCAGAGAAGTCGTGGGCGGCGCCCATGAACAGGGTTCCGATCGACACCCAGAGCAGCGCGGGCAGCCAGCCCCAGATGACGGCGATGGCCGGGCCGACGATCGGGGCCGCCCCGGCGATCGAGGCGAAGTGGTGGCCCCAGAGCACCGACTTGCGGGTCGGCAGGTAGTCGACGCCGTCTTCGAACTCGCGCGACGGCATCGGCTCGTCGTCGCGCAGCCGAAAGATCGAGTCGGCGAGGAAGCGGCTGTAGTAGCGATAGCCGAGGCCGTAGATCGCGATCACGATGAAGGCGAGCACCGCAGCGTTCATGCGTCGCGGCCTCGCTCGGCCGGAGCATGGGGGCAGGCGACCCCCGCCGTGGCCGCGCGCGTGCGCTCGGTCATGCGCCGAGCTCCTCCTGCGCGAAGGGCACGGCCCCTTCGCCGCGCAGCAGGTTCTTCAGGATCTTGCCCGCCGGGTTTCGGGCGAGCGGCTCGGTGCGGTAGGTGAATCGCTCGGGCACCTTGAACGGCGCCAGGTGTGCCCCGACGTGACTCTGCAGCTCGGCGTCGGTCACGCGGGCCCCGGGCTTCGTCACGACGACGGCGTGCACGCGCTCCCCGAGGTCGGGACAGGGGTCGCCGATGATCGCGGCCTCGTCGACGGCCGCGTGATCGGCGAGGCAGGCCTCGATCTCCTGGCAGTACACGTTCTCGCCCCCGCGGATGATCATGTCCTTCGCGCGATCGGCGACGAAGAAGAAGCCGTCTTCGTCCTCGTAGCCGACGTCGCCCGTCCAGAGCCAGCCGTCGCGCACGGTCTCGGCCGTGGCTTCGGGGCGGTTCCAGTAACCGGGCGTGACCAGCGGGCCGGCGAACGTGATCTCGCCGAGCTCGCCGGTGGGCACCGGCGCGCCGTCTTCGTTTCGGATCACGAGATCCATGAGCGGCATCGGCCGGCCCACCGACTTCATCTTGTCGAGCAGGTTCTTGCCGCCGTTCACCGTGGCGACGCCGTGGGTCTCGGTGAGCCCGTAGGCATTGGTGAAGCTCGGCTCGATCGGCAGCACGGCGCGCGCCTTCTCGATGGTCTCGGGCGGCGTCGGCGCGCCGCCGAACGAGACCGAGCGCAGGCTCGACAGGTCGTAGTCGCCGACCTTCTCGTGATGCACGACGCGGTGGAGCATCGTCGGGATCGCGCCCCAGTTGACGACCTGCTCCGCCTGAATCAGCTGCATCACCTGCTCGGGCTCGAAGCGGCCCTCGGTGAAGACGAGCCTGGCGCCGGCCGTCATCCCGGCGCAGAACCCCGAGTGCAGGCCGCCGACGTGGAAGAGCGGCGACGACATGAGATTTACGAGCGCCGGCTTCTTGCCGGTCGCCTCGCCCTGCTGGGCCCGGGATTGCGTCGCGCCCGTCAGCGCGCCCGCGACCTGGGCGAAGAGGATGCCGGTCACCTGGGCGATGGTGCCGCGATGGGTGGTGATGCAGCCCTTCGGTCGACCCGTCGTGCCCGACGTGTAGAGAATGACGAATGGATCGTCTTCGTCGATCGGCACGTCGGGCGGCGTCGGGTGCTCGACGATGACGTCCTCGACCGGCACCGTGCCCTTCGGCGCGCTCGCGCCGATGTAGATCACCGCCTCGAGCGTCTCGATCTTCTCGAGGACGGGCTGGGCCCGCGGGTACAAGCGTTCGTCGACGATGAGCACCTTGCTGCCGCTGTCGCGCAGGCCGTACTCGATCTCTTCGGCGGTCCACCAGCCATTCAGGCCGACGCCCACGCCGCCGGCGCTGACGGCCCCGAAGAGCGCAATCAGCCACTCGGGGCAGTTGTACGAGAGCACCGCGAGGCGATCGCCCTTCGCGAAGCCGAACTGCTTCGTGAGGACGTCCGCCGTGCCCCACACCCGCCGGCCGAACTCGCCATACGAGATGCGCCGATCGCCCTGGATCATGAATTCGGCGTCGCCCCGCTGCGCCGCGTTCGCGACCTTCTCGCGCATCGAGCGTTCGCGGTTCTTCCAGTTTCGCATCGCGCGGCCGCCGACGTCGCTCGACGCGATCTCGAAGGGGCCTCCGGGCCCGGTCAGCTGGGCGACGGCCTGCGCGTAGGTCGGGGGGGCGTCGGACATGATGGGCGCATCACTCCTGTTTCGTCTGGCCGAGAAGGCGAGGCCGCCCACGACGCGGCGGCGGCGAAGGGGTGCATCGGGTCTCGGTGGGGAAGTGGCGCTCAGGGTATCACGCGGGCGGCGGGGGCGTGCGCGGGGGCGTGGACGCAGGCGGAGACGTGTCCTCGCCCGGCTCCCCCCAGCCGGGGATGCCGAGCCAGCGTCCACCGGCGATCGTGGCGCACGTGACCGCCAGCGTGATCGCGATCGCCGCGCCCGCGACATCGAGGCCGACGTCGAAGGCCGACCCGGTTCGGTCGGCGAGTGTCGCCTGACGGCGTTCGTCGAGGACCGCGAGCAGCGTCGAGAAGGCCAGCGCCGTCACGCACGACAGCACCACCGGTGCTCGGCCGTACCGAAGCCGCTGTCGCACGTCGACGTAGCGCAGCGCGAGCACGGCAAAGACGCCGTACTCGATCGGGTGCGCGAGCTTGCGGATCGCCGCGACCCATCCGGCCCTCTCTTCGGGCGACGCGTCGGGCAGCAGCCACTCGAGCAAGGGGCCGAGGATGCGCGACGTCTCGGCCGCGCTGAAGTCGCTGCTGCCGAGCACCCAGATGAGGCTCGCCCACGCGAGCGCGAGCCCACCGTCGAGCCAGATGCGTTTCTCGTCCGAGAGTGCCATGCGAAGTCGTCCGTTCGGCGCGTAGGGTAGTGTCCCGAGCGATGTCGACCAGTGAACCGCGCACCGTCGGTCTCGTGTTCGAGACCTTCGACAGCTACGACCGAGCCGACCGCGACCCCGCCGACTGGCACGTCGAGTACGAGCCCGAAGCCACGATCGATGGACTCGCCGCTGCGCTCGAGTCGCGCGGGCACACGGTCGCCCGGCTCGGCACCCCGCACGCACTGCTGGAGCGCGTGGGTCGGGGTGAGCTGCCGAGGCTCGACGCGGCGCTCTGCATCGCCGAGGGCTTCGGCTCGCGCAACCGCGAAGCCTGGGGCCCGACGGTGCTCGAGATGGCGGGTGTGCCGCTGCTCGGCAGCGATGCGCTGACGCTGTCGCTCACGCTCGACAAGGCGTGGACGCACCGCACGGTCGAGGCGGTGGGTGTCCGCGTGCCCGCATGGGGGTTGCTCGAAGACGGACCCGCGGCCCGCGACGCGGCGCTGCCGGCCGACTTCCCGCTCTTCGTGAAGCCGCGCTGGGAGGGCACCGCCAAGGGCATCGGGCCCGCGTCGAAGGTCGGCGACCGCGCCGCGCTCGAGGCGGCGGTGGCGCGGGTCGTGCGCGACTACGCGCAACCGGCACTGGTCGAGGCGTTCGTGCCCGGCGCCGAGTACACGGTCACCGTGGTCGGCCACGCGCCGCGGCGCGCGCTGCCGGTGCTGCAGCGCGCGCTCCATGCCGCGACGGGGATCGGCCTGCACGCGATCGAAGGGGTGCACGAAGCCGACCGCGACGGCGCCGAATCGGCGGTGCCCGCCGACTACGCGCTGCCGGGCGAGCTCACGCCGGCGCTCGAACGCGAGCTGCAGGCGATCGCGCTGCGCATCTGCGAGACCCTCGAGGTGCTCGACTTCGCGCGGCTCGACTTCAAACTCGACGCACGGGGGCGTCCGGTCTTCCTCGAGATCAATCCGCTGCCGACCTTCGCGCCGGACGGTACCTTCGCGATCCTCGCCGAGCTCGAGGGCAGGGCGACCGGCGAGCTGCTGGGCGACGTGCTGCAGGCGGCGCTCGACCGCGCCGTCGCGGCCCGGTGGCCCGGCGGGCGAAGGCCGTCGCTCGCCTGAGCCGGCGACCTCGTTCACCGACCCACTCCAGCCTCGCGGAGATCCGCTCGTGTCCAGTGCCGTTCCCACCGCTGCATCGAAGCCCGTCCGTGCGCGCGCCGCGACGGCCGGCGACGCGCCCGAAGGCATCGCGCCCGACGACTGGACGAGCTGGCGCTGGCAGATGCAGCACCGCATTCGCGACGCCGAGGCGCTGGCCGAATGGATCCATCCGACCGACGACGAAGCCCGCGCCATCGAGGCGCTGGCCACGCGCTTTCGCTTCGTGATCACACCGTACTACGCGTCCCTCATGGACCCCGCCGACCCGAGCTGCCCGGTGCGCCGGCAGGTGGTGCCCCGCATGGACGAGCTCGGTGACGCCGCCGGGCTCGCCGACCCGCTCGACGAGGTGGCCCACTCGCCCGTCAAGAACGTGATCCGCGTGTATCCCGATCGCATCGCGTTCTGCGTCAACAACGAGTGCGCGCTCTACTGCCGCTACTGCCTGCGCAAGCGCATGGTCGGCGACAGCGAGTGGACGATGCAGAAGCGCGAGCTCGAGACCGCGCTCGACTGGATCGAGCGCACGCCCGAGATCCGCGACGTGCTGCTGACGGGCGGCGATCCGCTCACCTTCGGCGACGACCGGCTCGGCTGGCTGCTCGAGCGGCTGCGGGCGATCTCGCACGTCGAGATCATCCGCCTCGGCACGCGGCTGCCGGTCACGCTGCCGCATCGCGTGACCGATGACCTGTGCGCGCTGCTCGAGCGGCATCACCCCGTCTGGGTCAACACGCACTTCAACCACCCGAAGGAGCTCACGCCGGCCGCCATCGCGGCCTGCGATCGCCTGACGCGGGTGGGCATCCCGGTCGGCAACCAGTCGGTGCTGCTGCGCGGGTTGAACGACGACCTCGACACGATGAAGAGCCTCTGTGAGTCGCTCGTGCGCGCACGCGTGCGCCCCTACTACGTCTATCAGGCGCAGCTGCTCGAGGGCACCGCGCACTTCCGCGTACCGATCGAAGAAGGCCTCGCGCTGTTCAAGCAGATGCGCGGCCGCACGAGCGGCTTCGCGATCCCGCAGTACGTGCTCGACACGCCTTATGGCAAGGTGCCCCTCGACCATGCCTGGGCGAAGGGGCGCGACGGCGACGACTTCGTCGTCGAAGCCTGGACGGGCGACCTCTGGCGCGAGCCGAATCCGCGCGATTGAGCCCGCGGCCTGGGTGGGTCGCCTGCGCCCGTTCGCATGGGGTGGCGGGCGGGTGCTCTGCGCCTCGCCCTTCGAGGGTGAAGCGACGCGCCTTGCCGCATACTCCGGCCGGGGGGAACCGTGAGCGACGACGACGACGCGCGTCCGGACGCGGAAGACGAGGGCGAGGGCACGCTCTCGGGTGCACGCGTGGGCGCCGCCGCGCTGCTGCTGGCGGCGAGCGTGCTGCTCTCGCGCGTGATGGGCTTCCTGCGCGAGATGGTGCTCGCGGCCGAGGTCGGCAACGGTCCTCAGACCGATGCGTACCGCGCGGCGTTCCAGATCCCCGATCTGCTGAACTATCTGCTCGCGGGCGGCGCCCTCGCCGTCGCGTTCACACCCCTCTACCAGCGCGCCCGATCCGAGGAGGGGCAGGCGGCCGCGACGGCGCTGTATCACGTGGTGATCTCGACCCTCGGTGCGCTTGCGATCGTCCTCACCGCGGTGCTCTGGTTCGCTACGCCGCGTCTGGTGGCGCTGCAATTCGGGGGCTTCGAGCCCGACGTACAGGCGCTCACGTCGTCGCTCACGCGCGTCGTGCTGCCGGCCCAGATCTTCTTCATCACCGGCGGCGTGGCGCGGGCCGTGCTCATGGCGCACGGCCGATTCGCGGCTCAGGCTGCCGCGCCGCTCGTCTACAACGGCGGGATCATCGTCGGTGGACTCGCCACCGGCACCGTCGAAGGCTTCGCCTGGGGCGCGCTGGCGGGCGCCGCGCTCGGCCCCTTCCTGTATCCGCTGTGGGCGCTTCGCCGGATCGCGCCGCTTCGCGTCGAGGTGCGTCCGCTCGATCCGCGCTTTCGGCGCTACCTCTGGCTCGCGCTGCCGCTGATGGCCGGGGTCTCGCTCTCGACGGTCGACGAGTGGCTCGGTCGCTGGTTCGGCGCGCGCCTCGCCGAGGGCACGGTGGGTGCGCTCGGCTACGCGCGGCAGCTGATGATGGCGCCGGTCGCGGTGATCGGTCAGGCGGCGGCCGCCGCCGCGCTGCCGACACTCGCGGCCCTGTACGCGAAGGGCCAGGGTCGGGCCCTCGACGATTCGCTCTCACGCACCCTGCGCGTCACGCTCGCGCTCTCGATGCTCGCCGCCGTAGGGCTCGCCCTCTTTGCCAGGGAGATCGTCGAAGTCCTCTATTTCAGAGGACGTTTCACGGCGCAGGATGTCGTCGACGTGTCGGCGATCCTGCGGGTTGGCGCGTGCGCCGTGCCGGCCTGGATCGCGCAGCAGGTCGGGGTGCGGGCCTTCTTTGCACGCAGCGACAACTGGCGACCGATGATCCTGAACAGCGCGCTGCTGGTGGCGTCGATCCCGCTCTATCTGCATCTCGGTGACCGCTTCGGCGCGCCGGGCATCGCGGGCGCCGGTGCGATCGCGATGACGGTGAACGCGGTGGCCACGCTCGGCTGGGCGCGGCTGCGCTTCGGCGGCCCCGCGGTCGCGCCGCTAATCGCCACGCTCGCGCGTTCGCTCGCGATCGCCGGCGTCGCCGGTGCGCTCTCGCTGGCGCTCCCTGCCTTCGACCTGCCGATGCTCGGCGCCGCTTGGGGACGCCTGCTGAGCGCTGGGTTGCTCTACGGTCTCGCCGCGATCGCAGGGGCGATGCTGCTCGGCGACGACCCGATGAAGGCGGCCGTGGCCACGCTCACGCGCGGGCGACTCGGTCGGCGCTGAGCAATCTCGGGTCGAGCCTCGAAGTTGGCTCGAATGGCCCGAATCAGAAGAGTTTTTTGTGCACCATCAGCGCGTGAGCACGACCCGCCCCTCGAGGAGCAGATCGCGCTTCAACGCGAGAGAGAAGATCTCGTCGTACCAGCCGAGGCGATCCCAGCACCAGTCGGGCAGGGCATCGGGCTCGAGTCCGCGACCGAGCCGCAGATTGGTTTCGGTCTGGTGCGAGAAGGGGGCCTCGAGCGCGTGGAGCGGCGTGATCTCGAGCCCGCTGAACCCCGCCGCCTGCGCGTAGTCCTCGAACATCGAGCGCGTGAAGAGCCACTTGTCGTCGATGTCGAGAAAGCCCGGCGCGCTCGGATCGATGCCCGCGCGAAAGCCGTAGTCGCGCAGCATGTCCTCGAGCAGGCGCATGCCCGGAGCGTCGAAGTCGCGCCGCTCGCGCTCGGCGCGCTCGAGCAGGTCGGTGTACGCGATGCGCAGCACGGCGCTCCCGTTCTCGAAGGGCTCGAAGAAGATCGCCCGCGCGCCGGGCTCGAGCGCGTGGGCGAGGGCGCCGATCGCCGCCCTGGGGTCGGGCAGGTGGTGCAGGATCGCGGCGCCCACGGCCAGGCCGAAGCGGCCGGGGGCGTACGGGTCGTGCGTCGCCGACATGCACACGGGCGTCACGCGGCCGCGCAGCGCCGGGTCGGCTTCGACGGCGTCGCGTAGGATCTGAAGCAGGTCGGGGCTGATGTCGACGGCGACGACATGCGCTTCGGGCAGCAGTTCGAGGCAGCCGAAGACCGAGTTGCCCGAGCCCGAACCGATGTCGAGCACCAGGTCGCGTGTCGCACCGCCGACCTCGGCGAAGGCCGTGTCGAGCAGCGCGCGAAAGTAGGCGACGTTCGTGTAGCGCGCGTGGTAGTCGCCGGCGCGGGCGAGGAACTGGTCGGTGACCCCCACCTTCGCGACGCCGTGCTGCGACTGCGGCACGAAGATACCCGCGAGCGGCGACGCGTCGGCGCCGAGGTCGAGCAGGGGCTCGGCGAAGCAGTCAGCGATCGAAGTGGGCATGGATCCTTCGGCGTCGGGGTTCCGGCGCGGCGCGGGGGCGGCGCGAACGTAGGCGAGTTTGCTCGACTGGGCACAGCGCATTGGCGCTTGACGGGGCGACGCGAGCGTCATTCGCCGAGGTCCGTCAGAATGGGAGAATGGTTCTCGGGATGTGTGACAAGTGCTCGTTCTGCAGCGGTTTTCGCTCGCGCATCGCATGCGCGCTGACGGGCCCTCGCGGATGAGCCGCTGGTCGTTCTGGATCGATCGCGGAGGCACGTTCACCGACTGCATCGCGACCTCGCCCTCGGGCGAGCAGCACATCGCGAAGGTGCTCTCGAGCGACACCGCGCCGCTGGTCGCGATCCGCCAGGTGCTCGGGGCCGCGGGCGTCGTGGCCGCCGGCGCGCCGCTGCCCGCCTGCGACGTGAAGCTCGGCACCACCGTCGCGACCAACGCGCTGCTCGAGCGCGGCGGGCGTCGCACGCTGCTCGTGACGAACGCGGGGCTCGGCGACGTGCTGACGATCGGCACCCAGGAGCGGCCCGATCTCTTCGACCTCGACATTCGCAGGCCGCCGCCGCTGGCCGAGCGGGTCATCGAGTGTGGGGTGCGCCAGCGGGCCGACGGGGTCGTCGAAGGCGCGCTCGACGAGGCGACGCTGGCGGCCGACCTCGCCGCCGCGAAGCGCGATGGGCTCGCGTCGGTGGCGGTGCTCTTCATTCACGCGCACGCGTACCCCGAGCTCGAGGAGCGCGCCGCCAAGCTCGCCCGCCAGGCGGGCTTCGACGACGTCGTGTGCTCGCACGAGATCGCGCGCGAGATCGGCCTGCTCGCGCGCGGCGAGACCGTCTGCGCCGACGCCTACCTGACGCCGCTGCTCGCGGCGCACACCGCCGAGCTCGAACGGGCGCTGCCGGGCTCGACGCTGCGCTTCATGCAGAGCTCGGGGGGGCTGACCGATGCGTCGCGATTTCGCGGGCCCGGGGCGCTGCTCTCGGGGCCGGCCGGCGGGGTCGTCGCGACGGCGGCGGTGGCCGAGCGCGCGGGTGTCGAAGGCGCCATCGGCTTCGACATGGGCGGCACCTCGACCGATGTCTCGCTCGTGGCCGGCGGTGAGATCGACCGCGCGTTCGAGACGCTCGTGGCCGGCATGCGGGTGCGCGCGCCGATGCTGCGCATCCACACCGTGGCCGCTGGCGGCGGATCGCTGTGTCGGTTCGACGGGTTCCGCCAGACGGTCGGGCCCGAGAGCGCCGGCTCGCGGCCCGGGCCGATCTGCTACGGGCGGACCGACGACGCAGGCGCACCGCTCGCCCGCGAGCTGGCCGTGACCGACGTGAACCTGTGGCTCGGTCGCGTGCAGGCCGACCGGTTCCCGTTCGAGGTCGATGTCGGGCCCGTGCGCGCCGCGCTCGAGCGGGTGCAGGCCGAGCTCGCGGCGGCCGGCTTCGAGCGCAGCCTCGATGACGTGGCCTCGGGCTTCATCGAGATCGCCAACGCCAGCATGGCCGAGGCGATCGTCGAGGTGTCGGTGGCGCGTGGCATCGATCCACGCGGCCTCGCGCTGGTCGGCTTCGGCGGCGCGGGCGGGCAGCACGTCTGCGCGATCGCGCGGCAGCTCGGCATGCAGACCGTGCTGCTGCATCCGCTGGCCGGGCTGCTCTCGGCCTGGGGGATCGGGACGGCGCCGATCACGTGGGACGGCCAGCGCGACGCGGCGGCGGCCGAGCTCGCGCGCGACGCCGAGGCGCTGCCGCCGGCCGTCGACGCCGCGCTCGGCGAGCTCGCCGAGGCGGGCCGCGCCGCGCTCGCGCGAGATGGTCTCGAAGGCGCCGATGTGCGCGTGGAGCGCTGGCTCGACGTGCGTTACCAGGGCACCGACCACGCGCTCGCCGTGCGCGAGCCCGCGGCGGGGGCGGGCGCGCTCGCCGACGCGTTCGAAGCCGAGCACCGCGCGCGCTTCGGCTACGACCGACCCGACCGCGCGCTCGAGATCGTGACGGCCCGCGTGCGGGTCGTGGGCGCTGAAGCGGCGCAGGTCCGCTCGGCCGAGACGGACGAGACGGCAGAGCACGAGACCCGCGAAGCCCCCGCGCCGCTGCGCACCGACGCGGTCTGGTTCCCAGACGTCGGTCGGGTCGAAGCGCCGATCCATCTGCGCGAATCGCTCGGGCCGGGCACCGAGCTCGCCGGGCCGGCGGTGCTGCTCGAAGCGACGGGCACCGTGGTCGTCGACCCCGGCTGGCAGCTGCGGGTGGACGCGGGCGGGCTTCTCACCTTGCGCGATGGGGGGGCAGCGCGGCGCGCGGCGGTCGACGACGGGCACGATTCAGACGAAGCCGACCCGGTTCGCCTCGAGGTGTTCGGCGCACGCTTCAAGAGCATGGCCGAACAGATGGGCGCGGTGCTTCGCAACACGTCGGTCTCGACCAACATCAAGGACCGGCTCGACTATTCGTGTGCGGTGTTCGACGACGAGGGCGGCCTCGTCGCGAACGCGCCGCACATCCCCGTGCATCTCGGCGCGATGGCCGAGACGGTGCGGGCGGTGCGCGCGCGCTTCGAGGCGCTCTCGCCGGGCGATGTGGTGGTGACGAACGACCCCGGCTGTGGCGGCTCGCATCTGCCCGACGTGACCGTGGTGACGCCCGTGTTCGCGAGCGGCGATGCCGCGCCCGCGTTCTTCGTTGCGAGCCGCGGGCACCACGCCGAGATCGGCGGACGCACGCCCGGCTCGATGCCCCCCGACAGCACGACCCTCGAAGAAGAGGGCATCGTGCTCGAGCCGTTCAAGCTCGTCGAGGCGGGCCGCTTCGACGAGGCCGGCGTGCGCGCGCGGCTCGCCGCGGGGCCCTATCCGTCGCGGCGTCCCGACGACAACGTCGCCGACCTCGCGGCCATGGTCGCCGCCAACCGCAAGGGCGAGCAGCTGCTGCAGGCCTTCGCGGCGCGCGAGGGGCTCGGCCTGGTGCGCACGACCATGCACCAGCTGCAGCAGACCGCCGCGGCCAAGGTCAGCGCCGAGATCGCGCGCTTCGACGACGGCGAGCACCGCTTCGAAGATCGGCTCGACGACGGCACGCCGGTCTGTGTGACGTTGCGGATCGATGGCGACCGCATGGAGGTCGACTTCACCGGCACGGGCGCACCGCACCCGGGCAACCTGAACGCGCCGTCGGCGGTGGTGAGCGCGGCGCTGATCTACGTGTTGCGCTCGCTCGTCGACGCGCGGCTGCCGCTCAACGGCGGCTGCCTCGAGCCGGTGACGCTCGAGATCCCGCAGCCCTCGCTGCTGGCACCGCCGCCCGGTGCCGCGGTCGTCGGGGGCAACGTCGAGACGAGCCAGCGCGTCGTCGACGTGCTGCTCGGCGCGCTCGGGGTCGCGGCGGCGAGCCAGGGCACGATGAACAACGTGACGTTCGGCGACGCGCGCTTCGGCTACTACGAGACGATCGGCGGTGGCGCGGGCGCGGGGCCCGGCCGCAACGGCGCAAGCGGCGTGCACACGCACATGACCAACACCCGCATCACCGACGCCGAGGTGCTCGAGACGCGCTACCCGGTGCTGCTCGAACGCTTCGCGCTGCGGCCCGGCAGTGGCGGCGACGGCGAGTGGCGGGGTGGGGATGGCCTCGTGCGCGAGGTTCGATTTCTGGCGCCGGTGACCGTGACGTTGCTGACGGAGCGTCGCGCGGTGGCGCCCTGGGGCGGCAACGGCGGTGGTGCGGGCTCGGTGGGCGAGAACGCCGTCGTGCGCGCCGACGGCACGACCGAGGTGCTGCCCGGCCGGTGTTCCGTCGAGCTTCGGGCGGGCGATCGCCTGCGCGTCGCGACGCCCGGTGGGGGCGGCTGGGGCCGCTCGTAGGGGTAGGGCGCGCACCGACGCGGTCGAATCGGGACGCCCGCTGCAGCGGCGCCGCGCATCCCTGCACACCTCCCCGCTTCGCCCCGCAAACCCTTGATTCGAAACGCCATGTGGCTAAAGTGCGCCCGGGCGCGTAGCTCAATTGGCAGAGCAAGAGACTCTTAATCTCTAGGTTCAGGGTTCGATTCCCTGCGCGCTCACCACCCACATATGTCGCAGCGAAGAAGCCAACTTGGCTGCGGGCACGATCAATGCCCCGGCCACCCTCAGCGGTGGTCGGGGCGTTTTCGTTCGTCCTCGTGATGGTGAGTCTGAGAGCGTGCCGCGAGCAGGCGACGGATTTGGATGGTCGGGTGGTCGACCCGTCGCCCAGGGAGGTCGGGCGGCTCTTCCTGGCCGACGTACTGCCCAAGCTGCTCTTGCGTTCCTGTCATCGGGTGCTCGTGGACGGCCCACTGCTCAGCGTCGCGGGCGACGGCGAATTCGGGCGCACCGACCGGGAGCGCGTCGCCTTGGCTCGCGACCGCAATCGCCGCGCCTTCCTCGAGGTCCTGCTCGAGCCGGACTGGAAAACGGATCTCACCGGCCAGCAGGCGTTTGCCATCTAAGCCGAAGAGGTCGTTGCGCATCTCGCCAAGGTTCGGGCCGAGCTCGTGATCGATGGTGAGGTCACCGGTCTGCGTGTGGGCGTGGTCGAACGGATGTGGGACATGATCGCGGTCGCGATGTACCCGAACGGCAGCCGACTCACGATCCGTGGGGCGGGGTTCTCGAGCCCGGCGCGACCGCCATCCGCAAACAGGCCGCCGCTCGTGATTCTGACTGGTCCTAGGCATGACCCGCCGACCGCGTACGGCCACGCGCACGAGGCCGTGTGGAGCGCCGCATAGCTTCGGGATGCCCTTCGCCATCGGAGCTAACGTCGGGCGTCATCGAAGCCAGCCCCGCGGCCGCGCACGACCACCTCGCCCCGCGACCCGGGCCGCATCGAGGAGAAGCCCATGAGCCCCGCCCTGAATGCCACGACCCTCTGCGAAGCGTTCCAGAACACCGCCCAGGCGCGTCCCGACGCCACGGCCGTGCGCACACCGGGCGGAGGCACGTCGATCGACTGGTCGGGCTATCGGCAGCGCGTCGAGCGCATCGCACGCGGGCTCGCGGCGCTGGGCGTCTCGCGCGGCGACACCGTTGGGCTCATGATGACGAACCGCCCCGAGTTCAGCCTCGTCGACACGGCGGCGCTGCATCTCGGCGCCACGCCGTTCTCGATCTACAACACGTCGGCGCCCGAGCAGATCGCGTACCTCTTCGGCAACGCCGAGAACCGGGTCGTCGTGTGCGAAGAGCAGTTCGTGCCGAGGATCCTCGAGGCGCGGGGCGAGACCGGCCTCGAGCATGTCGTCTGCATCGACGGCGAGCCCGACGGCACCCTCTCGATCGAAGGGCTCGAGGCGGGCGGAGACCCGAGCTTCGACTTCGAAGCCGCTTGGCGCGCGGTCACGCCCGATGACGTCGCGACCCTCATCTACACGTCGGGGACGACGGGGCCGCCCAAGGGCGTCGAGCTCACGCACGGCAACATCATCGCCGAGCTGCAGGCCATCATCGGCTTTCTCTCGATCACGCCGGACGATCGCGCGATCTCGTATCTGCCCTCGGCGCACGTGGCCGATCGACTCTTGTCGCTCTACGCCAGCATCGGTTTCGGTGTCGAGGTCACGTATCTCGACAATCCGGCGGGCATCCTCGGCGCGACCATCGACGTGCGACCCACCTTTTTCGGCGGTGTGCCGCGCATCTGGGAGAAGCTGATGGCCGGGCTGCAGGCGGCCGGGGTGGCCGATCCCGGGGCGCTCGATGACGCCACCCGCCAGGCCACGCTCGAGAAGATCGGCATGGATCAGGTCAACTCGGCAGTGTGCGGTGCGGCCCCGGTGCCGACCGAGGTGCTCGAGTACTTCCTCGCCTTCGGGATCCGAGTGCAGGAGGTCTGGGGCATGTCGGAGCTGACGGGCGTCGCGACGATCAACCCGAGTGACGACCTGCGCATCGGCACCGTGGGCGTGGTCGTGCCGGGCACCGAGGTCAAGCTGGCCGACGACGGCGAGCTGCTCTGCCGCGGACCGATCGTCATGCGGGGCTACCGCAACCAGCCCGAGAAGACCGCCGAGACCATCGACGCCGACGGCTGGCTCGCCACGGGCGATATCGCCGAGATCGACGCGGACGGCTACGTCAAGATCGTCGATCGCAAGAAGGAGCTCATCATCAACGCGGCGGGCAAGAACATGTCGCCCGCGAACATCGAGCAGAAGCTGAAGGCGGCGAGCCCCCTGATCGGGCAGGCCGTGACCATCGGCGACGGCCGCAAGTACAACGTGGCCCTGCTGGTGCTCGACCCCGACAACGCGGCGGCCTACGCGAAGCAGCACGGCCTCGCCGACGCGTCGGCGGCAGCGCTCGCTGGCCACGCCGATGTGCATGCGCTGATCGAGCAGGCCGTCGAGGCCGCGAACGCCCGGATGGCGCGGGTCGAACAGATCAAGAAGTTCGTCATCCTGCCGACCGACTGGGTGCCCGGTGGCGACGAGCTGACCCCCACGTCGAAGCTCAAGCGCAAGCCCATCGCCGAAAAGTATGCGGCCGAGATCGAGTCGCTGTACGCCGAGGGGTAGGGGGGCGAGGGGTCGGGTCGCTGCTCGAGGTCTCCGCGATCTGGCTGGGATATGCGTGAACTCGCGGCCTCTCTTCCTCGCAACGGCGACCTACAGTGACGCCTGTCGATGTCATCGACTTCAGCAAGGGGCTTGTCGGGTGAGAACAGAGTCTTCTTGGCGCGCGAGGATCGGGCATGGGCGCTCGATTGCAATCATCGGATTCGTTTTGGGGATGCTGGCCCCATCGGTCGCTCTGACCGACGAGCCCTCGATTCGCGACCACCTCGTCGACGTCGGTGGCTTCTCGATCAAGAAGATCGAGTCGATCGGCGATTCGGTGCTCGTGCGCGAGATCGACGTGCCCAATGCGTCGCGCGAGGCCGGTTTCGCGGGTCTCATCCGCATCCAGAGCACGGGTGATGCCCTCGTGCGGGCGCTGGCGAAGCGGGACGTCGCCGTGCTCGGCGACACCCAGGCGGCCGGGTTCTTCTCCGATCCGGCGAAGGCGAGCGACGTCGACCGACTGACCTTCTCCGATTCCGACTTCGAGGTGCTCGCCGAGTGCCACGTCGGCGACTGCAAGTTCAAGCTCGGCGAGGCTGGGATCGAGCGCATCGAGTCGATCGACTGGAAGGCGCCGGGCGCCAAGAAGACGGTGACCGATCTGTTCCGCCGTGAAGCGGTCAGCTACGTGAATGCGTACCGAGAGCAGGGCGACGCGGCGCTCATCGTCTACGACGACAAGAAGCAGCCGGTCGCCCTCGCCAAGACCTTCGAAGATCTGCTCACGCAGTTCGTGGCGTTCGAACGCGTGGCGCCGAAGTTCGTCTCGTCGCTGAGCACGTATCCGAAAGGGGAGCGCTCGGGCACCGCCGCCGCGCTCGACTGGTCGGTGCGCGACTTCGGGCGACGTCCGACGCTGACGATCGATCAGCTGGTGGTCGACGTCGAGCCCGAGGATGCGAACCTCGACCTGCTCTTCGCGTCGAAGACCCTGTACGCGAACCACTACGTGGCCGCCCGCATCCAGATGGGCGCCGTGATCGAGGGCGACAAGGCGCTCGGCGTGCCCGGTCGCTACATGCTGCTCGTCGACCGCATCGTCTTCGACGACGACCTGAACGGGTTCAAGCGGGCGCTGCTCGGCCGCGGCCTCTCGTCGGATCTCGAGGATCGAATGAAGGGCCTGCGCCGCCTCGCCGACGGCGGCCGCTAGCGGGGGCGGGCCTGCCGGCCGAGGCAGGGTACGCTCTCGCGATGCCTGAGATTCCCACCTTCTGCAGAGTCTGTGAGCCGAGCTGCGGCCTCGTGGCGACCGTCGAAGACGGTGCGCTGGTCGGCCTGCGTCCCGACGCCGATCACCCCGTCACCGCGGGTTTCGCCTGCAACAAGGGCCTCGCCGGGCTCGAGCTGCACCGCGATCCCGATCGCTGCGACTACCCCGAGCGACGACGCGAAGACGGCACCTTCGAGCGCATCAGCTGGGACGAGGCGATCGAGGGGATCGCGGGGCGGCTGCGCAAAATCCTCGACGAGCATGGGCCGGGTGCGGTCGGCTCGTACGTCGGCAACCCGACAGCGTTCAATGCGCTCGCGGGTCCGGCGCTGGGCTCGTTCCTCGGTCAGCTCGGCGTGCGCTGGAACTTCAGCTCGGGCACGCAGGACTGCGCGAACAAGTTCGCCGGCAGCGAGGCCGTCTACGGCACGTCGACCTGTCATCCGATCCCCGACTTCGATCACACGGATCACCTGCTCGTTCTCGGCTCGAACCCGCGCGTCTCGCGGATGAGCTTCGTCTCGATCGCCGACCCGATGCGCAAGCTGCGTGAGATCGGCGCCCGGGGCGGCGTGGTGCGCTTCGTGAATGCCCGCGAGATCGAAAGCGCGCCGGGCACGGGTGAGGTCGTGCTGGTGCGGCCCGACAGCGACGTGTACTTGCTCGCCGCCATGATCCACGCGATCGCCGCCTCGGGGCGCATCGATCGCGCCGTCGTCGAAGCGCACGGCGCTCGCGTCGATGCGTTGCTCGACTTCGCGGCGATGTATCCGCCCGAACGCGTCGCCGACGTCGTCGGCCTCGGCGCCGACCGCATTCGCGAGTTGGCGTTCGAGTTTGCCGATGCACCGAGCGCCTCGGCGACGATGTCGACCGGGCTCAACATGGGCCGACAGGGGACGCTCGCCTACTGGCTGGTGCAGATGCTCGTCTTCGTAACCGGCAATCTCGATCGCCGCGGCGGCAACGTCTACGGCGAAGGCTTCTACGCCGGTGCGCCGCGAAGCGGCCGAACCGAGCCCGAACGCCACTTCTTCGAGTCGCCGTGGGGGCGGATCCGACGGATCCGCGGCTCGCTGCCGGGCAACCTGATCGCCGACGCGGTGCAGACCGACGACAACCCGATGCGAGCCCTGTTCGTGGTGGCCGGCAATCCGCTGCTGACCGTCGGGGGTGAGGAGCGTATGCGTGCCGCCTTCGAACGGCTCGATCTGCTCGTCACCATTGATCTCTACCGCAACGCGACCGGCCAGCTGGCCGACTATGTCCTGCCTGCGACCGACGGCTTCGAGCGCGACGACCTGAACCTCTGCGGTCTCGGGCTGCAGCACCAGCCGTTCGTGCAGGTGACCCGGCCCGTCGTCGAGCCGCGGGGCGAGCGCCGGCCCGAGTGGTGGATCTTCGGCCGCCTCGAGCAGGCGCTCGGCCTGAAGAGCGCGCTCGATCGAGGCGAGCGCCCCGCGCTCTTCTCGCGCCTCGACCATATGTTGCGCGGCACCGGGCTCACGACCGACGCGATCGCCGAGGCCCCGAGCGCGACAGCGGTGCTGCCGGGGCGCGAGCCCGGTCGGTTCTACGACGATGTCGTGCAGACCGAGGACGGGCGCGTCGACTGCTACCCGGCGCTCTTCGAGACCGAGGGCGCGATCGAACGCGCCGGCGCGATCTTCGACGAGCTGGCCCGCGAGACCGAGGGACAGCTCAAGCTGATCACGAAGCGCGAGCCGTCGATGCACAACAGCTGGTATCAGAACCTGCCGAAGGTGCGCGGTCGCCGGCATCGCGAGCCGCGCCTCTGGATGCACCCGGAAGATGCCGCGGGTCGCGGGCTCGAGGTGGGCGATCGGGTGCGGGTATCGAACGCGTGGGGTGAGATCGAGGTCGAGCTGGCGTTCGACCCGGGGCTCGTGCGGGGCGCCGCGGCGCTGCCGCATGGCGGCGGCAACGCGCGCACGCCGGCGCTCACCTTTGCGAGTGAGGAGCCCGGAGCCAATGCGAATCGGCTCTTGCCGAGTGGACCGGGCAGCTTCGAACCGATCAGCGGCCAGGCGTTCATGACCGGGATCCCCATCGAGGTCGAGCGCGTGTAGTCGAGCGCTGCACTGGGCCAGACCGAGAGCGCGATGGATCATCGAGCGGTGCGTCGTTCGCGTCTGCTCAGTGAGACTCGATGGGCTCCTGGAGGGTCACGTCGAGCCCGGTCAGCATCCAGCGTCCCGTCTTCGACTCGACGATGAGCTCTGCGCGCACGCGATTGCGTCGGGTGTGCGCGAGGCCCCAGTGTCGGTCCGAGCCTTCCACGACCCACGTCGCGTCGGCGGCGAACCCATCTTCCCATGTCGCGGTCACCTCGAGCGCTTCGAGCGCGACGTTCTTCAGCTTGGCGTGGGCGCCGCCCTGATTCGCGAGCACCAGGCCGCGCCGGGTCTCGGCGTCAATTCGCTCGAGTAGATCGCCCGATGCGCTCTGCGCGAGTGTGTCGTAGACGCGCGCCTCGTCGCGGTGGTCGAACGCGCGGTAGACGTTGTGGAGCAGGGCGTGCACGACGTCGTGGCCGCGTTCGGCGTCGACCCGGACACGGCCACCGAACCAGAACGCGGCACCGGTGAGCGCCGCGACGAGGATCGCGATGGGCGCCCGCCGCCGCATGTCGCGGATGCTCCAGAGCAGCACCCCCGATGCGAGGATCAGCAGCCCCCACGCTCCGTCGGCCGCCAGCCGCTCGAGGGGGCTTGGTGGGGGCACGACTTCGACGAGCGTCGGCAGCTCGGGCAACGGCCGGGGTCTCTTCCACTCGAGCGTCGGCTCATCGCGGTCGAGCAGCGTGGCCTTCGATCCAGCGCGATCGAACGAGACCGCACGGATCTGGTCGAGCGGCTCTCGGAAGAGCTCCCACTCGAGGGCCACGTGCTCGGGGAGGTCGGCGGTCGGGTAGACGAAGACCGCGCCGAGGATCGCGCTGTGCACGTCGAGCGCTTCGGGTGGTTCGATCACCCGGCTCGTGCCCGGCCTGCGCTCGAGGAAGTGGATGCGCGCGAGGTCGCCGTTCGCCGGCTCTCCGTCGATCTCGACGGGGAGGTGGTCGGCCAGGAACGCGCCCGCGCGGCGCTTCAGCTCGGACTGCTGCTCCACCGGGATCGTGTCGCGGCCCCCGAGGTCGAGGTCGACCCACTGTTGCAGGTCGAATGGACGCATGACGATCTCCATGCGCACCTCGTCGGGATGGACGTAGAGAAAAGCGGACGTCGCTGCATCTTCGAGTGACCCAACCGCGATTTCGTCGCGCACCACGCGCTCGCTCGGTTCGATCGACCCGATGGTGGCGTCGGCGCGAGCCTCGGGCGGCACGACGAACAGGACCGCCCACACGGCGAGCCACGGCCAGCGCAGCCGATTGGCGCCAGAACAATCAAGGCGGCGGGACTTCACGCGGCGGCGTCGACGGATTCAGCTCGGTCCATCGCGGATCAGGCCCTGCTCGGTGAAGTAGCGCAGTGCGCCAGGATGCACCGGGGCGACCATGCCTCGCACCATCTGCTTCGGGCCCAGACCGCGCAGTACCGGGTCGAATCGGCCGAGCTCTCCCACGTTCTCGAACACGGTCTTGGTGACCTCGTAGACGAGATCGTCGGGCGCGCTCGCAGACGTGACGAAGACGGTCTTGACTCCGACCGTCTCGACGTCGGTCTCGTTCTCGATGCCGGGGTAGAGCTCGGGTGAGATCGTGACCCGGTTGTAGAAGGGCTGGCGACGAGCGACCTCGTCGGCGTGCTCGACGGGGACGAGCCGCGCGCGCGGCATCGAGTTCACGGCGAAGAGGATGTCACTCGTCGGGTGACCGACGGTGGTGAAGAACGCGTCGAGGTCACCGCGCAGGTACATGGCCGAGCGCTCGTCGGGTTTCGCCTCGCTGATCTGCGACTGCTCTCGCCAGTCGGCGCGAATCGCATCGAGCACGTGCACGGCGTTGCTGTTCGCGCCCGACTCGGCGTGCCCGATGTCGACGCGGCGTCCGATCAGATCGGCGGCCGACACGATCCCCGAGTCTCGCGTAGCCACGATCGTGACGGCCTCGGTATAAAGCGTGAAGACCGATCTCAGCTCGCGCTGGGGGCCGCGCTCGGCCCAGGGGCCCGTGCCGTCCACCGCGTCGAACTCGACGTCGGCCTGGGCGAGACCGAACGTGACGTCGCCCGAGAGCACGCCGTCGATGTTCGCGACCGAGCCCGAGGTCGGGACATCGCTCAGGCGCATGCCCGAATCGGGGTTCTTTTGGTTCACCACCCGGGCGATCGCCGTCGCGGTGGCCGAGTAGCTCCCGGCCGTGCTGCCCGAGCCGATGCCGACCACCGTCGGCTTGCGCTCGGTGCACGCGACCGCCGCGAGCAGCAGAGCTGCCACGGCGACGATCGCCGTGCGGCGGTCCCAAGATTCGATTCGTGCGCGCATCTTCCCCCCGATTCGATCCGTCGGCTGCATCACAGCACCCGCGTCTCGTGGCCCTTCCAGTACTCGTCCTTGAGCAGCCGCTTGTAGAGCTTGCCGGTCGGATGCCTCGGCAGCTCCTCGCGAAAGTCGATGCTGCGTGGACACTTGACGTCGGCCAGATGGTCGCGGCAGTAGGCGACCAGCTCACGCTCGAGCGCCTCGCTCGCTTCGCTCATGTCGATGGGCTGGACGACCGCCTTCACCTCTTCGCCGAAGTCGGTGTTCGGGACGCCGAAGACGGCGACGTCCTGCACCTTCGGGTGCATGGTCAGCACGTTCTCGGCCTCTTGCGGGTAGATGTTCACGCCCCCGCTGATGATCATGTTCGCCTTGCGGTCGGTCAGGTAGAGAAAGCCGTCTTCGTCGAGCTTGCCGATGTCGCCGAGTGTGCTCCAGTCGCCGAGATAGCTGTTCGCCGTCTTCTCCGGGTCGTTGTGGTACTCGAATGCGCTGCCGCCGGCGGGTGTGGGCGACTCGAAGTAGATGCCGCCTTCCTCGCCGACGCCGAGCTCGTGGCCTTCGTCGTCGACGATGTGGATCGTGCAGTTGATCGGCTTGCCCACGCTGCCGGGGTGCGCGAGCCAGTCACCCGGCGAGCAGTAGACGAAGCCGTTGCCCTCGGTGCCCGCGTAGTACTCGTGGATCACCTCGCCCCACCACTCGAGCATCTTGCGCTTCACGTCGACGGGGCAGGGCGCGGCCGCGTGCACCGCCATCTTCAGGCTCGACACGTCGTAGCGAGCCCGGGTTTCTTCGGGCAGCTTGAGCATGCGGACGAACATCGTCGGGACCCACTGGCTGTGCGTGACCCGGTGCTGCTCGATGGCGGCGAGGGCGCCCTCGGCGTCGAAGTGCTCCATCACGACGATCGTCGCGCCGACGCGAAGGAACTGGGTGCAGTAGCGCAGAGGCGCCGAGTGGTAGAGCGGCGCGGGGGACAGATAGACGCTCTCGTCGTTCGCACCAAAGAGCCCGGCGATCAGGCCGAGAAGCGCCTCGCCGCTGCCGAGCGGCTTGCCCGGCACCGTGAGCTTGACGCCCTTCGGGCGACCGGTCGTGCCCGACGAGTACAGCATCGGCAGCGACTCGATGCGGCCATCGAGCGGCTCGTTCGATTGTGCGGCGATCGCGTCTTCGAACGATGCGAAGCCGGGCAGATCGCCGCCCACCGAGAGCTTGACGTCGAGGCGCTCGAGGGCGGGCGCGATCGCATCGATCACGTCGGCTTTGTACGGGCTGGTGATGAAGGCGCGGCTGCCGCTGTCCTCGATGATGTAGGCGATCTCGTCTGCCGTGAGCCGAGAGCTGATGGCGGTGTAGTAGAGCCCCGCATAGTGAGCGCCCCACATGATCGGCAGATACTCCGCACGATTCTCCATGCAGAAGGCCATGTGATCGCCGGGCTTCAGGCCCGCGTCACGGAACACGCGCGAGAGGCGATTCGCCATGTCGTCGAGCTGGGCGTAGGTCACGACATCGCCGGTCTCGTGCATCACGATGGCCGGCTTGTCGGGTGTCTTCGCGGCCCAGGTGCCGGGGTAGAACTCGGGTGCATCGCTCATCGGGCGCTCCTCGTGCGCCGCGAGACCGGCGCGCCGGTCAGGTGTAGCGAAGTCGGCGTACGCCTCGCCCGAGTGCGACGAGACCCAGCGCGAGGAGCAGCGCCGTGCTCGGCTCGGGGATCGGTGTGCTCGTCACGATGATGTCGCCGGCGGACCAGAGTTCGAGGGGCGCCGTGAGGTTCGACGCGATCGTGACGTGAAAGGGGTCGGCGCTGAATCTCGTGTCGCCGTCGGCGAAGGGTTCGCAGCCCCCCGCGCAGAGCTCGACGTGGCCCATGCCGACGTCGAGCTGCACCGACGCGTCGACGACGACGTCGCCGTTCGCGCGCCAGTCGAGGCCGGGCGCCGAGAAGACGCCCGACGGCACGTGGACCACCATCAAGCCAGCGGTCGAGATCGGCGTGCCCAGCGTCGATGGGCCGAGCACCACGTGGAACACGCCGCCCGGATCGATCGGGCCGATGCCGCCCGGATCGATTGGGCCGATGCCGATCGGTGGCGCGAGCTCGGCCGGCGGCAGGCCCGGGGAAGAGCCGCACGGCGCGAAGCAGATCGTGATCGCCGACGCGGCGGGGGGCATCCCCGTCAGGGCGAGCAGCGTGACGAGCGTTGCGAAGGAAGGGCGCATGGAGGAGTGTGGTCCGGCGGCCTCGAAAATGGCACGCCCAACTCGAGCGCGTCCCGTGAATGGAGGAAGACCGTGATGGCCCAGATCGACCTCTACGAAGCGATGTCGACGACACGGGCCGTGCGCCGTCTGCGCCCAGACCCGATCCCCGACGCCGTGCTCGAGCGCGTGCTGCAGGCCGCGACCTGGGCGCCCTCGGGCGGCAATCGGCAGGCGTGGCAAATCGTCGTCGTACGCGACGCAGCCACGAAGGCGCAGCTGGGCGCGTGGTACGCCGAAGGTTGGTCGCGCTACCGCGCGCATCAAGAAAAGCCGCTCGCTGCGGCGCCGCCCGACATCGCAGCGCGCGCGCGGCGTTCGCTCGACGCCGGTAGCCATCTCGCCGAGCACTTCGCCCAGACACCGGTCGTGCTCGTCGTCTGCTTCGACCCGAACGGTCTCGCCGTGACCGATGCCGGGCTCGACCGCGTGAGCGTGGTGGGCGGCGGCTCGATCTATCCCGCGGTGCAGAACCTGCTGCTCGCCTGCCGGGCCGAGGGGCTCGGTAGCGTGCTGACGACGTTGCTCTGTGCGCGCGAGGCCGACGTCAAGGCGCTGCTCGAGATTCCGGACGAGTGGGGCACGGCCGCCACGATCCCGATCGGGTACCCGGTGGGCCGGGGGCATGGACCGCTTCGGCGCCGCGGCGTCGAAGAAACGGTGTTTGCCGACCGTTGGGGTCGCGCATGGACCTGAAGGTGCGCGCTGCCGAGGCACAGTGTCGATCGAGTAAGCTCGTTCCCCCATGACGAGCTTCGACGAACGCCTCAGCGCGAGCCTCGCGCGCTCGATCCCCGACTTCGATCGGCTCGTGAAGGCGAGGCGTCTGAGCGGCGGCGCGAGCCAGGCGACCTACCGCGTCGAGATCGAGACGACCCGAGGGCCCCGCACGCTCGCCGTGCGACGGTCGGCTCTCGGCGGGGCGACGCTCAACGAGGGGCCGGGCATCGAGGGCGAGGCCGAGCTCTTTCGTGTCGCGCGCGCGGCGGGGGTCCCCGAACCCGAGATCCACCACGTGTTCACGCCCGACGAGGAGCTGGGCGAAGGCTTCGTGATGGAGTGGCTCGATGGGGAGACGGTGGGCAGCCGGATCCTGCGCTCCCCCGATCTCGAGGCGGTGCGCCCGAAGCTCGCGCGACAGTGCGGCGAGATTCTCGCGCGGATCCACGGCATCGATCCCGCCTCGACCGGCCTCGACCAGCGGCTCAAGACCGTGACGACCGAGGCCTTCGTGCGTGAGGTCTGGGAGCGGTACCAATCGTTCGGCACGTCGATGCCGATGATCGACTACACCGCGCGCTGGCTGCTCGATCACCTGCCTGACGAAGCCGCACCTCGGCTGGTTCACAACGACTTTCGCAACGGCAACATCATGGTCGCGCCGGAGGGCGTCGTCGCCGTGCTCGACTGGGAGCTCGCCCACCTCGGCGACCCGGTGCGCGACATCGGCTGGATCTGCACGAACTCGTGGCGCTTCGGTCGGTACGAGCACCCTGTCGGTGGCTTCGGTCGGCTCGAGGACCTGCTCGACGGTTACGAGCACGTCTCGGGCGTACGGGTGCCCGCCGAACACGTGCACTTCTGGGAGGTGTTCGGATCGTTCTGGTGGGCCGCCTCGAGCC
Organism: Myxococcota bacterium; assembly: GCA_965250285.1. Taxonomy (GTDB): domain Bacteria; phylum Myxococcota_A; class UBA9160; order UBA9160; family UBA4427; genus CAYYSY01. The sequence continues at coordinate 1,300,826 of OZ252299.1, forward strand.
TCGCCATGGCCGCGTTCTGGCGGGCGGGCGCCGACAAGACGGTCGAGCGGCCGGGCATCGCCCGCCGCAGCAGCGAGTGTCAGGTCGACTGCGCGAACCTGATCATCCCCGGTCCCGTCGAGCTCGTCGAATCGAGCCCCGTCGCGACGAGCGTCGACATGCCGCGGGCCGACGAGCTGCTCACCAGCGTGCGCGACTTCTTGCGCGAGGACGCGCGCAAGGCCCTCGACGGGCGCAATGCCTTCCTGGCGCTCGTCGCGTCGAACTCCCTCGACATCGTGCTGCGCGAGCTCGAACGTGGCCCCGCGCATCTGCAGGGGGAGCTCGCTCGGCTCCAGGCGTTGTACGCCAGCGACGAGGGGCTCGAACCGCTGCGCGCTCGCCTGTGCGCCGAGCTTCGTGCGGGCGAGATCGCGCTCGATGCGCCGGGGCTGGCGGCGCACCTGCGCACGACCGCGGCGAATCAGCTCGCGATCGATCAGCCGAAGTACTCCGGGCTCGCCGCCGCGCTGGCGTTCGACAACGAGGAGGGGGCGGCGTGATCCCCGACCTCGAGGCGATGGAGGCACTCGTCGGGCATCGGTTTCCGGGTGGGCGTTACCGCATCGAACACTGGGAGAACTTTCTGCTGAGCGACGCCACCGGCGTCGCGCCCCTGCCGGACGGTCTCGCGCACCCCGTGCACCTGTTTCACGTGCCGATCAGCGGTTCGGGGACGAGCATCACCGAGCTGTTCAAGCTGGCGCAGGCGCAGCGGGCGGCGCCGGTCAGCATCGACTACTACGACTGGAAGATTCACGCGCCCCTGCGCGAGAACGAGCTCTACGCCCTCGATGGGGGGATCACCGCCGTCGAGCGCACCGAGCGCGAGAGCGCCCCGACCGTCGACTCGTTCACGTACGAGATCGACGTGCGCGACGCATCGGGTTCGCTCGCCGCCGAGGTGGCCTTTCGGTGGCACTTCTGGCGGCTCGGAGGCACCCCCTCATGATCCGCGGGGGCGAGCGGCCGAGGGGAGACGCGTCGTGAACGTCGAAGTGGGCGATTCGATCCCGCCTTTCGTGATGGAGCGAGTCAGCGCCGACCGAATGAAGACGGTGGCGGCGATCTTGCGTGACCCGACGCCCATTCACTGGGACCGCGATGCGACCCGGGCGCTCGGTCTCGACGGGCGACTGCTCAACCAGAGCCCGATCAACCTCGGGTACATCGTGAACATGCTGATCGCCTGGGCCGGGCCGACGTGCCTGCGGCGCATTCGAACCGAGTTTCCGCAGCCGGTCTTCGACGGCGATCGGGCCGAGGCGGGTGGGCGGGTCGTCGCCGTGACGCGAGAAGGCGACGAGCGCGTAGCCGAGTGCGAGGTCTGGCTCGATCGCGCAGACGGCACGCGCAACGTCGCCGCCCGGGCCTGGGTGGCCGTGCCCGAAGCAGGAGGAAGCTGACATGGACTTCGATCTCCCCGAGCACCTCGTGGCGTATCTCGCCGAGCTCGATGCGTTCATCGAGAGCGAGATCGTTCCCCTCGAGCAGCAGGACGACAACATTCGCTTCTTCGATCATCGCCGCGAAGATGCGCGCACCGACTGGGAGCGCGGCGGCTTGCCCAACGAAGAGTGGGAGGCCCTGCTCGGCGAGGCGAAGCGCCGCGCGGACGCGGCGGGGCACTACCGATATCCCTTTCCGAAGGAGTGGGGCGGCCGCGAGGGTACGAACCTCGACATGGCGGTGATTCGGGAACATCTCGCACGCAAGGGGCTCGGGCTTCACAACGACCTGCAGAACGAGCACTCGGTCGTCGGCAACAATGTCGGCCTGCTGCTGCTACTGCATTACGGCAGCGACGCGCAAAAGGCAGAGTGGCAGGATCGACTCGCCACCGGACAAGGCGGTTTCACCTTCGGCATCACCGAGAGCGCCCACGGCAGCGACGCGACGCACATGGAGACGAGCGGCGTCCGCGATGGCGACGAGTGGGTGCTGAACGGCGAAAAGTCGTGGAACACCGGCATCCACAAGGCGAGCCACGCGATGGTCATGGCCCGCACGAGTGGCGCGCCGGGGGACGGCCACGGCATCACCGCGTTTCTCACGCCAACCGATGCCCCGGGCTTTCGCGTCGAAGAGATGCTCTGGACGTTCAACATGCCGACCGACCATGGTCGCTTCACGCTGAACGACGTACGGGTGCCGCACGCGGCGATCTTCGGCGAGGAGGGCCGGGGGCTGCAGATCGTGCAGCACTTCTTCAACGAGAACCGCATCCGACAGGCCGCCTCGTCGCTCGGCGCCGCGCAGTTCTGCATCGATCGCTCGGTCGAATTCGCCCGCCACCGAAAGCCGTTCGGCAAGGCGCTCGCGACGAATCAGGGCATTCAGTTTCCGCTCGTCGAGCTGCAGACCCAGTGCGAGATGCTGCGAGCGTTGATCCACAAGACTGCCTGGCAAATGGATCGTGACGGTGCGTTCTCGGTCTCGGACAAGGTCTCGATGTGCAACTACTGGTCGAACCGACTCTGTTGCGAGGCGGCCGATCGCGCCATGCAGGTGCACGGCGGCATGGGCTACTCGCGGCACGAGCCCTTCGAGCACATCTACCGACACCACCGGCGCTACCGCATCACTGAAGGCGCCGAAGAGATCCAGATGCGACGCGTGGCCGGCTACTTGTTCGGCTTCATGAAGCAGCAGGCGCCGAAGGGTGTCACGACGGACTGACGAGGCCGGGGTGACTCACGCCTCGGTTTCGACGAGCGTCGCGGTGCGTCGCATCCCGCCGCGAATCGCGGCGTACAGCCCGAGGCCGACGGGGCCCATCATCAGCGTGAAGGCAAGGCACGGCAGGACGATCAACGGGTGGATGCCGCGCCGCACGGCGTCGCGGCTGATCCAGGCGCCGACGAAGAGATCGAATACCAGGTAGTGCACCCAGCCGGCCAGCAATGCGCGGGGGTCGGCGAAGGCCGCCCCGAGCCCGGCGAGTGTCGAGATGTCGCCTTCGGCGTCCGCGCCGAGCAGCAGCCACAGATAGATCGGCGCATAGACCGCGACGATCACGACCGAGTGCGTCAATCGACGCGTCCATTCCCAGCGAGGGGCGACGGCGAGCAGCACCCAGAAGGGCAGGACGGCGGTATTCAGAATCGTGAAGAGCGTCTCGAGGTTCATGCGGAGCCTCCCTGTCGGAAAACGTTCGCGCAGCTCAGATCGCGGCGCTCGACACTCGAGGCTCAGCCCGAGCTGTCGGCCTTGCGCTCGAAGTACTGCAGGTCGACGAACAGGCCGGCTGCGAGCAGCAGCAGGCGATCGTCGTCGGTGAGCGACGGGTCGACGAACTCGATCTTGAAGTTGTCGGCGTCGAGGAACGCCTCCTTCATGAGGCCCGACCAGCGCTTGCGCACGAACGCCAGCTCGCGACCTTCGCGCTCGAACGGGAAGGTCCAGGGCCTCCAGAGCGGGCTTGCGACTCGCAGACGCACCTCGCCCATCGCATCCTCGACGTCGAAGCGTTTGTGAAGCAGCGAGAAGCGCTGTTGCAGCGCGCCGAGGGGACGCCCTTCGGCTGTGTGCACCTCGAGTCGCTGGAAGAAGAAGCGCCACGGGTGCACGGCCACGGCCACGAGTGCCCGCTGCATGTCGAAGATGTGAATCTCGAACGTTCGCCAGTGGCCGAGGAACATGCGCGCGAGCAGCGCGCCGAAACCCTTGCCCTGCTCGGCGGCGAACCCGAGCGGGGCGCCGTCGCCGCCGAAGATCTCGAACTTGTTGCGCGTCTCGAAGCCGGCCAGCTCGGCGAGCTCGCGGCGCTGCTGCAGGACGATCTCGGTCTGCGAGGCGAGGTGCATGAGAGCGAGGGTACCGGGGCGATCCGGGCGTGCTAGCGCGCGCCGAGATCCTGCCCGCCCGACTCGACGAGCCGCTCGAAGCGCGCGGGGCGGGGGTCTGCGTCGTCGACGATGCGGCCGATCCAGTGGCGCACGTAGTCGAGGTCGAGCTCACCGTCGGTTGCGAACACGACCTCGGCGAGGTCGCGCCAGTCCTTCTCGCGGTCGAAGACGATCTTGTAGATCATCAGGTCTTCGGCCGAGAGCACGTGGATTTCGTCTCCGCCGAAGTCGACGCGGCGTCGGCGCTCCATCGAGCTGTCGTGCAGCGGGTCGTACGAGAAGAAGAGGTCGAGCGGCGTGCGGTCCCAGTACAGCCGCGTCTGTCCGTGGTGCTCGATCGCTTCACGCACGCGATCACCGCCCGGCGACACGCCGAGGTCTTCGAGCACCGACAGCACTTCGTTCGCGCGCGACGCCGCGACGAAGACGTTGAGGTCGATATCGTGGGTCGCCCGCGGCGTGCCGTAGTAGGCGAGGGCGTGCGCACCGCCGAAGGCATGCGGCAGGTCGGCGGCGTCCAGCGCGTGGCCGATGGCGACGATCTTCTCGTCGAGCAGCATCGCCATCGTTCAGTGCGCAGGCTGCGAGCTGAAGCGCGGGAAGGGCTCGGGCTCGGCCACGCGAAGCGGCCGCCGCGACTGCACGATGCGATCAGCCGTGCGCAGGAGGCCCCGCAGCGCGGCACCCCGCTCGCGCTCGGGCTGGCCGATCCAGTCGGCCGCATCGCTCAGATGCTCGGGGACGGGTTGGGCGTCGAGCGCGTCGAGCGCTTCGCGGAGCAGGCCGACGAGGGTCGGCTCGAGCTCACCGCCGCGCTGCAGCCGCGCGAGCAGGCGCCGTGCGTTCGGGTGCCGGCGTCGCATGCGCACCGGTAGGCCGAGCTTCTCGGCGCGGGCGATCAGGGCCTCGCGGTCGAAGGGGCGTCGGGCATTCGACTCGGCCTCGTCGAGGATCTCGGGCGTCAGGCTGTCGCGAAAACGTGCGAGGGAGCGTTGGCGCGGCCCGCGCTCGGTCGGCACGCACTCGCGAATCTCGTACAGGTCGCGCTGTCTACGAATCGACGCCATGGGGCTTCTCCGGTCGTTCGGCGGGCGAATGGACCACCCGAGTGGATCGGACACCGAGAAAGTACTCATGAGGACTGAATTGGCAAACGCCCCGCGGGCGGCGAGCCTCGATCCGCCTGTGCGGCGAATGCTACGGTGCGCGCCACGTGCCGGGGTGGCGAAACTGGTAGACGCAGTGGCCTTAGGAGCCACCGCCCTTGGGCGTGCAGGTTCGAGTCCTGTCCCCGGCACCCTTCCGCGTTGCATTCATGCAGCTCAGCCCCGCGAGATCTTCGGCGGGCCGCATCTGCCATCGCATCGGAAAGCACGAGGCGGCCCCAGGTCAACGACGTCACGGCTCATGGCCCCTCCGATGCCCCTCGGAGGAAGGCCAACAGCGCCTGCACCTTCGGTGTCCTGTGCTGATCGACGTGGGTCACGAGCCAGAACGGTACATCCCAGGTGGGGTCGGGTGGGTCCACTTCGATGAGTTCCGGGTCGTTCGCCGCCACGTACTCAGGGCAGAACCCGATGCCCAACCCGGACCGAATCGCCTCCATGTTGAGCCGGGGATTGGCGCTGGCGAAGGCGATCTTCGCATCGTCTCGCCCTTGAACCCAGCGAGCGAACGGAAACGGGCTGTCTGCGCCGGGGTCTCCGACGAACCGGTGGTCGGTCACGTCCGCACCAAAGTCCGGCATGCCTCGAGCCGCCACGTAGGACCGGTGCGCATACATGCCCGATCGCAGCGTCAGGAAGGGCATCACCACGTAGTCTGGGTGATCGGGCCGGATTCGGGCACGGATGGCGACGTGCGCCTCGCCGTACTCGAGATTGAGCGCCCGGTCGCTCGAGTCGTAACGCACACGCATCCGAGGGTTCTCAGACAGGAACCGATCGAGCGCCGTCATCACCAGGGGAGCGATGATCTCGACCGACGTGACGACGACTTCTCCTGAAAGCCGGGCGGACGCTCCGCGCAGGCGTCCCTCGAAGGCCGAGAACTCCTCCTCGGTCGCATCGGCGACGCGCAATAGATCGCGGCCCGCCTCGGTCGGCTCGTAACCGCGGGCATGCCGCAGGAAGAGCCGTTCGCCGAGCTCTTGCTCCAACGCATCGACATGGCGGATCACGGTGGCGCGGTGAAGCCCCAGGGCCTTCGCTGCCGCAGTGACGGTGCCGAGCTTCGCCACGAGATGCGCGGTTCGGACCTCTGTCCATCGCTCCATGACGGGATGTTACATTTTCGCACACTGGCCGCGCCTGAACTCGACTTGTGTCGAATTTCTGCACAGGGAATGATTCATCCCGTTCGAGCTGGAGGATCGGCATGAATGGAACATCCGCGGCGCTCAGGGTCGCCGCTGTGCTCTGGATAGTCTGGGGACTCGTTCACATCCTGGCCGGGGTCATGACGATCTCTCAGGACGCGAGTGGAGCGGTACAGGGCATCGCGGACGCGGTTGATCCTGCCGAGCTGGTGCGTGACTACCCGCCTGCTGCTGCGGCCATCTTCAATCAGCATGGGTGGAACCTGGGCTGGATCGGTCTGACCACGCTCGCCTGCGCACCCTTCATCTGGCGAGGCGATGCGCAAGCCATCTTTCTGGCGGCCTTGGTTGGGGGCCTCGCCGACGTCGGCTACTTCGTCTTCATCGATCTGGGCGGCTTCGCCCGGTTGATCCCCGGCACCCTGATGACCGTGTTCTCCGCCAGCGCCATCGTGCTCAGCTTCTGGGCTTACTTCAGCTCGAATCGATCGACAGACCCCACATCCGCTGACATCGAGTATTTGACTTGATCGGGGGCGAACCCCGAGATTTCGACGCGCGCCGGGACTCGAAGCTCCGGGTCATCGTCTTCGGCGCGACGGGTGGATTGGGTCAATGGGCCTGGAAGGCGGCCGTCGCAGCTGGCCACGACGTCGTCGCATTCGCCCGTTCTCCAGACAAGCTCGACTCGAGCGCCTTGGAGTACTCGAAGCTTCGCGTTGCTGTGGGGGACGTGATGGACGCCGCGGCCGTCGAGGAAGCCAGCAGCGGCTGTAAAGTCGCCATCAACTGCACTTCGCCGGCAGGTGGCAACTCGGCCCTCGAGATGGCTCGGTCGATCGCGAGCCGTGCTTCGGCAAGCGGCGTCGACACCTTCTACATGGTCGGTGGGGTGGGGGCGCTGTGGGTGCCCGGAAGTGGGCAGACAGTCTTGGTTCAGGACGCTGATTTCACCGACGAGCTGGCGAGGTTCGGGTTGCCGCCCGGGATGTCCAAGGAGCGAATTCAGGAAATGACCAAGGGCCATCTAGCTTCGATGGCGTACATGGCGAGTACCGGACTCGACCATACGTTCGTGTGTCCTGGGGTCATGGTGGAGGGGCCGGCGACGTCCGAACGGGTGGTGACGCTTGACGAGCTCGGCGGGGCCGCCGTCATGCGCGTGAACATGGGCGACATCGCGGATGTGATCGTGGGCGATCTGGGCAAGCGCGAACTGATCGGCCACCGCGTCTGCGTGGCAGCCTCGTGACGATTCGACCGGCGCCCTCGATCTAGCCAGAGCGGCGAAGGACGCGGTCGGCGTCCGCGATCGTTCTGGGCGCTCGACAAGGAACGGGCGCGGTCGCGGGGGCGGAACCGTCGCATCCTCTCATGCGGTCGTTCGGCCGCGAAACTGCCGATCCGCCTGCGGCGGAACGCTCTCGCCGTTGCGCGGAGACGCCCTGCGAGCAGACCGGTTGGTGGAGAGCTTCGGGCGCGTCGCCAGCCGATCCACCAACAGCTACAACTCCAATCCAATCGGCACGCGCAGTAGGGCGACGCCCAAAAAGGCTGTGGAGTTCCGGTCCACCCTGGCCTCGGCAGCCAGACATTCTCTCTCGCGGATGGGTTTCGACGCTTGGATGATCCCAGCCAGCTCGCGTTCTGGGCCAGCCTCCTCGCCGGGGCCGTGATCGGCGCGTGGGCGGGCTTCTCGGCGACGTCGGGTTGGATCGTCGTCTTCCCGCTGCTCTTCGTCGTGGCCGAGCGACCGCTCTTCGAGTGCCTGCTCGCGTCGCTCGTCGTCGACTGGTCGTGCGCCTTCGTGGCGGCCGTGTCGTACGTGCGCCGCGGCGACGCCGACGTCGGCTTCGCGGTGCGCTGGGCCGCCATCTCGGTCCCCCTGGTGCTGCTCGGCGTGGGCATCGCGGTGAGCGTGCTGCCGCACCTCGACTCGCTGCTCGGTGGCATCTCCGGGCCGATCGCGATCGGCATGGGGCTGCTGCTGTTGCGACGAGCGTGGCGCTCGGGCGCACCGCCGACGGTCGATGCCCAGGACGCTCAGCCGACGGAGGGCCCGCGCCACGCGACGGGGGTGCTCCGCGCCGGCCTCGTCGCCAACGGCACGCTGATGGGCATTCTCGGTCAGAGCGGCGGACTGAATACGGCGCTGCTGCTCATCTGGCTGCGGGGCAAGCCCACGCGCGCCGCCGTCGCGACGGCGGTGCTGCTGGGCGCGATCGTGCTGCCCGTGGGCATCGCCGCCTATCTCTGGGTGACAGCGGGGGCGGGGGGGCTCTGGCCGGTGCTCGGCCCCTTTGCCCTGGCCAGCATCGCGGCTTCGGCGACGGCGGCGCACCAGGTCGCGCACATTCCCGAGCGCAGGCTCGAGTTCGTCGTCGCCTTCTGCGTGTTGCTCGCCGGCACCGTCGCGACCGCGCAGCGCTGGATCATGCCGGTCTGAGAGGGGCGAGCCGGGCGCGGGATCGGGTCGATCCGCGCTGCCTGCGGTCCTACAGACCGAGCTGATACATCCGGTGCACCTTCCGCACCTGGCCGTTCAGCGACTCGACGTTGCTGAGCATGCGGGCCGTCGTCTCCTGGATCTGCACCATCTCGAGATCGGTGAACTGGTCGTGCTCTTTCAGTGTGTTCTCGAGCTCCTGGTAGAGCATCATGTTCGCGCCCGTCCCCTGGAACTCCGGCAGGATGCCCATGCCATTGACCAGCAGCCACGGGGTGCGCTTGATCTCGCGCCAGAGCCTGAAGAGATCGAACACCCCCACCGTTCCGCCGCTGCGCTGAAGCACCGACGACAGGTCGTAGAAGCCGAAGAGGAAGCCGACGACCTTGTCGTCGTGGGCGATCAGCTTGATCAGCTCGGGGCGCGCGATCTGCAGCAGGCTCTTCTTCAGATAGGCGATCTCGTTGGGCGAGAGCTCGTAGTTGCCCGGGTGATCGGCGAGCGTCTCGTAGAACAGATGGACGACGTCGTCGGCGAGCCGCTCGAGCTCCTTCTTCTTGCGCAGGCGAAGCACACGAAAGTGGCCGTCGGCCGCCGCCGCATCGGCGCGCTCGCGAAGCGGTTCAGGCAGCCGTGCGGTCGTGGGCAGATGGAACGAGAAGTTGTCGAGATACTTCTCGAAGCCGAAACCCTCCATGAGAGCGGGGAGCCACGGCCCGTTGTAGGGCATCATCGTCATCGAGGCGCGATGCTCGAAGCCCTCGACCAGCATGCCGCCGCCGGTCACACCCCCGAAGCCCATTGGGCCGATCAGCTGCTCGAGCCCGCGGTTGCGCGACCAATCGCGTGCCGCTTCGAGCAGGCGATCGGCCACCGCCCGATCGTCGACGCAGTCGAAGAAGTAGAAGTGTGCGCACTTCATGTCGTGGGTCGCGTTGTAGCGCGGGTTCTCGAACACGAAGATGCGACCGAGCGCGCGGCCCTCGTGCATCGCCACCAGGAACTCGCCGTGGGCGTGCTCGAAGAGGGGATGCCGGCGATCGACGAGCTCGGCGACGTCGCCCTTCAGCCACGGCACCCATTGCGGGTCGTCTCGGTGAATCGACGCCGGGAGCGTGTAGAAGTGCTCGAAGGCAGGGCCCTTCGCATTCTCGACCTTCACGATCTCGGTCATGCGGTCACCTCCATCGTCGGCGTGTCGGGTGGGTCCAAAGGCGCATATCAACGCTATCCCACGCGGCGCCAGGCGGCCGCGGGGCCGAAGCCCCGGTCGCTGCTCGGGTCGCGGTGCACCCACCTCATCGGGGCGTCAGCGTGATCGGCGGGCAGCCGACACGCGCAGCGCGATCTGGTGAAAGATCGAGCGAGCAAAGCCGAGCGGGTGGCTTCGCAGCTGGCGCAGGAGCAGCCGGCGAAAATGGGGGGCGCCGTCCATCGTCGACTTGCGCTGACCGGTCTCACCATGAAACGCGAGGTCGGGCATGTCGACGGGCTCGAGCCCGACATCGAGCGTGAAGTGCTCGGTGCGCGGTGCCAGGCAGCTGGTGTCGGTGCACGCCTGATAGTGCACGGTCACGTCGATCGGCACCGAATCATGGTCGACCGGTCGACACTCGCTGACGAGCTCGGCCCGCGGGTAGAATGGGACCACGATGTCGACTCCGTCGTCCCACACGTTCAGCGTCAGGTCGAGCCCGTCGAGCCGCAGGGGACGGGTCGGCGGAACCTCGGGGTCGAGCGTCACGAGGCCGTCGGGCCCCGACACCTCGACCCGTGTGGCCACCATACCTTCGGGCACGGGCTCGCCATAGACGTGCAGACCGTCGCCGAGCGAGAAGCGCACGACGAGCTTGCGAACGATCCCCTGACGCAGGGTGCCGCGACCACCGTGCACGAAGGTCTCGATGCGCACGTCGTCGTCGCCGCCCGTGAGGGGCGTGTCGTCGGGGCCGGCGAGCACGCCGCCGAGCGCTGCGTCGATCAGACTCTCGGCGCTGTCTCGCTTCTTGTAGCTGTCGTGGAAGAACTTCTCGACGACGACGCCGTGCTCGTCGGTGACGTACGTGCCGGGCCAGGGCACGCCGTAGGCCGGGATATCGCCCGGCTTGAGGGCCGTGTTGAGGATGCCGTAGCGGCGGATGACCTCGGAGCCCGCGTCGGAGAGCATCGGGTACTCGATGTCGTACGTCTCAGCGAACGCGGCCAACGCGTCGACGTCGTCATACGAGATGGCGTAGAGCTTGATGCCCGCCGCCTCGAACTGGGCCTGTGCATCGCGCAGCTCGACGAGCTGCGTAAAGCAGGGGGGTCACCAGACCGCCGATCGAAAGAACACGACGGCGGCCTTCGAGTCGCCGCGGTCAGCGTGAAAGTCGACCGTGCGCCCGGTGTGGTCGGTGAGCACCCAGTCGGGCAGCCGCTCGCCGATCGCGGGGCCGGTCGGCGCCTCGTCGGGCATGTTCGCGCGGCCGGGGTGCCCGAGCGGGGCCGGCGCGTCGAAGCCGAGATGGTCGCGTTCGTGAAAGCTCATCGGGTCGAATCCTCACTCGGTGTCGACGTCGAGTCGGTGCGGTCTACTCGCCCTTCGGAAAGTTGAAGAGCGGAAAGACCGGCAGGAAACCGTTCTGGGCGATGTTGAGGAAGCCGATCTGCACGTTCTCGATGTGCTCGGTCATGTTCAGGAACCCGATCTGGGTGCCCGAGCGTTCAGAGACGACGACCCCGGAGAGGTCGAATGCGCTCGTGCCCTGGATCGCATTGACGAAGGCGATGTTCGCGCCCTGGGGTGCGTCGTTGACGACGTTGATGAAGCCGAGGGTGGCGCCGCTCGCTTGGCCCTGAACGAGGTTGGCGAACGAGCAGAGGCAGCCGTTCGAATCGCCCTCGACGTACGCCATCGCGAACCACGGGCCGGCGCCCGTGAAGTCGCGGCTGCGCGCGAGAAGCGCGCCTGCGAGATCGAAGCCGCTCATGCGCTCGCTGTCGCCGTAGAGCAGCGAGAAACGAAACCCGTCGACATTCGGGTCAGCCGGCGCACGCAGCCCGGCGAACTGGATCTGGGCACCGGCGTCGCCCAGCGCGGGCGCGGCCCACAGAGTGCCCGTCAGCAGACTGATCGACCAGAACGCGGCGGCTCGCTTCAAGGCGTGTCTCCTTCAGGCATGGGGCGGGCTCGGCAAGACGCATAGCGCACGGTGAATCCGCCGACGGCCCCCACGCCCCCGAACGCCTCAGCCGAAGAAGATCGAGAAGTCGTCGCGAAGGATCATCCAGATCGCGAGCGCGCCCGTCCAGAGCGGAAACACCGTCCAGACGAGGTTCGAGAGCCCGATGAAGACGAACAGGTCGAACACGCGATGCCCCTCGTACCGGCGGTTGATGATGAAGCTCGTGAAGTAGAGCGCGGTGCCGTAGAACATCTGCCAGCTGAAGATCACGATGACGATCCCGAGCCACTGCGCCGGAACCCACTCGAAGACGATCGCGATCGGGACCAGCAGCGAGGGCAGCAGCGTCGTGTAACCGTTGCCGATGTCGATGGCGAAGCCGAACGAGCGCTTGTCGGCGTAGGCCGGGTCGATGACGGCGTAGGCGGCCCACACGCTCGACCACGGGGCAAGCGTGAAGATCTCGCGCGTCTCGATGCGCCGCGCGAAGAACGAGAAGATGTGTTTCAGCTCGTGACCGCGGGCCGCTTCGCGAGCCGCTTCGTACTCGGCGCGAATCGCGTCGGCGTGGCGATGCAGCGCGAGCTCCCAGAAGGCGATCAACGCATTCACGGCAAAGAAGAAGGCGGTCCCGACGAAGTGCACGCTCGGGCTTCGCCCGGCGAGCCCGGCCAGGGCGAGTGGGATCAGCGTGCCGGTCACGACCAGCAGGGCCACGATCGACCAGATGGGCCAGCTGCGGGCCTGCACCGATGCGGCGGGGAGGGTGGCTTCCGTCATGCGGCAGCTCCTTCGAATGCGGAGACGCGATCGGCGGCCCCGCGCCGATTCTGCCGTGCCTCGACGCCTTCGGCTCTTCGGGTCGGCCCGGGGGCCGGGCGACCGCCCGACGCGGATGCCTCCCGCGGTCCGATCGCCTGATCGGCCGCGCCGGCTGCGCATCCGGCCCGTGGGGGCTATGCTGCGCAGCTCGCGACGAGGCCCGAATGGGGGCCGAGGTCCCCGGCGGGACCAGCCCCGTCCCCGATGCCTCCGGCATCCGAGATCACCTCGTCGCCCAGCTGCGAACACCCGCGAACCACCGCGACGTCGTGGGCGCCGGCGCGCCCGATCCGCCGAGTGCGGGCTCTGGCGTCGCGACCAACGACATCGACGTTCACCGCGCCCGTCGCGTGAATAGAAAGACGAGACTGCCGCCATGGCCACCGACCAAGCACTGGATTTCGACCTCGACGGGGTCACGATCGACACCGAAGAGACCAGCCCCGTCGTGCGCACCCTCGAGGTCACCGTCGACGCGGCCCGCGTCGACCGCGCCTTCGCCCGCGTCTACGACGAGCTGAAGAAGACGGCGCGCATCAAGGGCTTCCGCCCCGGCAAGGTGCCCCGGCCCGTGCTCGAGCGGATGTACGGCGCCACCGTGCCCGACGAGATCGAGCGCGTGCTGGTGAGCGAGACGCTGGCCGGTGCGATTCAGCAGGCCGATGTGGCGCCGCTCAGCGAGCCGTCGGTCGACGCCGGCACCCCCGAGCCCGGGACCGTCTTCAGCTACAAGGCGCGGGTCGAGGTGAAGCCCGAGGTCGAGCTGCCCGACTTGACCGCGATCACGGCCGAGCGCCCGATCGTGTCGGTCGGAGACGACGAGATCCAGGCCGAGATCGAACGCATTCGCGATCAGCTCGCGCCGCTGGTCGAGGCCGAAGAGGGCACGGCCCTCGAAGACGGACACACCGCGGTCATCGATTTCGTCGGGCGGGTGGATGGTGAGGCGTTCGAGGGCGGCACGGGGGACGGCGTCGAGCTCGAGATCGGCTCGGGACGATTCATCCCGGGCTTCGAAGAGCAGCTGGTCGGTCACGCGAGCGGCGACGACGTCGAGGTCAACGTGACCTTCCCCGAGGATTACGGTCACGACGAACTCGCCGGCAAGGACGCCGTGTTCTCGACGACGATCCAGGCGGTGAAGCACAAGCAGCCCGCTGAGCTCGATGACGAGTTCGCCAAGGACGTCGGCGAATTCGACACGCTCGCCGAGCTCGAGCAGCGCATCCGCGATGATCTGACGAAGCAGCGCGAAGAGGCCTCGACCGAGGCGCTCAACCGGTCGCTGATGGATGCGATCCTCGATCAGGTCGACTTCGAGGTGCCGCCCGGCGTGGTCGAGCGACAGCTGCGCAACCACATGGAGCAGACGCACCGGCAGTTCCAGGGGCGCGTGCCCGACGAGGTGCTCCGCGATCAGCTGATGCGCCTGCAGGAAGACGGGCGCCCCCAGGCCGAGCGGCGGGTCCGCGAAGCGTTCGTGCTCGAGGCGGTCGCGCGCGAGAACGACGTGGAGGTCGAGGACGCGGCGCTCGACGAGCGCCTGGGCGAGCTCGCCGAGGCGCAGGGTGTCACGGTCGACAAGTTCAAGCAGACGGCCGAAGAGCAGGGCTGGATCCAAGCGATCCGAGAGCAGCTCCTCGACCAGGCCGTGTTCGGCTACCTGGCCGGGCAGGCCACGGTGAACGATGTTCAGCCGACGCCCGAGACGTCGGGGGTGGCCGACGACGGCAGCGAGGCCTGACGCGCGCCGGCGAAGGCCGCCGATCGGGTCGCGGCGCTCGGTCGGTCGCCCGCGTCCCGATCGCGCGGATGCGTGTGCCAGGGTCGGCGTGCACGGGCGCGCCGGCGTCCAGATTCGGGGCTTCGGGGCGCGAAGAACCGGGGCCGAATTCGGCCGGTCGGGACGTGACTTCCGCGTCAGTGAATGCGCACGAGTTGCGCGCGCTGAGGCCCCGTTCAGCGCCGTCTCCCGAAGCGATCGCGCGTTCGAACCCCTCGACTTTGCGACCCGAAGCGGTGGGTCGATCCTCTCGGGGCGAAGCTTGCCAATACGCGCGGCCTGACGAAGAATAGGCTTTGGATGAGGCGTCCAGGGGGGGATGCTCCTGTCGCTGTCGCCGCCCATCGATCGACGTCCGGTCGGTGGAGACCACGCGCGTGGTCGTGCGGTCGGACGGGGTCGCCATGCGGCCGTCGACGTGTCGCGGGCTCGGAGAGCCCCCGCCCATTCGCGGCATCCAAGGAGCGAGCAATCACATGCCGGTCATTCCGTACGTCATCGAGCAGAACCAGCGCGGCGAGCGCGTGTTCGACATCTACTCGCGCCTGCTGCGCGACCGCGTGATCTTTCTGGGCACCGAGGTGAACGACGACGTGGCGAACGTCATCGTCGCCCAGCTGCTCTTCCTCGAGGCCGAGGATCCCGACCAGGAGATCCACCTCTACATCAACTCGCCGGGCGGCTCGATTACGGCCGGGCTGGCGATCCTCGACACGATGAACTTCGTGCGACCCCAGATCTCGACCACCTGCATCGGAATGGCGGCGTCGATGGCGGCCTGGCTGCTCGCGGCCGGTGCCCCGGGCAAGCGCAATGCGCTCACCAATTCGCGCGTGATGATCCACCAGCCGATGGGAGGTGCTCGAGGTCAGGCCTCGGACATCGACATCCAGGCGCAGGAGATCTTGAAGATGCGCGAGCGGATGAACGAGATCCTCTCGCAGCTGACGGGGAAGCCCCTCGATCAGATCGCGGCCGATACCGAGCGCGATTACTATATGTCGGCCGACGAGGCGCGGGATTATGGCCTCATCGACGTCGTGACCGGTGAGCGCCCCGGCGCTTCCGGAGGCGAGCGCAAGGACAAGGCGGCTTGAGCGAAGCGGTCGGCCGCGAGCGATTCGACGTAGCCCGAGAGCCCGGGCTGCGGGGGTGCAGACCACACGGCCCGAGCGACCGGGTCAGGCGGGAGAGCGAAGCGTCATGAAGAAGCGGGACGACAACGCGAACCTCTCGTGCTCCTTCTGTGGCAAGAGCCAGAAGGAGGTCAAGAAGCTCATCGCCGGGCCGACGGTGTACATCTGCGACGAGTGCATCGAGCTCTGCAACGACATCATCGCCGAGGAGTACGGGGCCGACGAGCCGAGCCAGCCCGCCGCTGGCGTGCTCAAGCCCAAGGAAATCAAGGCCGCCCTCGACGAGTACGTGATCGGTCAGGAGCAGGCCAAGAAGATCCTCTCGGTGGCCGTCCACAACCACTACCGCCGCATCGAGAGCGGCTCGTTCAGCGGCGACGTCGAGCTGCAGAAGGCGAACATCCTGCTGCTCGGTCCGACCGGTTCGGGCAAGACGCTGCTGGCGCAGACGCTCGCTCGCATCCTCGACGTGCCTTTCACGATCGCCGATGCCACGACGCTCACCGAGGCCGGCTACGTCGGTGAAGACGTCGAGAACATCGTGCTCAACTTGCTGCAGGCCTCGAACTACGACGTCGAGCGCGCGCAGCGCGGCATCATCTACATCGACGAGATCGACAAGATCGCCCGCAAGAGCGAGAACCCGTCGATCACACGCGATGTGTCCGGTGAGGGCGTGCAGCAGGCGCTGCTCAAGATCATCGAGGGCACGATGGCCAGCGTGCCGCCGAAGGGTGGGCGGAAGCACCCCCAGCAGGAGTTCCTGCAGGTCGATACCTCCAACATCCTCTTCATCTGTGGCGGCGCCTTCGTCGGGCTCGAGACCCTGATCGAACGTCGCATCGGAGTGAAGGGGATGGGCTTCGGTGCCGATATCCAAAGCCGGGTGAATCGCAAGAAGGGGGAGGTGCTGGCCCAGGTCGAGGCCGAGGATCTGTTGCACTTCGGGCTGATCCCCGAGTTCATCGGGCGGCTGCCCGTGATCGCGACGCTGGGCGAGCTCGAAGAGGACGCCCTGGTCGACATTCTCACGGGGCCCAAGAACGCGCTGGTCAAGCAGTACGAGAAGCTCTTCGAGTTCGAGGACGTGAAGCTGAGGTTCACCGAGGGCGCGCTTCGGGCGGTCGCCCGCAAGGCGCTGGCCCAGAAGAGCGGCGCTCGCGGTCTGCGGGCGATCCTCGAGGGGGCGATGCTCGAGCTGATGTACGAGCTGCCCTCACGAGACGACGTGGTCGAGTGCGTCGTGGGCGAAGATGTCATCGAGCAGGGCGCTGATCCGCTGCTCGTGTACAAGCAGGAAGCCGAGAGCGCCTGACACAGCCTGCCTGCTCCCGTAACACCGGAGCGCCCCAGGCATCGTAGTCGGACCACCTCGGACCAAATGGGGGATCCATGGTCTTCTTCAGGAACGACGACGAGCAGGGCGAGGGCAGCGACGCCGAGGGCGGCGCACGCGGTCAGGCCGGTGCAGGCGGAGGCGCGGTCCCGCTCCTTCCCCTCCGCGACATCGTCGTGTTCCCGAGCATGGTCGTGCCGCTCTTCGTGGGCCGGGCCAAGTCGATCCAGGCACTCGAAGACGCCATGGAGGGCAACCGCCTGCTGATGCTGTCGGCCCAGCGCCAGGCGGGTCAGGAAGAGCCCGGTCCCGACGACATCTTCGAGTTCGGCACGCTCGGTACGATCATTCAGCTGCTGCGGCTGCCCGATGGCACCGTCAAGGTGCTCGTCGAGGGCAAGAGCCGCGCGAAGATCCTCGAGTTCGAAGGCGCCGATCCGTACTTCCAGGTGCAGATCGAGGAGCTGCCCG
This sequence comes from Myxococcota bacterium, assembly GCA_965250285.1. GTDB lineage: Bacteria > Myxococcota_A > UBA9160 > UBA9160 > UBA4427 > CAYYSY01. The sequence goes on from OZ252299.1 coordinate 1,318,191, forward strand.
AGGAAGACGAAGAGACGTCCGAGGCCGACGCGACGGTGCGCACCGTGCACACGGCGTTCGAGACGTTCGTGAAGCTGAACCGCAAGATCGCGCCCGAGACCCTGAACTCGGTCAGCGCGATCAACGAGCCGGGCAAGCTCGCCGATACGATCGTCTCGCACCTCAATCTCAAGCTCGAGGAGCGGCAATCCCTGCTCGAGCAGACCGTGCCGCTATCGCGCCTCGAAGAGGTGTACGACCGGCTGCAGGCCGAGATCGAGGTGCTCGAGGTCGAGCGCAAGATTCGCGGGCGCGTCAAGAAGCAGATGGAGCGCTCGCAGAAGGAGTACTACCTCAACGAGCAGATGCGAGCGATCCAGAAGGAGCTCGGCGACCGCGACGAGTTCAAGAACGAACTCGCCGAGCTCGAAGAGCAGCTCGCCGCGAAGCAGATGCCCGAGGAGGCGCGCGATCGAGCCGAGAAGGAGCTCAAGAAGCTCAAGATGATGTCGCCCATGTCGGCCGAAGCGACCGTCGTGCGCAACTACATCGACTGGATGATCGCGCTGCCGTGGGATGAGTACAAAGAGGAGCACATCGACCTGCCCGAGAGCCAGGCGATCCTCGACGCCGACCACTTCGGGCTCGAGAAGCCGAAGGACCGGATCCTCGAGTTCCTGGCCGTGCACGCGCTGGTCGACCGACTGAAGGGGCCGATCCTGTGCCTCGTCGGCCCCCCTGGCGTCGGCAAGACGTCGCTCGGCAAGTCGATCGCCCGGGCGACCGGCCGCGACTTCGTGCGCATCTCGCTCGGCGGCGTGCGCGACGAGGCCGAGATTCGCGGACATCGCCGCACCTACATCGGCGCGCTGCCCGGCAAGATCATCCAGAGCCTCAAGAAGGCGGGCTCGTCGAACCCGGTGTTCCTGCTCGACGAGGTCGACAAGATGTCGATGGATTTCCGGGGCGACCCGTCGGCCGCGCTCCTCGAGGTGCTCGATCCCGAGCAGAACCACACGTTCGCGGACCACTATCTCGACGTCGACTACGACCTGTCGAAGATCATGTTCCTGTGCACTGCCAATGTGCTGCAGGACATTCCGCGGCCGCTGCAGGATCGCCTCGAGATCATCCACATTCCGGGTTACATCGAGACCGAGAAGCTCTCGATCGCCAAGAACCACCTGGTGGACAAGGTGCTCGAGCAGAACGGCCTCACCGCCGACGAGATCGAGTTCACCGACAACTCGATCCTCGAGGTGATCCGCCACTACACACGCGAGAGCGGCGTGCGCAATCTCGAGCGCGAGTTGGCCGGCGTGGCGCGCAAGATCGCGCGCGACGTGGTGACGAAGGGCGACGACTACAAGAAGACGCGAGTCACCCCGAAGCTCGTTCGCAAGCTGCTCGGTGTCGAGAAGTTCCGGTTCGGCAAGACGGAGGCCGAAGACCGCGTCGGCGTGACGACGGGGCTCGCATACACCGAGGTCGGCGGCGAGCTGCTGCAGACCGAGGTGAGCGTCGCGCCGGGCTCGGGCAAGCTCCAGGTGACTGGCCGCTTGGGCGAGGTCATGCAGGAGAGCGCCAACGCGGCGATGTCGTACGTCCGCAGTCGTGCGAAGCAGCTCGGCCTGACGCGTGACTTCTACACCAAGGTCGACCTCCACATTCATGTGCCGGAGGGGGCGACGCCGAAGGATGGACCGAGCGCGGGCATCACGATCGCCACGACGATCGCCAGCGCGCTGACACGCACGCCCGTTCGCTCGAACGTGGCGATGACCGGTGAGATCACCCTCCGCGGCCGCGTGTTGCCGATCGGCGGTCTGAAGGAGAAGCTGATCGCAGCCCATCGCGGCGGCATCGACACGGTGGTCATTCCGAAGGAGAACGAGAAGGATCTCGTCGATCTGCCCGCGCCGGTGCGCAAGGCGCTGACGATCCATCCCGTCGAGCACATGGACGAGGTGCTGAAGATCGCCCTGGCCGTGCCCGATCCGTCGAACTTCCTCGAGGATGGCTTCCACGATCTCGACGAGATCTACGAGGTACCGCGTACGACCGGGCCGACCACCGACGTGCCGCACCCGGCGGGCGTCAACTAGACCCGAACGGCGTCGCGCCTGCGTGACCCTGGCGGCCGGTGCCCTGAGTGGTGCCGGCCGCTCGCATTTCAGGCGAGGCCACCCCACCCCCCATGCCTTCGTGCCGCGAACAACATCACCGCGAACCACATCACAGAGGCGGCCAGCGCCGCTATCCTCCGCCGTCCTTGGCAGGGGCGCGCCGACCGAGCGCGCGTGAGGCCAGACGCCTTACCCTGGGGACGTGTAGCTCAGCTGGTTAGAGCATCTCGTTTACACCGAGAGGGTCCGCGGTTCGAATCCGTGCACGTCCACCAGGGTCGCCTGCACGCCGACTTCACCGAGACTTGAAACGCTCTCCGTCACTCGGGCTCCGCCCTCGGCCCGCTGTGTGATAGGGTCGAATTCTTGTGCGATCGACCAGAGGGGGCGGGGCGTGCGCTGGATCCGAACGGGGGGGCTGATCTGCGGGCTGCTGGGCGCCGCGGCCCCCGCACTCGCCGCCTCGGTCCAGGAGACGTTCACGTTCGAATCGACGATTACATCGACGTTCGTCGGACCGATCGAGCTGAGAGCCGAGCTCAACTACGACGACGCGCGCGCGAACGCTCCGATCGCCGTCGTCATGGCGGGCTTCTCGCCGACCAACGGCAACCTGAGCGCCGTGCGCCCCCATGCTCAGCGACTGCGCGATGACGGCTTCTTCTCGGTCACGGTCGCCATGCGAGGCCGCGATGGGTCGGAGGGCGTGCGCGACTCGGGCGGGCTCGAGATCCACGACATCTGGGACGCCGTCGAGTCGGTCAAGCAGGCGTACGCCGGCCTCGTCGACCCGACGAACGTCCACATCACGGGCTATTCGGGCGGGGGCGGCAACGCGATGTCGGCCGTCGTGCGGCTGCCCGACTACTTTCGGGTCGCATCCTCGTACTTCGGCATGTCGGACTACGGCCTCGATCCCATCGAGGGCTGGTACAACAATGGCGCCGCGGGCCGCACGAGCATCCTCGACCGCGACATCGGCAATCCGAACCTCGGTGACCCCGACGTGCTCGACCGGTATCGAGCGCGCGCTTCGAACCTGGCGGCGGCGAACGCCAGCGCAGCCGAGATCCATCTCTTCGTGAACGACAACGAGACGATCTGCCCGCTCGTGAATCACGCGCGCTTCGCGCAGAATGGCGGACCGAACGTGACCCACCATGTCGGCATCTCGGCGGCGCCGACGTTCGAAGACTTCAACGGCAATGGCGTCGAAGACCCGGGCGAACGGCAGTCATGGCCGCACGGGTTCCCGTCGGCCAATCAGCAGGACGCGGCGGAGCAGTGGTACCGCGATCGGCTGCTGGCGGGCGAGATCCCGCAGCCCCAGATCGCGCCGAGCGGGCTCTTCGTCGTCCCTGGCTTCCTCAAGACCCGGCACTTCGAGGTCTATGCGGGCGATGGTCAGGACGCGGCCGGCACCGTGAACTACGCGCTCGCGGATGATGGCGCCCAGTTCAGCCTCAGCCGGACGACGAGCAACGCCGCCGCGCGCTTCGCCGTCGTCGTACTGAGTGACTTCATCGAGCCCGCAGGCGCTCAAGTCGTCGCACGCCTGAACGGGGAGTGGGTCGACACGTTCGAGGCCGGCACACGCCGGGTGTTCTTCGATCTCGATGACGGCGACGTGCTCGAGCTGGAGCGCTTCGCAGAGCCCGTCGGGCCGGCCATGGCGCCGGGGCTCCTGCTGCTGCTGCACGCTGGGCCGATCGGCTGGCTGGCGTGGCGCCGACTTCGATGAGCATCCGATGAGAAGAGGGCGGGGAGCCGGTTGGCCCCCCGCCCTGATCTCACTCGGCGCCTCGCGTCGCAACGCGCGGCGCTCGACGCCTACGCGCGCTCAGCGCCTGCGCACCCGGTGCAGGCCCACGAGCAGGCCGAGACCCGACACGAACCCGAGCCAGATCGAGGGCTCGGGGGCGGCGAGCGCGAACCCGTTCAGGATCGGTCGCACCGCCGGGGCCGGCAGGTCGGGGTTGGCGATGCGGATCACCACCGGGTCGAGGCCGTTCGACTCGAAGACGACCGAGGCGAAGCTCAGGCCGGCCGGGTCGGGGGTCGTGCTGTGGTCGAACACGACCGGGCCGACGCCGAAGGTGAGGCCGCCATCCTCGCTGACCGTCAGATCGGCTTCGCCCTGATCCACGTCGCTGTCGTGGAACACGCCGCTGAACACGTAGCTACCCGGCTCGAGGCCATCGAGCGTGATGTCCAGGTTCGGCTCGAGCGAGAAGATGAAGTCTCGCGCGAGCGGGCTGCCCGTCTGGCCGGGGGCGAGGGCACCGCGGTCGCGACCGTCGAGGGCCGCTCCGGGGGTGATGCCATCGCTCGAACTGACGGAGAGCCGGGCCGCGCCGAGATCGACCTCGCTGCCGTCGGCGACGGTGGCGAGGTCGACGGCGAGGAAGCCTGGCTGGACAGGCGAGAAGCCCTTGTCGAGATCGAAGAAGTCGACGTGGACCGCGTCGTTGTCCGCGTCGAACAGGACGAGATCGAACCCGTTCAGCACCGGCCGCACGCTCGGTGCCGGGAGGTCCGGGTTCGAGACGCGCAGCACGACGTCGCTCGTCCCGTCGGTTTCGAACACGAACGTCTCGGTGGTGATGGCGGGCGGGTTCGTCGTCGTCGAGTTCGTGACCGTGACCGGTCCGACCGCGAAGGTCGCTCCGCCATCGAGGCTCAGCAGCAGGTCGGAGTCGCCCTGATCCGCCGTGTTGTCGTGGAAGTAGCCGGTCAGCGTGTAGCGGCCGGCGGACAAGCCACCGAGGGTCAAGTCGAGGTTCTCACCGAACGCAAAGGCGAAGTCGCGCGCGAGATCCGACAGCGGCTGGCTCGGGTCGAGGGCGCCACGATCGCGACCGTCGGTCCCCGTGCTGCCCACCTCGGTGCCCGTGCTCTCGAGCGCCACCGCGAACCCGTTCACGACGACTGGCGTGCCATCCGATGCATCCTCTTCGGTCACGCCGGTGTAGCCCTCCTGCACGGGGCCGGGCGGATGGTTCGCCGACGAGAAGTCGACGTGCGCAGACCGGATCGGCGCGGCCTCGCGCAGGTCGAAGCCGTTCAGGATCGGCCGCACTGCCGGCGTCGGCAGGTCGGAGTTCGAGATGCGGACGACGACCGCGGCACTGCCATCGGTCACGAAGCGCGTGCGCAGGGTCTCGATTCGTTCGGGGTCGGTCGTCGTGCTGTGGCTCGTCGGCTCCGGCCCGTAGTCGAAGGTGACGCCTCCATCCGTACTCAGGCTGATCGTCGCCACGCCCTGGTCGACCGTGTTGTCGTGGAAGTAGCCCGTCCACTCGTAGAAGCCGGGCTCGAGGCCATCGAGCGTCAGCACCAGATCCTCGCCCCACGCGAATGCGAAGTCGCGCGCGAGGTCGGAGAGTGCCTGGGTGCCGGCGAGGGCGCCGCGGTCGCGGCCATTGATACCCGTGTCGTCGGTCTCGACACCAGCGCTCGCCAGTGAGATGTCGACACCATTCACGTTCACGGGGGTGCCATCGGAGGCATCGGTGCCGTCGACGCCGGTGTAGCCGGCCTGGACGGGCGCGGGGCCCTGATTCGACGAGATGTCGACGAAGAGCTCGCTCGGACCGGGGGCGGCCGGTGCTTCGAAGTCCCACGTCGTATCGACCGCGGAGGGGCCGCTTGTCGTCAACGCGACCTGGTCGACGTAGCCGATCTGGTCGAGGTTGGCCGTGCCCACGCCGACGCCGATCTCGACGAGAAACGCATTGAGGAAGGACGGATCGAGGATCGCGCGCCAGTCCGCGAGCGTCCGCAGCGGCGGTCCCCCGCCGCTACCGGGCTCGCCGAAGCCGCCCGTCGACCAGAAGAGGCCCGACGACTCGGTGATGTTCACCGTGGTCCAGGCGCCGGTCGGCGGATTCGTGCTCACGCCTTCGTTGCCCGGCTGATTCCACGACGGTTCGTAGACCAGCGTCGCGAAGCAGTCGCCATCGGGCGATGGGCACGGACCGACCGGGTCGAAGAAGACCAGCTTCAGAGCCGGCGCAGGGGCCGCGTCGCCGCTGGCCTCCTTGTAGTACGAGTACGAGATCACGAGATCGCCGTCGATCACATCGGCGGCGAAGCCGAAGGGCCCACCGATCGAGATCTCGGCTCTGTCGGCGGCATCGGCGCCGGTCGTGAGCAGGGCCGCGCCGGTCGGAAGCGGTGCCCCGGACTCCAGGTCTCCGCCGAGCCCGGTCAGATCCTCGATGGATGCTTCTCCGCCGGCGAGGCTGTTGGCGTCGTACCAGACACCTGACGCCGGTGCGGCTTCCAATCCGGTCACGACCTCGGTCGCGGCCCATGCGGTCATGGGGAGGAGCCAGAGGGCTGCGGCGACAACGAGGGCTGCGCGGCTTCGAACCAGCAGGTGGGACAACTTCGGTTTCATCGATTGCATGGAGGTCTCCATCGCGTATCCGACGGGCTGCAAGAGAGACCGCTCGATGGAGCATTTCTCCAACGTGCTCGATCGCTCGCACCCGGGGACACTGGGTCGCTGTGTCATGCGAGCGCAGGACGTCGGGGCGTGCCCGGGGAGGAGCGACGTCGATGACCGAGAAGCGGTTCGACAACTGGCAGTCGGCCCGCATCGAAGTCAGATCATCGTCGCTGTCGCTCGTTCCCCTGCGGCGGGCACACCCCGGCGTGTTCGTCCCTGCACCGCATTCCAACACTCGATGTATCACGACCAGCAGAGAATGTGTAAGGCAATTTCAAGCCTTACCCGAGTGTTTTGCGTATGCATCACCGAAGATGCGAAGGCAGAGAGGTGTGCGAAGGAATGGTGTCATTCGTGCAAGCAAGTGCACGATCTGGTGTGGCGACACGCGCGCGTGTGGGATCAGCGGACCGGTCTGCGCCCCGCATATGGGAGGTGAGTGGGAACCCGGTCACCCCATTTCGGGTGGGTGTGGCATGGACCATGTTGAAACACGGTGTGTGTCCGAGACGCGACTTCGGAACGCATGCGTGGGCCGCGCGAGTCCCGCAGCGCCGACGTCGCGTGATGCGCGCGCTTGCGCTGATGATTCTGACGGAGTCGGGCTCGGGTGGGAGCGGGACGGCGGGAAGACGTGCGCGGTTGTGCGCGTGCCGAAGCCTGCGCGATCGTTCGTCGCCTCTGGATTCTCGGCGCTCGTCCGGCGCTCGGCCGTCTCTCGTCCGTCTCTCGTCCGTCTCTCGTCGGCGAGCTCGTCGAGCCGGCGTGCTGCTGTGCCGCTGTGCGCTACGCGAGATCCGGCGTCGGCTGCACGTGCACGGGAATCTCGTCGGGTAGACCACCCAGCGAAACGGCGATCTTCGAGAAGCCCATGAAGAGCGCCACGCCCGCGGTCAGCTCGATGACCTGCGCGGGTGAGAAGTGCGATTCGAGGCGTTCGCGAAGCGCGCGATGATCGCCCGAGGGTTCGGTGATGAAGGCATCGACCCAGGCGAGCACCGCCTTGTGGCGCGCTTCGAGCCCGGCCTCTTCGTAGCCGTCGTGAATCAGGTCGACGATCGACTCCTCGAGGCCTTCGGCGCGCGCCCCTTCGAAGCGAATCGCCTTGCAGATCGGGCAGTTCACGGTGCGCGCGTTGCGCAGCCGGGCCATCTCCTTCGTGAACTGATCGACCTCGCCGTGGCGCCAGAGCGTGCCGTAGAGGTCGGTGAACGCAGCGAGTAGGGCGGGCTGATGCGCGAGGACGCTGCCCGCGATCGGATCGTCGGTGTCGACGTCGGGCGGATCGACGCGGGGTTCGATCATGGCCGGGCTCCTTCGGGCTCGAGGCCGAGCATCGAGCAGAATCGGGTGAAGCCGTCGAAGATCGCGAGCGCTTCGACGAACGCGATCATCCCCGCATCGCCGAGCGCCTCGACGACCGGCTTTGCGATGGCATCGTCGATGCCGTTCGGATCGATTGCGAACTGCTCTGCAAAGGCGAGACAGGCGCGTTCGAGGTCGCTGAAGGCGTCGCTCTTCCACCAGGCGTCGAGGGCGTCGATCTGTGCGCGGTCGAGCACCGGGCCAGTCGAGCCCGGGAGGGCGCGCGTACCGTTCACCTGGGCCAGGCGTCGTCGGCAGAGCGCGTAGATCTCGGGGCGGGCGCCCTCGGCTTCCCACAGCAGCGCCTCGAAGCGCTGCCACTGCTCGAACAGATTGGGGCGCTTCGAGAAGGCACCGTCGAAGCTCGTCATCCGACCACCACGGGTACGCGGTGATAGCCGCGCACGGTGCTCGTGTGCACCCACTCGGTCTCGTCCCAGACGACATCCCACTCGGGGAAGCGCTTGAGGGTCTCCTCGATGGCGATGCGGCCCTCCATTCGCGCGAGGGAAGCGCCGAGGCAGAAGTGCGTTCCGAAGCCCAGCGCCACGTGGCGATCGATCTTGCGGTCGACGTCGAACCGGTCCGCGTCGGGATACTCGCGTTCGTCACGGCCGGCCGAGCCGGTCAGCAGCAGCACCCGACTGCCGGGCTCGAGGGTCTCGCCGTGCACCTCGACCGGCCGATTCACCCAGCGCGCCTGCACGGGTGAGGGGGCCTCGTAGCGCAGCAGCTCTTCGACGGCGGCCGGGATCTTCTCGGGCGCCGCGACGAGCTTGGCGCGCTCGCCCGGGTTGCGCGCGAAGAGCACGCCCACCCAGCCGAGCAGCCGAGCCACCGTCTCGTTGCCGGCGCCCGACAACAGGCCGATGAACGCGAGCAGCTCGGTATCGGTCAGCCGCCGCCGCGCGCCATCTTCGCCCTCGACCTCACCGTTCATCAGCACGGTCATGATGTCGTCGCGCGGCTGCTTTCGGCGCTCGGCGACATACTGCGCGAAGTAGCCCCAGAGGTTCGCGCTCACTTCATCGTGGCGCTTGCCCATGTCTTCTTCGCCCTCGTCGCGGTGCAGCAGCGCATCGGTCCAGTGCCGGATGTCCTCGCGGTCGGCTTCGGGGACGCCGAGCAGCGTGCTGATCACCATCACGGGCAGCTTGTTGCCGAAATCTTCGAGGTAGTCGAAGCGCTTCTCGCCGACGACGGCGTCGAGATAGCCGGCGGCGATGCGGCGGATCTCGGGCTCGAGCTTCGCGATCTGTCTGGGCGAGAAAGCGCGGCTCACGAGCTTGCGCAGGTGCGTGTGCTCGGGCCGATCGAGAAAGATCATCATCGGCGAGGTGTTCGCCTCTTCGGTCATCAGCTCGAGCACGGTTCCGTGGGCCGAGCTGTACGTCGCATCGTCGAGCGATGCCTGCATGACGTCGTCGAAGCGCGAAAGCGCCCAGAAGTCGTACTTGTCGTTGCGGTAGAGCGGGGCCTCGTCGCGCATCCGCCGCCACACGGGGTGGGGGTCCGCGTCGATGCCGTAGTCGTACGGGTCGTAGTAGAGGTCGGGCGTGGCGTGGGCTTCGGACACGAGGGTCTCCTGGCGATCCGGACGGAGCCCGGACGGCACACGCCCGCTCACCACCGCAGGTGTGCGGGGTCGACGGGCCGTCGCCAGACTAGCTCAATAAACATTGCATGCGAAATGTAAATGCCGACCGGGCGGATCGGACTCAGCCGCGTCGGCGCCGCGCCATCCCGAGCCCCGTCGCGCCGAGCAGGGCCGCCAGTGCGGCCGCCCCGGCGCCCGGCAGGACGGGCACGACCGGGGCCCCGCCGACCGAGGTCATGGTGAACTGGGCGGGCGTCGTGTCGAGCGTCAGCCGGAGCGGAAACGCGAGGAGATCGGCCGTGTCGACGCTGGGCGAGATGCCGCGCACAGAGAAGTGCGTCACCCCGCCGCCCGGCCAGGTCGTGAAGTCGACCGAGTCGCCCGGACCGAACTGGCCGACCAGGTCCCCTTCGACCCACACGTCGAATGGGGCATCGAAGCCGGTCGGGAAGTCGTCGATCGCCGTGAACCGCGCCCCGCCGCTCGCTTCGTAGTCGAAGCCGTCGGCGATCGGCGGATCGATCCAGCACGCGACCGTGCAGGGCGTGTCGAAGAACCATCGCTCGGCGCCGCCCGCCAGCGTCGTCGTCGCGATCGGCAGCACGGGTGCGTCGAGCGTGCCGAGCACGTCGATGCGATCGATCGTCATCGCGAGCGTGCTGCCGTCGGCCCCGAGCACCACGCTGTTCGTCGTCGAGAAGGCGCCCGGATCCGGGGGCGTGACCGGCTGGGCGTCGCTCGCGAAGATGGCAGGGGGCGACGCCGCCTCTTCGTAGAGCGTCAAGACGAGCGAGAAGGCCGCGGCCGCGCAGGGGGCCGGCCAGCTCTGCAGGTTGAGGTAGTCGACGGCGTAGCGGTCGGCGAAGTTGGAGGCGACGGGATCGTCGTTGAAGACCTCGACGCCGCCCGCGTTGCCGACCGCGGCCTCGTTCACGTCCGCCGTGACGAAGCGCCACGCGTCGACCGACGCATAGGCGCCCCGGGTGGGGAGCGGATTCAGATCGAAGACCACGCCCTCGAACTGGTAGTCGAGTCGAAACGACGCACCGACCTGAGCGCTCGGCAGGCAGCCCGCATCGAACACCGCGCCGCTGCGCTCGGTGATGGTCCCCTGGACCACCCAGTCCTGGGGCGCTGCGCGAGCGACCCAGGGCGCGAGCACGAAGGCGACGCCAGCGAGCAGAGCGGCCAGGGTGGCGTGCGGCCGCTCGACCGAGCGGTGCGTGGGGATCCGGGTTCTCATGCGGGGACGTTCCACTCTGGTCTCTCTCACTGACTCTCTCACTGACTCACTCGCTCTCTTCGCCGCGCTCTGGCCGAGCCGCACTCGATCGCGCCGCGAAGCTAGGCGCATTCGCGCCCGCGGGTGGATCATTCCCGCTGAATTCGTGCCCCGGGCGGGGACGTTCCTCTCCCGCCCGAAGCTGGGATGCTGCGACGCTCCGACTGGTTCGCGCGTCGCCGCGCTCGGGTGGACGTCTCGTGAGTGCACCGAGAAGGTGGTCGGGTGGCGAAAATCGCGCACGGGCAGGCAGATTCCCGGCAAGCGAGACCGGAAAGGCGTGACGCGCCGATGCGGCGTATTCTGAGAAACTTGCGCCGTCGGCCCGGACGCCGACGGGCTCGACCGTGACCAAAGGAGCCTCCGCGTGTCCCAGAACGATGCCCGTGCCGCTGCCGCCATCCGCGAGCTGACGTCGCTCCTCGACGAGGCGAACACCCGGTGGGTGAGTGAAGAATGGAACCTCACGACACCCGAAGATCATGCAGACGCGCGCCGCGCGCTGATGCATATCCTGCAAGGTTCCCTGCTGAGTTACTTCGAGACCGACCCCGCACGACCCGACTTCAGACCCATCGTTTCGCCGTACCGCAAGTTCACCGGCGACAACTCAGACGCCCTCTACTACGACGCGCCGGTGTCGTCCGAGTACGAGTACGTCGTGCGCGGCCGACTCGACGGTGCCGTGTACACGTCGTTCACCATCGAGCTGAACGCAGCCGACGGGGCGATCGCCAACGAGACGGGGGGCGTGCTCAATGACGAGCACTTCGATGTCGACGCCGACGGCCGCTTCGAGATCCGCCTCGGCGGAGAGAAGGCAGAGCGCAACTGGCTCGAGCTGCCGGTCGGCGCCTCGCGCGTGACGACGCGGCACTACTACGAGGACGTCCGGTGCGGGGCCGCTGATCCGACGAACAACCCGCTGCTCACGATCGAGGTCGTGGGCGGGCCCCGTGTCGATGCGCCACCGCCGGTCAGCGACGACACCGTGGCCGAGGGCATCGAGCGCGTCATCAACTTCGTCCGTTCGCGCACCCTCGACATGCCGCCGATGGCCGACAACGATCCGCCGCCCTTCGTGTCGAAGGTGCCGAATCAGTTCCCGAAGCCGGTCGTGCCGGGTGACTTCGGCCTGGCTGCGTTCGATGCGCACTACAGCATGGCGCCGTACCTGTGCCCGGAAGGCCACGCGGTCGTGCTGACCGGTGCGTGGCCTGAGTGCAGGATGGCCAACGTGTGTCTGTGGACCCGTCAGATGCAAACGTTCGACTACGTGAACCGCACGGTGTCACTGAACCGAAAGCAGACGCAGCTCGAGCCGGACGGCAGCTGGCGCATCGTGATTGCGCACGAGGATCCGGGCGTCGGCAACTGGCTCGAGACCGAAGGGCGCCCGATCGGCATCGTGTTCTTCCGCTACATGCTCGCGACCGGCGACGTCGCGACGCCGCGGGCCGAAGTCGTTCCGCTCGATCAGCTTCGCGGCTGATCGGCGCGAGCACAGTCGGTCAAAACGAGCGCGTCTCGCCGACGTCGAAGATCCACGTCGACGCCGCGTCGTAGCCTTGCTCGGCAGCGGCCGCTCGGAAGCGCTTCGGTGGTTCGTCGAGGGGTTCGTCGCTCAGGTCGAACGTACCGAAGTGCATCCCGATCGCCCGCTGTGCGTCGAGGTCGCGCGCGGCCCGGGCCGCCTCTTCGGGGTTCATGTGCGACTCCTGCATCATCGCTCGAGGCGCGTAGGCGCCGATCGGCACCGCCGCCAGGTCGAACGGGCCAAGGACGTCCGCGATGCGGGCGAAGCCGTCGAAGTAGCCGGTATCGCCCGCAAAGAAGAAGCGACGTTCGTCGCTGATCACCGCCCACGAAGCCCAGAGGCTCCGTCGCTCGTCGCCCAACCCGCGCAGGCTCCAATGCTGCGCGGGGAGGCAGTACACGGTGACCCCGTCGATCTCGATCGACTCACCCCAGTCGAGCTCGGTCACGTTCTCGATGTCGCGACCGGCGAGCAGGTGTCCGTTCTCGAGCGGCACGAGAAACCGCGTCTCGGGATTGCGCTCGGCGAGTGCTTCGAGCGTCGGTAGATCGAGGTGGTCGTAGTGGTTGTGCGAGACGACCACGAAGTCGATGGGCGGGAGATCGGCGAGGGCGATGCCGGGCGGCACGTGACGCTTCGGCCCGGCGAACGCGACCGGGCTCGGGCGGTCGCTCCAGATGGGGTCGGTGAGGAACGTGAGGTGCCCCATCTGCACCAGGAGCGTCGCGTGGCCGACCCACGTGATGCTCGGCTCGCTATGGGTCGCATTCTGGCGAAGCCAGCCCCCATCGTTGGTGACGACGGCCGGCTTGCCCGGTCGCGATCGAAATGCGCCGGCGATGCGTCGGAACATGAAGGGAAAGCGGACGCCGAACGTGCCGTGGGTGAGGCCGCCGACGGGATTCGTGAAGCGGCCTTCCTCGTCCCGCAGCGAGGGGCCGAGCGACGCGGCGCTCGGCCGAGCCGCGGCCGAAGCACGCGAGGGCTCGGGCATGTGGCCGGCCCCCGCGGCGCCGAGCCCCGCGATGAGGGCGCACGTCAGGATCGCTCGCAGCACCCGGCTCATGCCGTGGGTTCGTTTTCGAGGCGAGTGAGCCAGTGGTGCGCGTCGAACGTCTCGTCGCCGATGAGATGGCGCCACAGCTTGATTCGGTTGATGAACTCGAGTCGGCCGGTGTCGAGCTCGAACCACTTTTCGAAGCCGCAAAGGACCTTCTGCACGTCACTCGGGTCGCGGTCGAACATCTCTGCGAAAACGAAGATCGGCTGAGGCGCGGCCATGTCGTCGGTGAGGTCATCGGTGTTCCAGAGTCGAGTCTGGCGGACGATGGGGTTCATCCGGATCTTCAGCATGAAGCGCGTCTGGTCGCTGCGATTGATCTCGCCCCCATGCCACACGCCGTGGTGCATGAAGATCAAGGTGCCGGCCGGGCACACGACCTTCTTCTGGCCGGCGACGTTCTGATAGCGGGCACACGCCATCTCGCTCACGCGGCGGAGATGGGTGCCGGGCACGAAGCGAGTGCCGCCCATCTCGGGGGTGACGGCGTGCGGGTAGTAGAACATCTGGACGTCGAAGGCGTGCTCGCGCACGTCGATCGTCGAGTCTTGATGAGTGTGCTGCGAGAGCACGCGCATCCCGGTCTCGACCAGCAGCTTCGACGGCACGCTGAAGTGCGTACCCTGGTGGTCGTACAGGCAACCCGGACCGACGAGGCTCTCGATCACGCCTTCGACGGCGGGCAGACGCAGGATCTCGCTCACGACCGAGTCGGGGTAACAGTCGGCCAGCGGCGTGCCGGCGGGGGACGCCTTCGGGACGCCGGCTTCGACCTCGGTGAGAAAACGCTGGTTCAGCTCCTCGGGGACGATGGCGTCGAAGCGCAGGAAGCCGCGAGCCACGAACTCGGCCATCTGCAGTGTGTTCAGCAGGTGTGCACGGTCAGCCATCGTGATGCGCCTCCTCCGCCTGCTTCTTCGAGACCTTCACGCGCTTCTCGAAGGCGAACTCGTACTTGAAGTAGGACGTCGTGAACTCGTCCCCGCTCGGCTCGGGTCGGATCGGCGACATCTGGAACAGGCGCCAACCGTCGAGCAGAGCATCGAGCCCCGTCTCATAGGGCGGCTCGTCGCTATCGCCCGACATGTGCAGCGTCTCGCCCGTGCCGTCGTAGCGCGCCCACGCGATCACGTTCGATTCGAGCGAGCTGTCGGCGAGGTAGAGGATCAGCACCTGCTGTCGTTTCGGCATCACCCGATTCTCGCAGACACGCCGGGCCCTCGCTTCGCCACGCGATTCGCTATCAATGGGCGCTCACCGACGCATGCATGCGTCCAGCTCGAGATTCGACCGATGCCCAGCTTTCCCGACGCCCCCGTTTCGCCCGCGACCTTCATGGAGGAGGTGGTCCCGCGACTCTTCTCCGAAGTGGAACATCCGCCGGAGCTGGCCGAGGTCGATCTCAGCCTCGGCGTGCAGCTCGACGGCCAGGATGGCGGAGAGTGGGTGATGCACATCGCGGGCGGCGACCTCGAGATCACGCCTGGCTCGCGCGAGGACGCGTCGTTCACCGTGGTGCAGACCGTGGAAGATTGGCGGGGCGCACTCTGGGAGGGCCGCGGGGGGGTCGTGGGTGAGGTCGCTTCCTCACTCTTCCGTCAGGCGGGTGCGGGCGGGCCCGGCCTGCCCGGGCCAGCCGCAGGCGGCGCGCCCGATCCGGCGTTGATGGCTCAGCTAGAGGCGCTGAACGGCCTGATCCGCGTGGTCGTCACGGGAGGCTCGGGGGGCGACTGGTCGACGGCCGTCAAGCTCGGGCCCGGTGACATCCCCGATGAGCCGACGACGACGGTCCAGATCAGCGACGCCGACGCACGTGCGATGCAGTCGGGCGAGCTCGACGCGATGCAGGCCTTCATCGGTGGCAAGATCCTGGTCGCGGGCGACATGGGGTTGATGATGCAGATGCAGGCGATCGCGATGCAGGCCGCTGCCGCCGCCGCGCAAAAGGCGCGGGAAGAGGGCGACGACTGACCTACGCAGCACGTGCTTGTACGCGCCTTCGCGCGCCGGGGAATTCACCCGAGCGCCTTTGCGCCCCCCAACGACCCCTGCTAAAACCTGCCTTCCGATCGCGCGGGGCGGTAGTTCAATTGGTTAGAGCACTGGCCTGTCACGCCAGAAGTTGCGGGTTCGAGTCCCGTCCGCCCCGCCATCATCGGCCCAACTGATCAGCCCTCCGGATCGGCCCACCCGAACAGCTTCGAAGCTCGTCCCAAACGTCGCAGTCGACGGTGCGGACGGGTCCGCCCAAGCGCGGTCCCGCGGGGTTCTGCGCTCATTCGCTCGGCGGCGTCAGCGTGGCGAGGAACTCCTCGCCCGTGAGTCGCGCGTGATCGCCCGCGAAGTGATACGACGGCGGCTTCTCGTCGACGTAGATCTCCATCGTCAGCTCGAACGCGCCCGGATCGTCGAACGAGCCGAGCCAGACCGTGTAGTGATCCGGCTCCTTCAGCCGATAGAACAGGTTCGTGCCGCAGCGCGTGCAGAACCCGCGTTCGGCCCAGGGCGACGAGTCGAAGCGACCGAGCGACGCTTCGTCTTCGAACTGGATCGACGCGACGTTCACGCCCATGCCCGGCCCCCCCGACCAGCCGACACACATGCTGCAGTGGCAGGCGTGGATCTCCTTCGACACGCCCTCGGCTTCGAATCGAATCGCGCCACAGCGGCAGCCGCCTGAAGTCGACATCGTCGCGCCCTCCTGTGCGTCCGCTCCAAGCGTCGCGCGTGTCGCGGCGACGAGCGACCCGGGCAGGCGGTCGTGCGGACACGGCGTGTCAGCAGTCGGGCACCCGGCGCCTCGCATGCCCGTCGCCTCGGGCGGCGACGCGCGCTAGCGGCGCTCGAACTCGATCCAGACCGAGGGGTAGCTTCGCAGGATCATGCTGGGCTCGACCTCGGGCTCGGGATGCGACGTCGACAATCGAAGGTGCTGGAGCCGATCGAGCAGCGCGGCGAAGCCGCGGTTGAGTTCTTGCCGGGACAGCGGCGCGCCGGGGCAGTGGTGTGTCCCCGAGCCGAACGAGAAGTGCGAGCCCGGGTTCTTGCGGTGAAGATCCACGGCGTCGGGGTTCGGAAACTGACGTTCATCGCGGTTCGCCGCCCCGAATCGCAGCATGATCATGTCGCCCTTCGCGAGCTTCACGCCGCCGAGCTCGGTGTCTTCGGTGACGAGCCGCGGCAAGCCCTGCACCGGCGCCTCGAGGCGGAGCGCCTCTTCGACGAAGGCGCGCAGCGCCTTCGCGTCGCCGCGGATCTGATCCTGCAGCTCGGGCTGGCGACACAGCAGCTCCATCGCGAAGCCGAACGAGCTCGCGGTGGTCTCGTGGCCCGCGACGAGGAACTGGTTGAGGATGCTCCAGAGCTCGGCCGCGTCGAGCCCGCGGTCTTCGCCCTCGAGCAGCCCCTGGGCGAGCACCGTGGCCATGTCCTCACGCGGATCGTCGCGGCGAGATTCGACGAGGGCGACCATGTCGTCCTGAAGGTCGGCGAGCACCGTTGCGCGGCGCAGCGTTTCTTCGGGGGGATGGGTCGTCATGCGGAGTGTCGAGGCGGACACGGTCGCCCCCTCGTAGAAGCGCTCGCGATCCGCCTCTTCGACGCCGAGCCGGTCGGCGATCACCCGAAGCGGCACTGGGTTGCCGAAGGCGGCCATGAAGTCGACCGGCCCGTCGGTCTCGATGAACGCGTCGATCGCTTCATGGATGATCGCGTCGACCTGGGGCTGGGCCTGCTTGACGCGCCCGGCCGTGAAGAGCTGGCTCACGATCGAGCGGTAGCGGGTGTGCACCGGCTCGTCGGCGGTCAGCAACGTGTCGACGGGCATGTGCATGCGTCTTCGCTGGGCGGTGAGCGCCTCCTTGATGTCGGCGGGAATCTCGCCCGCGCCGCCGCCCGCGCCCGCGAGAAAGAGGCCGAACTGACTGGAGTAGGTCTTCGTGTCGCGGATCGCCTCGTTCACGAGGTCGTACCGGGTCACGACCTTGATGCCGGCGCCCGGGATCTCGTAGACGGGCACGTGATCGCGCAGCTGCTTGTACGTCGACCACGGGTCGATGAGGGTCTCGGGTGCGAAGAACGAGATGGCGCCGAGGTCGGGGGCCGAGCTCATGATGCGTCCTCCGCGCGCTTCGCCTGTTCACGAATGATGCGCGCGCCTGCGGGATCGACGGGGATGCCGTGTACCTGCACGTTGTGCGAGTGCCCGAGCTGCTGCAGCGACATCGCGGCCTGGAGCGCGTTCCAGAGCCCCTGGGCATCCTGCGCTTGATTGACCGACTGCTTCGCCAGCTTGAGACCCATCGACGGTCGACTCGCGATGCGAGAGGCGAGGTCGAGCGTGAAATCGGCGAGATCGCTCGGCGTGACCACGTGGTTCACCATGCCGAGCGCCTTGCCTTCTTCGGCCGAGATCGCGTCACCGGTGAAGAGCATCTCTTTCGCTTTGCGCACGCCGAGCTCCCACGGATGCGCGAAGTACTCGACGCCGTTCACGCCGAACGCGACGACCGGGTCGCTGAACGTCGCGTCGTCGCTCGCGACCACGAGGTCGCAGACCCAGACGAGCATCAGGCCGCCGGCGATCACCTTGCCCTGCACCTGCGCGATCGTCGGCTTGGGCAGATTTCGCCAGCGCCAGCACAGACCGAGGTAGATCTCGTGCTCGACGGCCATGTGGCCTTCGGCGCCCGGCAGCGTGAACCCGCCCCAGGCCCCCACCGGCTCGAAGTCGTCGACCGCGCTGCGGTCGCGCAGGTCGTGCCCGGACGAGAAGTGCGGGCCGTCGGCCGCGAGCACGATGCAGCGCACGGCGTCATCGCGCGCTGCGCGGTCGAACGCCGCGTTCAACTCGTACGTCATGCGCTTGTCCTGTGCATTTCGGGCGTCGGCGCGGGCGAGTACGATGCGCGCGACCCCCTCGGCCGGCGTCTCCCAGCGGACGTGCTCCCACGCGCTCGGCGCGTCGGGCGAGATGGCTTCGGACATGGCTCTCCTCGGCGGGCAGTCCAGTTGATTTTAACGCGTGCAAATGCTCTCATGAAAGCCCGGATTCGGGCCTTCGGCGAGTCCGGGCACACGGAGGGCCGCGCCATGGATCTCTCGCGGGACGACCTGATCGGCGTCTACCGCCGGATGCGCACGATCCGCTCGTTCGAGGAGAAGCTCCTCGAGCTCGTCTCCGCCGGAAAGATCGGCGGCTTCATGCACCTGTACGCCGGCGAAGAAGCCGTGGCGGTGGGCGTCTGCGACCAGCTCGGCGACGCCGACTGGGTCGGCTCGACCCACCGCGGTCACGGTCACTGCATCGCGAAGGGCGTCGACGTGAAGGGCATGGTGGCCGAGCTCTTCGGGCGCGCGACCGGCACGAACCGCGGCAAGGGCGGCTCGATGCACATTGCCGACGTGCACAAGGGCATGCTCGGCGCGAACGGCATCGTGGGCGGGGGGATTCCGCTGGTCACCGGTGCGGCGCTGACCGCGCAGGTGCAGGGCACGCGCAACGTGGCGGTCGGGTTCTTCGGCGATGGCGCGACGAACCAGGGGCAGTTCCACGAATCGCTCACGATGGCTTCGAACTGGGGCCTGCCTGCGCTCTACGTGTGTGAGAACAACGGTTTCGGTGAGTTCACGCCCACCGAGTTCGTCGTGCCGGTGAAGGACATCATCGAGCGCGCCGCCGCCTACGGCATGCGCGCCGTCATCGCCGACGGCATGGACTACTTCGACGTCGCCGCGAAGGCGGCCGAGGCGATCGAAATCGCGCGCGACGGCGGTGGCCCCACTTTGCTCGAGTGCAAGACGTACCGCTTCTACGGCCACTACGTCGGGGACCCGGTGGTGTATCGCAACAAGGAAGAGGCCGAGGACTGGATCCAGAACCGCGATCCGCTCGCGCTCTTCGAGACGAAGGTCACCGAGTCGGGGGTCGTCGACGGCGATGCGCTGCGCACGGTCGACGGCGAGGTCGAGCAGCTGATGCGCGAGGCGGTCGAAGAGGCCGACGCGGCCCCGTTCCCGAAGCCGGCCGACGTTCTGACCGACGTCTACACGAGGTACGAGTGATCGGTCCGGACCGAACGCGCGCGTTCGCTCCCCAACCGATGATGGCTCAGTTCGACACGCACACGAGGTACGAGTGATGGGACGACAGCTTCCCTTTGGCGCTGCGGTCAACGAGGCGATCGCGATCGCGATGCGCAGCGATCCCAACGTGATCCTGATCGGCGAGGACGTCGCCGGCGGCGGCGATCGCACGAAGGACGGCACCGAGGAGATGGGCGGGGTGCTCGGCACGACCAAGGGCCTCGTGGGTGAGTTCGGGATGAATCGCGTGCGCGACACGCCGATTGCCGAGATGGGACTCATCGGCACCGCGGTCGGCGCCGCCGCCACGGGTCTGCGGCCCGTCGCCGAGCTGATGTTCATGGACTTTCTCGGGACGAGTCTCGATCCGCTGCTCAATCAAGCGGCCAAGCTCCGCTACATGCTCGGCGGCAAGGTCAAGGTGCCGCTCACGGTGCGCACGGTGAGTGGGGCCGGCATGCAGGCCGCGGCCCAGCACTCGCAGTCGCTCTACTGGATGACGACGGGTATCCCCGGCATCAAGACGGTGATCCCCTCGAACCCCTACGACGCCAAGGGGTTGCTGCTCGCCTCGATTCGCGACGACGACCCCGTCGTCTTCTGTGAATCGAAGGGGGTGCTCGGCACGATGGCCGAGGTGCCCGAAGACGACTATGAGCTGCCGATCGGCCAGGCGCACGTGGTGCGCGAGGGCAGCGACGTGTCGCTCGTCGGGTTCGGTGCCACCGTGAAGGTCGCGCTCGCGGCGGCCGAGGCCCTCGAAGGCGCCGGAACCAGCGTCGAGGTGATCGATCTGCGCTCGCTCTCACCGATCGACGAGGCGACGCTGCTCGCGTCGCTCGAGAAGACCGGCCGCATGGTGATCGTCGACGAGTCGACGCCGCGTTGCTCGGTGGCGCGCGACATCGCCGCGGTCTGCGTC
This sequence comes from Myxococcota bacterium, assembly GCA_965250285.1. Classification (GTDB taxonomy): domain Bacteria; phylum Myxococcota_A; class UBA9160; order UBA9160; family UBA4427; genus CAYYSY01. Next base: position 1,338,596 of record OZ252299.1, read on the forward strand.
GACAAGGGCTTCGACTTTCTGAACGCGCCGGTCAAGTGCGTGACGGCCCCCCACACGCCGGTGCCGTTCAGCGGCCCCCTCGAGCAAGCCTTCATGCCGAGTGCCCAGGACGTGCTCGACGCCGTCGGGGAGATGGGCTGATGGGGGCCCACGCCATCGCGATGCCGAGCCTCGGCATGACCATGGAAGAGGGCACGGTGCTCGACTGGCCGCTCTCGGTGGGCGACGCGGTCGCCAAGGGCGACGTCGTGCTCGTGATCGAGTCGGAGAAGACCGAAAGCGAAGTCGAGGCCGTCGCCGCGGGCTTCTTCCGCCACGTCTACGTCGACGCCGATGAGACGGTGCCCTGCGGCACGCTGCTCGGGGCGATCACCGACACCGCCGAAGAGCCCTTCGACGCCGAGGCGTTCCGCGCCGAGCACGATCGGCCGAGCGAGTCGACCGGCGGGCTCCAGGTGCGCGGCATCGGGAAAGCTGCGCCCGACGAGCAGGTCGCTCCCGCGGCGCGCGCCGACAAGCCGGTGGCCCCGGCGGCGCGCGCGGCCGCGAAGAAGCTCGGCGTCGATCCCCAGCAGATCCCGGGCACCGGCCCGAAGGGTCGCGTGACGAAGGAGGACGTCGAGGCGTTCGCTGCCGCGCGCGAGGCGCTCGTCGACGTCGGCGACGGGGTTGCACTCGAGGTCTTGAGCGAGGGGCAGGGCGACCGTGTGGTGCTGTTGCCGGGGCTCGGGACCGACGTGTCGGCGTTCGTGCGTCAGACCCCGATGCTCGCCGAGCGCTTCGAAGTGCACGCCGTGAACCCGCGCGGTGTCGGGCTCTCGGATGCGCCCGAAGCCGACGTCTACGACGTCGGCCGCATGGCGACCGAGGCGGCCGCCAGCTTCGAAGGCGCGGCCCATGTCGTCGGCGCGAGCCTTGGCGCGGCCACTGCCCTCGAGCTCGCCCTCGCGCACCCCGGACGCGCCCGCTCGCTCACGCTGATCACGCCCTTCGTCGAAGCGAGTGCGCGACTGCGCGCGCTCGCCGACGGCTGGTCACGGGTGGCGGGCGAGGCGTCGGCCGAGACCCTCGCCGCGTCGCTGCTGCCCTGGTTCTTCTCGGCCGGCTTCCTCGCCGACGAGACTGCGCGCGGTCGGACACTGCGCGGCCTCGCGCAGACGGTGGCCCGGGTACCGGCGTCGACGATCGCTCGCATGGCGGCCGGGATCGCGGCGTGGTCGGGTTCACGGGTCGAGGATCTCGCCCGAATCGACGCACCGACGCTCGTGATCGCCGCCGGTGACGATCTGCTGACGCCCGGCGCCGAGGCGATCGCACAGGCGATCCCCGGTGCGAAGCTCGTCGTCGTGGAAGGCGCGGGGCACGCCGTCGCGCTCGAGGCAGCCGAAGCGGTCAACGAAGCCCTGGCCGCACATCTCGGCTGAGGCGATCCCACGCGGGCGTGCTCAGCGCGTCGCGGTCGAGCTGGAGAAGCCCAGATGGTCGCCTTCGCGAAGCAGCGAGCCGAAGCCCACCCCGACGAGATCGCGCTGCGCGATCCCGACCGGGCCTTCACGTGGGCCGAGGTCGATGCACTGCTGAACCGCGTGGCGAACGCGCTGCTCGCGGTCGACCTCGGCGTGCACCACCGCATCGCGGTGTTCGCCGAGAACGCCGCCGAGACGGCGCTGGCCCACATGGGCGGCCTGATCGGCGGCGCGTCGACGGTGCCGGTCAACTTTCACCTCACCGCCGAAGAGGTGGCGTACATCCTCGAAGACTCGGGGGCGACCCTGCTCTTCGTCGGCCCCGAGACGGCCGAACGCGGCGTTGTCGCCGCGCGCCGCGCGGGTGTCGCCGACGTGATCGGCTGGCGCTGCGACGGCGTCGAGGGCGTGCGGTCATGGGTCGACTGGCTCGCGGAGAGCCGCGACGACGATCCGCCGACTGGCCACGCCCCGCGGCCCAACCTGCTCTACACGTCGGGCACGACCGGGCGACCCAAGGGCACCGAGCTGCCGCCGACGATGTTCGCGGCGGGCGAGACCATCGCCGAACACCTCGAGAACGTCGCCAAGAGCCCGCTGGCTGCGCCGGGGATCCACGGCGTCGTCGGGCCGCTCTATCACACGGGTCCGCTCGCGGGCTCGCGCAGCCTGGTGGCGGGAGTGCCGATCGTGATCCTCGGTCGCTTCGACGCCGAAGCGACGCTGCGCGCGATCCAGGATCATCGCATCGCGGGCACCGTCATGGTGCCGACCCACTTCGTTCGTCTGCTCGCCCTGCCCGAACCCGTGCGGGCGCAGTACGACCTGTCGAGCTTGCGCGTCGTGTCGCACACCGGTGCGGCGTGTCCCGTCGACGTCAAGCGGGCGATGATCGACTGGTTCGGGCCCGTGCTCTTCGAGGCGTACGGCGCGAGCGAGGTCGGCACGACGTGCGCGATCACCTCGCAGGACTGGCTCGAGCACCCGGGCTCGGTGGGACGCCCCCTGCCGCCCTTCGAGGTGCTGGTGGTCGATGACGACGGCCACGAGCTGCCCGCCGGCGAGGAGGGGCGGCTCTACTTCGTCGACACGACGGGCCGCGGGGTCGTCTATCACAACGACCCCGAGAAATCGGCGGCGGCGCACCTGCGGCCCGGCGTCTTCACGCTGGGCGAGATCGGCTATGTCGATGCCGACGGCTTCGTCTTCATCACCGATCGCTTCAGCGACATGGTGGTGTCGGGGGGCGTGAACATCTATCCCGCCGAGAGCGAGAAGGAGCTGATCAACCATCCGGGCATCGCCGACGTGGCGTGCATCGGCGTGCCTCACACCGAGATGGGCGAAGAGCTCAAGGCGCTCGTGATCCCCGAAGACCCAGCGGCGCCCCCCGGCGAGCGCGAGATCCTCGACTGGATCCGCGCGCGGATCGCGACCTACAAGTGCCCGCGCAGCGTCGAGTTCGTAGGCGACCTCGGCCGCAACAGCATGGGCAAGATCAACAAACGAAAGCTCCGGGCGCCCTACTGGGATTAGGGTGTTTCGGGCGCGAAATCGGCGCCTCGGCGCGCTCACGCGCTTGACGGCCCCGCGCTTTATCGTGTTAAAATCGGTTCGACCATGACCCGTGTCGCCGAGCAGATGGCCGAGCGCCGAGAGCGCATCCTCGAGGCCGCCCGTGAGATCGTCGCCGAGCGCGGCTTCGACGGTCTGACGGTGCGCGAGCTCGCGCGCGTCGCCGGGGTGACCGCCCCGACGATCTACAACCTCGTCGGCAACCGCGATCAGGTGCTCGTGGCCGCCGTGGCAGAGCAGACCGAGCGCTTCCTGGCCAGCATCGAGCGCGCCGAAGGCGACGTGCTCGCCGTCGTCGACGCGAACCTGAACGAGCTGCTGCGCCGTCCGCGCTACTACCGCTCGCTGCTGCGCCTGTTGGTCAGCAGTGAGGCAGCGGCGCCGGCCCGTCGAGACGTCAGTCGCGCACTCCAGGGTCAGCTGCGCGACGCCCTCGGTGAGCTCGCCGAAGAGGGCGGCGTCGAAGCCTGGGTCGACCTCGACGCGCTGACCGCCCAGCTCGGGAGCGTGCTCTGGGGGGCCAGTGTGGGCTGGGCGCACGAGTGGCTCTCGGATGAGCGCTTCGCGCGCCAGGAGCGACTGGGTGTCGCCTACCTGATGGTCGGCGCGACGCTGGGCGCGGCGCGAACGCAGTACGTCGACGTCGTCGAAGCGCTGCAGTCGGGCGACACCGATGCGGGTCTGGCCCCCGTCACCTCACTCGAGGGCCGCAGATGAGAATGCAGCACCCGCTCACCCAGGCGATGTACCGCCTGATCGACGACGACCTCGTCGAGGTCGAGCTCGAAGGGCGCACGGGGGTGTTTCGAGCCGATGGTCGCCATGTGCGCGGCGATCTCAAGGCGGCCGACCCCCACCTGATCGTCTTCATGATCGGCTCGGAACGCATGGCGCGACGGAGAACCCGGCGCGCGTCCACGAACGATGGCGTGGCTCTCCCGACGCTCGGGACCGGCACGCGCGGAAGAGGGAGCAAGAGTTTCATGGATCTCGGACTCGAAGGCAGGAAGGCGGTCATCACCGCCGCGTCGCGCGGTATCGGTCTCGCGATCGCCCAGCAGCTCGCCGATCTCGGCTGCGACATCGCGATCTGCGCGCGCAGCGAGGGGGGCCTCGAATCGGCGCGCAAGGATCTCGAAGCGCGCGGCGCCACCGTGTTCACGAGCGCGCTCGACGTCGGGGATGGCGAGGCGCTTCAGCAGTTCGTCGCCGATGCGGCGAGCGAACTCGGCGGCATCGACATCTACGTGGCGAATGCCTCGGCGGGCGGCGCCCCGGGCGCCGACGCCTGGCAGGCGAACTTCGACATCGACGTGATGGGTGCCGTACGCGGTGTCGACGCGGCGCTGCCGAGCCTCGCCGAGAGCGACGCAGCGAGCGTCGTTTTCATCAGCTCGACCGCCGCGCTCGAGTTCCTCGGCGTCCCCCAGGCGTACAACGCGATGAAGGCGGCGCTGATCACCCACGCCGGCGACCTCAGCCAGGCGCTGGCCGGGCAGGGCGTGCGCGTCAACGTCGTGTCGCCGGGGCCCGTGTACTTCGAGGGCGGCAACTGGGACATGATCAAGAACGCGATGCCCGCGATCTACGAGAACGCGCTGTCACAGTGCGCGATCGGCCGCATGGGCACGCCCGAGGAGGTGGCGCGGGCGGTCGCGTTCCTGTCGAGCCCCGCTGCGAGCCTGATCACCGGCGCCAACCTCGTCGCCGACGGGGGCTTCACCAAGCGCGTGCCCTTCTAGGTCGCGTGCACGGTCGCGCCGTTCGCGGCGCAACGGGGAGGAACGGCATGGCCATGGAGCCGCTCGTCGAGATCGAAGCCGGCCAGGGGCCGCGCTCCACCGGGATCCCATATCAGGCGCTGCTCGACCTCGAGTCTCGCCCCGTGCCCGATACGCTGCGCATCGAGTCGGCGCGCGAGATCCCCGCCGTCAAGGTGCCGATCGAGCGCTACACCTCGCGCGCCTTCCACGACCTCGAAGTCGAGAAGGTGTGGAAGAAGACCTGGCAATTCGCGTGTCGCGAGGAGCAGATCCCCGAGCCCGGCGATCACTTCGTATACGACATCGCGAACCTCTCGCTCGTGATCGTGCGCGGCCCCGATCGAGAGATTCGCGCCTTTCACAACGTGTGCCTGCACCGCGGGCGCAAGCTCAAGGACCATGCCGGCGGCGGTCACGAGCTCCGCTGTCCGTTTCACGGCTGGACCTGGGATCTCGACGGTTCGCTCAAGACCGTCCCCTGTCGTTGGGACTTCCCGCACGTCGATCGCGACGACTATGCGCTGCCCGAGGCGAAGGTCGGCACCTGGGGCGGCTTCGTGTTCGTCAACATGGACCCGAACTGCGACTCGCTCGAGTCGCACCTCGGAGATCTGCCGAAGCACTTCGAGCGCTGGCCGCTCGAGGACCGCTTCATCCAGGGACACGTCGAGAAGCTGATGCGGTGCAACTGGAAGGTCTGCCAGGAGGCCTTCATGGAGGCCTACCACGTGGTGGCCACGCACCCGCAGCTGATCCCGGGCATCGGCGACACCAACAGCCAGTACGACGCCTGGGACACGTTCTCTCGCGCGATCACTCCGAACATGACGCCGAGCCCGCACATTCAGTGGACGCCCACCGAGCAGGAGATGTTCGACGCGATCGGCACGCCCGACCTCGACGCGCCGAACTCGCTCCGCGTGCCCGAAGGCATGACCGCACGGCAGTTCGCCGGCGTCATCGGCCGCATGCAGCTGAAGGGGGTCGCGCCCGGGGTCGAAGACCTGACGGACGCCGAGCTGAACGATTCGTTCTACTACTCGCTCTTTCCGAACTTCCACCCGTGGGCGTCCTACAACCGCATCACGTACAGGTTCCGGCCCTACGGCAACGAGCCTGACAAGTGCATCATGGACGTCTTCATGCTCGCGCCGTTCCGGGGCAAGCGCCCGAAGCCGGCCGAGACCACCCGGGTGGGCTTCGACGACTCGTTCCTCGACGCGATCGACGCCGTCGGGCCGCTGGCCAAGATCTTCTCGCAGGACGCCTTCAATCTGCCCGGTGTACAGAAGGGGCTCGAGGCTGCTCAACACGAACACGTGACGTTCGCGGAGTACCAGGAGACGAAGCTCCGGCACTTTCACACGCTGCTCGAGAAGCAGCTGAACGCATGACGGAAGAAGCCATGGAAGCCGTAGAGAACTACGAACAGGTCTCGGTCTACACGCTCGACGGTGCGCGCCGAGAAGAGCTGCTGACCGAACAGCGGGAGTGCACGTTCGCCTGGACCACGCGCGACGGCTGGCCCGTCTCGGTGATCATGTCGGTGCTCTGGCACGACGGACGCTTCTGGTTGACGGCGGGCGGTCATCGACACCGCATCTCGGCCGTGCGGCGCGACCCGCGCGTCTGCATCACGCTGACGAGCACGGGCACCTCGCTGGGGCCGGGCAAGTCGATCACGGCGAAGGGGCGCTGCATCATCCACGAAGACGCCGAAACGAAGGCATGGTTCTATCCCGCCTTCGCGCGTCACCTCTACCCCAAGCCCGATCGCGCGAAGTGGTTCGAGGGTTTCCTCGATTCGCCGATCCGTGTGGTGCTCGAGGTGGTCCCCGAGAAGTGGATCGGGTACGACGGCGACAAGATGGCCCGCGACTCGGTGGGCAAGCTCTCCCCCGACGAGAAGGGCCCGATGCTGAGCGCCGACGCCGATCGCCTCACGCGCGAGCTCGAGCGCCGCGGGCTCGACTGAGCCCGTCGGTTCGACTGAGCTCGAGGACTCGACTGAGCTCTTGGACGCGCGGTGGGGTCAGCGCCGTCTCGAGAGCGAGGGCTTCGCGCCGAAGCGCGGGTCGAGGCGCACCGCCTCGGCGTACGCCCGGTCTGCCTCGTAGCGTCGACCCTCGGCCATCAGGCTGACGGCGAGCTGGTAGTGCAGTGGAGCGAGCGCGGCCCGAGCCCTCGGGTTTGCGCCCAGAGCCTCGATGCGTCTCGCCCCCATCTCCATCGACTGCGTGTAGTCCTCGATGGCCCGGTCGTGGCGCTGCGCGCGGGCATGCAGCCCGCCGAGGTTGGCCATGCTGTGCCAGTCGTGCGGGTTGATGCTGAGGACCGCTTCGTACTCGGTGATTGCGAGGTCGATCTCGCCCTCGCCCGCGAGGTGCCCGGCGAGGGCACGGTGGGCGATCCAGTTGTTCGGAACCGCCTCGATCGCATGGGCAAAGAGGGCCTCGGTGCTCGCCCAATGCTCGACCTGCCGGGCCGAGACGAAAGCCAGCGTGGCGAGCAGCAAGACGACGCCCGCTCGGACCCCCCACGTGGTCGACGGCCTCGATCGGATCAGCGCGTCGAGGCCAAAAGCGGCCGCCACGAAGAGCCCCGTGATCGGCAGGTAGGCGTAGCGATCGGCGACGTCGTGTCCGGCCAGTGGCACGAGGCCGATGACGGGCACCAGCATGCCCGCGAACCAGAGCCAGCCGACCGTCCACCATGGGGCCTCGCGCCAGACCCGCACGACCGTGAACGTGACGGTCGTGAGGAGCGCACCCATCGCGATCAGCATCGCCGTGCCGTACGCCATGGCACCGGTGGGGTAGGTCACGCTCAGATCGACGGGCCAGATCGTGCGCGTCAGGTAGAACCCGTAGTTCGAGAGGACGGTCGCGGCGCGAGAGAGCAGGGGGGCCCCGCGCACCATCCCGTGCGACTCGGCGGCGTAGATGGCCATGGCCACTGTGCCGATGGCCATGCCGAAGAGCAGCGCCTTCTCGCGTACGCGGTCGGCAACGCTCCGCACGAGATCGTCGGGATCGATTCGCCGGAGTGGCCAGAGGTCGAGGAGCAGCAGCACGAACGGCGTGGTCACGAGCATCGCCTTGCTCATCAGGCCCAGGGCGAGCGCGGCCGCGACGAGCACGAAGCGCAGCGGGCGCTCTCGCCGCACCCAGCCGACGTACGCGAGCAGCGTGGCCGCGAAGAAGAGCCCCGACAGCACGTCCTTGCGACTGGAGATCCAGGCGACCGGCTCGACGTGAAGCGGGTGAACAGCGAAGGCCAGGGCGACCGCCGCGCTCGCGGCCCGTCGACCCGTGGCGCAGGCGAACGCGAGATAGAGCGCGCACGCCGCGAGCCCGTGCAGGCCGAGCGCGGTCGCGTGAAAGGCGCGCGGCTCGAGCCCGAAGAGCTCGGAGTCGAGCGTGAGCGAGATCCACGTGAGCGGGTGCCAGTGCCCCGATTGCGGCGCGAGCGACCACGCGAGGCTCGCTGGGTCGAGCCCGCCGATCACGTGCACGTTGTCGAAGACGTGGGTCCCGTCGTCGAACGACACGAAGCCGAAGCCGGTCAGGGGCCAGAAGACGCCCAGGGTCACGCAGAGAATCAGCGCGCATGCCCCGAGATCGCGTGCCGCGTCGAATGCGCCGGGGCCATTCATCTCATCGCCGTCACCGGGCGAGATCGGTCCATTGCGTGACTCGGTCGATGCGCCATCGCTTGCGGGCTCGGTCACGCCAGTCTCCGTCCGAGCCGGGCTCGGCGCGTCTCGCGGTGCGCGGTGCGCGGAGTGCCTGCGCAAGGCCCCATCGCTGCGCCCGTCCGACCGGGACGATACGACACGCGCGGCCTTCGAACGACGAACGGCGTCCGCCGAGCCGAGACCTCCTTCGCCTCGTCGAACGTTGTCGCACGCGGCGATCCGCCCGATGATGTCGGGCGATGATCCCGCCGATCACACCCGACGATCTCGAAGAGCACGTGCTGCGTGCGCGGGTCTACCCGAACCTCGACGTCACCCATCACTGGACCGACCGGTGGGAGCCGAGTTTCTACGCCGATCTCGCGCGCGCGGGCTTCATTTCGATCGCGATCCGACACCCCGAGTACGGGGATCTCCTGCTGCCCGAGATCCAGTCGGCGTACGCGGTGCTCGACTGGGCGGCGTTGAGGGCCCCCGGGCACGTGCGCCGACTGCTCGGCTCGGGTCGAATCGAGGCCGAAGGCATCGAGCTGCGCGTGTCCCGCGATTGCCGGGCCGTCGTCGAGCGCATCGAGCGGCAGCACGCCCCGGACTGCTGGCTGATCGAACCCTATGTCGCGCTGGTGCACGCCCTCGCCGAGGCGGGGCCGGCCTCGGGGCTCGAGATGCATGCCGTCGAGCTGTGGTCGAGCAGCGCCGGCGAGCTGGTCGCGGGGGAGCTCGGCTACACGATCGGGCGCGTCTATACGAGCCTGTCCGGCTTTTGTTCGCCCGATCTGGGGCGCTGGAACCACTTCGGTTCGCTGCAGCTCTATCTGCTCGCCGAGCGGCTGCGCGACGCCGACTACGCCTTCTGGAACCTCGGGCACCCCCACATGGACTACAAGCGAGCGCTCGGCGCCGCGGTGCTGGGACGCGGTGCGTTTCTGAAGCGTTGGTTCGAACACCGCGAGGAGTCGCTCGTGCGGTCGGTGGGGCTCACGTGACGGCGCCGGGCGACGACGATTCTGTGACCGCGCCGGGCGACGACGACGCTGTGACCGCAACGGGCGACGACGACTCTGTGACCGCGCCGGGCGACGACGACGCTGTGACCGCGCCGGGCGACAACGACGCCGTGACCGCGGTGCACGACGAGGTCGATGCATCGGTCGCGCCCCTGGTCGCGCAGCACGCCGAGCGACTGGCCTGTCGAAAGGGTTGCGCGGCCTGCTGCGTCGATGACCTGACGGTGTTCGAGGTCGAGGCCGAGCGCATTCGGGCCGTGCATGGAGCGCTTCTCGAAAAAGGCGTGCCACACGCCGAAGGCGCCTGCGCCTTCCTCGACGACACAGGGGCGTGTCGGATCTATGCAGACCGGCCCTACGTCTGCCGCACCCAGGGGCTGCCGCTGCGCTGGCTCGTCGAGGACGCCGCAGGCGACATCGTCGAGCGTCGCTCGATCTGCGAGCTGAACGCGACGGGTGAGGCCCTCGAGACCCTGGACGAAGAGGCCTGTTGGTTGATCGGCCCCGTCGAAGATCGGCTCGTGCGCCTGCAGGCGCTGCGTGACGGGGACGGGACGCGGCGCGTGCCACTGCGGAGCCTGTTTCGCCGCTCGGCCCAGCGCGGCTGAGCGCTCGGCGTTCCGAGGTCGCGCCGCCGCGCCGCCGCGATTCCAGTCGCATCGGAACCGCTGCCCCGGTGCAGCCGACCGAGCGTCTGCGCGACGTCGATCCTGACGCGCGTCATGTCACGGAGGCAGGGGGACACCGCACTTCGAAGCCAGGTTTTCTCCCGAGTCCGCCGAAGAGACAGTCGAGCCGCGGTCCGCTGTGAATGCACCTCGCAGCCCGAGGCATCCGCGGCTCGCAGCCTCGAAGCGGAAGGAACCCGTGGCGACCCTTCTCGTCATCGACGACTCGGCGGCACATCGACGCGAGATCGTGAGCGCCCTCGAGCCTCACGGTCTCTTCGATTCGATCCTGCAGGCCGCCGATGGACCGCAGGGCCTGAAGCGCCTCTTGAACGAAGAGGTCGGCTTCATCATCTGCGACCTCGAGTTGCCGGGCTTCGACGGCGAGAAGATCCTGCACATCAAGCAGGCGAGCCCGCAGGCGCGTTCGATCCCGATCATCTTCCTGACGGGCAGCAGCGACCGCGACCGCAAGGCGCGGCTGCTCGAACTCGGTGCCCAGGACGTGATCGACAAGCCCTTCTACGACCCCGACCTCGTCGCTCGTACGCGGCTGCACATGAAGACCAAGCGGCTGTACGACGAGCTTCGGGCGAAGAGCGATCTCATGACGCAGCTCTCGACGACGGACGCCCTCACAGGGCTGCGGACCCGGCGCTATGCCACCGAGGTGCTGACGATCGAGATGTTGCGCGCGCGCCGGTACGACAACCCGCTCGCGATCCTGATGGCCGACATCGATCACTTCAAGCAGGTGAACGATGAGTATGGCCACCTCGCCGGCGACGAAGTGTTGGCCGGCGTGTCGCAGACGCTGCTCGAGCAGCTCCGGGTGACCGATGTCGCGGGCCGATACGGCGGTGAGGAGATCCTGGTCGTGCTGTCGCAGAACGCGGCCGCGGGCGCCGAGGTGCTCGCCGAGCGCTGGCGCATGGCCGTCGAGCAGGCCGAGTTCGAGGCACCCGACGGTCGGCGGGTGCGGGTGCAGATCTCGGTGGGCGTGGCCTCGTACGATCCCTCGATGGAGAGTGGCGAGGCGCTGATCGCGCGAGCCGACGCGGCCCTCTACGAAGCGAAGGCGCGCGGCCGCAACCAGGTGGTGATCGACGCGGCGTCGCGGATCCGAGAGCAGGGCGCCGGCTGATCCACGGCCTGCCGGCCTCACTCTTCTTGTTTTGGATCGTCTACGGCCGCTGTCGATCGCGCCTGGGCCCGGCGTGCGCGCCAAGCCGAGAGACGTTCGCGGATGGTCGACTCGTGACCCCGCTCCGTGGGCTCGTAGAAGACTTCGTCTTCGAGCTCTTCGGGCAGATTCGTCGCGGCGACGAAGGCGTCTTCGGCCGCATGGGCATACTCGTAGCCGTCCCCGTAGCCGAGCTCCTTCATCAGCTTCGTCGGCGCATTGCGCAAGTGCATCGGGACGGGGAGCGAGCCGGTATCGCGCACCCGGTCGAGGGCGCGGCCGATCGCGACGTACGAGGCGTTGCTCTTCGGCGCGGTGGCCAGGTAGGTGACGGCCTGGGCCAGCGTCAGCCGGCCCTCGGGTAGGCCGATGCGCTCGACGGCCTGAAAGGCCGAGGTCGCCAGCGAGAGTGCCCACGGATCGGCGTTGCCGACGTCTTCGCTGGCGAAGATGACCAGACGGCGCGCGATGAAGAGCGGATCGTCGCCGCCCTCGAGCATGCGCGCCAGGTAGTAGAGCGCGGCGTCGGGGTCACTCGCACGCAGGCTCTTGATCAGGGCCGAGACCACGTTGTAGTGCTCTTCGCGGTCGCGGTCGTAGAGCAGCAGCTTGCGCCCGGCGGCTTCGCGAATCGTCTCGGGCGAGAGCGGCTCGTTCGCGCGCTCGCCTCGGCGGTGGATGGCGGCGGCCGCTTCGAGCAGGCCGAGCGCCCGGCGGGCATCGCCCTCGGCCGCCGCGACGATCGCGGCGGCCGACCCCTCGCCGAGCCGCAGCCCGGTGGCCCCGAGGCCGCGCGACTCATCGTCGACGGCGCGCTCGACGAGCGCCTGCACCGATGCCTCGTCGAGCGGCTCGAGTACCAGCACCCGGCAGCGCGAGAGCAGCGGCGCGTTGACGGTGAACGACGGGTTCTCGGTCGTGGCGCCGACGAGCGTCACCGTGCCGGCTTCGACATGGGGCAGCAGCACGTCCTGCTGGGCGCGATTCAGGCGGTGGATCTCGTCGATGAAGAGCAGGGTGCGGTCGCCGTGGCGACGGGCCCGCTCGACCGCTTCGCGAATCTCCTTGACGCCCGCGACGACGGCCGAAAGCGCCTCCATGCGGGTGCCCGGCGCGCTCGCGAGCAGCCACGCCAGGGTCGTCTTGCCGCAGCCCGGGGGCCCCCAGAACACGACGCTCGGGATCTCGCCGCCGTCGACCATCGATCGAAGCGCGGCGTGCGCGGCGGTGAGATGCGGCTGGCCCATGAGCTCGTCGAACTTGCGGGGACGCATGCGTTCGGCGAGCGGCGCGCGCGGGTCGAGCCGCCGGGTCGGCCGATCACTGAAGAGCTCGAGGGTGTCGTCCGGCGCCATGGCGCGAAGGTAGCGGGCGGGCCCGGTCGGGGTGGCACACGGCCGGTCGCGGCCGCCCGGGGCTCGCCACGGCCGCGCGCCCGATTCCCCAACGGGTCCGGCCATCGCGTTCGAAGCCGGCGCGCCACGCTACATTCGTCGCCGTTGGCCGCTTTCGGGGTGAGCGAGGGAAGGACTCGGCGCGAGATGGACATCCGACGCATCGGTTTCTGCCTGAAGGAAGACGAGCACGAAGTCGAGTCGATCGTGCTCGATCTCGTTCGCTGGCTCGAGGGCGACGGGATCGGCGTCGAGTTCGACACGAACTGCGGCGCGCTGATCGACCGGCCGGGCCGCAGTCGCGAAGAGCTGACCGGCGAGGTCGACCTGATCGTGAGCTTCGGCGGCGACGGCACGCTGCTCTCGGTGGCCCGGTCGGCCGGCACGCGGCGGGTGCCGATCCTCGGCGTGAACCTCGGCCGGCTGGGGTTCCTCACCGAGGTCAACATCGACGAGGTGCGGCCCGCGCTCGAGAAGGTGCTCGCCGGCGACGGGAAGGTCGTGCCGCGCATGCGCCTCGAGGTCGAGGCCTTTCGCGGGGACCAGCGACTCGGGCACTTTCATTCGCTCAACGATGCCGTCCTCACCCGCCAAGTGCTCTCGCGCATGATCGATCTCGAGGCCCGGGCCGACGGCGTCAAGGTCACGACCTACCACGCCGACGGCCTGATCGTCTCGACGCCCACGGGCTCGACGGCCTACTCGCTCTCGGCGGGGGGACCGCTGCTCTTGCCCGGTCTCGAGGCGATCATCCTCACACCCATCTGCCCGCACTCGCTGACCCAGCGGCCGATCGTGTTGCCCCAGGACGTCGAGCTCACGATCGTCGTCGAGCAGGCGAGCGACGACGCGGCGCTCACCGTCGACGGTCAGGAGGGCCTCGATCTCGAGCCCGGCGATCGCGTGGTGATGCATCGCAGCCCGTATCCGGTCGAGATCGTCGCGTCGCCGTTCCGTGATCCCTACGAGATTCTGCATACGAAGCTGCGCTGGGGACATCGTTGAATCCCGGCCGGGCTGTGACCGCTTGTGTCATGGCTCGGCGCGAACCTTTGTCGGGGGGCTGAGGTGATCGAACGACTGCACATCCGCGATCTGGCGATCGTCGAGGACGCACAGCTCGAGTTCGGGCCCGGCCTCAACGTGTTGACCGGCGAGACCGGCGCAGGCAAGTCGATCGTGCTCGGTGCGCTCGGCCTGCTCGTCGGGCGGCGTGCGGCGGCCGGCACGGTCCGAGACGGGGCGAAAGAGGCCTCGGTCGAGGCGATCTTCCGGACCGATCTGCTGCCCGATCTCGAGCGTGAGCTCGGCACGCGGGGCTTCGTCTCGGCCCGCGCGGCCCAAGAGGCTGACACGGGGCCCGCTTCGGGCGACGGAGTCGGGCGAGCGGGTCCCGCAGAAGAGGCCGAAGACGCGGCCGCGCACGAGCTGGTGGTGCGGCGTACGATCGCCGCGGCTGGCCGCAGCCGCGCGCGCGTGGCCGGCGAGCTCGTCCCGGTCTCGACCCTGGCCGAGCTGTTCGACGGGCGCGTCGAGATCTCGAGCCAGCATTCGAGTCAGGCGCTGCTCCGTCCCGAATCACATGCGCGCTATCTCGATGCGGCCGGCGGCCTCGGCGATGTCGTGGTCGACGTCGGGCAACACTACGGTGTGGTCCGCGGGCTCGATGCCGAGCGGGCCGAGCTCGAAGCGGCCGCCGAGGAGCGCGCGCGCCGGCTCGACTTCTTGCGCTTCCAGCTGAACGAGATCGACGACGTCGGCCTGGCCGAGGGCGAGCTCGAAGAGCTCGACCGCGAGCACGCGCGGTTGGCGCATGCCGAGGGGCTGCACGGCGATGCGGCGGCGGCGGCGCGTGCGCTCGCGGGAGACGACGCCGGCGACGGGGGCGCGGCCGATGCCATCGCGCGGGCCGAGCGCTTCGTCGAAGCGATGTCGGCGCTCGACGCGAGCGTCACGCCGCAGCTCGAGCGGGTGCGCGCGCTCGAGGCCGAGCTGCGCGACCTCGCGAGCGATCTCGAGCGCTACGCCGACGGCATCGAGAGCGACCCCGCTGCCCTGGCCCGACTCGAAGAGCGCATTCAGCAGGTCGAGCGGCTGCGTCGCAAGTACGGCCGGAGCGAGGCCGACATCCTCGGCTTCCGCGCGCAGGTCGAAGGCGAGCTCGGGGACGTCGAGGGCGCCGACGATCGCCTCGCGCAGATCGCCGACGAACGCGCGAGCGTCGTCGACGCGCTCGCGAAGGCGGCGGCGAAGCTGACGCGGGGCCGAAGGAAGGCCGCCAAGATGCTGGCGAAGCGTGCACAGACGACGCTCGCCGAACTCGACATGCCGAAGGCCCGCTTCGAGGTCGCGCTCGAGGCGATCGCGAACCTGCAGCAGCTGCCCGACGGCGTGTCGGCGGGGCCGACCGGGGCCGAGGCGCCCGAGTTCCGGTTCAGCGCCAACGAAGGCGAAGCGCCGCGGTCGTTGCAGAAGGTCGCATCGGGCGGCGAGCTCTCGCGCGTGTTCCTGGCGATCAAGAATGCCCTGCGGCCGTGGGGCGCGAACATGGTGCTCGTGTTCGACGAGGTCGACGCGGGCATCGGTGGCCGTGCAGCGGAGCGGGTGGGGCGGGTCCTCGCCGAGCTGGCGACCGAGCACCAGGTGCTTTGCATCACGCATCTGCCGCAGATCGCCGCGTTTGCGACGACGCACTTTCGTGTCCAGAAGGAGAGCGCCCGCGGTCGCACGCGCACCGTGCTCGAAGCCGTCGAAGGCGACGAACGCGTCGACGAGATCGCGCGCATGGCCGGCGGCGCCGAGGTGAGCGACGCCACCCGCGCGCACGCCCGGTCGCTGATCGAGGCCGCCCGACCGCGCTGACGCGCCGCGACCATGAAGGTCGGCCCGGGGCGGCACAGGCCGCTGGGGCTCTGGCCTCCTTCGCTGCAGTGCCCCCCGGCGCACAGCAGATGCCCGCCCCACGATCCATGCCCCGCCGGCGCTATCCCCGAGGGGATTTCGCGCTTGCTCCGATTCGGCGGCGCGCGCGCCGGTCTGCTCGTCCCTTGCCGGGCGGAGAATCTCCGCTGCACATGGAGTTCAAGGCGCTTCACGTCCACGCCGATGAGTTCGGCAGCGGCGGACGTCCGGCGGCAGTCGAGCAGCGTCTTCCTGTCACTGTGGGGAGCGGGAGAACGATGGGAGAGACGGCGGCCGGCACGCAGGGCGCCCCGCAGCCGCGCCTCGATGTGCCGAGGGGAGGCTCGGTGCTGATCCGGACCGGCTTCTATGAGGGCTTCGAGATGCCCCTCGACCGCGAGTGGTTCGTGATCGGCCGCGGGCGCAGCGCCGACATGGTGGTGGCCGAGGCGACGATCAGTCGGGCGCACGCGGCCATCGGGTACGACGACACCGGCTTCTATGTCGAGGATCTCGGCAGCACGAACGGGACGCTGGTGAATGGAGCGCGCGTCGAGCGTCAGCCGCTCAAGCAGGGCGATCAGATTCAGATCGGCCGGCTCGTGGTGGAGGTGACCCTGCCCGGGGCCTGAGGGGGCCCGGCGCAGCGGATTCGGGAGAGGGGATGGACCACTACACGCTGATTTTCGTGTCGGACGAGCGATCGCCGGTCAAGCGATTCCAGATCCCGCGCTACTTCGTCAAGCGCGCGATCTATGGCGCCGCGGCGGCGGCCTTCGTCTGCCTGCTCGCCAGCTGGGACTATTGGCGCGTGCGCTCCGACAACGCCGAGCTCCAGACGCTGCGCGTCGAAGCGGCGGAGCAGCGCGAACAGATCCGGCGCTTCGAGTCGACGCTCGCGACGGCGCAGGTCGAGCTCGAACGCGTGCGCGAGCTCGAACGCAAGGTGCGCATCATCGCCAACCTGCCCGGTGCTGCGAGCATCGGCGGGGAGGGCGTCAGCGAGATCACCACGATGCCCGAGTCGCACGAGGGGCAACCGATCCTGCCGGTCGGCGTCCCCGTCGATCCGAACGCACCGGTGCCCACCGGTCAGGGCGGCGGCGCGCTGCCGAACGATGCCCTGTCGGTCCTCGACGACGCCGCGCTGCGCGACCGCGCGCTGTCGAGCGAAGGCGCGCAGCGCGTGCACCGACTCGGTGAAGTGGC
This sequence comes from Myxococcota bacterium, assembly GCA_965250285.1. Taxonomy (GTDB): domain Bacteria; phylum Myxococcota_A; class UBA9160; order UBA9160; family UBA4427; genus CAYYSY01. The sequence goes on from OZ252299.1 coordinate 1,355,459, forward strand.
GTCGACCATCGAGTCGATCGCCTCGGTGCGCGGCATCAGCCTCGACGAGCTGATGGTTCAGCTCGAGGACAAGCGCGTGCGCCTCGACAGCATGCCGAGCGTCTGGCCTGCGAAGGGGTGGCTCACGTCGCGCTTCGGTCCTCGGGTTTCACCCTTTACAGGCCGCGCCCAGCATCACGCGGGCATCGACATCGCGGCGGCCAAGGGCACGCCCATTCACGCGCCGGCCAGCGGCCGCGTCGCCTACGTCGGCCGCAAGGGACCGCTCGGCAACGCGCTCGTGATCGACCACGGCTTCGGCGTGCGCACGTTCTACGGCCACAACGACAAGATCCACGTGAAGGTCGGGCAGACGGTCGAGCGCGGCGAGCGGGTCGCCGACATCGGCAACAGCGGCCGCAGCACCGGCCCGCACCTGCACTACGTCGTCGAGGTGAATGGCAAGCCCAAGGATCCCCTCGACTACATCTTCGACTGACGTCGACGAGTAGAGGCCGCGCACGAGCGCGCGCCGCGTACTCGGCGCACTCGAGCGGACGCCCTCGAACGTCTCTGCGCCGAACGGCGCACGCACAGCTTCTCCCCGCGGTCGGCGCACGCGCTGCGTCGGCCTGGGTGCGAGCGGGCCCGGCAGCCAGGCGGGCACCACGGAAGCCGGAGCGGCATCGAAACCCGCGCTTCCCCGAATCTCCCCCCCTTCGACGCCGAGTCTTCGGCGCTGCATTGGGCAGTGCGGTTGATTCGGCCTGCACCGCGCCGAGGATTGCGGCTAGAATCCGCCTCTCCGCGCCTCATCCCCTCGGGAGCCAGCCCGCCGGCCATGCAACGCGTCCTCAGCAAGATCTTCGGCAACGCGAACGACCGCATCATCAAGCGCCTGATGCCGGTGGTCGAGCAGATCAACGCGCTCGAGCCCGACATGTCGGCGCTCTCCGACGCCGATCTGGCCGCCAAGACCCCCGAATTCAGGGCGCGGCTCGAGCAGGGCGAGACCCTCGATGACCTGCTCCCCGAGGCCTTCGCGGTCGTCCGCGAGGCAGCGAAGCGCACGCTCGGCCAGCGCCACTACGACGTGCAGCTGATCGGCGGCATCGCGCTGCATCGCGGCGACATCGCCGAGATGAAGACGGGTGAGGGCAAGACCCTCGTCGCGACCCTGCCCTCGTACCTGAACGCCCTCACGGGCAAGGGCGTGCACGTCGTCACCGTCAACGACTTCCTGGCCAAGCGCGACGCCGAGTGGATGGGCGAGGTGCACCGGTTCCTCGGCCTCTCGGTCGGCGCGATCCTGCATGGCTTGACCGACGCCGAGCGACGCGAGGCCTATCTCGCCGACATCACCTACTGCACCAACAACGAGCTCGGCTTCGACTACCTGCGCGACAACATGAAGCACGACATCGAGACGTTCGCGCAGCGCCCGCTCCACTACGCGATCGTCGACGAGGTCGACTCGATCCTGATCGACGAGGCGCGGACGCCGCTCATCATCTCGGGCCCGAGCGAGGCGAACACCCAGATCTACACGGTGGCGAATCGCGTGATCCCCTCGCTGCAGGAAGGCACCCAGGGCGATCACAACAAGGGCATCGAAGAGACTGGCGACTACTGGCTCGACGAGAAGGCCGGCTCGGCGACGCTCACCGAGCAGGGCGTCAAGAAGATCGAGCACATGCTCAAGATCGACAATCTCTACGACCCGTCGATGCTGCCCGTTCTGCACGCGATGCAGCAGGCGCTCGTGGCCCATTCGCTCAAGAAGATCGACGTCGACTACGTCGTCAAGGCCGGCGACGACGGCAAGAAGCAGGTCGTGATCGTCGACGAGCACACCGGGCGCCTCATGGAGGGGCGACGCTGGAGCGACGGGCTGCACCAGGCCGTCGAGGCGAAGGAAGGCATCCAGGTCCGCAGCGAGAATCAGACGCTCGCGAGCGTGACGTTCCAGAACTTCTTCCGCATGTACGAGAAGCTCTCGGGCATGACGGGCACCGCCGACACCGAGGCCGTCGAGTTCGCGAACATCTACGACCTCGACGTGATGCTGATCCCGACGAATCGACCGCTCGGCCGGGCAGACCACGCAGACGTCGTCTTCAAGACCGAGAACGAGAAGTTCAACGCGGTCATCGACGAGCTGCAGGAGCGCCACGAAGCCGGGCAGCCGGTGCTGGTCGGCACGATCTCGATCGAGAACAGCGAGCGCCTCTCGAAGAAGCTCAAGAAGCGCGGCATCAAGCACAACGTGCTGAACGCAAAGAAGCACAAGCAAGAGGCCGACATCGTCGCCCAGGCCGGTCGCAAGGGCGCGATCACGATCTCGACCAACATGGCGGGGCGCGGCACCGACATCCTGCTCGGCGGCAACCCCGAGAACCTCGCGCTCGCCAAGTGTCAGGGCGACAAGGATCACGAGGACTACCCGGCTCAGCTCGCGCACTTCGAGGCGCAGTGCGAGGCCGAGCGAGGCGAAGTGCTGGCGGCCGGCGGCCTGCACATCCTCGGCACCGAGCGCCACGAGAGCCGGCGCATCGACAATCAGTTGCGCGGCCGTTCGGGTCGGCAGGGCGATCCGGGCTCGAGCCAGTTCTTCCTCTCGCTCGAGGACAACCTGCTTCGCATCTTCGAGGGGCAGCGCGTTTCGCAGTGGTGGGATCGCGTCGGCGTCGAAGAGGGCGAGGCGATCGAGAACCGCATGCTTTCGCGGGTGATCGAGGGCGCGCAGAAGAAGGTCGAGGCGCGCAACTTCGACATTCGAAAGCACCTGCTCGACTACGACAACGTGATGAATCAGCAGCGCCAGGCGTTCTACGCGCGACGCATGCAGGCGCTCACGCAAGAGGACATCGCGGCCGAGATCGAAGAGATGGTCGAGGGGCTGATCGTGTCGATTCTCGACGCGACCTGGCCCGACCGGGGTGATGCCGACGACGAGGTGATCAGCGAGCTGTCCAAGCAGCTCGAGCACCAGTTCGGCGTGACGTTCGAGACCGATGAAGCGCCGCTGATGATCGACGGCAAGCCGGCCGACGACCGCGATGCGCTGGGGCGGGCCGTCATGGACCGCTTGCTCGCCCAGCTGGGTGAGAAGAAGACGGCGTGCGACGCGATCATCGAAGAGCACCCGGGGTATCCCCAGTTCGAGTGGTTCGAACGCGACATCACCCTCCAGGTGCTCGACGTGCTGTGGAAGGACCATCTGCACACGATGGATGGCCTGCGCGAGGCGATCGGCATGCGGTCGTACGCGCAGCGTGATCCGAAGGCGGAGTACCAGCGCGAGGGCTTTGCGCTCTTCGGCGGCATGGAGCAGCGCGCCGACGAGCAGATCGTCGAGATGATCTACAAGTTCGCCTTCCCCCAGGCTCGGGTGCAGAGCACGGCCGAGCAGAAGGCGGCCACGGCGCAGCCGCATGCGACGGCGCCGCGCGCGCGCCAGACCGCACCCCAGGCGCCCGCGATGGGCGGACCTTCGGCCGCGGCAGCGGCGACCGCCGCCGCGGGCAAGGCCGCCGGCAAGGTCGGTCGCAACGATCCTTGCCCCTGTGGGAGCGGGAAGAAATACAAGAAGTGCTGCGGGTTGGGCGCCTAGCGACCCGCTCTGAAATCGTCGGCCCGGCGCGCCGTGCGCGCCCCTTTGTCCGACCCCGGCGGGTGTGGTATCAAACCGCGACTTCACACGCCGCGCGCCGCCCCTGCGGTGCTCGCCTCGTGTGCCGATCCAGCCAAAACTGCTTCGAAACCGAAGGGTTTTGCGCGATCGGCCGAAGGCGGGTTGGGGATCGACGGACGCTCGGCGGAGGCCCAACCGCGAAGGAGAGCAAGTCATGTCCGAGACGACGGTCACGCCGTCGGGCGGCGCCGATGCGGCCGCCGACCCCAACCCCGCCACCGATGCCGCCGAGGCCTCGCAGACCGCCCAGGCCTTCGAGAAGACCACCGTCGACATCCCCGCGCTGCTCGAAGCCGGTGTCCACTTCGGTCACCAGGCGAGCCGCTGGGATCCGCGGATGCGCCACTACATCTTCGGCGTTCGCAACGGCACCCACATCATCGATCTCGATCAGACGCTGCCGCTCTTTCAGGCCGCCCTCGACGAGATTCGCGAGATCGTCGCGGAGGGCGGCAAGGTGCTCTTCGTCGGCACCAAGCGGCAGGCTGCGCCGAGCATCATGAGTGAGGCCGAGCGCGCCCGGCAGTACTACGTCAACAACCGCTGGCTGGGCGGCATGCTGACGAACTGGAAGACGGTCAAGAAGTCGATCGAGTCCTACAAGGGGCTGCTCGAGATCGAGGCCGCCGAGGACAAGAACGAGCAGTACTCCAAGAAGGAGCTCGCTCGTTTCCGGCGCCAGATCGAGAAGTACGAGAAGTCGCTCGCCGGTATTCGCGAGATGGGTCGCCTGCCCGACGCGATCTTCATCATCGACGTCGGCAAGGAGGACATCGCGGTCACCGAGGCGAAGCGCCTCGGGATCCCGATCTTCGCCGTCGTCGACTCGAACTGCAATCCGAACGAGATCGACTACCCGATCCCGGGCAACGACGATGCGTTGCGCGCGATCGCGCTCTACTGCGCGGCCGTGGCCGACGCCTGCATCGAGGGCAACGAGCAGCACCAGGCGAAGCTGCGCGATTCGAAGACCCAGGAGCCCGCGCGCGAAGAGAAGAAGTCGCAGCAGGGACGCCGGGTCGTCGAGATCAAGCAGCAGCCGCGGCGCAGTCGCGGTGGCCAGGGGGGTCGCGACGGCGGCCAGGGTGGCAGCGGTCGCACCTTCAGCGCCGGCAAGCCCGAAGCCGAGGACGCGCCGGCGGCACCGGCCGCGCCGAGCGGCGACGCGCCGAAGCCCGAGGGCGACGCGCCGAAGCCCGAGGGCGACGCGAGCTGAGAGATCCGGCCCGCCTGCCCGCGGGCCCCGTTGGCGCCTCGGCTCGCCCCGCCCGATCGGCGGGCGCCCAGCCGGGGCCACCAAAGCGAACACACAGCCAGGAGCCGAAGCGAAGGCTCCGAGGGAGAAGCGAGTTGGCTGGCATCAGTGCGAAGGATGTGAAGGCCCTGCGCGACCAGAGCGGCGCGGGCATGATGGATTGCAAAAAGGCCCTGTCCGACGCCGACGGTGACGTCGACAAGGCCCAGGAGCTGCTGCGCGAACGCGGCCTCGCGAAGGCGGGCAAGCGCGCGGGCCGCGCCACGAGCGAAGGTTCGGTCGGTTTCTCGATCGAAGGCGGCAACGGCACGATGGTCGAGATCGGCTGCGAGACCGACTTCGTGGCGCGCAACGAGAAGTTCCAGGCGCTCGTGCAGAAGATCGCCGACGCCATCGCCGCCGCCGGTGCGGGCGACAGCGTCGAGAAGGCGCTGCAGGCGCCGGTCGACGGCACGACCATCGAAGAGCTGCTCGCCCAGAACGTGGGCGTGATCGGCGAGAACATGGAGCTCAAGCGCGTGGCGCAGCTCTCGGTCGACGGCGTCGTGAGCGGCTACATCCACGGCGGCGGCTCACTCGGCGTGCTCGTCGCGATCGAGACGGGCAACCCGGGTGCGTTCGGTGACGTCGCTCGCGACGTGGCGATGCACGTGGCCGCGGCCGACCCGACGCCCCTGGCGGTCTCGCGGGACGAGATCGACCCCGCGGTGGTCGCCAAGGAAGAGGAGTTCCTCAAGAAGGAGGCGCTCGCCTCGGGCAAGCCCGAGAACATCGTCGACAACATGGTGAAGGGCCGCATGAACAAGTTCTTCGTCGAGCATGCGCTCGTCGATCAGCCCTTCGTCAAGGACCCAGACAAGAAGGTCGGGGCCATCGTGAGCGAGGTCGGGGACGGCACGCTCAAGGCCTTCGCACGCTTCAAGCTGGGAGAGGCCGCCTGACAGTGGAGCCCGCCTACAAGCGCTTGCTGATCAAGCTGTCGGGCGAGGGGCTCGCCGGCGAGGACGGCTCCGGCATCAACCCGGCGGTGATCGGCGGCGTGGCGGAGCAGCTGCGCGAGGTGCACGACCTCGGGGCCGAGATCTCGATCGTGATCGGGGGCGGCAACATCATCCGCGGCATGACGGCGGCGAACCAGGGCATGGATCGCGCCAACGCCGACTACATGGGCATGCTCGCGAGCGTGATCAACGCGATGGCGCTGCAGGATGCGCTGGAGCATGTCGGGTTGCAGACCCGGGTGCTGTCGGCGCTCGACACGAAGCAGGTCGCCGAGCCCTACATCCGGCGACGCGCGGTGCGGCACCTCGAGAAGGGGCGTGTCGTGATCTTCGGCGGCGGCACCGGCAACCCCTACTTCACCACCGACACGGCGGCGGCGCTGCGCGCGGCCGAGATTCACGCCGACGTGATCCTGAAGGCGACGCAGGTCGATGGCGTCTACGACGCCGACCCGCACAAGGATCCGAATGCGACGCGCTACGAGCGGCTGAGCTACGACGAAGCCATGCGAAAGAACCTGCAGTTCATGGATCAGGCAGCCATCGCCCTCAGTCGCGAGAACTCGCTGCCGATCGTAGTGTTCGACATGAGCGTGTCGGACAACATCCGCAAGGTCGTCCTCGGCGAGACCGTGGGGACGACCGTGACGGTCGACGGCTGACGCGGGCTTCGGCCTTCGGTCGACACGGGTGTGTCGGGCGCGGGCGGATGCGCCACGAGTTCAGTGGGGGACGAGATGGCCGGCGAAGAAGAAGTCCAGATGGTGCTCGACGATGCGCGCGAGGCGATGGACAAGTCGATCGAGCGCTACAAGCGCGAGCTCTTGAAGGTGCGAACCGGGCGGGCGAACCCGGCGCTCCTCGACGGCATCACCGTCGACTACTTCGACACGCCGACACCGCTCAAGCAGCTGGCTTCGCTCTCGGTGCCCGATCCGCGCATGATCGTCATCTCGCCCTTCGACAAGACCGCGATCTCGAACATCGAGAAGGCGATTCAGACGAGCGACCTCGGCGTGACGCCGACCAATGACGGCAAGGTCGTTCGTATCTCGGTGCCGCCGCTCACTGAAGAGCGCCGCAAGCAGCTGGTCAAGCAGGTCAAGAAGACGGCCGAAGAGCACCGGGTATCGGTTCGAGACGCCCGTCGCGACGCCGTGTCGATGCTCAAGGATCTCGAGTCGGACGGGACGCTTCCCAAGGACGATCGCCATCGCGCCGACAAGTCGGTTCAGGATCTGACCGACGAGTACGTGGGCAGGATCGACGAGCTCACGAGCGCGAAGGAGACCGAGGTCCTCGAGGTCTGACGATGGCTCACGAGGCCACCGACAAGCTGCCCGTCCCCCGCCACGTCGCCATCATCATGGATGGCAATGGGCGTTGGGCCGAGTCGCGCGGACGCGAACGCAACGCGGGCCACCGCGAGGGCATCGAGAGCGTGCGCGACGTGCTGCGCGCGTCGAACGATCTCGGCATCGAGTACCTCACGCTCTACGCCTTCAGTCAGCAGAACTGGGATCGACCCCGTGACGAGGTCGCAGAGCTGATGCGGCTCCTCGAGGAATACCTCGAGACCGAGATCGACGAGGTCATGGAGAACGAGATCCGCATTCGGTCGATGGGCCGAATGGACCGCCTGCCGCCGAGCACCCGGGCCGCAGTCGAAGATGCGATCGCGCGCACTGCCGATCACACCCGGCTCAACCTGACGTTCGCGTTGTCGTACGGCGGACGCACCGAGATCGTCGACGCCGCTCGCAAGCTCGTGCGCGACTTCGAGGACGGCAAGGTCGACCCCGACGCCCTCGACGAGAAGCAGTTCGCCTCGTATCTGTATGAGCCCGATCTCCCCGACCCCGATCTGCTGATCCGAACCGGCAACGAGATGCGGGTGTCGAATTTTCTGCTTTGGCAGATCGCGTACACCGAGATCTACACCACCGAGCTGATGTGGCCCGCGTTCCGGCGAGCGCACTTCGAAGAGGCGATCCGCGACTATCAGGCGCGAGAGCGGCGATTCGGCAAGACGAGCGCTCAGCTGGCCGACGCGACCCCCATGATCGAATCGCCCGAAGGAGGGCGCCGAGGGGGCGCCTGATGCGGCGCCTCTCGATCCTCGGCAGCACGGGCAGTATCGGCGTGCAGACGCTCGCCGTCGCCGCCGCCAACCCCGACCGCTTCGAAGTCGTCGCCCTCGCGGCGGGACAGAACGTCGATCGCCTCGCCGAGCAGGTCGAGCGCTTCTCCCCCGACCTCGTCTCGGTCGCCGACGAAGCCGGGCGGGATCGGTTGCGCGCGCGCCTCGGCCGTGACGCACACATCGAGATCGGGCCGGCCGGGCTCGACGCCGTCGCAACGGCGCCGGCCGATCTGCTCGTCGCGGGGCTCGTCGGGGCCGTCGGCCTCGAGCCGACCCTGGCCGGAGTGCGCGCCGGTCGTGACGTCGCGCTCGCGAACAAAGAAGTCATGGTGATGGCGGGCGCCCTCGTGAACCGCGAGGTCGCGGCGCACGGCGTGCGGCTGCTGCCTGTCGACAGCGAGCACAGCGCGATCTTCCAGGCCCTGGCCGGCCAGCGCATGGAGGACGTCGCGAAACTGATCCTCACGTGCTCGGGGGGGCCGTTCCGCACCTGGACCGCCGAGACGATGGCCCGGGCCACCGTCGATCAGGCGCTCGCGCACCCCAACTGGGACATGGGCGCGAAGATCAGCATCGACTCGGCGACGCTGATGAACAAGGGGCTCGAGGTGATCGAGGCACGCTGGCTCTTCGGCGTTCCGCCCGATCGCATCGACGTGGTCGTCCACCCGCAGTCGATCATCCACTCGCTCGTCGAGTATCGGGACACGTCGGTGATGGCCCAGCTCGGGCTGCCCGACATGCGTGTCCCGATTGCGGTGGCGCTGGCGCACCCCGAGCGCGTCGAGCTCGACGTGCCCCGGCTCGATCTCGCCACGGCGGGCCCGCTCGACTTCGAGGCCCCCGATCGCGAGCGCTTCCCGTGTCTCGATCTGGCGTATCGGGCGCTCGAGGGCAGCGAAGAGGCGCCCGCCGTGCTGAACGCCGCCAACGAGGTCGCCGTCGAAGCGTTCCTGTCTGGGCTCATCCCATTCGGGGCCATTGCCGATACGAATCGTGAGGTGCTTTCGCGGCATCTCGACGAGAGGGGCGGCGCGGTGGTGAGCGAGCTCGCCGAGGTGCGCGCCGCCGATGCATGGGCGCGGGCGGCGGCGCGAGACCGGCTGGGTCTCGACGCGTCACCCGGCCAACAGGAAGCGGCCGGGGCGTGAGGCCGATCCGACTTGTGACGCGTGCGTCGATCGCACCGGACCGAGGAGCCGACTGAGCATGGCGTTCATCGACACACTCGTCGCCGCGATTCCGCTGCTCGGCATCCTGATCTTCGTTCACGAGTTCGGGCACTTCGTGGTCGCGAAGGCCTGCGGCGTCCGTGTGCTCAAGTTCTCGATCGGCTTCGGCGCGCCCATCGGGATCGGCGATCGCCGCCTGCGCTGGGAGCGCGGGGGCACCGAGTACGTCGTCGGCTGGATCCCGCTCGGCGGCTTCGTCCGGATGCTCGGCGAGGTGCTGCCCGGCGACGAAGAACACATCGACATCCCCGCCGATGCACGACCCGATGAGTTCCTCGACGCGAAGCCCGTCTGGCAGAAGCTCGCCATCTCGTTCGCCGGCCCGGCGATGAACCTCGTGTTCCCGGTCGTCGCGTTCATGATCCTGCTCTTCGCGGGGATCGAGCGCGAGGGCGCCGTCATCGGCATGGTCGAGCTGAACTCGCCGGCCGCCGAGGTGGGGCTCGAGCCCGGCGATCGGGTGGTCGAAGCCGCCGGCGAGCCGGTCGCCTACTGGGGCGAGCTGGCCGAAACGGTCGTCGACACCGACCAGACCGAATTGCCGCTGGTCGTCGAGCGCGCTGGCGAACGCCTCTCGTTCATCGTGCCGGTGGGTCGAAAGGATCGCCTCGACGCGTTTGGCGAGTCGAACGACATCGGCTGGATCGGCGTCGGCTGGCGCCGGTTGCCCGCGCTGCTCGGCGTCGTCGATCTCGCATCGCCGGCCGCGGGCGCAGGCTTGCAGAGCGGAGACCAGGTCGTCGCCGTCGGCGACGCCGACGTCGAGGATTGGATCGGCCTCGAGCAGGCCTACGCCCGGGCGGGCGAGGGCGGCAGCGTGCCGATCACCGTGCTGCGAGGCGCGGTCGATGACGACGAGACGGAGAAGACGCGGATCACGCTCGAAGCGCCCGCGCTCGGCTCGCTCGACGCGCTCGGCGTCGTCACGGCCACGATCTTCGTCGGCGCCGTCACCGACGGCATGCCGGCCGCCGAAGCGGGCCTGCAGCGTGGCGATCTCGTGCTCGGCGTCGATGGCGAGCGGCTCGGTAGCTTCTCGTCGTTCGTCGACATCGTGCAGACGAGCGGCGGTCGCTCGCTGATGATCGACTACGCGCGCGACGGCGCTCTGCGCAGCACCGTCGTGAAGCCCGTCGAGCGCGAAGTGCCGCACCCGATGGACATCGCTGGGATGACCCAGACGTTCTATCAGGTGGGCATTCGTCATGCGCTCGCGACGCTGCCGGGCGACGCCACCGTCGAGCGCACGCTGAACCCGCTCGTCGCGTTCCCCCGAGCCGTCGAGATGACGGTGGCCGTGTCGACCCGCTATCTCGAGGCGCTCGGCAAACTCGTCAGCGGCGGGGTCGGTGCCGAGCAGCTCTCGGGCCCGATCGGAATCGCCGAGATCGCTCGCAAGAGCCTCGATCGGGGCTGGACGACGTATCTCTCGACGATGATCTTCATCTCGATCAATCTCGCGTTCTTGAATCTGCTGCCGATCCCGATCCTCGACGGCGGGCAGATCCTGCTCTTCGCCGTCGAAGGCATCAAGCGTTCGCCGATCTCGGCGCGCACCCGCGAGGTGACGCAGCAGATCGGGTTTCTGGTGCTCGTCATGTTGATGGGGCTCGCCTTCTACAACGACCTGTCGCGGCACTGGGCGCAGTTCGTGAAGTGGCTGAGCGCCTAGCCTCCACCCGATGGCCTCTTCCGACGACCTGCTGCTGGCGATCGAATCGGCCACGCGGCGCGCGAGCGTGGTGCTCGCCCGTGGCGCCGAGGTCGTGGCCGAGCGCCAGGGCGACGCACACGATCACCACGCCGAACAGCTGCTGCCGATGATCGACGACCTGCTCGCGTCGGCGGGTGCAGGGCTCGCGGACGTGAGCGCCTTCGGCGTCTCGATCGGCCCCGGCGCGTTCACGAGTCTGCGCATCGGCCTGGCGACGGTGAAGGGCCTCGCGTTCGGCGGGCATGCCCCCGTCGCCGCGGTCTCGACCCTCGAGGCCCTCGCCCACGGCGCGCTGCGCGCGGGGCGTGTGGACGACGGTGAACTCTGTGTGCCGCTGCTCGATGCACGGCGGGGCGCGTTCTACGCCGGCGGCTACCGGCTGGCGCAGGGCGACTCGCTGGCGGCGCCCGGGCGCCTGGTGGAGCAGATCGCGGACGACGTGACGACGGTCGAAGCTCTGGGCCCGCGGCTCGAGGGGCCGGTGCGGTTGGTCGGGGAGGGCGCGGCGCTCTTCGGTGACGCCCTGACCGCGGCGGCGCCGAAGGCCCAGATCGTCGCCGACGCGCAGGACGCGATCTGGCCGGACGCGCGCTCGGTCGCGGCCATCGGGCACGCCCTGCTCGAAGCCGGTGAAGGGCGACCTGCGGGCGTCCTCGTGCCGCGCTATCTGCGGCGCACGCAAGCCGAGGAGCAGCGGGCGGCGCGGGGCGGCGACTGACGCCCAGGCGTCGGTCCGATCGCTTTGACACCCAACCAAAGCTCCATTAATCTCGGGCGGTTAGCGCATTCGAGCGCGAGTGCCGGGCGAGCTTCCGCGGCGCCCGAATCGGATCCAGATCCAGCCTGATCCTCCAACGATTCCGGCGCGAGTGGCCGCGCCGGCGATTCACGACTCTGAGCGCGGCCCGCAGCGGCTGCGCGTTCAAGACCCACCCAACCCACCCAAGCCCATTCGAAAGCGAGCACGGACTCATGGCTCTCAGCATCTACTACGACAAGGACGCCGATCTCGGCCGACTCTCAGGCAAGACCGTGGCGGTCATCGGCTACGGCAGCCAGGGGCACGCCCACGCGCAGAACCTGCACAGCTCGGGCGTCAGCGTCGTCGTAGGCCTCCGCCCCGATTCGGCGAGCTGGCCGAAGGCCGAGTCGGCGGGGCTCAAGGTCGCCACGCCGGCCGAGGCCGCGAAGCAGGCCGATGTCATCATGCTGACGCTCCCCGATGAGCTCGCCGCCGACATCTACGCCGACGAGATCGCCCCGAACCTCGAGCCGGGCAACTACCTCGCCGTGGCCCACGGCTTCAACATCCACTTCGAGGCGATCAAGCCGCCGGCCGACGTCAACGTGTTCATGGTTGCGCCGAAGGGGCCGGGGCACACCGTGCGCGACCACTACGAGCAGGGAAAGGGCGTGCCGTGCCTCGTGGCCGTGCACCAGGACCCGAGCGGCGACACGCTGCAGATCGCACTCGCGTACGCGTCGGGCGTGGGCGGCGGCCGCGCCGGCATCATCGAGACCACGTTCAAGGAAGAGACCGAGACGGATCTCTTCGGCGAGCAGGCGGTGCTCTGCGGCGGCCTGACGTCGCTGATGCTCGCCGGCTTCGAGACGCTGGTCGAGGCAGGCTACGCGCCCGAGATGGCGTACTTCGAGTGCATCCACGAGGTGAAGCTGATCGTCGACCTGATCTATCAGGATGGCATCGCCAACATGCGGTACTCGGTGTCGAACACGGCCGAGTACGGTGACTTCATCTCGGGGCCGCGCGTCGTCGACGACAGCGTGAAGGCGCGCATGAAGGACGTGCTCACCGACATCCAGAGCGGCGAGTTCGCGAAGCGCTTCATCCTCGAGAACAAGGCGGGCGGCGTCTCGTTCGCGGCCATGCGCCGCAACGCGGCCGAGCACCCCGTCGAAGAGGTGGGCGCCCGGCTGCGCGGCCTGATGCCGTGGCTCAAGGAGCGCCAGCTGGTCGACCGAAGCAAGAACTAGGCGTTCGGCGCAGCTCGGGCTCCGGATCGGATCGGGGCGGGCGTCTGGCCTGGGAGGACCACCCGTGGCGATGGAAGCCGTCGAGTCTGAAAACGCAGGAGGACGCCGGCGTAAGCGACGGCGCGGACGCCGCCGGGGCGACCACGCCCCGCGCTTCGGCGCGCTGCTGCCCAACGTGCTGACGACGGGCAACCTCGCCGCCGGCTTCTACGCGATCATCAAGGCCAGCACGGGCGATCCCGTGTTCGCCTCGTACATGATCTTCGTCGCCGGCGTCTTCGACATTCTCGATGGCCGGGCCGCGCGCCTGGCCAAGGTCGAGAGTCGCTTCGGCCAGGAGTACGACTCGATCTCGGACACGGTCTCGTTCGGCGTCGCGCCGGCCGTGATCGCGTTCCACGCCGGGGGCTTCGACGAGCTGCGCTGGGCAGGCTGGCTGCTCGCGTTCGTGTACACCACGTGCGCATCCCTGCGGCTGGCTCGATACAACGTATCGAGCGGTCGCTACGAGGGGCGCTTCGACGGGCTGCCGAGCCCGGCTGCGGCCGGCATGGTCGTTTCGACGATCTGGTTCAGCGAGTGGCTGCGGGGCTTCGACATCGTGCTCGGGCTGCCGCCGATTCTGCCGGCCATGGGCATCGCGTTCGTGGGCCTCGCGATGGTCACGCCGATCCCGTACCACAACATGAAGGGGATCAAGCTCGGCAGCTCATTTGGCGGGCTGGCCTTCTCGATCGTGTTGCTGATCTTCGTCTTCCTCGAGCCGGGGTTGAACTTCTTCTTGATCGGCATCACGTATCTGCTCTCGGGGCCCTTCGAGGTCATCTGGCGCAAGCGCACGGGTCGATCGCTCGACGATCTGGCGGTGGCGGCCACGGAGGCCGTCGAAGAGCTGGCTCAGGATGCCGGCCTCGCCGTGGCCGAAGACGAGCAGGGCGCCGAGCATCCGCCGCTGCGGGCCGCGCAGGGCGAGCCCGAAGACGAAGGGGAGACGACGCGATGACGACCGACCGCGTTCGGATCTTCGATACGACGTTGCGCGATGGCGAGCAGTCGCCGGGCTGCTCGATGAACATGAACGAGAAGCTTGCGCTGGCCCGTCAGCTGCAGCGACTCGGGGTCGACGTGATCGAGGCGGGGTTTCCGATCGCGAGCGAGGGCGACTTTGAGAGCGTCCGGCAGATCGCCGACGAGATCGACGGCGTGACGGTGTGCGGTCTGTCGCGCACGGGCCAGATCGACATCGAGCGCGCCGCCGAGGCGCTCGAGACGGCGAAGGCGCCGCGCATCCACACCTTCATCGCGACGAGCGACATCCATCTCGAACACAAGCTGCGGATGAGTCGCGATCAGGTCCTCGACGAAGTGACGCGCGCCGTCACCCAGGCGCGTGGCTACGTCGACGACGTCGAGTTCAGCGCCGAGGACGCGACGCGCAGCGACCGCGACTATCTCGTCGAGGTGTTCTCGAGGGCGGTCGAGTGCGGCGCGACGACGCTCAACGTGCCCGACACCGTGGGATACACCACGCCCGAAGAGTACGCGCGGCTGATCACCTACCTGCGCGAGAAGGTGACGGGCGCAGAAGGCGTGATCTTCTCTGTCCACTGCCACAACGACCTCGGTCTCGCGGTGTCGAACAGCCTCTCGGCCGTGCTCGCCGGGGCGCGCCAGGTCGAGTGCACCGTGAACGGCATCGGCGAACGCGCCGGCAACTGCAGCCTCGAAGAGGTGGTCATGGCCGTGCACACCCGGCCCGACGTCTACGCCGAGGTGAGCCTCGGCGTGAACACCCACGAGATCTATCCGTCGAGTCGCCTGCTCTCGAGCGTGACCGGCGTGCAGGTGCAGCCGAACAAGGCGATCGTCGGCGACAACGCCTTCGCCCATGAGGCGGGGATCCACCAGGACGGCGTCCTCAAGGAGACGCTGACCTACGAGATCATGACGCCCGAGTCGATCGGCAAGGCGTCGAACGAACTCGTGCTCGGCAAACACAGCGGCCGGCATGCGTTCAAGGATCGACTGCTCGAGCTCGGCTTCGCCGTCGAGGGCGACGACTTCGAACGCGCCTTCAAGCGGTTCAAGGATCTCGCCGACGCGAAGAAGACGATCTACAACGAAGACCTCGAGGCGATCGTCGCCGACAGCGTCGTGACCACCGAGGAGCGGTTCGCCTTCGACGAGCTCACCATCACGAGCGGGAGCGCGAGCGCGCCCATGGCGCACGTGCAGCTGATCGTCGACGGAGAGGTCGCGTCGACGGTGGCGACGGGGGTCGGCCCCGTCGACGCGATCTTCGAAGCGATCACTCAGCTCACGTCGACGGCGAGCGAGCTGATCAAGTACGACGTGCACGCCGTGACGTCGGGGCTCGACGCGCAGGGAGAGGTCAGCGTGACGATCGAAGAGGACGGCCGCCGTGTGATCGGCAACGGCGTGCACGAAGACGTGATGGTCGCGAGCGGCAAGGCCTACGTGAACGCGATCAACCGCCTCGAGTGGCACAAGAAGCGGCGTCAGAAGGATGCGCCCAAGGGCATCTGAGCGCCGACGCAATGAGAGCCGAGAGCCGCGCAATCGCTGACGCCGCGCCCAGCGCACGCAGCCCGCGGCGTTCGGTTCGCTTTCACCCCTACGCAGAAAGAGAGTTCGACAGATGAGCGCCAGCAAGATCCTGCTGCTGCCCGGAGACGGCATCGGCCCCGAGGTGACCACCCAGGCCGTGCGCGTCCTCGAGGCCGTCGCGCAGAAGCACGACATCGAGATCTCGACCGCGACCGACCTGATCGGCGGGGCCTCGATCGACGCCCACGGCACGCCGCTCCGCGACGAGGTCGTGGCCCAGGCGCGCGAGAGCGCCGCCGTGCTGCTCGGCGCGGTCGGGGGCCCGAAGTGGGACGACATGGCCGTGGACGTCCGGCCCGAGAAGGGGCTGCTCAAGATCCGCAAGGATCTCGGCCTGTTCGCCAATCTGCGACCGGCCAGCGTGATCCCGGCGCTCGTCGACGCGTCGACGCTGCGGCCCGAGGTCGTCGAAGGCATCGACCTGCTCGTCGTGCGCGAGCTGACCGGCGGCATCTACTTCGGTGAGCCGAAGGGGCGCATGGTCGAAGGCGGCAAGCGCAAGGCGATCAACGCCATGGTCTACGACGAGGACGAGGTCGAGCGCATCACCCGGGTGGCGTTCGACCAGGCGCGTCTGCGCCGCCATCACGTCACCCATGTTCACAAGGCCAACGTGCTCGAGGTCAGCCAGCTCTGGATGGACGTCGTCGAAGAGGTGGCGAAGGACTATGACGACGTCGAGCTCGTGCATCAGCTCGTCGACTCGTGCGCGATGCTGTTGCTGAAGGATCCTCGCCGCTTCGACGTGATCGTCACCGGCAACATGTTCGGCGACATCCTGAGCGACGAGGCCGCCGAGATCACGGGCTCGCTGGGCATGCTGCCAAGCGCGAGCCTCGCCGCGGGCGGGTTCGGCCTCTACGAGCCCGTCCACGGATCGGCGCCCGATATCGCCGGGCAGGACAAGGCCAACCCGCTCGCCGCGATCCTGAGCGTGGCGATGCTGCTCGAGACGAGCCTCGAGTGCTCGGCCGGCGCCGTCGAGGTGCGTGCCGCGGTGTCGCAGGTGCTGGCCGACGGCCTGCGCACCGGCGATCTGCTGCTCGAGGGCGAGACCCGCGACACCGTCGGATGTGTCGCCATGGGCGACGCGGTGCTCGACGCACTGGGCGCGGCGTGAGCGCGGGCGCATCGAATCGAGCCGAGGGGCTGCGCATCGCGGTGGCGGGCGCGGGCGGCACCCTCGGGCGCGAGCTGCTCGAGGTGCTGGGCGACGCGGGGCTGCCGATCGCCGAGCTGCTGCCGTTCGGCACCGATGCGAGCCTGGGCCACGAGGTCGAGTTCGCCGGCACGAGCTGGCCCCTCGAGAGCGAGCCGCCGACGCTGCGTGGCCTCGACGCGCTCGTGCTGTGCACGCCGATGGGCGCCGCCGCCGAGCTCGCCCGCGACGCCCTGCGTGCCGAGGTCACCTGCCTCGACGCTTCGGGCGCGTTCCTCGACACGCCCGAGGTGGTGCTCGGCGTCGCCGGACTGATCCCCGATGCGGCGCTGCTGGCCGCACCGCTGCTCTCGGCGCCGCCGGGCAGCCCGCTCGCCTGGGCGCGGCTGGTGCACGCCGCGGCGGGCGACGAGGCCCTCAGCGAGGTCAGCGCCACGCTGCTCTCGTCGGCCGGTGATCTCGGCCGCCAGGGCATCGAGGCGCTCAGCGATCAGACCGTCGCGCTGCTGAATCAGACCGGTCGCGAAGACGATGCCCCGCGCGAGGATCTGCTGGGGCTCGCCTTCGACTGCCGGCCCACCGAGACCCCCGACCGCGCCGCGGCGTTGCTCGGCACGGTGCTCGCGCGCCTGCGTGGGGGCGTGGTCGCCACCCAGGCGACCCGCGTGCGCGTGCCGACCTTCGTCGGCGAGGGCGCGGTCGTCCGCCTGGTCTTCGATCGGATGCCCGACGTCGAGGCGATGACCAAGCGGCTCGAGGCGGCGCCCGGGATCGATTTGTGGAGCCACGGTGAGGTGCCCACGACGCGCAATACGGCGGGCCAGGACGAGGTGCTCGTTTCGCCGCCGACGCTCGCGCAGAGCGCGGGAGAAGAACGCGCCGCAGTCACGCTGTGGGCCGCCGCCGACCCCGTGCGGGTCGCGGCGCGCAATCTGGTCGATCTGCTGCGGGCGCGGCTCGCGTCGTCGCCGACGAGCTGATGACCCGGGCTCGCCTGGTCGCCAACGAGTGGATGACCCGGGCTCGCCTGGTCGCCAACGAGTGGATGACCCGGGGTCGCGTCGTCGCCGACGAGCTGATGACCGGCGCTCGCCTCGGACGCGCGGGCGCGTGATGGCGCGGTTCAAGCTCGTCGTCGAGTACGATGGCCGCGACTTCGATGGCTGGCAGCAGCAGCCGGGCGCCCGCACGGTGCAGGGCGAGCTCGCGGCGGCGATCGCGCGGGTCTCGGGGCAGGTCGAGCCTCAGGTGATCGGCAGCGGTCGCACCGACTCGGGCGTCCACGCCGAGGGCCAGGTCGCGAGCGTCGAGATCGAGCGCGCCTTCACGCCCGAGAAGCTCGCCGCGGCCCTGAACGGCGTGCTGGGGCACGACGTGGCCGTGCTCGCGGTCGAAGCCGCAGCGCCCGACTTCGACGCCCGCAAACACGCGACGCACAAGCACTACCGCTATCAGATCTGGAACGGCCGGGTGGCTTCGCCGCTGCGCGCTGCGCGCTTTGCCCACGTACGGGCGGCCCTCGACGTCGCCGCCATGACCGAAGCGGCGAGGGTCTTCGTCGGCGAGCGCGACTTCAGCTCGCTGCGGGCCGCTGGATCGAGCGCAAAGACCAGCGTACGGACGCTGAGCCGCTGCGACGTCGTGGGGCAGGCCGGGGCCGAGATCGTGCTCCACGTCTCCGGCACGGGCTTCCTGCGCCACATGGTGCGCAATCTGGCCGGCACGCTGATCGAGGTCGGTCGCGGCCGCCGCACGCCCGGCGACATGGCCGCCCTGCTGGCCGCCCGCGACCGCGGCGCGGCCGGGCCGACGGCGCCGGCGCAGGGGCTCACGCTCGTCTCGGTGGAGTACCCGGAGCAGCCGGAGTAGCCCGCGGGGCGCCCCCGCAGCTCCGGCGCCAGACCGCGGACATTCCACAGAAAAAACGCGGCGTTGAGCGGGTGCTGCGAGTTGACTCGAGGGGCGTCGTGGGGTACTCACTCGCCGGCGCGGACACCGTCCGGGCCCGGTCGTGCTGTCTGCGCGGCCACCAGATCGGGCGCCGCGGCCACGCGGCCGACGGCGTCCCTCCAGAAACCGGATCCATCGGGTTGGAGAGGCCGCGGCGGCGATCGCTGCGCAGCGCCTCTGTCACCCGTCAGCGCGCCGCCCCGCGAGCGGCGCGCACACAGCGAGGAGCACGGGCATGGGAGCCCAGGCACACAAGGCCACGAAGAGCGTGCGCCGCGAAGACGTCGAGCAGCGCTGGTTCGTCGTCGACGCCGAGGACATCGTCCTCGGCCGGCTGGCGACGCGCGTGGCGACGATCCTACGCGGCAAGCACCGCCCCACGTTCACGCCGCACAACGACACCGGCGAGTACGTGATCGTGGTGAACGCCGACAAGGTGAAGCTCACCGGTCGCAAGCTGCAGCAGAAGGTCTACCACCGACATACCGGTTGGACGGGCGGCATCAAGTCGATCACCGCCGAGAAGCTGCTGGCTTCGCCCCATGCCGATCGCGTCGTCACGAACGCGGTTCGAGGCATGCTTCCGAAGAACTCGCTCGGCCAACAGATGCTCTCGAAGCTGAAGGTCTACGCCGGTCCCGATCACCCTCACGCGGCTCAGAAGCCGGAGGTCCTCACCGTTGGCTGAAACCACGACCGCCACTGGCAAGCGCAAGTCGTCGATCGCGCGCGTGCGCATCATGCCCGGCACGGGCCAGATCACCGTCAACGGCCGCAGCATGGACGAGTACTTCCCGCGTCCGGCGCTGCAGATCCTCGTGCGCAAGCCGATGGAGCTGACCGGCGGGCTCGAGAGCTGGGACGTCGTTGCGAACATCCACGGCGGCGGCGTCGCCGGCCAGGCCGGAGCGCTGCGCCACGGCATCGCCAAGGCGATCGAGAAGGCCGACGGAACGCAGCGCCTGACGCTCAAGCGCGCCGGTCTGCTGACCCGCGACGCGCGCATCAAGGAGCGCAAGAAGTACGGTCAGAAGGGCGCTCGCGCGCGCTTCCAGTTCTCGAAGCGCTGAGCCGCTTCGGCCCTCGGCGTCTCGGCTTTCAGCCGCGGGCGAGGCAAGAACACCGTTCGATTCCGAGAGCGGACGTGCCCCTTCGGGCCGTCCGCTCTCTGCGTTTGAGGGGCACGTGGTTCGCTTCGGGCCGCGGTCGGGTTTCGGAAGAGGCTCCGCATGGGCCATTAGGCAGGGCGCCACGCGGCGCTGCGCTTGCCGCTGGCCGGGGTGCCGGGCTATACAGTCAGCCCATTGGAGTGCGGGCGGTGCCCACCGCCAAACGTCTCGAATGGGGTCCCGTGACAGCATCTCGTGCCCATCTCCGCGCCTTCCGCAGCGAGCCGATGCGTCCTTGCGCACCCGGTCTGCGGCGAGCTTCGGCGACGCGCATGCAGATCGACGGACCGATGTCGACGTGCCTTCGAGGTGGCCGGTGAGCGGCCGCCGGTGGCCCTCGACCCTTCGCCTCGCGCATCGACACCCCCCGCTCCTCCAACTCAATCTACGCCCCGGTGGCGGCCCATGGTCATGGTCGCCAGCGTCGGGGCTCGATCTGGCTATGCAGGAGCGGCGCTGCAGGCGCGTGCTCGGGGGGAAATGAAAATGCGGGAGCGTCGGACCAAGTTCATCTTCGTGACGGGCGGCGTGATGTCGTCTCTGGGCAAGGGGCTGGCATCAGCGTCGATCGGCGCGCTGCTCGAGGCGCGCGGGCTCAAGGTGACGTTTCTCAAGCTCGACCCGTATCTCAATGTCGATCCCGGCACGATGAATCCGCTGCAGCACGGCGAGGTCTATGTGACCGAAGACGGGGCCGAGACCGACCTCGACCTCGGGCACTACGAGCGCTTCACGATGAGCCGCATGGGGCAGGTCAACAACATGACCGCAGGCCGCATCTACGATGCCGTGCTGTCGAAGGAGCGCCGCGGCGACTACCTCGGCGGCACCGTCCAGGTGATCCCCCACGTGACGGACGAGATCAAGGCGTCGATCCGGCGCGGCGCCGAGGGCGCCGACGTGATCCTGTGCGAGATCGGCGGCACGGTGGGTGACATCGAGTCGCTGCCTTTCCTCGAGGCGATTCGCCAGCTGCGCGGCGACGTCGGCCGCGAGCACACGTGCTTCATTCACGTCGCGCCCGTGATCTACCAGGCCGCCGCGGGCGAGGTGAAGACGAAGCCGGTGCAGCACAGCGTGAAGGAGCTGCAGGCGGTCGGCCTCGCCCCCGACATCATCCTCTGTCGCACTGACCGCTATCTCTCGAAGGGCATCAAGGAGAAGATCGCGCTCTTCTGCAATGTCGACGAAGACGCGGTGATCACGGCCAAGGACGTGTCGAGCATCTACGAGGTGCCGACGGTCTTTCACGCCGAGGGGCTCGACGAGAAGATCACCCAGGTGCTCAACATCTGGACGGGCGCGCCCGACCTGCGCAAGTGGGAGCGGCTGCTCGAGGCCGACAAGAACCCGGAAGGGCAGGTGCGAATCGCGATGGTCGGCAAGTACGTCGATCTGACGGAGAGCTACAAGAGTCTCAACGAGGCGCTCGTCCACGGAGGCCTCGCCCAACGCCTCAAGGTCGACATCGAGTACTTCGACTCGGAGAAGCTCGAGGACCCGAGCGTGTTGAAGGACGTCGACGGCATTCTGGTGCCGCACGGCTTCGGGGCACGCGGGGCCGAAGGCAAGGTGCGCGCGATCCAGTTCGCCCGCGAGAACCGCATCCCGTATCTGGGGATCTGCTACGGGATGCAGATGGCCGTCATCGAGTTCGCTCGCCACGTCGCGGGTCTCGATGGCGCGAACAGCGCCGAGGTCGATCCGGCGACACCGCACCCGGTGATCACGATCTTGCCGGGCCAGGACGAGGTGGCGGGCCTCGGCGGCAGCATGCGCCTCGGCGCGTATCCGTGCGTGCTGACCGACGGGAGTCGTGCGCTCAAGATCTACGGCGAGCGCGAGATCAGCGAGCGGCATCGACACCGCTATGAGTTCAACCCCGAGTACAAGCAGCGCCTCGAAGAGGCGGGGCTCGTCTTCAGCGGGACATCGCCCGACGGGCGCCTGGCCGAGGTGGTCGAGATCCCCGACCACCCGTTCTTCGTCGCGAGCCAGTTTCACCCCGAGTTCGCCTCGAAGCCCTTCGCGGCGCATCCCCTGTTCAAGGCCTTCGTACAGGCGGCCCACGACCAGAAGACGCAGACCGACGACTGATCGCTCGCGGGCCGGCGTACAGCCGGCCCGCCGAGCGCATCGTTGGCCGACCCGGTCTCGGGTCGCGCCTGCTGCTGGCCCGATCTCAGGCCGCGCGGCGCAGAGGCGGCCCCCTGCCTGACGCATCCCCGTCGTGCTCGCGAGCCGCCCGTTGGCTCGCCTGAGCCGACCCGCGCGCGTGTGCGCGCCCGCTCGCGCGCCAATACCCTACCCGAGAAATACTGAATGTGACTTGGTTTACATCAATCAAGTTGGTTCGTAAGTACTCGACTTCGTGAGCGTTTTTCGTCGCGTCGTCATGCCGTAATCAAGAGTTTGAATACGAAAGATCACACAGCAATCAATTTTTGTGTGGCGAAACCTCTCACGTTCGGTACTTATTCGTCCGTAAAGAAAACCGGGATGCAGGCGACAATCAAAGTGGTCGAGCCAGCATCTCCGAGTCGGCAGGGGCGTCACAGGGATCGGATGCGTGTGACGCGAGGGGCCGACGGGGTCGAGGTCAGGGAAGACGCCAGCACTTCCCGCCCGTCCTGAGGGAGAACGACATGGAAAGCTGCCCTTCTTATTTCGACCGAGCTCGTTCGAACACGCTTCGCGCGACCACCGTCGCGATCGCCATCCTCACACTCGCGCTGATGGGCTGCGCCGGGATGTCCGGGTCGACGGGCCCGGTGGCGATGGAGCCGCAGGGGCCGGGGGCCGTGTTCCCGACGATCGAGGACGCCGTCCTCGATGCGATGGCCTACTCGGTGCAGGACGCACGGTCGAGAGGCCGCACCGACCGGATGTACGGCGGCCCGATCCAGATGGTCGACGACGGCTACACCTACGGTGAGCCCGCGGTGGCGCACTCGGTTCGACCGCTGGAGGTCCGGTACACGGTGAGCAGCCGTGATGTGGCGCGGTTTCACGTCTACCCCGCCGCCGACGACGTGCGTGAGAACCAGCGCCGCGAGCACGCGACGCGCACTGATCGCCGAAGCGTCGACGAGCAGGACCCGCGCCGACGCACGCTCTACTTCCTGACCCCCACGTTGATGGTCAAGGCCTATCACGGCAAGCGCGTGCCCGTGCAGGAGGTGGTGCGCCTCGACCGCTCGAACGACGGAATGCTGATCGTGCAGAACACGACGTCGATGCCCTGAGCCGCATCCGGGCCGCCCGTCCGGACGGCTTCTCTGCTCGGTCTACCGCCGCCAAACCGGGCAGAGAAGGGACGGGCGGCCCATCAGTCCCTTTCCCGGGAGATCAGGGTTCGACGAGGGCCCCCGCCGAAAGGCGGGGGCCCATTCGTTTCGGGCGCGCGATCGCGCGACCGTGACCGCAACCGTCACGCCCCTGGCGTTTCATCTTCTCCGAACCCGAACGCCAGGAGGCCCCCCCCAATGAGCCCGAACTCCCCGTTTGCCGGACCCCTCGTCATCTGTGATCGCCCACGCGGGCTCGAGGTCGTCCGCTGCCGACGATTCGCCCCCGGCGCGAGCGAGTGCGTCGACGCGGGCGGCGCCGCCCAGATGCGGCTGCCCCTCGGCGAGTGGATCGTCGGGCTGCGCGAGAGCGGGTCTGTGGACGCCGGGTAGGGCGCCGGCAGCGGCCCCAGGGCCGGGGGCGGGCGCGTCCTTCGCGCCGGATCATTCCCGGTCCAACCCCTTGAGATTCCACCGAGAATCGCTAAACCACAGCGCTCGCGTGGAGCATTAGCTCAGCTGGCTAGAGCACCGTCTTCACACGGCGGGGGTCGCTGGTTCAAGTCCAGCATGCTCCACCACTCCGAACGCGATTTCCTCTTTGTTTTCGGGCGCGGTCACTGCTCCGTCCTTGAGTCCCGGTTGAGTCCCGAGTCCCGAATCGAGGCGACGCGCTGTTCGAGCGCATCCCCCGCGGCATTGGCCTGCTTCTGTTGTTCGAGCAGGTAGATCGCGGTCGTCGTCTCGGACCCGTGGTCCCACGCCGCTCGCAGCTGACCGCGACTCACGATCCCCGCCTCGATCAGGTCAGTCCCAACGCTGGCTTTGAGGGCGTGGTAGACCGAGACGTACGGGACGCCCGCGCGCTTGCACGCCCGCACCCAGCCCGAGTAGAGGGCCTTCCACGAGTAGGCTGTCCCGGTGTTCGGGTTCGGGAAGAGCGGGGCGCCCCGGTCAAGGCGCGCGTCGCCGCGGTACTTCCTGAGCCACTCGCGAAGCTCGCCCTTCGCCTCGACCTTGCTCGCCTTGCCGGTCTTGTTCTCGCGGCGGTCGGGGTTAGCCCCGCTCACCGTCTTCAGCGCTTCGCCCCGGGTGAGCGTGTGGGTCGCGAAGTCGTACGAGCCCACCGTCACGCCGCGCGCCTCGTTCGCGCGGAGAAACCCCCAAAAGAGCCCGAGGTAGATGCCCTGTTGCTCTTCCTTCATCGCGTCGATGGCCGCCAGAACGTCCAGTATGGGCATTGCGTCCTTCGGCTTTGACGCGACCTTGACCTTCGGCCACACGGGCACGGGCGCCTCGGGGTGCTCTTCGCGGTAGTACGTGTGGGCGCCCCGAATCACGATCAACGCGTTCTTCGTCGCCTTGTCGCCAGTCCCCTTCTCGCGCATCCACGAGAGCCACTGCCGGACAGTCCGGGTGCCCACCTCGCTCGCGGGCACGTCGTCCCAGTACGGCTGAATGTGGTTCTTCCTGATCAGGCGATAGTCGGAGAGCGTATTCGGGGCAAGCTCCTTGCCGCGCTCATCGAGCCACCGGTCCAAGAAGGTCACGAATAGGTTTGGCCGCGCGTCCGGCTTGCGCCACTGACCGACAGCGTCAGACCACGGCATCCCCCGCGCCACGTCGTGGCAGATTCGTATTCTCAGACCGTCAGCGTCCTTGAACGACGTGAACGAGTGGCCGCGCACGCTGCTCAAGTACCGCTCGTTCCCGCGCAAGCCGACATCGTAGAAGTCGATTCTCCACGACTCCTTCACGGTCCCGTCCGCGCGCTTTCGATTCCTAGTGTCGACCTTCCCACCATCCGGCATCTCGTCGCCTCTCCCGCCGGCAGGGTGCTGGGCCGCCCGGGGCGAGGCAAGGGGAGTTTCCGATTCATCCGATCGCAGACTCATCCAGGCGCCCTCGAATCGACCACATCTCGGTGGCCAATCGCGAGGGAGCCCGGCAAATCCGGACCTCGGGATTGTGGTTGGTGTTCGAACCGCACAGGCGGGCTCCAGGCAGCCGGTTTCGAATCCGGTTCTTGCCCGTGCCCGTGTCTCGGCCTACTGGCCCTGACTTTGGCGGCGGCGGCGCGAAGTGCGGGGCCCAAGCGCAGGTCCATCCATACCCACTAGGGGCACCTGGGTCGGCGGCGGATGGATGCGCTGGGGGGATAACCGGGTTTATATCACATGGCCCTCACTCCTCAAAGTGTCGGCCTACTTCCGTGGTGGTTCCGGGCGTTAGGTCGAACGCCGATGCCTGCTGGCACGCAACCAGCGCCCCCCTGCGGCGGGTTGGGTGCAGGTTCCGGCCATGTACGCGGGCGTGAGTCGCAGACGTCGAGCGGCTGGCGCGTCTCGAACTCGATTCAGCGACCGCCGCTCGACGTCTTCGACGCAACCGGCGTTCCGTCTCGTTCTAGCGCTAGTACACACTTCACTGGGATTGCTCCAGACGAACGGGCTCGCCTGCTCGGAAATGCTTGCGGGGGTCCTGTCCATTCTGGCTCTGAAAGCGGCTTCAGGGACGACCTTGAACTTCACGCCGGACGCCCGCTTGCTCAAGGCCAGAAGCGACCCAACTGTTGAACGGGTGGGCGGTGGTGTCGGCTCGTTCACTGAAGCATGGCTCGCCTTCTCCGACGCGCTCCCTGCCGACTTCTTGGCCGAGAGCTACCGCTCGATCTCCGACATCGAGGGCACTTCCTCGGGGCAGATCGGAGCGTCGAAGTGTGTCTTGGTCGGCACAGATCGCTCTGTGCGCCGTGCGAAGGCTGGTTGGTCCAACTTTCCATCGATCAACTGCCGCCGGCGGCCGTTGCCAGATTGCTAGTGCCTTCACTTGTTCTACGGGCAGCACAGGGTTGGCCAAGCAGGTATCTGTGGGCAGTTTCGCGACCGGCTAAACGCGCGAGTCTATTGCCTACGCACCGTCGTGTTCCACGGCGGCATCTTCGCGACGAACGATCGCTGCGGAGGACGCGAGATCTCGCTCCAGCTACCTCGGAGCTACTTACGCCGTGCGGGCGAACCCCATCAGGCGAACAATGGCCACTATCTGGTCTCTACTGGGGATCGAAACGGCGTACGCTATGACGATGGCACGAAGCCCCGCTCGATTCTGGATCGTTGTCACGGTCTGCGCCCTACTAATAATCGCCCTCGTCGCGGTGTGGGCCTTCGGATTGAAGCCGGACCAGGCCCTCGCGGTCCTCGGGGCCGCTGTGTTCCTTGCAGTCGGCGGAAGTTACCTGATCAGTTGGCTTGGAAGCCGACGTGTGGCTACGGGGTCAGCGCCAGGCATTGCATCCGTGAGCGACCCGGAGACATTGGAGCGAGGAGGCGAAGCGTCGTCTGAGAGGCCGGCTTCCGCCGCGTCAGGGGCATGGTCTGCCGGATCCGCGGACGCTGCTACGCCTTCTGCGGCCGCCGGGACCGACGCGGCTGGGAGCGTGGCGGCGCTCGGCTTCGACGAGCATATCGGGGACGTCGTCGGTCTGAAGGAGCGCACCGAGAGCAAGGGAGGCGTCACCGAGTACGTCTGGAACTTCAGGGTCGTGCGCTTCAGCCCCGACGGTAAGCAGCTCCCGAGCGTGTCCGTTGAGATGCGTGGTAACGGATTCGAGGGCGGGCTGGTGGACGGCGACCGGGTGCGACTGCCAAAGGTACCTCCGGGTGGCGGGACGGTGACGCTCTCGGTGCTGCAGAACCTCACGAATGGTGGCGAGGTCCGAGTGAAGGGCGCGGGCTTCTGGGGATCGTTCAGCAATGTAGTCGCCAAGGCGGGCGCGCTGCTGGCCATTCTCTTCTTCGCGGCGATGATCATCGGAATCCTGGCGAAGCTCGCCGAGGATGCGTTTTGAGCCGTTCGATCGCGCCGGTCTCCGCCGCGAACATTGACTACCTCCAGAGTCCGCGCCCCCCGCTCGGCGCACTCGACTCGAACGAAGAGCTCACCCAGGCGGGGCCCCGTCAGCTGTTCCGCATAGAGGGCATTGGACGGGAGCGCAAGAACACGCCGCACAAGTACGACCCGAAGGAGTACAGCTCACCATTCGAATCACTGCTGGTCGGCATGCATGGCTTCCACTCCACGCCCGTCGCGTACTGCCTCCGAGGGCAAGGCGGCAGTGTTGGTCTGCACGTGGGCGTGTGGATGCCGCGGGGGGTAGGCGCGGAGGATTCGATCGCCGACCGGGCCCGCGCTCTTACCCAGGGCCTCGCTAGCCTCTACCCGATGGTCCGAATCGAAGAGTCGCAGGTCTCCTTCGCGGCTTCGGGCCACGGAGCATTCTGCCTCGGTAGCCCGACGGTCGTTCCACCTGACCCCGCAGACGGCGCCGCTTCGGTGGACCGCTTGATCCGGGGCATGGGGAGCGCGAGCTGGTCCTGCTTGGTTCTCGCGCAGCCCGTGCTCACCGACGATGTCACCCGCATCCGGGGGTCCATCGCCGAAGAAATGCGCCGTGTCCAGCTGGCTGAAAAGGCTGGCGACGCCCCTGGGCCGCTGGCGCGCCATTACTCTGAGCTTCTCAAGGCGCGCCTCGAAGCCCTGACCTACGGCATGGCCTTCGGGACGTGGCGGACCGCCGTCTATCTCCAGGCTGAGGGGCCGGTGCTTGCCCAGCTCGCCAGCCTCTGGCGTGGTCTCCATTCCGGGAAGAAGTCGCTTCCCGAATCTGTGACTGCATGGGAGCATGCTCGCGTGGCCGAGCTGGCGACCGACTGGGCCATGCCCAATACGGAAGGGCAACGTCAGGACGGAAACCGCTACCGCCGGCCGCTCGAGTTCCAGACCCTGTTGACCTCTGCGGAGCTCTCAGCCTACATCCACCTTCCCGAGAACGAGTGTCCCGGCTTCTCGATCGAATCCGTGCCGGCGTTCGACTCCGTGGCGCCGAGGCGGAAGTCTGGTCCAGAGGTGTCGCTCGGGGCCATAGCTGTGCGCGGGCAACCCTCCGCGACGCCGCTGCACGTGTCCCTGGAAGATCTTGGGAAACACCTCTTCGTCGCGGGAATCACCAGCTCGGGCAAGACCAACACCATCTTCCGGATCCTCGAGCAGCTACACGACTACGAGACACCTTTTCTCGTCATTGAGCCGGCCAAGGCCGAGTATCGGACGCTCCTCGACCACCCGACGATTGGCCCCGACCTCCGCGTCTACACTCCAGGCAACGAGAACGTGGCGCCCTTTCGAATCAACCCGTTCCGCGTCCCGGATGGGATTCCTGTGTCGGTCCATCTGGACCTATTGCGATCGGTTTTCGTCGCGAGTTTTGGTATGTGGACGCCGCTGCCGCAGATCCTCGAGCGTTGTCTCTACGAGATCTATGAGGATCGCGGGTGGGATGTGACCCGAAGCACGAACGCGCGTATTGAGGGCGAGTCTCGACCAGTCGAATCGTTCCCTACAATCTCCGACCTGGCCAACAAGGTCGAAGACGTCATCCAGAAGCTGGGTTACGACGAGCGCGTCAGTAACGACATGCGCGCTGCCTTGTCCACCCGCGTGAACGCGCTCCGCACCGGCGGCAAGGGCCGGATGTTCGATGTTGCCGCCGAGAGCGACTTCGACGAGCTGATGCGCGCCCCGTGCGTTTTCGAGCTCGAGGGCATGGGTGACGACGATGACAAGGCGTTCTTCATAGGCCTCATCTGGATCCGGCTAGTCGAGCATTGGCGTGTGCAGGGCCGTGCTCCGAGCCTCCGGCATATCTTCGTGGTCGAGGAGGCGCATCGATTGCTGTCGAGATCCGGCGGCAAGGCTCGTGAGGAGGAATCGAACCCCCGAGGCCGCGCCGTCGAGACGTTCGCGAGCCTCCTGGCTGAGATCCGCGCGTACGGCCAGGGTGTGATCGTGGCGGACCAGGTGCCGAGTAAGCTCGCACCGGATGTCATCAAGAATACGAACACAAAACTCGTCCACCGGCTCGTTGCAGAGGACGACCGGAAGCTTATTTCCGGGGCGATGGCGATGAACGATGCACAATCGCAGGCGCTGACGAACCTCCCAGTCGGGCGGGCGGTGGCCCACGGCCGCCATGACGATCAGCCTATCCAGGTCCAGGTGGAACTCTCGGAGCTTCACGAGTCTGAAGAGCCGCCCTCGAATGAGACGATCGCCGCCCTGATGGCCGAACGAGGCGCCGAGCGGGACTCGGTGGGTTTCGGGCGCAGTTCGAGGGACGCGGTTGCATACGACGCAGCGTGCAAGAGCGCGGAGGACGAAGGCTTTCGCGCGGCGGTGGCACGCCTCGCAGATACGGCCGTTCACGGGCTCGCGGCCGCTCGGCGGCTGGCGCCGTCCGTCATGGCGAACGGGCGACACACGTGGCCGTCCCGTATCGACCAATCTGAGGCTTCCGAGTGCCTCGCCAGTCGAGCCGCCGAATGGCTTGCGGGTCGTCGCGGCGCCCAGAATCAGTGGACCTTCTCACAGACACGCCGCTACGGAGAGGCAATTCGGACGCTCCTTCTCGGCGGCCCCGGCCCCGACGAGGACGTGTGGAACGGGCTGGTGGCAGAACTCTTTGAGCGAAGGTTCCCGCCTTTCGAGCGGTGCGAGAGGATCTGCGCTGGCGACACACCTCTCTGCGCGTTCCGCCGCGGTGTCGGAGACAACATCACAAAACACAGGCTCAATGCGGGATGGTCCCAGGCCCAGGCCGCAGTCGACCAATCTTTCGAGCGTGGGATCGATCAGCTCTGGGGCGTGTGCATGGATGCGGGCGCCGCCTTGATCGACTTCCCTGAGCGCAAGTCGAACGAGGCTGCAGGCGAGGCCGGTCGCATGGCGGCGCGCCAGGTAAGTCTGTGTTGGGCACAGCAGCGCATTCAGCTCGACGTCCACTATCCCCTTCCCCGAAACGCGGCCGTGCTCGACGGGCTGCTCCGGAGAGCTGGCCTTGAATGACATGCCCGGTGCAGAAGCCGCCGTCGAGCAGCAGGATCGCGACCAACAGCAACAGCAGCGCGATAGCCAGCAGCAGCGGGAGGTTGCGAGCGAGCGGGGCGACAAAGGGCGGGACAGACCCGATCAACCGAGGACGGGAGAAAGCGCGGGAGCCGAGCGATCGTGGCGCGCCGACGTGTCCGCGGACAACGCCGCCCGAAGGGAGTCAGGCGAGCAGCGCAGCGATCAGGGGGCGCGGGATCGCAACGAGCAGCCGGGTAGGCGTCCCGGCGACCTGGCTCAGGAGAAGATCGGGTTCGGCGTCAACGAGTCAGCGGTGGACCGCGTTCGCTTTGAAGCCATGTACGCGGCACTTGTCCGCGATGCGGCGGACAAGCTTCAGGACCCGAGCTACGAGATCGTGATCCGCGCTGGTGCGAGCCGCAGCGGGGAGTTCATGCACAATATGGAGCTCAGCCTTAAACGCGCCGAGGAGCTGCGGCAGTGCCTGGTCGAGAAAGGCGTCGAGGCGCAGATCGTGATCGATCCAGTCGGTGAGCAGGACGCAGCCGAAGCTGGGGTCGAGGATGGCACCGAGAACTCTGATGACCGCGCCGCCGTCCTCTCTCTAAGAAAGATCGATGACCCCGCCGGTCTGACCGACGCAGAGAAGCGAGCTTTGGCTCCGAAGCTGGAGCAGGGCTTTAGAGACGCCGCCGATCAAGTCGATACCGCCGTCGCCGAGCTTCGAGAAAGAAAGAGCGTCTGGTCGCCAGACGATTCCGTTCTGGTCGAGGTGAGGATCGAGGCCTCGCTGCTCGAGTCAAGCAACTTGAATCGCGACGTCCTTATCCTGGCGCTGGAGGCGGCGCTCGGCGATACCGATATCAGCTTGCGCGAGATCATTCACTCCCTGCCGCGCACGGACTCAACCTACTTTCAAAGTGAAGAGGCCTTGCGCGAACTGATCCGAGAGGCTCTCGCGCGCGGCGAGAACAAGATCCACTACGAGACCAATGGCCAAGGCATCCGGCAGTTGCTCGATTCCCTTTCGAACCGTCGGGCCTTTCGGGCGCGGATGCTCCGGGAGGCGGCTCAGCGTCTGCACGACGCACCCGACTATGCTGGACGGGCGATCGCAGACATCTACATCGGTCACGTGAACGGGCTGACCCAGCTGCTAAATGGGCTGTTCGATACCAGCGTCGCGGTGCCCAATGCCTTGCAGAGAATCCGCGGCGCGGAGCGCATTGGAAGCGGCGAGTACATCCCGCAGATCGGCTACCTCTCGAGCTACGGAGAGAAATACGGAAGCACGATCGAGTTCGGGGCGATCCTCGGATTGATCCTCGTCGGGGGACCGGCGGCGATGCGCGGCGCCACTCGGGCCTTTTCGTCCTTCGAAGCCGGGGCGATGAGGGCGCTCGAGAGATTCACGGTCGGGGGTTTGAACATTGGTCGCTGGGTCGGAAACGGCCTGTCCGCCGGCTATAGAGCGGGGCTTGTCGCGGAGTCCGGATTCTCCGGGTACGACCTGGGAACAAACCTTCTCACGATCGTGTCGGGCAACGTCTACGAGTCCGGCTCGGAGCGGCCTGCAACCGAGCAGGAGATGAAGGACGCGTGGGAGTACGTCGCGAAGGCTGCGGCGATGACTTCGGCAGGCTTCCTCTCCAGCCGGCTGCATGGCCGACCGCTGCCCGAAAGCGACGCGGAGCACCCCAACCGGAACGAATCCGACCAGGCCGCGCAGCGCGAGACGACGGAGGCTCAGGCGGCAGCGCGGCTCGGCGCGGGCATGGAGGTAGCCGACTACATGGGCGCAATCCGCTTGAAGGAGATGCCGCGGAACAGCGCGGGCCTTGCGTGGGACCACGAGAATCACCCGACTGCTCCGCGTCACGCCTGGGAGCCAGGCATGCCTATCGACATGCCTGGGCATGACGGCCTCTACCCCCGCTATGGCTCCGGCACGATCCGCCAGCGGTGGTGGCGAAATCGAGCCTACTTCGAGATTCAGGCGCGCAATCGAGGTGCGGAGAGGCTCACCGACGGTGGGAACCCGGTGGCGCAGCTAACGGACGCGGAGTTGCAGATCCTTCTCCGCGACGGACGATCGAGCATCCTCAATCCTTCCGGTGCGTATTCCTCGCGATGGGAGCTTGAGCACTGGCGTAGCCAGCAACAGGTGAGGACTGCGATCGAAGAGCTCCACCCCGACGGGACGGTGTTCAAGGAGAACAATCTCGCTGGCCGCTTGATAGAAGAGGGCCACCCCGATCAACTATGGGAGTGCATGAGGGTCGAGCACGGTTTCTGGGACCGCTTCGCGAATCAGGGGC
The DNA here is from genome assembly GCA_965250285.1 of Myxococcota bacterium. GTDB lineage: Bacteria > Myxococcota_A > UBA9160 > UBA9160 > UBA4427 > CAYYSY01. The sequence continues at coordinate 1,387,889 of OZ252299.1, forward strand.
TCGACTGGCGGCACACGGGCCAAGGCGACCTGCGAATGTTCTTCCCCCTCCAGCGAATGACCGACTTGAACCTCCTCAGGCTGGTCGAGACGGCTCGCCTGAATAGGTCGAACTTCGACCGGACGCCGCGAACCCGGAGGCTGCATCGCGCGATCGTCCACGAAGTCGAGCGGAGAGGCCTCGACGTCGAGCCCCCGGAGTTCTCGCCGGACTGATCGCGGTCTCGGTATCATGTCGATCCATTCCGTTTTCTCGTGCTACTCCGCTTCGTCGCGCTTAAGCTCGCTAGCAAGATTTCCCAACGCCGCCTTGATGGCCTCCAATGCCCACAAGCGTGGGAAACGAAGCGCAGTCTGCCAGGACCCAATGGGCCGCAAGAAACCTACGGCCTCGTCCCGAGTTCTGTCTCATCCCATCTCCCTCCGATGCGAACGCGAAGTCGCCCGCTCCGGGGAAAGCCTGGGGCGTCTGGCCGTTGCTAGCCGTTGCGAATCGCAACGATTGGCACTCTTCTGCGTCGGGATCGAAGAGGGTTGGGGGCGCGATGCCTACTTCTCGGCCTTCCGCTGCATGTCGTCGACGGCGTACCAGAGATTGGCGTTGCGGTCAGAAACGACAGTGATGCCGTCGATCGTGGTCATCGGGTTTACCACGCCGCTCGGCGCCCATGAGCATCGCTCTAGCTCGACATACTTCTCGGCGGTCTTCGCGCCGCCGTCCCTCACAGCCTCAGCCCAGCCTTTCGTACCGCAGAGGAGAAACTCCCACTCGCCCGCTTGGGCGGCGGTGCCGGTCAGCAGGACGGCTAGGAATGCAATCGTTCCGACTCGCATGGCGTGCCTCCGTTCGTCGATGGGCGGCCCAGGGAAGCATGCCGCCGCCCGAATTGCACGAGAATGAACCCTCTCGGATGTGTCGGGGCGACATATTGAGGTGCGGCCGGGTGCCGCGGAAACTCGGGGAAGGGCGCGGGGTATCGAGGGGAGTAGTTGATGCGAACCGTCTGGATCATCCTCGGTGGTGGCGTCGTGCAGCTCACCGTCACGTTCGGTGCGATCGGGCTGGGAGTCCCGAGGCCGTGGCCGGTCTGGGCGGGCTGTGTGGGATTCGTGCTCGGGATGCTGGTTACGGCCTTGTTCGTCGACACGGCGAAGGGCGAGTGAGGCGAACATGCCTAGCTGCCATCTTCCTCGCCCCTGGTGCGTGATCTCGATCTCGAGCAGGCACTCACCGGTAAAGGGGCGCTGGGCGCGGAGCGCGACGCCGTGATCGTTGGGCGCCGGCGCGTTGCGAGCCAGGTGGAGGCACGCCGGCGGGCGGCAAGGTTCGTCTAGGTATCGGGTTGCTGCGAGTTCGGCCGGTCGGCGCGGCTCAGTGGCTCCGAAGACTCACCAATCTCAGCGTCGAGCCGCTTCATCATAGTTGCCTTCAGCTGAAGCGCCGCTCTGATCGATGAATTCATGTACTCGCTTGTGTTGTCGTCGAACTCGCCGAACAAGTCCTGCCGCATCTGCTCCGCAAGGGCCTGCTTCATGTATCCGCACGGCTCATCGGCGGGCCCGAATAGATCCGAGGCGGGAAGAGGGAACTCAAACGTGCGGCCTTCAAGCCGGGCTTGCTCTTTAGCCATGTGGATTCTGGCCATCGTACTGACGCACGTCTTGTACGCGAGGCGCCGCGAACTCACGCGCGCGGATTCGATCATCCCGATTTCGGCTGTGTACGACGAGTCGCTTGTGCCCCGGCTGTGGCGGACGAGCGGCTCGGTGTCGAGCGGTCTCTCTTCCTGTTCGTACTGATACAGCTCGTTTAGAGCATCGTTCGCGAGGGCGAGTGTTCGGGCGTAGAGTAGTAGGCGTCGTTCCTGAAAGAACCTTAGGTCTTGCGCGTTCTGCTCGACTGTCGCCTGGTAGAGGCCGAAGGCGCTCGTGGCTGCGACACCGACGAGCGTTCCGACAATAGTGGCGAGCGCGCCAACCAACGTGACTTGAATCGATGACAGTCCTGTCGCGCGTCTGCGAGGCGTGCGAACCCATCGGCCGGTGTCAGGGTCGAAAGACCAATGTTCAGACTTGCGTGAATCCCTAGCCATCGTTGTCGACCTTGTCGGTGGGAGTTTCGCCATGGCTCGCTCCGAGAAGCTCTGCTCGCATCGCGTGTTGTAGTGACTCGATCATTCCTCGGCATTCTTCGGATATGTGACCGGCTGAACCGTCTTTCGCGACCAGTAGCTGAAAGTTGCAGGCCGAGACGGCGCGCGTCATCTCGACGATCTCCTCGGAAGCTACGAGTTCGATCGCCGCCCGGTCGAGTTCGTTGTCTTCGACTTCGTACAGTTCTTCTAGGTCGTAGGCGAGCTGCAGGCTGTTCGCCCAGTTCTGTCGGTGCGTGCGCAGCATCCTTGCGTAAGCCTGGTGTCGCGCAGTCCACAGCGGGTCGGGAGAGCCGCTCGCATTCGCAATGCCAAGTGTGTCGGGGGGGCACCAACCCGCGTCCGTCGGCTCGACGTCCCGCACAAGCGGGGCCAGTAGCATCGCGCTCGAGATCGCGAGCGCGGCAAGCGCGGCAATCAACGCGACGAGGTTTAGCGTTGTGCTTCCGGATTCCTGAGACATTCCGTCAGCCTACCGCGGGTCCTTTCTGGCCACGAGCGCCGAGTTCGGCTGTCGCACGGGTATGCACCGACACACCAGATGTGTCGGGTGCCAACGATTCCCGGCGCCCTGTCGTGATAGAATCGTTCGGATGAAGCGGTCGCGGAGACATCGGCGGGCACCGCTCGCGCTTTCGGCAATGGTGGCCGTGTTGGCGGTCGCCTCGACTGCGGCGCATGCGGTCACGCTCGAGGTGAGGCCTGAGGTCGTCAACGTGCGCGCTGAGCCGACCACGAGCTCCCCGGTCGTCAGCCAGCTTCGGCGGGGCTCATACGTCACGCTCGTGCACCGCGAACACGGGTGGTCGTCTGTGGAGTTCGCTGGCGGACGACAGGGCTGGATCCGTACGGACCTGCTGAGGACGCTTCCGCCGCCAGGGACGGGAACCGGTGGGGGCGACGAGTCGGTCATCGCAACGCTGCTACGCGTCCTCGTTGCGGGGTCGCTCGTCGCGGCGATGATCTACATCTACTTCCTTCCCGGCATCATCGCAGGGCGGCGAGACCACCCCAGCGCCGGACTCATCAGGGTTCTGAACGTCTTCTTTGGTGGTACGGGGGTTGGCTGGGTGCTGCTCTTGCTATGGGCGTGCTCGGTACCAGATAGGCGGCGGCGGGCGGCATAGCCCCGACGCCGATCTTGGGCCGGCCGGATTTCCGGGACTCCGACCCGCGCTCCGGGGACCCCACGGCTCCCTTGAGTCGCCACCACAGCCCCTTCGCCCACAGTCCACCGCGAGAAGTCGATTCTGAGGTCCAGAAAGGGCCCCTAAGGCCCCATTCTTGGACCTATCTCGATTCGCCCGACCAATCACCCACGCGCGGAGATAGGCTCGAGAAAGGGCCACTGTGGGGGTGATTTGGGGAAGGTGTGGAGCGACTCCCAGGCCGGCAGGATTTTTTGGGACCCCTATTCGGGCTCGAGGGACCCAAGGCTCTTGTGGGGGGGCGGCTTACCGCCAGCGTCGGCTCACTCCCAGGCCCATGAGGCCGAGTCCCAACAGCAGGGCGGTGGTCGGTTCAGGGATGACGGTCCAGGTGCCGGCGTTCGAGCCTGCGACGAACTCAACAGAGCCAAGGTCGGTGCCCGCTGCCGTGCAGACTCCCTCCCCTGTCACCGCCGTACACTCGAAAAGGTTGCCATAGTCAGCGTTCTGCGCGTTGGGTTGATTTGTAGTGCTGATCAACGGCGCCTGTTCGCCAACCGAGGTCGGCTCGAACAAGAAGCCCTGCGCAGAGATGTACCACTCGTCGATCGCACCGAATGCGTCGGTTCCAACAACGAATGCACTCAAGACCGCTGAAGAGTCGGTTAGCGTGCTGCGTCCGTCCGACACTCTAAAGCTCAGCAAGTTTGGTTCAACGTCCTGGGGTGGGGAGTCCGCCGCGAGCGGCGCAGCGAACTCAAGAGTTACAGACACAAAGTCTGACGTCGTGAACGATCCAGACGGCGAAGTCTCGTCTAAGAAATGGGTAAACGGCACTCCGGTGTAATGGTAGATCACGGTCGCGGTGGAGGGCGCAGCGATGGCAAGCGAGAAAGCGATCAGCACAGCGGCGCGGTAGATCAGCAATGTGAAACTCCCCAAGTTGAGATCGGGCTAGGCGGGGAGCTGCGCGCACCTCTCGCGCGACGGTTCCCTTCCCAAGAGACCGGGAGAGTCTGACATGGTCGAGTTTTAAGCGCCTAGCCGATTTCGATGAGATTGGAGTCCCGGAGATCTGGCATGGGGGCGCCGAGCCTTCTCTGGGGCGGATCAAGATGGGGAAACGGATTTCGGTTCGCTGGGTAAGGCGAGATATACCGAGGGGTGAGAAAGCGCGTTTGGGAGCTACCGGAGGGGGCCTCGAATTCACAGAGACGAGCAGTCGACCCACTCCCTCGTCAACCTGAGCGAGCCCGCCCGCCTGACAGGCCACATGAAGCGCCGCCCGCAGGACCACCCCCACTCGGTCGAGCTAGGCCCTCGCTCACAAACAGGTTCTGAGCCTTATCGGGCCCGGCTATCCGGTCTGATTCGGGACTAGTTCTAAGCGCGCGACTGCTTTGCCCACTCGAAGAGCTGTGGTTCTTGAACATCGGATTTCGGAGCAGGTGGGCTGGAGGTGGGCCGACAGCCGCGCCACGGAAGCGGAAGGGCGAAGCGGCTGGCGATCTAGCTACCGCGGCCCCCGTCCTCACCTGCCTCGAGACCCAAGCCGAGGATCTAGGCAAGCCGGTGGGCAGCGTTGCAGCGGAGATCATTGAGCGAGCGCACTCGCGGCAGAAGAAGGCTGGCGATTGAGGCGCCAGCGCACACACCGATCGGGATTTAGTCAGGTGGCTTGGCTTCAGCCCTCACGGGCAAGCCGCCACGGGCTACTCGGACGCCGACGGTAGGCGCAATCGGTAACGAATCTACTGGCATCTCTACGGCCGCGAGCCTGTACGCTGCCGCAGCACAATGTATGCGGTCAATGCGAGGCTCATACCTACTATGCAGGGCCCTATGAACGCGGGCAAACTCGGAACTGGCGACGGGGGATCGCAGTCCATGGTCAGCTCACCCGATGATGCGCTTGGTGTCGCAGGGATCGGGACTGAGTTCGCACGTGCTTCGATGTTCAGGGTGTACATGCCATACGGCGGGGTGAGCGGATCGAACTCGATTGGGCGCAGGGCGACGGTGCGCGGCGCAGGCGTTGCATCCGCGTAGTAGCCGAAGCGGTCAATCTCCTCAATCTGTCCAGATGGATATGTTAAGACAAGGGCGTGGGTGCCAGCATTCCCAGAAAATGTGCCGAGGTGGCTGACTGTGCATACCACCTCCTCAGAAACGTTGAAGGCCGCCTCCACTCTAAAGCGCGCGTATCGGGTCTTCTCCACACCCGCAATTGACACGCTGTAGTCGAGCTTGATGGTGTCAGTCGTTGCTTCGAGCGTCGCAATGGCTCGGCTACCTTCCCACGAAACGTCTAAGTCGCCGGTGTAGGGGGCTACCGGCGGGGGCACGTATACCTGCTCGAAGTTGCTATGGGGGCTCGTGTCGCCCTCGCGGGCGAACGCGTCCCACCAGATTCCGGCATACGACAGCTGCGCGTAGGCACAGCCCGGCAGTACGAGAGCCAGCGCGACTGGGGCTGCGCTTAGAAATCGGAACCAGTGCGACATCCTGGTGATGTCCACGACGTACCCCCCCACCCGGAATCCATCTTACTACGGGTCATACTCCCCGTGCACCGCGGCGCAGATCTGATCCCTGCCCCCGGCCGCTGTCATCTTGAGCCATCTTCGGTCTCTGGCAGACGCCCCGCCTCCAACTCCTCAAGCACATGCGTTGCGATGATTTCGGCAAGCTTGTCGAAGAACGCGAGCTGATTCGGCGGGACGTCGGGCGGGGGCTTCGCGGCCATCACCACACCCTCCAGAGGATCAGCACTAGCAGCGCTATCTGGATGGTTTCCCCCCAGCGCATCGGCCGGATCCGGCCAGATATCTTCGCAACGAGCACAGAGGTGGGGATCAGGTGGAGCGCGACGACGCTGCTTCAGTGTCCAGCTTGAGCAGCATGGTGCGCAGCGAGTCTCATCAGGTCCTCGTCGGGAGAGTCGGCAATCGCCTCGCCGAGTTCTTCCGCTTCGGCCCTCACCGCTGACTCCAGCCGTTGCATCGCCTCTTCATCGGTCCCGGCAAGGCCCTCCAGATGGGTTCGGATCGACCCGTCCATTCTATACACGGAGGGAGGCCAGCAGCTGGAACGTCTGTGCTGTAGGGGCTGACGATCTCGCTGCGGAGTGGTACTCCCCACGATGAGGGAGTGAGTTGGGTGAGAAACTGACACTACCACTGCTCTCAAAGGAGCAGTATGTGCTGCCACGCACTCCGAGCGGAAGCAAGCGCGCGCGGAACAAGGCGTTCAACGCAATCAAGCGGAGCGCCCAGGCGCTCGACGGCTCTCCTTACGAATCGAATCGCATCTTCGCGAGTATCGCCGTCTACAGTCTTCTTACATAGCAAGCCATCGCCGCCGTGAGGCTTAATGCACTCACTCACCCAAACGCATGGAAGCGGAAGCTTGCGCTCCGAACCATCCTCCTGTCCCTCTACGCACGGGACGTTGACAAGGTGAGCGGGTGTCGAGACGAAGCCAAGGTGATAGCGAAAGCCCACCACGATTTAGAGGAGTGGCCTGGCGTTGGTTCAGACGTGCCCTGTGTGTTGTGCGCAAGGATGTGAGATCGCCCGGGGGCCAGAGTTCGGATCGTACTTCGACTGCAAGAACTGCGGACGATTTCGTTCCGATCTTGGGAGCCTGACCTTGTTCATGCGGCGCCATTCCGACCGCGAGCAGCAGGCAGTCTTGAGCCACGCGATCCGGAGTCGCCAGCGCGATCATTGGTCGCCACACGTAACTCCGATATGGGCAGAAGCGGTCCTTAGCGATCGGCATCTTCCGGATCCTGCCACGCAGGCGCAGAATCTGCTCCTGTGGCTGGGGCAGCAACTGCGTCACCCAGGGAACGCTGTAGTGCGCTTCCCTTCAACGCTCAGGGCCACAGTCGGGGCTGTTGACGAGGAAGGAGCGAAGTTCATTATCGATGCGCTAGTCGGTCGCGGTCTGGTTTCGTCACTCGGCACCATGGACGGATCGAAGCTAACTCTGACGTTCGACGGATGGGATGAGTTTCACAGGCTCCAAAGAGAATCAGCCGACAGCCGACGTGGATTCATGGCCATGGGCTTCAGCGAAGCACCAACGGACGAGCTTTTTCGCGGCCACTTCAAGCCCGCCGCTCTCCGTGCTGGATTCGAACTGCTCCGGCTGGATGAAGAACCAGTGGCTGGGCCAATCGACGAGCGCCTCCGAGTCGAAATCCGGCGTTCGGCTTTCCTCGTGGCAGATCTCTCGTGCGCGAACCAGGGCGCGTACTGGGAGGCTGGATTCGCTGAAGGGCTGGGAAAGCCGGTGATTTACAGCTGTGAACAGTCAGTCTGGGACGATCCCAAGACGAAGCCGCACTTCGACACCAACCACTTGCACACGATCATCTGGGCACGTGAAGAGATGGCGGTGGCTGGTGAGAAGCTCATGGACACCATCCGAAACACGCTCCCAAATCTCGCAAAGATGGAGGACGAATGACCGTCGCAGAATTGATGAGCCAGCTAGAGCGCCTTGACTCCAATCTGCGGATAGTCGTCTACACGGAAGGCGAAGGGCTGCTCGGGTAGGAGGGTGTGCGTGTGTTGGATATCGCTTGGCGTGCCAGAGAGGAGACTGTGCGCACGCGAAGCGACAGCTCTGGGGCGGTTTGGCTGAAGAGTGCGGGCCAGGGTGACGGTTCGAGGGTTGCCCTGCTCGAGGTCACGTTCGACGTGTAGCCAGGCAAGGCTGTCACGTGGCGCAGCGAAGAAACGAACGGCTAGGGAAGGCCGAAGTGAGTGATGAAGGCGTTGGCTGAGACTGTCTTTCTGAGCGAGATCGTTTTTCAAGCGAGGATCGCCGAGCGAGCAGCATCGCGACTCGGCGATCAAACCTCCGATGTTGACCACGTCGATGTCTGGTCAGCGATCCAGTCGATACTAGTCGCCGCTGGGAATGTCTCGAAGATTCTGTGGCCCTCAGAGAAGAACGCCGAGCGCGGCGAGCACCTGAGGAAGCTCCTAAGTGTCGACGACGGCAATCCGCTCAAGAGCAGGAAGCTTCGAAACCACTTCGAGCACTACGATGAGCGAATACAAAGCTGGTTTGAGGAAAGTGGGTCGGTCGTCTATCTCGACCCGGAGATTCGGTCGAGCGCAGGCCATCTGATATCGATGCCACGTGCTAGCCACCGATCATTCGATCCGACAACGATGACGGTGACGTTTCGGGGAGAGACGACAGACCTCAAGGGCATCCTGTCTGCGCTCAGGGAGATCCGTGAGCGCTGCGGACGATATGTTCTGAACCAGTAGCCGACGAGGTACTCGGCGAGTAGGCGCCTCCAGTTACAGAACCGTGCCCACTTGATCTAGCGTGGGCAAGCGCTTGATCACTCTCCACAGCGAGTCGGCACATGCAGCTGCGCCCCAACGGTGAGGCCACCTACATGCTTGACATCCGGGCCCTAGCCGAACGCATCCCCGATGAGATTGAGCGTATGTACGCCTGCACCACGCGCTCGGCTCATACCGACTCGTTCGACAAGCTCGTCGTCGAGTTCGAGCAGCCTGACTTCGTTGCGACGGTCTCGGTCTGGGAAAACGGCTGCTGCGATGTCGATTGCCTAGCCGGTCGCGAGGGGTCGTTTTGGCATGGTGAATTCGAGTCGAACGCAGCGGCAGTGCCGGCGATTGTTGCCGTCCTCGAGCTGCTGCCAGAGCTTCCGCCTTCTATTGGCGGGCCGGTCGAGTAGCGGTCAGCAACAGTAGAGTTGCTTTCTCTGAGGTGGAACATCCTCCGCGCTACGATCTAAGCCTACCAGTCGCAGGTGTTCTCGCACGTCGATTCCCTGCTGCCAATCGGCTCGGCGCCCGGCCCGAGCCCGGTAGAAAGCCGGGCACTATCTCAACTCGGGCGCATGTCGCCGGTTTGCCAGATGCGCGAGAAGCGGTCGCCGATAGAGCGTAACCGCTCCTGCCATCGAAGCCGGGTTGCGACGTTCTCTCAGTCATCAGCAGCGATAGACGAGCTCGCGAAATCTGTAGTGACGGAAGTGCCAATGGCGCCCCCAGGTTATCGGCCCTGTTTCGCGAAGTGCGAAGGCCCTTGGGCGCGCTCTCCCTCTGCCGTTCCTGGAGCCTCCGGGAGAAACGGGGCCTCGTTCAGACGCAGCGCACTCCTTCCCCCGAAGTGGTCGATCATCTACAAGACCGGGTCAACTCCAAGATGCTATCGGCGACTGTCCAGTTCGAGTCGAATATGCGCGCGCGTCCAGCCCCCCCAAGAAAACGGATGCGATCCCATCAGCGCCTACCGGTCCTGCAGTCCCCGTGTGCACACTGGGCGTCGTGCGTCGGTCGCGGGTGTTTGCCCGACCAAGACTGGCGTGCAACGCGCTGCGTTGAAGGGAGGCGGATCGAAGGGGCTACGGTTGAAGACGCGCCGCAGTTGGCACACTTGTGTGTGGTTCGCGGTGAAACCACATCACTGGATGAGCGGTGGATTCCCTGATGCGTATTCAAGTGTCTTGTCACTCACTACACGGCACCTCGGCGACGCGATACGGTGTTTCGTCTTAGGGAGATCGTGCGTGCTTGAATTCCAAGACTCGGCGAGGCTCAGCGGAGGCGCTACCAATAGCCACTCACATTCGACTGCCGACCACTTTGACCCGGAAGTCGTTGAAGAAGGCCATGCTGGATAATCGACCCTGGATGCATCGCGGCTACGGACGCCAACTGCGTGGCACCCCCTCGCTTGTTGGTGAACGAGGCGGTGCTCGATCTCAGCGCTTGCGACGGTCTCCCTCGGCCACTAGAGGGCCCTCGATGTCGATTCGGCGACTGGAGACTGCGCCAGCAAGATAGATTTACGTTTGACACGGGTGGAGAGTGAGAGATGCGTACACAGATCGATCGAGTCGCGACCATCGGCGCATTGAGCCTATTGGTGATCATTGGACTGACGAGCCTAGTGTCCACTGCTGAACAGCCGGGAGCGGGTGCACAGGAGATCACCATCACCTGCCAATGCCTAACCAAAGCGGCGGGCTCGCACTGCCAGTCCCCTGTCAGCGAGCTGCAGGCCTTCACGTACCACCTATCGGGACGATACGAGAACCCGGATCGCCCGCACGATGCAGACTCTCTGCAGCGCTATTGCCACAGAAACGCAGATGCAGCTTGCCTCTGCACCGATGTCGACATGTTTAGCGGGAAGATCGAGTAGCGAAGTCTGCCGCGGCGCCCCCTGTTGGTAGGTGATGTATGGACGGTAGTCGCCGCGTGCGATGCTTCGGTTCGCATCGCGCGCACCGGGAAGCCTGTGCGGGCGTCAGGGTGCAGTAGACGCGGGCAGGCTAGCTTCGACGAATCCTGGCCTACCGTGACGCCCATCCGAGAACTCTGCGAACGCGAAAGGAGCCGCGTGCAGTATCGCCAAATCTCACGAAGACGGTTGCGATTGCGTCTCGACCTACGTCGCTCCAACTCGATGCGCCGCTCGAGATGGGTCAGCCGGACCGCAGCACTCGTCGCGCTCTACGCATCCGCGCCACTGGCCGCTGACGATCCAGCGAACACCGGCGGTCAAATAAGGCCAATAGCAGTCTCGGAAGCGACGATTCAGCTCGACGGGAGAGTGATTGAGATTCACCGCGGTGCCGAACACGGAGACGCATCAGGTTCCACGACATACTTCCACAAGCCCATCTTGGCTCTTCGCGAGATCGAAGAGCCCCTGGAAGAAGGCTGTCCAACCTATGTCAGGAGCATTAGGTCAATGGACGACGCTGACTACGTCCGTCTGTCGTTCGTCGCATCCACACCGCGGTTACGCGCGATTGCAGAAGACCGGGTTAGGAGCAGCCGGAGAGAGACGCAATGGCTCCGCGACAAAGGCCTTGAGGCAGAAGACGTTGCCGTTCTCCCGTGGCCAACGAGCGAGGTAGTGGTTCGAATCATCGATCAGGACAGCCAGGCAGTCCTCGCCGCCGGGCAGGCACCGATACCCTCGGGCGACCGTGCTCACTACTACGATGTCTCCGTCGTCCCAACGAGCTTCGGTTCCGCTCAGCTTTGCGATCGGCTGTCGGAAGGCTCGATTCGCATTCATCTCGGCTTGGGATATCCGGGTGTACGCATCGAAACTGCCAAGGCCGAGTCGCTGGCGAGCATACGGCTTCAATCCGCGATCACAAAGGCTCTTGAGCACGCCAATCTCGGCCCGAACGTGCCGATCTTCCAGAACCAAGAGCGCGCGCTTCGCTCTCAGCTCACCGAGGAGCGGGCAACAATAGTCTCCGCCGAAAGTGCAGAAGTGGCGAAGATGATCGACACGGTCTCGTTGGAGAGGATCCTCCCCGCGCTGGACTGGCAACCATACGAGGAACAGGACGCCGACTTCCAGAAGGCGCTGGCGGCGTACCTGGAGCCGCAGATCGAAACGATCGTAGCTGCTCGAAAAGAGTATGAGTCGGAGACTGACACCAGGGAGATCGCAGATAGCGTAAAGCTGTCGCCCGGAGGCAAGTCAGGCCCGTTCGATCTCAGCCGTGGCGAGACGCGTACCCTCGTTGCTACTTCGGGCGTCGATTTCACGGAGACAACGACAGACAGTGTACTCAAGCCCAGCAGGGCTCTCGTGACCTACTTCAACACAGATTGGCGCGATGAGTCCCGACGAGCGATCGCCTACGCCCATTTGGTAACTGCTACAAGCGATGCGATCGTTGCGGAGGACGCGATCCGCCCATCGTTCAACGAGGCGTCAATCAAGGAGATTCTGGATGGTAGGGATACTCACGACTACTACTCCGAGATACCACTGGGCGCATCCTTCTGCTACTTCGGGTCCGGACAGAATCCGCCGAACGGATTCGCATGGGCAGATGGTCGAACCGATTGGCCGAGCGCATCTTGGGTTCCGGAAGAACTGCGATCAACGCCAGTTCCTGATCTGACGGATCGCTTCATGTCTGGAACTGATAGTGAAGAGAGTGTCGCGCGCGAGTACGAATCCAGCTTCGCGATCCTCCAACGCCCTGCGGAGAAAACGAGCGTTTTGTTCTCGGGGGCAGGCTACGTGCTTGACGGCGAGGTGCCCGTTCCCAAACTATTCGGCAGTAAGGATCCAATTGGATGGCACGTTCCGCTCTATCCAATCTTCGCGCCAAACACACACCCGGCTGGGAACGACATCGCAGGCTCGGCGGGTGGCCAGTTCCCGGGGCTTCTAGGTGTAAACGCGGCTAATCCGCTGAAGCTAAAGAAGGTCACGATCAAGGCCGTTGAACACGCGTTTCCCGAGAAAGAACGGACAATCGACCTTTCAACTGCCGAAGCGGCACCTCCTCATATCAAGTGCCGCTGGATCATCCGGGTGAACTAGAAGAGCCCCACCCAAGTTGCGTCGCCTCAGAGTGCTCGCACAGCGCCTAGGCAGTCCGACCGCGGATCGCTGACAAATCTCCCGCAGCGCCGAAGTGTTATCTCCTCTCATGCAACCGTCGCCGGCTAGTTCCCTCTTCAACCGTGGGCGCATCGCATGCGGTGCTCGAGAGCGGCGCCGAACTCGAGTCCGGCTACATGGTTGCCATCGACGCCGTAGACGCGATTGCCCGACACCAACCCGCCTACGAATCGGAGTTCGGTATCGAGACGCCTGAGCACGCAGGCGGGCTGAACTCGTGCGGCTGCCACTTCAACCGCAAAGAAGGCACGTGCCATTGCCATCGTGATCGCGGATGTGGGTGCGACTGCCAGCCAAGCTCGTGCCAGTAGCTGAGGTCAGTCACGCGCCACCTACCGTTCGGAAGGCCCACCCATTCGGGTGGGTGGCGGGGCGAGCCGATTGATCTGGAAGATTCCTTGAACTTGGCGGGGCGACGCCGGATCTCGCTTGCGCGGGTTTTCGTGTGGGCTGCTTTGTTGCAGCGACCGTTCGAGGTCGCCGCCGTCAGCTCATCGCCAACTGGACTCGGCGTCGTCCGCATTGCGCACTACGGACGCCCGCGGTCGCTCGGGTAGGCGGGCGCTAGATGGGAACTCAGAGTGTCCGCTGGTCCACAAGCACCCTTCGCGAGCACTGCATCTGGCAGGATCTGGGTCACTGACCAGGAGGCTTGCGAGTCGCTACTCGACGAGGTCTTCGTCGTACATGATCGCGATGCAGTCGCTGGTCCTGTCACCTCTGACCGAGAAGACCATTAGGTCGCCGTTCGCGGAGATTCCGGCTGGTGCGGTGACATCCAGATCGGTGAGGTCGAACTTGAGAAACTCCTCGATCCAGTCTTTGGCGTCGACGTATCCCGCGTCATCTCGCCAGATCACGCCATCTCGGAAGGCTAGACCGACGATCTTGTCTCCCTCGGCAGTCATGTCCCAGGGAACAAAGCTCTCGTCAGGGTATTCCGGAAGGTAGATCGCCTCGTCGCCATCGATGATGTAGATCGGATATCTGGACTCTCCAGATGGATCGAAGCTCGTTCGCACGAGTATGAGGCCGGTCTCTGGAGCTACCTTGATGATCTCCGAATAGGAATCCTCTGCGATAATCATGCGCGTCCCCTCTTCGATGCTCCACTCGAAGAAGTCCTTCCCGACGAAAATGCCTCGCTCGGATAGCCAACCCCATATCCGGGATCCGTCCTCGCTTATCGTGATAGGCTCGGCATGGTTGTAGCCCTCCGGGAGTGGGTGGAAGGGCGCAGACGCGACTCCGAAATCCCACATCACTGGGAAGACGCCGCCCGTGCCGAAAGGCATCTGTCCAGCTGCGATCGTGTCCCCGTCGCCCGACACAGCAACGGAGTCGTAATAGTTGTAGATGTCTGCTTCGTAGTAGTGCTCGAGGGTCTCCATTCCGGAGTCGGCCGTCCAGCGAAACACGTGGAAGTACGTCCCCCATCCTGGGACCGACCCGGCTGCGTACTTCCCCACGACGACTTGGCCATTCGAGGAGATGCCGTTCGGCCTGAAGCTCGTCGTCGGTAGTTCGTAGAGCACCGCGCCGTCGTCGCGTTTCCAAACAAGCAATCCGCTGTACGGAATTGTCCGTCCGCGGATCGCGGCGAACGACGAGCCGTCCCTGGCGACGACGGGATTGTGACAGTCGTCGATGATCTCCACTGCGTAGCCCGCCGGGGTGCTTTCCTCTGCGATGGGCTCAGAGTCGACGGCTGGTTCCGGAGTGCGAGCTTCTTCCTCGACGCACGCAATCGATACGACGAGAGCGAATGCGATCACTCCCGCCAATCGCGAGAGACGTGTGAGATCTACGTCGGCCCTTGTCGACGCCAACTGGTGCTCTCCTCCGCAGCCAACTCAAATCTCCCTGCAGCACCGATACAAAGTAGGGCACTCCGACCGCCAGGTCCGTGCTCAACTGGACTCGGAAATTCGGATCGTGCGTACACTTCGTAGTTCGAGGCGACGGGCCGTCCCGAGCACAGGGCGAAGCCGACATATTGACGCGTCCCCAGCACCCTGAGATGATGCCCACGATGCCTACTGGGAAGGGGCTGCGATGGCTTGTTGTGCTCGTTGGTTCTCGTTTGCTGCTGCGTTGATCGGCCTGGTGCTCGCCTCGAGCACGTCCTATGCGGTCGACATTGACTGGGTGACGATCAGCAACCCGGGAAACGCGCCTGACGACACGGGCTTCGGCAGCGTCTCGTATGAGTACATGATCGGCCGAACTGAGGTCACGAACGCGCAATACGCGTCGTTCCTGAACTCCGTCGCTGCAACGGACACCTACGAGCTCTACAACACGAGTATGGGCGTTGTGAGTAGCCTTGGTGGCATCTCTCGTTCGGGCGCTCCAGGCGCCTACACCTACGCGACGATCGATGGACGTGCAGAGATGCCCGTCACGTATGTCTCATTCTGGGACGCACTGAGGTTTTCGAACTGGCTGCACAACGGTAGTCCCACAGGACCGCAGGGAGCTGGAACCACCGAAACGGGAGCCTACACGCTCGATCCGATCGGGATCGCCGAGAACACGATCACGAGAAACCCTGACGCGACGATCTTCCTGACCAGCGAGGACGAGTGGTACAAGGCTGCCTTCTTCAATCCGGAGACGATGCTGTACTCAAACTATCCCGGTGGTTCTGACACGCCGATCTCGTGCTCTTCGCCGACAGCGGCGCCCAACTCCGCCAACTGCGACTACGCCGTGCGCGACCTGACTATTGTGGGGAGCTATTCGGGTTCGGCCAGCCCTTACGGCACGTTCGACCAAGCTGGGAACACGTGGGAATGGAACGAGTCGATCTACGGAACCAGGAATCGCGGCATCCGTGGCGGCAGCCTTATCAGTACCGACCCCGATGTCTTCTCTTCGGGCGCATTGGCCATCGCGTCGACAGGGTCCGAGGGACTCACGGGGTTCCGGGTTGCAGCGATCCCTGAACCGTCAACAGCCGTTCTCGTAGGCGTTGGCCTTGCTATGAGCGGATTCCTGCGACGCCGTCAGTAAGGTCCTGGCTACTTCTGCAGTCCCCGACCCCGACATACGGCTAGACGACTACTGCCCATGGTTGTCGTCGCAGGGTGCCGATGGCGCGCTCCTATTCTCGATTCACGAATCGCCCGTGAACAGTCCCGCCTGATCCCTCGAGACCGTGCACTTCCCATGTGCCACACCCGCGGAGATCTTGCGCGAGTTCCTGCCTGATCGGCTCACGCGGGTGCCGATGAGCACCACCGTCGCGTTGAGTTGACTCCGACTCGGTCGCCTCGCTCGCGGCAGCGCGCCTCCCGCATCCTACCTCCGCACGTATGTCGCGTCTGTGAACTGGTTTACACACGGAGCCTCTACGTCCCGAGATGGATCGCGGAATGAGAAAGGGGCGCACACTGATGTCTCGTATGTGCTTGGTGAACCCAGAGTTCTCGCCGTCGATGTACGCAGTGCCGAACGTCGCTCCCACTGTGCCGCTCGCGGAACAGATGCCACGTAGTTCACGCCGCTATCTCGAGGAACACATGTCGGTGCGGATAGCGGGGGGCTTCGGAGTCTCTGCACGGCCTGACCGAACACCGTTTGTGAAGGCGCTCGATCATATTCAGGCAACGCGAGCTTGTGTATATGAGCCTGCAGACCCGTAGACAGAATCTCGATCCGCTCCAAGACTGGGCGCAGATGACCACGCGGGCGGCCGGCACTCGAAGTCGGACGCGCGCGACGGAAGGAGGCGTCCTTGGTGCGCAGTCAAGTTGCTCGTGGCGTGTCGGTGCTAGTGGGTGTTGTGCTGCTTCTCGTGCCGGTCTCGCAAGCCGCAAGCGAGTCGTTGGCCGCGTCAGAGATGGATGCGATCGATGAGATTCGTTCGATTCTCAAAGACTCGCCTCCCGCGGATCTGACTCCCGCACTCGAGAATCAGATCCTTCAGACGCTTGAGGCGATTGAGGATGGCAGCTACCCGGCCGCAGGACAGCGGGCGAGATTGAGTGGCGCGGGTGTGTCTGCACTGTCCTTCGCGCCATTGTCGCAGCTCAGTCAACCGCAGGCGGCAGCGCAATCTGCACCGTCCCGGACGTATACCTACGATGAGCTAGGTCGCCTGGATACTGTCACGTCGGCAGACGGCAAGCGTGTCAAGTACGCATACGATGATGCCGGCAACAGGCGTATGGTTTTGGTTCCAGAGCCAAAGGGGTGGATGCTCCTGCTGGCTGGGGTCGCGACGCTGATCTCCATTCATCGCGGCCGCAAGAGCACTGCGAGGCGGGGTGTAGTCACGAAGCGCCCAGAGTGGCGTCGGTGGCTTCTCAGTGTTGCTCTGGTTGGTGCGACGATGCCTGGATCGGTCAATGCCAGTGATGGTCCCAGTATCGGGTCGATTCTCGGAACCATCTCACAAAACGGTGGCTCATCAGCCTCTGCTGCTACCGCGCCGGCCGAGCCGCAGTACGTGCTTCCTAGCTTGTATCCGGATTGCTCCGGAGGTCAGTGCTCTCCTGGACGGGTTGGGGGCAAGCTTGAGGCGGAGCTAGAGGCGGTGCGATCGGCCCTGGGCGGCGATCCAGCGGCAGTCTATCAGTGGGTCTATGAAAACATCGAGTATGAATGGACCTGGGGCTCGAACAAGGGCGCCGAGGGGACGCTACTCGACCGTTCAGGGAACGACTTCGACCAGGCGAATCTCGTTCTAGCCCTCCTGGAGGGGTACGGGCACACTGCGGTCATTGAGTATGGGACTATCCGATATGACGCGGCTGCCATTACAAGCTGGCTTGGAATCCCTGATGACGCTGTGTTGCTCAGACGAATCTTTGGAACCTTCGGTGGGCGCGATCCGGGCAGCAACACCGTTGTCGCCAATGGCGACGATACGATTCAGTATGCCGACCTTGAGCGCGTCTGGGTCCGGGTCGATGTTGGACCGTCCCACCAAGGCGGGTACTCCTTCGCGATGCTTGACCCTGCCTTCAAGTCACATGACGTGATTCCTCCAATCGATCTTGGAGCCGCGATGAACTACGACCGGTCGGTGTTCCGTACCAGTGCGTTTACTGGCGGTGGTGCGCAGATCGGATCCTCATCAGTAACGAGTCCGAACCGTGACGCAATCCATGGCAACTTGGCGCAGTATGCAACGAATCTGATCGAGCACGTTGGCGGTGCGTCGTCCGGTGTGGACCTGGTAGATGTGATCGGTGGCTCAGAGCTCGTCGCCGGTCCTGGCCCGATTCTCGATTCTGTACTGCCCGGCCTGCAACAAGTCTCGGCTGTCTGGACGGCGGTACCGGACGATCTCCGGACGACTCTAGAGTTGGCCTTCTCAGTCACGGGGGCGTCGTCGCCTCCGCCCGGGGCATGTGGCGGGTTCGTGTATACAGATGAGATCGCGGGTCGCAGGCTGACCCTGTCGCCCGATGTTGCGGTGGGGGGCGGTGCAGACGTTGTCCTTAGGTACGAGGGCGAGGAGATCGCGCGGTACTCAGATTGTCTGGCGACTGTCTCCGGTCAGGTTTCGAGTAGTTACCGATACGTGGTGGCGATCGATCATCCCTTCGCCGATGAGTTTCTCGCCGATGCGAGGCTAACCACAAACCTGCAAACGTCTGGCACCTACGCGCTGATAGCGCTCTTGGGGCGAATTGGCGAAGGACGGGTGGAGTACCACTCTGCGCGTAGTCGAATCAACGCTGACAGATTCGATTCCCTCCTAGACGAACCTGTGATCGGCGAGGCCATGTCCGTTCTGGCATCCGGATTCGGGATGCAGTCCAGCAGAGTTCTTGATCTCCTACGTCCCGCTAGCGAGGCTCACTGCCTGTTTCACCATGTCGTCGGTTTTGTGGGACAACGCGAGTATCCCTTCCTCGATCTTCCTGACGCAGTACACGCCTGCGTTAGCCCGTACTCCACGGACGGCGAGCTAGATACGGTTGTCGATACGATCGTGGCCGGGCACTTCGGCGGCCTGGAGGCAAGTGTTGTTCATCAGTACCAACAGCAGGATGCTGTCTCCACGCAGTATGTGTTCGATGAGTTGGCGGACTCGACATTCTACGAGGCTACTAAGGACAACTTCAGTTCCATTAGACCGATGCTCAACGGATACAGCACGTTCTGGTTGAACGAATTTCAAGCATTCCTGAACAGCACTGTGAATGGGCGGTGGGTGCTTCCCGAGAAGGGAGACAACACGATCGGAACCTGGTTCGGGTTCGGCGTGTTCGGTATGAGTAAGTTCCGGTACCAAGCCTTGGTTTCGGGTGGACTCAATGGTGGCGTCGGGACCCAGCATGGAATCTACGAGATTCAGCCTCCGTACTTCGAGGTCCCTTCGAGCCATGCTCAGTCGCTAGACCCAATTGACTTGGTCAAGGGTGACTTCTTGTTCGAGCACACCGATTTAACCGTAGGTGGTGAGTCCCCTCCGTTCGGATTGTCGCTTCGGCGGAGTTACAACTCTGGCGCCTTCCTTTCGAATGATGGCATGGGTGCAGGGTGGACTCATAGCCTGATTGGAAACGTGACGGTCGGAAGCAATGCGCTGTTGGCACTCAATGGCAGATCTGTCGCGGAGATCGCTGCCGTGATCGCTGAGCTGTATGTGACGGTGGATCTCCTGCGTGATTCGGACGACCTCGCGAACGTCGTAATCGCGTCGCTAAGTCATGTATGGCTCATGGAATACCTGCGAGATAGTGTCGCTTCGGTCCGTATCGGAAGCGACTCGTCCGAGTTCTTTCGTCTGACAGATGGCAGCTACAAGGCGCCGCCCGGGTCTGCGGCTGTTCTTACGCAGCAACCAGGAGGACAGTTCGTACTGACTCAGAAAGACGGCTCTTCGGCGACGTTTCAATCGGACGGGCACATCGAGGAGTGGTCGGATCGGCACGACAACAAGGTGACCTACTTCTACTTTGGGGATCTTCTGTCGCGTGTCGAGGATGACTTCGGCCACTCGATCTCGTTCCACTACGACGGAGAGCTCCTTGATTTCGCGATGAGTGGGGGTCGCAAGGTTGACTACGGGTACGACGGGGAGGGTCGCCTCAACTCGGTTGTAGATCCAGAAAATCATGAAACCGTTCTTTCCTACACGGACGACGGCTTGCTCGAGAAGATCTTCACGCCGGGCGATCTGATTAATCCAGCCGTGCTGAATGTGTATGCGTTTCGTGAGGACGGCTGGGGCTACGATGACTTTGGCAAGGTTACATCTCAGCAGAATGCCGTCGGCGAGTGGTACGACTACGAGTACGCAGGCAGCTTTACGATAGAAGCTGATCCGCTTGGTCACGCGAAGAAATGGTTCTTCGACGGTAACGGCAGGACCATTGTCGAGCATGATCAGCTCGGCTTGCCGACGCAGATGGTGTACGACGGTGAACAGCGATTGATCGAGCGGATCTCTCCCGAAGGCGACTACGTCTCGTTTACATACGATGATCTGCACAATGTCCTCTCAAGGACACGTCATCCGAAGCCGGGTTTCGTCGTTGATCCGATCGAAGAGATCTACACGTATGAGCCACTCTTCAGTCAGATAGAGACGTATACAGACCCAATGGGAGAGGTGACGACCTACTACTACGACAGTGCGGGCGACTTGGATCGCATCGAACGGCCACCGGTTGAAGCGGGAGTCGCGACTACGAGGTTCATCTTCAATAGCCTGGGGCTGGTGGGCGAAGTCGAGGATCCTGAAGGCATGGTCACGAAGTTTGGTTACGACATGTCAACTGGGGAGTTGATATCCAGGATCGAAGACTTCGGTGGACTCGGCATCGAGTCAGAGTGGGATCACTACCCGACTGGAGACGTTTGGTGGTCTGAGGATCCTTTGGGTCGCCGAACTACGTACTTCTACGACGATATGCGTCGGGTCGAGAAGGAGGTGGCCCCGGGTAGTTCTGCCTACGAGACCGAATACAAGTACGACTCAGAAGGCCTGCTTGAGTATGTGCGTAGAGAGACCCTAGCCCCTGCGGCGCCCTGGCAGGTCAACAGCTGGACCTATACGGGATCCGGCAAGGTCGAGACGGCCGTGGATCCTGAGCTGTCTATGACGACAAGCGAGTACGACGAACTCGACCGGCTGTGGAAGGTTGAGGATGCAGAAGGGTATGTCACAGAGCGAAGCTACGATGCACGAGGCTCGCTCTGGAAGGTGATCGGGCCTTCAGGCCAAACGATGGCCGAGTACACGTACACACTGAACGGTCTTGTCGAAACCATGACTGACCCGAACGGCAATGTGACGGAGTTTAGGTATGACGGTTTCGATCGTCTGAAGAAGACGATCTATCCGGACGACTCCTATGAGGAGCTTGGGTACAACGATCGGTCTGATGTTGTGTCTCGGAGGACGCGAGCGGGCGTCACGATTGACTACGTCCCCGATGCTCTGGGGCAGATCGTTCAGAAGAAAGTCCCTGGAGAGCCGCTCGTCGAGTACAAGTATGACCTAGCCGGGCGGCGAACAGCCGTCATTGATGATTGGGGGCGCGTTGACTACGACTTCGATGACCTTGGTCGACTCGAGGGTGTGCGGCGTTCGGACGGCCTAGACATCACGTACACATACTATGACGATGGACAGCCCGAGGTCTTCACCTACCCGGACGGCTCCTCGTTCTGTCATATGTACGACGATCTTGGGCGCCTAGACGGCATACATACTGATTGCGTCGGGGGTCCTTACATCGCTGACTTCGGGTGGGATGCTCTATCCCGGTTCGGCGGGATGTTCCATGAGAACGGTGTGGGTACGGGGGTTGTGTACGAGCTGGATAACGACGTAGAGGCCTGGACCAATGCATTCCCAGGAAACTATGTGATCTACGAGTACGGCTACGACCGGTTGCACAATCGAACGTCAACGATGGTCGATGATCCGAGCTTCGAATTTGACCTGTTCTCGGTGCAGCAGCGGCTGTTCGTGCCTGACGAGCTGAATCAGTATGACGCGGTGAACGGTGATGCGTTCATGCATGACCTTGACGGCAATCTCACATCGGGCGCTGGGCGTGACTTTGAGTTTGACGCAGAAGGGCGACTAATCCGTGCTGGAACCTCGACCTACGACTACGATTCGGATGGTCTGAGGCGCAGCAAGACAGTCGATGGTGTTACCACTCACTACCTCTATGACCGCGGTCACGTTATCGGCGAGTATGATGACGCCGGGACGATGATCCGCCAGTACCTGTTCGGTCCTGGCACCGACATGCCTGTCCGGATGACTGCGGCTGACGGCAGCAACTATTACTACCAGCTGGATGCTCATGGATCGGTCGTTGCGCTTACCAACTCCAGCGGATGGATTGTTGAGCGGTACACGTATGGACCCTTCGGTGAGACGCTGAGTGCGAGCGTCCTTGGGAGTCCTTTCCGGTACGCGGGGCGGGAGTGGGACCCGGAGACAGGTCTCTACTACAACCGTGCTCGGTACTATGATCCGGAGATGGGACGATTCATCCAGCCCGACCCGCTGAAGCACGCAGACGGCCTGAATCTGTATGTCTATGGACGGAACAACCCCGTGAGGTTCGCCGATCCGCTGGGTCTCTTCGCAAAGGGGAGCTTTGGTCCAGCCCAGCAGTCGGGGCTCGGTGGCGACTTCGGCGAGGGGATAGTTTCCCTGCCGCGAGGATTGGGTAGATTTGCTCGGCAAGAGGCACGTCGGCTGGGCTTCCTCGGTACGGGTCAGCAGGTGCAGTCGACACTTATTGAAGATCGGCTACTCGGCGAGATCGCGGCGGTTGGGATGAACTTGATCAACGAGTTTCCAGGACCGGCGTCTGAAATGGCGCGCGACGGAGTACGGGACAACGCCGGGCGGATCGCTGGTCGCTTCACTGCAAGCCAGATTGCAAGGAGCGGGATGTCGCGCGCTGTCGGGCGGGTCCAGGCAGGAGCACTTGGACTTGGCCTTACAGAGTTGGCTGTCGCGGGAGACGCGCAACTCGCAGTTGAGAATCTTGCCTTGAGGAATCAGGTCTTTGTGACAACAGTGGACTTGTCGCAGCCGATTCTTCCGCAGATCAGTGTCGATGGTCTCGATGCGCTTACAGAGGTGTTGAATGCGATCTCGACCGGGCAGGCTCAGTAGTGGGGGAGGCCGGTGCGTCCCGTCGATTCGCAGTGCGGTGCAACGCTTGTGGCACGAGGGGCATATCGCCCCTGTCCGTCGTTTCGATGCGCCGCGGGCGCCGGGTGACCTGCTCGAGCTGCGGTTCGGAATTGTTCTTGAAGGGTTGGCTCGATGAGGTTGTTGCGATAGCAGAGCAGGCGGCTTTGCTGGCTTCCATGATTGCGTCGGTTGCGATGAGTTCTGTGCTTCCCTTTTTGGGAGTCTGTATCGGTTTGTTGGCGGTCGAGTGCTACGTAGTGCCTCGTTGGTTCACTGTCGTTGGCGACGAGGAATGAGTGGCGTCCATTCTGTCGCCGGCTTCGTTTGTAGTGACCTGTGTTGAAGGGGCCCTGCTGCGGTCTTCGGGGAGAGCTCCTGAACGTAGGTCGCTTCCGAGGAGGGTCTCGACTGGGGTGGTTGCGGCCGATCAGGTGAGTGGATTGAATGGGGCCGAGGCGCGAGCGGAGAAGCTCCGTTCGGCAGAGAAACTGCGTGCTGACACTCAGCCAATATGAGTGGGCGCTTGCTACGGCTGTCGTGACGCTCTTGTGGTACGCGTTGGTCGTGCTTCAGACCATGCGGCTGCGTAGGTTAGGGTCGCATCGGAGCGAAGACTTGAGCTTCATTGCATTTCTCGTAGCCCCGAATGGTTGGGTGTTGCGAGTTCTCCGCTGGTTGTTTGGCTTTCAGTATCTTCGCGAGCGAGACGGTATCCTGACGGCGATTGGTACGTGCGCAATCGCTACGCTCTCCTCAGCGGTATTCTTGATACTCGGGCCAGCGTTTCGATGGGTGATCATTGCCGGTTGAACATCAGAATGGCCCCATCTCGCTAGTTGCGTGGCGGGATTCGTTTTGGGGTATCGGGTCTAGGCAAGCCTGGGCGGACTCTTCCTCTCTAGAAGTGCGCCACTGTGCGTACCAACAGCGTCGGCCATTCAAGCGACAGATCGTCGATCCGGACGCGGCGATAGACGGGATCGACTGTGTTCGACTGCTCTCTCCACCGAAGCGCGCCTGTTGCCTGGCAGCGCCCGCTGGGAGTTAAGCAGACACGTCGCGTCGTCGACGCTCGTCCCGAGAGTCTCGTCCATCCCTGCTGTCTCCGATGCGAGGGCGGCCGCTCGGCAACAACCTGGGGCATTCGTCCGGCGGTAGCCGTGGGGAGTCGCGACCATAGGCGCTTGTCTGCGTCGGTTGCGCAGGCAGTCACGCTGGGATGGGTCGCGGCAACGTATTGAAGCGTGGCCGGGCACCGCGGAGATTCGATGAGCGAGCGAAGTTCACGAACTCCCAACCGCGCCAATCGATCTGGATCTCGGTTGGGGCGCTCGGCGTTGAGTGCGACGCGGTGATCCTTGGGCGGGGGCGGTTCGCATCTGTTGCCGAAGCTCCACGGGGCTGAGCGTTCCTAGACGCGGAGGGCCTGACGGTGGCGCAGGTGATTCACGCTTGCCGGCTTGGGCTTGCTGAGAGCGAGCGCGTAGCAATAGAACCGAACGTCTGGCGCGGTCGGATCGACACGCTCAGCCCATGTCAGGTGGTAGCTGTATTCACGATCCTCGCCGTTGTCGTCGGTGAAGCGGATCGTAATGCGAACTTCATCGGCGCTCCTATTCTGGCTCAGCGGGACATAGAGGCCGTGTGTCCGATTTGCGCTCGACGGGCCGCGCGGCTTGACAACGTTTGAGGACTCGTCCTCCAGTCCCGGAGGGTCAACCGAATACGTGACGTGGTCGACTGGCGAGTCGTAGGTCTGCCAGTGCATGCCGCGAGCCTTCGCGAATCGGCCGCCGCTGCTGCGATCCCCGTGTTCGCCCCATCCCGGGTTCTTCACGTTGTCGTAGACGTCGATCCGAACGCGGGGTGCGGCCCGTCCGCGCTCAATGGATCGAAGCCCTTCAATGCCCTCGATCGTCCTGTCGAGACCACGTAGCGCTACCTCGAGATCCCGTCTCTGGAGTTCGAGCTCGTCCTGTTGAAACTCAAGGGACTGACGTTGCAGGATCAAGTTCCAGACGAGAAATAGCAGGGCCACCGGCTGGGAGATTCCGCCGACGAAGTCACCCCACGATCCCGGCTCGAACGAAACGCCGAGAAGATGTAGCCCGACGGGCGCGAGTAACAGAAACGCGAGCAAAGCGAACGCCCAACCGCCGAGCCGACGAAGTCCGCCCTTTCGCTTCTGTCGAGACTCGCGGCTCTTCTGGACCCGCTGCATGAGCTCGTCGCGTCTGTTGTCGTCCATTCCGAGAGACTATCTCGGGTCCTGCCTGGCCACGAGCGCCACGGGCGGCCGTCGCGGCTACGTCCCGTCCCCATGGCGGCAGTCTGCGTCGCTGTCGCGCTGGGTCCGCATCATGATGCGACCGTCAGGGAATCCGTAGACGCGAACCGTACCGTCGCGGTGGGTGCAGAACAGGTCGGACTCACCCACCGCGTCGATGTAGTCGTCCACGGCCTCGTCATGGGGGTGGCCATGGGTGGAGTTCTGGCCGACTGAGATCACGATCTTCCGGGGGCCGACCGCGTCGAGGAATGGATCCGTGCGGCCGTTGTGGCTGCCGTGATGCGATGCCTTGAGGACATCCGCCTCGAGCTGGTCAGCGTGGTTGTTGACTAGGAATCCGATGGTGTCGAGCTCCACGTCCCCCGTGAAGAGCATCGAGAAGTCGCCGAAGGTCATCCGGACGACTCGGGTGTTGTCGTTCTCATGGTCAGGGCAGTCGGCCGCGTTCGCCGGTACGGGGAGAAACTCAAACGTCACGCCGTCGATCGTGACTGACTCTCCGGGGCTCATCTGCTCCGCGCCTTCGTCCTCGAGAGCCTCCCGCCACGTGTCGTCCGATGTGCGATTCGGACAGTCTTCCATGTTTCCATAGAAGCGCTCGACTTCGAACTGCTCGATCACCTCGTCCATACCCCCGTGGTGGTCGAAGTGGCGATGGGAGACGACCGCGAGAGCGACGGTCTCTATGCCCATCTCTTCCATGTAGTCCGCTTGATCGTCGTTCGTGCCGGCATCGATCACGATCCACTCTTCGTTCGGAGTGCGGATCACGATGCCGTCCGCTTGGCCGCGGTCGAGTACCTGGACGCGGACGGATTGGAACGCGAAAGCGGGGCCAGCCAATCCCACTACGGTGCAAGCCAACGTGAGAGCAAGCGTTCTCATGCCAGTAGTCCTTCAGCTGATCCGTTCCGATTCTGCCGTTCCTGAGTCTCGTGCGAGTGTGGGCTCCGGGCCTCGCGAGTTGAGATCTGGATGTGTCACCCCGTACACATCTCGAAGATCGAGAGATCTCGCGGCGATGTCTGCCGGCTAGAGTGGCGTAGCGTGTGGGGCAAGGGTGGGCATCAATTGGCTGGTTCGACAATCGGCAGGATTGCTGAGCGGCTCCCGTACTCCGACGGGTCCGGTCGCCGCAGGCTCATCGCAGGAGCCTTCGTTCTGTCGACGCTCGTGGCCGTGGCTGGCGGCACCGGGTGCGAGGAGACGCTTGATGGGGTGCTCGAGTCGAAGTGCGAGAAGGCTGCGGTCAGGCTGGCGCGGAACGAGTGCCGAGCGCTCCATTCAGAGAGCGTGCCTACCGACCCAGCGATAGATGAGCGCAGGTCCGAGCTCCTCCGATGCACTCAACGCGCGTGCGCAGACGTTCCGTCCGTCTGCGACAAAGAGGGTGGGTCTTACAACCTCGAGGAGCTCTCTGCTCACTTGGCGTGCATGCGCGAGGTGATGCGGGGCTCGGGGCAGGACCCGAACCACGAGTGCCGGACGGACGAGCGGGTGATGGGGCCGTGCGTGGAAGAGTGTGTCAACGACGCGCTCAAGTCAGTCCAGCACGCGCGCCGCATCCTCGAATGCGAGCAAGGGCGCTAGGCGGGGGGGCGGGTGGGTCGGTATCAGCTAGCCGTATCGCTCATCGTCGTGGCTGTCGTCTCATGCGGAGAGGAAGCGCTAAGTCCGGAGCAAGAGTTATTCCTAGACATGCCCCGATTCGAGCGGATTCGCCATGTGTCCGCCCAGCCCAACGACGTGCAGGTCGAGCTGTACCTCTTGACCGTCCAGCGGGTTCACCCGCCGGATGCAATCATGACGAAGCGGGTCGCTGCGACCGATGGGATCATCGTTCAGATCACGAACCGATGGCGCGACCCCGAGACGACCTTGCGTGACCGAATACACCTCTTGCGGCTGGTGGCCTACGTGCACCTGAATGGTGCATGGGAGCCGTCACGTGATGAGGCTTTTGCTCAGGAGATCACAGACTTCGTCGACGGGATCTGGGTGCCCTGGATTCGAGAGGACGTCGCGTGGCTAGAGCGGTCGCTATACCGCGAGACGACGTCTCGTGCCGAACGGTCGGGTAAAGATCTTCAGTAGGGTGCCGTGGTCTCCCGCGCGTCGCGCATCGGTCTTCAGGGGGTCGCATGCTTGTTTTCGATCGATACGAATGGGCAATCGCGACCGCGGCCGCAACGCTGCTGTGGTACGTGCTGCTTGCGCTTCAGACGAAGCGACTCGCCGACATCGGGTCGCCCCGGAGCGAAGATCTGAGCCTGACTGCGTTCTTTGTGGGACCGAACGGTTGGTTTCTGCGAACGCTCTTTTGGCTCTTTGGCCTTCAGTTCCTCCGAGAGCGGGATTGGGTGCTGGCGGCGATCAGCACATCCGCGCTGGCCACATACGTCGCGGCGGTGGGTCTGATCCTTGGGCCGGCTTTCAGGTGGGTCGTGATCGTCGACTAGGTCTCGGGGATGACGGCCCATGTGCCGGGAGGGGGCGCTCCGTGGTGCTCGCATGGTGATTGTCTGGCTGGCGACTGCGATTGCTGCTGCGCTGCTACTGCTCGCGTGGTGGTGGTACACGTATGCAGAGACAGTCAAATGGCAGGACCTTCCCGGCCGAGTCGGAGGTTTCTCGACATACGCGGCGGAAGGCGGACGCCTCAGCATTAAGCACGTCGGGTCGGGTAGAACGATTGAGTTTGCGCTTTCGCAGGATGGCGACAAGCCCGTTCGCGCTGTCGAGTTCGCCCTTCCTGATATGGCTTGGTCGGCTGATTTCTTCGACGACTTCGTATCAGCCGCTGAAAGCGAAGGATTCGCATGCACTGTCGAGTTCGCACCTGCGCGCGACTCTGCCGTAAGGCGGTTTGCGAGTGTCATGTGCGTCGGCTCGCAAGACGACGTGGTTCAGCAATCAGCACAGCTACTCGCGACTATCGCCGGGTTCATCGGCGCCAGCCCTGGCGACCAAGCGAGGATTCGGTTCCGGGGCGCTATTCGCACATCGGTGATTGAGGAGGTCGGCGCCTCCCGCTGAGGAGCAACAGCCGCTTAGGCTCTCCGGGCAACACCCTTCACCACAGCCCACCGCGAGAAATCGATTCTGAGGTCCAGAAAGGGCCACTGTGGGGCTGTTTTCGGGCCTATCTCTAGACGCTGGACCTACACCCCACGGACGGAGATAGGGTCGAGAAAGGTCGATTCTTGGGGTCGGGTGAGCGGTGTAGGTCGAGGCTAGAGGGGGAAACGGATTTCGGTTCGCATGATAAGACGCGATATACCGGAGGGTGAGGAAGCGCGTTTTTGGGGGTACCCCCACCCCCTTCGAAACTCCCGACAACAGCAGGTCGACCCCCGCCCCCCTCGCAATCTGAGCGAGCCTGCCCGCCCCACTGGCCATGTGAAGCCACGCCCGCCCCGGCACCACCACCCGGCTCTAGGACGCCTCATGGCCGATATCGTGTGCTAACCGTTCGGATGGCACACAGTCGGGGAGGCGAAAGTGGCGAGACGAACCAAGCGAAAGGGCTCGGCCGAGACGCTCAGGCTCGTGGGCTACGCCCGGGTGTCGACTGACGAGCAGGCGAGTGAGGGCGTGAGCTTGAACGCCCAGGTTGAGCGCCTCAAAGCCTACGCCACAGCCCACGGTCACGAGCTCGTGAAGGTCGTCCGCGACTCGGGCGTGTCGGGCAAGACGAGGGCAGAGGACCGGCCCGGCATGGGGCGTGTGCTGAGGGCGCTTGAGAAGGGCGAAGCAGACGGCGTCGTCGCGATCAAGCTCGACCGCTATTGCCGCGATACGCGCTGCACGCTGGACCTCGTCGAGCGGTGCGACCGTGAGGGCTGGCGGCTGATTAGCGTGGGCGAACACCTCGATACGGCGACGGCGGCTGGGCGTCTCGTGGTTACGGTCCTGGCAGCCTTGGCCCAGATGGAGCGAGAGCAGGTCGGTGAACGCACCACGTTCGCCCTCGAGGCCATCGCTCGCGAGGGCAGGGGACGAAGCCGCATCGTCCCGTTCGGCTGGCGCACGGCCTCAGGGAAGACGACGAACGCGGCCGGCGACCGACGCCCGCTCAAGCCCCACCAGCCCGAGCAGCGAGCACTGGCCCAAATCATCGAGCTGCGAGACGAGGGCAACGGCGCTCGGCGAATCGCCAAGGCGCTAACCGGGAAGAACCCGCGGTCGGGAGAGGCTTGGACCGTCGGCAGCGTGGCAGCCATCCTCAGGCGCCTGGACCGGTGGGCCGAGGCCGGGGTCGAGCCGCTCGCGTAGGGCAATCAGGTTATTTCAGTAGCGATGTAAATAGATTCGCGTGTGCGTGGTCAGGGGAGACATCAACGTCACGAAATAATGCACCTGTATTAATCCTCAACCGCCCCACACACCACGAGAGGTAGGGGAAAATAGTGGTGTCCGGTGGTGTCCCGTGGTCTCCGAAACTGCCTAAACGCGCTCTAGGCCGTCGAATTCAGCCTTCCTGAACCAGGGAGGGCCAGGGATGAGCGTCATCTGCCAGAGGGTGGGGTCGTGGTTGGCAGATTCCCGCCGCGATCGCCGACGTGGTGGGGAGAGTGGTTTGGACGATGGTCGCTCTTCGAACCCGCCCTGGACGGACGGACGGACGGGACGCTTAGAAAAGCGTCCGCGTCCATCCGGCCAATCCGTAGGGAATCTCCTCGTCCGTCAGTCCCAATGGAGCTGGACAACCTCCGCCGCGCGTCCATCCGTGTCCACCGTCCGCGGGTCTTCGCTGACCGCCCACGCCCAGCCGTCGAACACCCGGGCGCCTCGCCACTGGCCAAGGTCTTCGATTGATCGGCGCCACTGGCCGCGCAGTCTCTCTCTCAGCTTCTTCTCGGAGTCGCCCGGCGTCGCTTCCCTCTCCGCCTCGAACGCCTCGCGCATGAACATGTCCTTGAGGGTCGCGACCTCGACGCCGTTGATCGGTACGTCCGGGTCCCATCCCCACTCGCGCACCTGGGCGATGAACCCGCTATCGGCAAGCGCGGTGGTGGGGACGTAGGTGACGCCGTCCCGGGCCTGGATTCGCTCCATCAAGTCGAGGAGCCTCTTCGCCCCCTTCGGCACCTTCGGTCGCTTCTTCTGGGAATGCTTGCGGGCTTCGGCGGCCTCGCTCTCGTCGAGGTATCGGACGATCGGCGCTTTGTTCTCCTTTCCGCTCGGCGCGATCCCCACGACCGCCAGCTTGGCTCGGTAGGCCCACCCGACACCATCAGGCCCGTCCTTCACCTTGTGGGCGGTGACGGTGAATAGGCGCTCTTCGAGCTCCTCCGCGTCGTCCCTCTCAACCTCGAACAGCCAGTCGAAGTCACATTCGATCGTGCTCGAGCCCCGGTAAGTCTGGCCATCCTTCTTCGGGTGATGGACGCACGCAGCGGCCGGCGTGAAGCCGTCTGAGTTGCGATCGGCGACGCGCTCCGCGATGAGCCGGGCATTGGCTTCGACAGCACTGATGACATCGTCGCCGCTGTCTGACTGGCCGGGCGTGCACTTCTTCAGCGTGTCGAACACGAGCGCCCGAATAGGCATGGACAGATCGGGCACCACCTCCTCGGCGAGATACTCCGCGAAGTCGACCGCCTCGATGTCGTCGGCGAGGTTGACCGGACTAGAGATGCCCACGATCGCGTCATGGGGAAGACCAGCGTGCGCGTCTCGGATCGCGGCGATGCGCTTCTCGATGGCGCCCTGACCCTCTGCGGCGACGTAGACGGTCACTCCCTGCTTGGTCTTTCGGCCTCGAAACTCTTTGCCGACACCGACGTGGGCGGCGATATCGAGCATTTGTTGGGTCTTGAGCGAGCCGGTAGGCCCGAACAGAATTCCGACTGTGCCTTCATGGATCAGGTCTTCGATCACAGCGAGATGCTCCTTGTTTCCGTCCGCGTCACCGCTTAGAAAGTGCTTCCAGCGACGGCGCCTGGGCGGCGGTTCAGTGTTCGGCGATGAGTTGGCTGGTGTTAGGTCGGACGGTTCGTCAAACGTATCGACCTCGAAGCCGTCTTCCGTTTCGGTCACGCGATACGCGTCGCTCTCGGCCCGTCGGAGCGCACCCCAGATGTCCTTCGCCGAGCACCCGCCCGACGACGTGGGGTCGCCGAGGTCGTCGAACTCGAATTCGTGAGGGCAATGGTCCGGGTACTTGCAAGGGCACTCGGTTCGGTCTGTGTGGATCAGGTCGTGCATGTGCACTTCCTGCATCCGTGCTCGGAACGCTTCGAGCCTTTCTCCGTTCCGGTCAGAGGGCTTCATCGCGCGCCCCCTCTCGCCTTAGCGGCCATCGAGACCGGCCAGAGCGGGCAACCGACGATCTCGCAGCGCTTCGCCTCCACCAGATCCCATGCGTTGCACTCGACGCATTTCAAGTCGATAGCGGCGCGCAGGGAGCCGTTTGCGGCCTTCTCAGCTCTGGCCCTATGCCGGGAGCGGGGCGATTGCTTTTGGTTCGCGAACGGGGTGCTGGGAGCCCCTTTCAGCAGCTCAGAAACGACATCCTTGCGTCGCCGCCATTCGGGGTCGCTGTGCTGGTCGCTCAGAGTCGCTTCATTAGGCTGGGCGGCCTGCCCCGCGGTGTTCGAGGCAGAGGCGCCCGCCGGTTTGCACCGGTCGTGCTCGTTGCTTACGCTAGTCACTATCACACGTCCTTAGAACGCCCTGTATTCGGTGCGTCTACACCGTCTGCGGGGCGTTCTTGTATCAGGACGACGAATCCCCGCAGATAGAGCGTTCATGAGGGAGAGCTACGACATCGTGTCGAGCCCTCCAGTTGAGGGCCCAACACCGTGTCGGGGCCGGTCAGTTGCTGCGCGGACGCAGCTATGCACCATCGCCGTGGTGGGCGAGATGTGTTTGCTTTCAGGACTGAGCTTGAGTCCCGCTTGAGTCCCGCTCTCAACCGGCGGTGGCGGACTGTCGCAAGTCGCTGGAATTGCTAGTGTGCCGCGGTTAGTGGGGTCTGGTGTCGCTGGTTCAAGTCCAGCATGCTCCACCACGCCTTCCACGCTGCGGGTCGAGGTCGCCCTCGCGAACCCCCGCAGCCCCGTGGCCCGGTAGCTCAGCTGGATAGAGCACCAGCCTCCGAAGCTGGGGGTCGCGCGTTCGAATCGCGCCCGGGTCACCACCCCATCACTCGAGCGGCTCACGGGAGGTCGATCTCGCGCCAGCCAGCTGAGGGCACCGAAGCTGGGGGCGAATCGGCGAGCGAAGAGCGAGCCGATTCGTATGAATTGGCTCGAGGCGCTGCCGCCAGGCGGCGCATCGAGCCGAGAAGGGGAGCGCGTTCGAATCGCGCCCGGGTCACCACCCCATCACTCGAATGGAGCGAAGTCATGCACGTTTCCACCGCACACGTCGGCGTGCTGTTGCTCGTCGCCTTCTCGATCTCCTGCGCGCAGCCATCGTGGAGCCCGCCGCCCAGCGAGAACGAGCCACGTCCGCACGTGATGGTGCGGTTCACGGATTCGTCGCTGCACCCGACCGTCGCGCGCGTTCTCGAGGGCGGCAGTGTCTCGTGGGTGAACGAGGCGTCGACGTTCGCGGCGACGATCGTGTTCTCCGACGCCGTCGCCGAGGCGTTCACGTGCGACGACCTGCGGCCGAACTGGTCGAAGAGCGGCACCGGCTATCAGTCGGTGCCGATCACCATGGGCGGGGCGACCGACGATCTCGAGCTCCCCTGTCCGCTCCGGCCGGGCACCTACGATTATGAGATCGGGCTCTTCTCCGGGCCGATGGCGGGCGGTGCCGGCTTCATGGACGACCCGCAGCTCACGATGCCGGGGCAGATCGTCGTCGAGCCGAAGGGGGAGAGCGACGAGTGAGCACGGCCTCGTTGCTCGAGCCGCCTCGTGCTGCGAGCGCGCACGCTCGTTTGCCTGAGCAAGAGAGATGCGCGGCCCGATCCCCTCGGTTCGCTTTCGCTGGATCGGCGCGCCCTGCGGCGTGTACGATCGCGCGAAACAGGGGGAGACCTTCTCGATGAGCGCATCTGCTGGAACCTGGGACGCCGTGGCGCCCGCCGACGAGACCTCGACCACCGACGGCCCCGTCGAGCGCACGCTGACGCCCAGCGCGCGCACGTTCTTCGTCGCGTGGACGGCCGCCTGGTGGGGCGGTGTCGGCGTCTGCGCCGTGCTCTTCTTCACCGGCGTGCTCGACTACCTGGTGAGCACGAAGCTCTCGCTCTACGGCATCAGCATCTGGCTGAACGGCTGGATGATTCCCTGGTTCATGCGCCGCAACGAGGGTGGCTCGAAGCTGCAGCTCTATCACGACTGCCTCGTCATCTGGATGCTGTCGTACATGCTCACGAACGTGCTGTGGGAGATTCCCTGGGTCGTCTTCTCGCCGATCCTGTTCGTCGACATGCACAGCATCGATCAGGTGCTCGCGCAGACCGGCTACATGCGCGAGAGCATCCTGCACATGTACTACTGGGTGATTTCGTCGTTCAGCTCGGTCGACCTCCGCACGATCAACCGCGACCCGACCTTCTACAGCGTCGAGATCTTCTCGTTCGTGAACGTGGCCTCGGTGCTCTACTTCCTGCACCTGAACAAGAAGCGCTCGCCGTACCGCTACGTGGTCGCCGTGCTCGGCTGCGGAGAGCCCGTCGCCGCGACCTTCATCTTCTCGTTCGCCGAGGTCTTTGGCGGCTTCGAGAACATGACCGGCGGCTTCGCCGACACGCTGCTCGCACTCGTCTGGACGCAGTACCAGTACTTCTTCTTTCCGCTCGTCTTCGGTGCGTTTGGCATCGTGCTGCTGCGCGACGACTGGCGACGCAGCCGGCTCGGCGAGGACGAGCCCGTCCGCTGACCGGTTCGCTGCGTCGCGAGGCGTCACGGGGCCTCGGTGATCGGCGAGGCGTGTGCAGAACGGGCGCGCGAGCCGCGCGGGGCCGCTGTATCATTCGGGGCCCACTCGACGCCGGCGGCCGATCGCCGTCCCGCACAGGAGCCCCGCGACCCTCCATGCCCCAGCTCGAACTCGATGCGAACGAAGCGAGCCTGTTGAAGGAGACCCTCGACAGCACCGTCTCCGAACTCGGCTACGAGATCGCCGACACGGATTCGAAGGACTATCGGGACAAGCTCAAGGCGAAGCAGGCTCAGCTGAAGGCCATCGCAGAGAAACTCGGTTAGGCGCGCTCGACCGATGGTTGCGACCGCCAGCCAGCCGGTACTGATCGAGGGCCTGATCGATGATCTGGCCCGCGTCGAGGCGCTCTACGCGGCCTGTGCGCCGTACACGCCGCTCGGCGGCTGGTTCCGGCCCGATCAGGACGGCGCCGAGGCCCGCAGCCCGATGTGGTTCCAGGGGGACTGGCTGCATGCCGACTTCGCCGCCCCGGGCGTCGAGCTCTTCTCGCAGAACCCGCGCTACTTCGAGTCGGCCCGCGCGTTCAGCGGCTGCGAAGTCATCGAGCCCCATACGGTGTACGTGAACCTGATGGCGGCCATGGCCGAGAGCGGCCCGGCGCACACCGACAATCCGATCTTCAGCGGCCGAGATCGAACGAACACGCCCATGATGCTGCTCCGCACCATGCTCTGGTCGGGGCTCTTCCGGCGCTGGGAAATCCCCCAGGTCACCGCCATCTGGTGGATGAACGACGTGGAGGAGGGCGGGTTCTCGTATTGGCCCGATGGCGCCGATTGCCCCGCGCATCGGCACCACGGCGCGATGGCGAACACGGCGCTCGTCGGCGACAACCATCACATGTTTCATCAGGTCGAGCCGGTGGGGCCCTTCGACGCGGGCACGCGGCTCGTGCCGGCCTCGGCCGAGCTCGCGCCGACCGAGGACGGCAGCGGCGACTGGGCCGTGACCCACGCGGGCGAAGAGGTGTACCGGGCGCCGTTCTCGACGTACCGCGCCAGCGTGCTCTGGAAGGCCAACGTCTATGCGGACGAGGCCGAGCGGCAACGACTGGCGGGCGATCCGCTCACCCTCGAAGAGGTCGCGCGCCAGTTCGATGCCGATCTGGCGCGTCGCGGCGAGCGCGGGCGCTTCGACCTCGACCGGCTCGAAGAGCCGGGGTTCGCGACCGAGCTGGCTCAGATCTACCCCGAAGCCGCCCCGCTCGGCGCCGGTCGGAGCATCTTCGACGCAGCCTAGACGACGCAAAGCCCGATCGAAACCCGCGGGGCAGCCGGGCAGGCCGTCGACGTGGCTTTTTCCACACCCCTGCCCGACACATGCGCGATGCCAGGGCCACTCACTGGCCGGGAGAATTCAGACATGATCCGCCACACCACTGCTTACACACACGCCCGCATCGAGCCGCGAGTTGCCGCTCGCTCGCTGCTGCAGCGGGCGCTCCTCGCGCTGGCCTGCCTGTTCGTCGTCGCGGGCGTCGCCTGCAAGAACGATGGCAGCAGCGACCCCGACGTGCCGCTGGTCGAGGGCACGTACGCGAACGCCGCACCTTCGATGGCGTCGGCCGGTTCCGCTTCGGCTCCCGACTGCCCGATCGACTTCGACGCATTCGCGATCGTCGAGAGCGGTGTGAACGTGATGCTGCTGCCGGGTCTCGGCGGCGGCTCGGGCAACCCGATTCCGGGCACCCTGACCGAAGAAGACCAGCTCATCATCGACTACGAGGCCACGGACGTCGGCACCGGCACCGTTTCGACGATCGTGGGTACGCTCGACGCGTCGAGCGACGACCAGCTCGTCGGCAGCATCACCGCCGAGATCACCCCGATCAGCGACCCGACGCTCCTCGACTGTGGTCCGACCGTCTTCGCCATCAACGCCAGCCGCAGCACGACCGGGCTCCCCAGCGCGAGCACGCTCGTGGGGCAGGCCGACGGCCTCTGGCTCGTCTCCGTCGACGAGTTCGATACGACCTGCAGCTCGATGGAGCCCCCGTTCTCGTTCGAGCTGGCGGTCGTGACCGACGTCGACAACGACTCGGCGGTGCTCACCTACGACGAGGAGGGCGAGATCTTCAACGTCGACGCGATCCTGACTGACGACTTCATCGTCACCGAGTTCAACGTCGACAACTCGCTCGAAGACGTTCGCAACCTGACCGCTGTCCGGTACGAGTTCTTCAGCGCCGGTTCGCTGGAGTTACTCCTCGGCGCCAACACGTCGGCGATCGAGGACGACGAGGGCAGCTGCACGGCCTGGGAGTCGATCCTGGGCATTCGTCCTCCGCCCACGCTCTGAGGCTCTGCCCGACGCCGCGCCGGCGAAGCCGCGCGGCGTCGGGGCTCCCCGGCGCGGGCGCCAGCCTCGCCGCATCGGGGTCCGGTCTCTCCGGAGCGGGCTCCGGGACAGCTCATCGGCTCGAAGGCCGTGTCGGCGTCCAGATTCGAGCCCGCGCGCCCGGCCGTCTGCGCCGGGCGTCGCCGCTCTGTGTCTTCATTCGCTCGAGGGGGCCGCGTCCCCCGAGGCGCCGCGGGCTTCGCCCGTAGATCTGGACACAAAAAAAGCGGTCCCCGCGAAAAAAATTGAATTTCTTCGACACAGAGGAGCGTCCCGCACCACATCTCCCCAGACACCGGTGCGCGCGCCCCACGCGTGCGCCTGCCCAGCGAGGAGTCTGCTCAGGCTTCCTCGAGGGGACTACTGAGGGACGATGGACATGCTGAGCTGCAACCTCGAAACCAACACCCGTGGAGCGTCGCCCCGCAAGGCGCTTCGAGTCATCCTGGCCACCGCGATCGCGATGATCGGCGCGACCACGGCCCAGGCGGCCACGATCTTCACGGGCGATCAGACGACCGTGCTGGTCACCTCCTTCTTCGCCCTGACCGATGCGGGCTTCACCGTCGCGCCGCTCGGCTCTGCGGTGGTCGGCGACGACGTGGCGAAAGACGTCATCCTCGACGTGCCGCGCGTGCTGGCGGCCTTCCCGATCACGGGTGGCGGGATCAACACGATGACCGGCGACGTGATCGTCGAGCACGACGGCAGCGGCCTCGAGCTCTCGACGGACACGCCGGCGAGCGTGGCGCTCGAGAACTTCGAGATCCTCCTCGACGCCACCGCAAGCGGCAACGTGCTGGGCACGCTGTTCGGCGACGTGACCATCAACGGCGGTGATCCGATCGTCGGCGCTGACATCTTCACGCTCACGGGCTGCGGCCTGGGCCTCGAGCCGGCGTGCATCGACAGCGACGCGAGCACGATCCTGAACGGCGTTCGCCTCGGTCTCACGTCGACCGCGGCGGGCGTTCTGAACGACACCTTCGACGTCGACGTGTTCGCCGAGGGCGATCAGGTCGGCATCGCGCGCGTCGACGTTCGCGTCGTGCCCGAGCCGGGCACGCTGCTCCTGACGTCGCTCGGTCTCGTTGGCCTGGCGTACGCCGGTCGCAGCCGCCGCGAGGCCTGATCCAGGTCGAGCGTCTGCTCCGTCCCCACCCGCGGCACGGGGGCGAATGCGCAGAGCAAGAATGAAATGGGGCGTCACGGTTCAGGCCGTGGCGCCCCGTTTGCTTTTGGGGCCCGGTGGCGTGGGACCGGCGGGCTGGCAGGGCGAGAGGCGTGCGCGCCATGCGGGCCGGCCGCCGGTCAACGTCGCCAGAAGTGCGGCAAGGCGAGGGCCAGCACGGCGAAGAACTCGAGCCGGCCCAGCCACATCAGCAGCACCATCACGAGCTTCTGCCAGGGTGCGAAGAACGCGAACGAGCTCGTCGGGCCGACCTCGGCGAGACCCGGGCCGATGTTCGACAGCGTCGCGAGTGACGCCGAGGCCGCGGTCACGATGTCGGTGTCGCCCACCGAGAGCAGCAGCGCACCGAACCCCCAGCCGAGCACCCAGAGCAGCAGAAGCGCCACGACGCCGCGCTGCGACTCCTCGGGTACCAGCTGTCCGCCGACGCCGATGGCGACGACCGAGTTCGGGCTGAACGTGAGTCGCACCTCTCGCATCGTCACCTTGAAGCCGATGATCAGGCGGATGATCTTCGCGCCACCCGCCGTCGAGCCCGCACAGCCCCCCGCGAACATCAGGCTGATGAGCACGGCGTGGGCCATCCCGGGCCACTCGGCGAAGTCGCCGGTGCCGAACCCGGTCGTGGTGAGGAGCGAGACGACGGTGAAGGCCCCTTCGAGCGTGGCGTCGCCGACGGTCGGCGTGCTGTCGTTCAGGATCAGGTCGAAGATGATCAACAGGCTCGCGCCGAGCGCGAGGCCGAGATAGACCCGCAGCTCGACATCCCGCAGCGCGCTGAAGTCGCGGCGACGGGCGACGGCGTAGTAGAGCGCGAAGTTCACGCCCGCGGCGAGCATGAAGACGAGGATCACCAGCTGGATCGCGGTGCCGAAGTGGGCGACCGAGTCGGCGTACGGTGAGAAGCCTCCGGTCGAGACCGTCGAGAACGTGTGGACGAGCGCGTCGTAGAAACTCGCGCCGAAGATGATCAGCAGGCCGATCTCGAGCAGGGTCAGGATCATGTAGATGCGAAAGAGCGCCACGGCGGTGCCGCGCACGCGGGCGTGCATGATTTCGGCCTTCGGGCCCGGCACCTCGAGCTTGAACAGAAAACGGGCGCCCGGGCCGAGCTCGGAGAGCAGCGCGACGAACAGCACGACGATCCCGATCCCGCCGAGCCACTGGGTCATGCTGCGCCAGAACAGGATCGGCTTCGACACCGCCTCGATGTCGGTCAAGATCGAGGCGCCGGTCGTCGTGAAGCCCGAGGCCGACTCGAAGAAGGCGTCGACGACACCCGGGATCGCGCCCGAGGCCACGTAGGGGATCGCGCCGACGATCGAGGCGAGGCCCCACGAGCCGACGACGACGAGCACGCCCTCGCGGCGGTACAGCTCGCCGCCCTCGACCGGACGGCCTGCGGCGGTGCGCAGCCCGAGGCCCACGGCCGCGCTGGATCCCGCGCCCACCAGCAGCCCCCGCGCCGAGTCGAGATCGAGCGGCGCGATGCACCACACCAGCGGCACGAGCTCGGCGGCCGCGAGCACGTAGAGCACGAGGCCGAGAATGCGCATCACGGGGCGCAGGTTCATCGTCGGCTCCACGTGCGTCGGGCGTCGGGGCCGCCGATCCGGCCCGGTCGCCGCGCCGCACCGGCATGTGCACTGGGGTCGTGCACCGGGCAGCGCACGCCGACGGTGCGCGGGTTGAGCCGGGGGCGGGCGGTCATGCGCGCTCGCGTTCCTCGGGATCGGGCCCCGGGAAGAGCAGCTGCACCATGTCGCGCTCTTCGCGCCGTGCGAAGAGGATGACGTCATCGCCCACCGACAGCTGATCGCTGCCGCGAGGGATGATCGCGCGCCCATCGCGCAGCAGGGCGGCGACGATCAGGCCTTGCGGGATCTCGACGTCGGCGAGCGTGCTGCCTGCGACCGGGCTCTGGCCGTAGACCGTGCGCTGCACGAACTCGGCGGCGCCGCTCTCGAACGAGACGATGTGCGACTCGTAGTTGTTGTCGATGTAGCTCTGAATGCGCCGTGCGGCGGTCATGCGCGGCGAAACGATGTCGAGCAGGGCCACCTTGCGCCACAGGGTCGACGTCTCGCTCTTCTGCACCAGCGCGGTGAGATCACTGGCCCCGAGCTCCTGCGCGAGCAGGCACGCCATCAGGTTCGTCTCGTCGTTGCTGGTGAGCGCGATGAAGGTGCGCGCCGATCCGACCCCCTCGCTCTGGAGCACGGACATGTCGGTCGCGTCGCCGTGGATCACGTCGCAGTCGGGAAACTCGGCGGCCAGCTGCTCGCAGCGCGAGCGGTCGAGCTCGATGATCTTGATGCGTTTGGCCTGCCGCTCGAGGCCGGCGATCACGGCCTGTGCGGTCTGTCCGCCGCCGGCGACGACCACGAGGCCGAGACGCCGAGAGTGCTGGCTCACGCGCCGCTCGACGGCATCGACGGCGGAGGGCGTCCCGATCACGAGCGCGTCGTCGCCGACCTGAGCGCGCGTCTCGCCCGTGGGCACCGTGATCTCACCCTCTCTCGAGATGTAGGCCAGGACGAGCGAGTCGGCGGGCAGATCGGCCTCGACGAGGCGCTTCTCGGCCAGGTGGCTGCCCGCTTCGATGGACGTGCGGCGCACCTGCAGGGCGCCCTGGGCGAGGTACTCGACGTCGAGGGTGTTGTAGCCGAGCACGTGGTTGAGCACGCGGGTCGTCGTGAGCAGCTGCGTCGAGAGCAGCAGGTCGGCCTGGAACGTCGTCTCATAGACGCGCCCGTAGCGGGTGACGCCCTCTGAGCTGCGCACGCGCACGACCGTGCGGCGCGCGCCCACGCGCTTGGCCAGCAGGGCGGCGGCGAGATTCGCTTCGTCGGATGAGCTCGCGGCCACGAAGAGGTCACACTCGGCCACCCGAGCGGCCTCGAGTGTCGGTACGTGGGTGCCGTTGCCGAGCACGAAGGCGGCGTCGAGCTGCTCCTCCACCAGGTGAGCGACGCTGGGGTCGCTGTCGATCAGCGTGACTTCGTGCCGCTCGGCCGAGAGGCTGCGTGCCAGATAGCGGCCGACCTCGCCGGCCCCCATCACGACGAATCGTTTCGCGTCCATCCCGCTCCCCCGGCGCCCCCCGAAAGGCCGGCGCCGCGCGCGGTGCCGAGGCCATCCGACGCCCGGCCGGTCGCGCGCCGGCCCGGATCGGAGGGGCGGGCCAGAACCTAGCGATCCTCGCGGGGGATGTCGTAGTGCGCGAGGTAGAACGCGAAGCGCTCGCTCTCGGCTTCGGGGTCGAGCCCGGTGCTCGCTGCGCTGTAGCGGTGCACACCGCCGGCGCCCTTTGGCCGGCTGGCCGCGTAGGCGGCGATCGCGTCGCGGGTTTCGTCCGGCCAGGGCCAACCCAGCCGTTCGTAGATTCGGCCGATCGTTCCGGTCGGGTCCCGCACGACGTCGGCGAACTGCACGTCGATGAACCGGTCGTCGGGCAGGGCGCCCGAGGCGCGATCGTCGATCTCCTGTCGATACGCGGCGGCGAAGGCCCGGGGGATCGCCTTGGCGAGCGGAGCGAGGTCGACGCGGTCGCTGCGCATCCACATGAGCGTGCCCGTCAGGTTGAGCATGCTCGGAAAGCTCTTGAGCGGATCGCGGTGAGTGCGAATGATGCGCGCGTCGGGATAGACGTCGAAGAGAGTCCGAAGCTGCGACTGATGGCTCGGCGCCTTGAGCAGCCAGCGCTGCGCGCCGCCACGGCTCTGAAGCGACTGCAGCACCCGGCGATGGGTCTCATAGGCGAGATGATGATCGGCCTGCGCGAGGTGGCGCTGGTAGCCGAACGCTCCGTACTGCGATCCCCAGATATCGGACAGGAATGAGAGCATCGTCATGAAGATGCACTCGTTCGGTTGGTGGCCCGAGTTTTCATGCATCGTCGCGTATTCAGGCGCGATCGAAGGCAACGACAGCTCGAAGCGGTGCGCGACCTCGCGAAGGTCCGTGCCCCGTGCGGCCTGTGCCGGATGATGCATCTCCCACATCGCCGGCGCGCGGGTGGCGGGATCGTGCGCCATCAGCTCGAAGAGGATCGACGTGCCCGTGCGGGCGCCGCCGACGATGAAGACCGGTGCGTCGATGCGCGCGTCGAGCAGATCGGGCTGCTCGGTCCAGAGCGCACTCAGCTCGAGCCGGTTCTGCAGCGTTCGCAGCAGCTCGGTGCGGGCGAGCAGCCGGCCGACCAGATGCAGCTCGGCGTCGCGATTCAGCGACGTCATGAAGGCGTCGAAGTGCTCGCGCCAGCCGTCCTCGCGAAAATCGTCGAGGCCGGTCGAAGCGCGGGCGGTGTCGAGCAGATCCTCGGCCTCGAGTGACACCAGGCCGTCGGCGCCGCGGACCGCCTCGCCATAGGCCAGCAGTCGGTCCACCCAGTCGGGGCGCGGCGGCGGCGTCCAGGACGCCGCCGTCACTGAAAGCGGTCCCAGGCGGCCTCGCGGCGTGCGCGCAAGCGTTGCCGCCGCTCATCGGCGTCGATCGACGGATGGTCTTCGGGGAGATGCGCGCGCACCTCGGTCATCGGCAGCCGTGTCGCGGCGGGGGCCGGGGCCGTGCGTGCCCAGACCCAGCGGTACACGAGCAGGCCACGCTCGCGCGCCTCGATGTCGATCCAGTTCGGTGTACCCGGGTCACGCATGGCGAGCACGACGCGCATGCGGCCATCGGCGTCGACGTGCAGCTGATCACCGGAGAGGCTCGTCTGACGATCGGCGAAGTCGCCCGACTCGAGCCAGCCGAGGGTGTGGATCGTGAAACCGAAGTAGTCGGCGTCGGGCACGTCGCACTCGAGCAGCAGCGCTTCGTCGGGCTCGAGCTGCCAGAAGCAGCTGCCGTACAGGATGTTGTCGGCGCCGCCCTTCGCCGGCGTCGGGGGCGCGGCGACGTTCGGCGTCGCGTGATTCCAGCCCGCCCCGGTGTAGGCGTTCCAGTAGCGCGCGCTGGCCTCGATCCAGGTCGCGGCCCGGTCGAGGCCATCGACGACCCCGGCCGGGGCCAGCCGAGGCGGGGGCTCGCCCTCGGCGCCGATCCGCTCGATGTGGAAGGCCGGTGATGCGTCGTTCGCCCAGTCGCTCACGTAGATGCGGATGCCGAAGATGCGCGCGTCGGGGTGCATCTCGATCCAGTTGCCCGGGGCGGGGTCGGCCGAGATCGTGATCTCGAGTCGACCGTCGTCGCCGACTTCGAGCGCGTTGAGCGACGTCTCGCCGTAGACGCCGTACTGCTGCAGCTGCATGTCGCCCTCGTGCAGCGAGAAGATCGCCTGGCGCATGCCGCGAACGTCGGCCCAGACCCGGTAGCGCTCGTTCGGGTCGACGTTGGCGCGCAGGTAGGTGTTGTCGGGATTGGGCCCGCCCCATTGCAGGTCGGGCGTCTCGTAGCGGACGAAGCGGGGGTGCAGCGGGTCGCCCGCTTCGATCTCCATGCGCGTGGCGTAGGTCGCGAGGCGGAGCAGCCAACGCAGGCCTTCAGCCTGGTCGCGCGGCGGCGAGGGAAAGCCCTCTTCGAGGATCGCGTCGCCGGCAGCTTCGAGCCGGCGACAGAAGCGGCGCCACGCGTCGCCGCTCGAGATGGCCTTCGCTTCGTCGTCGTTCACGCAACGCGTCTCCAGGTGTGGATCCCTGTGTCGACTCGGCTCGGTCGAGCCATCCCGAGTCGGGCGCTTGCCGGCCTTCCCGCGCGGCTTCGCGTCTAGGTGTTGGCCTTCCAGTCTTCGACGAGGAGCTCCATCGTGACGTCGTAGAGGACGTTCATGTCCTCATCGAGCAGCTCGTAGAGACGCCCCGAGTCGGAGTGGTTGCCAAAGAAGGCGAGACCGCCTTCGGGCCCGCCGCGCTCGAGGTGGGGCAACGGCTCGCCGGTCGTGAGTGCGTAGTCGCCCGCGCGGCGAACGCGGTGCTCGGCCTTCGAGCCATCGGGGTTCAGATCCCAGAGGTGCTGCTCGCCCTCGAGCACGAGGACCGTCGTCGTCGACGTATGGCGGTGGATCGGGCAATGCCCGCCGTCTGCGTGCCAGCGCACCACCATGTCGAGCGTGCCTGCGTCGAAATCCCAGCCGAGGATGGTGTAGTCGTGATGCACGAAGTAGGACTGGTTGGGCTCGCCCTTGACCTCGCGCCACTTGTGCCGGCCCGCGTCGAAGTGACTCTGGCGCATGATCGATCCTCCCATCGAGAAGCCTAGCTCCGCTCGAGCCCCTTCATCGTACCGTCCTCCCGCCACGCGCTCAGCAGGTCACGATACTCGTTGGGTTCGCCGAAGAAGAACCCGTTCTGGCGGCTCAGCGGCGAGGGGCGTCCCTCGCTGTTGTAATAGCCCGGCGTGCAGCTCTCCTGAAAGCTCGTGCGCTCGCCCGCGAGCCGCAGCACGGTGTCGACCCACTCCTGCTCGGCCGCTTCGCTGACCTCGAGCCGCTCGATGTCTTCCTTGATCGCGCGCCCGATCGTGTAGGCGATGTGGCGCGCCTGGAGGTCGAGCAGGTAGGGGAAGTTCACGCTGACGCCCGACTGCGCGATGCTCATCATGTAGCAGTTGGGGAACCCGCGCATGTGGATGCCGTGGAGGGTTCGGATGCCCGCGCTCCATGCGTCTTGCA
Source organism: Myxococcota bacterium (assembly GCA_965250285.1). Classification (GTDB taxonomy): domain Bacteria; phylum Myxococcota_A; class UBA9160; order UBA9160; family UBA4427; genus CAYYSY01. The sequence continues at coordinate 1,432,101 of OZ252299.1, forward strand.
GGCTGCGCCCCTCGCGTCCGACGAGCGTGTAACCCGCCCGGCGCTCGAACTCGGTGTTCACCTCGAAGCCGGTCGCGAAGATCAGGCAGTCGAGCTCGACCTCGTCGCCGTTCGAGATGACGCCGCGTTCGGTGACGCGCTCGACGCCCTTGCCGTCGGTGTCGACGAGGGTCACGTTGGGCCGGTTGAAGGTCTGCAGGTACTCGTCGTGAAAGCACGGCCGCTTGCAGAACTGTCGGTACCAGGGCTTGAGCGATTCGGCGGTGGCCGGGTCGTCGATCAGGTCTTCGACCCGCTGCCGAATCTCGTTCATCTTGAGAAAGTCGGCCTTCTCGACCTGGGCCTCGATGTCTTCGGGCGACGTGCCGCCCTCGGACGACTGCATGACGAAGAGCACCTTGGCCACAATGTCGGTCCAGCCGTCATGGACCAGGTCTTCGGCCTCGAAGCCGCCGGTCGTCAGCGTCTGGAAGTTTTCCATCCGTCGCTGGTGCCAGCCCGGCTCGAGGGTCTCGACCCAGGCCGGATCGGTCGGGCTGTTCGCTCGCACGTCGACTGAAGACGGGGTGCGCTGAAAGACGAAGAGCTGCTTGGCGTCTCGCCCCAGGTGCGGGATGCACTGCACGGCCGAGGCTCCCGTCCCGATGATGCCCACCCGCTTGTCGGCGAGCTTCTCGAGCGCGCCGTTCGAGTCGCCGCCGGTGTACTCGAAGTCCCACCGACTCGTGTGGAAGGCGTGGCCGGCGAATTTCTCGATCCCGGGCAGGCCCGGCAGCTTGGGCTTCTGCAAGAACCCCTGGGCGAGGCAGACGAAGCGGGCGCGCATCGCATCGCCTCGATTCGTCTCGATGATCCAGCGCCCCGCCTCGTCGTCCCAGCGGATCTCGCGCACTTCGGTCTGCAGGCAGATGTCGCGGTAGAGGTCGAACTTGCGAGCGATCGCCTGGCAGTGTTCGAAGATCTCTTTGCCGCGGCTGTACTTCTCGGTCGGCATCGTGCCGACCTCTTCGAGCAACGGCATGTAGACGTACGACTCGATGTCGCACGCGATCCCCGGGTAGCGGTTCCAGTACCAGGTGCCGCCCACGTCGCCGGCCTTGTCGATCAACCGGATGCGATCGACGCCGGCCTCGCGCAGGCGGGCGCCGGCGATCAGGCCGCCGAAGCCCGCGCCGATGACGGCGACGTCCACCTCGTCTTCGAGCGGCGCGCGGGTGAAGCCGGGCTCGACGTATGGATCCTCGACGTAGTGCGCAAACGCGCCCGTCGTCTCGATGTACTGCTCGTCGCCGTCGTCACGCAGGCGCTTGTCGCGTTCGATGCGGTACTTCTCGCGCAGCGCATCCGGGTCGAGCGCACTGGGGTCGGCAGGTTGGTCGGCGTCGTTCGGCATCTCGGGGCTCCGCGGGCAGGGGCGGGCCGGGTGCGGCTCGCTGTGGGTCAGGATCGAGGCAATCGGGGGCGCGGGCAACCGTTCTCGGGTGCGAACTGGGCGGAATGCTGCGCCAGGAAGGAAGCGAGCGAGCACGGCCTGGGCTCACTGTGCGGCAGTCGAGTCTTCGTAGTACCGCTCAGCGGCCGGGTGCAGCGGGACGGCGAGGCCGAGCCGCATCGTCTCGGGCGAGATGAAGCCGGCGCGAAAGTAGCTATCCGACAGCGCGCTGGCCTGATCGACCATCATCTCGAGCAGGCGCGTCACGGCCGCATCGGAGACCTCTTCGGTCGTGACGAGCGAGGCGGCGAGGCCGAGCGTCATGAAGGGCGCTGCCTGGTTCGGGTAGGTCCGGGCATCGACCTCGAGCACGTAGTAGGCGAAGCGTTCCTCTGCGAGTCGGTGGACGACGGCCGGGTCGAGCGACACGAATCGCAGATCGGCGCGCCGGGCCGCGAGCGCCTGGAGAGCCGCCGACGGGACTGCGCTCGTCAGGAAGAGAGCGTCGATGCGTCCCGCCTCGAGCGCACTGATCCCGTTCAGCCCGCCGACATCGACGATCTTGGGGGGCGGATCGATCGTCGCCCCCGCTGCGATCGAGAGCGCGACGACGTTGAAGCGGGTGCCCGAGCCCCGGGCGCCGACGCCGATCTTGCGACCCGAGAGATCGGCGAGACGCTCGATCCCGCTCGATTCGAACGTGATCAGGTGCACCGCCTCGGGCCACAGGCTTGCGACCGAGCGCAGCTCCTGGTTGGGCAGGATCCCGTTCTCGGTCAGGCCGAGATACAGCGTCTCGGCGACGTCGCTCTGCACCAGCGCGAAGTCGAGCAGCTCGCCCCGCAGCAGCGCGCCGTTCTCGAGGCTGCCCTCGCTCTCATAGCTGTGCAGGGCGAAACCCGAGCGATGCGCGAAGTCACTGAGCGCCAGGCCGAACCGGTGGTACGTGCCGGGGCTCGGGCCCGAGCCGAGCGTCCGCTTGTCGGCGAGATGCGCGAGCTTCAAGTCGATGTGGGCGACCGCCGTCCCCAGCTCGTCGAGAATGATGCCGTCGCGTTCGGCCGGGTCGCGACCGGCCGCATCGTCGAGCGCGCTGCGGATCTGCGCGAGCAGGCGGCGCGGGCCGGAGCCCAGCGTGTCCTGGGTGCGCCGCTCGGGCGGAGGTGCGGGCACCGTCGCCGCGTCGGCGGGGCGCCACGCGTCATTCGAGGCCACGTACGACAGGCGGCCATGCACCGACAGCGTGTCGCCGGCGGCATTGCCGCCCGGCTGGATGCCCGAGATCCCGCCATCGGTCGCGCCGACGACGAACGCGAGTGTGCCGACGTTCAGACCCTTCCACGACGTGAGCGAGTAGTCGCGCTGCAGCTCGAGCCGCGCGTCGTAGTACACATGCAGGCCTCCGGGCTGATCGCCCTGGGCCGGGAACGTCGCCGAGCCCATGCGCCGGAAGGTCTTGACGTCGAAGAGGCCGGGCTCGAACGCGACGTCGAGCTCGTTCTGGAGATCGGCCCAGAGCGTGTCGGTGTCCGGGCCCCGCTGGCAGCCCATGGTGGCGGCCATGCACAGGCAGATCACGATCAGCCACGCGGTGTGTCTCACAGCCCGAACACCGGCAGGGCGAGGAACCCCTGGATCACGAGCGCGTTGGCGAAGTCGATGAAGAAGGCGCCCATCAGGGGCACGACCAGGAACGCCTGGGGCGAGGGGCCGTGTCGCTGCGTCACGGCCTCGATGTTCGCGATCGCCGTCGGCGTCGCCCCCATGCCGAAGCCACAGTGTCCGCCGGCGATGACCGCGCCGTCGTACTTCTTGCCCATGAAGCGGAAGGTGACGAACGTGGCGAACGCCATCATGCCGATCGTCTGCGCCGCGAGCATGACGGCGAGGGGGCCGGCGAGACCGATCAGCTTCCAGAGCTGGATCGACATCAGGGCCATGGCGAGGAAGAGGCCGAGCGACAGAGAGCCGATCGCGTCGACGGTCTGGCGGTTCAACGCGAGCGCCGGTACGACCGAGCGGAGATTGCGGATCGCGACGCCGATCATCAGGCTCCAGACGAAGCTTGGCAGCGTGAACCGAGCGCCGGCGAAGGCCTCACCGAGCAGCTGGCCCCCGATCACGCAGACGAGCACCATGAAGAGGGCGCGGAGCAGCGTGGCGCCGGTCATCGGCGCGTCGAGCAGCGCGCTGCCGAGGTCGGGCGACGCCTGGCCGCCGGCGTCCGATTCGCGTTCGGCCGCGTCGTCGTCGGTCCCGGGGCCATGCAGCGCGTAGCGCGCGATCAGGCGACCGGCGACGGGCCCGCCGATCAGACCGCCGATCACGAGGCCGAAGGTCGCGCAGGCCATCGCGAGCTCCATGGCGCCCGCGATGTTCTGCACGTCGCTGAAGCGCTCGGCGTAAGCGGCGCCGGTGCCGTGCCCACCCGAGAGTGTGATCGATGAGCCCAGCAGGCCGACGAGGGGATGCAGATCCATCCCCCGAGCCGCCAGCACACCGATGGTGTTCTGAACGACGAGGTAGGCGACGCAGATCGCGCCGAACACCGCGAGTTGCGGCCCCCCATCGCGCAGCTGGCGCAGGTCGGCGCCGAGGCCGATCGTCGTGAAGAAGGCGAGCATCAGCGGCCCACGCAGTGCGTCGTCGAAGGCCAGCTCGACGCCCATGCCCGCGTGCAGGGCGGTCCCGGCGAGAGCGAGGATGATGCCGCCCACCACGGGGATCGGGATGTCGTTCTCGCGCAAGACGCGCACGCGACGGATGACGGCGCTGCCGACGAAGAGCACGGCGATCGCGAGTGCGAGGGTTTGCGTCGCATCGAAGCTGAACGTCATGGCGTCCCCCCGGATCGAGATCGGCGATGCCGAATCCCTACGCCTGCGATCGCGATCGCTGGAGCGTAGCGCGCATGGTCTGGGAGCGGCCGGTGTGTTTCGAGCGCTTCGACGGGGCTGCGCAGCGCCAGACGATGTCGCATGGTTCTTTTCATCGACATCGAACTGGGCGAGGAGCGCAACACACCATGAAAGCTTGGCTGAGCCACTCGATCGTTTCGCGACTGGGGGTCGGCCTCGCGCTGATGCTCTCGGTCTCGTGTGCGCAGCTCGGCCTTGGTGGGTCGTCCTCGTCCGAGACGCCCCAGGCCGAGGCGGCGCTCGCCCAGTCGGCCACCCCCGACACGACCCAGGCGACCGAAGTCGAAGACCTGGTCGCTCTGCAGGCCCTCGTCGACGCGGCCCATGCCCGGTTCGAGAGCGACGACGAAGGCCAGAACGCCGACTACATCCCGATCCTGGCCACGATCCCTTCCGATCTCTTCGCGGTCGTCATCGTGACCCGGGCGGGTACGGTGCTGCAAGCGGGCGACGCCGAGTACCGATACTCGATCCAGTCGGTTGCGAAGCCCTTCACCGCCGCGCTCGTCATGCAGCAGCAGGGCGGTCCCGAGGCCGTGATCGAGAAGATCGGCGTCGAGCCGACCGGGTTGCCCTTCAACTCCAAGCTCGCGCTCGAGCTCTACGACGCTCGGTCGGTGAACCCGATGGTGAACGCCGGGGCCATCGCTGCCGTGAGCCTCGTGAAGGCCGACAGCGAAGACGAGCGCTGGAACCTGGTGCTCGACAATCTCCGCGGTTTCGCCGCCGACGCCGAGCTGCCTCTCCTCGAGGAGGTGTACCAATCCGAGTACGAGACCTCGTGGAGCAACCGCGCCATCGCGAATCTGCTCTACAACTACGGTCGCCTCTACGCCCAGCCCGAAGAGGCGCTGCGCGTCTACACGAAGCAGAGCTCGGTGGGTGTGAATACGGTCGACCTGGGGTGGATGGGCGCGACGCTCGCCAACGAGGGCGTGAACCCGAAGTCGGGCCGGCGCATGCTCGATGCGTCGAGCGTGCCCGAGCTGCTGTCGATCATGCTCACGGCCGGTTTCTACGACGAGTCGGGCCTGTGGTCGGCGCAGACGGGCCTGCCGGCCAAGACGGGGGTCGGCGGCGGCGTGGTGGCCGTCGTGCCGGGCCGGCTGGCGATCGCCGCGTTCTCACCGCGGTTGAACGCGGCGGGCAACAGCGTGCGGGCGCAACGCGCGATCCGGTACATCGCCGGCGAGCTCGGCGCCGGGGTCTTCGGGGCCAATGGCGACGAGTCGTGAGCAGCGGCGGGTCGTGCGAGTGGCCTCGGGTTCGGGGGGGACGATGATCAAGTGCGGGACGCGGAGGATCGCCGCTTTACTGCTCGTGGGCGGTCTCATGATTGCCGGGCCGCTCGACGCCGCGGCTCAGCGCGAGGACGATGTCGTCGATGCGCCCATCGACGCACCCAACGACGCACCCAACGAAGCCGCGAGCGATGGGCCCGCTGCAGTCGGTTCGGACGAGACCGTCGGCTGTGACGGCGACGACTGCGACGTGCCTTCGCCGCTCGACCAGGCCGAAGCCGAGCTGCGCGAGGAATACGCCGTTCGCCGCGTGCGGGTCGAGTATCGCAACTCGATGAACGATCGGCAGGGCCCCGCCGCGCGTCCGGCCGACTACGTGCTCGATCCGGCCTTTCGAGGCTTCATCGAGATCCCGAGTACCGTGATGCTGATGAAGATCAATCTGCGGCCGCGGGTCGACATGATGTCGAAGTCGGCGGCCACGGGCACGCCGTTCCGCTTCGTGCCCTCGCAGTTTCGGGTCGAGGGCGACACCGGCTTCTCGGATGCGTGGCGGTTCAATGGCAGCGCCAACGGCAGCCAGGTTCGGATCGATTTTCGGGCGCCGTCGCTGCCGGGCAACTTCAGACTCTTCTACCAGAACGACTTCTTCGGCGACGACCAGAAGCAGATGCGCTACCGGCTGCAGCACCTCTATGCGCAGTATCGCGGACTCGTGGGGGGCTTCACGTTCGGCCTCTTCGAAAACCCCGACGCGTGGCCCGATACCGTCGACTACGAAGGCCCCAACTCGGTGATCTTCGCGCGACGTGCGCTCGTCCACTACCTGTGGGAGCTGCGTGATGGGCTCGAGCTGACCTTCGGCATCGAAGATCCGAATCTCGCGATCGACACGAGCGGCGACCCGAACGCATCCGCACGGGCACGTTCGCCCGATGGCGGCCTCAATCTGCGCTGGACGTACGGCGACCTGGGGCACACCGAGACAGCGGCCATCTTTCGTTCGGTCGGCGTCGATGGCGACGTCAACCCGAGCCAGGACGAATTCGGGTGGGGCGTGAATGTCTCGGGTGTGCTGCATCCCGTCGAGCGCGCGACGATGCAGTACTGGTTCGTGTACGGCGACGGCATCGGCAGCATGGGCAACGACACGAGCTTCCTGGGCTCAGACGCCGCCTTCCGGGCGAATGGGCAGCTCGAGACGCTCGAGTACTGGAGCGCGATGGGTGCGGTCACCTACCACTGGACGAAGCGCTGGCGTTCCACGATCAGCTACGGCTATGTGAACCTCGAGAACACCAGCGGCCAGGCGCCGAACGCGTTTCACGAGAGTCACTACGCCACGGCCAATGTGATCCGCCGCATCTTTCGCCGTCTGACGGTCGGCGTCGAAGGAATGTACGGTCGCAAAGAGGTGCGCGACGGACGGTCGGCGAACGTCTTCGGCGTTCAGGCCAGCGTGATGTACGGCATCTTCGACTGACGGCGCCGCGCGCGGCCGTTCTCAGTCGACACCGAACGCCTGCATCTCGACCATGCGACGATAGGGCCCCTCTTCGTGGGTCATGAGGTCGGCGTGCGTGCCCGACTCGACGATGCGTCCCGCGTCGAAGACGAGGATTCGGTCGACGCGTCGGATCGTCGACAGGCGATGCGCGATGATCACGGCCGTGCGCCCCTCGAGCAGCTTCGCGAGGGCGTCCTGGATCAGCTGCTCGGTCAGCGAATCGAGGCTCGAGGTCGCCTCGTCGAGCACGAGGATCGGCGCATCGGCGAGCAGCGCGCGCGCGATCGCGACGCGCTGCCGCTCCCCGCCCGAGAGCCTGATGCCGCGCTCCCCGACGAGGGTGTCGTAGCCCTGAGCGAGTCGGTCGATGAACGCGTGCGCGTGGGCCTTGGTGGCCGCGTCGATGATCTCGTCGAGGGTCGCGCCCGGCCGCGCGTAGCCGATGTTCTCGGCGAGCGATCGATGGAAGAGGATCGGCTCCTGGGGGACCACCGAGATCGCCTGGCGCAAGCTCGATTGATTGACCGACGTCACGTCCTGGCCATCGATCACGACACGCCCCCCGTCGACGTCGTAGAGGCGCTGCAGCAGCTTGACGAACGTGCTCTTGCCCGATCCCGACTCACCGACGAGCGCGATTCGCTCACCCGGCGCGATGTCGACGTCGAGGCCCTGGAAGATTGCATCGGGCTGGTTTCGGTAGCCGAAGTCGACCCGCTCGAAGCGGACGTGACCGGCGCCGGGGCGGAAGGCTCGGGCGCCGGCCGCATCCGAGACCTGCTCGGGTGTCTGCATGATCTCGACCAGATCATCGAGCTCGTTGATGGCGCGCTGCGCATTCCGCAGCTGCCAGCCCACGTTGCGCAGCAGGCCGTGCACCATCAGGTAGGTCGCGATCACGTAGACGGCCCCTTCGACCTGCGCACGAAACCCGGTGGCGCGGGTGAGGACGAGGGCCAGCAGCCCGCCGAGGAGCGCGAGCAGTAGCACCGACTGGACCGCGCCCGCGTTCATGCTGCGCAGCCAAGAGCGCCGCGCGCGCAGGCGCCAGCGCTGGCTCACTTCGGCAAAGCGCGCGTCCTCGCGGTCTTCGGCCCCGAAAGACTTGACCACGCCATTGCAGGTGATGGCGTCGGCGAGGGCGCCGCCCACCGCGGTGTCGGCATCGTTCGAAACCTGATTCGCGGGGGCGACGTAGGTGAAAGACAGCCACGCGCTGATCGTCACGAAGGCGCCCACCGACGTTCCGAAGTAGATGCCGAGTGCGGGGTCGCGGAGCGACATGGCGACGGTGAAGCCGGCGAGCAGCGCGAGGGTGGGCCCGAGGTCGACGACCATGGTGTCGGCGAGCGTGTCGTACGCCCAGACGCCGCGTGTGATCTTGCGCTGGGTCGAGCCGGCGAAGCGATTCGTGTGCCAGTCGAGGCTGAAGCGCTGGACCTGTCGGAAGCCGTCGCCGAGCATGTTCCGCATCACCTGCGACGCGAGGTACATCCAGTTGCGCAGGTAGAGCTGCTTGACGACCGACACGACGGCGAAGAGGCCGAGCAGCCAGAGCGCCGCGCGCCAGGCGGCGTCGATGGGGGCCTGGTCGAGCAGATGCGCCTCGACGGCCGTCACGAGCTCGGCCGAGAGCCGCGGCACCTGGACCTCGAGGAGGACACCCGTGGCGACACCGACGGCCATGCCGGCACAGCGCCAGGGCACGGTCGCCCAGTAGCGACCGACGAAGCCCAACACGGAGGCAACCGACGTGCGGTCGGCGCGCTCCTCGTCGGACTGGGCGGCGAGAGACACCTCGGCGGACTCGCTCATGTCGAGACCTCGGTGGGGCGCGCAGGGGATCGGTCCCAGGGGGCTCCGAGGGGCGCAGGACCGGAGTCTGCGGCTTCGGTCCACGTGCTGCAATGAAGCGACGCGTCATCGCCGCGATCCGCGCGACGCTGCAGCCAGGGCGGCAGACGCGGCGCGTCTGCGGCACGCTCCGCGCTCTCCCGCGCGCGCGGGCAGGACCTCACGACGACGGCTTCGGGGCCTCGCGACGGCTTCGGGCAAGGAGCGCAGCACATGGGCAAGCTCGACGGCAAGGTGGCGGTAGTGACGGGCGGCGGCAGCGGGATCGGCAAGGCGATCACCCAGGCGTTCGCCGATGAGGGCGCGAAGGTGGTGATCGCGGCTCGCAACCTCGAGCGGCTCGAGTCGGCGGCCAAGGAGATCGGCCCGGCGGTGCATCCCGTGCAGTGCGACGTGAAGGAGGAGTCGCAGATCGAGGCGCTCTTCGACCGTGTCGATGCCGACCACGGGCCGGTCGACATCCTCGTGAACAACTCGGGTCTGGCTGCGCCGGGCCCCACCCACGAGCTCGAGGTCGAGCGTTGGAACGAGGTCATCTCGGTCAACCTGACCGGCGTCTTCCTGTGCTCGAAGCACGCGCTGCAGCGCATGATTCCGCGACAGTCGGGACGCATCCTGAACATCGGCAGCATCTCGGGGCAGAAGTCGCGCCCGCACGCGGCCGCCTACACCACGAGCAAGTTCGGCCTCGACGGCCTCACACGCTCGATGGCGCTCGACGCGCGCGAGCACGGGATCGCCGTGAGCGCCCTGCATCCCGGCAACGTCGATACCGACATCTGGCAAGGCATGCGGCAGGTGGCCGAGGCCGAAGGGCTCATCCCGCTCGAAGACATGGGCCGCGCGGCGCTCGCGATCGTCACGATGGACGATGCCGTGAACGTGCTGTCGACGATCATCCTGCCCGTGACCCAGCCCTACCTCGGTCGGGGCTAGGCCGACGGTCCACGGGGCTCCATCGCCGGCACGGCCAACTGGATGGGTCCACCGGGCTTCACATCGCCGGAGAAGCCCGATCGGGGCGTCAGGCGGGCTCCATCGCCGGCACCGCCTGGCCGACGAGGCTGTCGTCTCGGATCACGTCGAGCACGACCTTCGCGATGTCGGAGGGCTGAAGCAGCCCGCTGGCGTCGATGACGGGCTGGAGCCAGTCGGCGATCTCGCCGCCACCCGCTTCGTACATCATCGGCGTGTCGGTGAGGCCGGGGCAGACGCAGTTGACGCGTACGCCGTGGCTCTCGGCCAGGGGCACGCACGATGCGGCGAAGTGGATCACGCCGGCCTTGGTCGCCGCGTAGACGGCCTGGTGCGGCACCGGCATCTGGCCCGCGCCGGACGAGGTCGCCACCACGACGCCGCCTCCATCGCGCTGCAGCAGGTCGAGCGCGAGCCGCGTCCCGATCACGACGCCGCCGAGATTGACGGCGACGATCGCGGCGGCGCGCTCGGGTGCGACGTCGGGCCAGCCGGCCTCGGCCTCGCCCATGCCCGCGTTCGCGTGGAGCACGTCGAGGCGGCCGAAGCGCGCCTCGATCGCCTCGAGGCAGCGCCGGGTATCGTCGACCGACGACGCGTCGGCTTCGAGGGGCAGGGCTTGCGCGCCCGCCTTCTCGACGCGTCCGACCGTGTCGGCGAGGGCGTCGCCGCGCACGTCCGACACCGCCACCCCGGCGGCGCCGGCTTCGGCGAGGGTGACCGCGGTCGCCTGACCGATGCCGCTCGCGGCGCCCGTGACCCATGCGATCTTGCCTGCGATCTCCACGGCGATCCTCCTTGGAGCGTCAAGCATAGGCGGAGGGACGGCGCTCGCGAAACGGCCCGGTCGCAGTCACGTCGACGGATCGCTGCCGAATCGACGGGTCGCTGCTAGGTTCGCCTCATGCCCGGGGCGCGCCGCCGTCGATTCGATACGCCCGACGAACAATCGTCCGAGATCATCGACGCGCTGCTCGCGCGCTCGGCCGAAGTCGACGGCCTCGATCTCGAATCCCCGGCGGCCGAACAGATTCGACAGATGATCGTCACTGCGCTGCGCCTGGCCGGGGATCAGACGCCCGACGGCGACGTGCGCCTGCTGAATGCGTCGCTCAAGGAGCTGCGGCATGCGCTGCGCGTGTTCGCTCCGTATGAGCATCGCCGCAAGGTCGCCGTGTTCGGCAGCGCGCGGACCGCGCCCGAGCATCCGGCGTACCGGCAGGCCGTCGCCTTTTCGGAGCGCATCACCCGGGCCGGGTGGATGGTGATCACCGGCGCCGGCGACGGGATCATGGGCGCGGCGCAGGAGGGGGCCGGGCGCGACGACTCGTTCGGTCTGAACATCCGGCTGCCCTTCGAGCAGCAGGCGAACGAGACGATCCGCGGCGACGAGAAGCTCATCAACTTCCGCTACTTCTTCACGCGCAAGGTCATGTTCGTCAAGCCGTCTCATGCGATCGCGTTGATGCCCGGCGGCTTCGGGACCCACGACGAGGGGTTCGAGACCCTCACGCTCATCCAGACGGGCAAGGCCGAGATCGTGCCCGTCGTCTGTCTCGACGAGCCGGGCGGCAGCTACTGGCGCGACTGGGAGCAGTACGTCGTCGAGCACCTCGCAGCCCGGCATCTGATCTCCGAAGACGATCTCGCGCTCTTCGATGTCACCGACGATGTCGACGACGCCGTGCACACGGTGATGAACTTCTACAGCAACTATCACTCGAGCCGATTCGTGCGCGACCGCATCCTGATGCGGGTCTGGCAGGCCCCCGACGAGGCGCAGCTCGCCGAGCTGAACGACCGCTTCGCCGACGTCGTGAAGGAAGGATCGATCGAGGTCATCGAGGCCGCGCCGCCCGAACGACACGAGGTGCCGGGGCTCCCGCGCCTGTCGTTCTGCTTCGACCGACGCAAGGTCGGTCGGCTGCGGCAGCTCATCGACTTCGCGAACTCGTGGGTATCCGTCGCGGCGTCGTCGCCCGAGGAGGCATGCGCGCACGAACTCGTCCCGGGCGAGGTGCCCGAGGATTTCGACGACGTCATCTGGTAGCTCAGGTGGTCGCTCAGGCGCTGGCCGCCGCTGGCCGATGAGCCCAGGGCCTGTCCAGATCTCCGGGGCAGGCGCGACCCGTCCGTCGACGCGGTAATCTGGCCAGCCGAGCGCCGTCGGATCCGCGCCTGAGAGGAGTGCAGCCCATGTCGTCCAAGCCGCTCACCACCGGCTACGAACTCGTCCACCCCGACTACTACGCCGAGCATGGCCCGCCCTACGCGCACTGGGATCGCCTGCGCGCTGAGTCGCCGGTGCACTATTGCGAAGTCGAGAACGTCGAGCCCTTCTACGCGATCACGCGTCAGGAGGAGATCAAGACCATCTCGAAGACGCCCGAGCTCTTCCTCTCGGAGCCCGGCATCACCCTGCTGCCCACCGACCGTGAGATCGACCGCGACTCGGGCATCGGCGCGATGAAGGTCGTCATCAACACCGACCCGCCCGAGCACCGGGATCTACGCAAGGTGGCGAGCCCCTGGTTCACGCCGCGAGCCCTGCAGAGCATGGAGGCGGCAATCGAGGAGAGCGCCAAGCAGCTGGTCGACGATCTCGCGAAGGACGGCAGTGAGCAAGAGACCGACCTCGCGATGGGGATCGCCGTCAGCCATCCGCTGCGCGTGCTGTGTCGTGCGATCGGTGTTCCGGTCGAGCAGGAGCGCGACATCCTCGAGCTCTCGAATCGACTCTTCGCGCCCGACGACGAAGAACTCGGCGGCGGCAAGAACACCAGCGAAGACTTCGCCGAGCTCGGCCAGCGCTTCATGGAGCTCTTTCTGCCGATCGTGCAGGATCGCCGCGCGAACCCGACCGGCGACCTGGCGAGCATCATCGCGAACGCGCAGATCCATGGCGAAGCGATGGGGCCGATGGAGACACTCGGCTACTACCTGATCGTCTTCAATGCGGGGCACGACACGACCAAGAACTCGCTCGGCGGCGGCTTCTGGCAGCTCATCGAGAACCCGGCCGAGTTCGCGAAGATCCAGGCCGACCCCTCGAAGGTGCCCGACGCCGTCGAAGAGATGATCCGGTGGGCGTCACCCGTGAACTACATGAAGCGGACCGTCGCCGAGGACACCGAGGTCGCCGGCCAGCGCCTGAAGAAGGACGACGTGCTCGTCATGTTCTATGCGTCCGCCAACCGGGACGAGGCGGTGTTCGAGAACCCGTACACGTTCGACGTAAGCCGGCGCCCGAACCGCCACATCGCCTTCGGCTACGGCGAGCACTTCTGCATGGGCGCGCACTTCGCGCGGCGCAGCATGGCGGCCATCGTGAATCAGCTGGCCCGGCGCGTCGAGCATTGGGAGATGGTCGGCGAGCCCGACTGGATCCGAGCGAGCTTCGTCGTGGGCTTGAAGCACTGCCCGGTGCGCTACCGGATCCGCCCCGAGTAGCTGCGGCGCCAGCCCGGCTGCACGACGTGCCCGCCCTCCGCATCGAGGCCTTCGCGCGCGAAGACCAGGCGGCGGCGCGCGCGCTCGTGTTGCAGGGCCTCGGCGAGCACTGGGGGCAGATCGACGAGAGGCTGAACCCCGATCTCGACGACATCTCGGCGAGCTATGCCGACGGATGCTTCGTGGTCGCCCGCTGCGGTGACGCGCTCATCGGGACCGGCGGATTCCGGCCGCACGACGCGAGCAGCGTACAGATCCACCGCGTGTCGGTGGCGGCGGCCCGCCGTGGGGAGGGGATCGGCGAAGCGATCGTGCGGCGTCTACTCGACGAGGCGCGTCGTCTGGGCTTCGAACGCGCGGTCCTCGAGACGACGGCCAGCTGGCGTGGCGTCGTCGCCTTCTGGAAGACCCTCGGTTTCGTGCCGACCCACGTCGTTGGCGGCGATCAATACTTCGAGCTTCGGCTCTGATCTAGGTCGGCGTCGACTCGTCCTGCGCACTCGCTCGAAGGTCGAGCGCGGCCTGGATGCGCTGGTGCTCGGCTTCGTCGAGCGAGAAGCGCGCGAAGAGCAGGGCGCCGATCCCGTAGCAGACGAACGGGAACAGCGAATAGAGGCCGAGGATCGAGCTGCGCGCGAGCGGCGTCTGCTCGACGTTGGGCGTGAAGCCGGACCACTCGAGCACCAGACCCGTCAGCATGAGCGTGACGCCGGTCGCGCTCTTGAACGTGAAGTTCCAGGCAGCGAAGTACGAGCCTTCCTTGCGCTGCCCGGTCTCGAACTCGTCGTAGTCGATGATGTCCGACTGGATCGACGGACTCATGATCGACCCGCAGCCGTTTGCGGTGCCCGCGATCGCGGCGAGTACGCTGATCAGCACGATCGCGCCCTCGCTGATGAAGAACATGCCGCCGAACGCCAGCCCGGTCACGACCATCGAAGCCAGCCAGAGGTTCTTCTTGCCGAACCGGCGCGCGAGCGGCGGCCAGATCGGCGTCGAGAGGACGTTGGGCGCCATGTAGAACGCGATGAACACGGCGGTCAGGTCGGGGCGGCCGACGATGTACTCGGCCACGTAGGGTGTCAGGATCGCGATGGTCGCGCCGCCCAGGCTCTCGATCAGGAACACCGCCAGTAGGAGCCGCGCGTGCCGATTGCGCCAGACGTCGCCGTAGGCCGAGAGCGGGTTCGAAGCCCCGCGCCCCTGGTACTCGGATCGCTCACGAAGCCGCACGACTGCCCAGAGGATCAGCAGCCCGGTGCAGGCCGCGACGGCGATCGCCATCGTGTGCGCTGCGGCGCGCGGCGATGCGGCGTTGATCATCAGCTGCATCAACACGACGGCGACGATCGAACCCAGGCTCCAGATGATGTGGCGCCAGGCGAAGACCCGGGAGCGCCCGTGGTAGTCGCTCGTCAGCTCGGCGCCGAGCGACTGGTGCGGGACGATGAAGACCGTCATCGCGGTGTAGAACCCGATCACGGCCACCGCCATCCAGAGGGTCGTCGCCGACGCCGAGAGATCCGACGGCGGGCTCCACATCAAGAAGAACGCGAGCGCGACGAGCGGCGCCGCGGCGAGCAGCCACGGTCGACGTCGGCCGAGGGGGGACGTCGTCCGGTCGCTCAAGAAGCCCGCCACGGGGTCGGAGATCGCATCCCAGACGCGCGAAATGAAGAAGATCGTCCCCATCGCCGCCGGTGACAGAAGCAGCGCGTCGGTCGCGAACTTCATCATGTACAGCGACACGAGCAGGAACATCAGCCCGACGCCAAAGGTCGGCATCGCGTACGCGACGACCGTGCCGAGCCCGACGTCGCCGCCGGAGCGGGCGTTCGAGGGGGGCAGGTCGGTCGTGGGCGCAGTGGCGATAAGGTCGGGTCCTGGGCGGGCGGGTCGGGCTACGAGGCCGTGGCGGGCGCGTGATCGGCGATCTGCTCGAAGAGTCTGCGTTCGATGCCGGCCACGCGGCTCGCGATCTTCGAAGCCCGGTCCCAGACGCCGTCGGGCGCGCCCTCTTCGCTCACCTGGGCGAGCTCGGCCGAGATCGCGGTCCAGCCGTCGGCTGCCTCCCAGGCGAGCCCCGGGGCCGTCTCGGGCACGAGCTTCTCGTCGAGTGCGCGCGCCCACTCGAGGAAGCCCGCGTAGAGCCGCCTGAAGTTGCCGCCGCCGTTGCCAAACTTCTCGATCGCGCGGGCGTTGAAGCTGGCGAGCCAGGCGGACTTCGGGTGGTCACCCCAGCCCGGCAGGTCTTCGGCGAACGCGACGATGGCTTCGATGCCGCCGTGAACGCCAGGCGCGTTCGCAAAGGACGGCTTGTCGTCGGGGCCGGGCGGCGGCTCGGCCGGTGCCAGGCCGAGCATCTGCTCCGCACACATCGAGAGCGCCCGCGCCGCCGACTCGGGCAGGTCGTAGCCGAGCTCGGTGCCGTGAAAGCGACCCCAGAGGTTGTACGTCGACATGCCCTCCGGCGGGTTGCGACTCGTGCGCAGGGCGCCATACGAGCAGGCCTCGGGCACGTCCCGGATGCGGTCGGCGATGAAGGCCTTCTCGGTCTCGTCGTCGAAGCCGAGCAGCACGAAGCGGTGCGACGGAAAGTGCACCTTGTACTCGCGGTAATCGAGGTAGAGGATGTCGCCGGTCAGCATGGTCGGCCGGCCTGCGAGCACCTCGTCGCGCGCGATCTGCCATGCGTCGTCGTCGTCGTCGACCGTCGCCTCACGGTAGTCGAGGCCGAGGTTGCGACCGAGGTCGACCTCGAGGGTGGCGGTGCGGCCGAAGATCGCCTTGGGCGGATCCATGAAATCGGAGTCGATGAACATCGCGCCGAGACCGGCGCCCAGACCGAAGACGGCCGGCTCGGGCAGCTCGAGGCCGCAGTAGTGCTCGAGCAGGCCGCGCATCGAGGCGCTGCCACAGTGCTCGCCCGGGTAGATCCGGTAGCCCTCGATCATGTGTCGCATGCGGGTGCCTCCGGTCTCGCTCGTCGGTCGTGGGATGCGGTGCCCGACAGGGCATCCGAGCTCAGGCCCGTCGCGGGTTCCGAACACTACCCCCGCGGTCGCGGGGGCGCATCCGCCGGCAACGCTTCCGGTGCGAGCTCGAGTCGCATCCGGCGATGCTCGATTCCGGCCTCGAGATAGACCGGTCCCTCCGCGACGTAGCCGATGGCCTCGTAGAAGGGCAGCGCCTGGAGCTGTGCCGAGATTTCGATACGCGGGTGTCCCCGCTCGCGCGCCGCGTCGGTGAGAAACTGCATCAGCGCCGACCCCACACCGCGGCGCCGCCAGTCGGCGTGCACCGCGACGCGGCCGATATGGCCCTCCGCGTCGAGGCGAGCGGTGCCGACCGGGGTGTCGTCCGGGTCGAGTGCGATGGCGTGCGTGCAGTCCGGGTCAGCGTCGTCCTCCTCGATCTCGGGCGGGACGTTCTGCTCGTCGACGAAGACGGGCACGCGCACCGAGAGCAGGGCGCGGCGGTCACGTGACCAGTCGGCGAGGCGCACTCGAAACGGCGGGGTCTCTTCGGCGTGCATCGGACTCCCTCTCGCGTGGAGTGCCATGCTGCCGAAGAAGAACAAGGGCCGCCCGGCTGCGGCCGGACGGCCCCGTCACACGCCACGCGATCGCCTCAGGCGTCAGTCGCGGCGTCGCAGCGCCGAGTACCCCATGAAGGCCAAGCTGCCGCCGAGGGCACCGAGCGCGGCCAGCGGGGCGAGCGGCACCTTGAATGCGCCGTCGGTCCAGCTCGTCGAGCCGACCAGGTTGCCGCGGATCGCGTCGCCGAAGATCAGGTTGCTGAAGATCTGGTAGTCGCCGATCGCGGACGAGGCGGGCACGGCAACGCGATTGCCGTCCGAGCTGAAGTGGAAGAGGGGGACGGGCAAGGGATTGATGAAGGCCTGCAGGCCGCTGCCCCCCGTGCCGCCCCGTTCGGCCGGCGTCCAGGCTTCTTCGAGGTAGCCGAGGACGCGTGTGCAGTAGGGATCCTCGCCCGGCAGACCGCCCTCGAGGAGCTGGTCTTCCTGGGTCGTGCACGAGCCGCCGTTCAGCGCCGGGTCGCACCAGGCGTCGCAGTACGTGCCCTGACCGGGCTCGACCACGCCCGGAAAGAACTCGCCACCGTAGGGATCGTTGTTCAGATTCGGGAACTGAACGGCGTAGCCATTCTTGAACACCGTCTCGTCGGGCGTGATGCTGAGTGCGACGACCGGGAGACCCGAGAGGACGGCCTCGTTGTACGTGTCGGACTGAATCAAGACGCGGCAGCCGGCGATCGGGTCGAACGTGCCGTTGGTGGCGGCATTCGACGTCGTCGCGCACGAGAACTCCTGGCTGAGCAGGCTGTGCGTGATCGAGACCTTGAGGACGGGCAGGTCGGTGCCGAAGTTGCCGCCGGGATCGGGATCGATCACGAGTTCGGAGTCGGGCCCCTCCCACGGCGACGTGCCGATCTCGCAGCCGGTCTTCGGGTCCTGGTCTCCTACCGGCGTGGGCGGCGTGACCGGGTAGAACACGGAGCAGTTGTTGAAGACGGCGCTCGGCGACGTGATCACCAGGATCGACCCGCCGTTGTTGTAGGTGCGATCGGCTGCCAGCGTCGGTCCCGCCGCGAGGCTGGCGGCGATCAAGAGCAGCAGTGAGAGTCGAAGCTTCATCGAGAGGGTCTCCTGTCTCGAGATTCGGTTGCTTGGTCTTCCCCGTTTCGCTCGTCGTGACAGCGCTTTGCGACACGGCCCGGGCGCGCTGAACCGGCGCGTCCGAACGCTGAACAGCTCACGTGAAGAGCAAGCGCCGTGCCACGCGTGCGAGGTGAAGCGCACCGATTTAACGAGGCGGGGCGGGGACTTGGGGGCACCCAGGCGTTGGGCGATGTTTCAATCGCGAGGCATTTTGTCACAGCGGATGTGCGGGAGACCTCCCGCAGCAGCCCGCTGGCGGCGCCAAACACACGAATTTTCAAGAGTTTCTCAGACTCGGGGCAATCTGCTCCATGGGGCAGGATGCTCCGCGGTGTCGGTGCCCCACCCGGATCGCCGCGGCCACCTCGAGTGGGCTGTTGGCGCGGCCCTGAGTCGATCGGTTCGAAGCGTGCTCAGGCGCGAGCGTCGCCCGGGCCCAAAGAGAAAGGGCCGCCCAGCGCATGCTGGACGGCCCTGTCTTGGAGCTTGTTGCGTCTCTGGATCTACTCGCGGCGTCGCAGCACCGAGAAGCCCATGAACGCGAGGCTGCCGCCGAGGGCACCGAAGGCCGCGAGCGGGGCCAGCGGCACCTTGAAGGCGCCGTCGGTCCAGACCGTGGTCCCGATCAGGTTGCCGCGGATGGCGTCGCCGAAGATCAGGTTGCTGAAGATCTGGTAGTCGCCAATGGCGCTCGAAGCCGGCACCGCGATGCGGTTGCCGTCCGAGCTGAAGTGCCAGACCGGGACAGGCAGCGGGTTGATGAAGGCCTGAAGGCCATCACCACCGGTGCCGCCCCGCTCAGCCGGGGTCCACGCCTCTTCGAGGTAGCCGAGGACGCGCGTGCAGTAGGGCAGCTCGCCGGGCAGGCCACCTTCGAGCAGCTGGTCTTCCTGGGCCGTGCACGAGCCACCGTTGGCGGCCGGGTCGCACCAGGCGTCGCAGAACGTGCCCTGGCCGGGCTCGATGACGCCGGGGAAGAACTCACCGCCGTAGGGGTCGTTGTTCAGGTTCGGGAACTGAACCGCGTAGCCGTTCTTGAACACCGAGCTGTCGGGCGTGATGCTGGTCGCGGCGACCGGCAGGCCGGTGAGCACGGCGTCGTTGAAGGTGTCGGCCTCGATGAACACGCGGCAGCCGGGGACCGGATCGAAGGTGCCGTTGGTGGCCGCATTCGAGGTCGTGGCGCAGGAGAACTCCTGCGTCAGGTTGCTGTTCGTGACCGAGGTCGTGATGATCGGCAGATCGGTGCCGAAGTTGCCGCCCGGATCGGGGTCGACGACGAGCTGCGAGCCCGAGCCTTCCCAGGGCGAGATGCCGATTTCACAGCCGGTCTTCGGATCCTGCTCGCCGACCGGGGTGGGCGGCGTGACGGGGTAGAAGACCGAGCAGTTGCCGAACTGGGCGCTCGGCGAAGTGATGACCAGAACCTGGCCGCCGTTGGTGTAGTCACGATTCGCGGCGAAGGCCGGCATCGCGATCAGGCTGCTCAGGGCGACGAGCAGCAGCGCATTACGAAACTTCATTGAGTGTTTCTTCTCCATCGGTTTCCATCATCGGGCAACGCCCGCTCTGCCGAGCCGACGCGTGCAACGCACTCGCAGGGTCGCGAGGTGTCGCGATGGCCTCGCTAGGAGCAAGACGCGTGCCACATGTTGCGATTGTGTCGCGCCCTGAAAACGCAATGAAATCGGCTATTTGGGTCCTTCTGTGACAAGTTCGGGGCGATGCCTCTACGGAGCATAATGCCCCGGATTCACCGTTCGCATCCCATCTGCTCGTACGCAGGCGGGGAGAAAATCCAGCAAAAACAAGCACTTGGCGATTTCGGGTGAATTCGCCCCAGTGCGGCATTCTGCGCCGTGCCCGGTGGCCCAAACAGAGAGGGCCGCCCAGCGCATGCTGGACGGCCCTGTCTTGGAGCTTGTTGCGTCTCTGGATCTACTCGCGGCGTCGCAGCACCGAGTAGCCCATGAACGCGAGGCTGCCGCCAAGGGCACCGAAGGCCGCGAGCGGGGCCAGCGGCACCTTGAAGGCGCCGTCGGTCCAGACCGTGGTCCCGGTCAGGTTGCCGCGGATGGCGTCGCCGAAGATCAGGTTGCTGAAGATCTGGTAGTCGCCGATGGCAGTCGAAGCCGGCACCGCGATGCGGTTGCCGTCCGAGCTGAAGTGCCAGACCGGGACGGGCAGCGGGTTGATGAAGGCCTGGAGGCCATCACCACCGGTGCCGCCGCGCTCGGCCGGCTGAAACTGCTCCTCGAGGTAGCCGAGGACGCGCGTGCAGTAGGGCAGCTCGCCGGGGAGGCCACCTTCGAGCAGCTGGTCTTCCTGGGCCGTGCACGAGCCACCGTTGGCCGCCGGGTCGCACCAGGCATCACAGAAGACGCCCTGACCCTGCTCGACGACGCCCGGGAAGAACTCACCGCCGTAGGGGTCGTTGTTCAGGTTCGGGAACTGAACGGCGTAGCCATCCTTGAAGACCGTGTCGTCGGGCGTGATGCTGGTCGCGGCGACCGGCAGGCCCGTGAGGACGGCGTCATTGAAGGTATCGGCCTCGATGAACACGCGGCAGCCGGGGACCGGATCGAAGGTGCCGTTGGTGGCCGCATTCGAGGTCGTGGCGCAGGAGAACTCCTGCGTCAGATTGCTCTGCGTGACCGAGGTCGTGATGATCGGCAGATCGGTGCCGAAGCTGCCGCCCGGATCGGGGTCGACGACGAGCTGTGAGCCCGAGCCTTCCCAGGGCGAGATGCCGACTTCGCAGCCGCTCTTCGGATCCTGCGCACCGACCGGGGTGGGCGGCGTGACCGGGTAGAAGACCGAGCAGTTGTTGAACTGGGCACTCGGCGACGTGATGATGAGGATCTGGCCCCCATTGGTGTAGTTGCGATTCGCGGCAAAGGCCGGCATCGCGATCAGGCTGCTCATGACCAGGAGCAGCAGCGTGAATCGAAGCTTCATGGCGCGTTCCTTCTCCTGTGGTTCTGGTTCGATGTGGACCCGAATCGGTCCGGTGTCTGGCGGACCCATCCGGGTCCCTGTCCGACGCCACCACGCTGACCCGGCGGGTGGCTCCGTGGTGACACAGAATAGCAAGGGCTGTGCCAGTCGGGCAGGCGCTATGCGACGCTAAAACATAAGCATTTTCAAGCACTTGGATTCTTGTGGGGAATCTGCTGCAGAAACCGAAGCCCGGCGCAAACTGCCGCGGTCCGTCCGACGTGCAGCGTTCCGCTGCAGGGGCGCCTCAGAAACCTGAACAAGTTCGATGACTTGCGCAGTAATCGGCTCAATTCACAAGGACGGTGCAGAATCCGCCGCTCGGCGAATCCCGCCCCGGCAATGCGCGCGCACACTGCGCCGTGTCGAGCGGTCTCGAGGCATGGCCGGACCCCGGCGCAGCACGTGGTGCGCAGCGCGGGTGGGCATGAGTCGGGCGGGAGGCGCGCTTCGCCATCGCGCGCAGGGCCGACCGGCCGGCGCGACGACCTCGCGCGGCGAGGATCAGAAGAAGTCGGGCAGGGTGGTGATGCCGACGCGGATGCCCCAGGTGCGCGGGGGCAGGTAGAAGCCCAGTACCGGTGCGCCAATGCCGGCGGGCGACACGAACAGGAAGTTGATCACGTCCTCGTCCGTCACGTTGTTCACGAAGCCGCGCACGATGTACACGCCGTCCTCGCTCGTCCAGTCGATCGACAGGTCGAGCTTGGCAAACGGATCCTGGCTGAAGCGTTCCTCGTTGAACACACGGTAGTAGGTGCGGCTCTGCGTCTGCATCTGCGCGCGGGGCGAGAAGGTGCCCCAGCGCTCGAGATCCCAGTCGTACTGAACGCCGAACGAGCCCGCGAAGCGGGGCGCCTTCTCGAGCGTGTTGCCCGTCAGGTCTTCGGGCGGTCCGCCCGCGCCGTCGGTGATCGGGTTGGCGGGATCGAAGAAGGTGGGATCCCGGAGGAACAGGTTCCGCACCTTGGCGTCGAGGAAGTTGAAGTGCCCGTTGAAGGTCAGGCCATCGACCGGCATCGCCACGACCTCGAGCTCGACGCCACGACTCAGCGCCGAGCCATTGGTCTCGCACTCGAACTGCACGCCGATGATCTGGCACACCTGGAACGGGTCGTAGTCGGTCCAGAAGAGCGTCAGGTTCGCCGAGATTCGGCCATCCCAGAGCGCGTTCTTCGAGGTGAGCTCGTACTGGGTCACCTCTTCGGCTTCGTAGATGTCCGGGGTGTTCTGGATCGGATTGTCGGGGTTCGCGCCCAGGGTGAAACCGCCGGGCTTGTACCCCGTCGTGAAGCCGAAGGCGAGCGAGTTCGAGTCGGTGATCTCCCAGTCGGCCCCCGCCTCGTAGGTCCAGGCGCTGAAGGTCGTACTGCCGGTCTGATCGAACGAGCCCGTAATGTCGTTGATGGCGATGTAGTTCTGCTGGTTCGCGGCGCTGATCTCAAACAGCTCCTGGTAGTAGTCGCCGCAGGGGGTGTCGTTCGGGATCGACGGGTCGCTCGGACGCTCCCCGGGCGGGGCATTCGTGTATCGGACGTTTCGCTGGTCGGCTTCCTTCTGCTCGTTGGAGTAGCGGACGCCGCCCTTGACCTTGAGGTTGTCGAGCACGCGGTAACCGAGGTTGCCGTACCAGGCGAGGCTGCGGTTGTGCAGGCTCTGGTCGGTGAACGCATCCGTCAGCGCCAAATCCTGCTGAGTGTCGAGGCACTGCGTGCCGTCGACGTTCTCGTCGAAGAAGAAGCCGCCGGTCTTGAAATCGAAGCGTTCGACGTCGGGTCGTTCGATGAAGGCCTCGACCGAGCCCTGATCGGCGACCAGCGTCGAGCCGAAGTACGAGTGCGGCGTATTCGTGCCGTCGACGTCGAGGCGGTTCTCGCGGTCGGTTCGCACGTAGCCGCCGATCACGCCGATGCGCATGTCGCTGAACCAGCTGCTGTTCTGGAAGAACGGCAGATCCCAGTTGAAGTGCGCGACCGCGCTGCCCTGTCGATTGTCCTGAAAGCCGATGTCGTCGGCGTAGGTCACGAACGGGTCGTCGCTCTTGCAGAAACCGGGGTTCTCATTGGTGCACCCGGGGATCAGGAGCCGCTGAAGCTCCTCGGGAATGTTCGGGTTCAGCAGTGCGCCGGTGCGATCGAGGCGCTCGCCGAGCAGGTGTCGCGACGGGCCGATGCCCTTCTGGTAGTTGTAGCCGCCGATCAGTCTGAGCTCGATGCTCTCGTCGGCGAAGAGGCTGCGCGTCTGGAAGCGCGTGATCAGATCGTCCGCGTCCGAAGCGTCGAAGTTACGCACACCGTACGTGCGGTTCTCCTGATAGCCGTCCCGGTTCTCGTAGGTGACGGTCGAGCGGGTCATCAGCAGACCATCGGGCAGGATCGGCACGTTCAGGGCGCCGCGCAGCAGGATCTGGTCGAACGAGCCGTACTGGACGTCGCCCATGAAATCGAGATCCTCGGTCGGGCGCTGGGACGAGACCGCGATGCGGCCGCCGTTCGTGTTGTAGCCGCCGTTGATGCCCTGGGGACCGCGATAGACGCGCACGTTCTCGACGTCGTAGATGCGCACGGCGGCGGCCGTCGGACGTCCCTGGTGGATGCCGTCGACTTCGAAGCCGACGCCCGGGGTGCCCACCGTCGTGAGGTTGGCCGCGCCGACACCGCGCAGGGTGATGACCGGCTGCGAACCAAAGTTGCCGACGTGGAGAGAGGGTGTGTTGAGAGAGAGCGACGCGACCTCTTCGATGCCCATCGTGTCGAGATCGCTCTGGTCGAACTCGGTGATCGCGTCTGGAATGGCCTGTGCGGTGGCCTCCGAGGCCTTGCCGGTCACGACCAGCTCTTCGACGCCGTAGCCGAGCGAAGTCGGGTCGTCGAAGTTGTAGTCGTCCTCTTCGTCGCTGACTTCTTCGTCTTCTTCGTCGTCGTCGCTGCCGCCTTCTTCGGCGCGGTCGAACTCGGCGAAGAGATCGTCCTCGTCGTCTTCCTGCGCGGCGCTCGTCGTCGGCACGAGTAGGCCGATCGGAACGATCAGGAGCAGCAACGCGAGCCACTTCATCCAGTGTGCAACGCGCCGGCCCTGCGGCGTCGCGGCCGGGTCGGGAAGCACCGCGGCTGCAATCCGCTCCGGTTCGTTGATCTGCGTCGGCATCGTCGAATCAGTCATAGTTGGGGCTCAGGCGAATGCCGATCAGGATGCTGATGTTCAGGCCGCGATCGTAGGAGTAGTCCATTCGTTCGTCCGGCCCGGGCTGGACCGGCGCAAAGCCATTGAGCAACGTCGCAGTGGCGGACGTGTCGGACAGGGCGAAGCCGACGTAGGCGTCGGTGTAGAAGCCGAACTTGACCCACTCGTTCTCGCCGATATCGACGTCGAGACCGATCCCCGGTGCGATGCCGTGGCTGACGAGATCTTGCGTCTCGAACAGCGGCGACCAGAGGCCGTTCGCCTGGTCTTGGGTGGGTCCGTCGGCGAAGTCGTAGACGGCACCGATCCCGGCCTTCGATCGGAAGTAGTTCACCGAGGTGTTGATGCGAATGTCGTAGAGGTCGATCGGCAGCAGGAACTCGGCACCAATCCCCACGAAGAGGGTGGTCTTGGGGTCGACGGTCTGTTCGACCCGCAAGAACTTGTCCTCGCTGTTCAGGGCGCCGAGGAAGTCCTGGGCACCGAGCCAGTTGACCCGCGGTACGCCATCGCTCGCGAGCGCGCTGTTGTCCTGACGCTGCAGCACGAGCGACGCATTGATGAACAGGCGGGGCTTTGTCGGAACGTCGAACTCGGGCATGCGCAGTCGGCCGCCGAAGTTGAGCGCGCCGCCCGCGTAGATACCGTCCCACTCCCCCGAAGAGTCGACGCACGGGAAGAGGCCCGGAGGAGGCGGGTCAGGGCAGGTCGCAAAGGGGCTGTTGAGCGCACGCGTGCGGCCACTCAGGCTCGAGCTGGCCTTGTCCCACGTGATGCCCATGCCGATGATCGCGCTGGGTTCGTAGTTTCTCCAATCGCCCCAGTCCGACGGCTCTCGCCGCTTGCGTCGCGGCTTCGGCTGGCTCTCGCTCTCCGCATCCGCGCTGTCGCCGGCCGGTTCGTCTTGGGCCCACACAGGCAGCGCGATCGCGAGCACGAGGGTCGCGATCAGCAGGCGCAAAGCCGACTGCCAGGGGTTCATCGGGCGCTCTCCGGGAGATCGGGAGGGGACGTGGGCTGCGCACGTTAGCGGCATCGAGTCTCGCACGCACCGAGCCACGGCGAACCGGACGCCGAGGCGAGCAGCTGGGGCCTGCTCCCCATGGAAGTGACACGACCGGCCGGGCGCTGACCGGGTCCATGGTCGGGTCGCGATTCTGTCTGCTGGCGGCGAGGCCGGAGGGCGTGAGAGCGCGTGCTCTCGGCGATTCATGTCCCGCGCATCCCGGGATCGTGATCGCCTGCTCTGGACGGTCGGCTTTGCCGCAAGCCAAACGCCCGGGCTCGAGTGGCTGCAGGGACTCCACTCGACGTTCGGGCGCCCGCTAGCTTTAACCCATCGAGTCAGGTGCTGTCGAGCACCACGTGTGGATTTCGTCGCAGTTCGATGTCGTTGGCCATGGTTCGAACGCTCGTTGGTCATCCCGGCGCGACGCGTACCCCGAGGCGGGCGCGTCGGCTCGCTCCGGCGGGGTGACCTCGAGTCGTGCGATGTGGTCGCTGAACACGGGACGCCGCGTCCCTCCATCGGCGACGCGCAGCATCGACGGTCATGGGCGGCTGCCTGCGCTTGTGCGTGGAGCTTCACCCCCAGCTCGGTCCGGCATGGTTCGCGACGCGGTGCGGCAGACCAACGGAAGCGTACGTGGGGGCCGTCCCCGCACGTGCGACGTCCACCGTGCGCGGCCCGTGTGTATGCTGCGCGCATGACGAACCGCCGCGGTCAGCTCTCGTTGGCGATGCTCGTCCTGTCGAGTGCCACGATGATCGCGATGTCGGGGGCGCGGCTCGTCGCCGATGCTTCGTTCTGGGGGGACGAGGCCGCCATCGCGTACAACGTGATCTCGATGCGCCCCAGCGAGCTCATGGGCGCGCTCGACACCGGCCATCAATTTCCGCGTCTCTACCTGGGGCTGATCAACCAGCTGCGCTTGGCCGTGGGCTACGAGACGATCGTGATGCGGACGCTGCCGTTCGTGTTCTTCGTCGCCGGGGTCGTGCTCTGGCACCGACTGCTGTGGCTGCGCTTTCGGTCGAACCCGGGGCTCATCGCCCTCGGGTGCCTGCTCACCCTCGTGCCGGGCGATTGGTTCGCCTATGGCGCGATGTTCAAGCAGTACAGCCTCGACGTGCTCGTCGCACTGCTGCCCTTCCTGATCGCCGATTCGACCCTCGATCGCATGTGGCGTGACGGCGAGGGGCGCGGGCGCATCGCCTTGCAGGTGCTGCCCTGTCTCGTCTCGCTCAGCTACGGCATTGCGCTCCTCGGGCGCTGGGTCGGTTACGGGCTCGGATCGGCCCGCCGCCAGGGCGTACCGCCGACCGGGACCTGGGTGGGGCTCGCCGCGGGGCTCTCGGGTGCCATGGCGCTCAGCTATGGCATCGATCTGCGCCACGCCTTCGAGAACCGCATCGCCTTCGACTTCTGGGGCGCGCGCGGTTGCCTCGCCAGCGGCGATCCGGTCGCCGACGTCACGCTGATCGGCCGTTGGCTCGTCGACTGGTTCGTCGGCAAGAACCCGTTCGGCGGTCGCCTGCCCGTGCTCCCCGCAGTCGCGACCGGCTTGCTCGTCGCGGCGGGCGCCGGGGCCCTGCGCGTGATCGGCGAGCGGGTGCGACCGGGGGTTGGACCGGGCCCCGACCTCGAGGACGCCCGCGCCACGTCGACGCCCCCTGGCGCTGTGGCGACGCCCCCTGGCGCTGCAGCGACGCCCCCTGGTGTCGCGTCGACGCTCCCTGGTGTCGCGGAGCGCGCCGCGTGGGGCACCCGATCGCTCTCCGCGGCCGCGACCGTGGGGGGCCTCTTCGCGGCGGGCCTGCTCCTTTCCTACCCGCTCTGCGCCAACCGACTCACGCTGTTTGCCTTCTTCTCTCTACTGCTGGTGACGCTCGAGGGGGTCGCGTGGGCGGGGGAGAGCCTCGCGCGGCGCGGTCGCGGCGCGTGGGCCGAGGCGATCCCGCTGATGATCGCGCTCGCAGTGGGCCCGAGCGCGGCGGCCACGGTCGAGGCGCTCCTGACGCAGGACGCGCCCGAGAATCTGCGTCCGCTGTTGGCGCAGATGGCGCGCGCGCCGCAACGAACGGTGGTCGTGGGCTACTGCAGCGCGCCGCAGGCATTGACGCTGCCCGAGTGGATCGAGCGCGACGACATCGTCTATGCCCACGATCGCATGGCGGAGGGTCGTTTCCCCATCCCGGTCGACCAGGACGTCTGGCTCGTGACGACCGGCGGCGGTGAAGTCTGTCGCGCCTGGACGCAGCGCGTTCGCGAGCGGGCGACCCGTTTCGACGCGGTGACGCCAGCGGGCCGGGGCGCGATGCTGTTCAGCGTGCGTGTCGACGCTGCGGCCTCGAGCGGGGGCGCAACGCCGCAACCGGGCGTCGCGCGGCGCGACTAGCCGTCGCCGAAGCCCAGCTGGCGCGGGTCGAGCTCGTTGATGAAGGGCGCCCCGCGAAGCCAACGCCCCACGTTCTCGTGCACGATCTCGAACACGTCGTCCATGTAGCGATCGACCGAGGGCGCCGAGTGCGCCGTCAAGAGAACGCGGGGGTGCGTCCAGAAGCGGCTCTCCTGTGGCAGGGGCTCGGTCTCGAAGACATCGAGGGCCGCCCACTCGATCTGGCCGGCGTCGAGGGCCGCGAGCAGCGCCGCCTCGTCGACGAGGCTGCCACGTGCGACGTTGACGATCATCGCACCGGGCTTGATGGCCGCGAGCGCCTTCGCATCGATCAGATGCCGCGTCTCGGGCGTGGCCGGCGCGGCGATGACCACGACATCGCACTCGCCCAGCATGGCGTGCATCTCGGTGGCGGGATACAGCGCGTCGGTGGCGGGCGAAGTATCCCCCGGCTTCGCGGAGCGCTTGCTGCCGAGCACACGCGCGCCGAGGGCGCGCGCGCGCTCGGCCACCGCGACGCCGATGTGGCCGAGGCCGACGATGCCGACCACCGAGCCCGAGAAGGTGCGCCCGTAGGTCTGCTTCCAAAGCCCGTCGCGCTGCAGCGCATCGCTCTCGGGGAAGCGCTTCCAGACCTGCAGAATGCGTGCGATCACGAACTCGGAGATGCTCTTGGCGCCGATGCCCGACGCGTTCGTGAGTCGCACACCGTCGGCCGCGACGCCGGCCTTTGCGAACTGCTCGACGCCGGCGCCGATGCTCTGCACCCAGCGCAGGTTCGGCATGCGCCGCGGCAGATCATCGGGCGTCTGCAGCGCGACCAGTGCGTCGCTTCGGGCGAGGATCTCGCGCCGCGCCGCAGCGCAGCCCTCGCCCCAGGGCGGCGGTTCGGGGTAGGGCTCAATGGCTGGGCCAACCAGGAACGCGCCCCCGGTGTCGCTCGGGAGCGCCAGCGGCTCGAGTCGCGGGTCGAGCGCCCGCAGGGCCTCGAGTCGCTCGGGCTCGGCGAGCGGGGGCACGGCGATGCAGAGCACGAAGCTGTCGGGGTCGGGCATGATGTTCTCCATCCGGTCGGGTTCGGTCGCGAGCCCGGCAACGTTGGCACCCGCGCGGTGCGCGAGCAACGGGCCGAGCCCGACCCGGATGGCTCAGCGCGTCAGCGATGCCGGCAGCGCGCTGGTGTGCCCGGTATCGTGCCCCTTCGCCGTGCCGATCGACTCGGCCCGCGCCGCGGGCCTGTGGCAGTCGCACGCCGAGGCATCTCAAAAGGAAGAGTCCCATGCCCCGTCCGCTCGATCGTCGCGTCGACCCGAAAGCCGACTACGAGAGCCGCCTCGTCGATGCATCCGAAGCGGCCAGTCTCGTCCGATCGGGTGATCTGGTGCTGATGCCGTCGAGCCATCAGTCGCCGCAGATCCTGGCGGCCCTGGCCGCACGCGAGGACGAGCTCGAGCGCGTGACCGTGCGCAGCGTCGTGATTCCGAACATGGGCTGGTTTCGTGAGGACGCGGCCAAGGCGTGGGATCTCCAGGTGCAGTTCGCGCTGGCGCCCGACAATCGCGCGGCGCTCGGTGAGCGTCTGATCGACTTTCACCCCTTCGCGATGGTCAGTCAGCACAAGGCCACCGATCATCGTCCCGACGAGGGGCGACCGATCGACGTGCTGATCCTCGTCGTATCGCCGCCCGACGAGCATGGCTTCGTATGCATCGGCAACGCCTGCTGGGACGCGGTCACGAGCGTGGCGCGGGCCGACCGCGTGCTCGTCGAGATCTCGCCGACGACGCCGCGCACCTGCGGCGACACGACGATTCACGTGTCGCAGATCGACGCCTTCGTGATGGGCGACCGCCCGAGGCTCGGCAGTCCCGATCCCGACCGGTCGAGCTTCGGCGAGGTCGATCGCCGCATCGCCGCGAACGTCAAATCGCTCGTGCGCGACGGCGACACGATCCAGCTGGGCCTCGGCTCACACACCGGCGCGCTGCCGTTGCTCGGCGCGTTCGACGACGCGAATGACCTCGGGTTCTTCAGCGAGCTGACGGTGCCCGGCACGGTGGCGCTCGCGGAGCGCGGCATCATCACCAGCCGGCACTGCGAAGTGCACCCGGGTCGCTTCGTCGCGTCGTGCATGGGGAACAGCCTCGAAGATTTCGACACGATCGACGGCAATCCGTTCTACGAGCTGCACTCGTACGAGCACACCAATGATCCCGTCGTCATCGCGCGGCACGAGCACATGCTCACATTGAACGGGGCGCTGATGGTCGACCTCACCGGGCAGATCGGCGTCTACGCCATGGGGCCCCACGTCTACAGCGGAACCGGCGGGCAGCTCGCGTACCATATGGGAGCAACGCTCTCGAAGCAGGGGCGCGCCGTGACCGTGATCCCGTCGACGGCCAAGGGCGGCACGATCTCGTGCATCGTGCCGAGCTTCGAAGCGGGTCAGATCGTGTCGATCCCGCGCGAGTTCGCCGACACGATCGTCACCGACCACGGCATCGCACGGCTCTTCGGCAAGAGCGTGCGCGAGCGCGCCGAGCAGCTGATCGCGGCGGCCCATCCCGACCACCGAGATGCTCTCGAGCAGGAGGCGCGCCGCCTGTACTGGCCGTAGGCCGGAACCGGCTCAGATGACGAATGCGAAGGCGTCGCGAAAGACCTCGCGCGCGTCTCGCTCGACGAGCTTGCCGTGCGCGAGCACGATGCGTTCGAACTTCCACGCATGGATCGGCTCGAGGGATCGCGCCAGGGCTTCTCGATCGACGCCGAGCTTGAAGTCGGTCGGCGGCGTCGGGCGCTGACTCATCTGCGCCAGATCCATCAGCAGCCGCGCGGATCGGGACAGTGCCTGCTCGGGATGCCCGAGATTGATGAGCATGTCCGCGAGCACGAGCGTCGCCGAGCGGGGGTGGTAGACGGCGAGCTCCCCGTGCATCGGGTGGCCCTCGAAGGGCGCGATCTCGACGTCGTGCGCGTCGAAGCCGAGCTGCTCGGGCTCGGCCGGCCACTCGAGAGCCGGTGCGAGATCGGGGCGTCGCGCCAGCAGGCCCGGGCCGGCGAGCAGCGCCGCGTCGGGGAACGCCTCGCGCCATGGGGACGCCCAGAGATGATGGAAAGGGTTCGGCGCGACGATGCATCGCGGCTCGCCGAGCTGCCGCACCGACGCCTCGAGCGCGGGGTCGAGCGCGACCGGAGAGTGCAGCAGGAGCCCGCCGTCGCTGAGCCGAAGCACGGTCATGCGCGTCCCGAATTCGACGCCATAGAAGGTGAGCGGGCGTTCGACGAGCCACACCTCGTCCTTCACGTACTCGAAGAGCGGTGCGTCTTCGGCCGGCGGGCGGCTCGGCCGCGCCGCCCCGTTCGGGAGGGTGTCTTCTTCGCACTGCGGCCGACGCGGCGGCGGCAGGGTGCGCGCGACGGCGGCCGCGATGGCGATCGCGAGGGCCGAGATCGCTCCGAGCACCAGCACACCGAGCCACAGCAGTGCGCCGACGAAGGCGCCCGGGGTCGAAGTCGCGAGCAACAGGCCACACGCGATGGCCAGCACGAGCGGGGGCAGCAGCCACGGCAGCCAGACCCGGAACGTGCCCGGCGCAGCCTTGCCGATCCGCCGAGCGCCGGCGGGGCGTCCGTGCAGCAGCCACGCGAAGGCATGGCTCAAGACGTGGCCGACCACCGGCTGGTCGGTCAGCTCGGGCACCCGGTTGTCGGCGCTCGGCAGAGCGACGCCGGGCTTCGGACGGTCGGACGGATCGCGGCGCATCGCTTCGATCGCTCCCGCATCGGTGAGGCTCGGGACACCTTGGCCGACGACTGCAGGCCGGTCAACGCAGAACGGCGACACAAGATGCGGCCGCGCAATTCGTTGCACCCCGGGGCGAGGGCGGCGTGTGGGTCGTCACACGGCGCGTGGGGTTCGGCGTCGATGCACGCCCGAGGGAAGACCCGCGTCGATTCGGGCGCGTCATCGTCGTGAGGGAGCTGCGTTGGGTCATTGGATGCAGGTACAGGAAGACCGCCGAAGACAGCTCTTCACCGAAGCGAATCGAGCCCGCTCGAAGGGGCGCGTGCAACGCGCGATCGGGATGTTCCGCGAGCTGCTCTGCGAGGATCCGGGCGATCTCGATGTTCTGCTCCGACTGGCGCCGCTGCTCGCGCGAGAAGGCGAGGGCTTCGAGGCCTGGTCTCTCTATCGGCGCGCCTGCAAGTCGCTGCTGAGCGCCGGCCGTCATGAGGCCTGTCTGGCGGCGTTTCGGGAAGCGAACCGGGTGCTGCCCTTCGAGTTCGAAGGCTGGCGACTGACGTCGGAGCTCGAGCGCAAACTCGGCCGAGACCGCGAGGCATTCGAGACCCTGCTCGAAGGACGTCGCCAGTTCAGGACCCGATTCGTGCGCGCCCAGGCGATCGCGCTGCTCGAGCTCGCGCGTGAGATCCACGCGTGGGATCACGACGTCGTGCTCGACCTCGCGCGGCTCTACGTGCAGACCGGGCAGATCGCCCAGGCCCTGCGGCTGCTCGACGGCGCACTCGCGCAGGCGACGCCGACGCAGATGGCGGACGTCCGCTGGGCGCAGCTGCAGGCGACGCGCTCCCCCCGCTACTTCTGGCTGTGGCTTCGGCACGCGATCCACCGGGGCGCGGCGCGCGACGCGGGCGATGAGTCGAACCTGGCGAACCCGTCGGCGGATCCACCGGTCCTCGCGCGCGTGCCCTGACTCGGCCGGGGCGTTCATCTTCCTTTGCGATCGGTCAATCGTCGACGTGCGCGGCGCCGATCCGGTAGGGCCGGCGCCGATCCGGTCGGGCGGGCGGCGACCGGGCCGGCGACTATCCTGTTCGCATGCACGGAGTCGATCGCCGCCCTCCGCGCCGCGCGCGCTCGCTCGGCCTTTTAGGCGGTCTGCTTGTGGCCGCACTCGCTTCGCTCTGGGTCGCCTGCGGCGACGGCCCGCCCGCCGCTGCGACCCGCGGCGGCGTGCTCGCGCCGCCGGCCGGCTGGAGAACAGTCGGCGGTGACCCCGGCGGCCGACGCTACTCGCCGCTCGACGATGTCACACCCGACAACGTGCACCGCCTCGAGCGGATCTGGACCGCGCGCATCGGTCGTCCGACGATCGACGGCGCGCTCGAGGGCAAGACCGCGCTGCAGACGACTCCGATCCTGCACGGGGATCGCCTCTTCCTTTGTACGCCCGACAATCGGATCCTCGCGCTCGACGCGGCGACCGGCGATGAGATCTGGCGCTTTTCCGCCGATCCGGTGTTCGAGAGCGGCTGGACCGCGACGTGCCGCGGCGTGGCCCTGTGGGAGGGGGCGGCGGCGCCGGCCGCGCGACGCTGTCGCACGCGCGTCTTCATGGGAACGATCGACGCGCGCCTCGTGGCCGTCGACGCCGAGACCGGTGCAGCCTGCGACGACTTCGGTGAGGGCGGCGCAATCTCACTGTTGACGGGGCTCGGTGACGTTTTGCCGGGCGAGTACTACATGACGTCGGCGCCGACGGTGGCGGGCGACGTCGTCATCACCGGGGCGCTGGTCGCCGACAACCGGCGCGTCGATCCACCGGGCGGCGTGGTGCGCGCATTCGATGTGCAGACCGGGGCGCTCGTCTGGGCCTTCGACCCCGTGCCGCCGGGAACGCCGCCGCTGCCGGCGGGTGAAGCGGGCGAGCCGAGCTTTCACCGCGGCACGCCCAACGTCTGGTCGATGCCTTCGGTCGACGTCGAGCGCGAGCTCGTCTTCTTGCCGTTCGGCAACCCGAGCCCCGACTTCTACGGCGGTTTGCGGCAGGGCTTCGATCACTACGGCAGCTCGGTCGTCGCGCTCGACGCGCGCAGCGGCGACGTGGTCTGGCACTTTCAGACCGTGCACCACGATCTGTGGGACTACGACGTTTCGTCGCAGCCCATGTTGATCGACGTTCCGGTCGACGGCACCCGCCGACCCGCGGTGGTGCAGCTCACGAAGATGGGCCACGTCTTCGTCCTCGATCGCGAGACCGGCGTGCCGTTGTTCGCGGTCGAGGAACGTCCGGTGCCCCAGACCGACGTGCCCGGTGAGACGACGTCGCCGACGCAGCCCTTTCCGACGCATCCGCCGCCGCTGCATCCCGAGCCACTGACGGCCGACGATCTGTTCGGCTTCACGCCCTTCGATCGGGCCGGTTGCCGGGCGCGGCTCGCGTCGCTGCGCAACGAGGGCATCTTCACGCCGCCGAGTATCGCGGGCAGCGTGCTGTACCCGGGCACGGCGGGTGGCAACAATTGGGGCGGTGGGGCGTGGGACCCCGAGCGCGGACTGCTGGTGGTCACGCAGAATCGGATCGGTCAGTCGATCCGATTGATCCCCCGCGAAGAGGCGCCCTCGAAGAAGGATCGCCAGGGCGTCGGGCTGCAAGAGGGCGCGCCGTTCGCGGCGAAGAGTGAGGTGCTCATGTCGCCCTTCGGCGCGCCGTGCTCGCCGCTGCCGTGGGGATCGATTCTCGCCGTCGACCTCGAGGCGGGTGAGGTCGTGTGGGAGCGGCCCTTCGGAACGACCCGCGACATGACGCCGCTGCCCGTCGGGCTCGAGGTCGGGCTCCCGAGCATGGGTGGGCCGATCGTGACCGCAGGTGGGGTGGTGTTCATCGGCGCCGCAATGGACGACTACCTGCGCGGCTACGACGTCGAGACCGGTGAGGAGGTCTGGCGCGAACGATTGCCTGCCGGCGCCCAGGCGACGCCGATGACGTACCGGCTCGAGCCCGGCGGGCTGCAGATGCTCGTGATCGCGGCGGGCGGGCACGCCACCATGGGCACGACGCTCGGCGACCATGTCATCGCGTGGGCGCTGCCTGAAGACGCAGTCGAGGCGGCTGGGGTTGCTCCGGGACAGGCCCCGTGAGAATCGAGTCGCAACGACCAGGGGCGTGGTCGGGTGGTGTTCGGGGGCCGATGGAGGCGCGGCGAGCTCGGCGCCGCCGCTAGAATGCGCTTTGTGATGACTCGACGATCTCGATGGGTGCGGCGCCTCGGCCTGGGCGCGCTCTGCATGGCCTTGGGCCTGTTCCTCTTCGCCCTGCCGGCGTCTTCGCAAGACGCGGCGCCGGCCAACGGGGGCTCCGCCGCGCCGTCCCCGGCGCCGTCTTCCGAGCCCGAGATCCTGCCCATCGCCGTCGAGCAGATCGGCGTCGAGAGCGAGAAGCAGAAGCGGCAGATCGCCGAGGCCCTGGCTTCCCAGGAGCCGACCGAGGCCATCGCGGCGGTCACGGCCGAGATCCCCGAGCGCGCGGCCGACGTCGAGCGCTTGCTAGCCGTGTCGAACGAGCTGCTCAGCCGCGACCCGAACCTCGTCGAGGTCGATCAGATCCGTCAGGAGTGGCGGGCGCTGCTCGAGCAGCTCGACGAGATGCAGGACGAGCTCGGCGAGCGTGCGTCGTACATCGGGCGCATGCGTGATTCGCTCGAGGAGAAGCGCGAGATCTGGCTGCTGACCGCCGAGGCGGCGGCCGAGGCCGGCGAAGAAGCCTCGGTGCAAAAGCAGATCTCGGCGGTCCTGGCCCAGGTCGATGCGGCCCTCGACGCAGCGAAGGCGCGGCAGGGTGAGGTCTCGTCGCTGCAGAGTGAGGTGGCGGGTCTCTCCGAGGCGGCGCGCGCCGACATCGGCCAGTTGATGAAGGTGCGGCGCACACTCGTCGGTCGCGTGTTCGAACGAGATCGGATCCCGATGTGGGAGCCCGCGTTCTTCGAGATCCTGACCTTCGAGGAAGTTCGCGACCGACTGAAAGACCACTGGGGTCGCGAAGTCGCTGCGCTCAGCCGCTTCGCCGATCAGCATCGCGAGCGGCTGATCGTGCACTTCATCGGCACGCTGGCGCTCTGTGCCTTCACGGTCGCGGCCCGGCGTCGCATCCGGCGATTCCACGACCAGGTCGACGATGCCGACGACGATCCGGCGCTCGACCACATGGACGCCGTCTTCGAGCATCCGATCGCCCTCGCGTTCCTGCTCTCGCTGTTCGTCGGGCTGTGGGGCTACCGCGAGATCCCGCCTCTGGCTGCACCCGTCGTCGGCGCGACGGCGCTGCTCCCGGCCGTGGTCATCCTGCGCGGTCTGGTGCCGCCGCCGGTGCGACCGGTGCTGTACGTGCTGCTCGCGCTCTACTTCATCGGTCGGCTGAACGAGGCAGTGGCGCCGCTGCCGGGGCTGCCGAGGCTCGTCTTCATCGCCGAGATGGCGGTGTTCCTCTCGCTCGTGATGTGGTGGCGACGCCCGGCTCGATTGAAGGACGTGCCCGCATCGCTGCGTGGCTCGGCTCCCTTCCGCTGGCTGGCGTTCGGTCTTCGGCTCGCCGTGTTCGCGGCGCCGGCGGCGATCCTGGCCGAGATCGCGGGGTACACCGCGCTCGCGCGTCTGCTCGGGGGCACGCTGCTCACTGCAGGCTACGCGGGCATGATGCTGTACGGATCGGTCGTCGCGACCGACGGCCTCGTCGCCTTCCTGCTCCGCGTCCGGCCGCTGGCGATGACGGGGATGGCCCAGCGACATCGACTCCTGGTCGCTCACTACGTCGAGCGCATCGTTCGCTGGCTCGCGGTGGGCCTCTTCGTGTGGGTGCTGCTCGTGCGGCTCGAGATCGTCGACACGGTCTGGGAGGCGATCGTCACGATCTGGGATTTCGCGATCCCGCTGATCGCGATCCAGATCACGGTCGGATCGATCATCGAGTTCATCGTGATCGTTCGGCTCACGTTCCTGGCCGCGCGCTTCATCGAGTTCATGCTCGACGAAGAGGTCTACACCCGCGTGCGGATGGCGAAGGGACAGCCCTATGCCGTCTCGACGCTCACCCGCTACATGGTCCTCTTTGCGGGCTTCATGCTGGCGATCTTTGCGCTCGGGATCGACGTGAATCGCTTCACGATCCTGGCCGGTGCGTTCGGCGTGGGCATCGGCTTCGGTCTCCAGACCGTCGTCAACAACTTCGTCTCGGGGATCATTCTGCTGACGGAGCAGCCCGTTCAGGTCGGCGATACGATCGAGCTCGAGGGCGTGTTCGGCGAGGTGCAGCGGATCGGGATCCGTTCGAGCACCGTCCGAACGTGGCAGGGCGCCGAAGTCATCGTGCCGAACGCACAGCTCGTGAGCGAGCAGGTCACGAACTGGACGCTCTCGGACGATCGCCGCCGCATCGAAGTGCCGATCGGCGTGGCGTACGGCACCGATCCCGAGCGGGTCATCGCGATCCTCGAACAGGTCGCCTCGGGCCACGAGCACGTGCTCGTCGACCCCGCGCCGCTGGCGCTCTTCACGGCGTTCGGAGACAGCGCGCTCGAGTTCGAGCTGCGCTGCTGGACCGATTTGACCGGGCGCTACATGCAGATTCGAAGTCAGATCGCGGTCGCGGTCGATCACGCGCTCGCCGACGCCGGCATCACGATCCCGTTCCCCCAGCGCGATCTGCACATCGCGAGCGTGCGCCCGGCCGCGGTCGACGGTCTCGCGCGCTTGAGCGAGGCGCACGGGCAGGCCGACGGCGTCACGGCGGCCGACGCCGCGCGCGAGGGCGAGGGCGGGGGCGAGGGCGCCGCCGGTCGCGACGCCCCGCGGCGGTCCGCGCCGCGCGGGTCCCAGGCGCCCTCGGCCGCGTGGGACGGCGACGAGGGCGACATGGAGTGACGCGCCGACGCCCCGGCCCGGCCTAATCGCGCCGCTTCGGCTCCATGCCCGGCGCGAAACCGGCGTGCTGCGGCGCTTCGTCGCAGATCTCGTACCACGGCGCCTTCGACTCGAGGTTCAGGTGCATGGCCGGTGCGACGGTCGGTTCGTCGTCGAGCGTGGTCACGATCAGCATCGTGACGCCGGGGTGTTCTTCGGAGCGATTGAAGAGCCGGGTCCCGCAAGCTCGACAGAAGTAGCGTCCGACGTGGCGCGCGACCTGGTCTTCGCCCCGGCGAATCTCGAAGGCCGCATCGGGCACCGGCGTCGTGGTGACGAACGCCGCGCCATGGGCCTTTCGGCAGAACCGGCAGTGGCAGTTGATCAGCAGCGCCGCCTCCGTATCGACTTCGATCTCGACGGCATCGCAGATGCAGCGAGCAGTGCGCGGCATGACGGGCTCCTCCTCGGCCGATCTCTTCGCGATGAGGCGGCCGTGCGCTCGCGCTCGCCGCATCGGGGTGAGGCGGTTGCGCGTCTTCGCGTGGCCTCGCCGTGATGAGGCGACCGTGCGTTCTCGCGCGGCGCGGCGCGATCGTGCTCGACGTCGCGCTAGCATGGCAGTCTGCGAGCACGCCCGCCGCCACCGCGAGTCGGGCCTGGCGCCGAGAGGGGACCCCCGCGTGGCCTTCGATTACGTTGCGCTCGGACTCACACTGCTCGACGTCCTGGGGCGGCCGATCGACGCGGTGCCGGCGACGGGTGAGGTCACGCTGGTCGACGAGATTCGCCTGACGCCGGCTGGGACGGCCGCCGGGCCGGCGATCGTCGCGGCCGGCCTCGGCCTCGAGACGGCGCTGGTCGGCGCCGTCGGGCGCGACGATCTGGGCCGGATCCTCATCGAGCTGCTCGAGGATCGGGCGGTCGATCTGGGGGCGATTCAGCACGTCGACGCGCTGCGGACCTCGGCCACGATTCTCACGATCCGCAGCGACGGCGAGCGGCCGGCCTTTCATGCGCCCGGCGCCAGCCTGCTGCTCGAGCGCGACGCAGCGGTCGACCGCACGTTGGGCGGGGCGCGCTGCCTGCACGTCGGCGGGATCGGGACGCTCCCCAAGCTCGATGGGGCCCCCCTCGCTGCGCTCCTCGCCGACGCTGTGCCCGACGATGCGATCGTGACCTGTGATCTGATCTCACCCGGCCCGGGGACGGCGGCCGCGCTCGAGCCGATCCTGGAGCACCTCGATTGGTTCATGCCGACCCTCGATGAGGCGCGCGCCCTGTCGGGGCAGCACGAGCCGCTTGACGTCGCCTCCTGGTTCGGCGATCGCGGCGTGGGCGGCTGCGTCTTCAAGGCGGGCCGAGAAGGCGCATGGCTCGCGACCGATGGCGCCCTGACGAAGATTGCCGCCCGGTCCGTCGAGGTGGTCGATACCACCGGGTGCGGCGACGCGTTCTGTGCCGGCTTCGGTGCAGCGCTCGTGCGTGGCTGGGATGCCGAACGTGCCGCACACTTCGGCGCAGCGACGGCGGCGACGGTGGCCACCGGGCTCGGAACCGACGCGAACATCGTTCCCTTCGATGAGCTGGTCGCGCGCTATGCGCTTTGATGCCGTCCGGTGCACGGGCCGCAGCGAGTTCTCCCTTCCCACTCCCCCCGACAACAAGAGGGATCGACTTGACCGAGATGAGAGAGGACGGGGCGCTGCGCGAGCGAGCGTTGCGCGTGATTCCGGGCGGCATGTACGGGCACGGTCATGCAGCGATGATGCCCGAGGGCTACCCGCAGTTCTTCGCACGGGGTGAGGGCTGCCGGATCTACGACGCCGACGACAACGAGTACATCGACTTCATGTGCGGGTATGGCCCGAACCTGCTCGGCATGGGGCATCCGAAGGTCGAGGAAGCGGCGGCGCGGCAGCGCGCGCTCGGCGACGCATTCAACGGGCCCACGGCGCGGATGGTCGAGCTCGCCGAGCTGATGGTCGATCGCGTGACGGGCGCCGACTGGGCGCTCTTCGGCAAGAACGGCACCGACGCCACGACGGGCTGTCTCACCATCGCTCGCAGTGCGACGGAGCGCCGCAAGGTGCTCGTCGCGGAGCATGCGTATCACGGAGCTGCGCCCTGGTGCACGCCCTCGTCGGCGGGCGTCGTCGATGGCGACCGCGCGCATCTGCTCTACTACGAGTACAACGACCTCGAGAGCGTCGAGCGTGCGGTGGCCGAGGCCGGGGACGACCTCGCCGGCATCCTCGTCTCGCCCTTCAAGCACGACGCCTTCGACCACCAGGAGCTCGTCGAGCCGGCGTTTGCCAAGGGCTTGCGTCGCATCTGCGACGACAAGGGCGCTGCGCTGATCCTCGATGACGTCCGGGCCGGGCTTCGCATGCACCATGGCGGCAGCTGGGATCCGCTGGGCGTGATCCCCGACCTCTCGGCGATGAGCAAGTCGATCGCGAATGGCTACGCGATCGCCGCGATTCTCGGGCGGGAGCCGTATCGCGAGGCGACGAAGCGAATCTACATGACGGGCTCGTTCTGGTACGGCGCCGTAGCGATGGCCGCGTCGCTCGCGACCTTCGAGGTGCACCGCGAGGAGGGCGTGCTCGACCGCATCGTCGCGATGGGCGAGCGGCTGCGAGCGGGGCTCGATCAGCAGGCGACGGCCCACGGCTATGCGCTTCGACAGACCGGGCCCGCGCAGATGCCGATGGTGCTCTTCGACGAAGACCCGGCCTTCGAGAAGGTGCGCGCGTTCACCGCGCGGGCGATCGGCGAAGGGGTCTACTTTCATCCCTTCCACAACATGTTCCTGTGCGCCGCCCACGGTGAAGCCGAGATCGATCAGGCGCTGACGGGTACCGACCGGGCGTTTGCGTCGATGAAGGCCGATGGGGTCGGTGCGTGAGCATACCCCGGCCTGCCCGCCAATCGGATCCGGCCCTCGAGGTGCAGACGATCGAAGACGAAGCCGAAGTCGCAGTCGACCCGCCGTTGGGAGACGCCGAGCTCGCGGCCGCGGCGGCGCATGCGCTCGACTGGCATGGCCAGCAGATTCGCAAGGGCAGCGGCGTGCCTTACGTCAGCCATCTGCTTCAGGTGGCCGGCATGGTGCTCGAGCACGGCGGCGACGTCGCACAAGCCATCGCCGGCCTGCTGCACGATGCGCTCGAAGACGCGCCGAGCCCCGCTGAGCGGGCCGCTCGCGAACGGCTGATCCGGGAGCGATTCGGGTCATCGACGCTCGAGCTGGTGCTCGCCTGTACCGACACCGCGCCCGACGAGAGCATCGAGGACAAGGCGCCGTGGCGTCTGCGAAAGCAGCGGCTGCTCGAGCAGCTCGACCTCGCGAGCGACCGCGCACTGCTGGTCGCCGCCTGCGACCGCTGTCACAACCTGCGCTCGCTCGTGGCCGATCTACGTCGTGATGGCGATGCGATCCTCGCGCGCTTCAACGCCGGACCGGCCGAGCAGCGCTGGCTGCAGGTCGAGTGCTTGGCGCGCTTCGAAGCGCGCGTGCCCGAAGCGCTCGCGCGCGAGTACGAGACGCTCGTCGCCGACTACGCCGTGCTGACGGCCCACCTGGCCGAATAGCGACTTCAACGGGGGGCGGCGCCCCGACGCAGCCACGCCGTGAGGCCCTCGTGAGGGAGGTGGCGCGGGCAACGATTCGATCGGATCGCACATGGGCTCGACGGGACGCGACCGGGTAGCGTGGGCGTCCGGTGTCGGGTGCGGTGCGTGGGGTGGCGGCGCGTGGGCCGGGTGGAGCCGCTGCCCGCTCTCGCCGCCGGCGCTGGGCCCAGCGCCAGAGGCCG
Source organism: Myxococcota bacterium (assembly GCA_965250285.1). GTDB lineage: Bacteria > Myxococcota_A > UBA9160 > UBA9160 > UBA4427 > CAYYSY01. The sequence continues at coordinate 1,473,201 of OZ252299.1, forward strand.
ACAGACCAGATACGCGAGACGAGAATCGAGAGAGGAGAACGACCACGTGGGCATCATCATCATCTCGGGTTGGGTGAGCGTGAACCCGGAGAACCGCGCCCAGGCGCTCGAAGACGCGAAGCAGTACATGGAGCAGACCCGCGCCCGAGAGGGGTGTCTCGACTACACCTGGACGGGCGACATGCTGATCCCCGATCGCATCTACGTCTACGAACGATGGGCCAGCCAAGAGGCGCTCGAGGGCCACTTCGCGAGCCAGCCCTTCGTCGACATGCGCACCGCGATCGCGGCCCACGGCATCACGGGACTCGACGTGCAGAAGCACCGGGTCGATCTGAGTGAGGGGGTCTACGACCCGACCGGCGTCCCTCGCGCCGACTTCTTCAGCGAGGGCGAAGGCTAGAAGGCGCTGTGCAGCGCGCGCTCAGCTGTGCTGGTACGTCGTGTGGCGCGGGCGCCCGCGCAGGATGTTCTCGGCGCCCCAGTTCGTGACCTTCTTGAAGGCGTCGCTCGCGACGAACGCGTCGAAGGCGTCCTCGCTCGACCACTGTGAGACGATGAGATAGCTCGGCGCCTCGTGGTCGATCTGCTTGTAGATCCGGCTCTCGCCGTGGCCGTCGATGCCCTCCATGGTCTCGACGACCTTGGCGCAGGCGTCTTCGAAGACCTGCTCCTTGCCTTCGATGACGTCGTAGTTCATGCCGATGGTGACCATCTCGCCTCCAGGTGGGTTGTTCCCCTGCGCGGGGCAGGCCCACGCGGGTTGCGTGCGTGGGCGGGGCGCCGAACGTAGCGATCGCGAGCGCGCTGCGCTTCGGGCCGCGCGACTGGATTCAGCCGCGCTGCGCTTCGGGCCGAGCGACCGCGTTCAGCCGCGGTGCGCTTCGGGCCGAGCGACCGCGTTCAGCCGCGCTGCGCGTGGAGATCCAGAATCTGAGCGACGCAGGCCGTCACGCGCTTGCCCGTCGGCAGGTGCAGGAACTCGTTCGGCCCGTGCGCATTCGACCCCGGTCCCAGGACCCCGGTGATCAGGAACTGGGCGTCGGGAAACTTCTCACCGAGCATGCCCATGAACGGGATCGAGCCGCCTTCGCCCATGAAGACGGCCGGTGCGCCGAATTGTGCACGCGACGCCGCGTCGATCGCCGACTCGAGCCAGGGCGCGAGGTGCGGGGCATCCCAGCCGCCCCCCGGTTCGTCGGGCTCGAAGCGCACCCGCGCGCCGCTCGGCGGATCGGCTTCGAGCAGCGTGCGCAGCCGATCGCGCGCGGCCTCGGCGTCGGCGGTCGGTGCGAGGCGCAGCGAGAGCTTGAGGGCCGTGCCCGGTCGCAACACGTTGCCCGCCTGATCCAGACCGGGCAGGCCGTCGACGCCCGTGATCGAGAGCGCCGGTCGCCAGGTGCGGTTCAGCACCAGCTCGGCGCGGTCGATCGTGACGGGTTGCATGCCCTCGACGAACGGGAACTTGTTGTACACGCCGTCGCCCAGGGCGTCGGCGGCGACGACCGCCTGCTGTCGGCGAGCCTCCGGGATCTCGGCGCCGAAGGCGGGGTCGACGACTACGCCGGTCTCGGGGTCATCGATGCGATCGAGCAGCTGCCGCAGGACGCGGAAGCTCGAGGGCACGACGCCGCTCGCATCGCCCGAGTGCACGCCTTCTTCGAGCACGTCGACCCGGAGCGTGCCGGTCACCAGCCCGCGCAGGCTCGTCGTGCTCCACAGCTGGTCGTAGTTGCCGCACCCCGAGTCGAGGCAGACGACCAGGCTCGGACGGCCGATTCGATCGGCGAGGTGATCGATGTAGTAGGGCAGATCGGGGCTTCCGCTCTCCTCGCAGGCCTCGATCACGATCACACAGCGCGCGTGGGGGCGGTCCTGTCGACGCAGCGCCTCGATCGCGGTGAGCGACGCGAACGCGGCATAGCCGTCGTCGGCGCCGCCGCGGCCGTAGAGCTTGTCGTCCTCGATGACGGGCTTCCATGGGCCGAGATCGTCGCGCCAGCCGGTCATCTCGGGCTGCTTGTCGAGGTGCCCGTAGAGCAGAACCGTGTCGTCGATCTCGCCGGGGATCTCGATGAGGATCAGCGGCGTGCGCCCGGGGATCCGAACCACCTCGAGCTTCTGGTCTTCGACGGCGTGCTTCTGGCACCAGTCGGCGATGAGCTCGACGGCGCGCTCCATGTGCCCCGCGCTCTCCCAGTCAGGGTCGAACGCCGGCGACTTGTTCGGGATCTCGATGTACTCGACGAGGCTCGGCACGATCGACTCGTCCCAGACTGCGTCGATGAAGTCGCGCGCCTGGCTCGGATCGAATCCCCTGCCGTGTGCCGGGGCGGTGCTCATCGAACGTTCCTTTCTCGCTCTCGGGACCCGAACGGCGCGCCTGGTCGGCTCAGTCGAACATCTTCGTGATCGTCGTGATCAGGCCGATCCATGCGCCGAGGAAGGCGCCTGCGGCGATCTGGCGCGTCAGAGGCCACGTCTCGTCGAACCAGAATGGGCCGGCGACGGCGCCGACGATCGTGCAGACCCCGATGATGGCGGTGATCCACGGGTGCTGACGCACGAAGGCCAGCGGGCCTCGAGGCGAGGGTGGAGAGGTCGATTCGGGATCGGTCGTCGGGGCGTCCGCGCGACCGGGGACGACCATCAGCTTCCGTCGCGGGCGTCGAGCGCCTTGAAGCGGCGATGAATCCAGAAGATCACCCCGCCCACGATCGCCAACGGCGAGAAGGTCATGAACGCGGTCATCGCGCGGTAGGCGATCGTCGTGTCGGCGTTGCCCGTACCAATGCAGACGCTGCACGCGAGAGCGAGGCTCGGCGTCCATAGCCACATCAGGGCCACGAGGGCCACGATACCGGGTCGAATGCTCACAGATACACCCTCAGGTAGAGGAAGGGCCAGATGCCGATCACGAAGTACCAGAGCACCTGCGCGGCGCCGAAGGCGCTGGGGCCGAGCCGCCGACGCGTCAGCTCGCGGTAGCAGTACCAATTGTACGCAATGGCCCCAACGGCGTGCAGGCCATGCATGCCGACGATCAGGAAGAAGAAGCTGCCGAGCTGGCTCGACACCATCGTCAGCCCCTGGTTCAGCAGCGCGACCCACTCGGCGCCCTGAAAGACGACGAAGAAGGTGCCGAGCACGATGGAGATCAGGAAGGGCGCGCGGGCGCGGCTCGGATCCTGCCGATAGACCCGCCCGGCGCGGTAGAGGAATACGCCGCTCACCAGCAGGGCGAGGGTCGTGAGCGCCGTCGCCTCGGCGGGCAAACGGGGCTGACCGGGCGGCGGCCAGATGTCGGCTCCGGCCCGGGCCAGCGTGAATGCGCTGATCAGGCCGAGGAACATCATCGTCTCGGCGATGACGAACGCCAGCATGCCGAGGGTGCCGTTGTTGATCACCTGGCGGCGCTGGGGCCGCAGGTTCATCTCGAGGCCGCGAACGACGTCTTGGGCCATGGGGGATCCTCAGGCGGGCGCGATCAGGCTGTTTCGATGCCGCCCCCAGCGCCTCGGATGCGGGCGACCGGGGCCGTCGCGGGGCTCAGTGGCCGCCCACGTCGTGTCCAGATTCGAGCTTCTCGTTCCAGGCCTCTTCGCGCTCGATCCACTGCGGCTTGGTCCAGTTGGTGCCCGTATCACGCTGGATGTCGGACGCGATCGCGGAGTAGAAGAGGAACATGAACACCACGCAGGTCGTCAGCATGTAGACGATGTAGCGCTTCTCGATGTTCAGATGCATGAACCGCGCGGCCACGAGATAGGCCTTGACCACGGCGATCCCGAAAGCGGAGATCAGCGTGATTGCGATGATGTCCGTCGCCTTGCCGATCTCGGAGCCGATGAGGCTGATCAGCATGAGCCCCATCAGGATGATGTAGGTCTTGAAGTAGCTCGGGCCGTGATGCTCTGCGTGTTCTTCGGACATGTTCTTTCCCTACTTCGCGATGTAGAGGAGCGGGAAGAGGAAGATCCACACCAGGTCGACGAAGTGCCAGTAGATGCCGACGTTCTCGACGCGGTGGAGATGTTCGTTGCGGGCGGCGGTCCGGGCGACCCAGACCATGATGATCGCGCCGACGACGACGTGCGAGGCGTGGATACCCGCTGCCGTGTAGTAGAACGACCAGAACGTGTTGGCGGTGATCGTGTAGCCCTTGCTGATCTCCATCGTCCACTCGCCCGACTTGATGATCAGGAACAGGCAGGCGCCACCGATCGTGAGCCAGAGCCACTTGGCGGCCTCTTTGCCGTTGCCCTCTTCGGCGTGCTTGTGCGCCGTGACGGCGAAGAAGCTCGACGTCAGCAGCACGACGGTGTTCGTCGCGCCGATGATGACGTTCGTGTGGCCCGCGTGATCGGCCCACTCGCCGTTCGCGAGGCGGAAGAGCAGGTACGAGACCAGAACTCCGCCGAAGATCACGATCTCCGAGCCGAGCAGCCACCAGACGGCGAGCTTGCCGGTGCCGATCCCCGTGGCACTTCGATTGGTCGCAATGGGTGTCGCGCTCATGTGGTCCTCTTCAAGGTCGCCTCGGCCGAGAGCTGCCAGGGCGGTCCGTCAGGTGTTCAGTCCTTCTCGTTCTGCGGCCAGTAGTCCGAGTCACGGCCGGGCACGCTGTACTCGTAGGGGCCGCGGTAGACCGTCGGCAGCTCGCCCGGCCAGTTGCCGTGCGGCGGCGGCGACTCGGTCGTCCACTCGAGGGTGTTGGCCTTCCAGGGGTTCTTGCCGGCCGGCTTGCCGCTGATCATGCTCTTGATGAGGTTGTAGAAGAAGACCAGCTGGAACCCCAGCATCACGACCAGCGACAGGGTGGCGAACACCCGAAGGTTCTGCAGGTCGGGGGTCGCGAGCTCGGGGAAGTGCTCGAAGTTGTAGATGCGTCGGTGCTGGCCGGCGAGACCGAGCACGAAGAGCGGCAGGAAGATGCCGTTGAACGGGATGATCGTGCCCCAGAAGTGAATCTTGCCCAGGGTCTCGTTCATCATCTTGCCCGACATCTTCGGGAACCAGTACGTCACGCCGGCGTAGAAGCCGATGATGGCGATCGGGAAGAACGTGTAGTGGAAGTGGGCGAGCACGAAGTACGTGTCGTGGAAGTAGATGTCGGCACCGCTCGCGCCCAGGAAGATGCCTGTCACGCCGCCGATCAGGAACTCGAACACGAACGCCAGGGCCCAGAGCATCGGCGTCGAAAGGATGATTCGGCCGCCGTAGAGCGTTGCGATGTAGACGAAGACCATCTCGGCAATCGGAATCGAGATGATGAGCGTCGTGATCGTGAAGATGTGGGCCATGCGCGGGTCGACGCCCGAAATGAACTGGTGGTGCGCCCACACGAAGAAGCTGATGATGCCCGTCCCGAACGCCGTGTAGAGGATGGTCTTGTGGGCAAAGATCGGCTTGCGGCTGAACACCGCGATGATCTCGGCGCAGATGCCCATGGTGGGCAGCAGCACGACGTAGACCTCGGGGTGGCCGAAGAACCAGAAGAGGTGCTGCCAGAGAACCGGGTCGCCGCCGCGATCCGGGTCGAAGAACGCGGTGCCCAGGTTCTGGTCGAACAGCAGCATGACCGCTCCTGCGATCAGCGGGCCGACCGACACCATGAACATGATGCTGGCGAGCACGATCATCCAGATGACGAGCGGGATGTCGTACATCTTCATGCCCGGCGCACGCGCGTTCATGGCGGTGGTGATGAAGTTGATGCCTCCGAGCAGGAAGGCGACGAACTCGAGCGCGACGGCCGTCAGCCACAGACTCGATCCGAGTGGTGTGAGGTTGTACTCCGACTTCGCGGACAGCGGCGGGTAGGCGGTCCAGGCGCCGCCGAAGGGACCGCCTTCCACGAAGAACGAGCTGATCAGTACGATCACCGACACGAGGAAGATCTGGTACGAGAGGCGGTTGAGCTTCGGGAACACCATGTCATCGCAGCCGACCATCAGCGGGATCAGGTAGTTGCCGAAGGCCGCGATCAACACGGGCATCGCTACCCAGAAGATCATGATCGCGCCGTGGTTCGTGATCAGGCCATTGTACGCGGCGGGGCTCACGAGGCCGTAGCCCGGCACGTCGATGCCCGGGAAGGCGAGCTGCATGCGGAAGGCGTAGGCGAAGTACCCGCCGATGATCGCCATCAGGGCGCCTGTCCATAGGTACTGCATCGCGATCATCTTGTGGTCCAACGGGAAGATGTACTTCTCCGTGAACGTCATCTCGTGATGCGCGTGGTCGTCGTGCGCGTGCGGTTCGGCGACGATCGTATCGGCCATGGCGGTCCCTCTCAGTTCTGGTTGGTCGAGGTCGACAGGGCCTGCTGCTGCGCGGCCAGTTCGATCGAAGGTCTCAACTCGGCGGGCGTGTTCGCAGCCAGCCACGCGTTGTGCTCGTCGGGGGTCTCGACGATGATGCGAGCGCCCATGACGCCGTGGCCAATGCCGCAAATCTCGGTGCATTGCACGAGGAAGTTGCCCGTCACCGTTGGTTCGAACCAGCCGGTGATTCGGCGGCCCGGGATCGTGTCCTGCTTCAGCCGAAAGACCGGCACCGAGAAGCTGTGCATGACGTCGCGGCTCTCGAGCTCGAAGTGGTACAGGGTGTCGACCTTGACGTGCAGGTCATCGACCGTCTTCACGTCGTCCGGCGTGTCGAGTATGCCGTCGAGGCCGGGGTGGACGAAGCTCCAAGCCCACTGCTGCCCGACGATCCGCACCGTCTCCTGCGCGGGCGGCTGGTCGATCTTGACCTCCTGCCATACGCGCACGGCAGCGACGACGATGAAGACGTCGCACACCAGCACGAGGTAGTGCGGCCAGCTCACCCAGCGCTTGTGAATCGGATTCGTGCCATCGACGTACTCGGCCTCGCTGCCTTCCTTCGCGCGATATCTGAAGATCAGATAGAAGAAGGCGGCGACGCAGAGGAAGAACCAGAAGCCCGTGAGGGCCCCGATCAGGTTCACCACGCCGTCGATGTCCGCCGCGAAGGTGGAGGCCTGCGTGAGATAGCGTTCGATCATTGTGTTCCGTCCCGATCTCTTGGGCGTGTTTCGGTTGGCCGTCTCGCTCGTCCCATTGAGCTTCGCGAGACGCGCCGACTTGCCGACCTACCAGACGAAGAGCACCACCGCGCCCACCCACAGGACGAAGCCGGCCATCGTAAGGATGAAGGTGCGAATCGCGAGGTCATCGGGTTCGTAGCTCTTGGCCATTGTGTCAGCTCCGATGCGGGCCCGGCAGGGCGCGCGGGTCGCGGGCGCGCGGCCCTATTGAGTTCTCAGCTGCTCGATGTACGCGATCACGTCGAGGATCGCCTGGTCGTCGGGGAGCGTGTACGACATGCCCCGCATTTGTGCGCCGAGCGCGTCGTTCGGGTTGCCGCCCCGCACGCCCGCCTTGAAGTTCGAGAGCTGCGTCTTGAGATACCAGTCGCTGCTCATGTTGAGCGGCGGTGCGTTGAGCACCTCGTTGCCCTCGCCCTTGGGCCCGTGGCACGCGGCGCAGGTGGCGTAGTACTGCTCGCCGCGCGCCGGGTCACCGCCCTCGAGCTGGGCATCGGGGTCGACCGGCGGCAGGCTGGCGACGAAGGCGGCGACGTCGGTCACGTCCTCCTCCGTGCGCAGGGTGAGCGCCATCGGCCGCATGCGCATGCCGGCAATGTCGTCGAAGTGCGTGCCGCGCAGCCCGTCGCGGAACTTGTTCAGCTGGCGCTCCGCGTACCAGGCCGGCAGGCCGGCGATGTCGGGGGCGAGGTACGTGCGGTTGCCCTGGCCATCGTCACCGTGGCACTGCGTGCAGAGAGCCCAGAGGTTCTCTCCCCGTGCCAGGTCCTGCGCGAGCGCGGGGCCTGCGAGGAGCAAGCCTCCGAGTGCCGCGGCCGTGGCGAATGCGATCAGTGACCTTCTCAAGCCGTTGTCCTTCCCGTCCGTTGCTTCCGCGGCCCGTCGCGCCCATGCGCGCTCCGCGTTCTCTCTCGTTTCGCTGCACGTTCTCGGCGCGTTCGAGTCGCCTGCACTGCGTCGGGGCGTTGCTCCTGCTCCCGACCGGCTCGCTCCCTCTCGCGTCGATGACTTTCGCTCGTGCCCTCTCGGCTCAGTGGCGTCCCTGCCCTCGAACGTCCAGAACCCCCGCTGGCAGCTGCACCGGGTTCGATCGACGGCGGCTTCGCCCCGTCGGTCGGCGACCCGCCGACACCGAAGAGTGCAGCAAGAACGGCGGCTTGGGTCGGTTCCTCCACGCGGGGCAGACGCGTCGGGGCGGAGGATTACCGATGGCTCCGAGACGCGTCAAGGGCGCGAAAGCGCTGGGAAACAGGGGATCCACGGCCTCGCCTGCCGACCCGATCGGGCGCCGCCCGTCGCGTCGAGATCCGGCGGTGGATGCGCGCTCGAGTCGGATCAGCGAAGGGCCGCTCGGGCCGCTCTCGCAGCCATTCCCGCCCGTTTCGTCGAGGTCGCGCACCCCGATGGCCACCGCTGTCCAGGGCGGCTCGGGCTGCGCGGCGGGCGCGCGTCCGGCCCCGGCCGGGTGATTCACGCAACGATTGGCTGCGCGAGTTGTGGCGCACCGCCGTGCGTCGGGGTGACGCCCGCGTTGCTTGCGGTGAAGCCCCATCGGTATCGTCGTGCGCCGCCCCGGGACGCGGCGCGGGCATCTGTCGAGCGCGCAGAGACCTCACCACGCGGGGCGCGCGACATCATCCAGCGATTCAGGTCGCCCGGCCTGCGCGGCAGGCCGAGGAAGTCGAGGACATGAGCGCCGAAGCACACTCCGACCGCAGCATTGAAGCCCTTGCGCATGCCACGCGCGAGCTGATCGATCGGGTCCGCCGAACGCAGGCGCCGGCAGCCGAGCTCGACGCCGCGCGGGAGACGATCGAGTCGATCACCGCCCAGCTCGACGGTTCGGCGCATCCGGGCCCTTACGCCCAGGCCGCGCTCGACGGCTCACATGGTCTCGTCGGCGAGAGCCACGACCCGATGACCATCTTTCCGTACAGCCCGCTGATCGGTCGCCGCAACCCGATCGCGCCTCCTGCCGAGTTTCGCGTCGAAGACGGTCGCGTCCTCGGTGAGGTCACGCTCGGCCCCGCGTACTGCGGCCCGCCGCATCACGTGCACGGGGGCGTCGTGGCTGCGCTGATGGACGAGCTGCTCGGCACGGTGAACGTCGTGAACGGACTCGGAGCGATGACCGGGCGACTCACGATCCACTACCGCGCTGCGACACCGCTCGGCGTTCCGCTCTCGCTCGAGGCGAGCCACACCGGCAGTGAAGGGCGCAAGGTGTATGCCGAGGGGCGCATCCTCGACGGCGATCGCCTGCTCGTCGAGGCCGAGGGCCTCTTCATTCAGCCGAAGGATGCGAGTCTGTTTCGCCAGAACGGGCCGGCGCCGGCCTGACGTCGCCCACGGCGCGCGGTCTCAGCCCGCGGTGACCGCCGGCATGACCTCGTCGACGATCAGCTCGAGGCTCTGCCATGCCACCTCGGGCGCGAGCCCGCCGCAGAGCGGCTGGGTCAGCAGCGGGCCCGACTGCTTGACGTAGGCGATCGCCTCTTCGACGCTGAAGATGCGGTACGGCCCGTTCTCGGCCCGCAGCGCATCCACGGCGCCGGCCGTCGACTTGGTCGAGGACTCCTGCTCGTCGCCCATCCAGGCTGCATACGCCTGCGCGTCGTGGAGCATATGGGGGCCGATCTTCTCCCAGGCGGCGTCGACGTCGCGCGCCACGAAGGCGCTCATGACCGTGCCCGGGGGCGGCAGGATGCAGGCGCCGGGCGTTTGCCCGAGCTCTTCACACGCCTCGAGGTAGTCGGTCTCGATGGTCGGGTCGCCGCCCTGCGCGATGAGGCCCATGCCGAAGCGCGCGGCGCGGCGAGCCGCGATGCGACTGTTGCCGCCCATCACGAGCATCGGTCCGCCGGGTGTGAACGGCTTCGGCGTCACGTGCACGCGCCGACCCTCGAACTCGAACGGCTCTCCGGCCCACGCTTTCTTCATGGCTGCCAACGCCGCCTCGAGTCGCTTGCCGCGGCCTGAGAAGGGGCGCCCCAGCATCTCGGCTTCGCTCGGGACGTAGCCCACGGCGGTGATGTACGAGACGCGGCCGCGCGAGATCAGGTCGAGCACGGCCATCTGCTCGGCGAGCTCGATCGGGTCGTGCAGCGGAACGATCAGCGCAGCGACCTGAATGGGGAGCTGCTGCGTCGCCGTCGCGATGGCGCTCGCCAGAACGAGAGGCGCGGGCAGATACCCGTCGGCCGAGCCGTGATGTTCGGAGACTTGAACCTGAAGGCAGCCTCGCGTCTCGGCCCAGGCCGACATCTCGATCGCCGCCCGGTAGAGCGCCGCGGTGCGCTCGGGGTCGAGGCCGGGGGCGCGCAGATCGAATCGCATCGTAAACACGGGCTTCTCCTTGCGTGTGCGCAGGCGCGGTCGGCCTGGGGCGGCCGCGCAAGGTATCGCGCGTGCCGCCCCCTGCCGCCCAGGGCGGTTTGGACGTTCGGGCCTCTCGTGCGTCTTGACCCGAATGGTGAAGCAGTGATAGAAAGGGTGAGGGAGTGTTCTGAAGTCCTTGAAAAGGATGGGATTTCTTGCGTCTCGATTGCCTGTCGTCTGCGCATTTCTCACGCGCGGCACCGGGCACGCGATCGCGGGTGCAGGGCGCTCCAGCAAGTGCAGGTTCAAGTGGTAGCTGGCAACACGCTGTGGAGGTGAATCGACATGATCGATCCCCGATCGTTGCGACGCGGACGCGTCGCGTTCTTCAACATCCTCATCCTGGCCGCGCTCGCGCTGGCCTTCGCGACGCCCGGTTGGGCGGACGACGCCGAGGCGACGCCGCCCGAGGCCGAGGCACCGGAGGCGTCGGGCCCCGAGTACGTGCCGTGCGCCGAGCTCGCGCGACTGAAGTACCCGTTCCTGCGCTGCGTGCGCGGGCCGTCGGGTCGACCGGTGTTCGCAGCTGAAGGCCCCGGCATGGTGGGCGCGCGCTTGAAGCTCGGCAGCGACTTCGCGTCGGGTGCCGGTGGCTGGGGCGACTCGGGCATCGAGTAGCGCTCCGCCCAGTCGCGCGCCGTGTGTCGATGCGGTGTGGGTCGTGCCGATCGCTCGCTGCCGCAGTGAGCGACCGGCACCGCTGCGTCTGCGATTCGGTCCATGCGTGATCGGCTCTTCGAGTCGGCTGCGTCGTTCACCGCGAACCGGATCCAATCGTTGCAGGCTGGCGTTCGAAGCGGCTTTCGAGAGCCCGTCGGCGTTGCGGGGCGGTTCCCACGCTAGTCTCCCGGCCCCGCAGCGCCCCGCGCCCGGCGCCGCTCCACGGGAGAGATGCCGACATGGACTTCGGCCTGAGTGAAGAGCAGGAGATGCTCCAGGACACCGTCCGGAGCTTTCTCGAGAACGAGTGCCCCCCGCCGCGTCTGCGCGAGATCTTCGACCGAGGCGACGGGCACGAGCCCGACCTCTGGAAGGGGCTCGTCGAGATGGGCCTCGCGGGTCTCGTGATCGACGAGACGTACGGCGGCGCCGGGCTCGAGCTGCTCGATCTCGCGCTCGCACAGGAGGTGATCGGCGAGGGCGGGTTGCCCGGTCCCTTCATGACACACTCGCTGGCCGGTCTCGCGATCTCGATATGCGGCAGCGACGCGCAGAAGCAGCGGTGGCTGCCCGGGCTCGCGGAGGGGCAGGTGGCGACCCTGGCGCTCTGCGAAGGCGCCGAGGGCTGGTCCCCCGAAGCCTGGCAGCTCACGGCCTCGAAGGGCGTCGTGTCGGGTGCGAAGACCTATGTGCCCCACGCCGCCGTGGCCGAGCGATTCGTGGTCGGGCTCGCGGGCGGTGCACTGGGCGTCGTCGAGGCCGACGCCGCCGGCGTGACGCTGACCGATCAGGGCGGGCTCGATCGATCGCGTCCCGTCGCCCGGGTCGAGTTCGACCAGGCGCCCGTCGAGGTGCTCGAAGGCGGCGACGACGTCGCTCGGGTGCTCGACGCGGGGCTGTGTCTGCTCGCCGCCGACGCGTTCGGCGCCGCGACGAAGCTCATCGACATCACCGTCGAGTATGCGCAGACCCGCGAGCAGTTCGGCCGCAAGATCTCCGAGTTCCAGGCCGTGAAGCATCAGCTCGCGCGACTGGGCCTCGACATCGAACCGACGCGATCGCTCTACTGGTACGCGGCGCACGCGTTCGATCACATCGAAGACGACGCGGCCCGGGCGGCGGCGCTCTGCAAGAGCCACGTCACCGATCGCGCGGTCGCGGCCGGCCGGATGTGCGTCGAGCTTCACGGCGGCCTCGGTTTCACGTGGGAGTGCGACGTCCAGATCTGGCTCAAGCGCGCGCTCTTCGATCGCGCATTCCTCGGCACGCCCGAATCGCTGCGGGCACGCTGCGCCGATCTGGCCGGCTGGTAAGGAGGCTCTGATGGATCTCGAATACGGAGAAGAGTACGAGGCCTACCGCCGCGAGGTGCGCGCCTTCCTCGAAGGGTGGCCGCTCACCGGAGCCGAGGCCGAGCTGCCCAAAGACGAGCAGGAGAGCCTGTTCCGCACGCGGGGCATCGAGGCCGGCTACGTCTATCGATCGATCCCCGAGGCGTACGGCGGCGCGGGGCAGGCGCCTGACGCGATCAAGGATGCGATCGTGCGGGAGGAGTACCTCGCGAAGGACGCCCCCGGCGACCTGTTCTCGCAAGGGGCCGGGTTGCTCGCACCGACGCTGCTCGATTTCGGCAGTGAGGAGCAGAAGAAGCGCTACATCCCGAAGGCGTTGACGGGTGAGGAGCGCTGGTGTCAGGGCTACAGCGAGCCCGGCTCGGGCAGCGATCTGGCGTCGCTCCAGTGCCAGGCGCGGCTCGACGGCGACGAGTGGGTGATCAACGGACAGAAGATCTGGACCTCGAACGCCCAGGAAGCCCACATGATGTTCGGGCTCTTTCGCACCGAGCCCGACGCCAAGAAGCACGAGGGCATCAGCTATCTGCTGATCCCGATGGATTCGCCCGGCCTGACCGTTCGGCCGCTCATCGAGATGACCGGAGGCCACGAGTTCAACGAGGTCTTCTTCGACGACGTGCGTGTGCCGGCCGGCAATATCGTCGGCGAGCGGGGGCAGGGCTGGCAGGTGTCGCGGGCCACGCTCGTCCACGAGCGCAACCTGATCGGCAATCCCAACATGACCCGCGAGACGTTTCAGGACGTCGTCGAGCTCGCTCGCAAGACGATGCGAGGGGGTCGCCCCGCGATCGAGGATGCCGCCGTGCGGCAGCGCCTCGTCGAGATCGAGGGCTACGTCCGAAGCCTCGAGACGTCGAACATGCGTCAGTTCACGGCCGGCGTGCGGGGGGAGCCGCTCAAGGTGATGCGGCCGATGATGATGAACAAGCTCTACTCGACCGACGTGATGCAGATGATCACGAGCGCGGCGTACGACCTGCTGGGCGGCGATGGCCTGCTGGCGCCGTCCGCCGAGGATCTCGAGGGCTGGGCGCGCACGAACTCGGCGACGGGCTGGGTCAAGGCGTACCTGTTCTCACTGGGGCCGGCGATCGCGGGCGGGGCCAGCAACATTCAGCTCAACATCATCGGGGAGCGGGGCTACGGCCTGCCGCGCGATCCGCGCCCTCCGAGCGCTTAGCAGGCCCCTTTTCATGCGTTTGGCACGCCCGTGTCGGCAGCGAATCGTCCTTGGGAGGGCGTCCGACTGCTAGAATGCGGAGCGTTCGGCCCGTCGGCGCCCCCGCCCGCATGGATTCAAGATGGGGGGCCGAGCGGCCGATCCCCGCCGAGCGGGCGCACCCCCGTGGACCGGTTTCGGGCACGGCACCGGGCGTCCGCGTGGCGAGAGCGGAGGCCGCGTGACACCTCGTTCCGAAGTCTGGGATCAGCAGGATTCCGACCGGCATGTCACCGGGATGGCTCGCAGCCTCATCGAGGCCCCGGCGAAGGACATCAGCGGCTTCATCCGCGAGGCGATGGAGCGGGCCCGAGGCTGGGCGGCGGCGGATCGCATCGCGCTCGTCGTCTCGCACCCCGACATCGATGATGTCTCGTTTGCGTCGGCGGGCGGCGACGGGCTCGTCGATGCGTTGAGTGATCTGCTGCAGCGGGCCGATGGGCCGGGACCGTCGCCGTTCGACGCTCTCATTCGCGACGGGAAGAACGTCGTGGTGCCGAGTCGCGACGCGCTGGGTGATGCGCAGCTCGAGGAGCGCGCGGCGCTCGAAGCGTCGGGGACCCGGTCACTGGTCGCCGTGCCCGTCCTCGGCCCCGATGGGCGTCGGCTCGGCTGCCTGGCCCTCGATGCCACGTCGCGAGAGCGCGAGTGGGAGCTCGGTCTGATCGGCCGCGTCCGCATGCTGGCCGAGATCTGGACGAGCATCGTGCAGCGCGCACACATCGACCTGGCGCTCGAGCGCAGCCAGGTCCGGTTCGAAGCCCTTTCGACCTTCAGCAACGACATCGTCTGCGAGTTCTCGGAGAGCGGCGAGCTCGTCTTCGTGAGCCCGGCCGTCGAACGCGCGCTCGGCGTACCGGCGGAGCGTGTGCTCGGCCGGGCGTTCCTCGACCTGGTGCACCCCGAGGATCGCGAGCGCGCCGTCGAGTCGCTTCGATTGCGGCCGAACCTCACCTCCGACTACGTCACGCTGCGGCTACGCCGCAGCGACGGCTCGTATCTCTGGGTCGAGGCCGACGCGTCGAGCTTCCCCGATCTCGGTGGGCCACGTCGGATCCTGGCGCTGCTGCGCGACATCTCGCACCGCTATGAGCGACAGGCGCGTCTCGAAGAGCAACTCGCGATGGAGCGCGAGGTGACCCGACTCTCCCGTGAGTTCGTGGGGCTGCAATCGGCGAGTCTGGCGGAGGCGTTCCGCAACGCACTCGAGTCGTCGGCCACGATCGCCGGCTGCGATCAGAGCTACGTCGTGATCACGATGCCCGACCTGAACGCGGGCGAGCCCGAGATGCACGTCTGGACGCGTCCCGGGATCGAGGCGGCCCCGATCTCGTCCCAGGGCGTCGCGGGCAAGGCGTTTCGTTGGTTCGGGCACAAGCTCGTCCGCGGCGAGGCGATCGTGCTGCCGACCCTCGATGCGCTGCCCGAGGAGGCCGCAGCCGAGCGCGAGTCGCTCGAGCGTCGCGGCATCGATTCGTACCTCGGTCTGCCGCTCATGGAGGGGGATCGCACGGTCGGCGTGCTCGGCTTCGTCACGATGGGTCGGACGGCGCTGTGGAGCGACCATCAGGTCACGATGCTGCGGCTCGTCGCCGAGCTCTTCGGGGCGGTGTTCCGCCGCGCCCGGAGCGAGGCGCAGGTGCGTGAGCGCGAGGAGCGCTTTCGCGTGCTCGCCGACCAGTCGCCCGACCCGATCATCGAGGTGGCCCGGGACGGCCGGATCCTCTTCGCGAGTCGGGGCTTTGCCGCGCTGGTCGGTGACCCCGAGGAGGACTGGGTCGGGCGCAACGTGATGGAGTTCGTCGCGAAGAAGGAGTGGCGCCGGCTGGGCGAGCTGCGTGACACCGGTATCTCGGGGCGCTCGATGCCGCCGGCGGTCTTTCGATGTCACCACGGCGACGGGCGCGACCGGTTTCTCGAGGCGAGCCTGCGCGCCCTTCAAACGGCGGGCGGCGATCGCCACGCGCTCGCGACCCTGCGCGACGTCACGGCCCGACTCGAGACCGAGCGCACCCTCGAGCAGCAGCTGCTCCTCGAGCGGCAGATCGCCAACATCTCACGCGACTTCATGACGCGCGATCTCGCGCACTTCGATTCGGATCTGCGCCGAAACATCTCGGTCGTCGCCGATCTCACGCGCGCCGATCACTGCGCGATCATCTCGTTCGAGACCGGTGAGGGCGGCGGCGCCGAAGTCTTCGAGTGGTTCAACGACGAGGTGTCCGAGTCGCAGCGCACGCCGATCGACCTCGACCCGGCCGACTTCCCGGTGCTCACCGATGCCCTTCGCCGCGGGGAGACGTTCCACGTCGATCGCGCCTCCGATCTGCCACGCTCGGCCGAGAAGGAGCGTGCCTCCTTCGAGCGCTACGGCGTGAAGACGTTCCTGGCCGTCCCCTTCATGCGGAACGGGCGCCTGGAGGGCGTCTTCGTGTTGTCGTCCCTCATCGACGAGGTGGAGTGGAACGAGCAGGACATGGCGATCCTCAGCCTCGCGGGCGACATCCTCCACGGGGCGCTCGTCCGCCGGCACGGCGCGCGGCGCCTCGAACAGAGTCAGCTCCAGCTGCTCCAGAGCCAGAAGATGGAGGCGGTGGGCACGCTGGCTGGCGGCATCGCGCACGACTTCAACAATCAGCTCGCCGTCATGCTCGGCAA
The DNA here is from genome assembly GCA_965250285.1 of Myxococcota bacterium. Lineage (GTDB taxonomy): Bacteria > Myxococcota_A > UBA9160 > UBA9160 > UBA4427 > CAYYSY01. The sequence continues at coordinate 1,489,543 of OZ252299.1, forward strand.
CGCGCGGTTCGTCCTCGAACGCGCGCGGGAAGGCGACGAAGAGCGCGACGCCCTGCTCGATCTCGAGCGCGCAGCCGAACACTGCGCACAGCTGACCCGGTCTTTGCTCGCATTCTCGCGCCAGACCGAGCAGGCACCGCGCACACTCGACGTCGCGAGCTGGCTCGACGACGTCGCCGAGCTCGTGCACCCGCTCCTGCCGTCGAACATTCTCCTCGATCTCGACGTCGCGCCGGGTGTCGCCGCGGTGCACGCCGACGAGACCCAGCTGCAGCAGGTCATGGTCAACCTGCTCGTGAACGCCCGCGACGCCATGCCGATGGGCGGGCGCATCGGCGTGCGAGCCGGGGTGCGGACGCTCGGGCAGAACGAGCGCGATCTGCTCGGCGTCTCGAGCGCCGAGGTGGTCGAGCTGACGGTGAGCGATACCGGGGTCGGCATGTCCGCGGAGGTGAGCGCCCGCATCTTCGAACCCTTCTTCACGACGAAGCCGCTGGGGGAGGGCACGGGGCTCGGGCTCGCGACGGTCTACGGCATCGTGCAGCAGTGCGGGGGCAGCGTCACCGTCGAAAGCCAGGTCGGGAAGGGGACGACGTTCCGCGTCGTCCTGCCCCGCCACGATGTCGCGGCGGCTGTGTCGCAGCGCACCCGCGATCTCGAACCGCGGCCGAGTCACAGCTTCGATACGGTGCTGCTCGTCGAAGACGAGCCGGCGGTCCGCCGCGTGGTGCGGCGCATGCTCGAGCCGCGCGCCAAACGTGTGATCGAAGCCCGCAACGGCGACGAGGCGCTCGAGCTCGTCGGGGATCGTCTCGATCAGATCGACCTCGTCGTGACCGACATGGTGATGCCGCGCATGGGCGGCCTCGCCCTCGCGCGCAAGATGGCCGAGCAGCGCCCCGATCTGCCGACGCTCTTCTTGAGCGGGTATCCCGATGACGACCTCGATCTCGAGCTCGATCCCGGACGGCGTCGGCTCTTTCTTCAGAAGCCGTTCACGCAGCGCGACCTCGAGCAGGCCCTCGAGGCGCTGCTGGCCTCGACCCGGCCCTCGGCATAGCGAGGGGCGGTCGCGGCGACCTCCCACGCTGGCCGGGGCCCCGGGCACGGCGGCTGTACGCCCCGTCAGTCGTCGCCGATCTCTCGCCGATGGATCGTCGCAGCCGCTGCGAACGCGGTTGCGGCGGCGATGGCGCCCAGCGTGTAGCCGCCGAGGTAGGGCTCGGGATCGGTGGCCTCGGCACACAGCGCCGTCAAGAAACTGATGCCGGCGACGGCGCCCACCGATCCGGCCATGCCGAGGGCCGAGCTCGCGATGCCGAAGTGGCTCGAGGCCACGGCGTTGCCGACCACGGCCTGGATCGAGGGTTGCGTGAAGCCGAAGCCGACGCCGGCGATCACGAGGCCGAACACGAGCGCCGTCAGTGCTCCGAACGATGAGCGGTCGACGAGCGCTGCGGCGACGCAGAAGCCGATCATCGATGCGGTGATCAGGCCCGTTCCGATCACGGCCGTGCGACGCTCACCGACTCGCATCGCGACGCGACCCGAAACGGGAGACGCCAGCGCGAACGCGATCGGCCGGCAGATCACGAAGAGCGAGGTCGTCGTCGCATTGAAGCCGAAGACCTGGATCAGCAGCAGCGGGCTGATGATGAAACCGCCCATGTAGGCGAAGTTCATGGCGAAGTTCACCACCAGCGGCGAGACGAAGTTGCGCTCGCGAAAGAACGACAGCGGGAGCAGGGGGCTGTCGGCGCGGCGCTCGACCCGCACGAAGAGCGCGAGCGCGAAGGGCACTGAAGCGAGCGCGATCAGCACGCCGGGGTCGAGGGGCCCCCAGACCGGCGAGCGGTTGATGGCGAACGTCAGGCCGAAGGCGGCGATGGCGAGCGTCGCTGCGCCGAGTCGGTCGAGCTTGACCGCCTCGCCGCGCTCACTCTCCTCGAGGACGCGCGCGGCGTAGACGATCGCCGCGACGCTGAGCACGGCCTGAACGGCAAAGATCGGTCGCCAGCCGACCGAGTCGACGAGCACGCCCCCGACCGCGAGCCCGAGGACGGGCGCTCCGGCGCTGACGAGGCTGACGTAGCTCATCGCGTGGACGCGCTCGCGCGGCGGGTATGCGTGAAAGAGCAGAGCGGTCGATGCGGGCATCGTCGCTGTGCCGGCGAGCTGGCCCAACACCCGGAAGCCGATCAGGCTGGCGGCGTCCCAGGCCAGGGTGGTCGCCGCCGCCGCGATGGCCGCGATCGCAAAGCCGATCAGATACACGCGCCGGTGCCCGTAGACGTCGCCCATGCGGCCGAGCACGGGGAGCGACAGGGCCTGGGCGAGCATCGGGCCCGTCATCACCCAGGCGATCGTCGCGACGTCGGTGCCGAGGTCGTCGGCGATCGGGCGCAGGCTGACGCCCAGAATCGTGATGGTGAAGGTGCTGGCGAAGATGCCGCCGAGGCAGGCGGCCAGGACGCGGGAGCGGCGTGCCGCGTCGGCGACGCCGGCCGGCGCGGCGACCGGGTCACGATCGGAGAGGGTGGACAAGAGGCTGCTCGGGGCGCGTTGAGCGTGGGGACCGGTGGGTCCGGGGCCCCGGGGCGGCGCAGGCTAGTCGAGCGACGGGCGGGGGGCAATCGAGCCGAGCTCGGCCGGTTCGCGGCCGCGCCGGCCATTCCCGGCAGCTGACCGGCAAGGCGGCGGCAAAACATGCGCTGCGGATCGATTGCGTCGGAATATCGGAAATCTCGGCCGTTTTCGGCGCCACGTGTGTTTGGAAAGGGCCACATAGACAAAGAGCCGCGCGGGTCCGCCCACGCGAGAGGGCTCCCCCCTCCGGGAGGGGCCTCACCGAGCGGACGGACCGAGTGGCTCACTGGGAAGGGGCGAGCGCGAGGAGTGCACGCGTTGCCCCGCAATTTCGACGCAAAGCTGTCCGATTCGGAAGCGTCGTCCAGCCCCGGAACGACCCTGACAGGGCTCTCCGACCAGGAGTTGCTCGAGGGCCTTCGTGCGGGCAGCGAACACCACTTCAACACCCTCTACGACCGCTACTTCCAGCGCATCTATGCGTTCGTCCACTCTCGCATTCGCAATCACGCCGATGCAGAAGAGATCGTGCAAGAGACCTTCGTCACAGTCTTTCGCTCGATCGAGAACTACCGTGGCCAGGCATCGCTGCTCTCCTGGATCTTCGGCATCGCGAAGAACCTCGCCAACAACACGATCCGGCGGAGCAAAACCCACGAGGCCAAGCTGGGCGAAGTGCCGCGCGAGACGATCGGTCCGCGCCCGGGCCTCACATCCGGGACACCCGAAGAGAATCTGCACCTCCGGCGCTTCACCGAGGCGCTGCGCAGCCAGCTCTCCGGCGTATCCCAGTGGCAGGCCGAGATCTTCGCCATGCGTCACTTCGAGAATCTTTCGATCCCCGAGATCGCGCGCCGCACCGAACGCAGCAGCGATGCGATCCGGTCGAGCCTCTACCGCGTGAAGCGGATGGTGGTCGAGGCAGCCGAACTCGGCGGCGGGTCGGGAGGTGCAGTGTGAAGCTGCCCAAGCTCTCTTTGCGGCGTGCCTGGCGATTCGGGCTCGCCCATGATGCCTTCGCGTTTCCCGACGGCCTGAGCCGAGCCGACCTCGAGGCGGCGATCGCCGACCTGCCCTCGGACGTGCCGGCCGACGAGCTTCTCGAGTTCGTCGAGGCCGAGGGCGAGCACGCGTGCCCCGTGTTCAAGGAGCGCCTGCGCGCGCTGCTGTGGGGCTGGTCGCGCCACGGCTACCCGACCGCCGCGGCACGTCGGGCCCGCTTCCACCTCAACTGAGGTCGCGCGCTGACGCCGCCGCGCGCGGCGCGTTCTCGCGTCGCGCGACGATTCCGCTCCGACTGGAATCGCGGCCGCCGGGGGTTCAACCTCACGGCGGTTCTTGCCGATGACCTGCGTGTTCGAGAGGCCCTGTCGGCCTCACGGAGGACACGCATGTCTCGTTCGACCCCGCTCGATCCCGATCGCGCCGCTGCCGGCGCCGACGAAGCCGCCTCGATCGGCGCGCGATTCAACCAGCGCATGGCCGAGGATCTCCTCGAGGCCGCGTTTGCTTCGGCCGGTCACGCCGCCGGTCGACCTCGATCGATCGGCGTGCTGCAGGTTTCGCTGGCCGACGGCGGCGAGGCGGGCCATGCGCTCACGCGGGTCGGCCCCGACATCACGCTGCGCATCCGCCAGACGCTGCCGCGCGACGCGCGACTGGTCTTCGTGAACGGCACGCACTTCGTCATGGCCCTCCCGGGTGATCCGCTGCTCGAGGCCCTCCTGATCGTCGACCGGGTGCGCGATGCACTCGAGCGTGAGACCTGGCAGTGCGACGGCGAGGCGTTCGAGCTGGCCTTCGAGGCCGGCGTGTCGACCCAACGGGGGCACGATGAACCGCTCGCTGCCACGCTCGAGGCCGCGCAGCGATCGCTCGCCCAGTCGCATCGCCTCGCGATCCGACGCCACACGGCAACGGAACCGGTCGACATCGACGCAAAGGCGGTCGGCGCCCGGCGTGGCTCGGCCACGGCGGCGTGGTCGCGATCGCTTCCGACGGAAGGCTGAATTCGAGGCGCCCAGCGGGGCGCTAAGCTCGACCTCCGCGACGTGCACCGCTCTGCGGTCGCCTCAACTCGTCGCCGGGGGAAGGCTTCGATGCATCGTTCGTTGTGGATGGGCGGCGTGCGTTCGCTCTCGCGGGCCCGGCCGGGCGCGCTCGCCTTTGCATCGACCGCGGTGCTCGCCTTCGCCGGCGTCGTCGGCTGTGGTGCACCCGACATCGACTACAGCGGACCCGTCGCCGATTGGCCGGCCATCGGCGGCGATCCCGGCGGTGCAAAATACTCGCCGCTCACGCAGATCACGCCCGAGAACGTCGAGCACCTCGAGGTCGCATGGGTCCACCACCACGGCGACATCTCGGACGGCAGCGGCGACACGAAGCGGACGTCGTTCAACACCGCGCCCATCGTCGTCGACGATCATCTCTACTTCTGTACCGGCTTCAATCGCGTCTTCGCCCTCGACCCCGAGACCGGCGAGGAGCGCTGGCGCTTCGACCCGGGGCTGAAGGCCCGAGCGGGCGAGGGCCCGTATCCGCTCACGTGCCGAGGCGTGGCGTTCTGGGATGGGCGGAGCGTCGACGACGCGCCGCCCGCAGCCGACGATGCGCCTTCGGCCGTCGACGACGCGCGTTCCGAATCCGACGACGCGCGGGCGTGCGCGACGCGCATCTTCACCGGCACCCGCGACTCTCAGCTCATCGCCCTCGACGGTCGCACGGGTCTGCCGTGCGCCGACTTCGGGGCGGCGGGGCGGGTCGATCTGCGCGAGGGCGTCGGCGATGCCGCCGACTGGGAGTACTACCCGACCTCGGCGCCGGCCGTCGTGGGAGACGTCGTCGTCGTGGGCGCGCTCGTCGCCGACAACGTGCGGGTCGACGTGCCGAGCGGCGTCGTGCGTGCTTTCGATGCGCGCACCGGCGCGCTGCGCTGGGCCTGGGATCCCGTGCCGCCCGACTGGCCGCACCGCGACGCCGACGGCGCACCGATCTACGCCGCGGGCACACCCAACGTCTGGGCGCCGATGTCGGTCGACGAAGCGCGTGGCCTCGTTTTCGTGCCGACGGGCAACCCGTCCCCCGATCTCTACGGCGGCGCACGCGATGGCATCGACTACTACGGGAGCTCGGTGGTCGCCCTCGAAGGCCAGACGGGAAGGGTGGTCTGGCACTTCCAGACGGTGCATCACGACGTGTGGGACTACGACGTGGCGTCGCAGCCGACGCTGTTCGAGATCCCGGGCGTGGGCGGCGGACGCCCGGGCGTCGCTCAGGCCACGAAGATGGGACACGTCTTCCTGCTCGATCGCGAGACCGGCGTGCCGCTGTATCCCGTCGAAGAGCGGCCGGTGCCCCAGGCGGGGGCGGTGCCGGGCGAGACGCTGTCGCCGACCCAGCCATTCCCCGTTCATCCACCGCCGCTTCATCCCTCGACGCTCACGCCCGACGAAGCCTGGGGCTTCACGCCATTCGATCGCGGCGACTGCGCCCAGATCATCGCCGGGCTTCGGAGCGACGGCATCTTCACGCCCCCTTCGCTCGAGGGCTCTGTGCTGTATCCGGGCTCGGCCGGGGGGGCGAACTGGGGGGGCGTCAGCATCGACCCGGTGCGCAAGCTGCTCTTCGTGAATCAGAGCCGCATGGCGATGATCACGCAGCTGATCCCGCGCGAAGAAATGGAGGGGCTCGATCCGAGCAGCGTCGTGTATCCCGACGAGCTCTACGCGATGGCGGGCGTGCCCTACGGCGCGAAGCGCGGGCCGCTGCTGTCGAGCTTTGGGGCGCCGTGCGTGGCGCCGCCGTGGGGGACGCTCACGGCCGTCGATCTCGCGACCGGCGAGATCGCGTGGGAGTCGACGCTCGGAACCACCCGCGACCAGGCGCCCTGGCCGCTGTGGTTCGACCGGGGGGCGCCGAACCTCGGCGCCAGTGTCGCGACGGCGACCGGTCTCGTCTTCATCGGCGCGACCACCGACAAGTTCATCCGCGCTTTCTCCGCCGAGACCGGCGAAGAGATCTGGCGCGCGCGTCTCCCGTATACCGCGAGCTCGACGCCGGCGACGTATCGCCTCGGGCCCGACCGCCGGCAGTTTCTGGTCGTGCCTGCGGGCGGGCATGGTTGGTCGGAGCCGGGGGACGCGACGATCGCCTACGCGCTGCCCGAGTCGCGCGCGTCGGCGGGGGGCCCGTGACCCGGCGAGATCACGCCTCGCCCGGAGCGGCCGCCGCGAGCCGGTCGAGCGCGCCATCGAGGGGCTCGAGCGGCGCGTCGATCTCTTCACAGACACCGGCGAGCCAGCCGGGCCGGTTGCGCGCACATACCGCGATCGGTCGCTCGATCGGGGCGAACTGCTCGGCCTGGCGCACGTACGCCACCGCGTAGTCGACGGGTCGCAGATCGGTGGCCAGCTCGGCGAGCGCGAACGCGTCGGGCGCACCCGAGGCCGCAGGATCGGCATGTACGATGTGGGGGCTCGATGGCTGGGCGCCGCCCCCCGAGAGCCCGGGGCCATCGCACAGGATCGCACCGTGCACATCGCGCGCCCGGGCGCCGGCAATGAGCAGGGCGACGTAGGCGCCGAGCCCGCGACCGCAGACCGTGAGTGGGCCGAGGTGGGCCAGCGCCGCGTCGACGTCGCCCATCAGCACCTCGGCCGTGTACCCGCCGCCATGCGGCACGTCGGATGCGCCGTGTCCGGTGAAGTCGAGGGCGTGGACCGAGCCCGGCCAGCGTTCGAAGACGGCATCGAGCTGGTCGGGGCTTCGCTCACCGAGCCCATGCAGGAGCAGGAGCGGTCGCGCACCCGGCGTTGCGTCGGCCCGCGCGCTGCGAAGCGCGTGCAGCGCCAGGCGGATCTTCGCGTGTTGCAGCCAGGCCGTGGCCATCAGCCGAGGAACTCCAGTACGAGGTCGGCCACGCGGTGCGGCTGCTCGATATGGATGAAGTGTCCGCTCTCGTCGAACGACACGATCCGTGCGCCCGACGGCAGGTAGGGCTCGAGATCGGCGGGCTGCGTCTCCCAGCCCATCGTCTCGGGAACGCGCGCCAGCAGGCCGAGGAGCGGAGGCGTGAGCCCCGGCAGTCGCTCCATCTCCCAGGTCGGGCGCCATGGCCCGAAGCCGCCGAAGCGCATGCTCGGGTCGATCTTCCAGCGCCAGCCGTCCGCATCGGGGCGCGCACCCTGGGTGACCAGGAAGCACAGCCACTCGTGCGTGAGGCGTGGGTTCATCTTCGCGCGCCGTCGCGCCAGCGCTTCGAGGTCGTCGGGGCGACGGGTCTTGCCGGCGCTGCGACGCCGGTGATCGAGCCAGCCGCGCAGCTCTCCGTCGAGCAGTCGCGAGCGCTCGTGGTCGCTGACGTCGGGTCGGCGGCTGCGCGACGGCATGCCGTCGATGTTGATCAGATGCGAGGCGCGGTGGGGCAGCGCCTGGGCGAGCTGCGTGAGCAGCGAGCCGCCCTTCGAATGACCGATGAACACGAGCGGCTCGTGGCTCACCGAGTCGAGCACGGCGGCGGCGTCGCGCAGATCTGCGCCCCATGAGTAGAGCCCGGCGTGGTCCGAATCGCCGTGACCACGCTGATCCCACGAAACCACCCGGTAGCCCGCATCGGCGAGGATCGGGGCAAACACGCTGAACGTCGCTGCGAAGTCGAAGCCACCGTGCGCGAGCGCGATCGGCGGCGCGTCGGGCTCACCCCATTCGTGGACCGCGATCGAGACGCCGTGGCTCGAAACGCTGCGCCGCCGATCGGCGAGTCGCGCACCCGGATACGCGAGCCAGCGGTTGGCTTCGGGCGGCAACGCGTCCGCAGGCTGGTCGTTCGGCTGCGTTCGGTCGCTCACTCGGTCGCCACCCGCTCGCGATACACGTCGGGCTCGACGTAGATCGTGCAGCGCACGTCGACCGCGGCGCGGACGCGCGCTTCGAGCGCATCGATGGCCGCAGCGAGCGCCGGGAAGTCGTGCATGCGCGCGAAGTCGACCTTCACGCCGATCAGGATGTGCTCGGGCCCGAGGTGCAGCGTGCGCAGGTGGATGATGCGCTCGACCTCGTCCGACGACACGATGGCGTCGCGTACGGCCGATTCGGCTGCGGGGTCGGCGGCCTCGCCGATCAGCAGACTCTTCATCTCGATGGCGAGCACGACGGCGATGGCACCCAGCAGAATGCCGATGCTGATGCTGCCGATGGCGTCGTAGCGCGCATTGCCGGTCACGGCGGCGAGCCCGATGCCTACGAGCGCGATCATCAGGCCGAAGAGGGCGCCGAGATCTTCGAGCAACACGACGGGCAGCTCGGGGCTCTTGGCCTGGCGGATGTAGTCCCACCAGCTGCGCGTGCCCTTTCTCGGGCGTGCTTCGTTCACGGCGGTCCGGAACGAGAAGCCCTCGACGATGATGCCGAACACGAGGATCGCGACCGCGATCCACGGGCTCGTGAGCGGCTCGGGGTCGGACAGCTTGTGCGTGCCCTCGTAGAGTGCGAAGAGCGAGCCGAGGGTAAAGATGACGAGCGCGACGACGAACGACCAGAAGTAGCGCTCGCGACCGAAGCCGAAGGGGTGCTCGGGGGTCGGGGGGCGCTTGGCGGCGGCGCCGCCCCAGAGCAGCAGCGCCTGGTTGCCCGAGTCGGCGACCGAGTGGACGCCCTCGGCGAGCATCGATGCGGCGCCCGTCACCGCCCAGCCGACGAACTTCGCGATCGCGATGGCGAGGTTCGCGAAGAGCGCAGCGAAGATCGCCTTGCGGCTGCCGGTGGCCATGGTTCCCCCGATTGCGTCGGCCACGCCACGGCGCAGCCCGAGCAGAATAGGAAGTCGTGATCCCAGCCGACAGGGGCGGAGCCCCTCGACTTGCAGCGTCGTTCAGCGACGCGCGCGGGCGTCAGTCGGTGTCGACCGCTCGGGCTCCACCCAGCGCCGCGATGCCGCCACTGACCGTCGCCGAGATCGGAATCCACCATGGCCACGCCACGGCGGTCGTCTCGAGCAGGAGCGGTTGCAGGAAGAGCGCGGCACCGACCGCCGCGCCGGCACCGAGCCCGGCGAGGGTCGCGCGTGGATCGCCGCGGTCGGGTCGGAGCCACGCGACGACGAACACACCGAGCAGTCCGCCATAGAGGATCGACATGGCCGACAACGCGAACTGCACCAGGTCGAGCGGAGCGGCGTCGTCGGCGGGGCCAGCCTGCAGCGCGTCCCAGTAGATCGACATCGCCCAGGCGGCCGCCATCAGCAGGCCGGTGAAGACGACGCTCGCTCGCCGCATGCGTCGCTCGGGGTGCGCGTCGTCGGAGCGTGGGGCGACGTCGGTCACCCAGGTCGTCGCGAGTGCGCAGATCGCCGAGTCGAGGCTCGACATGGCGGCCGCGAAGAGGCCGACGAAGACGAGCGCGCGCAGACCGGGCGGCAGCAGGTCGCGGGCGATGGTCGGGACGAGTCGCTCGCTCGCTGCGACGTCGGGCATGGCGCCCGTCGCGGCGGCGTAGGCAAGCAGGGTGCCCACCGAGAGAAAGAGCGCGGTGATCGGAAAGTTGAGCCAACCCGAACGCAACAGCGCCGCGCCGCCCGTGCGGCCATCCTTCGCCGTCAGCAGGCGCTGAACCATGTCCTGATCGGTGCCGTGCGTCGCGAGCGTCAGCGCGAAGCCGCCGAAGATCGCGGTCCCGAGCGCACGCGCGTCGCCGAGGCTGAGCCAGGGCGAGCCGTGCACGATGCGCGTGCGCCGCTCGGCGCGCGCCCACTCGAAGAGGGCGGCCACGTCGAGGTCGAGCACGGTGAGCAGACCCGTGAAGAGCGCGATGACCGCGATGAGGAAGATCGCGCCCTGGAGCACGTCGGTGCGGATCACGGCGCGGATCCCACCTCGCACCGTATAGGCCCCCGCGATCACGCCCGTGATCACGATCGCCGGCCCGCTCGCGAGGCCGGCCAGCACCGCGACGGCCTGGGCGGCGATGAACAGACGGGCGCCCGACGCGAGCACGCGACCCGCGACGAAGGCGCTCGCCACGGCCCGCTCGGCCCTCGGCCCGTCGCGCGCGCCGATCAGCTGGTAGACCGTCGTGAAGCGCCGCCGGTAGTAGAGTGGAATCAAGTGCCGCGCGAGCACCCACTTCGCCACCAGGGCGCCGACGGCGAGCTGCAGGTAGGACCAGTCGCCGACGAAGGCGGCTTGCGGAACGCCGATGAACGTCGCGGCCGAGAGCTCGGTGGCGACCATCGAGCAGAGCACGGCCCAGCCCGGCATCGTCCGCCCGGCGAGGGTCAACTCGTCGCCCGTGGCGCGGTGCCCGCCCGACCGCAGACCGAGCCACAGCAGTCCCGCCGCATAGGCAACCAACACGCAGAGGTCGAGACTGTGCACCTGCACCCGTCCTCGTCATCCGGCTCGGCTGCGCCGGGTCGGACTCGCTCGGGTCGCGTTCAAGGCGACCCCTTCGGGATCTTTCGGGGGGGCGTGCGAAAGGTACTTGGCAATCGCTTCGAGACGAAGGAAAATCGAAAGGTCACGACTCGCCGACCGCCGCAGACGGCCGTTCACCGCCTGCTGCTGCCGCAGCCGGTAGCTGATGGGACCATCCGGTGCAGTCGTGGGGGTGAGTCGGTCGCATGACCAGTTCGGGGCCGGTCGGTTCCGCGAGCGCGATGCGTTCGCGGGTGGCTGAGACCGGTCCAGACGCGGGACGCCGCAGGCGATCGGGAGGCGAACCACGCCGGGCCGGAGCCGGCGCCTGCGAACGGACGCGCGCACGGGCCTGTGAACGGGCCTGTGAACGGGGCGGCGACATGGGCGGCGAGAGGGCGGCTCGCCTGGGTGGCGAGCGGTGCCGAGCGTGCCCACGAAGGAGGGATTCCAGATGAAGCCTCATCTCAACGAGATTCAGTCGTCGGTCGTCGGCCGCGAAGAAGAGTCCTACTTCGCGTCGGACCGAAAGCGCAAGAAGCGCAAGTTCGATCGACACCTGCTCTCCGAGTCGGTCGGCGTTCTGTCGACCCGTGCACCGATCGTGCTGTCCGAGTCGACGACGATCAGCGACGCGATGAGCGCCATGCAGCGCCAGGGCAGAGGCTGTGTGCTCGTGACCGAGAACGGCACGCCGTCATCGCCTCTGATCGGCATCTTCACCGAGCGGGACGTGCTGCAGCGCGTGATCGACGGCGGTCGCAACCCGGCTCAGGTCGAGATCGGTGAGGTGATGACGCGTGAGCCCGAGACCCTGACGTGCGATGCGAAGGTCTCCTGGGTGCTCAACGTGATGTCGGTCGGCGGGTTCCGCCACGTGCCGATCGTGAACCCGAGTGGGAGCCCCGCAGCGGTCGTGTCGGTGCGCGACGTGGTCGAGTACCTCGTCGCCTCGTTCCCCGAAGAGATCTTGAACCTGCCGCCCGAGTTCGTGCAGCGGCAGGTGCTCGCGCGCGAAGGCGCCTGAGGCGCCTGGGCCGCATCAGGGCGCGGGGGCCAGCGGCGCTTCGCGCCCCCCGTCGCCGGCTCCCGAGCGAGGCTCGGTCAGGGCCTGGATGCCGGCCGGGCTGCCCGCGCCGAGACTCCACTCGGTCGCGGGCCGCGCCGCGACGATGAAGGTGGCCGCGAGGGCCGCCACCGCGAGCACGCCCGCCGCCGCCCACGCCCAGCCTGCGCGTCGTGCCGATCGCTCGCCGAGCGGTCGGTCGAGCCACACCGTTTCGTTCTCTTCGGGCTCGAAGAGTCCGCGGCCCACGACGTACGCGAGGATCTCGTCGCGCGCGTCGGCTGCGGACGGGCCCCCGAGACCGCGCTCGAGCGCCAGGCGGACCTCACGCGTCGTGGCTGGGCGCCGCGCGGCCTTGCCCCGCATCAGTCGTCGCAGCAGCTTGACGAGGGGACGCGGGATCCAGCCGTGCGCGCCCTTGGGCTTCGGATAGCTCTCCGACTGCATCTGCTTGAGCAGACTGCCGGTCGCGGGCGGCTCGTCTGCTTCTTCGTCGTCGATGCCCGGCAGCCGGTAGGGCGCGCGGCCGACGAGCATCTCGTAGACGATCACACCCAGCGCGAACAGATCGCAGCGCGCGTCGACGCGGTCGCCGAGCATCTGCTCGGGCGGCATGTAGGTCGGTGAGCCGATCATGACGCCGGGCTCGGTGAGCGACGATCCGGCCGCCTCGAGGGCCAGTCCGAAGTCGGCGATTTTCACCTGCCCGCGTCGGCCGATCAGGATGTTCGCGGGCTTGAGGTCGCGGTGGACCGTGCCGAGACCGTGGATCTCCTCGAGCCCACGCGTGATCTCGAGCGCGATCAGGGCGGCGATGCGCCAGGGCAGGCCTCCGAGGCGCGACAGCGAGGTCTTGAGATCGACGCCGTCGACGTACTCCTGCGCGATGTACATGTTCTGGCGATGTCGAAACTGGTCGTACACCGCGACGACGTTCGGATGATGGATCTGAGCCGCCGTCCGGGCTTCGCGCTCGAACCGTCGGGCGAGGTCTTCGCGCTCGACGAGGTCGCGGCGGATTTTCTTCAGAACGGCCGGCCGATCGAGTGAGGTCTGGCGCGCGAGCAGCACCTCGCCCATGCCGCCGCGGCCGAGCTCGGCTTCGACGACGAAGGGGCCGATCTTCTGACCGATGGGGCCGGGCGCCACGGCGATCCTCCCGAAGACGCGGCGAAGACGCGCGTCCCGGGATGCTGGATCGGGCTGGGGCCGGGTCGGCTTGAGCCCCGCTCGTCGGCCGGGTGACGTCGGTCACGCAGGTGGCCGTACAGCACGGCGAGGCCTGCGCACGCGCTGCCTGTTCCGACACGGCTGGTGGACCGGATCAGGTGCGCTCGTGGCCCCTCGTCATCAGGATCTTGCCCGAGCGGATGACCTCGACGATGTCGAACTCGTCCAGCACCTCGACGATCGCATCGATCTTCTCGCTGCCCCCCGAGACCCGCATGATCAGGCTCTCGGTGCCGTAGTCGACGACGCGGGCCTTGAAGTGCTCGGCGATCTGCAGGATCTCGGTACGCTGCTCGAGGGAGCAGGCGACCTTGAGCAGCGCGATCTCGGTCTCGTACGCCCGGTCGTGGGTGTGATCCGTGGCGTGCACCACGTCGACCAGCTTGGCCAGCTGCTTGATGATCTGTTCGAGTGTCGCGGCTTCGCCCGAGCTGGTGATCGTCATGCGCGAGAAGCCTGGCTTGCGCGCGGCCGAGACCACGAGGCTCTCGATGTTGTAGCCGCGCCGCGAGAACACGAGCGCGACGCGAACGAGTACACCCGGCACGTCGTGCACGAGCAGCGAGATCGTGTGGACCGATTTCTCGGGGCTCGCCTCGGCAACGGTGATGTCGGTGGCAGCACTCATCTCAGGTGCTCCCCGTCGGCTTCTCGAGCCGCTCCTTGGGCTTCTCGATGATCATGCCCGAGATCGGCGCCCCGGCCGGGATCATCGGGAACACGTTGTCCTCCTGAACCACCTCGGCCACGACGACGCAGGGGCCATCGCGGTAGGCCTCGGCCTCGGCCAGGACCCGATCGACGTCGGCGGGTCGCTTGATGCGGAGCGCCTTGATGCCGTAGGCCTGAGCCAGCTTCACGAAGTCGGGGTTGCCCTCGAGATCGACGCCCGAGAGGCGATTCTCGAAGAAGAGCTCCTGCCACTGTCGCACCATGCCCAGGTAGTTGTTGTTGATGATCAGGCACTTCGTCGGCAGCTTGTGGATCGCCGCCGTCGCGAGCTCGCTCTGCGTCATCTGGAAACCGCCGTCCCCGACCACGGCCCAGATCGACTTCTCGGGGCAGCCGAATTGCGCGCCGATCGCCGCCGGCCAGCCGTAGCCCATCGTGCCGGCCCCACCCGAGCTGAGCCAGTAGCGGTTGCTCGTCGTGAGGCAGAACTGTGCGGCCCACATCTGGTGTTGCCCGACGTCGGTCGTGATGATGGCCTTGCCCTGGGTCAGCGCGTGCAGGCGATCGAGCACGTGCTGGGCGCGCAGCCCTCCCTGCTTCGGGTACTTGAGCGGGTACTTCCGGCGCCAGCCTTCGATGCGGTTCAGCCACGCCTCGGTGGGCGCGGCCTCGACGCGCGGGATCAGGTCTTCGACCACGAGCCGGGCGTCGCCGCAGAGCGTGACATCGGGCATCACCATCTTGTTGAACTCGGCCGGATCGATGTCGATGTGGATCTTCACCGCGTCCGTGCAGAACTCGTCGAGCTTGCCCGTGATGCGATCGTCCCACCGCGCGCCGATCGCCATGATGAGGTCGCAGTCAGCGACCGCCTTGTTCGCGTAGGCCGTGCCGTGCATGCCCAGCATGCCCAGGTGGAGCGGATGGGTCTCGTCGGCCGCACCCTTGCCGAGCAGCGTGTTCACCAGCGGTGCGCGCAGCTTCTCGGCGAGCGAGACGACGGCCTTGCCGGCGTCGGAGATCACGGCGCCGTGACCGACGTAGAGCACAGGGCGCTCGGCGTTCGAGAGCAGCTCGGCGGCCCGGTCGAGGGCATCGGCGTCGGCGCGGCCCGGCACGTCGTAGCCGGGCAGGTCGACGTCGTCGACGAAGGGGGCGTCGCAGGGGCCCTGGGTCACGTCCTTCGGCAGATCGATCAGCACCGGGCCCGGGCGGCCGGTCGTCGCGATGTGAAACGCCTCTCGGCTCACGCGCGGGATATCGGCGGCGTCCCGCACCAGATAGCTGTGCTTGACGACGGCGTAGGTGATGCCGGTGACGTCGGCCTCCTGGAAGCCGTCCTTGCCGAGCATCGGCGAGATCGTCTGGCCGCAGAGCACGATCATCGGCACCGAATCCATGTGCGAAGTCAGCAGACCGGTCACCGTGTTGGTGGCGCCCGGGCCCGAGGTCACCAGGACGACCCCGGGCTTGCCGGTCGCCCGGGCGTAGCCGTCGGCCATGTGCGTCGCGCCCTGCTCATGCCGGACGAGGATCAGCTTGATGTTCGAGTCGACCAGTGCATCGAAGATGGGCATCGCCGCGCCGCCCGAGAGTCCGAAGACGTACTCGACGCCCTCGCGCTCGAGGCACTGGATGAGTTTTTCGGCTCCAGTCGGGAGTTTCGTTTCCATCGTGGCTCCAGGTGGGTGAACCGGGGCGCTGTGGGCCCATTTTTCTCTGTAGAGTGCAGCTGATCGGATCAGGGGAGGGCAAACATACACAAGAAACGGCCAAATTCTCCGGATCAGCGCAAGAGTTTATCCAATAACGACGATTTGGCGTCACTCCGATCCGCCCAACTTTGATTGGGGACGGTTTTATCGGCCAGTGAGAGTCCAACTTATCCCGTGTCATCGATTGAGCGATCCAAGTCGAGCGAATTCGACGCCAAATTGCGAGACTCGCCCCTCGGGGCAGCGCGTCTTTCGCTCGGCTCGCCTGCCTGGGGCGTGGGTCGAGGTGCGCGGTGGCCCCGCGCCCCGCACGTCGCCCGATTCTAAGCGGGCGATGGCGGTCGCCCAGGCAACCCGAGACGCGCAGCGGGGTGTCCATCCCGTGGGAGCCCGCGTGTGCAGCGCCGGCTCCAGATCAGCGCCCGGTCGGACGAATGGTATGCTCGTCCGCGACTTCGCCGTCGATCGAGGCCGAAGCTCAGGCCAGAGATCACGCTCGGCACTCGGAGAACGAGCCCATGCGCACAGCATCCCGTGTTTCGAAGGGACCGACCCGGTCGCGGCAGTGCGTCGCTGCGCTCCTGCTCGCAGGTGCGCTTCTGATCGCGCTCCCGATCACCGCGGCGGCGACCGAGCCCGAGTACGACGCGGCCGACGCCGGCAACCCGGTGCGGATCACGGCGTACGTGCTTCACCCGATCGGCGTGATCTACGACTACCTGCTCCTGCGCCCCGCTTGGTGGGTCGGCTCGCACGAGCCGTTCCGCACCCTGTTCGGTCGCGACGACTAGACCGCCGCTTCGTTCTGGTTCGCTTGTCCGCGCGCTCCGCGCGCGTGCGTGCGTTGAGCCCGTGCGTTCGACATGCGCTCGAGGCGGCCGGGCGAGTGGGCGCGTCCAACCTGCGTTCGAGTGGGCCGGGCGCGTGCGTGCGTCTGGCCCGTGCCCGAGTCGGTCGGCCGAGTGCGCGCGTCGGGCCCGTGCTCGAGTCGGCCCCGATCGGTCGCGTGGGACAAAATGGGTCGCCGGTTCGAGATGTCGCGGTGCGGCGCACCGGGACGCCAAACGACACGATGGAACGCAGCTCATGCACGTGCATGACGTGCGCGTGCGGTCGGCAAGTGTCGCGCAAGGCGCTCCGTTGTTACCCTCGGCCTTCGTGCGGGGACGTCGTGCGCACGGGGAGCGGGTTCGGATGGGGCCTGCCCGCGCGGCTCCGCTCAAGATTCGACGCGTGTCGGACGTGACGTTCGAAACGCGATGCTCTGTTTCGAGCACCGGGGACTGACGAAGAGCACTCGATGGCGATCGAACTGAAGCAACAGCTCAGAATGTCGCAGCAGCTGGTGATGACGCCCCAGCTGCAGCAGGCGATCAAGCTGTTGCAGCTCAACCAACTCGAGCTGGTCGGCCTCGTCGAGCAGGAGCTCCAGGAAAACCCGGTCCTCGAAGAGGCGGCGCCCGACGAGCAGGTCGATGCCGAGGGGGCCGACCCCGAGGTCGAGTCAGCGCCCGCCGATGCCGAGGCCGGCGGAGAATCGGGCGAAGGCGAGGGGGCCGAGGTCAACGCCGAGCCGGGCGATCTCGAGGTGGCGGCCGACCTGGCCGGCGAAGACCCCAATGCCGCCGAGCAGGCAGATCCGTCCGACGCCGAGAAGATCGCCGACATCGAGTGGGAGAACTATCTCGAGTCGAATCCCCAGACCGGGCTCGAGTCGCGCGTGGCCGGTGGCGACGACGAGCGTCCCAGTCTCGAGCAGACGCTGAGCACGCGGCCCACGCTCACCGATCACCTCGAAGGGCAGGTCGGCGTCTCGAACTTCGATGAAGAAGAGACCGAGATCGCTCACTGGATCATCGGCAACATCGACGAGCGTGGATACCTCTGCTCGACCGTCGAAGAGATCGCGAAGCAGTGTGGCGCCGAGATCGAACACGTCGAGTCGACGCTCGTGAAGGTTCAGCGCCTCGACCCGCCGGGTGTCGCGGCGCGCGATCTGCGCGAATGCCTGCTCGCCCAGCTCCGCGTGCTGCGGATCCGCGATGGTCTCGTGTTCGACATCGTCGACCGCCACCTCGACCTGCTTCAGAAGCGCGACTTTCGCGGTCTGGCCCGTGCGACCGGCGCGGTGCCCGAAGAGGTGGCCGCGGCCAACCGCGTCATCGCGAGTCTCGAGCCCCGGCCCGCTCGCGACTTCGGTGGCGACGAGCCCGTGTACATCACGCCCGACATCTACGTGCACAAGGTCGGTGACGAGTTTCATGTGCTGCTCAACGAAGACGGCTTGCCCAAGCTGAAGATCAGCAACGTCTACCGCGACGTGCTGCAGCACGAGGGCGGCCGCGCCAGCAGCGACGACAAGGACACACGCAACTACGTTCAGGACAAGCTGCGCTCGGCGCAGTGGCTGATCAAGTCCATCCATCAGCGGCAGCGCACGATCGTCAAGGTGATGCAGAGCATCATTCAATATCAGCGAGAGTTCTTCGAGAAGGGCGTCGCCCACCTCAAGCCCCTGAATCTGCGTGATGTCGCCGACGACATCGGCATGCATGAGTCGACGGTCAGCCGGGTCACCACCAACAAATACGCCCATACCCCGCAGGGAATCTTCGAGCTCAAGTACTTCTTCAATTCGAGCATCAATCGAGTCGACGGCGATGCCATCGCCAGCGAGAGCGTCAAGGAGAAGATCCGCAAGATCATCACGAGCGAGGATCCACGCAGGCCGCTCTCGGATCAGCGGATCGCGGAGATGCTGAAGGCACGCAACATCGATATCGCCCGGCGGACGGTCACGAAATACCGCGAATCGATGAACATCCTCTCCTCGACGAAGCGCCGGCAGGTGGGATAACTTGCCGCCGCCCGGGGCGGAGGTGGCATGAAGATCATGGACATCCTGGTCCAGGAGGCCGTCCTCCTCGACCTCGAATCCGACAGCAAGGACGGCGTGCTGGCCGAGATGGCCGGCGCGCTCGGCGAGGCGGTTCCGACCGTCGATCGCGATCGACTGCTGCAGGTGTTGACCGAGCGCGAGGCGCTCCAGTCGACCGGCATCGGCGAGGGTGTCGCGATCCCGCACGGCAAGCTCGATGGCCTCGATCGCCTGCTCGCCTCGTTCGCGCGATGCAAGGCCGGGCTCGACTTCGACTCGATCGACGGCCAGCCGACGCAGCTCTTCTTCCTGCTGGTCGTGCCCGAACACTCCGGTGGCCAGCACCTCAAGGCCCTCGCGCGGATCTCGCGTTTTCTGCGCGACGGATCGTTCCGCGATCGCTTACTCGAGGCCGAGAAGCCCGAGGACGTCTTCGCCGCGATCGCCGACGAGGACGCCCGGTTCTGATTCGCCGCGCTACCCGCCGCGTCGCTTGAACTCCAGAGACCAACGCACACACCGCGGCGTCTGAACTCCAGATGCGTTCGCGTGCGGGAACACCGGGGGGCGGACCGCCACGGCGGGCCGAGGAGCGGGTCATGGAGCAGCAGATCCACGGAGCGCTCGTTCAGGTGCTCGGACTCGGTGTGCTGCTCGTTGGACGCAGCGGCGTCGGCAAGAGCGAGTGCGCGCTCGAGCTCGTGCAGCGGGGGCATCGCCTCGTGGCCGACGACGTCGTGCGGGTGCGGCCCGAGGGCGCCGGCGAGGCCGCCCGGCTCGTCGGCTACGCGCCCGAGCTGATCCGCCACTACATGGAGCTGCGCGGCGTCGGGCTCATTCGCGTGCCCGACCTCTTCGGCGAGGAAGCCGTGCTGGACGAGTCTTCGATCGAGCTCTGCTGCCGGCTCGAGCCGTGGCGCGAAGGCGCCCGATACGACCGGATCGGCCTAGAGCGCGTATCTCGCCCCATCGCCGGCATCGAAGTGCCGACCCTCGAACTGCCGGTTCGCCCCGCCGGCAACATGGCGACGCTCGTGGAGGTGGCGGTGCGCGATCAGCGGGAACGCAACCGCGGCAACAACGCCGCGCGGCGGTTGGATGACACGCTGCGAGGCCGCGCGGGATCGGCGGCGCCGGCCGAGCGCGGGGGGCGGTCATGACCGATCAAGAGCGCCGCAACGCGGCACGGAGCGAGATCGTCTTCGTCGCCGGGCTCTCGGGCAGCGGCAAGAGCACGGCGATGGCCGCGCTCGAAGACCTCTCCTACTACGGCGTCGACAATCTGCCGGCCCAGCTCGTGCCCCAGTTCTTGAATCTGTGCGACCAGGTGAAGCCGCCGATCCGGCGGATCGCGCTCGCGGTCGACACGCGCGAAGAACGCTTCCTGCGTGACTTTCCCTCTGTCGTCGAGCGTCTGCGCCAGCGCGGCGCCGACGTCCGGACGGTTTTTCTCGACTGCTCGAACGAGGTGCTCGAGAAGCGCTATCGCGAGACGCGGCGCGTCCACCCGCTGTCGCCCGGCGGCAGCGTCGAGCTGGGGATTCAGCGCGAGCGCGATCTGCTGGTCGACGTGGCGAGCCTCGCCGACCACCGGCTCGATACCTCCGATCTCAACGTGCACGAGCTGAAGGATGCGATCGAGCGCTGGGTCGAGCGCGAGGCGGCAAGGCCGATGGTGGTCAACCTCGTCTCGTTCGGCTTTCGCTACGGTACGCCGCCATCGCTCGAGCTCCTGTTCGACATGCGGTTCCTCTCCAACCCGTACTTCGAGGAATCGCTGCGGGCGCGGACGGGCCTCGAAGAGGAGGTCGCACGCTACGTGCTCGACGATGAGCAGGGCGGCGAGCTCTTCGAGCGATTGACGTCGTTCCTCGGCTACCTGCTGCCGAAGTACGACGACGAGGGGAAGGCCTACCTGACCGTGGGCATCGGGTGCACGGGGGGGCGCCATCGCTCGGTCGCGGTGACCGAGGCGCTGGCGCGCTGGTTCGGCGAACGCGGGCGTGAGGTGAACGTCGAGCACCGGGACGTCGAGCGCTAGGAGCGGTCAGCGCAGAGGCGCCGGGCGAGGCGCCCGGCGTGAATCGATCGACTCGCGGCGTCGAGCGCGCCGGGTCGAGGGAGATGACATGAAGGTCGGGGTCGTGATCGTGACGCACTACGGGCTGGGGGCCGAGTTCCTGCAGGCGCTCCGGCTCATCGTGCCCGAGTCGCCGACCTTCTACGCCGTGTCGCTCGAGCCCGACGAGCCGATCGACGAGATGCGAGAGAAGCTTCGCCGTACGCTCCAGACGGCCGACCAGGGCGACGGCGTGCTCGTGTTGACCGACATGTTCGGTGGCACGCCCTCGAACATTTCATTGTCGTTCCTCGACGACTTCAACGTCGAGGTCGTGACGGGCTTCAATCTGCCGATGCTGATCAAGCTCGCGACGATGCGCGAAGAGAAGAGCGTCGGAGACCTGGCCCACTACATCTGCGAGTACGGCCGGCGCAACCTCTCTTGCGCGAGCGAGCTCGTTCCCCACGGAGCCGGCGAGTGAGCGACGCCGCGCGCTTCGAGGCCGAGTTCGTCGTCGCCAGCTCGTACGGGCTGCATGCGCGCCCGGCGGCGCGATTCGCACAGCTGGCCGCCGAGCTCGGCTGCGAGGTCGAGCTCGGCCGGCCGGGCGGCGACGACTGGGTCAACGGCGCCAGCGTGCTGTCGATCCTGTCCCTCGCGGCGGGGCAGGGCACCGCGCTGGTGATTCGCGCGCACGGCGACAACGCCGGGGACGTCGTGCGACAGCTGGGCGCGATCCTCGAGGACGTCGACGCCCCCTAGCGCCGGCGTCTCACCCGGGGTGCCCGCCGGCACACCGGACACGCCCGGTGCGCGGGCCCGCCGGTCACCCGAGGCGCTCCGCTGTGACGTTCGGGCGCCGACAGGCCCGGATCGGCGCCGCGTGGGACGCTTCAAATGCAGGCGCCGGGTTTGAACCCCAGGGGCGGCTCGCCTACCCTGCGCCCCCCCGTTTTGCCCCCCACGCATCCAGTTCCACGGGCCCAGAGCGGCCCGTTTCGCGGTGAATCCGCAGGAGTTTCCTCGACATGGCCACGCGCAACTTCTTCACCTCCGAATCCGTTTCGATGGGCCATCCCGACAAGATGTGCGACCAGGTCTCCGACGCGATCCTCGATGCGATGCTGGCCGAGGATCCCAACTCGCGCGTCGCCTGCGAGACGGCGACGACGACGGGCCTCGTCATGGTGTGCGGCGAGATCACGACGCAGTCCAGTGTCGAGATCATCCCGCTCGTTCGGAGCGTCGTGCACGACATCGGCTACACCGGGAGCGAGATGGGCTTCGACGCCGCGACCTGCGGTGTGATGGTGTCGATCGGCCGACAGAGCCCCGACATCTCGCAGGGCGTCTCGGAGGGCGAGGGCCTGCACAAGGAGCAGGGCGCCGGCGATCAGGGCATGATGTTCGGCTACGCGTGCGACGAGACCCCCGAGTTGATGCCGGCGCCGATCAGCTTCTCGCACAAGCTGATCAAGCGGCACCGCGAGCTGCTCGAGTCGGGTGAGCTCGACTACCTGCGCCCCGACGCCAAGAGCCAGGTCACGATGCAGTACGACGACGACGGCAAGCCGGTGCGCATCGATGCGGTCGTTCTCTCGACGCAGCACAGCGAAGACGTGAAGCACGAGACGCTCAAGCAGGACATCGTCTCGAAGCTGATTCACGAGACGCTGCCGGCGAACCTCCTCGACGAAGACACGAAGCTGCACGTGAACCCGACCGGTCGCTTCGTGGTTGGCGGTCCGATGGGGGATGCCGGGCTGACCGGTCGCAAGATCATCGTCGACACGTACGGCGGCATGGGTCGGCACGGCGGCGGCGCGTTTTCGGGCAAGGATCCGTCGAAGGTCGACCGCAGCGCGGCCTATGCCGCACGCTACGTGGCCAAGAACCTCGTCGCGGCGGGCGCGGCCACTCGCTGCGAGGTGCAGCTCGCCTACGCCATCGGCGTCGCCGAGCCGGTGTCGGTGCGCGTCGACACGTTCGGGACGGGCCGCCACGACCGCAGCGAGCTGGAGCGGATCGTCCGGAAGCACTTCGACCTCACCCCCGCAGGGATCATCGACACGCTGAATCTCCGCCGCCCGATCTACCGGGCGACGTCCTACCACGGCCACTTCGGTCGCGAGGACGAGGGATTTCCCTGGGAGGCGAAGGACAAGGCCGACGCGATCGCGAGCGACCTGTAGCGGTCGACGCGGCGAGGCGGTTGGCTGCCCGGCGCTTCTGCGATACGAAGAGCCCCCACGACGCTCCCCCCTGGAGACCCGCCATGCGCTCATCGAGGAGTCGCCGCGTCCGCCCGGCGTTCGCCCTGGCGTGGGCGTGTGCGTGCGCACTGGCGGTGGCTTCGAGCAGCGCGGCCGAGGCGGGCGAATCCCCCGACATGCGCGTGCTGCTGTACCGCGGCGCCGGGCCGATCGAGATCGAATCGGGCGGGCGCCGGGCTCGGTTCGAGGCCACCCGAGAGGGCGTCCGCCGCGACGGCGACACCGTGCGGTCCGAGTGGAAGGTGCCGGCGCGCCGGGGCGCGAACGTGGCCGGTCGGCGCGTTCGGGGTGAGCTTCGCGTCTCGACCGACCGCGCTCATCGGCTCGTCGTGGTCAACACGGTGGGGCTCGAAGACTATGTGGCCGGCGTGCTCGAGGGCGAGATCCCGGCGAGCTGGTCGAGCGAGGCGCTGGCCGCCCAGGCCGTCGCGAGCCGAAGCTACGCCCTGCATCAGCGCAGCCGCCGTCTGGACGCGCCCTGGCACGTCACGGCGACGACCACCCATCAGGTGTATGCCGACAGCGCCGGCGTCCACGCGGCCATTCGGCGTGCGGTCGACGAGACGCGTGGCGAAGTGCTGACCTACCGGGGGCGGCCGATTCTCGCGGCGTTCCACAGCGCCTCGGGCGGCCGCACGGCCAGTGCGGACGAGGTCTGGGGCCGCTCGCTTCCGTATCTGGTGTCGGTCGACGTGACGGGCGAAGAGGATTCGCCCGACACGTACTGGCGGGCCGGGGTGACGTTCGAGACCCTCGAGCGCCTGCTCGAGACCGCCGGCGTCGGGGTGGGGCGGGTGCAGGCCGTCGAGATCGCCGCACGTAGCTCGAGTGGGCGCGTCGCCCAGCTCGAGGTGCGCGGCTCCCGGGGCACGCACACGCTCACCGGCCGTGAGCTGCGGTCGATCGTCGGCGAGTCGACGCTGCGCAGTACGCTCTTCGATCTTCGACCCGAGACCGATCGCGTCGTCTTCGTCGGCACGGGCCGCGGGCACGGCGTCGGCATGAGCCAATGGGGCGCACAGGCGCTCGCACAGGCGGGGCAGAGGTACCCCGAGATCCTCGCGGCCTTCTACCCGGGCACGCGGCTCGAAGAACTCAATCGTTCGATGGCCCAACGGCGCTGACGCCGACCTGGCCGCGGCCGCCGGCCGGCGCAGTGTCCCCCGCGTCGGTCGCGCCATGAGAAAGGAAGTCACACGGTGGGAAACGAATCCTCCGCACTCTTGATGCAGGCCGGTGGGGCCTCGGACCTGGGTTTCTTCATCCCGATGGCGGCGGTCTTCCTCATCTTCTACCTCCTCGTGTTCCGGCCGCAGCAGAAGCAGCAGCGGGATCGCGAGGATGCGATCAAGGCGGCGGTCAAGGGTGACCGCATCATCACATCGGGCGGTCTCTACGGCACGATCACGGGCGTGGACGACGACACGTTCACCGTCGAGATCGGTCGGGTGAAGGGCACCAAGGTCGAGGTGCAGGTCGCACGATCGCGGGTCGAGAGCGTCACCAAGGCCGGTCAGGCCGACACGGAGAGCGAGAAGTCGTGAGTGGCAGAATCCGGTTCAGGGCGATCTCAGTCGCCTTGCTTTTGGCGGTCTTCACCTGGCTGACCGTCGGGAACTTCGTTCCGAAAGAGGAGCGCGTCGAGAGCGGCTTCTGGCGAAACGACGGCTTGAGGCTCGGTCTCGACCTGCAGGGCGGCATCCACTGGGTCGTGGGCGTCAAGATCGAAGAGGCCGAGAACCACGAGCTCGACTACGTACGCCAGAACATCGTCGACTCGATCGCGGACGACGGCCTGGCCGTGACCTCGGCCCGGGTCGACGCGCAGCGGCTCACGATCGAGGCGACGCCCGACGTGCTGACGGCGGTGCGCAGTGCGGCCGACGACACGAACGTGTTGCGTGAGACGAACGACGGGGCCGACACCCTCGAGTTCGCGCTTCAAGACGACTGGGTCCAGGAGATTCGTGAGCGCACGATGGCGCAGGTGCTCGAGGTGCTGCGGCGTCGGATCAACGATCCAGTCAAGGGCATCCCCGACTCCGTGGTCACCCGCCAGGGCGACGATCGGGTGCTCGTGCAGATCCCGGGCGGTCAGATCGACCGGGGGCGGGCGCGCGACCTGCTCAAGTCGACGGGCTTCCTCGAGTTCAAGATCGTGCTCGACCGCGACCGGAGCGAGGAGACACTCGCGCAGCGCAACGAGGCGACGATCACCGACGGGACGAACGAGGTCGTGTTCGAGATCGAGCGTGACCCGGCGACCGGCGAGGAGGCCCCGATCGGCTACTACCTGGTCCCGAAGGCGCCGGACATCACGGGCGACTACCTCGCCGATGCGCGCGTCGGCTTCGATCAGCAGCAGCGGCCGATCGTCAACTTCACGTTCAACCCCGACGGTGGGCGGATCTTCGGCGATTTGACCCAGGCGAACCGGGGCGAGCAGCTCGCCATCATTCTCGACGGCAAGGTCTACAGCGCCCCGGTGATCCAGAGCCGCATCTCGACCCGGGGCCAGATCACCGGCCGGTTCTCGCCGCAGGAAGCCTCGGATCTCGCGGTCGTGCTGCGCGCCGGCGCGCTCTCGGTGCCCGTCGTGATCGAAGAGGAGCGAACGGTGGGCCCGGCCCTCGGGCAGGATTCGATCGATCGCGGCCTGCGTGCCTCGATGATCGGCCTCGTGCTCGTGCTCGCGTTCGTCGGCGGCTACTACCGCGTCTCCGGCGGCTACGCCGCCGTGGCGCTCCTCGCGAACCTGGTGCTGCTCGTGGGCACGATGTCGCTCTTCGAGGCGACGCTCACGCTGCCGGGCATTGCCGGCCTCGTGCTGACGGTGGGCATGGCCGTGGACGCGAACGTGATCATCTTCGAGCGCATCCGCGAAGAGCTGCGGGCGGGCAAGACCGTGCGCGCCGCCGTCGCGACTGGCTTCCAGAAGGCGACGTGGACGGTGCTCGACGCCAACATCACGACGCTGATCACCGCGTTGATCCTCTTCGAGTTTGGCACGGGGCCCATCAAGGGCTTCGCTGTGACGCTCTCGATCGGCATCGTCACCAGCGTGTTCGCTGCGCTCGTGATCACGCGGTTGCTCTTTCAGATCTACCCGGGCGGGCGCAACGTCGCCGAGCTGTCCATCTAAGGCGGCGCCGAAGAACCGGCCCGAGGAGTCCACAGACAATGCCCTTCCAATTGGTCCCGTCCGGGACGCGGATCGACTTCATCGGCAAGCGTCAGATCTGCGCCGTCGTATCGGTCGCGCTCATCGTGATCCCGCTGGTGCTCATCGCGGTGGGTGCGCGCGACATCAAGCTCGGCATCGACTTCGCGGGCGGCAGCGAGGTGCACGTCCAGTTCGCTCCGAGCGTCGTCGTCGACGAGGGCGTGATCCGCGACGTGCTGCGCACGCATCCCGAGATCGAGGATCCGACCGTCGTCCGCTTCGGCGAGGCCGACGCCAACGAGTTCCTGATCAAGTTCGCCAGCGACTCCCTCGAAGCCGAGCCCGTCGGCGAAGCCGCCGAGCAGATCGTCGAAGCCTCGGAGGGCGAGGTGGCCGCACAGCCCGATCAGGTCGAGGAGCTCGAGGCCCTGCTCGCCAGCGAGATCGGCGACATGACGGTGCAGCGCGTCGAGTTCGTGGGCCCGCGGGTCGGGCAGGAGCTGCAGGCCGACGGCCTGAACTCGCTCTTCTTCGCGAGCCTGGCGATCCTCGCCTACGTCGCGATCCGCTTCAGCTCGCGCTTCGCGCCGGGCGCCGTGGTCGCTGTGATCCACGATCTGCTGATCACCGCCGGCATCTTCGTGATGCTCGGGCTCGAGTTCGACCTGCGCGTGCTGGCCGCGATGCTCGCGATCCTCGGCTACAGCCTGAACGACACGATCATCATCTACGACCGCATCCGAGAGAACCTCGAGCTGCGCACCGCGACCGATCTGCCCGACGTGCTGAACACGTCGGTCAACCAGACGCTCTCGCGCACCGTACTGACCAGTGGCACGACCCTGCTCGCGCTGCTCTCGCTCTACTTCCTCGGCGGCGAGGTCATTCGCCCCTTCGCATTCGCGATGCTGATCGGCGTGCTGGTCGGTACGTACTCGTCGATCTACATCGCGAGCCCGCTGCTGCTGCTGCTCGAGAAGTGGATGGGGCCGCCGTCGGCGAAGCCGAAGGGCACCAAGTCGGCCAACATGGCCGCCCGGGTCTGACCCGGAACGAGCGCACGCACACCGCCATGCGAAGGGCCGTGGGCCTTCGCGCGAGGTGCGGGCGTGACTTCGATGGGGTGGAGCTAGGCGCTCTTGCGTGAGCCCTCGGCGCCGGTGCTCGGGGCCTTCGGCGTCGCCGCAGCGCCGACCTCGGTCATCTGGATGCCGCCGTTGATCACGGCGCCTTCCTGAATGAGCAGCTTGGGCGCCTTGATGTCGCCCTTGACCTCGCCGTTCGAGTGCACCTCGACGCGCTCGGTCGCCGTCACGTTGCCGGTGATCTTGCCGACCACCTGAACCGACTTCGCGCTCACCTCGGCGGTGATCTGCGCCGTCACGCCGATGGTCAGCTCGTTGCCGGGCAGCGAGACGGTGCCTTCGACCTGGCCGTCGATCTGGAGATCCTCGTCTCCAGACAGCTCGCCCTTGAATACGATCGACTTGCCGATGTTCGCCACGGGTCCCCCCTTCGTGTCGTTCTCGGTTGACTTGCTGCGACGCCCGCGCGGAGCGGCTTCGGGCGGTGAGGTCGGTGCAGGCGTCGAGCCCGTGCCCCCGAGCGGACGCTCATCGGGCGCGTTGCCGCCGCCTCGGCCCCCGCGATTGAAGATGCCCACGTTTGCCCCCTTCGCGCTGCAGTGGCCGTTCGACGAGTTCAGCGCAGTGCCGACGGGTGTGACGCGATCACTGTTTGCGTCACGACGTCGTCGCTGCAGCGCGGCGCAGAATCTAGCTCACGCCGATTGTCGGGGGGTGTGGAAATGGGGTGACCGAACGGTGCAACGACTCAGCAGGATCGACCGTGTGCTGCGTCACCATCGAACGGGCTCGTCGAGCCGTCGGCGCACCTCAGTCGAACCGGCGCACCGCGTCGATCTGCACGTTGTGCACCTCGAGGATCGTGCCCATCTCGCGGTCGAGCCGGGCCTGGGAGTCGCGGAACGCCTGCAGCGCCGTGACCTTCTGGCTCTCGGCATCGACGAGGTCGTTCTGCCGCAGCAGCACGTCGAAGGGCGTCGACTCGCCGTGCTCGAGTCGGATCCGTTCCGCACGCAGCTGCTCGGCGGCGGCCAGGCGACGACGCTCGGCCGCCTCGACACCTTCGGCCGACGCGATCAGCCCGCGGGCGGCCTGACGAATGTCGACGATGATCCGCTGCTTGAGCTGCGTCCGCTGAGATTCGGCTCGGCGCAGCTCGAACTCGGCCCGATTGAAGTTCTTGCGGGCCGTGCGATTCGGCAGCGGGATCGAGAATGTGCCGCCCAATGTGTAGTCGCGGTTGCCGCTGTAGAACTGTTTGGTGGCATCGCCGAAGTTGCCTGAGGTCGGAACGATCGGCGGCGGCCCAGGATCGCCAGCGGTGTCGCCGTCAATGCCCAAGGTCTTGTGGCGAAACTCGAAGTTGAGGTCGGGGAGGCGCTGATTGCGCGCGAACTTCCGCTGGACCTCGGCCTGGGAGATCGAGCTCTCGGCCGAACGGATCTCGGGTCGCTTGGCGAATGCGGTCGCGACCGCGCGCTCGACGTTCACGTACTCGATCGTCTCGTAGCCGGGGTTGTCCGTGGGACTGAAGGTGAGCGCCGTCGTCGCCGTCAGGCGGCGGCCGAGGAGCGTCGCCACGAGCTGATCCTGGCTGTTCTGGTAGTTGTTGCGCGCCACGATGCGATCGAACTCGCTGCTGGCGACACCGGCCTCGGCCTCGACGACCTCGACCTTCGAGACCACGCCGACGTCGTACTGCGTCTGCGTCTGTTCGAGCAGGGCGACGTTCGTCTCGAGGGCCTTCTCGGCGACGCGGAGCTGTTCTGCTGAGGCGACGAGTGCCCAGTAGTCGTTGATGATGCCTTGGACCGTGTCCATCACGGACGTCTCGAAGTCGTCCTGAGACTGCTCCGACGCGTAGCCGAGCGTCCGCACCTGAGTCCACGGTTCGTTCCACAGCAAGCCCTTGAGCAAGGGCACGTCGGCGGTGAACTCGAGGCCGGCATCGAATTGTGGATTGAAGAGCGGGAAGATGGTGTTGACCTCGGTCTTAGAGCCGGTGAACTGCACGCCGACGGTCGCCCCCAAGTAGGGCACCAGCGCAGTCAGCCCGGCCGATCCACCGACGGAATCCTGCGTGAGCTCGTCGATGTCGGCGGCGAAGATGTTGGACGGCGGCTCTGCCACGTTGTTGTAGGACACGCCAGACGAGAACAGCGGATCGAACGCGCCCCAGCTCGCCTCTTCGTTGAGGCCCGCGATGTACGGTGAGTAGCGCGCGATCTCGACATTGAGGTTGTTCTTCAGTCCCAACGCGATGGCTTCCGCCAATGACAGCGGCTGCCCGGGGATCTCGCGCGTCGCCGTCGGGTCTTCGTCTTCGTCGGGCCCGTCGTACATCCCGCTCGCGGCCAGGGCCGATGTGGAGCTGGCCAGCGCCCATGCGATCAGCGCGACGAGCACGAGCCCTCGTCGCTGGAGTCTGCGGGCGCAGGTCTGCGGAGACGGCGGGCGGGTGCCACCGAGGAAACATCGCGATGTGCTGTGCATGGAAGTCCTCCGGCGGGGACTTTACCCGAGCGCCGGGCTCGCCGCCGTTTCGCGCGACCGGGTTCGATGCACCGTTCGAGCCAGCGGGGACCAAGAAGGTCCGATTCCGCTGCCGAATCGTGCCTGCTGCCGCGCGTTGTCACTGACCCGGCGCGGCATCCCGCAGCATCGAGGCATCCCGGCGGGCGCCATCCTATTCTCGGGGCGCCATGCGAATCGCGATGATCGTCGTTGCTGCCGGACAGGGGGTCCGCTTCGGCCACTCGGTGCCGAAGGCGTTCCTCGAGCTGCGCGGGCAGACCCTGCTCGAGCGCTCGATCCGCGCCCTCGCCGAGGTGCCCCGCGTGGAGGCGATCGTCCCGGTCGTGCCCGCCGACGCCTTCGAGCGATTCGCGGCGCTCCCGCTGCGCGATCTCGGCGGGCGCCTGATGCCCCCCGTCGCCGGCGGCCGGGAGCGGCCCGATTCGGTCGCGGCAGGGCTCGTCGCGTTGGGCGACGCCTTCGATCTGGTCGGCGTACATGACGCCGCGCGCTGCCTCGTGGCACCCGGCGACGTGGCCCGCGTCATCGACCAGGCCGCCGCGACGGGCGCTGCGATCCTCGCGGCCCCCGTGCGAGATACGATCAAGGTCGTCGAGGGGGATCGCATCGTCGACTCGCCCCGGCGCGACACGCTGTGGGCGGCGCAGACGCCCCAGGTGTTCCGAAGCGACTGGCTGCGAGACGGGCTGGATCGGGGGCGGGCGGATGGCCTGCACGGCACGGATGATGCGCAGCTGGTCGCGCACGCGGGCCGCGAGGTCGTCGTCGTTCAGGGCAGCGAACGAAACATCAAGCTGACGCATCCCAGCGACGTCGCCGTCGCCGAGGCCTGGCTCGACGACGCGGCGGCGGGCGCCCATGCGGCTACCGAGGGGGCGGCGTGAGGATCGGGCAGGGCTTCGATGCGCATCAGCTCGTCGAGGGGCGTCGGCTCGTGCTCGGCGGCGTCGACATCCCGTACGAGCGCGGGCTCGAAGGGCACAGCGACGGCGACACGCTGCTCCACGCGGTGACCGACGCCCTCATCGGCGCGGTGGGCGAGGGCGACCTCGGCCGGCACTTCCCGTCGTCGGACGAAAGCCTGAAGGGCGTCGCGAGTCACGTGCTGCTCGAGCGCGCCGTCGACATGATGAAGGTGCGGCACCACCGCATCGGCAATCTCGATGCGACGATCATCGCCCAGGCGCCGCGGCTCGCCGCGCACCAACCGGCCATGCAGTCGAACCTCGTCCGCTGGCTCGGGACCACGCCCGACCGCGTCAACGTGAAGGTGACCAGCACCGACCACCTGGGCGCCCTCGGGCGCGCGGAGGGGATCGCCGCCCTCGCGGTCGTGCTGCTCGAGCCCGACGTCTAGGGAGCCTGCCGTGTCCGACAACGAAGAGCGACCCTTCGAGCTGGTGAGCGAGTTCGAACCCTCAGGCGATCAGCCCCAGGCGATCGAGCAGCTGGTCGAGGGCGTGAACGCAGGCCTGGCCAACCAGACGCTGCTCGGCGTGACCGGCAGCGGCAAGACCTACACGATCGCCTGCGTGGTCGAGAAGATCAATCGACCGACCCTGGTGATGTCGCCGAACAAGACGCTCGCGGCGCAGCTCTACGCCGAGTTCAAGGATCTCTTCCCGCACAACGCCGTCGAGTACTTCGTGTCGTACTACGACTACTACCAGCCCGAGGCGTATATCGCGGCGAGCGACACCTACATCGAGAAGGACTCGTCGATCAACGACGAGATCGACAAGCTGCGCCACGCCGCGACACACTCGATCCTCACCCGGCGCGACACGCTGGTCGTCGCCAGCGTGAGCTGCATCTACGGCCTCGGCGCGCCCGAGAACTACGGCTCGATGCACGCGTATCTCGAGCCGGGCATGCCCTACGTGCGCGACGACCTGCTGCGGCTGCTGGTCGACATGCAGTACAAGCGCAACGACCATGATTTTCATCGAGGCACGTTTCGCGTCCGGGGCGACATCGTCGAGATCTTCCCCCAGTACGAGAGTGAGCGCGCGATCCGTGTCGAGTTCTTCGGCGACGAGATCGACTCGATTGCCGAGATCGACCCGCTCCGCGGCAAGGTCGTGGCGCGACCCAAGCGGGCGCTGGTGTTTCCGGCGAGCCACTACGTCGCCGGCGACGCGCGGCTCAAGGCAGCGGTCGACGGCATCCGCGAAGAGCTCGACGAGCGGATCCAGCATTTCAAGGCCGAGGACAAGCTGCTCGAGGCCCAGCGCATCGAGCAGCGCACGATGTACGACGTCGAGATGCTCGAAGAGCTCGGCTTCTGTCACGGCGTCGAGAACTACTCCCGCTGGCTCGATGGTCGTTCGGCCGGCCAGACGCCGTACACGCTCTACGACTACCTGCCGGACGACACGTTGGTCGTCATGGATGAGAGCCACGTCTCGGTGCCTCAGATCGGCGGCATGTACCGCGGCGACCGTGCCCGCAAGGAGACGCTCGTCGACTTCGGCTGGCGGCTGCCCAGCGCACTCGACAACCGCCCGCTTCAGTTCGAAGAGTGGGAGGAGCGCGCACACCAGCGCGTCTACGTGAGCGCAACGCCCGCCGAGTACGAGCTCGAGATGAGCGAGGGCGTCGTGGTCGAGCAGATCATCCGACCGACGGGCCTGATGGATCCGGTCATTGAGATCCGCCCGGCGGGTGGGCAGGTGGACGACCTGCTCGACGAGGTGCGCAAGGTCGTCGACGCCGGCGGGCGCGTGCTCGTCACGACGCTCACCAAGCGCATGGCCGAGGAGCTGACCGAGTACTACGCCGACCTGGGCATTCGCGTGCGCTACCTGCACAGCGACGTCAAGACGATCGAGCGCATGGACATCATCCGTGAGCTGCGTGAGGGCGTGTTCGACGTGCTGGTGGGCATCAACCTGCTGCGCGAGGGGCTCGACATCCCCGAGGTCACCCTGGTCGCGATCCTCGACGCCGACAAGGAGGGCTTCCTGCGCTCGACCCGATCCCTGATTCAGACGATCGGGCGCGCGGCGCGCAACGCCGACGGTCGCGTGCTGCTCTACGCCGATAGTGAGACCGACTCGATTCGGGAGACGCTCAGCGAGACGAATCGGCGGCGCGAGGCCCAGGCCGCCTACAACGAGGCGCACGGCATCACCCCCCAGACCGTGAA
Organism: Myxococcota bacterium; assembly: GCA_965250285.1. Classification (GTDB taxonomy): domain Bacteria; phylum Myxococcota_A; class UBA9160; order UBA9160; family UBA4427; genus CAYYSY01. The sequence goes on from OZ252299.1 coordinate 1,522,367, forward strand.
GAAGAAGATCACGAGCCTCAAGGACAGCATCTGGGAGCAGGACTACGTCACGGTGCGCACCGATGACGAGCGCGAGGAGCCCGAGGTGCCGCTGCACGAGCTGCCCAAGGTGATCGCCAGCCTGCGCAAGGAGATGCAGGCCGCCGCCAAGGAGCTCGATTTCGAGACGGCCGCGATGATCCGCGATCGCATCCGAATCCTCGAGCGCGACCGCATCCAGCTGACGTGACGACGCGAGCTGGCCGGTCGACGCGCGTCCCGGGTGAGTCTCGGGGCGCGATGCGCGATCCTCTGTCGTCATGAGCGAATCTCCGCCCCGTACGGGCGGGCCCGAGCCCGAGGCCCCGCCGAAGAAGCCGACGCTCGCCGAGCGCGTCGAGGCGCTGCCGACGGGGCCGGGCGTCTATCTCTTCAAGAGCGAGCGCGGCGCCGTGCTGTACGTCGGCAAGGCCCAGAACCTGCGTCAGCGGGTGCGGCAGTACGTCTCGGGCGGCGACGGTCGTCACCAGATCCCGAAGCTGATGCGCCGGGCGACCGACGTCGACGTGCTCGTCACGAAGAACGTGAAGGAGGCGCTGCTCCTCGAGAACGAGCTGATCAAGCGCCACAAGCCGACGTTCAACGTGCGTCTGCGCGACGACAAGCAGTACCTCGGCCTGCGCATCGATCCGGGTGAGACGTGGCCGCGTCTCGTCGGTGTGCGCAAGTTTCGCAAGGACGGCGCGCTCTACTTCGGCCCGTACACGTCCAACGTGGCGCTGCGTGAGGCGCTCTCGAACCTGCGCCGCATCTTCCCTCTGCGCTCGTGCAGCGACGGCACGTTCCGCGACTACCAGCGTCGCGGTCGACCCTGCATCGAGTACGAGATGAAGCGATGCCTCGGGCCGTGTGTCGGGCACACGACCGAAGCGGCGTACCGCGAGCAGGTCGACGGCACCGTGCTGTTCTTGAAGGGGCGCTCGAAGGAGCTCGTCCAGAATCTCGAGACACAGATGCAAGCGGCTGCCAAAGAAGAGGATTTCGAGGAGGCCGCGCGGCTGCGCGATCGGCTCCAGGCGATCGGACGCACGCTCGAGCAGCAGCAGATCGTGAGCGAGCACCAGCTCGAGCGCGACGTGTTCGGCCTCGCACGCGAGGGCGGCGAGGTCGAGGTGCAGGTGCTCCACGTCCGCGAAGGGCGCGTCGTGGGCGCCGAGGATTTCGGCTTCTCGGACGTCGCCCTCGACGACGGCGCCGTGATCTCGTCGTTCCTCGGGCAGTACTACGGCAAGGTCGAGGGACGGCAGGCACCGAAGGAGCTCGTCTGTAGCGAAGGAATGGATGCGGACGATGCCGCGGCGCTCACCGAGCTGCTCGCCGAGCGGTTCGAGCGCAGCGTTTCGATCCGCGTGCCGAAGCGGGGCGCGGCACGTCAGCTCGTCGAGACCGCGACGCGAAACGCCGAGGTGGCCCTCAAGACGCGGCTCGAAGCGAGGGAGAGCGTCGAGACGGCGCTGGCCGAAATTCAGGAGGCCTGCTCGCTCGGCACGCTGCCGCGGCGCATCGAGTGCTACGACGTCTCGAACCTCGCGGGCACGTTGGCCGTCGCGAGCCGCGTCGTGTTCGAGGACGGCGCGCCGGTCAAGAACGACTATCGCAAGTACAAGCTGCGCGAGGCGGCCGCCGGCGACGACTACGACTCGCTCCGCGAGACGCTGCGACGCCGACTCGATCGCGTCGAGACCGAGCCGCTGCCCGACCTGCTGATGGTCGATGGCGGCCGAGGGCAGCTCGGGATCGTCGCCGCTGCGATCGAGGATGCGGGACTCGACGTCGAGCTGGTGGCCATCTCGAAGGAGCGGGACGACGACAGCCCGAGCGTCCGCGTGAAGCGGGGCGGAGGGCTGAAGGCCGAACGGCTGTTCCGTCCGGGTCGGGCGAATCCGATCCTGATGCCGCCGAGCTCACGCGGGCTCCTGCTCTTGCAGCGCGTGCGCGACGAGAGCCACCGCTTCGCGATCGAGTACCAGCGGCGGCTGCGCAGCCAGGTGAACCTGACGTCGATCCTCGAAGAGCTGCCCGGGATCGGGCCGGGCAAGCGACGGGCGCTGCTCAAGGAGCTGGGCTCGCTGCGCGCCGTGCGCGAAGCCGGGGTCGACACGCTTGCGCAGGTGACCGGCATCTCGCGCCGCAACGCCGAGACGATCCACGAGTTCTTCGCCGCGGCCTCGCCCGAGGGTGTGCCCGCGGCCGACGCCGAATCGGTGTCGGCCGAAGGCGGGGCGCCGCGGGCGTCCGCACCGGGGGCCGCGGGCACGAGTGGGGATTCGCGCGACGGCATCAAGCACGCAGGTCGCGAAGCCGAAGAGTAGGGGGAACCTGCGGAGATTCCCGTTGCTTCGCCGAAGACGCCCCCACGCCCCGAGGCACCGTCGCGCGTCGAGCTCGCCGGACCGGTCGGCTGCCGCCGCACCGGCCGCGCGTCGCGTCGCGCTCCTTCTGCTCGCGAGCCTCGTCGCCCTGGCGGCGCCCGCCGCGCAGGCCGAGGTGTACCGATGGGTCGACGATCAGGGCCGTCTGCACTTCGCATCCGATCTCAATCAGGTGCCGCCGCAGTATCGGCGCGCGGCCGACGCGTCGGCGAAGGCGACCGCCAAACCGGCCGAACAGCCGCGGGTCCAGACCTTCAGCGCGCCGGCGCGCATCGATGATCAGCGCGCGAGCACGTCCGCGGCGCCCGGCGACAGCGGCAAGACCCACCGCATTCGCGTCAAGCGGGCCGGGAGCTCGATGCGGGCGACCGTCCTGATCAACAATCGCGTGAAGGTGCCGTTCATTCTCGATACCGGGGCATCCGACGTCGTTCTGCCCGAGTGGGCGGCGGACGAACTCGGGCTCGACCTTTCCAACGCGCGCACCGCGCTCTACCGCACGGCCAACGGGGTCATCTCTTCGAAGATCACGCAGCTCGATTCGGTCAAGCTCGGCACCGCCGAGGTGCGTGGCGTGCCGACGAGCATCAGCACCTCGATGCAGACGGGCCTGCTCGGGCTCTCCTTCTTCAATCACTTCAAGTACGACTTCGACCCGGCATCGGGCGTCGTGACGCTGGTCGAAAACGACCTGGCCGAGTCGGGGAAGCTGCGGGGCGGTCGCAGCCAGGGCCAGTGGGAGTCACAGTTCCGCGCCATGAACGCACGCATTGCGCGGGGCGAGGAGCTGCTCGACGACATCCCGTTCGGACGGACGCGCAAGCGGGCCCGCTACGAAGAGGCCCTCGCCGAGCTTCGGCGCGAGCTGAAGCTGCTGCACACCGAGGCCGACGGCGCCCGGGTGCCGTACTCCTGGCGCAACTGAGCGCCTCGGTTCTTCCGTCGACGGCTGCTCCCCACTTCGATCCATCTGGAATCTTCCGCGGCGAAGAGACGCTTTGCCCACGATGGGAAGCGCACTACCGCTTCTCGAGGCGTGTGGAACGCAATTGCCCTCCGAGCGGCGACTCAGCGCCACGAGAACGCTGGCGCTTCGCGCGCCCGCGCTGGCATCGAACTTGCGATTCGAACCGAATCGAAGACGAGCGCTGCATCCCGCGCAGCGTGTGCGTGGCCCCGGTGGTGGGGCCTCGCTGCGGACGATTCGGAGGCAAGCATGCGCATCCCGTGGCGCAGATCGACGGACACGGAAGGGGGCGACCGCGCGGCGGCGTCCGAGATCGAGACGCTGTCCGATCTCCTGTTGCAGCGCGGCGTGAGCCCAGAAGACGCCCGGCCCCTCGCGCAGCGGCTCGCGGGCCAGCTGAAGGCGCGCCCCCGCAGCGGACGCGAGGCGTTCGTCGACGGCGTCGCGGCGAGCTGGCACGCATCGTCGGAGACCCGGGCTCGACTCGACAAGTCGGCGTCGGACATCAAGGAGGTGGAGCGCCTGATGGGCGCGTTCACCGGCGAGCTCTCGAAGCTCGACGAAGTGCTCGAGGTGCTGGCCGCCTACGTCCGGCGCATGCGTACGTCGAAGCGTGAGACCTCCGAGGGGCAGACGCTCCACTGACGCACGGCGCGCCCCGAGCGCGCGCGTCCTCTTCATCCCCGGTCCCGGCGAGTGAACGCCGGTGCACATGTGGCTGCTTGCTGTCGTCGCCGCCCAGGCGGGCGGCGTCGTTGCGGCGGATGCGGGCTTCGCGTTCGGTGCGCCCGCGTGCGTCGGCGCGAGCTTCGCGCTGTGCGCGGCGGCGGCGCTCACCCGATGCCGAGCGAGCGTGGCGGCCTCGGCGCTCGGGGCAGCGTTCTTCGCGGTGGGGGGCCTGGCCTTCGAGCGCGCGGGCGCGCTGGAAAGCGAGCCCGTGGCCTGGCCGAGTGGTGCGCGGACGACCCTCGACGCAAGCGTCGTCGACGTGGACCGCGGGGCGACGGGCGTGCGCGTCTTGCTGGACGACGTCGTGGGCGACGAAGCCGGCGCGGTCGATGTGCTGCCCCTCGGCCGAGCGCGGTTGCGTCTCTTCGTCGACGCAGGCGATCCGGCCGCGCGCTGGTTCGCGGCCCGTCGAATCGGCGAGCGGGTCCGGGTGCGCGCCGCGCTGCGCGCCCTCGACGGACCGCGTAATCCGGGCGCACCGGACCGAGCGCGCCACGCCCGGCGTCGCGGCGTGTGGGCCGATGCATCACTCGCTCATCCCCATGCCTTCGTCTCGCTCGCCCCGGCACCGTCCCATCGCAGCGAGACGACTGCGCTGCCCGGGCGCGTGCACCGGACGACGACGGTCGAGCGTCTCGAGCGGCTCGGGCCCGGGGGCGCCCTGCTGGCCGCGCTGGGCCTCGGCGAGGCCGAAGCGCTCGACCCGCGCGTGCGCGACGCGATGGAGCGGCTCGGTCTCTCGCACCTCGTCGCGGTGTCGGGGCTCCACCTCGCGCTGGTCGCAGCGCTCGTCTTCGGATTGGCCGGTCGGGCGATTCGGCTCGGTGGCCTGGCGTCCCTCCTCGACCCGGTGCCGTTTCAGGCGTCGGCCGCGCTCGGCGCGGCGCTGCTCTACGCGGTGCTCAGCGGGCTCGGCGTGCCCGTGCGCCGAGCGTGGGTGCTGCTGGTGTTCGCCGTGGCGCTGCATGCGATGGGTCGACGCTCGGCCTGGCTCGCGGCCTGGTGCTGCGCGGCGTCGGTCGGGCTGGCCCTCGACCCGGCGGCGCTCTTCGAGCTCGGCCCCCAGCTCTCCTTCGGCGTGACGGCTGCGCTCGCATCGGCCCGCCTCGATGATCGCGATCTGGCACCCGGTGATGGCGGCATCATCGCAAGGCTCTGTGCGAGTGCGCTGCGGCTGCTGGCGGTGAGCGCCGTTGCGCTGGCCGCGAGCGCGCCGCTGCTCGCCGCGCACGCGCGAGTGAGCTCGTCGTGGGCGCTCCTCGCGAACGTCGTCGCCGTCCCCCTCACGGCCGCGGTGCTGTTGCCTCTCGCGCTCGCGGCTTCGGCGACGGCTGCGTTCCTTCCTTCCAGCGCGGCGAGTGAGGCGTTCCTCGCCGCGGCGGCTGCGGTCGCGCACGCATTCGAGGCCGGGGTCTGCGCGATCGCCGAGCGACTCGGCCCGCTCCCGCGGAGCGGTCGACCGAGCGGGTTCGCGCTCGGCCTCGCCGGACTGTGTGTCTTGGCTTGCGTGCGCGCCCCGACCACTGCGCTGCGCAGCGTCGCGGCTCTCGCATGCCTCTTCGTGGTGGGCTCTCGGGGCGGGCCCGGTGTCGAGATGGACGCGGCACCCCACGCCGCCGAGCTGATCGCGCTCGACGTCGGTCAGGGGGATGCACTCATCGTGCGAGACGCGAACACGGCGATCGTGGTCGACGCGGGCTGGGCCGATCCCGACGGCGGCTTCGACGCGGGCGAGCGCATCGTGCTGCCGGCCCTCGCGACGCTCGGCATCGACCGGCTCGATCTGCTCGTCGTCACACACGCCGATCTCGATCACCTCGGCGGCGCCGCCGCGCTCCTCGAGGTCCTGCCGGTCGACCGCGTATGGGTGCCCGCGCCGTACGCGGGTGCGGCCGCGTTCGATGCCTTGCGCCGCCTCGCGCGTGGGCGCGGTGCGCGCTTCGAAGGCCGAGGGCGAGAGGACGGCGGGGCCTCGTTCGGGGCGATCGCCATCGACGTGCTGTGGCCACCGCGCGGTCACGAAATCGGTGACCGAAACGAGTCTTCGCTCGTACTGCGTGTGGGCGCGGGCGAAGTGCACGCACTGCTGATGGGGGACGCCGGCTTCGAGACCGAGCGATCGCTTCTGGGCGCGCCCGCGCAGCTCCGCGCCGATGTGTTGAAGCTCGGACACCACGGCAGCCGGACGGCGACGAGCGCGGCCTTCCTCGCCGCCGTCGACCCCGACTGGGTCATCGTGTCGGCAGGCTGCCGGGTCGGCCGCGCGCTGCCGCACGTCGACACGTTGGGACGCGTGACGCGGTCGGGGGCGCAGCTGCTCTGGACCGGGCGCGACGGCGCCGTCGGTCTTGCGCTCGAGTCGCCTGCAGCGCGCACGGAGCTCGGCGCCGGACGTGGCGTGCGCCGCTGTCGTGCGTCACCCGAAGCGCGCGCCGCATGGCCGCTCGGTCGGGTCCCCCGCGCGCGAGGCGATTCGCGCGCGGCGCCGGGCGCGTTGCCGCTGAATGACCCGTCTCGTAGAGTCGAACGCTCGGGGAACGCCGGGGATCGAATCGGTGTCGGAGCCCCCGGATCGCGCTTGACCCGGGCCCGTCGGTGATCAGAGTGCTCGCCAGAGAGATCACGGGCGATGCGCTCTGCAGGAACGGGGTCGAGTTCGAGACGCATGCACGCAGAATGCGGACACGCCGAAGCAGCGGACGGGTCGATGGCTCGGCCGAGCACGCGCGAACGCGTGCCGAGCGCGCAACGAAAAGAGTGGAGGAACACATGAGCGTCGGAGTGGATTGGACCTCGCGCGTCAAGGACGAAGTGCAGCGCGCGGTGATCGGCCAGGACGAGGTGATCGAACGCCTCCTGGTGGCGCTGCTGGCCGACGGGCACGTGCTCCTCGAGGGCATGCCTGGACTCGCGAAGACGCTGCTCGTGAAGTCGCTCGCAAGTGCGATGGGGCTCGACTTCGAGCGCGTGCAGTTCACGCCGGATCTGCTGCCGAGCGACGTCGTGGGCACGATGGTGTTTCAACCGAACGATGGCACCTTCAAGACGCACCTCGGACCGGTCTTCGCGCAGCTCGTGCTCGCCGACGAGATCAACCGCGCGCCGGCCAAGGTGCAGAGCGCGCTGCTCGAAGCGATGCAGGAGCGACAGGTCACGGTCGGCGGCGACAGCCATCAGCTGCCGGCGCCGTTCTTCGTGATGGCGACGCAGAACCCGGTCGAGCAGGAGGGCACCTACCCGCTGCCCGAAGCACAGAGCGACCGATTTCTCTTCAAGCTGCTGGTGGACTACCCGAGCGAGCGCGCCGAGCGTGAGATGATGGAGCGTTGGGGCGACGTGACCGATGCGCCCATGGTGCGCGCCGTTTCGAACGGCGATGAGTTGCTCGCCCTGCGCAACGCGGTCGCCCAGGTGCACGTAAGCGAACCGCTCAAGGCCTACATGCTCGCGCTGGTGCGGGGCACCCGAGAGCTCGTCGGCGACCCGGCGTCGAGCTCGGCCGACAAGCCGTTGTCGTTCGGCGCGTCGCCGCGCGCCTCCCTCGCGCTCTTTCAGACCGTGCGCGCGCTGGCGTGGATGCGTGGCTTCGACCACGCGACGCCCGATCTGGTTCAGGAGATCCTGCCCGATGCGCTTCGGCATCGGGTCGGGTTGACGTACGAAGCCGAGGCCGAAGGGCTCACGGCCGATGACGTGCTGCGGGGTCTGGCCGATCGCATCGCGATCCCGACCGAAGCGGCGGCTTGAGGCGAAGGCGATGAGGCTCGCGGCGAGTCAGCCTGTCCTGCGTCAGCTCGAGTGGCGCGTCCGAAACGCGGCCGACGCGGCCATCTCGGGCGACTACCGCACCGCGTTTCGCGGGCGTGGGCGCGAGTTCGATCAGGTCGTCCGCTACGAGTGGGGCGACGACGTCCGCGACATCGACTGGAACGTGACCGCCCGGCTCGGGGAGCCATACCGCAAGAAGTTCGTCGAAGAACGCGAACTCACGGTGGCGCTGCTCGTCGAGGATTCACCCTCTCTTGCCTTCGGTTCGGGCGAACGCACCAAGCGTGAAGTGCTGCTCGAGATGGCGGGGCTCTTCTCTTTACTGGCCGCCGCCAACCGCGATCGCGTGGGCCTCTGGCACGCGCGGCCCGAGGGCACCGAGGTGCACCGAGCGGAGCGCGGTCGCGCCCGCATCGTGCGTCGCGCGTCGGAGCTGCTGGCGACGCCGCCGCCCGAAACGCGCCCCGGGGCCCCGAGCGAGGACATCGATTGGGTGCGCTTCTCGCACGTCTTCCAGCGGCACGCGGTCGTGGTCTGGCTCGGCGACTTTCCTCCCCGTGTGCCTCCTGCGCACTGGCGCGCGATGCGTCGGCGCTTCGAGGTGATCGGCGTGCGTGTGGATGATCCCTGGGAGCGCGCACTGCCCGAGAGCGGGCTGCTCTCGGTGGTCGACCCGGTGGGGGGTGAGCTCGTCCCCTTCGATCCGCGCTCCCGGTTGACGCGGCGGCGGCACGCCGAATGGCGAGCCGAGCGCGACCGCGCGTTCGATGAGCTGTTCCCGTCGAAGCTGCAGCAGCTGGTCGTGAGCACCGAAGACGATCCGATCGATGCCCTCGTCGGCTTCTTCCGCGCACGCATGCGGGCATTGGGCGTCTGATGGGCGTCGCGCTCGAACAGACGACCGTCGGCCCCGCGCATGCGCCGGACCGGTGTCCGCAAGGAGGCGCCTAGTGGAGCCGGGCCTCTTCGGCACGGGCTGGCAGCTCGCCGACCCGCTCTGGCTGTGCGCGCTCGCCGCGTTGCCGCTGGTGTATTGGCTGCGGGGCCGAAGGCCGCAGCGCGCTCTCGTCGTCCCGTTCGCCGCGCGTTGGGCGGGACGCGAACGCATCGAGCGCGCCGTCTGGGCCGAGGTCTGCATCTGGTTCGGACTCGTTCTGATCATCATCGGGCTCGCGCGGCCCCAGGTGGTCGAGCAGCGACGCCAGGTCGAGAAGCAGGGCTATGACATCGTGCTGGCGATCGATCTGTCGCCGAGCATGCTCGCCGAAGACTACGAGGAGAACGGGCGTCGGCTGAATCGGCTGCAGGCGATCAAGCCGATCATCGAAGCCTTCACCGATCGGCGGTCGGGCGACCGAATCGGCGTCGTCGTCTTCGGTGCCCGGGCATACACGCTGGCTCCGCTCAGCTTCGATCATCCGTGGCTGCGCCGACAGATTGCGCGGCTCAAAGTGGGGCTGGTCGAGGACGGCACCGCGGTCGGTGATGCGCTCGCGCTCGCGGTGTCGCGGCTCGGTCAGGCCGAGCGCCAGGAGGCCGGGCGTCGTCTCGGCGGCTTCGTGATCCTGCTGACCGACGGCGCGAACAACGCCGGGGCCGTCGAGCCGCTCGAGGCAGCGAAGCTCGCCGAGGCGAAGGGCATCCCGGTGTACACGATCGGCGCCGGGCGCGAAGGGCTGGTGCAGATGCCGGTCACCGATACCCAGGGTCGCGTGGTGACGTACCGCCGGGTGCGTTCGAGCCTCGACGAGCGCACGCTGCGCCGCATCGCCGACGAGACCGGCGGCAGCTACTTCCGTGCGCGTGACTCGGACACGGTCGAGGCCGCGTTCGCGGCGATCGACGCCGAGCGGCCGATCGAGTTCGACGCGAAATCGCACCTGCTGACCGAGGAGCGGTTCGGGGCCTTCGTCGCCCCCGGCCTGGTGCTCTTCGCGATCGGGCTGCTCGGCGCACGCAGGTCGGGCCGCACCGTCGAGGGCACGGGTGAAGCGTTCTTCGCGGAGGTGGGTCGATGACCTTCGCGCAGCCCGATTGGCTCTTTGCGCTCGTGCTCATCCCGGGCTTCTGGGCCTGGGCCTCACTGCGCGCGCAGGGTCAGCAGACCGAGAGCGGTCGCGGCGGCGCGCGTGCGCGCTGGCTGAGCGTCGACGGGAGCCGGGTGCGCCCGTCGCCCGGCCAGCCGGCCGGGCGTCGCTACGGGCTCTGGGCGAGTGCGGGCCTGGCGCTCGGCGTCGTGGCGCTGGCCCAGCCGCAGTGGGGCGAGGGCGAGATCGTTCGCTTCGACCAGGGTCGTGAGGTGCTGATCGCGCTCGACCTCTCTCGCAGCATGCTCGCCGACGACGTCCCGCCGAACCGACTCGAACGCGCCCGCCTGCTGATCGAGTCGACCCTCGGCCAGCTGCGCGGCGAGCGGGTCGGGCTCCTCCTTTTCTCGGGCACCGCCTTTCTGCAGAGCCCGCTCTCGGCCGACCACGAGGTCCTGCGCGAGCTGTTGCCCGTGCTCGAGCCGGGCTATCTGCCGCGGGGCGGCACCGACTTCGACGCGATGATCGAAGCGGCCCTCGAGGCGTTCTCGCAGACCGGCGCGGCCGATCGCTACCTCGTCGTCCTGTCGGACGGGGAGAGCCACGAGTTCGACCCCGGCTCGATCGATGCGCTCGTCGAAGCGGGCGTGCAGGTGGTCGCGCTCGGCATCGGCACCGAAGCGGGTGCGTTGATCCCCGACGGCCGAGGGGGCATCGTGAAGGACGAGCGGGGGGCCGCCGTGCTCTCGCGGCTCGAACGCCCCGCGCTCGAAGCACTGGCGGAAGGCACAGGGGGCGTCTACGCCGACGCGGCGCAGTGGATCGACCTCGCGTCGCTCGTCGAGCGCACCGTGAGCACCGGGCAGGTCGGCGACTTCGTCGAGGCACGCGATCGCGCGCGCATCCACCGCTTCCAATGGTGGCTGGCGCCCGCGCTGCTCTTGCTGCTCGCCAGTCATCTCTTCGAGGTGCCGGCCGCGCCGCGCAGTCGTCGGCTGCACGAGAGGGGGCCGGCGTCGCGCGACCGTCGCTCGACCGGCCGGGCTGCCGCCGCGGGCGCGGCCGCAGTGTGCCTGGCCCTGGCGACCCCGCTGGCCGGTCCGGCCGACGCGGCGCCCGGCCTCTCGGCGCCGGGTGCCCCCGCGACCGCGCCGCCCGCACCCGGCGAGCCCGACCCGATCGTCTCGATCGTCGAGCAGCTGGCGACGGCCCCCGAGATCGAGGCGGTCGACTACGCCGCGCTCGCGCGCACCACCGTCGAGGTGGGTTTCGCGCGCATGCAGTCCGGCGAGCCGCTGCCGCCCGGCGCCGTGCGCGACGGGATCGACGCGGTCGAAGCCGGCCGCGCCCTCGACGCCGAAGCGACCGATTGGGCCGAGCTGCTGGCGGCGCTCGAGCAGCTCGCGGAGCCGCCCCCGCCGACGCCGTCCGAATCGGACGAGTCGGGGCAGGGTGAGTCGGGCGAGTCCGATTCGAGCGAGCAGAGTGGCGGCGAGTCGGGCGAGTCCGGCGACGCGCAGCAGGGCGACGAATCGGGCGGCGAATCGCAATCGGGCGGCGACGACGGCGGCGACGCGTCGGAGTCGTCGGGCGACGACGCATCGGGCTCGGACGACGGCGAGGCCGGCGAATCGAGCGAGTCGGGCTCGGACAGCTCCGGCTCGAAGAGCGAAACCGAGGGTCGGCAAGCCGGCGACCCGGGCGAGAGCGAGTCGGCCGAGTCGGGCGGGGCGCGCGAGCAGGGCGATCCTCAGGCGATGCAGGCCGAAGAGGCCGGCTTCGGCGACCTCGACGAAGGCGGTGACGCGCAGGAAGACGCGGGCGAATCGCACGGGGAGACCGAGTCGTTGGCCCAGGAAGGCGAGGGCGCGGCGCAAGAAGAGCCACAGGCCGAGCCGCAGCCGAGCCGGATGGTCGGCGGGACGCGGGGCGACAACGATGATCTCATGCAGTCACGCCCCGACCTGGCCGCCGCGGTCGGGCGGATGGAGCGCGTGCGCGAGGGCGACGCCCCCGCCGTGCTCTTCGATCGCATGAATCGATCCGAGGGCCTGGGCACGGATCGCCGCAATGACGGGGGACGGGACTGGTGAGCCGGTTCGTTGGATCGACTTTGATTTTTTGTGTGCTTGCCCTCGCGTTCGCGGGCACCGCCGCCGCTCAGAGCGTGTACTGGAATCCGCCGGCCGAGCTCGGTCAGGGCCAGCCCGGCTCGATCGACCTCGTCTTCGAGAGCTGCTCGCCCGAAGACGACGTGTCGTTCCCGGCGACGAACGGGCTCGTCTCGCTCGGCCCACCGAATGAGTCGCGCATGTTCTCGATGGTGAATTTCAAGTCGACGTCGAGCGTGACCCTCGCGTTCCCGGTGCGCGCGGGACAACCGGGCACCGTGGTGCTGCCCGCGTTCGAGGTCGAGACGAGCGAGGGACCGATGCAGGTCGCCGAGTCGCGCGTGCGGGTCACGTCGCCGACGGTGCCGGGCGGGGGCGGCGCGCAGCAGCTGCTCTCCGAGGTGGCCGGTGCGACGCTCGAGCTGAGCGATCGGTCCCCCTTCGTGGGGGAGGTCGTGACCGTCGTCTTCGGCGTGACGGTCGACGCCCGTCGGCACGCCAACATCGCGAGCCTCATCGTGTGGGATGCCGACCCGATGATCGTCGAGGGCTGGCAGGATTCGACGCAGACGCCGCAGCGCCAGGGGCGCAATGGCGTGCGCACCGAGACGCGGGGGGTCTTCACCGAGCCGGGCCTCGTGGTGCTCGAGCCCGCGATGCAGGATCTCAACATCGAGACCGATCAGGGGCGCGGGGGTGGCTTGTTCCGTACGCGGCGCATGCGCACGGTGACCGTGCGCTCCGAGCCGGTGCCCGTCGAGGTGCGACCGCTGCCGCCGGGTGCGCCGGCCGAGTTTCAGGGCGCCGTCGGCCGCTTCACGCTCACGTCCGAGCTCGCACCCGAGCGTGCGCAGGTGGGCGAGCCGTTGACGTGGTCGCTCACGCTCCGCGGGCAGGGCAACTGGCCGGATGGCATCGGCTTGCCGGCCCGGGCCGTCCCGAATCACGTCGAGGTGATCCAGCCGCGCAGCGTGCGCAGCTTCGAAGAGGGCGACGTGTTCCGCGGCGAGGTGTCGGAGGATCTCGTTCTGATTCCCACGCAGCCCGGCACGCTTCGCCTTGCGCCGGTCGCCTTCACGTACTTCGACCCCATGCTCGAGCGCTACGAGACGATCGAGGTCGCGGCTCCGCCGGTCGAGGTGCTGCCGGCGCCCGTGTCTCCGCGCGGGCCGACGACGGCGGCGCCGCTCCCCGCGCCCAGCCAGCCCGATACGCCCGGGCCGAGCGGTCTCGTCCCCGAGCCCGAGGTCGGTCTGCTGCCGGGGGAGACCGCCGAGCCGCGGTTGCCCCGAGATCCGGTGCCGGGCGACGGTGTGCGGCCCGGCTTCGTCGCCGCCCCGATCGGCGTCGGCCCCTGGTTGTTCGGGCTCCTCGCCGGCGCGTTGCCGTGCGGGCTGCTCGTCGCCTGGCTCGGGCGGCGCCGTGCGGCCCGACTCGACCCGCTCGCGGCGCGGCGCGCGGCCCGCGCGCAGCTCTTCGGGCTGCTGCGCGATGTCGGCGGCGGGGCGCCCGATGAGGATGCGCTCCTCGGCTGGCAGCGGGCGACCGGGGCGCTGCTCGGCGTCGAGGGCCGCGCGCCGACGGCGGCGCGGCTCGAAGCGATCGGCTGGGGCGCCCGCGCGGGCGAGCTGACGGGCGTCGACGCCGATGGATGGCGCCGACTCTGGTGCGAGGTCGACGCTTCGATCCATCGCACGGGCGAGGCGTTGCCGAGCGACTGGACGGAGCGCGCGCGGGCCGTGCTCGGCGCGACGCACGTGCGGGCGGTGCCACCGCTGGCCGGGTTCAAGCCCGCCCACGTCTGGCCGGCCGCGCTCGTGCTGATGCTGGCGATGCTACCGAGCGCCGGTCCGGTCCGGGCCGATCGCACGGGCCTCGATGCCTACCGCGCCGGCGACTTCGCGGACGCCGCGATCGAACTCGAACGTCGCGTCGAGGTCGCGCCGCTCGACTGGAAGGCGCGATCGGATCTCGGGCTCGCGCGGCTCCAGCTGGGTGAGCTCGACGCGGCCCTCGCCGAGACGTCGGCTGCGTTCGCCCTCGCGCCGAGCGAAGAAGCGCTGCGTTGGAATCTCGCTGTCGTGAGTCGGCGGGCCGGTTGGATCGATCCCGCGCTGCGCGATCTCGCCTGGGGGCGCGGCGCGCATGCGCTGGCTCGTCAGATGTCGGTCGGTGCGTGGCAGGCGTTCGGATGGGGCGCAGGGGCGCTGTTCTGGTTCTCGGTCGCGGCGGCCGTCGCCCTGCGACACGGCCGGCGAGGGCCCGGGCCCGCCCTGGCCACGATGCTCGCCGGTGTCGTCGGTGTGGGGGTCTCTGCGGCGATGGTCGACACATGGGGCGCGCTCGGAGAACGTGGTGCGGCCTTCGTGCGCGAACCCACCGCCGCACGCAGCTTGCCGACCGAGCTCGCCGACGATCAGGTCGAGGTCGCACTCGAGGCCGGTCGTGTCGTCGTTGCCGAGCATCGCTTCCTCGGCTGGGTGCAGGTGCGACTCGCGAATGGCGACGTCGGCTGGGTGCGCGGCGAGACGCTGTCGCCCGTCTACGGGCCGCCTTCGCTCGGGGTTGCGCCGACGGCGCGCACCGAGGCGATCACCGCCGCGCCGCCGGTGGTGCCCGAAGCGCTGCGCTCGCCTCACGCAGCGCCACCCGTGGTGCCCGACGCGCTGCGTTCGCCTCACGCGGCGACGCCCGTGGTGCCCGAAGCGCTGCGTTCGGCTCACGCGGCTCCGCCCGAAACGGCCGACGCAGCCTAGCCATCGTCGAGATCGCGCCGCGGGCGGCGGTGCGTCAGCGCCCCTTGAAGACAGGCTTGCGCTTCTCGACGAAGGCGCGCTGCGCCTCGCGCGCGTCTTCTGTGCGCCGCAGCGGCTTGCCGAGCTCTTCCTGGCGGCGATAGGCCGACTCGAGGTCGAGCTGCATCAGCTCGCGCACGCCCGCCCAGGTCGCCTTCACCGCCAGCGGGCCGTTGCTCGCGATGCGGTCCGCCGTTTCGAATGCCCGAGCCATCAGCGCGTCGGGCTCGACGATCTCGTTGATCAGGCCGATCTCGAGGGCCTTCTGCGCCGAAAACGGCTGCGCGGTGTAGAGGATCTCGCTCGCGTGCACCCAGCCGATCTGCTTCGGCAGCATCACCGTCGCGTGGCCGGTGGGATAGAACCCGAGCGCGACCTCCTCGAGGGCAAACGTGGCCGCGGGCACCGCGTAGCGGATGTCGGTGGCCAGCATGAAGTCGAAGCCGCCGCCCCGAGCGTGTCCATTGACCGCGGCGATGAGCGGCTTGCCCACCGAGAACCCGGCGAGCGTCGCCGTCTTCACCGAGCGCAGGCCTTCGAACTCGATCGCGCTCACCTGCTCGCCCTTGGCGAGGCGCTGCGATGCCGGGATCGTCGTCTTGAGATCCATCCCCGAGCACCACACCCGATCGCCGCCACCCGTCACGACGGCCACGCGCACGTCGTCGTCCTCGGCGATGCGACGCCAGGCGGCCGCGAGACCCGCCAGCGACTCGGGATCGAGCGAGTTGGCGGCTTCGGGTCGGTCGATGGTCACGACGGCGACGTGAGGGTGATCGGTGGGCAGGTCGACGCGAACAGGCACGGCGGGCTCCAAAGAAATGGCTTTGAGTTCGAGGCTTTAGCCATTATTCTCAGCCGCTGCCATGAGCTCTGACGACGGCGCACCCGAAGACCCCGCCCAGCCCGAATCCGCCCCGAGCCGCGACGCCGCCGACGCGTCCGAGCCCGCGCCGCGCCCCTCGCTCTGGGGCCGGGTGAAGGCGGCCTGGGCGAATCCGGCATACCGCTTCGTGATGCTCTTTCTGCCCTACCTCGGGATCGTGTCGGTCGGGTACCCCGCCATGCTCCGCTACTGGGGCGGCTTCGTGCAATCGTTCATCAACGGCACGGCGTGGATCGAGTACGCGGTCTTCAATCTCTTCGCCGAGGGCGTGAAGCGCCACGAGAAGCTGGTCACCTACGGCAATTTCACCGTGACGATCGTCGACGAGTGCACCGGTCTCTACGAGATGCTCATCTACTCGGCGGCCGTGATGGCCTTCCCGACCACCATGAAGAACAAGCTCCTCGGGATCCTGCTCGGCAATCCGCTGATCTACTTCTTCAACGTCGTCCGCATCGCGATGCTGATCTGGGTCGGGCACTGGCAGCGCGAGTGGTTCGACTTCATGCACGTCTACTTCATGCAGGCGACCATGATCGTGATGATCACGGGGGTCTGGCTCCTGTGGATCACGCGCGTCGTCAAGGACCGGGACGTTGCCCCCGCCTGATTCGGCGCTCGCGCGGTACAGCGGTTGGCTGCGCGCGCTCGCGTTCATCGCGATCACGGTGCCGCTCACGTGGTGGTGGATGCACGGCGGCGCCGACGCCTACATGGCGTTCTTCAAGCAGACCGCGACGCCGATCTTCAAACTGCTCGGCGTCACCAACTATCCGCCGAGCGCCGTACGGGATCGCTTCATCGGCTTCGTTCCGTTCATCGC
This sequence comes from Myxococcota bacterium, assembly GCA_965250285.1. GTDB lineage: Bacteria > Myxococcota_A > UBA9160 > UBA9160 > UBA4427 > CAYYSY01. Next base: position 1,538,884 of record OZ252299.1, read on the forward strand.
CCTGATGGCGATCACGCCGGGGCTCGATCTGTCGAGGCGCATCGGCGCGGTGCTGATCGCGTTTCCGATCGTCTTCCTGTGCCAGATCGCGCTGGTCTACGCCGTGTTCAAGATCGTGGTGCAGGGCGGGGGCTGGAACGACCAGACGCGCGTCGCGCTGTTTCCGTTCACGGTGCTCTTCGACGGCTTGCCGCTCTTGCTCTGGGCGGTCTTCGCGCACGAGTTCCTGGCCGATCAGCTGAAGAAGATCATTCCCGCCGAAGCGGGCAGCCCGGGCGAGCCACGCCCGCCGGAGGAATCTGGTGAGCCCGGGGAGCCGCGCGACTAGAGAACCGCGGCACGGTCCGCCGTGCCTGCCCCGGCCTCGGTCCGCCGTGCCAGGGCCGGGGCAGGCGGGGGCACCGTGCTCAGACATTCTCGGCGCGACCTGCCTTGGAAGCTCGTATGTGGCGCACGTCGCGCCTGCGAACTGCGCGCGGTCCCCCCGCCTGCCCCGGCCTCGGTCCGCCGTGCCAGGGCCGGGGCAGGCGGGGGCACCGTGCTCAGACATTCTCGGCGCGACCTGCCTGGGAAGCTCGTATGTTTCGCACGTCGCGCCTGCGAACTGCGCGCGGTCCCCCCGCCTGCCCCGGCCTCGGAAGGCTTCGGTCGCAGCGCGGCACGCTCGGCGCTGTTCTCGCGTGCGTGGGGCGCGTTCTGCAGAGGCTCCCTAGGGCGTGCGTGCCCGTTCGCTGGTCTCGCGCAGGGCTTCGATGCGGGGCGCGAGGTGCTCGGCCGCGATGCGATGGCCGGCGCGGTTCGGGTGGTAGACGTCGTACCCGTTGATCCGCAAACGAGAGACGTGCTCGGCGTAGTAGGGCGCGGTCAGGTCGATCGGCTCGGGCAGGCCCGCGCGGCGGATCTCCGAAGCGATGATGTCGTGCGCGACCGCGTGGTCGTAGCGGCCATCCTGCCCGTCGAGCAGCGGAAAGATCACGATCACCACGTCGAAGTCGCGCTCCGCCGACAGGGCAGCGAGTCGGCGCAGGCCGTGGCGGAGTCGGCCGACCCGGGGCGCGTCGCGATACCACGACGACGGCTCGCGTTCGGTCGCGCTGGCCATGCGCGCGAGCAGCTCGGTCTCTTCGTCGCCGATCGCGTCGATCCGATCGCCGAAGCGAGCGGTGAATGCATCGAGCTCGTTCTGATGGGCCTGCCACGACCCCATTCGAATGCGGTCGAGCTGGACGGCGAGCAAGGCGACGACGCGCGAGCGATAGAGAGGGTTGCTTCCGTAGCGCTCGGTGCGTTCGATGTACTCGAGGTTCGGGCTCACCACGGCGGCGTCGTTCAGACAGAAGCCCAGCACCACGACATCGGGCTCGAACGCGGCGACCCGGGCCTCGATGGCCGCGACGTTCTGCAGGATGTCGTAGCCGCCCACGCCGAAGTTCAGCACTTCGTAGTCGGGCCGGTGATTCTCGAGGCGGCGTTGCAGCTGGGCTGGATAGGTCGCGTCAGCTCGGAGAAAGTTGCCAAATGTGATCGAGTCGCCGAACACCGCGATGCGAAAGTCGTCCGAGGGGCCGGGACGGCCGGCCGGGCCGCGATGACCGTGGGCGTTGATGAGCACTTCGGTGCCCCAGGCCTGGCCCCAGGCGTGGGGCGTCAGCTCGTAGCCCAGCTCGGGGTTGGTCGAGGCCTGCACGATGGTCTGTCGGCCGGTCTTCAAGTCGCGAAACGGGTCGAAGCCCATGACGCGAAGCGCGACTTCGAGCACCGCGAACGTCACGAGCAGCGAGCCAACGAGCAGCGCGATCCGCGCGCCCGCGCGGTGGCGCACCTCAGCCCTCGACGCTTTCGAGCCGGCATGCCCGGTGCTCACGGCGAGCCCATCCTCCGCAGTGGCGATCGCCGGCCAGGGTACCTCGCTTCGGCCGAGGCCCGGCCGCCGAGTGAAGTCCGGCTGCAAGCGTGTACGACGGCGTTCCGTGTGGAACGCCACGGAGGAATCGCGCGCTCCGAACCCATGGGAACCGGTGCAGTGGGATGGCAGCGCGTCACCGCCCGATCTCGATGACGCCGAGCATTCGCAGCGCCAGCACGATCACGGCGATCGCGAGCACGGGCTTGATCAGGCCTTCGCCGCCGCGCACGGCGAGGCGAGCGCCGAGCTGACCGCCCGTGAAGAAGCCGATCGTGAGCGCGAGCGCGGGGGCCCACTCGACGAGGCCCTCGAACGCGAAGACGGGCACCGCGACCATCGTGAACGCGCCGACGACGACGACCTTGATCGCGTTGGCGCGGACGAGGTCGAGACCGCTGTGGGAGAGCGCCATGACGAGGAAGAGCCCGACGCCGGCCTGGACGGCGCCCCCGTAGAGACCGATCGCGAAGAACACGAGGGTGCGTACCGGGGGCGACCAGGTCTTGGCCGACTCTTCGCCGCGCTTCGCGCCGAAGCCACCGCGCAGGGTCGGCCAGAGCAAGAGCAGCATGAGCACGCCGAAGATGTGCTCGAAGGCGTCGCTCGGCAGCTGGCTGATGCCGATCGCGCCGATCAGCGATCCGATGGCGACGGGGACGAGGATCGGCAGCGCGCCCTGAAGCCCCGACACGCCGTCGCGCGTGAAGCGCCAGGTCGCGCTGATGTTCTGCGCGAGGATGCCCACCCGGTTCGTGCCGTTCGCGACATCGCCGGGAAGCCCCAGCGCAACGAGCAGCGGCACGCTCAGCAGCGATCCACCGCCGGCGAGCACGTTGATCGTGCCGGCGGCGCAGCCCGCGGCGATCAGGCCGACGGCGGTCCAGGCGTCCACGGGGGTCTCCTGCAGTGCATCGAGAGAGCGACCGGGCGGGGGCCATCGAGGCCGCGCCCCGCGCACGAGTAGCGCGCGGTGGAGCGCAGCGCATCGTGCGACGAGACCGACTTCGGCGCAGCGTGTGCCGCACGACGGGTCGCTCGGACCCTCGGCTGTGCGAAGCTCGGTCGCGATGCGACCCACATACGTCGCGAGGAGGTCGAGAGCGCACATGACCATCGAGGCTCCGTACGGGAGCTGGCGATCCGGGATTCGCAGCGAAGATGTCGCCGCCGGCGCCCGCCGGCTCTCGCAGCCACGGATCGACGGCGCCTTCGTCTACTGGCTCGAGGGGCGGCCGAGCGAGGCCGGACGCCAGTGCGTCGTGCGCGCCCCGCTCGATGCGCCGGGCACCGGCCACGTGGATGTGACTCCGCCCGACGCGAACGTGCGCACGCGCGTGCACGAGTACGGAGGCGGCGACTACCGCGTGCACCGCGGGCGCGTCGAGTTCGTGCGCTTCGACGACCAGCGAATCTGGTCGACGGCCGCCGGTGGGACCGAGGCCGTCAGCGCACCGGGGCCGCGCTACGCCGACCTCGTGGGCTCGCCCGATGACAGCCTGCTCGTGGCGGTCGAGGAGCGCGACGTCGGCGCCCACGAGCCCGAGAACCGGCTCGTATGCTTTCGACGCGACGGCTCGGGACGACTCGCGCCCGAGCCCATCGTCGTGTTCGAGGGCAGCGACTTCGTCAGCGCGCCTGCATTCTCGCCCGACGGTCGCCGGCTGGCCTTCACGGTCTGGCGCCATCCCGACCTGCCCTGGGACGCGACCGAGCTCTTCGAGGTCGAGGTGGACGCATCGGGCGCGATCGGGGCGCCGCGCAGGATCGCAGGGGGCGACGGGGAGTCGATCCTCCAGCCCTCTTACTCGGCGGCGGGTGCGCTCACGTTCGTGAGCGATCGCTCGGGCTGGTGGAACCCGTACGCACTGCACGATGGAGAGGTGCGACCCCTGTGTCGGCGCGAAGCCGAGTTCGGCGGCCCGCAGTGGGTCTTCGGGCTCTCGTGGTCGGCGCACCTCGACGACGGCACGCTGCTGTGTGTGCGGCGCGAGCAGGGGCGGGACGTGCTCGGCCGCCTGATCCCCGAGCGCGGCGAGATCGTCGACTACGCGTTGCCCTACACCGAGATCGGGTACGTCCGAGCCGAGGGGCGTCATGCGTGCTTCCTCGGCGGCTCGCCGACCGAGGCGGCTTCGGTGGTCGTGCTCGACGTCGTCTCGGGCGAGGCGCGGCTCGCGCAGCGGGGCAGCGCGCTCGACCTCGACGCGAGCTGGGTGTCGGCGGCCGAGCCCGTGCGCTTCGAATCGGCCGGCGGGCGGCATGCGTATGCCTACTTCTATGCCCCGCGACATCCCGACTTCGCTGGCCCGTCGGACGAACGGCCGCCCGTCGTCGTCAAGAGTCACGGCGGTCCGACCGCTGCGGCGAGCTCGGCCCTCGATCCGCGGGTGCAGTACTGGACCAGCCGGGGGTTCGCGTACCTCGACGTCGACTACGCCGGCTCGACGGGGTACGGCCGCGACTACCGCCGCAGCCTCGCCGGTCAGTGGGGTGTCTACGATGTCGAGGACTGCATCGCGGCGGCGAGCGCGATGGCCGAGCTCGGCCGCGTCGATCCGCGGCGCCAGGCGATCAGCGGGGGCAGTGCAGGGGGCTACACGACCCTGTGCGCGCTGACCTTCGCTGACGCGTTCGCGGCCGGCGCGAGCCACTACGGGATCGGCGACCTCGAGGCGCTCGCGCGCGATACGCACAAGTTCGAGGCGCGCTATCTCGACGGATTGATCGGGCCGTACCCAGAGCGGCAGGATCTCTACGTCGCACGGTCCCCGATTCACGCGACCGACCGGCTCTCGTGTCCGGTGATCTTCTTCCAGGGGCTCGACGACAAGGTCGTGCCGCCGAATCAATCCGAGGCCATGGCGGCCGCGCTCGCCGAGCAGGGCATCGCGCATGCCTACGTCGCGTTCGAGGGCGAGCAGCACGGCTTTCGCCAGGCGAAGAACATCTGCACCGCGCTCGACGGCGAGGCCTGGTTCTATGGCCAGGTCTTCGGCTTCGATGTGGGGGCGGCGCCTGTGGGCGTCGACCTGGTACCCGGGCGCGGCCTCTTCGCCGGCTGACTGCGCCTACGCGGCGGCGGGGTCGAAGCCGGCCTCGAGATCGAGCCCGTCGTCCCAGTAGGGCTGCGGCCCGCAGTGCGAAGCGAGGTGATCGACGAACGCGCGCACCTTGGCCGACAGGTGACGGCGATGCGGGTACACCGCCTGGATGGACAGCGTGCTGCGGAGGCGATCTGCGAAGAGCGTCTCGATGCGACCCGCCCGCACCGCGTCGGCGGCGAGGAACGTCGGGAGCAGCGCGATGCCCAGCCCCGCCGCGACCATCTCGCACGTGAGCTCGCCGTTGTTCGAGCGGTGGGCCACGGGTGGATCGACGCGAAGGCGGTCGCCGTCGGGCGTGTCGAAGGTCCAGGCTCGCTCGGCCTCGTAGGCGTAGGCGATGCGGCCGTGCTCGCGGAGGGCGTCGGGCTCGGCCGGGCGACCGTGATCGGCGAGCCAACCCGGCGACGCGCAGAGCACGCGGCGGCAGGGCGCGAGGCGGCGCGACACCAGGCTCGAGTCGGGCATGTCGGCGATGCGCACGACGACGTCGAGGCCCTCGTCGACGAGGTCGACGAAGCGGTCGACGAGCTCGACCTCCATCGACACCAGCGGATGCTGTGCCGCGAAGTCGGCCACCGAGCGAGCGAGGTGCAGGCGGCCGAAATCCATCGGCGCGCCCACGCGCAGCACCCCCCGCGGCTCCGACTGTCCTGCCGCCACCGCGCTCTCCGCCTCTTCGACATCGTGGAGGATCTCGGTCGCCCGGTCGCTGAACGCGCGGCCGGCGTCGGTCAGCGCCACGCGCCGGGTCGTGCGCTGGAAGAGCCGGGCGCCGAGACGCTCCTCGAGCGCCTTGACCTGCTTGCTCACCGCCGAGGCCGTTACGCCCAGCTGGCGCGCGGCCCCGCTGAAGCTGCCCTGACGGGTGACCTCGAGGAACGTCTCGTACTCGCTGAGTCGGTCCATTGTGCTCCCTCTTTCATTGGTTCCTCTATGGAACAAGTATGTGGACCGAGTCTGCGATTTTCAATCGGGGGATGATGACGAAAACTCGAGGGTGCCCGCGGCGAGGCTCGATCGACGAGCCGGCGCGCCGGGTGCGGAGGGAGACATCGACATGATCGTCCACCACGCAGCGAAGGATCGATTCCACACCCGCTTCGACTGGCTCGAGAGCTGGCACGGGTTCTCTTTCGCGGAGCACTTCGACCCCGACCGCATGGGCCACGGCCCGCTGCGCGTCGTGAACGAGGACTGGATCGCACCGCGATCGGGCTTCCCGACGCACGGCCACCGCAACATGGAGATCCTGACCTACATGCTGGCCGGCACGCTGACCCACCAGGACAGCGAGGGGAACCGGGTCGAGATCCGCCCGGGGCGCGTGCAGCGCATGCATGCTGGACGCGGGATTCAGCACAGCGAGATGAACCTCGACGCCGACGAGCCCGTGCACCTGCTTCAGATCTGGATCGAGCCGGATCAGCCGGGCGGACCACCCGGGCACGACGAGATCGACGTCGACCTCAGCGCTGGAAGGCCGGTCGTGCTGGCTTCGCGCGGCGGTGAGGCCGGCGGACTCGAGCTGCGCGCCGACGCCACCGTGTCGGCCCTGCGCCTCGGCTGCGATGCGCCGCAGTCGTGGTCGGTCGGCGCCGGTCGGCGAGGCTGGGTGCAGGTCGCGCGCGGCGCGGGGCGTGCCGGGGGCGTCCCATTCGGAGCGGGCGACGCGTTTGCCATCGCGGGCCCCGAGCACGTCGAACTCGAAACCGACGCAGAAACCGAGCTGGTGCTCTTCGACCTGCCCTGAGTGGGCGGGTCGAAGGGCGCCACGCCCCACATCGAAACAGAGGAGGATGAGTGATGGGTCTCTTGGTCAACGGCGAGTGGAAGGATCAGTGGTACGAGACGAAGTCGACTGGCGGTCGATTCGTTCGCAAGGACAGCTCGTTTCGGGACTGGGTGAAGGCCGACGGTTCGACGCCCTACGCGCCCGAGGCCGGGCGGTACCACCTGTACGTGTCGCTCGCGTGTCCGTGGGCCCACCGGACGCTGATCTACCGCAAGCTGAAGGGACTCGAGGGTGCGATTTCGCTCTCGATCGTCGATCCGTACATGCTCGAGGACGGCTGGCAGTTCACGGATGCGCCGGGCGCGATTCCCGACGACGTGCTGCACAAGCGCTTTCTGCACGAGGTCTACACGCACGCGAATCCCGACTACACCGGGCGCGTGACGGTGCCCGTGCTCTTCGACAAGAAGCAGGGCACGATCGTCAGCAACGAGTCGAGCGAGATCATTCGCATGTTCAACGCCGAGTTCGCGGGCGTCGCCGACGACACCTTCGACTTCTACCCCGAACCCCTGCGCGCCGAGATCGACGAGATCAACGCGTTCGTCTACCCGAACATCAACAACGGCGTGTACCGGTGCGGCTTCGCCACGACCCAGGAGGCGTACGAGGAGGCCTTCGGCGAGCTGTTCGGTGCCCTCGACCAGATCGAGGCCCGACTCGGAGCCCAGCGCTACCTCGTCGGTGACCAGATCACCGAGGCCGACTGGCGCCTCTTCACGACGCTGGTGCGCTTCGACCCGGTCTACGTCGGACACTTCAAGTGCAACCTGCGGCGCATCGACGACTACCCGAACCTGTCGGGCTACCTCCGGGAGCTCTACCAGGCGCCCGGCGTCGCCGAGACCGTCGACTTCCACCACATCAAGCACCACTACTACGGCAGCCACGGCACCATCAATCCGACCGGTGTGGTGCCGGTCGGCCCCGAGCTCGACCTCGGTACGCCGCACGGACGAGACGCCACCGCGAAGTGAGGTCGCGCCGGCGCAGTCGCAACCGCCGATGCCCCTGCGGCCCGGCCCGGCGATCGCTCGGGTCGGCGCTCGAGGGTGACGGATCGCCGGATGTGTGATTCGCTCATGCCGTCCGAGAGGGGGGTGAGCGTGGCGGCCAGAAGCGGTCGAATTCGAATCGAGCGGCGGCGTATGGTCGCGGCTGTCGGGGTGCTCGGTCTGCTCCTCGGGCTGGGCTGTGGCGCGAACGGCGGCGGCTGGCGTGCCCGGGATCTGTCGATGCACACCGTCGACTGGAAGCGCGTCGACGGCCAGCGGCTCGGCGACGTCCAGGCGACGCCCAGCATCGCCGCCAGCGGTGTCGACCTGCTGCTCTGTCGTTGGAAGGTCGGCCCGCCGATCCGGATCGTCTGGCCCGACGACGCGAGCGCAGACGAGCTGCAGGCCTTCGAGCAGGCGCGCGCGGCGTGGTCGGGGCTCGTCGATGGCCTCGATCTGGTGACCTCGACCGACGCCGACGCCGAGATCCGGTTGAGCTTCGTCGACGACGACGATCCGGCGGCGCCCTCGGGCACGGCCGACACGGTGACCGACTGCGTCGTCGACGCCGGCGCCCACGCTCTGGCGAACCCGGCGGACCTGGGGCGGATCGTCGCCGCGTCGATCGTGATGCGGCGCGAGAACGTCAGCTGGACCGGGGATACGTCGCCCATGAGCGACGAGGAGTTTCTCGGCGCCGTTCTGCACGAGCTCGGCCACGCGCTCGGTCTCGCGGGCCACATCGACTCGCGCCGCAGCGTGATGTCGATGGAGCGATCGGCCGTGCGCGGCGCGGCGCGTCGCCTTCAGAAGGGCGATCCGTTTCGTGAGCCCACGCTCGAAGCGCTCTACACCGTGCCCCTCGGCACGAGCGTCGGTCGCGTGGGCTTCAGGACCGCGCTCCGGCCCTCCCTGCGACTGCTCGCCGTGGCCGCCGCGGCGTCGGATTGGCGCGGTCCCTTCGGCCGAGCGGGCGGAGGCACGGCCCACGTGTTCTGGCAGACGCCCGAGGGCGCGCACCCCGGTGTGTTCACGTTCGAATGGACGAGTGGCGTGCGTGGGAAGCGCAGTCTCGACTGGCGACTCAGCCTCGCTGCGCGCAGCGCTCTGGCCCAGACCGCCGACGGATCGCCGACCGCGCCTTGACGGCGCAACCGATCGTACAGTGCGAGCGCTCGGTGATCGGGGATCGCTCGAGGCATCGCGCGCCTCGATGGCCGCGCCTCAAGCGATCGCGCGCTGCACCGTTTCGAGCCAGCCCGCCGCATCGGGATCATCGGGATTGAGCGAGAGCGCGTACTCGAGGTGGCGGACCGCCTCCTCGGGCTCGGACGGCGCCTTCTTGAAGAGCGTCCATCCGAAAGCCGCCTGATACGCCGCTTCGTCGGGCCAGAGGTCGATGCACGATCGCAGGAACGGCTCGGCGCCCTTGAAGTCGCCCATCTTGATGAGGATCTCGCCCTTGCGGAAGAGCGTTTCGGCCTGGGCGAGGGCCGCCGTGTCGATCTCTTCCGTCCCGCCGCCGGCGAGCACGTCGTCGTAGCTCTTGCGCTTGCGGTCGTCGCCGAGCACCTCGAACGCCTCCGCGATGCGCGCGAAGACCTCGGCGGCCTCTTCCTTGACGTCATCGAGGCCGAGGCGCCCGAGGGCGTCGGGGTGATAGCGCTTCGCCGCCTTGAAGTAGGCCTTCTTGATCACCGCAGCGGCGGCGCTCGGCTCGACGTCGAGGATGCGATAGTGCGTGACGTCGTCCTTCGCCTCGCCGAGCAGGGCGTGCCGGTCGAGGATCTCTTGTCGGACTGCTTCGGTCTTCGCCTCGCCCTTGGCCTTCGAAGCCCGCTTGCGGCTCGGTTTGCGAGGCGGTGCGGGCGCGGCTGCTGCATCGGCGGCGGTCGCGGCCGCATCCTCGTCGATCTCGATGTCGAACTCGAGCGCGTCGGGCACGGCCCCCGCGGTGGGGTCGATCGCCTCGTCGAGGTAGACGACCGCGCCGATCGCGTCGAGGACCCAGATGCGGCCGAGCGCGCGCGTCGACTGCATCGCGGTGCCGACGAGGTCGGTGAGCGTGCGGGTGCCGTCGATGCCCGCCAGCGCCGCGCGCTCCTGGGCGTCCTCGGTGAGGCGGGCGACGATCTTCGGCAGGCGCTTGGTGCCCTTGGGATACGCGCCGAGCCTGGGCGTCAGGTCGCCGAGCATGCGGTCGACACCCCAGTGCGCCTCCAGCCCGGCGAGCACGAGATCGAGCGGGTCGACGCGGAAGGGCTGCACCTCTTCGCCCGGATCGACCGTCGGGTCGAGGGCGAACTCGCCGTCGGGCCAGCCGAACGACTCGACCAGCCGCCGGCGCACTTGCTCCTTCAACGCCTCGAAGAGGTCTTTGGGGGACAGCAGCTTGAGCGCGAGGAGCGCGACGCCTTCGCGACAGTCTCGTCGCTGCATCTCGCTGCACACCTGGTCGTACTGCAGGCGTGTGATGCGGCCCTGCTCGACGAGCTGCATGCCGAGGGTCTCGCTCGAGAGGTTCGACTCGGCGATGACCGGCGAACCCTTCACGAACACGAAGCGCTTCTCGGCGCGGGGCCCCTGGATTCGCAGCTCGCCCTGGAAGCGCTGACGGTGGAGCGCCAACAGCAGCCGCGGGAGCGGCGTTTCGCTGAGGCGTCCCGATGCGTCGGGCTCGATCTCGACGGCGGGCATCGCGGGTCCGGGTCTAGAGCGCGTGACGCTGCGCTTCGGTGATCTGAAAGGCCATGGCGATCGCGTTGGGCAGATCCTTGCCCGTCACGACGTGGGTTGAGTCGAGGTCCTGGATCACGGCCTCGTTGATCGGCGAGACCCCGGCGAGGATCGTCTCGGCGCCCCAGCGTTCGATCGTCTCGAGCGCCTGCTCGAGGCCAGCGGCCATGAATCCTTCGTCGAGCAGGGTGTCGGCGAGGTCGATGACGACGACGCGCACGCCCTGGGTGTTCGGGTCGCGGCCGAGCATGTCGATCGTCGCGAGCACCTCTTCGGTGTACGTGAACGGCAGCACCATCACGGGGCCCCAGACGTGCACGGCCTTCTCGCCGCGATCGAAGGCGGCCATCGGCGCCTCGGGGATCGGATCGGCGATCTCGGCGATGGGCGCAGGCCGGTCGGCGAAGAGCCCCTTGCGCAGGTCGACGCCCACGATCTGCTTCGAGCGCGGATCGTCGAGCCAGGCCCGCGGCTCGCGCGCCTCGAAGTGGCAGCCGACGCCACCGGCCGCGATGCATTCGGTCTCGACCACGATGAGCTCCCGCTCGGTCGTCACCGAGAGCCAGCCGCTCGTATAGCCGGCGCTGAGCTGGCAACAGGGCTCGGTCGAGAGGCCGACGCGCTGCAAGCGGGCCTCGGCCTCGTGCAGATCGGGCCAGTGACCGGAGAGCTGGAAGCCCGGCGCCGTAGGCCCCAGGGCGAGGGCGATCGAAGGCGCCCGCGGCACGTGCGCGTCGGGGCCGCCGCCTGCGCTGAAGCCCGACTGCAGCGCGAGCTCGGCGTCCCGAAGACCGTGCGCCAAGCCGATCTGGAAGAGGGCGGCGCCGGCGAGCTCGGCGCCGAGCTCGCTCTGAAACTCGGCGAGCAGCGCGGCGAGGAAGGCCCGGTCGACGAACAGCTTCGGATCGTTCATCAGCGCCGTATCGGGGCCGAAGCCGAGGCGCGCGAGCAGAGCCTCGTCGCAGGTCGCGGCCAGGGGGGTGTCTTTGCGGTCGCTCATGAACGCATCAGCCCCCGATGAAGGCGTAGATGTCGAAGACCTGATCGCGCGAAACGAAGGCGTCGCCCTCGTCTTCGAGCAGGCCGAGGAACGCATCGACCACGACCGGGTCGAACTGACTGCCCGAGTACTTGTGCAGCTCCTGGACCACGGTGTCGATGGGCAGCGCCTTGCGGTAGGGACGATCGCTCGTCATGGCTTCGACGGTGTCGGCCACGAGGATGACGCGCGAAGGCAGCGGGATCTGGTCGCCGATCAGGCGATCGGGGTAGCCGCGGTCGCAGCCGTCGAACCACTCGTGGTGGTGGCGGACGCACGGCACGATCTTGTCGAGGAACTCGACCGGCTCGAGGATCTTCGCGCCGATCTCGGGGTGCTTCTTGATCTCCTCGTACTCTTCGGCGTTGAGGCGCGCGGGCTTGGTGATGATCGCATCGGGGATGCCGATCTTGCCCACGTCGTGCAGCAGGCCCGAGAAGTAGACGCGCTCGATCAGGTCCTTCTCGAGGTTCATGCGCCGCGCGATGCGCGAGGCGTAGACGGCCACGCGCTCCGAGTGACCCCGGGTGTAGGCGTCCTTGGCATCGATCGCCTCGGCGAGCGCCCGGATCGTCTGGATGTACGCGGTGCGCAGCTCGTGGTTCTTGTGGTCGAGCTGCATGGTGCGCTCGCGCACCTTCCCCTCGAGATTGCGGTTCATGTCCTGGAGCTTGAAGTTCTGCTCGCGGGTCACCTGGTTGAGGCGCTTGATCTCGCCCTTGAGGTCGTAGTGATCGAAGGCCTGGCGGAGCGTCGCCTTGAGCTCGTCGTCGTTCCACGGCTTCGTGATCAAGCGATAGATCTCACCGCGATTGATGGCTTCGACCGCGATGTTCATCTCGGTGTAGCCGGTGAGCATCATTCGGACGATGTCCGAGTGGCGTTCGCGGACCGCAGAGAGCAGATCGACACCGCTCATCTCGGGCATGCGCTGATCGCTGACGACGACCTGGCAGGGCTGGCGTTCGAGCATCTCGAGCGCTTCGTGCGGCCGCGACGCGGTCAGCACATTCATCGGCTCGTGGCGCAGCAGACGCTGGATCGCCTTGAGGATGTTCACCTCGTCGTCGACGAAGAGGACGGTGTGTTCGTGCACGATTCCATCTCCCCGGAATGCGGGTCGGCGCCGCAGCCAAGGTGCGCACGGCCGCAGTCGAGGGACGTATCGGCTCGTTCAGCGGGTTTCGTTAGACCGGGAGGGTCGCCAGCGCGCGCGTTGCGCCCGGGTGGGGTGTTGCGGCCCCAGCGGGGCGCGGCTCAGGCTTCGTCGAGCAGGCCGCGTCGGCTGCGCGCCGTGCCTTCCTTCAGGACCGCATCGCACCAGGCCCGATTCGACAGGTACCACTCGACCGTATGGCGCAACCCGGCGTCGAGCTCGTAGCGCGGCGCCCAGCCGAGCTCGGCCCGTGCGCGTGCCGCGTCGATCGCGTAGCGGCGGTCGTGGCCCGGGCGGTCCGGCACGAAGGTCTTGAGATCGCGGTACGCCGAGAGCGCGCGGGCCTGCATGGCCGGGTTCTCTCCGGCCGGCCGGAACGTCTCGAGCATGTCGCAGAGCGCATCGACGATCTCGAGGTTCGTACGCTCACGGTTGCCGCCGATGTTGTACTTCCGCCCGGGCTGCCCCGCTTGCAGTGCGAGCAGAATCCCGCGGCAGTGATCCTCCACGTGGAGCCAATCGCGCACCTGGGCGCCATCGCCGTAGATCGGGAGATCCTTGGCCTCGAGCGCATTCATCAGGACGAGGGGCAGCAGCTTCTCGGGATACTGGCGCGGCCCGTAGTTGTTCGAACAGTTCGTGATGATCGCGGGCAGGCCGAACGTCTCGTGATGCGCGCGCACGAGGTGATCGGCGCCGGCCTTGGTCGCTGCGTAGGGCGAGTTCGGCGCGTAAGGCGTCTCTTCGTGGAAGGCGCCTTCGGGCCCGAGCGTGCCGTACACCTCGTCGGTGGAGACGTGCAGCAGCCGAAAGCGCTCGCGTGCCCCGGCGTCGAGCCCATCGAAGCGGCTGCGCGCAGCCTCGAGCAGCCGGAACGTGCCGACCAGGTTCGTGTGAATGAAGGCGTCGGGTCCGTCGATCGACCGATCGACGTGGCTCTCGGCGGCGAAGTTGACGACCGCGTCGATCGGCTCCTGCGTGAACAGTGCTTCGAGGAGCCCCGCGTCAGCGATGTCGCCTTCGATGAGCCGACAGCGCGGCGAAGCGAGCGCCGCCTCGAGACTCTCGACATGGCCGGCGTACGTGAGTCGATCGAGCACGAGCACCCGCGCGTCGGTCTCGGCGAGCAGCAGGTCGACGAAGTTCGAGCCGATGAAGCCGGCGCCGCCGGTCACGAGCACGTTCTGCATGGGCTCCTCCGCCTTCACGTTGCTCCGGCGCGCGTGGGGCATGCGCCTCCGCGAGCGACCTCGATCCTCTAGAGGTAGTTGCCGCCGTTCGACGTGGCGATGCGGCGCTGGGCCTTGTGGAAGCGCTCGACCTCGTTCCACAGGTCGCCGGTGCTGACCGGATCGGGGGCCTCGCTCGAGGCCTCGGCGCGCGCCTTGCGTCGCAGCACGGCGTGCAGCACGCGCACCCAGTCGCCGATGGGTGCGTCCTTCGATTGGCCGACGATCTTGAGCCAGTCGATGTCGTCGAAGAGCGGGCGGCCGGCCCGCTCTTCGGCCTTGCGCGCGTGGATGCGCAGGGCATCGACGACGTCTTCGGGGAAGATCGGCGCGACTTCGACCACGCGATCGAGTCGGCCGGGTTGGGCGAACGCGTGGCGGATGCGCTGGGGGTGAGCGGTCGCGCCGACGACGAGGTGCTGGGGGCTCACCAGGGCGCGGTCGAGCATCTCGAGCAGGAAGTCCATGATCGGACCGACGGGCAGGTCGCCGCGCACGCCGACCTCGCGGGCCTGACTGAACTCGAGCTCGTCGAAGAAGATCGTGAGCGGCGGCATCTCTTCGAGCACGGCCGACCAGCCTTTGATCAGATCGCCGACCTTGCCGCCGTGATGCACGACGTCGATGACGAGGCGCGGCGTGTCGATGGCGACGAAGGCCGTTTCGGTGCGGGTCGCGAGCGCCTGGGCGAGCAGGCTCTTGCCCGTGCCGCGCTCGCCGACGAGCAGCATGCCGGCGGGGGGGAACGTGCCCCAGCGGTCGTACACCTCGGGCGAGGTCGCGGCGCAGGCGTACGTGAGGATCTCGTCCTTGGCCGACGACAGGCCACCGATGTCGTCGAAGGGCACCTGCGGATCGACGTCGATCCGAGCGCAGCGCGCGATCTGGTCGTGGCTGCGCAGAAAGCTCGTCCAGAGGTTCTGCGCGCGTTCCTTCTCGATTCGGCGATCGGACATGGCGCCCGCAGGCTAGCTCGAATGCCCGATCGACGACGCACCTGCGCTTCTCGGCCGCGAGAGGGTGGCGGGTCGCGGTGCGTGCGCCATATTCCCGGCGCCCGACGGGCACATGTCCCCATCGTCTATCGGTTAGGACTCCAGCCTTTCAAGCTGGCGAGGCGGGTTCGATTCCCGCTGGGGACACCACCCGCGCCGTCGATCCCGAATCACAGTCGTTTTTTCCTCAAGGTCGCCCGGCGGATCGCCGATGCGCACTCTGAGGCCCGTGTCTTCTCCTTGCATCGTGCCTCGAACCTGTCTCGACTCGTGGCCTGCCTGCCGAACAGCTGCGAGCGAGGTGCCGGTGGTCCGCATCCCGCACGGCATCTCGATCACAGACACGAAGACGAGCCGGTCCGGATCCTCCGGGCCGGCTCTTTTCGTTTGGGGGCGGGCGCGTCGCTCGAGCGCGACGGAAGATCGAGACTGCTCAGGCCGCTGCGATGTACGGGCCGCCCGTGCGGGCCTCGAGGCGATGCAGGTACTCGACGAGGCTCGGCCGCGCTTCGAGCATCTCGCGCGATCTCGGGATCGGTCCGTGCATGATGAGCAAGAGCATGCCGAAGACCGCCAGGTCGGCCATCGAAGGCTCGTCGGCGTGGAAGAACGCCCGATCGCCGAGCAGGCCGACGAGATCGTCGAGCCGGCGCTCGAGGCCGTCGATCACCTGCAGCTCGAGCGTCTCGTTGTGACTCGTGCGCGCGCCGAGGCCCAGGCTCCGGCCGAGGCTCGAGCGCATGCGCTCGAGGAAGCCCGAGTCGACCGGTGGGGCCGCGTCTTCGTCGAGGGGCTCCTGGCTTGCGAGCCAGCGATTCCAGTACCAGGCGAAGCTGCTGTCGCTCCACTCGGCGAGGCTCTGCTGCGCCTCGGCGACCTTGGCGTCGGGTGAGAGCAGCGGGGGCTCGGGGTATCGCTCGTCGAGCCACGCGAGGATCGCGCCCGAATCGGGGCGGCGTTCGCCGTCGATCTCGAGCACGGGCAGCTCGCGCGTGTCGGGGCTGTAGAGCGCGATCTCGTCGGGCTCACTGACGATCACACGCTCGAAGTCGATCTTCTTGAGCGCCAGCGCCCGCGCGACCTTCTCGGAGAAAGGGTTGCGCGCCTGGGTGATCAGGCGAACGGTCGGGCCCGCATCCAGGGGGCCGTCGTCGTCGGCGCGTGCGCCCTCGACCGGGTCGTTCGGTCGTTCGTCGACCGGTTCCGTCGTCTTCGGCATGTCGATGGGTCCCTCGACTCGCTCGCCCCAGCCGGCACTCGAGCCTCCACGCGTTGGATGCCGGATGGCGCCGCTCCGGTGCGAGCCCCGTGTCGCACCGCGTGCCCCTTTGCGCGGCGCAGCCGCCGGCCGGCGCTTGCTGCACGAGTTGAGAGCGATGCCGGCCCGGACGGGTTCCATGATCGCGCCGATGACACCGCTCGCGCGGCTCCACGGCTGGACCCGGGTCGAGGTCGCGGGCTCGCCCCCTCGATCGGCGGATCAGACCGTGTGCGGGTCGGGGCCAGAGAAGATGCCGTCGATTCAGACCGGGTGCGGTTCGGGGCCGGGGAAGATCTCGTCGATCGCGGCGAGGGTCTCGGGCGCGAGCGTTCGTCCCGAAGCCTTCACGTTCTCCTCGAGCTGCTGCGCGTTCGATGCACCGATGATGACGCTCGACAGACCGTCGTGTCGCAGGCACCACGCGAGGGCGAGCTGCGCGAGCGTGAGCCCCTCGGCCTCGGCGAGGGGGCGCAGGCGCTCGACGCGTCCGACGGCATCGTTCTCGAGATAGGCGTTCATCCAGAGGTTGCGCTTCGGGTCGGTCGCGCGGCTGCCCTCGGGTCGAGCGCCGTCGGCGTACTTGCCCGTGAGTGCGCCCTGGCCGAGCGGCGAGAAGACGAGCTGACCGAGCCCCTCGCGCCGACACACCGAGAGCACCTCCTGCTCGATTCCGCGCCGCATGATCGAGTAGTTCGGTTGGTTCGAGATCGGGCGATAGCCGCCGGTCGCGTCGGCGATGTGGCAGGCGCGGCTGATCTGCTCGGCGCGCCACTCGGACACGCCCCAGTACAGCACCTTGCCTTGCCGGATCAGATCCTCGTAGGCGCGGACCGTCTCTTCCATCGGCGTCTCGGGGTCGGCGCGGTGGCACTGGTGCAGGTCGACGTAGTCGGTGCCGAGGCGTCTCAGCGAGGCGTCGACGCTCTCGAAGATGTGCTTGCGCGAGAGGCCGCGATCGTTCGGCCGCTCGGAGACCGCGAAGAAGCACTTCGTGGCGACGACGAGATGCGCGCGGGGGAACGTGCGGAGCGCGCGGCCCAGCGCCTCTTCGGCCGCCCCCTGCGCGTAGACGTTCGCGGTATCGAAGAAGTCGATGCCGAGATCGAACGCGACCTCGATCAGTCGCTGGGTCTCGCCCGGATCGATCCGGCTGCCGAGGGTGAGCCATGAGCCGAGCCCGACCTCGCTCACCCGAAGCCCACTGTGGCCGACGCGTCTGGATTCCATGCGGTCAGGGTACCGCGCCGAGGGGCCGTGCGCGGCGCGGTTTCGCGCGACCGTAGCCGCGCACCGGGTGGGCCCCTAGACTCGCCGCCCCATGCTGAACCTCGCATCGACCACCGACGCGCGCTGGCTCGAGCGCGTGCGCGCGCACCTCGACGACGTGTTGCTCGACCATGCGCACTGCGAAAAGAAGGCGGCCGGCGCCGCGATCAAGCTGCTCTTCGCGTACCCCCAGCACGGGTTCATGCAGGCGCCGCTCTCGGCGCTCGCGCGTGAAGAACTCGAGCACTTCGACGCGGTCCAGGCGCTGCTCGCGAAGCGAGGTGTGCGGTACCGCAGCCAGTCGCCGAGTGAGTATGGAGCGCGCCTGCATGCGCACGTGCGCGGCGGCGAGCCCGAGCGCGCCCTCGACGTCTTGCTGGTGGGCGCGCTGATCGAAGCGCGCAGCTGCGAGCGCTTCCAGCTGCTCGCCGAAGGGCTCGAAGAGCCCGAGCTCGCCGGGTTCTACGCGACGTTGCTCGCGTCGGAGGCGCGACATCATGGGCTCTACGTCCGGCTCGCGCGCGAGCTCGTCGGCGACGCCGAGGCAAACGCGCGACTCGCCGAGCTCGCGAAGATCGAAGCCGAGATCCTGTCTGAGCCGGGGCGTCGGCCCCGACTGCACAGCTGAGGGAGCGCCCGGATGAGCGATGCCGCCACGACCCGTCACCTCGTGCTCGATGGCCTCGAGGTCGACGTCGACGATCTGGGGCAGCCGCAGGGGCGGCCGCTCGTCTTGCTGCACGGCTTCACGGGGCACCGCGACGACTTCGAGCTCGAGCGCGACCGGCTCGCCACCTGGACGCGCGTCGTGGTCCCCGACCTGCGCGGTCACGGGGGGGCGACGCACTTCGGCGACGCGGCGGCGTATCGGTTCGAGCGATCTGTCGAGGATCTCGTGCAGGTGCTCGATGCCCTCGACGTGCCGCGCTGTCACCTGCTCGGTCATTCGATGGGCGGCATGATCGCCCTGCGCTTCACGCTCGCACACCCCGAGCGCGTCGCATCGCTGATCCTCATGGACACGTCGCCTCACACTCCCGGCGGCATGCAGCCGGCGGCGATGCAGAAGGCGGGAGAGATCGCGGTCGCCAAGGGCATGCAGCGACTCCAGGCGCTCATCGAGCAGCGAACCCGATCGGGTGAGTCGGGCGATCCGGCCGATGGCCATCTGCAGCGCTGGGCCGATCGCTACTGGCCGCACATGAAGAAGCGCTACGCGGCGATGGATCCGCACGCGTACCTCGGCTTCGGCCAGGCGATGGCGCGGCAGACTTCGCTCGAAGAGCGACTCGCCGAGATCACCTGTCC
Organism: Myxococcota bacterium; assembly: GCA_965250285.1. GTDB lineage: Bacteria > Myxococcota_A > UBA9160 > UBA9160 > UBA4427 > CAYYSY01. The sequence goes on from OZ252299.1 coordinate 1,557,671, forward strand.
CGTGCAGGTGATCGTCGGGGACGACGACGCCCCCTTTCTCGCCGCCGCCGATGCGTTCACGGCCCGGTTGCCCGACGTGCGCCGATCGACGATCCCGAATGCGGGCCATCATCCCCATCAGGAGAACCCGTCCGCGTGGTGGGGTGCCATGGAAGAACACTGGGAGCGGGTCAAGGATCTCGATTGAGCGTCGACCCCGCGCCGACATCACCTCGAATCAAGCGCCCCGGACGTCCGACGGATCGGGGCAAAGAAAGGGAGCCAAGAAGATGAGCGTCACCACCGAGAACGTCACGATCCCCGTCGGCTCCGGTCAGATGGGGGCGTATGTCGCCCGGCCCGAAGGCGACGAGACCCTGCCCGCCGTCGTGGTCTACATGGAGATCTTCGGCGTCAACGATCACATCCGGGACGTCACGCGCCGCGTGGCCGAGCTCGGCTACGTCGCCATCGCCCCCGACTACTTTCATCGCACGGGGTCCGGCATCGAGCTCGCCTACGACGATGACGGCATGGCCGAGGGCATGTCGCACCTCGGGCAGCTCGACGCCGAACAGATGAAGGCCGATGCCGAGGCGACGCTCGGCTACCTGCGCGGGCGCGACGATGTGAAGGGCGACGCGATCGGCGCGATGGGCTTCTGCATCGGCGGCCACATGACGTACCTGACGGCCGCGACGACCGACGTCAAGGCAGCCGCCTCGTTCTACGGCGGCGGCATCGCCGGACCAGCCGGGCCGGGCGGCGCGATGCCCACGGTCGACCGGACGCCCGACATCTCGGGCCGGATCGTGTGCCTGTTCGGCGGCCAGGACCAGATGATCCCGGGCGATCAGGTGGCGGCGATTCGCAGCGCGCTCGAAGGAGCAGGAACGTCGCACGAGGTCGTCGTGTACGACGCCGCCGATCACGGCTTCTTCTGCGATCAGCGCGCGACGTACAACGCCGACGCGGCCGCCGACGCCTGGACCCGCGTGCAGGGGCTCTTCGACGCTGCACTGCGGGGCTAGCGCCGCGTCCAGACGCTCGATGACGCCGAGCTGCGCGGCTCGCGGCGCGCCGCGCTAGTCGAGCACTTGCTCGAGCGCGGTCGCGAGTCGCTCGACCCGATCGACGCGCGCGTTCTCGCCCATCAGGCCGATGCGCCAGATGCGACCCGCGAGCGCGCCGAGCCCGCCGCCGACCTCGATGCCGTGGTCGAGCAGCAGCGCGCGGCGCACGTCCGCCTCGCCGCGCTCAGTGACGGCTTCGGGCAGCTGCATCGAGGTCAGCATCGGCAGCCGGTGGGGCGCGTCGACCAGCGGCTCGAAGCCGAAGGGCAAGAGCGCCCCGACGAGGGCCTTGGCCGCCTCGGTGTGCCGGGCGAAGCGCGCCTCGACCCCCTCGTCGTCGATCACGCGCAGGCCCTCGGTGAGCCCGTAGATCGACGAGATGGGTGCGGTGTGGTGATACACGCGCTCGCCGCCGAAGTAGCCGCCGAGCAGACCGACGTCGAGGTACCAGCTCTGCACGGGCGTCTTCCGGGCCCGGACCGCCTCGAGCGCGCGCTCCGAAAAGCTGACGGGCGACAGGCTCGGCGGCACCGACAGGCACTTCTGGGTGCCGCTGTACGCCGCGTCGATGCCCCAGCGATCGAGCTCGACGGGCAGGCCAGCCAGCGACGTCACGCAGTCGAGCACCACCAGGGCGCCCGCGTCGCGCGCCGCGGCGGCGATGCGGGCGGGATCCTGCCGCACGCCCGTCGACGTCTCGGCGTGCACGAACGCGACGACCTTCGGTCGCACGCGGTCGATCGCATCGGTCATCGCCGCTTCGTCGAGCGGATGGCCCCACTCGGCGTCGATCTTCGTGACCTCGGCGCCGGCGCGGTGGGCGACGTCGGCCATGCGCCCGCCGAAGACCCCGTTCACGCCGACCAGGAAGCGGTCGCCCGGCTCGAGCAGGTTGACGAGGCACGCCTCCATGCCTGCGCTGCCCGTCGCCGAGATCGGCAGAGTGAAGGCGTTCTGCGTGCCGTAGAGCGCGCGCAGGTGCGACTGGCACTCGTCGAGCAGCGCGAGGAAGGCCGGGTCGAGGTGGCCGAGCAGCGGCCGGCTCATCGCCGAGCGCACGCGCGCGTGGACGTTCGATGGGCCCGGGCCGAGCAGCAGGCGCTCGGGCAGGTCGAGCGAGTCGTGGAGAGCGTCGGACATGGCGAGCAGCGTAGCGCTCCGCTGGCGCACCTGGTCTGACCGCGTCGATCGGTTGACAGTGACGAGGGGGGTTCGTAGCGTGCCCCCACCCCCTTGGCCTACGCGCGCGCCACGGCGCGCGCTCAGGGACGAAGGTCCGGCCATGGCGAAGGCCTCGAAGCGCAAGGCCCCCCGAAAGAAGACCGGCGCCGCCGCGGCGAAGGCGGGGCGTGCCAAGATCGCGCTGCTGATCGTCGGCGTCGTGCTGCTCTTCGGCTTCGCCTTCTACGGGCTGCTCTCACTGGACGCCTCCGCTCCCACGCCCACGCCCACGCCCAGACCCACGCCTTCCGGTCACGCCCACGGCGACGCGGCGCCCGACGCTCACATCGACGAGTCCTCGCGCGAAGCGCTGCTCGAGATCCTCCGAGAAGAGGCCCGCGAGTGAGCCCGGTCGCGCGGTCGATCACGCGTCCTCGCAGCGAGATCGAGGCGGACGAAGCCGAGCGTCTCTCGCCGGCCGCGCTGCGAAGTCGCGCCACACTCGGCCGCCTGTACCCCGAACGCGAGCCGGCGTATCGAACCGTCTTTCAGCGCGACCGCGATCGGATCGTGCACTCGAAGGGGTTCCGGCGGCTCGAGTACAAGACCCAGGTGTTCGTGCACCACGAGGGCGATCACTTCCGCAATCGTCTGACCCACACCCTCGAGGGCGCGCAGATCGCCCGCACGATCGCGCGTGCGCTCCGCCTGAACGAAGATCTCGCCGAAGCCGTGGCGCTCGCGCACGACCTCGGCCACACGCCCTTCGGTCACGCGGGCGAACGCGTCCTCGCCCGCGCCATGAAGGACGACGGCGGGTTCGATCACAATCGCCAGAGCCTGCGGGTCGTCGATCTGCTCGAGCGCCGCACCCCCGATCATCCGGGGCTCAACCTGACGAGCGAGACGCGCGAGGGCATTCTCAAGCACGGCTGTCACTGGGCCCACCCGGTGGCGATCCCGAAGCTCGGTCGGCAGCGGCCGCTCGAGTCGCAGGTCGCCGACGTGTCGGACGAGATCGCCTACATGAACCACGACCTCGACGACGCGTTGCGAGGCGGGCTGCTCGACTTCGAGCAGGTCGCCGAGTGGCCGCTCATCGGCGATTCGCTGCGCGCGGTCGAGACGGCGCGGGGCGGGCGCGAGGCCACGGGTGCGCTCACCCGCGACCTGCACCAGGCGCGCGCCGTCAGTCACACGATCGATCGGCTGGTGACCGACGTCATCCACCATGCGGCCGAGACCCTCGAGGCCGAGGCGCCAGAGGGGCCCGACGACGCCCGATCGGCAGCGCGGGCCTGGATCACGTTCTCGCCGCCCGTGTTCGAGGAGAAGCGTCGCCTTAAGCGCCTGCTCTCCGAGCACGTCTACCACCATCCGCGGGTCGCGCAGATGACCGGTCTCGCCGAGCAGGTGGTCGACGACCTGTTTGGCCTGTATCGGCGCGAGCCCGAGCGGCTCCCCGAGCACGTTCAGGCCCGCTTCGGCGCCGAGGGAATGCCCCGGGCCGTCGCCGACCACGTGGCCGGAATGACCGACCGATTCGCGATCGAGCGGCACCGCGCGCTCTTCGGCCCCGAGGCGGTGGGACCGCTCGGCGACCTGGTGCGCTGAGACCGGCCTGGGTGCGGCCCGATCGATCACGACCCTCGGGACGAGGCGCGGCGTGTCCCCTATGCTTCCGGTCTTCGCCGGGAGGGCGATTGTCGAGTCGCAACGGTGGCTTCGGGCGTCCAAGGCTCAGAGACCAACCACCGGGGCAGCGCGTCGGCGATCGACGGGGTGATCGCGGCCCGATCCGAGACGGGCGGCCCACGGCAGCGGGGCATCGGCGCGCGTCGCCGGGCTCCGCATGCCGCGTCGGGTGAAGACTGGGGGGAGGTGTCCGGCCGCACGGGCACCCTCGACAGACCGGGCGATCCGCCCATCAGTCGACCGAGTCGGGGCGCTTGCGCTCCGGCTGACCATGGAGTGTGTCGAATCATGAGTCTCGCAGAGCGTCTCGAGGAGGCAGCCACCGCGCTGCCCGACGAGGCGGATGCCATCCGGCCGGCGAACGGCGACCCGATGGCGCTGCTGCAAACGCTGGCGCCCGAGTCGGCCCCGCGCGTGCTGCGCTGGCTGCTCGAGCACGGTCCGGCCGAAGCCGAAGAGCTGCTCGACGACTGGCTCCACGAACCCGCCGGGCTCGCGGCCATCGAGGCGCTCGACGTCGCGGGTCTCGCCAAGCCTGGGCGCAAGGTGCTGCGCCGAACGCTGCACCGCGCCAAGTCGAGCGGTCTCGACGTCACCGATCCGGTCGCGAAGGGCGCCGAGCCGAAGGTCGGTCGTCTGCCCGATGTCGACGAACGGATCGACGAGGCCTACGTCGCGCGCTTCGACCCGCGCGGTGCGCGACTCGTGTATCTCGTCGAGTCGACCCCGAGCGGCGGCGCACGTGTGTTCGAAGCGCTGATCGATCTCGGTCGCGGGCTCGTCGACTTCCAGGTGTACAAGGCGGGCCGCAGCGCGGTGCGCTCGTTCGTGCGCGACGTGACCGGTCGCGCTCGCTATGGCGCGCGCGCCGCTGAGCCGGAGCAAGTGCGTGCCCTGATCGCGCGGCACGTTGCGGTGCATCCCGCCGATCGGCCGTTTCCGCGCAACTTCGACGACTGGCGCGGCAAGCTGCTCGCCGATGCCGAGAACCAGCCGACCCCGGGTGAGGCCGCGCGCAAGACGCTGGCTTCGGCCTCCGAGGCCGCGGCCGACGTCGATGCGCTGCTCGCCGAAGTCGACGCGGGCGACCTGGGCCCCTGGCCGACGACCGACCGGGCGCTGCTCGAATCGACCGCCGCCGAGGTCCGCGCGGCCGTCGACGGTGTCGAGGACGACGCGTTGGCGGCGAAGCTCGACGAGGCCGTGACGGCTGCCGTCGCGGGCCTCTTCGATGAAGACGAAGTCGAACGCTGTGCCGAACGCCTCGACGAGATGGCCCATGTGTACACGCAGGAAGAGACGCCGGCCCTCGCCGCCGCCGCGATTCGCGTCGCGGACGAGCTGCGGGCGGCACCGAGTGAGCCGCACGCGTTCACCGAGCGGTCGACGCGTCGCTTGCTCGCCCCGCTGATCGAAGAGCTGCGTCGTGGGGGAGACACCGAAACGAGTTGAACGCGTACCGTGCCTGCGGCGGGGGTCGCGGGCTCGACGCGAGCAGAGAGCAACGAACCGAGAGGGCGGCCGCGCTGAGGGACGGCGCCGGCCGCCAGGAGACGACGACCAACCCACCCCCAGGTGGGACGACGAACGGGAGCCGGTCACACGAAGCCGCGATGCCGCGAGGCCGTGCGACCGACCCGAGCTGCGCGCGCGCCGCGTCCGGCAACCCCGGCCCGCGGCCGACGAGCGCAGCCAACCACGTCGAGCCAGGGGGAACGCACGCGTGCCGACGGGCCGCGGGCGCTGACGAAGAGAGAGAACGACATGCGAAGGTTCGGAAGACGACGCCGCGGTGGCGCCCAGGGCGGCGGCGAGAGCCGCGCTGCTGCGATCGATGCGGAGCGCTGGCTGAGCCGCATTCAAGAAGACGGAACCCTCGGGCTCGAGACCCTCGAGGCCGACGGCGACACGAAGGTGCCGGCCCACGTGGCCGCGATCGGGCGCGGCCGCCGCGCCGAGGGCAAGGACGTGATCGTCGCGTTCGCCCCGCGGCACGCGGGCGACGCGTTGCTCGGTGGCCTGGCCGCGGCCGGCGAGAAGACCGGTGACGACGCCTTCACCGGCGAGCTGATCGCCGTGGCACCGCAGTGGACCGGGTCGGCGCGTCGCCGACTCGCGCTGCTGCGCGCCGAGCTGCCCTTCACCGTCACGGCCGTCACGGCCTCGAACCTCGAGGAGGGCCCGACCGAGGTGCCGCCCGAGCCGGTCGAGGAGCACGGCGTCACGACGCCGGCGCGACTCGCGGCCCACATGGCCGAGGGGGCGCCCCGGGATCTGTACCTGCGCGCGCTCGGCGCGCTCGAGGGCCTCGGCTCGAAGCACGGGGGTGCGGTCCGCGCCCATGGCCGCAGCGTCGAACTCGTGATTCTCGCGCGTCGCGTGGCGCAGCTGCGGCTCGAGGAAGACGGCGAGCTGAGCCTCGCGACGCTCTCGCCGCAGCGAAGCGCGGCGCGTCTCAACGGCGACGGTCTGGCGGCGGCGTTCGACGCGCTCGAGGGCCAGCTGCGCAAGCGCATCAACGATCGACGCACGCGCGAGGGCGAGGAGGGCGTTCGCACTCGCGCACTACCGGTCGCTTCGGCGGCGCTCGGCGTGCGGGGTGCGATGCCGTTCCCGATGGGTGGATCCGACGTCGAGACCCTCGATCAGGTAGGGGTCGACGAGCACGGTCGCCCGGTGATCGTCGCGGTGCGCCTGAAGCTCGGGCTCGCCGATCTCGGTCGCATCGTCGACGCGCTGCAGGATCTCAAGCCGCACCTCTCGACGCTGCTCGGCGACGTTCCGCCGCCCGTTCGGCTCGAGACGCCGCTGCTCGTGCTCGTCGCCGAAGAGTTCGATCCCGCGGTCGCACCGGCGCTCGCGGGTCTCACGCTGGCGCACGCGGTCTACACCCTCGAGCGGGACGGTGAGCTGGGCCTGGTGCCCGGCGTGACCGGTGAAGCCGGGCGCGCCGCCCGGGGTGCGGGTGGACGCCGGCGGCGTCGCTCGAGAGCCGACCGCGCCGACGCATCGGCCGAGGCGGGCGACGGGAAGGCTGGAGCGCCTGAGGCCGGCGCAGCCGAAGGCGCGGACGAGGGCACCGAGGCGGCCGTTGCGGATGAGAACGGCGATGGCGCTGGTCGCAATCGCCGTCGTCGCCGCCGCGGCGGACGGGGCCGCGGCCGTGATCGGGAAGGCGGTCGGGGCGATGACGACGAGGGCGAGACCCGCGTCGAAGGCGCGGCGGCGGCCGACGCAGCCGTTGCCGAGCCCGAAGAGGGCGAGCCCCGCTACGAGAGTCTGTCGCTGCTCGACCTCGATGAAGAGAACGGTGACGACGCGGACGGCAGTGGCCGTCGGCGTCGCGGTCGCGGACGTCGACGCGGACGTCGCAGTGGTGGCGGTCGTGCCGAAGGTGGGGACGGCGGCGACGAGGGCGCGGGCGACGACGAGCGTCCACGCGCGAGAAGCGGCGACGCGGGCGAGGCGAAGGCCGACGTCGACTCGGACGGAGAGGCCGACGACGACGACACCGATGCCGACGACCTCGACGACGCGCTGGCCGATCTCCCCGAGAGCCTGGCCGGTGTCGGCGACCCGCTCCAGTACACCGAGGACGAGGATTCGGACGACGGCGACGATGGCGGCGACGATACGTCGCGCCGCACCCGCGAGCGCGAAGAGCGTCGGCGCGCGCGCAAGGCCCAGACCGGCGAGATCTCCGAGCCGGCCGCGCCTCGCCGCCGGGCGGTCATCGTGGCGAACGCCGACCGCGACTCGCTGCTGGCCGCGGTGCTGCTCGCGCGCGACATCCGACTGCTCGAGGGGGTCTGGGTCTACCCGCAGAGCGAGCTGATGACGTTCTTCCGCAGCGTTGCGACGGACGTGAAGGAGGACGTGCCGATCTATCTGGTCGGATTCACGCCCTCGCCGGCGCGCGACGTGATTCAGGCGGCGTCGCTCTACGCGAATCGCATCACCTGGTTCGATCACCACGACTGGCCGCCGGAGGATCTGTCGGCCGTGGCCGACGCGTTCCGTGAGGACGCGCTTCATCTCACGCCCGGCACCGGCTCTTCGTTGCCGGCCGTCCTCGACACGGCCACCCGGCGATCGCGCTTCTCCGACAAGCTCGTCGATCTCGCCACCGGCCGCTTCAGTCAGCACGACTACGAGCGTTGGGGGCGCCTCTGGTGGCATCGCCTCGGTGAGATCGCCGCGAAGGGTGGCGAGGTGCGGGCGGACATCGACCCGCTGCTCACCGGTCGACCGAGCGACCTCGCGAAGGAGGCGCTCCAGGTCGAGGCGCCGCCGCGCCCGCCCGAGGTCGAGTATGTGTCGTCGCGCGACTTCCGGCTCGTGCGCTTCGCCGGCCACGCGATGGTGGTCGTCGACGCCGATGCCGACTGCGATCCGCACATCGCCGCCCGCATCGCGCGCGAGCGCTACAAGGCGAACCTGTCGCTCGCCTGGGTGCGCGGCAACGAGGTCGTCTTCTTCGGGGGCGAGGAGAGCGGCGGCCGCCGTACGCTCGACTTCGGCGCGCTCTCCGAGCACCTCGCGAGCAAGTTCCGCTGGGTCGAGGCGTTGCCGGACAACGACCACGTGGCGCGGTTCCGCGTGCGCGGTCTGGGCGAGTCCCCCGAGCGCATGGACGAGGTGGTCGGCGCGATCGCGATGGGCCGCTCGATCCTCGAGGGCTGAGCGCCGCGCGCGCGGGGCCGAGCGAGGGGCCGCCATGGATGCCCATCTCGTCGAGATCTTCGAGTCCGTGCAGGGCGAGGGCCCGCAGGTCGGCGAGCGTACGGTCTTCGTGCGCTTTGCCGAGTGCGACCTGCGCTGCGCGTGGTGCGACACGCCCGAGTCGTGGCGGCGCGTTCCCGAGTGTCGCGTGTACGGCGCGCTGGGCCACGGTGCGCACGAGTCGATTCCCAATCCAGTGTCGCTCCCCCGGCTCGAGGCCTGGCTCGATGCCCGCGGCGTGCCCGCCGGCCGCTGGGTCAGCTTGACGGGGGGCGAGCCGCTCCTTCAGCCGGGAGCGGTCGCGCACTGGGCCAGGGCGCTGCGGGCGCGCGGGCTGCGCGTGCACCTCGAGACCCATGGGCTCGCACACGAGGCGCTGGGTGAAGCGCTCGATCACGTCGACTACGTCTCGATGGATTGGAAGCTCGCCAGCGACGTGCGCCGGGTCAGCGACCGGGGCCCAGACGTCGCGCCCTTCCACGACGAGCACGCCGCGTTCCTCGAGCGGGTCGGCGACCGGCCCGGAGCGTGTGTGAAGATCGTGATCACACCGCGCACCACACGCGACGAGCTCGAGGCGGCATGCCGTCACATCGCGGCCGTTCGGCCGGCGACGACCCTCGTGCTGCAGCCGGTCACGCCGGACGGCGCGGTGCCCGAAGCCCCGTCGGTCGACGTGATGATGGAGCACCTCGAGGCGTGCGCGGCGTTCGTCGACGACGTGCGCCTCATCCCGCAGACGCACAAGGCGCTCGGCGCACTCTAGGTCCGGGCTGCGCTCAGCTCGGGTCGGGGGCCGCTCCCGCGCCTGGCCGCGACCGAACGAGGTCGATCAAGCGCTCGACGAACGTCGGCTGGCTGCGACGGAGCGCACGTCGCAAGTGCCCGAGCTCGGCGCGCGCCGCACCGGGTGCGACGTCGGGGTGACCGCCGAAGCGGCGTCTCAGATAGCGCTCGGTGATCGGAGAAAATGCATCCGCGACGGCGGGATCGAGCGTTTCACGCAGGTCCTGCACGAACTCTCGTGCAGTGCGCTCGGCGGGCCGCGCATGGCCCCGTCGCGCGAGCCAACCCAACGCGCGCGCGTAATCGGCCGGGATCTCCGGGCGACGCCGCCCGTGCCGCGTGCGGTGCCACGCGAGCAAGGCGCCGAAGCCGGCGAGCGCGACCAGCGCGATCCAGACGCGGGGGTCGCCGAGCGAGACCGAACCCCGAGCGGGTCTGGCGCCGCCGGTCTCGGGCGCGGCTGGCCCCGGCCCGCCCGGGGCGCGCGCCTCGCCATCCCAGAAGCCCTTCAAGTAGAGGTAGGCGGCCTTCATCGCGAGGATCTGATCGGAGCTGTCGAAGTCGACGACGCGTTGGAACCACCAGAGCTCGAGGGCGCTCGCGAGTGCGCCGAGGGACTCCCCGAACGAGGCGTCGCCGGCCGCCCGCATGCGCAGGGCGGGCGGGGTCGGGTCGTACCGGACCCAGCCCGCGTCGCGGTAGTGCACCTCGACCCAGGCATGCGCATCGGACGAGGTCAGCTCGACGAAGCCGCCCACCTCGTTGGTCTGTCCACCGGCGAACCCGTTCACGAGTCGCGCCGGCAGGCCAGTCGCCCGGGCCAGCACGACCATGCCGCTCGCGAAGTACTCGCAGTGACCGGCGAGGTCCCCGAGCAGGAAGCCCTCGACCGGCGACCTCTCACCGCCTGCGGTCATGTCTTCGGGGGCGTCGGTGTACTCGCCTTCTTCGCGCAGCCAGCGTTCGATCGCGGCCGCTCGGTCGGCGTCGGTCACGGCTTCGCGCGTGATGCGGTCGGCCAGCGCGAGGACGCTCGGGTCGAAGCTCGGCAGATCGAGATACCGCGCCTGGCGGAGCTGCGCGCGGGGACCCGTTTCGCGCGGGGGCGCCGCGGCGTCGCTGCGCAGCGTCTCGAGGTCGGGGCGATCGTGCGCCGTCCAGACCGTGTAGCGGACGCGCTCGTCGGTTTGTGCCGGGTCGTAGACGCCGCCGTTGGTGTCGCGTTCGAGTTGCTTGAGCGGCCCCTCGAGCCGACGGATGGGTCCAGCCGCGAAGACGACGCCCGCCTCGACGGGCTCACGCACGATGCGTTCGACCCGTCCGCCCTGGGTCGGACCGCCCCGAACGTTCATGCCGAAGCGGGCGTGGCCGTTCAGCAGCTCGCGGTCGTAGCCGGCGGAGAAGGATGAGATCGACCAGCGGCGGCCATCGAAGCGGTCGAACGCGAGGCCGCGCCAGTACGCGTCGATGGGGTCGGCCGGCTGGCCCTCGACGGTCTCGACACGGAGCACCACGGTGTCGTCCTGGCGAATCCGACCGATCGTGCCCAGCTCGACGTGGTCGGAGAAGCCCGCCATCGCGAGGGGGCCGGCGGCCCCGCCGCGAATCAGGGTGGTCTTGAGGCGCGGCAGCGCCATGAAGAAAACGGATGCCAGGGCCAGCGAGAGCAGCGTCGCGATCGCGGTCGTGCGCACCAGGCCGCCCGTCACGACGTGACGGGCGCCGTTCACGTCGCCCGCCTCGAGCGCCTCGGTGCGGAGCGTATGGATCATCAGCGTCCAGGTGACGCTGACGAGAAACGTCACGAGGAGCGGCGGGAAGAGCACGCTGTCGGTCAGGTTCGAGGCCAGCACGACCTGGAAGAGCGCGAGCGCGACGAGCAGGAACTCGCTCTTGCGTGGGCGGGCATCGAGGAGCTGCAGCGCCTGGCTGAGGGCGGCGAAGTGCGCGAGCGACAGCGTCGCCGGGGTGCCCCGCATCGCGAGGGCCACGGTGAGGCCCGTGATCCCGAGCATGCCGAGGTTCAGCACGATCGGGTTGCGGCGCCAGGCGGGCGGGTGTTCGCGCGTCGCGAACGATATGCCGAGCCCCAGCGCCTGAACGACGATCACGGGGATCATGAGCTCGCCCGTCGCCCACAGCGCCGCGCTGGCGACGGTCGCCATCACCCAGGCCGAGACCGGGCGCGGCAGGTCGACGCGCACGCGTCCTTCGGCGCGGCTCAACGGCCGGCCTCGCCCGCGTCCACGGGGCGCTCGATGAGCGCGAGGTGCCGCAACAGCGCCGACCGGTGCCAGCGCCCGAGATCGGGCGCGAAGCGTTCGCCGGGCGTGCGGAGCCCGACCCGCAGGCCCGCGTCGAGGTGGTGCACCACCTCGCTCGCGGCCCGCCGCACCTGACCTTCGAAGAGCGCGTCGGCTTCGCCCGTCGGCGTGTTCGTCTGGGGCAGCTCGACTTCGACCTCGGCGAGCAGCTCGTCCTCGGCTTCGCCGACGAAGAGCGCCCCGCGTCGCGCCGACTGACGCCATTGGACGCGGCGGAGTCCGTCGCCCGGCACGTACTCGCGCAGGCCGGCCAGCATGACGCCGCCGCCGTCGCGGGCCTGCGCGTCTTCGGCGTCGGTCGACTGGCCGGCGTCGGGCGCGGCGGGGGTGACGAGCTCGAGCTCGGGATAGACGAGCGCCTCGCGCGCTTCGTTGATCCACACGCTCTTCACGAACAAGCCGAACGGAAAGCGCGTCGAGAGTCGGTAGCCGCCGAATGCGAGCACGCCGCGTTGCTCGGGTACGAGGGCGTAGTCGCGCTGCACGGTCTCGCCGGGCGCGATCCGGAGCGCGAAGCAGCGGCCTGCGGGCTCGCCGTGCGCGTCGCGCCCGAGCCGATCCTCGACCACGAGGGCAAACGATGCGAGACGCGGGTCGACGTTCTCGATTCGCAGCACCACGCGGTTGCGATGGCGTGCGTGCAAGTCGACGGGGAGCCGGCGGTCGACCCGGATCCCGCGGAGCGCCGCCTCGGAGAGGAAGCCTGAGAGGACCAGGAACGCCAGCATCAACGACAGCACGAGGTAGAGCAGATTGTTGCCGGTGTTCAATGCGGCGAAGCCGACGGCGAAGGTGATGCCGATGAAGAGCCAGCCGGCGCGCGAGGGGCGCAGCGACCGTCGCGCTCGCGACGTCGCGAGCCCGGTGAGTCGCGCGAGCACGCCTTGCAGCCGCATCAGAAGGGGACCGGGACCCGCCCCAGCAGATCGCGCAGGACCCACCGGGCTTCTTCGGCCCCCGCGCGCGCTCCGCTGCCGGCGGCCAGCATCACGCGGTGGGCGAGGACGTCGGCGGCGAGCTCGGCGACGTCTTCGGGGATGCAGTAGTCACGGCCGTCGACGAGGGCACGGGCCGCCGCGGCCCGCCGCAGCGCCAGAGCCCCACGCGTCGACGCGCCGAGCTCGAGCGCTTCGTTCTGGCGCGTCTCTTCGACGACGGCGAGCAGGTAACCGACAACGGCATCGTCGATCTTGACGCCGCGCGCCGCGGTCTGCAGCGCGCGCAGGCCATTGGGGTCGAGCACGGCATGGAGCGAAGCGGCCCCGCCCGCGCCGACGTCTCCCTTGAGGACCGCCGCTTCGTCGGCTGGGTCGGGGTAGCCGATCGACAAGCGCATCAAGAAGCGGTCGAGCTGGCTCTCGGGCAGGGGATGCGTACCGTGGTGCTCGAGCGGGTTCTGGGTGGCGACGACGAAGAAGGGCTCGGGCAGGGCGTGCGTCTCGCCGTCGACGCTCACGGTGCCTTCGCTCATCGCTTCGAGCAGGGCGGACTGACTCTTCGGGTTGGCGCGATTGACTTCGTCGGCGAGGACGACGTGGGCGAAGATCGGTCCGGGCTGAAAGCGGAACCGATCGGTGGGGCGGCCCGCCTCGAGCTCGGGGACGGTCAGACCCGTGAGGTCGCTCGGCAGCAGGTCGCTGGTGAACTGGATGCGGTGGAAGTCGCCGCCGATCGAGTGGGCGAGGGCGCGTGCGAGCGTGGTCTTGCCGACGCCGGGGACGTCTTCGAGCAGCAGGTGCCCCTCGGCGATCATGCAGACGACGGCGCGTTCGATCACGTCGCGCTTGCCGCGGATCACACGTTCGACGTTCTCGATCAGCGCTTGCGCGCTCTGCGCCGGCGTCGCGTGAGACGATCGCTCGGCGCGAGCTCGGCCGGCGCCGGCCTCTTCGGAATGCATCGGTTTCCCTCGGTCGAAATGCTGCCGCCCCGTCTCTGGGCGCAGAGATCGGTCGGCCCGGTGAACGGGCCCTCGAAGCCGTTTCGGCGGCGTGCCGGACAAAGCTGAGGCTCCGCTCGGCGGCGGCGGGGGGGCGATGGGCAAGAGAGGGGCAGCCCGTACGCAGTTCGGGCGGGCAAGCGGCCGTCGCGCCGGCGCTAGAACGAGTACTTGAACTTGAAGAAGGCGCGCTGGTTCTTGCCCCAGCTGCGGATGGGGAAGTCCTCGCCCGGCACGTAGCCGACGAACCCGAGGGTCGCCGCGAGGCCGTCGATCACGTCGTACGTCACCTCGCCTCGCAGGATCGCGCCGCCCTGACCGCGATAACCGATCACGTACGCGAGGATCGTCGAGTGGAGCCGCGCGTTCATCCAGTCCTGCGAGATGCGCAGCGCGTACTCGACCTGATTCTCGTCGACGTAGTTCGGGAAGAACTGGAAGAGCGGGTCGTAGTCGATGATGTGCCGATTGACGACCTCGAGCGCGATCGTCGTGTCGTTGAAGCCGTAGTACTCGAACCCGACCATGGCGTCGACCCGGCCCGAGAGGATGCGGTCGACGTCGTAGAATTGCGGGGTGGGCACCGGCTGCAAGAAGACGTAGTCGACGTCCTTGAACCAGGCGAGCTCGGCCTTGAGCAGCCAGCTGCCGAGCGTGTAGTTGCCGCCGCCTCCGACCATCGTGACGCGATCGTTCTCGAGGACGCTGAGCGCGGCCGCGCCCGGGACACCCGGCGTGAGCGTCGACCGGTTCTGGTAGATGCGGGCGACGTAGAATGAGACGTCCCAGCCGCTGAAGATGCCTTCGACGGCGCCGCCGTACTCGGGCGCCGATCCCCAGCGCGATGCGCGGCGGTCTTCGACATCGTCGGGGTCGATCGGTGAGATCAGCGGAGGCCGCGGCGGCGGAAAGTCCTGCGCGGTCGGGAGCACGAAGAAGTCGCTGCCCGCCGGCGGGTCGTAGTCGTAGCGGATCTCGGGAATCACGAGCGCGGTGAAGCGAAACGGGCCGGCGAAGTAGTCGGCCTTCGCCATCGTGGCGGGCAGCCGCAGGTTCTCGATGTCGGCGAGCCCGGGTTCGCGGTTGTCGAGCGAGTTGAGGACGTCGGTGACGCGCACCGTGTCGGACCGGCCCCAGTTGACGACCTGACGCCCGAGCTTGAGGTCGAGGCGCTCGAAGAGCGTGCCGGCGACCCAGAGGTCGAGCACCTCCGATACGAACTCGTAGTTCTTGAGGATCTCGGTCGTGTACGACTCGCGACCGTGGATCAGGTAGGCGAAGTCGAACCAGAGAAAGCCCTGGGCCCGCAGCTGCCAGTCGTAGGGCAGATCGGCGTCGATCTGCAGATCGCCTCGCGTCCGGAGGCGCTGCAGGCCGAAGTAGTCGGTGCCGGCCAGGATCTCTTCGGGGGTGTCGCCCGGACCGATCGACGAGCGGTGCCGAAGCACGTTGAACGATCCGCCCAGGCTGAGCGAGCCGGACACGTCGTAGAACCGGTCGGCGGGCGCGGACGTCGACGCGCTCGAAGAGGCTCCCAGCTCGCCGAAGCCTTCGAGCGCCGCCTCGGTGTCGTCTTCCCCGAAGCCATCGAGGGCGGCATCGACATCGTCGTCTCCGAAGCCATCGAGGGCGGCATCGACGTCGTCGTCTCCGAAGCCATCGAGGGCGGCTTCGGTGTCGTCGTCGAAGCCCTCGAGCGCCGCCTCGGTGTCATCGAGGGCCGCCTCGGGATCCTCGAAGCCCTCGAGGGCGGCCTCGACATCATCATCGGCCGCCGCCGAGGGCCCGACGGCGAAGCCGATCAGGAGCAGGGCGCTCAACCCGGCCAGGGCGAGCTGCGTGGCCTTCGCGGGCAGCGAGGGCATGGGGCTCTCTCAGAGCCCCTTCTCGAGCTGCCGCACACTGAACATGTCTTCGCTCAGGTCTTGACCGAAGCGCACGTCGTGTTGACGGATGATCGTGCTGTGAAGAGTCTGCTTGCCCTTCTTCGTGGTCATCGTCATTTCAGTGGCGACCCAGATGCCGTCGATCTCCTCGAGCTTCTTGACCTCGAGATACTTGAGCCGGCCCCCCTTCTTGACCCAGCTCACCGCGCGGATCAGCACGTGGTTGTCCTTGCGGATGAAGCCGATCGATTTCGTGTAGCCGGTCTCGTCGACCTCTTCAGGGTCGGGGATCGACTCGACCTGCCATACGGGCACGCCGCCGACCTCGGTCTCCTTCATCAGCGTGTACTCGTACCGGTCGAGAGGACGCGAGGCCATGTCGGCGTAGGTGAAGTCGCTGCCCATGAAGCTGCCGCTCTTGTCGCCCGAGGCGATGCGCTTGGTCTTCTTGAGTGCGGGCAGGTAGAGCCACTGGTCGTCGTCGCGGCTCTCGTCGTCGTAGTCGTAGGTGAGGAAGCCGGTGTCCTTCACGTCGGCTGGCGACTCGAAGAACATGATCGACTGATCGTCGTCGCCCTTCTTCTTGCGGAACGACCGAATCTGGCGGACCCGCTCGTTGCCCCGCTTGTCGATCAGGATCATCTCCATGCGGCTCACCGAGTCGTCGCCGTCGTCGCGCTCGTCGACCCACTCCATGATCTGGCGGCCGGTCGGCGTCTCGGCGAGTGCCAGTGGTGCGGCCAGCCCGATCGCTGCGGCCACGGCCCCTGTCGTCACTGCGCGGCAGATCCGTCGAAGAAACATCGTTTTCCTCCCCCCTGCGGACGCGGTGAGTTAAACCCAGCCCGCTCGCCCGGGAAAGTGCGACGCCCGCATCCGATCGGCGCAGTCGCAGCGTGAAGTCGGCGCCGCTCGACTCCCTCGAGTTCCCCGCCGAGGGGGCCTTCGAAAGGGCCGGACGTGTCCGAACGTGATGGACCATCTCCGGGCGAGACGTCATACTCGTCGCGGGGACGTTCCGGTGGCGGCCGGACGGAGGGGGGTGGCATGAAGGCGCTGATCTTCGACACCGAGACCACGGGCATGGTCAAGTGGAAGCGACCGCCCGAAGACCCGGCCCAGCCCCATCTCATTCAGCTCGCTCTGCTGCTGGTCGACACGATCGACTGGCGGGTCATGGGCCGCTTCGCGAGCCTCGTCCAACTGCCTGAAGGCGCGTCGATCGAGCCCGAGGCGCAGGCGGCTCACGGTATTTCCGAGCAGGAGTGCAAGGAGTTCGGCATCGCGCCGATCGTCGCCTGCTCGCTCTTCAATCAGATGTGCATGCGCGCCGACGTCATTGTCGCCCACAACATGAGCTTCGACCAGACCGTCATGTTGGCCTCACTCTATCGTGTGGGGAACAAGCCCGAGCGCATGAGCGACAAGCGCCTCATCTGCACGAAGGAAGAGAGCACCCCCGTTCTCAAGCTCCCGGGCAAGTACGGCGACTACAAGTGGCCGACGCTCGCCGAGGCCTACACGCACTACACCGGGCAGGAGCTGGTGGGTGCGCACGATGCCCTCGTCGACACCGAAGCGTGCCTCGAGGTGCTGAAGGGGCTCGTCGCCGAGGGGTCGGTCGCACTCTAGGGGGTCGGGTCGACGTCGGGCGCGTCGTCGAAGGGCTCGGTGAAGAAGGAGGCCCGCGGGTCGTCCTCTTCGGATGCGGCGATCAGCGCCGCCACGAATGCCCGCAGATCGCCGTTCATCGCCGTGAGCCGCTCGTCGTAGCGCTCGAGGTCGGCGCCGTAGGTGCCCTGCAGCGCGAGGCAGGCGTCGTTCAACCGAATCCGCTCGGAGAGCTTCTGTGGATCGCGCCCCGCGAGCGGCAACGCGGCGAGCCGGGCACGCATGTCGGCTTCGAGCGCGCTGCGTTCGGCGGCGACGTCGGGCGCCTCGCCGCGTGCGCGTCGCGACGCGGCGTCCTCGTAGAGGGCGCGAAACTCGTCGCGAAAGCCGACCAACGTCGACGCCAGCAGCCGACGGTCGGCGATGCGCGCCGCCTCGGTTGCGACCGCCATATCGTCGCCCGCGTAGAACTGCTTGGCGGCCTCTTGCCCCACGAACTGGGCCGCCCCTTCGTTGAAGTCGGGCTGGCTGCGCACGTAGAACGTCGCGTGGACGAGCTCGTGCACGATCGTCTCGACCAGCGCGCCGTCGCTGCGGTCGAGCATCGGTTCGGTGATCGGATCGTCGAACCACCCGAGCGTCGAGTAGGCGTCGATCGCGAACGTGCACGCGTCGAGCCCCTTGCCGCGCAGGCGTTCGGCCTCGGCCCCGGCCTTGTCGGGGTCGAAGTAGCCCTTGTAGGGCACCTTTCCGACGATCGGAAACCAGAATGGATCGGCGTCGACCTGCTCGGGCGGCGTCGCGACCACCGATGTGATGATGCGATCGCCCGGCCAGGCGACGAAGCTCGTGTACTGTTGATCGACGTCGAGGCCGAGCGCACGCGCGTGTTCGCGTGCCTCCAGGACGAGCTCGAGCTTGTGCCTCAGCTCATCCGAGGTCTCGTCGCGCGCGAGCACCTCGTCGATGGGTTCGCGTGCGCGCAGCACCTTCATCTGGCCACTCGCGACATGGCTGTAGTAGCAACCGGGTAGGATCGCGAGCCACGCGAATCCGACGAAGCAGACGGCGAGCCGCCGAAGAGAGGACGCGCCCTTGAGCGATCCGGACGAGACCGCACGCTTCGTGGTTTCGGCGACCGACGCCGTCGCGCGCGAGCAGGCGATCGGCGTGGCCTGGGACTCCGGCGCCGTGGGCGTCGAAGAGCGTTCGGATCTCGAGCTCGTCATCTACGCACCTTCATCGGTCGTGCGTTCGCTCAGGTCGAGTCTCGTCGACGACCTTGGCGCGCGCGCCAACGTAGCCGAGCCCGAGCGCGTCGAGGTCATCGACTGGACCGAGCAGTGGAAGGAAGGGCTCGAGCCGATCGAGATCTCGCCCCGCCTCGTCGTCTCGCCCACGTTCATCGAGCTCGACGACGCGCCGGGACGCGTCGTGTTGCGCGTCGATCCGGGGCAGGCCTTCGGCACCGGCGGCCATTCGTCGACGCGGCTCGTGCTCGAGTGGGTGGCCGAGCTCGAGGCGGACGGCGCGCTTCAGGGCCGGGCGCTCGACGTCGGCACCGGCAGCGGCGTGCTCGCGCTCGCGGCGGTGGCGCTGGGCTGCGACCAGGCGGTGGGCTTCGATCTCGATCCGCTGGCTGCCCCCGAAGCCGAGAAGTGGGCCGCGCTGAACGGGCTCGCCGCGCGCACGCGCTTCTTCACGGGGCCCGTCGAGTCGATGCTCGGCGAGCCGCCGTTCGATCTCGTGCTCGCGAATCTGCTGAAGCGCGAGGTCTTGCCGATCGCCGAGGCCATCGCGCGTTGCGTGGCGCCGGGCGGGCGGCTGGTGCTGTCGGGGCTGCTCGAAGCCGATGGACCCGAGACCCTGCAGGCGTTCGAAGCGCACGGCCTCGAAGAAGCCGGTCGGCGGCTGCGCGTCGACGACAACGGTGACCGCTGGATCTCGCCGTGCCTCGTCGCCGCGCGCTGAGGCGGCGCCTGTCGATCGGTGCGTTTCGATGACAGCGCGCGAGCCGCTCTTCGTGGCGAATCGTCGCGGCGTGAGGATGGGGCTCGGGCAGCGCTGGCTCACGCCGAGCTCGCTCGCGCTCGCGCCGATGCCTTTCGCTCTCAGCTCGAGGCCGCTCGCTCTCAGCTCGAAGCCGCTCGCGCTCAGCTCGAGGCCGCTCGCTCTCAGCTCGAGGCCGCTCCTGCAACCCGCTCACGCCAGTCGTCGAGCACGTCGTCGAGCGTCGACTCGAAGGCGTGCGTGACCTGCCACCCGGTTGCGCTTTCGAGGCGGCGTGCGTCGCCCACCAGCCAGTCGGTCGGCCGGTGGCGGTCGGGGTCGGTCTCGATCTCGGGCCGTACCCCGGCGCGCCGACACAGCGCATCGAGGACGTCGGCGATGCGCCAACCCCGGCCGCTCGCGACGTTGTACACGTCGGCCGGCACGGCGGGATCGAGCAGACGGAGATACGCGTCGACCACGTCGCGGACGTCGAGGAAGTCGCGGACCGATTCGAGGTTGCCGACGCGCATTTGCGCGGGCCGAACGCCGGCGGCGATCCCGGCCACCTGATGGGCGAAGTCGGGCACCACGAAGGTGTCGGTCTGCCCGCGACCGGTGTGGTTGAACGCGCGCACACAGACGACGTCGAGCCCGTCTCGGCGTGCGAGCTGAGCGAGCTGCTCCGCGGCGGCCTTGCTCCGCGCGTACGGGCTGCGCGGCCTCAGCGGCGTGCGCTCGTCGAAGGGCTCGGCGCCCGGTCCGCTCGGCGAGTACTGATCGGCCGAGCCGACGACCAGCAGCCGCGCGCGGGGTACGGTGTCGGCGAGCCCCTGCAGGACGGCTCGGGTGCCGAGGTAGTTCACGCGCCACGCCGCGCCGGGATCGCGCAGCGAGCGCGCGACCGAGCTCTGGGCGGCGAGGTGGATGATGGCGTCGGGTCGCGCGGCGCCGAAGGCGTGGGCGACCGCGTCGCGCCGGGTCACGTCGACGTCCTGGTCGGCGGCGCTCACGTCGTGCCCGGCCGCCTCGAGCGCGGGGAGCAGCTGGCCCCCCACGAATCCGCCGGCCCCGGTCACGTACACGCGCATGGCGGCGCAGCGTGCCCCAGAAGCCGAACCGCTGCAATTCGGTACGATCGAGCCGGGCGCCGTGCGCGGCGCGGGGGGCGAGCATGATCATCGGCATCGCGGGACGCAATGGCGCCGGCAAGGGCGAGGTCGTGGGCTATCTCGCGGATCGCAGCTTCTACGGGCTGTCGCTCTCCGACGTGATTCGCGACGAGCTCGCCAAGGAGGGCGTCGAGCCGACGCGCGAGGCGATGCTCGACAAGGGCACCGACCTGCGTGCGCAGTTCGGGCCCGGCGCGCTGGCACTGCGGCTCATCGATCGGCTGATTCCCGACCGCAACTACGCGATCGACTCGATTCGGCACCCGGCCGAAGTCGAGGCACTGCGCGAGAGCGGACACGGGTTCCACCTCGTCTGGGTCGATGCGCCCCTCGAGGTCCGCTTCGAGCGCATGCGGGCGCGCGGGCGGGCGGGGGATCCCGAAGACATCGAGGCGATGCGCGGCGTCGAAGCCCGAGAGGCCGGCGGCGATGGCGGAGCCGGTCAACAGCTCGACGCCGTACGCGAGCTCGCCGATTTCGTCGTCGAGAACGACGGCGGCTTCGAGCAGCTGCACGAGAAGATCAAGGCCGTCTTTCGCGAGACGCTCTACTTCGATCGGCCGAGCTGGGACGAGTACTTCATGAGCATCGCGCGGGTGGTGGCCTCGCGAAGCAACTGCGTGAAGCGCAAGGTCGCGGCCGTGGTGACCCTCGACAAGCGCATCATTTCGACCGGCTACAACGGCACGCCCCGCGGCACGCGCAACTGCAACGAGGGCGGCTGCCCGCGCTGCAATGAGCTGGCACCGGGCGGCACGAACCTCGCCGAGTGCCTCTGCAGCCATGGTGAAGAGAACGCGATCGTGCAGGCGGCCTTTCATGGCGTGAGTCTGCGCGGCGGCACGATCTACACGACGTTCTCGCCGTGCCTGCAGTGCACGAAGCTCATCATCAACGCGGGCCTCGCCGAAGTCGTCTACAACAGCCACTACCCCCTTGGGGACGTTGCGCTCTCGCTGCTGGCCGAAGCCGGGGTCGAGGTGCGCCAGTACTCGCTGCCCAGCGACTGATTTCGTCCTGCCACACGCCGATTCCGTCGGGTTTTCGTCCTGCATCGGTCGCTTCGCCGCCGAGATGCACGCTCGCGCTCAATCCTCGTCGGCTCACGCCCGATGAGCATGCGAGTCGAGCAGGCAGCCGCGCGGCCGAGAATCGCCGCGCGAGGAGGGGCCCCGTGCGACCCAGCCCGAATCAGCTCATGGAGTACCGCGAGTTTCCGGTGCTCTACGTCGACGACGAGCCTGACAACCTGCGCATCTTCGAGCTGACGTTTCGGCGCGACTTCACCGTGCTCACGGCCGAGAGCGCCGAAGAGGGCCTCCGGATCCTCAATGAGAACCCGGTGGCCGTCGTGCTCTCGGATCAGAAGATGCCGGGGGTCACGGGCGTCGAGTTCCTCTCACGCGTGCGCGAGATCGACGCGAGCACGATCCGCATGCTCGTCACGGCGTACGGCGACGCCGAGACCCTGGGCGAGGCGATCAACGACGGCTCGATCTACCGCTATGTCCCCAAGCCGTGGGACCCGGCCGACATGCGCCTCACGCTGCTGCGGGCGATCGAGATGTACGCGCTCGAGCGCGAGCGCGGCGCGCTCCTCGATGAGCTGACCCAGCTGAACCGGCTCTCGCGCAGTCTGCATCGCGAGATCGACTTCGACCGTCTGGTCGAGGTGCTCATGCGGTCGATGACGCGCGAGCTCGGCTTCGACGGCGCAGCGCTGCTGCTGCTCGACGGGTCGAATGCAAAGCTCGAGTGGGCCGGGCTCTCGCCCGAGGACGGCGAGGTCTCGAAGCGCCTGCGCGCGATCTCGATCGATGTCGAGGCGGCCCCGGCGTTCTTCGAGGATCTCGTGGCGGGCCACGCCGTCTCGCTGCGCGTCGACGATCTGGCCGACCTCGAGCCACCGGTGCGCGGCTGGGTGGTCGAGGTGTCGGCTGAAGAGATCCTGGTCGCGCCTCTGATCGGCAAGACGGGCGTCGTCGGAGCCATCGCCGTCGACAATCGTGCCGGCGGCCGGCGCTTCGGCGCCGACGATCGCACGCTGCTCGATGGGCTCGGCATGCAGGCGGTGATCGCCATCGAGAACGCACGGCTGGTGCAGGATCTGCGCGCGTCTCGCGCCCAGGTGCTGCGCGCGGATCGGCTGGGCACGCTCGGTACCCTGGCGGCGGGCCTCGCGCACGAGATCAACAATCCGCTCGTCTCGATCCACACGTTCCTCTCGCTGGCGCCCGAGAAGCGTGGCGAGGACGACGCTTCGTTCTGGTCGGAGTACCACGATCTGGCGTGCTCCGAGCTCGAGCGCATTCGTGGCCTGGTCGCGACGATGTCGCGCCTGGCGCGCGGCGGGGCAGAGCCCGGCAGCGCCGCCCGCAGCACGCTCGCGGTCGACGAGGTCGCGAAGGAGGTCGTCGGCCTGGTGAGCCGAGAGGTCACCGCCGGTGGCGTACACCTCGCGCTCGAGGTCGCCGGCGATGCGCCGCCGGTCGTCGGCGTTCGCGAGCACATTCACCAGGTGCTCCTCAATCTCGTCCTGAACGCGGTGCACGCTACGCCGGGCGAAGGGACGGTGACCGTCGCGGTGGGCGCCGACCCCGAGGCGCCCGATCAGCGCGCACAGATCACGGTCTCGGATACCGGGCGTGGCATCGAGCCCGAGCACCTCGAGCGCATCTTCGATCCGTTCTTCACGACGAAGGATCCAGATCAGGGCACGGGCCTCGGGCTGATGATCTCGCACCAGATCGTGGCCGATCACGGGGGCACCATCGAAGTGCAGAGCCGCCCGGGCGAGGGCTCGACCTTCACGGTCAAGCTGCCGATCACCGGCCGCCTTCCCGAAGACACCGAGTAGCTGCCCCAGAACCCCACAGAGCCGTCTCGGGCGCTCAGGCGCGTTCCCATACATTTTCGGTGCACGGATCCGTGACGGGGCGAACCGCCGTTGCGTGCGCGCCGTCTCTCGCGGGTACGGTCGTCTTCGGGCTTCGCCCGAGTTGACGGTCTGAGGCGGATCCAAGACACTCCGCCGACTTTCGTGGGGAGGAGCCGAGCTGTCTGCCGAGCAGCCTGACAACGAGACGCGCTGGGGGGTGTTGGGGGCCCGCGTGACCTTCGTGCTCCTGCTGATCGGGGTCGTCGTCGCGGCCCTGCTCGGCGCGAGCGGCGCCCGCGCGCAGTCGCCCGAAGAGGGCGATGTCGCGTCGGCGCCCGGCAAGCCCACCCTGGCGTTGCTCCCGATGGTCGTTCACAGCAACGAGGACCCCGAGTACCTGCGGCAGGGGCTCTCCGACATGCTGCGCGCGCGGTTCACCAAGGAATCGGTGGTCGAGGTGATTCCGGTCGAGGACAGCGACCGCGCGACGACCGATCTGGAGAAGGCGCTCGAGGTCGCCCGCAGCGTCGGAGCCGAGTACGTGGTGTTCGGCTCGTTCACGCGCTTCGGCCAGGGGGCGAGTCTCGACGTGCAGACGGCGGCGACCGCCGCGGGCCCCGATGGTGAGACGCTGCGAGAGATCTTCGTGCACTCGGGCAGCATCGGTGCCGTGATTCCCGACCTCGACGACCTCGTCGGCAAGGTGACTCGATTCGCCGTGGGCGACTACGTGATCACGGTCGAGGATGGCGAAGCCGCGCCCGGCGACGCGGCGCGGCCGCGCGCGGTGAGCTCGGCCGATCTGGTGCGCCGGCTCGAGACCCTCGAGGCCGAAGTGCAGGCGCTGAAGGCGGGCGGCGATCGCTGACCTCGGCGGCGCGCCGCACATCCTGCGACACCCTTTCAGCCACCGATCGGTGCGCTAACCTGCGCGCCTTCGCGGGAGCCGTGGGCTCCCTCGTGAGCCTGCGGGCTTGCTGCGAGCCGGGGCGGTGTAGCTCAGTTGGTTAGAGCGGCGGCTTCATAAGCCGTAGGTCGGCAGTTCAAGTCTGCCCACCGCTACCAGGCTCGGCAGCGCGCCGGACGCGGCCGCGATCCCCGCCTCTGCTTCCTTCGCGCCTTTGCGCGACCCACATTCGACCAGCCCCTGGCCGCGCTCCGGTGCGGTCGGCA
Organism: Myxococcota bacterium; assembly: GCA_965250285.1. Lineage (GTDB taxonomy): Bacteria > Myxococcota_A > UBA9160 > UBA9160 > UBA4427 > CAYYSY01. The sequence continues at coordinate 1,582,059 of OZ252299.1, forward strand.
TGCGGATCGGCGCCTGGTACGCTGGCTTGGGCCGGCGCCACCCTCGATCGGGGCGAGTATGACCCGCACTGTCCGCACGATGTGTCCGATGAACTGCCACCCCACGCTGTGCGGGATGCAGGTCGAGGTCGACGGCGATCGGCTGGTCGCGCTGCACGGCGATCGCGAGAACCCCGACAGCCAGGGCTTCTTGTGCGTTCGTGGGCGCGCCGCCGAAGAGATCCCGTCGAACCCCGATCGCGTGCTCCATCCGATGGTTCGCTCCCGGCGTGGGGGCGACGACTGGCAGCGCATCTCGTGGAGCGATGCCCTCGACCGCATCGTCGAGGGCGTCGACGCCGTCGGCCGACCGCGGGTGGGGGTGTGGGTCGGACACGGCGGGGTCGCGAACGACTACGGCGTCTTCGCGCACGCGCAGCTGATGACGCGGCTTGCGTTCATGGCGGGCTTCCAGACGTGGGATCCCTCGATGATCTGCTGGGGGCTCGGCGGGCTCGGTGTCGGGCTCACGGGCGCGAGCGAGGTGCATACGAAGGAGGACATGAGCGCCCACTCTGATCTCGTGATCTTGTGGGGCTCGAACTCGGTCAGTCAGCCCAATACGGCGCGCCACGTGGCGCAGGCGAAGAAGCGCGGCGCGCGCATCATCGCCATCGACGTGCGGGAGACCGAGGCCTGTCGATCGGCGCACGAGATGCACCTGGTGCGGCCCGGCAGCGATGCCGCGCTCGCGCTCGGCCTGATGCACGTGCTGATTCGCGATGACCTGTGCGACGACACGTTCATCGAGCAGTACACGGTGGGCTTCGACGCGCTGCGCGCGCACGTCGAGGCGTACCCGCCCGAGTGGACCGCCGCGCAGACCGGCGTGTCCGCGGCGCACGTCGAGGCGCTGGCGGTCGAGTATGCGCAGACCGAGCGCGCGACGATCCTCATGAGCGGGAGCTCGATGTACAAGCAGCGCGCCGGCTTCGAGTCGAGCCGGGCGATCAGCTGTCTACCGGCCCTGACGGGCAAGCTCGGCCGGCCAGGTGCCGGGCTGGGCGCCCGGCATGCGGGGCAACCCCATGGCAGCGGGCTCGCCGGCATCGTCGATCCGACGACGCGACCACCGGGTGACTACATCGGCAATCAGATGTCCGAGATCATCGATGCCATCGAGGGGGGGCGCCTCGGGGCGATGCTGCTCTTCGGCACCAACTTCGTCTCGTCCTTCGCCGACGCGGCCCGGGTCGACGCCGGCCTCGCGAAGATGCCGCTGGTCGTGTGCCAGGATCTCTTCATGAATGAGACGATCCGAAAGCACGCCGACCTCGTGCTGCCGGCGACCTCGTGGCTCGAAGACGTCGGCTGCAAGATGACCGCGACGCACCTCTACCTGATGGATCGCGCGCTTCCGCCGGCCGGCGAGGCACGCTCGGTCGCCGAGGTTGCCCGGATGCTGGCTGAGCGGCTCGGGCTCGATGGCTTCTACCCATGGGAGACGCGCGACGGCCACATCGACGCGGTGCTCGATCATCCTTCGACCCGACACGCGACGATCGCCGCGCTGCGCGCCGAGGGCGGCCTGCGCGCCCTCGACATCGGACACGTGGCGCACCCGGATCTTGTGTTTCCCACCGCATCGGGGAAGGTCGAGTTCGTCTCGCAGACGGCCGAGCAGCACGGGCTCCCGGCGCTGCCGACGTACACCGAGCGACACGCGCCGTCGTCGGCGTATCCCCTCGAGCTTCGGATGGGTCGTTCGATCAACCATTTTCACAGCTTCTACGATCACGCGCGCGCACTGCCGTCGATGGCGAAGCACGAGGCCGGGCCCGAGTTGTGGATCTCGACACAGGATGCAGCCGAGCGAGACGTCGCCGACGGCGATCCCGTGCGCATCTACAACCCGCGCGGGGACGTGGGCGCCACGGCGCTCGTCACGGACCGGATCCCGGCCGGCACGTTGTGGATGCACGACGGCTGGCCCGGGCTCAATGCGCTGACGCTCGGCGACGCCGCCGTGCCCGACAGCGCAACGACGATCTTTCCGTTCTCGGTGGGCCAGGCCGCCTACGACGCGTTCGTCGAGGTGACGGCGGCGCCCGAAGGCTGACGCGCGCTCAGCGCCAGCCGAACTCGAAGCCGATGGCGTGGATCTGGGTGCGGCCGCCCTCGAAGGCGTCGCTCATCATGAAGAAGCGGTACGTCACGCCGGCGGTGAAGTGTTCGCCGAAGGGGATCTCGACGCCGGCACCGACGTTGCCGGCCACGTTCCAGTTCTGTTCGGTGGGTCCATCTCGGTTGGACTCGAGTCGCCCGGCACCGACGCCGCCGATGAGGAAGGGGTTGGGGATCTGATTGCCGTCGCCGGGCTTCCGGAAGTAGCCCACGCGCAGCGCCGATCCGAGGAACAACGCATCGACGTCCCAGCCGCAACTCTCGACCGGGCAGTCGTCGAGATCCTGCTCCGACCAGAAACCGGACACGTCCGCGATGTCCACCTGGACCCACTCGCTGAGCCGGAGCCCGACGTTGCCGGAGACGAACGCGCCCGTGCCCCTGCCAGGGCCGAAACGCGACGGTGCAGCGCCGGCCACGGCGCCGACCGAGAGTCGCGGATAGTCGCCGCCGTCGGCTTCCGCGCGAGCGGGCGCTCCGCTCACGAGGCCGAGCAGGCAGGCGAAGAGCAGGGCGCGCGACACGATCGACTTCATCGAGACTCCTCGATCGCCGTGCACGATCCAGGTCGAGCGCTCTCCCCCAGCGGCAGCGCCGAGCGGCACTCTATCACGCCGCCTATGGGCCGGCGTCGGCGTGGATGTGCAGCATCGCGTCGGTGATGTGCCTGATCGGCGGCGGTTCACGATCCGGGATCGCATCCGCACGACGTCGAGAGCGGGGGCCGAACCCTTTGCTACCAACGAACGGTGGCGTACGGCCTGAGCCGCGCCGCCGTCCAACGCCACGGGCCCGCGTCGACGCGCAGCATGCGTTTCGGGCGCGGGCAGGGGGCGCCGGCTAGAGCGCGCCCACCAGGAGCAGCCCGCCCCCGAACACCGCTCCGCTCACCAGGAAGATCACGAAGCAGTACCCCATGATCGCGCGGGCGTTCAGGCCGGCGATGGCCAGCATCGGCAGGGTCCAGAACGGCTGGATCATGTTGCTCCACTGGTCGCCATACGCGACGCCCATGACCACTTCGGGGATCGGGGTGCCGAGCTTCTGCGCCGCGGCGATGAAGATGGGGCCCTGCACCGCCCACTGTCCTCCGCCCGAGGGCACGAAAAAGTTGAGAACGCCCCCGGCCACGAAGGCCCAGAAGCCGAGCGTGGCGCTGGTCGCGATCGACACGAAGCCGTCGCTGAAGCGCTCGACGAGCGGGGTGTTCGTCATCAAGCCCATGATGCCCGCATAGAAGGGGTACTGAAGAAGGACCGGGCCGAGTGCCCGGCTGGCGTGGGCGATGAGGGAGACGTAGTGCACCGGGGATCGTGCGAGCAGCAGACCGGCGCCGAGGAAGGACCAGTTGACCACGTTGAGCGTCAGTCGAAGCCCCTCGGTCGCGAACCACTGGGCGAGGTACGCGAGAAACAGCAGACCGGCGAGGGTCGAGAGCCAACGCGCGTGGTCGAGTCGCGCACCCGTCCGGCTCGCGGCGTGGTCGGCAACGCGCTCGTCGGCGGGCCCGTCGACCTCGACGAGGTCACGATCGAGCTCGACGATGTCGCGATCGAGCGACGGCGCCATGCGGCTGCACACGAACGCGACGAGGCCCAGCGTCACCGCAGCGAGCGCCAGGTTCCACGGCGCGAAGATCGTCGCGGTCACGGGCACCAGCCCCACGCTCGCCTCGAGGGCGTGGCCGGGGGTCGCGACGAAGAGCGCCGACGAGCTCGAATAGCCCATGTGCCACACCACGAACCCGGCGTACGCGCTCGCTACGAGCATCGGGTAGTGAAGCCGCAGGCCTTTCGCGCGTCCGGCCCGCGCCACGGCGAGCGCCGCGAGCGCACCGACGACGAGGCCGAGCGACCAGGCGACGAGGCTCGCGGTCCCGGCCACGAGCGTGACGAGCGCGTAGGCTGCGGGCGGCGTGCGCGGCCAGGCTCCGACGCGGTCGATGCCGCTCCGAACGAGATCGGTGTGGGCGAGGGCGTGGGCCCCGACGAGCGTCAGCGCCACCTGCGTGATGAAGGGCAGGAGCCCGGCCAGACCCTGTCCCCAGATCGCCACCGCTTCGCCGAGCGTCGTCGGTGTCCACCCGACCGCCAGGACGAGCGTGACGCCGGTGAGCAGCAGCGCGAAGACGAACGCGTCGGGGTAGAAGCGTTCGACGAAGCCGACGAAGGGCCTCGCGAGGCGATCGAGCGAACCGGGCACGCGCTGATTCTAACCGCCCGCGGCGCAACGCGGCCGCGAAGTGCCCGGGGCGCATCAGGCGTCGGGTGCGAGTCTCGCTTCGCTCCGCACCCGTTCGATCAGCGCCTCCTCGGTCGTCTCGTGCGCTGTGCGCAGGGCGGCCAGCGTTTGCAGGCGGTGCGTCGCCTCGGCGGGATCCCCGGCGAGCAGCTCGGCTCGGATCGCCTCGAGCGCCGAACGCATCTCGTGGTGCTGAGTCGTGAGCGCAGTCAGGTCGGGATCGACGGCGGGCAGCAGACCGTGCAGGGCGGGGAAGTAGAGCGTCTCCTCGACGTGCATGTGCGCCTCGAACGCGTCGGCGAAGTGATCGAAGGCGCTGCGTCGCCGTTCGTCGACATCGGATGCGAAGGTCTGCTCGAGGTCGGCGATCAGCAGGCTGAGCTGCTCGTGCTGCGAGTGGACGCGCCGGGCCTCGCTCGCCATGCGAAGCTTGAGCCCGCGGTCGCTCGCGTTCGCGTGCCCCGGTGCGGGTGTGTCTGCGTCGTTCGACATGGCCGCCTCGGCGCGCCGTCGGACGCGCGGCGCGGATGCCGCCGGTCCGTGCGCTCCACCGAAGGGTACGCCGCCTCGGGCAGCGTCGTCAGCCCGACAGGCGGTGCTTCTGCACCTTGCCCGATGCCGTGCGCGGCAGATCCCGCTCGACGACGAAGTGCTGGGGCACCTTGTACTTCGCGAGTCGCTCTTCGGCCCAGGCGCGGAGGCTCTCGGCGTCGACCGTCTCGGCCTCGTGCAGCACGAGGTGCGCGGAGCCGACTTCTCCCCAGCGCTCGTCTGGCACGCCCACGATCGCGACCTCCTCGATCGACGGGTGCTCTCGAAAGACGGCTTCGACCTCGGCCGGGTACACGTTCTCGCCGCCCGAGATGTACATGTCGTGCGCCCTGCCGAGCAGCGTGATGAAGCCCTCGGCGTCGCGGCTGGCCAGGTCGCCGGTGCGCAACCAGCCGTCGATCAGCGTTCGGGCCGTGTCGTCGGGGCGGCCCCAGTAGCCGAGCATCGTGATGTCGCCGCGCACGACGACCTCGCCGCGCTGCCCGTCTTCGGTGTCTCGCCAGGCGGTCGGGGCAAGCTCGAGATCGTCCGTGCAGACGACGCGAACCTCGGCGTGCTCGACCGGCCGCCCCACCGAGCCGGCCTTGCGCAGCGCGTCGTCGGCGGCCAGACAAGTCAGCGTCGACGTCTCGGTCTGGCCATAGCCCTGCATGATGAGCACGTCGTGGCGATTGAAGTCGCGGATCAGCTCGACCGAGATCGCCGAGCCGGCACTGAAGATGAAGCGCAGACCGCGCGCCGCGCGCGCCGCGTCGGCGGATCGCTCGAGCTCGTCGTAGAGGCGCTGGTGCATCGCGGGGACGCCGCCGAGGTACGAGACGTGCTGCTGCTCGACGTCGTGCCAGACGCGGGTGGGCTCGAACCGGTCGTGGAGGATCACGGCTGCGCCGGCGAAGAGCGCCGGGAGCGAGAGGATCTGCAGGCCCAGCGAGTGAAAGAGCGGGGCGGCGACCAGGACGCGGTCGTCGGGGCGAAGTGAGAACGTGATCTCGGCGTTGAGTGCGTTGAACAGCGCCTTGCGGTGCGGGAGCAAAGCGCCCTTTGGCTCCCCCGTCGTGCCCGACGTGTACATGATCATGAATGGATCGTCGGGGGTGACGGGATGCACGGCGTGTCGAGGGGCGGCCTGGGCCAGTGTCTGCTCCCAAGCGTCGCCGCTGGGATCACCGACGATGATGCGCTCGCGCGGGGCGTGTTCGGCCACGCCGCAGGCGCGTGCGGCGACGTCGCTGAGGGCGCACTCGACGAAGAGGGCGCTCGGCGTGCAGTCGTCGATCTGGAACGCGATCTCGCGGGGCGAGAGGCGAAGGTTCATCGGTACGACGATCGCGCCCACGCGCGCAGCGGCGAAGCACACCTCGAGGGTGGCGGATCGATTGCCGAGCAGCATCGCGATCCGCTCGCCCGGCCCGATGCCGCGCGCTTCGAGCCAGCCCGCCGTGCGAGCCACCCGCCCTTCGAAGGCGCGCCAGTCGAGTGAACGATCGCCGTCGATCACGGCGTCGGCCTCGCCGCGTGCGGCGGCGTGGCGCGCGGGCCAGTCCCCCACGTTGTTGCGCGGGTCGGGCGAGGCGGTGATGGCAGGCGGCGAGGGCGTCATGAGCGAGGGCTCTGGATAACGGAGCGAAACCGGCGCCGCCAGAACGCGCGCCGCCACGGCGTGCGGCTGGCTACGCTTCAGCCATGCTCCATGAAGCCTTCGAAGCCGCCGTCCTCGGGCCGGGGATCGCGCGGCGGCATTGCCTCGTGGCCGTGTCGGGCGGCGTCGACTCGGTCGCACTGCTGCACGGTCTCGTCGAGCTGCGCGCGCGCGCCGAGCTGGATCTCACGGTGGCCCATGTGCATCACGGTCTCCGCGGCGAAGAGGCCGACGGGGACGAGGCGTTCGTGCGCGCGCTCGCCGGGGATCTCGACGTCGCCTTCGTCCAGGCGCGCGTCGAGCCCGCCGTGCTTCGCGAGTCGGGCCCGAAGCGCGCTCGGCCCACACTTCAGGAGGCGGCGCGCCGGCTGCGCTGGGAGGCGCTCGAGGCCCTTCGCCAGCGCGTCGACGCCGATGCGATCGTCACGGCTCACCATCTCGATGACCAGGCCGAGACCGTCCTGATGCGGCTCTTCCGCGGCACGTCGCCCGAAGGTCTCGGCGGGATGGCACCCGTGTCCGAGGACGGGCGACGCGTGCGTCCCCTGCTCGATGTGAGCCGCAGCGAGATCGAGGCCTGGGCGCGATCGCGGGGTCTGCGCTGGCGCGAGGACGCGAGCAACGAGAGCGACGCGTACACGCGCAATCGCCTGCGTCGGCGCTGGATCCCCGGTCTTTCCGCAGACTTCAACCCACAATTGCTCAGGGCTGTGGCCAGACTGGCCGAAGCACAGAGAACGGATTCGGCGTGGATCGACACCGCCGTGCGCGAGATCGAGCCCGACTGGGTCGGGGTCGATCGGGGCGCGCGGGTGCTCCGGCTGGAGGGCTGGGGAGATCTGCCGAACGCGCTGGCCCGGCGCCTCGTCGCTCGGGCCGTTTCCGACCTCGGGGGTGGGCGTGACCTCAGCGCGAAGCACATCGATCGGGTGCTCGAGTTCCTCGCTTCGCCCGAACGGCACGAGGGCGGGCGAAGCCTCGAGCTTCCGGGCGGAATCAGACTCACACGCGCAGCGAAGCAGTGGCGGCTCCACGCGGCGGACGAGACGTCTCGCCATCGACCTGCTCCGAAGCGCGACGCCTGAGCCGCGAACCCGGACCATGGGTGCCCGGGTCGGGGCTGAAACAGCGCCCACCGAGGTTGGACGGCCCGCCGCGACACGTCGGGGCCGGGTCCACACGCGCATGCTAGGCTACGCCACTGTGCTGGAAGACTTTTTCGCCGACGTGCCCCACGGGGCCCGGCCGCTGAACCCCGCGGCCCGGCCGAGCATCCATTCGCCTGGGGACAGCACCACTCTCTTGCTCGCGACCCCATCCGGTCGCGAGATTCGGGCTCGGCGCGACACGCCGCGGCCCACCATCGAGTCGCCCGCACCGCGGGTCCCGGTCGGACCCGAAGCCTCTCGCGCGTGGCCCCGACCACGCGCCACCGAGGAGCTCAAGTGAACCAGCAGCTCTACAAGAACATGGCCCTGTGGGTCGTCATCCTCGTCGTGATGCTCCTGCTCGTGACGATGCTGCGCCAGGATCAAGAGGCGCCGCCGGATCTCGCCTACAGCGACTTCATCACGGCCGTTCGCGACGGCCAGATCGATGAGGTGACGATCGAAGAGGGGGTCGTCGACGGCAAGATGGTCGACGGCAGCGACTTCACTTCGTACGTCCCGCCCGAAACGATGGGCGAGCTGGTGCCGCTCTTCGAAGACAAGGGCATCAAGGCGAACTTCCAGCCGAAGGACGAAGGCAGCTTCTGGCGACAGCTGCTGATCATGTGGTTCCCGCTCGTTCTGTTCATCGGTCTCTGGATCTTCTTCATCCGGCAGATGCAGTCGGGTGGGGGCAAGGCCATGAGCTTTGGCAAGAGCCGCGCCCGCCTGCTCACGGAGAATCAGCAGCAGGTCACGTTCAAGGACGTGGCCGGCATCGAGGAGTCGAAGGGCGAGCTCGAAGAGATCATCGAGTTCTTGAAGGAGCCCAAGAAGTTCACGCGCCTCGGCGGCCGCATCCCGAAGGGCGTGCTGCTCGTCGGGCCGCCCGGTACGGGCAAGACGCTGCTCGCGCGCGCCGTCGCCGGCGAGGCGGGCGTGCCATTCTTCTCGATCTCGGGCTCGGATTTCGTCGAGATGTTCGTCGGCGTCGGCGCCTCGCGCGTGCGCGACCTGTTCATGCAGGGCAAGAAGCAGGCACCGTGCATCATCTTCATCGACGAGATCGACGCCGTCGGTCGCCATCGCGGCGCCGGCATGGGCGGTGGCCACGACGAGCGGGAGCAGACGCTGAACCAGTTGCTCGTCGAGATGGACGGCTTCGAGAGCAACGAGGGCGTGATCCTCATCGCGGCCACGAACCGGCCCGACGTGCTCGACCCGGCGCTGCTGCGCCCCGGTCGCTTCGATCGTCGCGTCGTAGTGCCCCAGCCCGACCTGCGGGGCCGTCTGCAGATTCTGAAGATCCACACGCGTCGCGTGCCGGTCGACGACGACGTCGAACTCGAGACGATCGCGAAGGGCACGCCCGGGTTCGTGGGCGCCGATCTGCAGAACCTCGTGAACGAGTCGGCGCTGCTCGCCGCGCGGCGCGACGCGCAGCGCGTCGCCCGCCGCGACTTCGAGGCCGCCAAGGACAAGGTCATCATGGGCGCCGAGCGCCGATCGATGATCATGAATGAAGAGGACAAGCGCATCACGGCCTTCCATGAGGCCGGTCACGCGCTGATCGCGCTGCTCACGCCCGAGCACAGCGACCCGGTGCACAAGGTGACGATCATCCCGCGCGGCATGGCCCTGGGTTTGACCCAGACCCTGCCCGAGGAGGATCGGCTCAACTACACCCGCGAGCAGATCTTCGCGATCATTCGATACGCGATGGGCGGCCGGGCGGCCGAGGAGCTGGTCTTCGGTCACTTCTCGACGGGCGCGTCGAACGATCTGCAGCAGGCGACGCGTTGGGCGCGCCGCATGGTCACCGAGTACGGCATGAGCGATCGGCTGGGCCCGGTGAGCTACGCCGAGGGCGACGGCGACGTCTTCCTCGGCCGCGACTTCGTGCAGCGCCGTGACTTCAGTGAGAAGAAGTCCGAGCAGATCGACGACGAGGTCGCGCAGATCCTCAACGAAAAGTACGACCAGGCGCTCGAGATGCTGCGCACGCACCGCTCGCGGCTCGACACGATCTCGGAGGCGCTGCTCGAGCGGGAGACGCTCGAGCGAGAGGATCTCGAGATGATCCTGCGTGGTGAGCCGTTGCCGCCGCTCGAGACGGTGATCGATCCGCCGGCGGATTCGGGCGACGAGAAGCGGCCCGAGCGCAAGGACGCGGGCGACGAGCGACCCGAGCCGGGCTTCGGTGGCAATCTGCCCGATCCGGAGCCGTTCCCGAGCTGATCGGCCGATGTCGCGCGGGACCGCCCCTGCGCGGTCCGACCGAAGGAGGATCCCTTGCTGACCGCGTCGATCTTCCCGTCGGATCGGGTCACGGTGATGGGGGTCGTGAACCTCACGCCGGATTCGTTCTCGGACGGGGGGCGGCTCACGCGGGCGGCGACCGGGACCGACGTCGAGGCCGCACTGCGACACGCTGCCGCCCTGGTGGCGGCCGGCGCCCATGTGCTCGACGTGGGCGGCGAGTCGACTCGCCCCGGGGCCGGTGAGGTTCCGGTCGAAGAGGAGCGAGCGCGCGTCGAGGCCGCGATTCGGGCGCTGGCCGCGGCGGTCGACGTGCCCATCTCGATCGATACGCGCAAGGCCGAGGTCGCACGCGCGGCCATCGCGGCCGGGGCCGGGCTGGTGAACGACGTCTCCGGGCTGGCCTTCGATCCCGCGCTGGCCGAGGTCGTCGCCGAGAGCGGGGCCGGCCTCGTCCTGGGCCATGCCCGGGGCACCCCCGACGTGATGCAGAGCCGGGCCGATTACGACGACGTGCTCGCCGAGGTCGCACGTGAGCTCGAAGTCTCGGTCGAGGTGGCCCTCGCGGCCGGCGTGGCTCGAAATCACCTCGCCATCGACCCGGGGATCGGATTCGGCAAGCAGCTCGATGCCAACCTCGAGCTGATGGCTCACGTCAGCTGGCTGAAGAGCCGATTCGAACTCCCAGTGCTTGTGGGGCCCTCGCGCAAGGCCTTTCTGGGGCACCTGACCGGCGCCCCGGTCGACGAGCGCGACGCCGCCACGGCGGAGGTCTGCGCCGTGCTGGCCTTCGCCGGCGCCGACGCGGTGAGAGTGCACGACGTGCGGGGCGCGAGTCGTGCGGTGAAGCTCGGACGCGCGCTCAAGGACGCGCGCCGCAAGGAGCTGTCGTGATCGAGGTGACCTTCGAAGCCTCGCGTGAGAAGATCGGACGCGCGCTCGAGGACGCGCGCCGACAGGAGCTGTCGTGATCGAGGCGACCTTCGAAGCCTCGCGTGAGAAGATCGGACGCGCGCTCGAGGGTGCGCGCCGCGAGGAATCGTCGTGATCCACGTGACCTTCGAAGCCTCGCGTGAGAAGATCGGACGCGCGCTCGAGGATGCGCGCCGCGAGGAATCGTCGTGATCCACGTGACCTTCGACGCCTCGCGTGAGAAGATCGGACGCGCGCTCGAGGGAGCGCGCCGCAAGGAACCGTCGTGATCCAGGTGATCCTGAACTTCCTGCGCGAGCTCGCCGACTTCTTCAAGGCGAACTTCGATCCGTGGCGTGACAGCGTCGATATCCTGCTCGTCACGCTGGGGATCTACTGGCTGTTGCTGCTGATCCGCGGCACGCGCGCCGTGCAGATCCTCGTCGGCCTGATCGTCCTGATCGCCCTCAGTCTCGCCTCCGAGCTCTTCCAGTTCGTGACGACCAAGCTGATCCTCGAGAACTTCCTCGGGTCGGCCGTGTTGATCATCATCGTGCTCTTCCAGCACGACATACGGCGCGCGCTCGCGCGGGTGGGGCGCGGCTTCTTCCCGTCGGTGTCGGCCCAGCAGGAGTCGCAGCTCCTCGAAGAGCTGGTCCGCGCTGCCCAGTCGCTCGCTGACCGACGCGTCGGCGCGCTGATGGTGATCGAGCGGGAGAGCTCGCTGGCCGATCAGATCGACGCGGGCACGCCCGTCAACGCCGACCTCAGCAAGGATCTGCTCGAGTCGCTCTTCAATACGAGCTCGCCGCTGCACGATGGCGCGGTGATCATCCGCGACGGGCGCATCGCGAGTGCCGGCTGCATTCTGCCGCTCACGCTGCGGACCGATCTGCCCGACGGTGTCGGGACGCGTCACCGGGCGGCCGTCGGCATCACCGAAGAGACCGACGCCGTCGTGATCGTCGTGTCGGAAGAGACCTCGAAGATCGCCGTCGTGATGGGCGGTGAGATGATCCATGGCCTCGAGGCGCCCGAGCTGCGGCGCGTGCTCTACGACATCATGGCCGGCGATCGGCGAGATCTGCTCGCCGAGAGCGAGTCGGGCGCCCCCGCCGCCGTATCGGACATCGACGAAGCCGATGCGCCGGTCGAGCGCACGGCGGGTTGAGCGACATGATGCGTTGGTTCCTCAACCTGAGACCCGGCCTGCTGCTGCTGGCGCTGGCGATCGCCACCTTTCTGTGGGTGATCGCGCACGAGTCGACGAGTGTCGAGCGCACGTTCGACATTCCGGTCGAGCTGCACCGGCTCGACGAGTCGCTGGTCGTGACCGACCAGAACGTCGATGGCGTGAACGTCCGCGTGATGGGCAGCCGGGCCGCGCTCAACAACCTCGACGAGAAGGGCCTGCGCTACGCGATCGATGTGTCGGGCGCGAAGCCCGGCGTCGCCGTGTTCGACGTCGAGCTCTCTCGGCTCGATCTCCCGACGGGAGCCCGCTTCATCAGTCGCTCGCCTGCGCAGGTCAAGGTGCGCTTCGAGAAGAGTGGCCGGAAGGCGGTGCGCGTGAACCCCGACGTGACGGGTACGCCGGCTCCCGGGTATCACCTGGCTGGTCTCGTGATCGAGCCGCAGAAGGTGTGGCTCGCCGGCGCCCGCAGTCAGGTCATGCGCCTCGAAGAGGTCTCGACCGAGTCGATCGACATCGATGGGTTGAAGGACAGCGAGACGCGCGAGGTGAGGCTCGTGCTGGGCGGAGGCACGCTCTGGGTCGAAGACGACGCGCCGGTGAAGGTGCAGATTCGCATGGAGCCCGACCTGCTGCCTGATGAAGAGGTGCTGCCGCCGGGTGCGTCGCCGGCCGGTGAAGTGACGGTCGAGGGCTGACACCCTGTGGCGCGATCCGGGCACTCACCCGGGAGCCGGACGCCCGGCAGCGCATGCGCAGCAGCGGCGCAATCAATCTGGGGACGAGGAATCGATGGCGGACAAGCGGAAGCTCTTTGGGACGGACGGCGTGCGGGGCCGCGCCAACGTGCACCCGATGACGGCCGAGATGGCGCTCAAGCTCGGGCAGGCCGTTGCGCATCACTTTCGCGGTCGCGAGCGGGGCCGTCACCGGATCCTGATCGGCAAGGACACGCGACTCTCGGGCTACATGTTCGAAGACGCCCTCGCGGCCGGCATCTGCTCGATGGGCGTCGACGTGATTCAGGTCGGCCCGATGCCGACGCCGGCCTTGGCCTTCCTGACGACCGACATGCGATGCGACGCCGGCGTGATGATCACCGCCAGCCACAATCCGTATCAGGACAACGGCATCAAGTTCTTCGGCCGCGACGGCTTCAAGCTCGACGACGCCATCGAACTCGAGATCGAACGCATGGTCGAGAGCGGCGAGCTCGAGGGGGCGCGCGCCGGCGCTGACGAGATCGGCCAGGCCCGCCGCATCGACGACGCCGAGGGCCGCTATGTCGTCTTCCTGAAGAACACCTTCCCTCACGACATCACGCTCGAGGGGCTTCGGATCGTGCTCGACTGCGCCCATGGCGCGGCCTACAAGGTCGGGCCGACCGTGCTCGAGGAGCTCGGCGCCGAAGTGTTTGCGCAAGGCGTGACGCCGAATGGTCGCAACATCAACGACGAATGCGGCTCGCTGCATCCCAACGCGACGGCGAGCCGCGTGCGCGAGGTGCGCGCCGACATCGGCATCGCGCTCGATGGAGACGCCGATCGGGTGATGATCGTCGACGAGCGGGGCGAGGTGCTCGATGGTGATCTGGTCATCTCGCTCTGCGCGCGCCACCTGATGGAGCGCGGCGCGCTCAAGGGGGGCGGCGTCGTGACCACGGTGATGAGCAATCTCGGTCTCGAGGAAGAGCTCGAGAAGCTCGGCCTCGCCCTCGTGCGCACGCAGGTCGGCGACCGCTATGTCGTCGAGGCGATGCGCGCCGGCGGCTACAACCTCGGCGGCGAGCAGTCGGGCCACGTCGTGTTCCTCGATCACGGCCGCACGGGCGACGGTCTGATGACGGCGCTGCAGGTGCTCGCGATCCTCGCCCGTTCGAAGAAGCCGCTCTCGGAGCTCGCCGCCGGCTTCAACCGCTATCCCCAGGTGATGGTCAACGTCGGCGTATCGACCAAGCGACCGATCGAAGATCTGCCGCGCGTGCAGGACGCGATCGCCGAGGTCGAGGCGAAGCTCGAGGGCCGCGGCCGGGTGCTGATTCGCTACAGCGGCACCGAGAACAAGGCGCGCGTGATGGTCGAGGGCGAAGAAGAGAGCGATGTGACCGAGTACGCGAACGTGCTCGCTGCGACCCTCAAGGAGTCCCTCGCCGCCGGCTGATGGGATCCCTGGCGCAAGCGGTCGCGCTCGTCCCGGCCGATCTTCGCTGACTCGCCGTGCTCGGTGGTGCGCCGGGTTGAGTCGGAGACCGGCGAGCGTCACTCTCTGGGCGACACGCAGGGCCGGCTTCTCGGGCTGCGTTTCGCGGAGACGCCGATGATCGAGTCCGGCTTCTGGCCTCTCGTGAGCGCGGCGCGCATGCGCGCGCTCGACGCGCACACCATCGACGAGCTGGGTGTTCCGAGCGAAGTGCTCATGGAGAGCGCCGGCCGTGCGGTGGTCGAACACCTGGCCGCGCACGCGCACGAGCGGGTGGCCGCCGGCGCCCGGGTCGAGCTCGTCTGCGGGCCGGGGCACAACGGCGGTGATGGCCTCGTGGTCGCGCGCCATCTGCATCTCATGGGCTGGCCCTGCCGGGCCTGGCTCGTGGGCGACCGTGCGCGTCTCGGCTTGACCGTCGCGGCACAGCTCGGCCGAGCCGAGGCCGTGGGCGTGCGCGTCGAGGGAGCGGCCGACGGTCGATTGTCACTCGACGCCGATGCGATCGTCGTCGACGCGCTCTTCGGCACCGGGCTCAGTCGCCCGGTCGAGGGGGCCGCCGCGGTCGCGATCCAGGCGATCGGGGCCGCGCGCGCTGCGGGGGCCCACGTCGTCGCCGTCGACCTGCCGTCGGGCATCGAGACGGATACGGGCGCGGTGCTCGGCGCGGCGGTCGAGGCGGACGAGACCGTCACGATCTCGCTGCCCAAGGCGGGGCTCGCGCTGCCTCCTGGCCGCACGCGTGCGGGCCGCGTCTCCGTCGCGCGCGTCGGCATCGTCGACGCGCTGCCGGGCGACCCCGATCCGGTCGAGGGGGTGGCTCGGCTCCACACCCGAGCGGGCCTGGCCGCGATGCTGCCCGCGCGCCCCAACGCCGGCCACAAGGGCCGCTTTGGTCACGTGCTCGTCGCCGCCGGCAGTGAAGGCAAGACGGGGGCCGCGGCGCTGGCGGCCCACGCAGCCATGCGGGCCGGTGCCGGCCTCGTCACACTCGCCTGTGCCGAGGGTCTGAATGACATCCTCGAGGTGAAGTGCACCGAGGCGATGACCGCGCCGGTCGGAGAGGCCGGCGCGCGGTGGCTCGCCGTCGACGCCGCCGAGGCCATCGGTGCGCTGGCGCGTGAGCGCGACGTCCTCGCGCTCGGGCCCGGGCTCGGCACCGAGGAGACGACGGGTCGGCTCGTTCGGGCGTTGTGTGACGAGGTCGCACAACCGCTGGTGCTCGACGCCGACGGGCTCAATGCGCTGGGTCGCGAGCTCGGGGTGCTGAAGGGGCGACCCGGGCCGACCGTGCTGACGCCCCATCCGGGTGAGGCCGCGCGGCTGCTCGGGACCAGCGCCGCTGAGGTGAACGCCGATCGCGTCGGTGCGGCCCGGGCCCTCGCCGCGGGCGCCGAGTCGGTCGTGGTGCTCAAGGGCGCCGGGACGGTCGTGGCGGACGCGGATGGCCGGGTGCGCATCAATCCGACGGGCAACCCGGCGCTGGGCTCGGGCGGGACGGGCGATGTACTCACAGGCGTCGTCGCGGCGCACCTCGCCCAGGGGCTCGCGCCCCTCGACGCCGCGTCGACCGCCGTGTATCTGCATGGCGCAGCCGCCGACGCCTGGGCCGAGCAGCACGGTGAGGCGGGGCTCGCCGCGCGTGATCTCGCCGAATGGCTCCCCGAAACGGCGCATCGCCTGCGGCTCGGTGACGCGATCGGCGCATCGACGCCCGAGTCGCCCGGCTCGGCCTTCGACGCAGGGAGAGCGCGTGTCGAGCGCACACTGCTTCCGTTCCCGTTCGGCGTCTGAAACCCAGGCGCTCGGCCAGGCGCTTGGGTCGGTGCTGGCCGCGGCGCGCGACCGTGGCCTCGTCATCGCCCTCGACGGCGACCTCGGCGCGGGCAAGACCGTCTTCGTGAAAGGGCTCGCGACCGGGCTCGGGGGCGCGGCCGATCTCGTGTCGAGTCCGACGTTCGTGATCGCCCAGCGCTACGACGACGGCGCGCTGCGGCTCCACCATGTCGATCTCTATCGGATCGAGGACGAGTCGGAGCTCGACGGCTTCGGCTTCGACGAAATGCTCGATCCACCCGCGGTGGCGGCCATCGAGTGGTCGTGTCGCTTTCCGCAGGCGTTGCCGCGAGATCATCTGGCGGTCGCCATTGCGCGCGACGCGAAGGGCGGCGACGACGGGCGATGCCTCGAGGTCGAATCGCGCGGTCCCCGCTCGTCGGCCACCCTGGCGGCCTGGCGGGCGCGCGTCGCCGTCTGACTCAGCGCAGGGCGTCGCCGTCGGACTCAGCGCCGGGCGTCGCCGGCTGAATCGGAGCGGCCCACCACGGGCCGATCCGGCGCGGGGCGTGGCCGTCTGATCCAGCGCGGGGCGTCGCCGGCCGTGTTCGAGCGGGGCGCGACGGGCCCGAGCAACCGCGCGCGGTTTTGAACAACGTCGACCCGATGCGCACGCACCGCCCGGTCGCCGGGTCGCGGCTCGAGATGCGAGCCTCGCGCCTCGTGAGGCGCTCGAAGTGGATCCGCCGGCGCGTCCGGTGCCGCCGCCGATCCGCGCTCGTTCGCAGGCGCGGGCGCAGGCATGGAGACAGGCAAAGGCACGCACCGCGCCACGAGGCTCGGGCGCTGCGGCGCGAAGGCGCCGTCTGGGCGCTGTGCGTGTTCGGCGGAGTCTTGCTTGCGCTTGCGGTCGCGCCCGGGACGGACCCGCGCTCGGCCGGGGCCTGGCGCTGCACGATGCCGCGCGAGGCCGCGGCCGAGCAGGGCTGGACCCGCGGCGTGACGTGCGGCGCGCTTCCGGGCGGCGGTCGGCCCCTGCGCGGGCCGGTGCGGTGGCTCTTCGGCCAGCGGGTCGATCTCGCGCGCGCCGACGCGCGGCTACTGCAGGCCCTGCCCGGGATTGGTCCGGCGCGCGCCCGAGCCATCGTCGCCGAGCGCGGGCGGCGGCCCTTCGAGCGCATCGAAGACCTCGAGCGCGTGCACGGGATCGGGCCGCGCACCGTCGAGCGACTGCGCCCGTATCTGTACATCGACCCGACGAGGCCCCCTGTGGCGCGCCGCGCGACGGCATTCGAGGGCGGGGAGCGGTAGCTTCCCGGGCATGCGGCGCGCGATCCTCCCGCAGCGCTGCCATCCGGAGGGGGCATGACGGCTCCGACGCCGCGAAGGTCGGCTGCGCCCGAAGGCTGGATCACGCGCATCCGCAATTTCATCGTCGAGGATCTCTGGAACCTCGACGTCGGTTCGGGGCGCTGGCCCGGGTACGGCCTGCGACTCGTGCAGCTCGCGGTCATGATCGCCGAGGGCTTCGTCCGCGATAAGCTGCTGCTGCGCGCGAGCGCGCTCACCTACGTCACGACCCTCGCACTGATCCCGCTGCTGGCCGTCATGGTGGGCATCATGCGGCTCGGTCGAGGCGGCGACGAACTGGTCAAAGTCGTGGTCGACGGCATGACCGCCGTCAGCCCCGAGGCGCGCGAGATCGTGCTCGAGCAGGTGCGCAACGCCGATTTTGCGAGCCTCGGCACCATCGGCGCGACGATTCTGCTCGCTACCTCGATCCTCGCGCTGCGCCACCTCGAAACGACGCTGAACGAGATCTGGGGCGTCGAGGACCAGCGCACGTGGGCCCGGCGGCTCAGCGACTATCTCACCGTGCTCGTGGTTGCACCGCTGCTTACGGGCGTCGCGCTCTCGGTCGCCACGACGATTCAGGGCACCCAGGTCGCAGGCGGCGTCTTCGACTCGACCACCGTCGCGCAGTTCGAGGCGCTCTGGCTGCGCGCACTGCCCTGGGTCGCGCTGATCACGGCCTTCTCGTTTCTCTACTGGTTCTTCCCGAACACGCGCGTGACACCGCTCGCAGCGCTTGCTGGCGGCGTCGTCGCCGCCGTGTTGTTCTCGATCGCACGCTACTTCTACGTCGATCTCAACGTCGGCGTGGCGAAATACAACGCGATCTTCGGCGGCTTCGCCGCCTTGCCGCTGGTGCTGGCCTGGATCTACGTCTGCTGGGCGGTGGTCTTGTTCGGCGCCGAGGTCGCGTTCGCGGCGCAGAACCTGAAGCACTATCGCCGCGAGGTGCGCGGTCGCGAGCCGGGCATGGCCGAGCGGGAAGCGATCGGCCTGCGCGTCGCGCTCGCGATCGCACGCGATTTTCGGGGCGGCGCCGGTGCGACGCATGACGACGGGTTGTCCGAGGTGCTCGATCTCCCTGTGCGGGTCGTGCGTGAGCAGGTGCGCGCGCTGACGGCCGCTGGGCTGCTGGAGCAGACCGTCGACGAGCTGGGCGAGACGGGCGTGCTGCCGGCGCGCCCCCTCTCGAAGATCACGGTGGCCGACGTCTTCCACGCGCTGCGCGGCGATCGCGAGAGCGATCCCGACGCCGACGACGGGGCCGATCTCGACGCGTCGGTGCTCGGCAACGACGTGATCGTGCGCGCCGTCATGCGCGATGTCGACGGCGCCTTCGAGGCCGTCGCGGCGACGCGCTCCCTCGACGATCTGCTGACGGTCGAAGGCCACAGCTGAGGGCCGCGCGCCGCTCGGAGCGTTACGGAACCGCTCGGTTGACCCTTCCAGGGGCCGGGGGTAGGGTCGCGGCTCGAACCGACCGCGTGGGTGCGTTCGCCCTCGGATGCACGCGCCGCGGTCCTGGGCCGCGCCCGTGCGCGGCGCGCGGATCGCTGATGGGCCGCCTCTCGGAACGCATCTATCTCGACTACAACGCAACGACGCCGCTGGCGCCCGAGGTGCTCGCGGCGATGACGGAGACCCTCGCCGAAGCCGCAGGCAACCCGTCGAGCACCCATGCCGAGGGCGCCGAAGCGCGCCGTCGCATCGAGCGCGCGCGCCGACAGATCGCAGACGCGCTGCGCAGCGGCGCGGCCGAGATCGTGTTCACCGCAGGGGCCACCGAGGCGAACAACATGGTGCACCACGCGATGGCCCGAACCGCGGACGAGCCCGGCCACATCGTCGTGACGGCCATCGAGCACCCCTCCGTCATCGAACCCGCCGCCGATCTCGAGCGTGCCGGCTGGCGGGTGACCCGGCTGCCGGTCGACGAGGGCGGATTGATCGACGTGAGCCAGCTCAGCGATGCCCTCGCGCCCGAAACGCGACTGGTCTCGGTGATCCTCGCCAACAACGAGACGGGGGTCGTGCAGGACATGTCGGCCGTGCGCGACGCCCTCGCGGGCTCGGATGCGCTGTTGCACGTGGACGCCACGCAGGCCGTCGGCAAGTGGCCCGTCGACTTCGACGCGCTGGGTGCCGACTATCTCTCGCTATCGGCGCACAAGCTCGGTGGACCGAAAGGCACGGGTTGCCTGATCGTGCGCGACGGGGCGCCGCTCGAAGCACTGGTGCGCGGGGGACCCCAGGAGAAGCGGCTGCGCGGCGGCACCGAGAACGTCGCGGGCATCGTCGGGCTCGGCGTCGCCTGCGAGGTGGCTCACCGCGACCTGACGGGGCGCATCAAGCGTTTCGGCGAGCTGCGCGATCGGCTCTGGTCTCGCATCGAGGCCGGTGTGCCCGGCGCTCGCTGCAATGCACCGCTCGATCGCTGCCTGTCGAACACGCTCAACGTCGAGCTGCCCGGGATCGAAGGCGACGTGCTGCTGCAGGCGCTCGACGTCGAAGGCGTGGCGGCATCGGCCGGCGCCGCGTGTCATTCGGGCTCGGTGTCGCCTTCGCACGTGCTCGTCGCGATGGGGCGAAGCGCCGAGGAGGCGAGGGCGAGTCTGCGCTTCTCGGTCGGCGAGGGCACGACGCCCGCGCAAGTCGACCGCGCGGCGGGCCTCGTGCTCGAGATCGTCGAGCGGATGCGCGGAGGCTCGAACCGTGGCTGAACCGGCGCCCGCGCGGGATCGTGTTGTGGTCGCCATGTCGGGCGGCGTCGATTCGTCGCTGGCGGCAGCGCTGATCGTCGAGCGGGGCGACGAGCCGATCGGTGTGACCATGCACCTGGCAGGCAGCACGTCCCGGTGCTGCAGCCTCGACGACGCCGATGATGCGCGCCGCGTCGCCGAGCGGCTCGGGATTCGCTTCTACGTCGCGAACTACACCGACGCGTTTCGCGAAGAGGTGATCGAGGCCTTCGCCGATGCCTATCTCGCCGGCCGCACGCCGATTCCGTGTGTGACGTGCAACAAGCGCTTCAAGTTCGACCTGTTGATGGAGCGCGCGCGCGTATTCGGCGCCGAGCGTGTGGCGACCGGGCACTACGCCCGCGTCGTGCGCGACGAGACGCTCGGCGAGTGGAGACTGCTGCGACCGCGCGACCGACAGAAGGATCAGACGTACTTCCTCTTTCAACTCGATCAGGCGCAGCTCGCTCGCATCGAGTTTCCGCTCGGCGAGCTGACGAAGGCCGAGGTGCGGACGCGGGCGCGGGCGCTCGGCCTCGAGACGGCGGAGAAGCCCGAGAGTCAGGAGATCTGCTTCGTGCCCGAGGGCCGCTACGACGCGGTCGTGGAGCGGATCCGGCCCGAGGCGGTGACGCCGGAGCGGGCCGCGGGCGAGATCGTCGATGTGCACGGCGAGGTGCTCGGCCGCCACGGCGGGGTCCACCACTTCACGGTGGGCCAGCGCCACGGGCTCGGGCTGGCGGTCGGACGCCGGCTCTACGTGACGCGCATCGAGGCCGAGGCGCGGCGTGTCGTGGTCGGGGATCTGCCCGACCTCGACGCCAAGGGCATGGTGATCTCGGGACATCACTGGATCTCGAAGCTGGAGCGGCCCGAGCGCGTGCGCGTGCAGGTGCGTTATCGCCACGAGGCCGTCCGCGCGAGCGTGACCGGCGGCGAAGGCGGGCGGCTCGAGCTGGCCTTCGACGAGCCGGTGCGCGCCGTTTCGCCGGGGCAGGCTGCCGTGCTCTACGACGAGGCCACGGGCGAGGTCGCGCTCGGCGGGGGTTGGATCGCCGAGGCGGTGTCGTGACCGAGCCCGAGGCGGTGTGGCCCGAGCTCGAAGCGCTCGAGGCCGTGCTCGGTCATCGATTCAGTGATCGCGCGCTGCTCGAGCGGGCCCTCTGCCATTCTTCGTATGCGAACGAGACCGAGCGCGCTGACAGCAACGAGACGATGGAGTTCCTCGGAGACTCGGTGATCGGCCTGGCGGTGTCGCACATCCTGTTCGAGGCGAAACCCGAGTGGCGCGAAGGGGAGCTGACACGCGCGCTCCACGGCATCGTCGAGGGGCGCTCACTCGCCGACGCCGCGCGTCGACTCGATCTCGGGCGTTACCTCCGCCTCGGGCGCACCGAGCGCCAGTCGGGTGGTCACGACAAGGATTCGATCCTCGAGGACGCGATGGAGGCCGTCTTTGCGGCGCTCTATCTCGACGACGGGCTCCCGCCGGTCGTGGCGCTCGCACGCAGCC
This sequence comes from Myxococcota bacterium, assembly GCA_965250285.1. Lineage (GTDB taxonomy): Bacteria > Myxococcota_A > UBA9160 > UBA9160 > UBA4427 > CAYYSY01. The sequence goes on from OZ252299.1 coordinate 1,603,744, forward strand.
TGTTTGGTGAAGCGCTCTCGGCCGACGCGCCGCGCGTCGAGCGACACCCGAAGATGCGCTTCAACGAGCGGGTCATGCAGCGGCGCGGGTCGGTCCCAGCCTATCGGTTCATCGCCGACAGTGAGGTCGAAGACGATGCGCGCCGATTCGAGGTCGCCGTCGACGTCGACGGCGAAGAGGTCGCGCGGGGTTTCGGACGCACGAAGCGCGCGGCCGAACGCGAGGCGGCCGAACGCGCCGACGCACTGCTCTTCGACGAGGCCGAAGGCGCGACCGCGGCCGAATCGGTCGATGCCGGAGACGCATCGTGAGCGACGAGTCGTTCGATGGTGAGGCGACGCCCGGGCCGCACCGGGCGGGCTTCGTCGCGATGGTCGGGCCGCCGAACGCGGGCAAGTCGACGCTGCTGAACCGCGTGCTCGGCGAGAAGCTCGCGATCGTCACCGCGAAGCCCCAGACCACTCGCAGCCGCATCCTCGGCATTCTGCACCGCGAGGACGCGCAGGTGATGTGGGTCGACACGCCGGGGCTGCACGCATCGACGAAGAAGCTGAACGTGGCGCTCAACGCAGCGGTCGAAGTCGCCATGAAGGACTGCGACGTCGGCTTGATGCTCGTCGACCAGACGCGTGGCTGCGAGCCGGCTCACGAGGAGCTCGTCGAGATGGCGCGGTCACATGGGCTGCCGCTCGTCATTGCCGCGACGAAGGGCGACCTGTCGGCGAAGCCCGACGTGATCGACGAGATCATCCGCGTCACGGGCTGCGCGCCCGGCGACGTCTACTCGATCTCGGCGCGGACGGGCGAGGGCGTCCGCGCGCTGCTCGACGCCGTGATCGATCGACTGCCCGAATCCCCGCCGCTCTACGGTCCCGACGAGCTGACCGACAAGCCGCTGCGCTTTCTCTGCGCCGAGCTCGTGCGCGAAGCTGCCTTCGAGGCGCTCGGGCACGAGCTGCCCTACTCGATGGCCGTCGAGATCATCGCGTTCGACGAGTCGAAGCCCGGCGAGGTCACGATTCACGCGAATCTGTTGGTCGAGCGCAACAGCCAGAAGCGCATCGTCGTCGGGGCGGGGGGCGCGATGGTGAAGCGCATCGGGACCCGGGCACGACGCGAGATCGAGAAGCTGCTCGATGGGCGCTGTCATCTGAAGCTCTTCGTGAAGGTCGATCCGCGCTGGTTGAAGAGCGAACGTCGCATCGAGTCGCTGGGCTACGTTTGAGCGCCCGTCCAATGCCTGTGAACAGAGGAGCATCATGAGCGGCGAACGCGTGCGCATCAGCGAGGTCGGCCCGCGCGACGGGCTCCAGAACGAGGCAGCGCGCGTGCCGGTCGAGCTCAAGATCGAGCTGATCGAGCGCCTCGTGGCGGCCGGCCTGCCCGAGATCGAGGTGAGCTCGTTCGTCTCGCCGAAGTGGATCCCGCAGCTGGCCGATGCCGATGAAGTCGTCGCCGCGCTGCCGAAGCGCCCGGGCGTGCGCTACGGCGCGCTCGTCCCCAACGAGCAGGGGTACGACCGGTTTCGCGCCTCGGGCCGCCTCGAGGTCGCGGCGCTCTTCATCTCGACCAGCGAGACGCACAACCGAAAGAACGTGAACCGCAGCGTGGCCGAACACCTCGAGCGGCTTCGTCCCGTGGCCGAGCGCGCACGGGCCGACGGCGTGCAGGTCCGGGCCTACGCGTCGACGGTCTTCGGCTGTCCGTACGAGGGGCAGGTCGATCCGGCCGCGGTCGTCGATTTGGTGCGTCGCCTCGACGACATGGGCGCCGACGAGATCGCGCTCGGCGATACGAACGGCGTGGGCGTCCCCCGGCAGGTGAGGTCGCTCGTCGCCCTGCTGCGCGATCACATTCCGCTCGATCGGCTCGTCCTGCACGTGCACGACACGTGGGGGCGCGGGCTCGCCAACGTCGAGGCCGGGTTCGAAGCGGGCCTGCGCAAGTTCGACAGCTCGATCGGTGGGCTCGGGGGTTGCCCCTATGCACCGGGTGCCGCAGGGAACGTCGCGACCGAGGATCTGGTGGCGCTCTTCGACGCGGCCGGCGTCGAGACCGGGATCGATCTCGATGCGCTGGTCGACGTCGCCGCCTGGCTCGAATCGCAGGTCATCGATCGTGCGATCGCGAGCCGCGTGTACCGCGCCACGCTCGGCGCGCGAGAGCGAGCCGCAGAGCAGACGCAACGAAGCGAGGGAGAGGCCCGTGAGTGATGCCAAGGACGTACGCGAGCTGCTCGCGGCGGTCGAGGCCGGGGGGAAGCCCGCGGCCCACGAGAAGCTCGCTGCGCAGGGCAAGCTCTTCTGTCGTGACCGCATCGCGAAGCTGCTCGACGCGGACTCGTTCGTGGAAGATGCGGCGCTCGCAAACGTGCGGGCCGGGGATCTCCCGGCCGACGGCGTCGTCACGGGCACGGGTCGCATCGACGGGCGGACCGTCTGCGTGATGGCGAACGACTCGACCGTGAAGGCCGGGTCCTGGGGGGCGCGGACGGTCGAGAAGATCATCCGCATCCAGGAGCACGCCGAGCGGCTGCGCTGCCCATTGATCTACCTCGTCGATTCGGCCGGGGCACGGATCACCGACCAGATCGAGCTGTTCCCGGGCCGACGCGGCGCCGGGCGCATCTTCTTCAACCAGACGCGGCTTTCGGGGATGATCCCCCAGGTGTGCCTGCTCTTCGGGCCGTCGGCCGCGGGTGGGGCGTACATCCCTGCCTTCTGTGACGTCGTCTTCATGGTGAACAAGAACGCGAGCATGTATCTCGGCTCGCCGCGGATGGCCGAGATGGTCATCGGGCAGGAGGTCACCCTCGAAGAGATGGGCGGCGCGCGGATGCACTGCTCGGTCTCGGGCTGCGGTGATCTGCTTGCGAAGAATGAAGAAGCGGCGCTCGAGGCGGCGCGCGTCTATCTCTCGTACCTGCCGTCGAACTGCAGCGAGGCGCCGCCCGTGATCGAACCCGCGGCCCCCGCATCGGATCCGGCCGAGATCGAGTCGATCATTCCGCAGGAGGAGAACAAGCTCTTCGACGTGCGCCAGGTGATCGAGCGCATCGTCGATGCAGGGTCGGTGTTCGAGCTGAAGAAGCTCTTCGCCGGCGAGCTGCTGACGTGCTTCGCCCGCATCGATGGGCGCGTCGTGGGCGTCATCGCGAACCAGCCGAAGACGAAGGGTGGTGTGCTGATGGTCGACTCGGCCGACAAGGCCGCGCGCTTCATCTGGCTCTGCGATGCGTTCGGGATCCCCCTCGTCTACCTCGCGGACGTGCCCGGCTTCATGATCGGCAAGCAGGTCGAGCGGCAGGGCATCATCCGCGCCGGGGCGAAGATGATCATGGCCGTCAGCGAGGCGACCGTGCCGCGCATCTCGGTGATCCTGCGCAAGGCGTATGGCGCCGGGCTCTACGCGATGAGCGGGCCGGGCTTCGGACCCGATGCGTGTATCGCGTTGCCGAGCGCGATGATCGCCGTCATGGGCCCCGAGGCCGCGGTCAACGCGGTCTTCTACAACAAGCTCCAGGCGCTCGACGAGGCCGAACGCACCGCCGAGACCGAGCGGCTGCGTGACGAGTACCGCGAGGATGTCGACCTCATGCGGCTCGCGAGCGAGATGGTCATCGACGCGGTCGTGCCGCCCGAGCGCCTGCGCGCGGAGCTCGTCGCTCGACTGAGTGCGGCCGAAGGGCGCCGAGACGCACAGCCGCGCAAGTTCCGAAGCGTGACGCCCATGTAACGGTGCGTTGGCCCGTCGAGCTGCTCAGGCTCTGCTGCCCCTCAGCGGCTCCTGAGCCAGTCGCAGTTGACGTGAACTGGCAATCTGGACAGATTCCAGGTACTCGTTTGGCGGTCGCACCGCGTCCAGCGCGTCACGCGGCCGTGCGACGTGGCGCGCATTTCACGTCAGGACCTCCGCGATGCCTTCTCTGACCCTGCCCGCCGAGTCGACGGCTGCGTCCGACGCCGAGTTCGCGATCGGCGAGCTCTGTGCGCGCACGGGCCTCTCGCCGCGGACCATTCGGTACTACGAAGAGGTCGGCCTGCTCCCCGGCGTCCGTCGACGCGCGGGCGGTCGGCGGGTGTACGGGAACGACGCGCTCGAGCGGCTGCACTTCATCGGCCGGCTCAAGACGCTCGGCCTGAGCCTGGGCGAGATCAAAGAGCTGAACGAGCTCTACGCCCTCGCGGGGTCGACCCACGACATGCTGGGTCGACTGCACGGTCTGCTCGGCGAGCACCTGAACGAGTTGGACGAGCGCATCGATTCGCTCGTCGCTCTGCGCGATGAGATGCGCGGCTATCGCGAGCACGTTGCGCGCCGTCTCGACGAAGGGGAGCCCGCTCCGAAGCGGGCCGAGGAGGAGAACCCGTGACCAGTGCTGCGACCCCGATCCGCGAAGGCGCCGCCGAGCCCGCGCGCATTCGCGTCGTCACCGCGGCCTCACTCTTCGATGGCCACGACGCCGCGATCAACATCATGCGTCGGCTGCTCCAGGCGCAGGGCGCCGAGGTGATCCATCTCGGTCACGATCGCAGCGTCGACGAGATCGTCGAAGCGGCGATCGCCGAAGACGCCCACGCGGTCGCCGTCTCGTCCTACCAGGGCGGGCACATGGAGTTCTTTCGCTATCTGGTGGAGCGGCTCGCCGAGCGCGGCGCGCCCTGGATCCGAGTGTACGGCGGGGGCGGCGGAACGATCACGCCGGCCGAGATCGAAGCTCTGCACGACGCCGGGGTGGCGCGCATCTTCAGCCCCGAAGATGGTCGCAAGCTCGGCCTCGAGGGCATGATCGGCACGATCATCGAAGACTGCCGCTCGGACGCGATGCGCGCGGCGCGATCGCTCGATGCGGCCCGGGCAGCGGCGCTGGTCGAAGACCTGCACCCCGCTCGCCCCGGCGCGCTGGCGCGTGTGATCACCTGGCTCGAAGAAGAAGCCGATTCGAACGTCTCCGAGGCGGCCGCCTTGCGCTCGAAGCTGCAGGAGAAGGGCGACCACGTGCCGGTGGTCGGGTTCACCGGGACCGGAGGCGCCGGCAAGTCGAGCGTCGTCGACGAGCTCGTGCGGCGCGCCCGTGTCGACGACCCCGAGCGGCGCATCGGCCTGCTGCTCGTCGACCCGACGCGCCGACGCAGTGGCGGCGCGTTGCTGGGCGATCGGATTCGCATGAACTCGATCCACGGCGAGGGCGTGTTCGTGCGCTCGCTCGCGACCCGCCAGCGGCACCTGTCGCTCTCCCGGGCGATTCAGGACGCCGTACGCGTGCTGACGGCGGCCGGCTTCGATCTCGTGGTCGTCGAGACAGCCGGCATCGGCCAGAGTGACTCGGAGATCGTCGACCTCGCCGATCTCTCGATCTACGTCATGACGCCCGAGTTCGGTGCGCCGTCGCAGCTCGAGAAGATCGACATGCTCGATTACGCCGATCTCGTGGTGGTGAACAAGTGCGACCGGCAGGGGGCGCGAGATGCGCTTCGCGATGTCCGCAAGCAGTGGCGACGCAATCGTACGGCGTTCGACCTACCCGACGATCAGGTGCCCGTCTTCCCGACCGTGGCGCGGCAGTGGAACGATCCCGGCACCGAGCAGCTGCACCGCGCCCTCTGGTCGCGCCTCGGCGGCGCGGCCACGCTGCCCGAACGTCCGGCGGGCCGCGACGGCGAAGAGCTGGTGCTGACGTCGACGATCCCCGCTTCGCGCGTGCGATATCTGGCCGACATCGCCGACACCGTGCGGGGCTACCGCGGTCGGGTGGAGGACGACGCCGCGCGCGCTGGCCGGGCGGACGGTCTGTCGCGTTCGCTCGAGGCTTTTGGTGCGGAGCCGCCCGAGGGCTTGCCCGAGCGACGAGCTGACGGCGGGCCCGTGAGCGACGCCCCCGAAGAGGTCGTGCGGGCGCTTCAGGCCGAGTGCGATCGCAGCTGGCAAGCCGTGTCGGCCGAGCGCCGCGCGCAGCTGGTCGATTGGCCGTCGACGCGCCGCGACTATGCGGCCGACACGCAGACCTACGCGGTGCGCGGTCGCGAGATCGAGGTCGAGAATCAGACCCGGACACTCTCCGATACCCGCGTGTCGAAGGTCGCGCTGCCGCGCACCGACGACTGGGGCGACCTCGTGCGCTATTTCGGCCTCGAGCATCTGCCCGGCCACTTCCCGTATACCGCGGGCGTGTTTCCGTTCAAGCGCAGCGGGGAGGACCCCGCCCGCATGTTCGCGGGCGAAGGCGGCCCCGAGCGCACGAACCGCCGATTCCACTATCTCGCGTCGGGGCAGCCGGCGGCTCGGTTGTCGACGGCCTTCGACAGCGTGACGCTGTATGGCCGCGACCCCGATCCACGGCCGGATATCTACGGCAAGGTCGGCAACTCGGGCGTCTCGGTGTGCACCCTCGACGACGCGAAGAAGCTGTACTCGGGCTTCGATCTCTGTGACCCGTCGACCTCGGTCTCGCTCACGATCAACGGCCCGGCGCCCATGGTGCTGGCCTTCTTTCTGAACACGGCCATCGATCAGCAGGTCGAGCGGCACCTGCGCGAGACCGGGCAGCTCGAGGCCGTGCGCGCCCGATTCGAGGCGGAGTGGGCCGAGCGTGGACTCGAGCTGCCGCACTATGAGAGCGAGCGCCCGGAGACGCACGACGGGTTGGGGCTGGCGCTGCTGGGGATCCCCGGCGACCGCGCCGTTGATGCCGAGACCTACGCGCGCATCCGCAGCGACGTGCTGAAGCGCGTCCGCGGAACGGTGCAGGCCGACATCCTCAAGGAGGATCAGGCGCAGAACACGTGCATCTTCTCAACCGAGTTCGCGCTCGAGGTGCAGGGCGACATCCAGGCGTTCTTCGTGCAGGAGGCGGTCAAGAACTTCTACTCGGTCAGCATCAGCGGCTACCACATGGCGGAGGCCGGAGCGAATCCGATCAGTCAGCTCGCCTTCACCCTGGCCAACGGCTTCACGTTCGTCGAGAGCTATCTCGCACGCGGCATGGCGGTCGACGACTTCGCCCCGAACTTCTCGTTCTTCTTCTCGAACGGGCTCGACGCCGAGTACAACGTGATTGGCCGCGTCGCCCGCCGCATCTGGGCCGTTGCGATGCGCGAGCGCTATGGCGCCGACGAGCGGAGCCAGAAGCTCAAGTATCACATCCAGACGTCCGGCCGGTCGCTGCACGCGCAGGAGATGCAGTTCAACGACATTCGCACGACGCTGCAGGCGCTGATCGCGCTGCAGGACAACTGCAACAGCCTGCACACGAACGCCTACGACGAGGCCGTCACGACCCCGACCGAGGAGTCGGTGCGCCGGGCGCTGGCGATCCAGCTGATCATCAATCGCGAGCTCGGTGCGGCCAAGAACGAGAACCCGATCCAGGGCGCCTATCTGATCGACGAGTTGACCGACCTGGTCGAGGAGGCGGTCCTCACCGAGTTCGAGCGACTCGCTGAGCGAGGCGGCGTGCTCGGGGCCATGGAGACGCTCTATCAGCGCAGCAAGATCCAGGAGGAGAGCCTCCACTATGAGTCGCTGAAGCACTCGGGCGAGCTGCCGATCATCGGCGTCAACACGTTCATCGCGGATGGTGAGGGTGAAGCCGCCGACGAAGTCGAGGTCGAGCTGATGCGTTCGACCGACGACGAGAAGCAGGAGCGACTCTCGTCGCTGGCGGCGCATCACACGTACTGGAGCGAGGAAGCCACCGCGGCGCTCGCTCGGCTGCAGGACGTCGCACGGGCAGGCGGCAATGTCTTCGAGGAGCTGCTCGAGACCGTGAAGGTCGCCAGCCTCGGCCAGATCAGCGAGGCGCTGTTCGAAGTGGGCGGACGCTACCGACGCTCGATGTAGGCATCGGATGCCACACGGCGTCGCGCTGCGAGTCGGGCCCCGCGGGCCCTGCTAGACTGCGCGCCCGCTCGACGTCGCTCGATCGAGACAGGTAGAGCAAGAGCAAAACGAGAAGAACGGAGCACGACATGGCTGGGAAGAACGACGGCGCCGATCTCGGCAAGTGGCGAGATCTCGCGGCGAAGGAGCTGCGCGGCAAGGACGTCGACGACCTCTTCTGGGAGAGCCCGGAAGGCATCGCCGTCAAGCCGCTGTACACGGCGGCCGATCTCGAGGGGCTGCCGCACCTCGACACGCTGCCCGGCGTCGCGCCCTATCTGCGCGGCCCCCGCGCGACGATGTACTCGAATCGCCCGTGGACCGTTCGCCAGTACGCCGGCTTCTCGACGGCGGAGGAGTCGAACGCCTTCTACAAGGCAAACCTCGCCGCCGGCCAGCAGGGCCTGTCGGTGGCGTTCGATCTCGCCACCCACCGCGGCTACGACTCGGATCACGAGCGAGTGACCGGCGACGTCGGCAAGGCGGGCGTGGCGATCGACAGCGTCGAGGATATGAAGATCCTCTTCGACGGCATCCCGCTGAGTGACGTGACCGTGTCGATGACCATGAACGGCGCCGTCCTGCCGATCCTCGCGTGCTTCGTGGTGGCCGGCGAGGAGCAGGGGGTGCCCTCTGAGCAGCTCGCGGGCACGATTCAGAACGACATCCTCAAGGAGTTCATGGTCCGCAACACCTACATCTATCCGCCCGAGCCCTCGATGCGCATCGTGGCCGACATCATCGAGTTCACGGCGAAGAAGATGCCGAAGTTCAACTCGATCTCGATCTCGGGCTACCACATGCAGGAGGCCGGTGCCGACACCACGCTCGAGCTGGCCTTCACGCTGGCCGACGGGGTCGAGTACGTGCGCGCGGCCCTGTCGAAGGGCCTCGACGTCGACGCCTTCGCCGGGCGGCTCTCGTTCTTCTGGGCGATCGGGATGAACTTCTATCTCGAGATCGCCAAGATGCGCGCAGCGCGCATGCTGTGGGCCGAGCTCATGGCGCAGTTCGAGCCGAAGAACCCGCGCTCGTCGATGCTGCGGACGCACTGTCAGACCTCGGGCGCTTCGCTGACCGAACAGGATCCGATGAACAACGTCGTTCGGACGACCGTCGAGGCAATGGCCGCGGTGTTCGGCGGAACGCAGAGCCTGCACACCAACGGCTACGACGAGGCGGTCTCGCTGCCGACCGATGCGGCGGCGCGCACGGCGCGCAACACGCAGCTGATCTTGCAGGAGGAGTCCGGCATTCCCGCCGTCGTCGACCCGTGGGCGGGCTCGTACTTCATGGAGTCGCTCACGCACGAGGTCGCCGACCGCGCCCGCAAGATCATTGCCGAGGTCGAGGAGCTCGGCGGGATGACCAAGGCGATCGTGAACGGCATGCCGAAGCTGCGGATCGAGGAGGCGGCGACACGCCGCCAGGCCCGCATCGACCTGGGCGACGACGTGATCGTCGGCGTGAACAAGTACGTCCTCGACGAAGAGCCCGAGATCGACGTCCGCGACATCGACAACACGGCGGTGCGCGAGGCGCAGGTCGCGAGGCTCGAGCAGATTCGCGCGAGCCGCGACTCGGCGGCCGTCGAGAAGGCGCTGTCGCATCTCACCGAGCTCGCCGAGAGCGGCGAGGGCAACCTGCTCGAGGCCGCGGTCGACGCCGCCCGGGCGCGGGCCACCATCGGCGAGATCAGCGATGCGCTCGAGAAGGTGTACACGCGCTACGCCGCGAGCGTGCAGAGCGTGTCGGGGGTGTACGGGTCGGTGGAGCGGGGCAACGACGAGTACGACGAGGTCTGTGCCGACGTGGCGAAGTTCGCCGACGAAGAGGGGCGGCGGCCGCGCATGCTGGTCGTGAAGCTCGGTCAGGATGGCCACGACCGCGGCATGAAGATCATCTCGACCGCGTTCGCCGACATCGGTTTCGACGTCGACGTCGGGCCGCTGTTCCAGACGCCCGAAGAGGCCGCGCGGATGGCCATCGACAACGACGTGCACGTCATCGGCGTGTCGAGCCAGGCGGCCGGCCACAAGACGCTCGTGCCGCTGCTCGTCGAGCAGCTGCGCGAAGCGGGCGCCTCCGACATCCTCGTCGTGGTCGGCGGCGTGATTCCGCCGCAGGACTACGAATACCTGCGGGAGTCGGGCGCGTCGGCGATCTTCGGCCCCGGCACGCCGATCCCGAAGGCGGCCGCCGAGGTGCTGGCGGTGCTGCGGGATCAGCGCAAGTGAGCAGCCGGCCTGGCTCGAACGAGCCGGGATCGCGCGGGCGGGGCTTCGACTCGCCGGAGGGGTATCGCGACGCGATCCGCTCCGGCGATCGCCGAGCGATGGCGCGCGCGATCACTCTGATCGAGAGCACGCGTCCCGATCAGGCCGAGTTCGGCCAGCAGATCCTCGAGTGCCTCGTGCCCGAGACCGGCGGCGCGATTCGTGTCGGCGTGACCGGACCGCCGGGCGCCGGCAAGAGCACGTTCATCGAAGCACTCGGCCTGTCTCTCGTCGACGCGGGCCTCAAGGTGGCGGTGCTTGCGGTCGACCCGTCGAGCCCCGTGACCGGCGGCAGTATCCTCGGTGACAAGACGCGCATGGAGAAGCTCGCGACCCGAAGCGAGGCCTTCATTCGACCGTCGCCGTCGGGTGGGTCGCTCGGGGGCGTCGCCCATCGCACGCGCGAGGTGATGCTGCTCTGTGAGGCGGCGGGCTACGACGTGGTGTTGATCGAGACGGTGGGCATCGGACAGAGCGAGGTGAGCGTGGCCTCGATGGTCGACTTCTTCGCCGTTCTCTTGCTGCCGGCCGGTGGAGACGAGCTGCAGGGGATCAAGAAGGGTGTGATCGAGCTCGCCGACGTGCTCGTGGTGAACAAAGCCGATGGCCCGACCGCCGAGGTCGCCGAGCGCACCCGCCTCGACTACCAGGGCGCGCTGCACCTGATTCGGCCGGGGTCCGAGGCGTGGCAGCCCCGTGCGCTGGCGGCGAGCGCCCTCGAGGGCACCGGCATCGCCGAGCTCTGGGCCGCCGTCGAGGAGCACCACGCTGCGCTGAGCGAGAGCGGCGAGCTGGCCGAGAAGCGGCGGCGCCAGGCGCGGGCCTGGATGTGGAGCCTCGTCGAAGAGGGCCTTCAGAACGCGTTCCGACAGGATTCGAATGTGGCCCGCGATCTGCCGCACCTCGAAGCCGAGGTCGCCGACCAGAAGACGACGCCGGCGGCGGCCGCCCGGTCGCTGCTCACGCGCTTCCTGAAGGGCTAGCGCCTGCCCCGCTCGGGCCGCGCGGCTTCGTGGCCCGGCCAGCGATCATCCGTGTGAAAACCGCCCGTCGAATCCCGCTCGACCTACATGTTTCGACGCGGTCGTCCGATGAACCCCGGGGAGGAGCCGCGGCGACTCGGCCGGTGTGCCAGCGCGTGCGGAGCACGAGACCATGGTCCAGATCAACATGTCGTCCAAGGAGATCACGCTGAAGGTCGTGTACTACGGCCCGGCGCTCTCCGGCAAGACGACGAATCTGCAGCAGCTGCACGAGCAGATGTCACCGTCGGCCCGCACCAAGATGCTGACGCTGGACACGAAGGACGACCGCACCCTCTACTTCGATTTCCTGCCCGTGGAATTTTCCACCTCGGGCGGATTCAGCGTGAAGATGAAGCTGTTCACGGTGCCCGGCCAGGTGATGCACAAGTCGACGCGCAAGGTCGTACTGGCCGGCGCCGACGCCGTCGTCTTCGTCGCCGACAGTCAGCGCTCGAGCGCGAGCGCCAACGCGTACAGCTGGCGCGACATGGAGGCGAACCTCAAGGCGAACGGGATCGACTTCGAGTCGCTGCCCAAAGTCGTGCAGTTCAACAAGCGCGACTTCCCCGACGTGAAGCCCTTGAAGGAGATCAAGGAGCAGTGGGGGGACATTCCGACCTTCCCCGCGATCGCGACCCGGGGCGAGGGCATTCAGGAGACGTTCCGCGAGCTGATGCGGGCGCTCTATCGCTCGCTCGACGAGAAGCACGACTTTGCCCGCAAGTTCCAGGTGTCCGAGAAGGACTTCCTCGAAGGCATCTTCACGAACTTCTCGCCCGCCTGAGCGACACCCCGCGCGCCTCTCGCGCCGACCCCCGCCTGAGCGACTCCGGGCGCGTCTCGCGCTGACCCGGCAAGAGCAACACCGGGCGCCTCTCGCGCCGAGCCCGCCAGACGACCCCGACCGGCCCGCCCCATGGGGCTGCTCAGCGCTTCGGCGCACCTGAGGCGCTCCTGCTGCTCGTGACCCGGCGTCGGTGAAATCGTCGCCAGATCGGGCGGTTCGGGGCCGTCGCGTCAGATTGACACTGCAATCAACCCTTCCTATCGTGCCCGAGCGCCGACAGGCATCGGCGCGACCAACGATCGATCCTGGCCCACGCGTTCTCCTCGGCCGACGCCGGCGAGTGCGGATTCGAGCGTCGATCGAGGCCAGCGCGCCACTCGGTCCGGCCTCCGGCATCGCAAGGTGCCGGCGATCCCCGGAGACGCCGAGGGCCGACTGAGCCGACGCAGACGAGCGAAGCGGCGAGGCAGGATCGGTCGAGGGTGTTTCGGTCACGCAGCGCGCCCGCCGGAACCGTGCCACGGTCCGTACGGGAGGTTCGACCCCCTATGTCCGACGAACAGTCCTCGCAAGAGTCCGCATCCCAGCCCGAACCGGGCGCCGACGCCCCGGCGGATCTGCGCGGCCAGGCCGGGACCCCCGGCTCGGCGCTCTCTTCGATCGAAGAGGCGATCGCCGATGTCCGCGACGGCAAGATGGTCATCCTCGTCGACGATGAGGATCGCGAGAACGAGGGCGACCTCTGCATGGCGGCGGATCTGTGTCGCGCCGAGGACGTCAACTTCATGGCAAAGTTCGGTCGCGGCCTGATCTGCCTGCCGATGAGCGAGTCGCAGCTCAGACAGCTGAACCTCGAAATGATGGTGCCCGACTACGAGAACAACTCGGGCTTCGGCACCGCGTTCACGATCTCGATCGAGGCCCGCGAGGGCGTGACCACGGGCATCTCGGCGGCGGACCGGGCCCATACGATCCAGGTCGCGATCCAGCCCGACGCCAAGCCGACCGACATCGTCCGCCCCGGCCACGTGTTCCCGCTGCGCGCCCGCGAGGGCGGCGTGCTGCGCCGCGTCGGCCAGACCGAGGGCAGCGTCGACCTCGCGCGCCTCGCCGGCCATTCCTCGTCCGCAGTGATCTGCGAGATCATGAACGACGACGGCACGATGGCCCGCATGCCCGACCTGGTCGAATTCGGCCGCGAGCACGGCCTCAAGATCGTGACGATCAAGGATCTCATTCAGTATCGCTTGCGCAACGAGGAGCTGGTGCACCGCGCGGCCAAGTCGAAGATGCCGACACGGGCCGGCGGCGACTTCCACTGCATCGTCTACACGAATGACATCGACCACGTCGATCACATGGCGATGGTGAAGGGCGAGATCGACCCGGACGAGCCGGTCCTCGTGCGCGTGCACAGCGAGTGTCTCACCGGCGACGCCTTCGGCTCGATGCGATGCGACTGCGGCGAGCAGCTCGAGTCGTCCATGCGCATGATCGACGAAGAGGGCACGGGCATCGTGCTCTACATGCGCCAGGAAGGCCGGGGCATCGGCCTCAAGAACAAGATTCGCGCGTATGCGCTGCAAGACGAGGGGCTCGACACCGTCGAGGCCAACGTCAAGCTGGGCTTCGCGCCGGATCAGCGCGACTACGGCGTCGGCAGCCAGATCCTCTCGGACCTCGGCGCCCGACAGATTCGCCTGATCACGAACAACCCGGTGAAGCGCGCCGGGATCGAGGGCTACGGCATCAAGATCGTCGAGCGGGTGCCGCTCGAGGTGCAGCCCAACGAGAACAACATGACCTATCTCCGCACGAAGAAGGAGAAGCTCGGTCACGTCCTGCACCTGATGGGCTGAGTGCCCTGATGTGGTGCCGGGTGACCCGGGTCGGTCGAGCGAGAGACAGGGAGAGGTAGAGCAGTGTTCGACTCCGTCGATGACGTCATCAATCAGCTGAAAGACCAGGACTACATCTGCGACAAGCAGATCGCCACCGTGGTCTTCCTCGCCCAGCAGCTCGGCAAGCCCGTGCTCGTCGAGGGGCCCGCCGGCGTGGGCAAGACCGAGCTCGCCAAGGCCGTCTCGACGGCACTGCGCCGCGAGATGATCCGGCTGCAGTGCTACGAGGGCCTCGACGAGGCGAAGGCGCTGTACGAGTGGGAGTATTCGAAGCAGCTGCTCTACACCCAGATCCTCAAGGACAAGGTCAGCGAGACGATCAGCGACAGCCAGACCCTGGCCGACGCGGCCGAGCGGGTGGGCAAGGAAGACTCGGTCTTCTTCTCGTCGCGCTTCATCGTGCCGCGCCCGCTGATGCAGGCGATCACGAGCGAGGTGCCGACGCTCCTGCTGATCGACGAGGTCGACAAGAGCGACCCCGAGTTCGAGGCGTTCCTGCTCGAGGTGCTCTCCGACTTCCAGGTGACGATCCCCGAGATCGGCACGATCCAGGCCAAGAGCCAGCCGCTGGTGTTCCTGACGTCGAACGACGCGCGTGAGATGAGCGACGCCCTGAAGCGCCGCTGCCTGCATCTCTGGATCGACTACCCGAGCGAAGAGCTCGAGGTGAAGATCCTCGACACGAAGGTGCCGAACATCGCCCGGGCGCTGGCCGAGGATGTCGTGGGTCTGATGAACAAGATCCGCGGTCTCGACCTGAAGAAGGTGCCGTCGATTTCGGAGACGCTCGACTGGGCGCGCGCGCTGATGGCCCTCAACGTCGACGATCTCGCCGAGGACGACGTGAAGGACACGCTGAACGTCATCCTCAAGTACGAGGGCGACATTCAGAAGACCCAGAACGAGCTCTCGAAGCTGATCGAGAAGAAGGCACCGAAGGCCGACGCGCCCGAGGCGGCCGAAGAGCCCGCGAAGCCCGCCGAGCCCGCGAAGAAGGGGATCCTCCACTGACCATGCAGCAGAAGGTCATCGAGTTCACGAACCTCCTTCGAAAGAGCGGGGTGCGTGTCTCCGTCGCCGAGGGGCTCGACGCTTTCCTGGCCCTCGAAGAGCTCTCGATCGACGATCGAGCGCTGTTCAAGGACGCCTTGCGCACGACGATGGTCAAGCGCGGCGACGAGATCCCGACGTTCGACGAGCTCTTCGAGCTCTTCTTCTCGGGCTTCTACGACAATCTGCGCGATCAGTTCGGCGATCTCGGCGAGCAGATGGGCGCCGAGGGGATCGATCTCGACCAGCTGCTGCAGCAGCTCGCCGAGATGATGCAGCAGATGGATGGCGAGATGGATCTCAGCGAGCTCGCCAAGGCTCTGCTGACTCAGGATCTCTCGCAGCTCGAGAACCTGATTCGGGACGCCGCCCAGGACGCCGGCATCGACCGCATCGAGAACATGCTCCAGGTCGGCTTCTTCAGCCGGCGCACGCAGGAGCAGCTCGACATGGAAGGCGCCATGGGCGAGCTCGAGTCGCTCACCGAACGCGCCGCCGGCATGGGCATGTCGGAGGAGGATCAGGAGGGCATGCGCAAGCTCATGCAGAAGCTGCAGGAGCTCATGCGCAAGACCGTCAAGAACTTCGTCGAGCAGGAGCTGCAGACGCGGAACCATGACTACATGGAGAAGTTCCGCAAGGAGATGCTCCAGGAGAAGAGCTTCTACCACCTGACCGAGGACGAGATCGCGCGCATGCGCGAGGTGGTGAATCGGCTCGCCCAGCGCATCAAGAACGTGCTCTCGATTCGCAAGAAGCGGATCAAGCGCGGCAAGCTCGATCTGCACAACACGCTGCGCCGCAACATGGCGCACGGCGGGATCCCGTTCGAGGTGGTCTACAAGCACCGCCGCAAGGATCGTCCGAAGCTGATCATCATGTGCGACGTGAGTTCGTCTGTCGCGAACGTCTCCCGCTTCATGCTGCAGTTCATGTACGGGCTGCAGGAGGCGTTCAACAAGATTCAGTCGTACGTCTTCGTGAGCGACCTGGGCGACGTCACGCCGGTCTTCAAGGACGGCGACGTCAACACCGCCATCGAGAAGGCGCTCGACGGCGGCGACGTCATCAACGTCTACACCCGCTCGAACTTCGGTAAGGCCTTCCATGACTTCTGGAAGGACCACCTGTCGATGGTCGACAACAAGACGACCGTGCTGATCCTCGGTGACGCGCGCAACAACTACAACGATCCGAAGGCCTGGTGTCTCCGCGACATCCACAACAAGGCCAAGAACGTCGTCTGGCTGAACCCCGAGAGCCCGTCGGCCTGGGGCTTCGGCGACAGCGTGATGGATCGCTACATGCCGTACTGCGACATCGTCGAAGAGTGCCGCAACCTGCGGCAGCTCTCGCGCATCGTCGACCAGATCGTCCTCTAGACCCAGGAGCGACGGCGTGCACCGCCTTCGTCTGGGGGCCCTGCGCATCGCGGTGCTGCTCGTCTCGCTGGGCGTTTCGCTCGCGCTGGCCGATGCGGCCTTCCGGCTCTACGAACGCATTCACCTGCTCGCGCGCATGCCCGAGCCCGGTGACGTTGGCGCCATCGACCTCGGCGCGCTCAACTACAACGAGGGCGTCGTCGAACGGAGCAAGGCTCCGGGTGAGTTTCGCGTCCTGAGCTTCGGTGACTCGTTCGGCTACAGCATCATGCAGCCCGATCGCTCCTACGCCGGCATCGTCGAGCGTGAGCTCGCCCGCGCGCGCCCCGATCTCGACGTCCGCGTCATCAACCTCGCCGAGCCCGCGACGTCGCCGCGCGACTACGTCGCGGCGTCCCGCTACTGGGCCGAGATCTTCGAATACGATGCGGTGCTGTTCCACGTCTACCTCGGGAACGACATGATCGACGCGCCGTTCTATGACCGAACGCGCGACTGGCGGCCGATCTACGGCTTTGGCGAGCACGACCGCTCGATCGTCGATGGGCGATTGCGTCGCATCCCGCATCGCTTTCCCCTGCGCATGCTCGACCACCTCTACGCGCTGTGGCGCGCCGAGCCGCCGACCCCGCCGCCGCCCGGCTTCAACCTCGCGGCCGCGAGCAATCTCGACGAGCGCACGTTTCGGCAGACGCTGACGGCCCAGATGCTGAACTTCGACGTGGATCAGCTGGAACCGATGCGCGAGGGCTACGACGAGGTCGTGCGGCTGCTGCGCCGTGCGGTCGAGTTGAAGCAAGCCGGCAAGGGGGTCGCCGTGGCGCTGGGGCCGAGCGAGGTCCAGGTGCGCCCCGAGGTCTTCGACTGGGTGGTCGAGCAGAGTGCGCTCGATGCGGGGCGCTACGACGTCTTCTTACCGCAGCGCGTGATCGCGCGGATCGCCTCACGGATCGCGGTCGGTGTGCCTTTCTTCGACATCACAGCTGCGTTCCAGCGGCGCCACGCGGCGACGGGCGCGCCGCTCTATCACCGCCGCAACACCCACTGGGACGCCGAGGGCAACGTGCTCGCGGGAGAAGTGATCGCAAGCGTGCTCGGCGAGGTGTGGTTCGGGCTGGCGCCGTCGCCCCACACGGCGACGCCGGGCATCCCGCGTCCGGGCGGCGCGCACGTATCGGATGACGCGATCGACCTGTACGTCGACGGGCTGCTGGCGGCGCCCGACGGTGCGCCCGGGGCGGGGCCCTAGGGGCCGGAGCGCGCCCCCGAGTCGCCTCCACCGAGCCGTGGGTGCGCCTGACCATCCACAGGGTCGCCGGGCTCGATGCCGAGCAGCGCGGCCACCGTCGGGTGCACGTCGACGCTCTCCATCCCGCTCAGCTCGACGCCAGCGGGCACGGCTTCGCCCCACGCAAAGAACACGGCGTTCACGCCGGCATCGGCCTCGACCGGGTAGCCGTGCATGCCGCGGGCGCGTTCGACCTCGAGCGTCTCGCTGCCGAAGCGACCGAGCCAGCGCAGATACCAGGGCACGTGGGCGAGGTCGGCGCCCCAGTAGCCGGGGTGGGCGACGAGGATCAAGTCGCCCGATCGGGCGGACGCCCCGACGTGGACGCCGGGCGGCGGGTCGGCTGGATCGATGACGTCGAAGAATCGGCCGTTCGAGAGCGCCGCGCGTGCCTCCGGGCGTTCATCCGGGCGATCGAGGTAGACGTGGGCGACGACCCCCGCTCCCATGGCCTGTCCGTCGACACCGGCTTCGCGCAGGATCGCGTGCCAGTTGAGCATCGTGTTCACCGCGTCGACCATGCCGTGGTCGGTGGTCACGATCAGTGTGACCGATTCGCCGAACGCCCCGGCGTCGATCGCTCCCAGCACCCGGCCGATCTGAGCGTCGACCTCGGCCGTCACGGCGAGCGTCTCGGGGGCGTCGGGGCCGAAGGCGTGCCCCGTTGAATCGGGCTCGGTGACGTACGCGGTGATCAGCCCGAGCTCGGGGTGTGTCTCGAACAGCTCGAGCACGCGATCGATCTGTTCGCTGGCGGTCGGCGGCGGCTCGCGAAACGGCTCGGCGATCGTGGCCAGCCGTCCGCGACGCGTCGACGAGTTGCCCACGGTGCCGAGCGCAGCGCTGCGCACGCCCTGGGCTTCGGCCACCTCGTGGATCAGCTCGCACTCCACGAGCCAGTCGGCGTCGCCCTTGGCGTTGTAGATGCCGCGCTCCGGATCGTCGAAGTGATTCGAGACGATGCCGTGATGCTCGGGCCGGCATCCGGTGCCGAGGACGAAGTGGTTCGGAAGCGAGAGCGTGGGAAACTCGGGGCGCAGAGCGAGGGTCGATGCGCCTTCTGCGGCCATCCGGTCGAGGTGCGGCGTGGGTGCTGCACGCACGGCCGCCGGCGAGAGCCCGTCGAAGATCAGCACCACGACGCGACGCGCATCGTCTTCGCGGGTCGGCACGGTCGCGACGAAGTCGCTCGTCGGCTCGACGAACCGGCGGGCCGGGATCTCATACGGGGCGCGCGCGGAGACCGCGACGAGCACCAACGCAGCCACGAGGAGGGCGGCGACGACCAGGCCCGCACGACGCATCATCTCGGGTCGTCCTCGAAGCGTCGATGCATGCCGCGAAGATATCGAAGCGCAATGAAACGCATGAGGTTTGCGACGAACAGTCTTGCGCCCGAAAGAAGAACGCCCCGCCGGCGAACCGACGGGGCGTCAAAGGGGGAGGGCGGTGGACTCTTTAATGGGGGGTGAGAGGTTGGACATTTCCGAGAGAAATGACCAATCCACCGCCGCTCCGAAACCCTTTGCTTCCTCAGTCTGTGGTCGCGGTCACGACCTTGAATGATTATGGCTGGCTGGCCTCCGATGTCAATCACGATTTGATTTTCGGAGCGAATCCCGCACCCGAAAAACCCTCGAAAAAACGAGACAATAGCCGGGGAGTTTCGTTCGTTTCCTGCGCTTTTCCGGGTGCTTCCGATCGACGGCTGCCGATTTGGTCGGGCCGCCGCCTTCGACTAGGTTCTGCGCGCCCGCCGAACGGATGACGATCGAGCCTCGAAACGTGAGCGATTCCCGCAGCTTCCATATCCGCACCTACGGGTGCCAGATGAACGTCCACGACTCGGAGAAGATCGAGAATCTGCTCTTCCACGCGGGGCTGCGGCCGGCCGAGGTCGAGGCCGAGGCCGACGTGCTGATCATCAACACCTGTTCGATTCGCGACAAAGCCGAGAATCAGCTCTACAGCGACCTGGGCAAGCTGCGGGACTGGCGCGGTGCGCGCCCGGGGCGCGCGCTCGGGGTCGGGGGGTGCGTCGCCCAGCAGGTCGGCGACGGCCTGCTCGCGCGATTCTCGCACCTCGACTTCGTGTTCGGCACGCACAACGTGCGCCACGTCCCGGCAATGGTCGACGCCGCGCTGGCCGGCGACCGCGCCGCCGACACCCGGGAGACGAGCGACGTCGACCGATTCGATCTGCCTGCTCCCCACGCCGAGCGCGCGCCGCGTGCCGGGGGCAAGGCGTACGTCACGATCATGGAAGGCTGCGACATGTTCTGCAGCTTCTGCATCGTGCCGACGACGCGGGGGCGCGAGATCAGCCGGCCGGCCGAGGCCATCCTCGCCGAGGCCCGCCAGCTCGCCGCTGCGGGCATCCGCGAGATCACGCTGCTGGGCCAGACCGTGAACGCCTACGGGCGCCACGACGTGCGGCGGGGCAAGGCGGCCGAGAAGGGCACGATGCCGTTTGCCGATCTGTTGCGGGCGCTCGACGCGATCCCGGGGCTCGAGCGCATTCGCTACACGAGCCCGCACCCGCTCTTCTTCGACGACGACCTGATCGCCGCCCACGGCGAGCTCGAGAAGCTCTGCCCCCACGTGCACCTGCCGGTCCAGAGCGGCTCCGACCGGGTCCTCGAGGCCATGCACCGACGGTACGGCCGAGCACGCTATCTCGAGATCGTCGCGGGCCTCAAGGCGTCGCGGCCCGGGCTCACGGTCAGCAGCGATCTGATCGTCGGCTTCCCGACCGAGACCGAGGCCGAATTCGAGGAGACGCTCGAACTGATCCGCCAGGCCGGCTTCGTCGACAGCTTCAGCTTCAAGTACTCGCCGCGGCCCGGGACCCGGGCGGCGGAGCTCGGGGGCGAGGTGCCCGGCGAAGAGGCTCAGCGGCGTCTGATGGCCCTGCAATCGCTGCAGCGGGAGCAGACCCTGGCCTACCACCGCAGCCGCGTCGGCAGCACCACGCGCATTCTGGTGGAGGGCGACAGCCGGCGGGGGGCCGGGCAGGTGATGGGCCGCGATCCCCACCACCGGGTCGTGAATCTGTCTCCGCCGACCGGATCGGTCTTCACTGCGGGCGTCGAGCCGGGCGCGATGGTCGACGTCGACGTGGTGGAGGCGACGCCCCACAGCCTGATTGGCGCGCCGCTGGGCGCGGCTGCAGCCGTGCGCGACGAAGCAGCTGAAGCCCCGGGCGAATCGAGCGAAATCGCCGGCGGGCGAGTGAAGTGGGCGCCCCGTCCCGCCGATGAGACCGGGTGGAGGGGTGGCCGCCCGGACACGCCGAATGATCCCCTCCGTGTGATCGGCTGACCGACCCCGCGCCGCGCGGGCCCGGTCCGCCGCGCGAGGGGATCGATGCCGAAAGCGCGCGTACTCGCCGTCGACGATCAGCGCTACTTCCGCGAGCTGATCGAGGGGCTCCTCTGCGAGGAGGGCTACGAGGTCCAGACGGCCTCGAGTGGCGAAGAAGCCCTCCACATCCTCGAGCGTGAAGACTTCGACATCGTGCTGACCGACCTCGTGATGCCGGGCATCGACGGCAGCGAGCTGGTCGCCCGGATCAAGGAGCGCATCCCCGACCAGGAGATCGTGATGGTCACGGGCGTGGTCGACGTCAAGACCGCGGTCGAGGCGATGAAGCAGGGGGCGACCGACTACATCCTGAAGCCGTTCGAGCGTCCGACGCTCGTGCGCAGCCTCGAGAAGATCCTGCAGCGCCGCCGGCTGCGCGATGAGCACGAGCGGCTGATGGCCGAGAACCTCGAGTACATGAGCGTGCTCTCGCTCTATGAGCGCGCCACGGCTCTATTTTCGACGCTCAGCCTCGAGCCGTTGGCCGAGCGTCTCATCGAAGGGCTCTGCCTCGAGACCCGCGCCCAGAGCGGCGTGCTCTGGATCGCCCGAGACCAGGGCGCCCGCGCGCTCGGCCTCGCGGCGGCCCGCGGCTTGATTCGGGTCGAGGAGGAAGCCGAGCAGCTCGAGGCGAACGAGCTCGTGCAGGTGCACCGACCCATCGCCGACGGCGAGCGCTCGTTCGTGGCGCCCGTCGAGCACGGCGGCCATGTGCACGAGGCGCTCTACGTGCCGCTGCGCCGGGGCGCGGAGATCCTCGGGCTGGCGCGACTCTCCGACAAGCTCGACGGTGCGTCGTTCAACGACCGCGACCGCGCCGCCGCCGAGAAGTTCGTCGACTTCGGCAGCCAGGCCCTCGAGAACGCCCTGCGATTCCACGGCCTCGAGCGCCGTTCTTTCCGCGACCCAACGACCCGGGCCTACACGCGGGCCTACTTCGAGGACGTGGTCCGCAACGAGATCCAGAAGGCTGGCCGCTTCGGCCACCGCTTCTCGATGATCCACGTGCAGCTCGACGGCCTTGCCGAGGCGCGTCGTTCGCAGAGCGAGACCGACTTCTCGGCCTGGCTCGCCGAGCTGGCGCAGTCGGTCGGTAGCGCCCTGCGCTCGACCGATCTGCTCGCGACCCTCGACATCGATCGCACCGCGATCCTGTTGCCCGAGACCGATGGGCTCGGGGCGGCGGTGCTCAAGCAGCGCGTCCGCGAGGTCGTCGACGAGAGCGAGATGCTGAGCCGCGCGGGCGGCGGCGAAGCGCCGCGGCTCGTGCTCGCGACCGCCACGTATCCGACCGACGGCACCCAGCTCGACGCCCTCGATCGCACCCTCGAAGAACGCCTGGCCGAGGGGCGGGAGAGCCGTGTCGTGTCCGATCCGGGTGACGGTCGCCCGCTCGCCGCCGCGCTCGACCTCGTCGTGCGCGAGGGCGAGAAGCTGCCGCTCGCGTCGGGCCCGCGGATCACCCGCTTTCTGCTCGAAGAGATCGCGCGTCGACCGCGCGACCGCGGCCTCGTCTTCCTGTCGCCCGGCGAGGGGCTGATGCCCGCGGTGCACGCCGGGCTGCAGCACCTCGATGGCCAGGAGGTGCGCTCGGAGCTCGTGCTGGTCGGCGAGAAGGATCACGGCGCCGACTGGGATCTGCCGCTCACGTGGGTGACGCCCGGACGGCTCGAGACCGACCGCGCGTTCGTCCTGCACTACGGCGACGGTCCGGCGTATGCGCTCGTCTCGGATGTGCAGGCCGGGCAAAGCGCCGCGATCCGCCACACCGCGGATCGGCACCTCGTCGAGCACCTGGTCTTCCAGCTTCAGCGGGATCTCGGTATCCCGCTCGGCGTGTAGGAGCGGCTCATGCCGACCCAGGGCGAAGACTCGACGGACACCATGGAGCTGGAGGCGCCGCGCCTCGTCCTCGTCGCCGATGGCAACGCCGGGCGTGCCCAGCGGGTGGCGGCCGAGTGCGAGCTCGCGGGCTACGAATGGAAGATCGCCGCGCACGGCGCCCAGGCCCTCGAGATCGCACTCGCGACCAAGCCCGACCTCGTCGTGGCCGAGATCGACCTGCCGCTGGTCGATGCGTTCAAGCTCGCCGAGATCATGCGCGCCAACCCGCGCACGCGCACCGCGCGCTTCCTGCTGATCGGCGAGCCCGAGAGTCAGCGCGCCTTGCTCGGCGTAGGCGACCGTACGATCGAGCCGACTCGCACGCCGCACGAGATCGCCGAGGCCGTGACCGAGATGTTCGTCCATCAACGGCGGCTCGAGCTGCTCGAAGAGGCGGGTCCGTCGGGCGAGGTGACAGAGGGCGCGCTCGAGCAGCTCTCCCTGGCCGATCTGCTGCAGAGCTTCATGATGCAGCGCCGCAACGGCGCGCTCTTCCTCGACCGCACCGACGACCACGAGCGCCGCCACCGTGCACGCCTGCTGATTCGCGACGGCGAGGTGCTCCAGGCCGAGGTCGGTCGCGTCGACGGGGAGAAGGCGCTGTTCCGACTGATGGGCTGGCGCAGCGGTCGCTTCCGGTTCGAGCCGGGCGCGCGCGCCGAGACGCCGACGATCCTCGCGCCCACGCGCCGACTGCTCGTCGAGGGCCTGCGACAGCTCGAGGAGTGGGATCGGCTCTCGCTCCAGCTGCCGCCGCTCGATGCGCCGGTGAAGCTCGCGGTGAAGAGCGCCGATCTGCCGAACATCGTGCACCCGCTGACGCAGGAGGTGCTGCTGCTGCTCGAGGATCACACGGTCGTGCGCGACGTCGTCGACCACAGCGTGTTCCCCGACTACCAGGTGCTGCGCACGCTCCACACGCTGAGCGAGCGCGGCATCATCGAGCTGCAGCGGGCGCCGGCCAAGGAGCCGGAGCGCACGCATCCCCTCGACCGCCTCTTCAACGAGAGTCAGGCTCGCCGGCTGCGCGACTGGCTGCTCGAGGCGGCGATGCGCGGCGGCGATCTGCCCGACGCGAAGCTTTTGGTGCTGGGCTCGAGTCCCGAGGCCGTGCCCGAGTTCGTACGCCTGGTCGCCAACGTGCCGGGGGTCGAGCTCTCGCGGGCGAGCCTCGAGGGCCGCGATGTTTCGAGCGAGATCGTCACGCTGGGCCGGCTCGCGGTCGACGACGAGCTCGGGATCGAGTTGGTCCACGTGCCCTCGGGCGCGGCCTGGGCGCCGCTGTGGCCCGTCGCCGGCCACGGTGCGCTCGGCGCTCTGTTCCTGCTGACCGGCGCGTTGGCCGAGGCGGCCGCTCGGGTCGAGCCGGCTGCCGAAGCGCTCAAGCGCCGGCCGCGGGCCCGCACGTTCCACGTCGCGCTGCTTGGCAAGGACGAGCGACTCGCCCCGGACGAGTTGCGCGAGAACCTCTCGCTCCTCGACGAGGCGAGCCTGTTCCTGCTGCCGGTCGAGAGCGGCAAGTCGCCGGCGTCGCTGATGCGCAGTCTCTTCGCGCGGGTGATGCCGTGAGCGCGGCGGCGGGGCGAACCGAGCAGAGCGCGACCGCCGAGTCGGTGCGCGCGAGGGGGATCGCGTGAACGCGGCCGATCTCAAGTCGATCGATCTGCTCGCCGAACTCGGTGACGATGACCGCGATGCGCTGGCCGAGCTGCTCGAGGAGCAGACGGTGGCGCAGGGTCGGCGCCTGTTCAGCGAGGGCGAAGAGAGCGAAGACCTCGTGCTGGTGCTCGAGGGGCGCGTGCGACTCGAGCTGCGCGGGGGGGACGCGCTGGGAGAGTTGCCCGCAGGCTCGACTCTCGGCGGCATCTCACTCGTCTGCTTCGGGAAGCGGGGCGCGGCCGCCTACGCCGAAGCGCCGTGTCGTGTCGCGCGGCTGGATCGTTCGGGCTATCGGCGACTGGCCGACGACTACCCACGGACGGCCTGTCGGCTGATCGAAGCGCTCTTCAAGCAGCTGGCGGACGACGTCCGAGAGTCGCTCGAAGACGCGACCCTCTGAGGGCTCCGGCGGGCCGGGCTTCGGGGCGATCGCTGCGACTTCGCGTCACGCGCCTGCGCCCACAGGCATCCCACTCGGCACATCGCTGCCTCGGTTGACCGGTTGCGTCGCCGCGGTATCCTGCTGCGCACCGTCCAGAGGCCGCATCGCCAGGGCGGCCGCGGGCCCCGCCAGGAGCCTCCCCCACACATGCCTGATGAACGCATCGACGAAGCCCCCATCCTCGAGGGGCTCACGTTCGACGATGTCCTGCTGCAGCCCGGTGCCAGCGAGGTGCTGCCGAGCGACGTCGATCTGAGGACGCAGCTGACGCCGGACATCGCGCTCAATGCGCCGCTCGTCTCGGCCGCCATGGACACCGTGACCGAGCACGAGACCGCGATCTGCATGGCGCAGAACGGCGGCATCGGGGTCGTGCACAAGAACATGTCCGTCGCGCAGCAGGCCGGCGAGGTCGACAAGGTCAAGCGCAGCGAGTCGGGCATGATCGTCGATCCGATCACGATGCGGCCCGAGCAACGCATCGACGAAGCCCTCGAGCTGATGGAGCGCTACCGCATCTCGGGGTTCCCCGTCACGCGCGACGGCAAGGCGGTGGGCATTCTCACGAACCGCGATCTGCGCTTCGTGCAGGACAAGTCGGCCGAGATCTCGAGTGTCATGACGACCGAGAACCTGGTGACGGTCCAGCCCGGGACGACGATGGAGAAGGCGAAGGAGCTGCTCCATCGACACCGCATCGAGAAGCTGCTCGTCGTCGACGACGACGACACCCTCTGCGGCCTCATCACCATCAAGGACATCGAGAAGACCGAGCGATATCCGGACGCCTGCAAGGACGGCCTCGGCCGGCTGCGCTGCGCTGCGGCCGTTGGCGTCGGGCCCGACCGGCTCGAGCGCGCCCAGGCGCTGGTCGATGCCGGCGTCGACGCGATCTTCGTCGACACCGCGCACGGCCACTCGAAGATGGTGCTCGAAACCGTGACCGAGCTCGTGCGCACGTTCCCCCAGGTGGCGATCCTGGGCGGCAACGTCGCGACGGGTGAGGGCGCCGAGGCGCTGATCAAGGCCGGGGTGCAGGGGGTCAAGGTGGGCGTCGGGCCGGGCTCGATCTGCACCACCCGCGTGATCGCCGGTGTCGGCGTGCCCCAGTTCACGGCGATCCGCGAAGCCGTGCGGGCCGCGACCCAGGCGGGCGTGCCCGTCGTGGCCGACGGCGGCATCAAGTACTCGGGCGACGTCGTGAAGGCGCTCGCCGCCGGGGCTTCGACCGTGATGATCGGCTCGCTCTTCGCGGGCACCGACGAGTCGCCCGGAGAGGTCGTGCTCTTCCAGGGGCGCTCCTACAAGGTCTACCGCGGGATGGGCTCGCTCGGCGCGATGGCCGAGGGCAGCAAGGACCGGTACTTCCAGTCGAACGTCGAGGCGACCAAGCTGGTTCCTGAGGGGATCGAGGGCCGCGTGCCGTATCGAGGTGCGCTCTCGACGACGGTCCATCAGATGCACGGCGGCCTGCGTTCGGGCATGGGGTACTGCGGCGCGGCGAACCTGGGCGAGTTGCGGACGAAAGCGCGCTTCGTTCGCATCACGTCGGCCGGGCTCCAGGAGAGCCACGTGCACGACGTGATCGTGACCAAGGAAGCGCCGAACTACCGCGTCGAGTAGCGCGCACCCGCGCCAAGCGGCCGCGTCGAGTAGCGCGCACCCGCGCCGAAAGGCCGCGTGGAGTAGCGCGCACCCGCGCCGAACGGCCGCGTCGATTCGAACGGCGTCTCGCCCCGCATCGAAGGGGTGTCGGATTTCCGGGTCGGGGCGCGATCCGATACACTGCGACGGCGTCCCCCCGCCTACAATCTCGTCCCTGGTTCCGTGCTCCGGCGTCGCCCGCGGCGCCGCGTGTGCACAGGAGGTTGCACGCTTCCCCCCATGACGACCTCGAAGCAAGGCCCCCCCGCTGGCCACGCCCGCATCCTGATTCTCGACTTCGGCTCTCAGTTCACGCAGCTGATCGCGCGCCGGATTCGTGAGCAGCACGTCTACTGCGAGATCCACCCCGGTGACCTCGATGTCGAGTCCGTGCGCCGCTTCGGCGCGTCGGGGATCGTGCTCTCGGGCGGCCCGTCGAGCGTGACCGACGACGACGCCCCGCGCCTCGATCCCGCCGTGCTCGAGCTCGGGCTGCCGGTGCTCGGCATCTGCTACGGGCTGCAGCTGCTCGTCCACATGCTCGGTGGCCACGTCGAGGCGGCCGACGATCGCGAGTACGGGCGGGCCCACCTGAAGATCGAGCGCGACGACCCGCTCTTCGCGGGCCTCGAGGCCGACACCGACCACGTCGTGTGGATGAGTCACGGCGACCGCGTGCTCGAACTGCCCAGCGGCTTCGAGGTGCTCGCGAGCAGCGGCAACTCACCGTTCGCGGCGGTGCGCGCTTCGGGCGCCGATCTCTGGGGCCTGCAGTTCCATCCCGAGGTGGTCCACACCGAGGGCGGCGGGCGCATGCTCGAGAACTTCGTCGGTGGGATCTGCGGGTGCGCCGGTGACTGGACGATGGCGGCCTTCGTCGAAGAGGCCATCGCCGACATTCGGGCGCAGGTCGGCGACGGACAGGTCGTGTGCGGGCTCTCGGGTGGCGTCGATTCATCGGTCGCGGCCGCGCTGGTGCACCGCGCGGTGGGCGACCAGCTGACGTGCATCTTCGTCGACCACGGCCTGATGCGCGAGAACGAGCGGGCGCAGGTCGAGGCCACGTTCCGCGAGAGCCTCGGGATCGACCTGGTGACGGTCGACGCGAGCGAGCTCTTTCTCGGCAAGCTCGCCGGCGTCACCGATCCGGAGGAGAAACGCAAGATCATCGGCGCGCTGTTCATCGAGGTGTTCGAGGACGAAGCCGCGAAGGTCGGCGATGCGAAGTTCCTCGTGCAGGGCACGCTCTATCCCGACGTCATCGAGAGCGTCTCGGTCAAGGGGGCCTCGGTCACGATCAAGAGCCATCACAACGTCGGCGGTCTGCCCGAAGACATGAAGCTCGAGCTGGTCGAGCCGCTGCGCGAGCTCTTCAAGGACGAGGTGCGCGCCCTGGGCCGCGAGCTCGAGCTGCCCGAGCATGCCGTGGCCCGGCATCCCTTCCCCGGGCCGGGCCTCGCCATTCGCATCATGGGTGAGGTCACGCCCGAGCGGCTCGAGCCGCTGCGGCGGGCCGACGCGATCATGAACGAAGAGATCCGCGCAGCCGGACTCTACGACGAGATCTGGCAGGCGCTCGTGGTCTTCCTGCCCGTGCAGAGCGTGGGGGTCATGGGGGATGCGCGCACGTACGAGAACGTCGTCGCCGTGCGATGCGTCACTTCGGTCGACGCAATGACGGCCGATTTTGCGCACGTGCCCTACGAGGTGCTCGGCCGCATCTCGAATCGCATCATCAACGAGGTGAAGGGCATCAACCGGGTCGTCTACGACATCTCGTCGAAGCCGCCCGCGACGATCGAGTGGGAATAGGGCGCCCGAGCGCGCCGAGCCGAAACGGTGTGCCAGCGTTGGCCGGGGGGTGTGACGCGATGTCGAATCTGAACAACGAGGCCGCTCCGTCGCGGCCGTCTGGTCGATGCGCTGCGGCGCCCGGGGCGGTCTAGCGTGCCGAAGCCCTTCGTCCATCTCCACCTGCATACGCAGTACTCACTGCTCGACGGGGCCATCAAGCACAACCCGCTCTTCGAGCGGGCCAAGGCGTGCAACATGCCGGCGGTCGCGCAGACCGACCACGGCAATCTCTTCGGCTCGGTCGAGTTCTACGAGAAGGCCCTCGCGAACGACGTCAAGCCGATCATCGGCTGCGAGGTCTACTTCGCCGGTGGCTCGCGGTTCGACCGCGAGCGGCGCGAACGCGACGAGCAGGGCTTCGATGCCATGAACCACCTGCTGCTGCTCGCGATGAACGAGCAGGGTTACCAGAACTTGATGTATCTGGTCTCGAAGGCGTACCTCGAGGGCTTCTACTACAAGCCCCGGGTCGACTGGGATCTGCTCTCGAACCATCACGAAGGTCTCATCGCCACCTCGGGTTGCCTCTCGGCTCCCGTGCCGCGGGCGATCGTGCGCGGTGAAACCCAGCGCGCCTGGCAGCTCGCCGAGCAGTTCCACGATCTGTTTGGCGATCGCTACTACCTCGAGGTGCAACGTCACGGCATCCACGATCAGGACGTCGTGAATGAAGAGCTATTCAAGATGGCCCACGATATGCGGATCCCGCTCGTGGCCACGAACGACGCGCACTATCTCGATGCCGATGATCACGAACACCACGACGCGCTGTTGTGCATCGGCACCGCTGCCAACCTCTCCGACGAGAAGCGCTTCCGGTTCGATGGCAGCGGCTTCTACGTTCGCAATGGCGACGAGATGCGCGAGATCTTTCATGATCATCCCGAGGCGGTCGAGAACACCCTCGTCATCGCCGAGCGCTGCGCGGTCGAGATCCCGATGGGCACGTACCACATGCCCGACTACCAGGTGCCGGCGGGCAAGAGCCTCGACGAGGTCATGGAGGAGCAGGCGCTGACCGGGCTGCGTGAGAAGCTCGGCATGGCGCCCGATCAGCCCTTCGAGACGAGCGACCAGAAGACCTATCTCGAGCGTCTCGGCCACGAGACGAAGGTGATCCGGGACATGGGGTTCTCGGGCTACTTCTTGATCGTGGCCGACTTCATCAACTACGCGAAGCGAAACGGCATCCCGGTCGGTCCCGGGCGCGGCAGCTCGGCGGGCAGCCTGGTCGCGTACGGCATGAACATCACCAATGTCGACCCGATCGAGTACGACATCATCTTCGAGCGGTTCCTGAACCCCGAGCGCGTCTCGATGCCGGATATCGACGTCGACTTCTGCATGCGCGGGCGCGAGCAGGTGATCCGCTACGTCGCGGACAAGTACGACGGCGATCGGCCAGCCCCACGCGAGGGCATGGACGAGCGCGACGGCGAGTTCGACCAGATGCGGGTCGCACAGATCGTGACATTCGGGACGCTGCAGGCGAAGGCGGCCATTCGCGACGTCGGCCGTGTGCTCGGCATGAGCTTCGGCGACGTCGACCGAATCGCGAAGCTCGTGCCCGAGGTGCTCGGGATCACGCTCGCCGAGGCGATCGAGCAGAGTCCCGAGCTGCGTGCGCGCATGGGCTCCGACGGCCAGGTCGCGAAGCTGATGGAGACGGCGCAGCGTCTCGAAGGGCTCACGAGACACGCGTCGAAGCACGCCGCGGGCGTGGTCATTGGCACCAAGCCGCTCATCGAGATGGTGCCGCTCTACCGCGACCCGAAGAGCGGCGACGTGATGAGCCAGTACAACATGGTCTGCGTCGAGCAGGTCGGGCTGATCAAGTTCGACTTCCTGGGGCTCAAGACCCTGACGCTGATGTCCGACGCCGAGCGCATGATTCGGCGCAAGCCCGGCTTCGAGGACTTCGACGTCAACGCGATCCCACTCGACGACACGACGACCTACGACCTGCTCTGCTCGGGTGACACCGAGGGGGTGTTCCAGGTCGAATCATCGGGCATGACCGACCTGGTGCTGAAGCTCAAGCCGCGCAGCTTCCGCGAGGTGATCCCGCTCGTCGCGCTGTACCGGCCGGGTCCGCTTCAGAGCGGCATGGTCGACGACTTCGTGAATCGGAAGAACGGACACACGAAGATCGCCTACCTGCACCCGACGATCGTCGACCTGACCGAGGAGACCCTCGGCGTCATCGTCTACCAGGATCAGGTGCTGCAGATCGCGCAGCGGATGGCGGGCTACAGCCTGGGCGAGGCCGATCTGCTGCGCCGCGCTATGGGCAAGAAGAAGCCCGAGGAGATGCAGAAGCAGCGCGCGCGCTTCATCGACGGGTCGGTCGAGAACGACATCCCGGCGAAAGAGGCGGGCGACGTCTTCGATCTGATCGTCGAGTTCGCGGGCTACGGGTTTCCGAAGGCACACTCGACGGCCTACGCCTACATCACCTATCAGACCGCCTACCTGAAGGCGAACCACCGCGCCGAGTATCTCGCGGCGGTGCTGACGATCGACTCGGCGAACCATGACCGGATGTCTCGTTACATCGCCCATGTGCGCGAGAGCGGCATCGAGATCCTGCCGCCCGACGTGAACGGCAGCGAGAAGGACTTCAACGTGGTCGAAGGGGCGATCCGCTTCGGCTTCGCCGGGATCAAGAACGTGGGGGCCGGGGCGATCGACTCGGTCCTCGAGGCGCGCGGCGATGGCGGTCCGTTCGAGAGCTTGTTCGACTTCTGCGCGCGTGTCGATGCGCGCAAGGTAAATCGCCGCGTCGTCGAGGCGCTCGTCCGCTGCGGCGCCTTCGACACGCTGCACCCGAACCGCTCGTCGGTCTGGGCAAGTCTCGACGGCGCGCTCGAGCGTGCGGCTTCGGAGCAACGTGACCGCGCGGTCGGGCAGGAGAACCTGTTCGGCGGTCTCACGGGCGACGACGCGCCGACCAAACCGGTCCTGCTGGACGCGCCCGACTGGAGCGAGCGCGAGCGACTCGCGCACGAGAAGGAGCTGCTCGGCTTCTACGTGAGCGGACACCCGCTCGGCGAGGTCGCGGGAGAGATGCGCCGCTACACGGACACCACCTCGACGACCGCCGAGGGCAAGGACGGTCGCGAGGTCATGGTGGGTGGGCTGCTCGCCGGGCTGCGCGAAACGCGCACCAAGCGCGGACAGCGCATGGGCTTCGCGACGCTCGAAGACCTCGAAGGGGCGTTCGAGCTCGTCATCTTCTCCGACCCGTACAACATGCACGTCGAGACCCTCCGGGAGGCTTCGGACGGCGGCGGCGAGGGTGGCCCACTGCCGCTGCTCATCTCGGGTACGCTCGAGATGGGGGACCCGCCGAAGATCCTGGTGCGAGACGTCTTGAAGCTGACCGAGGCACAGCAGCGCCTGACGCAGCGCCTGCGCGTGCGCGTCCTCGAGCCCGATGTGGATCGCGACCGGATGCTCGCGCTGCGCGAGGTGTTGCGGTCGCATCAGGGCGATTGCTCGGTCTACCTTCACATCACGATCCCGGGCGAGAGCGAGACGGTGCTCCAGATCGGCGGGATCCGGGGGGTCGACCCGAGCGACGTGCTGCTCAAGGACGTCGACGCACTCTTCGGACGCCCGGTCACGGAGTGCTCGGCGTGAAGACGGTCCAGACTGCGACCGGGTGCGCCGATGAGTTCGAGCGCCGTCGCACCGGGCGGTTCACACAGGGAGTGCGCGGCATGCAACGATGGCATCGAAGCGTTCGGGGCTCGAGCTCTGGATGCGCGGGGCCCTGGCTGTGGACCGTCGGGATCACGCTGGCGATGTCGCTCTGCGCAGCGGCCGCGCACGCCGAGGATCAGCGGGTGCTGCGGGTCGTGGGCGTGCAGCCTCTCGATCAGTCGGCGGCGCGGGCGGGCGGGCCGCGCCAGGGCGCGATCGACGCTGCGCTCTACGAGGCGGTCTCTCGCGTCGCGCAGGAGCTCGTGGACGAGTACGGCCCCGTCGCGTCGCAGGCAGGTGGGGACGGCGGCGACGGCGCGGGCGACGGCCTGCCCGACGGCTGGATGAAGAGCGCGCTCGGCCAGAACATGACGCCGTTCGCGCGCTCGTTTCGGATCGTCGAAGACCAGGGCAGCCGGCCCGTGCTCTTCAAGGGCGAGACCGACGCGACCCACGAGTACGTGGTCGTGGTCGAGACGAGTGTCGACGTCGACAAGGTGCGGGATCGGCTCACCGAGAAGGGCATCATTGCGCTGCAAGAGGACGACTTCGGCGAGGACGGTGTCGAGATCGAAGCCCTCGGGCTCCGCCATTGGTCCGGGTACGAGGCGCTGCTCGCGGCGCTCGAGGGGCCGGGCGTTCGGGCCAGCGACGTCCGCCCGCTCGAGTTCGAGGCGGGGCGTGCGCTCGTGCACGCGGTCGTCCGTGGCTCGGCCGAGGATGTGCTCGTGCGGTTGATGGCCGATACGCCGCCGGGCTTCGAGATCACGGACGGCGACGTCAGCTACAACGGCACGACGCCGCGGGTCGAGCTCAAGGTGCTCTGGACGCCGCCCGCGGCTCCGGCGGCCCGTTGAGGGCGCGCGCTGACCGGTCCACGGACTTCCCAGCGGGGAATCGGTGAGGGCATCGTGCGCGCCCACCGGGCGGGCCGGGAAGATCACCGGAAGCCACGACGGGTGACCCGATCGCGTTGACACGAGGCGGCAGAACGGTAAATATCCCGCCGCCTTAGCTGGATTCAGGCACGTAGCTCAGGGGCTAGAGCACCACCTTGACACGGTGGGGGTCGGCGGTTCAAATCCGCCCGTGCCTACCATCCGCGCCCAGGGGGCCTGGTCTTGAGGCCAGGTGTCCGAGTCGGATGGCCGCGTGGCGACACTCCGCCACGGGATCCGCAAGCATCGACCTTCGACGGCGCCGACGCTGACGCATGAGATCGTGCGAGAGCCGGCCCTTCAATCGGGAAGTCCGACGACGACGACGCCCATGATGAAAATGAAATCATGAGTCCCATCACCGTCAGCCTGCCCGATGGCAAGGCGCTGTCGGTCGACGAAGGCTCCACAGTGCTCTCCGTGGCTGAGATGATCGGCCCGGGTCTCGCTAAAGCAGCACTCGCCGGAAGAATCGAAGGCCACCTCGTCGACCTTCGCCAGCCTCTCACCGAGGACGTGGCGCTCGAGATCGTGACTACGCGCGATCCCGAGGGCGGCGACGTCCTGCGCCACAGTGCCGAGCACGTGATGGCCGACGCGGTGAAGCGCCTGTTCCCCGACGCCCAGGTCGATGCCGGCCGCGCCGATCACAGCGAGAAGTTTCAGTACGACTTCCTCGTCGCCGAGCCCTTCACGCCCGACGATCTCGAGAAGATCGAGGCGGAGATGCGGAAGGTCCTGAAGGAGAAGGCCGAGTTCTCGCGTGACGTGGTGACCCGCGATGAGGCCAAGCAGCTCTTCGGCGACATGGGAGAGCAGCTCAAGCTCGAGCGACTGGCCGACATCCCGGACGACGCCGAGATCACCGTGTTTCGTCACGGTGACTTCGTCGACCTCTGTCGCGGGCCCCACGTTCGATCGACGAGCCAGATCGGCGCCGTGAAGCTGCTCGAGGCGAGCGGCGTCTACTTCAAGGGCGACGAGTCGGGGCCGAAGCTGCAGCGGATCTACGGCACCGCCTTCGCCGACAAGAAGCAGCTGAAGGCCTACCTCGAGCGGATCGAAGAGGCGAAGAAGCGTGATCACCGCCGCGTCGGGCCGCAGCTCGATCTCTTCCACCTCGACCAGATTGCGCCGGGCTCACCCTTCTATCTGCCCAAGGGCATGGTCGTGTACAACGGCCTCGTCGACTACGTGAAGTCGCTCTACCCGAAGTATGGCTTCGACGAGGTCATGACGCCCCAGCTGAACCGCAGCGAGCTGTACAAGAAGTCCGGTCACTACGACATGTTCAAGGACGACATGTACTTCTTCGAGGGCACCGACGAGGGCGAAGAGCTCGGCGTCAAGGCGACCAATTGCCCCGGGCACTGCGAGATGTTCGCGAGCCGCAAGCGATCGTACCGCGAGCTGCCGTTGCGATTCGCCGAGTTCTCGCGGCTCCACCGCAACGAGCGGAGCGGCACGCTGAACGGGCTCGCTCGGGTGCGGTCGATGGCGCAGGACGATGCGCACATCTTCTGCGAGCCCGAGCAGGTCTGGGCCGAGGTCGATCAATTCTTCCAGCTGATGGCGGAGCTCTACGGGAGCCTCGGCCTCGACGGCGTGCACATGGCGGTGTCGACGCGCCCCGACCCGTACCTGGGCGACGCCGCCGACTGGGAAGAGGGCGAGAAGGCGCTGGTCGCGGCGGTCGAGCGCGCCGGCTTCGAGTGCCGGATCAAGCCCGGTGAAGCGGCCTTCTACGGCCCCAAGGTCGAGGCCGATTTCGAGGACGTGCTCGGGCGACGCTGGACGCTCGGGACGATTCAGATCGACATGGCGATGCCCGCGCGCTTCGGTCTCAAGTACATCGGGCGCGACGGCGAGCCGCACCAGCCCGCCATGCTGCACCGCGCCGTGCTGGGTTCGATCGAGCGATTCATGGCGATCTACATCGAACACACGGGCGGGGACTTTCCGTTCTGGCTCGCCCCCGTTCAGGTGGCCGTCGTGCCGATCAGCGAGAAGCACGCCGACTATGCCGCCGGGGTGCATGAGCGCCTTCGCGAAGCGGGCGTGCGTGCCGAGCTCGATGATCGGAGCGAGACCCTCGGCTATCGCATTCGTGAGGCCGAGAACAACAAGATTCCGCTGGTCCTCGTGATTGGCGACCAGGAGGTCGAGGGCGGGACGGTCTCGCCGCGCCTCCGCAAGTCGAAGGACAAGCTCGAGGCGACGGAGACCGGGGCGCTCGTGGAGCAGCTGGCCGGTGCCCACCGCGAGCGCAAGCTCGGTCCCTTTGCCTAGGGCGAAACAGCCAGGAGGAACAACTCATTCCCATTCGATCCAAGTACCGAATCGTGGCTCCCGAGAAGGATACCGTGCGCATCAACGAGCGGATTCGCGTGCGCGAGATCCGCGTGATCGGCTCTGATTCCGAGCAGCTCGGCGTGATGTCCCCCGAAGAGGCCCTCGCGCTCGCGCGTGAAGAGGGGCTCGACCTCGTCGAGGTCGCTGCCAACTCGCGACCGCCGGTGTGCCGCATCATGGACTACGGCCGGTACAAGTACGAACAGCAAAAGAAGAAGAAGAGCACGAAGTCGCATGCGGCGACGCTCAAAGAAGTGAAGATGCGTCCCGGTACGGACCAGCACGATCTCAACTTCAAGCTCGGCAAGGTGCGCAAGTTCCTGGTCGAGGGCGACAAGGTCAAGATCACGGTCATGTTTCGCGGGCGCGAGATGGTCCACACCGATCGTGGGCGAAAGCAGCTGCAGGTCGTCATGGAGCAGCTCGGGTCGCTCGCGAAGATGGAAAATCCGCCGCGCATGGAAGGGCGCTTCATGTCGATGATCGTCGTCGGCGAGCGCGAAGCCATCGCGGAGCTGAAGAAGAACCAGGAGGCCGAAGCCCAGAGCGCTGACGCTGCCGAGTCGACCGAAGGGGAGACGAAGGCCGCGAAGAGTGCCGAGGAGCCGAAGGCCGCCGAAACCGCCGTCGAAGACGGCCAGGGATGAAGACATGCCCAAGATGAAGTCGCATTCAGGCGCCGCGAAGCGCTTCAAGCGCACCGGTACCGGCAAGATCAAGCGAAGCAAGGCCAACAAGCAGCACATCCTCACGACCAAGACGACCAAGCGAAAGCGGCAGCTGCGCAAGAAGGACGAGGTGTCGGACGCGGACGTGCCCCGGGTGGAGCGCCTGCTTCCCTACCTCTGAGCATCGGGATCGAAGAGCAGGGTGCTGAGGCATCCATCGAAACGAATCGCATCGTCCGCGCCGAGCGCAGGGACGATCCACGACTGAACGAGTGAGGACAGAGTCATGTCACGAGTCAAGCGCGGTGTATCCGCACGGGCCCGTCGCAACCGGACGATGAAGCGAGCCAAGGGCTTCGTCGGCGGTCGCGGCAAGCTTCACAGTGTCGCCATGGAGGCGGTCGAGAAGGCCGACAAGTACGCCTACCGAGACCGCAAGCAGCGCAAGCGGGAGTTCCGCGCGCTGTGGATCGCGCGCATCAACGCCGCCGCGCGGGAGCACAGCCTCTCGTACAGCCGCTTCATCGATGGTCTGAAGAAGGCCGGCGTCGAGATCGATCGCAAGGTGCTGGCCCAGCTGGCCATCAGCGATCCGAAGGCATTCGGTCAGCTCGCCGAGCTCGCAAAGAACTCGGTTGCCTAGCATCGCGGGGCGAGCGACACCGGGCCGGGATCGGCTCGGATCGGGGCGCGTGACCCGGGTCTCGACTTCTCCTGGCCGCGCGCCGGGTGGTCGTGCCGCGCCCGGCCCGATGCTTCGTGGGTGAACGGCCCCGCCGATGTCTGCGGCGGCGACGGTTTCACTCCAGGCAGCTGCGTAAAGGCCCGAAAAGCGTAGTAAAATGATCGCGTCGGCGACGCCCGCCGAGCATCGCCGACGCTGCCGCAGTCCCCGTGATCGGGGGCGATCATGCGTGTCACGGGGGGAGAGATCCAGATGACCAAGGCCGAGATCGTGGAGCAGATCTACGAGCGCGTGGGGTTCTCCAAGAAGGAGGCCGCCGAGCTCGTGGAGAAGGTCTTCGAGATCATCAAGGAGACGTTGGCCGACGGAGAGAAGGTCAAGATCTCCGGCTTCGGCAACTTCGTGGTGCGGCACAAGAACGCGCGCAAGGGTCGCAACCCGCAGACCGGCGAGGAAATCCTCCTCGAAGCGCGCAAGGTGCTGACGTTCAAACCCTCGCTCGTGCTAAAGAATGTCTTGAACGAAACGGAGGTCGACGAAGCAGAAGCGTCGGCCGCCAGCTCCGAGGCCCAGACCGGCGCGGAGCAGATCTGATCCAGCCCGTCGACCGGGTTCGACCGCGCACGCTGCAAGGGCGCGTCGCGACGACACGGCCATGACGGGCGAGCGAAGATCGTTTCGACGACGCGCACGGGGCGGGGGAGAGCGCATGGCCGGGCAGGGTTCGCAGACCAGTTCGAAGACGACGAAGTCGGCTGCCCCTACACGCCATCGCCCGAAGAACGCTGCCCGCGCCGACGCATCGGCGCCGACCCAGGGCGAGCTGCTGCCCGAGGGCAAGCTCTACTACCGCATCGGTGAAGTCAGCAAGATCACCGGCATCAAGCCGCACGTGCTCCGCTACTGGGAGACCGAGTTCCGCTGGATGGCCCCGCCCAAGTCGCGTTCGAAGCAGCGGCTCTACCGGCGCAAGGACATCGAGATGGTGCTCGCGATCAAGAAGCTGCTCTATGACGAGCGCTATACGATCGCCGGCGCGCGGCAGGTGATCCGGGAGCGCGGCGTCGCGAAGCTGCTCGAAGAGGGCGTGGGGCCGGCACCCGAAATCGAAGAGGCGGCACCGATCGAAACGGCGCCGGCGACGACCGAGGCCGAGGCGCACGATCTGCCCGAGCGGATCCGAGCGCTGCGCAAAGAGCTCCTGGCGCTGCGTCAGACGCTGGCCTGACCCGGTCGCACGCCTAGATCGGCAGCGGCGCGACCGCGAGACCCCACAACATCAGCCACAGCATTGCGACGGCGGCGCCGAACGTGCCGACTGCGCGCCAGGTCGTGAAGTCGAGCGCCTGGCGCACGGCGACGACCGTCGCGACGAGGCTCCACAGCCGCGCGATCGCCAGAATGCCGAGGCCGAGATGGCCCGGTGGCACGAACGAGAACAGCGCAAGGCATGCGGGCGTGAAGGCGAAGCCCGTCGTGCGCAACACCTCCATGAAGTCGGTCTCGGTCTCGGGCCCGCGGAAGAACGTCGCACCGACCATGTACGAGAAGGTCGATGCGCCGAGCCAGATCACGAGCGGTTCGAGCGCGACGATCACCATCTGGAAAGCGAGCGGACGGGTGTCGATCAGAACGAACTCGCCCGATTGGGCGCGCAACCAGAAGCCGACGCCACTCGCGAGCGAAGCCAGCAGAACGACGATCGTCGCCTGTCCAATCGACGACGGGTCGGCTTCGACTTCTTCGTACGTGTCGACATGCAAGAGCGCCGCGCGCAGCATGCGCTTCGGGAACGGCGTCGTCGTGGCCGGTGCCGCGGCTTCGGTCATGGCTTCGAGTCGCTCCTGATCACGGATTGCCCGGAAGCGCCGAGAGGGGATCGTCGGGCGGGCCCAGCAGTCGCTCGATCAATCGGCTGAGCGGGCTGCGCATGCTCGTGCCCTCGTCGATGGCGCTGAGGGCACCGACGAGGCCGGTGGCGTTCTCGCAGTCTTCCACGCGGCCGGCGGTGCAGGTGACCCCCACGGTCGATACGCGCTTCTCGAGATCTTCGGCGGCGGTGCGCACGGCAGCCTTCAAGGCGGGCGGCGTATCGTCCGCGCCGTACACGCGCGTCAGGAGCTGGTTCCAACGCACGAGCCGCGCCTGCAGTCGGGGCTCGCTGCCCGGGACGGCACCCGCGTCGAGCGCGAGGCGGTAGTAGCCGTAGACGAGAGACGAGAGCGCCAGATAGGCCGCCCCCTCGTCGCCATCTCCCGAGCGGGTGAGCGCTGCCTCGATCTGCACCATCTGCGCCGGGTCGATGTCGCCCGCTTCGACGGCAGCGAAGAAGGCGCCGTAGCGTTCTCGAGCCGGGGCTTGACACACGGGGGTCTCGCCCGGTGCCGGCAGGGGGCAATACGCACCCACTGCGCCCGGCGGCCCCGAAGCCGAAAAGGCCGACCCGAATGGGGCGAAGACGAGCACCCACATGGCAGCGAGCGCGTACGCCGTGCGCGCCCGGCGTGAGCGTGGGAGCTGCATCGGAGTTGCGCTTCCCTGTGAGGCGTGAGCGGCGTGAGGGGCCAGGCTCGAGCCAGCGGAGGCGAGAGCCGACGAGACAGAGGGGCCGACACCGACCCGTGCACGCGCGCGAATCGGTGCGATCCTGTCTCGAAGACGCCACGAAACAAGAGCCGCTGTGGGCTCCTCCCGTGTCGGGCTCGCGGGTTGGGTCGGCAACGGGTGCTCCCGGACGAACCGTACTGGGCGCCAGAGGCGAAGGTAGAGCCGGAGGGCCGGGTGGGTCAAGGCGACTCGAAATGGGATCCGACGTGGGGCCGGGCGCGCAGCGGCCATGGTCGTCCGCCCTTCGGCGAGACGATCATCACGGCGTGGCACCTCGACCGGCCCGAGACCGAACAGACCCTCGAGACGATCGAGTGGGAGGTGCTGCGCGCGCGTCGCAGCGGCGCCTTCGTGGCGCCTGCCGGCACCGGTCGGACCCACCTGCTGCGCGTCGTTGCTGACTGGATCAATCCGGTGCAGTGGGAGTCGGTCTACGTGCCGAACCCGATGTTCGAGTACGCAGACCTGTGTCCGTACATCGCCGGACTGACGGGCGGAAGCCCATCCGATGGTGCGAACGGGCTCGAGAAGCGGCTCGAGGCGCTGTGGGCCGAGGGGCGGTCGCTGCTCCTGCTGGTTGACGACGCCGAGCACATGCCGATCGCCACCGTCGAGGCCCTGCTCGAGCTGGCCGAGCGGCACTCGCCGACCCTCGTGCTGCTCTTCGCCTGCATGAGCGGCGCGGTCGATTCGCACCCGATCTTCGGCCGCGATCGCGAGACCTTTCCAGTCGTACGGCACGAAGGTGTGCTCGCGCAGACCGAGGTCGCCGACTACCTGCGACATCGCCTCGATCGATCGGGCACCGAGCGTGCCCTGGCTGATCGCTTCGACGACACGCACTGCGCCGAGCTCCACGCGATGTCGGGTGGAATCGTCATGCGGCTGCACGCGCTGGCGCAGGTGCTTGTCGAGACGCCGGCGTCCTCGCCGGACGAAGCGTGGCAGCGCTTTCTCGATGACGACCGCGGCATCATCGAGTTCCTCGCTGACGAGCTGCCGATCCCGGAGGCGGCACCCGCGCCGAGCGACGCGCATCGGCGCGAGTCGGCGCTGCGGGCCGCCGCGGCCCACTCGGAGGGCGAGGCGCATGGACACGAGCCGACGCTCGATCCGGCGCTCGCGGGGGCCGGCCTCGAGCCCGTCACGTCGCCGGCCGCGGCGGCCGAAGCCGTGGAGCCGGGCACCGAGCCTGAAGGGCGCGAAGCACGGCGCTGAGCCGGAGTCCGTGCCCGAAGGGCGCGAGGCACGGCGCTGAGCCGGAGTCCGTGCCTGAAGGGCGCGAAGCACGGCGCTGAGCCAGGAGGCCACGGGTACGCTCCGGAGCGCGCCGCCGGCACTCGATTCCCGGGCGTTTCGGGCACCTCCCATCGACAGATCGCATGGGGAAGGCTACCCATCCCGCTTCTGGCGGGCCGTGGCGCAGCTTGGTAGCGCGCTTGACTGGGGGTCAAGAGGTCGCGGGTTCAAATCCCGCCGGCCCGACCAGCTTCCTCCCCCGAAACTTCGACGACCGCGCCCGCCCGGACCGCCTCGCGATCGCGCTCCGGGGGGTTCCCACGCACGGCTTCACGCGCCCGCTGGCTTTGCGGCGTGAGCTGCGGTCCAGGTCGACCGGGTGTCGTCCTTTCCCGAATCGAGCGGCGCGAGGCCCTCCGGTCGACGCAGCGATGCGGCTACGCGCTTCGACTCGACCCGTGACAGCGAGGCTGCCGCGTCGTTGATTTCGGCTCGGGGAGCGCCTGGGCGCGCCGACACACGAAAGTGCTTTTCGCCACGCGCGACCCGACGTATGTTCGATCGTACGAAAGGAGGTGCACCATGACGCTTCCGATTGGGCCCCTCTCTTTGTTCCGCCCCCTCTCGTCGATCCCGTTCTCGATCCTGATCGCGCTGATCCCGGCGCTGTTCGCCTTCGGGCTCAGCGCGTGTGACGCGCGCGATCAGGTCGACGTCTCGTCGGCGCCTCCGCCCGTGATCGTCTCGGGCCGATACGACGTCAAAGGCGTCACCCGGGCATCGGGTGCGCCCGACGGACGCCGGATCGAGGGCACGGTGATTCTGCTGCGATCGGGCGACACCTACACTGCGACCTACGAGCTCGAGACGTTGTGGCCCGCCGAAGGCGCCGAGACGGTGGCCGATGTCGTGGGCGTCGGGGAAGGGCGCGTGAGCGGCGGGCGACTCGAGGGCGGCGCACAGACGCAGCTCGTCATCTCGACGGTGCCGGGCGTCGACCCGGGCTTTGCATTCGTACCGCGCGCGGTCACGACGCGCATCGAATCGACGTCGGTCGCGACGGTGCGGCCCGACGGCTCGATCGAGATCGAGCTCGAGAACCACGCCGCCGAAGGCGAGGAGTACGAGCCGACGCGCACGCGGCTCGTCGGACGACGCGTGCCGGGGGGCGCCTCGCAGCCGGTGGCCTCGACGCCGTAGACACCTCGGCGCCAGGGCACGTCGCGAGCGGAACGCCTACCGTGTGACCCCGCACGGAGGCGAACTGCTTGCTGCATTTCGAGTCGAGAGATCGCGCGACGATCCTGGTGCACTTCTACCGGGCGATGGTCTCGCGCGCCGATACGTGGCGTCTGCGCATGGATGCCACGACCAACTGGGCGATCGGCACCACGGCGGCAGTGGTGTCGTTTGCGCTCGGCAATCCCGACCTGCCGCACTACGCCGTGCTGTTGGCTTCGCTCCTGACCGGCTGCTTTCTCATGCTCGAGGCCCGGCGGCTCACGTTCTACCACCTCTTTCAACAGCGTGTGCTTGCGCTCGAGCGCAGCATGGTGCGCCCCGCCATGCAGGCGGAGGCCAGCGGCTTCGACGCCGACGCCGCATCGCTCGAGGGCCTCGAGGCCGAGCTCGGGACGACCGTGCCGACGATGCCCGTCCGCAAGGCGATCGCGCGGCGACTACGGCGGGTCTACATGTACCTCTTCGCGGCGCAGTGGCTCGCGTGGATGCTGAAGCTGTCGACGCACCCCGAGCCCGCCGGATCGATCGAGGTGGCGATCTCTCGCGCGCACATGGCGGGGATCCCCGGGGCGATCTGCTTTGCGGCCTCGCTGGCCGCGCTCGCGACCGTGGCCTTCGTCGCCTTTCGATTCGGCGGCATCGACCGCACGAAGCGCTGACGCTCGCCGCCGGGGCGGGCGCTATTCGGGCTGGGATCCCGCCACGCCCTTCGGTCGGTTCTTCATCGGCCCGGCTGGCAGGCGACCATCGACATCGACGAAGCCGTAGCGGCGCGCGAGCTCGAGCACGGATACGGCGCCGCCCGAGTGCCCGACGGCCCGGTCGTCCGTCGCGAGCGCCACGACGCCGCGGCCCGAGAAGCGAGGCGACTCGGCGCCGTTCATGTCGAGCTCGGGCATGCGGTCGGCCACCACCGCGGTGCGCTCGGTGCGCACGAGCCCCGGCCAGATGCTCACGACCGAGACGCCGTGCGGCGCCAGCTCGTGCGCCATGTCGGCGGTCATCTTGTCGACGGCGGCCTTGCCCACACCGTACGCCACGTGCCAGGCATACTCGCGCGCCCCCGATGAGCTCACGTTCACGATCAGACCGCGCCCCGCGGCGACCATCACACGCGCGGCGTGCTGGCTGGCGACGTAGGCCGAGCGCACGCCGATATCGATCATGTCGTCCCAGTTCGAGGTCGGCGTCTCCCAGAAGGGCAAGCCGCTCGTCAGCTCGGGCGAGATCTTGAACGCGTTGTTCACGAGCACATCGAGGCGGCCCGCGTCACGGGCGACGCGTTCGAAGAGCGCGGCGGTCTGCATGTCGTCGGCGTGGTCGCACGCGACGCCCACCGCGTGCCCGCCGAGCGATTCGATTTCGGCCACGGTGTCGTCGAGGGTGCCCGGCAGCGCGGCCTGACCGGGCCCGGTGGTGCGGCCCGTGACATAGACCGTGGCGCCCGCGGCGCCGAGCTCGAGGGCGCATCCCTTGCCGAGTCCCCGGGTCGCGCCGGTCACGATCGCGATCTGACCCGAGAGGGGCTGCGCGGTCGAGCTCACGAGTCGCTCGGCTCCGAGGCGATCTCGGGCAGCGTCTCACCGCCGTCCCGCCACGCCGCGCGGAGCGCATCGCGCACGTCGGGGTGGGCGACCTCGATCAGGGCCTCGGCCCGCTCGTTGACGCTGCGGTTCGCCAGCTCGGCGGCGCCGAACTCGGTGATGATCACGTCGGTCTGGTGACGTGGTGTCGTGATGAGCGTGCCAGCGGGATGCCGGGGCACGATCCGAGAGATGCGCTTGGGCGTGCTGCCGGCGGTCGAGGGCAGACAGACGAGCGAGTGTCCGCCCGGCGCGGCGATCGCGCCCGACACGAAGTCCATGTGTCCCCCGATGCCCGAGTACTGATCGCCCTGGATCGAGTCGGCGACGATCTGCCCCTGGAGGTCGATCGAGAGCGCGCCATTGATCGAGATGAAGCTGCGATTGCGCGCGATCAATGCCGGGTCGTTCACGTGCTCGACCGGCACGAATCGCACCTCTTCGTTGCCGTCGAGCCAGTCGTAGAGCTCGCGCGTGCCCGCCGCGAAGGTCGTCGGTGAGAAGCCGTCGCAGAAGCCCTTCTTGTTGGTGACCTTGCCTGCTTTGTGCAGACGCATGAGGCCGGTGGTGAACATCTCAGAGTGCACGCCGTAGTCGCCGCCGTCGCCCTCGGAGAGCAGCTTCATCACTTCGTTCGGAATGCCCCCGATCCCCGACTGGAGCGTCGACCCGTCGTGTACGTAGTGCCGGCAGTGGGCTGCGATCGCGATGTCGACGTCGCTCGGCGGGGGCTCGTCGATCTCGAAGAGCGGGCGGTCGGTCTCGTACACGACGTCGACGGCGTCGATCGGCATCGAGTGTGGATGGTCGGGCGGTAGCCCGACCGTGCGCGGTGCATGGGGGTTGATCTCGGCGATCACCAGACGATCGGGATCGTTCATGGCCTCGTAGAGGTCGGCCACCCCCGCCCCCGCGTGCAGCGAGAGCGAGAGTTGCCCGTGTGCGTCGGGCGGCGCGACGGTCAGGCCGATCACGCGCGGTTTCAGGTGCTCGACGCAGCGGGTGAAACCGCGAAAGTCGGCGGGTACGAACTGCACGTCGTGTCCCTGGGCGAGCAGCATGCGCTCGAGCGGACCGTAGAAACCGGCGAGCAGCGTGGTGCCCGGCCGTGTGAACAGGGCGTAGCCCCCGACCAGCAGGGCGCCGTACACCCGCAGATCGACCCAGTCGTCGCGTTCGGCCATGGCATCGAGCAGCCCACCGGGCTGGGCCGGGCCGAGGCCGATCGAGAGCACGTCGGTGGGGCGGATGTGTGCAGCGGCCTCGTGTGCGTCCATCAGGGGGCGGAGCTCCTGCGCACGGGGCGTGCGCGTTCGGGTGAGTTCAGCGCGACGTCTCGGGGGCGTCCGAGAGCCGGACCGAGACGAGCGCATGTGCGCCGAC
Source organism: Myxococcota bacterium (assembly GCA_965250285.1). GTDB lineage: Bacteria > Myxococcota_A > UBA9160 > UBA9160 > UBA4427 > CAYYSY01. The sequence goes on from OZ252299.1 coordinate 1,648,579, forward strand.
GTCGACGTGCAGCACGCCGTCTGCGAACGAGACGGCCTCGTTCGTTGCGGTCTCGTCGAGGCGGACGCGCTCGGCCTGCCGGACGCGGTCGGCGAGTGGCGCGCCCAGGCGCACGGCGACCCGCCGCGACGACGCGGTCGGGTTGAGCAGCCGGAGTACGCTGCCCCGTCCATCCTCGGCCGGCTTGAGCGCGCTGACCTCGATGGCGGGGTCGTCGATCGACAGCAGGGCCACATCCCCGTTTCGGCCTTCGGCCTGACCCACCGCGACGGCGTGGAGCCCGAGTTCGGCGTCAAGCGCCGCGGCCGGGTCGAGGCCCGGCGAGAGCGAGATTCGGGTTCGGATCGTCTTCAGGCACTGTGCGCCCGGAGTCGCCAGGGTCGGGCCGGCCTCGATCGGGCGCGTCTTGAGGTCGCTGCGCGAAAGCCAGCCGACCGCGCGCACGAGCGTGAAGCCGATCATGCCATCGGGCATGACTGCGGCCTCGATCAGGCCCGGGGCTGCGACCTGCAGGCCGTTGGCCGCCACGAAACCCTGTTGGGGAAACGTATCGGGCGCCGTCTGCACCCACTGCGCGTCGTCGGGCCGCGCCGTGGTGCGCTCGACCACGTCGAACGTCGTGCGCGCCGCGTAGCTGGGGGTCGGCTGCGCGGTCGGGAACCGAAGCTGAAACCGGTGGTCGCGCGCGGTGTTCTCGAACGTGACGTCGAGGTCGACGCGGGGCGAGCCGGGGATGATCGAGGCGGTGATGCGCAGGCGTGTCGAGACCGTGTCGCGCGCTCGGCGATCGCGGTCGGCGTCGAGCGCCGCCGGCAGGCGAAAGACGCGATCGACGACCAGACGCTCGATGCCGGAGGGGTGCCGTCGACGCTTGACCTCGTTTTCTTCGAGCACGAGGGGGGCATCGGCGTTCGGTTCGGCCACTGGATCGAAGTCGTAGCTGTCGCCACGGTCTCCGATGTCGATGACCGAGCAGAGCCCTTCGAAACGGCCGCTTTCCCACTCGACGGTGAACGTGCCATCGCGCGCGGCGTCGACACGCACGTGTTCGTTTTTGATCGTCCGGCCAGTGTCCTTCCGAGTCGCATGCGCGGCGCTGCGCGAAAGGCGCATGCGCTTGAAGCCGAACGCCGGCACGTCCTCGGCCACGAACTCGATCTCGTGCACCGGCTGGGTCTGGGTGAGCCGCGGGCGCACGGTCCCGGTGTCGCGCAGGATGCGTGCCGGACGTCCGTCGACCTCGAGACCGTCGAGCCCGAAGTTCAGGCCCAGCAGCGGCGCGATGCCGCGTCCAGTGAACGCCGGGAACCCGTCGAGCGGCAGGCGCACGCGATCGGTGCGCGGATGGGGCGAAGGATTGAAGACGGCGACGCCGATTTCGCCGGTTTCGGGGTCGACGTCGATCTGCCGGCCGACGTCGGCCCCGGCCGTGCGCTCGAGCAGGCGCTGCAGCGTCTCGGCGCCGAGGTCGAGGATCTCGTCGTAGCGGGTCGCCATGTGCTCGTGCACGCGATCCTGACTGCAGCCGCAGATCGAGTCGTGCGCCTGGTTGGGGATCAGCTGTCGCCAGGCGCTGCGCACACTGGCTCGCTCGTCGGGCCCCCCGAGCCAGCGCGCGATCTCGCAGAACGGCTCGACCCAGCCGGTCAGCAGTGTCTCGCAGCGGCGATTCGCGAGCTTGAGGTCGACGTGGGTCGACCAGACGCCGGGCAGCAGGGGCGAGACCCGGGCCCCGACCAGCTCGCCCTCGAAGCGCGCCGCCGCCGGCGTCGCCGCGCCCAGCGACCGGGCGGTGACCCCTTCGGCATACAGATCGAGCAGGCCCCGATCGACGGTCCAGCCCGTCTTCTTCGCGAGGGCTTCGGCGACGATCCGGGTGTTCGCATCGGGGGGCTGGTGGTCGATGCCGTTCATCAGCAGCACACAGTCGCGGTCGCTCGGCTCGGCGAGCGCATGGCTCGTCTTTTCGAGTCGTTCGACGGCGGCGTCGACGTCTTCGCCCAGCCCGAACGCATTGAAGTAGCCCTTCGTCAGATGGCACGCGGCGATCTCGCTGCCGTCGGGCGCGCGCCAGATCCACTCGGCGCGCAGCGACTCGATCTCGTTCGCATGCCCGCGCCAATAGATGAACGGATTCAGCCCGAAGCCTGTAAAGATCTGCGGGAACTGGGCGGGGTGCCCGAACGAGTCGGGGGTGTATGCGACGGTGGATGCGTCGCCGAAGTCGGCCGCGACGCGTCGACCCTCGAGCAGATTGCGGACGTGGGTCTCGCCGGCGGGAATCAACGAGTCGGGTTGGACGTACCATGGGCCGATCGCGAGCCGACCGCCGCGGCACGCGGCCTCGAGCTCGGCGCGCCGATCGGGACGGATCTCGACGTAGTCCTCGAGCACGATCGTCTGCCCGTCGAGCTGGAACGACCAGCCGGCATCGGCGGCGAGCAGGTCGAGCACCTGATCGACGGTGTCCACGAGCCGCGCGCGGAACGCCTGGAAGGTCTTGTACCACTCCCGGTCCCAGTGCGTATGGGAGACCATCACGCAACGCATCGCCGGCGCTCCTGTTCGCGTCCCACTGGGTTCCCGCCCATGCTGCCATGAACACGGCGCGCTCGCGAGGCGGGCCGGCTGAAGCTCACTGGCCCGCCGGCGCGATGGCCACGACGCTGTAGGCGACGGCATCGCGCGGCCCGGGGTTGTGATACGCGTGCTTCTGATCGCCGCGAAACACGACCACGTCGCCCGGAGCGAGGTCGAAGGTCTCACCGCCCGCCGAGAGCACGACGCTGCCACGCTCGCAGGTCAGATACTCGCGCGTGCCCGGGGTGTGGGGCACACCGCGCAGGTGCGAGCCCGCAGGCAGGTCCATTCGCTCGATCTCGAGACCGGCCAGCTTCTCGGGCAGCAGCCGTCGCACGGTCACACCCGTGCGCGTGCGCGCGTGCAGCTCGTCCTTGCGGTAGATGCGGCCGACCTGGCGGGGTGGCCCGATCAGCTCTTCGATCGACACCTGCAGGGCCGAAGCCACCTTCACGAGCACGGCGAGGGTCGGGTTCGAAGAGCCCGACTCGAGCGTGGCCCACGTCGGACGGGGCACGCTCGAGAGCTGCGAGGCCTGCTCCTGGGTCAGTCCACGCGCTTCGCGCAGCTGGCGAATGTTCTCGGCGAGATTGAGCGCGACATCCCGGGCCATGACGACAGCATACCGGGCCTGTCGCAGAACGGGCCAAATTGTCGATGCGTCGACAGCTGGCTCGTTTAGCTGTAGCGGGCCTCGAACGAGCCGGTCGAGGTGCCCGACGCGCGCGCCTCTTCGACCACCGCGTGCAGATCGGCCACGTAGTCGTCGACGACGGCCAGGTGCGCGGGCGACAACATGAGGTGGATCCCCGGCGGCTCGGTCACGACGCCGGTGAACCAGCCACGCGCCTTGAGCCGTTGCCACACGTCGAAGATCTCGAGGCCGCTCACGCCCTCGGCGAGGCCGTAGGCGAGGAGCCCGAGCTTCGCGGGGGCGATGACGGCGAGCTCGGGGATCGACTCGACCGCCTGCTCGATCTTTTCGCGCGCGGCGCACACGCTCCGCGCTTTGTCGCGGTAGCCCTCGACGCCGAGGTAGTTCATCACCGCCCATGCGCCGGCGATGGCGCCCCCCGGCCGCGTGCCCGCCGCCGTCGGCGTCCGCATGCGGCCAGCGGGCCAGCTGTCGCACTCGAAGACCTGGTGCGCGCGCTGGGCCTCGGTGCGGTGGAAGATGGTCGACGCGCCCTTCGCGGCGTAGCCGTACTTGTGGAGATCGGCCGAGATCGAGGCGACGCCAGGCAGCTCGAAGTCGAAGGGCTCGACCGCCACACCGTTCATGCGAGCGAAGCCGTTGAAGTAGCCTCCGACGCAGGCGTCGACGTGCAGCCAGAGCCCGCGCTCGACCGCGAGGTCGGACAGCGCGTCGATCGGGTCGATCAAGCCGTACGGAAAGCACGGCGCCGAGCCGACGAGCATGATCGTGCGATCGGTGATCGCGTCGGCCATGGCTTGGGCGTCGGCGCGAAAGTCTTCGGCCAGCGGTACCCGAACGATTTCGAGACCGAGATAGCCGGCCGCTTTGTCGAAGGCGAGGTGCGCCGACCAGGGCACGACGAGCTGGGCGCCCACCGGGTCGATCCCGTTCGCGGCGGCCTGATCACGGCACGTCTTCACCGCCATCAGGATGCTCTCGGTGCCGCCGCTCGTCAGGTTGCCGCACGCGCCATCGGGCGCGTTCAGCAGATCGAGGCCCATGTCGAGCACCTCGCGCTCCATCCGGGCGAGGCTCGGGAAGGCCGCCGGGCCCAGTCCGTTCTCGCTCTGGAAGAGCGCGTACGCCTCCTTCGCGACGCGCAGCACGTCTTCGCCGGCGTGGAAGACGTAGACCGCCGCACGGCCGGAGCGCCAGTCGACGTCGTTCTCGCCGAGGGCGTGCATCCGCGCTTCGAGCGCCGGCCAGTCAGTGCCTTCTGTGGGGAGCGTCGTGCGGGCGGATTCGGACATGGGGGCTCCTGTGGATCGGGTCGCTCGTGGGGTGCGACCCGGTCGAGGCTAGCAGGGCCATCCGCACGCACGGGGTCAACCAGCCGACGGGGCCTCGCCCTCGGCGCTCGGCACCGCCGGCATCCGCGGCAGCGGCCGCGGGAGCACCGGAGCATGGATCACCGGAAGCCGTTCGGTCGGCGGCAGCCCCGGCGGTGTCCACTGGCCGTCTCCGTCGGCGTCGATCCGGATCACGTTGCTGAAGGCGAAGGGGGTGAAGCCCGGAAGCACGCTGCGATAGACGCCTGAATCCGATGCCCGCCCGATCACCTCGACGAACACGAATGCATCGCGCTCGAAACGCAGCCGCTGACGGATCGGTCGCCCGGGCACGAGCCGCGCGCGATGCGCCCGGTCTCCGTTCACGTAGATGAACGCCGAGTCGACGGGCACCCACGGCGCGGCGTGCACCGAGACCGACAGCACGCCGTCGCGCATCGTCACCATCTCACCCGGTCCGGCCCCGTCGAGGCGCACGTCGAGCAGGGGACCGGTCGTGCCGAACGCCCGGCCTTCGCGCAGGCTGGCGACGAAGGCCGCCTCGTCGAAGTCGGCGCCGAGGTCGCCGTCGTAGGCGACGTAGGTGCGCGGGATCGCGGCCGTCGAGCCCAGGTGATGGGTGTCGCTGTTCGCCGTGCCGGTGCGCGCCTCGCCCTGAAGATGCCACGCGACCCAGTCGGCCCGGGTGCGGGCGTAGGCCTCGAAGTCGGTGCCGTTCATCAGCTCGATCGCGTCGAAGTCGAGATCGCGCACGCCGGTGGTCGCGTCGGGCTCGATCAGGCTCACGTTGGCCGGGTCGTCGAGCGGGAGGTCGGGCCGGTGGCCGGCGCCGACGTGGCCGAGGTGCGCGAGGTAGGCGCCGTTTCCGCCATCGACGCCGCCTTCGCGCGGATGGTTCAGCTGGAAGAGCGGCGGCCCGTCGAGCGCGTGCACCGAGGCGATCACGTCGCGGATGCGCCGCCCCTCGTGATCGGGAATGCCCTCGCGAAACGCGGTCGGATCGGGGACGAGCGGGAACACGTTGGCGTGTCCGATCGTGAACGGAGCGACCTCGCTCGTGGCCGTGCCGGTCAGCTCGCTCCCGACGATCGTCGTGACGCGCTGGTCGAGGCCGAGTCGCCGCAAAGTCGGCCCGAGGTCGAAGGCGCGATCGTGGTCGGTTCCAACGAGCACCTGCGCGCCCGAAGCGGCGAACGCGCGCAGTTGATCCTCGGGTCGCGTCGACGTGTCGTCGCTCGCAGCCGTGTGGACATGCAGGTCCGCCGAGACCCAGCCGGGCAGGCTGATCATGCGCTGGGGCGTGTCGATTTCGAGCGCAGCGGGCTCGCCCGGGCGCACGACGATCTCGGCCTCGGTGACCGCGTACTCGGGGCCTCGAGTGGCATACACGCGGTAGCGGCCGCTCGGCAGCACCACGTGCTCGGGGTCGTCGACGACGCCGCCGAGCGGGATGTCGTTGCGCGACTGGGGACTCGGCAGTCGCTGGAAACCCAGCGCGAAATCCATCCCGTCGTCGCCGAAGACCGGGTCGAGGGTGGGGGCGATGCCCTCGAAGACGAGGCGCACCGGTCCCATGCGCGGGAGTTCGACGATGGCGGGTGGCTGAAACGCGAGTGAGCCGAGGTCGACGCCCTCGGGCGCCGCGGCGACGGTGCGGCGCAGGCGCCGTCCGTCGGGCACGCGGAACGTCAGCTCGAAGGGGCCCCGCATGCCCTCGGGCAGGCGAAACGAGAAGCGGCCGTCGGCTTCGGGGGCGACGAACGTCACGGGCCGACCGCTGGCATCGCGCACGTGAATGCGTGCTTCGGGCGAGTCGACGCGGCCATGCACGCGGGGCCCGTCGGCCCAGATGCGCGACGTGATCGACGCGACGTCGGCATGCGGTGACACGACGATCTCGCGTTCGGAGACGAGCGTCTCGCCCTCGCGTACGTCCATGAATGCGCTCTGCGCCAGCTCGATCAGGCCCGGTTCGCCCGGCTGGTCGCCGATCCACGGCGGGCGGGCCAGGTGCGCGAGCATGGTGAAGTGACGCCCGTTGAGGCCCATCGTGCGAATCGGGCGTCGCTCTCCGTCTCGTCCGACCAGTTCGGCGCGCACCGCGCGCCAGCCGTACGTGATGCCCAGCTCGGAGGCGGGCGCGCTCACCAGCACTTGCAGGTCGGCGCGCACGAGCGCGCGCGCGGTGCGCATGAAGTCGTTCATGTCGACGTCGGGGTGCTCGAAGCCAAGGCTCAGCTCGGGCTCGTCGAGCGACGCCGTGAACGCGCTCAGCTGACGATTGCCGTGCAGCATCACATCGCCGAACAAGAAGACGGCCTCACCGTCGCCCGTGCGCGTGATCTCGGTGCGAATGCCCAGGCGGTCGGGCCGGGCGTGATCGACGAAGTACGTCGTCACGATCTCGAGCCCCTGCTGGCGCGCGCGGGTGACGATGCGCGCTTCGCTTGCGTCGACCTCGGCCTCGATCTCGTCGACGACCACCGCGAGATTGCGTGACAGGTTCAGCAGGGGATGGAGCACCACGAACTCGTCGTCGTCGCGTCCGCAGTGACCGAGGTCGACCAGCACGCCGCCCCGGGTCGAGACACCCATCTCGTGCGCCGGGTCGGCGATCGCCGCGCAGATCACGCCGTTGCCGAGCGTCCAGTCGCCGACGCCGGCTACGGCATCGGGCCCGCCGACGCGCAGCGCACCGACGTTCTCGTGCGTGAGCCGGGTCGCGAAGAGCGCAGCGGGGCCGTCTGCGTCGGCCGACGCCCCGATCGCGAGCAGCAGGAGCACAGCGAGCACGCCGCCGATCGACCGGCCTCGGTGGCTCGGTTCGCCCCATTTCTTGCGCCGCGGCGCCCGGTGCTGGGCCTTGCGCGCCGCGTGCCTCGGCAGGTCGTTTCGCCCAATCGAGCGACAGCGGCAGGACGGGGGCACGAAGGGGCGGGGCGGGAGCACGGCCGGAGAGTAGCGGCGGCCCGGGCGACCGCCCGAGCCCGGGCGCGCCGCAAGTGGGCGGGAACGTTGCCGGGACAGGGGGTTTCGTCCTAAGCTGCGAGTGATCTCGACCGGGGGGGAGGGGATCTTTTGGGGCGAAGCGCCTACGGATCACGGGGCGCGTACGGGGTGGCGCGTCGCAGGCTCGTCGAGCGCCTGCAGACGGCCGGCATCCACGATGCGCGGGTCCTCGACGCGTTCCTGCAGGTCCCGCGGCACGAGTGGGTGCCGGGGACGCTGCGGACCGAGGCGTATCGAGATACGCCGCTCCCCATCGGCGAGGGGCAGACGATCTCGGCGCCCGGCATCGTCGCCTCGATGACGCAGGCCCTCGAACTCGAGGGCGACGAGAAGGTGCTCGAGATCGGCACCGGGTCGGGCTTTCAGGCCGCGATCCTGTCGCCGCTCTGCCGCCGGATCGACTCGATCGAACGCATCCCCGAGCTCGCGAGTGCCGCACGCAGCGTGCTCGATCGCATGGGCGTGCGGAACGTCCAGTGCTTCGTCGGCGACGGAACCCGAGGGCGCCCCGAAGGCGCTCCCTATGACCGCGTGATCGTCACGGCCGGGGGGCCGGAGATTCCTCCGCGATTGCTCGGCCAGCTGGCCGATGGAGGGGTGCTGGTCGGCCCCTTCGGTGGTCGAGACGTGCAGGAGCTCGTGCGCATTCGGCGCACGGGGCGCACGCAGTTCAGCCGAGAGGTGCTCGGTCTGTGTCAGTTCGTGGATCTCATCGGCGAGGATGGCTGGGCCGCCTGAGCCCGCCTGCGCGCTCGGTCGACCGCGCCGCCGCCGATCCGCGAGGAGGGCGTCGGGCGCCCGGTCGCGCGCGCCGACGTTTCGGCGTCGCGCTGCTCGCCTGCGTGCTGGTCGCGTCGTGCACGCTCGCGTGTGCATCGTCGGGCGGGGGGCAGTATTACCGCATCCGCAAGGGCGACAACCTCTACCGCATCGGTCTCGCGCATGGTGTGAGTGCGGAGGACATCGCGCGCGAGAACGGGATCCGCGACGTCACGGCGATCAGCGTGGGCCAGGTCATCTGGGTGCCGGCCGCGAAGCCCGGAGCGCGGCCGACGCGCAAGCCGACGGCCAGCGCATCCGCGGGCAAGCCGGGGACCTCGTCATCAGCCGCACGCAACGCGGCCCGCGAGGAGGCCCGGCGCAGCTCGCAGCTCGCGTTCCGTTGGCCCGTCGACAAGCCCACGCTGACGTCACGCTTCGGTCGGCGTCGCGGCCGCCCGCACGACGGCATCGATCTCGGCGCGAGGCGCGGCACACCGATCCGCGCGGCCGAGGCGGGCAAGGTCATCCACGCCGGCTGGCTCGGCGACTACGGGCGCGTGGTGATCGTGAAGCACGCCGGCCACTACAGCACCGTCTACGCCCACGCGAACAAGCTCCATGTGAAGAAGGGGCAGTTCGTCGACAAGGGCGATCGCATCGCCGAGGTCGGCAGCAGCGGCAAGTCGACCGGTCCGCACCTTCACTTCGAGGTGCGCAAGCGCGAAGTGGCTCAGGACCCGATGCTGTACCTTCCGTGATCAAAAGCCGACGGGATCGCAGGATCGGCCGCGCCGATCGCGCCCCGAGGACCCTGCCGCCGAGCGGCCCGAGACCGATAGGAGACCCCCTGTGGCCGACCTCGATGCGGCGCGCAAGACCGTCGACGGGCTGATCCGCGACATCCCCGACTTTCCCCAGCCAGGCATCGTCTTCAAGGATCTGACGCCCGTACTCGGCTCGGCGACCGCACTCGAGCAGGGCGTGCAGGCGATCATCGAGCCCTATCGAGGCGAGGGCATCGATCGGGTGGTCGGGATCGAGGCGCGCGGGTTCCTGTTCGGCGTGCCCGCCGCGATCGCTCTGGGTGCCGGTTTCGTGCCGGCACGCAAGCCCGGCAAGCTTCCCTACGAGACGCAGAGCGTTCACTATGAGCTCGAGTACGGTACGGGCTCACTCGAGATCCACGTCGACGCGATCCGCAAGGGGGAGCGGGTGCTGATCGTCGACGACCTGCTCGCGACCGGTGGCACCGCCGGCGCCGCGCGGCAACTCGTGACCGAGGCCGGTGGTGAGATCGTCGGCTTCTCGTTTCTGGTCGAGCTCGACTTCCTGAAGGGGCGTTCGCGTCTCGACGGCGCACGCATCGAGAGCCTGGTGCACTACTAGCCGCGTGATCCGGTACCCTGCGGCGCCAGGCCCTCGTAGCTCAGCTGGATAGAGCAGCCGCCTCCTAAGCGGCAGGTCAGAGGTTCGAATCCTCTCGGGGGCACCCCCACACTGGCGAGCCCGTGCGTTCGGACTCGCGCCCGGGCCGCGCGCCGTGTATCGCGCGCGGGCGTCATCCAAGGGCCGTGAAAGCCGAAAGGCAGGCGCCGCGCTCAGCGCTCGGGCGTCATCCAGTTGCCGTGAAAGCCGAAGGGGACGCGGCGCGGCAGCGCAATGCGCGCGATCGGTCCGGCAGCGACGTCGCGGGCATCGGTGACGAGGAACTCGCTCGAGCCGCCGTCCTGGCTGTGCGCGTAACCCACGATCCAACCGGCGCGTTCGTCGCCGCTCGCATCCTCGAGGTCGGGCGCGAAGGCGACCTCGCCGAAGATGCGACCCGGCTCGGACCACGTCGTCTCGGTGCCGCGCTCGAGGTCGAGCTGCGTGAAGCCGTCGAAGTAGCCGCCGTCGCACTCGCCGGTCGAGAAGCTCGACATGTAGCCGTAGCGGTGTGCCTGGCCCGCCACCGCATCGGCGACCTTGCAGAACTCTCCCGGCAGCTCGCTCAGACGACGCAGGCCGACCTCGCCGGCAGCGAGATCGACGGTCCACTCGTGCATGTACGTGTTGACGTCGAGGCCTTCGGGCGGAGCGTCATTGTCGAAGTCGAGGCCGACCCAGGGCGCGGGCGTGCCGAAGATGCGCACGGTATCGCCCTCGGTCCACGCGTTGAGGAAGTGGAACACGTAGGCGGTCGGGATCTCGAACCACTGCATGTCCTCGGCGCCGCCCGCGCGGGGCATGATGCCCACGCGCGTGCCCTCTTCGGGCTTCCAGTGGATGACCGTGCCCGTCTCGGCGAAGCCGTGAAAGTCGAACACCGCGGGTGAATCGAAGAGAACGACGTGCTCTCTCGTCACCAGGAAGTCGTGGATCATGATCGGGTTGGGGAGGTCGAGATCGACGCTGCGCACCAGCTTGCCCTGTGCGTCGACCTCGTGATAGCGGACGTAGGGCGGCAGCGGCGAATAGCCAAAGAACAGCAGCTTGCCATCGACGGGGTCGATGCGCGGGTGCGCCGTCATCGGGCCGTGCAGCTGGCCGGCGAAGTCGTCGAGGCCGATCGTCTCGAGGTCTTCGGTCATGGCGGTGGGCAGACCGCCCTCCCAGAGAGCGAGATAGCGCCCGGCGTGACGGATGATGTTGGTGTTGCCCGGGTTCTTCAGTCGCGGCTCCCCGTCACGGAAGATCGAGCGATCGGGCGGATTCAGATCGGTCAACCCGCCATAGATCGCGTGGCCGAGCCGGCGCTCGACCGCCAGGCCGTCGCTCTGCACCTGGCGATTGCGATAGCGCACACGGCCGTCCTCGAAGTCGAGGCCGTGCACCATGCCATCGCCGTCGAAGAGGTGGTAGCGGCCCTTCGGTTCGAACACGGGGTTCGGTCCGTTGCGCAGATAGCGACCGCGCAGACCGCGGGGCAGCGCCCCCTCGACCCGAAGCTCGACATCGAGCTCGTCGTGCACTGGCGCGTGCACGCCCGAAAGAAATTCGCTGGCCATTCGAGGGTCCTCCGACGTCGCCGGCCCGAGGCTCGGCCCGACGCCTTCAAGGTAGCGGCGCAGAGCCCCACTCGGCGGGCCAAGACGTGCAGATGCCTGCTCGAGATGTGCGAATGAGTGGCGCGATGCGCCTCGCTGTCCAGATCTGCCGTGAAGCTGCGGTCTTTCGAGGCGTCGCATTCGGAGCCACGCCCGGCGTCGTCCCGCGTCCGGATCCGTGCGCCGGGTGCGTGCCTGCCCCGCTTCGAGGCATCGGCATGCGGGCGGGCGTGCAGTAGAGTCGGCGCGCACCGGGTGGCGCGAGCGCAGCCGCGCTTCCCCCGTCGGATCGCCATGGAGTGAGATGTGGATTTCCAGGACGTGATCGGGTTGGGTGTCGCGGGCAACTTTGCCGGACATCTCGAACAGGCCGGCGAGGCGAGCGACTTCGTCGACGTCGACGTGAAGGAGGCCCACGCGCCAAAGGGGCTGTTTCCGTTCTACGTGCCCGGCGCGACCGGTCGACAGATCGGGGTGTATCCGATCTCGAGTGATCGGCTCGCGCTCGCCGGGCCGGGTGAGACCCTTCAGATCGAGCCCGAGGTGGCGCTGCTCTGCGATCTCGTCGCCGACGGTGACCGAATCACGGCGGTGGCCCCGCGCGCCTTCGCCGCGCACGACGACTGCTCGATCCGGCGCGATGGGGCGAGCAAGATCAGCGAGAAGAAGAACTGGGGCGCGTGCACGAAGGGAACGTCGGCGCACCTGATCGACATCGATCGCTTCGAGCCCGGCGGTGTGCTCGATCGCTACCGCATCGCGTCTTTCCTGGTGCGCGGCGACATCGTTCAGGCCTACGGCCAGGACAGCCCCGCCTCGAGCTACAGCTACTTCCACGGTCAGCTGCTCGACTGGATCGCCGAGAAGCTGAACGACCAGGAGGATGCCGGCCCCCTCGAAGACGTCGGGGCGTTGTGGCGCGAGGCCGGTCGACCGGCGCGTGCGCTCATCAGCATCGGCGCCACGCGCTACACCGAGTTCGGCGAGACGACGTACCTCGAGGCCGGTGACCGTGCCGTCGTCGTCGTCTATGACGGAGACGAGGCCGATGAAGCCTCGATTCGTCTCGAGCTCGCGGCCGGTCGGCTCGAGTCGGGCCCCGGTCGGTCGGTCCTGGATCAGCGGGTCGTGCCCGCTGGCGAAGCATGAGCAGCGCACGGGACGATCGTCGACGCCACGCACCGCTGGCGATGGGCGTCGCTCTGCTGTGTATCGCGTGGCTCTTTCTGGCGGCGTGGGGGGCGTCCCAGTATCGCCAGGCGACGCACCGAGGGCCCGTTCTCTATGCGCCGCTCTCCGTCGCGGTCGACGCCAGCGATGGCACGATCTACTGCGCCAGCGGGGCCGGTCGGGTTCACCTGTACGGGCCGAACGGGCGCGGCCGCGGTGCCTTCGTGGTCGAGACGGGTGGCGCGCCGTTTCGGCTTTCGGCCGAAGGGGCGGGCCGAGTTGCCCTGGCCGTCGAAGGGCGCGCCCAGGTGCGGGTCTATGATGAGGGGGGGCGGGTGGTCGAGGAGCGAGCAGACCCGGGTGCGTTCGCGCGTTTCGCCGCGGCCGAGGCGGCGCGCGCGGGCGCGCCGGGGATCCAGCTCGACGAGCGCGGCGCCCTGGTCGCCCAACGGGACGGCGCCGTCGAGGTGCTCGTGCCCGCGCTCCCGTTCCCGCTCTCGTTCTTCGCCGTGGCTCCGTGGACCATCGTCTTCTCGCTGTTCTTCAGCGCGCTCGGCCTGATGGCGGCCTTCGTCTGGCCGTTCCTCGTCCCGACGGAGTGAGCCGGGTGTCGCGCTCCGGTCGGTCGTGAGCGCTTCGACCGGGCGGAGACGTCGGTCGCCCGCGCGCGTGGGGCGTGCGATGATTCATGCGTACGCTCCGTTTGGGCACGCCGAGGAGGGGATCGCATGACGGCCACGATCGAGCATCTTCCGCCCGATTCGCCCCCCGACGCCGTCGCGAAGATCCTCGCGCGCGATGGCGCCGTCATCGTCGACGACGTCGATCGAGACGGCGGGCTCGATCGCGTGCGCGCCGAGATGCAGCCGTTCATCGATGCGACCGAGTCAGGGCCGGACGATTTCACGGGGCGTCACACCCGCCGAACCGGCGGGCTGATTGCCCGCGCGCCCTCGAGCCACGCGCTGATCCAGCACCCTCTCGTCGTAGGCACGGTCTCACAGGTGCTCGCGCACGCGCTGAACTTCCACCTTCATCTCACGCAGATCATCGACATCGGCCCAGGCGAGCCGGCCCAGCCGATTCATCGCGATCAGTGGGCCTTCGACTTCTTCCCTTTTCCGAAGGGCTATGACGTTCAGTGCAACACGATCTGGGCGATGACCGACTTCGACGAGCAGAACGGCGCTACACGGGTCGTGCCGGGCAGTCATCTGCTCGAAGACAAGCTGCGGTTCGAGCACGCCGACTCGATTCCGGCCGAGATGTCGAAGGGGTCGGTGTTGTTCTACAACGGCGCGGTGTATCACGGTGGGGGGCCGAACCAGAGCGACGCGCATCGCCTCGGGCTCAACATCACCTATGCCGTCGCGTGGCTCCGACAGGAAGAGAACCAGTATCTGACCGTGCCGCGCGAGCAGGCGCAGGCGCTGCCGGATGATCTGCTTCGCCTGATGGGCTACGCGCGCGGGGCCTATGCGCTCGGCTACGTCGACGACCTGCGCGATCCGCTCGACGCGCTTCGGGGGGATGCGACGCGGCACGGCTTCGGTCAACCTGGCGAGATCGCTGAGGGCCTGCGCCGGCCCCCCGCGGCCGACGCGGCGGTCAGCGAAGTCGAGTAGGAGCCCGCTCGCGCAATGCCGCATCCGAAATCGGTGATGATCCACGAGCGCGCGCTGTGTGAGAGCGACGACGTCGGCGCGGGCACGCGCGTCTGGGCCTTTGCGCACGTGATGGCCGGGGCACGCGTCGGCGCGCGCTGCAACATCGGCGATCACGCCTTCATCGAGACGGGCGCCGTACTCGGCGATGACGTCACGATCAAGAACGGCGTGTCGGTGTGGGAGCACGTCACGATCGGCGACGCCGTCTTCGTCGGGCCAGGCGTGAACTTCACCAACGAGCAGCGTCCCCGGGTCGAGCGTCACCGCGCGGAGGGCGGGTACGACGCGCTTCCGACCGACATCGGGGCGGGTGCCACGCTCGGGGCCGGGGCCACCGTGCTCTGTGGACTGACGGTCGGGGCATCCGCCTTCGTGGGGGCGGGTGCGCTGGTGACCTCGAGCGTACCCGCGCACGCGCTGGTCGTGGGCGCGCCCGCTCGTTTCGTCGGCTGGGTCTGCAGCTGTGGGCGCGATCTCGACGAAGATCTCGTCTGCCCTTGTGGAAGACGCTTCGAGCCGGTGCCCGACGACGGCCGCGGTGAGCCGACGGGGCTGCGCCCGGTTGCCGCTGCGGACTGAGCGCCGGGTCTGTACGGCTCAGTCGACCGGGTCGGCCCGCTCGGCTGCATCGTGATCGTCGAATCGACCGTGCCGCCCCTTGCCCGATGCAAAACGCTTCGCGCCCTCGAGCGTCTCGCCCGACTGGATGACCTCGAGGCCGATGCGGCTCTCCTCGGTCAGGGCCGCTTCGAGTTCGAGATCCCACTGTCGATACGACGAGATGCGATCGCCCCGCAGACAGCGCTGCGGGAAGCGCGCGAGGTCGGCTGCGAGTTCGAGGGCCGCGTCGAGGGCCAGGCCCGGCTCCACCAGTCGATTCGCCAGCCCCATACGCAGGGCCTCGTCGCCCGAGACGCCGCGGCCGGTGAGGATCAGGTCGAGGGCGTGGCTATGGCCGAGCATGCGCGAGAGGCGAACCGTTCCCCCGTCGACGAGCGGGACGCCCCAGCGGCGACAATAGACGCCGAATACGGCGTCTCGTGCAGCGACCCGCAGGTCGCACCAGATGGCGAGCTCGAGCCCGCCTGCAACCGCGTGTCCCTCGACAGCGGCGATCACCGGCTTGGTCATGAGCATCCGCGTGGGGCCCATCGGCCCCTGAAGGTCATCGAGGCGAACGCGGTTGCCACGGCCGGTCGAGGCCGCCTTGAGATCGGCGCCCGCACAGAAGGTGCCGCCCGCGCCAACGAGCACGGCGGCCGCAACGTCGGTCTCGTCCTCGACGCGCAGAAAGGCCTCGCGCAGCGCGGTGGCCGTGGGCTGGTCGACGGCGTTCCGCACGTCGGGGCGATCGATGGTCACGATCGCGGTGGCGCCACGCACTTCATAGTGAACGTTCGACATGGGGGCTCCAGGACGCGGCCTGTCACTTGCACCGCGGTCGGTCGCGTCGAGTGCAGGCGCGGGGCGGTGCGAGGAGGCGGGGTGGGCCGACGCTCACTCAGAGGCCGGTCACGCTCCCTCGCGAGTTGATCTTGGTGATCACCTGCGCGAGCAGGGGCTCGATCGGAAAGGCTTCGTACCATTCGGGGGCGCCGGGATGCCGGACGGTGGTCGTGCCGACCAGCCGAAACGCCCAGCCTTCTTCGCTGGCGCGTTTCGCGACATCGGTGAGTCGATCCCAGGCCGGGCCCGAGAGCACCGGGTGCGCGCAGGCCACGGTGATGTCGGTCGCGCCTCGGCTCTTCAGCTCTTCGACCGCGGCGACCACTGACCCTGCGGTGTCGATGATGTCGTCGACGAGCAGCACGCTGCGATCGCTCACGTCGCCGATCAGCGTCGATCGGCTGACCACGTTGGGGCGCGAGTAGTCGCGTTCCTTCGAGAGGCCGGCGAGGTCGGCCTCCATGCGCTCTGCATAGCGGCGGGCCCGCTCCATGCCGCCGACGTCGGGCGAGACGACGACGTCGCCACCGATGCCGCGGTCCTGCATCCAGTTCACCATGTGCTTGGTGAGGTAGACGGTCTCGAGCGTTGTGCGACTGGCGTCGAACATGCCGGCGATCGCATCGTTGTGGATCTCGACCGTCAGCACGCGGTGGGCCCCCGCGGCGCTCAGCATGCGCGCAAACAGTCCGGCGCTGATGCCCTCGCGCATGCGCCCCTTGCGCTTGTCCTGGCGCGCGCCGGGGTAGTAGGGGAGGACGGCCGTCACGAACATCGCGTCGGCGAGCTTCGCCGCCTCGACAGCGTGGAGCTGCATGACGAATCGGTCGTAGACGGTGTGCTCGTCGCCGACGCCGACGCAGTTCTGGAAGACATAGGCATCACAGCCGCGGATGTTCGCGTCGATGACGACCTTGCCCTCGCCGCAGGCGAACCACGTCTCGGTCGACGGGAGCCGCCGGAGGCGGAGCTCGGCCGACACCAGATCGGCGAGGTCGCGCCCCGCGTTGCAGGCGAGCATCGCCAGGGGTGCGATCTGCGTTCCCATGCGTCTCCTTCCGGGGGGCGTCGCGACGACTATACTACGCCATCCCCGACACGGCGGTGGGGGCCGCGGGTTCGGCTCGAGGTGAAGAGCCGGGCCCATCGGTTGATTCGGTACGAAGGGGTGTGCCGGTCAGTGGGTGGGCGAGAGAGGTGGATCGGCGCGTGATGGCACGCCGTCGAATCGGGGCACAGCGCGCGTTGACCAGCCAGAACACGACATCCGCCGGGCGCGCGACATCGCGCGAGGGCCATGGCTGGTGGCCCTATCTGTTGCCCTACGTGGGCTTCCTGCTCGCGGTCGAGGTCGCCGGTCGCGTCACCGATTGGGAGGTGCGCGGCGCCCTCCCGTACGGCACCGGCCTCGCCATGCTCGCGTTCAAGCCGGCCGTGCCCGTCGCACTGATCGCCTGGTTCTGGCGCCAGGGCGCGTATCCCGAGCTGCGTGGCGCCTGGAAGGGCCTGGGGGGCTTCGGCGGCGTGGCATCGGACGTCGTCGTGGGTCTGGCGCTCACCGTGCTCTGGGCGCTGCCCTACGTGTTCATCCCCGGGATCCGGCCCGAGGACACTTCGGGCTTCGATGCCGACCAGTGGGGCGAGTCGATGCGCGGCGTTGCGCTCGCGCTCCGCATGGCCGGCTACGCGCTGGTGACGCCGCTGTTCGAAGAGCTGTTCATCCGCAGCTTCGTCATGCGCTACGCCGATGTCTACGGGACGAACGGCGACTTCAGGGACCGCCCGATCGCGGTCTATACGGCGCGCAGCTTCATCGTGACGATCGTCGTCTTCACGATGGGCCACGTGCCCTGGGAGTGGTGGGTGGCCGTGCCCTGGGTCGCGCTCACGAATCTCTGGTTCTACCGGCGCCAGAGTCTGTTGGCCGTCATGATCGTTCACGGCGTGACGAACGCGGCGCTCTTGCTGCTGGCGATCTACGGTCACGGCTGGTTCACCGATGCCGATGGCACGCCGCTCTCGCTCTGGTTCTTCGTCTAGGACTGGGGGAGCGGCCGTGCCGGTGGATGCTCAGGCGGCGCCGCGGTGTCCCAGGCGGATGCGCTGGGCCATGTCGGTCAACTCGACCAGGCCGGCCCGCGCGTCGTCGGGCTTGCCATCTTCGGCGGCGCGCGCGACGCCGCGCGCGATCTGCGACAGGCCGGGGAACCCGCAGCGGTCTGCGTCCCGCGCGAGATTCAGCGAGAAGTCGCGCAGCGGCTCCCACTGGGCCGACGCTTCGGCGTCCTGAAGGTCGTCGACCTCCTCGGCGAGCTTGATCACGAACGAGCTGATGTCGTCGGCGAGGTCGGGATCGTCTTCCAGAAAGCTGCGGATGGCCGTCTTGCGTTCGCCCATGGGGCCGCGTATCGGCGGCTCTCATGCGCAGATTGAGGATGGCGACCTATCGCTGCTCGGTGAGGAAGAGCGGGAGGCGAACCACGGTCCCCTCCCGGGTCGTGATCTCGAGCTCGAGCTTCCGTGGTGATCGGAATTCGGCGAGCGCCCGCTCGGCGTCGCTCGACCGCGCGGGTTGTCGCAGCCAGGCGGTCGCACCGGCGAAGTCTTCGACCCGAGCGGGCGGCTCGCCGGGTCCCACGATCTCGACCCGGAGGCGGCCTCGGACCACTTCGAACTCGAATCCGCGTTCGCGCTTGAGCGCCCGCTCGAAGTCGCGCTGGGCGGTCTCGGGATGCGATGTGCCGTTGTAGCGAGTCTGCAGTTTTCCGATCAGATTGGGCACCTCGGTTCCGACCACGTCGAAACAGCGCTCGGCGTCGGCCACCTGCATGTCGATGAACCGAATCTCGATCTCGGTGCGGCCCGGAAGCGGATTCTTTGCGGGCTCGATCAGCACACGACGGATGCCCCGCACCGTCTCGTCACCGATGCGGCAGAACACCGGCGACGCCCAGTTGCCGCGCGCCCAAGCGGTGATCGCATCTCCGAGACTGGGAGCGCCCTGAGCGCGGGCAGGGCTGGCGGAGAGCGCGGCTGCGAAGAGCAGGGGGAAGAGCATCGATCGAAGCGCGGGGCCGGTCATGGGCGGGGCAGCGTCCTGCAGCGGGGCCGGTACGGGCGGCGGGAGCATACCGGGGACGCGGCCGGGCCGACAGGCGCGCAGCAGGCAGGCGCTCGCCGCTTCCTCGCGGGATGCGTTGACAGATCTCGGCGTCGTGCTGCACGCTCGGGGCATGCACTGTCATGCCTGCGACGCCGAGCTGTCGCTCGGCCCCGGCGAGCGGCTCGGTTTTCGGGACTCGTGCGAGCGATGCGGCGCCGACCTGCACGTCTGCAAGAACTGCGCGCACTACGACACGACGGCCTACAACGAGTGCCGCGAATCGGGGGCGGAGCGGGTGCTCGACAAGGAGCGCGCGAACCGCTGCGACTGGTTCAGCCCCGGTGAGTCGCGCGGTGGCGACGGGTCGTCACGCTCTTCGGCCATCGCCGATCTCGAGAACCTCTTCAAGAAGTAGTCTCGGCCCGCAGTGCGGTCGGCCGGCCCGCGGTGGCGTCACCGCGCGGGCTCAGCGCGCCACGGCGCCTTTCGACAGCAGGTCGTCGAAGTACGCGATCGTCTTCTCGAGGCCGGCGCGCAGCTCGACACGTGGGGCCCAGTCGAGCTCGCGCTGCGCCAGGCCAATGTCGGGGCGGCGCCGGATCGGATCGTCGTCGGGCAGGGGGTGGTGTTCGATGGGCGATGCGCTGCCCGTGATGTCGAGGACCAGCTCGGCGAGCTCCCGCATGGTGTTCTCTACGGGATTGCCGAGGTTGACCGGGCCCGTGAACTCGGCCGGGCTGTCCATCAGCGAGATCAGTCCATCGATCAGATCGTCGACGAAGCAGAACGAGCGCGTTTGCTCGCCGTCCCCGTACAGCGTGATCGGCTCGCCGCGCAGCGCCTGCATCGCGAAGTTCGAAACGACGCGACCATCGTCGGGTGCCATGCGGGGGCCGTAGGTGTTGAAGATGCGGGCCACCTTGACCTCGAGGTCGACCTGCCGGTGGTAGTCGAAGAAGAGGGTCTCGGCACAGCGCTTGCCCTCGTCGTAGCAGGCGCGGCGGCCGACGGGGTTCACGTGGCCCCAGTAGTCCTCGGTCTGGGGGTGGATCTGTGGATCGCCGTACACCTCGCTCGTCGAGGCCTGCAGGATGCGCGCGCCGACGCGCTTCGCGAGCCCGAGCATGTTGATCGCGCCGTGCACGCTCGTCTTGGTCGTCTGGATCGGATACCGCTGGTAGTGCGGCGGGCTCGCCGGGCACGCGAGGTTGTAGATCTGGTCGACCTCGACGTACAGGGGGAACGTCACGTCATGGCGCATGATTTCGAAGTAGGGCTGGTCGGCAAGGTGAACGACGTTTCGCTTCGAACCTGTATAGAAGTTGTCGACGCACAGCACGTCATGACCGGCCGAGAGCAGGCGGTCGCAGAGATGTGATCCGAGAAAGCCGGCACCGCCGGTCACGAGAACGCGTCGCGGTCGATGCGAGGGGGTCGACATCTCAGTCGCTCCTTTCTGTGTGCGCCGTGTCGCCGCCTGCCAATGACGGCTTCGCGACGATCGCCGCCGGGTTCAAAGCGGCGCCCGTTTGAAGACGAAGTCGGGCAGCCAGCGGATCGCGGTCATGATGAAGCGCCAGAAGAACGGGGAGTAGACGACAGCGCGGTCTCGGTCGATGGCGCGCAGCGCATCCTGCGCGACACGCTCGGGCGGCGCGGCCAGAAAGACGCCCTCGCGTCCGAACGTGAGCGGCGTGTCGACGAAGCCCGGTCGAACGTCGACGACCCGCACGCCCACCGACGCGAGGCGAACGCGCAGCCCCGAGAGCAGCGTCTGGAGCGCGGCCTTCGATGCGCCGTAGACGTAGTTGCTGGCGCGCCCGCGATCTCCGGCGACCGAGCTGACGGCGCAGATCCAGCCCTGCTGCTCTTGCTCGAGGGCGCTGGCGACGCGCTCGAGGATCTGGGCCGTCGACGTGACGTTCGTCTCGATCATCCGAGCGGTGGCGGCCGGATCGCTGCGAGCAGTCGCCTCGTCGGCCATCGTGCCGTACGCGAGGAAGACGCCCCCGAACCGGCCCCCGCAGCGCTCGCGCAGGCGCGCGAAGAAGAGGGGATCCGCGGCATCCTTCGTCGCTTCGAACTCGAGGGCATCGGCCGCGACCCCGAAGCGCACGCGCAGATCCTCGGCGCTGCGGCGGGCCTCGGCGCCGTCGCGCGCGCAGAGCACGACGTCGTGGCCGCGCGCAGCGGATGCGCGGGCAAAGGCCTGGCCGATGGCCGAGGTGGCGCCGAGCACGACGATGGGATCGTTCATGTGGCCCCCGTCAGCCCCAGCCGGCGCGAGAGCGACGACGAGAAGCGCCCGTGCGGGTCGACGGCTTGCTTGACAGCACGCCAGCGTTCGAGATTCGGGTACATCAGCGGCACGTGCTCGGCGCGCAGGCACGAATCCTTCGCCAGGTAGACCCGCCCGCCGGCCTCGAGCACGAGCTCGTCGAGCCCGTGCAGCAGCGCCGTCAGCGCGTCATCCGGATAGGGGAAGTCGACCGAGAGCGTGAGGCCCGGCCGGGGGAACGAGAGCAGCCCGTCGCCTTCGTCGCCCATGCTCTTGATCACGCCGAGGAAGCTCGGCCGACGCGATGCCGCGATGCGCTCGATCATTCGCTTCACAGTGTCGCGGGCGCGGTCGGTCGGGATCACGACCTGATACTGCAGCACGCCGCGGCGGCCGTAGATGCGGTTCCAGCGGTGGATCGCGTCGAGGGGGTAGAAGTACTGCTCGAAGTTGACGACCGCCTCACCGGGTCGGTTCGCGGCGTAGTAGAGCGCGTTGAACGCCGCCGTCGCGAAGCGGTTCATCAGGCCCGACGGCATCGAGAAGGGCACGGTCAGCTGCGTGGGCGGCGAGATCTCGAGCGGCCTCGCGCGCTGCTCGGCTGGCACTTCGGCGACCGTGGCCTCGTCGGCGCGCAGCAGGACGGCCCGGCCCATGTGGCGGCCGCGCGTTTGGCAGTCGATCCAGTTGACCGCGTATCCGTGCGCACGGTCGCCTTCGATGACGCGCTCGAGCGTCTCGTCGATGTCGCCGGTGCGGGTCGTGACGCTGCGAACCCAGGCCGTCTCGACCGGCTTCAGCTGGATCTTCGCGTCGAGCACGATCCCGGTGAGGCCCATGCCACCCACGGTGGCGTGGAAGAGATCGGGCCGGATCGATGGAGCGCAGACGACCCGCTCGCCGTCTGCGAGCCGAACCGTGAGCTCGCGGAGGAACCCGCCGATGCTGCCGTCGCGGTGATGGTTCTTGCCGTGCACGTCCGCCGCGACGGCGCCTCCGACGCTGATGTGTTTCGTGCCCGGGGTGACCGGAAAGAACCAGCCCCGTGGCAGCAGCAGGTCGATGATCTCGGGGAGCGTGACCCCCGCCTCGCAGTGGAGCAGGCCCGTCTCTTCGTCGAACGCGAGGAACCGATCGAGGCGCTCGGTCGAGACGACACCCTGGCCGGCGTTCAGCGCCGCGTCGCCGTAGGCGCGGCCCCGACCCCGGGCGATCAGGCCGGGGGCGTCTTCCGAAACGACGAGCGGTCGGGTCGATGTGGCGCGCTCGGGGCGAAAGACCCGGCAGCGTTCGACCGGGTGATGGCCCCAGCCGAAGAGCGTCTGCTCTTCGCTCGGCGGCGCGCTCACCAGGCCGCTCCGGCGATCGTCAGGCCCATCAGGAGGGCGGCGATCCAGCTCACGGGGTCGGTCGTCGCGAACACGACCGGGTCTTCGTGCAGCTCGTCGCGGCGAGCGAGAAACCACACCCGCGCGATCCAGTAGAACATGATCGGGCAGAGCGCCCAGAGCAGCGCGGGCCGGGCGTACAGCTCGCTGCTCTCGCTGCTGGCGTTCACGAAGAGGCAGAGCACGAGCACGCTGATGAAGCCCGACGCGATGCCCATCGCGGCGACGAACGGCGCGTCGTCGTGGCGGTACGCGCGTCGATTGCCGAGCACCCGCTCGGCCTGCGCCGCGTCACTGATCTCGACGTAACGCTTCACGAGCGCGAGGCTCAAGAAGAAGAATGCCGAGAACGCGAGGAGCCACGGAGACACGGTTACGTCGGCCGCAACCCCGCCCGCGAGGATCCGGTGGGTGTAGAGGCCGGCGAGCACCATCACGTCGAGGAGCAGGACCTCCTTGAACGAGAACGTGTACGCGGTGGTGAGCACGGCGTAGATCAAGAGCATCGCCGTGCAAGCCGCGGGCAGCGTGAGCGCCGATGCAGCGAGCGCGCCCAGGATCAGCAGTGGAGCCAGGACGAAGCCGGACGAGAGCGGCAGGGCGCCCGACGCGAAGGGGCGGGCTCGCTTGCGCGGATGACGCCGGTCGGCCTCGACGTCCATCAGATCGTTCAAGACGTAGGTGCCCGATGCGACGCCGCAGAACGTGGCGATTGCCATGAGCACGCGCGCGATGTGGTCGACGTCGGCGATGCGGTGGGCGAGGAGCAGCGGCAGCAGGAGGAGGGCGTTCTTCGTCCATTGATGGGGGCGCAGTGCGCGCACGAGCGCTCGCCCACGTTGCGGCGCTGCTTCGCTGGCGTCGAGTCGATCGATGGGGAGCCCGGCGCGTTCGAGTTCGGTCGCGAGCGCTCCGCGATCACCGGCCACCGTGGCGCGACCCGCTCGCCGCCAGATCTCGACGTCGGCCGCCGAGTCACCGACGTACTCGAAGCCGACGTCGGACTGCCCGAGCTGGGCCAGGTGGGCCTCGATCGCGTCTCGCTTCGCGGCGCCCTTCAGGTTCGTTGCGCCGTCGGTCGCGATCACGTCGTCGAAGACGCCGAGGTACTGCGCGACGGCTTCGACCCACGGGCGGGGGCTTGCGCTCGCCAGCACCACGGGTCGGCCTTCGGCCCGGGCCTGGTGGATGTAGTCGAGGACCTCGGGCCGATACGGCAGCGTGTCGACCGGCAGTCGAATGCGATCGGCCCATTCGGCCTTCAGGCGGACGCGGCCTCGGGCGAGCCAGGCAGGTCCCATCACGACGGAGCCGGGCCGCTCACGCAGGAGCGCCCGCAGCGCCTCCCAGAGCAGATCGGTGGCAGCGAGGGTGCCATCCAGATCCACGTAGAGCGGGCGTCCGGTGCGGGGGCGCGCCGTCTCGGGATGGTCCGCGGTCTCCGGCTTCAACGAGGCCCTTCCAGGCGGTCGCGCGCGCGATCGTGGCTCGGCGCGACCCGATTCGAGAGGGGGTTTCGGTAATGTAGGGCCTTCGGCCAGCGAAGTGACGGCGCGAAGAGTGCATCGCCCAATCGACATAGTCGCGCCGCCGTTTCTTTGACACCTCCAGTCGTGCGGGTCGCACCCACTTCCTGCATGATCCCCCCCGGTTCGGGTGGTTCGGAACCCCGCCAGGAGGGGGGAACCATCCGGGGCCGAGGGGATTCCGATCGGGAGTCCAGTCGGCCTGGACCCGTCCCAGCACAGCGGAGCTCGACCGAATGAACATCCTCGGCATCTCGGCCTACTACCACGACAGCGCGGCGTGCCTCGTGCAGGACGGTCGAATCGTGGCGGCGGCGCAGGAAGAGCGCTTCACGCGCAAGAAGCACGACTACAACTTCCCGTCGAACGCCATCGACTTCTGCCTCGAGCAGGGCGGCATCCAGACGAGCGACCTCGACCTCGTCACCTTCTACGACAAGCCGCTGCTCAAGTTCGACCGCCTGCTCGAGACGTACATCGCCTACGCCCCCTCGGGGTTCAAGCTGTTCCTCATGGGGCTGCCGCTCTGGCTCAAGCAGAAGCTGCATACACCGCGCGAGCTCGATCGCGGACTCAAGGGCGAATACAAGGGACGTTTCGTCTTCACCGAGCATCACGAGTCGCATGCGGCCAGCGCGTTCTTCCCGTCGCCGTTCGAGGACGCTGCGGTGCTGACACTCGATGGCGTCGGCGAGTGGGCCACGGGCTCGATCGCGCACGGTCGAGGGCACGAGCTCTCGATGCTCAAGGAGCTGCGCTTCCCGCACTCGCTCGGCCTCTTGTACTCGGCGTTCACCTACTTCACCGGCTTCAAGGTGAACAGCGGTGAATACAAGCTGATGGGCCTCGCTCCGTACGGCGACCCGGTCTACAAGGACCTGATGATCGAGAAGCTGCTCGACATCAAGGACGACGGCTCATTCCGCATGGACATGAGCTACTTCGGGTTCTGCAACAGCGACGTGATGACGTCGCCGAAGATGGACACGCTCTTCGGCGGCCCCCCGCGCAAGAGCGAGACCGAGATCTCGCAGCGCGAGATGGACATCGCGGCGTCGATTCAGGCCGTGACCGAAGAGATCGTGCTGAAGATCGCGAACTATGCACACGAGCAGACCGGCTCGAAGAATCTGTGCATGGCGGGGGGTGTCGCGCTGAACTGCGTGGCGAACGGACGGGTCCTCCGCGAGGGCCCCTTCGAGAACGTATGGATCCAGCCTGCGGCCGGGGATGCCGGCGGCGCGCTCGGCGCAGCACTCTTCACCTGGCATCAGCTGCTCGGCAACGAGCGCAAGGTGGACCCGGGTGATGCGCAGTACGGCTCGCTGCTCGGCCCCGAGTTCGAGGAGGACGAGGTCGTCTCGTACCTCAAGTCGGTCGGGGCCGTGTATCACAAGTACGACGACGAGGAGAAGCTCGTCGACGCCATCGCCGAGCTGATCGCGAGCGAGAAGGTCGTCGGTCACTTCGCGGACCGGGCCGAGTTCGGTCCGCGTGCCCTCGGGAGCCGCTCGATCCTCGGGGATGGCCGCTCGACCAAGATGCAGGAGACGATGAACTTGAAGATCAAGTTCAGGGAGTCGTTCCGCCCGTTCGCACCGGCGGTGCTCCGCGACGACGTCCACGAGTACTTCGACATGCGCGAGGACGAGAACAGCCCGTACATGCTGCTCGTGGCGCCGGTGAAGGACGAGAAGCGACTGCCGGTCGCCGAAGCCGATCAGGCCAAGGGTCTCGGCAAGCTGAAGGAGGTGCGGTCGGTCGTGCCCGCCATCACGCACGTCGACTACTCGGCCCGCGTGCAGACGATCGATGAGGAGCATCACCCGCGCTTCCACAAGATCATCACCGCCTTCAAGCGCAAGACGGGCAGCCCGGTCGTGATCAACACCAGCTTCAATGTGCGCGGCGAACCGATCGTCAACACGCCCCACGACGCCTACCGCTGCTTCATGCACACCAACATGGACGTGCTGGTGCTCGAGAACGTGATCCTGTTGAAGGACGAGCAGCCGGGCGCGGGCGAGATCGACGAGGCGGCCTACCTGGCCGAGTTCGCCCTCGACTGATTCCCGGCCGCGTCGCACCTCGATTCGAGCACCCCGAGAAGGACATCGACCATGTCGAAGATGATCGAAATCAACCTGCGTCCCGACGAGAAGACGCTGCGCCAGTTCGGCTGGATCGCGCTGGTGGGCTTCTCGTTCATCGCCGTGATCGCCTGGTACGAGAAGCTGATCTTCGCCTTCGGGCTCGGCGATGCCCGGGAGATCGTCGCCTACACGTTTGCGGGCCTTGCGGCGGCGTCGGCGTTCTTCTCGCTGGTGTTTCCCAAGGCGAACCTGCCGATCTACCTCGGGCTCACGATCCTGTCCTTCCCGATCGGGTTCGTGCTCAGCTACGTGATTATGGGGACGCTCTTCTATCTGTTGATCTCGCCCGTGGCGATCTTCTTCAAGATCACGGGCCGCGATGCGATGCACCGGCGCTTCGACCCCGACGCCACGACCTATTGGTCCGATCCGCGCCCCGCGCGCGGTCCCGAGAGCTACTTCAAGCAGTATTGAGGATCCGGCCAGGACGGTCCTCTCAACGCACCCGAACGGAGACTTCGCCGACATGTCAGAGCAGAACGACGCCAAGGATTTCGCCGCCCAGGCGGCCTCGGACGAGCGCACCGGGCTCGGCGGCGAGTTCGTCGCCTTCTTGAAGGAGAACAAGAAGTGGTGGCTCGCCCCCATCATCTTCTCGATTCTCGGCCTGGGTCTGCTCGTGCTGCTCGGTGGCACGGCCGCTGCGCCCTTCATCTACACGCTCTTCTAGGGTCGACCCTCCTCCGGCGCCGCCCGGCGTCGGAGGAGCGCGCGTCCGAGGCCCGCTGAACGAGGGCGCGACGCGTGCCCCGGGGCAGGCGTGGCCCGTCCCGGACGTGGCCGGGTCGATCGTCGCGGCGTGCGCCGCCGTGGGGTGGATCGCTTGAACGCAGTGCTCGTCGTCGTCTTGCTCTCCGGCGCGTGGGTCGTCTACGCGTACGCGGGCTACCCGCTGCTGCTCTGGCTGCTGGCGCGAATCTCGCCGCGCGAGATTCGCGAAGCCGCGATCCATCCCTCGCTCTCGATCATCATCACGGTCCACAATGGCGCGGCCGAGCTCCCCGCCAAGCTCGAGGCCACGCTCGCGCTCCCGTACCCGGGTGCGAAGGAAATCATCGTGTCGTCGGATGGCTCGACCGACGAGACCGAGTCGATCGTCCGCAGCTTCGAGGCGAAGGGGGTTCGACTCGTGGCGTCGGCCGAGCGAGCGGGCAAGGAGGCCGGGCAGGCGCGCGCGATCGCCGTCGCCGAGGGCGAGATCCTCGTGTTCACCGACGGGCGGACGCGGCTCGGCGAACAGGCCCTCGTCGAGCTCGTAAAGCCCTTCGCCGACCCGACGATCGGCGCCGTCTCCACCGAGGACGACGTCGAGTCGGAAGGCGGCGAGGGCGCCTATGTGCGGTACGAGATGGCCCTGCGAAGGTTGGAGAACCGCGCGACCAGTCTCGTCGGTCTGTCGGGCTCGGGTTTCGCCGTTCGCCGCGAGCTGGCCCAGCCCTGGCCGACCGATCTGGCGAGCGACTTCAGAACCGCGCTCGAGGTCGGACGCCGCGGGTACCGAGCCGTATCGCAACCGACCGCCGTGGCTTCCTTCGAGGCGCTCGACGACCCCGCCCGGGAGTGGGAGCGCAAGGTGCGCACGGTGCGCCGGGGCATCGCCGTGCTGTCGCACCACCGCGCGTTGCTCTCGCCGCGCTACGGCCGCGTCGCGTTCTCGGTCTGGGGCCACAAAGTCGCTCGATTCACCGCGCCGTTCGCGCTCGTCGCCATGCTGGTCGCGCCCGCGCTCGGCGCGCTGGCCGACCCGCGCTGGGCCGCGTTCTTTGCGCTCGAGGTCGCCGCGATCGCAGGAGCGCTGCTCGCGCTCGTATCCCCCGCCGTCGCCCGCGTGATGCCGCTTCGGCTCGGAGGCTTCTTCTTGCTCGTCAACGCGTCGATCCTGCAGGCGTGGGTGCACCACTGGCGCGGGGAACGCGCCGTGACGTGGACGCCGACGCGCGAGCGCGCATCGTGATGCGGCGATGGTCCTCGAGGCCGCGTCGGTGAGTCGTGTGGCTCGGCTGCGCTTGCCGCCTTCGGGCGATGCGCTCGGGGCGGCGGCGTGGCGGCGTCTCGTCAAGCGGCAGCCGACGAGTGCGAGCCTGGCCCGGCGTCTCGCGCTGCGTCTCGGTGCCGACCGCGTGTGGCTGCTGCGGTCGGGACGCGAAGCGATGCGCCGCGGTCTCGAGCTCGCCGCTCGCAGCACCGGTCGGGGCGAGATCCTCGTGCCCGCCTACTGCTGCTTCTCGGTCGCCGCAGCGGCGGTCGCTGCGGGCCTGCGCGTACGTCTGGTCGATGTCGACCCGGTCGGGCGCATCGATCTGGAGGCCCTCTCGAAGGCGCCGCTCGACGACGTCGCAGCGGTCGTCGTGTGCAACCTCTTCGGGCGTGCCGAACCGGTCGAGGCGATTCGCCGTCACGCTTCTGCGGCGGGGGCGTGGCTGGTCGACGATGCGGCGCAGGCATTCGGCGCAACGGCGTCGAGCTCGATGGGTCGATCGGTGGGCGCACGGGGTGATCTCGGCGTGCTGAGCTTTGGTCGCGGCAAGCCGCTGTCGGGCCTCGGTGGGGGCGCCCTCGTGCTGGGCTCGGGCACCGAAGCCCACGCCGACGAAGCGCCGGCCGAAGTCGCACCGGCGCCGGCACGCGCCCTCGCGAAGGCGCTGGCCTGGGATCTCGCTCTTCAGCCGGCCGTCTTCACGGGCTTGGCGAGCATCCCCGCGCTCGGGATCGGAGAGACGCCCTTCGCCCCCGACTTCGAGCGCGGTGGCATCGACGGCGCGTCGCTCGTGCTCACCGATCTCGCCCTCGACGCCGCGGCCGCGACCGCCGAAGCCCGGTGTCACGACGCCCGTCGCCTCGCCGACGCCCTGCACGCACGCACGCGATTCGAGGTCATCGAGTCGGAGCCAGGGGAGCACGCGGTCTCGCCGCGGCTCGTCGTCCGGGCCCCCGACGAGGCCGCCCGCTCGGCGGCGCTCGCGGGGTTGGCTCGTGTCGGCGCCGGGGCGAGTGGCCTCTACCCCGCGGCCCTGAGCCGCTTGGAGGCTCTCCGTCCACACCGCGTCGACACGGCATCGATGCCCGGGGCCGAGCGCCTCGCAGGGCGAATCCTCACGCTTCCGGTCAACGGCTCGCTTCGTGGTGCGCGCTGGGA
Source organism: Myxococcota bacterium (assembly GCA_965250285.1). Taxonomy (GTDB): domain Bacteria; phylum Myxococcota_A; class UBA9160; order UBA9160; family UBA4427; genus CAYYSY01. Next base: position 1,677,809 of record OZ252299.1, read on the forward strand.
AGCCGCCCTGGCCGAGCTCGCGCGCCTCTGAGGGCTCGGGCGGCGGCGGGTTTCGGGCGGGCGCCGGCGTCCGTCGAGTGAGGCACCTTCTCCCACCGACCCAAGCAGAGTCGACGAAACTTCGAGCCTGGTCAGGCGGCGCGGGCCGCTGCGGCTTCGGTCAGCGCGCCGTCGTGTCGTGCGTCGAGGACGGCGACCAAGGCGGCGGCCAGCGCGGCGACGATCAGCGGGCCGTCGTCGAGGGCGGCGAGTGCGCCGGCTCGATTCGACGCCCCCGCGCGCAGCAGCGCCGTGAGCATCACCGTGCTCTGCAGCGCAAAGCCGAGGGCGCCGAAGGCGGCCGTCCGACCGAGCAGCCGGAGCGGCGCGTCGGCGCGGCGCAGCCCCTGGGCGAATCCGACGAGAGCGAGCGCATGCGCCAGCACGAGGCCATCGTCTTCGGGAAAGAACTCGACGCGCGTCTCATCCGGACCGTATGCGACGGGCCCGACGCGCTCGAACTCGGCGCCGAGACCCTCGGCGACCGGCGCGAGCAGCTGCATCCAGAGTGACTCGAGGTCGGGGGAGAGGCTCTCGAGGACGAAGATCGGCACCGGTACGAGCCACACGACCAGCAGCGCGACGGGCAGGGCTGGACGCCCGGTCCAGCCCGCGACGCCAATGATGCCGAGCGCCAGGCCGCCCAGGCCGAGCGACGGCGAGTCGACCTCGAAGCCGACGAGCATCGCCACAGGCGCGATCACCACGCACGCGAGCCCGATGGCGCGATGGGGCTGCGCGGGCTCGCCGCGGCTTCGCCAGGCCAGGGCGCCAAAGAGGATCGGTGCGAGCAGGATCGTCCGGCTCTCGGGCCGTTCCGTGAGCCAGGTGGGGACGTGGGTCAGCAGCGGGGACGCCGCGACCGCCAGAGCCGCCCAGAGCGCCCAGCGCCCGACGCCGTTCGAGGCCGGGGTCAGGACGCAGCTCCGGAGATCAGACGCCCTGGAAGGTGACGAGGGTCTTGACCGTCTGCCAGAGAACCAGCAGGTCCATCTGGAACGAGCGGTACTTGAGGTAGTACAGGTCGAGGGCGAGCTTCTCTTCGAAGCCCGCGAGGTCGTTCACGTAGCCGTGACGAATCTGCGCCCACCCGGTGCCCCCCCGGCTTCACGCTGCAGCGGAGCCGGAAGTACGGATAGCGCTCCGAGATCGAATCGACGAACTCGGGTCGCTCGGGGCGCGGACCGACGAAGCTCATGTCGCCGCGCAGGACGTTGATCAGCTGGGGCAGCTCGTCGATCCGTGTCTTTCGGATGAAGCCGCCCACGCGCGTGATGCGGTCGTCCTGCTCCGCGGTGAACCGGGGGCCTTCGGCCTCGGCGTCCACCCGCATCGAGCGCAGCTTCAGCACCTCGAAGGTGCTTCCGCCGAGACCGAGCCGATCCTGCTTGAAGAGTACGGGGCCCCTCGAGTCGAGCTTGATCGCGGCGGCCGTCAGGGCCAACACGGGTGCCGAAAGCAGCAGCGCGACGCTCGCGCCGACGACGTCGAGGCTGCGCTTGAGCGCGCCCGAGATGCGCCCCTCTCGGAAGCCATCCGAGAAGATCAAGTAGCTCGCGCGCAGCCCGCGCAGGTAGATGCGGCCGGTCACACGTTCGTAGAACGAGATGCCCGACTCGACGCGGACGTTCGAGAGCTTCGCGTTGAGCAGCTCCTCTTCGGGGAAGTACTCGTTGCGGTCCTTCGAGGCCACGACGACGCGACCGATCCTGCGCGCCTGCATCACCTTCTCGATCTCGTGCACCTTGCCGAGCACGGGGTAGCCCTCGAGCGAGAACTGTCGGTGAACGAGATCTTCGTCGTCGGTCAGGAAGCCGACGAGGGAGATGCCGAGGTTGGGTCGATCGCGCATGGCGCGCGCGATGGCGAGGCCGAGCTCGCTCGCGCCGACCACGAGCACCTTCTCGTTGAAGCGGGGGAGCGACGACACCCAGCGGAAGCCGAGGCGCTCGATGAAGAGCAGCGGGAAGTACACGCCCGCGGTGACCGCGAGGCTGCGCACGACACCGGCTTGCGTATGGACGGCGAAGTACAGCACCAGGGCGCCGACGAAAGCGAGCCCCATGGCGCTCAGCACCGAGCTGAAGTTTGCGCGTCCGCTGCCGAGGACCTGCGGGCTATACGCGTCGCAGTAGTACAGCGCGGCGAACGCCGACACGGCGCCGACGGCGGCCAGGGGCCAGAACTCGGCGGCCGCGAGCTGTTGACCGGGCATCGTCCACGCGGCGATGGCGGCGAGACCGAAGACGATGAAGTCGGCCATGACGGCGACCAGCACGCGTCTCAGGTAGGGGTTGAGTAGGTAATAGTCCATCGAAATTAAGAACGTCTCGAGAGCGTGCGCCGGGCGAGGCGCGAGAGCTGCGGCTAGTCGATGTGTGAAACGCGGGGCGTCCAGGTTTGCGACGCACTGCGTCCAAGTCGGTTGGAACCTTGCTGACTCGGGCGCCGGTGGATGTCTTTTCGTTCCACGCGGTCCACGAGTGAGTGCCCGAAAATCTCGGAAAGGGTCAGCGGAAAACGTCCGATAATCCGGGCAGGATGCGGGGCATGCGGCGGCTTTGCGAAGCCATGATATTCGACTCGCAGGGCCTGTGTCCATCGAACCCCTCGCTCCCTCGATGGCGGAGCGGGGGAATTTGTGTGGTGAAGCTGGGGCGGTCGATTCCCCTCGAACGATCGGGATCTTTCATGCGGTGCGTCACGATTGCGCGATACTCAAGCCCGTACGCCGACTTGTGTCCGCTTTTGCGCATCAGAGGAGAGACGGCGTTTGACCGTTGTGGCGGGTTGCCCGCCGGTCCATGGTCGGCGAATCAACCACCGCGTTTTTCGATTCGACTCGGGAGTCGCCGTGCGCGTTGATCGCATCGACCAGGTATTCGCCGAAGCGGCGTCATCGGGCGGCGACTGGAAGCAGGCCTGGAACGCCTTCGCAGCCGCACAGCGCGGTGTTCAGCTCGGCCATGCCGCGCAGTGGATCGAGGTGTTCGAGCGCGCCTATGGCGTCGAGGTCGTGCCGCTCGTGGCTCTGGGCGAAGCGGGCGAGATTCGAGGTGTGCTGCCTCTAGCCCGCTTTCGGGGTCTGACCGGGCGGCAGGAGTGGATCTCGCTGCCGTATCTCGATGCGGCGGGCATTCTGGCAGTGGACGGCGAAGCGGCGCAGGCCCTTCACGAGGCGGCGCTCGAGCTCGCGCGGTCGACGGGCGCCGCGGCGCTCGAGCTGCGCACGCTCGACGTCGCGCCCCGATGCGACGAGACCGATGTGGCGGCGGATCCCGTCACGGAGGGCGAGGCGGTCGCGAGCGCGCCGCATCGGGTCGATCTGCGGCTCACGCTCGAAGCCGACGAAGAGGCGCAGTGGTCGGCCGTGCGCGCGAAGGTGCGCAATCAGACGCGCAAGGCGACACGCGAAGGGCTCGAGATCGGGGAAGCCCGTGGTCTCGACGCAGTCGATGCGTTCTACGAGCCTTTCTGCCAGAACATGCGCGATCTCGGCTCACCCGTGCATGGCCGATCGCTCTTCGAAGAGCTGTTGCGCGCCTTCGGCGACCAGGCACAGCTCATCACGTGTCACGGCGGCGGACCGAGCATCGGGGGCCTGGTCGCGATCGAGTTCGCGGGCACCGTGAGTGTCCCCTGGGCCTCTACGCTCCGCTCGGAGCGCAAGAAGTGCCCGAACAACCTGATCTACTGGGAGGCTCTGCGATGGGCCGTCGAGCGCGGTGCCTCGACGTTCGACTTCGGTCGATCGCCCGTCGGTGAAGGCACCTGGCGCTTCAAGAAGGGCTGGGGGGCCGAAGAGGTGCCGCTGATCTGGTCCCGCTACGGCCCCGACGGCGGCGCCCTGCCGCTCGAGGCGGTCGGTGACGACCCGAAGATGCGACGGCTGTCCGATCTCTGGGGACGCTTGCCGGTCGGCCTCACGCGCGTCGTCGGCCCGCCGATTCGTCGCCGGCTGTCGGCGTAGGTCGAAGCGCAGCCCCAGCCGCCCAGAACGCACGATCCCGTCGGTCGCGCCGCGAGCGATGTCGAAGGCGGGGCGCGGCTAGGCCGCGCGGTGAATCGACCCGAGCAGTGACGGAGCGCCGATCTTCTCGAAGTGGCTGCTCGACAGCACCACCGGGTCGAGCAGCTCGAGCAGCACACCGATGCCGGCCGCCAGGCCGAAGCTCAGCACGATCCCCGGAATCAGGAACATGATCGGCGGGCGTCGGGGACCGGTGGGGACCTGGGCACGATCGAGCATCGTGACGCGTGGGCCCTGCTGCGCCGACTCGAGCTCTTCGGCCAGCTCGGCGTCCTGCACCTTCTGCATGAAGTCGAGGTACGTCCCGCGCAGGACCGCGGCGCGCTCCTCGAGGGCTGAGAGCTCGTTGTCCCACTCTGGAATGCGGTCCAGGCGTGCATCGATCTCGAGCGCTTCGGCCTCTGCGTCGGCCAGGCGTTCCCGCAGCTGGTTGCGGTCACGCAGTGAGGTATCGAGTTCGTCCTGCACGTCGTCGCGCCGCAACGTGCTGAGGCGCGAGATCTCGCTCACCTCGTCTTCGAGCAGCGCGATCCGCCGGCGCAGCGAGATGACGTTGGGATGCTCGTCAGTGTGGATGCTCAGCTCGTGCGCGAGCTTGAGCCGAAGGTCGATCAGCGCGCCCTCGGGCCCGGATTGCTCGTTCTGGGTGGCCTGGAGGTCCGCGATCCGATCATCGCTGTCGGCCAGCTGCTCGACGACCGAGGCGCGGAGATCGTTCAGGCGCTGGAGGCGATTCAGCAGCGTGGCCATGTCGCTGGGGAGCTCCCCCCGATGCTCGCGCTGGAAGTTGGCGATCTGCTCGTTCGCCGCGGCAAGCTCGGATTCAGCGCGTTTCTGCTCTCGCCGCAGGAACTCGGTGGTGAGCCGCGCCTGCTCGTTTCGACGCCGGAGGCTCGCGTTGATGAACATGGCCGCCAGATCGTCGGTGACCTTGGCCGTCTCGACGGGTTCGAGATAAACGAAACGCACCTCGAAGACGCTCGAGCCGTCGGTGCGACGAGATGCCTGACCTCGCATCGGCTGAATCGTGATGTTCGCGCGCATCATCTCGATGACGCTCTGCTGGACACGTGTCTGCCGGGCCTCGGGGTAGAGGTCGTACTTCTCGATGAGGCTCGTCAGATTTCGCGAAGAGAGCACTTCGCCGAGCATGGCGTTGATATTGGAGAACGAGTCTTCGCGCACCGTCGACCGGACGAAGTCTTCGGGGATCTGTTGGCTCGTGATCACGACTGTCGCTTTCGACTCGTAGGTCGGTGTCAGCTGCGAGACGAATGCGAAGGTGGCGATCAGGGCGGCGATCAAGCCCAACAAGATCCAGAGCCAGCGGCGTCGGATGACGCCGATCGGGTCGAGTGCCAGTGCCATCAGCTGCCGCGCGATGTCGGTTCCGAGATCTTCTCGCTCTTCGATGTCCCACTGCATCGGATCGCTCATGATGCCCCGCCTTCGGACGTCGTGGTCTCGTCTTCGTCCGGGCCGTAGCCATAGCCGTAGGCGTAGTAGTCGCGCTGGTGCTTCTCGGTCGAGGCGGCGTTGAGGATCTTGCCGAGGATCTGCTCGGGCGGAAGCATCGAGATCATCTTGCGGAACATGCGAACCCGCGTGACGCCTGAGTGGGCGACCGTCACGCAAGCATCGGCGTGACGCAGAACCAGTGTGGTGTCCGGCACGAGAAGGGTGGGCGGCGAGTCGATGACCACGATCTCGTAGCGCGCGTGGAGTTCCTGCATGACCCGTTGGAATCCGTCACCGACGAGTAGCTCGTGCGCGTTCGGGCGCGGCTTCGATGTCGGGTACACGTCGATGCGCGGAGCACTCATCGGGTGACACGCATCGGCGAGCGGAATCTGCCCGAGGATCGCCTCGTCGATGCCGGTCTGGGCGTCGATCCCGAGGCGCCGGCCGATGGACGGATTGCGCAGGTCGAAGTCGACGAGCGCGATGCCGCGACCGCTCGACACCGACGCCAGGGCGATCGCGAGATTGCACGACACTGTCGTCTTGCCTTCGTTTCGAAGGGCACTCGCGACCAGCACGCTGCGTGCGGTGCGGCGATCCATCTCGGACTTGAGGCGAAGCGCGAGATGTCGGGCGTGGTCGACGTTCGGGGCAGTGCCATCCAGATGGATCGGCGGAAACTCGTCCGCGCCGTGCTCCGCCGACCCAGGCCGGCTCGCGGGCTGCGGCGTCGCCTCGTGCGGCAGATCGGCTGCGGGTCGGGGGTCGAGTGCGGGGGTGGGCCCCGGGGCGGGCGTGGGCACGGGAGGCACCGTCGGCGGACGCGCCGCAGGCGAGGGCGCTTCAGTCGCCCAGCCGCGGGCCACCTCGTCCGCGTGCTGCTCGGCATCACGAGCGGGCGGGGACGGAGCCGATTGGCGCGCGCGGTCCCGCTCCTCGTTCGCCTTTCTCAGCGCGTCGGCGATCTCCCCCACTCACCGCTCCTCGATCGGCCGCGGCGCCTGGGCGTACACGGCGCGGCATGAAGCTTCGCAGAGCATGATCAGAGGCTCAGCTCGCGGGCGACGCCCGATGCGCGCGAGGCGCTCATCGACTTGGCCTTCTCTTCGACGAAAGCCACGGGGATCGGACGCATCTCCTTGGCGTAGGCCGAGAGCATCACGCGATCGGCGAGCAGGCTGATCAGTCGAGGGCACCCGCCCGAGAACGAGTGGAAGGCCGACTCGACGCCGGGGGCGAAGACCTCCTCGATGCGTCCGCCGGCGACGGCGATGCGGTGCGCGAGGTAGGGGTAGATCTCGGCACCCGACAGGGGCTCCATGTGGTGCTCGACGGCGATGCGCTGTCGCAGCTGCCGCAGCTGCGGGGTCGCGAGCTTGCGGATCAGCTCGGGCTGTCCGGTGAGCACGATCTGCATGAGCTTCTCGGTGTCGGTCTCGAGGTTCGAGAGCAGCCGCACCTCTTCGAGGGTCTCGGCGTCGAGGTTCTGCGCCTCGTCGATGATCAACACCGTGTTGCGACCCTGTCGGAGCCGTTCCAGCAGCATGCGATTGAGCGCGATCAGGTAGTCGGCGGTCGACTCGAAGTGGCCTTCGAGGCCGAACTCGGCTGCGATGAGCTTCAGCAGGTCGGTCGGGCTGATGCCGATCGTATTCAGGACGAGCGCGGTGTCCGTATTCGGCGGAATTTGCTGGAGCGCGGCGCGAAGCAGCGTGGTCTTGCCCGTGCCGACCTCGCCGGTCAGCAGCAAGAAGCCCTTGTGGCGCGTGATGCCGTAGACGAGGGTCGCCAAGCCCTCCTGGTGGGTCTCGGAGAGCCACAGGAATCTGGGATCGGGCGTGAGCGAGAAAGGCTGCTCACGGAAGCCGAAAAAGCTCTCGTACATTGCCGTTCCTATTCGGCCTTTCGGATTCGCCCGGATGGTAGTCCAATCGGGGAGCCATTCCCCGAGTCTGCGTCGAATGAGTCCGCGCAGGAGCCCTCGGCACGGTTGTAGGTGCCGCGAGGCCGCCGACAGGTGATGCCGGTTTCGGCTTTGGACCCCGGTCGCAGGCTCCCGTTCTCGTCGGATTGCAGCGGGTCGCGCTCGTCCATAACCCCATCCGGAGCGGTCTCAGCGCCCGCAAGGTGCGCCGTCGAGGCGCGTTCGACCGGCCAGCGCCGCTCAATCTGCCCGACGAGCCCGGATCGGAACGATGCGAGTCGAGAGCGCGCGGCCGCTGCGTCAGCACGGCTCGCGATCGGCGTACTGATTCGAATGAGCGCCCCGTCCGCCCGCCCGGTCGTGAGCTTTCCGATCACCCGATCGACACCGAGGTCGACGCCGCCGGTCAGGCCCCCGCGCCGGTGCGACCGGAACCAGAAGTGCACCAGCCGGTGCTCGCCTCCGCGTTCGACGAGGAACTCGCGAATCGACCCGTCGGCGACGGGCAGGACCCGGGTCTCGAGCAGCTCCCAGCCGGCGCCGGTGTAGCAGCCGCGCGGCGTGTGCTCCGGACGTCCACCACGTTCCGTCGAGTAGTAGCCGACGTACAGCCAGATCAGCTGACCGGTCGGATGTCGGTATGCGCGCTGCACGTTGAAGTCGGCATCGAGCTCGTCGGCGACACGATCATCGACTTCGAGCTCGATCGAGTCCCACGCATCGACCTGCCGCGGAAGGGAAGCCAAAGGGGTGACGTCGACCTCGAGCGGCGGCTGCAGTCGCATCCACCATGCGAAGCCGCCGCCCGCGACGAGCGCAGCACACAGCAGAATCAGCGCGACTCGCTCGCTCATCGGGGCTCCTCGACCAGATCAGACCGATCGTCGTCCAGTCCGTCAGTGCCGGCCAGAGCAACTTTGGTGGCATCTCATTGCCGATCCGCGCCCCGAATCTCGCTGATCGTATGTCGACACCCCAGCGGTCGATTTCGTGCGCACGATTCGCGCCGCGCACGACCCGGCGCACCTGCCCATGCCTCCCATACGGGAGGATCTGACCAGGTTCGCGCGCCGGGCTTCGCCTCAGAAGATGGCGGCCGCTGCGGCGGCGCCGGTGCCGGCCGAGAGGAGCTGCTGGAAGGGGAAGAGCATGACCTGCAGGCCATACCCGACCTTTGCGAGCGCATTCGGAGGCACGATGACCATGTCGCCGCCGCGCACCATGATGTTCTCGGTCAGGTCGCCCTGCTCGATGCGGGCCAGGTCGATGGTGAACACCCGCGTGATCTCGCCGTTCGTGCGGACGAGGCGGATGTTGCGCTTCGAGGCGAAGATGCTCGTGCCGCCGCGCAGACCGATCGCCTCCGAGAGCCGCGTGTCGCTCGTGAGCGGGAACGTGCCCGGAAGCGCCACCTCGCCGAGAACCGTGATCGAGAGGCTCTGGGACTGCACGATCGACACCGTGGCTCGCGCATCCCGCTTGAATCGGCGGACGCGCTGCTGGATCTCCGCGCCGATCTCTTCCGTGGTGCGCCCGGCGGCCTGCACGTCGCCGATCAGGTCGATCGAGATCATGCCGTCGGGGCGGACGACGACCTCACGATCGAGAATGGGGTCGGGGAGGATCGTGACCAGCAGGATGTCGGGCGGGCCGACCTTGTACGTGGCCTCGTCGGGCCGGGCCGGCGGCGGCATCGGCTTGGGTACCGTGCAGGCAGACGCGATGAGTGCTGCCAGCACGAGCAATGCGAGTCGACCGGCGTCGCCTCGTCGGACGGTGGTGAGGCCTGTGGCCCCGGGCCGGCGGGTGCGCCGAGCTACGACACAGAGCAGGGCGCCGGCGAGTCGCCCCGGGAGCGACGGGCGGATGTGATGGCGCATGGTGGATCCCCCCTCCATCCGGCCCGTGCCGGACGCGGTTGCGTTCTTCCCGCACGCCGGCAAAAGCCGCCGTACATGGGGGCGCACCCTACAAGAACCGAGGATGCGACGCGCCCCTGTCGCGCGTGGGATGCCCGACTGCCCGTCGCCGTCCGAAGAGTGGGGGGTGGGACGAGGTCGGTCGGGCCGCGCTGGATCAGCCGTCCGAGATGGCCTCCGCCGAGGCGCCCTCGTAGAACGTGAATTTCGTGTGGCCGATCTGGATCTCGTCGCCGCTCTCGAGCGTGGCGGATCGCACCCGCTTGCCGTTGACCTTGGTTCCGTTGGTCGACTGGAGATCTTCGACGCAGTACTCGCTCGCTTCGGGCTCCCACAGGATCAGCGCGTGCTCTCGGCTGATGCCGTCGTCGAGAAGCGTGATGTCGGTGGTGGGGTTTCGGCCGATCAGGGTCTCTTCCTCGCTGATCGGGTAGACCATGCCCTCGAATCCGCCGTTCTGGATCACCAGCTTCGCTACGCGCTGTGCGCCGTCCTGTGTCGCCATGCCCCTCACCACGATCGTGTCGCCGGACGATAGATCCGGCGCTCTCCAGGTATCGGCGGAGCCGGCAGAGGGCTTGAGAGGCGTCCAGGCCGCTCAGGCGGGGCGCGCGAAGGCCGCGCGAGCGACCGAGGCTGCCGGCTGCTCAGGGGCCCGCCTCAGGGCCTACAGGCGCCGATTGCGCAGCGCGGGGATGGCCCCTCGCACTCGGTCGACTTGATCGGGGTCGACGTCGGCGAGGAGCACCGCCGGATCGTCGCCCGCCTGGGCGCGCACGACGCCCCAGGGATCGATGATCATCGAGTGGCCGTGGCTGCGCCGATCGGGCGTGTGCTGGCCGCACTGCGCAGGTGCGATGACGAAGCACTGCGACTCGATCGCCCGTGCCCGGAGCAACACCTCCCAGTGCGCCTTGCCGGTCTCGGGCGTGAAAGCGCTCGGAACGGCCAGGATGCGCGCACCGGCGTCCACCATGTGCCGGTACAGCTCGGCGAATCGCAGGTCGTAGCAGACGGACAGGCCGAGCCCGCCCCACGGCGTCTTGGTGACGACGACGTCCTCGCCCGGTGCAAAGTGGCGGCTCTCCTGATAGGCGCCGCCTGCGTCGCTGCCGAGATCGACGTCGAAGAGGTGGATCTTGCGATAGCGCGCGACCTCTCGACCCTCGGGCGAGAGCACGACGCTCGTGTTGTAGACGCGCGTGTCGCCGGCCGCCGCTTCGGGGATCGCTTCGGGGAAGGTACCGCCGAGCAGCCAGATGCCGTGCCGGCGCGCCTCCGCCGCGAGGAACGGCACGAGCTCACCGCCCTCGTCCTGCACGCACGGGAAGGGCTCTCCTTCACGGCGCATGAACGCGAAGTTCTCGGGCAGGCCGACGAGCTCGGCGCCCATCGAAGCGGCTTCATCGAGCGCGCTGCGGACCGCGTCGAGGTTCGCATCGAGGTCCGGTGTGCTGCGGAGCTGGATCACGGCCAGGCGCATGACTTCGCGCTGTCCTCCTCTGGTCGGGCCCGCGCCGCCCGGGGGCCCCTCGATCGAGTGCGCGCCGACGTCGCAGGGGCCGACCGTTGCGACCGGATGCGGGCGACTCGGCGGAGCGCTCAGGACCCCACCAGTGTGGCCAAAGCAGAGCGGGGGCGCCGGCTCGCCGACACCCCCGCTCGATCCAGAGCCACGGCCGGTGGTCGGCCATGGCGTGCGCGCTGCGCCTAGGGTCGGAACTCGGTGGGATCGACCCCGGTTCGGCGGATCACGTCGTAGAAGTCCTTGCGGTCCTTCTTGGCCAGGCGCGCGGCCCGGCTGATGTTGCCCGAGCAGCGTCGCAGCAGCCCTTCGACGTAGCGCGTCTCGAACGCGCGCTTCGCGTCCTTGAACGAGGGCACGTCGTCGCCCTCGGTCGACAGCATGAGCGCCTCGGCCGAGAGCGCTGCGCTGCCCGAGAGGTGCACCGCCTGACGCACCCGCTCGCGCAGCTCGCGCGCGTTGCCCGTCCACGGCTCTTCGACGAGCCAGCGCCGGGCATCCACCGTGAAGCCCACGGGTTCGATCCCCTGCTCGTCGGCCAGCTCACTGAGGAAGTGCGCGGCCAGCGGTAGGATGTCCTCACGACGATCGGCGAGCGCGGTCAGCTCGATGGTCTGCACGGGCTGTGCGCCGAGCGCGGCCTCGGTGCCGAGCGGCGCCGAGGCGAGCACGCGCGCCCGCAGCGGCGTCGACTCGCTCGCGCCGTCGCGGGTGAACCGGCCCTCGGCGATCGCCTGACCGAGGCGCGCCCGCAGCGCTGCCGGGAGCAGGTCGACGCGCTCGATGATGAGCGTGCCCTCCGCGGCTTCGCTGAGCGCACCGGCGGCACCGCTGTTCAGCGGATCGGCCGACGCTTCGACACCGAACAGGTCGCGGGAATGCAGCCCTTCGGCCGTGGCCAGGGTCGAGAACCCGACGACCGGTCCCGCCGAGCGCGCGCTCCACTCGTGCAGGACATGCGCGATGTGAGCGCGACCCGCGCCCTCGGGTCCGAGGACGAACACGGGCGAGTCGCTTCGAGCCAGTGTCCCTGCCAGATCCAGCGCATGTTGGACGGCCGCGCTGGCCTTGACCGTTCGTTCGGATCGTCTTTGCCGTGTCACTAGACTCGAGTCTGCTGCCGCCGCACCGACTTCTTGTCCGCCGGGATTCGGCCCCTGCCCGAGGCCCGACGCGGGCGAGGTCGCTCGATCATCGATCATGGCACGATGCCCCCTGGTGAGAGTTTCCCCCAGGCCCAGAAGTATTTGTATTTCGCCACTTTGTCAATCGTTTTTGCGGACGGGCGCCCGCCCATTCGGGTGGGTGGGGCGTCGCTGAAAGCCGAGCCCGCGGGTGTGCCTTCTTGAAGAGCGGGCGGGAAGTGGCCGGAATGGTTGGGAAAACGAACCGTGGTCAAAAGCCGTCGCTTCTTGATTCTTCGAGGGCGGAGCTGGCTGGCGCGGGCCCGCTTGTGGCCGGCGCGCCGTGCCGCAAGAATGAACTCGGGCGCCCTGGGCGGCGCTTCCTGGGCCAGGGGGGGACCATCATGCGCGACGCGGCCGAAGGCCCGAGCGAAACGGCTGGATCGAACGACGCAGGTGGAGCGCCCGCTGGGAAGGATCGCCGGGTCCGGCTGCTCTCCGATGCCCTGGTCGACCAGATCGCGGCGGGCGAAGTCGTCGAGCGCCCGGCCTCGGTCGTCAAGGAGCTGGTCGAGAACGCACTCGATGCCGGGGCGACACGCGTGCGAGTCGAGGTGCGAGACGGCGGCGCCGCGTTCATCGGGATCACCGACGACGGTCTCGGCATGTCGCCCGATGACGTACGCATGGCCCTCATGCGCCACGCGACGAGCAAGCTCCGCGAGAAGGGCGACCTCGAACGCATCCACAGCTTCGGCTTTCGCGGCGAGGCATTGCCCTCGATCGCGAGTGTTTCGAGGCTGCGCATCCTGAGCCGTGAGCGCGACGCCGACGAGGGCTTCGAGGTGCGGGTCGAGGCGGGTGAAGTGGTGCGCGAATCGACGGCCGGCGGCCCGGTCGGCACGCGCGTCGAGGTGGCTGATCTCTTCGCGCCGGTGCCGGCGCGGCGCAAGTTCCTCAAGAAGCCCGGGACCGAATGGAGCCACATCGCCGATTGGCTCGCCCGGCTGGCGCTCTCGCTGCCGGGCGTGCACTTCGAGACTCAGCGCGACGACCGACCGGCGAGCGTGTGGCCGGCGTGCGAGAGCACGCGCGATCGCATCATGCAGGTGCTGCCCGCGCGCGATGCCGAGACCCTCGTCGAAGTCGAACGCGAAGACGAGACGGGTCACTTGCACGCATTCGCCTCGCCCCCAACACACCACCGCGCCAACGGCGAGGGGCTGTACCTCTACGTGAACGGTCGGCCCGTCCGCGACAAGCTGCTGCGTAGCGCGGTGATCGCGGCCTACCGCGACATCCTGCCCCGAGGTCGGTTTCCGATCGCGGTCGTCTTCTTGACCGTCGCGCCCGAGACCGTCGACGTGAACGTGCACCCGGCCAAGTGGGAGGTGCGCTTCACCGAGCCTCAGGCGGTGCATCAGCTCGTGCGGCGCGCCGTGCGCGACGCGATGTCGGATCGGGCGTGGCTCTCGGGCGGGGGGTCGGCGCCGACCCCTTCGGCGACGACGCCGAATCGATTCGCTTCGACGCCGCCTGCGGTCGCGGGGCCTTCGCCGCCGCTCGCGCCCCGTGAGAGCCAATCTGCGCATCCGCCCACGCGGACGCCGGCGGAAGGCCGCGCGACGACCACCGACTGGATCTTCGCGCGCGAGGCCGCCGATCGGCTCGGCGGCGCGGTTGCCGATGCCGGCGACGTGGTCTCGACCCCGGTCGGAGCGCCGACACCGGCCGACGTCGCGAGCGAACAGCGGCCGTTTCGATTCGGCGAGCTGCAGCGCCTCGGGCAGATCAAGGCCTCGTACATCGCGCTCGAGGGCCCGGCGGGGCTCGTCGTCGTGGATCAACACGCGGCGCACGAGCGCGTGCTCTACGAACGCCTGCGCGCGACCTGGCTCGAAGCGGGGGTCGAGCGCCAGGCGCTGTTGGTGCCCGTGACCGTCGAGCTGCCGGCGTTGCAGCTCGATGCCCTCATCGCGGGACGGGCGGCCGTCGAGCAGCTGGGCTTCGAGATCGAGGCCTTCGGCGAGGACGCCGTCGTGGTGCGCGCGGTGCCCGCGCTGCTCACCGATCGCGATCCGGAAGGGCTCGTGCGCGAGCTGGCCGAGGAGCTCGAGCGCAGCCCCCTCGATGCGGCGGGCGACGGCGAGCGCATTCGGCTCCTGAGCGCGGTCGACCGCTTCTTCGCGACGCTCGCCTGTCACTCGGCGCGACGTTTCGGCGATCGTCTCGGACCCGAGGAGCAGCAGGCGATCCTGCGCGCGCTCGACGAGATTCCGTGGGCGCCGTCGTGTCCGCATGGGCGGCCGGTCGCGATCGCGTTCGATTGGCCCGACATCGAACGGCGCTTCGACCGGCGCTAGCCCGCTCGACTGGCCCGACATCGAACGGCGCTGCGACCGGCGCTAGCCCGATGGACTGGCCCGAGTGCTGCGAGCGCCGGGCGGCGACGCGGGGCCGTTTCGGACGTCTTCCGTCGAGCGGCTGCTAGAGTGCGCGCCCCATGACCGACACCGGATCGCAACAGAGCGACGATCGGCCGCCGGTCGTCGTCGTGACCGGCCCGACCGCGAGCGGCAAGACGGGCCTCGCCATCGAGCTGGCCGAGCGCTTCGACGGCGAGATCGTCAACGCCGACTCGATGCAGGTCTACCGGTACATGGATATCGGCACGGCCAAGCCGAGCCTCGAAGAGCGCGCCCGGGTGCCGCATCACCTCTTCGACGTCGTGCCCCCCGACGCCGACTACAGCGCCGGTCGCTACAGCGAAGAGGCGCGCCGTGTCGTGGCCGAGATCCATGCTCGAAACCATCTGCCGCTGCTCGTGGGCGGCACGGGGCTCTACATCCGCGCGTTTCTCTACGGGCTGGTGGCGACCGGCGCCGCCGACAGTGCGCTGCGCGAGCGCCTCGAGGACGAGCAGAAGAGGGCGGCCGAGGCGGGCGACCCCGAGCGACTCCACCGTCGACTCGCCGACCTCGATCCCGACGCGGCGTCGAAGATCCACCCGAACGATGTCCGCCGCACCGTGCGCGCGCTCGAGATCGTCGAGCAGAGTCGCGGGGCCGCGTCCGAGGTGCGACGCGCTCACGGCTTCGCCGAGTGTCCGTACCGGGTGCTCCACCTCGCGGTCGACCCCGGCCGTGACGTCCTCGCCGAGCGCATCGACCGGCGCTGCGAGACGATGATCGAGGCGGGGCTGCTGCGGGAGGTGCGGCGTCTGCGCGACCGGGGCTATGGGCCCGATCTGCGCCCGATGCAGGCGATCGGCTACCGACACGTGCAGCCCGTCGTCGATGGCAGCGAGACGCTCGCCGGCGCGCTGGTCGCGATGCAGGCCGACACGCGGCGCTTCGCCCGGCGGCAGCGGACGTGGCTCAGGAAGGTCGACGAAGCCGAGTGGATCGATCCCGAAGATCGCGATGCGATCGAGGCGCGGGTGAGGGCGTTCCTGGCCGAGTCGGGCCGTTGAGGCACCCGAGCGCGGTCGAGCTCAGTAGTCGGCGCGGGTGTAGTTGATCCCGAAGCGGAACGGAATCGAGATCAGGGTCGCCACCGGATTCCACCGGACGTACCACTTCTCGTTCCACGAGAGCGGGTTCTCCCAGTCGGCGACGACGGCCGAACCCGACTCGACCGGCGAGAAGAGCTCGTCCATATCCCCGTCGAACGGAAAGAGCAGCACCCCGGGCACCGTTTCGAGGCCGCCGGTGATCGTGCGAATCGCGCCACAACCAAACGTCAGCCCGACGAGCCAGACGTAACCGGGCACGGCATAGGTGACGCGCACGGCTCGACTGTCGTCGATGTCGCGCAGGTTGGTCACCAGGATGTGACCGCCGGTGTAGGGCGATACGGCCGAATCGAGCGGGCCATTGATGATGTTCGAGAACGCCATGCGCAGCGTCGCATCGGTGGCGTGCGCGGCACCCGGCCACGCGGTCGTGGCGACGAGGCTCGCTGCGAGCACGACGGCCCACAGGCCGCTCGACTTCGAAGCCCGTCCGCGCCGGCGCGTCGACGTGCGGGGGGGCTCGTCCCGGTACGATCGGGGAAGGGCGCGTTGCATGAGTTCCTCCGTCCCGTGCGCCTCGGCGCGCTGCTCGGTGGGGCGGGATCCGAATCGAGGCGAGCCGCCCCCGAGTCCGTCGAACCGTGGCCGCCGGGAAGTGCGCAGACTACGTGCCCGAGCGATTCGTTGTCAAGCAGCCGCTTCAGCCGAAAGTCGCGTCGGATCGGGGATTTGGAGTGCGACCTGCAAGCTCGGCCGGCGCGGCCAGAGGCACCCCCTGGGCTATCGTCCGCCGCGCCTCATGAACGCTTCCCACGCCATTCCCATCGTCGCGATCGTCGGTCGTCCGAACGTCGGCAAGTCGACGCTGTTCAATCGCTACGCCGGCCGCCGGCGCGCCCTGGTCGCCGATCGCCCGGGGCTGACTCGCGACCGGATCGCGGAGCAGGTCGAGGTCGAGGGGCGACTGATCCTGCTCGTCGATACCGCGGGGCTCGACTCGGCGGCCGAAGCCGGGCTCGATGCCGCCGTCCAGCGGCAGGCCGAGTCGGCGGTCGATGAAGCCGACGCGGTGCTGTTCGTCGTCGACGGCAAGGCGGGTCTCTTGCCCGAAGACGAGGGGATCGCCCGCACGCTGCGAAAGAGCCGCAAGCCGCTCGCTCTGGTCGTCAACAAGATCGATCAACCAGAGCATCATGGAGACAGGGTCAACGACTTCTATTCGCTGGGTTTTTCCGATCTGCACCCCGTCTCGGCCGAGCATGGCCACGGCGCATTCGATGCGCTCGAGGAGCTCGTGTCGAAGTTGCCGCCGGCGCCCGCGACGGGGGCCGGCGACGCAGACGACGAAGATGCGCCGGCGCGCATTGCCATCGTGGGTCGGCCCAACGTCGGCAAGAGCTCGCTCACGAACCGCCTGCTCGGCGAAGAGCGCGTGGTCGTGTCCGACGTCGCCGGCACGACGCGCGACGCGATCGACACCGAGCTCGAGATCGACGGCGAGATGTTCGTGCTGATCGACACGGCGGGCCTGCGGCGACCGGGACGTCGCCAGGGCATCGGCGAGAAGGTCGGTGCGCTGATGACCGTGCGGTCGCTCGAGCGCGCCGATGTCGCGCTCCTCGTGATCGATGGCGAAGAGGGTTTCACCGACCAGGACGCCCATGTCGGTCGCTCGCTGCGCGACCTCGGCTGCGCGGCGGTGGCGGTCGTCAACAAGTGGGATCTCGTGCCCAGGGAGCGGCGGAAGGACGTGCTCGACGGGGTCGAGCACGGGCTGCGCTTCATGGAGGACGTGCCCATCGTGACCCTGTCGGCGAAGACCGGGGCACGGGTCACGAAGCTGCTGCCGCTCATCGTTCGGGCCGCGCAGGCCGGCGGGCAACGGATCCCGACGGCCGAGCTCAACCGCTGGCTCAAGGATGCCGTGGCGCGCCACGACCCGGGCATGGGCCGCAAGGGCTCGGGTCGGGGACCGATCAAGTTCCTCTACGCCACCCAGGTTGGCGTGCGACCGCCGACGTTCGCGCTCTTCGGGACGGCACCCGAGGCGGTGAGTACGGCGTATCGGCGCTTCCTCGAAAATCGGCTGCGCGAGAGCTTCGGCTTCGAGGGCACGCCGATCCGGCTCGTGCTGCGCGCGCGCCGCGACGACGGCTGAGCCGATGCCGCCACGGCCGGTCGCCGCGAGGCTGCAAACGGGGCCACGCGGATCGGCGAGGCCGCATGCATCGCACGGGCTCGAACTCGCCGCGCTCTCCGATACAATGCCGGCCCTCGAAAACCGCTCGAGCCTCCAGGAGATCCCGTGGCGAAGCGCAACAAGAGAAAGCCCGCACCCGACTCGGCGACGCATGCGCTCGACGGGATCGAACGCGAGACCGATCGGCTCGCCGAGTGGATGACCGAGCACCAGGTGACGATCCTCGCCGTGGCCGCCGGGGTGCTCGTGCTGGCCGCCATCGTCGGGTTCGCGACCTCGAGCCGGCAATCCTCGCGGGCCGAGGCCGCCGAGGCGTTCGCGGCGCTCCAGACCGAGTATCGCGTCGCCATGGGTGCGCCGGCCGGCGCCATCGAGATCGCCGAACCCGCCAACCCCGAGACGGCGGAGGCCGTGCGCACCGAGTACGCCGCCCGCTTCGGCGAGCTCGCGAAGACCCACCGGGGCGACATCATCGGGGCGCTCGCGTCGCTGGAGCAGTCGGGCATCGAGCAGGCGCTCGGCGACGACGCGGCCGCGCTCGCCATCATCGACACGTCGCTGGCGGCGCAGCCGAGTGGCGCAGAGACCCGAGACTTCCTCGAGAGTCGCCGCGCCGGGCTGCTGGAGCAGCTCGGGCGCTTCGACGAGGCCGCAGCAGCCTGGGCCGCGGCCGCGTCGGCCGACAATCCGCGCCGCGCCGAGCTGCTGGCCAACGCAGCGCGCTGCTGGGCCGAGGCCGGCAACGCCGACAAAGCGCTGTCGGTGTGGCAGGAGGCCGAGGGCCTCGACGGGGCCGGCCGCATCCCGCCGTACGTGCGCGCTCGCATGGAAGAGCTGGCCGCCGAGGCCTGATCCGAACGCGCTGCCAAAGTCGTGGCTCAGGCCCGTCCGTCGGCGGGCCATGCCACCTGGGACCGACGCGGCCACGGGCTCCGCCTGGGCCCGCGGGCCCGATCTGCGGCTGCGGCGCACCCGTGCGAATGCTCTCCCGAAACCCCTGATTCGAGGCTCGTGAGGGGCTCGTTGGCCTTCACGACCGAACTGCGCCCATTCGCGGATGGTCATCCCGAGAAGGCCGATAAGATATATTATGTCAAATAGAGAATGTCCTGGATGGAGGGGCGCCGAGCGCGTGCGAAGCGACCTTTCGCCCGCGCCTTCGAGCGTCGGCTTCGCCCCGACCGCGCGACGCGCGCGCTACCCCTTCTCGTCATGTGCGGACGAGTCCACCTCACGCATTCGGCCCAGGAGATCGCGGCCTTCTTCGATCTCCCCGACGCCCAGCTCGAGTTCGCAGCGCCGCGCTACAACGTCGCGCCCGGTGCGCGGCTGCCCGCGCTGCGACTCGACGACGCCGGCACCCCCGAGCTCGTGACGCTGCGCTGGGGCCTGATCCCGCCCTGGGCCAAGGACGAGCGCATCGGCTACCGCACGATCAACGCCCGGTCGGAGACCGCCGCCGAGAAGCCGTCATTTCGCAGTGCCTGGAAGCGCCGTCGCTGCGCGATCGCGGTCTCGGGCTACTACGAATGGTGGCGGCGCAAGCCCAAGGCTCGGCCCGAACGGGCCTACCGCTTCTATCCGGTCGACGCGCCGCTCTTCGCGTTCGCGGGCCTCTGGGAGCGCTGGGATCCCGGCGATGGCCCGCCGATCGAGTCCTGCACGATCCTCACGCGGGCCGCGGCCCCCGCGCTCCAGGCGATTCATGACCGACAGCCGATCCTGCTCGCACCGACCGAGATCGACCGCTGGGTCTCGGCGGGCGCGCCCCCGGCCCTCGAGGAGCTGGTCGATCCCGCGCGAACCGGCGTGCGGGTGGCCGTCGAGCAAGTCTCGACGGTGGTCAACGACGCGCGCAACGAGGACCCCGCCTGTGTCGTCGCCGACCCCGCCCTCGATTTGGCCGAGCAGCTGATGCAGCGCCGCGGCTGGGGCGACGGTTTCGAGGCCACGGCCTTCGGGCCTCAGGCGCGCTGGCGAGATCCGGCGACCGGCGAGCCCGGCCGGCTCGATCCCGAGAGCCCCGAGCTCGTACGGGTCCTTGTGGCCGAGATGGACGCGGCCGCCGTCGACATCACGACGATTCGGACGCTGTCGCCCGCCGAGATCGGCGAAGCGTGGCTGGCCTGGCGCAGCTGAGCGCAGGACGGCCGTCGGCCTCGCGCAGGCGATCGACTACGCCCAGGCCGGTCTGACGCCGCAGCGCCGCGAGCCGCACGCCCGGACGGCGTGCGCCGAAGCCCCGCAACGGCCCACCAGCGTTCGGGAAATCGGTGCGCTCGCCCTACCGCTCCCTCGCGGGGGGTGCTATACGCGCGACGAATTCGACCGAATCCAGGAGCGACGTGGGGGCGCCGACGGCTCGACGACAGCAGGAACCGCGCCAGGCCTTCGAAGCGGCGGGCCAGGGGCACGTGTTCGCGCACTGGGAAACGCTCTCGCCGAGCGAGCAGACGGACCTGCTCGCCCAGACGGAGGCGCTGGCGCCCCGCCTCGAGGCGCTGACGGCCGCCTGGCGCGCTGCGACCGCCCACACGTCCTCGGATGGCCCGGCGCAGCTCAGCCCGCCTGAGGTCGTCGCCCTGCCCGAGCACGGCGGCAAGCCCGAAGAGATCGCCCGCGCCCGAGCGCGCGGCCTCGAGCTGCTCGACGCCGGCCGCGTCGCCGTTTTCGTGGTCGCGGGGGGTCAGGGCACACGGCTGGGGTTCGATGGCCCCAAGGGCGTCTACCCGGTCGGCCCGGTCAGCGATCGCACGCTGTTTCGCCTCCAGGCACAGAAGATCGAGGGTTGGCGTCGTCGAACGGGGCGCGCCCTTCCCTGGTACGTCATGACGAGTCCGGCCACCCACGCCGGCACCGTCGAGCACTTCGAGCGCGAGTCGCACTTCGGGCTGCCCCGCGAAGACGTGCGCATCTTCCAGCAGGAGACGGTGCCCGCCTTCGACGACGACGGCCGCTTCTTTCTCGAGACCCCGAGCCGCATCTTCGAGAATCCGGGTGGGCACGGTGGCGCGCTCAAGGCCCTGCTCGACTCGGGGGCGCTCGATGACATGGATGCGCGTGGCATCGACCGGGTCTTCTACTACCAGGTCGACAATCCCCTCGCCCCGCTGGCCGACCCGGTCTTCCTCGGGCTGCACGACCTCGCGGGCGCCGAGATCTCGTGCAAGGTGATCCGCAAGGACGATCCGATGGAGAAGGTCGGGATCGTGGCCCGGGTCGACGGCCGACTGGGGATCGTCGAATACACCGAGCTCGGCGACGCCGAGCGCCATCTGCGCGACGACGACGGCCAGCTCGTGTACTGGGCCGGCAACATCGCGATTCATTGCTTCGACACGCAGTTCGTACGCCGCGTCGCAGAGCGCGCCGACGCCTGGTTGCCGCTGCATGCCTCGCGCAAGAAGATCCCGTTCGTCGATGTCGCGGGTGTCCGCCACGAGCCCACCGAGCCCAACGGTGACAAGCTCGAGCGCTTCGTCTTCGACGCCCTGCCCCGCGCCGAGCGCGTGTGCGTGCAGGAGGTGCGCGCGAGCGAAGAGTTCGCGCCGATCAAGAACGCCGAAGGCAACGACTCACCGGCGAGCGCGCGAGCGGCCCTCGTGGACCAGTACCACGCGTGGCTCGACGACACGCCCGTTGCCGACGAGCTGCGTGGCCAGACGATCGAGATCGATCACGCCGTGATCGATGGCGCGGCCGACGCGCAGGCGCTCGCCGCCGACAACCCCGAAGTCATCCGCGACGCGATTCGTGTCGCCACAGGGAACGACGCATGAGCCCGACGAAGTCGAAAGCCTCGAAGAGCAAGACCGCAGCGGCGAAGAAGGCCGCGGCCAAGAAGAAGAAGGCCGCCGCCAAGAAGAAGGCCGTGGCCGACAAGAAGGCCGGAGCGGCGAAGAAGAAGGCCGCGGCCGCCAAGAAGAAGGCGGCGGCCGCGAAGAAGAAGGCTGCGGCGGCCAAGAAGAAGGCCGTGTTGGCCAAGAAGGCGGCGGCGGCCAAAAAGAAGGCTGCGGCGAAGAAGGAGAAGGCGCGCAAGGACGCGATCCGCAAGAAGGAAGCGGCGCGCAAGGCCGCCGAGAAGAAGAAGGCCGCCGCCAAGAAGGCCGCCGAGAAGAAGGCCCGCGACGCCGCGCGCAAGAAGGCGCAGGCCGAGAAGGAGGCCGAGCGCAAGCGGATCAAGGCCGAAAAGGAAGCGGCGCGCAAGAAGGCCGCCGAGGAGAAGGCCGCTGCACGCAAGGCTGCCGCCGAGGAGAAGGCCCGCATCGCGGCCGAGAAGAAGGCGGCACGCGAAGAGGCGAAGCGCATTGCGGCCGAGAAGAAGGCCGCCGAGCAGGCCGAGAAGGAGCGTCGCCGACGCCGCGCGAAGAACTTTCAGCCCCCCGGCCCGAAGCACCCGACGCGGGGATACAAGTTCACGTGTTGGAACTGCGGCCTGAAGTTCTACGACATGAACAAGCCCGATCCCGTCTGCCCGAAGTGCGGCGTCGATCAGCGCGACAAGCCGAGCGGATCGGAAGCGGCCGAGGAGGCCCCGATCAATCGGCCGATCGTGCGGCCGATGGCGCCGCTCCTGGACGACGACGACGAGATCGCGAACCCCGCCGACGACGAATCGACCAACGAGAAAGGGGGCGGCGAGGAGATGTTCGACGATGTCACCGACGCCTCGGTGGCCGAGAGCGACGACGACGAGTCGTAGCGGCGAGCCGAGCGCGCCCGGCCCTGCGAAGTGGGCTCGGCAGGGTGGCTCCAGCGACGCGGAAGCGCCGCGTGGGTTCGGCGCCGCGCGTTCAGATCTGGGTCAGTCGCCGCAGATGCGCTTGCCAGCCATCGCCCAGCTCGGCGCGGGCCGCGAGCTCGGCATCGATGTCGCGGATCCGGGCCTCGCGCTCGGCGATCTGCGTGCCGAGCTCGCGCAGCCCATCGCTCTGCGCGCGCACGCGTTCGAAGTCGGCCACCGCCTCGTCCATCATGGCGTGCGATCCGCCGCGCTTGCGTCCCGCTCGAGCGGCGTCGTAGCGGCTCTGCAGCGAAGCAACCTCGGCCTCGTAGGCCGCGCGAAGGTTCGTCAAGTCGGCCTGCTCGTAGCTGTGGAACGGGCGCTTCGCCTCCGAAGCGGCCTCGGCCTCGAGGTTGCGCACGTAGTTGCCGCCCCCCGCTGCCACCAGAATGGCGAGCAGGGCGGCCAGCCCCAGCACCGCCTTGCCTTCGATGCGTCGCGTCTTCATCGATCGATCTCCCTGCCGGCGGCGCTGCGATCGAGCAACGCCCCCGCCTGCTCGGCGGTGGGCAGCCCCGACTGAGCGCCCTCGCCCCGGCAACTCAGCGCGGCGACCGCGCACCCCATGCGGAGGCAGACCTCGGCCGAGCCCCCCTCGAGCAGCCCCCAGGCAAAGCCCGCATGAAACGCATCGCCGGCGCCCGTCGTGTCCCGGACTTCGACCGGGAACGCAGGCACCTCGATGACGTCGTCGCCGAAGCGCCCGATCGCACCGTGCTCTCCGAGCGTGACCACGGCGCCTCGGGCCCCGAGCTCCACGAGCCGGTCGAGACAGGCGTGCGGATCTCGGCTGCGATCGAACTCATCGGCAAAATGTCGGCTCACCACAGGAAATTCGACACGAGACAGCAGCTGCTCCCAGTCTTCGAAGAGCGCGTCCGCGTCCAGCATGACCGGAACGTGTGCACGACGAGCGCACTCGATCGCGGTTCGCGTCGCATCGAGATCGGTGGCGTCGGCCATCAGGAGTCGACCCGATTCGATCAGGCGCCGGCGTTTCTTCCCGATGCGCGCGACGAGGCGCGGGTCGCGGTGGGCGAGCACGCTGCGCTCGCCATCGTGGTGTCGCACGTAGATGTGCGCCGACCGGGTGCGTACGCCCTTGACCCGCCGCACGCCCGTCAGGTCGATGCCCGCGGCCTCGAGCGGCGCGAGCGCCTGCCGGCCGCTCTTCTCGCGCCCCACTGCGCCGATCAGCGCGGTGCGCAGACCGAGCCGCGCGCAGCCGAGGCTAGAAGTTGCGAGCTGGCCGCCGGGGAGATCGGTCACCTCGTCGAGCACGGTCTTGTCGCCGGCGGTCGGCCAGCGCTCGACCCGCGCGACCGTATCGATCGAGATCTCGCCGACGCCGACGACGTCGAAGCGCGCATCGCCGCTCTCGGTGCGACCCAGCAGCGCCTCTTCGGTCATGTTCAGTAGAGCACCCGGTAGGCGTGCAGGCTGCGCAGGACGCGCTTCACGTAGCTTCGTGTCTGGTTGTAGGGGATGGACTCGACCCACTCGTCATCGCTCGAGCCCGCCGTCCGGTCCCACGTCGCGACGGCCTCCGGGCCCGCGTTGTAGCTCGCAATGGACGACGAGGCCTGACCGCGAAAGAGTCGGGACAGCTCGGTCAGATACTGCGAACCGAGCAGGATGTTCGTTTCGGGCCGGAAGAGATCATCGGCCTCGAACGTGCGCAGACCGCGGTCTCGGGCCAGACGCTCGCCCGTCGGCACCATGATCTGCATCAGCCCGCGCGCGCCGACCGGTGAGATGACCTCGGGCCGGTAACCGCTCTCTTCGCGCATGATGGCCCAGACCAGCTCGGGCGGAACGCTCTCTCCTTCGGCCGTCGCCGCGTCGACGTAGGGCTCGAACGCCGACGGCCACGCGTGCCACCAGAGCTCCTCGTGTCCGCGCTGCGGCCCGCCGGCCAGGAGCGCCGTGTACGGGATGACGACGATCTTCTGCGCGGCATGATGATCCCCGGCTTCGATCAGCAGCTCGGCGAGCTCGAGTCGGTCAGCGAGCCCGCGGGCCTGCCGGCGCATCGCCGCCAGCTCGTCGCGGGCAGCCTCTTCGAGACCGGCCGCCAGGAGGATGCGCGCACGCTCCGTGGCCGAGGGCGTGAGGCCGCGCGGGCCGGGTGAGAGTCGCTCGTCGGCGGCCGGAGATTGCGTGCGGTCGAGGCCTTCGGGCTCGAGCTCGACCGCGACCGACGCGCCCGCAGCCAGGCGCGCGGCGCGCTCATTGCGCACGCGCTCGCCGGCGCGCCAGCCGTAGTACGAGAGCGGGTAGTCGCGGGCGAGCGTGTCGAGCTCGGCGCGTCCGCCCGGCTCGCCGCTGCGTTCGAGGGCGCGCGCGCGCCAGTAGCGGCTGCGCAGTTGACCGATCTCGTCGAGCCGGCCGCGCGAGAGCAGCCGGTCGAACTGTTCGATGGCGTCGGCGTCGCGGCCATCGCGATAGGCCGACCACCCGAGCCGCCAGGCCGCGGCATTGCCCAGCCCGCTGCGGCCGTGACCGAGCGCGATCTCCTCGAACAGCACCCGCGCCTCTTCGTGGAAGTCGCGCCCGTCGAGGAGCAGCGCCGAGAGATACGTCGCCCGTGCCCGCAGTCGCGGGTGCTCGCGCGCGATTTCCTGAAACGCGTCGATGGCCTCCATCACCTGGCCGGCGCGCGCCATGCTGCGCGCTCGCCAGATGGGGATGTCGCCCTTCTGGGGCAGCGCTTCGAAGGCGGCGAGGGCTTCGGGGTAGCGGCGCAACCTGAAGAGTGTCTCGGCGCGCCGCGTGACCACGGCGCGACGGACCGACGCCGAGAGCTCATGACCCAGCGCGATGTCGAAGGCCTCGAGCGCGCCGTCGTTGTCGCGCTGCGCGTAGAGTCGATTGCCGCGGCGCCGCCAGTAGTCGGCGGTGAGGAACGACTCGCCGAGGAACGTCTCGAGCAGCTCGAGGCGGTGCTGGGCGAGCTTGGCCTCGTCGGTGGTCGGGTGTGCGTACCAGATGAGCCGGTAGGTGATGGCGGCCTCGGCATCGAGCCCCGAGCGTTCTTCGCTGGCCGCAATCGAGAGCAGCAGCCGCGCCCGCTCGGCGTCGTCGCGCACCTCACCGAGCGCAGCCGTCCACGCGGCTCGGGCGCCCTCTTCGTCGTGCATGTCGGCGAGCGCCTCGCCGAGCTCGGCATGCAGCCGGCCGACGAGCCGCGACTGCGCATGCTCCTGCGCTGCTTTGCGCGCGAGCGCGGCCGCGGCCTTCGGCTCGTCGTCTTCGAGCAGAACGCGCACACCGAGCGCAGCGGCGTGATCGGCGATGATCGGGTGGCGCTGCATGACTTCGACGAGCAGCCAGCGGGCATGGGCGCGATCGCCCGCTTCGAGCGCCTCGATCGCGGCGCGCAGCGCCTGGGCCGGGTCGGCCAGCCGAGCCTGACTGCGCTCCCGCAGCACGCGATCGGCAGCGGGGCCCTCGAGGCCCAGCGCAGCGATCGGGCCGACAGGTCGCATCGCGCCCTCGGGTCGCATCGTGTGCGCTGCCGATTCGGTGACGCCGCGCACGTCCTCGGCCACCGCGACCAGCGGATCGGCGACGATCAGCGCGGTCCCGACGAGCAGCAGCCCGCTGGCAGCGGTTCGAATCATGCTCCTCCACACCCCGGAGCGGCGCATCGACGTTCGGTCGCGCGGCCGCGTCGCGATCCCGACCTCGATCCTGCGGACCATGAGACCGGGTGCATGCGTTACTTTAGACGTTCATCCCCCCGAAGCACGTGACTCGCGCCCGACGCGCACCGCCCGTTCGTCATCCGCGATCCCGACCGATCGGGAACCCCAGAGACGACCGCGAAGCGGTGACGATGAAAAGGCGCCGCACCTCATCGAGAGGGACCTCGACGTGATTCCGTTCCATCTGAACATCGCCCTTTTCGAGAGCAGCTTGAGCGCACGTCCGACGTGGATCGCCCTCACCTGTGCGGCGTTGCTGCTCGCTTGCGGAGAAGCTGCGGATCCGGGCGCCACGGCCGGGCCCGATGGAGCCGCCGCCGTCGTCGAAGTCGAAGCGGAAGCGCTCGCGCCGGTCTCGCTCCCGGCGCCCCACTCTGAGCCCGCCGGCCCTTCGCTCGAACGCTCGACCCGACCCCGGGGTCTGTGGGTGCTCGCCGAGGGCAGCGAGCGCGTGCTCGACGACCCGGCCAAGGTCCCCGCGCTCGTCGACCACGCGGTGGCGCTCGGCGCGACGGATCTCTTCGTGCAGGTGTATCGAGGCGGTCGCGCCTGGTACGACGCCACGCTCGCCGACCCGACGCCGTTCAAGGCGGTGCATGACGCGACGGGCGTCGATCCCCTGGCCGACCTGCTCGAGCGCGCGCATGCAGCCGGGCTCAAGGTGCACGCGTGGGTCAACGTGCTGTCGCTCTCGCAGAATCGCGATGCCCCGATCATCGACGAGTTGGGTCGCCAGTCGATCCTCGTCGATCGGCGCGGCCGCTCGATGCTCGACTACCCGGCCCTCGAGCTTCCCGACCCTGATCGCGGCTGGTACCGGATGGGCACGCGAGGCGTCTACCTCGACGCGGGGGCGCCGGGCGTGCGTGACCGGCTGACGTCCGTCTTCGAAGAGCTGATCGTCCGCTACCCGACCCTCGACGGCCTGCACCTCGACTACATCCGGCACCCGGGCGCGCTGCCGTTCGTGCCGGGCTCGCGCTTCGGGGTCGGCATCGACTTCGGCTACGGCGCCGGCACGCGCGCGCGCTTTCGCGAGGAGACGGGCGTCAACGGGCCGTACGCCACCCCCGACGAGCCAGCGACGAGCAAGATCGTTCACGCGCACCGCTGGGACGACTGGCGCCGAGCGCAGGTCACCGAGCTGGTGCGATCGATCCGCGAGCAGACGCAGATCGTCAAGCCCGACCTCGTGATCTCGGCTGCCGTGAACAGCTACGTCGATCGCGCCTACCTGAGCCTGGCGCAGGATTGGAAGCGCTGGCTCGAAGAGGGGCTGATCGATCTCGCGATCCCGATGGTCTACACGCTCGACGATCGGCTGCTGCGCTATCAGCTCGATCACTTCGCGACCGCGCCCGACCACGAGCGCGTCTGGCCGGGCATCGGCGTGTGGCTCCACGCGCGCCGACCCGGCGAGGCGATCGAGCAGATCGGCATCGCTCGCGAGGCCGGTGCCCCCGGCGAGGTGCTCTTCTCGTACGACTCGATCGTCGCGGCGCCGGGTCTGCAGGCCGCGCTCGAGGAGGCCGCGCAGTCGGACGTCGCCGCTCGATGACATCCGTGTCGGATGCCGAGGCCCTGATCGCCGCGTACGACTACGAACTGCCCGAAGAGCTGATCGCTCAGCATCCGCCCGAGCGGCGTGAGGCGGCGCGTCTGATGCGCGTCGACCGCGAGGCGGGTGCCCTGCGCGACGGCGAGGCGGGTGCCCTGCGCGACGGCGAGGCGTCGCGCGTCGACGATCTCGATCGCTGGCTCGAGCCCGGTGATCTGCTCGTGGTCAATGCCACGCGCGTGATCCCGGCCCGCCTGCGCGGCCGCAAGGCCAGTGGCGGTCGCTGCGAGGCGCTGCTGCTCGACCCGACGCCGCACTTCGAAGCCGACGACACGCGACCCCGTTGGCGGGCGCTCGTGCGCAGCTCGGGCCGCCTGCGCGCGGGGCTGCGCTTCGAGTTCGGGCCCGCCCCTTCGGTGGCCGCCTGCGAGCTCGTCGCGGTCGAGGACGGCGGCATCGTCGTGCTCGCGTTCGAGGCCGAGGCCGACCCCCTCGCCCACGGCGAGGCACCGCTCCCGCCGTACATCCGTCGGCCCGAGGACGAACTCGACGCCGAGCAGCGCCGCGCCGACCTCGAGCGCTACCAGACCGTGTACGCGCGCGCCCCGGGCGCGGTCGCTGCGCCCACGGCCGGGCTGCATCTCACCGACGCGCTGCTCGCGCGTCTCGCCGACCGTGGCGTCGGCTGCGAGGAGGTCGTGCTGCACGTCGGCATCGGTACGTTCCGACCGCTTCGACCCGAGGACGTCGAGGCGGGTCGTCTGCACACCGAGCCCTACGAGCTGCCCGAGAAGACGGCCGACGCCATCGCGCGCACGCGCGCCGCGGGCGGGCGGGTCGTCGCGGTCGGGACGACGACGACCCGCGTGCTCGAACACTGCGCCGACGGGCATGGGGGCGTCCGGCCCGGCCACGGCGAAACCGAGCTGTTCCTCAAGCCCGGCGACGAGATTCGCGTCGTCGACGGCTTGCTCACCAACTTCCACCTGCCCGGCTCTTCGTTGCTGATGCTCGTGGCGGCCTTCATCGGCTTCGACGCGATGCGCGCCGCCTACGCGCAGGCCGTCGAGGAGCGCTACCGGTTCTTCTCGTACGGGGACGCGATGCTGATCCTGCCCGGGCTGGCCGAGCGCAGCGCCGCCCTCAGGAGCGCGTCGTGAGCGATTCACCGGCCCGGCTCGAGATCGTCGCGCGCGAAGGCGCCGCCCGGCGCGGCCGTCTGCATCTGCGCAGCGGGGCGATCGACACCCCCAACTTCATGCCCGTCGCGACGTTCGGCGCCGTGCGGGGCCTCTCGCCCGAGACGCTCCGAGGGCTCGGGGCGCAGATCCTGCTCTCGAACACGTATCACCTGCACGAGCGCCCGGGCGAGGACGTGGTCGGCGGGCTCGGCGGGCTGCACGGCTTCACGGGCTGGGACGGGCCGTGGCTCACCGACAGTGGCGGGTTCCAGATCACGTCGCTGGCCGATCGCATGAAGATCGACGAGGGCGGGGTCACGTTCACCTCGCCTCTCGACGGCGCCCGCCGCAAGCTCAGCCCTGAGAGCGCGATCGGCATCCAGGAGAAGCTCGGCGCCGACATCGCCATGCTGCTCGACGAATGCCTGCCGCCGGTCGACGAGCACGGCGATGCCGCGACGCAGCGCCGCCGCATGGCGTCGGCGATGCAGCGCACGCTGCGCTGGGCCGAGCGGGCGAAGGAGGCCCGTCGACGCCCGGATCAGGCGGTCTTCGCGATCATCCAGGGCGGGGTCGACACGACGCTGCGCACCGAGAGCGCCGAAGCGACGCGCGCGCTCGGGTTCGACGGACACGCGCATGGCGGTCTCGGGCTCGGCGAGAGCCGCGCCGCCCGCAGTGACATGATCGAGACGGCCCACGCCGCCCTGCCCGAGGCGCCGCCTCGCTACCTGATGGGGCTCGGCCGACCCGTCGACCTCCTTGACGGCATCGCCGCGGGCGTCGATCTGTTCGACTGCGTGGTGCCGACCCGCAACGGGCGCCACGGCGTGCTCTTCACGAGCGAGGGGATCCTGCCGCTCAAGAGCGCGCGCTACGCCTCGGACGACCGGCCGATCGATCCCGCGTGCGACTGCCCCGCCTGCCGAGATCACTCCCGCGGCTACATTCGGCATCTCCTCAAGATCGGAGAATCGCTGGGAAGTCAGCTATGTGCGGCGCATAACCTCCGGCACTACCTGAGTTTGATGGAGCGCGCGCGGGCCGCGATCAGCGACGGATCGTTCGAGGCGCTTCGACGCCAGGTCGAGGCGACGAGCGAGCGGCGGCTCGAGTAGCGGCCCCACCCCGCCCCAGCTTGCTCGGAGCGTGCGATCGCAGATCCACTTCCGATCGAACGCATGCTCAAGACGCCCTTCTGCCGGGCCGATGCGTGTGGGCGAAGTGGAGCCGCACCGCATGCAGCAATCCCATGAACGAGACCTCCGCGCCTCTCTCGCCCGTCTGTCGCTGACGTCGGGGGTCGGGACCGGTGCGGGTGCGTTCCTGTGCGGGGGCACGGCCTGGGCGCTCGCGAGCGCGACCGGCCTGGCGTGGCTCGCGCTGCTCTGGCTCGCGCTCTCGTGCGCCGCGCTCGGCGCCTGGAGCCACTGGCAGTCGGTGCGAAGCCAGACGCGGTCGCGGGCCGTATCGAACGTCGTCGAAGGCCTCGGTGAGCACGGTCGACTCGCGGGCCTCGATGTCGACGCGCTGCGCGAGATGGGCGATTCGGGCGCCGCGGCGGCCGCGCTCTACGCCGAGCTCGAAGACGTCTCGTCGCGGGTCATCGGCACGATCGAGCGGGTCGAGGCGCTCCCCGAGCGACTCGACGGGGCGATCGGCCAGATCGCCGAGAGCGCCGGCGCTCAGGAGGAGGCCGTCGAAGAGGCCGCCTCGCTCATGGCCAACATCAAGAGCTCGATGAAGAACATCACCGACCGCGTTTCGCAGCTCGAGCGCTCGGCGGAGGAGTCGGCGTCTTCGATTCTCGAGATGGGCAGCTCCGTCGACGAAGTGGCCCGCAATGCCGCCTCGCTGCACGAGAGCGTCGAAGCCAGCACGTCCTCCGTCCACGAGATGGGCGCCTCGATCCGCCAGGTGGCGGCCGGCGCCGGTGAGGTGGAGCGCATCGCCGAGGAGACGGCGGGCTCGATGCTCGAGATGGACCGGGTCGTGCAAGAGATCACGGCCAATGCCCGCGAGGCCGCGCAACTGACCGCCAAGGTGAGTCAGGGGGCCGAGCGCGGCGGCGACGCCGTCGGCGAGACGATCGAGGACATCAAGGCGATCCACGGCCGCACCGAGGACGCCCGCGAGGGCCTCGCGACGCTCGTGAATCGCATCGACGAGATCGCCGGCATCCTCGGCGTGATCCGCGAGATCAATGACGAGACGAACCTGCTCTCGCTGAACGCCGCCATCATCGCCGCCCAGGCGGGTGAGCAGGGCAAGGCGTTCCTCGTCGTCGCGAACCACGTGAAGACCCTGGCCCGGCGGACCGCAGCCAGTACCCAGGACATCGAGCGGCTGATCTTCGACGTCCAGAAGGAGTCGGTCGCTGCCGTCGAGGCGATGAATGCGGGCGTCGATGTCATCGAGACGGGCGTCGCGCGCTCGTCCATCGCCGGGGACGCCCTGCAGATGATTCGCGACTCGGCCCGCGAGGCCAGCGAGCGCGTCGAAGGCATCGCCCGCTCGACCGACGAGCAGGCGCGTGCTTCGAAGCTCGTGGCCAACGCGGCGCAGGAGACTTCGAGCCAGGTGCGCCAAATCTCCCAGGCGATGGGCGAGCAGAGCAAGGTCAGCGAGCAGATGCTGCAGTCGAGCGAAGCGGCGCTCGAGATGTGCCGCCACGTGCACCGCTCCACCGACGAGCAGCGCGACACCGGGCGCTACATCACCGATGCGATCGCGAACATCACCGAGATGATCCGCGTGATTCGCGAGCACACGGGCAACCACTCGACGGCCAGCGACGCGGTGCGCGACTCGGTGATGCGACTGCTGGAGAACGCTCAGCGCAGCGCCGAGCGAGTGCCCGAGATCGGTGAGATGCTCGCGGAGCTGCGCGACGGTGCGCAGGACATCATCGGCGAGCTGTCGCGCTTCGGCGACGAAGAGCCCGGCGCCGGAGACGCGCCCGAGCCCGGATCGCCTGCCGAGGCGTAGCGCCGCGCTGGTGGGCCGAGCACCGCGCTACTCGAACGCCCCTGCCCCTTCGAACGCCACCACGAGCCCGGCCCAGTCCGCCAGGGTGTCGGCCAGCTGCGCCGGTTCGATCCGCATGTACGGCGCCTGATGGGGCCAGACGAGCTCGCGCACACGCGCACGCACCGGGTCGAGCACGAGCGCGTCACCGGCGGCGACGACGATGGTGCCCAGCGCGACGACCTCCGGTGCGAGGGCAAAGGCCAGCCAGGCGATCGCGTGAGCGAGGTGACCGTTGAAGGTGTCGAGCTCGCGCAGCGCATAGGCGTCGCCCGCCCGGGCCGCATCGAGGAGGTGCCGGGTGGTGATGTGCTCGCGGCCGCCGGCCAGCGTCGTCACCGCGCTGTCGGCGGGAGCCTCGACGCGGAGGCGCGCGGCCCAGGCCGCTCCCCCGACATACGCCTCGAGGCAGCCGTGCAGGCCGCAGGCGCAGGTCGCGCCACCGGCGACCAGGGGGACGTGGCCCAGCTCGCCGGCGGTGCCCATTCGGCCTCGATGCAGCCGGCCGCCGAGGATCAGACCGCCGCCCACCCCCGTCGACATCGTGAGGTAGACGAAATCCTGGGTGCCCCGGCCGGCGCCCATCCGCCATTCGGCGAGGGCCGCCGCATTGGCGTCGTTCTCGAGGTGCACCGCGCAGCCGAAGGCCTCCTCGATCCAGGCCCGCAGCGGCACCTCCCCCCACCCGCGCAGATTCGGTGGATGCATCACCCGCCCGCTCGCTGCATCGATCGGGCCGGGAACGGACAGGCCAATGTCGGTCAGATCGGCCCGGCTTCGACCCGCGTCTGCGAGGAGCGCGTCGATCTGGCCGACGATCGCGTCGAAGTCGCTGCGCGGCTCACCGGTATCGGGCGTGGGATGCCGCGCAGTGGCGTCGAGCGCATCGAGCCCCTCCGCGAGGGCCAGCGCGATCTTGGTCCCGCCGATGTCGATGCCGAGCCGCACGCTGCGCCCGCCCTCCTCGCTGCCTTCTTCGCGCCGCTTCCAGGCGGGCTGCATTCGCTGCCATGTCACCGAAAAACCGAGTAGGTGCGGTGGCTTCGGTGATCTGCGTCGCCCAGCTCCCGGACGCGGCGCACGATATCACAGGCCGGTTTCAGTCCTCGGCCCTTCCTGCCGATGAAAAGGCCCGTGAAGACCGATGTCTTCGCCGATAGATGCCGCCCACCCGCCGCGGGGGCCGCACGAGGAGGGAATGATGCGAATGGTCTGGCTGCGCCGCGCCCTGGTGGCGATCACCACTCTGACCGTGATCTCGAGCTTCGGCTGCGCCTTCGGTGAGTTCCGACCGGACGATCCGTTCAAGCGCCAGTACAGCCTCGAGCTCGCCCAGAAGCGGTACTCCGATCTCGTGCGCTGGTCGAAGTTCGAGGAGGCCGCCCTCTTCGTCGAAGCCGAGGAGCGCGAGGCCTATCGCAACCGCATGCCCGACTTTCGCGAGGTGCGCTTCACCGAGCACGAGACCGCACCCTGGATGCTCGACGAGGAGATGCGCAACGTCGTGATCGAGGTGACGTACCGCGGCTACTCGATGCGCACGCCCATCGAGCTCGAGGTGCACGAGACGCAGACCTGGAGCCGCGAGGGCAAGGGCAACGACTGGAAGGTCGTCTCCGAGTTCAAGGATCTGGATCGGCTCGCGAGCAACTGAGCTCGGCCGACGCGACTCGTCGCGAGAGGCAACGCATGCGTGATGCCAAGACGATCCTCACCGGCTCGCGGAGGGCCGAGCTCGGCCGACGCGACTCGTCGCGAGAGGCAGCCCGTGCGTGACGCCAAGACGATCCTGGTCGTGGATGACGTCGCGATGTTTCGCGAGCTCGCTTCGGTGTTTCTCGCGCGCACCGCGCGGGTGCGCGCCGTCGCGAGCGCCGATGAGGCGATCGACGTGCTGCGCAGTGAGACGATCGACCTCGTCGTCGCCGACCTGCACATGCCCGAGTTCGACGGCGCCGCGCTGTGTCAGCACATCAAGAACGACCCGGCACTGGCCCAGACGCCGGTCGTGCTGCTGCTGCGTGCGGGCGACGAAGCCGATCGGCGGCGCGCGGTCGCGGCGGGCGCCGACGACATGCTGTGCAAGCCGCTGCTGCGAGAGCAGCTGATCTCGGCGACCCGGCACTTCCTCGAGAGTGGACTCACGCGGGGCCTGCCCCGCGTCGACGTGCAGACCCCCGTGCGGATGCGGACGACGCTCGTTCAGAGCTGGGGCACAGCCCGCAACATTTCGCGCGGCGGCATGCTCGTCGAGACCGACTGCGAGTTCATCCCCAAGACCGAGCTCGAGCTCGACTTCATGCTGCCGACCAGTCGTCAGCAGATGAAGCCGCTCGCGCAGGTGGTCTGGAGTCACGAATCGGACGACCTCCGCATCACGAGCCACGGCCTGCGCTTCCTGCAGGTCGACGAGAACACGATGCGCGAGCTCGACGACTTCATCGTTCACCATGCTCCGACTTCGGTCAGTGATGCCGGCGGAGCCCTGGAGGAGACGGCATGAGCCCGACCCGAACCCGAATCGATCCCGTGACCCTCGCCGTGCGTGTTCTGGCGGCCGTGCTGCTGATCAGCGTGTGGGGGGTCGTCGTCACCCGCGAAGCGCCGGCGCAGGACGAAGCCGACCGCGACTACTGGGTGCATCGCTACGAGACGCTCCAGACCGAGGTGATGGATCTGCGCACGCGCGTCGACATGCTGACCGAGCAGTACACCCGGGCGAAGCGACGCAACTATCCGCGCGGCGAGCGACTCGATCAGCTCCGAATGGACCTCGACGAGTCGCGGGCCGAGCTGGCGAAGAAGGAAGCCGAGTGGAAGGCGTTCCCGAACGAAGCGCGGCGTGCCGGTGCGATGCCGGGATGGTTCCGAGACGTCCAGCCCTAGCCGCTGCGCTCGACGTCGGCGGGACCGACGTGCGGGCGCGCCCCCGGCCGATTCGCCGGGGCCGATCTCGCCAGGGCCTGCTCGCCCTCGCTCGACCGAACCGATCGCTCGGTGCGCGCCCCATGGAGGCGCCGTTCGGTCGGTGCTCGCATCGAGCACCGGGGACACCCGCATCGTTTGTCCCGGGCACTCCAAACCGTGATCCCAAGAACACGGCGAGGAGATCATTCCCTCCGCGCCCCGCCGAAGACCGGGGAACCGGACGTCGGCGAGGCACGCAGGGCGTTACGAACCTGCTCCGCGACCTGGACTAGCGGAGCACATCCTCTTCGGCCTGACCGGTGGCAGTCGAGCCCGCCCAGCTGCGCTGGTTGAGCTGTCCCTTGTTCACGTAGACGACCTTGCCGTCCTGCTTCACGACCGTGATGGTGCGGGTCGCGAGGCTGTTCTCAGGACGAACACGGACCGTCTTCATGACCATGGGGCCACCTTCAGCCCCGGCGCCGGTCGCGGGGAGCTGCACACGCGTGCCGCCCCCGTAGCGTCCGTTGCCAACGCTGATCGCACGCCCGTCGAACCCGGTTGCCCGAGCCGTCTGGGCGTCAGCCGAGGGACCCGAAACCGGGTCCTGGAGCGAGGTCTTCTGCTCCGCAAGAAGATCGGTCTTGCCCGAAGGCGTGAACCGGGGGTAGCCCGCAAGCTTCCCCATCTCCTTGGTCTTGGCCGACAGTCGATACTTCGCGGGAATGCGCTTGCGCTCGTCGGTGAACGAGAGCGTGCCTTCATCGGTCTCCCAGGTGTAGACCGTGTCGGCGATGCTCGGGCTCGCGAGCCCGAAGCAAAGCAGCGCACCCAGCACGAAGCTCGGCCAGCGGCCTTGCCTGCCGAACAACAGCATGTCGTGCCTCCTCTGCACATGATGTGGTGCGAAGACCCCGAAAAGCGCATGCTGCCGGTGGGCTGCACGTGCAGCTCGCGCCGGACCGGGTCGCTGCGACTCGCGATTCGCGGCGCCCGGCGGCTCGCAATTTCTTGCACCCCCTGCGGCCGTGAGCGGCGCGGAGACGCGCGCTCGGTAGACTCGCGGAATGCTTAGAACGACGTTCCGACGCATCGCCCGAAGGCCGCTCGGCGCGCTGGGCGCCTCGTTCGCGATCGCCCTCGCCTCAGGGTGCGGCTCGGGTGACGAGACCGAGCCCGCGACCGCCGCCACGGCCTCGCCCGAGACCGCGGCGCCGACCGAAGCCGCCGACGCAACGCAAGACGGCCTGTTGCCGACCGAGGCCGGCCGCTACCGCGTGGGGCTGCGACCGCGGGGCGGCGACGCGCCCATCGGGGCGCTGCACGAGTGGGTGGTCACGGTCGAGCGCGCCGACGGCACCCCGTTCACGCCCCAGCGCATCCTCGTCGACGGCGGCATGCCCCAGCACGGCCACGGCTTCATCACGCAGCCGCGCGTGACCCGCGCGCTGTCGCCCAACTCGTTCCTGATCGAGGGGATGAAGTTCCACATGGGGGGCGACTGGGTGCTGCGCGTCGACCTCGTCGGCGAAGACGGACCCGACACGGTCACGATGGACGTGCACGTCGCGCCCTGAGCGGGCCGTTTCAGGCCCGGCGGAACGCCCCCCCGCCCGCCCGCCGCGCGCATCACCTCCCGGCCTCCGGGGGCCACACACCCGGGACGCGACGTGTGCCGCGAAGAGGCCGGCTCGCGGCTTCGGCTACCTTCGCGCGGTCCGTTCGCTGCGCGGGAGACCCACTCACCATGGACGCCTTGAACGCCCTCTCCGTCGACCTCGAGGAGTACTTCCAGGTCTCGAACTTTGACGGCGTGATCCCGCGTGACAGCTGGGACGGTCTCGATTCGCGCGTCGGCGACGCGACCCGCCGGCTGCTCGACCTCTTCGAGCGCACCGGCAGTCGATCGACGTTCTTCGTGCTCGGGTGGGTGGCCGAACGACAGCCGGCGCTGGTGCGCGAGGTGGCCGACCGCGGCCACGAGATCGCGTGCCACGGCTACGGTCACGAGCTGGTGTACGAGATCGGTCCCGAGCGCTTTCGCGAGGACCTGACGCGCGCGCGCCAGGCGATCGAAGACGCGGTGGGCGCGCCGGTGCGCGGCTATCGCGCGCCCAGCTACTCGATCACGCACCGCTCGCTGTGGGCGCTCGAGACGCTGGCCGAGCTCGGCTTTGAGTACGACTCGTCGATCTTCCCGATCCGGCATCACCGCTATGGCATCCCCGAGTTCGAGCGCGTGCCGGTGCGCGTGCGCCTGCCGAGCGGTGCTCGCATCACCGAGTTTCCGCTCTCCACCCTGCGCATGTTCGGCGGCAACTTCCCGATTGCCGGCGGTGCGTATCTGCGCTTCCTGCCCGGCCTGCTCTTTCGCATGGGCTTCGGGCAGCTGATCCGCGCGGGCCAGCCGACGGTGCTCTATCTGCATCCGTGGGAGATCGACGCGGGGCAGCCGGTGCAGGACGTCTCGCGCAAGGTCCGCATCAACCACTACTACAACCTTGCGCGGATGGAGTCGAAGCTCGCGGCGCTGGTCGAGCGCCATCCGTTCACGTCGCTGCACGCTGTGCTCGAAGGTCTCGAGGCGGCGGGGCGATTGCCCGAGCGGCCGCTCGAGGCGATGGTGGGTGGGCTGGGCGAAGCCGAGATCCATCAGTCGGCCGCGTGACTGCGAAGCCGTCGGTTTCGCCGGGGAGCGCGGTCGCGTCGGTTGCGTGCTGCGCTTGATGGGTCGGCGATGAAGTCGCCGCGTCACTGGCTCGTGTGCGTGTTCGTGATCTATGGGCTCGCGCTGCTTGCAGGCGTGCTGTCGCCCCAGCCGATCCCGCCCGACATCGGCGACCGGCCCTTCCTCGCGGCCGGTTGGCTCGCCGACGCCATTCGAAATGTCGTGCTCTTCGCTCCGCTGGGTTGGGTGCTGCGCCTGGTCGGGGTCGGAGGGACGGGGATTGCCCTCGTGGCCGTGGCGCTATCGGGCTCGATCGAGCTGGCACAGGGCTGGATCCCCGGTCGATTCACTTCGGCGCTCGACATCGTGAGCAACGCCGCGGGAGCGTGGGTCGGCGGCTGGGTGCCCGCGATCTCGGCGCGGTTGCGTCGGGAAGCGGACGTCCACGCGGGGCGACTCGCCGCGTCGTGCGCCCTCGCCTCGGCGACGGTGCTCGTGCTCTGCGCGATCCTCGCAGCGCCGTCCCTGCCATCCAGCCGCTACTACGGCGGCTGGACCCCGCGGTACGCGGGGCTCGAGGTGTATCGCGGCGAGGTCTGGAGTGCCGACGTCGGGGGCCAACCCATCCCCCCCTTCGGCCCGGTCACGGAGACCGAAGCCCTGCGCGAGGCCCTCGAGCGGGGCGCTCCGATCTCGATGACCTTTCGCGTTGGTCCACCCACCGCGGGCCTGGCGCCCGTGCTCAGCATCGTGGACGACCGCCAGCAAGAGATCGCCCTGATCGGCATCGATGGCGACACCCTCGTGTATCACTTGAGAAGCCGGGCGGCCCCAGCGGGCTTGCACTCGCCGATGGCCCGTGTCCCCGGCGCGTTCGCTCTCGAGGACGCAGGGGCGATCCGATCGCTGCGCGTGGACCGGACCGGCGCCGGGTCGATCGTACGCCTCGACGGCCAGGCGGCCGTCCCGGTCGATCTGCCGATATCGCGCGGCTGGGCCTTCCTCGTCTGGCCGGGCTCGGTGCCATCGGCCCTGACGCCGCTCCTCGATGCGCTGTGGCTGGCCGGCTTGCTCTGCCCGGTCGCCTGGTTGGCCGTTCGTCGCCCGATCGCGTGGACCGCAGTGGCGGGCCTCGCCGTGCTGCTCCTGACGCTGCCCGAGATCTCCGGGTTGGCCGGCCTCACGGTCGTGCAGTGGGGATGGTCGGCGGTGGCGGTCGCCGCCGCGGCGCTGGCTTCTCGCGCCGCCCAGGGAACGCCTCACAGCCCCGATCCGACGACTTGAGAAGCTGCTAGGAGCGCGAGCCCGCGAGTGCTGCGCGGTAGACCGCGAGTGTTTCGCGCGCCGTGGTCGCCACGTCGAAGGCTTCGACGAAGCGGCGGCGTGCCGCCCACGCCGTGTCCTCGGCGGCTTCGTCGCCGAGCCAGGTCGCGAGACGACGGCCCCATGCGTCCGGCGACGCATGGCTGTCCAGGCGAAGCCCGGCGTCGGGACCCACCGCATCGCCAATGCCTTCGGCCGTGTAGGCGACGGGCGTACCGAGCGCGAGCGCTTCGAGCACGCTCATCGGATGGCCCTCGTGCGCGCTTGTGGAGATCAGTCCGCGCCACTGGGCGACCAGCGGCAGCGGGTCATCGACGTGTCCGCGCAGATGCACGCGGTCCCCGAGGCCCAGCTCGGCGACTCGCGTTTCGACTCGACCACGCAGCTCGCCGTCGCCGACGATCTCGAGCTCGAAGTCGGGGCACGCGGTCATCGCCTCGACGGCGAGCAAGGGCCGCTTGACCGGCGCAAGTCGGCCGAGGAACCCGATCCGCCTCGGGCGAGCAGACCAGACCGGCGGCTGGATACGGTCCGTCGGATCGGCGATGCCGTTGGCCACGGTGACGACGCGTCGCGAGCCGACACGCGTCGCGAGCCACTGCGACACCTCGGCCGAGACCCCGATCACCTGTCGCGCCGAGATGCGCTTGACCACGAGATCCAGCCCGCCCGTCAGCGCCGCGCGGATTCGCGCAGCGCCGTCGAACGGTTCCGGGCGGCCATGCTGCGTCGCCACCCACGGGCGACCCGAGAGCGCGGCGAGCACGTCTTCCTTGTAGCGGTGGGCGTGGATCACGTCGCAGCCCCGCACTCGTTCGCGAATGGCGCGCGCCAGCGACCCGAAGGACCGCCCGCCTTCGGCCTCGATCTCGACCCGGATGCCCGCCTCGCTCAGGCGATCGGCCAGCGCGCCCGCGTTCAGGACGATGGCCGACGCGGACAGGCCCTCGACCTGCTGCTGCGCCCGCAGCAGCTCGAACGTCGCCACCTCGGCTCCGGCCCAGAGGTCTCCCGACGCGAGATGCACCACCTTCACGGGCTCGTCTCCCGCCCGCCCACCGGGATCACGCCCGCGCGGGCGAGCGAGGCCCAGATGAAATCGGCCATCTGCGCCTGGCCGCGATGATTCAGGTGCATCGTGTCCCAGAACCACGGGGTCGGATTGGGCAGTGCGTCGACAGACGCGGCGAGATCTGCGACTTCGACCCCCTCTTCTGCGCCCACGCGCCGGATGACGCGATTGTATGCAGCGATGAGATCGAGGAAGTCGCCCACCCGGTCGCCGCCGCCGAAGAACGGGAAGAAGATGCCCCGATCTCGGATCAGCTCGGCGCTCATGCCCTCGCGCAGCGGCGTTCCGAGGGTCACGAGGACCGGCCGCGCGCCCTGCCCGCGCACCTCAGCCACGAGCTCACGGAGGTGTGCCTCGAACCGCTGGGGCACGAAGGTCTCGAACCGTCCCGTCCGGCTGTCTGTCCCCACGTCGGGGTCGGAGATCCAGCCGCGGGCGTGATGGAAGACGAGCTTTCGCCCGCCTCGAACGAGCCACAGGCTGTCGAGCCAAGAGACGAGGCCTGCGCCCAGTGAGCCCCCCTGCTGCGTGAGGGGGGCCGTCTTCATCAAGTCGTTCCAGCCGATGTAGACGATGAC
Organism: Myxococcota bacterium; assembly: GCA_965250285.1. Lineage (GTDB taxonomy): Bacteria > Myxococcota_A > UBA9160 > UBA9160 > UBA4427 > CAYYSY01. The sequence goes on from OZ252299.1 coordinate 1,718,349, forward strand.
GAGGTCGGGTTCGAGCGGCGCAACGACCGATACGTAGCGACGGAGGGCATCTCCCGAGTCTGCGCCGGCGACGCCCGCGTTGAGCACCTCGAATCGCTGACGCGATGGGTCGAGCCGCGTCTGGAGTTGGGCCGGCCACGTACGGTCCTCTCTGTCGGCCCCGAACGTGACGGAGTCACCGACGGCGACGACGCGGACACGTGCATCCGAAGGGGGGGCCAGTGGCGGCCCCCGCAATCCGACCTCGTTGATGCGGAACGCTCCTCCGGCCGACGACGGATACGTGCCCGGCACGAGCCGATACGTCTCGGTCTCCGGGTCGAAGGCTTCGAACTCGACGCGATGGTGATGGGCCCAGATCCGCAGGGCCGTCTCGGCCACGACCAGGAGCATGGCGCAGAGGCCGAACCCGAGCGCGACCCATGCGAGCCGGGGCCGACCCTGCACTAGCCGTCCTGCTGGCCGTGCGCGGGCGGGTCCGCCGGCCGATCGGCGTGGGAACGACGCTCTGTGCGAATCCACGCGTTGCGGCGAAACCCGACGACGGCGAGTAGATCGATGCCCGCCTTCCAGACCAGAAAGACGGGCGCGAACGCCAGTGATGCGAAGGTCTCGATGCCGGCGCCCATCATGCGCATGGCCACCGCGACCTCGGCCACCTGATAGGCGAGCGCACCGCCGACCACCACCAGGGGCCAGATCGATGCGGGGACCGCGCACGCTGCGACGACGAGCGCGACCGCCGTCCAGTTCAGCAGCTTCGAGTACGAGGGCATCAGCAGGTCGAGACCCACCTCGATCTCAGGGAGTGAACCCTGCCGCAGCCCGCGGGCCATCGATGCGCGCGCCCGAGCGTTCAGCGCGCGACGCCCCGTCGCCCAGCGCTGCCGCTGCGTCGACCCCTGCTGAAGGCTGGTCGCCTCCTGGGCATGCGCGATCGCATCCTCGACGAATCGAATCTGTTCGCCCGCTTCGATCAGCTGGAAGGACTGTTCCAGATCCTCGCCGATCGACTTCGCCTGCCAGCCAGATTCGGCGAGGACCTCTGTTCGGAACGCCATGCCGGTCCCCATCAGCAGCACCGACAGGCCGAGTCGTCCCTTGCCCGCATTGAAGAGCAGGTTCTTCATGACATAGGTCGACGCGAGCAGTCGGGTCATGACCGAGTCGTCGGGGTTCGCGATGCCGTAGTAGCCCTGCAGGCACCGGTGGCCGGCGAGCAGCTCGCGATTCATCGCGCGAAAGAACTCGGGCTCGACGAGGATATCTGCATCGAACAGCACGACCGCATCGGCCTGCGAGAGATCCAGGCGACCGAGCATCCAATCGATCGCCTGCCCTTTGCCCGGGTTGTCGGGCTCGCAGCGTTCGTGCGCCTGCTCGCCCAGTGCCCGCACGCGAGCCGCCGTTTCGTCGCTGCAGTTGTCGGCGATCACGTGGATCGCGATGCGGTCCTGCGGATAGTCCGCCGCCCGGATGGTGCGGATCACCGCATCGATCAGCAGCTCTTCGTCATGCGCCGGGATCAGGACCGCGAAGCGCACGGCGTCCGCGCCCGCCGCCGGGGGAGCGGGCGAACGCGGCGTGAGCAGGAAGGCCGCAGCGAATAGCGCGCGGTACGCGGCAGCGAGTGCGACCACGATGGCCAGGGTCCAAGCCAGCACGAGGAGCAGGGTCATCTGGTGCTCCCGTTCGCCACCGCAGTCGGCTTCGGCAGGAGCTCTGCTTCGTCGAGGGCCTTCGCCACGGTCTCCGCGGCGAGGGCGTGACCGGCCTCGTTCCAGTGCCCATCCACGGCCAGGTAGAAGGGGCCCTGCCCTGCCGCTTCGGCCTGCGCAAAGGCCGGCATCAGATCGACCACGAGGAGGTCGCGCCGGTTGCCCCACGCCTGCATGCGCCGCTGCGGGGCCGGCAAGTCAATGCTCACCTCGCCGAGCCCGTCGAGCAGGTCTCGGCGATGTGTGGGCTCGACCTGCATTCGTAGGGGAACCAGGAAGACGACCAGTTGCGCGCCATCGGCGCGCACATCCTCTGCAAACTCGTCGAGGAGAAGCTCGGTCATCTCCCAACCACGCTCGACCTTGGGCGATGTGGGCTGTCGCACGAGCTCGAGCATGTCGCGCTGGAGCTGGGCGCCGGCCTCGGCCACCGACGGCGCGCGCAGGGTGCCCGTCGCGAGGCGATAGAGGTGCGATCGCCCGGCGAACCACTCCTGGAGCTTGATGCGGGCGTACTCCAGGACGGGCATCTCTTCGCGCGGCCGTTCGATCAGTTGGCCGCCGTCGAGCACCGTGAACTCCATGGCGAGGTTGTCGAAGAGATCGTTGTGGAGCGTCATGCCGACGAGAACGAGGTCAGGCGCCCAATCGCGGGCGTAGCGCCGGTAATAGGTGCGCTGGTCGTCGGTGCCCCAGCCGCTGACCGATGCGTTGATGATTTCGACGTCGCTCACCTCGCCTCGGGCCCGGCTGCTTTCCAGTGCGGTCTCGACGAGGTGCGCCATGCTGTCGCGCCACTCGACCTGGGCCGCCTCCATGAACGAGTCCCCCATCAGCAGGATTCGGAACGTCCCCGGCGGCTTCTCCACCGCATGCTCATCATCGCGCATGCCGACCGAGTTCGTATCCATGCGCTTGCCCTGGGGCGTGACGAAGCCTTCGACGTTCGCGCGATGGATGACGATGCCGTCGCGCGTGTGAGACCAGATGCTCAGGCTCTGCGGCATCACGAGTCGAATCGCCAGCTCGAGGAAGAGCAGCGACAAGACCACGCTGATCGCAAGCAGTGAGACCTTCGCGATCAAGGCCCTCACGATGCGGCCCTCGCCCCGGCCGGTCGGCGTGCAGGCAGCAGCTCGCCGTAGAGCGCTCGGTATCGATCGGCCATGGTATCGACGGAGAACTCGGCTCGCGCTCGAGACCAGGCTCGCTCGGCCAGTCGTCGGGCCAGCGCCGAATCGGCCGTGACGCGTCGCAGCGCCTCCGCGAGACGTTCGGGCGCGGCCGGAGGGACGAGCAGGCCCGACTCGCCGTCGACCACAGCCTCGGCGATACCGCCCACGTCGGTCGCAACAACGCAACACTGGTGCGCCATTGCCTCGAGCACGGCCAGCGGGAGTCCTTCGGAGAGCGACGGCTGCACGAATACGTCGGCGGCGGACAAAATGCGTGCGATGTCGTCGCGCAGCCCGAGCAGGTGGACCCGCTCCGTGCATCCGAGCTCGTCGGCGAGTCTCCGCAGGGCGGCTTCCTCGTCGCCGCGACCCGCAATCGCGAGATGCGCGTCGGGGATCGACGCGGTCGCGCGCAGCAGCGTCGCGTGGTCCTTGACCGGGTACAGGCTCCCGACCGCCACGAAGAGCGGTCCATCGGGCGGCAGGCCGATGTGCGCACGATCCGCTCGTTGCTGGGCTCGTCGGTCATCGGACGACGCGTGCGGCGGGACGGGTGTGCCGTTGTGAATGATGCGAACGTCTGCGCCCGAACCGCCAACGCCCGGCGAAAGCGTGTCGAGCAGGTCGCGAGAGACCGCTACGAGCTGCTGTCCGAAGCGGCCGAGCACACGATACGCGAGCAGGTGCTTCGCGCTCGTGCCCGCCACGCTGCCGTGCAAGGTGGCCACATTGGGCAGCCGGGCGGCTCGAGCCGCAGCCCCCCCGTAGACGTTCATCTCGTACTCGTGGCTGTGGAGCAGATCGATCCGTTCGCGTAGAAGACGCTTGCGAAACCGGACCACCCAGCGCGGATCAGGCCCGTTCCGCATGGGGTCGATCCAGACGGGAATGCCCGCCGCTTCGGCCCGATCGGTCATCCAGCCGGGCTGCATCGTCGCGATGGCCACCCAATCGCCCCGGGCGCGTAGCGCCTCGGCGAGCTGAACCACCATCGCTTCGGCTCCGCCGGGTCCGCTGGTCTCGAGCCCGAGGACCAGTCGAAGCGGCGTGGCCTCCACGGACTCGTCCGCCGGACCCGTCACGCGCGTCGTCCGCTGGGCGGGATCCGGGGGCACGCGGGCGCGCATCGCGTCGATCGGGGCCAGCTCACCCATCTGAGCCTTCGGGGCCACCTGCGTGCATGCCTCCGCTGGGCGGCCCGAACACTTCCTCGCGAATCAGGAAGTCCGCGATCTTTCGGTGCCCCTGTCGGTTGGGATGGTTCCAGTCGAGCTTGTCGCCCTTGTCGTAGACGAAGAATTCGCCGAGCCCGTTCGCTGCGCGGGAGGCATCCGCGGAAGAGGCATCCACGAACGCGCCCATCGCGTCGATGGTTCGGAGTTGCGGGTCCAGGTAGATCTCGAGCACGGCCTGTGAGCGACCCGTGAGGAAGCCGTCCTCCCACTCGACTCCGAGCTCCCCATACGTCTCGGCGGCATCGCTCGAGATCTGCATCTCGTACGGGAGCAGGACGACCACGAGCTCGACGCCGAGCTCGTCTAGGCGGTTGCCGAGCTGGTTGATGCGGGACGCCGTTTCGCGGAACACCGCATCGTGCTCCGACGGCGCGAACTCGAACGCGGCGTAGCCGCGCCACCCAGTGCCACCGACCGCAAGCGCCGACTTCACCAGGTTGCGTAGCCACGTGTAGACGTAGCTCTTGCCGCGCAGCCAATCGAGGTTCCGTCGCAAGAAGCCGATCCCGTGCGTGACGGTCGTCTTGCTCTCACCGCTCACCGCCTGGTCGGGCAGGATGTCGTTCAGATTGAAGAGGTAGATCACCTTCTCGAGGTCGTATCGAGTGGCGAGCCGCTCGAAGTAGGCCATCGACGACGCGCTCGCCGAGAGATCCACGCCGCCGAAGTTCATGTGCTCATACTCGGGATACGCCGCTTCGAGGTGCTCACTCACGCGATGCCCGTATCCGGCTCCGGTGCCGAAGGTGACGGAGTCGCCCACGTGGCCGATACGACGGGGGTTCGAGAGGTCGAATTCTTTGTCGGAAAAGCCGTCGCTGTTCATGTAGATCGTGCCGTACGGGAACACGAGCTCGTCGGACTCGCCCTTCACCGACATGTAGTAGCCGGGGTTGTACGGGATCAGGACGCGCAGGGCGATCTCCGCTGAGACGAAGAGGACGACGAAGATCCCGACGTTGACGGCCAGCAGGGCAACGAGCGGATGCCTCGCGAACCACGGCCGATCCGTCGCCACCATGCCCATTCTCCTTCGGATCCCGCTCGTGATCGCGCGCCCGCGGCGCGACGGCGTTGAGGTGCAAGCGTCTTGCGTCAGGCCTGCTCGGCGCTCGCATCGCCGCCTTGGTAGTGGCCGTCCGGCGGTGTCAGGTGATGGGCGAAATGGGTGCGTGGCTTGCCGGTGCCGCCCCCGGTTGCCAGCACTCCCGTTCGCCGGATCCAGCGCACCTCGGCACCTCACGCCCGACAGCGCGGAGGGTAGCTCACCGCGCGTCCGACGAGAGGCGATTGGGCCACGAACGCGCGGACTTGTCCCGGATCCTGCGTGACGCAGAAGGCGCGCGTCAGCGCCGTTCGGAAGACTCGAGGCCGTGCGTGCTCGGCCCGCCCGCTTCGGCGTCGTGTGAAATCTCGGCCGCTTCGGCGTCAGCCTCGACGAGGACGACCGGCGCGAGCTCGCGGGCCACGACGGCATTGGCTCGCGCCGTGTTGTGTCCGTCCCAGGGAATGAACAAGCTTCGGCCATGCGCTTCGTAGGCGAGGCGCAGGGGCTCGAGGACGTCGATCAGGCTCAGGTCGAGCCGCTCGGCGAGATCGGCGAAACGCTCGTTGTACGCGCGACCGGCCATGCTGCCGTCGACCTGATCGCGCCGAGGAAGAACCACGAACCAGAGCCCGAGGTTTCTTTCCCGCGCGTAGTCACGCATCTCGATGAGGTTTCGTTCGACGTCTTCCCACGAAGCGTCCACGACGGGATCCGGTTCACCCGATAGGATGCGAGACTCTCGCCCCGCTCCGGGGGTCGGACTCCACAACTCCTTGAGAGGGCCCCGCATACGCCAGATCGCGGTGAACAATGCGCTGCGCTTCAGCGCGTAGGCGATCTTGTGCGAATCGGTGTTCGTCACGACGAGCGGCTCAGGTTCGTCTTGATCGACGACGACGTCGTTCACATAGAGAGCAACGGCGACGCCATCGAGCTCGTAGCGCTCGTCGAGCCTGCGCAGCAGGCGTGTGAAGTGCCAGGGGCTGGAGCCGGATAGACCGGCGTTCAGCACTTCGAATCGGCGCGTAGGGTCGCTTCGCCCGAGTTCGACCTGGAGCTGGGCGGGCCAGGTCTCCTCGAGCGAGAGGCCGTCTCCCGCCGTTTGTGAATCTCCGAGCGCGAGGATGCGGACGGTGCCTTCGGGCCTCTCGAACGGAACTTCGGGTGCACGAATGCCAGCAGAGTTCGTTTCGAAGATCTCGTCGTGGGTGAAGCTGTGCTGGTCGGGTGCGAGCCGATAACCTAGCTCCGCGTCGTCGACGTAGTGCTCCTGCGGGTATCTCCAGAGCACGGGCGGACCCAGGATCAACCGAAGCGCGACCTCGCCGAACGCGGCCATGAAGATTAGGGTGAAGCACAGCAGAGCGAGGCGCGCCCAGAACACTCGTCGGTCTCCCTCAGTCTCGACCTTCGGCCACGCCCTGCCTCTTCGGTAGCGCGATGCGTCGGCTGAACGCCATCGAGGGCCGCTCCAGTACCCACCATGCGAGCCAGGCGGCGACGGCACAGATCGCGATGCCGGCCCCAAAGATCGACGACGACAGCCACAGCGGGGCATCCTCGCCCACGACCCGACCGGACAGCCGGACGAACCGCCAGCCGATCGTGGTGTGGAACAGGTAGAGGCTGTACGAGATGGCGCCCAGCCACTGAATCCCTCGTCCCGACAGGATCGTGGCCATCCCATCACGACGGTAGGACCACCAGATGAGCCCGCTGACGAAGATGGGCAGCGTCTGCTGCGGCGGTGCGCCCTCGTACCCGATCACCCCAACCAGGACCAGCCAGGTCGCGAGCAGCGCGCTCGGATGGACTCGGCCGCTCACCACCCACCAGAGGCAGACGCCGATGAAGAACTGGAACCACCGGATGATGGCGAGGCCTTGGGGCGCGGTCAGCCCGCCCACCTCGTAGCGCATGGCGATCGAGAGTCCGAAGAGCGCGGCGAGAACGACCCCCGACACCCACTCGATCACGACGGGGCCGAGCAATCTCGATGCATGCTTGCGCAGGACCATGAGGATGACGAGGAACAGATAGAACTGAATCTCGAAGCACAGCGTCCAGAAGATCGAAACGATGTCGCCGTAGCCCAAAAGGTTCTGCAGGTAGAAGACGTGAGCTATGACGTCCTGAATGCTCGGCAGCGGGACATCGGAGTACGAGAGGCGCAGGGCCACCGACTGGACAACGATCTCGAGGATGATCGCCGCCCAGTACGGGGGATCGAGCCGGATCGATCGGCGGATCGCGAAGAGACCCAGGTACCTGAGCGATGGGTTCGCATCTCGCACGCTGAAGGCGATGACGAACCCGCTCAGCACGAAGAAGATGTCGACGCCGAGGAAGCCCTGCTTGAACAGCCAATCGAGCCATTCGGGCAGCCACACGTCGAAGGTCATCCGCGCGGCGGAGTTCAGGTGGTAGAACACCACCGCGAGCGCGGCGACGCCGCGGAGTCCATCGATCGTCTTGAACCGCATCCGTCGGGCCCGTTCCCCTCGCCTACCGACCGAGCAGGCCGGACAACGCCGCGGGGCGGCGTGTGGGGGCCAGCACCGGGACAGTGGCGGGCTGCTCGGCGACCGCCGCGGGCGTGGCGAGCGACTGACTCAGCATCCTCGCTTCGAGGGCGGTTGCCTCACGAAGCGCGACGGTCATCGCGGTGAGGAGCCAGAACGTGGTGTAGTAGAGCGTCGAGAGGAACAGGCTGCAGAGCAGGAAGCCGATCAGGCTCGCCACCAGCGCGTTCGACCAAGCCTGGGCGTTTCGAACGTGCTGTAGCTGAGTGCGCTGCCGCGGGTCGAGCTTTCCGCGGGCGGTGCGGCCGACCCTCGCATCGACACGTCGAGAGAGGCGCGTGACCCAGCGCGCATCCCTCCAGTTGAAGTACAGAATGCCGAACCACATCAGGACACCGGTGCTTCCCATCTCCGACAGCAGCTCGAAGTACAGGGAGTGCGTCACGTGCATCGCCGTCCCGATGCTCTGCTCGGCCACGGTCTTGTAGGCGTTCATCTCCCAGATGAAGTTGCCTGGTCCCACGCCAAGGATCGGGTGGTCGAGCCACATCCGAACAGCCAGGCCCCAGAGCTTCAGTCGAGCGTCGGCAGTCCCTTCGCTCGTGTCTCCAATCGTGCGGACCTCGTCGAGATACGACGACGGAACGAAGAACAGAAAGATGCCGATCGCGACCACCGCTCCCAGCAGGCTCACGATGCGTCCGGGAGACTTCCACCAGCAATAGGCGGCGACGCCCACCAGCCCCACGAACCCGCCGCGGGACGAGCCGAGCACGATGGCCGCGACGAACAGCGCGATGGCGGCGTAGAGCGCCGCCTTGAGAGCGACGTTCTTCACGGTCAGGGCGCCGAAGAAGGCGAAGGCGATGGCGATCGTCATGAACAGCGCCGTGTAGTTCTCGTCGACACCATGGGCGGCGCCGCCCGGCCCATTGCCGCCGTTCTGCAATGCGATGACCGCCATGTACACGAAGATGGCCGTCCAGACCCGCGCGACGACCTCGAACCGATGCGAGGTGTCGATGAAGTGGGCGATGGGGATGGCGATGGCCAGCACCGCGACGCCGACCTCGCGGGTCACCATCGTCGCCGAGAACGCGTTCTCGGCGAATGGAATCGAGAGTGCCATCTGCCCGACGAAGAGCATCATCAGCACGATCTGCGGGTTCCAGCGCTTGGTCGGGCTGAACGCCCAGCCCGCAATGAAGGCCACCGAGATGAGCAATGGAACCTTCATCGGGTTGGGCGGTCGCCCGTACTCCAGGGCGAGCCACACGATGAACATGGCAACGGGCAGACCGATGCTGTCGGGTGCCGCGAGCGGGCGGCGGGTTCGCGGCTTCGCGGGCCGGGGCGCAGTCACCGGCGTGCTCGCGGGATGTCGGGGGCTGCGTCGACGTGTGCGACCCCCGCATCAGCGCCCGCCTCGACCGTGGTCCGCATCGGATCGCTCACACGGCATGCGCCTCGCGAGCTGCGTACCGCACGCGATTCGCGAACGCCGCGCAGGCCCCCGGATGTGCTCGACCTCTCTGCGGACTCGGACATCTCGAACTCTCGGACGCGACTCGAAGCGGCGGCCTCGGTCGGCAATCTAGGGCACGCGGGGTCTGGGCTCCAATCGGCCGAACGCGCCCCGGTCGCGACACCAGTCGGTGCGGAAGCGTTAGGCGCACGCTGAAAAACCCTGGTGTGATCGCTTCCGTAGGTGCCCATTCGTGACACGCAGGTGGCGCGATCGAGTGGCCTCCAGGAGACCCCCGCAGTACTCTGTCGCCGCCGACCGCCGACGTCTCTCGATCTGAGCCTCGAAGGGTGTGCGCACGGATCGCGTGCGAGACCCGCTTGGTGCCGTTGCGTGGCGCGTCCACATCCGCGCGGGTCAGAGTACCGGGAGTCGCTTCATGCAGATCGGATCGATCGCGAGGCAGGGGCGCGGACTAGCCTGTCACATACTGGGGCTCAACCGCCGCGCCCGCGCCCGCCTCGACGGCACACGGGCCTGCATCCTGAACTACCACCGCGTGATCCCGGAGTCGGTCGCCGAACGCGATGCCGTCGAGGGGGGCATGTATGTGACCCCCGAGTCCTTTCGACTCCAACTCGACATCCTGAGCGAGCTGTTCCACGTGCTGCCGCTGGGCGAGGTGTCGGATGCAATCGTGGCAGGGCGGCGCCTGCCTCGGGGCGCGTGCGCGATCACTTTCGACGATGGTTGGCGTGACAATCTCGACTACGCCCTCCCCGAGCTCAAGCGGGCCGGTCTGCCGGCCACGATCTTCGTGGTGACCGAGCGCGTGGGGACCGAGGGCGCCTTCTGGCCGGACGAAGTGTGCCGGCGCCTGAGTCCGCTCGCGGCAGGCGCGCTCGCCGATGCAGCGAGCGCGATGGGTCTGCCCGGCCGCGTGGTCGATGTCGATGACGTCCTCGAGCAGCTGAAGGGTCTGCCCGAGGCGCAACGCGACGAACCCATGGCGCGCCTGCGCGGCGTGACCGGTCTGCCGCATCCGCCGTCCCGCGAGCTCCTGACGTGGGACGAGCTCACGCAGCTCCATGAAGCAGGCATCGGGATCGAGTCCCATGGCGCGACCCATGCGATCCTGACCGGGCTCGACGAGCCAGAGGTCGAGGCCGAGCTCCGTCGTGCGCGCGAGGCCCTGGTCGAACGCGGCTTCGGGCGCGACGCGCTGCTCGCCTACCCGTCCGGTCGTCACGACGAGCGCGTGCACGCGATCGCGAAGCGCGCGGGGTATCGCGCAGCCTTCGTCCTCGACGAGCAGCTCGTCCGAGTCGGCGCACCGCCGATGACCTTGTCGAGAATGGGCGTGCACGAGGGGATCGGCCGCACGCGTCTGGAGTTTCTCTGCAAGATTCCAGGTTCGCTGTGACTCGGGCGGGGAGATCTTGACGGCGAGAGAGCCGGTCCCAACGCTCTTTCGATGGCGAGCGCTCGATTCGCGCAGGTCTCGCGACCCGGATGGGGACACCGCGGCACTCACTGGAGATCCCCCGAAGCGAGCCGGCGTGAGCCGCAGCGCGAGGATGATTCGATGGCACTCGGCAGTTGGACGAGCCACATCCCGACCTGGGCGAAGGTCCCGGTGCGGTGGCTGCGGTCGGTCGAAGAGCGTCAGGACTGGTCGCATGAGATGCGTCGGCGACGCGCGGGAGAGCCCGCGTTGCCCGGTGGCCGCATCGAGCGCATCGTCGTGATCTGCCATGGCAACATCTGCCGCAGCCCCTTTGCCGGCCGCGATCTCGCCACACGACTGCCCGACTGCGAGGTGCGAACAGCGGGGCTCGAGGCCGACGACGGCAAGCCGCCCGAGCCGTTCGCGCGCATTGTCGCGGAGGACATGGGGGTCTCCCTCGATGGCCACGGTGCGCGCCGCTTCGACGAACACGACGTCGAGTGGGCGGACCTGATCCTCGCCATGCAGGGCCGGCATCTGGCGAAGCTCGAAGCGCGTTGGTCGGGGGCCAGCGCGAATGCCCGCCTCCTGGGCGACTACCTCGATGAAGCACCGCACGTGATCGAAGATCCGTGGGGATCGGAGCGAGCCGTGTTCGAGAGCGTCTTCGCCCAGATCGGACGCGCGAATCAGCGACTGGCCGAGCTGGTCCTAGATCGCGCCGCCGGCGATGAGAGCATGGACCATGGCCACTGACGAGAAGCAGGCACGCGAGTTCTTTCGCTCGGCCGTGAGCGACTACGACCGAGTCCACTACGGACAGCGGTCGCTGATGTCGGTGCGGCTCGAGAGCGTGCTCGCCGCCATCGATGCCCTGGGCCTTTCCGAAGAAACCTCGGCGCTCGACGTCGGCTGCGGTCCCGGCTACCTGGTCGGCGAGCTCGGGCGCCGCGGCTTCGCGACGCGCGGTGTCGATACGTCGGGGCAGATGCTCGCCCAGGCCGACCGACGCCTCGAGCAGGTGGGACTCGCCAAGCGTCCGCATCTGCAGCTCGCCCAGGCCCAAGCGCTGCCGTTTCCCGACGAGAGCTTTGATCTCGTGTGCAGCACGGGCATGATCGAGTATCTGCCGGACGATGGGCCGACGCTCGAAGAGTTCCTCCGAGTGCTTCGGCCGGGGGGCCACGTGGTCGTCACGATCACGAACTTCTGGTCTCACGCTGGCTTGTTCGACGGGATCGTCGAGTGGGCAAAGCGCCAGCCCTGGCTGCTCGGCCCATTCAATCGAGTCTGGACTGCGCGTGGCAACACGGCGATTCGGCCTCGCGCTTTCGGGATCCGTCGGCACCGCCCGGCCCAGATTCGGGCGAGCTTGAAGGCGGCCGGATTCGAGCCTGAGGCTTCCGCGTTCTTCTACATGCTGCCGTGGCCCCACCCGTTCGACCGGCTCTTCCCCGAGTGGACAGAGCGCCTCGGTCGGCAGCTCGAGTCATTGTGCTCTGGCCCGCTCGGAATCTTCGCCGAGGGTCTCGTCGTCACCGGCCGAAAGCCCGGGGGTTCGACGCGCGCCTAGCTAGCTCCAGGGCCAGCTGCGCAGCTCGCGCAGGAAGGGGCGCGGGTCGTCGCGACGCCACACTTCATGGCGCGATGCATCGAAGAAGCCCCTCACGAAGTCGGTGACGACGCGCGTGCGGCTGCGGCCGGTGGCCGCGCGTTCACGTCGACGACGCAAGCAGATCAACATGTGGTCGAAGTCTCCGAGCATCCAGCGACAGCGCACCGCCAGGCGCGGTTCGACAGGGGGCACCCGCTCGCCACGATGGAGCGCGACCTGGATCGCGGGGAAATCGACGCCGGCGTCGATGGCGAGCTGAACGGAGCCCCAGAGCCGCGGGTTGATCTCCATCAGGAAGGCCCGGCCGTCCGTCGACCGGCGGAATTCGACCATCGCCACGCCGGTGAAGCCGAGCTCGGCGACGAGGCGGCTGCTGCCCCGAAGCAGCTTCGGATCTGGGGCGATCGATTCGCGGAGCACGCTCACCCCGCCGCGCGGTGGCTTCTCGCGGAGTCGCCGGTGGGCGAAGCTCGCCACCACCTCGCCGGCCTGAGCGGCCACGAAGATCGCCTCACCGTGACCGGGCACGAACGTCTGCAGCAGCGCACCCTCGGCCATGCCTGGCTCGGCGGCGGCGGCGCGGAGCTCCTCCGGACCGGCCACGATGCGCACGTCGCCGGTCACCCAGCGGCCATCGCGAACGAAACGGGAGCGACGCGGCTTCAACACGACGGGATACTCGAAACCCGTGGGCAGCTCGGTCAGTTCAGATGGGTGTTCGATCAGGCACCCGGCCGGCACATCGAGACCGATGCGCAGGGCGCGTTCCACCAGCCCGTGCTTGTCCACGGCCTGCTCGTAGGCGTCGCGCGCAGGACAGACCGTCGAGAGCCGATCCGTGAGCCCGGTGGCAAAGGCGCTGCCGATGCTCACCTCCGTCACAGGAAGGAGCAGATCGGCGCCGATCCGAGCGGCGATGCGAAGGATGCTCTCGGCCCATTCGTCGGGGCGATCACTCGCGTCGGGCACGAGGTGCTCATCGACCGAGAATCGAGAGCCGCCAGCGATCGATCCCGGATCGCTCGAAGCGACGTGGACGCTGTACCCCGAAGCCCCGAGCGAGCGCACGGCGGCGAGTGCCGCCCGGCTCTCACCGTCCGTCACGAGTATGCAGGGCGTACTCAACTCGCCTCCGTCGCACGCCGGCGGGCGACCTTCCGGTCTGCGCGCGGGCGCCCCGTGGCGTCGCGCGGATGCACTCGATCGCCATCAGACGTGGGTCAGGGCCCGACCTCTCCCCGACTTGGCGCGCCGACGATCGGCGCCGCACGCCGGGGCGCTCTTCACGGTCGAGCAGGCTCCTCTGGATCGGCGTGCGGCCGGCCGATGTGTAGCGCGCGCCGGCGGGTTTTCGCGCTCAGACCGATGTCCTATACACCGCGACCTTGACACCTGCACTGGAGCGCACCGGCGGTGCGGCCCGCGCGGAACGGCTGCGGCTGTCACGGTGACGAATGTCCCGAACCGGCGGGCCTGGAGCCCCGGCGGAGACGGAAACCCGCGTTCCAAAAGGCTTTGTCCCGACGCGGGCCTCGGCCAGCGACAGAATCGAGACGAACGTGAGGGCCGTCACGTGGGATCTCCCCGCACTTCACGATGCAGTGCTCGAACGTCGGTTCCCGGCGATGCACGTTAGGAGGCAACACACCATGTCCATTTCCTGGCTCGATCGGGCCATCCCGCACGCCGCAGGTGCCTTCACGGTCGCCATCGCGCTGCTCGTGGGATCGAACGCCGTTGCCCAGGAGCAGCGCTGCGACGAGCTGGGCTCGAACTGCATCTGTAGTGAGCCGATGAACGCCAATGACGGCGGAATTTCGTCCGGCCACGATTTCTCCGACTCGCCCAGCGCGACCGAGTGCGATCGCTACGCGAAGTTCTACGACAGCAACAAATCGTCGAGCAACGTGCGGATGGTGTCGGAGACCGACATGCCGGCCGGCAACGACACGTCGCACGTGCTCGAGGTGACGTCGAGCGGCGGCAACATCGTCTGGCTGAACGGTCGAGCCCGCCCCGCCTCATCCGACGAGCGCGTCTGCGTTCGGTACTACTTCAAGGTCACACGCGACTTTTCGGGCGCGGGCCCCAACAACAAAGGCTGCCCCAGCGAGCGCAATAAGCTGCTTCAGTTCAGCTTCGGCAGCAGCTCGCCGTACCAGGTCTCTGAGTATCCCGGTTCGTCGTGTCAGGGGCCGCCCGGCAGCGGTCTCGCGCCGTACGGCAAGATCTCTTCGATCCAGCACGGCATGTCCTCGGGTGGCGCCAAGTCACTCTCGCCCGGAGTCGACTGGACCTCGTGCATGGAGGGCGAAGGCTGGTGCCGACTCGAGTCGTGTGTCCATGGCGACCTGCAGGCCGGTCGCAACATCTATGTCGACACGAAGCTCAAGGCGCTCAGCACCGGCGTCGAGTCGGTGCAGATTAATCATGGTCCCGTGAACCCCGGACAGGGTCTCTCCCTCGTGTCGGCGGACATCTTCCACGGACAGGGTTCGGGGCCCACAGGCAGCCGCTTCCTCAGCCACTTCATGCAGGCCGCGTTCAGCTCGAACAACGGCCAGTGGATCGGCGCCGCCTACGAGGTCGAGGGCGGTGGAGGCGGAGGCGGCGGGAGTTCGCCGCCTCCGGCGCCGGCACCCGAGCCCGAGCCGGACCCCGGCCCGGCCTCGCTCGAGCCCCCGCAGCTGCTCGAGTAGCCCGGGGACTCGACGCACGGATCCGCACCGCCGGGCGCGTCCGACGCCCTGTCGTCGGCCGACCGGTCCCACTTCACCTAACCTCTCGTCCCGCCGATGCAGGAGCGATCACGCGATCGCTCCTGCATCTCCTTCTGGGCTGCGCGGCTTCGCGTCTGACCCTCTGAACGGGACGGCATGACGGAATCCAAGCGGCCTTCTAGTGACACGGCCCCGGTGTTCGTGGTCGGGACCGGACGCTGCGGGTCGACCATCGTCGACTCGGTCCTGTCCATGCACCCCGCGTTCTCGTGGATGCCGAGCTGGGTCGACACGTTCGGGATCGCCGAGCTGGCCGTCGTCAACCGACTCTGGTCCGTTCCTGGGACCGACGAGTACCGCCTGAAGCGCTACTTCCCGACGCCGATCGAGCCGTACGAGGCATTTCGACGCCGGGATCCCGAGTTCTGGACCGAGGCGCTGAGCGACGTCGGCCTGCGCAGCGCCGAGCGACACGTCGTTCCCCTGATCGAACGCATCCGGCGTGCCCACGGCAACCCCCGCTATCTGGCGAAGCTCGTCGGGCGTCCCGTCAAGATCAACCTCTTCCATCGGCTCTATCCCGAGGCGTACTTCGTGCATGTGACGCGCGAGTTGAAGCCGACGCTGAGTTCGCTCCTGAAGGTCGAGTTCTACACCGACTGGGGTCAGGATCTCGAGGGCTGGCCGTGGGAGGAGATCCCGCCGGAGATCCTCGATCTCTACGAGCGCAGCGGACGACCGAACGCCCTGGGTGCGGCGATCGGACTGGTCCTCAACCGACGTCGCGTCGACGCACAATTGGCCGAGATCGACCCGGCGAAGGTGGTCGAAGCCCCGTACGCGAGCTTCGTTCAGGATCCCGTTTCGTCGACACGGGTCATCGCCGACCGGGTGGGGCTCGACTTCACCGACGCGTTCGCGGACCGCATCGCTGCCCGGTCGATCTACGGCGGCGCTGATGAGAAGTGGAAGCGCCACCTCGAGGCGGACGTCATCGACCAGCTCGACGAGTTGGATGCGATCGTCGCCGCGCGTGCTGGGTCAGTGGCATGAGCGAGTACCCGGGTGGACGCCGCTTCGCGTTCAGCATCCTCGACGACACCGACGACTCGACCCTCGAGAACGCGCGCCCGGTGTACGACTGCCTCGAACGCCTGGGGTTTCGCACGACGAAGACGGTTTGGACACACGATTGTCCTCGGGGCAGCCGAATCTTCTATGCCGCCGACACACTCGAACGACCGGACTATCTACGCTGGGTGCACGAGCTGGTCGGCGCCGGCTTCGAGCTTGCCTCGCACGGTGCGACCATGGAGTCGAGCACGCGGGAAGAGACCCTCCGCAGCCTCGAGTTCTTCGAGTCGGAGTTCGGGAGTACGCCGCGGCTCTACGCAAATCATGGATTCAATCGGGAGAATCTCTACTGGGGCGCGAAGCGTTTCGGCACGCCCGCGCTTCGCTGGGTGCTGGAGCGCTTTCGCTCGGGGGCCGGCTTCGACGGTGACGAAGAGGCTTCTCCGTATTTCTGGGGCGATCTGTGTCGCGACCGCGTCCGGTACGTGCGCAACTTCACGTTCAGCGGCCTCGATATGCTGAAACAGAACGGCGAGATGCCCTACCGGCTCGACTCCACGCCATGGGTCGATCTCTGGTTCTCGACGACCGACGCGCCCGACGCGGACACGTTCGTCCGGCGCATCACGCGCGAGCGGCTCGAGCGACTCGAGCGAGACGGGGGCGTGTGCATCGTTTCGACTCATCTCGGCAAGGGGTATGCACCGGACGGGCAGGTGCGGGAAGACTTCGAGTCGATCATGACCTGGCTGTCGGAGCGCCCGGGCTGGTTCGTACCGGTCTCGGAGATCCTCGACCACCTGGTGGGGCGCGGCGCGGGCGATCGGCTCGGCCGCCGTCGGCGAGCCGCACTCGAAGCGCGCTACCTGGTCGACCAGGTTCTGTGCCGCCTCGGCGTACGCTGACCCGCATCGTGCGGCCGCTGCTTGTCGTCAAGTCTCGAAGTGTCGTCCGCCCGCGTCTCGTCCGCGTCGCACCGAGAGATGACACTTCGTCTGGCGTCGGGGGCACCCTCCTTGGCGTTGCCGTTCCGCACGAGACGCAGCGGTGCTGGAGAGCGACCAAGAAAGGGCCGATCGAATGACCGAGCCGCGGCCCCTGTTTGAATCTCCGCCCGACGCGGACACTCCGCCCCGGCGCGCTCTGCTCTTTGCATACCACTTCCCACCCGGGCAGGCGGCGGGCGCGCTGCGTTGGCAGAAGTTCGTCGAGCTGGGTGCCGGTCACGGCTGGGCCTTCGACGTGCTGACCGCGCACCCCGACGCCCTCGCCAGCGCCGATTCGGGGCGCCTGACGTCCCTTCCCCCGGGCACGCGCGTCTTCGGCGTTCGGGAGTCGACTCTCTGGATCGAGCGCCTCGAGGCTCTGGCCTGGCGGGCCTTCTCGACGGTCCGGTCCTTGCTGAAGCGCCGAGCGTCGGGCGTATCCAACGAGGAGGTCGACGCGACGCCCCAGTCGGCGACCGACGGAGGCACCGGTTCGGTCGGGCGCCATGAGCTGCGTTTCGACTGGGCCGACATCCGCAGCTGGTGGCGCGCCTACCAAAGCCTGCTCGAGATCGCTCGCGAACGCGCCTGGTCGCGTCGGGCAGAAAAACTCGGGCAGCGGATCGCCACGCCGAAGCACGGTGTGATCCTGTCCTCGAGTCCGCCCGAGATGCCGCACGTCGCGGCCGCCCGGTTGGCTGCGCGCCTGGGTGTTCCGTTCATCGCCGACTTTCGGGACCCGTGGTCGCTGCGCGAGCGGCTGCCCGAGCACCTGGCCAGTCCGATCGGCCAGCGCGTGGCCCGACGCCTCGAAGAACACCTGGCCCGGCGCGCCTCGAAGATCGTGATGAACACGATCGCGGCGCGCGACGCCATGCGTGCGCTGTATCCCGCCCGACACGACGACATCGTCGCGATTCCGAATGGGTTCGACGAAGACCCCCTGCCCGCCGCAGAAGGATCAACCGACTGCTTCAGAATCGCCTATGCCGGCGCCGTGTACCTGGATCGCAACCCCGCCGTGCTCCTCCGGGCGGCTGCGAGTGTCATTGCCGCGCTGGGTTTGCGGCCGGACATGTTTTCCATCGAGTTCATGGGCTTCGTGAGTCCACGAATGAACCTCGAAGGGATGTCAACCGCCGCGGGCGTGGCCTCGTTCGTCCACGTCCGCCCGGCCGGCACGCGAAGCGAGGCCGCAGCGTTCCTCGGGCGGGGGAGCATGCTCTTGAATCTTCCTCAGGACAGCCACCTCGCGATCCCATCGAAGATCTACGAGTACATGCGCTACGGCGCCCACATGCTGGTCCTCGCCGAGCCCCAGAGTGCGACAGCCGCGTTGCTCGCGGGCAGCCCGGCGGACGTGGTCGCGCCCGATGACGAAGAAGCGATCGCGCGCGTCCTCTCAACACGCGTGCAGGCCTGGCGCCGCGGCGAGCGTCCGCGCCCCATTTCGGCGGACGCGCGATACAGCCGAGCGACCAGCGCCCGGCGATTGTACGCACTGATCGAAACGGTGGTCGAAGCATGAAGGTCGGCGGATCGTCCGCGCCGCCTGTAGATGCTCGACCACGTCCGTCGACGATTCCGGCTACGCTGGATCGACCCATGCCGGAGAGAGAGCCTCGAAAGTGAGACTGACCGAAACCGACATTCAGGGTGCCTTCATCGTCGACCTCGAGCCCCACCGCGACGAGCGGGGGTTCTTCGCGCGCAGCTTCTGTCAGCACGAGTTCGAGGACCGGGGCCTGTCGCCGGTCGTGGCGCAGTGCAATGTCTCGTTCAACGCGCAGGCTGGCACGCTGCGCGGCATGCACTATCAGCTCCCGCCCTCGGCCGAGGCCAAGCTCGTGCGCTGCACCTCGGGCGGCATCTACGACGCGATCGTCGACGTGCGGCCGTCGTCGCCGACGTACCTCGAAACGGTCGGTGTCGAGCTGACGGCCGAGAATCGCAGCGCGCTCTACGTGCCCGAGGGCTGCGCGCACGGCTTTCAGACCCTCACCGACGACACCGAGGTCTTCTATCAGATGAGCGAGTTCTATGCGCCGGGGCTCGCGCGTGGCTTCCGGTACGACGATCCGCGCTTCGCCATTGCGTGGCCGCTCGAGCCGAGCTGCGTCTCCGAGAACGATCTGGCGCTTGCGCCGTACGATCCGGAGCGAGCACATGAGTGAGCCGGCCCGTGCCGGGGCGACGCCCGAGCAGCTCGAGGTCGGGCGCTCGATCCACCGCTTCGCGGAGGAGCTCTACCCGATCTGTCGCAGCATCACGGGCGACGGGGTGCGCGAGACCCTGCGACGCATCGCCCAGCGCATCCCGATCGACGTGCACGAGGTGCCGAGCGGCACCGAGGTGCTCGACTGGACGGTGCCCTCCGAGTGGAACATTCGCGACGCTTGGGTGAAGAACGCAGCCGGAGAGCGCGTGATCGACTTCGGCCAGCACAATCTGCACGTGGTGAACTACAGCGTGCCGATTCGCGAGCGCATGACGCTCGCCGAGCTCGAGCCTCACCTGCACACCCTGCCCGATCGGCCCGACTGGATCCCCTACCGTACCTCGTACTACAACGAGACCTGGGGGTTCTGCCTGAGCGAGCGCCAGCTGCAGAGCCTCCGCGCGGCCGACCGCGGCGAGGTCTACGAGGTGGTGATCGACTCGAGCCTCGAGCCCGGGCACCTGACCTACGGCGAGCTGTTGCTGCCGGGCGATTCCGACCGTGAGATCGTGCTCTCGAGTCACATCTGTCACCCCTCTCTGTGCAACGACAACCTGTCGGGCGTCGGCATCGCGGTGCATCTCGCTCAGCTGCTCGGTGAGCTGCCGCATCGCCACTCGATCCGCTTTCTGTTCATTCCCGGCACGATCGGTTCGATCACCTGGCTCGCGCGCAACCGCGAGCGAGCCGATCGCATCGCCCACGGCCTGACGCTGGTGTGCCTCGGCGACGCCTCGCCCGTCACGTTCAAGAAGACGTTCGGCGGCGAAGCCGAGCTCGACCGCGTCGTGCCGCGGGTGCTCGAAGAGAGCGGCGTCGCCTGCGACGTGATCGATTTCTTCCCTTACGGCTACGACGAGCGTCAGTTCAACTCACCCGGGTTCCGCTTGCCGTTCGGCTCGCTGCTCCGGGGGCGACACGGCGAGTTTCCCGAGTACCACACCTCCGGCGACGATCCGTCGTTCGTGCAGCCCGAACACCTGGCCGAGTCGTTCGAGATCGCGCGGCGCGTCGTCGCCGCGCTCGACGCGAATCGCCGCTACCGCAGCCTCGCCCCCTACGCCGAGCCGCAGCTCGGCAAGCGCGGCGTCTACCGCGCGATGGGGGGCGAAAGCAACCCGGGCGAGCTGCAGATGGCGATCCTCTGGATGCTGTCGTGCGCCGACGGCGAACACGACCTCATCGCCGTCGGCGAACGCTCGGGTCTCGGGCTCGACACGCTCGCGCGCGCCGCCGAGGTGCTGCTCGAGCAGGCTTTGCTCGAGGTCGTCGACTGATCATGCGCAGGCCGTGCGCAGGGCCGGGCCGGCGACACCGGGGGGGCTCCACGGGGCACCCACCCAGGGGCGCCTCAACCCCAGCGTAACCCCACGAGAACCCATTAGAGAGACGACGAGGAATCAGCCATGCGCGTGCTGCTGACCGGACACGACGGATACATCGGAGCGGTGATGAGCCCCTGGCTCGTCGAGCGGGGCCACGAGGTCGTCGGCCTCGACTGCTTCCTGTTCGACGGCTGCGACTTCGGGGCGCTCCCGCCGAAGGTCCCCGAGCTGCGCAAGGACATCCGCGACATCGAGGCGGCCGATCTCGATGGCTTCGACGCGGTGATCCATCTCGCCGCGATCTCGAACGACCCGCTGGGCAACCTGAACCCGAAGGGCACGTACGACATCAATCACGCCGCGTCGGTGAAGCTCGCGAAGCTCGCCAAGGAGGCCGGCGTCGGGCGGTACGTGTACTCGTCGTCGTGCAGCGTCTACGGCGCGGCGAGCCCCGACGACGTGCTGTCCGAGACGGCTTCGTTCAGCCCCGTGACGCCGTACGCCGAGTCGAAGGTCATGGTCGAAGCCGACGTCCAGGCCCTCGCGAGCGACGACTTCAGCCCGACCTACATGCGCAACGCCACCGTGTACGGCGTGTCGCCCAAGCTGCGCGGCGACCTGGTCGTGAACAACCTGGTGGGCTGGGCGCTCACGACGGGTCAGGTGCACATGAAGAGCGACGGCACGCCCTGGCGCCCGCTCGTGCACGTCGAGGACGTCTGCCACGCCTTCGCGTGTGTCCTCGAAGCGCCGCGAGACGCGATCCACAACGAGGCGTTCAACGTCGGGCGCGACGAGGAGAACTGGCAGATCGGGGGCGTCGCCGAAGAGGTCGCGAAGGCCGTCGAGGGCAGTCGGGTGACGACCGAGGACGGCGCCGGGCCCGATCCGCGCTGCTACCGGGTCGACTTCGCCAAGATCCACAGCGCCCTGCCCGGCTTCGCGCCGCAGTGGACCGTGCCCCGCGGCGTCGTGCAGCTCCGCGACGCCTATCAGCAGGTCGGCCTCGAGCAGAGCGATCTCGAAGGTGACCGCTACCTGCGCATCAAGCGCATCTCGCGACTGCTCGAAGAGGGGCGCATCGACTCGGACCTGCGCTGGCAATAGCGCCGACCCGCAGCGCGCATGCGGGACCCGGCAGCGGGCCCGCGCGTCCTGAGCAGCGCACCGGCAAGATCGGCCCCGAGGGGTGCGCGAGCGCGCCCTCATGGCGTTCTCGTCACTTCCTGGCGCGATTCGGCGACTCACACGTGTCCAATGGAGCGACCGGCGCGATCATGCGCCCGCGGCCGGCCGCCACGCGGAGGGCGCGCACGCTCCGACGGGATGGGAGAGCAACTTGGAAGGCCAGCGCTGCCGCTTCTGTGGGACCGAGCTCATCTACTCGATGGTCGATCTCGGCACGTCGCCCCTCTGCCAGGACCACGTGACGCCCGAGCACTTCGACCGGGCCGAGCCGACCTACCCGCTCCACGCCAAGGTCTGCCACAACTGCCTGCTCGTGCAGGTCGGGACGCCGGTCAAGCCCGAGGAGATCTTTGGCGACGGCGACTACGCCTACTTCTCCTCGTTCAGCGACAGCTGGCTGGCCCACGCGCGTGACTACACCGAGAAGATGACCGAGCGCTTCGGGCTCGACGCTTCGACGCCAGTGGTCGAGATCGCCAGCAACGACGGCTACCTCCTGCAGTACTTCCAGAAGGCGGGCGTGCCGGTGCTCGGCATCGAGCCCGCGTCGAACTGCGCGGCGGCCGCTCGCCAGAAAGGCATCGAGAGCGTCGTTGCCTTCTTCGGCCGCGAGACCGCGAATCGCGTCGCAGCCGACCACGGGCGCCCCACCCTGCTGCTCGGCAACAACGTGCTCGCCCACGTTCCCGACATCAACGACTTCGTGTCGGGCATGAAGATCCTGCTCGCCCCGGGCGGACAAATCACGATGGAGTTCCCCCATCTGATGCGCCTGGTGGCGGAGAACCAGTTCGACACGATCTACCACGAGCACTTCTCGTATCTCAGCCTGACGACCGTCGAGCGCATTTTCGCGCACCACGGCCTTCGGCTCTTCGACGTCGAGGAGCTGCCGACCCACGGCGGTTCGCTGCGCATCTTCGCCTGCCATGACGACGATCCCCGCGTGACCGAGCCTTCGATCGAAGCGCTGAAGGGCCGCGAGGCGGCGGCTGGCATGCTCGAGCTGCCCTACTACGAGGCGTTCGGCGAGCAGGTGCGTGAGACGAAGCGCAAGCTGCTGAGCTTCCTGATCGAGCGCAAGCGCGCGGGTGATGTCGTCGTCGGCTACGGCGCGCCCGGCAAGGGCAACACGCTGCTCAACTACTGCGGGATCCGAACCGATTTCGTCGACTACACGGTCGATCGCAACCCGCACAAGCAGGGCAACTATCTGCCGGGCTCGCGCATTCCGATCCTCGAGCCCGAGAAGATCTTCGAAACGAAGCCCGACTACGTTCTGATCCTGCCGTGGAATCTCCGCAAGGAGATCAGCGAGAGCATGGCGAAGATCGGCGAGTGGGGTGGAAAGTTCGTCGTGCCGATTCCCGAGGTCGAAGTCTTCGAAGCACCCGAGGTCGAATCATGAAGGTCGTACTCTTCTGCGGCGGCATGGGGCTGCGCCTGCGCGATCAGGCGTACAACACGCCGAAGCCCCTCGCCGAGATCGGCGCGCGGCCGATCATCTGGCATCTGATGAAGTACTACGCGTACTACGGGCACAAGGACTTCGTGCTCTGCCTCGGCTACCGGGGCGAGGCGTTCAAGGAGTACTTCCTCAACTACGACGAGACCCACTCGAACGACTTCGTGCTGAGTGAAGGCGGCCGCAACGTGCAGCTCGCGAGCAGCGACATCGAGGACTGGCGGATCCACTTCGTCGACACCGGGCTGCACTCGAACATCGGGATGCGGCTCAAGGCGGTGCAGCGTCATCTCGAAGGAGAGGAGATGTTCCTCGCCAACTACAGCGACGGCCTCTCCGACCTGCCCCTCGACGAGTACGTCGACGCGTTCACGGAGAGCGGCAAGACCGCGAGCTTCGTCTCGGTGCGCAACAAGGCGGTCTCGCACATGGTCGATACCGACGATGAAGGCACGGTGATCGGCATTCGATCGCTCGCCGACACCGACATACGCATCAACGGCGGCTTCTTCGCGTTCAAGCAGAAGGTGTTCGACTACATCGAAGAGGGCGAGGAGCTCGTCGAAGAGCCGTTCGCGCGACTGATCGCCGAGCAGGAGCTCTCGGGATACCGCTACGACGGCTTCTGGCAGTGCATGGATACGTTCAAGGACAAGCAGAAGCTCGACGATCTCGCCGCTCGCGACGAGATGCCCTGGCAGGTCTGGAAGCACCACGGTCCGCCCGAGTAGTCTGTCGGCGGCCACCCCGCATCCGCGATGGCCAAAGGCCGTGCCCCCCGCCACCGGCGCCCACGCGCGCAACAGGGAGTGACGGATTTGAATCCGCTTCGGATCCAGACGACGCACGGGGGTCCGCCGGTCGTGCTCTGCCTGGGCGCCCACTGCGACGACATCGAGATCGGCTGTGGCGGCACCCTGCTCGCGCTGCAGGCGGCCCAGCCCGAGGCCGAGATTCGCTGGGCCGTCTTCACGGCCAACGACCTGCGCCGCAAGGAGACGCTCGAGTGCGCCCGGCGGCTGATGGGCGACGACTTCGAGTCGCAGGTGCACTTCGAGACCTTTCGGGACGGGTTCCTCCCCTACGAGGGCGCGGCCGTCAAGCAGGCGTTCGAGCGATTGAAGGGCGAAGTGCAGCCCGATCTGATCCTGACCCACACGCGCGACGATCTGCACCAGGATCACCGCCAGATCAACGAGCTCACCTGGAACACGTGGCGCGACCACATGATTCTGGAATACGAGATCCCGAAATGGGACGGCGATCTCGGACAGCCCAACGTCTTCGTGCCCCTCGACGAAGCGCAGGTCGAACGCAAGATCGACGCGGTGCTCACCGCCTACGCGTCTCAGGCGGTCAAGCAGTGGCTCGACGCCGACACGCTCCGTGGCCTCATGCGTCTGCGGGGTGTCGAGGCGAACGCACCGGGGCGCTTCGCCGAGGCCTTCTACGCGAGGAAGCTCACGCTGGCGCCCTGAGGCGCCGCGTGTCGAGCCCGAGCCGCGCTGGCCACCGATCTTCTCATGACCCGATTCGCGACCACTCGAGCGACCCGAACGCCCCACGTGCCCGGTGTCGGCGTCATCGCCCTCGTCCCCGAGCCCTTCGATACGCCGTGGATGTCGCGCCATCAGGTCCTGACGCGGCTCTCGAGCTACTTCGACGTCGTCTGGATCAATCCCGCGCGCAATTGGCGCGAGGTGGTGGCGCAGCCCACACGACCCCGGGTCGCCGGCGGGGGCGACCCCCGGCCCGATGGGCTCGTGGTCTACGAGCCCGAGCCGTGGCTCCCCGAGTTCTTTCGGCCCGCGTGGCTCGAGCGCTTCACCGATCGCGCGCGACTCGCGGCGGCGCGTCGTGCGCTCGTGCGGCGGGGCTGCACGCGGGTTCTGCTCTACATCTGGCGTCCACAGTTCGGGGCGGCCCTCGACCGGGTGCGCCACGACGGCAGCCTCTATCACGTCGTCGACGAATACAGCTTCTCGGACGACGAGCAGCCGGTGCCGCCCGTGGAGGCCGAGCTGCTGCGCCGCGCCGATCGCGTGATCATCCACTCGCCGGCGCTCATGGAGAAGAAGGCGTCGTACAACGCCACTTCGATGCAGCTGCCGAACGGCGTCGACTTCGCCACGGTCTCAGCCGAGTGGCCCGAGCCCGACGACCTGCGCGACGTGCCCCGTCCGCGCATCGGCTACTGCGGCTGGCTCAAGAACCAGCTCGACTGGGATCTCGTCGAATCGCTGATCGACGGCCATCCCGATCGTTCATTCGTGTTCGTGGGGGGCGTGGCGCCACACGAGGGGCTCCCGGAACGCATCGAGGCGCTGTCGAAGCGACCGAACGCGTTCTTCCTGGGCGCGAAGACCTCGTCTCAGCTGATGGCGTACCCGCAGCACTTTGACCTGTGCATCATGCCGTACCGCGAAACCAGCTACACCCGCTACATCTACCCGCTGAAGCTCCACGAATACCTCGCGAGTGGCCGTCCCGTCGTGGCCACGCCGATCCGCACCCTGCAGGATTTCGAAGCGCACGTCCGCCTGGCGCGAGGCGCGAGCGCGTGGTCGGACGCCCTCGATCGGGCGCTCGCACCGGATGAGCTCGGCGCCGAAGCCGTGGCGGCGCGCCGCGCGTTCGCGGCGCGGCACGACTGGCACGTGATCACCCATCAAGTGGCGCGTGTGCTCGCCGAGATGGCCGGGGGCGATGCGCCCGCACGGGTCGATTCGGCGCCCGTGCCCGAAACCTGGAAGCAGCCGCCGCCCTGAGCGAGACCCGAGCGTGCGGCGCTGCTGGACCGCGCCGCCCGCTGCGTGACCAAACCGCTCGACCGGCGCGCGCCCCGACCCGAGCGCATCGCTCGGGCCGAGACGCCATCGGCTACGGCGCGAGCGGCTCGACCAGGACGTCGTCGTAGCGACCGCCCGCGTTGGCCCAGGTCGAGAGGCCGATCGTGCCGCCGGCGAGATCCGGGTCGACCACCGAGAACACCACGCCGCCGTCGATCGAGACCTCGATCGAGGGACCGTCCACGACGACCTCGAGCAGATACATCTGCCCGATCGTGTACGTCGTGTTCACCTCGCCCAGGAGCGAGAAGCTGCCCCCGACATTCTTCACGAGGCGCTGGTAGTTCATCTGGGTGTTCCACGAGAACCGGTAGTAGTCGTCGAGGCCCTGCACCCGGAACATCAGTCCGATCTCGTCGTTGTCGTCCGACCCGATCAGCATGCTGACCTTGTAGTCGTCCCAGGTGGTGCCGCCATCGAAGATCGCGTAGCTGCCGATCTTCGTGATGCTCTGCACCGTGGTCGGGTTGGACAAGATGTTGGTGTTCTGCATGAGG
Organism: Myxococcota bacterium; assembly: GCA_965250285.1. Classification (GTDB taxonomy): domain Bacteria; phylum Myxococcota_A; class UBA9160; order UBA9160; family UBA4427; genus CAYYSY01. Next base: position 1,744,896 of record OZ252299.1, read on the forward strand.
ACGCCGCCGACCACCTGCCAATCGGAAGGTGCTTCGCGGTCCCCCGGGTCCGAGACGGTCCAGCCGGCGAGGTCTCCGTCTTCGAAGTCGTCGCTCAGCAGGTACGGCGGCGCCGGAGCGACGTCGACATCGAAGCTCTGCGCCACGGTGCCGAAGGCGTTGGCCGCCTCGATCTCGACCGCGTGCACTCCCTCCTGCCCCGCGACCGGCGTCCACGTCACCGCACCACCCGGCGCGACCGCGAAGCCAAGCGGGCCACTCACCAGCGAGAACGTGATCGGGCCCGGCCCGCTCGCCTCGGCGACGCCGTCGGCATCGTAGGCATACGCGGCCCCGACCGTCGCCGTGGTCGCCGCGGTCGACGTGAAGACCGGCGGCGCGGGCGGCGGTGCGGCTGCGACCTCGACCGTGAAGCTCTGGGTGTCGGAGCCGACGGCGTTGTCGGCCCGCACGACCACCGCCTGGGGGCCGATCTGCCCGGCCGTCGGGGTCCAGCTGACGACGCCGGCCGAGCTCACGGTCATTCCCGACGGACCACTGTCGAGCGCGAACGTGAACGGACCGGTGCCGGCGGCTTCGATGATCCCGTCGGCATCGTATGCATAGGGCTGGTCCTCTTCGCCCGCGAGAGACGGGACCGAGGTGATCAGCGGCGCTTGCGGCGCCAGCGGCTCGACGAGCACATCGTCGAAGAGTGCGCCCGCATTCGCCCAGCTCGACAGGCCGATCGTGCCCCCCGTGAGGTCGGGGTCGACCACCGAGAAGACGGGCACGCCGTCGATCGAGACCTCGATCGAAGGCCCGTCGAGCACGACCTCGAGCAGATACATCTGACCGGTCGTGTAGGTCGTGCTGATTTCGCCGAGGAGCGTGAAGTTGCCGCCCACGTTCTTGACGAGGCGCTGGTATCCCATCTGGGTGTTCCACGAGAAGCGGTAGTAGTCGTCGAGGCCCTGCATGCGGAACATCACGCCGATCTCGTCGTTGTCGTCCGAGCCGATCAGCACGCTCACCCGGTAGTCGTCCCAGGTGGTGCCGCCGTCGTAGATCGCGTAGGTGCCGATCTTCGTGATGCTCTCGACCGTCGTCGGGTTCGACAGGATGTTGGTGCCCTGGTTCAGCACCCCACCCACGACCTGCCAATCCGAAGGTGCTTCGCGATCGCCCGGATCCTCGATCGTCCAGCCGGCGTGATCGCCGTCTTCGAAGTCATCACTCAGCAGGTACGGCGGCGCGGGCGCGACGTCGACGTCGAAGCTCTGCGTCACGGTGCCGAAGGTATTCGACGCCTCGATCTCGACCGACTGCACGCCTTCCTGGCCCGCGGTCGGCGTCCAGCTGACCGTGCCGTTCGGGGCGACTGCGAAGCCGGCCGGTCCGCTCACCAGCGCAAAAGTGATCGGCCCGGGGCCGCTCGCCTCGGCCTGATCGTTCGCGTCGTACGCGTAGGGCGCATCCACGGTTGCGTCGGTCGCAGCGGTCGAGGTGAAGACCGGCGGCGACGGCGGCGGCGCGGCCGCCACGTCGATCGTGAAGCTCTGGGTGTCGAAGCCGACGGCGTTGTCGGCGCGCACCTCGACCGGCTGCAGGCCGGTCTGGCCCGCCGTGGGCGTCCAGGCGACCTGCCCCGTCGGCGAGACCGTCATGCCCGAGGGCCCGCTGACGAGCGAGAACGTGAAGGGCCCGGTCCCGGCCGCCTCGACCGTCGAGTCGGCGTCGTAGGCATAGGCCTGGCCTTCTTCGCCCACCAGTGACGGCGTCGAGGTGATGAGCGGCGGCTGCGGGGCCAACGGCTCCACCAAGACCTCGTCATAGAGGCCGCCGGCGTTCGCCCAGCTCGACAGCGCGATCGTGCCGCTCGTCAGATCGGGATCGACCACCGAGAAGACCGGAACGCCATCGATCGAAACGTCGATCGACGCCCCATCGAGCACGACCTCGAGCAGGTACAGCTGCCCGATCGTGTAGGTGGTGTTCGTCTCGCCGAGGAGCGTGAAGTTGCCCCCCACGTTCTTGACGAGGCGCTGGTAGCCCATCTGGGTGTTCCACGAGAACCGGTAGTAGTCGTCGAGACCCTGCATGCGGAAGATCAGGCCGACTTCGTCGTCGTCGTCCGACCCGATCAGCATGCTGACCTTGTAGTCGTCCCATGCTGTCCCGCCGTCGTAGATCGCGTAGGTGCCGATCTTGCTCAGGGCTTCGACGGTGGTCGGGTTCGACAGGATGTTGGTGCCCTGGGTCAGCACGCCACCGACGACCTGCCAATCGGACGGCGCCTCGCGGTCACCCGGGTCGGCGATCGTCCAGCCCGCCAGATCGCCCGTCTCGAAATCGGCGCTCAGCATGTACGGCGGGGCCGCCGCGACGTCGACGTCGAAGCTCTGCGTCACCGAGCCGAAGCTGTTGGCGGCTTCGATCTCGACGGACTGCACGCCCTCCTGGTCGGCGGCGGGGGTCCACGTCACGGTGCCGTCGGGATCGACCACGAAGCCGGTAGGGCCGCTCACCAGCGAGAAGGTGATCGGGCCGGGGCCACTCGCCTCGGCCTGGCCGTCGGCGTCGTAGGCGTACGCCGCCCCCACCGTGGCGTTCGTCGACGCCGCCGACGTGAAGACGGGAGGCGCCGGCGGCGGCGCGGCCGCCACGTCGATCATGAAGCTCTGGGTGTCGAAGCCGACGGCGTTGTCGGCCCGGACCTCGACGGGCTGCAGGCCGGTCTGGCCCGCCGTGGGCGTCCAGGCCACCTGGCCCGTCGGCGACACGGTCATGCCCGAGGGACCGCTGACCAGCGAGAACGTGAAGGGCCCGGTGCCGGCCGCCTCAAGGGTCGAATCGGCGTCGTAGGCATAGGCCTGGTCTTCTTCGCCCACGAGCGACGGCGTCGAGGTGATGAGCGGCGGCTGCGGGGCCAACGGTTCGACGAGCACGTCGTCGAAGCGCGCGCCGGCGTTCGCCCAACTCGACAGCGCGATGGTGCCTGCGGTCAGGTCGGGATCGACCACCGAGAACACCGGAGCGCCATCGATCGAGACCTCGATCGAGGCGCCATCGAGCACGACCTCGAGCAGGTACATCTGGCCGATGGTGTACGTCGTGTTGATCTCACCGAGCAGGGTGAAGTTGCCGGCGACGTTCTTCACCAGGCGCTGGTAGCCCATCTGGGTGTTCCACGAGAACCGGTAGTAGTCGTCGAGGCCCTGCATGCGGAAGATCAGGCCGACCTCGTCGTCATCGTCCGACCCGATGAGCACGCTCACCCTGTAGTCGTCCCAGGCGGCGCCGCCGTCGTGGATCGCGTAGGTGCCGATCTTGCTGAGCGCCTCGACCGTGGTCGGATTCGACAGGATGTTGGTGCCCTGCGTCAGGACGCCGCCGACAACCTGCCAATCGGACGGTGCCTCACGGTCGCCCGGATCCTCGATGATCCAGCCAGCCAAGTCGCCGTCTGCGAAGTCGTCGCTCAGCAGGTACGGCGGCCGCTCGGCGACGTCGATGCCGAAGCTCTGGGTCGCCGCGCCGAAGGCATTCAGGGCCTCGATCTCGACCGACTGCAGCCCTTCCTGTCCATCGCCCGGCGTCCAGCTCACGGCGCCATCGGGATCGACCGTGAGGCCGGCGGGGCCGCTCACCAGAGAGAACGTGATCGGGCCCGGACCCGAAGCCGCAGCCTGACCGTCGCCGTCATAGACGTACGGAGCGCCCACCGTGGCGCTCGTCGACGGCGTCGACGTGAAGACCGGGGGCGCCGGCGGCGGCGCCGCCGCGACTTCGATCGTGAAGCTCTGGGTGTCGGAGCCGACGAGATTGTCGGCGCGCAGTACGACCGGCTGCGAGCCGACCTGCCCCGCCGTCGGCGTCCAGGTCACCCCGCCGACCGAGCTCACCGTCATTCCGGCCGGACCACTCTCGAGCGAGAACGTGATCGGACCGGTACCCGAGGCCTCGAGGGTGGCGTCGGCGTCGTATGCGTAGGCCTGATCCTCTTCGGCTGCGAGCGACGGCGTCGACGTGATCGTCGGCGGCTCGTCGGCGAGCGGCTCGACGGCGATGGCCGAGAACTGGGCGCCTTCGTTGGCCCAGCTCGACAAGCCGATCGTACCGCCCGTGATGTCGGGGTCGGTCACGGAGAACACCGTCAGCCCATCGACCGAGATCTCGATCGAGGGTCCCTCGACCACGACCTCGAGGACGTAGGTCTGCCCCGGCGTGTACGCGGTGTTGACCTCGCCGAGCAGGGTGAAGCTGCCCCCGACGTTCTTGACGAGACGCTGGTAGTTCATCTGCGCGTTCCACGAGAAGCGGTAGTAGTCGTCCAGCCCCTGCACGCGGAACATGAAGCCGATGTCGTCGTTGTCGAGCGAGCCGATCTCGAGACGCACGCGGTAGTCGGTCCAGCCGTAGCCCCCGTCATAGATCGCGTAGGTGCCGATCTTCGTGAGGCTCTCGACCGTCGTCGGGTTCGACAGGATGTTCGTGTTCTGGGTCATCACGCCGCCGACGACCTGCCAATCCGAAGGCGCGTCCCGATCGCCGGGATCCGAAATCGTCCAGCCGTCGTAGTCGCCGTCATCGAAGCTCTCGACGAGGAGTGCACTCGACGGGGCCGACGACTCGGCATCGTCGATCTGCTCGAGGTAGCTCGCGAGCAGCGCGAGGTCGCCGGCCGAGAGGGCCACGCCCGTATGGGCCGCCACGGCATCGGCGATCGTCGCCGCCGACCCGTCGTGCAGGTACGGCGCGGTCGCCCAGAGGCCGCGGAGCGTCGGCGTGTCGAGGGCCGTCTGCGGACCGCTGATCGCCTTGAGGGTGCCGACGTCGTGCATGCGGAGCAGCACACTGTCGGTGAAGGCACTGCCGAGATGGCAATCGCCACACTGCTCGCTCTGGAAGAGGAGTCGCCCGGCGGCGCCGTCCGCAGTGAGCGCACCCGTCGCCGAGCGCGCGGGGGACGAACCGACCGACGCCAGGGAGCCGACATAGGCGGCGAGGTCGTCGAGGTCGATGCTGAGTCCCGCCTTCGGCGTGCCGAGCGGATCGCTCGTCGCCGCAAAGTCGGGATCGTTCATGAGACCCAGGCCCTCGAAGTGCCGAATCTGGTTTTCGAAGTCCTGGACCTCGTCGAAGTTCGCCGTCCAGTGCACCGGCCCGTGGCCCTGGCCGCGGCCCTCGAGCGAGATCGTGTTGCGGAAGCCCTCGCCGAGGTCGGAGAAGTCCCACACGCGGCCGTCGTGGCCGCCGTCGCGGTGGCACGAGGCGCAGGCGATGTAGCCGGCGAGCGCCAGTCGGGGGTCGCGCGAGTCGTAGAAGAGCTGCTTGCCGTTCAGGATCTCGATCGACAGCGTGTCGACGTCGACCTTCAGGATCGTGGCGAGCACGGGCAGCGCCGGATCGTCGAAGTCGAGGAGATTCGTCAGGTCGAGCACCGTCACGGTGCGATCCATGAAGTTGTCGACGTACAGGGTCAGGCCATCGGGCGACAGCGCGAGACCATGCGGTGCGCGACCGACGTCGACGCGGCCGAGCTCGATCTGCGAGAAGGGCTCGAGCACGCTGACGGCGCGCGTCCCCTCGAGCGACGTGAAGGCATACGCGCCGAGCCGGCTGTAGATCGTCGAATGCGCGATGCTCTCGTCATCGTGATCGCGACGCGCCAGGATGTCTTCCTGTCCAGTCGTGAGATCGATGCGCGACGTGATGGCGCGCACCATCGAGTCATGGGTCAGCGCGACGCCTTCGCGGAACTGGCCGCGGTAGACGTTGTCCTGCTTCGAAGGCACGAGCATCTCGGTGCCGTCGGGCGAGACGATCGGCGCGCCGACGTAGTTCGGCACACCCCGGCCGCTGTGCTCGGTATCGGGGATCGTGCTCACACCGAGCGTGATCGAAGGCCCGATCGCGAGCGTCGCCGCATCCAGCGACAGAACGGAAGCCCCCTCGCTCGGTGCGGCCGAAGGCACGCCCGTCGACTCGCCCGTGAGCAGCGGCGTGATGTGGTAGGTGGCGTGCACGGTCGCGCCGTCGCTCGTCACGCCCAGGTGCCGGACGTGCGGTCCGACGCTTTGGGCCCCGAGCTCGGCCCCCGTCGCGCCGTCGAGCCGGCGCACCTCGCCGAGATCGCCGAGCGAGACGAATGCGTTGGCGCCGGATGGATCGAACACGATCGCGTACAGGCCTGCACCGGCACCGAGCTCGATGCGACTCGCCGGCTCGACGGCCAGCGCGACCGGATCGATGACGTCGATGACGTCGTCGCCGCGGCAGGCCACCCAGACGTCACCGTTCGCGGCCACGTCGAGCGTGACGGGCTCGTCACATACCGGGATCTCGAGGAGCTTGAGGCCGAGCGGCGCGTCGATGACGCTCACCGAGTCGTTGTCGGGGTTCACGACCCACACGCGGTCGGTCGCTTCGTCGTAGACGATCGAGCTGCTCGCGGTCGGGGCCGCAGCCGTCGGCGTCCCGGCGATGTTCTGCACGAACTGCATCGAGGTCTGAGCCAGCGTCGTCGGATCGATGGCGGTGACGGTGACGGTATGTCGACCGGGGCCCGCAAAGACGTGGGTCACATCGGGCGTCGCCAGCGGTCCGACGGTCGGGGTTCCGTCGCCGAAGTTCCACGTGTACTCGAACGTGCCGGACAGATTGACGCTCGCGGTGAACGAGACGCTCGTCCCATCGAGCTCGGGCGGCGAGGCAAACGGAATCAGCTGGAACGCATCTTCCACCGTCCAGAGGAAGTCGACCGAGTCTGACTCGACCGACTCGTCGGTGACCGTCACAGTCACGGCAAAGACGCCCGCCGTCGTGATCGATCCGTAGATCTCGCCGGTATTGGAATCGATCGACAGCCCAGGCGGCAGACCGATTGCCGAGAAGTCGAGATCGTCACCCTCGGCGTCACCCGCTTGAATGAACATCGAGACGCTCGTCGCCACGGCACCGACCTGATCGCCGGGGTCGAGTACGGTGGGCGGTGTGTTGTAGAAGGCCTGAAGCCCGAGGGCGGCGTTCGAGGGATCGATCGCGAGCCAGCCGACTTCCTCGTCGGCGTGGGCCACCTCGCTGTCCTGGGACTGCTCTTCCTCGACGATGACGTCGAAGCCGGCCGTCGTCACGGCTTCGACCCGAAGCGCGGCGACGTCGGCTCCGTTGCGCGTTTGCATGCCGGCGAGCAGAACGGGGAGACCCGACAGCCCTTCGCTGAACGCCACCGTCTCGGGGACCTCGTCGACCACGGTGCCCGTGGAAGCCGCCTCGGCCAGACCGGAGATCTGGGTGGGCTCGACCGCGATCCAGTGCACGTTCTCGTCCGGGAACGTCTGCCCGAGGTTCTCCTCCTTCTGGATGCGGACCGTGAAGCCCGCGTCGGAGACGCCCTCGATCCGCGGGACCGCCGCGATGCCGCTCGAGTTGTCCACGATCTGAGCGAGGACGAGCGGCGTCGTGTCGAACAGCCCCGGCGCGAAGGGCTCGGTCCAGGGGTTGTCGTGATCGATGCCGGTCGAAACCCCCGCGACCAACGTCGAGCCATCGGGGAGCACGTACTCCCCCGCCTCGACCACGAGGTACGAGATCGTCTCGAGGCCGTGGGCCCCGTCGAGATAGTCCCACTCGTCGATCTGGAACTCGAAGCCGGTCGGAGTCACGTTGCCGACGCGGACCGTGGTCGGCGCGGGATCATTCCGGCTCGGCGGCCCCATGACGACGACCGGGTTCTGGATCACGCGTGACAGTGTGACGCTGTGCCATTCGTCCCCGTCTACCTGGTCGACCGTCAGTGTGCCGAACTCGCTGCGCGCAGTGGAGACGATCCACGAGAACTCGATGTTCGACGCCTCTGTCCCGTCGAAGGCGCTGATCGTGACGTCGTAGACGCCGGGCGTCGTGGGCTGGCCCGTGATCTGGCCCGACTGCGGGTCGAGCGAAAGCCCGGGCGGCAGGTTGGTCTGGGCGAAGACGATCGGGTTGCCGTCGGGATCCTCCGCCTGGATCTGCACGAAGACGGTGGCGCCGACGTCGTGCCCCAGCCGCTCGATGGGCTTGCCTCGCGGCAGGCCGTCGTTCGTCACCTGGATCACTTCGGCGACCGACGGCACCTCGCCGTCCATCGCGAACAGCATCCAGTAGCCGGGCACGAGGACGTTCTCGTTCGTGTGAAGCGTCAGCTCGTACGTGCCCGGGCTGACCTCGTTCATGGTCGGCCGCAGGAATCGCTGATCGGTGTTCATGGTATGTGTCGTCGACGACATGCGGACCATGCTGAATGCGCTGAGCCCCGGCGTCGCGCTCACCTGGAACGTGCGAGCGAGGCGCACGACGCCCGGCGCACTGTCGATGACCGGTCGCGGCGCGAGCTCGCCGTCTGCCTGGTACAGGTACGGCGGATAGAAGACCTCGGCATTCCAATGGTCGGATCCACATTCACCCGGCGGCGCCGTTCCGGGCGCCGGGCAGGGACGGTTGCTGAGGCCGCCACCGGCAGAGATCACCGAGCCGTCGAGCAGCAGCAGTGCGGTCGAGTGATAGGTGCGCGCCTGGTTCTGCGCGTTGTAGAGGGTCCACGTGTCGGTGTCGGGATCCCAGGCCTCGGCGTTCAGGATCGCGAACGCGTCGGTGAACTTCTGTCCCGACGTGTTGCCTCCGACGACGAGCACGTCACCGTTCGGCAGGAGCACCTCGTTCTGGAACTGGCGCGGCCAGTTCATGCTCGAGACCGGCGTGGCCTGGAGCGACGGCGCCTCGAGGTCGATCGTCCAGGCGAGGTCGATCGCCGTACTGCTGCTCGTCGACGTCGAGCCGCCGGCGACGAGAATCTTGCCCTCGTCGTAGACGACCGAGACCCCCTCGTCGGGGAAGGCCGGGTAGCTGTGGGGCCGCTTCGTGATCGAGCCGAGCCCGTCCGCACCGCCGAACGGGTCGATCGAGTTCATGCCGAGGCCGCTGACCGCACCGTGGTGCAGCACGGTGCCGTCCATGTCGAGCTGGAGCATCGGCCACATGCCGCCGCCGTCGCGCAGGCCCGAGGCCAGCATGGTGTCGGAAAGGTCGACGCCCGTGAGCAGGGTCCAGCCGGTGTCTTCCGTCCAGACCTCGGGGAAGACGCCACCGCCATCGCCCACGGCGATGAAGACGCTGCCATCGCCCATCGCGACGGCCGTCGGGTACCAGCGCCCGCGGTTCATGTTGTTCGACGCGTCGAGCTGCACCCACGTGTCGCGCACGAAGTCGTAGTAGCTGACCCAGGGGCTCTGCCCCTTGTTGCGGCCACCGATGATGAACGTGCGACCGTCTTCGAGCGTGACCAGCGCCGCGCAGAACATGTCGTGGCTCGGGTGCGGCACCTCCACGATCTCGCCCGTGACGTGATCCCACACTGCGGCGTAGGTGAACTCGTCGTTGACCGAGCCCGGGAAAGCGTTTGGCTCGTTCGAGGCGAAGGTCAGGATGCGGCCATCGGGCAGGTTCGCCATCGAGACTGGCACGTGGGGCCACTCGATGATCGGGCCCCACACGCCGCCGACGTGCGGCGGGAAGCTCGGCGGCGGGTTCGGCGGCTGAACCTGCGCCGAAGCGGCCGAAGCGAACGCGAGAGCGGCGATCAACGGCAGGAGCATCGCGGCGAGCAAGCCAGTCGGCTGGGCTCGAAGCGGCGCAGGGATGGAAGGGGTCGGGTCCGGGCGGCATTCAGTCAGGGGCACGGCGAATTTCCAGAGCAGAAGGGATGCGGCGAGCGGTGGCAGTCCGCTCTCCTGGGAGCGCGCGTCACCCAGCCCGAGTCGAAGTCGGGGACGCGCGGTTCGGATGGGATCGGTGGCAGCCGATCGGTTTGGGTCCTCTTCTACGGCGTGTCGAGGCCGCGGGGTGCGGTGCCCCACGGTCGAGATTCGAGTTCTCAAAGAACCCCCTCCTCTGCCGCCGCAAAACGGTGATGGTGGTCAGCTGGGCGTCGGTCGGCCGAAGCCCTCCTCGTAGCGCTCGATCCATTCTTCGGGGACGTGGGCCAGGTCGGTGCAGCGCAGGTAGTCGCCCATCGTCGTGCCGGTGCACTCCGAGTCGACGTTCGGGCTGCCGGTGCCCCCCGTGACCTCGTCCATGTGGACGGTTCTGAAGTCGATGCTGAAGCGGGTGTGGCCCGCGTGATTTTCGAGTGACGCGTGCATCTGCGCGCCCGAGAACACGACCATCGAGCCGGCGTCGCCGTGAAATCGCAGGTCGTGCGAGAGATCCATCTGCTCTTCGGGCTTCGGCTGGTCGCGCTTGTCGACGCCGACATGCTGGGCCGCCGAGAATCGGTTCTGCGCGTTCCACTCGGCGTAGTTGTATCGACGCGAGCCGTTCTTGACCGAGCGTGCCCAGTAGTCGGGGTAGAAGACCATCCCCTCGTCGTCGCTCAGGGGATAGATCGGCATCCACCAGTTGAGCTGACACATCGGTGCCGAGTACCACGTGTCTCGGTGCGGGTGAAAGGCGTACGCGATGCCGGTCGTCAGGTAGTCGTCCGAGGTCGACGAGCGCAGCCGCGGCACGTCGAAGTACGTCCGCTCGGGGTCGCAGCCGAGCTCGTCGAGCACGGCGCGAATCAAGGTCTTGCTCTCGGGGTGATGGATGAAGCGCGGCTTCAGGTCGGCGAGGATCTCGACATAGCGGTCGACCGGCAGCTCGTGCTGTGCCGTCGGTGGATGATGAGGATGGAAGGCCTCTTCGATGAGGCCACGCGCAAAGTCGCAAAAGGCAAGTCGAGCGGAATTCGGGCCGAAGAAGAACAGATCGCCGTCGTACAGCGCTGCGCGCCGCGCGTCGTCGTCCTTCGAAGAATCGACCCAGATTCGCATGACTTGTAATCCCCGTCACCGACGCCGAGCGCCGGCTCTGTACGGCCAGAACATTCTAAGCCGAACTCCACCCAATATGTGCCACCCACGTGGGTAAAGGCGACGCACCCCTGCGGGTGAATCTGAATTTGTCTGTGGATCGACCGCAATTCAAGGCTGGCCGCCCGCCCGCAGCGCACATGTCACGAAACGATCTCGAACCGCACGCAAGGTGCGCGCGCAATGCCGGCGCCTGAGCGCGAGATCGGCCGCGTCGGTCGGCGACGTCACGAAAGTGCGTCAGTCGGGCGCGGCTCGGCAGCAGCCGGCGCGATCCGGCTCGGTGGGCGGTCGACTGGGCCGCCGATGCGGCGAGTGGGTGACCTCCGGCGAGGCCGATCGACCGAGCGCCTGCGCTCGCCGGTCAGTCTGGCGGCGTCGCTCCTCCGAGGGCCCGGTCTGCCTGCCCCGCCGGTGGTCGTGCTGCCGGCCACCGCGGTCGCGCTGGCGAATGCGCGACTTCGCGACCGAATCCGCCGTGTTGACAGGGGATTCGCCCCGGGGTACTACTCTCGATCCTCAAAGACAGCTTTGTTGCGGGGTAGAGCAGTCCGGTAGCTCGTCGGGCTCATAACCCGGAGGTCGCAGGTTCGAATCCTGCCCCCGCTACCACCGAAGCGAACGCCTCGGAGCCAGAGATGGCCCGGGGCGTTCGTGTTTGGGGGCGAGAGAACGGCCCCGCGCCCTGAGACTCAGCTCCCCTGTCGGCGCACGGGCTCGAGTTGCCTCATGGCGTTGACCATCCGACTCGGTGGCGCGTCTTCGGCCAGGACATCCGCGTCGACGACGGCGCAGAATCCCGGCGTGAAGGTGGGCGCGAGCTCAGCCCACATCTTCCGGGCTTGCGGAGTGCTCAACGCCCAGCGCAGCAGATCGATCTGGCGGTCGAACTGCTCCCTCGCAACCGTTCCCATCTCCTGCTGAAGCCAGAGCCGTTCGAAGGCTCGAACGATGGTGAGAAAACGTTCCACCGCGACGATCCGCTCGATGGGATCCAGTGGCTCGTCCCGCCCCAGCTTGACCAGCGAAGCGATGTAGGGCTCGTTCTTTTCAGTCACGACGTGAACGTCGTGCAGCGTCCCCATGGCGGTGACCTTCAGTGCCTGGGTGTTCTGACGAATCTGAACCGCGAGATAGAGCAGCGTCACCAGGACCGCGATGGCGCCAAGCACCTCTCCGATTGCGCCGATGGCTTCCCAATTCATCATCCGGACTCCTACCCACTCATTCGATGACGCGGCCGATGCTCTGACTCCTGATGTGACAAGGGATCATGCCACGAACTCCAGCCAGATCGAGAGCTCGCGATCGCCCGACTCGCTTCGGTCGTAGCGAGCCCCCGCTACCACACAGAAACGCCCGGAGGCTTCGGCCCCCGGGCGTTTTCTGTTCGGGCATCGTGCGGGGTGGCTACTCCTCGACCCGCTCGAGCCAGTTCTCCCGAAAATACGAGTAGATGGCGCGCGGGCACGCGACGCGGCCGCGGTCGCTGTACTTCGAGGGGCAGACGCCGCCCTCGAGGATGATGCACGGGTTCGAGAAGTTCATCATGCGGCCGGTCTTCTCGTTGATGATCTGGGTCACCGACGAGTGCACGACCATCTCCTGGCCAGAGTACTTCACCATCTCCCAGTCGTATCGCATGCCGCGATTGCGCTGGGTCGCGTCGATCGTCTTCTCGATCTCGGCCAGGCTCTTGACGCGCACCCGCTCGCCGGGCTGCAGCCCGAGCACTTCCTTGGGCGTTCGGCCCTTGTTCGCCTGGCCGCGGATCAGCGGGAAATCGCTGCCGCCCACGACTTTCTGCACCTGGTTGTAGAGCCAGATGAAGAAGCGGTAGCCGATGATGTGGCGCACGTTGGCGGTGAACCTGAAATAGAGCGCATTGAGCATCTCGCCGACCGTGACGTTGCCCGACCGCACGTCGCGCCAGTAAGGCCGCGGGTCTCGCGGATCGACCGGGTAGCTCGCCTCCACCAGCTGCGTCGCCTGGCACGAGAAACACGTTTCGCCCTCGTGATCGACGTGCGAGCTCGCGAGCTGAATCTGCTGGACCGTGCAGCCCGGCGCCCGGGTGCGCGGCCCGCCCGGTTCGCGGCCCGCCTCGGCGTCGGCCACGCGCTTCAGCCAGGCTTCCTTGAAAAAGAGGAGGCACTCCGCCTGACAGCCACCGTGCTCGCGACCGCTGCAGCGCAGATCCTCGAGGTGGACGGTGTCCTCCATCCGCCGAGCGCCGCTGTGGTCGACGGTGTCGCAGGTCTTGTGCGCGCTGGCGCGCACTTTGAAGCGCCGACCGCAGTACTCGATCATCTCGGGCATGAACGGCTGCGCATCGAGTCGGCCCGACTCGTCGAGTGTCGAGAGGATCTCTTCGAGGCTGCGCACCTCGACCAGCTCGCCGGCGCGCAGGCCGAGTGATTTGGGGAACCCGGCGTGGGAGGCAGTCGGGGCCGTCGCGCTCATTCGCATTCTCCAGTTTGCTCACGCGCTATGGGCCGCCGTGATGCGGCGCTGCACGCGCTCAGGGGACGAGTTCAGGTGGCGCCCCGCGCCATCAGCTGCTCTGCCGAAGCGCGCGAAGTCGGTGCACGGCCGGGCGCAGGAGCACCCGCACGCACCACACGTAGTCCGACCAGAGCAGTCGCCGGTGTTCGCCGACCCACCCCGCCATGACCCGCATGCACTCGATCTTCTGTCGCAGGGGAAGGTCGACCTTGAAGATTGAGCGCACGTACTCCCAGAGCTGCCGGTGGTACGGCAGCGAGAGCGTCGTGCGCTTGCTCGGGTCGATCCACGCGGCCCGCTGATGTCGCGACGGATGCGCCCGGATCGACCGCGTCGCGTGATCGCGCCGGTAGAAGAGGATCTGCGGGATGCGGTGAAATCGACCTCGCAGCGCGAGCTCGGCCAGCATGTTTCGGTCGGAGTCGGGGTACAGCCCGTGGGCCCCGGTCGCGCGCAGCGGGGCCGTGCGGAAGAGCCCCATCACGGGCTCGAGGCGGTGCCCCATATCGATCAGGCTGCGAAAACGCGCGACGGGATCGGGGTCGTCGCCGCTGACCCGCTGCTCGACGGCGTCGAGGGACTCGCCATGCTCCCCGATCACCTGGATCGCCGAGTAGCAGATGACCGTCTCGGGCTCGTCGTCGAGCACCTGGACGCACCGGGCGAGAAAGTCGGGCGCGCGAATGTCGTCATGTGCGGCCCAGAACCAGTACTCGCCGCGCGCGAGCGAGAAGCACTTCGCGTGGTTGCCGAACACGCCGAGGTTCTCTGGATTCTGCTCGAATCGCACTCGGGGATCCCGATCGGCGTAGGCGCGACAGATCTCGGGCGTGCGGTCGGTCGACCCGTTGTCGCAGATGATCAGCTCGAAGTCGCCAAAGGTCTGACCGAGGAGCGAGTCGATCGACTCCTCGACATATCGCTCGCCGTTGTACACCGGCAGGCCGATCGACACGCGCGGCTTGGCGTGGGATGTCGCGAGCTGGGCGGGGCGATCCGACGTCGCTTCCGTCGCAGAGGCATGCGGGGCGCTCGGCTGGGATTGCGTCATCTCGGCGTCCACTGCGTGATCGTGTTGGATCGCGGGCAGGATAGCTCGCCCCCTCCCTGGTGCTGCTGGTCGGTGTCTGCGAGCCCCGTCCAACGACGGACGCCTCGGTCTCGTCATTCGATCGTTGCATCGCCCCGATCGCGCACCCGAATTGGCTAAGGTCGGGCGGCGTCTGGACGAGTAAGTGGCCTCAGGGGCCCATCGGGTGAAGTCGAAGGGGCGAATTCTCGCTCCCGTGCCTCAGTAGGACGCAGGGGGTCGGCAGTGGCTGAGCAGGTCGCAGGCAGCACGGTCCTCGTGACCGGCGGCAGCGGGTTCCTCGGCTCGAATTTGTGCCGGCGGCTGATGCACGACGGCGCCGACGTCCACGCGACGTCCCGGTCGCCACAGGCCGCCCCGCCCCGCTGGTCGAGCCCCGACCTCGAATCCATCGACGCTGTGCGGGCGCTCCTCGAAGAGACACGCCCCGAGGTCATCTACCACTTCGCAGGCCAGGTGACGGCGGCGCCCGATCGCGACTTCGTGCTGCCTCTCTATCACAGCCTGCTGACGAGCACCGTCAACGTGCTGCTGGCGGCGAGTGAGCTCGGCTGCCGCCGGGTCGTGCTGGCCGGATCGCTGACCGAACCGGCGAACCCGGGCGACGTACCGGCCTCGCCCTATGCGGCGGCTAAATTCGCCTGCAACGGCTACGCGAAGATGTTCGACGCCATCTACGATCTGTCGGTGGTGATCACGCGGCCCTACATGACGTACGGCCCGGGCCAGAACGCCGCCAAGGTCGTCCCATACGCCGCCGCCACGTTGTTGGCGGGTGACTCCCCCGAGCTCTCGAGCGGCACCCTCGAGTCGGACTGGATCTACGTCGACGACGTGACCGACGGGCTCGTGCGGGCCGGCTACGTCGAAGGCCTCGGCGGACTCGAGATCGACCTCGGCACCGGCCAGCTGCACTCGCTGCGGACGGTCATCGAGACGGTGGCCGAGCAGATCGACGGCCCGGGTGCGCCGATCTTCGGATCGCGCGCCGAGCGCCCGCTCGAACGCCCGCGCGTGGCGCAGGTCGAAGAGGCGTCGCGACTCCTCGAAGGCTGGCGGCCGAAGATCGACCTCGAGGAGGGCATCCGGCGCACGGTCGACCACCTGCGCGGCCAGGAGCCGGCCCCTTGAAGCGCGTGGGTCTCGTACTTGCCGCGGTCGTCGTCCTCGGCGGTCTGATTGTCGGCGCGGCGCTCTCGGTGCCGCAGGTGCGGTGGCGCGCTCAGCTCGTGGCGATGCAGGCGCGCGGCGAGATCTACGATTTGGGCTGGACCGAGCTGTTCTCGATGCTCATGCCGGGCAGCCGCTACTACCTCGCGGGCCTCGTCGAGACGCGCAACCCGTACGGCTCCATCAAGAACCCGTACACCCTGCCGGGAGACGCCGTCGAGGGCGAGACACTCTTCCGCGCGAACTGCGCCAACTGCCACGGCGCGGCCGGGACGGGCGGCGTCGGCCCCGCCCTCAACACATCCGACCTCAAGCACGGCGACACCGATTGGTGGCTGTACCGCGCCATCACGCGAGGCATCCCGGGTACCGCCATGGTCGGCCGCGATCTCGACGAGCGTTCGGCCTGGCAGGTCGTCTCCTACATCCGCTCGATCGAGCAGGAGGCCGTCGACATCGCCGCCGACGCTCCGCTCGAGATCGAGCTCGAGCCGGTCACCGACGCACGACTGCTGACCGGTCGCGACGATCCGACGAACTGGCTGACCTACTCGGGCGACTACGACGGACAGCGCTTCAGCCCGCTCGACCAGATCGACACCGAGAACGTGGGTGATCTGAAGCTGCTGTGGATGTACCAGACCGATGCCGTCGACGAGTACCTCGAGACGTCCCCGATCGTGAACGACGGTGTCATGTACGTCACCGACTCGCCCGGCGGTGTGCACGCCCTCGATGCCGCCACCGGCGAGCTGCTCTGGTCGTTCCTGCGCTCGCCCCCCGAGCGCCTGTCGCTCTGTTGCGGGCACGTGAATCGCGGCGTCGCGGTCAAGGACGACGCGGTCTTCTGGGCGACGATCGACGCGCACCTGCTCGCCCTCGATGCGGCGACGGGTGAAGAGCGCTGGCAGGTCGAGGTCGCCGATCACGAGTTCGGCTACACGATCACGTCGGCCCCGCTCGTCGTGAAGGACCTCGTGCTGATCGGCGTTTCGGG
This sequence comes from Myxococcota bacterium, assembly GCA_965250285.1. Lineage (GTDB taxonomy): Bacteria > Myxococcota_A > UBA9160 > UBA9160 > UBA4427 > CAYYSY01. The sequence continues at coordinate 1,761,529 of OZ252299.1, forward strand.
GGGCGAGTACGGCATTCGCGGGCACCTCGACGCCTATGACGTCGAGACGGGCGAGCGCGTCTGGCGTTTCTACACGATCCCCGGGCCCGGCGAGCCGGGCAACGAGACGTGGAGTGGCGACTCGTGGATGAAGGGCGGCGCCGGCGCCTGGCTCACCGGCTCGTACGACCCGGAGCGCAACCTGCTCTACTGGGGCACCGGCAACCCCGGCCCGCTCTACCACGGCGACACGCGACTCGGCGACAACCTCTACGCCAACAGCGTCGTGGCCCTCGACGTCGATACCGGTGAGCTGCGCTGGTACTTCCAGTTCACGCCCCACGACCTGCACGACTGGGCAGCGAACCAGATCCCGGTGCTCGTCGATCGCGAGCTCGGCGGAGAGCCGCGCTCGCTGTTGCTCACGGCCAATCGAAACGGCTTCTTCTATGCGCTCGATCGCGATACGGGTGAGTACCTCCACGCCGAGCCATTCGTCAAGCAAAACTGGGCAAAGGCGATCGACGAGACGGGCCGACCCGTGCTCGACGAAAACGCGATCCCGAAGCCGGAGGGGACGATCACCTATCCATCGCCCCACGGCGGGACGAACTGGCAGTCGCCCGCCTACTCGCCGAAGACGGGCCTCTTCTACGTCGCGGTCATGGACGGCGGGCGCATCGTCTACAAGCAGGGCGACACGCCCCGCTACACCCAGGGCGAGTTCTACATCGGCAGCATGCACCAGCTGATCTCGCGCAAGCACCCGTTCACCGCGGCCCTGCGTGCGATCGATCCCGAGACGGGCGAGGTCGTGTGGTCGTACGAGAACGAGCCGCGGGTCTTCCTCTGGCGCACCGGCGGGCTGCTCGCCACCGCGGGCGATCTGGTCTTCGGCGGCGACTACACGTCGCTCTACGCCGTCGACGCCCGCAGCGGCGAGGAACGCTGGCGGATGAACGTCGGGGGCTACATCAACGCCGCGCCGATCACCTGGGAGGAGGATGGCCAGCAGCGCGTGACGGTGGCCGCCGGCCGCTCGATCCTCACCTTCGGTCTGCCCGACGGCGACTGAACACGCGAGGCTCGGCTTCGGGCCGGCGGCGTAGGATCATGCGGGGCGCAGCTTCTGCTGGCCGATCGGCAGCTTTCGCACGCGCACGCCGGTGGCCCGCGCGATGGCGCTGCACAAAGCGGGCGCGATCGGCGGCAACCCGGGCTCACCGATGCCGCCCCACTTGTCACCGCCCGACAAGGCCAGGTGGGTCTCCATGCGCGGCGCTTCGGCGAGCGACAGCAATCGATAACGATCGAAGTTCGTTTCGACGGCGGCGCCATCGGCGATCGTGATCTCGCCGTAGAGCGCAGCGGTCAGACCGAAGATGATGCTGCCCTCGATCTGCTCCTCGATCGTGAGCGGGTTGACCGCCGTGCCGCAATCGACGGCCGAGACCACCCGCTCGACGCGCAATGCGCCGGCCGCGTCGACCTCGACCTCGACGACCTGGCCCACGATCGTGCCCATGCCTTCGTGAATCGCGAGCCCCTGCCCCTGGCCCTCGGGCAGCGCGCGGCCCCACGAGGCCTTGTCCGCCAGCACGTCGAGGACATGGAGAAAGTCGGAGCGATCAGCGAGGAGCGCTCGACGAAGCGCGAGCGGATCCTGACCGCCGGCCAGCGCCATCTCGTCGATGACGCTCTCGACCGCGAAGGCGTTCTGAGAGTGACCCACCGATCGCCAGATGCCGACCGAGACCGGGGTGGGCTCCATCGCGTGCTCGAAGCGGAGGGCCGGCACGGCGTACGGGATGTCGTTCAGGCCCATGAGCGACGTCTTGTCGAGCCCATCGACCAGGTGCTTCGGCTCGTCAGAGAAGATCGGTTGCGTCACCGAGCGTGAACGCAGGGCCGTGGGTCGACCCGCCGCGTCGAGGTCGGCCTCGAACCGGAACGACGCCGTCGGGCGATACCGCCCCTGGCGCATGTCTTCTTCACGAGGCCAGAGCAGCTGCACGGGCCCCCCGACCTTCATGGCCACCCGAACCGCCTCGCCCACGTGTCGGTCGTAAGCGCGACGGCCAAAGGCGCCGCCCACGAACAGGCCGTGTACGAAGACCTGGTCGGTCGATCGGCCGGTGATTTCGGCGGCCAGGCGAAGGACCGACTCCTGATTCTGCGTGCCGACCCAGACGTCGACACGCTCAGGGCCGATCTCGACCGTGCAGTTGAGCGGCTCGAGACAGGCGTGCGCGAGGAATGGGACGTGGTAGTCCGCGCGCACCGAGGCACCGCCGGCCTCCTCGAATCCTGTCGCACCCCGCTCGAGGAACACCTGGCCGGGCTCATCGAGCGCGGCTTCGAAGCGCGCATCGAGCGCCGGGGTCGACGCCGGATCTCCGGTCGGTCGCCGCCACTCGATCTCGACCGCATCGAGTGCCTTCATGGCCTGCCAGGTGGTCTCGGCCACGACGACGACGGCGTCGTCGACGACCACGACGTCGACCACGCCCGGCATAGACCTCGCGGCGCTCGGATCGTGGGAAGCCAGGCCGCCCCCAAAGTACGGGCAGTGCCGGATGACCGCGAAGCGCAGGCCCGGACGACGCACGTCGATGCCATACCGGGTCGACCCGTCGACTTTCTTCGGCACGTCGAGGCGGGGCGTCGGTCGGCCCAGCAGCCGGAATGTCCCCGGGCGTTTCAGCTCGATCGGTGCGTCACCGAGATCGACCCGCGCGGCGGCCGCGGCGAGCTCGCCGTACGAGAACGATGCCTTGCCATCGGGTGCCTCGATACGTCCATCGCGCGCGACACAACCGTCGACGGGGATCTGCCAGCGCTCGGCCGCAGCATGGCGCAGGCGCTCGCGGGCGTTCGCGCCCGCCTCCTGGAGATACTTGCGCGAGAAGCGCACGGCACCGCTGCCGCCCGTATTGAAGCTGCGGTAGATGCCCCCATCCCGGACGCTGCGATTTACGTCGGCGACGGCGAAGCGCACGTCGCTCCATTCACACTCGAGCTCTTCGGCGACGATCATCGGCAGCGCCGTCAGCACGCCCTGGCCGAGCTCGGCGCGCGCGACGCGAATGGTGATCGTCTCGTCCGGATCGATCGTCAGCCAGGCATTGACTTCGCCGGGGATCTCGAGGTCGGAGGCGAAGAGGTCGGCCTCGTCCGCGCGCCGACACCCCGGCAGGTGGAACGCAATCACGAGGCCGCCCGCGGCGCTGAGCGTCGCGCCCAGGAATCTTCGCCTCGAGATCTCGGCCCGTTCGCCCGGTGCAATGGGCGTCACGATTTGCCGTCCTGTGGCTGTGCGACGCCGTGGATGGCGCGACGGATCCGCCCGTAGGTGCCGCAGCGGCACACGACCGTCATCGCGCGGTCGATCTCGTCATCCGATGGCGCGGGCGTTTGCTCGAGCAAGGCCACGGCCGCCATGATCTGCCCCGACTGACAGTACCCGCACTGAGGCACGTCTTCCCGGATCCACGCCTCCTGCACGGGATGCAGGCCGTCTGCGCCGACGCCCTCGATCGTCGTGATGGGGCGTCCGTCGACGGCCGAGACCGGAAACACGCACGAGCGCACGACGCGTCCGTCGACGTGGACGGTGCAGGCGCCGCAGCGCGCGATGCCGCAGCCATACTTCGTGCCCGTCAGCTGCAGATGGTCTCGCAGCACCCAGAGCAGCGGTGTGTCGGGATCGACGTCGAGCGAGTGCGTGCGCTCGTTGACGGTGAGCTCGATCTTCATGCGGTGCGAGGGGCCCTTTCGAACTGCGCGACGCGACCGGAGCAGCCACAAACTAGCAGTGATCCCGATCTTCGTCTCGAGACGAAGGCGTACCGCGCGCCTCATCCCTCTGCGCGGCGCCGAGGAAAATCGCGCGCGATCCCATATCCTCCCGGCGCCCCGAAGCACGTGGTCTCCGACCCGAACCCCACAGCGGCGCGGGGCATGCGTTCGAAGCACCCGATGGCGCCGAATGACTCAGGATCGACCCACGAAACGCCGACGTATAGAGAGACAGGGAGCGGGAGCATGATCACGCACGGGTGCCGCCCCGGTGTTCGCCCGCGTGCTCGAAGCCCGCGAGCCCCCACTTCCACGCCCGCGACGACCGCGTCGCTCGAGGATTCGGCCAGCGATGAGTGAAGTGCGAGGTGCCGTCACCCGCGGCGCGCTCTTGATGGTGATCGCGCGCGCCCTCGACCGCGGCCTCGGCCTGATCAGCATGCTGATCCTGGCGCGCCTGCTCGCACCCGACGCCTTCGGTCTCGTGGCCATGGCGATGTCCATCGTCGCCCTGCTCGACCTGCTCAAGGCCTTCGGCTTCGACGTCGTGCTGATCCAGCATGCCGACCCGCAGCGCAGTCACTACGACACGGCCTTCACGTTCAACGTTGCGGTCTCGCTCGGGGTGACGGCGATCCTGGCCGGCCTCGCCCTTCCGGCCTCGAAGTTCTTCTCGGAACCCGGACTCGTGCCGGTCATGCTCTGGCTGGCCCTCAGCCCGACGATCAGCGCGCTGCGCAACGTCGGCATCGTCGACTTCCGGCGCAACCTCGACTTCGACACCGAGTTCCGCTTCATGTTCATCGCGCGGGTCGGACGCTTCATCGTGACCGTCACGCTCGCGTTCTGGTTGCAGAACCACTGGGCGCTCGTGGCCGGGATTCTCGCCGGCCACAGTTTCGAGGTGATGCTCAGCTACATCATGCACCCGTTTCGACCACGGCTGTCCCTCTCGGAGTGGCAGGATCTGTTCTCGTTCTCGAAATGGCTCGTGCTGAAGAACTTCGTGAATCTGTTGACCCAGCGCTCCGCCGATTTCGTGGTCGGACGCGTGAGCGGCGCGCGGAGCCTCGGGCTCTTCAACGTGTCGCAGGAGTTGGCGCTCCTGCCTTCGAGTGAGCTCGCCGCGCCCGTGAACCGCGCGATCTTCCCGGGCTACGCGAAGCAGTCGAGCGACCTGCGCGCGCTCGGCCAGGGCATGCTCGAGGTCGTCGGCATGCTGGCCCTGATCGTCCTGCCAGCGGGCGCCGGGCTGATGGTCACGGCCGATCACGCCGTTCCACTCCTGCTCGGTGACGCATGGCGCGAAGCGATCCCCATCGTCCCCGTCCTGGCTCTGTTCGGGATGATCAACGGGCTGGGGTCGAACACGGGGTACCTCTTCTACGCGCTCGGTCGCCCCCAGACCGTGCTCAAGGTCTCGGTGCTGCAGCTCCTCGTGCTGATCCCGACCCTGCTGTTCGGCGTTTCGCACTACGGCGTCGCGGGTGGCGCCTGGGCCTATGTCATCGCCTCGGCGACGGTGATCCCGGTCAGCTACGCGATCCTGCTGGCGGCCCTCGACCGGTCGCCGATCGAGCTCATTTCACGGCTCTGGCGACCCCTGCTCGCCACCGGCGCGATGGCGGTCGTCACCGAGCAGCTCGAAGGTACGCTGCCGGCCGCGACCGGGACCGTCGAGATCGGATTGCAGCTCGCCGCTCTCGTGACCACGGGTGTGCTGACCTACGGCGTGGTCTTGCTCGCGCTCTGGTTCGCGTCGGGGCGCCCCGATGGTTCCGAGCACTACGCGCTCACTGAGGTGCGTCGCCGGCTGCGGGGAAGTGTGTCGGAATAGCGGCGCAGGCGTCGGTCGGGCGCTCGATTCGAACGAGCGCTCTGACGATCAGCACGATTCGCTCGCTGGAGTGCGACCCACCGGCAGCTCGATGGCAGCCGAGCGGCATGCCGTCGCGATCGTCGCCAATCGCCGATCCCACCACTCTGTGGCACGCTTCCTGACCGGGGGGTGATGGTGGGCCGATGCGACGTTCGAATCATCCCCATGCGCCTCGGGCGCGCGCGCACGACGTGACACGCCGGTCTTCGACCGCGCTGCGCGTCGCCGTGTGGATCGCGCTCGCCCTGTTGGTCGCCTGCTGCACCGAGCAGGAGGCGCGCGAGGTGCAGGACACTCAATCGATCGACGACGAGGGCGACCCGACCGACGTCTGGACGGCGCTGGGTGAAGAGTGGGATCCGGCCGGTCGCCTCCCCGACTTCAGCTACGCGGGCTACCGCACCGGCTCGGTGCCCCTGCCGGCCATCACGAGTCAGGTCAACGTCGAGAGCTACGGCGCGTTCGGCGATGACGATGTGGACGACACCGCCGCGATCCAGGCGGCGATCGACGGCGTAGCCGCGGGCCAGGTGATCTGGATCCCCGATGGCCGCTACATCGTATCCGATCGGCTGATCATCTCGCGATCCAACGTCGTCCTGCGAGGCGAGAGCGAAGACGGCGCACGCCTCGCGTTTCAGCGCTCACTGACCGACTTGCTCGGCCCCGAGAGCCGAGACCTCGATTTTCCGAACGTGGGGCCCGGTGAGGGCAAGCGCTGGGCCTTCATCGGCGGCCTGGTCTGGGTCGAGGGTGCGGATCCGATCGACGCCTCCACCCTGCTCGCTTCGGTCGTCGATGTCGCGTCCCGCGGCGACCACGAACTCGAAGTCGACGACGCATCGACGCTCGCCGTCGGCGATTGGATTCGGGTCGTCATGCAAGACCCGCCTTCGGGCGACGACGAGGGTTCGCTCCTCGCCCATGTGCACGACGACCTGACGGCGACCGGCAGCGAAACCGGCTGGCGGCTGTTCGAGTTCGCGACCCGCATCGAAGCGATCGAGGGCGACCGCATCACGCTCGAGCGTCCGCTGCCCCTCGACGTGCAACTCGAATGGTCGCCCGAGATCCACCCCTTCGCTCCGACCGTGCAAGAGGTGGGCATCGAGACGCTCACCCTCGAGCTTCCGGACATCGCGCCCGGCACCCACCTCTACGAGGTCGGCTTCAACGGCATCTACTTCTACCGCGTCGCGAACTCGTGGGTGCGGGACGTGACGATCCTGAACGCCGACAGCGGCATCTTCCTGAACTTCTCGACCTTCAACACGGTCGAGGGCCTGACGCTCGAAGCCTCGCCCTATCGCGAGAGCCGGTCGGGCCCGAGCGGCCACCACGGGATCGGCCTCGGCTGGCTCTCGGCCGACAACCTGATCAGCGAGTTCGACATCAATACCGAGTTCCGCCACGACATCACGATCGAGACGGTGACGCGCAGCAACGTCTTCTCGAATGGTCGCGGCGTCGACGTGAATCTCGACCACCACAAGAAGGCGCCGTACCAGAACCTGTTCACCGAAATCGATCTCGGGGCTGGCACCCGTGCGTGGGAAAGCGCGGGCCCGTCGAATGGCGGCCCGCAGAGCGCCGCCTTCAACACGTACTGGAACGTGCGAGCGTCGGGTTCGTTCCCGCTTCCCAAGAGCAACTTCGGTCCGCGGCTCAACTTCGTCGGTCTTCCGGTGACGGGCACGCCGAACTCGACGCTCGACTGGGCGGTCGAAGGCGACGGTACCGGGGACGTTCCGCCGTCCAACCTCTATCGCGCCCAGCTCGAGTGGCGTCTGCGCTGAGGCCGGCCACCTTCCCGGCGATCGCCCACGCCCGCGCCGCTTGTCAGCCTTCGGGCTTTTCTCCGGCGCCGACGAACTCCCCGATCACGATATTCGGCCCAAGGGGAGCATCGCTCCCTAGGAAGTACTCCTTGTACTTCGTGAATCGCCCCTGCAGCCATCGGTCGATGGTCGACGCGTCGTAGTCGAGCTCGGCCGTCGTGCGAACGCCCAGCTCGGTGGCGGCCCGCTGGCTTGCGTCCACGTCCTCGACCGCGAGGACGGCGCCCACGATGCCCTCGCCGCGCGTCTCGAGCACCTGCCGAACGTGGCTGTCGCGCCCCTCGAGCGGAGCGAGCAGCTCGATGCCGGCGTCCCATGCAATCAGGCACTGCACGCCAAACTTCTCGGCGTCTTCGTCGTGCACGGATTCGAAGGTCGCGCCGAGCAGCTTCTCGTAGAACGCGCGTCCCTGCTCGATGTCCCAGACGGCCATGGTGATTCGATTCACGCCTCGTTGCGGCATCGTGGTGCGCTCCTGTCCGTCGAAGGGGGGTCGGCGAGTCTATCAGCGCCGAGACCCGTTCGAGCGCACTATGCTGAGCCGGGCAGACGAATCGCCGCCTTCGCCTTCGATGCAGGAGACCCCGCATGCAGCTCGTGCGCGCCCGCGCCTACGCCGTCAAGACCCCGCCGCCGAATCTCGGTGGCGTGTTCTGGTTCTTCGTGCGTCTCGAGACCGACACCGGACTCGTCGGTTGGGGCGAGTGCGCCGTGCTCTTCAGCATGTACGGGCTCGACCGCTCGTTCGCGCAGCTCGTCGAAGACAACTTCGGTCGCTACCTCGAGGGGCAGAACCCGCTGAACCGCGATGCGCTCACGAAGCGCATGTACGAGGGGCTCACGAGTCAGAACGCGGGCTACTTCACGTCGGGCGTGATCAGCGCATTCGACCTCGCGATGTGGGACATCTGCGGCAAGCACTTCGACGCGCCCATCTGCGACCTGCTCGGCGGTCGCTACCGGGATCGCGCTCGCACGTACACCTATATCTACTCCGAGCTCGGCGATGGCAGCATGGCCAGCTCGGTCGGCGACTGGACGAACAACCCCGGCGCCGTCGCCGAGGCGGCCCGTCAGCTGGCCGATCAGGGCTTCACGGGCCTCAAGCTCGATCCGATGCCCTACGCCGGCCCTCGCTCGCCCCGCGAGTTCACGCTCGTCGAATACGACAACGCTGAACGGACGATCGAGGCCATTCGAGAGGCCGTCGGCTCGCGCGCCGACATCCTGATCGGCACCCACGGTCAGATGACGCCCTCGGTGTCACGCCGGCTGGCTCGACGGCTCGAGCCCTACGACCCGCTGTGGCTCGAAGAGCCCTGCCCGCCCGAGAACCCCGAAGAGATGGCCCGCATCGCGGCGAGCACGACGATTCCGATTGCGACGGGCGAACGGCTGGCCTTCGTCCATGAATTCGAGCGGCTGTTCGCGGCCGGCGCGTGCCACTATGCCCAGCCCGACCTCGGCAGCTGTGGCGGCATCTCGGCCGGGCGCCAGATCGCGACTCTCGCCGAGGCGCACTACGTCCTCATGGCCCCGCACGTGTGGGGCGGGCCGATCATCACGGCGGCCGCGCTGCAGCTCGACGCCGCGATTCCGAACTTTCTGATCCAGGAGAGCATCCACACGTCGAATCTCTTCTTCGACGAGCTGCTGATCGAGCCCTTCGTCTGGGAAGACGGAGACCTGCTGCTCCCCGAACGCCCGGGGCTCGGCTTCGAGCTCGCCGAAGCCAAGCTCGACGAGTACGCCGTGCGGCGTTGAGGCGACGACCGGCGGGCCATCAGAGCTGCCGACCGATTGCGTATGGGTGAGGCGGCGCTCGTGACGCCGGCGTCGATTCGAGGTCAAGCCCCTGTTCGAAGGGGTCGATCCACTGGGGAGGAGCCTCTCCCCACATGCCGCCCCTCCACGTTCGATGCCTCCGCACAGCCGCGACCGCGACCCGTCTGGCCGTCGCCGGCCTGGTGCTCGCGCTGCCCGGCGTGGCGCTCGCCGCCATGATCACGTGGAACCCAGCCCAGGACATCGCGAACGCACTCGACGTCGACACCTCCGGCACCCTCGTCGAAGCGATCAACGCCAGCGGCTCGGGCGCCTCGGCCACCGTGAACGGCGTCGCCTTCGCCGCTTCGGACGCGCTCCTCGATCGCAGCTACGGCGGCGATACGCTCGCCGGCCAGACGAGCGGCGATGCGTCACTCGATGGACTCATCGGCCGCTTCGACTACGGCAACGGCACGAGCACCGCGGTGTCGCTCGGCAGCGGGCTCCTGGTCCCCGGTGAGCGCTACCTGATCCAGCTCTTCTTCACCGACCTGCGCGGCTGCTGCTCGGGGCGCGACATGTCCTTCGGTGACGGGCTCGGCAATGAGGTCGACCTGAATGCCACGGGCGCGGGACTGGGGCAGTTCGCGGTCGGATGGTTCGACGCCGACGCCACGAGCCAGAGTCTCACGATGCGCACCAACGGCTTCGGCAACGCCCACATCACGGGCTATCAGATTCGGGCGATCCCCGAACCCGGCGCGGGCCTGCTCGTCCTGTTCGGGCTCACGATTCTCGGCGTGCGCGGTCGGCGCGCGGCGTAACGCCGATCAACCGGGCCATTCCGCGACGAACAAATACCGATTCAGGCTGAAGAAGTAGCGGCCCTCGCGGCCGAGCGTCTCGAGCTCTTCGAGCCAGCCCGCGGCGTCGGCTTCGGTGCAGGCGCGTCTTCCGGCGCAGAAGCCGGCCATCAGCTTCGTCAGGTGGAAGCTGAACGCGCTCGGCACGTACTCGGCGTTGAACATCGGGATCGCCACCCGATGCCGATGCCGAAACCCGGCGCTCGCCAGCGCCCCGCCGAGTGTCCGCGGCAGACCGCGATGAACGAAGTGCTCGTCCCACGCGTCGATGAGGCGACCCTGTCTGGGCTCGTCCTCGGTGTGGATCACCAGCGACGCATAGTCGGTGTCGAGAATGGCCACGAGCCCGCCCGGGCGGAGCACGCGCGACACTTCGGCGAGTGCGCCGGGGATGTCGGGGACGTACTCGTAGACCTGGGTCGTCACGACGACGTCGAAGGTGTCCTCATCGAATGGGAGTGCCGCGGCGTCCCCCTGCTCGAACGCGACGTGGGGCCGATCGGCGCAGCGCAGACGCGCCATCTCGAGCATGGGCTCGGAGAGATCGAGGCCGACAACGCGACCGCTCGGCCCGACGGCGTCGGCGATCTCGCGTGCCAGGAGCCCGGGGCCCGAGCCGATGTCGAGGGCCGCGTCCCCCGGCCGCAGCGAGAGCAGCCGCAGGACGATGCTCCGCTGCTCGATGACGTCCGTCGTGAGGTACGCGGCCTCGAGGGCGCGTGCGGCGGCGGCGTTGAAATCGATGGACGTCGACAAGCGGGCTCCCTCCAGGTCGGCGCCGCAGCATAGCGAGTGCGCCTAGACGACCCGAGTCCGCCACGAGTCGACGGCGTGCGTCACCAGAATGCCCATCCCCGTCATCAATGCGACGAAGCGAAGGAGTCCGCCGATCAGCGGGAGGTTGACGGCGAGCACGAGCAGGAGCAGCCCGAGGAGAAGCGCGATGCCGAACCGCGAGTTCGAGCCGGGCGGCGGACGCAGCAACCCCTGCCCGATCAGCGACGCCACGATGACCATCGAGACGAAGAGCGCGGTCAGATACGTGAAGATCATGATGATGCCGATCGGGATCCCGACGACCGTGGCGAAGCACACCACGATCGCGACGGGGACACAGACGATCGCCACGAACCCGAACCCCAGCTCGCGAAAGAAGTCGGCGGTCGTCGGCACACCGAGCTCGAAGAGGCTCGGCCGAACCAGGTGCAGCAGCATGCCGACGATGAACGCGGAGACCAACACGACGAGATTGGCAACGTAGAAGTGGCGGCTCGCCCAGCGGCTTCGCTGCTCCTTGCGGTTCCAGTCGAGCTCGCCCTCGATCCGTTCACCCCCGATCCGGGCCCCGTCGGCGACCTCGACTTCGTTGCCCGGCTCGAGCTGAGCGTCGAAGTCACCGCCGATCCGAGCTTCGTCCAGCAGCGCGGCCTCCTGCCCCCGGACAAGGAGATTGCGTCCGACATGCCCGCGCACTTCGATGCGCTCACCTCCGAAGGCGACGTCGCGGTCGATCTTGCCATCGACCTGGAACAGGTCGGCGACCATGGCCGCATCACGGCCTACGCGACTCGAGTCACTGACCGTCACGTCTTCGCAGAAGCCGTACAGCTGTCCGTCAACCGGGCCCTCGATTCGGACGACCTCGCCCCCGACGTACAGCGATCCTGCGATGCGACCCAGCAGATCGACGTCGTTCGCCACGACGAACACGCTGCCGTTCACGGTTCCGGTGATCCGCAACCGCTTGGTGAACGCAAACAGATCGCCGTCGAGGGTGCCCTCGATTCGCACCTCGTCTGCACTCACGACCAGCGTCTGCGCCCAGGTCTCGTCCGCCGGCACCACCACGCGCTCGACGTCATGGCGTAGGTCGAAGGCCTCGGCGTCGGGTGCGGCCAACGCGAGGCCCGTGAGTGCCAGGATCACGGCCCCGGTGCGCGCGATTCGCTTGTCGAGCGTGCTCACGAGGAACGTCCCGATCGCCGCGACGGCGAACAGCGCTCCCTGTGTGAGCGCGGTCTCCATCAGCCCGGGCACTTCGTCGCGCAGCATGAAGACGGTCTCGAGGGTCATCTCGTAGGCTCCCATGAGTCGAATCGGACTGAGCAGGCTGGTCCCGGCGGGCAGGTTGCGCTCGAGCACCCAGCCGAGTGTGGTCACGACGAGCGCTGCCACGCCGAGCGCCGGGCCGACGCCGAAGACGAGCCCGCGCGCGCGCTCTTGCGGGGCGTGGACGCGCCCGCGGCCGAGGTCGCGGTCGTGCAACACGTCGCCGAGGAGGCCGATCTCGTCGCGCAGCGCGAGCACGCTGCCGCGACAGTGCTGGCAGCCGACGAGGTGCGACTCGACCTCACGCAAGGCGTCGATGGAGAGCTCGCCATCGGCATAGAACGAGAGGGTCTCTTCGCTGGGGCAGCTCATTTCTCCCCTCCAGCCGGCGTCTCGGTCTCGGTCGTCATCAAGACCCGCATCTTCTTCTTGGCCCGGAAGATCAGCGTGCCGACCCGCGCGCGGTTCGTGCCCAGGCTGTCAGCGATCTCGTCGTAGCTGGCGTCACCGAAGTACCGCATCAACAGCGGCAGGCGGTACTCGACGGGGAGGCTCGCCAGCGCACGGTCGAGGGCGTCTCGGTTCTCCCGTGCCACGACCCGTGAGAGAGGCGACGGCGTTGAGCCTTCGAGCTCTCCGGGCTCGATCTCGATCTGCGCGAAGAGTCGGCGTTCGACGGCGTCGCGGCGCAGGCGGTCGATGCAGTGGTTGCCCGCCACCGAGAGCAGCCACGTCCGGAACGAGCGCGCAGGGTCGTAGCTCGAGAGCGATCCCCGCACCTTCAAGAAGACGTCGCTGCGCGCGTCGGCCGCGACTTCGGGTGCGCCGAGCATGCGCAGACAGACGCGCAGCACGTCGTCCCCGAATGCGTCGAAGAGCAACGCGAACGCGTCGGGGTCGCCGGCCCGCGCGCGCTGGATCGTCTCGGCCGTCGGTTCGCTCGCCAAGCTGCGCTGATCCCCCGATGTGCTGCTGCGCCGAATCCTATCGAGTCGCGCCCGAGCACGCGCTGCGAGCCCTCGCGAGGGCCACTCGATGCCGACGAGCGTCCATTCGGGGGTGCGAAGCCACATGGGTCCCGATCCTCCCTGGTCGCCGAGGGTCGAGGCCTGCCCTCGCCCACAATCCCTCTACGAGCCGGCGCGTGTGAAATTTCGCCGCGGGATCGAGATTTCTTCGTCGAGGCCCTTGGGCCCCCGCAGCGCGCATCGGATCACGTTCGGCTGGCGTCCGATTATGCAGTTGACTAACTTGATTGTCCGACCGCATAATCCCGTCCGGAGGTCCCGCCATGCCGTCCGCTCCCGTGGCCGCAGCCGCCATCCCCGAAACCCGCCAGCGCATCGTCGAGGCGGCCCTCGAGGTGTTTACCGAGCGCGGATTCGACGGTGCGTCCACCCGTCAGATCGCCGCCCAGGCCGGCGTGAATCACGGCTTGATCCCGTACTACTTCGGCAACAAGAAGAAGCTCTGGCAGGCCGCCGTCGACGATGCCTTCGGAGACATGCAGGCTGAGATCGACACCATGCTCGGTGACCCCGCACTGTTGACGCCGCGAGAGCGCGCGGCGCGCATGATCCGGGGCCACGTCTACTTCGTCGCGCGCCGGCCCGCCTTCGTTCGGCTGATGTACGAGGAAGGCAAGCGGCGCGGCGAGCGCATGCGCTGGATGGTCGACCGGCACGTCCAGCCCCTCTACGACGCGGTGCTCGAGGTCGTGCGCGAGCTGGGCGGAACCCTCGACGACGAGCTCGCCGCTTCGCCGGTTCACTTCTTCTACGTGATGGCCGGCGCGGCCGGGCTCGTCTTTCACCAAGCCGAAGAATGTCGCCGCGTGAGCGGCGAAGACCCCTTCGACGCCGACTTCGTCGACCAGCACGCGCGTGTGGTGGTCCGCCTCCTGCTGGGGCCCGATCCCGGGGCGTCGGGAAGATGAGCCGAGAAGGAGCCGCCATGGGCGACTCGTACGACATCGCCATCGTGGGCTACGGCCCCGTCGGCGCCATGACCGCACTTCAGATGGCCCATGCCGGGCTCCGGGTCTTGATCCTCGAGCGCGACACCGAGGTGCTCGACATCCCGCGCGCCGTCGGCCTCGACGGCGAGAGCATGCGCGCCTTTCAACGCCTCGGGCTCGCCGAGCAGGTCGAAGCGGTGGTGCAGCCGCGGCGCGAGGACGAAGAGCTCACCTTCACCGATTCGAAGCGCAACCGGCTCTTCGGCATGCAGTTCCCACCCGTTGGCCCACTCGGCTGGCGCGACATCGCGTTCTTCGATCAACCCCAGCTCGAGGCGCTCCTTCGCCAGATCATCGCCGAGCGCGGTGACGTCACGGTCGAAGACGGCCTCGAGGTCACGCGAATCGAGCAGCACGCGCGCGGCGTGACCCTCACCGCCGACACGAGAGGCCAGGCGCGCGCGTTCGAGGCCAGCTGGGTGATCGGCTGTGACGGCGCCGGCAGCTTCGTGCGCCGGAGCATCGGCTCGAAGTGGGAGAGCCTGGGCTACGACCAGGATTGGCTCGTCATCGACGTCACGATCGGCCCCGAGGCCGAGCTGCCGATCTCGGTGATGCAGGTCTGCGATCCCGAGCGGCTGACCACCTATATCCCGGGCCGCGATCCCTATCGACGCTGGGAGTTCCAGATCATCGACGGCGACGTGCGTGCCGAGATGACGACGCCGGATCGAATCGCGGCCCTGCTCGAACCGTGGATCGCGCCCGAGCACTACGTCGTGCGCCGCGCCGCCGTATATCAGTTTCATGCGGCGCTCGCGTCGGAGTGGCGACAGGGGCGCGTGCTGCTGGCGGGCGACGCCGCCCACCAGACGCCGCCCTTCCTGGGCCAGGGCCTCAACTCAGGCTTCCGCGACGCAGTGTGTCTCGGTTGGAAGCTGCCCCTCGTCGCGTCGGGTGCCTGCGACGAAGCGCTGCTCGACACCTATCAGGCCGAACGGGCCGCACATGCGCTCGATCTCGTCGACCGGGCGGTCGGGATCGGTCAGCTGATGGAGACGTTGGCGGCCCGAGAGGCCGGCCAGCCCGATCCATACGAAGGCGCCGAGACCCGCGCGGCCCCGCCGGCCAACGGTGAGATCATCCCGCGTGTGCGTGGCGGCACCGTCATGGCCGGCCAAAGGGACGACGCATCGGGGGTCGGCCGTCTGCTCTACCAGCCCTGGGTCGAGCGGACGGAGGGCGACCGGGTGCGCTTCGACGACTGTCTCGACGAGAGCTTCGCGGTCGTGGCGCGATCGAGCACCGACGTCTCGCTGAGTGAACGCAGTCGCACGATCGCCGAGCTCATCGGCTTGCAGATCGTGGTGCTCGACGAGCTCGAACTCGTCGACGGCAAGCGCGATCCCCTCTTCGCGGTCCACCCCGCCGCGATCGTCCGGCCCGATCGAATCGTCTTCGGCGTCGTCGACGACGAGACGACGCTCGACGATCTGATCGATGCCCTCGATCGGGCACTGCCCGCGCGCGCCGACTGACTCCGGGGAGCGCTCCGGCGGCCGCGCGTCACCGGGGCGGCATCTACTCGACCGGCGCTGTAGGGATCGTATCGCTGGCGTCCGCAACGGCGCTGCGTGGGTTCGGCCTCAGCGAGCTGCAGGGGTGCGCCCTCATCCATTCAAGTTGCACCGCGGTGTACCCTCGCCGCTCGATGGCCGCGTCGACAGCCTCGCCGATCGGCGCGGGCTCATCGATGACCGCGCCTCGCCTGCAGGCGCGGGCTCAACCTCGAAGGGGGCTGACATGATCAAGCCGCTGTGCGCCGAGTTCATGGGGACGTTCTGGCTCGTGCTCGGGGGGTGCGGTGCCGCCGTGCTCGCCGCTGGCTTTCCGGGTTTCGGGATCGGCTTCATGGGTGTGGCCTTCGCGTTCGGGCTCACGCTCTTGACGATGGCCTTCGCCATCGGTCACCTCTCGGGCTGCCACCTGAACCCGGCCGTCACGATCGGCCTGTACGCGGGAGGCCGATTCGAGGCCGGCCGCGTCGCGCCCTACATCGGCGTGCAGGTGCTCGCCGCGATCGTCGCCGCCGCCGTGCTCTACGTCATCGCGAGCGGCGCGCCGGGGTTCGAACTCGGCGGGTTCGCATCGAACGGGTACGGCGAGCACTCGCCGGGCGGCTATTCGCTTACGTCAGCGCTGGTGACCGAGGTCGTGATGACGTTCATGTTCCTGATGATCATCCTCGGTTCGACCGACGAGCGCGCGCCGGCGGGGCTGGCCCCCATTGCGATCGGCCTCGGCCTCACCCTGATTCATCTGATCAGCATTCCCGTCACGAATACCTCGGTGAACCCGGCCCGCAGCACCGGCCCGGCGCTCTTCGTGGGTGGCTGGGCACTCGCGCAGCTGTGGCTATTCTGGGTGGCGCCGATCGTCGGCGGTGCCGTGGCCGGCTTCGCGTACAAGTCCCTCTTCGCCGACGACACCTGACTCCGCGGCCCGCGTGCCCGGGCACTCGGGGATCTTCAGATGCATGCATCGCGGCTTGCGCCGCTCGACTGCGCGGCGCTCGCCGAGGCCGCCCAGCACGAGATCGACGACGGCCTCGTCGCCTGCCAGCTCGCGGTCGCGCGCGAAGGCGAAATCGTCTGGCACGGCAGCTACGGCAGCGCGACGCCGACGACGCGCTTCTGGGTCGCGTCGGCGACGAAGCCCATCGTGGCGTCGGCGCTGTGGATCCTGATCGACGAAGGCCTGATCGAGCTCGACGAACCCGTCGCGCGCTCGATCCCCGAGTTCGCCGAGAACGGCAAGCGCGACGTCACCGTCGAGCAGGTGCTGCTCATGACGGCGGGCTTTCCCGAGGCGCCGATGCCCTCGGCCGAGGGGGCCGACCCCGTCCGTCGGGCTGCGCGGATGGCGGCTTGGCGCCTCGAGACCGAGCCGGGCGAGGCGTACGCCTATCACGCGATCTCGGCCCACTGGGTGATCGCCGAGCTGATCGAGCGGGCGAGCGGCATCGACTTTCGCGACTTCATCGAGACCCGCGTGACGGGGCCCCTCGGCCTCGGGCGTGTACTCGGCGTGCCGCGCGACGATCAGGGCGATGTGGCGCAAACCTCCCGATCGGCGCCGCCCGATGTCCGCGACGCCTTCAGCTACGCCGAGAAGATCGAGGTCGGCGAGCCGGGAGGCGGCGCGATCATGACCGCATCGCAGCTCGCGCTGTTCTATCAGGCGCTGCTGCACGACCCCGCCGGCCTCTGGGACCCGGCGTTTCTCGAAGACGCCACGCGACGCGTGCGCTGCACCCTCCCCGACCCGCTCATGAAGATGCCCGCGAACCGCACGCTCGGCGTGGTCGTCGGGGCCGGCTTCGGCACGACGTGGGGCGATAGTGAAACGGCCTTCGGCTGGCCGGGCGTCGGTGGTCAGATCGCCTTCGCCGAGCCCGAGACGGGCGTTTCGTTCTCGTTTCTGCAGATGGGTGAGACGGATGCGATTCGCACGTTCACGCGCGGCTTGAAGTTCTCTCGCCTCGCGCTCGCCCTGGGGCGCTGAGGCCTGAGCGTCCTCGCCGGGGATGCGCCGTGTCACCCCCGAAAGCGCTCCGGAACCCGCGCTGGGGCGAAACCCTGATCCAGCGCGTCTTTGATTCCCAGAATGACAGACCTTTGCCGCTTCAGGGGATTTTGTGACATCTCTCACAGTCGGGCGACGGCAGCCACGGCAACCTGCCTGCCATGGGGCACGGGCCCCGCGCGGCTGATCGGGGCCCGAGTCAGGCACAGCACCGTGCCGGGTGAGAGGAGACATCGATGCGCTCGACGACCGTCGTACGGAATGCATCGGTCCCTGTGGTGACCGATCGAGCGGCGACCCGAGGTTGGGAGTTCGAACATGCGCCGGCCGCGATGCCGGTGCGCGATCGAACGAAGCAGCGCGATGACCTGCGAAGCGCGCGCGGGATCTTCGTCGCGGTGGCGGCAGGCACCGGGATCTGGATCGCGCTCGGTTGGGGTGCGCTGGCGCTGGCCGACCGAATCTTCGGCTGATCGACCCACCCCCACCCACCCCGAAGCGCACGAAGCCCCTCGCGTTGAGCGCGGCTGCGCTCTCCTACGCATTTCGATCCGAACTCGAATCGAACTCGAACGTGCTCTTGCTGCCCGAATCACGTTGGGCCAGGCCGCTTGGCTGCGTTGAGAGTCGTGGGCGCGACGACGATCAGTCGTCGTCGTCCCCACCGTCGTCGTCGCCCCCGGAGACCCAGCCCGGCGCCTGTGTCCCCGCCCAGAACGGGGTGGTGACGACCATGGCCGGGAACGAGATGAGCGCGGCGAAGGGCACCTCCCACCACGGCCGCTGCGGCAGCTCACGCACCCAGAGCCCCCAGAAATCGTCTGCCTGCGCGACGCCCGGCGTCGCCCATACGAGCGAGAGGGCCATACACGCGACGGCGAATGTGCGGCGTAGACGGGAAGCCTGGCGGCGGGGCGCGAACATGGATGCTCCTGCTGGATCGATGACCCGGTGATTTCACTCTACACCGTCGGCGCTTCCGCGGGGAGATGCATTTCGAGCGCGAGCCCGCGGCGGATCCGCGGTCGATCGGGTCGGCGCGCCTCGGCCTCCGCTGCGCGTCGACCCGGACCGGCCCCGCGCGACCCAGCGCAGGCTCGCCGGTCAAAAAAAAGGCCGGCGCGGACGAGTCGGGCTTTCGCACGGCCGGCGGGGCTCTGCACGCCTGTTTGCCGGCCGGTGACCGCCCAATGGACTGCGCGGCCGGCGGCCGATGTGCGATATCCCCCACGCCCCGGCCACTCCCTATCGGGCGCCCCCGCCTCATCTTGCGGGTGTGCCCGGCCCGTCCTCGCCACCCCCGCGGCGGCGCGCCCACTCGCACCGCAGCCACGGAGCTCGATCCATGACGTTCCCCCATCGCTTCACCCTTTCGCTGATCGCCTTGCTCGCCTTCGTCTCGCCGGCGTGGGCCGACGATGCGCCGCCGCTGCAGCTCGGCAGCGAACATCTGGGCATGACCTCAGAGGGGCTCGCCGACGTCGAGCGCCACGCCGAGACCGACCACGTCGTCGATCAAGCCATCGAGAAGTCGGAGTGGACGGACGAGGATCTCGCTGAAGAGGGCTTCATCGCCGACGATCGCGCCTGCGAATGCCCGGCCCCCCCGACGGCCGAAGCCACGCCCGCCGCCGCACCGATGACCGTGCAGGCGGACGGCGTGACCGACTACAACTCGTGCGTCGAGGTCGCGATTCGGTCGGGCAATGGCTTCAAGCCGTCGTCGGCGGTCTGCCAGGCGCTCTTCCCTGATCCGCCCGAAGCCGCGGCCGCGGGCGATGCGGCGCCGGGCGCGGCACAGACGGCGACGGCGCGCACGCCAGGCGTGTCGGCCTCGCGCACGACCTACTAGCCCCACCGCCGACGCTGTCCCGATCTCGGCGGCTGGAGATCGGGGCGATCCAGCCTCGCTCGCGGCGGTGCCCCGAGCGCCCTGCTAGAACTCGGGCATGGCCATGTCCGCATCCAGATCCTGGGGCGCGATCGCGCTCATCCTCGTCATCGGCGCCGCCATCGCGTGGGCTGGGAGTCAATCGGGCCGGACGTTCGCGGGGCTCCCGATCTTTGCCCTCTGCGGCGCGTTCGCGTTCGTGCTCAACTGGCTGGTCTTCATCCCCTCGAACGCGATGCAGACCGAGCACTACTTCGATCTGACCGGCAGCCTCACGTACCTCTCGGTGGTGCTGCTCGCGCTCGGATTGGGGGGCGCCAGCGATCCCCGCGCCTGGCTCGTCGGCACGATGGTCGCTCTCTGGGCGGCCCGGCTCGGCACGTTCCTGTTCATTCGCGTCAAGAAGGACGGCTCGGACACGCGCTTCGACGACATCAAGCCCGACTTCCCGCGCTTCTTGATGACCTGGACGCTGCAGGGTCTGTGGGTCTTTCTGACGATCGCGTGCGGCCTGGCCGCGATGACGACCGCAGCGCCTCGGCCGCTCGGCTTCGTCGCGTTCGTCGGCTTCGCGCTCTGGGCGGTGGGCTTCAGCGTCGAGGTTCTCGCCGACGCGCAGAAGCGCGCGTTCCGCCGCGATCCGGCCAACGCCGGGCGCTTCATCACGACTGGGCTCTGGGCCTGGTCGCGTCACCCGAACTACTTCGGCGAGATCTTGCTGTGGGTGGGCGTCGCCGTGACCGCGCTGCCGGTGCTGCAGGGCTGGCAGTTCGTCACGCTGATTTCGCCTGTCTTCGTCTATCTGCTGCTCACCCGCATCAGCGGTGTGCCGATGCTCGAGTCGGCCGGCAAGAAGCGGTGGGGCGACGATGCCGAGTACCAGGCCTACAAGGCCCGCACGCCCGTGCTCTGGCCGCGGCCGCCTCGCGCGGGCTGAACGGCCGAGATCGGTCGCCGAAGCCCCAGCGACGAGCGGCGAGGGTTTCGAGCTCGATCAGACGATCTTCGCGCCGAGATCCACTGGCATCAGCGCGTCGCCGACCACCTCGCGGCCGTCGAGACTGCGCACCGCGCGCCCGACTGCGTTCAGCAGCGGCCGACTCGTCGTGACCTGCGAGACGTGCGATCCGGTGACGAGTTCGATGGCCGCTTCGACCATGACCTCCATGGGCTCGGCCATGTCGGGCCGACGCTCGGCGATGTGCCCGACGAAGCGCGCCGTCTCCTGCGTGAGCACGATCGCCACGGGCGCGAGCGCGTTGACGTAGACGCCGTCACCCGCCACCTCGAGCGCGAGCCCGTTGGTGTAGCGGTCGAGAGCGGCCTTGCTCGCGCCGTACGCGACGATCGCGTGGGCCGCCTCGGGCGTGTCGGGGAACGGCACCGTCGCGTGCCGCGCCGAGTCGCTCGTGATGTTCAGGATCCAGCCGCGCCCGCGAGCCCGCATGCCGGGCAGCACCTGCTGGCACAGGTCGACCGGAGCGTTGTAGTTGACCTCGAGCATCTTGCGTCGATCTGCGAGGGACGATCCCGAAGGCATGTCCCAACGCGCCATGGCCGCGTTGTTCACCAGTACGTCGATCGGGCCGAAATGCGCCTCGGCGCGGGCGACGAGGTCGGCGCGCGCCGCCTCGTCGACGAGATTCGCGACCTCGGTCGCCGCCTGGCCGCCCGCCTTCTGGATCATCTCGGCGGCGTCCTCGAGCGTGCCGTCGAGGTCGCCGTGGGTCCCGAGTCGGGATGCGGACAGCACGACTGAGGCGCCCTCGGCCGCCAGCCGCTGCGCGATGGCCCGGCCGATGCCTCGACTCGCTCCCGTCACCAGCGCGACGCGCCCATCACACTCACCCATCGATCGATCCTCCGCTGATCGAACCGACCGTAGCCCGAATGCAGACGCGTGCGACCGCCCTACACTCGTCACGTGTTCTCCCTCGTCGGCGTGACCAAACGCTATGGCGACCTCGTCGCGCTGCACCCCCTCGACCTCGACGTGCCCGTCGGGCGCACGCTCGCGCTGATCGGTGAGAGCGGCAGCGGCAAGTCGACGCTCCTCCGGCTGATGATCGGGCTCGAGCGCCCCGACGCCGGCGAAGTGCGCTTCGATGGCCGCCGGGTCGAGCCGCCCGACTTCCAGGCGTTGCGCCCCCACGTCGGGTACGTGATTCAGGAAGGCGGCCTCTTCCCGCACCTCACCGCACGCCGGAACGCATCGATCCTCGCGAGCCATCTCGGCTGGGACAGCGCGCGCTGCGAAGATCGACTGCGCGCGCTCTGTGAGCTCACCCGGCTGTCGCCCGACCTGCTCGATCGCTATCCGAGCGAGCTCTCGGGGGGGCAGCGACAGCGCGTCGCGTTGATGCGTGCGCTGGTGCTCGACCCCGACGTCGTTCTGCTCGACGAGCCGCTCGGTGCACTCGACCCGATCATCCGCTTCGAGCTGCAGGACGAGCTCGCAGAGATCTTCGAGCGTCTCGGCAAGAGCGTCGTGCTGGTCACCCACGATCTGGCCGAAGCGGCCTATCTCGGCCACGAGCTCGTGCTGCTTCACGAAGGCCGCATCGTGCAGCGCGGGGGCCTGAGCGACCTGGTCGAGCGGCCCGCGAACGACTACGCCGCGCGCTTCGTTGCCGCGCGGCGTGCAGTGCCGGGGCTCCGATGAAGCGCGGGCAACGACTCCGACTGCTCGCCTGCGTGCTGGGGCTGCTCTCGTCGGGCCTCGGCCTGGCGGCCGCGCGGGCCGAGGCGCCGCCGGCGATCGCCTCGAAGACCTTCACCGAGTCGGTGATCCTCGCCGAGCTCCTGCGCGTCGCCGCTGCCGAGCAAGGGCTGGATGTCACGCATCGTGACCAGCTGGGCGGCTCTCGCATCTGCTTCGAGGCGCTCCAGCGGGGCGACATCGTCGCCTATCCCGAGTACACGGGGACGCTCATCTACGAGCTGCTCGGGTACGATGCAGCCGCCCCGCCTTCGCACGAGACCCTCGAAGCCGACCTTGCTGACCGCGGTCTGGTGCTGGCGCCGCCGATCGGGTTCGACAACACCTACGCGATCGGCGTGCGCCGCGCGCTCGCCGAACGTCTGGGACTCGAACGCATCTCTGATCTCGCTGCGCACCCCGAGCTGCGCTGGGGTGTTTCGAACGAGTTCCTCGAGCGGGGCGACGGCTATCCCGGCCTCGCGCGTCGCTATGGCCTGGCGCCCGAGTGGATCCGCGGCATGGAGCACGATCTCGCCTATCGCGCGCTGGTCGACGATGCGATCCAGGTGATCGACCTCTACAGCACCGATGCCGACATCGAGTACTACGACCTCGTCGCGCTCGAGGACGACCGCGACTACTTCCCGAGCTATGAGGCCGTGTGGCTGCGCCGCGCCGATCTCGAGACTCAGGACCCGCAGCTGGTCGACGTGATCGAGTCGTTCTCGGGACGCATCGATGCGCCGGCGATGATCGGAATGAACGCGCGGGCCAAGATCGATGGGCTGAGCGAAGAAGCGGTCGCGCGCGAGTTTCTCGGGGTCGCCCCCGCCGAGCAGCAGGCGGGAGCGATCCAGCGGATCGCCCAGCGCACCGTCGAGCATCTGACGCTGGTTGCGATCTCGCTCGGCGCGGCCATTCTGGTCGCGCTGCCGCTCGGCATTCAGGCCGCGCGCTCCCCGCGTATGGGCCAGGTCGTGCTCGCGACGACGGGCGTTCTGCAGACGATGCCGTCCCTCGCGCTCTTCGTGCTGCTCATTCCGATCTTCGGCATCGGCGCCGCGCCCGCGATCGCCGCGCTGTTCCTCTACAGCCTGTTGCCGATCGTGCGCAACACCCACGCCGGGCTGGTCGACATCCCGCGGCCGCTGCGCGAGAGCGCCATCGCGATGGGGCTGCCCGAAGGGGCGCGGCTGCGGCTGATCGAGCTCCCGCTCGCACGCCGCTCGATTCTCGCCGGGATCAAGACCGCCGCCGTGATCAATGTGGGCACGGCGACGCTCGGCGCATTGATCGGCGCGGGCGGCTACGGCCAGCCGATCCTCACCGGCATTCGGCGCGACGACTTCGGGCTCATTCTCGAAGGTGCCGTGCCGGCGGCTGTGCTCGCCCTGCTCGTCCAGGCGTTCTTCGATGCGATCGAGCGAGCGTTTACGCCGCGGGGCATGCGGTAGACTGCGCCGCCGGGGCGCCGCCCCATGTTCACGAGGAGGAACCGCCATGGAGAAGCTGGTCTACGTCCTGCAGAACCCCGAAGGTGCAGACGGCACGGCCTTGCGCGAACGGCTCGTGGGCGACGTCGCCGCGTCAATCCGCAAGGCCGGCGGAAGCCAGATCGCGGTGAACGTGCACGACGAGCACGTAACCCATGGCGCCGGCGTTGCGATCCACAACTGCGCCCCTCCCGTCAACGCCTGCGTGTCTTTCTGGATGCAGAGCGCCGACGATCGCGGCCTCGCCGAGGAGGCGATCGCGGCCTCGGGCGAACACGTGCACGGCTACCTCGTGGTCGAGTCGCGCCCGCTCGTCCACAGCCCGCCGATCGGGGAGCGCGCGCCCGGCGCCAACCTCGTCACGTGCATCACGCGCAAGGCGGGGCTCGACGACGAGACGTTCTTCGATCTCTGGAACAATGAGCACCGGCAGGTGGCTTGCGAGACGCAATCGACGACCGCCTATGTGCGCAACGCCATTGCGCGCCCGATCACCCCGGGCGCCCTGGCCTTCGACGGCATCGTCGAAGAGACGTTCCCGATCGAAGCCCTGACGGATCCGCACGTCTGGTACGACTGCGACGACGCCGAGGAATATCAGGCGCGGCTGCAGCGCATGGTCGCGAGCGTGACGGCGTTTCTCGATCTCTCCGTGATCGAGTCGGTCCCGATGTCCGAGTACTACCTGGGCTGATCGCGGGCCGAACCCACTCTCGAGCTGGCTCGTGAGCTAGAGCTTGCTGGCCAGATAGTCGAGCGTGCGCGCGTCGGCGCCATCTTCGGTGGCCATGATCGAGGCGTCGAAGTCGGTGACACCGGCGTCGACCAGGCGTTGAATGCCCTCGTCGAGGGCCTTTTCGTCCCCGACGATCGCGACATCGGCGGGGCCCCCCGCCCCCTCCTTGTCGAGCATGGCCCGATACGAGGGCAGCTGGCCGTACATCACGAGCATCTTCCCGATCTTTTCGCGCGCGGCATCCGGATCGTTCGTGAGCACGATGGGCAGACCACAGACGATGCGCGGGTCGGGGCGACCCGCCCGCTTCGCGGCGTCTCGCAGCTTCGGCCCGATATGCGACGCGACGGTCTCGGGGCCGGTCATCCACAGAATCGTGCCCGCGGTCTGGGAGCCCGCCAGCTCGAGCATGCGGTCGCCGAGTGCGGCGAGCACGATCGGCACCTCGGGCACCCCCTTGAACTCGAGTGCGCCGTTCACGCGATACTGCTCGCCCTCGAAGGCCACCGGCTCGCCGCGCAGGAGCGGGCCGAGCACGGCGAGGTATTCGCGCATGTGGCGCGCCGGCTTGTCGTACGAGAGGCCCATCATGTTCTCGATCACGATCTTGTGCGAGAGCCCCAGGCCGAGCACGAAGCGCCCGTCCGATGCCGCTTGCGCCGTCATGCACTGCTGGCCGATCGCCATCGGGTGCCGCGGGTAGCTCGGCACGACGGCGGTCCCGAGCTCGATGCGCTCGGTCTCGCGCCCGACGAGCGCCAGCGTCGTGATCGCGTCGAGGCCGAAGATGTTGGCCATCCACATCGAGTGAAAGCCACGTGCCTCGAGATCCTGGGCGCGGTTCACGAGATCGTCGATGCCGCCGTCGGGTCCGGCTCCGAACATGATGCCGATTCGCATGGGTGTGCTCCTGAGCGCATGAAGATGAGAGTTCGGGTCGGGGCGTGAGTGTGTCACTGCCCGTCTGGGTCGTCGACCCGCCCGCATCGGCCGCCGCTGCGGGCGGGCTGCCGGTGGGCTGCCGGTGGTCGGGGATCTACGTCACCCAATCGGGGGTTTTCGCCACTCACGTTCACCGCGAAGCCCGACCCATGGCAGACGCAGGAGTTTCGATGGCCATCCAGAACTGGATCCGCTGCCACTGGCGGAACGGACGACAGGTTCTTCACGACGTGCCCGAAGCGTGGCACGAAGAGATCGAGGCCCACCTCAAGCGGCACCGAGGGCGGGCGCGCGACCTGGGCATGGTGCGCACGGCGAGTCTCAGCTCGGTCGACATTGCGTGGGTCGAGTGCGACGTGCCCCTGGGCTCGCCCGAGGGCGACCTGACGTACCGGCGCGCACGAGCCGTCCACGCGCTGGTGCGACCCCACGATCACAGTGGCGGCTGGTCGCGGCAGGAGGCTGAGTCGCTGCTGCACCGGCACTACGGCGAGGCCATCGACAAGGGCATCGCCAGTCAGCACCGAGTGCTCTCCCAGCTCTCGCACCCGGAGGATCTCCCGCACGCCGCCGGCCTGTTCGTCGGGGCCGACGAGGCGCTGCCGTCCGAGATCGAGCGGCGCGGCGGCAATGCGCACGACCCGGCACGCACCCTCGGCTACGCGCAGCGCCACCTGGTCGATGCGTGGGAAGAATGGGTGGCCGCGGGGCGAAATGCCGCTCGTTCTGACCACTCGACCCACGGTGCCGAGTTCGCAAAGACGCGTCCGAACCTCGATGCGATCGCAATCGCGGCCGAGTCGTCCGGTCCCGCAGCCGCGACGGCAGACGCCGAGCCGGCGGCTGCCACGCCGACACTCGCCCCGGGCGAAGCCGGTTCGTTCGGCGTCGCCGGGGCAGTGTCGCGGGTCGCGAACGAACCCAGGCCCGACGTGCTCGATCCGGCTGGCTCGGGGATCGATCGGCCCGTCTCGCCGTTCGCCGAAGCGTCTGCGCCACGCCCGCCCCTCGCCGAGCCGATCGTCTCGACGCCAACCGACGTCGAGATGCATGCGCCGGCCGACTCGGCCCCCTCGCTCCCGCCGAACGACCCGACCGTCTCGGCGCCAACCGACGTCGAGACGCATGCGCTCGCCGACACGGCCCCCTCGCTCCCTCCGATCGAGCCGGTTGTCTCGGCGCCAACCGACGTCGAGATGCATGCGGTCGCCGACACGGCGCCCTCGCTCCCTCCGATCGAGCCGGCGGCGCCGTTCGCCCCGGACGCGCACGCCGAGGCGGAGGCCCCCGACGCGCGCAGGATCGACCCGCTCCCGCCGCTGCCGCCCATGTCACGGCCGCCGGTCGACCGCACCCCTTCGCCCGGCGCGACGACCGAGCCACAAACCGTGTCGTCGCCGGCCGAGCCGACGACGCGTCACGACGATCTCTTCGACCTCTCGTCGTCGGGCCACCACCGGCCCGATGCGCCCCAGAGCTCGCTCTCGGGGCTGCTCGGCCCCTCGCACACGCCGTCGTCCGAGGACTGAACGCGGATCGGCGCCGACCGATTCAGACCCAGCCCTTCGCCTTCTCGATCGTGCGCGCGAGCCACTGGATCTTCTGCTTTCGAAACAGAAATCCACCGAGGAAGACGATCGGCACCATCCCCCAGCCGAGTCGGTGGAGCGGCGGGTCGGCGAGCAGCGCTTTTTCGAGCTTCGGCGCATGCGAGAGCGCCTTGTGGTGGATCGTCATCGCGTACTGCGGAAGCGCCGAATACGGCAATAGGTTCACGCGCAGATCCGGGCAGAGCCGCAGCGCTTCCCAGTAGCAGAACTCGTCGCGCACGCGACCGTCCTCCATCCGCCGGTCGCGTCGCATCATCAGCGCGTGCCATGCCTTGGCGAACCGCCTGTACCGCTCCGTATTGCGGATCGCCAGCAGACCGTTCCAAGGTGCGCGGGTCTGGGTGTAGTAGAGGCTCACCAGATCAGAGTTCGACAGCTCGAGGATGTCGACGAGTTGGGTGAGCTTCGCGCGCACGAACAGGGTCGCATCGAGATACAGAAAGTAGTCGTAGCCCTGCTGCTGCAGAGGGTGAATCCAGAGCTGCTTGTAGCGCCGGTTCTCTTCGCGGCCATCCTCGACCGGGCCGACGTAGACGACGCGCCACGTCTTCGACGTCAGATTCGGGTCGTCGGTGAAGCAGTAGTAGTCGACGCCCTCCTCGACGAGGGCCGCCGGGATGTCCTTCAGGTAGTCCCAGTCCTTGAAGACCGTCGTGAAACAGCAGATTCGCCGCGCTTTCGAGGGAGTCGCTTGACCGAGCTCGCCGAGCTGCATCTGCGACGGTGACCGTAGGTTGTCCATCGATCTTGTCCTGTACGGTGGGCGGGGCGCGTCGATGAAGGTGCAGACTCGCGCTGTGCATTTCCAGGGAATGCAGCGGGCGTAGAGACCCCTCTCCGCGTCCAGGAGTTCCGCACATGCCCGCCGGGGGGCATCGGGTGAGATGCCCTAGAAGGGCACGTCGTCGTCGAAGCCGGGAGGGGGACCATCGGGCAGCGGGGGCTCATCGCCGCCACCCCCCGCGCCACGCGCGATCTCCCAGACGTCGAGGCTGTTGAAGTACCGGATCTCGCCTTGGGGACTCGTCCACTCGCGACCCCGCAGACTGAACTCGACGGTGACCTCGTCGCCCTTCGAAAACGCGTCGAGCTGCTCGCACCGATCACCGGTCAGCTGAAACTGGACGAACTGCGGATAGCGACTATCCGGCTCGAGCTCGAGCACGAACTCTCGCTTTCGAAAACGCTCGGTGACCTGCTTTGCGTCGAAGATCGCGTGCACGCGACCCGTGGTGTGGTGTCCCATGGCCGGGAGGATACGCCCGGGCCGCGTCGCCCGACACCCCCGAATTCGTGCCCATGACGCGCAGCAGACCGATGCTTCAGGTAGCCTCGTCTGTCACGTTTACGGCCCGCGTGCCGAGCCCGTTCTCGATCCACCCATCGCCCTACCCCGAGGATCCCATGGCCCTGAGCCCGCTCGACGACTACCTGGCGCATCAGACGATCGACACCTTCGATCGCGTGTTTACGACCGATCGCAACTTCTACGATCGGTACTACTTCAACATGCACGCGTGCAGCGACGAGCTCTTCCTCGTTACGGGCATGGGCCAGTACCCGAACCTGGGCACCACTGACGCCTTCGTCTGCATCTCGCACGGCACCACCCAGTACACCGTGCGCGCCAGTCGCATCCTCGGCTCGGATCGGCTCGACACACGCGTGGGCCCCTTCGAAGTGAAGGTGCTCGAAGGCCTGCAGAAGATTCAGCTGATCCTCGACGAGAACGAGTGGGGGGTCGCGTTCGACATCACCTTCGAAGGCGTGACTGATCCGCTCCAGGAGCCGCGGCAGACCGTCACCGAGCTCGGTCGCATCATCCTCGACAGCAATCGCTACGCGCAGCTCGGGCAGTACTCGGGCACGCTGACCGTCGGCGGCGAGACCTATGCCGTCACGCCCGACCGCTTCAAGGGCGTACGAGATCGATCATGGGGCGTCCGTCCGGTCGGCGAGCGACCGGCACCGGGCATCGGTGCGACCGTCGAGCGCAGCGCCGGTTTCTTTCACCAGTGGCTGCCGATGCAGTTCGACGACTTCATGGTGAAGGTCTTCGTCGAAGAGGACGAGAACGGAAAGCGCACGATGGAGGAGTCGGTCAAGATCTGGAATCAGGGCATCGACCGCCCCGAGCTGCCCATGGGTCGACCCGAGCTCGAGTTCGATTACATCCCCGGCACACGCGAGCTGCAGAAGGCGGTGATCCACCTCTCCCCCGAGGAGGGCGAGGCCGTACACGTGACGACGACACCACTGCGTACCGTCTATCTGATGGCCGGCTCGGGCTACATCCCCGTCGACGGCTGGGGACACGGTGTGTTCCAGGGCGAGCTGAAGGTCGAGGGCCTCACCTACGACATCGGCGACCCGGCGGTGCGCAAGCAGTACGCGATGCTCAACGAGACGCTCTCACGGTTCGAGCTGTCGACCGGCGAGGTCGGCTACGGCATGCACGAGAACCTCGTGACGGGCGTCTACCATCCGCACGGGTTCGATGCGCCGGACGCTGTCGCGAAGTAGCGCCGGGCGCCGTCGCAAAGGGGCGAGGGCGAGCTGATCGACGGGTCGATCGAAGCGCCGTTCAGGCGTCGGGATCGGTGATCGTCGCGATCCAGTCGAACTTCTCGCGCCGGGTCCAGCCCGGCATCTTCGAGCCCTTCTTCATGCGCTCGATCATCGTCTCGGTCAGCTGGCCATTCTGCATCATCGCGCCGAAGACAGCGCCGGCATTGGTGTGGTCGAAGAAGTCGCGCTGCCACTCCCACTTGAAGTCGCCGGCATACCTGAACCACGAGCCGCCCGTGCCGGCGATCTCATAGACGTTGCCGTCGGGATCCTTCACCGGAGCGATCTGTCGCCAGATGCCGATGAACTCGCCCTTCTGGTCGTCGATCAGGCGCCGGATGTACGGATAGGTCCAGTGCTCGAGGCCGGCCATCTCCGAGCCAAAGGCGAAGTCGTGGATCTCCTGCCGACCACGCGCGACGAACTCCCAGTTGGCCCCGGTGTTCCAGCTGTAGAGCGCATCCTCGGTGAAGAAGCCGCTCATCTTGCTCCAGTCGCCGGTGCGCCCCGCCTCGTCGTTCGCGGCGACCCAGCGATCGACCATCTCTTCGAGCTCGTCTCGGGGGAATGCGGGCATCTTTGCGTCCTCTCTGTCGTCGATCGGCTCCGTGGCCGTTCAGTCTTCGATCGTGATCGCGAACGTCGGGCAGTACTTCGCCGCTCTGCGGACGGCCTCGCGCTGGGACTCGCCGGCCTCGGCGATCTGCAGCCTCGCCAGATGCGCATCATCGTCGAGCTCGAACACGTCGGGAGCTTCGGCGACGCAGACGCCGTGTCCCTGACAGAGGTCGAGATCGATCTTGATCTTCACCGCGTGCGTCTCCTCGCCCGTGGTCAGCCCGGGTACGAAGCCGGCACGGCGATGACCTTCGTCTCGAGGTGCTCCTCGAAGCCCATCACGCCGTTCTCGCGCCCGATCCCGCTCTGCTTGTAGCCGCCGAAGGGCGTGTCGGGATGGAACCACTGGCTGCCGTTGACGCTGAGCGTGCCCGTTCGGATCCGGCGTGCCACGGCCAGCGCGCGGTCGACGCTCGCAGAGCTGACGGCCCCGGACAGGCCGTACTCGTTGTCGTTGGCGATCCGCACCGCATCGTCGTCGTCCTCGTACGGGATCACGCAGAGCACGGGGCCAAAGATCTCTTCTTGGGCGATCGTCGACTGGGGGTCGACGTTCGCGAACAAGGTGGGCTCCACGAAGTAGCCCTTCTCGAGGTGGGCCGGGATGCCCCCGCCCACGACACACTCGGCGCCCTCTTCCTTGCCCTTGTCGATGTAGGCGAGCACGCGCTCCTGCTGGCGCTTGCTGATCTGGGGCCCCTGCATGTTGCCCGGATTCGTGGGGTCGCCGTAGTTCCAGCCCGAGAAGGCGGCCTTCAAGAGATCGACGGCCTCGTCATGTCGCGCGCGGGGCACCAGCATGCGGGTGGTGATCGCGCAGCCCTGGCCACCGTGTACGCAGGTCATGGCGCCCATCGGTACGACCGCCTCGAACGCGGCGTCCTCGAGGATCACGTTCGCGCTCTTACCGCCGAGCTCGAGGAAGATCTTCTTGAGCGTCGGCGCAGCGCACTCGGCGATGCGCCGGCCGGTGGCGGTCGAGCCCGTGAACGACACGAGGTCGATGCGCGGATCCGTCGAGAGGATCTCACCCGTGAGGTGGTCGGCCGACGCGACGATGTTCACGACGCCCGCCGGGATGTCGGTCTTCTCGGCGATGATCTTCGCAATGTGGGTCGCCGACCACGGCGTATCAGGGGCCGGCTTGAGCACGACGGTGCAGCCCGACGCAAGCGACGGGGCGATCTTGGCGATGTTGAGATAAAGGGGAACGTTCCAGGGCGTGATGGCACCGACCACCCCCATCGCTTCACGGCGCAGGATACGACCCTGCGGGTTGTCCATGAAGTCGACGTCGGCCATCCGCGTCTCGTACTCGTACGAGCCGGCGAGATCGGCCCAGTACGTCACCATCTCGATCGGATTGTCGACGTGCATGAAGCCCGTCAGCGCGAGTGGAGCGCCCGCCTCGTGCACGACGATCGCCCTCAACTGCTCCTTCTCTTCGATCAAGCCGTCGTAGAGCTGACGCAGGCACTTTGCACGAAACGCGTGATTCTCGGCCCAGTCGGTCTCGTCGAAGGCGCGCCGTGCGGCCCCGACGGCGTTCAGCATGTCGTCCTTGGTGCCATCGGGCGCCACGCCGAGCAGGGCCTCCGTGCTCGGGCTCACGTTGTCGAACGTGTTGCCATTGCTCGCGTCGACGAGAGCCCCGTCGATCAGGTTCTGCGTGCCGGGTGCGAGAGCTTCGAGAGACATCGGGTCCTCCTGGCAGGTTTCGGTGACGGGCGCGCCCGCCGATCGTGGCGCGGTCGATCGAGGTTCGCTCAGGGCCGCATGATCTGGCCGCCGTCGACGTTCATCACCTGGCCAGTGATCCACGCCGCGCCGTCCGAGAGCAGGAAGAGCAGCATGTCGACGTGATCCGCCGGCTGCCCGACCCGCGACAGCGGCAGCTGCTGCACGATCTGGTCCGCCGCGGCGCCGGCCGTCTTCTTGAGCGCCTCGGTGTCGGTGGGCCCGGGCGCGATTGCGTTGACCCGAATACCCATGTGGCCGACCTCGCGCGCCACCGCCTGGGTGATGCCGTTGACCCCGAGCTTCGCCAGGCCGTAGAAGCCGACGCCCATCCACGCCGCGGTGGACGATTGGTTGACGATGGCGCCCCCGCCACGCTGCTTCATCGATGGAACGCAGGCGCGCGTGCACAGCAGCGCGCCGTCCATGTTCACGTTCATGACCTGCTTGTAGTAGTCCCAGTCGACGTGGATCAGCCCGGCCAGCTTCATCGTGCCGAAGATCGCCGCGTTGTTGACGAGGAAGTCGATGCCGCCGAACTGCTCGGTCGCGTGGGCGGCCATCGCCTGGGTCGACTCGAGCGAGCCGACGTCGGTATGAACGAAGCTCGCCTTCGCGCCGCTTGCCCCGATCTCCGAGGCGACGCGTTCGCCGCCGTCGGTATCGACGTCGGCGATCACGACCTGCGCGCCCTGCGCGGCCAGGCCCTTGGCGTACGCCTCACCGATGCCGCCGCCTGCGCCGGTCACGATGGCGACCTTTCCTTCGATGCCGTCGTACTGCATGGCTGCCTCCTCGGGCTCACCGGGTCACCCCGGTCGGGCGTTCACACGAGCCGACGCGCCGCCCCCCGCACACGCCGGTCGATGCTGGTCGGCCACGCTACGGCATTTACCATGCGCCTGCAATGTAAAATGTGATAGCGTGCCGGCGGTCCAACCGACGGAGTCGCTCCCGCATGTCCCCTCCTGCCGACCGAGCCCATCGAGCCGATGCCACGGCGCGTGGTCGGCGCTCGCACGCCGAGCGCACGGCCGAGACGCGAGCGCGCATCATGGCTTCGGTCGTCGAGGCGATCGCCGACCTCGGGTTCCAGAAGACGACCGCAGCCGAGATCGCGCGGCGCGCCGGCGTCACGTGGGGCGCGGTGCAGCATCACTTCGGCGGCAAGGAAGGGATCCTCGTCGCGGTGCTGCAGGATTCGTTCGCGCGTTTCGCGGAGCGCCTCGCCGACGTCGACCGCGACGCCGCTCCGCTCGAGCAGCGCATCTCGCTCTTCGTCGATCGGGCATGGGAGCACTTCGCGAGTGACGACTACCGCAGCTCGTTCGAGATCTTGTTGAACTTCACCGCCGACGAGCCGAGCGATGGCGACGGGCTGTGGCGCACCGAGATGCTGGGCGCGTGGGACGGCGTCTGGAGTCGCTTCTTCGGCGACGTCGAGCTTCCGACCCGCCGCAGGGTCGTCCTGCAGCACTACACGATCTCGGTGCTTTCGGGGCTCGCGACGATGAAGATGCTCGAAGGCCCCGTCGCCCAGATCCGCCGAGAAGAGCTGCAGCTGTTGAAGGACACCCTGCTCCAGGCGCTCGGTGGCGCCGTCGCGTAGGGCGGCCCGAACCCTCGATCCACCCGAATTCGATCGACCGGTTTCGTCGACACACGTCGACCCCGGTCCAAAGACGAAGGAGCCCACAAGATGGCCGATGACGAGCGCTGGCAACGGGGTGCCGACAAGATCAAGGAGGTCTACGCCGGCGACGTGATCACGCCGCCGAAGGGCGCGATGGCGTTCTCCGATCTGATGCTCGAGCAGCTCTTCGCCGAGGTCTGGACGCGGGACGTGCTCTCGATGCGCGACCGCCGGCTGCTGCTCCTGGGCGCGATCGCGGCGCTCGGCGAGTCGATGACCTTCGGCATTCAGTCGAAGGCCGCCCTGAAGAACGGCGAGCTGGAACCCGACCAGCTGCGCGAGTGTCTGCTGTTTCTGACGCAGTACGTCGGCTACCCGCGCGCGGCGGGCCTCGTGGGCGTGATCGAGAACGCCATTCAGGAGGCCGCGAAGGACGCGACGGCGGGCGACTGACGCGCTGCGTCGCCGTTTTGCCCCGCTCTCTTGCGTCGCGAGCCGAGGCCCCTATTGTGACACCGTCCGTGTCCGTGACTAAGAGTCACTGTTGACGCAGAACCCCTGATTCCCGGCCTGCTGCCCCCCAAGAGACGCTGCGCGCGGGGGGGCTGCAGGCCCAGCGTGCCGCCGCTCGTCGGGGCACCACACGTCGAGGAGACCCAGCATGCTCAGCCGCGTGAAGGTCGGGCCCCGGCCCTATCTCGCCCAGCGCTACGAAGCGCTCCAGTCGATCCACTTCGACACGTTCAAGGTCAAGCCCCTGGGCGTCAGCCTCGGCGCCGAGATCCAGGGCGTGCAGCTCGCGCGCCTCGACGACGCGACGCTCGAAGACATTCGTCGTGCGCTGCTCGCGTACAAGGTCGTGTTCTTTCGCGACCAGGATCTCACGATCGAGCAGCACAAGGCGTTCGCCCAGCGTTTCGGCGAGATCGAGGAGCACCCGTTCCTGCCGTCGAAGGACGGCAACGCCGACGTGATCCGCTTCGAGAAGAGCGAAGACATCGCCGGCTACGAGAATCAGTGGCACAGCGACGTCAGCTGGCGCGAGGTGCCGTCGCTCGGCTCGGTGCTGCGCGCCGTCGAGGTGCCGGACGTCGGCGGCGACACGCTCTTCGCCGACATGGTCGCCGCCTACGAATGCCTCGACGATGAGATGAAGGAGCGCATCGACGACCTCGTCTGCGTGCACGACTTCATGAACTCGTTCGGCATGCTGCTGAGCGAGGAAGAACGCGAGGCGAGGCGCGCCGAGTTCCCGCCCGCGCGTCACCCGCTGGTGCGCACGTGCCCCGAGACCGGCGAGAAGTGCCTGTACGTGAATGCGATCTTCACGAGCCATGTCGAAGGCATGGCGCCCGAAGAGAGCGAGGCCCTGCTCGGCGAGCTGGTGCGAGAGAGCGCGTACCCCGAATACCAGGTGCGCTTCAAGTGGGAGAACGACAGCGTTGCGTTCTGGGACAACCGCGTGACCCAGCACTATGCGGCGAACGACTACTGGCCGCGCCGCCGCGTGATGGAGCGCGTCACGATCATCGGTGAGCGCCCCGAATAGCGCTCGTCCGCGGTCGGCCGATCAGCCCGAGTGGCCGCCGCGCAGGTAGCAGTCGTTCTTGCGCATGAACTGCGTGCCGCTCGGCAGCTGGCACGGGACGATCGGGTCGTTTGGATCCTGCTCGACCTCGCGCGGCTCCCGCTTGTAGTACGCGTCGAGCTTCTCGCGGGCGCTCTGGCCGCCGGTCGCGGCCGCTTCGGGCTTCGCTTCATCGTTCTTGCCGGCGCCCTCATCGAGCATGGCGCCGACCTCGTTGCAGCCGCCGATGGCGGGCACGAGCGTGAGCAGAGCGAACAACGTGGCTAGGGTGCGGGCTGAGGTGCACATCCCCTGTGAATCGGCCGATCCGCCGCCCGACCTGAGCCCGCCCGGCGGGCGCGCACCTGAGCGCTGCCAGGCCGCGCTCAGTCGCCGACGTGGACGATGATGCGCCGGGTCCCGGGCCGGTGGCGGTGCTCCCACAGATAGACCCCCTGCCAGGTGCCGAGCCCCAGGCGGCCGTCGACGACGGGGATCGACAGGCTCGTCGCGGTGAGGGCGGCCTTCACATGGGCGGGCATGTCGTCAGGCCCTTCTGCGGTGTGCGTGTAGAGCGGGTCGCCCTCGGGCACCAGGCGTTCGAGCCAGCGCTCGAGATCGGCACGAGCCGAGGGGTCGGCGTTCTCCTGGATCACCAGGCTGGCCGACGTGTGCTGGACGAAGGCCGTGCAGAGCCCATCGGTGACGCCCGACTGGGTGACCACGCGTGCGAGCTCCTGGGTGAACTCGTGCAGGCCGACTCCGCCCGGCCGAAGCTGCAGCGTCTCGATCACCGTCGCCGCCGAGAGCCCGAGGCCCTCAGGCTCCCGTCAGCGCGTTCTTCTGATCGGCCGCAGCGCGACGGACCCGCGCGCCCTGCAGACGCTCGAGATCGTCGACCAGAAACGGCCGTGCGCCGCCGGTCTCGCCGTCGATGGCCACGTAGTAGCCGAAGGGCAGCGTGCCCTGCTCGGTCGCGTTCGGATCGGCCATGACCGTGCCACGGCAGCCCGTGTATTCGCTCTGCGGGGCCTTCACGCGCACGCGATCGCCGGGTCGAAACGTCATCGGAGCATCCTCCTGGGGGCCGGCGAGATGTAGCGAACGTGGCGCCGATGCGCCCACCCGGCGTCAGCTGCCGCCGACCCCGCCGACTTGCTCGGCGACGATCGGCGACGGCGTCCCGACGCAGGCCAGCCACAGCTGGTGGATCGCCCGCGTGGCCGCGACGTGCAGTCGGCGACGCGACGGGTCGTTGTCGGGATAGTGCGAGCCGTCGACGTCGACCACGATCACGTAGTCGAACTCGAGCCCCTTCACCTGCTCGATGTCGGTCACCTCGACGCCCGACTCGAAGCTGAAATCCTGATCGACCACGTGGCGCACTCGCGGCAGCTCGCAGCGCGCGAGCCCCTCGAAGTAGAGCGCGCTGCTCTCGCCATCGGGTGCGAGGATCGCGACCGAGGCCATCGGCTCGGCCCCGGCGAGCTCGCGGAGTGCGTCGGCGAGGAACGCGACGCAGGCCCCTCGATCGGTGAATCGGAACAGCTCGACGGGCGGCCCATCGCGGGTCGTCTCGGGCGGCGAGGGCTCTTCGGCGAGCGGCCCGAGCACGCCGTGGGCAAACGACATGATCTGGCTCGATGAGCGGTAGCTCACGCGCAGGGTCTCGAGCTCGGTGCCCTCGAGCCCCAGGTGACCGAAGAAGCGCGCCCACGAGGTGAAGCCGCTGTGGTTCACGACGCTCTGCTGCGTGTCGCCGGCCAGGGTGATCGTCGCGCCCGGCGCGAGGCAGCCGAGCAGCACCTGCACCTCGAGCGGCGAGAGATCCTGCACTTCGTCGATCACGAGATGGCGCAGCGCGTGGCTTCTGCGGCCGCTCGCACGCAGCGGCCCCACACGCAGCTGCCAGGCGCGCAGCAGCAGCGCGTCGTCTTCGAAGTCGAGCTCGGCGTCGGGCTCGATCTCGCCCGAGAGCAGCGAAAGCACGCGCTCGACGTGGGGATGCTGATCCTCGACGAAGCGCTTGAGATCCTGCTCGCTCACGTCGTCGGCACCCGCGGCACGCGCGGCTTCGCCCAGCGCGTGGCCATCGATCATCAGCGACGCCCAGTCGTCGACGGCCTGCATCCAGTCGCCCTCACCCGGTCGCTGCTCGACGTGCCGCTCGAGGGCCTGGCCTACGAACGGGTGCAGCTTGATGCGCTGCACCAGCGAAGGCGTCGTCTCACGCTGCCGTGTCGGGAGGCTCGGAAAGTGCCGCTGGCGTTCGTCTCCGACCCAGCCTCGGTACGACTCGACGCTGACCCGATCGAGCCCGAGCGACGGGAGCACCCGCTCGACGAAGCGCTGCAGCGCCCGTGAGAAGACCACCACCAGCGTGTCGGGGCCGTCGAGCGCCGGATCTTCGAAGGCGAGATACGCGACGCGGTGCAAGGCGACGGTGGTCTTCCCCGAACCGGCGGCCCCTCGAATGACCACGAAGCCCGCGCGGGGCCGCGAGATCAACTCGAACTGATCCGGGTCGATCAGACCGGTGATCTCGGGCAGTCGTTTGTCAGCGCGCACCGTGTCGCCGCCCGGTGCCGAGCCAAAGCGGCGATCCCTCGCCGAGTCGGCCTCATGGAAGTGAAACGCGGCGCCCTCGCCGCCGTGCAGTCGCGGGGCCTCGGTGCGCTCGATGCGCCAGCCGTCGGGCTCGCCCGGGTCGGCGACGAAGTCGCCCTCGGGCGACTGGACGCGGTCGAGCGCGCCGTCGCGAATGCGGACCATCCGGCGCGCGACGACCTCGCCGATGCGCTCGCGCCCGGCGATCTCTTCGTCGTACTCGTCGCCCTGGCGGTACGAGTAGAAAATCTTCGAGATGGGTGCGTCCCGCCAATCGACGATGCGCAGCCCCTTCTCGATGCAGGTCGCGTGGCCGAGGCACAGGTCGCGCTCACGACCATCTTCGGCAAGTCGCAAGTGGGCGAAGTACGGCGAGCGCGGATCGACGCTCGGCCCACCCGCGCTGCGACGCAGCTGATTCAGGATCGCCGACTGGTTGTGATACTGCTCGGTGAGAGCCGACAGATCCTTGTTGTCGCTGCCCGAGAGGATCTGCGCGCGGATGCGCTCGAGCTCCTGAACGATCGGCTCTTCGCGCGCGCTCTTCTCCGGCCCGCGCTCACGCAGCTGATCCGTCACCCGCTCGAGCAGGTCCAGCTCTTCATCGACGACCGGATGGGTCATACCGACTCCGTTCCGTCCAGTGAGAAGCCGCAGGATTCCCACTTATACGGGACGGCGACGCCCATTCCAACGAAATCTTCGAGTCACCGGGGACGGCTTCGACCCACCGCGAGGCGGGTCGGCGCAGCGGGGCGAAAAGCGACCCATTTCCGGGCAGTCACGCCGACAATCAAACGCTGTGCTGGAACTCAGGCCGTGATCTCACCCGTCGCCACGCGCTTCGCCCAGCGGTAGTCGGGCTTGCCGCTCGGCGCGCGCTCGATCGAGCCCACCGCGTGCAGCTCGCGCGGCACCTTGTAGCCGGCGATCTTCGTTCGGCAGTGCGCCTGCACGGCGTCGAGGCTCGGCGCAGCGCCGGCGCGCGTTTCGATCACGGCCGTCACCCGGCTGCCCCATCGTTCGTCGGGCACACCGACGACCACGCAGTCGTACACGTCGGGATGGGACTTCACCGCCTGCTCGACCTCTTCGGGGAAGATCTTCTCGCCGCCCGAGTTGATCGAGACCGAGCCGCGTCCGAGCATCGTCACCGAGCCATCGGCCTCGACACGCGCGAAGTCTCCGGGCATCGAGTAGCGCACGCCGTCGAACGTCACGAACGTCTCGGCCGTCTTCTTCGCATCCTTGTAGTACTCGAGCGGGATGTCGCCCGTGCGCGCCACCTTCCCGATCACGTCGCTCCCCGCCTCGATGCGCTCGCCGGTGTCGGGGTCGATCACCAGCGTGCCCGGACCGGCTGCCACCGTCGGGCCGCCGCCGACCATCGCGGTGTTCCCCTTCGTGATCAGCGCCATGCCCTGGTTGCCCGTCTCGCTCGACCCGATCGAGTCGATGATGATCAGGTTCGGGAAGTGCTCGAAGAAGGCGTCCTTCACCACGGGCGAGAAGACGGCCGCGCTGCTGGTCAGGACGAAGAGCGACGCCACGTCCCAGCGCCCGGCGTTCGCGTCGAGCGCTTCGACCATCGGTCGCCCC
This sequence comes from Myxococcota bacterium, assembly GCA_965250285.1. GTDB lineage: Bacteria > Myxococcota_A > UBA9160 > UBA9160 > UBA4427 > CAYYSY01. The sequence continues at coordinate 1,800,946 of OZ252299.1, forward strand.
ATCGCATCGCCCGTGATCATGATCGTGCCGATGCGTTCGTCCTGTACGAGCTGCCAGACCTGTTCGGGCTCGAAGCGTCGAACCAGCACGACCTTCCGCCCCACGAAGGCGCTGCTCATGACGCACCATTGGGTCGCGCCGTGCATCAGGGGGGCGATCGCGAGCATGACGCCCTGGTTCGGCTCGGCGCGGCCACGTTCGATCATCTCGAAGGGGGTCTCGGCCCGCTTGCCGGTCGCAGGATCGTTGCCTCCGCCGAGCGCGAAGAACACGTCCTCCTGGCGCCACACGACGCCCTTCGGCATGCCGGTGGTGCCGCCGGTGTACAGGATGTAGCGATCGTCGGGCGAGCGCGGCTCGAAGTCACGCTCGGTCGACTCGGCGCCGAGCGCCGCTTCGTAGGCCACGGCATCGAGGGTGTTCGAGTCGACGTCGCTCCCGTCGTCGATCTCCACGCAGTGCCCGAGCTTCGGCATCGTGTCACGCACCGCGAGAATTCGCGGCGCGAAGGCGCGCTCGTACACCAGCGCCTTGAGGTCGGCGTTGTCGAAGATGTACGCGAGCTCTTCTTCGACGTAGCGGTAGTTGATGTTCACCCAGACCGCGCGCAGCTTGAACACCGCCCACAGCGTCTCGACCCACTCGACGCTGTTGAAGCCATAGATGCCGACGTGATCGCCGGGCCCGACGCCGTTCTTCGCGAGGTGGTGGGCGAGCTGGTTCGCCCTCGCCTCCATCTCGCCGTAGGTGCGGCGCTGCCCTTCGGCGACGAGGTACTCGCGGTCGGGCCACTCGTCAGCAGCCTGCTCGAAGAGGTCGGCGAGATTGAATTCCATGGCGAGCTCCGTGATGCGCTTGAGCGGTTCGGGGGCGAGAGAGATGCGGTTGAAGCGAGAGGGCCGCGCGCGGAGCCCGAACGTACCACCACGGGGTGAGGGAGCGGAGGCGACTGCGCGGGTCAGGTAGCCGGTCGATTCAGTCGAGGAGGTTCTGCCTCGGGTCACCTCGATCGAAGACGTTGAATCGCAGATTGCGGTCGCCCGAAACCTCCTTCCAACCGATCCGCAGCCCGCGCTGCTCAGCCATGCGACGAGCTGCGAGGTAGACGTCGAAGCTGTCGGGCCAGACGAAGAAACGCACGTACTGCCGGCGTGGATTCAGCGCGTCGAGCGCCGCCGCGAACCGGCTGTTTGGGCCGAGTTCGGCCTCGGTCTCGCCCGGAGCAATGTCGCCCGTCGGCACCAGCTCGGCATTGAGCGAATCGTCGAAGATCCAGCGGTACCCCTGGTCGCCGATCTGCTCCTTCTTGAAGTGGTTCACGATCCACGGCACGTCGGAGCGCTCGATCAGCATGTTCTCGCGCACAGACCCCGTCGCGTCTCGCATGCCGGCGATCAGGACGTCACCGAGATCGTCGAGGTCGAGCACGTGCACCTCGCCCCCACGGCAGAAGAAGAACACGCGCTCGAGGCCCGCGGGCACGGGTCTCGGATCGGGGAGTCGGATCGTGATCGGCTCGCCCGCGGCGGCGGGTTCGGCCAGGATCGCCAGCAGCTTCTCGCGCTCGCCCTCGGCGCGCTTCACCTCGCCCTCGAGGCGCGCCACCTCGACCTTCAGCTGCTCGCGAGCCTCGAGGCTCGGCTGGTCGCCCGCAGAGGCGCTCGGCCCCGGCAGCGACTCGAACTCGTCGAGCAGCGGGCGCGCATCGGCCAGACGCAGGCCCGCGGTCTGTTCGGCCTTGAATCGCTCGAGCTCCGACCGCGCCATCTCGATGTCGGCCCGCACGTCGTCGCGTTCGCCGACCAGCTCGGCGAGATCGTTCGGGGTCGCCGCTGCGCGCTCCCCGGCGGTCGCGCGAATGCGTTCGACGGCGTCGCCGAGCGAGAGCTGCGTCACTGCGACGAGCACGACCAGAATGCCGACGACGTTCGCCATCGTATCGAGCAGCGAGTCGATGCTCTGGGCGTCTGCCCGCCTTCGCGCAGCCCGCGCCATCAGCTGCCGAGCTCCGAGTCGGGCACGTCGAACAGGCTGAAGTCGAGCTCGCCGTCACCCGGCAGAGGCAGCTTCGCGAAGGGCACGTCGAGGCGAGAGGCTGCGACGGCGGCCTTGTTGAAGGTCTCGATGCCGTCCGGTCGGATCAGAAAGACCAGCTTGGTGTTGCGGAGCACTCGAATGCGGCGCAGAAATCGCTGAAAGTCGGCGCCGCGCAGCAGATCTTCGGTCGGTACGCGGTATGTGAAGTCGCTGCGCGTGGTGTGCACTTCGACGTAGCCAGCCGTGCACTCCGCGAAGTACGGGCGGTAGGCCGGGCCGACGCCGGCCGGCGCGATGCGCATGCTCAGATCGCGCTTGGCCTTGTCGCGCGCATCGACGTCGGCCCGCAGGCCCTGGGTCTGCGCCTCGAGGCTCGCGCGCTTGGCCTGCAATCGGTCGCGCCGGGCGACGACGCGCGCACTGGCCGCAGACGCGCGCCGCTCGTCGACCAGTCGCTCGAGCTCTTCGAGCGAGATCTCGGGGCTCAGCCCCGCACCATCGAGGCGCGCGAAGAGCTCGTCCTGGTCGGCCTCGCTCGCCTGCACCGTGTCGAGCTGCTCGTCGAGGTCCTCGAGCTCCTGCTTTGCTTCGACGAGCGCCTGCTGCGCACGGTCGATGCGCTCGCCCAGCCGGACCCCTGCGAGCGCGCTGCTGCCGACCTGGCTCACCGCCATCGATGCGAGGATCAGCGTCAGCGCACCGATCACGCACGCCAGGACGGAGAGGAACGGAAAGAGCGAGACCTCGAGGCCTTCGCGTCGCCTGCGCGCCACGCCCGCGCCCCTCGGCTAGCGCCGCCGCTCGAGCGCGGAGAGGAGCTTCTCGGCCACGCGATCGGCGACGCGATCGATCGTCGCGTCATCGACGTCGCCGCGGGGCTGTGCCTCACCCAGCCGGCGCACGAGGTGACGCGCGCAGTAGTCGTCGATCGCCGCGAGATAATCCTCTTCGGCCTTTTGCAGAGAGCTCGTCGGAAACATGATGAAGAGACTCATGACGAGCGCGAGCAGGGTCGTGTCGAACGCGATCCCCAGGCCGCTCGTGACCGAGCCGATCGACTCCTTCATGACGTCGAGATCGCCGGCGGCCGCGACCGAGTCGGAGAAGCCCGCCACGGAGGCACCGATGCCGAGCACGGTGCCAATGAAGCCGAGGATCGGCACCGCCCAGATGAAGACGCGCAGCATCGTGTAGCTCGACTCGACGGCGTTCTCGTCGTTCTGCGCCTGGGCGGCGAGCTGCTCGACCACTTCTTCGGCGCTCTCGCGCGCGGCGTAGTGCTCGAGCGCGCGCGCAATGCGCCCGACCAGGTAGCCACGGCGCTGCTCGTCGGGCAGCGTGCGCAGGTAGCTGAGGAAGGCGGGCGCGTTCTCGGGCGTGATCGGGTCACCGATGCCCCGTGGCAGCAGGTCGAGGCCGAGGGCGCTGCGCTGGCGGCTCAGCACGACCGCCTTCGCGACGAGCATGGCCGCTGCCCAAAACGACAGGAAGCTCACGACGTAGGGGACCCAGCCGCGGGCGCCGAGCAGCTGTCCGAAAGGCGTGTCGGCAAGCGGGCGCACGACGGCGAGGTAGAACACGGCGGTCAGGGCGAAGGCCGCGAGACCGGTCCAGCTGAGGGGCACGTCGGTCGTGCCGCCGGTGGCGCGCAGCCCGGGTCCGGCGAGCTCGCGCAGGGGCTCGGGCTGCCCGGGGAGCACCGGCCCAGCCTCTTCATCCGCCGCGCGGGTTTGGCCGACGACGGCCAGCGGAGCATCGCTCGGCAGGAACGAGTGGCCGCAGGCCTGACAGTCGAGGGGCGCTCGACTGCGCGGGTCGGTCACCGCGTTCTCCGCGCCGCAGTGCGGACAGATCGCGGCGGTCGATGCACGTTCGGCCAATGCAGATCCTCGTCTCGGCGCGGGAATACGCGCGGCGGGAAGGTAGTCCAGGCCACGGGTTCGGCCCGCGACCGGTCCGCCCCGCGGCGGCGATCCAGGAGCGGGGATAGAATGCGGCGCGATGGCGTCCTCACCGCACGATTCCGATGCCGCTCAGGCCCGCCTGGTGCTCGGCCTGTCGGGCGCCGCCAGCGAGGCCGAGCTGCAGGCGGCCTACTGGGCGCTCCGTGCGCACATCGAGTCGCGCGCGGTCACCAGCGAAGATCCCGGCTTCGTCGCCGCGCGTGTCGCCGAGCTGCAGCAGCTCACCGAGCGGCTCGCCCTCGCCCTCGACGTGCCGCCCGACTCGCTGCCCTCGCCGCGCATCGAGGCCGTGCAACCCGCTCCGCGCCAGGGCTGGCCGGTCTGGCTCGGCATCGGGGGGTTCGTCGCCGCGCTGCTGATCGGCCTCGTGTACTGGCTGATGCGAGCCCCGAGCGACGCGACCGACGCATCACCGCTCGCCGCCGTCGCCCAGGGCGACCCGCCTGGGCGACTCGTCTTTGCCGAATCCCCCACGGCCGCCCGCTTCACCGTGCTCGACGCGGAGGGCACGCGTGTCGTGCGAGCGGGCATCGTCTCGTCCGACCCGGTCGAGCTGGCGCCGGGCCAGTACTCGGTCTGGCTCTCGGCGCTGGCCTGCGACGCCAGCCGACACAACACGATCCGCGTCGAGACCGACGCCGACATCGAGCTCGTCGCGCCCGAGTGCACGCGCACGCTCGCGCTCGTGCTGCGCTCGGACGTGACCGGTGATCGCGTGCGCATCGACGGCGAGGACGTCGGCAGCACGGGGCCGGGTGCGCACATCCTGCAGCCTGGCTCGCACGAGATCGCGATCGAGCACGGCGGGCGGGAGGCGTGGCGCGCCGAGATCGAGGTCGGCTCGGACGACCGGCTGACGCTGCACGCCGATCTGGCCGCCAAGGCGAACGCAGCCGACGAGCCGGAGGGCTCGCCCGACGCCGGCGACAGCGCGGAGACAGCGCGGCCGCCGCCTCCGCCGGGCCGCACCGCGGGGCCGCCGCCTCGGCCGCCCGGCTCGAGTGGTCGGCCCGGTGGTACGCGCGAAGGTCTTCCCGGCGGCACGAGCAGTGAATCACCGGTGCGCGATACCCAGGTCGCCGGCTCGCGCAGCTGGCACGATGCCGTGCGCCGCCGCTTGATCGACAAGTATGACGAGAACGGATCGCGCAGCCTCGACACCACCATCGAGATCGCTTCGATTCCCTGCAGCGAGTGGCTCGCGATCGAGAGCCAGTACGAGACCGGGGGGCTGCAGGTGCCGATGACCCGGCTCTACGGTTTCGACGGCTCCGAATGGGTCGAAGGGGCGCTCGGAGTCGAACGCGGGCTGCGCGACTTCACGTATCGGCGCATGAAGGAGTGCGGGCTCAAGTAGCCGCCACGCGACGTCGCCCCACGCCGCACGCCGTTCGACCTCGCCCGACTCAGTCGGCCGCGTCGCCCGCAGCGCCCTGCCCGATCTGGATACTCGTCCAGCGACCGCCTCGGAAGCGGGTCACGAGCATCGTGCCCTTGACGATGTAGTCGACGATCAGCGCACCGAAGATCCACTCGACGGGCAGTCCCATCCAGGCGAAGAACCCGGCCGTCACACCCCGCACGATGAGCAGGCCCGTGATCGTCGTGACCAGCGGAAAGCGCGTGTCGCCCGCGCCGCGCAGGGCTCCACCGAGGGTGAACTCGATCGCCATCAGCGGCTGCATCGCGCCGAGGATGTAGATGAAGACCACCGTCAGCCGCACGACCTCTTCGTCCGCGATCATGAAACGCGCGATCTGCTCGGCGAACACGACGATGGTGCCGCCCAGCACGATCATGATGCCGATCGAGAACGACATCGCGCGCCAGCCGCTGCGCATGGCACCGGCGGGATCCTGGGCGCCGAGGCGCTGCCCCACGTGGGTCGAGGCCGCGATCGAGAAGCCGAAGCCCACGACGAACGAGAACGAGAGGATCTGCACCCCGATGCCGTACGCGGCGTAGGGCGCGGTGCCATAGAACGACACGATCCACAGAAAGAGGATGAAGCCGATCTGCACCGCGCCCGACTCGAGCGCCGCCGGGTAGCCGATATGGAACAGCTGCCGCATGCGCGCGCGCGTCAGGCTGCCCTTCGCCCGGGTCCCGATCTTGAGCCAGCCCTGCCACCAGAAGAGCAGCGAGAGCAGCGCACCGAACGTGAACGCAGAACCGGTCGCAATCGCGGCCCCCTTCACGCCGAGCGCCGGCGCCCCGAACATGCCGTACACGAGGGTGTAGACCAGGACGACGTTCACGATGTTCGCGGCCGCGCCGAGGAAGAGCGGCGTGATCGTGTCGCCTGCGGCGCGCACCGCGGTGCCCAGGATCATCGAGACCGCGAAGCTCACGTTGAAGAGGCTCAGGTAGAAGATGAAGTCGGCCGCCGCGTCGACCGTCATCGCATCGAGCTTGAAGATCGACGCGAGGGGGTGCGAGAAGAGCAACCCGGGCAGCGACAGCACGAGCCCCATCGCCGCGCCGAGGGCGAGCGACGCCTTCGTGACGCGTTCGGCCTCGGCGTAGTCCTGCGCGCCCCACGCGCGCGCGACCATCGCGGTCGTGCCGGCCGAGGTCGCCATGATCACCGCCTGCAGCACGAAGAAGATGCGGTTGCCGGTGGTGACCGCGGCGACGGCCGACGGGCCGAGCGAACCGACGATCTTGATGTCGACGAGCGAGACGGTCGAGTACAGCAGGTTGCCCACGACCGCGGGCCAGGCGAGCTGCAGGATACCGGGCGTCTGCTGCGGGGCTTCCCGCGCACCATGGGGCACGGCCGTCTGCCTGCCCTCACCGGCCGCATCGGGCGCGGCGCCGGCGGTGCCAGCATCGAGCGACGCATCGCGCACCGGCATGGGAGGGCCCCCGCCCGAGCGTCGCGTGGAGCGGCCTCGGGGGCGATCAGTGAAAGGCTGGGCGCAGTGGGTGGAAGCGGCAGATTAGCCGCGACCGTCGTGCCGGGAAAGGCGCAGCGCGCCGCGGGCGACGCATGGGCCAGCGGCCTCGGTGTCGGTTCAGCGGGCGCAGAGCGCTCAGCTTGGTTGCTTCAGACGGCGCCAGCCGGCGTCAGACGGCGGCGGACACCACGGCCCGAGGCTCAGGGCGCGGCAGCCGTGCCGGTTCGCCGGTCGCCGGATAGAACTGCTTCGCCCACTTGCGATAGGTCGCGACCGGTCCGTCGCCCACGGCGAGCGCGGGCTGCTCTTTGTAGATCTTGTGCTCCCAGACGTCGATGTCCTGGGTCACCTCGAGGCATAGGAACCAGTGCGTGATGTTGCGGATCACATTGTTCAGCGGTCCGAACTTCTTCTTGATCGACGCCCCGAGGCGCAGGTCGATGTGGCCACCGTCCTTCGGCACGGGCATCACGAAGAACCGAAGCTCGGCGCCGAACTGCGGCAGGTCGACGTTCACCTGGGAGTAACCCAGGCCCCAGACCTGCACGTCGTACTCGACCTCGAGCACGAACTTCGGCATGAAGCTCAGGTTGAACCACGGCATGAAGCGCTGCACGCCGTACCGCGTGTTCAGGTGGGGGCCCTCGGTCTCGGCCTCGCGCACGATCCGGCCGTTGTCGAAGCCGTGCACCTGGGTGAAGTGCCCGAAGTCGACACTGTTCTCGGTCGTCTCCTGGGGATGCGTCGCGAGCGCGTACTCCTTCCAGGTGAGTCCGCTCCAGCCTTCGGTCTCGAGCGGCGGGATCTCCCACTCGGGCTCCCGCCCGAGCGCGTCGTACCAGACCATGACGAAACCGCCGATCTCGCGGACGGTCCACCGATCGAGCCGCGCGCGCACGGGCGGCGGGCCGTCGTAGGGCGTTGCGGTGCAGCGTCCTTCGGTGTCGAACTGGAAGCCGTGGAAGCCGCAGCGCAGCGACTCGCCCTTGACCTCGCCGATCTTGCCGAGGTTCGCGCCCATGTGCGGACAGAAGGCGTCGACGACGCGCAGAACGCCCGACTCGGTGCGGAAGATGACGAGATCGCTCTCGAAGTACGGCCGCGAGATCAGCTGACCCGGCTTGACCTCGGCGCTCGTCGCGACGGCGTACCAGCCGCTCGGGAGACTCGGAAACGGAAAACGCTCGCTCACACCCTCACCCCTCGATCCTCGGACGCGCTCTTGCCGCCCGGCCACCCGTGCCAGGCGAACCGCCGCTCGTGACGGGTCCAAAGCGGGTCCTGCCCCGGGGGCCGTGGCGCGGCCGCACGAGAGTCGCACCCCGGCTGTCGCGAAGCACCCCGCTCACGGGCGTGAAACCGCCGTGAATCGATGCTCCGTCGCTGAAACGCCGCTCAGTGCAGTTTCGCGGAATGTGAATCAGACCCGATCCGCCCACGGGTCAGCGAAAGCCGATGGGCGTGCCGACTCGGTGCGCCGAGACCGGCTCAGCCTGGCGCGCGCGTCGCCCTGCTTCGGGTGGGCTCAGAGTGGGCAGTGCTGGCGCAGCAGCTCATCGACGCGCTCGCCATTCAGGCTGCGGTGCTCGGCGAGCAGCTGCGACAGCTCGTCGACCGCTTCCCAGTTCGCCCGCAGCAGGCGCAGCGCCTCCTCCCAATACTCGCGGTAGAAGTGCGTCGCCTGTCGGTCGGCCCCGACCAGGCCGGCCAGGCGCTGCAGCTCGAGGCGGTCCGCCACCGCACGATCCCGCACGAACGCGGGCTCCATCTCGAGATCGGGCGGCGCAGGCCGCGCGCGACGCGCCTCGCCCTGGGCTGCGTAGAGGCTCTCCGCAGCGAGTCCGGCGTAGGTCATCACACCGTAGGCGTCGACGATGCCGTCGATCGAGACCGGGGCCGGCGTGCCGCGCCGCGGGACACCCGCCGGCGGTCGGCACGAGATCGGCACCGGCATGAGCGAGTAGGTCGGGATCCCCGGCTGCGCTTCGTCCATGAGCTCGAGTCCCTTCACGACGTGTTCCCCGTAGAGGAGGAAGCAGACCACCGAGTGTCCGGCCTCGTGGATGGTGCCCGCGTTGGGCGCACGGTCGATCTTCGAGGCGGGCGTCGGGGTCGGCGTGGGGGTCGAGGTCGGGCGAGCGGGAACGGCTGCGGTCACGAAAATCTCCAGGTCGAAGTGGCTCCGGCGCACACATCCCGATGTGCATCCGGGCTTTTCTCATCGTCAAACGGCGAAATCAGTTGAGCCTGCGGGGACCTCCGAGCCGCATCTCATCCGCCTTGCGTTCAACATGCGAGGGGATCGGGCAACGCATTGTCTGCATTCCGGCCGGATCCGTGTCCGACCGCATCATCCACCCCAGCTGGCCGCATTCCGACGCATGTTCGACGCACTGCTTCATTCACCGACGTCGCGCACGGCGCGGGGCCGCCCGAGATTCGGCGACGGTCGGGACACCGCATGCGCGGTGCCCGGGTCGTGCCGCAGCGCGGCGCGGCGCGAGCGACCGCGCACGCTCGGGGCACTTGGCCAACCGGTCTCGGCAAGCGATGTCCGCGTCATCGAGCAGACGTTCGATCGTTGGCCTCGCTGCGCTCGAACGCGCGAGCGGGTCCCCGCGCCCTCGCCCCGGGGCGCGTCGGAAGCTGCGCGAGCGAACCACTCGCAGGTGCGCGGCGACCGACCATTGGCTAGCAATGGGGCGGGGAAAGCGTGCCGCGGCCGTTCGGCCGGTGGTGACGATTTCATTTCGACCCGGATCTGCCGAGCCCATGCCTCAACACATGGGAGTGTGGATCGTTCGCTATTGAGAACGGGGGAACCGTTGAAAGCCTTGATTCACGTCTTCGGACAGCGCGGCCGCACCGGCATCGCCGCCGGCGTCGGAGCGCTCGCACTTGCCGCCGGGGCCACCGTCGCCTCGGTCGCACTCGTGGCCGAGCCCGTCGCGGCGCAGTCGCAGACGCTCGACTCCGCGATTACGACCAACGCCGAGGGCAACGCCGGCTCCCTCGCGTCCCAGAAGCGCATCGATCAGATCGCCGATGCCACCGACGACATGGCGAGCTCGTACCGAGCGAGCCTCGAGCAGATCGAGTCGTTGCGTGTCTACAACGCGCAGCTCGAGAAGCTGATCGCCGCGCAGGAAGCCGAGCTCACCTCGCTCGACAATCAGATCGGTGAGGTCACGGTCATCGGGCGTGAGATGACGCCGCTGATGCTGCGCATGATCGACGCACTCGAAGCCTTCGTCGATGCCGACGTGCCCATGCTGCTCACCGAGCGCCGCGACCGAATCGCCGAACTGCGCGACCTGATGGATCGCGCCGACGTCGCGGACAGCGAGAAGTATCGCCGCATCACCGAGGCCTATCAGATCGAGAACGAGTACGGCCGCACGATCGAGGCCTACAACGGCGACGTCGTGATCGACGGCGAGACCCGCACCGGCGACCTGCTCCGCGTCGGCCGCATTGCGCTGATCTACAGCGCGCTGGACGGCAGCGATGTGCGCGCGTGGGATCAGCGCCAGGGTGACTGGGTGCCGCTCGACGCCGACGCACGAGACACGATCCGCAAGGGCATCCGCATCGCCCGCAAGCAGGCCGCGCCCGACCTCGTCCGCCTGCCGATCCTGGCCCCCGAGGAGGCGAACTGATGTCCCGCTCCACCCAGCTCATCGTGGCCCTGCTGGCCGCGGTCATGGTCGCGCTCGCGCCCACGGCCGTCGTCTTCGCCCAGGCCGATCAGAAGCTCACCCTCGACGAGCTGCTCGCGAAGGTGAAGGAAGGCTGGCGCGCCGAGCGCGCCGCCAATCGTCAGCGTGAGGCCGAGTTCAAGGCCGACCGCGCCAACCAGAAGCAGCTCTTGCAGCAGGCGCTCGCGACCCAGGCCAAGGAAGAGGACCGCAGCGCCGAGCTCGAGGACCTCTTCGCCGCCAACGAGGTGCGCATCGCCGAGCAGGAGAAGGCCCTGCAAGAGAAGCTCGGCAGCCTCGGCGAACTCTTCGGCGTCGTGCGGCAGGTCGCGGGTGATACCAAGAGCCAGGTCGAGAACTCGATCATCAGCTCGGAGTTCCCCGACCGGCAGGCCTTCCTCGACCGACTCGGACAGAGCAAGAAGCTGCCCCAGCTCGAAGACCTCGAAGGTCTCTGGTACGCGCTGCAGCAGGAGATGACCGAGCAGAGCAAGGTCGTGCGCTACAACGCGCCGGTCGTGCTCTCGTCGGGCGAGGAATCCGAGCTCGAGGTCGTCCGCATCGGCGCGTTCAACGCCGTCGCCGACGGCAAGTACCTGACCTGGCAGGACCAGGTGCAGCGACTCGCCGAGATCGGTCGCCAGCCGGCCGCGAAGTACGTCGACACCATCGGGCCCTTCGTCGCCACGACCACGGGCTTCGCCGAGTTCGCCGTCGACCCCTCGCGCGGCACGATCCTCTCGCTGCTCGTCGATACGCCGACGTTCCGCGAACGCCTCGAGTTCGGCGGCGTGGTCGGCATGATCATCATCATCCTCGGCAGCTTGACCTTCCTGCTGGCGGTGGTGCGGACGGTCATGATCTTCATCGTCAGCCGGAAGGTCGCCGCGCAGAAGAAGACGTCGACGCCGAACAAGGGCAACCCGCTCGGTCGACTGCTCCAGGTCTACGCCGACAACCGCAACGTCGACACCGAGACCCTCGAGCTGAAGCTCGAAGAGGGCCTGTTGCGCGAGACGGCCAGCCTCGAGCGCTTCCTGTGGCTCATCAAGGTCGTTTCGGCGGTCGCCCCGCTGCTCGGCCTGCTCGGTACGGTCACCGGCATGATCAACACCTTCCAGATCATCACGCTGTACGGCACCGGTGATCCGAAGATGATGGCGGGTGGTATCTCTGAGGCCCTGGTCACGACGATGCTCGGCCTGTACGCGGCGATCCCGCTGGTGCTGATGCACAGCGTCGTGTCGAGCCTGTCGACGGGCGTGACCAACGTCCTCGAGGAGCAGACCACGGGCCTGATCGCCCAGCAGTCCGAGGCCGAAGTGCCCGCGACGCCTCGGCCGGTCGAAGGCTGAGACGGGGAGCGGAGACAGCGACCATGGACATGATTCTCGAGCCCATCGGCGACTTCATGACTGCGGGCGGCGACGTGCTGAAGCTCATCTTCGCCGTCACGCTGGCCATGTGGACGCTGATCCTCGAGCGCACCTGGTACTACCGCCTTCAGCTCCCGAAGGAGCTGAAGGTGGTGCTCGAGAAGTGGAACGCTCGAGAGGATCAGACCAGCTGGGGCGCGCATCAGATCCGGGATCTGTACATCTCGGAGACCTCGATCAACGTGAATCGCAGTCTGCCGATGATCGCGACCCTCGTGGCCGTGTGTCCGCTGCTGGGGCTGCTCGGCACGGTGACGGGGATGATCGAGGTCTTCGACGTGATGGCGGCCGCGGGCAACAGCAACCCGCGCGCCATGGCGTCGGGTGTCTCGAAGGCCACGATCCCGACGATGTCGGGTCTTCTCGCGGCCCTCTCCGGCCTCTACTTCTCGGTCCAGCTCAAACGCTATGCGAACAAACAGACCGATCAGCTCAGCGAGCACCTGATCCACAGGTAAGCCCCTTCGAACCGAATGCGGCTCACTTCGAGTGAGCGAGAGTCAGGGACGAACATGCGCCGTAGACGAACGCGAGAGCAGGAAGAGAGCGAGATCGACATCACCCCGATGCTCGATGTCGTCTTCATCATGCTCATCTTCTTCATCGTGACCGCCAGCTTCGTGAAAGAGGCCGGCATCGACGTGAACCGCCCCGACGCCTCGACCGCCGAGGTGAAGGAGCGCGGCAACATTCTCGTCGCCATTACCGAGAACAATCAGGTCTGGATCGACCGTCGCCAGGTCGACGTACGCTCGGTGCGGGCCAACATCGAGCGGCTCCGAGCGGAGAATCCCGAGGGTGCGGTCGTCGTCCAGGCAGACAAGAACTCGAAGAACGGGCTTCTGGTCAAGGTGATGGATGCGGCACGGCTGGCCGGCGTCGAGAACGTGTCGCTCGCCGCGACCCAAACGGAGTAGCGCTCCAGAATGGCCATCCGCAGCGTCAGCGCTTTCCTGCTCGCCATGGGCATCACCATGGGGCTGTTCTTTCTCATGCAGTCGCTGATCTCGCAGGATCCGAGCGTCGGCGAAAAGCGCAAGAACAAGTCGATCGAGTTCGTCCGAATCAAGCGAGAATCGACGCTTCAGGAGAAAGAGCGCAAGCTCCCCGACAAGCCCAAGAAGGAAGAGCCGCCGCCGCCCCCGCAGCTCGATTTCTCGACGCCGGACGACGCAGCGGGCGAGACCATGTCGATCGCGGCGTCGGGCATCGACACGGGTGTCAGCCTCGGCACGGGCATGGGCGGCCTCGCCACCGCCGACAGCGACGTCGCGCCGATGGTGCGCGTGCTCCCGCAGTACCCCGCTCGCGCCCAGGAGCGTGGCATCGAGGGCTACGTGATCGTCGAGTTCACCATCGCCGTTGACGGGACAGTGAAGGACGCCATCGTCCTCGACTCGCAGCCCTCGAAGATCTTCGATCGCGCGGCCCTGCGCGCCATTCGCAAGTGGAAGTACAAGCCCAAGGTCGAAGACGGCCAGGCCGTCGAGCGATCGGGCGTTCGCGTGCGCATGCCGTTCGAGCTCGAGAAGTAGGAAAGAACGTTCGGAGGACTCCCCATGTCCATCGCATCCATGAAGTCGACTCACTCATTCCGCCGCATCGCCGCCCTCCTCACGATGGTGGCTTTCGTCTGCACCCTTCCGCTCGCCGCGCTGGCCCAGGACGACGCCGCGCCGAAAAAGAAGCGGAAGAAAGAGAAGACGTACACGATGCAGCCGACGACGATGAAGAAGTTGGCGAAGTTCTACGAGTACGCCGAAGAGGAAGACTTCGACAGCGCCCTCGACGTGCTGATCTCTCTTGCGAAGCGCAAGAGCCTGAAGAAGCACGATCGCGCCATGGTCTATCAGTTCATGGGCTTCATGTACGCCCAGAAGGAAGACTACGGCAGGGCAACGAAGGCGATGGAGCGCGCGCTCAAGCAGAACGCGCTGCCCTTCTCGACGACACAACAGGTCAAATTCGCGCTCGGTCAGCTCTACATGGCCGAAGACCGCATGGATGACGCGATCGTCGTGCTTCAGGACTGGTACGACCAGGAGGAGGAGCCCGGCGCCGACGCCAACTTCAGGCTGGCCGCGGCGTATATGGCCACCGAACAGTTCGCGAAGGCGCTGCCCTACGCCCGCAAGTCCGTGGCCATGTCGACGGAGGAGCCGAAAGAGCGCTTCCTCGCAGTCAACCTGATGACCGAGTTCCAGCTCGGCAACTTCATGGAGAGCCTCGAGCTCTTGAAGGTGCTCGCGAGCTACTTTCCCAAGAAGCGCTACTACACGCAGCTCGCGTTCGGCTACACCGAGCTCGGCGAGATGGAGACGGCGCTGGCCGTTCTGCAGCTGGCCTACGCCGAGGGCTGGCTCGACAAGGAGAGCGAGCTGCTGAGCCTGGCGCAGCGCCTCTATTCGGCCGATCTGCCCTACCAGGCCTCGCTCGTGATCAGCAAGGGCATCGACGACGAGATCATCGAGCCCACCGAGAAGAACCTCGAGTTCCTCTCGAGTGCCCTGCTCTCGGCCCGAGAGTACGAGGAGAGCCTCGAGCCCCTCGAGCAGGCCGCCGAGATCTCCGACAGTGGCGACCTGTACGTCCGCCTCGCCCAGGTGCACCTGCAGGTCGAACGCTGGCCGGCCGCTCAGCAGGCCCTCGAGAAGGCCGTGCAGAAGGGCGAACTCGACGACGCCGGCCGGGCCCAGCTGCTGCTCGGCATCACCCAGTTCAACCAGAAGCGCTACCAGTCGGCCCGCGCCGCCTTTGGGCGAGCCGCCAAGGACGAAAACCTGGCCGCCAGCGCGAACCAGTGGATCGAGCACACCGATCGGCAGATCGCGATTGCCGAGCTCGAAGCGCAGCAGCAGGCTGACGCCGAGCAGCGTCGGGCGGAGGCCGAGGCCGGCAAGTCGGCCTTCGAGCAGCTCTAGCGCGCGCGTCCCTGCGCGACCGTCCCCTTCCTCCACGCGTGATCCGCGCGAGCGGGTGAAGGGACCGGTGTGCCATGCTCTCGAGCATGGACACCCGCGGCGGCGACCCGACTCTCGAAGACCTCGGCCAGGGCAACTGGGCCTACCTGCAGCCCGATGGTTCCTGGGGCTACAGCAACGCCGGCTTGATCAGCGACGGCGAGGCGTCTCTGCTCGTCGACACCCTCTTCGATCTGCCCCACACCGACCGCATGCTGGCCCGCCTGCGGGACGCGTGTCCGGCCGCCGCGTCGATCGAGACCGTCGTGAACACGCATGCGAACGGCGATCACTGCTACGGCAACCAGCTGCTACCCGAAGCCCGGGTCGTCGCCTCGAAGGCCAGTGCCGAAGAGATGAGCGAGCTCCCGCCGGCCACGCTCGCGGCGTTCCTCGAGAACGCGGAGGCGCTCGGCCCGGCCGGCCTCTTCTTCAAGCAGTGTTTCTCGCCCTTCGACTTTCGAAACATCGAGCTTTCGCCCCCCGATGAGACGTTCTCGGGCGAGCTCGAACTCAAGGTCGGCGACAAGCGCGTCCGGCTGATCGAGGTGGGGCCCGCCCACACGAAGGGCGACGTGCTCGTCGAAGCGCCCGACGACGGCGTCGTCTATACGGGCGACATCTTGTTCATCGAGGGCACCCCGATCATCTGGGAAGGCCCGGTGCAGAACTGGATCGACGCGTGCGACCGAATCCTCGCGATGAATGCCAAGACGATCGTGCCCGGGCACGGGCCGCTCACAGACGCGGCGGGCGTGAATGGCGTCCGCGACTACCTCGTCTGGGTGCGCGACGAGGCGCGAGCGCGCTTCGACGCCGGTGTGCCGGTGCGCGATGCGATTCGCGACATCGGCTTCGGCGCGTTCAGCGGCTGGCTCGATCGCGAACGCCTCGCGGTGAACGTCTCGACGCTCTACCGCGAGTTCGGTGACCCGGCCGAAGCGCCGAACGCCATCGAGCTCTTTGGCATGATGGCCGAGCTCGCAGGGGTCGAGTAGCGCGGGCAGCCCTCACACCGAGAACAGCACCGGATTGAGGCGACTCGCCGCCAGCTCGCCCGGCTCGCAGCCGGGCAGCCAGACGTCGCGGTCGAAGCGACGACTCGCGTGATCGAGCGGCGTCACGCGCGCGCCGTCCGCGAAGTAGATCACCGTCATCACCTCTCGCATCCGATCCGTCTGGTTGCCTGGAGCACGGTGAAGCGTCCAACCGCTGTGAAACGTGACGTCACCCGCTGCGAATGCGCCGTAGTCGGCGACCTCGAAGCCCTGCTCGGCCACGCAGTCACCGAGCGCACGCTCCGAGGCGTCGCCGATCGCGTGATCCCCCAGGCTCCCCCGTCGGTGCGAGCCCGATGCGAACTGCATCGGGCCCATCTCGGCGGAGACATCGACGAGCGGCATCCACATCGTGATCGTCTTGTCGGTGTCGAGGGGCCAGTAGAACTGGTCCTGGTGCCAAGGCGTGAAGCCCCCGCCCGGCTCCTTGAAGAGCGCCTGGTCGTGGTAGAGGCGCACCCCGTCGACGCCCAGCAGAGCGGCGGCGACCGACGCAAAGCGGCGCGCGAACACGAAGGCGCGCGCCTCGTCGTCGTGGGTCCAGAGGTTGAACATCTGCACGAACGCCCGACCGTAGACATCGCGCTCCTCGAGAGGCCGGTGGTCGTAGCGGCCCTTCGGTGCGGCGCGCAGCAGCCCCGGACGGTACGCCGCCACCTCTTCGGGTGAAGCGAGGCCGCGCACGACCGCGTGGCCGTGCTCGCGAAAGCCCTGGGCGATGGGTTCGGACACCTCGAAGCGGTCATCGAGATCGGGCAGCGGCATGCCTCCGGCTCCTCCCTTGCGACGAGCGAGCTTCCGTTCGGCCCTTCGGCGCGTTCATAGCAGCGGCGAACTCACCCGCGCCACGGCCTCGAGGCCGCGCTGGGTGCCGCTCAGATCGGACCGGTCGGGTTCGGTGACGGGCTGCGCGCCGTGGGCATCGCGCTCGAACCAGCGGGCCAGCTCGGCGTTGACGCCGGGGTCGTAGAACATCGCCGTGATCTCGTAGTTCAGATGAAAGCTGCGGATGTCCATGTTCGCCGAGCCGACGGCCGCCACGTTGTCGTCGATCAACAGATACTTGCTGTGGATCATGCGGGGCGATTCGAAGATTCTGCAACCCGCGCCGAGGAGCTCGTCGTAATAGCTGAGCGAGGCCCAGCGAACCCAGGCGTGATCGCCTTCGGCGGGCACGAGCAGCCGCACGTCGACACCCATTCGAGCCGCGCTCGTGAGCGCGAGCCGCAGGGCGTCGTCGGGGATCAGATACGGGGTCGCGATCCAACAGCGATCGAAGGCCTGCGCGATGGCGGCCGTGAACTGGGCCGAGATCGCGCCGGCGAGCCGAGCGTCGGGACCACTCGGGATGATCTGCACGAGTGGTCCCTCCCCCGCCCACGGGTCGACCTCGCTCTCGGCAGCGACGAGCGCGTCGGCCTCGCCGTCGAGCTCGCCGCCGGCGTCGATCCAGTCGCTCGCGAAGACCACCTCGAGCTCACGCACGGCCGGGCCTTCGAGCCGGACGACGAGGTCTTCCCAGGTGTCCGACTTCGGGCCGACCCCGAGGTACTCGTCCGCGATGTTGGCGCCGCCGAGGATCCCGATCTCGCCGTCGAAGAGCGCAATCTTGCGGTGGTTGCGAAAGTTCGCGCGCGCGGTGCGCAGCGAGGCCGCGAAGATCGGCGCGAACGCCCGCACCTCGCCGCCTGCGCTCACGAGCTCGGCGAAGTGCGACGCCGGCAGCCCGAAGCTCCCCAGGTGGTCATAGAGCACCCGCACGCCCACACCGGCGCGCGCGCGCCGCGTGAGCGCCTCGGTGACCGATCGCCCCGCCGCGTCGTCCCGCCAGATGTAGAACTCGAAGTGGATCGTCTCGCGGGCCGTCTCGATGCGCTCGAGCAGCAGCGCATGCGCCGCGGCATCGGCTCGGATGAGCCGCACCTCGTGCGCGCGCCGCAGCGGCGTGGGCCCGCTCGAGAGCGCCAGCCGCACGAGCCCCCTCTGGCGCTTGTCGAGCTCGGCCGGCAGCCGGCCCGGGTGCGTTCGCTGGGCTTCGGCGAGGGCCGTGGCGTGAATGCGGGCGCGGCCGCGACGCGCGTGGCGCCGGGCCGGGCGTCGGCCAATGGCGAGGTAGAGCAGCAGGCCGACGACGGGCATCAGCACCATGGCGAGGACCCACACGAGGGTGGTGCGCGGATGACGGCGTTCGAGCACGACGTAGCCGATGCCCGTGACGAGATAGGCAAAGAACCCCGCCTCGAGGGCCCAGCGCGGTACCTCGACCCAGCCGGGCAGCCAATCCACCTCGCCCCCCTCTTCGCGCCCCGCCGATGCCCCACTCGATCCGCGGTGCCCTTCGGTCGCCCGTCCCCATCGTATCGCCTTCGCGCGCAAGCGGTGTCGCCCATTGCGCGACGCGCCCGGCGCCGCCGCACGGTCTCTTCCCACGAGCGAGCGCGGCCGGCCGGGCTATGGTTCGCCGCCGCCCTTCCACCCCCAACGCCCGACGGAGCCCATCGTGTGGGACGAGCTCAGGCGCCTCGCCCGGCTCGCCATGCCCGTCATGGCGGCGCAGGTGGGCGGCATGCTGATCGGCACCGTCGACACGATGATGGTGGGCCGTGTCAGCGTCGATGCCCTCGCGGCCGCGGCCATCGCGAACGCGTGGATCCACGGCCTGCTGCTGATGGCGCAAGGGGTCGTGTGGGGGATCGATCCCCTGGTGAGTCAAGCCCACGGTGCTCGCCGGCCCGACCTCGCGGCCGAGGCGATGCAGCGCGGCGTGCTGCTCGGCATCGCCGTGAGCGTGCCCGTGAGCGCGGCGCTCTACTTCACCGAGGAGGCGCTGCTCCTGCTCGGACAGGCCCCTGAACTCGCCGCAGAGGCCGAGCGCTACTCGGTCGTACAGATCCCGTCGGTGCCGTGCTTCCTCGTCTTCATGGCGGTCCGCCAGTGGCTGCAGGGGCGCGAGATCGTACGACCCGGCATGTGGATCATGCTCGTCGCTAACGTCTTCAACGTCGCCGCGAACTACGTGCTGATCTTCGGCGCGCTGGGGGTGCCGGCGCTCGGGCTCGTGGGGGCGGGGATCGCATCAGGGGCGACGCGCATCTTCATCATGCTGGCGCTGATGGCGTGGGTATGGGGCTTCAAGCTGCACGTGGGAGCCTGGTCGAAGCCCGGCCGATACCTGTTCGAGCGGGCCGAGCTCGCCCGTATTCTGAGGGTCGGCATTGCGGTCTCGATCCAGCTCGCGCTCGAGATCTGGGCCTTCGGCGGCTCGACCCTGCTCGCGGGGCTGCTCGATCCGGTTGCGCTGGCGGCCCATACGATCGCCCTCAACCTCGCGGCGCTCTCGTTCATGATGCCGCTCGGCATCTCGCAGGCCGCGGCCGTGCGCGTCGGCAACCTGATCGGCGCGGGCGATCGCGCGGGGGCCCAACACGCTGCAACGGTCGCCATGGCCCTCGGTGGCGGCGTCATGGCCGTGGCGGCCGTCGTGTTCGTCTTCGGGCGCGCGCTGCTGCCGCGCCTGTACACGGGCGACGCCACCGCGATCGCGGCCGCCGCCGCCGTGCTGCCGATCGCGGCGGCGTTCCAGGTCTTCGACGGCGTCCAGGTGGTCGGCTGCGGCGTGTTGCGGGGCATGGGGCACACGCGCCCCGCCGCCGTGTTCAACTTCGTGGGCTACTGGGTCGTGGGCCTGCCGCTCGGGGCTGCGCTGGCGCTGCGGTTCGGATGGGGCCTGCCCGGCATCTGGTGGGGGCTCGCGACCGGCCTGCTGCTCGTCGCCTCGTCGCTCGTCGTGTACGTGCGGCGACGAGGTCCGGCGCACGCCCGGGCCATCTGACTCGCGCGCGGGCTGTCGTCGCCGCGGCGGTGGACCTTCCGATGCAGCGGCACCCGACGGAGCGGCGCCTGATCCAGCAGCACCCGATGCTGCAGCGCCCGATGCAGCAGCGCCCGAGGGAGAGATGGGGTCTCCGCTCGGGCGCCTACCGTTCGTTCGGGTCGCGGCTCCATGGCCGACCACGACCGACCATGTGGGGCGCGGCGGCCGGCTCGATACCCCGGATACTCATGGGGGGAAACGAGGTTCGAGTCGTCGCGCGCAGACGTCGGCTGCGTTCGAAGGCAGCGATCGACGACCAGCACACGGTGCTTCGGGCCGAACGGCCAGCCCGTACGAGGATGATGCGCCTCGTCCCGACGGCCGTCAACTTCGAAAGCGTTGATCGACAAAGAATCGTGTCGGCGTGCCACCTGGCGCACCTAGAACCGCGCGCGTGTCGCGGGTCACGAAGCCTGGGGCGAAGAGCGTGTGGGCTCGGCCCGGCGGTCGCGTGGCGTTCGTGCGGCGGCCCGACGCAGCTGGCCGGCCGTGAGCGTGCGCCCGTCGGGGCTCCACCCCGGAGGCCACAGCGCATATCGCAGCGCATCGGCGAGGGACGCGGCGCCGGCCACATCCCGCCCGATCGCAGCGAACTCGTGAAACGCGATGCGAACGGGGTTGAACGTGTCGATCTGCGTGGTGAGCCCGTAGTCGACGGGCGCGCGCTCGGGCTCGAACGTGCCGAAGAGCCGATCCCAGACGATCAGGATGCCGCCGTGGTTGCGGTCGAGATACTCCACGTTGCGGCCGTGGTGCACGCGGTGGTGCGACGGGGTGTTGAAGAGCCACTCGAAGGGGCCGAGTCGGCCGATCAGCTCAGTGTGGATCCAGAACTGGTACACGAGACTGATCGCCTGAGCGGTGAAGATCATCGCGGGTGTGAAGCCGACGAACGCGAGCGGCGTCCAGAAGACCGGGCCCGTGAGCGGCGTCGTCCACGACTGCCGCAGCGCCGTCGACAGATTGTAATGGCGGCTCGAGTGGTGGTTCTCGTGCGCCGCCCACAGCAAGCGCACCTCGTGATGCGCGCGGTGGAACCAGTAGTAACAGAAGTCTTCGAGCGGGATGAGCAGCAGCCAGGCCACCGCAGTCTCACCGAGCGAGAGCACCCGGTGCTCGTAGCAGAATGCGAAGAGTGCGGCCGTGCCCAGCTTTGCAACGAAGCTCACGACCACGTTGCCGATGCCCATCGCGAGGCTCGCCGCTGTGTCCTTCGGCGCATAGCCGCGCGCCCCTGCTTCGCCGCGATGCGACGCCCAGGCCTCGACGATCATCAGCAGCACGAACGCCGGGACGGCGTAGTAGACGAGCTCACTCACGCCGGGATGCTCGGACGGCTCGGGCGCTCACGCGACATGGCCACCGGTCACGACGAGCTGGAGGATCGACGCGGTCGTGCGGATCAGCTCGTCGCGCCGGACGCCCCGGTCGCCGAGCAGGCGCACGTGAGCGGCGAGCTTCTCGAGCATCGAGACCAGGGCCGCCGCCGCGGCGTACGGGTGCATGCCCGGCCGCTCGGGGTTCTCGGCCTCGATCTTCTCGGCGAGCGCATCGAGCACGGGCGCAAGCGCCTTACGGCGCGCCTCCTGAAACCGCACGTCGCCGCGGTCGGCCGCGAGATTGCGCACCGTCAGCACCGGATGGTGCGTCTCCCAGTGCTCGATGAAACGATCGGCGAGGTCGCGCGAGGTCGTCTCGCCGGCGGTGCCGTGCCACTCGCCGGAGATCAACGCCAGCAATGCCGGCGTCTCCTCGGCGGCCTGGGCCGCGAGCAGCAGCGCGGCCTCCTCGACATCCTTGAAGTAGTGGTAGAACGTGGCGGGCGAAGTCTCGGCTCGGCGGGCGATATCAACGACGGCGATGTCGAGGATGCTGCGCTCGCGCAGCAGCTCCTCGGTCGCGTCGAGCAGACGCTGGCGCGTCTTGAGCGCACGGGGGCCCAGCGTGCGGCCCGTCTGAGCCACCGCCTCCTCGGTCACGACCGGCTCCGCTCCGCTCGCGTCGTGCGCGCTTCCAGGCGCATTCGCTCGAGCCGCGCTCTGGGGATCGCTCCCGCTCACCTCTTCACTCCTCCCTCTCTCCTCTGCGCCGCGGCCCAGTCGCCCCTGCTTCGATCAAACTAGCGAACGCCTCTGGGCCTCCGCCGCGGCGGCGCGCCCCGAGCATCGACACGGCGTTCGAAGCGGTGCTCGAGATGCCCCCTCCCGCACGACACGCCTTGGCATCGTGGGGCGCCGGGACGCGCTGGCGGCCCCACGGCCCGTCTGCAAATCTAACGACCCGTCAGCTCGCTGGCCGCAGCCGAGCGAGTCGCCCACCCCGCGCACGGAGCCCGAGTCGCCCCATGGACGTCCAGCTCGACGAAGCGCAGCTGCTGCTCCGCGACACCGCCCGCGAGTTCCTCGCGACCGAGTGCCCGGTCGAAATCGCGCGCGCGCGGATGGACGATCCTCACTCGTTTGCCGAGGCCGTCTGGAAGCAGATGGCCGAGCTCGGCTGGGCGGGCCTCTACGTGCCGGCCGAACGCGGGGGCGCCGGCCTCGACCTCGTCACGGTCTCGCTTCTGCTCGAAGAGCTCGGTCGGGTGCTCGCCCCCACGCCCTTTCTGATGTCGGCGCTCGTCGCACCCGGCACCATCACCCGCTTCGGCTCGATCGCTCAGCAGGCCGACTGGCTGCCCGCGCTCGCCGCCGGCGAGTGGCGCGTCGCCTTCGCACATCTCGGCGACGAGCCGCGCTGGGACGTCGCAGGATGCGGCGTCGAGGGCCACCTCGAAGGCGACCGACTGCGCCTCGATGGCCACGCGCGCTTCGTGCAGGACGGCCTGACGGCCTCCCATCTGCTGGTCACGTGTCGGCTGGGCGACCGGATCGGGCTCGCGCTGGTGAACAACCAGCAGCCGCGCCTCGCGCACCGCGCCATCGACTTCAACGAAAAGACGCGCAGCTGGGCCGACATTCGGTTCGATGGCGTGAACGTGCGAAGCGCCGCATTGATCGGCGGTTCGGAGCGCGGTGGCGACGCCTTCGCGTACGCGCTCGACCTCGCGCGAGCGGGCCTCGCCGCCGAACTCGCCGGGGCCGGTCGCCAGGTGCTCGAGATGTCGGTCCTCTACGCGAAGCAGCGCGAGCAGTTCGGTCAGCCGATCGGCCAGTTCCAGGCGATCGCCCACAAATGCGCCGACATGCTCGTCGCGGTCGAGAGCATGAGCTCGGCGGCGACCTACGCGGCGTGGAGCGTCGGCACCGACGAGGCCGATGCACGCACGTCGGCCTGCCTCGCGAAGTCGTTCTGCAGCGACGCCGCGACGCGCGTCGCAGGCGACGGGATCCAGGTCCACGGCGGTCTCGGCTTCACCTGGGAGCAGGATCTCCACCTGTACTTCAAGCACGCCAAGGCGGCCGAGTTTCTCTACGGCAACAGCCACGCGCTGCGTGAGATCGCCGCTCGCGATCTGATCGACGGGGCTTGAACCGCTCGCCGGCCCGCCGAGCGCTTCGCCCTAGCGGCCCCGCGGCAGCCCCAGCACGCGGTGGGCGATGATGCCCCGCTGCACTTCCGACGTCCCGGCGTAGATCGTGGCAGCCCGGCTCCAGAGCGACTCGTAGGCCCAGTAGCCGTCGTCGATCGCGAGGGGATCGCCCTCGGCGACCAGGCCGGCCGGGCCGAGCATGTCGAGGGCGGTTTGCTTGACCTGCTGGTCGAGCTCGCTCCAGATGATCTTGAGCGTCGACCCTTCGGGCCCTGGGATGCCCTTGTCCTTCAAGGCCGACACGTTCCGGTAGGCCGACATCTTCATCACCAGGGTGCGCGCGGCGAAATCCATGAGCTTCTGACGCAGCTCAGGGTCCTGATCGGCCGTCGAGGCGCCGCGGGGGGTGCGTTTCGCCGCGGCGATCATCAGATCGAGATCGGCCGTCAAGCGGGCATGCTGGGCCGATGAGCCGCGCTCGACGGCGAGCGTCGTCATCACGATGTCCCAGCCTCGATCGATCTCGCCCACCACGTTGCCGATGGGCACGGCGACGTCGTCGAAGAAGACCTCGTTGAACCAGGCGTGGCCCGTCATCTCGACCAGAGGACGAATCGTGATGCCCGGCGAATCCATGTCGACGAGCAGAAACGAGAGCCCGCGATGCTTCACCGAGTCGGGGTCGGTGCGAACGACCAGAATGCACCACTGCGACTGGTGCGCGAAGCTCGTCCAGATCTTCTGACCATTCACGATGATCTCGTCGCCGCGCACCTCGCCACGCGTGCGCAGCGCCGCGAGATCGCTGCCCGCACCCGGCTCCGAGAAGCCCTGGCACCAGATCTCCTCGCCGCGCAGAATCGGACCGAGAAAGCGCTCCTTCTGCCACTCGGCGCCTTCGGCGATCAGAGTCGGCCCGACGAGCGACGTGCCCACCGACAGGCTGATCAGGTTCGGGCCACGCGCGCGGGTGTACTCCTCGAGCCAGATCATGTTCTCGACCAGGCCCACCTCCTGACCGCCGTAGGCCTTCGGCCAGTCGAGACCGGCCCAACCGCCTTCGTAGAGCTGCCCCTGCCATTGCTTCAGAAACGCCACCTCTTCGGCGGGGGTCGAGGGCTTGGGAAACGCTGCCGTGCCCCAGCCCTCGGGCAGGTTCGCCTCGAGCCATTCGCGCGCCTTGGCGCGGAACTTCGCCTCTTCGGGGGAGTCGTTCAGATCCACGACGCTGCGACCTCGCTCAGCCGCCGAGCGGCGGGTTGTACATCGTCAGGCCCTTGTAGACGAGCGCCGGGCGATCGCTGCCCACGACGTGCACCGCGGTCTCGTTCGTGAGCAGCGTGCCCTTCGGCTTCGCCTGCACGTCGATCAGTCGGCTGTGGGCATGGACCGATGCCCCGCACGGCACCGGCGAGAGAAAGCGCAGACCGTCGGCCCCGTAGTTGGTCGCGTTGCCATAGCCGGTCACCACGAAGCCCGCTGCGCCGCCGATGTAGGGCAACAGCGACAGCGTGAAGAAGCCGTGCACGATCGGCCCGCCAAACGGGCTCTGCTCCTTCGCCCGTTCGACGTCGATGTGGATCCACTGGTGATCCCCCGTCAGGTCGGCGAACTGATTCACCATCTCCTGGGTCACGGTCATCTCACGACCCCAGTCACCGTAGTCTTCGCTGATCTTGGCCTTCAGTGCGTCGATGTCGTCGAAGCGGATCTGATCCAAGGCTCTGGCTCTCCTCTCGCCGCAGGCACGGGTGCCGGCCCTAGGCCGTCACACCTGCGGCGTGCAAGCGGTCGATCTCGTCGTCGGGCAGCCCGAGCACCTTGCTCAGGATGTGGCGCGTGTGCTCGCCCAGCAGCGGCCCAGCGGTGCGCGGGCCGCCGGGGGTCTCGGAGAGACGGTAGCCCCGTCGCTCGAATGCGAGAGGCCCGAGCGCCGCATGCTCGAGCTCGACGAAATGGCCGCGATGCGCCAGCTGAGGATCGCGCACGAGGTCGTCGAAGTCCTGAACCGGCCCCGCCTCGATGCCCAGCGCCTGCAGCCTCTCGACCATGCCGTCGAGATCCTGTGTCCGCGTCCAGGCTTCGACCCCCTGCTCGATTTCATCGCGCGCGCCCAGCCGCCCCTCGAGCCAGGCGTAGGCCGCGAGCGCGGCCCAGTCGGGGCGCCCCATCGCCTCGACCAGCGCAGCCCACGCGGCGTCGTCGCGGACCGCGATGGCGATCCAACGTTCGCGGCCCGTATCGGCTTCGGCGCGTGCAGCGAACACCCCATGCGGCACCGCGACTTCGCTCGCGTTGCCCATCCGAGCCGGCACCTCACCGGTCGCAGAGTGCCGCGCGATCGCTTCGCTCAGGCAGTACACACCGGTCTCGATCTGCGAGACGTCGAGACACTGCCCCACGCCGGTGCGCTCCCGCTCGAACATCGCAGCGAGCAGCGTCGCAGCGACGAAGCGCGGCGAGAGCGAGTCGGTGATGGTCGCGTAGGGGCCGAGGGCCTCGGCATCGGGCCAACCCGTCAGGTGATTGAAGCCCGCGATCGCTGCACCCTGCCCGCCGAAGCCGGGGTATGCCCGCTGTGGACCGGTCTGGCCGAACAGACAGCCCCGCACCATGATCACCGTCGCGTCGAGTGCGTGCACGCGGTCCCAGCCGAGGCCGAAGCGCTCCATCACGCCCGGCGCGAAGTTCTCGGCGACGACGTCGGCCCACTCGGCGATCAGGCGTTCGACGATCGCGATGGCCTCGGGCGACTTCATGTCGAGCGTCAGACTCTGCTTGTCTGCATTCAGCAGCGCGAACATCGGCGCCTGATCGTAGATGCCCGGCTCGTCTCGGTTCTTCGCGGTGACGTGGAGCAGCCGCAAGAAGTCGGGGCGCCTCGCCGACTCGATGCGAATCACCTCGGCGCCCTGCTCGGCGAGATAGCCGGTGGCGACGGGCCCGGCGGCGCCCGCGCCGAGCTCGAGCACCTTCAGGCCGGCGAACACCCCAGCCTCGCCGCTCTCGAGCCCGTACGGCGCGGTCGAGCCGTGAAAGGCAACCCGCTCCCGTGACGTCGATCCGCGACGCAGCTCGTCTCCGTCGGCATCGAGCACCGGCGCGGGCCCGCGCACGGCGATCTCGGCTGCGCTCGCCCGTGCGAAGAACGCGGGCGTCTCGAAGACGCGATCGCGCTCCTGCAGCGTCGTGAAGAAGTCGCGCGACCGCAGCTGGGGCTGCGCGAGGATCTCGCGGGCGTCGTTGCACGGCGCGAGCAGGATGCGCCGCTCGATCGCCGTCTCATACAGCTCGCGCATGGTCTTCGTCGCGAAGAACGCACCGAACGCGGCCTCGAGTCGCGCGAGCTCGTCTTCGGTCAGCGTGAGCGGCGAGTACGCCGACCAGTCCATCGTGCGCAGCCAGTCGGGCGCGAGCTCGCTCTCGGCCATGTAGTCGACGGTGGCGCTCAGGCTCGGGATGCGCGCGGGCCCGCCCCGCAAGCCGTACGACACGAAGCCATCGGCACAGCGCCAGATTTCACGCGTCCGCCCCGTCCGCGCGCCACTGCGCGTGGCGAGCGGTGCGCCGCTGGCGCGCTGGCCCGGCCCGGAGAGCAACGTCGTCAGCTGAGTCTCCTGCAGCGCACAGTCGACGAACTGCCCTCGCCCGATCCGCGGTCGCGCATGAAGCGCCGTGAGGATCGCAACGACCGCCTCGGCGCCGCCGTGAAACGTGGACGTGGGCAAGCTGCAGCGAAGCGGCGCGCGCGCCGGATCCCCGGTCATCGCCATGTTGCCGCCCATCGCCACGATCACCAGATCGCCGGCCCACCAATCGGCTCGAGGTCCCGTCTGGCCGAACGGACTGATGGCGCAGTGGACGAGGCCGGGATGGCTCGGCGGGCACGCGGCTTCGAGGTCGGCCGTGCGCAGCCGACGCGCGGCTCGCTCGCCGGGGCGACACGTGTCGATCACGACGTCGGCCGAGCCGACCAGGTCACCCAGCCCCGCGCGACCATCGGCCGAATCGAGATCGAGCACCACGCTGCGCTTGCCCGCGTTGAGCACCGAGTATCGGAGGCTCGGTGCGTCGGCCGACGCGCCGCCGCGCGACCGCACGGCGACGCCGCCCGTCGGCTCGACCAGGATCACTTCGGCGCCGAGGTCGGCGAGGATGCGGCCCGCGAGTTGGCCCCGCTCATCGGTCAGGTCGAGCACGCGCAGGCCGCCAAGCACGTCGATCCGCCTCACATCGCCCCGGGGCACGATGGCCGCAGGGGTGGGTTCGGCACGGGCCGCCTCATGAACCGAGACGCCACGCGCTCCGTCGAACTCGATCTTCGAATGTAGTTCAGGGGGCCCCGCACCGGGGCGACCGTGCCGATGATCGAAGGCGTTTCGAATGAGGGAGGCCGGGGGCGTCGGCGCCTCTCAACTCGCCTGACTCGCCTGACTCGCCCAGCTCGCCCGACTCGCCCAACTCGCCAACGCGTCCACGCGCGGCTCGCGGGGTTCCGGGCGATCGGACAGCGACGGGGGGTGCAATCGAACTCGACGAACGGGGCAGTGCGGTCCCGCCCCGTTCGCCGGTCGATTCGGATCGGAACGCCGGGCCTTCGCCCGACGGGGCTACTTCGACTCGTCGCCCTCGGGCGAAGCCGGGGGCGGCGTCTCGTCGCCGGTGTCCTCGGACGACGTTCCGTCCGAGCCCGAACCGGTGGCGTCGTCCGACGCCAGCGCGGGCCATCCGATCATCAGTGCGGCCAACAAGCTCAGAAGAATCACGATGCGCTTCATGGGGGATCGCCTCCTCTTTCTGGGTTCGACCGAGATTCAGAGATGACTGCACCGACGTCGGTGACCCGGGTCACCCGGGGACGCTCGCGTGAGACCCTGCCTGAATCGAGTGACACGCGAAGGGGTCGGCGCATGGCCGCGCAAAGCCGCTCGAACAGGCGAGGCGACGCTGCGCAGCGCCTCGACTATCGTCCGCGCGAGGAGGCGCTCTTGCACACGCGAGATCTGTTCGATTTGAGCGGCCGCACGGCCATCGTGACGGGCGGCGGCCGCGGAATCGGGCGCCACCTCTCGATCGGCCTGGCCGAGGCCGGCGCCCGGGTCGTCGCGGTGTCGCGTCAAGTCGAGGCCTGCGAAGAAGTGGCGGCCCACATCCAAGCATCGGGCGGCGAAGCCCTCGCCCTCGCCTGCGACGTGTCGAAGCCCGAAGCCAT
This sequence comes from Myxococcota bacterium, assembly GCA_965250285.1. Taxonomy (GTDB): domain Bacteria; phylum Myxococcota_A; class UBA9160; order UBA9160; family UBA4427; genus CAYYSY01. The sequence goes on from OZ252299.1 coordinate 1,829,557, forward strand.
CGATCGGCTCGTCCCCGAGGTCGTCGACCGCTGCGGCGCGATCGATGTACTCGTGAACAACGCGGGCATGGTCTGGGCGGCGCCCACACTCGACTATCCGCTCGAGGGCTGGGATCGCGTCTTCGACCTGAACGTCCGCGGGCTCTTCTATCTGACTCAGCAGGTGGCGCGCCACATGGCCGAACGTGAGCGGGGATCGATCGTGCAGGTCAGCTCGATTTCGGCCTTCCGCTCGGCGGGCGACGATCGTGAACCGGTCGTCGCCTACAACGCGAGCAAGGGCGCCGTCGTCTCGCTCACGCAGGATCTCGCGGTGAAGCTCGCGCCCCGCGGCATCCGGGTGAACGGCATCGCGCCGGGCCCCTTCATGACCTCCATGATGGATCACGTCCGACACGACGACGCAGCGCTCGCGCGCTTCAACCGTCAGATCCCGATGGCGCGCTCCGGCGACGAGGACGACATCAAGGGCGCCGTCGTGTTCCTCGCGAGCGACGCGTCGGCCTTCGTGACGGGCCATACCCTGGTCGTCGACGGCGGCATGCTCTGCGCATCACCCGCGCTCTGAGCTTCGACCGACGTCGCGGTGTCGCTCCCTTGCGCAGGCTAGGCCTCGGCCTGTGCCCGGTACGTCACGCCGTCGATCGTCACGCCGTCCGTCTCCAGGCGTGCGAGGGCGCGTTCGCGCAGCTCGCCGACCTGAAGCTTCGCATTCGCCGTGAACGAGAGCTCGTCGGTGCCGAACTCGAGGATGTGCTTGGGGCGCTTGTACGCCGCCAGTCTCTCCTTCAGCTGCGCGTGGATCGAGTCGGCATCGAGCGTCACACCGCGGGCGGCGACCACACAGAGCACGATCACCTCGCCGAGCACCGGGTGCGGTACGCCCACCGCCTGTGCCAGGCGCAGGTCGTCGCGCCCGGCGAGCGCCTGCTCGATCTCGAGCGGTGACACGTTCGCGCCGCCGGTCTTGATCAGATTCGAGAGTCGGCCCGACCAGTGCAGATAGCCCGCATCGTCGAAGTGCCCTCCATCCTGGGTGTGAAAGAAGCCGTTCTCGTCGAGGAAGAGTTCGGGGGCAACCTTGTAGTAGCCCCGCATCAGGCGCACACCGCGCACCGCGATCTCGCCCTTCGAGCCGGGCTCGGCGAGATCGGCTCCCGTTTCGGGATCGACGATCTTGAGCCGCATGCCGGGCAGGGGCTTGCCGCTCGTGTCGCGCCGCAGCTCCGGCGGGGCCGAGGCCGGTAGCGACGACGCGAGCGTGAACGTCTCGCTCATGCCGTACGAGCCGTAAGTGCCCCACTCGTCCCTCTCGATGCCGGCCAACGGCGCGAGCGGTGACGAGTACTCGATGTGCCGGAGACTCGAGAGGTTGCGCGTCGGAGCGCTCTCGTGCTCGGCCATCGCCTTTTCTTGGTGGGGCCAGGCGTTGAGCGTCGTCACCTGGCAGGCCTCGACGAGCGCGAGATAGCGCTCGGCATCGAACTTCTCTTCGAGGATCAGCGTGGCGCCCGACGTGAGCGAGGCCCCGAGCGACATCGTCATGCCGGCCGTCCAGAAGAACGGCTGGGCCGTGAGCATCACGTCGTCGGGTGTGAGCGCCATGCTCTCCCCGAAGTGCCAACCCATGATCACGCCGGCGCGCTGCAGATGCAGCACGCCCTTCGGATGGGCTGTGGTGCCCGACGTATAGATCAGCACGCCTTCGTCGGCCGGATGCACCTCGTCGGCGATCGCTTCGACCAGGCCGGCATCGACGTCTTCTCCGGCGGCGAGCAACTCTGCATAGCCCTGTGCAGCCCCCCGCGCCCGAGCCATCCCGAGAACGAAAACCGACCTCAGGCACGGCAGCTCCGCGCAGCGCACGCGGCCCGGCGCGCTCGACGCGATCGCTGGATGCGAGGCCACGAGATCGTCGACGAGATCCTTGCCGAGCAGCGAACCCTGTAGGAGCAGGATGGCGGCGTCGCTGTGGCGCAGGATGAACGCGCGCTCGTCGCGGGTCGCAAACGTGTTGACGGGGATCAGCACCCCGCCTGCGAGCCCGACGGCATAGGCTGCAACGACCCAGTCGATGTTGTTGCCGATCAGCACCGCCACCCGGGTGCCCTTGCCGACGCCGACGCCCACGAGGCCTCGCGCGAGCTGCATGGCCGCATCGCGCAGCTGCTCGAAGCTCAGCTCGCGCGCCACCGCGAAGTCCGCGTCCAGCTCACGCAGGGCCGGTCGATCGCCGAAGCGCTCGGCGACGTCGAAGAGCTGGCGCGGCACCGTCATGCGCGATGCGTCGGGCTGACGCTCGAGCTCGAGCGAGACCTCCATGCCGTCTCCTTGGCGCGACACCGATCGACACGAGCAGATCGGGTCAGTCGCGCCGCCAGGGCTGCGGCTGCGTCTCGGTCGGCAGCCGCACCTTGACCTCGGCGGTCGCGTTCACGTCGCCGTTCTGGTTCGACATCGTGACCGAGACGGTCGCCACCGGCTGTCCCGTCGGGTCGTTGAAGTCGACGTGCGAGACCTCGCCGTCGAGGTACGTCAGATCGCCGGTCATCGCGGGCGATCGGTACGACGCGTTCGAGTGGATGATGTCGGCCCACTCGCCGCCCCAGTTCGCGACGTAGTCGAGGATCCACGCGCCCATCGACGCGCCGTAGCCATAGCCGCGGGGCAGACCGATCAGCTGGGCGTACTTCTGCTGCACGTGGCCGCGCGACGGGCCGTGATAGAGCCCGTCGCCCAGCGTCGGATCGAACTCGACCGCTTCGAGGTCGCGCGACATCTCGGGCAGCCAGCCCGCGTCGTAGAGCGAGCTCGGCCCCCCGTCGGCCCGAAACGCGCTCCAGACCGTCATCGTGTAGGCGCGCCACTCCGTGGTGAAGCTCGCGATCGTGTGCGGGCCGATCGGGCGGCGCGGCAGCTTCTCGCCTTCCTTCACGACGGTGCGTCTTTCGTGGCCGAGCTCGTAGAACGTGCGGTAGTACTCGAACTTCTCTTCTTCGATGGCCATCAGCTGGTCTTCGGTCCACTCGGGATCCTTGTCGTCACTGAACAGCTGGCGCTTGCGCGCCTCTTCGGCGAGGTAGCGAATCGAGGTCGAGCGTTGTTTGCAGATGAACTCGCCGTTCTGATTCACGTAGGTCGTGTCGCCGCGCGAGAACATCGTCGGGCCGGCAAACTTCGTGTTCGCCACCTTGTAGTCGAAGAGCATGCGATCGCGCTTGATGAGGTCGCCGGGCCGGATCCGCGGCCCGAAGAACCACCACTCGTCACCGCCGAAGAGCATGTGGGTGCCGGGGATCGTGCCCTGGATCGCCGGCGCTGCGCCGTGGCTGTCGTCGGTCACCACCGCGAACGACTGCGGCGCCACGAACTCGCCGAACCGCGACTCGGCCGCCGTCTCCTCCTTGAAGAAGAGCGGGTTCGGGTTCTGCATTGCCTGGGCCCAGCGGCGGATGTCGTTGGGCGCCACGGGATCCTTCGCCTGGCCTCCCCCGAGCGGCACGCCGATCCACGGATCCACGTGACTGGTATCGAACTCGACTTCTTCGTCCGCGCTCATCTCGGGGCTCCGGTCAGGGGGTTCGGGTCGAAGCGGGATTATCTGACGGACCGTCAGAAGCGTCAAGCGGCGCTTCGAGACGGGCCTGGGGCCCCTTTCGGCCGCTACTCTCGCCCGATGCCGATCGAAGCCTTCTCGCACGTGGGGGTCTGCGTCGCCGACCTCGACCGCTCCATCGCGTTCTACCGAGACGCGCTCGGCTTCGAAGAGCTGCACCACATGTCGGTGCGCGGTGCCGATGCGGCGCGTCTGCTCGCGCTCGACGATGTCGAGCTCGAGGCGGTGTATCTGCGGCGGGATGGCGTCGTCGTCGAGCTGCTCGCCTACGGCGCACCGGGCGTCGAGCGGGTCGACACACCCCGCCCGATGAACCGCGCCGGGCTGACGCACCTGTCGCTGCGGGTCAGCGACTTCGACGCCGTGCTGGTGCGCATCGAGGCGCACGGCGGCCACGTGCTCCGTGACACCGAGACCCGGCAGCCCGCCTACGACATGGCCGTCGTGTTCGTGACCGACCCCGACGGCGCCCGCATCGAGCTGCTCCAGGCGCCCGGAGACCCGACGCAGCTGCCCGGCGCCTGATCGGCGGCCAAGGCCGCGCCGACGTGTCGGCCGCGCCCCATGCGATCCACGCTCAAGGGCCCGTCCCGTCCATCCGACACCAGGCTGTGGAGGGACCACCCCATGCAGGCACTCGCCGGCGTCTCGTTCACGCTGCTGATCGGCGTCTCACTCGTCGTCGGCGTGCGCATGCTCGCGCTCGCCGCCCGCACCCGTGAGGTGCCCGAGTGGGCGCTGGGGGCGAACCTGGTGCTGGTGATGGGCGTCGCCTACCCGGGGATGATTCTGCTCGAGAGCGATCTCGGGTGGAGCCTCGGCGTACAGCGCGCGCTGATGATCGGGTTGAATCTCACGATCAATACCGGCTTCCTGCTGCTCTTCGTCTTCACGGCCCACGTGTTTCGGCCGGGCGTTCGCTGGGCGCACTGGCTGATCGCAGCCGCGGCGTGCGCGTTCATCGTGCACGTCTCGCTCGTCGCGCACATCCTGTACACGGCCGAAGACCTCGCGGCGAGCCGGCCCGCGGCCACGCAGGCCGGCCTGATCTCACTCGGCACGGCATCGATCGGCTACGCGTGGTCAGGCTTCGAGGCGTTCGCCCACTGGAATCGCTTGCGCCGGCGCGAGCGGCTGGGTCTCATCGACCCGGTGCTGCGCGATCGCATGTGGCTCTGGGCGATGATGATCACGGCGTCGCTCCTCGGCGCAGCGGCCAACTGGGTCTACCTGCTGCTCGGGATCGACGTGCTCGTGACCCCGTCGGCGATGCTGATCACGTCGCTCACCGGGCTGGCGCAGGGCGTCTTTCTCTGGCTCACGTTCATGCCGCCTGCCGCCTACGTCGCGTGGGTTCGGCGCCGCGCCGAGCCGGCGGCCTAGCGCTCCCACCCGCTCGGCTTCAGACCGCCGCCCAGGCTTCGAGCGCCGCATCGAGGTCGCCGCCGAAGACGGTCGGCGCGATCACCGGCAGATCGACCCCCGCCCGTCGAAACGCAGCGAGCCGACTGGCAATGCGCTCGGCATCACCGATCGCGAAGACGCCCTCGATCCACGCGTCGGGCACGAGCGACCGCGCTTCGGCGTGCGCCCCCGCCGCCCACGCCGACGCGATCGCATCGATGCGTTGGCCCTGCCCGAGCCCGCGGTAGAGCGCGGCGTACGTCGGCACCGCGAGATACGCGGCCAGGGTGCGGCGGGCATGGGCGCGGCCGCGCTCTTCGTCGGGGTCGAGCAGACACCCGACGCGCAAACACACCTCGCCTCGGCCGCGCGCAGGCTCGGCCGCGCGGAATCGCTCGACGATGCGCGCCGCATGGTCGGGCCCGACGAGCGAGAGCCACACGCCGTCGGCCTCCCGTGCGGCCAGCTCGAGCATGCGGGGCCCGAGGGCCGCGAGATGGATCGGCGGCGGCGCGTCCAGCGCCACGCCGAGTCGAAAGCCCTGCACGCCGAGCGCTTGCCCCGCGTCGTCGGCGCGCGCCCCGGCGAGCGTCGCCCTCAGCCAGCGCAGCGTGTCGCGCATGCGCGCGTAGGCGCGCCGAAGCGGCAGGCCGTTCCAGCCCTCGACGATCGGCGCCGACGAGGTGCCGAGGCCGAGCGTGAAGCGCCCCGGGGCCGCATCGGTGAGCGACGCGGCCTGCATCGCGAGCAAGGCCGGCCCGCGCGTGAAGATCGACGCGATGGCCGTCCCCAGCCGAACGCGCTGTGTCTGGGCCGCGGCCGCCGAGAGCGGCGTGAAGGCATCGTACGCGTCGGTCTCCTGGCTCCAGAGATCGGTGAAGCCGAGCGCTTCGATCCGGCTGAGACGTTCGCCATCCGCGGCGAGGGAATCGCCCGCGACCGGGCAGTTCAGCCCGATCCGCCGCTCGACGCGGTCAGCCGCGACCGGAGAGCCCCAGTGCGGCCTGGGCCACGACGCTGCGCATGATCTCCGTGGTGCCGCCGCCGATCGTCTCCCACAGGCTCTGGCGCCACAGAAACTCGGGCCGTTCGCCCACGACGAGCGCCTCGGGCCCGCCGAGCTCGAGTACGGCCGTCGCGATGTGCTGGCTCGCCAGCGTATGCGCCACTTTGTTGGCCGCGGCCTCGGCCGCCGCCGGGCGCCCCGCGATCATCGCGTCGAGCACGAGCAGGCCGTGCATCTCGACCTCTTCGGCCTCGACCACGAGCTCGGCCATGCGCCGCTGCACCACCGGGTCACGGTGCAACCCCCGCGCTTCGAGCCAGTCGCGCATCTCTTCGATGTCTCGGCGCACACGGCCGGGCGGAAACTGGATGTGCCGCTCGTCGGCCAGCGCCTCGCCCATGATCGTCCAGGCTCCGTTCTCGGGGCCCACGCGCTGCGCCTCGGGGACGAACGCACCGTCGAAATGCACCTCGTTCAGCTGATCATCGTCGAGCAGCGGCAGGGGCGTCACCGTCACGCCCGGCGTCTCCTTCGGCACGATGAAGAGCGAGAGCCCCCGGCCGCGGCTCTCCTGATCGCCGGTGCGCGCGAGCAGCCAGAAGCAGTCCATGTCCTGGGCGTAGCTCTGCCAGCACTTCTGCCCCTCGATCCGGTAGCCGCCCTCAGCGGGGATCGCGCGGCAGCGCAGACTCGCCAGATCGCTGCCGGCCTCGGGTTCGGAGTACGCCAGCGAGAAGTGAAGCGACCCGCTTCGAATCTCGGGCAGCCACTGTGCTTTCTGCGCTTCGGTGCCGACGCGGATGAGCGAGCGGGCCACGATCCCCGCCGAGAGTGGGTTGCGGGCGGCGCGGGCATACGCGACCTCGTCCCAGAGGATGTACTCGTAGGCCGGGCCCCGGCCGAGTCCGCCGTCGACCTCGGGCCAGGCGAGCGAGAGCCAGCCGCGCTCACCCATCGCTTCAAAGAGCTGCTTCACTCGGGGCCACTGGTGGCCCTGCTTGAAGAACCCGTCGAGGTCGCGGTAGTCGGCCAGCAGCGCCCGAACGTCCGTGCGAAACGCTTCTTCGGCCTCGCTGAAGCGGGGGTTCACTCGTCCTCCCCACTGCGCGCGTTCGGGTCGGGGTTCCAACGCGGAGCGCGCTTCTCCATGAACGCGCGCGGCCCCTCTTCGAAGTCGGGATGCGCCCAGTGCAGGCGCAGCAACGCCCAGGCGTGCTCGAGCGCCTGGTTGTAGCCCTGCTCGCGCGCGCCCCACACGGCCTGCTTGCTGAGCGCCACCGCCTGGGGCGAGTTCTCGCAGATCTGCGCAGCGATCTCGCGTGCCGCCTCGAGCGCCGCTGCCGGATCTTCGGCCAGCTCGTCGACCAGTCCGAGCTGATACGCGCGCTCGGCCTTCATGCGGTAGCCCTTGCCCTGCAGCGTCAGGCGCAGCGCGGCCCCGAGCGGCAGCCGCATCGCGAGGCCGACGTTCTCGAGCGCACCGACCATGCCGACGTTCACGTGGGTATCGGTGAACGCGGCGTTCTTCGACGCCACGACGATGTCGGCGTCGACGACGAAGTGGTGGCCGCCCCCGACGCACAGCCCCTGCACCACGCAGAGGACCGGCTTCATGACGCGATTCTGATACGGAGACCAGAAAACGGCCTCGCTGAGCGGGCGGTTCGCGAACACCTCGTCGGCCTCGTCGCCTTCGGCCTCGGGCACGTCGAAGCCCGTGCAGAAGTGACGCTCGCCGCTGGCAGTCACGATCGCCACGCGCACCTCCGGGTCGTCACGGACGTCGCTCCAGATCGCACGGACGATGGGCTGCATGCCCGGCGTCAGTGCGTTGCCGCGCTCGGGTCGATCGAGGGTGATCGTGGCGATGCCTCCGGCCTTCTCGTAGCGAAGCCCCGGCAACGCACCCGAGAGATCGATGTCACTCGCCATCACGGCTCCTCCGCGCCCGTCGACCAACCGAGACCTTCGAGCACGGCGCCCAGGGCGTGGCGCTCGGTCGGCGCATCGGCCACCCACTGGCGCGCCCGCCGAGTGAGATGGTAGATCGGTCCTTCGAGCGTGATCCCGACGGCGCCGAACACCTGGTGGGCGACGTGAATCGTGTCGAGCACTGCGCGAGCCGACGACAGCCGAGCCTTTGCAGCTGTTCGTCGCGGCGCAGCGATGTCGTGATCGAACGCGTAGGCCGCGGCGCGGGCCAGCCCCGTGGCAGCAGAGAGCGCCATGTGGACATCGGCCAGCGGATGCGCCACGGCCTGAAAGTCGCCGATCGGCTTGCGAAACTGCTTGCGCGTGCGCGCATGCTCGGCCGCCAGGCCAACGAGCGCGCGACCGCAGCCCGCCAACTTCGCCGCCCGAGCGATGTCGGCCAGGGTCGAGGCGCGCTCCACGGCGCCGAGCGCGCGCGAATCGACCAGCTGCACTCGAGCGACGGGGTCGCCGCCGAGGCTCGCCACGGCTTCGGGATCGCCGTTCGGCGTGCCGGCGCGCGCGCCGTCCGAGCCGATCTCGATGACGACATCGGCGTCGGAGCCGTACGGAAAGAGCCCGCCCTCGCCGAGCGCGACGAGCGCCTGGCCGTCGGCGACCCGCGCGACCACGTCGGCGTCGCCGAGGGCCTGGGTGGCGAAATAGGTCGCCGTGAACGGGCCCGGAAACCCACCGGCGCCGAGCGCTTCCATGGCGGCGACGATCTCGAGCGCCCCGCCCTCGCCCCCCGGCGTGCACGGTGCAAAGACGCCGAGCTCCCCCAGCTCGCTCCAGAGCCCACGCGACCACGCGATGCGGCCCACCGCGTCGTCGGCTCGCTCGGCGCAGTAGCCCGCGAGCGCGTCGTGGATCGCCTGCTGGCCGTCGTCGAACGCGAGCGAGAGGGTCATGCGGGCGAAGCGGTCCAGCGCGCTTCGGCGAGCGCGCGTCGGTGACCGCGAACGCCGCCCATTTCGAGGCGCAGCGCCTGGAGCCGCATCGACCACACGTGCAGGTCGTGCTCGCGGGTGAAGCCGATCGCGCCCGAGAGTTGATGCGTCTCGCCGAAGACACGCTCGGCGGCGGCGATGGCGAAACTCGCCGCGGCGGCGACCCCCTCGCTCGGTGCACCGCGGTGGGCCGCTTCGCGAGCCAGCCAGCGGGCCCCTTCGATGTGGATGGCGCACTCGGCGAGCCGATGCTGCACGGCCTGGAACGATCCGATGGTGCGGCCGAACTGACGGCGCTGCTTCAGGTAGTCGACCGTCTCGTTGAGAGACGCCTCCATCGTGCCCACCGCTTCGACCGCGAGTGAGAGCCGCCAGAGGTCGGCCACGCGCTCGGCCGAGGCACCCGGCAAGGTTTCACCGGCCGGCGGGGCACCGGTGAGGCGCCCCATCGGATAGCCGAAGTTCGAGGGCACGGGCTCGACCGCGCCCGGCTCGATCTCGATGGCCCGCACCGAGTCGGGCGCGACGACGAGCAGGGTGCGCGCGACCCCGAGAAACCGGATCGGCACCGTGAGCGAGCCGACTTCGGTGATCGCGAGCGCGCCCTCGGTCGAGAGGTCGGTCGTCGGCGCCGCGACCAGCGCGCAGGCCCCGGCCGACACGACGGCCCCGGCCCGCGCGGCCGCTTCGGTCACGAGCGCCGCTTCGAGCAGGCCCATGCCGCCACCGGCGGCGACGTCGAGAAAGCCCGCATCGGCGAGCGCGGCGTGCAGCTGGTTGTCGTACTCGCCCGCTCCACCGAGCGCGATCGCACGGGCGGCGCCAGCCTGCTCAACGAGCAGGCGCTCGACGGCCTCCATCACGGCCGCCTGATCCGAGTCGAGCTCGAAATCCACGCCCTACGCCTCTGCGTCCACGGTGATCACTCCTTCGGCAGTCCGAGAAAGCGCGCGGCGATGAGATTGAGCTGCACCTCGGTGGCCCCGACGGCGACGCCCGCCGTCATCGCGAGCCGAAAGTTTGCATCGGCGAACGAGCCGTACTCCATCGCGTCGAGGCCGAGGATGTCGAGCGCCAGAGCGCCGACCGCCGTGTCGGCGGTGGTGCCGAGCACCCGCGCGAGCTGGGTGTCTGCGGTCGGCGGCCGATCCTTCGCGCGAATGTCGATCACCTTGTACGTCAGCACGCGGGCGGCTTCGCAAAGCGCCCGGGCTTCGGCCAGCTGGTCGACCACCATCGGGTCGGAGAGCAGCCCGCGCTCGCGGGCCATGTCGGCGAGGCGATCGAGGGTGACAGCCGCCCGCGCATAGCGCGCGGCCCCGACGCGCTCGTACTGCAGGGCGTAGTTGACGACGTCCCAGCCGTCGTGCTCGGGCCCCAGCAGCGTCGACGCCGGCACCTCGACGTCGGTGAAGAACACCTCGTGGAAGTAGCGCTTGCCCACGACCGACGGGATCTCGCGCACCTCGATGCCCGGTGTATCCATCGGAACCAGCAGGACCGAGATGCCGCGATGCCGCGCGCTGTTCGGGTCGGTGCGCACGAGCAAGAAACAGAAGTCGGCGTGATTGCAGTACGACGTCCAGATCTTGCTGCCATGGATGACGTAATGATCCCCGACCTTCAGCGCCTGAGTGCGCAGCGCCGCGAGGTCGCTGCCCGCCTCGGGTTCGCTGAAGCCCTGACACCAGAGCACCTGCCCCGACGAGATCTTCGGCAGGTGAAAGGCCTGCTGCTCGGCGGTGCCGAACTTCATGATCGCCGGGCCGATCCAGTTCACGTTCATGTACTGAGCGCCGCGGGGCTCGCCGATCGCCCAGCACTCTTCGCCGATGATCGAGTGACGCCATGGTGCGGCGTCTTTGCCGCCGAAAGCGCTCGGCCAGTGCTGGGTCAGCCAGCCTCGCTCGGCGAGCTGGCCGCAGAAGATGCGCGAGAAGTCGGATTGCAGGTCGCTGCCCGGGCCGTCCTTCGAGAGCTCCTCCCAATCTTCGGGGAGCGTCTCGTCGAGGAACGCGCGCACCTCGGCTCGGTGCTGCTCGTCTTCGGGGGACCAGTCGAAATCCACAGGGGCTGCCCTCGCCGTGGCGGCGCGATCCAACAGCGGAGGCGCGCCCGGCACGGGTAGCGAACGATCTGACGGTGCGTCAAATCCAGCTTCGACGAGGGTCTCTGGGCCAATTCAAGGCTGTGGGTTCGCCACTCGCCGGAACCGGGCGCAGGCCGTCACACCGACGGCGAAGGCCGCCGCGATCAATCCCACCGGTGCGAGCAACGGCACCTCGGTGCCGCCCACAACCTCGACCGAGGTCGAGCCGAGCGTGGTCACCTGATCGGTGACGTCCGTCCCCGGGTCGAGTAGGAAGATCCCGTCCCCCGAATCGAGCGAGAGGCCGAATTCGCCCGGGCCGGGCGTCGAGAGCGCGCGAAAGGTCACCGTCGCGAGCCAGAGGTGCTCGGCCGATGCGCCCGGGTGCAGACTCAGATCGTTGCCGATGAAGGCCACGTTGACTTGATTGAACGGGGGGACCGGCCAGAGGATCGGTGGATCTGCATTCGGCACGAGATACCAATACCTGGGCGTATACAACACGTAGCTCGGCATGGTCGAGAGGGTCGGCTCGTAGGCGAACCGGGTCGGATCGAAGATCACTCCGACGCTGAACATCCAGAGTGGCTGCTCGCCCTGGGTGTCCAGGTACACCTCGAACTCGACGAGATCGCCGGCCTCGACCGATGCGGGCGCGCGGCTGACGAGCTCGAACTCGATCGCAGCCGCAGGAGAAGCGAGTGCAAGACCGACCGAGACGAGGACGATCGCGTTCGACCATCTCATTCTTCCCGGCCTCCACTCTCGATCAAGGTCTCGGTGCCCGCGCGCTCGGGGGTCATGAGCCAGCGGGAGGGCACGTGCCCTTCTCGTTCGCGGCCGCGCAAGCGAGCCCTGAGGGCCCGGGGAGCGTGTACTGCCCGTTGAAGACGATCGAGATGTCGGCGAGATCGACGAATCCATCTCCGTCGACGTCGTACTCCGTGTTCGTTCCGTTGATCTCGGTGTAGATCACGTACACATCCTGCAGCGCCGAGACTCCGTCGTTGTTGAAGTCGCGATCACACAAGGTGCCGTAGCCATCCTCGTCTTCATCGCGTTGGTCGCGGTTCGGGACCAGGGTGCAGTTGTCGAGCGCGTCGGGGACGCCGTCCGCGTCTGAATCCGTCGCTCCCTGGGTGCGGGCAGATAGTGGGAAGACGCAGATCACGCCCAGCAGACCGGTCATGGCCAGGCAGCGGACCGTGCGGTTCATGGGGCACCTCCGTATCCAGCGTGAGATCGAAAGCATGAAACACCGCGTGGAAGGATGTCAACGCGTCGCAGAAGACGCGTTGACGCGTCGCTCGATCTCGCATGAAATAGGTCAGCCGCACTCTATTCGCCCCGGGGCGCCCCACCGCCCCTCGCCCGACCGGAGCTCCGTGTGCCCTTCCCCACCGAAACGCCCACGATCCCCATCTTCCTGCGCCGCATCGCCGCCGAGCGCGGCGGCACCGACATGATCGTGCTCGACGAGCGGAGGCTGTCCTACACCCAGGTCGAGCGTCAGTCGGCGCGGCTCGCCCGGGCGCTGCTCGCGCGCGGCGTCGGCAAGGGCACCCGCGTGGCCGTGCTCATGCCGAACGGGCCCGACTGGCTCGTCGCGTTCCTTGCGACGACGCGGATCGGCGCGCTGCTCGTGCCGCTCAATACCTTCTTTCAGACGCGCGAGCTGCACTGGATCCTGCGGCACGCCGACGTCGACACGCTGCTCACGGTCGACCGGTTTCTGAGTCATGACTACCTCGAGCGGCTCGAGGCGGCCGCGCCGTCACTGGCTGAGGCCAGCGGCGCACCGTTGCGCTTGCCCGAGCTGCCCTTCCTGCGCCGCGTGATCGTGTGGGGTGAAGGCGAACGCACGTGGACCGAGCCGGGGCCGCCGCTCACGGCCGCCGAACCGCCCGACGTCGACGAGGCCTTTCTCGAGGCTGTCGAAGCCCAGGTCACGCCGGCTGACCCGTTGGCCCTCTTCTACAGCTCCGGCAGCACCGCCGATCCGAAGGGCGCGATCCATACCCATGGCACGGTGCTTCGTCATTCGTTCAATCTCGCCGCCGGTCGCGACGTCGTCGCCTCGGATCGTGTGTGGTCGCCCATGCCCTTCTTTTGGGTGGGCGGCTTCGTCTTCGCGTTGGTCGGCAACCTGCAGGCGGGCGCCACGACCCTCTGCGAGGAGGTGTTCGACCCCGAGCAGACCCTGCGCTTTCTCGAGCGCGAGCGCGTGACGGTCGCCATCGGCTGGCCGCACTTCGGCAAGGCGCTCGCCGAACACCCGACCCGGGCCGACCGCGATCTGTCGTCGCTCCGGGCCGGCAACGTGCCCGACATCCTGCCCGAAGAGATCTGCTCGACCGACCCCGAGCTGCGATCGAATGCCCTCGGCATGACCGAGACCTGCGGACCCCACACGTGGAGTCCGACCGTCGGTCGCCTCTCCGAAGATGAGCGCGGCACGTTCGGGATCCCCGTCGAAGGCGTCACGCATCGCGTCATCGACCCCGAGACCGGCGAAGACCTGCCGTCTGGCGAGGTCGGCGAGCTGAGTGTCCGGGGCTACAGCCTGATGCAGGGGCTCTACAAGCTCGAGCGTGAAGACGTCTTCGAGCCCGACGGCTTCTACCGCACCGGCGACGCAGGCTACTTCGACGCCCACGGGCAGCTCGTCTTCAAGGGTCGGCTCGGTGACATGATCAAGACCGGCGGCGCGAACGTGACCCCGAGCGAGATCGAACAGGTGCTCGTCAGCTACGACGAGGTGAAGGAGGCCTACGTCGTCGGCGTCGACCACCCCGACAAGGGGCAGACGGTCGAGGCGGCGGTGACACTCGAGATCGGCCAGACGATCGAAGGCGACGCTCTGCGGTCACGGCTCAAGCAGGATCTCTCGGCCTACAAGGTGCCGCAGCACGTGTTCGTTTACGCGAGCGGGACGCTGCCCTTCACGACGACGGGCAAGATCGACAAACGCGGGCTCACGGCCGAGTTGAAGGATCGACTCGGCCGCTAGCCCGTTCGCTCGACAGTCAGCGGTTGCGGCGCCGCGGTCGCGGCGCTCACCTCACCCCTGCTGCTCGCGCAGCTGCTGGTCGATGATGCGCTTGAACTCGCTGAACGGCTTGGCGCCCGACGTGAACTTGCCATTGATGAAGAAGCCCGGCGTGCCGGTCACGCCCAGGCGATTCGCCTCGGCGACGTCGGAGTCGACGCGCTTGCGGGTGTCGGCCGAGGCCATGTCGGCCTTGAACTGGTCGATGTCGAGATCGAGCTGACTCGCGTACTCGAGATACTTCGCGCCGCTCATCTCGCGCTGGTTCGAGAAGATCAGGTCGTGCATCTCCCAGAAGCGGCCCTGGTTCGCGGCCGCCTGGGCGGCGGCGTGGGCCTCGGGGGCCTTCGTGTGCATCGCGAGCGGCAGGTGCTTGAAGACGATCCGCACGTCGTCGCCGTATTCCTTCTCGATCTGCTTCATGGTGCCGACGACGCGGCCACAGAAGGGGCACTGGAAGTCGGAGAACTCGACGACGGTGATGGCGGCATCCTCGGGGCCGATCGAGGGCGAGCCCGCCGTATTCACGGCGTAGACGCGATCGGGGTCGGGGCCGCGCCGCGGACGACGAGTGGGCGCCTGGGCCGCCGCGCCGGCGCCGCCGGCCTTTGCGAGGGCCACGACCGCCTCACCGAGCTGGGCGATCTGCTGCGAATTCTGGCCGAGCGACTGGGTCATCATGTAGGCGCTGCCCAGAATGCTGAAGCCGATGATCGTGGCGGCGATGACGATGGAGCTGCCATTGTTCACGGTTCGAATCTCCAATGATGCCTGAGAGTGAGTGCGATGATGTGACTGCGGCGGATCGAGGTCGCAGCGTGAGTCGAAATCGAGAGGGATACGGGGCTGGCCCGTGAGCGGCGCGAGGCGGCAGCATACCACGAGGGCAATCGGCCAGGATACGCAGCGCCGGACCGCTGCCCAGCCCTGAGGGCGCGGCTACGCGGCTCCGCACGGATGCGCCCATCGGTTTCGACGCCGCCCGGCGAAGCCGGTTCCCGGCTACCGGTCCACTTCAGCCCTTCTGCCCGCATGGCAATGGCGCAGGGCGTCAGAGCTCCTCGTCTTCGTCGACGTCCTTGATGCAGACCGGATGCGGCGCGTGCTCGGGGCCGTCGTCCCAGCCCGGCAACGAGGCGGCCTGCGCCATCCACGAGTCGGCCAGCGATTCGTCGAGCACGACGTCGTTGTTGTCGAACCCCTCGATCAACGCATCCCAGAGATCCTGCCCCCCGCTTTCCCACCACTCGCGGCCGGGGTGCTCGAAGTCGATCGCGAGCCGCACCATCTTCATCGTTCGAAATCCTCGTCTGCGGCGCCCGAGCGGGGCCAACCGCGCGGGAGCGTAGCGCGAGGGGATCGCCGTGGCGGGGCGGAGCCTGCGGCCTCCGCCGGCCTCTTCTCAGCCGCGCGGGCGCCAGCGATGACGGCCCAGATCCACGCGACCTCGGGCGTCGAAGGCGACGCCCTCACGCTCGAGCATCTGTCGCTGGACGTGCTCGGCGCCGGGCTCAGACCGCGCGCTGCACTCGCCCCGGGCGTTGATCACACGCTGCCACGGCACGCGCCGCTGCTCGTTTCGCAGGGCATGGAGTGCGTAGCCGACCTGACGCGCATGGCCCTTCAGGCCGGCGAGCTCGGCGACCTGTCCGTACGTGGCGACGCGACCTTTCGGGATGCGGCGCACGACGGCATAGATCCGGTCGTACGTGTTCGCCTGGGCGCCCGGCGACGCCGTCACGCCGCCGACTTCGCCTCGAGCCCGGCGTGGCGCAGCAGCGCCTCGGCCGACGGCGCCCGACCGCGGAACGCCTCGAAGACCTCCGACGGCGAGACACTGCCGCCGAGCGCCAGCACGGTTTCTCGATAGCGTCGCCCGGTCGAGGTCAAGGCCTGCTCGTCTTCGAGGCCGGCCTCTTCGAAGGCCGCGAACGCATCGGCCGACAACACCTCGGCCCATTTGTAGCTGTAGTAGCCCGCCGCATATCCACCGGCGAAGATGTGACCGAAGCTGCAGAGAAATCGATCCTCGGGCAGCGGCGCGAGCACAGTCGTGCGCTCCGCAATGCGGCGTTGAAGGTCGAAAGGCGACAGGTCGCCGCCGGGCACGTATTCGTCGTGCAGGGCCAGATCGGTCGACGCGAAGTAGAGCTGTCGCAGCATGTCGCTCCCAGCGCGATACGTGCGCGCGGCTTCGACCTTCTCGAAGAGCGCATCCGGCAGCGGTTCGCCCGTCTCGAAGTGCGCCGAGAGGCCGCGGATCGTCGCACGGTCGTAGCAGAAGTTCTCCATGAACTGGCTCGGCAGTTCGACGGCGTCCCACTCGACGTTGCGGATGCCCGAGGCGAGGCCCTCGTCGACCCGCGTCAGCATGTGCTGCAGACCGTGACCGAATTCGTGGAAGAGCGTCGTGACCTCGTCGAAGCTCATGAGCGAAGGCCGATCGTCGACCGGCGGCGTCTGGTTGCAGACGAGGTAGGCCACCGGCAAGCGCACGGCCTGGCCCACCGGAGCCAGCGCGCGGCTGCGCCCGAGGCACTCGTCCATCCACGCGCCGCCCCGCTTCTCGGCCGGCCGCGAGTACGGGTCGAGATAGAAGGCCGCGATCGGCCCCCCCGCTTCGTCGGCGACGCGAAAGAACCGCACGTCGTCGTGCCACGTCGGCGCCTCGCCATCGGCCGCCTCGATCCGCACGCCAAAGAGGCGCTCGGCGAGCCCGAACAGCCCCTCGAGCACCTGCGGCAGCGGAAAGTAGGGCCGAAGCTCTTCTTCGCTGTAGTCGAAGCGCTGCTCGCGAATGCGCTCGGCCCAGTACGCGACGTCCCACGGCCGGGGCTCGAAGTCGTCGCCCTC
Source organism: Myxococcota bacterium (assembly GCA_965250285.1). Taxonomy (GTDB): domain Bacteria; phylum Myxococcota_A; class UBA9160; order UBA9160; family UBA4427; genus CAYYSY01. The sequence continues at coordinate 1,846,495 of OZ252299.1, forward strand.
GCGCTCGCGCGCGAACGCGGTCAGCTCCTCCAGGTCACGCTCGGCCGCCGCGTACGACACCCGGCGCAGGTCTTCCAGCAGGTGCTTCACCGCATCCACATCGGGAGCCATCTTGCTGGCGAGGCTGACCTCGGCAAAGTTGCGATAGCCGAGGATCTTCGACTCTTCGAGCCGCAGCGCCAGGATCTCCTCGATGATCTGCGTGTTGTCGTGCTTCCCCTCGCTCGCTCGCGTTACGTAGGCGCGGTAGAGCTGCTCGCGCAGCGGACGGCTGCGCGCGTGCTCCATGAAGGGGCCGAAGCACGGAAAGTCGAGCGTCAGCCGCCACGGACCGGCGTCGGCCGTCGCCTCGGCCTCACCCGCTTCGCGTGCGTTCTGAGCGGCGAGCTCGCGTAGGCTTTCGGGGGTGCCTTCCATGTCGGCGGCATCGGTCAGCGTCAGCGAGAACGCGGCCGTCGCGTCGAGCACGTGGTTGCTGAAGTGCATCGCTCGCTGGGCCAGCTCGTTCTGAATCTCGTTGAAGCGCTCGCGCACCTCGCCATCGAGCCCGACGCCCGCGTGCTTCGCGTCTCGAATCAGACTCTCGACGATGCGCTTGCGGGCGGGCGCGAGCGCGTCCCAGTCGGCGCCTTCGCGGAGCGTCACCAATGCGTCGTAGATCGGTCGGCTCTGGGCCTGGCGTAGGCCGAAGCTCACGACCTGCGGCTGCACCGCTTCGTACACCTCGCGCAGCGCATCGCTGTTCTGCACGCCCATCAGGTGCCCGACGACCCCCCAGGCGAACCCCAATCGGTCTCCCATGCGCTCGAGGGGCTCGATCAACGCTTCCCAGGTCGGCGCCGCGTTCGCCTCGACGGCTTCGAGCTCGGCGGCGAGCTCGCCGAGCAGATGCTCGATGGCGGCGGGCACGGTCTCGGGATCGACGTCGCGAAAACGCGGCAGCTGGCCCGAGGCGAGCAGCGGGTGATCGTTGAGCAGGTTCGAATCGGCGGACAAGGTCGCCTCCAGTGTTGCGGGGACGCGCAAAAGTAGCAGCTGGACGAAGGGGCTCCCGCCATTCGCTGACGTCGACGTGCTTCGCGGGCCGGGGCGGTACACTGCGCGCCGCATGTCTTCCCCGTCGTCGCGCGATCGAGCAGTGCAGACCGAGCCGGTCCCGGCCACGGCGCCCCCGCTGCTGCTCGAACGCCCGCCCGCCCCCGAGCCCGATGCGCCCGACGTCTGGCTGGTGGTCCGCCGATCCGTACAGATGATCGTCGGAGCCGGGGTCTTCGCGGGGGCCTTCGTCGGTGCGTGGGGCCGAGCCCGGCTGCGACGCGACCCCCAGCCCGCCCTGCGCGGGCTCGGCGTGGCGCTGCGTGTGACGTTCACCCGCCTGGGCGCGACCTTCATCAAGGTCGGCCAGATCGCGTCGACGCGAGGCGACCTGCTGCCGCGCCCGATGACTGAAGAGCTCGCGCAGCTGCAGGACAGCGTCCCGCCCGAGCGCACGGCCGTGATCCGCGAGCGTCTCGAACGCGAGCTCGGCGGCCCGATCGATCAGCACTTCGCGCGCTTCGACCTCGAGCCCGTCGCCGCGGCCAGCGTCGCCCAGGTCCACCGAGCCGAGCTGCCTGGCGGCCGTGCGGTGGCCGTCAAGATCCGACGGCCCGGCCTCACACAGACGGTCCATCTCGACCGATCGATTCTGCTCTTTCTCACGCGGGTGCTCGAACGCGTGGTGCCTTCGCTGCGCCTGATCTCGATGCCCGAAGGCGTCATGACCTTCTGTGACGCGGTCGAGGCCCAGCTTTCGCTTCGCGCCGAGGCCGAGCACAACCGTCGCTTCACCGAGATGTTCGACGACGACGACGACATCGCGTTTCCGACGCTGCACCCCGCCCTTTCGACCGACGCGGTCCTGACCATGGACTTCGTCGAAGGCGTGCACGAACGCGACGTCGAGAGCACCGACGTCGACCTGAAGCGCGTCGTCGACGCGGGGATGCGGGCCGTCTCTCGCATGATCTTCGATCACGGCTTCGTGCATGCCGATCTGCATCCGGGCAATCTGCTCTTTCGGCCGCCGGGACGGATCGTCATGCTCGATCTGGGGCTCGTCGCCGACATCGACGACGTCGATCGTGTGACCACCGTTCGCATCTTCTACGCGCTCGCAACCGGCGACGGCCGCACCTGTGCCCGCATCTTCTACGAGAACGCACCCCACGCTGCCTGCGACGACTACGCGGCGTACGAGGCCGAGGTGGCCGCCATGGTGGACGACATCGTCGGGCAGGGCCTGATGAACATTCAGGTGACGGGTGAGATCGCGCGCATCTTCGACATCCTGCGGCGGCACCGCGTGCAGGCGCGGGCCCACATGACGATGGTGAATCTCGCTTTGATGACGGCGGAGGGGCTCGGCAAGCGACTGGCGCCCGACTTCAACCTCACGCGCGAGGCGCTGCCCCACCTGCAGCGGGCGCTGATGACCGCCCAGCGAGAAGGACGGATCCCAGCCATGCCACCGCCGCGTTGATCGCGACGGCCACCACCCCCATGTGTACGCCCTCGAGGCGTGAGTAGCCCGCGAAGTTGCCCGCGACGGCGACCAAGGTCCCCACGACGATCCCCGCGAGCGTGGGCCCGGCCCGCAGCCCCGCCCAGTGAATGCCAACGAGAAAGGCCGGCGCGCACTGGATCAGCAGCTCGAGCTTGAGCTCGAGCAGGCGCCACAGCGTGACGTCGGGCGCGAGGGCCAGGGGGATCGTCGCCACGAGCATGCCGGCGGCCCAGAGCTTGCCGATGCGCGTGCTCGCCGCGTCGTCTCCGGTGCGACCGAGCAGATCGCGCGAGAGCAGCGAGCCCAGCGAGAGCAGACACGAATCGGCGGTCGACATGATCGCCGAGAGCGCACCGATGAAGACGATCACCGCGCCGATGCGCCCGACGAAGCCCGAGCTCGCCCAGTCGGTGAGCATCATCGGCAGAACCTGGTCGCTCGCGACGCCGGTGCCGAGATCGACCCGACCGATCGCCGCGATGCCGATCAGAGTGACGACGAGCGTGGTCACGAAGGGCATGAACGTCATGAGCGCGAACGAGCGCGTGAGCGTGCGACCGGAGCGGGCCGCAAAGATCCGCTGGATCGCCTGGGGATACACGACGCTCGCGATGCCGAGCAGCGCGATCGTGCTGAACCAGCCGTTGCGCGTGGCGCCGGTCGGCACCGCGACCGCCGCGGGGCGCGTCTCGGCGACCTCCTGCGTCATCGCGGCGAGTCCGCCCTCGCCGACCAGGAGCCAAGACGCGAGCGCCGCGAGCCCGACGACCATGAGGATGCCCTGCACCGCATCGGTCCACGCCACGGCGCGCATGCCTCCGCGCGTCTCGTAGTAGAGGATCAGCGCTGCGAGCCCGACGACCCCCGCCTCGTACGGCACCACGCCACCCGTCACCAGGCTGGTGACGTTGCCCATCGCCCTCAGCTGGGCGAGCAGAAAGTTCGCCAGCGCGATCGCCATCAGCGCCCCGATCACGATCCGCAGCGCTCCGAGCTCGGCCTCGCCGGCGAAGCGCGTGCGCACGAAGTCGCCCGGTGTCACGAAACCGTGGCGGACGGCGAGTGGTCTCAGTTTGGGCGCGAGCGCGTGGAACATCACGATGATCGACATCATGAAGCCGGTCGACATGATGAAGGGGAAGCCGCTCACATAGGCTCGCCCCGGATACGCGAGCAGCGAGTTGCCCGAGTACGCCGTCGCGTAGAGCGTCAGGAAGAGGACGAAGACGCCGAGGTCGCGACCACCGAGGAAGTGTTCGCCGGGCGACTCGCGTCGCTTCTGGCGATTGGCCCACTCGGCGATCACCAGCACGAAGACGATGTAGAGGCCGAGGGCCACGAGCCCCTGCTGCTCGAAGCTCATGGCGCGGACTCCGACGACTCCACGACCTCACCGGTGGCCTCTTCGGGGTCGCGCACGTCGGTGATCCACCAGGCCCAGGCGTTGAGGATCGCAGCCGCGAAGTAGCAGAGGATGGCCGTCGTCACCCAGTCGGGCAGCCCGAGCCAGACCCGCACCGGCTCGTCGGCCGAGCGGTACCAGGGCACGGAGAACACGTAGAGCACGCAGATGATCGCGAGCAGCCACAGGCGAAGTCGGCCTGCACGGCGACGCTGCTCACCGGCTTCGGAGTCGGCCATGGCCTGGGTGTAGCATGCCGCCCGCTCTTCAGGCCGACGCGCGGTGCGCCGAAAGGCGATAGGCTCCGCCGACCTCCGCCCCCGAGCCCGGGAGAACGCTCCGACGATGTCCGCGCCCGAAGCCGATCCGCACCAGCACCATCTCACCGAGGGGCTCGATCGCCCCCTCACCCCGGTCTTCATGGCCCGGGGCGTGCTGGGGGGCATTCTCATGGGGCTGGCCAACCTGGTGCCCGGCATCAGCGGCGGGACGATGCTGCTCGCTGCGGGGGTCTATCCCGACTTCGTCGATTCGATCGCGCGGCTGTCGCGACTCGACCTGAAGATGCGCCCGATCGCGGTGCTCGGGGTGATCGCCGGCAGCGCAGCCCTCGCGATCCTCTTGCTCGCCGGCCTGATGAAGAGCCTCGTCGTCGAAGAACGCTGGATCATGTACAGCCTCTTCATCGGCCTGACCCTCGGCGGTGTGCCCCTCGTCTGGCGCATCGCCAAGCCCGCAACGACCGCCACCTGGGTCGGCGCGGGCGCCGCATTCGCGCTGATGGTGGCGATGGCATTCGGCAGCGAGAGCAGCGGACGCGAGGCCAACCCGCTGCTGCTCATGCTGTCGGGGCTCGCCGGCGCCAGCGCGATGATTCTGCCGGGTGTGAGCGGCGGCTACCTGCTGCTGCTGCTCGGGCAGTACGAGCCGATTCTCGGTGCCATCGACGACTTGAAGGAGGGCCTGGTCGGCGACGGAGGGCCGCATCTCGAGCAGATCATCGAGGCCGGTTGGGTCGTGGTGCCCGTCGGGATCGGCGTCGTGGTGGGCGTGATCGGCGTCAGCAACCTGCTGCGCTGGCTGATGGACCGCTACGAGGCCGCCACCCTCGGCGCGCTGCTCGGGCTCCTGCTCGGTGCGGTGGTGGGTCTGTACCCCTTTCAGCAGCCGGTCGAGCCCGAGCTCGGCTTCATGCACCGGGGGCGCGTGCTCGAGGCCCATGAGCTCGCCGAGATCGAGATGGACGACTGGCCCCTCGAGCGATTCTCACCGAGCGGCGGTCAGCTCGCCGCATCACTGGGGCTCGTGCTCGCGGGGCTCGGCGCCACGCTCGCGATCGCCCGGCTCGGCCAGACGGACGACGAGACGTCGGGCGACGCCTGACGCGCTCTCGGCAGCGTCGACCGCACCGACGGGTGCGGAAGCGCGATTCCCACATCGGGCACCCCGCCGACCTCATCGCCCTGCTCGGCGGTGTGCATCGCACGTGCAGCGACGCGTGTACGGCTCGGATCCACAAGTGAGAAGACCGGGCCTGCGACATGTGCGCACGCATCTTGCATTGCCCTTGGGTATGCCGCGTACCTACGTCCAGGGCCTCTACTTCCTGTTGGGCCTCTTGCTCGCCTTCTTCTTCCTGGCGCCCTTCCTCGCGACCCGAGGCTGATTGGTCCGGCCGTCGGCCCGACGGCTCGCGGCCTTCTTTCGAGATGCGCCCTGCTTCGGCTTCGTGCCCCTGGCGGCGACCCGAGGCGGCGCCACGATCTCGGGCTCCTCGCCGCTGCGCAGGCGATCGACGTACGCCTTGAGCGCGGCGACCTCTCCGGCGCGCAGCGGCCTCGCCTCGCCGCGGCGCAGTCGACCGAGCGTGATCGGGCCGACCCGCGTCCGGGCCAGGCTCTTCACGGGTCGGCCGATCGCGAGCATCATGCGCCGGATCTGCCGATTCTTTCCCTCGGTCAGCACGAGCTTGAAGTGGGTCACGCCGCGGTCGGCGTCGTAGCGTGCCGACTCGACGCGTGCGGGCTTCGTGCGCCCCTCCTCGAGCTGAATGCCGCGCTCGAGCCGACCGATGTCGTTCGGCTTGAGCTCGCCCTTCAACACGACCCGGTACTCCTTCTCGCCGCCGGTCGATGGGTGAAGCAGCGTCTGCGCCATGGCGCCATCGTTGGTCATCAAGACCAGCCCGGTCGTCTCGACATCGAGGCGACCGACGGGGAACACGCCCGCGGCCCGCGGCGGCAACATGTCGGCGACGGTCGGTCGGCCTTCGGGGTCGTTCATCGTGGTGACGACGCCCACCGGCTTGTGGAGGATCCAGTAGCTCGGTCGCTGAAGCGCGAGCCGCTCGCCGTCGACGGCGATCACGTCGGTCGCGGGGTCGGCCGAGTCGCCGAGCTGCGCCGTCTGGCCGTTGACGGTCACGCGCCCGTCGCGCAGATACTGCTCGGTGGCCCGGCGCGACCCGAGCCCGGCGGCGGCCAGGAGCTTTTGCAGGCGGGCGCGACCGCTCACGAGCTCGGGCCCGGCCGGCTTCGACACGCGGGAGCGACGTGCGCTCTTCGCGCCCTTCTTCGGGCGGCGCACGTGCCGCGGTGTGCGGGCTGCAGGCATCGGTCTGCACCTCGGGCAGGTTCGGAGTCGGGCCTTGGGGCGCGACGTGCGGATCAGTCGGTGCGTGTCTCGTCGTCGTTCGCGTCGCCCGCAGTCTCGGCCGCGGCCTCCCCGTCGACGTCGGAGGCCGGGTCGGCCGCGCTCGCATCGAGATCGACGACCTGCTCGGCCGGCGGCTCGGGGGCGGGCGCGAGTGCGTCGGCGTCGACCTCGCGCACGCCGAGATCCTTCGCGACGGCCTCGGCGCTCAGCGCCTCGCCCTCGGCGAGCTCGGTGATCGGCGCGTCGGCGTCGCTGGCGCCTTCGCCGACGTCTTCCCGGCCGACTCCGTGCTCCTTGGCCAGCTCGTCGAGCTCGCGCAGCGCCGGCAGATCCTTCAACGACTTGAGGCCGAAGACCTCGAGGAAGCGCTTGCTCGTGCCGTAGAGCATCGGTCGCCCCGGCACCTCGCGGTGCCCCACGATGCGCACGAGGCGGCGCTCGAGCAGGCTCTTCACGACCGGACCCGTATCGACCCCGCGCACCGCGTCGACCTCGGCGCGGGTCATCGGCTGCTTGTAGGCGATGATCGCGAGGCTCTCGAGCGCAGCGCGCGAGAGTCGCAGGGCGCGCGTCTTGCGCAGCTTCTGCAGGTAGCCCGAGAACTCGGCGAGCGTGCGAATCTGGTAGCCGCCCGCGACCTCCCAGATCTCGAACGAGCGATCCTGCTCCTGGTACTCGGTGTTCAGCTCGTTCACGAGATCCTTCGCCTGCGCCGTCGTGCAGTACGGGATCAGGTCGGCCAGCTTCGCGGCCGAAATCGGATCGGGCGAGGCGAGAATCAGGGCTTCGATGATGCGGCGCTTCTCTTTGGCGTCCATGTCGGCCGGTCCTTCGTGGGGTTTCGGTGCGGGGCTTCGACGCGCTCGCGACCGGCTCGATCGAGCCGGTCGCCGAACCCTGCGCGCGTCACATGGTCTCGGTGATGCGTTCGTGCCAGCTGAGTGCCGTGTCGTCCTGCGGAACCGCCTTCAGGCGAATCGGCCCAGCCGGTGCACCGGTCTCGTTCGCGCCCTGATAGACGTGCAGCGCGTGGAGGCGTGCCAGCTCGAGCAGCGCGAGAAACGTGGCGACGAGCAAAGGCCGCGATGCACTGCGTCCATGATCGGGCCCGAAGAGGTCGAGGAACTCGATGCTCTCGACCTGCTCCAGCTGATCCATCACTTCGATCATGCGCTCGCGAACCGTGACGACCTCGGTCTCGACCTCGTGGGTCAAGACGTCGTCGCTGCGATCGAGCACCTGCTTGAAGGCTTCGATCAGGTCGAAGAGACCGACCTCGATCTGACGCTCCGAGTCGGGCACCGCCTCGGGCGCAGGCCCCTGGGCCTCGAACACGTCGCGCCCGAGCAGACGCTTCTGGCCGAGGCTGTCGGCGACCTCCTTGAAGCGCTGATACTCGAGCAGTCGAAGCACAAGCTCGGTGCGCGGGTCGAGCGTCTCGCCGTCGTCCTCTTCGGCTTCGTCGGGGGGCAGCAGCATGCGCGACTTGATCAGCGCGAGCGTCGCCGCCATGACCAGGTACTCGGCCGCGACGTCGAGATTGAGCTCTTGCATGAGCTCGATGTAACCGAGGTACTGCTCCGCGATCAGCGCGATCGGGATGTCGGTGACATCCACCTCGTTCTGACGGATCAGATGCAGCAGAAGATCGAGGGGGCCCTCGAAGACCTCGAGCTTGACGGCGTAATCGGCGCCTGCGCCCGCGTGTCCGAGGGCAGCCCCGATCGCCGCCCCGAGCGGGGCGTCGTCATGGGTGTCGGAAAGGCTCATGGCTCCGGCCGGCCTGGGGGGTGAGGGTCAAGGGGATGGGCACGACGTGGCCTTGCTCGAGCCACTGGAGTATGGGCAATCTCCCGCGCAGCGGCAACGAGATGCGCGTCACAGAGCGCGGCGGCAGACGCGATCAGCCGTCCGACCCGGGCTTCTTTCCACGGCGCGCCTCGGGGCTCGCGCGGCGCGTCGACGCAGCGGAGGCCTTCGCTTGCCGGCCCGTCGACGGCTTCTTCTTCGCCGTTCGCTTCCCGGCCGCCGGCTTCTTGGCCACCCGCCTGCCAGCGGCGCGCTGCCGCGGCTGGCCCGCCCCGGCGACACGCGACCGGGCCGATCCCCGCTGCGAGAGTTCTTGCGCCAGCGCGAGCGCCTCCTCGCGGTTCGCGACGTCGCCGTCGAGAAAAGCGGCGCGCACGCGGGCGAGCACGCGGCCGACGTCGGGGCCGGCCAGACCGAGCGCCGTGACGTCGGCACCCGTCACGGGCGAGCGACGCGGACGATCCTCGGCGGCCCAGCGCACGATCCGCTTGCGCTCGGCGGGCTCACTCCAGGCCCACAGTGCTTCGAGCACGCCCTCTTCGAGCGGCGCGAGCAGCTCATCGACCCCCCCGCGCCCGCGCAGCATGCGAAGCTTCGGCAGCAGTCGATCACGCTGTTTGCGAAAGCCACCGATCCGGCGTGCGACGTCGCCGCGGATCGACATGCGGCCGAGCGTGCGTTGTCCGAGGCCCGACGGCAGCGATGCGAGCCAGATCGCCATCCCGGCCTGCCACGGGGGCGTCGCGCCGGTCTTCCAGAGCGGCGCCTCGACGAAGCGGCCGAACCGGCGCAGCGGCGCGATGGCCTCCTTCGGCAGCTTCAGGCCGGGTTCGAGCGCGGGCAGCACGTGCCATTGGTCGAGCAGCCTCAGCGCCGCCGCCGGATTCAGACCGAGGCGCGCATCGGAGAAGCAGCGCTGAATCTCGCGGCGCAGGCGCTCCCCTGACACGCCCCCGAACGCTCCGTCGCGCAGAGCCCCGCGCAGGGCCGAGCGCGTCCCGCGCGCGAGTGAGAAGCCGAGCCGGGCGCCGAGGCGCGCGGCTCGGAGCGCGCGCGTCGGATCGTCGTGGAAGCTCCGTTCGTGCAGCACGCGCAGACGTGCCGACTCGAGATCGACGAGGCCGTCCAGCGGATCGTGGACCCGTGCCTCCCCGCCCCCCTTCGCCGCCAGGGGAATCGTCATGGCGTTGACCGAGAAGTCGCGACGCAGGAGATCCTCGTCGATCGTCGCCCACGCGACCTCGGGCAGCGCGCCCGGCCGCCGGTAGGTCTCGGTGCGAGCCGAGGCGAGGTCGACGTGGGCGCCTTCTTCTTCGATTCGCACCGTGCCGAATCGGCCATGGGTCACGACGCGGCCCCCCGATGAGGCGAGCTGCTCGGCCAGTCCGCCCGCCGGCGACGCGTCGGCGTCGAACGTCGCGAACCCGTTCGGGTCGCGCGGCGCGATCAAGAGGTCGACGTCGCGAATCTCTCGGTCCAGCAGCAGGTCGCGCACCGGGCCGCCCACGAGATGCGCCTCGAGCCCCGCTTCGGCCGCGGCGGCGACCGCACGACGCACCATGCGCTGGGTGTCGACGGGCAGCGCGGCGAGCAGCTCGGAGGTGCGCCAGCTCGTCGATGCGGGCCGGCGTGCCGCGCTCACCGGCATCTGCCTGCGAGGTCGAAACGACGGCTCACCGTCGACCCCCTGGGCCGGCCCCGCGCGGATGACGGGCCTCGACCGTTTCGCGCAAGCGCCCTCGGCTCACGTGGGTGTAGACCTCGGTCGTCGCGAGGTCGGCGTGTCCGAGCATGGCCTGGATCGCGCGCAGGTCGGCGCCTCCCTCGAGCAGATCCGTCGCGAAGGCATGCCTCAAGACGTGCGGTGAGACCTTCTCGGCGGGTAAGTCAGCCTGCAGCGCTCGTTTGCGAATGAGCGCGAAGAAGTTCTGCCGGGTCATCGCGCCGCCCCGCCGCGTGACGAAGACCGATGGTGAGCGCCCGCGGCTGCGCTCGAGGAGCCGCGGACGCCCGTCGGCCAAGTACGCCTCGAGGGCATCGAGCGCCGCTTCTCCGATCGGCACCCAGCGCTCCTTGCGCCCCTTGCCCTCGACCCGCAGCAGGCCGCCGCGCCGATCGACGGCAGCCAGCGGCAAGGCCACCAGCTCACTGACGCGCAGGCCCGCGCCATAGAGCATCTCGAGCATCGACCGGTCGCGAAGACCCAGCGGCGTCCCGTCGTCACAGACGCCGATCAGGCGATCGGTCTCGTCGGGCAGCAGGACCTTGGGCAGCGTGCGAGCCGACTTGCCCGCGGTCACGCCTTCGAGGGGGTCGGTATCGAGCCAGCCCTCGGTCTGCGCATACGTAAACATGCGGCGCACGGCGGAGAGCATCCGCTGGCGCGTCCGCGGCGCGAGGCCGGCGTCGTCGAGGTCGTGCAAGAAGCCGACGACGTGGGTCCGCGTCACGTCGGCCACCCGGTCGACCCCCCGCGACGCGAGCGACGCATCGAGTCGCGCGAGGTCCGATGCGTACGCCGCCACCGTCGCCGGCGACAACCCTCGCTCGACCTTCACGTGCACCAGAAAGGCGTCGCGCAAGGCTTCGATGCTGCGCGCGCCTGCGCCGCTCACGCGCCTTCCTCGTCGCTCTTCCCCTTGGCCGCCACGAGCAGGGCGTCGCGCAGCGAGGCGAGCATCTCGGGGTCGGTCGGCTTTCGTCCTTCGCCGTCCTTCAGGTAGAACGTGTCGGTGACCTGATCCTTGATCGTCGCAGCCTTCGAGATGTAGATCTCGAGGCCGAACTCGCCGATGCACTTCGTCACGTCGTGCAGCAGGCCGAGCCGGTCGTCGGCAATCACGTCGACCACCGTATAGAAGTCACTCTCTTCGGTCGTGATCGCGACACGCGGTGCCTTGCGCGTCGGCAAGGTGGCCTGGTACGAGCCGGGCAGGCGCCGGGCCCGCAGGTCTTCGACGCGAACGTCCCCTCGCACGACCCCTTCGAGCGACTCTCGAAGCTGTTCGAACGCGAGCTCCCGCTCGGCGTCACCACCCAGTGGCGTCGAGATGCGGTAGATCTCGAGCGCGAGCCCCTCGCGCGTCGTGTAGACGTGCGAGCCGAGGATGTTCAACCCATGGGCCGCGAGCGTGCCGGCCACCATCGAGTAGAGCCCGTGCACATCTCGGGTGCAGAGGATGAACTCGGTGAAGTCGGCACGCATTGGCCGAAACGCCGTCGTCACCGCCTTCTCTGGACCGTAGTCGAGCGCCACCTTCGCGTGGCGCGCGATCTGACGCGGCGTGTGGTTGACGAAGTAGCGCCGATGCAGCCCGGCGAAGAAGGCTTCGGTTGCGCCGGGGTCGATGCCTTGCTCGGTCAGCTCCTGCTGGGCCCCATCACGGCGCTTCTCGACCCGCGCCTCGATCAGATCCATCGCCTGATCGGCATCCGCGCCCGTCTCGAGCATCTCGGCCGCGCGCTCGTAGAGCTCGGCCAGGAGCTGGCCCTTCCAGTCGGTCCACGCGTCTCGGCTGCTCGCGCGAATGTCCGCAAAAGTGGAAAGGTAGAGATTGCGCAGGTTCGTCCGATCGCCGCAGAGCTGCGAGAACTCGTACAGCAGCTTCGGGTCGGACAGGTCTCGGCTCTGCGCGAGATGCGACATCAGCAGGTGATGTTCGACGACGAAGATGACGCGCTTCGACCGCTCCTCGTCGAGGCCGAGGCGCTCGACGAGCGGAATCGCTCGCACGACACCCTTCCTCGAGTGATCGCCGCCAAAACCCTTGCCGATGTCGTGCAACAGGCAGCCCAGAAAGAGCGCCGGGCGATCGTCGACCGACTGCATCAGCTGCGTCAACTCGGGCATGCCCCGCTCATACTTGCCCCGCCACAGGCGTCGCAGCTCTTCGACGAGGAAGATCGAGTGCACGTCGACCGTGTACGTGTGGTAGATGACGTGCTGCCAGCGGCACACGATGTGCTGCCACTCGGGCAGGAACGTGCCGAGGAAGCCGACCTCGTTCATCGCCATCAGGCTGCGTGTCACGCGCTTCTCGCCGTTCAGGATGCGCTCGAACCCGGCCACCCAGGATGGATCGCTCCGCTCGACGTCGGTCACGAGGTCGAGGTTCTCCCGCACGAATCGCCGAGCCATGCGCGAAAGCGGTACGTCGTGCTTCTGAGCCACCTCGAAGGCGAGCAGCAGACGAATCGGGCGCTCTCGCAGATGGGCCGAGTGCGGGATCTCGAGGTGGTCGTTCGCGAGCCGGAACCCGTCTTCGACGTCGACCGCGACGCGATCGGCCGGGTCGGCCCCCGACACCCGCGCCTGACACTGATCGATGATCAGCTCGCTGAAGTTCTGGATCACGCGCGCATGCATGTAGTACTCGCGCATGAACCGCTCGACCGGCAGGTCGGGATCATCGGCTTCGAGTCGCATCTCGAGCAGGCCGGTCTCGGCCGGCTGCGGAGGCTCGGGACGGTGGTTCATCGCGTAGGCCTCGGTCGAGCCGTACCCGAGTCCGTCGGCGACGAGTTCCTGAAGCTCGAAGCTCATCTGGTCAGTCGCGCGCTTCGTGCGCAGATGCAGCTCGTTGCGCACCCGCCAGAGAAAGTCGAGCGCCGCGCGGTAAGTCTGCATCTCGCCGTCGGTCAACAGTCCGAAGTGCAGCAGATCGTCGAGATCGCGCAGCGAGGGCTGGGCGGCGCGCGCCACCCAGTACGCCGTGTGGTAGTCGCGCAGCGTACCCGCGCCCTCCTTGACGTTGGGCTGGAGCAGGAAGAGAGATTCGCCAAAGTCTTCGTGGCGTGCCTGCTTCGTCTCGACGACCTCGGCGATGAACGCGGGCACGTCGGGCACCAGCTCACTGCGCATCCGGTCGGCAAAGACGTGAAAGAACTCGCCATCGCCGCACAGGAAGCGGGCCGTGAGGATGCCCGTTCGCACGGTGACATCCTCGCGGCCGAGCGAGACGGTGTCGTCGAGCGTGCGGGTCGCGCAGCCGACGGAGAGCCCCGAATCCCAGAGCCAGTACTGAAGCCGCTCCGCGATGCCGGCGACGTAGGGGCTGAGCTCGTCGCGGTAGAGGATCAACAGATCGACGTCGCTGTGGATCGACATCTCGCGGCGGGCATAGCCGCCGACCGCGAGGACCGACAGCCCCCGCTCGACCTGCCCCCCGTCGCGCAGGTGATGCTCCTCGGCCAGAATGAAGAGGCGGCGCACGAGGCGATCCATGAAATCGGAGTTCGCCTCGTTGACGGCCCGCCCCGACGCCGATTCGGCGTGCACCTCGGCCAGTCGGGCACGGGCGTGCTCGAGATACGCCCGCACCGCCATCGGCACCTTGCGGCTGATCGGCCCGTCTTCGGCCAGCGCCTTATCGAGCTCGGCGTCGATGTTCGGCTGCGTCGTGCTCATCTTGCCCCCACGGCCGGCAGTCGATCACCGTCGGACGAGGCTCGAAGCGTATCGGTTTTCGAGACCGAGTTGCGGTAGTGGCCGAGTCCGGCCGCGATCTGGGCAGCGAACGTGTCGAGATAGCGCTCACTTCGCAAGAGCGACGCGTCGCGCTTGTTCGTCAGGAACCCCGTCTCGACCAGGATCGAGGGCATGCTCGACATGAACAGCACGTAGAACGGGCCACGCTTCACGCCGAGATCGGGGCTGCCCCGGTAGACCGAATCCAGCCCCGTGATCACGTCGTGATGAACGATCTCGGCCAGCTTCTTCGAGTGGACGGAGGCCTCCGAAACCCGCAGCTTCGCGAGCGTCCGCTGCAGCCCGTCGACGTGGCGCGGCTGGATGCCGTTCTCACGCGCGGCCACCTCGATCGAGTGGCGCTCGTGATTCTCGTCGAGATAGTAGATCTCGATGCCCCGCGTCGAGCGCCGGCGCGACGCGTTGGCATGGATCGATACGAAGACATCCCCGCCAGCCGATTCGGCGATGGCCGTCCGCTCTTCGAGGTCGACGAACCGATCGTCGTCCCGCGTCATGAACACCCGAAAGCTGCGCGCCTCGAGCCGACGTTTGAGCAGCTTCGCGAGCTTCAGGTTGACGACCTTCTCGAACATCCCGCCATGGCCCACGGCACCAGGATCCTTCCCGCCGTGCCCCGGGTCGATCACGACCGTGCGCACCCGCCGAGCCGTCACGGGCAGGCGGCCGCTCTTGCTCTTGGAAGTCGACACCGAACGCGTCGGCGCGCCGACATTCGCGCCCCTCTCGCCGAACACGTCGATCACCAGACGATGGGGTGCCTCGAGGGTGAAGAGCCGGTGGCGACCGTAGCTCTGGAGGTCGATCACGAGTCGCGAGTTGTGCAGGGTGTACTGGCCGAGGCGAACGTCCTGCAGCAGACCGTCTTCGATCGGGATGCCCTCGAGGTAGTCGCGTCCGACCCACACGCCGGCGATGTCGATGTAGAGCCGATCCGGCCGATTCGCCTTGCGGTTCGCCGCGAGTCGCGTGAGATCCTCCGACACCAGATCGACCGGCGCCGTCAGCTCGACGACGACCCGCGTGTAGTCGGGATACGACCATGTACGCACCTCGCGCACGTCGGCGAGGCCCTTCGGCCGCTCGGCGGCGATCGCCACGAGCGCCACGAAGGCGAGCACAGCGATCCAACCGAGCCGCCGCGCGTCCTTCCGGTTCGCAGTCTTGCGAGCGGAACGACCCGTCACGCATCCCCCTTCTTCGGCCCGAGCCGTGCGCTCAACCGCTCGATCAGAAGCAGCGCGTCCATGGGGGTGGTCTGGTTGGGATCGATCTCACGAAGCGCTTCGAGCGCCTCCTGCTCCTCGGCGCTCGGTGCCGCCATCTCTCCGCCAAGGGCGAGGGTCAGCTGGCCGTCGTCGGGTCGCGTGCGGACCCGCCCGTGCACTGCGCCGCTCGCCGAGGCCCCGCCCGCCTCGAGCTCGGCCAGGATCTCACGGGCGCGCTTCGTCACGCTCTCGGGCAGCCCCGCGAGCTGAGCGACCTGGATGCCGTAGCTGCGGTTCGCGCCGCCCGGCACCAGGCGACGCAGAAAGACCACCTCGTCCTTCCACTCGCGCACCTGGAAGTGGTAGTTCGCCAGCCGCGGTCGAGACTCTGCGAGCTCGACGAGCTCGTGATAGTGCGTCGCGAAGAGCGTGCGCGCTTCGAGCCCCTTCGTATCGTGCAGGTGCTCGGCGACCGACCACGCGATCGAGAGGCCGTCGAACGTGCTCGTGCCGCGACCGATCTCGTCGAGAATGATCAGACTGCGCCGCGATGCCTGACGAAGGATGTCGGCGGTTTCGCGCATCTCGACCATGAACGTCGATTCGCCGCGCGCCAGACGATCCGAAGCGCCCACGCGCGTGAAGATGCGGTCGACGACGCCGACCTTGGCCGCCGCCGCCGGCACGTAGCTGCCAATCTGCGCCATCAACACGATGAGCGCGACCTGGCGCAGGTAGGTGCTCTTGCCCGACATGTTCGGGCCGGTCAACAAGAGGATCTGCTGCCCATCGCAGTCGAGGTGTGCGTCGTTCGCGACGAAACCGTCGCCGTGGGCCGAACGCAGCATCGCCTCGACGACGGGGTGACGGCCGTCCTTCACGTCGATCACGAAGCCCGCGTCGACCTCGGGGCGCGACCAGCCCTCGCGGCGCGCGCAGGTGGCGAGAGACTGCAGGGCGTCGAGCTCGGCGACCCGGTCGGCGGCGGCACGCACCCGCTCGGCGACCCCGACCACCGCTTGACGCAGCGACTCGAAGATCTCGCGCTCGAGGGCCGCGGCGCGTTCGTTCGCCCCCATGACCGTGCTCTCGACCTCTCGCAGCTCGGGTGTCGTGAAGCGTTCGACGTTGGCGAGGGTCTGTTTTCGCTCGTACTCGGCGGGCACCTTGTCGAGCTGTGCCTTCGAGACCTCGAGTGAGTAGCCGTGCACGGGGTGGTACCGGACCTTCAGGTTCGTGATGCCGCTGCGCTCGCGCTCGGTCGCTTCGAGGCCGGCGATCCACTCGCGGCCCTTGGTCGCGCCCTCGCGAATCGCGTCGAGCTCACCGCGGAAGCCGGCGCGGATGTAGCCCGTCTCGTTCGCCCCTCGCGAACCCTTGGCGATCACGGGCGGATCATCGATCAGCGCCTCCTCCAGCAGCTGTGTCAGGTCGGGCAGCGGCTCGGGGCCCACGAGCCCGGCGGGCGGCGACGGCGCAACGGCCGCTTCGATCGCACCCCCAGCCGCCTCGGCGAGCGCGGCGTTGACCCTGGGCAGCGCCGCCAGGCTCGCACGCAGGAGCCCGAGATCGCGCGGCACTGCACCGGGTCGGATCGCCTTGGCCAGCAGCCGCTCGAGATCGCGCACGTCGCCCAGCGCATCGCGCACGCCATCGCGTATCCGATCGTGATCGTGCAGCCACGCGACGCTCTCTTGCCGTGCGAGCACGTCGGCGACGGCGTTCAGCGGGTAGGCGACCCAGCGCGCGAGCCTGCGCGCGCCGAGGGCCGTACGCGTCGCGTCGAGCTGCGCGATGAGCGTGCCTTTGCGGCCGCGGTCTTCGCTGTTCTCGAAGAGCTCGAGGTGCGTTCGCGTCGCGGTGTCGAGCACGACCGTCGATCCGAGCTCATACGCCCGCAGGCGCGGGATCGCGTCTCGAAAGGCGGGCTGATGCTCACCGACGTAGCCGATGATCGCCGCCGCTGCGCGCATGCCCGGGTCGCTGTCACTCGCTTCGAAGCCTTCGGGTGCCTCGGCGACCCCGGCGGGCTCGAAGGTCACGGCGTCGACCTCGGCGAGCACGGTATCGGGGATGCGCTCGTTCGCAGCGGGCGCGAGCTGTGCCCGCGCGGTGCCCTCGACCAGCAGCTCGCGCGGACCGATGCGCTCGAGCTCGGCCCACACCGACAGGGGGAGGCCGGCTTCGTGGCCGCCACTCGCCGGAATCGTCGTGCAGCGAAAATCGCCCGTCGACGCGTCGAGCGCGGCGATGCCAATCGCGTCGTCGCCGACGTCGAGCGCGGCCAGGGCCACCTCGACCCGCCCGTCGAGGCCCTCGGGATCCCCCACCAGGCCCGGCGTCACGACCTCGACCACTTCACGTCGCACGAGCCGCCGACCACCGGCCTGCTTCGGGTCTTCGACCTGCTCGCACACGGCGACACGATGACCGAGCCCCGCAAGCTGCCGGATGTACTGATCGGCGCTGTGCACCGGCACACCACACATCGGCACAGCGTCGGCCTTGCCCTTGTCGCGCGTCGTGAGTGCGATGTCGAGGAGCGGCGCCGCCCGCTCGGCGTCGTCCATGAACATCTCGTAGAAGTCGCCCATGCGATAGAAGATGATCGCGTCGGGATGCTCGGCCTTGATCGCGAGGAACTGCTTCATCATGGGTGTGTCGAGCGCCGACTTGGTCACGCGTCGCCTCCCGACCCGCCGCTCGCATCCTGCGCCCGCTTCTCGAGCTGGTCGAGCATCGACTCGTATGCGGTCAGGGCGTCGTCGTAGCGGCCCTGATCGAGCAGGATCCGGCCCAGCCGCATGCGCAGTGCGTCGTCATTCGGCCAGCGCACGAGCCCGGCCTCGATCACCTCGAGCGCTTCATCGACCCGATCTGCGTCGGCGAGCGCGCGGGCGAGCGCATCGACGAGCGCGCTTCGGTCCGAGTGCTGGCGCGCGGCTTCGCGCAGATAGCCGATGTAGTCGCCGCGACGCCCGGCCCCTTCCGGCCATGCCCGTTCGAGCCGCGGCAGGATCTCTCGCGCCCGACCGGGATCGGCGTCGAGCGCCTTCGCCAGCTGATCGACGACCCGCTTTGGCCGCTGCGCTCGCTCTTCGATGTCGGCCAGGATCAGCCGGGGATCGGCCTGGCCGAAGTCGGCCTTGATCGCGCGCTTCGCCGCGTCTCGCGCGACGTCGTCCCGCCCCTCTGAGAATCGCTTGCGCGCGATCGACGTGAGCAGTTGGCCCTCTGTCTCGCGATCGCGAGCGCCGCGCAGCTTCGCCCGGCGCCGCTCGATCACGAGCGCGCGCTCTTCATCGCCGTGCGCCGGCAGCAGACGCGCGAGTCCGGCCAGCGCCGCGGCGTGGTCGGCATCGCGCTCGAGGACCTGCTCGAACGTTGCGATCGCGCGCGCGACGTAGCCGCCCGCGTCGAAAGTCTGGCCGAGGCCTGCGAGCACAGCGATGCGCTGCTCGTCGTCGAGGTCGTTGCGCAGGTTGAGGTTCTCGTAGAGCGCGATGGCGCGTCCGGTTTCGCCCCGACGACGGAACACCTCGGCGAGGCCGAGATAGGCGTCGATCTCGTTTGAGTGATCGCGCACCAACCCCTTCAACACCCCCTCGGCTGCGACGTCGTCGCCCGAGATCAGGTGCCGCAGCGCCCGGCGCAGCCGCCGCTCGGGCGGACCGCCGGCGCTGCGCCAGCGTCGAAGGGTGCTTCGAAGACGCACGTCGATCAGCGCCCCCGTGCGACCCGCGACGGCGGCGCGTCGGGGATTGTTTCGGGCGCTTCAGCGAGCTCGGTGAGATCGCCGTCGATGGGCTTGTTCCGAAAGTCACTCAGCTCGGCCTCGAGCCGACGCAGCACGCGCTGCAACCGTCGAATCTCGACCCGATTCTTGAGCATGGCGAGCCCGAGATAGAGCGCGCTGATCGCCATCCCGAGCAGCCAGGACCCGAGCACGACCTTCCAGACGGCCAAGGGTTCGGTCTCGCCGAACAGATAGTGAACCGGCACCGTCTGCGGATTGCCGTGAGCGAACCGCCACCCCGCGACGAGCAGCGCCACGAAGAGCAGAACGGCCAGCAGTCTGCGCATGATGGTCATCGGCGCCCCCCTTGCTCCGATGGTCGAGCGTGGTCTCAGTCGGCGTCCGAATCCGAATCCGGAAGCGGATCGGGCGCGTTGTCCACCATCTCCTTCAGCTCCTTGCCCACCTTGAAGAACGGCGTGCGCTTGGCGCTGATGTGAACCGGCTCGCCCGTCTTCGGGTTTCGCCCGTCTCGCGCTTCGCGGATCTTCACCTGAAAGCTCCCGAAGCCGCGAATCTCGATGCGGTCGCCCGTGCGAAGGGCTTCGATCATCGAGTCGAAGATCGTGTTGACCACGACCTCGGTGTCCTTCTTGGAGATGTGCGGCGTGCGCCGGGCCACCTCCTCGATCAACCCACTCTTGGTCATCTTTCCCCCGCCCGAGTCATGGGCACCCGCCGAAGCGGGTGCGCCCCCCACCGTGGCCTCTCATTGCCGGGCTCGATGCGCACCACGGATCGCATCGCGCCGTCGTTCCGAACGTCGGCCCAGGGCCGGGGCCCCGGACCACCGCCCGGGGCCGAGGCCCCGGACGGCGTCCGAATCACCTACTCGTCGCCACCCTCCGCCGCGGCGCCGAGCTTGTCGGCCAGCAGATCGCCGAGCGTCGTCGTCTGACTCTGGGCCTGCTGTGCAGCGTGCTCCTTGAGAGCCGCGCGCTGCGCCTTGTCGGTGAGCGCCCGGATCGAGAGCGAGATCTTGCCCTCGGCCGGATCGACCTTGACGACGAGGGCCGTGACGTCCTGGCCCTCTTTGAAGTGCTCTGCCGGGGTCTCGACCCGCTCTTCGGCAAGCTCAGAGCTGTAGATCAGCCCCTCGATCCCGTCGTCGAGCTGCACGAACACACCGAAGTCGGTGATGCTCGTAACCGGGCCACTGATCTCGCTGCCGACCGAGTACTTCTTCTGGATGTCGTCCCACGGGTTCGGCTCGAGCTGCTTGATGCCCAGCGAGAACTTCTCGTTCTCCTTGTCGATCTTGAGCACCATCGCCTCGACTTCGTCGCCCTTCTGGAACTTCTCGCTCGGGTGCTTGATCTGCTCCGTCCACGAGATGTCCGAGACGTGCACGAGGCCGTCGATGCCCTCGTCCAGGCCGATGAAGACACCGAAGTTCGTGATGTTGCGCACCACGCCCGACACGCGCGTGCCGACCGGGTACTGCTCCTCGATCACGGTCCACGGGTTGTCCTCGATCTGCTTCATGCCGAGCGAGATCTTGCGATTGCGCTCATCCACGTCGAGGACCACGGCTTCGACCTCATCGCCGACGTTGACGATCTTGGACGGGTGCTTCACGCGCTTCGTCCAGGACATCTCGCTCACGTGCACGAGCCCCTCGATGCCGGGCTCGAGCTCGATGAACGCGCCGTAGTCGGTCAGCGACACGACCTTGCCGTTGATCCGCACACCCAGCGGGTAGCGCAGCGCAGCATCCACCCACGGATCGGGCTGGATCTGCTTGAGGCCGAGCGACACGCGCTCGTTCTCGGGGTCGAACTTCAGCACCTTGACCTTGATCTCGTCGCCGACGTTGAACAGCTCGCTGGGGTGATTGATGCGGCCCCAGCTCATGTCGGTGATGTGGAGCAGACCGTCGATGCCGCCGAGATCGATGAACGCGCCGTAGTCGGTCAGGTTCTTGATCACGCCGTCGAGGATCTGACCCGCTTCGAGGGTCTGCAGCGTCGACTCACGCATGCGCCGGCGCTCGGTCTCGAGCAGGGCGCGGCGCGAGAGCACGATGTTGCCTCGGCGCTTGTTGAACTTGATGATCTTGAAGCTGAACTTTTCGCCCAGCATGCCTTCGAGGTTGCGAACCGGGCGAAGGTCGACCTGCGAGCCAGGCAGGAACGCCTTGACCCCGATGTCGACCGAGAGGCCGCCCTTCACTCGCGCGATGATGGTGCCCTCGACGGGCTCATCGGCCTCGTAGGCGCCGCTGATGTCGTCCCAGACCTTGAGGCGTTCGGCCTTCTCCTTCGACAGGAGAATGCGGCCGTCTTCGTCTTCGGTCTCCTCGACGAGCACTTCGACCTCGTCGCCGACCTCGACCGCCATCGTGCCGTCTTCGTTCATGAACTCCCAGGCCTGCACGAGGCCCTCGCTCTTGAAGCCGACGTCGACCTGCACGTAGTCCTTGTCGATCGAAAGGATCTTGCCCTTTGCGATCTCGCCTTCCTTGATCTTCTGTTCGCTCTTCTCGAAGAGATCGGCGAAGCTGCCAGCGCTCGCCGCGTCCGTAGTGGTACTCATGAGTTGTTGGTTGCTCCAGTTGGGGTCGACGGCTCTCGGCGACCTGATCGTTGGTTGTGGTTTTCAGTCCCGGTCGTCCGGGTCGTCCCGCTCGCCGCCGGTCGAGGCATGGGCCGCAGCTGCGGCCAGCGCCTCTCGCGCCGACGAGAGAAATCGTTCCTGGGCCTCGGCATCGCCGTGCTCGATCACGTGCACGAGCTCGCCGAGCGCCTGCTTGAAGGCCTCGATGGGTCGCACGAGCGCCTTGGTGTTGCTGCTGAGGATCTCGCCCCAGAGCTCGGCATCGCTGTTCGCGATGCGCGTGAAGTCGCGAAAGCCGCTCCCGGCCATCTCGCCGACCTGGGCCGGCGCCTGTCCGAGCGCCTGCGCGAACGCAAACGCGACCACGTGCGGCACGTGGCTGACCCAGGCGACCTCGTCATCATGCACGCCGGGCGAGCGCTCGATGACGCGGGCGCCGAGCGCTTCCCAGAAGCCTCGTACCTGCGCGAGCCCGTCGGGCGGCGTGCTCGGCAGCGGCGTCACGACGCAGCAGGCCCCCTCGAAGAGATCGGCCCGCGCATGCGCGTTGCCTTTCTCGTGGCTCCCGGCCATGGGATGCGCGCCGACGTAGGCAACGCCCTGGGGCAGCAGCCCCGGCAGCGTATCGGCGAGCGGCCCCTTCACGCTGCCGACATCCGTCACGATCGTGCCGGGCGCGAGATGAGGGGCCGCCGCCTCGAGCGTCCGCGCCATCGAACCGACCGGTGTCGCGAGCACCACGAGGTCGGCGCCCGCGACTGCCTCCTCGACACTCCCGATCTCGTCGACGACGCCGCGTTCGAGCGCGGCTTCGAGCGGTGCCCGGCGTCGACCGGCGCCTGCGACGCGGGCGACGACGCCGCGTTCGCGGGCCGCGAGGGCGACCGATCCGCCGAGCAGCCCCAAACCGACGACGGCGAGCTTCTGGAAGGCCGGCGCGGTCACGCTTCGCTCTCCCGGATCTGCTCGATCGCCTTGATGAGGCGCTCGTTCTCTTCCGCCGTCCCGATCGAGATACGCAGATGGCTGTTCAACCCGAAGCCCGCCATCGGGCGCACGATCACCCCCTGTCGCAGCAGCTTGTCGTAGTAGTCGGGGCCGATCTCGACGAGCAGATAGTTCGCGTCGGTCGGCCAGACCCGGCAGCCGAGCGCCTCGAGCGACTCGGTGAGAAATCGCGCCCCGGCGTCGTTCATCGCCCGGGTCTTCTCGACGTGCTCGACGTCGTCGAGGGCCGCGAGGGCGGCGACCTCGGCGAGGCGATTCACGTTGAACGGGTGCCGCGCACGCTCGAGGAACCCCGCCATCTCGGCATCGCAGATGCCATAGCCGATGCGCAGCCCGGCGAGCCCGTAGATCTTCGAGAACGTCCGCAGCACGAGCGTGCCGGGACGCGTCTTCGTGAGCGCCACCGTGTCTGGGAAGTCGTCGCGGCGGACGTACTCGTAGTACGCCTCGTCGACGACCAGCACCACGTCGGCCGGCAGCTTCGAGACGAACGCGTCGAACGTCGCCTGATCGAAGCTCGTGCCGGTCGGGTTGTTCGGGTTGCACAGCATCACGACCCGCGTGCGCTCGTTCACCGCTGCGAGGATCGCGTCGAGGTCGTACGTGAAGTCATCGTCGAGCGGCACGCGCACCGGGACGGCGCCCATGCCCTTGGTGACGATCGGGTACATCGCGAACGAGGGCCAGCCGAAGACCACCTCGTCGTCGCGACGCATGAACGTCTTCGCGACGAGCTCGAGGATCTCGTCGCCGCCACAGCCGAACACCAGCTGCTTCTCGTCGACCCCGAGCCGCGGCGCGAGCGCAGCTCGGAGCGCGAAGCACGCGCCGTCGGGGTACCGGAACACCTCACCGACTGCGCCCTGCATCGCCGCGAGCGCCTTCGGCGACGGGCCGAGCGGGTTCTCGTTCGAAGCGAGCTTGACTGAATCGGTGACGCCGAGCTCCCGCTCGAGCTCTTCGAGCGGCTTGCCCGGCTCGTACGGCGCCAGCTCGCGAATGTGCGGATTGACCAGGTCGGAGAGCGCCATCACGAACGCCTCCCCAGCTGGCGCCCGGCCGGCTCGAGACCGCGTGGGTACGAGCCGAGCACCTTGTGCGAGTGCGCGTAGGCGGCCGCCGCGTCGAGCGCCCGACCGACCTCAGGGTCGGTCTCGTGGCCCTCGAGGTCGACGAAGAAGATGTACTCCCAGGGCTTGCCCTTCATCGGCCGCGACTGCACGGCCGTGAGGTTCACCCCGTGCTCTGCGAACGGCGCAAGCAGGTGGTAGAGCGCCCCCGACTGATCGCGGCGAATCGTGAACGCGGCCGAAGTCACGTCGTTGCCGCTCGCCTGGGGCGTCTTCTTGCCAATCACGAGGAACCGCGTCGTGTTGCCCGAGTGGTCCTGGATGTCGCGAGCGACGAACTCGAGGCCATACGCCTCGGCAGCGACCTCGCTGCCGATGGCGGCGACGCTCTCGTCGTCGACGGCCATCTGGGCGGCGGCACCGGTGCTCGTCGTGTCTTGCGTCTCGACCATCGATAGATTGCGCTCGAGCCAGTGCTGACACTGAGCGAGCGGCTGCGGGTGCGACGCCACCAGCTTGATGTCATCGATGCGACCCGTGCGCGAGAGCAGATTCTGCGAGACCTCGAGCGTCAGCTCGCCGCAGATCGTCACCTCGGCCTCGACGAGCGAGTCGTAGGTCACCGTGATCGCCCCTTCGATCGTGTTCTCGACGGGAATCACGCCGAAGTGCGCCTCGCCTCGTTCGGTCTCGGTGAACACGTCACGCATGTGACGGACCGGCACCAGGTCGACCTGCGAGCCGAACTGGCGCAACACGGCCTGATGACTGAACGTGCCCTCGGGTCCGAGAAACGCGACGCGCACGCGCTCTTCGAGCGATCGGGTCGCCGAGATGATCTCTCGAAACACGTGGGGGATCGCGTCGTTGGGGAACGGCCCGCCGTTGCGATCGATGAGTGCGTTCACCAGATCGCGCTCGCGCGATGCCACATAGACCGGGCTTCGCAGCCCCCCCTGCTTCGCTTGACCGACCTCGCGCACCAGCTCGGCCCGCTTGTTGAGCAGGTCGAGGATCCCGCGATCGACTTCGTCGATCTGTCCGCGCAGCTCACCCAATCGCCAGTCGAGCTCCGGGTCGTCGGGTGCGTTGGGATCGGGTTTGAGGGCCATGGCGCGGTGTGAGTCTCTCCGGACTGACGTGCCGTTTGCGCTGCGGGTTCGGGACGTTGCGGCGATTCGTTCCTTGCACGCTCGTTCGGTGCCGATCTCGTCGTCACGCGTCCCGGCGAACGAGTCGACATCGCAGGCAGCGCAGGCAGCGCACATCGTGCGCGCCTTCGCTTGGGCGAGATCGGTTGTCGTTCTTGGTCCTTCGCGGCGAAGCACGCACACACGTCCGTGCCCGGTCTCGAAGTCGGTTGGATCGTCTGGCGAGCTCGCGGCGCGCCGAGAACCGCTAACCCCCCGGAATTGCAGGCGCAATATATCCGACGGGCATCGCAGTGGCAATCCAGAAACAGCCAAATCGGTCGGCAGATCAATGGGTTGGGGCGACCAGCCGCGTCCGGGGCACCGAGCCGCGGTGGGCAGGGCAAGATCGGGCGAAAACACCGGGTTCAGAACGCCTTTTTGGGCCGATTTGGTGCTTCAAGGCCTCACCCCGAATCGCCGATACGCGCCTCGTCCATCCGCGAGCGAGCGCCTCGATGTCCGAGCCCCAGATCGCCGTCCCCGGCCCGACCCAGCCCCCGCGGGCGCGCCGGCAGGTTTTCAACAGCCTGTCGACGCGGGTCATCTTCTTCGTCTTTCTGTCGACGTTCCTGACGGCCCTCGTCGTCAGCTGGATCTCGATCCATGCGATCCACTCCCAGCTGCGGGCCGAGCTCGACCGGCGATTTCCCGCGATTCTCGAGGAGCGCGTCGACTCGATCGAGAGCCTGAGCCGAGAATTCGAGCGCCGGATCACGCGCGCAGGGGCCGACGAAGAGCTGGTCCGCGCCGTCTACCGGTCGCGCAAACCCGAGAAGCTCGCCGAGCTGCTCGAGACTCAGCTCTCGCAGATGCCGGGCTTCGACGCGCTCATGCTCCTCGACGAGAGAGGTGTGCCCGTCGCATCGGCCGGCCACGTCGACAGCGCGACGAGGCAGGCCTGTGTGCTCGCCCTCGACGGGGACCGCGCAGCGCGCACCCGCCGCACACCCCTGGTGATCGAGGACCCCGCTGGCGCGCCCGCGCGCGCCGTCGTGGTTTCGAGGCTCGACACGCCGGCCGGGCCCGGCGGCTGGATCGCCGGTCGCCACGGCTTCGAGCGCTTCGCCGCGGCGCTGCACACCCGACCGCACGAGGGCAGCGCACGGATCTCACTGGTCACCCAAGACGGTCGCGTGGTGGCGAGCGGCGACGACGCGGCGCGCGCCCGGATCCCGCCCGGTCGCCTCGCGCGTCTCGGCGCGGCCGGGGTCCACGAGTACACGAGCGACGACTCAGAACACGTGCTCGGCGCAGCGAAGCCCCTCCGCGACGAGCGCTTCACGCTGCTCGTCGAAGCCCCGTTCGACGTCGCATTCGCCCCAGTGCTCTCGGTGGTGAGTCGCATCTTCGTGAGCGACCTCGTCATCATCCTCGTGTTCAGCTTCCTCGCCTACAAGATCACCGCGGCGATCATGCAGCCGATTCGCGCGCTGTCCGACGGCGCGCAGCGCATCTCGCAGGGCGACTACGACCACGCGATTCCCGAATCCCGCGGCAACGACGAGATCGGACTGTTGATTCGCACCTTCAACGACATGCTCTCGCAGCTGCGCCGCAACTCGTCCGAGATCGACGACGACCAACGTCGCCTCACCGAGCAGAACGAAGAGCTGCAGCGCGCCAACGAAGTGCTCGCCCAGCTCTCGATCACCGACGGGCTCACGAAGCTTCACAATCACCGCTACTTCCAGGATCATTTGACGCGCGAGATCAAGCGCATCGGCCGCACGGGCGAGCCTTTGTCGATGATCCTGATGGATCTCGACGACTTCAAACGCTTGAACGACCTCTACGGGCATGCCGCGGGCGACGAGCTGCTCGTCGGCGTCGCGAACATCCTCGTCGACACCGTGCGTGAGAGCGACCTGCTCGCGCGCTATGGCGGTGAGGAGTTCGTGATCCTCGCGACGGGCACCGAGCTCGAGGGCGCGATCGCGATGGCAGAGAAGATTCGCATGTCCGTCGAGACGTCGAGCCACATCGTCGACGACTCGATGCGACCGATCCGGGTCACGCTGTCGATCGGCGTCGCGGCCTATCGGGGTGATCGCCGTGTGTTCTTCCAGGCGGCAGATCGCGCGCTCTACGACGCGAAGGCGCAGGGCAAGAACTGTGTCATCGCGGCGAGCGAACCCGAAGACGACCTCGAGGCCTAGCGGCTGCGGTTGAGCGCAAGGCGCCAGCCTGCGATGCTCGGGCCATGACTCCCATCGTCGGACTCTCGGGCGGCATCGGCTCGGGCAAGAGCACCGTGAGCAGCATGCTGGACGAGCTCGGCGCGTTGATCGTCGACGCCGACGCGATCGTCCACGAGCTGCAGGCGCCGGGCATGCCCCTGCTGCGCCAGATCGCCGAGGCATTCGGCGATGAGATGATCGATGAGAACGGGGCGCTCGACCGGGCCGCGCTCGGGGCCGTGGTCTTTCGGGACCCCGGCGCGCGCCGCACGCTCGGCGAGATCATGCATCCGCCGGTGATCGCCGAGATGGTGCGCCGCACCGATCAAGGGGGGCAGGATCGCCACCCGCTCGTCGTCCTCGACATCCCCCTGCTCTTCGAAGGCAAGCAGGCCGGCACCGGTAGTGCGGTCGCGTTCGACTACGACGCGTTGGTGGCCGTCTGGGTGCCACGGCAGCTTCAGATCCAGCGCACGATGGCCCGCGACGGCTGCGACGAGGCCGAAGCCGAGCGCCGCGTCAACGCACAGCTCGACATCGACGAGAAGCGCCGCATGGCGACGCACGTGATCGACAACTCGGGCACGGTCGACGACACCCTGCGCCAGGTCGAAGCGCTGTACGACGAGCTGGCATGGATCGCGGCGCACCCGGGCGAAGACGCCGGAGAGCAACGAACCGACTGACGCCGAAGCGGAAGCTGAAGTGGGGGTGGTTCGGCCTACGAGACCTCGAGGTCGTACGTCGGCACTCGCTCGGAAGACTCGAGCACGAACTGGAACACGTGCGCGCCGATCTCGATGCGATCGCCGTGCTTGAGGTCGGCCGCATCGACGCGGCTGCCGTTGACGGCAATGCCGTTGGTGCTGCCCATGTCGCGGACGCGCACGCCTCGGTCGGCCGGCTCGAACGCAGCATGCACCTTCGACATCGCCGGGTCGGTCACCTGGATGTCGACGCCGGGCCCACGGCCCACGGTCACACCGTTCTCGAGAATCTCGTGCTCGGCCCCCGCACTCGATCCCTCGAGCACGATCAGCGTCGCGCGATGCGTCGCCAGGAAGACTCGCCCGAGCGCCTCGCCGCGGGGCAGCCGGGTGGTGTGTCCGTCTTTCATGGAAGATTCCTCTCACGGCCGATCAGAGGGGTGCACTCACAGGGGCCGCACGCCCTGCATCGGAAAAGCCGACGTTCGTCTTGAGAGGGGGGAGACGCCGATCGGCCCTGCGCCGGGCACGCACGCACGAGAGGCCGCTCGAGGCGTCTTCGCGGGCGTATTCAGGCCTTGAGCGGCGCCTTCAGCTCGCTCACCAGTTTGGCCACGGCGTCGACCGCCGCGTCGCGATTCGGCGCACGCTCGATCACGTCGACGAAGGCCGAGCCGACGACGACGCCGTCAGCGAAAGCGCCGACGCGGGCTGCGTGCTCGGGCTTCGAGATGCCGAACCCGACGCAGACCGGTACATCGCCCGCCTGCTTGGCGCGGGTCACGTTCTGCTCGATGCCGTCCGCGAGCTCGGTGCGCGCACCGGTCACACCCTGCAGCGAGACGTAGTAGAGGAAGCCGCGGGTCTCTCGAACGAGGCGCTCGAGTCGGGCGGGCGGCGTGGTGGGACTCGCGAGCAGCACGGGATCGACACCGCGCGCTCGACACGGAACAAAGAAGGGCTCGCCCTCTTCCGGCGGCAGGTCGGGAATGATGATCCCGTCGACGCCGGCCACCGCCGCGCGCTCGGCGAAGGCCTCGGCGCCCATCGCGTGCAGCGGGTTCGCGTACCCCATCAGCAGGAGCGGCGTATCGATCTCGCTGCGCAGTCGCGTGACGAGCTCGAGAATCGCGCGCAGACTCGTCCCCTGCGCGAGCGCCCGCTCACTGGCGCGTTGAATCGTCGGCCCCTCGGCGATCGGATCCGAGAACGGCACGCCGATCTCGATCAGGTCGGCGCCGCTCTCGACCATCGCCATCACGATCGCCGCCGTGGTCTCGAGATCTGGATCACCCGCGGTGAGAAAGGGAACGAGCGCCTTTTCACCCCGCTCTCGGAGTGCGTCGAACGTCGCTTCGATCCGGCTCATGTGCGTTTCCGCCCGGGATGACCGGCATGGAGCGGGCTGCGCCCGTCCCGCTCGAGGATGTCGCGCACCTCGGCGACGTCCTTGTCGCCCCGGCCCGACAGGTTGATCACGATGATCGCATCCTTCGAGAGCTGGGCCGCGAGCTTGCGCGCGTGCGCGATGGCGTGGGCCGATTCGAGCGCGGGGATGATCCCCTCGGTCTGCGAGAGATACAGGAAGGCATCGAGCGCCTCGTCGTCGGTCACGACCTCGTACTCGGCGCGTCCGACGTCGCGCAGGAACGCGTGCTCGGGACCGACGCCCGGATAGTCGAGGCCTGCCGAGATCGAGTGGGCCGGACAGATCTGGCCGTCGTCGTCGCTCAGCACGTAGGTGCGCTTGCCGTGGAAGATCGCGGGGACACCCTCGGCCAGGGTCGCGCCGTGTCGATTCGTCTGCAGCCCCTCTCCGCCGGGCTCGACGCCGATGAGTCGCACCGCGTCGTCCTCGACGAACGGGTGAAAGAGGCCCATCGCGTTCGAACCGCCGCCCACGCAGGCCAAGCACGCGTCGGGCAGGCGTCCTTCCACCTCGAGGATCTGCGCGCGGGCCTCGACACCGATGACCCGCTGGAAGTCTCGGACCAGTGTCGGATACGGGTGCGGGCCCATCACCGAGCCGACGCAGTAGTACGTCGTCTCGACGTTCGTCACCCAGTCGCGCATCGCCTCGTTGATGGCGTCCTTGAGGGTCCTCGAGCCGTTCTCGACCGGCGTGCAGGTCGCGCCGAGCAGCTCCATGCGGAACACGTTGAGCGCCTGACGCCGCACGTCTTCGGCGCCCATGTACACCTCGCACTCGAGGCCCAGCAGTGCACACGCGGTCGCGGTGGCGGTGCCGTGCTGGCCCGCGCCGGTCTCGGCGATCACGCGAGGCTTGCCCATGTACTTCGCGAGCAGCGCCTGACCGAGCACGTTGTTGATCTTGTGCGCGCCGGTGTGCGCGAGATCCTCGCGCTTCAAGTAGATCTTCGCGCCGCCGACATCGGCGGTCATGCGCTCGGCCAGGGTGAGCGGGGTCGGGCGGCCCGCGTATGTGCTCAACAGGTGATCGAGCTCTTCGCGGTACGCCTTCGACTGCAGGATCGTCTCGCACGCCTCGTTCAACTCGTCGAGGGCGGTCATCAACATCTCGGGGACGTAGCGCCCGCCGAACTCACCGAACTTGCCGTAGGCGTCGGCTTCACTCTTCATGGCTTGACTCTCTCTCTCTTTGCTCCGACCTGCTGCTTCGCACGTTCGGTGGTTCGCACGGCCCGTCCGGCGAGCCTGCCCCCTAGGCCTCGATGTGCTCGACGGTCTCGGGATCCTCGGCGCCGCGCACCGCGGCCACGAAGGCCTTCATCAAGGCCGGATCCTTGCTGTGCTGATCGCCTTCGACCCCGGTGGCGACATCGACGCCCCAGGGCGGCAGGTCACCGACATCGGCGAGCGCCTCGGCGACGTTCTCGGGGTTCAGCCCGCCGGCGATGATAATGTCCTGGCCCGTGGCGATCAGGTTCTCGGCCTCGCTCCAATCCCACGACTGCCCCTGCCCCCCGCCGCTGTGCGGGTGGTCGAGCAACAGGATCGCGCTCGGGAACGCCTCGGCGGCCTCGGCGTCGGCGCCGCGAATCGCCTTGATCGCGGGGAGATCGATCGACTCGAGCTCCTCCTCGGACTCCTCGCCGTGGAATTGAACGCGCTCGAAGTCGCAGACGCGCAACACCTTGTCGATCTCGTCCCAGGTCGCGTCCCGAAAGACGGCGACGCGCTCGACGGGCGCATCGGCGATCGCCTCGCAGATCGCCTGAGCCGCGTGGACGTCGACGTAGCGCGGACTCTCGCGGACAAAGTTGACGCCGATCAGGTCGGCCCCGGCCTCGACGGCCGCCAGCGCCTCTTCGGGCGACCGGATTCCACAGATCTTGATGCGAACGTTTCCGCTCACGGGACCCTCCGAAGTTCTTCGAGTGCCTGGGTGACATCGCCCTGACGCATCAGCGATTCGCCGACCAGGAACGCCTCTGCGCCGTGGTCGAGGAGCCGACGGACATCCGCCGAGCTCGCAATTCCGCTCTCGGCGACGAAGAGCACGTCGCGGCCGGGCGGCAGCGCCGCCGCCACCCGCTCGGTCGTCGCCAGGTCGGTTTCGAACGTTCGCAGGTCACGGTTGTTCACTCCGACGAGGTCGGCGCCGGCCGCGAGAGCGACTTCGAGCTCACGCTCGTCGTGCACCTCGACCAGCACGTCGAGCCCCAGCTTGCGTGCATGGGCGTGAAGCGCGCTCACCTCTTCGGCCGCGAGCGCGGCCACGATGAGCAGCACCGCGTCGGCACCGGCCACCCGCGCCTCGTCGACCTGATACGCGTCGACGACGAAATCCTTGCGCAGCAGCGGCAGCGATACGGCACTGCGCACCTTCGAGAGATAGTCGAGATGCCCCCCGAAGTACGTCGCGTCCGTCAGTACAGAGAGACAGGCCGCCCCGCCATCGGCGTACGCCCGCGCCAGAGAAACGGGTTCGAAATCCTCGCGGATCAGCCCTTTGCTCGGTGAACGGCGCTTCAGCTCGGCGATGATCGAGGGCGGCTCGCCCTCGCGCAGTGCGGCGCGAAACCCGCGCGGGCCGTCGCTCACGTTCGCGGCACGCTCGGCCATCTCGTCGTCACCGACCCGCGCGCGCGCCGACGCCAGCTCGTCGCGCTTCGTCGCGAGAATGTCGTCGAGGATGCTCACGCTGCCTCCCGGGTGGCCTGGATCAGCTGTTCGAGCTTGTGCGCCGCCTGTCCCGAGTCAATGCTCTGCGCAGCTTGCTCGATCCCGACGGACAGATCCGATGCGCGACCCGCAACCCACAAGACGGCGGCGGCATTGAGCAGCACGATGTCCCGGCGCGCCCCCTCCTCGCCGGCGAGCACGCCGCGCAGCATCGCCGCGTTGGCCGTCGCATCGGCACCTGCCAGAGCGCCCGGCAAAGAGAGTGCGAGCCCGAGGGTCTCGGGCTTGACCTCCAGCTCGGTCACGCTCCGGCCGTCGAAGTAGGCCGCGCGGCTCGGGCCCGTCGTGGTGAGCTCGTCCATCCCGTCCGAACCGTGAACGACCAATGCACGCTCGGCGCCGAGCGCACCGAGCGCCTCGGCGAGGGGGCGCACCAGAGCGTCGTCGTAGACCCCGACGACCTGCCGCCGGGCACCGGCCGGGTTGAGGAGCGGCCCGAGCGCGTTGATCACCGTGCGCACACCGAGCTCGGAGCGCACCGGTGCGAGGTGCTTGAACGCCGGGTGTGCGGTGCGCGCGAAGAAAGGCGCAATGCCAATGCGCTCGAGGATCTCGCCGCACGTCGAGATCGGCAGGTCGATGCGCACACCGAGCTCTTCGAACGTGTCGAAGCTGCCGCTGCGGCTCGACGCAGCTCGGTTGCCGTGCTTGGCGACGGGGACGCCCGCGCCGGCGACGACGAACGCGACCGTGGTCGAGATGTTGAACGTGTCGATCCCCGTACCGCCCGTTCCGCAGCAGTCGACGGGCGCGACGTTCACCTCGGTGCGCTCGGCCACCGCGCGCAGAGCGCGGGCGATGGCGACCAGCTCGTCGACCGTCTCGCCCTTCATGCGCAGGCCCACGAGCAGTCCGGCGACCTGCGCCTTGGGCGCATCGCCCTGCATGATCTCGCCGAAGGCGGCTTCGAGGACGGCCGGCGCGACGTCGGCCCCCTCTACCACCGTGCTCAGCGCCTCGCGGACACTCATGCCGAGGCCGCCTCCCGACATCGGTCGACGAAGTTCTGCAGCAGCGCCTTGCCCGGCTGGGTCAGGATCGACTCGGGATGAAACTGCACGCCCTCGATGGGGAGCTCGCGGTGGCGAACGCCCATGATCTCGCCGTCGTCGGTCTGGGCCGTCGACTCGAGCACGTGCGGCAGCGAGCTCGGCTCGATCACCAGGGAGTGGTAGCGCGTCGCCTCGAACGGCTGCGGCAGCCCTCGGAACACGCCTCGGTCGTCATGCTCGATGCGCGACGTCTTGCCGTGCATGATCGATCGCGCGCGCACGATCTTGCCGCCGAAGGCCTGGCCGATCGACTGGTGGCCGAGGCAAACGCCGAAGACGGGGATCCCGGCCTCCGCGAAGCACGTCACGCATTCGACCGAGACCCCGGCGTCGTCGGGATTGCCGGGCCCGGGCGAGATCACCAGCCCGCCCGGCTTTCGCGCAAGCAGCTGCTCGACCGTCTCGACGTCGTTGCGCACGACGTCGGTCTCGATGCCGAGCTCGCCCAGATACTGGACGAGGTTGTAGGTGAACGAGTCGTAGTTATCGATCATCAGCAGGCGCATCGTTCGCCCCGCTCGCCTCGGTCGCCGACCCCTCGCAGGCCGATCGTTCGGCTCTCGATCCCGTCGCTCACTCTCTGCTGTGCACGCGCCATCTCATTCGGATGCCGCATCTCTCCCCGGCGCATCAGTCGATCCCCTCACGGGCAAGATCGATCGCCTGGAGCACGGCGCGCGCCTTGTTGATGCACTCGTCGAACTCCATCTCGGGCTGACTGTCGGCGACGATGCCCGCCCCCGATTGCAGCGAGATGACCCCGTCGTTCACGACCATCGTGCGGATCGTGATCGCCATGTCCATGTTGCCCGAGTAGTCGACGTAGCCGACGCACCCGCCATAGGGCCCACGCCGTACGGTCTCGAGCTCGTCGATGATCTCCATCGCACGCACCTTGGGCGCCCCGCTCAGGGTGCCGGCGGGGAACGTGGCCCGCAGCACATCGAGCCAATCCTGCCCGGGTCGCAGCTCGCCCTGCACGTTCGACACGATGTGCATCACGTGGCTGTAGCGCTCGATGATGGCGTACTCGTTCACGTGCACGCTGCCGATCTCGGCGATGCGACCGACGTCGTTGCGGCCCAGGTCGACCAGCATCACGTGCTCGCTGCGCTCCTTGTCGTCCGCGAGCAGCTCGTCCTCGAGCGCGTGGTCTTCTTCGGGCGTCGCGCCGCGCTTGCGGGTGCCCGCGATCGGACGCACGTCGACCTGGCCCTCCTCGAGACGCACGAGGATCTCGGGCGAGCTGCCGACGAGCACCGCGTCCTCCATCCGAACGAAGAGCAGATAGGGGCTCGGATTGATCGCCCGCAGGTGCCGATAGATCAGAAAGGGGTCGACCTGCAGCGGCATCCGGAACTGCTGCGCCAGCACCACCTGAAAGATGTCGCCCGCCTCGATGTACTCCTTCGCCCGCTTCACGATGTCGTGGTACTGCGACTCGGGCATGCTGCGCTCGACGTCCATCGGCGCACGCACGGGCTCGTTCGTGGCGATCGTGGGCATCGGCTCGCGCAGCTTGCGCACCGTGGCCTCGACGCCCGCCAGCGCCTCGTCGTAGCGTGCGCCCACGTCGTCGCCTTCGTCGACGCGCACGTGGCGGACGATCAGCGCGTGATGTCGCACGTTGTCGTACACGACGACCGTCTCGGGCAGACTGAACCAGAGATCGGGCAGCCCGATCTTGTCGGGGTTGTCGTCGGGGAGCTTCTCGACGAAGCGCACCCAGTCGTAGCCGACCATGCCGACGGCGCCGCCGATGAAGCGTGGCAGCTCTTCGCCCGCCGGCAGCACGGCGGTGATCGACGCGAGGTAGTCGCGCAACACCTCGAGCGGGTCGCCGTCGACGCGCGAGCGCGTGGTCTCGCCATGCTCGACCCACTCGACATCGCGTCCGCGCGCGCGGAAGATCGCCCGCGACCCCGCGCCAATGAAGCTGTAGCGGGCCCACTTCTCACCGCCCTCGACGGACTCGAGCAGAAAGCTCGTTCGCCCGTCATCGAGGCGGTGAAAGATCGAAAGCGGCGTATCGAGGTCGGCAAGGATCTCGCGCACCACCGGCACCATGTTGCCGTGCTGGGCGAGCTCGACGAACTCCTCGCGGGACGGGCGGAGCAAGGCTTCCTCGGCGGGCGCGGGGGCCGGAACCGGCCCGTGGATCTCACGGGACCGTTGCGGGCGGGGGGCCGAAAACCCGTTAGAGACTAGGGGGTTGACCCGCCAAGATCAAGCTGGACACCGATCGGCGGCCCGGCTCGTCAGGCCGCCACCTCGAGGCTCGCGCTGAGGGTCTCGACGTCGGCCGCGACCAGCACGTCGTCGACGAGCCGTACGAGCTTGCGGTCGAGCAGCAGATGGAGCGCGCGGTGCGTCTCGAGCATCGTCAGACCGGTCTCGGCGGCGAGGCCGCGCAGATTCGTCTCGATGCGGATCCCGTGCTCGGGGTCCTGCTGGGCGCCCCGCACGAGCGCCCGCACCAGCGGCCGCAGCAGATCGTCGACGCCGAGCGCCGCGAGCCGCCGCTCCGACTCCTTCAGGCGGGCCGACATGCGGCTGATGATGCGGATCGCGATCTCGGGTCGCTCGACGCACATGGCCTCGAGGGTCTCCCCGTCGAGCGCGAGCAGGCGCGACGGCTTGACCGCGATCGCGCGGGCCGTGCGCGGCTCGCCGAGCACGACGCTCATCTCGCCGAAGAACTCTCCGGGCCCAAGCCGCGCGACGGTGCGCCGGCCGACGGTCGATCCACGGTCGAGCTCGACCTCGCCGGCCTGCACGATGAAGAACGTGTCGCCCGCGTCGCCCTCTTCGAAGATCGTCTCGCCGACGTCATAGCTGCGCTCGAAGCTGTCCCGAACGAGGACTTCGGTGTTCTGGCCCAGGGCTCCGCCCTCCCGCAGGCGCCCGGACGGCCCTGCGTCCATCCGAATCGTCTGGATGGGCGTCCCGCTTGAGTCGTGCTCGACCGCACGATGCAGACCGATTCGGCTGGGACTGCGTCTGCTGCAGGCCGGCGCGACCCGGCGCGCTCAGCCGGCCGCAGGCGTGGGTGCGGGCGTGGGCGCGGACGCGGGCGCCGGGGGCACGGTCGGCGCTTCGGGCTCGGCGGCCGCTCGGGCCTCGCGCCGCAGCCGGGCGACCGCGTCCTCGAGGGTCGTTCGCTCGATCAGGCCGGTGTGCACCTCGTCGATCAGGCCGTCGGGCGTGACGATGATGAGCGTCGGGAACCCGAGCGCGCCGACGCGACGCGCGAGCGGCTCGCCCTCGAGCAGCACCGGGTAGCGGACGTCCTTCTCGGCCACCCAGTCGGCGACGACGTCGGCGCCCGCGGTATCGACCGACGCGCCGTAGAGCACCAGATCGGTCTCGTCGCGGTGGTCGTCCCAGAAAGCGTTCAGCTCGGGCACTTGAAACTCGCAGGGCGGACACCACGTGGCCCAGAAGTCGATCACCACGATCTTGCCCGCCAGATCGCCCGAGTCGACATGGCCGCCGCCGAGGCGAGGCAGATCGAAGGCCGGGGCGGGCTCGAGCGCGGGCGCGGCTTGCTCGACCTCGGCGCCGGGCTCCGCAGGCGCGCCGGCCGGCGGGGCCTTCGCGTCACCGCAGGCCCCCGCAGCGAGCGACAGCGCCAACCCCATCAGGGCGGCGCGGGCGAGCAGCGTCGTGCGTCGACGGTCCGAAGGTCTCAATGCAGGGCCTGCTCCACGCTGTTCACGAAGTCGTTCATGAACGAGAACCAGCTGTTGAAGGCGGTCAGCTGGTTGGTCGCCAGCAGCAGCCCGCCGATCATCAAGATGCCACCGGATGCGATCTCGAGCTTGCGAAAGTGCCGCTTCACCCGGGCAAAGGTGTTGAAGAAGGTCTCGATCGACCAGCCCGCGACGAGAAACGGCACGGCGAGGCCCGCCGAATAGACCGAGAGCAGCACGGTGCCTTCGACCATCGTCTCATTGCTGCCCGCGAGCGTGAGCACCGAGCTGAGGATCGGACCGACACACGGCGACCAGCCAAGCGCGAACCCGGCGCCGACGAGGAAGGTCTCGAAGAACCGGTAGTGCTTGATGTCGACCTGCATGCGGGCGTCGCGGTAGAGCTGCCGGATCGGCACCAGACCGGTCATGTGCAGCCCCAGCACGATGATCAGGACGCCCGCGATCTGGGCAATGCCCATCTCGAAGCCCCAGATCTCGATCCGCCACGCGCGCACGGTGTGCCCGAGGGCGACGGCGCCGATGCCGAGCACGATGAAGACGACCGAGAACCCGAGCACGAAGCCGACGCAAGCGCGCATCACCTTGCGCCGCAGCTCGCGGTCTTGGCTGCCCTGCTCCATCTCTTCGACCGAGATGCCGGAAACCAGCGAGAGGTAGGCCGGCATCAGCGGCAGCACACACGGCGAGAGCACCGAGAGCAGACCGGCCGCAAATGCGAGCGGGAGTTGTGTCGTGAAGGTTTCCATGGCGGGACCCTTTCGAGGGTCGCGCGGGCCTTCAGGTGACGCCAGCGAGCCCGCCGCCACACAGGAGTGCGGCCTCGTGCGTGCGGGGAGAGTCGGGTCGGACCGGGACGCGCCCCCTGCACGCAGCCGACAGC
This sequence comes from Myxococcota bacterium, assembly GCA_965250285.1. Lineage (GTDB taxonomy): Bacteria > Myxococcota_A > UBA9160 > UBA9160 > UBA4427 > CAYYSY01. Next base: position 1,883,924 of record OZ252299.1, read on the forward strand.
GGCCCGATCTGGACAGCCCGCCGACTCCGCCCGGGGGGCGGCCCGAGCGCGCCCATCACGCGACTCGGCCGTCCCCCCGGTGCGGAGCGATCTCGCGGCGCTCGATCCGAGCCCATGCCCATCCGGCCCCGGCTCCGCGGACGGAGCCGGCGGCGCGTTGGGCTACCAGGCCTCCGGCGCCGAAGCGACCTGCGGCGGCGGATCCCGGTACTCGGGCGCGCGCCCGACGAACTCGAGCGTGTCCTGCCCCTGCAGCATCTCGGGCGTGATCACATAGGTGCCGCGCACCGACCGTGTGACCACAGTCTGGGCGACCCGCGAGTCGCCGCCCGAGAACGCCCAGGCGAAGCCCGCGGCCGTCGTGCCGCCAATGGCGTAGACCACCTTGGCCGGGCCGTAGACCAGACTCGACAGCGCAGCAGCCATGCCGAGGCCGCCCTCCTTGGCCGTGCTCTCGGCCCAGGCCGTGGGCGCCGCGAACAAGGCGGCGGCGACGATCATCGCCCCGAGCCCACGGGCCAGCTTGCGCCGGGCACACGAAGCGTGCGCCCGGTCCATCACCGGGTTCATCGATTTCATTTCGGTTTTCACCTCTCACCGGCTCGCGCGCCGTGGCGGCGAGCCCTCATGGACGGCCAGGCCGTCGGTTCCCCCACCCGGGAGTGTTCCGTCGAACCGGCCCGCGGGCAAGCCGAGGCGTCCGACCCCCACGTCGGGATCGATCGGCAGAGGTGCGGAACCAAATCGTGAGACGCGTCGCAGCCCGGGGCCGAGCCGGCTCGGCGGGGGCCATCGGCTCAGTCGCGTCGCGCGGTGTCGATCCACAGCGTGACGGGGCCGTCGTTCTCGAGACCGACCTGCATGTGCGCGCCGAAGCGCCCGGTGACGACCCGCACCCCCTCGGCGCGGGCGGCCGCGACGACCGCTTCGACGAGCGGCGCGGCCTGCTCGGGGGCGGCCGCCGCCCCGAAGCTCGGCCGGCGCCCCTTTCGAGTGTCCCCGAACAGCGTGAACTGCGACACCACGAGCAGGTCGCCTTCGCCGTCGAGGAGCGAGCGATTCATGCGACCGGCGTCGTCTTCGAAGATGCGCAGACCCACGATCTTGCGAGCGAGCTCGCGTGCATCGCCCTCGACGTCGTCGTGGGTCACGCCGACGAGCGCCAGCAGCCCGGCCTCGATCTCGGCGACCCGATCGCCGTCGACGTCGACGTGGGCGTGGCTCACGCGTTGAACCACGGCGCGCATGCGGGCCTAGATCCGATCCTGGCGCGCGAATCGCCCGGTGTGGAACGCCTCGCCCTCGGTCCGCAGCAGCACGATCTGACAGATGCGGGTGCCGGCGTGAATCAGCAGCGGCCGATGGGAGACGTTGCTCATCTCGAGCACTTGGTGGTTGTCGACGCCGGGCTGCACGAAGGCCGACGTGACGTGGATCATCAGTCCGAGCCGGGCAAACCGGCTGCGCCCCTCGAGCGTCCCGCAGACGTTGCCGGGCAGACGGATGCGTTCGCGCGTGATGCCGTGGATCGTCTCGCCGGGGTCGAGGCGAAACGGCTGATCGAGGGCTTCGACGCGGGTGTGCGCGCGAAAGTCGGTGTCGTCGTCGATCGGGATCGGTTCACCGCCCGGTTCGATCACGCGAATCTCGTCGCCGAGGGTCAGGTCGATCGAGGCCGCACCGACCTGATCCCGCTCGAACGGCGTGATCGAGATCTGGCCGGCATCGATCTCGGCGAGGATCACGTCTCGGGTCAGCACGGACATCGGGGCGCGCAGCATACCGCACGCGCGTGACGACGATGCCGGCCACTCGCTCGGCGGCGCGGCCTGCTCGTGTGCGCCCCCGAAAGCGACCGGGCCGGTCGAGACACAGGGGGGCACGCGGCCGCGGGCCGGGGAGCCGCGCCCGCGTGATACCGTTGGCGCCATGCCTGGCCGCCCCGATCATCCCTACTTCGACGTGCCTCGCCCGACGGTGCTGGGCCACCGCGGCAGCGCGGGCACCGCGCCCGAGAACACACTCGCGAGCTTCTCCGAAGCGCTCGAGCGCGGGGCCGATATCCTCGAGAGCGACGTCCACGTGACCGCCGACGGCGTGCCGGTGCTGATCCACGACCCGAGCGTCGACCGCACGACCGACGGCGAGGGGCGCGTCGAGACGCTGACGTTCGAGGCCCTCCAGCAGCTCGACGCCGGGTTCCGGTTCGGCGACGCAGACGCCGGCGCGTTCCCCGAGCGCGACCGGGGGCACCACGTGCCGTCGCTCGCCCAGGCGTTCGAACGCTTCCCCGACGCCCGCTTCAATCTCGAGATCAAGGCCCCCGGCGTCGCGCTCGCCGCTTCGGTTCTCGAGCTGGTGGCGCGCTTCGATCGAGCCGATCGCACGCTGCTGACCGCAGGGGAGGATGCCGACATGGCGTCGCTGCGCGAAGCGCTCGCGACGAGCGCGGTCTCGCCGGCGATCGGCGCCAGCCTCGGCGACATCCTGGCCGTCGTGCAATCGGCCCTCGAATCGCGCGCCCCCGAGACGACGAGCATGGCGATCCAGATCCCGGATTCGTTCGCCGGCAAGCCGCTCGTGACCCAAGACCTCGTCGGCCACGCGCATGCGTACGACATCGCCGTGCACGTCTGGACGATCAACGAGCCGAGTGAGATGCAGCGCCTGCTCGACCTCGGCGTCGATGGGCTCGTCACCGACCACCCCGGGCGCATGGCCGAGCTGGTGCGCGCGCGGGGAGATCGCAGCGACTGACGAAAGACGCGTGGAGACGTCCTCCCACTTCGACGCGGCGCTGCCGCTGATCCTCGCCGGACGGGGTCGCGGTCCGGTCCTCGACCTCGCGTCGGGGCGCGGGCGACACGCGCTCGCGTGCACCGCCGCGGGCTTGGCCACGATCGCGCTCGACCGCGATCTGGGGGCGCTGCGCGAGCTGGCCGAGGCGCACGCGGCGCTCGAGCCGGTCCGCCGCGCGCCCCTGCTCTGCGTGCGAGCCGACATCGAGACCGAGCATGGTATCCCCGTCGAATCAGCGAGTTGCGGCGCAATCCTCGTCTTCAACTTTCTCTTTCGACCGCTCGCGGGGGCGATCATGGCCGCCCTCGCGCCGGGCGGGTTGCTCGTCTACGAGACGTTTACGACCGCTCAGCGCGGCCTCGGCTACGGACCGAAACGAGACGCGTTCCTGCTCGCGGCGGGCGAGCTCCGCGAGCTGTTTCCCGGGCTCGAGATCGTGCATTTCGAAGAGGGGCGCGTCGACGCCCCCCGGCCCCGTGAGACGGCGCGTCTGATCGCGCGCCGTCGGCTCTAGACGGCGGGGGTGCCTCAATCGCCCTCTCGGTGGGCGTCGAGCCGATCGCGTGCCCAGCACGCGTGGGCCGCGATCGCCGGATCCTCGTGGTCGCAGAGCCGCTCGATCTGAGGGCGCAGCGAGGCGTCACCGGCATTGCCCGCGGCGATCAGCGCGTTGCGCACCAGACCCTCGAGCCCCGCGCGGCGCACCGGGCTGCGACGCGCGGCTTCGCCGAAGGTCTGGGGCTCGAGCTCGAGGAGCTGACGCAGCGGCGGGGCCGACCACGCGCTGCGCGGCGCGAGCCGAGCACGCAGCCCGAGCGGATCGCTCGGGCGCACGCGCGCCCGCCGATGGTTCCATGGGCACACCGCCTGGCAGACGTCACAGCCGAAGACATGGTCGCCGTGCCCGGCGCGCAGCGGCTCGGGGATCGGCGCGCGCGTCTCGATCGTCGTGTAAGCGATGCAGCGGGTCGCGTCGAGCACGCCGGCCTCGACGAACGCGTCGGTCGGACACGCGTCGAGGCACGCCGTGCAGGTGCCACAGTGATCGGCGATCGGCGCGTCGACGGGCAGCTCGAGGTCGCAGATCAACACCCCGAGAAACAGGTACGAGCCGAGCGCGGGGTCGATGAGGCAGCCGTTCTTGCCGAGCCAACCGAGGCCGGCCGCGGCGGCGAACGCCCGCTCCTGAACCGGGCCGGTGTCGACGTAGGCGCGCCAGACGACGTCCGCACCGGCGAGGGAGGGCAGCGCGTGCCCGAGGCTCCGCAGCCGGTCGAGCAGCACCTCGTGGTAGTCGTCGCCCCGCGCATAGCGGGCGACGCGGCCGGTGGGCCCCGCCATCCCGCCTGTCGCATCCGCTGCCGGCGCGCTCCCGGCGGCCACCGGATCGGCCACCGGGGGCTCGTCTGCCTCGCCGGGGCCGTCATAGTCGAGGGCCACGGCGATGACGCTGCGCGCACCCTCGAGCACACGGCGCGGATCTTCTCGTTCGTCGAGGCGGCGCTCGAGATAGTGCATCTCACCGCCGTAGCCCCGGGCAAGCCACTCGCGCAGGTAGCGCGTCCCGTCGGTGGGTTCGGCGCGGGCGATCCCGACGCGATCGAAGCCGAGCGCACGCGCAGCGGCCTTGACGTCGCGCGCGAGAGCTTCGCTCATCGAAGGGCTCCCGGCGCGTTTCCGCCAGCCCCAACGGAGCGGCCCACACACATCGGGCGCGGGTCTCGATCGGCGCGGCGCTGGGCCCCGCTCATGCGAGGGCCGGTCGACCGCGCTCGTCGAGCAGCCAGCGCTGCGCACCCGCGACGCCCAGCAGCACGCCGCACGCGAGCACGTAGGTGAAGATGCCCGACCACTCATGCAGGAACCCCGACGTCGCGACGTCGACGCCGTGTTGGCTCGCGACGAAGACCGTCGCCGTCACGCGCACGAGGTTCCCGAGCATCGCGGCCGGAACGACGCATGCGATCAGCACGGCGCGGCGGGCGGCCGTTCGCTCCGTGGTCCAGGCGAGCAGCAAGCCGAGGGGCACCAGGGTCACCACCGACGTGATGCCGCTGCAGGCTTCATCGACGAAGAGCGACCCGCCCGACGGCAGGACCAGCACGTTGCCATCGCGGAGGATCGCGAACCCCAGCCAGCGCAGGATCGTCACGGCCGCGATGCTGACCTGCAGCTGCAGGTTCAGGATCACGGGCCCGATCCAGCTCTCGGGCGGCGGGATCATGAAGACGAGGAAGAAGAGCGGGAAACCCATCACGCGCACGCCCGCCCTGCCGCGCAGCGTCCAGACGGCCCCGATGACCGCCGCGACGACGCCGACCCCGATCACGGCGGGCTCATCGATCAGCAGCCCGAAGCCCGTGAGACCGAGCGCCCCGACCACCCACAACAGCCCCCTGAGATCGCGCCCGGGCGCCAGCGCCGCCCAGGCGTCGCGTCGGCCCACCGCGAGGAAGGCGGCGACGACGGGCACCATGAAGCAATGCGTGAGGTAGTCGGTCGCGCTCCAGACCGTGGCCAGCTCGAGCAACGCGGGCGCGAACGCAGCCGCGCCGAGGGCGACGACGAGCCACTCGGTCACGCTCAGGGCAGAGCCTCGTGCGGGTGCGGCGCTCATGCGCTGTCTCCAGAACCCTCGACGGGCCGCGCACCGAGGGCGCGCGCGACGCGCCCCCGACGGTAGCCCGCGCGCCCCCACGCGGGGGCCGAGGCACCGGGCTGGGGGGGCCAAATCGAATCGCGCACGCAGGTCTCCTGATAGGTCCTTGTGAAGTGGCCGCGACCCCGCCGCGCGTGACGCAGCTTTGCGAGGCCTCGATTCGCGCGCCTCTGAAACCCTCCTCGTCCGCGCGAATTCGGGGGGGCGCTCACGTCGGTCCGCCGTCGGCCGAAGGGGGGTTGGTATGCTCTCGGCCCCGCATCTTCAGGCCGAGTCCCGCGGCCGTGGGGCCACACAGGAGACGTCCTTGGAAGAGCAGCTGGTCTTCATCATCAGCCCGCCGCGCGCGGGCTCGACGCTGCTGAACCGCATGCTCGGCTCACACGAGGACGTGTACGCTCCCGAGGAGCCCCACCTGCTGACCCCCCTCGCCCACCTCGGCTACTACGAGATGGTGCGGGAGGCGCCCTACGACCCCTCGATCAGCCAGCGCGGCCAGCGGGCCTTCGTCGAGGCGCTGCCCGGGGGCGAGGCCGACTATCTCGACGCCCTGCGGGCCTATACCGACACGCTCTACGAGCGGGCCCTCGCCCCGACCGGTGCCAAAGCTCTGCTCGACAAGACGCCCGCCTACGCGCTCGTGCTGCCCTTCATCGCCAAGCTCTACCCGAAGGCGAAGTTCATCGTGCTCACGCGGCACCCGCTCGCGGTGTGGTCGTCGGTCGTTGAGTCGTTCTTCGACGGCGACCACGAGGCCGCCCACGCGCACAATCCGATCATCGAACGCTACGTGCCCGCGATCGCGCGCTTCCTCGAGACGTCGCCCGTCCCGTACTGCCACGTGCGGTACGAGGATCTGGTGCAGGACCCCGAGGCGTGGATGAAGCGCATTTGCGACTACGTCGGGCTCGAGTTCGACCCGGGCATCGTCGACTACGGCGAGCGGGGCGGCGCCCAGCAGTCGGCGCGCGGCCTGGGAGACCCGATGACGGTCGCTCGGGAGTCGAGGCCCACCACGGCCTCGCTCGCCAAGTGGGCGACCGAGATGACCGGGCGACCCGACAAGGTGGCGCAGTGCCGCGCGATCCTCGCCGAGCTCGGCGACGCCGAGCTCGAGACCTGGGGTCACAGCCGCGCCGCAATGTGCGCTGAACTCGACGCGATCGACCTCGAGGGTCAGCCCGGGCCGGTCAAGCCGACGACCCGCTATACCCTCGAGCGCCGCGTCCTCGTGAACGTCCGGCGCCGGGTGGGCGACAACGCGCTCGGTCGACTCGTACGCAAGGTCAGAGAGGCGTGCGACATCCTGCTCCGCTGAGTCGGCGACCCGGAGCATGCACGATGCGAATTCGTTGGGGGGTGACCGGCCGTGATGCGCCGCGCTTGGAATACGATCTTCGAACTCACCCGGCGATACTTCCTCGCCGGCCTGGTCGCGCTCGCGCCCCTCGTGGTCACGCTCGCCGCGCTGGCGTGGATCGTCCGCACCCTCGACAACCTGCTGCTGCCGCGCGTGATCGACTGGTTCGTGCCCGGCCTCGAGGCCCCGCCCCAGGCGCCGCCGTTCGTCGGCGCGATCTTCACGTTCGCCGTGATCCTGCTGGCGGGCGTGATCGTCCGACACTTCTTCGGCAACGAGCTGGTGCGGATCTGGGAGCGGGCCCTCGTCAACGTGCCGGTGGCCCGCAGCATCTACGCCGGCGTCAAGCAGCTCTTCGATGCCATCATCACCACGAGCAAGACCCAATCGAACTTCAATCGAGTCGTGCTCGTCGAGTATCCGCGCAAGGGTATGTACGGCCTGGCCTTCGTCACGGGACGCGTGCGCGGGCCCGTCGCCGACGCGTTCCCGGGCCACGCGATGCTCAACTGCTTCATCCCGACGACGCCGAACCCCACCTCGGGCTTCTACCTGGTGGTGCCTGAGACGGACGTGCTCGAGATCGACCTGTCGGTCGAGGACGCCTTCAAGGTGATCATGTCGGCCGGGCTCGTCACGCCCGACGCGAACGTCGACTCACTGGCCTCGCTGACGGGCAGCGACTGACGCAGACCGAGCCGCTCAGCCCTCGGCACTCGCCCCCTCCGACAACCGCGAAACGAGCCGCTGGATGCCGGGGTGCGTCAGCAGCCCGATCGTATCGCCTGACTCGAGCAACGCGATGACCTCGGGATCTTCGGCCAGACGCTGGAGCTCGGGGTCGTTTCGCACGCCTTTCAGTCGCGGGCCGACGGCGTCGAGCATCTCGGCGACGTCGGCGCGGAAGACGTCCGTATCGGCGGCGGCCGATTCGCTCACCAGGCCGAGATCAGCCATGCGCCGGCGCAGCTCGTCGTCGTGGGTGATCGTGTAGAAGCTCGTGCTGTTGAGCGCGCGGTCGCTCGCGCCGTTCTCGACGAGCGTCCAGAAGAAGCGGTCCTTCTGCAGCGCCTGGAAGCCCGGATCGTCGAGCACCTCCTGCAGCCCCTTGAGCGCCGGGCCGGGGTTCGAGGCGATGCGCGCCATGACCTTGCCCGCCGTCGAGTCGACGTCTCCGACTGCAGCGCCGACCACGGTCTCGACGACCTGCCCGCTCGCCCCCGCGACCAGCGAATCCTGCGTGCTGGGGACAGGCACGGCCGGCTCCCAGACGCCCAGCTCGCGGGCGGCGTCGAGCCAGCTCGCGAGAATCGACAAGAGCAGCACGATCAGCATGCCGCGCATGGCGCCAAACGTCGCGCCGGTCACCCGGTCGGCGGCGCTGCGCGGATCGTCGCCCCGGCGCGACTTCTCGATGCGCTGCAGGATCATGCCGACGATCGCGACGCCCACGTAGACCGACACGAAGGCGACGCTCCCCGCTGCGGGCGCGGCGAGCAGACCCGGCACGCCGCGGTCGGACATCCAACCGACCAGCGGCCCGGTGGCGGCCACCACGGCCGCGGCATAGCCGAGGCCCAGCGCCAACAGCGCGATGCCGCCGGCGAGACCCCCGCGAAACGCACCGAGGGTCATGAAGACGGCGAGCACGATGAGCGCGAGTAGATCGAGAGACATGCCCCTGTATCGACCTCCCGTTCGAGCGGCTGTAGACGGCTCCGGTCCGTGGGGTGGCGGCTCGGGCCCTCCGGGCGGCAAGAGAAGCGCTCAGTCGCCCGAGGGTGCCCCGACGAGCAGAGCCCGCACCCGGGCGGCCACATCGAACACGTGCGGATCCTCGGCCCGCAGCTCGCGCAGGGCCTGCTCGAGGCGAAGGACGTACTCGGGGTTCGGTCCGCTCGGCCCCACGGCCCCCACGACCTGGCGCGCGATCGCGTCGGTCGGCGCCGGGCCGAGGAAGTTCGGGTTCTCGTCGGTCGCGAGATACATCAACGCCGCGACGCGCTCGGGCCCGGCTGCGCCGGGCCGCAGCTCGACCTCGACCGTCTCCCGGGCGTAGCCCCCCTGCTCCCGATGATCGAGGCCGGCCAACACGCCGTCGGCATCCTCGGGGCGCACCCGGTAGGCGATTCCGTCGCAGATCGCGCGCGCCTCGCGGATCACGGTGACCACTCGCCCGGGTGCGCCGGGCACGCCTCGGTGATCGGTGGAGCCCTGCCAGAAGCGCCGCGCCCAGCCGCTGACCGCGGCCGGCACCCGCTCGACGTGGTCGAAGGCCGGGCGCGAGACCAGCGAGCCGTAGCCGAAGATCCAGAGCGGGTCCGGGCTCGTTCGCCGACCGAGTCCTCGGAGCGTGTCGGGGCTCATTCGCCGACCGGCTCCTCGTAGCGAATCTCGATCACGGTGTACGATGCCGTGCCCTTCGGTCGCACCACGTCGAAGGCTTCGTCGACGACCCGTCCGAGCAGGGCCCTTCCGACCGGCGAATCCATGCTGATCCAGCCGCGCTTCGGGTCGAACTCGTCCGGCCCAACGACACGGTAGAGCGCCTCTTCGCCGTCCTCGTCTTCGAGACGAACCCAGGCACCGAAGAACACCTTGCCCGCCTGCGCCGCGGGATCGGGTTGCACGACGGTCAGCTCGTCGATCCGCTTGGAGAGAAACCGCACGCGCCGGTCGATCTCGCGCAGTCGCTTCTTGCCGTAGATGTACTCGGCGTTCTCGGAGCGGTCACCGAGCGCCGCCGCGGCCGAGACCTGTTCGGTCACGCGAGGCCGCTCGACCTTCCACAGGTGCTCGAGCTCTGCACGCAGTGCCTCGAAGCCCTCGGGCGTGATGTAGTTGCTCGCGGTTCGGGCGGCCACGGGCGGACTGTGACGTCGGCGCGGAGGCCGGTCAAGCCGGTCGCTGGCGCTATGCTCCCGCCATGTCCGAAGAGCCCAACAAGACCGACGTCACCAACCCCGGCGCGAACCAGGCGGGGCCCGACGAAGAGGTCGAGACCGGCCCCGCGCCGACGCCGTTCGATCATCCGTTCTTCCTGCCGGCCGTGTGCATCGGCTTCACGCTTTGGTTCGGGTACGACACGTTCATCCACCCGATGGAAGACCACCTGGACTTCAACTACTACGGGTTCAAGGTCGTGCTCGCCGCGGCCGCCTGGTACTCGTACCTCGCGTTCTGCGAGATCAACGAACGGCCCGTCCTGCCCTTCGTGCTGCCGGCCATCTTCGCCGCGCTCGCCGTCTGGCTGGGCGCCGAGGCGTTCGGGATGATCGAGCTGCCCGATCTGATCGAGTACCCGTCGATCTCACGAGGCGGCTTCTACCTCGCGTTGGCGATGGTGCCGCTCACGGCCCTGCGCGAGTGGATGCGCGTGCGCCGCGGCGCCGGGTCGGGCGACGACCCCGCCGCAGCGGCCTGACCCGGCGTGTCCGGCCCCGGTGGCGGAGACCCCTCGCCCGAAGAGCAGATCGAGCAGCACATCCGCGGCGACATCGAACGCTTCGGCTGGCACGTCGCGAAGATCGAAGGCGACGATCGAGTGCCGCCGTGGGCGTTCACGATTGGCCTGGGCGACACGTTCGATCACCCCGAAGTCCTCGCGGCCGGCATGAGCCTCGAGCAGCTGCACGCGCTGCTGAACCGCATCGGTGACCTGCTGCGCGCGGGCAACCGCTTCGCCGACGGCCAGCACGTTCACAACATTCTCGAAGGTTTCGCGTGTAGCTTCAGACGCATCGATCCCGCCTGGCACCAGCCGTTCGCGGGCAACGCAGCCTGGCATCACCGCGACGACGGGCTCGAGCTGCTGCAGTGCTTCTGGCCCGACCCCGAGGGCCGGTTTCCGTGGGACGACGGCTTTCCCGCCGACCTGATCCCGCTCCAGCCCATGCTGTACGACGCGACGCCCGAGCGGGCCCTGGCGCCGACGGTGCTCGCCACGCTCCGAGAAGAAGGCGTCCTGTAGCAGCGGATTCCGCGCCGGCGGTGGACGCCAGGGGGCTTCGTTTTCGTCTCGTTTCGGCCGATGCAGGGGCCGGAGGGGGCTGCGACTCGAGCGCCCCCGCAGCGAGGACGCCCGCGTGAAGCCGCGCAGCAAGGGACCGAGACGGTCCGCGCACGAGACGACGGTCACCGAGACGGTGCTCGGCCAGCGATCCGCCGAAGGCGACGCGTCGGCCGATACGCCCGCCGTCGACACGCGCCTCGAGCCCGACGCGGATGAGGACGAAGCGAAGTCGCCGACGCGATCGTGGGCGGGACGCAGCCGGACGCGCGTCGGCGTCGGCGACGTCGTGCGCGGCCGCCACACCTATCGCCTGGTCCGGCGCCTCGGCGCCGGTGGCTTCGGCTCGGTGTTCCTCGCCGATCTGATTCAGCTCGACCCCGACGTTCCGATCGATGAGCGACCGCCGCCGCAGGTCGCCGTGAAGGTGCTGGGCGAGACGAACAACCGGCAGGCACTGCTCGGCCTGAAACGCGAGCTCGCCGCACTGCGCGCGGTCGATTCCCCAAAGATTCCAAAGCTCTACGACTGGTCTCTCGAGGGCGACCTCGCGTTTTCGGTCGTGCACTACTACCCGGGTGGCAGCCTCGCCGACGCGCTGCCGCTGGTCGGGCATCTCGAGGAGGAGCAGATCTGGCGCCTGCTCTCCGATCTGCTCACGGCGCTGTCCGCCGCGCATCGCGCATCGATCCTGCACCTCGACGTCAAGCCCTCGAACGTGCTGCTCGACGGCGACGGCGGCTACGTGCTCACCGACTTCGGCGTGTCGCACTCGTCACGCATGTCGAAGGGCCTGCTGCACCAGGGGCGCATTGCGGTCGGGCTCGGCACACACGGCTACCGCGCCCCCGAACAGGCGAACATGACGATCCAGTCGTTCGATCTGCGGACCGACCTCTGGGGCGTCGGCGCCACGGCCTGGGCCTGCTACACGGGCATCGACCTCAACAAGCGACGCGACGTGCTGCGCGACCCCGAGAAAGGCAACGTGTTCGGGCTGCAGCGCGTGAGCGACGTGCGCATCCACTGCCCGCCCCACCTCGAAGAGGTGATCATGGGCATGCTCTTTCTCGATCCCGGGCGCCGGCCGGGGGGGTCGAGCGAGGTGCTGACGCAGCTCGACGCGATCGCGCGGGGCTTCGGACTCGACTCCCAGACGGTCGCCTCCGCGCGCCAGGACCGCGCCGACCCGCGCGAGATTCGCGGCGTGATCGAGTCGCTCGTCGACCCGCTCTGGGCGAGCATCTGCCGCGCGCCGGGCTTCGAGCGCTACTTCGTCAAATACGAAGACGGCGACCTGCTGTCGACGAGCGGCGAGGCGACGCACCACACCTTCCTGCTGCTGCAGGGTGAAGTCGAGATCGAGCGCGAGGGCCAGATCGTCGATGTCGAGACGCGCGAGGGCGTGTTGATGAGCGCCATCTCGACGCTGACCGGCGCGCCCCGCACGGTCACCATGCGTGCGCGCGGCACGGTCTGGGTCTGCATCTTCAACGAGGCCGAGCTCGAGCAGCTGGTCACGTGCAACTCGTCGGTCGCCGTGCGGATGATCCGCACGATGGCCAGCCGCATTGCCAACGGGCCACCCCGCAGCGAGGCCTGATCGCCCGCTTCGCTCGCCCCTACGCCCCCGGCATCACGACCCGCTTCATTGGCCAGACCCTCGGGCCGTCGCGAATCTCGAGCGGCTCGAGCAGCTCGAAGCCGTGGCGCCGATAGAAGGGGATGTTCTCCTCCTTCGACGATTCGAGGTAGGCCGGCAGGCCCCTCGCGTCGCAGAGGCGCAACACCGGGGTGAGCAGCGCGCTGCCCACGCCCTGCCCCTGATGCTTCGGGTCGGCCCCCAGCAGCGGCAGGTAGACGTGGGGCTCGCGGGGGTGCCGGGCCTCGATCGGCGCGAAGCCGCGACCGACCTCTCCAGCGCGGCGCCCGAGCAGTCGCAGCATCCCGAACTTGAACGAGAGATCCTCGAGCGGCCCCAGCTGCATGCGATGGGGGCGCCAGAGCGCGGCCCCCCGCATCTCGGCGTCGGTCAGCACCGCGCCATGCCGCAGCATCTGCCGGATGAAGAGCGCGAACATGCCGGGGCTTCGGCGCGCGCGTTGCGGCGCGTTCGGGAAGATCCACTGGTAGACCGGGTCGTCCTGAAACGCGCGGGCCAGCACGCGCGACAGCGTCGCCACCTCGCTTCGCGTGGCGAGCCGGACGCCCGAGGCGTCGGGCAGCTTCAGACTGGCCGCATCGAGGAGCGTCACGCTCGGTCTCTCTTCGGTGCCACGACGATCGTCCTATCCCGACCCGCCTCGTCCCGCGTCGTCTGGTCTGTGCTCGTCGCGCCGCGTCGCGCCACGCTGCGCCGGGCGGGGCCTCGCCCCGACTCGACCCCGTTCGAGGACGCTCGTCGGCAGCTATGCTGCGCCGCATCCCCCCAGACACCGCGATCTACGCGACGTGCCCCGGGCGCGTCGTCGCCGACCGGAGCGTCCACGCATGCCGTCCGCACGCTACGCCACCGCCCCGATCCCGTCCACGCGCATGCCGACGGGGCTGCCGTACATCCTGAGCAACGAGGTGGCCGAGCGCTTCAGCTACTACGGCATGCGCACCATCCTGTTCATCTTCATGACCCAGCATCTCATCGCGTCGGACGGCTCGCTCGACGTGATGACCGAGGCCGAAGCCACCGAGACCTACCACCTGTTCTCGTCGGCGGTCTACCTGACGCCCATTTTCGGGGCCCTGCTCGCCGACATCTTCCTCGGCAAGTACCGCACGATCCTCGGGCTCTCGATCGTGTACTGCCTGGGCCACCTGGCCCTCGCCCTCGACGAGACGCGGCTCGGCCTCACCGTCGGCCTCACGCTGATCGCGATCGGCTCGGGCGGCATCAAGCCCTGCGTGTCGGCGCACCTCGGCGATCAGTTCGGCCAGCGCAACGGACACCTGCTCTCGAGTGCGTACTCGTACTTCTACTTCGGCATCAATCTGGGCGCGTTCGTCTCGACGCTGCTGACACCGATCCTGCTCGCCAAGATCGGACCGCACGTGGCGTTCGGGCTCCCCGGCCTGCTCATGTTGCTGGCCACGATCGTGTTCTGGTGGGGCCGCACCGAGTTCGTACACGTCCCAGCGGGCGGACGCGACTTCGTGCGCGAGCTGTTCGAGGTCGACACCTTGCGCGCGCTGGCCCGTCTGTGCCTGCTCTACGTCTTCATCGCGCCCTTCTGGAGCCTCTTCGACCAGACGGGCTCGTCGTGGGTCGCTCAGGCCCAGGAGATGGATCGGCACCTCTTCGGCCACGAGTGGCTCCCCTCGCAGATCCAGGCGATGAACCCGCTGCTGATCATGCTGCTGATCCCGCTCTTCGGTTTCGTCGTGTTCCCCTTCATCGAGCGCGCCGTGCGGCTCACACCCATGCGTAAGATCGGCGCCGGGCTCTTCATGACCGCCGCCGCATTCATGATCAACGTGCTGATCGAGGTGTGGATCGAGGCCGGCCAGACGCCTTCGATCGCCTGGCAGATGCTCGCGTATGTGATCATTACGGCCGCCGAGGTCCTCGTCTCGATCACGGGGCTCGAGTACTCGTACACCCAGGCGCCTCGGCGCCTCAAGAGCGTCGTCATGTCGCTCTATCTGATGAGTGTCTCGTTCGGCAACTTCTTCACCTCGCTCGTCAATCGCGTGATCCAGGACGAGCGTGGCGAGAGCACGCTCGAGGGCACGGAGTACTTCCTGCTCTTCGCAGGCGTCATGCTGGTCACGGCCGTTCTCTTCGTCCCCATCTCGGCGCGGTTCCGCGACCAGACCGTCCTGCAGGAGGAGGCGCCCGAACCGCCCCCGGTCGATTGAGCCGCCGAACGGAGCGGCTACCGTCTCGCGATGCCCGAGCCCCACGCCGATCCTGCACACGCCGGCCCGCTGCCTTCCCTCGGCCTGCTGGTGAATCCGACCTCGGGGCGCGACGCGCGACGCATCTTCGCGCGCGCCGACCGCTCGACGATCGAGAGCAAGCGCAACCAGGTCGAGCGGATCCTGATCGGAGCCGCTTCGGGCGGCGTGAAGAAGACGCTCTTCGGCCGCGAGCCCTTCCGGGTGGCCGAGCACGCGAGCGACGCGCTGGGCGTGCACATGCACCGCGAGATCCTCGACACCGGGGCGCACTGCAACTGGCGCGATACGCAGAGCGCGGTCGAGCAGATGCGCGATGCGGGCTGCGGCGCGCTCGCCGTGCTCGGGGGCGACGGGACGAACCGCATCGTCGCCCGCACGTGGCCCGACGCGCCGATCCTGCCGCTGTCCACCGGCACCAACAACGTGTTCCCGAGCATGCTCGAGGCCACCGTGGCCGGCGCAGCCGCGGGGCTCGTGGCGAGCGGACGCGTGCCACTCGAAGAGGCGGCCCAGCGCGCCAAGGTCGTGCGCGTCGAGGTCGACGACGAACCCGACGATCTCGCACTCGTCGATGCGGTGCAGCTCGTCGGCGACAAGATGGGCAGCTACCTGCCCGTCGATCCCAAACACATGCGGACGCTGGTTCTCACGACGGCGATCCCCGACGCGGTCGGCATGTCGCCGGTCGGCGGGCTGCTGCAGCCGACGCCGGCGCACGAAGATGCCGGGCTCGCGGTCGAGTGTGCCGAGAGCTGCGACGACGGCCGCCCGCTGCTCGCGCCGATCTCGCCCGGGCTCTACCGCACCGTGCACGTCCGCGAGCATCGCCGCCTCGCTCTGGGCGAGCGACTCGAGGTGCGGGGCCCGGGCCTGCTCGCCTTCGACGGCGACCGCGAACGCGAGCTGGCCGACGGGCAGTCGGCCTGGCTGCGCGTCGAGCGCGATGGGCCATGGGTGATCGATGCAGGCCGCGCTCTGATGATCGCCGCGCGCGAGGGGATCTACCTCGACCTCGAGGAGCTGCACGATCAGCGCTCGGAGGCCGGCGGCCTCGGCTGCTGCTGAGGCGTTCGTGCCGACGCCGACCTCCGCCGACGACGCTGGCCCCGACCGCGCTCGCACCGCGCCCCACCTCACCGCATCCGAACGGAGCTTCGACCTCGCGAGACGCGTGGCTGAGCTCGACTGGTGGCATCGCATCGATCTCGGCGACGGGCTCGTGACCCCGGGCCGCGACGACTCAGCCACCAAGCTCGCGCGCCTCGGCCTGCCCGACGATTTGAGCGGCCAGCGCGTGCTCGACATCGGCGCTTGGGATGGCTTCTTCAGCTTCGAAGCCGAGCGGCGCGGAGCCGAGGTCGTCGCCATCGACGGGCCAGCCTGGGAGAGGGGTGCTCGCAGTGGCCGCGCCTGCTTCGACCTGGCCCACTGGGCGCTCGGCTCGCGCGTCGAGGCGGTGCCCCTCGACGTGATGCAGCTCGACGCGAGCACGCTCGGCCGCTTCGATCTCGTGCTCTGCCTCGGTGTGCTCTACCACCTCCGGGATCCGTGGGGGGCCCTCGCCCGCATCGCCGACGTCGCGGCGAACCGACTCGTGCTCGAGACCCACGTCGATGGAGTCTCGCTCGGACGTCCGGGCATGGTCCTCTACCCCGAAGCCGAGCTGAACGGCGATGCATCGAACTGGTGGGGACCGAACGAAGGCGCCCTGCACGCGATGCTGCGCGACGTCGGTTTTTCGGACGTGCGCACGCATGCCCGACGCAGCCGGCTGGCGCGCTGGGCACGAGCACTCGATCGACGACGCCGCGGCGACCCGGCTTCGCTGCGCCACCTGGCCGATCAGGATCGCGTCGTGATCCACGCCGGGCGCGGCTGACGGTCAGCCACCCTCCGCATCGGCGGGCCTCTTTACGCCGCCGTGCCCCGCGGCGACACTGGCCGCATGCCGATCGATGAAGCCGAGCTCGAAGCCCAGATCGAGGCCGCCCGCGACCTCGTCGACGCCGCATCGAAGGTCGCCGTCCTGACCGGAGCGGGGATCTCCACCGACTCGGGCATCCCCGATTTTCGCGGACCCCAAGGCGTCTGGACGAAGAACCCCGAGGCCGAGAAGATGGCCACGCTGCAGCACTACATGGCCGATGGCGAGCTGCGCGCGCGGGCCTGGCAGACCCGCTTGGCGATGGCCGACCGCGCGAACCAGCCGAACCGGGGGCACCGCGCGCTGCTCGCACTCGAAGCACGCGACAAGCTGGTCGCGTTGATCACCCAGAACGTCGACGGGCTGCACCACGATGCCGGGTCGGACCCTGCGCGGGTGGTCGAGATTCACGGCACGATGCGTGAGGTCACCTGCATGGCGTGCGGCGACCGTCAGCCGATGGCCCCGGTGCTGAAGCGGGTGCTCGACGGTGAAGGCGACCCGGCCTGCCTCCTCTGCGGGGGCATTCTCAAGAGCGCCACGATCTCGTTCGGCCAGGGCCTGGTGGCCGCCGACCTCGAACGCGCCGAGATCGCGGCGCGCTCGTGCGATCTCATGATCGCAATCGGCACGACGCTCGGCGTTTATCCGATCGCGGCGGTGGTGCCCATCGCGGCAGAGAACGGCGCTTCCGTCGTCATCGTCAACGCCGAGCCGACCGAGATGGATGCCCTCGCCGACGTGATCGTGCGCGGATCGATCAGCGATGTGCTGCCGCAGATCCTGCGAGCGAACGAGGGCTGAGCCGCGGCCCAGCCGGCTCCTCGCTCGTTCCGTCCGCGCCGGCCGGGTCCCTCGACCCAGCGCAGAGGCCGGTGATCAGAACCGGTCGGGGCGGATCATCGCGTCGGTGCCGCCATCCGCGTACACGATCGACCCGTGCATGAACGCGGCGCCCGAGCCCAGCATGAACTCGATCACGCCGGCCATCTCGTCGGGCTCGGCCCAGCGTCCGAGCGGAACGGGCAGCCCCCGAATCGCCTCCCCGGCGCCGGGCGTACCGAGCCCGCCCTCGAGCAGCGGGGTCTTGGTCGGCCCCGGGCAGATGGCGTTGATGCGCACCCCGGCCTCGCCCCAGCTCTCGGCGCGCCGGCGAACCGCGCGAGCCACCGCGTTCTTCGACGCGAGGTAGGCCATCTGACCACTCTCCTTCGCCGTCGTCTCGGCGAGCGCCTTCGCTTCATCGCCCTCGAGACACGCCTGCACGATCTCGCCCTCGGCGATGAACTCGGACATCGCGGCGCTGTTCGACGCGATCACGACGACTGCTGGGTCGTCGCCGCGCTGGAAGGCCGGCAACAGGCCGTCGAGCAGACTGACCGCTCCGAAGTAGTTGACGGCGACGACCTTCTCGATGTCGTCGATGTGCCCGCCGAGGCCTGCGCAGAACGCGCCCCGCTCGAGCTTGCCGGTCGAGACGCCGAGCACTTCGTCGATCGCCTTTTGTCGGCCCTCGGGCGTCGACAGGTCGGCGATGATCTCGGCGTCCTTGATGTCGACGCCGATCACGTCGAGCCCCTGCGCTTCGAGTCGCTTGCGCGTCGCCGCACCAATGCCGGTGGCGCAGCCCGTCACGACCGCCTGACCCATGTGCTCTCCTCCCCGTTCGGCCTCGTTCGGCCCCGTCTGCTTGTCGGAAGCGCCTGTGTGACTCGCGCGGCCTCCGCCGCCTTTCGCGTGCGCCGCAGCGGATATAGCCCAGAAGGTCGCCCGCTCCACCAACGGGGCCCGTGCGCCGCGGAGCCACACGGGGTACACCCTCGATCGCCCACGCGCCTTCGAGACGAAGGAAGCCGGCCCTGACGTGAGGAGCCCACGCCGCCGCGCGGCTCGAAGCCATGCCCCTGCCCCGTTTCGACCTTGCCTCTGCCGATGATCGTCGCCGCTGGACCGAGCGCCTCGACGCGCTGCGCGCCACCGCGACGACGTCGACCGAAGCCGCCGAGACCGTCGCGGCGATCGTCGAAGACGTGCGCGTGCGCGGCGACGACGCCGTCGTCGACTACATGCGGCGTTGGACCGATCCAGAGTTCGATGCCGACCGAATTCGGGTCAGCGCCGACGAGCTCGATGCCGCCTACGCGGCGATCGACCCCGACCTCGAGGCGGCGCTCCAGGCGTCGATCGAGAACGTGCGTACGTATCAACAGCACGTGATGCCGAAGGCCCCCGCTCCGATGGAGCTGGCCGGGGCCGAGGTCGGCATGCGCTTCACGCCCGTGGCCAGCGCCGGTTGCTGCGTGCCCGGCGGCACGGCCGTGCTCGTCTCGACGCTCGTGATGCTCGCCGTGCCGGCGATGGTGGCTGGCGTGCCCGCCTCGGGCGTCGCGGTCATCCATCCGCCGCCGACGCGCCGAGAAGGCGATGCCCCGGGCGACGTGTCTCCCGTCGCGCTCGCCACGTGCCGCATGCTCGGCATCGATACGCTGTACCGCGTGGGTGGGGCCCAGGGCGTGGCCGCGTTGGCCCACGGCACCGAGCAGATCGATCCGGTCGCGATGATTGCCGGCCCCGGCAACGTGTTCGTGCAGCTCGCGAAGCAGCGCGTGAACGGCGTGACCGGCACCGACGGGGGCTTCTACGGTCCGAGCGAGATCGTGACGATCGCAGACGACGGTGCCGACCCGGCCTGTATCGCCGCCGACCTGATGGCGCAGGCCGAGCACGACCCGGGCAAGTGCTTCCTCGTCGCCTGGTCGCGAGACGTGCTCGATCGCGTCGACGTCGAGCTCGACCGACAGCTCGCCGAGCGCGGGCGCGCACCGGCGATCGAAACCGCGCTGCGCGACGACTCGGCTTCGCTGCTCGTCTCGGGGGAAGACGAGGCGGCTGCCGTCGCCGACGCCATTGCCGCCGAGCACGTGAGCCTCTCGGTCGCAGACCCCGAAGCGTGGCTCGCCCGGCTCGAGAACGGCGGCGAGTTCTTCCTCGGCGACCAGACCCCCGTCGCCGCCGGCGACTACTACGCCGGCCCCAGTCACTGCCTGCCGACCGGCACGACCGCCCGCTTCGCGAGCGGGATCAGCGTCTATACGTTTCTCAAGCGCACGGGCACCGTGCGCTACCGCGACGGCATGCCGGGCCGGGCGATCGACGTGATCGATCGGCTGGCGACACTCGAGGGGCTCGACGCCCACGCAGCCTCGGTCCGCGTGCGTCGGCGGCTCGATGACTGACGACGCCGAGCACGTCGTCGACGGTTGGTCGCCCCGCCCGGCACCCGACGCTGCGCGGCTCGAGGGTCCAACGATCGTGCTCGAGCGCTTCGAAGCCGCGTATCACGCCGAACGGCTCTTCGATGCGATCAATCGACCCGAGCATGCCGACCTCTGGCGCTTCATCCCGTTCGGCCCGTTCGAGTCGGCCGAGGCGATGGGGCAGGCTTTCTCGGCGATGAACGCGGCCGGCGAGTGGGTCACCTATGTCGCGCGGCCCCGGGATGCAGAGCACCTGGTGGGCACGGCGAGTCTCATGGCCAACCGCGGCGCCCACGGCGTGAGCGAGGTCGGCTGCGTGATCTATGCCCCCGAGCTCAAGCGCACGACGGCCGCCACCGAGCTGCAGGCCCTGCTCGCCCGCTACGTCTTCGACGAGCTCGGCTATCGCCGATACGAATGGAAGTGCGACGCGCGCAACGCCGCGTCTCGACGCGCGGCCACAAGGCTCGGCTTCACGTTCGAGGGCGTCTTTCGTCAGCACATGGTCGTGCGCGGCCTGAACCGCGACACGGCCTGGTTCTCGATCACCGACGCCGAGTGGCCCGCCGTGCGAGCCGCCTTCGACACATGGCTCGCACCCGACGCCGTCGATGCCGACGGCCGACCCAAGCGACCCCTCGCCGAAATTCGCGCGGCCCTCTCTGGTCGATGACGCCTGACACGGGGTCGGCGCCGCCCCCGCCATGCGAAGGCGCTCCCGAACGACGCAAGAAACCGCGGGGCGAACAACGAGAAGACCCCGCGGCGGCGAGCGCGCGCGGGGCCATCCGAAATCTGGAGCGCGAGACCGGGTTCGAACCGGCGACCCTCGGCTTGGGAAGCCGATGCTCTACCAACTGAGCTACTCGCGCGACGCGCGTAGGGTACGCCGACCAAGACGCCTCGCAAGACCGGGCGCCGAGCGCCCGTGGTAGGTTCGGTGCATGCCGTCCGAGGCCAAGCCGTCGTCCAAGCAAGGCCGCCGCCTCGGGCCCGCCAGCGCGCTCGCCGCGGCTGGCCTCGTGGTCCTGCTCGGGTTCGGCGAGCTTTGGGCGCGCCATGAGGCGGCGCGCGATGGCGCCTCGCTGCCGGCGATGCTCGGTGGGCCGAGCGAAGCCGGCACGACCGAAGACGGGCGGCCGATCTTCACCGGCATGCGGGATCTCACGCGGCCCCACCTCGACGGCGTGTTTCGGGGGGCAGACTACCGCTCGGACGCCATCTCGTTTCGCGGTGCGGATCGGCCGAGGGGCGCGGCGCCCGGCACGCGGCGCATCATCGTGACGGGCGACTCGATCGCCCTGGGCGCCGGCGTCGAAGAAGCCGAGGCCTTTCCGATGGCCGCTGAGGCCTGGCTCGAACGCGAGGCAGCGCCGCCCGCCTGGGAGGTGTTCAACGCCGGCATGGCCGGTGCGAATGCCGCCTTTGCCATGCAGCGGCTGGAGCGTGGACTCCGTCGGTATGGCGCCGATGTCATCGTCTACGGGTTCAGCCCGAACGATCTCGAGGGGCCTGCGTACCAGCGGTTCCCTGCCGAGCGCACGGCATTCGATCTGATCGCCGAGGCGGGCTGGCCCGCGCGCTCGAAGTCGGAGCTGATTCGCATGGCCGCATGGCGCTGGTACGGCCTGTGGGATCGCATCATCGCCCTGAACGTCGAGCATCACGCGCGCGAAGTCCGCTTCAATGCTTTCGAGAATCCGGCGGCGTGGGAGAACCTGCTGAACGAGCTCGACCGCTTCGCCGGTCTGGGTGAGCCCGAGGGACGCTGCGCCGTCCTGCTCGTCCTGACTCGGCTCGTCGCCCTGAAGCCCGAAGAGCACCCCTTCGGCGAGGTCTACGACGCCGTCATCGTCGAAGCGCGTTCGCGCGGCCTCCACGTCGTCGACACGCGCTCGCTCTTCCTCGGCCGAGAGGCCGACGAGCTGCGCCACTCGGTCTTCGATCCCCACCCGAACGTCGCGGCCCACGCCGAGATCGGCGCGCTGCTCGGCGAGGCGGTGGCGGGGCTGCCCGAAGCGTGCTGGACGGCCTCGGACGACGGATCAACCCGCGGCTTTCGCACGCTCGACTCGCCCGAGGGCCAGGCCGAACGTCACGAGCGCGATACAGGCGAGTAGCCCCGCCGCGAAGTGCGCCGCGCCGGGGAAGAAGATCGGCGCCCCCTCGCTCGTGAACATGTGAAAGAGCCGCGTCATCAACAGTGGCGAGAAGACCATCGTGAGCGACGCAATGCTCGTCATGGCGCCCTGCAGTTCGCCCTGAGCGTCGGCCGGGACGGCCGCCGACATGATGCTGCGCATCGCTGGCATCCCGAGCCCGCCGAGCGCGAACGGCACCATGCACGAGAGGAAGAGCACCTCGCTTGGCGCCAGGGCGAAGCCAAAAAAGCCGATCGACGTCATCGCGAAACCGACGCGAGCCGTCCGGGCCTCGCCGAGCACTGGGATGACCCGGCGGATCAGCAGAGCCTGCACCAGCACGTTGAAGATGCCGAACACGCCGAGCGAGAGCCCGACCTGACCTTCGGTCCAGCCGAACTTGAGCATCGTGAAGTACGTCCAGACCGCGGGGTTCGCATCGTGGGCCAGTTGATAGAAGACGATCACGACGAACAGCCCTGCGACGGCGGGGAACCGCTCGAGCGAACGCAGTGCGCCGACCGGATTGGCCCGGGCCCACCGAAACGGGCGGCGGTGGGCCGGATCGAGGCTCTCGGGGATCACGAAGAGCCCGTAGATCACGTTCGCGGCTGCAAGCGCCGATGCTGCGTAGAACGGCACGCGCGTGCCGAAGCCCCCCAGCCAGCCCCCGATCACGGGGCCGAGAATGAAGCCCAGCCCCCAAGCCGCGCCGATCAGACCGAAGTTCTGCGCGCGCTCTTCGGGCGGCGTCACGTCGGCGATGTACGCGTTGGCGGTCGCGCCGGTCGCGCCCGCGATCCCCGACACGGCGCGACCGACCAGCAACCACGGCAGGCTCGGCGCGAGGGCCATGAGCAGATAGTCGATCGAGTACGCACCGAGGGAAGCGAGCAGGACGGGACGCCGACCGAGGTGATCGGACAGGTTGCCGAGCACGGGCGCGGACAGAAACTGCATGAACGCGAAGACGAACAGCAGCCAGCCGCCGTACACCGCCGCATCCGACAGGCCTTGCCCGGTCAGCTCGACGACGAGCTCGGGAACGACCGGGATGATGATGCCGAACCCGATCGTGTCGAGGAGCACCGTGAAAAGCACGAAGGCGAGTGCGCGACGGCGCGGTGCGGGCGGATGGTGGGCCACGCACAGACCGTAGCGCCGCATCGCAGGGGCCCACTCCGCCGCGGGCCCAAGGGGCGCGCGTGTCGCACCCCGCGGTAGCGCTTCGGCGCGCCTACTCTTCGATCAGCTCCACGAACAGATCATCGAGATCCTGGACGACGGGCTGACCACCGGTCTCGGCCTCGGGCTCGTCGGAGAGCACGATCTGGGTGGCCTCGGCCGAGAGCGAAGCCGAAGCGTTGTCGGCTTCGAACGTCGGCAACGCCTCGCTCAGCGAGTCGCCCGGGTCAGCCGACCCGAAGCCGGCGTCCATCAATGTCGTGAGCTCCGCCTCGGCGCTCGCCGCCTTCGGCGAAGCGGCCGCGCCGCTCGGCTCGACGTAGGCGTCGAGGTCGGTGCCCGTCGAGATGATGGTCGTCTGTTCGGCGCTCGCGCTGTCGTTGCCCCCGCCCAGCACGGCATCCGCAACGGCAGCGGCGGGCTTCGGCGGCGGGATCGGGCGCTCGAACGCCTCGGCGAGATCGGCCGGCGGCGCGACCCCCGGTGCCAGGCTGGTATGCGTCGAGCCGGGCTCCGCACCGATGGCCAGATCGCCCGCTGCTCGCTCGACGTCGGTCGGCTCGATCGACTGACGGCCGGCGAGGAACGCCTCGAAGAGCGCGTTGTCGATCAGCGTGTTGATGATGCGCGGACGACCGCGACTGAACTTGAGCAGGGTCTCGGCGGCCGCGGGCGGCACGATGTTCGGCTGGCCGCCGGCCAGACCGATCCGGTGGTAGAGATACGCGGTGACGTTCGCGAGATCGAGGGGCTGCAGACGCACCCGCACGTCGACCCGTTGATGCAGCGAAGACTCACCCTGAAGCCGATCCTCGAGCTCGGACGAGCCGACGAGCACCAGCGACAGGAGGCCCCGATCCTCGTACTCGAGATTCAGCAGGCCACCGATCTCGGCCAGCGCGTCGGGGCTCAGGATGTGCGAGTCGTCGATGATGAGCACCGCGTGGCGACCGTCTTCGCGGACGATCGCCAGGTGCTCGTAGATCTGACCGATCAGGGCCGAGCGTTCGCCCGCGGGCTCGTCGACGCCGAGCTGGCCCGCGAACCGCGACAGCACGCTCTGCGCGTCGGCAGCGCCCGGCAGCATCACCATCAGCACGGCTTCGAAGATCTCCTCTTCGAGGTTCTCGTAGAGCCGACGGGTGAGCAGCGTCTTGCCGGCACCGGCCTCACCGGTCAGCAGACACAGCCCCTTGTTCTGCCGCACGGCCCGGTCGAGCCGACGCATGGCGTCCGTATGGCACGCGCTCTCGAAGAAGAAGCGCAGATCGGGCTCGTTGCGGAAGGGATCCTGGCTCAATCCGAAGTGCTGCAGATGCTCCACGACTCGACCTCTCGATTCCTGACGCGCGTCTCTCGGCCGCGGCGGCGGCGGATCAGACGAACGAGATCTTCTTCTTGCGGCGACCCGACGACCCCGGATCGGTCGGCGGTTCGTCGTCGGCCTCGGGCATCGGCTCGGCGTCGACGACGTCGGGCTCGGGTTCTTCTTCGACGGCCGTGATCACGTCGTCGAAGCTCTCGAACGACTCGGCCGGGGCCTCGGGTGCAGCGTCGTCGCCCCCGTCTTCCGAGAACAGGTCGTCGAACGACTCGAAGCCGGCATCGGCCTCGCTCGCGAGCTCGACGGGCGCACCGCTGCCGCCACCGCGGACGGCCTCGAGCCGCTCCTCGATGGTCGGGAAGCTCGCATCGAGGGACTGCACCTCGAGATAGACACTCTCGGCCCGACCCGGATCGCCGGCGGCCTCGTGCGCGCGACCGAGATCGAAGTACACACCGACCTTTCGGCCTTCTTCGAGCTCGGGGGTGGCGAGCGCCTGCTCGAGGTGGTTGACCGCGTCGCTCGCGCGCCCCAGATCGAGGGCACACAGGCCCATCATGTGCAGGCTCTCGAGCCGACGGTTGGTCGAGTCGATGCAGACGCGGAACTCGGCAATGGCGTCTTCGTACAGACCCATCTCGCGGTAGGCAATGCCGAGGTCATAGCGCGTCTCGTAGTCGCCCTCTTCGAGCGACGCGCTCACGCCCTTCTTGAAGTCGCTGAAGATCGACTCGAAGCCATCTTCGACCTTCGAAAGGACCGAGGCCGTCTCGCCCGACTCCCCGTCGCTGGGCGGATCGTCGGCGTTGGCCTCTTCGAAGGCCCCGGCCAGCTCGGCCGCGAGATCGAACGAGTCACCGGCGTCGTCGGCCGCCGCCGCGACGGGCTCGGGCGGCGTCGAAGCAGACTCGAGCGTGGGCTCGATCGGCTGCGTTTCTTCGATGGTCGGGGTCGCGTCGGCAAGCGCGGCATCGGCCATGTCTTCCGCGAGCAGCGGGCTCGCAGGGACTTCGACCGCGGCGGCGGCCGCGGCGTCGAGCATCTCGACCTCGGTCGACTCTTCGGTGTCGGCGTCGAAGGTCACGTCGAGATCGAGACCCGCTTCCACGCTCTCCGTGGTCGGCTCGCTCTCGTCTGCTGCCGGCGTCGGATCGGGGGCGGCTTCGAGGCCGATGTCGAGCGCGGCCTCTTCGATGAGCGCGCCGTCTTCGCCGTCCGTCGCGGCGTCCACCGACTCCGGGCTGCCCCCGCGGCTCGCCTCGATCTCGCCGAGCCGCAGCAACGCGCTCGGGTGGCCGGGCGCCGACGCGAGAACGCGGCGGTAGATCTCCTCCGCCTCGTCGTACAGCTCCTGCTGCAGGTAGAACTCGGCCTCTTCGAGCTCACCGGCGATGCGCTGAGCGGTCGTGGTCGAGTGCTCACCTGCCGACGTGTCCATGTCGCCGGGCGCTTCGATCGCGGTGCCGTCCGTATCGACGTCCACGTCGATGTCGAGCTCGGCGCCCACGTCGTCGCTCAGTTCGAGGCCCGCGTCGCCGTCGCCGATCTCGAAACCGATCTCGTCGTCCGGTTCGTCGGCGCCGGCACCGATCTCGAGCCCGGCATCGACGCTGATGTCGAGCCCGGCGTCGGGGTCGGTCTCGGAGAGATCGAAGCCCACGTCGGCTCCGCTGTCCGAGAGATCGAAGCTCGAATCGGAGTCGGCTCCGGAATCCGTCAGATCGAAGTCCGAATCGGATTCGGCCCCCGAATCCGACAGATCGAAGCCGGCGTCGCCCGCGTCGAGGTCGAGCTCGTCGTCCGCGGCGCTGGCATCGGCCCCAACGCCGTCCGAAGCCTCTGCCAGTGCGGCCGCGAGATCGTCGTCGGCATCGATGTCGATCTCGAACGAGCCGTCGTCGGCGGCGACATCACCGTCGCCGGTGGCATCGTCGAGCGATAGCTCGAGCCCGTCCTCGTCGTCGAGGTCGAGGTCGATCTCCGCGCCCGCTCCGGCGCTCGGTTCGGGCGCATCGACTTCGACATCGAGATCCAGCTCGAGCTCGAGCTCGTCGTCCGCTGCGCCGTCAGCGGCCGCGGACGGTCCGGCGTCGAGGCTCGGCAGCGCGGCCGCGGCGTCGGGATCGAGCGTGTGAATGCGATCGCGAAGCAGATCGAGCGCGCCGGCGTCGCCCTGCTCTGCGGCGAGCTCGGCGGCACGCGTCCAGTGCGCGACGGCGCCCGCTTCGTTGCCCTGCTCGGCCACGGCCTCGCCCAGCTTCTCGAGCGCACCGCGGTGACCGGGATCCTGGAGGAGGATGGCCTTCAGGCTCGCCATCGCCTGCTCGACCTTGCCGTAGCGCAGATAGACACTCGCCTCGGCGAAGAGCTGGTCGGGGTCGCCTTCCGGCACCTCGATCTCGGGGGCACTGTCGGCGTCGGGATCTGCGTCGGGGACCTCGAGCGGCGTCGGATCCTGCGGCGTGTCGAGCTCGATCTCGGGCTCGGGCTCGGGCGCCGGCGGGCTGTCGTCGACCTCGTCGCCGAGCAGGAACTCGTCGTCGTCGAGCAGCTCGTCGTCCGAGAGCGAGGGCTCCTCCATCTCACTCTGATCACTGCCGATGCCACCGGCATCCACGACGGCGTCGGTCGGCAGCCGCTGCATGATCTCACGGGCCTGATCTTCATCGCCGCGGTCGCGGTAGAGCTTCGCCAGCGAGCGCGTCGTGATCGCGAGCTTCTCGTCGTCGTCGAGCGACCGATAGATCGTGCAGAGCCGCTCGAGGTTCTCGGCGTCCGCATCGAGGTCGGCCAGGCGAGCGGCGAAGGGTTCGGCGCGGTCGGCGCGACCGAGCTCGATGTTGACGTCGGCGAGCTTCGACAGCGTGTCCGTCGACTCGGGCTCGATCTCGAGGATCCGCTCGAGGACGGGCGGCACCGAATCGAGCGCGCCCTGACGCTTCAGCTCGTCGGCGACCTCGCCGTACTCGGCCACCGCATCCGACTCCATGCCTTCCTGCTTGAGCAGGTCGGCCACCTTCATGCGGCTCGTCGTGTTCGAAGGGTCGAGCGCAGCCATCTTGCGAAGCAGCTCGAGGGCCTTGGGCTTGTTGCCCTCTTTGTGATAGCCGTCGGCGGCGGTCTGCAGCGCGCCGATCGCCTCGGCGTCGAGGCCCATGTGCTGATACAGATCGCCCAGCGAGACGTGCGTCTCGTAGCGCTTCGGGTCGAGGTTCAGGATCTGCTTGTAGACCGCCACTGCGCGGGCATCGAAGCCATCCTGACGAAACTGGGATGCGACCTTGTTGTACTGCGCGATCGCCTCTTCGACCTGGCCCCAGCGCCGATACGCGTCGCCGACCTCGAGCATGAGCTTGGCGTCGCGGGGATCCGCCGCGAGGAGCTTGTCGTACTCCTTGAGAGCCTTCTGCTTGGCGCCCTTCTGCGCATGTTTGCGCGCGGCGTCCAGAACTTTGCGCTTGTTCAAGGCCAACGGGTCCCTCGGCGGTCGACAGAGGGGCAGCCACGGCACACCACGCCAGCGGTGGCAGTGATCCCCCCACGTACTGCCTATCGGCCAGCGCGCGCCCCCCTTGAGCAAACCAGGGGGTTCCCTTCGGGAAACTGAGTGCTTCCACGCACGGTGATTCGGGGGGAGTACGCAGCCTCGTTCGGGTCTCGAATCGCGCCGGAGGCGGCTTGAAATGCACTGAGACAGGGCCCGGCACGGCCGCGAGGCGGCGAACTCCGGATCGAGGGCGAGCCCCTCAGCGCGCCTTCAGGTGCTCCACGAGCCCCTCGAGTCCGGCGCGATATCCCGCCGCGCCGAGGCCCGAAACCACCGCCAGCGCGATGTCCGACACGTAGGAATGGTGCCGGAAGGGCTCGCGGGCGAAGACGTTCGACAGGTGCACCTCGACGATGGGGAGCCCGGTCGCCGCGAGCGCATCGCGGATGGCGATGCTCGTATGGGTGAAGGCCGCCGGGTTGATCACGACACCATCGGCCTCGCCCATCGCCTGCTGGATGCGCTCGACGAGCTCACCTTCGTGATTCGATTGGAACGACGCGACTTCGCAGCCGAGCGACTTGCCCGCTTCGGCGAGACGGGCGTCGATGTCGGCCAGCGTCGTGTGCCCGTAGATCTCGGGCTCACGCCGCCCCAGCAGATTCAAGTTGGGACCGTGCAGGATCAGGATGCGGTGGACGTCGGACACGAGCGATCTCCGCGTCGGAGACGACGGATCGGCGGCAGGCGCCCCGCCCTTCGATCGTCTCGCCGGCTCAGAGTTCCTGACGGATCGCCAGGATGCTGCGACGAATCAGATAGCGCGCTTTGCCGAGGTTGGCCTCTGGCGACAGCGCGCACACGACGAGGATGTCCTCGTCAACGTGGTGGAAGATCAGGGTCATGCGCTCGAGCGTCACGACGGTTTCGCGCACTGCGCCGCCACCGAGCGTGCTCGCGGCCTTGGCCACGTCGCCGATGATCCGGCTGAACTCGACCCCGGCGGCCCCGATGTCGCCGCCGAGCGGATCGCTCGCCCCCGACTGCGCCTGCACGCTCGAAATGGCGATGCCATCCGACTCCATCAGCGCGAGCGCCAGCGCCCCCGGACAGTCGGAGAGGATCTGCTGCAGAATCGTCTCGAAGCTCATGCCACCCCCCGCTGCAGATTATGCAGCCAGCGCTCGAGTGTGGCCAGCACGCGGGCCCTCTGCGCCGCGTCGAGCTCATCTTCGGTCGTGGCCGACGCAGGCGCGGGCATCTGCTCGGCCGCATCCATCGGCGTGGCATCCTCGAACGGCGCGCCGGCCGCGAGCCCGGGTGCGAGCCCCTCAGGCTCGAGCGTCTCGTCGTCGAGCGCCGTGCGGATCGAGTTGGCGCCCGCATGATCGCCCTGCTGCTCGAGCAGACCCGCCATCGTGTGGGTCGCGAACGCCCCGCTCGCGGTCAGGTCGTATTCGCCCGGCTCGGCGTCGGGCCCCGGTGCCGCATCGACCTCGACCGCTGCGCTCTCGTCGGGGGCGTCGAACTCGGAGCGGTGAGCAGACGACCCGGTCTCGGCCCGCGCCGCGGCGCCGTGGTCGGCCACGCTGTCGAACGCCGAGGTGTCACCGAGCGGGCCGTCGGTCACAAGCGCAGACGCGTCCGAGAGCGTCGAATCCCCATCTAGCGACACATCGGGATCAAAGAGCGACGGTTCGGCAGCGGACTGCGCGCGCGTCTCGCTCGACGCTTCGGCGTCGAGCGGAGCCTCGACCTCGAGCGGAGCGTTCGCCTCCAGCGCAGCGTCTGCGGCGAATACAGCCTCAGCGTCGAGCCCGGCCCCTTCTTCGAGCAACGGATCCGCGTCGATCTCAGCGTCGACTTCGAACGGGGCCTCGGCGTCGAGGATCGACTCGGCCATGCGATTCGGTGAGTGCATTTCGTCGGGCTGCGCCTCGGCCTCGTCGAAGGCCGCATCGATCTCGGCGTCGGCGACCACCTCGAACGTATCCGACGAATCGGTCCGCGCATCGACCGGCGCCAGCGGTGCCTCCGGCTCGGTCTCGATGCGGTAGGGCTCGAGCATCTCGTCGAGCACGCGCTCGAGCTGGGCACGGCCCTGCTCGGGCTCGCCCAGATCCATTCGCGCCAGCGCGAGGGCCACGCGGCCGGCCAACCGTGAAGGCGCGCTGTCGAGGCCCGCCTCGGCCACGTCGCGGGCAGAAGTCGCGTCGCCCGCGCGCCGCAGCGCTTCGGCCAACGCCGGAAACTCGGGCGCCCCGGGGTCGTCGGCGACACGCGTGCGCAGGGCATCGAGGTCGAATCGAGCGTGTTCGTCGTGCATCCCTTGCCCCCCATCCGATGCGCGACCGACCGGCTGATCGGCTCGGTCCTCGCGTCGGTCCTCTTGTCGGTCCTCGCATCGGTCTCGGTCGATCCGCGCGTCTCGACCCGAGCTCAGCCGCCGGCGCTCGGCCCGCGTTGCTCAGCCGCCGGCGCTCGGCCCGCGTTGCTCAGCCCCCGGCCAGCCGCCGTCGTCCGTGATCCGTCATCGGCAGATTCCGGCACCGAAGTGAGTCTCGCCAGCCGACCCGCCCCGCGTCGGACGAGGCCCAGTATAGAAGACGGGGGGAAGCCAAAGCTCCCCCCCGTCCAGTTTGGTGCCGTTCTCAGCTTGGAACGATCAGTTCGTCGCCAGCTGAGGGTTGAGCACGATCCTCGGCGTCACGAAGATCAGCAGCTCCTTGCGGATGTCCGAGAGCTCTCGCGACTTGAAGGCCGCGCCCAACACCGGGATCCGGTGCAGGTAGGGCACTCGCGTCTCGCGCTCGGTCTTGTCGATGGTGTAGATGCCACCGATGACCAGCGTCTGACCGTCCTTCACCAGCGTCTCGGTCTTCGCCTGGTTCTTGGCGATGGCCGGCGAGCCGGTGGGCGTGGGCACCGAGGCGTCGGGCGCATTGCGCGTCACCTCGAGGCTCATGATGATGCTGCGATCCGTGGTGATGTGCGGCGTGACCTTGAGCGAGAGCACGGCGTCGATGAACTCGAGCCGGGCGTCGCCACTTTCGAAGGTCTGGAACGGGATCGACACACCCTGCTCGATGACCGCTTCCCGGTTGTCGAGGGTCACCACGCGCGGGCTCGAGATCACCTTGCCCTCACCGGTGGCCTCAGCCGCCTGGATCTGCACGTCGACGCGCATCTTCTCGTCCAGCAGGAAGGCGCCGAAGTTCAGAGCGCCCGTCGCCGTGCTGGTGATCGGATTCGCGACCGCCACGCTGTTCTCACCCTGGAACTTGAAGGCATCGCTGCCCAGGTCCTGGCGCGGATCCGAAGCCGGATCGAAGCCGTTCTGGAGCGGCTGCGTGCCGACTCGCCACACCGAGCCGAGCTCGCGAGCGAAGTCGAGGCTGGCCTCGACGATCTTGGCTTCGATCATCACCTGCGGCGTCTGCGTATCCACCGCCTGGATCAATGCCGTCGCCTCGTCGATGACCGCGCTGATGTCCTTGATGATCACGGTGTTGGTGCGCTCGTCGATGTTGACCGTGCCTCGGGGCGACAGGAGCCGCATCACGAGGTTCGAGACGTCGTCGACGTTCGCGTAGTTGACCGGATGAAGCTTGACCTCGAGGTCCTCGAGCTTCTCCTTGTTGCGGCGCTCCTGCAGCCGGACTTCTTCCTCGACCTTGAGGATCTCGGCCGGCGCGATGCGCAGGACATTGCCCACGCGAACGAAGCCGAGGCCCTTGGTCAGGAGGATCACGTCGAGCGCCTGATCCCACGGAACGTCGACCAGGCGGATCGTGATGATGCCCTGCACCTCGTCACCCGCGATGATGTTGAGATCGGAGACCTCGGCGATGAGTCGCAGCACGTCGGCCACCTCGACATCCTTGAAGTCGAGCGAGATCCGGCGCCCCTTGTACTCCTTGCCGTCGATGAGGCCACCCTCTTCGAGGAGCTCCACCGCAGCCGGCGGCTCGAGCGAAGCGGGCGCAGCCGCACCGATCGAAACCATCCCCGCCGAGGGGTTCTCGTCTTCCCAGTTCGACTCCGGGACGTCCTCGATCAGCGCGGGGGCGGTCGGTGCCGCATCCTCGAGCGTCTCGACGACGACCTGGTCGTCGCCCTCGGCCATGGCCGAGGCGACCATGCCACCCTCGATCGGGTCGGCCGCCGAAGCCGGGCCAGCGTTCATTGCGGCCTCATCGGTCGCGAAGGCGGCCTCGGCGCCCGCATCCATCGCGGGCTCCGCTGCGGCCATCGCCATGCGCGCCTCCTGCTCGCCTTCGACGAACGCCGGCGGCGGCGCAGCGGCCACACCCGTGTTCTCGAAGTCGATGAAGAGGAGCGAACCGCGGCGCGTGAGCGTGGGCTCGAGATCGGGCGCACGCTTCATGACGACACGCACTTCGTCCCTCGCCACATCGGGCTGCTGGAACGTCGTGATCAGCGAAACCGGACCAGCCTGCTGGGGCGTGATCCGCTCGGCCGCCGACGGCGCGATGCGTGCATCGAAGATGCTCACGACCACCGTCTCGGGGTCGGGCGTGTGCATCTCGTACTCGATCGTCGTGTCCGAGAGCACCGCAATGCGGTCCCGCTCGGGCGTGGTGTCGTACTGGAGACCGTAGATCTCGGCCGTCGACGAATCGCGCTCGTCGACCTCTGCGACCTCGGCGACGTCGTCCTGGGCGACCGCCGCGAAGATCTCTTCGTCCGAGACCGACTCGTCCATCATCGGGCCAGCGTCGGCCTGAGCGAAGGCATCATCGATGTCATCAGCGGTCGCCATGGCGGGCGCCGAGTCGTCAGAGACCATTGCCAGCTGCGGCTGATCGGCCGTCGACAGCACCTCGGCCACGAGCGAGTCGACTTCCGGCGTCGTCCCCGACGAGAGCACGAGGCCCGACGTCACGGGCATGACGCGCTTGCCGGCGAAGCCCGC
The DNA here is from genome assembly GCA_965250285.1 of Myxococcota bacterium. Classification (GTDB taxonomy): domain Bacteria; phylum Myxococcota_A; class UBA9160; order UBA9160; family UBA4427; genus CAYYSY01. Next base: position 1,916,899 of record OZ252299.1, read on the forward strand.
CGCCTGCGGACCCCCATCGAGCACCACGCGCACCTTCTCGGCGTGCGTGCCGATGCGGACGCGCGCCAGCTCGGGCGAATCGACCTCGATCTGGTTGGTCGTCACCGAGTTGGCGAGACCGGGCAGATCGACCACCAGGCGGTCGGGATCTTCCAGCTGGAAGGTCTCGGCCGAGGTGATCGTGCCGTCTGCTTCGAGGTGAACCACGGCTCCGCCCGTCGTCGACTGCACCGACACGTTCGAGAGCTTCGTCGCCGGCGGAGCCGGAACGACTTCTGCCGCCTCGACTTCATTCGCGTCGATCGCTTCGAAAGCCATGTCGTCCGAATCGGCTTCGGCCATCTCGGGCTCGGCCCACGGATCGTCATCGGCGGCGAGCGGCTCTTCGATCGCCTCTTCGTCGCCTTCGATCACGGCACCGATCTCGCTCACGCGGATCGCGAAACCGCCGCCGTCCGACTGCACGCCGAGGTCGGCCGCCGTCGCCAGCGCCACCTCCACACGCACGACGGTGGCGCCGTCGCCATTCTCGAAGCTCGACGTCGAGACCTGATCGACCAGGCCGTCGTAGACCGACACCTGCTCACCCGGCTCGGCGAACGCCGCAGCCAGGCTCGTGGGCTCGGCGAGCTTGACCCCGCTGAGATCGAGCACGAAGACGTTCTCGTCTTCGAGGACGAACTCGCTGTAGGACGGAGAATCCAGCCCCTCGAGGCGAATCACCGTCTCTTCACCTTCGCGCTCCACGCTCACACCGGAGAGCTCCTGGAGCTCACCAGCTGCATAGTCTTCCGAGGAGCCGGAGCCGCTCGGGGACTGTGCACTCGCGCACGCGAGCACTGCGGCCGCTGCACAGATCACGAAGATCCGCAGAGCATGCCCCCCCCATCTTTCACTGATCGGACCCATCATCGAGCTCACCCTCCCTGGCTCCTTCGAATGCGCATCTCGACGTCCTTCGTGGTCTGTTCACCAGCGAAGTTGACGTACGTTTCCTTCACCAACACCAGGTTGTCCCCGATGTGGATCACGCGGCCGTTGTTCTTCCCGATCTGGGAACCCTCATGGACGATGAACGACCGCCCACCCGGATCTGCAACGAGGGCTCGCGGCTTTCCGGTATCCCACACCACGGCGACCACCGAGAGCTGCTGCAGCTCGTAGTCGCCGAGGGGACCGAAGTCGCCGGACGGCTCCTCTTCGTTCATGTACTGGAACGACCGGAACGGGTCTCGCTTGTCCGCCGGGTCGTACGCGTAGCGCGCGTCCATGCCGCCGAAGCCTTCCTCGAGATTGCTTTCGCCTTCCTCGAGTACGGCCCCCTCGGCGGCCGCAGGCTGCCGCTTGGTCGCCAGCTTGCGCTCTCGCGCCGCCTTGGCCTGCTCCACGGCGCTCGCGTAGTCCTGCGTCGAAGGGGCCGTCACCGGCTCCTCCGCACAGCCCACGAGAAGCGCCAACAGGGCCATCGTGAATGCTGCAATGATCGCTCTCACGGTCATCCCCCCTAAGCCCTGCGTCCCGGCGTCGCGGTCGTGTCTGCCGAGGCGGTGTCACCCGACTCGGTGTTCAAGAACCGGAACGTCGTGGCCGTGCCCGTGACCTTCAGCACCGTGGCGCGTCGCCCCTCGGTCGCCACCGATACGTCGAGAGCGCCGATGTTCACGATGCGCGGAAGCCGCGCGACCCGCTCGAAGAAGCGTGCCAGGTCGTGGTACTCGCCCTCGAGCTCCAGCTTGAACGGCACCTCGGCATAGAAGTCGTGGGACAGCTCGGCCTTGCGCTCGATCGACTTGATCTGAACGCCCACCTGCTTGCCCGCGGTGCTGATGTCCTGGAGCAGATCTTCGAACTGCTTGCGATTCGGCAGCTGCTTGAGCGCCTTCTCGAGGTCGCGCTCGAGATCGGCGACCTCCTGTTCGAAGGCACCCAGGTTCGTCGCCACGGCGCGCACGTTGTTCAGCTTGCGCTGAAGCTGCTGCGCCTGTGTCCGGAGCCGCGTGACTTCGGTCGCCTTCGGGGCATACGACATGAAGTAGTAGCCCCCGGCGATGGCAGCGAGGATCGCTGCGACGATGCCCATGCGCGCGGCCTTGGGAATCTTCGCGACGACCTGCAGCTGCTCTTCGATGTCGAACTTCATCTCCATCGTCTGCGCTCCCTATGCTCCGGCCGTTTCATTGGCGGCTTCGGCGTCGGCCGGCGTGACAAGGTCGGCGGTGATCTCGAACTGCACGAGACGTACGCCACCGACGGTGCTGCCACGACCGGTCTTCACCAGGTCGACGTTCTGGAAGTAGTTGGACGAGTTGAGACCTCGGAGGAAGTCCGCCACCACGCCGTTGTCGAGGCTGTTGCCCTTGAGCTGGATCCGCCCCGACTCAGTGCTGAGCTGAGTGAGCCAGAGTCGCTCGGGCGTGTGCGCCGCGAGCTGCTCGAGCACTCGAACCGGACCCGTGCGCGCCGAATCCAGGCCATCGATGACGTCGAGCTTGTCTTCGAGCTCGCTCTTCTTGGCCTTGAACTGCTCGACCTTGGCCTCCTGGGGCTTGTACCGAGCGATCTCGCTCTCCATCTGCTGGACGGTCTGGCGAGCACGATCGATCTCGCCCTCGACCCGGCCGTTCATGAAGAGCGAGACGCCGGCGATCACGACGAGCCCCAGGACGAGAACGGCGACGTTCTCGCGGAGGTCGGCGACCCGCTTGGCTTCTCGATGGGGAAGAAGGTTGATTTCGATCATCAGGCCTCGAGCCTCCGGGTGGCGAGGCCGACGCCCACGCTCAGCGAGGGGCCGATCTCATCGAGGTACTCGGTGTCGAACCCCTTGCTCGGCAGCATGCGGCCGAGGGGGTTCATGAGTTCGACGTCCAGACCGGTGCGCTCCGAGAACGCCGCGGCGAAGCCCGCCGTCTTCGAGCCACCACCCGAGAGGAGCACCCTGGTGATCCTCCCTTCGGTGGCCGTCGCACTGAAGAAGTCGAGGGAGCGCGAGATCTCGCCGACCACCGTGTCGGTGACCGAGCGCATCGCCTGCTCGACTTCCTGGGGCACGACCTCCTGGCTCTGCTCACCGTCGGAGCCGCCGACCTTGATGCGCTCGGCCTCGTCGTAGCCGACCGACAGCGCCTTCTGGATCTCTTCGGTGTACTGGTTGCCACCGGTCGTGATGTCACGTGTGAAGGCGGGCACGCCGTCCTGCACGATGTTGATGTTCACGACCTGGGCACCGATGTTCACCAACGCCACGATGCCCTCGGGCTCGGGCTCGTAGTTCAGCTCGTAGGCGTTCTCGATGGCAAAGGCGGCGACGTCCACGGCCACCGGCGACAGGCCGGCCTCTTGGATCACCTGCACGTAGTCGTCGATGAGATCCTTCTTCGCCGCGACGAGCAGGACGTCCATCTGGCCCTCGTTCGTCGTGGTGTCAAGGATCTGGAAGTCGAGGTTGACCTCGTTCACGTCGAACGGGATGTACTGCTCGGCTTCCCACTGAATCTGGTTCTCGAGTTCTTCTCGACTCATCATGGGAAGGCTGACCTTCTTGACGATGACCGAGTGACCCGCGACCGCGGCGGCGACTTCCTTCGTCTTGATCCGACCGGTCTGCACGGCCTCCTGGATCGCTTCGACGATCGCGCTCGAGTTGAGGAAGGCGCCTTGGACGATGGCTTCGGCCGGCATCGGCGCGACGCCGAGGCTGCGAAGCTCGAAGCCCTTGTCCTTCCCCTTCTGCACGATCTCGACGGCCTTCACACAGTTGGAGCCGATGTCGAGTCCGACGAGGCTCTTGCGACCGAAGCTGGGCAACGAAAAGTTCATATTCGGGTTCTCCCTCCGAGCTCCTAGAGCCGGGGCTCCTCGTCCGCGATGGAAACGCTCGATTCGTCAGGCGGCGACACCGCTTCGTCTGCGCCGAGCGCACCGAAGACACGATCCTTGTCGGAGACCTTGAAGCCGAGGGCGAGCAGGATCTTTCGCTTCGTATCGAGGCGGCACGGACGTCCCGCCTCGACGCGATCGATCGTGAGCGTCGAGAGCCCGGCTTTACGGGCGAGCTCGGCCTTGCTCATCATGAGGTTCTCTCGATACCTCTGTACGTTGTTGCTGGGCACCGCACCTCCTCCGGATCTGCGACCGCGTGCGCGTGCACGCGAACCGGACTGAGGGAGGTATCGGCCCCGTGTTTCGGGGACTTGAGACAACTGCGCTCCGGTTCGTTGTGTCGCGAATCACGATCCGGGGTAGGCAGCTCACTCGCGAAAGCCCCTTCGTCGAGGGATCGGGCGCCGGCAGCCGATTCGCAGCCGTCACGCGGCGCGCAAGCGCCTCGACTGCGCAGATTGGTGCATAATCCCCTCACCCGGGCGCCGAGTCGTGCCGATGAACCGGGTTGGAGCGACCGGAGGACCCCCTTGCCCGCACGCATCCTGCTCGCCGATCAACGCCCCGGTCAGCGCGAAGCCGTCGAGGCTGCGCTGAACGCGACCGACTGGCAACTCAGCGTCGCACCCGACGCCCGACGCGCCCTGGCTCTGCTCGCCGCTGATGGCGCCGAGGTCGCAATCTGTGATCCAGAGATGCCGGGGCTCGACGACTTCGAGCTCGCACCGCAGCTGCAGCGCAGAGAGCCCGCGCTCCAGATCGTGCTCTGCATCGAACGCGACGATCGCGGCCGCTTCGAGATGGCGCAGCGCCTCGGCGCAGCGGCGCTGATCGCCTACCCCCTCGACCCCGTCGAGCTCGCGTTCGCGATGGGCGAGACGCAGCGACGAATTCAACATCACCAGCGAACGCGTCTGCTCGAACGAGACCTGACCCTTGCCGTCGGCGAGAAACCGATCGTGGGCGCCAGTGAATCGATGATCGACCTGCTCGAAGCCATGGAGCGTGCGGCGGGATTCAAGACGCCGGTGCTGATTCGTGGCGAACGCGGAACGCACAGAGAAGTGCTCGCGCGAGCGATCCATACGCAGTCGCTCAGGCGGGCGGGCCCCTTCGTTGCGGTGCGCTGCAGCGCTGACACGCCCGACAGCATCGAACGCCAGCTCTTCGATGCGCCCCGTACAGACGGAGACAGCCGTCTGCTCGCGTACGTTCGCGCGGCCCAGGGCGGCACGCTGTTTCTCGACGAGTTGTCCGCGCTGTCGCCGGGTGCGCAGGCGCGGTTGCTGCACCTCCTCGACCACGAAGAGCTCGTCTCCTCCGAGACCGGCAAGTCGCACCCGGTCGACGTCCGGGTCATCGCCGCGACCCACTGCGACCTCGACGTGACCGGGAGCGACCCCAATGTCTCGGCCGAGCTGGCAGACCGACTCGGCGCGGCGCTGCTGAGCGTGCCCCCGCTGCGCGAGCGCGCCGATGACATCCCTCTGCTGATCGACCACGCCGTCGCTCGACTGCGCGCCGAGCTCGGCGTCGACGTCGAAGGCGTTTCGGATTCGGCCATGGACCGGCTCCGGCACTACGAGTGGCCCGGCAATCTCCGCGAGCTCGAGAACGTCGTCGAGCGTGCCATGCTGCTCGCGAAGACCGACCGAATCACGCTCCATGAGCTGCCGGCGGCCATCGCGACGGCCGTGCCGGAAGGCGGCGGAGGCCGCAACGGCGACTTCTCGCTGCGCCGGGCGCGGCGCTCGTTCGAAGCCGAGATGATCCGTCGCGCTCTGCGCAAGACCGATGGCAACCGCACGCGCGCCGCGCGGCTCCTCGAGATCAGCCATCGCGCACTGCTCTACAAGATCAAGGAGTTTGGTCTCAGGGACTGAGCGGGTCGAGGTGCCGATCGGCGCGGTGCGTCGCGCGCCGTTCGCCGCGGGCCGTCAGTTCTCAGCGTCGGGATCGTCGAGACCGAGCTTCTCGAGCCGATACCTGAACGATCGAAACGAGATCCCGAGCAACCGGGCCGCGTGCTTCTTGACCCCGCCCGTCTTGCGAAGCGCTTCACGCAGCAGGCTGCGCTCATACTCGTCGACCAGGGACTCGAGCTTCACGCCCTCCTCGGGGATCACCACGCGACCGGGTGTCGGGCGCGATTCGGTGACCGTCGGGGGCAGCGCATCCAGCCCGATCACGCCGTCCTGCGAGAGCGCGACGGCACGCTCGACCACGTTCTCGAGCTCGCGCACGTTGCCCGGGAACGCGTAGGCGATCAGCTCGCTCATCGCCTCGTCGGTCACGCGCTCGATGGGTCGCCCGAGCTCTTCGGCGTACTTCTCGACGAAGTGCTGGGCCAGGAGGGGCACATCCTCGCTGCGCTCGCGCAGCGCGGGAAGCGCGACCTGAATCACGTTCAATCGATAGTACAGGTCTTCACGGAACCGCCCCTCGGCGACCTCTTGGGCGAGATCCCGGTTGGTGGCCGAGATGATCCGCACATCGACGCGCTTGTCGTTCGTGCCGCCGACCCGCCGAATCGTCTTCTCCTGAATCGCACGCAGCAGCTTGACCTGCAGGGCCGGCGAGAGCTCACCGATCTCGTCGAGCAGCAGAGAGCCGCCGTCGGCCGCCTCGAAGAGCCCCTCTTTGTTCTGAACCGCACCGGTGAAAGAGCCCTTCACGTGGCCGAAGAGCTCGCTCTCGAGGAGGTTCTCGGGGATCGCGCCGCAGTTGAGCGCGACGAAAGGCTGATCCGATCGGTCGCTCTGATCATGAATCGCGCGGGCGACGAGCTCCTTGCCGGTGCCGCTCTCGCCCGAGATGAGCACGTTCGTCTTCGTCCCGGCGACCTGGGCTACCAGGTCGAAGACGCGTTGCATGGCCTCGCCCGAGCCGATGATGTGACGGGGGCGGGCCTGGCTGCGAAGCTCCGTCTTGAGTCGCTTGTTCTCGCTCGACAGGCGCTTCTTCTCGAGCGCCTTCTCGACGACGATGCGCATCTCGTCGACTTTGAACGGCTTCGTCACGTAGTCGTACGCGCCATCCTTCATCGCGGCGATGGCGCTGTCCGTGGTCGCAAAGGCAGTCACGACGATCACCGGCGTCTCGGGCGTCACGTCGCGGGCGACCTGGAGCAGATCGAGACCGGTCTTGCCAGGCATCTGCATGTCGGTGATGACGAGATCGATCTCGTCATTCTCGAGCACGAGCGCCGCTGTATCGACACTCTCCGCCGTCTCGACTTCGAAACCCTCGCGGCGGAAGAAGATCTCGAGGAACTCGCGCATGCTGCGCTCGTCGTCGACGACCAGAATCTTGTGGGGGTCGCTCATCGACTCTCCTCGGCCGGGGATGCGAAGCGCGGCAGCCGCACGCGGAAGGTGGTTCCGAGCCCCAACCGGCTCTCGAGGAGCAGCTCACCGCCATGCCGCTCGACGATCGAGTGCACGGTGGCGAGGCCGAGGCCCGTCCCCTCCTCCTTCGTCGTGAAGAAGGGTTCGAAGACTTCGGCCTGAAGCTCGTCGGGGATGCCCTCGCCCGTATCCGAAACAGCGAGCTCCACCCATCCGGCTTCGCCCCAGACCGCGCCCCTCTCCTCGTTACGGACGTTCGAACGCACGTCTTGAGCCGCCTCTCGGCCGCCCGACGAGACCGTGACTCTCAGGCAGCCGCCCTTGGACATGGCCTGAACGGCGTTCAAGCAAAGGTTCCAGACCACCTGACGCAGCTGTCGTTCGTCGCCGAGGGCAGCCGCATCGCCTTCCTCCGGGCCCTCTGCACGAATGTCGGCCGGCAATGTCCCACCGAGCACCTTCAAGACCTCATCGGCGAGCGGCGCGAGTGCGACCCTCTCACGCAAGGGAGGCGCAGGTCGCGAGAACTGCAGGAAGTCGGTGATCAGCTGATTCAGCCGCTCGGTCTCGCGCAACACGATATCCATGAGCGCACCGGTCTCGGGGCCTTCCGGGATCTGACCGCTGCTCTTGAGGATCTCGATCGAGCCCGAGATCGACGCCAGCGGGTTCCGGATCTCGTGCGCGATCTTCGCCGCCATTCCACCGACTGCGGCCATGCGCTCCGAGCGCCGAAGCTCGCGCTCCATCGACACGACCTCGGTGACGTCGGTGAAGATGATCACGTGCCCGATCGGGTCCGCCGCCTCGTCGCGCAGCACCGATCCCGCCAAACCGAGCCAAAGCTCTTCGCCGCGGTCATTGTCGTACACGAGGCGTGCCCGATCTGGCTGCAGACCCGGGTCGCTGAGCCGCTCCTTCAACGCCACGTCCGTCGCACCGGGGATCAGATCCTCGAGCGCCACGCCGATCGCATCGCGCGCGCGCATCCCGGTGATTCGTTCGGCCTCGGGGTTGAACGACGTGATGCGACCCTCGAGATCGATCGTCAGCAGCCCGCTCATGATGCTCTCGATCGTGCGCTGATAGAGATCCCGCAAGACGCGCAGATCGCTCGTCCGCTGATCGAGCGCGCGCCCCGTTCGGTGAAGCTCGCCCGAGAGCACGCTGGCCAGCAGCCCGACGAGGTACAGTGCCGCGACGTGCACGCCCCAGGTCGCCACTGCGACCGAGAACGCCGACTCGCTCGCGTAGCCCGACTCGGGCATCGATACGAAGCGACCCCCGAACAGCACCGCGCCATAGGCGGCCGATGACAGCGTCGCCGCGACCACAGCGCCGGAGCGCCGAAAGAGCACGGCACCGTACACCGTCACCAGCACGTACAGGAACGTGAAGATCGACTCGAGACCGCCCGTGAAGTACACGAGCGAAGAGACGATGCCGACGTCCGTCGCAATCTGGAGCGTGACCGCGAGCCGGTCGCTCCATCGCCTGCGTTCGCCGATCGCGAAGACGACCGTCATGAAGAACGCGGCCGCGACGGTGTAGTAGAGCCCGTTGCGCGACGCGACGGGCAGCTCGCGACCCAGCGCATGAAGCCCGAGCGTCACACCGAAGCAGGCGAGGATCACGCCGAGACGTGCGGCGGTGAGCCCCATCAGCCTGCGACGGTCCTCCGAGACCGACCGGCGCTCGAGCGCACCCCCCTCTTCGCTGAGCGTCCTCATCCGGGGGGAGACTCTCGGGCGGATCAGCCGATCGCGTCGGCGATCGTGAAGATCGGAAGGTACATGGCGACGAGGATCGAACCGATCGAGCCACCCATGAACACCATCATGATGGGCTCGAGCATCGAAGTGAGCGCGCCAACGGCAGCGTCGACCTCTTCGTCGTAGAAGTCGGCGATCTTGGTCAGCATGATCTCCATCGAACCCGTCTCTTCACCCACGGCCACCATCTGCACCATCATCCCCGGGAAGACCTTCGAGCCCTGAAGCGGCTCGGCGATGGTCTTGCCCTCTGAGATCGACTGACGCGTCGCCTGGATCTCTTCTTCGATGATCATGTTGCCGGCGGTTCGAGCGACGATGTCGAGACCATCGAGGATCGGCACACCACTCGAGATCATCGTTCCCAGCGTCCGCGTGAAGCGGGCCACCGCGACCTTCTTGATGATGTTGCCGAAGATGGGCAGCTTGAGCGCCAGCTGGTCGGTGCGATATCGGAACGGAACGCTGCGCTTCCGCGCCTGGCTGAATGCGACGTAGATCGTGACGAAGCCACCGATCAGATACTGAATGTAGGCCTGCAGCCAGTTCGAGATCCCGATCACGGTCTGGGTCGGACCAGGCAACGTGCCGCCGAAGTCGGCGAACATCTTCTCGAAGACCGGAATCACCTTCACGAGGAGGAGCACGATACAAGCGATCGCGATCACCGTAACGGTCGTCGGGTAGACCATCGCGCCCTTCAGCTGCTTGGCGAGCTTGTCGGCCTTCTCCAGCTGCACCGCCAGGCGGTTGAGGATCGTGTCGAGAATACCGCCGACCTCACCGGCAGCGACCAGGTTCACATACAGCGAATCCCAGACGTGCGGATGCTTCGCGAGCGAATCGGCGAATGTGGCGCCCTGCTCGACGTCGTTGCGGACCTCCTTGAGGGCCTTCTTGAACGTCGGGTTCTCCTGCTGGTCGCCGAGGATCTGGAGGCACTGAACCAGGGGCAGACCGGCGTCCACCATGACGGCGAACTGCCGCGTGAACACGACGAGGTCTCGCACCGTCACCTTCGGCTGAAGGAAGGTGAAGATCTCGCTGATGTCCTTGGGCTTCTCCTTGACCTTTCCCGGCACGATGCCCTGGGAGCGCAGCTGCCCCATCACGGCTTCGGCGGTGGCCGCCTCGAGCTCGCCCTTCTTCATCGCGCCGTCGCGCGTCTTTCCCTGCCAGAGGTAGATGGGCATCGAATCACCCTCCGCCGGACGAGCCGGCATTCGAACTCAGGAGCGCGCCGTGGCGGCGCCTCCGCGTCAATCGAACTAGCGCGCTGCGCCGCCCGCCTTCATGATCAGTTGCTTCAGCTCGTCCGTGTCGGGGCTGCGGCCCTCGGCCCGGTCCATGTCGATCATGCGCCGCTGCACCAACGAGGCGAGCGACTGATTCATCGTCTGCATGCCGAACTTCTGCTGCCCGACCTGCATCGACGAGTAGATCTGATGGATCTTGTCCTCGCGAATCAGGTTGCGGATCGCGGCATTCGGCACCATGACCTCGAGCGCCATCGCACGCCCCGGCCCATTCGCCCGCGGCAGCAGCGTCTGGCTCACGACCCCTTCGAGCACGAACGAGAGCTGCTGACGAATCTGCGACTGCTGATAGGGCGGGAACACGTCGACGATTCGGTTGATCGTCTGCACGGCCGAGTTCGTGTGCAGCGTCGCGAACGCGAGGTGGCCCGTTTCGGCGACGGTCAACGCCGCCTCGATGGTCTCGAGATCGCGGAGCTCACCGATCAGCACCACATCGGGGTCCTGGCGCAGGATGTACTTCAGAGCTTTCTTGAAGCTCTCGGTATCGGCGCCGACCTCGCGCTGGTTCACCACGCAGTTCTTGTGCGGGTGCAGGTACTCGATCGGGTCCTCGACCGTGACGATGTGTTCGTTTCGCTCGGTGTTGATCTTGTCGATCATCGTCGCCAGCGTGGTCGACTTGCCCGAGCCGGTCGGCCCGGTGACGAGAATGAGCCCGCGCGGCTTCTCCGAGAGCTCGGCCATGACCGGCGGCAGCCCGAGATCCTCGAACGTCATGATCTTGAATGGGATGGCACGAAAGACGCCAGCGACGTTGCCGCGCTGAATGAAGACGTTGCCCCGGAAGCGGGAGAGCTTTTGCACACTGAAGGAGAGATCGAGCTCGTTCGTCTCCTCGAACTTGTGCTTCTGCGCGTCGGTCAGCACCGAGTAGCAGAGCTGCTTGGTCTCCTGCGGCGAGAGCGGCGGCATCTTGAGCGGGCACAGCTTGCCGTCGATTCGAAGCTGCGGCGGGGTCCCCGTCGTGATGTGGAGATCACTCGAGCCCTTCTCGATCATTGCCTTGAGCAGCTGGTGCATGTTGGCCATGGTGAATCGATTCCTTCGCGGTCCGGCGCCTGCCCGACCTAGTCGATCGTCGAAACGCGGAAGACTTCGCTGAGCGTCGTGACGCCTTCCATCATCTTCTTCAACGCCGATCGGCGGAGGGACTGCATCCCACCACGGACGGCCTCGCGCTTGATCTCGGCGGCCGAAGCACCGTTCAGAACGAACTCCTTGAGCTCGTCGGTCATGACCATGACCTCGTAGATGGCGACTCGGCCCTTGAAGCCGGTCTCCGAACAGTTGCTGCAGCCCGCGCCCTTCTTCGGCTGGAACGACGTCGACTCCTCCTCGGAGAGGCCGGCCGCGACCAGGTCGTCCTTGAGGACCTCGGGGTCGTCGGTCACACACTCGGGACAGATCCGGCGAGCCAGACGCTGGGCCACGATGCAGTTGACGGCGGACGAAACGAGGAAGGGCTCGATGCCCATGTTGAGCAGGCGGTTGATCGTGGACGGCGCGTCGTTCGTATGCAGCGTCGAGAGCACCATGTGGCCGGTGAGCGCGGCCTTGACCGCGATCTCGGCCGTCTCGAAGTCACGAATCTCACCGACCATGATGATGTCGGGGTCCTGACGCAGGAACGATCTGAGCGCTGCAGCGAAGTTCAGGCCGATGTCTTCGTGCATCTGTACCTGGTTGATGCCGCCGAGATTGAACTCGACGGGATCTTCGGCCGTCGACAGGTTCTCGCCGGGGGTGTTGAGCTCGGCGAGCGCCGAGTAGAGCGTGGTCGTCTTACCCGAACCGGTCGGGCCGGTCACCAGCACCATGCCGAACGGCAGATGAATGGCCCCCTGAAAGTCGGTGAGCTGGTGCTCCTCGAAACCGAGCTTGGTCATGTCGAGCTGAAGATTGCTCTTGTCGAGGAGACGCAGGACCACCTTCTCGCCGAAGAGCGTCGGCAGCACCGAGACACGAAAGTCCATTTCGCGGCCCTTACCGAGCTTCAGCTTGATGCGGCCATCCTGCGGCAGACGCCGCTCGGCGATGTCGAGCGCAGACATGATCTTGAGTCGAGAAGTGATCGCGTTCTTGAGCTTGAGCGGCGGCTTCATCACCTCGTAGAGGACGCCGTCGATGCGATATCGCACCCGAAACGACTTCTCGTACGGCTCGATGTGAATATCCGACGTGTTTCGCTTGATCGCGTCGGTCAGGATCAGGTTGACGAGCTTGACGACCGGCGCATCCTCGGCCTCCTTGCCCGCCTCGGCCGCGTTGAATTCGTCTTCGGCCTCGACGACGTCGATCCCGTCATCGTCGAAGCCGGCCATGACGTCCTCGAGCACGTCGGCCTGCTCATAGTGCGCTTCGATCGTGGCGCGGATCGTCTCCTCGGAGGCAACGACCGGCTGGATGTTGTACCCGGTGAGGAACTTGATGTCGTCGAGCGCGAAGATGTTCGACGGATCGGGGGTCGCCAGGATCAGCGTCGAGCCCGCGCGGTTCACGGGCACCACGGTGTGCTTGAGCGCGACTTCTTCGGGAATGAGCTCGATGACTTCGGGGTCGATCTCGAAGTCCGAGAGGCTGATCGAAGGCACGCCGTACTGCTTGGCGACGAAGTCGGTGAGCTCTCCCTCTTCGAGGAAGCCGAGCTTCGTGATCTGCGCGCCGAGACGTTCGCCCTTCGACGCGGCCTCTGCGCGCGCCTTCTGAAGCTGCTCGGTCGAGAGCAGATTTTCTTTGACCAGGAGCTCGCCAATGCGCTCGTTCACGAGCCACCCCCTCCGCAGCCGGTGCGTGCGCTCCTTCGAGAAACGCGCGCGCGCCGAACGACAGCTGACTTCGAAGCCCCAGTTGCTTCACGCAAAAGGGCCGCAATCTCGCTGGGTTATCGGAAGGTGATCGGAGCGACTTTACCCGGAGCGCCGCATCATTTCGGCAATCGTGATGCGGCTGGCACGCAGCACGATCACGCCGAGCAGGGTGAGGCTCAGCCAGAACGCCGCCCAGACGAGCACGCCCATCGCCAGGGCCGCGGCCGGATCGACGCCGAACCGGATCAGAACCGCCTGAAACGCCAGCTGATACGGGCCGATGAAGCCGGGGGCCGACGGCAACGCGACGGCGACGCCGACGGCGGCGAGGAGGACCCACGATGTCACGATCATCTCCCAGGGGGAGTCGAAGGACACCACGTCGGGGCCGAAGGCCCAGAAGCCGATCAGCATCGGTCCGGTCGATGCCACCAGCCAGATCAACGCCGTGTGCAAAGCGATCCAGAAGAGGTGCCCACCGCGGCCGAGCGCCCCGAGCCCATCGCTGAAGCCGCGAAGCACGCGTTCGGCCAGCTCGCGGGCGCGCGTCGGCGCCGGGCGCAGACACCAGAGCGCCGCCGCGATCAGGGGCTCGGGGGCCAGGCGCAGGGCGAACAAGACCGCGAGCGGTGCGAGGGCAACCGGCAGGAGCAGGATCGAACCCTCCTGCAGAATTCCCGCCGCATCGGAGTGCGCGCCCACCCACGACAGCGAGATCACGGCGAGCAGCAGCACCGACACGACGTCGAGTACGCGCTCGATCACGACCGTGCCGAGGATCGCGCTCCGCGAGACCCCGGCCTCATTGGCGAGCGTGACCGAGCGGATCAGCTCGCCCATCCGCAGCGGCAGTAGATTGTTCGCGAGAAAGCCGATCGAGGCCGCTCGAAACAGGACGCTCGTCTCGATCGACGCGACCGGGTCGGTCAGATGGCGCCATCGCAGCGCCCGCAGATACACGCTCACCACGTAGAACGGTGCGCTGGCGACCAGCAGCGCGAAGAAGTTCGCCCGCTGCATCGCTTCGAAGACCTTGGCCAGCGGGATGCCGCGCACGGCGATCCACACCGACACCAGGGTGATCCCCAGCCCGAGCCAGAACCGCCAGTCGCGCACCCAATCCGACAGGCTCGGCGGGCTCTCGAGAGCGTCGTCGTCACGGCCGGGCGGTTCGGCCGCGGTCATGCGCGTGTCAACCACGCGCGCGCGTCGTCGACGTCACGACGGATCCGTTCGCGGAGCGCGTCGATCGAATCGAACTTCTGCTCGCCGCGCAGCTTGTGCTCGAAGGAGAGCTCGACGATCCCGCCGTAGAGGTCGCCTGAGAAGTCGATCACATGGGCTTCGGCCACCAGATCGCGGCCGTCATCGAACGTCGGCCGGAAGCCGACGTTGGTCACTGCGCCGAAGGTCTGGCCGGCGATCGGCCCCTCGATGCCACGGACATGGCCGGCGTACACGCCCGCGCCAGGCAGAATCTCGTTGTCGGGCGCCAGGTTCGCGGTGGGAAACCCCATCTCGCGGCCCCGCTTCATGCCTTCGACCACCGGCCCCCGCACGCAGTACGCCCGACCGAGCAAATCCGCCGCCTCCTCCACCGATCCATCGGCAATCAGGCCGCGAATCCGCGTCGAATTGACGTCCCGGTCACCGACGGTCACTTCGGGGATGATCGTGACCGAGAAGCCGCGATGCGGGCCCTGCTCGGTCAACAGCCTCATTGAGCCTTCCCGGTCTCGACCGAAGTGGAAGTCGTAGCCGACGTAGACCTCGAGCGGACCAATGCCCTTGTCGATCTGCTCGTCGATGAACTGATCGGGGGGCGTCCGCGCGAACTCGCGATCGAAGGGCTGGAGCACGACCCAGTCGAGGCCGATCGACTCGAGAATCTCGAGCTTCTGCTCGGTCGTTGCCAGCAGCTTCGGGCCGGCGTCGCCCTGGAGCACCTTCCGGGGGTGCGGATCGAACGTGTAGAGGATCGCCTCGCCCTCGAGCTGGCGAGCCCGGTCGATGACGGTGTCGAGGATCTTGCGGTGGCCGACGTGCAGGCCGTCGAAGTTGCCGATCGTCAGAACGGGACGCACCGGTCGCCGCGAGAACTCCGCTACGCCTCGAACGACCTCCACCGATCGGTCTCCCTTCGCGCCGTCGCTGCCGGGGCCGCGCTCAGCGCGCCCCGCCCTCGGGTGCGCTCGACCGAAAATACTCGAAGAACTCGTGCTCTGGAGACAGCACGAGCGTCGTGCTCTCATCGATCGTCGCGCGGTACGCGCGCAGGCTGCGCACGAACGCGAAGAACTCGGGATCGGCCGAGTACGCCTCGGCGTAGATCGAAGCGGCTTCGGCGTCGCCGGCGCCGCGGGTGATCTCAGATTCGGACCGCGCCTGGGCCAGCAGGGTCCTCGCCTCGCGCTCGGCCTTCGCGCGAATCTCACGCGCCTCGCGCTCGCCCTTTGCGCGGTGTTCGCGGGCGATGGCGAGGCGCTGCTCGCGCATCTGATTGAAGGTCGACTCTTCGTTCTGCTTGGGAATATCGGTGCGGCTGATGCGCAAATCGACCACGGTCACGCCGGTCTCGGCGAGCGTCTCGGTCGCTTCGACGGCAATGTCTCCCAGAACGTCCGCGCGCGCGAGGATCTCGTCGAGCGGCAGCCCCGAGATCTTGTCACTGACCCGCGACTGCAGGCGAGCCCGGATCACTCGCGTCGACGCATCGACGCTCGGGTAGCGACGCGCGAACGCCAGCGCGTCGCTGATGTGCCACACCGCAAAGTAGTCGACGAGCAGCGTCTCGTTGCCGACGATCATCTCGGACGGCTCGACGCCCAGATATCGAAGCCGCATGTCCTGGGTTCGAACCGACTCGATCACGGGCAGACGCAGCGACCAACCGGGCTCGGTGATGACGCGGTTGGGCGCGCCGAGCCGCAGCACGATGTTGTTCTCCCACTGCTGCGTCACGATCACCGGCCCCCAGCCATAGCTGCCAGCCCAGAGGCTCGTGATGCCGACGATGAGCACGAGCCAGATCGTGAAGATCAGAGTCCGAATCACGGGTTCGATCCTCCGGTCGTGGTCGAAGCGGTCGTCGAGGTCGTCGAGGTCGTCGAGGTCGAGGCGCCGGTCGCAGGCGCTGGCGTCGTCGGAGCGGTTCGAGAGGCTCCTCCGGGCGGGGGCGCAGAGACGGCGGGTGCCAGCGCGCCCGCGCGCTCGGAGAAGATCGGGATCACGCTCGAGGCCGCCGGATCGACGAGCATCTTCTCGGCGCGGGCCAGCACCTCTTCGAGCGTCTCGATGTACAGGCGCGTCCGCGTGACGTCGGGGGCGCGGCGATACTCGGCCACCAGCGCGGTGAATCGCTGCGACTCACCGCGGGATTCGAGCACGCGGGCCTGCTTGTACGCCTGCGAGCCCTCCTCGAGCTCGGCCGCCTCGGCGCGAGCGCGCTCGATGATCTCGCGAGAATCACCCCGCGCGCGCGAGATCGCACGATCTTCGTCCTGCTGGGCCGCCTTGACGTCTTCGAACGCCCCACGCACCTGCGCGGGCGGGTGGACCGTCTGGAGCGAGATCTTGTCGATGTCGAAGGGCGAGCGTTCATCGAACGTCGGATCGGCCGGCTCGCTCGGCAGACCGTCCGGCTCCTGGATGATCAGGGCGGAGTACTGCGACATGATGCCTTGCAGGATCGAGCGCGCCTCGCGCTCGATCTTCTGCTTCTCGAAGATCAGCACGTTGTCGACCGTCTTGCCGCCGATCACCTGCCGCACCGAAGCCTGGGTGGCGTCGTGCAGGATCAGATCGGGCTCGATCATGCCGAACTCGAACGAGTACGGGTTGTTGATCGAGTACTGCAGCTCGTAGGAGACGCTGACGATGTTGTTGTCGGCGGTCTGCACGAAGCGCGAGAAGGTGCCCTCCTCGCCGCCGCGGTTCTCACGCTGACCGTCGTCACTCATCGCCGGCCGATTGCCGTCTTCCATGCCGAACGAGATCGATCGAATCTCGACCACGTTGACCGGTACGGCGATTTCGAGCGGCGGCGGCAGATGCCAGCCGAGCCCCTCCTGGCGAACCACGCGGTCGAACTCGCCGACCTTCATGATCACGGCCGCCTCACCGAGTTCGAGGCGATAGAAGCCCGTGCTCGCCCAGCCGCCGAGCAGGCCGAGCGTGACGAGGATCAGCAGTCCGTTGGTGACCGCGCGCGCCGCGCCGCTTCGGATGCGGCGCGCGGTCTCGTCGCCTTCGGCCACCTAGACCTCCAGCTCGGGCTGCTCCGGCGTCGACGCGGGCGCGTCGCCGGCGTTCTCGGCCAGGTGCTGCACGAAGGGCTTCAGCAGATCGATGGGGAACGGAAAGATCGTCGTCGAGCTGTTCGTGCCCGCGATCTCGGCGAGCGTCTGCAGGTAGCGAAGCTGGATCCCGGCGGTTTCGCTCGAGAGCGTGGCCGCCGCATCGGCGATGCGCTGGGCGGCGAGCACCTCACCATCGGCGAGCGTCACCTTCGCGCGCTTCTCACGTTCGGCCTCGGCCTGCTTGGCCATCACGCGCTGCATCTCCTGCGGAAGATCGATCTGCTTCACCTCGACCGCACGCACCTTGACGCCCCAGGGCTCGGTCTGCTGGTCGATGATCTCCTGCAGCTGCTGATTGATGCTGTCTCGTTCGGCGAGCAGCGTATCGAGCTCGGCCTGGCCGCAGACGCTGCGCAGCGTCGTCTGGGCGAGCTGCGACGTACCGAAGAGGTAGTTCTCGACCTGGATCACGGCCTTGTCGGGGTGCAGCACGCGGAAGTACAGCACCGCATTCACCTTGACCGAGACGTTGTCGCGCGTGATCACCTCTTGCGAGGGCACATCCATCACGATCTCGCGCAGACCGATGCGCACCATGCGGTCGACGCCCGGAATGATCCACTTGAGACCGGCGCTCTTGGTGCCGGTGTAGCGGCCGAGACGAAACACCACGCCCCGCTCGTACTCGGGCAGCACCCGGACGCCGGCGATGAAGATCACCGCAGCGAGGCCGATCAGAATGATGGGAAACAAAGACATGCTCACTCCCGACGGTCGACGCCGGGGGTGAGGTCGTGGTGACCATCCGGGTCACCCGCCCCCCCAGCGGATTTCGACGCGCTTGAATCGTATCGAAAAGGTCGCCACACGGCCGCGCCATGAACGGCTGCGCACAGGCGGGTCGATTCGCCCCCCGCGCCCGCTCGACGGTGCGCCGACCCGGTCTTCAGTCGGCGCCCAGCGCCCGTCGGACGCGCAGTCGCAGGCCGTCGACGGCTACGACCTCGACGGCTTCACCGGCTTCGACCGGCTCCTCGGCCTCGACGTTCCAGTACTCGCCCCGGATGAAGATCTTGCCGGCCGGATCGAGCGCGGTGCTCGTTCGCCCCACCAGCCCGATCATCTCGTCGACACCCGCGACCTGATCCTTCATCAGACTGCGGCCGACGAGGAACGCGACCATGCCGGTAAAGGCGCCGAAGCCGACGACCACCGGCACGAGCACCGACCAGAAGTCGATGGTGAGGTCGGACATCTCCGGCACGTCGAACACCATCGTGCCGCCGACCAGAAAACAGAGGATGCCCGCGGCGAAGAGGACGCCGAAGCTGGTCACGAAAATCTCGGCCACGAGCAGCCCGATGCCCAACAGGATCAGCAGAATGCCGACCCAGTTGAAGGGCAGGATCTGCATCGCGAAGCCCGCGAGTACGAGGCACACGAGCCCCGTGGCCCCGGGCAGAAGCAGCCCGGGGTTCTGGAACTCGACGTACAGCCCGGCAAGCCCACCGAAGATCAGCAGCGCCACGATGTTCGGGTCGGCCAGAAAGCTGAAGATCGCCTGCAGCGTCGTCATCTCGAGCGAGCGCACCTCGACCGCCCCGAGCACGAGCTCGGTCTCCTCGCCGTCGACCTCGACGACGCGCCCGTTGATCTCCTCGAGCAGCTCCGCGCGATTCTTCGCGATGAGGTCGACGACATTGAGCTCGACGGCCTCTTCGGGACCGATCGCCACCGAGTTGCGCACGGCTTCGGCGGCCCATTCGACGTTGCGATTGCGCTGCTTCGCGACCGATTCGATGTACGCGATCGTCATGTTCTCGATCTTCTCGGCCATGTAATCGCGGCTGTCGCCCTCTTCCTTCGTGTTGTCGCCGCCGACCGTGACCGGGTGCGCCGCGCCGATACTCGTGCCGGGCGACATGGCGGCCACATTGGCCGCCATCGTGATGAAGACACCCGCCGATCCGGCCCAGGCGCCGCGAGGCGTGACGTAGACGGCGACCGGCACGCGGGCGTTCAGCATCGACTGGATGATGTCCTGCGTCGATTGCAGCAGGCCGCCCGGCGTATCCATCTCGATCAGCAGCAGCGCCGCACCATCGCGCTCGCTCTCGGCGATCGCGGTGTCGACGTAGTCGGCGACCGCCGGGTTGATGCCGCCATCGATCGTGATCACGTTCACGTGGTTCGCATTCGCCGACGTCGCGAGCAACATCGACGCGACGACGAGCCCCAGCAGCTTGAATCCGCGGCGCATGGGTGCCTCCCTCGAACGGCGCGATTGTGAGCGACTCACGCCCGTCGCTCGCGGGCGATCTTCTCGATGCGATCGAAGAGCTGCGCCGCGACCTCGCGCTTCGGCAGGAGCGGCAGCTCCTCGACGTCGCCGCCGGGCCGCACGAAGAGCACGGCGTTGTCGTCGGTGCCAAAGCCGGCGTCGGTGCGCGAGATGTCGTTGGCGACGAGCAGATCGCAGCCCTTGCGCTCGATCTTGCGCTTCGCAGCGCCGACGACGTCGTGGCTCTCGGCTGCGAAGCCGACGACGATGCGGTCCCCCTTCTGCTCGCACACCTCGCTCAGAATGTCGGTCGTGGCGACGAGCTCGAGGTGCAGCCCGCTGCTCTCCGCGAGCGCCTCCTTCTTGATCTTCAGCTCTTCGGCGCGCGCGGGCCTGAAGTCGGCCACGGCCGCGGCCTTGATCACGATCGTCGAAGCCTCGAGCTGGCCGAGCACGGCCTCGCGCATCTGCGCGGCGGTGCCCACGTCGAGTCGCTCGACGCCCGACGGCGTTTCGAGGGAGACCGTCGGTCCGACGATGAGAAGCACCCGCGCGCCCCGGCCCGCCGCCTCCTCGGCAATGGCGAAGCCCATCTTGCCCGTCGACCGGTTCGTCACGCTGCGCACCGCATCGATCGGCTCGGCGGTGCCGCCGGCGGTCACGATCACCGTTTCGCCGGCCAGGCTCTTGGCCGTCAGCGCGGCCTCGGCTGCGGCCACGATCGCCTCGGGGGGCGACATCCGACCGAGGCCTTCCCACCCGCAAGCCAGCTCGCCGGCCTCGGGCCCGACGCGCAGCACACCGCGCTCGGCGAGCACCGCCACGTTGGCTTCGGTGGCGGGGTGGGACCACATATGGACGTTCATCGCCGGGGCGACGAGCACCGGCGCCCGGGTCGCGAGCAGCACCGCCGTCACCAGGTCGTCCGCGCGGCCGTGCACCATCCGCGCGAGTAGATCGGCGGTCGCCGGGGCGACGATGACGAGCTCGGCCCAGTCGGCGAGCCCGATGTGATCGATCTCCGATTCCTCCCCTGGGTCGAAGAGGTGCTGGCGAACGGGCTCGCCCGAGAGCGTCTGGAGCACGAGCGGGCTGACGAACTCGGCCGCCGACCGGGTCAGCGCGCAGCGCACCTCGTGGCCCGCCTTCTTGAGCTGACGCACGAGCTCGGGCGCCTTGTAGGCGGCGATCCCACCGGTCACGGCCAGGACGATGCGGCGTGAATCCATGCGAAGCGCTCCTTCACCCGACGGCTCCCGCCGTCCCCCGCACCGCGCACCGCGCGCGCGGGCCCCATCTCGGTGCCCCCGAAGCCCCGGCCAGCCGGGTACGGGCACTCCCTCTTCGGTGCCCGACCGATCCGCTCGTGACGCCGAACCAGCACCGATCGTCTCGTCGACCACTCGGGGCGTTGAGCGAAGACCGACACGCTCCGAAACGGTCTCTTCGCAGCCGGAGGAGCCCGCGGGGACGACCTGGAGGAGGGTACCACCCCGATCTGGCGCCCGCTCTCGACGGCGGACGCACCGGCGCCGGGCTTCTCGGGACGAAGCTAGTGGTCAGCCTTGCCGAGCAACGCCTCGAGTCGGTCGAGCCGGTCGGCCAGCGCGGCCGGCCCCGGGCCTTCTGCGTAGATGCGCACGCGCGGCTCCGTCCCCGATCGCCGCACGTAGCCGAAGCCATCGTCGAGCTCGAGACGGATCGCGCCCTCTTCGATCGTCGCCTCGTGCACCCGGTCGGCCCCCAGCTGATCGGGCGGCGCCTGGCGCAGCGCTTCGAGCGCTGCGATGACATCCGGCGACGCGGGCAACGCGCGCCGGGCGCACGCCCGTCGGCCGAAGCGGCGCTCGAAGCCGCGCAGTCGCGCGCCGATCGCACCCGGCTCGGTCGCGACGAGTTCGGCGACGAGGATCCCGGCCAGGATGCCGTCCTTGTCACGCCCGATGGGCGCCCAGGCGAAGCCCCCGCTCTCGTCCCCCGCCACGTCGGCATGGCCGTCGAGCAGCGCGAGGGAGAGATGCTTGAAGCCGATCGGCCACCGCGTGACGGCGAGCCCGTGCGACTCGGCGACGCGGGCGACCAGACTGCCCGTGGCCGCGCCGATCGCCACACCGCGCTGGATGCGCCCGGTCTCGGCGAGTCGATCGACCAGCAGCGCACACGCCTCGGTCTCGCTGAGCAGGCGTCCGCCCGGCTCCACGACCGCGAAACGATCCGCGTCCCCGTCCGTCGCAAGTCCGAGGCACGGCCCTCCCGTGCGCTTGACCGCGCGGACGAGGGGAGCGAGGTGGGCGGCGACCGGGTCGGGTGGCTGTCCGCCGAAACCGGGATCGCGTTCGGCGCGCAGCGTCTCGACGCGGCACCCGGTCCGCCCGAGGATCGTGTCGAGCACACCGGCCCCGACGCCGTGCATCGCGTCGTAGAAGACGGTCAGGTCGCTGCGGGCGAGCGCGTCGCCATCGACGACGTCGAGCAGATCGGTCACGTATCGCTCGAGCAGCTGCACGTCGGCGACGGGCCAGCGCTCGGGCACCGCCGCGCCATCGCCGGGGTGTGCCGCGGCGAGGGCTTCGATCGTGGCGGCGTCGTCGTCACCGATCGCGCCGCCCCAGCGGCCGAAGACCTTGACGCCGTGATACTCGGGCGGGTTGTGGCTCGCCGTGATCATGACGCCGGCCGCGGCGTCGTAGCGGGCGATCGCGCGCGTGAGGACGGGGGTGGGAACGGGCTCGTGGGCGGCGAGGACATCGCAGCCCGCGTCGGTGAGGATGCGCGCTGCGAGGCGGGCCATGCGCTCACTCAACAGGCGGGTGTCGTGACCGAGCACGATCCGCCGCCCGACGTCGGCGCCGAGCGCCCAGGTGGCCACCGCGTCACACAGGGCGGCGAGTGCGTCGAAACGGACGTCTTCACCGGCGATGCCACGCCAGCCACTGGTGCCGAACCGAATGGGGCGGGAGCTCGGGGTGGACGCGTCGTCCATCGCGTCGGTCATATCGAAGTCCATCGGGTCGAGCCCGCGAGCGAGCGGGCTCGTCTGGCGGACGCTAGCGCCCCGAGGCGTATCGCTTCTGCAGATACTCAGCGACGATCGGCGGCACGAACTCGTCGACGCTCTCGCCGAACTGGACCAGCTCCTTGAGGCGCGACGAGCTGACGTAGAGGTAGTCCTGACTCGACGCGAGGAAGATGATCTCGACGCGGGGCTCGAGATGGCGATTCATCAGCGCCATCTCGAACTCGTACTCGAAGTCGCTCATCATGCGCAGGCCGCGAATGATCGCGCAGGCGCCGATCGCCGTGGCGTGGTGCACCACGAGCCCGTCGAACGTCTCGACCCGCACGCGCTCGTGATTCGCGAGCATCCCTCGCAGCATCTCCAGCCGCTGCTCGACGTCGAAGGCGCCTGTCTTCTTCACGTTCTTCGCGACCGCGACCACCACTTCGTCGAAGAGGTGCAGGCTGCGGTCGATCAGGTCGAGGTGCCCGTTCGTGGGCGGGTCGAAGCTCGCGGGGAACAGGGCTACGCGTTTTTGGGTCGAGTCGGACATGTCGCCTCGTTCATGGCTCGCGCGACGGGGTTCAGGCGTCGTCGTGGGTCAGGAAGTACAGCACCGTGTCCCCGTAGGCGCGGTCGTCGAGCCGCACCAAACCGGGTACAGGCGGCAGAGCATGGCGCTTCGCCCCCTCGACGACCACCCGCGCGCCCGACGCGAGCAGGGCGCCGTCGAGCAGCGCACCGAGGACACCCGACTCGAGTCCGGCGTCGTACGGGGGGTCGAAGAACACCACGTCGAAGCGGTCGCCCGCCCGCCCCAGCCTCTTGAGTGCAGCCCGCGCTTCTCCGCCCAGAACGCGGACGCGATCATCGAGCCCGAGATCGGCGGCGTTCGCGCGAATCACGCGCCGCGCTTCGGCGCCGCGGTCGAGCGCGACCAGCGACTTGGCCCCTCGGGAAAGAGCCTCGAGACCGAGTGCGCCCGACCCCGCACAGATGTCGAGGATGGCGGCCTCACGCAGCACGTCCTCGCCGAGGATCGAGAACAGGGACTCGCGGACCCGGTCGCTCGTTGGCCGAGTGCCGCGCGGCACGCTTCGCAGCCGACGCCCGCCCAGTGTCCCGCCGATCACCCGCATGCCGCCGACCCTACCCCATCGTGCACGCATCGCCGGTCGGCGATTGGGCACGTCGCCCCATCGCTGACTCGTTCGCTCGAGCGTCCGACACGCGTCGGCGTCCGGCTCGTCACCGGACGTGACCCAGAGTCGAACGACCGGCGATCGATCGCTCGGTGGTACGCCGTTCGGTGGCACCCGACACGGCATGGTGAGACACGCTCGGGTGAATCGAGGGATCGACTAGGGATTTACCCTGCTCGACTGCGCCGCTTCGAGCCGGGACGCGCGCAACTCGATCGCGTTCCGAAGTGCTTGGTCGAACATCGTCGCCCTGTGTGTATCGCATTCATGTGTCTGCTGTCCGGGACAGGCAGATCCACATCGGATGTTCATGCGAGCGCAAACCAAGGGAGAACCCCCACCACGTCGTTCAATTCGACGGAATGGGCGCGTTGCACCTTGATGGCTCGGTGACCCGTGCATAACATGCGCTCGCGTTCGATCCGGATACGCATCTTTGTGACAGCGCGCAACACGCCTTGCACCGTTCGATCACGGCGAAAGCGCACGAAGCAGAGAAACGGACGCACGAGACACGGCGACGGTACGCTCGAGCACCCGGGCGCGCCCGACGTCTCGTGCGGGATCGAACCGGGGGTGAGTGGGGTCCAAGATCCAAAGGACGAGCGTGTTTCGCCTCTCCTGTCTCTGCGCTGCACGTGCGACTCAGCACGGTGACGGGCGACGAGGGACGCGAGACGAGGGACGAACCCGCTTCGAGCCGTCGAGCGATCGATGCGCCCGTCGTCGATCGTCCGAACGATCGAACGACCCCACATCAGAGCAGTGACTGCACGCAGCAGCGCTGACTCGCCGCGATCGACCGTTGATCGATCGCAATGAGAACCAGAAGCAGAGAACCTGCGACCAAAGAAGAGAACAGAAGGAGAACAGGCTCGTCATGTCCAAGACGTCCGTCGATCGAATCAAGCGGAAGCTTCCCGAACGCCTCGCCCAGATCCGGGGTGACCGCTCGCAGCGACAGTTTGCGCGCGACCTCGGCGTGTTCCAGCAGAACGTGAACCGCTACGAAAACGGCACCACGCCGCATACCGACTTCTTGATCACGCTGGCGACGAAGGAGCGCGTCTCCCTCGACTGGCTGCTGCTCGGCAAGGGCCGCATGCGGCGCACCCGCTAGATCGAGCCGGGCAGGCGGCGCCGGGGCGTCTCGAACGCCGCGGCGCCCCGCCCTACTGGGCGCCCGGGCGGCTCCCAAGCCGCGGCGCCCGGCGCTTTCGAGCGCCCGACCGTTCCGGTCGCCGCGTCCCGAGCGTTCAACGCGTCTCGCGGGTTCAACGCGTCTCGCGCGTTCGAGGCGCCTCGAGCGGTCAGAACGTCTCGCGGGTTCCACGCGTCTCGCGCGTTCGAGGCGCCTCCCGCGCGCTCACTTCGTCTCCAGCGCGCCCGCCACGACCGATGCGCCGGACGCCCGCGCTCTCCTTCAGCTCGCAGGCGCTCCGAGTCGATCCCGACCCCACGCACCCGACGGGCGGGCCCCTCGAGGGTCTCGCGGCCGCATCGCGCCGCAGGAGTGGAACTCCACTACCCACTCCCCATGGGCGCTGCCCCCTCGTTTCACATCACGCGCCGGCAACGCACAACGTAAGCCGCTGCGCGCAGAGGGCTCCCCTGCGAATGGGCGGTCCGTGGCACGCGGCTTGCTCTTCTCATCGGGCGAACCCTTCGCGCTCTCGACGACTCGCGGACTGCTGGAACCCCGCCCCCGATGCTGCGTCTTCTCGTTCTGATCACCCTCGCCCTGACGACCGCAGACCACTGGACCACGTGGCAGTGCCTGCGCGCGCCCGTGCCGGGCTGGAACGTGACCGAAGCGAACCCGGCCGCCAGCTGGCTGTTCCAGGCGACGGGCCTCGTGCCCGGGTTGCTCATCGACTCGGCCATCACCGTCGCCGCGGTGGCGTTCCTCGTCACGACGCAAGCGATCCCGCGTCCGGCGAAGCTCGCGTTCCTCGCGTTGATCTCGGTCTGCACGGGCTACGCGGTGGCGAACAACGTGCTCGCGATTCGGGACATGGGGCTGCTCACGGTGGGGGTGTCCTGACGAGATGCGACGCTTTGCCCCGATTCTGATCGTGTTCGGCCTCGCGAGCCTCTCGTGCAGCGGCTTCGGCTCCTTCTCGAATGCGCCGACCGACGCCGCTGCGGTGCTCGTCATCCCGCCGACCGAGCTCAAGGAAGCGCCCGAGCTCGCCCATCCCATTCGCGCCGATCAGGATCAGCTCGCGGTCATCAAGGCCGACGCGCTCGACGGACGCGTGCGGGGTGAGATTCTCGACGAGCTCCACGCGCGACATACCGGACTCTCGGATCGCGAGCTCATGCGACTCGCGTACACCATCGTCCAGGAGTCGGAGCGCCATGGGATCGACCCGACGCTCACGCTCGCGGTGATCAAGGTCGAGAGCGGCGGCTACCACCTCGCCGTGTCGCCCGTCGGTGCGCTCGGCCTGATGCAGCTGCTGCCGAGCACGGCCGAAGAGCTCGCCCGGAAGCACGGGCTGCACTGGCGCGGCGCCAACTCGCTCTTCGATCCGATTCTGAACGTCAAGCTCGGCACCGCGTACCTCAGCCAGCTCGAGCGCAAGTACGGCAGCATGCACACCGCGCTCGCGGCGTACAACTGGGGGCCCGGTCGCATCGATCGGCGACTGCGGCGCGGCGCGTCGGTGCCGCGGCTCTACCGCGAGCAGGTGATGAAGTTCTATGAGGCCGGCGGCAAGCCCTCGGCCTCGCGCTCGTGAGCCCCGAGCCAGAGACCTCGACCGGCGTCGGCCGCCTGCGGGACCGCGCCTTCGTCGCCGCCCACCTCAGCCCCGTGACGCACCAGCTCGGCGACGAAGGCGTCGACGCCGTCCATCGCCGCGCGCGCGCCGTTCTTGTAGCCGTTGACGATCACCGCGAAGATGGCGAGCTCGCCGTCCGCCAGCTCGGCGTAGCCCGACAGGCTCGTGACGCGCGCATCCGACAGCAGGCCGGTCTTGGCGCGCACCCGGCCACGCAGTCCGGCCGCGCGCTTCTCGAGCGTGCCGTCCGCCTGCGCCAGCGGCAGCGAGGCGAGCATCTCGGGACCGAAGGCGAACGAGGCACGTGAGGCGACGAGGGCCCGGTGCAGCGTCCGGGCCGACACGCGGTTGCGCGTCGACAGCCCCGACCCGTCGACGAGCACCGTGCCGGCACCGAGCACACCCATCTCGTCGAGCGCCGCTTGCATCGCTGCGAGCCCGGTCGCCCAGCTGCCGGCCTCGCCCGTTGCGGCGCGCCCCATCGACTTCACGAGCGACTCCGCGACCGCGTTGTTGCTGTACTTCATGAAGAGCTGGACGATCTCGCTGAGCGGGCGCCCCTCGAAGACGAGCAGCTCGTGTCGGGCTTCGTCGGCCTTCCCCCGCCGCACGACGCCGGTGACCTCGATTCCTACCGCCTCGAGCTGCATCTTGAGAACGGCACCCGCGTAGATGGCCGGGTCGGAGACGCTGCGCGGAAACACGTCGGGTTGGGCCCCCGCCGCGAGGCGTCCGCGAACCGAGACGCCCTCGCCCTCGGCCGCGCGTCGACGATCGACGACCAGATTTGGTCGCGTCCGGGGTGCTCCGGTCGTCGCTCGATTCTCCACCCGAAAGAAGTCGATCGGCGGATCGACGTCGACCCGCACCGGAGCGCCGGGCTTCGGTCCGGCCGTGACCCGCACGAAGTAGGCGCCGTAGTTGGCGGTGAGCGCGGTGATGGGCGCGTGATACGCGCGCGACGAGACGCGGCCCCAGTCGGGATGGGCGCGCACGGCGTCGAACGCCGAGTCGTTCACGATGAGGTCGCCCTCGACGCGCCGCAGGCCTTCGGTGCGCAGGGCCGAGGCCACGCGCCACCAGTCCTCGCTGTTCGTGACCGGGTCGCCGCCGCCGACGACGAGCAGCGCGCTGACGCGCCCCTCGGCGTCGGGCGGCTCGGGCGTGAGCAGCCGCGTCTCGAACTGATGCGTCGGCCCGAAGCGGTCGAGCGCCGCCATCGCCGTCAGGATCTTCATGTTCGAGGCTGGGATCAGCGAAAGATCCGCATCGTGGGCGTACAGGACGGCCCCGTCACGTGCGCGCCCGACCAGGATGCTGGTGCGCGCCCCGGCGAGCCCGGCCCTCTGGCGCGCCCGATCGAGCGCTTGCTCGCGCTTCGCGGCGCGCGTGGACGCGAGATCGCTCGCCTGTACGGGCGTCGGCGGCCCGCCGCAGGCGAAGAGCAGAGAGAGAAGGAGGGCCGTCAACCCGGTCCGCATCATGTCCACCCCGACCCCGTGTCGGCCGCGCGACGACCGCGTCGGACGCCTCGATGCGAGCGATCGACCGGTCGCGGCGCGCAGGGGCCACCGCCGCGCCGCCCCGTTCGAATCGGTCGCGGCGCCGGAAATCTTGGGGGGATCGAGCCAGACGCGGGGGCATCTTCCACCGCCGCGTGCTTGACGCCGTCGAGCTTATCCCCGAGGCTGCACGCCGGCAAACCGGAGCCCGCTCCGGTGACTCTGGGGGGAGTCGTGCTCAGCTGGATCTGGCTCGGGATCGTTCTGGTCTCGGTTCTGTGGGCCGCGCTCTGGAGCGGCGACATGGAGGCCGTCACCGCTTCGGTGACGGAGGGCGCCCGCTCGGCCGTCACACTCGTGATCGGCCTCGTCGGCATCATGGTGTTCTTCCTCGGGCTGACCCGCGTCGCCTTCGACGGCGGCCTGCGGGACGCGTTCGCTCGAGCCCTGACCCCGGTGACTCGCCGCCTGTTCCCCGACGTCCCGCCCGATCACCCGGCGATGGGCGCGATGATCATGAACATGGCGTCCAACATGCTCGGGATGGGCAACGCCGCGACGCCCTTCGGTCTCAAGGCGATGCGTGAGCTGGGCCGGCTGACGCCCCGGCCGGGCATCGCGAGCAACGCCATCGTGCTCTTCCTCGCAATCAACACGTCGGCGATCACGATCCTCCCGCCCGTGGGCACGATCGCGATCCGCGCCCAGACCGGCTCGGCCGACCCGTGGGCCATCTGGGTGCCGACGCTGATCGCCACGACGTGCTCGACCTTGACCGCGGTCACCGCCTACTTCCTGCTGTCGAAGCTGCCGATGTTCGCGATGGCGGCGCGCCCCGAGATCACGTCGCCCCCCGAGCCCGAGGACATCGACGGCGGCGACGACCCCGCGACGTCGCTGTCCTCGGACTCGGGGGGCGACGACCCCGCGACGTCGCTCGAGGCGCCGGAGCGCGCGCCGGTGGGCCCCGGCCGCACCTGGCTGGTGCGCATCACGGCGCTGCTGCTCGGCGTGGCGATCGTGCTCTTCTTCGTCGATGCCGTGCCCGAGCTCGGCGGCGTCGGCGCCTTCAAGGTCTTCGCGCGCGCCTGGCTGCTGCCGCTGCTCGTCGTCACGATGCTCCTCGTCGGCGTCGGCGGCGGCGCAGACGTCTACGGCTCGCTGATCTCGGGTGCGAAGGAGGGTCTCGAGGTCTCGGTGCGCATCGTCCCGTACCTCGTGGCCATGCTGGTCGCCGTTGCGATGCTGCGCGCATCGGGCGCCCTCGGCTCGATCATTGCGACGCTCGACCCGTACACCGCTGCGGTCGGCGTGCCCGCCGAGGTGCTGCCGATGGCGTTCCTCCGGCCACTCTCCGGCTCGGGCGCGTTTGGTGTGATGAGCGAGATCCTGACGACCCACGGGCCGGACACGTTCATCGGGTACCTGACGAGCACGCTCATGGGCTCGACCGAGACGACCTTCTACGTGCTCGCGCTCTACCTGGGTGCCGCCGGCGTCGTCGACGGTCGACATGCGCTGCTCGCGTGCGTGCTCGGCGACATCGGCGGCTTCATCGGCGCCGTGGCCGCCTGCCACTGGTTCTTCGGGTGACGCCCGACACCGACACGGCCCCGATCGACGACGCGCGACTGACCGAATGGGTCCACGCCTGCGTCGGCCGCGCCCCGCGCGCGCTCGAGCCGATCGCGCCCGGTCTCGGGCATCGCACCTTCCATCGTGTCCACTTCGATCCGCCCCTGCCCGTCGGGCCCCGCTCGCTCGTGCTGCGCGTCGATCCGCCCGATGCCCGGATCGCCGTCGGCGGCGTCGCCCCCGAGCCCGAGCTCGAGCCGATTCGCGCCTGCCTCGAAGCGGCTGGCGTGCCCGTGCCTCGCAGCTTCGGTTCGGACGCGGATCGGGGGCTCGACCTGCTCGAGGACGTCGGCGACGAGACCCTCGAGGTCGTCGCCGCGACCGCGCCGCCGGAGATCCGGAAGTCGCTCTACCGTCGAGCCATCGAAGTCGTCGGGCGACTGCAGACGATCGAAGCACCCGCCGCGAACGACGCCCGCCCGGCGGCGTTCGAGCGGCGCCTCGACCGCGCGCTCATCGCGACGAAGGCGCGCAAGGTCGTCGATTGGCTCCTGCCCGAAGCGCTCGGGCGCGCCGCTTCGACCGGTGAACGCGAGGTCATCGAAACGAGCTTCGACGCGATCGCCGACCTGGTCGAGGCCGCGCCGCCGCGGCTGGCGCACCGCGACTACAAGGCGGCCAATCTCCACGTGATGCCGCCGCAGCGGCTCGTGCTGATCGATCTGCAGGGCGCCTTCATGGCGCCGCCCGAGTACGACCTCGTCTGCCTGCTGCGCGACAATCACGTCGCGCTCGACGACGCCGAGATCGAAGCGCAGCTCGCCTTCGCCCTCACCGTATTGCCGGCCGCGCCCGACACCGACACGGCGGGCCTGCGCTTCGACGCCCTGACGATCAGCCGGGTGGGCAAGGATCTCGCGCACTACCTCGACGCGGCGCGCTCGCGCGGAGACGAACGCTATCTGCGCTTCGTCGCAACGGGGCTCGCGCGGATGCAGACCGCCGCCGAGCGGCTGCGCGCCCGCGACGCACGCTGGCACGCTCTGGCCGATCTGATCACGCAGCTGACGCTGCCCCCGCGGTGCCGCACGCACGCGAAGGAGGCCCCGACGTGCGCGCCATGATCCTCGCCGCCGGGCTCGGCACCCGCCTGCGCCCACTCACCGAGCTGCGACCGAAGCCGGCGCTGCCGGTCGGGGGGCGGCCTGTGATCGCCTACCTGCTCGCGCTGCTCGCGCACCATGGCGTGCGCGAAGTCGTCGTGAACCGATCCTATCTCGGGGACGTGCTGACGAGCGCCGTCGACGCGTGCACACCCGAAGGCGTACGCGTCGAGTACAGCGACGAGCACGAGCCCCTCGGCACGGGCGGCGGCATTCGCCGCGCGGCCGAGTTTCTCGCCGAGAGCGACCCGTCGATCGTGCTCGCAGGCGACATGCTCTTCGATGCCGACCTGACGGCGTTGGCCGAGGCCCACCGCGCCAGTGGCCGGCGCGCGACGGTGCTGCTCCGCGACGATCCGCGCGCCGACGCGTTCGGCACGATCGGCCTCGATGCCGCCGGCCGCATGCGCCGCATCGCCAGCCGCTTCGACCTGGGCGGCGAACACTACGCCGGTGTCTTTACAGGTGTCCGTTTCTTCTCACCGTCCGTGTTCGACGACTGGCCCGACGCCGCCGAGTTCGAGGATCTCACCGACTGGCTGGCGCCCCAGCTGCGCGCCGGCGCCGACGACATCGGCGGAATGGTGATCTCGGTCACCGAATCGCAGTGGGAGCCAGTGGGGACGCCCGCCGAATACCTCGCTGCAAACTTGAAGCCTCCGCCCCTTTCGTTTGCATCGAAGCTGAAGCCCCTCGCGCCGAGCGCAGCGGCGCGGGAGGATCTGGTGATCGGCGCCGAAGCGAAAGTTGTAGAACCCGAGCTGTTGCGCCGATGTGTCGTATGGGACCACGAAACAGTCCCACCCGGCACTCGAGGCGAAGACGGCGTCTTCGCAGGGGGCCGACTCGTGCCGTGTCGCGACGGCGCGTCGATCGATGGGAAGGGAGCGACATGAACGAGGTCGTGTTCGTCGGGACGAGCGACGCCTTCGGCGCCGGCGGGCGGCGCCAGTCGGCGGTGCTCGTGCGCGGTCGCCGCGGCGGCATGCTGCTCGACTGCGGTGCGACCACGAACACCGGGCTCGCCGAGCTCGGCGTCGACCGCGGAGAGATCGACACGATCCTGGTCTCTCACTTCCACGGCGATCACTTCGGCGGCATCCCGCTCTTCCTGCTCGCAGCGCTGTACACCGACCGGCGAACCGCCCCGCTCGAGATCGCCGGCCCGCCCGAGGTCGAGGCGCGCGTACGCGCCCTCGCCCACGCGATGGGCCACGACCTCGATCGAAACGACTGGAGCTTCGACATCCGCTTCACCGAGGTGCGACCGGGCCTGCACTACTCGCTGGGGCCCGCCGAGATCGACGCGTTCGAGATGAACCACCAGCTCGAGGCCCATCCCCAGGGCTATCGCGTATCTCTCGGCGAGCGCCTGGTCGCGTACTCGGGCGACACCGGATGGTTTCCGCAGCTGCCCGAGCTCTCGGCCGGCGCCGATCTGTTCATCTGCGAGTGCACGCTGCACCACGAGGTGCTCGACTTCCACATGAACCTGGATCAGATCGTCGAGCACCGCGAAGAGTTCGATTGCGGCGATCTGATCCTCACGCACCTCGGCGCCGAGATGGCCGAGAAGCGCGGACGCTGCGAGATCGAAACCGCCGACGACGGCGTCGTGAAGAAGCTCTGAGCCAAGGCGTGATGCGCCGCCTTCGACACGACCCAAGTCCCGACGCCGCGCCCGCGCGTTAGATCTGCCCGTCGGCGCCCGGCACGCGTTGGATCTGCCCGTCGGCGCCCGGCGCGCGTTAGATCTGCCCGTCGGCGCCCGGCACGCGTTCACCCAGCACGGCGGCACGAGAGGCACCCGTACACGCGGGCAGGTGATTCGGCAGGCCGAGCACCGCGTTGCGCCCCATGAGCGAGAACGCGATGGCTTCGACGGCCTCGTCGGGTACGCCATGATCGCGACAGCGCTCGATCTGGAGGTCGGGGAGCGCCGCCTGCAGCGCGTCGATCAGGGTCGGATTGAAGGCCCCCCCGCCACAGGCGAGCAGTCGACCGGGCCGCTCGGCGTCGGCGTCGATCGCCGGCAAGAGTTCGTCGACGGCGAGCGCGACACTGCGAGACGTCAGCGCGACCAGGGTCGCGATCAAATCATCGAGCGCGCGCCCTTCGGTCACACATCGCTTCGCGAGCACCTCGGCTTCGGCCCGACCATACCGCTCGCGGCCCGTCGACTTCGGCGGCGGCTTCGTGAAGTAGGGATCGTCGAGCAGCTCTTCGAGCAGCTCGTCGTCGACCCTGCCCCGGCGACCGCGCATCCCGTCGCGGTCCATTCGCTCGCGACCTTCGGTCGCGTGCACGAGGACCGCATCGATGAGCGCGTTCGCGGGCCCGATGTCGAAGGCGACCACACGCCCCGGATCACCGCCCGCCGGGAGCCACGTGATGTTCGACATCCCGCCGAGATTCAGAACCGCCCGGCCCTCGCCGACATCGGCGAAGGCCGCGTGGTGAAAGAACGGTGCGAGCGGAGCACCCTCGCCCCCGGCCGCCATGTCGCGCGGTCGAAAGTTCGCGACGACCGGCCGACCCGTTCGCTCGGCCAACCTCGAGGGCGAGCCGATCTGCAACGTGCCGCCGTGCTCCGGATGGTGCGCGACCGTCTGGCCGTGGCTCGCGATCGCGCGCACCCCAGCGAGCGGCACACCCGCTTCGGCGGCGACCGCCTCGGCCGCGTCGGCCAGGGCCTCGGCGACGAAGGCATCGACCGCGACGAGCTCGGCCAGGACGTCTTCGCCAGGAAGGGACCGATCGGCCAGGCGGTGGATCCGCGCCTGAGCGTCCCTCGGGAAGGGACGCTCGATGTACGCCTGCAGCTCGAACGGGCGCGCCGAGGCGTCATCGGGCCAGTCGACGAGGGCGGCGTCGACGCCGTCCGCAGAGGTGCCCGACATCAGGCCAATGATCTTCATGCGCCGGATCTTAGGCCGCTTTCGCCGCCGGTCCGCAGTCGATCCGCCCGCATCGCCCGCCGGCCGGGTGCCGGCCCCCTCGGCGCTGGCTTGGTCCATCGACCGACCGCCTGCCCCAGCGGCACCCGACGAGGGCGCTTGGGAGTGTTCCAACTGGTTGACAGCGATATGAAATCGGCCACTCTACGCGCGCTCTCGGCTGCGGCCGGGCCGACTCGGAGCGCCCCCGGGTCGTGGACGTTCCCCGTTCGGGGGCCAGGGTGGATCGGCGCGTCGCACGTCACCGATCCGCCCGCGTCGGCAGCGAGTCCGAAGCCTCCAAACGTCGGTTTGACGACGACTGGAATCAGCCGATCCCGGCCCCTGCGCGTGCCCGAGCGGTGCCGCGGGCGGGCCGGACGGGCCCCTGCGGCCCGGCCATCCTCACGCGGAGAACGCGAGACCATGAACGACTCCACGCGCGCCCAGGGCTGGGCGATCTGCATCGGGGCGGGGCTGCTCGCCCTGCTCTTCATCATCGGCATCCTGAACGGCAGCTACTGGGCGCTCGCGGTGCCGGTTGCGATCCTGACGCTCTTCGTGCTCGGGCTGGCCGGCTGGGTCGGCTACACGATCGCGACGATCCAGGTCGAGCCCGACCCGGCGCCCGAGGTGCTCTCGACCGACGCGCCGGCCGCGTCCGAAGCCGGCGGCGAAGCCGGCGAGACGGCCTGACGAGCGCACCATGCGCATCGCTCTCCTCACGTATCGCGGCAACATGTTCTGCGGTGGCCAGGGCATCTATGCCTCATACCTGGCCCGAGAATGGAAGAAGGCCGGGCACGACGTGCACGTCTTCGCGGGCCCGCCGCTCCCCGACGTGGGCGACGACATCCCGGTGCACGTGATCCCGAACGACAACGTGTTCGGCTTCGACCACCCCGAGTTCTTCGACCCGCAGCGCCCCTTCTCCCTGCTCAAGCCGCTCAGCCTCTGGGAGCTCGGCGTCTCGCGCTTCGGCGTGTTCCCCGAGATGCAGACGTTCGGCTATCGGCTGATGCGGCGCTGGCCGGAGTTCCAGCGCAGGTACAAATTCGATGTCGTGTTCGACAATCAGTGTCTGTCGTGGGGCCTGCTCGGCATCCAGAAGATGGGCGTGCCCGTCACCAGCGTGATCCACCACCCGCTGCATATCGACCGCGAGGCCGACTACTCGATCGATCCCAGGCTCATCAAGAAGATCAAGCGCACGCTCTACTTCCCGCTCTTCATGCAGCAGCAGGTCGCGCCGCGCCTCGCGCGCATCGTGACGGTGAGCCAGGCCTCGGCGGTCGAGATCGAGCGCTACTTCGGCATCCCGCAGAAAGACGTGCCGGTGGTCTACAACGGCACCGACACCGATCTCTTCAAGCCCGTGCCCGGCGTCGAGAAGGAGACCGACATGCTCTTCGTCGGTCGCACCGAAGATCGCAAGAAGGGCATCGGCACCATGCTCGAGGCGCTCTCGATGCTGCCCGAGCACGTCACGCTCAAGATCGTCGACGGCCGGATCCCGACCGATGGCCTGGTGCCGCGTCTGATCTCGAAGTACGGCCTGCACGGCCGCGTGAAGATCGTCGATCGCATGCTCACGGTGCCCGAGCTCGTCGAGCAGTACTCGACGGCGAAGGTGGCGATCGTGCCCTCGTTCTTCGAGGGCTTCGGGTTCCCAGCGAGCGAGGCGATGGCCTGCGGCCTCGCCGTGATCGCGAACGCGGCCGGCGCGCTACCCGAGGTCGTCGGCACCGACGGACACGCCGGTCGACTCGTGCCGCAGCGCGATTCGCATGCCATGGCCGAGGCCATGCGCGATGTGCTTTCGAGCCCCGAAAAGACGGCCGCGATGGGCCGCGCCGCGCGAGAACGCGTGCAGCGCATCTTCCAGTGGAGCGAGGCCGCCGCAGGGCTGGTCGATGTCTTCGAAGAGACGATCCGGGCGCGCCAGGGCGCGTCGCGCATCGGAGGGAGCGCCGGTGCTGCTCACGGTCGACCTCGAGCGGCTTGACGTCCGCCCCGGCCAGCTGGTGCTCGATGCCGGCTGCGGGGAGGGTCGCCACTGCTTCGGCATGCTGTCTCGCGGCGCGCGGGTGATCGGGCTCGATCTCGACTTCCCCTCGCTGCGCGATGCGAGCAAGCGCCTGCGCAAGGAGGCGGCCAGCGCCGACTCGATCGGCGAGATGATCCAGGGCGACGCGTTTCGCCTGCCCTACCGCGACGGCACCTTCGACCGTGTGATCTGCAGTGAGGTCATGGAGCACGTCCACGACTTCCGCGGCGCGGCGCGAGAGCTCGCGCGCGTGACCAAGCCCGGCGGCAAGGTCGCCGTGACGATCCCCACGACGACGAGCGAGCAGATCTACCTCCGTCTCGGCGACGAGTACTTCGAGAGCCCCGGCGGCCACATCCGCATCTTCTCGCCGCGGCAGCTGGCCGAAGGCCTGGCGTCGGTCGGGCTCGGCACCGTGGGCGTCGGCTTCGCCCACGGCTTTCACACCCCGTACTGGATCCTGCGCTCGGTCATGCACCTGCCCGACGCCGACGAGAGTCGGCTCGTCCAGCTCTACCGGAAGTTCCTGATCCACATCACGGGCTCGAAGCTGATGGATCGCGTCGAGAAGCACGTGCTCAACTACGTGTGCCCGAAGAGCCTGATCCTGTACGCCGAGAAGCCCCTCGAGCCCGCTTTGGCCCCCGCGTCGCGCGGCACACGCGCGGCCCCCGAGCTCGCGGTGCCCGCCCCGGCGTAGGCGCGCAACGTGTCGCGACCGCTGCGCGTCTGTTTCGTTGCCTACCGCGGCAACATGAACTGCGGTGGACAGGGGGTCTACCTCTGGTTCCTGGCCCGCGAGCTCGCGCGCATGGGCATCGAGGTCGACACCGTCGTCGGCCCGCCCTACCCCGACCCCATGCCCTTCTCGGGCAGCGTCGAGCGCCTGCCGAACCGCGAGTTCTGGGGCAAGTGGTTCGGCCGCGACTACCAGGGGATGATCCCCGAACGCCGACTCGACATCTTCCACCCGCTGAATTTCTATGAGCTCGCCTCGAGCTGGATGGGGTTCCTGCCCGAGCCCTTCGCGTTCAGCGTGCGCGCGCTGCGTCACCTGTCTGCACGCCTGCGCGCGGGCGAGCGCTTCGACATCGTGCACGACGTGCAGTGCCTCGGCTGGGGTCTGCTCGGCCTGCGGGCGCTGGGGCTGCCCGTGGTGACGACGGTGCATCACCCACTGACGGTCGATCGCCGGGCCTCGTTCATTCGCGACGAGAACTTTCGCGAGGCCATCGGCTCGATGCAGTTCTACCCGATCGGGATGCAGTCGACCGTGGCCC
The DNA here is from genome assembly GCA_965250285.1 of Myxococcota bacterium. Lineage (GTDB taxonomy): Bacteria > Myxococcota_A > UBA9160 > UBA9160 > UBA4427 > CAYYSY01. The sequence continues at coordinate 1,954,094 of OZ252299.1, forward strand.
GGCACATCGATCGCGTGCTGACGAGCAGCGAAGAGAGCGCGCGAACCATCGTGCGCGACTTCGGCGTGCGCCCCGACCGCCTGCGCAACGTCCGCAACGGGCTCGATACCGATCTCTTCAGCCCCGACGCACGTGTCGAGCGCGACGAGAACGAGCTGCTCTGCGTCGGCCGCGCCTCCGACCCGAACAAGGGCATCCGCACGCTGATCGCGGCGCTCGCGCGTGTGCCCGGCGAGCTGCACCTGACGCTGGTCGACAACGACCATCCCGGGAACGAGGTCTTCAAGTGGGCGCGCGAGGCCGGCGTCGAGAAGCGCCTCACCGTGACCGGCCGCGTGCCCCAGGACGAGCTCGTGCGGCTGTACCGACGTGCGGGTCTCGTCGTCGTGCCGTCGCGCTACGAAGGCTTCGGCCTCCCGGCCGTCGAGGCGATGGCGTGCGAGACGCCGGTCGTCGCATGTCATGCCGGCGCCCTGCCCGAGGTGATGGAGCTGTGCGGCGGAGGCGAGGTCGTGGCGCGCGACGATCCAGACGCGATCGCCGCCGGCATCGTGCGGCTGCACGATGCGAAGTCGACGCGCCGTGCGCTCGCGCGCGAAGCGCGCCGACGCGTGGTCGAGCATCTGTCGTGGAAGACGGTGGCTCGGGCGACGGCGGAGGTCTACGCGGAGGTGCTCGACGAGCGGCGCAGCCGCGCCACGCTCCCGTCGAGCTGAGTCGGCCGGCGGCTGGTGCGGTCAGGCGTCGCTGCGAGCGACGCGCCGCGGGCGGCCCGCGACGACGATGACGTCGGCGAGCGTGGGCCAGGCCTGCCCCACCCGGTGCATGATCTGGATCGACGCGTCGGCCACCGATCGCGGCAACGCGTGCATGAGCTGCGACCAGCCCGGCATCCCCCAGCCCATCGACAGCCCTTCGACGCTCAGGATCTCGAGCTCGGCCTCGCACTGCGCGCGAATCAGATCGACCTCGTACCGCGTGAAGTGGTCGGACGGCGCGTCGTAGCCACGCCGATCTCGCAGCGGCCCGACCCCCAGCACGTCCTGCCGAAAGTCGTCGATCGCTCGGCCTGCACGGCACGCGAGCGAGTCGAAGTTCGCGATTGCGATCACGACGCGCCCGTCGGGTCGCGTGACGCGCGCCATCTCGGCAATCGCACGTTCGGGACAGTCGAAGTGGTCGAGGGCCCCCTTGCAGAACGCCGCGTCGAAGCTGTCGTCGGCGAAGGGCAGCGAGTCGGACCAGCCCTGCACCCAGTCGGGCATCTCCAGGTCGTTGTTCGCGGCGTAGAGCTTCGCCATCCCGGTCATGCGCGACGACGGTTCGGCGCCGAAGGCCACGACGCCGCGCTCGGCCAACGCCATGGCGTCCTGCCCGACGCCGCTGGCCACGTCGAGGATCTTGCGCCCGGGCTGCGGATCGGTGCGCTCCAGGGTGATCTCGGTCATGCGATCGAACAGAAATTCGCTGTCCGGGGTCATTCCCGTCGGGATGACGTCGCTCATGTCTCGGTCGAGGTCGACTACGCGCATGGCGGCGGACGGTAGCCAGGGGCCGCCCCGCCTGCACGCGAGGGGGCCGGCGCCGCGAGGTGCGGGCCCGGGATGGACCGAGCAGGTATGATCCTCGAACCGATGACGACCGAAACCGGACAGGAGCCGCTCTCGCTCTCCCGTTCTCTGGTCGAGGCCGGCCAGGCCGCCGGCGAGCGACTCTACTCGTTTCGTGTCTACTACGTCGCGATCTTCGTCTTCCTGCTGCTCTACCTGTTCACGGTGCGCCTGGCCGAGAACGCCCTGGACGCCCACTTCCAGGCCGTCGCCGACAGCGCGGTCATCGTGACCGACCTCGACCGCCCGATCTCGGAGCAGATCGACGAGGCTCTGGTGGCGAACATCGACGGAACGCGCTGGGTGCGCTGGGGCGGTGCCGAGGTCACCACCCTCGTCCTCGCGAGCGACGGCGTGACCTGGCTCTACGTGAACGGCCGCGACATTCCGCAGCCCGAGGGCCTCGAGCCGACCGACGTCCTGCGCCAGGCGATCGAGCTTCTGCCGGCCCAGGCCGACGTCTCGGCCTCGTTGCCGCACAACGCGCTGCTCGCGAATGCGATCCTCATCGTGTACGCGGCCATCCTGCTCCAGTTCCTCTACTTCTACACCCGCGCGACCCAGCGGCGCGATGGCGCGCGCCTCGACGCGGCGCTCGCGTCCCGCGACGAGACGGCGATCCGCGCAGAGCAGATCTCGGTCGAGCTCGAGACCGTGCGCTCGCGCCTGCAGCAGGTCGAGCCCGCCGAGCGCGAGCACGGCGAAGAGATCCGCTCGCTCCAGAAGGAACGCCTCACGCTGCAGTCGCAGCTGCAGCGACTCGCGACGCGCGAAGAGGAGCTGCGCGGCAAGGCCGACCAGGCCGTCGAGCTGTCGCAGGAGGTGCGCGCCCTCGAGGACCTGCTCGAAGAGGCCGGCTCCGACCTCGCGAGCAAGGACGACGAGATCCGGGATCTCGAGCGAAACCTGAAGAAGGTCTCGAGGGGCAGTGGCTCGAGCAAGCGCGGCACCGATGCGATGGGTCGACGGCTGCGCACGCTCTACAAGGGGCTCGAGATCGATGACCGCGCTGTCGAGGACATGGTCGGGCTGGGCGACGAGACCATGCGGCTCAAGGCCGAAGAGAAGCTCAAGCGCCTCGAGTCGGAGGCGGACAACGTGTCGGTACGTCGCAAGGTCGGCGGACTGCCCGATCAGCTCTCGATCTTCGAGCTGGGCTTCGCCGGCAAGGGCCGCATCTACTACTGCCGCGGCCAGCAGCAGCGCTTCCGCATCCTGTGCATCGGCGCGAAGAACTCGCAAGACGCCGATCTGGACTATCTGCGACGCCACATGAGCTGAATCCGGCGCGGCCTGCTCGACTCAACTCGACGTGAAGCGCGCACCGCGGCCACGCATCGAAGCGCGCCGCTCGGTGGCCAGCCGCCCGGATCAACCGAGGCGGTCATGAAGCAGTCGCTTCAGCTCGTCTTCGTCCCAGGGCTTCGGCAGGATCGCCAGGATCCCGGCGGCCTCGGCCCGCCCGGCCGGCACCTCTTCGGGCCAACCGGTCAGCAGCGCACGACCGACGTCGGGCCAACGCCGCGCGACCTCTTCGAGCAGCTCGAGCCCGGTTGTCCCCGGCATCTTCTGATCGGAGAGGACGAAGTCGACGCGCCGGGCTTCGAGCAGCGCCCTCGCGGCATCGGCGCCCTCGGCGAGCAGCAGCTCGAAGCCTTCACGACGCAGCGAGCGGCGCAGTGCGCTCAGGATCCGCGACTCGTCATCCACGAGCAGCAGCGTCGGCGCCGCACCGCTAGCCACGCGCTCGGTTCCGACCCGCCGCCTGGCCTCGCATCGTCACCTGCGAATCCATGCGGCGCGGCCCCTGGAGCGAGCGATCACGCCACCGCGTCCTGATCGGGGGGCTCGAACGGCAAGGCAATCTCGAACGTCGTGCCTTCGCCGACCGTGCTCTCGACCCGCATGGTGCCCCCGTGACGCTCGACGATCGCGTACGAGAGCGAGAGACCGAGCCCCGTCCCCTCGCCCGGCTCCTTCGTGGTGAAGAAGGGATCGAAGATGCGATCGACGTGGGTCGGCTCGATGCCGACGCCCGTATCCGAGATCCGCACGAGCACACCCTCGTCGTGCGCCCGCGTCTCGATGCGGATCAGCCCCGGCTGGCTCGTGTCAAGCCGGGCCTCGATCGCCTGGTAGGCGTTCACGAGCAGGTTCATGAAGACCTGCTTGAGCTGCATGGGGTAACAGAGCAGCGGCGGCAGCGCGCCGTAGTCTTTCTCGAGCAGCGCAGAGTGACGCATCATCGTCCACACGATGTGGGCCGTGCTGTCGACGCATGCGTTGAGATCGGCGCCGTCGAGCTCACCCGTGTCCTGATGCGAGAAGTCGCGCAGATCCTGCACGATGTGACGAATGCGTTCGGCCCCTTCCTGGCTCTCGCGGACCGCCTGGCCGAGGTCGTCGCGCAGAAAGTCGAGATCGATCTCCTGTTTCACGACCTCGAGTGCCGCCGATGCGTCCTTGGCGGCGCCTTCGTCCCCCGCGTCGACCGCGGCCTTCAGTCGATCGATCGCGGGCCAGAGTCGGTCGAGATCGCCCAGGTACTCGGCCAGCTGAACCAGGTTCGCGTGGATGAAGCCCGTCGGGTTGTTGATCTCGTGCGCAACACCGGCCGCGAGCTGGCCGATCGAAGCCATCTTCTCGGACTGCAACACCTGGCGCTGCAGCTGCTTCAGCTCGGACAGGTCTTCGACGATCAGCACGGCGCCGCGCGGCCCGATCGCCTCGGCCTGCATCGGCGCGCAAGACAGCCCGACCGGCCGCCGGGCCCCGCCGGGCAGCAGCAGCAGCGACTCGCGCCCGGGCGCGCCTTCGAGACCATCGATCACCTGCTGGACCCAATCGAGGGCGGCGGCGTCGCCCAGCAGCGACGCCAGTGCGCGCCCTTCGACGCCGCCCCGCTCGACCTCGAGAATGTGCTCGGCGGCCGGGTTGGCGTACCGCACGATCGCATCGCCATCGAGGACGAGGAGCCCACTGCCCATGTATTCGACGACGCTCGAGCTGAAACGTTCGAGCGCGGCGATGCGTTGGCGCGCCCGGCGGCGCTCGCGCTCGGGACGGTGCCGCTGGATCTGTTCGAGGACGACGACCGCGAGGCCGCCTTCGGAGTCATCTACGTCGGCGCGCACGCAATCGGCGGCGCCGGCTCGAAACGCCTGCACCGCGAGCTCGCCTTCGCCCTCGTAGAGGACGACCGTCGGCGGCCCAGCCGAGCCCACGCCGTCGATCACGGTCTTCCAATCCGCGATGTCGACGCAGTCGAGCAGGATCAAATCGGTCGCGGCTTGCCGGGCGGCCTCGACGCAGGCCTCGGCCGTCGTGACCGCGACGAGCTCGAGCTCGGCACCGATGCGCGTCAATGCATCGCGCGGATCGGAATCAAGGCGCGCGCGCGGGTCCTCGGCGCCGCGGGGGCGCTCGAAGAGCACGATGCGCACGGTCGTCGACGGAGCGTCCATACGGAGGACTCCTGGCGAACCGGGTGGGCAGGCTCTCTGTCGGGGGGAGTCGGGAAGCTACCCCAGGGTCTTCGGCGCCCCAACCCCGCGCGGCTCCGCCGCGTCGTCGAACGCGTGGGCCTGATCGGCCGCGTCGTCCCCCGATGCGGACACGGCGGCCGGGCTGCGCAGCTCGGCGACGTTGATGCCGTGCTTGCCCGCCTTGCGGTAGAAGGTGCTGCGCCCGATCCCGAGCAGTCTCGCGGCCTCGGAGGCATCCCCCCACGTCTCGATCAGGGCGCGCTCCAGCGCGGCCTTCTCGTACGCATCGAGCGAGAGCGGAAGGTTCCGCTGGAGCCACTCCGGCGCCGCCAGCGCCGAAGCCGGGGCATCGGGTGCCGGTGTGGCTGCGGGGCTCGGGCCCGAGCTGGATGCGTCGCGTTCCGCCATGCCAGCGGCATCGGCAGATGTTCGGAACGCCTTGAGCGGGCGATGCCTTCGCCCGCGCCGCACTCGCGCTTGCTCCGTCTTCCACACGCCTCTATGTTCGTAAGGCCCCCTCCGCCACGCGGAGAAGTCCCCTGCGAAAACCCAACGTCCTCGTCGTCGACGACGAAGAGCTCTACCGGCGAGCGCTCCAGCGCATCCTCGCCCGAGTGGGATACGACGTCGTCTGTGCCCGAGATGCCCACGAGGCCCTCGGCATCGTCTCATCGGAGCGCGTCGATCTCGTGCTCTCCGACATCCAGATGCCCGGCCTGAATGGCATCGAGCTGGTCCGCCAGATCCGCGATCAGGAGCCCGATCTGCCCTGCATCGTGCTCACCGGCTACGGCAGCGCCGAGACGTCGATCGAAGCGCTGCAGGCCGGCGCCTTCTGGTACCTCGAAAAACCCTTCGAGCAGGATCGCCTCGACGTGATCCGCAAGCTCGTGAACCAGGCAATCGAGCATGGACGCCTGCGCAGCGAGAACCGGCGGCTGCACCGCGAGCTCCAATCGAAGTACAAGTTCGACAACATCGTCGGCAAGAGCGCGGCGCTGCAGCGCATGCTCGCCGTCGTCGAGCGCGTCGCGGACACCGACAGCACCGTGCTCGTGACTGGTGAGAGCGGTACGGGCAAGGAGCTCGTCGCCCAGGCGCTGCACTACAACAGCCGGCGCGCCGAGGGGCCGCTGGTGACGGTCAACTGCGGCGCGATCCCCGAAGAGCTGCTCGAGAGCGAGCTGTTCGGCCACGTGAAGGGTGCATTCACGAACGCCGTCGCCCACCGCGAAGGCCGCTTCACCCTGGCCGACGGCGGGACGATCTTCCTCGACGAGATCGGCGACATGTCGCCCACGCTCCAGGTCAAGCTGCTGCGTGTGCTGCAGGAGCGCACGTTCGAGCCCGTGGGTTCTTCGAAGACCCAGAACGTCGACGTGCGGGTCGTCGCGGCCACCCACCGCAACCTGCCCGAGCTGATTCAGGACGGCCGCTTCCGCGAAGACCTCTACTACCGCCTCAACGTGTTGCCGGTCGAGGTGCCCGCGCTACGCGAGCGACCCGAGGACGTACCGCTGCTCGTCCACCACTTCCTCGACCGGGCCCGCCAGGATCGCGGGGCCCGGGTCGACTCGATCAGTGACGCCGCCCTGCAGCGGCTCGTCGACTACGAGTGGCCGGGCAACGTGCGCGAGCTCGAGAACGTGGTCGAGCGCCTGTCGGTGCTCGTGATCGATGGCGAGATCGGCGAAGAGGACCTGCCCGACGGCTTCCGCGCGACGCCGACCCCTCGCTCGACGTCGCCGCAGGTGCCGCCGACCGGGCTCGACTTCAACGAGACCGTCGCCGCCCTCGAACGCGATCTGCTCGCCCAGGCCCTCGCCCTCACCGGCTGGAACAAGAACCAGGCCGCCCAGCTCCTCGGGCTGAATCGAACGACCCTCATCGAGAAGATCAAGAAGCGCGGTCTCACGCCGCCCGAAGACTGAGCGCCGCCTCTCGGCGTCGCCGGAGTTCGCGATTGTCGATTCAGGATCTCGGCAGCGTCGGTGAACTCGTCGCAGCGATCGCCACGATCGTGACGCTGGGTTATCTCGCGCTCCAGCTGCGCCAGAACACGCTCGCCGTCCGGGCCGGCAGCTCGATGTCGAACATGACCGAGAACAACGCGGTCACGGCGCTGATCGCCCAGGATCCCGACACCTGCGAGCTCTACTTCGCAGGCCTCGAAGGCACCCGCGATCTCGCGGACGAAGAGCGACGCCGCTTCGAGATGCTGGTCGCGATGTGGATGATGGTGCTGCAGCAGACGCGCGTCCTCGAGGCCGACGGCTTCTACGACCCCGACCTGGCCGAGGGGCGCCGGGCTCAGCTCGCCTGGATCACGCAGCAGCCCGGGTTTCGAACGTATTGGGACCGCTGGGGGCCGATGAACCCACCCGGCTTCAGAGGCGAGGTCGAAGCGTTGATGGCGACCGCTTCGCGGCCGACCGACTGACGGCGCCCCTTTCGCGCACCCCGACTTGTGATGTCGGGCGCTTCATTTTTTGCGACGACCTTCCGTTAAGCAGGTGGCCCGAGCGCGCTGAGACCGGCGCACGCGAGTCCGTCTCTCGCGCACGCCCAGTCGCGCGCGACCGAGCGACGATTTCGTAACACCGGCCGCAAATTGGCGTCGGTTCGCTGACGATTCTCGTCCCCTCGCCCGAGTTGCCGCCAACCCGCGCGGCACCCCACAACCGCGCTCCGCAATTTTCGTCCGGCGCGTGGAACCGCGGTTTCCCTTTTGAAATCGCGAGGGTGGCTCCTTCTCGTCGGCGGTACGGCCGCACCTCCGACGCGATTCGCGCGCAGGCGAGAGCGCGCGCGCCCGGGTTGGCACGGACCCTGCTCTACCCAGCTGCGAGCGCGCCCGAGTCGGTCAGGGGGGATCGAGGAACGGCGCCCACAGAGGTCGTGAGCGGATGCGGAACGACGAGGAGAAAGAGGGGACGATGGAAGCTCTGATGCAGGAAGCGCGCGAGGCACACGGTGAGATCCCGGCCGATCTGAAGGAACAGATCGTCCTCGAGCACAGCCCGCTGATTCGATACATCGTGAACCGGATCGCGGTTCGCCTGCCCTCTCACATCGACCTCGACGACCTGTACAACACCGGCGTGATCGGCCTGATGGACGCCATCGACAAGTTCGACAACGAGAAGAACTGCAAGTTCAAGACCTACGCGGAGTTCCGGATCAAGGGCGCGATCCTCGACCAGCTCCGCTCGCTCGACTGGGTGCCCCGCTCGGTGCGCCAGAAGAGCCGCAAGCTCGAGCGGGCCTACGGAGAGGTGGAGCAGCGCCTCGGTCGAAGCGCCACCGAAGAAGAGGTGGCCGACAGCCTCGGCCTCGAGATCGACAAGTTCCACGTCCTGCTCAACCAGGTGCGCGGCATCTCGCTGGTCAACCTCGAAGAGATTCGAGGCAACGGCCAGGACGGCGACCGCACCGGCACCTTCGCCGACATCATCGAGGACGTGAACGCGGAGAACCCCTTCGCGTCGCTCAAGCTCCTCGAAACGAAGCACGTCATCAGCGACACCATCGCGACGCTCCCCGAGAAGGAGCGCCTGGTGATCTCGCTCTACTACTACGAAGATCTCAACATGAAGGAGATCGGGAACATCCTCGGCATCACCGAGAGCCGCGTGTGTCAGATCCACACCAAGTCGGTGATGCGCCTTCGCTCGAAGCTGAAGGGGATGGTCGACCGCTGATCGCGAACACGACCGTGTTCGTTCGAGGCCCTCGCACCTCCTGGTCGGTGCGGGGGCTTCGCGTCTTCTGGGCTCGAAAACCGGGTGAAACGTCGCGGGCGGGCCGGATTCAGCCCTTTTCGTAGCGAACGACCATGGTCGTCACGTTGTCGAAGCCGCCGCGATCGTTGGCCGCGGCGACGAGCTGCTCGCACGCCTGCTGCGGATCCTCTTCATCGAGCAGGAGGCCGGCGATCTCGGGATCCTCGAGATGGGTGGTCAAGCCGTCAGAGCACATCACGAAGGCGTCCCCTGGCTCGGGCGTCAGCTCGGCGAGGTCGGGCATCACGGTCGAGCGCACACCCAGGGCGCGCGTCAGCACGTGGCGATGCGGATGCTCGCGCGCCGCTTCTTCGCTGATCTGCTGCCGACGCAGCATCTCACCGACGACCGAGTGATCCTGGGTGAGGCAGCGAATGCGGCCGCCACGAACCAGGTAGGCACGGCTGTCGCCGACGTGACCCAGGGCCACGCGCTCCTCCGTGACGAGCAGCGACACCATGGTCGTGCCCATCCCCTCGAGCGAGGCGTCGCGGTTCGCGGCGGTGAAGATCTCGCGGTTCGAGCAGGCGAAGGCCTGTCGCAGCTTCTCGGCCAGCGGGACGGTTGCGCCCTGGAGCGTATCGACGGCGCGAATCGCAGCCTCGGCGGCCATCTCGCTGGCCACCTGCCCCGCGCGGTGCCCGCCCATTCCGTCCGCGACCAGATACAGGCCCAGCTGGGGCGCCATCGCGTAGCGATCCTCGTTGGCCTGACGGCGGCGGCCCACGTCGGTGCTCGCTGCGGCGCGGAGAATCAAGGCGAGGGGTCCCTTTCAGCACGCGACGGACGCGTGCGACCGACCGCAGCGCGGCCTCCCTACCCCATCGGTGCATGAGCCCCACAGCTTGACCCCGTCGTGGCGACCGGTCGGCCCCGATGCAGCGCGAAAAACCATTCAATCTCGGCAACTCCGGGGCCGATGATACGCACCAGAGGTACGCTTGTGCGGGTGCGGGGGTTCGCGCCCGCCGCGCGCCATCCGGGGGGATCCAATGCCGAAGACGCTCTTGCTCGCCGACGACAGCGTCGTCATCCAGAAGCTCGTCGGGCTCAGCTTCGCCAACGAGGACGTCGAGCTGACGACCACGGACAATGGCGACGACGCCATCACCAAGGCCCGCGAGCTGAAGCCCGACCTCGTCCTTGCCGACGTCGTGATGCCCGGCAAGAACGGCTACGAGGTGTGCGAGACGATCAAGGCCGATCCCCAGCTCGCGCACGTCCCCGTGCTGCTGCTGACCGGCACCTTCGAAGCGTTCGACGAGAATCGCGCGCGGAGCGCCGGCAGCGACGGCCACATCACGAAGCCGTTCGAGGCCCAGGCGCTCGTCGACCGCGTGAACGAGCTGCTGGCCCAGGCCCCGGCGGCCCCGCAGCTCGCAACGACCACCCCGACGCTCGACGGCCCGGCCGTGACGCGCATCGCCGACATGCCGCCGGCCGAGAACGACGATTCGTTCGACTTCTTCGAGGATGCTTCCGATCCGCTCGCCCAGGTCGACGCCTCGGGCGAGGTGGCCTCGCCCCCGCCGCTTCCGGCATCGCCCTCGCCGCTCGAGCCGGCCGCACCCGTCGCGACGCCGGCAGCCGACGCCGGGGCGCCGTCCGCTGCGGCCAGCGTTCTGCCGCCGCTCTCGGGGGCCGACGACGCCGCGTTGATGCCCGATTCTCCGGCCGCCGCCACACCGCCGATCGACGATCTGGCCTTCGACGCGGATGACCTGACGCCGCCCGATCCCGCTGCGACGACGGTGCACCTGACCGACGAGGCCGAGCCGGCGTCGGCCGCCGGTGCCGCGCCGACGCGCGACGACGACCTGCTGCTCGGCGACGAGGCGGCGACCTGGAACGACGATCTCGAGATCGGCCCGGAGCCGATCCGATCGCCGGCCGGCGACGCCACGCAGCTCTCCGACGATCTGTTCCCCGATCCGCCGGCAGCGGCGGCGGCCCCCGTCGATCTCGACGCGGCGATCGCTGAGGACACCGGCGCGAGCGCGCCGGCCTCGGCGCTGGTCAGTGATGGCGACCGGTCGAGCGACGCAATCGCATTCGGCGAAGCGTCCGCGCCCGCAGCGCCCGATCCGATGAAGACCATGCTGGCCGACGATCTGTTCAGCGATGCCGAGCCCGCCGCGCCCGAGACGCCCGCGGCAACGCCCGCCGACCTCGACCTCGACCCGACCTCGGCCCCGGCCGAGAACGTCGCGAGCGACTTCGAGGTGTCGTCCTCGGACCTCGAGACCAGCATCCCCGCCATGCCGCCGCTCGAGACCGACGCGACCGCCGACGAGCCGTTCTCGCCGCCGACACCGCCCACCCGCACTGAGCCGAGTGCTTCTGCGCCGCCCGAGCCGGTCACCTCGCCGAAGCCCGAACCGATCGAGATCGAGACGAGCACCGACACGACCGACGATTTCCAGATCTCCGACGGTCTGCTCGCAGGCGCTCCGCCGGCGCACGAGCCGACCGACTCGAGCTCGGCGCTCGACGCCGCGCCGGAGGCGCTTGGCACCCCGCAGCAGGCGCTCGACGCCACGCCGCAGGCGATTGACACCCCGCCGGAGGCGCTTGACGCGACGCCGCAGGCGCTCGACGCCACGCCGCAGGCGCTCACTCCGGCTCCGCCCGACCTCGGCCCCGATCTGACGCCGATCATGCGCGAGCGTGTGCACGAGACGCTCGAGCGCGTGGCTTGGGAGGCCTTTGCCGACCTCTCCGACACGATCGTCAAGCAGGTCGTCGAGAAGGTCGAGCAGGTCGCGTGGGAGGTGATCCCGCAGATGGCCGAAGCAGCGATCAAGGAAGAGATCCGCCGCATGAAGGGCGAGAACGACGAGTAGCGCCCCAGGGCCGCCGCGCCGCGCCGCCCGGACGCCGGTGCGTCGGCCTGCGCTTCGGTGCGCCGTGGTAGACTCCGCGCCTTTCCCGAGCGGAGTCGCCCCATGGCCCGAGACGGCCAAGCCGGAATCGAAATCAGCACGCCCCCCGACCCGTCGGGCTTCGACGCGCTCGTCGACCGGGCGATCGCCGAGGATCTGGGTCCGGGCGACCTGACGAGCGAGCTGACGATCCCCGCCGATGCACGTTGTCAGGCGCGCATCGAGGCGCGGGCGCCGATCGTGACGTGCGGACTGTTCCTCGCGCGCGCCGTCTTCGACCGTGTCTCGCCCGAGGTCGAGTTCAAGGCGCGCGCACGCGAAGGCGAAGCCGCCGCCCCGGGTCGACGGCTCGCCGACCTCGAGGGACCGGCGCGCGCGATCCTCGCCGCCGAGCGCACTGCACTCAACTTTCTCGGTCGACTCTCGGGCGTGGCGACGCTGACGCGCCGCTACGTCGATGCGGTCGACGGCACCGGCACCGACATCGTCGACACGCGCAAGACGATCCCGGGCTGGCGCGTGCTCGACAAGTTCGCCGTGCTGTGTGGCGGGGGCGTCAACCATCGGCAGGCCCTCTTCGACGGGATCCTGCTCAAGGACAATCACATCGCGGCGGCGGGCGGGGTCGGGTCGGCCGTACGGGCAGCGATCGAAGGCGCGCCCACCGACATCCGCGTTCAGGTCGAGGTGGAGAGCCTCGATCAAGCCCTGGAGGCCTGCGAGGCCGGCGCCGACTTCCTGCTGCTCGACAACTGCAGCCCGGCTGAGATCGTGGCGATGCGCGAGGCCCTCGCGGGCCGTGCCCTGCTCGAAGCCAGCGGCGGCATCAACCTCGAGAACGTGCGGGCGTATGCGAAGACCGGCGTCGACCGCATCTCGATCGGCGCCCTCACCCACTCGGCCCCCTGTGCCGACGTCGCGCTCGAGATCGATGCCGTGATCGAGGCGCCGTGAGCGAAGGCGCAAGGCAGGTATTGGCGGCGCTGCGGTCGGCGGCCGGCGAAGCGCGCTCGGGCGAAGCGCTGTCGAGCGAGCTCGGCGTGTCACGAGCCCAGATCTGGAAGCACGTGAGCGCGCTGCGCCGACGCGGCTATGAGATCGGGGGCGAGCCCGGGGGCGGCTATCGCCTCGAATCGGTCCCCGATCGGCTGTATCCAGAAGAGCTCGGGGTCGGGCGTACAGGCCGCTGGCTCGGGGCCGACATCGAGCATCTCGACGAGACCGACTCGACGAACCGCGTGGCGATGGAGCGCGGGCGCGCCGGCGCGGCCCACGGCTTCGCAGTGGTCGCCGAAGGCCAGACGGCGGGCCGGGGCCGGCTCGGCCGCAGCTTCTATTCGCCGCCGAACCTGAACCTCTACACGTCGGTCGTGCTGCGCCCCGACCTGCTCGTGCCGGACGCGTCGAGCCTGATCCTGGTCGCCGGCGTCGCGGTCGCCGACGCCATCGCCCAGACGATCGGCGACGACGACGCCGTCTCGATCAAATGGCCCAACGACGTTCAGCTCGAGGGTCTCAAGACATCCGGCATCCTGCTCGAGCTCGCTGCCGAAGAGACTCGGGTGGACTTCGTGGTCATGGGCATCGGCGTCAACCTGAACGTCGAACGCGACGTGTTTCCGGACGAGTTCCGGCACCTCGCCACGAGCCTGCGCTCGCACACCGGCGACACCGTCGACCGGGCGGCCTTCACCCGCCGTCTCTTCGACACGCTCGAGGATGCGCTCGAGACCCACGAACAGGGCGGCTTCGACGCCCTGCGCCCCCGCTTCGACCGCCGATTTCGCATGCCCGGCCAGCGCGTCGAGGTGCGGGGGGTCGGCACCCGCGACGGCGAGGTGACGGCCGGCGTCGTGCGCGGCCTCGCCGACGACGGCGCGCTCGAGCTCGAAGACGAAGCCGGCCGGCTCACGCGCGTGCTCGCGGGCGACGTGACGGTGGTGAAACCCGACGAGGCCGAGGCGTGAGGGGCGCCCGCCGCGAAGCGCGCGAAAGCGGGCGGCCCCGATGACGCGCCCGCCTCACGTCTCGCGCAGGCGCGGTACGCTCCCGATGGGCGGTCGAGCACGCGAGCGAACCGGCGCCGCGCAGCGACCCCGCCCAGGCATCGCCCGACACCGAGACCGGCCTCGCGCGGCCGCGCAGCCCACGGCGGCGCGGGCGTCGCCGCCGGCCTTCGCCTGATCTCCGTCCCGCCCGAAAGGCCCTTCGCGTGAGCGACCCGACGCTGCTCGTTATCGATATCGGCAACACCAACGTGACGCTCGGCGTCTTCGACTACGAGGGAGAGGAGGTCGACCTCTCGCATCACTGGCGCGTCTCGACCCACCGCGAGCAGACGTCCGACGAGCTGTCGATCACGCTTCACGCCCTGTTCGACCACGAGGATCGGTCGGTCGCGGACGTGACCGACATCATCGTGTCGAGCGTGGTCCCGCCCGTCGTGCCGGTCTGGGAGCGCGTCTGCACCAAGCTCTTCGGCAAGCCGCCGCAGGTCGTCGGCCCGGGGATGCGCACCGGGATGCCCGTCCGGTACGAGAACCCCCACGAGGTCGGCGCAGACCGCATCGTGAACTCGGTGGCGGCCTTCGAGCTCTACGGCGGTCCGATCATCGCCGTCGACTTCGGCACGGCCACGACGTTCGATTGTGTCTCAGAGAAGGGTGAGTACCTGGGCGGGGTGATCTGCCCGGGGATCCACATCTCGATGGAGGCCCTCTTCGAGCGCGCTTCGAAGCTGCACCGGGTCGAGATCGCCCGTCCCAAGAGCGTGATCGGCAAGACGACGACGGGCGCGCTGCAGAGCGGACTGCTCTACGGCTACGCCGGGCTCGTCGACGCGATGGTCGAGCGGATCCGCCCCGAGATCGGCGGCGACGCCAAGGTGATCGCCACCGGCGGGCTGGCCCGCCGCATCGCGAACGAGACCTCTTCGATCGAGAACGTGGCGCCGTTCCTGACGCTCGAGGGGCTGCGGATCCTCTTCGAGAAGAACCGCTAGCCGCCGCGCGGTCGGCGGGCGCCCCACGGCCTCTCCCCGCGCACAGAGCCGCTCAGGGCCGCTCAGGGCCACCTCGTGCCGCTTCGCGAGCGCGCAACTTCCGTCTCAATCTCATGCCCGTTTCGGCCGATGTGCCAATCGGAGGCGTGCCCTTCGCGCCTCACCGCACCCATCCGCCAGGAGCGCAGCCCGACGTGTCCGAAGAGGCCCCCAAGACTCGCGTCAAGCTCACCCTCTCGCCCCAGGCTGAGAAGTACGCCCGACGCGACGCCCCGATCGAGGCCCGGCGGATGGCTGCACGCGGTGCCCTGCCCCTCGAGCCGATCGATCTGGCCACCGTGCTCTTCGCTCTCTCCCACGACGCCGACGCCGAGGTCAAGTCGACGGCGCGTGCGAGCCTCGACAACCTACCCGAGCACGTCCTCGAGCCCGTGCTCGTCGGTCCGTCGCATCCCCTGCTGCTCTCGTACCTCGCGCGCGTCCACCGCGAGAACGAGGGGCACTGCGAGAAGCTCGCGCTCAATGCGGCGACCGACGATGCGACGATCGCGTTCCTCGCCAGCCTGCCGCTGCGCCGGGTGGTCGACGTCGTGAGCAACAACCAGCAGCGGATGCTGCGCTGCGAAGAGATCGTCGATGCCCTCGGCGCCAATCCGCTCACGGGTCGCGCCGTCATCGAGCGCATCCTCACGTTCCTCGGGCTCGATCACGAGGACGAAGACGAGGCGAGCGAGGAAGTACTGAGCGCAGAGGCGGCCGAGCAGGCCGTCCTCGCGTTCCTCGGCGACGAGAACCCCGAGATTGCGAAGCTCCTCGCCAGCGAAGACGAGCTCGACGACGAAGCGCTCGAGGGCAACCTGTTCGCTGCGGTCCAGAAGATGAGCGTGATGCAGAAGATCAAGCTCGCACGCGTGGGCGGCAAGGAGGCGCGCTCGCTGCTCATCAAGGATCGGAACAAGATCGTCGCGACGTCGGTGCTCGGCAGCCCGAAGATCACCGAGACCGAGATCGTCGCCATCGCCAACTCGCGCGGCGTGAGCGACGAGATCCTGCGGCTGATCAGCTTCAATCGCGATTGGACCAAGAGCTATCAGATCAAGCTGGCCCTGGTGATGAACCCCAAGACCCCGACGCCCCAGGCCGTCAAGTTCATCAACTACCTCCAGGACAAAGAGCTGCGTTCGCTGATGAAGAGCAAGGACGTCTCGACGCAGATCTCCACCCACGCCCGGCGAATCCTGCAGAAAAAGGGCAAGATCTAGCGGACGCTGGCTCGGGGGGTGCCGCGCACGACGTGCCGCACCCCGCCCGGGTCGACTGCAGATCGACGCAGGGGGGAAATCGGGATGGCAGGCACAGCGGACGCAGGCGAGGTCAACGCGCGCATCGTCTACTGGGGCGTCGAAGGCGGCGGCAAGACCGCCTGCATCGAGACGATTCACGCCAAGCTGCGCCCGGACCATCGTGGCGAGCTGAAACGCGTGCCGACTCGACTCGACCCCACCGTCGTCTACGACGAGCTGCCCATTGCCCTTGGCAACGTCCAGGGCGCGCGCACGCAGCTGCAGATCGTCGCCGTCCCCGGTGGTCCCGAGCACGCAGCGACACGCAAGCAGCTCCTCGATCGCGTCGATGGCGTCGTGATCGTGATCGATGCCGATCCCGCACGTGCCGAAGAGAACGCCTCGTCGGTGGACGAGCTGCGCGACAGCCTTGGCGCGTACGGTCGCTCGCTCGCAGAGATCCCGTTCGTCGTGCAGTACAACAAGAGCGACCTCGGCGACCCCTACGAGACCGAAGCGCTCCACAAGCGGCTCGGCTTCGGTTCGGCGCCCGTATTCGAGACCACGGCGCATCAGGGCCAGGGCGTGCTCCAGGTCTTGTCCACGATCTCGAAGAGCGTGGTCCGCGCGCTTCGCGAAGGGCGAACCGCCGAGGCTGCGACGCCTGCGGCCCCGCCCCCGCCGCCGGCCACGCCCACGACCACGCCCACGCCCACGCCCACGGCCAAGCCGGTGACCCCGCCGACACCCAGCCCCACGCCCAGCCCCAAGGCGACGCCGACCCCGGTCGCTGCCGCCGCTGACGACTCGTTGATGGATCCGGGCACACCGCTCGCGATGGACGGCACGGCCGAGCCCGCGACGCTCGAGCCGATCGCCGAGACGGTGGTCGACCTCGACCTGCCGGGGAGCGCGGAAGTGCTGCTCGAGGCCGAGCCGGTGGGCGCGCCGCCGGCAAGCGATCCACGCAGCGTCATGGAGGCCGCGATCCTGAGCGAAGGCGCCGGTGTCGCCGAGGCCGACGCCGCCGACGCGGCCGCGAGTGCGACCGAGAACGCATTCGATCGCCCCTGGTCCGAGCTCGCCTCGGAGAAGCCGGCACCGGGCGCGCGCTTCGGCGCCGACCTCCGCGTCGTATCCGTCGGCGTGGCCGAGCGGGCCGGAGACCGCGGCGTCAAGGTGCCGCTCGTACTCGGAAACGACGACGGGGAGACCCTCACGGTGGCGCTCACCGTGCAGCTCGATCCCCTGCTCGAGGACGAGACCACATGACTCGCCGGCGCGTCGGACTTCACGGCGTCGGCCCCCAGTCGGCGCGCCTGCTGCAGCAGCTCTTCGAGAACCCCGACCTCGAGTGGGTCCGGCTGTACGACGAGGATCACGACCGGGCCACCGAGGCGCTCGCGGGTGTCGACGTCGCCCTGCTCGAGCGCTGCCGCCCGCTGATCTGCTCACGCTGGGACGAGTTCGCCGCCGACCCGCCCCTCGATGTCGTCATCGACGAGGGGCATCTGCCGGCGCTGCGCGAGCGCCTCTCGGGCTCGGGCGCGGAGGGTCCCCAGATCCTCTCGCCCCAGACGGCGCGCCTGCTCTGGTCGCATGGCCCGCAGCCCGGCGACCGCAAGACCGAGCTGCTCGATGTGCTCGGCGAGATCGTGCGGAGCGTCGATCTCACCGTCGACGGCAAGGAGCTCTTCGCGCGGATGCTCGAGATCGCGGTGGCCGTGACCGGCGCATCGGGTGGTTCGCTGATGCTGCTGGGCCCCGAGCGCGACGAACTCTTCATTCAGGTCGCCTTCGGCGTCGAGCCCGAGCTGTGGTCGAAGATCCGCGTGCCGCTGGGCGACGGCATCGCCGGCCAGGTCGCCGCCGAGGCTCGGCCGATGATCGTCGCGGGCCGCGCCGACGCCGAGCGCTACCGCATCGTGCGGGAGCGTGTCGACGTCGCATCGGCGCTCTGCGTCCCGCTGGTCCACGACGGCCGCGTCCTCGGCGTGCTCAACCTGCATCATCACACGCGCGCCGATGTGTTCGACGAGCACGACCTCGCGTTCATGGAGGAGCTGGCCGCGCTCGACGCGGCGATCATCCAGCGCGTGCAGGCCCACGCCGAGCTACGCGCTCAGGCCGCCCGCTACGCCGCGACGCGCGAGGTGCACGCGCTGCTCGCCGGCCCCGATCCCCTGCCCGAGCGGCTCGCTGCGATCTGCCGCGTCGTGGCCCGCCGACTCGGCGACGGCATCGCCACCCTGTATCTGCCCGACGACGCGTCGGACGACGGCCCCTTTGCGCTTGCAGCGAGCTCGCTGCCTGGCGGTCACGCCGGCGCGCGCACGGCCGTCGAGCGGGGCCACGGCCTCGACGGCGAAGCCGCGCGCACGGGCGAAGCCATTCTGCTGCGCAACGAAGACGGTCGCCTGCGCTACGCCGCCCTGCCCCTGCCGCACGAAGGCCGCACCGAGGGCGTCCTCGCCGTTCAGGTCGGACACCTGACGGGCGACCCCGACGAGCTCGAGGCGAACCTGCTCGAAGTCGCCGCCGTCATCGCGGACGGCGTCGCTCGGACACGCCGCGAGGCCCGCGCTACGGCCCACGCCCTGCGCGTCAGCGCCGCGCACGAGGCGGGGACGCGGCTGCTCGATCACACCGAGCGCGAGACCATCGCGCACGCGGCGAGCGCCTCGCTGTCGATGCTGCTGGGCGCCGAGCACGTGGTCGTGCGTCTCGAGGATCCGGCGAGCCGACGCTTCCGCATCGACGCCTACGTCGGCAGCGCCGACGAAGACGCCCAGTACGCACTGTTCGCCCTCGACAAGGCCGCGACCATCGAGACGATCCGGCGCCGGACGATGCAGCTCGTGCGTGACCTGCCCGGTCACCCGAAGCTCGGCGCATGGGCGGGTCCGGTCGCTTCGATGATGTCTTCGCCCCTCAAGATCTCGGGGCGCATCGTGGGCACGATCGCGATCTACGAGAAGCTCGCGGCCGAATCCTTCTTCTCGGGCCGGTTCAACGAGGACGACCTCCAGGTGTTCTCCCACTTCATCGGCAACCTCGAGCGCGCGCTCGGTCAGGTCTGGCAGCCGACCGACGCGGCCGACGATGCGCTGATCAGATGGCGTGAACGCATCGCCCAGGAGCTGGCCCGTGCATCGAGTCGGCCGGGCGCGTTGGCGCTGGCGATCTGCTCGATCGACGATCCGCAGCCGCTCCGCGATGCCGGCCCGGAGCATATCGACGAAGCCATGAGGCGGATCGAGTCCGCACTCGAGCTCGAGCTGCGCAGCTTCGATGCGATGGTCCGGCTCGACGACCACCGCTTCGGCCTGCTGCTCCCCGAGCCGCATCCCGACGCCGGGGCCCACGTGCGCAGGTTGGCACACGCCGCGAGCGAGCGCGTGATGCAGCAGGACACACCGGCCGACGCCGCGCGCATCGTTCTCGCGTTCGGCTTCACCGAGAACGGACCGAACGAGATGGACGGCGTCGCGCTCGAAGAACGCGCGAGCGAACGCCGCATCGTCATGGTCTAGACGAGCGCCCGGGCCCGGCCGTGCCGCCTCAGCCGAGCAGCGTCTCGGCGGGCACGTACTCGAGACCGAACGCGTCGGCCACGCCCTCACAGTGGATGCGGCCGTCCCACACATTGAGCCCCCGGGCCAGTGCCGCGTCGTCGCGAAGCGCCGACTCGAGGCCCTCGCCCGCCAGCGCGTGCACATAGGGCAGCGTCGTGTTGGTCAGCGCGAAGGTCGACGTGCGCGGTACGGCACCCGGCATGTTCGCCACGCCATAGTGCACGACGTCATGCACGCGGTAGGTCGGATTCGAATGCGTCGTGGGGTGGATCGTCTCGATGCAGCCGCCTTGATCGACCGCGACGTCGACGACGACCGAGCCCGGCTCCATCGCCTCGATCATGCGTTCGTCGACCAGGGTCGGCGCGCGACGGCCATGGGTGTAGACCGCGCCGATCACCAGGTCGCTCGTCTTCACCGAACGTTCGATGTTGGTCGGATTCGAGTAGAGGGTGTTCAGCTCACCGCGAAACAGATCGTAGACGTACGTCAGGCGCTTGAGATCGACGTCGAACACGTCGACTTCGGCACCGAGGGCGTGCGCGACGCGCAATGCGTTGATGCCCACGATGCCGGCGCCGAGCACCGTCACGCGCCCGCGCGGCACTCCGGGCACGCCGCCGAGCAGCAGTCCCTTGCCGCCTTGATCGGCGCGCAGCAGGTTGGCGCCAATCTGTCCCGCGAGTCGACCCGCGACCTCGCTCATCGGTGCCAGGATCGGAAACGCGCCGTCTGGCTGTTGGACCGTCTCGTACGCGATCGCCGCCACGCCGCTCGCCTGGAGCGAGACGGTCAGCTCACGGTTGGCGGCGAGATGCAGGTACGTGAAGAGCACCTGCCCGCGCTGCAGGCGCTCGACCTCGTCGAGATTCGGATCCTTCACCTTGACGACGAGGGGGGCCTGCCAGGCTGCGTCCGGATCGACGATCTGCGCGCCCGCATCGTGGTACGCCGCGTCGTCGAACCCGCTGCCGAGCCCGGCGCCGGTCTCGATCACCACCTCGTGGCCCCCGGCCACGAGGCTGCGCACGCCGTCGGGGACGACCCCGACCCGCGCCTCGCGATCGCGTGTCTCCTTCGGCACACCGATTTGCATCGCGGCCTCTCTCGAGCGAAAGGACCGGGCGGGCGCTCGATGCGCGCCCGCCCGGTCCGGCTCAGCTCTTGTACGCCTCGATCAGGATGTCCGAGGTCTCGGGGCGCATGATGCGCTCGTCGGGGCGATCGCCGCCCTTGAGCTGCTCACGCACCTTCGTGCCGCTGATCGAGAACGGCTTCTCGTCGGGGTGGCGCTCGGTGAGATCGACGCGACCGAGCGACTCGTAGTAGGCCGCAAAGCCGACCTTGCAGGGCTGGATGTGCAGCTCGCCCGCGAGGTTGTCGAAGATCTCGTGCGCATCGAAGTCGCCCCAGATGGCCTCGCCGTCTTCGAACGGGGCGTCGGCGTGCTTGCGGCCGATCACGATGTCACTGAACCCGTAGTTCTGACGATAGATGCCGTGCATCACCGCCTCCTTGGGGCCGCCGTAGAACATCTTGATGTCGAGACCGATCAGCTCGAAGATTTCGCTGATGTCGTAGCCGGCCTTGTCCCAGATCGCCTCGTCCTTGTCACCCTGGCCGAGCAGCGCCTTCTCTTTCAACGCGTGGTAGCAGGCCATGCGAGTCGTCGCGGGAACGTCGTCCCCCTTGAGCTCACCGACGAGCGGGTTCAGCACCGCGCCCGTGAAGTGCCCCGCCGCCGTCAGCGACTCGACGCCGTACACGAGCGCATACTCGTGGGCGCGGTGCAGCGGGTTGCGCGTCTGGAACGCGAGCGCGCGCTCCCACTTCCGATCACGAATCAGGGCGCGCACCATGCGCGGCGAGAGCATGTACTCGCCGTACTCGGGGTTCACCGGCTGCGGCAGCGCGCGCAGGTAGCCACCGATCAGCTGGCTGCGCGGATCGTTCTCGACCATGCGGCCGCCCGGGTGATCCATGCGATCGGTGCCGTAGACGCTCTTCACGTACTTGGCCTTGTCCCACGGGTAGACCTCGACGTCGGAGACGATGGCGATGATGTCACCGGCCTCGTTGACGATCGCCGCCGAGCTCCCGGCGGGCAGCTGTGCGGCCTCTTCGTCCGTGACCGGCAGGGCCAGCGGGATGGTCCATGCGTAGAGCTTGCCTTCGAACTCGATCGCGCCGTCGTCGAGGCTGCGGTTCCAGGCGTTCGCGTACATCGGGCCTTCGAGGGGCGACAGCGCCCCGTCGGCGATGCGGTAGACGGTCGACAGGTCGGCGGCGGTGACCGCCACGCGAGGCAGCTGCTCGGCCTCGGCGAGGAAGGCCGCCCGCTCGCTCAGCGGGACGACCCGGTCGACGGGCTCGGCGAGACCGCCGTGAACGGGAACCAGATCGGATGCCACTTTCGTACTCATCTTGACTTCTCTCTACCTCGCTCGTCCGAGGCACTGTCGAGGCGCGGTCGCTGCCTCGGTGGTTGAATCGTCGTCGCGAGGGCCAATCCCTCGCCAGGTCGCCGCCCGGCCATCGCGGGCGGCTCGAAATCGGTCTCGGCCGGTCACCAGACCGGCCAGGCGGCGCCCCCTTCCCCGAGCAGGATCCGATCGCCACTGCCATCGATCCTGCGGATGTAGAGTCGTTCGATGCCGTCGTCGCCGGGCGAGATGTAGACCACGTGGCGCCCGTCGGGGGAGACCGCGGGGTTTCGCTCGTCGCGAATCGAGCTGCCGAGCCGGGCCCGACCGCCCCCCTCGATCCGCATGCGCATGAGCCGCCAGCCTTCCGGGGTCTCCGTCGTGAAGACGAGCCCCGAGCCGTCGGGCAGAAAGGCGGGCTCTCGCCCCCGTGCGAGCACCACCGGCTCGGGGCCGAGCCGCGGCGGCTGCGAGACGATGGTCGACAGGTCGCGCTGCTGGCCCGTGCGGGGCGGCCGATTGACCGCCCGGACGTAGACCACCTGCTTGCCGTCGGGCGCGAAGCGTGGCCCCGACGGGTAGGCGGCGTCGACCACCGGTTCGGGGTGCGCCCCATGGTCGTCGGTCACCACCATGCCCGCAGACGTGCGGCCCGCGCGCTGCTCGACGAACGTGATCACCATCGCGCCCGCATGGTCGTAGTCGGCCTCGAGGTGCATGCGGGGACCGCGCGTGACCGCCCTCAGCTCGGCCTCGTCGAGATCGTATTCGTAGATCTGGAACCCGCGCTCGAGGTGACCACTGGTGAAGAGCAGCCGGCGGCGATCGGGCGACCAGGCGAGCGGGCGCGCGTTCACGGGCGCGCCCTCGAAGCGGGTCAGCTCACCGGTGCGCGGGTTCAGCAACGTCACGCGCCCGGGAAACCGACCGAGCCCTTCGGCCGACGCCGGGTCGCGGCCGAAGAGCGATGCCAGCCCTTCGGCCGTCGCCACGCCGATGCGACTTGGTGAGGCCGAGCTGCGTCCGGATCGCGACTCTTCGATCAGCTCCTGGCGACGCCGCGCGTCCTCGGGACTCCAGTGCACGAAGGCAATCGGCGAGTCGCTGACCTCGTCGAGCGAGAGCCCGCCCATCGAGCTCGCGCAGCCGATCCCGGTCAGGACGCCGCTCGCGAGCGCGAGCGCGCCGATGCTGCGAACCCAGCGGCGGATCATTCGTCGGCGACCTCGATCACGCGCCCGCCGTTGCGATCGAACTCGCCGCGCTTCGGATCGAACAAGAAGAGACCGGCGCCCTCGACGGCCTCACCGAGCACCGACACGACGATCTGCGCGACGCCCGGGAACGGGAAGAGCGGGTGCTCGGCGAACGCCACATCGTCGTCGCTCAGATAGACGTCGCTGCCCACGTGCGAGTGATACGCGGTCGTCACGCCGCGGCCGTTCTCTTCGGCACTGCGCGCGACCTCGATCACCTCGGCCTCGTTCATGTAGAAGGCCTGGTGGTTGTCGCGCGGAAAGGCGACCGGATCCTGGGCATGCATCTTCGTCATCGTGTTCGTGATGCGGTGCACCGTGGTGAACGGATTCGCCTCGGTCCCCGTAATCAATCCACAGCACTCTTCGGGCGCGGCATCGCGCGCGTGGGCGTACAGCTCCATCATGATCCGCCCCGGGATGATCGCGGGGGCCAGGCTGGGGTTCAGCTCGATGCTGCGGCCCATGGTCCATCGCTCACGATTCGAGGTCGGGCGGAAGCCGCCCCCGGCGCTCGGCTGCGGCAGCCGCTGCCGATCGACAGGTGCGCGATCGCGTGCGGCCCGCTCCGGTGCGGTGGCAGTCTCGACGCCGCCATTCCGAAGCCCACCCTGCATGCCCTCCGGGGGCACTGCCGACGGAGTCTACGAGAGAACCGAAACGATGGCGAGCCCCGGATGGCTGCACCCGAGCGCTGTCCTGCGCCGAGCGCACCATGCGGCGCCGAGCGCACCATGCGGCGCCGAGCGCACCATGCGGCGGCGTGCGCGCCCCGCGGCGGCGCCTGCGCCGACTCAGGTCTCGTCCCATGCGGCGCCGCGAACGCCGGCTCAGATCTCGTAGCTGTACGCGTCGTGGCTCGCCCGGGGCACCGCCTCGCGCGCAGCGACACGGCACAGCTCGGCGACGGTCACGTCTTCGAGGCAATCGGCGAAGCGGCGACCGAGCACCGGCCAGATGAAGTCGGGCCGGTGGGCCGCAGCCTGATCGGTGGCCGGGTCGACATCGACCCGCGCCGCTTCGTCGGCCGCGGCGTCGTCTACGACGCGGCCCGCTTCGTTGGGCGCTGCGCCCGTCACGAGCGGGCCCTCGACGGCCTCGACGATCTCGAGCAGCGTAATCTCGGCAGGATCGCGAGCGAGGACGTAGCCACCGCCCGGTCCTCGCTTGCCCTTCACGATGCGCGCGCGCCGCAGCCGCTGGAAGATCTGCTCGAGATAGCGCGTCGGAATGCCCTGGCGTTCGCCGATCACGCGCACCTGCACGGGCTTCTCGAAGCCGTTGTACGCGACGTCGAAGACGCCGCTCACCGCGTAGTAGACCTGCAGAGAAAAGCGCATACTCGGGTCGAGAATGCCCGAAGCCCGCAGCGGCAGCAATGGAGCCAGCCACCCGGCGCGCGAAGCCGCGTCCGAGAGGATTCAGCGGTCATGCCCGAAGCCCCGACCCGACCCGACGCGACGGCCGGCAGCGAGCCGAGTTCGCTCGACGGGCTGCACCGCCAGATCCACCGCACGTTCCTGGGCGCGATCGCAGTGTCGGCCGTCGCGGCCGCCGTTTCGGGCTTCGCCGACACCGAACCGGCACTGTCACAGTCGACGACCTTCGCCGCCATCGCGCTCGGCCTCGGCTGCGTCATCCTGCGTCGGCTCTCGACGTCGCCGATGATCGGGGCCCGCGCCGAGCTGCGGCTCGATGTCGCAGGGCTGGCCTGCGGCGCCGGGCTCGCCCTGCTCGGGGCGTTCATCGCCTGGGATCAGGAGGCTGCGCGCACGGGTCTCGCCTACTGCGGCGGCGCATTCATCCTGTCGGCCCGCCCGCCGATCCCGTCCCATCGCCGCGTGCGCAGGCGCCGCCTCGACGAGTGAGGCGACCCGGCCGGCGCGCCGCAAACGCAACCGGCTCCGGCTCACTCCCCATTGGACCATCGCGAGCCGGACCCGTAGATTCCCGCCCCGTGTTGATCCAGACCGACCAGCTGGCACGCCGCATCGGCGGACGCGTGCTCTTCGAAGGGCTCACGGTCGTCGTGCGCCCCGGCGACCGCATCGGCCTCGTCGGACCGAATGGCGCCGGCAAGTCGACCCTGCTGCGGATCCTCGCCGGCGACGACACCGCCGACGCTGGGCGCTGCGACCGCAGCCGGGGCGTACGCGTCGGCCTGCTCAAGCAAGAGATCGACCCGACCTCGAATGCGTCGGTCTTCGAGGAGGCAGCTTCGGCGCTCGCGCACTTCGATGCCCTCGAGGCCGAGATGCGAGCGCTCGAGGCGCGCATGGCCGAGAGCGAAGGGCACGTGCCCGCCGACGTCGCTGACCGCTACGACCGCATCAGCACCGAGTACAGCCAGGGCGGCGGGTTCGAGCGCGATGCCGAGGTGGCGCGCGTGCTCGCGGGTCTCGGCTTCGCACAGACCGACTTCGACGCGCCGCTCTCGTCGTTCAGCGGCGGCTGGCTGATGCGGGTCGAGCTGGCCAAGCTCTTCCTGTCGCGGCCCGACGTGTTGCTGCTCGATGAGCCCACGAACCACCTCGACCTGCCCGCCATCGAGTGGTTCGAAGAGGCCATCACCGACCTGCCGGGCGCGATCATCGTGGTGTCGCACGACCGCTCCTTCCTTCGGCGCCACGCCAATCGCATCATCGATTTCGATGGCCTCGGGAACGCCGAGGTCGACGAGGCCGGCTTCGAGCGGCACCTACAGCTGCGCGCCGAGCGGCTCGAGCAGCTGCGCGCTCGCAAGGCGAACCAGGATCGCGAGATCGCGCAGATGGAGCGCTTCGTCGAGCGCTTTCGCGCGAAGTCGACCAAGGCCAAACAGGCGCAGAGCCGCATCAAGGCCCTCGAACGCATCGAACGCATCGAAGTCCCCGAGCAGAACGAGCGCGTGATGCGCATGCGCATCCCCGAACCGCCGCGCAGCGGCCAGCAGGTGATGGAGCTCGACGGGGTCTCGAAGGCCTACGACGACAATGTCGTCTACACCGATCTGTCGCTCACCGTGCAGCGCGGCGAGCGGCTCGCGCTGGTCGGCCCGAACGGCGCCGGCAAGTCGACGCTGCTGCGGATGATCGCCGGCGCACTCGAGCCCGACGCCGGCGAGCGGTTGCCCGGACACAACGTCGAGGTCGGTTTCTTTGCCCAGCACCAGCTCGAGAGCCTCGACCAGAAGTCGTCGATCCTCGACGAGGTGAGCCGCAGCGCGACGATCGACGACGGTCCGCGTCTGCGCAGTCACCTCGGCGCATTTCTTTTCACCGGCGACGACGTCGACAAGAAGGTCGCCGTCCTCTCGGGCGGCGAGAAGGCGCGGGTCGCGCTCGCGAAGATGCTGCTGCGCCCGGCCAATCTGCTCGTGCTCGACGAGCCGACGAACCACCTCGACCTGCGCTCACGCGAGGTGCTCGAGCAGGCGCTGGCGAGCTACGCCGGCACGCTCGTGCTCGTGTCCCACGACCGCGACTTCATCAACACGCTCGCGACGCGCGTGCTCGAGGTGCTGCCCGGCCACGTCGAGTCGCACCTCGGCAACTACGACGAGTACCTCGCGCGCAAGGCCGCCCGAGAGGCCGCGCAGACGGCACCCCGGCCGACCCCGGCCACGAAGGGCGCCGCGACGACCCCGGCCAAGGCCGGGCTGGGTGCAGCGGCTGATGCCGGCACGACCCCGAGCGCGAAGCGCCCCCCTTCGTCGCAGCCGCCGGCCTCGACTCAGTCCAAGCAGACCCAGCCGAAGCCGACCAAGGAAGAGCGTCAGCGCGCGCGCGAGCGATCGAAGGCTCGAGACCGGGTGAAGCGCCGGATCGAGAAGCTCGAAGCCGAGATCCAGACGGCCGAGGAGGCGCTCGAAGCGGTCGGCTACCGACTCGCCGATCCCGAGGTCTACGCGAATGCCGAGCGGCTGCTCGAGGTGCAGGCCGAGCAGCAGGCCGCGCAGGCCGACGTGGACGCGCGCTACCGCGACTGGGAGCGACTCAACGACGAGCTCGCCGCCCTCGACGACGCGCCGGACTGAGGGCGGCGGCCCGATCCCGCTCGAGCTCGCCCGTCAGCGCAAAATTCACCCAGCCTCTCAGCTGATCCACCGAAACCACCCGAACTTCAATACGTTTCCCGAGCCCGAGACTCGGCCCGCCCTGGCGGTCGACCCAGCGGTGCGTCGCCGCGTCGAAGTCACTTCCGAGGGGCAACGCGCGGGCCGGGATCAGCCCTTCGACGAAGGGGTGATCGAGGGTGACGTAGACCCCCTGCTCGCCTGCGCCCGTCACGATGCCTTCGAAATCCTCGCCGAGATGCCGGGCCATGAGCGCGGCCTTCTTGAGGTCGAGCATGTCACGCTCAGCCGCCACGGCGCGCCGCTCGAGGGCCGAGAGCCGCGTGGCGAGGTGCGCGAGCACGCCTTCGGGCCCCGGCGCACGCCGCGCGAGCTTCGCCTTCAGCGCGCGATGCACGACGAGATCCGCATAGCGCCGAATCGGGGATGTGAAGTGCAGGTAGTCATCGAACGCGAGCGCGAAGTGCCCGAGCGGCGTCTCGGCGTAGCGGGCCTGCTTCATCGCGCGCAGCGTCAGCATGTGTACGAGGCGCTCTTCACGGTGCCCGCGCGCCTCGTCGAGCACGGCCTGCAGTGCGCGGGTGTCGAGCTGCGCCGGGACGGCGTCGAGGAGTCCGACGCGCAGGAAGAGCGCCGCCAGGTCGTCGATGTCCTCGTCGGCCGGCGGCTCGTGCACACGGTGGATCGTGGCGCGCCCCGCGCCCGTGAGCATCTGGGCGACCGCGCGGTTCGCCGCCAGCATCGCGTCTTCGATCCCGCGGTGGGCGTCGGTGCGTTCGAAGCGACGGATGTCGCGCACGCGACCGCGGTCGTCGAGATCGACGACCGGCTCGGGCAGCTCGAAGTCGAGGCTCCCCTCGGCCTGACGCCGCTGTCGAAGCCGCTTCGCGACGGCGCCGAGCCGCTCGACCCCGGCGACGATCTCGGCCTCGAGACCCTCGGGCGGTCGCCCCTCGAGCACGGCCCAGGCGTCTTCGTACGCGAGTTTCGCATGACTGCGGATCACGGCCTCGAAGAACTCGGGCCGCTTCACACGGCCCGCCCCATCGACCTGCAGCTTGACGACCATCGCCAGGCGGTCGACGCCGGGCCGAAGCGAGCAGAGGTCGCTCGAGAGCCGCTCGGGCAGCATCGGGATCGCGCGATCGGGGAAGTACACACTGTTGCCGCGCCGCTCGGCCTCCCGGTCGAGCGCGGTCCCGGGTCGCACGTAGTGGGCGACGTCCGCGATCGCGACCCACAGGGTGTCGTCGCCACGTCGCGCGCCCGGCTCGACGAACACCGCGTCATCGTGATCGCGCGCCGTCGCCGGATCGATCGTGACGAAGGCGCGGTCGCGTAGATCGAGTCGCCCGTCGAGGGCCCGCTTCGACAGATCGTCGGGCAAGCCGTCGAGCTCGGTCTCGACCCGCTCGGGAAACGCGATCGGCAGCCGACGGTGCCAGGCCACCGCGCGAAAGTCTGCCTCGGGTTCGCCGGGGTGCCCGAAACGGTCGACGACGCGACCGCTGGGCCAGCTCCGACCCGCGTGGCCGCGACCGCGCCGCGAAGGCGAAGAAGCCGGCTCGATCTCCACCGCCACGACCTCACCCGGGCGTGCGCCGGCCAGCTGCTTCTCGGGCACGCGCACCCGCCAGCGCGCGTCGTCCCGGTACGGCGTCACCTCGGCCGCGCCGTGCCCTCGCTCGAGGATGCCGACCATGCGATCGCGCCGGCCGCCGACGACCTGCACGATCTCGGCGCGACCGGCGTCGACGTCGCCGATCGGCTGCAGCACCACGCGGTCGCCGACCCCGGCCTCACCGGCGCGGGGCACCCGCCACGTCCGACCGTTTCCCTCGCTCACCGTGGCGCCGTCGTCTCGGCCGCGCTCACCGTGCAGGCGCACGACCTGGCCCTCGATGCGGCCGTCGCGACGCGGCCGGGCGTATCGTCCCTGGCCCGCTTCGACGATGCGGCCCGACCGCACCAGCTCATCGAGCTGGCGCGTGAGCCGACGCTGGGCGCCGCCGTGCAGACCGAGCTGGCGCGCGAGGGTGCGAACGTGCACCGGACGACCGCGCGCGCTGGCCTCGAGCAGATCGACGATGCGCGTCGCGAGGGCAGCACCCTTGGCCGGCTTGCCCGCCGAGCGGCGACGCCCCCCGCCGCGCTTGCGCGCCCCTCCGCCCTGCTTGCCTCTCGCCCTGCGCGCCATCGCGCGGAGCTTCGCAGACGTTCGCCTCGACGGCGACGCGTGTCGGCCAACCGACGGCGCGACCTCGGCCGAGTCGCAACCTCAGGCGGCGACCGACGACGCGTTGACGGGGCTGCCACGTCGCCGTAAGTTCCCGGCCCGCCGTGCCCGGGTGGCGGAATTGGTAGACGCGCTAGATTCAGGTTCTAGTGTTCGCAAGGACGTGCTGGTTCGACTCCAGTCCCGGGCACCATCCCCTCTCCAGTCCTGATCTGCAGACCACGCCCCCTCATGGGCCGAGCGGCGCCACCTCGTACGCATCCGCGTCGGGCTCGGCGAGCGTCGCCGTGAACGCCGACATCGTATCGGGCCACTGCGTCACGATGCGACCGCTCGGCGCGCGATAGTAGTCGCCGCAGCCCTGCCCCCACGGCTCGACCTTCGCGATCTCGCGCTGGAGCGCCTCGTTGTAGGCGGCCATCGCTTCGGGTCGAACGTCGATCCAGGCGAGCGCTTCCCGATCGAGGCGCTCGATGGCGCGCAGCGCGTAGTCGGCCTCCTGCTCGATCGAGTGGATCAGCGAGTCGGCGTTGGTGTTCGGACCGTAGAGCATGAAGAGGTTCGGAAAGCCCGCCGTCGTGACGCCCTTGTAGGCGATCGCACCATCCGACCACGCGTCGGCGAGCGCCAGCCCCCCTCGCCCGCGCACGTCGATCGAGCTGAGGTAGTCGGTCGTGCGAAATCCCGTGGCGTAGACGATCGTGTCGGCCGGCCGCTCTGCGCCGTCGATCGTCCGCACACCCGTCGCCGTGACACGCTCGATGGGATCGGTCACCAGTGCCAGGTTCGGGCGATTGAAGGCCGGGTAATAGTCGTTCGAGAACAGCGGCCGCTTGCAGCCCCAGGGATAGTCGGGCGTGAGCTTCGCGCGCAGCTCGGGGTCATCGACGAGCGCAATGTTGCCGAGGCAGTCAGCCGTGATGTCGGGGGAGACTTCGCCGAAGCGCAGCGCCCCGTGCGCGTCGATGCCGTCGTAGATCGCCTGGCGAAACGCGGCCGCGATGTTCGGATCCGCTCGCAGCTGCGCGCGTTGCTCGTCGGTGTACGGGTCGTCTTCTTTCGGCGCGATCCAGTTGGCCGTGCGCTGATAGAGGTCGACCTGGGCTGCAACGTCGACGATCTTCGGAACGAACTGCACGGCGCTCGCCGCGCTGCCGATGACTGCGACGCGCTCGCCGGCCAGATCGTGATCATGCTGCCAGCGGGCCGAGTGAAAGTGCGTGCCCTCGAATGCGTCCATCCCCTCGATGTCGGGCCAACTCGGGTTCGCGAACATGCCGAGGCCGCTGACGAGCACCTCGGCCTCGACGTGATCGCCGCTCGCGAGCTCGATCGCCCAGCGCGCGTCGGCATCGCTCCACCGAGCCGATCGCACGTCGGACCCGAACCGGATGTGCGGGGTCAGATCGTACTTGTCGACGCACGACTCGAGGTACTCGAGGATCTCGGGCTGGGTGGCATAGGGCTTCGACCACTCGGGCTTGATCTCGAACGAGTAGCAGTAGAGGAACGACGGGATGTCGCACTCGCAGCCCGGGTAGGTGTTGTCGTGCCAGGTGCCTCCCACCCCGGCGTTGCGTTCGAGCAGGACGAAGTCGTCGCGCCCCGATTGCTTGAGCCGGATCCCCATACAGATCCCGGCGACCCCTGCGCCGAGAATCGCGACCCTTCGCTGAACACGCATGGCGCCCCCTTCGGCCGTCACCGCTGCACCTCGAAACCCGCGGCCTGGCGATCCCAGGTCGCGGCGGTCACGCCGGCATCGCGCAGGGCGAACTTCTGCACCTTGTTCGTGGGCGTGTACGGCAACGCATCGACCCACTCGACGTAGCGCGGGACGAAGTAGTACGGCGCGTTCTCGTTGATGAACGTACACAGCGTCTCGGACGAGAGATCGGCGCCGGGCTCCCGTACGACGTTGAGCTTGAGTTCGTGCTCGCTCTCGACCTCGCGGCTCTGCACTCCGAAGGCGGCGACGTCCGCGACGCCCGGGCAGCGTCGCACGACGCTCTCGACCTCGAGCGTCGAGATGTTGCGTCCCGCGAAGCGCACCACGTCTTTCTTGCGATCGACGTAGAAGTACGCGCCCGTCTCGGGATCTTGACGCGCGAGGTCGCCGGTCAGGAAGTAGCCATCGCGATACGCCGCGTCGGTGGCACCGGGGTCGTCGAAGTAGCCATTGAACAGCACGTGCGGATCGAGCGCCTTGATGCAGATCTCGCCGGGCTCGCCGGGCGCGACTTCGCGCCCGGCGTCGTCGCACAGCCGAACGTCGGTGTCGTCGGCCGGGAACCCGAGCGCATAGGTCGGTACGTCGTCTCGGTCTTCGGCCTGCGTCATCACCAGCTGGATCTCGCTCTGCCCCAGGCCCGACCGGATCAGCTTCACCCCGAAGCGCGCCTCGAACGCCTTCCAGAGCTGCGGCGGCATCGGTACGACCTGCAGCGCGCGCAGCGTGTGATCGGCATCGTCATCGCGCTCGGGCGCATTCCAGAGAAAGACGCCCATCGCGCCCAGCAGGAAGGTCTGCGTGACGCCGAGCTCACGCACGCGGTCCCAGAACTGCGAGACCGAGAAGCGCGACTCGATCACGACCGTGATGCCCTCGATGAAAGCCCGCAACACGCACGTCACCCAAGCGCCCGAGTGGTAGAGCGGCAGCGTGCAGTACACGACGTCCCCGTCGCGGCTCGCATACGGCGGCGAGGCCCCTTTCGTGATGGGCCGGATCCAGCTCTTGTAGCTCTGCATGACGCCCTTGCTGCGACCGGTCGTGCCCGAAGTCCAGAGCACGGCGCACGTATCCCCCATGGCGAGCTCTGCGTAGTCGCTCACGAGCGGGTCGGCTTCGAGCAGCTCGTCGTACGAGCGGGTGTTCTCCGGGAGGCTCCCCTCGGTCAGCACGACGACCTCGGTCTGGGGCAGCGCCGCCCGCTCGGCGAGCACGCGATCGCAGTAGTCGCCATCGGTCACGAGCAGCGCGTAGCGCGACCGCTGCAGCGTCTCGACGAGCCACGCGCCCTTGTAGTCGGTGCAGATCGGGATCCAGACCGCGCCGAGCTTGTTGATCGCGAACGTCAGCAGAACCAGCTCGGGCCGGTTGCCCATCAAGATCGCGACGCGGTCGCCGCGCCCGATGCCGAGCTTCGCGAGGCCGCCCGCGAGTCGGTCGGTCATCGCGTCGGCCTCGGCATAGGTGATGCGCACCCCATCGCCGAGCAGGAAGACGGTGTCGCCGCAGGCGTTCGCCTGGGCGCGCATCATCTTGCCGAAAACGCAATCGGCCGGATCGGTCAGGTCGAGCCTGTGCATGGCGCCCCCTCGTCGTTCGTTCGGGGTGCGGAGATTAGCCGCGCCCGCTGCACACGCGCGCCGCGCGGTGCCTTCCGAAGGAAGCCGCCGGCGCTACTCGCGCGCCGCCCCATGCGCCATCATCGAAGTGAGCCGCGTTGGGCGCGGCCCGCGTAGACGAGGCCCGACCGCCCGACGATGCCCAGCCAATCGACCGATCCGCGCACGCCCTTCGGGCACCGCACCGTCACCGAGGCCGACGTCGCCCGCTTCGGCGAGCTCACCGCCGACTACGCGCGCATCCACCTCGACCACGCGCTCGGTCGCACCCTGCCCGGCGGTCGGGGCTTTGCCCATGGCCTGCTGGGCGCAGCGTGGGCGCTGGGCGCACTCACGCGGTGGGCGCCCGATCGCGTGGGTCGGGGCGACCCCGCCGCGCAGGTGAGTGCGTTCGAGGTGCGCTTCGCTGCGCCGATCTTCTTCGGCGACACGCTCTCATTCGAGTGGGACGAGGCCGATGGCCAGACCAGCTTCGAAGCACGCGCTGACGATGGCCGGGTCACGACGCGGGGGCGGCTCGAGCTCGAGCGGGGCGAGGGCGTCGGCGACGCTGCGCCCGCGCCGGCGGCCCCGATCCCGACCGAACCACCGCCGGCGTCGGGCTGGACCGCGGAAGACGTGCTGGCCCACGGCCCGCGCGGAACCGAACGCATCCGCACCTTGACCGAGGCCGACGTGCTCGAGTACGTGCGCTTCACAGGCGAGCTGAACCCGCTCTATCTCGACGCGCCCTTTGCCGAAGCGAGCTTGCGCAAGGGGCGCATCGCGCCCCCGATGCTCTGCTTCTGCCTGGCGTTCTCGACGTGGCTCGACGGTCTGATGGGGCTGCCCCTGGCCGGCGACGAGCGCAGCGCCGGACACCTGGGGGACCGCTGGCGGGTCGTCGCGCCGGCGCGCGTGGGGGACACCTTGTCGGTGCGATTCGCACCGAGCCGACTGCGGCGCACCCGCAGCCGACCGGATCAGGGCGTCCTGACCTTCGGCCTCGAGCTGCTGGCCGAGGGCGAAAGGCGGCTCCAGACCGCCGAAGTCGACATCATGCTGCCGATGCGCCCGATCGAGCCCGAAAACGCCTCGCCGGCTTGACCGACCCTCGGCCGCGCATAGCTTCCCGCGCCGGACCGCGGAATGCCCCGCAGGCCCCCGGGGCACGCGACGCACGCCCCGATGGAGACGCGAGCCCATCATGACCGAAGACGGGTCCCGAGACCCCGACGCCGAGACCCCCTCGGCTGCCCCGCAGACTGGCGCGCCCACCACCGAGATCGAAGACGCGAGCGGTGAACGCTTCGTCGTCCCGGCCAGCGTTCCCCTGCTGCCGGTGCGCGACATGGTCGTCTACCCCGGCGTGACCGTGCCGCTCACGATCGGTCGACCCAAGTCGCTGTCGGCCCTCGAGGCCGCCGGGCATCAGGGCTTCATGCTGATCGCGACCCAGAAGGAGGCCGCCACTGAGGACCCGAACCTCGGCGACCTCTACGAGACCGGCACCCTCGTCCGCGTGCTGCGCGTCGTCGATGCGCGCGAGAACAGCAAGCAGGCCCTCGTGGTCGGCATCGGTCGCGCGCGCATCGACGCCCTCGAGGCCACCGAGCCCCACCTGACCGCCCGACTCGACTACCTGCCCGACCTGGCGAGCCTGCAGGCCGACGAAGGGCCGTGGAACCGCGCGATCGAGCTCGCCCAGCAGGTGATCGATCTGCGTGAGGACTATCCCAACGAATGGAAGGCGTTCATCGCGAACGTGCCGACCCCCGGCATGCTCGCCGACATGCTGACTTCGAACCTCGCGCTCTCGCTCGAAGACAACATCGAGATCCTGCGCGAGACCGATCCGATGCAGCGGCTCGAGATCGTCGCGCGCCACCTCGAGCGCGAGGTGACGATCGCCGAGACCCAGCGCGCCCTGCGCAGCGAGACTGACGAAGGCGTCGACCAGAAGCGCCGAGAGCGCATGCTGCGCCGCCGCATGCGCGCCATCGAGGCCGAGATCGGCGAGGGCGATGCGGGCTTCCGCGAGGTGGACGAGCTGCGCGACAAGCTCGAGACCGCCGAGCTCCCGGACGAGGCCTACGAGCAGGCGGAGCGCGAGCTCAAGCGCCTTTCGGCGCTGCCCCAGCACGCCCCCGACCGTCACCTGATCCGCACCTATCTCGAGTGGATGCTCGAGCTGCCGTGGAGCGTCGAGACCGACGACCAGCTCGATCTGCATCGTGCGCGCGAGGTCCTCGACGCCGACCATCACGGGCTCGACAAGGTGAAGGAGCGCATCCTCGAGTTCCTCGCCGTGCGCAAGCTCGCGCCCGAATCGAAGGCGCCGATCCTGTGCTTCGTGGGTCCGCCCGGTGTCGGCAAGACGTCACTCGGCAAGTCGATCGCGACCTCGATGGGCCGAAAGTTCACGCGCGCATCGCTGGGCGGTGTGCGCGACGAGGCCGAGATTCGCGGCCATCGCCGCACCTACGTCGGCGCGATGCCGGGTCGCATCATCCAGGGGCTCAAGCGCGCGGGCTCGCGCAACCCGATCTTCCTGCTCGACGAGATCGACAAGCTCGGCAGCGACTTCCGCGGCGACCCCTCGAGCGCGCTGCTCGAAGTGCTCGACCCGGAGCAGAACAAGACGTTCAGCGATCACTACATCGAATCGCCGTTCGACCTCTCGCGCGTGCTCTTCATCGCGACGGCGAACACGCTGTCGACGATCCCGGCCGCCCTGCTCGACCGCATGGAGGTGATCGAGCTGTCGGGCTACACCGAGGCCGAGAAGCTCGTGATCGCCGAGAAGTATCTCGTACCCCGCCAGCTCGAGGCCCACGGCCTCGAGGCATCGCAGATCCACCTGGGCGACGAGGCGGTGCAGAAGGTCGTGGCCGAGTACACGCGCGAGGCCGGGGTGCGCAACCTCGAGCGCTTCGTCGCGACGTTGATGCGAAAGAGCGCCCGCAAGGTCGCCGAGAACGGCCCCGAGACGGTGGTCGAGGTCGACGGCGACTTCGTCGGCGAGGCGCTCGGCGCCCCGCCCCACCTGCCCGAGACCGCCGAGCGGACGTCGATGCCTGGCGTCGCCGTCGGCCTCGCCGTCACGGCGCACGGCGGCGACATCCTCTTCATCGAGGCGACGAACAGCCCCGGCGGCAAGGGTTTGCGCCTGCGGCTCACGGGCCAGCTCGGCGACGTGATGCGCGAATCGGCCGAGGCGGCGCTCTCGTGGGTGCGCGCACACGCGGCGCAGCTCGGGCTCTCGGAAGAGGCGCTCGCTCCCGGCGAGATCCACCTCCACGTGCCGGCCGGCGCGGTGCCGAAAGACGGCCCCTCGGCGGGTGTGGCCCTCGTCACGGCGCTGGTCTCGGTGCTCTCGAATCGCAAGGCCGAGGGCAAGGTGGCGATGACGGGTGAGATCTCGCTCCGCGGCCGGGTGCTTCCGGTGGGGGGGATCAAGGGCAAGCTCTTTGCCGCTTCACGCGCCGGCATCGAGCGCGTCGTGATCCCGCGCCGCAACGAGAAGGATCTCGTCGAGGTCCCCGACGAGGTGAAGGCCGGTCTCGACATCCGCCTGGTCGACACCATCGACGAGGCGCTCGCACTGACGATCCCCGAGCCGGCCGAGGCGCACTGACAGGGTCGAGGCCGTCGTCCGTGCGGCCGGGCCGCTAGACTCACCGCGTGCGCGTGGCCCTCGTTCACGACTGGCTGACCGGCGTTCGCGGGGGCGAACGCGTGCTCGACGTGATCGCGCGGGCCTGGCCCGACGCCGAGATCCACACCCTGTTCCATGTCGAGGGGTCGGCGACCCCTGCCCTCGAAGAGCGTCGCATCCACACGAGCCCACTCGATCGGCTGCCCGGCCGCGCGCGCTACTACCGTGCGCTGCTGCCGCTCTACCCGTGGGCCGTGCGGCAGCTCGACGTCGGCGATGTCGACCTGGTCGTCTCGACGAGCCACGCCGTCGCCAAGGCCGTGCGCGTACCCAACGGTGCCCAGCACCTCAGCTACTGCTTCACGCCCATGCGCTACGTGTGGGATCAGATCGACGCCTACCTCGGTCGCGGAGCGCGGCGCCGCCTCTCGATGCCGCTGGTGCGGCGGCTGCGCGCCTTCGACGTGGCGACGAGCGGGCCCCACCAGGTCGACCGATTCCTCGCGATCTCGAGCACCGTCGCGCGGCGGATCCAGCAGACCTACGGGCGTGAGGCGCCCGTCATCGCGCCCCCCGTCGACCTCGAACAGTTCACGCCGAGCGGCGAGCCCCCGAGCGACGCGTATCTGCTGGTGAGCGGCTTCGTGCCCTACAAGGCCGATGCGCTCGCGCTCCGCGCGTTCGCCCGCTGCGGCCGCCCCCTGATCGTCGCAGGTGATGGGCCGCTGCGCGCGCGCTTGGAGAGCGACGCGCCCCCCAACGTGCGCTTCGTCGGACGCGTGAGCGATGCGGCCCTCGCCGGGCTCTACGCCGAATGTCGGGCGCTCGTGCACCCCCAGCTCGAAGACTTCGGGCTCATCGCCGTCGAGGCCCAGGCCTGCGGCCGACCGGTCATCGCCTTCGGTCGCGGGGGCGTTCGCGACACCGTGCGGCCCCTCGGCGACGCGACGCCGAGCGGCGTCTTCTTCGACGAGCAGACGCCCGAAGCCCTGATCGATGCCCTCGATCGCTTCGAAGCCCATGCTTCGGCGTTCGAGCCCGAAGCCATTCGTCGCCACGCCGAGCGCTTCGGTCACAAACGTTTCCTCGAGGCACTGATGCACGAGGTCGATGACCTCGTCGCGCGCCGCGACCGAGAAGGCACGGCGCGATGACGACCCGACGCGACCGCATCGAGATGGCCGATCTCGCGCGGCTCCACGCGCCGCTGCGCGACGACCTGCTCGCCGAAGCCGCCCGCGTCGTCGACGGCGGGCAGTACGTGCTCGGAGACCCCGTCGACCGGTTCGAACGTGACTTCGCTCGGACGCTCGGCACCGTGCACGCCGTCGGATGCAACTCGGGCACCGATGCGCTCGTGCTCGCGCTGGCCGCGCTCGGCCTCGGCTCGGGCGACCGGGTGGTGTGCCCGGCCTTCTCGTTCTTTGCGACGGCAAGCGCGATCGCGCGGGTCGGCGCGACGCCGGTCTTGGCCGACGTCGACCCGCTCGACGCCAACCTCGACCCGTCGAGCGCCGCAGCGGCGGCCGCCGCGGTCGGCGGGGTCAGCGCCTTCGTGATCGCCGACCTGTACGGCCGCTGCGCCGAAGTCAGCAAAGTGCGCGCCCTCGCCGCGCGCGGCGGGGCCCGGGTGATCGAGGACGCTGCCCAGGCCATCGGCGCACTCGACGCCGACGGCCGCACAGCGGGCAGCCGCGCCGACGTCGGCTGCTTCAGTCTCTACCCCACGAAGAACCTGGGCGCGCTCGGCGATGGCGGCGTCGTGGTGACCGATGATGCGGAATGCGCCGGCGCCATGCGCCGCCTCCGCAGCCACGGCGTCGACGCCACGGGGCGTCACGCCGACATCGGCCTGAACAGTCGGCTCGATACGCTGCAGGCCGCCTGGCTGGGCGTGAAGCTCGCGTGGCTCGACAAGTGGAACGAGGCGCGACGCAGCCACGCAGCCGGCTACCGGGATCGCTTCGAATCCGCGCTCGGCGACCCCGAACGCGTCGGCCTGAGGCTGCCCCGGCCCGACCGGGGGGACGAGCGCTCGGTGGCCCATCAGTACGTCGTGCGCGTGCCGGCCGAGCGGCGCGCAGCCCTGCGCCGCTACCTCGACGAGCGGGGCATCGCCAGCGCGATCTACTACGACACGCCGCTCCACCGCGAGCCGGCGCTCGCCCGCATCGCCGAAACGCCCGTGCCCCTCATCGAGTCGGAGCACGCCGCGGCGACGGGTCTCGCGCTTCCGGTGCACCCGATGCTCAGCCCGGACGATCTCGACCGCGTGACGACGGCCGTCAGTGCCTTCCTGAAGGGCGCCTGAGGCAAGCGTCAGACCCGCGCGAGACCGGCCCGGACGATCTCGCGCGCGTATCGCAGCGTCGTGCGGGCGAGCGGGGTCTTGCTCCGCCCCGCCCGGCGCGGCGGATAGACGACCGGCAGCTCGACGATCTCGAAGCCGTGGGCGCCGAGCGCGGACACGAGTCGCAGATAGTAGTCGCCGTACCCGCGAAAGATCGCGTCGAGGGGCAGCTCCTCGAGCCGCGCGCGGTGCGCAACGAAGAAGCCGGCGAACAGATCGGTGGCCTCGACGCGCAACATCCGCCGGGCCAGCGCACTCATCGC
Source organism: Myxococcota bacterium (assembly GCA_965250285.1). Taxonomy (GTDB): domain Bacteria; phylum Myxococcota_A; class UBA9160; order UBA9160; family UBA4427; genus CAYYSY01. The sequence goes on from OZ252299.1 coordinate 1,993,282, forward strand.
GCGGCTGCCGAGCTGGCGGCCCGCGCTGTACATCCCGCCGCCGGCCAGAAAACGCGATCCGCTCACGATGGCGCGCTCGCCGGGCAGATCGCGCGCACGGGCGATCAGCCGGGGCAGATCGTCGGGATCGTGGTTGAAGTCGGCGTCCATCACGACGACCCAGTCACCCCGCGCCGCGCGGATCCCGTCGAGGATCGACGCGGCAAGCCCCCGCTGGCCGCGTCGCTCGAGCACGCGAACGGAGGGATCCGCGGCGTACGTCGCCCGGACGAGGTCGGCGGTGCCGTCCGGGCTCGCGTCGTCGGCAACGACGATGTCGCTGGCACAACCCGCGCGTTCGAGCGCGTGCCCGACGGCTGCGATGAGCGCGCAGATCGAGCCCGACTCCTGGTAGGTCGGGAGCACGACGCTGACGCGCGACACGGGCATGGGCGGCGCCGTGCGAACGATCGCCTGCTCATCCGACACGGCGCGTGACCCGTCGATCGTGGGGCTCGCCGAGCGCCCAGCGGATCGTCTCGGCCACCCGATCGACGTCGTCGTCGCCCATGCGGGCGTGGGTGGGCAGCAGCGCCACGCGGTCGGCGAGCCCTGCGGCGACGGGCCAGTGGCCGGCGCTGGCGAAGGCAGGCTGCCGAGGCAGGATCGGCCAGATCGCGCGCGCATCGATCTCCGCCGCACGACAGGCGGCGAGCACCTCGTCGCGACGATCCACCCCGATCGCATGCACCCACGTCGACGGGCTCACTGAATCGCCGGCCGGTCGATGCTCGACAGGCGCGTCGCGCAACACGGCCTCGTAGCGCCGCTGCACGCGTCGCCGGGCTTCCGTGAGCTCCGACCAGCGCTCGAGCTGAGCGCAGCCGATGGCCGCGGCGACGTTCGTCATGCGATAGTTGTGCCCGGGCTCGACGTGTCGATAGGGCCGCGCGCGATGCATGCCGTGGCCGTTCGACACGCGCAGCCGCCGCGCGAGCGCCGCGTCGTCGGTCGCCACGCAGCCCCCCTCCCCGGTCGAGATCGCCTTGCTCGCGTGAAAGCTGAACACCGAGGCGACCCCGAACGAGCCCACCGGCTGCCCGCGCAGCGCGGCACCGTGGGCCTGCGCAGCGTCCTCGAGGATCGGCACCCCGAGCGCGCCGAGCGCCTCGAAGTCGCACGGGTGACCGAGCAGATCGACTGCGATGATGAGCCGCGTGCGCGGCCCGATCGCATCCTCGGCGGCGCGCGGGTCGAGCGTCCACGTGTCGCTCGAGACATCGACGAAACGCGGTACGGCCCCGACGCTGATCACCGCATTCGCGGGCGCCGCGAACGTGAGCGCAGGCACGATCACCTCGTCGCCGGGTCCGACCTCGAGCGCGCGAAGCACCAGCTCGAGGGCCGCGCTGCCCGAACTGGTCGAGACCACATGCGCGCGGTCGATGCGCTGCGCGACTGCCGACTCGAATCGCTCGACGAATGGACCGACCGACGAGATCCAGCCCGACTCGAGCGCCTCGCGCACGTAGGCCTGCTCGAGCGGACCGAGGTCGACCGATGACAGCGGCTGCATGGCCTGCATCGTACTACGGCGCGCGCTCCGCGAGACGGTCGATCGATCGGGTGTCGCGCTTCGCGCTCGGTTCCGCCGAGGCCCGCGCGCTACGACGCGCTGACTTCCCGCACGCCTGCTGCCACCAATCGGCGCTTGCGCCACGCGTCGGGCAGCGCCGCGGCGGCCTGGGCGTAGGCCGGCAGGATCGCCGGGTCGCGCAGCACCGCAAACCCGAGGCGCAGCCCCTCCCAGGCGAGGAGCGCCGGGAGCCGGCGCAGCAGGCCCACCCCCGTCTCGTTCTTCACGAGCTGCAGGTAGTGGTTCTTGAACGAGTGGCGGCGGATCCAGACCGGCGTCGCGAAGCGCGCCTCCTTGCGCCAGCCGCGCTCGTGCACTGCGACCGCAGCGGGCACGTACCGCACGCGCAGACCGAACCGCGCGGCCCGCCAGCAGAGGTCGGTGTCTTCGTGATACATGAAGAAGCGCTCGTCGAACACTTCGCCGTCGAGCGAAAGCCGCCCGAGGGCCGACGTTCGCAGGGCCATGGCTGCGCCGCTCACACCGAAGACATCCTCTTCGGTGTCGAAGCGGCCGTCGTCGGGCGTCTCGCTGCCCCGATCCCGCGGACGCGCGTGCGCGGGCAAGCGAATGCCCGCGCTGTCGACGAGCGTCCGACCCGGCCGCACGAGCTTGCCCCCCGCGATCGCGACTCCGGGCTGGGCGTCGAACACGCGGGCGAGCTGCTCGAGGTGATCGGCGTCGAGCACGATGTCGGCGTTCAGAATCAGTTGCAGTGCCGCCGGGTCGCTCCGCGCGCGGTCGGCGGCGAGCAGGACGTTGGCGGCGGCCGCGAAGCCGATGTTGGAACCGCACAGCCACTCGACATCGGGATGGGCGCGCGCGAGCTCGGCTCGCCGCGCAGCTTCGTCGCGCTCCACGTCGGCGGGTTCGTCGGTCGACCCGGACTTCGGCTCGATCACGTCGTAGACGCGCACGTGCCGCGGACGCCGGGTCTGCTGCGCGAGTGAATCGAGACAGCGCGCGAGGTCGTCGAGCGCGCGGTAGTGCACGATGCCCACCGAGAACGGGGCGACCGACGCGGTCACGGGCCCCCCGGCGTCAGTACGCGTTCTCGCCGGTCACGACGCCGCGCCAGAAGGTCATCACGAGGATGCGCAGGTCGAGCCCGAACGACCAGTTCTGGATGTAGTAGATGTCGTGATCGACGCGGTCGTGGAGCGAGGTGTCGCCGCGCAGACCGTGCACCTGGGCCCAACCCGTGACGCCCGCCTTCACTTTGTGGCGCAGCATGTAGCCGGGGATCTCGCGCTTGAAGGTCTCGATGTACACGGGTCTCTCGGGGCGCGGCCCCACCAGACTCATGTCGCCCCGCAGCACGTTCCAGAGCTGCGGGAGCTCGTCGAGGCTGAAGCGCCGCAGCCAGCGCCCGACCGGCGTCACCCGTGGATCGCCCTTCACCGTCCAGCCCGGCTTCCCTTGAGAGTCGGCGCCATCGAACATCGAGCGGAACTTGACGATGTCGAACTCACGGCCGTCGAGCCCCATGCGACGCTGGCGGTAGAAGACGGGCCCCTTCGATGTCGTGACGACGAGCACCGCGATCAGCGCCATCAGCGGCGCCATCACGCTCATGATGGCCAGGCTCGCGGCGACGTCGAACGCGCGCTTCTGCACCGAGGCCCAACCGACCAGCGGCGTGTCGCGCAGACCGATGATGGGCAGGCCCTCGAGGCTCTCGACCGACGCACGCAGGGTCATGATGTGCATGAGGTCGGGCGCGAGCTTCACGCTCGCCGTCGTGTCGTCGAGGTCGAGCAGGATGTCGTCGAGGCAGTCGGTGTGCTCGCGAGGCAGCGCGACGATGACCTGATCGATGCGGCGGGCGTCCATGATGCGGCGCAGCTCGTCGTACTCGCCCAGCCGCGGCACGCCCGCGACCCCACCGCCGTCGCCCACCACGCCGACGACACGCAGGCCCGCGGTCGGGCGATCGTGGATGCGCTGCACGACCTCGCTGGCCAGCTCGCCGGTGCCGACGACGAGGACGAAGCGCAGGTTGTAGCCCCGCCGGCGCATCTGACGCAGGGTGAGCCGCAGGGCGATGCGCACGCCGATGATCCCGGTCGGCGCGAGCGCGCTGAAGATCATGATCGTGCCGCGCGAGTAGTAGTAGCTGCGTGCGAAGAAGCCGATCGTGACGAGCACGAGCAGCGCGATCGCCGCCACGCGCAGCACGTCGACGGCCTCGTGGGCGATCGATTCGAGACGCTTGGCTTCGTAGAGGCCATGTCGGCGCAGCAGCCACCACCACAGCGGGCAGATGACGATCAGGGCTTCGAGGTAGCGCTCGGGCTCGGGGATACCGAGGGGCGCGGGGAGCCCGGCGTGGAAGCGGAGAAAGAAGGCCCCCACCCAGGCGAGCGCCACCAGGGCGACGTCGACCGCCATGATCGTCGAGCGCAAGACTTCGCTGTATCGGTAGAGCAACCGATCCCCCCAGCGACCGGCCAGCCGAATCGACCCGCCCGGGTCAGCCGAGCAGCTCCCTCGCATCCTCGTCGACGGCGTGCCGCAGCTCGTCGAGGAAGTCGGGCAACGCCGAGACGACCCGGCTCCAGTTCGGAATCTGAGGCGCGCCCATCGGGTCGCGCACGAACTCGAGGCCGGCCGCCCGGAGCGCGCTCGAGAAGGTCTCGACCGCCACCTCCTCGGCGTGACGGTCGAAGAGCAGCCCGTTCAGCTTGGCATCATCACTGTAGCGCGCGATGGCGTCCTGAGCGGTGCGGACGTAGGCCGCGATCATCGTGTTCAGGAAGCCCGCGTCGAACTCGACGCCGTAGGAGGCGAGGTTTCGGATCAGGGTGGCGGCGATGTCGACCACCATGCGGTGCAGGCCGCGCTGGGCGTCGGATTCGCTCAGATCCTGGTGCTTGTGGTCGTAGTTCTCGACCAGCTCGACCTGGCAGACCCGCTTGAGCGAGCTGTTGCGGAACACCTCGGCCAGCACACCCACCTCGAGGCCCCAGTCGGCCGGAATGCGGTTGGCCCGCACGAGATCGGTCGTGAGCGAGCACTCCCCCGCGAGCGGATACCGGAACGAATCGAGGAACTCGAGGAAGGGCACGGGCCCGAGCACCGTCTTCATCGACCGCAGCAGGGGCGTCATGAAGAGGCGCGTCACGCGACCGTGCATGCGGTCGGTCACCCGGCTGTAATAGCCCTTGGCGAACTCGTAGTTCATGTTCGGGTTCGCGGTCGGGTAGCAGAGCCGGGCCAGCAGCTCGCGGCTGTAGTCGACGATGTCGCAGTCGTGCACCGCCACCACGCGGGCGCGCTGGGCCGCCAGCACGTAGCCGTAGGCGATCCAGGTGGCTCGTCCCTTGCCCTCGTCGCCCGCGTCGAGGCCCTCGTCGCGCAGCCGGGCGAACATGGCCTGCACCCGGGGCCCCTGATTCCAGACGACCGTGGGCCGGTCGCGCTCGCCGCACCGGACGACGTTGAAGAGGTCGGCCATCTCGGTGTACTGGGCGGCATCGGCCGGCCCCGAGAGACTGACGACCACCTGACCCAGGTAGGGCACCCGGGCGAGCTCTTCGACGATGCCCTTCAGCGCGGGGCCGTGGATCTCGGAGAAAAGCGAAGGAAGTACGAGCGCAATCGGCCGTTCCTTCGAGTAGGACACGAGCTGCGTCTCGAGTCGGTCGAGGTCGACGCGCCCGAGGCGGTGCAGCGACGTGATGACCCCGGTCTGATGGAAGTCGGCCATGGGCGGCGAGGGTCGCACCCGTGCCCGGGGGGTGCAACCACCTCGCATTGCGGCGCATTCATGGCGTGGGTGCGGCGGCGCGAGACGCGCCCGCCTCAGGCCTCGATGCCGACGACCTCGTCGAGCAGCAGCTGGGCCTCGGGATCGATCTCATGAAATGCGAGGCCGACCTCGGTCGTGATCGGGTCGGTGTCCGTCGCCCAGACGACCTTGCCCGTCGCGACCACGGTGTGATCGCCGACGTTGAACGTGACCCGGAGCACGTCGCCCATGTTGATCTCGCAGCCCATCACCTCGAACGAGATGCCACCGGTCGAAAGGTTCTTGCTCACGGCGAGCTTGTCGCTCGCGTCGAGCTCGGCGAACGAGATCACCTGATCCGTCGGAATGCGGGCGTACTTGCGTCGTTCGTGGGGCAGCGTGCCGGTGGCCATCGTCGGAGCGTCCCTTGGCAGAGGCTCCCTCGAAGAGCGAGGGAGCGGCCGTGGGGGACTCTTCGGATCGCCCGAACCGGGCCTTGAGGTGCACGCCCGCGGCAGCGCGCGAGAAGCGCGGCGGCACCGGCCCTGTCTCGCGCTTGCACTCAGCCGAAGAGGTCGAGCTGGCGGTCACGCCCGCCGGCCGGCACGAGGCCGGCGACGGTGATCCGCACGCCCCGAGCCGGGGATCCGCCCAGCTCGAAGCGCTCCAGCAGCACGCGAGCCTCGGCTGCGATCTCCTGGGCCGCCTGGAGCCCGCCGGCCGGGGTCGCGCTGCGCGTACGCTCCCGGCCGTCGCCGAGCCGCAGGCGCAGCGCGATCCGGCCCGCGCGCAGATCGTGCCGCGCGAGCCCCGAAGCGAGCGCCCGGGCCAGCTCGACGAGCGCGCGGTCGAGCTCTGGACCGACCTGAGCCGGCTGTTCCAGCGCCGTCTCACGGCTCAGGCTGCCCGGATGCCTCGAGCTGCGAACACCGCCGTCGGGATCCTTGCCGCTCGCGCGCTCGAGGATCTCGAGCCCGTGGTTGCCGAGCGCCTCCTCGACCGTCTCGACGGGCAGCGCGCGCAGCGCACCGATCGTGTCTGCGCCGAGCGAGGCGAGGGTCGAAGCGGTCCGCGATCCGACGCCGGGGAGACGATCGACCGGCAGCGGATCGAGGAACGCCGCGACCTCGCCCGCGGCCACGATGTGGACCGCCGCTGCGCCCTCGCCCACGCCGGCCCGCTCGGCTGCGAGCCGCGCCACGCCCTTGGTCGGGCCCCCGCCCACGCAGAGCGGCAGCCCGGTCTCGGCCTCGACGCGTTCGACGAGCGCGTGGGCCAGGCCCCGGGCCTCACGGCCCACCTCACTCAGATCGAGGAACGCCGCACCCAGCCCATCCGCCTCGAGCCCCTCGACGTCTTGCCGAAGGGCCTCGCGCAGCGCGCTCGAGACGGCGCGGTAATGCGCCATATCGGTGGCGATGCGGCGCGCCTCGGGGCAGCGCTCGAGCGCTTCGAGCATCGGCATGCCTTCGCGCACACCGAGGGCGACCGCTTCGGGGCTCGCCGACTGCACGCGCCCGCGCTTGCGCGGGTCGCCGCCGACCAGGATCGGCCGGTCGTCCGAACCCGCGAGTCGCCGACGCTCGACCGCCGCGTAGAAGCCGGGCACGCACGCGTACAGGATCGCGGCCTCGTCCGCGTCGCTCACGAGGGCGGATCCAGGATCAACCGTTCGCTCGAGGCCTCTTCGATCATGAGTCGACTGGTGAGCAGCACGCTCGGCCGTCCAGCCTTCCAACGCTCGATGCCGTCACTCGCGTTGGGATGGCGCGCGTGCTCGGACTGACCCGGCAGCAGGCTCGAGAGCAGCCGATCGGGGGCCGCGAGGTCGATGGCGATCATGTAGGTCGACGCCTCGACCGTCTCGAAGTTCGAGAGCAGGCGCGGCCGCGTCACGCGCGGCGTCGTGCCGTCGCCCCCGACCGAGACCTCGGCCGGCAGGCCCGGAATGCGGGCCCGCTCGTCGAAGCTCGCGAACGGGCGCAGGTGAAGGTGGTGGAGCCCGCCCCAGGACCAGTCGATGCGGCTCGGACCGAGGCGATAGCCGAGGCTCACCCAGGTCGCGCGCAGCGACCGCCGCACGGCGCGCGTGATGCGCTCGACGTCGGTCCATCCGCCATCCATGCGCAGGCGATCCGCGGTGGTCACGATGCTCGTCACGATCGCGTGCGGGCGCGCGCCGGGCAGTGCCAGATAGCGATGCAGCAGATCGGGTCCGAGTGGGGCTTCGAAGAGCTCGACGATCAGATGGTCGAGCAGCATGTGCCACGCGGCGGCCCCGCGGCTCCCCGCATCGAGCCGCCCGTCCCAGCCCTCGAGGAGATCGAGGATCTCGGTGGCCTCGGCCGAGAGCGGCGGCCCCTCGCGTGCGAGTCGCCCGACCGAGACGATGAGCGGATGCCGCGGACCGATCCCCACCGAGGTCTGGACGGCGGCGGCGGCGCGCAGATCGACCTTCTCCCCCGTCGCTTCGCTGCGTGCGAGCAGTCCGCGCAGGGCGTCGCGCAGCACCTTCGCCTGTGCGTCGGCGCGCCACAGCCACTCGATGCGCCCACCCGCGAGATCGTCGTCGAGCGGGTTGTCGGCCGCGATGACCCAGTCGGCGCCCCTGCCCTCCTCGCTGCCGAGGCGCTGGGCCGGAAGCGCCAGGAAGTCGATCGGGACGCGCCAGTCGTAGACGGTCGTGCGGCCGGGCACGGGGACGAAGCCGCTCGGCAAGGGCCGGTACGGCAACCAACCCGCGAGCTGCATGCCGCCCTTGCCATCGACGTCCGCATGCACCACCGCAACGACCGGCTCGTGATGCGTCTCGAGCGCCTCGGTGATCTCGCCTGAGCTGCGCGCGCGCAGCATTGCGAGCAGCGACGTCATGCCGTCGCCGTCGCGCATGCCCGTCCACGCGAGCGCGAGGGCGTCGCGCTCGCGCCGCGCGCCGGCGGTCGCGCCCAGCGGCGTGAGCAGCTCGTTCACGATCGGCCCGTGCCGGGTCGACCGAACGGTGATCACCTCTTCGCGCGATCCGCCGTCGGGCGTCGCGACGACGATCGTCTCTTCGCGCTCGTCGAAGGGCACCCAGCGCCGGCCGTTCTGGTAGAGCCCCTTCTCGAGTCGCACCGACTCGCGGTAGAGATCGACGGTGACCGCGCGGCCGGGTGTGATCGCCCAGGCGACGTGCAGGCCGCGGCCCGCCCACACGATCGGCACGCCCGGCACCATGACGCCCGCGACCTCGAGCGAGCCCCCGCGCATGTGCAGCTCGTGCACCAGCGCCGGCAGGGTCGGCGGGAGCTGCAGATCGGCGACGAGAATGGGCGCGCCACTGCGCGTGCGGCGGCCCGACAAGACCCAGGCCGTCCCCCCGCCGACGGTCACGTTGCGGGCGAGGTCGATGCCCGTGGCGCGACCGGCGTCGGCCACCATCGGGCCCGCCTCGCCGCGGGCGCGCTCGAGGTCGGCCGGATTGGTCGGCGGCACCTCGACGCCCTGCACCCCGAGCCCGGTCGGCTTGAACGGACGCGCGAGCACCCCCCCGAGCGACTGGATCAGGTCGTCCAGCACGAGGTTCGTCTCGAGCTGATTGCCCATGCCCCAGGCAATCAGCTTGAAGATCGCGAGCGAGTCGACCTCGCTCCAGGGTTCGAAGGTCTCGCGCGTCGTGTCGATGCCGTGGGGCGGCGTCGTCAGCTCGGCCCGGATCCGTGCCAGCCGCCCGTTCACGCCCTGCGCGTATCGGCGCAGCACCTCGCGCGTGTCTGGATCGAGATCGGCGAGCTGGCGCGCCGCGAGGCCGGCGAAGTCGATGGTGCGCGCGAGGCGATCTGCCCCGACGCCGGCTTCGCCGACGAGCTCGGCGGTCTGACCCCGGGCGAGCCGACGCAGCCACAGCATCTGCTCCAGCCGATCCTGGGCATGGACGAAGCCGACGGCGATCCAGGCGTCCTCTTCGCGCAGCGCCTCGATGTGCGGAATGCCCCGGTCGTCGCGCAGCACCTCGACCGGCGCCTCGAGCCCGGGCAGCCCGAGCCGCCCGGTCGTCTGGGCGAACGCAGAGCGGGCCGCGCGCAGCTGATCGGCGCGCTGCAGTGCGACGGCGCCCGCCGCGACCAGAGCGACGATGCCGACGAGCACGACGGCGCCGACGCGCGCGAGCGCGCGATTGCGCAGCTCGGCGCGACCCTCGTCGCTTCGATTCTCAGGTTGATCTCGACGCACGGACCCCCCAGGGCCGAAATCGGGCCACTCAGTGTAGCGGCGCAATGGGCTCGGCCATTGAGGGCGTCGTGCCGCACCGGTACCCTGCCGCGCCCACGGCCCGCCCCTCGCGGGATCCCGCCTGGACGAAGCCGGTCGAGACCGGCCGAGGAGCTCGATCACGTGCCGGTCCGATCGCTGAACGACCTGCTCGAGGCCGGCCCCGGGGTGACCGGGCGCCGCGTCTTCGTTCGGGCCGACCTGAACGTGCCGCTGAAGGCCGGGGGGATCACCGACGACACCCGCATCCGCGCGTCGCTCGGCACCCTGCAGCGCCTCGTCGATGCCGGTGCGCGCGTGATCGTCGCTTCACACCTCGGTCGGCCGAAGGGCCAGCCCAACCCCGCCCTCTCGCTCGCGCCGGTGGCCACGCGGCTCGGCGAGCTCCTCGGTCGCTCGGTGGCGTTCGCCCCCGACTGCGTCGGCCCCGAGGCCGAGAAGGCTGCGGCCGGGCTCGGCAACGGCGACGTGCTGCTGCTCGAGAACCTCCGCTTCCACAAGGGCGAGACCGACAACGACGAGGCCTTCGCCGCCGGCCTCGCGAAGCTGGCCGACGTGTACGTGAACGACGCGTTCGGCACGGCCCACCGTGCACACGCATCAACCGCGGGCATCGTCGCGCACGTCGACGACGCCGCAGCCGGAGACCTGCTGGCCCGCGAGCTCGAGCGCCTCTCGGTCGTGCTCGAGCCCGAACGCCCCCTGCTCTGCCTGCTCGGTGGCGCCAAGGTGAGCGACAAGCTCGGCGTGCTCGAGGCGCTCGCGCCCCACGCCGACGCGCTCGCCGTCGGGGGCGCCATGGCGTACACGTTCCTCGCGGCCAGGGGCGAGCCCGTCGGCCAGTCGCTGGTCGAGCCCGATCGCATCGACGACGCGAAGCGCGTGATGGCGGCCGCCGAGGCGAGCGGCCGCGCGCTGCTGCTGCCCAGCGATCACGTCGTGGCCGCCGCATTCGATGCGCCGGAGACCGCCGAGACGGTGACGACGATCCCCGACGACAAGATGGGCCTCGACATCGGCCCGGCGACGGCCGCGCGCTATGCCGAAGCCGCAGCCGGCGCGCGCACGATCTTGTGGAACGGCCCGATGGGCGTGTTCGAAGAGCCTGCCTTTGCGGGCGGTACGCGCACGGTCGCCCAGGGCGTCGCCGACAGCACCGCGACGAGCGTCGTCGGCGGCGGCGATTCGCTGGCGGCGATCAACCAGCTCGGCCTCGGCGACCGCATCGGCCACATGTCGACCGGCGGCGGCGCCTCCCTCGAGTTCGTGCAGGGCCTGACGCTGCCGGGCGTCGCCGCCCTCGAACGGAAGGCCTAGCGATGCGACGACCGTTCATCGCAGCGAACTGGAAGATGCACATGACGCTCGCCGAGGCCCTCGCCTTCGCCGAGCGGTTCAGCGCCCTGGTCGACGCCGAGATCGCGACCGACGTGGCGATCGCACCGCCGGCCGGGCTCATTGCCCCGCTCGCCCAGGCCCTCAAGGATCGGTCCGACATCGCGCTGGCTGCCCAGAACGTCCACTGGGAACCGAGCGGCGCCTTCACGGGCGAGATGGCCCCCGAGCTGGCGGCCGACCTCGGCTGCCGCTGGGCCATCGTCGGCCACAGCGAGCGCCGCACCCTGTTCGGCGAGACCGACGCGCAGGTCGCTAGCAAGGTGCAGGCCGCGCGGCGCGCCGGGCTTGGCGTGATCCTCTGCGTCGGCGAGTCGCTCGAAGAGCGCGAGGCGGGCGAGACGACGCAGGTCGTCGCCCGCCAGATCGAGGCCGCCACCACCGGCCTCGACGCTGACGCGGCGGCCTCGTTGGTGATAGCCTACGAGCCCGTCTGGGCGATCGGAACCGGTCGCACCGCCACCCCCGACACGGCGCAAGAGGTTCACGCGTTCATCCGCGAGCGGATGGCCGACCGCCTCGGTCCCGTCGGTCGCGAGGTGCGAATCCAGTACGGGGGTTCGGTCAAGCCCGGCAATGCCGCGAGCCTGCTCGCCGAGCCCGACATCGACGGAGCCCTGGTCGGCGGCGCGAGCCTCGACGCCCAGGACTTCGCCAAGATCGTTCATGCCGGAGGAGAGACCGCCCGATGAGGCGCTCTTCTCTCTAGGAGTCCCACGTGACCACGTTCCTCTACGTCCTTCACTTCATGGTCTGCTTCGTGCTGATCACCGTCGTGCTGCTGCAACGCGGCAAGGGCAGTGACCTCGGTGCGGCGCTCGGGGGCGGCGGCAGCAACACCGTCTTCGGCGCCCGCGGTGCGGCGAACTTCCTCACCCGCGTGACCACGGCCGCGGCGATCATCTTCATGGGCACGAGCCTGTCGCTGGCCTACTTCGCGACGGAGGACGCCGACGTGCGGCTGTTCGATGCGAGTGAGGTCGCCGAAGAGACCGCCGAAACGACTGCGGCCGCCGAAGCCGTGGCCGACGAGGCCGCCGAAGCCGACTCGACCGGGCAGCTCGAAGAGATCGATCCCGCGGCGAACACGCTGCAGGAGATCCCGCCGCCCGAGCCCGCCGCGTCGGAAGAAGCCGAGCAGTAGGCAAGAAACGCAGCCGCTGGATTTCGTGGCGAGGCCGGGCGGCTCGTGTAGAATCCGGCGCCCCGGACACCTCGGTGCCCTGGGAACCCTCTGCTCCCAGCGAGGTCGAGCCCGACTCGGCTTGGCTGGAACGCACCTCGGGCATCAGTCCGGGTGACGAGAGCGACAGCGCAGACACCGCGTGCGGCGGTGGCGGAATTGGTAGACGCGCCAGCTTGAGGGGCTGGTGGGGGCAACCCCGTGGAGGTTCAAATCCTCTCCGCCGCACCAGTCGGCGCGCTGTCGCCCCGCTCACGTTCGTGAGACGGCTTTCGATCAAGTCCAGCTTCAGTTCGTCCGATCCAGTGGAACGCCGCGTGGCGTTCCGGGACGGAGCGCTGCCGGCCTCGCCGCCAGCCCGTCTTCGACCCGGCGGCCACCGGAGGATCGGATGAGACTCTCGACGACGCTTCGCACGCGCACCGCCCGGGCGCTCGCCCTCGCTGCGCTCATGACGCTCGTGGCTCCGACCGTGCTCGCCAAGGAGAACGGTTACATCGAAGAGGAGCCCATTGGCTTCGACTGGCAGTTCGGCCCTGCCGTGGCGCAGCTGGGAGACGGTCTTGCCGAGATCCAGATCCCCGACGGTTACATGGCGCTCGGTCGCTCGGAGACCCAGCGGCTGATGGAGTACCTCGAGAACCCGGTGAACGGCACCGAGGTCGGCACCATCGCGCCGGCCGACGAGGACACCAACTGGTTCATCGTGTTCGAGTGGGACGACATCGGTTACGTCGAGGACGACGACCACGAAGCCATCGACGCCGATGCGCTGCTCAGCTCGATTCGCGAGGGCACCGACGCGGCCAACGAAGAGCGCGCGAAGCGCGGCTGGGCCACGATGGAGATCGTCGGCTGGCAGGAAGAACCGCACTACGACGACGAATCACAGAACCTGACGTGGGCCGTGCTCGGCCGCTCGGGCGGCCACGACAACGTGAACCGCATCATGAAGCTCCTCGGTCGCCGCGGCGTCATGACGGCGACGCTGGTGTCGGATACGCGCATCCTGCCCGTCGCTTCGGTCGAGACCGATCAGCTGCTGGCGAACTTCCGCTTCAAGCAGGGCCACACCTATGCGGAGTACATCCCCGGCACCGACAAGCTCGCCGAGATCGGCCTGGCTGCCCTCATCGTGGGCGGCGCCGGCGCCGCGCTGGTGCAGACCGGTCTGCTCGCGCGCTTCTGGAAGGTGATCCTCGCCGGCCTCGCGGCCGTCGGCGGCGGCATCGCCAAGCTCTTCGGCGGCGGCAAGAGCGAGACCTACGCCGGCGAGAGCGGAGAGCATCCCGGCAAGATCGGGTAGCCCGACGCCGGGCCCCACCCCATGGAGCTCTGGCTCACCTTCATTGCACTCTACGCCTGGCAGTGCCTGGTGTGGCTGCGCGTGCCGTCGGCGGTGTTCGGGCCGCGCTGGCTGGGCGCCGACGATCTGCAGCGCACCGGGGTTCAGGCGCTCTCGCCCTGGCCTTCGACCCTCGGCGCCATTGCCTCGCCGATCCCCTTCGCGCTCGTCTCGAACGACTGTGACGCCGACGCGATCGTGCTGCGCCGCAGCGACGACATCGAGACCGCCCCACCGCTCGCGCTCGACGGGCTCGAGCTCGAGCGCCGCGGCGCCAAGGTCGTCGCCCACGGTCGCGCGATCCTCGTCGCGCCGTCGAAGACCGCGGCGCGCCATTGGTGCACAGCGATCGCGGCCGTCGCGAACGCTGCGCCCGCAGAACGCACGGCGGTCTATGCCCGAGAGATCGGCCACTCACTCGACGCCGACGCCCTTCGTGATCGGCTGACCGCCGCGCGGCGCGCGACGCGCTGGCTCGGCCTCGTCTGCGACGTCGATCTGCTCTTTCTGCTGGCGGGGGTGCCCGCGCTCGGGCTGCTCTTCGGCAGCGAATATGCGCTCGCGATCTCGCTCCCGGCGCTGGCGGGCCTGCACGTGTTGGGCGTCGTGCTCGCCTTCTTCGTCCACCGCCGGCTGTTTCCCGATCGGCGCGGCGAACGCGCCGAAGAGCTGTTCATGGCCGCGCTCTACCCCCCCGCACTGCTGCGCCGGCCCGCCGCGTGGGTCGACGCTGCAGTGACCGGCTTCCACCCGCTGGCCTGGGCCCGGGTCGCGTTGCCCGAAAACGAAGCGAAGCGGGTGTGGATGCGCGAGCGCGCGCGACTCGAAGGCGAAGCCGCGCGTCGCAGCGATGAGAGCCCCGCGCTCTGCGCCGAGCGCGAGGCCATCGAGGCGCGTTGGCCGAGCACATGGAGCCAGCCGCAGACCCGCGCGCGGGTCGATCCGCTCGCCGAGAGCTACTGCCCGGTCTGCTGGGACGACTTCAGAAGCGGCTTCGACCACTGCCGCAGCTGCAACGCCGAAACGATCCCCTACGAGAAGGCCGCCAGCTGAGCCCAGATCGGGCTCAGGGCTCGAGCGGCGGCCAGCGGCCGGCGAGCGGTCGTGCGTCGCCGAGTTCGGTCTCGACTCGGAACGTCTCGTCGGCCGGTCCGGCGTCGAGCGCATGGCGCAATAGAAACACGCCGGTTGCCGGGTCGAAGAGCCCCACACGATCGGCCCCGATGCCCCGCCAGTCGCCCACCACCGGCTGCAGCCCACGTCCAGGGGGGCCGAACACGAACGCCACCTCGGCGACGCCCGTGTCGAACCGATTCGTCAAGTGGAACACGCCGCCGCGCGGATCGTAGAGCCCGATGCCATCGCGACCGTCGCCGTCCCAGTCGCCGGCGATCGCGATCCAATCGGAGCGCGGCGGCCCGAACATGAAGGTGTGATCGGGCGGGCTGGTGATGCGCGCGTCGGTCAGATGAAAAGATGCATCGGTGCGCACGAACACCCCGAACGTGTCCACACCGTCGCCGTTCCAGTCGCCGACGATCGGTTCGGGCGCCCAGAGCGGATCACCGAAGGCCACGCGTCGATCCTCGGGGCCGGGCCCGAGCTCGTTGCGCAGCAAGAACACCGACTGATCGGCGCGGTAGACGCCCAGGGTGTCGAACCCGTCGCCGTTCCAGTCGCCGGCAATCGCACGCTCGCCGGGGCCGCGGCCGAAGACGAAGCGTGCCCCGGGCGGGCCCGCGCGGCGCAGCCGCCAGATCTCGAAATGCGCCGCGGTGCCATGCAGTGCGAGGCCGACCACGGGGCGCACGACCGGAGGCGCCGAGACGGCCGGCGCCGAATCGCGCGGCGCGGCATCGGTGTCGCGGCAGCCGGCGAGCCCCGCGATGCAACCGACCGCGAAGAGCCCAGCGAGCACGCACCTTTCGAAGAGAGCCCCCCGCACGATCGGCCTCAGACGATCGTCCAGCCGCCGTCGACGGCGAGCACCTGACCGGTCACGAAGCTCGACGCATCGCTCGCGAGGTAGAGCAGCGCGCCATCGAGCTCGCCGGCGTGCCCCGACCGGCCCATCGGCGTCCGCCCGGCCATCCACTTCTCGGAACGCTCGTCGCCGAACATGTCCCCCGTCATCTCGCTCTCGAACCAGCCCGGCGCGATCGCGTTGACCCGCACACCGCGGCGCGCCCACTGGGCCGCGAGCTCACGGGTCAGATTGATGACGGCGCCCTTCGACGCGGCGTACGAAGCCTGGGGAATCTGCCCCGAGCCGACGAGCCCCAGGATGCTCGCGACGTTGACGATGCTGCCCGACTGTTGCCCGAGCATCACGCGACCGAAACGCTGCGCGCAGAAGAAGACGCCGTCGAGGTTCGTCGAGACGACGCGGCGCCAGATGTCGGTCGTCTCGTCTTCGGCGGCGACCACCTCGGTGATGCCGGCATTGTTGACCAGCACGTCGACCCGGCCATGCGCCCCGACGACGGCGTCGACGAGGGCATCGACGTCGGACTCGACCGCCACATCGCACGCGACGGGGACGACCTCGGCCCCGGCCTGCACGAGCTCGTCGGCAAGCGATTCGAGCCGATCGACCCGACGGGCCGTGATGACGACGCGCGCGCCGACGCCGGCGAGCGCCCGCGCCAGCTGGGCGCCCAGTCCGGCCGAGGCACCGGTCACGACCGCAACACGACCCTCGAGATCGAACAGCGCGTTCGCGTCACGCAAGATCGACCGACCTCTCGCATGCCGTCTCGAGGCTAGGCACCGGCCACCGCCGCTTCGTCGAGCCGCTCGAGGCTCTTCACGATCCAGCGCTCGTACAGTGCCTTCGGGTGCGCGCCGACGATGATGGCCGGGTTGCCGTCGAGCCGTACGGCCGGCACACCCGTCGCACCCACTTCGAGGGCTTCGTTGTGCTCGGCGAGCACGCGGGGCAGGAACTCGTCGGTCTGGGCGCGCGCGAACGCGTCGGCCGGCAACCCCAGCTCCTGCCACAGCGCTTCGAGCACCCAGGGGCGGCTGATGTCCTGGTTCTCGGCGAAGTAGGCGCGCAGCAGTCGATCGTGCACCGCTTCGAACGCCTCGGGCGACACCGTCGCGGCCGCCTTCGCAACGAGATGCGGCGGGATGCTGTGGGTCGGCGGGCCCTCGTCGCTCTGCCAGACCTGGAAGGTGCCGGCGTCTTCGTCGGCCGCGGGCCGCATCCAGCTCTCGGTATAGCGCCGGAACTTCTCGAGGTTGCGACTCTCCTTATAGTGGGGTCGCAGCAGGTAGCTCCGGTACTCGTACTGAACGTCGTCGCGGTAGCGCTCGGCGAGCGCCTTCAGACGCACATCGACGTTGTAGCACCACGGGCAGAGATAGTCGGAATAGACGATGAAGCGGAGTCTCGGTGCCATGGTGCCTCTCCCTCGGCCAGCCGTTCTCTGCGCGGGCGCGCGCTACTTCTCGAACCGCCCGTACGACCCGCGATAGAAGAGCAGCGGCTCGCCTTCGCGTGCCTGGCTCGCGACGATCTCGCCGACGTAGATGACGTGGTCACCCGCGTCGTGCGTTGCGATCAGCCGGCAGTCGAGATGGACGAGCGAGCCCGGCACGAGCGGCGCGCCGGTCTCGAGCTCGAAGGTCTCGAGCCCGTCGAAGCGCTCATGCTCGAGCTTCTTCGACGCGAAGCGGTTCGATAGATCCTGCTGCTGGGTCGTCAAGACATTCACGCCGAAGCACTTGCCCTCGGCGATCAGGTCGGTCGTGATCGAGCCCTTGGCGGCGCACACCGAGGCGAGCGGCGGGGTGAGGCTCACCCCGCTGAAGTCGCTGACCGTCATCCCGTGAATGCGATCGCCGGCCCGGGACGTGACGATGGTGACGCCGCTCGCCCAGTGGCTGAGCGCTTCCTTGAATTCGTCGACTGAGATCGCCACGCAATTCCTTCTTCTGCTCGTTCGGCTGCGTTCGTGCCGCGCCATACGGGGCCGAAGAGCCTAACAGGGATTCGAAGGGGTGCATCGAAGCCGTCGATGGCGACGCGGCGCTCAATGGGCGTGTCGACCGATCCAGACCAGGGTGAGATCCATGACGTTCGTTCCCGTCGGCCCGGTGCGCAGCAGGTCGTCACTCGCTTCGAGCGCGGGGAGCGCATCGTGTCGCGCGAGCGCAGAGGCCGGATCGATCCCGCTTGCGCGCATGCGTGCAGCCGACTCGACGTCGACGAGGCCGCCTGCGGCGTCGGTCGGACCGTCGGTGCCGTCGCTGCCCGCTGCGAGCACGGCGATCTCGGTCGCCTGCTCGCCTTCCAGATCGAGCGCCGCGGCGAGGGCGAGCTCCTGGTTGCGGCCGCCCTGCCCCGGCTGGTCGCCGAGCCGAACGGTGGTCTCGCCCCCGACGACGAGCGCGATCGGCTCGCGCATCGAGCCTGATGCGGCCAGCGCGCGAGAGAGACACGCGATCTGGCGGCCGCGCGCGTGCGCCTCCCCGGTCAGTCGGTCACCCAACACGTGCACCCGAGCGCCGGCCCGGTCGAGTCGCGCGGCCGCCGCATCGAGCGCGTCTCGATTGCGCGCGACGAGACGCGGATGAACTCGCGCGAAGAGCGGATCGTCCTCGGCCGGCGCATCGCGGCGCGCCCCGGTCGCGCCGCCTTCGAGCAGGCCTCGGACCGATGCGGGCAGCGCACCGAGCACACCCCTTCGCTCCACGATGCGCAGCGCGTCACCGAAGTCGCTGGGGTCGGGCGTACAGGGGCCGCTGGCGATCGAGGCGACGTCGTCCCCCACGACGTCGGAGACGATCCAGACGTCGATGCGCCGGGCCGGGCTCGCGGCCGCGAGACGACCGGCGGCAACCGCGGCCAGGCGCTTGCGTACGACGTTCATCTCTTCGATCGGCGCCCCACTCGCGAGGAGCGCCTCGCTCGTGCGCGCGAGGTCGTCGAGCGCGAGCCCGTCGACCGGCGTCGCGACCAGCGCGGAGGTCCCGCCCGAGAGCAGCACGAGCAGGCGCGCCTGCGCCGGCACTTCGGCCGCGAAGCCGAGCACGCGACGGCCGGCTTCGGCGCAGCGCGCGTCGGGGATCGGGTGCGCGGTCTCGACGACCGGCCAGGCGTCGAAGCCCGCCGCGTGCCCCTCTTTCGTCACGACGAGGCCGCGTGCCGCGCGGCGACCGAGGCGCGCGTGTGCAGCGCGGGCCATCGGGGCCGCGGCCTTGCCGAGCGCGAGCACGTGGACGCTGCCGGGCGTGTCGTCGACGAAGGCCGCGTCGCCTTCGGCGGTCTCGAATGCGCGGGTGACCGACCGCTCGCCATCGACGCGGTCGAGCGCGTCGACGAGGGCGGCGCGCAAGGCGGCGCGCCCGGGCGTGTCGGTCACACGCGACCTCGCGTTCGCATCAGGGCGTCGCGTTGGAGGAGGAGGCGGCGTCCGTCGCGGCCACGTCTTCGAGCGCCGGCTCGTCGAGGGGCAGCAGCCGGATCTCGATCCGCCGATTCATCGCGCGCCCCTCGGCCGAATCGTTGGCCGCGAGCGGCCTGTACTCGGCGAACGACGCGACGATCAGCCGATCGCCCGAGACGCCCTCCTCCTGCAGCAGGCGTGCGACGCGCGCGGCCCGGGCGGCACCGAGCTCCCAGTTCGTCGGGAATCGCTTCGACAGCGTGCCGCGAATCGGGACGTTGTCGGTGTGCCCCTGGACCTCGACGTGATGGTCGAGCTCGGCCAGCTGCGCCGCGACCTTGCCGAGCACGTCGCGGCCGATGCCGTCGAGCTGCGCCGAGCCCGGGGCGAAGAGCACGTCGTCGGCCACGTTCACGCGCAGCCCCTCTTTCAGCTGCTCGATCTGGATCTGCCCGGCGGCCAGCTCGGCTTCGAGATCCGAGACGAGATTGGTGTAGGTCGAGTTCAGCTTCTCGACCTCGGCCGAGGTCTTCGCCAGCTCGGCCTGCGACTTCTCGAGCTCGGTCGAGGTCGTGGCGAGCTGCACCGACAGCTCACGCTCGGTTTCGCTGAGCGACGCGACGCGCGACTCGAGATCCTGTCTCGAGATCCGCTCGTCCTCGAAATCCTCGAGGAGCGTCTCGAGCTCCTGGGCGAGGCTCTCGTTGCTGATGCGCGCGTTCTCGAGCTGCTGCTCGAGCGCCATGCGCTGCTGATCGAGCTGGTCGCGTTCGGCGACGACCTCGCCGTGCTTGCCGGAGCTGACGCAAGCCGTGGTCGCGGCGATCGCGAGCGACCCGACGATCGTGAAGGCGAGCGTGCGCCGGCGGTCAGACCGCGGCGACGTCGGTCGAGAGGGTGTGTTCGAGCGCTTCATCGATGGTCCCCACGTAGTGAAGGTGGAGACCCCTTAGCAGCTCGGCATCGATCTCGTCCACGTCTCGCTGGTTCTTCTCGGGCAGCACGACGTGTTCGACCCCGGCTCGCTTGGCGGCCAACACCTTCTCCTTGATCCCGCCGACCGGGAGCACCTTGCCCCGCAGCGTGATCTCGCCGGTCATGGCCACCCGCGGCGTGGGGAGACGCCCGGTGAGCAGCGAAGCGAGCGAGGTGACCATGGCCACACCCGCCGACGGCCCGTCTTTCGGGACGGCGCCGGACGGCACGTGGACGTGGAGGTCGGCCTTCTCGAACGCGTCCTCTGCGATCCCGAGCTCGCCGGCGTGGCTTCTCAGCCACGTTCGTGCGGCCTCGACCGATTCCCGCATGACATCGCCCAGCGAGCCCGTGAGCTTGAGCCCCCCTTCGCCCGCCATCTGGGTCGACTCGATGAAGAGGATGTCGCCGCCCACGGGCGTCCAGGCGAGCCCCACGGCCACGCCCGGCTGACGATCCTCCTCGACGATGTCGGGCTCGCTCTTGATCGGGCCCAGAAGGTCGATCAGGTCGTCGGGCTTCACGTGGAAGGGGCCCTTGTCTTCGTCCTCGGCCACCCGGCGGGCGATCTTGCGGCACAGCCCGCCGATCTCGCGCTCGAGGTTGCGCACGCCCGCTTCTCGGGTGTAGCGCTCGATCACGGCCTGGAGCGTCTCATCGGGGATCTCGAGCTCGACCTGCTCGATGCCGTTCTGCTCGACCTGACGCGGCAGCAGGAACCTTCGGGCGATCTCGATCTTCTCCTCGAGCGTGTAGCCCGGCAGCTCGATCACCTCCATGCGGTCGCGCAGCGCCGCCGGCACCGGGTCGATCAGGTTCGCCGTCGCGATGAACAGCACCTGCGAGAGATCGATCGGCACCTCGAGGTAGTGATCGCTGAACTCGACGTTCTGCTCAGGATCAAGCACCTCGAGCAGCGCCGACGCCGGATCGCCCCGGCCATCGCTGCCGACCTTGTCGATCTCATCGAGCACGACCACCGGGTTGCGGGTGCCCACCTTGCGCAGGCTCTGCACGATGCGGCCGGGGAGCGCCCCGACATAGGTGCGCCGATGCCCGCGAATCTCGGCCTCATCGCGCACACCGCCGAGGCTGATGCGCGAGAAGGCTCGATCGAGGGCCCGGGCGATCGAGCGGCCGAGCGACGTCTTGCCGGTGCCCGGCGGGCCCACGAAGCAGAGGATCGGGCCCTTCAGGTCGCGCTTCAGCGACAGCACCGCGATGTACTCGACGATGCGATCCTTGATCTTCTCGAGCCCGTAGTGGTCTTCGTCGAGGATGCGCCGGGCCTCGGCCACGTCGAGGCGATCTTCCGACATCGTCGACCACGGCAGCTCGGTCATCCACTCGAGGTACGTGCGGATCACGCTGTGTTCGGCGGCCGCGCTCGGGGTCTGCGCGAGGCGCTCGACCTCGCGCATCGCCTGCTTGTGCGCTTCTTCGGGCAGGCCTGCGGCGTCGATCTTCTCGCGAAAGAGATCGGCGCCCTCTTCACCCTCCTCGCTCTCGCCGAGCTCGCGGCGGATCGCCTCGAGCTGTTGACGCAGCATGTACTCGCGCTGCGTCTTGCCCATCTCGGTCTGGACCTTCTCCTTGATCTCGGTCTCGATCTCGAGCGCCTCGCTCTCCTTCTGGAGCTGCGCGAGAACGAAGCGCAGGCGATCGGGGACGTCGCGCTCTTCGAGCACGTGCTGCTTGCCGATCACTTCGAAGTCGAGGTTCGAGCCGACCAGGTCGGCGAGCTTCGAGGGCTCGTCGAGATTGGCGACGAGCACCTGCAGCTCGTCGCTGAGCCGGGGGCTCTCGCCGACGAGCTGGGAAAATTGCTGGGCGACGCTGCGGCTGAGCGCCTCGACCTCGACGCTCTCGAGGTCGCCCGTATCGGGTCGAACCGAGACCTGACCGGCGAGATAGGGGTCGGTCTGGTCGAACGCGTCGATGTTCACCCGCGCGACGCCCTGCACGAGCAGGCGATACGAGTCATCGGGGAACTTCAGCATCTTCACGACGCGCAACACCGTACCCACCCGATGCACATCGTCGGGGCCCGGCGGGCCCTCGACCGGTCGACGCACGGCCGTGCAGACGAGCATGCGGTCGGACCGCATCAGCACGTCGTCGATCAGCCGCTGCGAGGCCGGCGTGTTCACCAGCAGCGGCGAGAGCAGGTACGGAAAGAGCACGGTGTTCTTGAGGGGCAGGATCGGCAGCGTGTCGGGGATCTCGACGGCCTCGTCGTCTCCCTCGTCCTCGACGCCCGAGAGCACGCGCACCGCGGTGCCGCCCTGCGCGCGGCTGGGCTCGATCGAGCTCTCGTCGCCGTCGGTCGATCCCTCGGGCTCGTCTCGCTCGTCCCGCGGGTCTTCGACATCCTCGCTCATGCGCACTCCACGCGGATCGAATCGCGGCTCGCGCCGATGCTCCACCGGCACTTCGATGCATTCACCACTCGGGTCGTTCACTCGTTCTCCGTGCGACACGACGTCACTCGACGTCGATCTGCCGGCGGGCCGGCAGGTGCTTGGGCAGATGAATGGTGAGGAAGCCGTCCTCGAGATGGGCGCCGACCTTTTCGCGGTCGAACGGGACGCTGATCCGCACCTCGCGCTCGAAGGGTCCGAACGCGATCTCCATGCGATGCAGCCGCCGCGCGCTGGGGGCCGACGGAACCCGCCGGACCCCACTCACGCGCAGCAGCTCGCCGTCGACCTGAACTTTCAGGTCTTCGCCTCGCACGCCGGCGATCTCCACGCGCACGACGATGGCGTCGTCGGTCTCGAAGACGTCCATCGCCGGCTGCCAGCGATCACCGCGGAGGCGGTCGGAGAACTCGGGGTAGAGCTCCGACATCGGCTCCTTCCGATCTCGGTCAGGAATCGCCCTTTTCCTCGGTGTACTCGGCGTCGATCACGTCTTCGTCTGAGTCGCCCTGGGGCTCTGCGCTGGCGCCACCGGTCGCACCCTCCTCGGGTGCGCCCGCCTGGTAGAGCTTCTCGGCGACGCCGTGCAGAGCACCTTCGATGCTCTTCTGGGCCGCTTCGAGCTTCGCCACGTCCTCCGACTCGAGATCGGTCTTCGCTTCGGCGATCGCCGACTCGATCTTCGACTTCTCGTCGGCCTCGAGCTTGTCCCCGTTCTCGCTGAGGAGCTTCTCGGCCTGATAGATCGTCGTGTCGAGCAGGTTGCGCTTCTCGCTGAGATCGCGGCGCTTCTGGTCCTCGGCGGCATTCGCCTCGGCGTCCTGCACCATCTTGTCGATCTCGTCGTTCGACAGACCGCCGCTGCCCTCGATCCGGATCGACTGCTCCTTGCCCGTCGCCTTGTCGAGGGCCGAGACCGAGAGGATGCCGTTCGCGTCGATGTCGAACGTCACCTCGATCTGCGGAACGCCGCGGGGCGCCGGCGGAATGCCGTCGAGGATGAACCGGCCGAGTTCGCGGTTGTCGTCCGCCATCTCGCGCTCGCCCTGCAGCACGCGGATCTCCACCTGAGGCTGACTGTCGCTCGCCGTCGAGAAGACCTGCTGCGCCTTGGTCGGGATCGTCGTGTTGCGCTCGACCAGCTTGGTCATGACACGACCCTGGGTCTCGATGCCGAGCGAGAGCGGGCAGACGTCGAGCAGGAGCACGTCCTTCACGTCGCCGGCCAGCACGCCACCCTGCACCGCCGCGCCGATCGCGACCACCTCGTCGGGGTTCACCGACTGGTTGGCCGGCTTGCCGAAGAGCTCCTCGACCTTCTGCTGGACCAGCGGCACTCGGGTCGAGCCACCCACCAGCACGACCTCGTCGATCTCGCTCGGCTTGAGGCCGGCGTCGGCGAGCGCCTTGCGGCACGGCTCGAGGCTCTTCTCGATGAGGTCCTCGACGAGCTGCTCGAACTTTGCGCGGCTGAGCTTCAGCACGAGGTGCTTCGGCCCCGACTGATCCGCGGTGATGTACGGCAGGTTGATGTCGGTCGACTGCGCCGTCGAGAGCTCGATCTTGGCCTTCTCGGCCGCTTCGCGCAGGCGCTGCACGGCCATCGGATCCTGCATCAGGTCGATGCCCTGATCCTTCTTGAACTCGTCGACGAGGTACTCGATCACGCGGTGATCGAGGTTGTCACCACCGAGGTGGGTGTTGCCATTGGTCGCCTTCACCTCGACCACGTTCTCGCCCACCTCGAGGATCGAGATGTCGAACGTACCGCCACCGAAGTCGAAGACCGCGATCTTCTCGTCGTCTTCCTTGTCGAGGCCGTAGGCCAGCGCGGCCGCCGTGGGCTCGTTGATGATGCGCTTGACGTCGAGGCCCGCGATCTTGCCCGCATCCTTGGTCGCCTGGCGCTGAGCATCATTGAAGTACGCCGGCACGGTCACGACCGCTCCGGTCACTTCGGCGCCGAGGTACGCCTCGGCGGCGGCCTTGAGCTTGCCCAGCACCATCGCCGAGATCTCGGGCGGCGAGTAGTTCTTGTCGTCGATCTTGACCGCGGCCGCGCCTTCCTTGCCCTCGACCACCTCGTACGGGACGAGCGTCGACTCTTCGGGCACTTCCGATACGCGTCGCCCCATGAAGCGCTTGATCGAGTAGACGGTCTTCTGAGGGTTGGTGACGGCCTGGCGCTTTGCGACCGAGCCGACGAGGCGCTCGTCGTCGTCGGTGAACGCCACCACCGACGGGGTCGTGCGGCCGCCCTCCTCGTTCGGGATCACGGTGGGCTGGCCGCCCTCCATGACGGCGACCACGCTGTTCGTGGTGCCCAGATCGATGCCGATGACCTTGCCTGAATCCGCCATGTTGCGTTTCGCCTCCAGATCGGACCGGCTCGGCCGGCCCCGTTGATGTCTTCTTGCTGCGCGTCGCCGCCCATGCGGGTCCGCGTCGATCCGTGTGTCGTGCCGACGTCGAGGTGCCCGAGCGACCGCGCCGGCGCCCGCCGATCGCATCGCGCAGGGGCCGGGGTCCCACCCGGGCATCCGCGTCGGCGCGTAACCTGAACGCAGCCGACCCGGTGTCAACGCCGAGGCCAAAACAAATGAAGGCACGCGCGCGCTGTGCCCCCGTCTGGGCGGGTTGGGACGCCGGCGAGCGGTCGCCCTGCGGGGGCCTCGCTTGCTGTACGTCGACGCGCAAGTTCGAGACCCGTCGTGCCGATGAGCTGCGTATCCACGAGCATGAAGGCGGGCCAGTAACCTGCCGGAATCTCGATGGTTTGGTTGGATGCCCCAGACCGGGAGGGTATATTCCGGCCGCTTTCCGGGCGCCTCGCGCACCCGGTTGGGGGTGAGCGAGCTGTCCTGGTGAGTGAATCGGGGTCCCGTGGGTCTGGTCGGGCTCCTTGCGCTCGCACGCGTGCGCAAGGGACATGGCATGCGTGAGCGGAGGCGACCTGTAGGCCGCCCGTTCGCTTCGGTGCGGTGAGGCGCGATCGGTCCCGCGAATGGAAAGGTGCACGCCCGGCGTGACCCGGTGGGGCGGGTCGGGTGTCCATGCACACCACGCGCGTCCGCCGCACGAACGGGGGGCGGTTTGCGCCCAGGTCGGTGCGGCTCGCCCTTCGAGGCGCTGTCGAGACGGCCGAGACGCGGTCGCTCCAAGACAGCGGGCACCGCGACGGAAGAGGAGTCGAAAGCGTGCTTGCCCGGCTCGGCTTGCGAATCGCGAACACGTTGATGTTCGTCGGGAGCTGCTTCTTGGTGGCGCAGGGCGTCAATCAGGTGAGTGAGGCCGCCCTTTCGCCCGCCGCGAGCGCCGCGCCGACGCCCGTGGTCACCGACGACCTCCAGCCCCGCAGCTGGGCCGATCGCAAGGCGATCCTCGACCGCAACCTCTTCGATGTCCAGGTCGCCGGCGGCGAGGTGGTCGAGATCGACGACGAGATCCCCGAAGAGATCGAAGACACCAAGCTGCCGCTCAAGCTGCTCGGCACGATCGCCTCGGGCGACCAGGTGATCGCCAGTGCATCGATCGAGAACGAGGGCGACCGCTCCCATCAGAACGTGCGCGTCGGCGACGACCTCAAGGGCTTCACCGACGTCGAGGTGGAACGCATCGGGCGCGGCCACGTCGTCCTGCTGAACGGCGCCAAGCGCGAGGTGCTGAAGCTCTCGGAGGATCTCGAGATCTCGGCGGCCCCCAAGCGGCCGACGCGGCGCAGCGCACGCTCGAGCCGCACGTCGCGTCGCTCGGAGCGCGACCCCCGCGACCGCTTGCGCGAGCTGGCCAAGAGTCGGGGCGCGGCGGCGATCTTCAGCCAGGCGAGGATCCTGCCCAAGTACGACAACGGTCAGATGGTCGGGATCCAGGTCTCGAAGATCGAGGCGGGCAGCCTCTTCGAGGACGTCGGCCTACAGGACGGCGACACGATCACCGCCGTCAACGGCGAACCGCTCGACAACCCGGCCGCGAGCAAGAACCTGCTCGACGCATTGCGCCGGGGCGAATCGATCATCGGCACCGTCGAAGGATCCGACGGGAGCCCTCGCGACATCGAGATCACGGCCGAGAAGTTCCTCGATACGATGGACGACCTCGAGAACCAGTGAGGACTGAGAGAGCAGTGCACCCGCGACGCATCACATCGACCGAGGCCGCCCTCCTCCGTGGGCTGCTGCACCGGTTTGCGCTCGCGGCCACCGCCGCGCTCGTCCTCACGCTCGCCCTCGCCTTCGTGTTACAGGCCCCCGCATTGGCGCAGCCCCGCGGCACCGGCGCGGCCGGCGACGCAAAGCGATTCAGCGACGGCTCCGAGCTCGTGCAGCTCGACTTTCGCGACGTCGAGCTCGCCGTGGTGATCGAGGCCATCGCGAAGATCACGGGCAAGAACTTCATCTATGACGACCGCGTGCGCGGGCGGGTGACGATCGTTTCGCCTTCGGAGGTCACCGCCGAGCAGGCCTATGCCGTCTTCGAGTCGGTGCTCAAGGTCAAGGGCTTCACGGCAATCCCCGGGCCGGGCGGCGTCCTCAAGATCGTGCCGGTGCGCGACGCGAAGGAGTCGAGCATCGAGACCGTGCGCGGCGACGGGCCGAGCCCGAACCGCGACCAGTTCGTCACGCGCCTCGTGCCGCTGCGATACATCGACGCCGAGGCGATCACGAACACGATCAAGCCGCTCGTGTCGAAGGACGCGTCGATGGTCGCGTACGCCCCGACCAACACGATCATCCTCACGGACACCGAGGCGAACATCCGCCGGCTGCTCACGATCTTCGAAGCGATCGACATCCGCAGCTACAAGGAGGAGCTCGCCGTCATCAAGGTCGAGCATGCCGACGCCAGCACGCTCTCGGAGCAGATCAGCGAGATCTACGGCGCCGAAGTGAGCAGCGGGGGCGGCGGGGCCGCGACGACCGCGGCGCAGCGACGCTCGAGCCGAAGGCGTAGCCGTGCCGGCAACGCGGCCGCGGCGGCGACGCCGAACTCGACCCCGACGAACAAGGTCCGCATCATCACCGACGAGCGCACGAACTCGCTCCTCGTGCTCGCTCCCCGCGCCGCCCTCGACGACATCCGCGAGCTCGTCCGACAACTCGACGTGCCGCTGCAGGGCTACGGCCGGATCAACGTCTACTACCTGAAGCACGCCGACGCCGAAGAGCTCGCCAACACCCTGAACTCGATGTTGTCGGGTCAGCGGTCGACGCCGACGGCGGGCCGCACCGGTGCCGCGGGCGGCACCAGCGCGACCCAGGCCCTGCGTTCGCAGGTCACCGAGCTCTCCGAGGGCGTCACCATCACTGCCGACGCCGCGACCAATGCGCTCGTCATCCAGGGCAGCAAAGAGGCGTACGAGACGCTGAAGGGCGTCATCCGGCTGCTCGACATCGAGCGACCCCAGGTGCTCGTCGAGGCCCTGATCCTCGAGGTCAACATCACCGACGGCGTCGATCTCGGTTTCAACATGGGGTACCAGGTCGTCAACGGCGACTCCGAGTTCCTCGCTCAGACCGGCGCCGCCATCGCGTCGGGCGTCGCGAGCGGCACCGGCACCGACGCCGCCACCCAGGGCCTCTCGAGCCTGCTGGGGACCAACGGGCTCAACGCCGGCGGCACGTGGACCAACGTCGACGAGAACGGCGACGGCAGCACCATCACCGCCGTCATCAACGCCGCAGCGCAGGACGCCAACCTGAACATCGTGTCTGCGCCCCACATCCTGACCTCGGACAACGAAGAGGCCGAGATCAAGATCGGCAACAACATCCCGATCATCACCGGCCGAACCAGCAACGCCACCGGCAACGTGAACGGCCTCAGCCAGGCGGTCAACGTCGACCGTCAGGACATCGGCGTTACGCTTCGCGTCACCCCTCAGATCAGCGAAGGCGACTCGCTGCGAATGAAGATCTTCCAGGAGATCACCGACGTGAACGAGGATCTCTCGATCGGCGTCGGCGACCCCGAAGAGGTGGGCGTCGCCCTCTTCAATCGCAAGGTCGAGAACACCGTCGTGGTGAACGACGGCGAGACCGTCGTCATCGGCGGCATCATCAGCGATCGCTGGACCGATTCGGAGAACAAGGTGCCGTGGCTCGGGGACATCCCGGGCCTGGGCTGGGCGTTCAAGAGCACGTCGAAGCAGCTCCAGAAGATCAACCTGATGGTCTTTCTGACGCCCCACATCATCCGCAGCGCCGAAGCCATGGAGTACGAGACGATCCGCAAGCGGCGCGAGTTCGAGCTCGAGGCAGGCGAGCGGTACAAGACCGACCCCGAGACGGCGGCGCGGTACGACGCCGAAGAAGACCACGGTCGCCTGAGCGTCGGCAAGGCACCCGCGCGCGAGGCACTCACGGCCAACGCGCAGAAGTACCCGCTCGCGCGCCTGGAGGAGATCGAGGAGCGCCGCCGCCAGGCCGCCGCCGCCGAGGCCGAGCGCCTCGAAGAGGCGGCCCTCGCCGGCCGTTCGGCCTACGGGGTCCGGGTCGCGATCTACGCCGACGAGGACACGGCGATGACCACCCTCACCCAACTCGTCGACGCGGGCTACGACGGCACGCTCGTCTCCGGGCAGGTCGACGGGCGCGCCATCTACGAGATCGTGGTCGGCCCCTTCGTCGACCTCCGCGCCGCCAACGACGCGTCGGCGCTGCTCCAGGACGTCTAC
Organism: Myxococcota bacterium; assembly: GCA_965250285.1. Taxonomy (GTDB): domain Bacteria; phylum Myxococcota_A; class UBA9160; order UBA9160; family UBA4427; genus CAYYSY01. The sequence continues at coordinate 2,022,262 of OZ252299.1, forward strand.
GGCTTCGCCCCCACCGTGGTCATCACCGAGGTCACGGCGCCCGACGACGGAGGCGAGACACCGTGAGCACGGCAGCCGTCGACACGAACGATTCGACCCTCGATCTCGGTGAGATCCTGATTCGAACGACGCGGCTCGAGCCCGAGCAGCTGGCGCAGGCCCGCATCCTCCAGGCCGAGACCCATGCTCGGCTCGACGAGATCCTCGTACGCGAGGGGTTCCTCAAGCCCGACGAGGTGCTCGCCGGGCTCGCCGAGCAGCTCGACGTGCCGATTCGGTCCGAGATCCCTTCGGAGGACGTCGACGACACCCTGATCGAGCGCGTCCCGATCGCGTTCGCGAAGCAGCACGGCGTGCTGCCGATCCGGGTGACCGAGGACGGCGCCGTGCTCGTGGTCGCATCGGACGTCCTCGCGACCGCGCCGCTCGACGACCTCCGCATGCTCTTCGACGGCGCCGAGATCCAGCTCGAGCTCGCGACCGAGCGCGTGATCATCAGCGCCATCAATCAGGCCTACGACCGCGGCACGACGTCGACCGATCAGCTCGCCGAAGAGGCGGAGGACGACCTCGACGCCCTGGCCGACGAGGTCAGCCACGAGCCCGAGGATCTGCTCGAGGCAACCGACGACGCGCCGATCATTCGCCTGGTGAACTCGATGCTGCAGCACGCGGTGAAGGAGCGCGCGAGCGACATCCACATCGAGCCGTTCGAGCGCGAGATTCGCGTGCGGTTTCGCATCGACGACGTGCTCTACGAGCCGATGAAGCCCCTGCCCCGCAAGCTGCAGGCGTCGATCGCCAGCCGCATCAAGATCATGGGCAATCTCGACATCGCCGAGAAGCGCCTGCCCCAGGACGGTCGCATCAAGCTGAAGATCGCCGGCCGCGGCTATGACGTGCGCCTGTCGACCGTCCCCGTCGCGTATGGCGAGCGGCTCGTGATGCGTCTGCTGCCCGACAGCCAGGAGCTCGTCGACCTCGAAAAGCTCGGCATGAACGAGCAGCAACTCGCGAGCCTCGACCGCGTGATCTTTCGACCGAACGGCATCTTCCTCGTCACGGGCCCGACGGGCTCGGGTAAGACGACCACCCTGCACGCGTGTCTGGCCAAGGTGAACGGGCCAGAGAAGAACATCATCACCGTCGAAGATCCAGTCGAAATCACCCAGCCGGGCATCGGGCAGATCGAGGTCAACCCGAAGATCAACCTGACGTTCTCGGCCGGGCTGCGCGCGATCCTGCGCCAGGACCCGAACGTCGTGCTCGTCGGCGAGATTCGAGACAAGGAGACGGCCGACATCGCGATCCAGGCCTCGCTGACCGGCCACCTCGTGATGTCGACGCTGCACACCAACGACGCCGCCTCGGCGATCACGCGCCTGGTCGACATGGGCGTCGAGCCCTTCCTGGTCGGCTCGTCGCTCGTCGCCGTGCTCGCCCAGCGCCTGGTGCGCGTCCTCTGCGACTCGTGCAAAACCGGCTACGAAGCGAGCGACGACGAGCTGCGCGAGATCGGCGTCCGACCGCCCGGCCGACCCGTCACGGTGTACCGCGGCGAAGGCTGCAGCCAGTGCGGGTTCACCGGCTACCGCGGCCGCGTCGGGATCTACGAGATGATGGTGGTCGACGACGACATTCGCGGCCTCATCACGCGCAACATCGACGCGAAGACGATCAAGAAGAGCGCGATCGGCAAGGGCATGGGCACGCTCCGCGCCGACGGCGCGCGCAAGGTACTCGCCGGCGTCACGTCGGTGGCCGAGGTGCTACGCGCCACCGAAGAAGAAGGCGCTGCGGCGCAGATCTAGCGCCGGCCGCCGCGATCCACCCCCCGAAAGCGATTCGCAGCGGCGCCGCATGAAGGACGAAGGACGACCACATCGTGCCGGTCTACGCCTACAAGGGAGTCGCCCAGTCGGGGCGCACCACGAAGGGAACGGTGAGCGCCGAGAGCATGCGCACCGCTCGGGCGAAGCTGCGCGGCGACGGCGTCTATCTCACGGATATCAGTGAGACCAACGCGACAGTCGAGAGCGTCGAGAAGCAGACGGGCGGCAGCGGGCTCAACTTCGAGATCAACCTGCCCCGCCGCATCCCGCCGATGGAGCGCGCGATCGCGACCCGGCAGCTCGCGACGCTGGTTTCGGCGGGGATTCCGCTCGTCGAGGCGCTCGGCGCGCTCGTGACCCAGATCGATCACGCGCCCCTCAAGGCCGTGATGGCGACCGTGCGTGATCGTGTGAACGAGGGCTCGAGCCTCGCCGACGCGCTCCAGTCGACGGGCAAATTCGACACGCTCTACGTGAGCATGGTGAAGGCCGGAGAGGCCGGCGGCCACCTCGACGCCGTCCTGCTGCGGATCGCCGACTACCTCGAAGAGTCGGTCGCGATGAGCAGCAAGGTCACGTCGATCATGGTCTACCCGTCGGTGATGTTGGGCTTCGCGTTCCTCGTGGTCGGCGTGCTCGTGACGTTCATCCTGCCCCAGATCACGGGTCTGCTCGCATCGATGGGCGGCGAGCTGCCGGCCATCACGCGATGGATCATCGCGGTGAGCGACTTCGCCACGAGCTGGTGGTGGGCGATCCTGATCGCGGTCGTCGCTCTGATCTTCGCGATCCGCCAGGTCGCACGCACCGAAGCCGGTGGCGCCGCGATCGACCGCATGGCGCTGGCCACGCCGGTCGTCGGCCGGCTCGTCCGGTTCGTCTCGATCTCGCGCTTCTCGAGAACACTCGGCAGCATGCTCTCGAGCGGCGTCAACATCATCCAGGCGATGGACATCGCAAAGAGCGTCACGTCGAACAGCGTCATCGCGTCGGTCGTCGACGAAGCCAAGGGCGCCGTCATCGAGGGCTCGAGCCTTGCGTCGACGCTCCGCCAGAGCCGGGAGTTTCCGTCGATGGTGGTCACGATGGTCGAGGTCGGCGAGCGCGCAGGCGAGCTCGACTCGATGCTGCTGCGGGTCGCCGAGACCTATGACCAGCAGGTCGAGACCACGGTCGAGCGTCTGACCTCGCTGCTCGAACCGCTGCTCATCCTCGTCATGGTCGGCGTGGTGATGATCATCGTGCTCTCCGTCCTGATGCCCCTGATGGAATTGACCAACTCGCTCAACTGAGTCGCGCCGGCCAGCGTGCGCCGCGCTCGACACGCCTCGTTTCTCGCTCTCGCCCAACGCAAGGAGTCCTCATGCACCCCTCCCCTCGTCGCCAAGATCGTCGCCGCGCAGGCGGCTTCACCCTGATCGAGATCATCGCCGTCGTCGTGATCATCGGCCTGCTCACGACGCTCGTCGGCGTCAACATCGCTGGCCGCATCGAAGGCGCCAAGGCGTCGGCCGCCAAGGCGCAGATCGCGCAGCTCGAGAGCGCGCTCGAGTTCTACAAGCTCGACAACGGCCGCTACCCGAGCTCGGGCCAGGGCCTGGAGGCGCTCGTCACGAAGCCTTCCGGCGACCCGGCGCCGCGCAACTATCCGCCCGGCGGGTACCTGAAGAATCGCGACCTGCTGCTCGATCCCTGGGGCCTGCCGTACGAGTACACGAGCCCGGGGGAGCGCAACCCCCATGGCTTCGACATCTGGACGCTCGGCCCCGACGGCCAGGCGGGCAACGACGACGTCGGCAACTGGAGCAACGACGGCGATCAGTAGGAGCAGCACGCGATGAGCGGCCGCGGGGATCAGAGAGCGCGCGCCGACGGCTTCACGCTCATCGAGCTGATCGCCGTGGTGCTGATCCTCGGCCTGGCGATGAGCCTGGTCATCCCGAACCTGACCGCGACCCGCGCAAACCGGCTGCAGGGCGTGGCCCGCAAGATCGCGCACCAACTCGAGACGGCGCGCCAGCGCGCGATCACCTCGGGCGTCCCTCACCGGCTGTACATCGACCTCGAAGCGGGCTTCTTTCGCGTCGACTGGTGGGTCGACGAAGCCACCGCCTACCCCGACCTCGCCGAAGAGCAGCGACCGATGCGCGCGGGGCTCCCCGTCGACGAGCGAACCGGCGAGCTCGACCTCACCGGGCCGCTGCCGATGTCGCCGCCGATCGGCGACGCCCCGGACTTCTTCCCGATCACGAGCCAGTTCGGCCGCGACACCTACCTCCCCGAGGACTACTACTTCGTCGGCATCGACAGCGCGAGCGGCTGGCACGAGTCGGGCGCCGTCGAGGTCGTCTTCGGGTCGGATGGCGTCGCCGAGTACTCCGAGATCCACCTCGCCGACGCTTGGGACAACGAGGTCGTGCTCGAGGTCGAGCCCCTGCTCGAGCTGATCCGCATTCGGGACGGGGGCGACGATGTCTAACCTCCCTCCCTGCGGTCACCCGTCGAACGACGCCGGCTTCACCCTCTTCGAGGTGCTGGCGGCCGCGCTCGTGCTCGTGATGGTCGGCGTGCTCACGATCGGCAGCATGAACACGAACCTGGCGCACATGAGCGACGCGCGGATCCGCCTCGAAGCGGGCCGCATCGCCGACGCGGCGCTGGCCGATCTCGAAGCGCTGCTCTTCGACGGCACAGCGCCGGCGATCGCGTCGGAAGAGACCGAGCTCGGCGACTTTCGCATCGCCACGCACGTGACGCCGCTGGGCGTGCTCTTCGTTCCCCCGGATGACGCCGAAGACGAAGAAGCGGCCTCGAACCTCCACTCGATGATCGCCGAAGAGTTCCCGGGCCTGCCGCGCAACGTGCGCGTCCTGCACGTGCGGGTCGCCTGGGGCAACCCACTGGCCCCCGAGTTCGTCGAACGGACGACGATCGGCTTCGACCACGCTGCGGCGCTCGAGGCCTTCCAGCAGCTCGGTCAGAACCAGGCGGGCGAGGAGGCGGCGACCGATGCGCCGCAGTGACCCGGTCACGCTCGGCCCGCGCCCCGCGTCGAACCGCCTCGAAGCCTCGAGGCGTACGGGCTTCACGCTGCTCGAGACGCTCGCTGCCGTCATGGTGACGGCGCTGATCGTCGCGTTCGCGCTCGGTGCCTACGTGCAGATCGCCGACACCTCCGAGCAAGCAACGCTGCGGCTGCGCGACGACCTGCACGCCGCGACCATCATGGATCGACTCGCCGAAGACCTGCGGTCGGCGTTTCTCGTGGTCAAGCCCGACGAGCTCGACCCGCTGAGCCACCCCTGGTACTTCGTATCCGAGTCGCGCGAGTCGTTCTCGGGCTCGGACGCGATCCGCTTCATCGGCCGACGTCACCGCAGCTACCAGCCCGACGAGCACTCCTCCGACTTCGCCCAGGTCGCCTATCAGGTGACGACCGACGAGGAGGGCCTGCAGTCGCTGCATCGTTGGGTCGTCGTCGGCCTGCCCGATGCCTACGAGCCCGTCTTTCCGTTGACCGACGACGAGCGCAGCCACGTACTCGGCCAGGGGTTGTCGGGGTTCACGCTGCGGTTTCTCGACGGCGAGGGGGAGTGGGTCGAAACCTGGGACTCCACCCAGCTCGAACAGTCGAGCACGTTGCCGATCTCGATCGAGATCGCCTTCGACATGGGTCTGCCGCCGGAGGACGACGGTTTCGGCGAGCCGCAATACGTGCGCCGAGTCGTGCTGCCGATGCAGCCGCTCGACGTGCAGGGCATGATCGTCGCCGCCGCCGAGCAGGTCGCCGGCATCGACGGGAGCGGCGACGAGGACGACCCCGACGGCGAGGATGCAGCCGAGGCGCAGGCGCTGCTCCAGTGCATTCAGCAGGCGTGCCTCGGCCAGTTCTCGGGCGAGGTCTGCGCTGCCGTGAATGCGCTCGGCGCGAGCGCCACGCTCGAGCAGCTGCTGCCGTACGCCGGTCAGGCGGGCTGCTGATGACGACGCAGCCGAACCCGCCCACCCCGCCGCTCCCTCACGCACGGCGACGAGAGTCGGGCATCGCGCTCGCGATCGTGCTCGTCGTCGTGTTGCTCCTGACGCTCGTCGCCGCGACGTTTGCGAGTCGCGCCATCACGAACGGCCTCGTCAGCCGCAACAAGAACAACGGCGCCCAGGCCGAGGCCCTCGCGCGCGGCGGCGTCCGCCTCGCAACGGGCGTGCTCTTCAGCGTGCGCACGCGCCAGCTGCTCCAGCGCCTCGGTGAGCCCGACGAGCCCGAGATCGCGACGACCCAGGCCTTCTGGGCCAGGCTCGCCGACGCCCCTTCGACCACGCGCAACGGGTCGACGCTGCGCATCGTGATTCGCGACACGGCCTCGAAGCTGAACCTCAACGCCCTGCTCCGGGTCGAGGAGGAGCCCGGCGAGCTGTCTCCGGAAAGCGACGCCGAAGAGTTCCTGATCGCGTTCCTCGACAAGGTCAAGGCCGATCTGGCCGATGAGATCGGCGGCGACAGCGGTCTCTACGACACACGCGAGATGGCGCGCAATCTGCTCGACTACATGGACCCCGAGGACACCGCGATCGGCGGACGCAACGAGGATGACTACTACCTGCAGCAGGACCCGCCCCACCGGGCGGCCAACCGACCGCTCCTGTCCGTGAACGAGATCGCGATGATCGAGGGCTTCGATGCGCGGTTCGTGAAGGCGATGGAGCCCTACGTCACGGTGCACCCGTTCGTGTTCGCTCAGGGCGTCAACGTGAACAGCGCCGACCCCTGGGTGCTCGCGACGCTCTTCGTCGGCGGCAGCGGCGACAAGCAGCTCGCCAGCGAGGACCAGGTGCGCGACCTGCTCGAAGCCCGGCGACAGGGCGGCGTCGTGTGCAGCGACGGTGCGGCGGTGCCCGAGTGCCAGTCGCTCGCGCAGATCCTGGGTCTCGGCGAGGGCGCCGTCTTTCCCGAGACCTCGCTGCCGTCGGAGGGGCTCGTCTACGAGGTCACTTCGGAGGCCACGGTGGGCGACGTCACGCGGCGGGTCATCGCGACGGTCGACATGACGGACCACGAGAATCCCCTGCTGCTATCCTGGGAGTCGAGATGAGCTGCCCCCTCGTTCGAAGCGCACGGGTGTCGCCCCCCGCCCGGCGCCACAGGGCCGTCCCGACCGATTCGGGTGACGAGAGGAGCGCCCCGTGCCGATGATGAAGACCGTCCTCGGCCTCGACCTGGGCTCGCACTCGGTGAAGGCCGTCGAGCTGCAGCAGACCCTGCGCGGCCTCGAGCCCGTGCAGATGCAGCGGCACCCGCGCTCGGAGATCGACGTCCTCGACGCCGACGGTCGCCCGCAGGTCGCGGCGGGTCTCGCTCGATTCGTCGAGCTGCACGGTCTGTCGACCGAGCACGTCGTCACGGCGCTCCCGAGCGACCGGGTCTCGACGCGTCGGCTCGAGTTTCCCTTCCGAGACAAGCGCAGGCTCGCCCAGGCGGTTCCGTTCGAGCTCGAAGGGCTGATTCCCTTCGACATCGAGGACGTCTTCGTCGACTGGATGCTCGCCTCGGGCGAGAAGTCGTCGGCCGTCGTCGCGGCCACCGTCGCCCAGCGACAGGACGTCGCCGAGACGCTCGGCCTGCTCGATCAAGCCGAGTGCGCGCCGCGCGCACTCGAGGCCGAGGGGCTGTCGCTGGCCAACCTCGCCGCGGTCTTCGACCTGTCGGGCACCCGACTCGTGGTCGACCTGGGGCACCGCAAGACCACCGCGTGCCTGATGATCGACGAGCAGCCGATCGCCGCGCGCAGTATCCCGATCGGCGGACTCGCGCTGACGCGGGCGATCTCGAAGGATCTGGGCCTCTCGCTCGACGGCGCCGAGCAGATGAAATGCGAGCAAGGGCTCTTCGACACCGGCTTCGGCAGCCGGTCGCCGAGCGCGCTGGCGCACCTCGACCGCATCGCGCGCGAGCTCCTGCGCACCGCCGAGGCCTACGAAGATCTGATGGGCGGTCCCGCGGCAGAGCAGCTCGACCAGATCACCCTGATCGGAGGCGGGGCCCGCCTGCACCGCATCGACGAATACCTGGCCGACCGGCTCGGCGTCTCGACGCATCGCATCGCCCTGCCCCAGGAGGCCGAGGGCGCGGCGCTCGTGGCGGGCGGTGACCCGGTCGTCTTCGCGCCCGCCATCGCACTGGCGCTCCGCGGCACGTCGCAGGCGCGCACGCAGATGAACTTCCGACAGGGGGAGTTCGCCTACCGCACGAGCTGGCGTCAGTTCCTGATCCCCGAGGCGCGACCGACGGCGATCTGGGCCGCCGTCGTGCTCGGGCTGCTCGCTTTGATCGGCATCAACTCGATCTTCGTCGAATCGATGCGCGCCGACCGTCTCGAGCAGGAGGCGGCCGACCTCTACGTGGCCCGGTTCCCCGGCAACGCCCCCGAGCGACCGATGGCTGCGATGGCGCAGGCCGTCGACGAAGCCCAGGGCAAGGCGGAGTTCCTCGGCCTCTACAACGGCAATCTGTCGGCCCTCGACATCATGACCGAGCTCTCGACCCGCGTGCCCGACGATCTCAACGTGCGTTTCGAAGAGGTGCACATCGATCGCAAGGTCGTGCGGGTGAAGGTCTCGGGCGAGAACTTCGAGGCCGCGGATCGCCTCGAGAACGTGCTCTCGGCGAGCCCGCCCTTCGAAGCGGCGAGCGTGTCGGGCCAGATCAAGAAGACCAAGGGCGGCGCCATCACCTTCGGCATCAACATCCCGCTCGAGCGCGAAGGAGAGGCATCGTGATCGCCCGGCTCTCGTGCGCAGGCGATGGGCGCCACGCTCGCGCCGGTTCGGGCCCTGGAGGCCGGCCGTGAACGCGCTGCTCGAACGCCTGCAGGTCGTGTGGCGCGATCTGGCCCCGCGAGAGCGGATCCTGGTCGCCGGCGCCGGCGGCGTGCTCGCCGTGGCGATCGTCGTCTTCGCCGTGATCAACCCGGTGCTCGACGCCGCCGACGGCGCCTCTCAGCGACGCGACGCGGCCGAGCAGCAGCTGCAGGCCATGAACCGTCTCGCACGCGAGTACGACCGCCTCGGCGCGCGCCTCAGTACAGTGGAAGAGCGGATCCGCACGAACCGCGAGCAGAGCAACCTGCGTTCGCTGCTCGAGAGCCTCGCGAGCCAGAGCCAGGTGCGGATCGCGTCGATGGAGGAACGCCAGGCCGGCCGCAACGACCATTACACCGAGACCAAGCTCGAGGTGAATCTCAAGGGCGTCACCCTGAGCCAGACCGTGCGCTACCTGCACAACATCGAGTCGTCGAACCGGCAGCTGTCGGTCAAGAGCCTGCGCATCAAGTCGCAGCAAGGCGCCGACGCCCGGCTCGACGTCACGTTCTCGGTCTCGTCCTTCGAGCCCGCGTGATGCGCGCTCCCCGCTCGACGAGAAGGCACCCCTGATGCTCGATCGCATCCTCGAATGGCTCACGGCGCCGCTGCCCCGCACGGTGCGCTACGTCGTGCTGCCGATCGCGGCGTTCGGCCTGATCGTCGTGTTCGTGTTCCTCGGTTTTCCGTACGACGTGCTCGCCGACCGGGCCGTGTCGGCGCTCGAGCGCCAAACGGGCGCGGTCATTCGCTACGGCGAGGTCGAACCCAGGCTCACGGTCGGTGGCCCCGGCTTCCGGTTTCACCAGGTCGACGTTCGGCTCGAGAGCGGTGAACGCTATTCGGCTGATCCCGTCAGCGTTCGCCCCGCGTGGTCGCTCGGCTGGTTGACCGGCCGCCCCCAGCTGAGGGCGTTCCTGAAGAGCGACCACGGCAGTCTGGCTGGGTTCGTCACGGTGGGCCGCAGCTTCGGCTGGGACGGTCGCATCGTGAACCTCGACCTCGGCGTGCTCCCGTTCGCGGTCATGGGGCAGGAGGTCGATTTGAGCGGCCTCGCCGACATCGACGCCGACGTCGTCTACGAAGACGGCATCGCGACCGGCGAGGTCGACCTCAAGGCCCGTCAGGGTGAGCTCGTCTGGCCAACCGTGCCGATGCCGATCGAGTTCGACACGATCGAGGGACGCCTGCTGCTGGGCGGCGACGCCCTTGCTCAGGTCGAGGTGCTCGAGCTCGCGGGTCCGATCTTCGCGGCCGAGATCGTCGGCGTCGTCGGTCACGCCGAGCGGCCCACCCTCGCCCCGCTCGACGTCCAGATCGGCATCGATGTCGTCGAGCCTGGCATGCGACAGATGGCCATGCAGTTCGGCGTGCCCCTCGACAGCGACGGCCGCGCCGAGTTCGACGTCGGCGGCACCGTGTCGCAGCCGGAGCTGCGATAGTGGCCGACAGCGCCGCAGACGAGCTCCAGAAGGTCTTCAAGACGCTGTCGGATCCGACGCGCCTGCGCATCCTCTCGCTGCTCGAGCGCGAGACGCTCGTCGTGCAGGAGCTGATGGAGGTGCTCGGCATGGCGCAGTCGCGGGTGTCGCGTCACCTGGCCATCCTGCGCGAGGCCGGCCTGCTCGACGATCGGCGCGACGGCACGTTCGTCTCCTACCGGTTCGAGCCGCCCGAGACCGGCCCCTGGGCCGAATCCTGGCGACTCGTCCGGGAGAGCCTCGCGCAGGATCCGACCGCCGAGCGCGACCGGGCGGTGCTCGACCGCGTGCTCGACGCCCGCGGCGACAAGACGCCCAACTTCTTCGACACCGTCGGTCCCGAGTGGGACGCGATCCGCCAGGTCTTCGACGACGACGTCCTGCGCGCGCGCGCCATGGCGCGCCTCGTCGAGCCCGGCCTGAGTGTGGTCGACGTCGGCACGGGGACCGGCGTGCTCGCGTGCGAGCTGGCCCAGCTCGGTCTCGACGTGCTCGGCATCGATTCGTCGCAGAGCATGCTCGACGCCGCCCGTTCGAAGCTCGAGGGGCTCTCGCTGCCGGCGACCGGACGGCTTCGCTTCGAGCAGGCCGATGCGTGCGCGCTGCCCGCCGAAAACGGCGCGCTCGACGCGGCGTTCGCCCACATGGTGCTGCACTACATGCCGGCGCCCGACGAAGTCGTCGCCGAGATGGCGCGTGTCGTGAAGCCCGGGGGTCGCGTCGTGATCGTCGACTTCTGCGCCCACGGCATCGAGTGGATGAAACGAGACCTCGACGTGCGCTGGATGGGCTTCGCCGAGGACGAGGTGCGCGACTGGTTCGAGCAGGCGGGCCTCGGCCCGCCGACCGTGCAACCCACCGCAGCGCGCAGCCGCGACCGGGATCTGCCCGCCACGTTCATTGCCTCGGCCCGGCGCCCCTGACCCGACCGACCGTGACGCCGACCTCACCGATCCAGGCCGTCTTGCTCGACGCAACGGGCACGCTGATCGAGCTCGCGCGGCCCGTCGGTGAGGTCTACGCCGAGGCTGCAGCGCGACGTGGCGTCGATTTGCCCGCCTGGCGCGTGCAGGATGCCTTCGAGCGGGTCATCGGGCGCAGCGCGCCGCGCGTCTTCCCCGAACTTTCGGCGAGTGGAGACCTCGACGCCGTGGCCGATGCCGAGAAGGCCTGGTGGGACGATCTGGTGCGCCAGACCTTTCAGGCGACCGACAGCACGGTCCGCTTCGCCGACGCCCAGAATCTGTACGACGAGCTCTTCGCCCACTTCGCCGAGGCCGCGGCTTGGCGGCTGCGCACCGGTGCGACCACGCTACTCGACGCCTGCGACGCGGCCGGGATCGGCGTCGGCGTCGTCTCGAACTTCGATCTGCGCCTCGGCCCGATCCTCGACGCGCTGGGCGTCGGAGCGCGGCTCGGCTGCGTCGTGTTGCCGGCCCACTGCGGCGCGCGCAAGCCCGACGCGTCGATCTTTCGCGCGGCGTTGGCGGCGCTCGGCCTGCCGGCCGAAGCCGTCGCCTTCGTCGGAGACGACCCCGAGAAGGATCTCGCGGGTGCGCGGGGCGTCGGGATGCGACCGATCGACGTCCGCACGCTCGACTCGTTGGCCGACCTGCCGCGACGACTCGATGAGCCGATGAACCGCTGAGCCGATTGCGCGGGCACGACGCAGCCGCGTGGACGCCCACCCTCCGCCCGATGGCCGCGAACCCGCGCCGACCTCGCTACCCTTGCGTGCCGACGCGGCGCCCCGCCGCAGACACGCAGGAGCGCACGCGCATGTCGCGCCAACGAAACGACGGCCCGGACGACACGTCGGGCGACGCGGTCGGCTTCTTCGCCGACCGGTTCGGACTCGACGCCACACAGCTCTCGAACGCCCTCGACACGACGCTCGAACGCCGGGTCGACGCCGCCGATCTCTACTTCGAGTACACGCTGCAAGACGCGGTCAGCCTCGAAGAGGGGCTCGTCAAGAGCGGCAGCCGCCACCTCGATCAAGGCGTCGGGGTGCGCGCCGTCAAGGGCGAACGCCAGGGCTACGCGCACAGCGACGAGATCAGCATCGAGAGCGTGGCCCTCGCCGCCGGCACGGCGCGGGCGATCTCGGACGAGTCGAGTGAGGCCAGCTCGGTCGCGGTGCGCGCGCCCGGCGCAGGCCGCGACCTGTATCCGGTCGAGCGACCCGGTACCGAGCGTCCGGTCGAAGACAAGGTCGCGCTGCTCGGCGAGATGGATGCGTACGCGCGCAGCCTCGACCCGAAGGTCAAGCAGGTGATGGCCAGCGTCGTCGCGCAGCATCGGCAGATCATGATCGCGCGCAGCGACGGCGACCTCGTCGGCGACACCCAACCCCTCGTTCGACTCAACTGCCAGGTCGTCGCCGAAGACGGCGACCGCATCGAGGTCGGCTACCAGGGCATGGGCGGGCGCTACGAGATCGAGCGCCTGATGGATCCCGACGTGTGGAAGCCGATCGTCGACGAGGCGGTACGGCTCGCGCGCGTGAACCTCGAAGCCGTGCCCTGCCCGGCCGGCACGATGGATGTGGTGCTCGGCCCGGGCTGGCCCGGCGTGCTGCTGCACGAAGCGATCGGCCATGGCCTCGAGGGCGACTTCAACCGCAAGAAGACGTCGGCCTTCGCCGACCGACTCGGGGAGCGCGTCGCGTCGCCGGGGGTGACCGTGGTCGACGACGGCACCCTGCCCGGTCGACGGGGCTCGATCAACGTCGACGACGAGGGCATGCCCTCGCAGCGCACCGTGCTGATCGAAGACGGCGTGCTCGTCGGCTACATGCAGGACCGACTCAATGCCGAGCTGATGGGCATGGAGCCGACCGGCAACGGCCGGCGCCAGAGCTACGCGCACCTGCCCATGCCGCGCATGACCAACACGTTCATGCTCGCGGGCGAAGACGACCCCGACGAGATCCTGCGCTCGGTCGATCAAGGTCTGTACGCGGTCGGCTTCGGCGGGGGACAGGTCGACATCACGAGCGGCAAGTTCGTGTTCAGCGCAACCGAGGCCTACCGCATCGAGAACGGCCGCATCGGCGCGCCGGTCAAGGGCGCGACCCTGATCGGCAATGGCCCCGACGTCCTCACGCGCGTCTCGCGCATCGGCCACGACCTCGAGCTCGACCTGGGCATCGGCGTCTGCGGCAAGGACGGTCAGTCGGTGCCGGTCGGCGTCGGGTTGCCGACGATCCGAGTCGATGGGCTGACGGTGGGAGGCAGCGAAGGATGAGCTCCGAGACCCCGCGCCCCGCCCCGCCGAGCGCACCGGCCGTCGCCGACTTCGAGGGCCTCGACATCGTCGCCAAGGCGCTCGACGCGGCCCGCGCCGCGGGCGCCCGAGAGGCCGATGCCGTGTTCCTCGACGGCCGTTCGCAAGAGGCCCGCGTGCGCGGCGACGAGATCGACTTCGTCAAGCAGGCCCATGAGAAGGTGCTCGGCATCCGCGCGCTGGTCGAAGGCCCGGGCGGCCTGCGCTCGGCCACGACCTCGACGTCCGACGTGATGGGCGACGCCGTCGAGCGCATGGCCGAAGACACCGTGGCCCTCGCGCGCGCGACCGCCCCCGATCCGCACGCGGGCCTGCCCGAAGAGGCGTACGAGACCGACCCCCCCGAGCTCGACCTCTTCGACCCGGGCGACCGTCACGTCACGATCGAGGCCCGCATCGAGGACGCGAAGCGCGCCGAGGCCGCCGCGCGCGCCGTCGACGCCCGCATCACCAACAGTGAAGGCAGCGAAGTGTCCTCGGGCACGACCCGCATCGCCTACGCGAACACGAAGGGCTTCGCCGGCGCGTACGAAACCGGCTCGCACGCGCTCTTCAGCGAGCCGCTCGCCGTCGAAGGCGAGACCATGCAGCGCGACTACTGGATGACCGTCGCCCGCAAGCTCGATGGGCTCGAGGACGCCGCCGAGGTGGGCCAGACCGCCGCGAAGCGAGCACTGCGTCGGCTCGGCGCGAAGCGCGTGCCGACATGCGAGGCCGCCGTGATCTTCGACCGTCAGACGGCCCCCTCGCTGCTCGGGCACCTGGCCGGCGCAGTCAGCGGCTATGCGATCTACCGCCAGTCGAGCTTTCTGAAGGACCGCATGGGCGAGCGCATCGCGTGCCCCGGCTTCACGGTCGTCGACGACGGCCGCCGCGCGGGCGGTCTCGGCAGCAAGCCCTTCGATGGCGAGGGGCTGCCGACGCGCCGCAACGTCGTCGTCGACGACGGCGTGCTTTCGACCTGGCTGCTCGACAGCTACTCGGCGCGCAAGCTCGACCTGGCGTCGACCGGCAATGCGTCTCGGGGCGCGGGCAGCGGCCCGGGCGTGGGGACGACGAACTTCTGGCTCGAGCCCGGCGACCGGCCGCTCGACGACATCATCGCGTCGACCGAGCGCGGCCTGCTCGTGACGGAGCTCATCGGGATGGGCGTCAACCCGACGACCGGCGACTACTCACGCGGTGCGGCCGGGCTCTGGATCGAAAATGGCGAGATCGTGCACCCGGTCGAAGAGATCACCATCGCCGGCAATCTGCTCGACATGTGGCAAGGCATCGATGCGATCGCGTCCGAGCTCATCTGGCGCAGCCGAACGGCTTGCCCGGGCCTTCGCATCGCCCAGATGACGATCGCCGGCGACTGAACGCACCCGGCGCCCAGGCGAGGATCCGATCATGAGCGACACCCAGAGCCCGCCCGTCCTGCTCGGCACCGACCTGCCGAGCGTCGACGTCTGGTCCGACCGCGTGACGGTGGCCCTCGGTCAGAACCCGAGCGCATTCACTGGGCCCGGCACGAACACCTACCTCGTCGGCCGCGGCGAGAAGCGGATCCTGATCGACACCGGCCAGGGCGTCGACGCGTATCTGCCCGTGCTCGACGAAGCGATGGAGCGCGCCGAATGCCGCGGCATCGAGCAGATCGTGCTGACCCACGGCCACCCCGATCACCTCGGCGGCCTGGCCCAGGTGCTCGATCACGTGGGCGAGGTGCCCGTGAAGAAGTGGCCGTGGCCCGAGGTCGACGTCGAGAGCCCGGTCACGATGGAGCCGCTGGGCGACGCGTGCCGGATCGAGACCGAGGGCGCCACGCTCACCGGGCTCCACACGCCGGGCCACTCCCCCGATCATCTGTGCTTCGTACTCGAGGAGGAGCGCAGCCTGTTCAGCGGCGACAACGTGCTGGGCGTCGGTACGACGGTGATCCCGGGCGGCAGCGGCGACCTCGGCCAGTACATGGCCTCACTCGATCGACTGCTCGGGGTCGAACCGACGCGGATCTATCCGGCCCACGGGCCCTGCATCGAAGACGGCACCGGCAAGGTGCGTCAGTACATCGCGCACCGCCTCGAGCGCGAGCGCGAGATCGTCGCAGCGATCGAGGGGGGCGCACATCGCGTGAGCGCGATGGTCGAGATCATCTACGCGGCCTACCCAAAAGAGCTGCACGCGCCGGCGGGCGCGTCGGTGAGCTCGCACCTGCTCAAGCTCGAGACCGAAGGCCGCGTGCGGCGCACGGGCGAAGCAGACGCGCCGCCGACGGCCGTCGACTGGACCCTCGTGTGAACGCCGCGCCGTGACGGCGCATGCCTACCAGACCAGAGCGTCGACCGAGAACGAACCCGGGCCGATCAGAAAGAACACGGCGCAGATCGCCGCCAGGTTGATCGTGTACTCGGCGCCCTCGGGCTCGTTCGTGATCAGGTAGCCTGCGCCTTTGTGACCGAGCTTGGCGGCCACGATCATCGTACCCGCGAGCAGGATGCACGCCGGCCGCGTCATGAAGCCGATCGCCAGCGCGAGGCCACCGAGCAGCTCGGTCAGCATCGCCATGTACGCCTGAATCGGCGCGAACGGAATACCGAGATCCTCGAGCCAGGCGATGTAGCCCTCCATGTTGCCGGTGCCGACGAGCCCCAGCTTGCCGAAGGCGTGCACCATGAAGCAGACGCCGATGAACACCCGGCCGAGCAGCATGGCGAGGTCGATCATCGACTCGGAGGTGCCGGTCATCAGCGTGGTCAGATCCATGGGGGTCTCCTGCGTGGGGTGGGGGCGTCCACACGTGCGTCGACGCCGTCGAGCCCGCTGTGTACCAAAGCCGCTCGCTCGTCGCCCGTGGGCCTATTTCGCCTGTCCCGATTTCTTCTGGGTGTTCGGCGGCGGTTCTTCGTCCTCGGCCGAGTCGACCGCGATGCGCACCATGGTCCGAATCAGGGTGCTGCGCTGCGCGCCCCCGAGCAGGGTCTGGAGATCTTCGTAGAGCGAGGGGTCGTTCACGAGTAGACCGATCGTCCCCTCCCCCTGGTCGATCTTGCCGAGGATGCTGTTGAGGCGCGATCCCGCCATCAGCACCTGATTGACGACGTCCTGATCACGCGGGCGCTCGTAGATCAGCGTGTGCAAGATGCCCTGCCCCTCGGCGATCTCGCGCATCACACTCTCCATCGCGACGAAGGTGCGCTCGAGGCTCTTCACGCCCTCGACGCCGAAATCCTCGTAGATCAGCTGGTGGATGAGCCCGTCGCCGTCGCGAATCTCGATCATCGACTCGCTCACGGCCTCGACGGCCTGCGCCACCTTCGCTCCGCCCTCGGCGTCAGCGAACTGTTCGACGGTCTCGTTCAGGTTCTCGGAGAGCTCGCGAAAGCTGTCGACGGCCGCGGTCACCTTCGCCATCGCCTGGTTCATGTTGACCGGCGTGAGCGTCGCGATCACCGCCCCGTCGCGCAGCACTGCGCCGGCTTCGCTGCCCACCGTGAGCTCGACGTAGCTGTCGCCCAACACACCGATCGTCCCGATGCTCGCGACCGAGTCGTCGCGAATGAAGTCCTGCACCGCCGTATCGATCGCGAGCGTCGCCAGCACGGGCGAACGATCGTCGCCCGGCGTGAAGCGGATCTCCTCGACCCGGCCCACGTTCTTGCCCGCCAGCCATACCGGCGCGCCCGCCTGCAGGCCCTGGACGTTCTCGAAGGGCGCCTGCAGCCGGTACTCCGACGCGAAGAGGCCACGGTCGGTCGTCAGCGACAGGATGCTGATCGCCAGCGCAACGAGAGCGACGAGCACGAACGTGCCCACGCTCAGCGCCTGCTTGCCTTCACGCTCCATCGTCCTCCTCCCCGGCGCCCGTCGCCGCCTCTTGTGCGTCGTCTTCGTCGCGCGTCATCCAGACCGAGTCGGCCTCCAGGCTACCGCCTCCGGCGAGGAAAGAGCGCACGACCGGATCGGGCGAGTGCCGGATCGCCTCGGCATCATCGCAGGCGACGAGCCGCCCCTCCTTCAGCAGTGCGACCCGATCCGAGATCGCGAAGCAGAGCTCGAGCTCGTGGGTCACGACGACCGACGTGACACCGAGCCGATCGCGCAGCGACACGATCAGCTCGCCGATGCGCCGCGAGTTCGCCGGGTCGAGACCGGTCGTGGGCTCGTCGTAGAGGATCGCGCTCGGCTGCAGGGCGATCGCGCGCGCGACCGCGACGCGTTTGCGCATCCCGCCCGAGAGCTCGGCCGGCATCATCGCCTCGATCCCGGCCAGGCCCACTGATTCGAGGGCCCAAGCCACCCGCTCGTCGATCTCGCGCTCGCTCATGTCGAGGTGCTCGCGCAGCGGGTAGGCGACGTTCTCGAGCACCGAGAGCGAATCGAACAGGGCTCCGCCCTGGAACACGTAGCCATAGCGCCGGCGCAGCTCGACCCAGTCGCGCTCGGAGAGCCGCGTCACGTCCCGGCCCTCGACCCAGACCTCGCCCCGGTCGGCGCGCAGCAGCCCGATCATGTGCTTGAGCAGCACGCTCTTGCCCGTCCCCGACCCCCCGAGCAGCGTGATGATCTCGCCGGGCGCGATCGTGAGGTCGATGCCGCGCAGCACGTGATTGCGACCGAACGACTTCTCGACGCCGCGCAGGTCGAGAAAGGGCACCGTCGCCTCGCTCACCCGGGTCTGCTCCAATCCACTGGTCACGCCTGACCGCCCCTCGAGATCGACACTCAGAACATCAGGATGATCTTGGTGAGGAAGAAATCCGACACCAGCACGGAGATCGACGCCACGACCACGGCGCGCGTCGTCGAGACCCCGACCCCGACCGTGCCGCCCCGCGTCCGCAGGCCCATGTGGCAGGCCACCATCGCGATCAGAAAACCGAAGACGAAGGTCTTCGCGAGCCCGTTCATCACGTTGGCCAGGCTGACCACCTTGATGATGCTCTGGTAGTAGAAGTTGGCGCCGATGCCGGCCTGCACGCTGATGAGCAGCCCTCCGAACATGCCGAGGATGTTCGCGATCGCCGTCAGCATCGGGAGCCCCAGCGTCGCGGCGAGCACGCGGGGCACAACGAGCTTCTGAACCGGGTCGGCCCCCATCGCGCGGATCGCATCGACCTGCTCGGTGACCGCCATCGAGCCGAGCTCGGCGGTGATGCCTGCGCCGACGCGCCCCGACACCATGAGCGCGGTCAGCACCGGCCCGAGCTCGAGCACGAAAGAGAGCCCCACGAAGCTACCGGTGTACGGCTTGGCCCCGAAGCGCGCGAGTGAATCGACGGTCTGCAGCGCGAGCACCATGCCCGTGAAGAGCGCCGTAATGGCGACGATCGTGCTCGAGCGCACCACCACCGAGCTGAACTGGCGCAGCACGTCGAGCCACGGAAAGTGCCGGCGACCGAACGCGCGAAACGTGTCGGCGACGAGGATCGAGAACTCACCGAGCTCGCGCACGACGCCAAGCAGCCGCTCGCCCAGATCGGCGACTGCCCCCCCGACGTGCGGACTCGCCGGCGTGGCGCTCAATCCGTGTCCCCTTCGTCCTGCACCGGGCTCGTCACCAGCTCGTCGACCGTATCGCCAGCGCCGTCCGCGTCATGCGAGGCCGGCGGCTCGTCGGCCCCGCGCGCCCGCTCGAAGCTCGACCACCAGCGGTCGAAGGTGTCGACGCTCGCCTCGAACCTCGGCCCCGCGTGCCCGACGAGCACCCAGTCGTACACGCAGCCGCCGCCGACGACGGTGACCGTCTGGATGCGAATCGAATGGTCTTCACCGCCGGTGTCGACGACCTGCGCCCAGCCCGGGTCGCCTCGCAGCGCGACGGGATGCGCCGAGACGATGTCGTCGCGCGGCACCCCGATCAGCAGCTGACGTGCGAGCAGCGCAGGCTTGGCGCGGGTGCGCCGGCAGCTCGAAGCCAGGCTCATCGAGCGCCCGTCGTCGGTGCGCCAGGCGAGGTCGGTGTCATCGACCTTGACCTTTCGCCACTCGTCCGGCTCGGCGAAGCGCGGCGCATCGATCGCGTAGCCGAGATCCTTGCTGCGGTAGCGACCATCGCTGCCGAGCTTCAGCCCCGAGCTCGCACAGGCGGCGAGCCCGAGCGCGGCGAGGAGGACCGCGCCCCCGCCGACCACGACGCCCCGGACCCTGTCGACACGGAACGGCTTCATCCGGGTCACTCTACCCCATCGCCGGGCCCGGCCCGGAGGGTGCGCAGAGCGCGATGACGCATCCGGGATGGGGCACGGGTGACTCATTGAATCCGGCCGGCGGCTGAGAGACCGTTCTCACTCACCACGAGCACCGACGCGGCCCACGCGTCGACCCGAGCGGAGGCTGGAGCAACATGATCATGAGCCGCAGGTCGAACCACCCCACCGCAGCCCGAGTGCTGGTCGCGCTCTGGCTCTCGCTGAGCGCTGCAGCCCCTGCGCTCGCAGCGCCGATCACCTACGAGTTGACGGCGACGGTCTACCAAGCGGCCGGCGACGTCCCTGCGTCGATTGCGCCTGGAACCACGCTGACGGCGACCGTGTCGTGGGATCCCTCCACGGCGATCGAGACCGATCCACCCGGGGCAGACGGTCGGGCACGCTACGAGTGGCTTCCTGCGGCGTCGGGCGCGTCGATCGCTCTCGAGATCGCCGGATTCTCGGCCGTCTCGGACGGCGCGCAGACCGCCTTCGTCAACATCGTCTCTCCCACGTTCGGATCCGGATCTTGTTGTGATCTCTTGCAGTTCGGGGTGTCTTCGATCGGCACGGGCCTCGGGATCACCAACCTCGAGCTGCTGTTGAAAGATGGCGACGCGAACGCACTCAGCTCACTCGCACTGCCCACGAGTCTCGACCTCAGCGACTGGGACGATCCCGGTTTCAACTTCGTGATCCTGGATGGCGGCGTCGGCGCCGTGTTGAGCGAGATCGACACGCTCACGCTGATCCCCGAGCCGTCGACGGGCCTCCTGGTCGGTCTCGGCCTCGCCGCGCTGGCGCGTCACGGTCGCAGACGGACCTGAAACAGCCGCAGACCTCGCGTCGACGTCGTCCAGCGGCCGGACGCCCGCGACGAGCGCGTCCTGGCGCATGCAGGCAGCGAGAAGGTCCCGAGCAGCGCGACGCCTTGACCGGGTCGACACGCTGGCCGATAACCCGGCGTGTCATGCCGACCCCGAACCGTGCCACCCCGCCCCCGCTCGTCCTCGCGAGCGGCTCGCCGCGCCGACGCGATCTGCTCGGCCGCGCCGGGATCGACTTCGAGGTGATCCCGGCCGACATCGACGAGATCGAGATGCCCGGCGAGAAGCCCGCCGAGATGGTCGAGCGCCTCGCGCGCGAGAAGGCCCTCGCCGTGGCGGCCCGCCTCGACCCGGCCGACGGGCGCCCTGTCCTCGCCGCCGACACCATCGTGGTGCTGGGCGACCAGAAGCTCGGCAAGCCGCGCGATCGGGCCCACGCCGTCGAGCTGGTCTCGAGCCTCGTCGGCCGAACGCATCAGGTCGCAACCGGCGTGGCGCTCGCGCGCACGGTCGACCGCGCGATCCTGGTCGATGCGTTCCACGTGTTCACGTCGGTGCGCATGCGCGGCGCCGACCGAGGCGAAGTCGAAGCCTATGTCGAAACGGGTGAGTCCCTCGACAAGGCCGGCGGCTACGCCTTGCAGGGCGAGGGACGGCGCTTCGTCGAAGCCGTCGAGGGCAGTGACACGAACGTGATCGGGCTGCCGATGGACGAGACCCTCGCCCTGCTCGCCCGCCTGACCGACATCGAGGTGGGGCCGTGAGCGCGGCCCTCGATCCGACCGTCGCCGCCGATGTCGCCGATCGCGTCGCTCGTCTGCGCACGCGCATCGCCGAAGCCGCTGCACGGGCGGGCCGCGACCCGAGCCGAATCACCCTCGTCGGCGCCGCCAAGCGCCAGCCGATCGAGCGGGTCGCCGCCGCCGTCGCCGCGGGGGTCACCGACCTCGGCCACAACTACGTGCAGGAGGCCCGCGACATGGGCCGCGACCTCGCGTCCCGCCTCGCCGCGCTGCACCCGGACGGCGACGCGCCCACCGTGCGGTGGCGGATGATCGGCCATCTCCAGCGCAACAAGGCCGGCGCCGCCGTCGAATGCTTCGAAGCCGTCGATGCAGTCGACTCGGCCAAGCTCGCGCGCGCGCTCGATCGCCGCGCGGGCGAGACCGGGCGCACGCTCGAGCTGGGCATCCAGGTGAATCTGACCGGCGAGACACAGAAGTCGGGGCTGCCCGAGGCCGACGTGCCCGCCCTGCTCGGCGCCTGTGCCGCTCTCGAGCACGTGCGGGTCACCTCGTTGATGACCATGCCGGCCGCTTCGGAGCACGCCGAGGATGCACGCCCGGTCTTCGCGCAGCTGCGCGCCCTGCGCGATGCGCTGCGCAACGAGCCGGGCGGCGAAGCACTCGCAGGCCTGTCCATGGGCATGAGCGGCGACTTCGAGATCGCCATCGAGGAGGGCGCTACGCTGGTTCGCGTGGGCACCGCGCTCTTTGGTGACCGTGCCCCGCGCTGAGCCGCGCGTTCGCCTGCCCCACATCGGCTGCCCCGCCGACCAGGAGATCTCATGTCGGAAACGCCCGAAGCCCTGTCTGCGCTCGGCGAACGCCGCGTCGGCTTCATCGGCTGTGGCGCCATGGCCCAGGCCTTGGCGGGCGGCCTCATCGCGGCGGGGCTCGAGCCCGGCCGCCTGATGGGCGCCGACCCGGTGGCCGCGCAGCGCGACCAGTGGACCAAGAACCTCGCCGTCGAGGCCGTCGACGACGCCGAGTTCCTGCTCGGGGCCTGCGACATCGTCGTGCTGTGCGTGAAGCCGGGCATCGTTCCGACGGTGCTGGCGAGCGTGCACGAAGAGGCCGATGCGACGAAGCCGTTGTGGGTGTCGATCGCGGCCGGCGTGCCGATCGCCTCGATGACCGGCGGCCTGCCGGCGGGCGCGCGGGTCATCCGAACGATGCCCAATACGCCCGCGCTCGTCGGGGCCGGCGCGACCGCGCTCTGCGCCGGGCCGGGGGTCGACGGCGACGAGCTGGCCGCGGCCGAAACGCTCTTCGGTGCCGTCGGCGAAACGTGGATCTGCCCCGACGAAGCGCTGCTCGACGCAGTCACCGGTTTGTCGGGCAGCGGCCCGGCCTACGTGTTCCTGGTGCTCGAGGCCCTGGGCGATGCGGGCGTGCGACAGGGCCTGCCCCGCGAAGCCGCGTATCGGCTGGCGTTCCAGACCGTGTACGGGGCGGCGAAGCTCGCCCTCGAGAGCGGTCTGCACCCGGGCGCGCTGAAAGATCAGGTCACTTCGCCGGGCGGCACCACGATCGCCGGGCTCGAGCGGCTCGAAGCCGGCGGGGTGCGCGCCGCGCTCCACGACGCCGTCGCCGCGGCGACGGCACGCAGCAAGGAGCTCGGCGGCGACTGAGGCCGAGCGGCCTGGGCGTGCCCCGGGTCACGCGCCCTCGATCTCGACGCCTCACCCGGCCGCCCCGCCGGCCTGAGCAGCCGCAGACGCCCCAGCTCAAGGGGGCCTCGAATTCTGCCGATGAGTTGCCCATGCGCCGATGCGCCGGGGGGCCCCGCTCGCCCGCCCGTGCCTGGTCGCGCGCCACGGGAGAGCTCACCATGCGCATGACGCCCCTCGAGATTCACACCCACAAGTTCGGCCGCCGCTTCTCGGGGCTCGATGCCGAAGAGGTCGAGGCCTTCCTGCGAATGGTCGCCGAGGACTACGAGTCGGTGCTGCTCGAGAACGAGTCGTTCAAGGACCGCATCCACCGCCTCGAGGACGAGATCACGCGCCTCTCCGACCAGGAGAAGCTCCTGAAGGAGACCCTGCTCTCGGCCCAGTGCATGACCGAGGAGATGCGCCAGACCGCCGTCCGCGAGAGCGAGGTGCTGATCGGTGAGGCCGAGGTGCGGGCCGAGAAGATCATCGACGCCGCTCATCGTCGCGCCCATCAGATCGCCGAGTCGATTCGCGAGCTGAAGGGGCTGCGGGGCGGCATCGCCCAGGGCCTGCGCACCGCGATCCAGA
This sequence comes from Myxococcota bacterium, assembly GCA_965250285.1. GTDB lineage: Bacteria > Myxococcota_A > UBA9160 > UBA9160 > UBA4427 > CAYYSY01. The sequence goes on from OZ252299.1 coordinate 2,045,746, forward strand.
CCCACCTCGAGCTCATCGAGCGACTCGAAGCCTCGGGCGCCGACGACGGCGAGGGCATCGTCGATGGTCTCGTCGACGGCAAGGTCGCCGTGCTGACCGCGGGCCAGGCCGCGCCCAAGGCGGTGGGTGGCGGCGCGAAGTCCGACTGAGCCCGGCCCCCCTCGAAAACAAGCCCGACCGCCCCGCGCAAGCAGCGGGTGCGCCGCTGCGTGTCGACCGCCCCCCGATTCGAAACTGGCTGGCGAGTGGGCTACACCCTGCCCGCGTTCGGGCCAAGGCCGCACCTGCCCGCGGGGCAAGTCGACCTCGGGCAGGCCCGAACCCGATCCCGAACTCAGTGGCCATCGCCGGCCGCGTGCGCCTCGGCCGCGCGACGTCGCGAGGCCGGGCGCATCCAACACCACCGCCGCGCGACCCTTCGCCCGAGCGCCACAGCCAGGACGATCCGTCGATGCCCATCTACGAGTACGAGTGCGACAAGTGCGGGCACGCGTTCGAGCGCGAGCAGCGCATGAGCGACCCGCCGGTCAAGACCTGCCCGCAATGCGGAAGCCGCCGCGTCCAGAAGCTGATCAGCCAGACCAGCTTCGTCTTGAAGGGGGGCGGCTGGTACGCCGACGGCTACAGCGACTCGAAGAGCAGCTCGAAGGACGACGCATCGAGCAGCAGCGACAGCTCGAGCTCGTCCAGCAGCTCGAAGTCGGAGAGCAGCTCGGGCGGGAGCGACTCGTCGGGCAAGGGCAAGGGCAAGTCGAAGGGGAAGTCGAAGGGCAAGAAGAGCGCCGCCTGAGCCCGCAGCGGCGCACCCCCTTCTCCGATCACCGCGCAGCGTGCACCCGAACGATCGTCGCCGCGCACCGCGCTGGTATACTGCCGGCTCCTTGCCCATGGGAGCCGCCGCTTGGCCGACACACCGTCCCCCAGCTCCAGTGCAACACCCATCGAGACCGTCGTCGTCGACGGGCTCGGCCTCGCCAAGAAGCTGCGCGGCCAGATGGCCGACGAGATCAACGCGCTCGTCGAGTCGGGGCGTCGCGCGCCTTGCCTCGTCGTCGTGCTCGTGGGCGACGACCCGGCGAGCCGCTCGTACATCAAGGGCAAGCAGCGTGCTTGCAAGAGCATCGGGATGGATTCGGCCGAGCACCTGCTGCCCGAAGAGACCACACAGGCAGAGCTGCTCACGCTGATCGAGCAGCTGAACGCCGACGATCACGTCGACGGCATCCTCGTGCAGCTGCCGCTTCCGAGCCACATCTCGCCGCAGGTCATCGCCGCCGCCATCGATCCCGCGAAGGACGCAGACGCCCTGCACCCGAACACGTCGGGCCGCCTCCTCGCCGGTACGGCCGACATCGTGTCGTGCACGCCGCTTGGCGTCATGGCCGTGCTCGAAGAGCACGGCGTCGAGCTCGAGGGCGCGCATGCCGTCGTGATCGGTCGCTCGGACATCGTGGGCAAGCCGGTGTCGCTGCTGCTGCAGCAGGCGAACGCCACCGTCACGATGTGCCACTCGCGCACGCAGAATCTGCCCGAGCTCTGCCGCATGGCCGACGTGCTCGTGGCGGCGACCGGCCGGCCGCGCATGGTGAAGGCCGACTGGATCAAGCCGGGCGCGGCCGTCATGGACGTGGGCGTCACCGAGGTCGGCGGCAAGCTCGTCGGCGACGTCGACTTCGACGCGGCCCACGGTGTCGCTGGCCTCATCACGCCCTCGCGCCGCGGCATCGGCCCCATGACGATCACGATGCTCCTGCGGAACACCCTGCACGCCTACCGCGCTCGGGTCGGCGTGTGAGTCAGCCCGTCTCGACGCCGCCGGAGGTGCGCGGTTGAGCGACCTGCGCACGACCCCGCTCCACGCGGTGCATCAGCGCCTGGGCGCACGCATGGTTCCCTTCGCCGGGTTCGACATGCCCGTGCAGTACGCCTCGATCCTGCAGGAGCACGCCGCGGTGCGCGAACGTGCGGGCCTCTTCGACGTGAGCCACATGGGTCAGATCTGGCTCGATGGCCCCGAGGCGATCGCGACGGCCGAGCGCCTGGTGACCTGCCCGGTCGAGAGTCTGGCGCCGGGTCGCGTGCGCTACGGCCTGCTCTGCAACGACGAAGGCGGCTGTGTCGACGACGTCACGATCTACCGCTACAGCGACCAGTGCGTGCTGGTCTGCGTAAACGCCGCCAACATCGACAAGGATCGCGAGTGGATGGCCGCTCACGCTCCGCCGGCCGCCGGTCTCGACGACCGCAGCGACGAGACGGGCATGCTCGCGCTGCAGGGCCCCACCTCGGTGGCGATCCTCGCCGCCCTGCTCGATCCGCGGGACCGCGCGACGTTGGAAGCGCTGCGCCGCTTTCGCTTCGACGCGTTTCGGGTGGCAGGCCACGAAGCCCTCGTCTCGTCGACGGGCTACACCGGCGCACCGGGCTTCGAGCTCTACCTCGATGCGGCTTCGACGGTCGCCGTGTTCGAGGCGCTCCTCGAGGCCGGCGAAGCCCACGGTCTCGAGCCGGCCGGACTCGGCGCGCGAGACACGCTTCGCCTCGAAGCGGCCCTGGCCCTCTATGGCCACGAGCTCGACGACACGACCTCGCCCCTCGAAGCGGGTCTCGATCGGTTCGTGAAGCGCGACCGCGGCGGGTTCATCGGTGCCGAAGCGATCGAGCAGCGCGAGGCGAAGGGGCGCACGCGCCAGCTCATCGGTTTCGAGCTCGAGGGCAAGGGCATCGCGCGGGCCGACTGCACGCTGCTCTCGAACGGCGAGCCCATCGGCATCGTCACGAGCGGTGCGCCCTCACCGACCCTCGGAAAGTCGATCGGGCTCGGCTACGTTCCGCCCGCCCTCGCGGCCCCGGGCACCTCGATCCAGGTTCAGGTGCGCAACCGCGAGATCGAGGCCCGCGTGGTCGAAACGCCGTTCGTCTAGGCTCGATCACGTCGTCGCCGCGGTGCTCGACCCCGCGCGACGAATGGCCAGGCGCCCGGTTGCGGGGGCCACCCCACCCGGTCGAGCGAGGTCACCTGTGTCCGAGTTCGAAGCCCCCAAAGAGCTGCGTTACAGCAAGGAAGACGAGTGGGTGCGCACCGAGGGTGACCATTTCGTCGTCGGCGTGAGCGACTTCGCCCAGCAGCAGCTCGGTGACGTCGTCTTCGTCGAGCTGCCCGAGATCGGCGCCGAGTTCGCCGCCGGCGACTCGTTCGGCACGATCGAATCGGTCAAGGCCGTGAGCGATTTGTTCTGCCCGATCAGTGGCCGCATCACCGAGGTGAACGGCGAGCTCGAAGACGCACCCGAGATCGTGAACAGCGCCCCCTACGGCGCGGGCTGGATCATCAAGATCGAGCCGACCGCTGCCGACCCGCTCGCCGACCTGCTCGACGCCGACGGCTACGTCGCGTACTGCGCTACGCGCGACTGACGCCACCCCCGAAAGCGCCGACACGGCGCCCGCCTGCGCGTCCCCCATTCGAAGATCAGCTCGTCTCAGACGACTCCGCGATCCTCTGCCGAGCGACATCGGACCAGGGACCGTCGGCATCGAGCTGCAGATAGCGACGCCAGTGCTCCAGGGCCCTCGCGACGCGGCCGAGCTTCTCGTGCAGGAGCGCGAGGTTGATGTGCAGGTCGGGATACATCGGATCGGCCTCGAGCGCAGAGCGGTAGTGGCGCAGCGCCATCTCGTCTGCGCCGTCCTCTTCGAGCAGATTCGCGAGATTGAAGTGGCCCTCGACGTGGTCTGGGTCGAGCTGCAGGCAGCGCTGGAAGCAAGCGCGCGCCGCCTCACGGTCGCCGCGGTTGTAGTGCACGGCGCCCAGGTTGCAGTGCGCGTCGGCGAAGCCGGCGTCGAGAGAAAGCGCGGTCTCGTACGCGTCGATCGCCTCTTGGTAGGTCGACGCGTCAGAATCGAGCCGACAGCCGCGCTCGAACCAGTCGATGACCGTCCGCGCAATGCGCGCGTCGTCGGCCTCGAGCGTCTCGAAGCCGTCGCCCGACTCGGGGGCGGCGCTGAGGTCGGGCGTGGCGATCGAAGGCAGCTGCCCAGGCCCCCCGGCCGCGCGTGCGGGCGCGTCGAGCTCAAAGACCATTTGCCCGCTCGGCTCTTCGAGCCGCCCTTCGGGCCGCAGCACGAGGCGGTCGCTCCCCTGCGCCCAGAGGCTGAGGACGGCGGCCGGGTCTTCGATGTCGGGGTGCAGCGCGCGCACGTCCTCGAGGCCGCGCCGAATCCGCCGCAGCGAGACCCCCGCCTCGATCAGCGCGAGGATGCTGCGTACGCCCACCAATCCCTTGAAGTCGAGCGCGTCTTGCTGCGCATCGCGCTCCACCTGCACGTCGCCGACGCCCTCCCCCTCGGCGGCGGGCGCGATGAGCTCGGTGCGCTTCCAGTAGCGCAACCGAGAAGGCTTGACGCGCAGGATGCGCGCAGCGTGCTGAAGCGAGTAGGACGACACACGCAGAATCTAAGCGTTCGTGCGTCGCGTTCCAATCGCGAAGTGCGCACTCGACGCGCCCGCGTGGATCACCCCGCGCGAGTCTCTCCGTGACGACCGTGACCCACCGTCGACGCGAATGCGCGCGCCGGGCCTCTGCGCGCTGCCCGGTTCCGCGCACGCTCGAACGTGACGCGAATGGTCCCGAGCACGTCGAAACGCGTTCGCGCACTGCTACGGTTGACGGCGGCGAGGTTTCCGACGCTGGTGCCCGGCCTCGACTTCAAATCGAGTGTGAAGCGTCTCGCGACGTTTCAGGCGGGTTCGATTCCCGTCCCTCGCCGCCAACCCGACGCCGCACGCCCGATCGCCCGCGACTCGTGCGCCCCTGCGCGCGCGTGCGAAGCACGTCCCGTGCGGTCGATCCGGTTCCCCTGTTTCGTCTTCTTCCCGCCGCACTTCGCCTGCACCTTCGCCGCCCGCATTCGGTCGCCCGACACCCGTTGCATCGAGTCGGCCCGGCCCCATCCTGCTACCGTGAATCAGCGATCTCGAATCGAGATCCGGGCCGTTCGATCCGACCGGACGGCTATCGTCAGCCGGCCCGACGGGGCCCACCTGGAGGTCTGCTCGATGGGTGCGACGCAAGAAGTGCGAGATGATGTCAGCGTGGTGATCCACCTGCGTGGGATCGAAGACGACGACAGCTTGAAGGTGCATCTCGAGACGCGCTGCCAGCAGCTCGCGGCCGAGTTCCCCGAGACGACGCACTACGAGCTCACGATCGAGCCCGACGCCGACGACCTGAAGGCCCACGGCCACGTCGTCGGCAAGAGCACGAACACCGCGGCGCACGCCAACGGGGTCAGTGACGCCCGCGCTGCGGGCGACGCCTTGCTCGAGAAGCTCCACACGGAGCTCCGCCGCGATCACGACAAGCGCATCTTCACCCAGCGACGCAAGGAGCAGAAGAAGCGCGCAAACCACTGAGCCGCGAGAGACGAAGCGGTGTGCGGGGCGAGGGAGCTGCGGCATCGCGCGCAAGACGGCGGCGGTGTCTTCGTCAGCTCAAGATCACGTGCAGCTTCAGGCCGAGCACGAAATCTCCGCTCAGCTTCAGTCGACGCTTGAGCAGGGCTTCGGGTGCCGTCAGCTCGCCCGAGTTCAGCTTGCGCCACGTCGCGACGTCGACCCGGACGCGCAGGTTCTCTTCGCCGTGGTCCCCCGCGCGACCGGCCACCATGCCCGCCTCGATGTCGATGGTGAACGGCCCGCCCTCTTCGCCCAGCAGCTCGAACACGATGCGCGCCCGGGTCTCGCCGAGCTTCTCGCGGCGCACGTGATCGGTCGCCACCGACTCGGGGATCCAGCGGGTGAAGAACTCGACGGGGGTGATGTCGTGCGGGGCGCGCCTCATGTCCATGGCCGTCAAGGTGACCCGGGTCGTGCCTCGTGTCCACGGACATCGAGACAACCCGGGTCGTGCCTCGTGTCCACGGACATCGAGACAACACGGGTCGTGCCTCGTGTCCACGGACATCGAGACAACCCGGGTCGTGCCTCGTGTCCACGGACGTCGAGACAACCCGGGTCGTGCCCCGTGTCCGCGGACGTCCGGGCGACCGGGGCCGTGCGACAGGTACGGGGGGACGGCCGGGGCGCTCAGACCGAGCGACGCAGAGGAGCCGGTCGACCGAAGAGGTACCCCTGACCGAGCGGCACACCGATCGTGTGCAGCGTCGCGAGTTCTTCGCTCGTCTCGATGCCCTCGGCGATGATCTGCGCACCGAGCTTCACGGCGACGGCGTGCAGCGAGCGCAGCAGCTCTTGACGCGGCGGATCGGTGTCGATGCCGCGAACGAGCGAGAGGTCGACCTTGATGAAGTCGGGGTTGAGCTCCATGATCGCTTCGAGGCTGCCATACGCGACGCCGGTGTCGTCGAGCGCGATCCGAAACCCGAGCTCGGCATAGCGATCCCGCATCTCGCGGAAGATCGAGAAGTTTTCGATCGACTCCTTCTCCGAGATCTCGAACACGAGGTCGGAGGGGCGCAGCCGAAGCTCCTCGAGCGTCCGGCGGAGCACGTCGCCCCGGAACGTCGGATCGTGAATCGACGTCGGCAGGCAGTTCAGGAAGAGCAGCTTGCCCGGCGGCAGTCCCTTCGCACCGCGCAGCGCCTGGCGCCGGCACAAGCAGTCGAGCTCGAAGACGAGCCCGGTCTCCTCCGCCATGCCGAAGAGCGCGGCCGGAGAATGCAGCGGTGAATCCCAGGGTCCGCGCACGAGCGCCTCGTAGCCTGCGATCTCGCGGGTCGTCGTATTGACGATCGGCTCGTAGAGCACGCTGACGTCCTCGGCGAGGATCAGGTCGACGAACTCGCGACGTCGCTCGCGTCGCTCGAGCTGCGCCGAGAGCGCCGCATCGTGCCCCGCCTCTTCGAGAGCGAGCGCGATCTGGCGGCCGGGGCCGAGGCCCGGGTTGTAGAAGACGACGGCATGCCCGACCGACAGGCTCGGAGCCTCACGCCGATACGGATAGACGATGCTCTGGGCCTGCTCGCCCAGCCGCGTCGAGAGCCGCTCGACGAGGCCCGGGACGGTCTCGCGATAGAAGGTGTGATCGGCGCGGGGACGGAACATGACGACGAGCAACCGGTCGCCGCGCCCGTCCGTCCACGTCAGCAGGTCGGCGTCCCCGAGGTCACCGTTGCAGACCTCGCCCACGACGCCGCGAAGCTTGTCGCAGACCGTGCCGTGCGCCTCGACGCCGTAGCCCCGCTCGATGACGGCGAGCGCACTCGCATCGACGAGGATGACCGCGGCCGCGCCCATCTCTTCGAGGTGCGGACCCACCCAACCCAGGCGCGCCGCGACGTTTTCGTTCGCGGGGCGGCCGTCGGGCTCGCGCAGCTGGGCTGTCCGGAGGGGCTCGGTCACGTTCTGGAACATCGACCGATCGGCGACTTGAATTGAGGCCGCAGAAGCTCGCGTTTCGCCCTACAGAACCGCCCGAAGTGCCTGACCCGTATGCGATTCCTTCACGCTGGCGACCACTTGCGGCGTGCCTTGCGCAACCACCCGCCCCCCCTCGGGACCGCCCTCCGGCCCGAGGTCGATCACGTGGTGCGCCCGGGCGATCACATCGAGGTTGTGCTCGACGACGACGACGTGTCCGCCCTGGTCGAGCAGCGTCTCGAGGGCGGCCAGCAGCACGGCGACGTCGGCCTGGTGCAAACCGGTCGTCGGCTCGTCGAGCACGTAGAGGCGCCCGGGCTTGGCCTCGGCGATGGCGAGCGCCAGCCGCACGCGCTGATGCTCCCCGCCCGACAACGTCGAGAGCGGCTGGCCGAGGGTCAGATAGCCGAGGCCCACCCGTACCAGCGGCTCGAGTCGGCGTACGATGGCGTTGTCTTCGGCGAACACGTCTGCGGCCTCTTCGATCGTGAGGTCGAGGACGTCGACGATGCTGCGGCCATCGAGCTTCACGTCGAGCACGTCGCGGCGGTAGCGAAGCCCACCGCATTCGTCGCAGGGCACGCGCAGGTCGTCGAGAAACTGCATGTCGACCACGACCTCGCCGGATCCCTCACATGCGTCGCAACGACCGCCGGGCACGTTGAACGAGAACCAGCCGGCCCCGAGGCCCATGCGCTTCGCTTCGCGCGTCGCGGCGAACCGCTTGCGGATGCCGTCGAACGCCTTCGTCACCGTGGCCGGGTTCGAACGGGGGCTGCGCGTCGCCGGAGATTGATCGACGACCACCAGCTCGCGTACGCCGACCGCCTCGACGAGTGCGCTGCCGGCAGGCCCCTGCGGTCGACTGAGCGGTTCGATCAGACCGGCCCGAACCAGCGTCGACTTGCCCGCACCCGAAACACCGCTGATCGCGACGAGGACGCCGAGGGGCAGATCGACGTTCACATCCTCGAGGTTGTGCTCCGACAGCCCCTCGATGCGCAGCCGACCGGTCGGAACGCGCTCGGAGGCGGCCGGCGGCAGCAGCTCGCCGCGCAGCGCCTCGCCGGTGCGCGAGGCCGCGCACGCGCGTACGGCCTCGACGGGGCCCTCGACGAGCAGCGCACCGCCCTGCCTGCCGGCACCGGGGCCGAGATCGATCACGTGATCGGCTGCCGTGACCACCTCGAGCGCGTGCTCGACCACGACCACCGTGTTCCCGCGGTCGCGGATGTCGGCCAGGATCCCGACCAACGTGTCGATATCACGGGCGTGCAGACCGACCGTCGGCTCGTCGAGCACGTAGAGCGACGCCGTCAGGTGCCCGGAGAGCGCGGTGGCGAGCTGCATGCGCTGCGCCTCACCGCCCGAGAGCGTGCGCACGGTGCGATCGAGCGCGAGGTAGCCCAGGCCGACGCGCACGAGCAGACCGAGCCGATGCGCGAGCGCCGGCGCGACGCGGCTGGCGCGGGCCCGGGCACCCGGCGGCAGATCGAGCGATTGCGACCACGCGTGCAGCTCGGCCAGCGTCAGGCGACCGAGCTCGCCCAGATCGCGGCCAGCGACACGCACCGATCGGGCCGCCTCGGAGAGCCGGGTGCCCTCGCAGTCGACGCACGTCTCGTAGCCGCGGTACCGGGCGATCAGCACGCGCGCCTGCACCTTGTAGCGGCGGCCCTCGAGCCAGTCGAAGAAGCCGCGCACGCCCTCCCAGTCGGGGTCGCCCTCGATCACGAACTCGCGTGCCGCGTCGTCGAGCTCGAGCCAGGGCACGTCGGTGGGAATGCCCCGCTCTCGACAGATGGCGAGCATCTCGCGCTCGAGCCCGCGCGCCATCTTCGTCGCGAACGGTGCCATCGCGTGCTCTTCGAGACTCTTCGTGGGGTCGGGTACGAGGCGCTCACGATCGAGGTCGGTCGTGCGACCGAAGCCCTCGCACGTCGGACAGGCGCCGAGCGGACTGTTGAACGAGAAGAGCGCGGGCGTCGGCGGGAGGAACACCGCGCCGCAGCTCGCGCAAGCGAGGCCCTCGCGCGCGGTCTCGACGCGGCCGTCGGGCGTGCGAATCTCGAGCTCGCCCTCCCCGACCCGAAAGGCCGCCTCGACCGCCTCCGCCACGCGGGCGCGGCTCGCGTCGGCCTCGTCCCGCCGAATCGCGATGCGGTCGATCACCAGCCGCCCGGCGTCGACGAGGCGCGGCAGCGCGTCGTCGGGCGCATCGATCCAATCGACGATCTCGCCGTCATCGGTCATCACGCGCGCGTAGCCGTCGCGCAGGAGGCGCTCTCGCGTCTCGCCGGGCAGCTCGCCCGCGCCGATCCGGATGGGTGCCGTCACGGTGAAGCGTTCGCCCTCGAACGCGTCGACGATGCGGTCGGTGACGCCCTCGACGGTGCCCGCCTCGACGGGCGCATCACACGTGCGGCACCACGTTTCGCCGGCGTGTGTGAAGAGCAGGCGCAGGTGGTCGAGCACCTCGCTGGCCGTCCCGACGGTACTGCGCGCGGCGGTGACCCGATTGCGCTGCTCGATGGCGATGGCGGGCGGCAGACTCGAGATCGCATCGACTTCGGGCCGCGCGAGCCGCTCGAGGAATTGCCGTGCATACGTCGACAGCGAGCTGACGTAGCGGCGTTGGCCTTCGGCGTACAGGGTGTCGAATGCGAGCGTCGACTTGCCCGAGCCCGATACCCCGGTCACCAGCGTGAGGGAGCCGAGCGGGACGCGACAGCTCACGTCCTTGAGATTGTGGTGCCGCGCGCGGTCGATGCGGATGTCACGGGAGCTCATCGGGTCGCGACTCGCAGAACGCCCCGACTCACGCGCGCGCTCGAAACATCTTGCGGAGCGAGAGGGCGAGCGACAAGGGGCCGTCGACCCGGAGCCGCTCCTGCATGAACAGCAGATCGGGGTTCACCGTCCCGTCGAGCACCCCGTTCAGGTCGTCGCACGAGAGCTCGAAGGTCAGGTCGGCGGCCGAGCGCGAGCCCTCGCCGACCTCGAGCTGGCCGTCTCGGATGTCCAGCCAGATCGCCCCCTCGCTCGCGGCCCCCGTCAGCACCAGCTGCACGGTCAGCCGCTCGCCGTGCGCGGCCGCGGGCTGGAACGATTCGAGCAGCCGGTCGAGGGCCCCGCGCCGTACCGGCGATGCTTGAGACATGGCGCGCGCTCAGTCCTCGCCGCGCGTCGCCCAGCGCCGCGCCGACTCGGCGTAGCGCAGCTTGCCGGCCGCCTCGGCCGCGTCGCCGAGCGCGAGCCAGCGATCGGCCGACGGCGCCTCGCCGAGCGCCTGCCCGACGGCGCGAAACAGGAAGGCGTCGCCTTCCTCGACGGCCCGGTCGGCGAGCGCGCGCAGTCGATCGGTCGCGTTCGCCTTCTCGAGGAACACCACCGCCTCGGATCCGCGCCCCTCTTCGAGGTACGCGTCGGCCAGCTCGACGGCCTTCTCGGGGCTGAGCTCTCGTTCGATCAGGTGGCGCCGCTCGAGCGGCCCCGGGATCTTGCTCTTCGCCATGCGACTCGCTCCATCGAGACGCGGCCGCCGTACGGGCGCCGCGTCCGGTTCGCGCGACCGCACCTCGCCGGGCACGCGTTCGTTCGGTCTAGTACCTCGGCACCGTGGGATCGACGGTGAGCGACCATGCCTCGATGCCCCCGTCGAGCTGCTCGACCTGCTCGAAGCCCGCGTCGATCAGGGCCCGGCCTGCCTTCTCACTGCGCGGGCCGTGATGACAGTGCACGACGACGGGTCGATCGCGGTAGGGCTCGATCTCGGCGATCCGCTCGGGCAGTTCGGCGAGCGGAATCAGCGTGGCGCCCTCGATGTGCGCGCGTTCGAACTCGTCGCGGTCGCGCACGTCGAGCAGCAGCAGGTCGTCTCGACGGGCGCGGCGTTCGGCGAGCGTCGACGCCGAGATGCCCGGCACGTGCGCCAGCCGCTCGTCGGCCGAAGGCAGGCCACAGAACCCGTCGTAGTCGATCAGCTCGGTCACCGTCGGGTGCTCACCGCACACCGGACAGCCGGGATCCTTCTTCAGCGTGAACTCGGTGAACTCCATCGCGAGCGCATCGTAGAGCAGCAGCCGGCCGACCAGCGTACGACCGATGCCGGTGAGCAGCTTGACCGCCTCGGTCGCCTGGATCAGCGCCACGATCCCCGGCAGCACCCCGAGCACGCCCCCCTCGGCACAGGAGGGCACGCTCCCCGGCGGCGGCGGCTCGGGATAGAGGCAGCGGTAACACGGCCCGTGCTCGGCGTCGAACACGCCGGCCTGCCCGTCGAAACGGAAGATCGACCCGTAGACGTTCGGGATGCCGAGCATCACGCACGCATCGTTGGTGAGGTAGCGCGTGGGAAAGTTGTCGGTGCCGTCGATGACGAGGTCGTGACCGCGGAACACGTCGAGCGCGTTGGACGAGTCGAGGCGCATCTGATGCGTGCGGACGTCGACGTCGGGGTTCTGCGCCCGCACCCGCTCGGCAGCGACCTCGACCTTCGGCCTTCCGACGTCGGCGGTCCCGAAGAGGATCTGGCGCTGCAGGTTCGACATGTCGACGACGTCATCGTCGACGAGCGTGAGCCCGCCGATCCCCGCCGCCGCGAGATACTGCGCGAGCGGACAGCCGAGCCCGCCGGCCCCCACGATCGCGACCCGCGCGCCGAGCAGCTTCTGCTGCGCCTCCACCCCGAACTCGGGGAGGATCAGATGCCGCCGGTACCGCTCGAACTGCTCGGGCCGAAGCGGTGCCGCGCGGGGCGGAATGGAAGAAGACGAAGATCGAGTCATGGCCTCACCCGAAAGGAAAGCAGGAGATGCCCCCAGGCTCCACTCTGATGCCCGCGCAGCCAAGGGGTGGCCAAGAGTCAGCTCCCCGAGGACGCCCAAGCCGCACAGCGCCACCCGTCCTCGCCCCGCGCAGGAGCCGCAACGACCCGCCCAGGCGTTCAGCTGCGGGCGAATCGAAGCCCCTCCGGTCGCCCTGCCGAACGCGCTCGAAATGGCTCCGCAGCAGGCTCAGCAGATGCGCAGCCCGACTGCTGCAACGCCTAGCGGAAGCCCCCGCTCGAAACGCCCGCTGGCCGAAGCCGCCAAAGCCGGCCCCCTACTCCTCGCGCGGCACCAGCACCTCGACCTTGTACGCCTTGCGCGGCTTGTCGATGAACTTCCAGGAGACGGTCACCCAGTCGCCCTTCTTGAGCGACTTCCACGAGGTCTTCCCCTCTTCGGTCTCGCTGCTCACCTCGACGTCGTCCGCGGGAACGAACGAGACTTTGTCGCCCATCCGGTTGTCGACGATCATCTTCTTCGCGCTGACGCGGTCGATTCGGCCGGTGAATTCGCGCATCTGTGCGGCGGCGAGGCCGGGCGCGATCAGGGCGACCGATGCGACGAGCGCGAGGGTCAGGGCGAGACGTCGGAGGTTCGGCTTCATGATGGAAGACTCCTTTGGCTCGAGCCGACGCGGGGCCGGTGAGTTGTCGCATCGAGGCGTTTGCTTCCGGCTCTCTGTTCGACCGTGATCGAGCCTGGCCAGTTCGGGCGGCGCCGGGGTGACCCTGCAACCGAGCGCGGCACTCCGCGCGGGCGTGCGGCTCTGTTCGATCTCGGCTCGATCTCGCTGCGATTCGGGTCGGGGCTCGACCTCGTGCGCGTCTCGCTCGACCGAATCGAGCGAGCAGGCTGAGGTGGGTGCCGGAGGCGGGACTCGAACCCGCACGATGTCACCACCGGGCGATTTTGAGTCGCCTGCGTCTACCAGTTCCGCCACTCCGGCAGGCGGCGCGATCATACCGCGCCCATGGGCCACGCGCTGAGGTGCTGCGGGGGCGTCGCGACCGCTGCGCTCGCCTCGACCACCTTTGACTCTCGGGGAAGCTGGGTTAGTTTCCCGGCCCTCGTGGGGCCGTAGCTCAGTTGGGAGAGTGCTTGAATGGCATTCAAGAGGTCGCGGGTTCGATTCCCGCCGGCTCCACCACCCCACCCTCTCCCGTGATGCCCGAGCGCTCGACATGAGAGCGCATGGGTCGCCGTCGAGCCGAGGTCGTGTGGCCGACCGCCGGCACGGGCCATCCAAACATCGCCCCAGACCCCGCGCATGAACGGGACGCCGCTCGCGGCGCGCCTTTTCGTCTCAGCTCGTCTCAGCGCTTCGCGTTGCGGCCTAGTCGGGCTCTGGCGCCAGGCCGTAGTCGGCCCAGTCGACCTCTTCGCACGCGTCGCCAATGCAGACCTCGAACGTGTCGCAATCGAGGAACTCGACGGACGCGAAGGTCGCGTCGCCCCCGACGAGCTGGATGAACCCCTGGCTCGGCGCCCCGTTCACGCAGTCGAATACGACGGGCTCGGTGGTCTCGATCGAGATCTGACCGTGCGCCGGATCGGTCACCTTGGCCGAAACGCTGTAGCCATTCGCGTCGTCGCCGGTCACGTTCGCATCCTCGATGTCGTAGCTGCGTCCGTCGAGCCCGGAGAAGCTGTTCGACTCCGTGCAGACGATCGCTTCCGGGTTCGACAGGTTCCGACACGACACCGTCGTGGCCCAGCCGTCGAAACAGCGCTGCGCGTCGAGCGGGATCACCGTGACGCAGAAGTCGTCGTACGCGACGGTCGCGGTGTACGAATCGTCGCCGAAGGCCACGGTCGTAACGATGTCACCGTCATACTCGATGTCTTCGCTGAGGCCACACTCGTCATAGCGCGTCGTCGTCGAGGGGCCGTCTTCGAGCGTCGTCATCGTCCCGCCGAAGGGGCAGCTCTCTGGTGCAGAGCTCGCGAATGCCGCGAGGGCTTCGTCCGCGACCGAGACGGCCTCGGCGTGCGCGGCCGCGGCCGCGACGCGCCCCGCCTCGCTCTCGTACGCGGTCGCGGTGATGGGCGCCCCCGCTCCCGGCAGCCCGTCCTGGTCGATCGCGGCGCGGGCGCCCGACGTCGCAGCAACGGCCAGATCGTTCACGTTGCCGTCGACGATCTCGGCATCGCCGGTCGACGCGTCTGCGCCGGGAGCGGGCTCCCCTTCGTTGTTGCACGCCGTCCCGGCCAGAGCGAAGAGCAGCGGCGTGATGACCCATAGAGATCGCGATTTCCGCGTGTCGATGCACATGGCTGGTTCTCCCCGGTCGATCGTGAGGACTCCATGGTCGCACGAATCGCGCGCTGAGCGGAGGCAAACAGTCGCGCCGGGACACTTCGGAGTGTCCCATTCTCATGTCACCCCGGTCGCCCCCTCGTGGCACCGAGGCAACGAGAGCGAGACCCCGCTGACGGACCCACCAGGGGGCCTGCCTTCGGACGGCTCCATCGGCGCGCGCCGATCGTCGATGCGGGCGCGGGTGCGGGTGCGAGTGCGTGCGCCGGTGCGGGTGCGGGTGCGTGCGCGGGTGCGGATGCGGGCGCCGCGTCGCCGGCCGAGGGACGGCTGCGGGCCCCGCCGAAACGCTCGGGACTCGCTCAATCGGTCGCGCCAGGCGTCCAATCGGGCACGGCGGGGATGGTGCCGGCGTCCCGCGCGCGTTCCGGTCTCGCGCGCCGGCGGCTTCCACGCTCAGCCACCCTTGTCCCCGTTCTAGAACGTGTTCTAGCATCGGCCTCCGCTCGCGAGTCGACCGACGACGGTCTGCGTTCGCGCGCGCCCACCCGACCCATTCGAGGGAGTCCGAGATGAGTGAGGCCAGCGCAGCCGGCGGTGCGACGCTCCGCGCGCCGCATCGGCTCGAGTACACGTACAAGCGGTCGCTCGGCGACGTGCTCGGTCGCTTCTTTACCAGCCTGCGGGCTGGCAAGATCGAGGGCGTGAAGACGACCGATGGTCGCGTGCTCGTGCCGCCGTCCGAGTACGACCCGAACACCGGCGAGTCGACGACCGGCGAGTGGGTCGAGGTCGGGCCCGGCGGCACCGTCGAGGCCTGGTCGTGGATCCCGAACCCGCGCCGCAAGCACCCCCTCGACCACGCCTTCGCCTTCGCGCTCGTGAAGCTCGACGGCGCCGATACCGCCCTGCTCCACGCCGTCGATGCAGGGGACGAGGGCCGAATGTCGACGGGCATGCGGGTCACGGCGAAGTTCGCGGATGCGCCAGCGGGCGGCATCCTCGACCTCGCGCATTTCGTGCCGGAGGAGGCGTCATGAGCGAAGAACAGGGCGACGTGAAGGTCATCCGAACCCCGGTCGAGCTCGACTACACCTACGGCCCCGGCGTGGCAGCCGATCGGTTCCTGCGCGCCATCAAGGTGGGCAAGATGCTCGGCTTTGCCTGCGAACAGTGCGGCCGGGTCTACTTCCCGACGCGCGGCTCGTGCCCCCGATGCGCCAAGCCGACGACCAAAGAGGTCGAGGTCAAGGACACGGGCACCGTCATCACCTTCTCGGTCGTGCGCGTGCCGTCCGAGAACATCGAGGTCGAGCTGCCCTACTGCGCGGCCAATGTCCTCTTCGACGGTTCCGACATCAGCACCACCCTGCTCGTCCAGGAATGCAAGATGGAGGACATCCGCATCGGCATGCGAGTGAAGGCCGTGTGGCGCCCGAAAGAGGAGTGGGACTACACGCTCTCGAACATCAAGTACGTCAAGCCCCTCGACGAGCCCGACGTCCCGTTCGACGAGATCAAGGAGTACTCCTGATGCGCGACGTCGCAGTCATTTCCTATGCGCAGAGCAAGAACGTGCGGAGCGAGACCGAGCTCAACGAGGTCGAGATGCTCATGCCGGTCATCGAAGAGGCCGTGAAGGGCTCGGGCATGGACCGCCACGACATCGGGTTCACGTGCTCGGGCTCGACCGACTACCTGTCGGGTCAGAGCTTCGCCTTCGTGGGCGCGGTCGACGCCGTCGGCGCCTGGCCGCCGATCGTCGAGAGCCACGTCGAGATGGACGGCGCATGGGCGCTGTACGAGTCGTGGGTGAAGATCCAGTGCGGTGAGGTCGACTCGGCGCTGATCTTCAGCTTCGGGCGATCGTCGATGGGCGAGACCGCAGAGACGCTGACCCTTCAGACCGACCCGTACACGATGGCCCCGCTCGGGCCCGACGCGATCAGCATGGCCGCGCTCCAGGCGCGAGCGGGCCTCGACCAGGGCGTCTATACCGAACGCGACATGGCCGAGGCGGCCGTCAACAGCCGGCGCAACGGTCAGTCGAACCCCGATGCCCAGCTGACCGGCGACTTCGACGTCGATGCGCTGCTCGCCGAGCCGTACATCGCGTCGCCCCTGCGCAAGCACGACTGCCCCCCCGTCAGCGACGGCTGCGCGGCGATGGTGATTGCGGCCGACGAAACCGCACGCCAGTACTCGAAGAACCCCGTGTGGATCCGCGGGCTCGAGCACCGTTACGACAGCCACCAGCTCGGGACCCGGGATCTGTCGACCTCGCCTTCGACCGAAGCCGCCGGCCGGGCTGCGGCCATCGGTGACGTCGACTTCGCCGAGCTGCATGCCCCGTTCACGCATCAGGAGCTGATCGTGAAGAAGGCGCTCGGCCTCGGCGAAGGGGTCAAGATCAACCCGTCGGGCGGTCCGCTCTCGGGCAACCCGATCATGACGGCCGGGCTCGCGCGCATCGGTGAGTCGTTCCGCCAGATTCAGGCGGGCCACGGTCGCCGCGGCGTCGCCACCGCGACGTCGGGCCCGTGTCTGCAGCAGAACCTCGTGTGCGTTCTCGAGGGAGGGGAGTAGTCATGGCAGAGCACGCCGCCGTCATCGGCATCGGCCAGACCAAGTACGACGCCAAGCGCGAAGACGTCTCGATGGTGGGACTGGTCCGCGAGGCCGCGCAGCGCGCCCTCGAAGACGCGAACCTCGACTGGAAGGACATCGACGCCGTCGTCATCGGCAAGGCTCCCGACCTGTTCGAGGGCGTGATGATGCCCGAGCTCTTCCTCGCCGAGGCGCTCGGTGGCGTCGGCAAGCCGATGCTGCGCGTCCACACGGCGGGCAGCGTCGGCGGATCGACGGGCATCGTCGCGTCGAGCCTCGTCCAGGCTGGCATCCACAAACGCGTGCTCACCGTCTGCTACGAGAAGCAGTCCGAGAGCAACGCAATGTGGGCGCTCTCGATCAAGATGCCCTTCGCCCAGGCGATGGTCGCCGGCGCCGGTGGCTTCTTCGCGCCGCTGATCCGCGGCTACATGGCGCGCTCGGGTGCCCCCGAAGACACGGGCATCCGCGTCGCACTCAAAGATCGGCTGAACGCGCTGAAGAACCCGCTGGCCCACCTGAAGCTGCCCGACGTGACGTTCGAGATGATCGAGTCGTCACCGATGCTCTGGGATCCCGTGCGCTACCTCGAGACCTGCCCGTCGAGCGATGGGGCGTGTGCGATGGTCATCGGCGACGCGGCGGCCGCGAAGGCATCGCCGGGGAAGCCGGCCTGGATTCACGCGACCCAGATGAAAACCGAGCCCACCATGTTCGCCGGCCGCGACCAGGTCATGCCGAAGGCGGGCATGGAGTGCGCGAGCGATCTCTACAAGAAGGCTGGGATCACGAACCCGCGCGAGGAGATCGACTGCGCCGAGGTCTACGTGCCCTTCAGTTGGTTCGAGCCGATGTGGATGGAGAATCTGCACTTCGCGCCGATCAACGAGGGCTGGAAGATGACCTACGAGGGCGCGACGGCCCTCGACGGCGACCTGCCCATCAACATGTCCGGCGGCGTGCTCTCGAGCAACGCCATCGGTGCTTCGGGCCTGATCCGGTTCGCCGAAGCGGCGATGCAGGTGCGCGGCCAGGCCGGCGAACACCAGGTCGACGGCGCGCGCAAGGCCCTCGGCCACGCCTACGGCGGCGGCTCGCAGTACTTCTCGATGTGGATCGTGGGCGACCAGCCGCTCTAGGCGCGCGGCGAATCGATCCGATCACGCACCACGAGGGCCGCGAGTTCGTTCGCGGCCCTCGCTCATTCAGGAGAACGTCATGTCCGAACTCGGCTTCTGGAGCCTCGCTCAGAAGAACCCCGACGCCCTCGCTCTGGTCGACCCGAGCGGCCGCGAGTGGAGCCGCGGCGAGCTGCTCGCCGAAGCGAACCGCATCGCACAAGGCCTGCGCGCGAAGGGCCTCGGCAAGGGCGACTGCGTCGCGCTCGTGATGGAGAACTGCGCGGAGTTCGTGCAGATCAATCTCGCGATCACCCAGATCGGGATGTACATGACGCCGATCAACAACCATCTGACCGGGCCCGAGATCGCGTACATCCTGCAGGACAGCGGGGCGAAGATCTTCTTCGGCTCGGCCAAGTTCGCCGACGAGTGCCGGATCGCCCGCGACGAGGCCGACTTCGATTCGAACCAGTGCTACTCGGTCGGCGACCTCGACGGGTTCCAGGCATTCGACGCCATGAAGGAAGGTCAGCCCGACACCCTGCCCGACGACCGCTCGGCGGGCCAGGTGATGAACTACACGTCGGGCACGACCGGCAAGCCCAAGGGCGTGCGCCGGCCGCTGGCCGACATCTCCCCCGATCTCGTGGCCACGATGACGACCGGCTTCCTGTCGATGTTCGACCTGCAGCCCGAGGACGACAACGTCCACATCTGCGGCTCACCGCTCTACCACACGGCCGTGCTGGTTTTCCTCTCGGCGTCGCTCCACATGGGTCACTCGGTCGTCTTGATGGAGAAGTGGTTGCCCGAGGACATGCTGCGGCTGATCGACCAGTACCGCGTGACCCAGAGCCACATGGTGCCCACACAGTTCAACCGCCTGCTCAAGCTGCCCGAGGACGTGCGCGCGAAGTACGACGTATCGAGTCTGAGGGCCATGGTGCACGCGGCTGCGCCCTGCCCCGTCGAGACGAAGTGGAAGATGCTCGATTGGTGGGGCGACTCGATCTACGAGTACTACGCCGCCACCGAAGGCGGAGGCACGCTCGCCAAGCCCGCCGAATGGAGGGCGAACCCGGGCACGGTCGGCCAGGCCTGGCCCAACGCCGACGTCAAGATCTACGACGACGACGGCAACGAGCTCGGTCGCAACGAGGTCGGCACGATCTACATGCTGCTCGGCCAGGCCGACTTCGAATACAAGGACGCCAAGAAGAAGACGAAGGACAACCGCATCGGCAACTACTTCACCGTCGGCGACGTCGGCGAGCTCAACGACGACGGCTTCCTCTTCCTCCGTGACCGGAAGATCGACATGATCATCTCGGGCGGAGCCAACCTCTACCCGGCCGAGATCGAGGCCGAGCTGATCCAGCACCCGAAGGTTGCCGACGTCGCCGTGTTCGGGATCCCGAACGATGACTGGGGCGAAGAGATCAAGGCGGTGATCCAGCCGATCGATGGCGTCGAAGCCAGCGACGCGCTCACCGACGAGATCCTCGAGTGGTGCGACGGCCGTCTCGCCAAGATGAAGCGGCCCAGGTCGATCGACTATCTCGCCGAGCTGCCGCGCGACCCGAACGGCAAGCTCTACAAGCGCAAGCTGCGCGATCCGTACTGGGAAGGTCGAGCGCAGCTCTGAGCCGACGCGTCCGCAGTGAGGCCGCGGGCTCGCCTGACCGCCAGTCCACTTTCCGATCGGAATCGCCGAGCCCCCTGTGATGCAGGGGGCTCGTTGCGTTCGAGGCATGGAGCGACACACGCTGGTTGACATCGCGTCCCGCCCCCCTGTAAGAGGGACGTTCGAACCCGAAACCGCGAGGGCGCGCGATGCAGACCGACCTGAGTGGCGACGCGAACGACCTGGAGCGATCCGACCCGCAACGCGCTACGGCGACCTCGCTGCGCGCTCGGCGCGGACGTCTCTCGCTCTTCGCGGTGGCCCTGCTCGGCCTCGTATCGCTCGGCAGCACGTGCAAGAGCCCCGACGTCACGATCACGAGCCCACCGAACGGTGCGTTCATCGACGCGTCGACGGCGCTCGTCACGGGCCTCGTCGAAGACGTCGATGTCGAGGAGCTGGTCGACGTGACCGTCAACGGCACGTCGGTGCTGCCGCTGGCCAGCGACGGCTCGTTCGCGACGATCGTGCCGCTCTCGGCCATCGACCCGTTGAACGGGATCGTCGCCGTCGTCACCACCGTCGATGGTCCGACGCTCCGCGACCGCGTCACGGTCGTGACCGGACCGTCGATCGCCGACACCGCCCTCCATATGGACAGCGTCGCGCTTCGCCTCACCGAGAGCGGCCTGGACACGATCGAGCCCACCGTCACGAGCCTCGTCGACATCGACCTCGCGACGCTGCTGCCCCCGGGCACGCTGGTGATAGACAACTTCTGCTATCAGGACACGATCTTCGGCTGCATCGGCCGGGTCGACGTCACCATCCACGGCAGCCCGCCGCCTTCGATCGGCAGCTACTCGATCGACATCGACCCGCAGTCGAACTTCGTCGAAGGCGACGTGCGCCTGAACGACCTCGACGTCACGGCGCGGGTGAACGCGGTCACCGGCATCGGCTTCACCTGCTTCATCGACATCGGCGCCAACACGACGGATATCTTCGGCGACTACGGCCTCTCCCCCGACGCACTCGCGCCGAGCGAGATCGACGTCACGCAGCTCGGCGGCACCTCGGTGTCGTTCGGGGGCTTCTCGGACAGCACCGACTGCAACGGCTTCTTGGGCTTCATCGTCGAGGCGCTCGTCAACCTCTTCGTCGGGGACGTTCAGGATCTGATGCAGCCGGCTCTCGAGGACTTCCTCGATACGCCTGATGCCGAGGGCAACACGCCGATCGCGGGCGCGATCGAGACGGCGCTCGCCGGGATCGAGATCGCCGGCCAGGTCGGCGGGCCGCTGGGCGTCGACCTCGAGCTCCCGCTGTTCACCGTCGATGAGGACACCGGAGGGATCACCTTCGGCAGCGACTCCCGCGTCACGGCCCTCGCACCCGACCCCGCCGCGCCCGACCCGGCAGCGAGCCACGTGGTGCTCGAGAGCTTTCCGACGTTCGGGCCGACGGCCCCGAACGGCCTGCCCTATCACGTGGCGATGTCGGTCTCGTCGACTGCATTCAACCAGCTGCTGCGCGCCGAGATCGAGAGCGGGCTGCTGGCGATGCGATTCACCGAGTTCGATCTCGGAACGGGCCTCCTCCCGATCACCGCCGGGCTGCTCTCGGCGCTCGTGCCCGAGTTCGCCTTCCTCGAGCCCGACGAGCCGCTTCAGCTCGAGCTTGCGCCGGTGACCGCACCGATCCTGACGGGGGCGCCGGGCCCCGACGGCGAACTCGCCGAGATCGAAGTGAGCCACCTCCTCGTCCGCGTGCTCGACTCGACGGGCGACGTCGTCTTCATCGAGGCGGCCATCGACCTCTCGGTCGGACTCGATCTGAGCCTCGCCGGCGGCGCGCTCGGCGCCGTGATCGGCGCCCCGCCCGCCGAGGACATCGGTGCGACCGTGCTCGTCAATCGAATGGGCACAGCCGACGTGACGCTCGACGCGCTGGTCCCTCTGCTCGTGAGCGTCGCCCTGCCGCAGCTCGCCGGATCGATCGGCAGCTTCCCTCTGCCGACGTTCCTCGATCTCGACCTCGTGCTCGTCGACGCCGATCGACAGGGTGACTTCATGACCCTCTTCCTCGACTTCGCGCCGCTTTGAGTCGCGCGCACGTCGCTGATCGATCGCCCCGAACGACGGAGTCCCCGATGCCCCGCTGCCTGCTCTCGACGCTGTTGACCCCGTTGGCTCCGATGCAGGCGCTTCGCTCGGTCTCGGTGATGGCCTCCATCGCCTCCCCGTGCGCCTTCGCGCTCGCCTCCCCAATCGCCTTCGCGCTCGCCCTCGCCCTCACGCCGGCCCTCGCCCCGGCGGCGCAGGCCGAGATCGCCACCTGGCAGACCGATGCCGCCGTCGGACCGAGCGAGGTGAGCTACACGCTCAGCTTCACGTGCACGGGGCCAGCGGCGGTCTGCGATCCGCTGAACGCCTACTCCGATACCCAGATCTCGACCCTCGGCGGCGCGGCCACGCTGCAGCTCGACCCGGTCGCCGACACGCTGCAGTTCGACCCCGATGGCACCGTGGATCTGGGCGATGGGATGGGGCCGGTGCCGACCCACCTGGCACTGAGCGGCAGCGACATGACCTTCGCCGGGCTCGCACTCTTCGGCATCCCCGAGGTCGAGAGCCCGCTCGTGTTCAGCGTCGATCAACCGCTGATCCCGCTGACCGGCCTCGAGCTGCTGCCGCCCGGCACCTACCCGATCAGCTCGACGATGAGCTGGGGCGGGGTCGCCAACGTCGTGGGCGACCTCGCGCTGCTGATCCCCGAGATCGTCGTCACACCGGCGCCCGTCGCCGTGACGGGCACGCTCGAGATCCTCGGCGACGTCGACACCGACGGCCTCATCGAGTTCGAGATCCGGAACCTGCAGGCGACGACGAGCTCGACCGACCAGTACGTCGAGGGGACGATCGTGGTCGACGTCGAGGTCACGGCGGTGCTCGTCGCCCACCTCTCGGGCGAGGTCGCCGGCACGGTGCCGCCCGTGCCGCTCCTCACGCCGCCCACGCTCGCCGCGCTCTGCGCACTGCTCGCGGCCGGCGGCGCCGCGCGGCTGACCGGGCGGCAGCGGCGCGACTTTGTGGCGTGAGCCCGAAACGAAAGCACCCCCCGTCGTTCACGACGGGGGGTGCTTCGAATCTCGGGGGGCGTCTCGGCGGCAATCCGCCGGACGCGACGCTACTTCTCGAGCGTGATGGCCTGGCGGGGGCAGAGGCGCGCGGCCTCTTCGGCCTTGGCCTGGAGATCCGCCGGCACGTCCTCCATGAGCAACGTCAGGGTGTCGTCCTCTTCGACCCGGAAGATCTCCGGCGCCGCGTCCATGCACAGCGCGTTGGCCTCGCACAGGTCGTAATCCACCACCACCTTCATCGAACTCTCCTCGATCCCCTCTGCGGATCCTGAGCGGATCCTCGCTGGCTCCCAGCCCGCATCCAGGGCCGGGTCTGGCTCGGCCGCGAGGGCCGATGCGCTTCGCTCGAGACGGGTCCCTGCTCGAACACGGCGAAGCCTAACTCATCCCAGGGGGCAACGCCGTGTTGCCTTCGCGAGAAAGCCACCGACCGGGTCGCCGTGACTTCGAAGTTCGACCGCTTCACCGATCTCGGGCTCGCAACGATCCCGGCGCTCCTCGCTTGTTCATCTTGTCAGCGCGTCGAGCGCGCGGCAGACTCGATTAGAACACGTTTCAACACGCCCGAACCCGAAGCACGTGGCACGCACGTGAATGCGTGGCACGCACGTGAATGCGTGGCACGCACATGAACGCGTGAATTGAGGAAGAGCCGATGCACATCGACTTCACCCCCGAGCAGAAGAAGCTGCGCGACGAGATGCGCGCCTACATGAAGGAGCTCATGACACCCGAGCTCAAGGCCGAGCTCACGAGCGGCACCGAAGGTGGCGGCCCCGAGTACATGAAGGCGATGCGCAAGCTCGGCGTCGACGGGATGCTCGGCCAGGGCTGGCCCAAGGAGTGGGGTGGTCAGGACCGTTCGGCGATCGAGCAGTTCATCTTCGCCGACGAGATCCAGACCGTCGGGTTCCCCCTGCCCTTCCTCACGCTCAACACCGTCGGGCCGACGCTGCGCGAGCACGGCACCGACGAACAGAAGGACTACTTCTGCAAGCGCATTCTCGCGGGCGAGGTGCACTTCGCGATCGGCTACAGCGAGCCGGACGCCGGCACCGATCTCGCGTCACTGCGCACGACCGCCAGGCGGGAAGGCGACGAGTGGGTGATCAACGGACAGAAGATGTGGACGAGCCTGGCAGGCCACGCCGACTACATCTGGCTCGCCGCTCGGACCGACCCCGATGCGAAGAAGCACCGCGGCATCTCGATGTTCCTCGTGCCCACCGACGCCGAGGGCTTCGAGTACCGGCCGATCCAAACGGTCGGCGGCGTGACGACGAACGCCACGTTCTACGACGACGTCCGCGTGCCCGCCGAGGCGCTGATCGGCGGCGAGAACAACGGCTGGCGTCTGATCACCGGGCAGCTCAACCACGAGCGCATCTCGCTGATGAGCGTGGGGCCGATGCGACGCAACCTGCGCGATGTGGTCGAGTGGGCACGCGAGACGACGCACGGCTCGGGCAAGGTCATCGACCTGCCGTGGGTACAGAGCAACCTCGCGCGCGTGTACGCGAAGCTCCAGGTACTGCGACTGATGAACTGGAAGCAGGCCTGGGCAGCCACGCACGGGCAGCCGAACCCGGCCGTCGCGTCGGCGATCAAGGTCTATGGCAGCGAGCTCAACATCGAGGCCTACCGACTCTTGCTCGAGGTGCTCGGACCGCAAGCGACCCTGCGCAAGGGCAGCGAGACGGCGGCGCTCGAGGGCCGCATCGACTCGGCCTACCGCAACGGGCTGATCCTCACGTTCGGCGGCGGCACCAACGAGGTGCAGCGCGACATCATCGCGATGGCCGGCCTCGGGATGCCCCACTACAAGGATTGATCGCGATCGCTGCGTGGCAGCGGTCGCAGGAGAGCGAACATGGACTGGAACTTCAGCGAAGAGCAGACGCAGGTACGCGACCTCGCTCGTCAGATCCTGACCGACAAGGTCACCAACGACAGCCTCAAAGATCACTTCGCCGGCCGAGCTGACGTGACCGCGCCGGTGTGGCAGGCGCTCGCCGATGCCAACCTGCTCGGCGTGGCGATTCCCGAAGCGTATGGCGGCGTGGGGATGGATTTTCTGACCCTCGCCCTCGTCGCCACCGAACAGGGACGCACGGTGGCTCCCGTGCCGATCTGGTCGACGCTCGTGCAGGCCGGCATGACGATCCTGACCCATGGCGACGATGCGCAGAAGCAGGCCTGGCTGCCGGCCATCGCCGAAGGGCGCGCCGTCTTGAGCGCCGCCCTGGTCGAGCTCGGCGCCGACGACGCGCTGCGTCCCCACACGACGGCGAAGGCCGATGGCGACGTGTTCGTGCTCGACGGCGAGAAGTTCCAGGTGCCCGACGCCGAGCAGGCGAGCGCGATCCTCGTCCCCGCCTCGACCGACGACGGTCGGGTGGGGGTGTTCCTGCTCGACCCGTCGAGCGACGGCGTATCGATGGAGACACTCAAGGCGTCGAGCGGTACGCCCCACGCGAACCTGCGCCTCGAAGGCGTGCGCGTGCCGGCGAGCGCCCTCCTCGGCCCGCTGGACGCAGAGGCGACGGTGCTCTCGACGCTGCGGGCGTACGCGGTCGCCGGCCTCTGCGCGATGCAGCTCGGCGTGACCGAGCGCGCGCTCGAGATGACGGCCGAGTACTCGCGCGATCGCGTGCAGTTCGAGCGGCCGATCGGCAGCTTCCAGGCCGTGCACCAGCGCGCCGCGGATGCGTACATCATGACCGAGGGCGTACGCATCGCGACGCTCGAGCTCTGCTGGCGGCTGACCGAAGGGCTCGACGTGACCGAGCACGTGCCAGTCGCGAAGTTCTGGGCCGCCGAGGGCGGCCAGTACACTTCGTACGCCTGCCAGCACCTGCACGGCGGCATCGGCATCGACATGGACTACCCGCTGCATCGCTACTTCGAGTGGGCGATTCAGATCGAGCACAGCCTGGGCGCCGCCCACGCGGTGCTGACCGACCTCGGCGCGCACATCGCGGAGCACGGCCTGAGCGAGTTCTGACATACGCCGCGCCGATGCGGCCCCGAAGCACCGCACACGTTCGCCGAAGCCAGCGTGTACGATAGAGTGCGGTGACGTCTTGGGGGGTCGGTCATGCCGTGGTGGGGTTGGATCGCGATCGGAACGCTGATGCTCACCGCCGAGCTCGCGTTCGTCGACGCCGAGTTCTTTCTGGTGTTCCTCGGCGTCTCCGCGCTGCTCGTCGGCTCCGTCGAGCTTGCAGGCGTGTCGCTCGCGTGGTGGGCCCAGTGGCTGATCTTCGCGGGCCTCTCCGTCGGCTCCCTCGTCATTTTTCGACAGCGCGTGTATGTGCTCATGCGCCCACCGCCCGACGAAGAGGTGCCCGAGGGCGTGACCGGCGATGTCGGGCGCGCGATCGCCGCCATCGAGCCCGGCGCGAGCGGCCGCATCGAGCTGCGCGGGTCACCCTGGAGCGCGATCAACGACGGGGAAAGAGCGATCGAGGCGGGCGCTCGCTGCACCGTCGTGCGTGCCGACGGCCTCACTCTTCACGTCCGATCCGCCGACTGACGCACCTCAGATCTCAAGACGCCGAAGGAGCCGCACGATGGAGCTGAACTTCTTTACTTTCGCCGTCATTGGCGTGGTCATCTTCGCCATCGTGCTCGTGGCCCGTACGGCCACCGTCGTGCCCCAACAGAGCGCCTACGTCGTGGAGAACCTCGGCAAATACAGCCGCACGCTGCGCGCCGGGTTCCACATCCTGATCCCCTTCATCGAGCGTGTCGCGTACAAGCACTCGCTCAAGGAGATCGCGATCGACGTCCAGGAGCAGATCTGCATCACGAAGGACAACGTGCAGGTCGGCGTCGACGGTGTCCTGTATCTGCAGATCATGGATGCACAGCGGGCGTCCTACGGCATCCACGACTACGTCTTCGCCATCTCCCAGCTCGCGCAGACGACGCTCCGCAGCGAGATCGGCAAGATCGACCTCGACCGCACGTTCGAGGAGCGCGGCCACATCAACTCGAACGTCGTTCGCGAGCTCGACCTCGCGAGCGACCCGTGGGGCGTGAAGGTGCTGCGCTACGAGATCCGCAACATCAACCCGCCGACCGACGTGATCGAGGCAATGGAGAAGCAGATGCGCGCCGAGCGCGAGAAGCGCGCGGTGATCCTCGAGTCAGAGGGCGCGCGTGACTCCGAGATCAACCGCGCCGAGGGCGAGAAGCAGAAGGTGATCAAGGAGTCCGAGGCCAGCCGGCAGCAGCAGATCAACGAGGCGGAGGGTCAGGCCCAGGCGATCCTCGCGATCGCGAACGCGACCGCCGGCGGCCTCCGCGAGATCGCGGGCGCCGTCAGCGTGCCCGGTGGCAACGAGGCGCTGCAGCTGCGCGTCGCCGAGCAGTACGTCACGCAGTTCGGCCAGCTGGCCAAGGAGGGCAACACATTGGTGGTGCCGGCCAACCTGACCGATGTGTCGTCGATGCTCGCTCTGGCGACGAAGATCCTGAGGGACGACGACGAACCCGACCCGTCGCCTCCCAGCCCTCCCCGACCGCCTGCACTGCAGCCGTTCGGCGAGGGCTGAGGAGCACAGCCCCCGGCTACATCGGCGGGACGATGAAGCTGTCGGCGATCGGCTGCTTGTCGGCAAAGTGCTTCGTGAGCACGGCGTCGACGCTGTCGTGGGTCCACGCGTCCTCCGAGTTGAACTCGGCAGCGCGACCCGGTGCCTCGAGCAGCGCGATCTGCTTGCCCCACACGATGAACACGTTGCCCGAGATGTTCTGCGAGGCCGGCGAAGCCAGATAGGTCACGAGCGGCGCCGCGTGCTCGGGCGAGAACGTGTCGAAGCCCTCTTCGGGCTTGGCGAACATCTGCCCGGTGATCCCGCCGGCGGTCATCGCCGTGCGAGCGCGCGGCATGAACGAATTCGCGGTGACGCCGTACTTCGCCATGGCCTGGGCGGCCGAGTTCGTCATCGCGACGATGCCGGCCTTGGCGGCGGCGTAGTTCGGCTGGCCGGCCGAGCCGAAGATGAAGGCCTCGGAGGCCGTGCTGATCAGGCGGCCATACACGTCCTCACCCGCCTTGCCCTTGTTGCGCCAGTACTCGGTGGCGTGGCGCATGCTGCAGAAGTGCCCCTTGAGGTGCACGTTCACGACCGCGTCGAACTCCTCTTCGCTCATCGAGAAGATCATCTTGTCGCGGCAGAAGCCGGCGTTGTTCACGAGGATGTTGAGATCGCCGAACGTGTCGACGGCGCACTCGATCATCGCCTTCGAGTCGTCCCAGCTCGTCACGTCGCCATAGTGGGCGACGGCCTCGCCGCCCGCGGCCTTGATCTCATCGACCACGCTCTGACCGGCGGACTGATCATGGCCCGTGCCCTCGGCCGACACGCCGAGATCGTTCACCACCACCTTCGCGCCCTGGGCAGCCAGGGCGAGCGCCTCTTCGCGCCCGAGGCCACGACCGGCCCCGGTCACCACGGCGACCTTTCCTTCGAGACTCGACATTGCTCTGCTCCTCGGCCGCGACTGTCGCGCGGCCCTGAATGCGTCGTTTTCCGATCTCGGCTCAGATGCGCTCGAGGATCGTGCCCGTCCCCACCGAAGCGCCACAGCACATGCTGATGAACGCCGTGCCCTGCCCCGTTCGCTCGAGCTCGTGCAGCGCGGTCACGATCAGGCGCGAGCCGGTGCAGCCGACGGGGTGGCCGAGCGAGATCGCCCCGCCGTTCACGTTGACCTTCGCCATGTCGGGCTCGTAGACCTGGGCCCACGAGAGCACGACGCCCGCGAAGGCTTCGTTGACCTCGAACAGATCGAAGTCACTGATCTGCATACCCGACTTCTTGAGGATCAGCTCGGTCGCATCGACGGGGCCATCGAGCAGGAAGTACGGGTCAGTGCCGGCGAGCACGTCGAAGAGGATGCGAGCCCGGGGCTTGAGGCCGAGCGACTCGGCCTTCTCCTGCGACATCCACAGCACGGCGGCCGCACCATCGCTGATCTGCGATGCGTTGCCCGGCGTGTGGACGCCCCCCTCGACGACGGCGTTGAGGGCGGCGAGGCCCTCGGCCGTCGTGTCGCGGATCCCCTGATCCTGGGTGATGCGTTTCGTCTCGCCCGTGGGTGCGCCGTCGTCGCCGAGCACCGGCGCTTCGATCGGCATGATCTCTCGCTCGAAGCGACCCTCGTCGCGGGCGACCTTGGCGCGCTGCTGGCTCTGCAGCGCGAATGCGTCGACGTCGTCGCGCTTGAGACCGCGCTTCTGGATGATGCGCTCGACGGCCGTGAACTGGTCGGGGGTCGAATCCCAGGGCCAGTCGGCGGGCTGAAAGAAGCCCGGGCCGTTGTAGACGTTCGCGCCGAGGCCGACGTGGCTCATCTGCTCGACACCGCACGCGATGCCGCAGTCGATCGAGCCCGCCTTGATCATCGCGTTGACGAAGTGGTTGGCCTGCTGCCCCGATCCACACTGCGTATCGATGCTCGTCGCACCGACCCGCCAGGTATCGCCCTTGTTGAGCCAGGCGTTGCGCGTGACGTTGCCCGACTGCTCGCCCGCCTGCGTCACGCAGCCGCCGACGATCTGCTCGAGCTCGCTCGGGTCGACCCCGGCCTTCTCGAGCACGCCCCACTGCGCGTGCTGCAGCAGCTGAGCCGCGTGAAAGCCCGACAGATCCCCCTTGCCCATCTTGCCCCGGGCGATCGGCGTGCGGAGGGCTTCGACGATGACTGCTTCTCTCATGATGCTACTTCCTCTTCCTCTCGGATCGATTCGTGCGCGCCCCGGAGCACCAGCTCCGTCGACACGCGCATCTTGTCCATGATCGCGGCCTGGCTGTGCTGGCCCCCCGACCACCCGACGAGCAAAGCGAACCAGACCTGCTCGAGGGTGTCGGCGATCTTCATCTCGGTCTCGGTGGGCGGCGCGTCGCCGCCCTCCTCGATCCCCGTAGCGTCGCCCCGAAGCGCAGCCACCACGAGGATCTCCATGTTCTTGTGAAACTGTCCGACCCGCCGCGACAGGTCGGGGTCGCCGCTCGCGATGGCGCGCAGCAACGCGCGCGCCAGGTTCGGTCGGCGCAGCAGGCCTCGGGTCGCCGTGCCGAAGAAGGCGCCCACGCGCTCCAGGCCATCGGATCCGCGCGCCGGCTTCTGCAGCATGCGTCGCTCGAGATCCTGAGTCTCGAGTTCGAGCGCCGCGACCAGCAGATCCTCCTTGCTGCGGAACCGGCGATACAGCGTCCCGAGCGCGACCCCCGCGTGCGACGCGACCTCGCGCAGCCGCACCGCTTCGAATCCGCCCTCTTCGGCGAGCTCGACCGCCGTCTCGACGATGCGCCGCGAGCGCTCTTCCATGTCCGGTCGGGGTTGGGGCTCCACCCCCGTATTGAAACACGTTTCACTTCGCGGTGAAACGTGTTCCACCTGGCCCGGGTGCAGCGAATCGTGCCAGATCCGACCGGCCGCCCGCGGCGCCGATGCCGTCAGCGGCGCCGCGCCTCGTACTCGTGGAGGCGCTCGGTGAGCGCTCGGGCCAGGCGGCCGAAGCGCGTGAGGTCGGCGTCCGAGAGCGTCTCCCAGACGGCCGAGATCGCCCTCGCCCGCTCGGCGTGGACCTCGTCGAGCGCCTTGCGCCCCTTCTCGGTGACGCGGTAGAGGCGCTGCCGCGCATCCCGCGGCGAGATCTGCACGTCGACGAGGCGCAGATCGAGCAGCTGCCGCAGGGTGCGCGAGACGGCCGCCGCGCTCACGTCGCGACGCCGCGCGAAGAGCGACGGCATGAAGTCGTCGCGGCCCACCTGCTCGAGCACCTGCCACTGCGTGGGCGAGAGCCCGACCGAGCGAGCGAGCGCCTCGCGCCGATCCTCGAAGATCTCAACCAGGCCCTGGAGCGACGCGATGGTCTCGTCGATCCGCCCGCGCCGCGCTTCGTTCGATCGTTTCGTTGCCATGAATATTTATATATGTTAATCATTGCTCCAAGTCAATACTATCCATATCGCAATCATTGACAGGTGCTCAGCATGCCCAGCCCCCCGTCCCACGATCTGAAGACATCGGTCCAGCAGCAGTTCGGCGCCTCGGCCGAGAACTACGCCCAGGCGAGCTTCGTGCACCGCCAGGGCCCCGACCTCGAAACCCTGGTCGAGCGCGTCATCGACGTCGACGGGCTGCATGCACTCGACGTGGGCTGCGGCGCCGGCCATACCGCCCACGCGCTCGCGCCCCACTTCGAGCGCGTCGTCGCCGCCGATCTCACCGAGCCGATGCTCGAGCAGACCCGCCAGGGTGCGGACGCCCTCGGCCTCGAGAACGTCGAGACGCACCGCGCCGACGCCGAAGCGCTGCCCTTCGACGACGGCGAGTTCGATGTCGTCGCCTGTCGCCTCTGCGCCCACCACTTCGGCGCGCCCGAGCGAGCCGTCGCCGAAGCGTGGCGCGTGCTGCGGCCCGGCGGCCGGTTCTTTCTCATCGACATCGTGGCGCCCGACGACCACACGGCCGACTCGTTCCTGCAGGCGTTCGAAGTCGTGCGCGACCCGTCGCACGTCCGCGATCACTCGGTCGACCAGTGGACGGCGATGCTGATCGATGCCGGCTTCGCACCGCCCCGCGTCGATCGCTGGGCCATGCCGCAGACGTTCGATGCGTGGACGACCCGCATCGGCGCGAGCGAGGCGGCGACCCGGGCGCTCGTCGAGATGTTCCACGCCGCTCCGTCCGAGGTGCGCGCCGTGTTCGAGGTCGAAGGCCGCCCGGTCGAGTCGTTCGCGCTCGAGAACGCGCTCTTCGACACCACGCGCCTCGACTGACCTCGCGGGCGCTCTCTCGCCCAGACATCGGGTGCGGGAGCGAATCGACCCACCGGCGCCGAAATCGGCTGCGCTTGTGTCCTCGCCCGAATCGGCGGACACTGGGGCTTGGAGTGGCAGGGCGCCCCACGCACGCCCCTCCTCGACCGGAGGGTCTCGACATGTCGACGCGCTGGGTTCGCATCGCCCTGGTCCTGCCGTGGCTCGTGTTCGCGTTCTTGGGCGCGCTCGACTTCGCCGGCCTCGTCGAGCCGCCTACGGTCGATCCCGAGACGGGCCATCCCACCGTGCCCGTCGCCTCGAGCTGGGGGCTCCTGGCCCTGCTGATGCTCATCATCGGCGGAGGCTTCTACGTCGCGCGCCGCACGCCCGAGACCTGAGCCGAGCGACCGCCCGCATCGCCCGGCCCAACGCCGGTCCCCACACGCGACGCCTGCCGCGTCCTGCGCCGTCGCCCACGCTCGACGCGTGCCCGGCGCTGCGCGAAGGTCCGACCATGCCGGATCGCCTCGACCCCAAAGCGCCCGAAAACAGCGTGCGCTCGTTCTGCCTCCGCCTGCTCGAGCGCGGCGACCTCGCTTGCAAGCTCGCACCGCCGCGCACGGCCGACGGCGAGCGACTCGACGACCTCGATCCGGGCCCGGCGGCGTTCATCGACGCGCCGGCCCGCGACCCCGGTCTCGAGATGAGCGTCGGCCTCGGCAAGCTGCCGCGCCCGGGTGAGCTCGCCTCGCTCGAGGCGCGCGCCCTGTGCCTCGCCCGCTTCGCCCACCACGAGCTGATGGCCGTCGAGCTCTTCGCCTGGGCCCTGCTCCGCTGGCCCGACGCGCCCGCCGGGCTGCGCCGCGGGCTGCTCGGCGCGCTCGCCGACGAGCAGAAGCACTGCCGGCTCTATCTCGATCGGCTCGAGGCCCACGGCGCAGCCTTCACCGACTTCGCCCACTCGGACTACTTCTGGAAGCAGGCGCCCGCCATCGCGGCCTCACCCCACGGCGTGCGCGCGTTTCTCGCGGCCATGGGGCTCACGCTCGAACAGGCGAACCTCGACTTCTCGGTGACGTACCGCGACGCCTTTCGCGAGGCCGGCGACGAAGCGAGCGCACGGGTCTGCCAGGTGGTGCACGACGACGAGGTCCGGCACGTCGGGCTGGCCGCCGAGTGGATGCGCCGCCTCTCGGGCGAGACCGACTTCGACGAGATCGAGGCCTATGAGCGGTGCGTCCCGTTCCCCCTCGGCGCATCTCGAGCCAAGGGGCGCCGCTTCGAGCCCCGACCTCGCCGGGCGGCGGGGCTCTCCCCCGAGCTGATCGAACACGTCCGCACGGCGAAATCACCCCAGCAGGATCGGCCTCGACGCGGTCGCGCTTCGGACCCGCGCTGAGCCGTGGAGCGCTCGCCTGCCCGGCACCTCTGGCCCAACGTCGGTGCCGAAGAGGGCGACGCAGCCCGCGTGGCCGATCTGCCTGCCGTCGTGGCGACCCGGCAGCTTTTCGCCGGCCTCTTCGACGCCGCGACGACCCCGCTCCGCGACGACTTCGCCCCCGACTGGGCCGACGCCGCCGCATCCCACTCGAAACCGGCGCTCGCCCCGCTCGGCGAGACGACCGGGCTCGTGCCCTGGCTCACGACGCAGCGGGCCGAGCAAGCGGCCCGCAACGCGGGCGTTGCACTCGAAGGCCCAGCGTCAGCCGTCGTCGAGCACGTGCACGACAAGGCCTTCGCGGTGCGCGTATCGGACGAAGAGGCGTTCATGCCGCGCGACTTGCGCGGGGCCGTGCACGTCTTCGAGCCCGCCGGTCTGCGGGATCACCCCGACGCCTTCGCCGAGGGCGTGCGCGACCGAGTGGCCGCGTGGCCGCCCGAACTGAAGGCCGGGGGCTTCACGATCAAGCCGCGCGTCGGCACGAGCGGGCGCGGCCGAGTCGCTGGTGATGGCGCCGCCCCCGATCTCGAAGTGCTTCGCAACGCCGCCGGGCGGCTCGCTTCGCGCGGGGGCGCCATTCTCGAGCCTTGGCTGAGGAGAGAGGTCGATCTATCGGTCGTGGCTTGGCTTTCTCGGCCGGGTCATGCCCACGACGCGCCCCCCCTGACCCTGATCGGCGCGCTCCGGCAATGGGTCACTCGGTCGGGCGGCTGGCGCGGCCACCTCGGTGAGGTCGACCGACGCGGCCGCATCTACTCGGGCACGGGGCACGACGACGCGATGCGCGAGGCGGCCGCCGTCGTCGCGAACGCCGCGCACGCCGAGGGCCACTTCGGGCCGTGCGGCGTCGATGGCTTCACGTTCGGCCTCCCCGTTCGCGACGCCGCGCACCGGCTCCGACCGATCGTCGAGTTCAACGCGCGCTTTACGATGGGACACATCTGCGCCGGATGGGTGCGACGGGCCCTGCCGTGGCTCGTCGCCGAGCGCGGGCTCGAGCCGGGTCGGCGGGTCGCGTTCCTGTTTGCGCTCGAGCCGCCCGGCCCCGACCGAGACTGGCGCGCCCTCGCCCGCGCATCAGGCGCCGATGTGCTGACGCTTCCGTTCTCGACGAACGACGACGCGCCGAAGCTGAGGCCGATTGCCCCCGAGCCGGGCGGCACAGTCATCACGGGCCCCGCGCTGTGCTTTCATACCGACGCGGGCGCACTCGAGGCGTGGACGGCCTAGCGCGCCGGCCGAGCCGGGATCCGACGCCCACGCGTGTCGCGTCGGATGGTCATGGAGCGACGCCATTGCCACCTGCGGGCACGCGGGTCACCGTGCGGGTCGTGACCGAACGAACGAGCGCAGCGCCGCAGACCTCCTCACAGCCCATTGCTCTCGTGACCGGCGCTTCGTCGGGCATCGGCGAGGCGTCTGCCCGCGCGCTCGCGGCGGCGGGCTTTCACGTCGTGCTCGCGGCAAGGCGAGCCCCCGAGCTCGATCGCGTCGCCAAGTCGATTGCCGAGGCCGGCGGCTCGGCGCTGTCCGCCGCGGCCGACCTCTCGAACGAGGCCGAGACGACCGCGCTCGCACAGCGCGTCCTTCGAGACTTCGGCGGCATCGACGTGCTCGTGAACAACGCGGGCTACGGCCCGGCGGCGGCGATCGAGCAGATCTCGCGCGACGCCCTGCGCCATGCCTTCGAGGTGAACCTGCTCTCGGCGCTGCACCTGGTGGGCGCCGTCACGCCGGCGATGCGCGCGCGGGGTGGTGGCCGGATCATCAACATGGGCTCGCTCGGCGCGCGGGTGCCTGCGCCGCTGGCGGTGCCCTACGCAGCGACGAAGGCCGGCCTCGACATCGCGACCCGCGGCCTGCGCCTCGAGCTCGAGCCCTTCGGCATCCACGTGGTGCAGATCGTGCCGGGCTTCGTCGACACCGCGACCTTCGACAACTCGCGCAAGGCGTCGGAGGCGCTGCGCGCCGACGCGACGAATCCGTACCGCCAGCGCATGATCGATCTCGATGCGTTCGCCCGGGCGAACGAGCAGAAGGCGATCCCGCCCGAGCACGTCGGTCGGCTGGTCGTGCATGCGGCGACCGCCAAGCGGCCGCACCCCACCTACTACGCACCGAGCTCGGCCCGGCTGCAGAGCGCGCTCTTTGGCGTCCTGCCCGAACGCCTCGCGGATGGCATCCTGCGTCGCGTCTACGGCTGAGCGGGGTTCACAGAGCGCGCGCCTTACCGTGCTGCCCGAACGCCTCGCCGACGGCATCCTGCTTCGCGTCTACGGCTGAGCGGGGTTCACAGAGCAGGCTCTTCGGCGTGCTGCCCGAACGCCTCGTCGACGGCATCCTGCTTCGCGTCTACGGCTGAACAGGCTTCGAGCACCTGCGCGTCGACCGTCGGCTGATCGCGCGGGGTCGGCCTTCGTGATCGGTCAACGCTCGAAGGGCTCCGCGCGCACGTCGAAGCGCGCCCGGTAGTCGGCGAATTTCCGGTCGAGCCCCGCCTCATCGAGGCCGAACGTCTCGGGCAGATAGCTGTGCGTGCCGTGGCGATGCCGGGGGTTGTCGGCGAGGTAGCGCTTCATGCGCGCCTCGCTCTCACCATCGAGCGTGAGATCGAAGTGGTCGTAGATGCGGCCGACCGTGCCCATCGGATCGCCCACGACGTCGTCGTATGCGAGGTCGAGGATCCGGGCATCGATGTCGGGGCGCTGCGCCCGGGTCTCGATACACCGATCGAGCATCGCGCTCCACTGCGTGAGGTTCTCGCGACCGACGCGCTCGGGGTCGACCGCATCCGAGCTCGCCTGGCGCATCGTCACCTCGAGACTCGCGACCGACGGCATCACGCGCACCGGGTCGCGGTGCGTCTGCACGATCATCGCGTCGGGATAGACCTCGAGCAGGGTCTCGAGCGTCCCGAGATGCCCGGGCGACTTGAGCACCCAGCGCCCCTTCGGCCCGCGCCACTGCAGATGCTGCAAGAAGCTGCGATGGAAGCGGTAGGCGTCGCCCATGTCCTGCTCGAGCATCCACTGCTGGTAGCCCCAGACGCCGAAGGTCATCTCGAAGCGCATGCTCATGAACTCGGGCGCCATCATCACGATGCACTCCTGAGGCATCAGCGCACCGATCGGATGGATCGCCTGAAAGCCGGGGGCGAGCTGCCGCACGTAGCCGAAGCGCTTCTCACTC
This sequence comes from Myxococcota bacterium, assembly GCA_965250285.1. GTDB lineage: Bacteria > Myxococcota_A > UBA9160 > UBA9160 > UBA4427 > CAYYSY01. The sequence continues at coordinate 2,082,117 of OZ252299.1, forward strand.
GACGCGATGCGCGGGTCGGTTGCGAACGTCTCGGCCTCGGGCGGGGGATCGGGCTGGTCGACCTCCCACGACATCGGCGCGCGGGCCGCGGTGTCTTCGGCGAGCAATCCATAGAGCAGCGTCGTGCCGGTGCGCGGCAGACCGAGCACGAAGAGCGGGCGCTCGGTCGGGCCTGCGGCGATCCCGGGCTCGCGGTTGCGCCAGTCGACGAGACGCAGCCGCTGCTCGAGGAGCTCGACGATCTGCCGGCGCGCCATGAAGCGACCGAACAGGTTCAGCTCGGCATCCTCTTCGAGCGACTGCACGAGGCGCGCAAGCCCGGGGCGAAAGCTCGCGGGCCCGAAGTCGTCGAGCCGCGTCGCGCGCGTCGCAGCGCGAAGCATCGACTCGGGGGCGAGCGAGACCGGCCGACGCCCGACGCGCTCGAGCCCACGACCGACCGCATTGGCGGTGCGAATCGGCCACGGTCGAAACGGCGTCGGCGGCAACACGGCGGTCAAGCGGTGGGCTCCTGGATGCGCGTCGATCGGACGCCGAGAGCGCGGGGCGCGCGGCGCGTTCGACGACGGACGAGACGCTCGGGGGCGACGCGCGAAGGCGCAACCCCCGTCCGCTCCACGCCGACGCTCGATGTCCGACGCTCGGGCGGTCCGAGTCCAACACGACGGGGGGCCGGCCCCTCGACCGACTGCGCTCGGCTACGTTCGACCGCCCCGCGCAACGCGGGGCCCCGACCCAGACCCGTTGCCAGGAGAATCCCGATGTCCGAAGGCCCGCTCTCACCGAGCCAACAGGCGTGGAACGACTTCGCCGACGAGCTCAAGCGCATCGGCGAGAAGATCACCGGGCCGACCGGCGCGCGCTCGGCCCGCGAACGCGCCGAGGGGTACCGCTATCTGGTGCGACTGCTCGCGGCCGCGCACGAGCTCGAGTTCGAGGCCGATCCGCTGAGACCCGAGCTGCGACGCATGATGACCCCGATCCGCAAGCTCAAGGGCGACGGGCCGGACACCCTCTACCACGAGGCGAAGCTCGATGCCGCCCATGGCTACGTGCTCGAAGTCGATCGCGGGGACGACCTCTTCTTCTCGGCGACGGTCTATGCGCGCAACGACGAAGGCGGGTTCTACATCGTCGACCACCTCGTCGACGACGACATCGAATGGACCGAACGCGACGGTCGCCCCCATGCGCGCATCAGCGTCTCGGCCGAGGGCGCCGGTGAGGGCCCGAACCGACTCGACGTCGCCGAGCGCGAGCCCGTGCTCTTCCTGCGACAGTACTTTCCCGAGCCGGTGCATCACGTCGACGCCGGCCGCTACGCACAGGCGCGACTCGCCCTCCACTGCACGAGCGACCTCCCCGCCCCCGAGACGTTCGACGAGGCGTCGCTGGTCGCAGGGCTACGTCGCGTGATCGACTTCGTCGACGACACGTCGAACGTGTCCATCGGGCTGTCGATCTATGCCGGGCTCAACCGGGTCTCGGCCGAGGGCTCGGTCGAGGGCATCGAGATCGCGGAGGGCCGCATGACCGAGGACCCGTTTGCCGACAGCGACCACTCGCCCGAAGAACTCGCTTCCATGGTCGACCCCAAGCTCGTATCGAACAACCTGCCGGGGCCGGGCATCCAGTACCTCGGCGCCTGGTTCCAGCTCGGCGAAAGCGAAGCGGTGCGCATCACGGGCACCCAGGTGCCCTGCCGGTACTGGTCCTGCCAGATCCTCAACCGTTTTCTCGAGTCGCTCGACTACCGGCACCGGCCGGTCGCGATCAACGATCGACAGGTCAAGCTCGACGCGGGCGGGCGCTTCACGATCTACGCGAGCCGTGAGAACCCGGGCGTCGAGAACTGGATCTGCACCGAGGGCCTGACCGACGGGCACATCGTGCTGCGCACCCTACTCGCCGACCCGCTCATGGAGGTCGAGTTCTCGGTGGTCGACGTGGCCGACATCTCCCCGGGCGCCGTCTGAGCGGCCGACCCGAGACCCCGGCTCGGCACCGACGCTAGATGCGCTTGAAGGCCGGTTTCCGCTTCTCGAGGAAGGCCTGCACGCCCTCGGCGAAGTCGGGCTGCTTGAACGTGTCGAGCATCAGCTGGAACGACTGCTCGTTCGCGTGCTCGAGGTTCTCGGTCAGATCGCCGTACACCTGCCGCTTCATGGTGGCGATGCTCGAGGGCGAGCACTTCTCGGCCAGACTCTTCGCATAGTCGGTGACGTACGGCATCAGCTCGTCGGCCGGCAGCGTGCGGTTGACCAGGCCGAGCCGTTCGGCTTCGGCCCCGTCGATCTTGCGCCCCGAGATCAGCAGATCCATGGCGTTGGCCGGGCCCATCAGCCGCGAGAGCGTCCAGCTCGAGCCCCACTCGGCGATCAGGCCCCGTTGGGCGAACGCCGTGGTGAAGACCGCCGTATCCGACGCGAAGCGCAGGTCGCAGCAGGCGGCGATCGGCACGGCCATGCCCGCACACGGCCCGTTGATCGCCGCAATCACGGGCTTGGGGATCGACATCGGGTACGAGTAGTGCGCGCGGAAGCTCGCATCGGCGTTCGAGTCGCCGGGATCGGCCGCGAGCCAATCGGGCAAGCCGCCGCCGCGCTCCCCCGCGCTGATCGCCTGCAGCCCCTTGAGGTCGGCCCCCGAGCAGAAGCCACGTCCGGCCCCGGTCAGCACGATCGCGACGACGCTCTGATCGCGCTCGGCACGCGCGAATGCGTGGCGCACCTCGGCGCCCATGCGATCGGTCCAGGCATTCAGCTGGTCGGGGCGGTTCAGCGTGATCGTCGCGATCGGATCGTCGACGCTGTAGATGATCTGCTCGTAGGACTCGTCCGGCATGTCTGCTCCTGTGCTCCTGCCCTGTGTGCCTGATGGAGCCGCCGAGTGTACCGATTGCAGGAACGTCGCGAGGGTCTGGCACAGACCCACGCCCGGGTGCCGTAGCATTCGCCCATGCCGATCCGCGTGCTCAGCCTCAACACCTGGGGCCTCCCCTACGGCGTCGCGCGCGACCTGCCCGCACGGACCGAGGCGCTCGGCTCTGCGCTTGCGGTGCTCGAGCCCGACGTCGTCGCGCTGCAGGAGGTCTGGACCCCGCGCGCGCGCGGTCGGCTTCGCCAGCTCGCCGCCGAGGCGGGCCTGCCGCATGCCTTCTTCGTCGATCGCCCGCGCGGCAACGCAGGCCTGGTCGTGTTCTCGCGATGGCCCTTGGCACGCGGCGAGGCCCACCACTTTCGGGTCCGTGGCCGCGCCGAGCGGGTGCAACACAGCGATTACTGGGCGCGCAAGGGCTGGCTCGATCTCGCGATCGAGACGCCCGACGGCGAGCTCGGCCTGATCGACACCCACGTGCACGCGGCCTACGCCGACGGCGATCGTCCCGATGAGTACGCGGGCGAGCGGCTCGCCCAGGTGACCGAGCTGGCCCACGGGCTGCGCACGCGCGCGGGCTCGCTCCTCGCCGTCGGCGACTTCAACATGCACGAAGGCAGCGAGGAGTACGAGGTCTGGCGCGCGCTCTCGGGCGCCACCGACGTCGCGGCGGCACTCGACCAGCGTCGAGCGACGGTGGAATCGACCCACCCGTATACGCCCGCAGACGCCGAAGACCAGCGCATCGACTATGCGTTCACGCGAGGCGGGCTCCGCGCGCTGTCGATCGACCGCGTGCTCGACGGCCCGGTCGACCTCGGCGCGCGGCGCGGTCACTACTCGGATCATCACGGACTGCTGATCGAGCTCGACCCGAGCTCGGTCGGAGCGTCGCACGCGCCGTCGCCGCCCCCCGCCCGGTCGGTGCTCGAGCGCGCACGCACCCGGCTCGAGGAGGCCGCCGCCCGCACCGAGGCCCGGGCGCGGTTTCAGACGCGCGCCGGCGTGGCCGGGCTCGTGCTCTCGGGTGCAGCGGGCATCGCCGGCGGGCTCCGCACGCGCGAACGCAGGCGCTGGCTGCGCGCCGTCGCACTCGGTATCCCGGCGCTGACGGGCGTCGGTTCGGGGCTCGCCGTCGCGCTCGGCCGTGGCTTCACAGACGCCGAAGCCCGGCGCTTCCGCGAGGTCGCCCGCCTGCTCGACGGCTTCGAGCCGGCCGATCCGACGGCCTGAACGTCCTGCTACCGTCCGGCGCCATGTCAGTGCGAGCCGTCATCTTCGATCTGGGGGGCGTCGTGCTGGGCTCGCCCCTGCACGCGATCCGCGACTACGAGCGCGAGCGCGGGGTTCCCGAGAACTTCGTGAACCACGTCGTGCGCGACACCGCACCCCACGGCGCCTGGTCCCGCCTCGAGCGCGGCGAGCTCTCGATGAATGCGTTCTACACCGCGTTCGCCGAAGACTGCCGCGCGGCCGGCCAGGAGATCGACGTGCCGGTGATGTTCCAGCGGATGGGCGAAGCCGCGAAGCCGCGGCCCGCGATGTTGACGGCGATCGACCGCCTGCGGGCCGGGGGGCTCAAGGTCGCCGCGCTCACGAACAACTGGGCGCACGACGGTGAACGAGGCGTCGACGACGGCACGCGCGCGCTCGAGCGCGTCTTCGACGTCTTCGTCGAGTCGAGCGTCGAGGGCCTGCGCAAGCCCGACCCGCGCATCTACGAGCTCGTGTGCGAGCGTCTCGACGTCACACCCGACGTCTCGGCCTTCCTCGACGACATCGGCGGCAACCTCAAGCCGGCGCGCGCAATGGGGATGCAGACGATCAAGGTCGACGAGCCGCGCCAGGCGCTGAGAGAGCTCGAGGCGATCGTCGGGCTGAGCCTGCTCGAGAGCTGACCCGAGCCGGGTCGCCGCCGGGCTACTCGGGGTACTCGACCTTGGCCGTCGGCGACTTCAAGACGCCCTGGCACGTCAGCACCCAGCCCTGCTCGATCTGCTTCGCGTCGACGCCGCCATCGTTGTGCAGCATCTCGACGTCGCCTTCCTTGACCAGCGCCATGCAGCAGCCGCAGTAGCCGTCCTCGCACGCAAAGGGCGGTTCGAGGCCGACGCGGCGCGCCGCGTGCAGGATCGTCTCTCCGTCCTGCAGCGTCACCTCGTGGGTCGCGCCGTCGAGCTGGAGCGTGACCGTCGGGCCGCCGCCCGTCGCGGGCACGCCGACCTCGACCTCGGCGACGGGCTCGAACTCGTCCGGCGACTCGAAGCGCTCGATGTGGAACTGCTCTCGCGCAACCCCCATGTGCTCGAGCGTCGATTCGACGATGTCCATGAAGGGACCCGGACCACACACGTAGAAGTCGGCGCCGGTCTGATCACCGACCTGTCCGCGCACGAAGTCGCTGTCGGCGAAGCCGTCGCGGTCGTCGAGGCGGTGCACCACCTCGAGCCGGCCACCATGCTTCGACTGCAACGCATCGAGCTCGGCCTTGAAGATGATCGACCGCTCGTCGCGGTTCGCGTACACCAGCTTCACGCTGCGCTCGGTCGTGGCCAGCGCCGTCTTGACGATCGAGATGACCGGCGTGATCCCGCTGCCCCCCGCGAAGAGCACGATGGGCGTCGCGCGGTCCTGCAGCACGAACACACCCGCCGGCTTCATCACCTCGAGGGTCGTGCCGGCCTGCACGTTGTCATTGAACCAGTTGGAGGCCCGGCCCTCGACGACGCGCTTGATCGTGACCTTGTGCACACCATCGGTGATCGGCGAGCTCGCAAGCGAGTAGCACCGCACCAGACGCTGCCCGGCGACCTCGACGCGGAACGTCAGGAACTGCCCGGCCTGATACGCGAACGTATCGGCGAGCGACTCGGGCACGTCGATCACCACCGACCGGGCGTCGTGGGTCTCATCGATCACCTCGCGCACGAGGAGGTCGTAGTAGGGGCCGTGGGGCTCGACGCCGCCATCCGCGCTGGCGCTCATGCTTGGCTGCTCCGTTCAGACCCGCGCCGCGCGCGGGCTTTGATCCTAGGATGCGCTCGGCATCCTGCACCGGCTCGGTCGCCCCCTTTCGAGGGGACACGGCTCGAACCGGTTGGGCGCGCTCTCGAGGATCCCCTTGCGGGGAGCCCGCCGCGGAGAGCCCGGGCGGGCCGCACCGAGGGCCGGGAGGCGCTCGGCGCGGCGGGAGACTACCACCGATCGCCGGGCCTCGAAAAGCCGTGGGGGAGCAACGTTGGGCGGCGGGCGTCAGGGCGCCGCCTGGGCTTCGGGCGACGCTGGAGCGGCCTGTCCACCGTCGTCGAGCTCGACTTCGAGGCGGCGGCCCTTCGGCGTCGCGGGCCGCAGCTCGACCACGATCTGGGCCGGCTCCAGCGCGGGCGGCCCGCTCGGCTGGTCGACGCTGCGCAGGATCACCTGCTGCGCGCGGTGCCCGTCTTTCTTGACGAAGACCACGTGCCCGCGGTTGGCTTTCAGATCGAGCGTATCGGGCGGCGGCTCCGGCAGCGGCTCGCCGTCGACGAAGACCTGGACGACGCCGGGCCCCACCTGGAGCGGCACGATCTGCTTGGGCGCGCAGGCGAGCGCCAGCGCGACGACCAGCAGCCCCACCCCCCACGCGAACGACTTCGGCATCGATTCCCCCACGGAACCCGCCAAGGCGGGCCTCCGCGACAGTGTAGCCGCAGACCGCCCGGCCCCCCGCGATGCGCACCCTGGGCCGCCGCAAAGCGATGCCCGTCGTGGCCCCCCGGTTCCCTCGCGATAGACTCCGCGCCCTCCGCGATCAAGATCCGGTCGCGCGACCGAAGAGAGGCCCGCCATGAGCGCCGACGCAAAGCCCGACGTCCGTCCCGCCCGCCCCTGGTTCTCGTCTGGCCCGTGCGCGAAGCGACCCGGCTGGTCGCTCGACGCGCTCGAGGGCGCACTCGTCGGTCGCTCGCACAGGGCGAAGCCCGCGAAGGCGCGCATCCAGGAGGTGATCGACCGCTCGCGCGCCGTGCTCGGCCTGCCCGACGACTGGCGCCTCGGCATCGTGCCGGCGAGCGACACCGGGGCCGTCGAGATGGCGATGTGGTCGATGCTCGGCCCGCGTCCGGTCGACATGCTCGCGTGGGAGAGCTTCGGCAGCGGCTGGGTCACCGACGTGGCCAAGCAGCTGGGCATCGAGCACCGCGCGCTGACGGCCGACTACGGCAGCCTGCCCGATCTCTCCCAGGTCGACCCGGACCACGACGTCGTGTTCACGTGGAACGGCACGACCTCAGGTGTGCGCGTCCCCAATGCAGACTGGATCGCGACCGACCGCGCCGGGCTCGCGATCTGCGACGCGACCTCGGCGGCCTTCGCGATGCAACTCGACTTCGCCAAGCTCGACGTCGTCACCTGGTCGTGGCAGAAGGTGCTCGGGGGGGAAGGCGCACACGGCATGCTCGCGCTCTCGCCCCGGGCCGTCGAACGGCTCGAGTCGTTCGCGCCCGAGCGACCGCTGCCCAAGATCTTCCGCCTCACCAAGGGCGGAAAGCTCATCGAAGGCATCTTCGAGGCGGCGACGATCAACACGCCCTCGATGCTCGCAGTGGAGGACGCGGTCGACGGTCTGCGCTGGGCCGAGCAGGTCGGGGGCCTCGCCGGTCTCATTGAGCGCAGCCGCGCGAATCTCGCTGTGCTCGAAGGCTGGGTCGAGAAGACGCCCTGGATCGAGTTCCTCGCCGCCGACCCCGCGACGCGCTCGTCGACGTCGATGTGCCTCTCGATCGTCGACCCGTGGTTTCGGGCGCTCGACGCCGATGGTCAATCGGCCGCCGCCAAGAAGATCGGTTCGATCCTCGACTCGGAAGGCGTCGCCCAGGACATCGGCAGCTACCGAGACGCCCCACCCGGTCTGCGCATCTGGGGCGGCGCCACCGTCGACACCGCCGACCTCGAAGTCCTGATGCCCTGGCTCGACTGGGCCTGGCAACAAATCGCCCAGAACTGACCCGCCCCCCCTCGCCAAGCGAGGCGACCTCCGACCGGCATGCAGCGCCCCTCCACACGCGCACAAACGAGCTGCACCGCCCGCACCAGACGTCCGTTCGGGCGTTTTCGGGTCTCCAGCCGAATCGAAGGGGCCCCATCCCAACCGACCACGAGCCGCTCCGTCCTAAAACGGATCAACACCGTATGGCCGGGGCCCCGAAGACTGAGGCGGGAGACCCGAAAACGCCCGCCCCGAGCAACCCACCCGGCCCTGGCACCAGCCCCCCGCGCGTCGTCACGACTCTGCAGGAGCGTCCGAGTCGACGAGCGCCACTTTGAGGGCCTGCAGTCGTTCGATCTGCTCTGCCTGGGTCGCGAGCCGATCCTTCTTGGCTTCGAGCTCGCCGCGCAACGCGACGTACGCCGTCTCTTGCGACTCGAGCCGCTTCTTCAGGCGCGTGACCTGCTTCGCCGCATCGTCGGCGGCCTGTTTCGCCGACTTTGCCGAAGCCAGCGCCGCCGCCGACTCGCTGCGCAGCTTCTCGGCTTCGTCCGGCGACACGGCGCCTTCGGGTGTGCGCGCGCGCTCGGCCGCCAGCGCATCGGCGTGCGCGGCGCGCGCCGCCGCCAGCTCGCCCTGGAGTGACGCCGCCTCTTCGCGCGCGCGGTCGCGGGCCTGCCGGGCCTCTTCGAGGTCGCGGTCGGTGACCGAGCCCGTCGCCGGCCCTGAGCTCTTCGAGTCGCCCGCGTCCTTGCGCTTGCGCAACTTGTCGTAGCGCTTGCGCACGTCGACGAGCTCGTCGCTCTTGCGCCTGAGCTTGCCCGACTCGCGCTCGAGCTGGTCGCGCGTCGCGCGCAGCTCGCCCTCGAGCTTGTCGGTGCCGATCTGCGCCTCGCTCACTTCGACGGTGAGCTGACGCAGCCGCGCGATCAGCGCGACGGCAAGGACGGCGAAGAGCGCTGCCGCGCCCCAGGCGATGGCGGTCGTTCCCATGCGGGCCCCCGTTGATTCGGCCAGACATTACCCACGGTCGGCGTCAGTCGCGCCCCTGTGGCGCAGATCACGACCGGGGGCCGCCTCGCTCGTCGACAGGACGATACTCGCGCGGCTGAGCCCCCGTGTCCGACGCGAGCGGGAGGCGCTCAGGGCCGCACGGCGTAGAAGGCGTTCATCGGGTTGGGCACGTCGAGCCGCTCGAACCCACCGAACCCCGCCTCGCGGCAGAACTGCTCGGCCTTCGCCGGCCCCCAGGCGGCGCCCAGCCCCTCGCCCCCGTGCGCCAGCGAGACCGTCATGCAGTGAAGCGTGCTCATCGCGTAGAGCAGCGCACCACCCGGGTTGACGTTGCCTTCGAGCGCCGGCGCCACGTCGGGCTCGACCATGAAGAAGAGACCGTCGTCGCGCAGCACCTCGCGAATCCGCGCGAGCACGCCCTTCGGGTCGACGAGATCGTGGACGACGTCGAACGCCGTCACGAGGTCGAAGCCCGGGTCGACGGGCAGCGCCTCGCCGCCGGCGTGCTCGAAGTGCGCGTTGTCGAGCCCTTCGGCCGCCGCCGCGGCGCGGGCAGCTTCGATCGACCGCTTCGACACGTCGAACCCGACGATCTCCGATCGTGGATACGCGCGCGCGAGCGTCAACACGGCCGTGCCGGCCCCGCACCCCACGTCGGCGACCCGCAGGCCCGACTCGAGTCGCTCGGCGAGGCCCGGCACCGCCGCCAGCCAACGCCGCGTCAGCAGCAGCCGCATCCCGGGCGAATTCGCCCGCGAGATCCCCTGCACCATGAAGTCACCGTACTCGTCGTAGGGGACACCCCCGCCTTCGTGGCAAGCGGCCGACACGCCCGGCACCGCGCGGTACAGCCCCTGCAGAATCTGGGTCCAGCCCCCCATGAAGTAGGGGCTCGATTCGTCGGCCAGCACGGCGGCGACCTCGTCGCGCAGCTCGAGCGTGGCCGCGTCGGCGTCCCACTCGAGCAGCCCGGCGGCGACCAGCGTGGCGGTGACCTCTTCGACGTAGCGAGGCTCGAGGCCGCTTCGGTCGGCGAGCGTGGCGACGCCGATCGGGCCCGCGCCCTGCAGATGCCCCAGCAGCCCCGTGCGATCGACCACGCCCAGCACGGCCATCACGGCGGCACTGCTCGTCATGTCGAAGAGGCGACCCATCGTGGCCTTGGCGACGTCGCGATCCATCTCGCACTCCCGGATTGAGCTCGGTGGACACCGGCCCCGAAGAGAGTGCCCCGATGCGCCGCCGCAGCCAACCGGCGCATGGTAGGCTCCGCCGCCCGCTTCCCCGGGCCCAGCGCCCGCGCCCCTCTGCCGAGGCCGCCATGCCGACCGCCGATCGCCTGCTCAACATGACTCGAACGCTGCGCAGGCGGACCGCGGCCCTCGAGTTCGCGGCCCCCGTCGCCTACGTCTACAACCCGCTCGACCACGCGAAGCGGCCCTATGCCCAGTACGTGCGCCGCTTCGCCGATGGCCGTCGGCGCGTCCTCTTTCTCGGCATGAACCCGGGGCCCTGGGGCATGGTGCAGACCGGGGTGCCATTCGGCGAGGTCGCCCTGGTGCGCGACTGGATGGGGATCGAGGCGAAGGTCGACCGCCCCGCCCGCGAGCATCCGAAGCGCCCGGTGGACGGCTTCGCCTGCACGCGCAGCGAGGTCTCGGGCGCGCGACTCTGGGGCGCGATCGCCGAGCACTGGGGCACCCCCGAACGTTTCTTCGCGCACCACTTCATCGCGAACTACTGCCCGCTCGTCTTCATGGAGGAGAGCGGCCGCAATCGCACACCCGACAAGCTGCCTGCGCGGGAGCGCGAGCCGCTCTTCGAAGCCTGTGACCACGCGCTGCGCCGAACCGTCGAGATTCTCGAACCCGAGTGGATCATCGGCGTGGGCGGCTTCGCCGCCGATCGCGCCGAGCAGGTCCTCGAGGGCTTCGATGTGCGCTTCGGGCGGGTGCTGCACCCGAGCCCGGCGAGCCCGATCGCGAACCGCGGCTGGGCGCCGAAGGCACGCGAGCAGCTCGTCGAGCTCGGGCTCTGCCGAGCGGGTTCGACGCGGCGCTGAAGCCCGACGGATCCGCACTTTGTCGGTTGGACCGGACCGGCGCCGACGTTACTCTTGGCGCCCTTCGAGATCGCCCCTGCACGCATGGCCGGGGCGACCCACACCTTCGAGGAGCCCCGAGATGCATCGAATCACCCCGACCGCCTCCGCGCCGCGCCGACTGGCCCGACTCGCAGGCACCACGATGGCGGCAGGCCTGCTGATCTTCGTGCTCGGGTGTGCCGAAGATGCCGGCTCTTCGACCACCACAAACGACGCGCCGCCCGCCGATGCACCGAGCGCGGGCAAGGGAGCAACCATGGGCCTGTCGGCCATCGAGTCCTTCATCGCAGAGCAGAACATCGACACCTCGGCCCCTCAGTGGAAGCTGAGGCTCCCGAAGCCGACGCAGGTCGAGTTCGCCGAAGACGAGAAGCTCTTCTGGAATCTCGACACGAACGTCGGCCCGATCAAGATCGAGCTGATGCCGGCCGTGGCGCCGATGCACGTGACGAGCACGGTCTATCTGACCCAGCTCGGCTTCTATGACGACATCATCTTCCACCGCGTGATCGACGGCTTCATGGCCCAGGGCGGCGACCCCGAAGGTCGCGGTACAGGCGGCCCCGGCTACCAGTACGATGGCGAGTTCGACTCGAGCGTGCGCCACGACCGCCCGGGTCTGCTCAGCATGGCGAACGCCGGCCCTGGCACCGACGGCAGCCAGTTCTTCATCACGTTCGTCCCGACGCCGCACCTCGACGGCAAGCACACCATCTTCGGCGCCGTCGTCGGCGACGACAGCATGGAGACGGTGCGGGCGCTCGAGGCCCGCGGATCCCGCTCGGGGCGCACCAGCGAGCCGCTGATGATCAACAAGGCGACGATCACCACCGAGTAGCGCCGAGCGGACGGTCCGGGCATGTCGAGCGACGAAGAACGCGCCGCCGCGCTCCAGTCGAACGATGCGTTCTACCGCGCGTTCGCGGCGGGCGACTACAGCGCCATGGATTCGCTCTGGGCCCGGGCCGAGGCGGTGCTCTGCATCCACCCGGGTGGACCGCCGCTCCATGGACGCGACGCCGTGATGGAGAGCTGGCAGGAGATTCTCGCCCAGCCGCCGCCGATCGAGCACCGGGACCCGCACGTCGAGATCGTGCGCGGCGTGGCGTTCGTGACGTGCCTCGAGGCGGTGGCGGGTCGTCCGCTCGCCGCGACCAACGTCTTCGTCTGGGAGAATGGACGCTGGCGCCTCACGCACCATCAGGCGAGCGCGATCGCGGCGCCGGCGCCGCTGCAAGCCCCCGGCTCCGACACGATCCACTAGCTCGACCCGCGCTCAGGCGTCGGCGTCGATCTCGACGAACGGGACGAGCAGGCCGTGGCGGGCGACCGAGAATCGATCGCTCGCCACGGCCGCGTCGTCGTCGTCCTCGCTGCGCGTCTTTGCACCCGGCGTGTAGAGCACGGCCTTCAGGGCATCGGACACCCGCTGCTCGTCGGCCGCTTCGATGCGGATCCCGCGCACACACAGCGTCGGCAGGTGGTGCTGTGCGTCGGGCACGCCGACGTCGCCGGGCGCAGCGTCGTGGATCGAGATCGCGAAGTGCGCGGCCAGGGCGGTCGCGATCGCATCGGCCTTCGCGATCGAGGCATCGCTCGACCAGTCGAGCGCCGCGACGAAGAGCATCGCCGCGGCGTCGGCCTTGCTGCGGCGTTTCGTCTTGACGAGCCGGGCGCGCAGCCCGGCCAGGGTCGGCTCGAGCGAGCGCTGCAGGTCGGCGAGCAGAATCGGCGGCGGAGGCGCATTCGACTGCTCGAGCGCCCCGAGTTCGCCGTGCCAGAGGCAGGTGAAGAGTCGCCCCTGGGTCGTGACCAGCCGCCGTGGCTGCGCGTCGGGCGCGTCGGCGAGATCGAGCTCGACCGGCGACCCCCACTGCGCGACGAAGCGTCCCGCATCGCCGCCGCCGGCGACCGCTCGGGCGCTCCGCGGCGGATCGAGGACCTGCAGCCAGCGCCCGGGCGCGCCCTCCGCCCAGTCGCCATACCCGCCCTCGCCCTCGTGCAGCACGTCGCCCTGCTCGAAGCGGCAGCTCGAGACGGCGCCCGCGAACGCAGCGGGAAGCGCCCAGGCGAAACCCGGCAGCCAGGACGCGCGCTCGGTGTGGGCCGCTTCGGGGGTCTTCGAAGGCGGCATTGGCCCCCTCCTCCATCGTCCCGCCAGGCACGCTTGGCGGTGCCCGGCCGCGCTCGCTCGGCGGCGCCGATTCGCACACGCTTCGCGGCGACCGCCCGCGCCCCCTGCGCGGCGCACGTCGCGGCGCCGACCCGCGCACGCGGACGGTACCCGAAGCCGCTCGACATGCGCCCGCGCTCCCCGAGTCGGCTCAGGTATGCTCGAACGGGTCGCCCGCGTCCGCCCGAGGAGCTGCTCCGACGATGAGCCCCGCCCACCCGCGCGATCCCGACGTCCAACTCGAAGCGCTGCGCACACGAACGCTCGCCGAGCTCGAGCACCAATTCGAGCAGGAGCGCATCGACCGACCCGAGTTCGAGCGGCGCCGCGCCCAGGCGGCCGGGGCGCAGTCACCGATCGAGTTGCGCCCGGTCGTGGCCGACCTGCTCGAATCGCCGCCGGCACCGCTTCGCGACGCGCCTGCAGTCGGCTCGTTCGCCGAAACGGCCGCCGCGCCGGTCGAATCCGGCCGGAACGACACCGATCACGACTGGGCGATCGCGATCATGAGCGGTTCGACCCGATCGGGTCACTGGGAGCCCGCCGAGCACGTCACGGCGCTCTCGATCATGGGCGGGATCAAGCTCGACTTTCGCGAGGCGGCGCTGCTCGAGGGGGTCGTGACCGAGGTGTCGATCTTCTGCTTGATGGGCGGCGTCGAGGTGCTGGTCCCGCCGGACATGCACGTCTCGGTCTCGGGGACCGGCCTGCTCGGCGGATTCGGGCACGTCTCGCACACCGCGACCACTCCCGACGCGCCCCGATTGCATGTCAGCGGACTCGCCGTCATGGGCGGCGTCGACGTGAAGGTGCGAGCACCGGGCGACGACGACGACGACGACGAGTCCCCGTAGGGGGTGGATCGGCCCGAATGTCGATTCACCAGTCAATCTCGAAAAAGTTTCTCTTTGATTCCAGCCACTTGGAGGCTCTCCTTGACAGGGGACCCTCAGAACGCGCATACCATTCGAGACAACTTCGATGGGCCACGATCGGCGGCATGCCTCATTTGGCGTCCCCACTCGGGTCCGAAGACCGCATGACCGGAGCCGGCGGCATGCTCGCGCAGCGCGAGCCCGCCGGTTTTCCTCCATGGCGTTCCCGCCACTTCGATCGACACGCCCGCTGACGAGCAGGCCTTCGTTCGACCTTCAGGAGGCCGGCCTCGAGCACGCCCCGCCCGGGCGTGACCCGCGACGCTGCGGCTCGCCCACGAGGCGATCGATGGCGATGCAGGGCGCGGATCGACCGACGCCGTCGATGTCGACCCGGGCGCGGGGAGGAAGCAGAGCGCAGCTCCAAGCGGAGAGCGGAGAGCAGAGAGCGGAGAGCAGAGACGAGAGCGGAGCGGGCAGAGAGCAGAGCCCAGCGGCAGAAGAGCCGAACAAAGAGCCGAACAAAGAGCCGAACAAAGAGCCAAACGAAGAGACGAGCAAAGAGCCGAACAAAGAGACGAGGAACGAGACGCATTCGAGCAGCACGGGCATCCCGGCTGCGCACCGACCGGACCCGCGCGGGCTTCCGGCCCGAGAGAACGAAAGAACCCACGGAGGAACAGCCAGTGGCCGCAGAGGCAATGCACGCCGAGCAGACGGACATCCCCCCCACGTCCGGAGACTTCAGCCTCGCCCCACACGAGGTCGCCAAAGGCGAGCGCGCCGCGAGCGCCTACCTCAGCTCCCTCAAGCCCGGTGAGCCCCAGCGCGTCGCCGAGGAGGCGCTCGACACCCTGGCTGCCGTCGTCAGCGGTGGCATCTGCGACGCGAGCTCGTTCCCCTGGCACCAGATCCAGCCCTATCACGGCGCCCTCGCCTTCACGATCCTCAAGGAGAAGGGCGCCCCGGCGCACATCGAGGCCATGCGCTGCCGCGCCGACGACACCCGCAAGTACCAGCCCGTCCCTGAGAGCTACCCGCCCAAGCAGGTCGCCCGCATCAAGAGCTCCTTCAAGGGCATCATGACCGAGTGCCAGAACCTCGGCTTCATCAGCGACGAGGAGCGCGACCTCACGATCACGGCGTCGACATCGTCGACGTCCGCCAAGCCCACCGAAGCCCGTGCAAAGGCGGGCAAGAAGGCCCAGACGGACCGCGAGCTGGCGCGCACCGAGGTCCTGGCGCTCCAGGCCGCCTGCCGGCTCGACGACTCCCCGGCCGGCAACCGCGACGGCCTGATGATCTCGCTCGCATACCACGGCGCGCTCAAGACCGTCGACCTGATCGGTCTCACCGTCGATCACATCCAGTTCGACGCGCGCACCCAGAAGTCGGGCGTGCTGTTCAAGCCGGCACAGGCGAAGCGCTCACGGCGCGTCCCGTTCAGCAACGAAGAGATGATCGCGCTCGAAGACTGGCTGATGGTGCGCGGCAACGAGCCGGGCCCCCTCTTCTGCTCACTCGGTCGGGGCGACAAGGTCGAGATCAAGCGCATGACCGCCGCGGCGGTCCGCGAGATCTGCGACCAGCGCGCAGGTGAGGCCGGCGTCCAGCCCTTCTCGCCGAACGACCTGGCCAAGAGCAGCCCGCTCGCCGCCAAGAAGCCGCGCAAGAAGGCCGCCGACGCCGAGTCGACCGAGGAAGACGAGCTGCCCGAGAACGAGAGCGTGCTCTTCGGCGACGAGCCCGAGGTGGACGACTCGGCCCGACGCATCTCGTTCCCGTACCACGTGCGCCTCGGTCAATAGCCGCCCTCGCCCCTGCGCCAAATCGAGGTCTTTTGGCCCCGCACCACCCCGGTTCGCGGCGCCACGCCGTCGTGCGCCCTCTCAAGCTCAACGGGCCGCCCAGCCGATAGCCAGGCTGGGAGGGGACCCCGCGATGAGCGACACACGTTCGACGACCGAGCCGGCTGGCAAGGTGCAGGCCCACGCGCGGCGTGGGCTGCGCTGGCCCGTGCGCGTCGCGGCCATCGATCCCGAGATCGATCCGGTGAGCGGGCTGCCCTGCTACACGAACTTCGAAGAGCGCTCGGGCAACGTGAGCGAGGGCGGCGTCTTCGTCGCGATGGACGACACCCTGACCCCCGGCCGCCGCGTGCTGGTCGAGGTCGATCTGCCCGGCGGCGAGACCGTGCAGGCCGTCGGCGCCGTGGTCTGGCGGCGCATCCCCCAGCCGACCCGACCGACCGACCGACCGGCGGGCGTCGGCATCGAGTTCACCGGCATGGCCCGGTCTTCGGCGCGCGCCCTGGCCGACGCGCTCGAGCCCGCACGCCCCCGCCGCAAGCGCGGCGCGACCCGACCCAGCCCCTACCGCCACCCCTGAATCGCGGCCGACCGCCGCGCCGATCGCTCCACGGCTCACTCGAGGCGCGCTCGCACCGACGAGGCCGACGTATACTCGACCGCCCTCGTCGCGTCGTGCGCACCGCCTCGCCGCGCGCGCTCGACCGCCCACGTCGTCGTGCGCACCCTCTCGCCGCGCGCGGTCGACCGCCCTCTCGGGCGCCAAGCGGAGTGCGTGCATGCCCCTGCGGAAGATCTCGTCGCCCAGCGCACGGCCCGCCCGAGCGGGCGTGATCGCGGCGCTGCTCACCGTCACGCTCGTCTTACCGCTCGCGCGCAGCGGTCCGGCGTCGGCCAACGACGAGACGTTCCTCCCGATCGCCGATTGGCAGGGGGACGACGGGCTGACCGGCAGCCAGATCTACGACCGCGTGATCGACAATCGATTCGACGCGTCGACGCAGCTGATGAGCCTGAGCTCGAAGGACCGTGGCGGCTACAAGCAGTACGTCGAGATGGAGTCGCGCTATCTGCGGGGCGACGCCGACGACGACGTCATCGCGCGCACGATCGCGAAGTACACGCGCCCCCTCGATACGCTGCACATGGGCTACCTCGTCATCAACAAGCGACGGGGCCCTGACGACCAGTTCGTCTATCTGCCCAGCTCGCGCAGCGTGCGTCGGATCAACGCACGCACCGAATCGATCTCGGGCACCGACTTCACGCTCGAGGACATCGTGCCCGAGGAGGCCGAAGACGCGGCGCACTACCGCATGCCCGACACCGAGTACAAAGGCGTGCCCGCGTGGGTCGTCACCGTCGTTCCGCACGAAGACACGCGCAGCGCGTACTCGAAGTTCGTCGTCACGATCGAGAAGGAGCGCGGTGTCCCGCTCCAGACCGAGTACTGGGACGACCGCGGCGTGCGCATCAAGGAGCTGCGCGCCGATCCACGCTCGATCGAGATGTACTCGAGCGAGGATCGCGGTGTCGAGAAGCGCGTCTGGATCGTCCGGCGCTCGAAGATGATGCACCTGAAGCGCGAGAGTCAGACGGTGCTGAACATTCTCGACTTCGTTCCGAGCCCCGAGCTCACCGTCCGCGACTTCAGCCAGAGGGAGCTGACGGCCGGCCGCTGACCTGACGCGCGGCGGTCGACGATTCGATCAGTTCGTCGCTTCGGGCGCCGCCGGCTCGAGCGAGATCCAGCGCGCGCGAAACCGCTTGGGCCCCGCTCGCACCACCCCGCCACAGGGACACGTGCCGTCTTCGTTCAGCCGGGCGCGGCAATCCTCTTGCGACTCGACCGGCAGCGGCACGGCGCTGTCGTCGCTGAAGACGAGCGCGCGCTTGCCATCGGTCGACACGATGAAGCTCTGCACGTCGAGTGCCTCGGGCAGGGGCTCGCCTTTCGACGGCTTCTGATTCGGATCGCCCGACCAGCGGTGCAGCTGATAGCCCGTGGTTGCACCGAGCGGCGCCGTCACGAGCAGGTACTGCCCGAGCTCGGGCACCCACTCGATTGCGCTGATGCCGCGACGGTCGGTCACGATGCCGAAGGGGTCGCCGAAGACCGGCTGCCGGCCGGTGACGAGCGCCCGGGGGTTCTCGATGGGCACGAACTGGGCGCGAGACGCACGCGTCGGATTGCGCAGCGCGATCCAGACCGCCTCGTCGTCGGGGGCCATCGCCAGCCCCTGGATGTCGATGCCGCGCACCTGCGGCGCGAGATGCTCCATCTTTCGGTACTGGGGCATCATCGAGTTTCGAACGCCAGATCGTTTGATCTTCTCATCGGCTTCGAGCTTGTAGGTGAGATCCATGACCGGCTTGCCGACGGGGACGAGCACCTCGAGGCCCATCCGCGACACGATGTTCGTCGCGAAGAAGCGTCGGCGGTTCGGCCGCGTCTCGCCGTCCGCGCGCCGCGCATGCGAGGCGATCCAGTAGACGATGCCGTCGCCGCGGGCAGCCCCCTCGATCGCCGAGAAGTTGCGGACGCTGAGCTCCTTGACCTGCAGGAACGGGTAGAAATCCTGGGTCGCGCGCGGGCGGTGGACGCCGGATCGCTTCGGGTCGGGGGTGCCATCGGCGCCGACGAGCTCGAGCGCCGCGGGCTCGATCAAGTCGTAGGTGCGCAGATAGTTGTCGTCGTCGCTGCCGATCACCACCCGATCGCCATTGAGCCGGACCGCGGCCGACGCGCCGCATGTGCCCCAGAAGTGCATGATCTCGGGATCGGGATCGGCGGGCACCGACGTGATCGGCTTGACCGGCGGTTTGATTCGCTTCGGCAGGCTGGGCAGGGCCGGCGAAGCACTCGAGCCGCCGGCCGGCGGCGCCTGCGCGGCGTCGTCGGGGGCGCCCTGCGACTGCGCCCAGCCGTCGTTTGCCAAGAGCAGCATGATTGAGAGGCCGAGGCAGGCGAGCGACGACGCGAGCTTCCGCACGGGCGATCTTCCTCCGGTTCGACGTCGGACCTTGGTCCGACGGGCCCCGCAGATTAGCCGAATCGGGCCACGAGGCGGCGCCCGAAGCGCCGAGTTCGCTGGCGGCGGAACCGTTCCATTCCCGCGGCATGGCGGGCATGCCTCGCCAACGCGCCGCTGCCAGCGGGGCGTACCTCATGCCACGCTCGGGCTCAGCCGATGTAGACGAGGCACGAGCCCGATCGGTTCACGCTGGAGGCCCCGCACGTCGGTGGCGCGCCTCTCGCGCGGCCGCGCACGGAGACACGCAATGAGCGACGGAGACGCGACGTCTCACAAGCCGAACGGCCGTGTCGGCCTCAGCCGATTCATGGTCCCGCACTCGTCCTTCGACTGGTACGTGCGCGGCATCGGGCTCTCGGCCCTCGCGTTCGGTCTGCTGACCGGCCTCGCCTCGTGGGGCTATCACATGCAGCTGTTCGACGCGCTCGGCCTGGCCGGCCAGGCGGGCTGGCCGGAGCTGGTCGCTCAGTACGGCCGCTTGTCGATGCTCGCGAGCGGCGTCGTCGCCGTCACGATGTCGATCTTCATCACGCTCGTCTCGATGTTCCTCTTCCATCGCATCGTGGGGCCGGTCTACCGGTTGAAGCAACACATGATCGCCGTCGCCAACGGTGAAGACGTGCGGCCCCTGCGATTTCGCGAGGGCGACCAGCTTGCGGACGTCGGCGACGTCTACAATCAGATGCTCGCCGCGCTCGATGTGATCGACGCCGACAAGCCCGAGACCGAGCCGAGCGCACACGGCGGCTGACCGAGACACGGGCGTCCACGGCGCCGGTGTCGCGGGGTCACCGCTCACGCGGGGGCTGCCGCTCACGCGGCGGCTGCCGCGCCTCGATCCGATAACGTTCGCCGCGTTCACCTGCACGCGGGGAAGACATGGATCTACCGCCCGAAGTGCGCGCGGCCCTCGATGGCCTGCTGGCTGCGACGCCGCGCAAGGCGCTGGTCGAGATCGCCGAACGCCAATCGAAGATCTACCGGGAGCGCGCCGACCACGGGTGCCGACAGCTCGTCGTACAGACCGAAGCCGACGCCTTCGCGTACGCGGCGTGGCGCCTCCCCGCGACCTTCGGCGCTGCAGCGGTCGCGCTCGCCGAACTCAGCCGGCTCGCGCCCGATTTCGAGCCGCGGTCCCACCTCGATCTAGGGGCCGGACCGGGCACCGCCCTGCTCGCGGCCGCGGCTGTCCTCGGCGCCGCCGAACGCAGGTCGGCCATCGAAGGGGCCCGCGTCTTTCGCGAGGCCGGCGCGCGGCTCTTCGACGCCCTCGACGATGCGGCGCCCCCGCCCACATGGCACGCCGGCGACCTCACGCGCGCCGATGCCCTCGACGCGATCGGACCCGCCGCCGATGCCCGCTTCGACCTGGTCACGCTCTGCTACGTGAGCGGCGAGCTCGACGCCGACCGCCGTGGCTCCCTGATCGACGACGCCTGGGCGCGCACCGAGGGCTGCTTCGTCATGGTCGAGCCCGGGACGACGGCCGGGTACCGGCGGATCCTCGACGCGCGCGCGCGTCTGCTCGACGCCGGTGCGCATCTCGTCGGCCCCTGCCCCCACACCGCAGCCTGCCCGCTCCGCGCACCCGATTGGTGCCACTTCGCCGTGCGCGTGGCGCGCTCGCGCATGCATCGCCAGGTCAAGGGCGCCGACCTCGGCTACGAAGACGAGAAGCTCGCGTGGCTGGCCGTCTCGCGGAAGCCGGTGACGGCCGCGCCGGCCCGACTGCTCCGACCGTCGCACGTCACGAAGGCACACGTCGAGATCGATGTCTGTGACGCGAGCGGCGCGGCGCAACGCCGCACCGTCGCGCGGCGAACGAAGGCCGCGTGGAAGCAGGCCAAGAAGCTGCGCTGGGGCGACGCCGTCCCCACCGAAGTGCTCGACGCGGCCCAGACCGACGCTCGACCCGACCCGCCGACGCCGCATTCGCGCCGCGGATGAGCGCTACACCTCGAGCGTCTTCCAGCGTCCCTGCCGAAAGCGCCGAACCAGCAGCGCGGCCTTCGTCGCGTAGTCGAGAACGAGCGCGCACCAGACCATCTGGATCGTCGCATCCGTCAGCGAGATCAGCGCGAACGCGGGCAGCAGCCGAACGACGAAGAGCCCGACGAAGATCGCGATCATCGGGAAGAGCGTGTCGCCCGCGCCACGCAGCGCGCCGCCGAGGGCGAACTCGACGGCCATCAGGGGTTGAACGAGACCGAGGATCCAGATGAAGTCGACGGTCAACGAGACGACCTCGGGATCGTCGGTGAACATCCGCGCCAGCGGCTCGGCAAAGACGACGACGACCCCGCCCATGACACTCATCGAGAGCATCGCGCCGAGGTTGGCGCGCCAGCCCGAGCGCGCGGCCTCGTCGGGGTCGCCATCGCCGAGGTGCTGCCCGACCAGCGTTCCTGCGGCCGTCGCGAAGCCGATGCCCGGAATGAACGAGAACGAGAGGATCTGAGCGCCCACGTTGTACGCCGCGATCGCCGCCGTGCCGTACAGGCTCATGATGCGCTGGAACGCGAGCAGACCGATCTGGAAGAGCCCCTGCTCGATCGCGGCGGGGTAGCCGATCACCGAGATGCGCTTCAGCATGCGCCAATCGGGGGCGAAGCCGGGGACGCGCGGCTCGAGGACGAGCCAGCGCCGCCGCCACATCCACCAGAAGAGCACGCCCTGAAACAACATCGACAAGCTCGACGCCATGCCGGCGCCCGCCACGCCGAACGCGGGCGCACCGAGGTGGCCGTAGATCAGCACCCAATTGAAGACGACGTTCAGGACATTGGTCGCGATGCCCACCCAGAGCGGTGTATGCACGTCGCCCGCCGCGCGCAGCGCAGCACCGAACACGAACGACAGCGCAAAGGGCAGCGTGCCGGCGAGCAACCAGAACACGTAGTCGCCCCCCAACCGGACCACCGACTCTTCGACGCCGTAGATGCGGATCATCGCGTCGGCGAAGGGCAGCCCAGCCAGCGTGATGGCCACGCCCATGACCGCGCCGAGCAGCAGGCTCTGGCGCAGCACGAGATCGACCTCGTCTCGATCCCCCGCCCCCCAGGCTCGGGCAAGGATCGCGGCCAGACCCATCGGAGCGAGGTTCACGAACGATTGCACCAGCCAGTAGACCTGCCCGCCGAGCCCGACGGCGGCGAGCGCGTCGGGGCCGAGGCCGCCCACCATTGCGAAGTCTGCGAAGCGCACGAAGGTCTGTGCACCGAAGCTCACGATCGTCGGCCAGGCGAGCGCCCACACCCCGAGCGACTCGGGCGACTGCGCCGATGTCGGCTCGAAGTCGTGCGGTTCGACCTGTCTGGGATCCTGGGACATCGGCCGGGAGCATAGGCCCGGGCGGCATCGGTCGAACCCGCCCGCGACCTCGCGGCATCGCTTCTCGCGGTGAGCCCGGCCCAGCGCCGACGCCTCAGCTGGCGACGTCGACCTCGGCCTCGACCTCGACCTCGACCTCAGCATCGGTCGGCCGTCGCCGCTTGCGCATCGCTTTGGGCAGCGCGATCCCGTACTTGTCGATCAGTCGATAGATGGCGCCACGGCTTCGCCCCATCTCTTCGGCGCAGCGCGAGATGTTGCCGCCGGTCCGGGCCAGCGTCGCGAGCAGCTCGTCGCGCTCGTCGGCCGCGCGCTTGCGGCGAATGGCCGAGAGGCTCTCCTCGAAGTCGTCGACCAGCTGCTCAATCGCCGTGGCGTCGAGGCGCCCGCTCGCACAGAACGCCACACCGCGCTCGAGCACGCGCGCGAGCTGCTGCACGTTGCCGGGCCAACCCTGGCGCGCCAGGTAGGCGTGGGCATCGGGCGTCAGTCGCACCTCGCGCCGCATGCGCTCCCCCAGCCGCTCGACGATCCGATCCGCGATCTCGGGCACGTCTTCGAGACGCTCGCGCAGCGGAGCGAGCTCGAGCGGAAACCGCGTGAGCTCTTCGAAGAGCGTCCGATCGAACGCGTCGGCCGAACCGGTGCCGACGTCGCCCGCGGCCGCGACGAAGCCCGGCCCGGCCGACGCCACGACCCGCGGCCCGCGTTCCCACCCCGCGCGCTCCATCTGGCGCAGCCGATGCGCGAAGTACTGCTGCCCAGGTGCGGACAGTCGATCGACGTGATCGAGGTAGAGGGTGCCCGACCGCGGGATCTCCTCGCCGGGCCGCCACTCGGCACAGTCGAGGCGACGAAACCCGTCGTCTGCGCCCGCGCCGGCTTCGTGGAGGGCGCGCGCCACCGTATCCCGCCCGGTTCCGGCCTCGCCGACCACGAGGACGGGCCCCTCGAGCGAGGCGAGACCGTGCAGGCGAGATCGGGTGAGTCGCGCCGCGCGGCTGCGTCCGACGAGGTGGCGTTCGATCGGGGACGCCGAGGTCGGCGCCGGCTCACCGGCATGGCGATCGACCACGCGCTCGATCGCCGCGCGCAGACTCACATCGTCGATGTCGATTGCAACGAAGTCTCTCGCCCCGAGCTGAATCGCGTGGACGACCACCTCGGCCATCGGCGCCGAGGCGGCTGCGATGACCGGGGCGCGCGTGACCGCGCAGGCCTGTGCGACGCGCGCGCCGGCGTGGAAGCCCCGGCCGCGATCGGGTGCGACGCCACCTCGACCCTCGGCGTCGACCTCTGCTTCGACCTGCACGATGACCAGGGCGGCGTCGACCTCGCTGGCGACGCGTGCGAGCCCGCCGTCGGCATCGCTCGATACGCGGACCCGCCAGCCCAGCTCACCGAGCTGATCGATGAAGCGTCGCCGCGCTCGGGCGTCTTGCATGTCGAGGATCGCCGTCTGCCGCACCGCCCTCTCCCTTCTCGCGCTCGCTCACGCGCGCGTTGCCTTCATCGTTTGCTCCGCCGAGCGGCCGAGCCACCGAACGCCCCACATCGCCGAGCGCTGGGTCGACCGGCCTGCGCCGCGCCACCCGGACATCGCGCATCATGCTATGAGGACACCGCATGCGGTCAACGCGGAATGACAAGGACGATCCGGCCTCGATTCGCGGCGCGGAAGCGACCTGCCGGTTCGATCACGCACCGGGCACGAAGCCGCGCGACGTGCACCGGCGAGCCGCGACCCGTTCGCGCGACGGCGCACCCGGGTGAAGCTTCGATGGGCGACGATCACCCCTGCGGCCGCGATCGTCTCAGTCGATCGAAGTGAACGTGCTTCGGCAATCGACGAGCTCGGCGCGCCCGCCGAGCACACCGCTCACGATGGCGCGCTGACCGAACGCGCGGGCCAGCGCGACGCCCTCGGACTTCGACAGCCCGAGCACCAAATGGCTGATCTCGTGGGGCCACGCACCGTCGTCGCCGCGCCCGACGCCGTCGAACGTCGCGCACCCCCGCTCGGCGAGGACGCGCCGCAAGGCTTCATCCCGCGTCTGATTGGTCTCGGCATCGAGGGCTTGCGAATCGGGGTTGGCGGCCGTCACGAAGCACCAGGTCTCGACGTCGGCCGCCGTCAGCAAATCGTCGAGCGCGGTGCAGCGCTCACCGATGCGCACCACCACCTCGCGCCCGTCTTCGGCGAAGACGACGTAGCTGGTTGCGACGTAGGCGCTCCAGAGTCGGGCCTCATCGATCGTCATGCGACGAAGCGTCGCCGATCGTGATCGAGTCGACCCGCGCTCAGATGCCCTTCCAGGGTGAGGCGCGTCGCATCAAGCGACGCGCAAACTCGACGAGGCTCTCCCAAACGCTTCGTTCGGCCTCGAGTGACCGCTCGACCGAATCGCTGTCGAGCCCCCCCTGCACGTAACTCGGCACCCGGCTCTCGACGCGGCCCTCGATCGGTCGGACCGCTCGGCCCTGCACTTGGCTGTGTGTTCCACTCTGCGACATGCGGCGCTGAAGTCCCTTGGAAGCTGCGGCTTGGACTGCAGTCTCGACCCATCATGCCAAATTCAAGCACCGAATCTCAATGCCCTATCGAAACGTCACCCCGTCGGGCGTAGGAACCCGCCAAGCCGGGCGCACCGCTTGGTGTCACCCCACCCACATGGGGGGGCTGCGGCGTACGCAGCCGGGTGCGTGATGTGCCGAGCGTCACACCCCGGCACGTGCGCGGCCGGGGCGCATCGACCCATGGCCCATGTCGATGACGCGCGGCGCCGTATCGACCGCGCGACCGGACAGTTCGAACGGTCGATCGATTCGCGGGTCGAAGCGAGGCCCGCCCCGCTACAGTCGGCGGGCCTTCAACATCGATGCGCGTCGCGCATCTCGTCGTGCGGTGCGCTGGAGACCCTGCGCCATGCGCCTTGCCCTCATCCTCTTCGCTGCGCTCGCAGCGCTGGCGGTCGCCAGCTGGGTCTACCTGTTCGAGACGTTCGAAGCGCCCCCGGTCGATCCGAATTGGGCGATCGCCCCGAGCCCCAGGGTCGAGGCCGGCGACGTCACCGTGCGGTACACGGGGTGCGCGACGCTGGTCTTCTCCGATGGCGACACGCAGATCGTGATCGATGGCTGGTTCAGTCGTCCAGGCGTGTTCAGTCTCGTCGGCGGCACGGTCGAGCCCGACCTGGATGCGATCGAGCGAGGGCTCGCAGCCAACGCACTCACCGAGGCGGCGGTCGTCTTCGCCGTGCACTCGCACTACGACCACGCGATGGATGCACCCGAGGTCGCGCGCCGCACGGGCGCGCTGCTGATGGGCTCGGCTTCGACGGCGATGATCGGCCGCGGCTGGGGCCTGCCCGAAGCGCAGATTCGGCTGGCCGAGGATCGCGAGCCGGTTCGCTTCGGCGCGTTCACCGTGACGCCCATTGCATCGCGGCACTTCCAGTTCGCTGACCCCGCGGTGCGCGAGCGTGCCCTCGCTGACCCCACCATCACCGAGCCGCTCGTACCGCCGGTCGGTCTCTTCGAATACAAGGTCGGCCAGCCCTACGCGCTGCTCATCGAGCATCCGCAGGGCCGTGTGTTGATTCAGGGGAGCGCCGGCTTCATCGAGGGGAGCCTCGCCGACGTCGAAGCCGACGTCGTGCTGCTCGGCATCGGCGGGCTCGGCTCGCAGTCCCCCGATTACCGCGAGACCTACTGGCGTGAAACGGTCGAAGCCAGCGGCGCGACGCGCGTGATTCCGATCCACTGGGACGGGCTCACGAGTCCGATCGAGGGGCCGTTTCGCGGCGCGCGGCGCATCGTCGCCCTGGTGGTCGGAACGGGTGAAGGCAGCCTGGCGTTCATGAAGCAGAAGGAGGCCGAGCGCCCCGATCTCTCAATCGAGACGCTGCCTCGCTTCGATCCGGTGGTGTTGTTCGCAGCGCAGTGAGCGACCCGAAGCGGGCCGTCCCGCGCTCCGCCGTCAGACTTCGCGGCGTCGCGTGAGCGCGAGCAGCCCGGCGCCAACGCCGACCAGCAGAGCGGTGCTCGGCTCGGGGATCGGGTTCTTGTCACGGTCCCGGCGCTTGCGGCGGCGCTTGCCGTCCTCGTCGTCACCGCCACCGCGGCGCTTCCACTTCTTGAGCACGCGCCGGAGCTTCTTGCGGTCGAGCTCGGGGTGCCCCTCGCCATTCTTCCAGCGGGCGAGCAGCGCGGCGAACGCCTCTCGGCGATCGTCGCCGCGATCGGCGGCGTCATCGCCGTCATCGCCGTGCGCGTTGCGGAAGCGCTCGAACAAGTGGGCCAAGAGGCCGCCCTTCGAGCCCTCGCTGTCGTCGTCCTCGTCGTCGAGCATCCAGTCGCCGAGACCGTCCATCTCGCCCCAGTCGCCCCAGTCGCGGTCGGATCCGCCCTTCCCGTAGCCGAAGCCATGCGCCGAGGCCGACTGGGCGAGGAAGAGGACGAGCAGGAGCGTGAGCGCGCTGAGAAGGAGCGAGAGCGGCAGCGCGGAGCGGTTTCGAACCGGGGGTATCATGAGCGTCTCCCGTGGGCGTCGGGTGCGCAGACGCGCACCGAGCGAGTCACTGGAATGTGGTCGTGAACGCCGATTTGTGTCAGCAGTTGCCGAAGAAAGAAGGCGCAGGCCGCACGCAACGCCCATCTGCCGGGTCTCGTGGATCGCCATGGCCTGGAGCCGAGACGCAGTCGCCAGCCGGCGCTCGCCTCGGGGGCAAGGAAGGCGCGTTGCGCACCAGACTGGGAGGCCCGGAGCGTTCTCGGCGACTAGATTCGAGCGGCGTTGCGGCGATGCAGACCAAGCAGGACGGCGCCGGTGCCGAGCAGCAGCGCGGTCCCGGGCTCGGGCACGACCCCGATCAGCTTCGACGATCCATCGCGATCATCGTCATCGGAGCCGACGCTCGTCGCGCGGCCGCCCACGTACTGATCCTGGAAGAGCGACAGGTCGAGGTCGACGTCTCCGTGGGAGATCACGAACTCGACGACGGACAGATCGTCCTTGCCGATCCCGGGCGAACCGAAGGTGATGCCGATGTCGCACGGGCACGGCGACCCACCCCCGTTCACGTTGTTGCCCTGCTTCATGTTCGAGACGGCCCCGAACGCGAGGCCCGTGACCTCGTCGCCTTCGATGACCAGGCCATCGAGCAGACTGGTGTCGGCGATGTTCAAGAAGAGACCACGCAGGTCGGCGACCCCTTCAGTGACCTCGAAGCGGCCGCTGATCGTCCCGTCCTCAGCGCCGGCGTCCAGGGTCAGCTCCAGCGTGACGTCGTCGCCGGTGAAGGGATCGAGCGAGATCGTGATGCCATTTGCGGCGGCCGAACTGGTGACCACGAACGAGAGGAGCAGGAGCGAGAGCAGCGCGAAGGGCGCGAACAGCGTACGAGCGGGAGCCATCTTGATTCTCTCCGAGTTAGGCGCGCAGTCCGGCGCACCCGAGGGGTTGGCCTTGATATGTGGTCGAAGCGACCTGTTTGTGGCGAAACAAATGCATCGCCCCAGCAGCTCGCCAGCACCGCCGCGGCAGGGCACCGGCGATTTCGCTTTCGATCCGGCACGTTGCGGCGAGCCCACCCAGCCGCATTCAAAGTCGGTCACGCCCCCCTGGCCGCAAAAGAAGGCCGGAACCCGTCCTCGTGTAGCCTCGCGCGATGGTCGACCACAGCCTCTCTCGATGGGCGCGCAGGGCCGGAGCGGGCGCCGTCGCCGTGATCGCGCTGGCCCTGGCGGGCGCCGCGCTCTGGCGTGCCACCGGCGTGCCCGCCCCCGACGATCGGCTGCGTCTGCTCCGCGCTCGACACATCCGCACGATGGACCCCGAGCGACCGGTGGTCGAAGCCGTCGCGATCCAATCGGGACGCATCGTCGCGCTCGGCCCGTTCGACCGTCTCGTCGATGAGTTGGGCGACCGCATCGACGAGATCGACGAGTCCTTTCGCGACCATGTCCTGCTGCCGGGCTTCATCGACCCGCACATCCACCCGGTGCTCGCGGCGTCGATCCTGCCGATGGAGATCGTCTCGGCCATGTCGTGGACGACACCGCGGGGCCGGACCGAGCCGGTGGTGGGCCAGGACGCGTTCGCGGCGCGGCTGCGCGCGCTCGATGCCGAGCTCTCCGAAGCCGGCGATGCGGACGGCTGGCTGATGGTTTGGGGCTACCACGCGCCCTACCACGGTGCGCTCTCGCGTCGCGAGCTCGACGCCGTGTCGACGAAGCGACCGATCTTCGTCTGGCAGCGCTCGGTGCACGAGATGTTCTTCAACACGCGGGCATTGGAAGAGCTCGAGATGGTGCGGGCGGACTGGGACGCACATCCTCAGGCCGACTGGGAGGACGGCCATCTCTTCGAGGCGGGCACGCTCGAGCTCGGGCAGCCGATGACCGCCGTGCTCGCGAGCCCGGGCCGCTACCTCGGCGGCCTGTCGATGATGAGCGAGGTGCTCCACCGGGGCGGGCTCACGACCGTCGGTGAGCAGGGGCATCCCCAGGTCGATGCGCTGCTCGAGTACGCGACGCTCGCATGGGAGATGCACGGCGACGAGACGCCCTACCGCTTCGTGCTGGTGCCGAACGCGGCGTTTCTCATGCGGCGTGAGGGCAGCGCCGCCGCCGCGGTCGAAGCGGCCGAGGCCCTGCTCACTCGCGGCAATGATCAGATCGAGACGATCCGCCACGCCAAGTACTACGCCGACGGCGCGATCTTCAGCCAGCTCATGCAGATGAGCGAGCCCTACATCGACGGACATCACGGGGAGTGGATGATGCCGCCCGAGGATCAGTCGGCGCTGTTCGACGCGTTCTGGCGGGCCGGGTGGAACATCCACATCCACGTGAACGGCGACGCCGGGCTCGACGTCGTACTCGACCACATCGAGGCCGCCCGGCAGACCCACCCTCGGCCCGACGGCCGCATCGTGCTCGAGCACTACGGCTACGCGCGCGAAGACCAACACGACCGGGTGAAGGCGCTGGGCGTCGAAGTTTCGAACAACGCGTACTACGTGCACGAGCTCGCGCCGATCTACGCCGAGTTCGGGCTCGGCCCCGAGCGCGCACGCGACATCTCACCCCTCGGTGGGCTCGTGCGGGCCGGTGTGCCGTTCTCGTTTCACAGCGACTTTCCGATGGCGCCGGCCCAGCCGCTGACGCTCGTGTGGGCCGCGGTGAATCGCATCGGGAGCGATGGCCAAGTGTGGGGCGAGGATCAGCGCGTCGATCTCGACCTCGCCCTGCGTGCCGTGACGCTCGAGGCCGCGCGCAGCCTCGGCCTGCAGGACGAGATCGGATCGGTCGCGGTCGGCAAGCGCGCCGACTTCACGGTGCTCGACCAGGATCCGGCCGAAGTCGCACCGCAGGCGATCAAGGACATCGGGGTGTGGGGGGTCGTGCTCGGCGGGCGGGCCTTCCCCGTGCGGCCCGCGAACGGCGAGTGAGCGACCGATCGAAGTGCGTCCGACGGTGGCCGGACGGTGAGCCCGCTGGGATTCGAACCCAGGACCGATGGATTAAAAGTCCACTGCTCTAACCAACTGAGCTACGGGCCCAGCGGCTGAGTACCACGCCGCCTCTGCGCAGTCGACCAGACGGCTTGCGACCGCTCTCACGCGATCCACCGGCGTGCGTGTCTCCACCCCCTCACCTCGACCCGACGAGCCCCAGAAGCGAAAGAAATTCGAAAATACTTTCGCCTCTTCATTGCCTTTCGCCTCTCCTTCGCCTACCTCTGTTCACGCTGCGCCCCAGCAGCACTCCCGGAGGGTCACCCCTGATGAGGGACCGGCGACGCAGACCCCGCGAGCGCGATGCTCGTCGAGGTCGGGATCGAGCGCACGGACAGAGCCGGGCCGCTTCCGCCGAAGCGACTCGCGCTCGATGGGCTCATCCCTCGACGCGGCGCGTCTCGAGTTGCGTCGGCGCCCTCTCCAGATGGCTTCGGGATACGCGGGCGGTGGAGGAACCCCAACCCCAATCACCCAGCCCCTCCGCCGCCCGCGTTCTGCTTTTCCTACGCCGCTGTTTCGACGCCCCTGTCTCTACGCCCCTCTCCTCTGCGCTCCTTTCTCTACGCCCCTCTCCTCTACGCCCCTCTCTCTACGCCCCTCTGGCGAGACGCCCGTGATCCGCCGCCCCTGTTTCTACGCCCCTGTGTCTACGCACCTCTCTTCCGCGCCCTCTGGCGAAGTCATGTGCCGGCTGAGGGGCGCAGTCTGGCGGCGTGCAGCTTCGGTTCAACCCACCCCCCGACGATCCGTTCACATCCCCATGGCCCGGGCCGCCGCGTGCGGCCCCGGTCCCGATCAGGAGCAACGCCGATGACCCTTCGCAGCCGAGTGAACCAGCGAAGTCAGCACCCCGTCGCCCGCGCCGAACGCGTCGCCAGCCGACCCTCGAGGCCCCTCGAATCGGGCGCAGTCCTCTCCGATTCGCTGCTGAATGACGCACCTCGGCCCCGATCGCGCGCCCGGTCGTGCGCGGCGGCCAAGGCGCCCCTCCTCGGCACTGCGACGCGGTGGGATGCGCCGTGCTCTTCGTTTCGAACGCCGGCGAAGGCACAGGCTCTTGCCGCTGTCCGACGCCCGGTGCTCTCGGCCGTGCCGGTCGACTGGAGTGCCGTCCGCTCGGTCGCAGGCGACTGACTGAGCCACGAGGGTCGCGCGCCCGGCTGAGTGCGAAGCACCGGGCATCGTTTGCCTCACCGAGCGGGGGGCGTCGTCGGGCGATTCTCATCGTCTAATTCCCGTGTCGAATCCGAACGATCACCGCGCGGCGATCGCCTCGGACGACTCAGGGCCGGCTGAGCGGCAATCAAGCGACACGGCCGTCGCCAGTTGGCCGATCTCTGCAGGCTGACCGAGATCGCTCAACGTGATGCCTGCGTGATCAATTCATGGTTTGAGGTGACGAATGGTCCCGAAGCGCAGCTGGGCTGGCATACTGCAATCATCCGGAGGTTGTTCATGCCGCAGCGAGTCGAGACCCAGCCCGTCCCCGAGACCACGTGTGTCACGAACGTGACGACGACCGAGCCGGCGCGGGGCGACACCTATCTTTCGAGCCTGGCCCTGTTCGCGGCGTTGGCGCTTGCGCTCGCCGCCTTCTGCCTCGTCGTCGTTCAGAGAGGCGACCAAGGCGGGACGAGCGACCCGACGACGCTCGAAGCGCGCGCTCCGACGCTCGACGGGGTCGATCCGCGAGGCTTGGACCGATCGAGCCGCGCGGTGGCCGCACGGTCCGGCCTGGTGCGCCCCTACTGAGATCGCCCCAAGCGCCCAAGCTTCATTCGAGCGTCTCGACCGCATCGACCACGAGGGTGATGCCGTCGAGCCGGCACACCCGCGCCTGGTCGCCCGACTCGAGCGGCGTCTCGCGCGCGTCGACCAGCCGCGCACGCCAGCGTTCGGTGCCCGCCACGACGTAGCCGTCGCGACGTGGCTCGATCGTCTCGACGACGCGAACGTGGCTGCCGATGAGCTCGCTCGCGCCGTGCGTCGGCCCGGGCTCGTAGGCGCGTTTCGTGAGCGGGAACAGCACGAAATCCTTCGCGACGAAGAGGCCGAAGAGCGTCCACGCGAGCACCGGGTCGAGCCACTCGAAGCGCACCGCGCCGTAGGCGACGACGAAGGCGACTGCCCAACCAACCGCCTCGAAGGCGACGAATCTCCAGAAGATGCTCATCGGGCTCCATCCTAGGGCAGCCCTTCGCGCACGGCGGCACTGCGCGCTTCCACCCGAGCTCATGCCGAGTCGGACTCTGGGTCGATCGCCCGTCGATCGCGCGGCCTTCGGGCGGGGCGCATCGCGGTGCGCGCGGCGAACGTTCGATTCAGGGAGCGGCCGTGGCGCCCTGCCGGGCGCCATCGACGTCGACATCGACCACGATCGCGCTGTGGTCGCTGCCCGGCACGTGGACGACCCGGAAGTCGTCGACCTCGACGCCATCGATCATCGCATGGTCGATCCGCAGCAGACGCGGCGATCCAGACCAGGGGCCCCAGGTATTGCGGGGCCGCTCGCCCTGGCGACGGGCCACGAGCGAGGCTGCGTCGCTCAGGTGCGCAGCGATGCGGCGGTAGACGGGCCAGACCGGCGTCGCATTGAAGTCGCCGACGAGCACCCGCTGCGTGGGCCCGCGGCGTCGCCCGAGCCAAGGCACCAGATCTCGCATCTGGCGCACGCGGAGCGCCAGACCGAGCCGGGGGCGCATCGTGTGTGGCGCGGCCATATGCAGATTCGCCAGTTCGAGGGGCATCGAGAGGTCGGGCCACTCACCGGGGTCGAGGGTGGCCACGCGGAGATCTCGGCAGGCGAGCGGCACGCGATGGATCTTGGCGGGACGCCTGAGCGCGATGCCCATCCCCGTGAAGTGCTCGTCGGGATGCAGCTCGCCGTGGGGCATGACCCGGGCGAGCGCGTCGGCCTGAGCGGGCGTCAGCTCCTGAACGCAGACGGCATCGACCGCGAGCGCCGCCACCAGATCGGCGAAGGCCTCGGGATCGGCGCCGCCGTTCCAGAGGTTGGCAGACAGAATGCGAATCGACTGGCCCAACGGCGGCTCGGCTCCAGGTGAGAGGCGGCGGCGGCCCGTCGTTTGCGGTGCGACCACGCCCCTCCGCTCGAATCGACCACGCCGCGCGCCAACTGAAGCGCAAAGCCAGGCAGGATGCTCGGGCGAGGACTTCGTCGGCATGAGCGCACCGCGCGTGCACGCCACCCACCATCGATGCGCGGCCCCCCACTAGGCGGCGACGTGCTCGCGCAGCCAGTCGTGCACCGGGAGCAGTCGTTTCATCCGGGTGGCACACCAGCCGACGAAGGCAGGCTTCGCGATGCTGGCGGGGAGCGGCTCCATGAAGCGCACCTGAAAGCCATTCATCCGCAGCAGCTCCTCGCGCGGATGATCGGCGGGCCAGGGGGCTGGCACCTTCTTGAGCATCTCACCGGCGGTCTCGCAACGACCCGCCCGTGCCCCCTTCTGCACGCGCCCGATCGCCTTCACGAGTGCTTGGCCGGGCCGCCCGCCGACGGCTTCTCGCCAGCGCGCACGCGCCTTCGTGTCGAAGCTCATGCCGCTCGCGAAGCCAACGCCGTCGGCGTCGAGCCGCAGCCACAGGATCGGCGCCGTCTTCTTGTCGCGGCCCGACCACGTCGTGAGAAGCAGATGATCCTTGTACCGCGGGGTGTCGGCCTTCGCGAAGCGCAGATCCCGGTGCAGCGGCGAGACCGACGACCGGCGCACGACCGTGAGCTCGGCATCCAGCCGGTCGGCCAGCGCTTCGATGAGATCACCGCCGGGGTCGACCAAGTCGCGCTTCAAGCGCTGCTTCACTGCGGCGTAGGCCTTCGCATCGAAGTCGGGCAGCGTGCGCAGCTGGGCCAACACGGTCGGGTCGAAGCCTTCGAACGGCATGGCACGCCTCCGGGTCTTGCTCGCATCGGCGCCCACGCGGCGCGGCGGGTCGGCTCGGGTGAACTCGCAGAGCCCCCCCCCGGCGTCGGCGATGGCTCGAACCGAAGCTACCCCGCCGCTGCAACCGGCGGACCTTGCGCCACGCGACCGAGGCCGACGCTCACCGTGCGACTCGACGCGCGGCTGTTTCGCAGCGATCGAATTCGTCGTCAGCGTGTCCCGGTCGGGCGGCGCACGGTCGCGTCGTCCCGATTCGAACGCAGTCTCACGCAGGGCACCGGGTCGACAACCCTACAAACGGCCGTTGCATGCGACGCGGGGGCCCCGCCTGATCGCGGCCCGCATCGCTGAGACGCTCGACGCGCTGACTCTCGACGCCTTAGAGTCTGATTGTTTTCACCCACGCCGACTTTCTCTGATCCGATGCTCCATGCGATCTTCCGCCGCGCGCATTCGCAAAGAATTCGGTCCCCACGTGGAAGGAAGCCGCCTTGTCCCAGCCCGCCGAGCACGGTCCCAGCCAGAACCGCACCGCCCCGCGCGCCAACAGCGGCGGCGACATGCGGACGGCCCTCGACGACTACTACGTGATGAAGGAGCTCGACGCCGATCAGCGGCCCGACGAGAAGGTCGAGGCGCAGCCGAATCTCGTCTCGCGCTACTACGACGTCGTCACCCAGTTCTACGAGTACGCCTGGGGGCAGAGCTTCCACTTCTCGCCGCGCCAACCGGGCGAGAACCTCAAGACCTCACAGCGTCGCCAGGAGGAAGGGGTCGGCGAGCTCCTGCGCCTGAAGCCCGGCATGAAGGTCGCCGACATCGGCTGCGGCGTCGGTGGGCCGCTGGTGACGATCGGCAAGGCGACGGGAGCGAGCATCACGGGGCTCAACTTCAACGAGCACCAGATTGCACGCGGCCAGCAGATGGTGCGCAAGGCCGGGCTCGACGGCACGTGCGGCTTCCTGCTCGCGAACTTCATGGACGTCCCGCTCGAAGACGGGCATTTCGACGCGATCTACTCGTTCGAAGCGATCTGCCACGCGCCCGATACCGGGCTGCTCTTCAAGGAGCTGTTCCGGCTGCTCAAGCCCGGCGGCGAGATCGCTGCGGTCGACTGGTGCCTGACCGAGCAGTTCGACGCGAGCAACCCCAAGCACGTCGACATTCGCGACCGCATCGAGTTCGCGAACGCGACGCCCGACCTGCTCACGCCCCAGCAGCAGCTCGACACGATGAAGGGCGCCGGGTTCGAGATCCTCTCCGCAACCGACCAGGCGGCGCAGAGCCATGCCGACACGCCCTGGTACATGGCGCTGCAGGGCCGCGACGTGTCGCTGGCCTCGCTGGCTCGTATCCCGGCCGGTCGAAGCTTCACTTCGGGCGTGACATCGTTGCTCGAGAAGCTGCGCATCGCCCCGCCCGGCACGAGCGAGGCAGCGCAGCTGCTCAACGTCGCTGCCGACTCGCTCGTCGAAGGCGGCCAGCTCGGCCTCTTCACGCCGAGCTTCCTGGTCCATGCGCGAAAGCCCGAGTAGCGGAGAACCGGCTTGACCGAGGCCCGAGAGACCGACCGCGGCGCGGCACGCGACCACGATGTCCTGATCGTCGGCGGCGGCCCCGCCGGATCGACGTGTGCGCGGTTCGCAGTGCAGCACGGGCTCGACGTCGCCGTCGTCGAGCGCACGGGCATTCGACCGCCGAAGCACACGAGCGCTGGCATCTTCGATCACACCTGGAAGGCGCTCGAACTCTCGCCCGACGACTACCCGCACGCCATGCGGGCGCCGCACGCGTTCGAGTTCACGACGCTCAAGGATCGAGAGCAGCTCCCCGACGTGGTGCAGATCGTCGCGCCGAAGCTCAAGCGCCACGCGTACTTCCCCAACCGGGACGAGTTCGACATCTGGCTGCTCGAGCAGGCGCAGAAGTCGGGGGCGCTGGTCGTCCACGACGAGGTGGTGCGTCCGCACGACATCGAACACGTGGAGAGCGACGCGGGGCACCGGTATCACGTGCGTGTCGGTCAAGAGGTGCACACCGCGCGCGTGCTGGTCGGCGCAGCGGGCACGCGTTGTCCGGTCTATCGCAAGTTCTTCGAGACCAGCGCGGGATGGCCCGGCCAGACCATGCTGCTGACCGAGGTCGAGGCACCCGAGAGCGAGTATCGGGGCCCGGCCTACGCGAGCTACTTCGGCTTCGCGAGCCCGGACGTGTTCGCCTGGACGTACGTCGTCGGCGATGGTCGCGTCCACATCGGCACGGCCGCGATTTCGACCGAGAAGTCGACCAAGAAGGACATGCGCTTCGACGAGTTCCTCGACTTCCTGAAGGACGAGGACTACGTCGACCCCGACTTCGAGCCCAAGGATCATCACACGAGCGGCGGCTCGATTCGCATGTTCGCGAAGTCCCCGATGGGTGTGCTGGACGGCACCTGCCATGTGATCGGCGATGCGGCCGGGCTACTCCAGTGCGACGCGTACAACGGCATCACGAACGCGATCCTCTCGGGCCGGCTGTGCGCCGACGCGATCGCGAAGGGCCAGCGTGAGCCGAAGCTGCGCAAGAAGCTGAACCCGTACCTGTTCCAGGACGTGCTCCGCGACATGCTGAGCGGTCCGCTTCCGTTCCTGCGAAGATTCAAGTAGCGCCGGCCCCTCACACGGAGGTCCCTGCCCCCCGCCATGCTCGACAAGCTCCTGCCTCGTCCGCTCAAGAAGCGCCGATCGAAGAAGCGCACGTCGGAAGCCGTCCGTCTCGACAGCTACCCGCCGCCGTACCCCGACGGCTGGTATCGACTGATGAACACCGACGACCTGGCGCCGGGCGAGGCCACGTACGTCGAGGCGCTCGGTCGCGAGCTGGTCGTTTGGCGAAGCGAAGACGGCGCCCGGCTCTCGGCCATGACCGCTTTCTGCCCCCATGTCGGGGCCAACCTCGCGCACGGCCAGGTCAGAGGCGATCGCATCGTCTGCCCGTTCCACGCGTGGGAGCTCACGGGCGACGGCCGCGTCGCCTGCGTGCCCTACAGCGACTCGACCCCGGGCCGCGCCCTCAACGAGAGCTTCCCCGTCGAGGACGTCCACGGCCAGGTCTTCGTCTATCACCGAGGCGGCGAGCGGCAGTCGAGCAGCGAAGCGCCGCCCTACCCGCCGCCCCGCATCCCCGACGTCGACGCCGGCGACTTCGTGTACCGCGGCCAGTACGACGCCGGGCGCGTGCACATGCACATCATCGAGTTCGCCGAGAACAGCGTCGACTTTGCGCACTTCGATCCGATCCACAGCCAGCTGCGGGTGCCGTGGACGAACGTCCCGATCCCCGGCTTCGAGATCGAACACATCGCCGGCTGGGAGCTCGACGAGGAGCGCCCGCACGTCAGCTACTTTCTCGACGAGGCCCGCGTCCACGCGTTCGGGCGGCCGCTCGAGAAGGCGAGCGCCAGCGCCGTTGCCACCTTCACCGGCCCGGGCAGCGTCGTGAACTTCCGCTTCGACATCCCCGACCTCGGCAAGATGGAGCTCATGCAGACGCACCTGCCTGTGGGGCCGCTCGAGCAGCAGGTGAACTTCCGCTGGTTCTCCGATCCGAAGATTCCGCGACCCGTTTCGTGGTACATCGTCGGCAACTGGATCAGTCAGTGGAAGCAGGACATCGACATCTGGGAGAACAAGGTCTACCTCGATCGCCCGATGCTCTCGAAGGACGACGGCCCGGTGCAGCGCATGCGGCGCTGGTACAAACAGTTCTACCCCGAGACGTCCCCTGTCGACCCGATGCCGGTGCGCCGCATCGGCCGCGAAGCCGATCGCGACGGAGCGCCGCAGCCCGCGAGCGACGCCGCCACCGCCGCCGCGCCCATCTCGGCGAGAAAGAGCTGAACGTGGCCGCCACGACCGTTTCCGATTTCACCCAGCCGGCTTCGGCCTCTCGTCACCCGTGGCTTCGCCCCTGGGAGCGTCTGGTCGTGAAGCTCCGCAAGGGCCTCGGCCTCGCGCTGACGATCAACTTTCTGATTTTCTGGGCGGTGCCGATCTACGTGATGGGCGAGTCGTTCAACCGCTTTCTCCACTACCTCTTGCGCCCAATCTACAACCTCGTCGACCGCAGCCCGCGCATTCGCACCTTCGCGCGCGAGCACGTCTACCGAAAAGAGGTCCACACCGACTACTTCGCGACGGCGCTCTTCTTCACCGCCGGCGCGGTGATCGCCCTGACGACGCTCTTCACCGTCCAGATCACGACGGGCGGACTGCCCTGGTGGCTGGTCGCGGCGTACTTCTTCTCGTGGGTCGGCTTCGGCGGTCGCGGCATGGGCGCGGCCTACACGTTCGCCCACCGCGAGGGCCACCTCGCCGGCGGCCGGATGTACAAGCCGTGGATCCGCGACCACATCGGCAATTTCTTCGAGAACTGGGGGGGCGTCTTCTACGGCGGGGTCCCGTACAACTTCTCGACGTCGCACAATCTGCTGCACCACCGCCTGAATGCCGGCAAGGGCGACCCCTTCTACATGTGGGATTTCGACCGAACCGACTTCTGGGGGCTGATGCTCTACCAATGGCGGATCTTCGTCTACATGACAGGCTGGAGCAGCCTGAAGGAGTTCCGCAAGCAACGCGACGTCAAGCGAATGGACGAGGCCTACCGCACGCTGCGCAAGGGCGCGCTGATCTTCTGGGTGGCGACACCGTCGGTGATCCTCACGCTGCTGCTCGCCACGGGCAGCTCGCTGGGCGCAGCGCTGCTCTTCCTGTTCTTCGTGTGGTTCCAGCCGCTCTGCGCGATGTCGTTCTTTCTCGCGACGCTCAACATCGGCTTCCATGGCCTGATCGAGTTCGACGAGAACGGGCGCCACATCGAGTGCATCGCGGGCAGCACGATCCTCGGCGGCAAGGACGACTCGTTCGGCGAAGACGACCACATGGCCCATCACTACTTTGGCAACGTCGAGCACCGCGACCTGCCCGCGCACCAGCACGACCAGGAGTCGCTCTGGGCCCGACACCACGCCACCGTCTTCAAGGAGCTCTCGATCATCGAGCTCGGCATCTTCATCCACTTCGGGCTGTGGGACATGCTGCTCGACAAGCACTACGTCGACTTTGCGGGCGATCTCAGCCGCGACGAGCTCAAGGCGCTGCTTCAAGCACGCGCCGAGCGCACCGAAATGGACTACGAGGACTACGAATTCAGGTATCTACCGAACCTGCGCTCGACCGCACGTGAGCTCGTGCGCCGAGGCGTCTGCGAGACCGAGAACAAGGCCTACATCTACCAGGCGCACCACAACGTGCAGTTCGATCTCAGCGTACCGAGCTGAGTCTCAGGCCGGCCGCGGGACCACGCGCGCAGGTCGCGGGCACCTCGCCTAGGGCACGACCACGACGCCGTTTGCGCCGGGCGACTGCCCGGCTCCGCCCGACAGGTCGGTCTCGCCCCGAGATGCCGTTGCGGCAGCGATCGTGAGGT
The DNA here is from genome assembly GCA_965250285.1 of Myxococcota bacterium. Lineage (GTDB taxonomy): Bacteria > Myxococcota_A > UBA9160 > UBA9160 > UBA4427 > CAYYSY01. The sequence goes on from OZ252299.1 coordinate 2,121,199, forward strand.
CTCCACCATCGCCACCGGCGGAGGCGAGCCGCTCGGGATCGCTGTTGCCACCGCTGAGATCGATCGCCGATCGCACGACGACGCGGCCCGATGCCTCGATCTCGTCGCTGCCGGCGGCGATCATCAGGTCACCGGCGTTCGAGCCGATGCGCGCTCCGTCTCCCCCCGACGTCGTGACTCGGTCGAAGCCGAGCCAGCGGATCGACTGGCCGGTGGAGCCGTGGTCGTTGCGGATCATCGCCGCCACGCTGCCGCCGACGCCACCACGCGCAGTCGTATCGGCCACTGCAGAACCCCCGCCCACGTAGACGCCGCCCGATACGGTGATGTCGCCGGCGCGCGGATCACCGGGGTCGACCAGCTCGTTGGTCTCGAAGTCGACGCGACCGCCACGGCCACCCTGAGCCGTCGGGCTCGCCGTCGAGCGGCCGCCATCCGCCCACAGGGCCCCACGGCTTCGAATCTCTCCGCCATGCGCCTCGAACGAGATGCGCCCGCCCTCGCCGCCGGGCCCGCCGGGCGAGGGGCCGCCGCGGCTCGTCAGCGACGCATCGTTCAGGATGCTGCCCCCGAGCAGCGCTCGCATCCACACGCGGCCACCGATCCCGCCGAGATCGATCCCGTTGCCGCCCGAAGCGTCGATCGGGGCTGCGTTCAGGATCTGCTGATCGGCCACGAGCGTGACATCGGCCCCGGCTCCCCCGGTGCCCGAGGCCCCCGTACTCGCGCCGCCCCGAGCCCGGATCGCGCCGCGATTGCCGATCCAGCCCATCTCGTCGATCCCCTGGGCCGTCATCGTGACGGCACCCGCGGCGCCGCCAGCGCCGCTCGACTGCGCGGCACCGTAGGACGAGATCGTGCCGAGGTTGATCAGCGCGCCGCCGGCCGTCAGATCGACGGCCCCACCCGCCTGACCCGGCTCGATGCCGTGCGCCTCGACGACGCCGTCGCCGATGTAGTTGCGCGCGGTGGTGATGCTGATCGATCCACGCTGGGTCGCATCGACGTCGAGCACGGTGATCACGCCGTCGTTGATGACGTCTTGGCTGAAGACGAGCGCTGCGCCGGTGCCGACGTTGAGGGGCAGGGTCAGCGTGGCCCCACGGACGACCTCGATGCCCGTCGCGATCGGGTCATCGGCATAGTTGGTATCGCCGTTCGAGATGCGAATCACCGTCTCGCCTTGCGGGATGTAGAGCGACGTGTCGGGCAGCGTCTCACCCGGTGCGAGGATCCACAGCTCGAGATCCTCATCGATCACGATGCGAACCGGCCCGTACTCGGCCGCCGGGATCAAGAAGTCGAAGCCGGCGTCGGCGGCCCCGGAGTCGAGGATCTCGATGGCCGAGCCAGCGGTGCCGTCGGCGATCGTCACGTCGACGTTGCCGCCCATGGCACCGGCCTGCTCGATCTCGCCATTCGACCCGCTGCCGCCGCTCGTGTCGACGAGCACTTCAGTCACGCCGCCGCCGCCCTTGCAGCCGACGGCCGCGACCCAGACAGAGGTGAAGGCGACCGCGGCCAGGCGCGCCGCGCGCTGGCTCGTCGTGTGATTCCGGCCCATGGCCCCACTCCTCACGGCCATGGCGCGCGCATCGTCACGCGCGGCCATGCCGGCCTCGCCCGGCGCTCATGCGCGCGGGGTCGGCGAAGTGGGGCCGCGGGCGGACCCGGGTCGGCCGGTAGCCGATCGCAGAGAGGCGCTCGCGGCCGGCGCACGCGCGCCGACGGCTTCTCATCGGCAGTCAGCGGGCGCGGCTGGAGACGCGGGCATCCGCGCCCCGCGCACCTGTACTCGAAAATTCAAGCGCAGATGGAGGCCCATCGACGCGATGGGCAAGGCGCTGGGCCAATCGTGGCTCAGTTCTCGAAGGGGTCCCGCACCATGATCGTCTCGTCGCGACCGGGGCCGGTCGAGAGGAACGAAGCCTGCACGTCGACGAGGGCCTCGAGGCGCTCGACGTAGCGTCGGGCGTTGTCCGGCAGCGCATCCAGCGACTTCACGCCGCGGATGTCTTCCTCCCAGCCCGGCATCGTCTCGGTCACGGGCTCGGCCCGCTCGACCTCGTCGAGGGTCGCGGGAAAATCCTCGGTGACCTTTCCATCGACCTTGTAGGCCGTGATGATCGGGAGCTCACTGAAGCCTGACAGCACGTCGAGCTTGTTGACCGCCAGGTCCGTCAAGCCATTCACGCGCACGGCTTCGCGCAGAATCACCGCATCGAACCAGCCGCAGCGTCGCGGCCGGCCCGTCGTCGCGCCGTATTCTTCGCCGGCGTCACGCAGGCGGTCGCCGAGCGCCCCGGTGTCTTCGCTCGGGAACGGGCCGGCGCCCACGCGCGTCGCGTAGGCCTTCGTGATGCCCAGAACGCGGTCGATCTTCGTCGGACCGATACCGCTGCCCTGACACACACCGCCGGCCACGGTGCTCGAGCTGGTGACGTAGGGGTAGGTGCCGTGGTCGACGTCGAGGAACGTCCCCTGGGCACCCTCGAAGAGCACGCTCTTGCCGGCCCGCATCGCATCGTCGATCACGCGGCTCGTGTTGTCGACGTAGGGCTCGAGCCGGCGACCGGCTTCGACCAGATCGGCGTGCATGCCCGCGATGTCGACGGGATCGACGCCGAGCCACTTCACGAGCTCGAAGTTCTTGTACTCGCCGACCAACTCGAGGTGCTCGAGGAGCGCGTCGGGTCGCAGCAGATCGGCCACGCGCACGCCACGGCGGGCGATCTTGTCTTCGTAGCAGGGCCCAATGCCTCGGCCGGTCGTGCCGATCGATCGCTTGCCCGCGGCGTTCTCACGCGCCTTGTCGAGCGCGACGTGCCACGGAAGGATCACGTGGGCCCGGCCCGAAACGCGCAGCCGCGACGGATCCTTCAAGATCCCCCGCGTCGTCAGCTGATCGATCTCCTGAAACAGCACCGTCGGGTCGACGACCACGCCCGGGCCGATCAGATTCACCTTGCCGTCGTGCAGGATGCCGCTCGGCACCACGTGGAGGACGGTCTTCTCGCCGTCGACCCACAGTGTGTGCCCTGCGTTGTTGCCACCCTGGAAGCGAGCGACGAGGTCGGCCCGCGGCGCGAGCCAGTCGACGATCTTGCCCTTGCCCTCGTCGCCCCACTGAACTCCGACTGCGACGACGGTCGTCATTGGCCCAGATCCACCAGCTCGACGCTGATCACATTGGGCAGCGCGGCGATGTTCTCGATCACCGAGCCCGGCGGCTGTCCATCGATGTTGACGAGCATGGCGGCCTCGTTGCGCTCGCGCACCAGCGCCAGCTGCATACGCGAGATGTTGATGCCGGCTTCGCCGAGTGCCGTCCCGACGGTGCCCACGACGCCCGACTGGTCATGGTTGTGGACGAGCAGCGTCTGGCCCTCGGGAATCGCCTCGAGCATGAAGTCATCGAGCCGCACGATTCGGGGCTGGTCGCCGTGGAAGATCGCTCCCGAGATCAGGCGTTCGTTCGCACCCGACCCCGTCACGTTCGAGCCGCGAACGGTGACCGTGATCGCCGACGCGAAATCGCGCGGCTGAGTCGACTTGGTCTCGATGATCTTGATGCCGAGCTGCTGAGCGACGACGGGCGCGTTCACCATGTTGACGTTCTCGCGGGTCGGCGAGAGCAGACCGAAGAGCACGGCGATCGTGATCGGCGCGACGTCGAGGTCGGCAATCTCGCCGGCGTACTCGACCTCGACCTGATCGATGTGGCTCTTGGCGAGCTGACCGTGGAAACGCCCCACCTTGCCGGCGAGCACCAGGTACGGCTCGACCTCCTCCATCAGCTCGGGCGAGACGCTCGGCACGTTCAGCGAGTTGCGGACGATGCCCTCGAGCAGGTAGTCGCGGATCTGCTCGGCCACGGCGACCGCCACGTTCACCTGCGCCTGCTCGGTCGACGCGCCGAGATGCGGCGTACAGATCACGTTCGGATGCGCGACGAGCGGATGGTCGTCGGGCGGAGGCTCTTCGACGAAGACGTCGAGGCCTGCGCCGCCGACCTTGCCGCTGTCGAGGGCCTCGAGCAGCGCCTCCTCGTCGACGATGCCGCCTCGGGCCGCGTTGATGACGAACACGCCGTCCTTGCACTTCGCGAAGGCCGCCTTGTTCAGGAGACCGGTCGTGCCCTTGGTCTTGGGCACGTGGACCGTGATGACGTCGGCGCGCTCGAGCAGCTCGTCGAACGACACGAGTTCGGCACCGAGCTTCGCAGCGGCCTCGGGCGTGATGAACGGGTCGTGCACGATCACCTTCATGCCCAGCCCGGCCCCGCGAAGGCAGACGATCCGCCCGATGTTGCCCGCCCCGACGACGCCGAGCACACGGTTGTAGAGCTCCATCCCCTGGAACTTCTTCTTCTCCCACTTGCGTGCCTTCATCGAGGCGGTCGCCTGGGGAATGTGACGCGCGAGCGAGACCATGAGCGCGATCGCGTGCTCGGCCGTCGTGATGTTGTTGCCCTCGGGCGTGTTCACGACGACGACGCCGTGGTCGGTGGCGGCGGGCACATCGATGTTGTCGACACCGATGCCGGCGCGGCCGACGACCTTGAGCTTCTCGGCGCGGGCCAGAACCTCGGCCGTCACCTTGGTCGCGCTGCGGATGATCAGCCCTTCGGCGTCCCCGATCAGCTCGAGCAGCTCTTCGGGCGAGGTGCCCGGCTTGTTCACGACCTCGATCCCGGCCGTCTGTTCGAGAAGCTCGACGCCCTGGTCGGCGAGCGAATCCGTTACGAGCACCTTGGGCAACGGAAGATCTCCTGTCTGTCGGGGCGGGCCCAACGGCCGCGCTGCCCGGCGTGCGCTCTCGCGCTGGGTGTCACGCGTCGGTCCCACCGGCTCGCACGGGCCGGCGGCGCCGGGGCGGCCATGGAATGCGACGCATCGATCGCTACAACTCGCTCCAGCCCATGCGGCCGCGGCAGCCGCACTCCGGGAGCCGGTGTGTCGGATGATGGCCGAGACGGCCCGGTCACGCGGGGAGCCCCCCACGACGCGACCTTTCCCGACCTGTTCCGTAGATCGCTCGCAGTGGATCCGCCCTAACCCCTTGATGGCCAAGGAGAATCGCACGAGCGCTGGAAGGGTGCCCCAGCCCCACCGCAGTGTCAACGCGACGCGCTGCAACACGGCGTGACGGCGGTCGCCGCACGCCCGAAGCGTGTATGGTCCGCTGCGAAGACGAACTCCGCGCGCCGAGAGAGCCCACCGTGTCCTCAGCTCCCACCCGCCACCCCGTGCAGCCGCGACCGGCGGTCGACGCCAGCGTCCGCGTGCCCGGTTCGAAATCGCTGACGAATCGAGCGCTTCTGATCGCGGGCCTCGCAGAGGGCGAGACGCGGCTCACCGGCGCGCTGTCGAGCGACGACACCGTGGTCATGCGCCAGGCCCTCGAGGCGCTGGGCGCTCGGGTCGACGATGCGCGCGATCCCTGGGTCGTCGTCGGCACGGCCGGCCACTTCGAGGCGCCCGGAGCCCGGCTCTACATTCGGAACTCGGGCACCTCGGCGCGCTTTCTGGCGGCGGCCGCGTCGCTCGCCGCCGGACCCGTGGTCGTCGACGGCAACGATCGCATGCGCGAGCGCCCCATCGTGCACCTCGCCGAGGGACTGCGCAGCCTCGGCGTCGATGTCACGATCGAAGGCCACGACGGCTGTCCGCCGATCCGCGTGGCGGGCGGTGGCCTGCCCGGCGGACCGGGCGAGATCGACGCGAGTCAATCGAGCCAGTACGTCTCGGCGCTGCTGCTCGCGGCGCCGTATGCAGACAAGGACGTCGAGCTCACGCTGACCGGTGGCGCCGTCGTCTCGAAGCCGTACATCGACGTGACCCTGGAGTGTATGCGCGACTTCGGTGCCGAGGCCGACTGGACGAGTGATACAGGATTGCGTGTGCGCGCCGGCGCGACCTATCGCGGTCGCGACTACGCGGTCGAAGCCGACGCGAGCTCGGCGGCGTACCCGTTCTGTGCAGCCGCGATCGCCGGCGGGCGCGTCGCGGTCGAAGGCGTTCGACTCGATTCGCTGCAGAGCGACTTCGAGATTCTCGGCCTGCTCGAGCGCATGGGCTGCACCGTGAGCCGCACGGGCGACACCGTCGAGGTGCGACGCCCGGTCGATACGCCGCTGCGCGCGCTCGGCACCGTCGACATGAACGCGTTCCCCGACGCCGTGCTCGCCTACGCGGTGGTGTGCCTGTTCGCCGATGGGCCCACGACCATCGAAGACATCTACAACCTGCGGATCAAGGAGACCGATCGCCTGGCCGCCCTCGAGAACGAGCTGCGCAAGCTCGGCGCCGAGGCCGAGACGGGCCGCGATTGGCTTCGCATCACGCCGCCCGCCGACTCATCGATGCTGCGAGGGGCCGAGATCGAGACGTACGACGACCACCGCATGGCGATGGCCTTCTCGCTCGCGGGGCTGCGGGTGCCCGGTGTCGTGATCCTCGACCCCGGGTGCGTGAGCAAGACCTGGCCCGGCTACTTCGACGTGTTCGAGAGCCTGTAGGCGTGGCCGTTGCGACCTTTCCCGACTCGACCACGAGGCTGTCCCGTGGCGCTCGACTCGAGGCGCGCGCCCTCGGACGCCGCTTCGGCGAGCTCGTCGCGCTCGATGCCCTCGACCTCGAAGTCGCATCCGGAGAGTCCTTCGGCCTGCTCGGCGCGAACGGCGCCGGCAAGACGACCTTCATTCGCATGGTGCTGGGCTACCTGTTGCCTTCGTCGGGCAGCGTGTGGGTCGACGGACTCTCACCGACGACCCATGCCCGCGCTGTGCAGCAGCGCATCGGCTACGTGCCCGAGACGCCGCGCCTCTACCCCGAGCTCTCCGTACAGTCGTTCCTCGCGTTCGCCGCAGGCCTGCGCGAGCTGAGCGGCGCCGATGCGCGCGCCGCCGTCGAAGAGGTCGCGCACCGATTTCAGCTCGACGACGTGCTGCGCCGACCGATCGGCCATCTCTCGAAGGGCTATCGCCAGCGTGTGTCCCTCGCCCAGGCGTTCCTGCACGCACCGTCGCTGCTGATCGTCGACGAACCGTCGAGCGGGCTCGACCCGGTGCAGCGCCAACACGTGCGTGATGCCCTCGATGCGCTGCGCGGTCAATGCACGCTGATCCTCTGCACGCACGATCTCGGTGAGGCGCGAACGCTCACCGACCGCGTCGCGGTGCTGGCGCGCGGCCATTGCGTGGCGCTGGGCAGCAGCGCGGCCGTGCTCGACGTCGACGATCCGCTCGCGCTCTTCCGACGGGGCGCCGATCTGCACCTGGCCGGCTCACCGGAGGGCGCGGCGTGATCGCCTTCCGCGCGCTCGTCCGCAAAGAGATTGCGGTGCTCTTCGGATCACCCGTGGCCTATCTCGTCCTGACCACGGTCGCGCTGCTCACGGCGATCACGTTCTTCGAACATCTGCGGCTCTACAACCACCAGCTCTTCCTGTACGCGTCGAGCAACATGGGCGGCTTCGAGTCGGACACGATCCCCGACTACATCAACCTGCGAGACACGGTCTTCTTCCCGGTCATGGAGCAGCTGGGCCTGCTGCTCTTGCTGCCGATCCCGCTGGTCACGATGGGCGTGTTCGCGCGCGAGCGCGCCGCGGGCACCGACGAGTTCCTGCTCACCAGCGGCCTGTCTCCCATGCAGCTCGTGGCAGGCAAGTTCTCGGTCACGTTCGGCTTCGTCGTGTTGATGATGGCGGTCGCGTTCATCTACCCGGTCACGGCGATCATGCAGGGCGGGATCGGTCTCCAGCACCTGTTCGCGGTCTTCACAGGGCTCGTGCTGCTGGGCGTCGGCATCGCGTCGATCGGGCTCGTTTGCAGTGCCGCCACCGACAGTCAACTCGTCGCGGCCGCGACCACGGTGGCAGGCGCCTATCTCTTCTACGACTTCGGCTGGACCTACGGCTTCGTCGGCTCGGGCACGGCCGCCGTGCTCGACGCGATCTCGCTCCACCCTCATTTCGGTCACTTCTCAGAGGGCCTCGTGCGGCTGGCCGACCTCGTCTATTTCGCCGCCTTCGCCGTGATCTCGGCCGCGTGTGTGCGTTTTCTCCTCGAAGCGCGCCGGATCGGGGCCTGACGTGGGGGCCGGCCTGCCTGCACGCCTGCTGTGGATCGGCCTCGTCTGCCTGGCCTTCGCCCTCGCCGCCTACCGGATCCTGGGCGACGTCTCGCTCTTCATCGTCGCCAACGGCGTGGTGGCCGTCGCCGCGCTCGGCGCAGCCGCCTTGGTCACGCTCCGACGTGCCTCTGCGCCGCGTCCGAGTAGCCTGCGCGGGCCGCTCCTCGAGGCGGCGCTGCGCACGATCACCGCGATCTGGATCGCCGTGCTCGTCTTCCTCGCAGCCGACTGGAGCGGCATCCGTTTCGACTGGACCTTCGAGGGCGAGTTCGAGCTCGCCGATGCGACCACGCAGCTGCTCGACGGTCTGGCGCCGGGGGACGAAGCCCGCGCGACGCTCTACTACGACTTCGGCGACCCGCGGATCCGCAACACCCGGCTCCTGCTCGAAGAGATGGCGTCGGGTCGGCCGGTCGAGGTGCGGCAGCGGCAGATCGACCAGTTCCCGCGCGACGAGGACCGTTTCGGCATCGGCTCATCGAACAGCGTGGTGCTCGAGCTCGGCAACCGGTGGACGATCATCGACCGGCCGAGCGAGGGCACGCTTTACGAAGGCCTCTCCCGCCTCGTGCACAGCCGAGCCCGCGTGATCTACGCCAGTACGGGCGCCGGCGAAGGCGATCTCGAACGCTTCGACGAAGGGGGCTTCTCGGGCCTGAGAGCCGCCCTCGAGACCGAGGGCTACGAGCTTCGCCCGCTGCCGCTCGCCATCGCCGACCGCGTTCCCGGTGACGCGGCGGCGGTGCTCGTGATCGGCCCAGAGCGCCCGCTGACCGGCCGCGGCCAGGCCGCGCTGCAGAGCTATCTCGACGAGGGCGGTCGGCTCGTGGCCTTTCTCGGCGACGCCCCCCTGCCCTCGCTCGAGTCGCTGCTCGCCCGACAGGGGCTCGTCGCTCAGCCGGGTCATGTCGTCGATCCGACGTCGGGCGCGATCGAGGGCGACGCCGCTGGGATCAATCCCGTCGCCTTCAACTACAGCGAACACCCGGTGTCGGCCGGCCTCGACTCGAATCGCATGACGTTCTTCCGACGCGCGCGCGCCTTCGTCCTGCGCAAGCAGAACGCAGATCAGCGCCTGCGTCCGGTCGTGCACGCGAGCGGTGACTCTTGGATCGACACCGCGCCGGCGACCGAGTGGTCTCGCGCGGCCCCCTCCCCACCCGTCGGCGCCCGGCTCGACTACTGGCCCCTCGTGGTGGCGAGCGAGACGCCCGGCGAAGCGGGAACGACGCGGGTCGTCGCGTTCGGCGATGCCGAGCTCGCGAGCAATCGCTACCTGCGGGCGCTCTTCAATCTCGACCTGGTCCTGAACGCCGTGCACTGGGTCACCGAGCAGGAGTCGCTGATCGCGCTTCGCCCGAAGCTCGGCGGCCGGCGACTGAACCAGTTCCCGGTCCCGCTCGAGTCTTCGCTGCAGGCGCTCTACGGCGCGGGGCTGCTCGTCCCTCAGCTGCTGCTCATCGCTGCGGGCTGGGTGTGGCTTCGCCAGCGCAGCGCTTGAGGCAGAACCGTCGGGCGACGCGCCGACGACCCAGTCGTCGCGATGGCTTCCGGCGGAACCGAAGTGACCCGCCCCGACTATTGCGCGGGCTGCTGCGTCGCGATCGCGATGCCCTCGGCGCCGACGCGCTGAGCCATGTCGAGCACGTTCACCGCCTCACCGAGCAGGACGTTCTTGTCGCCCTTCAGCACGACGACCTTGTCGGTCGCTTGTGAGACGGCGCGACCGAGCGCGGCTTCGAGTCCCGCGTAGGGCACCTCGAGATCGTTCACCTTGATGACGCCGTTCTCGGCGACCTCGACGGTCACACCCTCGGGCGGGGTCTGCTCGGCTTCGGTCGCCGACGGCAGATCGATGTTCTTGCCTTCGTCGTGCACCGCCGTCGTCGTCACCATGAAGATGATGAGCAACACGAGGAAGATGTCGGTGAGGGGTGTGACGTTGATCTCGGCGACGATCCCCGGATCTTCGTCGCTGCCGTCCTCGCCCGGAAGCGCCGATGCAGCCATCAGCCCTCGCCTCCGTTCGCCGCGGCGCGCGACGCGCCCGACTCGACGTAGATGATCGCCTGCACGAGCCGCTCGCAGGCGCGCGCGTACACGGCGCTGATCGCGCCGACGCGCGTGTTCAGATAGTTGTAGAGCGTGAGCGCCGCGATCGCGACGCCGAGACCGGCCGCGGTCGCGACGAGCGCCTCGCTCAGGCTCGCGGCGACGACCGCGAAGCCGCCGCCCTCGCTGCCCGCGAGGTCGGCGAACCCACGAATGATGCCAACGACCGTGCCGAACAGACCGACGAAGGGCGCGAGCGAGCCGACCGTGCCGATGATCCAGATGCCGCGCTTGAGCTCGGCGCTCGCCTCGGCGCGCATCGTGGCCAAGACCCGGTCGTAGTCGTCGACCGTCACGTTCTGCCAGCGCAGCGCCTCGAGAAAGATGCGCGCGATCGGCAGGTCGCTGTGCTCGCAGAGCTGACGGGCGCCGTCGGCATCGGGTCGCGCGAGCGTCTCGATCACGTCGCTGGCGAATGCCTTCGAGCGGGCGTCGAGGCCGCGAAACGTGCGCCATCGATCGAAGAAGACGGCGAGCGTCGCAATCGATCCGATGGCCAGCGGCACGTTGCTGAGCCACCCCATGATCAGCAGGTCGATCAGATGTTCGGCCGTGAACATCGGCGCGCTCCCCCCATCTGGCCCGGCGCCGGGCGCGAGTGCGGGGAGACTACCAACGCGCTCAGGGCGCCGCAGCGACGCCGGCGGCCCGATCGACCGGGTGCCCGCACCCTCGCTAGACTGCAGCCTTCGGTTGAAGGCCCGGCGAACCCGTCTGGGCGTTCGGGTGTCCAATGCGCCACAACAGGCGCGTCGCCGCGAAGCACGCGCTTCCCGGTGCACAGAGCGAGAGCGGAGCCAGGGGCGGAGACACGCCCCGCGCTTTGATCGACTCGAGGCCGCATTCGCACGGGGGACGATGCGGTCGCACGCGGCGTCGATGCGCGTCTTCCCCCAAGTCGTCGGGAGCCGGCCCACCATGAGCGAACGCCTCGCGGTCCGCCCGCGCGCCCGACGCACACGCACGCCCGTCGACTTCATCTCGCAGCCTACGCAACCCATGGCGTGGGCCGTCGCGGGTGCCGGCGAAAACCAGGCTCCGCCCTCGCTCGTCTTCCTCGACGATTCGCACGCCCACGATGCGCTGCGCTCGGGTGGCCTCTCCGCACTGCTCCACCTCGCGCTGCTCGCTGCGCTCCTCGCCGCCGCAATGCTCGCCCCGCCCGAAGTGGTCGAGCGCATCATCCCCCTCGAGCTGCGCCCGCCTGCGGTCGAACGGCCGGGAACGAACGCCGAGCCGGCACCGGCCGGGCCGAAGGCGGTCGGCGCTGCGCGTCCGAGCGCGGCCGCGCTCGCGGCGGCGGCGGCGCCCGCCATCTCGGCGGCCGAGGCCGAGGCGCTGCGCGAAGCGGCGATGGCCGCCATGCGCGAAGCGCTCGAATCGATGGAATCGCCCCAGCCCGTGACCGCTCCGACCCAGATCGAACGCAATCAGGTGCAGGCCGATACCGTCGCCGCACGCGCCGCCGCAGCCGAGACGCTGCAGGCCGATCTCGTGGCCGAAGCCGACGTCGCACCGCTCGACATCGACCCCGCCGATCTCGCCGCCATCGATCTGGGCGACCTCGAAGGCCCCCGCGACGTCGACACCTCGGCGCTCGACAGCCTCACGGCGGGGGATGCCTTCGCCGCCCTCAACGCGCTCGACGGCCGCGACTATGCCGACGCAGCGACGCTCGGCGAGGTGACGTCGGGCGCGACGACGAGCGGTGGGGTGGGCGGGAACGCCGTCGATCCCGGCGTCGCTGCCGAATGGTCGGGCGTGGGAGGCACGGGGGCAGGCGGCGGAGGCGGCGGCGCGGGCGGCGAAGGCACCGTCACCGGGAGCGTCGCGTGCCTCGAGAGCGCGTTCGTCCAACGCTACCTCGAACGGGTGAAGGACCGCACCAACCAGCACTGGGTCGTGCCGGAAGGAGTCCCTCCGGACGCTCAGGTAAAGCTCCGATTCTCCCTCGACGACGCCGGGATGACATCCGGCGTTGAAACACTCGAGGCGGCCAATGCCCAGCTGGGTCGATCAGCCGCGTCGGCCCTGCGCCAGGCCGAGCCCTTCCCGCCGATGGACGACGCCAACCGCTGCCTCGCCGAGTTCCCGATCCGACTCACCTTCACGGTGCCCCAGGACTGAAGCGCGCCGTGTCGTCCCCGATGCCCGAACACGCCCGACGTACCCGCGCCCTGCCCCAACGCGCTCGGCGGCGGCACCCGCTCTCGCCGCTCTGGCAGGCCGGCCTGCTGGCCGGCTTGCTTGCCTTCGGCACGACGAACCCGACCGCGGCCCAGAGTGGCCCCGCGCCGCCGCCCTTCGTGGTCGATCTGACGAAGTCGGCGCCGCCGGTCGAAGGCGAGATGCGCTGCCCGGCCGTCGAGCTCCACTACGACGAGAACGAGGCGCTCGCCGAGAAGCGCGAAGACACGAACCGCGACTGCCAGATGGACGTCGTCGTCGAGTACGACGCAGGCAAGCCGCTGCGCTCGGCCCGCGATGCCGACTTCGACGGCCGACCCGACGCCTGGGTCGAGTACGACGCCCAGGGGCTCCCCACGCGCGAGGCCACCGATACGACGGGCGACGGCGGGCCCGACCGCTGGACCGACTCGAAGGCCGGCCTGCCCGTGCAGCGGCGCGAGGATCGCAACGCCGATGGGGTCGCCGACGTCGTGCTCGACTTCGTCGAGGGCGCGCCATCGGTGCAGGCCGAAGACACGAATCACGACGGCGTCGCCGACCGCCACACCTGGTTCGAAGACGGAGCACCGGCCCGCGTCGAGGCCGATACCCGCCACGACGGTCGCGTCGACAACGTCGCCCTGTTCGACGCGCAGGGGCAGAAGACGCGCGAGCAGCAGGACACGACCGGGGACGGTGCCCTCAACGTGACGATCACCTTCGAGAACGGCGAGCGCGTGCGCGTCGAGGAGGATACGACCGGCGATGGCCGCATGGACGTCGTCATCACCTACGCCGCGGGCAGCGTGGTCTCGCGCCAGGCCGATACCACGGGCGATGGCCGCTTCGATACGGTGGCGAGCTTCGAGAGAGGCGCCGAGCGCACGCGGCAGCTCGACGCCGACCAGGACGGCTTCCCCGAGATCGTCGCGATCGTCGGCGCGGGCGGTGCGCTCGAGAGTGAGCAGGTCGATACGGATGGCGACCGTCAATACGACCTGAGCCGCGTCTACGAAGACGGTACCCTGGTGCGCGAGGTCGTCGATGCCGACGGCGACGGCCGCCCCGAGGTCGTGACGACGTTCACCGGCGCCGAGGCCCTGCCCGCCCGGCGCGAAGCCGACACGACCGGCGACGGCGTGTTCGACACCACGATCGTCTTCGTCGAGGGCCGCCGCTTCGAGCAAACCGAAGATCGCAACGCCGACGGACGGGTCGACGCGCGGTACACGTTCGACGCCGAAGAACGCGCCGCCACCGAGGCGCTCGATGGCGACTTCGACGGCCACTTCGAGGCGCAGGCGACGTTCGTGGATGGGCGCATGGACCGCCGCGAGATCGACGCCGACGCCGATGGCCGGGCCGAGCGGATCGAGATCTACGAAGCCATCGAAGGCGGCGCGACGTCGAGACTCGCCCGCGTCCAGATCGACGAGGATGGCGACGGCGACCATGAGCTCGAGAACGTGTACGACCTCGAGGGGCGTCTCGTCTCGCGCACCGAGGACCGATCGGACGACGGCGTCGTCGACACCTGGATCACCTTTCACGTCGACACGGGAGAGCTCGACGTCGTCGAGCGGGACACGACGGGCGACGGGGTGCGCGACCAGCGCCGATTTCACGACGCGTCGGGTGTGCCCCTGCGCCTCGAGGAAGATCGCAACGCCGACGGCCAACCCGACCGCTGGGTCACGTTCGAGAACGGGCTGCCCGCCCGCTACGAAGAAACGACGTTCTTCGCCGACGTGCGCGACGTCCGCGGCGAGCTCGACGCCGAGGGCCGCGTCGTGCTGGCCGAGCGCGACTCGACGGGCGACGGCCAGTTCGACGTTCGCACCCACTTCGAGGCCGGCCAGCGCACGAAGGAGGAGCGCGACACCCGAGCCGACGGCGTCTTCGACATCGTGACCACGTTCACCGAGGGCGCGCGCGCGCAGCAGGAGCTCGACCGAAGCGGCGACGGGCGCTTCGACACCGTCATCGTCTTCGAGAACGACGCCGCGGTGAGCCAGAGCCGCGACACGAACGCCGACGGCGAGCCCGACCAGGTCGTCGAGCTGGACGCAGCGGGCCAGCCGAAACGCGAGCGCTTCGACACGAACCACGACGGGCAATTCGACGTCGAGCGCACCTATCTCGCGGGTGTGCAGACCGGCGAGCGCAGCGACTCGAACTTCGACGGGCGCTTCGACACGACCAGCTCTTTCGCGGACGGCGCCATCGGCCAGACCCGGACCGACGTCGACGGCGACGGCACACCCGAGGTCGTGCTCGTCTTCAGCGGCGGCCGCAAAGCGCGTCAGACCGAAGATCGCGACGACGACGGCCGCGCCGACATCGTCATCGTGTACGACGATGCCGGCGAGACGGCCCGCATCGAAGAGGATCGCGACGGCGACGGCACCTTCGAGCTGGCCCAGATCTTCGAGGCCGGTATGCACCGTTCGACCGAACTCGACAGCGACGGCGACGGCCAGGTCGACGTCTGGATCGAGAACGACGAGAAGGCGGTGATCATCCGGCGGCGCGAGGACAAGAACCGGGACGGCGAGGTCGACTTCGTCGTGCACTTCGACGACGGCGTCGCCCAGAAGGTCGCCGAGGATACGACGGGCGACGGCTGCCTCGACGTCACCAGCTGGCTCGACGGCCAGGGCAACGTTGTGGCCGACGAGCGCGACACGTCGGGCAACTGCCAGACCGATACCTGGCGCTACTACAAGGGCAAGAAGGTGTCACGCCAGGCGAAGGACACGACCGGCGACGGGCGCGCGAACCTGCTCGTCGGCTTCGACGGCGATCTCAACATCCGCACGCAGGAGCTCGTCAAGAAGGGATCGAATCGACCCTTCATGAAGATCCATCTCGACGCGTCGGGGGGCGAGCTGCGCCAGTGCCTCGATGCCGACGGCGACGGCCGCCTCGAGCTGGCGCTGCTGCGCGACGGCGATGCGCTGCGCGAGAGCCGGCTCGACAGCGACGGCGACGGCCGGGCCGACCAGCGCGAGATCTACGAGGGCGGCGTGCGGATCCGGCTCGAGCTCGACACGAACGACGACGGCCGACCCGATGTCGTGCAGCACTTCGAGGGCGACCGGATGGTGCGTCAGGACGAGGACGCCGACTTCGACGGCACGATCGACCGCAGCTTCGAAGGCCAGCGGGCCGTGCCCGTCGAGGGGCGCCCGAAGGCGCCGCGCAAGCTCGAGGCGCTCGACTGCGGGGCATTCGACCGGTTCTGGAAGGTGCATGGCGGCTGAACCGCCCCCCGTCAATCCTTCTCGTAGCGGTCGCCCTTGCCCCGGAAGAAGTACGCGAAGTTGAAGTTGATGCGCTGATCGAAGCCGCTCAGGTAGGAGGGAACGCCGACGGCGTCCCCCGTGAAGCCCCGCCCCTGGTAGGCGGCCTGATAGCCGATCGTGAACGCGGCGGAGCCGATGTTGCCCGTATGCACATTGATACCAGCCGAGAGCCCGCCGCCCGCAGTGAAGTTGGCGATGCGACCGACGAGACCGCCACCAAGAGCGGAATCCTGGGTCATCACGCCGGCAGCCACGCGCAGCGAGGGGCCGATCCAGACCCGCATCAGCTTCGAGCGGTAGAACCCGAAGCCGAAGATGTTCTCGAAGCTGCCCTGGTTGAAA
This sequence comes from Myxococcota bacterium, assembly GCA_965250285.1. Lineage (GTDB taxonomy): Bacteria > Myxococcota_A > UBA9160 > UBA9160 > UBA4427 > CAYYSY01. The sequence goes on from OZ252299.1 coordinate 2,137,265, forward strand.
CGGGCGAACTCGAAGCCGTTGAACTCCTCGCGAAGATTCTCGTAGCCGAGGTTCATGCGGTAGTTGAAGAGCTTGTCCTTCGCGACGGCGGTGTCGACAGCGAGCCCAGCGCCGATGCGCTTCGTGTCGTACTGCTGGCCAAACAGGAGAATCGCGTCGGGATCGGTCGGGCCGACGGCGTAGTCGAAGTACAGCCCGAGGCTGGCCGCCTCGGCGCGCGACGCGGTCAGCGTCGAAACGGCCACGGTCGCGACAAGGGTCGCCGCGAGGATCACGACGATGTGGGCGGTGCGGTGGGCAAGGCGCATGGGGATCTCCTGGTGAGCGAAATGGGCGCGCCGCGATCAGGCCGCCCTGCCGCTACTCTTCGGTCATCGGCGAGATTCCTGAATCGAACTGGCGTTCTAGTTCGAGACCGCGCGCATCCGGCCCGCAGGCGCGCCTCGCGAGCCGGCAGCTCCGCCGACCCGACCCGGGAACGTGTGCCCCTTCCGTGACGGGCGCCACCCCGTGCCGCACCAGGCCCAGGGGTCGCGCGACCCGGCGCGGCGGGCGATCATGAGGCCGGCACCCCCCGCACCCGTGCACGCCACCCCATCGCCCCCGACCGCCGACACCCGTGCGCGCCGGCGACGCGACCGTGACCGATCCGAGGAGAACCGCCCCACCATGTCCAACCCCGAACGCCCCCAGATCGAGGTGCAGAAGTACGGCCAGAGCCTTTGGTTCGACTTCATCAGCCGGGACCTGCTGCTCTCGGGCGAGCTGCGCCGCCTCGTCGAAGAGGACGGCGTGCTCGGCGTGACGTCGAACCCCGCGATCTTCGAGAAGGCCATCGCCGGCACGAGCGACTACGACCCGGCGCTGGCCGCCGCGACCCGCCATGGTGTGGCCGACGCCAAGTCGGCCTTCGAGACCGTGGCGATTCAAGACATCCAGCTCGCCTGCGACGTGCTGCGACCGGTCTACGACGCCACCGGCGGCGCCGACGGCTTCGTCAGCCTCGAAGTCTCTCCGCACCTCGCGTTCGACACCGAGGGCACGGTCGCCGAAGCCGAGCGCCTGCACGCCGCGGTCGCGCGCCCGAACGTCATGATCAAGGTGCCGGCCACGCCCGAGGGCGTCCCGGCCATCGAGCGCCTCATCGCGGCCGGCATCAACGTCAACGTGACGCTGCTCTTCGCGGTGTCGGCATACGAGGACGTGCACGAAGCCTACATCTCGGGGCTCGAGCAGTGGGTCGCGGCCGGCCATGACGCGAGCCAGGTGGCGAGCGTCGCGAGCTTCTTCGTGAGCCGCATCGACGCGGCGGTCGGCAAACAGGTCGACGCCAAACTGGCAGACGATCCGAGTGGCGACGACAAGGCCCTGCTCGAATCGCTGATCGGGCACGTCGCCATCGCGAACGCCGTCAAGGCCTACGAGAGCTACCGCAACACCGTCGCCGGCGCGCGCTGGCAGGCGCTCGCCGACCAGGGCGCCCTGCCCCAGCGCGTGCTGTGGGCGAGCACGGGCACGAAGAGCCCCGACCTCTCGGCGACGCTCTACGTCGATACGCTCATCGGCCCCGACACGGTGAACACCGTGCCGGCCGCGACTTTCGAGGCGTTCAAGAACACGGGCACCGTGACCAACGCCCTCGGCGACGACTTCGATGCACGGCTCTCCGACGCGAACGCAACCCTCGGCAAGCTCGCCGAGGTCGGCATCTCGCTCGACGCCATCACCGGCGAGCTGCTCACCCAGGGCTGCCAGCTCTTCGTCGACGCCTTCGACCAGCTGCTCGAAGCGGTCGAGAAGAAGCGCCTGCAGGTCAGCGAGACGCAGGCGTGAGCGAAACGGCCGGACCGGAAGCCAGCGCCCAGGCCGCCCTCGAGTTCGTCGAAGACGGCCAGACGCTCGGCCTCGGCACCGGGCGGGCCGCGGCCGCGTTCGTGCGTGCGCTCGGCGCCCGCGTCGCCGGCGGCCTCTCGGTGCGCGGCGTCGCGACGAGCGATGCGACCGAAGCGCTGGCGCGCGAGGTCGGGATCCCGCTGCTCACGCTCGAGGAGGCAGGGCAGCTCGACGCCACCTTCGACGGGGCCGACGAGGTCGACCCCAACCTCGACGTGATCAAGGGCTACGGCGCGGCGCTGGTCAGAGAGAAGATCGTCGCAGCGTCCAGCGACCGGCTCTACATCCTGGTCGGCGACGAGAAGCTGGTCGACCAGCTCGGCCAACGCGGCAAGCTGCCGGTCGAGGTCGTGCCCTTTGCGCGCGCCCTCGTGCAGCGCCGCATGGTCAACCTCGGCTGCAAGGGCATCGAACGGCTCGACGAGAGCGGCGCCTCGGTGCGCACCGACAATGGCAACCTGATCCTCGACGCCGAGGTCGGCCCGATCGACGACCCTGCGGCGCTCGACCGCGCCCTGCTCGACATCCCGGGTGTGCTCGGCACCGGGCTGTTCGTCGGTATGGCCGACGCCGTGATCGTTCAGCGCGGCGACGGGGTCGAGGTGCTTCGGCGGGGCTGACGCGCGCCGTTTTGCCGGGCGACCGACCTGCACATTCGCTGCTTGTCCCCTGCGCATCCCGCCCGCCCGGCGCCCGCCCAGCGGCGCCCGCCGCAATCCGTTTCACCCGAGCCCGACCGGCATCCCGTGCTGTTAGAATCGGTCCGTCGAACGAGGAACCCCATGCCCACCCGTCCCTTCCTGGTGCTCCGCAATCACGAGTGCGTGCCGCTCGAAGGGCCGTACCGCGTCGAGACGCACGAAGATCGGTGGTTCGTGCTCGGGCACAACGAGGCGCACGCGTCGGCGAGCGAGATCGAAGCGCACGCGCTGCTCGAGCGGCTCCGCGACGACGAAGAGGCGCATCGGCTCGCAAACCAAGCGCTCGAGGGCCTCGGCGCCGAGTTCGAAGTGAGTGAGCTGCGCGGCTAGCGCCGCACCGGCTCAGGCACCCTGCCCGCCTTCGGGTGCGTTCAGCTGGCGCGATACCTCTTCGACCTCGGCCATCATGCGCAACAGATTCTCACCGAGCACCTTGCGCACGGTCGCCTGCGAATGCCCTCGATCGAGCAGCCCCCGCGTGAGCGCAGGCAGCTTCGACACGTCCTCCATGCCCTCGGGCATCGAGGGGACACCGTCCCAGTCAGCACCGATGCCCACGTGATCCGCGCCGGCGACGGCGATCGCGTGATCGAAGTGGTCGAGCAGCACGTCGAGTGAGACCTGGGGCGCCGGATCCTGCGCCACCAGCGCGCGGTACGCCGCGCGCCGCTCCGGACCGTCGGGCAGCTCGCCGAAGATCCGCTTCATCTCTTCGCCATTGCGCGCATACCACGCCTTCGTCTCGACGCTGGTGTCTTCGTCGATGTAGGCGGGGTAGAAGTTGATCATCACGACGCCCCCCTGCGCGGCCAGCGCCTCGAGCATCTCGTCGCTCATGTTGCGTCGGTGATCGGCAATGGCGCGCGCCGAGGAATGCGAGGCCAGGACCGGCGCCTGTGACACCTCGAGCACGTCCCAGAACGTGTCGTCGGAGACGTGCGAGACGTCGACCATCATGCCCAGCCGGTTCATCTCGGCGACGACCTCACGGCCGAACGGCGTGAGCCCCCCGTGCTCGGGCTCGACGTCGTCTCGCGTGCCCGCCGAGTCGGCCCAGTTCGTGTGGAACGAGTGCGTGAGCGTCATGTAGCGCACGCCCAGCTCGTGAAACATGCGCAGGGCGGGCAGGCTGTCTTCGATGATGTGGCCGCCCTCGATCCCCATCAGCGCGACGAAGCGCCCCGCCGACACCGCGCTGCGAATCTCGTCGACGCTCGTGGCCAGCACGACGTCGGGGGCGTGGCGCCGCGCCATCTCGCGCACGGCGTCGATGCGCACGAGCGCTTTCTTGATCGCGGTTCCGTCTCCTTCGGTGGGGCCCATGTAGATCGCGAAGAACTCGACGTCGAGACCGCCTTCGCGGATGCGCGGCAGATCCATGTCGCCATCGGATGCATCATGCCGCTCGTCGAATTGCCAGGTCGGGTCCTCGAAGCGCGGCGTGGTGTCGGAGTGGGTGTCGATTACGACAGCGGCCGCGTGAAGCCGCGCGGCCGCGGTCTCGCGATCGGCGTCGCAGCCGAGCGCCCACGTCGCGAACACGAGTGCCGCCGCGCACGCCACGAAGGCTCGTAGGGATCCCTGCATCCGACTCATCCTCTCTCTCACCGGTGTCCGACCGGGATCGAAGGAGCGTAACACCCGTCTCGAGCGAGACGCTTCCTGAAGAGTCGACCACCGCCGAGCACTCCGGGCACCGCATTCGCTCGCAGCTCGTCACCACCGGACACCGCGCAGCACTGCACCGTGAACGCGAGGCCTGGCAGCGTGTCGCCCCGAGGCCACACGCCGCGCTCGACTCGAAAGGAAGGCCATGCCCCCGATTCGCACCCTGCTCTGGATCGGCCCCGCCGACGAGCTCGCCGCCCTCGGCGTACTCGATGCGCCGACGCTCGACGTCGTCTGGGTCGAGAGCGTCGAGGCCCTGAAGGAAACCCCGCCCCTCGCCCTCGACGCCATCGTCCTCGGCGACGCCGCGAGACCCGCAGCCGCGGCCCGCACGGCCCTCGAGACGCTCGACCGGGCCGAAGTCGACGCACCCGTCCTGGCGTTGCGCGCGGCGCCCGGTGGAGGCGAGCGAGCCCGTCTCGCCGCTGCCGGCGCGCCGCGGGTGCTCGACATCGAGGGGAGCGGCGACACCGCAATGCCGCGGCTGTTGGCGGCGATCGAGTCACTGCTGCAGCACCCCCGGCGACCGCCCGCGCAGAGGGGCGCGCCGTCCCGCGAAGCGGGCCCCGAGCTCGTGGGATCGAGCCGGGCCATCCAGGCGGTCGAGCAGGCGATCGGCTGCGCCGCCGGCTCGCCGGCCCCGGTGCTCGTACTCGGCGAGACAGGCTCGGGCAAAGAGATCGTCGCGCGCCGCATCCACGCCCAGAGCCCGCGTCGCGCCGCCGCCTTCGTGGCCGTGAACTGCGCGGCGTTCGCCGACACCCTGCTCGAGAGCGAGCTCTTCGGCCACCGCCGCGGTGCGTTCACCGGCGCCGACCGCGACCGCGTGGGCCTCTTCGAACGCGCCACCGGCGGCACCGTCTTTCTCGACGAGATCGGCGAGACGAGCGCCGCGCTGCAGGCGCGCCTGCTGCGCGTGCTTCAGGAGCGCGAAGTGCTGCCCGTGGGCGGCGACCGACCGCGATCCGTCGACGTTCGGATCGTTGCGGCCACGCATCGCAACCTGGGCCGCGAGATCGAGGCGCGGCGATTTCGTGAGGATCTCTTCTACCGGCTCGCCGTGCTCACGATCGAGCTGCCGCCGCTGCGCGCGCGACGCAGCGACGTGGCCCGCCTCGCGGCGCACTTTCTGTCGAAACATGGCGAACGCGACGGACGACCAGGCTGCGCGCTCTCGCCCCGCGCGCTCTCGCTGCTCGAACGGCACGACTGGCCCGGCAACGTGCGCGAGCTCGAGAACGAGATGCAGCGCGTGCTCGCGCTCGCGGCGCCGGGCGAGCTCATCACGGCGCGGCGCCTGTCGCCGGCGCTTCGCCGCGATCCGCAGAGCGTCGGTCCAGCCCACGACCAAACCGCTCGACTGGCCGACGGTCTCGACGACGCCGAGACGCTCACACAGGCCCTCGACCGGATCGAAGCGGGCCTGATCCGCGACGCACTCGACCGAAATGCCGGGCGTCGTGCGCGCACGGCGCGGCGCCTCGGAATCACGCGCGAGGGCCTCTACAAGAAGATGAAGCGACTGGGCATCGGTTGAGAAGCGGCGCGCCCCCCACAGCCGCCTCCGGGTGTAGAGCCGACCGCGCGCGCTCGATGCTGGCCGGGCCCTGGTAGGCTGTCGTCTCGACGCAACCAACGGGGGCCTCATGCTCGAAGAGTTCGACATCGCCGAGTTGCAAGTCGGCATCGAACGGGGCGAGCTCTCCTCCGCCTCTCTGTGCGAGACGTTCCTCGACCGGATCGACCGCATCGATCGCGCCGGCCCCTCGCTGTGTTCGGTCATGGAGGTGAACCCGGACGCGGTGCCGATCGCCGAGCGGCTCGATCGCGAACGCGCCGAGTCGGGCGCCCGTAGCCCGCTGCACGGCGTCCCAGTCCTGCTCAAGGACAGCCTCGATACCGCAGACGACATGATGACCACCGCCGGCTCGTTGGCCCTCGTGGGCAACATCGCGGCCCGCGACGCTTTCGTCGCCGAGCGGCTGCGCGCGGCCGGCGCCGTGATCCTCGGCAAGACCAACATGAGTGAGTGGGGCTATATGCGCTCGACGCGAGCCTGCAGCGGGTGGAGCAGTCGAGGCGGGCAGGTCCGCAACCCGCACGGACTCGATCGCAGCCCCTCGGGCTCGAGCTCCGGTTCGGCCGTGGCCGTCGCGGCCGGGCTGTGTACCGTCGCGATCGGCGCGGAGGTCGATGGCTCGATCGTTCGACCGGCGTCGATCAATGGCGTCGTGGGATTGAAGCCCACCGTCGGGCTCGTGAGTCGATCGGGGATGATCGGTGTCGCTGCGACACAGGACACGGCCGGGCCGATCGGCCGGTCGGTGCGCGACGTCGCCTGCGTGCTGAACGCGATCGCGGGCCTCGACCCCCGTGATGCCGCCACTCATGCAGCACCCACCCGGCCAACCGACTATCGCGGTGCGCTGCGCGTCGATGCACTGCACGGTGCGCGGATCGGGGTCGCGCGCGACCTGATGGGGACGCACTCGGGCGTCGACGCCGTCATCGACGATGCGATCCGAGTGCTCGCCGATCTCGGTGCAGAGATCGTCGACCCCGCCCTCGGGTCTGCGGTGCCGCTCTTCGGTGAGGCCGAGCTCGAGCTCTGCCTGTACGAAATGAAGGCCGGGCTGAACCGGTATCTGTCAGAGCACCCGCTCAGCCCGGTACGCTCCCTCGACGCGCTGATCGACTTCAATCGGTCGCACGCCGAGCGGGTCATGCCCTTCTTCCAGCAGGAGCTGCTCGAGCGGGCCGTTTCCAAGGGCGGGCTCGACGAACCGGCCTACCTCGATGCAAAGCGGGAATGTCATCGCCTGGCGCGCACCGACGGCATCGACCGCGTGCTGCGCGACCACCGCCTCGACGCCATCGTGGCGCCCACCGACGGCATGCCGGCCTGGAAGATCGACCCGCTCTGCGGCGACCGCATCGAAGGGGGCTGCTCTTCGCCCGCGGCCATGGCCGGCTATCCGCACATCAGCGTCCCGGCCGGTCAGTTCCACGGGCTCCCCGTCGCGCTCTCCTTCTTTGCCGACGCCTACCAGGAGGCGAAGCTCCTGGGCTACGCCCACGCGTTCGAACAAGCGACGCGCGCGCGCCGATCGCCCACCTTCCGTCCCTCGATCGATTCGCCCGCGTGAACGCCCGTTCCGGACAACTTGGCGCCGTGCCGCTCGAGTCGAGCACCACGCAGGCGGCCGATGTAGCCTCGGCCGTGCGCGAGCCCGTGCCACAGTCACGCTGGAGGAGCCGATGCAGACCCGCCCCCTCGATGGTGCCTTCGGCGTCGAAGTCACCGATCTCGATCTCGCCCAGTCGATCGACGCGCCGACGGCCGATGCGCTGCGCGCCGCGCTGCTCGACCACCGGCTGCTCGTCTTTCGCGATCAGAAGCTCTCGCCCGAACACCTGCGCGATCTCGGCCAGCTCTTTGGCCGCCTAGACGTGCACCCCTTCATCGAGGCCATGGAAGGCGTGCCCGAGGTCATTCCGATCGTGAAGGAGGCGGACGAGAAGCAGAACTTCGGCGGCGCGTGGCATTCCGAGGTCAGCTTCTACGAAGCGCCCGCCATGGGCACCCTCCTCTACGCGGTCGAGACGCCCGACGAAGGCGGCGACACGCTGCTCGCCGACGCGGTGCTCGCCTACGACGCGCTGCCCGACGAAGTGAAGGCCGAGATCGACGGGCTCCAGGCCGAGCACAGTGCCGAGCACGTGTACGGCCCGGGCGGGGCCTACGAGAAGCGCGCGACGGGCGCAGCTTCGGGGACGAAGACCCAGAACATGGAGGCTGCGACCGGGCGCACCGCGCATCCGGTCGTGCGCACCCACCCCGAGACGGGCGAGAAGATTCTCTACGTGAACCTCGCGTTCACCGTCGGGCTGGTCGGTCGCAGCGATGATGAGGCGCGGCCGCTCCTCAACAAGCTGATCCAGCACGTCGTGAACGACGCCTTCGTCACCCGGCTCAAGTGGGCACCGGGCACGCTCGCGCTCTGGGACAATCGCTCGACCCAGCACTTCGCGCTGAACGATTACCGCGGCGACCGAAGAGAGATGTGGCGGGTGGTCGTCGAGGGCGATCGGCCGATCTGAAGCCGGCACGCGCGGCCCCGCCCGGGTGGTCTAGCGACCGCTGAACTTCGGCGAGCGCTTCTCCATGATCGCCTTCACGGCCTCGACGCCGTCTTCGCTGCGCAGCCCGCGCACCGCGTAGCTGAGCTCGTCGCGCAGATGCGACTCGATGTCGCGCGGGAGCCCGACCCGGGTGACCAGCCGTTTCGTCTGGCGCGCCGCGATCGGCGCGACGGCGGCCATGCGCTCGCAGTACTCGATGAAGTGCCCCTCGAAGGCCTCGGCCGGGACGACCTCGCCCACCAGCCCGATCTCGTGCGCCGCATCCGCCGACAGGAACGCCTGCTCGAGCAGAAATCGCATCGCACGCTCGTGCCCCACGGCCTGGGGCAGCGTCCACGCGAGCCCTCCGTCGGGCGAGGTGCCCGCCCGGGCGTAGCCCGGATGAAAGCGCGCGCTCGAACTCGCGATCCGCATGTCGGCGCACATCGCGAGCGACAGCCCGGCGCCGATCGCGATGCCGTTCACGCCGGCGATGACCGGTTTGTCGCAGCCGATCCGAATCGTCATCGGGAACCGCCCGATCCAGCTGAGGTCGTCGACCGCTTCCTCGGCCGGCGAGAGCTCGGGCGCTTCGTCCCCGCCGATCGCGAGATCGACACCCGAGCAGAAAGCGTCGCCCGCGCCGGTGATGCCGATCGCGCGCACCGCGTCGTCGTGGGCGGCGCGCTCGAAGGCGCGCACGAGGCCCCAGCCCAGCTCGTTCGAGAGCGCGTTCTTCTTCTGGGGCCGGTTCAGCCGCAAGAGCCGAACGTCACCGCGCTGCTCCTCGACCAGGACGGGCACTGCATCCGACATGACGCGCACCTCCACCGATGGCTCGGTCAGCCGTTCACCTGGCTCATCAGCATGCCAACGTCGAAGTAGTCGCGCCAAGCCGTGATCTTGCCCGCGTCGTTGACCTCGAACGTCCCCATCACCGGCAGCTCGGCGAGCTTGCCCTGCATGGTGACGCGATCGACGCGCTCGGTCATGACGACCGAACCGTTCACGGCGATGTGCAGCAGCTCGAAGCTGCCTTCGCTGTCGTCCGAGATGAACATGTTGAGCGTGGCAGCGATGGCGTCTCGCCCCACGGCCGGGTCGAACGGAATGTTGTGGTAGACCGCGTCGTCCGCAAAGAATCCGAGCAGCTCCTCGGCATCCTGTCGGGCGAACGCGGCACAGAAGTCGCGCACGATGGTTTCGGGATCCATGCCGCGACGCTAGCGCGCCGGGCGGCGCTCTCACGGCTGAGGGCCACGCCGTGTGCGCGCCCCCGCATGCGCCCCCTCGCCATTCCGCATGCGCTATCCCCTGGGATTCTGGTTCCCTTGCCCCGCCTCTTTCGCCTGCGCCTCACCGGAGAGGGATCGCCGTGCCCCTGCGCACCCACGCCGACTGCCTGTCGGGGCTTCGTCTGTGCCTGGCCGTGGCCGGCCTGCTGGTGTTCTGGCCAGGCGGCGCGCTCGCCCGCCCCCAGACGCCTGCGCCGACACCCGACGGCGAGCCGCCGACCGAGGCGCTGATCGGCGAGATCCCGTTCCACGCGTCGACCCCGCTCAGCCGGGTGCTGCTCGATCTCGCACCGGAGGGGCGCAAACCCTTCCTGCTCATGTTGGACACCGGAGCCAGTACCAGCATCATCACGCCACGGATGGCGCGCAACCTGGGCGTCAACGTGCGCCCGCACAAGAGCTCACCCTACCGACAGAGGACCCGGCTCGGTCGCGACCTGCTCTTTTGGGTCGACACGCGTGCCAGTGACACCGGCGTGCAGGGGGGGAGCTTCGAGTTCGGGGTGCTCGGCAGCGACTTCCTCGACGACTACGTCCTCGAGATCGACTATCCGCGCCGGGTCGTGCGCTTCTGGGACGCGAAGGCCTATTCCATCCCCGAAACGCATCCTTCGCCCGACGTGCACGTCCTGCCATTCAAGCGCAGCGGCACGCGCATCGTCGTTCCGGTCGAGCTCGATGGCCACGACTTCCACGCACTCTTCGATACCGGTGCGCCGTTCGTGCTGGTCTCCAAGAAGAACGCCAAGGCGGCGGGCGTCTCGAAGGAGGCCCTGCTGGAGACGGTGCCCATCGGCTACGTCCTCGGCGACGCCCAGAGCCGCGTGTACGAGCCTGAATCGCTGCGATTGGGCGGCGTCGAGGTGCCTCCAACGCCGATCCTGATCGAGTCCAAGTCGCCCATGAACGTCCCAGGCGGTGCCATCGTCGGCTATGACGCCTTCGGCCCGTTCAAGGTTCGCATCGACTACAAGCGCAAGCGCATCTCGCTCTCGAAGCCGGCGGATCCCCCGACGTTCATCAATGCGCTCGACACCTATCGGCGCGACCTTCGAGAGGCCGGGCAGTAGAGGTCGCGCTCGCCCCGGGCACCCTCACCCGCCCTGGGTCACGCCGACCTTCGAAACCATGAACTGCACCGCTGCGCGCACCTCGTCGTCGCTCAGGTCGGCGTTGCCGCCGCGGGCGGGCATCTCGCCCACCTTGCCGTAGAAGCCCTGGGTCGCGTGCTCGACGAGCACGTCGAGGCCCTGAGCCACGCGCGGCGACCAGAGCGCTTCGTTGCCGATCAGCGGCGCGCCGCCGAGACCGGTCGAGTGACAGTCGATGCACGTACCCGTCCACGTGACGCGGCCCGCTTCGAGAAGCGGATCGTCGACCGGCGTCTCCCAGAGCCCGGGATCGGGCAGCGCCGGCTTCGCCTTGGCGGCGGGCTGACTCAACACCGTGAAGCCGTCGCTCGGCGGCGGCTCTTCGGCGCCGGAGCAACCGAGCAAGACGACGCAGAGTGCCGCGGCCGCGACCAGGCGCGCGCGCAGACCCTCTGCGCGCGCGCCTCCCTTGGCCTGCTTCCTCCTCGCGGTGGGTCTCACGAGCCGACGGGGATCCGGATCACCACGCCGCCCATCACGTCGCCCAGGGCGAAGTCGTCGCGGGGGGTGTCCTTGTGCTCGTTGTGGCAGCTGACGCACGCGGGGGCGACAGCCGTGTCGGCGTAGACCGCGGTGAAGTACTTCTGCCCGCCGAGGGTTTCCTCGGCGTAGAAGTTCTGACCCTTGTTGTCCGCGACGTACACGAGCCCCGCCTTCTCGACGTCTGTGCGCGGTGCGTTCTGCTTGTTGATGGGCCAGATCGAAAGCAGCGAATACGAGAAACCGGGCTCCTTCTCGGCCACCATCTCGGCGCCCATCCGGAACATCTGGGCGGGCAACGGCAGCGCAGGCTCCTCCTTCCAGTGCTCACTCGCCTTGATCACACCCTGCTCCTTCGCGAGCCGGTTGACGACGTTGCGCGTGTAGACCGTGCGGTCCGATTCCATCACAGCGTGCAAGGCGTCGGCCATCTGTTGCGGCTCGACGCCTCCTCCGCCGCTGCTCGCGTTGGACGGTTGACACCCGACACCCGTCAGGCCGATGCACAACGCCAGGCCCAACGCACCGATCGTGCCGAACTTCATCACTTGCTCTCCTCTTGCCTTCCTTTGGTTTGGTTTTCCTGCCAGGGCGGGGGCTTCCCTTCGAGCTCCCAACGGAGCACGGTCGCGAAATGGATGCTGTCGACGGTGACCGAAGGCGGACCGTCGTAGTTCGTCGCGGCGAGTTCGGGGTCGGCCAGCGCATCGAGGGCGAAGCCGAGCCCGTGACAGTCGAGGCAGACCGGGCGAATCATCTTGTCGCCGGGCCGCAGCGTGTCGTTCTGGTTGTGGGCGACGCGGATGCCGCCTTCGTGATCGATGCGCGGCAGGTGGCAGGTCGCGCACGAGACCCCCGTGCCGGGCGCGCCGGCGCCGCTCTGCTCGGCCACCCAGAGTGCACCGTGCGAAGACGCCTCCCAGGCACGACTGTGTTCGTCGGCGTGGCATTCGAGGCACGCCTCGGCCGCGGCCGTGCGCGTGTCGTAGCCATGGGCGCCGTGACACGACTGACAGCCGAGCTCGGCCTCGGCCGCATCGGCATGCATCGGGAGCCGTGCCTGCCCCGGCGTCATGGCCGGCAGGTCGGCGGCGAGCCGCATTCCGTGGCGGCCCGCGCCAAAACCGTCGTGCTCGAACTGGTGGCACTCGGCGCAGGCTGCGGGCGCGGGTTGATCCGCCCAGGCCGCGCCGGCCGGCGCATGACAGGCGTTGCAGTTGACGCCGGCCTCGGCGTGCGAGGTGCCCAGCCAGTCGGCGACGGCGTCGTCGCGCCCATCGAGATCGGGCGGGGCGTCTGCGTCGACGGCGAGCAGCGGCCGGGGGCCGGCATGGCCCTGCGCACGCGCCCACGCGAGCAGCCCGCGTTCCGGCGTTCTCGGATCGACCGCGAGCCTTGGCTCGTCGCGGTGGTCGACCAGGAAGTCTTCGTAGAGCGCGCGGTTGTCATGAAAGTTGTGACATCCCGAGGCCGCGCAGCCGTCGAAGGGCAGGCCCGCGTGAGTCGGCCGCTCTTCACCGACGTCTTCGTGGCAGCGGTAGCAGTAGTCACCCGGCAGGCTGAGTCCCATCGTCGAGGTCAACTCGGGGCGATGTTCCTGGTGACACGTCACACACCAACGCGCGTCGAGGGATTCGACCCGGTCGGCGTTGCGCGGATCGGTGAACTTGCGCTGCGGATGCGAATCGTCGACGAGCTTCAGCTCAGCGCCGTGACATTCGACGCAGGCGTCCTGCATCGTGGTCAGATCACCGAACGAATCGGTGTGGCACGCGTCGCAGGCGAGCTCGATCTGGTAGTGCCCATCGGTCGTCTCTCCGGGCAGGAAGACCGTGCGTTCGATGGGAGCGCCTTCGAGAATCTGCGGCTCGAACATCAGCATTGCGAGTGCCCCGGCGGCGACGGCCGATCCGATGGACCAGATCCAAAGCTTCCCCGCCACGCGGCTTCGCTCTCCTCAGTAGAAGTAGACCGCCAGGACGTGCGCGGCGGTGAGCACCGGCAGCGGCCAGACGACGAACACGTGCGCCGCGGTCCATCCACGACGCAATACCCCTCCCCACTCCGGCGACATCCGGCGCTCGAGCCAGGTCACCAGACCGGCGAGCGCGCCGAGCAGCGCCGCCGCGAGGAAGCAGAGCATCAGCACCTGATTGAGATTCGACCCGAGTCGGAACCCCGTGTGCGCAACGAGCAGGCCCAGCGTGGCGACGCCCATCGTCGCGTGGGCCACACGCCAACCCGATACCGAGCCGATCTTGAACCGACCGATGCGCTTGCGAATCGAGAAGATCAGGCTCGCGAGGACGACCCCCACGAGCGTGAAGCCGCTGATCTGCTTCGCGGTGGCGTCGCGCCAGATCCAGTCGATCCCCGGCCCCGTCTCGAGCGACGTCGACATCGGAATCGGATCGAACGCGCCGAACAGGAGCACCCCGACGAGCCCGGCGACGCCCGCCAGACCGAGACCCCAGCCGGCCCCCCGGCGTCGGCTGTCGGCGCGCTCGCCCGCCAACGCTTCGAGCAGCGGCTCGCAGCTCCCGCAGACCGAAGCCGCGCCCGTCTCTTCACTGAGCGCCACAGAAGAGCACGCACCGCGCGCCTGGGCTGCGCGCAGCGCGCCGCAGGTGACGCCCGTGCAGGTACAGACGACGGCCGCATCGGGCCACTGGGCAATGGGCTTCTCGGCCCCGTCGGCCCAGAGCCGGCCGGTGCGGTCGAATCGGCGGCGTTGCCAGGCGCGGACCCGGGCCCCCTCCGATACGGCCTCTTGAAGCCGCGGAAACTCGGAGCCGGCGCCGACGGCGATCGCGCCGACGATGCGGCCTTCGCGCAAGACGATCCGGCGATACTCGTCGTCGCGCACCCAGCTGAGGGCCGAGACGCCCACGCCCTCGGCGAGCGAATCGCCCACGGCGGCCACGTCGATCTCGTCGATCTTGAGACGAGCCGAAGAGACGGCGCCTTCGAACGGGCGGGTCTCGCCGTCCATCCGCGCGATCCAAGACTCGACCATCTCGTAGCAGGGCGCGACCAGGCCATAGGTCTGGTCGCGGTGGCGCACGCACTCGCCGATGGCATCGATGTGCGGATCCGACGTCGCGAGGTGATCGTCGACCAGGATGCCGCCGCGATCGTCGCACGCGACGCCGGCGGCGCGCGCCAGGTCGTCCCGCGGCCGGATCCCCGCGGCGAGCACGATGAGATCGGCCGGCAGTCGCCGACCGTCGCTCAGCGTGACGGTCTTCTCGTCCTCGCGGCGCTCGATGTCGTCGACGCGTGCAAGCAGATGCAGCCCGATCCCGAAGGACCGGATCGCGCGTTCGAGCACGGCCGCCCCTTCTGCGTCGAGCTGGCGCGGCAAGAGCCGAGGCCCCATCTCGATGACGTCGACGGCGCAGCCGCGGGCGATCAGCCCGCGCGCGAGTTCGAGCCCGAGCAGCCCGCCGCCAGCGACCACGACGCGCGCGCCCACCTCGGCGCGCCGCGCGATCTCCTCGGCATCCTCGCGCGTGCGGTACGCGACCACGCCCGAGTGCTCGATTCCGGGGATCGGCGGCCGAAATGGCGCGCCGCCGGTGGCGATCACGAGGCGGTCGTATTCGACGATCGAGCCCGTCTCGGTGCGCACCACGCGCGCCTCACGGTCGACCTCGACCACGCGATCCTTGACCCGCAGTCGGATCCCGTGATCGGCGTACCAGGCGGCGTCGCGCAGGGCGAGCTCGTCGCCCTCCTCGCCCTTGACCACGGCACCCAGGTGGATGCGGTCGTAGGGCGCGTGCAGCTCTTCGGAGAGCAGCGTCACCTGCATCCCCGAAGCCAGGCCGGTCGAGACCAGCCGTTCGGCGATGCGATGTGCCGTCATGCCGCCGCCGACGATCGCCAGGCGCACGGGATCGCTCCCGGTCAACGCCGCCGCCACGCCGGCCTCCGCATCGAGGTCTGATGCGCGCGCCGCACCCGACTCAGGCCGCCGCGTCGATCATCACGGTCGAGAGAATCCCGTACGTCTTGACCCAGGCTTCGCGGGCTTCGTCGGTGAAGTCGTCGCCGAGCGCCGTGGCGAGCGTGTCGATCAGCACCTCGCCGACGACCGGATAGTGATCGGGCAGCGCCCCGTAGTCGGCGTGGCGCTTGCCGCTGGCCTCGACCGCGGGGACGATCTTCTCGATCTCGTCCATGTTGTTCACGGCGACGCCGATCATCGTCATCAGCTTCTGCCCCTGCGCCTTCATGTCTTCGGGAAAGAGCGGGCGCACGCCGGGTGCCTTCGCGAAGAGCTTCCCGTAGAAGAGGGTGGCGGCGGCATCGGGATCGGCGCCCGCGATCTCCCAGGTCTTGCGTACGACTTCGATCTCTCGGTCCGTGAACACGTTCGACTCCTTTGGCTCGGTTTCGAGAGCCCCAAACGAGCGAAGGGCGCTCCGGTCGATCCGCCCCGTCGCGTACGACGGTTCGGCTCGATCGAGGCGCCCTTGCCTCCGGGTCTCACCCATGCGCCCGACACACCGTGGTGGACGCCGACATTCGATGCGCCGAAGCATTTCAAGAAGCGGGCCAATGCGGAGGGCGCGTTCAGCGCTGCCCGGGACTTCGAGCGCGGAGTCACTGCCCAGCACCGGGGCAGGTGCCCGCTGCACTGCGGGGCATGCGCGCGTCGGTCGTGCAGGTCATCGCCCATTGCGACACGCAGCCGCGCAGGCTCGCTCGAATCAGAACGCGTCTCGCGCGTTCGATGTGCCCACCGATTCATCGGCCCGACACGTGAGCGGCGCAGAGCGGCGCCTCGACCGGCGAGGATCGCTCGATTGAGCCATGCTCGGCGCATGCCGAACGACGCGAACTACAAGAGCTACGGCGAGCAGTCGCTGCACTACTTCGCCCGCCCCCACGAAACGACGCCGACCACCCCGGTCGGCGGTGCGGCGGCGTGGCGCGGGGCAGAGCTCGGGCGGCGTGAGGCATGGAAGACGCAGCTCGACGAGAAGCAGGTCGATGAGATCGAAGCGGCCCTCGATCATGTCGAGGCGACGGGCCGAGCCACGGGCGAGCTCGAAGCGGCCGACTTTCCTCTGCCGACGCTTGCATCCGAAGTGGCCGCGTGGCGCAACGAGATCGCGACGGGTCGGGGCTTCCACGTCGTCCGGGGCGTGCCGGTGGAGCGGTGGTCTACCGAGCGGGCCGAGCGCTTCTTCTGGTGCATCGGCCTGCACATGGGCACACCCGGCGCGCAGAATGCGCGGGGGGAGCTGCTCGGACACGTGACGGATACCGGTGCGCGCGAGACCGACCGCTTCGTCCGGCTGTACGAGACGCGGGCCGACATCGCGTTTCACTGCGACGCCGCCGACGTGGTCGGCCTGCTCTGCCTCTCGGCCGGACGTGCGGGCGGGGCAAGCCGCATCGCCAGCTCGGTGTCGGTCCACGACGAGCTGCTGGCGCGCCGTCCCGACCTGGTGCCCCGTCTCTACGAGCCATTCGCGCTCGACGTGCGCAGCGAGGGCGATCGCGCAGCCCTTCGGCACATCCCGGTGCCCCCCTGCCGCTTTGCCGATGGCCGGCTCCGCACCTTCTACCACAGCGACTACTTTCGCTCGGCGACACGGCACGACGACGTGCCCGAGCTCGACGAGGCCGAGTGCGCGTTGCTCGACCTGTTCGAGTCGATCGCGGGCGAGCCCGAATTCCGCCTCGACATGCAGCTCGAGCCCGGCGACATCCAGTGGCTGTCGAATCACACCGTGGTGCACGCGCGAACCGCATACGAAGACGGGGGGAACGACGCCGAGCGCCGCCACCTCCTCCGCCTCTGGCTGTCGATCGAGGACTGAGCGCACCCCGCCCTCGCATCGACAAGGAGCGCCGATGTCCCGCCTCGAGTTTCCCGCCGGCTTTCGCTGGGGCTGCGCGACCGCGTCGTACCAGATCGAGGGCGCCTGGAAGGCGGACGACAAGGGCGAGTCGATCTGGGATCGATTCGCGCACACACCCGGCCGTGTCGCTCAGGGCCACACGGGCGATGTCGCCTGCGACTCGTATCACCGCTTCGACGAAGACATCGCGCTGCTTCGCCAGATGAACTGCACCAGCTATCGCTTCTCGGTGGCCTGGCCCCGGATCCAGCCCACCGGGCGCGGGCCGGTCAACGCGAAGGGGCTCGACTACTACCGGCGCGTCTGCGATGCACTGCTCGCAGCCGGCATCCGCCCGTTCCCGACCCTCTACCACTGGGATCTGCCCCAGGCGCTCGAAGACGACGGCGGCTGGCCGAACCGCGACCTCGCGGGTCGGTTCGCCGACTACGCCGACATCGTCGCGCGCGGACTCGGCGACCTCGTCGACGACTGGATGATCTTCAACGAGCCGTTCGTCTTCACCGCCATGGGCTATCTGCTCGGCATCCACGCACCGGGTCGTGCCTCGATGGACGACTTCCTGCGCGCGACCCACACGGTCAATCTCGCACAGGGCCAGGCGTGCCAGGCAATGCGCGCGACCGCGTCGGATGCGCGCATCGGCAGCGCGTTCAGCATGTCGGCCTGCGAGCCCGCCCGCGACGAAGCCGAAGACGCCGAGGCCGCCGAACGCTGGCACCGCTTCACGAACCTCTGGTTCCTCGATCCGGCGCAGTCGGGGCAGTACCCCGCAGCGTTCGTCGATGGCGTCCCGGAGGCCGCGCTCGGCATGCGGCCGGGCGACGCCGAGACGGTCCGGGCCGACCTCGACTTCATCGGGATCAACCTCTACACGCGCACGCTCGTGCGCCACGCCCCCGAAGACACGCGCGGCCTCGCCGCCCTCCCCGTTGGCGGGATGGGCGGAGACGACGGGCCGAAGACCGACTTCGGGTGGGAGGTCTGGCCGAACGCCCTGCGCGACGTCGTGCTCCGGATCCACCACGACTACGATGCGCCCGAGATCGAGATCACCGAGAACGGCTGCGCCTACGCCGACCGGCCGGGCGAGGACGGCCGCATCGAGGATCGTCGACGCATCGACTTCTACGCCGGCTACCTCGCCGCGCTGCACGAAGCCATCGACGCGGGCGCGCGCGTCACGGGCTACCACGCCTGGAGCCTGCTCGACAACTTCGAGTGGAGCGAAGGCTACGCCCAGCGCTTCGGTCTCACGTGGGTCGACTTCGAATCGGGCGATCGAACGCTGAAGGATTCGGGCCACTGGTATGCCCGCGTCGCCGACGAGAACGGGCTGGATCACTGACATGAGCGACCGCCCCGCATCCCGGTCGCCCTGGCGGCGCTCGAAGACCGCCGCAAGCGTCGTGGGCGCGCCGGTGCTCGCCGCCTTGATGATCGTGTCGATCGCGTTCGCGCTGCGCTGTACGCAGGTGCAGCTCTGGCCATCGGCGCCGGACGCACCCCACCTCGCCGAGAAGCAGGCCTACCTCGACGCTCTGCCCTCGGCCCGCGAAGACGCCCCGAATGTGGTGATCGTCTTTTTCGACGACCTCGGCTGGGGGGACCTCTCGATCCAGGGCAATCGCCTGATCGAAACGCCCCGCATCGACCGCGCGGCCGCCGAAGGCCTGCGGATGACCGACTTCTATGCCGCCTCGCCGGTCTGCACGCCTTCGCGCGCGGCGCTGCTGACCGGCCGCCACCCCCCCCGCACCCGCACCGATCGACACGTCTTCTTTCCGGAGGGCTCGGCCATGGGCATCGCGCGCCGCATGGCCGGCGCAGCAAACGAGCTCCCCGAAGACGAGATCACCCTGGCCGAGGTGCTGCAACGGGCCGGCTACGCGACGGCGCTCGTCGGCAAGTGGCACCTCGGGGATCGAACGGGCTTCCGTCCGAACGACTTCGGCTTCGATCGCTGGCTCGGCGTGATGTACAGCAACGACATGTGGCCGCTGCACCTCTACAGCGACGGTGAGATCATCGAACGCGACGAGCGCGATGGCGGCCTGTTCGCCTCCGAGCGAGATGAAAAGAAGCCGCTCGGCCCGGGCGGCATCGATCAATCGACCCTGACGGCCCGCTACACCGAAGAGGCCATCGCTTTCGTCGAGGCGCATCGCGACGAGCCCTTCTTCCTGCTCCTCGCCCATACGTTCCCGCACGTGCCGCACTACCCGTCCGCCGAATTCGCCGGCACGTCTCGCGGGGGCCGCTATGGCGACGTGGTCGAAGACCTCGACCGCAGCACGGGCGCGCTGCTCGACGCGATCGATGAGCTCGGGCTATCGGAGAACACGCTCGTGGTCATCACGAGCGACAATGGCGCCGACTACGGCGGCAGCCCGGGCGGCCTCCGGGGCCGCAAGGGCGACATTCTCGAGGGCGGGCAGCGCGTGCCGATGATCGTGCGTTGGCCGGGACACGTCGCGGCCGGTCGCGTCAGTCCGGCCCCGGCCATGCACATCGACGTGTTCCCGACGCTCCTCGAGCTCGCCGGCCTGCCGATGCCGACCGATCGCGAGATCGACGGGCAGAGTCTCGGGGCGCTGATCGGCGGCGAAACGCCCCCGGAGCGCGACCTCTTCTTCTTTCCGACGCTGCAGAGCCTGCCCGGTGCGATCCGTCGCGGCCCGTTCAAGTGGCTGCATCGCACGGGCGACGTCGGTCGTGATCGCGGTCACCTGACCCGCGTCGATCTCGATGCAGAGGCACACGAGCTGTCGGATCTCTACCCCGACCGGGCCGCTGCCCTCGCCGCCGCACTCGATGCAATGCGCGAGCAGATTTCTTCGAACCCGCGCGGCTTCCGCTGATCCGATCGCACGGCTTCGTTCGATTCATCGGGTGGAACCCACGATCGTGTGACCTGGACAAACACCCAGCATCGAACCCCCCGGCCCCACGCGCCCGGCCAAGCGACGAGGCAGCCCCGTGAACCGCCCGAGCCGACCGACCGACCGATCGCGAGCCTGGATTCGAAGCGTGACCCGCATCGCGGCTGCGCTCGCCCTGGCGATGCCGATCTCGGCGGCGGCCGTCGAACCACAGCAGGGCCCGACCGAAGCGCCCACCCCGATCCCGCTCTGGTCGGAAAACCCCGCTCCGGCGTTCTCCTACGGCATTCACGCCCCGACGCGACCGGGGCCCGGGATCTTCACGCTCTCGGGCCGAGCGCGGCGCGCCCCCGCGTTTCCGATGCTCTTGATGGATTATCAGGTGACGGACCGGCTGGCGTTCACGGCGGGGCGCGAGCTCTGCACCGCGGCCGGCCCGGGCGCGCACGCGATCTTCGCCCTCGCCGATCAGCTCGACCTCACCCTCGGTTTTCGCTTCGAGCGACGACGATTCGACCTCGCGCCGCATCCCGGCCTCGACTTCGGCGGCATCGGAGTCGACCAGAGCGCGCCCGCGTTCGTGACCCTGCGCTTCGGCCAGCCAAATGCGTTCATCGCGGTGGTGGCCGGCGCCGAAATGCGTGGCAAGCTCAGCATCGAGGATGAACGCGGCAGCTTCCTGGCCGAGCGGCTCGATGAGCCCTCGCCCTTCGTGGGCTTCGCCGGCCGGCTTCGCTTCTGAGCGGGCCGGGAGGACACGAAGAGAACGCCACTTGATTCACTTCGAGCTCGTCACACGCCGTCGAGGCGCCCAGACCCGCAGGTCCGGCCTCGCAGCGGGCCGCTGCATCGCGACCGCGATCACGCTCGCGTTCGCCTGCACGCTCGGCTCTCTCGCCCTGACCGGTCGAGCGCAGGCCACGACGGTCGAGAACCCAGAGGATCCCGCCGACATCACCGACCCGGCTCCCCCGCCCGATGCCCCGCCCCAGACCGAGCCGCCGCAGCGGCGCGGCCCTCCGCTCGGACTCAACTTTCGCGTGCGCGGCGGCGCGACCTACCAGTTCAAGACGAAGCTCAAAGAAGGCGGCTCGTTCGACACGAGTCGCACGGTGCTCGATGTCGGCGCGCGCTACGGGTTTACCGAGAACCTCTCGACGGTGCTCTCGGTCTCGTACGGGTACGACCCGTACGGCTTCTCGGACGAGGTGCGCATCGGCGGCATCGCACCCTGGGAGCAGCTCCACGCGCTGCGCGTCTCGGCGCCCGTCTTCTGGCGCCCCACCGAGCGTCTTCAGCTGCTCGCGGTTCCGATCTTTCGCATGCAGGCCGAGGCACCCTCGGCCTGGGGCGACTCCATGTCGGGCGGCGGCATCATCGCGTTCTCATGGAAGTTCAGCGACACGCTCCGGGTCGGGCCCGGCTTTGGCGGGCTGAGCGAGCTGGAGCGCAGGCCCACCCTCTTTCCGGTGATCCTGATCGACTGGCAGGTGAGCGACCGGTTCGCGATCACCACCGGCCGCGGCCTCGGCGCCTCGACCGGCCCCGGTCTGCAGGGCGTCTATACGATCCGCAAGTTCCTCGACCTGACGCTCGGCTTCCGCTTCGAGCGCGCACGCTTTCGGCTCGAGCCGCGGCCGGGCCAGACGGTCGGCGGGATCGGCGAGGACGAGAGCTTCCCCGTCTTCGCCACGCTGCGCTGGGGTCCGCAGTACGCGTTCCTCGCCCTCTTGACCGGCGCCGAGTTCAGAGGACGCCTGCGCATCGAGGATCCGAACGGCAAGAGACTCGCGGAGAGCGCCTACAAACCCTCGGCCTTCATCGGCTTCGCCGGCCAGATCTTCTTCTGAGTCAGAGCCCTTCGGCTCCTAGCCGCGTCGACCCCCGTCGGATATGCTGCCGGGCCCGCGGATGAAGACCGTCCGCGTGCACGGCCGGGCGACCGCGGTGCCGGGCGACGCGCCCCCCGCCTGAGACCCGCCCTCCACACCTGTCCGAACGGGCCGAGCCGATCACAGGCTCAGGCAACCCGTCCGGGCCGAGCCGACACCGAGCACCCGCTCGGCCGACCGATGAGGAATGAGATGACCCGGATCTATTCGATTGGCGTCGACGAGATCGCCGCCGAGAGCGAGCGCGTCGGGGGCGACCTCGACAAGGTCGACGTCGCCAACGTGATCAAGCTCGACGAGCTGAAGCTGCGTGACGTGGGTGCCAAGGACGTCCGCCTGAAGATCCTCGCGGTCTCGGCCGAGCACAACATCAGCCACGCCGCCTTGGCCGACACGATCAACATCGCCGATGCCCGCGGCGGCAAGATCTTTCCCGGCAACTCGGCGGTCGGCGAGGTCGTCGAGGTCGGCTCCGACGTCGAGAACACCAAGGTCGGCGACATCTGCCTGCTCCACTGCAACGGCGACCCCGATCGCTTCGGCTACCCGATCTTCATCTGGGCCTACGACATGCCCGACTCGATCGGCTGGTACGGCGAAGAGGCCGTCGTCGGCGAGTGGCAGTGCGTGCCGGCGCCGCTCGACTGCGGCCTCAACCTGTGGGAGATCGCGGCCCTGCCCCTGCGCGCACCCACCGCGTATCACCTGTGGCGCCGGGCCGAGGGCATCTACCGGCTCAAGGTCTCCGAAGAGAAGCAGGCGGTTCTCAACGTGCTCGGCTTCGGCGGCGGCGTGTCCGAGCTCTTCCTGATGCTGGCCAAGGCCCAGGGCCACAACACCTACTTCTGCTCGGGCAGCCCCGAGCGTCGCGAGGCGCTCGAGAAGCTCGGCATCGAGGGCATCGACCAGAAGGCCTACAACCGTTTCGCAGGACGCGACGACGTGAAGGCCTTCATCAAGGAGTGCCGCTCGCTGACCGGCGGCGAGGGCATGCACATCGTCTGCGACATGCTCCGTGGCCCGGTGTTCGGCGCGGGCATCGCCGTGCAGGCGCGCCAGGGCGTGAACGTGAGCGCTGGCTGGCAGCTCTCGCGCGAGTGCACGTACAACAGCGCGGGCGCCTCGCTCAAGCAGATCACGATCGACCACACGCACTACGACACCCTCGACGGCGTCGGGGCGGCGACCGAGCTCTACGGCAAGGTCTTCAAGCCGACGATCCACGACGAGATCTACTCGTTCGAGGATCTCCCCCGCGCCATGGCCGATCAGCAGTTCAACACGCTGAAGGGCATCGGCATCATCCAGGTCGCGAAGGACATGCCCGACTCGGTGAAGGGGCTGATCCCGTAGCGCCAGTCGCACACGCAACGATCCACGAGGCGGGCGCTCACGGAGACGGGGCGCCCGCTTCTTCTTTGGGTCGTCCGCCCCGGGCCTATCCGTCCGTTGCGTCGAGCTCCCGCGCGGGCGCGCGGCGCTCGCCGTCGCGGATCTCACCCGTCATCGGCACGAATCGCACGTCGAGCCCCTTCTCACGCTCGACGCCGCTCGCGGTCTTGCGGTGCACTTCGAGCACCTGCCAGTGCTCGCCGACCGGGATCACGAGCCGCCCGCCTTCGCGCAGCTGTTCGATCAGAGGCTCTGGGATCCGCGGCGCCGCCGCGGTCACCACGACCGCGTCGAACGGGGCCGCCTCGGGCCAGCCCCGGTAGCCGTCGCCGATCCGCGTGTGGACCCGTGCGCCGTAGCCCGCGGCTTCGAGCCGGTCGCGCGCCCATCGCCCCAGTGGTTCGACGATCTCGATCGAGTGCACCGTACAGCCCATCTCGGCGAGCACCGCCGCCTGGTAGCCCGAGCCCGTCCCCACCTCGAGGACGCGACAGGGTGGCTCGAGCCGCGCGAGCTCGCTCATGAGCGCAACGATGTAGGGCTGACTGATGGTCTGATCCTCGCCGATGGGCAGCGGGCGGTCGTCGTAGGCGTACGGCGCGGCCGCTTCGGGCACGAAGCGATGCCTCGGCACGGCGCGCATCGCGCGCAGCACGCGCTCGTCGCCCACGCCCCGAGCCTCGATCTGCGTGCGCACCATGCGTTCGCGCGCCGCGGCCCTCGCCTGCTCGGCTGCACCGGGCGCGGGCTCAGCCACGCTGCAGACCGGCGCGAGCGTGAACACGACCACGAGCCAGACGATCCATGATGGGTGGGTCCGAGAGGGGTGCATCCGCGCGATCCTCCCCGCAAAGGCGACGGCCGTCGCCCGCGCGAGGGTACCCCGACCGCCGAGGCCGCGCGTCGGCGGGTTGGCAGGTCGGCGCGGGGCAGACGCTGTCGAACCGCGTGGCTCGGTCGGGCCCGAGCTACACGCTGTCGGGCAGCGTGCGCCGAGCGCGCTCGAGCTACACGCTGTCGGGCAGCGTGCGCCGAGCGCGCTCGAGCTAGACGCTGTCGGGCAGCGTACGCCGCGCGCGCTCGAGCGAGCCCGCCTTCGAGAGCATCTCGACGATGTGCTTGACCGGCTTCGAGTAGACCAGCGTCTGGGTCTCTTCGCCGAGCTCGGGATCGGGCGTGTACGCGAGGCTCGGCGCGTCGAGCGAGAACGTGGTGTCGATGTCGTCGGTGTTGCCCCGGGGATCGAGCCCGATCCAGCGCTCGCGATCGGCGAGATAGACCCCGACGAAGCCGTGCAGCGCGAAGCGACCCGGGTCTGCATCGGATCGAAGTCGCTGGAACGCGAAGCCCGCCGGAATGCCGCAGCCACGGATCATCGCCGCCAGCAGATGGCTCTTCGCGTAGCAGAGGCCGTGACCGGCGCGAAGCACCTGGCTTGCGTTGCAGGTCAGCTCGTCGGTCTCGATGTCGAAGCTGTGGTGGATCTCGTCCCGCACGAACTCGAAGAGCGCCCGCAGGCGATCGTCGATGCCGCTCAGCTCGGCGGTCAACGCGCGCGTCTTCTCGTACACGATCGGCGTTTGCCAATCGACGACGATCGTGTCTTCGACGTAGCCGTTGAGGCTCGCTTCGACCGGCTCGAGTCGCCACCGATTCTGCTCGTCGTCGCTCACCCGATCCTCCCGGCCGCCTGCCCGGCCTCTGCTCTGGCTCGCGTCTGGGCGCCCTTGAACGCCCGGCCTGCATCGACGACGCTCGCCCCCATGAGCGACGAAGCGCCCGCCGAGCCGGTCCGCATCCCCCTCGATGATCTCGACGACGCGACCCTGCGCCGGGTCGCCGAAGAGATCGTGACGCGCGACGGCACCGACTACGGCGCCGTCGAGCGATCGCTCGAAGACAAGACCGAGCGACTCCTGCGTGAGCTCCGCAGCGGCCGGGCCGCGCTCTGGTTCGATCCCGAGACCGAGACGACCAGCGCCGAGCCCGAGCCCTGAACCGTCGCCGCGTTCGCCCGTGCGCTCAGACGCTCACCCAGCTGCGATCCTCGGTGCCCGGCGGCACCGTCATGCCGTCCCAGTGCCAGCCGGCGATTTCACGCAGCGGTGGCTGCACGTAGCCTGCGGGCAGACACTCGTCGGCGACGAAGAAGGCGTTCGGCGACCAGGTGTCGGTGTGGACGAGCGTGTAGCCCTTGTCGCGACCGAGCTTCTCGAACGCCGCCAGACTCGCGCTGTGGTAGCAGGTCTCGTCCCAGACGTGGTCGGCGCGGTACTCGATGGTCTTGGCATCGTGGAGCTCGAAGAAGATGTTGTACTCGACCACCACCACCCTCGGCCGGTAGCGCCCGATCGCCTTCCAGACCCACCAGTCGTTGCCGTCGATGTCGATCGAGAGCAGATCGAAGCTCTCGGGCACGCCGTACTTGTCGAAGAGCGCCTCGACGTTCTCGGCCGACACGAACTCGCGCTTCACGAGCTCGCCATCGGCGCGGTCGCTGCCCTCCATCAGCAGCCCCTGCCAGCCGTGGTCCTGGCGCAGGTGGGCCGTATTCGAGAGGTGCTCGCCATCCCAGGCCCCGAACTCGACGAAGCGGCGGTTCGTCGCACCAATGACGTCGAAGATGCGCTGCAGCACGCCGTCCTCGCCGAACTGCGAGCGCACCTGCTTCTCGTACTGCCTGAGGTCTTCGAGCATGCGGATCCTTCCTGGGGGTGTGAGGCGGGCGGGAATGTAGGCCGCATCCGCGGCGGGGGCATGACAGGGGCGCCGGGGTCGGCGCGCGGCGCCATGCTACGTTGCGCGCGACGCAGCCCCCCCGCCGGAGCCCCCGATGAATGATCACGGCAAGATTCAGCTGTACAAGAAGGTCCTGCTCGGCGTCTGGATCTTCGCGGCGCTCTCGTTCGTGCCGCCCTTCAGCTCGATGCCGATCGCGCCGCTCGGCAAGAACGTCTTCGGCATCATGTTCTTCGTCCACCTGATCGAGTGCGTGGTGTTTCTCGGAACCCTGCGCTCGACCGGCAATCCGCTCGCGAACGAGCTCGCCCAGACGATGGTGTTCGGCGTGCTGCGCTACCGCGAGATCAAGATCGAGCAGGCCGGCTCGGGCGCCTAGCGCCCGCCGTTCAGCCGGCGCCCTCGCCCCAGAGCCAGAGCGCGGCGTAGCCGCGCCAGGGACGCCAGGCCTCGGCGCACTCGGCGAGCGCGCGCTGGGTCACCGGCTCGCCCTTCGAACCCAGACGCTGACGGAGCACCAGGTCGCCCGCCGGGAACGCATCGGGCTCGCCGAGGGCGCGGAGCGCGACGTAGTGCGCCGTCCACGGGCCGATGCCGGGCAGCGCGCAGAGCCGCGAGATCGTGTCCTCGAGCGGCCGGCCCGGCTGCAGCAGATCGGGCTCGGCCTGCACCGTCTCGGCGAGCGCGCGCAGCGCCCGCACCCGCATGCCGGTCAGACCCAGCCCATCGAGATCCGCGGCCGCGAGGGCCGCGGGCGACGGGAAGAGCGACGCGAGCCCGGCCTCACGGGCAGCCGCGCCCACGGTGGCCGGCTCGCCGCACCGCTCGACCAGGCGACGCGCAAACGTGATGCCGCCCTTGACGCTCACCTCCTGCCCGAGGACGGCGCGAACGGCCAGCTCGAACGCGTCCCATGCACCCGGGACGCGTCGCCCCGGCGCGGCCCGCACGGCGGGCGCCAAGCGCGCGTCTGCGCCGAGCCAGCGTTCGATCGCCACCGGGTCGGCGCGCAGATCGAACTGCGAGCGCACGCGATCCGCCGCGGTGGTCAGGGTCGCGGGCCGGTCGAGATCGACCCGGGCGACCAGCGCCGCCTCGCTGGCACAGCGCTCGACCCGTAGCGTGCCGACGGCCGCGCCCAGTCGGATCGTTCGCCACAGCGCCCCGGCGTGGACGACCTCGACCCCGGGCAAGGCATGGGAGTCAAAAAACGCAATCAATCCAGCCCAGTCAAAGGGTTCTCGATAGCGAAGCTTGAAGGAGATCCCCGAGCCATGCTCGGCCCGCGCGGCCGCTTTCGAGCGGGCACGCCGGGCGCGCCCCGGCGCCACCGCACGCAGCTCGCTGGGCGACCGCTCGAAGCCGCCGCGCACGGCTGCATTGAACCGCCGCACGCTGCGATAGCCCGCGGCCAGCGCGACCTGGGCCATCGGCAGATCGGTCTCGTCGATCAGCTTCTTGGCGAAGTGCAGGCGACGGGTCTGCGCGACGGCGCCGGGCGAGGCGCCGAGGTGCTCGGCGAAGAGCCGACGCAGGTGCCGGTCACCGACACCGAGTCGATCCGCGAACCGGGGCAGATCGTCATCGTCGAGCGCCCCGTCGTCGATGAGCCGGAGCGCGCGCTCGACCGTAGCCGACGTGCCCGCCCAGGCGGGCGTACCGGGCGCCGTCTCGGGCCGGCACCGCAGACAGGGCCGGAACCCGGCCTCCTGAGCTGCGGCGGCGCAGGTCAGGAAGACGCAGTTCGCGCGGCGCGGCGTACGCGCGGGACACACCGGGCGACAGTAGATGCCGGTGCTGGTGACGCCGACGAAGAAGCGCCCGTCGAAGCGATCGTCCCGGGTCGAGAGCGCCCGGTAGCAGACGTCGGGGTCGAGCAGCGCCCCGGTGGTTTCGAGAGGCTCGGACACCCGGGCAGGCTATCGCAGCGACCCGCGTCGACTGGCCGCTTTCGGACGTGGCCGTGCGGCCCGCCGGGCCGGCATCGACGCCCCTGCCGCCAACGGGCCCCGAACGCTGCAGCGCCCGGGCCTCAGCGTCCGCGCCGGCGTCCGGCCGAGCGCCGACCGCCCTCGCGCGCGGCGCGCCGGTAGCCGGGCGCCGCATCGCCCGCCCGCGGCCGCGAACCATCTCGACCGTCGCCGCCGCGCCGGCGCCCGGCGCGCGCGGCCGGGACCAGGCAGCCGGGCCCCGCGCCGATCAGCTCGGAGCGGCCGGCGCGCTCGAGGGCCGAGCGCACCAGCGCGTGATTCTCGGGCACCCAGTACTGCAGCAGCGCCCGCTGCTCGTCACGGGCGCGCTTCGAATGGGCCGAGTAGACGGGCGCGAGCGTCTCGGGGTCGAGGCCCGTGTGGTAGATGCAGGTCGCGATGTCCATGGGTGCCGGGATGAAATCCTGAACTTGTCTGGGGCGATAGCCACGTTGCTTCAGGTAGACCGCGAGCTCGATCGCGTCCTCGAGCTCGCTGCCCGGGTGGCTCGCGATGAAGTACGGCACCAGATACTGCTCCTTACCGGCGCGCTCGGAGGCGGCGATGAACGCGTCGGCGAAGGCGTCGAAGCTGTCGGCCGGGGGCTTCTTCATGAAGCGCAGCACGCGGTCGCTCACGTGCTCGGGGGCGACCTTGAGGTGGCCGCCGACGTGGTGCGCGGCGAGATCTTCGAGGTACTCGGGCTGATCGGCGGCGAGATCCATGCGGATCCCCGAGGCGACGTGCACCCGCTTCACCCCTTCGACCTCGCGCGCCCGCCGCATCAGATCGACGAGCGCGTCGTGGCTCGTATCGAGCAGCTTGCAGATCTTCGGCGCGACGCACGAGAGACGTCGGCACTTCGCCTCGACCTCGGGCCGCGTGCAGCGCATGCGATACATGTTCGCCGTCGGCCCGCCGACGTCCGAGACGTGGCCCTTGAAGTCGGGGCGCTGCGCGATCGCCTCGACCTCGCGGATCACCGAGTCGGCGCTTCGGCTCTGGATCGCCCGCCCCTGGTGCATGGTGATCGAGCAGAAGCTGCAGCCGCCGAAGCAGCCGCGCATGATCTGCACCGAATCCTTGATCGCCTGCCAGGCGGGGACGTCCTCGCCGTAGTCGGGGTGGGCGCGCCGCACGAAGGGCTGCTCGTGCACTGCGTCGAGGGTCGGCTCGTCGAGCGGCAGGGCCGGTGGGTTCAGTACGACCCGACGGTCGCCGTGCGCCTGCACGAGGCGGCGGCCATTGCGCGGATTCGTCTCGGCATGCAGCCGGCGCGTCGCGATCGCGAAGGCCTCGGGCTCGCTCTTGACCGCCTCGAAAGCCGGCAGCTCGATGGTCGTGCCGTCGCAGGCCTCACCGAAGTCGGGGCATGGCGGCAGCGTCTCGCTCTTGCCGAGCAGGTAGCCGACGCCCCGCATGTCGCGGAGATCTTCGACACGCTCCCCCGCGTCGAGTCGCTGCGCGATCTCGAGCAGCGTCGACTCGCCCATCCCGAACCCGAGCAGGTCGGCCTTCGAGCTCACGAGGCTGCTCGGCCGCACGGTGTCGGACCAGTAGTCGTAGTGCGCGATCCGACGCAGCGACGCCTCGACGCCTCCGGCGATGACCGGCACCTGCTTGAAGGCCTCGCGGCAGCGTTGGGCATAGACCGCGGTGGCGCGGTCAGGGCGGCGCCCGATGGCGCCGCCGGGGGAGTACGCGTCGGCGCCGCGGCGCTTCTTTGCGGCCGTGTAGTGATTGATCATCGAGTCCATGTTGCCGGCGCTCACCGCGTAGAAGAGCCGCGGTGCGCCGAGCGCCCGCCAGGGCTCGGCGCTCTTCCAATCGGGCTGGCAGAGCAGCGCGACCTTGAAGCCATGGGCCTCGAGCCAGCGACCGAGGACGGCCGCCGCGAAGGAGGGGTGATCGATGTACGCGTCGCCCGACACGAAGACGACATCGGCCTGGGTCCAGCCCCGCGCGCGCATCTCGTCGGCGCTGGTCGGCAGGAAGGCCGAGCGATCGGGCGGCGGCACTTCGGCGCGGCGGCGCGCGCGCGGCTTGGAGGAGCGTCGAGACATGGTGCGGGGCTCGGTCAACCGGGGGAACTCCGGGACGCTAGCTCACACCGGCCGCGGGCCCCGGCGAGCCTCACCGGCGCTCGGGCGCGGCGGGCCACGACCGGCTCCAGACGGCCCCCGCGCGACGTGCCGTGCGGGCTAGCGTCCGCCCGTGTCCTGTCCCCATCGCCCGCCCTGCCCCGGCTGCCCGCGCTACGGCGACGCCGCTCCCGCCCCCGACGCGGTCGCTCGACTCGAAGCGCTCGCGGTCGAGGCCGGTGGCGTCGACGTGCGGCTCGAACAGGGGCCGGCGACGGGCTACCGCCACCGCGCCCGGCTGGCGGTGCGCGGTCGCGCCCGTTCGCCGAAGGTCGGGCTCTTTCAGCTGGGCACGCATCGCATCGTCGACATCCCGCGTTGCGAGCTGCACCACCCGGCGATCAACGCCGTGGCCGCGGCGCTCAAGTCGGCCATTCGCGAGACCGGCGTCTCGCCGTACGCCGACGCCCCCCACCGCGGCGTCGTGCGCTACCTGCAGTGCGTCGTGCAGCGCAGCGACGCCACCGTGCAGGTCGTCGTCGTCGCAAACGAAGACGAGCCCGACGAGACGACGCCCGTGCTCGAACGGCTCGAGGCCGCGCTGGGCCCGCAGCTCCAGGGCCTGTTCTTCAACGGCCAGCCCGAACGCACGAACGCGATCCTCGGCCCGCACTGGCGACACGTCGCCGGTGCAAAGGCCACGCGGGAGCGCATCGGTGGCGCGGACGTGTTCTTTCCGCCCGGCGCCTTCGGGCAGGCGAACCTGCCGCTCGCCGACCGGCTCGTCGAGCGGCTCCACTCGCACGTACCCCACGGCGCCCGGGTGCTCGAATGCTACGCGGGCACGGGCGCCATCGGATTGGGGCTCGCCGAGCGGGCGAACGCACTCGCGATGAACGAGCGCAGCCCCGACGGCCTGGCCGGCCTGCGGCTCGGGATCGCGGCGCTGCCAGTCGAGGTGCGAGATCGCATCGAGGTCGTCGAGGGGGCTGCCGCGGTCGCGGCGCCGCGCCTCGGCGGCGCGGGCGCGCCCGACGTCGTGATCGTCGACCCGCCGCGCAAGGGACTCGACGCGCCGCTGCGCGCGCGCCTCGAAGCCGATCCGCCCGAGCGTCTGCTCTACGTGAGCTGCGACGTCGACTCGTTCGTCGACGACGCACGCGCGCTCACCGCAGCGGCGCGCCTACGGCTCGTCGCGCTCGAGGCGTGGGCGTTCTTTCCGTTCACGGATCACGTCGAGGTGCTCGCCCGCTTCGAGCGGGCTTGAAGCGGCGCGGCGGCAGTCGAACGAACGCGGGGCTCAGGCGCCGTCGGGCGCGTTCTCCTCGGTGGCGCCGGTGCCGGGGGGTGCATCGTCGACGGTGCCCGTGGGTGCGTCGGTGCCCGGCTGGATCGCGCCGCCCGTCGTCGTCTGCACGTCGGTGTTGGGCGGATCCTGCTTCGGCGCGCGTCCCGAGAGGCCCGCGAGCGCGGCCGTCGGCAAGGTCACGACGTCGAAGGTCAGCGTCCACGGCCGCACCCAGCGGATGCCGGTCGGGCTGAGGTCGGTGTCGGTCGCGAGCCCCTTGGTCATCGCAAAGAAGTAGCCGGGGTCGTAGGCCCAACCGCGGGTCTCGGGGTTCACCGTACCGCCGGTGTTCGGCGGATCGCCGTAGACGCCCTCGTCGGGGCCCGGCACGTGGCCGATGGGCTCGATCGGGCCCTGGCCGGGCACGCGGGGCGCGCCATCGCCCGAGACGTTCATCGGCACCACGCCCTCGGCATTCAGGGTCCCGGGAGGCGGCGTGCCGTCATCGGTGCCGATGGCCTCGACACCGTCCTTCATCTCGACGTCCGGCGGCGGCGCCGTGTGGTCATCGGCCGTAGCCGCGCTCGCGACCCCGAACGCACAGCTCGCAAAGATGGCCGCGATGGCCGCCTCTCGGATCTGAAATCGCTTCATCTCGCGTGGAGTCCTCTCTCGTGTCTCGTCGGGTCTCGTCGGGTCTCGTCGGGTCTCGTCGGGTCTGAGGCAGCCGTCCCGCGCGGCGACCCCGCCGCGGGCGCCCCGAGTATACCGGTCCCTCGCGCGGCGCTGCTGCTGCCAACTGCTGTCAGCTCGGTCGGCCGCACGCGCGCCGCGCCGCCCCGCCCCGAGCCCCGCTGGCATCGAAGGGGGCGCGGCCAACGGCGATCGCCGTCGGCCCGCCTGCCCCACGCTCTCGCATCCCCAAGCCGGAGGAGTCCACCATGCCCATCCTGCACGGCGCCAACGCATCGCCCTTCGTACGCAAGGTGCGCGTCGCCCTCGCCCACAAGCACATCGAGCACGAGCACATCCAGGTCGTGCCGTTCGGCGTGAGCGACGAGTACAAGAAGCTGAGTCCACTCGGAAAGATCCCCTGCTACGAGGACGGCGATCTCGTGCTGCCCGACTCGTCGGTGATCTGCCAGTACCTCGAGATGGTGCAGCCGACGCCGGCGCTCTACCCCAACGAGCCCGGCCCGCTCGCCCGCGCACTCTGGTACGAGGAGCACGCCGACACCCGGGTGGTCGAGGCCTGCTCGACGATCTTCTTCCAGCGCTACGTCCGCCCGAACTTCTTCCAGCAGGATCCCGACGAAGATCTGATCAAGCAGTCGCTCGAGACGAAGCTGCCGATCGTGCTCGACTATCTCACCGAAGAGCTCGGCGACCGCGACTTCCTCATCGGCGATCAGATGACCATCGCCGACGTCGCCACCGCGAGCCCCTTCGTCAACATGGAGCTCGGCGGTGAGAAGCCCGACGCGCAACGCTGGCCGGTCGCGGCCGCGTACATCGAGCGCGTGCTCGGCCAGCCAGCGTTCAAGCCGATCTACGAAGAAGACCTCGGGCGCGGCTGATCAGGCCGCAGCGTGGGCGGCCCGGCGAAACACGCGGGTCGCCCACTCGAGGCCGTGGTCGTCGTGCGACTCGGTGCGGATCGGCGTACCGAGCGTCGCCGTGATCGCAGCCCACGACACGAACGCGCCGACGCGATCACGCGCCGCGAGCTCGGGCGCACGACACGCGCTCAGCCAAAGCTCGTCCACGAGGCCAGCACCCTCGTAGAGCGTCTGCGTCGTGTGGGCACCGGCTTCGACGAGCACGCTGCGCGCGCCACGCACGCTCTGCAGATGGGCGATCAGAGAAGCGGCGCTCGGCGCGGCGTCTTCGACGACGATCGCGTGGGGCGGCGTCGCGGGATCGGCGCGCAGCCGCCCGGCGCCCGCGGCGCCCGAATAGAGGATCAAGCGCTCGGCGGCGGCGAGCGCCGGGTGCCCGGCCGGCAGATCGCCGCTGCCGGTCAGCACGGCCACCCAGGGCGGCCCGTCGAGGCCCAGCGCGCGACGCCACGCACCGAGGCTGCCGGTCACGTCGGGGGCGGCGATCGAGCCGTGCACGAGCTCGGGCTCGTCGCGCAGGATGCGCCCGGTCGTCAGAATCGCGTCGGCGCGGGCCCGCGCGCCCGAGAGCACCACCGCGTCGCTGTCGCTGCGAGGTGCCCCCTCGCCCACGCGCAGCGTCTCGAGCGCACCGGCGGGCGGCTCCCAGACCGCCGCGACGTGCAGCACGCCGGCTGGATCGCACGGGACGTCGCCGACCCAGCGCGCAAGCTCGGGGGGCGTCGCGACGCTCACCGCGGCTCCCGGGACGCCTCGAACGGGGCCTCAGGCACGGGCGGCAGACGCCTGCAGTCGCTCGCGAAAGAACGCCAGCGTGCGGTCGAGGGCCGCCTTCGTCGGGTGGCCCTCGCGATCGACGAGATCTTCGGTGAGCACGCTGTGCGCGGTGCCCGGGATGTCGTCGGCGTTGCCCTTCGACGAGTCGATCTCGATCGCCTCGAAGCCCTCACCCAGCTCGTCGCGCAGGCGCTCGAAGCGCTCGGCCGGGACCAGCGGGTCGCCGGTGAAGCGCAGCCCCAGCACGCACTGGCCCTCCTGGCACACGCGACGCTTGACCACGGCGAGATCGTCGTCGGAGATGTGCAACCCCCGGCGACGTTCGGCCCCGATCGGGAACGGCAGCGAAGGCTGCGAAAGCACCGGAGCCATCACGCAGTCATCCACCATCAAGCTGAGCGCGAAGTTGCCCGTGAGGCACATCCCGACGGCACCGACCCCCGGCCCGCCGAGTTCACCGTGCACGTCGCGACAGAGCGCCCGAAGCCAGTCGGTGATCGGGCTGCTGCCACGCGAGGCCAGCACATGAAACTCGCGGCTGATGCACGCGCGCGCGATCTGCGAGAGGGCGTAGCCGGGCGTCACCGGCTTCATCACCTCGCCGAACAGATCGGGCATGACGGCCGTGAACCCCACATCGGCCACCCGTCGCCCGAACTCGGCCACGGTGGGGTGGAGGCCGGGCACCTCGTGCATGATCACCACGCCCGGCCCCGATCCAGCGCGGTACAGTGCCCGCGTCTGGCCGCCGAACGTGAACTCACCGCGGTCGAATCCCTCGATCATGGACGTGAATATGTTCGAAGCCCAGGGACTCGTAAAGCCGCTCTTCTGGGTCGTCGCGTTGCAGGCGCTCTTCTACGTGATCGTGCTGCGGCCCTGGCGCGTGCGCGACCTCGCGCGCGCGCTGTCGCCCGGCATCGATCTGTTCGCGGTGCTCCTGGTGTTGCTTGCGATCCTCGCCCTCGGTACGCCCGAGCCGTTCGATCGCGCGGCGGCCTGGCTGATCGAGCGCACCTCATTGCCCGACAGCATCGCGATGATCGACATCGAGCTCGCCGAGCTCGAACAGCTGCCCGAGCGGCTCTGGGCCGAGCTCAAGGCCACGTTCGGCTTCGATGGCCCGGCGCCGCCCGCTGGCCCCCCGATGCTGCTCGAGCGGCCAGGGGCGGTCGAAGCGGCCGTCGTCGGTGCCGTCGAAGAGGTCGTGTCGATCGTGATGCGCGCCTACGTGTATCTGACCTGCGTCGTGACGCTGTGGCTCGCGGCGCTGGTTCGGATCTTCATGCGGAGCGTGACCGCGCGGCTGTTGCGCGACGAGCGCCTGCTGAGCGCGGTCGCGGGCGGCGGCGGCGCAGCAGCGTCCCCGGCGCCCGAGGGCGCGGACGGCTGAAGGAAGCGCCGGGTCGAATCAGCGCTGCCCGTTGAGCAGCTCGGTCAGCAGGACCGCGCTGGCCCGGACGCCCGTCTCGATCGATCGCTCGGCATCGGGCGCGAAGCGGCTCGAGTGCAGCGCGGGCAGCGGCGCGCCGCCCGGCTGTCGGCTCTCTTCCCAAGCCGCGGGCGGCGCGGCCCCGAGCCGGAACAGCAGGCTCGGCACACCGAGGGCTCGGCCGTAGCGCCCGAAGTCTTCGCCCCCCATCGACGGCAGCCGCTCGGTGACGCGCTCGGCCCCGAAGGCCTGGGCGAAGAGCTTCATCGCCTCGGCGCTGAGTGCCGGGTCGTTGTAGACCGCCGGCGTGTAGTGCTCGCGGATCGAGATCGCGGGCGGCTTCGTGCAGCGGTGGGCCTCGCAGACGCCCTCGGCCACGTCGCGAATGCCATCCAGCAAGCGGGCCCGAACCTCGTCCGTGTACGAACGCACCGTCAGCTTGAGATGTGCTTCGTCAGGGATCACGTTGTGCTTCGAGCCAGCCTGGAACGAACCGACCGTGATGACGCCCGGCGCCCGCGGCGAGATGCGGCGACTGACGACGGTCTGCACGGCCGTCACGAAGGCCGCGCCCGCCACGATGGGATCGACCGCCTGGTGGGGCCTCGCGCCATGCCCGCCCCGCCCGAAGAAGGTGATGTCGACCGCGTCGACGTTCGCCATGGCCCAGCCCGGCGTCAGACCGACCCAGCCGGCCGGCAGCGAAGACTCGACGTGGAGCGCGAGTGAGTAGTCCGGCTTCGGAAACCGCTCGAAGAGTCCGTCGTCGATCATCGCGAGCGCGCCGCGCCCGAGCTCTTCGGCGGGCTGCGCCACGAGCACGAGGGTGCCGCGCCACGTCTTGCGATGCGCGGCCATGTACTCCCCGATCGCGATCAGGTGCGTCGTATGGACGTCATGACCGCAGGCGTGCATCACGCCGACCTCGCCGACGCCGTCGACCGTGGCCGTGACTTCGCTCGCCCAGGGCAACCCGGTCTCCTCGGTGACCGGCAACGCGTCCATGTCGCCGCGAAACAGGACGACGGGGCCGGGGCCGTTCTCGAGCACCGCGACCACGCCGTGCCCGCCGACCTCCTCGGTCACCTCGTAGCCGGCCGCGCGCAGGTGCTTGGCGACCAGCGCGGCGGTCTCGACTTCGTGGAGGGAGAGCTCGGGATTCGCGTGGAGCGTGCGGTACGTCTCGACGAAGCCCGCGAGCCGAGGCTCGACCCAACGCCCCACCCGATCCTGCGTGCGGGCGACGCCGTCGGCCGAAACGGCGGGGGCGGCCGCGATCCCGAAGGCCGCGACGAGCCCCAGCGTTTTGCCCCACCGCGCGAGGCGGGATCGCCGGGCCGCGCCTGCTCGCCGCCGGGTGCGGTCTGGACCGTGCATGGCGGATCCTCATCGACGTCGTGCGGGCCCTGCCCCGCGCGCCGGCCCCTCAGCATGGAGAGCCTGGGGCGCGCCGTCCACTCCCGCGGCCCGCCCCGCCGTCACCGCCGAAGCGCACCGTGTTCGGGCGCCGCCCCGGGGCGATCGCGACCGAGCCGACTTCGGTCCCGCGAACCGGCCCCGCCGCGTCGCGCGGCTATGCTGCGCCGCCATGGAGCAGTCGACCGCCGTGCACCATGCCGTCGCGCGCGACGACGCCCTCGCCGAGGGGGCGGTGCTCGCGTGCGAGGCCGATGGGCGCGAGATCGCGCTCTGCCGCGTCGAGGGGGCGATCTACGCCGTCGCGCTGCGCTGCTCGCACGCCGCCTGGCCCATGAAGGACGGGCCGCTCGAAGGCTGTGAGCTGGTCTGTGTGGCGCACGGCGCGCGCTTCGACGTGCGCGACGGTCATCCGACCGCCGGCCCGGCCGAACGTCCCCTCGACACCTGGCCCACCCGGCTCCGCGACGGATGGATCGAGGTGGCTCTCCCACCGCGCCGCCGCCCCACGAGACCGGTCGCGGACGAGTCGGGGCGCGCCTAAGCTACCGCCGCCCCGAGAGAACCGAGGTCTCCCTCCATGCCGCCCGCCGCCGCGCCCAAGCGCCCCGCCCACCCCGCCCGCACCCGGGCGATCATCCTCAGCGCCCATCTCGTCCTCGTGGCTCTGCTCGCTGTCGGCTGCCGCTCGCTGTTTCGCGACGACCCCGAAACGACGACGGTGCCGCCGCGCACCGCCAAGAGCGCGGCGATCACACCCACGACGACCACCGGTGAAGAGACCTGGTCGGCGCTGGCGAACGCGGCCCAGGACGCCATGCAGCGCGGCGAGCTCGAGGCTTCCGAAGAGCTCTACCTCTCGTGCATGGCGGCCACCGAATCGTTCGCCGACCTCGACGTGCGGCGCCGCGCCTCGCTCGCGATTCCGTCGCGCCTCGCCGAGCGATACCAGGCCGCGGGCGACTGGGAGGGCGCAGCGCGCATCACCAACGCGGTCCTCGCCGAGGCTCAGGGCGGCATGGCATTCCCGCTGGAGGCGTGGGCCGAAGCGTTGCTCACGCGCCTCGAGATCGAGCGCATCCAGGAAGGGCCCGAGGCCGAGCTCGAGACCGCGCAGCAGATCGCCGAGATCCATTTCGGCCCCGCCGACGAGGCGACGATCGGCGAGATCACGCTTCGCCAGGCCGTGGGTCGCCTGCTCGCCGCCCACGAGGACGACGCCGCTGCCGCCGCGCAGCTCGGCTGGGCCGCGCGGGCCGCCGAGCACGTCCTGCGCATCGACATCGCCGACCGCCTCGCGCTGCTCTTCGAGGCGGCCGCGCTCTCGCAGCGAGCCGGCGACCTGACAACGGCCGACTTCTTGCTGCGCGAGGCGGTCGAGCTGGCCCAGCGTTCCGCCCCCGGCACACTGGTCGAAGGGTCGGCGCTCAATCAACGAGGCTGGTTCCTCGTCGAGCAGGGCCGTCCGCACGCGGCGCTCGTGCCCCTCGAACAAGCGGCGGACATCGCACGAAGCACCGACGAAGACGCGGTCCTGCGCGCGGCGATCTTCGACTCGCTGGCGGTTGCGCTGCACCGGGATGGTCGTCTCGAGGACGCGTCGAAGGCGCTCGACGAAGCCATGCGCGCGCGGGACGAGGCCACGCCCGAGCAGCGCGCCGCGCTCTCGATGCTCGACGCGCATCGCGCGTCCCTCGACCACGACCTGGGCGCGGCCGACGCGAACGCGGCCGATGCCGACGCCGGCTCCTAGCCGACCTCGAAGACCACCGACTCGTAGACACCGAATCGCCGCTCGGCGACGCAGTGCCCGCCCCGCGCGGTGAGTCGCGCGCGGTAGTCATAGATCGGGTGGAGCGCCGCCAGACCGAGCCCCCAGGCCGCCCACAAGAGCGGTCGATAGTGCAGCTCGAAGAGCACGCGCTCGGTGCGGCTGCGCGGGGGGGCAAAGTCGGCGATCGCGATCCGGCCCCCGGGCGCGAGCAGAGCCAGAGCGTGACCGAGCACCGCGTCGAGCTCGGCCTCGCTGAACACGTTCAGAAAGAAGTTGAGCGCGAGCACGTCGTAGGGCCCGCCCTGGTGCGACCGAAAATCTTCGCAGTGGAGCCGCACCTGCGACGCGCGCGCACCGAGGCGGCGCTCGAGCCGGGCGAGCATGCGCGGCGAGAGGTCGACTGCAGCGACATCGAGCCCTGCATCGACCGCGGCCACGGCGTCCTCGCCGCTGCCGACACCGGCGTAGAGCACGCGCGCACCCGGCGACACGTAGTCGAGCTGGCTGCGCTTCGCGCGGCCGATCCGACCGAGCGAGAGCGCCCGAGCGACCTCTTCGTAGAAGGGGGCGACGCGCTGGTACGAGCGAACTCGGGCGGGTCGACTCATCGGCTCACGTCCGGGCGCCGCCGTCGCGTCTTGGAACGCTCGCGGCGCTTCTCGGATCGCTCGCGGCGCTTTTCAGATCGCTCGCGGCGCTCTTCATATCGCTCGCGGCGCTCTTCATATCGCTCGCGGCGCTGGTCATACCGCTCCCGGCGCTCGTTGGCGCGCGCCCCGCTCAGCCGATCTCGGCGTGGAGGAACGAGAGGATGTCGTTCCACGCCTCCTCCGCCGCCGCGGCGTCGAACACGTCGGGCCGCGCGTGGTTCATGAACGCGTGCTGGACGCCGAGGAACGTCTTGAACTCGGCGCGGGCGCCCGCCTCGCGCAGCGTCGACTCGAGCGCGCGGACGCTCTCGTTCGGGATGAAGTCGTCGTTCTCGGCGAAGACACCGAACACGGCCGCCTCGAGGTTCGAGACGTCGAGCTCGACATTCGGGTGAACGCCGTAGCAGTCGACGACCGCGGCGACCCGGGGGTTCGCGCAGCCGGCCGCGAGGGCGAGCTGCCCGCCCATGCAGAAGCCGACGCAGCCGACCGTCGAGCCCGTGACGCTCGACTGGCGCAGCAGAGCATCGGCCGCGGCGTCGAGGTCGCGCGACGCGCGAGGGATCTCGAGATCCATCATCAGGCGACCGGCGACATCGGGATCGGTCGTGTGCTCACCGCGGTAGAGATCGGGCGCGAGCGCGACGAAGCCGGCGCGGGCGATCCGGTCACAGACGTCGCGGATCGCGTCGACCAAACCCCACCACTCCTGAATCACGAGCACGCCCGGCCCCTGCCCCGATGCGGGCACGGCGAGGTACGCGGCGACGTCGTCGCCACCGCTCTCGAAGGTGATCTCGTCGCCCGATCGCTCGCCGCTCATGTCCGACGCCCCTTCTCTCCGCGAATGACGTGCGGAGGCGGCGGGAGGCTACGGCAGACCTCGCGCGTCGCCTAGGGCGTCGCGCGAGGTCGCCGAGTGAGTCGCGCGAGGTCGTCGAGTGAGTCGCGCGAGGTCGCCTCGGGCGACGCACGACGTCGGCGAGCGAGTCGCGCGTCCGCACGACCCGCCCCTCGAGGTCGAGCGGCGACCGTGCGGATGGAACCCTACGGCGTCGGGAAGCCGGGCGGTGCGGGGCCGGGGAACGGACCCACCGGACCACCGGGGGGCAGGCCGGGCGGGGGCGGGCCGGGGAACGGACCGATCGGGCCGCCGGGGCCGACGGGCCCCGCCCCCAGCGCACACGCCGGGCCGGTCGCGCCGCTGCAGGGGGTGAACACGTCGCTGTTCTCGTTGGGCCGAATGCCCGGTCCGAACGATGCGATCGGGATCCCCACGTCCTGCGGCCCCTGTGCAAAGCGCGTGTTGGGAGCGCCCGCAGGCGAAGTCCCACCGCCCCCGCTCGAGACGGGCGGCAGCGGCACGGGGGCAGCGCCCGCCGCGTAGAGCCCGGCGGCCCCCTTTGCGATCGCGCAGCCGCCTTCGTTCACGGTGGCGCTCTGACCGGCCGTGCTGGCCGCCTGCACCTGACCTTCGAGTGCGCACACCATGACGACCAGAGCCGCCTTCTCGGGGAACGCGTAGACCTCGACGTCGCCGCTGGCCTGGGCGACCTCGAGCGCCGGCGTCTTGAGCCGGGCGCCCTCGGCCTCTTCGCCGGCCTCGAGCACCCGCACATGGCCGCGAACCAGCCGCACGTCGGGCGCGCCGCCCGGTGTGAGGGCAAAGCTGAGCTCGGTGTCTTCGTTGAGCCCCGTGTAGTGATCCCCCGAGAGCACGCCGAGCTGGCCGCCGCGCGGCGTCACCAGTCGATCGCCCGGATAGATGGGGCCGTTCTCGACGAGGCGTCGACGCGTACCGTCGGACGACTCGGCATAGACGACGCCGTGGACGCCCGTCACGCGACCAATGACGCGATCGTCCGAGGGCTCGGGCACCGGCTCGCTCGTCGCGAGCGCGTCGAAGCCCTGAGGCGGCGCCGGCTCGGTCGTATCGGCGTGCGCATTCGTCACGCCGAGCGTGACGAGCGCGACCATCGTCGCCATCAAGGCGATGGCGGTCATCGTCGAGGTCTCCTGTGTCTGTGCGTGTGCGTTCATGACCTCTTCCTCACCCCTCTCTCTTCGAACGCGGCCCGATCAGACGTGGAGACGTCTCGGGTTAGAAGTCGACGTTGACGAACGCGCCCACCACGTGGCGGCTGTAGTCGAAGACTTCGACGTTCGATTCGTTGCGGATGTACCAGTAGCGCCCGGAGACGCTGAGCCAATCGTAGATCGGGCGTTCGATCTCGCTGTGCACCTGCCCGATGAAATCCTTGCGTCGGTCGCCGAACCCGGCCGGCGAATACGTTGAGACGTTGTCGAAGGGATTGAAGCCAGCGCTGCCCCACACGTCGAATTCGATCTTCCACGGCCAGAGCGAATCGAAGCCGAGCCTCAGCTCGTGGAGGTTGTAATCCCAGTCTTCGCCTTTCGCCCAGTAGCGTCGGTACGTATAGCTGCCGTTCAACTCGAAACGACGAATGACGTCGTTGCGCAGGCCCGGCAGATCGATGCGATGCCGGAGCGCGCCCCCGACCCCCGTGCCGCTGCGATCGCGTTCTCGCGCCTGGACCGGGTCGGGCGAGAGCAGATCGACATTGAACAGGAATTCGTACCACTCCCACAGCGCCGCGACCTCGGTGTTGCCCCACTTGCCCCAGTTCCGGTGCCATTCGAGGGCGCCGGTCTGTGTAAGCACGTAGGGGTCGAAGTCCAGCCATGCGTAACCGATGTCGTAGCGCGCGCGCAGGAAGCTGTACGTCGTGAGATCGCGATCCAGCCAGACCGTTCCGACCGGATAATGGGTGTTGAACTGTTCGAGGTGAAAGTGCGCATTGCCCGAGTACGACGCCGCGATGCCGCCCGACCAGCCATTGCTTCGAAACAGCTCGGCGCCCCCGTAGGCGCTCCACACGATCCGACCGTCGGATTCGTCCGAGATCGCATCGGGCAGCACGACGGCCTGGCTGCGCAGGGTGACGTTGCTGTCGTACTCGATGCCGAGCGAGGCGCCGAAGAAGGCGCGATCGCCGATCGACTCGCCGCGCAGCAGCTCGGCGGCCCGCTTGCCCCACAGCCCGTCCTTGCCATCGATGTCGATGGTGCGCCGAAGATTGTCGCGCGCCAGCTGATGTTCACCGAGCG
Organism: Myxococcota bacterium; assembly: GCA_965250285.1. GTDB lineage: Bacteria > Myxococcota_A > UBA9160 > UBA9160 > UBA4427 > CAYYSY01. The sequence continues at coordinate 2,179,492 of OZ252299.1, forward strand.
ACTGCCATGCGACGCCCGCGTAGAACGAAGCGACTGGATCCACCTGATCGGGGTCGATCGCGCGGGCGCGCTCGAGCGCGAGCGCGCCCTCGCGGAACTCCCCGCGCTCGAGCTGCAGAAGACCGGTATACAGCTCGTAGTCGGGCATGCCGACCGGCGTCACGTTGCCCTTGGCAGCCTGCAGCGACGCCCAGGCGTTCGCGTAGTCCCCCATGTGATAGAGCGCGACGCCGTGATAGAGGTCGACATCCGGCAGCTGAGGGTCGAGCTGCTTCGCCTCGGCGAGCACCTGACTCGCGCCGACGAAGTCGCCCGTCGCAATCAGACACTGACCCTGAAGGAGCGCCACCGACGCGTCGTCGGGCGAATCGGCGCGGGCCGCCGCGAGATCCCCCGACGCCTCGTCGCACCGGCCGTCTTCGGCGAGCGTGCGAGCCCGGTCGGCCAGCACCCGACCTCGATCGGCCTGCTCCGGAGCCGCGTCGGCCAACGCCCGACTTCGATCCAGGGGCTCCGAAACCGGGTCGACCAGCTCCTGCTCCGGATCGACGGGCGCCTGGGCCCATGCGGGGAGCGCCGCGAGCGTCACGACGGCCGTCGTCAGGATGAGGCCCGCCCTGACCAGGGCTCTGTGGGCCTGGTAGGTGTCGCTCAGACGAGTCAATGGATCAGCCCCGGGCTTGACCGCGACGCCGTGAGGCGAGCAGGGCCAGCCCCGCACCCACCATCAAGAAGGTGCCGGGCTCGGGGATGACGGTGTAGTTGCGGCCCACGTTCGACAGGAAGGGGACGCCGTTGCCGAGCGCCTCCTCGCCGTTGTACGCGAACTGCAGCGTGTCGCCGACCCCGTCGATCACGATCCCGTAGTACTGAAAGACCGAGTTGCCGAAGTCGAGCAGGCCGCCCTGCAGCGCGGGAACCGTGACGCCCCCGACCGTGCCGCCGTCGTTCAGCACCGAGACGGTGCCGAACTCGTAGCGGTCGAACGGCGGGGTGCCGGGCGGCGGCACGAAGTTGGGACCCGCCATGCCGCCGATGAACAGATAGAGACCGTTCGGCGGGATATCGATGTTGATCTCGGTCACCTCCCAGGACACGAGGGCCTGGAAGTCGAGGGTGCCTTCGGGCAGCTCGTCCTGGAAGCCACCCGAGCCCTCCCAGATGTACTGCTCGGTGCGCTCGAACACGACCGGTGCACCCGAACCCGCGACCGGCGAAGCCGACAGGAAGTCTTCTTGCACCGGCGAGAGCAACCACTCGGGCGTGAAGTCGGTGGTCGCAAAGCCCGCCGCGAACGACTCGGGGATCGGCTCGGCGAGTGCGTGCGCCTGCTGCGGCGCCGCGATCAGGAGGACCAGTGCCGCGGGCAGCGCGAGGGCTGCGGCGATCATGCGTGCAGCCACGCGCGATGAATTCCGAATTTGGATCTCGATGCGATGAGCCATGGTGCGACCTTTCACCCCTCTCTGTCGTGTCAGTCAGTCTGCGTCGTCCCTCGTGCCTTCGAACCCGGGCGAGGGCTCTTCGTGCACGGCATCCCCTATCCGAAACATCGATGACGATCGTCGACGGGCGGACGGACACGTCGGGGTGCGACAGTATGTGGTTGCCGCTGTCCAGTTGTGTCAGAACGGTCACCGAATCCCGGGTGAATTCCGCCACAGAACGGTGTTTCAGTCACGATTCCCACCGAATCACTGCCGTTTTGCGTACGTTTTTCGTGTTCGTGTAAAGCGATGGAGCCGTCAACTGGCGGCGCGCCGTGTGTCGTTTTCTTCAGCGCACGACGATCCAGGTCGGGCGGTGCACCGATCGGCGCACCTCGCCCGCCTCGGGATTCTTTGGATCGGGCAGCGGATCGCCCAGCGCACCGGCGAGATCCATCCACCCGAGCACCCGCAGCAGGTCGCCGTCACTCGTGCGCACGCAGCCCGCCGAGACAGGCCGACCCAGGACGCGCGGATCGCCTCCCCCATGCAGGGCGATCGAGCCGAGCTCGGCGAACGGGATCTTGGCGACGCCCATCGGCGAGTCGAGGGAGGGCGGGAGCTTCGGCGCGCCGGCCGCGATCGCATCGTCGCTGGGTGTCCAGGCGGGTCGCAAGACGACCCAGCCCACCCGGTGCCGCCCCTTCGGCGTCGGATTGTTCGGCGAACCGGGCCCGATGGGCACCTCGGGCCCGACCTCTCCGCTGCGTAGATCGCGCGTCCGCACGACGTACGCCTCGAGATCGATCTCGAGCTCGAGGCCGGGGTCACTCGCCGACCCGAACGCGGGCAGAGACGCGAACACCGACGCGACGCACAAACACGCGAGGAGCGCGCTCGCGCGCGCGGGTCGTCGGGGTCGAGAACGCAGCATGGCGGTCGAACGTAGCAGCACGCCGATCACCGGGCGTCTTCGACGCGAACCCAGGCCCCGGCAAAGGGATCGCCCTCGTCGAAGCCTTCGAGGTGCGGGAAGTCGCGCGCCGGTCGCGCGGGTTCGATCGACGCCAATCGCACGCCCGACATCGCCGCGGCATCGCGAATCGCAGGCTCGATTCGACGTCGCGCCTTGCGGTCGTTGAGGGTGAGGAGCAATCGGCCCCCCGGCGCGAGCTGTGCGAGGCAGCGGGCGACCATCGGCACCACGTCCTTTCGCACGCTGAAGAAGTGGCGTCCCGCCGCCGCTGCGGTCGGCGGATCGAGCACGATGGCGTCGAACTGCTCGGCCGGGTCGAGGCGCTCGAGGTAGCGCCGCCCGTCCTGCACGACGCCGACATGGCGACCCGGGTCGACCCCCTGCGCCGCGTTCGCGACCAGGTTCTCATCGAGTCGCCGCAGGTAGGCCGCGCTCAGATCGACGCTCACGACCTCGGCGGCGCCCGCCGCGAGCGCCGCCACACTGAACGCGCCCGTATGAGCGAAGAGGTTGAGCACCCGGGTCTCGCCCCGCGCCCGACGCAGGTGCCCGGCCAGGGCAGCGCGGTTCTCGCGCTGATCGAGGAACAGACCGAACCCCGGTGCGCTGCGGTCGGGCTCGAGCAGACCAGGATGCACGCGGTAGACCAGGCCATGCTCACGCACCGAAGCGTGCCGGCCGAGCTCGGCGCTGCCCTCCGGATCGCCGGCGTACGGATGCACCCGCACGCGTTCGAAGCGTCCGGGGACGCGTTCGTCGAGGTGCAGCACCTCGATCACGCGCCAGGGGCCCGGCACCACGCGCGGCCCCGCGGCACCGAGCGCGACAAGCGCACGGTCGACGAGATGCGCGGCACACCGCGCGGTCACGAGCACGCGCAGCAGTGGCCCGAGCCGGTCGACGTGCAGACCCGGCAGACCGTCGGCCTCGCCGTGGACGAGGCGAAACGCGTCCGTGCGTCGGGTGTCATCGATCAAGTCGGCCCGCCGCTCGAGCGCGCGGGCGACGCACGCTTCGACACTCCAGGCCGAACCGTCCGAGCCCGAAGCGATCGCCCGACCCGCCACGTCGCCGGCACGCAGCCGCGCGCCGCCCGCGCGCCCGGCGCCCTCGACGAGCGCGTCGCCGTGCGCGCGCCCATCGGCGGTCACGAGGGCAACCCTCGCGCCGGGACGGAAGACCGCAGGATCCTCGGTCTCGTCATCGATGCGAATCCACGGATGGCCGCGGCCGAGCACCCGCGCCGTCGCGTCCGAGATGCGCCAGCTCGGACGCGACCCTTCGGCCGGCGCGCCAACGAAGGCCGAGATCTCGGGCACGTGCGCCGAGCCCGCATCGCGCCCCCGCCACCACGCCGGTCCACCCTCGGTGACGATTCCGCCGTGGAAGGGGTCGCCCAGCACGACGAGGCCGCTTCGCGCGAGTCGGCCCAGAAGATGTGCGGCGAGTCGAAACGGCGTCGCGGCGCCCAGGCGTTCGGGCAGCGTGCCCCATCGAAGCGCGATGTCGGTCAGGCCGTCGACGTCGGGACCGCACTCAAAGTCGATGCCCGGATCACCGCCATCGACGTCGTCGAACCACGGCAGCGTGCCTCGGCGCCACGGGGGCGTCACGGTTCGGACGACGGCGTGATCCCCCTCGGCACGCAGCTCGGGCCACGCCTCGCCATCGATCGACGCGCCCAGCGGACCGACCTCGAGTTCGGTCCCAGGGGCCACGACCCGATCGAGGTCACGCACTGACTCGCCTGCGACGCGAATCGCGCGCTGGGTCGCCCAATCGGCGAACACGCCACGATCCAGACCGGGACACGCACACGTGAGCAGCTCGACCACGCGCAGCGCGGCGCCCGGTGCGCGAAGGTGAAGAGCATGCGGGGAGGCGGCGAGCATCGCGACGCCGAGCGTATCAGTCCCGTCCGCGGCGGCGCAGCCGGCGCGATCGGCGCACGCTCAGGCTGCGCGAGCGAAGGCGTCCCGAGCTAGTCGCGGAGTCGGAAGACGATCGGGTCTGCGCCGCCCTGCCCGACCCGGCGATGGCGACGGATCGCATCGAGGATCGCGCTCGGCAGGCGTTCGCACGCCAGGTGTTCTCGCGCGACCAGCTCAGCGAGCTCGTCTTCACGTGACACCGGCGACAGATCGTCGAAGTGCGTGCCCGTCAGGACGATCACGGGCAGCTGGTGCGCCAGCGCCTCGGCTGCGTCCAATGCCTCATGGGCGCGGTCGCCGCAGCGGTCACCGAGATCGACGAGGATCGCGTCGTAGAGGTCTTCTCGCAGCAGCAGTGGGGCGTGGTCGAGCACCGATGTCTGCTCGACGAGAAATCGACCGCGCGTCGCGCGATGCAGCGACCAGCAGACGACGGGCACGAACTGGGGGCGTTCCTCGATCAGCAGGACCCGCACCGAATCCTCGTCGGGGCGCCGGTCGTCCCATTGAAAGCCCTCACCCGTCTGCTCGAGTCGAGGCTCGCGCTTCGGTTCGGCGCCGAGGCCTTCGAGCGCCGCTTCGGCCACTGCTTCTGCTCGGTGGAGCGAGTCCCAATCCAACGCCGCGCTGGCCATGTGGGTCGTCCTTCTGCCGTGCCTCGGTGCCTCAGAGGCCGGGGGGCCTGGGAGGGCGAAGGGGTTTGGTGATCTCGATTACGACCTTCACTATTCGTGGTCGGACCGACACGCCTTAGACTTGACGCTCGGTTCACCGGAAATTCGATCCGACGACTCGATCGATCGATGGCACCGAGCCGACGCGTGTCGGACGCACTCGATCTGCGTATGCACTGCCGCCCCGCGTGTTCGGGTCGAGGTGCGCACCGTGCGGCCCGATCGAGGCGATGGAACACAATGCGAAACCGCAAGATCGCGTCGTGCGGTCGCGCGTCGAACGGAGCCCGGCCCATGCAGCCCCCGCGCAACTCGAACGAGAGCGCTCAAGAGAAGGAAAGCCCTCAGCCGCTACGACGCCCCGCGCCCGAGTCGAACCGCTCGCTCCTCTCCCCGATCGAGCGCTTGCAGCTGGGCGCGCTGCGCGCCGCGATGCGCGCCGCGAGCTGGATCGCGCCGATGCGCGGCCGCGGCCACGGCCTGCGGGTCGAACCGTTCCGCTACGGCACCCACGTGCTCGAAGTCGGCGACGTGCTCGAGTCGTCGAGCGACCCGACCGATCGCGCAGAGCGCAAGACACCTGTCGTGTACGTCCACGGCGGCGGCTGGGTCGCGGGCCACCGCGTCCTGTACACCGGCGACCTCGCCTTTCTCGCGCACGACGGCCGGCCCGTCGCGAATCTCGATTACCCCCTCGCGCCCGAGGCGCCCCATCCCGAGCCGCTCGAGGCGCTCTTGCGGGCACTCGCCGCGCTGCGCGCCGACGACCCGCGCTTCGATCGCGTGCACCTGGTCGGCGACTCGGCGGGAGGCAACCTCGTCGTCATGCTCGCGCTGCTGCTCGAGGATCGCGCCGCGCTCGGCGGCTGGGCACCCGGAGCCACGCCCCGGACGCACCCCGAAATCGCCAGCGTGATCTCGCTCTACGGCGTGCTCGACCGGCTGTCGTGGCTCGAGCAGGGCTTTCCGATGGCTTCCCTCATGCTGCGCAGCTACGGGGGCAACGCAGCCTTCGCCGCCGACGTCGCGCCCGAGACCGCGATCACGCCCGTCGACCGAACGGCGACGGGCGGGCCCCCGATGTGGATCGCGACCGGCGACCGCGACGCGCTCGCCGAATCGTCGCGCATCGGCGCTCGTCACCTCGAGCAGGCGGGCCTGCGTGTGCACCTCGAGTGTCATCCCGGCGAAGGCCACGGCTTCTTCAACTTCGCCGGTCGCCCCGAAGCGCAGCGCCTGCGCCGGGACATGCTTCGCTTCCTCGACGCGGTCGACGCCGAGCCGGGTGCCGCGGCCATGCAGACTAAAGACGGCGGCGACCCGAGGTGACCGGTGGCGCTGCCCGTGAGCGCGGTGTGCGGCTCGGCGATGCCCTCCCGTGCGTCGAGGCCTTGCGGGGTGCTCTGACCGAAGCGGGCGGCGGGGCCTGGGTCGTCGGCCCCACCCTGCTCGAGTTCGACGCTGGCAGGCCCCCGCCCAACGCCCTGGTCTGGACCGACGCATCGCGCACCGCGATCACCGAGCACCTCGGCCAGGCGGTGCCGATCGACGCGGCGGGTCGGGTCTTTCGCGTCGTTTGGGAAGACCAGCTCTGTTTCATCCGTTCGCTCGCGACGCCGATCGACGACGCGCTCGCGCGCATGCCGTTCGGCGTGCTGGCGGTCGGCCTCGAGGCCGGCACCGGTGCGCTTCGCGATCCGGTGGGCGGCGGCCGCGACCTCGCCGATCGCCGGCTGCGAGGTCGCGCCGACGCCAAGACGCTGGCGCGCCGGGACCCTTTGGTCGCCCTGCGCGCCGCGTCGCTCGTCGCCCGCCACGGGCTGCGCTTCGACGCTGACGAGGCCCGCGCGTTCGCGCACGCCCTGCCCGCACTCGAAGCCGCGCCGGCGGCGCATCGGGCAAGCCTGCTCGGTTCGATCCTGCAGACGCGCTCACCGAGCGCGGCGCTCTCGCTGCTCGACGCCGCCGGCCTGCGCCGCCGCTGGCTCGGCGCCGAGTCGAGTCTCGAAGCGAGCGCGTTCGACACGCTTCCGACCGACGCCGCGGTGCGGCTGCTCGCGTGGTGCCAACCGCACCCGGTGGCCGGGCTGCTGCGTCGCATTCGGGTGGGGGCCGGCCTGCGCGCACGATTGGTGCGGCTCGCCGAGCACCATCCGCTCGACGAGCGACATTCGAACACTCGCCCCCGGACGGTGCGCCGTCTGCTGGAACGCATCGGGGAAGACGACTTCGACGCGTTGATCGCCCTGCGCCGCGCCGAGCTCGAGCGTGCTCCACGCCCCGACGCCCGGGCTCGTCTCGACGCGCTGGCCGATGCGCGCCGAGCGCTGTCGACGGCCGAAGTCGAGCGCATCGGTCTCGAAGTGGGCGGGCGCGATCTCATCGAAGCGCTCGGGATCGAGCCGGGGCCGCCGATCGGCCAGCTGCTCGCGCAGCTCGAGACCGAGGTGATCGCGGGCCGGATCGAGAACGACCGAGGGGCGCTGCTGCAGCGGGCCGAAGCGATCCGACGCGACGGCGATTGAAGTGGCACGGGGGCATGCGCGCCGAGGCGCGGGCGCCCGCCGTCGGCGTTCCGAAGTGGAGCGCAACCTCGACGACCGCGCGGTTGCGGCGCGGGGGCTGCGCTCGGGTGTGCCGGCGCCGATCCTCTTCGACCCCGGACGCTCGATCGCCCAGCGAGGCGCTTCGATGGCACGCTGCGCCGAAAAGACCACCTCAGGTCAGCGCATTCGGTGCCGATGCATGCACCTTCGGCGCGAGTGAACGGCTACACTCCCAGGCCCCGAATCATCCCTTCGAGCTTCGTGTGACCGGTGTGCGTCCGCGTCCTCGGCCTCGGTGCCCGCTCGGTGGCTGGAAAGGCGCGACGTTCCCGATGCAGGCGCTCTTCGAGGCGATCCAGGAGTCTTGCAGCCGGACCATCTGGTCTCGCGGCGTCGAGCTTGTGCGGGCCGACGCCGTCGCGAGTGAGGGGCGTTCGGGGGAAGGCCTGGCTTTTCGCGTCGCGACGAAGTCGGGCCTCGTGTCTCCGCAGGTCGTGCTCTACGTCGACGACGAAGACTGGGAGTGCACCTGTAACGGCCCCGACGACCCCTGCGAACACGTCGCCGCCGCCGCCATCGCCCTGCGCAAGTCGAAGCGTTCGGGCGACGCGGTGCCCGAGGCCAGCGAGCAGGCGGGCCGCTTGCGGTATCGATTCGTCGTCGATGGCGGCCAGCTCGCGCTCGAGCGCGACGTCGTCGTCGCCGGCGAGGCGACACGCCTGCACGCCACGCTCGACGCCCTCGCCAAGGGCCGCGTGGCGGGCCCGCCGATCGTCGCAACGCCGACCGACGTCGAGATCGAGCGCATCCTCGGCCCGCGACGCATGGGCGCCCTGCCCCGCAACAGCTTGCATCGGATCCTCGAGAAGCTCGCGGGCGAGCTCGATGCGCCCGTCGACATCCAGCTCGACGGCGCACCGATCGAGGTTTCGAACGAGCCCGTTCTCCCGATCGGCCGGGTGGTCGACGCGCCGGGGGGTGTGCGGCTCTTCGTCGAGCAGGATCCCGCCCTCGAGCACGTCTACCGGAACGGCGCCGCGATCGTCGCCGGTCAGCTACGACCGGTCGGCGAGAGCCGCCTCGATGGTCGCGAACGCGAAGAGCTGCCCCGCGGCCGCTTCTTCCCGACCGAACGCTTCCCCGACCTCGTCACCGAGGTGCTGCCGGCGCTCGAACAGCGCATCCCCGTCGTCGTCGAGACCGCTCGACTGCCGCGCACGGCATCGGGCGAGCGGCCGCGGATCCGACTCGAGGTGCGCCGAGACGGCAATGCACTCACGCTGCTGCCGACGCTCGTCTACGGCGATCCGCCCCAGGCGCGCATCGATGCCGGCCGGCTCGTGCATCTGCGAGGCGACATGCCGCTCCGCGACGAAGGGGCCGAGGCGTCGGAGATCGCGCGATTGCGGGACCGGCTCGGGCTCGCACCCGGGCGCCGCGTGCGGCTCGTCGATCAGGCCGCGGTCGACATGGCGCGCCGCCTCGACGGCTGGCGCGGTGAAGTCGACGGCGGCGCCCTCGCCGACTTCCACGTGGCGCCCGCGCTCGAACCGCGTCTCGAGATCGACGGCGATCGCTTTCGGCTGGCCTTCGAGCCCGGCGCCGCCGACAGGGGCGACGCCGACGACGAGGACGTGCACCCCTTCGATCGCCAACGCGGCGGCGCCGATGCCCTGAGCGTGATGCGCGCGTGGCGGGAGGGCTCGACGCTCGTCCCGCTCGACGGCGGCGGCTTCGCCCCGCTCCCCGCCGACTGGCTGTCGCGCTACGGCGACCGGGTCGCCGACCTGCTCGAGGCGCGCGCCGCCAACGATCGGATCCCCGCCTACGCACTGCCCGATCTCGGCCGGCTCTGTGAAGACCTCGACGAGCCACCGCCGCCCGACCTCGATCGCCTGCGGCCGATCGTCGATGACTTCGACGGCATCCCCGAAGCGAAGCTGCCCGAAGACCTCCGCGGGGAGCTGCGACCGTACCAGCGCCACGGGGTCGACTGGCTCTGCTTCATGCAGAAGGTCGAGCTCGGCACGCTGCTCGCCGACGACATGGGCCTCGGCAAGACGCTGCAGACGCTCTGCGCGATCGAGGCGCCGGCCCTCGTCGTCGCGCCGACGAGCGTGCTGCACAACTGGGTCGACGAGATCGAGCGCTTCCGGCCCGCGCTCACGACCTGCCTGTACCACGGCGCCCAGCGCAGTCTCGACGAGCAGGCCGACGTCACGCTCACCAGCTATGCGCTGCTGCGCCTCGACGCGAAGACGCTCTCGCAGCGCGACTGGGCCATGGTCGTGCTCGACGAGGCCCAGAACGTGAAGAACCCCGATAGCCAGGTCGCGCGCGCGGCCTACGGTCTCAATGCGCGGTTCCGCGTGGCCCTCACGGGTACGCCGGTCGAGAACCGACTCGACGAGCTGTGGAGCCAGCTCCACTTCCTGAACCCCGGCCTGCTGGGCGGGCGTCCCGACTTTCAGTCTCGCTATGCGAGACCGATCGGCGAAGGCGACACCGAGGTCGCGGCGCGACTGCGCGAGCGCATTCGCCCCTTCCTGATGCGCCGACTCAAGCGGGACGTCGCGCCCGAGCTGCCCCCGCGCACCGACGTCGTGCTGCACTGCACCCTCGACGACGAGGAGCGCGCCGTCTACGACGCGGTGCGGGCCGCGACCGTGTCGAAGGTCGTCGAGCAGCTGCGCGGCGGCGGCGGTGTGATGGCTGCCCTCGAAGCGCTGCTGCGGCTGCGCCAGGCGGCGTGCCACCCGGCGCTCGTCCCGGGCCAGGAGGCCACGCGCTCGAGCAAGCTCGACATGCTGCGCGACCGGCTCGAAACGGCGTCGGCCGAAGGCCACCGCGCCCTCGTCTTCTCGCAGTGGACGGCGCTGCTCGACCTCGTCGAGCCCGAGCTCGAAACGGCCGGGCTCGACTTCGTGCGTCTCGACGGCACGACCCGCGATCGCCGCACGGTGGTCGAGACGTTCCAGAGCGATAGCGGCCCCCCGGTGATGCTGGTCTCGCTCAAGGCGGGCGGCAGCGGCCTGAACCTGACGGCGGCCGATCACATCTTCCTGCTCGACCCGTGGTGGAACCCGGCCGTCGAGGATCAGGCGGCCGATCGCGCACACCGCATCGGTCAGCAGAAGAACGTGATCGTGCACCGGCTGGTCAGCGAGGGCACGGTCGAAGAGCGGATCCTCGAGCTGCACGCGCGCAAGCGCGCGCTCTTCGAGGCGGCGCTCGGGGGCACCGGCGAGAGCTCGGGGCTGTCGCGAGACGACCTGCTCGCACTCCTCGAAGACTGACCCGCGCGGGATCGGCGACCGGCAGGCGACCGGCAACGGCTCAAGTCGCGCCGGACGCGCCCCGAAACCGCTGGGGTGGCGCACGCTGATTCGGCGCGCCCCCACGGCGTCGAGATGCGGGCCACGTGAACCGCGCGACGACGCGGAGTCGTCATGCCCCCCCATCCTCCGAACCCGGCCAAGCGGGCCGTCCGTGCCCTGCTCACCCTCGCCCTGCCGCTCGCGCTCGGCTTCGTGACCGGCGGCGTCGTCGCGTCGGACCTGGCGCGCGTCACCACCGAGGGCGAAGACCTGCGCGTCGTGCGCCCGCCCACGCCGGGGCTGGCTCACCGCGAACCGAACCCCGCACTGCTCGCGTTCAGCTCGCCGATCCCCGAGCACGCACCAGACCCGCGCCCGACGCGGCGCTCGGTGCAGGAGGCCGTCGACGAGATCGACCCGCGCGCGTGGCTCGCACGCTACGGCGAGGTCGCCGAGCGACCCGCTGCGCTTGCGCCCGCGCCCGCTTCGACCCGGCGCGCCTGGCTCGCCCGCTCCGGCGAGGTCGCCGAGCGACCCGCCACGCTCGCATCCGCGCCCGGTTCGACCCCGCACTGACGGGCGGTTTCGGCGCTCGCGCCCGGCTCGGCGAATGCCCGCCCCCGGGGCCCCTCCCCTTGCCCGCCTGGGCGACGTGCCTAGCTTCCCGCGTCGGTTCCCGGCACATTGGCGGTCGTCGGGTGAGACGATCCTTGCTTTGGCGAGCGCCCGACCCGAAGGTCGGCGCAGGCCCGAGATGCGGAGGCAGACTTGAGCGATCGAAGCGGAGCGAGAGATCCCTACGCCGCCCTGGGTGTGGCGCGCGGTGCCTCCGCTGACGACATCAAGAAGGCGTATCGCAAGCTCGCGCAGAAGTATCACCCCGACCGCAACGCCGACGACGCCGAGGCGGAAGAGCGTTTCAAGGAAGTGAGCGCCGCGTACGCGGTGCTGTCGGACGACGATCGCCGCCAGGCCTACGACGAGTTCGGTGAGATCGCCCTCGACCCGAACTTCGACGTCGAGCAGGCGCGCCAGGCCCAGCAGGCGGGCGGCTTCGGCTTCAGCGGCTTCGAGGGCTTTCAGCGCGCCGACTTCGGCGACCAGGCGGGGGGCTTCGGCTCGATCTTCGAAGACCTCTTCGGGGCCGGCGGCCGTCCCCATGGTGGCCCCCCGCGCCCGAGGAAGGGCCGCGATCTCGAAGCCGACCTCGAGCTCGACTTCGAGGCGGCGGCGCTCGGCGCAGAGCGCCGCATCTCGGTGGCACGGCCGCTCGCGAGCGGCGGCGTCGGGTCGGAGTCACTCACGGTCCGCATTCCGCCGGGTGTCGACGATGGCGGTCGGATCCGCCTCGCCGGCAAGGGCGGCGAGAGCCCGAATGGCGGTCCGGCCGGCGACCTCTTCTGCCGGGTCCATGTGAGGCCCCACCGGCACTTCACGCGCGACGGACGCAACCTGCAGCTCGACGTCCCGGTGTCGATGCTCGAGGCCGTGAACGGCGCCGAGATCGAGATCCCGACGTTGCAGGGCAGCGTCCATCTGCGCGTGCCGGCCGGCTCGGACGGCGGCAGCAAGCTGCGCCTGCGCGGCAAGGGCATCCCGGCCGCCGGCGGCAAGCCCGACGGCGACCTCATCGTGACCCTGCGCATCAAGACGCCGAAGAAGCTCGAGGACGAGCAGCGGGATCAACTCGCACAGCTGTTGCCCGACGAGGGCGACGGCCTGAGAAAGGAGAGATTCGGTTGAGCCTCGTCGTCGACGATGTCGTGCGGACGCCCGGCAGCGCCCTGATCACCCTCGTTCGCCACGGTCAAACGGCCGCCAACACAGGCGGCGTGTGGCACGGCTCGACCGACACACCGCTGAGCGACCACGGTCACGGTCAAGCGGCCCAGGTCGCGTCACATCTGGCCGACATCACGAGCGACGTCGTCGCCGTCTTTGCGAGCCCGCTGCAGCGCGCGCGACACACGGCGGGCGCGATCGCGTCGGCCCTCGCCCTCGACGTCGAGGTGCACGCCGGGCTCACCGAGTACGACCTCGGCGAGTGGGAGGGGCTCACCTACGAGCATCTCCACCAGGAAAAGAAGCTCTGGGATCACATGGCGCGCGACCCCGACTACGCACCCCACGGCGGCGAGAGTCCGCGCAGCGTCACCGAGCGGCTGATCGGCGCCTTCGAGGATCTCGACGCGCGCCACGCCGGCGAGCATGTCGTGGCCGTCTCGCACGGCGGCGCGATGGCGCTGGCCCTGGGGTACCTGATCGAGCGCGAGCATGGCCGCTGGAAGCGCGTGATGAAGAACTGCGCGGTCACTCAGCTCGAGCTCGATCCCGAGCCGCGCCTGCTCGCCTTCAACCACACGGCTCACCTCCAAGACGCATGACCTCATCGCGGGCAGCGACGCCGTCGGGCCCGTCTCGCGTCGGCTGCTACGCTCGTTCGTGAACTCGAACCGGGGATCCCCTTGCCGAAGCGACGCGATCAGGTCCGGATGACGGACGACGAGCTCTGGAAGTTCATCGACAGCCAGAAGACCGTTCAGCTCGCCACGATCGGCCCCGACGGGGCACCGCACCTCGTGCCGCTCTGGTTCGCCGTCGAGGACGGCGCGATCATCCTCGAGACCTTCACGAAGAGCCAGAAGGTCAAGAACCTGGAACGCGACGCTCGCGCGACGCTCCTATTCGAAGACGGCGACGTCTACAACGAGCTGCGCGGCGCGTCGATGACCGGCAAGGTCGAGCTCGTGCGCGAGGTCGAACGCGTGCACGATCTCCACATGCAGGTGCTGCTTCGCAACACGCCCGAGATTCCGAAGGACGTGCTCGAAGAGGCGACGAAGTCGATGGCCCACAAGAAGACGGCGATCCTGGTGCGACCGACCGAGTGCAAGGTCGCGAGCTGGGATCACTCGAAGCTCGGCGGCGTCTACTGACGAGCGAGGAGCCGACCCGATCTCCATGAGCTGGGGGGTGATGGAGATTTCGACGCGACCCGTAAAGCGGCGGCCCGCACTGGCCGCCCTCGGGCTCTGCTGCGCCCTGCTCTCGACGCCGCTCGCCGCGGCGGCCCAGGTGGCCTTCCTCGACCCGCCGCGGGGCCAACTCGAACGCACGAATGACATCGACTTCGCCGCCGATGGCGAGTTCGGCGGCGACATCGATGGCGGCGGCAGCTTCAACCTCCTCCGCATCGGCGGCAGCTTCACGACCGATGGGGCAATCAACCGCAACTTCGGGCTCGGGATCCACGTCGCCTACACCTACAACGGGTATCGCTTCGACGAAGCCTCGAATCCCTCCTGCGCGCCCGATGCGGCCTGCTTCCAGGTGCCGCCCTGGCGCAACATCCACACGACCGACATCGCCCCATCGGCGGGCATCATCTTCGGCCCCGGCTTCCAGCTCCTCGCGTGGGTCCCGATGCGCTTTTCGAACGAGTCGGGACGATCGAAATCGCCGTTCACCGGGGGCATCGTCGGCGCGGTGCGGATCGTCCTCGATCAGGGACGGATCGCGACGACGCTCGGCGTCGGCTTCATGAGTGAGCTCGAGGCCAGCGGCCGAGTGTTCCCCGTGATCGGGGTCGACTGGAAGATCGGCGAGCGCTGGCACTTCGTGACCGAGGGCGGGCCCTACGAGGGCGGCCTCGGCACGCTGATCTTCGGCCCCGCCCAAGACATCAAGCTGCGGGTCTCTTCGGGCTGGGAGCGCAAGCGCTTTCGGCTCTCCGATGCGGGGGCGCGATCCCCCAACGGCATCGGGCAGCAGGTCGACGCGCCGATTCTCGCTGGGATCGATCTACGCCTCTCGGACGCGTTCCATCTCGAAGCCCATGGCGGCATCTCGGTCGCCGGCCGCCTGTCGATCTTCGACTCGCTCGGCAACCGCCTGCTCGCCGAAGACTACAGCGTCGCCGGTCGCGCAGGAGGCTCGCTCCGCATCACCTTCTGAGCGAGGGGTCGCGACTAGAGCGGCACGCGCTGCGGGAAGTTGGGCATCACGACGCCGGCGAGCTCCTCGAGGCAGCGCACCACCTGACGGCTGTAGCCGAACTCGTTGTCGTACCAGACGTACACGACCACGTGTTTGCCGTTCACCAGCGTCGCCTGGCTGTCGACGACCCCCGCGAAGCGATTGCCCACCAGATCGCTCGAGACGACCTCGGTCGAGTTGGTCCAGTCGATCTGGTTCTGCAGCGGCCCCTCGAGCGAGACCTGCAGCAGGTACGCATTCAGCTCTTCTTTGCTCACCTCGCGGCCGAGCTCGAGCTTGAGGATCGCGAGCGACACATTGGGCGTCGGCACGCGGATCGCGTTGCCCGTCAGCTTGCCGGCCAGCTCGGGCAACGCCTTGGCGACGGCCTTCGCTGCGCCCGTCTCGGTCACGACCATGTTCAGCGCGGCCGCGCGGCCGCGGCGATCCTTCTTGTGATAGTTGTCGATCAGGTTCTGATCGTTCGTGTAGCTGTGCACCGACTCGAGGTGACCCGACTCGATGCCGTACTCGTCGTTCAGCGCCTTGAAGACCGGCACCACCGCGTTCGTCGTGCAGCTCGCGGCCGTGAGCACCGGGCCCATGTCGCGGATCCCCTGGTGGTTCACCCCGTACACGATGTTCGGCAGGTCGCCCTTGCCGGGTGCGGTCAGGATCACCGTCGAGGCACCGGGGCTCTTGACGTGCAGCGAGAGCTCTTCGCGCGTGCGCCACACACCGGTGTTGTCGACCACGATGGCATCCTCGATGCCGTACTTCGTGTAGTCGACCTCGTCGGGCGAGTTCGCGTAGAGCACGCGCACCATGTTGCCGTTGATGATCAGCGCGTTCTCTTCTTCGTCGATCGTGATCGCACCCGCGAACGTGCCGTGGACCGAGTCGCGGCGCAGCAGGCTGGCGCGCTTCGCGAGGTCGTTGGCGGCGCCCTTTCGAACGACGATGGCGCGCAGCCGCAGCGCCTCACCATCGCCGGTCTTGCCGGCGAGGATGCGCGCGAGCAATCGGCCGATGCGGCCGAAGCCGTAGAGCACGACATCCTGGGGACGATTGCGAATCGACGACTTGCCGGTGCAGATCTCGGCGAGCTCCTGCGCAACGAACTCGGCGACGTCGACGTCCGCTCCCGTGCTCTCCTGGCGCGCGACGAGGTGGGTGTAGAGGTTGCCGACATCGATGCGCGCGGGCGCGAGGTTGAGCTCGGCGAGCGCCCGAACGATCGGATGCGTCTCGTCGAGGGTCAGCGGCATGTCGATCAGCGCGCGCGCGACCCGGTGCGTCTCGACGATCTCGAGCGGCGACTTGTTGACCAGGCTGTGTCCGAAGATCGTGAGAATCACGCCGCGCTCGCGGTACAGGCGACCGACGATCGGAACCAGGTCTTCGGCGTTCTGATGGCGGCGCTGCCAGTCGGACAGGTAGGCGTCGGTCTTCGAGTCACTCATCGTCGGGGGCATCCTCGTTCGGGCGGTGCGCGGTTGCGGCCGGGCTGCGCTCGGCCGTCGCGGGCGCTGGGCCGGCAACCCACGCGGGTAGGTGTCCGGCGGACGGCGGAGAGTGACGCCCTCCCCGCGCCTGGGCTTCGAATCGGCAGGACTCTCTGCCCAAGGAAGCGGTCTGACGGAGGTCGTGACTCGTGCGACGCGCGCACGGTACCGCATGGTCCCCGACGGGTCACAGCCTCATGCGCGCTGCCACGCTGGGTTGCGCGACACGTGCACCCGCAACCGATGCGCAGACGCACCGATGGGTCCAGCGCTCGACGCGCGGCCCTGAACGCGTCAAACTAGAACACGTTTCACTTGCCCCCCGCGCGCGGCCCGAGGCCGCACGAAGAAGGCCGGCGGACGCTCCGCCGAGAGCCCCACACGGACGAGGACGCGATGTACATCGGCTACACGAAGGAACAACAGGCGCTGCGAGACGAGCTGCGGGCCTACTACGACCAGCTGCTCACGCCCGAGATCCAGGCCGAGCTGCACAAGGGGCATGGCATCGGCCCCACGATGCGCGAGGTCGTCCGCCAGATGGGCAAGGACGGCTGGCTCGGCATCGGCTGGCCCGAGGAGTACGGTGGGCAGGGCCGGTCCCAGATCGAGCAGTTCATCTTCTTCGACGAGTCGATGCGCTGCGGTGCCCCGGTGCCGATGCTGACGATCAACACCGTCGGCCCGACGCTCTATGCGAACGCCTCGCAGGAGATCAAGGATTTCTTCCTGCCCAAGATCGTCGCGGGCGAGATCCACTTTTGCATCGGCTACACCGAGCCGGGCGCCGGCACCGACCTCGCCTCGCTCACCACGCGGGCCGACCGCGACGGCGACGAGTACGTGATCAACGGTCAGAAGGTGTTCACGAGCCTCGCGAGCGACGCCGACTACATCTGGCTCGCCGCGCGCACCGACCAGGACGCGCCGAAGCACGGTGGCATCTCGATGTTCCTCGTCGACATGGACTCGCCCGGCATCAAGGCTGAGCCCATGGATCTGATCTCGAGCCACAACATCTGCACGACGTTCTTCGACGACGTGCGGGTGCCCGCCAGCCGGCTGGTCGGCGGCGAGAACAACGGCTGGAAGCTCATCACCGGTCAGCTCAATCACGAGCGCGTGACGATCTGCTCGCCGGGCATGCTCGAGCGCAGTTACGAAGGCGTCGTCGAGTGGGCGCGCAACTCGAAGCTCGCCGACGGCCGGCGCGTGATCGACCAGGAGTGGGTGCAGATGAATCTCGCGCGGGTCTCGGCCGGCCTCGAGTTCCTGCGCCTGATCAACTGGAAGGTCGCCTGGAGCGCCACCCACGACGAGCTCAAGGTGCAGGACGCCTCTACCACCAAGGTCTTCGGCACCGAGTTCTACGTCGAAGCGTTCCGCTTGCTGATGGAGATCGTCGGCGAACGCGCCGCCCTCGCGAAGGGCAGCACCGATGCGGTGCTCGATGGCTACATCGAGAACCTCTATCGCAGCCTGCTGATCCTCACCTTCGGCGGTGGCACCAATGAGATCCAGCGCGATCTCATCGGCCTCTTCGGTCTCGGCCTCCCTCGCGTCCCGCGCTTCTAGCGCGCGAGACGCCCACGAATCGGAACACAGAGTCATGGATTTCGCACTGACGGAAGAACAGGAAGCCTTCGGCGAGCTCGCTCGACAGATCCTCGTCGACGGCTGCACCAAGGAACGCCTCATCGAGATCGAGCGCGGGGACGGTCCGCGCTTCGACGCGAAGCTCTGGTCGGCGCTGGCCGAAGCCGGACTGCTCGGCATCGCGATCCCCGAAGCCCACGGCGGGGCCGGCCTCGGCTTCTTCGAGATTGCGCTGCTGGTCGAGCAGGTCGGCGCTCACGCCGCGCCCGTGCCCCTGCTCGAGACGCTCGCCATGGGCGCCGAGCCGCTCCGTGCGTTCGGCAGCGAGGCCCAGCAGAAGGCCCATCTACCGGGCGTCGCCAGCGGCGAGCGCGTGATCACGGCGGCGCTCGTCGAGGCCCTCAGCGAGATCGAGGCGCCGCAGACGAAGGCCACCGAAAAAGACGGCGGCTACACCCTCGACGGCATCAAGACCTGCGTGCCCTGCGCCCAGATCGCCGACCTCGTGCTCGTGCCGGCGACGATCGGCGACGACGTGGCGATCTTCCTGGTCGATCCCAAGGCGCCCGGTGTCACCCTCGAGCCGGTCGACACGACGAGCGGCCAGCCCGAGGCGCGCATGAGCCTCGCGGCCGTCCAGGTCTCGAGCGACGACATGCTCGGCCACCCGGCCCAGGGCGCCGAGATCCTCGAGTGGATGCGGCTGCGATCGACCGCTGCCTACTGCTCACTGTCGCTGGGCGTCTGCAGCACCGCCCTGCGGCTGAACGCCGAGTACGCGAAGGAGCGCAAGCAGTTCGGCTCGCCCATCGCGACGTTCCAGGCCGTGGGCCAGCGCATGGCCGACGCCTACGTCGATGTCGAGGCGATCCGCCTGACGTCCTGGCAGGCCGCCTGGCGCATCAGCGAGGGGCTCGATGCCCGCGAGGCCGTGGCCAAGGCGAAGTACTGGGCCAGCTTCGGCGGACAGCGCGTCGTGCACACCGCGGTGCATCAGCATGGCGGCATGGGCGTCGACCGCGACTACCCGCTGCATCGCTTCTTCCTCTACGAGAAGCAGCTCGAGCTCGCCCTCGGCGGCACGTCGGCGCAGCTGCGTCGTCTGGGCAAGATGATCGCCAACGGCGAGGCCTGACGAGGCGCGATCACCGCGGGGTGTGCGCGGGTCGGCCGCCGATTCACGCTTTGCGATCGCCGCGGGGTGTGCGCAGGTCGGCCGCCGAGTCACGCTTTGCGATCGCCGCGGGGTGTGCGCGGGTCGGCCGCCGGTTGCCGCGGTCCAGATCGGTGGTCCCAGACGACGAACCCCGCAGCGAAAGGCGATACCCTCCGGCCATGTCGTCGCCGCTCCGATCCCGCGCCACCCTCCCGACCCTCTTCAGCATCATCATCGTCGACCTGATCGCCTTCGGCGTACTGATGCCGGTGCTGCCGTTCTATGCCGATCTGTTCGGGGCGAACGGCGTCGTGCTCGGCGGGCTGCTTGCGACCCATGCGGCGATGCAGTTCATCTTCGCGCCGATCTGGGGCCGCGTCTCCGATCGCATCGGTCGGCGGCCCGTCATGCTCGGCACGGTCGCCGGCACGGCCATCGCAATGGTGGCGCTCGCGTACGCGCCCTCGCTGCCGTGGCTCTTCCTCGCCCGCGCGGCCTCGGGCGTCTTCGCCGCAAACATCTCCGTCGCCACGGCCTACCTCGCCGACGTCACCGCCCCCGATGAGCGCACCCGCTGGATGGGCATGGTCGGTGCGTCGTTCGGGATCGGCTTCATCCTCGGCCCGGTCCTCGGTGCGATCCTCTCCCCGTACGGCCTCGAGGTACCGATCCTCGCAGCCGCCGGCTTCGCGGCCGCCAACTTCGTGTACGCCGCGTTCGTGCTGAAAGAGCCTGCGCAGCACACGCACGAAGACGTCGCAGGCAACCGACTCGACGTACTGCGCGATCGGTCGATCGGACGCCTCACCGCCGTGAACCTGCTCTTCAGCCTCGCGGTGACACAGCTCGAAGCCATGTTCGCCTTCTACATGATGGACCGCTTCGGCTACGACGTGGTCCAGGTCGCCTGGATCCTCGTCACGATGGCGATCGTGATGGCGCTGATCCAGGGCGGCGGCATGCGACAGCTCGTCGCGCGGTTCGGCGAACGCTCGATGATGCTCACCGGGCTCGCCCTGATGTGCGTGGGGATCGGGCTCGTCCCCTTCCAGCCCACCGTCGCGTTGCTCATGGCCCCCTTGCTCGTCTCGGCCGTCGGGCGGGCCGTCGCGCAGCCGCCGATGATGGGCTGGGCCTCGATGTTCGCGGCCACGGGCCAGCGGGGCATCGTGATGGGCACGTTCCAGAGCGCGGCGTCCCTCGCAAGGGTGTTCGGGCCAATGATCGCGGGGCTGCTCTTCGACCGCGCGCCGGGCGCGCCGTTCTTCCTCGCGAGCGCGCTGCTCGTCGCGAGCGTCGCCCTCGCGGGCACCATCGAGGCGCCCGAAGAAGCCCCCGAGCCGGAGCCCCAGACGTGAAGCCGCGCGCGCGCGTCGCCGTGGGCACGGCTCCGACCGTCGCCGCGGTGGCGCTCATGGGCGCGCTCGCTTACGGCATCGACCACGGCGCGGCGCTCGGCCTGGCCCAGGCGACCATCGAGACCCTGGGTCGGGTCTACTTCGGGCTGCTGCTCTTCGCGCCCCTGGTGCTCTACCCCGCCGCTCGACTGGCGCGGCTCTCACGCCTGTGGGGCCTCGCGCTCGCGATCACCCCGGCGCTGCTCTGGTGGGGCACCGAGGTCGGCGTTCGCCTGCGGCATCACGGTTTGGCCGAATCGCTGTGGCTCGCTGCGTCGCCCTTCAACACCTTCCATCTCGCCATCGTCGCCACCACCGTCGTCGTCGCCGACGTCGTGTATCGCTTTGCGGTCCGGCCCTGGCGCCCCACCGTCTGCCCGCCCTCGTGGAAGCGCATCGCGCTCGCCTGCGTCGGCATCCCGCTCGGCCTCGTGCTCTCGGTCATGTGGGTGCCCGGCTTCCTGTTCGGCTATCACGCGCTCTTCCAGCGCGGGCTCCTGCCGATGCCCGCGGAGCTCCCCGGCCCCATCGAGGCGGAGGAGATCTCGCTCCAGCTCGGCGACGCGCCTCGACCCAACGTCGTCTTCATCCTCTCGGACGACCACCGCGCCGACTTCACGACCCACGCGGGTCATGCCTTCGTCGAGACACCCGCGCTCGACCGGCTCGCCGAAGACGGCGTGCGCTTCGAGCGTGCCTACGTCACGACGTCGCTCTGCTCGCCGTCGCGTGCCAGCTACCTGACCGGTATGACGCCGCACCGTCACGGGGTGTGGAACAACTTTACGCCGTGGTCGAACGACAACCGCACCTTCTTCGAGTACCTGAAGCACGCGGGCTACGACACCGCATTCATCGGCAAGTGGCACATGCCGGGCGAGCTGCCCGAGCTGCGCGGCGTCGACCACTTCGTGACGTTCACGAACGTCGGCGGCCAGGGCGTGTACGAGTGGAACCCGCTGGTCGTCGACGGAGAAGAGGCGCCATCCCGCACGCGCTACATCGCGACCGAGCTGACCGATCGCGCGCTCGCCTGGCTCGACGATCGACCGCGCGACCGCCCCTTCGCGCTCATGCTCTCGCACAAGAGCGTGCACGCCGACTTCTTGCCCGACGAGCCCGATCGAGGGCGCTACGCGAGTGCCGACGTGGCGCTCCCGACCGGCGCCCACGTCTGGAGCCACCTCGGCGACGCGCAGTACACGCACATGTCGTTCCGGCCCCTTCCGGACATGCGGCGCACGTATGCCGAAGCGATCGTATCGATGGACCGCGAGATCGCGCGGGTGCTCGACTGGCTCGACGCGGCGGGCTTGACCGACGACACGCTCGTCATCTACGCCAGCGACAACGGCTATCAGTGGGGCGAGCACGGTCTGACCGACAAGCGCGCCGCCTACGAGGAGTCGATTCGCGTGCCCTTCATCGCGCGCTGGCCCGGCGGCGACGCGCAGGGCGGTCAGCGCGTCGACGCCCTCGTGGCCAACGTCGACCTCGCACCGACGCTGCTCGACCTGGCCGGGATCGCGCCCTCGCCCGACATGCAGGGGCGCAGTCTGCGCTCGCTGTTGACCCGACGCGACGCGGCCCCGGTACGGGACGCCCTGCTCTACACCTACTTCTTCGAGCCGCCGTACCCGACCCCGACGGTGCAGGCGCTCGTCACGCCGACCCACAAGCTCATCCGGCCGTCGGGCCGCCCCCCCGAGCTCTACGCGCTCGAAGCCGACCCACGTGAGCAGCGAAACCTCTTCGACCAGGCGCCCGCCGCGCTGCAGCGTCAGCTCGTCACGCGCCTCGAAGCGCTCACCGTTCCCCGCTGATCAGATCGAGCGGGCCTGATCCTTCCAGTAGCGGTCCCGCAGCAGACGCTTGTAGAGCTTGCCCGTCTCGTGGCGGGGCAGCGCCGCTTCGAAGTCGACGCTGCGCGGCACCTTGTAGCCCGCCAGATGATCGCGGCAGTGGTCTTTGATCGACTGCTCGAGCTCGGCCGACGGCTCGACCCCGGCCATCAGCTCGACCGCCGCCTTCACCTCTTCACCAAACTCGTCGTTCGGGATCCCGAAGACCGCGGCATCGGCGATCTGGGGGTGCGAGACCAGGACGCCCTCGATCTCGGCGGGATAGATGTTCACGCCGCCCGAGATGATCATGTCGATCTTGCGGTCGGACAGAAAGAGGTAGCCCTCGTCGTCGACGTAGCCGATGTCGCCCACGGTGAAGACGCCCGGTTCGCGGTGGGCGGCCGCCGTCTTCTCGGGATCCTTGTGATACTCGAAGTCGCTGCCCATCTTGTTGCGGAAGTACAGCTGACCCGGCTCACCGGTCTCGGCCGGCGACCCGTCTTCGCGGATCACCATGACCTCCATGTTGTCGACCGCCTTGCCGAGGCTTCCCGGGTGTGCGAGCCACTCTTCGGCCGTGATCGACGAGACGATCGCCCCCTCTGTGCTGCCGTAGTACTCGCTGACCTTGGGCCCCCACCAGTCGATCATCTGGCGCTTGACCTCCGGTGAGCACGGCGCCGCCCCGTGCCAGACGATCTGCAGGCTGTCGCCCTTGAACGCCGCGCGCTTGTCTGCGCCGACGCGCAGCAGCCGCACGAACTGCGTCGGCACGAGGTGCGTATTCGTCACGCCATGGCGATCGATCAGCTCGAGCGCTTCTTCGGGATCGAACTTGTGGCGCATCAGCACGGTGAGCCCGGCGAGCATCGGCAGGAACGAGAACGCCCACTGCGCCGAGTGGTACACCGGTCCGTTGAGATACGTCACGCCGCCCTCGGGCAGGCCCAGCGTGCTTGCCATCGACTGCCCGACCATCGGCATCACGTGCACGGGCAAGGCGCCCGAGAAGGTCGAGCTCACGACGCCCTTCGGTCGACCGGTGGTGCCCGACGTGTAGAACATCGGTCCGCCCGCCTCCTGGTCTTCGGGCTCGGCGTCGCTCGATGCGGCGAGGACCGCTTCGTAGTCGTCGAAGCCCTCGGGCGGGGCAGCCCCGCGCAGGCCCATCACCGCCTTCAGGCCGAGCCGGGGCGCGTCGTTCCGGGCGACCGTTTCGGCCGCGAGCTCGGCGAAGCGTGCGCCGACCAGCAGGGCCTTCGAGTCGCTGTTGTCGAGGACATAGGCCACCTCTTCGGCGTGGAAGTGCCAGTTGATCGGCACGAAGCGGGTGCCGGTATGCGTCGCGGCGGCCATCGCCTCGAAGTACTCGCGGCGATTCCCTGAGAGAACGGCGAACGCGTCGCCCTTCTGCACCCCCGCGCCGCGCAGCGCATGGATCAGGCGGTTGACCCGCAGATCGAAGTCGGCCCAGCAGGTCTCACCGAACTCGTCGATGACGGCGGGCTCGACGCCTCGCTTCTCGGCAATCGGGGCGAAGATCGTCGTCATGGCTCCTACTCCTCTTGCGTCGGCGGCTCGCCGTACACGGCGCGAATGGCTTCGCCGGCATCGAATCGCGCCTGCACGGCGTCCATCTGCTCGATCGCGTCTTCGGTGCGCGCGACCTCTTGAAAGCGACTTTGCTCGAGCGCGAGCGCTTCGTCGAGCGGCAGCTGCTCGGCCTCCTGCAGCAGCCGCTTCATGGCCCGCTGGGGTGCATGGGGCTGGGCGGCCAGATGACGTGCCCACTCGAGCGCGACCCGGGTGGCCTGCCCGGCCGGCACGACTCGGTTGATCGCCCCCAGCGCGTGCAGCCGGTGCGCCGTCAATGGCCGCCCGTCGTAGATCATCTCGGCGGCCGCGGTCCGGCCGATCAGCCGTGCGAGGCGCACGGTGCCACCCAAACCGGTCGTGAGGCCGATCTGCACCTCGGGCTGGCCGATCGCGACCTGCTCTTCGGCCACGCGCAGGTCGCAGGCCCAGCCGAGCTCGGCGCCCCCGCCGTTGGCATCGCCGTTCATGGCCGCGATCGAGACGACGTCTGGATGACCGAGCTCGGCCACCGCGGTGAAGAACCCCACGCCTGCGCCCGTCGTCGGCTCACCGCGAAACAGGCTCAGCAGGTCGCGCAGCCAGGCGTGCTGGAACCAGTGTCCGGGCGTCGCCGATGCGAGCACGTGGACACGGGCACCGCCCTCGCGCGCTTCCTTCAACGCATCGGCGAGCTGATCGACGCCGGCGAACGTGCCGTGGTTGCGCAGCTCGGGGTGATGCCAGGTGATGAGCGCGACGCCGTCGCTCGGTCGCTCGAGCGTGATGACCTGACGCGCTCCGATCGCTTCGATCGATTCGCTCACGGGTTGAGCCAGTCGGCCAGCGCCGACGTCGCGAGCGCCCGACCCTGCTCGGTGCCCGCCTCGAGCGCGGGCTCGATGAAGGCCGGATTCATGAGGTCGTCGCCCATGCGCTCGGCCTCGCGCTCGCCGGGCAACACGGCGTGGGACCAGATGCCTTTCGCCTCGAGCCCATCGAGTTCGACACGCAGGGCGCGCTGCGAGAGCGGACCGACGACGCCCATGCGGTCACACATCGGCGCGACCACGAGCACACGATCGGCGCCGCGCTCGCCGGCGAGATCGGCGCTCGTACCGCTGCGCACGCCGCCATCCATCCAGAGCGCGCCGTCGAAGGGGATCGGAGGAAAGACCCCCGGGATCGCGCACGACGCGGCGATGGCAGAGGCCAGGGGCACGCCCGATGCACGGTCGACGCCGCGGTGCCGCCCGGTCGCCACGTCCACCACGACCGCGACGTAGTCGGTCTCGGGCCAGTCCGCGACACCACAGTGTCCGCCCGTCTGCGCGATCCAGGCCTCGGGTGCGCACGCGGGCGCCGCGCTCGCCTCTCGACCGATCTCGCGTGCGACGTCCTCGCTCATCAGGTCGACCGACGTCCAGGCCTTCATGATCCGGTCATAGGCCGCGAGGTCGATGCCCCCTTCGGGCAAAGGCAGCCCTGCCTCGGGCGGCTCGAGTGCATCGGCGAGGTCGTGACCCGCGGCCACGCGCACGCCGACCATGCTGCCCGCCGACGTCCCGATCACGAGGTCGGCATCGCGCGTGTCGATGCCTCCGTCGCGAAGGCCGAGCAGCACGCCGGTCTCCCAGGCGATGCCGACCAGCCCACCTCCGCCCAGAACCAGCGCGCGCTTGCTCATCGAGATCCCTCCACGCCTCGCACCGACCTCCGTCGAGATCGCCGACGATAGCAGCGGCGGGCTCGACGATGCGGGCGACCGCGTATCGAGAATCCGCAGAAAGCGCGGGGGGTTCCAGCCCGACCGACGGTGATCGGGTAAGCTCCCGCCCGCCCCGCACCCGTGAAAGGAAAGAAGCCGGCGTGGAAGACCGACAGGTGCTGCTCGAGGACGCCCGAGCCCAGATCGACGCGGCCCCCGATGCCGAAGCCGTGAAGGCCGTCGAGCGCGCGTTCACCGGAAAGAAGGGCAGCGTGTCGGCGTTGATGGCCCAGATTCCGACGCTCCCGCCCGAGGAGCGCAAGGCATTCGGCCAGTCGGTCAACGAGCTGAAGCGCGCGATTCAGGATCAAGTGCAGGCGCGCCTCGCCGCACTGGCGGCCGCCGAGCTCGCGAGCGACCGAGAAGCCTCGGGGTTCGACCCGACCCTACCGCCGCCGCGCCAGTCTCGCGGCTCGCTGCACCCGATCACGCAGGTGACGCGCGAGCTCGAAGACCTGTTCGAATCGATGGGGTACGAGGTGCTCGATGGTCCGGAGGTCGAGCTCGACTTCTACAACTTCGAAGCGCTGAACATCCCCGCTGATCACCCGGCCCGCGATAGTCAGGACACATTCTTCTGCGATGAAGCCGGCAAGCTGGTGATGCGCACGCACACGTCGCCCGTGCAGGTGCGCGCCATGGAGCGACTGAAGCCGCCCTTCCGTGTCGTCGCGCCCGGCAAGTGCTTTCGTCAGGAAACCACCGACGCCACCCATGATCACACCTTCCACCAGATGGAGGGCCTGGTCGTCGGCAAGGACATCTCGGTCGCCCATCTGATCGGCGCCATGAAGACGCTGCTGGCCGGCATCTTCGAACGCGAGCTCGATGTTCGCATGCGGCCGGGCTTCTTTCCGTTCGTCGAGCCGGGCTTCGAGCTCGATGCGCGCTGCCCGTTCTGCACCGACGGCTGCAGCGTCTGCAAGGGGACGACCTGGATCGAGCTCCTACCCTGCGGCCTCGTGCACCCGAACGTCCTGCGCGCGGGTGGGCTCGATCCCGACGAGTGGAGCGGCTTTGCGTTCGGCCTCGGCCTGTCGCGCCTCGTGATGCTGCGGGAACAGATCGACGACATCCGCCACATGCTCTCGGGCAACGTGCGCTTCCTGGAGCAGTTCTAGATGTACGTCTCGATCAAGTGGCTGAAGCGGCACGTCGACCTGGGCGGACTCTCCGCCGAGCAGATCTGCGACGACCTGACGCTGTCGACCGCCGAGGTCGAAGGGCTCGAGCCCTTCGCGCCGTGGCTCGGGGACGTCACCGTCGGCCTCGTGAAGACGCGTGAGCCCCACCCCGACGCCGACAAGCTCTCGGTCTGCACGGTCGACATCGGCGGCGACGAGGCGCTCACCATCGTGTGCGGGGCGCCCAACGTCGATGCGGGCCAGAAGGTCGCCGTGGCGACCGTGGGCACCGTGTTGCCGGGCGACTTCAAGATCAAGAAGTCGAAGATTCGCGGCGTGCCGAGCCAGGGCATGATCTGCGCGCTCGACGAGCTCGGGCTGGGAGACGATCACGAGGGCATCTGGGTGCTGCCGGGCGACGTCGCGGTCGGCGAGTCGCTGGCGAAGGCCATGGATCTCGAAGACCACGTCATCGAGATCGACAACAAGTCGCTCACGCATCGCCCCGACCTGTGGGGCCATCGCGGCATCGCCGGCGAGCTCGCCGCGATCTACCGCCGCGACCTGCGCTCGATCGACCTGACACTGCCCGCCACCGGCGACGCGCCCGGCTGCCCGGTGAAGATCGAGTCGCCCGCGTGCTCCAAGTATCTCGCCCTCGAGATCGCAGGCGCGCGCGCCCTGCCCTCGCCGCTGTGGATGCAGGCGCTGCTCCTCGCCGTCGGTCAACGGCCGATCGATCAGCTGGTCGACCTCTCGAACTTCGTGATGCTCGACCTCGGCCAGCCGAACCACACCTTCGATCGTCGAGCGATCGGCGACGACGGCATCGTGGTGCGCCAGGCGCACGCGGGCGAGACTCTCCGCACACTCGACGACGAAGAACGCGCGCTCGTCGACACCGACCTCCTGATCTGCGCCGGCGACACGCCGGTCGCGCTCGCCGGCATCATGGGCGGCGAGGGGTCGAAGGTTGAAGGCGACACCGACGCACTCGTGCTCGAGGTCGCAACGTTCGACCCGACGGTGGTGCGCCGCACTTCTGCGCGGCTGGCCCTGCGCACCGACTCGTCGGCGCGCTTCGAGAAGAGCCTCGACCCGACGCTGCCAGCCCGCGCCGCCGCGCATTTCGTGCGGCTGCTCGCCGAGCTGCAGCCCGAAGTGACGCTGCCCTCGAAGCTCACCGAGGTCGGCGACGGCGTCGACCCGGCGTTCAGCCTGAGGCTGCGCACCGATCACGTCCGCCGATCCCTCGGCAAGGCCGTCGACGACGCCGAGATTCGCGACATCCTCGAGCGCCTCGGCTTCGGCGTGCGCGACGTCGAAGAGGGTTTCGAGGTCGCCGTGCCGTCGGCCCGCGCGACCAAGGACATCGGCATCGAGCGCGACCTCGTCGAAGAGGTCGGACGCATCCATCGATACGGTGAGATCGAGCCGGCGGCGATGGCGTTCGATCTGGTGCCGCCCCCGCGCAACGACCGACGCCGGCTCGTGCGCCAGATCCAGGACCGACTCGCGGGCGGTGCACGTTTCCACGAAGTGATCGCCTACTCGTTCGTGCATGACGATCTGGTGAAGAAACTCGGTCAAGAAGATCTCGGCTACGTGCGCGTGATCAACCCCGTCGTGCAGGGCGAGGAGCGCGTGCGCCGCTCGGTCGTCGCGAGCCTGCTCGCGCCGCTCGAAGCCAACCGTCGAGGCGGCGACGACGTGCGCCTCTTCGAGATCGGCAAGGGGTACGTGCCCGAGGACGGCAACGACCGCGGCGAGCCGCGCGAGCGCCACCTGCTCGGCCTCGTCTGGGCGACGCCCCGACCCGGCCAGCATGCATCGTTCGACGAGAACCGCTTCGCCCAGCTCTACGGTGTCGTGAGCGAGCTGATCGCCCATCTCGGGTACGAGGCGCCGAGCTGGACCGTGGCCGAGCAGGCGCCGGCCTGGGCGCACCCCGGCAAGCGCCTCGAGGCGCGATTCGACGGCGTCGACGAGGCCCTCGCGCTGGTCGCCGACCTCGATCCCGGAGCCGCGGCGGCGCTCGGCCTCTCGGGTGAGCTCGCGAGTGACGTCGCGGTGGCCGAGATCTCCCTCGACGCGCTGCTCGCGGGGCCAAAACGGAGCGCGCGCTACACGCCCCTGCCCAAGTTCCCGGGCATCAAGGTCGATGTCGCCGTCGCGCTCGACGAGGCGACACCTTCACAGGCGGTGGTCGACGCGATCGAGGCTTCGGGCAAGGGCATCGTCGCCTCCGTCGAGCTCTTCGACCTCTACCGTGGAGATGCGCTCGGCGAAGGTCGCAAGAGCCTGGCCTACCATGTGATACTGCAGTCGGGGAGCAAGACGCTCAGCGAGAAGGACGAGCAGAAGTTCCTCAAGCGATTCGACCAGGCGGTGCAGAAGCTCGGCGGCGAGCTGCGCAGCGGCTGAGCGCCCTCCATGCCCATTTGCGTGGAGGTATGAGACCTGGCAATGCGGCTGCGCTGGCTCCTCGCGAACACGCTCACGTGCATCACCCTGGCGCCCCTGGGCGCGGCGGCCCACGAGCCTTCCGATGAGATCGAGACGGTCGAGGTGCGCGCCCCGCGCGTGCAGACGGCCACCTCGAGCTTCACGATTCCGGCGACCGACTTCGAGCTGCGCGCACTCGAGAGCGGCGGCCAGATGCTCGAGGCGATCCCGAACGTGCTGACTGCCCAGCACACGGGCGGCGGCAAGGCCGAGCAGATCTTCGTGCGCGGCTTCGACGCCGATCACGGGACCGACATCGCCGTCTACTTCGACGACGTGCCGATCAACCTCCGAAGCCACGCCCACGGGCAGGGCTACCTCGACCTCCACTTCGTCACGAAGGAGACCATCGCGCGCCTCGAGGGCGGCAAGGGCCCCTATCAGGCGCGGTACGGCGACTTCGCGACGGCGGCCTACGTCGACTACGTTCCCTTCGACACGCTCGACTCGTCGTTCGTCCTGTTCGAGGGCGGATCATTCGAGACGCTCCGAGCGGTCGGGGGACTCTCGAGCGGCGGGGGCGTGCTCGAGCGCGACGGCCCGGCCCAGGGCTTCATCACGTTCGAGGCGTATCACACCGATGGGCCGTTCCTGAACGACGAAGACCTGTGGCGCTACTCGGCCTTCGCGCGCGGTCACGTCGACGTGAACCGCGACCTGACGCTCTCGGGTCATCTGCTCGGCTACTACGGCGAGTGGAACGCATCCGGGCTGATTCCGCAGCGCTTGATCGACGACGGCACCGTCGACCGCTTCGGCTCCCTCGACCCGACCGAAGGCGGACGCACCTGGCGCGTACAGGCGAAGGCCCAGGCCGACTGGACGCCCAATGAATCGACCCACATGCGCGGCAACGCCTACATCGCCTGGTACGACCTCGAGCTCTACTCGAACTTCACGTACAACCTCGAAACGGTGCCCCCGCTGAGTGACGGCATCGTGCAGCGCGACGACGACCGCATTCAAGTGGGCGGGCGATTCGAGGTCGATCACGCCCCCGACCGGACCTGGCGGCCGAAGTTCGGAGCCGGGCTCGAGTGGCGGCTCGACCACGTCGACGTCGTCCTCGCGACCCAGACGCGTCGAACCGACACCGGCTGCCAACGCTCGGGCGTGGCCGACCCGAACGCGGCGTGCAGCGACGAGACGATCCGACAGAGCTCGGCCGAACCCTACATCGACGCCGGCATCGAGCCGCTGCCCTGGCTGAACCTCGATGCCGGCCTGCGCATGGCCTGGCATCGATTCAACGAGGTCGGGGATGGCGCCACCCAGGGCCGCGGCACGCAGGACGAGGTGGTCTGGCTCCCGAAGGCCAACCTGGTCCTCACGCCGTTTGCCGAGGACGGCGCCTGGCCGAGCTCGATCGACGCGCTCGAGTCGGTGGAGGTCTTCGGCAACTTCGGCATCGGTTACCACTCGAACGACGCGCGCACCGCGCTCGACGACCCCGGCGCCGACCTGCTGCCGCTCGCGACCGGAGCCGAAGGCGGTGTACGCGTTCGACTCACCGACCGGATCGAAGTGGGCCTCGACTACTGGTGGCTGAAGCTCGACCAGGAGCTCGCGTTCGTCGGCGACGAAGGCACCACCGAAGCCTCGGGCGAAACGCGACGTCGAGGCATCGAAGCCGTCGCGAACATCTGGATCGTCGACTGGCTGTACCTGCGCGGTGACGTCGGCTACACGCGCGCACGCTTCGCCGACGGCGACGCCCCGGTGGCGCAGGCGCCGCGACTTATCGCGCGGGCGGCGACGGGCGTGCGCTGGGAGGGGCTCTCGGCCGAGCTCGGCCTGCGCCATCTCGGCGAGCGCTACGGCACCGAGGACATCGAGGGTCCGCGCCTGTCGGGCTACACGGTGCTCGACCTGGCCGCGCGCTACCGCTGGCGGTTCCTCGACATCGGGGTGGCGATCGAGAACCTCACGAACACCGACTGGAGCAGCTCGGAGTTCTACTACGCGTCGTGTACGAGTGCCGACCAGAGTGCGGGCCGCTGCACCATGGGCAGCGGCGTCGGCGTCGACGATCGCAACCTCTCGCCCGGCAACCCGATCGGCGCGCGCGCGTGGGTGACCGCGCGGTTCTGAGCGCCTCCACCCGACCGGACGCTAGGCGGCGGCGATGCTCCGCACCCGCTGGTGCTTGTTCTTGACGGCGAAGTCGGCCACGTGTGAAGCGCACCAGGCGTTGGGCTTGACCAGCACCGGGAACCCGCTGCCCGCGACCATGCCAGCGAGCTGCTTCACGTAGTCGCTCGAGTCGTAGCGGGTGTCGGGGTTGGCGTCGACGTGCACCCAGATCTGCTCGTTCTCGGCTGGCAGACCGAGGCGATCGTTCATCTCGATCGCGAGCTCGAGGCTGTACCAGGTCTCATACGAAAGCTTCTCGTAGAGCGAGATCTCCTTGCGCTCGTGTCGCCGGGTGTAGAACACGCGACCGCCCTTGCCCGGGTTCAGCACACACGCGACGGTGACGAACTCCATCCGGTGCGCCGACTTCTGGGCATCGGTGCCGATGTGCACGATGTGCCCGAGGTCGAGCAGCCGCCCGACCGAATCCATCAGGTCGAGGGTCTCGGCGCCGGAGAGGGTCCACCAGCGTGCGTCTGCAATGTTGCCTGCCTTCATCCCCGGTCTGGCCATTGGTCCTCCCCTTCGGCTCGCCACCGAGCCGGGCCCCAGAAACAACGAACCCCCGTACCGGCTTGGGCACGGGGGCGCGTGAAGATTCGATCGGTGGTGATGTCGCAGACCCGCCTCGATCTCGAAGGCGACTGCGCTGGCTGGGTCGGACACGGCCAGCTCGAGTGTCTCGCGCTCGCTCGGGCCTCCGGCGCGCGCAGCGGCGCGTCCGTCGCCGCGCGCCCTCTTCTTGGGTGCCGCGGCGTGGGTCGCGCAAGCATCATCGCCGGCTCTTGGCCGTGCATGGCTCGATGCGCCCTCCGCCGAGCGACGCGGCCGACTGCCGGATCCGACTCGATCGAGTCGGTGGGGAGCCGGGCGTCGTTCGGGCCTGAGGGTAAAGGCCCCGGGCGAACGACGTCAAGACCGGCTTTCGGGGCACGCGCGGGCGCCCGCATCGGCAGCCTGGACGAAAAGAGGCCCCCGTCCTCACGGATCGGGGGCCCCGGGGTCTCGACGTGCGGTCGCGGTCCGGCCGCGCCCGTCTCAGGCGAAGGTCATCTCGCCAGCGTCGATCACGACGACGCCGTCCTGGTTCTTCGTCTGATAAGCGCAGGCATTGCCGTCGACCCACATGCTGACCGTAAGCTCGTCGCCGGGCATGACCGGCTTGCTGAAGCGGCCGTACATCGACTTGAACCGGCTCGGGTCGCCGCCGCACAAGGTGTGCAGCAGGGCCCGACCCGTGAAGCCGTAGGTGCACAGGCCATGGAGGATCGGCTTGTCGAAACCGCCCATCTGCGCGAACGAAGGATCGGAGTGCAGCGGGTTGCGATCGCCCGACAGGCGATAGGTGAGCGCCTGGTCTTCGCGCGTCGCGTACGTCACCTGGTGGTCGGCCGCTCGGTCGGGCGGAGCGAACTTGCCCGACGGGCCGCGCTCACCCCCGAAGCCGCCCTCGCCTCGCAGGAAGACCGACATCATCACCTTCATGAGGGGCTTGCCGGTGGCGACGAGCGTCGACTCGCTCTCGAGCTCGACGACCGCACCACTGCCCTTGTCCCACATCGCGGCGATGCGCCCGACGCTCTCGATCTCGCCCTCGGGCGGAATCTCGTCCAAGAGCTCGATGCGCTCCTCACCGTGCACGAGCAGCGCGGGGTTGAAGCTGCCGATCTTGTTCATCGGCACGCCGCCGCCGCCGAGAATCACGGCCATGGTCGGCAGCACGCGCTGCGGCGTGTCCTTGGTGTTCTCGGTCGTGAAGGCGAGCTCGCTCGTACCGGCGCCGACGCCCACGGCGTAGAGCAGCGCGTCCTTCGAGGTCCAGGATCGCTTGACGGGTTCGCCGGTCGCGCCGACGGCGCTGGGATCGACGGGCATGGGGAGTCCTCTCTGTGTTTGCTCGGGTGCTTCGAGTCGAAGTTGGCTTCCGGCCGCGTTGCCCACGCCGGTCTCCGTCGCGCGCTGCGCGACCGGAGCCGCGACAGAGTGGCAGATTCGCGCGGACGAGGCGAGCGCAGAGACAATTGCAGCGGAGCGGATCCGAGGCCCCTTGCGCAGATCGGAAATCTCGGCATATGATCGGAAACCAGCTCGGATCCCTCGACCGAGCGACACCGGGAGCCCGCGATGTCCACCGACTTCCAGCGCGGTCTGATCCTCACCGCGTCGACCGCGCGCGAGAAGGTCGACCTCGGCGTGCGCGCCGAAGCCGCGGGCTTCGACAGCGTCTTCAACGTCGAGTTCTTCAATCAGCACGCGTTCCCTGTGCTCGGCGCCCTCGCCCAGGCGACCTCGCGCGTGCGCCTCGGCACCGGGATCGCGAGCGCATTCGTGCGCTCCCCGCTGCTCCACGCCACGGCTGCGATGGACATCCACGAGCTGTCGGATGGCCGCATGGTGCTGGGTCTCGGCAGCGGTACGTCGCGTATGAACGAAGAGTGGTTCGGCGTGCCGTTCTCGAGACCCGCCGCGCGCATGCAGGAGGTCGTGCGGCTGCTGCGCGCCGCCTTCGATGCGGCGTCGGGCCTCGGCTTTCGATTCGAGGGCGAATTCTTCGACCTGAAGATCCCGGTCTATACCCGGCCGGCGCTGCCCGAGGCACCGATCGACCTTTGGGTAGCCGGTGTGAACGAGCGCATGGTCGGCGCGGCCGGCTCGGTGGCCGATGCGCTCGTCGGGCACCCGATCGCCCCGCGCGACTGGCACCGCGACAAGACCCTTCCGGGGCTGCGCGCCGCCGAGGAGGCGGCCGGCCGCAACGCAGGGGCCTGCCGGCTGGTGCCCTACGTGCTCACCTCGATCAACGAGGATCGGGCCCAGGCGATCCACGACGCCAAGTGTCAGATCGGCTTCTACTACACGGTGTCGGTCTACCGCACGATCCTCGAACACGAGGGTCTGGCGCACGTTGCCGACGCGTGCCGCGCCGCCCTCCCCAGCTTCGACGTGAAGGCCATGGCCGAGGCGATTCCGGACGACCTCGTCGAGCGCATTGCGATTGCCTGCCCCCCCGATGAGGCCGTCGATCGACTGGCGCAGTGGAGCGACCTGACCGACGAAGTGTTGCTCTACGCACCCCAGGTCGGCGTCGCACCGGGCCGCGTGCGCGACAACCTCGACGCGATGCTCGATCTCTTCGGCCGAGCCTGAGGCGCGCACGCCCAACCCGGAGCCCCGATCATGCCTCCCAAGACCAGCCTCGCGATGGTGCACACGGCGCCGCGTCAGCTCGAAGCCCGCAGCCTGCCCGTGCCCCCGATCAGCGACGACACCGCGCTGCTGCGCATCGAGGCCTGCGGCATCTGCGGGAGTGACTACGAGCAGTACGAGGGCATGCTGCGCACGCCCATGCCCGCCGTGCCCGGCCACGAGCCCCTCGGCATCATCGAGGCGATCGGCGACGGCGCCGCGCGACGCTGGGGCGTCGACGTCGGGGATCGCGTCGCCGTCGAGACCATGGTCGCGTGCCACGCCTGCTCGACCTGCCTCGGCGGGGCGTACCACCTGTGCGGGCGCAAGAAGATCTACTCGTACGTCCCGCTCAACGTCGAGCCGGGCCTCTGGGGCGCGTACGCCGAGTACATGGTGCTCGACGGGGGCAGCGTCGTACACAAGATCGACCCCACGTTGCCGGTCGAGCACGCGGTAATGTTCAACCCGCTGGGCGCCGGCTTTCGCTGGGGCGTCGAGATGCCCGGCACGAGTCCGGGCGATACGGTCGCGATCCTCGGGCCCGGCCAGCGTGGGCTCTCGTGCGTCGTCGCATGCAAGCACGCGGGCGCCGAGCAGGTGTTCGTCACCGGGCTGTCCGCAGATGCCCGCAAGCTCGAACTCGCGCGCCGGTTCGGTGCAGATGCCACGATCGACGTCGACCACGAAGACCCGGTGCAGCGCATCCGCGAGCTCACCGACGGCCGGGGCGTCGACATCGTCGTGGACGTCTCGTCGTATGCCACGGCGCCGGTCGTCCAGGCCATCGACATGGTCCGGCCCGGCGGGACGGTGGTGCTCGCCGGGGTAAAGGGCTTCAAGCCGATCCCCGATCTCGTCTCGGACAAGATCGTCGTCAAAGAGGTGCAGATTCGCGGCGCGATCGGCGTGACGTCGTCGGGCTATCGGTCGGCGATCCGCATGCTCGAGGCGCGCTCGACGCCGCTCGTCGAGATGCACACGCACAAGTTCGACCTGAGCGAGGCCGAGCTGGCCATTCGGACCCTCGCGCGCGAGATCGAGGGCGACGAGTCGATCCACTCGTGCCTGATCCCGGGCGCCTGAACGCACGCCCCACCCTGTTTCGAATCCATTCGGATGAGGAGAACCGCCTTGGACACCATCCAGACCTGGGTAGAGAACTCGGGCTACGGCCGCTCGCTCGGCGTGCTCGTCGAAGACGCGAGCCCGGAGCGCTGGCGCTTCAAGCTGCCCTACGACGACCGCAACTCGAACCCCGGCCAGGCACTGCACGGCGGATGCGCCGCGTCGCTCGGCCTGATCGGCGCGCAGGCGGTTGCGCGCGCGAACCTGACCGAGGCGGCCGGGGGCTATCACACCGCCGGGCTTCAGGTCAGCTATCTCGCCGCGGCGATCGGCGAAGACGTGTTCGCCACGGCCACTTTGCTGCGCCGCGGCAAGGCCGTCTGCTTCGTCGAGGTCGACGTCGAGACCGCCGAAGGCAAATCGATCGCCCACACGACCTCGATGGTGCGCGGCCGCTTCGACACCGACGTGCCGGCGCTGCCCGAGACCAGCGGCGACGCCGCTGAGAGCGACCCGGGCCCGATGGGTCCGCACGTCGGCAAGATGCCATTCATGGGCGGGCGCGGAATTCGCGTCGAGCACATGCAGGGCGGGTGCGCGCGCATCGTGATGCCGAGCAAGCCCGAGAACCTCGACGGCGACGGCGGCGTCCACGAAGGCGCCGTCCTCGCGCTGCTCGACACGACGGGCGCGATGGCCGCGTGGGCAGTCGACGGCCCCGGTCCCTACAAGGCGTCGACCCCGACGCTGCAGGCACAGATTCTGACACCGCCGCCCGATGCCGATCTCATCGCCTACGGCACGACCCGGTTTCGCGACGTCGACGCCTACTGGGCCGACGTCGACGTGGCCGATGCGCGCGACGGCCGCGTGGTCGCGCGCGGCACCGTGCAGTACCGGATCGTGCAGTGAGCGCGGGCCCGTCTCGACGCGAGTCGGCGTCCGCATGGGTGCGGGCCTCTGATCCGCTTGCGTGGCATCGATGAGCGTCGCTGCGGTCGACGTCGAGGACGAGATCGCGCAGGTCGCCCGGCGCATCCGGCGTCGGCGCGAGCAGGAGCGCCTCACCCTCGGCGAGCTCGCCGAGCGCAGCGGCGTGGCGCCAAGCACGATCCAGAAGGTCGAGACCGGGCAGATGACGCCCAGCGTCGCGGTGCTGCTCAAGATCGCCCGCGGGCTCGGGCGCTCGGTGTCGGACTTCATCCGCGACGACGAGCCGGCACGCGCGCTGGTCCACCTGCGCAGCGAGGACCGGCCGCGGATCGGACCGCGCGACGGCACCGCATTCGAACGCGTGAGCGGCGACGTCCCCGACCCGAAGCTCGAGATGTGGCGCGTCCACGTCGAGCCCGGCTCGGTGGGGCCGAAGCGACCGATTCAGTATCAGGGCGAGGCCCTGATCGTGTGCGAGCGGGGGCGCCCCACGCTCCTCGTCGGCGAGCACGAAGTCGTGCTCGGCACGGGCGACTCGCTCCACTTCGACGCGGAGGCCGGCATGACCTGGCGAAACGACGGGACGCGTCCCGCCATTTTCACCGTCACCGGCACGCTGCCCGAAAAGCTGCGCGCGTCGCTCCAGGCCCGGGGCCGCCGACGGGGCTGAGCGCGTCAATCGGGGCCGGGGCGGGCCGTCGGCGGGGCTGAGCCCCTTCTAGCCGAGCCCCATCAGCTCGTTCAGCCCGAAGCGGTGTCCGGCGGTGAAGCCCCCGTCGATCACGAGCGAGTGCCCCGAGACGAACGAGGCTTCGTCGCTCGCGAGGAAGAGCGCCCCATTCGCGATCTCGACCGGCTGCCCGAAGCGCCCGAGCTGGTGCGCCGCCGCGATGCCGTCGGCGATGTGCCCGACGCCTTCGAGCCCGAACACGCTGTGCAGAAGCGGCGTCTCGATGAAGCCGGGGCAGATCGCGTTCACTCGGATGCCCTTGCGGCCGTAGTCCATCGCCATGTTCTTGGTGAGCAGGACGACGCCGCCCTTGCTCGCGTTGTAGACGCTGCCGCCTTCGAACCCTTCGATGCCCTCGACACTGGCGACGTTGATGATGCTGCCGCGCTCCTGCTCGAGCATCGACGGCAGGACCGCCCTGCAGGCGAGATAGGTGCCCTTGAGGTTGATGTCCATGCACTGGTCCCAGCCGTCGACTTCGAGCAGGTGCACGGGCCCGCCGCCAGCGACGCCGGCCGCGTTCATCAACACATCGATCTGCCCGAATCGATCGAGGGTCTCCTGCGCGAGCGCCTGGAGCGCTGCCTCGTCTCGCACGTCGCCCTTGACGAAGTGGTGCCCCGATGCGATTCCGGTCGCCTTCGGCCAGTCGTCCCCGACCGGATCCCCGAGATCGAACCCGACGATCGTGGCGCCCTCCTCGGCGAAACGCAGCGCCGAAGCCGCGCCGATGCCCGATGCCGCGCCCGTCACGATGCACACCTTACCTTCGAGTCGTGCCATGTCGTCTCTCTCTTTCTGTGTGGTCTTCCGTGTGGTCGGCGCGCTCGCGAACGCGCCGTGTGTTGGACCGACGGTCGTCGGCGCGCGTCTCGGCCGCGCCGCCGTTCAGTCCCGAAACCGCGGCATCACGTGCTCGCCGAAGCGCTGAAGCGAGTCGCACTCGAGCTCGTGCGAGCGTGTGCCGGGGCGAACAATACCGAGGAGCACGTCGACCCCCTGACTGCAGTACGCCTCGACGCGCTCGCCGCACTGCTCGGGTGAGCCGACGATGGCCGACTCGGCGTCGGCGTCGGACGCCCCGGCATCCGCACTGGCCCCGCCGCACAAGAGCGGCGTCGCCACGGCGAAGGGGCCGTGGGCACCGTCGCTCGAAGCCGCTCGGTACGCCGAGATCTCACCCGCGAGCGCCCCGGGTGCCCCGGGCGCAAGGTGCATGAAGCCAAGCCCGAGCGCTCCTGCGCGCGTCGCCGCCTCGGCGTCGGCTCCGGCCATCCAGATCGGGGGATGCGGGTCCTGCATCGGCTTCGGGAAGACGCTGCGCGCCGGCATCGTGAAGTGATCGGAAGACCAGCTGAACTCGTCGTCTGACCACATCGCGGGCAGCATCCGCAGCGCCTCGTCCCACTGGGCCTGCAGTTCGCCGGCGTCGACGCCGAGCTCGGCGAGCTCGTCCGCCGAGGGAAAGAGCCCGGTCCCGAGTTCGAAGCGACCGCGGCTCATGATGTCGAGCACCGCCGCCATTTCGGCGACGCGCACCGGATGCATGTACTTGAACGGCAGCACACGGACACCATGACCGATGCGAATGCGCTCGGTGTGTTGCGCGACCGCCGCGAGCCAGATCTCGGGCGCACTCGCCACGCGCAGCGGATCCCCGAAGCATTGCTCGACCGACCAGACACAATCGAAGCCCAGCGACTCGGCGAGCTTCACCTGCTCGATCGCCGACCAGAGCGCAGCGTGCGCCGCCCCCGCCCCCCCGCCTCGCGTAGGCTCGATCTCGTAGAGCAGGCCGAACTTCACGTCGCGTCGCCGCCCGACTGATCAGGGGTTGCGAACGTGGGGTTGCGCCTGAGTCGGATGTCTTCGAGGCGCGTCTCGCAGGCGGCGACCCACGGATCGCCAGGGTCGGGCAGCAGCCAGAACTGCTCGTCGCGGATGCCGCGCTCGACGCGCAGCGCCATCTCGCCCGGGTCGAGCCCCTGATTCACCGCGCTCGCGATCGCGTTCTCGACGACGAGGCGCTCGGGCGGTGCATCCTCTTCGTCGGCCCGCTTCAGGTGAGGCGGGCGATTGCGTCCCGAGCGCCCAATGCCCGTCTTGATCAGCTCGGGACACAGCACCGAGACACCGATCGGCGGCGACTGACCCTGAAGCTCGAGATAGAGCGTCTCGCTGATCGCCACGACCGCGTGCTTGCTCATGTGATAGGCCCCCGACAGCGGCGCGTTGGTCAGCCCCGCCATCGATGCCGTGTTCACGATGTGCCCGCCTTGCCCCTGCTCGATGAGCATCGGCACGAAGGTGCGAATGCCGTGGATCACACCCCACACGTTGACCCCGAAGACCCACTCGTAATCGCTCACGGGCTTGGCCCAGCTCTGACCGCCGGCGAACACGCCCGCGTTGTTGCAGACGACGTGCACCGCGCCGAATGCATCGCGCGCACGTTCGGCGAGCTCGCTGACCGAGTCAGCCTGGCTGACGTCGGTGACGACCCCGATCGCCTCGCCGCCCTGCGCGTCGAGCTCACCGACGGCGTCGCGCAGCGCGTCGGGCTCGACGTCGGCGAGGACGACGCGCATGCCGAGTTCGCTGAAACGCCGCGACAGCGCCCGGCCAATGCCGCTCGCCCCGCCTGTCACCACCGCCACGCGCCCTTCGAAGTCCTGCACCCTGCGATCCTTTCTGCGAACATCCTCTGGAGCCCGCTCTGCCCCGCCCGGTCGGCGAGCATAGAGAGAACGGCGCCGCGGGATCAAGCGCCTCGACCGCGGCCCACGGTCGGGCCCGATGCAGCCGGGGCCACGCGCGACGTGCGCGCCCGGTGCCGCCCCGATGTGAGGAGAACCGAGTTGAGTGTCCAGGAAGAAATTCGCGCGCAGCTGACCGGCCCCGGCGGTCCATTCGAGCTCGTCGAAGAAAGCGTCCTCGGTGAGACGATGCAGGTGTTCAAGAACCGAGAGAGCTCCCTGCGCGAGCTGCTGGCGAACTCGGCCGCCCACGGCGACAAGCTCTACATGGTGTACGGCGATCGCCGCATCACGTATACCGAGCACCTTCGGCTCGTCGCCTCGGTCGCACGCGCGCTGAGCGAGAAGTACGGCATCGGCCCAGGCGACCGCGTCGCGATCCTCGCAGCGAATCGCCCCGAGTGGGTGATCACGTTCTGGGCCACCGTCAGCCTGGGCGGCATCGTCAGCGCGTGGAACGGGCTATGGACCCCCGATGAGATCGAGCATGCGCTCGCGCTCAGCGAGCCGAAGCTGATCGTCGGCGACCGGCGGCGCATCGCCCGCATGGAGGGCCTCGCACACGACGTGCCCGTGATCACAATGGAGGACGACTTCGCCGAGCTCGAGGCGTGGGCGCCCGACGCGCCGCTGCCGGACGTGCCGATCGAAGAGGACGCACCGTGCCTGATCCTCTTCACGAGCGGTACGACGGGGCGGCCCAAGGGCGCGGTCGTTTCGCACCGCGCGATCGTCGGCTTCGTGAAGACCCAGACGTACCACGGCCTCGAGCGGATGATGGTCGGCATGAAGCTCCATCCACCCGAGGCAGGCAGCACACCGCCGCCGGTCGATCTGTGCGCGATGGTGACGACACCGCTCTTTCACCTTTCGGGCCTGTACGCCATCGCCGTGATGATGCTCGTGCAGGGCGCGAAGACCGTGTACCGCGAGGGGCGCTTCGACCCGGTCGACGTGATGCGCCTGATCGAGAAAGAGAAGGTCTCGATGTGGTCGGCGCTCGGCGCCGCTGCTCCGCAGGTGCTCGCCCACCCCGACTTCGGCAAGTACGACCTCTCGAGCCTCCGCAACATCGGCTTCGGCGGTGCGCCGACGAGCCCCGCGCTGCTCGAGCGCCTGAAGAAGGAGATCCCCCACGCCGGCGGCGGGCTCGGCATGGGCTACGGCCTGAGCGAGTCGGGCGGCATGGGCGCGGCGATCGGCGGGTTCGAGCTCGATGCCCGACCGACGTCGACCGGCCGCGCGCAGCTCGCGCACCAGATCGAGATTCGGGACGACGAGGGCAAGCCCCTGCCGACGGGCGTCGACGGCCGCATCTTCATGCGCAGCCCCTATCTGATGCTCGAGTACTGGCGCAACCCCGATGCCACCGCCGAGACGATCCTTCCGGGCCGCTGGCTCGACACGGGTGACGTCGGGCGTCTCGACGAAGAGGGCTACCTCTACATCAACTCGCGCGCGCGTGACATGATCCTGCGTTCGGGCGAGAACGTGTATCCCGTCGAGATCGAACACCGCCTTCATGCGCACCCGCAGGTCGTCGAGTGCGCGGTCGTCGGCGAGGATCATCCCGACCTGGGCCAGGAAGTGAAGGCCATCGTCGTCCCCGAGCCCGGCACGTCCCCGACCGAAGCCGAACTCGGCGCGTGGGTCGGCGAGACTCTCGCCAAGTACAAGGTGCCGACGATCTGGGAGATGCGCAGCGACCCGCTCCCCCGCAATGCCGCGGGCAAGGTCTTGAAGAAGGTGCTCACGGGCGAAGCCGAGGCCGGTCTGATCGACGAGTAGCCAAGCCGCCCCGACCCACATAGTGCAGCGACCTACCCCAACTCGGGGGCGGTTCCGATCACGGCATCGGCTTCGAGCGCGTCGAGCTCGGCTGCGCTCAGGCCGAGTCGTTCGGCGAGCACTTCGCGCGCATGCTGCCCAACGGTCGGCGCCGGGCGTCGAATCCAGCGTTCGACCCCGTCGAGTCGAAACGGGACCGTCGGTGTCGCGTGGGTGCCCACGACCGGGTGGTCAATCTCTTCGAAGAAGCCGCGCGCGGCGATCTGCGGCTGCCGACTCGCTCGCCTCGCGTCGACGACGCGCCCCACCGGCACCCCGGCCGCACCGAGGCGCTCGAGCGCAACGCCGAGGGGGGTCTGCGCCGCCCAGGCGCGCAGCCCAGCGTCGAGCGCATCGTGAACGGTGCGCCGACCTTCGAGGGTCGCGAGGGCCGCGTCGGCTTCCCAGTCCGCTCGCCCGAGCACCGTGCAGAGCGCGCGCCACTGCGCGTTCGTCGCGACGCTGATCGCGAGCCAGTCCTCCTCGCCCGGCCGACTCCCCGCCGCGGCGTACAGCCCCTGCGGCGCCGCCTCGGGGCTTCGGTTGCCCTGCCGCTCGAGACGTCGGCCATGGGCCGTCCACTCGATCACCTGCTCGGCCGCTGCGTTGAGCGCGCCCTCGACCATGGTCACTTCGACGAGCTGCCCGACGCCGGTCCGTTCGCGTTCGCCGAGCGCGACCAGCAGCGCCCAGGCGGCGTGCATGCCGGCGAGCGGGTCGCACGGGCCGCGCTGGATGCGCGGCTGATCATCGGCATGCCCCGTGACCCACGCCATCCC
Organism: Myxococcota bacterium; assembly: GCA_965250285.1. Lineage (GTDB taxonomy): Bacteria > Myxococcota_A > UBA9160 > UBA9160 > UBA4427 > CAYYSY01. Next base: position 2,222,217 of record OZ252299.1, read on the forward strand.
CGACAGCTGCTCCATCGTCTGCGCGAAGCCCGTATGATCTCGCCAGGGCCCGTCGAGCCCGAAGGCCGGCATCCTGACCATGATCGTCGACCGCGAGTCGGCATGCAGCGTGTCCCAGTCGAGCCCGAACCCCTCGAGCACCCGGGGCGTGAAGTTCTCGACGACCGCGTCGGCATCGGCGATGAGCTGCCTGGCGAGTCGCACCCCGCGCGCATCGGTCAGGTTCAGCGTGATCCCCCGCTTGTTCGCGTTGGCGGCCAGGAAGAACGCGCTGTACTCCCACCAGGCGTCGGCGCGGCCGCGCATCATGCCGCCGGTCGTGCGCATGCCGTCGATGCGCTGCACGGCCTCGACGTGCACCACGTCGGCACCGAGGGTCGCGAGCATGTGCGTCGCCGAAGGCCCGGCCCACCAGGCGGTCATGTCGACGACGCGAAGCCCTTCGAGGGGCAGGCCGGCCCGACCCGTCGGGCGCGGCTCGGCGGGCCGAGAAGGCTGCATCCATGGATCGCCGTCGAGCTCGCCGAGGGCGGGCGCGGGTCGCCCCGTTCGCGGGCGCACGCCTCCGATGGCGTAAGGCGGACGTGGATGGGTGAAGGCATCGGTGGCGTCGCGCACGAAGACACCGCGCGCCTGCAGATGGGCGTGGTCGAGCACGGTCTCACCATTGCAGACCGGCGCCACCGGGATGCGCAGCAGACTCGCCGCATCGATGACCTCTGAAGTCGTGTGGCGCGACGTCCACGCCCGCACGATCGCCGACCACTCGTCGATGCGCGCCATGCGGGTCGGCACCTGGAACAGCGCTGCGTCCTCGCGCAGATCGGGACGCTCGATCATCAGCAGGAAGTCGGAGAACTGCTGATGCGAATTGGTACAGAAGCCGACGTAGCCATCCCGCGTGGGCTCGATCGAAGGTGTCTCGAGCGATTGCCCACGCCCGGGCGGCTCACTCAGGCCGAAGGCCTCGGCCGCGAGGCTGAAGAACAGGTCGCCGAAGTTGCTCGCGCCGTAGCACGCGACCTCGAGCAGAGAGAAGTCGATCCAGCGCCCGGGCGCGCCCGCCCGCGCCGCCCGCACCGCGGCGAGTGCCGGAACGGCCGCGAAGGGACCGGCCAGCCACTCGACGACGCGTCCACCCGCCTGAAACGGCTCGGCACCGGGCGCGCCGCGACTCGCGATGCTGCCCGATTCGGCCTGCAATACGAACTCGGTCGCTGGACGGTGGGCGTGCGGACCGGACCGACCCCACGGCGTGATCGAGAGCACGACCAGCCGGGGCTGCGCGCGGCGCAGCCCCTCGAGATCGAGCCCTTCGATGGTCGCGTCCTCGACGAGCAGGTCGAACGCACCGGCCCCTCGCTCGACGGCGCCGCGGCGATCCGCGGACGCGACCGACCGCTTGCCTGCGTGCAAGAATCGGAAGAGAGGCGCGTCGCCTTCCGCGGTGAGAGACCCGGTCGCCGACCACCGGCGCATCGGGTCGCCCGCCGGCAGCTCGAGCTTGACGACCTCGGCGCCCGCGTCGACGAAGAGCTTGGTGGCGTATGCGCCGGCGATGCCGGTAGTCGCATCGAGCACACGCATGCCCGCGAGCCAATCCATCGCGCGATCTCCTGGCGCAGCGCCGCGTCCCATCGCGAAGCGAACAGCTATTCTCACACACTCGTCTCGCCCCATCACGACGCGCCGCCTCGAGTGTGCGCTTCGCGGAGTCGCTGACTTGACCGACCTCGCCCCGCCGCCCCTCTCTGGCCTGCGCGTCCTCGAGATCGCCCGCGACATCAGCGGCCCCTATGCGGGCAAGCTGCTGATCGATGCCGGCGCCGAGGTCATCAAGATCGAGCCGCCGGCGGGCGACCCGATGCGTCGCTTCACGTCGTCGGGCCATGCGCTCGCCGAGAACGAGGACAGCGCGCTCTTTCAATACCTGAACGCGTCGAAGCAGAGCGTGGTGCTCGACCTCGAGACCGAGGCGGGTCGGGCCGACCTGATGCGCCTGGTCGAGACCAGCGACCTGCTGATCGAAGATCTCGGCCCCGGACGCCTCGCCGAGCTCGGCCTCGCCGAAGCGATTGCGGCAGCTCGGCCCAAACTGTCGATCCTCTCGCTGTCGCCGTGGGGCGCAGAAGGTCCGCAGGCACATCGACCGGCGACCGAGTTCACACAGCAGGCAGCGGCCGGTTCAGTCGCCTATCGCGGCTTGCCCGACCGCTTCCCCCTGGCCGCCGGCGGGCGCCTCGGCGAGTGGGCGTTCGGCGCATTCGTCGCCGTCGGGGCGCTGATCAGCACGCTGATGACGCGCGGGTCGGGCCGCGGGGCCGTCGTCGACGCGTCGCGCTTCGAAGCGATGCTGCTCTGCCTGACCGTCTACCACGACCTCGAAGGCCAGTTCAATGAAGGACCGACCCCGCGCTCGATCGAGATTCCGTCGATCGAACGCGCGCAGGATGGCTGGGTCGGCTTCTGTACGGTGACCGGCCAGCAATGGGTCGACCTCTGTACGCTGATGGGGCGGAGCGACGTCGGCGACGATCACGACTATCTCGTGGCGCAGAAGCGCATGGAGGACATGCCGTTCATCAAGAGCGTCATCGAGGGCTGGACCCTCGAGCACACGATCGACGAGATCCTCGAGCTGTGCGCGGCGTTCCGCATCCCCGCCTCGCCGATCGGCAACGGCCAGACCCTGCTCGACAACGAGCACCTCGTCGCGCGGGACGTCTTCGTCGATGCGCCGGGGGGTTTCAAGCAGCCGCGGCCGCCGTATCGCATCGAGCGAAGCCAGCAGAGGCCCCTCGGCGCCGCGCCGAAGCTCGGGGCCGATGAGGTCGACGCGCTGGTCGCGAGCGCCCGGCCCTCGCCCGCCGCGTCGGGGACCGGTGAGAACACCAGAGCTCGACCGCTCGAAGGCCTCAAGGTCGTCGACATGACGGCGTTCTGGGCCGGACCGCTCGCCACGTGCTTCCTCGCCGACATGGGCGCCGACGTCGTGAAGGTCGAGTCGATTCAGCGCCCAGATGGCATGCGCTTCGCGGGGGCAGTCCCCAACGACGAGATGTGGGAGTGGGCGCACGTCTTTCACGGCGCCAACCCGGGCAAGCGAGATGTGACGCTCAAGCTCGACGACGAGCGCGGGTTCGCGTTGGTCAAGCAGCTGATCGAAGGCGCCGACGTCCTCATCGAGAACTACTCGGCCCGGGTGCTCGAGAACTTCGGGCTCGACTGGCCGAGCGTCCACGCGATGAACCCGAACCTGATCATGGTGCGCATGCCGGCGTTCGGGCTCGATGGCCCGTGGCGCGATCGCCCGGGCTTCGCGATGACCGTCGAGCAGATGAGCGGACTCGCGTGGATGACCGGGTACGAAGACATGCCGCTCGTGCCGCGCGGCTCGTGTGATCCGATCGGCGGCATGCACACGGTCTTTGCCCTGCTGCTCGCCCTCGAAGAGCGCGCGCGGGACGGCGCCGGTCGCCTCGTCGAGGTGCCGCTCGTCGAGGTCGCGATCAACATCGCGGCCGAGCAAGTGCTCGAGTACTCGGCGTACGGCGCGCTGCTGGTGCGCGAAGAGAACCGCAGCCCCGTGGCGGCACCGCAGGGTGTGTACGGCGGACCCGAGGATGCAGACAGCATCGCCCTCGCGGTGACAAGCGACGCGCAGTGGCGCGCCCTCGGCGAGGTCGCCGGGTCACCCGCCTGGGCGACCGATGCGCGCTTCGCCACGCACGCGGGTCGACGCACGCACCACGTCGACCTCGACGCCGCCCTCGACGCCTGGGTGAGATCGAAAGACGCGGCGAACGAGCGAGGCGAGCTGCTCGACCGACTGCACGCAGCCGGCATCGCAGCCGAGCCCGTGATCAACGCGAGACGCCTGATGCCGCATCCGCAGCTCGTCGCGCGCGGCTTCTATCAGGAGCTCGATCACCCGCGGACGGGCCCGACCCGCTATCCGACCTGGCCGCTCGCCTGGTCGACCTTGCCCCGAGCGCTGCACGCGAGCCCCCCGCCCTGCCTCGGGCAGCACAACGAAGCGGTGCTGAGGGAGTTGGGGCTCGACGAAGAGACCATCGAGGCGCTCCGACAGGATCAGGTGATCGGCAACCGGCCGAGCTTCATGTGAGCCCGAGCGCGCGCTCCAGATTGCGTCCGATCCGCCGCGAACTGAGCCCGAGCGCGCGCTTCAGATTGCGTCCGATCCGCCGCGAACTGAGCCCGAGCGCGCGCTTCAGATTGCGTCCGATACGCCGCGAACGAAGAGCGGCTCGATGCCGAAGCCGGCGACGTCCGACTGCATCACCGCATCGTCCGGCGCGGGCGCCGCGTTCGTGGCCGCTTCGAGCGTGATTCGAAGCAGGCGCCCATCCGAAGACGTATTCAGGAACGCATCGGGTCGCGCGAGCACCCAGTGGACCGCGCGGCGGATCGCGTCCTCGTCCTGAATCGGTTCGTACCACGAGAAGCGCGGCCCATCGTCGCTCTGCCAGCGGCCCCGCGCGAGCGCCTTGATCGTTTGAAGGGCCACGCCGCGATCGCTGCACGCCGTCGCGAGTCGGTCGAAATCGTCCCGGTACTCGGGCTGAGCCATCATCGTGAAGTTGTACGGCGCGAGCACCGAGTCGAACGGAAACGCGTCGAGGCTGCGCAGGTGCATCATGGGCGCGAAGGTCCCGTGACCGGTCACGCCGAGGTGTCGGACCAGCCCCTCCTCCTGCGCGCGAGCGAGCGATTCGACCGCTCCGCCCGCTCCGAAGGCAGTCTGCCAGTCGGGCTCCTCGACGAGATTGTGGAGCTGGATCAGGTCGACCTGGTCGACGCCCATGCGCTCGAGCGAGCGCTCGAGGCTCGCGCGGGCCGCAGCGCCTTCGCGTTCGCCGGTCTTCGTCGCGAGGAATACGGCGTCGCGGTGATCTGCGAGGAACGGACGGAGCCGCAGCTCGGACTCGCCGTACGACGCGGCCGTGTCGATGTGGTTGATCCCGAATTCGAGCAGAGTGTCGAAGACGGTCTGTGCGCGCGTCTCCGACATCGCCGCCAGTGCGGCCGCGCCGAAGAGAATGCGCGTGCTCTCGTGTCCGGTGCGCCCGAAGGCCATGCGCTCGATCATGGCGCCAGCCTACACCAGCGCCGCGCGGACGTGGGCCTCGACGAGGGCGTTGCGCTCTCGGCGACCCACTCCAGGGCGCAAAGTCGATCCACTCCCTGCGCGGATCGACACGGCGCGCCGCCTCGATCGACGGCTATGCTGCGCAAGCGCCCGGCGGGCGCGAATCCCCTCGATCCCATCCGGAGTCCCCATGTCCTACGAGCAGATCAGCTACGCCGTCGAGAACGGGCGCGCGCGCCTGAGCCTCAATCGACCCGACAAGCGCAACGCGCTCTCGGACAAGCTCCTCGACGAGCTCGAACACGCCCTGTGGGAGGCGGACGATGATCGCGACGTGCACTGTGTGATCCTGAAGGGCGCGGGCAAGGCGTTCTGCGCGGGGTACGACCTCGACCCGAGCAACTACCAACGAAAAGACGATGGCATCAAGCGCCGGACGGGCGCCACGATCGACGACGACATGTGGATGCTCGAACGTCGGCAGCGCCGGATGCGCGCGATCTGGGAGATGCACAAGCCGGTGATCGCCCAGGTGCACGGTCACTGCCTCGCCGGCGGCACCGACCTCGCCTTCTATTGTGATGTGGTGATCGCGGCCGACGACGCCAACATCGGCTTCCCCCCGGCGCGCAATCTCGGCGCGCTGCCCAATCAGATGTGGGTCTACAACTGCGGCCCGCAGTGGGCGAAGCGCCTGCTGCTCACCGGCGACACGATCAGCGGCGCGGATGCAGCCGAGATCGGGCTCGTCCTCAAATCGGTCCCGCCCGACATGCTCGAGGCCGAGGTCGAGGGCCTCGCCGACCGAATGGCCCTGATCGACCCCGACCTGCTCTCGGCCAACAAGCGGATCGTGAACGCGGGGGTCGACCTGATGGGCGCGACCGTGCTGCAGCGGCTGGCGGCCGAGAACGACGCCCGCGGCCACCGTGCCCCGGGCACGAAGGCGTACTTCAAGGCCGTCGCCGAGCACGGGCTCAAGGGCGCGTTCAAGGAGCGCGACGCCAAGTTCGGGGATGGTCGGGTTCGAGTGCGTGGGCCCGAGGTGCGGGACGCAGAGGGACGGCTCCTGCCCTGGCCGCCCGAAGACGCCTGAACGCGCGCCCTCCCCCACGACGACGCTACCCTCGGCGCGATGTCGACGAGCGAGCGAATCATCGAAGCGGTCCGACGCACAAATGCCCTCGGCCTCTGCCTCTGCGTGTGGGCGCTGGGGATGGCGCTCTCTGCAGAACCGGCCCGGGCCGCGAGCCAACGTGTGCAGCAAGCGTACGCCGAGTACGTCGAACGACGTCAGGCGGACCAGCTCGCCGAAGCGCTCGGCCCGGCCAAACGGGCATACGACTACGCGCAGCAGGATCTCGGCGTCGACGACGATCGCCTCGCGCTGACGGCGGCCGCCCTCGGTGCGCTCCTGCTCGACCTCGATCGCCCGGTCGACGCACTTCGCCCGCTGACGCATGCCCGCGAGCTCTACGATCATCAGCGCGGGCCCACGTCGGCGAAGTCGCGCACGATGCAGCGCCGAATCGCCGAGGCGAACCAGCGACTCGGACGCTACGAGGCGGCCGAGAAGACCTACCTCGATCTCATCGAACGCGCGAAGGGCGCCGAAGGTAACCCGACGGCCGAGCTCGCGGGTCTCTACTCGCGACTGCAGACACTGGCCGAGGAGGCCGGCGCGCTGCCGCGCTGTCGACGCTATGGCCTCGAGTCGATGAAGCTGTACCGCGCCTCCCGCGGCCCCGAGAGCCTGCCCGAAGGGCTCGTTGCCATTCGCGTCGCCAACGCCATGTTCGAGTCGGGCGACATCGGCACCGGCCTCGACATGCTCGAATACGGAACGCCGATTCTCGAGAAGCGGCTCGAGGCGGGAGACCCCCAGCTCACCACGCTCTACGAGTTCGTCGTCGAGGTGTACGGGCAGATCGGTGATACGCAACGCGAGCGTCGGTATCGCGTGCGCCTCAAGAAGAACCAGAAGAAGGAGGCGGAGTTCGCGCGCAAGCGCGACGCGCAGCGAAGCGCCGGTGCGTCTTCGAACGAAGCGTCGGGCGCCGACGCCGAACCTGGCGATGTGATCGATGGGGACGCGAGCGGGCCGCCTGGTTGATCCCGATCACCGCTCGGGGACGAGGGGCTGCGGTATGCTCCCGCGTCGCGTCGAACCCGGCCGGGTTCGTCCGGAGGACCGATGCTGCACTTACGCCGCCGTCGCGAGCGCCCCGCCGCGTCGGCTCGCACCCGACCCGGCCCGCATTCGCGCCGCCGCCCCTCTGCCACGCTCGCACTCGGCCTCTCGGCCCTGACGCTGCTCGTGGGCCTCGACGCGCGCGCGGCCAACTTCATCGTCTTCAATCAGACCGACGATCTCGTCGTCGCGCCCGATGGCTCGCTGCGTCAGGCCGTGCGCGAGCTCGATCTGATCGGTGACGTCGACGAAAACTCGATCTTCTTCGACCTGCCCACGAACGTGCCCGTGCTGCTCGAAGGCGCGCTCCCCGACATCACGCGCAACGTCGAGATCATCTCCGATCCGCTCTTCGGCGGCACGGTGAGCAAGGCCGACCCCGAGCTCGCGTTCGACATTCTGCGCGTGGCGACGGGCACGACGATCCTCGACGGCGTCGTCCTCGAAGACGGCCCGATCACGGTCGGCATCGACGGGTCGGGCGGCACCGATCCGACCGAGGCGAGCGAGGCTCGGGTCGGCTTCCGGTACGCCGAGGGGACGCTCGTCGAGTTCGATCAGACGATCACGGGGCTCGGCGGCGTGATCAAGGAGGGGCTCGGCGAGCTCGTCCTGAGCGGCGAGAACGACTTCGAGGCCGGCCTCTTCGTGACCGAAGGCAGCGTCGTCGTCGATGCGCAGTCGCTCCCCGGCGACGCCACGGTCGAAGACGGCGGCCTGCTCGTCTTCTCGAACTTCGACCGAGATCCCGACTCGGACGACCAACTCGAAGACGAGATCTACGCAGGCGAAGTCAACGGCGAAGGTTCGGTCCGCAAGATCGGCTTCCACGACCTCGAGCTGACCGGCGTCGGCCTGCTGCAGACGGGAGGCACCGAGATTCTCGAGGGCTCCATCACCGCGACCCCCGCCCAGTTTCCCGGCGATGCGACGATCGGAGCCGATGCGAACCTCGTGCTCGACGTGGCGGGGGACGAGACGTGGGCCGGCAACGCCGATGGCGAGGGCGCGATCGCCAAGGGCGGGGCCGGCCGCCTGACCCTCGAAGGCACGCACACCAACACGCTCGGCATCTTCGTCGGTCAGGGCAGCGTGCGCGGCGCGGCGGCCAACCTCCCCCCGCGCGTCGAGCTCGCCGACGTCGGGACCACCCTCGAGATCGATCAACCGACGTCGGGCCAGTTCGACGGCGTGATCACCGGCAGTGGTCCGGTCGAGAAGCACGGCGCCGGCACGCTCACCCTCGCTGGCCAGAACGACTACACGGGCGGCACGACCATTCTCCAGGGGCGACTGCGCGGGGGCCTCGCTTCGATCCCGGGCGACGTCGTCGTCGATCCGGCGCTCGACGGCACGAGCACGCTCGAGCTCGTCATCGACGACACGCGCACCGCGACCGGCACCTACTCGGGCACCGGCGCGCTGGTCAAGAGCGGCAGCGGCCGCCTCGTCTTCGACAGCATTCAGCCGCTGCAGGGCGCGATCACGGTCGAGTCGGGCGCGCTCGAGCTGACGTCGACCGGTCGAATCGACGGCAGCGTGGGGGGCATCGGCATCGCGCGCGGCGGCGAGCTGACGGGCGAAGGTCAGGCGACGGGCGATCTGGCCGTGAGCGGTCGCGTGCGGCCTGGCTCGGGTCTCGGGACGAGCCTCACCGCCGCAGGCAACGCGACGTTCGACGTCGACTCGGTCCTCGACGTCGAAGTGCAGTACGACGTCGGCGTCGGCAATCAGTCGAGCCTGCTCGTCGGCGGCACGACCACGCTCGAGGGCGGCACCGTCGACGTCGAGGTTCAGCCCGGCGACTACGGCACAGCCCGCGCGTTCGCGGTGCTCTCGAGCGGAGCGATCGTCGAGACCGCGCCCGTTCAGCTCACACCCGTCTACGCGTTCGTCGACGTGACGGCGGCCACCGTCGGCAACGTGCTCGAGGTGAGCGTCGTCGAGAACGGCGCGAACGCGGTCACCTTCGCGCAGACCGAGAACCAGTTTCAGGTCGCCAGCGCACTCGACCAGCTGGTCGCGACCGATTCGCTCGACGACGACGTGCAGCGCAGCCTGGTCTCGGTGACCGTCGAAGACCTGCCCCGCGTGCTCGATGAGATGGGCGCCGCCTCGCTGTCGGTGATGTTCACGCAGCGCATCGAGAGCGGGCGCCGGTTCTCCCGGGCCGTGGCACGCCGCTTCACGGCCGCTCGCTACGAGGATTCACAGCCGAAGCCGCTGCGACGCGCGCCCAGGCCTGTGCGGCGGCCGTCACCCCCGCCCGAAGATCGCGTGCCCACCGACCGACTCCACGGCCCCGATCGCATGGGTGCCGACGCGCCGTCGCCGTCGCCCGCCCCCGCTCCCGAAACGCTTGAAGGATCGTCGTCGCCCGACGTCGTCGAAGAGTCGGCGCCGTCTTCGGGCGAACCCACCGCGGTCGAAGAAGCGGCGCCGTCATCGGGCGAACCCACCGCGGTCGAGAAAGCGGCGCCGTCGGCGCTCGATCCGCCGCCCGTCGAAGCTGGACCGGCCCACCGCGCCAAGCCGATCGGCGGGTCGCAGGCCGGGCTGGCACTGTGGGGCGACGTCTTCGGCGTGTTCGGCAAGATCGACGGCGGCGTCGAGAGCGAAGACGTGAAGACGCGACTCTACGGCTTCACCCTCGGCGCCGACTATCGATTTCAGGAGGGGGGGCTGCTGCCCGAGGGCCACGGTCTGCGCGTCGGGGGCGCCGTCGACTACGGGCGCGCTGCTCCGCGCGGCGAACGGGGTCGAACCGAGACGAAGGCCAACCTCTTCCTCGTCGGCGGCCACGTGTCGTGGACCCGTGGCCCCCTCTACGCCGGCCTCGTCGGGCGCTACGGCTACATGAATGGCGAGAGCAGCCGGCGCATCGTCTTCGGCGACATCGACTCGACCGCCCTCGGCGACTTCGACGGCCAGGAGGGAGGTCTCTACACCGAGGTCGGCGCGCGCTTCGACGTCGGTCGCAACGTGATCCTGCAGCCGCGCGCCGGCGTCGAGTGGTCGAGACTGTCCCAGTCGGCGTTCACCGAGACGGGCGCGCCCGGTCTGAACCTCGACGTCGACTCACAGACGATCGACTCGATCCGCCCCTTCGTCATCGCGAACATCGCGGCCGAGATGACGCTCTACGACCGGTTTGGGATCGAGCCCGAGCTGCGCATCGGCTGGGGCACCGAGCTCGGCGACATCGACCGACTGATCGATGCCCGGCTCGAGGGCGTCGGCTTCTCGTCGATTGGCGCCGAGACGGCTCGCAACGAAGCCCTGATCGGGGCGGGCTACACGATGCGGGTCACGCGCGGCGTCGCGATCTCGCTCGAGTACGACGCCCGCCTCGGCTCGAAGATCGCGTCGCACTCGATCGCGGCGGGGCTCCACATGCTCTGGTAGCGGGCCCCCGGCCCGTCCTACGCGTAGCGCGCGCGCAGCGCGTCGGCGCCGAGCCCGGTGACGCCTTCGAGCGCCGTCAGCAGATCAGCCTCGTCGAGGTCGCTGGTCTCGAGCCGCCCCTGCAGCGCGCGCGCCGTCTCGAAGGCCTGGGTGGCGGTGTCGAGCATCCGCACGCGCGTCTTGCCGGTCTCGGGGTCGAGGATGTCATCGAATGGGATCGGCACGATGCGGGTGCCCTGCCGCGTGATCATGACGTTGCTCGCACCGTCGAGCATCGCCCGCACCGCACCGGCACCCAGATCGCGCGTGTACTCCTGGTCGAACGCACTCGGTGCTGCGCAGCGCAGCTCGTACCCGATGTCCTTCGTCACCATCGTCGTACCGAGGCCCACTTCAGCGAGCCCCAGCTGCACCTGATCCCGTACGAGCTTGCCAAGCGGCAGCTCGGCCAATCGAATGTGATTGTGTTCGTCGCGCGGCAGATCGGGGAAGTCCTCGAGGTCGGCCGCGTCGAGCAGCTCGCCGATGCCCTCGGCCAGCACCACGAGGCCATGGGGCTCGCCCTCGGCCGCGCGCTTGACGATCGCGCCCTCGATGATCCGTGCGAGCTCGGCCAATCGGATGCGACCCGAAGGAAACTCTTCTCGCACGATCGAAACCGTCGCGCCGGCGGCCTTGCCCGAGCCGAGAGCGAGGTGCCCGGCGTGGCGTCCCATCAACACCGTGAGGTACCAGCGCCGGGTCGTGCGGGCGTCTTCGAGCAGCGACGCGAGGATCGTCGCAGCGGTCGCGCGCGCGGTCTCGTAACCGAACGTCGGGATGTCGTTCGGCAGCGGCAGGTCGTTGTCGATCGTCTTCGGAACGTGCGCGACCTTGACTCGACCGTCGGCCGCTTCGCCGACACAGCGCGCGCTGTAACAGGTGTCGTCGCCGCCGATCGAGATGAGGTGGTCGACGCCGAGGGCTCCGAGCGACTGCACGACGCGTTCGAGGTTCGCGGGATCCTTCGTCGGATTGGCGCGCGACGTGTAGAGGATCGATCCCCCCTGCTGGTGGATGCGAGCCACGTCTTCGGCGTGCAGCGGAGAGGCGTGCGCAGTCTCGCCGGCCATCAGCCACCGGAACCCCTCGCGGATCCCGATCACGTCGTGCCCGCGCGCGCGGGCCATGAGCGTCGCGGCGGCGATCACGCCATTGATGCCAGGTGCGGGGCCGCCGCCCACCAGAATGCCGAACGTTGCCAAGCCTGCTCTCCCGTCGTGATGCGATTCGAGCGCGCGGTCCCGCCGCGCGGGACCGGGAGTGTGAGTCGCCGCCCCATCCACCGCAAGGCAGTCGTCGACCCGAGCGATCGGCGTACCATGAGGCGCGAGCCGCGCGACGCCGCGCTACTCGAGCGTCGCGTACTCCGTCGACCGGTCGGCCGCCCGCTCGCCTCGCACCTCGGCGACCGAATCGCGCAGCGCCTCGAGGTAGTCGTCGATCACCCCGGTATTGCTGTTGCTGACCGTCGAGTGCAGCGAGTCGGGCGGCGCCTGTCGATCGTGGTACCAGCCGCGCGCCAGCAGGGCGTCGCCCACGGCGAACGCGTCGACCGGCGCCCCGACACAGTCGGGGTCGTCGCTCATGGCGACGAGGTGGTATCGGGGATCGCCGAGCACGCGCACGCCGTCGATCTCGGCGATGCCGGCCCGCAGTCGATCGGCGTTCTCGAGCGTCTGCCGCGTGAGCGCGCAGTACCCTTCCATACCGAGATGCTGGATCACGGCCCAGGCGGTCGCCATGGGCAGCCCTGACCGCGTGCCCTGCAGGTTCGGAGACGCGTAGAAGCCGCCGAGCCAATCCTCGAACACGAACGTCTGATGGCGACGCAGCGCCTTGTTTCGGTGCAGGATCACCGACACGCCCTTCGGTGCGTAGCCGAGCTTGTGGATGTCGGCCGAGATCGAGTGCACGCCCTCGACCCGAAAATCCCACGGCGGCACGTCATGCCCGAGCTGCTCGACAAAGGGCAGCACGAAGCCACCCATGCACGCGTCGACGTGGCAGTTGGCGCCGACGGTCGCCGCCAGCTCGGCGATCGCGGGGATCGGATCGACGACGCCCTGCGGATACTGGGGGGCGCTGCCGACGCAGAGGATCGTGTTCTCGTTCACGTGCGCGGCCATCGCGTCGACGTCGGCCCGCCAATCCGGCAGCACCTTCGTCTTGCGCACGGTGATGCCGAAGAGATGCGCCGCCTTGTGGAAGGCCGCATGCGCGCTGTCGGCCACGACCATCTCGGGCGCGCTGATCCCCCGCTCGTCAAGGCCGCGCTCGCGGGCCGCGAGCACGGCGCACAGGATCGACTCGGTCCCGCCGCTCGTCAGAAAGCCGGCCACGTCGGGCGGGCCGCTGAGCAACGCCGCCGTCCACCCGACCACCTCGCTCTGGATCTGACCGAGTGAGGGGAACGCCTTGGTATTGAGCGCGTTCTCGTGCAGGTACAGGGCCGCAGCCCGCGAGGCCACCTCGTGCACCGACGGTCCGCCGTCGTAGATCATCCCGAAGACGCGACCATCACTCCATTGCAGGTCGTTCGCGCGCTTCTCGTCGAGCTCGGCGATGACGTCGTCGACCGGGCGGGGCTTCGAAGGAAACTCCATTCAGCGTCTCTCCCAGAGCGGTGCGGATCGAGTCACGGCACCGGCTAGCCGATCGCGCCGCTCTCGCGGAGCTTTGCGATCTCTTCGGGCGTACGACCGAGCTCGGCCAACACCGCCTCGGTGTCCTGCCCGTGTTCGGGCGCCATGTGGCGGTGCTCGATCTGCGAGCGCCCGAAGTCGACCGGCGTCGCCGGCAGCATGGAGGTGGACGGACCGTCGGGAATCTCGGCGAATCCGCCCGCCGCGAACACCTGCTCGTCCGCGAGGATCTCCTCGGACGTCTGCACCGGCGCCCACCAGAGATCGTCTTCGGCGTCGAAGATCGCGCCCCATTCGGCGCGCGTCTTCGTCTTGAAGATCGCGTCGATCTCGCCGATCAGCTCCGACGCGTTCTGGGCGCGCGCCATCGGCGTGCCGTACGTCTCGCTGTCGATCCACTCGGGGTGCCCGAGAGCGCGGCAGAGCGGAGGCCAGTGACGCTCGCCCTCGAGGCCCACGATCCAGAACCAGTGACCCGCGCTGTCCTGGTAGCTGTTGATCGCGGGGTTCGGCATCGCCGCGCGGTTCGCCTTCTGGATCGGTGCACCGAGCCGCAGCGCGAAGGCGAGGTCGAAGCTCAGCGTGTAGAGCCCCTCGCGCAGGAGCGACGTCGAGACGAGCTGACCCCGGCCGGTGCGGGCCCGCTCGACGAGCGCGGCCGACACCGCGCCGGCCAGCGCGAGCCCGGTGTTGTGGTCCCCCATGCCGCCGCGCTGAAACGGCGGCGGCTGATCGGGATAGCGCAGCGCCTCGGCGACGCCGGCCCGCGCCCAGAACGCGGCGATGTCGTACGCCGCCCGGTCGGCCTCGGGCCCATCGAGCCCGTACCCCGTGATCACGCCGTACACGAGCTTCGGATAGCGCTCGAGGAGTGAGCCGTGGTCGAGGCCGAGCCGCGCGAGTCCGGCGGGCCTCACGTTCGTCACGAAGACGTCGGCCTCGGCGAGCAGGTCGTGCACCACCGCCAGCCCTCCTTCGGTGCGTGCGTCGACGATGACGCTCCGCTTGTTGCGGTTGTCCATCTCGAAGGGCGGGTTGAAGGGCAGATCGGCGCCGTACATCTTGCTGAAGCTGCGCGCCGGGTCGCCCATACCGGGGGGCTCGACCTTGACGACGTCGGCGCCCCAGTCGGCGAGGATGCCGCCGGCAGCCGGCGCCGCGACCCACACCCCCATCTCCACGACCTTGATGCCTTCGAGCGGTCCTGCCATCGATTGCTCCTTCTTCGCGTCCGGTGTCGAGTGTAGTCAGTCTTCGATCGCGTCGATCAGACCGAGCGAGAGCGCTTCGGTCGCGTCGATCGTCCCACCGATCAGCGCCAGTTTCGCCGTCGCATGGCGGCCGATGCGCCGAGGCAGGCTGGCCGTGCCCCCGGCGCCGGGCACGAGCCCCATCGAGAGCTCGGGCAGACCGAAGCGTGCATCCGGCGCGGCCGAAACGAAGCCGGCGAACGCGGGCAGCTCGACGCCGGCACCGAGACAGGCGCCATGCACGCGCACGCGCAGCCGGTCGGCCAGCTCGGCGAAGCGCCGCGCCGGGCTGCGGGTGGTGCGGATCAGGTGCGCGTTCGCGGTGTCCGAGAACGCACCGAACTCGTCGAGATCGCCGCCGCTGCAGAACGAGGCGCCGCGTCCACAGACGTGCACCGTCTCGATCGCGTCGTCGAAGCGCGCGACGTCGAGCGCCTCGCAGAGCGCGTCGCGCAGAGAAAGCGAGAGCGCATTGTGTCGGTCGGGTCGATTCAGCTCGAGGCACAGCGTCGCCCCGTCGCGCGACGCGACGACCGCGCCTTCGGGCGGATCCGGCGGAATCGCCCGCACCGGCCGCTCGGCGCGCCAGCGCGTGAACTCGGGCCCGCCCTGCAGGGTCGAGTACGCGAGCGACTCGGCGACGAGGTCTTCTTCGACGCTGCGCGCGAGGGAGCCCCGCAGCAGCTGCACGAGCGCGGTCGACGCGATCGGATTCGAAGCGAGCGTCGCGCGCACCGCCTCGAGCTCGGCCGCGCTCGTCACGCTCAGGTCGAAGGCGCGCAGGGGCGCCGTCCACTCAGCGGCGCCCTCCCCCTGCACCAGCGCCACGGTGACGCAGGCGAGCGAAGGCAGTCGGTCGAGTCCGAGGCGAGCCCGAGCGGCGTCGAGCCGGGGCGTCGGCCCACCTTCGAGGGGCCAATCGACGACGAGCAGCGGCGCGCCGTTCGCCGTGGCGAAGCGCTCGTGGGCGTCGGGGGATGCGAGCGCGTCCAGCGCTTCACCGAGCGAGAAGATCTCGGGCTCGGCGCCCAAGCGCTCAGCCGGAGGACGCGATGAGATCGGCGCGCACCTTGCGGCGCAGCAGCTTGCCGGTCTCGTTGTAGGGCAGCTCGTCGACGAACTCGATGCGCTCGGGCACGCGCGAAGAGCGCAGACGATCCTTCACCCACTGCTGCAGCTCGGCCACGGTCGGCGGCGGCGCGTCGCCGGCGTGCACCACGTGCGCAGCGACGGCTTCGCCCCACTGTTCGTCGGGCACGCCGACCACGGCAGCATCACCGATGCCCGGGTGCTCGAGCATCACGTCTTCGATCTCGCCAGGCGACATGTTCTCGCCGCCGCGCACGATGATGTCGTCGACCCGTCCTTCGAGGAAGAGATAGCCGTCGGCGTCGAGCGAGCCCCCATCGCGGGTCGGGAACCAGCCCTCGTCGTCGAGCAGCGTGCCCTTGCCGAGGTACTCGCCCGACACCTGCTCCCCACGCACGAAGATCTCGCCGCGTTCGTTCGGCCCGAGCGCATTGCCCTCGCCGTCCCGGATCTCGACCTCGACGGTCGGCAGCGGCTGCCCCACCGACACGAGGCGACGGCGCACCGCCGGGTCGTCGCTCGCCATCGCGGCGCGGTGGTCGTCGGGGCCGAGCAGCGAAATCGTCGAGCTCGTCTCGGTCAGCCCGTACGCGTTGGTGAAATGCGTATCGGGGAAGAGCGTCATGGCCCGCTCGATCACGGCTTGCGGCATCTTGCCGCCGCCGTAGGCGATCGCACCGACGGGCGGCCCTTCGCCGGGCGCCGCGCCCGAGAGCGCATCATCGACGATGCGCTGCAGCATCGTCGGCACGACGAAGGCGTTCGTCACCCGCTCGCTGCGCGCCAGCTCGACCCAGTGGCCGGCGTCGAAGTTCGCGAGCTGCACGATGCGGCGGCCCGAGTAGATCGAGCTCGCGAGCGCCGCCATGCCGGCGATGTGATACGGAGGCACCGAGACGAGCGTCGCTTCGGCCTCGTCGGCCGCGCCGTACTCGACCGTCGTCAAGATGTACGACACGAGATGCTTGTGCCGCAGCACGGCCGCCTTGGGCGGGCCCGTCGTGCCGCTCGTGAAGAGCAGGATCGCGATCTCGTCGGGATCCATGCCCCACGCATCGGGCTCGGGCGGCCCTTCGGCCTGCTGCGCGTGCACCAGGAAGTCGTCGCGCGAGATCACCTCGATGCCCGGACGACCCGAGAGTTCGTCGACGCGCTCGGGCGACACGACGACGATCGCCGGCGTGATGCGCTCGAACAGGTTGTCGAGCTCCTCGCCGGTCAGCCGGTAGTTGAGCGGCACGAAGGGGACACCCGCACAGCCCGCCGCGAAGAGCGCGACGGGCAGGGCCGGCGTACTCACGTCGAGCATCGCGAGGTGCTTCGCGTCGGAGCTCTTCACCCGGTCGGCCGCAGCGCCGGCCGCCTCGAAGAGCTGCTGATAGGTGAGCGCGACGTCCTCGTTCTGGACGGCGCGGCGATCCCCGAAACCCGAGGCCGCCATCTCGAGCAGCATCATCACGTTCATCGGTCGGACTCTCTCGCGTTCGGTCGGATCAGTCGGACGAAGGAAGCGGCTTCGCGCCCTTCACCTCGAGCACGGTATCGCCCACCGACAGCGAACCATCGCCGGGCTTCGAGACGAGCAGCTCGAGGTCGCCGGCCTCGTTGACATAGCGCTTGCCCATCTGCGTGCCGGCATCGTGGGGCGCAGCCGGACTCGCCGACTCATCACGCTGCTCGGTGATCGGGAGGAGCGCCTCGCCCCCGCATCGCGCATCCACGTCGTCCTTGGGAGCCGCCACCACCATCACCTCGGTGGCGCACACGGCGCTTCGAAGACGCGTGCCGGGCTTGAGAACCGCCATCGATCGAATCCTCCAATGGGTTCGCTGTGTCGTTCGGGTCGACCCGGCACCGAAGGGCGCTCGGGCAGGGCCTCGAGAGACCTGCGATCATAGCCACATCGCCGACCGTGAGTCACGAATCGAAGCGGTTCGACGCCCGACCCCCGCGCCGCCGATCGCGAAGAATTCGCAGCGATGCGCGCGTTCGGCCGTCGCCGGAGAGAGCACGCCTCGTGTCGCCTCGTTCCATCGAAAATGCGCCGCATGGCCGCTCGACTGCGTCGCGTCATGCGGCCCGGCTGCTGGCCGATCTCGGCCTGCGCGGCCTCGCCGTCCCGGCCCCCTACGCCGCGACCGCGCATCCCGACGAAGACTGGATGAGGTCGGGTTGTCGCGGCGTGTCGCCCGATCCGCCGGCGCCGGTCGCCGCCTGCACGAAGGGCGCGTGGGCCGCACTCAACGCGCTCTCGCCGCGGCTGGGCGAGCTCGGCGTCGATCCATGCACCTTCCTGGGTGAGCGGGTTGCCCTGGGCGCGGTGGGCCGCGCCGGCCGGGCAACAGCGGGCGGTGCTGGCCGGCTCGTCCGCGCGCGCGATGGCTGGCTCGCGGTGCAGCTGCCGCGGCCCGACGACGTCGCGGCTCTGCCCGCCTGGCTCGAGTGCGATGCGGCCCTCGCCACCCAGCCCGACCCGCTCGACCGGATCGCACCCGTCGTGGCGACGCGCCGGCGCGACGCGCTCGTGGAGCGTGCGCGTCTGCTGGGCCTCGCCGTGGCCGCCGTCGCCGATCGCCGAGGCGAGGAGCGAGTGCCCTGGGTGGTGCGCACGCCGCCTTCGCGTGGCGACGCCCCGAGACGCTCGGGGTCACGGCTTCGGGTGCTCGACCTGTCGACGCTCTGGGCTGGGCCGCTCTGTGGACGCGTGCTCGGGTGGACCGGCGCCGATGTCGTGAAGGTCGAGCACGCCGGCCGCGTCGATGGCGCGCGCCTCGGCCCGCGTGCGTTCTTCGATGCGATGAACGGTGAGAAGTCGATGTGCGCGGCTGACCCGACGACGCGCGCCGGCGCCGACGCGCTGCGGGCGCTCATCGGTGCGGCCGACGTCGTCGTCGAGAGCGCGCGCCCTCGCGCGCTCGCGCAGCTCGGGCTCGACGCGCAGGCCTGCGTCGATGCACGCCCGGGCCTCGTGTGGGTTTCGATCACGGGCTACGGCCGCCCGGCGCCCCGCGGTGACTGGGTCGCGTTCGGGGACGACGCCGCCGTGGCGGCGGGCCTGTTCGCGGTCGACGCGACCGGTGCCCCGCTCTTCGTCGGAGACGCGCTCGCCGATCCGCTGGCCGGGCTGCACGCGGCCGTCGCGGCGCTCGCGGGCGTGCGGCTCGGCGGCGGCCTCTTCGACGTGCCGCTCTACGGCGTCGCCCGACTCTGCCGCGAGACACCCGTCGCCGAGGCCCCGAGACCGCCCTCGGCCTCTGTCGACGACGGTTCGAGCCCGATCGCGGCGCCCCCCTCCCCTGCCTCTGTGGCTTCGAGCCCGGACGCGACGCCCGCAACGGGCGCGCACCTCGGGCCGGTGTCGGGCCCCGCCCGTGCGGTGGGCGCCGACACCGACGCCGTGTTCGAGCGTTGGCTGGCCGGCGCGACCCGGCCCCGCGCGCGCATGGCCGCACCGGCGTGTTGATCGTCGATGCCGAGATCGACGGCCGCCCCGGCATACGGGTGCGGATCGAAGACGATCGCGTCGACGCCATCGCGCCGAACCTGTCTGCGCGTGCGGGCGAGCGCGTCTTCGATGCTCGGGGCGGCGCGCTCCTGCCGGGCCTGCACGATCACCACATCCACCTGCAGGCCACGGCACGCGCAGCCACGTCCATCGACTGCGGACCGCCCGCGGTCGAGAACGAGTCGCAGCTCGTCGCCGCGCTGGGCCGCGCGGCGTCGAGCGCACCGCCGAACGAGACGCTGCGCGGCATCGGCTACCACGAGTCGGTGGCGGGCGACCTCGACGCGGCCCGACTCGATCGCTGGGTGAGCGATCGCCCGCTGCGCGTGCAACACCGCACCGGCGCGCTGTGGATGTTCAATCGCGCGGCGCTCGCGCGGCTGGACGCCCCCGTCGACACGTGGCCCGAGGGCGCCGAGCGCGACGCGCGCGGCCGCCCGACCGGACGCTTCCATCGGCTCGACGACTGGCTGCGCGAGCAGCTTGGGGGTGCGAAGCGTCCCGACCTCGCCCCGCTGTCTCGCGCGCTCGCGGCGCATGGCATCACCGGCGTGACCGACACGACACCAACGCTCGACGACGACGACGCGGCGTACGTGCGCGACGCGATCGAGCGCGGTGCGCTCATGCAGCGCGCGGTGCTGATGGGCTGCGAGAGGCTGTCGAAGATCGATCACGCCCGAATCGAACGCGGACCGCTCAAGATCATCCTCGACGAGCCGGCCCTGCCCGACCTCGACGCGCTGGCCGAACGCATGGCGCGTGCGCATGCCGCCGGGCGGCCCGTCGCCGTGCACTGCGTCACCCGCGCCGAGCTCGCGCTCGCCTACGGCGCATTCGAAGCGGCGCGGCCGATCGCGGGCGACCGCATCGAACACGCGAGCGTCGCGCCCCCGGCCTGGGTCGAGCTGATCGCGGGCACACCGATCACGGTCGTGACCCAACCGAACTTCGTCTACGAACGCGGCGACCGGTATCTCGAAGACGTCGACCCGGACGATCGGCCATGGCTCTACCGCGGGCGCGGCTGGCTCGAAGCCGGCGTGCCCCTCGCGGCCGGCAGCGACGCCCCATACGGCGGCATCGATCCGTGGCGCGCCATGGCCGCGGCCGGTTCGCGACAGACCCGGGCGGGCCAGAGCCTGAGCTCGGCGGAGGCGCTCTCGCCCGAAGAATCACTCGCGCTCTTCACGAGCGATCCGCTCGAACCTGGCGTGAAACAAAGGAGAATCGAGGTCGGAGCCCGCGCTGACCTCGTCGCCCTCGACGCGCCCTGGCGCACCGCCCGAACGGCGCTGGCGACTGAGCGGGTCGCGCTGACCGTCGCGGGTGGTCGCATCGTGCACGCGCGGTCGGACGCCGTCTAGAGCATGCCCTGCTTGTCGCCGACGTCGATCCCGGCGGCATAGGCGAAGTCGACGATCAGGTTCACGCCGCTCACGAATCGGGCGGCCCGGCTGTTCAGGAAGACGAGCGGCTCGGCCATCTCTTCGGGTGTGGCGTCCCGGCCGATCGGCGCACGGAAGTGCTCGTCGATGAACGCCTTCGACACCTGGGCATGGAAGTCGGGGAGCATCGGCGTTTCGGTCGGCGCGGGCGACAGACAGTTCACGCGAATCGCCCGTTCGACGAGCTGATGCGCGCGGCGCTTCGTGTAGCCAATGATCGCCTGCTTCGAGAAGAGGTAGCCGTTCGCGATGTCGGGATGCTCAGCGCACCACTTCGACGCGGCGTCGAAGTCGTCGATGTCGAGGAGCGTGCGCACGTTGTCGAGGTTCTTCTGCCAACCGAGTCCGGCGTTCGACGTGATGCTCGCGATCGCGCCCCCGTCCTCGAGCATCGGCAAGACCCGCTCGGTGAAGTGACGCAGGCCCACGAAGTTGACGAGCATCGTCTGGTGGTTGTCGAACTTGGGCGGCCCCGGCACGCCGGCGCAGTTGAAGAGCGCATCGTAGCGACCGCTCAGCTGAGCCGATGCCGCTTCGATCGACGCGCGATCACCGAGGTCGACCTGAATCGACACCGCGTGCGGAGCGCTGACCGGCGCGACATCGAGCACCGTGGTCTCGGCGCCGAGATTCGAGAGCGTACGGGCCACCGCCTCGCCCATGCCCGACGCTGCGCCGGTCACCACGACCCGCTGTCCCTCGTAGCCCCATAGGTCCGACATGCCTGCCTCCCTCGACGGCCTGTGCTCGAGCGCCGGTCGGTCGACGCGCCGCATCGCCCACCCGCGCGCGCATGCGCCGCCTGGCGTTCCGCGCTTCTTCGAAGTGGAAAGCCTAAGGGAGCGGCGCGCTTTCGTGCAATGAATTCGTTGCCCGTTCGGTCGCAATGCCAATCCCAGATGAATTCGTCTCGGATCAGACACTCGCGCCCCAATGTTCCATCGCGATTCGTTTCGCATTCGGAACGCGATGCATACGTTGGGTGGGCTCGCATCGGATGGCAGGACGGCGGCAGCCCCTGGCTCCAAGTGGCCCCTGGATGGCGCTCTCTTCCGATGCGAGCGCCGCCCCGAACCGTCTCGTGTCGCACCGACACGCGACGGCCCGGCCCGAAGCGCGTCGCTTCGCAGCACGACGCGCGTGAACGAGAGGGCTTCTGCGTGATCGTCCAATCCTTCTACAACAAGCGACTCCGCCGCTACGCCCACCTGGTCGTGTGCCCCGAGACCGGTGCGGCCGCAGTGATCGACCCGGTCAGCGAGGACGCCGACGCGTACGCAGAGGCGGCCCGGTCGAGCGAGGCCCGACTGGCCTTCGCGCTCCAGACCGCGGCACGCCCGGCTGACCCGGCCGCACTGCGCACGCTCGAGGATCGCTTCGGCACCGTGACGCGCGCCCCGGCGCGCCATCCGCGGCAGCCGGACAACACCGGACTCGTCGCCGTCGGCGATGCGTTCGAGCTCGGCGCCCTGCCGGTTCGCGTCGTCTCGAACACGCCGCCAGCGGGACCCGACGTCGCGTACCGCATCGACGACACGCTCTTCACCGGCTGGACGCTCGTGAAGGGTGATCTGTCTCGCGAAGCCGGTCCGATCGACGCCGACGAGCTCATCGCACGCGCGCGCAACGACCTCGGCGCGCTCGTCTCGGCGCGCAAGCTCACGCGCAAGGAGACGGCGCTCGCCGAGAACTATCTCACGTTGCTCGAAGAGCTCGGTCGACCGCCGAGCGCACGTGAGCTCGCGAACGTCGAAGCGGGTCTCGATCGGGGGGCCGTGCACGTGCTGATCCACGGCATGCGTCGCAAGCAGGTCGCGCTCGGGCAGGTCCCGATCCTGCTCCACGGCCAGATGCACAAGTGGCTCAAGGGCCTGCAGGGCGAGCCCGAATACACGGCGCACGAGCGCCGATTCCTCGCCGAGTATCTGGGCTTCGTCGAGGAGCACGGACGCGTGCCGACCGGCCCCGAGATCAAGACGCGACTGCCCGAGGGCACGACGATCCAGTGGGTGCGCAAACGCGTGCACACGATCCGCCGCAAGCAGGCCGCCTTCGGCCGCGCACCGATCCTCATGGGTCGCGAGCGACGCCAGCCCCGGTAGCCCGCGCCCCCGCGGCTCTCCTCGACTCGGCCCCCGCGGCCGGGCGAACCAGACGGGCGCGCGTGTCGTCCCAACCCCCTGACGCCCCAACCGAATCTCGAATCGGTGGCCGTGGCAGCGCGCTCGGGCGCACGCCTATACTCCCGCCACCCCCTGAGACCGCGAGCCGGCCCGCGATCGGCCTGACAGGCCGCGCCGCGATCCCGCGCCGCGATCAGGAGACCATCCACAGCTCATGCGTGATCTCGAGCGCCAGAAGCCGGGCGCCCCCGCCATGCGCACGCGCCGATTCGGAACGCAGCGACCGACGCTCGTTCTCGGGCTGCTGCTCGCCTGCCTGGCGATGGCCTGCCCACAGGGCGTCGACGTGACACCGCCGGCCGGGGCCGCGGAGGACCCCGACGTCGATCGCGACGCGATCGTGGCGATGGCGCGGCTCGAGCCGGCCAGCGCGGTGATCGAGGTCGGCGCCGCGATCGACGACGTGGTGCTCGAGATGCAGGTGCAGGAGGGCGAGTCGGTCGAGTCGGGCCAGGCGCTCGCCGTGCTCGCGAGTCATCCGCTGCGCCAGGCCGAGCTCGAGGCGGCCGAGATCGAGCTCGAGCGCGTGTCGCTCGCGCCCTACGACGTGGCTGCCCAGCAGGCCCGCGTGCGCGCCGCCAAGGCGAGTCTCGATCACGCGCGCAACGAGGTGTCGAGCCAGGAGAATCTGTCGGGCAAGGGCTTCAGCGCGGGGCGCGAATTTCGCGACGCCGAGCTGCGGGTGACCCAGGCCGAAGAGACCCTGAAGGAAACCCAGGCCGAGCTCGAGCGTCTCGAAGGGGGCGTCGCCCTCGACCAGCGCACGGCCGAGAACAGCGTGGAGCAAGCCCGGCAGCGCCTCGAACAGACGATCGTGCGTGCGCCGATCTCGGGCCAGCTGTTGCGGATCCCGATCCGCGAGGGCGAACGCGTGAAGGGTCGACCCGTCGTGCAGATCGGCGATACCGCCACGATGTTCGCGGTGGCCGAGGTGCATGCGAACGACGTGCGGCTCGTTGCGCCCGGCCAGACCGCCGTCTTCTCGAGCCCGGCCCTGCCCTCCGACGTCACGGGCGTCGTCGACGACGTCGGCGCGATCATCTTCAACAACGCCATCGGCGGTGAAGATCCCCGTGCACCCAAGGGCCTGCGGGTCGTGCGCGTGCGGGTGCGACTCGACGAAGACCCGCTCGCGCAGCAGCTCACCAACCTCGAGGGCCAGGTCCGCATCGACCTCAGGTCCGCGCCGGCCCAGTGAACGACGTCGAACCCGGCCCGCCGCGGGCCAGACGCGCCCAGCGCCCCGTGCCGTTCGCGCTGCGGCTCGTCCTGCACCAGAAACGACGCACGGCAGTCGCAGCGGCCGGCATCGGCTTTGCGATCCTCGTGATCTTCATGCAGCTGGGGTTCTTCGGGGCCGTAGAGAACACGGCCCTGGCCATCTCGTCACGGTTTCGCGCCGATCTCGTCCTGGTCTCGCCGCGCTTCGCGCGCCTCGCCGATGCCGGTACGATCGACGCGGCGCGCCTCTACCAGGCGCAGGCCATCGACTCGGTCGAGGCGGCGATTCCCGTGTTCTTCAGGTACGTGAATTGGCGCGTGCCCGAGACGATGCAGCGCTGCCGCCTCTTCGCCGTGGGCTTTCCGCTCGACTCGAACGGGGGCGAGCCGCCGCTCGATCCGGGTGTCGAGGCCGTCGATCTCGACCGGCTCCGCAGCCAGGGGGCGGTCTTCCTCGACCGCCAGAGTCAGGCGAAGTGTCGGCCGGTCGATCCGGCGGGCCGCGTCGAGGCGCGCAACAAGGCCGCGCAGGTCGTGGGTGAGATCGACGTCGGTGTCGGCTTCCTCGCCGACGGTGCCCTGTTGATGAGCGACGACTCGTTCCTGCAGTTCTTCGTGACCCATCCCTCGAACCGCCCCCACCTGGGCTTGCTGCGCCTTCGAGAGGGGGCCGACGTCGACGAGGCAAAGGCAGCGCTGATCGAGTCATTGCCGACCGATGTCCGTGTGCTCGACGCCGACGAGATCGACGAGATGCAGCGCAGACACTGGGTCGAACACACCGCCGTCGGCAACATCTTCACGATGGGGAGCTTCGCCGGCTTCATGGTCGGGGTGGTGGTGCTCTACCAGATTCTCTCGACCGACATCCGAAACCAACTGCCCTACTACGCAACGCTCAAGGCGATGGGCTACCCCAACCGTCGCCTCTATGGCTACGTATTCAGACAGGCCTGGATCTTCGCCGGGCTCGGGTTCGTTCCCTCGCTGGTCATGAGCTCGGCGCTCTTTCCGGTGATCCATTCGCTGACGCGCCTGCCGGTCTTCATGACGGTGGGCCTCGCGCTCTTCATCGGCACGCTCTCGGCCGTGATGTGCACGCTCGCGGCGGCGATCAGCTTGCGCAAGCTCGCCAACGCCGACCCGGCCGAGCTCTTCTAGTGAGCGCGTTTCGAGCGGCAGTCCTGTTCGCGACCCGGCTCATGCGGCATGAACGCGCGCGGCTCGTCGCCTCCGTGGGCGGCGTGACCTTCGCGTTGCTGCTGATGCTGTTGCAGCTCGGCTTCCGCAACGCGCTGCTCGACAGCGGGATGGAGCTGCTGCGCCAGATGGATGCCGACGTGCTCGTCGTCCACGAAGAGAAGAAGCCCTTCCTCAAGCGCGACCGGATCGCGCGCGAGCGGCTCTACCAGGCCCGCTCGGTCGACGGCGTCGAACGGGCAGCTCCGATCTGGATGGAGCGCCTGTTCTGGAAGAACCCCGTGACGGGCGTGGAGCGCGGCGTGCGCGCGATCGCCTTCGACCCCGACCAGCCGGTCTTCCTGAACGACGCGGTCGCGTCGCAGGTCGACCTCATTCGGCCGCGCGGCACGGTGCTCATCGACGCGCGCTCCCGTCCGACCCTGGGCGCGCTCGAGCCCGGCCAGGTGACGGTGCAACAACGACGGGTCGACGTCGTCGGCGTCTTCGACCTCGGCTCCGACTTCGAGATCGACGGCAACCTCATCCTCTCCGAGGAGACCTACAACGAGCTGACCGGCTCGAGGGGCCAGACGATCGAGGCGGTGCTGATCCACGTCGAACCCGGTGCCGATCCCGAGATCGTCGCCGCCGACCTGCGCGATGCCCTGCCGGGCGACGTCGAGGTCTTCACCAAGGCCGCGATCGAGGCGCGCGACCTCGAGTACTGGGAGACGGGCACCCCTGTCAGCGTGATCCTGCTCGTCGGTGTCTCGCTGGGCTTCGCGGTGGGTGTCGTCATCTGTTATCAGATCCTCTACACGGACGTCCTCGACCACCTCGCCGAGTTCGCCACGCTCAAGGCGATGGGCTACGGCACGTGGTTCTTCAGGCTCGTCGTGCTCTGGGAGGCATGGTTGCTCTCGATGGTCGGCTTCGTGCCCGGCATTCTGCTCGGCTGGCTGATGATGCTGCTGCTCGGTGCGCTCTCGGGCCTGCCGGCCGGCTTTGATCTGGGCGACGTGATTCGCGTCGGCCTGCTCTCGGTGACCATGTGCAGCTTCGCGGGCGCCCTCGCCCTGCGGCGCGTCGAGCAGCTCGATCCGGCGGAGCTCTTCTAGTGGCGGCCGAAGGCATTCACATTCGCGGCCTCGACTATGCCTTCGGGCTCGGGGAGGCCTCGAAGCAGGTCCTGTTCGACATCGATCTCGACGTGGCACCCGGCGAGTTCGTCATCATGACGGGGCCATCGGGCTCGGGGAAGACCACGCTGCTCGGCCTCGTCGGCGCGCTGCGTCGCCCTCAAGCGGGAGAGCTGCGCGTGGGGGGGCGTGACCTCACGCGACTCGACGGTCGCGAGCTCGAAGCGTATCGATCCCACCTCGGCTTCATCTTTCAGCTGCACAACCTGTTTCCGGCGCTCACCGCCGAGCAGAGCGTGCAGATGGCCGCCGACCTGCGCCCCGACATCGAGCGGGACGCCCACGAACGCATCGTCAGCTTGCTGTCGCGACTTGGGCTCGGTGAGCGACTCGACTACAAGCCCGAGCGCCTGTCGGGCGGCCAGCGACAGCGTGTCGCCATCGCGCGCGCCCTCGTCCATCATCCCGAGGTGGTGCTCGCGGACGAGCCGACGGCCGCGCTCGATGGAGCGAACACCGAGATCGTGCTCGACCTCTTCCGCGAGCGCGCCGCGCAGGACGGGACGACGGTGCTGATGGTCACGCAGGATGCGCGCGTCTTCGACGCGGCCGACCGGTTGGTGAACCTGGTCGACGGACGCGTCGAATCGGACGTGCGCACGAACGGGGACGCGCGCCATGGATGAGCGCACCGTCCTCGCCATCGACCTCGGCACGTCTCACGTGAAGGCCGCCCTCGTTCGCGACAACGGCCACATCGCAGCGTGCGCAACGCGAACCATCGACGTGCTCTACCCCAAGCCCGGCTGGGCCGAGCAGGACCCGGAAGGCTGGTGGCAGGCGATCACGAGCGCGACCCAGGAGCTCTGGGCCGGCGGAGCCGATCGCGCGAATTCGGTGCAGGCCGTCGTCTTCACCTGCCAGATGTTCGGTGTGCTGCCGATCGACGCCGACGGCAAACCACTCGGCAACGCGATGATCTGGCTCGACACGCGCTCGGCCGAGCAGGCCCGCGCGATGACGAACGGCTTCCCCAAGGTCGCGGGCTATGGCCTGTGGCGGATGCTCAAGTGGCTCCGACTGACCAACGGCGCGCCGAACCTCGCAGGGCGAGACACGATCTCGAAGTACATGTGGCTGCGCGAGAATCGCCCCGACGTCTGGAGTCGTACGCACAAGCTGCTCGACGTGAAGGACTACCTCGTCTACCGCTGCACCGGTCGCACCGTGTGCACCTACGACGCAGCGAGCGGGGGCTGGCTCTTCGATACGCACAAGGATCGCCTGCACTGGTCGGAGCCGATCCTGCGCATGCTCGACTTCGACGTGTCGAAGCTCCCCGAGGTGGTGAAGTCGACCGAGATCGTGGGAGAGCTCGAAGGCCAGGCCGCAACCGACCTCGGGCTGCGCTCGGGGGTCCCCGTCGCCGGTGGCGCCGGCGACGTGCTCTCGTGCGCCGTGGGATCGGGGGCGGTACGCGACGGCGCGGCCCATGCGTGCCTCGGCACCAGCTCATGGGTCGCCGCCCACGCCGACGACCGAGCCGTGAATCCGTTGGCCGCGACCGGCACGCTCTGCGCGGCCGAGTACCGCAAGTACATCGTGATCGCGACACAGGAAACCGCCGGCGCCTCGCTCGAGTGGGCGCGCGACACGATCCTGGGCGGAGCCGACGCGGCCCCCTTCGACCGTTTGAACGCCCTCGCCGAAGCCGCGCCCGCCGGCTCGGGCGGCGTGTACTTCTTGCCCTGGATGATGGGGGAGCGCGTTCCGATCGACGACGCCCACATGCGTGGGGGCTTCGTGAACCTCGCCCTCGATACGGAGACGAGTCACCTCGTGCGCGCGATCTACGAGGGGGTGGCCTACAACACGCGCTGGGCCAAGGGGATCGTCGAAGGGCTGATCAAGCAGCCGATCACATCGCTTCGCATCGCGGGCGGCGGCTCGCAGAGCGACGTCTGGTGCCAGATCATGGCCGACGTGCTGCAAGCGCGCGTCGAGCGCGTCGTCGAGC
Organism: Myxococcota bacterium; assembly: GCA_965250285.1. GTDB lineage: Bacteria > Myxococcota_A > UBA9160 > UBA9160 > UBA4427 > CAYYSY01. The sequence continues at coordinate 2,250,641 of OZ252299.1, forward strand.
CCCAGTTCAGCGGGGTGCGGGGCGCGGCGCTGATGGCGCGACGCGCCCTCGGCGAATACGGCAGCCTCGAAGAGACCGAGTCGCTGATCGAGGTCGAACGCACCTTCGAGCCCGACGGCGCGATCGAAGCGCTTCACACCGAGCGCTTCGATCGCTTCACCCGCTTCTTCAAGACGGCGCGCCCGTGGTATCGGCGAACGAACGCCCACCTCGACGACTAGACCTGCCCGATCAGCACCAGGTAGTAGTAGAAGACCGGCGCCAGGAACGAGAACGCGTCGTAGAGGTCGAGCACGCCGCCCTGGGTCGGGATGACATCGCCGTAGTCCTTGACGCCTGCCCGGCGTTTGAGACGAGACGCGAAGAGATCGCCTGCCGTCCCCGCCGCCGCGACCAGCACACCCGAGCCTGCGACCTGCCACCAGGTGAAGTGCGGCACCGCGAACCACAGCGCGAACGCGATGCCGATCGTGCACAGGATGCCGCCGACCACGCCTTCGACGGTCTTGTTCGGGCTGAGCTTCGGGAAGATCTTGCGCTTGCCGATCGAGCTGCCGATCAAATACGCCGCCGAGTCGTTGACCTCGGACAAGCCGTAGTAGACGACGACGTAGCCGAAGCCGGCATCCATGCGCCCGATCTCGGTATAGAACGCGAGACAGACGAACGGATAGATGACGCCGAAGCACGTCCGCTTGAGCCGAAAGACCGTGCCGTCCCGGTCGTTGCCCGCGGCGAATCGAAGGGCCTGATACACGAGCACGAGGCCGGGCAGGAGCCACGGCACGAGCCCCGGCCAGACCCAGCCCGCGAGCATGCAGACGAGACCGGTCGCGATGCCGCCGACCTTGAACGGCCGGTCGCCCCCGGCTTCGAACGTGCCGTACAGCTCCGACGTGGTGATGCATCCGAGCAGCACCGCCGCACCGAGCAGCCAACCACCGCCGAGGTACGCAGGCGCGAACGCGAAGGCGAGCATGCCGGCTTCGACCGCGAATCGGGTGCCCATGCGACTCTGGCTCTGGGATCGGCCCCGCAGCGCCATCTGCAGCAGGATGCCCGCGCCGGCGACCGCGAAGATCACGCCCAGCGTCCAGAGCAGCTTGATCGCGATCTCTTCTTTCAACGTGGCCCCCCGGCGCCCCACCCCGCGCCGCGCTCGCAACGTAGCAACCCACCCCGGATGGCGGCAGAGCGATCGGCGCAGCGGTACTCTCCCGCGCGATCCAATCCACGCACCGCACGCACCCCCGGCGTGCATCGGAGCGCCGCTTGATCGACGAGATGTTCAAGGATCAGATGGATCGCTTCTGGGATCACTTCGGGCGAGTGGTCGCGAAGACCGGCCTCACGCCGAACATGGTGACGGGCGCGGGCATCGTGCTCTGCGCCGCGAACGCCCTGGCGTTTCCGTGGCACCAGAACTTCGTCGTCTTCGGCCTGCTCGTCGCCGCCATCGAGCTGCTCGACAACGTCGACGGCGCCGTCGCGCGCGTGACCGAGACCAGCACGCTCTACGGCTCGTACCTCGACGCCGTCACCGATCGGTACAAGGACTTCTTCATCCTCTTCTCGATCGCGTGGGTGACCGGCGCATGGGTGCCGTGCATGCTCGCGATCGCCGGCTCGATGATCACGAGCTACAACGCCGCTCGAGCAGCGCAGCTCGGCGCCCAGGACGACGGCGGCCAGGGCGGCCTGCCCGACCTCTTCGAGCGCCTCGAACGGATCGCGACGATCTGCGTGGGCGTGGTCTTCACCGGCTTCCTCCCGAACGATCTCTTCTTCGGCCACGATCTGCTCTGGGCGGTGCTCTGGCTGGTCGCGATCCTCACGCACGTCACGGCCGTACAGCGCTTCGTGCGCCGCGGGCGCGTGTTGAGGCGCTTCGACGGCCCGTCCTGAGGCCGAGCCAGAGGCGAGAGGCGGGGCGGTGGGCCCTACAGCTGACCGCCGATCGCGGCTTCGAGGAACGCGATGTTGCTCGCGTACTCGGTGATCGCCGCGAGCAGGTCGCTCTCGGAGCGGATCAGCTCTTCGTTCGCGTTCACGACCTGGAGGTTGCTGGCGAGCCCCATCTCGAAGCGCCCGAGCGCGACTTCGCGCTTCTTGCGGGCGCTCTCGACGGCGTGCGAGAGGCTCTCGATGCGCCCGAGATTCTCGCGCAGGCGAATCTCGAACTCGCGCACCTCGAGTTCGATATCGCGCTGGGTGCGAAACAGCTCGGTCTGCGCGACGGAGCGCACCCCCTCGGCTTCGCGGTAGCGTGCGCGGGGGGCCCGGTTGCCGATCGGCATGCGAAAGCTCAGCCCGGCGTCCCAGTTGTAGCTGGCCCAGTCGAAGCCGGGCTGGAACGTCCCGTTCACACCGAGTTCGGGCAGCTTGCCGTTGCCAGCGACGCGCTTCGCGAGCTCGGCTTGTCGAAGCTCTGCGCGCTTCTGCAGCAGCTCGGGACGGTTGCGCATGGCGCGTGCGATCCAGTTGCTCAGGTCGACGGGAACCGGCTCGAAGGGGATGGCACGCTCGGCGGCGAGGATCTCGATGCCGACGGGTAGACCGATCACACGTCGCAGCTCGTTTCGACGCACGCGCCGCTCGGCGTTCGCGGTCGTCAGCCGGGCTTCGGCGGTTGCCGTCCGCACATCGGCGCTGAAGACATCGACCTTGCTCACCTGGCCCGCGTCGAAGAGCGCGTCAGAGGCCTCGACCAGCTCGTTGGCCCGTTCGAGTGCGCGTTCGGCCACGTCGACCTGCTGATTTGCGCGGATGACGTTGTAGTACGCGGCCTTCACCCGCGCCTTCACGGTGAGCATCGCCGTCGCGAGCATCGCTTGATTGATCTCGGCGCCGTACTCCGAGTCGATGATCTGGCTTCGAGCCACGAAGACACGCCCGCCGCGCAGCAGCGGCTGGAACACCTCGATCGAGAGCCCCGCGAGCTCGTTGCTGTTCACGAAGTTCTGCTGCTGGTCGGCCTGCTCGTTCTCCGCCGTCTTCTCGCGTTCGTAGCCCGCCCCCAGGCGCACGAAGCCGCCCGTGGGCACCTCCTGCTCCAGGAAGAGCAACGCACGCTGACGGGAGCGCGTCTCGTCGGGGCGGCCCCCCGAGCGCGCGCGGCTCCAGCCGTCGGCCTCGCCGGACGCGCCGAACGTGGGGTGGAAGCGCGCCTTCTGCTCGGCGACACCGGCCTCGCCGATGTCGACGCCGACCTGGGTCACCTGCACGTCGAGGTTGTTCACGAGCGCGAGCTGCAGGCACTCCTCCAGCGTCAGCTCGCGCACCTCGACGTCGGCCCGCTCGTCGATGGGCGCGGCGGCGGCGATGATCGCGCGCAGCTGACTCAGATCGAGCTGCTCGACGTTTTCGACCTCGAGCACGCTCGGCCCCGAGCGCGGCAGCGGCAGCGGTCGATCGAGCTCTTCGGCCGCGTCCCCTTCGGGCTCGGGCAGCCCGACCGGGGTGCCGGCCGCGCGGGCCGGATGCGCGGCGAGCGTCGTCGCGGCGGCGCAGGCAAGCGCCGCAGCGAGCGCGATGCACGCGCGGGTTCGCGTCCGTATTCGGCCCATGTGTCTAGAAGACCGTCCCATGCCCCTGCACGAAACCGGCGATCGGCTTCGAGTTCCCCCTGGAGGCGACCGGGCCCAACGAGCCCCACATGCGGCGCAGGCACCGCGGACAGGACACGTCGAACAGCCGACGGATCGTCGCGCGGGCAGAGGCTAACACAGGCGCATTCCGCGTCGGGCGCGAGGGGCCTGGCGCTATGCTGCGAGCGGCATCCTTTCGTCTCGGTTGCCGCCGAGGCCATCGCTCGGAGCCCCCATGACCGCGACGTTCTTCGCTCTCTCGATGCTCGGCGCGCTGCTGACGCTGAACGTGCACTTTCCCGTGCGCCGCGGGGGGCTCGCGATCCCCAGCTTCTTTCTCGGCTGGCTCGTCGGCGACCTCGCCGTGTTTCACATCGCCCTGCAGGCCATCGTCACGCTCTTCTTCGTCTCGGCCGGTGTCCTCGAGCACGGGCTCGGTCAGGCGGCGCTCGCGATCACCCTCGCATCATGGGTCGGCCTCGCATGGGCATGGCCGATCTCGTTGCGCGCAGGGCCCATCGCGCAGGCCGCGCTCGACGAGAGCATCGGTGGCGTCGACTCGGCCAAGCTGACCAGCGACGAACGCGAGGGCCTGACCCACGAGCCGGGCTGGACGCGCGCGCTGCGTCCATTCTCGTTTCGGACACCGGGCGTGAAGGTGGTGCGCAACCTCGCCTATCACGACGTCGACGCCAAGCGTCACCGTCTCGACCTGTACCTGCCCGAGCGCGATGTCGAGCGGGCGCCGGTCCTGCTGCAGATCCACGGCGGGGCGTGGATGATCGGCGAGAAGCGCGAACAGGCGCTGCCTCTGATGTATCACATGGCCTCCCATGGGTGGATCTGCGTCGCCATCAACTACCGGCTCTCGCCGAAACACGCGTGGCCGGCGCATGTCGAAGACTGCAAGCGCGCCACCGCCTGGGTGAAGCAGCACATCGCTGAATACGGCGGCGATCCCGACTTCGTCTGCGTGACCGGCGGCTCGGCCGGCGGCCATCTCTCCTCTCTGGTCGCGCTCACCGCGAACGACCCGGCGTGGCAGCCGGGCTTCGAGGACGTCGACACGAGCTTCGCCGCCGCCGTGCCCTTCTATGGCGTCTACGACTGGACGAACGAGATGGGCTTGCAGGTGAACGAGTCGAAGGGGTTCATCGAGCGCCTCGTCGTGAAGGAGCCGTTCGAGGGCAACGAAGACGTGTTCAGGGCCGCATCACCGATGCACCGGATCCATGCGGACGCCCCTCCGTTCTTCGTGCTGCACGGCGATGCCGACTCGCTCTGTGCCGTCGAGGAAGCGCGGGGCTTCGTCGCCAAGCTGCGCGAGACATCGAAGGCCCCCGTCGCGTATGCCGAGATCCCGGGGGCGCAGCACGCCTTCGAGATCTTCCATACGCCCCGCACGGTCGGCGTCGTGCCCGCGGTCGAGCGGTTCCTGTCTCAGGTTCACGGGGCCGCACGGGCGCGGCGACGCGGCGAAGCGGCCTGACCCGTGGCGACGCCGCCGGAGCGCGAGCGCATCCAGCGAGAGACTCAGCTCGCGCGGGCCCGCAACGTGCACCTCGGGATCCTGCGCACCGAGCTGCGGGGTCGATCCTACGAACGCTTCTTTCGCTGGGAGCTCGACGACCTGCCGCCGCACGTCGAGGCTGCGGTCGCGCAGGGCGAAGCCGATGCGGCCGACGCGCTGCCCTTCGCCGACGCACACCGGCTGCTGGAGCCGGGTCCACTCGCGCTCGAGACCGGTCACACGCGCATGCGAGACGGCACCGTGTTCGTCGCCGTCTCGACCGAGTTTCCCGGCGCGACGCCCGAGATGATCGACTGGTGGTTCGCCTGGCACGGCGAAGAGACTGATCGCTACAAGCTCTGGCACCCCCAGGCACATCTGTTCACGCAATGGCGCTACGCGCGCGGCGCGACGCCGGGGCTCTCCGACAAGGCGAAGTACATCGGCAACACCTCGTGGGTCGACGAGTACGTGGGCCCCGAAATCAGCCGTCTGGCGATCCGGTTCCGGCCGCCGGGCGAGCTCGGGCTCGACGAGGCGCGCTTCGACGAAGCGGGCGTCGGGACCGCGGTGTGCGCGCGTGTCGGCTTCAGCGATCGGCCACTCGACGCCGGCCATCTCATCCACCTGATGCGACGCACCGAGAACGGCTGCGAGATGCGCAGTCGCTTCTGGATCGGCGATCCGCACCTCCGCTTCCTACCCGAGGGCAACCCGCTCGATCGCGCACTCGCGACACCGACGGCGCGTGGCCTCATGCTGCCGAGACGCATGGGCCACCACCTGCTGATTCACTGCGCCGAAGAGATGAACCACCTGGCGCGGTTTCTGCCCGAGCTCTACGCGCAGGAGACGGGCCAGTAGCGCGGCCGCCCGAAGCTCTCGGCGCCACCGTCCGCTCCACCCGAAGCCCTCACTCGGCGCCCCGACGCGCGGGGGTCACCGGGCCAGCCAGCCCGCGTCGATCCAGCGCGCGAGCCAGCCTGCCGCGAGCGCGGCGGGCTCTTCGACCGCCGCGTCGCCCAGGCGCTCGTCGAGCCACAGACCCAGATCGCCGAACGTCTCGCCACCGGCGACGATTCGAGCCAGCGCTTCGGCCTCCAGTGCATCGACACTGCGAAACACGGCTCGCTCGCGCTCGCGCCAGACGATCAGCGTCTGGGGCTCGCTTCGCCGGTTGGGCGCTGCCGCATCGCCCCGACGCTGGGCGGTCACCATCTCACCGACCGACCAGCTGAAGGTGAGACGCGCGAACGCCGGCACGACCTCGAGCGCGATCTCCGACCAGGCTTCGGGCGCGACCCGGGCGAGGTCGGCGCGCTGCAGTGGCGTCGCGTCGGGGGCATCGAAGACGTCGGCGAAGGCCCACTCGAGGCGCGCGATGTCATCTACACCCGGGAAGCGCTCACGCGCGAATGCGGCCACGGGATGCTCGGTCAGAAAGTCGGCAAAGGCGTGGCCGAGGTCTCGCAGGCTCGGCGAGCTCGACGGATGGGCGACGAGGTAGGCCGTCACCAGATCGTGAAAAGCCGCCTCGCCGCAGAGCCAGGCGACGGTCGGATAGTCGCCCTCGAGCACCTCGAGCAGCCGCGCGAAGTAGGCCTGGGCGTAGACGTCGAGCCGCGCAGGCGCCGCGAGTCGATCGTCGCTGCGCACGGTGCCGGCGAGGGCGGCGGCGGGATCGGACCAGGCGTCGAGCCAACCCGGCACGCCGGGCCGTCCTTCGAGCGCCGGCTGTACGCCGGTGGGTGCCGTCACCAGCGCGCGCAGCAGACGCTGCATCTCGACGAGCGATTCGGGCGGCGCAGCGGCGACCGGGGCGCGAGAGGAGACGTGGGCGTCGCCGGGTTCGGTGCTCATGCGGCCGCCTCTGCGCACGCGCTCGCCATGAGGCGGCGCGCACGCTGAGCCTCTTCGATCAGGCGATCCAAGGTCGGAAGCTGGTCGTCCCATTCGATCAGGGTCGAGACGGGGCCAGTCCGCCGGATGACGCGCTCGTAGAGCCGCCACACCTCGTCGCGGACGGGGTGATCGTGGGTATCGATGAGCAGCGGCCCGCTCTCGGAGTGGCCCGCGAGGTGAATCTGAAAGATGCGCTCGGGTGGGATCGCGTCGAGGTACGTCTCTGCGTCGAAGCCGTGATTGTGCGCGCTCACGAATACGTTGTTGACGTCGAGGAGCACGCCGCAGTCGGCCCGCTCGGCGAGCGTGGCGATGAACTGCCACTCGTCGAGCTCGTCTTCTTCGAACGAGAGATACGAAGACACGTTCTCGACCGCGATGCGGCGGCCGAGTCGATCCTGCACGCGACCGATGCGATCGGCGAGCCAGGCGAGCACGGCTTCGCTCGCGGGGAGCGGCATCAGGTCGTGCAGGTGGGCCCCGCCGACGCCCGTCCAGCACAGGTGATCCGAGAGCCAGGCGGGCTCGACACGCTGGGCGAGCGATGCCAATCGGTCGAGATAGTCGTCGTCGAGCGGATCGGTCGATCCGAGATTCATGGACACGCCGTGCATCACGACCGGTCGCTCGGCACGCACATCGTCGAGCAGGCGCCCGGGTCGCCCGCCGCGCACCATGAAGTTCTCTGAGATGACTTCGAGGAAGTCGATCTCGAGATCGCCCGCGCGCGCTCGTCGCAGCACGTCGTCATAGTGCGGCACGCGCAGCCCGATGCCGACGCCCAAAGCGGGCGCCTCGACAGGACGTGCGGGGCGGGGTGTCGGAGGCGGCGGCATGGACAGACCCGGGTCGGACACCGTGAACGCACGCCGTCGCGAACGGAGCCGCATCGGCCCCGCCCGCGACGACCGTGGGCTCACTTCTCGGCGAGCGTGCCGCCGGCGGCCTCACACTCTTCGGGCGTCAGGTAGACCCAGCCCTTGCCCTTGCAGCTGTTCTGACCGCCGCAGTCGTGGCTCGCGGTGTGGCATTCGCCCTGACCCTTGCAGGCGTTGCCGCCGTCGCACTTCACCTTGCCTTCGCTGGTGCCGCCGTGCTCGTCGGCGGCAGCGGTGCCAGCGGCCCCGAGCGCAAACAGCGCCGCGGCGGCCGAAGCGATGACGGTCTTCTTGTCCATTCGGTCGTCTCCTCAATCGGGCGGCCGCGCCGCCCCGTTGGGTCGAAGGGCAGGCACGCCCTCGAATCCCGTTTTGGTCGAGGGGAAGCCATCCCCCCGCCCTTCATCTCCGTCGAGGGCAGGCAGACCCTCTCGTGGCGTGGCCCGGTGGCTCGCGGCTGACCTGGAGCGCACACGAAGCAGCCCGGCCCAGCCGTGACCGCGATCACCCGCCCCCCTCGCCGGCTCGTCACCGTGTACGTCACGGCGCCCGGTTGGTTTCAGCGAACCGAGATTTCTCGGCCCGCCGAAGCCCGTTCACGCCGCGCTCGATAGATTCGTCCAGCTCGCAGCGCGACGCACCGCTCCGGGCGGAGTGATATGCTGCACCCCGACGGCGTGCCGCCGAAACGAAGGGCTCGCATGGGCCTACGGGGCGGCCCAGCACTGTGCCGACTGGGGCTCAGCACCCGCATCATCCCGGAGAGCCACCGATGAGCGACACCCCCTTCGAAGTCCGCCCTCTCGCCGGCTCGATCGGTGCCGAGATTCGCGGCATCGATGTCTCGCGTGCCGTCGATCCGACCCTCGCCGAGAAGCTCCAGAGCCTGCTGGTCGATCACGGCGTGCTCGTGCTGCGCGATCAGGACATCACGCGCGAGCAGCATCTGGCCTTTGCGCGCACGCTCGGTGAGCCCGATCGGCACCCGATCGCCCAGGGCCTCGACGAGATGCCCGACATGATCCGCGTCCACAAGCCGGCCGGCGAGGCCGCGTTCTTCGGGACGAGCTGGCATACCGACAACACGTTCTTCGAGGAACCGAGCGCGGTCACGGTGCTGCACGGCGTGACAATTCCGCCCTACGGTGGCGACACGCTCTACGCGTCGACGGAGCGCGCCTGGGAAGGGCTCTCCGAGCCGCTGAAGCAGTTTCTGCGCCCACTGCAGGCGCGACACAGCGCACAACCCGCCTTCGACCCGCGCGTCGTCGGGGAGGAGAAGTACCAGGGCGAAGCGTCGATCAAGTATGAGATGAGCGACGCCGTGTTCGCCGAGGTGACGCATCCCGTCGTGCGCACGCACCCCATCTCGGGACGCCTGTCGATCTTCGTGAACCCGATGTTCACCACCGGAATCGTCGGCCTCGAGCAGCACGAGAGCGACGCGATCCTTCAGATGCTCTACGCCCACGCGACCCGTCCCGAGTACACGTGCCGGGTGCGTTGGGAGACGAACAGCCTCGTGCTCTGGGACAACCGGCAGACCCAGCACTACGCCATCGACGACTACTCGAATCATGAGCGGCTCATGTATCGGGTCACGCTGCGAGGTGAGCGACCCGCGTGAACCCGCCGACCGCGGTGCCCGAGAGGACACGGGGGCACGTGCGGCCCGCTCGGGCCGCGCGCGGCGTCTGTGCGGCGTGCGTCGGTGCGGTGCTGCTCGCGCTGGGCCCCGCCCTGCCCGTTCGCGCTCAGACCGAAGACCCGCTCGGCCCGCTCTTTCCACCCGTCGAGAATCCGATCGACGCGGCGACGACCACCGAACCACCGATCGAGCCCGTCCAGCCGATCGAGGACGAGGTCGCCGACAACGAGGCCGGCGCGGATGTCGTGCGACGCGCCCTCGAGACGCCCTCGTCCGAGCCGAGCGGCGAGGCGCCGATCGAGGCGAGCCAGCCCAGCGCCGCGGACGAGACGACATCGCCGCCCGAGGACGGCATCGCCGAGCCCGTGGTTCCGCTCGATGCCGAAGCCACGGCCGACGCTGCAGCGGACACCGAAGCAGCGACCCAGGCCGAGCACGATCAGCTGAGCGAGTCGCGCGATGCGCTCGAAGGCGTCGAAGAGAGCGCCGCGGACGAGAACATCGAGATCCAGATCCCCGAGCCGTGCACGGGCCCCTGGGACTGGGTGCAGTACTCGTCGGGCGAGTGGCTGCGCGGCGAGTTCAAGCGCATGCGGAAGAAGCGCTTCGAGATGCGCAGCACGCGATTCGACCGGCGCACCACCGACTGGAAGCACATTCGAGCGTTCTGCTTCGCCGAGAGCACCCGCTTCATCCTCTACGACCACACGGTGCTGGTCGGCAAGGGCACGCTCGAGAAGGGCGTGCTGACCGTCGTCGGCGACGACATCACCCAGGAGGCTCGGCGCGGAGACATCTGGGCGATCCTCCCGGGCGCGCCCCGCGAGATCAATCGCTGGCGAAGCAAGGTCACGGTCGGCATCGACACGTCGACGGGCAACACCGACACCGCGGGCGTGACCGGCACGGCGTCGATCGACCGCGAAGACCCGAGCACCCACTTCCACGTCGACTACACGGGCACGTTCAACGCCACCGATGGCGAGACGATCGCGGCACGGCACCGCGTGAACCAGGCGATGAACGTCTACTTCACCCGTCGGCTCTACGCGTCGCTGCCCTTCGTCGACTACACGTCCGACCGGTTCCAGAATCTGCAGAATCGGGTGGTGCCAGGGCTCAGCCTCGGCTGGAAGTTCTTCGACGACGACACCATCGAGTGGAGCGTCGACGGTGGCCTCGCCTATCAGTTCACCCAGTACGTCTCGGTGGCCGCCGACCAGAACCTCACCGAGAACGACTGGGGCCCACGCATCTCATCCTCACTCGACTGGACGATCGTCAAGAATCTCGATCTGGTGGTCGACCACAACACGGTGATCCTGCGCCGCGACTCGGGTCAGACGAACTTTCACACGAAAGCCGCGCTCAGCTACGAGATCACCGATCTGCTCTTCATCGAGCTGAGCGTGACCCACGACCGCATTCGCGACCCACGCGAGAACGCCGACGGCACGACGCCCGAAAAGGACGACCTGCGGTACGTGTTCTCGCTCGGCCTCAACTTCGACTAGCGCGCTCGACCGCGCGCAGCCTCATGCGGTCAGCTTGGCGAGCAGCTCGTCCGCGACGCGTTCGGCGATCACGACCATCTCGTCGTCGGTGCGGTCCTGGATCGGGTGCTCGACGTAGACCGCGTCGGGCTCACCGCCCAGCGCGCGGGCCTGCACCTCGGCCCCGTCCTCGAACTCGACCGTGGCGACGAACGCCGAAGGGATGCCTCGCGACTCGAGATCCAACGTGTCGTGCACACTGCACGACGTGCAGCTGCCTCAATCGGCGAGGGCTTCGATCACCGCGTCACAACGGGTCGCGATCTCCTGGCGCAGATCGGCCGGCGCAGGCTTGGTGAACGTCGGCTTGCGGTAGCGGACCACGTCGGCCCCATGCTCGCGCAGGCGCGCCTCGAGACGGTCGAGGAAGACGTCGCCCCGGGGCTTCGAGATGTCGAGCAGGCCGACGGTGCGGCCCTCGAACCCATCGAGCCGGGCGGCCCGCGGTCGGCCGTCGGGGGCGAGTTCGCCGGTCGGGTCGAGCAGCAGGCGCTCGCTGCGCGGGTCGATCGTTTCGCTCATGATCGCTCCTCGGCTGCGGCCGTGCGGGACGGCCCTCGGGTGGACACGGTCGAGGCGGCCGCCTTCACGGCCGAATCTCGCGCGTGACGGGCTGACTGCCGATCTCGCCGTTCGCCCACCCGCCGATCATCGCAGAGAAGAGCCCCGCACCGCCACCGCAGTGCACGACGAGCAGCCCCTCCGGACGAAACTTCGGCAACATCGCGTCCTTCACGTGCTCGGGGGCCCCTTCGGCGATGCCCCCCGCACCCCGCACGAGCTCGGCACCCGGGATCAGCAGCAGCTCGTGGAGCCGCTTCTTGAGGTCGTCCTTCGACCAGCCCGCGTCGCGGAACACGCGCGAGTGATCGGGGGCCACGGCGAGGATGCAGTCGAAGGCCATGATCAGCTTCGGGTGATGCAGCGTGCGCAGGTTGACGGCGAAGCTTCGCGCGAGGCTCTCGGGGTCTCGCGAGAGCTGATCGACGATGCTCCGCGGGCCCTCGCCCGGAAACACCGTCACGGTGTCGACGCCCGGCTCGTAGCCGTAGTCGGCCGAGAGCGGCGTCCACGGCGACGCCTCTTCGTCTTCGGCAAAGCAGAACGAGAGCTTGCCCGGGTTGCCGAACGTCGCGCGATCGACCTCGCCCGGCCGACCGCCGCCGACGTTGCGCACGACGAGTTGCAGGGCCCGGCCGATCGTCGAGTTCGCGCGGTTGCCCTGCCCGAATACGTTGCCAGCGGCGTTCATCCCGATCCGCCGGCGCACGCCTCCGTTCACGATCACGACCGGCGACACGGGCATCGTCGTCGCCAAGAGACCGTGCATGTTGAAAGCGTCGGTGCAGACGGCCTCGACGGCGGCGAGCACGACCGGCAGATACTCGGGCAGGCAGCCCGCCATCACGGCGTTGACCGCGACCTTCTCGACCGTGCACGGCGCGAGGTCGGGCGGCACCACCGCGACCACCTCGTCGGGCTTGCGCAACGTGCCCGCGAGCATGCGCGCGACCCGCGAGCGCGTCGGTGGCACGAGCGGCAGGCCATCGCTCCAGCCGCGCGCGAACATGGCCTCGATCGGATCCTCCTGTTCGCCGAGCTCGACGGGCCGCGATGCGAGCGAAAGGCCACCGAAGCGCACGGCGAGCTCGGGGGCGAGTTCGGGATCGACTGAACGCGAGCCACAGCCCGGCCGCTGCTCGGGCAGCCCTGCCCCGAGGCCTTCGAGCCCGGTGACCGCCTCCCACTCGCCGCGATGCCAGCCGATGGCCCGCTCGGCCTCGCGGCCGCCCGAGCGGCGCACGATCGTGGGCACGGCCTCGATGCCGCTGCGCCACGAATGCTCGAGCTCGCGGTCGTCGACGACGTCACCCGCCGCAGGAAAGCTCGGATCGTCCTGGGTGAACACGACGAGGCCAGAGCGCTCCCCGATCTCGGCGAGCACCGGCTCGACGAGCTCGCAGGTCGGGCAATCGCGTTTCACGAAGGCGACCAGCCCTTCGTCGGGCAGCGTCGCTGCGGTGCGGGCCATGGCACGCCTCCTTCGAAGTCGGACGGGCGCTCGCGCCCGTGCCTCGAGCGTCGCCCACGGCGCGCGCGCGCGCCAACGGCGCTTCGCGCGGGCCGTCTCGATGCACCGTCACCGCGCGTCATCACCCGGGTCACGACGCCGGTCACGACCACGACCCGCGCAGGGCTCGGCCGGCTAGACTGCAGGCCCGAACCGATGCCCGCTCACCCGAGGTCCCGATGCCCGCGATCGACTATCCCGTCTTCGACGCCGACAACCACTACTACGAAGCCCAGGACGCCTTCACCCGACACCTCGACCCCCGCGTGGGCGGCCGCACCGTGCAGTGGTGCGAGATCGAAGGTCGGCGCTACCACGTCGTCGGGGGCCGCGTGAGTCGGGCCGTCGCGAACCCGACGTTCGACCCGATCGCGAAGCCCGGGTGCATGTGTGACTACTTCCGAGGCAATCCGAACGGCCGCAATCCGATCGAGTTCCTCCGCGACCGCGAGCCGATTCGCGCCGAGTACCTCGACCGCGACGCCCGCGTGAAGGTGCTGACCGAGCAGGGCCTCGAGGCAATCTGGCTCTTCCCGACCCTCGGCGTGCTCTACGAAGAGCTGCTCAAGGAAGACCCCGAAGCGATCACCTGGACGTTCAGGGCGTTCAACCAGTGGCTGCACGAAGACTGGGGCTTCGACTACCAAGAGAAGATCTTCGCCGCGCCCTACCTCTCGCTGGCCGACCTCGACTGGGCCGTCCGGGAGCTCGAGTGGTGCCTCGAGCACGGCGCCCGGCTCATCTGCATCCGCCCCTCGGCGGTCTACTCGCCGATGGGATCGAATTCGCCCGCAGACCCGGTCTTCGACCCCTTCTGGGCCCGGGTCAACGAGGCCGGCATCACGGTGGTCGTTCACGCGGGCGACTCGGGCTACAGCAGCCAGGGCTACGCCGACGACCGCTTCGGCGCCACGTTCGGCGGGGGCTACGGCCCCTCGGTCAAGACGTGGGCGATCGAGCGCGCGTGCCAGGACTTCCTCGCCACGCTGATGTTCGACCGACTCTTCGAGCGCTTCCCGCGCGTGCGGGTCGCGGCGATCGAGAACGGCTCCGAGTACCTGCCCGATCTGTTCCGCAAGCTCGAATCGAGCGCGAAGCGCATGCCGGGCTACTACGCGGAGCACCCGGTCGAGCTCTTCAAGCGCAACGTCTGGATCAACCCGTTCTGGGAGGACGACGTACGCGAGGTGGTCGACCAGATGGGCCCCGACCGCGTGATCTTCGGCTCCGACTGGCCGCACATCGAGGGCATGCCCCGGCCGCTCGACTTCCTCGACGAGCTCGACGGCTTCAGCGACGCCGAGGTGCAGCGCATCATGCGCGACAACGCGCGCGAGCTGAACACGCCCATCTCGGGTTGAGATGCCCGCGCATCGATCGATCTGGCCGGCACCGTGCGGCACCGACCCGATCACCGGGCGGCCCGCCGAGCCCGGGAGCGCCAGCTGAATGAAGTGGCTCGCAGCGCTCGGTGCAGTGGCGTTGTGCGCGGTCATCGGCTTCGCTGCGTGTGGGGGCGGGGACCTGCCGCCGGGCGAGATCGCGGGCGACAAGCGCGATGCAGCGCTCGACGGCCAACGTGCCCGAGGCCAGGCCGAGGCGCGCGAGGCCATGGGTGAGCCCGGTGGTCAGATCCTCTTCGGAGATCTGCACGTCCATACGCAGTACTCGATCGATGCCTATCTCTACGCCCTTCCGATCTTCTCGACCGGCGACGGCGGCCACCCACCCGCCGACGCCTGCGACTACGCGCGCCACTGCTCGGCCCTCGACTTCTTCTCGCTGAACGACCACGCCGAGGGCATCACGCCCGAGCGCTGGCAGGCGACCATCGAGAGCCTGCGCGAGTGCGACGCGCGCGCCGGCGACCCAGACGACCCCGACATCGTCCCCTTCCTCGGCTGGGAGTGGACGCAGGTCGGCACGACCCCGGAGACGCATTTCGGCCACAAGAACGTGGTGCTGCGCGGCCTCGAAGACGACGCGATCACGGCGCGCCCGATCGCATATCGACCCGCCGAGGACATGGACCGCGCCCCGAATCCCCTCGCGCTGCGGACGGGCGAGGCGCTCGCTCGGCTGGCGGGCCAGCCCTACGCCGACTTCCTGTGGTGGCTCGGCCGGCTGCTCGCGATGCCGGCCTGTTCGACGGACACACCCAGCCCCGACCTCCCGACCGACTGCCTCGAGAGCGCCACGACCCCGGCCGATCTCTTTCGCAAGCTCGACGAGTGGGGTGTCGACAGCCTGGTGATCCCGCACGGCCTCGCCTGGGGGATTCACGCGCCACCGGGTGCGCGCCTCGACGTGCAGCTCGAGCCCGGGCAGCACGACGGTTCGCGTCAGACGCTGCTCGAGGTGTTCTCGGGCCATGGCAACAGCGAGGTGTACCGCGAAGCGCTGCGTCGAACCGATGCGGGGTCGGGGGACGAGGTCTGTCCCGCGCCGACCGCAGACGTGCTGCCGTGCTGTTGGCAAGCGGGTGAGCTCATGCGCGCGCGCTGCGGTGACCTGCCAGCCGACCAGTGCGAAGCGAAGGTCGAGGCGGCACGTCGCAACGCCTTGGCCGCCGGGACCAAGCCCTATGGCGTCGTCCCCGACGCGGGCGTCGAGGAGTGGCTCGACTGCGACCAGTGCCGGGACTGCTTCAAGCCGGCCTACACGCTGCGCCCGGCGATGACGGCCCAGTACGCCCTCGCCATCGAGCAGGAGCCCGAAGACGGCGGCGAAGTCGGCACCGACCCACGCTTTCGCTTCGGCTTCATCGCATCGAGCGACACCCACAGCGCCCGCGCCGGCACCGGCTTCAAGCAGGTGCGTCGACTCGAGTCGACCGACTCGCGCGGCCTCGCCGACACCGCGCTCGTGCGGCGCATCGCCGGCGTCGACGCGCCGCCGCCGCCGATCGACGAACGCCCCGCCGTCGTCCGGCCCAACCCGCGCAGCTTCGATGCGCTCTTCGATACCGAACGCACCTCGAGCTTTCTCTACCCCGGTGGCCTCGTCGCCGTCCACGCTGACGGTCGTAGCCGGGACGCCATCTGGCGGGCACTCGAGCGTCGCCACGTCTACGGCACGAGCGGCCCCCGAATCCTGCTCTGGTTCGACCTGGTCGACGAGCGCGGCGCCCGCACGCCGATGGGTGGCAGCGCCGTGCGCAATGCACCCCCGACCTTCGAGGTGAAGGCAGTCGGTGCGTTCGAGCAGCGTCCCGGCTGCCCTGACCGGGCCGGTGCGGGGCTGAGCCGGGCCGCGCTCGAGGCGCTCTGCTACGGCGAGTGTGATCATCCCGGCGACGTGCGCATCCCGATCGAGGCGATCGAGATCGTGCGCATCCGGCCACAGACCGCCTCGGGCGAGCCGCTTCAGGATCGCATCGAGGACCCCTGGAGACGCTTCGAGTGCGAGCCGGACCCGGCCGGGTGCCGCGTTCGCTTTCGTGACGACGCGTTCGCATCGGCCGGGGGCGACGTGGTGTACTACGCGCGCGCGCTCCAGCGACCGACTCCCGCCATCAACGGTGCCGGCGCGCGCGTGCGCTTCGACGACGCAGGCCGCGCCGTCTCCGCACGGCCCTGCCTGGCTGGCATCGGGGGCGACGCCGGCGACGATTGTCTTGCACCCGTTTCGGAGCGCGCCTGGTCATCTCCGATCTTCGTCGATCGGATGCGGGGAGACGGGCGCCCCTGATCGCGAGGCACCGGCCGTTCGCGCGTGTGCGGGTGTCTTCCGCCTCGGCACCGCGCACGATCGTGCACAGCCCTGTGCTACACCGCGGTTCGATGCGGGCCTGCCCCGCCTTCGGAGGATTCGCCCGTGCCTTCGCCCCGCCCGCGACTGAACCGGCTCTTCTCGACTTCGGCCCGCGCCACGCTGGCGATTGGTCTGCTCGTCGCTGCGATCGGGGTCGGATGCGCCGGCCGTCTGTCCGGGGTCGTCGACTTCGATGCGGACACCGACTTCGACTCGAAGCGCACGCTCGCCTTCTACGAAGATGCGTTCCCCCTCGAACGCAAGCAGACCGAGACACGCCAGCTGATTCGCGCGGCCATCGAGCAGAACCTGCGCAGCCGCGGCTACGGCTTCGGCCGCGCCGGCGAAGCCGATCTCTTGATCGTCTACCACGTGGGCAACCGCGCCAAGGTCCACTTCGGCGGCACAATGACGTCGGGCGAGCGCGAAGCGAGCCTGTCCATCGCCTTTCAGGATCCCGTCACCCGTCGCAGCGTTTGGTACGGCACGGTCGAGCAGACCTGGAGCGGCGAGGCCGACGTCGCTGAGCGCGTCGACACGGCGGTCACGACCCTGCTCGCGAACTTCCCGCCCGAAGGCGACGGCGGCGAGGTGCGCATCCGCGAGTAGTGTGCGGCAGCTGCGTCTCGACGTGTAAGCGCTTGATTTCGATTCGGAATACGCGCAAGTGACACCGCGACGCCCAATCGGCGCAACACGCTGCGCTCTGTCGAACCACTCACCCCAGTCGAGTCGATCCGCGGCTCGCTCGAGCCGCCGGGCGCGGGTGCCCACGCAGGGAGAGACCAACGTGATTCGAACGACCATCGTGTGCGTCGCGGCGACCCTCGCCGTGGCCGGCCTCGCCGTCGCGCAGGCGACCATCGAGCCGGCACCGCTGACCGGATTCCACTTCGTCGGCTTCTCGACCGGCACCGTGCTCGGCGACGCCGGCGTGCAGGGCATGAAGGCCCAGTGTCAGGCCGACTGGCCTTCGAGCCGCATGTGTTCGTCGCAGGAGATCACCGACGGGATCTGGACGAACGGCGAGACCAGCCTCGAGCAGGCCTGGGTGCGCGCGTCGGCGCAGCCGGGGGGCTTCACGGGTCTCACCGACGTCAGCGGCTTGCAGGAAGTCGCCAACGACATGACCTGCGCTGGCTGGGAGCGAGCCGACGAGTTCACGTGGGGCCTCACCGTCGACAATCAGGGCACGTTCCGCACGCGCCCGTGTGACGTCGCCCGCCCGGTCGCGTGCTGCCAGTACGGCACCCTCGTCCCCGAGCCCGACCAGACCTCGATGTGGGCGGCCGGCATCGTGCTCCTCGGTGCGCTTCGACGCCACCGCGACGGCGCCCGGCGCGAAGGCTGATCCAGGCGCGACGCGTGCGGCCGGAGCATGCGCCCGGCCCCGGCACGAGACGAGAAGGGGCGAAGCGAATCGGCATCGCAAGCCCCAGCGAGCGCACCCACGGCACCCGAGGTCACGGGAAGCGCCAACTTGTGTCGGATGGACGCATCCCCGTCGTGCGATCTTGTGTCGGATGAGCGCTTTCGACCGCGTGGCTGCACCGCGGCACGAGCGGCGCGACTAGACTCGCGCGCTCGACGTCCAACCCCTGCACGAGCAGAGCCGAACTGCGAACGGAGCCGCCCCATGGCCGAATCGACGAATCGACGCGTGATCCTCAAGGCGCGTCCGAAGAGTCTCCCGACCGATGAGCACTTCGAGCTGGTCGAAGAGCCGCTCGGCCCTCTGGCCGACGATCACGCGCGCGTGCATGTCGAAGCGATCTCGATCGACCCGGCCATGCGGGCGTGGGTCGACGAAGAGAACTACCTCGCCCCCCTCGCCCTGGGAGAGACGATGCGGGGCCTCGCCGTGGGCAAGGTCGTCGAGAGCAAGACCGACCGGCTTGCCCCAGGCGACTGGGTGCAGGGGCCGCTCGGCGTGCAGACGTACACCGACCTGCCGCCCTTTCTGCTCAAGCGCATCGATCCCGACGAGAAGGTGTCGCCCTCGGCCTGGGTCGGCGCACTCGGCCTGACGGCCGGCTTCACCGCCTATTTCGGCCTACTCGAGTGCGGGCCCTTCGAGCCGGGCGAAACGGTGGTGATGTCGGCCGCCGCGGGTGCCGTCGGCTCGATCGCCGGGCAGATCGCGCGCATCAAGGGCGCCCGGGTGATCGGCATCGCAGGCGGCCCCGAGAAGTGCGAGTACGTCACGAACGAGCTCGGCTTCGACGCCTGTATCGACTACAAGAATCAGGACGTGCACGCCGAGATGCGTCGTCTATGCCCCGACGGTATCGACGTCTACTTCGACAACGTGGGCGGACAGATGCTCGACGACGCACTGGACAACCTCGCTCAGGGTGCGCGGGTCGTGCTCTGCGGCGCCATCACCCAGTACAACCAGCGCGACGACATCCATGGCCCCAAGATGTACCTGCGGATCGCCGAGCGAAACGCGCGCATGGAGGGCTTCACGGCCGACCGCTTCGGCCCCCGTTTCGCCGAGGCCGAGGCCGAGCTGCGGGGCTGGGTCTCGTCAGGCGAGCTGGTGGTGCGAGAGCACGTGGTCGACGGCATCGAACACTTCGTCGATACGCTGCGCCTGCTCTTCGTCGGCAACCACATCGGCAAGGTCTTGCTCGCCCCCTGATCGCGTCGCCGGCCGAGCCGGCGCGACCATCCATGGCGCGAGACGCCCGACACCGCTGGAGATCCAGATGACCGCAGACGAACTCTTCGACCTCTCCGATGACGTCGCCGTCGTGACCGGCGCGGGGCGCGGCATCGGCGAGGGCATCGCTCACGTGCTGGCGTCGGCCGGCGCGGCCGTCGTCCTCGCCGCTCGGCGCGGCGACGAGGTCGAGCGCGTCGCCGAAGACATTCGAAAACAGGGCGGACGCGCGCTGGCCTGCCCCACCGACGTCACCGACGACGCGGCGGTCGAGGCGCTCGCCCGCGCTGCCATCGACACCTTCGGCCGACTGAGCATCTGGGTCAACAACGCGGGCGGATCCCCCGTGCAGGGCAAGCTCGCCGAGATCTCTCGCGCCGACTGGGACGCCGCGATCGGCCTGAACCTGACGTCGGTCTGGTCGTGCATCAAGATCGCCAGCCAGCACATGGAGACCGGCAGCATCATCAACATCTCTTCGCTCGCCGCCCATGGCGCCGCGCCTGGCAGCGGACACTACGGGGCTGCGAAGGCCGGCATGAACTCGCTCACGCAGACCTACGGCCGCGAGCTTGCGCCCAAGATCCGCGTGAACGGCATCTCGCCGGGTGCGATCCCCACCGAGATCATGATGCAGGCGACCGGACTCACCGAAGACACGGTGCACCATCTCGTGAAGGGCGCGCGCATCGCGATGGGTCGGCTCGGAACACCCGAGGACATCGGGGCCGCGACGCTCTTTCTGGCCGCGAAGGCTTCGAGCTGGATCACCGGTCAGACGCTCGTCGTGACCGGCGACATGCCGATGGGCTAGCGGCCCACGTCGGCGATCACGCTCTCCGGGACCGGTGCAGCTCGGGGTCGACGCGCGCAGCCATGGCTTCGACGTCGAGCGCTCGATCGACGAAGCGCGCGATCTCGGTCGCGGCCACCCGCGGATCCCGCAGCAGACGGCGATGCGGAATCGGCTGCCAACGCACGTTCGGCTGTGCCGCCAGCCAGTGCCGCGCGTCGTCGAGCTGACGGCGCATGGCATCGATCAAGCGCGCATCGCCCTCCACGTCTCGCTCGCCCTCGGTGCGTTCGAGCATCGCGCGCTGCGAAGCGGCGACCTCGCCCAGATCGCGCTCGATCATCAACACGTCGTACCTGTGGCGCGGAGGCAGCTTCGGCAGCAGCGCGTGGATCACCTTGACCGCTCGCCCGGGCGCGCGGTCGACCCATGCATCGTCGCGGGCCGTCGCCTTCACCGCCTCGAGCTCGTAGTAGCCGCGCGGATTGCTCGCATCGGCGGGACGATGATCGTCGACGAGCACCGGGATACCGCCCGCCTCGAGCATGCTCATGACCAGAGATGTGCCCGAACGCGGCAGCCCCGACACGACGACGATCGATGCGTCGCTCACGAGGGTGACTCGCGCCCGGCGTGCGGGGCTGCACGCGACGCGTCCCTACGATTCCGTTCGGATTGCACGGCTTCGAGTCTCGACGCGAAGGACCCCGAAGAACGTCGGGACGATCGAGAACGGCCTTCGCATCGCATTCGCAAACGGATAAGATGCCGAGCCGTCCCTGTCCACCCCGCGCCCCAACCCACAGAGGCCCATGCAGCGTCGCGGCCCCCTGCCCCCTCGTCGCACCGCGGTCATCGTGCTCATCGCGTGGCTCGCATTCGCCGCGAGTGCGGGCGTCGCGCGCGCCGAATGCAGCACCGCCGGCCTGCCGGACGGGCGGCTCGTCGCCGAATTGCAGACGTCGCTCGGCGAGATCTGTATCGAGCTGCTCGACGCCTACGACGAAGCGCCCGGCCACGTGAAGAACTTCTTGTTCTATCTGTACGACGGCCGCCTGGTCGACTCGACCTTTCACCGCAGTGTGCCCGGCTTCATCGTGCAGGGCGGGGAGAACCGCTTCGTCGGCGACGGATTCGAGCGGACGGAGACGTTCGAAGGCGTGGTTGTGCACAACGAACCGTGTACGCGCGACACGCCGATCCAGATCAGCGAGAGCCAGACCCTGTGGATCTGCTCCGAACGGGGCAACGAGCCCTACACGGTCGCGCTCGCCAAGATCGGCGGCCTGCCGGACAGCGGCACCAACAGCTGGTTCTTCAATCTCGGCGACAATCGTCTGAACCTCGACAACCAGAACGGCGGCTTCACCGTCTTCGGCCGCGTCACCGACCCGGCGAGCCGGGCCGTGGTCGACCACCTCGGCGCACCTCCGCAGCCCTACGCGACCTACGACGAGCTGTTCTGGGCCAGCGAAGGCACGCAGCCTCTGGCCGCCCTGATCTCGTCGCCCGACCCGGTCCCGCTGTTCGCGCCATTGCCGCCTCGCGTGGGCGACGGCAGCGACTGCTTCGACATGACCGAGCTGGCCACCCTGCTGCAGCCCGACCTCACCACCCTGCGCCTCGAACCGCACGTGCCCGCCGATGAATCGCCCTACTACGTGACGCTCCCCGCCAGCTGCGGCACACCGCTCGCGGGGCCGCTCGAGAGCTGGATCCCGCAGCCTGGACCGCCGGACTGCCCCGACCTCGATCGCGTCGCGATTCGCACGCTGGCCCCCACGGCGCAGACGGTGTCGGTGCCGCGCGTCCGGGTGCCGTTCGAATACGTGACCTTCACTTGCGAGCAGCTCGAAGAAGCGATCGCGCTCCGCGACGCGTACCGAGCCGACGTGCAGGACGCGGTCTTCGACGGCCTCGTCTTCATCGACGACGCTCAGCTGCGATTTGCCCCCGAGCCTTCGAGCGGATCGGTCGCGGCGAGCGCGCTCGGCGCCTTCGCCTGGCTGCGCGGCCGAGCACGCCGGCGCGAAGCGCGCGCCTGTGGGCGCCTGGACCGAGCCCGGGGCTATGTCCGCGAGATCGGCAGACGCAGCACGACCTGGGCGCCGCCCAGCGCGGAGTCCGCAATCTCGATGTGTCCATCGAGATCGCCCACCGCCTTCGAGGCCATCGCCAGGCCGAGGCCCGAGCCGGGCTCGTCGGTACGCGTCGTGAAGAAGGGGTCGAAGACTCGCTCGCGCTGATCGCGCGGTACGCCGGGGCCATCGTCCCCAATCACCAGGAGGACCGTCTCGTCGTCGATCGAAGAGCGCACTTCGATGTGGCCTCCTGCCTCGCCGACGGCCCGCTCGGCGTTGTCGAGCACCTCGACGAGGGCCTGCAGCAGCGCGTCCCGGTCGCCGTAGACCGGGCACGGCGCGTCGCAAAGGCCGACCGACAGCACGATGTGGTCCGACCCCTCGAGTGAACGCATGCCGATCGCGTCGGCCATGGCGCGGTTCGCATCGAAGGCGCGGGCTGCCGTGTTCTCGGGGCTCGATAGCCGCTGCAAGCGGTCGACGATCGTGCTGATGCGATCGATGCCCTCGAGGCTCTCGAGCAGCACGTCGCGAATCTCCTCACCGACCTCGATCTCGGACGGCTCGTCGAGATCCTTCGGCAGCTGCCCGAGCAGATGCGTCACGTTCGCACGAACGTAGGCGAGCGGATTGTTCACCTCGTGGGCGATGCCCCCGGCGAGTCCCGTGACGGCCTCGCTTCGGCGGCTCTGGCGCAGGACCTTCTCGAACCGCGTCGCAGCGGTGCGATCACGCAGGATCAGGTAGATCGCAGCGACGTCGCCTTCGATATCGCTCACACTCGCGCCTCGAATCTCGAAGACGCGACCTTGATAGTTCTCGATCAGGGTCTCGAAGCCCGTCGACGAGGCGCACATGTCGCGCATCACGCGGGTGAAGGCCTCGCGGTCGTAGTCCATTCGGCCTTCGCTCTGCACCTCGACCACGCGAGCCAGCGGTTGACCTGCCACCTCGACGAGACGCACCTCGGTCATCTGCTCGGCCGCGCGATTCATGTGCACGATCATGCCGTCGGGATCGGCCAGGATCACACCGTCGTCGAGGTGATCGATCACGTCCCGACGCGCGACCGGCATCGTGTCGAGCAGCCGGAACCGCCAATCGACCCCATAGAGGATGATCGTCGAGAGCCCCAGCAACAGGGGTGTGCGGTCGTAGGCTTGCGGAACGATGCCGAGGGTGTGGATCACGCTCGAAGCGAAGGGCAGCAGCGCGGCCGCGGCCATGACCATCGACCGAATCTGCATGTGCCCGCGCATCAGGCGCAGGGACGCCCGCACGTACAACGCCGAGCCCACCACGACGAGCAGGTACGCCCAGGCGATCCACGGCCAGAAGAACGGGCCCGCCCATCCCGCGGCCCCGTGGTCCATCAGACGATCGGGCCGAGCGACGATCAGATGGTGGAGCGGATTCGTCACGAGGCCGACGACCATCAAGGCCGAGGGCGCGAAGATCCATGCAAGCCTTCGGCCCGCGCCGACGAGCCGGAGACGCTCGGTGAACGACAGCGCGAGCCAGGCCCAGGCCGGCGGCACCAGGAACGCTCCGATCATGGCCGTGCAGCTGAGTACGTACGACCGCGTGACCGAAGGCTCGACCCGGGCCAGCGCGACACTGCCCGTCCAGATCATCAACGCCGCCATCAGGCCGACCACCGCGCGCGTCGAGTGACTGCGGTCGGAGCGGGCCAGCGTGTGAGCCGCCATCATGGCTGCCATCACAAAGGTGATGGAAGATTCGATGAACTGCGGATGCATGAGACGAGGCCAGGCCTTCCGTATACCGACCCTCTTCTGATCGACGAACACGCGTCCGAGGTTGACCCTGCTGACACACGTTCCGGTCACATGCCGCCCGACTGCCGTTCGCCTGCCCACCGGCCGCCCGCTGGGAACCTGCAGCGAGAGCGCCTAGAATCGCAGCGAGCGCCCCGCGCCCTGGAACGGACGACCTCCATGTTCACCGGCATCACTCGCGGCACCTTCGAAGTGGCTTCGCTCGAACGCCGCCCCGGCCTGCTCGTCTACGCCGTCGCCCTGCCCGGCACCATGCGGGAGGGGCTGCAGATCGGCGCGAGCGTCTCGATCGACGGGGTCTGCCAGACCGTCGTCGAGCTCGCCGACCACGGCGTCGTGTTCGAGGCGATCGAGGAGACGCTCGACCTGACCACGCTCGACCGCCTCGAGAAGGGCCAGTCGGTCTCGGTCGAACGCAGCGCTCGGGTCGGAGACGAGATCGGTGGCCACGACGTATCGGGACACGTCGTCGGCACCGGCACGATCGTCGCGCGCAGCGAGGCGGGCGAAGGGCTCGATCTGACGATCGAGGTCCCCCCCGCGTGGATGAAGTACATCCTCCACAAGGGCTTCATCGCGGTCGACGGCTCGAGCCTCACGGTCGGCGAGCGCGCCGCCTCGCAGGGTCGCTTCGAGCTGCACCTGATCCCCGAAACCCTGAGACTGACCAACTTCGAGCGGCGGGCCGTCGGCGACCCGGTGAACATCGAGCTCGACCCGCGCACCGTCGCGATCGTCGACACCGTCGAGCGTGTCCTCGCCGAGCGCGACGCGTCCTGACGCGGCTGCGCGCCAGCAAGCGCCCTGTTCGCGAACGCCCAGGCCTTCGGCTGACCGCGTCAGTGATCGGTTCCGCGACCGCGGTGCTATCGTGCGTGGGAGCGAGCCCGAAGCCGCGTTCGCTCGACAAGCCAGAGGAGCCCAGCCCATGTCCGACTACGACCTCATCATTCGCGGCGGCCAGATCGTCGACGGCACCGGCACTGCCCCCTTCACCGGCGACGTCGCCATCAAGGACGGCCTGATCGCCGCCATTGGCGAGGTCGAGGGCAGCGCTGAGCGCGAGATCGACGCCAGCGGCCTCGCCGTGACGCCCGGCTTCGTCGACATGCACACGCACTACGACGGCCAGGTCACATGGGACGAGATGCTCACGCCAACGTGCTGGCACGGCGTCACAACCGCCGTCTTCGGCAACTGCGGCGTCGGCTTCGCGCCCGTCCGGCCCGATCACCACGACTACCTGATCTCGCTGATGGAGTCGGTCGAGGACATTCCCGGCACGGCCCTCGCCGAGGGCATCCACTGGGATTGGGAGACGTTCCCCGAGTTCATGGATGCCGTCGGCAAGCGCGCGCTCGCGATGGACGTCGGGGCCCAGGTGCCCCACGGCGCGGTGCGGACCTATGTGATGGGCGAGCGCGGCGCGAACAACGAGCCGGCCACGCCCGAGGACATCGAGCAGATGGCCGACATCGTGCGCGGGGGCATGCAGGCCGGCGCGCTCGGCTTCTCGACATCGCGCACGATCGTGCACAAGGCTGCGAGCGGCGATCCGATGCCCGGCACCTTTGCGGCCGAGGACGAGCTCTTCGGCCTGGGGCGCGTGCTCGGCGATCTCGGCGAGGGCATCTTCGAGCTCGCCCCGGTTGGCGCCGCAGGCGAGGACGTGATCGGCGCGCGCGAGGAGCTCGACTGGATGCGCCGCCTCTCGGCCGAGATCCGCCGTCCCGTGTCGTTCGCGATGCTGCAGGTCGATGCCGAGCCGACGCTGTACAAGGACATGCTCGACGAGTCGATGAAGGCGGCCGACGAAGGCGCCGACCTCTGGCCGCAGGTGGCGGGCCGGCCCTTCGGCATGCTCGTCGGCCATCAGACCGAGTACCACCCCTTCGCCGATCGACCGACGTACCAGAAGCTCAAGGCGCTGCCGTTCGACGAGATGATCGCCGAGCTTCGCAAGCCCGAGACGAAGGCCCAGATCTTGTCGGAGACCGTCGAGTACGACGACCCGATGGCCGCCTTCGTGAACTCGAGCATCCACAAGCTCTTCCCGCTCGGCCCCGAGTGCAACTACGAGCCCGCGCCCGACGAGAGCGTCACGGCCCTCGCCGAGAAGGAGGGCGTATCGCCCGAGGAGATGCTCTACGAGCTGATGCTGCGCCACGACGGACGTGAGCTGCTGCTCTTCCCACTGCTGAACTACAGCGATGGCAACTGCGACCCCATCTACGAGATGATCCACCATCCGCGCGCGGCGCTGGGTCTCGGAGATGGCGGCGCGCACTGCGGGATCATCTGCGATGCATCGATCCCGACGTTCATGCTCTCGCACTGGGTACGCGACCGGAAGCGCGGGCCGAAGATCCCCGTCGAGCTCGCCGTCAAGCGGATGACCGCCGACCCGGCCGACCTCTACGGCCTCGAAGATCGCGGCCGACTCCGCCCGGGCTACAAGGCCGACGTCAACCTGATCGATCTCGACGAGGTCGCGCTCGAGCTGCCCGAGATGGTCTTCGACCTCCCGGCCGGCGGACGGCGACTGATCCAAAAGGCCCGCGGCTACCGCGCGACGATCGTGAGTGGCGAGGTGACGATGCAGGACGGGGAGCCGACCGGCGCGCTGCCCGGCCGCCTGATCCGCGGTGCCCAGTCGGCACCGACCGACGCCTGACGCGAGGCCAACCTCTGGTCGATTCTCGGGAGCCCCGGCAAGCCGTTGCCGGGGCTCTCTTTTTCGAGATCTAGCCCAGGCCCGAGATCGAGGCGATCCGGCCCGCCGGCTCGAGCTGCACGTCGCGCCCGCACACCTCGACCTCGGCCATCGCACGGCAGAGATCGACCCCCTCGGTCGACGCGACGGTGCGCCGCCCATCCGGCAGATCGCAGACGACGAGCCCCTTGAAGGGCGCGTCGCCGAGGTAGAGGACCGTATAGCCGGCGACGACCGCCGGGCCCGTGTAGTCGCCGACGATCTCGCGCGGGACGGTCTGCCCCGCGACGGCGTCGGTGACGTCTTCGAAGGCGAAGGCGCCCTTCGGCGGTGCCGTGCCGTAGAGCCCGAAGCCCGCCTTCGTGATCATGCCCGAGATGCTCGTCACCAGACCGATGCCCTCCCCTGCCTCGCGCAGCCGCTCGACCATGCGCGCGGTGCTCTGCACGACGTAGTTGTTGAGCGGGCCTCCGGCGAAGGGCATGCCGCCCGTGACGGTGAGCGGGCGATCGTCGAATCCGTCTTCGTCGAGCCCGAGGCCCCGCGCGAAGATGCGTACCGCCGCCGGGAAGCAGCTGTAGAGCTCGACGTCGGTGATGTCGCGGGCTTCGATCCCGGCGATCGCGAGCGCCCGCTCGCCGGCCACGCGGGCGCCGATGTTCTCGTGCAGCACCGGCCGGGCCGAGAGGTCGACCATGTGGTTGCTCTCCGTGCCCGCAAGTGGATACACGAAGCGCGCCGGATCGAGCCCGAGCTCACGCGCGAGGCCGAGCGAGCAGAACACGAGGGCGCCCGCCTGATCGACGTTCCAGCTCGAGTTGTGCAGCTTGCCGTAGGGGAACGCGATCATCGGGTTGCGCGGCCCGGT
Source organism: Myxococcota bacterium (assembly GCA_965250285.1). Classification (GTDB taxonomy): domain Bacteria; phylum Myxococcota_A; class UBA9160; order UBA9160; family UBA4427; genus CAYYSY01. The sequence continues at coordinate 2,278,462 of OZ252299.1, forward strand.
CGTCGCCACTGTCGACGCCTCGACCGGAGCGGGGCCCCACGCGTGCGGATTGTCGGCGGCGACGCGGCTGAAGCTGGCGTAGAGATCGCCGAGGAAGGCGCGGTGATCCTCGATCGATTGACCGTCGGCATACCGCAGCGCGTTCTCCATGATTGCGTAGTACTGAACGGGCATCAGCATGCCCTGGGCCGCTTCATGCTCCGACCACAGCGAGTCGGCCGGTTCGAGGCGGATGTCAGGGGCTTCGCCTTCCTGTACGGTGCGGGTGTCTTCGACGCCGGCGCGCTCGGCACAGCGCGCGCGGTACTTCGCCTCGGCGCCGACGACGATCGAGAGCTGCTCGCGGCCGGCTGCGATGTCACTGCATGCGGCGCTCATGATCGTCTGCTGCAGCACGCCGATCTCGGCCAGCGTGGTGCGCACCTTCTCGGCCCCGATCGCGCGAGCGACGAGGCGGCCCGGATCGCTGTAGTCCCAGAAGCCACGGGGCACCCGAATCGAGTCGACGCGCTCGAGCAGCTGCGGTGCGCCCGCGTCTTCGGCGGCCGCGCGCACCGCCTCGATCATGAGCGCGATCGGCTCCTTCGCCACGGTCGGATCGTCGATGCGCTGCTCGATCGAAGCGACGCCGACCAGCACCGGCGTCTGTTCGCTTGACATGACTGTGCTCTCCTGCGACGGCCACTCGAGCGGCCGTCGATCTTCGGTTCACCCGTCAGGCGGGATTCGAACGCTGGCGATGCCAGAGGTACGCCGCGACGGCGGCAACGACGATCGACACGACGACGACGAGCCGACCGGTCGGGTTCGCCTTCGGCTCGAGCTCGACCGGGTCCATGGGCGCCAGGCCCCAGGGCCTGCGCTGCGACGCGGTCACGCCATCGCCTTCGTCGACGTAGCCGAGCGCCTTCAGCTCGAGCACCGACTCGGCCGACAGATCGGTCGAGCGCGCCTCGCGCGGCGTCCGAGGCTGCTCCGCGAAAGCTGCGCGCGCGCGGTCGAGCTCGGCTTCGAGCGCCTCCCAGGCGGCTCGCAGCGCCGGGTGCTGTTGGTCGGTGAGCGCCACCTTCTCTTCGGGATCGAGCGTGAGGTCATAGAGCTCACCCTGCACGGCCATGGGCTCTCCCTCGCGCAAGATGACCGAGCGCGTGAACTTCCACTCGGGCGTGCGCAACCCATAGGTCTGCATGTGCTCACGACGCCGATCGGGCCTCGCCTTGGTGACGTAGAGCGAGATCAGCTCGGGCCGCGACTCGAAGGGCTGCCCCTCGATGGCCGGCACCAGCGAGCGGCCGGTGACACCGGGGGGAAGCTCGAGCCCGAGCAGGTCGACGACCGTCGGCAGGATATCCGAGAGCGTGACCTGCGCTTCGACTTCGGAGACGACGCCGTCCCCCCAGCTCTTCGGCAGCACGACCAGCAGCGGCACACGGATCGTTTCGTCGAAGAGATGATGCCGATGCGTCAGCAGGTCGTGCTCGAAGAACTCTTCGCCATGATCCGACGTGATGATGATCAGCGTGTCGTCGAGGCGTCGATGCTGCTCGAGCGCCGTGAGGATCTCGCCGACCGCCTGATCCGTCCACCCGATCTCACCGCGGTAGAGCGCGCGCAGCTGCGCGAGCCCCGCGTCGTCGACGCGCCGATGCGGTCGGGCCTGGGTCTCGAAGATGCGCGGATCGGAGAGGACGTTGCGACCGTCGACGAAGCCGTCGTACTCGGGATCGGTGAAACGCGTGTCCCACGGCGCCGGGGGCACCCAGTCGTTGTGCGGATCGAAGAAGTGCGCGAACAAGAAGACCGGCTGGTCGGGACGAGCGCGCTCGAGGGCCATGCGCGTCAGCGCGACGACGTTCTCCGAAGACACGTAGTCGCGACTCTCGATCAGCCACGAGCGGGCGTCGCGCTCTCCCCCACGCGGCGCGACCGCGCCTGGCCCACCTCCCGTCAGATCTTCTCGCATCATCCCGCTGCGATACACGTCGAAGCCCTCGGCGAAGCCGTAGTCGCCCCACAGATATCGAACGGTGAACGTGCCGGCGGTGAAGTAGCCCGCGTCCCGGAGCAGCTCGGGCAGCGTGGTCATCAGCGGATCGAGCGCCGTGTCGCTCGACTCGGTGCCGTGATAGGGCGGCGCCATGCCGGTGAACATCTGGGCATGAGACGGCAGCGTCCAGCTGGTCCCCGAGATCGCCTCGGTGAAGATCGTGCCCCGCTCGGCCAGCCGCGTCATGTGCTCGGCGGTCTCGGGATCACGAAACGTCAGGAAGTCGGCGCGGGTCGTGTCGAGCGAGATCAGGAGGACGTTGGGCCTTCGGGGCTCGGCCGCGGCCGGGCTCGGCCCCATCCATGCGGCGCACGCACACGCGAAGATGAGGCCCCACTCCACGGCGGATCTCACCGCGCGTCCCCTGCCCTCGCACCCGTCCCGCATCGCGCGCAGTGTAACACGCACCCCCCGACGCAACTCCGCGGCAACCCGCCAGGACGCGACGCCGACGCGACGCCGACGCGTCGGCGTCGCTTCGCCGGTGAGTCATGCGGCGGTCGGCGGCATTCGACTCGGGGCGTCGGGTGGGCGACCGTATGGCCTCCCATCGAACCGGTCGCCCGCGCGGCGCCCGGCCGTTGCGCTCACCCGCCCTTCGGAGGACCGAGAGATGTTGAGTGAAGACGCGGCGCTCGTCGCTGCCCAGAATTCGTGGAAGGCCGTCATGAGCCATGACAAGGAAGGCTGGCTCGGCCTGATGTCGGATGACGTCTGCATCGAGGACCCGATCGGCACGGGCCCGACCAACCCGACCGGTCTCGGCGTGCAGGGCAAGGCCGCCGTCGCGGAGTTCTACGACAAGAACATTGCCGAGGCGAACATCGAGGTCACGACCCACGAGTCGTACTACGCCGAGCGCGAGTCGGCGCACAAGCTCACGCTCACGACGACACTCTCGAACGGTGTGGTCTCGAAGGTGACCAGCATCTTCACGTACCGGCTGAACGAAGAAGGACTGATCACGAACCTGCGCGGCTACTGGAAGCTCTCGGACATGAGCTTCACGCAGCCCGACTGATCGGCGAACGCGAGACCTCGACCATGGCCCGACCCGGCTCGAACACGAGCGCGCGACCGTGACCCTGCGCCGATTGCTGATCGCCAATCGGGGCGAGATCGCCGTACGCATCGCGCGGACGGCCCGCGATCTCGGGATCGAGACCGTCGGCGTGCACGGCGAAGAGGAGCCCGATGCGGCGCACCTCGCTCACGTCGATCACGTCGAGGCACTGCCCGGCTCGGGCGCCCAGCCCTACCTCGACGTCGCGGTCATCGTCGAGGCCGCCCGGCGGGCGAACGCCGACGCCGTGCACCCCGGCTATGGACTGCTGAGCGAGAGCGCCGAGCTGTCGGCCGCCTGCGCCGCGGCGGCGCTCACCTTCGTGGGTCCGACACCCGAGACGCTCCGCGTCTTCGGCGACAAGGCCGAAGCCAAGGCGCTCGCGGCGCGCGAGGGCGTGCCGCTGCTCGACGGCCTCCCCGGGCCCTGCAGTGCGGCCGAGGCCGAGTCATTTCGTCGCTCGCTCGGCGAAGCCGCTCCGATCGTGCTCAAGGCCATCTCGGGCGGTGGCGGCCGAGGCATGCGCCGGGTCGGCCCCGGAGACGATCTCGAGGCCGCCTTCGCCGCCGCCGAGCGCGAGGCCGAAGCCGCGTTCGGCCGAGCGGATCTCTACGTCGAGGCGTTCGTCGACCGCGCCCGGCACATCGAGGTGCAGATCATCGGCGATGGCGCACATGTGGCATCGCTCGGCGACCGAGAGTGCACCCTGCAGCGACGGCACCAGAAGCTGATCGAGCTCGCTCCGGCCGGCGCCCTGCCCGACGCGACCCACGATGCGATCCACGGCGCCGCGCTCACGCTCGGTCGCGCCAGTGCGCTGCGCGGCGTCGCGACCGTCGAGTTCCTCGTCGACGCGGACGATCCGAGCCGTGCGTACTTCCTCGAGGTCAATCCCCGGCTGCAGGTCGAGCACACCGTGACCGAAGAGGTGACCGGCTTCGACCTCGTCGCCCAACAGCTTCGCGTCGCGGGGGGCGAGACGCTTGCAAACCTCGGCCTCGCCGATGGCGAGCGCATCGCGTCGCGGGGCGCCGCGCTGCAGGCGCGCATCAACGTCGAACGGATGAAGGAGGACGGCAGCGTCTGGCCCTCGGTCACCGCGGTGTCCGCCGTGCGCTGGCCCGGCGGTCCGGGCGTCCGCATCGATGCGGCCTTCCGCCCCGGCGCCGTCCCGAACGCGCGCTTCGACTCGCTCTTCGCGAAGCTCGTCGTGCGCGGCAGCGATCCGGCCGAGGCGCTGCGCCGCGCGCAGCGTGCCCTCGACGAGCTCGAGATCGTCGGCCCCGAGACCAACACCGACCTGCTCGGCGCGTTGATCGCCCGGTCCGAGGTCGCGACCGGCGACGTCACGACCCGCTTCGTCGAGACGCACGTGGCCGAGCTCGTGAAGCAGGCCGAAGAGCGGCGCGCTGCGCACTCGGCCTCCACGACGGAGGGCGGCGGCGTCGGCGCGCGAATCGACGCGAGCGACCCGCTCGCGGTGCTCGACTATGGCCGAACCGAGGGCGGCCGAACCGAGGGCGCCATGGCGCCATCGCCCGGCGCGGCGCGGGTCGTCGCGGCCCCGCACCCCGATGGCCCGCCCGGCACGGTCCCCGAATGCGCGCCGCTGCAGGGCACGGTGCTTTCGTTCGAGGTCGAGCCCGGCGATCCGGTCGCCGAAGGGACGCCGCTCGCCGTGCTCGAGGCGATGAAGATGGAGCACGTCGTCGCGGCCGCGACCGCCGGACGCGTCCACTCGCTGGGTGCGCGGGTCGGCGACACGGTGGCCGAGACCCATCCATTGGTGTTCGTCGAGCCCGGCGAGGTCGAGGCGGGGCTCGTGCAGAGCCACGAGCGCATCGACCCCGCTCATATCCGACCCGACCTGCAGCAGGCGATCGATCGGCACACCGTCGGACTCGACGCCGCGCGCTCGGCGGCGGTCGAGAAGCGACACGCGCGCGGCCACCGCACGGCTCGCGAGAATCTCGCCGACCTCGTCGACCCCGATTCGTTCGTCGAATACGGTCCGCTCGTCGTGGCCGCGCAGCGCCGCCGCCGCGCCCTCGACGACCTGATCGAGAACACGCCTGCCGACGGCATGGTCGCCGGCATCGGCACGGTGAACGGGCACCTCTTCGACGAGCACGCGGCGCAGGCGGCCGTTGTCTCGTACGACTACATGGTGCTCGCGGGCACCCAGGGCGCACAGAACCACCGCAAGAAGGATCGCCTCTTCGAGCTCGCCGATCGCCAGCGTCTGCCCCTCGTGCTCTTCGCCGAAGGGGGCGGCGGACGGCCCGGCGATACGGACGGCGTGGGCGGCTCGGGTCTCGACTGTCTGGCGTTCGCGCTCTTTGCCGAGCTCTCGGGGCGGGTCCCGCTGATCGGCATCGCGAACGGTCGCTGCTTCGCCGGCAACGCCGCGCTGCTGGGGTGCTGCGACGTCGTCATCGCCACCGAGGGCTCGAACATCGGCATGGGCGGTCCGGCCATGGTCGAGGGCGGTGGACTCGGCGTCTTTCGTCCCGAAGAGATCGGCCCGCTCGACGTGCAGGTGCGCAACGGCGTCGTCGACATCGCCGTCGCCGACGAAGCCGAGGCCGTCGCGGTGGCCCGCAAGTACCTCGGGTTCTTTCAGGGTCGGATCCGTGACTTCACCTACCGGGATCAGCGCGAGCTGCGACACGTGATCCCCGAGAACCGCCTGCGCGTGTACGACGTGCGCAGCGTGATCGACGGGCTGTGCGACAGTGACAGCGTCCTCGAGCTGCGGCGGGGCTTCGGCCACGGCATGGTGACCGCGCTCGCGCGGGTCGAGGGACGCCCGCTCGGCATCGTGGCCAACGACCCGACGCATCTCGGCGGCGCCATCGACGCGGCGGCCGCCGACAAGGCCGCGCGCTTCATGCAGCTGTGCGACGCCCATGACCTGCCGATCCTGTTCCTGTGCGACACCCCGGGCATCATGGTCGGCCCCGAGGCCGAACGCGAAGGCACGGTCCGCCATGCCGCGCGCATGTTCGTGACCGCCGCGAGCCTCGATGTGCCGTTCATGACGATCGTGCTGCGCAAGGGCTATGGCCTGGGTGCCCAGGCGATGGCGGGGGGCAGCTTCAAGGCGCCGCTCTTCACCGTGGCCTGGCCGACGGGCGAGTTCGGCGGGATGGGCCTCGAAGGCGCAGTCAAGCTCGGGATGCGCCGCGAACTCGAGGCCGAGACCGACCCCGAGGCGCGCCGCGCCCTGTACGAGCGGCTCGTCGACCGCATGTACGAGAACGGCAAGGCGGTCTCGACGGCCTCGTTCTTCGAGATCGACGACGTGATCGATCCCGCCGAGAGCCGGCATTGGATCGGCCGCGCGCTCGCCTCCACGCCACCGCGCGACCCGGCGCGCGCACACAAGCGTCCGATGATCGACCCCTGGTAGCCGGCGTTCAGGCGGCCGGAGCAAACACCAGCGCAGCGATCAGATCGCCGATGCGCGCGAATGCGCCTGCATGAGGGCCTCCGCCGAGCGGACCCGCGTGCGCCCCCCCGACGAAGAGGGCCTCGAACCGCCCTGCTCCCCCCGGCCGGATCTCGACGTCACGAAAACCGAGACGCCGACCGGTGATCGGCGACCAGGCCTTGTACGCGGCCTCTTTCGCCACGAACGCGAGTGCGGGCGGCACCGGCGTGCGCGCCGAGGCGAAGTGCGCACGTTCGACCGAAGTCGTCACGCGTGCGAACAGCGCAGTCGAGACTCGGTGAGTCGATTCGACGTCGAGGCCCAGCGCGATGAGTTCGTCGTCCCGGGCCACGATGGCCGCGCAGTGCGCGTCGGCATGCGCGATGCTGCCAACGCATCCGCCCGGCCAGGCAGGTGCCTCCGCCGCCTCGCCACCGCCCCCGACGCGCAACAGCGGCGCCCGAGGTACACCGAGTGCGTCGAGCGCGTCGTGGGCGCAGGCCCGACCGGCCGCAAACGCGGTGCGTCGTCGAGCGTGGACGTCCTGGACGAGCGCGGCCTCCTCACGCTGGAGCGCGTCTCGCCAATCCGCACGCGCCGCCTCGCGGACGACGACGCGATCCTCCAGCCCGGCCCGCTCGACGACCTGCGCGACGAGTCCACGGGTGGACGACACCCTCGTACGCTCGCGGTTCATGGCCATCGGCCCTCCCCGGGCGAGGCCGCCCTCCGAGCCTCCAGGCCGATCGCAGCCGCACCGCGCCGCCTCCCGCGTGCGCCCTGCCGAGGCCTCACCGGTCCCACCCGCACGCGCAGTCTTCACCGCGCCACTGCTGCGCCCGCGCGAGGCTCGCGCGAGCGACCCGCCAGACGACGGCGTCCGGCGCCGCAGCGAAGGGCACGCGGCGCGCGAGTCGATCGAACACGCGAAGGCGCGATCGCGCGGAGAGCGTCGAATCGGGAATCGCCGCGTTCAACGCCGCGAGGTCGCGCACGCGCGCCGCATCATCGAGCTTTGCTTCGAAGCGCACGGCGTCGCACTCGATCAGGAGTGCGTCGAAGCGCCCATTCGGCGAGCGACGCGCTCGCAGCATCACTTGGGGCGACTCCAGATCGCCCGTCGAAACGTCGGCCGCGTGCAGCCGGATGAGCAAGCGCGCGAGCGCATCGGTGATGTGCGCGGGCGAGGGTCGGGGTGCCGCGGGCTCGGGCACACCTCTCGCATCGACGCCGGGCAACCGAAGGGGCGCCGTGACGGGCCAGCCGCCGCGCACGTCTTCGAGCACCACCCACGAGCCGACGAGCAGCCCGAACCGGCGCCGCTCGAGCCAGGCGAAGGGCCGCGCCGTCGCCACCCCTCGCAGGAGCAGCCCGTGGCCTTCGACGAACGCGCGGCGGCCGGACGAGCCGCGCAGGCGGCGGGCGACGCGGCGTCGCAGGCGGGGCTCGCGGCGCTCGCGCACGACCAGTCGGCGCGCGCCCACCTGAACGGCGGTAACGAGCGATCGGCCGTCGCGCTTCAGCACCTCCCCCGCGCCGGGGCTTCCGGCGCAGACGCCGCGCTCGGTCGAAACAGGGGCCGCGGCGAGGCGCGCGACGCGGGTGTGCGCTGCGAGGGCGGCCACGACGTCGGCTTCATCGATCTCGGCCAGCCGTAGACCGCGAAGCCCCCTGCCGACGATGCGCGCGCGCCCGTCTTCGGCGCGCGCCACCCGGCGCGTCCGCGCAGTCGCGAACTGACGTGCCCGGCGACGGATGACCGGTGCGACCGCCCGGAGGCGTGCCCTCGCCTCCCCCTCGGCGGGACCCCGATCGACACCGAGGGCCGCGCGCCGGAAACGCATCCGATCGCCCAGCGGCACGCCGAGCAGCCACATCGAGTGTTCGAAGCGCGCGACGTCCCAGACCCGGGCCGCATCACGCGCAGCATCGGGACGCGCGCGTTGCCAATCGATCAGCGCCGGCGTCTCGCCCTCGACCAGGACGTTCTCCTCGTGCAGATCGTTGTGCACCCATCCGGCGAGATGCGCCTGCCTCAGCTGTCGACCGATCGCCTCGAGGATGCGTCGACGTCGCCACGGCTCTTCGAGACAGTCGACGAGGTGGTCGCCCGGCACGAAAGTCTGTACGAGTCGGCGCGTACCCGCGCCGGTCGACGCTTCGTCGACGAGCCGCGGCGCACGCACGCCGGCCTCGGCCAGTGCCCGCAGCGCCCGCGCCTCGCGCTGCGCCGCGGCGATGCCGAACCACCCCTTGAGCCCTTCGCGCAAGCGACGCAGAGGCGTGCGCGCGAGGAACTCCTTGCGAACGACCCGCGCCCCGCCCTCGCTCGACTCGACGAAGACGACACGACGCACGCTGCGAGCGAGGCACTCGGCCGGCGGTGCGACGGTCATCGACCCGACACCCGCGCCCGCCGCGAAGCAGCGATCCGCGTGTAGACCGCGCGCGTCTCATCGACGACGCGCTTCCAGTCGCGCACCTCGACCGCGCGCCGCGCATCGCGTGCGATCCGGCCGCGACGACGACCATCCGCGAGCCGGTCGAGTGCGGCAGCGAACGACTCGGCGTTCTCGACGTCGGCGATCACGAGATCGGGATCGACGAAGGGCGCGGTGTGCCCACATGCGCGACTCGTCACGACCGGCTTGCCGGCTGCGGCGGCCTCGAGCACGACCAGGGGCGCCGGGTCGTAGCGCGTGGGCAGCAGCAGGCCATCGCAGGCTGCGAGCCATCGATCGACGTCGCGTCGCTCGCCGAGGAATCGAACGCGCGCCTCCACCCCCAGCCTGCGGGCCAGGAGACGCCAGCGCAGCGGGCGATCGTGCCCGATCACCCAGAGCACGGAACGTTCGATGCTCGAACGCGCGAGCGCCTCGATGGCGATGCCGAGGCCCTTGCGGCGAAAGCCCGAGCCCAGGAAGAGCCAAACGGCGTCGGCACCGGCCGCGTGTTCGGCCCGCAGCGACTCGCTCGACGACGGCTCGGGCGGCGCCGCGAAGCGCGCGACGTCGACGCCGTTCGGCAGGTGGATCAGCCGGTCGTCGGGCACGTCGTAGTGTTGCCGAAAATCATCTGCGACGGCCTCGGACACGCACTGGATCGCGATGCGCGGATCGCGGGCGATCTGTGCCTCGAGCTGAAGCTGGACGGCATGGCGCAGCGAAAAGCGGCGAGCCGTGCGAGCGAGCGCGCCATGCACCGCGCGCAGGTAGGCCGCGTGACACCCCACGCCCGAATGGAAGAGATCCTGCGCATGGACCCGGGCGAAGCCATGCACCACGTCGAAGGGCTCGCGCTCGACGACCTGCCGCGCGCCGCGCGAGAACTCGAGCAGCCGCAGCCCTCGCACCGCTGCCGACGCGTTCACTCGGTGCACGCGCGCGCCGGTCCCCGCTTCGGGTTGCGCCGCCGCGTCGGCGTCGACGTCGCGGGCGATCACGTGGACCTCGTCCCCATGTCGCACCAGCCCGTCGGCCAGCTCGCGGACGACCCGCTCGACGCCGCTTCCGCCGCGGGTATACCGCTCGACCACGAGGGCGACCCGCAGCGGACGCCCGGCCTCGGCATCAGGGGGCACGGTGGGGCTCCTTGCGCGCACGCTCGATCGCTCGGGAGGCAACGCGCGAGCCCGAGCCAGGGGTCGAAGATCACGATGCTACCGGATGAACCCGGGTGACGCTGACCGACTCAGGCACCTTCCGGGTCGAGTCGGCGTGAGCTTGATACCCTCGGCCGCTCGCGTGCCCTCGCGGTGTGCGAGCGCGAAGCCAGTCCTCGTTCATCGGAGCCCGACATGCCCCTCGACCCCGCCGACGTCGCCGCCTTCCAGTTCAACGGTCAGGACATTCCCTGGCTCGTCGAACACTGGGCGACGCACAAGCCCGACCATCCCTTCCTCGTATGGGAGCCGAAGAGCGGCGAGACGAAGACGTGGACGTACGCCGAGTTCGCCGACGCCGTCGCGCGGCTCGCCGGTGGCCTGCACGGCCGCGGCGTGCGCAAAGGCGACAAGGTGCTGATTCACGCCGAGAACTCTCCCGAGATGGTGCTCGGCTGGTACGCCTGCGCCAAGGTCGGCGCCGTCGGAGTCACGACGAATACGCGCAGCGCCGGCGCCGAGCTCACGTACTTCGCCGAGCACACACAGTGTGTCGGTGCGATCACGCAGCCCCAGTTCGCCAAGCTCGTGCAGGACAACTGCAAGGGGCTCGGCTGGATCGTCGTGACCGAGGACAACAGCGGCGAGGCGGCCGGCGCGGCCGACCTCGATCACGGCCTCGATGGCTTCGACACCCTCTATGGCGAGGCCGATGCCTTCCCTGGCCGCCCCGCCGAGCCGATGCTGCCGGCGGGCATCATGTTCACGTCGGGTACGACGTCGCGCCCGAAGGCGGTCGTCCATACCCACGCCAACGCGCTGTGGGCGAGCCGCATGGGGCCCCAGAACATCAACATGCGCGAGCACGGCGTGTACCTGATCTATCTGCCGTTCTTCCACGTCAACGCCCAGAGCTGGTCGACGTGGACGACGCTCGGCGTCGGCGGCACGATCGTGCTGCAGCCGAAGTTCTCGAAGAGCCGCTTTTGGGAGGTGATCCTGCGGCACGACGTAACACACATCTCGCTGATCCCCTTCGTCTTCAAGGCCGTCGCCGATCAGCCGATCCCCGACCACAAGCTCGAGGTCGGCGTGTTCGGCCTGATCATGCCGGTGCTCGAGGGCTGGCTGAAGCTCAAGGTCACCGCGAACTGGGGCATGACCGAGACGGTGATCCACGCGACGCGCAACGACTTCTTCCAGACATATCCCGATGGCTCGATGGGCAAGCCGACGCCGGGCTACGAGTTCATGATCGTGAACCCCGAGACCGAGCAGCCCTGTCCGAACGGCGAGATCGGCGAGCTGTGGGTGCGCGGCACGCGCGGCGTCCAGCTCTTCCTCGAGTACTACGACAACGACGAGGCCAACTCGAAGTCGTTCACGAACGACGGCTGGTTCAAGACCGGCGACATGGTCGTGATGGGCGAGGCCGGGAACTTCTTCTACAAGGATCGCGACAAGGACGCACTCAAGGTCGGCGGTGAGAACGTCTCGGCCCGTGAGGTCGAAGACTGCGTGCGCACGGCCGGCGGGATCGGCGACGTCGCGGTGGTCGCGAAGAGCCACGAGATGCTCGACATGGTGCCGGTGGCTTTCGTCGTGCGCGGGCCCGATGCGCCCGAGAGCGAAGACGAGCATGCGACCAAGATCATCGATGCATGCAAGGCCAGCCTCGCCGACTTCAAGGTGCCGCGCGCGGTCTACTTCGTCGACGACTTCCCGAAGGCCACGCTCGACAAGGTGGCGAAGAACAAGCTGCGAGAGATGGCGGACGAGTATCCGGCCGTCGTCTGAGCGCGGTCGGACCACGCCGCGAAGCTAGAGGTCGTACGTCCGACGGCGGCGCCAGAACGTCGAGCGGCTCATGCCGAGACGTCGCGCTGCTTCACCGACGCGCCCGTTCGCGGCTTCGAGCGCGTCGCGAATGCGCTCGCGCTCGCTCGTCTCGGCTTCGGGCGACGCCCGGTCGGGCTGAGCCGGCTCCCCCTCGACGATCTCGGGCGGCAGATCATCGCACCGGAGCACCTCACCCCGCCCCACCGCCAGCGCGTACTCGACCGCGTTGCGCAGCTCGCGCACGTTGCCGGGCCATTCGTGCGTGAGCAGCGCCCGCATCGCTTGAGGATCGATTCGCGTGACCCGGCGCGGCCCCCGCTGCCCCTGCTCGTCGAGCAGCTCCTGCAGCAGCAGCTCGATGTCGGCCGACCGCTCTCGCAGGGCCGGCAGGAAGAGCGGGACGACACGAAGTCGATACATCAGGTCTTCTCGAAAGCGCCCCGCCTTCACTTCTTCGCGGAGCGCGCGGTGTGTCGCGGCGACGACGCGAACGTCGACCGGCACCGCGCGATCGCCCCCGACCCGCGTCACCGTGCGCTCCTCGAGCACGCGCAGCAGCTTCGACTGCATGTCGAGCGGCAGCTCGGCGATCTCGTCGAGGAAGAGCGTGCCTCCGGTCGCCTGCTCGAAGAGACCGGGGCGGTCCGACACCGCGCCGGTGAACGCGCCGCGGACGTGCCCGAAGAGCTCACTCTCGACGAGCGTCGGCGTGAGGGCGGCGCAGTTGACCGCGACGAAGGGACCGGCCTCGCGCTGACTCTCGAGGTGGATCGCCCGCGCGACCAGCTCCTTGCCCGTGCCGCTCTCACCCCGCACCAGCACCGTGGCATCGGTCTCGGCGACGTTGCGAATCGTCTGGAAGACGCTGTGCATCCCCGGATCGCGGCTCACCAGGCCGTGCAGCTGCTCGGCATCTGCCGGTCGCGCAAAGGCGCGCGCGCCGGCGCCTTCTTCGACCCGGGGCTCCCCCGCCTTCATCAAGACCTCGATGGCCCCCGCGAAGGTGCCGTCGTCGTCGAAGAAGCCGTGGGCGTACTTGCGCACCGGCAGCCAGCGTTCATCAGCGCGGTAGAGCTGCTGCTCCACGCCCTCGATGACACGTTCGAGTGCTACACCACAACCGAGCGTGCAGTGCCGGCACCGGATCGACTCGAGGCACACCCGGCCGACGGCCTGCTCACGCGAGAACCCGAGGATCTCGGTCGCGCCGCGGCTCCACGCCACCACCCGCCGCTCCCCGTCGACCACGAAGACCGCCGCCTCGGGCAGCAGATCGGCCAGCACCTGGAAGGCCTCGGCTGCGCCGAAGCGATCGAGGAGTCGGTGGAGATCAGGAACCCGCGCGGAGGCCATCCGGAGAGTGTTTCACATGAAACGAATTGACACAAACTATGATTCACATGAAACGCATGTGAAACACCATGAGCGGCCTCGCGCGAATCACGACCACGAGAGAGTTTCACGGCTGGCATCCCTTCTGCAATGAACCCGACCGGGCACACCGCCGAGCCCGTGGAGGACGCCATGGAGATCAAGCCCTTCTTCGACCCCGACACCTGGACCCTCACGTACGTGGTCCACCAGGAGGGCGTCGGCGTCGTCATCGATTCGGTGCTCGACTTCGACCCGGCCAGCGGCCGCACGGCCACCCGCTCGGTCGACGACGTCTCCGCCTACGTCGAGGCGCAGGGGCTGGACGTGCCCTGGGTGCTCGATACCCACGCGCACGCCGACCACATGAGCGCGATGCAAATCGTGAAGCAGCGCCACGGTGCGCGGACGGTGATCGGCGACGGCATCCAGGGCGTGCAGGCCACGTTCAAGAAGATCTTCCATCTCGGCGACGCCTTCGCGACCGACGGCTCGCAGTTCGACCTGTTGATGGCGGGCGGCAGCACGATCGATGCAGGCCCCTTCGAGATCGAGGCGATCCACACGCCCGGTCATACCAAGGCGTGCCTCACGTACCGCATCGGCGACGCGCTCTTCGTCGGCGATGTCCTCTTCCAGCCCGACTACGGAACGGCGCGCGCCGACTTTCCCGGCGGCTCCGCCCCCGATCTCTACGACTCGGTCCAGCGCCTGTACGAGCTGCCCGGCGATACCCGCGTATTCACCGGCCACGACTACCTCCCGGATGGTCGCCCCCTCGCCTTCGAGAGCACGATCGCCGAGCAACGCACGCACAACGTGCAGCTGACGACGCAGACGACCAAGGCCGAGTTCGTGAAGTTCCGTGAGGAGCGCGACGGCGCGCTGGCGGTTCCGCGACTGATCCTCCCCTCGGTGCAGGTCAATATCCGCGCCGGTCACATGCCCGAGCCCGAGAGCGATGGCGTCTCGTACCTGAAGATTCCGGTCGACGTGATTGGAGGGGGACGGTGAGCAACGCGACGATTCGAGAGATCGACCCGGCCGAGGTGTGGCCGCAGCTCGGCGACTACGTGGTCATCGACGTGCGCGAAGATCACGAACTCGAGGGCCCGCTCGGCGCCATCGCCGGTGCCGTGCGCATCGACCGCAGCGCACTCGCCGACCACGTCGGCGGCTTCGCCGACCGCGCCCTCCTCGTCGTCTGCCGATCGGGTCGCCGCAGCGCGGCGGCCTGCCAGGCGCTGCACGACCTGGGCCACGCCGATGCCACGAATCTCTCGGGTGGCATGATCGCCTGGAACGAGGCCGGGCTCCCGCTCGAGCGCCCGCCGGCACGCAGCCCGGCGGAGCTCGCCGACCGCATTGCCCACTGGTTCTCGATGATGGTGCAGACCCCGGTCGACGCGGCGCGCGAGCGCCTCGGCCTCGATTCGGCGCCCGACGAAGGCGCGATCGCGCGCGCCCTCGACGAAGCGGTGCGCCAGCTCGACGCGGCGGGGCCGCCGGCCGACCTCGCCCTCTGCATCGGCGTCTTTCGCGCCGATCTCGCCGGCCTCGCCCAGGCGTCCAAGAGCGAAGCGCGCTGACCCATGTCTCCCGTCGGCCTCGCCCTCGCGCTCGCCATCGGCGTCTCGCTCGGCTTCTTCGGCGGTGGGGGATCGATCCTCACGGTGCCCCTCTTCGTCTACGTCTTCGGGCTCGACCCCAAGGACGCCATCGCGAGCTCGCTGCTGGTGGTCGCGATCGCGAGCACGATCGGCGCGGCGCAGCATGCCCGCGCGGGCAACGTGCGCTGGCGCGAGGGCCTCGTGTTCGGTGTCGCCGGCATGGCCGGCGCATATCTCGGCGGCCGCGTCAGCGAGTTCATCGATGGCGGCGTGCTGCTGCTGCTCTTCGCCACGATGATGACGATCACAGCGCTCGCCATGTGGCGCGGGCGCCGGGCGCCGCCGCCGAACGCCGCCAGCGACGTGGGCGCGGTCGATGCGAGGGCCAGTGCACGACTCGCCGCACAGGGCCTGGTGGTCGGCTCGTTCACCGGCCTCGTCGGCGCGGGCGGCGGGTTCCTCATCGTGCCGGCGCTCGCGCTCTGGGCTCGGCTCCCGATGCCAGCCGCCGTCGGTACCTCGCTGGCCATCATCGTGTTGCAGAGCCTCGCGGGCTTCGCGGGCCACGCCGGCCACGCCACGATCGACCTGCGCCTCGTCGCGACCGTCGCCGGCGTGGCGATCGTCGGCAGCGTGCTGGGCGCGATCGCGGCCAAGGCCGCCGACCCGGCCCGGCTGCGTCGCGCCTTCGCAGGCTTCGTGCTCGCGATGGCGGCGTTCATCCTGGTGCGCGAGGGCACGCTGGTCGCGCAGGCGGCCGGCGACGCCCTGCCCCGCACGCTGCCCCAGCTGGTCTTCGCCGCGCTGATGCTCGGCGTGGGCCTGTGGACCGGCCGCGCGACACGACGGGCCGAACAGGCCGTGTGGGATCTCGACTTCGAGCAGGGCGAAGGCATCTGACTGCGCCCGCAACGAGGAGACACAGCATGACCGACTTCTCCATCGGACCCGCGCTCGCGGGCGGATTCATGATCGGTGCAGCCGCGCTGCTGCTCGGCCATGGCGCCGGCCGCGTCGCCGGCATCAGCGGCATCCTCGATGGCCTGCTCGCGCCCGGCGCGGACGATCGCGGCTGGCGCCTGGCGTTCCTACTCGGGCTGCCGCTCGGTGCGCTCGGCGTGTGGTCCGCCGGGCTGGGCGAGCGCCCCTCGATCGAAGCCAGCACGGGGCTCCTCGTCGCCGCCGGCCTGATCGTCGGCTTCGGCACCCGCCTCGGCAGCGGCTGCACCAGCGGTCACGGCGTGTGCGGCGTGGCGCGCGGCTCGAAGCGCTCGATCGTCGCCACCGCGACCTTCATGGCGACCGGCGCGCTCACCGTCTGGGTGCTGCGCCACGGCGGAGGGCTCTGAGCATGCGCGCCCGCATCGTGCCGCCGCTCGCCGGCCTGCTCTTTGGCGCGGGTCTCGCCCTGTCGGGCATGACCAACCCCGTGCGCGTCCAGGCCTTCCTCGACGTCGCGGGCGCTTGGGATCCAACCCTCGCGTTCGTCATGGGCGGCGCGCTCACCGTGACGATCATCGGGCCGCTCGTGCTGCAGCGCGCCGGGCTCGCGGTCACTCGCCCGACGGGCCCCCAGGCGCCGATCGACCGCCGGCTCGTGATCGGGTCGGCGCTCTTCGGGGTCGGCTGGGGCGCCGCCGGGTTCTGCCCGGGCCCGGCGATCGCCGGTCTCGCGAGCCTCGAACCGCGCGTCGCGCTCTTCGTCGCGGCGATGACCGCCGGCATGGCGCTCCACCGGCTCGTCCTGGGCTGGATCGATGCGAGACCAAGCGCGACCCGCCGCGTCTGGGCGAGAGAGGACGGCTGACGCGGCGACGCGTTCAGCGCGCCGGCTCGACCTCGAGGCGAACGAAGCCGCGGAAGCTCGGGATCGCGGCGTACTCGTAGCCGCCGGCCGCGATGCGCAGCGGGCCGAATCGGCCGTAGAGCGCCCGCAGGGCCTCCTGCGCCTCGACCTTCGCGAGATGGGTCCCCAGGCAGAAGTGCCGACCACCGCCGAACGCCAGGGTCGACTTGTCGACGCGGTCGAGGTCGAACGCGTCGGGGTCGGGGTGGACCCGCGGATCGTGATTCGCCGCGGCGAGCGAGACCGAGAGCGACTCGCCCTGCGCGATCTTCACGCCGCGCACCTCCATGTCGGCGCTCGCGATGCGGCCCGAGTTCGTGACCGGCGGATCGAAGCGCAGCGTCTCGTCGACGGCGTCCGACACGCGCTCGGGGTCGTCGCAGAGCGCCTGCTGCTGATCGGGGAACGCCATCAGCGACTTCACGCTGTTGGCGATGAGGTCGGTCGTCGTGACGTTGCCCGCAATGAGCAGCAGATTGCACTGCATCACGATCTCGGTCTCGGTCAGCCGGTCGCCTTCGAGCTCGACCGAGACCATGTCGCTGATCAGGTCGTCGCCGAGCGCGACCCGGCGCTTCGCGATCTCTTCTCGGAACAACGCATCGAGCTGCGCCTGGGCATGCATCGCCTCGTTCAGCTGCGCCTCGGAGGGCATCGGGTTGAAGCCCACCGCGACGCTGGTGTTCGACCACGCCTTGAAGTCCTCGTAGCAGCGCGTGTCGAGGCCCATCATCTCAGCGATCACCACCGACGGGATCGGGTCGGCGTAGCGCGCGATCAGGTCGAACGAACCGTCGGGCAGCTCGGCGGTGATGCGCTCGGCGATGCCGCGCACGCGCTCGCGCCAGCGCTCGACGGCGCGCGGTGTGAACGATCGGTTCACGAGCTCGCGCAGCCGCCGATGCTCGGGGTCATCCATCAGCAGCATCGACGGGTCTTCGTCCTCGGCGTCGCGCCGCGACAGGAACTCACGCGTGAACGTGCCGGGGTTCGCCTTGCGCGGGTCGCTCCAGAGCGACAGGTCACGCAGGATCGCGTTCACGTCCTCGTGTCGCGTGAAGATGTATCGCTTGAGCTCGGCGTCGTAGTGCACCGGCTCGGTCTCACGCAGATGCGCGAGAATCGGGTACGGGTTTTCACGGAAGTCGGCGTCGAGCGCGGTCAGCCGAAGCCCGGTCGGCCCGGTGTAGGCGCCCTCGCCCCGGTCGATGGCGGCGTCGCTGGTCATCTAGAGCAGCCCTCCTTCGGGTGCCGGGCGGGCGCGCTGGTTGTAGAGCATCGCCCGCAGCTCCTCGATGCGCTCCTTCGTGAACTGTGAGGGATCGACGGTCATGTCTTCACCGACCGCCATGCCGCGCTGCACGCCCGACCTGGCCGAGAGCTCTTCGAACCAGCGCTTGAAGTACGGGAACTCGTCGATGTCCTGGCCGTAGTTCTCGTACTTGACCGTCCACGGGTAGCTGATCATGTCGGCGATCGTATAGTCGTCGCCGGTCAGGTAGCGACGGTCGTAGAGCCGATTGTTCATGACGCCGAACAGCCGATTGACCTCGTCCTCGAAGCGACGCACGGCATACGACTGATCACCCTGGGTGTCGCCGAGCCGCCTGAAGTGGCCGCACTCGCCCGTCTTCGGACCCTGATTCGCCATCTGCCAGATCACCCACTGCTCGACCTCGGTGCGACCGCGCAGCCCTTCGCCGCGAAACCGGCCGGCCTTGTCTGCGAGGTAGAGCATCATCGCGCCGCTCTCGAAGACCGAGATCGGTTCGCCGCCGCCTTCGGGCGCGTGATCGACGAGCGCCGGCATGCGGTTGTTCGGCGAGATGGCCAGGAACTCGTCCTTGAACTGGTCCCCCATCCCGATCGAGCAGGGGACGACCTGGTAGGGCATCTCGAGCTCTTCGAGCAGGATCGTGACCTTCTTGCCGTTGGGCGTGGGCCAGAAATGCAGATCGATCATGGTGGGCTCCCCGTTCAGTCGGGAAGCATCGCACACTCGCACCGCCGCCGAGGCCGCTTGCAGGCCCACGCGGTGGGGCCGGGGCCCGGATCAGTCGGAGCGGCGCGTCTCGTCGGACGCGTCGAGCGGCATCGCCTCGGCGACCTCGGCGTCGTCTGCCGACCCGCTGCCCAAGGCGCGCTCGATGCGGGCGCGCATGCGGTCGACCTCGTCGTCGCTCAGCGCCTGGTGGGCCGGGCTCTCGACGCGGCTCGGGTGGTTGCGAGATGGATCGCTCTCGTCGATCGGCTCGAGCTCGGGAAGCACGTCGAGCGCGTCGACCTCTTCGCTCTCGGTGATGTCGCCAATGACGGCGACCGCCTGGAGCTCGTCGGCCTCGGGCTCGAGAAACGAGGTCAGCCGGTCGGCTTCGGCCTCGCTGATCGGCGCGGTGATCGGGTCGGCTGCGACGGGGCGCTCGCCCGACGCGGCGTCGGCCGCAGCGGCGACGAGCTCGGGCTCGACCACGGCTTCGATCTCGGGCGCGAGCTCGGCCGACATCGGCTCGAGAGCGATGCCCTCGTCGGGCACGACGACCGCATCGGTCGGCCGACCGAGCGCGGCGGCGTCCAACGACCCGTCGAGGGGCACGTCGAGATCGGGGCCGACGGGCGCAATGTCCGACTCACCCGACTCGATCTCGATCGATACGGCCGCGAGGTCGGCCTCGTCGACCTCGAGCGCGTCTTCGTCTTCGAGCTCGGCATCGGGATCGAGCTCGCGAATCAGCGCCACGAGCTTCGCGCGCTTCGCCTCGTGGATGTCCTCGACGGTGAGTGCCTGATGCGCGGCCGCGAGGGAGACCGATTCGTCGAAGGGGCGCGCGAGCTCGGCGACCCGCATCGCCAGACCCGGCGAGAGCTCGGTGTTCTCGGGATGCACGCACATGCGCAGCGCGGCGAGGATGGCGGCGCGATGCGCCTCGGGATCGGGCGCGATGCGCGCCGCGTGCGAGGCACCGGGCGCATCCGAACCGAGCTCGCGTGGCGGTGCATCGGCCTCGGCCCGTGCGGTCTCGAACCCCTCGACGAGGTCGGGCAACATGCGCACCAGCACCTGGGGCTCGACCAGCGCAGGCTCACTCACGCTCACGAGCTCGCGGAAGAACTGGGCCGCGAGCACCGTCGCGCCCTGCCCCGCGTGATGATGGACGAGCCGCGCGGCCGACTCGGTGGCCGCACCGGGTTCACCGAACTCGATGGCCACGTCCCAGAAAAAAGCGTCGGCCTCGGGGTCACCCGGCTCGGCCTCGACGGACTCGCGCGCCAGGAAGTACGCCGCGCCGAGATTGCCGCGGGCCTGAGCGTCGATGGCGTCGCGGAGGATGCGCTTCGGCGTCACGTCCTTCACGCCGTCGGCCACGCGCCCGGCGAACTCGCCCCCGCGCCGCGCGATCGAACCCAGGCGGTCGGCGATGCCGGCGCCCGGACCCTCGGCGGTCTTCGAGGGGGCTCCGTCACCCCGGATGCGGTCGAGCAGACCCACGTGCGTGTACACCTCCGCCCCGCCGCCCCACCGGGCCACGACGGTCGCGTCATCTTCTCGTTCGCCAACGCATCGTCCGGCCGGGAATGAGGCTGAACCCCGAAGCGGCCTTCGAGAACGCCCTGAGCCGCCGAGGCTGCCCCCAGCGTGACGCCTCGCACATCGCTCGATCACGCACCGGCAACACGCCGGCAACTCGCGCGGCGGATCGACGGATCGCGCCGGGGCACGTCGCGGCGCGGCCAGGCAATCGACGCCACTCGCGATGCCTGGCGTTGCTAGTCTGATCGAGCCCCGTCGCGCGTCGACCCGTCGCGCCGCGAACGCGATGCCGAGCAGCCGAGCCGGGCGCTGGCTTGGCCCGATCGACTGCGCCACCGAGCCCGCCCTCGCGTCGACGACGCACCAGCCTGGAGCCCAGCCCACCGATGTTCGCCGCCGCCGAGACGGGACGTCGCGTCGACCCCGAGACCTTCGAGGCCGAGGTCACCGAGCTGCGCGTCGACCTGCTGAACGCGCAGTTCGACCTCCGCCGTGCCGGGTTCCCGGTCGTCCTGCTCGTCGATGGCGACGATCGCCTCGCGTGCAACCTCGTCCTGCAGGGCATCAACGACTGGCTCGACGGGCGCTACGTGAAGACCCACGTCCTCGGTCCGCCCACCGAGGGCGAACGGGTGCGGCCCCGCGACTGGCGCTACTGGAGCCGGCTGCCGCCCGCCGGACGCACGGCCGTGTTCGCACACAGCTGGATGCACGAAGCGATACAGCGCGTCGCGACCGGCGAATCGGACGAAGCGGGCCTCGAAGACGACATCCGTCGCATCCGCGCGTTCGAGCGCACGCTCGTGAACGACGGCACGCTGCTGATGAAGTTCTGGTACCACCTGCCGCGCAAGGAGCTGGGCAAGCGCCTCGAGAGCGGCATTGCCGACCACCAGCCCCGCTGGCGGCTGGGCGAGCAGGTCGAGCAGCTCTACGAGCACTACGAACCCGCCATCGCGCTCGCCGAGCGCATCGTCGCCGGCACCAGCACGGGCCTCGCCCCGTGGTTCGTCGTCGAGAGCACCGATCCCCTGTATGCCGGTCTCGAGACGGCGCGGCGCGTCTTGTCGGGGCTCACTGAGCGCATCGACGAGGTCGACCTGCCGCCGCTCGACCCCTCGCGCGTGCCCATGCCCGTGGCGCGGCCGAGCGATGTCAACCCCGATCCGCGCGGCGACGAAGACGAGAGTCGACCGCGCCGCGTGCTCGACTCGGTCGACCTCGAGCGGCGCGTGTCGAAGGACAAGTACGCCGAGAAGTTCGCGAAGAACCAGGCGAAGCTCGATGCGCTGTTCACCGAGGCCGAAGACGTGGGCGTCTCGACCGTGCTCGTCTTCGAGGGCTGGGACGCCGCCGGCAAGGGCGGCACGATTCGACGGGTCTGCCAGCCGGTCGATCCGCGCCTCTATCACGTCGTGCCGATCGCAGCGCCGACCCCCGAAGAGAAGGCCCACCACTACCTCTGGCGCTTTTGGCAGCAGCTGCCGCGCGCGGGTCGCATGACGGTGTTCGATCGCAGCTGGTACGGCCGCGTGCTCGTCGAGCGCGTCGAGGGCCTCGCGAGTGAGGACGAGTGGCAGCGTGCGTTCGAGGAGATTCGCGATTTCGAATCACAGCTCGTCGACGCGAACACGCTCGTGCTCAAGTTCTGGCTGCACCTGAGTCCGCAAGAGCAGCTGCGCCGCTTCGAGGCGCGCGAGCAGACACCGTACAAGAAGTACAAGATCACCGACGAGGACTATCGGAATCGCGCGCGCTGGGAAGATTACGAGATCGCGGTCGACGACATGGTGGGCCGCACGAGCACGCGCGCCTGTCCATGGCATCTGATCGCCGCCGAGCAGAAGCGCGCCGCGCGTCTCGAGGTCGTCGAGATCGTCCGAAAGCAGCTCGGCAAGGCGATCAAGAAGGCGCGCAAGCGCGCCGAGACGGCGAACGAAGCCGGGAGCGCCTAGGGAACCTCTGGCCAGTCGGCCGTGCCAGGGCCAACTGGCCAGAGGTTCCCTAGCCGCCGTAGCTCTTCAGGATCTCGCCCCAGCGCGCCTCGAAGGCCGGCCGCAGCGGCGGATGCGTGAACACGTAGAAGTCGCCCTGCTCGATGGCACGGGCCACCTGCTCGCCGACGTCGGCCGGGTCGGTGCCACTCTCGATCACCGCCCCCATCGGACCCACCCCGTCTCCCGCGCCGCCGTAGCGCTCCGGTCGGTGTCGTGGACTGGTTTCGAGCAGAGACGTCTTCACGATGCCGGGGCACAGCAGAGAGAGCCCCACCTGCGTGTCGGCGAGCTCGAGCCGCAGGCACTCGGTCAGTCCGACCACGGCGTGCTTCGACGCGGTGTAGATCGAGAGACCGGCCACCGGGATATGCCCCGACACCGATGCCGTGTTCACGACGTGCGTCGGCTCGCCGAGCGCCTTGAGCCGCGGCAGGAAGACGCGGAGACCGTTGACGACGCCGTGCACGTTGAGGTCGAGGATCCATTCCCAGTCGCTATGGCTCGAGTCTTCGAGGGCGCCCACGGTGAAGGCGCCCGCGTTGTTGACGACGATGTGGACCGCCCCGAGCGCATCGCGCGCCGCATCGGCCGCGCGCTCGATGCTCTCCTGGCTCGTCACGTCGCACTCGACGGCAAACGCGGTCGCGCCGTTTTTCTGCAACGCCTTCACCGCCGCATCGGCCGCCGCGCCGTCGATGTCGGCCACGGCCACGGCGACCCCGCGTGCGGCCAGACTGCGCGCGATCGCCAACCCGATGCCGCTCGCGCCGCCGGTCACGAACGCGACCTTTCCGTTCAGCTCCTGCATGGATCCTCCTGTGTCGTGGCTCTTGGTGTTGCTCAGGCGAGCTTCAGCGGAAGCTCGAGGTGCGCCTGGTACACGTGGTCACGATGTTCGAGCAGAATCGGGTCGAGGGCGGCGCGGGTCGCATCGTCCATCGCCCCGAACGCAGCGCGCATGGCCGGGGCCATCGGACAGTGCTCGTCGGGGAGCGGGTCGAAGAGCGCCATGAACGCCGCCGAGTAGATGTCGACACAGCTGAGCGCATCGCCCAGATAGTGCTTCGAGCCGGCGTCGCGCTGGGCGTGCAGTCGCCGCGCGAGCATCTCGAGCAAACCGACGATGCGCGCGGTCAGGCCGCTCGCCTCCCCCTCGCGGTAGCCGTACTTGTCGGCGAGATACCTGGCGACCGGCGGCGGAAACCCCAGCTCGCCCTGCAACCCGGTGTGCACCGAAGACAGGCGCCGCATCCAACCGAGGCCGAGCTCGCCGCAGATCTCGTGCGACAAGCCGAAGGCCATGGCGCGGGTCTCGGCATCGGCCGGCAACAGCGCGGGCTCGGGCGCGAGTCGCTCGGCCAGCAGCAGGATCTCGGCCCAGCCCGCGCGCGGGGGCTCCTGCTCGTACATCGCAACGGGGCCGCTCGTGCTGCCGATCCAGTCGAGGAGCGAAGCGTTCGACTGGTCGAGCTTCACCGCGACCCACGGAATCGCCTTGATGTGCAGGATGCCCTTCGCCGCCTCGCCCCATGGGCTCGGCACGCCCGGCACGACCACCATGCGCAGACCCGACCGGTCTCGCGCAGCCTCGAACTCGACGAACTCGAAGGGCATCGACGCTCCTCATTTCATGGCGCCCGCGCGCAACCCGGCGCAGTCGACCCGTCGCGAGCTGTGGCACACCGCAGGACCCGCGAGAGTAGCGACCTCCCCCCGCCCTGGGCACCTGCCCTGCACTACGCTTCGCGGTACTTCGCTTCCATTCACCGGTCGGATCGGACCCGAGGAGCCCCCATGCAGTCGCTCGAACAAGTCGCCCCCGCCTTCGTCGAAATGGCCCACAAGATCGTGTGGGCGAGCGTGGCCACCATCGACCGCCGCGATCGTCCGCGCAGTCGCGTGCTGCATCCGATCTGGCATTGGGACGGCACGCGCCTCGGCGGTTGGGTCGCAACGGGACCGACGCCCCTCAAGCGCGCGCACCTCGAGCACTCGCCCCACGTGTCGATCAACTACTGGACGCCGGATCAGGACACGTGCGTCGCCGAGTGTCGAGCGGTCTGGCACTTCGACCTCGAGACACGCGAGCGCATCTGGCGGCTCTTCGAAGAGACGCCGCCGCCGGTCGGCTACGACCCCGCGATCATCCCCGGGTGGGAGAAGCCGAGCGACGACGCCTTCGCGGCACTCGAGCTGATCCCGTGGCGGCTGCGCGTCTTCCCCGGCAGCGTGCTGATGGGTCAGGGCGGCGACGTGTTGACGTGGAAGGCGGACGACGCCTGAACGTGTCGGGGGCCGCCTGGCGGCGCGCGCGCTCATCGGCAACTCACCTGCAGCCATGCTTCGGCCGCACGCATCCGGTTTGGACGCACCTACATCCCGCGTCCAATCCCGTTCAGGATTGGACCCTCGCGGGCCTTCCGCCGAACGAATTCCGGGGCTCTGTGGCGGGTTCCGCTTTTCTTCGCGGCCGAGCTGCCGTTGAGTTCGGGATCGCCGGCACGACGTTGTCGGCGGGAGAGCCCCGATGTCGAATCACACCCATCGCATGCGCGCACACGGCCGCTCTTGGATCGCTGCCGGCGCGTTGCTGCTCGCCTGCGCGACGCCTGCGTTCGGGTTCTCCCCCGAGACGGCAGCGCCCCTGGGCGACGCGGCGCTCGAAGCGCCGGCTTCGCCCCAGGTCGAGACCGTGCTTCATGGCGCGGCCGCGACCGAGGACAGGGCCCGGCCGACCCTGATGCAGCGCATCACCGAGCGGCTTCGCCGCCTGCCGTTTCGGCCGGTCATGATCGGCGAGACGCCGCGCACGCCCGAAGACCCCGAGCCGGGGGCGGGCATGACCATCTTCATTCAGTTCTGATCGTCGGTTCGGATCGAGACGCCGGAGCGCCGGTTCGAGCCATCGCCCCGGCCCGGCTTCGTCAGCTCGCGGGCATTCGCGCCTCGACCCAGCGCCGGTAGCGCTCGGGCGGGTAGAACGCGATCCAGGTCAGGACGGTCATCGCGACGAGCATGAGGTTTGCGGCCGTCGAGATCCACCAGATGTCGATGATGCGGACGCCCATGAGGAGCGGCGTCGCCCACAGCGTCGCCGAGGCACACGCACCGACGGCAAAGCCCAGCCCCCAGACACGAAACCGTTCGACGACGAGCGGCTCGACGAGCCCGAGCTCGAGTCGACGCCGCAGCTTGCCCCAGTAGGCGAAGCCCTCGGCCGCGCCCCAGATCAACATGCAGGTGCTCGCGACATCGTTCAGCAGCTGTTCGAACGGACGAACCTGAATCGCGATCGGCGAGGTCGCGATGTGGAACGTACCGACGAGCGAGAGGGCGACGATGCTCGCCTGCAAGGCCCAGGGCCACCGGCTCCGCGGGTGATAGATCAGCCGGATCCCGGTCGTCATGATGGCGACCGTCCCCACCGAAAAACACGACGCGAAGATCACCGCACTGCGCGTGTCCTCGCTGACGCCGACGATGCCGTAGACGACGACGCGGATGATCGAGCCCATGCCCGAGACGCAGAGCGCTGCGCCGTACGTGAGCTCGGGGGTCGCGCGGTTGCGGATGCCCGCCGCGACGAGTCGCGCGCCGAGCACGAGCGTCCCGATCAGGCTGATCAGGAACGCCATCATCATGAAGAGCTTCATGGCCGACCCCTCTTCGGACGATGCGCCTTCGACGGCGGCTCGCCTTCGCCTCGGTCGAGTTCGGCCAGCCGAGCGGCTTTCTGGAGCCGAATCGATCGCGCGCCGGGCCCGGACGCGCCGCGACGAATGGCTGCGGCCGTCGCGGCATGGTGGTGCGGCTCGGCCGCGTCGTCGGCTTCGAACAAGACGGGGCTTGTCCCGATTCCGGGACGCGCGCGCTCAGGCGCCGCAGGATCGACGCTCCGGCCCGCAGACGCGCGGAGGGGGATGGAGACGCGGGCAGCCACGCGACCGTACCGAACGCTCGTTCCTGGCCCGGTGAGCCAACTCGAACGGAATGACACACCGCTGAGCGATCGGTTTCCGCTTCCGTGATCCCGCATGCTAGATTGAACGACTGCGGAAGGATCCCCCCACCCTTCGGCTCGAGTTTCGAACACACTTCGAAGTCGACCGGCATCACAGCAACGAGGGTGGGAGGGACGCCGAGATCGCGGCCGTCCAGAGCCGCCCGAGGTGCACCATGCCGAAGCCGATTCGTTTTGCTCTTTCTCCTGCCCTTCGCATCCACGACTCTTCGACAGCGCAACGCGTCTTAAGCACGGCGCTACTCGTGTGGCTCTGCTCCGTCGGGGTCGCGCTCGCACAAGACGCGGCGCAGCCTGCGCCCGCGCCCACGCCCACGCCCGCACCCGCGAGCCAGGGCCCGTCGCTCGTCGAGCTGAAGGCGGCGGCGTACGACGCACAGCAGGCCGCGGCCGCGGCCGAGCAGGCCGCCGCAGCCGCCCAGGCCCACGCCGCTCAGGCGAAGTCCGCGATCGAGAGCGCGAGCACGCCCGCGCAGCCCGCGCCCGCGACGACGCCGCCGGTCTCGGCGCCGCCCTCTTCATCGATCATCGCGCAGCCCGGTCCGCCGCCGGCTCCGGTCGCGCCCCCGGCCCCGGCTCCGGCCCCGCCGCCGACGCCCGCGGCGACGCCGCCGCCCGCGCCCACGCCCGTCGTCGTCACGAAGTCGAGCTCGGCCGCCCCCGCCGAAGACGAGGTCACGCGCGAAGACCTCGACCGCGCGATGGAGAAGGCCGAGCAGGCGGCCGCGCAGGCCCGCAAGGCGATGGAAGAGCTCGAGGAGTACAAGGAGAAGCACAAGAAGCGCTTCGCTCGAAACGGCCTCTACCTGTCGGGCGGCGCCTTCTGGGCCCCCGAGCTCTTCGACGTGAACTCGGGGTACGACATCGACCCGTCGGTCGGCCTGTCGGGCGGCATCGGCTACCGCGTGCATCCGCACTTCTCGATCGACGCGACGTTCGTGTGGGCCGACGGCTTTGCCATCTCGAACCCCGACCTGGGAGCCGAGTGGGACAAGCTGCAGATGTGGAGCGCGCTCCTCGGCGGTCGCGTCTTCTTCCTCACCGGCAAGATCCAGCCCTACGCCGGCCTCGCGGTCGGCGCATCGGGTGGGCGCACGAAGCTGCGCGATCCGTCGGGCGCCGTGCTCAGCGAGTTCAACGAGTACGGCGGCACCATCATGTTCAACGGGGGCTTCGACCTCTACCTGTCCGAGAGCATCGCGCTCGGCGCAGACGCCGCGGTCTTCCTGCCGGGCGGGGGGCTGCGCGGGTTCGACTACTCGACGCTCGGCGCGAAGCTGATCTACCGCTTCTAGCCCGGCCCATCGAACGTCGAAGCCGCCGTCCGGCCCCGAGCCGGTCGGCGGCTTCGTGCATTCGGGCTCGCGAACGTCGACGAGCGTCGCTTCCAGGCCGTGGATGGACGCTGCGACGCAAGGGGCGCGCGCTACGCTCGCGCGCCATGGAGCAGGAGCCCCTCGAACTCGCGCGCATCTTCGACCTCGAGCCGCATGGCCCGGATACCTTCGTCGGCGAGAGCCCCCACTACGAATGGGGTCGCATCTACGGCGGCCTCGTGGTCGCCCAGGCGCTCTGGGCCGCGACGCAGACGGTCGATCCCCGCTTCTCGGTCCACTCGCTGCACGCCTACTTCATCCTCGGCGGCGAGCTCGGTGAGCCGGTGCGCTACGAGGTCGATCGGGTGCGCAACGGGCGCTCGTTCACGACGCGGCGGGTGAGCGCGCGCCAGAGCGGCGGCGCGATCCTGACGCTCGGCTGCTCGTTCCAGGTCGCCGAAGACGGCCCCGAGACGCAGCCGAACGAGTTTCCGGCCGACGTGCCGGCGCCCGAAGACCTGAAGCAGGACTGGGACGCCGGCCTCGTCCGAGCCCAGGTCGACACGCCCGACGCCCCGCCGCGCTCACGCATCTGGACCAAGTTCGCGCACCCGCTCGACGACGACCCGCGTCTGCTGGCCTGCGCCCTCGCCTATCTCACCGACATGAACGCCGTCGGCGCGGTCTACGCTTCGCACCCCGAGGCGAAACACGACGACGAGGGCTTCATGGGCGCGAGCCTCGATCACGCGGTCTGGTTTCACCGGCCGATTCGTGCGGACGACTGGGTGCTCGTCGACATGCTCGGCCATGGCATGCTGCGCACGCGGGGCCTCGCGACGGGGATGCTCTTCGATCGTCACGGGACTCAGGCGGCGACGGTGGCGCAGGAGGCGCTGCTGCGCGGGCCGAAGCGCAAGGCTGGCTAGGGAACCTTTGCACGGTCCGCTGTGCCAGGGCCGGGGCAGGCGGGGGTACCGTGCTCAGACATTCTCGGCGCGACCCGCCTGGGAAGCTCGGATGTGGCGCACGTCGCGCCTGCGAACTGCGCGCGGTACCCCCGCCTGCCCCGGCCTCGGGACGCTTTGGTCAGAGCGCAGCACTCTCGGCCGGGAAGCGCTCGCGATGCGTCCCCTTGCCCTTCCGGTTCCAAGTCTCAGCCGCGAACGTTGTCTGATCAGCCATCGACTTCACCTCCCAGCGCTCTTCTGGCATCGGGGGGGGCGAGCTCTGCAGAGACTCCCCAGCCGCTCTGCAGGCCGCGACGCGAAAGTCGCTCAGTAGCGATCGGAGCCCCAGGTGAACGGGGTGCCGGTCGGGAAGAGCGCGTCGAGCAGCTCGAGGTCGGCTGGCACAGCCGGCGCCGCGTGTTCGACGAGCGCCGACGTCACCGAGCGAAAGCCGAAGCACCACTGCAGCAGCACCGACGCGGGCACGGCGAGCTGCACGTCGCGTCGCGCACCCGAGCCGACCCCGTCGAGGGCCAACGTCTCGTCGAAGCCCGAGCCGCCAAAGGCGAGCGCCAGCGGCGGCAGCGCGAGCTCCTTCGAACGCGCATCGAGGCCGGGCCGCACCGCCGCGACGAAGCTCGCCGGGTCGAGCACCATGCCCATGCAGCCCGAGCGCTTCGGCACCCGCGTCCTCAGCTCGATGCCATAGCGCCGGGCCACGTCGCAGAAGGGGTGATCGGGCGGAATGCGGCCCCAGATGCGCGCATGCCCGGCGGCTCGCGCGAGTGCGCTCAGCTTGCGCGCGGCAAGGTCGTAGAAGGCCGGGTCGCGGGCGCCGACCTCCTTCAGCTCGAGCTCGTTCTCGGTCTCGATCACGCCGATGTAGCCGTCGTCGGTGATCCAGTGCGTATCGGGCTTGCGCACCATCCACGGCCAGTACTCGGGCGTGCGCACGAAGGTGCCGCTGCGCCCGGCATTCGTCTCGTTGTAGACATCGAGCACGAAGGCGACGTCGTCTTCGCTCTCGAGCAGCCGAAAGGGGTCGTCGGCAGCGGGCAGCGGTGGCACCGCCCGCGCGTCGAGGTCGATGCGGTACTCGGGCGCGATGGGGACACCCCCGAGCTTGACGTAGAGCCCCCCGCGCTGCGCGAAGCCCATCACCATCGTGAAGCCCTCGGCGACGACGTCACCGATGGCCTGGCGCGCGATCAGCGCCGGATAGCCCTTGAAGTTCTCGTCGGGTGAAGCGACGACCCCCTGGATGCCGGCGACGCGCAGCACGTTGCCCGCCACCCGCACCGAGAAGTCGAGGATCTGCCACTTCGCGGCGAGCCGGTCACCGTCGAAGGCGCCCCAGCACAGCGACGGCGGCATGTAGGGGCACGTGCGGTAGGCCGCGTCGAGCAGCTTGGTCATGCCCGCGCGTTCGTCTTCGGTGCTCGCGAAGATGCCGGCCGTCATGGCCGCCGCGGCGGGCACGTCGTCTTCACCGAGTCTACGTACGTGAATGTCGGGCATGAGCTCGCAGGGGCTTCGCGGCCGCACGACCCGTGGAGATCGACGCAGACCGGATTCGAGGGCGGACGCAACCGGAACGCCGGGTATCCTAGCCGAGTCTCGGAGCGGGGCCGGGACGCTCGCCGCCCGACCGGGCTCGCCCCTTGCGCGATGCGAAGCCGGGACGACGCACCGACCCACCGCACGGAGCCCACTTGGCCGCCCAGCGAGACGACGCCCGACGAACCGACCGACCGAAGCGCGTCCTGCTGATCCTGCCCGACCTGCGCGGCGGGGGCGCCGAGCGCACCAGCCTCAACGTGCGGCGCGCGCTCGAGGGCAGCGCCCTCGACGTCGAGATCGTGCTGATGGACGCGCGCGGCGAGTACCTCGATGCGCCCGAGCACCGCGACTACATGCTGCCGCCCGGTGCGTGGCTGCGCGCGCTCGCGCGCCGCTGCCCCCTCGACAGTCCCCAGCGCGCCCTGCTGCAGGTGCCGCAGATGATGCGGCTGTTGTGGGCCGAGCGACCCGACGTCGTCATGACGAGCATGGCCGACATCAGCATCCCGATGCGCGTCGCGCTCGCCCTGCTGCCGCGCCGGGTGCGGCCGTTCTGGATCGTGCGCGACGGCAACAACGCCAAGGTGGTGCTCGAAGAGGCGTATCCCCAGCCGACACTCCTGCGTGTGATCGAAGCGCTGTTTCGCTGGACCTACCGGTCGGCCGACGTCGTGCTCGTGCCGTCGCGGGGCGTGGGCGATTGCCTCGTGCGCGACTACCAGATCGCCGAAGCGTCGATCCAGGTGATCGGCAACCCGACCGACGTCGCGCGCGTGCGCGAGCGGGCGCGCGAGGCGCCGACGCTTGCGCTGCCAAGTCGCTTCATCGCCGCCGTGGGTCGCCTCGCCGTGCAGAAAGGCGTCGATCTGCTGATTCGCGCCCTCGCCGAGCTCGACGATCGGGGCGTTTCGCTCGTCGTCTGCGGCGTCGGGCCCGAGCAGGCGGCGCTCGAGCGACTCGCAAGCGAGCTCGGGGTGCGCGATCGCGTGGTGTTCGCCGGCTTTCAGGCGAACCCGTGGTCGATCATGGCCCGCGCCGACGCGTTCTGCCTGCCTTCACGGTGGGAGGGCTTCGGGCACGTCGTCGTCGAAGCGCTGGCGTGCGAAACACCGGTCGTGATCAGCGACTGCGACTTCGGCCCGGGCGAGATCGTGCGCGATGGGCGAGAGGGTTGGGTCGTTCCGCCCGACGACGCGGCCGCGCTCGCAAAGGCACTCGACGAGCTGCTCGCGCATCCCGAGACCGCGAAGGAGCGGGTCGAGGCCGGCATCCCGCGCGCCGAGGCGTTCGACATCGAGCCGATCACCGCGGCGTACGCGCGGCTCTTCGACCGCGGCGTGGCGTACGACCGAGCGTCGGGCGACGCGCCGAATCCACTCGACCCGCTCTGAGCGCATCGTTCGGAAGACCGCGAAACGAGAACGCCCCTCCCGCCTCGAGGGCCGGAGGGGCGTTCGTGATTCGATGGATCCAAGACGGATCCGCAAGTTCGCTCAGCTAGAAGGTGAACTTGCCGCCGAGCGTGTAGACGCCAGTCGCACCGCCGACGCCGCCCGTCTTGAAGCCAGGCGTCGCGTTGAGGCTGGCGTCGGTGTAGAGCCCCAGGTGGTCCGTGAGCATCCAGTCGAGGCCTACTCCGAGGCGGTAGATGAACGTGCCGGTCGACGGGCCGTTCTTCACGCCGCCACCGCCGCCACCCATGCCGGTCACGATGTAGGGTTGGAACGACTGCAGCGTCTTCGGCGAGAACAGTCCGATCGGATACAGCTTGCCGTTGAAAGTCAGGCCCCACTGTCGCGACTTGAACGGGCCCTGGTCGCGCCCGCCCCAGTACAGGTCGACGTCGGCGCCGAGCCAGTGGATGAAGCGATAGCCCCCACCGATGTTGAAGCCGACGTTCGCATCGCCGCCCCCGAAGTTCGTCTTCGCGACGGCCAGACCGCCATAGGCGTACAGGCCCTTGGCGGCTTCGTACTTCGTCCCTGCGGCCTTGTTCTTGTCCTGTGCCTGCGCGCCGGCCAGCGGCAGCGCGATCAGCAGCGCCACCACGGCGCCCATGATGATCGATCGCATCGTCGATCCCCCCGAGATTGGAGTTGTCAGTACCCGTTCACCCAGGTGAGGCCGACTGAAGAAGCCCCGCGCCGAGTGGCGTCGTCCCCACATGCGCCGCATCCGACTCGCTGGACGCCCTGAGGGACCGCGCGAATTCTGACGGAGAACGAACCTCGACGCTACGAAACGAAGCGTCTTTTCGTCACATCGCCAGTTCCAAAACATCGTTCGAGTTCACACAGTCAGCGAATTCGTGGGCCGAGTCGCCCACCTTGGTCGCGCGGCGAGGGAGGGAATCCCTACGAATCAGCCAGGCACGATCTCCAACCGATTCGGCTCGCGGGTCGGCCGCGCCGCGACGCCGGCGCTAGAAGCGAAACTTGAACCCGACCTGGCCGAGGCCCGTGAGCCCGCCGCCCGACGTGAGCCAATCCTTCGTGCCCGGCGTCACCAGCATGCTGCCCTCGCCGTAGAGGCCGAACGCGTCGGCCATCCACCAGTCGACGCCCGCCCCGAGACGAAACACGAACGTGCTCTGCTGCGGACCGTTGCCTCCGCCCGGCCCGGCCGACTCGGTGCGACCCCCGCCGAGCCCGGTGACGACGTAGGGCTGCAGCGCATCGAGCGCGTCCGACCCGAAGAGCGCCACGGGATAGATCTTGCCATTCAGCGTCAGCGCGAACTGCTTCGCCTCGCCGCTCCCCTGGCTGCGCTTCGCCCAGAAGAACTCGACGTCGGCGGCCAGCCAGCTCGAGAAGCGATAGCCCTGGGCGACCGTGAAGCCGAGCAGCGGATCGATCTGGATCGTCGCCGTGTCGAAGTTCGTCTGCGACGCCGCGAACCCGCCCTGGACATAGGCACCCTTCGCCGCCTCGTACCGCGAGCTCGGCGCGGTTGCACTCGGCTCCTGGGCGCCTGCGGTCGCGGCGCCCCAACCGACGAGCAGCGCCAAGAAGACCGACGTTCCCCGATGATGCATGCCCTCTCCCCCTCCGGCCCAGGCCGCTTGCGCGTAGGCTGCGCCAGGCACCGTGGCCCCGCCAGCAGCGTGCGGCGAAGCTTCCTCAACCGGGTAGGCAAAGCCGGCGCCCGGCTCGAGCCGACCGCGTGGGCACGTTGCGTCGCCCCCGATCCTGAGGGACATTGCCTCGATACGAGACGCAGCGTCTCCTATCTCTCACAGCCGTTTCGCCTCGCCTTCGCCGGCCTCGTTCGGACGAGGCGGCCCTGCCGAAAGACCCCCATGTCCCAGAGCAAGAAGGAAGCCCTCGAAGCCGAGCTGCGAAGCTTCGTCGGCAAGCCGATCGCGCCGAAGGCGCCCGGCCGCGACCCCGTCAATGCCCCGATGATCCGCCAGTGGTGCGACGCCATGGGCGAGGCGCACCCCGCTTATCTCTCCGACGAGACCGCGGCGGGCACCGTGCACGGCGAGATCGTCGCGCCGCCCACGATGCTCCAGGCCTGGGTGATGGAGGGCTGGGTCATGCACGAAGGCTACGACGTGCCCCGCAACGAGCAGCATCGCCTGCACAAGGTGCTGACCGACGCCGGCTACACGGGCGTGCTCGGGACGAATACCGAGGAGCACTACGAGCGCTACCTGAAGGTCGGCGACGAGGTGCACGCGCAGACCTTCATCGAAGAGATCAGCGACGAGAAGGCGACCGGCGCGGGCATCGGATACTTCATCACGACCCGCACCGTGTTCGAGGACCAGCACGGCGAGCCGCTCGGCTGGATGACCTTTCGCGTGCTCAAGTTCAAGCCCGCGCAGGCGCAGGCCGCTGCGAGCGACGACGCGGGGGCCGACGCGATGCCGGCCAAGCCGTCGCGCATCAAGCCGCCGATGGCGCACGACAATGGCTGGTGGTGGGAGCGCGTCGCCGAAGACGGCGTGCTGCCGATCCAGCGCTGCAGCGACTGCGGCAAGCTGCGCCATCCGCCCCGGCCGATGTGCGACGCCTGCGGCAGCCTGGCGTACGACTCGATCGATGCCAGCGGCAAGGGCACCGTGCACACGTTCACGATCATGCACTCGCCGCAGATCCCCGGCTACGAGTACCCGCTCGTCGGCGCCCTGATCGATCTCGAAGAGGGAGAGCGCATCGCCTCGAACGTGATCGAGTGCGCCCCCGAAGACGTCTCGATCGGCATGCCCGTCGAGGTGGTGATTCACGAGGACGAGGACGGCTTCAAGCTGCCCATGTTCCGGCCGGCCGCGAAGTAGGAGCCCCTGCATGACCGAGACGTTGAACTCGAATCAGGTCGAAGAAGGCCTCGCCCTCCCCGACCTCGACATCCCCGTCACGTCGACGCTCGTCGTCGGCGGCGCGATGGCCTCGCGCGACTACACGCCTGTGCATCACGACGCCGGCGAGGCGCGCAAGCAGGGCCTGCCCGACGTGATCATGAACATCCTCACGACCCAGGGGCTCTGCTCGCGCTACGTCACCGACTGGGCCGGCCCGAACGCCATCGTGAAGAGCGTCAAGACCAAGCTCGGCGGCCCGAACATGCCCGGCGACACGCTCAAGCTGCGCGGCAAGATCGTCCGCGCCGAGGGGCCCGAGGTCGACATCGAGATCGAGGGCAACAACAGCTGGGGCAATCACGTGACCGCCACCTTCACGGTCGAGCTGCCCGCCTGAGCGGCGGGGCGCCGCGCGTCGAGACGCGACACGAACAGAACCAAGCAGAGAAACGAGAGAAGAAGCGAAGATGCCCACCTCCCTGCACAACGAAGCCGCCATCGTCGGCGTCGGCCAGACGGCCTACACGAAGAACTCGGGCGTGAGTGAGCTGCAGCTCGCCTGCGAGGCCGTGCGCAACGCGATCAGCGACGCCGGGCTCGCGCCCGACGAGGTCGACGGGCTCGTGACCTTCACGATGGATTCGAGCGACGAGGTCGAGGTCGCGCGCGCCGTCGGCCTCGGCGACATGACGTTCTTCAGCCAGATCAACTACGGCGGCGGCGCCGCGGTCGGCCTCGTGCACCAGGCGGCGATGGCCGTGGCGACGGGGGCCGCGAAGAACGTCGTGGTCTACCGCGCCCTCAATGGGCGCTCGGGCCAGCGCATGGGCCAGGGCGTCTCGGGCAACATCATCACGAGCGACACGATCCACTGGTCCTGGTACATGCCCTACGGCCTGCTGACCCCGGCGAGCTGGATCGCGCTGCAGGCGCAGCTCTACATGCACAAGTACGGCGCGACGAGCGAGAGCCTCGCCCACGTCGCCATCACCCAGCGCAAGCACGCCAACAACAACCCGAACGCCGCGATGCAGCACAAGACGATGACGATGGACGACTACCTCGCGTCGCGCATGATGTGCGAGCCGCTGCGGCTCTTCGACTGCTGCCAGGAGGACGACGGCGGCTGCGCCCTCGTGATCACTACGCCCGAGCGCGCGAAGGATCTCGCCCAGCCCGCGGCCGTCATTCGCGGCGTCGCGCAGGCCTCTTTCGACGGCCAGGAGCAGATGACGAGCTTCTACCGCGACGACCTCGCCTTCCTGCCCGAGATGGAGCTCGCGGCGAAGCAGGTCTACGCCCAGAGTGGCCTCGGGCCCGACGACATCGACGCCGCCTGCCTCTACGACGCGTTCACGCCCGAGGTGCTCATGCAGCTCGAAGCGTTCGGGTTCTGTGGCAAGGGTGAAGCGAAGGATTTCGTGACCGAGGATTCGCTCGGCGTGAACGGCCGACTGCCGAACAACACCCATGGCGGGCTGCTCAGCGAGGCCTACATCCACGGCGTGAACAACATCGCCGAGGGGGTCCGGCTCGTCCGCGGCACCTCGGTCAATCAGCCCGAGGGCGTCGAGCACGTACTGGTCTCGAGCGGCGTGGGCGTCCCGACCGGTGCGCTGATCCTCGGCCAGGCCTGATTGCGAAACGGATCCATCCGAAACGAAACGGCCCTTGCCTGACGCAGCCCCCGATGGGAGAGCCGATCTGCCGAGTCTGACACCGCGAGCGTGTGGAGAGCCGACGTGCCGAGCCTGAGCCCCGACCAGATCGACCACTACCGCGAGCACGGGTGGGTCGTGGTACCGGGTGTGCTGAAGCCCGACGAGATCGAGCGCTACCGGGCCCGCGCGCGCGAGATCACCCTCGGCGACCTGCCCGAAGACGCGACCAACCGCCGGGTCATCGACATCGCGTTCGCCAAGGGCCAGCGCCCCATGCCCGACGATCCCGAGCACGCGATCTGGAAGATCATGAACCCGGATCGCTTCGATCCCCTGTTTCGCGACTTCATGCGCACGCCGGCGGTGCTCGATGCAGTCGAGAGCCTGCTCGGTCCCGACCTGCTCGCCTTCCTGCTGATGTTCATCTACAAGCCGCCGCGGCTCGCGAGCTCGGTGCATCCGTTTCACCAGGACGCGCTCTACTTTCCGTTCGAGCCCCAGGATCTGTGCTGCGGCGTCTGGATCCCCCTCGACGACGTCGACGCCACGAACGGCACCCTTTCGATCGTGCCGGGCTCGCATCGACGCGAGGTCATCGCGCACGAGATGCGCGAGGGGATCAACTTCGGCGCGCTGGCTGCGACCGAGGTCGAAGGCAATGCCGTCGAGCACGCCGCGGCGCTCGACATGGAGATGCCGGCCGGCGACTGCCTGCTCTTCAACACGCGCCTGCTCCACCGTTCGGGCGGCAACCAGACCGACCGCCACCGACGCGTGCTCACGCTCCACATGGCGAGCGCGCGGTGTCGACCGACCGGGGCGCAGTTCAACGAGTTCGGCTTCACGTCCGTCCGCGGGCGCACGTTCGAAGGCTGCCTGCAGCCGGTCGACGCGCCGAGCCTCGAGCTTCGCCACCAGATGATCTAGCGCCCGGGCACGCCGCGTGCCCTTCCCCACGGCACGGCCGGGGTCGTGTCCCGAATTCGGGACGCGATGCCCCCGCTTGCGCGGGCCCCGCTTCGATGTTCACCCCGGGCCCCGTCACGCCGATGCGTGCGAACGAAGACCCTACGCGCCACGGCGTAGGCGTTCGGGGGACATCGATGTCGGGCGCACAACTTCTCCAGGCCGTCGCGGGCACGGTCTACATGGCCACGATCACGACGGTCGGGCTCCGCCTCATCTTCCTCGCACGGCGCAATCGCACCTGGCCCGAGCTGATGCTCGGCATCTCGCTCTTCGTCGGCGGCACGATCGCCGCGACCGTCGAGGCGGCCGGCATGAGCGGCCACGTCTACTTCACGCCCGAGGTGAGCGGTACGCTGCTCGCCATCGGCAAGGCGCTCGGCATCGCCGGCTTCATCCTGCAGGCGCTCTTCGTTCGGATGGTGTTCCGCCCCGACGACCGCTGGGCCCTCGGCCTCGTCTTCGCCATCGCGATGCTGCTCACGGGGACGTTCGCTGCGTTCTACCTCGCAGGGAGCTTCTCGACGGGCCAGATGCCGCTGCCCATCTTCCTCTCCGAGCTGACCGCTCGCTGTACCGGCTCGTTCTGGCTGATCTTCGAATCGCTGCGGTACTACGGGTTCATGCGCAAGCGGCTCGGCCTGGGCCTCGCCGATCCGGTCGTGGCCGATCGGTTTCGCCTGTTTGCCATCGCAGCCATTGCCGGGCTCTGCCTGCTGGCCACCTCGGTGCCGCCGATGATCTGGCCCGCGGCCGACTCACGCTGGCTCGACCTGCTGATCCCGTTCTTCGCCGCTTCGGGCGTGACGGCGAGCGTCGCCTTCCTGCTCGCGTTCTTCCCGCCGGCCTGGTACCGCGCGCGCATCGAGCGGCAGCATGCCGACACGGCGCCGGCGCACTAGAGATTCTCGGCGTAGTCCTTCTCGATCGCCTCGTCGACGAGATCGGCGACCTTGTCATCGAGATCGAACCGCTTCTTCGCCATCTGACCGAACGAGACCTTCAGGCGTTCGCCCCACGTCTCGGGCTTCCAGAGCTTCGAGCGGATGAAGGCCTTGGCGCAGTGATGGAAGCACTCGTCGACCTCGACGCGCAGCGCGAGGAGCGCGGGCTTCCCGCGCGCAGAAAGCCGCTCGCAGGTCGCCGGATCGGTCGTGATCGAGGCCCGACCGTTCACGCGCACCGTCTCGTTCGTCCCCGGCAGCATGAAGAGCAGCCCGACGTGCGGGTTGTCGATCACGTTCACGAGCCCGTACGCCAGCTTGTTACCGGGGCGCTCGGGCAGCACGATCGTCCGCTCGTCTTCGACCCAGACGAAGCCCGGCGCGTCCCCCTTCGGCGACGCATCCTGCTGGCCGTCGCTGTTCGACGTCGAAACGACGACGAACGGGGCTCGCTCGATGTACTCACGCGCTTCGTCGGTGACGAAGTCGGTCACCTTGGCGACCGTACCGGGCAGGGGCTCACCGAGCACCCCGCGCAGCGCCTCGATCGATTCGATCGCGTACTCGTCCGACATGCTGGCCTCCATTTCGATCGGCTCCCGGTGCCGCCCGAACACGGGACCGGCGGCCTGCACAGAAGGGCTGTGTGCGAGACCGCGCGGCGATGGGCGGTACATCGAGGGCGGGTTGGAGGGCAGCTGGCGGCGCGCTCGCGTGCCCCATCTTCGAGCCGAAGCTAGCCGAAGCGGGACCGAGACGCGCGGGCACGGACGACAGCGACGGGTCGAACGCCCATCGAGCGCTCGCGGGCCCGGCTCCGGCGGGCGGGCGGTTCGAGCCGAATCGTCGAGGCAAACCCAGCGGCCGGCGGGTACATCGCCCGCTTCGGCCTCAGATGTTGAAGCGACCGACCTCTTCGTCGAGGACGCGCGCGCGCTCCGAGAGCTCGCCGAGGCTCTCCTGCATTCCGACCCGGCGGTGATTGCTCTCGCCCACCGCTTCGCGGAAGACCTGGATCGCCTGCAGGATCTGATCGCCCTGCTTCGCCTGCTCCTTGGTCGACGCGAGGATCTGCTCGATCCGCGAGGCCACCA
The DNA here is from genome assembly GCA_965250285.1 of Myxococcota bacterium. Classification (GTDB taxonomy): domain Bacteria; phylum Myxococcota_A; class UBA9160; order UBA9160; family UBA4427; genus CAYYSY01. Next base: position 2,317,616 of record OZ252299.1, read on the forward strand.
CCTCGACGCTGCGGGTGATGTGCTCGCTCTCCTTGCGCTGTTCCTGGGTCGAGTGCTTGATTCGCTGGCCGAGGTCACGCATGTGCTCGACGGCGCGCGTGATGTCGGCACTCGCGTTGTCCTGCTCGTGCGTCCCGCGGTTCAGCTGCTCGGCGATCGTCCGCAGCTGGGTCATCTGCTCTTCGACCTTCTCGATGTCGCGGGTCTGCCCCTCGGTCGCCGAGACGATGTCGTCGACGCGCCGCGCCGACTCTTCGGCGGCCTCACCGATGCCGCGCAGGATCGTGCCGGCCTCTCGTGAGAGGGCCACACCGTTGCGCACGCGATCGTTGCCCGTGTTCATCGCGACGACCGCCGCCTCGACACCGCCCTGCACGGCGGTGATCAGCTCGGAGATCTCGCGGGTCGACCCGGCGGTGCGCTCTGCGAGATTGCGGACCTCTTCGGCGACGACGGCGAAAGCACGGCCGTGCTCGCCGGCCTGGCTCGAGATGATCGCGGCGTTGAGGGCGAGCAGATTCGTCTGCTCGACGACGCCCTCGATGACCTTGACGATCTCACCGATCGAGCCCGACTTGTCGGACAGATCGACGATGATCCTCTCGAGGCCCTCGAAGCTGACCTGGATCTCCTGCATGCCGCGCACGGTCTCGTCGACGCTCTTGACGCCCTCCGAGGCCTGGTCGGCCGTCTTGGCCGAGAGCTCATGCGTCTCGCGCGCGTTGCCCTCGACGCGCTTGACGGCGCCGAGCAGCAGCTGCAGCGCGCCCGACGTCGACTCGCTCGAGCCGTTCAGGATGTCGGCGCTCTGGGCAATCTCGCGAATGGCCGTGGTCATCTCGACGACCGAGGACGCGGTCGCGTCGATGGTCTCCGAGAGGCTGTCCATGTGCGTCGCGATCTGGCCGATGGCGACGTCCATCTGCGACGCCGCCGCCGAGGTCTCCATCGCGGTGCCCGAGAGAGTCTCGACGTTCGTGTTGACGTCGCTGATCGAGTGGTGGATGCGCTCGATCGCCTCGCTCGTCCCTTCGACGGCCTGCTCCTGTCGCGTGGCGTCGCTGGCCATCGACTCGCCGGCGAGCTCGAGGGTCGACGTCACGCCGCCGACGGCCCGGGTGTTCTCGCGCACCTGAGAAACCAGGCCACGCAGGCTGCCGGCCATGCGGTTGAACGCCCGGGCGAGCTCGCCGATCTCGTCCTCGGAGCCCACCGCGACCTGCACCGACAGATCGCCCTCGGCCATGCGGCCGGCGCCGTCGACGAGGTCGATGATCGGCGTCGCGATCTGACGCCGCATGATGGTCGCGCCCAGGTAGCAGAAGCCGAGCGCCGCCAGCAGAACGCCGCCAACGATCAGCATGAAGACGCGCGCGAAGGCCGTCAGCTGGCCGGTATCCATCTGGATGAACACCAGGCCCTGCTCCTCGCCGTCGACGAGGATCGGCTCGGTCAGCTCGAGCCGGCCCGGATGAAAGCGGTTGCCGACCTGGGGCGCCTGGGGCACCTCGAAGTTGGTCACGTCCGATCGCAGATAGCCCGCGAAGGCCTCTCCGCCCTGGTCGTAGACCACGGCGGCCATGACGTGCTCTTGTGCCGCGAGGGCGCTGAGCGTCTCCTCGGCGGTCTGTGCGTCGTTGAAGAGGAGCGCAGCCGACGAGTTCATGCCGACCACGCGGGCGAGCACCTCGCCCTCACGCACCATGTCGCCGCGAAACGCGACGAACTGAAACGCGAAGATCGCCCCCGATACGAGGACGAGGGCGATGACGGTGGTGAGCATGTAGCTCACGACCAGTCGGTTGCGAATCGACGTCGAGGCCATGAACGACGCCCCAGGGAGCTTGACCTTGCCTTCCATCGGCACTTCCTACTCCACGACCTGGGCGATGCGAAGCAGGCGCGAGCTGATCTTCAGCCCCGCCGCATCGGCGGCCTTCTTGTTGATCACGAAGCGGATCTTGTCGTCGACCGTCACGAAGTTCGCGACACCGCCCCGCTTCGCGAAGCCATCGTTGTCCGAGACGGTGAGGACGCTGCGCTTGCCGAAGGTCGCCAGCACTTCACTCTCGTCGCCCTTGCGACCGGCCGCGACGTAGAGGATGTGACAGCCGCGCGAAGCGAGGACGCTGGGCGTGGGCTTCACGACGACCTCGCGCTCGCCGACGGCCCGGCCGTTGATGCTGTCGGTGGCGACCTGCGTGAACGATGCGTCTCCGAGCACGCAGATCTTGACCGGATCCGACTCGTCGCTGAACGCGGATTCGGGCCACTCGACGAAGCGAACGAAGTTGAAGAGATAGGCCGCCTGCACGTCGTTGGCCGACGGGCTCCCCGCCGCCGACGCCTGCAGCGCCACGAAGCCGATCCCCGCGAGCGCGCATGCGCCGACCGCCGCGGCGAACTTGCGAATCGTGGACGTCTCCATCGAACCCTCCGAGTGGCCGTCGAGGCACGCGCAACGAAGTCGGCCGCGCACACGCCTCGTCAGCCGCATCGACACGCCGCGTCCGTTGGACGACGCACGTCTCGAGCGACTCCTGCGTACGCCCTCTCATCGGCACGTCATGCGCAGAAGTGGACTTCAATCTGCAGTGGAACCGCAGCACTCGGGCGAATCACGTGCAGCGTGCGCGCAGCCGCGCACCGCCTGCTCACCGATTCTCGGCCTGGCCGGAACCGACGATTCCAGCCCGAGCGGAACCCCCCGGGCGCCTGTCGAGGGTGGCGCGCCCCCACGCGGGCGAGGGAGCCTCGCGACGGGCGTCACGCGAGATGCGATTGCAGTGCGGCGCGAACCTTCTCGGGATCGGAGCGTTGCTGATAGTTCTCGGACTGATCCATCCAGACGATCGTGCCGGAGGCGTCCGCGAGAATCGTCGTCGGCACCGGCTGGGGTCGCCCGGGCGGCCCGGTCTGGATCAACTGATTTCGCAACCCGAATCGATCGGTCACCTCGAGGTCGGGATCGGCGAGCATGATCGCCTTCAGACCGTGCTTCGTGCGGCCTCGCGCGATCGCACCGGGCGAGTCAGTACACACCGTGACGATCTGAACGCCCTTCGCGTCGAGCTCGGGCCGAAGCTCTTCCCATCGCCGCAACTCGGCGACACAGTAGGGTCACCAGTGGCCGCGGAAGAACTTCAGCAGGATCGGCCGCCCCTCGATGCCCGAGAGCGTGAAGGGCTTCGCATCGTCGTCGAGGGCCGTGACGTCGGGCAGCTTCGTGCCGACACGCACGGCGTCGGGCGCCACCTGCTGGCGGCTGATCGCGACGAGCACCGTGAAGAAGCCCCCCGCCGCGAGCCCGAGCCCACCGAGCAGGCCCCCGATCCAGCCGGGTGAGCTCGTCAGGGCCGAGGCACCGAGCCCCGCCGCGACGACCCAGCCGACGACGAACGGGGTGCGCGCGCCCTCGAGGGCCACAGCGTTGGCGCGGCGAAACCAGAGCACCGAGGTGACGGCGAGGATCGTGAAGGAGACGATTCCGAGTGTGAATCCGCTCATGGCCGAGGCTCCTTCTGGCTGGCACAGCTGGATCGAACCGACCGGGCGCTGCAGCGAGTCTCGCACGCAGCGCGCCGCCGGGCGACCCGATCCGCCTGACGGCTTCGATGCCGGAGGGTACGCTTCGTTCTCGATGCTCGCGGCCGTCCGAGCCGAACCGAACCGCGACCGCCCACCACCGAGGTCCTCATGGAACGACCGATCCTGCTCGCCGGCGTGCCCGGCTCCCCCTACTCGCGCAAGATGCGCGCCGTCCTGCGCTACCGACAGATCCCGCACCGGTTTCTGTCGGCGCACACGACTGCCGTGAAGGGCCTGCCGCCGACACCGCGGCCGCTGCTGCCAGGCATGTGGTTGCCCGAAGGCGACGACGGCTGGACGGCGGTGAGCGACTCGACCTTTCAGATGGCCGAGCTCGAACAGCTCTACCCCGAGCGAAGCCTGCGCCCGGTCGACGGGGGCATCGCCTTCATCGACGACCTGATCGAGGACTACGGCGACGAGTGGGTGACGAAGCCGATGTTCTTCTACCGCTGGGGCATCGACGAGAACGTCGATCACGCGTGCAATGTGCTGCCGCTCTGGAACATCGGGGTCCCCGATGCGTTCGTCGAGCAGTTCCGGGGCTCGTTCGGCCAGCGCCAGATCGATCGGCTCTCGGGCGTCGTCACGGGCGACCTCGAGGTCTGCGGACCGATCATCATGCAGAGCTACGAGCGACTGCTCGCGATCCTGCGCGACCGGCTGGCCGCGAGCCGCTTCGTGCTCGGCGAGCGGCCGGGCGCGGGCGATTTCGGCCTGTACGGCCAGCTGACCCAGCTGGTGGGCGTCGAGCCCACTTCGATGGCCGCGGCGCGCGCGATCGCGCCGCGCGTCATGAGCTGGGTCGACGTCGTCGAAGACCTCTCGGGGCTCGAGGTGTCGGGCGACGCGGGCTGGGACGGGCGCGACGCCGTACGCGAAGGCCTGCGCGACCTGCTGGTCGAGATCGGCCGCACCTACGTCCCCTTCATGCTCGCCAATGCCGCGGCGGTCGACGCCGGCGACGAGCGGATGGAGTGCGAGATCGACGGCCAGAAGTACTGGCAGAAGTCGTTCGGCTATCAGCGCAAGTGCGTGGGCTGGCTGCGCGAGAAGTACGCCGCCCTGGCCGACGACGATCGCGCCTTCGTCGACGCGACCCTCGCCGGCACGGGCTGCGAGGCGCTGGTGGCCTGACGCGCGGCCGAGGGCTCGGCCCGCGGATCACGGCGCGAGGCGTGCCTTGTCGAACAACAGCTCGACGCGCTGCACCGCGCCGTCGGCCACCGTCACGGCCTCGGCCATGGGCACCGGCCCGTCCGGCAAGCCGAGGTCGAAGTCATAGACGGTGACGGCGGTCGAGCCATCCCAGGCCTGGTGCCGAATCTCGAGCCCCTTCACCCGCTGGGTCAGCCCCCCGAGCGCGCCGCGAAACGCCGCGGCCGAGTCGAGGTTCATCATCGGGCTGGCGAACGCGAGCCCCTCGTCCATCGGCACCGCATCGAGCTCGATCTCGCTGCGCAGGGCCGCGTAGTACGCGTCGACCACTCTCTGTCGATCCATCTGGGTCTCCTCGGACGGCGGAGCCGCCCTCTGCTGCGGCGGATCATCCCGCCGAGTCCCCAGGTCTACCGCGCACGAAATATGACAGCTAACATATCTGCATGGGATACAGCGAAGAACACGTCGCAGACACTCGCCGGCGCATCCTCGAATCAGCGGGCAAGCTGTTTCGGGCGCGTGGCTTCCAGGGCGTCGGCATCGACGAGATCATGGCCGGCGCCGGACTCACCCGGGGCGGTTTCTACGCGCACTTCCGCTCGAAGGAGGACCTGCTCAGGCGGGTGCTCGAGCAGGAGTTCGAGTTCACGATGCGGCTGCGCGATGCGCTGGAGCAGGATGCCGTGTCGGACGCCCGCGCCTGCTCCGACGCTCTGGCCGCGATCGACTACTACCTTGCGCCCGGCAATCGGCGTCGCATCGCGCGCGGCTGCACGCTGGTTTCGAACACGCCCGACGTGGCGCGCGCCTCGACGCAGACGCGCGACGCGTACACGGCGAGCTTTCGAGACCTCGCCGATCAATTCGAAGCCCTGCTCGCGGCCTCGACCGACGGCGACCGCGACCGGGCCCTGGCGGCGATCGCCACGTGCGTCGGCGGCGTCTCGCTCGCGCGCTGCCTGCGCGACGAAGCCCTGGCGACGCGCATGCTCGGCGCCTGCCGCGCCGCCGTGCATCGCGAGCTCGGCTACGGGGACGCGCCGCCCCGCTCGTGAGCGTGGCTCCGTGCGGTGAAGTGCGGCGCTAGGAGCGGGCTTCAGCCACGACCCGGGCCGCGTTCGCCTGCAAGCGCAGGAGCAGCCGCGCGAGCTGCTGACGCTCGGCCCGCGAGATGTCGAGGCGCAGGGCAGCCCGCACCTCGCGATCGATCTCGTTGATCGGCCCGACGAGACTCTGGCCGCTCGGGGTGACCGAGACGAGCCAGGCCCGTCGGTCGGCGGGATCGGTGCCCCGCTCGACGAGGCCGCGGCGCTCGAGCCCTTCGACGATGGTGCCCGTCGCGGCCCGCCCGACGCCCAGCCCCTTGGCGAGCTGGGTCTGTCGGAGCGGACCGCGTTCGAACACGAAGGCGAGCAGCGTCGCCTGGGTGAGGTTCAGCTCGAGCGCAGCGTAGGCCTGGTCGTACGCGATGCGCACGAGTCGCGAGGTCGCCATGAGCGTCGACTCGACGCGCTGCCAGGGCGGCGCGTCGAGCTCGTGCTCGGGGCTGCGGGCCTCCGCCGTCATCTCGAGCCGCTCGCCCCGCCCTACTCGCGGCGCAGCAGGGTGCCGGTGCCGAGGCCACCACCGCAGCACATGGTCACGATCGCGTGCTCCTTGTCGACGCGCGCGAGCTCGTGAATGGCCTTGGTGAGGAGCACCGCACCGGTGCCGCCGAGCGGGTGGCCGAGGGCGATGGCGCCGCCGTTCGGGTTCACCTTCGCCATGTCGGGCTTGAGCTCCTTCTCCCACGCCAGCACCACCGAGGCGAACGCCTCGTTGATCTCGACGAGGTCGATGTCGCCCATCGTCAGGTCGTTGCGCGCGAGCAGACGCTGGGTCGCGCCGATCGGGCCCGTCAGCATCAGCGCCGGATCCGAGCCAGTGAGGCAGCTGTCGACGATCGTGGCCTTGGGCGTGAGCCCCAGGCTCTTGGCCTTCTCGCGGGTCATCATCAGCACCGCACCGGCGCCGTCCGAGATCTGCGAGGACGTGCCAGCGGTGTGCACGCCATCGGGCAGGTTCGTGCGCAGGCCAGCGAGGCTCTCGACGCTGGTCTCGCGCAGGCCCTCGTCCCGGGTGATCGTCGTGGTCGTCTCGAGCGGGTTGCGATCCTCATCGAGCTCGGGGGCCGTGATCGGCGTGATCTGCGTGCTGAAGCGATCGTCGGCCCAGGCCTCGGCCCCGCGCGCCTGACTCTGCGCGCCGAAGGCGTCGGCGTCCTCGCGCGTGATGCCCCACTGCTTCGCGATCATGTCGGCGCCCTGGAACTGCGAGGTCCACTCGTGGTGATCCCAGTAGGCCTTGGTCACCGGCTTGCCGACGTTCGGGTCCTTGGGGATCGTCGCGCCCATGGGCACGCGGCTCATCACCTCGACGCCGCAGCCGACGGCGACGTCGACGACGCCGCTCTTGACGAGGCCGTAGGCCAGATTCGTCGCCTGCTGCGACGAGCCGCACTGCGCGTCGACGGTCGTCGCGGGCGCCTCGAGAGGCAGCCCCTGGGCCAGCCATGCCCCGCGCGTCACGTTCATCGTCTGCATGCCGACCTGCCCCACGCAGCCGCCGACCACCTGGCCGACCTCCATCGGGTCGATGCCGGAGCGATCGATGAGCGCCTTCTGGACCTGCCCCAGCAGATCGAGCGAATGGGTGCCCGAGAGTCCGCCCTTGCGGCGGCCAATCGGGGAACGGACGGCTTCGATGACGACGACGTCTTGATCGGACATGAAGATCTCCTGTCGGGCGGATCCGCCCGGGCTGCGTGGTCCGGTCCTGGACCGGCCCCGTGATGACTGAGAAGGGTTGCTCTCGAGCCGAAGCGGCTCGCGAAGAGGCTTGGCGCAGCGGATTCGGGGGGCGTCCGCAGAAAGTAAGTTAGCGTACTATTTTCGGGCGCAAGCCCCGGGCGCGATGCGTCGCGCGGAGCGGGGCGACCCCACCGCCCGGCTGGCTGCCCCAAGCCCAAACGCCCCCCTGGCCTCGGCTTCGAGGTCCGGGGAGGCGCTCTGTGTGCGCGGTCGCCGAGGCCTGCGGCATCGCGTCCCCGACCGAACCCCGCCCGGTCGACGATGCGATCGCGCCCGTTCTGGCGCGCCGGGCCCTGACGCGCGCTCCGGGCTTGCCCTCAGCCGGCCAGGTAGAGGAACTCTTCCTGGACGACCTTGCCGTTCTTCACGGTGTAGAGACCGACCTCCTCCATCTGCGATCGCTCGCCGGTCGGCTTGAACGTCACATCGAGGTTGAAGCGCACGACGAACTGGTCGTCGCGAAAGCCCGCGTACGGGCCGGTCGCCGAGCTCTCGTGAATCTCGTGGTTCTCGTACCACCACGCGCCCTTCTGGCGCACGGCGTCGAGCCCCTCCATGCGGGCCGGCATGGCCTCGCCATCCTGGCCCTCGATGCTCACGACCTTCTCGTCATAGAGCTGCTCGACGGCTTCCTCGCCCTTGCCGTCATTGCTCATGGCGACGATCTGCTGACCGATCTCGATGTTGGTGGGATTCGACACGGGGTCTCCTTCGTTCCTCGCTCCCGACAGCGCGGGGTGCATTCGAGGGGTGGGGACGACGCGCAACGCTCGCGAGATGCGCCTGCGTCCGGGGTTCCACGCCGGACCGCCGCGGCCCGACGCCATGGAGTGTAGGCACGTCCGTGCCCGGACGGCACGCGGCTGCGGACCGACTGCTGACAGGGCCCTGTCAGCAGCGCCTGTGACCTGCTGACACATGCTGTCACCCTCTTCGCCGAAGTCGAGACGGCCGCGCGTGGACCTGGGTCCACCGCGCAACCCCGCAGGCCGCGGCGCGGTACGATCGCGGCATGCCGATCGACCTCGCACCCCTGCTCGCGCCGCAAGAGACCGCCGTCGTCGTCTTCGAGTGCCAGGAGCGCATCGTCGGCGAAACGAGCGTGCTGCCTGGGCTCGCCGCGGCCGTCCGCGAGGCCGGGGTGATCGACCGCATCGCGGTGCTCGTCGCGAGCGCGCGCGACGCATCGGTGCCGGTGATGTACGCCACGATCCGCCCCGACCCGCATGCCGCCCCCCGCCCGGCGGCGACCCCGCTCGAGCACCGGCTGCAGCGCGAAGTGGGCGGCGACACGGCGGCGCCCGTCGACATGGGCCCGGTGGTCGACGCCCTCGCTCCACGCGAGACCGACATCGTCGTCGAGCGACACGTAGGCCTCACGGGCTTCCACGGCAGCGGGCTCGACGTGACGCTCCAGCACCTGGGGGCGCGCCAGATCGTGCTCGTCGGCGTGTCCCTGAACGTCGGCATCGTCGGCACCGCGATCGAGGCCGTGAACCGGGGCTATCCCGTCGTGGTCGTGTCGGATTGTGTCGCCGCAGATCCGGGCGAGTTCGCTGAACCGGCCCTTCGCCACTCGATTCGGCCGGTCGCGTTCGTCGCAACGAGCGCCGAGGTGCGCGCGGTGTGGGCCGATGCGAGGCGGGATGGCGAAGCCTGACCGGGGTTCGCCATCATTCGGCGACCCCGACCGAGGAGAGCCGACGTGTCCGACTTCACGCTCACGATCGACGGCGCCGCCGTCGCCACCGACAAGACCTTCGAAGTGATCGACCCCGCCACCGAGACCGTCTACGCCCACGCGCCCGATGCCGCGCGGGACGATCTCGACCGCGCAGTCTCGGCCGCGAGCGCGGCCTTCCCCGGTTGGCGAGACACGGCGCTCGAAGAGCGGCGCACCGCGCTGCTCGCGCTCGCCGACAAGGTCGAGGCGGCGCTCCCCGAGCTCGCCGAGCTGCTCGTCCACGAGCAGGGCAAGAGCCGGATGAACGCCGCGATGGAGGTCGGCATCTCGGCGATGTGGATTCGCGCCGTCGCAGCGACCGACCTGCCGGTCGAGGTGCTCTCGGAGGACGATACGAAGCGCGTCGAGGTGCGTCGCAAGCCGGTCGGCGTCGTCGGCGCGATCACGCCGTGGAACTTCCCGCTGGTGCTCTCGGTCTGGAAGGTCGCACCGGCCCTGGCCACCGGGAACACGATGGTCCTCAAGCCCTCGCCCTACACCCCGCTCACGATCCTGCGTTTCGGCGAGATCGCCCGCGAGGTCCTGCCCGCCGGCGTGCTCAACGTCGTGACGGGCGGCGACGAGCTCGGTCGCTGGATGACCGAGCACGACGGCATCCACAAGATCTCGTTCACGGGTTCGGGCCCGACGGGCAAGAAGATCATGGCGAGCGCGTCGGGCAGCCTGAAGCGCATCACCCTCGAGCTCGGCGGCAACGACGCCGCGATCGTGCGCGCCGACGCCGACGTCGAAGCGATCGCCGAGCCGATCTTCGCGATGGCGTTCCAGAACAGCGGGCAGGTGTGCGGAGCGATCAAGCGCCTGTACGTGCACGACGACGTCTACGACCGCATGTGCGACGCGCTCGCAAAGAAGGCGGCGACGATGACGGTCGGCCCCGGCGATGCCGACGGCACCGACTACGGCCCGGTTCAGAACCGCATGCAGTTCGAGAAGGTGTGCGAGCTGGCCGAGAGCGCGAAGGCCGACGGCGGACGTTTTCTCACCGGCGGCGAGCCCATGGAAGGCAAGGGCTACTTCTTCCCCATCACGCTGGTCGCCGATCTGACCGACGGCCATCGCCTGGTCGACGAGGAGCCGTTCGGGCCGATCCTTCCGATCATCCGCTTCACCGACGACGACGACGTCGTGCGGCGCGCGAACGACTCGTCGTTCGGACTCGGCGGATCGGTTTGGAGCGCCGATGTCGAGAAGGCGACCGACATGGCGGCGCGACTCGAAACGGGCTCGGCCTGGGTCAACCAGCACTTCGACCTGAGCCCGATGGTGCCCTTCGGCGGCGTGAAGGAGAGCGGCATGGGCGTCGAGAACGGCGTCGACGGCCTGCGCGAGTTCACGACCTCGCAGGTGCTGAACGTCAAGAAGTAGCGCGCCCGACCGGGCGCGCCGCTCAGCGCGCTTCGTCGAGCACGCGCTGCACCAGGGCCTGCAGCTGGCCGAGATCGTAGGGCTTGCCGAGCGACTCGGTATGCGGCTCGAAGAGCTCGGGGTCGTCGAAGCCCAGCAGGCCCGACACCAGGATCGCCGGCGTTCCGGGTCGGATCTCGCGGATGCGCTTCAGCGCTTCGAAGCCGTCGACGAACGGCATGGTCACGTCGAGCAGCACCAGGTCGACTTCGGTGGGGGCGGCTTCGAACGTCTCGACTGCCTCGCGACCATCGGCAGCCTCGATCACCTCGTAGCCCGCGCGCGAGAGAACGCGCGCGACCAGCTGCCGCAGCTTCTCTTCGTCGTCGGCCACGAGCAGCCGACCGCGCCCTGCGCTGCCGCGCGTGCTCGGCGTCGGCTCCGCCGGCTCGACGCTCTCGGTCGTCGCCGGGATCGCCACGCGGAACGTGCTGCCCTGCCCGGGCTCGCTGTCGACGTCGACCCAGCCCCCATGGGCGCGGGCGGCGCCGTACACCACGGCCAGGCCGAGGCCCGTGCCTTCGTGCACGCCCTTGGTCGTGAAGAACGGGTCGAAGATGCGCTGGCGCGTTTCTTCGTCCATGCCCGGTCCGTCGTCGTGCACGACGAACTCGACGAAGAGCCCGGGTGCCGCATCGTCGACGACCGGCCGCAGGAACTCTCGCGCGCGCACGCCGAGCGAGATCTCGCCCTCGCCGCCCACCGCATCGCGTGCGTTCACCACGAGGTTGATCAGGATCTGCTGCAGCTGGGTCGGGTCGGCCATGAGGGCCGGCAGAGCCGGGTCGCTCTCGACGCGAAAGTCGATGGTCGCGGGGAGCAGCGATCGCAGCAGCCCGACGGCCTGGTCGACGACCCGGGTGGTCGACACGACTTCGGTGCGCAGCGGCGCGCGGCGCGCGAACGCGAGCAACGACTTCGTGAGGTCGGCACAGTGCTCGGCGGCCTGCACGGCGTCGCCGAGGGCTTCACGCGCCTCGTCGTCACAGTCCCCGCTCTCGAGCACGAGCCGCGCGTTGCCCAGGATCGCCGTCAGCTGGTTGTTGAAATCGTGCGCGACGCCACCGGCGAGGGTGCCGAGCGTCTCCATCTTCTGCGACTGCCTCAGCTGCGCCTGAAGGCGACGCTCTTCGCTGACGTCGCGCGTCACCCAGACGCGCCCCGCGACCCCGCCATCGTTTTCGTCGGGGATCGGCGCGCTGAACACCAGCAGCTCCCGCGGTTCGGCGCCGCCGATATGGGCACTCACCGTCGTCGGCGCTTCATCGACGTCGGTGTCGAAGCAGCGGTTGAGGTCGCCCGGCTCGTCGACCCGCGCCGCGACGCTCGCCGGCAGGCGCGCGACCGGTCTCCCGATCCATTCGTCGGCCTCGGCGAGCCCCATATGGAACGCGAACGTGCCATTCATCAGCTCTGTGCGGCCGCCCGGGTCGGCGACGAGGATGCCGGTCGGCGACGCAGCGAGCACCGAGCCGAGCTTGCGCCGCTCGACGGCGAGCCGCGCGACCGCTTCGACGTGCTGCAGCGCCAGCGAGATCTCGCTGGCGGCGGTCTGCAGGATCCGCCGGTCGCTCTCGTCGAAGGGCTCCAACCAGCTTCGACCGAGCAGCAGGAAGCCGAGTGCGTCATCGCCGCGGCGCAGCGGCAGAATGCAGCCCGAGCGCAGCCCCGACTCGGCGTAGAGCGGGTGCACGGGGAGATCGGGCACCGCCAGGAGATCGTCGATGTAGATCGGCTCGCCCGTGGTCAACACCATCTGTGGCAGAGGCCGATCGGCCGAAGGCCGCAGCATGTCTTCGGGCATCACCAGCTCGATGTGCATGATGGCGTGCACGCACTCGAAGTGGCGCTCGTCGTCGCAGAGCAGCCAGATGCCGCCCGCGTCGACGTTCATTCGCTCGTAGAGCGCATCGAGCGCGCAGCGACTGACTTCGACCGGCTCGCTCTCGACGGTGCCCGCGTGGGCGATCGTGCGCAGCAGCTCGAGATCCTTCACGTGCTCGGCACGCACCTGCTCACCCAGCGCGAGGATCTGCGTCAGCGCGAGGGCCAGGGTGCCCGCCATGCCGAGACTGAAGTAGCTCGTCGAGGGGGTTGCGCTGCTCGACGTCAGATAGACCGTGTTGGTGATCTCGAGGACACCGAAGCCGATCAGGAGCAAGCCGAGCGTTCCGATGATGGGTGCCCCCTCCGACCGACGCGCGTGCAACAGCACGAGCCAGCCCGCGAGGAAGTCGACGGGCGCCTCGAAGAGATAGACGCCCGCGAGACGCACTGGCTCGAGGTCGGTCACCGATCCGAGGCCGCGCACGAGGCCGACCGCCAGCCCGATGGGCACCAGCGCGCGCGGCACGGTGAGACCGGTGAACGCGAGCGCGCCCGCCAGCAGCAGGACAGGAAACGCGGTCCCGAGGCCATGCGCCACGAGGTCGGCCAAGACACCGGGCACGACGCTCGCCGCGAGCGAGACGAAGAACGCGATCCACGCCCAGGCCCACCACTTGGCCGATGAGCCGACGGCGATGCGGCGCACGTAGAAGAAGCCGACACCGACGAAGGCGCCGATGGCAGAGACGATCGCGACCTTGTCGAGCAACGCTCCGTCCATCGGTTCCCGCGTCGATGCGCGCTGCGGCCGCGCGTGGGCTCGTGACGCGCCGGGCCGGGTCCATCCCGGCCGAGTGCACGGTGCGCGCCGGGTTCGTGGCGGCGCTGCGCTCGGCCTGCGTCCTCCTGGAGATCGGCCGATTGGCCAGAAAGGTGTAGGCGGGCCGGGTCGATCTACCCCGCCGGGATCCGGACCCGCCGCGCAGCTTCTCGACACGCGTCCGCCCGTCGTCTGAATCGCGCACGCCAGGGCGCTTGCGTAGCGTGTGCGCGATTCGGCCCGGTGATCCGCTCCGCCGGGCCCCGCAAAGAGGATCCGGATGCCCACGCTCACGAGTCGCCAGCGACGCGGACGCTCGCTGCTGAAGCGCTTCCTGTACTCGCAGCTCGCGCAGCGCGATGCGCTGATGATCGCGTTCGGCAAGCAGAAGCCGCTGGTGCACTTCATCGTCGAGGCCGAGCCGCCCTCGGTCTACTGGAACTTCGAAATCCGCGCCGACCGGGTCGACGACCTGCAGCGCGACCTCGACTGCCCGATGCCGCTGACGCCGCTGCGCTGCCTCGAGGGCGAAGCGCCCTTCTACTGCATGACGCTCAACATGTACCGGGTGTCGGGCCTGGCCAACGGCATCCGCGCCGAGTGGTCGGTGTTCGTGAAGGACGAACACGACATCACGCGGTACATGGTCGTCGAGGCCGCCGCCGATTCGGGCGCCGTCGATCCGATCAACCTCGTGACCCGCGGTGGCGAGGCCGGGCACGTCGACGACGGTCAGACGCTCGAGAGCTGGGCCGTCGACGAGACGGGGGGCCGCTTCGACAGCGTGCTCCAGGCTCCGCACGAGGGCGAGACGGTGCGCGCCGACCCCGAGTGGGTCGAGGCGAACGACTACATCTACTGGCTGAACGGCATCTGCGACCGGACGTTCTACGACTCGGGCATGGCCAACGCGAAGATCCACCTCGTCTCGCCCGATCGCTGCAAGATCGAGGACGGCTCGCAGTGGGCGCAGTATCTCGAGCCCACGCCGCGGCACGTCGTGGTCTACGAGCACGCGATCGAGTTCGCGATGTCGCCGTGGTGGAACATTCGCGACAAGGGGCTGGAGGGCTGACCCCAGCGCGGGGGACGCTCAGTCGGCGTCTTCTTCGCGCAGCCGCACGGGCCCGAAGAGCTCGGGGTAGCGACCCTTTCGCCCTTCGTAGAACTGGCGAATCTGCTCCATGTCGGCGACGACATCGCCGGTCGGGTGCACGGCCGGACCGATGCCGCCCGTCCCGCGCTCGTAGTCGAGGTACGAGAGCACGATGGGCACGCCGGCCTTGCGTGCGATGTGGTAGAAGCCCGACTTCCAGTGCGATGTGTAGGCCCGTGTGCCCTCGGCCGGGATCACCATGCAGAGCGGTCGATCGCCGCGGACGTCGAGATCGACGATCGCCTTGGCCATCGCGTCGACCATGTTGGTGCGCCGCTCGCGAATCACCGGCACCCCACCGAGCGCACGAAAGAACGCGCCGAAGGGCCACATGAACATCTGTCGCTTGCCGAGCCACGCCACCTGCACGTCGTAGTACCAGGCGAAGGCGATCATGTGCGGCATGTCCCAGTTCGACGTGTGGGGCGCCGCAATCAGGACAGTGCGGGGATCGGTCGGGCGGGCGCCATCCGGGGTCCAGCCGAAGACACGAAGCCAGATGCGCGCGAGAAACTGCTTCAAAGGGAGCTCCACCCGGGGCGATCGGGGCGCGGGGCGCGAGGCGGAAGGCACGACGCGGCGGCCGCCAGACCCCGTCGCGCGCATGCTAGCTCGCGCCCGCAACCCCCCGTCGCCAAAGCGCGCGCGCTGTGTGTCAGCTGTGTAAAATCGTGACGCGACGGGGCCGTGTCGGCGGCGTCTCAGCCGAGCGCCCCGTCGAGCTGGCGCTGCATCCACTCGGCGAGCGCTTGCGCGACCGGATCACCCGTCGCCCGCAGCCCGGCGACCGTGCCTGCGCGATGCGCACGCGAGTGGTTCTGGCCGAGCTTGGCCTTGGCCTCGATCCGGTCGATGGGCAACTCGAACGCGACGACCGCGCGCCGCATACGCTCGAGGAAGTCGGCGGCCTGCTCGGTCTCCGACCAGCCTCCCGGCGGCTCGAACTGCGCGACGAGGCGGGACAGCAGCGCCTCGACGGTCCCGTCGTCTTCGATCCGCCGCGGTCGGCCGGTCACGTGCGCGGTCACGTAGTTCCAGGTGGGCACGCGCGGACCGTCGGGGTATCAGTCGGGCGAGACGTACGCGTGGGGGCCGGCGAAGACCACCAGCGCCGGGCGGCCCTCGTCGAGCATCCCGGCGTGGTCGTTCGCCCGGGCAAAGTGTGCGCGCAGCGTGCCGCGGGGCCCGGCAGACGCCTCGAGCTCGAACGGCAGGTGGGTGCCGATCGGCGCCCCCTGCCCCGCCGAGACGATGAGCCCGAACGGGTGCGACCGGATCACCTCGTGCTGAAGCGCGAGATCATCGAGTGAGAAGGGGTCGGGGACGTACATCGCGGCCTTCCACGACGCTTCGGCGCGCCAGGGAGGTGGCCGAAGCCAGGGCGTCGCCCGAAGGCGAGCAGGTCAGATCGGCAGCGTCAGTTGCACCGTGCCGGTCGCGTGGTCGCCGAGGTCGTTCGCGGCGTTGACGGCGACGTCGATCACCCGCTCGCCGCCCTCTTCGCGCTCGGTGATCACCTGCCCCGTGAAGCGCAGCACCTTGTTCGGAACGGCCGGCGCGCCGAGCTTGACGTCGATCTTCGTGATCCGCGCCTCGGGGCCCGCCCAGTCGGTGACGTATCGCGCGACATAGCCGTTCGTCGTGAGGATGTTCAGAAAGATGTCGGGTGCGAACTGGGCCTGGGCATAGTCCTTGTCGTGATGCACGGGCATGAAGTCGCGCGAGGCGATCGCACCCGCCACCACCACCGTCGCGGTCACGTTCAGGTCCCAATCGGGCAGCTTGTCGCCCGACGGCACGACCGGCTCGGGCTTGGGCGGCTTCGGCCCCTTGCGCTTCGGCCCCTCGGCGCCGGGTTTGAACTTGAACACGCGAAAGATCTGGCGTCCGACCTCCTCGTCGCCCACGAGATACGTGGTTACCCAGGTCACGAAGTAGCCCGCGCCTAGCCCGGTGCCCTTCAGCTCCGAGATTTCCTGCATTTCGGCGGTCGACTCGAGCATCTCGCCGACGGCGAGGTAGCGATCGAACTGCAGCTCCGAGTTCGTCGCGAGCGTGCCCACGAACCCCGCCTCGTCGAGCTTCACGAGGGCGCTGTCGGGATCCATCTCACCCGGCGCGCCGCCCCGCTCGGCGATGCCTTCGATGGTCGGCTCGGGAAAGGTCCACACCTGGAGCATGGCCGGCGGCGCGACGAGGTGGCCGAAGCGAGACTGCTTCGCCGCGGCCTCGTCGAGATACACGGGGTTGCGATCGTCGAGCGCTGCGACCCAGTGCCGAATCATCGGCACGTTGACGGGATCGGGCGCGGGCATGGCGTCCCCGGTCGACGTCAGCGAACGACCCACATACCGCGATACCAGCTCTTCCCTGAAGTCGTCTCGCTCTTCCGACACCCCGCGCTCCCTCTATTCATCGATTCGTGCACGCCCATGCGCCCGAAGGAGAGCGATTGTAGCCGCGTGCATCGCCTGGGGGTCGTCGGCTTTGGCTTGCCTGGTCAGCCAGCAGGCCGCGCGCGGGCCGCGCGCTGAGTCGCATTGGCCAGCGCGTGCCCACGAAGTCCGGCGCGTCGCCCACGGCGCCCCCAACGCGCCGGTGCGCCGGATCGCGCCCGCAGCTGGAGGCGCCGAGCCGCTTCTGGTAGAAACTGGGCCGCCGCTGCAGGCCGCTCGCTGTGCGTCCGCCCCGATTCGCGACCGAAACCGCCTTCCCCAGAGGAATCATGAGTCAGTCTCCTCCGATCATCTACACGTGGACCGACGAAGCGCCGGCCCTCGCCACCCACTCCTTCCTGCCGATCATCCGCGCGTTCGCGGGAGCGACGGGCGTGCCGGTCGAGACCCGCGACATCTCGCTGTCGGGTCGCATTCTCGCCGTCTTTCCCGACGTGCTGACCGAGGCACAGCGGCTGCCCGACGGCCTCGCCGAGCTCGGCGAGCTGGTGAAGACGCCCGAAGCCAACGTGATCAAGCTGCCGAACATCAGCGCGTCGATCCCGCAGATGAAGGCGGCGATCGCCGAGCTTCAGGGCAAGGGCTACGCCCTGCCCGACTACCCCGAAGAACCCGCCGACGACACCGAGCGCGACGTGCAGGCTCGCTACGACAAGGTGAAGGGCAGCGCGGTCAACCCGGTGTTGCGCGAGGGCAACAGCGACCGGCGCGCGCCGAAGGCCGTCAAGGAGTACGCGCGCAAGAACCCTCATCGCATGGGCGCGTGGTCCCCCGACTCGAAGACGCACGTCGCGACCATGGACGCCGGCGACTTCAGGCACAACGAGCAGTCGGTCACCGTCGAGGCAGCGACCACGGTGTCGATCGAGCACGAGGCCCGAGACGGCACCCAGACCGTGCTCAAGGATGGCATCGCACTCCAGGCGGGCGAGATCATCGATTCGACCTTCATGAGCCGCAAGGCGCTGGTGGCCTTCCTCGAGGCCCAGGTCGCCGACGCGAAGGCCCAGGGCGTGCTCTTCTCGCTGCACATGAAGGCGACGATGATGAAGGTCTCGGACCCGATCATCTTCGGGCACGCGGTGCGCGTCTTCTTCGCGCCGGTCTTCGAGAAGCACGGCGCCACACTCGACCGCCTCGGCGTCGACCCGAACAACGGCTTCGGCGACCTCGTCGGCAAGATCGCCGAGCTGCCCGACGCCGAGCGCAAAGAGATCGAGGCCGACATCGCCGCGGTCTACGCCGAGCGACCCGCGATCGCCATGGTCAACTCGGACAAGGGCATCACGAACCTGCACGTCCCGAGCGACATCATCATCGACGCATCGATGCCGCCGATGATTCGCGACTCGGGCGGCATGTGGAACGCGCAGGGTGAGCTGCAGGATTGCAAGGCCGTGATCCCTGACTCGAGCTACGCCGGCGTGTATGAGGCGGTCGTCGAAGACTGCAGGGCGAACGGCGCCTACGACCCGGCGACGATGGGCAGCGTGCCGAACGTCGGCCTCATGGCCCAGAAGGCCGAGGAGTACGGCAGCCACGACAAGACGTTCGAGATCGCGAGCGACGGCGTCGTCCGCATCGTCGATGCGGCCGGCCAGGTGCTCATGGAGCACGCCGTCGAGACGGGCGACATCTGGCGCGCTTGCCAGGTCAAGGACGCCGCGGTCCGAGACTGGGTCAAGCTCGCCGTGAACCGAGCTCGGGCGACCGGCGCCACCACGGTGTTCTGGCTCAACGAGGGGCGCGCGCACGACGCCCAGCTGATCGCGAAGGTGAACACCTACCTCGCCGACCACGACACCTCGGGGCTCGACATTCGCATTCTCTCACCGGTCGAAGCCACGAAGGTCTCGGTCGAACGGATCCGAAGGGGCGAGGACACGATCTCGGTGACGGGCAACGTGCTGCGCGACTACCTGACCGATCTCTTTCCGATTCTCGAGATCGGAACCAGCGCCAAGATGCTCTCGATCGTTCCGCTGATGCAGGGCGGTGGCCTCTTCGAGACCGGCGCCGGCGGCTCGGCTCCGAAGCACGTTCAGCAGTTCGAAGAAGAGGGGCACCTGCGCTGGGACAGCCTGGGCGAGTTCCTCGCGCTGGCCGCGTCGCTCGACCACCTCGGCGAGCAGTTCGACAACGCCGCTGCCCGCCTGCTCGGCCAGACCCTCGACGAGGCGACGGCCAAGCTGCTGATCGAGAACAAGGCGCCGTCGCGCAAGGTCGGCGAGCTCGACAACCGCGGCAGCCACTTCTATCTCGCGCTCTACTGGGCCGAGGCCATCTCGAGTCAGACGACCGACGCAGACCTGGCCCAGCGCTTCGCGCCGATCGCCGAGCAGCTCGCTGCAAACGAAGCGCAGATCGTCGAGGAGCTCGAGCAGGCCCAGGGCGCGCCCCAGGACGTCGGTGGCTACTACCGACCCGACGCGCATCTCGCAGACGAGGCGATGCGCCCCAGCGCGACGCTGAACGGGATCGTCGGGTCGATCTAGGCGACGCCGCGACGATGAACGGGATCGTCGGGTCGATCTAGGCGACGCCGCGACGATGAACGGGATCGTCGGGTCGATCTAGGCGACGCCGCGACGCCTCGACGCTGCGCAGTCGCCTCGGCGCGACTCGGCCGGCGCACGAGGCGGTGCGCCGGGCCGCCGGCGCCCGGCGCAGCACGCGGCCGACGCCCTGGCGGCCCGCGGCGACTCGGTCCACGCGCCCAACGGTCTCGACGCACGTCCGCGCCCGTGCGCCCGGGCGGGCCCAATCGCCCCCGGCGCTCGCCCTCTGTCCAGATCCGCACGCGGGCGCACCCCGGGGCCGTTCGTTCCGGCCGCGTCGCGCATCCACCCGAACACGCGGCGAGCCACCGAGGTATTCTTGGGGCGAACCAGCGCGCACCAGGTGGAGGACCCGTCATGCAGCTCAAGCGATTCGGTGAAGCGATTGCCCACGTCGATCTCACGACCGGGAACATCGAGACCCGATCCGCCCCGCCCGAGTGGGTCCGCAAGTACGTCGGCGCCCGCGGCCTCGGCGTGCGGTACGTGCTCGAGGCCGGCGCCGAGATCGATCCCTTCTCTCCCGAGAACCGTCTGTGTTTCATGAACGGTCCGCTGACGGGCAGCGAAGCGAACATGAGCGGACGCTGGGCGTGCATCACGAAGTCGCCCCTCACCGGCACCGTGACCGACAGCCACCAGGGCGGCTGGACCGGCGCGCGCCTGCGCTGGGCCGGCTTCGATGGCCTGGTCTTCGAAGGCCGTGCCGAGCAGCCGGTCTACGCCTTCATCGAAGACGGCTCGATCGAGCTGCACGACGCGACCGACCTGTGGGGCAAGGGCATTCACGAGACCTGCGACATGCTGAAGGAACGCCATGGCGCGAAGGATCTCGCGGTCTGCGCGATCGGACCTTCCGGCGAGAACAAGGGGCGCTTCGCCGCCTGGGTAAACGACGACGACCGCGCGTTCGGCCGAGGCGGCACCGGCGCCATCGGCGGCGACAAGAACCTCAAGGCCATCGTGATCCGCGCGGCGCGCGCCAAGAGCGAAGACGTCGACGACGCAGCATGGCGGCAGACCCGCAAGGAAGCCCTCGATCTGATCCGCGACGAGAAGAACATCACGAGCCCCAAGAAGGGTGGGCTCTCGGTGTACGGCACCAACGTCCTCATGAACGTGACCAATTCGATTGGCGCGCTCGGCGTACGAAACAGCCAGAAGACGAGCTTTGGGGACCGCGCAGAGAAGATCAGCGGCGAGACCGTCGAGCAGACGATCCTCTGCGGCGATCCGACCTGTCACGCCTGCCCGGTCGCATGCAAGAAGGAGGTCCAGATCGAAGAAGGCCCCTTCTCGGGCCTCAAGATGGAGAGTGTCGAGTACGAGCCCGCGTGGGCGCTCGGGGCCAACTGCGACAACGACGACATCGCGTCGGTCGCGAAGATGATCGACCAGTGTAACGACCACGGCATGGATCCGATCGAGCTCGGCAACGTGCTCTCGATGTACATGGAGGCCACCGACCGCGGCTACGTGAACGGCGGCGACGGACTCGCGTGGGGTGACATTCCGGCGATGGTGGCGATGACCGACCGCATCGGTCTGCGCGATGGGCCCGAAGGCGACCTGCTCGCCGAAGGCACGGCGCGTGCCGCCGAGAAGCTCGGCCATCCCGAGCTCGCCATGGTGTGCAAGGGCCAGGCGGTGCCGGCCTACGACCCGCGCGGCCTCAAGGGCATGGGGCTCGGCTACGCGACGAGCAACCGCGGCGCGTGTCACCTGCGGGCCTACGTCGCCGCGGCCGAGCTTGGTGTCGTCGGCATCGACAGCGACCCCCTCGCCTGGAAGGGCAAGGGTGAGCTGGTGAAGACCTTCCAGGATCTGCACGCTTTCGGCGACAGCATGGATCTGTGCAAGTTCAGCGCGTTCGCGATGGGCGCCGACGAGTACGCGGCCCAGCTCGCCGTGGCCCGGGGCGAGGACTACACCGCCGAAGACGTGATGAAGGCGGGCGAGCGCATCTACAACCTCGAGCGCCACTACAACAACCTCGCCGGCTTCGGCACCGGCTCGGACACCCTGCCCCGTCGGTTCCTCGACGAGCCGTCCACCGAGGCAGGCTCGAAGGGGCACGTGTCGGAGCTGGACGACATGCTCGCCGAGTACTACGCGGCCCGCGGCTGGGACGACGCCGTCGTGCCCGACGCGAAGCTCGCCGAGCTCGAGATTCCGTAGGCCTGCGGCCGTGCAGGTACGCTTCTACGCGACGCTGCGCGCGATCGTCGGCGCAAAGACGATCGAGGTCGCCCTCGAGCCCGGCGCGACGGTGCGCGATCTGGCCGAGCGGCTCGTCGAGACCTATCCCGATCTCGACGAGTACGTCTTCGACGAGCAGCGCGCCATCGCCCGCACCGTGCACTTCATGGTCGACGGACGCAACGCGCGCTGGCTCGACGGCGAAGCCACCGTGCTCGAGGCGCACCACGAGATCGACGTGTTCCCGCCGGTCGCGGGGGGCTGACCCGCCTCAGCGCTTCGCCAGCGCGCGCTCGAGGGCGCCCATCATGTCGGTCTGAGCCCTTTGCGACACCGCCGCGCCGGCGACGAGCGCCGAGCCGTGGAACGTGCCGGGATACTGGTGCAGCTCGGTCGCGACCCCCGCCTGGAGCAGACGCAGCGCATACTCGATGCCCTCGTCGCGCAGCGGGTCGAACTCCATCGTCGAGACGAAGGCCGGCGGCAGACCCGAAAGATCATCTGCGATCGAGGGCGAGGCGTAGGGCGACACCTCACCCGGATCTTCACCCAGGTAGCAGCGCCAGCTCTGGATCGCGTTCGGCCGATTCCAGAGCGGCGTGTCGACGAAGTCGCGCATCGAGGGGGTCTCGAGGCGATGGTCGAGCTCGGGGATGCCGAGCACCTGGAAGCAGAGCTTCGGCCCGCCCCGGTCGCGGGCCATCAGCGCGACCCCCGCCGACAGACCGCCGCCCGCGCTCTGCCCCATGACCGCGACGCGGTCGCGATCGACCCCGAGTGCGTCCGCCTCGCGGTCGAGCCACTCGAGCGCCGCATAACAGTCTTCGACGCCAGCGGGAAACGGATGCTCGGGGGCGAGCCGATACTCGACCGAGACGACGACCGCGCCGACGCTGCGCGTGGTTGCGACGGCGCCGAGATGCTCGAACTCGATCGAACCGAAGCAGAAGCCGCCCCCGTGGATGTAGAGCACCGCCGGCAGGGTGTCTTCGGAACGTGTGCCTTCCGGGCGGTAGACCCGAACGGGAACATCGGGCTCGCCCGCTGGCCCCGGCACCACACGATCTTCGTGGACGACGCCGGCTTCGGCATCGGGCGACGCCGGCGCGAGGTTCACCATCTCGAGCATCTGCGCGCGCGCGGCGTCGAGATCGGACCAGTCGGTTTCGGTCGGGAGCATGGGGACGATGGGCGCGATCTCGGGGTCGTAGACGCGTTCGGGCAAGACGCTCTCCTTTTCGATGGGCGCCAGATGGGCGCCATCGATCGTAGGGGGCTCACCCGAGCGGGTCGATCCCTGCACCAGGAAGCCGATTCGAGTGGTCGTCTGCTCGGCGCCTTCGTGCGAACATGCGCGCATGACGTCCCCCACTCGGCGACGAAGCCTCGAAGGTGGGCTCGCGCTCTCGATCGTGATCGTCGGCGTCGCGCTGCTCGTCCACGCAACCACGCCCCCGGCCGCTCGCGACAGCGAAGCATCGGGAGAGAACGCGAGCCCCGTCGCCGACGCGGCCGCGCCCTTCGAACGCACCGAGGAGCGGGCCCCTTGCGCCCACGCCACGCCGATACGGCAGCCGATGTTCGGCGATCTGCACGTGCACTCGAGCTTCTCGTTCGACTCGTACACGTCGGGCCAGCGGGAGGATCCGTGGGCCGCCTATGGCTTCGGGCGAGGCGAATCGATCATCTTGCCCAATGCCGACGGCGACCTCGTCGTCGAGGCGAAGCTGAGACGCCCCCTCGACTTCGTATCGGTGACCGATCATGCCGAGTTCTTCGGCGACATCCGCGTCTGCACGGGTGATCCGTGGACGCTCGGCTACTGGACCCCCCTCTGCCTGCTCACGCGCACGAGCTACTTCTACCCGAGCCTCTTCGCAGCGGGCGAATGGGCCGAGCTCATCATGCAGGACCGCCCCGATAAGGAGCGCCCGCTCGCGTGCGCCCTCACCGATTGCCCGGCGCGATCGAGCGAGGTGTGGGCCGAGATCCAGCGGGCCACCGAAGAGCACTACGACCGGAGCTCCGACTGCGAGTACACGACGTTCGTGGGCTACGAGTACACCGACACGCCCGGCGGCTACAACATGCACCGCAACGTCGTCTTCCGGAACGATCGCGTGACCGAAGACGCGATCGACTCGTTCGACATGGGCGCGCGCAACTTCCCGGGCTTGTGGAAGCGCCTACGCGCGGAGTGCACCGAGCGCGGCGACGGCTGCGACGTCATCACGATCCCGCACAACCCGAACCTCGCTGGCGGGCTGATGTTTCGTGACCCCGAGACGCCCGAAGAGGCGCGTGATCGCCTCGCGTTCGAGCCGGTCGTCGAGCTGATCCAGCACAAGGCGTCGTCGGAGTGTCGCTACGACCGACTCGAAGGACGCGGGCTCGAGACCAACGACGAACAGTGCACGTTCGAGCAGAACCTCACCGACAATCTCGCGTCGCTGGCCATCCTCTTCGGCGAGCTGCAATCCGACCAGGGCGCACCAGTCGCGCTCGACGACTTCTCGCCTCGCAACCTGGTGCGCAACGTGCTGAAGGACGGCCTCGCGCTCGGCGCGGACGGCGGCGTGAATCCGTTCCAGATGGGGTTCATCGGCAGCACCGACACTCACAGCGCAGCGCCCGGCGCCACCGAAGAAGACAACTACCCCGGACACCTGGGCAAGCGCGACGCGGGCTACCGCAATGTGCAGGATCACTACCAGGACAACCCGGGCGGCCTCGCCGTCGTCTGGGCCGAGGAGAACTCGCGCGACGCCATCTTCGCCGGGCTCGAGCGCCGGGAGACCTACGCGACGAGCGGCACGCGGCCGACGCTGCGCTTCTTCGCCGGCGCCGATCTCTCCGAAGACCTGTGCGCCCGGGTCGACGCGATCGAGACGGCCTACGCATCGGGCGTGCCGATGGGCGGCGAGCTCGAGGCCGAGGCCGGCGCGCCGCGGTTCTTCGTCTCGGCGATGCAGGACGCGGGCAGCCCCGGGCATCCCGGCACCGCCCTGCAGCGTCTCCAGATCGTGAAGGGCTGGGTCGACGCCGGCGGGATCACGCACGAGCAGGTCTTCGACGTCGCGGGCGGACCGAACGACGCCACGGTCGACACCGACACGTGCGCGCCGATCGGCGAAGGACACGCGAGCCTCTGCTCGGTCTGGACCGACCCGGGGTTCGACCCGACCGTCGACGCGTTCTACTACGTGCGCCTGCTCGAGAACCCGAGCTGCAGGTGGAGCACCCTGCAGTGCATGGACGTGGGCGTGAACCCGTTCGCTGACGACTGTGAGGCCCAGGCCTCGGCGGCAGACGAGCGGTTCCACGCACAGGGGGCCATGGGCAACGTGTGGGGCAACTGCTGCCTCAGCGCCGACGACCAGCCCTTCCTGTCGCCGACGATCCAGGAACGCGCCTGGTCTTCCCCGGTGTGGATCCACCGGGTGAAGACCGAGATCGCGTCGACCGGTCGCCCCTGAATCGAGCGCGTCGCGGATCGACCGCAGCGCCGAGCGGGACGCTCGACGCCGCGTTCGGCCATCTCAGCGCTGGGCGGCGGAACCACTCGCGGCGTGTCGGCCCGCGCCTCGGCGCCCGCGGTTGCGAGAACGTCGGCCGGACTCGCGCCCGCCCTCCTTCGCATCGCCATCCCGCCGCTTGCGGTTTCGACCGCCCGGCCGACCGCGGCGCTGTGCCGCCGCCGGTCGACGCCCTGCGTTGCGACGACCACCCGCGTCTCCATCGAGATCGACGCCCTCGAAGCCCGGCACCGGCCGACGCTCGATGCGATCGCCGAGCATGCGCTCGGTGTCGCGCACCCAGTTTCGATCGGCGCTCGTGACGAAGGTGCAGGCCTTGCCCGACGCCTCAGAGCGACCGGTTCGGCCGATCCGATGCGTATAGGTCTCGGGCGTCGACGGCGGATCGAAGTTGATCACGTAGTCGATGCCCGCCACGTCGAGGCCGCGCGCCGCGATGTCGGTCGCGACCAGGATGTCGTAGCGCCCCTGCCGAAAGCCCCGCATCGCGCGGTCACGCTGCGACTGGCTCATGTTCCCCTGCAAGGCCACTGCACGGTGCCCCGCCTTGTCGAGCTGCTGGGCCATGCGCTTCGCGCGGTGCTTGGTGCGTGTGAAGACGATCGCGCTCTCGCAATCGTCCTCGGCGAGCACACGGTCGAGCAGCGCCCGCTTGCGGCCCTCGTCGATCGGCACCAGGAAGTGCTCGATACGCTCGGCCGGCGCGGTGTGGGCGAGCTCGACGACGTGGGGTTCGTCGAGCATCTCGTCCGCGAGCTTGCGGATCTCGCGAGGCATCGTCGCCGAGAAGCACAGGTTCTGCCGCTCCTCGGGCAGCCGCGCGATGATGCGTCGGATGTCGGGCAGGAAGCCGAGGTCGAACATGTGGTCGGCCTCGTCGAGGACGAGGGTCTCGATGCCCGAGAGGTCGAGCAGACCACGCTGTGCGAGGTCGAGCACGCGGCCCGGGCAGCCGACGACGATCTCGGGCTTGCGCCGCAGCGCCTTCGCCTGGCTCGGAATCGGGACGCCGCCGAACACGGTGCAGGTCTGGATGCGCGTGAACTTCGCGAGGGTGCGCAGCTCGGCCTCGATCTGGCGGGCGAGCTCGCGGGTGGGCGCAAGGATCAGCACGAGCGGGCCCTCGCCCGGCTCTTCGAGCAGATACTGCAGGATCGGCAGGCCGAACGCGGCCGTCTTGCCGGTGCCCGTCTGGGCGAGCCCGAGGACGTCCTGCCCTTCGAGGCAGGCGGGGATGGCATCGGCCTGGATCGGCCGAGGGGTTTCGAAGCCCGCGGCCTTCAGGCCGCGCAGGAGCTTGCGATCGAGGTGAAAGTGGTCGAAGCCACACTCCACCGCGTCGTGCGTGGATGCACTGGACAAATGGGTTCTCCGCCGCGCGGGCGCACTTCGGGCGCGGCGCGCGGCCGTGTCTCCAACCCTGACAACAGAAAAGGGAAAGATCTCAGTTTGGGCGGCGCGACCTCGATCGGGGGGACGAGAGGTCCTGCTGTTCGCCGCTGCGGTGTCTGCCGTGCGAGCTGCACGATCGGTGCGTCACCGCGATGGCCGGTGGTATAGCCGGTTCCCCAGCGGGTCGCCAGCGCGGGGCCAAGCCCCGCCCGGTGGGGTGCTCATCGGCCGAAAACGGTCCGACTTGAACCCGCTGGCGCCGGGCCTCAGAGCTCGCCGGTCTTGAGCAGCTCCATCGGGTCGCGCGTATCGACGACGCCGAGATAGCCCCCGCCCTGCATGAGCGCATCGTGCGCGGCATAGCCGAGCAGCGCCTGCGCCTTCTCGGGCAACGTGCGCGCGATCTCGGGCGGCACCGACAGGTAGTTGTTCTCCTCGGTGCGCAGCCAGCCGAGGTTGAAGCTCATGTGCATGCCACGACGGCGCGTCGACTCGGTCGAGTTGGGCCCGCCGCCGTGGATCGTCGACCCGAGATACACGATGGCCGAGCCGGCCGGCATCTCGGCGACGGCGATCTCGTCTTCCTGCGCCTCGCGATCGCGGGGCCAGCGGTGGCTGCCCGGAACGATGCGTGTCGCGCCGTTCTCGGCGGTGAAGTCTTCGAGCGCGATGATCGAAGCCACCTGCAGCTCGGGGTGCGGCTGCGGCATGTGGATCCAGACGAGCTCATCACGATGCAGCAGCTGTGGCTCACTGCCCGGCCCACGATCGAGCACGTGCGCGACGTTCAGCTGGTAGTTTGCGCAGCTCGGCAGCAGGATCTCATCGCACACTGCCAGCAGCGCCGGATGCACGAGTACTTCTTCGGCGAACACCCGCGACTTGGCTGCGACCCCGGTGATGTGCCGCGTCTGCGCACCCATGAACCACTCGACGGCCGGCGAGAGGACCGCCTTGCCCTCTTCGGTCTTCTCGAGATGCGCGTCGATCTCGGCGTTGAACCGCACGAGCACGTCGGCCGCGAGAAAATCGTCGAGGATGACGACCCCCTCGGCCTCGAGCTGCGACACGATCTCGGACGTCGGCGCGCTGGCCTTCAGATGTTCGACGTGGGCTGCCATGACACATCTCCTCGGCTTCTCGATCGGGCCCGCTCAGTCTACTCCGAAACGCGGCGGCCCCGTCGTCCATCCTCGCGCCGATTGCGTCGCGCGGCCGGACCGAGACGCATATCGGCGGTCGACGCACGCAGATACCGCAGCCCCTTGATCGGGCTGCGCAACAGGCCCCGGGCCACCTTGCGCAGCATCAACCTGCGCGAGTCCATGGTCGTCGGCATCGCACCCCGCATCTCGCCCGCGAGGCCATGACCCACGAATGGGGTGACGGGCACGGTGAGCGAGAGCGTCTCTCGACGCGGGATGTGGCACGCTTGATCGTCACAGGCCTGATAGTCGACGTGCACGGCGATCGAGATCTCTTCGACCTCGATGTCGTCCATCAACCCGGCGATGCGATCGTCGGCGACGACCGGGACCACGAAGTCGACGCGTCCATCCCACACGGCCAGCTCGAGACCGAGCGCCGGCAGCGTGAGGGGATGCGTCGGCGGCTTGCGCACCTCACCCACCTGAAGCCCTTCGGGCCCTGCGACCCGAATGCGCGTCGCCACCATGCCCTCGGGCACCGGCTCGTCGTAGATGTGCAGGCCCGCGGCGAGCTCGAAACGAACGACGATCTCACGGTGCACGGCGCCCTTCAGCGTGCCTCCGCCGCCGTGATACGTCGCCGAGACGCAAATCTGGTCGTCGCCCCCAGCGTCGGTGGGCTCGCCTTCGCCCAGCAGGATCTCGCCCAGCGCGCTGTCGATCATGCTCTCGGGCGATGATCGCTCGGCGAGGTTGCGATGGAAGAGCTTCTCGACGACTGCACCCGACTCGTCGAGCACGTAGGTGCCCGGGAACGGAATGCCGTGGAACGGAACCTGGTCGGGGGTGACGTTGTGGTTCAGCAGGCCGAGCTCACGGATCCACTTCGAGCCCTTGTCGCTCAAGAGCGGGTACGTGATGCCGTGGTGCCGCGCAAACTCGGCCAGCTCACCGGGACGGTCGTACGAGATCGCGTAGAGCTTGACTCCGGCGGCTTCGAATCTCGACTGCGCGTCTTGCAGCTCGACCAGCTGCGTCATGCAAGGCGGTCACCAGACCGCCGAGCGATAGAACACGACGGCCGCCCGGGCGTTGCCCCGGTCGGCGTGCAGGTCGAGCGGCACCCCCTGCGACGACTTCAGCACGATGTCGGGAAAGCGCTCGCCGACGGCGGGTCTGGGGTCGAAGTCGTGCGACGGCGGGATGCGCTGACCGTCGGTCGCGCGCCGCGGGCCCACGAAACCGAACTCGTCTCGAAACTCGGGGTAGTCGTCGTAGCTGCGGCCGCTGCCCATCGTGTCTGCCTCGCATGAACCCGCGTGATCGTAGGCGATCGAGCGTTCACCGGGCGAGTCGTTTCGGCCGGCACGAATCGCCTCTACGCTTCGAAGACGCGCGCCATGCGCACTGGAGACGTCCCCTCGTGACTGCCGCAGCCCCCTCGCCTCTCGGCGCCGCCCTGATCGATCGCGCCGCCATCGATGCTCCGCATCCGTTGTTCAGCCGGCTGCGCGCGGTCGGCCCACTCGTTCGCGTGGGCGAGACCGGGGTGCATGCCGTCACGACTTGGGCGGCGATCGAAGAAGCCCTGCATCGCGAAGACGACTTCTCGGCCAACCTGACCGGGGCGCTGATGCGCGGCCCCGACGGCGCGCCGACGGTGTTCGAGTTTCCCGAAGGCGCCGTGTCGGCCAACGTGATCGCGACGGCCGACGAGCCGGCCCACGGCGTACACCGAGGCCTCGTCCAGCCGCGGCTGTCGACGGGGCGCATCGCGGCCTTCGAGGCGCGGCTCCGTGCGTGGACACGGAGCGAGACGCTCGGCTGGCTCGACGCGGGCGACAGCGACTTCGTCCCCGTCGCCGAACGCGTCCCGGCCTTCGCGCTCGCCGAGATGCTGGGCCTGCCCGAGCAGGACATCGATGACTTTCGCAAATGGAGCATGATCGGCGGCGACATCCTCGCCGGCGACCTGCAGATGCAGCGGCTGGTCGCCGTCGCCGAAGAAGCGTCGCGCATGGCCGACTATCTCGAGCATCACCTCGAGGTCGCCAAGCGCGCACCGATCGACGGCGCCGATGCGCCACTCTTGCACGCGCTCGCGCGCGGCGTCACGAGCGGCGCGATCGGGCAGGAGGAGGCGGTCGGCATCAGCGGCGTGCTCTTCGGCGCGGCCGGCGAATCGACCGCGGCGCTGATCGGTTCGACGGTCCGGATCCTCGCGGAGCGCCCCGACCTCGCCGAAGCGCTACGCGCCGACCCGGGCTTGATCTCGCGCTTCGTCGAAGAGGTGGTGCGCCTCGAGCCGCCATTCAAGTTTCACTACCGCGTCGTCCAGCGGGCGTGCGAGCTGGCGGGTACGAAGCTCGCCGCCGGTGACCGGCTGATGCTGATGTGGGCGTCGGCCAATCGCGACCCCGACGTCTTCGACGATCCCGATGCGCTGCGCCTCGACCGCCGACATCCGAAGGCGCACATGAGCTTCGGTCGCGGTCCGCACTTCTGCGTCGGCGCCACGCTCGCGCGACTCGAAGCCCGCGTCGTGATCGAGGAGCTCCTCGCAGCCACCCGATCGGTCACGCTCGATGGCGCCGATGCGCCCGTCTACGCCGGGAGCATCTTCGTGCGACGCCTCGAACGCCTGCCGCTGCGGACCGAACGCGCGACCTGAGGCGCCCTATTCGGGGCGGGGCTCGGGCCCGAGCAGCGACGGATCGCCGTGCTGCATCTGCACGCGCGACACGCGCTGGACGCTGCGCCAACCGGCATCGGTCCGCCGCCACGCGTCTGCGTACTCGATGTAGACCTCGTACTGTTTGCCTTCATGCGCGCCGCGACCGTGGTGCATGACGCGGCAATAGCAGCGCGACGTCGCGCGGTCGCCGTCGAGCTCGATGCGGTAGTTGCCGAGCAGGTGCTGGCTCGGACCGCAGCCGCCGAGAAACGACCGCACGTGCTCGCGGACGGCGTCGAGCGAAGTCGCCTGCCAGATCTCGAAGTCCATCTCGACGTCCTCCGTGAAGACGTCCGCGAGCCCCGGCCAGTCACGCGTGTCCAGGCACTCGGCGTAGCGATCGAGGGCGGCGATGATCTCGAATCGATCGTCTGCGGCGGTCATCAGGCGGACCTCCCCGGGCGAAAAGGCCCGTTCGGTCGACTCTAGCGGCCCTGAGCGCTGTTTCGCGCGATCGCCTCCGATCGGATTGTGTCCGCGGTCAGTGAGTCCTATGTTCGAACTCAGTGGGTTCGTCTTTCGAACCCCACTCGGGCGCCGAGGCCCGGGTCGAGCGCGCCCTCTCCGGGCTCTCCCGCGAGCCCAGCGAACACGAAGGAGCCGTCATGGCGAGCACCCCCAGCACGAGCGACTGGCAGAGCACCGCTTGCATCCTCTGCAGCACCAACTGTGGCCTGCAGGTGAAGGTCGAGGATGGGCACTTCGTGAAGATTCGCGGCGACAAGTCGAACCCGCGCTCGAAGGGCTACACGTGCGAGAAGCCTGCGGGACTCGACCGCTACCAGAACAACCTCGATCGCCTCGACACGCCGCTGCGCCGCCGACCCGACGGCCGCTTCGAACCCGTCGACTGGGACACCGCCATCACCGAGATCTCCGAGCGCCTCGCCGCGATCAAGGCGGAGCACGGCGGTGAGAAGATCATGTACTACGGCGGCGGTGGACAGGGAAACCACCTCGGCGGCGCCTACAGCGCGGCCACGCGCCGCGCCCTCGGTATGCGGTACGCGTCGAACGCCCTCGCCCAGGAGAAGACCGGCGAGTTCTGGGTCGAGCGCAAGATGTTCGGTGGCCGCCCCGAGCCCGATTTCGAGAACGCCGAGGTGTCGGTCTTCATCGGCAAGAATACCTGGCACAGCCACGGCTTCGAGCGCGCGCGCGTGACGCTGCGTGAGATCGCCAAAGATCCGAAGCGCTCGATGATCGTGATGGATCCGCGGCGCACCGAGACGGCCGATCTCGCCGACTACTTCTTGCAGGTCAAGCCGGGCACCGATGCCTTCGTGCTCGCCGCGATGCTCAAGGTGCTCGTCGACGAAGGCTTCGTCGACGACGGGTTCCTGGCCGAGCGGGCGGGCGACACCCAGGCGCTCTTCGAAGTGCTCCGAGCCGTCGATGTCGACGACTATGCCGAGCGCGCCGGCGTCGAGGCCGACCTCGTGCGCGCCGCCGCGCGCCGCATCGGCGAGGCCGACAGCGTCGCCGTGCTCGAAGACCTCGGGATCGAGATGGCGCCGCACAGCACGCTCAACTCGTACCTCGAGAAGCTGCTCTACGCGCTCACCGGCAACCTCGGCAAGCCCGGCACCATGAACATGGGGACACATCTCGGCAAGCTGATCGGGAGCGGACGCGACGACAAGCGCTCGCCGGTCGGCGGTCACCTGATCATTACCGGCCTGATCCCCTGCAACGTGATTCCAGACGAGATTCTCACCGATCATCCCGACCGCTTCCGCGCGATGATCATCGAGAGCGGCAATCCGGTGCACTCGCTGGCCGACAGCCCGCGCATGCGCGAGGCCCTCGACGCGCTCGACTTCGTGTTGGTGATCGACGTCGCGATGACCGAGACGGCCCAGCACGCCGACTACATCCTGCCCGGCTCGTCGCAGTACGAGAAGGTCGAGACCACGTTCTTCGGCGGCGGGTTCCCGAACCACGTCTTCCAGCTGCGCCAGCGCGTGTTCGAGCCGCTTGCCGGAACGCTTCCCGAGCCCGAGATGCACAGCCGGCTGTGCCGCGCGCTCGGCGCATATGCCGAAGCCGACCTCACCGAGCTGCGCGAAGCCGCCGACGAGGGCATCGAGAAGTTCGCGCTCGCGTTCGCCCAGGCGATGGGTGCGCGCCCCGACCTCGCGGCCATCATGCCCGTCGTGCTCTACGAGACGCTCGGCCGCTCACTCGGCGCCGGCCGCGAGTCGGCCGCGCTCGTCTGGGGCGCTTGCCAGCAGCTCGCGGCCTCCGAGCCCGACGCCGTTCGTCGGGCGGGCTACAAGGGCGACGGTCCCGCGCTGGGCAACGCCCTCTTCCAGGCGATCCTCGACTCACCCGAGGGCGTCGTGATCACGTCGGATCCCTACGAGGTGACGATGGATCGCATTCACACCGACGACGGCCGGGTTCAGCTCGAGATCCCCGAGCTGATCGAAGAGCTCGCGAACCTCGCCGACGAAGCGCCGCCGTCGACCGAAGATGCGTTCCCGTTCGTGCTCGCTGCCGGCGAGCGGCGCAGCTTCACGGCCAACACGATCTACCGCGATCCGAGCTGGCGGAAGAAAGACGCGGGCGGCGCGCTGCGCATGAGCCCGGGCGACGCCGAGCGCCTCGGCGTCGAGACGGGTGGACGCGTGCGCATCACGACGAAGCGCGGCGCGGTCGAGACCGTGGCCGAGGTGACGGACACCCTGCGCGACGGGCACATCACCCTGCCCAACGGCATGGGCCTCGCCTACCCTGGCGCCGATGGCGAGCGCGTCGTGCACGGACCGGCCCCGAACGAGCTCACTTCGGGCGAAGATCGCGATTGGCTCGCCGGCACCCCCTGGCACAAGCACGTCCGTGCTCAGGTCGAGGCGATTCACTGAGGACGCGGCGCGCTGCGTCGTCGGAAGACCCCGGCGACGTGTGTGTGCCGCGGGCGAGAGGCGACCGGCCGGCGACCCGACGGGGCGCAGGCCGGCAGGAGAAGGTGGCGAGCCCCGATGAGACGCACGCGCTTCGACGACGCGATCTGTCCGATCGCCCGCACCACCGACCTGCTCGGTGACTGGTGGACGCCGCTCGTGATGCGCGAGGCCTTCATCGGCCGGCGTCGCTTCGACGAGTTTCAGCAGGCTCTGCAGCTGAGCCGGGGCGTGCTGGCGCAGCGCCTCGGCCGACTCGTCGACGAGGGACTGCTCGAGAAACGGCTCTACGAGGAGCGGCCTCCCCGCCACGAGTACGTACTGACCGAGAAGGGGCGCGCGTTCTACCCGGTGCTGGCCGCGATGTGGCGATTCGGCGACGACTGGCTGTGGGCCGACGGCGACGAGACGCCCCTCGAGCTGCGCGATCGCGAAACCGGCGAAGTGATTCGGCCCCTCGTGATCGACGAGCACTCGGGTCGACCGATCGACGTGCGGCGCATCCGGCTCGGCAAACGTTCGAGCGAATAGGCCGACCCCGCGACGCGCGCGGCGCCGCGCACGCTCCCGACTCGCGCCCGCGGCCGCACGTCAGTCGCGGGTGCGGTCGGCCATCGGTGTCGCGCGTCAGTCGCGGGTGCGGTCGGCCATCGGTGTCGCGCGTCAGTCGCGGGTGCGGTCGGCCATCGGTGTCGCACGTCAGTCGCGGGTGCGGTCGGCCATCGGTGTCGCGCGTCAGTCGCGGGTGCGGTCGGCCATCGGTGTCGCGCGTTCCTCGCCGCCGAACTCGTCGGGGTCGAAGACGATGCGCCAGATCGGCAGGCTCACGTCTTCGCCCCGCGGCACGTCCGCGAGCGCGGTGCCGAGCGCATCGACGATCTCGGCGTGGCTCGCCGCCACGTCGCGTGTCTCCGTCGGATCCTTCACGACGTCGTACAGCTCGGTCTCACCCGACGTGCGCTGGACGAGCTTCCAGTCGCCCCGATAGAACGCCTCGCCGTCCTGTGAAATGGTCGCGTAGTCGGGCGCCGGCGCCGGCGACTCTCGCCCAGACAGCACATCGAGCCGGGCCTGCCCGTCGACGGCCTGGCCCTCGGGCAGGGGCACACCCGCGGCCTCGAGCACCGTGGGCATCACGTCGGTGATCGTGACCCGGGCGTCGACGCGACCGGCCGGAATGTGCCCGGGCCAGGCCACGACGGCGGGGACGCGGACACCGCCCTCGTAGACCGACTGCTTGCCGGCCCGAAACGGGCGGTTGTCGGCGGCGCCCTCTTCGATGTTCATCTTGAGAAAGCGCAGGATCCGGGTGGGCGGTGGATCGCCGAGCCAGCGCTGGGCAAGTGACAGGATGTCCTTGTAGGGCTCGGGCGCGACGTCGGGGTTCAACCCACCGTTGTCGCTCGTGAACCAGACGAGGGTGTCATCGGTCATGCCAGCGGCCTCGAGGGCCGCGACGACGCGCGCAATGCCCGCATCCATCTCGCTCACCATCGCGGCGTGCGCGCGCCGATGGGGATTCTCGATGTGGGCGTAGCGGTCGAGCGCCTCGCTCGGGGCCTCGTTCGGCAGATGGGGCGCGTTGAAGGCGACATACAGGAAGAGCGGTCGCGTCGGGTCACGCTCGGCGATCACGCGCTCGGCTTCAGCGGCGATCAGGTGTGTCGTGTAACCGTCTTCTCTCACCGTGACGCCGTCACGCTGCCAGTCGTAGCCGCCGCCGTGCACGTGATCCCAATACCCGACGCCGCCGCTGACGTGTCCGTAGAAGCTGTCGAAGCCGCGTGCGTTCGGGTGATGCGGGCGCTTCAGGTAGCCGAGGTGCCACTTGCCAGCGAGCGCCGTCTGGTAGCCGGCATCGCGCAGCAGCTCGGGCAGCAGTCGGCGATCGAGTGGCAGGCCCGTCGGATTGTTCTTCGACAGCGGACGCAGCACCCCGAGCCGCATGGCGAACTGCCCTGTCAACAGAGAAGCGCGGGTCGGGCTGCAGCTGGGGTTCACATAGAAGCGGTCGAGCTCGGCCCCGCGAGCGACGAGCGCATCGAGCGCGGGCGTCTCGATCTCGCTGCCGTGGTGCGCGACGTCGTTCCAGCCGAGATCGTCGGCAACGATCACGACGACATGGGGCGGTCGACCGACTGCCTCGTCACCGAAGGCGGGCGAGGCCAGGATCGATGCCGTGAGGATCGCGTGCGAGACGAGGATCAACGCCGAAGGGAACGCGAGTCGCAGGAGCATGTTCGAGCGGGCCGCCGAGGATCCGAGCCGCGCGCAGGAGGCGAGCGGCCACGGGCACCGTAGCCCACGCCGGAGCGCGATGGGCGCCGGCGGCGCGACACCGGGCGCTGCCCCAGGCGAGACCGACTATGCTCCCGCCGTCGTCTCATCCACCGGAGGAACACCGCTTGTCCACGACGCCCGAAGCCGCGATCCGCTCGATCATCTCGACCTATGCCCAGGCTGTGACCGCCCGAGACGACACGATGTGGGCTTCGACCTGGTCCGAGAGCGGGGTGTGGGAGCTGATGGGGACCGTTTCGGAGGGCCGCGATGCGGCCGTCGCGTTCTTGAATGGCGTGATGGGTGGGATCGCCTTCGTCTACCAGCTGCCGGGTGAAGCTTCGATCGAGGTCGATGCATCGGGCGAGCGCGCCACCGGCCGCGTCCCGACCGTCGAGTTCGCCAAGTTTCCCGACGGATCGGGCACGCTCCTGCTCGGCACCTATCACGACGTCTACGTGCACGAGAACGGTCACTGGCTCTTCGGTGAGCGCCGCATGAAGATCCAGTACATGGGCCCGCCCGACCTGAGCGGAACACCGAGCTGAGCACAGCGCCATCGGACGAAGTGGCCGTGCGCGTCTGATTCGGGTCGCGACACGGCCCTGCGGCGCTCTGGGCGGGCCGCGCGCAGCGCGAGGGCGCGCGTGCTACACCCCTTGGACTCGATCCGACCCCATCGCGGCCCCGCGCCCGCCGCCTGGATACGGGAGCCTCCATGCAGCACTTCGACGTCATCATCGTGGGCGCCGGCCTGTCGGGCATCGGCGCAGCGGTTCACCTGCAGCAGCTCTGCCCCGGCAAGACCTTCGCGCTCATCGAGAGCCGATCGTCGGTGGGCGGAACGTGGGATCTCTACCGCTACCCGGGCATTCGATCCGACAGCGACATGCACACGCTCGGCTACGACTTCAAGCCGTGGGTGGCCGAGAAGTCGATCGCGGACGGGCCCTCGATCCTCGACTACGTGAACGAGACGGCCGACGAGTACGACGTCCGCGACCACATCCTCTTCAATCGCAAGCTTGCGCACGCCGCCTGGTCGAGCGAAGACGACCGCTGGACGCTCGAGCTCGACCGCACCGATGATGAAGGCGGCTCCGAACGGGTGAGCGCGAACTTCCTGCTCATGTGCAGCGGCTACTACAGCTACGACGAGCCGTACCGACCCACCTTCGAAGGCGAAGAAGACTTCGAGGGCCCGATGTTCCACCCCCAGAGCTGGCCGCAGGATCTCGACTACGCGGGCAAGCGGGTCGTGGTGATCGGCAGTGGAGCAACCGCGGTCACCGTCGTGCCCGCCATGGCGAAGACAGCCGAGCACGTCACGATGCTCCAGCGCTCACCGACCTATGTCGCCTCGGGCCCGGACGTCGACGTCATCGCGAACTTCTTGCGAAAGATCCTGCCCGACAAGGTCGCCTACGCGATCACGCGCTGGAAGAACGTGCAGTTCCAGAAGCGCATCTACGAGCGAACGCGCACCCAGCCCGAGAAGGTGCGCGAGTTCCTCCTCAAGCGTGTACGCAAGGCGGTCGGTGAGGACGTCACCCGCGATCACTTCACGCCCCGCTACGACCCCTGGGATCAGCGCCTCTGCCTGATCCCGAACGGCGACCTCTTCGACTCGATCAATGCCGGCGAGGCGTCGGTCGTGACCGATCAGATCGACCGCATCACGAAGCGCGGGATCCGGCTCCAGTCGGGTCAGGAGCTCGATGCCGACGTGATCGTCGTCGCCACCGGACTGAACCTCGAGCTGCTCGGCGGCGCGACGTTCGAGGTCGATGGCAAGGCGATCGACTTCCCAGAGACCTGGTCCTACAAGGGGATGATGTACTCCGACATCCCGAACCTGGTTCAGACCTTCGGGTACATCAACGCGTCGTGGACTCTGCGCGCCGATCTCACCGCCGAGTACACCTGCCGAGTGCTCAACCGCATGGACGAGCTCGGCGTGCATCGCGTGGCGCCTCGACTTCGGCCCGAAGACCAGAACATGACCGCGCGGCCCTGGATCGACGACTTCACGGCCGGCTACATGCAGCGCAAGATGCACCTGTTCCCGAAGCAGGGGGATCACGAGCCCTGGCTCAACACCCAGAGCTATGCGGCGGACAAGAAGATGGTGCGTGAGGCTCCGATCGAAGACGGCGTGCTCCAGTTCGAGCGCGCCTAGGGAACCTCTGCCCAGTCCGCCGTGCCAGGGACGGGGCAGGCCGGGGCACCGTGCTCAGACATTCTCGGCGCGACCCGCCTGTAGAGCTCGGATGTTGCGCACGTCGCGCCTGCGAACTGCGCGCGGTACCCCCGCCTGCCGCGACCTCGGGACGCTTCCGTCACAGCGCAGGACGCGCTGCCAGGAAGCGCTCACGACGCGTCGCCTTGCCCTTCAGCTTCCAAGCCGCGCCTGCGAACGTCTGCTGATCAGCCATCGAGTTCACCCCCCAGAGCTGCTCTGACAAGCGTGGGGCGAGTTCTGCGGGGCATCCCCAACCCCGGCATCGATCGATCGCAGCGCCTCGGCCGGCGCCGTGGCGCTCGCCCCGCACGCGCATCCCATGCGCAGCGGCGGTGCAAGCCATGCGCATGCCCACCCCATCGCGTTCAAGTTGCGGCGCCGGTCGTTCGTTCATGAAGGACCGGCGCCAGAGCCCCTCCCCTCGGTGTGCCCCGATTGGGTCGCCGAGCGTCGAGGAGGGGCGCGGCGCCCGATCGGGAGCTCCGCATGGGCAACGCCGCCCTCGAAGAACGCCTTCGCCGGTTCACCGGCCTGACCGCCGCGCAGCGCGCCCTGTCGCGCTCGATCCACCCCGCTGAGCTCGCGCCGCTCCACGAGCAGAGCCGCGCTCTGCTGATCGAGCTGCGCGACCTCGCGGGCCGTTCGCAGAGCGGAGCCGCGCCGGCCAGCGTCGTCGAGCACATCGATCAGGCACTGGTCGAACAGAGTGAGCGCACGCGGGCCTTCGTCGATCAGATCGACATGCGTCAGCTCCGAGCAACGATTCCGATGATCGCGCACCAGCATCCCGACGAGGTCGGCGGCCTCGTCGATCTGCTGCTCGGCGGTGACCTCGAATCGGACAAGAACCTCCGCATGCTCGAGTACCTGATCACGTTGCTGTGCGCCGAAGAGGTGTCCGGGCGGCGGCACGTTCGCCAGAATCCCGCCGAGGTCACCGCTCAGCTGAAGACGGTCTGTGACGCGCAGCGCAGCGCTGCCGGCTCCGATTGGATCCTGGCCGAGCGCATGCTCGAGCAGTCCACGGCCAAGGTGATGCAGGGCGCCGACGTGGGCCAGATCCGCGACCGGGCTCGGCAGTGCAAGGAGGAGTTCGGCGGGCAGCTTCTCCACCCGAGCGTGCTGATGGCGTCGGTCAAGTACAACGTCGCGATGTGGAACCAGCTCGCGGCCGAGATCGACAGCAGCCGCTCGATCGAAGAGCTCGCGTCGGACCTGCTCTTGAACGACGTCGGCGAGATGCCGGTGCCGCTCCCGGGCAGCACGGGCGCGTCGCTCCTCGACTCGCGGGATTTCGGCCAGCTGCTGGAGACGTTCAGCGCACGCATGCGCGGCGAGCCGGCGGGCACGGGTCGGTTCGACCGCCTCGTCGATCGACTCGCCCTCGACCGGATCCCGCCGCGCTACGCCGAAGACTTCGCCGAGACCGAGCCCGACACCGTGACACTCCACGTGCGGGCCGCGATCCTGATGGGCCGCGTCCTCGATGGGTTGCCTTCGACGAGCGACGCGTTGACCGTCGCCGGCTTCGATGCCGAAGAGTTCACGACCACGACCTATGACGAGCTGGTCGCGCGAATGACCGAGCTCGGTCGCAAGCTCTTCGCGTCGAGTGACGATGCGCAGGCATTCCGTCTGTCGGACGTCAAGACCCATCACCTGACCCAGCATCGAGCCGCGCGCGACGAGGCCGCGGGCCAGACCGATGAACGGGCACACAGACGACGTCGAACCGACGAATCATCGACCGGCCTCGCTGGCTGGTTCGCTCCACTCACTCAACTGATGCCGAGCGGTTCGGGCTGGGTCGCCCTGCTCGCCCTCGTCCCGCTGTCGCTGTTGATCTTCTCGCCCGGCCTCATCGATCACGGCAAGATCGAGACGGCCTCGCTCCAACGCATCTCACCCTTCCTGACGTCGGTGCACGTACAGGGCGACGACCAGCGTCCACACTTCGTGGCCCGGGTGGCCGAGACCTGGGCTTACCTCGGCGACGAAGCACGCAGCTCGGCTTCGACCGAGATCGCGACCGGGCTCGAAGGCCTCGGCGCCGTGCAGGTCACGCTGGTCGACCCGCGCGGCGTGATCGTCATGCGCTGGGACGACGGGACGATCCAGATGCTGGCGCCGCGCATCTAGGCCCTCGGCGACGCGCGCCGCGCGGCCTCATCACGCGCTGCGTCCGCGTACCGACGACGCCACTCGATCCCGGGCGAGTGGGTCCGCTGCAGAGGGCGCCCCGCCCTGTCGATCGAGCGCGATCGCGCAGAGCCCATCCGACTCGATGCGAAGCGGCCCACCGAAGAGGTTGTAGAAGTTCTCGGCGGCGTTGACGAATGTGATCTCGACGATCTCGCGCTCACCAAAGTGCTTCTGCAGTCGAGCAAAGGTCTCGTCGGTGACCTGGCAGCGGCGCGTCGCCTCCGACACGAAGTCGAGTGCTGCGCGCTCGCGCTCGTCGAAGAGCGGGTGCGTCGAGTACTCGGGCAGCGCGTGCAGCTTCTCGAGTCCGACACCCGAGTCGATGGCCATCGCTTCGGCCATGTCGAGACAGAAGCCACAGCCGTTGAGGGCCGATGCCTGCGCCGTCAGCAGGAGCCGCAGCTCGGGGTCAATGCTCAGATCTCTCTCCATGATGCGCGACATCGAATACGACAGACGCGTGAGCGCCGGCACGCGCGCGTACGCGACCTTCATCGGGGTCATCACCTTGCCGAGC
Source organism: Myxococcota bacterium (assembly GCA_965250285.1). Taxonomy (GTDB): domain Bacteria; phylum Myxococcota_A; class UBA9160; order UBA9160; family UBA4427; genus CAYYSY01. The sequence goes on from OZ252299.1 coordinate 2,358,338, forward strand.
ATTCGCCTCGACATCGCATAGGCGATCTTCATCATCAGGCCCTTCGGTACCTCGATCGGATCGAGTCGGGGCTCGGTCATCGTGCGTCTCCTTCGTGGTCGGGCGCGTCGGTGGCTCTCAGCTGCGAGAACGCCGCAGCCGAAATGAGCAGCGCGGGCAGATAGACGCCCCACGCATCGAGCAGCAGGTGGTCCGATTCGAGCAGACCCCGTGCGACATCGTGGATGTGCAGCGCGGCGTGGGCGATATAGAAGCCCGCCGTCGTGACCACGAGCGGCTTGCGCCAACAGGGCTCGCGCCACGCCCAGAACAGGGCAGCCGAAAACGTCAGGAATGCGCAGCCGATGTCGCGGACGAAGTGGGCGTTGAGGGGCCCCGTATCGGGCACGCCGGCGGGCAGGTGGTGATACCAGTGCGCTGGGTCGACGAGCATCCAGACGCCGTTCAGCGCACCCCCCAGCGCGAGGAACAGCAGAACCCAGCCCCACAGATCGCGTGTCATCGTTCTGCTCCCGCTCGACGCATCAGGCCGAGCTCCGTGCGCGCCGCAGGCCCGACACCAGACCGGCGAGCTCGCCGATGCCGGCGTCGATGGCGTCCGTCGACTCGTTGACGAACGAGAGGATCAGACTGCGGCGCCCGACATCGTCGACCGTGCACATCTCACCGCGGCCGTACGCGATGCCCGCCGCGGCGGCCTCGCCCGCCAGCGCGTCGGGATCGACGTCGCGCGGCAACGTGAGCCAGACGAGTCGCCCGCCCGACGGACGGGTCCACGCGACGTCGTTGGGCATGTGTCGATCGAGGGCCTCGAGCAGCGCAGCCCGCCGCGCGGCATGCAGGCGGCGCACGCGCCGCACGTGCTTCTCGAGCGCACCCGAGGCCAGCAGGTCGGCGACCACGGCTTGCGAGACGATGTCGCCCCCCATGTCGGCGAAGAAGCGGGTGGCGGTCAGGTGAACCAGCAGCGCGCGTGCGGCGACGACGTACCCCACCCGCAGCCCCGGAAAGAGGGCCTTCGAGAAGGTGCCGACGTAGATCACGCGCCCGGCCGGGTCGCGCGTCTTGAGCGCGGGCAACGGCGGTCCGGCGAACCTGAGCTCGCTGTCGTAGTCGTCCTCGACGATCGGCACGTGATGACGATCGGAGAGGTCGAGCAGCGCTTCGCGCCGCGCCGCATCGAGCGTCACACCGGTCGGCACCTGCGCCGATGGCGTCGTATAGACGAGCTTGGCTCGGGTACCGCGCAGTGCGCGTGCGAGGGCCTCGGTGACCAGGCCGCGATCGTCGACCGGGATCGGCAGCAGCTCGGCGCCGGCGCGTCGAAACGCGCGCGCCGCGCCGAAGTAGCCGGGCTCCTCCATCGCCACGATGTCGCCCGAATCGATGAGCGTGCGCGCCACGAGATCGAGCCCCTGCTGCGCCCCGCTCACGACCAGAACGTCCTCGGGTTCGCAGGCGATCCCTCGCGACACCAACGAGAGCGAGATCTCTTCGCGCAGCGGCCCGTAGCCGCGGGGATCGTCGGCGTTGGCCAGCTGCGAGAGGCGATCGCCGACCGCGCGGCCCCAAGCGCGCTTCAGCTCGGCCGCGGGCAGCGCCTCGGCGTCGACGCGCCCTCCGCGAAAGTCGAAACGGATCGGGACGTCCGGGCGCACCGTCGCGGGACGAGGCGGCGGCCACGCTCGGCGCTCGGCGCGGCTCAGCAGGGCATCCCATGCAAAGCCCGCCCGTTCGGGCGGCGCCGCATCGGCGGTCGTGCCACGGAACGCCCGCAGGTTCGGTCGCGGCGCGACGAAGGTCCCGCGCCCGACGCGCGCGCGGGCGACGCCATCGTCGATCAGCGCCTGGTAGGCCTGGCTGACCGAGTTGCGTCCGATGCCGAGCTGGCCCGCGAGCTCGCGCGAGGGCGGGAGCCGCTCGCCCGGCAGGATTCGCCCCGCGGCGATCCACTCGCGCAGGTGGCGCTCGAGCTGACGCCAGACGGGCTCATCGCGGTCGGGATCGGGCTGAAAGACGAAGTCGAGCACATGCCGAGAGTACGGGACCAATTTGGACCCGAAAGAGCCAATCTGAACCCCGACTCGCATCCAATCAAACTGTCGGCGACGTCAAGCGCCCGAGAGCCCGTCGCGCTCGGTGCCGGCGCCCACGCGACGCTCTGCGCGCTGACCCCCGCCACCGGCCGCTCGCAGCCACGGGACTGCGCCCGCGCCGGACGCCCCCGAGCCGATCCGGTCGGCGAGCGACCCGTCGCTGCCCGGCACCGCCCGGCACTGCAGCAGCCGGTTGCTCCCGCACTGAAACCGCTTGCTCGACGCCGACGCGTGACCACGCTTCGAACACGAGGGACAGCGTGCGTGGTTCGGCCCATGCAGGCTCGCGGAGTGTGCCCATCTACACTGGGCCTCGACGAATCATGGGCGTGCGATGCGCCCCCCACCGCCGAAGGAGAATCGATGGGCATCCGAGACCGAATCGACCAGGAACTCGACCGCATTCAAGCGCTCCGCGAAGAGCTCGACGTGCAGGCGCACCTCGCTCGCATCGAAGCGCAAGACGAGCTGAACGAGATCTGGAAGAAGGCCGAGCACGCTCGAGCAAAGCTCGAAGCCGAGGTGACCCGCATCAAGGAAGGCGCCGAGGAGCCGCTCGAGAGCGTCGGCGACGCCGCCGAGATGCTCATCGACGAGATCAAGAGCAGCTACACCAAGCTCAAGGACCTCATCTGACCTTGGCCGACTCACGAGCGCGCGGGCACGATCGGGTCGAGTGGGTTTCGAAGCGCGCCGCGCTGGCGGCCTGCTTCATCTTCCTCTTCGCATCGTCATCCCCGGTCGCCGCCGGTGACGACGCATCGGGGGCAGCGCTGAAACCGCGGATGCACGAGGTGTATGCCGCGATCGAGGTGCTGCTCCCGCTGACGCGAGACACCCAGGTGTGGGCCGATCCGGCTCGACGGGACGAGATTCAGGCGAATCTCGACCTGCTCGCGCAAGCCGCGACGGGCGTCGAGGCGCACGGCCAGTCGCGCGACCCGAGCTTCATGCTCCTGTCGCGCTCGCTCGCCGCGGATCTCACCGACGTGCAGCATCGCTTCGAGCTCGGTCGGCTCGAAGAGTCGCGCTTCCTGCTCATGCAGGCGACGTCGAACTGCGTCGCCTGCCATGAGCGCCTTCCCGCACAGGGCGACTCGCCGCTCGGCAAGTCGCTGCTCGAAGCCATGGACGTGGGTGACCTGCCGGTCTACGACCGCATCCACTCGCAGCTCATCACGCGCCAGTTCGACACGGCGATGAACGATCTCGAGGCTGCGCTGGTCGACCCGCGCGTGCGACCTCAGGATCTCGACTTCTCGGGCAGCCTCGTCGACTACCTGACCGTCGGTGTGCGCGTGAAGCGCGATCCCGACCGCGTGATCCGTCACCTGAAGCGCTTCGCGAAGCGGGCCGACCTGCCGAAGTATCTCTCGGTGCACGTCGACGATTGGATCGAAGACCTCGAGGACACGAAGCAGGCGCTGAAGTCGAAGAAGCCGCTCAAGGATGCGCGCAAGCTCGTGCGTCACGGCGACGGCGACGAGCCGCGTCCGCTGTCCCGCGACAGCACGGTCACCGACATCGTCGCGTCGAGCCTGCTGCTGCGATTCATCGACTCGCAAGAGGGCACGCCCGAAGAGCGGGCCGAGGCGTTCTACCTGCTCGGCACGGCGGAGAGCCGCGGGATCGACTCGCCGTGGATCCCGCAGGCGGGCACGCACCTCGAAATGGCGATTCGACTCGCACCCGGCGCCCCGTTCGCAGAGAACGCCTACCTCGCGCTCGAGGAGAGCTTCTACCTCGACTACGGCGGCGTCTCGGGCGAGACGCCGCTGCCCCTCGACGTCTCGACGAAGCTCGAAGAGCTGATGGGTCTGATCGCGGCTGCGCAGCGCTCCGACGACGACTGACCGCGGGAGATGCGCGCGCTCACTCAGGCGTCGTAGTCGATCAACACCGCGAGCCAGTCGTCGGGCTCGCGCAGCAGCCCTTCGTATGCGCGCTGTGCGTCGAGGCCGAACGGGATGCGCTCGCTCACGAGGGGGTCGACGAGGACGCGCTCGCTCGTGAGCAGCGCTTCGAGGAACGCGTCGTAGCGCTGTCGCTCTGCGCGGCTCTTGCGCCACTCGTGTGCGCCCACCAGCTGAACGCCGCGATGATGAATGTCGAAGTAGGGATCGATCTCGACGCGCTCGCGCGGACTCGACAGCACGATGACCCGGCCGTCCGGCTCGACCGCATCGAGGGCCGCACGCACCGAGGCCGCACTGCCCGCAGCCTCGACGACGTATGCAGCGCGGGCGTCCGGGGCCCCGGGATCGAGCCCGCATCGCCGGGCGGTCTGCATGCGCTCCTCGCTCCGCTCCCACACCTGAACGGGGTGGGCACCCGCCACGCGGCAGAGCTGCGCCGCCAGATTGCCGACGAGACCGCACCCGATCACGAGCACCGACTCACCGAAGCGAACCGGTGAGAGCAGCTGGGGCGTCGAGGCGATCTGTAGCAGCTTGTGGAACACCGCCCGCTCGTCGTCGAGGTCGTCGCCCAGCGCGATGAGCGAATCGACCGGCTGCACGGACACGGTCGCGTGGGGTGCCGTACCGAGGACGCGGTCGCCCGGCGCGAACCCGTCCACGCCCTCGCCGACCGACTCGACGACGGCGACCGTCGCGTAGCCCGGGTGAAACGGATAGCCGGCCCAGTGGTCGGGGACGTCGAAGCCGCGGTGGGTCTTCGCGAAGATCGCAAGCTCGGTGCCCGGCGAAATCAGCCCCAGCCGACTGCGCAGGCGGACCTCACCGAGGCCCGGCTCGCCCACCACGGCGCGCTCGACTTCACAGGTCAACGGTGCGGTGAATACCAGGCGCTCGGACTCGACCGGCACGGCCCCCTCCTCGCCCGAGGATCGGTCCTCGTCGCGCCCTGCGCGAGGCCGCTCGATCATCGTCACCGATTCGTCGTCGTGTGCTTCCGATCCCCGGCAGGCCGCGCGCGGGCGCGCGCTGATCCCCGCGCGTCCCTGCGTGATAGGGTGACCGCATGCTCGCCCTGCCCCAGCCCGGTGGTTGCCTCTGCGGCGACGTGCGCTTCTCGCTGCGTGAATCGCCGCTGACCGTCTACGCCTGCCACTGCACCGATTGCCAGACCGAAACGGGCTCGAGCTGCGTGGTCTCGGTGGTCGCGAAGCAGAGCGCGATCGACTGGTCCGGGGCGCGGCCCGAGCCCTTCGGTGTCGAACTGCCCGATGGCCGCAGCAAGATCCTGCGACGCTGCCCGCGGTGCATGGGACCGATCGGCAGCGTCGAGCGGCCCGACGGGCTCGTCTCGATCGATGCAGGCGTCTTCGACGACACATCGTGGATCCAGCCCGCCGGCCATATCTTCACGCGCAGCGCGCAGCCCTGGGTGCGCTTCGCCGACGACGTCCTCCAGCACGCCGGGCCACCGAGCCAGGCCGACTTCGTCGAGCTCGTCCGAATCTGGCGAAATCGCGAGTGAGTCGGGTGATGTCGAGCCGAGCGCTGCGCATCGGCGTCGCCTCCTCCCGCCCCGATCGACCTCGATTCAGCCCGAATGCGGCCCGCTCGGCGGGTGGCTCGCGTAGAATGGTCACGCCCTAATGGCATTAGGAGATCGGCCATGTTCCCTCGCTCTGCGCTTCAGCGCCGCGCCACTGCGCGTGCGGCGACCCTGCTGGCCCTGGTCGCGCCGCTGATGGCCTGTGACGACGGCTTCGTCGATCGCGTCGAGTTCGCCGAGCGGCAGGGCGACTACCTGGCCTTCGCGACGTCGACCCCGCTCAACCCGGGCAGCACGCTCAACGTGCTCAACCACCTCGAGCGCGCTGATCGCGACGCGGGCTACGACGTGCCAGACGGTGCCGTACCGGCCGGTGCCTGGCAGCCCATCTTCGACAAGCTCTTTCAGCTGAGGGACACGAGCGACTTCGACCTGCTCTACCTGAACAACCTGATCGAGGCGCACGGCGGTCATCCCGCCGTCGACGCGCAGAACTGGGCCGATGCGAAGACGGCGATCCTCGACTTCAAGTACTGGTACAGCGATCCCACGCCCGAACGCACCTTCGACGGCGCCCCCGTGGTCGATCAGATGTGGTACTGGACCGAGAATCACGTCCTCCTCTTCAGGGTGAACGAGTACCTCGCCGGGCAGCGCTGGCCGGCCGAGACCTTCAGCGTCACAGGACAAACCGGCGCCTGGCATCGCGCACGCGCCGCCGCCGAGATCCGCCGCTGGCTCGACGAACGCGCGCGCTTCGGCTTCGCCGAGTGGCACTCGGACGTGTACTACCAGAAGGATCTCACGCCCCTGCTCTCGCTGGTCGAGTGGGCCGAAGACCGCGACATCGCCGAGCGCGCCGAGATGGTGCTCGACGTGCTGCTGCTCGACATGGCGCACCAGACGCATCGCGGCAACTTCGGCGCCACCCACGGTCGTTCGTACGTCAAAGACAAGGCGACAGCCGCGACCCAGGATGTCTTCCACGGCCTCAAGCTGCTCTTCGACGACACCGAGCTCCCGTACCGCAGCGCGGGCGCCGCCGATGCGTCGCTGCTCTCAGCCGCCTCCGACTACCGCATGCCCCGCGTGATCCTCGACATCGCGCGCTACGACGAACCCATGACGACGCGGCAGCGCATGAATCTGCCGATCGTCGAAGAGCCCGACCCCGATCCGAACGTCGGGCCGCCGCCGGCTCCGTACGGCTTCGACTTCGACGACGAGGACAACCTGCCCCTCTGGTGGTCGTACAATGCGATGACGACGTGGAACCTCGTTCGCCTGACCCTCGAGGTCGGCGAGCGCGAGAACCTCTGGGCCGCGCAGTTCGCCGAGTTTCAGCTGCTGCGCGACATCGTCTGGGTCGACGGCGACCTCGACGCCAGCGTCGCCAACGCACGCCCCTGGCTCGTCGCGCTGTGGCGCGCGATCAACTTCGCGCTGCTCAGCGAGGTCAACACGAAGACGTATCGCACCGCCGACTACATGCTCTCGACGGCACTCGACTACCGCAAGGGCGCGCGCGGCTCGCAGACCCACATCTCTCAGGCCACCCTCGACGAGAACGCGGTCGTCTTCGTACAGCACCCGACGTACGTGCCCGTCGCACCCGGTGAACCGGTGCCCACCGACTGGAACTGGCAGCGCGAGGATGAGCCCGGGCCTGGCTACTGGACCGGCAGCGCCGCCGAACCGAGGGCCGCGCAGGTCGGCAACGTATCGATCCAGATCTTTGCGCCGCAGTACGCTCCGAACCCGGCGCTCGGCTTCGACTACATCGAGGAAACCCACGCGTACTTTCCGCACGCGCACTTCGACGAGGTCGTGCAGGAGGGCCCGTGGACGTTCGGGCGCAAAGGCGACGCCTACATCGGGCTCTGGTCGCACCGGCCAACCCAGTGGCGAGACGGCCAGCCCGAGGTCTGGGACAATCGGGACCTGCCCTTCGACCTCGTCGCACCGGGCAGCGCGTCCAACGTGTGGATCATGGAGCTCGGCAGCGCCCGCGAGCACGGCGACTTCGCATCCTTCCGCGGCGCCCTCGGTTCAGCGGCGATCTCCGCCAGCGAAGTGGCCGACCAGGGCGGCGACGGCTTCGCCGACGGCTACGCGGTGGTCTACGCGTCGCCCAGCCAGGGCGAGATCCGCTTCGACTGGCACGGCCCCCTGCTCGTGAACGGGGCCGAGGTACCGCTCGCCGATTCGCCTCGCTTCTCGTCGCCCTTCCTCCACGTCGAGTTCGATACGCCCCGCTACGTGGTGACGACCGAAGACCACGAGCTGGTGATCGACTTCGAGACGGGCGAGCGCAGCGCATCGGCGCTGCGGGACGAAGGCGTGGGGGGCTTCTTCGAGCGGCTCTTCGACAAGCTGAAGCGCCGCGGCTTCGGCGCCTCGACCTGAAGCGGGGGCGCCGTCTTCGCTTCGAGCGTTCGTCCCCGAATCGTCACAACGATCTCCACACGGGCCCCTCCGTGTGATTCGCGCGGCGGCCGTCTTTGGCATGATCCCGGCGACGCGGCCGAACCGGCTGCGATGGGAGCGCCCTCTGCATGACCGCCCCGCACGAGCGCATTCGGCCGAAGCGCGCGATCACCGGCATGTCCGCGATCCTGCTGCCGTTCACAAACGATGGCGAGCCCGACCTCGCGGGCCTCGAAGCGCACATCGCGCGGACGCTCGATGAGGGCCTCGTGCCCGCCGTCAACATGGATACGGGCTACGTCCAGGCCATCGACACGAAGACCCGAACCCAGGTGCTCGACCTCTGCGCGGCGCAGACCAGCGACTTCGTGGCCGGCGCGTTCGTGAAGGACGCGCCCGGCGACCAGCTGAACGAGGCGGCCTATCAGCAGGCCGCCCAAGAGATCACCCAGCGCGGCGGCACGCCCGTCGTCTTCCCGTCGCACGGGCTGAACGCCCTCGACGGCCCCGACTGGGTCGCGGCCCAGGCGAGGATGGCGACGTCGTGGGATCACTACATCGGCTTCGAGCTCGGGCCGATGTTCGTGCCCTACGGCCGCATCTACGACCTCGACGCCTATCGAATGTTGCTCGACGTGCCCCAGTGCCTGGGCGCAAAGCACTCGAGCCTCGACCGTGGCCTCGAGTGGCAGCGGCTCGAGCTGCGCGACGCGGTGCGCCCCGATTTCAAAGTCCTCACCGGCAACGACCTCGCCATCGACATGGTGATCTACGGCAGCGACTACCTGCTCGGCCTTTCGACCTGCGCCCCCGACGCCTTCGCCCTACGTGATCGGCTCTGGGCAGAAGGCGACGACCGCTTCTATGCGCTCAACGACCTCTTGCAGTACCTCGGCGAGCTGATCTTCCGGCCGCCGGTGCCCTCGTACCGGCACAGCGCGGCCCAGCTGCTGAAGCTGCGCGGCTTCATCGAGAGCGACGCCGCCCCCCCGGTCGTCGAGCCGCGACCGACCGGCGACATCGAGCTCTTGCGCGACATCGTCGAACGATTGGCGGACTGGCTCTGATGGCGCCGCGGTTCGCCAAGATGTCCTCGTTCAAGGACGAGGCCGGCCTGCGCGCGACCCTCGACGCCCTCGACATCGATCTGCCCTTCCCGACCCGAGCGATCGACGAGACGTTCGGCGGGTCGATCGAGCTGCGCGACGGCACCGCGGGCACCCGGCGTGTCGGCAACCGCTTCGCGATCCTCCCGATGGAGGGCTGGGACGGCACCCGCGCCGGCCGACCCACCGACCTCGTGCGCAGACGCTGGCGCCGCTTCGGCGCGGGCGGCGCCAAGATCGTGTGGTGCGAAGCCACGGCGGTGCGTCCGGATGGTCGCGCGAACCCCAACCAGCTCGTGCTCGGCCCCGATGCAGTCGATGACTTTCGCGCCCTTCGCGAAGAGCTCGTCTCGGCGCACGCGGCGCGCTTCGAGACCACCGAGGATCTCGTGGTCGGTTTGCAACTCACGCACTCGGGGCGCTGGGCGCGGCCCGACGGTACGCCCCGCCCACGCACGGCGTTCGCGCACCCGCTCCTCGACGCGCGTGTGGACGCGGGCGCAGACGCGATTCTCTCCGACGAAGAGCTGGCCGGGCTCGTCGACGACTTCGTGGCCGCCGCCGAGCGCGCCGCTCAAGCGGGCTTCGACTTCGTCGACGTGAAGCACTGCCACGGCTACCTGCTCCACGAGCTGCTGGCACCGAGCGAACGATCGGGGCGCTACGGCGGCCCCCTCGAGCACCGAACCCGGGTGCTGCGCGACGTCGTCGAAGGCATTCGGCGCCGGGTGCCGGAGCTCGCGATCGCGGTGCGGCTGTCGGCCTTCGACTTCGTCCCCTACCACCCGGGCGACGACGGCGTCGGCGTGCCAGATGCCGACGCGCCCTACTCGCTCGCGTTCGGTGGCGATGGCACCGGCCGAGGCATCGACCTCACCGAGCCCCATGCTTTTCTCGACCTGCTGCACGCACTCGGGATCGGCCTCGTGTGCGTCACCGCGGGGAGCCCGTACTACAACCCCCACGTGCAGCGCCCCGCCGCGCATCCTCCTTCCGACGGCTACCGCCCACCCGAGGATCCGCTCGTAGGCGTTGCGCGCCAGCTCGCGGTCACGGCCGAGCTCGCGCGACGACACCCCGATCTGGTGACGATCGGATCGGGCTACAGCTATCTGCAGGAGTGGCTGCCGCCCATCGGTGCCGGCGCCATCGAGGGCGGCCGCGTCGACGTCGTCGGGCTCGGACGCATGGCGCTCTCGTATCCCGACCTGCCCGCGACGGTCCTGGCTCGACGCGCCCTCGAGCCCGGGCACATCTGCCGCACGTTCAGCGACTGCACGACGGCGCCGCGCAACGGCATGGTCTCGGGCTGCTTTCCGCTCGACGACTTCTACAAGCAGATGGACGACGCAGGCCGGGTCGCGGCGCTGCGCAGGGCCGCGGCAGCGGGCAACCGAAGCGCACGCTGATCGGTCGGGGGCGTCGTCGAAGACGCGGAGTCAGCCGACGACGAGACTGGTGAGCACGGCGCGGATCTGAACCGGCGCCGCCGGCTTGCGCAGCATCGGGAGGCCGCGCGCACGCACCCTGGCCACGACGTCGGGGCTGCTCTCACCGGTCAGTACGGCCGCAGCCAGCTCGCCCCAGGTCTGCTCGAGCTCATCGAGCGCGTCGAGGCCCGTCCCGAGCTCGAGCGTGTAGTCGAGGAGTGCGACGTCAGGGTCGAAGTCGGGGGTGTCCTCGATGACGGCCTTCGCGGTGGCGGCGGCGGCGACCTCCGCGCCCCAACCACGCACGAGTCGCGCCACGGCTTCGCGCGTCTCCGGGTCGTCGTCGATCACGACGACGCGCGCTCCGGCCAGCCGATCGTGCGCGCCGCTCGGCGAGACCGCGCGCGTCGCGACCCGCTCGGCCGCCTCCGCCCGCACCGAGATCGTCGAGCCCTCGCCCGGCGTCGAGCGCACACCGATTGTGTGGCCGAGCAGATCACACAGCCGGCTCACGATCGAAAGCCCGAGTCCGGCCCCCTGACGCTCGCCCGCCGCGCTGCGTCCCCGACGCCCCGCTTCGAAGAGGCCCTGCAGCTCGGCTTCTTCCATGCCTCGACCGGTGTCGATCACTTCGAGGACGACGTCATCCCTGCTCGCAACCGCATCGACGCGCACGCTTCCGACCTCGGTGTACCGGATCGCGTTGCCGACCAGGTTCTGTACGACCGAGCGCAGCATCGAGGGGTCGCTCTTCACCGCGAGACCGTGACCGGTCGCACGCAGGTCGAGCCCCTTCTCCTGAGCGAGCGGCTCGAGAAAGATCCGCACCTCGGTGAAGAGCTCGTCGAGCGGTACCGTCTGGAGCTGCGCGCGCACGGTCCCGGCGTCGAGGCGCGAGTCGTCGAGCAGGGTCTCGAACTGCTGCTGCATGGCGATCGCCGAGAGCTGCGCCTTCTCGACGAGACCCCGGTCTTCGTCCGCCTCGACCCGCTCACCCAGCGTCGCGAGGAAGAGCCGCAGGGCCTGAACGGGTTGGCGCAGATCGTGGCTCGCGCTGGCCAGCAGCGCCGTCTTGTCGGCGCTCTCCTGCTCGGCGCGCCGCTTGCCCTCGGAAAGCTCCTCATTGAGCGCACGCGCATGCCCCAGCAGCTCTTGGTGCTCGAGCGCTGCGAGGCGGGCCGCGACGCGCTCGGCGACGACCGCGAGCAGGGCTCGGTCGCGCTCGTCATAGGGGTCTCCGCTTCGGCTCGGCGCGACGACGATCACCCCCTCGACCGCGCTGGCCGGCAGCTGCGCCACCAGCGGCCACTGCACGTCCAGCAAGATGCCGTCCTCTTCGCGAATCGCCGACGGGGGCGCAGGCGAATCGGGCTCGATCGAAGCCAGATCGAGCTCGGCCGGTAGATCGCCGGTGCGCGAGACGGGGCGGAGCCCGTCCTCCATGCGAACGAAGAGCGCCGCACCACGGGCGTTCCACGCATCGCGGGCCTGACCGGTCACGAGCGCCGCGATCTCGCGCAGCTTGTCGGCATGGCCAAGCGCATCGAGCAGGCGTTCCACCGCGGCGGCTCGGGCGCGACGCTGCTCGAGGGTCCATCGATCGAGCGCGACGCGCGCGCCGTAGGCCGCGGGCCCGATGACTGCGACGGCGCCGAACAGCAGCAGCAGCGACGCGGTCCCCTCGGCGACGCCCGCCTGCTGCACGAGTGCTTCGCGCGCGCCGGGACCGGCCCCGACGGCCACGCCGCCGAAGACGAGGATCGCGCCGAACACGACGGCCGCGACGTTCAGGACGCGGTCGATGTCGAAGAGCCCGTGTCGCGCGATCGCGATCCAGAGACAGATGGGGATGGCGAGCTGCGCGAGCTGCCCCGGGAAGAACCAGTACCCGAGGTCGGGTCGCACCGACGAGATGAAACCGATGACCGGCCCAGGCACGCTCGCGATCAACATGCCCAGCAGCAGCCACTTGAAGCGACGGCGGTTCGTGCGGTTCGAGACGCGGTAGCGATCGATGCCGACGGCGAGGGTCACGATCGGTGCCGCGATCGTGATCAGCTTGTTGCCATAGTCGACGATGCCCGCGCCGCCTGAATCGAAGAACATCGCGTCGACGAGGATCGGACCGTTCAGACCGAGCAACCACGGCCAGCCCCGCGCCCACTTCGCCCCCTCGCGGCCATCGGGGAAGTGACGCACGAGCCGCACGTTGAGCGGCTGCAGGAACACGAGCGATCCGGCCTGGAGCCAGAACGCGGCGAGCAGCTCGGTCGGCGTCGTGCCGAAGCGCGCGCCGTAGTAGATCGCGCTGGCCATGAGCGCCGGAAAGGCGACCCGACTGACCCGCAGCTCGGGAAAGCGCCACAGCCCGAAGATCGCCAGCCCGCCGAACACGAGCGAGAGGACGAGCGGCGGCCACTTGGGCACGGGCTGCGGGATCCGCCCTTCGACTTCGATACGGCGGCCCTCGCGTTCGACGAGCAGCGGCAGCGCGTTCGTCCCGGCCATGCCGTCCCAGACGAGCGAGATGGCGCGCGGCCCGCTCGCCCCGCGCGCGTCGACGCCCGCGATCTCGATCAGACGGTCGCCTGGCTGAACGCTCGTGAACGCAGGCTCAGTCGTGACCGCCCAGGGCTGCATGCTCGAAACGACGGGGTAGCCGTCGGCGCTCGGTGCGCCATGGACGCGCAGCGGCGACTCGACGATGTCGCGATCGATCGACGCGAACGAGAGCACGAGCACGAGCGCCCACAGAGGCGCGAGCACCCCGAATGCGATGCGATCGATGCTTCTCACGATCGGCCCCGATCGCGCTTCGCGAGCGAGATCGTCGTCGGATGGGATGCACGATGGGGGCAGCGCATCATCCGACGGCGTCGCGCACCGGCGTGCGGGCCGGGCATCAGGACCCGTCGCGTTGAGGGACGACGAGCCCGCGCTCGACGAGCGCGAGCACGGCCTCCGTGCGATTGCTCACCTCGAGCATGCCGAGGATCGCCTCGACGTAGTTCTTGACCGTGCCCATGCGAATGCCGAGCACATCGCCGATCTCGCGATTCGTGAGCCCCTTCACGAGCAGCTCGGCGACTTCGCGCTGCCGGGGCGTCAGATGGGTCGAAGCGATCGACTGCGCAGCCTCGAGGAGTGCAGGCGGCACGAACTCGTCGCCGGCCAGCACCTTGCGCAGCGCGTCGAGCAGCTCCTCGCGGCTCGCCGACTTCGGGATGTAACCCTGTGCCCCGCGATCGAGCGCCGCGCGCACGTCGCTCGCCCGGGTCGAGCCCGAAAAGACCGCAACCCCGGTCGCCGGCCAGCGCTCGCGCAGCTGCATCAGCAGGTCGAGCCCATCGACATCGGGCAGCCCCAGATCGAGGAGCACCAGCGCGACGTCGCCTTCGCGCTCGAGGACCTCGAGGGCCTCGGCCGCCGTCCGCGCCTCGAGCAGGCTGGGGCTCTCGGGCAACGCTTGCAGGACCTGGTGCAGCCCCTCGCGCAGCAGGTCGTGGTCTTCGCAGGACAGGATCTTCACTCGGGCTCCGGACACCCCAGAGGGTCGTCGATCCGGCCCGCCGCCGCCACGCGTTCGCCACGGTTGAATCCGTCTGATCGAGCACCTGCCCACCTCCCCACCATCGCGCTGGAGCGCTCGGCTCCGGCGACTTCGGGCAGGTTAGGTGCGCCCCAAGCGGCACGACATGGGCCGATCGGCCCCTGTCCAGATCGGCTGCTCGAACGGCCTCGGTGCCGCGCTAGGCCCCCGACTCGAGCGATCGCAGCAGCGCGATGGTCTCGTTCGTCTGCGGATACAGCACTTGCTGATCGCTGCAGCGACCGAGGGCGTCGGGTTGGAGGCTGCCGAAGAGCAGCCGCCAGAGTCGACCCCAGCCGCGTCCCCACGCCGAATCGGGCTGGCCATTGGCCGCGCAGCCGTCGATGCGAGGGACGACGGCGAAGTCGATCACCATCGCAGCGAAGCGATAGAGGCCGCGATCGGACATCCACGAGGCCAGGTCGAGGCCGCGGTGCACGCGCGTGCGCAGGAACGGCGTGGTCCATGCATCGTCGTCGAGTGCACCGAACGCGGCGAAGAGGTCGTCGAGCGCGAAGCCGGCCTGCTGAGCCGCGCTGGGTGTGAAGTAGGCGTCGAAGTCGACCTCGAGCTCGTACGAGGGTGACCGGACATGGGCGCTGAAGTCGAGGGGATCGTTCGGGTTCGCCGCGAAGCCGATCATCCAGAGCCCCTCCCAGTCGAGGATGCTCTCGAAGCCCGGGGGCGGGTTCCCGAGGAAGAGCTCGTCGAGGTAGGTCTCGTAGTAGGCCCGCTCTTCTTCGGTGTCGAAGTCGGGGTGCGCGAGCAGCCAGCCGTCCGGGACCGTGTCGAGGCGCTTGAAGCCGAGCGTCAGCAGCCCGAGGTACTGCGCCTCGTCGATGTCGAGCACGTCCATGATCTGCCCGCGCTGATCCCATGCGAGGAAGATCGTCTCGACGAAGTGATCGATCGTCGTGCGGTTGCGCCCGATCGTCGGCGAGTACGTGTCGAAGCGGAACACGTTCGACTCGAAGTCGAGCTCGTAGATGCGCAGCCAGCCATCCCCCCCGTTTCGAGTGCTCTGGTAGTCGGTGAGGATCTGGATGATCAGCTTCTGTTCGACGTCGAGGCCGTCGAGACGCAACCACTCGGAGTGAAAGTGGCCCGCGTGGATCATGACGATGTTCGGGTGCTGTTTCACGAAGATGTGGAAGAAGTCCTCGGCGTTGACCGGGTTGATCACGCCGTCGACCGGGCCGCCGGTCAGGTTGATCGGACCGAAGATCGTCTCGACGTCTTCCGAGTAGCGCCCGCCCGAGATCTTGAAGTCGTAGAGGTAGCGGTGCGTTCCGATCACGAAGATCGTGTCGGGATTCGATGAGACGATATCGTTGGCCCACTCGATCTCGTCGAGCGGCTGATCGACGCTGAAGTTGAGGAAACCGATCTTGTAGCGATCGTGCTCGAGGATCTGCAGGTTCGCTCCGCCGCCGGGCGACGAGGCCGTGTACCAGTCGCGTCCTTCGAAGACCTGGGGCCCGAAGTAGTCGAGGTAGTTGCGCGCGTAGTCCGGTGGGTGCGTGTCGTCGTGGTTGCCCATCACCGTGCCGTGCGGGAGATCGGCGTCGAGCAGGACGTTCATCGCATCCTTCGCGATCTCCCACTCTTCGATCTTGTCGCCGCTCTGCACGATGTCGCCCAGGTGGCCGACGTAGCGGATGCTGCGCGCCTCGGCGTTGTCGACGATCCATTGCGTCTGGTCGAAGAAGATCGCGGCGGTCCCGCGTGGATCGGTCACGGCTGGCGTGCGCTCGAGGTCGGGAAAGCGATTCTCGCTGTACACCTGGGTATCCGGGAGGGAGACGAAGACGAACGGGCCCGCGTGCGCAGCGAGCGGCCAGAGGCAGGCGACGGCGAAGGTCAGCCGCGCAAGGGCAGTCATGCATCGGAGCATCGGTCCGGTCCTCCACTGCGCACGATGTCGCCCGGGGCACGGGGGCGGGACGAAGTCGGACGGCATGCGCTGGCCCCGATCCTACGCGGCGCAGGCGACTGACCGGTGAGAAGGGTGTGACAATCGAGCGAGGGCGCCGACAGCCGCTCGACCTCCCAATGTAGGCGTTGACAACTTCGAGCCGCTTCGCCAAACTTGTCACTGACAACATCGGAAGCAACCCGCTCTGGAGGCCCCCAATTGGCCTACCACCACGGCAATCTGCGCGAAGCCCTGCTCATCCGGGCCGCTGAAGTCATCGCCGAGCGCGGCGTCGAGGGGCTCAGCCTGCGCGGACTCGCGCGCGATCTGGGAGTCTCGCACGCCGCCCCCCGCCGCCACTTCAGCGACCGCAACGCGCTGCTCGCCGAGCTGGCGAAGGAGGGCTTTCGGCGCGCGGTCGAAGCGATGGATGCGGGCGCCGCCGCGGCCGGCCCCGACCCGGTCGCCCGCTACCGCGCGCTCGGCCGATCCTACGTTGCGTTCGCGCGGTCGCAGCCCGCCCTCTTCCACACGCTGAATCATCCCGAAGTGCGCACCATGACCGACGCAGCCTTGAGCGCGGCAAAGGGCCGATGGCTCGCCACACTGCGCGCGGGGGCCGAAGCCGCCCAGGCCGCCGGCTGGCACCCCGAGGTCGACACCGAGGTGCTCGTCGCCTTCAGCATCGCGGGTGCATCGGGCGCGGCCGCGCTCTTCTCAGATCCCGACTGGCTCGCGGACCTCGACGTCGACGATGTCGACGCGATGGCCGACGCCGTGCTCGATCTCGTCGTGCATCGCAGTCGGACCACCGCGCTGCCCGACCTCGAATCAGACGACACACCCGAGTCGTTCGACCCGAACGACGACGCTCAGCGAAGGAGGGCTTCATGACGGCCCGAGACGTGCTCGGCAAGCTCGGAGAGTGGGGACCGGTGTTCTTCGGCATCGGCTTCATCGCGCCGCTCGTGGCACAGACGATGGACGCCGCCGGCGTCGCAGCGCCCTTCGGCCTCGCGACGATCCAGGTCGGCCTGGTCGTCGGCACGACCATGGGCCTGGTGGCCAAGCAAAGGGGGAGCTGGCTGTGAGCGCCGCAACGACCCCCGAGAAGATGACCGCCCCCGAGGCCCCGCCGAGCGATCGCCAGCGGATGCGCGAGGAGTACGCGATCGCCCGCAAGTACATGGGCCGCGTGCCGTGGGAGATGGTGGCGTGGGGTCTGGGCAACGTCGCTCTCTGGCTGTCACTCTGGCCACTGGTGCTCACGGGCACCCTGCCGCTCTGGGCGGGATTCGTGATCTCGTGCCTCTGCATGGCGATGGCCTATCTGCCTTCGCACGAGGCCCAGCACTCGATCATCGGCGCCGAGGGCACGAAGTGGCGCTGGCTGAACGAGCTCGTCGGCCACGTATCGACGATCCCGCTCGTGTTCCCCTACCGGATCGCGTGGATCACCCACAAGCAGCACCACGCCCACGCAAACGATCCCGAGAAGGATCCCGACTACGCGGTGACCGCGCCGACGTGGTGGCAGTCGGTGCTCGTCACGCTCAAGACGCGCCAGCCGGGCGCCAACGACGGCTATGCCCGATGCCTGCGCGAGAGCGACGACCCGATGGTCGGGCGCGCGGTCGCCGAGGGCGCGATCATGAACCTGTCGTTCTACGCGATCCTGACCGCGCTCGCCTGGTCGGGCCACGCGATCGAAGCATTCTTTCTCTGGTGGCTGCCGAGACACATCGGGTACAGCTACCTGCTGCTCTTCCTCAGCTGGGCGCCGCACCACCCGGGTGACGAGACCGGACGCTACGGCGATACCCGCGCCTGGAGGTCGCCGGTCGGCACGATCCTCTCGATGGGGATGGAGTACCACGTGGTGCACCACCTCTTTCCGAAGATCCCGCTCTTCCAGACGGGGCCAGCGTACTGGGAGATGCGCGAGCTACTGATCGAGCGCGGTGTCCGCAACGACGGACTCTGACGCGCGCACGACCCGCGCACCACGCGCGTCCCCTATGCTTGTGCGGCCCCCCGCAGCCGACGCGCCCCGCGCGTCGCGCATCGAGGTCACACATGCAGTACGGACGCACCGCCAACCCGGCGCTCAACGCCGACACCTTCACGAGCATGCCCGCCGCCGCGAGCGACGAGGTCATGACGATCGGGGGGACGGTCGGCAAGAGCACGATCCTGCTGCTGATCCTGCTGATCGCTGCGTCGTACACCTGGGATCTCTACTTCAGCGGAGCGCCCCCCGAGTCGCTCGTGCCCTGGATCTGGGGCGGCGCAGGCGGCGGGTTCGTGCTGGCATTGGTCACGATCTTCAAGAAGACCTGGTCGCCGATCACCGCACCACTCTACGCGGGCGCGCAGGGACTCTTCCTCGGGGCGATCTCGGGCTTCATGGAGGGATCGTTCCCCGGCATCGTGATTCAGGCCGTCGGCCTCACGATCGGCACGTTCTTCGCCCTGCTCATGGCCTATGCGTCGGGTCTGATCAAGGCGACCGAGAACTTCAAGCTCGGCGTCGTCGCGGCGACGGGCGGCATCGCCCTGGTCTACCTGGTCAGCATCGTGATGAGCTTCTTCGGCACCACCGTGCCGTTCATTCACGACTCGGGGCCCATCGGCATCGGCTTCTCGCTGGTCGTCGTCGTGATCGCAGCGCTCAACCTCGTGCTCGACTTCGACTTCATCGAGCAAGGGGCCGAGCACGGCGCACCCAAGTACATGGAGTGGTACGCGTCGTTCGGCCTGCTCGTCACCCTCGTTTGGCTCTACCTCGAGATGCTGCGCCTGCTCGCCAAGGTGCGCGGGCGCAATTGAACGCGCGGGGCTCCAGCGAAGTGCTCGGGCGGTTCGCACTCACCCTGATGCTCCTCTCGGCGACGGCGTGTACCGGCGTACCCGACGGCTTGAAACCCGTCGACGGCTTCGACCTCGATCGCTACCTGGGCACGTGGTACGAGATCGCTCGCCTCGATCACCGCTTCGAACGCGGGCTCGAAGACGTGTCGGCGCAGTACCGCCTGCGCGACGACGGCCAGATCGAGGTCATCAATCGCGGCTACGACCCCGAGAAGGGGGAGTGGAAGGAGGCGGTCGGGCGGGCGCGACCGATCGATGGGCCGACCGTCGGCAGCCTCAAGGTCAGCTTCTTCGGCCCGTTCTGGGGCGGCTACCACATCATCGCGCTCGACGAAGTCGGCTATCGCTACGCGCTCGTGAGCGGGCCAGATCGCGGCTATCTCTGGCTGCTGGCCCGCGATCGCCAGATCGACCCCGCGCGACGCGACGCGCTCGTCGAGCAGGCCCGCGCCGACGGGTTCGACGTCGACGCCCTCATCTGGGTCCCCCAAACGCGTCAGGATCCCGCGCTCGCACCGTAGAGGCCCTGCCCTCGAAGCCGCAGACGCACGGACATCGCTCCGCAGACGCCCCGCCTTCGCTCCGTGCGTTCAGCGCACGCGAAAGCGCACCGGCACCCGGCCCGGCACGCGGAAGAGCGACCGGCCCCACTGCGTCTTCTCGTCGAGCAGCTCGAAGTCACCGAAGCGCTGCACGATGCGACCGATCGCGATCTGCGACTCGAGGCGCGCGAGGTGGGCGCCGAGGCAGACGTGGTTCCCACCGCCGAACGAGAGCTGCGCCGGCGGCGCGGGCTTGGCCGCGAAGCGCGCGACGTCGAAGCGCTCGGGGTCGGCGTAGGCGGCCGGGTCGCGGTTGCCGGCTGCGAGACCGATCGCAACCTCTTCGTCGACCTCCATGCGATAGCCGCCGATCTCGAAGGGCTCGTGCAGAATCCGCACGGTCCAGGTGATCGGCCCCGAGTAGCGCAGACACTCTTCGGTGGCGCTCTCGATCAGGTCGGGTTCGCGGTGCAGGCGCTCGAGCTCGCGCGGGTTCTGGATCAGGGTCGTCAGCCCGTTGGCGATGAGCCCGATCGTCGTCTCGAAGCCCGCGATCAGCAGGCCGATCGACTGCACGAGCAGCTCGGGGCCGCTCAGGCGATCGCCCTCTTCCTCGGCGCGGATCAGGCCCGTCAGCAGATCGTCGCGCTCATCTCCGCGGCGCCGCTCGATCAGCGCGTTGAAGTAGCCAGCGAGCGCCGTGACCGCCGCTTCCACCCGCTCGACGAGCTCGGGAGGTGCGTTGCCACGTCGAAGCGCGAGCCCGTGCGTGGCATCGGCCGTCCACTCGGTGAACGTGTCGCGGTCTTCGACGGGCACGCCGAGCATCTCGCAGATCAGCGTGGCCGGGACCGGCAACGCCAGATCCTTGACCAGATCCATCTCGCCGCGGTCGGCGACCGCATCGAGCAGCTCGTCCGTGACGGCCTCGATGCGGGGACGCCAGGCGGCGATCGAACGCGGCGTGAAGGCCTTGCTGACGAGCTTGCGCAGGCGCGTGTGCTTGGGCGGATCGGTCAGCAGCATGAACTGGCTGCCGCCCTCGGCCTCGGCGTGCTCGACCGTCTCGCCCGGCAAGGTGCCGTTGGTCTGTCGCATGCCGGCACCCTGAAAGCGCAGCATGCGCAGGCAGTCGTCGTAGCGCGTCACGCGCCAGACACCCTCGGGCGTGAGGCTCACCGGCTGCGTCTCGCGCAGGTTCCGGTGGAAGGGGTACGGGTTCTCGTTGTACGCGGGGTCGAACGGATCCGCGCCGTGCCAGCCGGGCTCGGGGCGCTGTGCAGTCGAGATCGCTTCACTCATGCCGGCGAGAATAGCCCTTCACGCGACGGCGAGACCGACCGGGCCGCGCGACGGCTCCGGCGGGGGCGAGCGGAGTCACAGCCGACCGCATCGCGCAGGGTCGCCGTCAGGGCTCGCGGTAGAACGGCGCGCGGCGACGCACGCGGTCGAGGATCGACAGGTCGGTCGGCGGCACGTCGTAGCCTTCAGGAAACGGCGGACGTCCACCGAGCCCGAGCGCAACGAGCACCTCGCGGTGCTGGTAGTAGGCGACGAACGTCTGCGAGAGCACCGCCGAGAAGAAGGCCGGCTCGGCGGCGGGCATCTCGGAGAACGCGGCGCGGCGCTCCTCGCCCCCTAGCGCCGCGAACGACGCCGCGCCCGCTGCGCGCGCCCGTTCGTCGAGTGCATCGAGCCCGGCCTCGATGAGCGGCGCGAGATCGGGGCGCGCGATCAGGGCCTGGGCCAGGCCGAGCTGCCCAGCCCCGGGCATCGACCCGTCGGCGGCCGGCGGGATCACCTCGTCGAGCACGAGCCCAAGCGCGTGCAGCCGATCATCGGTCATCGGTCGGTTCCCCTGAGCCTGCGCGGCTCGTTCAGTCGAAGAGCGTCGAGAGGTTCTGCTTGATCTGATCGGCGACGTAGAGCGCGATCGCCTGGATGCTGTTGCATGGATTCACGCCGCCCGACGTCACGAAGACGCTGCCATCGATCACGAAGAGGTTGGGCACGTCGTGCGAGCGCCCCATCGCGTCGACCACCGAGCGTTCGGGATCGGTGCCCATGCGCGCCGTGCCCATCAGGTGCCATCCCGCCATCGCGAGCGGCGAATCGGATACGACCTGCTTGGCGCCAGCGGCGTCGAGCGCCTCGGTCGCGCGCGCGATGCCGAAGTCGAGCATACGCCGGCTGTTCTCGCTGAGGCGGTAGCTGATCTTCGGCGCCGGGATCCCGTTTCCGTCGACCCGATCGGGATCGAGAGTCACGCAGTTGTGCTCTTCGGGCAGGTCCTCGCAGATCGCCATCATGCCGCCCATCCGATCGAAGACGCTTCGGTACGACGCGTGATGTCGCTCGCCCCACTCGACCAGGCCATGCCCCATCCCGAGCAGCGACGTCGTGATCGGGCCGAGCCCACGCACCATCTCGAACGAGAAGCCGCGCACGAAGTCTCGATCGGGGTCGGTCTCGTAGAACTCGTGGCTCCAGAGCGCACACCCGGTCGGCCCCTGGTGCGCGAGCAGCGGCTCGTCGAACACACCGAGCACCATCGCGTATGGATGAAACATCAGGTTCTTGCCGACGAGCCCGCTGCGGTTGGCCAGACCATCGGGGAACGCCTTCGATGTCGAGTTGAGCAGCAGCCGCGGCGTCCCCACCCCGCTGCAAGCCAGCACGACGATCTCGGCGAGGAGGCGCTGCTCGACACCCTGTTCGTCGTAGTAGACGACCCCGTCGGCCATGCCGTCTTCGCGGATCAGGATCTCACGCACGCGGCAATGGGTTCGCAGCTCCACGCCCCTGCGCTCGGCTTCGGGCCAGTACGTGAGATCGGTGCTGGCCTTGGCGCCCTGGGCGCAGCCCGAGATGCATGGCCCCAGGTTCTTGCACGGCGCGCGCCCGCGATACTCCTCGGTGGCGATCGCGCTGTCCGATGGCCACCAGTGCCAGCCGAGGGCGTCGAACCCGCTCGCAATCTTCTCACCGAGCGCGCCGAGCGGCACCGGCGGCATCGGCACCGCCTTCGGCGGATACGCCGGATCGCCGGGCACCCCCGCCACGCCCATCATGAGCGCGTTCTCGTCGAAGTACGGCTCGAGGGTCGCGTAGTCGATCGGCCAGTCGTCGGCGACGCCATCCAGGCTCTTCACTCGGAAGTCCGACGGCTTGAGCCTTGGAAAGTGCGCCGCGTAGAGGATCGTGCTGCCGCCGACCGCGTTGAAGTTGGCGATCTTGATCGGCGAGTCGTCGTCGTTGATCGGGTAGTCGTCCGGACGACCCCGGGTGTTCGGACTCGTCGCGAAGGGCCCCGAGCCGCGCACCTCCCAATCCTCGAAGTTCGTGGGGTACTCGGTGGGTTTGATCCAGCCCCCCTGCTCGAGGCAGACGATGCGCATGCGGGTGTCGGCCATGCTCCAGGCGAAAGCCGCGCCCGCTGCGCCGGCACCGATCACCAGCACGTCTACCCGTTCTTCACGCATCGAAGCCGACCTCCCGAGCCCACCCGCTCGTCGCGCGCCCCGCGCGCGCTTCGAGACCGACCTGGAACCCGGCCCAGAATCTAGCGGGCGCGCTCCGGGGCGGCCGAGCCCGTGACGCCCCTCCGAACCCCGTCCAGCATGCGATCCGGATCGGATCCCGATGGAGACCGCGCCCCAGTGGCTCCCAGCGCGATCGCCGATCGGACACGATGCGAATCGGTACAGAATTGCGTCGTCTGCGTTGAAGACGGCCGCAGACGATTCGATCATGTACGTTTTGCCGACCGAGGCCTTCGCGGCCTTGCACGTTCTTCGTCTACCCCCCGCAGCCGATCCCCGTCGCGCGCGCAACCGCGCGCAGGAGCCGGTATGTCGACCCCGGGCGCACGGTCCCACAACGCGGTGTTTCGCTGCCTCGCGTGGTGCGTCGTCGTGGCCGGGTTCGGGGTGGCGCACGTCGACGTCGCCCTCGCGCAGCCGCTCTCCCCCTCGGCACGGGCGCAGATCGAGGCGCTGCTCGAGGCAAAGTCTCGCCGCACGCCCGACGAAGCCAAACTCGACACGCCGCTCTGGATCGAGCTGATGCGCCGCCGCGGCGATCCCGCGCTCGACGCCCTGCCCCACCTGCGCGGCACCCCGCGATTCGACGCCAACGGTCGGGTCCGCGTCGAGATCCGCAGTCGGCCCGAGCTGCGCTCGCGCGATCGCGTCGACCGGATCGAGGCGCGCGTTCGACAGCTCGGCGGTGCCGTCACACGTCGCAACGCGCGGCGTGGACGCGTCGATGGTCGTCTGACGATCGCCGGCATTCGCAGCCTGATGCGGTCGCCCGACGTCGACGCCATTCGGCTGCCCGACCCGGCGGTCACCCAGTCCATCGTCAGCCAGGGCGACGTGGCGCACCGAACCGACCTCGCTCGCATCGCCTTCGCGGCGGACGGCAGCGGGGTGATGATCTGCGCCCTCTCGGATGGCGTCGGCGAGCTCGCGACGGTCCAGGCCGCCGGCGAGCTGCCCGGGGTCACGGTGCTGCCTGGCGAAGCGGGTGACGCAGGCGACACCGAGGGCACGGCCATGCTCGAGATCATCCACGATCTCGCACCCGGGGCCGACCTCGGGTTCGCGACGGCGTTCGGTGGCCAGGCGCGATTCGCGACGAACATCGACGGTCTCGTCGCCCAGGGCTGCGACGTGATCGTCGACGACGTGATCTACCTGACCGAGCCGGTCTTCCAGGACGGCATGATCGCGCAGGCCGTCGAAGACGCGGTCGCCACCGGCGTCGTCTACGTCGCCTCGGCCGGGAACTTCGGCAACCTCGACAACGGTTCGTCCGGCGTCGTCGAAAGCGACTTCGTCGCGGGTTCGAGCGCACACACCGGCGTGGCCCATGATTTCGGCGCCGGCCAGGAGTACGCCCGGATCACCGTCGACCCACAGAATGCGATCACGCTCCAGTGGGCCGACTCGATGGGCGCAGCGGCCAACGACTACGACCTCTTCCTCCTCGACTCGACCGGCGCGAACGTGATCGACGCATCGACGCTCACCCAAAACGGCAACGACGACCCGATCGAGCTGATCCTCGCCGATGATCGAAACGAGTGGAATCATCGGCTCGTCGTCGTGCTCGCCGCCGGCAGCCCGCGTTTCTTTCATCTGAATACGCATGGCGGCCGCCTCGACGTCGGCACCGACGGCCAGATCTACGGCCACGCCGCAGCCATGGGCGCCATCGCCACCGCGGCTGTCCGCACATCGCTCGCGAACGGCGGCGCGTTCGCCGACGACCCGGGCGCGCTCTTCATCGAGACGTTCAGCTCGGACGGCCCGCGCCAGGTGTTCTTCGAGGCGGACGGCACGCCCATCACCCCAGGTGACTACAGCTCGACCGGCGGCCAGCTGCGCGCCAAGCCCGATGTCACCGCCGCCAACAACGTGGCCACGGCGACGCCGGGGTTCGCCAAGTTCATCGGCACCTCGGCCAGCGCGCCCCACGTTGCGGGCATCGTCGGGTTGATGCTCGATATCCGCCCGATGGCCGAACCGGGCGAGATCCGCAGCGCGCTGCAGACCACGGCGGTCGACATCGAGACGCCCGGTTTCGACATGCTGGCCGGCCACGGCATCGTCGACGCACTCGACGCGCTGCAGGCCGTGGCGCCCGAGCTCGTGCCGAGCCTCGGTCCGGTCGCGCTCGCGGGCCTCGCCTCGTCGGTCGGCCTGCTCGGTTGGTGGCGGGCCCGAAGGGGTCGCTGAGGCGTCGACGCGCTCCTTGGCAAAGGACGCGCCGGGTGCCTACGCTCGCAGCCCCTCTCCACGGACGCACCCTGGCGAAATCATGACTCGAACCCGAAGACGCATGCTGATCGCCGCGACCGCGACCCTCCTCGTCGCTCTGGTCGCCGGGAGTCTCTTCTACGCGACGACGCGTCGCGCGCTCGAGCGGGCCGAGGCATTTCGATTCAGGCGCATGCTCGTCAATCGGCAGGTCGACGACGGCGCCTATCGCTTCTTCTTCGTCACGAACCGCGCCACCGATCCGGCGACCGACGACCCCATCGAGCGGTTCGGCCAGACGCGCGGCGACGCGCTCGCCTACGGCCGCTTCGACACCGAGATCGCTCCTTCGCTCGGCGTCGGCATGCTGATCGATCCGTCGGACTGGTTTCAGAACGAAGAGATCCAGCTGCAGGACGTGCGCGCGCTCTCGCGCGACGCCTTCGTCGAAGAGCTGCGCCAGCAGGTCGAACGATCCCCCCACCGCTCACTGCTCGTCAACGTGAACGGCTTTCGCGAGCGCTTCGCTTCGGCCCTGCGCAAGACCGCCTTCGTCGGCCATGTGCTCGACATCGACTCGCCCGTGCTCGTTTTCGACTGGCCGGGGGACCAGGGAAGCTCCCCACGCGGCTACCAGCGTGCCCAGGGGCAGGCCCAGGCGTCGGGGCAGGATCTCGCCGAGCTCCTCGAGCTCGTCGTAAGCGACGTGCGACCCGAGCGTTTGTGGCTGCTGGCCAATAGCATGGGCGCCGAGGTCGTCGTGAATGCCTTCGACTCGCTCGCCGACGACCCGGTCTTCGCCGACGCGGGGACCGAGCTCGAGGCCGTGATCCTCACGGCCCCCGACGTCGATCGCGCCAAGTTCGGCGCGCGCTTCGAAGCGCAGTTGAAGGCGCTCAGCGATGCGCTCATCGTGTACGTGTCGTCGAACGACCGTGCGCTGCTGATGAGTCGCATCCTGAATCGTGGCGCTCGACTGGGGGAGAGCACCGTCGAGATCGACCCGAGCAACCCCGATCAGACCGAGGCCGCGGCGGGCGCGTTCTCACTCGTCGAGCCGGGCAGCGAGCGTGTGACGATCGTCGACGTCACGCCGGTCAATCGCACGCGCAACTTCCACAACTTCAGCCTCGAGACACCCGAGTTCTTCGACGACGTATTCCTGCGTCTCGTGAACGCCGAGGCGCCCGAGAGCCGTCTGCTCTATCGCGTCCGCACGGGGGACGGACGTGCATACTGGGTGCTGACACCGGGGCGCTGACACAGCCGGGGCGCCGGTCGCGCGGGCGCCGCCCCCTCAGTCTGCAGTGCGCTCCGGGAAGCGGCGGACGATCTGCCCGACGATTTCGTCGATGCGCCGGGTGAGCGCATCGCCCTGCAGATCGGAGGGGACGCGTTGCGTGCCCGAACCGCGCCACACGAGCTCGCGGCTCTTCGAATCGAGCAGATCGATGAGGATCGTCCCCTCCTCGATCTCGCGCACGCGCGTCTCGGACCAGCCCACGCCGCCCCAGCCCCGCGTGCCCCAGCTGCGCCCCATCGGCGCGTGGTGATAGCTGCGGTTGATGACGCGCACGTCGAGCCGAGAGTCTCGAATGAAGAGGTGGTTCACGAAGAAGTCGGGCGTCTGGTCTGGCCCGACCTGCACGTAGCCGCGCGCCGCGAGATCACGCTCGATCGCCTTGATGATGCGCTGCGCGAGCAACGGGTCGTCGTCGCGGGGATCGCCGGTGATCTGCGAGACGCGGTCGTACCACGACCACGTCTTCCACTGCGAGAAGTCGATGTCCGGGTCGTAGTCGATCCGCGTCCGCACCGACGAGCACGCGCTCGCGGCGAGCAACAGGATGAGCAGACAGGTCGAGGCGATTGCGCGGTTCTTCATCATGCCCGCACGCTATCACGCGCGCGGCCCCGCTGACCACGCCCCACCCCGCGGTCGACATCGAAGCCACCCGCCCTCGGCGCAGACCGGCTCCGGGTTCGGTTCGACGTGATCCCGTGGCGCCCCACAGCGCGGCGCCACACCGGATTCGACGGACGGCACGGACGCACCCGTCAGATCACGAGCCAGATCGCGGCGAACACGACAGCCCCGACCGCCCACGACCAGCGGTCGGCCGACTGCAGGCCGCCGCTCGCGAGCTCGCGGCCGAGCTCGGCCTTGGGATCGCCGCCCTGCCGAGCGCGCGTCACAACCGGCACCTCGAAGAGGCTCGCCTTGGCCGCGCGCATGGCGAGCACCGTGAGCAGGGTCAAGCGGCCGAGCGAGTCGATCGGCACGAGCATCAGCACCAGCACCACCAGCGCCCACGGTGCGAGGATGCCGCCCCAGCTCATCCACTGAAACTGTCGCCCGTCGGTCGATTCGAACGGGAAGTTGAACATGAAGAAGTAGTTGACCGGCTTGTCGAGGACCGGGGAAGGGGCGCCCGAGAGGCGTGCGCCGCTGAAGTGGCCCCACTCGTGTACGAGCGACGCGAGCACGGTCGCGGCGATGAAAGCGTTGGCGACCGAGACGGCCTGCGCGAGGGCCCAGCCGCTGCTGACGGCCCAGGCATCACTGGCGCCCCACAGCGTGATCGCGGCCATGGCGGCCGTGAAGTGCAGCGCGCCCATCTTCTTGAGGCGCGCCGTGTCGGCCTTCTTCTCGGCTTCGATCGCAGCCGCCTCGGCGGCGGGGTCGTGCTCGACGGTGGCTTCACTCATCGTAAGGCTCTCCAGTGCGTGAGGGGGGTCGGGCGCGGCGGCCCGGCCAGTGGGTGACGCTTTGATGTCGCGAGCGGCGCGTCGGTGATCAAAGTCGCTTGAGGAGCGTGAAAAGTTGTTCGAGCTCGGCGCCCTCGAGCCCGATCGACAGATCGGCGAGGTGGGCATCGGCCCGCTCGTGCGCGCCCTCGCCCGCCTCGGTGATCGTGACGAACACGCTGCGCTGGTCGTCGACGCTGCGGCTCTTCGTGACGAGCCCCATTTCGGCCAGCTTCGAGACGGTGCGCGAGACGTTGGGGCTCTCGTCGACCATCACGCCCTTCAGCTGCGAGACGGTGAGCGTGCCTTCGGGTGCGCTCGCGAGCGCGTGCAGCAGGTTGAGCTGCAGCAGCGACTGCACCTCGCCCCCGATGCGGCTCTCGATGTCGACCTTGATCTCCTGTGCGAGGCACATCAGCAGCGCCATGCACTTCTGCTCGAGGTTCATTTCGGAGGACTCGATCACCAGATCCTTGTTCGCCAAGCGCGCCTCCTCGGGGGTCGAGGACTAGATTCCATGATATTTGATTCCATGTCAACAATGATCGGCCGTACGCGGGCTCGCCGTGCTGGGGCCGGCGCATCGGTGCGCGGCGCGCACCCCCTCAGCGACAGTGGATCGAGAGCGGCGCGAGCCCCTCGATCACCACCTCGAAGTGGTCGCCAGGCGCCGGATCGATCATCGGGCCGAGCGCGCCCGACAGCACGACGTCGCCGGCTTCGAGCGGGCGCCCGAATCGGACCATCGTTCGCGCCAGCCAGACCAGCGCGTTGACCGGGTCGTCGAGACAGGCAGCCCCGACGCCCGTCGACACGCCCTCGCCGTTCTTCGAGAGCGTCATCTTCGCGCTGGGCAGATCGACATCACCGAGTGCGCGATGCACGCGCGAGAAGGCGAAGCCGCCACCGCTCGCGTTGTCGGCGATCGTGTCGGCGAGGGTGATGCGCCAGTCGGCGACGGCGCTGTCGGCGATCTCGATCGCCGCGCCGACCCCGGCGACCGCGGCCTCGACCTCGGCGCGCGTCGCCTCGGGCGACGTCACCGCACCGGCCATCTCGAAGGCGATCTCGGCTTCGACGCGCGGCTGAATGAAGCGGTCGAGCTCGAGCGTTCCGCCGTCTTCGCAGCGCGTGTCGGCCCAGAGCATGCCGAAATCGGGCTCGTCCACGCCGAGCTGTCGCTGCACGGCGACGGACGTGAGCCCGATCTTGCGCCCCGCGAGCCGACGCCCCTCGCTGAGCCACCGGCGCGTATTGAAAGCCTGCACCGCATACGCGTCGGCCACGTCGGCGAGCCCGAAAGCCTCGCTGACGGGCTCGGTCGGCTCCCCGGTTCGCCGCGCCCGATCGAGTGCGTCTGCGATCGCTTGGGTCGAGTTCATTCGATGCGTCGCTTCCCGTCGCCCATCAAGCCGACCCGAGCCTGCGCACCTGCTGATCGGTGCGCCGGTCGATCCAGCGCAGCGCATGCTGCAGGCCCTGGGCCGCCGCCCAGCGGATCGGTTCGGGCGGCCAGTCGAAGGTGCGCCGTTCGAGCGCCGACGTCCACGCATGGGTCCGCCCGTCGACGTGGGCCGCCAGCATGTCCCCTACGAGCGTCGCCTGGGCGATGCCGTGGCCTGCGAAGCCGATGCCGTAGTGCACGTTTCGATGAGCCCCCTCGACACCCACGCGCGGCAGGAAATCGGGCGTGAGGCCGATCCAACCGCCCCAATAGCGGGCCACCGGCTGCGCCACGAGCGCGGGGAACCGATCGCGAAACGCCGCGGTGATCTCGGCGAACACCTCTGGATCGCGGCCTTCGGCCAGGCCGCTGTCCCAGGCGTAGCGAACGCGCTTCGACCCGCCGATGATCGTCCCGCGCGGCGTCAAGCGATAGCTCTCGAGCACCTCGTGCGCGGTGTAGATGCCCTCACGACCGCGCCATCCGAGCGCCTCGAGCTGGTCGGCTTCGATCGGTTCGGTCTCGAAGAGTGAGACGCGCAGCGGCACCACAGTGCGCGCCCGGCGCCCCGCGCGCTTCGTGTATGCGTTCGTCGCAAAGACCGCGGCCCCGGCCCGCACCTCACCGCCCGGGGTGCGCGCCACGACGCGCCGGCCCGCGTCGAACCCGACCAGCGGCGTATCTTCGAAGAGGCGGACACCGGCCTCGAGCGCGGCTCGGCGCAGGCCCATGACGTAGCGACCCGGATGCAGCGTACCGCCGCACGCTTCGAAGACACCGAACCGAAACGCAGGCGGCACGCCGCGCTCGCGCATCTCGCCCGCTTCGACGAACTGGACGTGCGCGCCGAGTTCGCCCGCCACCTCGGCTGCACGCTTCAGCGTGGCGCTCTGCTTCGGGTGGACGCCCGCCATGAAGTTGCCGCAGGCGTCGTATTCGCACGCGATGCCGAGCTTGCGAATCGTCTCCGCCGTGTACTCGACCGCCGCGTCGGCGAAACGCACGAGCTGCGTCGCCCGCTCGCGGCCGAAGAAGCGGAGCAGTGTCGCGAGATCCTTGCCGATCGTCGGCGTCAGATGTCCGGCATTTCGACCGCTCGCTCCAGAGCCGGCGAACGCGCGCTCGATCAGCACGACGTCGGCGCCCTGCGCGCGCAGCGAGATCGCGGTGGACAGGCCGGTGTAGCCGCCCCCGACGATCACGACGTCGGTGTCCACAGCGCGATCCAGGGGGCGCTGCAGATCGTCGGGCGAGGCGACCCACGGGCTGATCTCGCAGTACACAGGCGGTGTGCTCATCGACGGCCTCCTCGGGCGGCGCTCTCGCGCCCCGCAGCGCGGCGCCCGAGAAGATATCGCCGCCTCGAAGCGCCGAAATCCTCGGCCGCGCTCGAGCCCGCGCGACGCCCGCCCGGCGCCACGAGGCTCCTGTCCTCCCGCCACCGATGGGCTTCGCCCCTCGTGTCCACGCCCGAATCGACCGATGAAGAGAGCGGCCCGGCGCCCACCGGGCCTCCACCGGGTTCTGGGAGACACCTTGGCCGAATCGGCGAAGAAAGAGACCACCCGCGGCGCCGGCGAGGCTGCGCTGCCCGACGGCGCGATGGTGGGCAGCGACGACGCGCTGCGCGCGCTTCGGGGCATCTTGTGGACGGCGGTGATCGGCTCGGGCGCCGCTCTCTTTTTCGGGCTGATCTTCGACGATCGCCCGGCGATCACGGTCGGTGCGCTTGCGCTGCTCTGCCTGCCGGCGGTCTGGTGGATGATCCAGCGCGGCCATGCCATGGCCGCGAGCGTCGGCATCCTCGGCCTCTTCAACGCGCTGACGGTCTACGCCCTGCTCTTCGGCGGCGGCGTGCAAGATCCGACCGCCCTGCTCTTTCCCGTGATGATCATCGCGAGCGGCATCCTGCTCGATCGACGGCTCGCCATCGGGGCTTCGGTCGTGCTGGTCGGCAGCTGCATCTCGGTCGGCCTGGCCGAGCTCGGCGGGCTGGTCGAGACCCGGCTGAGCCATCTGCTTTCGGTCAGCGACGTCGTCTTTCTCTCGGTCCTGCTGATCGCGGCGGCTCGGCTCGTCTACGTGACCTCGCGCGCCCTTCGCGACAGCATCCATCGCGCGTCGCTGACGCATCACAGCTACGAAGAGATCTTCAACGGCACGGGCGAGGGGATCATCGTGCACGACCCCGACTCGGGCGAGATCCTCGATGCCAATGCGTCGGCGCTCGCGCTCTTCGGCTACTCGCGCGATCAGCGAAGCGCGTTCACGCTCGATGCGTTCATCGCGGCGGGCCCGCCCTTCGACCGCGAGATCATGCTTCGGCAGATCGCAAACGCTCGCGACCATGCGATCAGCTTCGAGTGGCACGCCGCGTTTAGAGGTCGCGAGGCCCACTGGCTCGAGGTGAATCTCCGCCCGGCCGTGATCGAAGGCCACAAGCGAATCGTCTGCGTGTTCCGCGACGTGTCCGAGCAGCGCGCGCTGCGCGATCAGGTGCAGCAGGCCGAGAAGATGAACGCCGTCGGCCAGCTGGCCCGTGGTGTCGCCCACGACTTCAACAATCAGCTGACCGTGATCCTCGCGAACGCCAGCTTGATCGAGGCCGGCGTCGAGGGCGACCCTCAGCTCGCCGAGTACACGCGCGCGATCATCGAGAGCAGTCGGCGTTCGGCCGACCTCACCCAGCAGCTGCTCGCGTTCGCGCGCAAGGGCCAACGCGACCCCGAGCCCCTCGATGTCGATGCTCTCGTCGCCGACGTGAAGGCGCTGCTCGAGCGCAGCATCGACAAGCGCATCGAGCTGGTGCACGAGCGATCGACCACGCGGGCGATCATCGAGGGCGACGCGACGTTCTTGCAGAACGCGTTGCTCAACCTCGGCCTCAACGCGCGCGACGCGATGCCGAACGGCGGCACCCTGCGCTTCGCTGTGTCCACCGATTCGACCGACGAGACGCAGGGTGAAAGTCAGCGGGTGAAGATCGAGATCGAGGACACCGGTGCGGGCATGAACGAAGACGTCGTCAGCCACATCTTCGAGCCGTTCTTCACGACGAAGGATCACGGCAACGGGATGGGCCTGGCTGCGGTCTACGGCACCGTCACGGCCCACGACGGCTCGATCGCGGTCGACAGCGAGCCGGGCCGCGGCACACGCTTCACGATCATGCTGCCCGGCGCACCCGAAGTCGCCGGCGAAACGCCTCGCATGACCGAGCGAGGCACCCCAGGCCGCCACGCGGGGGTGCGCGTGCTTCTGGCCGAAGACGAGGCGCCCGTCGCGAAGGTCGCGATCGAGGCCCTCACCCGGCTCGGCTGCGAAGTGACGCACGTGCCCGACGGCGAGCGGGCACTCGAGGCCCTCTGTCGCCCGACCGAGCACTTCGACGTCGCCGTGCTCGATCACTCGATGCCCGAGCTGACCGGGTTCGAGGTGCTCCAGGAGTTGCGCGCGCACGGGCTCGACCTGCCGGTCATCGCGACGTCGGGCTACTCGGAAGCGAGCGGCTCGCCCGATGCGCGACGGCCCGACGCGTTTCTGCCCAAGCCGTTCAACCTGGCGACGCTGTCGAGCGCGCTCGATCGCGTGCTGCGCCCCAGCGCTGGCTGAGCGCGCCGCGACCGTGTGACCGAACGGACCGGGCTGGCGACCTGCGCCCGGAGCCGCGAAGCTCGCAGTCATCATGGCTTCGACCGACGGCACCGCGCCCGCCCCGCCCGACTGGATCAAGCTGCGAGGCGAGCATCCCCTCGTGGTCTACATCGACCTCAAGAGCCCCTATGCGTACCTCGCCATCGCACCGACGCGGGCGATGGCGCAGGCGCGCGGTGTCCCCATCGAATGGCGTCCGTTCACGCTCGACATTCCGAGCTATCTCGGCTCGGCCAAGCTCGACAAGAAGGGCAAGGTCGACACCGCGAAACGCACGAAGCAGCAGTGGTCGGGCGTCAAGTACTCGTACATGGACGCGCGTCGCTATGCGAACCTGACCGGCAAGACGGTGCGCGGCACGGTCAAGATCTGGGATTCGAGCCTCGCAGGCATCTCGATGCTCTGGGCCAAACGCGCCGGCCGGATCGACGCGTACATCGACACGGTGTACCCGCCCTTCTGGCGCCGCGACCTCGACATCGACGACGTCGCCGTCCTCGAGTCGTCCCTCGAAGAAGCGGGCATCGACGTCGCCGGCTTTCGCGCCTTCGCGGACGGGCCCGGTCGCGCCGAACACGACGCGCTGAACGAAGCCGCCTTCGCCGCCGGCATCTTCGGGGTCCCCACCTACCTCGTCGGCGACGAGATGTGGTTCGGACGCGAGCACCTGCCTCGCGTCGACTGGCTACTCGGGGGATCGGTGGGCGCCGCGCCCGACGTCGGCAACGTGTCGTTCGGCCTCACGCCCGGCGCCGCCGAGGCGGCGAGGACCGAACCTCGGCCCCCGGCGCGGACGGGCCTCGCCGCATCGGCCGATCTCACCGTGCTGCTCGACCTGCGCCACCCCGCTTCGGCCCTGGCGCTCGAACCCGCGGCCGAGCTCGGCGAAGCGTTGAAGATCGAGATCGACTGGCTCCCTCACCGCGTGCCACCGCTCAAGGCCCCCTCGCAGCCCGCGCCCGGGGACGATCGAAGCGTGCTGCACCGGCGCCACCGCGCACGTCACATCGCCCGCGAGATCGACGTATACGGCCACGCCCAGGGCCTCGCGCTCGAGGGGATCTATCGCGACGACGATGCTGCGGCCTTCGAGGAGGGCTGGCTCTGGCTGCGCGAGCACGCCCCGTCGAAGCTGCTCGACTATCTCCGGGCCGGCCTGCGCGCCTGGTGGGCCGGCACGCTCGACCCGGGCAACGTCGATGCCGTGGCCGAGTTGGTCTCTGCCCGCGGCTGTGATGCGCAGGCGTTTCGAGCATGGGCCCGCGAGGCGGGCCGGGCCGAACGCGAACGCATCGCCGACGCGCTCAGCGAGCGGGGCGTGGGCGGCGTGCCCGGCTATCTGATCGACGGCGAGTTCTTCCAGGGCCGGCAGCACCTGCCGATGCTGCGCTGGATCCTCGGCGGGCGCGTGGGGCCCGGCCCGATCTGAGCACGCCCGGCCGAGCTCGCACAAGCTCGAGTTTCGCCTCGGCGATTCACCCGAACCCCTTGGATTTGATGGTCTCTTCCGACCGTCGACGCCCCCGGCCCCCGACGCCACAGGGCCGCGGCCCCGGGCGTATGTTCTGCCGCGAGCGCCGATCCATCGCGGGTCCGTGACCGACCCGCCGAAGCTGCTTCCGAACCCTGCTTTGCCGATCGGGCCCTAGCCGGCATCGGTCGCAACCGACTCGGCGGCCGACGCCCCCTCGCCTGCCGATCCCGTGCCCAACCACACCCGAAAGATGCTGTACCCGACCGCCATGACGACGGCGCCGACGAAGAGGCCGATGATGCCCGAACGCAGCATCCCGCCGATCGCGCCGATCAGGATCACCGGCATCGGGATGTCCATGCCACGACCGAGGAACATCGGCTTCAAGACCGAATCGCTCGCGCTGACGACGAGCGACCACACGGTGAAGAGCACCTGGGTGACCGTGCTGTCCGAGGTGGCGAGGACCCACGCGATCGCGGGGCCGAGCACGATGAGCGGCGGCAGCTGCGCGACGGCGAGCACCAGGACGAGCACCGCCCAGAGCCCCGCAGCGGGTACACCCGCGAGCACGAGGCCCAGCGCTGCGAGCACCGACTGCACCACCGCCACGCCCAGTACGCCCGTCGCCACGCTCCGAATCGACTGCGTCGCGAGCGTGACTGCATGCGCGCCCTGCTCTCCCGCCAGCCGGCGGCCAATCGCATCCGCCGCGGCCGCCCCGCTCTGACCATGCAGCAGCATCACCCCGGCGACGATGATGGCCGCGACGGTGACGAGGATCGCGACCCCGAGGCTCGACATCGTCGAGAGCAGCCACGTGGCGAAGCTCGCGGGCTCGAAGCCCGCCTGGGTGAGCGCGGCCGTCAGATCACGCGAAGCGGTCGACCACACTTCGTTGATCCGCACGCCAACGAACGGCCAGTCGGCCACGCCGGGCGGCGGCGGCGGCAGGTGGAGCTCGCCCGCGTCGACGCGGTTCGTGAGCCACTGGAGACCCTCGTAGAATGACTCCGAGAGCAACCAGGTGGGGATGGCGATCAGCGCAACGCCGACAGCGATGAAGAGACCGGCCGCCACACCGGTTCGACCGCCGAGCATCGCGGTCAGTCGCTCGTGCGCAGGGCCCAGCGCGACGGCGATGACGATCCCCCAGATGACGAGCTCGAGGAACGGAAGAAACAGCGTGAGGCACCAGAGCGCGAGCAGGCCGACGATGACGAGACGAATCGCCACCTCGATCGCACGGCGCATGAGCTTCTGGTCTTCGGTCTCGACGACGGCGTCGGGCATCGTGGCCCTCCTTGTGCACGGGGGTCTCTCAAGCCTAGCGATGGCAGAGGAGCGGCCGCGCGTGAGGCGATCCCAACGGGTCGCCCCGCTCGGGTCGGCGCGCGCAGCACGGCCGGCCAGACGCTCGGCGCACGCTCGGCCTTTGCTCCCGCGAGGGCCCGCTGCGGACGTCGATGCGTCTAGCGCAGCACCTGGCCCGGCAATGCGCCCGTGTGCTTGCCGCCTTCGAGCAGCACTTCGCCGTTCACGATCGTCGCGACGTAGCCCTCGGCCTCGGTCACGTAGCGCTCCGTCTCGCCCGGGAAGTCGCGCACGAGATGGGCGCGGTGCGCAGCCAATCGATCCGGATCGATCACGAGCACGTCTGCGAAGGCACCTTCTCGCAGCACGCCTCGCCCCTCGATGCCGTGCACGGTCGCAGGCATGAGCGTGTTCCGCCAGACCGCCTGCTCGAGACTCAGCGGGTCGGGCACCCACTCGGTCAGCAGGCGCGTCGTGTAGTCGGCACCGGTGAACGACGCGAGATGGGCCCCGCCATCCGACGATCCCGGCATCACGATCGGACTCTCGACGCTCGTGCGCACGACGTGCGCGATGAACTGCGACGCCACATCGTCGCGGCGCGTCTGCCAGCTCGTCTCGAGGTCGTCGGCGAGGCACACGTCGAGGAACACGTCGAGCAGATCGCCGCCGCCGCGTTGCTCGGCGATCTCGGCCACGCTCATGCCGACCAGTGCCCGGTTCTCCGCACACTGGGCCGCCTCGACCTCGAGCCCGCTCCACGCGAATGTCACCGCCCGGCTCTCGGGATCGTCGAACTCGGCGCGAAGCTGCTGGCGCACCGTGGGGTCGAGCAGAGCGCGGGTGCGCGCTTCACCACTGCGCGTGAGGACGTCGCGCCAGGTCGGCATCTCGTCGAAGACGAACGTGTCCGACAGCTTGAGGTGAAGCTCGAGGTAGTTCGTGGTGAACATCGGGTGCAGCCGTGCGCCGTGCGTCGTGAAGGCCTCTTCGCAGAAGTCGAGCGTGTCCTTCCAGCCCATCGGGTGATCTGCGTTCGGTACGAGAATGTTCAGCTCGATCGGGCGACCCGACACGCGGTACAGGTCGAGCAGCAGCTGGCGATCCTTCTCGTCGTAGCCCTGACCGAAACTCCGCGGGATGATCTCGACCGCTCCACGGTCGAACTCGGCGAGCACCGACGCGAGCTCGAGAATCTCGTGCGCCGACGCGTGGTTCGACGGCACCTCTCGACCGTGCTGATCGCAGTGCACGTCGATCTGCGAAGTCGAGAAGCCCGCAGCGCCCTCGCGCATCGCCTCGCGCACCAGCCCCTTCATCGCCTCGATCTCTTCGGGGGTCGCTTCTCGTTCGGACGCGGCCTCACCCATCACCCAGCGGCGCACGGCGCAGTGACCGACGAAGCTGCCCACGTTGATGCCGATGCGGCCTTCGAAGCGCTTCCAGTAGTCGCCGAAGCCACCGCCCTCGAACCTCAACCCCTCGGCCAACGCCTTGCGCGACATGCCCTCGACGCGGGAGAGCATGCCTGCCAGCCAGTCGACGTCATCGGGCTTCGCCGGCGCGAGGGTAAAGCCACAGTTGCCCGCCAGCGCGGTCGTGACGCCGTGCCACGAGGAAGGCGTCGCCAGCGGATCCCAATCGAGCTGCACGTCGTAGTGGGTGTGCACGTCGATGAAGCCGGGCGTGACCCAACCGCCATCGGCGTCGATCTCGCGCAGGCCCCGTTCGTCGACGCGACCGACCCGCGCGATGCGTCCGTCCCGAATCGCGACGTCGGCGCTGAACGAGGCCATCCCCGTGCCGTCGACGACGCGGCCACCCCGGATCACCAGATCGAAAGCCATGATGTCATTCTCCTGCTGTGCGCTGAGGGTCGCTGCGTCAGGCGTCGCCCGCCAGTACGACCGGCATTCGGACGATGCCATTGAAATGCGTCGAGCGCTGACGCTCGGGCTCACCCGCGAGGACGAAGCGCGGGTAGCGCGCGAGCAGCTCCTCGAGCACCACCCGGGTCTCGAGGCGGGCGAGGCTGGCGCCGAGACAGAAATGCTCACCGTGCCCGAATGCAAGGTGCGGGTTCGCGGCCGGCGGGCGGCTCACATCGAATCGATCGCCGTCGTTCCACACCGACTCGTCGCGGTTCGCCGAGCGGTACATCATCGCGACCGGCTCCCCTGCCCCGACCCGTACGCCGCCGATCTCGGTGTCTTCGGCGGCCGTCCGCGCATGGCCGTGCACGGGCGTGACCCAGCGCAAGCATTCCTCGACCGCGTTCGGCATCAAGCTCGGCTCGCCGACCAGCTTCTCGCGTTCGGCCGGATGCTCGACCAACGCGCGGCACGCCCCCGAGATCAGCGAGCGGGTCGTCTCGTTGCCCGCGACCAGCAGCGTGACGGCCAGCGTCACGACCTCGTCGACACTCAGCCGAGCACCGCCCGCTTCGGCGTGGACGAGCGCCGAGAGCAGATCGTCGCCGGGCTTCGTGCGGCGGTCTTCGACCCAGCCGCGGATCTGCGCGAAGAACGCGCCGGCGCACGCCATGGCCTCGGCGACGTCATCGCCGCCGACCTCGCCCGCGTCGAGCAGGATCAGGGCGTCGGCGGCGGCCTGGAAGCTGCGCCAATCGTCCTCTGGCACACCGAGCACCCGCGCGATGGCGACCGCGGGGATCGGCGCCGCGAGCTCCGAGACGAGATCGATCGGCGCAGTGGCCGACACGCGATCGAGCGCGTTGCAGATGCGCACCCGCATCCACGACTCGAGCTCGGCCACGCGCCGCGGCGTGAAGACCTGACCGAGCAGCGCTCGCACCCGACCGTGCCGAGGCGGATCCATGTGGACGATCGTTTCGAAGCCGCTCCCGAGCGCGCTCTGCTCGCCCCGCGCCTTCCGGACCATGTCGATCAGCCGAATGCCCTGACCGCTGCGGAACAACCGCGGCCGCTTCGATACGGCGCGTACGTCTTCCCAGCGCGTCACGATCCAGACGGGCGAGCCCGGCGCCGGCTCCCAGCGATACAGCGGGGTCTCGCGACGCATCGTACGGAAGACGGCGTCGACGTCGCCGAGGTAGAACCCCGAGTCTGCAAAGTCGATCGACGCGATCTGGGCCCCGCTCACGCCGCCCTCCCCGAGCGCTGCCCGGTCGTCACCCCGAATGCGCGACCTGGCCAGGCCGCCAAGTCGCGGCGTGGCCCGCTACCAGGTCTCGACCGAGGTCCGGACGTCGAGCTCGAAGGTCCATGCTCGCTTGGGCTGGTGATAGAGGTACGCGAAGCCGTCGACGATGCCCTCGATGCTGACCATGCCTGCTTCGCCGAGCTTCTCGGCGTACTCGGGATAGGCGCCCATCACCTTGTCGCCGCCAATCGCACCGTCGACCACCACGTGGCCCACATGGATGCCGTCGGGCCCGTACTCCTTGGCCAACGCCTGAGCGAACTGACGCAGGCCCGCCTTCGCAGAGTTGAACGCGCCGAAGAACGCGCGTCCGCGCAGCGAGGCGCTCGCGCCGGTGTAGAGAATCGTGCCCGCTCCGCGTGGCTGCATGCGCCGCACCGCCTCGCGGCCGAAGAGGAAGCCGCCGAAGCAGCAGACCCGCCAGGCGTTCTCGAAGTAGTCGGCCTCCATGTCGATGATGCGGCCGGGGGTGTTGTTGCCGGCGTTGTAGACCGCGAGGTCGAGCTCGTCGCCGGCCTTTTCGAAGAGCTGCTTCACGGCGGCCTCACTCGTCGCGTCGGTCACGACCGGCTCGGCACTTCCACCCGCACCGCGGATCGCCTCGGTCACCGCCTCGAGGTTCTCGGCCGTGCGGCCGGCGACGAGTACGTGCAGTCCATCGCTCGCGAAACGGTGGCAAAGCTGGGCGCCGAGCCCCCGATCGGGGCCCACGCCGATGATCACAGCGGTCTTCATGGTCGATCCTCCTCGCCCCTTCGGATGCCGAGGGCGCAGCCAGGGCCTCAGTCGGCCAGCATGGGTACGGGTGCGCGATCGGCCACGAAGGCGGCGAAGCGCTCCAGCCATCCCGATCGTTGAACCGAAGGTCGCGCACGACACGCCTCGATGTAGTCGGCGAGGGCCGGCGTGCGCGCCGCCCACGGAAAGCCGAGGGCGTCGAAGTGCATGAGCAGGGGAAAGACCGCGATGTCGGCGAGGGTGAAGGCGTCGCCCGCGAGGAAGCGGCGACCCTCGACGTATTCGTTCCATCGTTCGAGCTCGCTCACGAGCGCGTCGATGCGCGGCTGCAGCTCATCGCGCCCCTTCTTGGCGAACGCCACCGAGCCGAAGATGTTCGACGGATCGAGCTTGGCCTGGAACTCTTCGATCCGCATGATCGCCTCGGCCCGGCGGCGGGGCTCGGAGACCGGCGGCATGAGCGGGGGTTCTGGATGCATGTCATCGAGAAAGCGGATCGTCGCAATGCTCTCGTAGACGACGATCGGCCCCTCGGCCTCGCCGAGGTCGTAGACGAGTGTCGGAACCTGCCCGCGCGGCGTGACGTCGGAGAGCGGCGGCTGCTTGTGCTCGCCCTTGAAGAGGTCGACGGGCACCTTCTCGAACTCGAGCCCCTTCTCGAGCAGCGCCAGCTCGGTGCGGACGGCATTCTGGGAGGGCGGAAAGACGTAGATCGTGATCTTCGGATCCATCCCCCGAGTGTATCCGAACCGTGTGCGTCGCTCTCGGTTCGGGCCGACCTGATGTAGGGTCGAATCGGTCCCGAAACCGAACGCCCCGGAGAATCCCGATGCCTCGTGCCTTCGTTCACGGCAATCCCGAGACGCCCGCCATCTGGCAGGCGCTCTTCGACGCGCTGAGCGCGCGCGGCGAGACCGAGCTGGTCGCCCTCGCCCCGCCCGGCTTCGGCGCCCCGCTCCCCGCCGGCTTCGCGCCGACCCAGACCGGCTACCGAGACTGGCTGATCGAACAGCTCGAGGGGCTGGGCGGCGACGTCGACCTCGTCGGTCACGACTGGGGCGCCGGACACGTCTATGGCGTGGCCGCCGAACGCCCCGACCTGTTGCGCTCGTGGGCGGCCGACTGCGCCGGTCTCGCGCACCCTGAATACGTCTGGCACGACGCTGCCCAGGCTTGGCAGACCCCCGAGGTCGGCGAGCAGACGATCGCCGCCATGTTCGGCCTGAGCGCCGAGGAGCGTGCGGCGACCTGGGTCTCGATGGGCATTCGCGATGACGTCGCCGCCGCCCTCGCCGAAGCGCAGGACGAGACGATGGGGCGCTGCATCCTCGCTCTCTACCGTTCGGCGGCCCAACCCGCGATGGCCGATCTCGGCCGTCGACTGATCGCCGCCGAGCGACGCCCGGGTCTCGTGTTGATCGCGACCGACGATCACTACGCCGGCACCATCGAGATGGCCGAACACATGGCGGGTGAGCTCGGCGCCGCGACGGCGACGCTCGAAGGCCTGGGCCACTGGTGGATGTTCGATGGCGCCGATGCGGCGGCGGACGCGCTCGTGGCGCACTGGGCCGCCGCCTGATCGAGCGCGCGTTCAGCCCTCGGCCAGGACGCGCTTCAGCACCTTGCCGGTCGGATTGCGGGGCAGCTCGTCGAGGAACACGATGTCGCGCGGCACCTTGTAGCGCGCGAGGTTGTCCTTGACGTAGGTCTTGAGGCCGGCCTCGTCGACGCTCGCGCCTTCACCGAGCACGACGAAGCCCTTGAGCCGCTGACCGAACTCGTCGTCGGGCACGCCGATCACGGCCGCTTCGACGACGTCGTCGTGATCCGACAGCAGGTCTTCGACCTCGCGCGGGAAGACGTTCTCACCGCCCGAGACGATCATGTCGTCGTCGCGTCCGTCGACGAAGAGCAGGCCGTTGTCGTCGAAGTGACCGACGTCGCCGCTCGACATGAGGCCGCGAATGATCTCTTTGTTGCCGCCGCCCGTGTACCCCTCGAACTGCACCTCGTTTGCGACGAAGATTCGGCCGGTCTGCCCCGTCGGCAGCTCTTCACCCGCGTCATCGAGGATCTTCACGGTCACGCCGCGCGGCGGACGGCCCGCGGTGCCCGGCACCGCGCGCAGCTCGTCGGGCATCGCGATCGTCGCCTGCGCGACCTCGGTCGAGCCGTAGAGGTTGTAGACGTTGTCGCCAAACGTATCCATCCAGCGAAGCGCGAGCTCACCCGGCAGCGCCGAACCGCTGGCACACACCATCTCGAGCGAAGACACGTCGTAGCGACGAATCACGTCGTCTCCCAGATCGAGGATCCGCTGCATCATCACCGGCACGACCGCCATCACGCGCGGCCGCCACTGATCGATGGCCTTGAGCGTCGCCTCGGGATCGAAGCGGCGCTGCAGGCACACCGTGCAACCGAGCTGGGCCGCCAGCAGGAGATGCAGACCACCCCAGGAGTGGAAGGTCGGTGCGACGATCAGGTGACGCGCGCCGGTCTGGAGCGGCATGCGTCCGAAGAGACCGACGAGCGTATCGACGCCCTGGCGCGCGATCTTGCGCTGGGCGCCCTTGGGCAGGCCCGTGGTCCCGGACGTGAGAATCGTGGTGCGCCCGGGCTCGGGCGGCGGCTCGAGGGGAGACGAATCGCCGGCCGCGGCCAGCTCGTCGAGGGTCGTGCCGGGGGCGTCGTCGCCCTTGTACGTAAGGAACCGGCGCATCTCTTCGCCGCCCCCTTCGACGATGCCGTGGAACTCTTCGTCGTAGAGGATCACCTGCGTCCCCTCTCGGGCGCAGACCTCCTTCAGCTGGGGCCCCGCGAAGCCAGTGTTGAGCAACAGGATGTTCGCACCGAGCTTCTCGAGCGCGACCTGCCCCTGCACGAAGCCGCGATGGTTGCGGGCGAAGAGCCCGACCCCGTCGCCGGGCCGCACGCCCGCGTCGCGCAGACCGCGCGCGATCGAGTTCGTCGACGCCTCGAGCTCACCGAACGTCATCATGCCGCGTTCGTCGATGATCGCGATGTCGCCCGGCTTGCGCGCGGCCGCCGCGGCGAAGCCGGTCGCGCCGGTGCTACCGAACTTGCGCATCGCGGGCACCAGCGTGCCGAGAAAGAGCGGGTTCAAGAACCCCGCGCTGCCCAGCACCTCGACGGCCTCGGCCGTCCGTGCCCACGTGCCCCCTTGTCCCGTGCCTCGCATCGTCATGCCGAATAGGTACGCCAACCGCGGCCACAACGCGAGTGGGTGGGGGCGCGAGCGCCTCGTGCACAGGCAGAGCGGGCCGCGACGTGCACCGACCCCGCCGCGCGACGGCCGGCGGCGGTGCGTTCGAGCGGGTCCTGGCCGACACGAAGCGGCCGCCTCACCTCGCGGGCCCGCGGGCGGGCCCGCCGTTGAACCGCCCGCAACGACCCCGCACACTCGGCCGCATGTCGGACGAGCGCGTCACCGAGCTGTTCATGGCCATCCACAGCGGCAACCCACGCGAGGCGCCGGGGAGCGCTGCGTCGACCCGTCGGGCCTTCGACCTCTGCATCGGCCTCCCCGATGCGCCGCGGGGGCTCGATCTCGGCTGCGGCCCGGGCGGGCAAACGCTCGACCTCGCCGCCCACTGCGACGGGCGCTTCCTCGCCATCGATCTGCATGCGCCCTACCTCGAACGCCTCGAGCGAGAGGCCGAGCGGCGCGGCCTGTCGAGCCGCATCGAAACCCTGCGCGCCGACATCGGCGAGCTCGATCTCGACGCCGGCTCTTTCGATCTGATCTGGAGCGAAGGCGCGATCTACAACGTCGGCTTTCGGGCCGGGCTCGAAGCGTGGCGACCGCTGCTCGCTCGCGGCGGATACATGGCCGTGAGCGAAGCGACCTGGCTCGTCGAGTCGCCCGCCGAAGAGGTGCGGGCCTTCTGGGCCGAGGCCTACCCGGCGATGCAGTCGGTCGAGGCCAACCTGCGAGACGTCCGCGACGCCGGCTTCACGCTCTGCGATCACTTCACCTTGCCGGCCGCGTGCTGGCACGACTACTACGCCGATCTCGAGGCCCGCATGGAGGCGCTCGCGGCCGAGCACGCCGACGACGACGTGGCGGCGGCGGTCTTCGCCGCGGAACGACGTGAGATCGATCTGTATCGACGACACGGCGACGCGTATGGCTACGTCTTCTACGTCGCGCTCCGCAGGGATTGACTCGTGAACGACCGCAGCGAGACGCACCCGGCGGCGATCCGCCGCTACGTGGCCCTGGGCGACAGCCAGACCGAGGGGCTCAACGACTTCGACGAAGCGGGCCAGCCGCGCGGCTGGGCCGACCGCTTCGCTGAAGCGCTCGCCTCGAGCTCGCCTGGCCTGCTCTACGCGAACCTCGCCGTCCGGGGCAAGCGGACGGCCGAGATCCGGCGCGACCAGGTCGAGGCCGGTCTCGCGCTGAAGCCCGACCTGGTCACGGTGGTCTCGGGCGTCAATGACGTCGTCCGGCCGTCGGTCGAGATCGAAACCGTCGCGGGTGATCTCGAGTCGATGTATGCCGCCTTCGCCGCCACGGGTGCGCAGGTCATGGGTTGTACGTTCCCGCTGCCCGAGATCGGGCTGACGCGCCGCGCCGCACCGCGGCTGAAGGCTCTGAACCGGGCGATCCGCGACGCGGCGAAGCGCCACGACGTCACGCTCGTCGAGATGGAGGGCGTGACGATGGCGTCCGATCTTCGGCTCTGGAGCGACGATCGGATCC
Organism: Myxococcota bacterium; assembly: GCA_965250285.1. Lineage (GTDB taxonomy): Bacteria > Myxococcota_A > UBA9160 > UBA9160 > UBA4427 > CAYYSY01. Next base: position 2,402,825 of record OZ252299.1, read on the forward strand.
ACCTGAATGCCGACGGCCACGGTCGGCTGGCCGCGGCCTTCGCCGCGACGTTCGAGGGCGCGGGGGACGAGCGCTGGCGACAGGCGCTACCGCCGACCGATCCGCCTTCGCTGCCCCGTCGCGTCGGCCGTGAAGCGGCCTGGATCGCTCGGTTCGTCGTACCGAAGCTGGTCCGTCTGGCTCGCGGTCGGTCTTCGGGGGACGGGCGGACGGCAAAGCGCCCCACGCTGCGGCCTGTCGAGTCGCCACGCCGCTAGCGACGGGGCCCTCAACCGGCGGAGGAGCGCTCGGCGAGCAGCCGGCGAGTCTCCGCCGATACGTCGGCCCCGAGCACGCCGGTCGTCAGATCGACGAGATCGCTGACGAAGAGGCGGTGGTCGGCTCGGCGACGCGTCCGCGCACGGCGACCCAGCTCGGAGTAACAGAGATGGATCGCCGAGTACCGCCGATGCAGCGGCAGCGTCGCGTCGGTCATGCGCTCGGTCGCGAGGCGATGCCAACGATCGAGCTGGGTGCCGGTGAACGCGCCGCGGCGCTTGAGGTTGGCGGGATCGGCGATCAGCTCGGCCTGGATGCGCAGATAGTCCCGCCCGTCAGGCTCGGCCAGCATCGCCGCCGACGGCCGCACGAGCGCGCCGACGATCGCGCGCAGCGAGGCATCCGGGTCGGCGTCGAGCTCGTCGAGGAGCGCCGCGCGGCGCGCCCCGACCAGCTCGTGCTGCGGGGCGAGCACCGCCGAGAGCAGCGCGTCCCGATCGCCGAAGTGGTACTGAACGGCGTTCGAGTTGCGTTGATCGGCGGCGCGCACGACCTCGCGCATCGAGACCCCGTCGATCCCCCGCTCGGCGAAGAGCGGGCGCGCGGCTCGCAGCAGCGCCTCGCGGCCTTTCGACGTGGCATCGCGCATCCCGCCCCCAACGCCTCGCGGCGGCTCAGCGGCCGCGCTTCTCGCGATACGCCTTCCAGCGCTCGGCGGCCTCGGCGAGCTCGGTATTGACATCAAAGAGGGGCTTCATCTTTTCCCAGGCCTGCTCGCGCTTGTACGGCAGGAACTCGCGCGGGAAGTGGCCCTCGTGCGGGAGGTAGTCGCGCAGCACCCGCTTGGCCACCGTCGCCTTGTGCACTTCGTCCGCGCCATCGGCCAGGCCCATCGTGGGCGCGGCGGCGTACATGTCCTGGAGCGGCGTCAGATCGGTGGTGCCGAGCGAGCCGTGGATCTGCAGTGCATCGAACGAGATCTCGCGGAGCACCTTCGACATCGTGAACTTCACGGCGGCAATGTCAGTGCGCGTCTCCTGACCCGAGGTCTGATCCATGCGCCACGCGGTCTCGAGCACGTAGAGCCTGAGCATCTTCAGCTTGGCGTACGACTCGGCGATCTTCTCCTGCACCATCTGGTGGTCGGCGATGATCGCGCCGTGCGACTGCCGCGAGAGCGCCCGCTCACACATCATGTCGAAGGCGAGTTTGCACTGGGCGATGGTGCGCATGGCATGATGGATGCGGCCGCCGCCGAGCCGACGCTGCGCGAGCACATGGGCACCGTCCTCGGGACCGAGCAGGTGATCGAGGGGCACGCGAACGTTCTCGTAGATGATGTGATTGTGATTGCGGGGCTCGGGCATGATCGTGACACCCGGCGTCTCGCGCGGCACGACGTACATGCCGTTCGTGCACATCACGAAGAGGATGTCGGCCACGCGCCCTGCCGACGTGAACCACTTCTCGCCGTTGATGACCCACTCGTCGCCGTCGCGCGTCGCGTGGGTCTTGAAGAGGCGGGGATCCGAACCGCCCTGGGGCTCGGTCATCGAGTAGGCCGAGAACATCTCCTGATTGAGCAGGGGCTCGAGCCAGCGCTTCTTCTGCTCATCGGTCCCGAACGCCGCCAGCATCTCCATGTTGCCGGTGTCGGGGGCGGCGGCGCCGAAGAGCTGGGGCGCGGCCGGATATCGACCGAGGATCTCGTTCACGAGACCGAGCTTGAGCTGGCCGAAGCCGGGCCCGCCGAGCTCCTCGTCGAGAAAGAGCGCCCAGAGCCCCTGATCCTTCACTTCCTGCTGAAGCTCTCGCACGTACGCCCGCACCGCGGGATCCGGGAGTCGGACCGCATGCGGAAAGATGTGGCCGAGCGGTTCGACCTTCTCGTCGCAGAACCACTGGATCCAGTCGAGCTTCTCCTGAAACTCGGGGTCGGTGGAAAAATCCCAGCCCATGGGGGTGTCCTTTCTTGCGTCTCGCGCTTCGTTCGTTGCGTTCGTGTCGGTGAGCGTCGGCTCGAGACGTCCCGATCGGCACGGTCGCGCGTCACGGTCGTGGAGCCGGCACGCCCTCGGAAGACATCTGACAGCTCATTTAATACAGATGCATCACTCTCGCGTCAAGCCGGGGCCCCGGCGCCGCGCTCGGGGCCCCGTCCCTGCACCGCGGACGTGAGCGCATCGGCGAAGGCATGCACGCGCCGCGCCCGGGCCCGGCCCGGCGGAAACACGAGCTGAACCGGGGTCGGCGGCATCGGAAACCCAGCCAGAAGCTCGACGAGCGCGCCCGAAGCGAGGTCTGCGCGCACGTCGAGCTCCGACTTCGAGACGATGCCCTGCCCCGCCACGGCCCACTCGCGCACGAGCGCGCTGTCGTCGGCGATGCGGTCGCCGCGCACGGGCACGCGGACGTCGCGCCCATCGAAGCGAAAGCGCCAGACCTGATCGAGGTGGGCCCCGAAGCGCATGACGATGCAGTTGTGGTCGGCGAGATCCGCCGGCTGCGCGGGCTGGCCGTGCGCTTCGATGTAGCTCGGCGCCGCGCAAACGATGCGGCGAGGTTCGGCCAGCCGGCGGATTCGCAGCGTGCTGTCGCTCAGCTCGCCGAAGCGGATCGCGACGTCGATCGACTCGCCGACGACGTCGATGTAGCCATCCGACAGCAAGAGCTCGATCGAGACGGCCGGATGTGCGCCGAGGAACGCATCGATCACCGGCACCACGGTCGACCGTCCGAGGTCGAGCGGCGCGCCCACGCGGAGGCGGCCCGAGAGGCTCTCGGCCTCGCGACGCACGCGCTGATCGAGATCGTCGATCTCCTGGAGCAGCCCCTGCGCGCCTTCGAGGAGCGTTCGGCCCTCGTCTGTGAGCCCGAGTGTCCGGGTCGTGCGCCGCAGCAGCGCGACGCCGAAGTGCTGTTCGAGGGCCGCAACACGCTCGGACACCGTGGTGGCCGAGAGACCGAGGGCGCGGCCGGCGGCCGCCATGCTCCCTCGCTCGACGATCGCGACGAAGAGCCGAAGGTGGTCGGGATTCATTATCCGATTTTTACGGATTCAGAATCCAGATTCCATCTAATTGTGGGCTTCATCCGGATGACAGACAGTCTGCCCCGCGCCGCCCGCCAGACCAGAACCGCCGCCCGCCTCGGCGCAGCCCGCCCGACCTCGAGAGGACCCGACCCGATGCCCTGCTTCTCCGTACTCGCCGTCACGCCCACCCGCGAAGAGTGGATCCCCGACTACATCGAGCCGGTCGGCGCGCTCGTCGCGCGCCATGGCGGCCGCTACCTCGCGCGGACGGCAAGCCACGAGCAGGTCGAGGGCGAACCCGAAGACGCTGCGCTGCGCATCTTGATCGAGTGGCCCTCGAAGGCCGCGGCGCTCGAGTTCATGAGCGACCCCGACTACGCCCCGCACCTGGCCGCGCGGTCGGCGGGCTCGATCAGCCGCCACTTCCTGATCGAGGCCAAGGACGATCTCGCGTAGGCGCCCGCATCGCTGGACCGCCGAACAGAATCCAGCTCGCTCCCGCGACCATCGCCTCGAGAGGCCCCATGTCGAAGACCCTCCTCATCACCGGTGCCACGGACGGCATCGGATTCGAAACCGCCAAGCAGCTCCATGCACTCGGCCACCGCGTCTGGCTCCACGGCCGCAGCGCCGCCAAGCTCGAGGCCGCCGCCCAGGCCCTCGGCGCCGGCAGCGACGTGCGCACGTTCCACGCCGATCTGTCCGACCTCGAAGCGGCGCGGCGGCTGGCGGCCGAGGTCGCCGAGGCCACGCCGACCCTCGATGTGCTGATCAACAACGCGGGCGTCTACAACACGCCCGAGCCACGCACGCCCGACGGGCTCGATCGTCGCTTCGTCGTCAACACGCTGGCGCCCTATCTGCTGGCACGCGCGCTCGCGCCGGTGCTCGGCGCCACCGGTCGCATCGTCAATCTGTCGTCGGCTGCACAGTCGCCCGTCGACCTCGATGCGCTGCGTGGTCAGGGCGCGCTCTCCGACTCGGCCGCGTACGCACAGAGCAAGCTCGCGATCACAATGTGGTCTCGCGCACTCGCGACCGAATTCGGTCCGGACGGACCCGTGATTCTCGCGGTCAACCCCGGCTCGATGCTCGCAAGCAAGATGGTGAAGGAGGCCTACGGCGTCGCCGGCCACGACCTCTCGATCGGGGCCGACATCCTGACGCGCGCGGCGCTCGAGGATGCCTTCGCGGCCCGATCGGGCGAGTACTTCGACAACGACGCCGGCCAGTTCGCGCCGCCTCACCCTCAGGGCCTCGACGACGACGCGTGCGCTGCCGTCGTGCGCACCATAGAGTCGGTGCTGGCCTGAGCCGACGGCCCGGCCCCGCCTTCCGAGGAGGATCCCCATGTCGAGCGTCGATGCGATCACCTCGTCCGAGCGCTCCCGGCCCGTGCACCACGGGGCGTTCAACTACCTCGACGCGACGATGCAATCGACCCTGTATCGCAACGGCCAGGTGCGCATCGATCGCGACCAGGACGGGTCGGACAGCCAGATCGTGGGCGCGCGCTTCGATCAGCGAGAGGTGCCGGTGATCGATGGCCGGAGCCTGCCCGATGCAGAGCGACCGACCCTCGTCGCGAACGGCTTCGAGCTGACGCAGCGCCCGCTGCCCGGAGCGGTCGACTTCTTCGACCAGCACCAGGTCGTGCACGACTACTACCTGGACTGCGCCGCGTTGGTCTCATCCGCCACCGGGTTCGATGCGATCGCGTTCGATCACAACGTGCGCTCTGCGACCGGACGCAAGGCGGCACGGCGCATCGACGGCGGGCAGCGCGTGCAGGGCCCGGCCCGCGTCGTCCATGGCGACTACACCCTGACGAGCGCGCCGCAACGCCTGCGCGATCTCGGCGAGGCGGCGACGGGCAACGACACCTGGGCGGATCTCGTCGAGCCGGGTGCACCACTCATCGCGCCCGAGCGCGTCGAGTCGGTCCTCGAGTCGGGCCGTTTCTCGATCATCAACGTCTGGCGCAGCATCGTGCCCGAGCCGGTTCAGGCTCACCCGATGGCCTTCTGCGACGCGCAAACAGTCGAGCCCGAAGACCTCGTCGTGTTCGAGATCCACTACGCCGATCGCATCGGCGAGAACTACTTCTCGAAGCACGCCGATCGGCACCGCTGGACGACGTTTCCCCAGATGCGGATGCACGAGGCGCTGCTCATCAAGCAGTGGGATTCGGCCGGCGCGCTCGCCCGCAGCCAAGGCCGCCACGGCGACCACAGCGATCCGACGGGCGACAGCACGTTCAGCTTTCACAGCGCCTTCGACGACCCGCAGGCGCCCGACGACGCCCCGGATCGCTGGAGCATCGAGGTGCGCTGCATGGTGCTCGACCGCTGAGGCCCCCGGGCTGCGCGCGGCGGCCGTGCCCGGTTTGCCTTCCTCGCTCACATGCACGACGCGCACTTGTCGAGATCGGCCGCCGTCGCGGCCTGGTCGGCGCAAGACCTGTCTGCACGGTATCTTCGCTCTCGTTCGAAGAAGAGAAGGGAGCCCGAGCCCATGGGTCAGCAGCCGAGCGAAAGCGGATCAATCGAGCGATACGACGTCGTCGTGATCGGCGCAGGCGTGAGCGGCATGTACGCCGTCCACCACATGCGCGAGATGGGGCTCTCGGTCCGGGCCTACGATGGAGCCACGGACGTCGGGGGCACCTGGTGGTACAACCGGTATCCGGGCGCACGCGTCGACGGGCCCGGCAGCCCCTTCTACTGCTACACGTTCGACGACGAGCTCATGCACGAGTGGGACTGGGCCGAGACCCAGTCGGAACAATCGGCGGTGCTCGAGTACCTCGAACACGTCGCCGACAAGCACGACCTGCGGAGTGACATCCAGTTCGAGACCTGGGTCAAACACGTCGCCTACGACGAGGCGACCCAGCGCTGGCACGTCGAGACCGATCGCGGCAATCATGCCACCTGCCGGTTTCTGATCTGCGCCGTGGGTGCGCTCTCGACGGCCAACATGCCCGACATCCCCGGCATCGAGAGCTTCGCCGGCGAGTGCTACCACACGGGCCGCTGGCCGCACGAGCCGGTCTCGTTCGAGGGCAAGCGCGTCGCCGTCATCGGCACGGGATCGTCCGGGATTCAGTCGATCCCCGAGATCGCGAAGCAAGCCGAACACGTGACGGTGCTGCAGCGCACGCCGCAGTTCACGTTCCCCGCGAACAATCGGACACTCACGCCCGACGACCTCGCTCGGGCGCGCGACAACTGGCCCGCGCTGCGCGAGAAGATGCAGGCCAACCTCGGCGGGTTCCCGCACGACGGCAACCGCGGCTCGGCCCTCGACGCCACGCCCGAGGAGCGACGCGCCCTCTACGAAGAGCTGTGGGAGCGCGGCGGGTTCGGGTTCTTCCTCGACCTCTACAGCGACATCGCGGTGAGCGAGGAGGCAAACGACTCGCTCGCCGAGTTCGTGCGCGACAAGATCCGCGAGATCGTGAAAGACCCCGACACCGCGCGAAAGTTGCTGCCCGACCACTACGTGATCACCAAGCGGCCGATCCTCGACGACGGCTACTTCGAGACGTACAACCGCGACAACGTGACGCTGGTCGATCTGCGCGAAGATCCGATCGAACGCTTCACGCCAACGAGCGTGGTGACCCGAAGCGGCGAGCACCCGATCGACATGCTCGTGCTCGCGACCGGCTTCGATGCAATCAGTGGCACCATGCTTCGGCTGAACCCCGAAGGCCGGGGCGGAAGGACCCTGCGGGATCGGTGGGAAGACCGCTTCCACAACTACGTGGGCATGACGGTCGCGGGCTTCCCGAATCTCTTCATGATCCACGGCCCGGGCTCCCCGGGCGTCTTCTACAACATGCCGCTGGGCGCCGAGCGTCAGCTGGGCTGGATCGGCGACTGCCTCACGCACATGCGCGAGCATGGCTACGGCACGATCGAAGCGACCGAGGACGCCGAGGCGGCGTGGGGCGCCGAGGTCGGCGCCATCGCCGACGCCACCCTCTTCCCGCGCACCGACTCGTGGTGGACCGGCGCGAACGTGCCCGGCAAGCCTCGCTACTTCTCGGCCTACCTCGGCGGCGACATCTACTACCAGCGAATCGCGGGCATCGCGAACGACTACGCGGGTTTCACGTTCGAGCCGGCGAAGGACGAGGGCGAGGCCTGAGGGCGACGCGAACGCTCGGTGCGTTCGGCTCGATCGACGGCGCGCCTGATCGAGCTTCGATCGCACACGCCGCGACTGCGCTCAGCCGAATGCGTCGAGCCGCGGTCTAGCGGCGTGGCGGCGGCGGCCGCCGACCGTGGGGAGGCGGCCCGTGCCGGCCCCCGTTCGGCGGACCCTTCGCGAAGCTGGCGTCGGGCGCTGCGACGTGGCAGCGCGGAATCACGGGCCACTCTCGCGTGAGGAAGTAGGCGTAGGTGCCGTCCGGATACTCGGGTGTGACCGCCTGCCGGCCGTTGCAGCGATCGAGATCGCCGCTCCCCTCCGCGAAGGCATAGTCTTCGATGAAGGTACCGTCGTATGTGCCGCCCGGTTGCCCGCTGCCGGAAGGCCGCGTGCCCTCTCGGAGCCGATAGCTCGAGCGCAGCTCGCGCACGTCGGTCGAGCCGGGCGCATAGCCGTAGAGTGCATAGATCGGAAAGCCATCGGCCGCCCAGCCCACGAGCGGCGAATGCACCGAGGGCGACAGCGAGAGATCGCTCAACAACCCGGTCGGCAGCCCGTGGTAGTGATACGCACCCGTCGGCTGCACATGGGCATTGTTGGCGTCGATGCCCAGGGTCACGGCGCCCGACAGGGCCTCGTACTGCCAGCCCGAGCTCTGCTTGCCGAGATACCACTCGGCCGCGCCGGGATCGAAGGGCACGCCGTTCACGCCGACGCCGAAGTTGTTCATGCCGAGCGGTCGTGGTTCGCGACCCCGCCTGGGCGTGACGGGCATCTGGTAGACGTAGCTCTGTACGCGGATCGAGTTCGGATTGCCCGCGTTGGGGAACGCTCCGACGAGGTGCTCCGGGATCCCGTCCGCGCGGATCACGCGCCGCCCGCCCTCGACCGTCACCGTGACGACGTCGGGGGCGCCGGGTGAACGGTCGGCCGGGATCGGCACGAAGCCATCCGACTGCGTCGCGCGGTGGACGCGCCCCGAACCTTGCGCGAAGGCGTCGGCACCGCAGATGAGAAGCAGCGTCACGAGGAGGCAGCACGCCGTTCGTCTCGTCATTGCGACACCCTAGCGTGTGCGACGCCCCGCTCCAGCCCGCGAACGCCCGAACATGGTCGCGCGATCCGCGCGTCGACCGGCAGCAGGCTAGATGCGCTTCAACACCCAGGGCCCGAGCAAGGCGCCCAGCGCGCTCAGCGCGAAGATCGGCGCAATGTGATGCGTCAGGATGTGCTCGGGGACGTACATGCATCCGAGCTGCATGAGCAGCCCGGGGATCGCGCCGGACGCGGCTCCGACGAGCGCGGCCGAGCCCACGCGGTCGAGGGGCGCGAGTCGGCGCAGCAGGAAGAGCCCCGCCGTCATCGGCGGCAGACCGAAGAAGAAGACCTGCAGATAGCAGCCCGCGCGCTTGCCGAGCATCGACGGCTCGAGAGAAGGCGCCCACAGACCGACGACGTAGAAGAGCATCCAGGCGAGCAGCACCCCGATCGCGGGCGCGACGCGCTGCCCGCGCGTCCCGGGAGCGGGCAGCCCAAGCCGCAGCGCCCACGCGATCGCGACCACACCGGCTGCGAGGCCGAGCGAAGTTTCGAACGCGAACCGCGCATGGCTCGTCAGTTGCTCGAAGACGTCCGGACGCAGCGGGGCCTGCGTCAGCATCGCCCCCAGGACCGCGACGAACGACACGATCCACCACGCGACGATGAGGTGGCCCACGCGGCCGGGCCTCGGCACCGGCCGGACGTCGGCGGCGAGCTCCTCGATCCACTGATCGCGATCGCGCGTCATGCCATCGGTCCTTCGGTTTCGAGCAGGCGTCGCACGTTTCGAATCGCTCGGTGGACCCGGGTCTTCATGGCCGTCATCGAGACCCCCGTTCGATCGGCCGCTTCGGCCAGGCTGTAGCCCGCGTAGCGCGTCAGCTCCAGGGCCTCGCGCTGGCGCGGGTCGAGCTGCGCCAACACCCGCGCCGCATCGACGCCGTCGGCGGGGTTTCGCGTGGGCCCGCCCGCCCAGTCATCGGGCGAGGCTTCGGGCCGCTCGTTGCGACCGCGGGTCTCGGCGCGGCGCAGGTGGTCGATCGTCTTGTGTCGCACGATCGTGAAGAGCCAGGGTCGGAACGGTCGCCGCTCGTCGTACGTGTGACGCGCACGGTGGACCGCGAGCAGCGTCTCCTGAACGCAATCCTCGAGGCCATCGAGCGCGCCGAAGCGATGCCGCACGTAGGCCTCGACCACGGCGCCCAGCTCGGCCATCAGCTGGGCGTACGCCCGCTGATCGCCCTGGTGGGCGCGCATCATGGCGTCTCGCCAGCGCGACTCATCGTCGGCGTAGCGGGCCTCGGCAACTCGGGCGCGGGCTGCGGACATCAACGAACCTGGGGGCAGAGGCGCGCGAGCACCTCTGCCCCGAGCGGTGTCACCGAGGGGGCGTCCCTCAGCGAATTCGACGTACGACGACGCGCGCGACCGAGTTACGCCAATCGTACGTGAAGGGTCCGAGCACCTCGTTTCCGTCCTCGTCCACCTCGCCGAGGTCGTGGAAGCCGTTGCCGATGTGGACGAAGCCCTCGTCTCCCTCGTTGGGGCCGGGGGAATGCCCCTCACCGCCACACCGCGGGCCGGGCATCGAGCCGCAGCTCTGGTCGTTGGCCTCGGTGCCGGCGTCGTAGCCGGGCGCGTCGTAGCTGCGGGGACCGAACCAGGGCAGCCGCACGCCGTTCAGCGCGAAGAACGTGTCGTTGGTCGGGATCAGCATGGCCGCGACGCTGAGGACGTTGCGACCGCGCCGGGCCTCGACGACGAGCGAGACGCTCTCGCCCGGAGCCAGCAGCCCTTCGCTGGCCGTGGTGGAGCCGCCCGCGGCGTCGATCACCCCGGCGAGCGGGGCGGTATCGCCCCCCTCGGCGAGGATCTCGAGCTCGGTGCTCGCGGGCGAGCCCAGCTCGAAGATCGAGATCGACGGTGAGTGCGTGGCCGCCAGGATCGGCGTAAAAGTCTGTCCCTTGGTGATGTTCGTGATCGTGACTTCGTAGCGGGTGGCGTAGCCGTTGGCCGACGCCGACGACGCGGCGAGCGTGATCAGCGAGACCATGGCGAGCAGGATGGCGCGGGTCATCGGGTTTCCTCCAAAGCCCTCGGCACAGGCACCGAGCGCGGGTCGGGTGCGGGCGGTCTCGTCGCCGCCCTTCGAACCCCGATACGCAGCACCCCGCGAAAGCGTCGCAGGCGCCCCGAAAAAAAGTGGGCGACCGATCAGGGCGGTGAACTCGAGTCCAGCCGCTCGCCCGCCGCGCTGCCCGGTGCGCGCGCCCGCGCTGGCTTCTCTCTTCGCCTCGCCCAGTGCTCGCAGGTGGCAGGGGCTAGTCGGCCATCGCGGGCGCCAGATCTGCCGCGGACGCGATCTCCCGCACGAACCCGAACCGCCCGGCCCTCATCTCTCGCGCACCTTCGAGAAACGCCTGCATCGCACAGCGCATCAGGGCCCCGCCGATGCTGATGCGCTGCACGCCCGCAGACGATCTGTACGGCGAGCACTGGCTCAGCTTTCCCACGACGACCGCCTCGCCCGATTCGTTCGGTCATCTCCTGCAGCGCGAGCTGCTAGCGCTCGGGATCAGCGAGCCCGAGATCTCGTTCGTCGACAGCCTGACGGCACAGAAGCGGCTCGTGCAGGCCGGCTACGGCATCGCATTGCTCCCGGTCAGCGGCTGTGTCGAGGAGCTGCGGAGCGGCTCGCTCCGAGAGCTGGAAGTGGGCGCGATCAAGGCACGCCAGCCCATCGTGGCGGTCCGCCGCAAGGCGGGGCTCCGGCGCAAGAGCGCGACCGCGCTGCTCGGCCTGATTCGCAGGTCCATCGCCTCATGAGCAGAAAGCCGCAGGCGCCGTTCAGATCGTCAGCACCATTCGCAGCGAGAAGACCGACAGGCCGCCCTCACCCGCTGCGGGATCGACGACGAACTGCATGTTCGGCATCAGCGACACGTTCGGCGTGACGCGAACGCGGTACGAGAACTCGATCAGGTGCTCATCGTCGGTATCGGGCGCGTTCGGTCTCGCCCAGCCATACCCGAACGAGAACGCCTGCGACGGCAGCACCTGCAGCTCGAAGCCGGTGCTGAATGCGGCTCGAGCAGGCGGCCCGCCCCCACCATCGTTGTAGCCGCCCCGGGCAAAGGCAAGCAGACGATCCCAGAGCTCATAGCTCCCCGTCATCGCGAAGCCCCAGCCCTTCTCGATGCCCTGGGTGCGGCGCCCATCGGATTGCCAGAACGTCGCCTGAATGCGATCGGTGCGGTACCGATCGGGCGACGGCGTCCAGCCGATTTCGAAGCTCTTGAGCCACTGGCGTTCACGCACCGTGTCCCACTCGAAGCCGCCATTCACGGCATTGGCGTCGTAGATCTGGAACCCGAGCCAGAGCTGTTCGGTCGCGTAGCCCTTGATGACCGCGCCCAACGAACCCAGCCCGGTCGTCGCGATGGCCGGATTGACGACGAAGGCCCGGTTGATGAACCCGCGCCCCAGGCTCTGCAGCGCGTAGACGTCCTGATAGACGTCGAACGCGAGTCGGCCGACCGACACACCGACGCGCCCGTCGAAGAACGTCTGAACCCACTTCATGACGGAGAGGTCGACGTCGGCGTTCGAGTACACGAAGCCCGTGTTCAGCGCGCGTACGCCGATCTGCGTCGAGAGATCACTCGGCGCGGGCAAGCCGGCCAGGTCGCTGCGGTACTCGAGCCGCACCTCAAATCGGCCGGGATGCGCCGTCTTGCGAAACGTCTCCCACGCCGACTGCACGCGGACGACGGTGCCGAATGCCTGTTGATCCGAGTCGACGGTCTCGCGGTTGATGGCCTGGTAGAGAAAGTACGCGTTCGCGCCGAACGTGATGCCCAGCGCCTCGTCGAGGCGATCGCGCGACGGCTGCAACCACGCGGTCGCATCGAACGCGAGCAGCGACGGGCGATCTTTCCAGTACTCGATGTTGCGGTAGACGTCTTCGGGGCCGCCGTCGACGAGGTCATCGCACTCGCCGGTCGCCTCGGCGGTCGGCTCGGTCCACTCGGCCGACGCCACGACCGGCCCGAGACACACGCAGGCGACAATCAACCCCGCCCAGCACGATTGCGGCCGCCTCATGACCGTCCAGTCTACTCGACGCCTCCCCCCGATCGGGAGAATTCACGCCATGACGAGGGGGTCGAATCTCGGTCGGCTTCGCGAAGATGGGCAATCGCACGGCGCACGACGCGCAGGCCCATGCGGCAGATGCGCGAGCCCGATGGGGAGCGCCCCCGCGTTGGGCCGTTGAAGACGACGCAACCGGGGCCCTACCCTGTGCTGCGTGTCCGACCCCGAGCATCTGGCGACGTACGTGCTCTGCCTCGCGCTGGCCGGGCTCACATCGGGCTTCGCCAGCGGCCTCTTTGGCATCGGCGGAGGCGCCCTCCGCGTGCCCATCTTCGTGCAGCTCTTTCCGATCTTCGAGAGCGAGCCGGCCCAGGCGATGCACATGGCGGTGGGTACGTCGCTGGCACTCGCGATCCCGGCCGGCATCACGAGCGCCCGCAAGCAGCAGCAGGCCGGGAACCTCGACGAAGCGCTGCTTCGCACGTGGATCCCGGCCCTGCTCGTCGGCGTTCTGATCGGGCTCGTCATCTCGCGCTTCGTCGCCGGATCGACGCTCACCGCGATCTTCGGCGTCGGGATGGGGGCCGTCGGACTCGAGATGATCCTGCTCTCGAAGAACGCCAAGCTGCGGGATCAGCTGCCCGGCCACCCGATTCTCGAGTTGATCGCGACGTCGATCGCGACGCTCTCGACGCTGATCGGAGTGACCGGCGGTGCGTTCACGACGCCCGTGCTCACCCTCTTCGGAATTCGGATCCACCGCGCGATCGCCACAGCCGCGGCGGGCTCGGCCGCCATCGCCGTCGTGGGGACGATCGGCTGCATCGTGAACGGTTGGGGCGTTGCCGGGCGGCCGACCTGGTCTCTCGGGTACATCGACCTCGTTGCCTTCGCGGTCGTGCTGCCCACGGTGGTGCTCTCGGCGCCCTGGGGCGTCGCGCTCGCGAACCGATCGAGCGAGTCTCGTTTGCGCAAGACGTTCGGGGTCTTCCTGGTGGTGATCAGCGCCGACATGCTGCGTCGATCGTTCCTCGCGCACTAGACCCATCGCCGTCATTTTGCGTGCCACGAACCGGCTCGCCGAGCCACTCAGCGTGGATGTCCGTCCTTCGCCTGCAGCGCGCCCTGTCTTCTCTCCTGTTCACCTTGTGCATCGTCTTCGTCTCGAGCGCCGGCCCGGCCGACGCGCTGACCATCCGATTCGACGCGCAGGATCTGCCCGAAGCGATCGGGGCCCCTGACCGCTGGCAGCTCACCTACGACTTCGCCCCGGACGAGTGGGCCAACGTCGCCGGGGCGGCCGGGTTCGCGGTGGCCTTCGACGTCGGCACCACGGCCGGCCTCGCGCTCGCGCCGGAGGGCCCTGGCGCAGACTGGGACGCGATCGTCCTGCAGCCCGACCCGCTGCTGCCGGCCGCGGGCTTCTACGACGCGCTGGCGCTCGTGTCGACGCCGTCGCTCGCCGGCCCGTTCGCCGTGACCTTCGACTGGCTGGGTGAAGGCGCGCCCGGGAGCCAGACGTTCACGATCTACGACGCGAGCTTCGCTCCCATCGTCGTCGGCGAGACGGTGCCCGAACCGGGGACCGCCGCGCTGCTCGCGGTGGGCCTTCTGTGCCTCGCCCGCCGAAGTCGCAACGAGAGGGGTGCACGATGAAGCCGAATGCACGGCGGGGGTGCGCCGGTCGGGGCCGACCCGTTCTCATCGCACTGCTCGCACTGCTGTGCCCAGGCCTCCTCGCGTCGAGCTGCTCGTCGTCGCGCCGGGTCGAGACCGCCGACTACGTGCTCGAGTACGAACGCAGGGATGGGGGCGAGCGCGTCGGCCGAACCGCCTGGCGCTACGCATACACGGTCACGCTCACCCCGACGCGATCCGGCGCGGGCAACGTCTATGCCACCGTCACGAGCACGACGCCGACGACGGTGGTCACCCAGGGCGATCTGTACTTTGGCGACGTCGAGCGTGGTGTGACCGCGACGTCCCAGCGCCCGCTCGTCATCGAGCAGGACCGGAGCGTGCCCTTCGACCCTCAGCGGCTCGTCTTCGACGTCGACCCGATCGAGCAGGCGCCCTACGACTTCACGGCGCTCGAGGCCGAGATCGAAGCGTTCCTCGCCGCGACGCCGGGTGCCGCCGGCGCGAACGTGATCCTCGTCGAGCGCGAAGACGGCGTCATCTACAAGCGATCGTTCGGTGCGTTCACCCCCGATCGCGTGTCGTTCATCGCTTCGGCCAGCAAGATGATCGCGGCCGGCGTGTTGCTCGCCCTCGATGACCGTGGCCTGCTCGACGTCGACGCACCGGTGAGCGACGCGACCGGGTGGGACCCCGAAGACAACCCCTCGATCACGCCCGCACAGCTCGTCTCGAACACGTCTGGGCTGCCCGGGCTGGCCCCGCTCTTCATCCCCCACATCTGCCAGTATCTGGTCACCGGGACGCTGACCGACTGCGGCGAGGAGATCTTCACGACTCCCGAGAACGACCCGATGCCGGGCGACCCACCAGATGCCGTGCGGGCGATCCCGCCCGATACCGCCTTTCGCTATGGCGGCGGCCAGTGGCAGGTGGCGGGCGGGGTCGCCGAGCTCGCGTCGGGCAAGACCTGGCGCCAGCTGATCGACGAGCTCTACGTCGAGCCCTGCGGGCTCGAGGCGTTCGGCTTCTCGAACCCGTTCACGGCGTTCCCGGGCACCTCGGTGGCCGGCTACCCGGTCGGCTTCGACGGGGATCTGTCGAAGGTGCCGGTGACGGACAATCCGAACCTCGAAGGCGGTGCGTACACGACCAGCGGCGACTACGGCAAGCTGCTGCTGATGCATCTGCGCGACGGGCTCTGCGGCGAGAACGAGGTCATGAGCGCAGCCGCCGTCGACACGCTGCACACCGATCGGTTGCTCGAAGTGCTCGGGCCCGACGTGGTGACCGGCTTCGGGGGACTCGACGGCTACGGCTACGGCTGGTGGCACGATCGAAGCACGCCCGCGGTGCTGCTCGATCCGGGAGCGTGGGGGGCCACGGCCTGGCTCGACACCGACCGCAAGTACGCGGGCTTCATCCTCGTCGAAGACTCGAGCGCCGGCACGCCGCTCTACGCCCGCATTCGCGGCCTGGCCGAGGCGGCGGTCGACGCCGCTCGCTGAGCGGCCGCGGCCAGCGGTCAGCCGGGTGCACTCGAATCGACGGCGCGCTCGAGAACGCGGACGATCTCGCCGGTGGCATCGACTTCGACGAGATCGCCCGTCCGAATCGTCGACGTGGCGCGGCCCGTGCCCGTCACGGTCGGGATCTTGAGCTCACGGGCAATGATGCTCGCGTGGCAGGCCACGCCCCCGTCGTCGGTCACGATCGCGCCGGCATGCCGCAGCAGCGGCATCAGGTTCGGGTTCGACTGGATCGAGACCAGCACCTCTCCGTCCTCGAGCTCATAGCCTTCGGGGTTCGATGACAGGACCACGCGCGCGCGCCCTCGGTGCACCCCCGGCCAGGCCGCCTGCCCCGCGATCCGATCGGGGTCGTCGGGTGGGACGATCTGCCGCTGCCCCGCCTCGCGCATGAGCAGATACCCGGTTTCGCTCACGAAGCGCACGCGCTCTTCATCGCCGAGCGATTGGTAGACGAAGAGCTGGCCCGCCTCGACCGCGGCCAGCCGCTCGTCGAGCGTTGCCCGGTCGAGCGTCGCGTCCCGCAGCTCGCGCCAGGTCGCGAGCTCGGCCGTCCGCTCGGGCGCCGCGAAGTCGAGCGCCCGCCCCCGTTCGGAAGCGGCCGGCGCCACGATCTCATGAGCGACACGAGGGTAGAGTGAACGCGCCCGAAGCCCCTCGGCCAGCTCGCGCACCCGGGGATCGGCCGGCTTCTCGTCGCCGAGCGCGATCAGCGTCCACGCTGGAATCGTGACCGTGTAGCGCCCTACCTCGATCAGGTAGGCCGCGGCCTCGTCGATGTCGGCGAAGCCCTCGCCGCTCTGCATGCGCGCGACGCCGCGCTCGAAGACTTCGTTGCCGCGCTCGAGCAGATCGACCAGCTTCGCCGGGTCGTTGCGCGCCAGATCGAGAAAGTGGTCGAAGCCCGCCTGCATGGCGATGGCGCCGTGGTAGGTCGTCGCCATGCCGGCTTCGTCCTGAATGGCCATGAAGCGGTCGCAGTGCAGGTCGAGATCGGCGCCCGAGTGCTCGGTGTCGACCCAGTGGGCGAGCACCGAGACCTCGAGCAGCGACATGGGGCGTCGCACCATCGTCTGCCACGGCTCCGACGTGTCGACGATCGGCTCGGCATACTCGGCGGCGAGCGTCGTGATCGGCCGGGCCTGAAGCAGCTGGAACCCCGCATCGGTCAGGGCCCACTCCGTATCCATCGGCTTGCCATAGTGTCCCTCAATTCGATCGAGCATCGACGCGTACTCGAGCACGCGCGCGTCGCTCAGCTTCGGCGCCTCGCCCAGCGCGACGGCGACGTCGCGCCACTCGGGCTCGGGCGACGCGGCGTCGAGGAAGAGACCACGACGCTGCTGACCCACCGTCCGTTCCGTGATCTGCCCAGCGCTCGGATCGACGACGAACTGATCGGGGTTCACGGCACCCGATACGATCGCCTCACCGAGCCCGAGACACGCCTCGACGAGCTGCAGGCCGGGCTCCTGCGTCACGGGATGGACCGAGAAGCCAATCCCCGACACCTCGCTCGCCACCATCTGCTGAACGACGACCGCGACCCCGAACTCACCCTGCCCGAACCCATGGGCCGCGCCGTAGGCGAGCGCCCGTGGCTGGTAGATCGACAGCCAACAGGCCTTCGTCTGCTCGACGGCGAGATCGGGCGGCACGTTGAGAAACGTTTCGAGCTGCCCCGCCCACGCCGTCGCCGTCCCGTCTTCGCAGGTCGCGCTCGATCGCACCGACACCCGGCCGGCGCCCAGATCTTCGAGCCCGGCGCGCACCGCTCGCACGACGGTCTCGGGCACCGGGGCCGGCTCGAGCCGTCGCCGGATGACGTCGGCCGCCTGGTCGACGGGGATGGCGTGCGAGGCCACGTGCGCCAGCGTCTGGGCGACCTCGCCGGCCGGATCGGCCGCCGCCATGAACTGGTCGAACGCATGGCGCGTCACGACGAAGGCGGGGGGCACGTTCGCGCCGGCGCGCCGCAGCTCGCCGAGCGACGCGCCCTTTCCGCCGGCCGAGTCGACGTGCGATGCATCGAGCTCTTCGAGTCGCTGGATCAAGGGGGATGCGGTCACTCGACACCTCACCTCGCGCCGTCGGTCCGTTCGTTCGAATCCCCGCCCCCGAGAGCGTTGGCTGCCCGGGCGAGCGTGCCTCGGCTCCAGACGCTCAGGCGGGGCCTTCAGTCAGCGACAGATCCTCGCAGATCGCCGCCGCGGCGTTCCGGCCGGGCATCATCGATACGCCGCCGCCGGGATGCGTGCCCGATCCGCACAGATACACCCCTTCGACCGGCGTGCGGTACCGACCGCACTCGGCGATCGGCCGGTTCGCACCCAGCTGCGAGGCGATCACCGCGCCGTGGGTCATGCAGCCATTCACCGTATCGAAACCGAGCGACAGCTCCTCGGCCGGGTCGCGCAGCACACGCGTGCGCGTGCGTGCACGCAGGCCCGGGGCGTAGTCGCGCTCGAACTCGTCGAGGACGCGGTCGGCATAGGGCTCGGCGGCTTCTTGCCAGGTGCGTGCGTCGATCGTCCCTCGCGCATCGCCCTCGATCACGAACGGCACGGGCTGGATGACGAGCTTCATGACCGATCGGCCCTGCGGTGCTCGACTCGGATCGACGGCCCCTTCGTTCGCCGTCAACACGAAGGGCTGCGTCGGCAGCAGTCCGCTGCGGGCCTCGCGAAGCATGCGCGAGAAGGGCTTCATCGACGGCTCGGAGGGGTGTACGTAGGTCGCGCGGCCAGCCGGAGCACCCGCCGCATACGCCGCGGGCTCGTCGAGCGCGAGGAACACGCAAAGCGCGCCCAACCCGAACCGGTAGCCCCCCATCTTGCGGGTGACTTCGCTGCCGACTTCGTCTTCGCGAAGCAGATCGAGCAGCACCCGAGCGGGATTGGCGTTGGCGACGATCGGTCCGCGAGAGCGGATCTCCTCGCCACCGGCGAGGCGAACGCCGACGGCCCGCCCGCGCTCGACGACAATGCGCTCGACCCGGGCCGCGGTCCGAATCGCGCCGCCGTGCTCGCGGATCGACGCCGCCAGCGCGTCGCAGAGCTTCTGCATGCCGCCGCGGACGACGTTGTTGCCCTCGTTCTGGATGATCGTCACGAAGTCCTGCGCGAAGGCCGCACTGCCCTCTTCTTCGGGTGCGAGCCCCACGTGGCAGGCCCAGGCGGCCATGACCGCCTGCATCTCGGGCGACTCGAAGTGGGCGGGCGCCCACTCGCTCAGCCGAGCACGTCGCTCGGCTGGCAGCGCAGCGGCCTCGGGCTCGTGATTGAGCCCGGCCGCGACGCGATCGCGCTGTGCGACGTAGTCGTCGTTCAGGCGACGCCACGCGTCGGCGTCGCGCTGCGAGAATGCAGCGATGCTGCGACACGTCTCGTCGATGTCGCGCCAGCACTCGATGGCCCGGCCGTCGGGGAAGGCGTGCACCCAGTTGGGGTCGGGGTGCAGCAGCTCGAAGCCGTTTCGCTCGAGCTCGAGCTCTCGCGGGGCCGGCGATAGATTGCCCAGCTGGTAGCCATAGCCGTGCACGTCCGACGAGAAGCCGGGCCCGGTGAGCTCCTCGGATCGGGTCAGGCCCCCGATCTGGCCGTATTGCTCGAGCACGAGCACCGAGAGCCCGGCCCGTGCGAGATAGGCCGCGCAGGTCAAGCCGTTGTGACCGGCTCCGATGACGATGGCGTCGGGGTCACGCACGCGCTCAGGATAGCTGCCACGAAGTCATGCGCTGGGCCGCGCGCGGCACACGCGACGCCGTGAACGCGCGCGTCCGGCTCAGGCGCGTCTCAGGACGGCGCTTCGACCGTGCCGGGCCCCTCGATCCGCTCGACGGTGAGCCCGCGCCGCTCGGCCGATTCTTCGAGGTCGCGCAGGATCTCGAGGACATCGTGATCGATCGCGACGGTGCGACTCAGGTCGAGCACGATGTGAGAGCCGTCGGGCACGGCAGAGAGCTCGCGCAGCAGCGCGCCCCGACTCAAGAACGACACTTGCTCGGCCAGCCGCAGGCGCACGACGTGGCCATCGGCCTGCTCACGCTCCTCGACGTCGACGGTGTGCGAGTTCGTGTAGCTCTGATAGAGCACGAAGAACACACCGACGGCCAGGCCGAGCAGCACGCCCTTGAGCAGGTCGGTCAGCAGAATCGCCAGGATCGTCACGATGAACGGCCCGAACTGGCTGAAACCGAGGCGGTACATCGAGACGAAGAGCTGGGGCTTCGCGAGCTTGTAGCCCACGACGAAGAGGATCGCGGCGAGCACCGAGAGCGGCACGAGGTTCAGTAGATCTTCGAGGAGGAAGACGGCGATGATCAGCAGGATGCCGTGCACGATGGCCGACGCCTTCGTCTTGGCGCCCGACTGAATGTTGGCCGAGCTGCGCACGATGACCTGCGTGACCGGCAGACCGCCGACGAAGCCCGAAATCGAGTTGCCGACGCCCTGCGCGACCAGCTCGCGGTTGGTGGGCGTGACGCGCTTGTCGGGGTCGAGCTTGTCGGTCGCCTCGACGCAGAGCAGCGTCTCGAGGCTCGCGACGATGGCGAGCGTGAGCGCGGTGACCCAGATCTGGGGGTTCCCGACGTAGCTCCAATCGGGCGAGACGATCACGCCCGCGATCTCGGAGAACCCGTCGAGCACGGGGATCTGCACCAGGTGGTCGCTCGCGAGGGCCCAGCCCGGCGCGTATCGGACGGTGAGGAACTGGAAGGCCATGCCGAAGCACACGGCGACGAGAGGCCCCTGGATCAGCTGGAAGATCCTTGCGCGATGGACGAGCACCTGGTCCCACAGGATCAGGATGCCGAGCGCGACGATCGAGACGAGCGTCGCGCTCGCATCGAAGTTCTCTGCGGCGCGGAAGATCGCCGAGAACGTCGTCTCGCCGTCGGGCTGAATGAACGCGAAGTCGCCTTCGGGGTCCGCGTCCCAGCCGACGGCGTGGGGAATCTGCTTGAGAATGATGAGCAGGCCGATGCCCGTCAGCATCCCCATGATGACCGCAGAGGGAAAGAAGTAGGCAAGCACGCCCGCGCGACCGAGCCCGAGGGCGATCTGGATGAAGCCCGAGAGCACGACGGCCACCAGGAACGCCTCGTAGCTGCCGAGGCTCTCGATCGCACCGGCGACGATGACCGCAAGACCGGCTGCGGGGCCCGAGACGCCCACATGGGAACCGCTCAGCAGCCCCACGATCGTGCCGCCCACGATGCCCGCGATCAGGCCCGCGAACAGCGGTGCGCCACTGGCGAGCGCGATGCCGAGGCACAGCGGTACGGCGACGAAGAAGACGACGATGCCAGCGGGCACGTCCTGACGAAGATGCTTCAGCGGGTGCAAACGTGTCTTCCTGCCGTGAGGGCGATTTCCGCCACGATGGACTCGCAGAATCCAATGAGAATGAAGGACGCTAACGCACTCGCGGATCGCGTTGTAGAGCCGCGGGAGCTCGATTCGAATCGCGCGAGACCGGAGTCCACGCCTCGAACGTGCGCTTCAATCGAGCGCCGGATCACATCGATGGCCCGGCTTCGCGGGCGGCGGCGCGCGCACTGCCGGCGGCGGCCGACGCGGCGCCTCGGAGGGGTCGACTCGGGGCGCCGCCCGTCGCCGGACACCTACATGACAGGCTCGACAACGCCCGACCAGCCGACGGTGCGGGTCGCGACGTAGCCATCCGGCCGAACCAGGTACGCGCACCGCTCCGTCGCGCCATAGCGATCGTGCATCCCACCATCGGGGTCTTCGATGCGTGTGGCCGGGGCCACGTCGGCCCTGGGCGTGCGGCTCACGACACACGGCTCGACCCAGGCGATGTGGGGGCGAACCGCTTCGAGCGCCCGCTTGCGTTCTTCGGGTGTGCTGCCGCCAGACCCCTCGAAGAGCAGGAGGTGAGCCTTGCCCGAGCCGAGCTGGCGATAGAGGCTGGTCTCGGTGTCGTTCCAGCGGATGCCGGTTGCGTCGGGCGCCTGTGCGCCCGGGGCCGGCCCGGCTTCGAAGTCGCCCTCCCCCGCTTGCGACAGGGGGCTCTTGCCATAGTCGACGTCGACCTGCTGGAGGTGCCGTGCCGCGTTCAGGCGATCGGTGTCGGGGACGAGCATGTGTTCGACCAGCCGGGCGCGCTCGGCGTCCGACAGCCCGGCGTACCGCTCGAACTGCTCGGTCGCCTGCTTCGTCATCTCGACGACCTGCTCGCCAACGGCGCGTCGTTCGATCTCGTAGCTTTCGAGCCAAGCGTCGGGCAGCACCCCGTGGATCACCCCTGCCAGCTTCCAACCGAGGTTGAAGGCGTCCTGAATGCCGACGTTCATGCCCTGCCCCGCCAGCAGGCTGTGGATGTGCGCCGCATCGCCGGCGAGGAAGACGCGGCCCTCTCGGTAGTGCGGTGCGAGCCGATACGAGATGCGGAAGTACGTGAGCCAGCGCGGGTCAGAGAGCTGGAGCCCGGGCAAGCCCCGCCGATCGACCAGCTGCTGGAGCAGCTCGAGGGTGGGCGCGCCCTCAGGCGCGTCCCCGCGCGCCAGGCTCGCGCACACGAGGCGTCGCCCCTCCGGCAACGTGCTGAAGATGAAGAGGTCGCCCTCGTCGTGCAGAAACGCGTAGCCGGTGCCTTCGTCGAGCTCTCCCTCCACGACGGCGTCCGTCAGCGCGTAGGGGTAGGGATCGCCCTCCCCGTAGAAGGCACAGCCCGAGAGGTGACGCGTCGCGCTGTGCGCGCCATCGCATCCGACGAGCCACGCCGCCCCCACGCGCTCGGCCTGGCCGACTGCGTCGACGACCGTGGCGACGACGCCGCTGTCGTCCTGCTCGAGCGCCGTGAGCTCGACACTGCGCTCGACGCGTACGCCGAGCGACGCGAGGCGTCGCTCGAGCACCGCCTCGGTGTGCGCCTGGGATTGCGACATGCCGAACGGAAACGGCGAATCGATCGGTGCGTGGGGCGTCTCGCTGACGGGTTGACCGTTCGCGAACAGCCGAATGCAGCGCTCTTCGATCGAGCCGTCGGTCACCTCTTCATCGAGGCCCAGCCCCTGGAAGATCTCGAGCGTGCGTGAATGCAGCAGGTTCGCCCGGACGTGGGGGTCGATGCCCGGCGAACGATCGATGATCCGAACGGCGACGCCCCGGCGCGCCAGCTCGCACGCCATCATGAGCCCGGTCGACCGGCCGCCAACGATCAGAACCTGGCAGTCGCTCATCTCCTCGCCTCCGCGAATCGCATTCGTCAAGCGGGCCCCGACTCGTCCCGAATGGGCAACCCAGCAGAGCATACGCCGACTCTGCGGTGCCAGCGGCCGGGTGCATCGACGCGATGCCGATCGCCCGGGTCGATCCGATAGGCTCCCTGGTGGCGGCGCGAGTCTCCGCAAGCTCGTGCGGCCCACACGAATCGGTCGTCGCCGCCGCCCGATCGGCGACAGGAGGATGAACCGGCCCAGCCCGGTCGAAGCGACATGAGCCCTCCCATTGTCTTCATCCACGGAACGAACGCCGGCCCGTGGACTCTGTCGAACTTCAGCACGCACTTCGCCGACCTCGGCTTCGAGTGTCACAGCCCCGCGTACCGCGACCACGACCCCTCGCCGACGATCGACGACGCCGCCCGACTGGTCGGCACGAGCATCGCCGACTATGTCGACGACATCGCGCGCGCGGTCGCGGGCCTCGCCGAGCCGCCGATTCTCGTCGGCCACTCCCTCGGCGGCGTGGTCGCGCAGAAGCTCGCGAGCCGCGGCCTCGCCCGCGCGATCGTGCTGCTCAACGGCAGCGTCAACTGGGGCGTGTTGCCGACGACCCGCGAAGAGCGTGAGCTCGCCCGGGCGTTCATCGCCTCGGGGGCCTTCTGGGAGCAGGCCCCGCCCCCCGACTTCGACACGATGATGCGGTTCGGCCTCAACAAGCTCGCTCCGCGCGACCGCCGCGACGTGTTCGACCGACTCGGTCCCGAATCGGGTCGTGTCCTCTTCGAGCTCTTCTTCTGGATGTTCGACGAGCACGAGACGACGCGCATCGACTACGACGCCTGTCGCTGTCCGGTGCTCATGGTGTCGGGGAGCGACGATCTCGCGATCCCGCCATCGACGGCGCGGCTGATCGCCGCACGCTACGGCGACCGCGCCACCTTTCACGAAGCGAAGGGCCACGGCCACTACCTGATGCTCGAGGCGGGCTGGCGCGAGATCGCCGAGCGCTGCGCGACCTGGATCGAGGCCCAGGTCGGGCGCACGTCGCCTGCCTGAGCTCGATCGGCTGGCTCTGGTCGTGCCGACCCCCGACGTGTGTGGTTCCCGACCTATCCCGCTGCGACAAGCGAAGGCGTAGAATCCCCGCCGGGTGCCGGCGCCGAGCCGGCACGCCGCACAGCCGCCGATTCACTCTGCACGCTTTTGGGGGAGCACGCATGGAATACGAGATTCGGGAGAAGACCTTCGGAGAGATCCTCGACACGTCCTTCGCGCTGTTGCGGAACCACTTCGTCCCGCTTTGCCTGCCCTACCTACTGATCTCGATCCCGGGCGGTCTCGCGGCGGGCTACATGGGCTCACCCGAGCTCGAAGCGCAGCTCGAGTCGGGCCAGTTTCCGTCGGAGTGGCTGGGCGCGCTCGGTTTCTCGGTCGTCTTCGGCATCCTCGTGGCGCCCGTCGCCATGTACGGCATCACCGAGTTCATCAGCAGTCACTACCGCGGGCGACCCGTCTCGATCGGCGATGCCTGGCGAGCCGGTGCGCGTGCGTACATGCCGCTGATCGGGACGACGCTTCTCGCCGGCTTGCTGATTCTCCTCGGCACCCTTCTCTTCGTGATCCCCGGCATCTACCTCGCCCTGGCCCTCGCCTTGATCACGCCGATCATCGTGATCGAAGGGCGGTTTGGAACGAAGGCGATCTCGCGCAGTCGAGAGCTCACGAAGGGCAGCCTCTTTCGCATCTTTGGGCTCTATGTCGTGGTCTTCGTCCTGAGCTCGGTCCTGAACTTCGGCGGCTCGTTGCTATCGCTCGGCGACCCTTGGATCGCAGCGGGCTTTCAGACGATCGCAAGCGCGATCGCGCAACCCTTCGGCTTTGCCGCAACGGTCGTGCTCTACTACGACGTCCGCTGCCGAAAGGAAGCATTCGATCTCGAACACCTGAGCGACACCGTCGCACAGGCGTGACCCCATCCGAGCCCGGTCGCGGCGCTGCCGCGATCGCCCGCCTTCGCCCGGGACGCCGCCGCGATCGACCGGTGTTTCGGCAGACGGCAGTGCCGGCGCTACGATCTCGTCTCGAGGCGATCGAATTTGAAGACCGTGTCCGACCAGCAGGTGCGCGAACTGGCGACCGAGATCCTGAGCCAGCCCGAGTATGCGCGCTTTCGCTATCGGGATCCGGAGTGGCCCGCCTGGGTTCGGGCGATTATCGACCAGATCGACGCGCTCCTGGCCTCGATCGGCCGAATCTACGTCGAGAGTCCCGCGGCGTACTGGGCGCTCGTCCTCGGCCTCTTGCTGATCAGCGTCGCCCTGTTCGCCCATGTGATCTACTCCGTGCGGCGGGCGCTCGCGATGGTTCCGCCGGCGGACGAAGCCCACGGAGTCGAAGGCTATGTCGACCTGGCCCGACGGGCCGACGAGGCCGCCTACGCGGGCGGCTACCTCGATGCAGCGCGATACCTCCAGCTCGCCAGCATCGAGCTGCTCGTGAAGCGCGGCTGGCTCGAGCTCGCCCGATCCGAGCCGAACCCGGTCCTGCGTGAGCGTCTGGCGCAGTCGGCGCTCGCGCCCGAGTTGGAAGACGCCATGCACGATCTGGTCGACCGACTCGAGGTCGGGCAGTTTCGCGATCACGCGGCCGGGCAGGCCCTCTACCACGATTGGCGTCAGCTCTACGGCCAGCTGAACGATCTGGAGCCGCACGTCTCGTGAGCAACGCCCGTGCATCGGCTTTCGTGCTGATCATCCTGCTGCTGACCTTCGGCGTCTATCGAACGCAAACCCAGCTTCGTCCCGACCGCACGATCGACTCGTACGGAACCAACGGGGCCGCGTACGGCGCAGCCTACGAGCTGCTCGGCGCACTCGGAACAGAAGTGCGCCGCAACGTACGTCCGCCCACGTCTCTCGATGGAGGGCCCGATGGCACGCCTTCGACGATCTGGTGGCTGAACGGAAGCCACCAGGTCTGCCTGGGCGAGACCGATGAGTCATGGGCGCCCCAGAGCTGGGTCGACGCCGGCGGCACGGCGATCGTCTTTCTCCAGCCCGGCAACCCGTCATGTGACGTCGTCGGGCGATTCATGCTGCCGCCCCTCTCGCTGCCGCCCGAGCCGCCCGAGACCGATTGCCCGATCGGCGAAGACGGCGAAATCGAGCGGGCGGGCGCCGACGAGAGGGCGTTGGCAAACGAGCGCGGCGACGAGCCGGGCGACCGCACCGAGACGGCCGCGAGCGCAGACGGCGGGCTCGCCGTGGATCACGAAATCGATGCTCCGGTCGCAAGCGGGCCTAAGGGTGCGCCCGAAGACGTCGACCCCGAGCGATCGGAGCCCTGCAACGACGACGACTCGGTGCTTGCAGACCTGCGCGCCACGATCGCGAAGCCCATTGCGTCGAGCGACCCCGAGTGGATCGATGGCCCGGTCGCGCGCGCGCCGCGCGATCTCTCGATCGCCGGCCTCGCGCGCTTCGACGAGCCGAGTGACGATGGCCCGTGGCAGGTCGTCGCGCGCCTCGACGGCGATCCCTTCGTGCTCGAAGCGCGCTCGGGGGCGGGCCGCATCGTCGTCGTCGCAGATGACCGCTTCGTCACGAACCGCTATCTCGACTTCAATGACGCGTCACTGCTCGTCGTGGATCTCGCTGCCACCTACGGGCCGCCCGTCTTCGACGAGTTCTCGCACGGCTACCGCCCGGAGGGCGGCGTGTTGCCCTACCTCGCGACATCCCCGGCTTGGCCCGTGTTCGCATCGATCGTCCTGATCGGCGCGCTCGTCCTCTGGCGCGGCAGCGCGATCCCCCGCCGCGTGGTCGACGAGGCCGATCCGCGAGCACCGGCCCTCGAGCCGTTCGTCGAATCGCTGTCGAATCTATACGCTGCGTGCGCAGACCAGGCCGGCATCCTGGGTCACTACCGCGAACAGATCGTCGACCGAGCGCGGCGTCGTCATCACCTGCCGGTGGGCACGTCGCGCAGGGACGTCCTCGAACACGCGAGCACCGCCGACCTGCCGGTCTCGTACCTGGAGCGGGCCCTCGAAGCACCGCCGCCCGCGCGGGGGCGCCGGAGCTTCGAGCGTGAGACGGAGCGGCTCGACCAACTGCTGGAGAAGATGACCCAATGAACGACCAAGACCCGACGTCGGACGCGCCCCCCGAACCGAAGCACGGTGCGGGCGGTGTCGCTCCGACGCCCGTCGAATCGCACTTCGACCGCCTCGAGGCTGCGATCTCGCGCGTCGTCGTCGGACAGCGAGAAGCGACGCGACTCGTCTGTATCACGCTGCTGACGGGCGGCCACGCGCTGATCGAGGGGGTGCCGGGCGTCGCCAAGACCCTGCTCGTGCAGTCGTTGGCGTCTGCGTATGGCCTGCGTTTCGGCCGGGTCCAGTTCACGCCGGATCTCATGCCGTCGGACATCATCGGCACACCGGTGCTCGACCCGACGCTGGGCGAGGTTCGGTTTCGGCCGGGCCCGGTCTTCACCGATCTACTGTTGGCCGACGAGATCAATCGAGCATCGGCGAAGACCCAAGCGGCCCTGCTCCAGGCGATGCAGGAGGGCGTCGTCACGGTGGACGGCGCGGCGCACGACCTCGGGCCCTGGTTCACGGTGCTGGCTACCCAGAACCCGGTCGAGCACGAAGGCACCTACCCCCTGCCCGAAGCCGAGATGGACCGCTTTCTGTTCAAGATCGTGATCGACTACCCGAGCGCCGATCACGAGCGCGAGCTGATCACGCTCCATCACGCCGGCGGTCACACGCATGACACCGTCGAGGCGGTCGTATCGAACGACGAGCTGGCCCAGATGCGCGAGATCGTTCGAAGCGTCACGGTCGCACCCGACGTCGTCGACTACGCCGCCAATCTGGTGCGCGCGACGCGTGACGGCGTGGGTTTCGTCCTCGGCGCGTCCCCCCGAGCCGCGGTCTGGCTCGTGCGAGCAGCCAAGGCCAGTGCGGCGCTCGCCGGCCGCGACTACGTGCTGCCCGAAGACGCCCAGACCGTCTTCGTTCCGTGTCTTCGCCATCGCGTTCAGCTCGACCCGGGGTTCGAAATCGAGGGGCTGACGCCCGACGAAGCGCTCGAGCGCTGTATGCGCGGCGTGGCCGTTCCGAGGTGAGCTTGTATCCGGCGCCGCGACTGATCTGGGGCGTCGCCGGCTTGACGGTCCTGGCGGCTGCGACCGTCGTCTTGCCCGCGCTCGCGCCCATGGCGTGGGCCTATGCGGTGGCCATCGTCGTGTTGGTCGTGTGGGATGCCCGCGTTCTGGTCGCTCGCGCGCGTCCCGTCGTCCTGCGACGACTGCCGCATCGAGCGTTCATCGGGCGCACGGCCCGCGCGCGCGTCGAGATCGAGGTCGCGGCAGCGACCTATCTCGACGTGCTCGAGGAGCTGCCGCGAGACGTCGCCGAAGCCGACCCGTTCTTCGAGCGTCGACCCGCGAGTCCACAGCAGCCGGTCGAGATCGAGTACGAATTGACGCCCCTGATCCGGGGCGAGCGCGCGCTGGGGCCTTCGATCACGTATGAATCGTCGTCGCTCGGACTGCTGTCGCGTCGCACCATTCACCCCCAGGAGCAGCGCCTCGACGTCTACCCCGATGTCGGCACCCTGCTGAGCGCTCACGCCCTCGACACGCGGCGCGTGCTCGCGACGCTCGGTATCCGCCCCGCGCTTCGGCGCGGAGACGGCTACGAGTTCGACTCGCTCCGAGAGCTCGGCCCGGATGACGACCCGCGTCGAATGGACTGGGCGGCATCGGCTCGCCGAGGCCGACCGATCCAGCGCATCTATCAGCGCGAAGAGAACAGCCGCGTCGTCGTGGCCCTCGATACCGGTCGACTCATGGCCGGACTGTCGAGCGGGCGATCGAAGCTGGATTTCGCCCTCGACGCAACGCTCGTACTGGCGTACGCGGCGCTCGCGTCGGGAGACCGTGTCAGCGTCGCCGCGTTCGACGACGAGCTCAGGCAATACACCGGACCGTTCGCGCATCGCAGTCAGCTGCCACAGCTGATCTCACAGATCCGCCGAATCCAGCCACGCTTCCTCGAAACCGACTACAAGACCCTGATTCGCGACCTGCGCGCACACGTTCGACAGCATTGCCTCGTGATCGTGTTGACCGACTTCGTCGAAGCCGACCCCGAAACGAGCCGGGCGCTGGCTTTGCTCGCGGAGCGTCACCGCGTTCTGATCGTGGCCATTCGCGACCCGATCTTCAGGGATCTCGAAGGCGCGCTCAGCCACGAACCCGACGTGACCCACCGCGCCGGCGCATCGCGGGCCAAGAAGCGCGCGCTCGAGCGGCTGGTGCTCGCCGACCTTCTCAAGGATCGCGAGACGCTGCTCGCACGGCTGCGCCGCGGCGGCGTCCACACGCTCGACCTCTACCCCACCGAGATCACGGCGCCGGTGCTCAACCGTTTTCTCGAGCTGCGCCAGGCAGGATAGTCTGATAGATCCAGGCCGTATCGGGACTGTCCCGCCGTGCGCGCGAATGCAGCCAGAGCATCCCGATCGCCAACAGCCCCAACATCGAAGCCGCAACGACGAATCGGGGGGCGATGCCCAGCGTCGATTCGCGCACGAACGACTCGATCCCGGCCGCGATCAGGAAGAAGGGAATGGACAGGATCACCAGCGTCGTCGCCGATTCGACGGCGTCCCGAATGGCGAGCTTGCGCCCCGCCCGGCCGGGCGCCACCACCGCGAGTCCCAGCAGCAGCCCCCCCGCGGTGCAGAGCACGATGGCCGTGAACTCCGGGATCCCGTGCGGAAGGATCCATGCGAGGAACGGAATCGAGGTGCCACCGCGCATGAAGACCCAGCCGATCGTGCCGACGATGATCCCGTTGTAGAGAATCAGAACCACCGTGGGGACACCCGCCAAGAAGCCGAGCGCGAACGAGGTGAGCCCCACCTGGGTGTTGTGCGTGAACAAATGCGAGCCGAAGAGCGTGTTCTGATGGGCAGGGACCTCGCCGGGCTCGAGAAACTCGAGCCTGACCTCGGGATCCCGAATCAGATCATCCAGGAAGAGCCCGCTATAGCCCATCTGAGCCGGCATCAGAGTGTGAACCGACGCCACGTCCCGCGCTGACAGCCCGGCCCCCACGGCCACGCCGACACCGAGCAGACACCACGAAATCACGATGGCGCGAAAGCTGCGCCCGAGTGCCGTGGCGACGCGACTGCCGAAGCCGTCCGTCTCATGACGACCCGACCTCGCGTTCCCGTAGAGGAACGTGTAGGCGCGCGCACAGAGCGCGTTCAGGTGCCGGATCGCGTCGGGATCGGAATCGCGATGCCGAGCGCGGGCGAGCAGGGTCGTATACTGGCGGTACAGCCGACCCAGCTCGCGGAGATCTTCGAAGGAGAGCTTGGTCGCGCCCCGCTTCTCGGAGGCGGCGAGGAGGGACTCGAACCGGTCGAGATCGACATATGCGCTGTCGATGAGCTTCAAGTGTCCCCCGGATTCGCCGCGTTGACTTGCTCTCGGGTTGCCCCACTGTAGCGGTACCAGATGCGCTGTGCGGCTTCGCCGGCCCAGCGGGCTCGACTGAAGCTCCAGCTCGTTCGACCGATGAGGAACAGATGACGACAAGCGACGGGACCGATGGACTGGCCGCCGACTCCGCTGGCATCGGCCGCGCCCAGCGCGTGCTCTCACCCGAGCAGGTCGGACTCGACTTGCCGCTCGCAGGCCCCGGGCCCCGCATCCTTGCGTACGGGATCGACTACCTCCTGATTCTGGCGCTGCAGTTGATCCTCTTCTTTCTCGTCCTCCTCGTCCTGGTCGCGGAGAGTCAGACGAACGAGGGCGGTCTGCTCAACGAGCTCTTCAGCCCGTGGCAAGAGGATTTCGAGGCCATCGGTGAGGAGCGGGCGAGCCCCGAGGTGCTCCAGTCGTTCGTGGCATTCGTCATCGGCGTGATGCTGCTCTTCCAGGTGCTCGCCGAGTGGGTCTACTTCATCTCTGCCGAGATGCTGAGCGGCGGCAGCAGCGTCGGAAAGCGGGTTCTGAAGCTCCGCGTCGTTCGAAGCGGCGGACTCCCCCTCACCTTTCGCACTTCGCTCACCCGCAACGTGCTGCGCATCGTCGACATCCTGCCCGGGCAGTACCTGGTGGGTCTCACGTCGATGGTGCTCTCCGACGAATCGCGGCGACTCGGCGACTATGCAGCCGACACCGTCGTCGTCCGGCTCGACCGCGCGACGGCCGCTCCGGAGATCGAACCGCTCAGCCCCGAGGAACACGGGCTGATCACGCTCGATCCGGCGATGCGAGCCCAGATCGGGCCGAGCGACCTGAAGCTCGCCCGCGCCACCTTGCGGCGGCAACGGGAGCTCGACGAGGATCTGGCAGAGCGGACGCTGCAGCGCGCCGTCGACGTGCTGCGCGGAAAGATCGGATACGAAGCCGAGGTGCCCCCTTCGCAGCGCCGGTTGTTCCTGCGAACGGTGATCGACTGCGCGACCCGTCGCTGAAACGGGCGCGGTGTCCGAAGCACACCGCATGGCGCGGGAAGAGACCCAAAATGAAACCGCGCCACGACGATGCGGCTCGTCGTGGCGCGGCTGGCAATCCGAAGTGATCGACTTACGGATTGCCGATGAAGAACGGCACCTCGTTGCTCATCAGGCCACCCGGGCTCACCACCTGCACGACGTGCAGGCCCGCGCCGCTCGGCACCGAGTCGAGCGTCAGCGTGACGCGGCCCGAGTCGCAGAACGGCGCGAAGCTGCCACCCACGCACTGGATGTCGCCACCGACCTGCTCGCCGTCGACGATGATCGTCGAGCCCGCGACGACATCGACCGCGTTCATCTGCATCGGGTTGTCGGCCGGTAGCACCGGCAGCAGCGGCTGGGCCTCTTCGTCGAGATCGGGGTAGATCAGCGGCTGATCGAGGTCGTAGCTCTGGATGTTCTCGCGCAGCGCCGCTGTCGCGGTGGCGACGAGTGCGCCATTGGCTGCCTGCGCACGCAGCTGCGAGCTCGTGATCGACACTCCGTCGGTCTCGTAACGGCCGTTCTCGCGGTACGACAGCAGGAACGGCGTCGTCGAACCGCCCTGGGCGTACGTGCCTTCGACCCGCAGGTTCACGAGGCCCTTCGCGTCGGCGGCTTCGAGGGCGCTCAGCAGCGCGATGGTCTGCCCCGAGTTCACGCCGTTCGTCGTCCGCGGGTTCAACGCGACCTGGCGCGCCAGCGCCCCGCTGTAGCCCGTCGAAGCCTCCTCGGTCATCTCGAAGATGTCCATCGGGCCGACGTTGTACGCGGGCTGGAAGGCCGTGAACACCGCCGCCAGCGTCGTGCGCTCGTCATAGCCGACCTCGGGATCCCAGCGCGCGCCCTCGGGCGCCGTGAAGAGATCGAAACCGATGATGCCCTCGAGAATCGACCGAATGAGCGGCAGCCGCTCTTCGCCCGCGAACTCGAGCGTGCCCCGCGCGGCGGTGATGCCGAGCGAGAAGTGGACGTAGCGATCGGTGAGGCCGCGGAGCGTCGGCGCGTCGAACGCGCCGATGACCGGCGAGTTCGTCGACGCCATCAGCGGCAGCGAGTGGCAGCCGCCCTGCCCGCACGACTTCGCATCCCCGAGGCCGAACGCATCCTGGGCAGCCGGACCGATCAGTGAGCCCTTGTCGACGAAGAAATCTTCGAAGCCCCGCTTGGCGGCGGGCGTGAGCGAGTCATCGACCTGCCGCGAGCGCGCCGGCGGGTAGGACACGCTGCCCAGGAAGAAGGCCATCAGCTGTCGCTCTTCTTCGCTGAGACGCCCGGGCTGCCCCGACGGGCCGACACCGCAGCCGCCTTCCACGTCACACATGACGCCCGACAGGCTGGCGTCGACCAGGTCGCGGAAGCAGTCGAGGTCGTAGTCTTCGTCGTCGAGATCGCAGCTCACGCCGCCGTCGCCGTTGACACCCACCTCGCCGTTCGGCCCACCGAAAGGATCACCGAGGATCCCGTCCCAGTGCAGCGGGATGGTGTTGCGCAGCCCCCGGATCGGCATCGTGGTGCGCGGCTCCTCGAGCTCGGAGCACGCGCCGAGGACGATCGAGCCGAGCGGATCGGTCGCCAGTGACGTTTCGAAGAAGCACGCACCCCCGATGCGCCAGAGCAGCTGATCGGTGTTGCCATCGGGATGGCAGCTCGCGCAGGCGAAGTTGCCCGAGTCAGAAGCGAAGGCGTTGTTGAAGGCGATGCGCCCGCGGCGAACGTCGTCATCCGTCGGATCGTTCCCGACCCCGATCTTGTCGACCATCACGGGCGACTCGGGATCGCTCAGGTCGACGATCGCGACCGTGTTCTCGAGGGTGTTGAGGACATAGGCCTCGTCGGGCGCGCCCGAGCCGCTCGAACGCAGGGCCACACCGCGCGGAATCTGCTGGCCGAAGGCGGCCCCCGCGCCGAGATCGGTGACCCCCAGCACGCCGCCCGACTCGGCATTGACGGTAAAGAGGCGACTCGTACCCGCGGCGGTCACCGCGAGGGTCGAACCATCACCGCTCAGCGCGACGCCGTACGGAGTCGCCAGAGCCTTCGAGGCCGGCGTGTCGACGAAATCGAGATCCTCGATGCGGTCGGTGCCACACTCGAAGACCTCGACGGTGCGACGCCACCAGAGCCGACCCGTGGTCTCGGTTCGCGTCTCGCAGTCGATGGTCGTGATGCGGTTGTCGAACATCCGATTCTCGAGATCGACGAGTCGCTGGCCTTCCAGGCCATTCACCGCATTGAGCGCGTCGGTGTTGGTCACCCAGACCCGCCCCGTGTCGTCCGCAGCCATGCCGTAGAGCAGCGTGCCGACGCCTTCGACCACGGCGAGGAGCTCGTCGCTCTCGGCGTCGAATACGAACACGTCGCGATCGGGGAGCTCGGGATCGACGACGATGTTCTTCTCTCGACCGGGCAGATTCGGATTCGTCACGAAGTTCACCAGGTCGAGGATCGACAGGGTGCAGGCCTCGGGCGGAAGCTGACCGAAGCCACCCACGAACGGGATGTTCGAGAGCGGGCACGCCGAGACGGCCGTCTGGTTGTTCGACTCGAACGAGGCGACGTAGAGCCGACCGCCCGCGACCGTGAGCGCCCGCGGATCCTGCGCCGTGATGTCGAGCAGCTTGGTCACGGTTCTGCTGGCGACGTCGACGACGGCCACCTGGTTGCGCGACGAGAGCGCCACGTAGGCCTTGTCGCTCGACGCGAAGGCGATACCCACCGGCTCGTCGAACGTGGTGACCAGGTCGGGCCGCATCGACTGCACGGTGTCGACCACCGTGAAGCGCCGCGGGCTGCCGGCGGCCACGTCGATGATGCTGACGCTGTCCGAGACATGGTTCGATACCCAGACTTCGAGGCCATCGGGACGAACGGCCACCGAGACCGGCTCGAGACCGACGGGCACCGTGGCGACGACGCTCTTCGACGCCGTATCGATGACGTCCACGGTGCCGCTCGTCGTATTGGCCACGTAGAGCCAGGCCGAATCGGGCGACAGCGCGATCGGCTCGGATTGGGGGCTGGTGAACGTCTGCTCACCCACCGGCTCGTGGGGCATCCCCAGAGCTGCCGGCGCGCAGAAGCACACCGTCGACATGAGAAATGTTGCGATTAACCCACGAATCGTGGAATTGGTGGCGGGCGCGAGTGCCATTCCGGATCTCCATAGTCAGACTGTATCTAACGATCGGTATAGTCATATCGCGCACTGCGAGCGGAGATCAAGCCAAAATGTGCAGAAACGGACGGAACCCTCAGAATTCAGAGGCGATATCGGCGGGAT
This sequence comes from Myxococcota bacterium, assembly GCA_965250285.1. Taxonomy (GTDB): domain Bacteria; phylum Myxococcota_A; class UBA9160; order UBA9160; family UBA4427; genus CAYYSY01. Next base: position 2,437,581 of record OZ252299.1, read on the forward strand.
CTGTGGCGGGGATCACCCAAGCTCCACTCAGGCCCCGGCCAGGCCCGAGTCAGGCGGTGATCGCTGCGTTCCAACGCTGCGCCGTCTGCGCGCGGACGGCGCCGACGCCGTCGAGCAGTCCGACGACCTCGCGCAGCCGCGCGCGGTGCCGCAACCGGCCCGGCTCGCTGCGCACCGCGCGCCGAAACTCTTCGCGTGAGACGTAGGGCGCCAGCTGCGACGAGTAGATCAGCGGAAACAGTCTCGGCATCTTCGCCAACCCACGCAGGCCGAGGTCGGTCGCAAAATGCAGCATGCGCAGCTCTGATCGAGAGAGCTGCGGGATCGACTCCTCGAGCCAGCGCATCGCGAACGCGATGTGGCGCGCCTCTTCGACGACGTGCACCCGACCGAGCTGCTTGAGGATCGGGTGGATCCTTCCATCCTCGTCCTGAGAGAAGCTTTGAAACAGATCGTCTCCGATCGCCTCGAAGAGCAGCACGTAGACCCAGAAGATCTCGGGCCGTCGCATCGCGATGCGGGTCGCGGGGTAGGAGAGCCAGGGGATGAAACGGCCAAAGCGGGGCAGATCGCTGGCGCCGAAGGTTCGGATGTCGTTGTTCAGCAGCACCCATGCGTTGAACATGGCCATGTGCTGACACTCTTCGGCCACCTCGTGGAGCAGGTATCGCCACGACGGGTCGTACTGGTCGGTCCGCCACATCAGCGCCAGCGCCCCCTGGTTCAGCAGGTGCTCGCCGAACCCGGCGTTGCGCATCATCTGCGTGACCTCCCACCGCGTGACGAAGCTCTTCTCGGCATCGTCGAGTCGCCCCCACACCGAGGTGCCCTCGAGAAACGAAAGGCCCCGGGGCATGTAGCGGTAGGCGTCGGTACACGGGACGTCCCAGTCGATCACGTCGCGGTCGAAGGGATAGAAGCGCTTGCGCGCGCTGGCCTTGTTCAGGCGGTCGGCAAAGGCGGCAGGAACGGGCGGATCGGTCAGCATGAGTGCGGCTCCCCTCGGCGGGTGCAACGCCCCACCCTGCTCAGGCGGGAAGCGGGCCTCACCGATTCCTTGGACGCAGTCCGAATATACCAATCGGTATACTAATTTCAACAGCAAATTCAATATCCTGCGTGAATTGCCCGTGTCTGAACTGATCGTTCGGTCCATATTGGTGTGGGGATTTCGAGGAATAGGATCGAGTCGCAATGAGTCAGGCCCAACCCAGACAGAGCCGCAGCGAACGGGCCGCCGCCACGCGCGAGCGGATCCTGAACTCGGCGATCCACCTGATGTCCGAGCGCGGCTACGCCGGATCGAGTGTCGGCGAGATCTGCGAACGCAGTGGGGTCACCCGCCCTGTGCTCTACTTCCACTTCGGAAGCAAGGAGGGGCTCCTCGGTGCCGTGATCGACCGGGTCGGCAACCAGTGGATCGACGATCTCGAGACCCGGATCAGCGTCGGCGAGGAGAGCGACGACCCGCTGCTTCGCGCCGCGGCCCGGCTCCAACGCGCCACGGACGGCTACCGGGCGCTGATCGAAGAGCACCCCGAGCTGCTCCGTGTGTTACTGCTCGTCGCCCTCGAGTCGAGCGACACGAGTGAAGAAGTGCGCGAGGCGCTCAAGCGATTCGGACGACGCGCGCTCGACGCGGTGGCGCACGGGATTCAGGACGCCCTCGGTCGCGACCTGCCCGATCTCGACCTCGTCGCCCACACCGTGATCAGCCTGCTCGAGGGCGCGCTGATCCGCTACGCGGTCGACCCGGAAGGCACCGATCTCGATCGGCTCTGGGACGAGCTCAGGCGCACCACCGCCCACGCCGTCATCTACCGGGTGCAGCTCGTCGACGCACAGAACGCGCTGGCGGCGCCATCCGACTCGAAGTCGAGCTGAGCCCGCGGCGCGACGCGTCCGAGTGTCAGTGGGTGCGCCGAATGCGCCTCAAGCCGACTTCGATCGGCGTGCGTCGACCTCGGCCTGGGGAACCAGGGCGAACAGCTGCATGATCTTGCGCGCGGCCAGCCGAATCAGCGGCATCGGATCCTCGGGCGCATGGCGCAGGTCGTGCCCGACCTCCTCGAGTGCTCCGATCAGCCCCCGATACACGATCGGATCGACCGGGGGGCCGCCGCGCTCCTTTCGACTCGCCTCGAGAATGCGACCCGCCTGCGTCATCGCGTCTCGCCGCATCGCCTGGAGCACCGGGTCGAGCCTGGACTCGCGCGAGAGCGCCACGCCGAGATCGCCCGAGTCGCGGCGCCACAGGACGTAGATCCGAAGCCATTCGCCGACCGGATCGTCCGAGCCGCGGACGCGCTCCTCGAGGCGCTCGACCAGATCCCGCATATGCTGCTCGGTCAGCGCTTCGACGACGCCTCGCTTCGTGCCGAAGTGCCGGTGGAAGGTGCGTCTCGACACGCCTGAGGCGTCGAGCAGATCCTTGATTCGAAGCTCGTCGAGCGATCGGGTCGGAAGCTCACGTCGCGCGGCATCCAGGATGCGCTGTCGCAGGAGACTGCCCTGCCCCGTCACCCGCATGGGCTCGCGCGGCGATGGATCGCCCGCTCGCTGGCGACTTCTCTTCCGATTCGGCTCGGGCACACCCCGCCCCCTCGACTCTCAGCTCTCAGCTCTCAGCTCTCAGCTCTCAGCTTCGACAACGAACTGCCAGACGCACCCGCACACAAGGTCATATCAGTGGAGGTCGGCGAACTCCTCGTCTCGGCTCCCCGGCGTGTACCAGATCGGCGACGTCCAGGAGCGCTCCTGGATCGTGCGCTGAACGAAGGGGTCGCCGCCCGTCTCGCGCGCACAGCATCTCGCCGAGTTGGCGAAGTCGGCGCTGCTCGAGTCGGGGTTGTTGGGGATCGCGGGATTGAAGCGCTCCCGCTGCTCCTCGCAGACCTCGATTTCGTCGAGTGGGTTGATCCCGTACTCCTCCTGGCAGATGTGGGTGCTGACGCGACACACCGGGTTCTCGAGCACGCGGCCGTAGTAGAACGCACGCTGATCGGGGTCGAAGTCGGGATCGGTCCAGACCCGACACAGATGCTTGAAGTTGCGTCCGCGGCGGCCGGGCTTGAGGCTGCAGTCGTCGTTGACGCTCGCGCCGTTGTCGGGATCGCCCGCGATCGTGTAGACCGCTTCGCGCGTTCGGAGATTGCCCAGGCGATCCTCCTCGACCCAGCCCTTGATGATCTGGATCTGCTGGAGTGGCGTGCCGACGTAGTCGTCGTAGTGGGCGTCGAGGAGGAAGGTCGGCGAGCCGCGGCGCGGCCGATCCTCGCCGTACAGATCGCCGCCCATCGGCACACCCTTCTCGTAGCCGTAGGGCACGAAGTCGTCGTGGCACAGCTCTTCGGGGAAGTCGAAGCCGCCGAAGAAACGCACGATGTGCCGCGGCCCGCTCGTACCGTAGGTCTCCTTGTTCTTGAGCGCGTTGAAGACCGAATCGCGCGAATTCTCTTCGGCCCAGACGACGAAGTGCCCCCCCGAGTTCGACTGGATCGTGCCGTCGCTCCGCGTCATCGCGGCGTCTTCGATGCCGAGGTGCCCGTTCCACGGATCGCTGAGCTGGCCCTTCTCACGGTTCGAGTAGGGATCCTCCGGATGCCAGCCGCCGGTTGCGTTGTGGTTGTCCGACGAAGAGCCCATGCCGAGCTTGAACGGGTTCGCGCCCAGGTTCTCTTCCGCGAAGAGCAGGCCATCCTTCAAGATGTTTCGCACGTACGCGCGCGGGTCGAAGAAGGTCGGCGGGAACAGGGGCAGGTCGATCGACGCCACCCCCGACGCCTCGATCACGGTGCGACCGTCGAGGATCTCGAACGCGCAGGCCTCGTCCGGAATGCCCGGGCTGTTTCGGTCCGCGCGGTTGAGGCCGGTCTGTGCGATCCACTGACGGCGCGGATTCCGGGGCGCGAAGCGCGGATCGTACCGGCACTCGCTGCCGCCCTTGGCCTGGAAGATCTCGACGAGCGGCTCCCAGCGCGCACGCAGCTGAGCCCGGCGCGCACGCTGTCGCGGCGTGAGACCCTCCGGATCGGCGAACAGCGGCGGGATGATGCTCGGCACGTTCCCCGTCGGCACGGGCAGGCCGCCACCGAGATTCGAGTTGTGCGGAATCGTCAGTGCGTCGCAGCCCGGGATGCCCTCGACGCACTCCTCCTGCAGGCCAAGCCACAGGTTGCGCGCATTCGGAAAACCGCCGGTGAGGTAGAGCGGCGAGACCTCGAGCGGATCTGGGTTCGGGACCAGCGCCATGTCGATGGCCGTGATCGGCCGGTCGATCGACTTCGAGTTTCGGAAGACGACGTTGCGGTGGTAGTTCACCGCCGAGGGTGTCGACGTGACCTCGTACGCATGGAAAGCACTGAACTCACAGCGTCGGCTGTCGTCGTTGGCCTCGTCGGCCGCGTTGCGCATCTCGTCCCAGACTCGGAGCTCGCTGCGCAGACATTCGGGGCGAGTTTCGCCATCGCGCCCGATACAGACCGGGAGCCTCTGGTTGCGAGAGGACGGGCCGAGGTTGGGGGCCGTGGTCGTGGTGAACGCAGCGGACGAGAACGTGCGAAGCGCCTGCGGCGCCGGGAAGGTCACGGGGTTGAAGTAGAAGCCGCGAAAGATCTTGCACTCGAAGGAGTAGTACCCGGGCAGGTGCTCGTTGTCGCCGGTGCAGAAGCCCATCTCGCCGAAGTGCTCGGAGTGATCCGTGACCATGCCCCAGTCGAGCGGGCGATCGATCTGATATCGACGGGTTGGAAGACCGAAGGCGTTCGTTCCGACGACGACGCCCGCACGCCCCTTCTTCTTCATGAATCGGTACGAGTCGGCCGGACCGGGGCGCACGAACCGCAGGGCCGCGTCGAACGAGCGAGACGTGTGGTTGTGTGTCGTACCAAACAGAGCCTGCTTGTTCGGGTCGTAGTGGCGACAGCGCGGGCGGTCCTCGGTGACCTCGAACGGAAGATCGCCGTCCGAGGGCGGCCCGCCCGAGTTCGTGGCCCACGCGTTGGGAACGACGACGAGCAGGACCGTCACGAGAAGAGAGAAGAACCGCGGCGTGATCATCATCATCAGCACCCCTCCGGTGGATCGAAACGCACTCATTCCATTTGTGTCACACACTAAGCGACGCGGTACGCCCCACACAAGAATCTTCTGGGCAGAATCGGCTTTGGCACTGTCCTGGACGGATTGCGTCACGGGGCGGCACAAAACCGAAGCGCCGTAGCCCAAGCCATCGAGATCATTCATCTCGTGCGCATCGTGCTGTCACTTCTCGGTGTCTGACTCCGAGTCAGACGGCGACTTCGGTGCGGGAAGCGACGCGAGGTCCGAGACGAGCACGTCGCACATCGCGCGGTCGACCGCGATGCGCTCCGATCGGCCCGTGGTCACCACGTTGCGGATCAAGAAATCGGCGGCCTCGCGGGTGAGGATCCCGCTCTCGATGGCCATCGAGAGCTCGTGCTCGACCCGGGCCCGAGTCGAGCGATAGATCTCTTTCTGGTCGGCATCTTCGGTGTGCTGCTCACACCAGGTCAGCGTGCCGACCATACGGGCCGCATCTTCGGCTTCGAGGATGTTCGAGATCTGCCCCGCCGTCGCGGACCCGATGTGTCCGAGCAGCGCACACGCAACGAACGCGCTTCGAGCCACCGATCGCACGGCGCGCACCCGCCTCAGACCGAACGCGGCAGGATGCCCGCCACTCGCTCGAAGACCCAGAACGCCGCGACCGAGCCGATGCCGTAGGCCGGCACGTATGGTGCCCAACTCGGCCACTCGACCGGGATGCGACGAATCGCGGCCCAGACCGCCAGCACGACCGCGACGAACAGCAGCTGCCCGATCTCGATGCCCACGTTGAACGCAAAGAGCGAGACCGGGATCTCGCCCTGAGGCAGCCCCACCTCGGTCAGCGCACCCGCGAAGCCCAGGCCGTGGAGCAGCCCGAATGCGGCCGCCACGAGCCAGGGCACACGATCCATCGTCGTGCGTCGACCGCGCTCGCGCTGGACGAGATCGATCCCGAGCACGTAGATGCTGAAGGCGATGGCCGCTTCGACGGGCTGCTGGGGCACGTGGACGAACCCGAGAACGGCCAGCCCGAGCGTCACGCTGTGCCCGACCGTGAACGCCGTCACGGTCCAGAGCAGCTGCTTGCCCCACCCGACGAGCAAAACGAGCGCGAGCACGAAGAGCAGATGATCCCAGCCGCTCAAGATGTGCTCGATCCCGAGCCGGGTGTAGTCGGCGCCGACGGCCAGGGCCGACTGTCGCTCCGGAACGACGAAGCTCGAGGTGTCGGGCGTCAGCAGCTGGCGAAACGCGCGACCGTCGAACAGCTCGACGCGAAGCAGCACGTTCGCACCGCTGCCGGCGATCCCCTCGACCGCGACCGATTGACCGACGAGGGGGTCGGCGCAGCGAATCTGCCAGGCCAGCACGAGCCCGGTGCCCTCTTCGTAGGTCTCGGGCAAGCCGTTGCCGATGCACGACGGAGGCAGGATCGGCCGGAGATCACTGCCCTGAGCCTTCACGATCGGCTGCTTCCAGCGCACGTCGAAAATGCCGGTCTCGACCTCGCGCAGCTCGAGGAGCGACGGCGCGAAGACGTGCGCCGAAGCCGACGGTACGAGCGCGCCGGTCCAGGCGAGCACCACGACCGCCCCGTATATCGCCGTGAGCCATCGCAGCCCGCGCCCCCGCATCATCGCGACTCCTCCGCGAGATAGGCGAGTCGAATCGGCTCGCGCAGGTCCTCTTCGGGGATCACGTCGCCCGCAATCACGATGTCGAAGCGTCCGCGCAGATCGCGCAGGCGGAGCTCGAGCCACTCGTCGGCGAGCTGCCGCCTGACCTCGGCCAGCACGTCTTCGCGCACCTCGTCGAGCGTTGCGTCCCGCGGCTCCCAACGCTGCTCGACGAGCACGAGGTGATCGCCCATGCGCGACGCGATCGGCCCGTGCCAGGCGCCGACCGGCAGCTCTACGACGGCGCGCGCGAAGTCGGCGCCGAGCCGCCGAGCCAGGTCTCGCTCGGCCAGACGCGGCAGACGAACCGGGAGCGAGCTTCGCTTGCCCAGGCCGGCGGCCTCCTCGGGTGCCATCGAGGCATCGCGCGCGCGCTCGACGAGCGTGACGACGTCGCGCTCGCCCATTCCACGACCGAGATACACCTGGCTCAGCTGCAGCTCGAGCGGCCAGCGAAAGCGCTCGCGGTTGTCTCGCAGATAGGCCTCGAGCAGCGCCTCTTTCGGCTCCTGGATCATCGCGGCGGCCTTGATCACACGCGTCGCCGAATCGACGAGCAGATTGCGCAGCACGCGGTCGCCATGATCCAGCCCCATCTCGAGTGCGTCATCTGCCAGCTCGCGGGGCGGCGGCGCTTCGTGCGGGTTCTCGGCGACGAACTGCGCGATCTGCGCCAGACGGCGCTCGGCCACGTCACTCTGGTTCAGGCCGATCTCGAGCGCGTACTGGTAGAGCACTTCTTCATTCGCCACGACTCGCCGCAGCACCCGCTCCTGCTCCGGCGAGAGCTCGGTTCCCACCGCATCGACGAACTCACGTCGCGTCGATTCGTAGATGTAGTCGGGGATGACGAGCTGCGCGCGCGGCGCGGGCGCGTCTTCGTCGGGCGCCAGCGCGACGAAGAGCAACCCTCCGATCAGCGCGAAGTGAAGCGCCGGAGAGGTCAGCCAGCTTCGGATCCAGGGAGCGGTCACAACGGCCCACACTACTCGACGCGGGGCGCGCTCGACAAGCACGTCGTCGCGGCCGATCCGGGCTGGTCGAGCGGCCGACGGGGTCACGAGAGGCCGACGACTCGATTTTCGGTCGATCGGCGGGTCGTTTTCGGCGGCGACTTGCCGATCGGCCAACCCTCGCACCCCGCGATCGACTCTGGACATCGCTCGACGACGTACAGCAGAATCGGCGGGCGCCCTGTCACCCGCGAAACGACCCCGGCCTGGGAAGCCGACCTGAAGGGAGGCGAAGATGCAGTGGAGCAGCCCACGCGCCGCGCAAGTCGACGGACGCATGCGCGTTCGAAACGGGGCCGCCGCGGTCGCCGCCGTGCTCGTGCTCGGCCTCTCGGGGGGCGCCGACGCCGTCGAGATCCAGCCGCTTATGCAGTTCTGGTCGACCGAGACGGTGGCGCTCGAGCAGATCTGCGACCCCCCCTTCGGTTGCAGCGTGTTCGATCCGCCCGACATCGTCGTGAGCGAAAGCGTGCAGCCCTCCGAGACGATCGATGTCGCTGGCAGCACGGTCGACCGCTTCGGCTCGTCCGCTCATCGCTACGCACTCTCGAGCAGCTTCGAGCCACACGGGTTCGCCGCATCGGGCGAGGTCGAGGCGACCGGCGCGAACAAGGTCACGCTCGGCTGGTCCCACACGTTCAGCGTCGACGTGGCCGCCCAGATCCGGATCAGCGGCTCGCTGTCGATGGATTCGTTCACCGAGTTCGTCGAGGGCTACGGGGCGACTTCGCAGCTCTCATTCTGCCGGCGCATGGCAACGGGCTCGAGCTGCGCCGCGACGCAGGCCTTCGAACGCATCGACTTCACGCGCCTCGCCACGCGCCGCAGCGACGAGACGATCCTGTTCGATGCGCTCGTCGATCTCGATCCGGGCGAGCGGTATCGCCTATCGGTCGAGCTCGAGCCGATCGGAACACCGAGCGACGCGCGCTTCGAAGTCACCGCGACGATCGTCCCCGAGCCGTCGACCGCGCTCCTGCTGGCCCTCGGCCTCACGCTGCTCGCGAGCCGGACGCGCCGCGCCTGACCTGCGCCCGAGGGCCGATCGCCGAGGCCGGCCCAGCCTGGCGGGTCCGAGATCGGCTACGACTCGCGTCCGGTCCGGGGATACGGCGGCGGACCGATGAACGGCCGCGGGAACGGGCCTGTGTGCCACTGCTTCGAGGTGACCCGGCGAATGATCTTCCAGTCGTCGCCCACGCGGATCAGATCGTCCTGGTACCGGAGACCGAGCACCAGGTGCTGCAGCGGGCTGTCGTCGGCCTCCATGTGGTAGCCGACGACCCAGCTCTCGACGAAGCCCTCGTCGCCGTCGATCTCGATGTACTGGTTGCCGACGAAGTGCATCGTCGCATCCCAGGCGTGGAGGGCCTCCTCCATCCCGTTGAGGTACTCGTCGAGCTCGCCCTTCTCGGCCGTGCCCACGCAAACGCAGTCGGGATGAAAGACGGTCCGCACCAGATCGAAGTCGATCGAGTCGACGCCGTACGCGTAGCGGCGATAGAGGTTCTTGATGACCTCGCGGTCGCGCAGCCAGCGGGTCGTGGCCTCGAGATCGTCGGCGGGCGGCGGCTGGCCCTCGCGGAACTTCATGATGCGCCGCTTCTCGTTTCGAATGTCGTCGTCGCTCATCGTGAACCCTCGGTGCGGGGCGCCGCGGGGCGGCCCCATGGATCTTCGCCGCTTCGGCTCAGCGCCCGAACTCGAGCGCCTCGCGCTTCGGCGTCTTCATCATCGCGTAGAGCTCGGCCGTCTCGTACGGCGTATTGATCAGCAGCCGCCGCTCCTTGTCGACGTAGTAGTTGCGCTCCACCGACCTCGTATCCTTGATGAAGGCGAGCTCGGCGCCCTCCGCGTCGGTCTCGGCGTTGTACCGCGCGTAGGCCTGCTCGGTCACGGCGACGCGGGCGTGGCCCTCGTCGAACATCGTGTCGAGGCACTGCGCGATGTAGGCGCCCCAGATCTGGAACCACGAGGGCAGCGAGATGCCGCCCGAGACGGGCTGGGAGTTCGGCCCGTAGAGCATGAAGAAGTTGGGGAAGCGCGGGACCATCATGCCGAGATACGCCCGCGGGCTCCGCTCGCCCCAGTAGTCACGCAGGCGCAGGCCGCCCTCCCCCCGGTACTCGGCGGGCCACAGGAACTGATCGACCTCGAAGCCGGTCGCCGACACGATCACGTCGACCTCGTGGTGCTTGCCATCGGCGGTCTCGATCCCGGTCTTCGTGATGCGCTCGATGGCGTTCGTCTCGAGCTCGACGTTCTCGCGCGTGAGCGACGCGTACCAGCCATTGTCGACGACCGGGCGGCGCACCATCGGCGCGTAGTCGGGCAGCAGCCGCTCGAGCAGATCGGGGCGATCGCCGATCTGTTCCTGGATGTATCCGATCAGGAAGTCGCGCAGCTCCTCGCTCTTCTGGGTGATGTGGCCGCCCTGCTTCTCCCATTCCGGGTCGGGAATCAGGAAGTCTTCGTGCCAGGTCATGAGTCCGATGATCGACGTGTAGCGGCACCAGTTCCAATAGCCGGGCACGTGATCGAAGAGCCAACGCACCTCGGGCTCGACCGGGCGACCGTAGTTCGGGCGGGGCGCGATCCACTGCGGCGTGCGCTGAAAGACGCGGACGTGCTCGGCCAACTCGGCCACGGGCTTCAGCAGCTGCACGCCCGTCGAGCCATTGCCGATGACGGCAACGCGCTTGCCTCTCACGTCGAGGTCACTCGTCCACTGGGTTGGATGGAGCAGCGTCCCTTCGAAGTCATCGACCCCGTCGATGTCGAGGCGCTTCGCCTTCGAGAACACGCCCGCCGCGCTGACGACGACATTGACCTCGCGCTCGACGCGCTCACCGCCCGGCCGCTCGAACGTCAGATGCCAGGTCGACGTCGCTTCGTCGAAGCACGCGTCCTCGAGGTCGTGGCCGAGCTGGATGTGGTCGGCGACCCCGTACTTCTCGGAGATGAACTCGAGATATCGGCGCACCTCTTCGCCGCGAGCGAAGTACTCGCTCCACGGATACTCGTCGTCGAAGCTGAACTCATACGTGATGCTCAGCGTGTCGACCCGGATGTCGGGGTACTTGTGGATGCTCCAGGTGCCGCCGATTTCGGTCCGCCGGTCGTAGAGGGTGTAGGGAACGCCGAGTCGCTCGAGCTGCACCGCCATCGCGATACCCGCTGGCCCGGCACCCACGATCGCGACCTCGAAGTCTTCGGGCACCGGCTTCGCGTCGGCCGCACGTTCGAACTGAAACGGATAGGGCGTGAACGCGAGAAACTTGCGCCGCACCTCGAAGTGCTCTTCGCGGGTCGGGACGCCGAGCACGAGATCCATGAGTCGGCGCAGCTCGTCATCGCCGGGCACGCGGCGCTCGAGCGTGTCGCGCCGAGTCTCGAGCAGGTGCGCCACGCGCTCCTTCAAACGGCCACGATCGCCGTCGTCGAGCGTGGCGACGGGACCGAACTCGGCCAGCGCCTCGTCCCCGGTGCCCTGGTAGAGCGCGACGCGGAGGGCCGCGAGATCGCAAGCGTCGACGGCCCGCCGGATGAAGGCCCGGTCGACTCGCTCGTTGCTGACTTCCCCCACGCGCCGATCCTCCTCGGGGCCGCGGCGCCCCAGGCCCGAGAAGGTGCCGGCTCGGCGCCCGACTCACCCATTGCAATGGCGATCCCCTTGTTGCAATCGTAATATCATGCGTCGTATGTCCCGACGCGCTCTCTCTGCCACCCGCGCCGCCGACCTGATGAACTTCCTCGCGGCGCATCCCGACGAGTCGCTCTCGTACTCCGAGCTATCGCGACGCCTGGGCGTCAATCAGGCATCGACGCACAACCTGCTGATGGCCCTCACCGAGTGCGGCTACCTCACACGCGACCCGAAGAGCCGGACGTTCTCGCTCGGGGCCGCGCTGGTCGCCCTCGGCGACGCCGCGCTGCGCAAGAACCCGATCATCGACGAGACGCGGGTCGAGATGGCGAAGCTCGCGAAGGAGCTCGGGATGGGGGCGGTCGCGCTCGTGCGCGCGGGCGCCGATGCGCTGTGCATTGCGCGCACCGGCGCGCGCCGAGCCCAGGTCGATCCACCCGAGGTCGGCCAGCGCATTCCGATCATGGCGCCGCTCGTGTCGGTCTTCGTCGCGTGGGCGGGCGACGACGAGGTCGAGCAGTGGCTGCTGCGCGGGAGCGCAACGCGCGAAGCACAGCGCCGCGCGCGCGAGACCCTCGACCGGGTGCGCCAACGCGGCTACAGCGTCGCGCTCGAGGTGCCCGGTCGGCGGCGGCTCGGCGGTCTGATCGCCGATCTCGCCGAAGATCCCCATTCGAGCGAGCTGCGCGACCAGCTACATCGCACGATCGGCGAGCTCGGGCGCAGCTCGTATCAGCTGCGCGAGACCGACGGCCAGGATCAGAGCATCAGCACGATGACGGCTCCTGTCTTCGACCGCCATGGCGACGTGTGCGCGGCCGTGTCGCTGCAGGTCTTCGCCCGCGCGCTCGACCCCGACGGTGTCGCCGCGATCGGGGATCGCCTGCTCGACATGACGCGGCGGGTCTCGCGCGGCGCGTGAGGGTCGCGCCGGCGGTCAGGCCTCGTGAGCAAACCGGGCCATGCTCGCGGCCGTGGCGCGACTGATGTCGGGGCAGGCCATCTGGAAGATCTCGGTCGCGTGGACGGTCCCCATCACCTGACGACAGCGCGCCGACACACCCGCGCGCAGCAGCAGCCGGTAGAAGGCGATGCCCTCGTCCCGCAGCGGGTCGCACTCGTTCACACTGACCACCGTCGGCGGCAGCCCACGCACGTCGGTCTCGGTGGCGAATGAGGGCCAGGCGAGCGGATTGCCCTGCTCGAGGTGCTCGATGCCGTACGCCATCGCCGGGCGATTGTTGTGCATGTCGATCAGCAGACCGTTGTTCTCGGTCGACGAAGGAAATCGATCCTGCGGCCAGCGGCCCGCGATGTACGGGCACAGCGCGTACAGGCCGCGGACGACGCCGGCGTCGCCCTCTCTCGCGAGTCGCATGCCCGTCGCGAGTGTGAGATTCCCACCCCCGCTCTCGCCCGAGACGATCAGATGTGCGGGGTCGATGCCGAGCGCAGCGGCGTTCGATGCAGCCCACCGCACCCCCGAGACGCAGTCGTCGAGGCCCGCCGGAAACGGCGCGACCTCGGGCGCAGACGACGCGACGAGGCAGTTGCGAAAGTCGACCATCACCACCGCCACGCCCTGGGCGGCGATCGTGCGGGCCCAAGCGCGGTAGATGCCGTCGAAACACGACTGGGTCTGAAGGCCACCGCCGTGGAAGTACACGATGCCGGGCTTCGGCTCGGCGACGTCGGGGCGCACGAGCAGCACTTGGATCGTGTTGCCATCGGGCGAAGAGTCGAACGCGTGCGTCTCGGTCCTCAGACCATGTGACGGCGCGATCTCCTCCGAGTCGAGCTGGTCCATCGACGCCTTCATCGCCGCGGCGGCCGCGATCGCCTCGGGGCTGTTCGCCTCGGCCAGCATCGCCTCGCGACTCTCGGCGTCGGGGCGAGCGCGTGTGGGAAAGGCACCCAGCGTCGCCTTGATGCGGGGATCGATCCGCGGATCGGCCTCGATGGGGGTCTTCATCTGCTCGCGGCCTCGTTCGCCCGGTCGGAAATCACGCGCGGGCCGCCTCGAACTCGAGCACGCCGCGGGCGAGGCGACCGGCCGCCATGTCGTCGAGCACCTCGGCGATCGACTCCATCGGGTACAGCTTGGTCACCATCTCGTCGAGCATGAACTTGCCGGCGAGATAGAGCTCGGCGTAGCGCGGAATGTCGCGCTGGGGCCGGCTGGCGCCGTAGCGGCAACCGAGGATCGAGCGATCGAGAAAGAGGTCTTCGGGGCGAAACTCGACGCCGGTACCGAAGGGCGTCACGCCGAGGATCACGAGGCTGCCGGCCCAGTCGAGGTACTGGATGGCCTGCTCCATGACCTGCTTGTGCCCGACGCACTCGAACACCCAGTCGGCACCGCCGCGCGTCACGTCCTTCACGGCTTCGGTGACGTCGACCGCACTCGCATCGATGAAGTGGGTCGCGCCGAACTGTCGCGCCATCGTCTCTTTCGCGGGGTTGGTATCGACGGCCACGATCGGATCGGCGCCGACGAGGCGCAGCGCCTGCAGCGAGTTCAGACCGATCCCGCCCACCCCCACGACCACGGCCGATTCGGCCGCCTCGACCTTCGCACGGTTGAGCACGGCTCCCGCTCCGGTCAACACGCCGCAGCCGAGCAGACATGCCGACGCGAATGGCACGGCCTTCGGGATCGGCACCGCCTGCGTCGCCTTGACCACGGTCACCTCGGCGAACGAAGACACATTGGCAAAGGCGTAGTGCGCTTCGCCGTCGAGCGTGAACGGCGTAGGGCGGTGGCCGAAGGTGCTGCGACACATGGTCGGACGGCCGCCATCGCAGTGCTCGCACGTGCCGCAGTTGCCCAGGGTCGAGAGCACGACGTGGTCGCCCCGTGTGAGGTGCTTCACCCCGGGCCCGATCTCCTCGACGACGCCCGCGCCCTCGTGACCGAGCACCACCGGGGTCGGGAACGGAATCGTGCCGTCGATCACGCTGACGTCGCTGTGGCAGACGCCCGAGTTCACGATCCGCACGGCGACTTCGCCGGCACCGGGTGCGCGCACCTCGAGCCCGTCGCGCACGCCCACGGCGTGACCATCGAAGACGATCCCCTTCATGCGCGGCTCTTCCTCTTCCAAACGCGGCATCGACGGTTCGCGTTCGCATCAGCGGCCGCCTTCGACCCACGCGCGCCGGCCGACGGAGACTCGCTGAGAAAGGTACATGTGTGTCCGGTCGACCCCAAAACTATACTTCGCGCGCAGCGAGTTCATCTCCGAACCCACCGCCGACCGACGGAAGCGAGCCCGATGAGTTCTTCTGACACAGGCGCACCGAGCGCGACGCAAGCCGACGCCGATCTCGAAGCGATCCGCGAGAAGTACCGGATCGAGCGCGACAAGCGCCTGCGCAAGGACGGCTCATCGCAGTTTCGCGAGCTGATGAGCGAAGGCTCGCACAACGACGTCGACCCCTACGTCGAGCCGGGCTTCACCCGCCCGAAGGTCGAGGCCGACACCGAGGTCCTGATCGTGGGCGGTGGCTTCGGCGGGATGCTCATGGCGGTGCAGCTTCGCAAGGCGGGCATCGACGACTTTCGCATCGTCGAGGCGGGCGGCGACTTCGGCGGCACCTGGTACTGGAACCGCTACCCCGGCGTGCAGTGCGACGTCGAGTCGTACATCTACATGCCGCTGCTCGAAGAGATCGGCACGATCCCCACCGAGAAGTACGCGCATGGCCCCGAGATCTTTGCCCACGCGCAGGCGATCGGCCGACACTACGACCTCTACGACAACGCCCTCTTTCAGACGCAGGTCTCCGGGCTCGAATGGGACGAAGACGCACGGCGATGGACGGTCGAGACCGACCGCGACGATCGAATTCGCGCCCGCTTCGTCTGCATGGCCAACGGGCCGTACTCGAAGCCCAAGCTGCCCGGAATCTCCGGGGCGGCCGACTTCGAGGGACACACGTTCCACACGAGCCGGTGGGACTACGCGTACACGGGCGGTGATACCACCGGCGGCCTGACGAAGCTCGCCGACAAACGCGTCGGCGTGATCGGGACCGGCGCGACCGCGATTCAGTGCCTACCGCATCTCGGCCGAGACGCGGGCGAGGTCTTCGTCTTTCAGCGTACGCCGTCGACGGTCGACGTGCGTGACAACGCGCCAACCGAACCCGGCTTCGCCGACTCACTCGAGCCGGGCTGGCAGCAGCGCCGCATGGACAACTTCAACATCTTGATGGATGGCGGAGCCCAGGAAGAAGACCTGGTCGGCGATCGCTGGACCGAGCTCACCAAGGGCATGTACGAGGTGCTCGCGAGCCACCCGAATCCCGCTGAGGTCACGCCCGAAGAGATGGGCCTCATCGCCGAGCGCGTCGATCTGAAGAAGATGGAGCGCATCCGTGGGCGCATCGACGCGATCATCGAAGACGAAGCGACCGCCGAAGCCCTCAAGCCCTGGTACCGCTACCTCTGCAAGCGCCCGTGCTTCCACGACGAGTACCTGCAGGCCTTCAACCGACCGAACGTCACGCTCGTCGATACCGACGGTCGAGGCGTCGACGCGATCACGCCCCGCGGCGTCGTCGCGAACGGGCGCGAGTACGAGCTCGACTGCCTGATCTTTGCGACGGGCTTCGACGTCAGCTCGAACTACACACGGCGCGTCGGCTACGACGTCGTCGGGCCCGAAGGCCACAAGCTCAGCGAGAAGTGGGCCGGCTACACCGCCACGTTCCAGAGCTTCTTCACGCGCGGCTTCCCGAACTGCTTTTTCATGATGGGCTTCCAGAGCGGCCTCACACCCAACATCCCCCACGCGATCAACGAACAGAGCCAGCACCTGGCCTACGTGATCCGCGAGGCGCGCGAGCGGGGCGCGACACGGGTCGAACCGAGCCAGGCCGCCGAAGAAGGCTGGTGTGCGAAGATCGCCGAGGGCAGCCCCTTCCTCGAGCTGCAGGCGAGCTGCACGCCCGGCTACTTCAACGACGAAGGACAGGCGGGCGAGACGGAGGGATGGCTCGCCGGGTTCTACCCCGAAGGCTCGGAGGCCTTCTTCGAGCGCATTCGCGCTTGGCGGGCCGAGGGGGGGCTCGAGGGTCTCGAGCTCGACTGATCCAGACACGCCCCCGCGGCGGGCCGACGCTGGGAAACTCCGCAAGAGCGCCCCGCCCGCCCGAAAGCAGCCGAGGCACGATTCAGGATGCAGCGCGACATCGGGCCTACGACGAGGCCGCAGAAGCCCCTGCGGCGCTCGGTGCGCCACCCGCGGATTCGTTCGGTTGCGCTCGCCAACTCGGACAGCGCTCGAACAACTCGGTGAGATCACCGTCCATGCGGACGAAAGCGAGCCGATCGGCACCGATGGCGATCTCGAGGATCTCTCCGCCGGCGTCCATCAGGCGGTAGCCCTCCAGATCGACTTCGGTCCCGTCTTCGTCGCGATGCTCGATCGAGCCGAGGCGTGCAACGAGCTGAGCCTCTCCAGGCGCCGCGAACGGGCCAATGTTCAGGTAGGCGAGTTCGCCCTCGCTCCAAAGCGTGTACTCCATTTCTCGGAAGCGGGCGCTGTCGATGTCCCCGGCTTTGCACATCGGTACGTACGTGCCGTGGTGACCGGCGAGAAAGCCGTCGCCCGCCGACGCGCGCTGGGTCATGGCCTTGAAGTCTTCGCGGCGATCGAGCGGTCCAGGGACGCCATCCTCGGCGACCTGGAACGACAGCGACATGCACCAGTCGGGCGAGTGCAGCACCGATGTATCGACGTAGACGCCATCGCCATCGAAGCGGCGCAGTTCTTCGCGCAGAGCGCCGACCGAGGAGACCTCGACGCGCGGTTGCCGATCGCCCGTCTGCTCGACGGCCCACGTGTAGACGGCTTCGATCAGCTCGCCGTCGCAGTCGCCGTGGGGCGATTGGAAGTCGCCGAGCAGCGCAGCGATCCCTTCGATCCGCTCCGGCTCGCCCGACGTCATCACGGCGAGATCGACCACACGATGATCGAAGAGCTCTGGACGCTCGTCGGTGTCGAGTGAGAGCGGCATGGCCCAGCGTCCGTTCTTGCGATCCATCTCGAGCGGTGAGCCCGTGAGCGCCTGCAGGATCGCGCTGCCCTGATCGACTGAACCGCCGAGTGCAATCCCCAACACCGAGACCGCGCCCTCCGCAGGGACGGCCGCACGCTCGATATCGCCAGAACGATCGTCCTCGGCCTCGCCGCAAGCCACGGTCGACATGAGCGCGATCAAAGCAATCGCGAGCCTGATTCGAATCTCGAACATTCCTTCTACTGCCACCTTGTCCCTCACATGAATGGCTCAGATTCAGTACGGGCCGAGTCTCCTACTTTTTTTGCGGCCCGTCACCATACACCGCAGAGCGACACAGGCGATCGAGGCACACACGAAGCGCGACCCGGCCGTTTGGGATCGCTTTGAAAACAGCTACTTGACTCGAGGGGGGCGTCCGCTTGTGCCAGTCACCATGCCGCGCCTCGGGCCGAGAATCGACACGCGCCTGCGTTGCACGTGCGCAGAAACAGCTACCGCGCCGTACACGTTGGGGTTTAGACTGAACCGGCATAGCTCCGCATATCGAGGCTGAGTGTTTGGAGGAAACTCTCATGAACATGAATACGAAACGTTCGAGCGCGTTCCGGCGGTTGCTGGCCGTGCTGAGCATCGTCGCATTAACCGGATCACTCGCATCGCCGGTGTTCGCACGCGGCGGCGGAGGTGGCGGCGGAGACGGCGACTCGATCTTCGACTATCCCCG
Source organism: Myxococcota bacterium (assembly GCA_965250285.1). Taxonomy (GTDB): domain Bacteria; phylum Myxococcota_A; class UBA9160; order UBA9160; family UBA4427; genus CAYYSY01. Next base: position 2,455,740 of record OZ252299.1, read on the forward strand.
TCCAAGCAACCGATCACTGCGCGCCATGGAAGACTACCTGCGCGATCTCGACCCGGACGACATCACGCTCGCGCTTTATCGCACCTACCTGCCCTTCCGCGGTCGGCGCGCGGTGCCGTTGCCGTCGATCGAAGAGTTCAAGCGAGGAAGGGGCCAAGGCGAGCTCGACCTCTGCCCGATCACGCGCGTGCTTGATGAGCGATTCATCAACTTCTCGCGCGTCTACGATCTGCTGATCTCTCGAGAAGGCGACGGCGTCGACTTCCTCGTCGAGATGGCGCGCGCGCTGCGCGTCCCGGTAACGCTCGAGCCCGAGAACGACTTCCCGTTCTGCGCATGGTGGGGCTTCGTGGACGAGCGCTTCTTCAACTGGATCTTCCCGGATTCGGTCGCCACCTATTGGTTCCAGCCGTTCATTGCGCCCGGCCGGAACAACAACAACCGCGATCAGTGGCACCTCGAGGGGCGATTCATTCGCGAGCGCTACAAGTCGTTCGCGCTCTATGACTTCGCCTTCAACCCCTTCGAATGGGAGGCTGGGGGGGCCTACGTCAACTCGACCGTCACCGACTTCGAGCTGATCCCCGTCACAGGCAGGAGCCCGTGGCGCGAGAAAATCCCGCTGCTGCAGTACGGCACGTTCAAGATCATCATCACGTCGGCACCGACGAGACAAGATATCTTGTCGGACGACTTCAACGTGATTCCGTTCTACAGCAACGTTATCGAGTCGGAACGGTTCGTGAGAGAACGTGCCGGTATCCCATTGCCCCTGCCGTGTAACCGAGACGACCCGGACAACACGGTGACCTGTCCGAACGAGGACATGTTCCAGGTGCCCGCGGCCGAGCTCGAGCAGGGCGTGGTTTCGAACGTGAACAATGCGTACGTGGTGTCGATCACCAAGTCGCTCACCGTTCCGCTCTCCGAGCCCCGCACCCAGCGCCCTGTGGCGCTGGTGATTCGTGGCAAGGTGCCGCTCACGCCGGGTAGCCGGCAGCCGCCGAACAACGAGGCTTGCGACACCAACATCCTGACGAGCGAAGATGCGTGCTACTGCCAGCGAAACCCCGATGCCTGTCAAGCCGTGCCGTGGATCCGCATTCCGTCTCAGGCCCGAAACCCGGGCGAGCCGCGATACCTCGGCCCCCGCGATCGCGAAGACCGTGATCTCGAGATGCGGTACTGGTCGATCTGTACGGCCGTCTACAACATTCCGTACCCGACGATCGGTAACATCTTGCCGAGGAACCGGCTGCGGGAGAACACGGGCTGCGTTCCGGATTCGGACATCATTCAGACCAACAAGAATGGTAAGCCGAAGCCGGATGGCGGCTGGTTCACGGCGGTCGTGAGCTCTGAAGCCGCGAAGCCCGAAGTCTTCAAGATCGACGCTGCCGGCGGCTCGCGGAACACGCTTGTCGGAGCGAATTGGATCGAAGGTGTCGAAGGCGTCAAGATCCTGATCAACCTGCGCAACATGTACCCCAGCACCAACTTCGACAAGAGCGTCGGACGCGTGGGGGCAGACTCGAGCTGGGTGACGGCCTTCAACACGATGAAGAAGTTCTACCCCGTAATCAACGCGATCTGCCCCGTCGAGCGCATCAACAAGCTCGGCTGGGGAGCCTGTATCGCACCTCGGATCGACGACACGTGCGGTCGCCCCGATTGCGACCGGTTCGAGGAAACGGCCATCGGCCCGGCTGGTATCGCCAGCCCGAGCCAGGGCCCGAACGGCATGCTGCAGTAACGCAGAGGCCGCTCGATCATGGCGAGCCCGCCGGGCCTTGTGCCCGGCGGGCTTTGCTTTTTGTGCGGCCTGGCATTTAGAATGAGGCGATGAATCCGCGTTCGACGCTCTGCTCCGGTCTGCTCCTCGCGATCGTGCTGGCCGCATGTCACGATCGAAACGAAGAGACAGCGCCCACTGCCCCGCCCATCCGACCGGCGACTGTGGTCATGCTCGAGCCGGGCCAGGAACCCCTCGCCCAACGCCGCTATGCGATTCAGCCGGGCCTCGCGCTGGGCGGAACGCTCATGGTCGTCGAGTTGCGCATCTCGCAGGGCGGTGAGAAGCAGCCGGCCCCGATTGATCCGGCGCTGAAGCTTCCGATCGAGGCCGCGAGGACGAGCGCAGAGGCCGACGCCACCGCGATCGAGATCAACTTCGAGGCCGTACCCGAACCGGGCGATGAGACCGGCCGAACTGATTGGGTGCAGGCCTCGGCCGCACGCCTGGTCGTGCAGGATCCGCTTCGCTTTCGCGTCGACGCTCAGGGCGTCGAGCCCACGCCCCGCCCCACGACCTCGGCCCGCACCACGGACGCAGCACAGATCGCGGTCGCCGGCATTCTCGAGGGTTTGCTGCGCCCTGTCCCCTACCCCGAAGCTCCGATCGGCCTGGGTGCGCTGTGGGAGGTGCACCGCGAAGTCGAAGTAGGCGGTGTGCGACTGACCGAGCTCGCGCGCTACCGCATTACGCAGCTGGCCGACACGCAGATGCGGCTGAGCCTCTATCTGCGTCAAACGGCGGCGCCTCAGACGATTCAGAGCGAATCGGGGGAGACCGTCGAAGTCATCAGTCACCAGGTCGAAATCGACGGCGCCGCCATCGTCGATCTCGAGCTGCCGCTGCCCATCGACGTCGACGCCGGCCTCGGATCGACCACCGCTTCGGTGTCAGGCGCCAGCGGCGACGGGCAGCAGATCGTCGAGCGGCAGACTGCGGAGATTCGACTCTTCGTACACACGCCCGAGCCTGAACCGAACGACGAGGTCGCGACCGCCGAAGACCTCTAGTCGATCTCGTAGTACCGCGTACCGCCCTGTGCGTCGACGACCTCGATTTCGAGACGCTCGGCCTGCACGAGCTGCTCCATCAGGGCCCAGTAGCTGATGTCGCTCTGCGCCACTTCGAGGCCATTCACATGGGTGATCATGTCGCCAGGCTGGATGCCCGCCGAACGGAAGGCGTTCTCGCCGTGTGGCGGCAGCGCCGCGACGCTCACTCCGACGAGGCGCCCCTCGGAGTAGGCTGGGTGCAATTGGCTCGCGGCGACGTCCTGAGCGCGCCAGTATCGATTCTCGGCCTCACCCGCGACATAGCCGAGCGCTCGTCGCTCGAGCAGGAGCGCGTGCAACGCTTCCTCGCTCGCGCCTCCCTCGGCCTCCGATGAAAGCGAACCCGCGGCGTTCGGATCGCCGGCGTAGCCGAGGGCGATGATCTGATCGAGTGAGGACGCAGCCTCAGAATCGGACGGCGGTGCGCTGGGCGGGTCCGGGCTGGCCGAGGCAGCCGGCGTCACAGCGCTGGCAGGCGCAGCGTCTTCAGGCGCTCGCAGGCGCGTTGCGACGTCGGCAACGTCCACGGTCAGCGTGGGGCCCGGAAGCGCCCGAGAAGACGAAGGCAGCTCGGGGTCTTCGTCGGCCAACCAGACGAGCAAGCCGAGCCCGGTGCAGGCGATCGCGCTTCCAACCAGGAATGCTCGCCCGCCGCCCACGACTATTCCCGGTCGGTCGGCTTGAAGAGCTCGGTGAGATTCGGCGCCTTCTGTTCCTGCCGCGTGATCTCGGCGTTGGCCTCGTAGAGCTCGACCGACTTCTGGTAGTCGCTCGAGTCCCTTCCGACCTCCTGCCAGACGCCGTTGATCGCTGTGCAGCGTTGCTCGAACTGCGGATCATCGATGGCCGTCTCGGGGTTGTAGTACTTGTACCCGAAGAGAACGGCGCCCGAGTCGCGGTACTTGGTCATCAACGCGCGACTCTCGGGGTCGAGGTGCCGTGTCTGCACCGCCGCGAACGGCATCTGGAAGTCGCAGCTCGACAGGATCGGCAACGCCTCGAACCGGGCATCGCAGCCGCTGGGCTCGATCTGCTTCTGATGCTCGAACTGCGTCAGGAACTTCTCGTGCAACTCCTGCAGCTTGTCGCGCTCCTCGGGCGTGGCCTGATCGTACGCGGTCTTCGTGAGCGACGTCTGGACCCGCATGCAGTTCTGCACCTGATCGTCCCACGCCCCGGAGAGTTCGGTGACAGGACCGATGTAGCCGTTCGATTCACCGACCGCGGGCTCATCGGCGAGCGCGGGGGAGGCCAGAGGCAGCATCGCGAGCGGGAGCAAGAGCGCAACAGAGTGGATGCGAGATCGAATCGAGCCAGGAATCATCATTCGACCAATCTACACGCTGGAGCCGACCGAGGGAACCTCCCCGCGTCTCGCGGATCCCCATGGGCTGGCTTCGCCCGTGACCCGACGTCAGAGCCTCCTTCCCGCCGCGACGCGCATGAACGCGGCGCACCCCCTGCTCGCGCGACCCGACGCGCCGATCTCGAACCCGCTCGAAGACGCCTCTGGCTCGCGAGTCGTCGCGCGGTGGTGTCGATCCACCACGCACGTGACGCAAGGCACGAGAGACCCACTCGCACGGCGACTGCAGGATCACCCTCTGCACCACGGCCCAAGAAGGCGGGCGCTCAGGCGACCACAGAGCGGTATACAGCGCGACCCGCATGTGTGTAGAGTGACGACACAGCCCATCGCAGGAGACGACGACATGCGAAGCACGCCCACGTGCGCATTCGGCCTGTTGGCCGTCACGCTGGTCATCATGGGTTCCACCTCTGCGCTCGCCCAGGACGCCCACTGGGCCTGGCAGAACCCGTTCCTCGCACCCAACCCAGATTCGAACATCCACTACGACTCGTGGTTCACCGACACACACACGCAGCCGGCGCCCGCCGGCGCCCAGCGGATCGAGGCCGACTATCTCAGCCAGGTCACGTTCGATAGCCCAATCACAGGTCGGTCCATCACCAGACGCCTCGCGACGTGCGGTGCGCTCGTCTACAACGCAGAGAAGGAAGTCACGCTCGTCTGCAGCAGCTGGCCCGATCTGCTTCGCAAAGAAACCACGTGGAGCATCGTCTCCTTCGACGACCAGGGCGAGGTGACTGCGTACCGCGGCCTCAAGTTCCCCTACGACAACCTGCCCGACCTGTTCACCAACTTCGCCGGCATCGGCTACTTCTTTCTCGACGAACGAGACCGGATCGTGCTCGCGACGCCCGAGGGCCAGATCGGCGTCTGGCGCCGCACGCCCTCCCCCGTCAGTGACGTGGATGCGTTCGTTCAGGTCAGGACGATCGACGTCACCACGAGCGATGGCCCACTCAAGGGCAAATCACTGTACGGGCTCATGCCCAACGAGCAGGGATACATCTGGTTCACGACGACCGATGGCTACGTCGGCACCGTGGCGCCCGAGCCCTGCCGCGCCGACTGTATTCGTTTCATCGATCTGAACGATCCAGATGGCGACGGCGTGCGCGACCCGCAACCCGACGGCCGCATGCAGCGCATCTCCGAATCGCACTCGGTCGACGGCTTGTCGACGTTCCAGCAGACCGACTACAAGATGTACCGGATCGACATGCAGCCCGACGGCACACCCGAGGTCGCGTGGGAACGACGCTACCGCCGCGGCGTGCAGGTCAAGCCCGGCCAGACGAGCCGCGGCTCGGGCACGTCGCCGAGCTTCTTCGAGATCGATGGGCGCCAGTTCGTGACGATCATGGACAACGCGATCCGCCCGAACATCAACGTGTACCGCGCCGAGAAGGAGCTCGGCCGCGGCGAGCGTCGCCTCTTCGCTCAGGCCGCTCCGTTCGGCGACCGCACCGACGTCTCGAACGAGAACTCGCTGATCGTCTACCCGGGGACGTCGGAAGACAGCATTCGCATCTATGCCGAGAACAACTGGGGCAACCGGACGCTCGCCTCGACGATCGGCCCCCTCGTGACACGCAGCGGCTTCGGCGGCATCGAGGTCTTTGGCGATGGGCGCATGCGCGTGCTGCGGCCCAACGAGCGCATCCGCATCCCCAACGTGGTCTCGAAGGGCAACATCCCCGACAACGCGATCTACACCTACAACAAGCGGGTCGACGGCTGGTACCTGACCGCGCTCGACGCCGACGACGTACGCAACGTGATCTGGACGGCGCGCGTCGGCCCTGGACGCATCATCTGGAACAGCTGGTACTCACAGCTCTCCCAGGCCGCCGATGGCAAGAACTTCTGGGTCGCCAACGTCCGGCTCGAGCCGGTGGCCGGCAGGCCGGCCCCGGGCGCCTGCCTGTCCTATCGCGACCCCGCCGACTTCGTCGACGTGATCGGCGAGATCGGGGGCTTCGAAGGCGGAGAGATCTTCTATCCCGAGTGGCTCCGCGCGTTCATGTTGGGGGAGCTCGCCAGCACGAAGGCCCTGATGCACGAGTTCGCCTCGGATAAACAGCTGCGCAAGCTCGTCAAACGCTGGAGCAGTGACGTGCTCGACGCCACCTGGCTGCTCTGGGCCGCGCACTACGACGCCAATCGACTCTCCGATCGCTCGAAGGCGAGGCTCGAGAAGATCGCCGCACGCCACGACGCGCTCGTGGCCGAGCTCGATGCTCGATTCGAGTCGCACTGCGGGCCGTAGGCGATCGACGGAGGCGACGCCGTTCGCGGCACCCTGTCGGCGACCGCGCGTGAGCCTGCGTCGAATCCGCACTGAGGTGAGCGGAGCTCCGAGTCAGGCCCCGTGCGCCAGCTTCTCGAACTCGCGCGCGATCAGCTCGGACGTGCCCGACTGGTGCGTCGCTCGCCAGGTGCGCCACGGGAAGACGCTCTCCCAGCGATGCAGCTTCTCGAAGCTGAGGGTCGCCGTCACGAGCTCTTCGTCGCCCCCGGCCTCGGCGTAGACGTGACTGAATCGCGGGAACGCGGGCCCGGCGATCGTGCTGTGCCCGAGAAAATCCGACGTGCGGCCTTCGTCGAGCCGCTCGGCACCGTAGCTGCCGGTCCCGTCGGGCCCACCCACCTGATTCGCGCTCACCGCGTAGCAGAGGTTCTCCTGGGCTCGCGTCGAGGTGGTCTGCACCATGTAGTCCCGCTTGCCCGGTCCCTTGAACGTGGCGCAGCAATTGAAGATCAAGCGCGCGCCCTTGAGCGCCATGATGCGAGTCAGCTCGGGATTGAACCAGAAGTCGTAACAGATGATCACGCCGATCGGGCCAAAGCGGGTCTCGAACACCGGGATCGTCTGGCCGGGGCGGTACGTCACCCCCTCCGAAACCCACGGGAGCGAGCCGAGATGCACCTTGCGGTAGCTCCCGATCACCCCTTCTGGTCCGACGACGGCCGCCGCGTTGTAGAGCACGTTCGGGTCGTGCGCATCGCGTTCGGCCAACCCGAAGATCACGTAGATGTCGAGCTCGCGCGCCAACGCCGCGAGGTGTTCCGTGGTGGGGCCGGGCACCGTCTCGGCGAGCGCATCGTGATACGCACAGCTCGCCTGCCCCGACTGGCACACCGAACACTGTCCGAAGCCGATCAGCGCCTCTTCGGGAAAGGCAACGATTTGAACGCCCTGCGACGCCGCTTCGCGCACGTTCGCCTCGATCTTCTCGAGGCAGGCCTGCTTGTCACCGGCGATCGAGGCGAAGTTGACCGCCCCCACGGTCACGACCTTTTCGTAGCTCGCGTATCGCTCGGGGATCATCGGGTGCTCCTCTCGCGGGTTCGGCGTCGCCTTCAGATTCGCTCAGCCGCCGAACCGCCGACAGAGGCGCTTGGGGGTGAGGACGCCCTCGTGAACAGAATGCATCCAAATCGATCATTTGCGCGAGAACTCGACACTTGGTAACTATGTATCGATGCTGAGTTCGACGGCGCACGACAAGGTTCCCCGCCTCGCGGACATCGTGTTCGATGAGCTCGTACGCGAGATCCTCGATGGTGCGAGGGCGGTCGGCGATGCGTTGCCGCCCGAACGGGCGCTGGCGGCGCGCTTCGGCGTCTCACGGCTGATCGTCCGACAGGCGATCCACCGGCTGGCTGACATCGGCCTGGTCCGCCCGCGCCAGGGCGGCGCCACCGTGATCCTCGGCCGCGACGAAGCCGATGCGCTGGCCCTGCTCCCCCACACCTACCGCGCGGGGGATCTGGACGATCAACGATTCATCGATTCGATCGAGCACCAGTACACCAATGGCCTCAGCCTGCTCGAGATCGCCGAGCGCCGCGCGTCTGACGCCGCGCTCAACGCGATTCGGGAGCTGGTCGAAGCTTCCGAGCCCAAACGCGACGACGAGCACGCGGCGATCGAGCTGAACCGACGCTTCTGGCTCTCGGTCGCCGAGGCCGGGGGCAATGGCATCGCCATCGCGCAGCTGAGATGGTGGTACCGATCGTTCGCCGACGTCGACGCGCTCACGTGGGTCGCCGTCGGCGTGCCGCCCGACGAGCGCTACGCGCTCTTCGTCGAGCTGGCAACGAGGCTCTGCACACGAACCGACGCGGCCGCAGCCTACAAGCGGGCGGGGGCGCCGATCGTGGATCGGCTGATCCTCGAGCGTCGTCGCGAGCAGGTTCGGCGCGGGGGCGTACGCGCTTGACCTGGATCGACGCCATCCCGTTCGTCTACGCCGCCGCGATCGGCTTCGAGTGGCTGGCGGCGTGGGCATCGGATCGTCCCGTGTTCGGCCTGGGCGATTCGTTTGCGAACGTCGGTTCGTACGTCGGCTACATCTTCATCAATGGCTTCAACGGCCTGGTCATGTACTACGCCTACGTGGCCGTGCACGAGTACGCGCTGTTCGATTTGAGCTTCGTGGCGGCGGGCCCGAGCTCGGCGCGATTCTGGCTGCTCGGCTCCGCCCTCTTCGTGCTCGATGATCTCACGTACTACGTCTGGCACCGCTTCAGCCACCACAACCCCCTCTACTGGGCCTCGCACGTGACGCACCACTCGTCGCAGCACTTCAACCTGACGGTGGCGATCCGACAGACGTGGACACCGTTCGTGGTGATCCCCTTCTGGCTTCCCCTGCCCTTTCTCGGCTTCGAGCCCCTGACCGTCATCTCCTTCCAGGTGGCGAACCTGGTCTACCAGTTCTTCCTCCACACCGAGTTCGTCGACTGGCCGCGACCGCTGCGCGCCTTCCTCAACGCACCGAGCCATCACCGCGTGCACCACGGCTCGAACGCCGAGTACGTCGACCGAAACTTCGGCGGCGTTCTGATCGTATGGGATCGGCTCTTCGGCACATTCGAGCCGCTCGCCGAGCCCGTGCGCTATGGCATCGGCCGAAGCCTCGGCAGCCACAATCCGATCTACGTTGGCCTGCACGGGTGGTTCGACCTCGTGCGAGCACGACTGGATACGTGGCGCAGCGAACCGAACGAGGAAAACGTCGCCTAGACTGAAGCGGCGCCGATCGGCCACTCGGGCGCGCGCCCGGCCAGTCGGGCAGGTTCGACCCGATCGAGCGGACGAGGCAATGCGGCCGCCCTGGTCGCCGGGGGCTCTCCTTGAACATCGACCTGCTCAAGCTGTTGATCCTGATCGCGATCTTCGGCTGCGGCTGGCTCGGTGCGGCCGTGCCGCTCCGGGAGCGCAACGCGCGTTCCCCGAGGTTCCTCTCCTGGGGCAACGCATTCGCGGCTGGCGTGTTCCTCGGGATCGGCCTCATGCACATGCTCGGCGACGCCTCGTCGACGTGGACCGACCGGCTCGGACAGAGCTACCCGGTTGCGCTCACGCTGGCGGGCGCCGCGTTCCTGATGCTGCTGTGGTTCGAGCACGTGGCGCTCGGCGGCCGCGCCCACGACGATGTGCATGAGGCCGGCGGCGTCCCGAAGCACGTGGGCGACGCGACGTCGGTCGACGCCGACGGCCCGACCGAGTCGGGCCTTCAGCTCTTGTACCCCTACGCGCTGATCGTCGCGCTCTCGGTGCACTCGCTGATCGCCGGGATCGCGCTCGGCGCCCAGACGCGACTCGCGAGCGTGCTCCTCATCTTCTTCGCGATCGCGGCTCACAAGTCGACCGCAGGCTTCGCGCTCGGCGTCAGCCTCGCTCGCGTCGGTGCGCCCCGCTCCCGCGCGCTTCGGCTCGTCACACTCTTTGCGCTGATGACGCCGGTGGGCATCGTCGTCGGGTGGGGCATGACCCGCGCGCTCACGGGCGATGCCGAGGTCGTCTTCGACGCGGTCTTTCTCTCGCTCGCGGCGGGCAGCTTCATCTATATCGCGGCGTTCGACATCATCCGCGATGAGTTCCTTCAGCCCGGACCCCGTCTCGCGAAGTGGCTGCTCGCCGCCGCGGGCTACGGCTCGATGGCGCTGCTCGCGCTCTGGCTCTGAACTTCGCCACGCAGCACGCCACGCTTCCGCTCGATCCTGCGCCGATTGCAGCCCGACTGCGCCAGCGCGAAGTCACGCCGTCATGTGTTGCTCAACTGCAGACGCAGTGCGCCGAAACAGAAGGAGGACGTCGCGAGCGATTCGGGAGGAAGCGACATGGATATTTCGGCGATGTGGGTGCTGCTCGCAGCGATCCTCGTCTTCATGATGCAGGCCGGCTTTCTCTGCGTCGAAGCCGGCAGTGTTCGAACGCGAAACATGTCGACCGTGGCGCTCAAGAACGCGATCGATTGGGTGCTCGCTTGTCTGCTCTTCTTCGCAGTCGGTTTCGGGCTGATGTTCGGTACGTCTTCGGGCGGCTGGATCGGGCACGACCTCTTCGCGCTCTCGGGCCTCGACCGCGGCGGCCTCGCGGTCGACTTTCCGATCATCTTCTTTCTCTTCCAGCTGGGATTCGCGGGCACGGCGGCGACCATCGTCTCGGGTGCGCTCGCCGGTCGGGCGAGCTTCGTGTCGTACGTGTTGACGACGCTGGTCGTGGCCTGCCTCGTCTATCCGATCTTCGGCCACTGGGTCTGGGGCAACCTGCTCGTCGCCGACAACGAGCCGTGGCTCGCGCAGCTCGGCTTCATCGACTTCGCGGGCTCGACCGTCGTGCACTCGGTCGGAGCCTGGTTCGGGCTGGTCGGCGCGTGGCTCGTGGGCCCGCGGCGCGGCCGCTACGAGAGCGACGGCGAAGTCAAGCCGCTCGAATCGAGCAGCATTGCGTTCGTCGCGCTCGGCGTATTGCTCCTCTGGGTCGGATGGTGGGGCTTCAACGGCGGCAGTCAGCTCGCCTTCGACGAGGCCGTCGCACCGATCTTGCTGAACACCAATCTGGCGGCGGCGGCCGGCGGTCTCTCGGCCTATCTCTTCGGTTGGCTCGGCCAGGGCAAGCGACACCTCGCAGTCAAGTTCCTCGGCGGCATGCTGGGCGGGCTGGTCGCGATCACGGCCGGTTGCCACGCCGTCACCGCGTGGGAAGCCGTGCTGATCGGCCTGATCGCCGGCGTCGTGCACGACCTCGCGTACGATTGGCTGCTGCATCGGCTGCGCGTCGATGATCCCGTCGGTGCAGTCGCGGTCCACGGCTTCTGTGGCATCTGGGGCACGCTGGCCGTCGCGCTCTTCGGCGCTCCCGAGCTGCTTGCGCACGGGCGCCTCGTGCAGCTCGGTGTGCAGGCGCTCGGCGTCGGCGTTGCGTTCGTGTGGGCCGCCGGCTGCGCCTGGGTGACGTTCGCGGCGATCCGCGCGACGGTGGGGCTTCGCGTCTCGCCGGACGAAGAGATCGTGGGCATCGACATCACGGGCGAGCTCAAGATCCCGCTGCCCGACCCGGTCGAGCAGCTCGATGCGGCGCGACTGCGCGCTCTGATGGAGTCATGAGCATGAGCGCGGCCTTGCGAACCAGTGCCCCCGACAACGGGGCGCTCTGCTTCGATACGATCCTCGTCCGGAAATCCGGCCACGGCTTCAATCATCTCGCCCTGCCCGACTTTCTTGCGCTGCCGGTCGACGAACGCATTGAGATGATCCTCGACCGTCGCATCCGATTCGTGAACGGTGAGGACGAGGTGTCGCCCTACGCCGCCCTCGAGAGTCTCGAGCGTCACCGCAAGCACGCGGCGGGCCGCTGAGACGGCCCGACTCCCCTGGGTGGCCGTTCGGGCAGCGGGGCCGGTCGACGCGTGACCGAGCGGCCCCGAGCGGCGTCTCATCGACTGCGCAGGCTTGACTGCGCCGATCTGTGCGCATTTCGCCTACGTTCCACACAGACCGACCCGAAACCTTCGTTTCAGAGTGGCGAAGCGGCGGCCGATCGAGGGATCTTGCCCCACCGCGCCCGCTGGTTCACAGAGGTCCGACATGGCCGTTCGCGTTGCTCTCCATCATCGAACGTCGTACCGCTACGAGCGACGGATCGAGCTCGGCCCGCAGACGATCAGGTTGCGGCCCGCTCCCCACAACCGAACGCCGATTCATCGCTACTCGCTCCGCATCGAGCCGGCCGACCACTTCATCAACTGGCAGCAGGACGCCCACGGCAACTACCAGGCGCGCGTCGTCGTGCCCGAAAAGGTCGACCGATTCGAGGTGAGCGTCGACCTCGTCGCCGACCTCGAAGCCTATAGCCCCTTCGATTACTTCCTCGAAGAGTCCGCGCGCGAGTGGCCCTTCGAGTACGACGCCGAGACGCTCGCCGATCTGAAGCCGGTGCTCGAGCGACTGCCGCGCTCGCCGCGCTTCGCCGAGTTCATGCTCGGGCTCGACTGGAAACCCCGCGAGACCAACGACATGCTCGTCGAGACGAACCGTGCGGTGGCCGACGCCGTCGACTACGTGATCCGCATGGAGCCCGGCGTGCAGTCGCCCGAAGAGACGCTCGCACTCGGGCGCGGCTCGTGTCGCGATTCGGCCTGGCTGCTCGTCCAGGTGCTACGCGAGATGGGCATCGCTGCGCGATTCGTGTCGGGCTACCTCGTCCAGCTCACGCCCGACATGAAGCCGCTCGAGGGGCCCGAGGGCCCCGAGGCCGACTTCACCGATCTGCATGCGTGGTGCGAATGCTACGTGCCGGGCGCCGGTTGGATCGGGCTCGACCCGACATCGGGTCTGCTCGCCGCAGAGGGCCATATCCCCCTCGCAGCAACGCCCAGCCCGTCGCTGGCAGCCCCGATCTCGGGCCTCGTCGAAGACGTCGAGACCGAGTTCGACTTCGACATGTCGGTCAGCCGCGTCGTGAACCGCGCGCGCGTGACCAAGCCCTACACCGAAGAGGATTGGGCTCGCGTGCTCGCGCTGGGCGACGCGGTGGACACCGAGATGCGCGACGCCGACATGCGACTCAGCGTCGGCGGTGAGCCGACCTTCGTGAGCATCGACGAGCCCGACGCCCCCGAATGGAACACCGATGCCCTGGGCGGTCAGAAGGAAGAGATCGCCGACCGACTGATTCGGCGGTTGATGAACCTCTGGGCCCCCGGCGGCGTGGTGCAGCACGGCCAGGGCAAGTGGTACCCGGGTGAGCAGCTGCCGCGCTGGGCGCACGCCTGCTACGCGCGAGCCGATGGTCAACCGCTGTGGCACCAGCGAGATCTCATCGCCGAGGCCGGCCGCGACTACGGCCACGACGTCGACGACGCGAAGGCATTCGCCACTCGTCTCGCGACCCGCCTGGGTCTCGAAGGGGTCGAGCTGCTCGAGGCGTTCGAAGACGCCTGGTACCACCTTTGGCGCGAGCGCCGACTGCCGAGCAACGTGAACCCGCAGCGCTCCCATCTGGCCGATCCGATCGAGCGGGCCCGGCTCGCCCGGGTCTTCGAGCGGGGTCTGTCGACGACCGTGGGATGGGTACTGCCGCTTGCGCACGAGGAGACCTGGCGCACCGGTTGCTGGTTCCTGCGCACCGAGCCCTGCTTTCTCTTTCCGGGCGACTCACCGATGGGCTTTCGCCTGCCCCTCGACTCCCTGCCGTGGGTGGCCGAAGGCGATGAGCCGACGCCCACACCGCTCGATCCCTTCGAGCCGCGGCCGCCGCTCCCCGCCCCACCCGGTTGGGGCGCCCAGCCGGCGCACCGAGCCGCCGCGCCGCCCTCCCTGCAGACCGCGTCTCGCGCAGCTGGCAGCGGCACCGGTCCGCCGATCGATCCGGCGCGCCAGGCATGGGAGGCAGCGCGCCAATCGCTGCCCATGGGCGAGTCGGCGGAGGGCATCGTGCGCACGGCGCTCTGCGTCGAGCCCCGGGGTGGACAGCTCAAGGTCTTCCTGCCGCCGCTCACCCGGCTCGAGCCCTTCATCGAGCTCGTCGCCGCCATCGAGGCCACAGCGGTCGAGCTCGGGCTGCCGGTGCAGCTCGAGGGCTATCCGCCGCCCCGCGACCCGAGGCTCGTCGAGTTCAAGGTGACCCCCGACCCGGGTGTCATCGAGGTGAACGTGCCGCCGACGACCTCTTGGCGTGAGGCGGTGAAGCAGAGTGAAGAGCTCTACGAGGCGACGCGACAGGAGCGACTGATCGCCGAGAAGTTCGAGGTCGACGGCACGCACATCGGCTCGGGCGGCGGCAATCACGTCGTCCTCGGCGGCGCGAACCCGGTCGACAGTCCGTTCCTGCGCCGCCCCGACGTCCTCGGCAGCCTGATTCGCTACTGGCACAACCATCCGGGCCTCTCGTTCCTCTTCTCGGGACGCTTCATCGGGCCCACCTCGCAGGCGCCGCGCGTCGACGAGGCGAGGAACGACTCGGCCGACGAGCTCGAGCTCGCGCTGGCCCAGCTGCCTCGTCCCGAGCAGGGTGAACCGCCGCCGTGGCTGGTGGACCGCGTTCTGCGCAACATCCTGATCGACGTCACGGGCAACACCCACCGAGCCGAGATCTGCATCGACAAGCTCTACTCGCCCGATGGTCCTGCCGGTCGGTTGGGCCTGGTCGAGCTTCGAGCCTTCGAGATGCCGCCCCACGAGCGGATGAGCTGCGTGCAGCAGGTGCTCGTGCGCTCACTCCTCGCGATGTTCTGGCGCACGCCCTATGAGGCGCCGCTCGTCCGGTGGCGCACGGCCCTCCACGACCAGTTCATGATGCCGCACTGGGTCGAGCATGATCTGCGCGAGGTGGCCACCGACCTGACGAACGCGGGCTACCCGATCGACATGGGCTGGTTCGAGCCCCACTTCGAGTTCCGATTCCCCCGCTACGGCGAGATCACCCTCGACGCCATGAGTCTCGAGGTCCGCGGCGCGCTCGAGCCCTGGCACGTGCTCGGCGAAGAAGCGTCCGCGAGCGGGCAGGCACGCTACGTCGACTCGTCGGTCGAGCGGCTCCAGGTCAAGACGGCCGACTTCGTCGAAGAGCGCTACCGCGTGCTCTGCAACGGGTTCGAGCTGCCGATGCGCCCCACCGCCACCAACGGCGAGTTCGTCGCCGGCATCCGGTTCCGCGCCTGGCAGCCTCCGCACTGCCTGCATCCTCGGATCCCCATTCATTCACCTCTGCACATCGACATCTACGACACCTGGAACCGTCGAAGCGTCGCCGGCTGCACGTATCACGTCGTCCATCCCGGCGGTCGCGCGTCGGAGGTTCGGCCGGTCAATGCAGCGGCCGCCGAGAGCCGCCGACTCGCACGGTTCGAGCAGCGAGGCCATACTCAAGGCAACTTCGATCCCGTTCGGATCGCACCGCATCCTCACTTTCCGCATCTGCTCGACATGCGCTGGGCCTCGATTCCCGAAGAGCGCCGCCCGCTTCGCTGAGCCGAACGGCTTCGCCAGGAGAGTCCCCGCATGACGTACTGCCTCGCGATTCGCGTCGACGAGGGGATCGTCTTCGCTGCCGACACACGTACGAGTGCCGGCGTCGACTACGTGACGACGTATCGCAAGCTGCACGTCTTCGAGCCAGCACCCGATCGCGCGTTCGTGCTGCTCGCGTCGGGCAGTCTCGCCACGACGCGCGAGCTGGTCGACCAGATTCGGCGCGACCTCGACAACGCGCCCAACGGCGAGTCGCTCGCATCGGTGTGGTACCCGTTCGAGGCGGCCGACTACGTCGGGCGCCTCTCGCGCCAGATTCAGGACAAGCACGCCCCAGCGCTGGCGCAGAGCGGCGTCTCGGGCGAGGTGTCCCTGATCCTCGGCGGCCAGATCCGCGGGCGCGCCCCCGAGCTGATGCTGATCTACCCGCAAGGCAACTACATCGCCGCGACCGACGAGACGCCCTTCTTGCAGATCGGCGAGACGAAGTACGGCAAGCCCGTGCTCGACCGACTGGTCGACCGATCGTTGAGTCTGCCCGACGCGGCCCGACTCGCCCTCGTCTCGCTCGACGCCACCGTGCGCTCGAACATCACGGTGGGTCTGCCCTTCGACTTCGCGGCCATTCGGTCTGAGAGCTTCCGCGTCGAGCCCCGCGCGCGCATCGACGAGTCGACGCCCTACTACGTCCACCTGCGCGAGACCTGGCAGCGCGGTTTCGAAGAGATGTTCGCGCGACTCGAGCCGTTCCCGCTCGAGACGTCGCCGACGGGGACCGAGACCGAGGGCGTCGCGCCTGCTCCGCCGCCCCCGGGCGACCCGCTGCCCAGCTGAATCGCGGCGCCCGGCCCGCAGGCGACCGGGCTGGCTACGCCGGGTCGGCGTCGGCCTCGGCGCGCGACACCTGGACCGTCACCGTCAGGTTCTCCCAACCGCCGCCGCGGTAGATCGTGCCCGACGTCGGCGTCGCGTCGCGGAAGTGGCGTCCACAGGCGACGCGTACGTGGTCGGTGCTCGCGAGGCATCCGTTGGTCGGATCGAAGCCGAACCAACCCATCCAGGGCAGATAGACCTCGGCCCAGGCGTGCGACGCATCCGATTGAATCTGGTTCTCGTAGCTCGCACCGGTGTGGATGTAGCCGACGCGATAGCGAGCAGGCACGCCCAGCAAGCGCGCGACGCAGATGAAGACGTTCGTGAAATCCTGACAGACACCGCGGCGCTGGGTGTAGACCTGAAACGGCGTCGTCTCGACCGTCGTCGAGCCCGGCACGTAGGTGAAGTCGCGGTAGATCGTGCGGTTCAGGTCGAGCAGCGTCTCGACCAGGTCGTAGTCGCAGCGCTCGACGAAGCTCATCGCGAATTCGGAGAGCTCGCGGAGCTCGGGCTCGGGCAACTCGGGCGGCATCAGGTAGGGCGCCACCATCTGTCGCTGCCAGGGCATCCAGACGAGCGGGATCTGATCTCGTCGATGCGGTGATTTCAGATCGGCCGGGCGCACCGCGTGCACACGCACGATGGAGTGGCTCTCCACCACGAGCTCATCGTACGGCGTGTGCACCTCGAGCATGGTCGTGAGATTGCCGAAGACGTCCTCGAATTCGCGGCGCACGCCATGGCTCGAGATGGTCATCTCGTGCGCCAGCAGATCCTGCCGATCGTCTCGCACCGGTTTCAGACAGAACCGGTGCGAGCTCTGCTCGACGGGTTGCTCGTAGCGATAGGTCGTTCGGTGCAAGACCGAGAGCGTCGAGGTGGCCGGGGCGTGATCCCTCGCCTCGACCAGCGCCGGGGCGGCGGCGCTCTGCTGCGGAGCACAATCGGTCGGGCCGCCTGCCGGGGCCGAAGCTGCCACGGGATCCACGTGCGAAACCACGCCGAAGACATGCTCGTCCATGTTGACAGGGTGGGTGCTCCAGATCGAGGCGCCGCGACGCACGACCCGCAGCTCGCCGGGTTCCATCGGCGTCCACCGCGCCCCCGCGAGCGGCCACGTCGAGACGATGAAGGCCGTTCGCAGCGCGTCGGTCGGCGCATCGAACGAGATCGACAGTGCCCGCCCGTCGAGCCGCGTCTCATCGTGCGGCGGTTTGACCCGCGCCCAGTGCATCGGCACGCGCTCGTGCGCGTCGCGATACGCGACCAGATCGATGCCGTCGCTCAGCACGAAGCTCGCGGGACCGAACTCGTTCAGCTCGGCGAAGAGGTCGCGCAGCTCCTGCCAGCCGTAGTCTTCGATCGTCTTGCACTGCCCCTCGCGCAGGCGCGCCAAGACCCAGCTCAGCGCGTGCTCGACGGCAGCCTCACCGACGGGCGCGATGTCGAACGCGTCGTCGAGCGGGAGCGCGTCTTTGAGCTCGCGCGCCAGACCGCCCGAGCAGCTGAAGGCCCACTGGCGCCCCGCGTAGTCTCGGTCGAAGGGCTGCGCCTCGCTCGGATCGACGCGCGGGTGGAAGCCATGGCTGTGCACGATGAAGGTGCTCGACCGCAGCATGTCGCGACCGCTGAGGTGGCCCGCGAGCGGCACCCCGCTCGGGAGGTCGGTGTCGCGCAGCGCGGTGACGGCACGCTGGTTGTCGGGATACCAGGCGATGCCCCAGCGCGACCTGAGCAGATTGGGCTGGTCGGGGGCTTCGTCCCGCAGCGCGGCCGACGGCGACGCCTGACCGTCGAACGAGAGCGCGATCTGTTCGCCAAAGGGGACGGGATCCACGTGGACGAGCGTATCGAATCTGGACGAATTCCGAGCCGACAACCCGGGATCGGCGCCCCACGGCGATCGATGCTGTGCTGAAACCTGCGCACAGCGGCGGCGACGCTGCCCATCGCCCGGGGCAACGCGGGCGACGACTCGCGTGCGCCCCCGCACTGCGTGCGCCAGGAGAAGCCCCGCCCGGCTCGACCGAAGACGGGCGCGAACCGGGCGGGGCAAGGTCGAGCCGAGCTAGCTGCAGGCGTCCTGCTGAACGCCGTTGCCGCAGTCGAACAGGATGCGCCCTTCCCCGGCGTTCGGATAGTCGGTCGCCGTCACCGTCCCGAGCGCCTCGAGGAAGTTTCGGAACGACACCTGATCACCCAGCGGCGTCTGCGTCACCGTCACGCCAGGCGTGTTGGTGAGGTCGGGCTGGCCATCGCCGCCCCCGATCGAGAAGTTGAGCTGCGCGATCGTCGCGGTGCCCACCTGCGTCACGCCGCCCGCGACGACCACCGTGCCATCCGCAAGCACGAACTCGCTCAGCGTCCCGTCCGGCAGGATCACCACCTGCGTGCCATCCGAGACCTGAATGAAGCCGCCGTCCTGAACGCCCACACCGCTCACGAGCCCGTTCTCGACGATGGCACGCAGGGTCGCGAACTCGACGTTCTCGGCGATGCTGATGAAGTTGCCGAAGGGCTGCAGCGCGAACGTATCCGCGACACTGAGGTCGCCGATCGGCACGTCGAGATCCTGACCGCGGATGCCTCCGCCATTCATGAAGAAGACCTGCGGCACGGGCAGACCGAGGGGTCCCGCCTCGGCGGTGGCACCGGCCAGATGTGCGTCGGCGATCAGGTTGCCGAGGTTCGCTTCGCGCACGCGCTTGACGGCGCGCGAGTTGTCGAGCACGACTTCGGTGCTCGCGATCACCTGGGCCTCGAGCGCGGCGCGGGCCTCGGCCACCGGCTCTTCGATCGTGCGCACCGCACGGCGATTCGCGCGCACGCTGTCGTCGACGACACGCAGACCCGAGTCGCCCTCGTCGATGTCGATCACCTTGCCGTTGCGGTCGAAGCTGACCTGCAGAATGCCGAGGTAGCGGTAGTTGCCGGGCGTGGTGACGACCGGCACTTCGTTCCCCGACGCGTCGATGGCGATCTGCGGGTATGCGCCGAAGATCTCTTCTTCGTCACCGGGGACGAGCGCGTCACCGGGGTCGGCGAGGATCTCGTCACCACCCCCACCGATCACGACGTCGACGTCGGTGAGGGAGGAAACCAGCGCGATCTCGCTCTGGATCCCTTGCAGGTGCGAAACGAGAATGATCTTGTCGATCCCGAGCCCGGTCAGCGCATCGATCTCGGCCTGCGCGAAACCGGCGAGATCCTGCCCCACCTCGACCAGCCCGGGCGACGAGATCTCGCGCAGGGTGTCGGTGGTGAGACCGACGACTCCGATAAGTTCGCCCCGCACCCAGATGACCGTGCTCGGCACGAGCTGCTTGAGGCCAGCGGTCGCCGGATCGTTGCTGTAGTCGAGATTGGCCGAAACGAAGGGCAGCGTGCCGAAGCGCGGCTGCGCCGCCTCGGCGAAGCTCGCAAACGTCGAGCTGCCGAAGTCGAACTCGTGATTGCCGATGCCGAGCGCGTCGTAGCCGACGAGCCCGACGGCGAGTGCATCGAAGTCGATGCCCGCCTCGTTCGAAGCCTCGCGGGTCAGGCCGGCGAGAAAGTTGTCGCCCGAGTTCAGCGTGACGAAGCCGCGCCGAAAGCTCTCGCCGCGGTCCCAATTGAAGTACGAGCGAAGCCACTCGCGCCGCACCGTCGTGACGAAGCGGCCGATGCCGCCGTACTCGACGCCGTCGATGTCGCTCGGCAAGAGCGCCGACTCGCCGTCGTTGTTGTGTGCAATCGTGAGGGTGAAGGCCGCGCCCTTCCCCGTCGCAGCGGCCGGCTCGACGGCGATCAGGCCGATGCTCCCCGCCATCACTGTCGCGGCGATCAGCCGCTTGGCTTGCTCGAACATGAGTTCTCTCCGTGGTGATGTTCTTCGTGGATGCGGACACGCCCGCGCGTCGTGCACGCAGGCACCTGCCGAAGCGCACGCCGGCCGGGGCACCGCATCGGTCAGCGGCGTCGCGGCGCGCGAGGCACGCGCACTTCGAGCCCGCAGCATCGACCATGAACTTGTCGCTTCGAATTCAGCTGGTTGACGCTTCGAGATCGACTGCTTGACGCTTCAGAGGTGGGTCTGTCACGAATGCACGACGAGCGCGACGCAATCACCTCAGTGGTGGAACCGGCTGAATCGGTGCCCAGGCAGTCGACCGGGACACCGCAGCCCTCGACACGCCACCAGCACGTGTCGGTCGCGCATGCACGCGTGATCCACGACGACCAGGCACGCAGACATCACCCGGTCAGCTCTCGTTGGCCACCAGCAGAAAACCGACCAGGAGCGCGTAGTACAGCCCCAGGAGGATCTGGTGCGTCCGGCGCGAGCCCGACCGCATCGCGACGATGCAGGCGACGATCGCGAGCCCGCGAGCCAGATTCTCGGGATGCAGGAGAGGCTGATGCAGGATCAAGGCATCGCCGACCGTGAAGAGCACGAAGGTCGTGGCGGCCAATCCGTAGACGCGCCCACGCTGCGCGAAGTAGTACTCGCCGAGGTCGATGCGTTCTCCGGGCGCCGCATCCGATCGAGCGTCGGCTGGCACCAGCACCAGACCCGCGACCACGAGACACCCGACGGGCGCCAGTACCGACAGCACCGCGAGGTAGCTCCACGTCTCGACGAGCCGGAAGTTCCAGAAGCCCCACCAGAACTGGGTGAGCAGCAGCACGAGTAGACCCGTCGCTGCCAGGTGGACCGGGTCGAAGCGCACGCGGTCGCCCGCCTGCAGCAGACGCGCGAAGGCGGCGAACAAGTGGCCGATGCCAATTGCGAGCTCGAGCGAGACGAGGACGGCGATGTACTCGAAGTGCGTCATGTGATGGTCCGACGATCGCTCAGCCGGGCGCCGTCGCAAGCCATCGACGCGTCGCCTGAGCTCGAATCAGCGAGATGCGACGGGTTCGGTGGGGTGACTGACGGCGCTGCTGATCGGTGCTTCAATGTCGGTGTGTGCCTAGACCATCGACGCCGGGCCGAGCCGACGCACCCCGCCGATCCACCTGGCCGAAGCGAGGAAGAGCATGGGCTACGAGCAGATCACGACCGAGCTGGACGACGAGGTGTTGACCATCACCCTCAACCGGCCCGAGAAGCTGAACGCCTGGACCCACACGATGATCGCCGAGATGTCCGACGCGATCGCGCAGGGCAACGACGACGACGGCATCGGCGCCTTCGTGATCGCCGGGGCCGGCCGCGCGTTCTGCGCAGGGGCCGACATCGAGGCGCTGTTCAAGACCCAGGCCGACAGCGGTGAGATCTCGCGCGGGCCCGAGGCCTCGAGCAACTGGGTCGACCTCGTCCGCACCTCGAAGCCGATGGTCGCCGCCGTGCACGGCGTCTGCTTCGGCGTCGGGCTCAGCCAGCTGATGGGGATGGACGTGATCGTCGCGGCCCGCGACGCGCGCATGAGCTTTCGCTTCATCAAGATGGGGCTGATCCCCGAGCTCGGCAGCTCGCGGTTCCTCGTGGCGCGCGCGGGCTTCGGTCAGGCGAGTCGGTTGATGCTGTCGGGCGACACGTTCTCGGGTGAGGAGGCCGCCCAGATGGGCCTCGCCGACGTCGTCGTCGAAGCCGATGCGCTCCTCGACGAGGCGAAGCGCATCGCGCGCTCGATGGGGACGAACCCCGGCTGGGCCGTGCGCGAAGTCAAGAAGCTGCTGACCGAGAACATGGGCGAGACCGACCTCGACGTCGTCCAGCGCCGTGAGCTGCAGTCGCTCAAGCAAGCCTACAAGACGCCCGAGCACCTCGAGGCGATCGACGCGTTCATGCAGAAGCGCGAGCCCGACTTCAAGCGCGCGCGTCGCGGATCGAGCGGAGCCGACCCCGGCGAACGCGCCGGCCCGAGCGCGTACCGGCTATGCGAGGCCGAGGCACTTTCGCGTGGCGCCGGCGATCGCCTGGGCCATCGCCGTCGGGCCCTGCCCGAGCAGCTCGAGGTTGAAAACCTCGGGCGCCCAGATCGGATCGACCCCCTTCTTCTCGAGCGCGGCGAAGAGCGCCGCGAAATCGACCTCTCCGTCGCCGGGCAACAGTCGCTGGGTCATCGACTCGGTCATCATGTCGTCACCGCTCGCGGTGCTCGTCGTGTCGTCGAGCTGCACGCAGTGAATTCGATCGGCCGGAATCTCGTCGAGCGTGTCGAAGTCGGGCCCGCCCGGCTGTCGCAGCCAGTGCCAGGTGTCGACCACCAGACCGACGTTGTCGAGGCCGGTCGCCTGCACGAGCTGCCACGCGCTCTTGATGTCGGGGAGCCCCGACCAGGGCAGCCACTCGATGCTGACCTTGAGGCCACGGTCGGCCGCGACCTGCCCGAGATGCGTGAGCCCGCGCGTCGCGGCGGCCGTATCGATCTCGGGCGCCATCACCACGCCCGCGACGGCCTCGGCGCCGTAGAAGCTCGCCACGTCGAAGGTGCCGCCGTTCATCTGGTCGATCTCGGCCGTGTCGCCACCCTCCCAGCCGATCAGCGACTCGACGACAGGCACGCTGAGCCCGCGATCGTCGTGCCAGGCCTTCACCTCTTCGGGGGCGACGCCAGCCCCGACGGCGGCCAGGTGGTGGAAGGCCCAGAGCGAGACGCCCGCGAAGCCGGCGTCGGCCGACGCATCGACGATGCTCTTCACCTGGTCGGGCGTGACCTCCATGGCACCGCCCACCAAGGGGGCGTTGCACAGCACCAGTCGCTTCTCGTTCACGGGGCTCATGGCGTCTCGATCTCCTTGCGCGCGGGGGCGGTTTCGCGGCCCGCTGACCGGGCCTTCGAGGGAGCGCGAGTCTAGTTGCCATTTCGCGGCGCTGCCGCGAACCCTGCCCGCGGCAGCCACCTGCCCGGTGAATGCGAGAGGGACGCACGCGACGTGGGCTGGCGGCGCAGCTCCGTCCCCGTGAGCTACGCGCCACGGGCCGAGGCGAGGCGGGCTCGATGGGTGTCGTCAGGTCGATTCACGCGCAGGCGCGTGCGTGACGCCCAGCTGCGTGATCAGCAGGGCGGCCCCGATCAGCGCAAACCCCTTGAGGAACGAGGCCTGCTGGATCGCGCGCATCGCCTCGCCCTCCGCGTGGAGCATCTCATAGCCATGGACGGTGACGGTCACGGGCAGCAGGAAGGCCACGATCAGCCATCCCCCGAGACGCGGTCGCCAATCGAACAGAATCATCCCCGCGCCAACCAGCTCGACGATGCCCGAGCTCAGCACCCAGAATTCGCGGAACGGGATCGAAGGGTGCATCAGCGCGGCGTACCGACCGACGTCCGTGAAGTGGGTGATGCCCGACAAGATGAAGATCTGAGTGAAGAGAATGCGGGCCGCGATCGTCAGCACCCGGTGATTCGGGAGTCGTTCGTCCGAGAGCACGATTCGTTGGACCTCCTGGTCGTGAGGGGATGTCGGCTCAGGCCGACGGCGTCGCGTTGTGCTCGACCCAAGCACGGATGCGTCGCTTGCGCGCTGTCGTCGCGTCCGACGCCACACTCGCCACGATCTCTTCGAGCGCCACTGACGCGAGGGCCTCGCGGTAGACCGCCTCGGCGCTCGCAAAAGCCGCCGCGATCGAGCACGGGCGAGCGCACTCGGCCGTCGACGCACCGCAAGGGCCGCTGCGCCGCACTTCGGTACAGCGGAAGCTCGGCGCTGTCCCTTCGATGGCCGCGGTGACATCCCAGAGCGTGATCGTCTCGGGCGGCTTCGCGAGGCGATACCCGCCGGCGGCGCCGCGCTTCGCGGTGACGAGGCCAGCCCGACTGAGCGCCTGGAGCTGCTTGGCCAGATAGGGTGCGGGCACCCCGAGAAAGGCCGCGAGCACCTCACCCGGAAGCGCCGCGCCCGGGGGCAGCAGCGCCAGCAGCGCACATGTGTGGGCCGCCCACTCGACGCCCTTCCCGATCTTCAAGAGCCGAGCGCCGCGCGCAGGGCGTCGACACGCGCCCGGTTCACGCCCCGGTCCGAATAGCCGACCCGCGAAGCCGAGCGAACGTGGACGGCCTCGTCGGCGCGGCGAAACTCCACGTCGTCGACGAAACCGAACGTCTCCGACGTGAACTCCGCGGCCACGTAGTCGTCGCCCTGCGCCGTCACGACCCCACCCATCTCGACGATCGTGTCCGGCAGCCGAATCCAGACGCCAGCCGGCAGCGGCGCGACCTCCTTCTCGGCGACGGCACCCGCTTCGCTCGAAACGCAGTTCGGCGAAGCCGGGCACGCCGTCAGGCGACCATCGACGAGGCCGGCCGCGGCGCCGTTGCGGGATTGCGCCCCGAGATAGAAGAACCCCCCGACCCCGAGGACGACCAACGCGATGGCACCGATCATGACGAACTTCATGGCGACTCCTCCGTCGAGCGTCAGCTCAATTGCGGATAATTTTTATCTACAATTGAGTCCCCCGTCAACCCCTGCTTCACGTGTGGATACGGGCCACGAACAACGGGGCGCCGTGAGAATCGAGCCGCCCGCATCGCGTACGATCGGCGCACTCGAAAGCACGGCGGGGCTCGCCGCGGCGCGCAGCCCGCGCGGTGGGTCTCCCCTCCGCGAATTCAGTATCTTGTCCGCGCGGAGGTTCGCCATCCACCGTCCTCGATATCCTGCGTTCGGAGCCACGTGAGTCCCACCCCGCTTCGCCTGATCCTCGCCCCCGAGAAGAGCTTCTATGCGCTGGCGGCGATCTATGCCGTCGCCATCGGCGTTCTGACGCTCTCGATCCCACTCTCCGTTCAGGTGCTGATCAGCACCGTGGCGAACACGGCTCAGTACGGCCCGCTCCTGATCCTCTCCGTCGCGCTGCTCGTGCTCCTCGCGTTCTCTTCGGTGTTCCTCGCGCTCCAGGACTACACCCTCGAGCTCTTCGAGCGGCGCTTCTTTGCGCGGATCTCGTCCGAGATCGTGCTGCGATACGTGTACGCGAACTACGGCGATCTCGAGCGAGTCAACCGCGACGAGATGGCGAATCGCTACTTCGACATCATGACGGTGCAGAAGGAGGTGCCGATCCTGCTGACCGGCGGCATCTCGCTCGTGCTGCAGACGATGGTGGGCTTCGGCGTCACGTCGTTCTATCACCCCTCGTTCCTGCTCTTCAACGTCGGCGTCGTGCTGGCGGCGACGCTCATCTGGTGGGCGCTTCATTCCGGTGCCAAGGCGACGGCGCTCTCTCTTTCGTCGGCCAAATACGACATGGCCGGATGGCTCGAAGAGCTGGCGCGCGCCAACGCCTTCTTCAAGTCGCACCGCAGCATCGAACACGCGCTCGCGCGCTCGGAGGAGCTGTCACGCAACTACGTCGAGCAGAAGCGCCGCCACTTCTCGTACACGTTCGGACAGATGGTCGGCTTCATCGCGCTGTACGCCGTGGCGAGCGCCGCACTCCTCGGCCTCGGCGGGTCGCTCGTCATCTCGGGCGAGCTGACCCTGGGCCAGCTGGTCGCTGCCGAGCTGATCCTCTCGGCGATCTTCGTGGGGCTGACCCGGCTCGGCTACTACATGCGCTCGTACTACGCGCTGAACGCCGCCGCGAAGAAGATCTCGGTCTTCTTCGACCTGCCCCTCGAAGACGTGCGCGGCGACGAGCGGCTGACGCCCGATTCGGGGGCGCTCGTCGTGCGGGACGTGCGCACCCACGATCGGGGCGAGGGCCTCAGCGTCGACCTCGAGGTGCCGTCCGGCTCGCAGGTGCTGGTTGCGGCCTCCTCCGCCGTGCTCGTCAAGCAGTTCACCGACCTGCTCCAGCGCTTCTGCGAGCCCGAGGCCGGCTCGATCTCGATCGGCGGCGTCGACATCTCGGACTTCGACCGACAGCGCCTGCGCGATGAGATCCTCGTGATCGACAGCACCGTGCTGCTCGAACGCAGCGCCTCCGACTTCCTCGAGCTCGCCGACCCGAACGCATCTCGAGCGCTGATTCGCGAGGTCATCGAGCAGGTCGCGCTGACCGAGGTGTTCCAGCGGATCGAAGGCGGGCTCGACCGGAGGCTGACGCACTACGGCTATCCACTCTCGGTCTCCGAGACCATGCGACTCAAGCTCGCGTACGCGATTCTGGCCCGTCCCAAGCTGCTGGTGCTCGGACCGCTCTTCGACGTCGTCGGGCGCGAGCGCCGCAACCTGGCGCTCGACGCGATTCGAACCGTCCCCGACCTCACGCTCGTCTACTTCAGCAACCGCCGTGACCTCGACCGCTTCGACCAGTATGTCTGGTTCA
Source organism: Myxococcota bacterium (assembly GCA_965250285.1). Classification (GTDB taxonomy): domain Bacteria; phylum Myxococcota_A; class UBA9160; order UBA9160; family UBA4427; genus CAYYSY01. The sequence goes on from OZ252299.1 coordinate 2,482,295, forward strand.
CCTCAGAGCGACAGCAGTACGTCTCGGGCCTCGACGCGCTGCAGGAGATCGAGCGCAACGAGGCGACGCCCATCGGGCGCGTCCGGCCCGCCTCCGAAGTGGGGGATCGCTGATGGCTGAACCTGCCCACAGCGGCGCGGCGCACCCGATGACGCGCGGGCACAACGTGCACGTCGACGTTTCCGACCTGCATACGCTCGTACCCGACGAGTATCTCGACCGGTTCGAGACGCTCGATTCGGTCACGACGCCCTCGCCGGTCCGCATTCTGGCCGGCATGATCGTCCTGATCCTGATCGTCATCGTCGCCATGCTCTTCTTCACGCCCTGGGTGCAGACCGCTCTCGGCCAGGGTCGCGTCACCGCGCTCGATCCGGATGCGCGACTCCAGGCCATCACCGTGCTGGTCGACGGTCGCATCAACCGCTGGTACGTCCGCGACGGCAGCCGAGTGAAAGCGGGCGACCCCATCGTCGAGGTCGTCGACATCGACCCGCGGCTCGTCGAGCGCCTCGAAGCCGAGCGCGCCGCGGTCGCGAGCAAGTACATGGCCGCCCGAAACGCGCGGGTCGTGGCCGAGATCGACGCCGAGCGGCAGCAGGAGCTCTTCGACGACGGGCTCGCCGCGCGACGTGAGGTCGAGCGCGCCACGATCAACTACGAAGAGTTCGCGGCCAAGGAGGCGACGGCGTTGGCCGAGCTGAACGCCGCAGACGTCAAGCTCTCGAGGCAGTCGACCCAGCTCGTCACCGCGCCGCGGGACGGTGCCATCGTCAACCTGCAGGCGGGCGACAAGGCGACCTACGTGACGGCGGGACAGACGCTCGCCACGCTCGCGCCCTCCGACGTCGAAGAGGCGGTCGAGCTCTACGTGAGCGGCCTCGACGCCCCGCTGATCGAGCCAGGCCGCAGCGTGCGCCTCGAATTCGAGGGCTGGCCCGTGGTGCAGTTCAGCGGCTGGCCTTCGGTCGCCGTGGGCACGTTCGGGGGCATCGTCGCATCGGTCGACCCGGCGGTTTCACCGAACGGGCTGTTTCGCGTGCTCGTGCGCGCTGACCCCGAAGACCCGTGGCCCTCCGAGCGCTATCTGCGCCTGGGGTCTCAGGCGAAGGGGTGGGTCTTGCTCAATACCGTCCCCCTCGGCTACGAGCTCTGGCGACAGCTGAACCGATTCCCGCCCCTGCCCGACCCGGCGACGCAAGCGGCTGAGAGCGGCAAAGCCGCACCGAGCCAGGCAAAGTAGCGCCGCGACCGCGGTGCCCGCGATCAGATCGACGCGCCCTGCACCAGGCTCACAGCTCGGCCAGACGATGGAAGCCGGAGTTGTGGAACACGAGCGGGCCCTGCTTCGGTTGCGCGCGCAGCGCCTCGATCCGAAGCAGGACGATCGAGTGATCGCCGGCGTCCATCTCGTCGTGCAGAGAGCAGTCGAGCCAGGCCGTCGCGTCGCGCAACAGCACCGCGCCCTGAGGCGTCGCGCTGACATGCAGCCCGTCGAAGCTCCGCTCGGGCGGCGCAGACAGTTGCTCGCACACGCGTCGCTGCGCGTGGGAGAGAAAGCTCAACCCCAGTCGTGTTGCACTGCGTAGCCGAGACCATCGCCGCGACCCGTTCATGATGCAGATCGAAACCAGCGGCGGTTCGAGCGAGACCGACGTGAACGAGCTGACCAGGAGGCCGACGGGGCCCTCCGGAGCGAGCGCACAAACGGCGGCGACGCCGCTCGGAAAGCAGGCGAAGGTGCGCCGCAGCGTCGCGGCGTCGATGGTCTCTTCGAGCGTGCCGGGCGGATGTGCGTTCACGATTCGACTCCCGTTCGGATCCAGATCGACGTCACGACCTCGGCACGAAGGCCGCCGAGCCCGCCGCAGAACCCGTTCATTGCGCGGCGCCGCCCGGCGCCGTCCCGTCGGGCGGCCAGGCCGCGAGCCCTTCGTCGAGCGGGACCTCGAGGCTCTTCATCAGGTCGGAGAGCATCTTCCAGCAGCCGATGATCGTCACGAGCTCGATCCGCTCGCGGTCGGTCGAGAAGTGCGTCGCCAGCTCAGCCCACGCTGCGCTCGACAAAGCGCCGTGCTCAATCGTTTCGTCCACGGCCCGCAGAGCCGCGCGCTCTCTGGCTGACCAGTGGTCGTGCGCCCACCAGTCCCGAACCGCGAGCAAGTCATGCTCTTCGACATCGTGGAGCAGCGCGATCCGCCAGTGCTGCGACCACTCGTAGCCGCCGCGGTTCGCCCAACCGATGCGCATGACGATCAGCTCGCGCAGGCGCGCTTCGATCTCGCTCACGCCGACGAGTACGTCGGTCAGATCGCTGAGTCGCTTGGCGAGCAGCGGTTGACGAAGCAGCACGCGATAGATGGAGAGCCCGGCCTTCAGCTCGAAGAGGTCGACGTGCGCCGCAGCGGCCCTTGCTTCGTCGATCGTGAGCAGGGGGATCCGACTCATCGGCTACACCATCAGGCTCTCGACCGGCTGGTCGAGCAGCGTGCGCCCGTAGTCGGCGTAGCGCACCTCACGATCGAAGATCACGTGGTTCGACCCGATCGTGATGTCGCGCAGGGCGCGCTGGATCGGACTGTCGAGGCGACCGCCGCTGGCGCCCGTGACGGAGACGATGTCTTGCACGGCGCTTCGGCACATGAAGACGGCGTGCGACATGCGGGTCAGCCAGCCGTTACGCGTCTCGCGCGACGCCGCGTTTCGCTGCTCCATCACGTCCCGCAAGACGTCTCGCAGGAGCAATTCGGCCGCCTCGATCTCGAGCGCGGCGGCGGCGACGACCGAGGGCTTGCCCTCGTCCTTGACCGCCCCGCCCGCACGGAGCTGCTTCGCAGCGATCTTCGCTTTCGTCTGGGTCTGATACTCCTCGAGAGCCCCCTGCGCCGCACCGAGGATCGAGAGGGCCGACGCAAAGCCGAGAATCGGCATCAGCGGCGTCCGGTAGAGCGGGCCATCGTGGAGCTCGCTCGTGCTCTCGGCGCTCGTGAGGTCGAACATCGCCACGGTGCGTTCGACGGGCACGAACACGTCGTCGATCTCGATGTCGAACGATCCCGTCGAGCACATCCCGGCCACGTACCACGTATCGATGGCCTTCACCTCGTCGCGCGGAAGCGCGAAGAAGAGCGGCTTGATCTGGCCATCGTCGTCCGTCATGAGCGCGCCCACCATCACCCAGTCGGCGTGGACGATCCCGGTGCCCCACTGCCAGCGACCGCTCAGGCGGTAGCCGCCGTCGACCTCTTTGGCAGATCCGCCGGCCATGCTGAGTGACCCGGGCGCGAGAACGTAGGAGCGATCGGCAAAGAGCTGCTTCTGAAAGGCTTCGGGGAAGCCGCAGAACCAGAACGAGTGCTCCATGTAGAAGGCGACGAGCCACCCCATCGATGCGTCGGCGCGCGAGAGCGTGAGCGACACCTCGAAGAACGTGTCGAGATCGGCCTCGTGCCCGCCGTAGCAGCGCGGGACCATCAGCGAGAAGAGCCCGCTCTCGCGGATCGCATCGATGACCTCATCGAGTGGCTGACGCGCGATCTCGGCCTCGCGCGCCTTGGCGCGGAGCAGCGGCACGAGCTTCTCGGCCGCTTCGATCAGAACTGCGGGTTCGAGGGGGGCATTCGACATCTCGATCTCCTTGGGGGTCGACCGCGGTTGGCTCCGCGATCGCGTTGAGATGGGCAAGGGGGCGCTAGTGAAGCTCCAGCGGTTCGCGCGCAATCTGCGCGGCTTCGTCGGCGGGGATCCCGAGCACGCGCAGGACGAGCTCGGCGGTGTGCTCGGCGACATGATCGACGCGCACCTCGTCATCGAGCGAAGCGATCACGCCGATGAGCGCCCCATCGATGAAGCTCCAGGCCGTGGATGGGTCGGCCAAGTCGTAGCGGCCACTCTCGAGACCGTGCCGCGCGTCGTCGAGGGGCGGCGCGCCCATGCCCGCGATGAGACGACGAAAAGACGTGCCCGAGCGCGCGTACCAGCGCCAGAGCGGATCGTCGGCAATGGCTTGCAGCAGGATCCGCAGGCCGAGCGACATGCGCAGCGCAGGGTCGGTCGCGCCGCGCGCAGCCCGATCGACCTGCGCGTGCACCTCTTCCGACAGGTGCTCGATGACCGGCCCGAGCACGTCGGCCTTGGTCTTGAAGTGCAGATAGAAGGTGCCGTGGCCGACGTCGGCGGCCTCGGTGATGTCCTGGATCGTGACCGCCTCGACGCCGCGCTCGCGCATCAGGCGCTCGGCGGTCTCGACGATCCGCGCGCGCGTCGACGCCCGGCGGCGCTCGACCCGTGTCAGTTCCCCGCTGCCCGTGCTCTGAGAAGCCATACCGTGATTATGACTGCAGTCATAAATGATGCAATACTAAAATTGACGTTAGTCATGTTTTTCGATCGACTCTACGACACCAGGGACCCAAGTGCCTGCCTCGCCTCGTTTTCTGGCTTCGGAGCGGACGCCATCAGGTTTCGAACGACATCGAGAAGACGCCCGCCCGGAGCGGATTCGCGATGGGGTCGGGGCCGGTCCGGCCCGGATCCGCTCCGAAGCCGTTCGCGACCGCACGCGATCGGGGTCCGCCCACGAGGTGGACCAGGCGGTGATCGACGAGTCGAGCACCGCGCGTGCGATCTGGAGACCGCGCAAAGGCCGCGACTCGGCGAGGCTCGACGGCGTCCTCGAGGGCGGTCGGCTCGGTCTCGAGGCAGTCGGGCAGGACGCGCGGTCTCGAACCCATCTGGCCCAACGGGCGGGGGCCGATGCGATTCGGGGACGGGGTCGATCGCGCGAACGTTTGGTGCATCGCGCGGATGGGCGACCTTGCAACAGGCGAAGCGGACCGCTTCGCCTACCGCGTCGAGCCCGGCTGAGGCAGAGTCACGAACTCGAACGCGCACTGGACCGCGTGGCAGTCCGTGAGTAGGTGACGCAAAGAATTGTCGGCGCGTCGAGCAAGGGACGCGGCTGCACGCACCTGCCCGCACAGAGGGGAAGATGCATGAAGATCCTGACCGTCATCGGAAGCCTTCGCGCCGCGAGCTTCAGCCGAAAGCTCGGCGCAGCGGTCGAGGCCCTCGCGCCCGAGGCGATCGAGATCGACACGACGGACGGGGGCGCCCTGCCCCTCTACAACCAGGATCTCGACGGCGACGAGAAGCCCGCCGCCGTTCGAACGCTCCTCGATCAGGTGAGCTCGGCAGACGGTCTCGTCTTCGTCACGCCCGAATTCAACTACGGCATCCCGGGCCCGCTCAAGAACCTGATCGACTGGGCCTCGCGCCCCGCCTTCAACTCACCGCTCAAGGCGAAGCCGTCGCTCGTGATCGCGCACTCGCTCGCGCCTTCGGGTGGCGCGCGTGCGCACGCTCAGCTCTCGAGCGTGCTGGCCGGCACCCTGACCCCGACCTACCTCGCGCCGAGCTTCGTGGTCCCACAGATCCATGAGAAGTTCGATGATGCGGGCGCGCTCGCCGACGAGATCACGAAGATCCGGCTCGAGGCCACGCTGGCCGACTTCGCCGACTGGGCGAAGAGCCAGGGCGCTGCCTGACGGGCGACGCCGCGCACACGTGCGGGCAATCGGCGCCGTGCCTTGGGCGATCAGGACGGCGGATGGGTCGAGCGAGCGTGGCGCGTGGCCCGGCGTCGATCGACGACGAGGCCCTTTCGCTCGGCGTCAGTAGCCGACCTCGTTGTGACGCAGGAGCTCGAGGTGCGAACGCCGCTCGCGCATGTCGTCGAGCACGCGCTGAAGCAGCTCTTGCGTGTCCTTCTCCTTGCTCTCGCGCAAGGCGGTGCTGACGGCGTACATCCATTCGTCGACCGTGCGAATGTCGATCGGCTTGTTCATTCGTGGCTCCTCGGGCTGGTTTGACGCGCCGCAGCACGTTAGCGGATCCGATCGGTCGCCATGAACGGCCGAAGCACGGATTCGCGCCCCTCGCCGTGCCGATTCATTCCCTCCTTGGCTCTGATCAACACAAACGGTCGGCGCGATGCGGTGCGGCGGGCCGGCGGGCCGGCCGAGACGCCGCGAGATCCCATCGACTCGGCTCGGCGACGGGGGGATCAGCTCTCGGCACCCACTCCGAGGGACGCGACGAAGATCCGCTGAAGGCGAGCCACTTCCGCACCCGACACGCTCGGCGTGTCGCTCTTGTCGAAGAAGAGACTCTGATCGAGGATCGCGATGACCGCGCCCAGCGCCTGCTGGACGTTGGTGACGTGACGGTCCTTGCGCTTGGCGGTGCGGGTCGTGTGCTCGGCGACGAGCTCGGCGATCGCGCGAACGAGCTTGACTGCCCGCTCGACGAAGAGCGGGTCGTCGAGCGACTCGATCATCGTCGCGCGCAAGATGCCGCGGTGCTCGACATGGAACCGGACGAGCTCGGGCACCAACTGCTCGGCGAGCTCGGTCGGTGTCACCGCCTTGAACTCGGCTGTGTCGATGAAGTCGCGCATGTCGTCGACCGAGCTCTCTGCGAGCTCGTCGTGCAGGTAGTGGAGCAGCGCCCTCTTCCCCTTGAAGCGCGCATAGAACGAGCCGGCGGACGAATCCGCTGCGCGGACGATGTCCTGGACGGTGAGCTCACTGAACGTGTGCGTGCGAAGCAGCTCCTTCGTCGCCTTCGAGATGGCGTCGAGAGTGTCCTGGCTGCGGCGCTGACGAGGCGGGCTGAGGTCTTTCATGGCATCCCAAACAAAATTAGTATTCTAATTCTATTTTCTGCTAGGGTGCGTGTCAAGGCGACGCACACGGCCGGGTCGCCGTCGCCACATCGAAAGAGAGCGGCGCCGAAAAGGTGGTGAGGCGGCGTCTGCCGGCCGACTCGAGGAGAAGCTCCGTGAACCTCATCGACCTGACGCGCAGGCTCGACGCCGCCGATGCCGAACGCATCCCGAAGGTCGCGCGGCCAGCGGCGACGGTGCTCGTGCCCGAGGTGATCGTGCGGAACGACCCCGCCGTCGAAGGCGCGGAGCAACTCTGCGCCATCTTCGGGTGCACGCGGGAAGACCTGCCGGACGGCGAGGGCTGGGGCGACGAGCGCATCCAGATCAACACGCATCTCGGCACACACGTCGACGCCCCCCTGCACTACGGCACGACCTGTGAGGGGGCGCCCTCGCGGACCATCGGCGACATTGGGCTCGAGGAGCTCTACTGCGACGGCATCGTGCTCGACGTCCGTGAGGACGCGAAGCCCGGCGAGGGCATCTCGGTCGAAGCGCTGAAGCGCGCCGTCCATCGGAGCGGCGCCGAGATCGGGCCGGGCACCGCCGCGCTCATTCGCACCGGACAGGAGCGCTACGACCTCGACGATCCCGAGTTCTACTGGTACCCGGGGATGACCCGTGCGGGCACCCTCTTCCTGGCTGAGCTCGGCGCCAAGGTGTTGGGGACGGACGCCGTGGGCTGGGATCGCCCCCTCATGGAGATGCGCCGCGCCTTTCAAGAGTCTGGCGATGCGAGCGAGATCTGGGACGGTCACTTCGCCGGGCGCGACCGCGAGGTCTTCATCGTGCAGCAGCTCGCCAACCTCGCCTCGGTGCCGACTTCCGGCTTCAAGGTCGGGTTTTTCCCGCTCGCCCTCGCCGGCCTCAGCGCATCGCCCGCGCGGGTCGTCGCGTTCGTCTGAAAGCCCTTGCCCGCGGTCGGCGCCGGCAGACGGCGCCCCGCATCGAGGTGGGTCATGCCCGAGGTCAGCGAGAAAATTCCCGAACGACTCCGGCCGCGCGTCGACGCGGCGGTTGCCTGGTTCAATGACACCGAGCAGTCGGCGGGCGCCGAGTTCGAGGTGACGGGCATCCTCGACGCAGACGCGGCCCTGGCTGGCTCGAACGAGCTGCGGCTGATCCTCTGCGGCGGCGACCGATGCGAGCAGCGCTCGTTCACGGTCACCGGCAACGACGGTGCGTGGGCGGTCGCGTTCGCCGAGAACGCACCGACCCCTCCAGAGGGGCAGCCCCAGGCCGAGCTCGACCCGCCGCCAGGCCCGCGACTCCGGTGGCTCGACGAAAAGCTCGGGCAGCACGCCTTCATCGTCCTGCTCTTCTACCGGGGCTTCTGGTGACCGCCCTGTCGCTCCGAGTTGCGGAGCTACGTTGAGCAAGGAGTCGTCGACCGCATCCGAAGCGCGGGCGGGGAGATCTACGCCATCTCGAGTGAACCGCAGCAGCTGGCCGACCGCGCCCATGACGACTGGGCGCTCGACTTCGAGAACGTCGGCGACCCACATCAGGAAATCTCACGCACCTGCAGCGAACGCGGCTGGCTGACGCTCTACGCAAACCAGGGCAGCCTGGCGTTTCTGCAGCGGGGCGCGAGCTGGAAGATCGAGCATCCGAAGGGGTACTTTCAACCCGGGGTGCTAGCGGTGACACGCGAGGGACGCGTGCTGTACCGATGGCGCTCCGTGCCGTCGGCCGAGAACATGCAGGGAACGCTCGCGCGGCCCACCGCGAGGCACGCATGGGGTGCCATCGAGCGGGCGCTCGAAGCGGGAGGAGCGATCGGCGACGCAGCGCTCGACGACGATCCCGAGGTCGACTCGAAGCCCGCACCGCGCCCCCTCTTCATTGCCGCCCTGTTGGCGAACGGATGGTTTCTTCGGGTCAAGTCGCTGGTGTACTCACCCGGCGCGAAGACGGGGGCCCAGCGCTTTCCGGCCCTGCTCGCGCGCTGGCTGCTCTTCTTCGCGTTCTGGGCCGTGGCGTTCGCGCTGCTTCCGATCCCGCCGGTCGCACTCGCCTTCGCGGGCTGGATCCTCTGGGTGCGACGAGACATCCGGCGAATGCTCGGTGGCGCGAGCGTGCAGAAGGAGCTGGTCCCGGAGCGCTGAGCCGCGGGGCAGACGTCGAACATGCCGCCGGATCCGACTCGCCCCATGCCCGCCCCGCCCGAAGAAGATGCATCCCGGAGCGACGCGCATCGGCTGCCGCTTCGCACCAAGACAGCCTTCGGTGTAGGCGGCATCGCAGAGGGTGCACTCAGCATCGCGTTCTCGACGTTCGCGATGCTCTTCTATCGCAATCAGCTCGATCTCTCGGGCACCCTGGCCGGCATCGCGCTCACGATCGCGCTCGTGTTCGATGCGATCTCCGATCCGCTGGTCGGCTCGGTCTCGGACCGGGTGCGGACGCGACTCGGACGGCGTCACCCCTTCCTGTTCATTGCACCGATCCCGCTCGGTGCCTGTTTCACGGCGATCTTCATGCCGCCGGAGGGTCTCGGGACCGCGGGGCTGTTTCTCTGGCTGACGGGCTTCTCGATCCTGATGCGGACGTTCCTGACCTTCTATCAGGTGCCGCATCTCGCGCTCGGAGCCGAGCTGTCGCCGAACTATCTCGAGCGGACGCGCGTCATGAGCCACAACGCGATCTACCAGCTCGTGGGCGGCGCATCGACGTTCTTCCTCGGCTGGACGTGGTTCGGATCGGTCGAGGGGGGCGTCGCATCACGCAGCGCGTTCGGCGTGATGGCAGCCGGCGTCGCGATCGCTTCGGCGCTGGCGATCCTGGCATCGGCGTTCTTCACCCGAGACCGGATCCCGACCCTCTACGTTCCGCCCGTCGATCATCACGGCTTCTCGATGGCGTCGCTGACCGCCGAGATCGCGGACTGCCTCAGGAACCGCAACTACGTCATGCTCCTCCTGGGGCTCGTCTGCCTCGGCGCGATGGCCGGCCTGCGTGAGAACCTCACGAGCTTCATGAACCTGTTCTTCTGGGAGCTCCCCGAAGACAAGATTCGGTGGATGGCCACGGCATCACCGCCGAGCTTCATCCTGGCGTTCATCGTGACCACCCGACTGCACGCGCGGATCGACAAGCGCGAGACGATGCGGGGCGCCATCGTCATCGTGATGCTGGCGGGCTTCCTGCCGGTCTTGTTTCGCTTCGTCGGCCTCTTTCCCGAGAACGGCTCGTCCGCCCTCTTCCCGCTTCTGCTCGCAAGCGTCTTCTGCTTCTACACGGGCGTGGCCATCCTCACCATCACCGTCATGTCGGCGCTCGCCGATGTCGCGGACGAGCACGAGCTCAGAACGGGGCGCCGGCAGGAGGGCATCTTCTACGCCGCCCGCACGTTCTTCGGGAAGGTCACGACAGCGATCGGATCGCTGCTCTCGGGGTTCGGGCTCGATGTCATCGGATTCTCGGCTCACTCCGTGCCCGGCGAGGTGGCAACCGGGGTGATCACCGGCCTCGGCGTGCTCGACGCGGTGGTGCCCGCCGTGCCCGCCGTGCTGGCGATCTTCTTCTACAGCGCATACGGGATCGACAGACGCACGCACGACGAGATCCGCGCAGCGCTCGACGCCCGCGCTTCGATTGCCTCCGAGGTGTGATCTCGACGCCGAGCTCGCGCGTGGTCTGGGCGATCGCAGACGCGTCGGCGCACCGGCCCGCCGCGGACACGACCTCCCTGCACCGGGCCCATTTCAGTACGAAAGTACGAATAATATTGCATATTCTAGTATGATCGTACAATATAGGGCGATGGCACCCGTCCGATCCCGCCAGCCTCAGGCCCGCGCGCTCGAGACCCGCGAGCGGCTCGTCGCGAGCGCGCTGCATGAGTTTGCAGAGCGGGGCTTCGGCGGCGCCTCCACACGGCACATCACCGAGCGCGCCGGCGTCGCCCTCGCGTCGCTGCCCTACCACTTCAAGACCAAGGACGCGCTCTGGCGAGCCGCAGCCGATCACATCTTCGGTGTGTTCATCGAACAGTTCACGCGCCGGATCGAGGGCCTCGCCGGCGTCGATCCGCTGACGTGCTTGCGGCTCGTCTTGAGAGACTTCGTCTTCTTCTCCGCGGCGCATCCCGAGCTCCACCGATTCCTCTTGCAGGACGGCGCGGAGAAGACGGCCCGGCTCGAATGGCTCGTCGAGCGGCACGTGCGGCCGATCCTCGATCAGCTGCAGCGCCTCTTCGACGACCTGGCCGACACCGGATATCCCGTCGACCGAGATTCGAGCCAGCTCTTCTATCGATTGGTAGGTGCAACTGCGACCGCGTTTGCGGCGTCTGCGCAGGTCGAACTGCTGACCGGTCGCGATCCGTTCTCGAAAGCCAGCGTCGAAGCCCATGCCGACGCGATGGTTCGCCTCTTCTTTCCAGACCCCCCTGCCTAGGCGAGCCATTCACGCCATCAGGAGCCCCCATCATGAGACCCGGTCGCCTCCATCACCATGCGTACGTCTCCCGCGATCTCGAGGCCACGCGGCGATTCTACGAGGACATCGTCGGGCTCCCCCTCGTCGCCACCTGGTGCGAGAACGAGTTCGGCCAGAACTACTGCCATGTCTTCTTCGAACTCGAAGACGGCAGCGCCCTCGCGTTCTTCCAATTCGAGAAGCCCGACGTCACCGAGGCGCACGCCGCGCTCGCATCGACGTCGCCCTTCGACCACGTTGCGCTGACGGCCACCGAGCCGCTTCGGGCCGAGATCGAAGAGCGCGCCGAGCGAGCCGGCCTGGAGACCGTTTTCATCGACCACGGCTACTGCCGTTCGCTCTACCTTCGCGACCCCGATGGCCTGATCGTCGAGCTGACCGTCGACGCTCTCGACGCGCTCGCCGCCGCTCCCACGCTTCGACGCCGTGCGCATGAGGAGCTCGAGCGCTGGCTCGCGGGCGACCTGACCGACAACAACGACTTCCGCGCGGCTCGAGAGGCGTAGGCCATGGAGCTGTCCGGCAAGCGCCTCACCCTGAGCTTCGACAACGGCCCGTTCCCGGACGTGACGCCGGGGGTGCTCGACGCCCTTTACGAGCGGGGGCTCAAGGCAAGCTTCTTCGTGTGTGGCAAAGACGCGCAGGTGCCCGAGCGACGCGAGCTCATGCAGCGCGCTCGCGAAGCGGGGCACTGGCTCGGCAACCACACGCAGAGCCACACCATCGAGCTGGGCACGAGCGATGATCCGAGCGTTGCGCATGATGAGATCGCCGCGGCGCAGCACGCGCTCGGTGACTTGAGCGCGCCCGAGCGCTGGTTCCGCCCCTATGGCGGGGGCGGTGTGATCGGCCCCAACCTGCTCAGCAAGGCCGCGCTCGACCTCCTCTGCGAAGGCGCATTCTCCGTCGTACTCTGGAACAGCGTGCCGCGCGACTGGGAGGCACCCGACGCGTGGCCCGACGTCGCCCTCGAGCAGATGGCCGTGCAGGACTGGACGCTCATGGTGTTGCACGACATCCCGACGGGTGCCATGAAGGCCCTGCCCCGCTTGCTCGACGCAGCGCTCGAAGCGGGCGTGGAGATCGTTCAAGCGTTTCCGCCCGAGTGCGTCCCCGTTCTTCGCGGCGTCGCGAAACGCCCGCTGAACGACATCGTATCGGGGCTCGACTGAAGCGGACCCATGGCGAAGAGGCGTCCCGCCCTCTTCGTCGAATCGGAGCATGAAGAACCAATGGACGTAGTCGACGTCTTTGCACAGCACCCGACGCCGCGATTCATCTCCGACCCGATCTTCGCCTCGCTGCGACGGTGGACGAAGATGCCCGACCCGGATCCGAACGTGGCGATCCCCGTCGATGCCACCCTCCGCGCGATGGAGGCCGGCGGCGTGTCGCAGTGCCTCGTCGCGGCCTGGTACGCCCCGCGCAACGTGATGATCTCGAACGACGAGGTGGCGTCGTTCGTCGACGCATCCGGCGGGCGACTCGTCGGAGTGGGCTCGGTCGACATCTCGCGTCCGATGGAGGCGGTCGCCGAGATCCGGCGCTGCGTAAGCGAGCTCGGCTTCAAGGCGATTCGCGTGCTGCCCTGGCTCTGGGAAGCGCCGCCCACCGACCGTCGCTTCTATCCCGTGTACGTGGCGTGCGCGGAGCTCGGCGTCCCCTTCTGCACCCAGATCGGCCACACGGGCCCGCTCATGCCTTCGGAGGTCGGCCGCCCGGTGTACCTCGACCAGGTGGCCCTCGACTTTCCCGAGCTGACGATCGTCGGTGGGCACATCGGCTATCCGTGGACGGACGAAGCGATCGCTGTCGCGACGAAGCACGAGCGCGTCTACATCGATACGTCGGCCTACACCGTGCAGCGATACCCGGCCGCGCTCGTGGAATACATGCGGACGAACGGGCGAAAGAAGGTCCTGTTCGGGACCAACTACCCGATGATCCTGCCTGCGAAGGCCCTCGAGGGTCTCGACGCGCTCGGCCTCGATGACGAAGGCCGCGCACTGTTCCTGGCGGGCAACGCACGTCGCGTCTTCGGCCTCGACGAATCGCGCGGCTGAACGGGGCGCTTCGACCGCGCTCACCTGCACCCGGGCGGATGACGGACAGCGCCGAGCCGTCCCGACCAACCTTTGGGCGGGTCGACGCTGGCGACCGAGCCCGATCGCCGGCAAGCTTCACGGGCCCGTTCGAGGAGCTCGACAATGACCCAGGCCCATGCCGATCCGCCCCGTCCCGCTGCCTGGGTCCCGCCGCTCGAACGCACCGACGGTCAGGCCGCACCGATCGCGGCCAACGAAGGGCTCTCGTACGCTGCCTTCGAGCGCGACGGTGACGCAGGCACGACGGCCGCCACCGAGGACGCACTGCTGGCCGCCCAGTCGGGCGAAACCCAGGCGCTCCTCGAGTCGATCCAGAGTGCGCCGCCGGGGCCCGTCGAGACGAAGTGGGGCCTGGGCTTCCGGCGCTTCACCGAGTGCGTCGACTACATCCGCGACCAGGGCATGCAGGCGCCCGAGGGCGGTGCCGTGGTGCCGCTGCGCTACTCGGTCAAGGAGGCGCCCTCCTACTCGATCGTCTCCTCGAACGCGCTCTGGCAAGACCCCGAACGCAAGGCCGAGGCGGCCGCGCTTCGTCGAGACGAGACCGACGGCCATCGCTGCGGCCTCTACTTTCCGCAGGTGCTGCGCGACGCCCGGCGCATCGAGAGCGAGTACCCCGGGCTCTCACCCTACACGCCCGAATGCATGGACCAGCTCGGTGTGTCGCTCGCCCACCTCGAGTCGAAGTGCACGAATTTCTACGACTCGGCCGAGGTCGAACGGGTCTACTACCCCGAGATCGAGCAGCTGCTGCTCGACTTCTTCCCCGGCGCCACCGACGCGGTCGTCTACAACCACGATGTCTTCGACAAGGACTACGAGGGCGACCGCACCGAGGATCAGGCCGCGAAGAACCCGGGTGTGAACGCGGCGTATGCCAACGTCGTGCACAACGACCTGAACGACAACAGCGGGCGCGTGCGCTGCCGCGAGCTCCTGACCCAGAACCTGCGCAACTTCGGACGCACGCTGCACTACACGGAGGCCGAGGCCGACGCGAAGATGTCGCGTCGCTTCATGTCGATCAACCTCGCGAAGCCGATGGAGACGGTGCAGCAGAACCCGTTCGTGCTGTGCGCCTGGCCATCGTTCGCCGACCAGCCCTATGTCAACAACTATCGGGTGTATGACGACCGGGTCGGTGAGACGACGTACTTCATGCGCCGCGCCGAACACCAGTGGTACTGGATCCCGAACCAGACGCCGACCGAGGTGTCGATGCTCAAGTGCTACGACTCCGTGAAGGACGGGCGGGTCTCGCGCTGGTCGTTCCACTCGTCGAGCATCGACCCCACCGCCCCGAAGGACGCCCCCTGCAGAAAGAACCTCGTCGTGCGCTCGTACGTCTTCTACTAGCTCGCGGTCGATGACGGCTCGTCCGAACAGGCCCGTTCGCGCGCGGGGTCGGCGCGATTTCGAGGGCGTGTACCCCGTCTTGATTCGATGAAGATTGTGGAGACCCGGGCTCGCCGCGCGTCAATCGCGGCGGCGCTCGCGAATTCGAACCGGGCTGCAATCGACCCGGCTCGTGCGCACGGCTCCTCGAGAATCCGCAGACTTTGGCTTGCGCGCGCTCGCTTTCGATAGAACTGCCGCGCCAGCTGTGTCAATTTGGTGACGATGGCGAGTCGAAAGATCCGACATGATCTCGAGCTGAGCTCGGGCGAGACGACCTTCGTCCGCGAGTACGCTCCGCTGCACGCGCGCAGCAGCGACGTCCCGACCGTCTTCTTGCTGCACGGCCTCGGCTCGACCGCCCGCCTCGACTGGGGCCCCGCGTTCCGTCCGCTGGCCGAACACTTCCGCGTCGTGAGCCTCGATCATCGCGGTCACGGACGCGGACCGCGGGCCGATCGCTTCTGCCTCAGACGGTGCGCCGACGATGTGGCGGAGGTCGCTGACGCGCTCGGCATCGAGCGCTTCATCGCGGCCGGCTGGTCGATGGGGGGCCCGATCGCCTGCTTGACCTGGCAACGTCACCGTCGACGCCTCGATGGTCTGGTCTTGTGCGCAACCGGTCGGCACTTCGTCCCAAAGGTGGCGGCCCGCGCAGCGCGACTCGCCCTCCCCGCAGCAGTGGGCCTCGCTCGCGTCCTGCCCGACGCGGCCCGCAACCAGCTCATCCACCAGACCCTGACCCGTGTGCCCAGCGACGAGAGGCGCCGAAGGCGCGTGCAGCGCGAGTACGCCGGCCACGATCCGGCCTGTGTGCTCGACGCGTTTCGCGAGCTCACGCGCTACGCAGCGCACGATTGGGTGCGTGAGATCGATGTGCCGTCGGCCTCGATCGTCACGCGCCAGGACCGACTCGTTCCGGCGAGCAAGCAGCTTCGTCTGGCCGCCGCCATCCCCGACACGGCCGTCTTCGAAATCGACGGCGATCACAGCGCGTGCGTGACGCAGACCGATGTGTTCGTGCCGGCGCTGGTCGAGGCATGCCTGAACGTGTCGGCGCGCAGCCGAGCCGGGCGGGTCTCGCGCCGCCGCATGCGGCGCGTCGACGACACAAAGCGACGGGGCGAGCGGGTCGAGCGAGCCCGCGCCGTCTGACGCACCGCGACCGGAGCAGGTCGGTGTTCAGGCCAGCGATTCGCAGTGCGGTCGACCGCGACGCTCCGAGCTTCGGTCATGATCGACTCGGCAAGTCAGATCGCCGGCGTGAACCACGTCCGGCGCCGAGGCATGCTGACGAGCGTGCCTGACTCGCTTCTCACGACGCGGCGGCGGCGCCCGTGGTGGGCGACCTCGATGGCCGCATTCTGTGCCGCGACCGTCCTCTTTCTGATCTACCGCGACCTCACGATCCCGCACGTCCGCAACACGGAGGTCTGGTTCGGATTCGAGGTGACGGGCGCGCTCGCCTGGGCGACGGCCCCGCTGCACTGGGCGTTCTTTGCGATCGGCGCCTGGGGCTACTGGCGGGGCGCGCCGTGGATCTGGCCCGGGGCCTCGGTCTATGCCTTCTACATTGCCGTCAGCCACCTCATCTGGAACCTCACCAGTCCGCATGGCGAAGGATGGAGCGCGGGGCTCTGGCAGCTCGCCCTCTTCAGCGTACCGGCCGTGGCGCTGCTCTTCGCGCGACCGTCGGCCGAGAGAGCCGCTCGGTCGCGACAGCGGTCCTCGCAGCGCCCGGGCTGAAGACTCGTTCGGGTCTCGGCGCGCTGAACCCGACGACATCGCGGGGCGACCCGCCATTGCCATGCAGCGCGCCTGCGCCCAGACTCCCCGGATCGTCGCGCGGTCCGGCACCCCGCTCGGCCCGCGCATCCTCACCGGAGATCGCAGGAGCCCGCCATGATCAAGCTCTACGGCTTGCGTTTCAGCAACTACTACAGCCTCACCAAGGCCATCCTCCTCGAGAAGGGGCTCGAGTTCGAGGAGGTGAAGGCGCCGCCGTCCCAGGACGAGGCGTATCTCGAGCGCTCGCCGATGGGCAAGATGCCGGCCATCGAAGTGGACGGTCGCTACCTGAGTGAATCGCTCGCCATCGCCTCGTACCTCGAGCGCATTGCGCCTGAACCGGCCCTTCTGCCGAGCGACCCCTTCGAAGCGGGCAAAGTGATCGAGCTCTCGTGCCACCTCAAGCTCGACGTCGAGCTCGTGGCGCGGCGCCTGCTTCCTCAGGTGCTCTTCAACAAGCCCGTGAGCGACGAGACCAAGGATCAGGTGCGCGCCGATCTGGCCAAGGGCATGAAGGCGGTCGAGCGTCTACTCGTCTGCTCGCCCTACGCCGCCGGCGATTCAATCACGCTCGCCGACTTCTACGCCCAGTACACGTTCGGCGCAGCCTCGCTCTTCGCCAAGCAGGTGCTCGACCTCGATCTGCTGGCCGACCACCCGCGCGTGACCGAGCTGCTCGCGCGGCTGGCGAAGCATCCGAGCATCGCGCGCGTGAGCGAGGAGGCCGCGGGCTGAAGAGGGGCGCGCACCCGCCACGCTGGGTGCGGCGACATGTGACGGTCGGCGCCGCTAGAGCCAGACCTCGAGGTTGCCCTGGCGACCGATCTCGCGATCGATGCGTGCGTCGAGCACGGGGGCCATCCCGCTGCGTTCGAGCACGTCGTCGACGGCGGCTCGGGCGCCGGCATCGAGCGCTGCGTACGCGTCCTGCACGCGCTTGAGCAGATAGAAGCGGTAGGGCTGCGCCAGGGCGCGGATCGTCTTGCCCCGAAGCTCGAACTCGGCGTGACCCGCACCCCGTGCGCACTCGGTGCCTGGCGCGAGCTCATCTTGCCTGCCCAGCCAGGCGTTGATCGCCTCGGCCGCCGCAAGCGTCTCGGGGACGAAGTCTTCGGCGAGTGCAGCGAGCACCTCGATCAACGTCTCCGGTATCTCGTCTGCCCCCAGGTAGCTCTCCTCCTGGCGATCCATCCCGAGCAGATCGGCCTCGCGCCGGTTCATGCGCTCCACCCACCGAAAGACCCGCGGGCTCTTTGTCTGCATCAGAGCGAGGGGCTTCGGGTCGCGGCCGAGATGACCGAAGAGCGGCGCGATCATGCCGAAATCCCCAATACACGGGCGTCCCCCCAGCAGGTACGCGTGCGACTCGAAGTGACGATCGAGTGCACCGAGCTGGTCCGCATAGACGTCTTCGACGAGGCGTCCATTCTCGGACGTGACGCCGAATTGCGACGTCGCCTGCCTCATCGCCTCGATGATCCCGCGCGCCATCTTCCTTCCGCCCTCGCCCGGCGGCGTCATCATGCCCATGTGGAACTCGAGAAACGCGAGGTTTTCGGCGTCGAAGTTCCAGCGGTAGTGCATGGCCGGGCGCAGCAGCCCTTCGGCCCCGATGACGTCGAAGAGGCGGCTCACGAGCTGCTGCTTCGGCGTGGCCGGCGAGAAGGCGTGACCCGATTCGGCTTCGAAGTGGTCGATGATCGCCGCGCCATCGCGAATCACGCGACCATCGGTGAGCTCGATGGTCGGCATGCCCAGGCGTCCGCCCGCGAGCGGCAAGACCGTCTTCAGAAAGTGCTCGGTCTTGGGCGCACACTCGCGGTAGGTGACGCCCCTCTTGATCAGATAGCTGCGCGCACGGCCTGCGTAGAGCGAATGCGGTACGGCATACAACGTCGCGGGCTGCGCTTTCATCGATCTCTCCAGGTCGTCGGGCGAAACAGCGTGCCGCAGACGGTATGGCCGACGCTGGCGCACGTCCATCCAGGTGAGGCGATGCCGAGCCCCGGGGCCGCGGCTCAGCTCTGCCCCTCGTCTTGCAGGCTCTGCCCGACGAGTGCGCGCACCGTGCCCTCCAAACGCTTCTCGGCGTGTGCGTCGGAGCCGAACCACGATGCGAGCTCCAAGGCGACGTGACCGTGGGTGGTCGACCAGGCTGCGCGGGCGAGCGCCTCGCCGTTCGGGAACGAGCGCTGGGCCGCATCCGAGGCCTCGAAAGCGCGTGCCGCGCACGCTTGCACGACCTGAAAGCTCTTCAACGCGACGCGCTGGCTCGCAGCGCTCGGCTCGAAGCCGGCGTCGCGTCCGAACATCAGCGCGTAGAGCTCGCGGTGCTCGAGCGCAAAGCGTCGGTAGACCAGGGCCAGGTTCGCAAGGTCGCCCGGGGCCGAGTCGCTCGGCGGCAGGGCAAGGCATGCCGCCTCCAAGCTCTCGAAGCCGCTCTCGAACAGCGCACCGAGAAGCCCCTGCTTGCCGCCGAACAGCGTGTACACGAGCTGGTACGACGTCCCGAGCTCTCGGGCGAGGCGCCGGACCGAGAGCGCCTCGACGCCCTCCTCCTCGAGCAGACGCTTCGCCGTGGCGAGCACGACGGCCCGGTCGTGCCGGTCGACGTTCGGGTTTCGGCGCTGGCCGCGACGCGACCGAACGCGGGCGTCGCCCTCCGCTGCTTCGTCTGCCATTGCGATCATGATATGACAGTGTAATATGACGGTGTCATATTCGGCAAGGCTAGGAGGCAGCCATGGAAAGTCGATGGATTTCAGGCGCTTACAGGCCGCGGACAGACGAGGTCGTCGAGCGCAATCTGAGGGTGACGGGTGAGCTGCCGCGCGAGCTCGCAGGGCGCTTGGTGCGCATCAGCCCGAATCCGCCCGGCCGCGTCGGGTCCGACTACGAGTGGTTCGCCGGCGCGGGCATGGTGCACGCGGTGCGACTCGAAGATGGCCGTGCCCTCGAGTACCGAAACCGCTGGGTGCGCACGCCCGAGGTCTCGCGCGCGCTCGGCGAAGCACCGCTCTGCGACCCCCTTCCCTTCTTCGACACGGCCAACACCCACGTGATCCCGTTCGGGGGCGAGCTGCTGGCCATGACCGAGACGTGTCTTCCCTACCGGCTCGACCTCGATCTGGCGACGCTCGGGCGCGAGGACTTCGGCGCCATCGAACGATTCACGGCGCACCCCCACGTCGACCCCGTGACCGGCGAGCTCCACGCCGTGGGGTACGCGGCCGACGACGAGCCGCTCACGACCTACTGGGTCATCGACAGCGATGGCAAGGCCCGGCAGAAGCGAGACGTCTCGCTCGCCGCCTCCGCCTTCGTGCACGACTTCGCGTTGACGCGACGCCATGTGGTCTTCTACGACCTCCCCCTCCGGTTCCATCCCGGTGACGCTGCCGCGGGGAAGACGATCCCGTACCGCTGGGATACATCGGGCTCGGCTCACATCGGTGTGCTGCGACGCGATCGACTCGACGATCCCGTTCGCTGGATCGAGATCGAGCCTTGCTGGATCTTCCACACGCTCAACGCGTACGACGGCCCCGACGACGAGATCGTGATCGATCTCGTGCGCTTCGACCGATTCTACGACCAGGACCGAACGGGGCCCGGCGACCCGTTCCCCCCGTCGCTGCACCGGTTCACGATCGATGCCGGACGAACCCGGGTCGCCGATGAACCGGTCGACGAGCGACCGCAGGAGTTTCCGCGCCTCGACGAGCGCTTCTTCACACGGCGGCACCGCTACGGCTACACGACCCAGCTGCTCGACGCCGATGCCCGCGGCGGCGTTCTGCTGCACGATTTCGTGGGCGCCGAGAGCGCCCAGTGGCTCACCGAGCCCGGCGAACGCATGAGCGAAGTCGTCTTCGTCGCCCGCTCGGAGACAGCGCGCGAAGGCGAAGGCTGGCTTCTCGGCCTGCGCACCGGGGGCCAATCCGCCGGCGCGGAGCTCCTCGTCTTCGAGGCCGAAGCATTGAGCGAGGGCCCGGTTGCGCGTGTCGAGATCCCCCACCGGATCCCGGTGGATGTCCATGGCAGCTGGGTCTCGGCCTCGAACCCGGGCGGCGGGTGCTGGCGATGATCGAACCGACCTCGAGCGACACGGCGATCCCGATCCCGCCGCCGCGCGCGCTCGCGGGCGAGCTGACCGGCCTGCTCGAGCTCGCGCGTCTCGGCTACGCGTTTCGGAGCTTGCTGCGCGAGCCTCGCGGCGACGGATCGGTCGTCTTCGTGCTGCCCGGATTCGGCGCGGACGACCGATCGACGTGGCCACTGCGGCAGTTCTTGGGCGCCCTGGGCTACGACGCGCGCGGCTGGAGTCGGGGCGCCAACCGAGCCGATGTGCCCGATTCGATCGAAGCCATCGGCGCACACGTGCAGCACACCGCTGAGCAGCTGGGCGCACCCGTCTCACTGATCGGCTGGAGTCTCGGCGGATACATCGCGCGCGAGATCGCTCGCGATCGACCGCACGTCGTTCGCCGCGTCGTCACCTTCGGCAGCCCGGTGATCGGCGGGCCCAAGTACACCACCATCGCGCCACTCGCCTCTCTGCAAGGCTGGGATCTCGACGAGATCGAGGCCATGGTCGAGGCGCGAAAGGCGGTGCCGCTTCGCGTGCCGGTGACCGCCATCTACAGCCGCCGCGACCGTGTCGTGGCTTGGCAGGCCTGCGTCGATTCGGAGGGAGGCGCCCCGATCGAGCACGTCGAGGTCGATTCGACGCATCTGGGTCTCGGGTTCAGCCCGACCGTCTACCGCCTCGTCGCCCGGGCGCTCTCGGCCGAGAAGCGAGGCTGAGCGGCCGCCCCCGACCCCGCGCGCGCTCGTTCACACGAGCCGCGCGCAGACGATCCAGCCGCTCGACGATCCCATCGATCTGATGTATACGTCCGTATACTTTTGGGATCCCCGTGGATCGGGCTCGAGAGAGGCGCGCGATGGACCAGATCGGCGACATCTACCGCAGCAGCCGGGGCCTCCCCGGCCCCTGGGACGCCATCGTCATCGGATCGGGCATGGGCGGGCTGTCGGCCGCGTCGCTGCTCGCGCAGGACGGGCTTCGCGTGCTGCTGCTCGAGCAGAACCGGATCGTCGGCGGCTGCACGCAGAGCTACGAGCGCGGCGGCTATCGCTGGAACATCGGCATGCACTACATCGGCGAGGTGCAGGCCGAGCACACGACGACGTGGCAGCTCTTCGATGCCGTGACCGGCGGCGGCATCGAGTGGAACGCACTGCCGCCGATCTACAACCGAATGGTGATTGGCGACCGAACGATCGAGATCCCGGCCGGCGCGGACGCCTACGCGGCCGCGTTGCAGCGGGCCTTTCCCGGTGAGGCCCAGGCCATCGAGCGCTACCTCACGCTCATCCGCCAGGTGCCCCGCACGGCCGGCCCCTATTTCGCGCAGAAGGCCCTGCCCTCCGACGTCGCCGAGAACGTCTACGACGATCTGTGCGGCCCTTTCCATGAGTACGCCGACCGCTCGACCCTCGACGTGCTGTCCGAGCTCACGACCGATCCCGAGCTGATTGCGGTCTGGTGCGCAAACTGGGGCGACTACAGCCTGCCGCCGTCGCAGAGCTCGTTTGCGATGCACTGCATGTTGAACAAGCACTACCTCAACGGTGCGAGCTACCCGACCGGGGGTGGCCTCGCTTTCGCACGCGCGATCGAGCCCATCGTCGAATCGGCCGGCGGCGCGATCGCGACGAGCGCCGAGGTCGATCGCATCCTCGTGCGCGAAGGCAGAGCGATCGGCGTGCGGCTCGCCTCGGGCGAAGAGGTCACGGCGCCGCTCGTGGTGAGCAATGCAGGCGTACAGAACACGTTCGGGAGGCTCCTCGACCCGGCCGACGCCGATGCACAGGGCCTCCGCAAGCACCTCGACGAGGTCGGCGACAGCTACGCACTGGTCGGTGTGAACGTGGGGCTCTCGAAGTCGGCCGCCGAGCTCGACATCGACCCAGCGAACGTGTGGGCCCACCCGAGCCACGACTTCGACGCGAACCTGGCCGCGCACGCCGCCGACTTCGACGCGCCCTTCCCCTTTCTCTTCGTAACGTTCCCGTCGGTGAAGGACCCGACCTGGGAGCGCGAGTTTCCCGGCAAGTCGACGGTCGAGATGTATGGCTACACGCACTTCGAGCACTTCGAGGCCTGGCGCGGGACGTCCTGGCGACGCCGCGGCGCAGCCTACGAAGCGCGAAAGCGAGACATCGAGGGGCGCCTGCTCTCGGCGCTCTTCGATCTCGTTCCGAAGGCCCGAGACTGCGTCGATGTGACCGAGGTTTCGACGCCACTCAGCTACGAGACCTTTCTGAAGCGCGAGCGGGGCGGGTTCATGGGGGTCGAGGCTTCACCGGAGCGGTTCCGCGCGCAGTGGCTTCGCGCGCACACTCCGATCGGAGGCCTCTACCTCTCGGGCCAGGACGTCACGACCGATGGCGTGATCGGGGCCCTCGTCGGGGGCGTGATCGCAGCGTCGGCCGTCCTCGAGCGCGATCTGCTCACCGAGATCCGCGCTCAGCGCTCGGCGGCGTAGGACGCTCGTGGGACGGATCGCCGAAGGCGAAGCCCGCACCGTGATCCTGGCGCACGCGCGCGAGCTGTTTCTTCAGGAAGGCGCGCAGAACGTCTCGATGCGCCGCATCGCCAAGGCAGTCGGCGTCACGCCGATGGCGCTCTACCGGCACTTCGAGAGCAAGGAAGACCTGCAGATTCAGCTTCTGCGAGACGGGTTTCGCACCTTCGACGACTATCTCGCGCGAAGCGAATCGGGCGAGACAGCCGATGAGCGTCTGCTGCGACTCGTCGCCGGCTTCCGCGACTTCGCCCTCGACGAACCCGCCTACTTCGAGCTGATGTTCCTCTCGAGCCAGACCCCCGACGGCCTGCGAGATCGGCGCGAGGTGCGTCGCGTCGCGCGCCCGACGTTCCAGCGCCTGGTCGACTGTGTCGCGGCGTGCATTGCCTCACGCAGCCTGCTCGATCGCGGCGCCGAGCCGATCGCGCTCACGCTGCTCGCCCAGGCCACCGGCCTCGCGGCGCTGCATCGCTCGGGCACGTTTCGCTGGTCGAAGGCGGAGGCACGCCGACGCTTCGACGCATCGTTCGCCGCGACGCTCGACGCCTACCGCCCGTGACGGCAAGCGAATCGACGGACGATCGCGCTTGGCGGGGGGCGCCCGCGCTAGCGCCGGGTGGCGGTCTTCAGGAGATAGACGAGCGGCGAGAACATCCCGACGACGAAGGCCGCGATGATCCACGGCCACGGGTTCTCTCCTCTGCTTCTCGCATCGCCGTAGATCCAGACGCAGATCACGGCGACGGCGATCACCAGATCGGTGTAGATCTGAAGCGAGGCCCAGTTGAAGCGGATCGCGGCGAGCGTGCCGGGCAACCCGTCCGTCACCATGGCCACCCCGGTCAAAGCACTGAACAGCACCAGGGTCACGATGAGCAGCGTGCGTTGCGTCGGCGCGCTGAATGCGGTCGGTTGCGTCGTCTCGGTCATTCTCTTCCTTCCTTGTCCGTCCGCCCCCTCCGAATCCAGGGGCGTCGGGGTCATCGGGCCGGGCACAGCGCCCGTCGGCGCTCAGCGACAGGGCCAACATCGGGCGGAGCGGCCGGCGAACGAGACCGATCGGCCGCCTCGCGACGCACTCATGCGGGTGCCGGGCCGGCCTGCGGCCATTCGCTCATGATGGTGGGGATGTCGAAGTAGTCCCGCCAGAGGGTGACGCGGCCGTCGTGGACCTCGAAGACCCCCGTCACCGGGAGCTCGACCCAGCGATCGGCCAGCCGGTGCCGATCGACGCGCTCGACGAAGACGATCGCGCCATCGACGGCCGTATGCTCGTAGACGAATTCGTTCTCGACCGTCGGCGCGAAGAATGGCTCGAGCACCCCCCGAATACCGGCCGGTCCACGGACCGTCCCGAGCGGTTCGGGGTTGGTGTACTCGCAGTCGGGCGAGACCATGTCGGCCGCTGCGTCGTAGCGCTTCGCTCCGAGCGTCTCGAGCAGGACCTTCACGGTTTCGAGGGGGGACGTGTCGCTCATGCGCGTTCTCCTCCAGGCTTGGCCGAGGCGGCGCAGTCGACTCGGCGCGGCACGCTGTAGTTATCACTACAGAATCTCTCCCATTTTGTAGCGAACACTACAGATCTCGCAATCGGGCCCGTCTGCACCAGGCTGGCTGTGCGGTCGCGCTGATCCAGGCAAGATCCCGCCGATCCGTGCATGCACCGACCCCGCACGGGCCCCGGACGCATCGCTGCCCGCCGCGTCGGGTTCGGCCAGCCCGCGCAATCGGCTCGATCCCCCGCTCGAGATCGACCGAGGCGACGGCCGTGGATCCGCCCCGCGTCGCCATCAACGGGTTGATGCGCGAGGCTGCGGCCGGCCCGATGCGCGGCGACCTCGAGTACAGCTCGGCCGCCATCGTCTCGTCGGAGATCGTCGGCAACGCCCATTCGAGCATCGTCGATGCCCCGCTTACCCAGGTGATCGATGGCCGGTTCGCGAAGGTCATCAGCTGGTCCGACAACGAGTGGGGCTACAGCGCACGCGTCGAAGAGAGGATGGTGCGCATGTCGAAGATCGACGACCTCGCGTTCGACAGCGAGGGGCAGTCGCGCCCGCCTGCCGACGAATCGGCTCGAATCGCCTGAGCGAACCGTCGCGCGCCGCCTCGGAGACGGGCGTCATTCGATCACGTCATATAATCTGGCAATAGATCGAAACCGGTCGCGGCGGAGGCTCGAGAAGTGGCCGAACGAGATGAGGTCGATGGGCTCGACGGGCGCGTGCAGCGCTCGCAGCGCAGCCGCGAGCGCATCATGGACGCGCTCATCGAGCTCGTTCGGGAAGGCCACGCCCAGCCCACCGGTCAGGAGGTCGCCGACCGCGCCGGGATGAACCTTCGGAGCGTGTTTCGCCACTTCGACGACATCGAGTCGCTCTACCGTGCGATCCACGAAAAGCTGCAGCAGACCCTCGTCCCGCTCATCTACCAGGAAGTGGCCACGGGCTCCCTCGATCACCGCATCACCGAGTTCGTGCGCTGCCGCACCCGCGCCTACGAGCAGCTCGCCCCCTTCCAGCGCTCGGAACGACTCGGCCGCTGGAAGTCGCCCGCGCTCGAGGCCGTGCATCGTCAGTTCGTGGTCGGCATGCGCCGTGACCTCGAGACGCGACTGCCCGAGGTCGACGAGCTGCCGGGCCCGGTGCGCGCCGCCGCCGAGATGATGACGTCTTTCGAGGCCTGGGACCGGTTGCGCCTCGAGCAGGGACTGGGGCCGCGTCAGACCGCCGCGGCGATCGAGGCCGGGCTGCGACGCCTGCTCGGCGCCGAACGCGCGTCGCGCTGAGAGTTAGAGACGCGAGAGCACCGGCACCGTCGGCATCGCCAACGTGTCGCCCGGTTGCTTCCCGGTGACGGCCTCAGTGAAGAACGTGCTCATCATGAGCTCTCGCATGTAGTCGATCCCCGGGTAGTACACGATCGCGACCCGGTCGAAGTCACCCTGGTCGTCGAGGCTGACGGCCCGGCCGATGTGCATGGGCCCGTAGACGCCTTCGGCGAAGCCCCGGGCCATCGCGAGGCCGTAGCCTCGATCGGCCGCGCGCTGCTCTCGGGTGCCGTCCTTCAGCAGGTTCACCACGACGAGGGCGTCCTCGGAATAGCGCTTGAGAGGCTCCATCGCCGCCCATCGTGCTTCGAGATCGGCCAGGCGGGGGTCTTGCGTGTCGCCACTGCCCAGGTCGGCCGGGACGAGCGGATAGAACGAATCTCCGAACGTCGCGAGCTGGTAGGCGCGCAGCCCGAGGAGCAGCTGGGGGATTGCGAGGTTGAGGGCTGCCGGACGCTCGAACCCATGGGCATACGTTCGCGGAAAGTCGCGAAACGCCGCCTCGTAGCTCGAAGTCGCGGCGATCGCGTCGAACACGGCGCGCGACGGATACTGCATGAGGACGATCGCGTCCCAGTCGGCCTCGCCAAGCTGCGACGACTCGAGACGCACGGCCCCGGTGAGCCCGGCGTACACCATCTGCGCGCCGTCCGCGGCTTCGAGTTCGTTCCGTAGCTTGCGCAGGCTCTCGACGGGATCGGCGCCTTCGGCGAGCGCGAGATAACTCAACACGTGAAACGTGTCGCCGGCGTAGACGATCGGCTGTTGATCCTGCATCGGGCCGCGCCGAATCGAGAGGTAGCGGTCGTGCTGCCAGCCCATGGCGACGACCAGGACAACCAAGAGGCCAAGCACGACCAACGTAACGGCGTTCATCGACGTTCCCCCGCTCGCTCCATCTTATGTCATATCATTTGGCATATTTGACGACACCGCAAGGCCCAATGCATGACGCGCCCTCCCCCGGCCGTGCCCTCGTCGCTCCGACACCTCGGCACCGCGAACGGGTGCCGATCACCGCATCTGCATGTCCGCCAGAAGAAGCGAGCGAGCCTGGCGCGAAGCCTCGTCACCCCCGCCAGATCACACAGGCGTCACGGCAGCGCTCGAGCGATGCGGCATCCTGATCCGCGGGCCAGCACTTTCTTCCCCAAACGAGCGTGGAGGCTTCCATGAGTCGACTCGAACTGCTCAGCCGGTTGAGCCTGCAAACGGCGAAGCTCGAAGCGATCGCCGGTCGCGAGAGCGGCGGCCAGGGCGACTGGGCCAACCGGGCCAGCCCGTGGTGGACGCACATCTGGCGCCTGGCGATCCGCATCCTCTCGGTGCTGATGGGGCGGCGCACCTGCGGCGAGCTCAAGGTCGCGTACGAACGACTCAAGGGGCTCGTCGAGGAGGCGGGCGATCAGCTCACGACAGAGGAACGCAAGGCCATGGAGAACACGCTGCTCGACGTCGAGGTCGAGCTGCAGACGAGCTGTCCGGCAGTGTTCTGGCCGTGATGAGAGGGTCGGCGTCTTGAAGGCCCATCCGCGTGCAGCCGACCCTCGGCGCCGCTAGCCGAAGGCGCAGAGGACGATTGAAGGCCAGGGGATCCGACCCGAGGGCCTGCGGACCGGGGCCCCTCGAGGCGAGATCCGACGAATCCATTGCTCGACGGCGCGCCGTCTGCTTTACTGAGTTCGACTCAGTAATGGAGTGGCCCCATGAGCAAGCCCGTCGAACGCATCGAGGACGCCCGGGCGTACTTCGAAACCGACCACGCGCAGACCCACCGCTTCACCGCGAGTGCAGACGCCGCGCGGGTGCCCGAGGAGGTCGTGGCGGCCGATCTCGCGACCGTCGAGCGCGCGGGCTACGTGATCATTCCGTCGCTGCTCACCGACGACGAGCTCGCCGAGATTCGGGCCGGCATCGAGCCCCTCCTCGGTCATCCAGGGCGAAACGACTTCGAGGGCACCGTGACCCAGCGCGTGTACGCCGTCGTCGAGAAGACACGCGCGCTGGATCGACTGATCACCCACCCTCGCATCCTGGCGCTGCTCGACCGGCTGTTCCAACCCAACTATCTGCTGTCGCAGGCCCAGGTCATCAACATCCTGCCGGGAGAAACGCCCCAGGCCCTTCACCCCGACGACGCGTTCTACGCGGTGCCCCGCCCGCGCCCGCCCCTCGGCGCAGCCACCGTATGGGCGATCGACGCGTTCACGGCCGAAAACGGCGCGACCGTCGTCGTGCCGGGGAGCCACACGTGGGGCGACCGCGATCCGACCGACGACGACACCCGCGTGCCGGCGGTCATGCCGGCGGGCTCTGTCGTCTTCTATCCCGGGACCCTCTGGCACGGCGGCGGCGAGAACCACACGACGGCCCCGCGCCTCGCCGTCACCTGCCAGTACTGCGAGCCCTGGGTGCGAACGCAAGAGAACTACTTCCTCTCGGTCCGCCGCGAGACCGCCGCGGCGCTCTCCGAGGATCTCAAGCGCTTGCTCGGCTACAGCATCCATCCCCCGTTCATGGGCATGATGAACGGCATGCACCCGAAGCGCGCGCTCGAAACGGACGCCCTCTGAGCCCCGCGGCCCGTCGCAAGCGAAGGCCCGCCCAGGTCGCACGCCGCAGCTTGATCGACGCCGCGCTCGAAGTGCTGCTCGAAGGCGAGGGGCAGCTCGAGGTCGCGGCCGTAGCGAAGCGCGCAGGCGTCTCGGAGAGCCTCGCCTACTACCACTTCCGCAACAAAGCCGGCCTGCTCGATGCGATGGTCGAAGATTTCTACCAGCGCCTCGACGAGTCGATCACCGCCGTGCCCTTCGAGGGGCCAACCTGGCGCGAACGCGAAGAGAGCCGCGTACACGCGATCGTCGACTTCATGTACAACGACCCGGCCTCGAGATGGGTCGCCAACACCGTGGCCTCCGACCCGAAGGTCGCCGCGAAGCAGCGCGAGCGGCAGCGCCGACTCGACGAGCTCGGCGCGCGCAACATCGCCCAGGCCCAACGCGACGGCGAGATCGACGCGACTCTCGATCCGCACCTGCTCGTTTCGATGATCCTCGGCGGCGTGCTCGCAGGGATCAGCCACGCCCTCTCGACGCAGCCGCCCAAGCCCCAGGCGCGCGTCGCCGCAGAGATCTGGTCCTTCGTCGCCCGCGCGGCCGGTACGGAGCGACGTTGACCTGCGAGGTCGCCGTCGCTTTGCACGCAGTCCCGGTCTCAGGCGCGGTCCCACGCCCGCTCCGGCGTGCGTTCGCGTGACCCATCCGCCACCTTCCCCAGCGTACGCCAGGCCGTCCCATCGCGACGCGCACACAGACGCGCGCCGGAGTGTCGTCCGTGGAAGAGAGCGCCCACAGCGCCGCCGACTGGCTCCTCGTCGCGCACAAGATGCTCGGCTTCATCACGATCGTGCTCGTCGCGCCGAACGCCCTCCTCGTGACACCGGGGGGACGCGCGCACCGCCGACTCGGCCAGACCTACATCGCGTGCATGACCCTGCTCTATCTCTCGGGCACGTACTTCACGTTCGAGCAGCACCCGCTCACGAGCTACCGCTTCCTTCGCAATCTGACGTTCAATCTCTTCGGCTACTCGATGCTGCTGCTCGGATGGCGGGCCATGCCGCTCAAGCGAACCGACGGCGGGCGGGTCTCTGCGCTCGACCGCGTGCTCTTCGCCGGCCTGGTCGTGCTCGGCATCGCGATGGTCCCCCTCGGCTACAAGCGCTGGCCGATGTTCGTGCTCGGGGGACTCGCGCTTCTGCTCGCGTACATCGACTGGCAGGAGATTCGCAAAGGCACCCTCACCGCGGCCAAGCGTCTCGAGCGCCACATGCGATACATGATCGCCTCGTACTACTACGTGGTGACGCTGCTCTCGATCCTTCTCTTCCCGGGCACGGTGAAGCTCAAGTGGATCTGGCCCTCGGCCGTCGCCGGTGTGCTCGTCCTGATCCTGACCCAGCCGGCCGTGCGTGAACGGTTCGGGGCGTCGCGCAGCGGCGCCACGCGCTTCGCGCTCCGGTTCAGCGCGGTGCTCGCCGTGGTGCTCGGCCTCGCCGTGCTGATCACGTTCGTGCGCGAAGGCAGCCTCTTCGCCGGGGTCGAAGGGTGAACTGCGCCCGCTTTGCCATCACGGGCCTCGCATGCGCGGTCGTGCTTCTGGCGTGCGGACCGAGCGCACCGCCCAAGCCCCCCGCGCCAGCGGGCGCGCCGAACGTGATCCTGATCGTGGTCGACACGCTGCGGGCCGACCGGCTCTCGCAGCTCGGCTACGAGCAGCCGACGAGCGACGCCCTCGACGTGCTGGCCGACCGGGCGACGAGCTTCCGTCACGCGCGCACCCCCGCGCCGTGGACGGTGCCGAGCGTCGCGTCGATCCTGACCGGCCTGCTCCCCGCACGGCATCGCGTCGACCAGACGGGCTCGGCGCTCCCCGAGGCACTCGACGTGCTGCCCGAGGTGCTCGCGCGAAACGGCTGGCAGACCGTGGGCGTTTCGTTCAACCGACACATCTCGCGCAAAGCCGGCTTCGCGCAGGGCTTCGATTCGTTTCGCGACGTCGCGAAGGGACGCACGGGCGCCTACCCCGACATCAGCGAGATGGTCGACCAGGCGCTTGCTTGGGTCGCAGACCGCGACCCGACGCGCCCCTTCTTTCTCTATCTGCAGCCCATGAACGTGCACGGGCCCTACCGCGTGCCCGACGCGCGACGGAACGCACTGCTGGGCCGGCCGCCGAGGCCCGGCTTCGAGTACAAGGGTGCCCTCATGGACGGGATCGTGAAGGAGCACCGACTCGAGCTGCGGGCCGACGTCACCCCCGAGATCCGCACGAGCCTGAACGAGCAGTACGACACCGCCGTGCGCTATACGGCCGACGAGCTCGGTCGACTGCTTGCAGGCCTGACGGATGCCGGCGTCTTCGACGACGCGCTGGTCGTGCTGACCGCCGACCATGGCGAGGAGCTCTTCGAGCGGGGTGGCTTCGACCACGCCTACAACCTGAACCGCGAGGTGCTGCACGTCCCGCTCTGGGTGAAGCAGCCCGGGCAGCGCGAAGCCGTGCACATCGACGAGCCCGTCAGCCTCGTCGACCTGATGCCGACGCTCCTCGACCTGCTCTCGCTCTCGCACGACCTCAGCGCCGACATCGATGGCCGAAGCCTGCGGCCCCTGCTCGAAGGCCCGCCCTCGGCCGCGCCGCCGCCCATCCTCGCTCAGGCGATCAATCCCGAACGGTGCAGCGGGCGCAGCTACAGAGAGGGGTCGTGGGAGCTGATGGTGATCGACGAGAGCTACGATCCGGCGGCCGTCGGCACCCGACTCTACGATCTCGCGCGCGACCCCGAGCAGCAGCGCGATCTCGCGCCCGACGATCCCGAGCGCGCACATGCGATGCGCGCGCGGCTCGAAGCCTTCTACGACGGGCTACCGGCCAATGCGTATCCGCGGGCGCGCTACGACCTCGACGATGAGACGCGATCAGCCCTCGAGGCGATCGGTTATGGCGACTGACGGCGCGCGCCCCGGGTGTCGAAACGCAGGCCGAGGTTTCGGAGCGTGTACGCCGCGCTCACGGCGCCGACGGCCACACGCTGCCAGGCCGCGCTGGCCGGGGCGCGGTGACCGACGAGACCGCGTGACGCATAGGGGGCGGCGGTGATGACGTCGTTCTCGCCGAAGCCGAGCGCCCGGGTCGCGCGCTGCGCCCGCAAGACCGCTCGGCGGCGCTCTTCCAGCGCGGCCTCGGAGAGCCCCCGAACCGAAGCGTGGCCCGTCAGGAAGCGTCGCCCGAACTCGCTGGGCGCTTCATCGTCCAAAGGCAGAACGTCGCCAATCGTCTGCTCGATGCAGGTGAGCCCGTAGTCGAAGAGCGACCAGAACGCGCGGCCCGCGACCTGAGGATCGAGCTCGAAGTAACGTGACCGCAGGGCCTCGACCTCGTCGAGATACGCGTCGGCGTGGCGCGAGCCGGTCAGGGCGTCGAGATCGGCCAATGAGATGCCGACCGATTTCGTCCGCGCGATGAGCTTCCAGAGATCGACTCGACCCCGGCGTTGACCGCGGCGGCGCATCCCGGCGAACTGCCAGAGGCGCTCGAAGACCATCGACCAGCGCTGCTCGGGCGTCTCGAGACACTCGACGTGGGCGGCGACGTCTTCGCCCCAGATCAGCTTGCGATGCCGATGCGTGGTGAACCGCAGCACGTCGATCTCGCCCAGCGGCACGACGTCGGGGTCATAGCGGAAGGGCACCCGAAGCAGCGGCGGCAGCTGGTTTCGCACGGCGAAGAACGCGGCGTTGTCGATGCGGGCGCGACGCGGCACCACCAGCAGATCGAGGTCGGAGAGGCCTGCGTGCGAGAACACACCGACCTGATAGATGGCGACCGCCCGCCGCCCGACCCGGCGGGCATATGCGTGCGCGGCCTCGTCGTAGCGGGCCCTCGGGATCGGCACGGGGGGGCGGGTGAATCGCATCTGTGTCACCGACGAGTTTTCAAGACGATCGCCCGTTCGGCGCGAAGAGCAACCCCGGTGCGGGGGGGGCGCAGCGGCCCGGTCGCCCCGAGTCGGAGGCTCGCGTCGCATCGGCTGTGGCATGATGCGTGACACCAACCGATGTCGGAGACGCGACTGCGGGGTTCAGGCCTCGACGTGCACGCTCGCCCGGCCGGCGCGGCGCGCCTCAGGTCGGACGCTCTCGCCCGGCCTTGCACTTCGAGCCGCTCGGGGGCCGGATTCGGCCGCGCGACCCGCACATCCGATCGCTCGCGCCGCCGCAGAGGTACCCGTTCGGGATGACGAGGTCGTGGGGCGTGGCTTGGGCCTACCCTGGTGACGCGCTCAGAGTTCTGCCGCGATGCCTCGCCGGCCTAGGCCGCCGGATCGGCCGGCTCCCACCCCA
The DNA here is from genome assembly GCA_965250285.1 of Myxococcota bacterium. Classification (GTDB taxonomy): domain Bacteria; phylum Myxococcota_A; class UBA9160; order UBA9160; family UBA4427; genus CAYYSY01. Next base: position 2,515,084 of record OZ252299.1, read on the forward strand.
GAACGCTCTCGGTCGCGGGGCACGCGAGGTGCGCCAGCCACGGGTCGACGATCCGATCCGGCATCTCGACATCGAACCAGCGATCGACGAGGCCCCAGTGGATCGGGCTCGACATGTAGTCGATGTGGAGGCCGTCGACGGTTTCGAACTCCTGCTCCCACAGGTGCGTCCATCGCGAGGCGATCCCGCCCTGCCCCGGCGGCGCGATCCGCGCGAGGTGCCAGTTCCGCATCGCAGGGATCGCCGCGGGCATCCGCAGCGTCTCCGCCTCGAAACGCGCGACGACGTCGACTGGGGTCCCGGGGTCGACGCGGAGCCAGAGCGTCCGCTTCACACCAGCGAGGCTCGGCGAGGCGCAGGCCGAGTCGAGCGTGAGAGGACGGCCGAACTCGACCGACGAGACCGACGCACCGATCGCGGCGCAGGCGCCGGCGAACGCGTCTTCTCGACGGGCGAGCGCTTCGAAGGCACCGCTCGGCCCGCTCGCCTCAGCGGCGGCACAGAGCGCATCTGCCCCGGCCTCGGTGGCGGCAAGCAGATCCCAGGTCACGTCGCCGCCGCCGACGGCGAAGTCGAAGTGAGCGCCCGCATGTGCGCGCTCGACCAAGCCTCCCGAGACCGCGCCAAGTGCTTTCGCAACGACACCCGGGTCGGCGCCTTCCGCGAGGTGGACCTGCGCGACGAGGCGACGACTCATGCGTGCATCCGCCCGATCGCCTCGAACCGCGCGACCGACTTGGGCGACGCCGCATAGCGTCGGGTGCGGGACGCGACGAAGCGTTCCACGTCGCGCCAGAACGCGACGACATTCTCGCCGGAGTTCTGGCTGCGCATCGTCCAGAAGCCCTGGATCCCGTCGAGACGCCAGACGAGCATGACCCGAACCGGGACGCCCTTCGAATCGATCGGCGGCGTGATCCAGGTGTGGACGAGGTGCTGGCCTCGCGCTTCCGCGCCGGGGCGGTAGTCGCGCTCGAGCGCCTCGAGAAAGCCGTTGCGGCCCCCCTCACGCAGCTCGAGCTCGTCGATGACGTAGACCGGATCGACTTCTTCGCTCGCCTCGTCCAAGCTGGCCTCCGAGAAGCGGGGCGTGCCGCGGAAGGCCGGAACGTAGCGCTAGGCGTCGTCCTCGGAAGCCGCTTCTTCGTCGACGTCGAAGGCACTCGAGGCGACCGGCGCGAGATGCGGCCCCAACTACGTCTCCGTCTCGGCGGGCCTCGTCGAAGGCGTGGACAGCGCCATCTGGCCGACGTCGTTCGAGAGCGGCGCGGACATGTCGAGCCGACCGACGACGACCGCGACGTCGTACATCATGATGACTCTGGCGACCCGCCAGGAGACGTCACGGACCAGAGCTCACTCACCCGATTCGAGAGCCGACACGGCGACCGCACCATCGCGAAGCGCCTCGGACTGACCGACAAGACCATCGCCAAGGCAATCGCATGCGTTCTGCGCCGCCTCGCCGAATCTGCATGAGGCGCGGCCGTCTTGATGCGAACATGGGCTCACGCGCACCGCTCGTGGCGAATGCGGCGGCTCGGAGATTCTAACCGCCGTCCGAGTCGGGCGGGCCGGCCCGCATCGGGGGCCACCCACAGGGTTGAGCCGATGATCGGGTGCGGACCCGGAGTCAGAAACGTGGAGATGTCGGTCGGGTATGCGCCAAAGAGCGCACACCACGGCACCAATCTCCTCTTCCGATGAGATGCGGCACATGGCGGTGCACGAGTCGTTCCCTACTGTTCGACGTCGGCCTGGCGCCGTCATGCGCGCTCCTCCGCCCAGGTGGGCTCGCATGATTCGAATCCGCGTAGAGGGCAGAGGCAACCGTGAACGCAGAGATCCTCCGACTCCGTGCGACCCTCGCCGCGAACCTCCGCCGTCTGATCCGCCGCCCCGCGGTCGAAGCCAAGGAGCTCGCGGCGTTCGACCTGCTGATGACGCGGCGCGCTTTCCTGAACGCAGCGCAGATGACGGCGGTCGGGGCGCTCGTGCAGTCGGCGCTGCCGCCAACCGCCTGGGGGAAGGCCGATCCCGACCTCGCCGTCAGTGCGAATGAGGTCGGGCTGACGGCGGCAGACGAGAGCTCCGTGCTCGCGGCCTCGCAGCTCCAGTTCGGGAGCGAGCTCTTCACGGACTCGATCTACGCCCAGCCCGTGATCTCACCGCAGGAGCCGCTCTCCCACGCCCTGATCGAAGGCGTGCGCATGCGCCCGCGGATCCAGAGCGACCTCTCCAGCACCGATCCCACCGAGCTGGACTTCCTCGATACGGACTTCCACTTCGGCGAGATGGAGCTGATCCAGATCGAAGAGGTCGACACGGACGAGTACGAACTCGTCCACTACTACTATCCGCTCTCGGGGCGCACCGACGGCGCGAAGACGGACGGTTTGATCCGCCAGGTGATCGTCGGGACCGGCGTCCTGACGAACCCGACCAAGGTTCTCGCGGTGACCGGGGCGAACAGCAACAAACTCGTTGCCAGCGGCACGACGCTCACCAATACGTGCTCCTACATGGTCTACGTCGAATGCGACAACGGCACGGACGAGAATCTGCTGATGATCGGCACGTCGACGCAGACCCTCGAAGCGCCGTACGATTCGACGAGCTCCGACTACCCGATCACCTGGGTCTCCCACCATTCGGGATCGATCTCGATGCCGTGGGGTTCGGGGTACGTCCTCGCCGACAAGTACAGCGACTCGGGGATGACGAGCGACACGACCTACGATCCCACCCAGGCCAGCGAGCACATCATCATCAACACGTCGTCGGGCTACCTGACGGTGTGCTCCCTCTGCGACTCCGATCCGGACAACATCACGCTCGTCCAGACGAAGGTGCCGATCTCGTACACGAACACTCGGGTGATTCACATCGAGTGGGACAACGAGCTCGACGACGGAGTTGCGAAGTCACCCAGCTCGGTCGTCACGATCTACAACGACAGCGGCGACATGCAGACGTGGAAGCAGTACGGTCCCACTCTCGACACCCACGATACGCCCTTCGGAAGCAGCGACGTTCAACGCTGCTACTACACGATGGCCAAGAGCCAGGAGGAGTCGAACAAGGGCACCAGCAACACCTCGATATTCGGCCCGAACTACAAGAATCTTCGCACCGTCCAGAATCTCTTTACGTCGACCCCGGTGGAAGGCAGTACGCGCCACGTCAAGCTCGTCAATCTGCAGGGCCAGGCGCTCGCCGTCGTGGTCTTGAACTACAGCAGCGGCGATACGTGGACACAAATCGAGGGCTGCTTCCCGCTCGTCGTTCCAGACGCGGCTGGCATCGGCTCGGTCGTCAATCTGAGCGGTGGGATGACGAAATTCGGGGGCTACCGGTTCCTCGCCCACGATGACGAGGGCAACGTGTTCCTCTTGCGCCAGCAACGGCTTGCCGAGAGTACTTCGCCCTACGGGCCGCCGATCTACGTCTACAACGACTCGGTCGGTGCCACGAAGACTTTCACGAACGTCAGCAAGATGTCGTTTCCCTCGACGCTCGCATCCGACTCGAACCTCCGGGACGTGGATGAGTACAGGACCACGCTCGACGGCGAGTACAATTATTTCGTCTTCAATCTCCTTCTGAATACCGCACTCGGCTTCTGCACCGACGATACGGGCGTGGCTCAGGCGACCTGGCTCGGCAATTCGTACTCGGCCGCCTATGCGCCCCATCGCTACGCCCATGACTCCGAGCATGTCGTCGTCAAGCAGACCGAGCAGAGCGGGAGCACCGAGTACACGGCCTACGCACGCTTCAATCAGCCGGTGACCAAGACGTGGCACACTCGGGCCATCGCATCGCAGACCCTGCCGACGAGCCCGGGCGAGGAGCTGAGCGGCGAGTTCTACCACGTCACGATCACGCCGCAGAACGCGTACGGCCGATCCGTCCCGCTCTCGGCTTCGGAGAACGACGGGGTGCAGATCGAGGTGCGGGCCGACGCCCCCTGCATGGTCGTGGACGAAGGGACGAACCTCTATCACGACGTCGATCGGTACACGTCGTTTCTGTCGGCGCCCACGAACGCGTCGAGCGACCTCGATCTCGCCATCCAGGCAGACGTCTTCTCGCAAGTCCTCTATGCGAGGCTCGTGAACGCCGACGAGCTCTCGCCCTCGTCGAGCGACAGCGGGATGACCTCGGGATCGGCGGCCATCGTCAGTGACTGGGCCACGGTGAACGTGGCGCTGCAGGCCCAGCAGCGCATGAGCACGACCGAGGACTCGGCCACTTCGACGACATCGACCACGTCGACGAGCGCGCAGGGCGCGCAGCTCGATACCAACGTGTACGTCAGCGGCACGACCATCGAGTCGAGCCAGTCTTCTGCGGGCTGGCAGACCAAGGGGACGTACGAGGCGTCGACGGCCAACTTCCAGGGCCTGGCGTCCTACTTCAATACGTCTGGGGATCAGCTCCAGACAGCCAGTCAGACGATGACCGAAGCCACGTCGTCGAGCTCGGTCGATCCTCTGAGCAGCGTCACGATGCTGCAGGGCAACTCCGCTTCTTCCACGACGTCGATCGCCTTCGCGTACGACGCGGGCACGATCACGAGCTCGAGCTCGAGCTCGACCTCCTCGACGCTCGCGTCGGCCGCGTCCTCGTCACAGGAGCTCGGGAGTGTCTGGGGCTCGATTTCGCACGATCTCCATGATGCTCTCCAGTACCTCCAGAATCAGATCACGAAGGACGCGTACGAGGCGATCTCCACCGGCGTGACCATTGCCTTCGACGCGGCACAGTATTCGGCGGTCACCGTCGGTGCCGACATCATGAAGGCGGTAAACGGCGTCGACACGGCTCTGGTCGAAACGGTCGAGACCGTCGAAGAGCTCGGTTCGGTGATCGAGAACCTCGTCCTGACGGTGATCGAGCACACGTTCCTCTACGAGTTCATCGAGGCGATGATCGAGCTGATCTCGCTCTTCTATCACCTCGAAGACATCCAGAAGCTGAGCACGAGCCTGAAGGACACCTTCCTCGGCATGTTCTCGGACGGCACGATGAGCTCGTCGGTCTCGTCACCCGGCTTCGAGAGCGTGCTCTCTCCCTACATTGGGCCCGGGAACACGATGTCGTCCGCGATGGGGTCTGTCGATACCGACGATGTCGCCGACGCGATCACTCAGACCGTCATGGATTTCGCGCAGGGCAACCCGCTCACCAAGAAGATCCTGAGCAAGATCAGCAACGCCGTGATGCAGGCCGTCGACGACGAAGCGTCGACGCTTCCGCTCTCCTTCGACATGGACGCGACCTCGGTATCCGACATTGCGAGCACGATCTCGGCGGTCCTGAGCGATCTCGAGGCCGTCGTCGTGAACGTCACGGACGACGTCATGACCTTCCTCGTGACCGAGGTCGAGGACGACATCGCCGACCCGAAGGCGACCTTCCAGAACTTCCAGAGTGGTCTGGGATCGGCCCTCGACGAGATCGTGAGCGATGCCGTCGACCCCTTCTACACGCTCCTCGAGACGCTGCTCGACGGAGACTCCTCATACGTCTACGACGCGCTCTCAGAGGACGCCTACGTCACCCTCAATCTCTCGAAGCTGATCGACTTTATGTCGATCCTGGGCGTCGGGACGAAGGGCACGTCGAGCTGGAGCCTCTCGGGCTCCGAGGCGATCTTCTTCCCTCTCGCCGTGGTGACCTGGTGCGTCACCTATGCGGGCACGGGGAAGAGCATCTCGTCGATCGGCGACCTGTCGAGCGTGAGCGCCGAGCTGGGGGCGTCCGTAAGCTCGAGCACCGCCTCGAAGACCTACTCCGACGCCTCCATCGCCGCGCCAGCGATCGTGCTCGGCGTCGGCGAGCTGGTCTGGGCCGCCATCCAGTCCGTCTCGTCCGATGACACCGATACCGAGACGCTCTCCGCGCTGGGGGCGTGGTGCGCCGAGATCAAGGCGCTGGGTTCGCTCTCCTTCGCGACCTATTCGAAGGCCCAGGGGTGGACCGTCCCCGACTGGACGTTGATCATCGATTTCATCCGGGCCGCGACCGCCACGGCGGGGATCTACTTCACCTGGCCTGGGAAGGACAACAACGAGGCCAATTCGAGTGGCTTGAAACCCACCGACGTCGTCCTCTTCCTCAACGCCCTGTGTGCCGCGTGCTTCGTCGGAGCCTATACGGCCGAGACCGTGAGCGAGGACGGTTCGGACATGACGACCGCCGAGATCGAGAAGCTCGTGGGCGGCGACCTCCTGCAGGTGCCGACCCTCATCCGCTTCTTCTATCGGATCCTCGCCGCCGGCGACTCGCCGCCCGATCCGGACGTGTTGGCCGGCGCCACCATCGTCATGGTCGGCTCTACCACCGCGGGCGCCTATCTGCAGATCAGCGCCGAGAGCAGCTGAGAACGCTCCCCTGGCTCGATACGCCAGGGGGGAGCTCTTCACGACGGAGACAGAATCATGCGGACGAAGTGCCCCAATGCACCCGAAACGCGCGCCCGGCGCTCGCCTGCGCCCGGACGGTTCGTGACGAGCGCTTTGCTGCTCTCGATCGCGACGACGAGTGCAGCGCTCGCCAACGACATCGAGGACACGCGCTCGGCCACGGCCGAGCTCGGCGAGCACGCGCTCGTGCTCGCCGAGATGAACGCCGTGCGGTCGGTCGTAGGCCAGCCGCCGCTCGAGGCCATTCCGGCCGCAGCCGATCGGGTCGCTGCGTTGCAGGTGGCTTCGCATCGCCTGGCGACGGCGGAGGAGCGACTCGAGGCCGCCATCGCCGCAGACACGAAGGGGGCGAAGAGCGAGTGGGCGGACGCAGTCGAGCACCTGAGCCATCTGCTGAAGAAGGATGACCGGATCGGCCTGCTCGGAGCGCTCGACCACTCGTTCGGAAAGACGGCAAGCGCCGTCGTCACCGATCTGGTGCGCCACCGTGGCCCGATCGAGAAGGGCGATCCGACGTCGATTCGCGCGCTTTTCGACTCGCTCGAGTCCCGGTTCCCGCACTGGAAGAAGGACCTGCGCAAGCTCGGCAAGCACTACGACGAGATCCTTCGTCTCGCGACGGCCGACTGCGACGGCGATCGCCCGTCGGGCTGCGACCGGACGCGTGCGTTCGACCTGAATGATGCAGCCGAGCGACTGACGAAATATGCGGAGGCGAGCAAGAAGATCGAGAGCGAGTACGGCGCCGATATCGCGAAGGCGATCTTCGAGTTCGTCTCCCGCCACCCGACAGGCTTGTTGCAGGACGTCTCGGGCGGGACCGCGATGCTCACAGCGCTGGCCGACGAGCGGGTCGCCGTGCTCCAGATGGCGGCGAAGCAGCTGGAGGCACGGGCGGCGCCTGCTCGCTAGCAGCGCTCGGCTTCCGCCCCCTCCTGCGATGATGCGGAGACGGAGGCGGCCATCTTGAAAGTAGACGGGAGTCGTTGGAGGCGGACGCAAAGTATTCTAGCCGCCGGGGCCCTGCCATTCGAGATAGCGATGCTCGAAACCTCGGCGCCGCCGCCTCGATACCGGCATGGGCTCACGCGAATCGCTCGCGGGCGGATGCGGATAGGAAGAGTAAGCCCGTTCTCGGCTCGAGGCCCGATAACGCGAGGCTATGCGAAGCAGAGATCTGCGGGGGCCTGACCCCACCTCGGGTCGCAACGGGAGCCGGAACGGCCACGCTGGCCCCAAATCTCTCGGAAACTCCAGTCTGCCGGGCGCCGCTCACTTGTGTCTGCGGCGAAGATTCTCCGAAGACAGTAATTCGTAAGATCTGATCTCAACTCAGAGCTAAGAGGCTTGCCAATGACTGTGGAGGACGAAGTCCGGGCGGCGTCGGAGGCGTTCTACAGCGCGCTGAACAGCACATTCGGTGGGGACCCGGCCCCAATGTTTGACGTTTGGCGCCATACGCCGACAGTCTCGGCCTTGCGTCCGAACGGCGGTCGCGAGGTTGGCTGGGATGAGCTCTGGTCAGCTTGGAATCAGGTGGCAGAGGTTTTCTCCGGCGGTCATGTCGAGATGACCGACCGCGCCATTTGTGTCTGCGGCGATATCGCTTACGAAATCGGTTTGGAACGTGGAACCCTCAAGCCCGCAGGAGCAACGGTCAAAGCTGAGCATCGGGTGACCAATATCTTCGAGCGATCAGACGGTGAATGGAAGATCATTCACCATCACACAGACAAATCGGAAGGCGCGATGGAAGCGCTAAAGCAGGTGAACAAGGGTCACCGAACCACCTGAAGAATTCGCTGGTGTCCTTCTTCAGTTCTTCCCGGCGCGTCTCGACCGGGGTGCAATCCTGGTACGACTCGAGCCAAGCGATAGGCCTCGTGGTGTCGGCCTCTCAATCACATCTAGTTTCTTGGCGGGGGACGCCTCTCGGTGGCATCGCAGGTCTGCGTGCCCGGCGACGCAGAGCAGCCTTGCTGGCCTGTCACGCATCCGATGACGCTGTTAACGCCCAAAGCGGAGGCGTGATAGTGGTACCCCAGCTTGTCTGACGTGTGCCCGCGGCATTCATCGAGATCCTTCGGCTCGCGTCCATTCACGTCCAGCCGCCTGTAGAGACCGTAACCATCCATCGTCATCCCGACCTGCTGCGCATGGCCGCTGTCGTCGGCGATGCCCTTGAGGCAGTCGGTCACAAAGTGGTAGTGATAGCCCGCGAACGGATTCACGTGCCCGCCGCAATCGTCGAAGGGTGCAATGTTGTAGGCCTTCAGAATGTCAGAAAGAGGCGCCGGCCCCTCGAACCTGACGCCGTTCATTGAAAGTCCGGTTCCAGGCTGATCTTTCAACGGCATCGGCTTCTCCGCTTTGACCGGATTGAGCGGGATGAAATACGTTCTGATTGGCGAGAATACAGTCTGGTCTGCTTCGCATTGGGCGCAGTAGAAGTAGTACTCCTTCCAAACATCCGGCCGCGCCGCACCGAAACAGGCATCGAATGATTTCGTGACAAGAACGTCGCCGGTTTCAGGGTCATACATTTTCCATTTCGGGTCGTCGTAGAACGTGGCGAGGTTCTTGACGAACTCGCCATCCGCGTCATAAACCTTGCCATCCTTGAACCATATGCCCGCTGCTTCTGGCCCGTCGGCGATATTGTCCGGACACCACGGTCCCGCTTCGTAATCAGGCGCCTGTTTCAGGACCAGCTTTACGCATTCCGTCTTTGCGCCACCCGATAGCGTGCACTCGACAACTTCCGCGTCCTGCATGACCGCCTCGCCGCTCACATGCGCCAAGAAGGCCTGCATCGCCGGCGAGGCCTCAGCGGGAATCTCCAAGTGCCCATCACCATGGCCCAGTGCCGGGGAGAGGCACATCGTTGCGAGCAAGAATACGGCGTTGCGTGCGTGATCACGGAAAGACTCGAACATGCGGAACTCCAAAATCGTGACGTTCGGCGACCGGGGATGTGAAGGTCGGTTTAGATCCCTTAGCGTGCAAACTGCAAGCCGGTCGCTGCCTGAACTCCGAAACACGGCCATCGTCCTGCAGCCGACCTGGTCTTTCAACAGCTTTCGAGCGAGCGGCACGCGCCGGGGGGCGCAGGTTCGGAACCGGCCGGAGGCGCCACACAGCGTGCACTCTCAGTCGCGGTCAATTTCCCAACTCGAGAGATCTGATTGTCTGTCGATCTCGCCTAACACTTCCGACTCATCGAGACCCAGCTCAAACACCGCGTGGGAGTTCGCGGCAATCAAGCCTTTGGCCCCTTGTCACCGCCGAGTGACGGCATATCGGCGAAAACCGACACGGCCAGGTCACCGGGTTGCCCTGCCGGCCATTCCCACCGACGGGGTATGTGATCTCATCGCTGCCCCGGGGATCCGATGCCGACCTAGCCGCGCTTTCGGCTCGGATGCTCAACCCGGTCGCATCCTGGCTTCGATGGCCGCATGAAACGGATGCCAGAGCCGTCGGCAAGCACGTCGGCGCCGAGGAGGAGCAACGTTCGGCTCCTCCCAAGCTGAGCGCGCCGCCTACGTCGTAGGGTTCGGGCGAAGGCGCAACTCGTTGGGATTCGAACCCCCATTCCCTTCGCGTCTCATTGATCTGCGCGGCAGATCAACGAGATCCTCATACGATCTTCCCGCTCATCGCTCGCAGATCGCCCTCAGGTTCGAAGCCTGGTCCAAGAAGTAGAGGAGTCGTTTCGGAGGCACCATGTCCCCGGAAGGCACGGGACGGCGCCTCTGGAGAGAGTCTCCGTGCGGGCATGCCGAGCCGGAGGCAGGCCCAGTTCGATCGTGCGGCCCTACACGTCGACGCCGAGCGTGAGGCTGCCAACGTGCCAGTCCCCGTCGCGGGACATGTGCAAGAAGCCTCCGTCCGCCCCGTTCGATTCGTGGATGACGCGATCGTTGAGGTTGGTCCAAGGGCTCTGACCGCGCGAGGTGTAGGGCTCTTCGCGCACGAAGAGCTCGGACGAGAGCGCGTCCGGGAAGTAGACCTGGTTCGTCAGCACCACACGCGGATCGTCGTATGAGAGTTCTGCGTCGCCGGGCCTGGAGACCCGGACGTGGATGTGCGGCGGTCGGGGCGTGTACCAGCCCGGGTAGATGGTCTCGAACTCGACCATGCCCTCGGCATCGCTGAACTGGACGCCGCGGCAGAAGCGTTCCTCTTCCTCGGGCTCGTAGATCCCTTCAGGCATGACGCGCGGGAACTGGTCCGGCGGGTAGGAGGGGTATCCGCTGTAGAGGCCGGTCGCATCGCAGTGCCAGATCTCCACCGGCATGCCTTCGAGAGGCCGACAGCCAGGCACGTCGACGACCTTGAAGCGCACGCGAAGTGGAACGCCGGGCCTTTCTTCCGCGATGTTCCGGCGGACCAGCGTCTTCGGGATGAAGAAGGGGCCGCGGATCGCCTCGGCATTCAGCGCACAGACCTCCGAGGTCTCGAAGCTATAGCTGGTGGGGTCGAAACCCGAGTTGTCCGCGGTTGCCATCCAACGGCCGAATCGCTCGCACGCCGAGAGCGGGGCCGCGAGCAACGCAAGCAGCGTCACCTTCAGGAGGTCTCGGCGGGAGGGGTTCTGTCTCGAGATGCGGGCCATGGAGACTCCTTTGGAAGGTCGGTGTGGGCCTGGGCACGCCGGTTGGCGCGAGCGCGGGGACGGCGACGCCTCGGAGTGCGTTGGGCCGCACGTACTTGCGCGAGGATGCGAACCCGCGCCGCCGGTTTCGCGACGGCGAGTAGGGAGACCCCGAGCCCGACAACCAGGTCGCGGCGAAGCCCCTTGGCGTCGACCTCGCCGGCTGGCCACAACTGGAACGCGCCCACGTTCGAGACGCGGATCGGTCGCGCCAACACTGCGGGCGAGATCTCGTCGCCGATCAGCCCCGCGGCGACGGCCGCTTCGAGCCCACTGCGCATGCGCGAGATCGGCACTTTCGAGAACGACGTGAGATCGCCGCCCGAGCGAGCTCCTGCATCGTGAGTGGACTGCGACGCCTCTGGCGAGCAGCTCCAACGCGGCCTCGAGGATCCTCTGGCGCCCCGCTTGCTTCGAGTCGTGGCGAGCCTCCATAGTCACTGATTTATAGCATGCTATAAATATGGCAGCGATTCGAAAGGGGGGCTCCCTGAAGAGACCGGGCTTCTTCTTCTGGTTCGGCGTCCTGCTGTTCCTGCTGGCTGTCGGCGGATTTGGGCTGCGGGCATCCCTGGACGCGGAGAACCTGCCGCCGATGCGAGCCTGGCTGACCATCCACGCATTGAGCAGTGGGTTGTGGCTGGCGTGGGTTCCGCTCCAGGCGATCTTGATCTCGCAGCGGCAGCTGCGGCTCCACCGCTCCTTCGGTCTCGCCAGCCTCCCGCTCGCCGTCGTCGTCTTGATCAGCGGCGTCGTGATCAGCTTCGAGTTCTTCGAGCGGACCGACTTTTTCTTCGCCTTCTTCCCGGGCGTCTTGAACCTGATCCTCTTCTTCGTCTGCTATGCGCTCGCGATGCTGCAACGTCGCGACGGCGCGTTCCACAAGCGTCTGATGACCTTCGCGTCCCTCGCGCTCATCCCTCCAGCATTCAACCGCGTCGTGTTCGCGTTTGGACTCGACATGGCGGTCACCCACGTGACCTGGCTGCTGCTCGTCCTCGTGGTCCCGATTCACGACCGCCTTGTCGACGGGTGCGTCGGCCGCGGATCGAAGGTCGGGGTCGGCCTGGTGCTCGCCAGCGTGGTCGGCAGCATCGTCGGGATCGGGATGCACCGGGAACTGGTTGGGGGCTGAGCGGCCCCGTCTACGGTGACGGGCTCGGCGCCGTCACCGTCGCGTCGCCGAGAAGTGAAACCGATGGAGAACGTTGCGCTCGCGATCCTGAGCCCCTGCTGCGGTGCCTGAGGCTCGGTGGTGCAGTGCGGTCAACCCGCGAGTTCGCTGGCGCATCGGGAGGGATTCGAACCCGATTTCCTTCGCGTCTCATTGATCTGCGCGGCAGATCACCGAGATGCTCATCCGATCTACTCGCTCATCGCTCGCAGATTGCCCTCGAGTTCGACGGCCGATGCTCTACGCGACCGAGCCGTCTTTCGTCCCGATCTCCCTGACGGCTTTGCCTCAGACGTGCCTCAAACGAAGAAGCAGCCACGCAAGTGGTTGCTTCTTCGTTGATGAATTGGTGGAGGCGGCGGGAATCGAACCCGCGGGCCAACTGACGAGAGCGGACCAGATTCAGACACTTAGGCTTTCGAATGGAGGTGCGGAGGAGGTGCGGAGTCGGCGAAACCACCGATACCGCGCATGATGCAGAACCCGAACCGCGTCGCGTATGAGGCTTCGAACCCGAGTGGCGGGGATTCGAATCTCTCCCGGCGTGCCGTTTGTCCCGGTTCCGAACTGCGATGCGCACGGGTCAGCGCGACCGATGCAGGCGTCCGACGCGTGGGTTCATGCTCTCGGAACGACGCTCGTCATTGGCCGGGTTGTTCACCACTTCGGTCCAATCGAAGTCGCCCCTGGCGTTTCGCGTGATGGGGATCGCGGCGACGCTGCTGACCATCTTGCTGGGCTCGACCTGGATTGCGCTGGATGCGTCGTGACGACCCGTTGGCGGACCGTCGGGGCCCTCGTCCGGCGGTGGCCCCCTTGGTTCCCGAGTCGGAAGGTCGTTCGATCAGAACATCCCGTTCTCGTGTGCCATTTCACCGGGGATCTCCTGCAGGACGTCCCAGTGCTCGACGATGTATCCGTCCTCGACGCGGAACAGGTCGTAGATGGCCATGGGCTTTCCGTTCCACGCTCCTTCGCTCTGGGTCAGGACGAAGTTTCCTTCACCGATCACGCGATGGATGCGATTATTGGTGATCTCCTGCAATGCATCGGCGAGAGCCTCCGGCCCATCTTTCACGACCGGATTGTGCTGGTCATAGCGTCCGTCCAGGAAGAACTCTGACATTCGGGCCACATCGCCCTTGATGAGAACTTCCGCAACGAAGGTCTCGACGAGCCGCTTGTTGGCCTCCGTCTGATCCCGATCGACGACCTCGGTCATGCCGCCGGTCTGGCTGCGACCGCTGGCGGTTTCCGAGTAGTAGGGAATGATCGCGTCCCAGTGCTCGGCAACCTGGCCGCGTTCCATTCGCCAGATGTCGAACGCGACGACGGTTTCCGCACCGAAGACATGGGCGTTGCTGTAGGTGGTGTGGGTGAGAACGAGGTCGCCGTCCTCGATCATGCGGTGGGTCTCATAGTCGAATCCCGCTTCTTTCAGAGCCGGGAGCAACCCGATCACGGGTTCGATGCCCGTCGGGACATTGGGGTTGTGCTGGATGTAGTCCTCCCGATAGAGGCGCCGCATGGCGTCCTCGTCGAAGTGTTTGAACAACGCGTCCATGGCCTTCCGAAGGACGGCTTTCTGCGAGCTCTCGGTCGGGGCTAAAGCTTCGTTCATGGCATTTCCCTTCGTTGCTTCGGCATACGTGGGTTGCGGGAGTGGAAGCGCGATCGAAAGCACCAGCAGGAAACCGAGATTCAATCCCGGCTGTTTTTGCAGTCTCGATACGAACTCAAACATTCATGCCCCCGTCGATGATCATCAGAGCGCCGGTAATGAATGAGGATTCCGGTCCCGCGAGAAACGCAGCGAGGGCCGCAACCTCATCCGGAGTCCCATGACGGCCCAGCGGGACCAGATCGTGGAGCCGCTGCCCCAGCTCACTGGCCTCGGGGTTCATGTCGGTATCGATAGGGCCAGGAACAACGGCGTTGATCGTGATGCCCCTGGGACCGAGATCTCGGGACCAGCCCTGCACGAAAGCGTTCGCCGCCGCCTTGCTCGCCCCGTAGAGCCCGAGCGCCGGTGCGAAGAACCCGTTGGCGATCGTGGCGGTCACGACCACGATCCGGCCCCCTTCCGTCATGTGCGCCGCGGCGGCGCGCACGACGTCGAGCGTTCCCTTCACGTTGACACCGAAGACGGTTTCGTAGTCTTCGTCTTCGATCGCCTGTAGCGGCTTCATGATGTTCACGCCGGCGTTGTTGACGAGGATGTCCAGCGATCCCTCGACAGTCATCACATCGTCGACGGCCATCGTTCCGGAGCCGGGCTCCCGAGCGTTGGCCTGGATGGCGCGCGCCTTGCCGCCGCTGCTCAGAATTTCTTCGACAACGCCCTCGGCGGCCGCTTTGGATCCGGCATAGGTCAGCACAACGCTCGCCCCGTCGGCCGCCAGGCGTCGGGCAATGGCAGCACCGATCCCTCTGCTGCCACCTGTAACAAGGGCAGTCTTGTCCTGGAGAATCGAATTCATTGAACGGTTTCCTCGTGGTCGTGGAGAATGAGTGTCTTGCCGAAGCTCTTCGGCGACATGAACGCTGCAAAGGCGCTGGGCGCTTCGTCGAAAGCGAAACGCTCGTTGATGGGAACTCGGAGATCGTGGAACGCGGTCGCTGCAACGACTCGTTCCAGCACAGCGCGTGAGCCCACCATCACCGGAAGCAGCCGGGCGCCGTTCATCAGGAGATCGATGACTTCGATGGGCGGACCCTCCGCAGCCTTGAAACCGATCTGCATCACGCGACCACCCTGGCCGCACGCCTTGATGGATTGCGCGATGGACGGGGGTCCCGCTGTCTCCAAGATCACATCGGCGCCTTGGCCACCGGTGAGCTCCCGCACTGCCGTCGACCAGTCGGAACGTTCCCGATAATTGACGGTGAAGTCGGCACCAAGCGCCCGAACGCGCTCCAGCTTGCGATCATCCGATGACGTAATGCCGACCCGGGCACCGGCTGCCTTCGCCAACCCGACCGCCGTCAGGGCCACCATCCCCGTTCCCACCGCGACAACGGTCTGCCCCGGCAGAAGCGGGCCCAGCTCGAAGAGCGCGTTCCACGCCGTCACGGCCACGCAGGGAAGACAGGCCGCCTGTTCGAAGGAGACGCTGTCCGGCAGATGGACGAGTGCGCTTTCCTCGAGAACGACCTCACTGGCGAGGACACCCGGTCGCAGTTCGCCCAGCGCCCCCGACGCCATGCTGTCTCGGAAGGGTCCGTCCTGGTGGAGCGGGTTGAATGCGATCACCACGCGATCCCCGATCGCGAACGCAGTGACCGCCTCGCCGATCTCTGTCACGACACCGGCGCCATCGGAGACGGGGACGATCTCCTCCGGGAGCGGGAGCGGCGATTGGCCCATCGCGGCCATCGCATCGCGGCTGTTCAAGGAGTTGGCTCGCAGGGATACGCGAACATCTCCGGGCCCGAGATCGCGCTCCGCGCTCCCGTTCAGCTGGAGCGTTTCAAAACCGCCCCCGGGCCTCAAAGTCCAAAATCTTCTCACCGAAACGACCTCTCTTACTGTTGGGTCGCGGCAAGGTATCGTTGTGATACTTGGTTACAATTACGCACTTATAAGTGACCAAGTATCCCGGGGCATACCCCCGCAGTCGGAGGCCGGCGACATGATCCCCATCACCTGCAATGACAAAGAGGAATCGGACGCGTGCCCCATCAGGAGTGTGCTGAGCAACGTGATGGGAAAGTGGAGACTGATCATCATGTTGGCGCTCGAAGACGGCGCCCTTCGGTTCGGCGAGGTCAAGCGTGCGATCGGTGACGTCACCCAACGCGTGCTCACGGAGAACCTTCGTGGACTCGAGCGCGATGGCTATCTCACCAGAACGGTACTTCCGGGCCCGCCGCTGGCCGTTTCCTATGAACTGACGGACCGCGGTCGCGAACTGGTGGATCACTTCAAACCGCTCGTCTACTGGGCCCGCGACAACATGGATGACATCAAGAACACCAGGGCCAGCTTCGAGTCCGCTGGGCCGTAGTTCTTCCAGCTGGCCTGCTCGAAGCGCGTCTGAGAGCGAGGTTGCATGCCGCCCCAGATCGACTTTTCTCGACGGGCTCTCGAGCGGTGCATCCCGGCCGGCCTCAGCAAGAGGCGAGCCAACCAACGGCCGTGGAATCGGATTCCGAACCGCACCGCAGCGAGCTGCAGCCGCGATTGCCCTGAAGCCTCTCACGGTTGCAATCGTCGCCCCCTCCTCGCTTCGACATCCTGCTCACGAGTCGAGGGGATGGACAATACAAACGGCCTTCCTCGCGGCTGGGGAATGAATCGAGGGTGGCGCCCAGGCGTCTCCGCACTTCTGATCAAGGAGTCTTGACGATGAAGATCCAAATGGGACTCGCAATGCTCGTCGCACTGGTCCTCGCACTCGGTTGTGGCGGTTCGGCTCGGGACAACGCCGGCGACGGGATCGCGAATTGCTTCGTCACGTGCAGCGACGGGGAAGGCGATCCCATCGAATCGTGCGAAGACAGCCCCCGGGACTGTCAAGTCGAATGCAATACGGTCTGCGCCGAAGACGGCTGCTTCGAAGCCGAGTTCCGCCAGGGCGAACTCTGCCGAAACGTTTGAGCTGAGCTTCTCCGTATCCCCAACGCGTGGGACGCTGAAGCGAGCCGCATCAAGACGGCTTTGTCCGGGCAGACCGGTCGTGCGCCCTCGCCTGTCCCGCGCTCGATCGCCGCAGGTGCAACACCGCGGATCGTTTGGCGTTTCGAGTGGCGGTTTGCGGGTTTCCACGGGAGCGCGATTCCGAACGCAACTCACCGAAGTTGCTGAATCGATGGTGGAGGCGGCGGGAATCGAACCCGCGCTCACAATAGCAAAATCAGATACTTAGAGCCGAAAAAGGTGCCTCAAGGGTGCCTCAGAACGCAACTGCGCGAATCCGTCAGCAGTAGTCGTCGATCGAATCGCCACCCTCCCAGGACAACCCCTGGATCAGCGTGAACTGCTTCTCCGCGCCCTCGAACGCGAAGAAGGTGCCGCGGCTCTCGTGAACGAACTTGCCGCCCTCGTACGTCACCTTTGCGAGCGACCACGGCTTGACCGCGCCTTCTCCCTGCTCCCCTAGAACGAACAGCGCGGCGTTGTCGGAGGCCAGCGCGGTCTTTACGACCTTGGTTCCACCGAAGCGAGAGACGGCGAAGACTTCGCCTTCCTCGAGATTGCCGAAATAGGCTTCCAGGGTCTCCACTTGACCGTCTTGCGGGGAGCGCGGGAACTCAGCTGGGAGACGCCAGTTTCGCTGCACCGCGCCGGGTGTCAGCGACTCAACGAGTGCTTCCGATTCTTCCGCCACCGGCTCCGGGCGTGGGCCGAAAACCCAGTCACCGAGCGTTCCACCCTTCGAAGGACTGTCGGACTTCGCCCAATCGAGGAGCCGCTTGCGGCTGTACGCTGCCTCGGCTGGCGTCACCGTTCGCATCCAGTCGAAGTCCTTTGCCAGAGTCCCGTGGCGGGGTCTGCTCGGGTCGGCGAGGAAGTTCTCAATGCTGCCGTAGTGGTGCTCCACGCGCTTTGCCGTGATTGGGTTCAGAAGGATGTTCTCTAGTCGCGTAACCCATCGCAGGTTCTCGGGGCGATTATTGCGGCGGTTCGCATCGATGTGGTCAACGACGTGGTCCTTGGTCGGCTGCGGGCCATGAAATGCCGTCGCAATGATCCGATGAACGACGTGCTCCGAAATGACCATGTAGCCACTGTGGGCGCAAGGCCTACCGAACGTCCATTTCTCGTCGAGCGGCCGCCTTCGTTTTCCCTGCCGAGAACGACGAAGAACCGCGCCATTGTCCCGCACCGCGTACTCCTCGCCGCGATAGTTGCAGTCAGCCTCCCGCCCGAAGATATCGACGTCGACGAAGCTCATATCAGAGTTCTCCCCCAGCCCGCACCAGGCGCGCGGCCAGAGCTTCTCTGGTCTCGTCGTCCACACGACGCCGAAGCCAGCTAGCGAAACGCTCGACGAACCAACCAGGACGCCCGTAGTGCGGGTTTACAGCAGCCAGGCACACGGCCGCGGCATCTGACTGACCGTTCGAGCTCGAGTTCGCCAACGAGCGCCCGACGTGTCTGGCGGCCTCCATGAGCGCAGCTGCGCGCTCCTCGTTCGGAAGCTGGGAGAGCTCCAACGCCGAGACCAGATGGCCGGCGAGAGCGATTGTGTCGCGCTTGGCCTTCTCGTTCTCCGCCAGCCACTTCCTCGCATTGGGGCTCGCCATGAACGCTTGACGCGCGTTCCTTGCGTCCTCCACGTCGGCGCCAAGTTGGTCGACGGCGCCAAGTACATCGCCGTGGATATTCCGGACCCGCATGGAGGCCCGAGCGAGGTCCTCGTCCGTCCAGCCACTCGGAAGGCTGGCTGCCTCGCGGAGCTGCGAATCGATGTCGCCGAAAGTGCTGCGCAGGTAGGGCTTCGACCCCGCGATGAACTGGCAATCGCGGGAGACCTCACTGACGTACTTGTTGAACTGCTCTTTCTTCCGGAAGCGGGCTTGCTTCTCGGCGTTCGAGATCGGCATTGGCAACCCTCCGAGGGAGACGACAAGGCCGCCGTCGCTCTTTGGTTACGTAACTCTGTATCATGATTACGTCAAGTGCCCGCCCCGCTGGGGCGCCGGGCGGGTTCCGTTGTCCGGTCGGGCCCGGAAAGAAGCGACGCCAGGCAGCGCGCCTTCCCATGGCCCGAATCGGAGTCAACGCTGATAGTCGCCTCCCGCACCCGTATGGCGATTCCGCGCGCGCAGCTCGCAGGGCATATGGTCTGCAGGGCGGGACTTGATCTGGCACCGCTCCAGTGCTTGGCGTTACACCTAGCGTGTGGGACGAGTTCGCCTAGAACTCGTCGGATTCGGATGCAGGCGAGGCAGATCGAGGAGCAGGACTCAGCGATGACCGACTACCGATCGCGTCTGCGAGAACTCGAAGAGCGAACGCGCCAGGAGTTCGGCGGGCAACTTGAGATTCAGCTGGTACTCGAAGAGGAGGCGCCGCTGCCGTGGGGGCTCCGCGTGTATCTCGTTGCGCTCGACGGCCGCTTCGACGTCGCCGCCCGGTTCGCGTCCCCTTGGTTCCTGGAGCCGCGTGACGACGCGATGGGCTTTCTCTTCGCGGTCGGTGCCCTGGCCAAGCGCCAAGATCTCGGCGATTTCGTTCCCCGGCAAGACTGGGATTCAAGCTACCAACCGCCCGCGGTGGCCCATGGATCCCACTCCGGCGTTGACGTCGTAAATCGCCTAAGGCCCGATTTCGGCGCGCACTCGTGGATGCCCGAAAACCACGCGCATGGTGAGCGCAGCTGGTCGCCCTACAAGCGCTATTCCCACCGCCTGCTCGACGTGCTCTTCGACGGGTCGTATACGGCCGATTCTGGAGAACAGATCGAAACGATGTCGCCAGAGATGGACCCACGGTGGACTGTTTGCATCTACGCGGACCCGAAGCGCCCGCGATTCCGACCCACGTTCTCGCCGGACGAGGGCGAACTCCACTTGGCGGGTACTGTGGATGAGCTGACGTTGATTCGCCCACAGGGCTGGAAGAGCGGCGTATCTCCTCGAGACCTCGATGCATGGGTGCGAATTGACGTCACCGGCACCATCGAGGACACGATGGACCGACTGCTTGAGATCATTCTCGAGCCCTTCTCCAAGACGACCGAAGTCAACCTACCGTTCATGGAGAACATCTTTCAGGTCTCGGAGGACGGGCTGTTCATCTTCTATCCGCTCGCCCTGCATCCGGGTTCGGAATCCAACGAATCCATCGAACTCGGCGTGACTGTGCAGGCCCCCTTTCTCACGACCGGCTGGGTGAAGAGCATTCGAGACAACAAACTCAGCCCTTCCAGCGGACAGTTCCGCAGGACCGTCGGCAACATCGCGAGGGACATCGTCGAGGTTGCCGACCAGTCGCTACGGGAGGCACCTGCGACAGCCCCCGAAGGCGGCTGGCGGGCCGAGCCCGTGGTGGGCGCGAAGGAGCGTCTTGCTTTCTGGGAGCGGGCGACGCCCGTCGACGTCGCCGAGGCGACCGACCGGACGTTTCGCGTACGCGAATGGCGTCGCCAGCTCGAACGCGCACGGAGCGAAGTCATCGAGCCTGAATAGCTTTTCGGCCGTGCCGGCGGCCGGGCTTGCCTCGATCCGTTTCGTGCAATAGGGTAAAAGTCAAACGAAACGTCGCATCCCCCGCCGCAGGGTGAGCTCGAAGCGGGACACAGCGACCTCACGAGTCAGGCAAGCGCCTGGCTGAGGTGCTTGTCCCATGACTTCGATCGAATTCCCCGAGTCCGGCAGCCTGCCGCCCCCGAGCCACGAGGACTCCTCCAGCCTCGAAGCGCTCAACCCGCCCTCCGCCAGCATCATCGCGCTCTATGCTGGCCTGCTCTGCGAGATCACTGAGAATTCGCAGTCCAGCCTGGGCGAGCTCTTCGAGTCCACTTTTCGTCGCTCTGATCTCCCGGCGTACTTCGGGTCGCCCGACTTCATCCCGCCGATTGCGGCAAGTCTCTTTCGGTTGAATCGCGTCGCCACTGTCCTCGAGATTCTTCTCCAGTACGGCGACGGTTTCAGCGGCGCGCGCCTGCGCAGCATCGTCGCCCGCGAGCTGGCGGCGGCAGGCGTGCCGGTCAGCCACGTCCGAAATCACTGGGAGCCCACGCTCTACACCGACCGGCAGGCCTATCGACACGTCATTGCACTCGCCGAGTGGGTCGCCGATGTCACCCATGGCTTCCTTGAGGAACTGCACGGGGTTCGGCACTACCTCGCTGCTGCGAATACAGACGTCGCGTTTGACGAGGACCTCGAGCTCGTCGACTACGTCGCAGTCAACATGCAGCGCCTCCGTGAGAAGACGCTTGCGCTGAGCACCGTCATCTCCTTCGCGCTCGATGTGCGGGCAGACGGCCAGGCGGTTCTCGCCTTCGTCCAGCCGATGCTCTCCACCCTCGACCCGCGTCCCGGACCGGCACCGCCCCTGCCCGAGCTGAAGCCGAACGTTGCCACCCAGAGCGCGAAGTAGGGGGTGGCTCGTGAAGATGAACAAGCCGAACGAAGCGGGCCCCGCCTCCGTCGTCACGACGATTCGCCTGAAAGCGCACCTTCGGCGTCGCCTCGACCAGGCTGTCGAGGAAGCGTCGAGCGCCATCGCGCCCGGGAGCGTAAGCAGGAACGCGATGATCAGCCTTCTGATCGAGCGCGGCCTCGATGCGCTCGATCAGCAGGCTACGCCCAGCGCCGATGAGATTGCGCCGCCGAGCAGTGCCAATGCGGAACTCCTGGGTGAGCTCCTCCTTGCAGTCCGCCAGAACGCAGAAGCCTCGCGCCGGATCGCGGATGCAATCGAGCGAGCCGACCTGCTTCCTCGTGGGGTAGCGGACGAGGTCTGGCTGGACTCCCTGCCTGACCGGGCGGAGAGCTGATCGTGTGCTGTCGATCAAGAAGCTCAAGACGGGCTGCGAGCACTACTACGTTGGCCTGCAGGTCGAGGACTACTACCTCAAGGGAGGCGAACCGCCTGGCACTCTTGTGGGCATCTACGCGGGTCCCGTCACTCGGCCGCTCCTTCGAAGCCTGCTACTCGGCTTCGACCCCGAAACTGGTGATGGCCTGGTACAGAACGCCGGCAGCAAGGGTCGCATCCCGGGGTACGACCTCACGGTGTCTGCCCCAAAGTCAGTCTCTGTCGCCGCGGCCTTGGCGCCCCCCGAACTTCGCGATCAGATCCGGGAAGCACATTCGCAATCCGTCGTACACATGCTCGGTGTTGCCGAAGCGATCGCAGGACGGTCTCGAATGGGGAAGGCTGGCCGGCGTGTGGTACCAGCGCGGCTCACGTTCGCGATATTCGAGCACGGGACCGCCCGGCGCGTCGACAACCACCTCCCAGATCCTCAACTCCACACTCATTGCGTGGCACCAAACGTGGCGCTCCGCCCGGATGGCTCCACCGGCGCGTTCGTATCGAAGTGCTTCTACGAACACCAGCTTCTTCTCACGTCGATCTACCGCTATCAGCTGGCGCAGCGACTTGGGAAGCTTGGCTTCGATGTCCTGCCGCTCGACAAGCAGCGCGGATTCCGACTCACCTGTATTCCAATCGAGCTCGAGCGTCAGTTCTCTAAGAGGCGCAAGGAGATCAAGCGAGAGCTCGCTCGACAGGGAGTCTCTGGTCCGGCTGCATCCGAAAAAGCGGCTCTCGCCACGCGGCTTTCGAAAGTCAAGCCACCGCCTCGAATCGAGCTGCTCGCGAACTGGAAGGCCCAAGCCGACGCGCTGGGCCATGAGATTCATTGGCCTGGTTCTGAACCCGAAGACACGCAGCCTCGCCGTGACCAACCCACCCCGAACCAGCGGAGGCTCATCAGCGCAATGATTAAGCGCGAAGCGAACCTCCTCTCCGAGTACAAGCCGCACTTCGATCGCGAAGAGCTGCTCTGTCGAGCCTACGACAAGGCCATCGGCGATCCGATGTCGACTACCGACGTAGCGTGGGCAGTCAATAGCTTCCTGAATGGACCCGCAGTCGTCCGGATCACGGACGAGAATGGCAGAGAGTTCTACCGGACCTCGGCTGCTCAAAAGAGCCGCAGACAGCTACGAGAAGTCCTGCAACGAGAAGCAGGAGACCGCGCCGGCCGAGTGCTCTGCCTGCGGTCTGACTCGACCCGCTGGGCCGCGTCGTATGAAATCGCCCGATCTCTCCGCCGTGAGGGGACACACGTCGTTCTTGTCACCAGGTCCAAGCGCGGCGCCGAAGCCCTCGCGCGCGAGTCGCGGCGAGAACGGGACGACGAGACGAAGGTCCGAGGCTCGGAGGTCGAGGCCACGACCCTCTCCAAGTTCCAATCGAACCTTGATCGCGGCCACTTTCACAGAGGGCCCCTTCCTCCGGCGTGGCTGCGAGATGCAGCCCGAGCGCTGGGCGCCATCACAGAGCGCGCGAATCGCTACCTGGCATGGTCTTCCGATCGCCGCCCTCTCGAGATCGGGCGCAGGAGCGTCGTCCTCGTAGATGAAGCTCACAAGCTCACTGCGAGCGAGATCAGCGCCCTGATCGATGCGACGCACCGACACGGCGCACGTGTCGTCTTCCTCGGTAGGGAGCAGGGCGTCTACGGCGACGTCGCCCTCCCCCGGCTCCGCCCGCGGCCGGAGCAAGAACTTCCGCGAGCGCTTGCAGACAGCTTGAAGCGCGAGCCTGAGCCGGAGGTCTCGTAGCGATGCGCAAGCTGCGAATCACGCTCGGTGTCGCCACCGGGGTCATGGCTGCAGTCGCCATTGGCGCCTTTCTGTTCCTGCTCTACGCGGAGTCTCCAACAGGCCAGGAACGCGACCTCGCGCGCCAGCTGGCCCAGGGCGCGGCCATCGCGTCCCTCGCCACAGGACTCCTGCTCGAGATCGTCCTCCCCCGGACTCCTCCGCAGAGTCCGTCGCTCTACGGGCGACACTGGATTGGCGGCGCTTCCGATCGCCTGGCTGCAGACGATTGGCGAGACCGTCTCAGGGCGGTTCGGAGCCGCGACCGCAACTATCCCGTTCACGTCGGACCTGTTTGGGTGCCCGATTCGGTCGGACGCTTCGGCATCTTGCTTCTCGGCTCACAGGGTTCAGGCAAGACCCTGAGCCTGCGCCTCCTGATCCAACACCTGGTCCACACCCTCGTGTCCGGTGGCCTCGTCGCTCGAATCGTCATCAGCGACCCCAAGTCACGGACAAGCGACTACAACCTCCTCAACTCCACGGTCGAGATGGTGGAGCGCTACACGGCCGCAGTCGCCGAGCCCCGTCCGTGCCCCATCTACGTTCTGAGCCCGTTCGACTCGCGCTGTTCCAACCCGGTTCTTTCGGACCTCGTCCAGCAGCAAAAGCACGCCCAGGCTCTCGCCGAGTCCTGGATTCGCGGAGTGCCGGCTGGGGGAGACGGCATCTACTGGCGAAACGCTGCACGCCTCGTCCTCGCTGCGGTGATGTTCGCGTTCGCGAAGCTCTCGGACGAAGATGAGTTCTGGGACTTCAGGGACGTACTCCTCGCGATTCGCAGCCCCGAAGTCTTGACGCATATCTTGGATCAGCTTGCCGAGACCCGAGGCCTCGCGCAGGTCTTCCTCCATCTCTCCGAGCGACAGGCCGCGTACGTATGCGGAACTCTCATTGCGTACCTGCGCGAATTCGAGCCGCTGGCGGCCGGCTGGCACCAAGCAGTCGGATGGGAGCATGCCCCGAAGCGAGTGGAGCTTCGGGCTTGGGCAGAGGGAAGAACTCCCGGAATCGTCTACCTGGGTGGCGACGACGACAACGAAGAGCTGCTCGGCAGAATGTGGAGTGGTCTGGTTCAGCGAATGCTCAGCCTGAACATGCAGCACCCACGAGGCGAGACCTGGTACGTGCTCGACGAGGCAGGGACTCTCGAGAGCGGAAACAAGCGCGACGAACCCTCGATTCTGTCGACTCCTCTATCGCAGGCGCGCCAGAAAGGCATTCGGTTCGCGCTTGCCTACCAGTCGTTCCTGCAGCTGAAGGTGAACTACGGAGAGGACCAGGCGCACCAGCTGTCCAGCCACCTCGAGAACATCGTCGTGTTCAAGCAGAGTGGAACGGCGGCTGCCGAAGCTGCGAGCAAGCTCCTCGGCGAGATGGAGATCCTCCACGAGGTTGAGAACGAGTCCGAGCAGTGGGGGCCCGGCGATATCGGCTTGCAGCGCACCGGCACCGGGACCAGTACGAGCCGAACGCACGCACTCACCAGGATCTTCCAGCCTGGAGAACTGCAGGATCTCCCAAGGTGCTCGTTCGAAGGTGGAATGACTGCAGTCGTTTCGATGCCCGAGGTCGGCCGATTCCGCGCCCGGTTGAACGGGCGAAAACTTCGCGAACGACTTCTCCCGCATAGCTCGCACTGCGAGACCTACGAGGACTGGCCGAATCCCCTTGAGCTCAAGCCGTGGGATGCCAACGACTACTTGCGGCTTGGTATTCCACAGCCGCCGCACCTGGACCCCGCCGAAGTACCGACAACGCTCGATCCTTCGGAGCGCAAGTCGTTCGACGAACTAGTTCGCGAATACGCACCGGAGGCCTACCAGTACCTGGCCGACCACGATGAGTTCGAAGATCAAGACGGAGAAAACCAATGAAGGAAACACCCACGTACGAAGAGCTGGTCGACGACTACTCCTACACGGAGCTCGTCAAGCTGAAGAGCGATCTCGAGGCAGCACTCGAGACCGTCAAGAAGAAGACAGCGGAGAGGCTCCGCGAGGAATACCGCCAGGCAGCTGAGGAGAGCGGCCTGACCCTGGCCGAAGTCCTCGCGAAGCCGAAAAAGACAAAGTCGGCCGCGACCGTCCAGTACCGAGATCCAGAGGACGCCGCCAATACCTGGAGCGGGCGCGGGCGCAAACCCAAGTGGGTCGAGGACTGCCTCGAACGCGGACTCACGCTCGACGACCTCTCGGTGACCAAGTGAAGGAGTAAGCCATGTCTACTCACGAGAATGCAGTTGGCAGTGTCGCGATTCGCCACGAGCCGGCAGATGTTCCGAGGCTCATCGTCGGATCTGCACTCGCCAGAAGAGCCCAGCAAATCATCCATCGCCGCGAACAGCGCGAACGCGCCGTTCACGCCCGGGTCCACGCACGACTGGCGAAGCTGCCGGAGCCGGAGAGCTGGAACGAGCTTGCTGGGGTCTGGCGCTCTGGAATTCGCGCTTCGTTTCACGAGATGCGCGAGGACATTGCACCTTCCGCACGTACAGCCGCCGAGTCAGTTCGGGCCGCTGACAGCCATCTTCGAATGCATGGCTACGCGGCTGAACCAGCGACAACCCAACGGGGCCGAGCCTTCAAGCGCTTCGCGCTGATCGCAGTGCTCGATTTCTTTCTTACGCTCTTCCTGTTCCGGGACCATGCACCAGACCTCCTGACGGCCTTCGGCAGTTCTCTCCTCTTCGTTGTGGTGGCCGCTGTCCTCCCCGGAATTCTTGGCATCCTGGATGCTCATGCTCGGGTGGGCGCCAGGAATGGGTTGAGCAAGGCTGCTGTTCGAGCGGGTTGGGTAGCAGCGGTTCTCGCGGGCCAGGTCGTCGTCCTCTGGTTCCGCGGGGCGGGTCTTGCGGAGGTTGCCCCAGAGCAGCTTCTGTTCCTTGACCCGCCCGTTGATCTGGCGTCGCTCGGGGCTCTTCTGGTCGGGCTGGCCTGCGGCGCCTACAGCTTCCTCGAGGGCTGGCAGACGGTCGGGGTTGACCCGGAATGGGCTCGCCTCAAGGCCGCGAGGGAGCAAGCGGTTCGCCAGCACGAGCGGGTCTTCGCTGGTCAGCTTGCTCAACGTTCGGAGGAGGCCCGCCAGCTTCTCAGTGAGTACGCCGACTTCCGCGCTGATCATGAGAGATACGGCCGAAAGGTCGATGCGCAGGTCGCCAGCCTAGAGAACGCCGTTGGCACGACGAACGCCCTGGTCGAACGGCAGCAGAGGTCTCTGTTGACCCGACTGCTCGAGTACCCGGCCGGCTTTCAAAATGCCGCAGCGCGGCCTGCCGGGGTGGCTCCCGAGCTCGTTCCGATTGGCGTCACCAGGGCGCTGAGCGAGATGAGGTCAAGGACGGAGGCGCGCCTAGCCAGCGCCGACGCTGCTCGCCTGTCGCGCGAACAGCTCGACGCGCTCCTCGCAGGTGCTGAGCGCGATGTGAGGGCGGCGATCGAGGCGTTTGCAGGGCTGAAGGACCGAGTTACCGCCCAAGAAAGGAGTCGGTGATGCGCTTCCAACTTCTCGGGAAGAGGCTTCGCAAGACGGTCAGACGACTTGCGGCGGCCGCAACGAACGACGCCGAAGGGGCCGCAGCGTCGATCGGAATCGGTCTGGTCATTGTTCTCGGAACGGTTCTGCTGCTCGCCGGACGCACGTCCGGTGTAGATGAGCGCGGTTGTCCGCCCGAAGTCCCGACCACCATCTCGGTCTTGGTCGATGCGACGGACCAGCTGCCCGAACACCGAGCGATCGGTCAGTGGCTTCGGTCTCGGTTCGCCTCTGCGCCTGCGGGAGCACGAATCCGGATTGCACCGCTGAATGGCGTGGGACCCGCAGCGTTTCGCCCGGTCTTTGATCGCTGCCTGCCGGGAGAATCCCGAACGACGAATTCGAGAGTGGCCGAGCGAGAACGGGAACGAGTAATCGAATCAGCCTGGGCAGCAGTCGAAGATGTACTCCGACAAGCGGGCTCACTTTCGGAATCGAGGATTCTCGAGTCCGCCATACGCGCTGCGCGGGAGACTCCGGCTGGCGAGGTACTCGTCGTCACCGATGGATTGGAGAACAGCAGCTTGTACCGCTCGTACGGTTCGAACTCGGGAAAGGAGCTCCCGGAAGAACCACTCGTTGACGAGCTTCGACCTGTATCCCTGAGAATCGTCGTCGTCGTCCGAAACGGACCGCTGATGGCGAGGCAGGAGCGGGCGATTCGGGAGTTCTGGTCTCCGGCGGTCTCATCTTTGCCCAGAGCCTCTATCGAGAGACTGTAGAACCGACCCCTGCCGGAGATTCCTTGTCCGGCGCGAAAGGACCAAACGATGGGAACGAACACCCCTGACGAGGCGTACGAACTCGCAGAGAGCGTCCAAGCCCACCTCGACAAGCTCTATGGGAACCAGTGGATGATCCGAGTAGAGGTCCATCCGACTGAGTCTGACGGAGGAGATTGGCTGCTCAGCATCGGAGCACGGAGCCGACACGACCCGGCGCGCGAGGCTGTTTCGTTCGACGTCGCGAAGGTTCGGCAGACTGCCTTCGGCGTTGAACTCTTGCACGCCGTCATCGAGCAGGAGCTCTATGTCCACACCCGAGAGCTCCAACTCGAGCGGGAGCAGACCGGACCGGAGATCGAGTTTGGGCACTAGTCGCGCGCGGCACCCAGGATTTCGAGGGCTCTCGCGACGGCGTCTTCTCCGGGCGGCATAGGACCGCTGCCATCGATGTCGCGGGCAATCAGGAAGAGCAAGCCGCGCTCCAGCTTGGAAACGCGCTCTGAGAGTGCCCGCATCCGTGGGCCCGCATCCCCCGCATTTCGCTTCGAGTGACTCCGGAGAATCCGAACGATCAACTCGGACAAGGTGAGGTCCGAACGTTCGCGTTCGTCTTCGAGCTCGTGATACAGCCCAAGCGGCAGCCGCACCGAAACCGCCCTTGAGCGACGCTTAGCTGTCATACGCTTTTCCTTCACAAATTCAAATAGTTACGACGACACGATAGCAACACAGAATCACTGCTGTCATACAGAAACTCTTCACAAAATCAGCACCTTACGAGCGCACCGCCAGGTGCATGGGGTGTGTCGAGTGAAACGAGACGGGGGATAGGGACCGGGCGCCCGCGCCCGGAAAGGGGCGCGCCCCTTTCGGCCCGCAGGGCCGGCCCAGGAATCAGCGGCAAGTCGTGGCGCAGCTTTCCACGGCCGCGAGGAAGCGAAGGGACCTCGAAGTCCCGCAGCGACCGAACCGGTTGTGGAAAGGTGCGCCGCGGCGATTCCGCTCCTGGGGATAGGGACCGGCCGCGTGAGCGGCTGGAAAGGGGCGAAGCCCCTTTCGGCGCTAGCCGTCCGCGAGTTTTCCACAGGGCCTACCGTTCGGGGGGCTAAGGACTGGGAAAGGGACCGGGCGCTTGCGCCCGGAAGGGCGCGTGCCCCTTTCGGCGATAGCCGTAGAGGCGCCTGTTCTATGGAGTCGCGCGCCGACGGACGCCCGTGCGAGGACTCATTCGAGGTATTGGCGGATGAGGGCAGGCTCCTCGAGCAGGTCGAGCAGCCCTTGCCGATAGAGCTGCCCGGTCCACCTGCCGTCCCTCACGTCATTGCTCCGATATGCCCGCCACTTCTCCTCCGAGAGGCCAGATGGCTTCTCTCTTATCGAGCTGGCATGGAATCTCCACCGCCCTGTCTCGCCCTTCACATAGATGAAAGTCGCGCAGTATTCGTCGCGAAAAGCCTTTCCCTCTACGTGGAGTTCCAGCTGCTCCTCTCCACGCCAAAGCGTCTCAACCAACCAACCAGCCGCTTCGGCCCGCTCGATAATCTCCCGATACCCCTTCGGCGCCTCCACACCTTCCTCCTCCTGGCCAGTCTTTGAGGTTACGAAACCTTCGGAGTTCGTATCCACCGCCGCCTATCGCCACGGAGACACCTCGAGACGATGTTTGATTAAGAATCGATTTCGTGGCTTGATGGGGTGTGAGTGACCCAATTGGCGCCGACATCCGCCCCCGAGCCCGCCGGGTCTCGGGGGCGGATGTCAGGAGCGAGATGGTCTCTCTCCTGGGCCTCTAGCCCGAATGGGAGAGAGCCATGTCAGGTTATTCCGAAGCACGCGGTCAGCGGCCGACTCACGCGATTCGAGTCGGTGCAGTCGAGGCCGCCATTTGGCGCAACGAGCGGAAGGACGGAAGCCCCTTCTACTCCGTCACGTTCAAGCGAAGTTACTTGGACGAAGGGCGTGGGTGGCAGGAATCCGTCTCTTTCGCAGAGCGCGAGTGCCTCGTACTCGCGCGCGTTGCGCTGGAGGCGCAGTCCTGGATTCGCACACAAGCGCGAGAGGCTGAGCAGGCCGCTGGGTCCGCGTGATTCGAGTCCGCATCGGGACGCGACCTCGGGAGAAGTGTTCTCCCGAGGCGCTCCCGAAAAAGGTTGCGCCACTTGGGTCGACTCACGCCATAACACTGATGGAGTAACGATGAGCAACAACCCACCAATAAAGAAGTATCGCCATGGGAGAGTCTCGTGCGCGATTTGGCAGAACGAACACGAAGGCGAACCGTTCTTCACTTGCAGCCTCACCGGAAGCTACAAGGACAAGACGACAGGCGAATGGAGAGATAGCCACACCTTTAGCCTCTACGACCTCTTTGCCGTTCTTCGCTGCGTGTGCGACGCGGCCGCTTTCCTGACGCTTTCGCCGTCGGACCCGATGGAACCGAACTTGGGGGTCGAACAATGAGCGGCCGCACAGTTCCAAGACGCCCGTTTCCTTTTCAGGACGACACTCCGTCGCTCACCGACCTATTCCCGCCAGCGTGTGGGAGGGCAATCGCGAATGCGTTTCGACGAATGGAAGTAGCCGAGGAAGAAATCCGCGCGGCGGTCGCGAGATATCCCAACAAGGCCGCCGAAATCGATGGGGCCTTTCCGTATCTCTGCCCCACCGCGGTCCTCAAGGAACTCGGTGACGAAGTCTTCCGAGCTCACTGTCGCGAGATGCTGGAACGAGCTGCGCAGGGCCACGATATGGACCGTGGTACGACCGCCGAAGTTCTTGCGGTCCTCTCTCGCGGCTCGGAGGTCGCGCATCTGAGCCGAATCGGAACGCTCCTCTATCGCGAGCTGTTCTGGCGGCTATTCCCAGAAGAGGCCGCGGTCCTCGAAACCTCCCAGGGCGGGCCGAAACCGGATGAGTATGAGTTGGAGTGCATGGCCGACCTGGAGGAGGAACTTCGGCGCCGAGTTGCCGCCGACCGGGACCCAGTCGAGTAATGGGACATGGTCCCGAGGCTGAAAGGCCTACCGACTCGGGTGGAGTTCCGAGCGAGCCGACCCCAAGCGCAGAACCCGACCCTTGGGCCGAGGCCTCGCTTCCACGAGTCGAACCGGAGACAGAGGCGCCTCGAGCCGCCAGCGAGACGACGCGCGTGCGCGAAGTCGTCCTGCAGTACCGAGGGCGCGCACTGCGGGCTCCCAGCGTTATTCGGGAGCCCGCCGGGGCCGTCGACCTCGCCCGACGAATCGTGCGAGACGACGCGCGTGAGCACTTCCTCGCCGTCTATCTGGATGGCCGCCACCGCCCCATTGGCCACTCAGTGGTCTCCATTGGTACGGCGACCGCGTCGCTCGTTCACCCGCGCGAGGTCTTCCAGAGTGCCGTTCTCCTCGGTGCCGTCTCGGTGCTTCTGCTCCACAACCATCCGTCTGGCGACCCATCACCGAGCCGAGAGGACTCCGAAGTGACAGACCGGCTGCGAGATGCAGGTCGAATTCTGGGCATCCGGCTTCTCGACCACATCGTGTGGACTCGGCACGGCGGCTATCACTCCTTTCGAGAAAGCTCGCCGGCCGAATTCGACCGCAGTTAGACGCGATACGAGAACGCGAGGGTTGCTGGCCGTCAGTCGCTTTCTAGCTCTTCGGCGTTGGCCCCTAGCCAGTCGTCGAGTTCGAACTCGTCGAACAGGTCTCCAGGCTCTGACTGCTTCCAGCCAAAGTGAAGCCACTCCCGAGCGTCAGCTTCTGCGGCCGAGTAGTCGTCAAGCGTGTGCTGCCCGCTGCTCTGCACGTGCAGGAAAGCGTGCGCCAGCTCATGTGCGATCGTCGTCCGGACCAATCTTGGCGGCATCCGATCTATCAACTCAGCGGCGAAATCCATCTCGGTGTAGAGAAGCCGAGACTGCGCTACTGCGTGCGCAGATGGACCTTGCTCGAAGCCCGGAGACTGCCGGGGCAGTAGCGCGATGCGCGGGATTGGCGCCATTTCGCCTTGCAGATCTTTCGGGCCGCGTCGCTCCCTCCAGAGGCCATTGAGCAAGCTCCGGTGCTCGGCTGGAATCATGTTCCAGGTCTCGCGGAAGAGAGCGGCGAAGCGTTCATCATCGCCGTAGCCGAGCGGCGCTACATACAGTCCCCAAGAGCTGTCGACTTCGAGCAACTCCATACAACAGTCCATAGCCTATCGGCGGCCGTGATTGGTCAATCCAGGATCGCTCAACTCGCTGGCGCAAGAGCAGGGTGGCGCCGGAGAGTATTCAAACGGGACAAGCGTGCGTCCCGCGCCGACACCGAGCCGGCATTCGCTACGCCTCGATAATCTCGCACGAGCCGCAACTACGGCCGAATCACGCCCTGAGGAACGAGCTCCGCATCGATGAGGGCATTGAACTCGGGGCTCTGGAAGCCCTTCGCATCATTCCAAACGGCCCGAGGAATCGGGAGCGCGAAGAAGGCTCGGATATCGCTCTGCAGTCCCCAGATTGGCGTGATGGCCCCGGCGCGCGTCGCCTCGAACGCGGCGTTCAGGTGAAGGACCAGGAGCATCACGAAGAGCCGCTCCTCGCCCGTGATAGGCGTTGCCTCGAGGTTGGCGCCGGGGTCGGTGACGCGGAGCAGGGAGGGCTTGTCAAAGACCTCCTGCCAGAGCGCTCGATGCCCTTCCGTGAACCGCACCAAGCCATCGATTCGAAGTGCCCTGCGCTGGGCCCATGCGGACCAGCCGGATAGCGCGAGCCCCGTGACGATTCCCAGCGTCTGGATGAGTTCGAACCAATGATGGGCAAGCCAGGCTGGGATCATTCTCCTCGTGCACGTTCGCGGAATGCGATGCGTTTTCCACACAACGGAATACCATGATTCGCTACTCCGAGGGAAGGTCCTCTCGCGCCGCGGTCAGGATCCGCCTCGGGACCAGTACGATTTCCTCGTCGGGCCCGCAGCTTGCGGTCGCGGGGAGACGAGGACCGAGGGAAGAAGTGCTCCGGATTCCGATGACAGCAAAGTCGCCGTTCGAGAGCTCCCAGACGTCGGGGCAACCTGCCAGGCCGGGCGTGTCACCCGCCTCGTGGGGGTCCGGGCCGAGCCGACGAACGAACTCGAGCGAAGCCATGTGCGGCCTCCTTTCCTGGAGTCGAAGACAGCAAAATATCCCATTTTGGGATCTTCGCTACTGCGGGCGTCTCCTGCCCCAGAACAGGGGGGGCCGCTGAGATGCCGCGGAAGGCGGCGGCCGACGCCCAGGACGCCCGCGACGAGGCCCGATATGCCCGGCTGCTGGCCCTCCTGCGACAGGCCCGGAAGGAGGCCGGACTGACGCAAGTCGAGGCGGCGGAGGCCCTCGGGAAGCCGCAATCCTTCGTCTCGAAGTGCGAGGCCGGCGAGCGGCGCATCGACGTCGTGGAGCTCGAGCGCTTCGCGAAGGTCTACGGGAAGCCGGTGACCTTCTTCTTGGAATAGACACTCTGCGCAGCTTCGGTTGGCCCTCGGCGACGGCGGTCAGGCCGAGCTCAGTCGCTCGTCACATCCTCGATTGCCTTCGCTAGCCGCTCCTGTCTCTCGTCGAGGAACTCATCAAAGCGGCCCTCTCGCAAGGTCGAGCCCTGCCCACCCGGAAGGAGATGGGATTCGAGCACCTTGTCGAGTCGGTCGGCACCCAGTTCGGCCTCGATCTCAGCCAGGTAGACCACCGGTGCCTTCTTCCCGATTCGAATGTTCGTCTCCTTGTCAATCAGTGTCCGATTGAGAATGCAATCCCGAAGCGTTGCCGTGACCTTGACATCAGCATCCACCAAGTACCCCTTCGGAAAGACGTGGTGGTCGTCGATCTTCTTCTCGAGAACCATGCTGGCCGTTATGCGATTGCCGGAGTGGAAGTCCCGAGCCTCGCTTCGAAGAATGAGGGCAATGCATCCCCGATAAACGCCCCTCTGCCGAGGTGTCGTCTCTCGAAGCACATCCGGCTCAAACGTGAAGCTCTGGACACTCTCGGGCTCGTCGCCTCCCGCGAACCAGTTCGTGAGCTCCGTGTAGTCCTTGACTGCCTGCGAGTTCGGGGCGTTCTCGTACGACTGACCGAACACCGAGCACCAGAACCACCGCTTCGTCAAAGAGCTTGTCGTTGCGGGCGCTCGCGATAAGCCTGGCTTGTGGGTTCTCCTCCTCGCGGAAAATGAGACGGTCCCCATCCTGATGAATATTGAAGCTGTTCTCTACGATTGCGGCGAGCTCCGCCTCAAAGGCGTTGTCGTCGACCGGCTTGTCTCTGGTTATATCGATGTGTAGAACCTGCGGAACGGCCCCCGCGAGGTTCTCGGCGACAAGGGAGCGCAGCCACAGCGCGCCGATGATTTCTTCAAGATGAGGAACTGTCTGGTCAGCATCCTTCACCGCGTCGCGCACCGCTTCCAGGTTCCGCTGGGCCTTCTCGCGAAGCTTCTGGTGGTGCTGGTTCGCGACCGAGTCGATGAGGGCGGTAATCCCGCTGGCGTCGTCCTCAATACGGAAGTCCGCGGCCGTGATCAGCGGTTTTGCCTGGCCGTGCTTCTTGTACAGCTGCGCGAGGATGCGAATTAGGTCACGGGTTTCCTGCGCTGCTGTTGCGACCAGCACATGGTCTTCAAGTAGCTGCATCAAGTGAGGGGCGAAGGGCCACGTCTCAGCGAAGTCCTGCTTGGTGCGCTCATGCTCGCTAGGCGGAATCTCGGCGAGGCGGAGATACTCAGAAACATGTGCTTCGGTCAACGTCGAGATTTGGTCCGCGGGCACTTGGATACGGTTCTCGAACAGCCTGTGAAGCAACAAGCGCTGGCGATCCCGTTTAGCAGTCGGCCCTTTGAAATCGACAAGGATGGGACTGACCCGTTGAATCTGCTGAAAGGCGTCGGTGCTGCCGTTCCGCACCGAGACCACAAGCACGAGTAGTTCGGGATGTTCCTTCGCGATTTCCGAGAGAATCTGGACGAAGTTGAAGGCCCAGTTGCGATAGGGGGTTCGCTTGGTCTGCGACAGCCCGTCGAACCACGTCTGATACTCATCTAGAATAAGGGCGCACGGTGTGTGCCTAAAGAGCTCAAGCAGCAGCTTTTCGCCGGGGACGTCCGTCTGCTTGTCGCCTTGCCCCATCCACATACCGCGGACGTGAGCGCCGTGCGGATGCCTGTCGAAGAGTAAATCCCACAAGAACTTGTAACTCTGCTTGTGAAGACTCTCGCTGATCACGCACATTGAGTCTCGCAAGGGCAAGGCGGCGATCTGCGGGTTGGCTAGGCGTTCACTCCATTCACTCAGCCAAGAGCGCGTGGCGTCCGGCTCGTTGAAGGCGTGATCGAGCACGGCCATCAAGTGGGATTTACCCTGGCCCCGCTCACCAATCATGACCAATGGACGACCCTGGCTGGGACCCACTGCCTCGATGGATTTGAGAACGTCGCCGGAGGGGTAGGTGATCTCCAAGAACTCGGTGGCGGCCATCTTCTTGGCCGTATCGAGCTCGATAGCGGTGCCTTTGAGACGGCGTCCCCGGAACTCTTCTCGCAGCTTGAGGTCAAGCATGAGAGAGACCGCCTGGTCTCTGAGCGATATCCAGCTCAGTCTTGTGGGCTCTCATACCTTGCGGGCCTCCTGTTGTGCGTTCGCCGTCTTCTGAGCTTCTACCCAGGTCTGGATGTCCTCCGGGCGGAAGCGCCAAGCGCCTGCCACCTTGAATCCTGGCAGCTCGCGGCGCTGGGCGAGGCGGTAGACCGTCTTCTCATTGACATTGAGATAGGCAGCTACCTCGCGAACGGTCATGGCGGGAGGAGTGGAGTCCGTCATCAGCCTCCTCAGGCAGGGAATCGGGTCCTAAGTAGTCCAAGTGATGGTACTCGCAGACATACGTGCAAGCCATCGATTCCCGGCCACTATCTGGCGAGATGCCCCCCGGGGCTGTGGCTCGGTGGAGGAGAAAAGTGCGGCGGCCACGGTCTGCAAGCGCGAATGCAGTCCGGACACAACCGGCTCAGACCCGCCGCCTGCCGCCGGTCATTGACGCGCCGAAGAAGGGCCAGGAACTGGCGGCGCACAGGGGCATATACCTGCCACCGCGACGACTGCCTCCAGAACTCCGCCCGAAGCCGCTCCGTAGAGCGGCGGAGCGCGATGCACTCGAATTGCCGCTTGAGGTTGCGGTACGTCTCCTCGTCGAGACGAACACTCGCACGTTCCCGATGCTCGCCCCTGCGCATGGCCGAACCGTCGCGCCGCAGAGCGACCGAGTAGCCATGCGCCCGAATCGGCGTCTTTCGCAGGTCTCGAACCCGCTCCTTGGCATCAACGGCCAGAACGAAATCCGGCGAAGTCGCCATCAAGACCCACGCCCTCCCGTGGCGGAAGTAGTGCGCGTTCGAGAGGCCGCGAGCTTTCCGGTAGGCGCGCTGCCTACGCGTCTTCCGAACGCCGTACTTCGACAGGATCTTGTCGTCGACCCGCTCGACCGCTTTTCGCTCGGGCACTTCGCCCTGAACGAAGAACCGGTACCCGCATTGAGCCAGCACGACGACGCGCTGCACAAAGCCGGCCGGCGTCGCGCACTCATATCGGTATGGCTCCATCTCCGCGCTCGCTCTCTCTGCTCTGCAAGATGCAGGGTTTCTCTCGGCGAACCCTGCGAAGACCGCACTCCAACCTCCTTTCTGCAGGCGTCGCTGCGCCTACTATGTCCCTCCTGGCCGTTCCCCAACTCATGGCTGTGCCATTCTCGCGGTCAGGAAACAAGGAAACCTGCCACCGCACTCGCGGTGTCCCTTCCTTCGCCAAAGTCGCCGTGAACCGGATGAGAGCTGCCAAGCTCCCAGCCGCTTCGCGTCCTGTCAGAAACCAATCCGCCTCGGGCCCCTGCCCGAGAGGCTCTTCCAGGCCAGCGAGGGGCCTCGCGCACTCAGGCGCGAGGCCTCACCCCGCTAGCCACGTCTGTGGTCGCGTCACTCGCGAGCCACCTCGGCGCTTTCGTTCGTCGCATCGCGTTCGGCTACCACCCCGAACGCACGAAGGGCTCCACGACTGGCAGCCGTGTCGCCCCGGAGGCCAAAGCCTCCCTGTCCTACTTGCGCCCCGCTCCCACACTTCAGACCACCTCGGATGACGTACCGAGCGCGGCGAGGAACCACCCTCGCTCATCTGAAGTGCTTCCCCGATTAGCAGTCGAGGTCTGATCAGAACGCAGGTCCTGGTGGTGAGCACATACGCGCGTCGGACATCCGTGTCGAGACCGGCCAGGGCCTCGACATTCTCGGGAACGCGTTCCCGAGCTTCGGGGTACGGACATAGAGGCTCCCCCTATGCCGGATGGCCGATTGTCCCAGTCTGCCTAGATAGCCGGTCGATTCCGGCCCAGCTCCTGCATTCCATTACGGGCAAGCCCTCGCGGGCCTCTTACACCGTTGAGCTCTTCGCGCGACGCACTTAGTGAAGGAGCACGCGTGCTCCGTTTTCATGCGTCGCCCGCGTTGTCTGCGCGGTACAGGGCCTCACGACCGCTGTAGCTCCCGGCGCCCGCAGCGTAGACAGGTCTCAGAGAGACCTCGCCCCCGCTGGCTGGATTCGAGGGCCGCGTTTGCGGTCCCTCCCACCAGCTTCCTCAACCGCGGCCCTCGATCGCTCCCGAACGGAGCAAGCTCGAGGGTATGTCTCGGTCGCCCACGTCCCTGTGCGAACTGTTGAATGGGATAGAAGCTACGGATTGGACCTCGATCGAGGTGATTACTCGTAGCAGCCTCCCTCGCGCACGGACAAGCCAGTCTCCCGGCATCCGGCGCTAAGCGGCAAGAAGTTTCGCGGATGGTTAGCCCGCGCCCTTAGCCAAGCTGGTAGGGCTTGGTTTACCAGGTACTTCTCCACAGACGGAAGAGCCGAAGCAGACGCGTATCGCGCTGCCTGGCGTGAGGTCTATCCAACCTCTCAACACACTGTTATGCCCGGAAGCGCGTTGCTAGTCAAAGAACGGCGCGAACGACCGAGCATCATTGGGGCCAACGTTTCCCATTACTCCCTTTGTGCAGACGGACCGCTCGGAGCCAATCAGCCTATTGCGTACCTCAGAAACCTATGAGACAAGCGAAGAGATGGATCCGTCGGATCCGGCAAGCAACTCATCATGACCAACAACCACAATGACAATGACCATCGCATTCGCAAACGAGAAGGGAGGCGTCGCAAAGACCGCCACATGCGTGAACCTGGCGGGGTGCCTTCTCGAGCAAGGCTTCCGCTGCCTGATCGTCGACTTCGACCCACAGGGAAGCGCTGGCGAGCATCTCGGCATCGCTTCCAGTGGGGAGGAACTTCTCAAAGCCCTGTCTGGCGAGCAGTCGATCGCCGACCAGGTATGCATGACCAAGAGCGGCATCGATCTCGTTCCGAGCGGTCCCTACCTGCATGCGCTCCTCGAGATGCCGCGGCGAGCCCGAGAGCGCCTCCTCGAACGCGCTCTGGGTGAACTTCCCTGTGAGACCTGGGACTTCATCCTTCTCGACAGTCCGGCCAGAAACGATCTATTGGCCGACAACGTTCTGGTCGCGGCCGACGTCGTCGTCGTCCCCGTCGAGTGCAAGAATCAGTCGCTATCGCCCCTTCTGCGGCTTCTCGACACCGTCGACCAGGTGCAGAGTGAGTTCGGCTCACCTCGGGGCATCCTCGGCATCCTGCCGACCCGCTACCGAGCTACGACCAGCATGAGCAAGGACTTCGTTCGCGTGCTCCGGAGCCAACTCGGTGACATCACGTTCGACACGGTGATTCGAGAGAGC
Source organism: Myxococcota bacterium (assembly GCA_965250285.1). Lineage (GTDB taxonomy): Bacteria > Myxococcota_A > UBA9160 > UBA9160 > UBA4427 > CAYYSY01. The sequence goes on from OZ252299.1 coordinate 2,553,674, forward strand.
ACGAAGGTGGCGGAGGCGCCGAGGAAGAGCCTTCCCGTCTGCGCCTACGCTCCAGAGAGTCCTGGCGCCACCGACTACAAGACCTTCTGCGAAGAATTCCTGAGCCGCGTTGGCGAGTTCAGCATCCAATACGCTGGAGCTGCTGATGGAACAGGAATCTAAGGAATCTACCGTTGCGTTCGGCGCCATTGCGGACAACCTGCGCCGACGGAACCTGACGCCCGCGCGAAACCGAGCCGCCCCGAAGGCCGGGCCGCGGAAGAAGCGCGTCTCGTTCCATCTGACGGAGGACCTCGCAGAGCGCCTCCGGAATGCTGTCTACCACCTGTCCGGGCCACCACACCGGCTCACGATGGCCGCTCTCGCCGAGTCAGCCCTGCATCGCGAGGTCTCGCGCCTCGAGAAGGAAGCCAACGAGGGGGAGCGGTTCCCCAGCAGATCGGAGGAGCTCTCGGGAGGTCGAGGTGTCGGACGGTGAGATGAGCCCGCCATCAGGTCGAGAGTTCCCGAGACGTCCACTGCTCTCCGTTGAGAAGCAGGTGGAAACGAACATCGAGACAGGTCGCTCCCAGACTCGAATGTTCGTCAAGCTCTACTTCGAGGCCCGAGACTCCGGTCTGCTGGCGGAGATGCCTCCCGAGCTGTGGCACACGCTTTGCTGCCTCGCCACGTACATGAACGAGGAGGGGCTCTGCTTTCCAGGCCAGCAGCGGATGGCACGGGAGCTCGGGATCAGCAGGCAGCAGCTGAACTCCAGGCTGAAACGCCTGGCCGCTTTCCGGTTCCAAGGGCGTCCGGTTATCCGAGTTTGGAAGGAGCGTAGGCGCGCGTCCGGGCGTTGGGCTCGGAACATCTACCGGGTCATGCCCGTGACCGGTCTGTCGATCTTCGGCTCGAACGCCGTGGACGGCGCCGCTGGCGGCTCGTCCGAGTCCGTGTCAAGTGGAGACGACACGGAGACCATGTCACCTCCACCCGACGCGGCCGGGCCTGACATGAACCAGAGCCATTGTTTGAACGAGAACACAACGTGTGTTCGTTCAAACAACGTTCCTACGGGCGCATTGCTGCAGCTCTTCCACACGCGTCTCGGAAGACCGAATCACAAGCCCAGCCCGAGAGAGCACACGCAGGCCCGGAGATTGATTCTGGCCCACGGACCTGAGCGAGCGCGTCTGGTGGTAGAGCATGCTCTTCAGGCCGCGACACGGACGAACTTCCGGATGAGGTCGTTCGGGGCGGTGCTCCGCTACGTGGACGAAGCGCTAGCCGAGCTGGCGGCCCTAGAGTCGAAGAAGTCGAGGCAGCACGCCGAACGGCGGCGAGAGGCTGAGAAGCTTCTCCATCGCAACTATCTCGATTGGAAGCGTTCCGAGATCGCTCGCCTGCGCGCGAACTTGCCAGCGGCCGAAGCAGATGAACTCGGCCGCGCTGCACGCGACCGAGTGATTCGCGAGCACGGAGGGCAGCCCCCGGTCGGCTTCGAGACTTTGGTACGGATCGTCGTGGAAGAGGCGATATCGCGCTCAAATTCCCTTCCGGACTTCGACACGTGGAAGATGCAAGGCGCCCCAGCGAATACAGCCCTCGCGCGTGTCGCGCGTTGAACGCACTCAACACGGCGAGAGCGAATACAACGTATTCGGTTCGCGTGCGCGAATACATTCTGGTGGATTGACGACTACTCGAAGCGCTCAATACGGTCGATTGCGAGGAGACTCGCATGAACGTTCGTCGTAGTTGCGCGAACTACCTGCCCAAGCCGGTCGCGATTTCTTGCTCGGCTGGCCGTGCGCCTTCGAAGGCGACTGCGGTTCTCCTCGTTCAGATCAGCGTGAGACGCGTTGGCCGGTTGGGCCAGCGGCCTGACGCTGCGAGCAAGGAGAGCGTCATGGAAGCAAGCAAGATCGAGTGGACCGACTGCACCTTCAACCCGTGGATCGGGTGTTCGAAGGTCTCCGCGGCGTGCCGTGCCTGCTACGCGGAAACGCTGATGTCGAAGCGCTACAAGCGCGTCGAATGGGGTCCCGGCAAGCCCAGGTTGCGGACGAAGGAAGCGACGTGGGCGCAGCCCCGTGCCTGGAACCGCAAAGCTGAGAAGAACGGGACGAGGCTCCGCGTCTTCTCTGCGAGCCTCGCGGACATCTTCGATGCCGAGGTTCCGGAGGAGTGGCGAGACGACTTCTGGAGTTTGGTCTCCGAGACTCCCCACCTCGACTGGCTGGTGCTCACGAAGCGGCCCGAGAACATCAAGCCGATGCTCCCGAACGATTGGGGCACCGGGTGGTCGAACGTCTGGCTGGGAACCACGGTCGAGGATCAGGGCGCCGCCGATGCGAGGCTCCCCCAACTCCTGGAAGTCCCGGCCGTCGTTCGTTTCCTCTCCTGCGAGCCGCTTCTGGAGCCGGTCATCCTCCGTGGCTGCACCGGGCTCGACTGGGTCATCGCGGGCGGTGAGACGGGCGCGGACGCTCGCCCGACGGACCCGACGTGGGTCCGCCTTCTTCGGGCGCAGTGCCTCGGTTCGCGTACCGCCTTCTTCTTCAAGCAGTGGGGCGACCACGACGCGACTGGCAAGCGGGTCGGAAAACACCGTGCGGGGCGGCTGCTCGACGGCCGGACCTGGGACGAGTTCCCGACCCCGGCCGAGAGCCGCTAGCGCGGCCACGCCGGTCGAGTTGGGCGCTGACCAATGATGTCGCGAGCCACCGACATGCTCCGCCAAGCGCACCCCGCGGCCTATCGGGCCGCGGTGCGCGGGCTGGGCGCCCGTACGTGCGGATCGCGGGCGATGTCTCACCGCGCCGCGACCTCACTTGGGGCGGATCCCCATCTATGTCGAGCAGCCTCTCGGGCTCGGCACTGCATTTTGTCTCTTCCACGCGGGGGGCCCCGTTATGGCGGCCCGTGATCCTGATACGCTGTGGGAGATGGCCGAGAAGCTGGGCAACATCCTCTTCGACAAGGGAACCTCTCGCTACTACGTCCAGCTCTTCTGTCGCTGGCCGGGCGACAAGAGATCCAAGCGGCACCGGGTCTACGCCGACTCAGAAGGCGAGGCGAAGAAGATCCTCCGCCGCATCCAAGGCGAGGTTGCGCACGGCGCGCAGCTGTACACCGTATTGGCCCGGTACGTCGGTGACCGCAGCCGCAACGCCTTTCTCAAGCGATGGCACGCCTTCTGTGAAGAGAAGGACCAGGACGTGGAGAGCGGGCGGCTCGCGGCCCACCGTGCGAAGGAGCTCCGTCGCTACGAGGACCGCGAGTACCTCGACTTCTTCGCTGGGGTACCTCTCCACACCATCGACCGACCGAAGCTCGTCGCGTGGGTGCGATGGATGCGGCGGAAGAAGCTCAGCGAGAAGACCATCAAGAACGTGCTCTATGACATCGGGCACTTTCTTCGCTGGCTTGCCGACCAGGGCGACATCGCGGAGGCGCCGGCGATCCCCTCGAAAGAGCTGAGACTCATCGAGTACGACCCGCAGATCCCCGAAGCGGATGTCGTCGAGAAGGTGCTCGCGGAAATTCCCATCGAAGAGCGGGGCGTCTTTCTCGTCCGGTCGTTCATGGGCCTCCGACCCTCTGAAGCCCGCAGACTCAACGTCTCGGACCTCCGTCTCCGGAACGACGAGGACCTCAGCGACGCCTATCTGAACCTCCCGCCGCCCAAGACCAAGACGAAGAAGGCACGGAAGCTCCAGCTCCACCCAGTAGTGGCGGAGTGGCTCGCCGAGTACGGAGAACTCGACCGCTTCGGAGGCGAGCCTCTCTTCCGCAATCCCGACGGCTACAACGAGGAACAGCGCTGGCTACCGGGAAGCGAACGTCGGGTCTTGGAGCGGGCCTACAAGGCTGCCCAGGTAGCCTGGATCAAGCCTAACGAGTTCGGCCGCCACTTCTTCGCCACTCACGCGGTGAACGACCTGCAAGCGGACATCTTTCCGGTGCAGGCGTGGCTGGGACACACCGATCCCAAGACGACACAGCGCTATGCCAAGCTGCGCCCGGTTTCTATCGCAAGAATCATAGGGAGCCCCCGAGAACGCGGCCGTCGCTGAAGACGATTCGGCACTGCGGACTACTCGACCAATCGATGAGGCGAGGCAGGCACTAGCAGTCTGCCGAGCCTCCGACGACACCCGGGAGCGATACCGTTGAAATGCATCAAGTTCGAACTTCGCCTCGTCAATCATCAGGCAACAGACAAGAACGAGCGAGATATGCTCGAGGACATCTGGCGGAAACAAACAGTCGTAGAGCGACTCATACTGCAGCACGCCCCGTTCCGACCGCACCAGGTCGCAATCAATCCAGTCCCGGACGAGAACGCGTTGGAGCATCTCGACCTCATGGACGCAGTCGCGGACCGCGCGGACATCGTGGAAGAGGCACTTGTAACATTCTGGAAGATGTCAGATGACCCGGACGCGCGGCTGCAGGTTCTCGAAGCCGCGCTCGTCCATGAAGCAAGCCTCCAGTCGTATATCCAGTACGCAAGCGCCAGGAACGCTGCCTGGAGTTCCCGCGCGGTTGCCCCGAATGCCGACGCCTTCAAGGCCGAGCTTGTCGGTGCGCTTGGAAGGTCACGCTCCGTCACTGATATTCGTGTGACTCCCCGGTCGGGCCGGCTGGATCTAGAGATCGACGAGCGCCGCGGGGACACGAGCGTCACGTGGCATCTACGTGACTTGAATGCATCACCGCAGCTGGCAGCCGATTTCGTCACTCGGCTCCGCACGCTGGCACCACCTGAACTGCACCAGGAACGTCACCCAGCGCGAAAGGGGAGACAAGACACTCTCTTCCCGGAGCGCTAGCAGAAGCCCGTGGGCGCGGAGCTTCAAGTTCATCCACACCTTCAGCGAACGGACCATTCATCATGGGATACAGCTACGCCGAAAACATTCGGGCCGCCGGCCAGTACCTTCTTGAGATTCTCGACCAAAACGGGAGTGTCGAGTATGCGCGCTTCTACGACGGCTCCGAAACCACCGCTCATGCGTTGTACACCGGGATGGGGCTAACTATAGAAGAGGGAGAGAGCTACTGCGCCGAGCATCTCATCGACCTCGCGGCTGCTCAACTCGAGCGCCAGGGATTCGTACACACCGAGATACTCAGCTCCAAGCTCGCTGACGGCGAACCCAACTACTCGATTCAGCTGGCTCCCAGTGCTCAAGAGCGAATCGCGTCTGGGGAGCAGCCGACGTACTGGGACGTTGCCGAGTAGTCAGACGGCGCTCGCCCTCCTGCTATAGCTCCGGTAGGTAGTAAGCCAGGAGCTCTCGCATCAACACCTCTCCACGCCGCGCCAATCGCTCGATGTCTGCTTCTGCCATCGGCGAGAAGTTGGTCGGGTACGTATAGACCTCGTGCCGGCGCGGCAGGTCCGGCGGAAGCCACGGCAGGCTCTCGTCGATCTGACCAAGGTACGCGAAGGCGAATCCCGAGATGGCGCCGGTCGCAGCATGCCTATGGAGTCGGTTGCGTGTCGCATCCTGGACCTTGCGGAAGGTCGTCAGGAACGAACGATGCATGCGCGTCGGCCACCACATCGGGAAAGAGTCCGCATCGAACAATCCGCCTCCGGCATCGCAGGAGATGATGTACTTCGGGTCAAAGACGTTTGTGCTGACGTCCGGCGACCGGCCCGGCTCCATCGGGCCAACTCCCAGGTTCTCGAAGACGCCACCGTCGGTCAGCAGAACACGGTCGACTCCGACATCCTTACCCCTCTTCGAGAAGCGATACTCGCGGTCAAGCGCTGGAAGGAACACCGGATAGGCAGCGGAAGCTGCAACGGCATCAGCAACAGAAGAAGACGCCGGTGCGATCGTTCCGAAGCGCCAGCATCCGGACTCTCTGCTCCCGAATCGGAAGGCTGAGCCGGTGCGAAGCTCCGTCGCATTGATCACGACGTCCAGCGAGTCTCGCACCACCTCACTTGTCTTGACCTCGCCGAACAGCGTGCGGGCCAGGGCGGTGCGAAACGCTTCGGCCCGACTGTGGGCCCGAGCCGGAGGAACCGACCTCGGGTCTAGGAGTCCACGCTGCAATCCCGATGGCAGCATTGCCCCAAGGCCTCTGAGCATCGATGAAGGTACGTTCCGAAGCATGGCGGCTGCCGTGCGGGCCATCGAGCCTGGCGTCAACCACGCCTTCGCAATCTCGCCTACCAGCCCCTCCCTCAGCAACGACGTGACGCGAGCATCAAAGTCGGCAAAGTCCTCGCTCGAGTACGCATACATGGCGGCGATGACAGAGCCACCCGACACACTGGAGATCACCTGGAGGCGGTCGAGGAGGTCGAGATCAGCGAGGGCCCGGAGACATCCCAGGTGGAAGGCGATCGCCCGGGAACCACCCCCAGATAGCGCCAGTCCGACGTCTCTGGGCGAGGTCACATCATTCGAAATGCCCGATGTCGATGACGCATCCATCGACACGACCACCGAGTTCTGCAGTCGGCGCTCAGTGCGGAACAGATGCGCTCCCATAGTCGGGTCATCCGGACTTCCAGACAGAATCAGAAGAAGGCAGGTCCGTCGGTTCGACCCAGGGGTCGCGAGCAACTGATAGACGGCGCCTATGTCAACCTCACTCGGCTCCGCGCGGGACCGCGGGTGGGTGTGCCAGCTGCCGACACATCTCACTGACTTGCGAAACCGGCCCTCTTTCTCTGCCGCCGCCTCTTCCATTCCTTCGACGCCGCAAGTGAAGTGGAGTGCGGATGCATCGCTGTCGGGCGGTGGACCTGCGACCTCGGTCACCCAAAGCACGCCCGCCGCCTCACTCAGCTCGCCGAAGATCAGCCCTCCAGTCTCGCAATCACGCCCCGCTGTCCTCTCGGACCGGCGTGCCCATCCGCGCATCTCCCGCAGGGCTTCCGGAGAGATCCGGATTGAGAACTCGTGGCTAGGGTCATCCAGAACCAGCTCGCTCGACCACCCGAATTCATGGAGCTCTCCTCCACCTGAGAACATCCAGCCCGCGGCAGCACTCGGCTGGTCGTGGCTGCGGAGCGCGTTGGCGATTGCGTTCATCGCACGCGCGGATAGTGACGCGAGGTCGGCATCTGAGCCGACGAACGTTGGCTCAGAGCACCCTGGTTCAGGCTGGAAACGTGCGGGGTCGCCCTCAGAGGGCCAGAAGGTGTCGCGCAGCGCGCCAAGGACGGAGGGATCCCGGCACGCAGCAATCTTCAGGCGACGCAGCAGATCCAACGTCCCACCGCTATGGCCCGGCATGGAGAGCGTCGCAATGGCTGACGAAGCGTCAAAGCCGATCCCCAGCGAAGCAATCGGCGGACGGACTCCTTCCGAACGCAACACCCGCTCCGCCTTGGTTCGCACCGGCTGAGATGCAGTGCAGTCGATGATGATGTCGACATCGGAGAAAGGGGATGGGTCGTCGAGCAGGTAGAGCAGGTTACTAGCCAGCGCCTCGGCCTCTAGCTGAGAGTCGACCCTGCGCAGTCTGTCCCCGAGAGCCTCTGCTTTCGGTCTTCCGATGTCGGACTCATCGAAGCACTGCCGGACAAGAATGCCCGGTACCACCGTCCCGTTGTCAATCAGGCGGAGGGTCGAGGCGCCTGCCCGAGCGATCGATTCCGCGACTCGGGATCCGATCGCGCCGCATCCCCAGATCTCGACTCTTTTGCCCCGGAACCACGACATCGGAGAGTCGGAGTCACGACGACGAGTGACCTCGGGGCGCATCTCGCGAACAGGGCACCAGCCTACTTTGGCCTCGAGCGACCACTTCGCCACTTGAGCGATTGCCGCGTCCCGCCCTTCCTCGCTGGGCTCGCCCGAGGACTTCTGCATCTCGCGAAGCTGGTCGGCGTCTTCTCCGGACACCTCCCAAACAGCAAGATGCTGTAGAAGTGGGCCGCTTGCCTCGACTCGCCGCATCGGGGTGCCCAGAACCACGAGCAACGGCAGCCCGCGGTCAGTGCGGGCAGCAAGGGCCGCCAGCAACCACAGGAAGGTTGCCGTTTCGATTCCCTGGTCGTCGAGCTCCTTGAGGAGTTCGTTTACCGTCCCGGGGTACTCGAAGGGCAATGGCCGCGGCAACAGGATCGCGGGGGCGAATACCGCGGGCGCCCCTTCAGACGCACGGACCCACGCGGCGATCTCGGTTCTGTTCGGGAACTCTTGAAGCTCTGCGTATCCGACCCAGCCCCCTTCGCCTACGTCGGGCGTGTCCGCTCGCGGAACCACGAGACGCGCGGTGGATTCGTATGCAACCGGCGGATGTAGCGGCGCGTCGTCTGGGTCAAGATTGCAGACCGCCGCGTCACGAACCCACTGGTCCAGTCGGGCCACAAAGCCATACATCCCACCGTCCGGGTCCCACTCGAGTGTGCTCTGATAGAGACAAGGGTGGCGGCGCCATTGCACGTGCGGGAAGCCTGCGAACCGGTCATGGGCAACGGCGACGCGCGGGTACACGAACGGGAATTGAGGGGAGATCGCGAGGTGGAAGTGCTCCCTGGCGCGAACAGGCAAGCCCTCGGGCGCGCGCTCCAACCCATCGAAGCGGATCGAGATCTCGAACTTCAGTATCGAGCCGTCTTCGCTCGTCGACTCGGAGATCAGCTCGACACTTCCATCCGATGCTTCCGAGATCTCCTGGAGCTGCTCCCTCGCTGACGCCTGGCCATCGGTCATCAGCCGTACGTTACTGCGGCTCCAGGCGTCGCGTCCGAACCACGCGCCTCGGATGCTGCGGCAGACGCCGTCTTCGCGGTCGCAGGGGTCGCGAGGGTCTTGATCGCCCCGCCCTCAAGGGTCACCACGATGGGGGTCGGATTCTCCATCGTGCACAGGAACGACTCGGTGACCGTCTCATAGCGGCGCTTTGCTTTGGCGTGCGGCGGGTTATCACCAGGCTGGTTCGACGAAGGCACCGGATTCGAGCTCGACACAATGCGATTGGGACTCTGCGAGGCAGCCGCCATCGCATCGAGAATGTGCTGCTTGAGGACCTCGTCGCCACCGTTCTCATCCTTCCAGTACATGACGGACTTCGAACAGTGGTGCGGGGCGAGGAGGACGTTCCACGCGAGATCGTCGGGCTGACTGACGTCAAAGATGCGCTTGATCGTCGGGTACTTGAGATCACCGAGCAGGAGAGCACGAAGCGCCTGCTGGCCATCGAAGAGGGACACCTGGAGACCGAGACTCGTCGCGTTCCGCTCGCCCGAGTCGTCGCCCTTGAAGGGGGCATGGACAAAGCCGCGGAAGGCTCCGGTCAGGTCGACGTAGTCCACAGATTCAAACTGAGTCCCAGGAACGACGATCCGGCTGCTCGGGAAGCCGTTGAATTCGGGCTCCTCGAGTAGTTCGGAGTAGCCGAAAATCCGAACCCTGTTCCCGGAGCCAGGGTCACCGCTGGCGCTGACCGTCGCTCGAACCCTGCGTTCCGCCTCCTTCTTGAAGGCGGTGGCGTCGTCGCACAGGTCCTTGTGGTACTCGCGGAAGACGCGGGGGGTGAACCAAAGCTCGCCGATGTCGACCCTCTCGAGAAGGGCCTCGAAACCGCGGCAGTGGTCCTGGTCGGGGTGCGTGAGAGCGAACGCCGCGAGGTACGGACGGCCTCCGCGTCGTGGCAGCCGGCTCGCGAGCTCGTCCACGACCGACCAGGCGTTGTCCTCGTCGCTCTCCGATTTCTCGAGGTGGTTGATATCCACCTGGATGAACGTCTCGGCATCGACGGCGATCGTCGTGCTATCGCCGTTGCCGACGGGCCAGAAGACGAAACCGCGCGGGGGGAGTTGGAAAGTCACGATGTCCTCCTCGGAACCGGGCTCGGGGAAGGCCAGGTTCCGTTTATTGTCGTCTGGCCCTGTGTCAGCTCCGGACACAGGGCCAGCTGCGGCGGCGACGCTGGGGGGGGGTGGAGGACGCCGTCTGGTACAGCCGAACTAGATAGGCACGGCAGGCGTTCGGTCAAGCCGCGGGGGCCTGCTAGCGCGGCTGTGCCTCAGAGGTGCCTCAAGCCAGAAAACAGGCTTGCAAGCTATTGTTTTTGAAAAGAAAATGGTGGAGGCGGAGGAATATACCCTGCGTCCGCTTCAATCAAATCAAGCACTTATGACGGAATCAGGTGCCTCGTAGGAGCTCGCCTCCCTTCGAGCCTTTCCCCGCGGGCGAGGCGCCATGCGCTCCAGCGGGATAAAGTCAACATCGTTGTTGCCTTTGACCGTGGTCGAGCTACCCATTCTTCATGGTCGACTCAAGCCGTGCACGTCGCAGCGACTTCGAAGACAACCGTGCCCGTCTACTGGCCGCGGCTCGCCAGCTCATCGCCGAGCGCGGTCCCGAGGGACTCTCCATCTCCGAGGTGGTGCGGCTCGCTGATCTCAATCGCACCACTGCCTACAAGCACTTTCGCACCCGCGACGAGCTCGTCTCTGCGGTCATGGAATCGCTCGCCGAGGAGGTGGGCGAGATGCTCACCCGGCCCATGCCCTTTGGTGAGCGCATCGACTTCATGGCGCGGTTCTTCGTTCAGCATCCCGAGGTCGGACGCCTGGCCCTCCACCACCTGTTGGCCGAGAACCCGTTTCCCAGGGCGGCATGGGATCTCTTCGTGGGCCAGCTGGAGAAGCTCGCGAAGAGCGATCGCGCCCAGGACGGCATCCACTCGGAGATGCTCGGCCACATCCTGATGGCCGTCGGGATCATGTGGGGGATGCAGGCCAGCGCGTTCTACGACGACGAGGCCGCACTCGCCAAGGCGACCGACGCACTCGGGCGCGAGCTGAAGCGCCTCATGCTCTACGGCGTACTGAAGCCCGAGGCATGGCCTGAGCTCACTCGCGTCGTCGAAGACGAAGTCCAGTGACGGAAACCACGCAAGATCCCAGGAGGCTCGCATGACGAGCATCGACTATGAGCCCGCGTCACCCGAGGTCAAGCAGGACCCCTACCCCTTCTATGAAGCCATGCGCCGGGAGTCCCCCGTCTACCGAATCCCCAGCACGGGCTTCTACGCCGTGTCCCGCTACGACGATGTGATGCGCGTGCTCAAGGATCCGGAGGTCTTTTCGTCCAACGGCATGCGACTCATGATGATGAGCGCCATGACGGGCGGCGTCCAGAACATGGCGCTCGACGTGGAGGACATCCGGGCCGAGCGAGAGAAGGTGGCCGAGCAGCTCGACTTCGACCCGGGGATGTTCCTCTCAGCCCAGACGGTCATCTCCTCGGATCCACCCGAGCATGGCCGGCTGCGCAGCATCGTGAACCGTGGATTCACACCCCGCCGGATCTCCGCCCTGGAACCCCGTGTGCGCGAGATCGCGCGTCAGCTTCTCGACTCAGCCCTCGACGGAGACTCCGGCGACTTCGATCTGGTTCACGACTACTCCGTTCCGCTTCCGGTTCGGGTCATCGCCGAGCTTCTCGGTGTCGAGCCCGAACGGCGTGCCGACTTCAAGCGTTGGTCCGACACGGTCGTGTCGGGCGCGTCGGGCAGCGCCGCGACGCCGCAGGAGATGATCTCGACCTTCGGCGAGTTCACGGCGTACTTCAACGAGATCAGCGATCGCCGGCGCAAGGAGCCGGCCAACGACCTGATCAGCACCCTCGTCCAGGCAGAGGACGGAGACACGCTCACCCCTGTCGAGGTGATCATGTTCGCCGTTCTGCTTCTCGTCGCCGGCAACGAGACCACGACGAACCTGATTGGAAACGGTGTCCAGGCGCTCCTCGCTCATCCCGATCAGCTCGAGAAAGTCGGGGCCGACAGGACCCTGATCCCGGGGTTCGTCGAAGAGGCCCTTCGCTACGACTCCCCGGTGCAGGCCCTGTTCCGGCAGGCGAAGGACGACGTCGAGGTCGCGGGTACGAAGATCCCGAAGAACTCGATCGTGCTCCCGCTCTTCGCCTCCGCGAATCGCGACGACTCGCAGTTCAAGGATGCAGCGCGGTTCGACATCACCCGCAATCCCCAGGGCCACGTGGCGTTCGGCTTCGGGATCCACTTCTGCCTCGGCGCGTCTCTGGCGCGGCTGGAGGCGAAGGTCGCGTTCGAGGAGCTGCTGGGTCGCACGGCGCGCCTCGAGCGCCTCGAGCCCGAGACCGACTACATCGATTCCTTCCTTCTCAGGGGGCCTCGTGCCCTACCGCTCCAGTATGCGGCGGCCTGAGCACACAGGAGACCTCCGATGAGTGCGACTCCGCAAGTCCCGACCGACCCCTACCTGAGCGACGAGTTCATCTCGGATCCCGTCGGCGTCATCGACCGGATGCGCGAGGAGGATGCGGTCCATCTCATCCCCGGCTTCAATGCCTGGATGGTCACGCGCTGGAAGGACGTGCGGGAGCTCTTCACGCACCCGAGCACCACGAACGATCGCCGTGCGTACGAAAACTACAATCTCCCACCGGAGGGGTCGGCCGCGCGTTGGTTCGCCGAGAACAGCCTCTTCGCCGTCGAGCCCGAGCGGCACGCGCGGATGCGGAATCTCGTGTCGGCAGCGCTCACGCCTCGGGCCGTCAAGCGGATGGAGGGGCAGGTTCGGGAGGTCGTCGGGCAGTTCGCGCAAAAGCTCCGCGGAAGGACGGGTGTCGTCGACGTCATGGCCGAGTTCACCGAGCCGATCCCGAACACCGTGATCGGTCGCATCTCCGGCATCCCGCAGAAGGGAGACGACGAGTATCGCTGGCGGCAGCTGGGTCGCGACTCGGTGCGCGGAATCAACCCCTTTCTCTCGCCCGAGGAGCGCAAGCGTTCGGAAGACGCGCTCGCCGAGATCTGTGACTGGGTGCGCGCGATCGCGAGCGAACGTCGTCGGCAGCCGCGAGAGGACATCATCTCGGACCTCGTTCAGGTCACACACGAGGACGACCGGATGACGATCGACGAGATCGTTCTCGTCGTGGCCGCGCTCGTCGCAGCGGGGACCGAAACGACGACGATCGCCAGCACGCGAGGCATCCGGGCGTTGCTCCAACACCCGGACCAGATGGAGCGGCTGCGTGCGAATCCTGAGCTCATGCCCAACGCAGTAGACGAGCTGCTGCGTTGGGACTTCGGCTCGGTCGGCCTCCCGCGCTATGCGGCAGAGGACTTCGAGTTCCGTGGCAAGCCGATCAAGAAGGGGCAGCTCCTCATGCTCAACATGATGGGCGCGCATCGCGATCCGAGCGTCTTTCCGAACCCGAACGCACTCGACCTCGCGCGAGATACGAAGGCACTCACGATCTTCGGTCACGGTCCCCACTACTGCCTGGGCGCGAACCTCGCCCGGCAGGAGCTGCGCTGCATGTACGAGGCCGCCCTCGACTTCCTCCCCGAGGATGCGCGGCTTCTCGAAGACCAGATTCAGTGGACTCGCGTCGTGATGTTCACGTCGATCGACTCGCTGCCGGTGGATTTCGGCACCGCATAGGGCGCTGAACACACGACCTGAGATCCAGATGAGGAGAACTCTCGATGGCCGAGCAGACCACTGGCTCCGGACCCTTCGGCTTCCTGCCGCGTGATCCCGAGGAGCTGCATGCCTTCCTCGCGGATCTCCGCGAGAACAAGCCGGTCCACCAGATCCCACCTGCCGGCGTCTGGGCGATCACCCGCTACGAAGACGTGGTCCACGTACTGAAGCACCACGAGCTGTTCTCTTCGGAGGCGCTCCGGACCATGGGGATGGGCATGGCGGGCATCGCGGCCGATTCGCTCGAGACCAGTCTCTCCAGCGACAACGCGGCCGTTCTCTTCCGAACGACACCGACGGTCATCACCGCGGATCCTCCCCGACATGGGCGCCTACGCAACATCGTGAACCGAGGCTTCACGCCCAGCCGGATCGAACGCGTGGCGCCACGGATCAGGGAGATCACGACGGAACTTCTCGATGACGTGGTGGCCCGAGGCGAAATGGAGCTGATGAGCGACCTCGCGGTTCCGCTGCCCGTCACCGTCATCGCCGAGCTGCTGGGCGTCGCACCCGAGCGGGGCGACGACTTCAAGCGGTGGTCGGATCTCTTCATCTCAACGCTCGCGCAAATGCCCGACGCCGAGACCTTCAAGAAGATCGAGGCCGCGATGCAGGAGTTCGCGAAGTACTTCGATGAGGTCGTCCAGGAGCGGCGGCGACGACCGACTGACGATCTGGTGAGCACCATCGTGCACGCCGAGACCGAGGACGGCGCCCTGAGTAACGTGGAGGTTCTGGCCTTCTGCCGGCTCCTGCTCATCGCCGGAAACGAGACCACCACAAACCTGCTCGCACGGATGATCATGACCCTGCTCGATCATCCGGATCAACTCGCGAAGCTCCGGGCTGATCTCAGCTTGCTGCCGAACGCCGTCGAGGAGACGCTTCGCTATGCGGGCGTCGTCCCGGCACTACCGCGCCTGACGACACAAAAGGTCGAGGTCGGAGGGGTGAAGATTCCCGCCGGACAGATCGTACTCCCGTTCTTCATGGCCGCGAACCGTGATCCACGCCGCTTTCCCGACCCTGACCGATTCGACATAACGCGCAAGACCACGGGCCACCTCGCCTTCGGCTTTGGGGCGCACTTCTGCCTTGGCGCACACCTCGCGCGCCTCGAGACGCGCATCGCAATGGAGGGAGTCCTCGGGCGGCTTCCGAACTTCCGAATCGCGCGCACGAGCGAAGAGAAGCACGTGCTGACGGGGCAGGCGGAGGCCATCTACGTCGAGTTCGACGAAGGAGAGACCGACGGCGGCAGGGTTGAGGTGCCAGGTGTCTGAGAATGGTGACCGATACGATGCGATCGTGATCGGTGCGGGCATGGCGGGGATGTATCAGCTCCACCGCCTTCGCGAGCTGGGTCTCTCGGTGCGCGTCTTCGAAGCGGGTGCCGACGTGGGCGGGACCTGGTACTGGAACCGCTACCCCGGCGCGCGGTTCGACTCGGAAAGCTACAGCTACGGCTACTCCTTCTCGGACGAGATCCTGAGCGAGTGGGACTGGAGCGAGCACTTCTCTCCCCAGCCGGAGACCCTGCGGTACCTGAACTTCGTCGCGGACAAGCTCGACTTGCGCAGGGACATCCAGTTCGGCGCGCGAGTGACGGCAGCGACCTTCGACGATGCCGAAAGCTCCTGGCAAATCACGACCGAGGACGGCACCCACGCAGGGGCACGCTTCCTGATCACAGCAGTCGGCCCGCTCTCGGCGCACACGCTCCCCGCCATCGAGGGCCGCGACAGCTTCGCGGGCCTGGCCTTTCACACCGCCCGCTGGCCGCATGAGCCAGTCGACTTCACAGACAAGCGTGTCGGGGTGATCGGGACCGGGGCCACCGGCGTGCAGGTGATCCAGGAGGTCGCCAAGACGGCCGGCCATCTCACGGTGTTCCAGCTTCAGCCGAACTTCTGTGCGCCTTTGCACAACAGCGCGATCGACGACGATGCCCAGACCGAGATCCGCGCGCGCTATCCGGAGATCTTCGAACAGTGCAATGCCTCGCTCGGCGGCTTTCTGCACGCCCCCGACCCCCGCTCGGCGCTCGAGGTTTCGCCCGAGGAGCGCGAGGCCTTCTGGGAGAAGCTCTACTCCGAGCCCGGATTCGGTATCTGGATGGGGAATTTCTGGGACATCCTCGTGAATGAGGAAGCCAACCGGCTTGCGAGCGAGTTCATGGCCAGGAAGATCCGGCAGAGAGTCGAGGATCCCGAGGTCGCGGAGAAGCTGATTCCCAGGGATCACGGCTTTGGTACACGGCGGGTCCCTCTCGAGACGAACTACTACGAGGTCTACAACCAGACCAACGTCGAGCTGGTCGACCTCCGCGAGGATCCGATCGATCGGATAACGCCGTCCGGTGTGAAGACGCGCGAGGGGGAGTTCGATCTCGACATCCTGATCTATGCGACGGGCTTCGACGCGATCACCGGCGCCTTCGACCGCATCGAGATCCGCGGTGAAGCGGGAGGGACGCTCAAGGAGAAGTGGGCCGACGGCCCCCGGACCTACCTTGGCCTGCAGTCTGCGGGATTCCCGAATCTCTTGACCCTCGTCGGTCCGCACAACGCCGCCACGTTCTGCAACATCCCGCGCTGTATCGAGCAGAACGTCGAGTGGGTGACGGATCTGCTCCGCTACATGGGAGAGAACGGCCATGTGCGCGTAGCGCCGAGCGAACACGCCGAGGCCGACTGGACCAACCACGTCCACGAGGTCGCTTCGATGACGCTTCTGTCCAAGACCCCCTCGTGGTTCACCGGCGCGAACCTCAATCTTCCCGACAAGAAGCAGACTTTCCTGGCCTATGCCGGTGGCTCTCCGGCCTACAGGGCGAAGTGCGAAGAGGTCGCTGCAGGCGGCTATTCCGGCTTCGTGTTCCGGTAGACGCCACGGTGGTACAGGCCCCAGACCCGGGGCGAAACGGAGGAGAAGCACTTGATCGAGTGGGCCGAGGTCGCGCGGGATGAGGGCGGCCTGCGCATCTACCGGATCGACGCGGAGTCGAGCGGGGTCCCGGGAGCGGGAACGGGTCGCCACGTGCCGAATCCGCTGGAGCTCATCCTCACGCACTTCGACACACCGACGGCGAGGCTCCTGCAGGATGATTTCACGGGAGCCGGCGCCGCCGTAGGAGCCAGCTCGTTCTCAGTCGCCTGCCACGTGATCTCGCTACCCGGCGCCTTCGTGGTCGTGGATTCGACCTATCGGACTACGGCGGGGGAGATCTTCCCCGCCGTTCTCGAGCGCATCGCGAGAGCCGAGGGTCGTAGCCTTCACGAGCGGCCGATTCAGGTCCTCTATACACACGCGCACTTCGACCACGCTGGCGGGCACCAGGCGGTCGAAGCCATGGGGAGTGATGTCGAAGTCATCGCACATCCGGCAACAGCCGAACTGATGCCGCTGGTCAGCCGGCGGGAGTCCTTCCTCAAGACGAGGGCACCGTTCCTGCGTGATTGTGAGATCCG
Source organism: Myxococcota bacterium (assembly GCA_965250285.1). Classification (GTDB taxonomy): domain Bacteria; phylum Myxococcota_A; class UBA9160; order UBA9160; family UBA4427; genus CAYYSY01. The sequence goes on from OZ252299.1 coordinate 2,570,594, forward strand.
CGCCGAGGTCGACGAGCTGGCGGACCGGATTCGGGCGCACTATGTCGAGTTGGCAGAGAAGGCGGGCGTCGATCTCGAGAGCGCGCCGTGGGGCAGTGTGGATGACGGCCCGCTCCGGGTCGATCGAGAGATCGAGCCCGGTGGCGGGACGGTCGAACTGGCTGGAGGGCGTATCGAGGTCCTTCAGTTCGAGGGGCACATCCCCGGGCATCTGTGCGTACGCATCGATCGCCGACACCTCGTCACGGGAGACATGTGGCTTCCCGCAACGACGTCCTTGGTCACACCGGGATCCACGGCGTCTCAGGCGGAGATCGCCGCCGAGCGCTGCGGAGTGCTGCGTTACCTCGAATCGAGCGAGCGCTTGCTCACGCTGGAAGTCGACTCCGACATCGCGTACCCGAGTCACGAGATCATCTACCGGAATCCGAAACGGATGGCGTTGCGCGATCTCGAGATCTTCGCTGAGCGCCTCCCGCTGATCGAAGCGGTGGTCCGTCAGCACGAAGAGGTGCCCATGCGCGCGCTCGATCTGGCTTGGGGAGGACCGGAGCGGCTGCCGATCTGGAAGGTCGAGGGGAGCGTCATGCGGCTGGTGGTGGCGCACGACGAGGCCAGTGCATGGGTAGAGGATCTCGTGGCCCTCGGCGATCTCCGCGAGGTGGAGCCCGAGCGCTATGTGGCGACGGGTACGCGAGCGCTTGCATTGCGGATGGAGTCCGCCCTCGAGAGTGCGAGGACGAACCACGGCCATCTCGAGTTCCGAAGCCGCGGACGGGAACCACATACGGGGGCTCATGACTAATGGCAGATGCACTCTTGACTTTGAAACCCTGCACCTCGCGATAGGAGCTACGACCCATGGAGCAAACGGTCTACAGCCAGGATGAGATCCTCGCGGAGCATGATTTCGCAGAGAAGCTGAGCCACGACGGCCGCCCGATCCACGGCGGGCTGGATTCGGGAAGCCGATACCTTCCTCCGCGCTCGCTCAACCGGATCGACGCAATCCGCGCCTGGTCGAAGCAAGTCACTGCGGCCGGTCACAAGCTCGACGTCATGGACCGCAAAGCGGTGATCGAGATGTTCGAGTTCTTCCCGACCGTCGACCAGGCGAAGCTGCTGCTGGAGAACGGCTGCGACGACGCGATGACACGCCTGCTGACCATGATCGGCATCGTGGAGGGCTTCGGAAACGATGGCATCAAGCTCATGCCGGAGCTGGACATGACGGACTACTTCGTAGAGTCGGTCGAGGGCACTTGCCTCGATCACCTACACAGGGGCCTTCTCGTCGCCCACGGCCTCGACGAAGCCGGCTCGGAGCACGAGAGCGGGCACGACGAGATGTGGTTCGCGATTCGTGATGTCGCACTCGATCGTCCGAATGTGACGGACGACATGTTCGAGAACCTTCCGATTGCGCCGCCGCCTGGATACAGCGGGAGGGCCAAGCCGGCTCCCGAGGCGCTTAAGGTGGGCGATACAGTGGAGCGGCTCTTCCCCAGCCTGGACCCGGCCCTGGAATTGACGCTACGCGGTCTCGCCCAGATCCTGCTCGTGGAGCTCGGCGCCTACAAGACGTTCGCATGGGCTCGGGAGGTGCTCGCCGATCCGAAGGCCTCGTCAGCCCCCGAGTGGGCGCCGCAGATGGTGGACTGCATCCAGGCCGACGAGGACATCCACGTCAACTATCTGGAGTGCGCTCTGGCCGAGGCGCGTGCCCGCACCTTCCTTGGCGCGGATGGCGAGAAGATCCCGGGCCCTGTGGTCATCGACCGCATCTGCGAGGCGGCCCTCGAGCGGCAGAGCGGCGAGCGCATGCAGCGCATGATGGCACACCGGTACCGCAACATCCTCGATGAGCTGGAGGGGCGGGCCGACGGTCGCCAGATCCTCCGCGAGTTCCAGGCGCTCGGCCCGGTGCCCGCGCTGTAGAAGGGAGTCTCCCAACAACGCGCCGCAGCGAGCACCTACGATCGTGCGGCCCCTGCGCGGCCGGCACGCGCCATGCCTGATATCTGGAGGAAACCCGTGACCGACTACCTCGACTACGACCCCTTCCGTCGCGATGTGCAGCTCGACCCCTATCCATACTACGCAGCGTTGCGAGAGCACGCTGCGGTCCATCGAGTGGAGTCGTCCGACGCCTGGGCGGTCTCGCGCTACGACGACGTTCACCACGTGCTCACGCACCCCGAGATCTTCTCTTCAGGTGCCCTGCAGACCTTTCTCGGAGGGAGCATCCTCGAGACCGTCAATCGGGGGCCGCTGCGATTCCTGTCCCATCCCAGCATGGGCCGGCTCGCACGTAGGGTCGGGAACGTGTACCGCGCGTTCGGCCGGCGCGCGCCCCCGTTCGAGTTCGTGCAGGCCTTCCTCTCGAGTCGAGCGGTGATCAGCGCCGATCCGCCGGACCACACACGGCTACGGCACCTGGTGAATCGCGGGTTCACACCGCGACGAATCGCAGCGCTGGAGCCGCGCATTCGAGAGATTGCCCGCAACTGCCTCGACAAGCTGGAAGGCCGCGATGAAATGGACCTCATGCGTGACTTCGCCATCCCGCTGCCCGTGACGGTCATTGCGGAGGTGCTGGGTGTGCCCGAGGACCGCTTCGGAGACTTCAAGCGCTGGTCTGATGCCGTCGTGCAAGGCGTCAGTCTGGGCGATGCAGACGCGGCACGCGCGCCGATTGGCGTCATGCTCGAGTTTGCACGATATCTCGAAGGGCTGATCGAGGAGCGTCGTGCGCATCCCGCCGATGATCTCGTGAGTGTGCTCGTCCGCGATGAGGCCGGGGGCAAGCTGGATGCCAACGAGCTGATGCTCTTCCTGATCGTGATGCTCGTGGCGGGCAACGAGACGACGACCAACCTGATCGGCAACGCGATCCACCTCCTGCTCGACCGCCCTGACGACCTCGCGGCAGTCGAGGCCGATGCGAGCCTCGTGCCGGGACTCGTAGAAGAGTCGCTCCGCTACGTGTCGCCGATCCAGATGCTGCCGCGCACCGCCCTGTGCGATACGGAGATCGCAGGAACGAAGATCCGTGAAGGCGAGAACGTATTGGTGCTCTTCGCATCCGCGAACCGCGACTCGCGGAAGTATCCCAATGGAGATGAGTTCGAGCTGCGCCGAAACCCGAAGGAGCATGTGGCCTTCGGCTTCGGGATCCACTTTTGTCTCGGCGCGTCCCTGGCTCGGCTGGAGGGCCTGGTCGCGTTCGAGGAGCTGTTCGCGCGAATGCGCAACCTGCGCCGCGCATCCGGCGAGGTGAGCTTTCTCGAGAGCGGCATCCTGCGCGGGCCCAAGACACTGCCCGTCGCCTTCGATCGTCCCCGTGCGGCGGCATGAAGATCGATACTGATTGCGGCCGACCTCTAGCGCCGCGAGGAGAACGCTGATGAGTGCGTCTACCACAGGACTATCGCAACCCTCTCCTGGGCCCGAAGACTTCAGCCTGCTGGCACCTGAGGTTCGCGAGAATCCCTATCCCTACTACGCCGCGCTACGACGCGAGTCGCCGATCCACCAGCTGGTCCCGGGGGCGCCGCTCTACGCGATCACACGCTACGAGGACGTTCTCCACATTCTCCATCACCCGGAGATCTTCTCGTCTTCGGCGTTGCAGGCAGCGCTTCAGGGGGGCGGGATCGGCATCGGCCCGAACAGTGGCGCGCTCGCCGACCACCGGCTGCTTCGCGCGAAGATGATGATCGCGACCAATCCGCCCGACCACGGGAGGCTGCGCCGGCTCGTCAACCGCGGCTTTACGCCGCGCCGCATCGCAGACCTCGAGCCGCGGATTCGGGAGTTGGCGACGCGCTTCCTCGACTCGGCCATCGACGATGGTGAGCTCGAGCTCGTCCGCGGCCTCTCGATCCCCCTGCCGGTGACGGTCATCGCCGAGATGCTGGGCGTCGAGGCGGACCGGACAGAGCAGTTCAAGGCGTGGTCGGACGCCTTCGTGATCGGCCTCTCGGGCGCAGCGGGCGAGTACACGAAAGACGACATTCGCAGCGCGGCCGACGAGATGGCCGACTACATCGAGCGGATTGCGGCCGAGCGACGAGCGAGTCCGCGGGACGACCTCATCAGCGTCCTCGTGCAGGCCGAGGGCGGCGACGCGCTATCGACCGGCGAGGTGATGGCATTCGTGGTGCTGCTTCTGATTGCGGGGAACGAGACCACGACCAACCTGATCGGTAACGGAGTCAAGGCACTCCTCGCCCATCCCGAACAGCTCGAGCGAGTGCGCGCGAATCCCGATTTGGTGCCCGCGCTGGTCGAGGAGGTGGTTCGCTACGACTCGCCGATCCAGGCACTGCCGAGATCGACCGATGCCGACGCCGACCTTCCGAGCGGGACGGTGCCCGCAGGCTCGACGATGCTGGTGTTCTTCGCATCGGCGAACCACGACGAGAGCCAGTTCCCGCAAGCCGAGCACTTCGATGTCGGGCGACCCGCGCCCGGACACGTCGCCTTCGGGCACGGCATCCACTACTGCCTGGGTGCGTCGCTCGCGCGTCTCGAGGGGAAGGTCGCCTTCGAGACGCTCCTCCAGCGTTGCCGCAAGATGGAGCTGGCTGCGGATTCGATCCCGATGCTCGACTCGCTCGTGCTGCGGGGCCCGAAGTCCCTTCGACTCCGGGTCGAGGAGTGACGTGCCATTGAGCGATGGATCCGATGACGCGCGGAGCGCGATCCTCGAGAGGATCGCGCGCTTTCGCACGATGGACGAGGAGGTCCCGCCGGTCTGGCAGGCGAAGCGGGACCTCGCGGCATCCGTGCGGGAGCTGCTGGACTGCATCTGCGCGACAGACGCCGGGGAAGCCAACCTGCGGGATGCGTCGAGTGCGATTCGCGAGATGGCAGAGCGATTTGCGAAGACCCCACGCATGACCGATCCACCCGGCGTGGCCGAGACTGCACTCGCGGCGGGGGGAACGTTCTCGGGCATGGAGACGTTCCACGACCGGAGCCCGGTGGTCGGCCGCTCGAACCCGATCGCCCCGCCGCTGCATCTCGTTCCGGACGCCGAGACGGGCCTCGTGACCGGTACCGGCTTCTTCGGCAACGCCTACGAGGGCGCGCCCGGGTGCGTGCACGGGGGATTTCTGGCCGCGGCCTTCGACGAGCTGCTCGGGATGGCCTGCATCTTCTCGGGCAACCCCGGGATGACCGGTACGCTGGAGATCCGCTATCGGAGCCCCACGCCCGTCCGCACGGAACTTCGCTTCGAGGGACGGCTCGACCGGATCGAGGGGCGCCGGATCCTCACGAGCGGAGGCGTGTGGGCCGGCGAGGTCCTGTGTGCGGAGTCGACCGGGGTCTTCGTGTCGATCGATGTCGGCAAGTTCCAGGAGCTGAACGAGCAGCGGCGCCGGCGCCTCGAAGAGGGGGAGGCAGGCGCCTAGGCGACGCGTCGGCCCGGTCGGCGGCTCCGCCCATTCCCGGCGCCGTCGCTGATCGCGTCGACCGGGTACTCCGCCGCAGCACAGCCAGGACCCGACTCGGCCGCTCGCTGGTCATGCGTGTGCCTTCTAGATGCGCTATTTCCTTTAGAGTAATACTGATTCTGTCACGAGAAGCCATGACATCGGAATCTCGAAAATCGGGCGGAAGGCGTCTCGAGCGCCGAGAGATGGAGGCCGCTCTTCGCCGCGCCCACGTGCTCGATGCCGCAGCCGCCGAGTTCGCGGAGAAAGGCTTCGATGGTGCCCAGGTCGGTGCGATCGCAGCCCGTGCCGAGGTCTCCCTCGCCACCGTCTACGCGCTGTTCGACTCCAAGGAAATCCTCTTCGAGTCGGTCATCGAGAAGACTGCCCACGCCATCCGAGACACGGTCCGCAGCAAGGTGGAGGGCATCCCGGATCCGCGGGAGCGACTTCTCGCGCTCGTCGACGCGCTATTCGCTTGCTTTGCCGAGAATCAAGACCTGCTTCGCATCTACGCGCGGGGTACGCATGGGCTTCCCTGGCGGATTCGACAGTCGATGGGCGACCGGGCCCAGTCGATCTTCGCAAGCTTCGCCGAGTGGGTCCGGAGCCTGACGACCGAAGCCACCGCCACGGGGTCGCTCCGAGGCCTCGATGCGGACGCGCTCGCGCTGACGTTGATCGGCTCGGTGACGACTGCTGCCGCGGCGGCCGTCGAGGGAACGACCGCTCAGTCCCTGGAGGTCACCGCCGGCCACGTCCGGGCCGTCTTCGAACGTCTCATCGATGCGGGAGTCGCGAAGTGAGGCCGGCCCTCGTTCTCCTGGCCTTCGCCCTGGTCGCGTGCGGAGGGGGCGAGACCGCGCCGACGGCCGAATCCCGCACCGGCCCGGAGCCGGTCTCCGTCGCGATCACCCGCGTCGATCGGGATTCGATCGTTCGGACCCTCGTCGGCACGGGGACTCTCGCCGCGCATAAGACGACCGACGTCGGGCCACGCGTGACGGGCATCATCGAAGAGATCCTCGTGCGGGTCGGCGACCGCGTCGATGCGGGGGCGCCGCTGTTTCGAACGCGATCGTCGGACTACGAGATCCGGGTACGCCAAGCGCGCGCGCAGGCGCGGCTCGCTCGTGCCGAGGCCGCGAGAATGGAGCGAGAGCTCCGCCGGATCGAGAAGCTCCATGCAGATGGAGTCGCGTCGGAAGGCGGGCTCGACGAGGCTCGGACGGCGTTCGAGACGACCGCCGCGCGACGAGATGCCGCTGCCGCTGCGCTCGCCGAGGCGGAGCAGAACCTGAAAGACACCGAGGTCACTGCACCCTACACGGGTGTGATCACGCACCGCTACGTGGATGAGGGTGCGATGATGAGCACGATGATGAGCGCCACGTCGAAGGTCGTGCAGATCATGAAGATCGACGTGGTCGCCGCGATCGTGCAGGTGCCGGAGGTTCATCTCTCGCAGATCGGGGTCGGCACTCCTGCCCGCGTCACGGTCGACGGGGTGTCGGGTGTGTTCGAAAGCCAGGTCCACATCCTGAACGATCGCGTCGATCATCGCTCGCGCGCGGTCGAGCTGCGGCTTGGCATCCCCAATCCCGACTACACCTTGAAGCCAGGGCTCTTCGTGCGCGCGGAGCTCATCCCTCCTCCGCGTGAGGTCTTGACGGTGCCGCGCGAGTCGGTGCTCGGCCCCCCCGACGCCCGTTACGTGTTCGTCGAGGAGGACGGCGTCGCTCGGCGCCGTGCCGTTGTGGTACGCGAGCTGGATACCCGACGGATGGAGGTCGTCGAGGGACTCGTTCCCGGCGACGACGTGATCGGTGGCCCGCGACTTTCGCTGGTGTCCGACGGCGCGCCGGTCGAGTCGGAGGTGCCTCTTGCGGATCGCTGACTTCTCGATCCGCCGTCCGGTCTTCGCGGTGATGCTCATCAGCGCGCTGGTGGGTCTGGGGGCGATCTCGATCGGCCGTCTGGGCGTCGACCTGTTTCCCAGGGTCGAGTTTCCATACATGGCGGTGACGACCGTCCTGCAGGCGCCAATCCGGAGACGGTCGAGAGTGAGGTCACCGACGTCCTGGAAGACCACCTGAACACGATCTCGGGCATCAAGCAGATCCGCTCCATCAGCTCGGAAGGGCTCTCGCAGGTCTTCATCCAGTTCGAGCTCGAGGAGAACGCGGACGACAAGGCGGAAGACGTCAGGGAGAAGGTGGCGCGCGCGGTGGCAGAGCTCCCGCCCGACGCCGAAGCGCCTGTGGTCGAGAAGGTCGACCCGGACTCTGCGCCGATTCTGTCCGTGATGGTCTCCGGCGATCTTCCCATCCGAACCCTCACCGACTTTGCCGACCGCGTCGTCAAGGAGCGGATCCAACGAGTGCCCGGTGTCGGATCCGCGCGGCTCGTCGGTGGTCGGGAGCGCGAGATCCGCATCTGGCTCGATGCACAGCGGTTGCGAAGCTACGGGCTGACTGCGACCGACGTGATCCAGGCGATCCGCGCCGAGCACGCGGACGTCCCGGGCGGAACCCTCGAGGCCGGCGGCGCGACCACCGAGTTCGCGGTCAAGACCCGGGGCGAGGTCGACTCGGCTGGTGAGTTCGCGGAAATCGTCGTGGCCTATCGGGACGGCGCGCCCACGACCGTCGGAGACGTTGCGCGGGTCGAGGACGGCAGCGAGGACGAACGAACCTACGCCCAGCTCGACGGCGTCCGCGGAGTCTCTCTCGACATCCGCCGGCAATCGGGTCGAAACACCGTCGAGGTGGCCAGAGCGATCAAGGCCACGGTCGAGGAGCTGCGGGCCGAGGCACCTCCGGGCGTCCAGCTGGTCGTCGCGCGCGACATCTCCCGGTTCATCGAGGCCTCGGCCAACGACGTCGCCATCGACATCGTCCTCGGTGGAATCCTGGCGGTCGTCGTCACGTTGGCATTCCTGCGGAGCCTGCGCAGCACGGTGATCGTCGCAGTCGCGATCCCGGCGTCGATCGTCTCTACTTTCTTTCTCTTCTACGTGATGGACTTCACGCTCAACATGCTCACCCTGATGGCTCTCTCGGTGTCCATCGGGCTGCTGATCGACGATGCGATCGTCGTTCTGGAGAGCATTCACAGGAAGATCGAGGGCGGTGTTCCGGCGCTGACGGCGGCTTCCGAGGGGACAGCCGAGGTCAGTTCCGCGGTCATCGCCGGCACCGCTTCCGTGCTGGCGGTGTTCCTGCCGATTGCGTTCATGCAGGGGCTCATCGGCCGCTTCTTTTTCGAGTACGGCCTTGCGATCTCGTTCGCCGTTGCGATCTCTCTTCTCGTCGCCGTAACGCTCACCCCGATGATGTGCGCGCGAGTGCTGGGTCAGGTCCACGGAGGCGGCGCGATCTTCGACCTCCTGGAAGGGCTCTACGGCGGGCTCGAATCCAGCTATGGGCGCCTGCTGCGGGGTGCCTTGCGCCATCGTCTCCTCGTCGTTGGTGCGGCAATGGTTGCCGTATGGGCCGGCATGGCAGCAGCTCGGCAGATTCCCTTCGAGTTCTCGTCGAAGGCGGACCGCAGCGAGTACGAAGGGATCGTCGAACTGCCGCCCCACGCCGGGATCGGCGAGACCAAGCGCGTCGCCCGGTCGGTCGCGCACGCGGTTGCGGGTGTGGACCACGTCGAGCACGTCTTCCTTACGATCGGGGCGGGAAGTCAGCGCAAAGTGAACGAGATGAGCGTGTACGTGGAACTCAGCCCGAAGCAGGCACGTGACGCGACGCAGCTCGCATTGATGGACGCGGCACGGGGAGCGATGCGCCAGGCGGCGCCCGAGGCGAAGCGTGTCGGCGTCAACGAGATCGCGTGGATCTCCGGTGGAGGCTTCAGCTCGTACAACATCGACTACGGCGTCACGGGACCTTCTCTAGACCACCTGCTGTCGATCACCAATGGGGTCGTCTCTCGGATGCGTGCCGACCCGCTCTTCGTCGATGTGAAGTCCGGCTTCGAGGAAGGCAAGCCCGAGCTCGAGATCATGGTCGATCGTCGGATGGCCGCGGACCTCGCCGTGCCGATTCGTTCGCTGGCGACAACGGTCCGCGCGCTGATCGGCGGAGTGGAGGTGGCGACCTTCGAGGACGAGGGCCGTCGCTACGACGTCCGTGTGCGCCTCGAAGAGAGTCAGCGCGACGACCTCGACGAGGTGGCGCGAATCCAGGTGCGCCCGATCTCCGGGCCGCCTGTCGACCTGGCCAGCCTCGCTACGGTGAGGATCTCGAGCGGTCCCGCGCAGATCGAGCGCGAGAACCGAGGCCGCAAGGTCTCCATCTTTGGGAACACACCAGAGGGCGTGGCGCTGGGGACGGCGGCAGATCGACTCGACGAGATCGTTCGAGAAGTCGGGCTACCCGCGGGCTACGCGGGCGAGCACGCCGGGGCCGCCGAGCGGATGAGGGACTCGACAGAGGCCGTGAAATTCGCGTTCCTCCTGGCGCTGGTCGCGCTCTACATGATCCTGGCGAGCCAGTTCAACAGCTACTCCCAGCCGACGGTCATCATGCTCTCGGCCCCGCTCTCCTTCGTGGGCGCCTTCGCTGCGCTCTACGCAACTGGAATCGCCCTGAGCATCTGGGCACAGATCGGCCTGGTCGCGCTGATGGGACTGGTCATGAAGAACGGGATCCTGCTCGTGGACTACGCGAACCAGCTGCGCAGCGACGGAGCGAGTGCTCGAGACGCCATGCTGTCCGCCGGGCCGGTGCGGCTTCGCCCGGTGATGATGACGGCCTTCTCGACGATCGCCGGCATGGTCCCCGTGGCAGTCGCTCAGAGCGACGGTGCCGAGTTTCGGCAGCCCATGGGCGTTCTGGTCATTGGCGGGCTGGCGTCGTCGACGTTCCTCACGCTCGTCGTAGTGCCCGTCGCCTACACCCTCGTAGAGGACCTGAGCCGACTGCCGCGCCGGATTGCGGACCGTGCCTCGCGCGTGGTGGGCAGAGTGCGCGTCATCAACGGTCGATCGACCCGAGACGGAGCCTGACGCCATGACGAACCTGGAAGCGACCTACGACGCCGACGTGGCCAACCGCTTCTTGCAGATGAACGAGAAGCTGACGGGTCTGCCGGCCTTCCTCGGTGTGCGCTTCTCCGAGTTCGGCCCTGGTCGTCTTCGCGCCGAGCTCACGGTGCGCCCCGAGCTGCTGACGCCCTTTGGAAACATGCACGGGGGCGTCCTCTCCGCCGTCTGTGACCACGTGCTCGGCTGTGTCTGCTACCCGCACATGAAGCCCAGATGGTGGGCCGCGACGACCGAGTTCAAGCTCAACCTGCTTGCGCCGGTGAGTCGGGGGACGGTTGTGGCCGAAGCAGAGATCGTGTCCATGACGCGGTCGACCGCCGTCGTCCAGATCCAGCTCTCGAATGAGGAGCGCCTGGTCTGTCTCGCCCAGGGGACCGTGCTCATCCGCGAGCCAAGGGAGTCGAGCGGGTCGGATTGAGAGGCGGAAGGATCCGAGCAGCCGCGCTTGGACTTCAGTTCGAGTCGCCCGTTGGGCTGCCGTGGAGGCGCGATGTGACCACTGGTGACCAAGCGACGGATTCCGATGGAAGGACGCGTCAGAGCAAGTGGCTGATGCGCAACCGGAACTACAGCGATTCGCGTAGCGCGGTGGCTGGACCCTCGGGTCGAAAACCTGATGCTCTACTGCGCGGCGTCGCAAGTACTTGATTTCAACGGCACGCCGGGAGGGATTCGAACCCCGCCCCCCAGGTTCGAAGCCTGATGCTCCACGCGACAGTGCTGTCTTTCGACCTGCCGTCCCCAGTGGGTGTGCCTCAGGGGTGCCTCAAACGAAAAAGCAGTCACGCAAGTGACTGCTTTCGTTGAGAAATTGGTGGAGGCGGCGGGAATCGAACCCGCGGCGGAACAGACAAAACCGTTGAAGAATCAGATAGTTAGCATTCCCGATGGAGGTGCGCAGGAGGTGCGCTAGCGACTCATTGCTCTCACGCCGCCAGGGCCTATTCCAGGAATCGCCTGCGAGGACCCTTTCGATCTCGAGGCCAAGACACTGCGAAGCGATCCGCGGGTACACCCGGTGAGACGGGCTCCCCCTGACTCTGTGACTCGAACTTCAGATCCGACGAAGGCCTGAGAGCCACAGGATTACGAGCCGGAACACGGGCACACGGTGATCGCGGGGGCCGGATCCCTGGGAGCCTTGTCGACGTCTTGCATTATACATCTGATCAGCTATTCAGATGAAAAGAAATTCGGAGACTTGGGATGGGCAACAAACTCACGGGACTCGACGCCTGTGCCACGAAGATCGTCGACGAGGCCCGGGTGGAGGCGGCTCGAGCGCAGCTACTGGTGGAAGACGAGCTCGCCGGGCTCACCCAACTATTCCGCCTGCTCGGCGACGTGACCCGCGCGCGACTCCTCTACGCGCTCCTCGAGGCAGGCGAGCTGTGTGTATGTGACCTCTCGGCAGCGACCGGCACGCCGGAGACAAACGTCTCGCATGCGCTCCGTCTGTTGCGGACGGCGGACATCGTCAAGGCTCGGCGTGACGGCCGAATGATGTTCTACAGCCTCGACGACGCCCACGTTCGCATGCTCCTCGACCTCTCTCGCGAGCACCTTCGCCACTCGAACGGAGGCGACTGATGGACGCTGCATGGGCGCAAGCCTTGCTCTACGCCAATCTCACCTCGCACACTGCACTCCTAGCCGGCGCGCTCTGGTGCATCGCCTTCCCGTCCCGCCGCATCTACCCGATGACGACGCCGGATGGCTGGTACTACGCCATGTGGGCACTGTTTGGCTTCGTCTTCGCCACCAACCCCCTCTTCGTGTTCCTCGACTGGAACAGCGGGCTTTGGACGAGCCCGCTTCGCTTCTGGCTCGCGATGCCGCTCATCGTCTTGGGCGGCGGTCTCGTCTCCTGGGGGATGACCACTTTGGGCTCCAGGCGTACTTCGGGACTGGCAGAAAGCTTGATCGCCGAGGGGCCCTACCTGCTTACGAGGAACCCTCAGTACGTCGGCGACCTTCTTCTCTTCGTGGGAGTCATCGTCTTTTCGAACTCGGCCGTCGTCGCCGTCACGCATCTATTCACCGCCCTCGTTCTCCTCGTCGGCCCGATCGCCGAGGAGCCCTGGCTCGAAGAGCAATACGGCGATGACTACGTCGGCTACCGCAGGAACGTTCCGAGGTATCTCTGATATGCCGAATCTCGCGCTCCTACTCGTCGCGATCTGGTTCCTCGTAGTCTTCGTGATCCGAACCGGCCTCCAGTGGTGGCGAACCGGTTCGACTGGACTCAAGGGATTTCATGGCGACCCCGGGTCTCTTCCGTGGGTGGCGGGGGTCATGGTGAGTGTCGGGTTCGTCCTCGCGCTCGGGGCACCGCTCGCCGCTGTCTTGCAATGGCCTGGTGGGACCCTGCTCTTCAAGTCGGTGCTCGTCCACTGGACGGGCGCTGTGCTCCTCATGATGGGGACGATCGGCACGCTCGCTGCACAGCTCTCGATGGGTGAGTCCTGGCGTGTCGGTGTGGACGAGGGAGAGGAGACTCAGCTCGTCACGACGGGTCTGTTTGCCTGGGTTCGCAACCCGATCTTCAGCTTCATGGGACTCTCGCAGCTGGGCCTCGTTCTACTGATTCCGATCCCCGTTGCGCTCCTCGGCGCGATCCTCTCCATCGTAGGTGTCGTTCTCCAGGTGCGATTCGTCGAAGAGCCCTATCTCCGGGAGACGCACGGCGCCGACTACCACGAGTACACAGCTCGGGTCGGGAGATTCATTCCCGGCGTGGGCCGAATCGAGTCATCGATCCTCCAAGCAGGGCAACCGGCCGATGGCTGAAGCCGTTCTCGCACCACGCATCGGATTGCTCCGGCATGCGCTCAGGCTCGAGGCCCTGACGATTGCCTGGAATGTCCTCGAGGCGGCCATCGCGATCACGGCGGGCATCCTTGCCGGAAGCATCGCGCTCGTCGGCTTCGGCCTGGACAGCGTGATCGAGACCGTCGCAGCGGTCGCACTCTACTGGAGGCTTCGCGCGGAGCTGACCGGGACCGACGGCCCCGAATTGGAGCGAATGGAGCGTCGCGCTCTGCAGGTTGTCGGGTTCACCTTCCTCGTTCTGGCCGCCTACATCCTCTACGAGGCCGGAAGCACGTTGTGGTTCCGGGAGGCCCCGGAGCCGAGTCCGGTCGGACTCGTTCTCGCCAGTCTGTCGCTGATCATCATGCCGTTGCTCGCGTTCGCCAAGCTCCGCGCCGGAAGGCGTCTCGAGAGTCGCGCCCTCATCGCCGACTCGAAGGAGACCTTCGTCTGTTCGTACCTCTCCTTCGCGCTCCTGTTGGGGCTCGGTGCCAACGCGGCCTTCGGGGCGTGGTGGGCGGATCCCGTAGCGGCCTTGCTGATGCTTCCGTGGGTCGTCAAGGAAGGGCTGGAGGCGATTCGGGGAGACTGCGATGATTGAGGCCGCGATTCAGGGATGTGCAGCTCCCGACGCAAATGCAGGTGGGGCGTGCTCCGCCGACGTCCGAGCTAAAGCTCGCGCGTCGAGGGGCCGACCCTAGCCGCTGGATACGACCATGAATTGCACCGTCGGCAACAGACTCCTTCTCCTGCTTGCGCTGGCTCACTTCCTGACGGATGCGGGCTTCGCCGGGGCGGTGGTCCTGTGCGTCGGGCCGAACGACCACCGCGCCGTCGAGTCGCAACACACCCTGGACGCCGGCTGCCGATCCGAGTTGTCGGGGGTTCCGAGTCTGCCGGACGTCCCCGGGCTTTCGGCCACCGACCCTCTCTCCAGCGACTGCGTCGATAGCCCGCTCCACTCGGAAGCGGAGCTGGTCTCGTCGAAGACACAGGGCGGCGATGCACCACCGGCCGTCGCCATCGTGCCGGCCGGCTTCCGGCCTTGCGCGGGCCGGGTCTCCTATATCCGAGCGTGCGCCCGCGCGCCGGATGTGAACGCTGCGCACCGCGCAGTACGCACGACCGTCCTCATCATCTGATTCGCCACGACTCGAGCTACTAGCGCGCTGCAACGACGCGTGAGTGGGCCGAAATGCCTGCTTCGCGCCGTTCGTTGTGGCTCCCTCGACAACCCTTGCTCGTGGTATGGCGATGGATTCGAACGATGAACGCCGGCGAAGCCGGCGGACGGTAATGACATTGGCGGCGGTGCTCCTGCTGGTCGGCAGCGCGTGCACGGCCCCACTGACACCCCTCCCGACGGCGCGGCCGCTCGGACACGATCTGGCGGTGGCCTCTCCAGCAGGGGGCCGACCTCAGGCTCCGGCGGAGCCGTTCGCCGAGCCCGAGGGCGCCCTGACGTTGCAGAGCGCCCTGGCAGCCGCTCTTCGCAACGCCCCGCGTCTGCAGGGATTCGATTGGCAGGTGAGGGCCGACGAAGCGCGAGCTCTTCAGGCTGGACTCCTGCCGAACCCGACCCTGCTGATCGAGGGAGAGAACTTCGCTGGGTCGGGCGCCTTCAACGGATACGACGCTGCGGAGACGACGGTCTTCCTCGGTCAACTCGTTCAGCTCGGCGGCAAACGGGCCAAGCGCCGACGGGTCGCCATGCTCGACCGAGAGCTCTCGGGTTGGGACTACGAGGCCGCGCGTCTCGACGTGTTCACGGAGACGACCCGACGATTCGTGGCCGCGCTCGCAGCGCGAGAGCGGCTCGCGCTGGCGGGCGAGACGCTACGTGTCGCCCGGGAGTCTCTGGAGGCCACCCGCACGCGCGTCCGCGCGGGTGCTGCCTCCTCGATCGAGGAGGCGCGCTCGGAGGTCGCCGTCGCGACGCTGGAGGCCGAGCAGACTCGCAGAGAGATCGAGCTCGAGGCGGCGCGCAAGGCCCTCGCGTCGAGCTGGGGCGGCGAGCCGCGCTTTACGGAGCTCGAGGGAAGGCTCGACGAAGTTCGCTCCCTGCCGCCACTCGCGCGCATCTCGGCGGCGCTCGAGGAGAACCCCGACCTGGCCCGCTGGGCCACGGAGGTATCGAAGCGGGAGGCCGGTCTCGACCTGGCGCGCGCGGGCGCCATTCCCGATGTCACGGCCGGTCTCGGGGTTCGGCACTTCAATGAGACCGACGACGCGGCGCTCGTCTTCGGCGTCGAGGTTCCGCTGCCGCTCTTCGATCGGAACCAGGGCGCCAGCAGAGCAGCTCAAGCCGACGCCCGCCGTGCCCGCGCGATGGCCCGTGCCAGTCGACTGTCCCTCTCGAGATCGCTCATCGCGAGCCACTCCACTGCGGTAGCTGCCTTCGAGAACGCTCGCGCGTTCGAGGAGCGGGTCCTCCCGCAAGCCAAGAATGCCTACGAGCGAACACAGGACGCCTATCGGAGAGGCCTCTTCCGTCTCGTCGACGTGCTCGACTCGCAGCGGACGCTCTTCGACGCCAGAACCGAGTACGTCAACGCACTCGAGCGGTACCACGCGGCGCGGGCCGAGCTCGAGCGGTTGGCTGGAACCCCACTCGACGAGCTCGCTGGGGGGAGGAATTGACATGCGTATGAATCCCATTCGTGCGAGATCCCTGTGCCTCGCGCTCGTCTTCTCGACGGCGACGGTTCTTGGCTGCGAGCTCGGGGTTGACGAAGTACACGTCGAGGAGTCCCATGCCGACGAAGGACACGAGGGTGAGGTCGTCCTGTCGGAGGCCGAGCGCGCCGAGTTCGGAGTCGAGCTCGCGGTCGCAGGTCCGGGAAGCATCGCTACGACGGTCGAGCTTCCGGGCGAGATCCTTCCCAACCAGGACCGGCTCGCCCACATCGTTCCGCGCTTCCCGGGCATCGTGAAGTCGGTCTCGAAGACCGTGGGCGATGCCGTGAAGCAGGGGGACGTCCTCGCGACCGTGGAGAGCAGCGAGAGCCTCTCGGTCTACTCGGTCAAGTCGCTGTTGGCGGGCATGGTCATCCAGCGCCACGTCGCCGTTGGCGAGTCGGTCACGACAGAGCGTGAGATCTTCGTCGTCGCCGACCTGCGCGAGGTCTGGGTGGACTTCCAGGCGTTTCAGAAGCACCTCCCCCTTCTCGCCGTCGGCCAACGTATCCACATCTCCGCCGGGCACGGGCTGCCCGAGGCCGAGGCGTTGGTGTCGTACATCTCGCCCATCGTCGACGAAGCCACGCGCACGGCGACCGTTCGCGCGGTCCTGCCCAACGAGCAGGGCGAGTGGCGGCCGGGACTCTTCGTGACGGGCCGCGTCGAAACCGCCAGCCATGACGTGGCCATCGCGGTGCCGACGGCCGCAATCCAGAGGGTGGGCGAGATCCCCGTGGTGTTCGTTCGCAAAGAGAAGGACGTGTTCGAGCCACGCCCCGTCCATCTGGGTCGCTTGGGCCCCCACTTCGTCGAGGTGACGAGTGGGCTCTCGGCGGGGGAGTCCTATGTCTCGGCGGGCGCCTTCACGCTGAAGGCCGAGCTGCAGCGCGGCGAGCTCGGCGAAGGGCACGGGCACTGATCATGACGGCGCTGATCCGATTCGGTCTCGAAAACCGGCTCCTCGTCACCGCGCTGGCGATCCTGATCGCTGCGGCCGGCTACTACAGCTATCGGGAGCTTCCCGTCGACGCGTTCCCCGACGTGAGCCCCAACCTCGTGCAGGTCTTCACGACGACCGAGGGAATCTCGCCGGAGGACGTCGAGAAGTACGTGACCTTCCCGGTCGAGACGGCCATGAACGGCTTGCCTGGGCTCGCGCGCATCCGGTCGGTATCGAACTTCGGTCTCTCCGTCGTGAACGTCTACTTCGAGGACGGCGTCGACATCTACTTCGCCAGGCAGCTGGTCGGCGAACGGCTCCAGGAAGCGCGCGAGCAGATCCCGGAAGGCTTCGGCGAGCCCGAGATGGGCCCCATCTCGACCGGAATGGGGCTCGTGCTCTTCTACTACCTCGAGGACCGCACCCGGAGCTACACGCTCGAGGAGCTGCGAACGATCCAGGACTGGCTGGTCAAGGTGCAGCTCCAGACCGTTCCAGGCGTCACCGAGGTGCTCGGGATCGGGGGGCACGAGAAGCAGTTCCAGGTCTCCATCCACCCCGAGGACCTGCTCCGCTACGACCTCACCGTGGGCGACGTGCTCGCGCGGATTCGCGACAACAACCTGAACGTCGGCGCCCAATTCATCGAGAAGGACGCCGAGGAGTACGTGGTCCGCTCGGTCGGCCTCGCCACGAGCATCGACGACCTCGAGAGCATCGTGCTGAAGACGAAGGATGGAACCCCCATCTTCCTCGGGCAGGTCGCCGACATCGGGATCGGCGGTGCCCTCCGCCGAGGTCTCCAGACCCGCAATGGCGACGGCGAAGTCGTCGCCGGGATGGTCGTCAAGCTCTTCGGCACCAACTCGTCGACCGTCATCGAGCGCGTCGAGGAGAAGATCGCGTCCATCAACGCGGCGCTTCCTCCCGGCGTGCAGATCGTTCCCTACTACGAGCAGAAGACGCTCGTCTCAGCGGCGGTTCGCACCGTACAGAGCGCGCTCATCCAGGGCGTCGGTCTGGTGTCGCTCGTCATCGTCGTCTTTCTCGGCGCGTTGCGTCCGAGTCTCGTGGTCGCCCTCTCGATTCCTTTCTCGGTGCTCTTCGCGACACTCGGAATGGGGCAGTTCGACATCTCGGCCAACCTGATGTCCCTGGGTGGCCTTGCGATCGCGATCGGGATGATGGTCGATGGCACGATCGTCCTCACGGAGAACGTGGATCGACTGCTCCGAGACAGTGCGCCGAAAGCGTCCCGAAGGGACGTGGTCGTGAAGGCGTGTGCCGAGGTCGCGCGGCCGATCGCCTTCGCGATCTCGATCATCATCATTGTCTTCCTGCCGCTCTTCACCCTCGAAGGGGTCGAAGGGAAGACGTTCCGGCCGTTGGCCTACACGGTGGCCATGGCAATGGCGGGGTCGCTCGTCTTCGCTCTCCTGGTCGCACCCATGCTGTCGTTCACGGTCATGAGACCACCGAAGCGAACGGACAACCAAGGCGGTTGGGTCGGCTACCTGATTCGGCTCTATCGGCCGTTCGTGACGCGGTTCGTTCGCCATCGTTCGCTGGCAGTGATGCTTGCGGTCGCCCTGACCGCAGTCGGGATCGGTGTCTTTCCCTTGCTGGGCTCCGAATTCACACCGCGACTTCGAGAGGGGACCCTGGTGCTTCGTCTCACCATGGTCCCCTCGATCTCGCTCAACGAGAGCAAGCGCGTGACGACGCTTGTGGAGCGGCGGCTACTGGCCGTTCCTGAAGTGTCCGGCGTCGTCTCACGCATCGGGCGTGGCGAGGTTGGAGCCCATGCCGACCCCGTGAACAGTGCGGAGATGTACGTGCTCCTCGGGCCGAAGGACACCTGGCGGGCGCAGACTCAGGACGGGCTCGAGGAGCTCATACGAGAGGGTGTCGGGCGTGTGCCGGGCGTACTCACGAACTTCACACAGCCCATCGCAATGACGGTCGACGAGCTGCTCGAGGGCGTGCGAGCCGAGCTCGCCATCAAGCTCTACGGAGATGACCTCGACGCGCTTGCCGAAAAGGCCGCGGAGATCGCTCGCGTCGTGGGCACGGTTCGCGGTGCAGCGGACGTGCAGGTCGACCAGGTCTCCGGTACGCCTCAACTCGTCATTCGCGTCGACCGCAAGTCGGTCGCACGGCACGGCATGAACGTGGAGGACGTCCAGCAGACCGTGCGCGCGGCCGTCGGCGGAGAGGTCGCGGGCCAGATCTTCGAGGGGGTCCGTCGCTTCGACATCTACGTGCGCTTCGCCGAGGAGTATCGCTCCGACCCCGAGGCGATCGGCAACGTGCTGGTGCCGGGACCGGGAGGCGTGCGTGTGCCGCTCTCGGATCTGGCCGAGCTCGAAGAGATCGTGGGCCCTCGGCAGATCACGCGGGAGGACAACCAGCGCTTCGTGACGATCCAGTGCAACGTTCTGGGGCGCGACATCGGGTCGTTCGTCGAAGAGGCAAGCCGCGCGATCGAGCGGGGAGTCGAGCTCCCCGCTGGCTACTTCGTCACCTGGGGCGGCCAGTTCCGCCTTCAACAGGAGGCGAACCGGCGTCTCGCCGTCGTCGTCCCCATCACGCTGATCGTCATCTTCGTGCTGCTCTTCTCGAGCTTCGGCTCACTCCGGAACGCAACTCTCATCTTGCTCAACATCCCCCTCGCACTGGTCGGCGGGATCGTCGGGCTGTGGCTGTCCGGCCAGAACCTGTCCGTGCCGGCATCAGTTGGCTTCATCGCGCTTTTCGGCATCGCGCTCGAGAATGGGATGGTGCTCGTCACGTACCTGAACCAGCTCACGTCCGGTGGAGAGGACGTGGATTCCGCGTCTGTCGAGGGCGCGTGTCTGCGCCTGAGGCCCGTACTGATGACCGCGGCGACGACAGCACTCGGGCTGTTGCCGTTGCTCTTCTCTACGGGCACGGGAAGCGAGGTTCAGCGGCCTCTGGCTACAGTCGTCGTCGGAGGGCTGATCACGTCGACCGTGCTGACGCTGCTCGTGCTCCCGGCGCTCTACAAGTGGTTCTCGCACGAACCCGAGTCAGCTGGCGAGGTCTGACGCTCGCGTGAGCGAACGCGGCACTTGGGCGAGCGTCCAAGATCCGCGAAGGCTCGGCTGATCCAGAGGTCGAAGTTGGATGACCGCGAGGTTCTGGTGTGTGACGGCCGTTCATCGCCGTCGCGAGCACAAAGATTGCCCCTCTCACGTGTTGACCCGGGAGGCCGCAAGTCGCTGTGCCTGCTTCCGATCGTGCGCGGGACTGGCGTGCTACGTCGAGCTGAGCGTCAGACGCTACGAAACAGGCTCACTGCAACGATCACCGTAAGTGACCACGCTACTGTAGGAATTCGAACCCCCGAGCCTCAGCTTCGAAGCCTCAGACAAGCCTTCGAAAAGACGTTGCGGTGGCCCTGGATCGGTCAGACGGGGATTGGCGGCGGCGAGAACGACGATGTCAGCGGTGCCTGCGGCGACCCGGCGGCCACGTACTCAACTGCGGCCCAAGCGTTGGGAGCGGAGTCTGAGCGCGTTCCCGATGACGGACACCGAGCTCAAACTCATTGCGAGAGCGGCAATCATCGGGTTCAGAAGCAGACCAAAAGCGGGGTAGAGCGCGCCGGCGGCGACCGGCACACCGAGGGCGTTGTAGCCGAAAGCGAAGACCAGGTTCTGCTTGATGTTGCGGAGCGTGGCTTCGCTGAGGAGCCTGGCTGTCAGCACGCCGCGTAGGTCTCCGTGCATCAGCGTTACGTCTGCACTCTCCATTGCGATATCAGCGCCTGTGCCCATCGCGATTCCGACGTCGGCCTGCGCAAGGGCGGGAGCGTCATTCACGCCATCGCCGGCCATGGCGACGCGGCCCCCATGCGCCTGAAAGTCCTTGATGACCGCCGCTTTCTCTCCTGGCAGCACGTCTGCGACCACTTCCTCGAGGCCGAGCGTTGACGCTACAGCGCGCGCCGTATCGAGGTTGTCGCCGCTGAGAACGACGATTCGAAGACCAAGCTCGCGAAGCTCGGCAATCGCCGCGGGCGTCGTGGCTTTGATTGGGTCGGAGACCGCGATTAGGCCAGAGAGCGCGCCGTCGACAGCAAGGAACATCACAGTCGCGGCTTGTGCACGGAGAGCAGAAGCCCGCGCAGATAGCCCCGGAACTTGCTCGATGCCGAGCTCGGCCAACATCGTGGCGTTTCCGAGCGCAACGCGCGCCCCTTCGACTTTCCCTCTCACACCTCTGCCGGGCAGAGCCTCGAACTCAAGCGGCGAAGCAAGCGGCAGTCCCCTGTCTTTGGCTTCGCTGATAATCGCTGCCGCCAGCGGATGCTCGCTACCTATCTCCAGGCTCGCCGCTAGAGACAAGACCTTGGCCTCATCCACTCCGGGAACGGGTTCGACTGAGGTGAGTCTCGGCGCTCCTTCGGTGAGCGTTCCGGTTTTGTCCACGACCAACACTTCCACGCTGCGCATCGCCTCGATGGCTTCAGCGTTTCGAAACAGCACACCCGAGCGTGCGCCTCGGCCAGTCGCAACCATAATGGACATCGGGGTTGCAAGTCCAAGAGCACACGGGCACGCAATGATGAGAACGGCGACCGCGGCGAGAAGTGCGTGCGCAAGCCTCGGGTCGGGTCCGAGAGTTGCCCAGAGGCCAAAGGCGACGAGGGCTACGAGGACGACCGCGGGAACGAAGTAGGCTGCAAATACGTCGGCAAGCCTCTGGATGGGTGCGCGGCTTCGCTGTGCCTGGCTGACCATCTCGACGATCTGTGCGAGCAGAGTCTCTTCGCCCACGCGTTGGGCCTCGATCACCAGGGTTCCATTCTGGTTGATGGTCGCGCCGATGACGGAATCGCCCGCGACCTTCTGGACCGGAATCGGCTCTCCAGTCACCATGGCTTGGTCAACGGTGCTTTCGCCGGATACGACGAAGGCATCAACGGGCATCTTCTCGCCGGGACGCACGCGTAGCTGGTCGCCAACGAGCACGTCGTCGAGCGGCACTTCTTCCTCAGCTCCGTCCGCAAGGATCCTCCGAGCGGTCTTGGGCGCGAGTTCGAGCAGGCCTCGAATCGCGGCGCTCGTTCGGCTCCTTGCCCGAAGCTCGAGCACCTGGCCGAGCAGCACGAGCGTGACGATTACCGCGGCCGCCTCGAAGTAGACAGCGACGTCGCCGGAGGGGAGCCGAAACGAAGGGGGAAAGGCGTTTGGAACGGCTGTAGCGGCGACGCTATAGCCCCAGGCGGCGAGCACGCCCAGCGAGATGAGCGTGAACATGTTCAGGTTCCCCGTGCGCAGGGAGTGTGCGCCCCGTTGCAGGAAGGGCAGCCCTCCCCACAGGACAACAGGCGTTGAGAGGGCAAGCTGCAGGAGGTTGAAGGCCTTCGTCGAGACCGCCTGCGGTAGCGAGACGCCGGGGAGCATCTCGCCCATGGAGAGCAAGAACACCGGTGCGGTGAGAAGTGCAGAGACGTAGAAGCGCCTCGTCATCGACGAGAGCTCAGGGTTCTCTTCGACTTCGATGGGCTCAACCGGCTCCAGCGCCATGCCGCAGAGGGGGCAATCGCCGGGTCCTTCACGGATAATCTCGGGGTGCATCGGGCAGGTGTAGGTCATTACCCCAGACCTCCTTTCTGGTCGGACTCACTTGAGCGCGCTCGCGGGAGGCCACGAGAGTGGAGCAAGGAGAACAAGAGCGGCATCACGATGAGCGTGACGAGGGTTGCGGTGATGACGCCCCCGACCATGGGCGCAGCGATTCTTCGCATGGTCTCGGAACCGGTTCCCGCCCCCCACATGATCGGCAGTAGGCCGATGGCGTCAGAAGCAACAGTCATCAACAGTGGCCGAGCACGGTATGTGGCGCCCTCCACGATGGCTGACCAGAGGTCCTCGACGGACTGAAGTGACCCGCTCTCTTTCGCTCGCTCGAGCGATTGATTCAGAAACAGCAGCATGATGACGCCCGTCTCCGCCGTGAGGCCGGCAAGAGCCAAGAATCCGGCGCCAACAGCGACGCTGAAGTCATAGTCGAGTACCCAGAGAAGGAAGAGCCCTCCGACGAGCGCAAAGGGGAGGCAGACGATCACCAGGAGCGTGTCGGCGAGTCGTCTGAAGTTGAGGTAGAGAAGCAGGAAAATGATGCCCAGTGTCACGGGCACGATGAGCATCAGGCGCCTTTGTGCACGCTCGAGATATTCGTACTGGCCGCTCCATTGCAGGGAGTAGCCGGGTGGAAGATTCAGTCGCTCGTCGAGCGCGTTCTTGGCGGTGGCGACGTAGGTTCCTACGTCGATGCCGTCGAGGTCGACGTAGACCCAAGCGTTGGGCCGAGCGTTCTCGGTCTTGATGGCAGGGGGGCCCTTGACGAACTTGAGCGTGGCCAATTGCTCCAGGGGCACTTGCGCACCGCCAGGAGTGGGAACCAGAACCCTTCGGAGTGAGGTAGGGTCGTCTCTGAGCTCTCTGCTGTATCGCAGATTGACCGGGTAGCGTTCGAGGCCCTCCACGGTTTGAGTAATGTTCATCCCGCCAACAGCGGTCTGAATCACGTCTTGCACGTCGCCCACGGTGAGGCCGTAGCGAGCAATCTGAGCGCGGTCGATGTCGAAGTCGAGGTAGTTGCCTCCAACGACTCGCTCGGCGTAGACGCTCAGCGTGCCGGGAACGTCTCGCAGCGCCGCTTCGATTCGCTCGCCAATTTGCTGGAGTTCGGCGAGCTCTGGCCCCGATACCTTGATGCCGACCGGTGTTTTGATTCCTGTCGAGAGCATGTCGATACGGGTCTTGATTGGCATGGTCCAGGCGTTCGTGAGCCCAGGGAAGCGAATGAGGGAGTCGAGCTCCTCGATGAGCTTCTGCGGGGTCAAGCCGGGGCGCCACTCTTCTCGCGGCTTGAGTGTGATGGTGGTCTCGAGCATCGAAAGCGGAGCTGGGTCGGTGGCCGTCTCGGCACGGCCAATCTTGCCGAATACGCGCTCCACCTCTGGCACAGAAGCGATGAGGCGGTCCGTCTGCTGCAGCACCTCTCTCGCCTTGGTGATGGATACCCCGGGCAGGGTGGTGGGCATGTAGAGCAGGTCGCCCTCGTTGAGCGGTGGCATGAACTCTGAACCGATACGCGCCAGCGGGTAGAGGCTCGAGAGGAGAAGTAGGACAGCTAGCGCCAGAACCGAAACACGGTGGCGCAGAGCGGCACGCAGTGCCGGACGATAGACCCAGAGCACGAAACGATTGAGCGGGTTTCTGTCCTCCGCCAGGATTCGCCCGCGGACGAGCCAAATCATCAGCGCCGGGACAACGGTAATCGACAGTAGTGCCGCACCGGCCATTGCGTACGTCTTCGTGAAGGCCAGTGGCTTGAAGAGCCGTCCTTCCTGGGCCTCGAGGGCGAATATCGGAAGAAACGAAACGGTGATGATGAGAAGGGAGAAGAAGAGCGACGGTCCGACTTCGACGGCAGCATCTATCAGAATCTCATGTCGAGGCTTCGTTCCGCGGTCCCGCTCCAAGTGTTTGTGAGCGTTCTCGACCATCACAATGCCGGCGTCAATCATCGTCCCGATTGCAATGGCGATGCCGCCGAGGGACATGATGTTGGCATTGATCCCCTGGTGGAACATGACGATGAAGGAGAAGAGGATTCCAAGGGGTAAGAGGAGAATTGCGACGAGCGCGCTTCTCAGATGGACGAGAAAGAGGAAGCAAATGAGGGCGACTATGAGCCCCTGTTCGAGGAGCTTCTCACGCAGATTCTGGACAGCGCGTTCGATGAGGGGGCCGCGGTCGTAGACCGGCACGACCTCGACGCCAGCGGGCAGGTTCTCGGCGAGCTCTGCAAGCTTCGCCTTGACGTTGCGGATGGTCTCGAGGGCGTTCTCACCGAAACGCATCACAACGATGCCCGCAGCGGCTTCGCCCTCGCCATCGAGGTCTGTAAGGCCACGTCGAAGCTCCGGCCCCAAGGCGACGGTGGCGACATTCCTGAGCAATATCGGCGTGCCTTTCGCATCCGCACCGACAGCAATCTGCTCTAGGTCTTCGGTGGAGGTCACGTAGCCGCGCCCTCGGACCATGAACTCGGTTTCTGCTTGCTCGACCAGGCGGCCGCCGATGTCTGCGTTGCTGCGCTTGATGGCATGGCGGATGTGCGAAATGGAGATGCCAAACGCAGCAAGCTTGTTGGGGTCGACCTCCACCTGGTATTGACGAACGTGGCCCCCGATGCTCGCGACCTCAGCGACCCCGGGGACAGTCTGGAGCTCGTATCGGAGATACCAGTCCTGCAGCGAGCGGAGCTCAGCCAGGTCATGAGCACCACTCCGGTCGACGAGAGCGTATTCGTAGACCCAGCCGACACCAGTAGCGTCGGGGCCGAGGGTGGGTGTGACACCAGGCGGCAAACGGCCAGATACGAAGTTCAGCGATTCGAGCACGCGGCTGCGTGCCCAATAGAGGTCTGTTCCGTCCTCGAAGATGATGTAGACGAACGAGAACCCGAAGAAGGAGTAGCCACGCACAACCTTCGCGTAGGGCACAGCGAGCATGGCCGTTGAGAGTGGGTAGGTGACCTGATCTTCGACCACTTGCGGCGCCTGGCCGGGGTACTCCGTGAAAACGATTACTTGGACATCAGAAAGGTCGGGGATGGCGTCCAAGGGCGTGTTCAAGGTGGCGTAGGCCCCCCAGACCACGAGCGCGGCCACTCCAAGCGCCACGATGAACGGATTGCGTGCGGAGCCTTCGACGATACGGCGCAACATGTCTACTCCTCCTCTTCTGTGGCGCGGTGATGCTCTTGGGAAGAAGAAGGAGTTGGCATCTGGTGCTGCTCGTGGGCTGAGTGGTCCATCTCCTCATGCGCCGAGTGGTCTCCTTGTGGCGCGGAATCCATCTGATGCTGCTCGTGGGCAGAATGGTCCGCATGGGGCATTCCTTCGTGACCCGCGTGCTCGTTTGCAGAAGAGGGGTCCAACCGGTGACCTTCGTGCTCACCTTCTGCGGCGTGGTCCATTTCTTCGTGGGCGGAGTGGTCGTCTGGGTCCGCAGGCTGATGCTGATGCGACGAATGGTCCTCCTCGGTTTCTTCCATGCGATGGCCAGCGTGCGCATCCTCAGCGCCCGAAGCGGCCAGCAGCTTTTGTACCGCCTCCTGAAGCTTGCTCTCACTGTCGATGAGAAACTGGCTCGATACGACGACGCTTTCTCCCTCGGTCAGTCCGGAGCGGACCTCGAACCAGCCATCCCCGGTGGCAAGACCAAGCTCAATGTCACGCGGTTCAAAGCGCCCCTCTCCCAGTGCCACGATGGCAAGACTGCGTGTGCCGGAACGAATGACGGCGTCCGTTGGTACGGCGACAACATCTGGCAACGAAGCCGCCTCGATGACGGCATTGCCGAACATTTCCGGCTTCAGTTTCCCGGCGCTGTTGTCGAGCTCGAGGCGAACCTCGGCGGTTCGCGTAGCGGGGTCGAGGAAGGGAGCGATGTAGGTGAGCTCTCCGACCATCTCCTCGCCCGGCAGGTAGTTGAGCTCCACCCTGGCGCGTTGGCCGAGCTCGAGCCAGGGAAGTTCGTATTCGTAAACGTCGGCCAGCACCCAAACATGGGAGAGGTCCGCGATGGTGTAGAGGTTTGCGTTCGGCTGAACCTCCATTCCTGCTCGCACTCCAAGGCGGGTGATGTAGCCGGAAGCCGGTGCATAGAGCGTGAGAGTGCGTTTGACCTCGCCCGTGGTCAGCAGACGAGTGATGTCGCGCTCTGGGATGTCCCAGAGCGCAAGCCGGCGCTTGGTGGCTTCGAACAGTGACTGACCCCCGCCACGCACGTCGCCGAATTCACTGTTCTCGGTGGCGCTGCGGTAGCGAGCTGCGAGGAGTAGTTCTTCCTGTGTGGCGACGAGTTCCGGGGAGTAGATCTCGAGCAGTGGTTGGCCTTTCGTGACCTTCTGCCCGACGAAATCGACGAACAGCTTCTCTACCCAGCCTTGAACCTTGGTGTGAACGTGCGACACGCGCCGTTCGTCGTAAGCCACCCGACCGACGGCCCGCACCGCCCTTGCCAGGTCGCGGCGCTCCACTTCGGCGGTGCGAACGCCGATGTTCTGCATCGTGGCCGAGTCGATGAT
The DNA here is from genome assembly GCA_965250285.1 of Myxococcota bacterium. Classification (GTDB taxonomy): domain Bacteria; phylum Myxococcota_A; class UBA9160; order UBA9160; family UBA4427; genus CAYYSY01. The sequence goes on from OZ252299.1 coordinate 2,597,652, forward strand.
GACGCTGCCCTCGGGCGCGCGACCTGCTGCTCCGGGGCACTCGGGCACAAGGTCCATGCCCATGGGCGACTTGCCGGGTGCGTCCCGGATGTAGGTGGGGTCCATTGGGGCCTTCCAATAGAGGGGCTGGGCGCCAGCCGGGCAGGGGCCAGCGAGGGAGGGCGCCGGAGAGGTGCCCTCCGGAGGCGAGAGAAGACCGCGGCCGAACCAGCCAGCGGCTAGCGCAGTGACCACGATGGTGAACGTAAGGAGTTGTCGAGTCTTCATCGCAGTTTCTCTCCTATCGCTGCCTCGAGTGAGGCGTAGGCGACGCGCTTGTCCGCTCTGGCACGCGCGAGCCTGAGCTCCGCCTTCAGGAGCCGAACCTGGCTGTCGAGCAGGCTCAGAAAGTCGATTCTGCCCACCTCGTAGGCAGATCGGCTCGAGTCGAGGGACTGGCGGGCTTGAGGAACGAGTCCGTCCTCGAGGAGCTCTGTTTCTGAGGTTGCCCGAAGGACCTCAGCGTGTGCTTGGCGGCTGAGGGAGACGAGGGCCGCCCGCGTAGCGGCATAGTCGGCCTGGGCGCGACGCAGGAGCGAGCGCTGCTCGGCAGCCTTTGCCCGCCACTTTCCGCGGTAGACAGGGAGCCGAATGGTGACGCCGGCCGAGAAGAAGTCATCACCGCCGACAGGGTCGCCTGGGACGTCGTTCCGAATTCGATAGCCGACGCCGACGTCGACATCGGGGAGACCTTCGCGCTCGATTGCCGTGATGCGCGCCTTGGCGGCGCGAATCTGCTCGCGAGCGGCCTTGAGCCTCGGGCTTCGTTGTTCCAGAGCCTCGAGGATTGGCTCGAGGGTGGGCGTGGGCGCGTCTAGGCGAAGCGCTGCGATGCGTGGCAGACGGGTGTGGAGCCGTAGGTCGAGCAGCTCGGCGAGCGTCGCCTGGGCGGTCTCGATTGCTTCTTCTCGCTGCAGTCGTTCCTGCAGGAGCGCCGTAAGCTCCACTTGGGCGCGGAGAACGTCCTGCTGGAGACCGTTGCCGACCTGGTATCGAGACTCAGCAGTAGCAGCGAGCTGCCGCAAGAGGTCGATGTTGCGCTCGGTAATGGCAAGCGCTTGTTGCCTGAAGCCAAGCTCGGACCAGGCCGCCTCTACGGCACCGTCCGTGACGAACTCGTGGTCATCGACGAAGAGGCCGGAGGCCTCGGCCTCGTGTTCCGCAGCCGCCCTTCGGTTGGAGAGCATGCCCGGGAAGGGGAGCTTCTGGCGCAGGAAGAGTTGGTGTCCAGACATCGGAGTCGAGCTGAAGTTGAAATCTCCAAGTGGAAGATTGCTCGCCTCGTAGGTGAATCTGGGGTCCTGGAGCGCGCCGGCTGGGGTTACCCGGTGAGAAGCGGCTTGGGCCGCTGCTCGAGCCCGCTCGAGCGATGGGTTGGCACTGCGAGCGCGCTCGATACACCATTCGAGCTTGAGCGGGCTCGGCGGAAGCACAGTTTCAACTGCGGCTGGTTCGGCGGAAGCAGCGATTGGAACGAGCAGTGTTAGAGCGCCAAGGGCGAGTCTGTAGTTCATGTCAGCTCCTACCAGGCGAAGTGATCTAGTCCGTAGATGAGGCTCCCACCTAGAAAGCCGCTGGCGCCGACGAGCACCGCGGCAACCAACAGGGCCAGTCTGAACGGCACCGCACTCGGCAGGCGGGAGCAGTAGAGAAGGACTACGGCCCAAGCGGCGGTGGTCGTTCCAACGACGCGATGGGCGCTCAGCGTCCAGTCGTTGTCTGCCGGCGAAGTCGCAGCAAAAAGCCACCCTGTAGCGGCGGCAGCTACTGCGCCGAGTGCACCGCCCCAGACGCAGAAGTGCGCCGCGTCGCGAAAGTGCCTGCGCTTCGTGAGAGCAAAGAGCCCCTCAGCGACAAACGCCGCTAGCAGAAGCGCGACGGGAAAGTGCGTCAGCGGCGGATGGAGCCGTCCAGCCCATGCGACCGGTTTCGGTAGGACGTTGGCGACCGCGGGAGGCCCGCTCTGCTCGACCTTGAGCTCTGGGGCCACATCGCTAGGCGCACTCTGCTGGTGCCGATGACCTTCATGCGCCAATGAAGGCAGTGGCCATGACGCCAGAATTGCGGCTGCGGCGAGTGCTCCGGCAGCCCGTGGTAGCGGTAGTCTCATTCGATTGGTTCCCGAATTCTCGTTGTTGCTTCGCGCAAAAGCACGACGCGACTGTCCGCGCACCCACGAGCGGTGCGGGACGACCTAGAGAAGTCGAGGAATCAAATGAGAAGCGTTGAGTTTAGAAGCAGGATGTCCGGCGGTGGGAGGTCAGCCTCGTTTAAACGGACGCTAGGAGGCTTCGGGACGCTCGAGTCGCGGGGGTTTTCAGCGGGCGCAACTGGCAGCGCCACAAGGTCAACGCCTGTCGAGGTCCCGCTCTCGAGGGTCTTCGGAAGGGCTGTGTAGCTGTCTTCGCAGCCACACTCATCGTGTGAGTCTACGGGGTCGGCCGGAGCCGAGTCGTGGCAAGGCGGCTCGTCGTGCGCCATGTCGTGCATGGCGCTCGGACTTGAAGACGGGAGGCAGGCGAACACGCACAGCGGCGCCTGGAGCGCGAAGAGCGCCGCCACGACTGCTATGAGCTTCTTCCTTCTAATCATCCCGTTCGGCCCGTTCCGAGTTCTTCCCACAAGAGGCTATCGGCGGGCTACGCCGACAAGTTGATACCCTAGCGGGGTACCTGTATCGTACCCTGACGGCAGGAGGGTCCGCAAGGGGCCCGTTTTACGGAGGCGCAGCTTGAAGAAGGAAACCCAGGAGCAGGTACTTACGCGGCTAAAGAAGATTGCGGGACAGGTGGCGGGAATTACCCGCATGGTCGAGGAAGACCGGTATTGCGTGGACGTTCTCTACCAGATCGCTGCGGTCGAGGGTGCCCTGGACCGAGTTGGGCACCTCGTGCTCGCCTCTCACGTCGAGACGTGTGTCACGAGCGCGATCGAGAGCGGACGACCGAAGGAGCGCCAAGAGAAGCTAGACGAGCTGATGGAAGTGTTCTCGAAGTTCGGACGGGTTAGGCCGTGATGGTCGGCTTCGTGCGCTACGGCTTCCTGCCTCTAATGCTCCTGGGGGTGAACGGTCTAGGCGTCTGGCTTGTCGCGGCGGGAGCTCCGGGCACGTGGCTTGTGGCGGCGTTGCTTGGAGCAATCGCGCTCTCGTTCGGAGCGGAGAGGGTGCTGCCGTATCGTGAGGAATGGAATCGGTCGCACGACGATTTCGCGCGAGACACGCTGCATGCACTAGTGAACGAGGCAGCAAACTTCGGAACGCTACTTTTGCTTCCAGTCTTTGCGTCGCTGTTGGCTGTGGGCGGCCTGTGGCCACATACCTGGCCCTTCGCTCTGCAGGTCGCTCTGGCAGTGGTCGTGGTAGACGTGGGAATCGCACTGGCGCACTACGCGAGCCATCGAATCGAGCTCCTCTGGCGCTTTCACGCTGTGCACCACAGTGTGAAGCGTATGTACGGCTTCAACGGTCTGATGAAGCACCCGATCCACCAAGCGATCGAAACAGCGGCGGGAACGACGCCGCTTATCGCGATGGGGCTTCCGCCGGACGTCGCTCTCGCTCTCGTGTTTGCGGTGGCTGTTCAGCTCCTGCTCCAGCACTCGAACGTGGACTATCGGGTGGGCCCGCTTCGATACGTGCTAGCCCTCAACGTAGTGCACCGATTCCATCACCAGAAGGACCCAGAGCTCGGCGACGTGAACTTCGGACTGTTCACGACGGTAGTTGACCATCTGTTGGGCACGTTCCACTACGAAGACAGGGGGCCGCGGTTCACCTCGGAGGAGCTCGGAATCGGCGCACGGCCGAACTATCCGAGTAGCTACGTCGCACAGCTCGTTGAACCCTTTCGTCCACAAAGCGAGGAGGCATCGCTGAACTCACTCGCGTGACCAAGGAGGCGTGAATGCAGGCACTTCTAGCGCTCGTGGAGCGACGCCCGTTCGCGTTCGCACTTGGATTTGCCGCAGTTCCGTATGCGGCTCTACGCGGCTACATCGAATGGGTGATGCACGCGGATCAAACGGTAGCTGCGGCGCCCGGTGATCTCTTTCTGCTGTTGCTCCTAGCGGTCGGCGCGGGCACACCGGCGATGTTCCTGGTCGTTGTGGTCCGTCGACTCGTCGCCGAGCGTGCGGTGTTTCGACTGCGTGAACTCCTCGAGGTCTACTTCGCGGCTGTTCTGGTGTTCGCGGTCACCTACGCAGTGCTGCAGGCGGGAAGCCTCGAGCCGTCATTTGCTGGCATGGTCCCCATCTGGGGGCCACCCACACCAGCCGGCGAGCATGTATCGCGACTTCACGCCGTGTTCGGCGACGCTCTCTACTTGAGCATCGTTACTATGACGACGGTCGGCTATGGCGACCTGGTCCCGCTGGCTGTGGGAGCGAAGGCGCTAGCGGCCGCGCAAGGTCTGCTGGGCATCGGGTTCGTGGGCCTGGTCTTGGGTCAGTATTTTTCGTCGTGCATGCACTGCGACGCCGACGGGTCAGATAGCGTCGTTTCGGGAGACTCCCGCAGCGTCTGAGGCGGTGGCTCGATGCGAGGTTCGGTCCGTGACCGCCGTTCATCGCCGTCGACGAGGCCGTGGTCTACGCGTGCGAATCCTGAGTCTCGCCTGGCGGAGGTCATTGAAGTCGGGCGCACTTTGGTTGCTTGCTCAGCAGAGGAGCGGGCTCCGAGCCTCAGGTTCGAAGCCTGACGCTCGGCGCGACAGAGAGGTCTTTCGTCCCGCCCTCGCCGGCGGGTGTGCCTCAGAGGTGCCTCAAACGAAAAAGCAGCCACGCAAGTGGCTGCTTTCGTTGGGGAATTGGTGGAGGCGGCGGGAATCGAACCCGCGTGCGATTTAGCAAGATCAGGGCCTTACGGCGGAATTGGGTGCCTCTGAGGGGGCCTCGCTCCTCGACCCAGATTTGAGGTCACATGACCCAGATGATGGTTATGGCAGCGGAGATCGTACCCAAGTGCGCAGGCGCGAGTCCCACAAGAAAAGTGGAAGAGGTCCCGGGCTAGGCGCCCCTACGGCGGGCGTACCGCGGGACCCGTTGCCGGCCTTCCGGCCGCCCGATCGCTACAGGAGCGAACGTCGGGGAAGTTGGGGGCTGAGCCTCCCCCGCGCCGGAGCGCAGCGCTCTAGCTGTCGCGCAGCACGTTCCGCGCGCGGTTGGGCGCAAGGCGCATCAGCGCAGGCAAAAGGCGCGCCTTGCCCACAAAGACCTCGTCCTTTCCGGCGGCAAGGCCGCGGAGCAGCTTCGCGACGAAGTCTTCGACCTCCATGGCGCCGTCGTGCCGCCCAGCCGTCATCGGTGTCTTGACGAGCGGCGTCACCACGTCGACTACGCGGATGCCCCTGGGCTCGAGCTGAAATCGCAGGCCGCGGGAGAAGTTGCTGAGCGCCGCCTTGGTGGCACAGTAGACCGGCGCACTCGCCTTCGGCGCGATCGCGAGGCCCGAGGACAGCTGCACCACCACGGGGTCGCGGCCTCGTTCGAGCAGCGGCAGGAGCTTCGCCGTGAGCGCGATCGGCGCGAGCAGATTGATCGCGATCTCCTGCTCCACCGCGCCCTCGTCGAGGTCGCGATCGATGCGCGATGGCCGCTGGATGCCGGCATTGTGAACGAGCAGGTCGAGCGCGTCGGTCTGCTTGCCGACCCATTCGACCAGGCTCGCACGTCCGTCGCGCGTCGCGAGATCACAGACGTGGGTCTCGGCTTCACTTCGCGCGAGCGCCTCTCCGTTGCGCCCGCAGGTGAGGACGCGCGCTCCCGCCGACAGGAGCGCGCTCACGAGCGCCTCGCCGATGCCCGAGCTGCCCCCCGTGACGAGTGTCGTCTTGCCGCTGAGATTCATCCTTCGCTCCTCGCAGTCCGGACGATCTCGGGATCGAGCGCGTCCTCGGGGATCAGGGCATCGAGGAAGAGGTCCGCGATCTCTTCCTGGAAGGCGACGTCGGGCAGGCGGCCGCTCGGGAGCTGGATCTGTTCGTCGATCAGCAGCGCGGCGAGCCCGTGGACGAGTGCCCAGCCGGCGGCCGACGCCATCTCCGTGGCCACCGGCCTGCGAGCGGAGAGCGCGAGGCACGCTGCCGTCGCCTCGCGGGCTGCAGCGGCGATCGCGTCGTCGGCCGCGACCAGCTCCGGGTGCGCGGCGCGGTCACGGATCTCGTTCCCGGACATCAGGCGGTAGAGCTCGGGATGCGTCGCCGGAAACGCGAGGTAGCCACGCGCCAGGGCACGGAGTCGCTCGCGCGGGGCCGTCACGCCCGCGGCTGCGGTCGCGATCGATGCGCCGAGCTGTTCGAAGCCCTCGGTGGCCACTGCCGCGAGCAGCGCTTGCCGGTCCGCGAAGTGGTTGTAGGGAGCGGTGTGGGACACGCCGGCGCGCCGCGCCACGGCACGCAGGGTCAGAGCCTCCACACCCTCGGTCTCGAGCAGCTCCAAGCCTGCCGAGATCAGGGCGGGCCGCAGATTGCCGTGGTGATAGGCGGCTCGGGGGCGGGGCGAGCGAGCGGCGGTCTGCATGGCTTGATGTTGACACCATAAATATACGCTGTCAATATCGGGTCATGGGACGACTTTCCCTCCTCGCACTCCTTCTGGGGCCGCTTTGCGCTGGCTGCTTGTTCGACGGCCCCTTGGGCTTCGTGCCGGGAGGCGCGTTCGAGGCAGAGCTCGAGGCCGGCGACGAGCCCGAATGGTCCTTCGCGGTGGACCTCGACTCGGTGGACGTCCAGATCGACTCTTCGCCCCCGCGCACCTTGCGCACCGGCATCGTCGTGCTCGATGGCATACCCCACCTCCCCGTGACCTACGCCTTTCTCAAGCGTTGGGGTGCGGTGGTGGCTGCGTCGCCTCGTGTGGTGCTGCGGGCAGACGGGCTCCTCGTCGAGCGCCACGCCGTCTTCGTCACCGACGAGGCCGCCCACCGAGCCTTGCTCGCCGCGGGCCAGGCGAAGTACGGGGCGCCTTTCCACGGCTCGTGGACGTCGGGGGTGACCGACTGCTTTCGGCTCGACCCGCCGCACGGCGCGACTCCCGAAGCCGCTGCATCGAAGTAAGCCATCGTCGGAGCCATCGCGCCCGCAGTATTAGGAGGCTCGTCGTGAAGATCACAGGTTTCGCGAGGATCGTCGCGCTTGGGCTCCTGGCCTATGTGGGGCTGGTCGTGGTCGTCGAGTCGACGCTCGGGCTCCTGCAGCCGGAGGTGGGCGGCACGTTCGTCATCACGACGACGGACGAAGAAGGAATCTCTTCGGACCGTGTGCTTGTGCAGAACTTCAGCGGGGGTCGGCTCTACGCCTCCGCGAACCACTGGCCCCGGGCCTGGTACCACGATGCCGTGAAGAACCCCAAGGTGCGGGTGACCCTGGATGGAGTCATGGCGGACTACGTCGCCGTTCCCGTCGACACGGAGGAACACGAACGGGTGGAAGCCGAAATCGGGAACGGGATCATGCTGAAGTTCCTGTTCGGGTTCGCTCCGCAGAGGTTCCTGCGGCTCGATCTGGTCGAGGGCCGCTAGGCAGGGCGCCCGCTCCCCATCGCACGAATCCGCTCTTTCGTGAGTCCGGAGCGAGGCCGTCGCCCGGCCGGACTGACCCGATCCCCAGCCGCTTCACCTGCGCGTAGAGAACTTCGTGAGTGGGTCTTCAACTGCTTCCGCTTCGATTGCCCCGCTGGAAGTGCCTCAGAGGTGCCTCAAACGAAAAAGCAGCCACGCAAGTGGCTGCTTTCGTTAAGGAATTGGTGGAGGCGGCGGGAATCGAACCCGCGTCCGAATGGCGTCCAATCGACGCGTCTACGTGCGTAGTCCTCGCCCAGATTCGGGTGGCGCAGTCGCGAGGTCCTGGAGAACGCTCACCCTATCTCGACGTCGATCTTACTTCCGGATACGGCCGAGAAGCGCTCGGAAGCCAGTCTCCTCATGACTCTGGCGACCCGCTAGGAGACGTCACGGACCAGAGCTCACTCACCTAATTTTTGTTAGGCAGCGAGAGCGTAGTTGTCGTCGGCATTTGAAAAACACCAGACTTGCCGCCTGATTAACGAGAGCACGACCATCTCGGCACGCAGCGTCCACCTTCGACCACCCGTCGAAACCGGATCGCCCCCACGACCGACCCATCGGCCGGTGAGCACCGGAAGGTAAGCGTGTCGCCGCGTCGGTCAAGGCGGCGGCCCCCAGGGCCGCGCATTCAGGCGCGTGCCCTGCCCTCGCCCGCCCGGCTGCGTCTCAGTTGCCGGGGCAAGGGTCGAGCCGCAGCGCCACCGACGTGGGCCGCGCCTCGGCCGGGTAGAGGCCGATGCTCGAGGCGACCTGGGCGACGCCGTACTTCTCGATCTTGCGGGCGTGGATGTCGGCGACGGTCGGCCGATCTTCGAAGAGCACGGGCACCACGCAGCGGGTCTCGCCCGCCCGCAGCACCTCGAGCTGCGCGCCGTCGAGCGCATGCTCGACCGCCTTCGTCTTCGGCATGCCCACCCACTCGCCGTCTTCGCGGTCGATCACCCAGAGCCGAAGCTCAGCCGGCCGCCCCTCGCTGTCGTAGGCGTAGAGCGAGATCACCTCTTCGAGCTCGGACATCGTCGCGTAGAGCGCGAAGAAGAGGATGATCGGGCTGAGCGCGAGCGCCGCGCCCACGAGCGGTCGCGGCACACCGGGCCAGACGAGCAGCCCGCCGAGCACGAGCGCCCCGAGACCGCCGAAGAGGTTGCCGCCGCGCGGCACCGCGTAGGCCCCCTCGTGCTGCAGTCGAATCGCGAACACCACGAAGCCGAGCGCGATCAGCACGAGGCCGATCGCGCGCTGCACAGTCGAGGGTCGATCTTTCTGGCTGTCTCCGATCACGTCTGGCCTTCCCGCCTTCGGGCGCGTTCACGCAGGGCGCTGTGCGCAGAGCCTACTCGAGGTACCCCACGGCGCGCAGCCGCTCGGCGATCGACGGGTCGATGCGCACGTTCTCGCGACTGATGCCGGCGCGGGGCGGCGCGGCGAGGTGCGCGTCGAGGCGAGCGCGCATGTGGGCCGCCGCGTCGGGCTCGAACTCGACCACGTTCGCGTCTTCGACCACGTCCCACTCGAGGTCGAAGAGACGTTCGCGCGCGGCTTCGTCACGGTCGCGCACGAACGTCCACGCCCCGTCGTTGAGCGCCGTCTGCAGCGTCGCGCCGGGCATGATCGGCGCGGGCAGCGATGCAAAGCTCGGCCGGTCGGTCGCGTCGCCCTCCCCCGTGATCAGCGGCACGAGCGATCGCCCCTCGAAGTCGTCCGGCACGGGGATGCCCGCCAGGTCGAGCATCGTGGGCGCGATGTCGAGGTTGCGCACCTGGGTCGACACGCGCATCGCCGGCACGTCGAAGGGCAGTCGAACGATGAGCGGCACGCGCAGCACCGGGCTGTAGACGTTGTAGGCGTGCCCGTGCCGACCGTTCTCACCGAACGTCTCGCCGTGGTCGCTCGCGACGATCAGCACCGTGTTCTCGAGCATGCCCGCGCGGTCGAGCACCCGCGCCACGCGCGCGAGCACCTCGTCGGTCCAGCGGATCGACGCCAGGTAGAAGCCCTTCTGGTCTTGGCCGAAGATGCGGTGATCGGCGGGCGCGGCGTACTCGTGCACGTCCATGAAGTGCAGATACAGAAAGAAGGGGCGCGCGGGGTCGCGCCCCTCGATCAAGCGCTGCCCCTCTTCGAGGATGCGGTCGCCATGGGGCCACAGCGACGAAGACCACAGCGCCCGCGCCGCCCCATCGGCCCGGGGAAAGACGTAGTGATCGAAGCCCTGCTCGAAGCCGAAGCTCTGCTCGAGCCAGCCATTGCTCTGCACGGCGGCCGTGGCGTAGCCCGCGTCGCGAAACACCTCGGCGACGGGCCGGGCGCCGTCGGCCAGCCCGTCGGTCATCGCCTCGACGCCATGGGTCTGAGGCCAGAGCGACGTGAGCATCGACGTCATCGACACCTTGGTCCACGACGACTGCGCGAGCACGTGCTCGAACGTGATGCCATGCTCGGCCCAGCGCTGCAGCTCGGGCGACGTCGGCTGGTCGTAGCCGTAGGGTTCGAGCCAATCGGCGCGCAGCGTATCGACGAGCAGTAGGACGACGTTCGGGCGATCGAGCGCCGCGATGCGCTCGGCGAGGTCGTCTTCGGTCGCGGCGCGATGGCACGCGAGCGAGCCCAGCGTCCAAGCGACGACGCCCAACAGCGTCGGCATCCAACGGCGCATGCGCGACAGCTCAGCGCAGCGAAGCGAGCGCATCGTCGATCCTTTCGCTGAGCCGAGGGTCGGTCGAGGGCGCGTCTCGAAGCCCGACGAGCAGCGTGTGCGCGTCGTCGCGTCGACCGACGTCGCGGTACGCCAGCGCGAGGTGGTACACGACCTCGTCCGATTCAGGGTCGAGCCGCCGCGCCTTCTCGAGCATCGCCCCGGCCCGCGCCGGAAGCCCCGCATCGAGGTACAGCGAAGCGAGCGTGTCGATCACGACGGGCTCTTCCTCGGCGCGGGCGAACGCCGCCTGCGCGACCGCGATCGCCTCGCGCGTGCGCCCCGCGCGCCCGAGGATCAGCGCGAGGTTGTTGCGCGCCCCGACGCTCTCGGGGTCGAGCTCGATGGCCCGTGTGTAGGCGCGCACGGCCTCGGCCTCGCGCCCGGCGCGGTCGGCCGCGATCGCCTGGCGCAGCGCGAGATCGCCCGACGTCGGGTCGAGCTCGACGGCTCGGGCATAGGGCTCGAGCGACGCCTCGAAGCGGCCGACCGACGCGAGATAGTCGGCGGCCATGCGATGCGGCTCGGGGTCGTCGGGATCGAGCGCGGCCACGCGCGCGGCCTCGGCGAGCGCGTCGTCGGCCCGACCCGAGGCGAAGAGCAGATAGATGCGCGCATGGCGAATCGCCGGGGGGGCATGGCCGTCGGCCTCGGCGACGTCGAGCAGCGCGAGGGCCTCACGCGCCCGGCCCTGCCGACCGAGCAGCGTGGCCCGCTCGGCGATCCAGATCGGGTCGCGTCGCTGCGCCGGGCTGGCCTCGTTCAGCACGGCATCGGCCTCGGCGAGTCGACCCTGTCGCCGCAGCGCCACCGCCAGCGCGACTCGGCTCTCGACGTGCTCGGCGTTCTCGTCGAGGTGCGCGCGCATGATCTGCTCGGCCGTCTCGCTCTCGCCGAGCGCGAGTCGGGCCCTGGCCATGGCCTGCAGCGCCCGGTCGCGCAGCGGCGCGAACTGCGCGGCATAGAACGAGACCGCAGCGAGCTGTTCCCAGCTCTGGCGCATCTCGACGACGCGGAGCAGCCCGGCCCAGGCCTGCATCTGCGAAGCCCCGCCGCCCGTCGCGACCAGGCCATAGCGCAGCTCGGCGCCCTCGAAGTCGCCAGCGCGTTCGAGCGCGATCGCGAGCAGCAGGTTCACGTCGCTGCGATCGAGGCGCGACACCACGAGGGCGAGCCGCTGCGCGGCGGCCTCGGGGCGCCCCTCGGCCAGATCGAGCCGGCCGAGCAGATAGTCGCGACGCGGATTGCGGGGGTGATCGCGGCCAAACGCCTCGATGGCCGCGCGCGCCTCGTCGAGCTCGCCGAGCTCGATCTGCATGGCGATGCGCTGATAGCGCAGCTCGATGCGCTGCAGATCATCGGCGCCCGCCGGCAGCTCTTCGAGCAGCGCCGCGGCTTCGCGCGTTCGCCCGCGCTGGTGCAGAAAGTTCACCAGCGTCGCGAGCACCGCCGCGCTCGGCTCGGCGTCGGCGTGCGCCCGCAGATGGCGCTCGGCGCGCTCGAAATCGCCGGCCGCCATCGCCGCCTGGGCGACCAGCGCATGCAGCGCTGTCGCCTCGGGTGCGGCGACCAGCGCCGCTTCCAACCGCTCCGCGGCCTCTCCCGCGCGACCGAGATCGACGAGGATCGTGGTGTGGATTCGCGCCGCATCCACGGCCGCCGGATCGGCGGCGAGCAGTGCTTCGGTGAGGCGCAGCGCCGAGGCCGCCCCCTCGACCTCGGCGACGAGCTCGGCTTCGCGCACCGCCAGCCCCGCACGCTCGGCGTCGGGCACGTCGTCATGGGCCTGCATCGCGCGCACGACGGCGAGCGCTTCGGCATCGCGATCCTCGAGCCGAAGCAGGTCGATGCGCTCGTGGCCGTAGAGCACCGGCTCGCCGTAGCGCTGCTCGGCCGCCTCGAGGATCGACAACCCCTCGTCGAGGCGTCCCGACTGCACGACGGCGCGCGCGCGAAGCACCTCGGCATAGGCCGCGCGCGGCGTATCAGCGGGCAGCCGATCGAGGGCCGCCAGGGCCGCCGCGGCATCGCCGACGCGCAGACTCGTTTCGGCCAGGCCGACGATCAACGCCTCATGGCCCGGATGGCGCTCGGTGGCCGCCTCGAGCAGCCAGCGCGCTTCGTTCATCTCACCGATCTCGGCGAGCAGGCGCGCGAGCTCGATCACGGCCTCGGGCGTATCGGGCAGCTCGCGCCCCATGTCGAACGCGGCTTCGCGCGCCGCGACGAGATCCTGGTCGGCGACCGCCTCGCGAAAGCGTGCGTTGGCGTCGCGTGCATCGCCGTCGCAGCCGACGCACGCCACGAGCAGGGCGAGCATCGACACGCGACCGATGGCCACCGCGACGCCGATGCACCCCGAAACGAATCGAGGCGCCGAGGATCGAATCCCCGGCGCCTCGCACGTGCTGTTCGCGTTGGTTCTCGAGTTCAGTGGAGTCCCTGGCTTCGCGCCTCGAACTCGGTCACGCGGTCCGTCGGCGATTGATGCCGTAGCCGGTCGCGAGCAGGCCGGCGAGCACCGCGATCGTACCCGCTGCGCCGAAGACCGGCACCGGGAGGTCGCTCGCGACCCACGTCCGCGACACCTCGCTGCCGACGTAGGTGACCTGCGTCGTGACGCCGGGCCCCGCGGTCTGCACCGGGCCCGTGCCCTGAAAGTTGCCGTTGCCGGCCGGCGCGCCGGTGAACACGAGCGGCGGGATCGGGAAGGTGCCCGAGCCGCTCTGCGGGATGTCGGTCGAAGCGGGGATGCCGGTGAACACGCCCGTCGCCGAGCAGATGCCCGGGATGGTCGTTTCGGCGCAGTGCAGGTAGCCGGTGACCGTGTGGTTCGCGACCACGGGCAGGTTCAGCGTGGCGCCGGTTAGCGTACCCGAAGCCGGGTACAGGCCCGGGTTCAGGACGTTCGTGTTTTCGCCGGTCACGATGATGATGCCGGCGTCCTGGTTGATCGTGCCCTCGATCGTGCCCGCCACCAGTCGGCCGGCGTCGAGCGCCGCCCCCGACGAGGCCGCCGGATACTCGATCGTGATCGTGCCCGTGATCGGGTCGGTGTAGTTGCCACCGGGGTTGGTCGTCGCGAGCGAGCTGCCCGCCAGGTCGTACTCGACCATCCAGTAGCCGGCCTGTGCGCCGCCGCTGAGAGCCAGCGAAAGGATCGACAGCGCCACGAGCCGAAGCATCGTGCTGGTGCGTAACATCTGAGGTTCTCCCCCTCGAATTGAATTCGGTCTGCCGCAGAACACGCCTCTCCAGACCGTCGGCTCCGTCCAACGACCCAGAGTCATCACGCGCACATCCTCTCACCGGCGCAGGCAAGCTTCCTATTCAAACTATCGCTCGAGTTGTGTCGGAACCCCGGAGGGCCATCGCTGAATGGAGTTTCACCCGTGAAACGCGGGTGGAATGACCCGACCAGGCTTCGACATTCGAGCGGAAGGGTCGCGGCTCCTTCGCGCCGATCCGCACAAAGCCGACGCGCCCGCGTGTGCCTGCGCGCGAGACCGGCTCACGCGCCGCGGTGCATCGACCCACTCGGCGAGCGCGCGCGAACGACGCGCCGGCGCGAGCCCTCGCGGCTCCGCGTCGCGCGCGATCGAGGCCACGCGTTCGACGGTTCGGAGGATCGGGCCGGGCAACGCTGCACGCAGTCTCGGTTCGGGTCGCGTTTTCGAGTGCTTGCGCCGGCTTCTGCCGATTCGCGCCCGCCGACTGGGTCTCGAGAAATCTTGCGGTTCTGCGACATCGCCACTCGATGCGTCACAGGCATTGCCGGTAGGATTGGGTCGGAAGCTCCCGCTGCCTTTTCGCAACGTCACGCCTCGCGCTGGGCCCGTGCTTCGGGCCATCACAGGGTTCATTCGATGACACGTTCGCTCCGACACCGAATTGCATCGCCGCACGGCCGCTTCGCGCATACGACGCCGCTCCACTGGGCGCTGCTGCTGCTCGCGACGCTCGGCCTCGCCGCGTGCTCGAACGAAGGCAGCGCGCCGAGCGAGACGGAGGCCGAGACGGGCTCGGCCAGCATCTTCTTGACCGATGCGCCGAGCGATGACTTCGACCAGATCCTGGTCACGATCGAGCGCCTCGAGCTCATCGGCGGTGGCAGCCCCGTCACGATCTTCACGGGCGAAGAGACGGTCGACCTCAAGGAGCTCGAGAACTTCTCGGATCTCTTCCTGCACGCCGACCAGATCCCGGCACGCACCTACAGCAAGATCCGCATGGGTGTGAGTCGCGTCGAGCTCGTGAGCGTCGACGACGACGGCGTCGAAGAGCGCTACGACGCCGACGTCCCAGCGAACGGCAAGATCGATCTCAACCCGCAAGGGCCCTTTACCGTCAGCCCCGGCGTCGACCTCGTCATCGAGATCGACATGGATGCGAAGAAGTCGATCCACATCGTCGAGACCGGCCAGGGCGACCGCTACAAGTTCCGCCCGGTCGTCTTCGTCACGATCCGCGACACGATGACGCCGCGCAAGCTCGCACGCGTGCACGGCGAGATCACCGAGATCATCGACGACCAGGTCTTCGAGCTCTGCTCGACGCGCTTCATGGCTACGCCGGACGATCACGTGTCCGCCCCCGAGACCGAAGAAGGCGGCCTCGGTGATCGACACCGCTGCATCCTCGTCGAGCACGACGACGCCACGGGCATCTTCGACGAGAACGGCGATCCCGTCGGGCCTTCCGACCTGATGGAAGAAGACGCGGTGACGGTGATCGGCCGGTTCCACGTGGTCGACGCCAACTACGGCGACCCCGAGATGATGCCCGACAGCGAAGCGGTGCCGTCGGCGGCCTATGCGCAGCTCGCGCACGGCGGGCCGCCCGGGCTCGCGCGCAACTCGGACAAGGACTCGAAGTCGAAGAGCGACTCCGATTCGAAGTCGAAGAGTGACAAGAAGAGCGACAAGGACTCGAGCAGCAAGAGCGACTCGGATTCGAAGTCGAAGAGTGACTCCGACTCGGATTCGGACGGTGGCGGCGACAAGCCGCCCCCGGTCGAGCTCGTGCTGCTCGCCTACGTGATCGAGATCGGTGAGCCGGGCACCTTCCTGTCGCTGAGCGGCGTCGTCGAGTCGGAGGTCGTCGGCGACGAGTTCGACTTCGCGATCGACCCGGGCCAGGGCTTCGGCGACTCGAGCGTCGTCACCGCTCTGCTCCAGGACGGCACCCGCATCTTCACGCGGGGCGGCTACGAGGTCGACGAGTCGGAGCTCATCCCGGACACCCTCGCCAAGGTCGATGGCGTGTTCGCATCGCTGTCGGGTGATCCGTCGGTGCTGAAGACGGCCCTGATCGTGCTCGACATCGAGCCCGACTTCGACGACGAGGTACGCGGCGAGATCATCGAGATCGAAGACGACATCATGCGCCTGATCGTCGACGACGAGGGCGACGAGCCCTGCGTCGACGCCGACGACGACACGATCGTGCTGCTGCTCGACGAAGGCGAGGAGGGTGCGAGCACCTCACGCGGCGAGTTCGACGACCTGATGGTCGGATGGCGCGTCGAGGCGTATGGCGACGGCGAAGGCGCCGAGTGCCTCGCGGCCGACGTCATCGTGGCGTACCCGGGCGGCACGACGCCCGTCGCCTGCGCCGCCAATGACGACTGTGAAGAAGGCGAGTTCTGTGAGAAGGTCGACGGCATGTGCGAAGCCGAGGGCGTGTGCGCGCCGGTGCCCGACGCCTGCACGCTCGAGTTTGCGCCGGTCTGCGGGTGCGACGACGTGACCTACTCGAACGCCTGCGCGGCGAATGCGTCGGGCGTCTCGGTGGCAGCCGAAGGCCAGTGCGAGCCGCCGCCGGTTGCGTGCACGTCGAACGATGCGTGCGGCGACGGCGAGTTCTGCGAGAAGCCCGAAGGCCTTTGTGATGGCGAGGGCGTCTGTGTCGAGACTCCCGACGTCTGCCCCGACGTCTTCGCCCCGGTCTGCGGCTGCGACGACCAGACTTATGGCAACGCCTGCGAGGCCGCGGCCGCCGGCGCCAGCATTGCGAGCGTCGGCGCGTGCGTCAGCGAGCCGTGATCGATACGACGCCGACCCGGTCGATCATTCCGACGCGATCGGCTCGGGTCGGCTGACCCAACCCACCAGGTCGTCGGGTGCGCCGCCCCAGTCGGTGGCGTCGCGGTTTCGGTTCGGGCCGAACGAGTACACGAAGATGGCGCGACGACTCCCGTCGTCGGCGCACATGTGCTTGATCCAGTAGGGCGAGCCCCAGGGATCGATGAAGTAGCGAGCGCGCTCTTCGGGGAGACCCGAACCGACCAGCGACGCGAACTGCCCCTCGTACATGTGATCGAGGCCATAGTCGACGACGTGGGTGTAGACCCGCTTGTGGATCCCGCACCGAGTGCGCGTGCGCGACGACGAGTAGTCCTGACGCAGCGCCTCGAGCTCGGCACGGGCCTCTTCGAGGTGGGCCGGCGAAACGGCCGCGAATGCTGACCAGAGCGTGGCCGTTGCGGCGCCCAGCGCCACCGCAGAGAGCGCGGCGACCCCGATGCGGCGAACGAGGCTCGCTCCCGACGGCTCGACCGCTGCGAGCTGCGCGACCCCCGAGCACAGCATGCCGAGCCCCAGCATCGCCTCGGCCCACTCACCGGCGTAGTCGATCGGGTAGACGTCGTAGACGATGGCCGTGGCCGCAAACGGGCCGACGACCCAGGCGGGCGGCACGTCGACGCCGATTCGGTCGAGCAGCGCAGACGCACGCGAGAACATCGCGATGGCGGGGAGCGCCACGCCGTAGCCGATCACGATCAAGAGAAACGCCGCTTGGCGCAGGTCGCTATCGGTGACGTTGTGCAGGTTGATCTCTTGCTGGAAGTTGTTCGCGAGAAAGTACTCGGGTGAACGCAGTCCGAGCAGCCGCTGGCCCCACGAGATCTCCTCCATCGCGACGAACACGCAGAAGAGCGCGATCCCCGCGGCGAACCAGGGCCAGGGTCGACCGCCCCGCCGCTGGGCGAGGGTCAGGCGCGCATACGCCACCGCGGCGAGGATGAACGCCCAGAACGTCGCCCACTCGAGCGCTTCGTCCTCCTGCGCGAGTCGATCGAAGCGATCGGGTGCGAAGTGCTCGAGACCGAACGCGAGGGCGAGCAGCGCGGCGAAGATCAGCTGGACGAGGATCGCAGCCATGGCCCTTCCGAATTCGAGATCGCGCTGGTGGCGCACGCCGAGCATCGCATCCCGACGACGCGTGCGCCCGCGCGGCGACGAGATCATGGCCGGCTAGACTTTGGCCATGCCCGAGTTCCCCCGCGATGAGATCGAAGAGGCCTATCACGCCTTCGTCGCCGCCGGCGATGCACAGGATTGGGACGCATGGACCGACCTGCACACCGAGGACGGCCTCTGGGTCGAACACCACCTGGGCACGTTTCGCGGCCGCGCAGAGATTCGCGCCGCCATCCACGGCGCCATGGCGGCGGCGCCGCCGATGCTCTTTCCCGTCGAGTGGCACGTGATCGAGGGCAACCGCGTGGTCTACTACCCCTGGCAGGTGTTTTCCGACCCGACCGGCGGTGACGCGGTCTATCGGTTCGGCTGCGTCACGATCCTCGAGTACGCCGGCGACGGGCTCTGGTCGTACCAAGAAGACCTGTACAACCCGCGCGAGGGCGAGACGGTCGTAAAGGCGTGGCTCGAAGCGGGCGGGCGCCTGCCTGGCGCCGATCAGGATTCTTCGAGGTAGCCGAGCACGCCGAGCTGAAGGCGCGTCTCGGCATCGAGCGCGCGGTCTTCGCGCGCTGGCCCGGCCGCCCGTGACTCGTCTCGCATCGCCTCGGCGGTGGCGCGCATGCGCTGAGCCCGCTCGGCGAGCCCGCCTGTGAGCTCGAGGGGACGCTGCTCTCGGGGATCGTTCTCGAGATCGAAGAGCCGCTCGTCGCCGCGCGGCCCGCGCGTCCACTTGTAGGGCCAGTCGATCAGTCCGAGGCGATCGTGTCCATACAGCATGCTCTCGAGCAGAACCGGGCTCGGCCCGTGGACTTCGACCTGTTCGCGCGGCCCCGCGAGCCGGCGTCCGCCCGACGGTTCGCCCGGCAATGCGGCGTCGAGGATCGTCGCGTGGACGTCCCGCAGTGAGACGGGCGCGTCGGCGCGACCGGGCTCGATCCAACCGGGGGCACGCAAGAGCAGCGGCACGTGAATCAGCTCGTGAT
Source organism: Myxococcota bacterium (assembly GCA_965250285.1). Classification (GTDB taxonomy): domain Bacteria; phylum Myxococcota_A; class UBA9160; order UBA9160; family UBA4427; genus CAYYSY01. The sequence goes on from OZ252299.1 coordinate 2,616,138, forward strand.
GCAGCGCATGCCCGTGCTCGAAGCCGCCGTGATCGAGCAGCTCCTCGCCGTGATCCGAGGTGAGCACGAAGAGCGTGCGGTCTGCGAGGCCGCGCTCCTCGAGCCCTTCGATCAGCAACCCGATGCCTGCGTCGAGATAGCGCACCTCTTCGTCGTACACGGCGCGCAGATAGCGGCGATCGCCGCGCGTGAGTTCGCCTGCGCGGGCGCGCACCTTCTGCGGCGCGGCGACCGGCGTCTCGAGCTGCGTCGACAGGTCGGCCGAGAACGTGTCGCCGAACGGCTCCGGTGCGTCGTAGGGCAGGTGAGGATCGAAGTAGTGGATCCACAGAAAGAAGGGCCGGTCGTCGGTGCGGCGATCGAGCCAGGCGAGCGCCCGGCGCGTGACCTGGGGCGCCGTCGCGTCAGGCCCGAGAACGGCGAACGTGTCGAAGCCCCGCTCGAAGCCCGAGCCCCGCGTCAGCACCACGTTCGTCACGATGGCGGCGGTCTCGAAACCGGCCGTCGACAGCGTCTCGGCGAGCATCGGCAGCCCGCGGTCGGGCTTCGCGAAGACCTTGCGTCCCTTCTTCAGAACGATCTGACCGCGATCGTTGCGCTTCAGCTCGCCGGCGCGATGACGCGAGGGCCATTCGCCCGTGAAGAGCGTGCCCATGCTGGGCGCAGTCCAGGGCGACGGCGCGTAGGCACGATCGAAGACGAGCGCATCTTCCGCGAACTCATCGATGTTCGGCGACGTGGGGCGCTTCGCGCCGTGCAAACCGAGATGATCGGCCCGGAGCGTGTCGACGACGACGAGCACGACGCCATCGACCGAGCGTTCGGGCGGCGCATCGCGGCAGCCGGCGACCGCGAGTGCGGCGAGGAGCGCGAGCCCACAGCATCGAGCCCGGCGGCTCGTTCGACCTCTCATGGCGAGGACGGTACGCCGTCGGGCTCGGAGCTGCACGGTGGCTCGGCTGTCGGCCTCAGTCCTGGAAGCGGCTCTTCTCGGGACCGATCTGCGCGACGAGCGGGGCGAGCTTCTCTTCGTCGAAGCCGAAGATGCGCGCCTCGTTCTTGCCGAGGATCGCGGCGATGTCGTCGTCGGGCAGCCCGCGCAGCGACTCGGTCATCTGGTCGAGGGTGTGCGGCCAGCTGCCTTCGGGATGCGGATAGTCCGAGCCCCAGCAGAGCGACTCGACGCCGATCTCATGTCGACGCAGCGCCTCCTTGCGCGGCATGCACGACGCACCGATCGAGATATTCCGGCGGAAGTAGTCACTGGGCTTCATCGACAGATGGCTCGTGTAGTCGCCGAGCTTGGCGCTGAACGGCGTGTCCTCGTAGCGAAAGTCCATGAGCTCGAGCAGCTCGGGCACCCAGATCGCGGTGCCCTCGGTGACCTGCATCTTGAGGCGCGGGAACCGCTCGAAGACGCCGCCCCAGATCATGTGCGCCACCGGGCGCGACACCCACCACGCCACCTCGGTGATGTAGATGCCGACCATGCCCTGCCCTTCGCCGAAGTCGGTCATCGGCGCCGGACCCGAGTGGAACGTCACGACGAGCTCGAGCTCTTCGCAGACGCGCCAGAACGGGTCGTACTTCGGATCCTGGTAGCTCGGGTACGAGCCCCAGAGCGGCGGCAGCATCACGCCGCGCAGCCCGTTCTCCTTCGCCCACTTCGCCTCGGCGACCGCCGTGTCGACGTCCCACAAGATCGGCACGATGGCGATGCCCGCGCGGCGCTCGGGCGCCATCTGACAGAGTTCGGCCAGCCAGCGGTTGTGCGACCGCGCGCCCGCCCACTGCAGGTCGGCGGTGATGCCCTCGGTCGGCAGCGAGAGGCCCGCGCCGAACGGCGGCATGTTCATCTCGGTGATGCCGTCGGGGTAGATGACCTCGGCGGCGATGCCGTCGCCGTCGAGCACCTTGATGCGCTGGTCATGATCCCAGGCGCCGGTGAGCTCGCGCTCGATGCCCTGGCGCCACTGGTCGTTGATCTCGTCGACGAGGAACTTCTTGGCAGCCTCGCGTGTCGCCTCGAGCTGAATCGGCAGAGCGGCGTCGAAGATCTCGCGGAACTCGGGATCGAGGTAGTCGCGGTACTTCTCGGGCGGCAGGCCGGCGTGGCAATCAGCAGAAATGACGAGATAGCGATCCATGGTGTCTTCCTCTCGCGATGGGGCGCGCGCGGCGTCCGTTCGCGTCGGTGGATGGATTCAGCCGAGCTTCGCGGCTTCGGGGTCGAGGGTGATCCGCTTGCGTCCTGCCGGCGGAGCGGCGTCGGCCGCGCCGGGTGAGTAGAACTGCTTCACCCAGCGCCGGAAGGTCGAGAGCAGCTTGTCCTCTTCGCAGAACACGGGCTCCGAAAGATGCACCTTGTTGGCCCACACGCGCCAGTCGTCCATCACGCCGCTCGTGATGTTGGCGATCCACTCTTCGCCGGCGACGTCGGCGAGGTTTCGGGTGCAGGTGAGCAGCCACCGCGAGACCGTGGTCTCGCGATCGATGGGCGACGTCGAGGAGTACATGTAGAGCCCGCAGCTCGGGATCCCGCGGCTCTCGACGCTGTTGAGCCCCATGTTCCACGTCTCGCGGATGAGCTCCATGTCGAACTCGCCGACGGGGGTCTCCTGGGTCGAGTACGAAACCGCGCGCATGCGCCGCCCGTCGTCGTAGAGCTCAACGTCGCTCGCGGGCACGTCGGTCATGCTGTGCACGTACTGGAAGTGCACCGGGTCGAGGTTGTTCTCGGCCATGTCCTGGATGTGCACCGGGATCGTGACCTCGAAGTGCCGGGGCTCGATCCAATCCGCGTCGTTCAGCTGGGGCACCTCGGGAAAGTCCCACTCGGGCAGCTTCTCTTCGAGGTGGTACCAGACGAAGATCATCATGTTGCGCTCGACGACCTGCCAGCTGCGCACCTTCGCCTTCTGGGGGATGCGATCACAGTACGGGATGGTCGAGCACTGACCCGTCTCGCCGTCGTACTGCCAGCCGTGGAACGGGCAGCGGATGGTCTCGCCCATCACCCGGCCGCCCTCGCCGAGATGCGCGCCGAGATGGGGACAGTAGGCCGAGAGCACGCGCGCCTTGCCCGACCGCGTGCGGAAGAGCACGAGCTCGTGCTCGAAGTAGCGAATGCGCTTCACCTCGCCCGGTCCGACGTCGCGACTGAAGGCGACGGCATACCAGCCGTTGGGGATGCCCGGATCCTGATGCTCGATCATCGATCTTCCCTCTCGAGATCGCAGCGCGACGCGGTGGGGCTTGCGGCTTCGCACCCACCGACGTCGCACCGCGCGGTTTCAAGCGCTCGGTGGCGCCGTCGCAAACGCCCGCGCGAGAAACGCGGCGCTCGCCTGCGCGCGCTCGCGCACGGGGTAGTCGGGCAGGTAGGCCCAGTTGAACGTCAGGGTGTAGTAGGTGCCCTGGAGCATCTCGGTCAGCGTCTCGACGTCGAGCGCCGGGTCGACGTCGCCGCGCTCGAGCCCGTCGACGACGAGGCCCTTGAAGGCGTCGTGCAGCAGGCGAGCGCGCTGGGTCTCGTCACCCACCGTGTGACCGACCGCGACGATCTCGGCGAGCAGCTCGCGGTACATCGGCCCACGCTCGTCCATCTCGTCGACCAGCTCGCTGAAGAACGACGTGAGCTTGTCGGCGAGCGGCGCATCGCCGAGGCGCACCTCTTCGAGCGACTCGACGAGATACTCGAGCCCATCGATCGCAAAGCTCTCGAGCAGCTGCTTCTTGCTCGAGAAGTGATTGAAGAAGGTCTTCTCGGCGACGTCGGCCTGCTCACAGATCTCGACGATGGTCGTGGCGTCGATGCCGTGGGTCGCAAAGAGATCGCGCGCGGCGTCGAGAATGCGCTCGCGCACCTCGAGCTTGCGCCGCTCGCGACGCGAGAGAACGACCTCGGGCGGGGCTGTCGCGGGGGCGGGGGCCGACATCGCGCTCAGCCTACCACATCCTTACAGCTGACTGCATCGATTCACTGTGCTGAATTCTCTCAGTCAGCCGTACCGCCGCCCTCGCCCCCCAGGGTAGCCGCGCTGGCGTCCCCGGGTGGGCCAGCCGATTCGGGCGCCGCACGGCCGAGCAGCGGGATCGCGATGCCCGCCATCATCAACAGCCCGCCCGCGACCTCGCGCCACGAAGGCGGGGTCTCGAGCGCGACCCAGGCAACGACCAGCGTGACGGGCGGCGCCGCCAGGGTCGCCAGGGTCGTGAGTCGGGCCTCGATCGTGCGGGATGAGAGCATCATGCAGAGCCGCCCCGCGAAGGGCCCGACGACGCCGGCCGCGACCGACCCGACGATCTGAGTGCTCGGCGCATCGAAGAGCGAGTCGGGGACGCCGTTCACGACGAACCACATGCCGATCGCGAGCCAGAGCCGGACGCCGTTCACGGCGACGAGGTCGACCTGCTGCGCGAAGCGACGGGTCACGATCACCATCGAGCCGAAGAGACACGACGCGACCACAGCCCAGCGCATGCCCACGGCGCCCGGGTGGAGATCGTCGAAGGGATCCTGCAGCACGAGCAGGCCGCCCAGGGCCACGATCAGCCCGATCCAGAAGCGCGCATTCACGCGCTCGCCCAGCAGCGGCCAGGCCACGAGCGCGACGAAGACCGCTTCGCTGCGCTGCACGACGGTCAGAACAGAGGGCGAGATCGTCTGCACGGCCACGGCGCTCACGTGATTGCCGGCCAGGCTCAGCACCGCGAGCAGAGCCGCGACGATCCAGTCGAAGCGCCGCAGCGAGGGCAGGCTGCCGTGCTGCACGATCGTGACGGCCGTGCTCAGCACGGCGGCCGTCGTCAGCAGGAAGAGCGCGCTCACGGCCGGATCGCCGACCGCGTTCGCCGCCTTCCAGGGCACCGAGAAGAAGCCGATGCAGACCGCGCCGCAAAGGGCCCAGACGACGCCGGGGGGCTGGCTGGCTCGCACCGATTCGCCTCGTGCGTGGCCGCGCTGCGGCCGGAGAGGCGAGCTTAGGGCTGCGCCGCGACCCGCGAAAGCGACGGGCTCAAGCGGCCTCGCGCTCCGAGTCGGTCGCGTGCACGACGCGCGGGCGCCGCCGACCCTCGGGCTGGGGCTCGGGTCGGCGCGACACCAGCCGCAGCAGATCTTCGAGCACGAGGTACGAGCACGGCACGAGGAAGAGCGTGACGAAGCTCGAGAACACGACGCCGAACGCGATCGAGATCGCCATCGGGATCATGAACTTGGCCTGCAGGCTCGTCTCGAGCATCAGCGGCGTGAGGCCCGCGAACGTCGTGAGCGAAGTCAGCAGGATCGCGCGGAAGCGCGCCATCCCCGCCTCGACCACCGCCTGCTCGAGCGCCCTGCCCTTCGCGATCAGCTGGTTCACGTAGTCGACGAGCACGAGGCTCGCATTGACCACCACACCGGCCAGCGCGACCAGGCCGATCACCGAGTACATCGTCAGCGGGAACCCGAGCAGCAGGTGCCCCCACGCCGCGCCCACGAAGCCGAACGGGATCGCCGACATGATGATGAACGGCTGAAAGTAGGAGCCGAGCGGCACCGCGAGCAGCACGTAGATCACGAAGAGCGAGGCGCCGAGACCGATCAGCTGGGCGACCAGGAACTCGCGCTGCTGGGCCTGCTCGCCCTCGAACGCCCAGTGCACGCCGGGGAAGCCCGCGATCGCTTCGTCGAGGACGCCCTTGTCGAGGTCGGCCACGATCTCGTTCGCATTGGCCACCGCCTGATCGACGTCGGCGGTCACGCTGACCACACGGCGCCGGTCGACGTGCTGGATCGTCGAGAAGCCGATCCCGAGGTCGACGTTGGCCACCCGCGAGAACGGCACCTCGCGCCCGTCGGCCGCGCGGATGCGCATGCGCTCGACGTCGGCGAGCGCGCGACGCTCGTCGGCCGGGTAGCGGACGAACACGTCGACCTCGTCCCGGCCGCGCTGGATCGTCTGCACCTCTTCGCCGTGGAACGCCTGTCGAAGCTGACGCGCAAGGTCGCTCAGCGTCAGCCCGAGCGCCTCGGCCGACGGCAGGATCTGATACTCGAGCTCCTGCTTGCCGCCGCGGAACGAGTCGCTGATGTCGAAGACGCCGTCGTAGCTCGCGAGTCGCTCACGCACCGACTCGGCCGCGAGCCGAAGCTGGTCGAGGTCGTGCCCCGAGAGCTCGACCTCGAGGGCTGCGCCGGCCGACATCAGCTCACTCTTGAAGCTGAGCTCGACGGCACCGGGGATCTCACCCGCGGTCTCTCGCCATCGCTTGACCAGATCGAGCACACCGACGTCGCGGTCCTTGCTGCCGACGACCTGCACCTGGATCTCGCCGAGGTGACCCGCCGAGGCCCCCCCGCCCGACATCATGCTGCCGCTCTCGCCGAAGGGCTGCTCGCCAAGCGACATCGCGACATGTGTGAAGACGCTGGGCCCGTCGCCCCCGCGCTCTTCGTCGGCCTCTCGCCGCACGTGCTCGAGCGCGTCTTCGAGGTGTCCGAGCGCCTGCCCGGTCACGTACGACGGCGTGCCCTCGGTCATCGTCAGCTGGGCGATCATGAAGTCGCCTTCGACCGCCTGATGGAAGACGAACTTGAGCCAACCGGCCGAGATGATGCCGCCCGTAAAGATGAGCAGCGCGGTCCCGAACGCGAGCGTCAGGTAGCGCCACTCGAGCGCGACCTTCAGCGCCGGCTTGTAGCGCTTCTCGATCACGTACTTGAGGCCGGCGGCGACCTTCTCCTGAAATCTGCGCCAGGCGCGCGAGACCCGCGTCGTGGGTGTGTGATCGAGCGGCTTCTTCCCGTGCGCGAGGTGAGCAGGCAGGATGAACATCGACTCGAAGAGCGAGAAGAGCAGACACGCGATCACGATCATCGGCACGTATCGCGTCATCCGGCCCATCGGCCCCGGCAGGAAGAGCAGCGGCGCGAAGGCGGCGATCGTCGTCAGCACACCGAACGTGACCGGCACGACGATCGTCTGCGCGCCCTCGATCGCGCCGCGCAGCTTGTCCTTCGTCTTCTCCTGGTGCGTGTGGACGTTCTCGCCCACCACGATCGCGTCGTCGACCACGATGCCGAGCACGACGATGAAGCCGAGCAGCGAGATGTAGTTGAGCGTCAGGTCGAACGCGGGCATCACGGCGACCGCGCCCAGGAACGAGATCGGGATCCCGAGGCTCACCCAGAGCGCGAGTCGCAGGCGCAGGAAGAGGGAGAGGATCAACACGACGAGCAGGAACCCGCCGCGAGCGTTGCGGATCATGGTGTCGAGGCGCTCCGCGAGCACCGTCGACTCGTCGTTCCAGACCGTGAGCTGGATGCCCTCGGGCAGCGTGTCCTGGGCGGTCGCGATGTAGTCGTGGACCGAGGCCGCAATCGCGGGCGTCTTCTGGTCGCCCACACGGCCGACGTCGACGTGAACGGCGGGCAGACCGTCGAACCGCGCCGCGAGATCACTCTCGGCAAAGCCATCGATCACCGTGGCGACGTCTCCCACGGTGAGGCGCGTGCCGTCGGCCCGCGACACGAGCGCGATGCGCGCGAAGTCGTCGGACGAGTAGGCCTGCCCCTTCGCGCGCAGCAGGATCTCGCCGCCGTCGGTCTTGATCGAGCCGCCCGGCAGATCGAGCGATGAGCGACGCACGGCGGCGGCGACGTCGTCGAAGGACAGGTCGTAGCGGCGCATCGCGTCTTCGGAGAGCTCGATCGAGATCTCGTAGTCGCGCGCGACGGCCAGCTCGGCCTCGCTGATGCCCGGCCGCGCGACGAGCTCGTCGCGCACGCGCTGGGCGATCCGCTTGAGCGTCCACTCGTCCGTCCGCCCCGCGACGGCGACCGTCAGCACGCGCTTGTCGATCTCGACCTGCTTGACCGTCGGCTGCTCGGCGTCGTCGGGCAGCGTATCGACGGCGTCGATGGACGACCGCACCTCGTCGAGACGCTTGCGCACGTCCTCGCCGGCCATCAGCTCGAGCGTGACCGAGCTGAGCCCCTCGGCCGAAGCCGAACGGATCGTCTTGACGCCCTGCAGCCCGCTCAGCGCCTCTTCGATGCGATTCGTGACCGACGCCTCGACCTCGCTCGGCGACGCACCGGGATAGATCGTCGAGACCGTGACGTACTCGAGCTCGATGTCGGGGATCAGCTCCTGGGTCAGCGTGGGGATCGTCGCGAGGCCGGCCCCGACGATCACCAGCATCAGCAAGTTGGCCGCGACGTGGTTCTTCGCGAACCAGGCGATGGCCGCCTTCACGAGGCCCACCTCCCGCTGCGCGAGAAGAGATCCTCCGGCCTCGCAGCGGTATTGGCGGCCGGGCGTTCAATGGGTCGCACGGCCATGCCTTCGGTCGCGACCTCGAGCGGCGACGTCACGATGCGCTCGCCCGCCGCGACCCCGCCGCGAATCAGCGTGCGCTCGCGCTCGACGCGCAGGACGTCGACGTCGCGGACGCGCAGCCGATCATCGGTGTCGATCACGAGGACCTCGCGGCCACGCCGGAGCGCGCCGGGCGGCACGCTCACGACTTCGGAGACCTCGCGGCCCTCGATCTCGGCGTGCACGAAGAGTCCGATCGGGAGCGGTGCGCGCGGCGCGTCGTTCGCTTCGGACGCGCCGGCGCCTTCCTCGAGCGCATAGGGATCGTCGACTCGGGCGACGAGCGTGATCATGCGCGTGCGCGCATCGAGCGCGCCCTCGGTGCGCACGACGTAGCCCTGCCATTGGTGTTCGCCGCCCGCGTACTCGGCGCGCAGCGTGACGTTGGCGAGGCGTCGCGGGGCCTCTCCCTCGCGGGCGACGCGGGGGCGCACGTCGAGGGCGAGGAACGCCAGATCCATGTCGTCGATCGGCAGCCGCACCTCGGCGAAGTCGACGCTGTAGATGCGCGCGACGGGCACGCCGCGGGCGACGAACTGGCCGACATCGACGCGCTTCTCGAGCACGCGGCCGGCGAACGGGGCATCGATCTCGGTGCGCTCGAGGTCGAGCTCTGCCCGCTCGACCGCCACTTTCGCCTCGCGCAGATTCGCTTCGGCAGTTTCGAAGTTGAAGATGGCCTCGTCGAGTCGGGCCTGACTCGAGGCGCCGGTCTGGCGGATCGAGCGCTGGCGCTCGAGGGTGCGCTTCGCGTGCGACAGGTTGCTGCGCGCGCGCTGCAGCGCGGCGCGAGCGCCGTCGAGGGCGATCTCGTGATCGCGGGCGTCCATCCGCAGCAGCGGCTCGCCCTCGCCGAAGAACCCGCCCGAGGCGAGCTGCGGCGAGACCCAGACGATGCGGCCGGCGACCTCGGTCACGAGATCGCTCTCGGTGCGCGGCTCGACCGTGCCCTGGGCGGTCACGGCGAGGCGCACGGTCTCGGGCTGGGCGGTCTGGACGCTGACGATCGGCGGCACGCGCTCGGGGCGCTGCGACGCCGTATCGGGTCGCAGTGACACCATCGCCACCACCAACACCCCGGCGGCGAGCAGGACGGCGATGGGCGCGATGATCTTCGCGCGATGCGTTCCAGACGGGCTCATGTAGCCATCCCCGGGCCGACCCCCGCCTGCCGACGCAGGAGGCGGTGCCCAATCGATCGGTCATCCGGGCGCAAGGGTTTTGGGCCCGCGGTCGGCCTGCCGTTCCGTCCCCCAGACGGCGATCGGCGGGCACGGGCCCCGTGACTCGACGCAAGATTCGCCCACTCACTGGCAATTGTCAATGACTTTTGTCAGTGTATCCGGTCATGGCCGAAACCGCCCTTCAGATGCCGACGCGACGCGAGCGTCAGCGTGCCGAGACGCGCGAGCGCCTGTTTCAGGCTGCGTGTGCGGAGATCGACCGGGTCGGTCTCGCCGAGGCGCAGATCCCGCGCATCGCGCGGACAGCGGGGGTCGCCCGGGCGACGTTCTACTTCCACTTCCCGACCAAGGAGGACGTGCTCGAAGAGCTCGTCCGCCGGCTGCAGGACGGCCTGACCGACTCGCTCGCCGAGATCGATCCCGAAGCCCAGCCCCTGCGCGAGGTGATCGGCTTGCTCGTACAGCGGATCCTGCTGCACCGGGCCTATGTCGGTGAGTCGAGTCTGATGCGCGAGGTGCTGGCGCTGCACGTGCGCCGCGCGCAGAACGACGAGCCGCAGGCCGAGGGCGGGCTGCCCGAAGCCCTCGCGCCGCACTTCGCCGCCGCCGCGCGTCGCGGCGAGATCCAGACGCCGATCGAGCCCGAGCGACTCTCGGCGATCTTCCTCGCGAGCATGTTCGGCCTGCTGCTCGGTGGGCATCGCGCCGAGGACGCCGATCTCGAAGAGGGACTGCGCGTGCTCGCCGACGTGTTCCTGCGCGGGCTCGCGATCTAGCGCCGAGCTGCTCGCCCCGCCGGCGGGCCGGCGATCTCGCTTCTGCTCGGACCGATCAAACCGGGTTCAGCCGGGCGGCGCCTCCGGCAGCTGCACGAACACGCGCGTGCCCTCGCCCGGTCGACTCTCGATGCGCAGCTGCCCGCCGTGCTCGGACACGATCCGGTAGCAGATCGGCAGGCCGAGACCGCCCGACACGCCGGCCGGCTCGCCCTCGAAGAAGGGGTCGAACGCCTCGTCGAGCACCTCCTGATCGATGCCGGGCCCCTGGTCTTCGATGACCAGCTCGATGCCGGTCGGGCTGCGCCCGAGCGCAAGCCGCACACCGTGCGCGCCTTCGGACGCGTCGAGCGCGTTTCGCAACAGCTGCTCGATCATGAACTCGATCTGCATCGCGTCGCCGCGCACGACGACGGCCTCTTCGTCGATCTGCATCTCGAGATGTTCGGCTTCGAGAGCATCGAGGCCGATCGAGTCGTGCACCGAGCGCAGCGTCGCGGCCAGGTCGAGGCGGTCTTGCCGGCGGGCACCGAACTCGGACGAGCCTCGTTCTCGGCGAACCGGCACGAGCCCCTCTCCACTCTCGGAGACGCGCGCAAAGCCGATCGAGGGCGCCGGGTCGGCATGGGCCTGAGGGGCATCGCCCGGGGCCGCCGTGGGCAGCATGCCCGACGGCAGCTGCGCACCGAGCTTCGCGAGCTCGTCGAGCTTCTCGGCCAGACTCGTGTCGACCTGGTCGAGCAGCGCGAGCTGACCGCGCCGCGCGCCCGCCACCGCTTCGAGCTGGCGAGACAGATCGAGGGAGCGGCCAGCGAACGCACAGAGTGCCGTCCCGAGCGCGCCACACGCGCCGACGATCAAGAGCGGCCCCGCCGCCGCAGCCGTCACCGTGAAGGTCCAACCGAGTGCGGCCGCACTCGCGAACGAGCCGAGGGCGAGACCCGAGACGAGCCCGGTGCGAGACTGCCGTCGCCAGCGCACGTCGAACTCACACGTCTCGCCGCCGGCGTGCGCGCACTGGACGTGCTCGACGTGGGCGGGCAACAGACCGAAGACCATCGGCAGCGCTTCGAGCATGCCCGCTCGCATCTCGCAGAAGAGCTTCGGGTCGACCTCGGCCGCGCCGTGCGCGTCGCCCTCGCCCTTCGGCGCGGCTTCGAAGCGGATGCGCGCGCGCTCGCCCTCGAGCACGGGCTCGGCGAAGCGCGCGGCCTCGGATTCGCGCGCCATCCAGTGATGACTGCGTCGATACGCCTTCTCGACCGTCGCGACGCCCGAATGACAGAAGAACGGTCCCAGACCCTCGAGCCGCACCAACGCCTGACCGACGCGCCGCGCGAGCAGCGGGCTGGCGTCGGCGGCCGCGAACGACTCGATCACTGCTCGTTCGGGCAGCCACGGGCCTTCACGCGGGAGGCCGATCGGGCCGATCTCGAGCCGGCGACAGACGCGCTCGCGTGCCGGGGCGTCGCCCGACTCGAGCAGAACGTCGAGCAGGGTCGCCACGATGCGGCGATTGGAGGGAAGATCCCCCACGAACCAGTCGAGTCCACCCATGTCGTTTCTATCGGCGAATCAGGCGCGAATCGGAGTCTTCTGCGCACGCGCGGCGCGACCGGCATCCGGATGCCCCGCGCCGGTGCGGTGCTCAGCGGACGGGGTCGAGTCGAATCGCCGTCGTTTCGCCGCTGTCGCGCATGACCGAGATGACCGTATCGGCCCAGCCGTAGTCTTCCGCCATGAGTCGATTGATCCGCTCCTGCTGTTTCGGAACGACCACCGCTCGGTAGTCCGCCGATTCGCCATTGCGGGTCATCGTGACGCGCGGCTCGGCCTGGAGCCGCAGCAGCCAGGCCGAAGCCGGCTGCCCGGCGCGAATCCAGAGCTGGTTGTGATCCTCGACGATCCAGACCTTCGTGTCGTGACGCGAGCCGCCCTTGCCCGTCGTCGTCAACGTGACGACCTCGCCGCCGAAGTCACTCGCGAGCAGGACGGCCGCAAAGAAGCCGCCCACCGCGATCAAAGCGACCAGAAATAGTTTGCCCATGTGCCCCCCAATCCCGCCGCAGATGCTAGGTCGTGCGAGGCGACACCGCTGCGGATCGCTTCGATTCGGTGCGCGTCAGCGCACCTCGCTCCCCTCGCGGATCCGGTCCCGCCCACGCCAGACTTCGAGCGTCGCGAGCACGGCGTCGAACCAGGGCCACCACGCTTCGGCATACGCGAGCGGCGCCTCGCTGACGATCACCATCACGCGGTCGTCGGGCAACTCGGTGAAGCGAAAGCGCTGGGCGTACTCGCCGCTCGCGTCTTCGACCTCGATCTCGAGCGCGGGCCGCCCGAACGCGACGATGCGACGCTGCGCGCGAAACCAGCTGCCCCCGAGCAGCTCGTCTCGGTACCGCTCGAGGAACGCTTCGAGCGACGCCGCCGGCCAGACGAGCACGCGCAGCGACGCGTCGTAGTCCCAGCTCGGACCATTCGTCGTCAACAGGCCATGCGACTCCTCGATGCGCAGCCAACCCGCCGGGGGGCGCAGCTCGAAGCCCAGGCGTGCGTCGACGAACGGCGCGAGGGCGAGCACGGGTGCGCCGGGCGGCGGCGCAGGCGGAAGCGGCGCGGGGGGCGGCTCGACGGGCACGTCCCCGTACTGCGTGCCGGCGGGCATCGAGTAGAGCGAAAGGAACGAGTGCACGTCTTGCGCCGACAAGCCGGCTCGGGGGGCTGCGCGATCGAGCCGCGGATACATCAGGTCCCCCGGGCTCGGGCTGTGGCCGCGCATGCCGAGCGCATGCCCGAGCTCGTGGAGCGCCAGCCGCCGCACGAGCTCGGGCGCAAGCAGGCCGTGCTCGTCGGCGAGATACAGGTCGAGGCTCGGTACATCGAAGCTGGTCACGATGCGATCGCGTTCGGGATCCCAGCCATGGGCGAGACACCCGCGCGCGAGCGCTTCGGTCGAACCGAGCACGCGCATGCCGGGCGCACGTTCGGGCGCGCGGCGGCCATGCATCGCGATGCGAAGCTGCGCCTCATCACCGCTCGCGACGCGCTCGAAGCGAACCACGCCCTCCAGCTGCTCCTCCCACTCTGCCATGGCCCCTTCGACGGCCGCGACGAGATCTGCGGGGTCGACCGGCGAGAACTCGTCCTGCACGTCGGGCGCGATGTCGGGGGGTTCGATGAAGACGCGCAGGGGCAGCTGGGCGTCGGGCCAGCGGCAGAAGACGAGCACGTCGCCCCGCGCGGCGTCGCCCTCGAAGCGGTGCACCATGAATGGCAGATAGTTCGGCTCGAGCAGCGAAGGCCACGCCTCCTTGAAGGCGAGGTACTCGCGGCGGTCGGGCTCGTACGCGAGATCCGAGGCTCGGCCTTCGCTCGCGTGCAGCGCCTTGCGTCCGTTCGACGCGCAGCCGGCGTGAAGCAGCAGGCCGGCGGCCAGGAGCCCGGCGGCCGACGCACCCCGCGCCCGCGCGAAGCCCCTCAACGCCGTTCGCGGCCGCCACCGCGCCGCATGGCGCGCCGTGCTTCGAGATCGGCGTCGCGTCGCTTGATCGTCTCGCGCTTGTCGTGATGATGCTTGCCGCGCACCAGACCGAGCTCGACCTTCACCCGCCCGTCGCGCAGATAGAGCCGCAACGGAACGAGCGTGAGCCCGCGCTCGACCACCCGAGAGCGCAGCTTCTGGATCTCGTGCCGATGGAGCAGCAGCTTGCGCTCGCGCATGGGTTCGGGCGCGCTGCGGTTCGCGTACTCGTAGGGCGTGATGTGCAGCTTCTCGAGCCAGCACTCACCGCCCTTGATGACGGCGAAGGCGTCGCCCATGTTGGCGCGCCCCTCCCGCAGACTCTTCACCTCGGGCCCGAGCAGCGCGATCCCCGCCTCGACGGCATCGAGCACTTCGTAGTCATGCCGAGCCCGCCGATTGGTCGCGATGACCTTCTCGTTCGGCTTCTCTTTCGCCTTCTTCTTCGCCGCCATAGCGCGCGAACACTAGCAACCCGACGAACCAGCTCCCCATGCAACCCGCCTCGGGGGCGGACGAGGGCCGCGAGCTTTCGCCGAGATCAAGGCGCCGCGCGCAGGCGTACTCATGTACGTCGAGCACGCCAACGCAGAGATCGGCGAAAGAACGCGGTGCTCGTCAGTCCCGTGCGCGATTCACCCCGTCGACGAAGACTCGCTTGGCCTTCCAGGTGCGGGCCTCGCTGTCGGGCACGGTCGTCCAGCTCGCGATGATCACGCAGTCGCCGGGCTTGATCAGATGCGCGGCGGCGCCGTTCACGCAGATCTCACCCGAACCGGCCTCACCCTCGATCACGTAGGTGGTGAGGCGGTTGCCATTGGTGCAGTCCCAGATGTCCACCTGCTCGTAGGGCAGCATGTCGGCCGCGTCGAGGAGGTCGCGGTCGATGGTGACCGAGCCCTCGTACTCGATGTTGGCTTCGGTCACGGTCGCGCGGTGGATCTTCGACTTCATCATGGTGCGGGTCATGGGGGAGGTGTCTCCGTCGTGCCTTGCGTTGGGGCCAGGCGGGTTGAGAAGCTCGGGTCGGTTCTTCAGCTCTGAGACGCGTACTGATCCTTCAGCACACGATTGTCGATGAGGCGCACTTCGTTGCCCTGCCCATCCGCATCGCCGCGGAAGACCACGGCGAGGGCGAGCAGCACGTCGCCTTCGAGCGCGGGCTTGGCCGCCTCGAGGGTGTCGGGGTGGCGCAGCTCGGCATAGTCGACGGTGCCCTGCGAAGCCTCGCCGAGGACGGCGTGCACGCGGCCGAGAATGGCGTCATGCGACCGCTCGCCGGCGGCGTAGGCCGCCTGGGCCGCGTCGAGGGCCCGCACGATCACGGTGGCCTCGCGCCGGGCCACCGGGCCCAGGTGCACGTTGCGACTCGACATCGCGAGCCCATCGGCCTCACGCAGCGTCGGCGCGCCAATGATCTCGATGCCGAAGCCGAGGTCGCGCGTCATGCGCCGAATCACGGCCAGCTGCTGGTAGTCCTTCTGGCCGAACACGGCGACGTGGGGCCGGGCAGCCAGGAAGAGCTTGGTCACCACCGTCGTGACGCCCTTGAAGTGCCCCGGCCGGCTCGCCCCGCAGAGGGGATCGGCCAGCGCATCGACGTCGACCCACGTCTGCGCGCCTTCGGGATAGAGCTGATCCACCGTCGGGGCGAAGACGACGTCGACGCCGCGCTCGGCGCAGCGCGCGAGATCGGCATCGAAGGTCTGGGGGTACTGCTCGAAGTCGGACGGGTCGTTGAACTGCGTCGGGTTGACGAAGATCGAGACCCACACCTCGTCGGCGTGGCGCCTCGCTTCGTCGACCAGGGACATGTGCGCTTCGTGCAGCGCGCCCATGGTGGGCACGAGCGCGATGCGTCGTCCAGCGCAGCGCGCGGCGTCGGCGCGAGCCTGCAGCGCGTCGCTCTGTCGAATGACAGTCGGCATCGTCGTCATGGCGGGGTTCCTCGAAGGGCTCCTGGGATCGACCGAGCGCACGGGTGCGCCGGCCGCCTCACTCGGCGCGACCACTGGCCTCACTCGTACGAGTGCGCCTCGTCGGGGAACTTGCGGTTCTGCACCTCGTCGGCGAACGAGCGTGCCGCCTGGCTGGCGGCGGCGCCGAGCGCGCCATACTGCTTGACGAAGCTCGGGGTCCAGTCGTTGAGGCCGAGCAGGTCGTGCATCACGAGCACCTGGCCGTCGCAGTCGACGCCCGCGCCGATGCCGATCGTCGGGATCGCGAGCCGCTGGCTCACCTCGCGGCCGAGGGCGGCCGGAATGCCCTCGAGCACACAGGCGAAGGCGCCCGCCTCCTGCACGGCGAGCGCATCGTCGATGACCTGCATGCGGCCCTCGTCGCCTCGGCCCTGCACCCGGAAGCCACCCATCTTGTGCACGGACTGCGGCGTGAGACCGACGTGCCCCATGACCGGCACCTGCGCTTCGACGATGCGCTTGATCGTCGGCGCCATCGTCACCCCACCCTCGAGCTTCACCGCGTGGGCGCCGCCCTCCTTCACGAGGCGGATCGCGCTGCGCACCGCGTCTTCGGGGCTCACGTGGTAGCTGCCGAAGGGCATGTCCCCGATCACCAGCGACCGCGACACGCCGCGCATCACCATGCGCGTGTGGTAGATGACCTCGTCGAGCGTCACCGGCAGCGTGGTCTCTTCGCCCTGCACGACGTTGCCGAGCGAGTCCCCCACGAGCAGCAGGTCGATGCCGGCCTGATCGAAGATGCGGGCGAAGGTGAAGTCGTAGGCGGTCAGCATCGTGATCGGCTGACCCTTGCGCTTGCGGTTCGCGAGCGACCGGACGGTCACTCGGTGTTCACGTGCTGAGCTGGCGGTGACGGTGGACATGGGGGTGTCTCCGTTCCTGCGTGCAGCCGATGCGCGTCCTGCTCCCGATCCCTCTTTCGATCGCGACTCGGCCCGAGGCCGGGGTGTTCGTCGCAGAATCGAGCCGAAAAACGAAAAAGCGCCGTCCGGATTCATCCGGAGGCGCTCGAAGGGGAGAGACCGTCGTGGCGCGGTGTCGGATCCCCCTTCGCTGACAGCTCGACCGAAGCTTCCTGCCTCGGCGACCTTCCCGACCGGACGGGCCCGGGGGCGCGTTCGGCTGCGGACATTGGACGCCCGCGGCGGTTCGGTCCGATTCTGTCGAAGGGGGGCTCCGTGCGGTCGCCGAAGCCGGGTCTCCTCCTTGACCACCCCCGTCACGGTCTCTGCGTGAGCCCTGCCCCCGACTCGTCGGGTCGCAGCGCTCGAGATCCATGCGTTGTCCGGGTGACTCTGGAGGACTCTCTCGTCTTCCGGGCGGGATGCGCCCGGCGGGTTGTCGATGGAGCCTGCACCCTGCAGTGCCCCTCAAGTGAGCGAGATTGTAGAATCAACGTCCCGCCCGTCAACAGAAGTTCACATTTGGACTGGACAGGTGACGTTGCCCCTCGGGGCTCCAGCCTCGGCGTGGCTCAGGAGGACGCCGCAGCATCGAGGACGCCGCGCACCGCGGGCGGCAGGAATCGCTCTTCCAGCGCGTCGCCGGCGTGGGCCACGAGCGCCGAGCCGAGGGACGCGATCTGGACATCGACGGGGTCGGCGGACGACAGCACGAGCCAGATCCGCCCCTTCACGCGGCACACCCCGCTGGCGAGCGGCGGCTCGCCCTCGACTCCGGCCCGCACCGGGCGTACCTCGAGCCCCACCTCGTCGGCGAGATCGAGCAGCGCCTGCATCAGGTCGGCGGCCTGCATGGCGATCTCCCTCCCTCGACCGCGAGGCTAGGCGACCCAACCGCGCGCCGCGAAGGCGTCGGCGAGCGCGACGAAGCGCGCCGGCTCGACCGTCTCGGCCCGCACGCCGGGGTCGATGTCGGCCGCGCGCAGGGCGTGCTCGATCTGCTCGCGCGCATCACCGAGCCCGGGATCGAGCGCGAAGCCCGAGCCACGCAGCGCGTTCGCGATCGTCTTGCGACGCTGCGAGAACGCCGCGCGGGTCACGCGCTCGACCCGCGCCAGCGCGTCGACCTCGACGAGAGGCGTGGTCCGGGGCCAGACGCGCAGGAACGCCGACTCGACCTTCGGCGGCGGAAAGAACGCGCCGGGCGGCAGCACCGCGCAGACCTCGACGTCGACGCAGAGCGCGTGCAGCACCGACAGCGAACCGTACGCCTTCGAGCCCGGCGAAGCGGCGATGCGATCGGCGACCTCGCGCTGGATCATCACCGACCAGTCGGCGAGCACCCCGCGCAGGTCGAGCATGCGCCGGAGGAGCGGCGTCGCGACCGAGTACGGCAGGTTGGCCACGAGCCGGACGGGGGCCGGCAGCTCGGCGGCAAGCGCAGCGAAGTCGACGTCGAGCGCGTCGGCGTGGCGCAGCTCGATGGGGCCGGGCAGCAGTTGCTCCGACTCGAGCGCGCGCACGACGCCGGCGTCGATCTCGATCGTCACGACGCGCGCCGCGCGGGCGGCGAGCGCGCGCGTCAGTACGCCGAGACCGGTGCCCACCTCGATGACGCCGTCGCCCTCGCCGACGCCGGCGAGCTGCGCGAGGCGCTCGGCCTGACGGTCTTCGACGAGGAAGTTCTGGCCGAGCTCGCGGCTGAGCCGCAGCCCGTGCCGCTCGAGGACGCCGCGGACGTCGCGCAGGCCCAACGCCGACTCAGCCCGGGTGCCGTTCGGCGAGCCCGCGCTGCCAGGGCGCCTCGCCAACGGGGACGCGCGAGAAAGCGTTCAGGTCGAGCGCATGCGACTCGCCGCGGGCCAGGAGCCGCGCCCCGGCGGCGGCGATCATGACCGCGTTGTCGGTGCACAGATCCATCGGCGGGAAGATCGCGCGAAATCCCGCCCGCTCGCCCGCCGAGGCCATGCGCGCCCTCAGCCACCGGTTGGCCGCGACGCCGCCGACGACTGCGACGTCTTTCAGCTGTTCGGCCTTCATCGCGCGCCGCGTTCGCAACACGAGCGAATCGATCGCGGCCTCTTCGAACGAGGCCGCGACGTCGGCGATGTCGGCCGGCGTGAGCGCCCCCTGCCCCCCGCGCGCCTCGACCTCGAGCGCGACCGCCGTCTTGAGCCCGCTGTACGAGAAGTCGAAGCCCGCCTTCTTGAGCATCGGGCGCGGAAAGTCGATTGCGCCTCGATCGCCTGCCTCGGCGGCGGCGGCCACGGCCGGGCCGCCGGGGAACCCCAACCCCAGCAGCTTCGCGACCTTGTCGAAGGCTTCGCCGACCGCGTCGTCGCGCGTCTCACCGAGCAGCGCCGGCGCGGCGTCGGCCGTCACGCGATAGAGCGCCGTGTGGCCGCCCGAGACGACGAGCCCGACGTAGGGCGGCGCGAGATCGGGAGAGGCCAGCTCGGCCGCGACGAGGTGGCCCTCGAGGTGATGGACGCCGACGAGCGGCAGCCCGGCGCGGTAGGCCAGCGCCTTGCCGAACGACAGCCCGACCAGCAGCGAGCCGATCAGGCCCGGTCCGGCGGTGACGGCGATGCCCGAGAGGTCGCCGAGCCCGACCCCGGCTTCGGCGAGGGCGGCCTCGGCCACGGCGTGCACCGCCCGCACGTGATCGCGCGAGGCCAGCTCGGGCACCACCCCCCCATAGGGTTCGTGGACCTCGACCTGACCATGGACGACGCTGGATCGGATCTCGCGGCCGCGCTCGACGACCGCCGCGGCCATCTCGTCGCACGAGCTCTCGATCCCGAGCACGAGATCGGGCAGCGCGGGCACCGGAGAGGGGCTCATCGGACTTCCCCGTGGAGCAGACCGGGCGACTACGCGCCCCGCCGCTCGAGCTGCTCCTGCTCGGACTTGCAGTCGATGCAGAGCTCAGCGACCGGGCGGGCCTGCAGACGCTTGGTGCCGATCTGCTCACCGCACGACTCGCACTCGCCGTAGATGCCTTCCTCGATCTTCTCGAGGGCGCCTTCGATCTTGTTCAGCAGCCCGCGCTCGCGCTCGCGCAGACGCCCTTGAAAGGCGAGGTTCATCTCGGAAGAGGCGGTGTCGATCTCGTCGGGGAAGTCGTCGGGATCGAGATGGATGTCGCCCGATCGGGTCTTTTCCGCGTTGCCGAGCAGCTCTTCGCGCTGGGCCTCGAGGATCTTCCTGAACTTCTCCATGTCCCGCTTCTTCAACGCTCTTCCCTCGTCTCTTTCTGCGCCGGCGCGCAGCCGGCGGCACACTGATTCTGCTCAGCCGACCCGTCGATCGGCGTGAGCCGAGCGCGCTTGGATTCTCCCGCGCGCTCGACGTTTCACCGGGCGTCAGCCCGTGCCAATCGCCTCGAGCTGCTGCCGCGCCTCCTTCGCGCGATCGCTGTCGGGGTAGTCGTTCAAGACCTGCTGAAAGACCGTCTTCGCCGCATCGTAGAAGCCGGGCCCGAGCTTGAGCAGGCTCTCACCCTGCCGGTACAGCGCGTCGGGCGCCTTGTTGCCGTTCGGGTACACGCGGACGACGTCGTTGAATCGCAGCACCGCCTGGCGGTACTCGCCCTTCTTGAAGTGACAGTCGGCCATCCAATAAGCGCCGTCGTCGGCATACGGCGACGACGGATAGTTCTGCAGGAACTTGCGAAAGCGATCGATGCAGAGATCGTTGTCGTTCTCGCGCCAGGCGTTGAGCGCCTCGCGATAGGCGACCACCTCGGCCGAGGCCGCGGGATCGTCGCCCTCCGGCGGGGCCGCGCCCGCATCGAGGGTCGCCTCGCCGGTGGTCGCAGCGGCTGCGCCCGCCGCCGCCGCACCGGCCGCGCCGGCGCTCGCGGCGCCGCTTCGGGCCAACCGCGCGTCGGCCGCAGCATCGGCTGCCGTCTTCTCGGCGACCTCCACCTGACCGCGAAGCGCATCGATCTCGCGGCGCAGCTTGTCGATCTCGGCCGACATCTCGGCGATGCGTTTCGAAGAGTTCGGGGTCTGGGTGCTGCGACGCTCGGCGTTCGCGACGCGCTCTTCGAGCGCGAGCAGGTCACCCTTGGTGGCGCAGCCCATGGCCGTGCCGAGCAGCGCGGCGCCGAGCCCCAGAGCGGCGAGGACAGGCCCCGGCCGCCCCGCGCGACGCGGCGCGGGCTTCGATCGGGGCACTCCGATCGGGCGCACTCCCTCGCGCTTCAGCATCGATCCGTCCCCCCTGGCAACGCCGGCCACCGAATCATGGCCGGGCATTCTAGCCCCGATTCCACGGCCGTCGCGCGAAAGAAGCGCCGGGCGGCGGGCTCCGGCGTCGCGGGCGCCCTCTCCGTCGGCTCGAAGCGGCACAGCTGCTCAGCGCGGGAAGGGTCCCCACGCGGGCTGCAGATTGTCGCCCTGCTGCTGCGTCAAGCGGCGCAGATTCTCTCCGTCGATGTCGACCGCATAGATGTCGGACCGCCCGCGCCTGTTCGACGCAAACGAGATCTTGCGCGAATCGGGCGACCAGCTGGCCGACTCGTCGCTGCGTGGGTGCGTGACGAGGGGAACGTTGACGTCGCCTTCGGGATCGATCAGCCAGATGTCGAAGCGACCGCCTTCGACGCGGGTCTCGTAGGCGATCCAGCGCCCGTCGGGCGACCAGGCGGGGTGCGTGTTGTAGCTGCCGTTGTACGTCAGCCGGCGCACGTTGTTGCCCTCTTCGTCCATGATGTAGATCTGAGGCGCCCCGCCGCGATCGGATACGAACGCGAGCTGGGTACCGTCCGGCGACCACGTGGGCGAGATCTCGATGGCGCGGCTGCGGGTGAGCCGGCGCAGACGCTTGCCGGATCGGTCGACCGAGAAGATCTCCGACGCGCCGTCGAGGCTCGATACGAAGGCGATGCGACGCCCATCGGGGGCGAAGACGCCTCGGTACTTCGCGAACCCGGGCAACACCTTCGTGAGGATCGGGCCGGGGCGCGAGCTGCCGCGGCTCGTGATGTAGAGGCGCGGCACCTCGAGGTCGCGGTACCCCGTATACACGATGGCGCCGCCATCGGGCATCCAATCGGGGAAGGCCTTGATGCTGTCGCCGCTCGTCGCGCGGCGCTGCCGGCTGCCGTCGGCATCCATCACGAAGACCGCGCGCTGGCCGGTGCGATCCGAGATGAAGGCGATCTCGGTTGCCGAGACGCCCGGCATCCCGGTGAAGGCCTCGACCACCGTGTCGGCGAGCAACCGCCCGGTGCGACCGAGCAGACTGGCCGGCTCCTGAAACTCACCGCGGTCGATGCGCACACAGCGCGCCGTATCCCAGACTTGATACTCGATCACCACGCGCTGGCCCTCGCGACCGAGCCGCCCCTCGACCAGGGCGTCGGCGCCGCTCGTCACCCAGTCGGCACAATCGGTGCGCGTTGCGCCCGCGAGCTCGAGCGTCGTCGACTCGCCGAGGAACGCATCGTCATCGAGCGGCGTGAGGATCCCCGAGAAGTCGAGCCCGGCGTGGATCGCAGCCCGCAGCTCGTCGACGCGCTCGGGCTGTGGCACCTCGTTCTCATCGCTGAAGCGCTGCACCGCGACGTTGAACGTCCTGGCCTCGCCCGGCGTGATCAGGATCGCGGGGCCTTCGTCGAGCGCGGGCGCGGCCCCTTCTTGCGCGGGCGCAGCCCCGTCCTGCATGGGCGCGGGCGTGGGCGTGGGCGCGGGCGTGGGCGCAGGTGTGGTCGCGGGCGCATCCTGAGCGGGCGCGGGCTCGAACGGCAGCAGCAGCCCGACGCAGGCGACGAGCGCGCCGAGCGCCGCCATCCGAACCCGACCGAATCGCCCGGCCTCCCTCGCCTGCATCGACCGCATGGTCATCACGAACTCGCCTCCGGTACGAAGATGAACGTTTGGGCGCCGGCTGCGGGGGGCACCGGCAGCGGGCTCGCCTTCTTCAGGGCGCGCACCGCGTTGTCGTCGGCATAGGGGTCGCCCGACGAGCGAATCACCTCGGGCTCACCGACGACCGTGCCGTCGGCGCGCAGCTGCACGCGCAGCTCGGTCCGCAGCCCGCGACCGACGAACTCGGGCGGGTTGACCCAGACCGACTGCACGTGCCGCGTCGTGGCCAGGATCCACTGCCGAAGCTCGGGCGAGATCGTGGCGGTGCCGGCGACGTCGCTCGGCAGCGCCTCGGTCGCCGACGAGGTCTCGGCGGGCACCGGGGTGTCGACCGGCGGCGCGTTCTCGCCGAGCTCGGCCCGCAGCGCGGCCATGGCGTCTCCCAGCTCCATCTCCTTGGGGCGCGGTCGGCGCCGGATCGGTTCCGCGGGCTTCGGGGCCGCGGGCTTCGCCAGCGCGTCCGGGGCCCGTTTGGGCAGCACCTTGGCCTGCGGCGGCGGCGGGGGGGCCGGGGCCGGGGCGGGCTTCTCGACCGGCTTCGCCGCGGGCGCAGCGGCCGGCGGCGCGGCGACCAGGTCGACGGTGATCGCCTGGGGCAGCGCGATGGGCGGAGGCGACGGGCGCAGCATCAGCAACACGACCACGACCCCATGCCCGAGCACCGAGAACGCGAGCGCGCGCCGCAGCCGACGTCGTGCATCGGTCTCGAGGTCGAGCTCGAGCTGCGTGTTCCAGGTCGCTTCCACTTTCGGTTCGGACGCCCCATTCGAGGGTTCGGTTGCCGCCGCGCGCGGCGACGGGGGTTCGGCGCTCGGCGCGGCGCGGGGCGGCGCCGATCCGCCCGCTCAGCCCTGCTCCGCCTCGGTCACGATGCCGAGCTGGGTCGAGCCCGCTCGGCGCGCGGCCGCCATGGCCTTCACGACGAGGCCGTAGGGCGCATCGCGATCGGCGCGCAGGAAGATCTCCTTCGAGCCCCGCGCGTCGAACACTGCCTCGAGGCGCTTCTGGAGCTCATCGGCGGGCACCTCCTTGCGCCCGAGAAAGTACGTGCCCTCGGCATCGACCGAGAGAATCAGCGGCGCGTCCTTCACGCGCAGTGGCTGCGTGGTCGTCTCGGGCAGGTTGACGTCCATGCCCTGCTGCATCAGGGGCGCCGTCGCCATGAAGATGACGAGCAGCACGAGCATCACGTCGACGAGCGGCGTGACGTTGATCTCGGCGTTGGCCCGGCGCCGCTGTCCGGACGCGCTCCCGAGCGAGGCGGCCACGGCTACCCGCCCTCGCCGAGGTGCGCGAGGTCGGTCTCGAGCTCGGCCGAGAACAGCTCGACCTGATTCGAGATCGAGTCGATGCGGCCGACGAACGAGTTGTACGCGACGGTCGCCGGGATCGCGGCCGCCAGACCCACGCCGGTCGCGATCAGGGCCTCGGCCATGCCGGGCCCCACGACGGCGAGGCTCGCGTTGCCCGAAGCGCCGATCGATTGGAACGTCGCGATGATGCCGACCACGGTGCCGAACAGGCCGATGAACGGAGACGCGCTGCCCACCGTCGCCAGAAACGGCAGGTAGCGATCGAGGCGTGCGCGTTCGCGCACAGACGTCCAGCGAATCACCTTGCCCAGCAACCGACGTTGCTGCGGATCGAGGCGCGAGAGCGAAGACGCGCCCGCCTGCTTCGCGAGCCGCTGGAGATCCGCCGCGCACGAGAGAAAGACCACGGCGAACGGGCTGCGCTCGAGGTGCCTGGCGGCATCGAACGACGCGTCGAACCCCTTGCGCTGATAGACCTCGAGAAACGCCTCGCTATCCTGGTCTGCGCCCTTCAGCTCCAACCACTTGACGGCGATGAGTCCCCAGCTGACGACCGAGAACACCGCCAGGAGCAGAAGCACGAGCTTCACGATCAGCCCGGCTTGCAGAATCAGGTCGATGACGTCGAAGCTCATGTCGTCCCCCCAGCGACGTCGCATCGGCGTGATGTGTCGCCCTCTAGTCGGGCGACACGGCGCGCCGGAGAGTAGAGAACGCCCCACAGGCGTTCAACTGAATCGAGGTCTGGACGGCCCCCGCGCGCGCCTTTCGGGCACGCCCGCGCACACCGCGAGCGGCGCTGCGTGAGGCACGTCACATCACGCCGGGCCACCCATCATCGCGTCGAGGCCGCGAGCCACCTCGGCGCCCACGAACGGAAGTGAGGAACGACACCACCATGCAGATCACGCTTCGAGCCCAGCCCGCGCACGAGCTTCGCGGGGATTCGATCTCGCTCGCCCTCCTGGCCCCCGCGCCGTCACGCGATGCGAAGCCGAAGCGCGGGGCGCGCGCGAAGAAGCGCGCGTCGAAGAAGCGCTCGGACGCGACCGAAGCGCTGCCCCTGCCGCGTGGCCTCGCCGCCTTCGACCGTGCCCTGGGCGGCGCGATCAGCGCCCGCCTGGCCGTGGGCGACTTTCAGGCGAAGGCGGGGCAGTCGATCGTCGTGCATCCCGGGGTCGAAGGGGCGCCGAAGCGAGTGCAGCTCGTCGGTCTCGGGCCGGCGTCGAAGGCCGAACTCGAGATCGTGCGCCGCGCCGCCGCGCGGGCCGCATCGTGGGGCACGGATCACGGCGCGACGAGCCTCGGTCTGTGGATCCCACCCGTGCGAGGGCTCGACCAAGCCGACGCGTTCGCGGCCGCGGCCGAAGGCTGCGTGCTCGGGGCCTACCGCTTCGACCGATACAAATCGGGCAAGCGGGCGAGCGCGCCGCGTCGCGTGGCCCTCGCGAGCGACAAGGTGAGCGATCTCGCCGCGGCGAAGCGACGCGTTCAGCAGGGCCGCGTCGCCGCCGAGGGTCAGGTGCTCGCGCGCGACCTCTCGAACGAGCCGCCGAACGAGCTGCCGCCCGCGGCGCTCGCGCGCGAGGCCCGCCGCGTCGCACGCGCCACGGGCATGCGCTGCACGGTGCTCGGGCCGGCCGAGCTCGAGCGGATGAAGATGAAGGCGCTGCTGGCCATCGGACAGGGCAGCGCGGCCACGCCGCGCCTGATCGTCCTCGAGCACAAGCCGAAAGGCGCCGCGTCGAAGTCGAGCGAGGGACCGCTCTGCGTCGTCGGCAAGGGCATCACGTTCGACTCGGGCGGTCTATCGCTGAAGAGCGGCGCCGGCATGATGGACATGAAGCACGACATGTCGGGCGCCGCGACGGTCGTGGGCGTGATGCAAGCGGTGGCCGAGCTGAATCTGCCGATCCACGTCGTCGGCATCGTCGCGGCCGCCGAGAACATGCCGAGCGGCACCGCCGCGCGCCCGGGCGATGTGGTGCGCGCAATGAGCGGCAAGACCATCGAGATCCTGAACACCGACGCCGAGGGCCGGGTCGTGCTCGCCGACGCGCTCCACTACGCGAACGTGAAGTACAGCCCGGCGGCGATGATCGACATCGCCACGCTGACCGGCGCCATCATGGTGGCCCTGGGCCCCTGGGCGACGGCCGTGTTCGGGCGTGCGCAGGACGGCGGCCTGGTCGAAGAGGTCCGCGAGGCCGGGGATGCATCTGGCGAGCTGATGTGGCCCATGCCGCTGCTCCCCGAGCACACGCGCATGATGCAGAGCAAGGTGGCCGATCTGAAGAACATCGGAGGGCGCGACGCGGGGGGCTCGACGGCGGCCGCCTTCCTGGCTGAATTCGCAGGAGAGACGCCCTGGGTGCATCTAGACATTGCAGGGAGTGGTATGACGAGCCAATCAACCGCATATCACCGGGGTGGCGGGACCGGCGTGGCTGTTCGGACCCTCCTCGAATGGATCCAGGCCCGGTCGCCGCGGGGTCAAACGAACCGACGCACCAAGCGTCGTTGACCCACGGGTGACCCCTCCGTACTCTCCGCGCGCCGCGCGTCCAGGGGCGGCGGAAGACTTCCTCAAGGAGACCCAGACCATGACTCGCATCACGATCCTCTCGGCCTTGGCCCTGCTCCTGGCCGGCCTCGCCCTGCCCTCGATCGCCCTCGCTGGCGACGTCGAGAACGGCAAGGCGCTGTACATGCAGAACTGCGCGAGCTGCCACGGCGACACCGGGGCCGGCGACGGTCCGACGGGCGCCGCCCTGCCGGTCAAGCCCCGCGACTTCGGCAGCGGTGATTTCAAGTTCGACACCGATGGCGATGGCACGCCCGGCACCGACGCCGACCTGACGAACATCATCAAGAACGGCGCGATGAAGTACGGTGGCTCGCCGCTGATGGCGCCGCTGCCGCACCTGACCGACGAGAACATCACGGACATCATCGTGTTCGTGCGCTCGCTGAAGCAGTAGCGAGCACGCGCGCGGAGATCGCCGGGCACGCCCGGAGCGGTCTCGCGAGATCGAGCCAAGGGCGGACTTCCGAGAGGGGGTCCGCCCTTCGTGCATCCAGCGACGCGCTGCGACCGTCGAGATCGGGCGCTGCGCTATCGTGGCGCTTCGATCGGGGAACGCGCCCCGTGCCACGCCGACGCGTCTGGTCCGACCCGAAACGGGGCGCGCCGGACGACGCCCGCAGCAGCAACCCGACCGCTCCCCAGGGACGAAGCTTGACCCGATCCAGAGACCGAGACGCGGAGCAGGATCGCGACGCCGAGGGCCGCACGCAGGCGAGCGCGCCGGCTGCGTCACCCGCCGAGCCCGAGGTGCTCCCGCCCGAAGACGACACCCGCTCGCCGCAGGTGCTCCCGCCCGAGGACGACGCCGGCGCGCTCGAGGTGCTCCCGCCCGACGACGAGGCGGCCGACCCCGACGTGCTGCCGCCGGCGGGAGGAGACCTCGACGACGACGGCGTGCAGCTGCCCGATGGCTCGCCCGTGCGGGCGACCGATGGCGACGGCGCAAACGCCCCCATCGTCTACGACGACACGGCGCACCTGCCGTCGATGCCGGGCAGCGGCGCGACGGCCCTCAGCCAGTACATGGCCGAGCTCAAGCACCACGCCCCGATCAGCCGCGAAGAAGAGCACGAGCTCGCCGTGCGCTGGCGCGAAGACGGCGACATGCAGGCCGCCCGCAAGCTGGTCGTGTCGAACCTGCGCCTGGTCGTGAAGATCGCGATGGACTACCGCCGCGCTTGGACGAACACCCTCGATCTGATCCAGGAGGGCAACGTCGGGCTGATGGAGGCGGTCCAGCGCTACGACCCCTATCAGGGCGTCAAGCTCTCGTCGTACGCCGTCTACTGGATTCGCGCGTACATCCTCAAGTACATCCTCGACAACATGCGGAGCGTGCGCCTGGGCACGACGCGAGCATCGCGCAAGCTCTTCTTCCGGCTCAACAAGGAGAAGGCCGCGCTCGAGCGTCAGGGTTTCGAGGTGGCGCCGAAGCTGATCGCCGAGCGCCTCGACGTCTCGGAGCAGGACGTCGTCGAGATGGAGGCGCGGCTCTCGCGCCCCGACACGTCGCTCGACGCGCCGCTGCGCCGCGATGAAGATGGCGGTGCCACGGTGGGCGATACGTTCGCCGCGGCGGGCAGCACCGCCGAGAGCCAGGTCGGCGAGGCCGAGCTGCGCGCCGTGTTCGTCGAGAAGATGCAGGATTTCGCCGAGGGGCTCGCCGACCGGGATCGACAGATCCTCGACGAGCGCATCCTCGCCGAAGATCCGAAGACGCTGGCCGAGCTGGGCGACGAGTTCGGCGTCTCGCGCGAACGCGTGCGACAGCTCGAGGCACGCCTGGTCGACAACTTGCGCACCTACATGAGCGAGCACCTCGTCGACTTCGAGTACTACGCAGCACCGCCCGAGACGAAGTCGTGATCGAACCGCAGCGCGCCCGATCGTTCGGCGCCCTCGCCGCGCTCCTCGCCCTCGTGCTCGCCGCGTCGGCCTGCAACGGGGCCGCCCAGCCCGCCGCCGAGGAGCCCGACGCCTGGGTCACCATCGGGGCCGCCCGGGTCTCCACCGAGGTCGTCCGCGACCCCGCTTCGAAGGCCCGCGGGCTCGGCGGACGCGACTCGCTCGCCTGGGATCACGGCATGCTCTTCCCCTATGACCGCCCCGACTTCCTCGCGTTCTGGATGAAGGACATGCGCTTTCCCATCGACATCATTTGGATTCGCGATGGGCGGATCGTCGACATGGCGCTCCGGGTCCCGTTCGATCCCCAAGGGGGGCCGGGCCCGACCGTGCGGCCGAGGTCGCTCGCCGACAGCGTGCTCGAGGTGCCGGCCGGCTACGCCCAGGCCCAGGGATGGCGCATCGGCGATCGCGTCGAGGTGGTCGAGAGCCCCGCCCGCTGAAGCGGTCGGTCGGCCCCTTCGACACCGCCCTGTGGCACTCAAGTGGCCACGAGGGGCTGCCGATCCGGCAGACGATGGCCAATGAATCCACGTTCATGCTGTTCTGCCCGCCGATGCCGCCGCTGCGCCTCACCGACGGCGTGGTGACGATCGGCCGGCACCCCGAGTGCGAGCTCAACTTGCGCATGGACGACGTGTCGCGCCGCCACGCCCAGGTCTCGTTCGAGCAGGGCCGTTGGCACGTGAGCGATCTCGGCAGCACCAACGGCACCTTCGTGAATGGGCAGAAGGTCGAGGGCCAGCGGGCGCTCTCACCCGGTGACCACATCGAGGTCGGCGAGAACGCGGTCACATTCTGCGAGCTCGGCGGGACGGCCGCCTTCCCTTCGCGCGACCTCGACGCCCGTACCGTCGTCTTCGACCGCACGGCCGACGTCGGCACCGACGCCGAGCTGCGGGGCGAGCTGCGCGAGATCCCGTGTGCGCCGCTCTTCCAGCTGCTCGAGATGAACCGCAGCAGCGGTCGCCTCGACGTGCAGACGAAGGAGAGCGCCGCCAACGTGTGGTTCGAGAGCGGCCACCCGGTGCACGCGATCAGCGAGAAGCACGCGGGGTTCGAGACGCTGCTCGCCCTGGTCGGGCTGCGGGAAGGCCGCTTCGTCTTCGCGGCCGGCGAGATGGCCCCCGAGAAGACGATCCAGGCCAGCGTCACCGAGGTCTTGATGGAAGCGTGTCGCCTCGAGGACGAGCAGAACCGCAGCTGAGGGGCGACACGGTCGCCGGGCCGCGTGCTCGATCGCCTCAGCCGCCGACGGCGTCCCCACCGAGCGGCTGACCCGCCTGGAGACTCGGAAACTCGGCCAGGATCCACGCCTGCACCGCGTCTTCGACGCCTTCGGTATCGAGCCCCAGCATCTCTTCGAGCGCGTCATCCATCGACACGCCGCGGCCGAGTCGGCGCATCAACTGACGCCGCGCGTCGGCCGTCGAGTGTGCGTGGATCCACTCGACGGCGACGATGCTCTGCAGATACGCCGCGCGCGCGTCGTCGTCGCCCAGGCCCGAGAAGCTCGGCGCGAGGCGCCTCAGCGGGATCCAGTCGCCGGCCTGGATGCGTTGGCGCAGGCTCGCCCGTTCGCTGCGCGTCGACGTCGGTCGATGGCGCGCTGCGCGCTCGACCGCCTCGGCGAGGCCTTCGTTGAACCAGTACGGTCGATCGCTGCCGGTCTCTTCGCGGTACACGGCGTGCACGTACTCGTGAAACAGCAACGCGCGGAGCGCCTCGCTCGGCTGAGCGGGCGCCGAGACGTGAATTCGCCCGTCGAAGAAACCGACGGTCTGGAACGAGAACTTGTGAGCGTGAGCCGTCGTATAGGCGGCACGGCCGTAGAACACGACGCCGAGGGGCTCGGCCAGCGTCACCCCCATGCGTTCGTCCACGAGCGCCCGCGCCTCTTCGAGCGAGCGCATCGCCGAACTCGCATACGCGTCGTTCGCGGCATCGAGCTCGGCATCGAGCTGAATCTCGAAGTGCTCGCCCTGGTAGAGCACGAGCTCGAGCGGGCCACGCCGGCGGTTGCGATCGGCGAGCTGATGCTCGATCTGCAGGTCAGCGAGGCGCGCCTCGGCCTTCACCCGCCATGGCTTCAGGTCGTCGTCCGCGTACTTGAGAAAGAGCCTCAGGTGCTCGGCCGCCCGGCGATAGCGGCCGCGCTTTCGATCCAGCGATGCGAGATACCAATAGGTCTCGGGCCGCGCGGGATCGAGCCGCTGCGCACTGCGCAGCGCGGCCACCGCGCGGGCGGTCTCGCCGCGCTCGAAATCGGCGACGGCCCCCTGCAGCAATCGCAGCACGCGATCCTCGGCGCTGCCCGATGCGCCGGGCGGCGTCACGGGCACCGGCCCGGTGACCATGTCGCCCCATAACCCGCGGAGCGCCTCGACGTCGTGGGCGTCCCGCGCGACTTCGGGGACCGCGTCGGCGTCGTTCGAGAGCCGCGTGATGCCGGCTTCGTCGACCCACACGAAGCTCTCTGCGAGCACCGCGCCCGGGGCGATCGAAACGGCGACCGAAGCCAAGACGAACGCAGCACTGAGAAGCCGAGGAAGGACACGCATCGGGAGGAAGTGACGTGAGCACGGCCGATGTGTCGGCGCCGCAGCGCGCCACGCTGCGTTCGTCTGGCGCAGCGAGGGACGATTCCAGCCGCAGCAGAACCCGCACGCTCACGCTGGACGCGTGGCACGCCCGGCAGCGCTTCGAGGGTGCATCGAAGACACGGGCGCGCGCGTCAGCGCGTCTTGACCGCTTCACCCGCGAGGTGCCCGATCTCGGGCACGATCAGCTTCTGCATGGCGAGGCCGACGGCGCCGCGCGAGCCCGGGATCACGAAGACCACGCGCCCCTGGACGAGCCCTGCGGTCGCCCGTGAGAGGAGCGCGGCCGAGCCGATGTCCTCGTACGAGAGCATGCGGAAGAGCTCGCCGAAGCCCGGCACGATGCGTTCGAGCTTTGCCTCGATCGTCTCGGGCGTGACGTCACGGGGCGCCACGCCGGTGCCCCCCGTGAAGATGACGGCCTGCACGCCGTGCGTTTCGAGCGCCGTATCGAGGGCGGCGCCGATGGCCGCCGGATCGTCCTTCACGATGTAGCGCTCGACGACGCGATGCCCCGCCGCCTCGAGCTCGCTCGCGACGAGCGCGCCACCGGTGTCGGTGTCGGGGGTACGCGTGTCGCTCACGGTCACGACGATCGAGGCCACCGCGGTCGGCGCCGCCTTGCGATGGTGGTGCCGCGCATCGGCCGGACGTGCATCACCTTGCGCCACGCGGGGCACCTCGCTGCGTGCCGGCTGCGCGCCGTGCGACGACGTCAGACATGTGTGGACGGCGCGTTCATGCGTGGTCGTCGACCCAGTAGGCGCCATCGGTCGCGACCTCGCGCTTCCAGATCGGCACCGTGACCTTGAGCGTATCGATCGCGTACCGACAGGCCTCGAACGCCTCGCCGCGATGGGGTGCGGCGGCGACCACGACGACCGCGGCGTCGCCGATCTTCAGGTGACCGATGCGATGGGCGATCGCGACCCGCGTCCCCGCCCAGCGTCGCTCGGCTTCGTCGACGATCTTCTGCATCTCGCGCTCGGCCATCTCGGGGTAGGCCTCGTATTCGAGGTGCTCGATGTCGTGCCCCCGCGCACGATTGCGCACCGTGCCCACGAAGCTGACGATGCCGCCGGTGTCGTCGCCCGACACGCGCGCGACCACCTCGTCTTCGTCGAGCGGTGTCTCGCTGATCGTGCAGCGCTTCGGCCCGGCGGTCGCCGCGCCGCCGGCGACGGGGGGCAGCAGCGCGACCTCGTCGCCCGAGGCCAGCACGACGTCGCCGCTCGCGACCTCGAGATTGACCGACACCGCGAGCCGGTCGCCGTAGCGCTCGACCGCCGGCCAGCGCTGGCCCAGCAGGGCCTTCAGGCCCTCGACGTCGAGCCCGTCGTCGACCTCGAGATCGACGTCGCGCGCCCCACCAACTTCGTCTCGCAGGGCACCAAAGAGCTTCAGATGGATCTTGATCGGCATACGGCCGAGGCTAGCAGCCTCGAGCTGCGCATTCCCTGCGCACGCTTTCGATCTCAACGTGGCCCGCCGACGCGCCGATCAATCCCCCCATGAGCGACCAGAGCCAGTTCGCCCGCCCCGCCCCGCCGCTCGCCGCTGTCGAGTCGGCGGTCGACCGCCTGCGCCCCGGCCTCGTGGCCGACGGCGGCAACGTCGAGGTGCTCGGCATCGAGCCCGACGGCACCGTGCGGGTCGTCTTCCAGGGAACCTGTGCAAGCTGCCCCGCCCAGACGGCGACGCTGCGATACGGCCTCGAGGCCCCGCTGCGCGAGGCCTTGCCCGGCGTCACGGCCGTCGTCGCCTTCTAGAAGCCAAGCGCTCGGGTCCGATCGACTCGGATCGACGCACGCACGGGCCCGGCCGAATGCGCGCCGTTGGCGTCTCCTCGGCAGAAAACGAAAGAGGCGCCTCGTTCGCAACGAGACGCCTCTTTGCCAAATGACATCGTATTCGGGACGGCGCGGCCGCCTTCGCGCGGTGGACTACTTGCCCTGCTGCGCGGCCTCGCCCTTCTTCGAATCCTTCGCGCCGCCATCGACGGGCGTGAGCTTCGACGTCGAAGGGCCGCGCTCGTTCATGCGCAGGCTGCCGTTGAAGACCGCCCCCTCCTCGATCATGATCGACGGGCAATCGAGGTCGCCCTCGACGCGTGCGGTCTTGTGGAGCACGACCTGACGGCCCGCGTAGATGTTGCCAACGACCGAGCCCGAGACGACGACCATGTTCGAACGGATCGTCGCGGTGATCTCACCGCTCTCGCCGACGATCAGCGTGTTCTCGCTCGAGATCTCGCCGCTGAACTCGCCGTCGATGCGGACGGTGTCCTTGAACGAGAGCTTGCCCTCGAACTGCGAGCCCTGATCGATGAAGGCCGTGAGACCACCCCCACCCGAGGGCGCCGGCGACGGTGCGGCGGCGGGCGCCGGTCCGGCTCCGCTGCTCGTGGTCTCGCCCTGCTTGCCCCGTCCGAACCCGCTGATGGCCATGGTCTGTCCCTTCGTCGTCCCCGGTCTCGATCTCGACCGGGCTGGAATGGTCGTCCCCCGGCCTTGGTCTCGACCGGGCTGGAAATGATGTGTGGCGAGCGATGCTCGCCCTCCGTCTTCGGCGCGATGGCGCCGTGCTTGAGCGAAAACTGCCGGCGATTCCCAAGCCGGACCGAAACGTTGCGTCGGCTCCTGCGCGGCGGTGAACCCGGGGGGTCAGGTGCTACTCTGCCGCCCACCATGGCCCCGGAACCGCACGATCGAGGATCACAGAAAGCCCTGCTGCGTGGGGCGCTTGCGCGTGATCGCATCCACGGCGGCTACCTGCTGAGCGGTGCCGGGGATGCCCCACGGCGCGCGGCCGAGTGGTTCGCCCGGGCCCTGGTCTGCCGGGCCGCCGACCCCTCCGATCGGCCGTGTGGCGCCTGCGCCGCGTGCCTCAAGTCACATGCCGACGTCGACCAGCCTGTCCTCGATGCGAAGAAGGGGACGAAGACGCCCTTCCGCTACGTCGGCGAGCACCCCGACCTGCACTGGCTCGAGCGGGCACCCGACGCGACCCGCGTCAGCATCCACCAGGTGCGCGAGCTGCAGCGCGCGCTGTCGTTCGCTTCGAGCGAGGGCGGGCGCCGGGTCGCCGTGATCGCCGATGCCGAGTGGCTGAACACCGAGGCACAGAACGGGCTGCTGAAGCTGATCGAGGAGCCGCCCGACGGCACGTCGATTCTGCTGGTGGCACGCAGCGCGACCACGCTGCTGCCGACGATCCGCTCGCGCTGCGTGCGCGTCGCATGGCCCGCCGAAGAAGCGACCGCGCTGCGCGGCGAAGCGGCGGCCGAGGACGTCGCCGCGCTCACGGCGCGCTTCGACACGATCGATCGACTCGGCCTGCCCGAGCTGCTGGCCTGGGCCGAGGAGTATCGCGGCGCGCGCGCCGTCGCCGCCGCAAACGTCGAGA
The DNA here is from genome assembly GCA_965250285.1 of Myxococcota bacterium. Lineage (GTDB taxonomy): Bacteria > Myxococcota_A > UBA9160 > UBA9160 > UBA4427 > CAYYSY01. The sequence continues at coordinate 2,650,554 of OZ252299.1, forward strand.
AGCTGCTGACCTGCGGCCATGGCTGGCTCCGCGAACGCACCACCGCTCAGGCCGCGGAGCGCGGGCGCGACGTGCGTCCGCTGCTCGACGCGTTTCGAGAGCTGACGCGCTGCCGCCGCGATCTCTCACAGCGCAACGCCAATCCGCAGATGATCGCCGAGCGCAGCCTCTTCGCCGTGCGCGGCGCGCTCAGCCGATGACCGAATCCGCCCCGGGCCGCGCCGCCTGGCGGAAACGAATGGGAAGAGAGTGAACGAGGTGAGCGGGACCTTCTACGTCACCACGCCGATCTACTACGTGAACGCCGACCCTCATATCGGCCACACGTACACGACCGTGCTCGCCGATGCGCTCGCGCGCCACCACCGGCTGTATGGCGACGACACGTTCTTCCTGACGGGCAGCGACGAGCACGGGGAAAAGGTCGCCGAGGCCGCGCGCGCCCAGGGCCGACCCGTCGCCGAGGTCGCAGATCACTTCGCCACCGTCTTCAAGGAGACGTGGGACGACCTCGGCATCTCGTACGATCGCTACATCCGAACCACCGACAGTGATCACGTACGCGTCGTGCAGGACATTCTCCAGCGTGTGTACGACGCGGGCGAGATCACCTTCGACGAGTACGAGGGGCTCTACTGCGTCGGTTGTGAGCGTTTTCTCACCGACCGCGACATGGTCGACGGCCTCTGCAAGGATCACCTGACCAAGCCCGAGCCGCGCAAGGAGAAGAACTACTTCTTCCAGATGGGCCGACACTTCGAGTGGCTCAAGGCCCACATCGAAGCGAACCCCGACTTCATCCGCCCCGAGCGCTATCGCAACGAAGTGTTGTCGATGCTGAGCGAGGAGAGCGGCCTCGGTGGCGCGCTCTCGATCTCGCGCCCGAAGTCTCGCCTCGAGTGGGGCATCGAGCTGCCCTTCGACAACGACTACGTCTGCTACGTCTGGTTCGACGCGCTGATCAACTATCTCTCGGGCATCGGCTTCGAAGGCAACCCGAAGTTCGAGTCGTACTGGGGCGTCGTCGAGCACCTGATCGGCAAGGACATCCTGAAGCCGCACGCGGTGTTCTGGCCGTGCATGCTGCACGCGATCGGCCTCGACCCCTTCAAACGGCTCAACGTGCACGGCTACTGGAACGTCGACAGCCACAAGGTGTCGAAGAGTCTCGGCAACATGATCTCGCCGGTCGCCATGAAGGAGAAGTACGGCTTCGAGGCGTTTCGCTACTTCCTGCTGCGCGAGATGAGCTTCGGCCTCGATTCGAACTTCAGCGAAGACCTGCTCGTTGCGCGCATCAACGCCGACCTGGCCAACAACCTCGGCAACCTCGTCTCGCGCACGCTCAACATGACCGGTCGCTTCGCCGACGGCGTCGTACCCGAGCCCGGCGAGATCTTCGACGAGGAGCGCACCGTGCAGGAGCAGGCCGCGCGCTCGATCCAGGAGGTCGACGCCCAGATGCGCGCCATCGCGCCGCATCGAGCGCTCGAGTCGCTCTTTGCGCTCGTCGACGAAACGAATCGCTACCTCGAGATCCGCGAGCCGTGGAAGGCCGCGAAGGATCCCGAGCTCGCCGAGCGCGTGCGCACGACGCTCTACACGTGCTGCGAGTCGCTCCGGGTCATCGCGCTGCTCGTGTCTCCCTTTCTGCCCGAGACGGCCGACGAGATCCTCGCACGCCTCGGCCTCGGACCCGCCGGCGAGAGTGACTCGCTGCCCGACGCCGCCGCGTGGGGTGCCCTCCCCGTCGGCAATGCCACGACGAAGGGCAAACCGCTCTTCCCGCGCATCGATCCGCCCGAGTCGGCGGACGGCGACTGAGGAGCGACACCATGTGGCTCGACAGTCATTGCCACCTGACGGCCGATCGCTTCGCCGAGGATCGCGACGACGCGATCGATCGCGCCCGGGCCGGGGGCGTCGACACGATGATCGCGATCGGATCGGGCTATGGCTTTGCGGGCAACGCCGATGCAGTGGCGCTCTCGGAGGCCCACGACGACATCTTCGCGACTGTCGGCATCCACCCGCACGAAGCCACCGAGTGCAGCCACGAGGCACTCGATCGAATTCGTGCGTGGCTCGGCCACCCGCGCGTGGTCGCCGTCGGAGAGTGCGGTCTCGACTTTCACTACATGAACTCGCCCGCCGAGGCGCAGCGCGACGCTTTCGCCGCCCAGGTCGCAATCGCCCGCGAGCACGACATGCCGGTCACGATCCACGTCCGCGGCGACGATCCCGACGCCTACGCGCCCCTGCTCGACATCTGGCGCGCCGAAGGCGGCGGCGATCTCGAAGGCGTGCTGCACTGCTACACGGGCACGGCGCCGTTCGCGCACGCGGCGATGGACGCGGGCTTCTGCGTGTCGTTCTCGGGCATCGTCACGTTCAAGCGCAGCGACGATCTGCGCGCCGTGGCGGCGAGCGTGCCCCTCGATCGGCTGCTGGTCGAGACCGACGCGCCCTTCCTCGCGCCCGAAGGCCATCGCGGCCAGCGCAACGAGCCCGCCTGGGTGAGCCGGGTGGGCGAGACGCTCGCGCAGCTGCACGGGGTCGACGTCGACACGCTCGCGCGCACGACGCGCGACAATGCGATGCGACTCTTCCGGCTGCCCTCCTGAACGCATTCGAAAGGCGAACCCGACCGATGCCCCTCGACGTCGATGCCCTCGAGCCCGAGCTACGCGACGTGCACGATCTCGCCGTGCGCCTCGCGCGCGAAGCGGCGAAGATCCAGCGCGACCGCTACGAGACCGATCTGGACATCAACACGAAGGGCACGACGATCGACCTCGTCACAGAAGTCGATCACGCCTGCGAGGCGCTGATCGTCGGCGAGATCGAACGGCTGCGCCCCGACGACGCGATCCTCGCCGAGGAGGGCGGCGGCCGCGACCGTGAGGGCGCCGAGTGGCGCTGGGTGATCGATCCGCTCGACGGCACCACCAACTACGCGCACGGCTTCCCGCGCTTCTGCGTCTCGATCGGCGTCGAGTGGCGCGGCGAACGCGCGGTGGCCGCCGTGCTCGACCCCCTGCTCGACGAGCTCTTCCTCGCCGTCAAGGGACACGGGGCCTTCGTCAACCAACGCCAGCTCCAGGTGTCGAGCGAGCCCGACCTCGGCAACGCGCTGATTGCCACGGGTTTCGCCTACGACGTGCGCAAGAGCCGCGAAGACAACGTCGCCGAGTTCGCGCGCGTGCTGAAGGGTGCACGCGGGCTGCGCCGCGACGGCAGCGCGGCCCTCGACCTCTGCTACGTGGCCGCGGGCCGACTCGACGCGTACTGGGAGCAGAAGCTGCAAGCCTGGGACGTCGCCGCGGGCATCCTGATCGTCGAAGAGGCGCAGGGTCGCGTGACCGACATGCAGGGTGGCCCCGCGCCGTCGACCGGCCGACAGATCGTCGCCAGCAACGGCCGACTCCACGACGCGATCCTCGAGCGGCTCGGCGGATGACACCGCGCTCGTTCGCCTCGCCGCGCGCCGTCGTACCCACCCGCCGGGTCGCGCGCGGCCGACGTCTTGGCGCCGCCTGGCGAATCACTTCGAGTCTGGGCGTGCTGCTCGCTGCCGCGCTCGGCTGTTCACCGCCCGAGGCGCCCGAGCACACCGCCGCGCGCGCGATCGAGACCCGCGACGCCGCGGCGCTCGCCGCCACCCTCGACGCCCTCGCCGACGACGAGACCGCCGCGGGTTCGCGCGCGGCACAGCGGACCGCGCTGCTTGCCCAGGCGGCCGAACGTGGCGGTGCCGAGTCGGTGTCGCTGCTGCTCGGCGCCGGCTGGCCCCTGGATCGCGCCGACGCCACCGGCCGCACCCCGCTGCACGCCGCTGCGGCGGGCGGCGACGTCGAGGTGATCGCGCTGCTCCTCGCGCGCGGGCACGCGGTCGGCGTCCGCACGATCGAAGGCTGGACGCCGCTTCACGAAGCCGCGCGGAACGGTCGATTGGATGCAGCGACCGCGCTGCTCGACGCGGGCTCTTCGGTCGACGCGAAGACGACCGGCGACATCACCCCGCTCTATCTCGCGCTGCAGGCCGGCTCGCCCGACACCACCCGCGTGCTGCTCGAGCGCGGCGCCTCCCTCGACGCCGCATCGGGCGCGGGCTGGTCCGCCGCGATCGTCGCTTCGCAGAGCGGCGATGCAGAGACGCTCGCACGCGTCATCGAAGCGGGCGCCGACCCCCTCGCGCTCGGACCGGCGGGCAAGAGCGCGCTGCACATCGCGGCGCGCGCAGGCGAGGCCGCGCCGATCGAGCTGCTGATCGAACGGGGCGCAGACCCCGAAGCGCGCGACGCAGCGGGCGAGACGGCGCTCCACGTGGCCGCGGCCGCGGGCGCCATCGACGCAGCGGCCCCGCTGATCGCCCACGGTGCGTCCCTCGCCCCGGTCCGCTCGGACGGGCGGACGCCGCTTCACGTCGCCCTCGAAGCGAAGCAGCCCGAGATGGCGATCTGGCTGATCGACGCCGGCGCGCCGACCGATCTGCGCGACGCGGCCGGGCGCGACGCTCTGCTGGCCAGCGTCTGGCGAGGGCAGACCGAGGTGACCGCGCATCTGATCGACGCCGGCGCGTCTCTCGACGCGCGTGACTCGAACTCTTGGACGGCCGTGCACACCGCCGCGTACACACACCACCCCGGCGACCTCGGCGTGCTGATCGAGCGCGGCGCCGACATCGAGGCCGCGACCGACAATGGGCTGCGGCCGCTGCACATCGCCGCGGGGATGGGCGACCCGGTCGTGGTGGATCTTCTGCTTCGGGCCGGAGCGCAGCTCGATGTGCTCGATGACGAAGGCGACACGCCGATTCACTTTGCCGCGCGCAAGGATCGCGTCGACATCCTCGCCGCCCTCGCGGAAGCCGGCATCGCACTCCAGGTCGCCGACGCCAACGGGGGCTCGCCGATGCACTCGGCCGCCCGAGCCGATCGCCCCGACGTGATCGAGCTCCTGATCGCGCAGGGTCTCGACGTCGAGGCGCGGACGCAAGATGGACTGCGGCCCCTTCATGCCGCGGCGATGTTCGCCGGCCCCGAGGTCATCACACTGCTCGTCGACGCCGGGGCCGAGCTCGATCCGCGCAACGGGCTGCGCGCCACGCCGCTGTTCCTGGCCGCACGGGCCGGCCGACTCGAGGCCGTGCAGGCGCTGGCGGCGCGCGGAGCGGCGCTCGACGCCCGCGCCGTCAGTGGGCTCGGACCACTCGAGGTCGCGCGCAAGGAAGGCCACGGCGACGTCGCCGCGTGGATCGAGTCGGCGCGTCGAAACGGGGGCTGACCGCGCGCCCACTGCGTCTCAGCCGCGAGCGCTGCGTCTCATGCGCAGCCGCCGCGTCTCATGCGCCGTCGCTTGACCGAGCGGACGGCGCTGAGCAGAAGCACGCACCCCCACGCCGCGACCGGCGGGCTCAGAGCTGCGGCTCGACCACGCCCTCGACGTCATCGACGGGGAAGCTCGGCTCGGGCGCGCCCAGCCGATCGAGCTCGGGGCGGTCGTCGCCCTGCGCTCCTTCGAGGAAGGCGCCGCGAAAGGCCGTGAGCGACGTCGGCAGCAGACCGGCCGTGGCCTCGTCGATCAGCAGGATCGCGTCGCCGCCGGCCTGCGCCGCATACGTGCCGATGCCGGGCCGGGTGCGTCCGAGGACCACGTCGGCGAGCAGCGGCGCCGTGGCGCCCGAGCTGCCCTCTCCCCAGACGCGCAGCGCGATCCGCGGGGGCGCGATGCCGAGCGACGCCTGCTCGGCGGGGCCGAGCCGATCCGCCACGACGTCGATGCCGTCGAGGCTCGACAGCGTCGTCACGACCCCCGAGGCCGCGGCGGCCGACATCGGTTCGGGGCTGGTGACCCAGCGCCCGCCGACGAGCTCGCCCTGGATCCGCACCGGCTCGGGGCCCTCCGCGTCGGCCAGCGTGATCTCGAAGCTGCGCGCGGCGTCGATCGCGAAGCGCGAGAGCGTCTTGTCGCGGTAGTCGGCGACGCGACGCGGCCAGTCATCGGCCCGCTCTGCGGCGACCTCGAAGAGGGCGCCCTCGCGTCCGCGAATCACGATGCGCGGCTCCGCACCGGCGGTCGGCGCCGCCGCGACGAGGTCGACGTCGACGAGCGTCGCGCCGGCCCCGCTCAGCTCGGCGGCGAAGAACGGCGCATCGAACGCCGACGGCGCGACGTCGTCTTCGGGGAAGCCGTCGGCTCGCAGATAGGCGAGGTCGGAGAGGAGCCCGTCGACGCGCAGGCGATCGGCGCGCTCTTCGACCGGATCGATCAGCCACCATCCGTCGCTTCTTCGCTCGAGCTCGACAGCGCCATCGACCCACGCGAAGCGGGCGCGCTGCACGGCGGCCGTCTCGAAGGGCCAGACCCGCGTATCGCGCAGCTCGTCGAGGGTCTTGCCGAACGCTACGAGCGCATTCGCCGGGACGAGCACGATGTCGCTCGCATCGTCGAGCAGCACGTAGCGTTCACCGCCCACCGGTGCGCTGCCGCCCAGACGCACGGTGCGCGGCGCCCCATTCGCCACGAACGAGATGGACGCGGCATCGGGGCCAAGGCCGAACGCGGCGAGGTCGTCGCCCTGCACTCGCTTCTCGCTGCTGAGCTCGGCGAGGCCCGCGAGCATCGCGTCGACGGCCGAGCTGCTCGCGGGAAAGTCGATCGGCGAGGTGATCTGCCAGCGCGCCCCGGCCCCTTCGCCCTCGCCCTCGCGGACGAGATCGACCTGGACACCGTGCACGGTCGTGACCGAGAGCGACGTGATCTGGTCGGCTTCGATTTCGGGCCAGAGCTGATTGCGCTTCGCCTCGGCCGCCGTTCGCTCGGCGCCGCCGCGAATCTCGTAGAAGTAGATGAAGGCGCCGAGCAGCGCGGCAATGAGCGCGAGGACCGCCGTGTGGCGCGGCTGCACTGGTCAACGCTCCGCGCGATCGCGGCGCCACCACCAGGCGAACACACCGATCACCGCGATCAGCTCGGGCACGAGAAAGAGCGAGAGCGACTGCAGACGCTCGAAGTCGTCGACCGAGAGCCGGTGGCGCGTCGCCTGCGCGACGTTCGGGCGGAGCGCAATCTGTTCGACGTCGCCGAGCAGCCAGTTGACCGAGTTCAGGAAGAGGTCGCGATTGCGGAAGCTGTCGATGTACTCGTTGGCCGCGAAGTTCGAGTCGCCGAACGCGACGATGCGGGCCGGGATCGACGCGGCCGGGGCCTCCCCCTCGGCTGCAGAGGGCATCGGCACCACGATCGAGCCCGCCGCGGCGATCGGGACGGGGCCGGCGAGGTCGCCTTCGCCGAAGACGGCGCGACCGGTGCGCATCCAGTCGTCGAGATCACGCTCGGCCCACGAGTCGGCGCCGGTCGAGACGATGACGTCGACGTCCTCGCTGTCGAGGTCGACGAGCACGCTGCGAACCATCGGGAAGAGCGCGGTCTCGCTGAGCCCGGCGGTGATGGGATGGTCCTCGGCGTACTGGCCGGCGAAGGGGCTCGTCGCCTGGCCGAAGAGCGCGAGGCTCCGGTCGACCACGACGTCGTCCCCGAAGCGGATCCCCCAGTCGGCGAGGTCGTCGTAGAGGTTCGTGTTGGCGCGGGGGTCGATCATCACGAGCAGCGCACCGCCCCCGGCCAGGTAGCGGCGCAGCACGTCGAGCTCGTGGTCGAGCATCGGCTGCGTCGGCCCCGCCAGAATCAGCGCATCGGCGTCGTCGGGCACCGCGCCGATCGTCGCGAGACGCAGCCCTTCGACCGCATACGTCTCGTTGCGCAGGGCGTCGGCGGCGCGCCCGGCGCTCTCCTTGCCCACCGCGGTCGCGCCTTCGGCGTCGACGATCGGTCGCTCGTTGTGACCGGTCACGAAGTAGACCTTCTTGCCGCTGTCACGCGTCAGCTTGAGCAAGGCGTTCGTGATGGGCGACTCGCCGAACTCGGTCACGAGGACGGCGTCGGTGTCGGTCGAGACCCGCATGAGGCCGCGCGCGAGCGCCTCGGGGTCGAGGCCGAGACTCTGCACGACGCCCGGCACCGCGTTGGGATCGAGAAACTCGACCGTCACGCGGTCGCTCGCGTAGTCGTAGCGGCCGAGCAGCTCTGCGATGCCCGGCGCCTCGGCGGCCGCGAAGAACGCGGTCAGCGTCACGTCCGTTTCGAGACCGTCGAGCAGGCCGAGCGTCTGCTCGGTCAGCGTGTTCACCGAATCATCCGACCAGTCGAATCGCGCGTGATACCGAGTCGAGAGGAACGCGAGGCCACCGAGGATCGCCAGCGACAGCACGGCCGAGAGCACGGCCGACACCCCGTGGCGACCGATTCGACGCCCCTCGTCGGAGCGCAGCCGATCGCGCACCTGATCGAACGACATGAAGAGGCCCGCGGTCAGCAGGAGCACGCCGACGAGCAGGTTGGCGCTGACCCAGCCGAAGAGGCTCTCGGCGAGATCCTGACGAACCGGGTCGTAGAGAAAGAGCTGCACGAGGAGCGAGAGCAGGCCGAAGCCCACGCCCACGAGTCCGAGCCCACCGAGGAGTGCCGGCCAACCCTTCATCGCGCGCCTCCGCGCAGCCCTGCCCTTGCGCGTCGGATCAGCGCCATCGGTCGCTCTCCACCGCGGTCTTCGCGAGCACCAGGAAGCCGAGGGTCGTGATGCCGAAATACGCGAGATCGGCGGTGTCGACGACGCCGCGCAACATCTCTTCGAAGTGCGGCGCCGTGGCCACCCAGCCGAACGCCGCCGCGATCGGCGAAGCGATCTCACCGGGGACACCCGACGTAGTCAGGTTGACCAGGAAGGGCAGCATCATGCCGATCACGAGCAGCAGCACCAGCGTCAGGATGAACGCGATCAGCTGGTTGCGCGTGATCGACGAGCCGAAGGCCCCGACGGCGACGTAGGCGAAGCTCACGCACACCAGCCCGAGCAGGGCCGCCGCGGTCTTGCCGGCGTCGGGGTCGCCGAAGAAGAAGAGCAACACGGGGAAGAAGGCGACGATCGCAACCATCAGCAGCGCGAAGCCCAGCGCCGCGAGGTACTTGCCGACGACGACCTCCCAGAGCGTGACCGGGCTCGTCATCAGCAGCTCGATCGTGCCCGTGGCCCGCTCGGTCGAGAAGAGCCCCATGGTCACGGCCGGCATCAGGAAGATCTGCACGACCCACATCGCCCCGACGAAGGGGCCGATCAGGTCGTCGTTCAGGTTGATCTCGGCGAGGCGGTCGTAGGCGCCGAACTGCGTGGCCTGCTCGATGGTGAGCTGGAACGCGACGACGTTCGTGAGAAAGAACGTCCCGGCGAGCACCGCCCAGAGCGTGAGCACGACGTATGCCACGGGCGACACGAAGTACGACCGAAGCTCGCGCCACGCGATCGACAGCACGTGGCTCATGCCGCGTCCTCGCCGGCGTCGTCGCGGGTACTCACGCGCGTGAAGACCTCTTCGAGGGTCTCGCCGCCCGAAGTCAGCTCGGCCAGCGACGCATCGAGCGCCATTCGACCGCGGTGGATCAGCACGACGCGGTCGCAGAGCGCCTCGACCTCGTTGAGAATGTGCGTCGAGAGGATCACCGTGTGACCGCCCTGCTCGCCTTCGGGCGCCGCGAGGGACTGGATCAACGACCGGATCTCCCGAATCTGGATCGGATCGAGGCCGACCGTCGGCTCGTCGAGCACGAGCACCTTGGGGTCGTGCACGATCGCCTGAGCGAGCCCCACGCGCTGGCGGTAGCCCTTCGAGAGGTGACCGATCACGCGATCGGCCGTGTCCTCGAGCCCGCACCGCGCCATCGCGCTCGCGACCGCAGCCGCTCGTTCGCCTCGCGGCACGTCCTTGAGCGAGGCAACGAACTGCAGATAGCCGCGCACGGTCATCTCGGGGTACACGGGCGGGCTCTCGGGCAGGTAGCCGATCGCGCGCCGCGCATCGAGCGGCGCGTCGAAGATGTCGTGCCCGTCGATGCGCACGGTGCCGTTCGTCGGCGGGATGAAGCCGGTCAGCATGCGCATCGTCGTCGTCTTGCCGGCCCCGTTCGTGCCGAGAAAGCCGAGAACCTCGCCGCGAGCCGCGCGAAACGAGAGATCTCGCACCGCCTCGAACTCGCCGTAGCGCTTCGAGAGGCCCTCGACCTCGATGCCGAATGTCGCCTCGCCGCTCACCCTGCCCCCCCGCTCGAGCTGCCATCGTCGCGCGTGCCGCCGCCGCACCGCGGGCGCATTCCGTTGAGGAACAGGTCGACCACCGTGCGCGCGACGTTGATGTAGTACGTCGCTTCGTCGTCCGCATCCCCTTCGACCGGCAGGATGTCGAGCACGCGCCCCGTCACCACGATGTCGAGCCCGCCGATGAAGAGGTAGGACGCGGTGCGCGGCTCGAGGTCGGCGCGGAGCTCGCCCTTCTTCTGCCCCTCGGCGACGATGCCACCGACGAGGCCGAACAGACGCCCCATCGCCTCGAGGCGGTCGCGGTCGTGGAATCTCGGTGAACGCTGAATCTCGAAGACGAGCACCTTCACCCAGTCGCGTCGCACGCGGTAGGCGTTGAGGATGAGCGCGGCGACCGAGAGCAGCTTGTCCTCGGTGCCGCTGCCGCTCTCGGCGATCGCCTCGATCGCGTCGAGGAACGCCCCCCACTGCTCGTCGAAGATGGTGTCGAGCACCTCCTCCTTGTTCTTGAAATAGTGGTAGACGAGCCCGTAGGCGATGCCCGCCTCGCGCGCGATGTCCGAGACGCGCGAGCCGTGATAGCCGTTGCGCGCGAACACCTTGATCGCCGCCTCCACGATGAGCTGCCGCTTGTCGCGGCCGGCGCGGCTGCGCTCGCTCTCGTCGGGGGATCGGGGGACCATGGGCTCCACAGGCGCCGAAGGCGATCGAAAGGGTGGGCGACGGCCGATGATATGAGGCGCGCCGCGCGGCAGTCAACCGGCGCATGCGCCGGCAACCGGCCGGCGGTGCTCGCGAATCGATGCGCGTGAACGGCTCGAAAAGGGCCCCGGAACGCGGCGGATGGGTCGGTCGGTGCGTGTGGAGCTATCCTCGACGCATGCGCCGACCGCACCCGACAGCCGCTCGCGCCTTCGCGAGCATCGGCATCGTGTGGCTGATTGCGACGCTCGCCGCGGCGAGCCCCGCCGCCGAGCCCGCGCCCGACCCGCCCGCGCGAGCCGAGACCCGCGCGCGGCCGATTCCCGTCGGTGCATTCTGCCCGGCGCGGCCGGCCGATCCGCTGCGAGAGGCGTCGACCTTCGGCGTGACGGCGCTGGTGATGTGGGCGCTGGTGCGACGCAGGGAGCGACGCGCAGCCGACTGAGCCGGCGCGGGCCTCGATCAGCTGCGAGACACCGTCAGCCACTGGAACGAGCTCGACGAGCCCGAAACGCGGCCGCTCTGACCGGGCGTGAAGGTGATGGTCCGATCGTCGGAGCTGCTCTCGAGGATCTGCCGAAAGCCCGCGATCTTGCGCTCGGGGTCTTCGGGGTTCAGGCCGTGAAACACGATCTCGACCTGCTTGCAGGTATCGAGCACGTTGAGCACGAGCGCCGCCAGCGAAAAGAGCTTGCCGATCCCCTCGACCGCCTCCACCGCGAATCGGGGGACGTCGATGTCATCGAGATCGAGCTTGTATTCGAGACGCATGCGCGTGCTCCTCAATGGCCCGCGGCACCGCCGTCTGCAGCGAGACCGCTCCGAAGGGCGCGCAAGGTCGCCTTCCGGTCGTAGGGTGTCAAGACCGACGCGGGACCGGCCGGTTCAGTCGCCGTGGCGATTCGCGCCGGGATCGACGTCGGCGAGCGCCGACACGCGGGCGTGGAACTCTTCGCGCGTGATGACGCCCTTCTCGATCAGCAGCTGAGTCAGAACGTGCAGGATCGTGCGGGTCTTGGCCTCGTAGCTGGCGAGGCTCTCGACGGGCGGCAGGTCGGGCACCACCGCGGCGCTGGCCGGCTTCTTGGGCGGGGGCGCGGCGAGCGACTCTTCGCCGAAATGAGGCCGCGTCACGTCGAGGTCCAGGCCGTACCCGGGCGACTGCGATGGGGCTGGTTGCGCCGCACGACCAGGCGACTGCGACGGGGCCGGCTGCTCCGCGCGACCAGGCGACCGCGATGGGTCGGGTTGCACGGCGCGAGTGCGCGACTGCGCAGGGTCGGGTTGCACCGCGCGAACGGGCGACTGCGCGGGGTCGGGTTTCACCGCGCGATCAGGCGACTGCGATGGGGCCCGCTGCTTCGGGCCTGCCGGCGACTGCGACGGGGCCGGCTGCTCCGCGCGTGCCGGTGCCGACGATGCGGCGGGTTGGACCGGGAGCGTGGGCGCCGGCGATGCGGGCGGCTCGACCGGGCGTGCGGGCGCCGGCGGTGCGCCCGGCTCCACGGAGGTGGCCGGCGCAGCGGGGGCGGGGGCGGAAGACGCTTCGCCATTCGAATCCGGGATCGGGGTCGGATGTGCCGTGGGAGCCGACGACGTCGGCTCGCTCGCGGCGCCGCCGGTGAAGTGCGCGACGAGCTCGGCGGTGCCATCGCCGCGGTCGCCCGGCTGCACCGCAGCTTCGCCCGGGGCCGCTGACGAATCGCTCGCGGCCGCCTGCCCGGGCGCGGCCTCGGCGCTCGCGGCCGCACGGTAGTACCGGTCGATGCCTTCGGAGATCTCCGAAGGCGCCATCATCACGGGCTTGACCTGCAGGCCGGTTCGAAACGCGAGGTCATCGAGCACAGCGAGGTCACCCGGATCCTCCATCGCGAGGTACAGCGTGGTGTGGTTGTCGGCGCGCTTGACGAAGAGCGGCAGCACGAGATTGCGCTCGGCCAGATCGGCGGGAACGAGGGCGAGCACATCGGGCGCGATGCGCTTGCCTTCGAGGCTCGCGACCGGCAGCGAGAGCTGACTCGCCAGCGCGCGCACGAGCGAACGCTCGTCGAGGCTGCCCATCTTCACGAGCGTCGCTCCGAGCGGCTGCCCCCAGCGGCGCTGCTCGCCCAGGGCGGCGTTCAGTTGATGTTGGTCGATGACCCCTGCCCTCAGCAGGATCTCGCCGATCCGGATCGTTCCGGCCATGCTGCACCCCTCCGTCGCTCATCCGCTCATCGGCAGAAGCAACGGAGACGTGAAGCTTTGGCGGTGGATCGGCGCCGTCGATGGGGAAACCCCCTCGGCGCCCGCGCGACGTCAGTCGGTGGCCCCGTCGGCGAGGAAGCACCGGGCCAGCCGGCTGGCGCCCAGATCGACGACCGGCGGGTCTTCGGTCGCGCAGCGGTCGAGCACCACCGGGCACCGCGTGTGAAAGTGACAGCCGCTCGGGGGATTCGAGGGCGACGGCACGTCGCCGAGCAGCGGCGGATCGGCGTTGCGCCGCTGCGGGTCGACCGACGGCACCGCATCGAGCAGGCCCCGCGTGTACGGGTGCTTCGGATCGTCGAACAGCGCGGCGGTCGGCGCGGTCTCGACGATGCGGCCGAGATACATGACCGCGACCCGGTCGGCGAGGTAGCGCACGACGCCGAGATCATGCGTAATGAACAGGTACGCGAGACCGAGATCGCGCTGCAGATCGGCGAGCAGGTTCAGGATCTGCGCCTGGATCGAGACGTCGAGCGCCGACACCGATTCGTCGCAGACGAGCAGCTTCGGTTCGACCGCGAGGGCCCGCGCGATGCAGATGCGCTGCCGCTGCCCGCCCGAGAACTCGTGCGGGTACTGCCACATCTGCTCGGGGTCGAGCTGGACGCGCTCGAGCGACGCGCCGACCTTGCGCGTCAGCTCGGCCTCGCCGGTTGCGAGACCGAACGAACGCATGCCCTCGGCGATGATCTCGCGAATGCGCATGCGTGGGTTCAGCGAGGCCATCGGATCCTGAAAGACGATCTGCAACCGACGGCGCCGCTCGCGCAGCTCGGCGTGCGAGAGCGTTCGCAGATCGACGCCTTCGAAGAGGATCCGCCCCGCCTGGGGCTCGACCAGACGCAGGATCGATCGCCCGACCGTCGTCTTTCCGCAGCCCGATTCACCGACCAGGGCCAGCGTCTCGCCGGCCGCGACCTCGAGGTCGACTCCGGTCGCGGCCTGCACGTGCCCCACGGTTCGGCGCAGCACGCCGTGCTTGATCGGGAACCACGTCTGCAGCCCCTCGACCCGGAGCAGCGGCTCGCTCACTCGTCTGCCCCCCCGGCCGCGGCGAGATCGCGCTCGACGGCATGACAGCGGACGGTGTGGCCATCGACCACGTGGGTGTCGCGCGGCTCGTCGACCGTGCAGACGTCGAGGCGACGATCGCAGCGCGCGGCGAAGCGGCAGCCCTTCGGCCAGTGCCCCGGCGACGGGACGACCCCCGGTATCTCGGGCAGGCGCTCGCCGTGGGCCGAGTGTGCCGGCATCGAACGAAGCAGACCCGCCGTGTACGGATGCCTCGGCCGCGAGAGCAGCACCTCGCGCGACGTCTCTTCGACGACCTGCCCGGTGTACATGACGGCCACGCGATCGGCGAGCTCGTTCACGATGCCGAGATCGTGCGTGATCAACAGGATCGCGAGCCCGTCTTCTCGTTGCAGCCGGCGCAAGAGACTCACGATCTGGGCCTGGATCGTGACGTCGAGGGCCGTGGTCGGCTCGTCGGCGATCAACACGTCGGGCCGGGTCGAGAGCGCCATCGCGATCATCACGCGCTGCTTCAAGCCGCCCGAGAGCTGGTGGGGGAAGGCGCGCAGTCGATCCTCGGGATCGGGAATGCCGACATGACCGAAGAGCTCTCGAGTGCGCTCGAGTGCGGCCTCCTTCGAGACCTTCTCGTGCAGGCGGATCGCCTCGACCACCTGCTGGCCGACGCGTACGACCGGGTTCAGGCTCGTCATGGGCTCCTGGAAGATCATCGAGATGCGACGACCGCGAATGCGCCGCATGTCGGCGACCTTGAGATCGAGCACCTCCTGCCCGTCGAGCTTCACGCTGCCCGACGTGACCCGCCCCGGGCGCGGGACGAGGCGCAGCAGCGACAGCGCCGTCATCGACTTGCCCGACCCCGACTCGCCGACGAGCGCGAGGACGCGTCCCCGATC
This sequence comes from Myxococcota bacterium, assembly GCA_965250285.1. GTDB lineage: Bacteria > Myxococcota_A > UBA9160 > UBA9160 > UBA4427 > CAYYSY01. Next base: position 2,665,590 of record OZ252299.1, read on the forward strand.
GAGCTCGAAGTCGACGCCGTCGACGATCGGCACGGCGTCGTCGCCGATCGGGAACCGGGCGGTGAGCCCACGCACCTCGAGGAGCGCGCTCATGACGACTCCTTCAGCGTGCGCGGGTCGAGGATGTCGCGCACGGCGTCCCCGACGAAGTTGACCGCGAGGACCAGTCCGAAGAGCGCGGCGCCGGCCGCCGTGAGATTCCACCAGACCACCGGGTCGCGGCTGAGCTCGTCGCGGGCCTGATCGATCATCTGCCCCCAGCTGCCGTCGACGCCGATGCCGAGATACGAGAGCACGGCCTCGGTGAGCACGAGCCCGGTGAACATCAGCACGAACGTGATCACCACCAGATGCATCAGGTTCGGAAGGATGTGGCGCAGGATGATGCGCGGCTCCGAGACGCCGAGCGCCCGCGCGGCCGCGACGTAGTCGAGCTCGCGCAGCTTCAGCGCTTCGCCCCGCGTGACGCGCGCGAAACCGACCCAGCCCGTGATCGCGAGCGCGACACAGACCGAGAGCGTGCTTCGGCCCATCACCATGATGAGGACGATCAACAGCAACAGGCTCGGCATCGACGAAAGCGTCGAGATCACGAGGAAGACCGCATCATCGAGCCGACCGCCGAAGTAGCCGGCCATCACCCCGAAGAGCAGCGCCAGCGGAATCGCGACGAGGCTCGTCAGCCCGCCGATCAGCAGCGCGACCTTGGCGCCCTTGAGCGTGAGGTACAGCACGTCGCGCCCGAGGATGTCGGTGCCGAACGGGTGCGACCCCGGTCGCTCGAGTGCGCTGCCGCCGTAGAACTCGACGCGCGCGAACGGCGCTGAGTAGCTGGCCTCCTTGGTGTCGGCGAAGAGCCGATCGATGACGCTGCGTGCCTCGTGACCCGAGACCGCGTCCTCGCTGCTCGCCTGCCCACCGACCCAGGCGACCGAGTCGAGGACGGCGATCAACATGTAGGCGCAGATCACCAGCACCGAGATCCGGCGGCGTCGCCAGATCTCCGAAGCGGCCTCCGACCAGATGCGGTTGCGACGCACGAAGCGCGCGATCGCGATGACACCGGCGATCATCACGACCACGAGCAGGTTCGACCAAACGTGCGGGGCCAATTCGTTCTCGCCTCCCCTTCCGTCAGTCGAGCCGGACCCGTGGATCCACGAGGCCGTATGAGAGGTCGGTCAGGATCTGCCCCGCGATGAAGAGCAGCGAGGAGATGTATACGAGGGTGCGCAACGTCGAGAAGTCGTTGCCGTGGATCGCGTCCACCATCATCGACCCGAGACCGGGAATGCCGAAGAACGACTCGAGCAGAAGCGAGCCCATGAACAGGAACGGGATCGCGAGCACGACCCGGGTGAGGACGGGGATCAACGAGTTGCGGAAGACGTGGCGCGCCATGATGCGCCCTTCGCCACAGCCCTTCGCCCGCGCCGTCCGCACGAAGTCGCGATTGCTCTCTTCGAGGAAGACGGTGCGGTAGAAGCGCACGTCGCCGCCGATTCCGTTCACGATGCCGACGACGACCGGCAGCGCGAGAAATCGCAGCAGCACCGACGGGTCGGGATCGAAGCCCGAGATCGGGAACCAGCGCAGGACCTTCGCGATCATGTACTGCGCACCGATGATGTAGAGAAGGATCGACACGCTCATGGCGAGCACGCAGATGAAGACACCCGTCCGGTCGATGTAGGTCTCGCGAAAGAAGGCCACGACGAGAGAGAGTGGGATCGAGACCACCAGACTCAGAATGAAGATCGGCACCATGAGAGAGAGCGAGATCCAGGCGCCCGCACGGATCCGCTCGATGATCGGCGTATCGTCGGCGTCGCTGCGACCGAAGTCGAAGGTCAGCATGCGGCGAAAGTGATCGACGAGCAGGTTGTCGGTCCACGCGCCCGGGCCGGGAAAGAGCGGGCGGTCGTAGCCGTGGTTGACCTTCCACTGCTCGACGACCTCCTGGGGCACGCGCTCGCCGAGGGCCTTGCGCGCGACGTCGTCGGGGTCGGTGACGCCGAAGAAGAGCACGAACAGGAAGAGCAGGACGCCGAAGACGACGACCACGCCGTACCCCAGCCGCCGGATCACATAGGCCAGCACTACTGCCTCTCCCTCAGGTACGTCAGCACGCCCGGCAGGAGCACGGCTGCGGCGCCGAGCACCAGGACATAGATCGGCCACACCACCGGCTCGTTGTGCACCGTGCGCCAGCCCGTGCGCTCGGGGGCATCGATGTCGCGGTACTTCGTCGTCGGCGTCGACATGCCGACCGGCTTCACGTTGGCGAGCCACTCGTGGTAGAGCAGATAGTCCTCGGGGTAGAAGAGTTCGATCCACGGACGCTCGTATTCGAGGATCGCCAGCATCCGATCGATCTTCGCCATGCGCTCCGGTCCGTTCGGCATCGCCTTCATCTCGACGTAGAGCTCGTCGTACGCCGGGTCGGAGAAGTTCGCCGTGTTCGGCCCCTCGTTCTTCGACCGCGCCATCTCGCTCCACAACAGGAACAGGAAGTTCTCGGGGTCGGGGTAGTCTGCGATCCAGCCCCACATGAAGAGCTGGTAGGCGCCGTTGCGCACCTTCTCCTGGAACTGGTTGTAGTTCGTCGCGGCGATCTCGACGTCGAGGCCCAGCTGTCGCCAGGCGTCGGTGAAGAACTGGTACCGAAGCCGCCCCTGAGCCGACGTATCGGGCGTATCGAACGTCAACCGGAGCGGTTTGCCGGTCTCGCGATCGATGCCCCCGCCGTAGCCCGCCTCGGCCAGCAGCTCGCGCGCGCGCTCCACGTCCGGCTTGCGGTACGGATTCTCGTACGCCTCGTGGTAGCCGAAGATGCCCGGCGGGATCGGCGTCTGCGCAGGCACGCCGCGCCCGTTCAGGAAGAGCCGCGTGAACTCCTCGGTGTCGATCACCAGGCTCATCGCCTGGCGCAGCTTCCGCCCCGACTCGCCCGCCTCGCTCCCGAGCAGCGGGTCGTCCATGTTGAACCCGATGTAGTACACGCCCGGGCTCACGCTCTTGTCGAGCGAGATCCCGAGCGACTCCATCTCGCTCGAGAGCCCCCCCTCGTGCACCACGCGGTCGAAGCTCTCCTTGATGACGCCGGATGCGTCGTAGTAGCCCTGCAGAAACTTGTTGAACGCGGGGATCGACTCCTTCTCGCGCCGAAACTCGACCCGCTCGATGAACGGCAGCGGCTGGCCGACGTACTTCGGATCGAGCCGCCCGGCCGCCGCGTCTCCCGGCGAACCCTCGCTCGGATACGTCGCGCCCGGCGCCTTCCACTCGGGGTGCATCACCCCGTACCAGGTCGGATTTCGCTCGAGGATCATGCGCGCCTGCTTGTCGTACTCGACCAGCCGGTACGGCCCGGTGCCGACGGGGTGATCGGCGAGCCGCGCCCGCCCCTCCTCGCCGTCGTAGTACTCGACGACCTCCCAGGCCAGCGGCGTCGTGAACGGCATCGCGAACCAGTAGAGGATCTGCGGAAACGGCCGCTCGAGCACGATGCGCAGCCCGAGATCGCCGTCGACCTCGATGCCCTCGATGCCGCCCAGCTCGGCGTACTGCGCGTGGGCGGGCAGCGCAGCGAAGGCCGGGTCGCTCCCCCGACGCTCGACGAGCGCCTCGCCGAAGCCCCGGAAGCCCGCGATCTGCGAGAACTGCTCGATCACCGGGCTGTTGACCGCGGGATCGGCGATGCGCATGAGCTGAAACGCGACGTCGCTGGTCGTCACCGCCCGCGTGGCGGGCGCCGCGCGATCGGGATCGAACGCGATGTCTTCGTGAAAGAGCAGATCGGGCCGCATCTCGAAGCGGTAGGCGACCCCGCCGCCTTCGAGGGGCTCGCCCACGGGCACGGTCGTCGCGAGGCCCGGAATCAGCTGATAGGGCCGCTTGAGGTAGTGGTACTCGAGCAACGTATCGAAGACGTTGCCCGTGATCTTGTGCGACGTCGTGGTGTAGGCGACGGCTGGATCGAGGGTGCGAGGGGCCTCGCTGAAGGGCGTGTACAGCACCTTCTTGGTGTCATCTTGATTCGGATACGGGTTGTTCGTACACGCGGCCGCGAGCGCGGCGAGCGAGAGCCAGAGCGCGAGCCACGTCGTGCGGCGCCGAGGTTCTGAGACGAGACGGTTCAACGCCGCGCCGCCGCGATCGCGCGCGAATCCGTCGCATCACCGGCGCTCTGGCCCAGGCGAAACAGCGACGGTGCGAGCTCGGGATCGAGCTGCACGCTCTTGTACTCGACGTCGACGCGCGCGCCCTCCGCGGGAAAGCGCAGCCGGACGACGTGGGCGAACGATTGCATCGCCCCGTCTCCCCCCATGAGCGGACGATGGTCGTCGAAGGTGGCGCTCCAGACAAGCGCTCCGGTGGGATCGAATCGTTCGAACCCGCGCAGCCGCCCTTCGGCATCGAAGCCGACGCGCTCGCGCAGGGCCCCGGCAGCATCGACCCGATCGACGTCGAAGAGCAGCGGCCCCCAGCCCGACCGGCCGATCACCAGGGTCGGGTCGAGTCGCGGCGCGCCGAGCAACAGATCGACCGCTTCGTCGGGAGCGAGCGCCACCCTCGCCACGCGCCACAGCAGCGCGGGCGTGACGCGGCCCTGCTGGATCGCGGACGCCCCGGATTCCCACAGCTGATACACCCCGTCGTGCACCACCAGGACGGCCGCGACCTGATTGAACAGGCCCAGGATCTCGACACGCAGCGTCGCCGGGCGCTGCACCGCAATGCGCTGCGGACGGCTCACCTCGAGATCCGGCGCCTGGATGGCCAGGCGAGCCTTGGCGCGCAGGCCCCGTCGCTGGGCCTCGGCCCCCTCGAGCTCGGCGATCAGGGCGCCGGCATCGAGATCGGGGCGCGGCGCCGGCGGCGGCTTGCGACAGGCCGCCGTCGCGAGCAGGCCACACAGGCACGCGGCGATGGCGAGGCGGCGCACCGCAGTGGATCTCACGGGTTGGACGACTCACTCGAGCGACCCGCCGAGCCCTCGCTCTGCAGGTCGAGCCGCAGCCGGTCGAGTTTTTCGAGCAGGTTCGGCTGCTCGTCTTCGCGGTGATCCTGCTCGACTGCGCGCTCGTAGTACTCGAGGGCCGCATCGCGATCGTCCATCAAGAGATGGACGTCGCCGAGGTGCTCACTCACCACGGGGTCACCGCCCGTCAGGTCGTCGGCGAGGCGCAGCTGATCCCGGGCGCGTTCGAGCAGCTCGAGCGCCGCATCGCGGCTGCCCCGCTCCATCAACGGGCGCGCGCGCATGTAGTAGACCCAGCCTAGGCTGTCGGCGATGTAGCCATCGTCGGGTGCGATCTCGGTCGCTCGGATGATCAGACGCTCGGCACGGTCGAGATCTTCGCCGCGCTCGGCCAGCGTGTAGCCGATGTAGTTGAGGGCGTGGGCGTTGTCGGGGTTCTCTTCGAGTACGCGCTCCATCATCTGCATGGCGTCGTCGTTGCGCTTCGCCATGCCGTAGAGCACGCCGATCTGATAGAGCACCTCCTCGTCGCCCGGATTCTCTTCGAGCATCTCCTCGAGGAGCGCGACGCCCCCTTCGAGGTCGCCGCTGCGCGCGCGTAGGCTGGCCGCGTGAAACTCGATCGGCCGGTCGCTGCGCACCGCCCGCAGTGCCTCGACCTCGGCCAGCGCCGCGTCGAGGTCGCCTCGCTCCTCGTAGATCGTCGCGATCTGCATGCGGGCATCGGTGTGCAGGGGGTGGCCCGCTGGCACGCGGGCGAACGCCGCGAGCGCCGCATCGGTCTCGCCGAGGGCACGGCGCACCTGCCCGAGCGCGTAGGCGAGATCCGGCCGGCCGGGGTTGGCTGCCGCCGCCGCCTCGAATCGCTCGGCCGCCGCCACGGGATCGCCCGCGGAGAACTCGAGCGACGCCAGCCGCTTGATCGCCTGGACGTCGCTCGGGTGCGCTTCGACGAGGCGACGGTACGTACGGATCGCACCGGCCACGTCGCCGGTCGCGATCTGCGCCTCGCCGAGGCTGACCAGCGTGCCGTGGTGGTCGGGCTCGTTCTCGAGCACCTCGTAGTAGATCTCGATCTCGCCGGAGCGGTCGCCGGCCGCGCGCCGAACGCGCGCGAGTCGCGAGTAGAGAACGAATCGGTTCGGGTGGTATTCGAGGCCCTGCCGCAGCGCGGCCTCCGCCTGCTCGAACTCGCGCAGGCGCTCGTAGATCGTCGCGACCGCCATGTAGGCGCCGAGGTTCTCGGGCTCGGCCTCGAGCAGCAACCGCGCGGTCGTCAGCGCGGTCGTCATCTGACCGCGCTCCATGTACATCTGAAAGAGCAGCAGCGCCGACTCGCTGTCGATGGGGCGCTCGTTGTGATCGCGGAGCGTGCGCTCGACGTCGCTGTAGCGACGCTGGTGCAGGTAGAGACGGCCGAGGAAACGTCGCCCCTCGATGTCGTCCGGGTCGAGGGCGAGACCGGTCTCGCCGTAGACGATCGCGCGGTCGATCTCGTCGAGCTGCGCGGCGAAGCGGCTGGCGCGGTAGGCGAGATACGCCGACCCGGGATCCTTCACGATCGCGCGATCGAGCGCTTCGAGGGCGCCTTCGATGTCGCCGTCGCGCGCGGCGACCTCGGCGACCAGCACGTCGTAGGTGGCATCGGCGTCCGGGCGCTCGACGGGCCCGTCCTCTTCGGCACGGCCGAGCAGCCCGCCGGTCGAGGAACAGCCCGAGAGCGTCGCAATCACCAGGAGCGCGGCGAGCAGCGGCCGGAGGCGTGCGCGGCGGCGCACCCACGCGCGTCGCGGCCTCGTCGACCGGGCTCGAACTCGATTCGCCGCCATCAAGCTCCCATCGGCTCGTCGGCGCTCCGACTGGCGCAGAAACGCGACGGGTCAGGCAGAGAGATAGCCCTGTTTCTCGAGGTAGGCGACGAGATCGGCTGCGCTCTGCTCGACGGACTGGCTCGCGGTATCGATGACGAGCTCGGGCTTGAGGGGCTCTTCATAGGGGGCCGAGATTCCGGTGAATTCGGGGATCTCGCCGGCGCGGGCCTTGGCGTAGAGACCCTTCACGTCGCGGCCCTCGCACGTCTCGAGGTCGGCGGAGACGTAGCACTCGACGAAGTCGCCCTCGCCCATGATCTCACGCACCTGATCGCGGTCGGCGCGGTAGGGCGAGATGAACGACGTGAAGACGATGACGCCCGCATCGGTGAAGAGCTTCGAGACCTCGCCGATGCGGCGGATGTTCTCGGTGCGGTCCTCGGGCGAGAAGCCGAGGTTGCTGTTCAGCCCCATGCGGATGTTGTCGCCGTCGAGGATGTAGGTCGCCTTGCCCTTGTCGTGCAGCATCTTCTCGGCGGCGACGGCCACGGTCGACTTGCCCGAGCCCGAGAGCCCCGTCAGCCAGATGGTGACGCCCCGCTGGCCCTTCTGGGCCTCGCGATCGGTGCGCGCGACCTGACCCTCGTGCCACGTGATGTTCTTCGACTTCGGCTCGTCTGCCACGACTCGGTTTCCTCGCTCGTTCGCTGACCCGGCGCCGGCGCTCCGCGTCTGCGGGGCGGGCGGGTCGATTGGATGTGCGCGCATGCGCTGGGGTCTCGCCGCCGGAGCCGGGCCCGGTCCGCTTCGAGGCGACCTGGACACCCGCGCCGCCCCGTTCGGGCGGCGGCTCCGATGGCTTCGGGACGCCGGAGACTAGCCGCCCCGGGGTCGCGGCGCCCCCGGCCCGGCGGCTGCGCAACGCTGCGCGGCGGGGATGCGATGGCCCGCCGCACGGGCCCCCGGGGTCGCCTTCAGGCGCCCTCGCCCCGGGCCGCCCGCACCTCTTCGACGACGCGCGCCCCGGCGCGGTCGATCTCCTCGGCCGTCGTGAAGCGCCCGAGGCCGAACCGGATCGTCGCCCGAGCGAGCGCCGCGTCGTGGCCGATGGCCGTCAACACGTGGCTCGGCGCCGGATCGGCCGAGCTGCAGGCCGAGCCGGTGGAGAGTGCGAGATCGGGCAGCGCGAGCAGCAGTTTGTCCCCGTCGACGCCCTCGAACGAGACGCTCAGATTGCCCGGCAGGCTGCGCGCCGGGTCGCCGTTTCGGCGCACGCCGCCGAGCGCCGACTCGAGGGATGACCACAGCTGATCGCGCAGGGCGCCGACGCGCAGTGCCTCGGCCGCACGCTCTTCGGCCGCGATCTCGGCGGCCGTCGCGAGCCCGACGACCTGGTGGACGGCGATCGTGCCCGAGCGCAGACCGCCCTCGTGTCCTCCACCCAGCTGGCGCGCCTCGATTCGCGCACGCGGGCGCCGACGGCGCACGTAGAGCGCGCCCGAACCCTTCGGTCCGTAGATCTTGTGGGCCGAGACCGAGAGCAGCGCGAGCGGCACGTCGCTCACGTCGAGCGGGACCTTGCCGAACGCCTGAGCCGCGTCGCTGTGCAGTGGCACACCCCGGTCGGCGCACAGGCCGGCGATCGCGGACATCTCGGCGACCGTGCCGATCTCGCTGTTCGCCCACATCACCGAAACCAGCGCGGTCTCGGTCTCGAGCCTTCGCTCGAGCTCGCCGAGGTCGACGTGCCCGTGCGCGTCGACCTCGAGGCGGGCGACGGGCGTGCCCTGGCGCTCGAGCCAGGCGATCGGGTCGAGCACGGCCGGGTGCTCGGTCACCACGCTCACGATGGGTCGCCCGGGCGCGCGGGCGGCTGCCCCGAACACCGCCAGGTTGTTGCTCTCGGTGGCACCGCTCGTGAAGACGATCTCGCGGGGCTCGGCGCCGAGCGCAGCGGCGAGGCGCTCCCGGGCCTGCTCGACCGCGGCCTCGGCGCGCCACCCGTACACGTGGCTTGCGCTCGATGGATTGCCGAAATCACCCCGCGCGCCGCCGTCGAGCCAGGGGCGCATGGCTTCGAAGACGCGCTCGTCGACGGGGGTGGTGGCGTGATGGTCGAGGTAGATCGGCGCTTCGGTCGGCACCGGCCTGGATCCGGGTCAGGCCGCGAAGCTCTGTCCGCAGCCGCAGGTGTTGTTGGCGTTCGGGTTCTCGATCTTGAAGCCCGATTCCTGGAGCGAGTCGACGAAGTCGAGCACCGACCCGACGAGGTAGAGCGCGCTCTTCTCGTCGACGACCACGCGCACGTCGTGCGCCTCGATCTCGTTGTCGACGTCCTTCATCGCGTCGTCGAATGACAGCTGGTACTGAAGCCCCGAGCAGCCCCCGCCCACGACCTTCATGCGCAGGCGATGGGTGTCGAGCTTGCCGTCCTCTTCGAGGAGGGCGTGGATGCGCTCGGCGGCAGCTTCGGTGACTTCGATCATCATCTCTCTCCGTCTGGGCCAGGCGCGCGGGCGCGCCGACCTCATCCTAGCTCACGGCTCCTCATCGACCGAATCGGGCCCTGGGTGGACCCCTTCGGCTCGGACCGAGTCGCGCAGGGGGTGTACCCCGCTCGGCTCAGTGGGCGGCTGCCCCCTCGCTGCGCGCGAGATGCACGAAGATCTCGATGTTGCCCTTGGGCCCGGGCACCCGACAGTCGGCCCGCCCGATCTCTCTGTGACCCAGCGCCTCGGCTGCGCGTACGACCTCATCGGCCGCGTCGCGCCGAAGCGCGTCGTCGCGCACGACGCCCCCCTTCCCGACCCGCTCGCGCCCGACTTCGAACTGCGGCTTCACCATGAGCAGCCACTCGGCCTCGCCCGCGCGCTCCGCGATCGCGCCGAGCAGCAGCCGGATCGAGATGAACGAGACGTCGACCACGACGAGCTGAAAGGGTTCGATGCCGGCCGGGATCGACAGATCCGCCAGGTCACGGGCATGGGTGCCCTCGAACGCCAGAACCCGCTCGTCCCGCAGGAGGCGCTCGTGGAGCTGCGCGCGGCCGACGTCGACCGCGACGACGTGGCGCGCGCCGTGCTGGAGCAGGCAGTCGGTGAAGCCGCCCGTCGAGGCCCCGACATCGAGACACGAGCGGCCGGCGGGATCGATCCCGAGGTCGGCCAGGGCGCCAGCGAGCTTGTCTCCACCGCGCGAGACGTAGCGACGGGCATCGCCCTTGAGTCGCAGCACCGCGTCCTCGGCGACCCGCGTGCCCGGCTTGTCGCAGGGGGCATCGTTCACCAGCACCCGACCCGCGAGAATCAGCGAACGCGCCAGACTGCGTGATTCGGCCAGCCCTTCGGCGTGGACGCGTTCGTCGAGTCGGGGGCGTCGCTGGGCCGCGGGCGGGCGCGCGTCGCGGCCCGGCATCAGGTGTCGAGCAGCCGGGCCGCCGTGTCCGCGATGTCGCCCGCGCCGAGGCCCACCGACTCGCGCGTCTCGCCGTGCTCGATGAGCTTGTCGGGCACGCCGATGACGCGACAGGGCCGGTTCAGGCCCGCGTCCGAGAGCGCCTCGAGGACGGCGCTGCCGAAGCCGCCGAGGGCGCTGTGCTCCTCGACGGTCACGACCGCGCGGCACTTCTCGGCGAGCGGGATCAGACGTTCGACATCGAGCGGCTTGGCGAAGCGTGCATTCCAGACGGACGCCGAGATGCCGCGGCCGGCCAGCTCCTGCGCCGCATCGAGCGCGGGATGCACCACGGTGCCGTAGGCCGCGATGAGCACGTCGTCGCCGTCGCGCAGCAGCTCCGACTCGCCGAGCGCGATCGGCTTCACGTCGGGATCGAGCGCCACGCCCTCCCCCGCGCCGCGCGGGAACCGGATCGCGGCCGGTCCCGGATACTCGACGGCGGTGGCCAGCATGTGCTGCAGCTCGTTCTCGTCCTTCGGCGCCATCACGACCACGTTCGGGAGGTTGCGCAGATACGCGACGTCGAAGAGGCCCTGGTGGGTCGCTCCGTCGGCGCCGACGAGGCCCGCGCGGTCGAGTGCCATGGTCACGTCGAGGTTCTGCAGGCAGACGTCGTGCACGACCTGGTCGTACGCGCGCTGCAGGAACGTCGAGTAGATCGCGGCGACCGGCTTCAGCCCCTCGACCGCGAGACCGGCGGCGAAGGTGACACCATGCTGCTCGGCGATGCCCACGTCGTAGAAGCGATCGGGGAACTTGCGCTGGAACTGGTCGAGACCCGTCCCCGGCGCCATGGCCGCGGTGATCGCGACGATGCGCTCGTCGTCCTTCGCGAGGCGGCAGAGCGTGTCGCTGAAAACCTTGGTGTACGACGGCGGCGCGGGCGTCTTCTTCTCGAACTGCCCACTCGCGACGTCGAAACGACCGACGCCGTGGTACTTCAGCGGGTCGGCCTCGGCGGGCGCGTAGCCGTGCCCCTTCTCGGTCAGCGCGTGGATCAGCACCGGGCCGCTGCCCTTGCGGCACATCTCCTTCGCGTTCTCGAGCGTCTCGAGCACGACTTCGATCCGATGCCCCTGAATCGGGCCGACGTAGCGGAAACCGAGCGCCTCGAAGAGCAGGCCCGGCGAGAAGAACACCTTGAGCGACTCTTCGGCCTTGCGCGCCCAGTGCAGCATGTCGCCGGGCATCGACGTGAGGAACTCCTTCGCCCAGCCCTTCATGCTGCGCACCATCGGCGCGGACAGCTTGCGCGAGAGGAACGACGAGAGCGCACCCACGTTCGGCGAGATCGACATCTCGTTGTCGTTGAGCACGACGATCAGGTTCGTCTCTTCGAGGTGCCCCGCGTGGTTGAGGGCCTCGAACGCCATGCCGGCGGTCATCGCGCCGTCGCCGATCAACGCGACGACGAGGCCGTCCTCGCCCCGATGGCGCTTGCCTCGCGCCATGCCGAGCGCGGCCGAGATCGACGTGCCGGCGTGGCCCGCGCCGAAGCTGTCATGCTCACTCTCGCTGCGGCGCAGGAACTTCGAGACCCCGTCGAGCTGACCGATGGTGTCGAAGCCGGCCCGTCGCCCGGTGAGCATCTTGTGGGGGTAGCCCTGATGCCCGACGTCGAGCACGAGCCGGTCGTCGGGCGTATCGAAGACATAGTGGATCGCCGTGATCAGCTCGACGGCGCCGAGACTCGACGCGAGATGGCCACCGGTCTGACTCACGCGATCGAGGATCTCGGCGCGAATCTCGTCGGCCACCTGCCCGACCTTCTCGCGCGGCAGTTCGCGCAGATCGGCGGGCGAGTCGATCGAATGGAGAAGTGCTCGATCCGCGTTGTCGTCGCGCGTCGTCATGTCTTCCTCCGCACCGCGAAGCGGGCGAGCTCGCGCAGCGGTTTGGCTTGCTCTCCCATCCCCTCGAGCTCGGCCAGAGCCCGTTCGAGGAGACGCTCTGCTTCTTCGGCCGCGCCGTCGCGACCGATCAGCGGAATCAGCGAGCACCCTTCGTCTTCGTCGGCGTCCAGCAAGTCGTCGGCCACCTGAAATGAGATGCCGACGGCCTCGCCATAGCGTCCCAATCGGCCGATCGTTTCGTCGTCGGCCCCGACGCAGAGCCCACCGCCGATGACCGACGCGGTGATCAGCGCGGCCGTCTTGCGGCGGTGAATCGAAGTCACGCTCTCGAGATCTGTACGTTTCGCGTCGAAGGCGAGGTCGTCGACCTGTCCGCCGACCAGGCCTGCCGCGCCGACCGATCTGGACAAACAGGAGACCGCGCGGGCCACGCCTCGCTCGCCGATCGAATCGATCGCGGCCGACGCGGTGAGGGTCTCGAACGCCGCCGTCTGCAGCGCGTCGCCCGCGAGCACCGCCGTGGCCTCGTCGAACGCGACATGCACGGTCGGGCGCCCCCGCCGCTCGTCATCGTCGTCCATGCACGGCAGATCGTCGTGCACGAGAGAGTACGTGTGGATCAGCTCGACGGCCGCGGCCATCGGTGTTGCGCGGCGCGGATCGCCGCCCGCGGCCTCGGCGCCGGCATAGACGAGTGCCGGACGCAGCCGCTTGCCACCGGGGAAGACGAGGTGGCGCATGGCGGCGTGCAGCCGCGCGGGCGGCGCGTCGGCGACCGGCAGCGCGGCCTCGAGGGCTTCGTTCACCCAGGGCGTGCGTTCGGCGATGTAGGCCAGTGCATCCATGTGGCTGCGCTCGACTCGCTTTCTACGCGGGCTCTTCAGCTTCGGCGGCGAACGGTCGGGTCGACGCGTCGCCGGCCTCTCCGGTGAGGATCTCGACCTTGCGCTCGGCGGCCTCGAGCTGGGCCTGGCAGTGCCGCGTCAGCTGCACCCCGTCCTCGAAGCGGGCCAGCGCGTCGGCCAGGTCGAGGTCTCCCTCCTCGAGGCGGTCGACGATGGCCTCGAGCTGAGCCAATGCGTCCTCGAAGCTCAGCTCGGCGAACGGGTTCTCGGCCTCGGCCCCGTCGCTGGCCTTCTTCTTGGCCGCCTTGCGTGCGCTGGTCTTGCGCCCGCCCGACTGGCTGCGGCTCCCCTCGGTCACGGCTCCTCCCTCGCTCGATCGCTCGATCGCCGTCCACGCGATCTTGCGCTCTCAATATGCGCAGATTGTGGCGCCGGTGAGGAAGGAAACAGCCGCAGGCGAACCCAGATCGAGATCTCGATCGCCCCCACCGGGCGTGCACGGGCAGCACACGACGATCGCCGCCAAACGTACCCCAGGGCGCCTGTCCGTCAATCAACGAGGCCCGCCAAGACACCGGTTCTGAAGGCTTTTTCAAGCAACCGCGCGTTGCATGAAGAATCGCTTCAGTCGCCCTCGACCTCGCTCACCGAGGCGCGAAGCGCGCCCTCGCCGAGCTGCAGACGCACGTCGTCGCCGGGCGCCACATCGGCCGCCCGGCGCAAGATGCGCCCGTCTCGCGCGCGGCGAGCGACGGCGAAGCCCCGGCCGAGCACGGCCAGCGGAGAGAGCGCGTCGAGACGAGCCGAGAGTGAACCGAGCCGGGCCTGCGCACGCTCCGGAGCGCGCTGGCCGGCCGGCACGAGCGCATGGGCCGCGACCTCGAGCCGAGCCCGCGCCCGCCGCGGATGCGCGGCCAGCGCGTGTCCGAGGGCGAGCCGAGCCCGCGAGAGCCGCTCACCGGCCTCGGCCGGGACTCGGGCGGTCGCGATCGGGAGCGCCCGAACGGCGGCGTTCAAGCGCGCGCGCCAGGTCGCGATGCGCGCCGCGGGCGAGAGGGCCCGCAGCGCGTCGGCCTCACGGTGCAGCCGCGCTTGCAGACGTTCGGCCTGACTGCTCATCGCGAGCGCGAGGCGGTGCGCCGCCCGCTCGACGTCGCTTCGCAACTCGTCGCGGTGCGGCACCACGAGCTCGGCCGCGGCCGACGGCGTCGGCGCGCGGACGTCGGCGACGAGGTCGGCGATCGTCACGTCCACCTCGTGCCCGACGCCCGAGATCACGGGATGCGGACACGCGGCGATGGCCCGGGCGACCGCCTCGGTGTTGAACGCCTGCAGGTCTTCGAGCGAACCGCCGCCGCGCACGACGAGCACCACGTCGACGTCCTGCGCCCCGATCGCCTCGATCGCGGCCGCCACTTCGGCGGCGGCCGTCGCCCCCTGAACCTGGGTCGGAGACACGAGGATCGGCACGCCGGGCAGCCGCCGCGCGGTCACCTCGAGCACGTCGCGAATCGCCGCGCTCGTCGGCGACGTGACGAGACCGATGCGGCGCGGCAGCGGCGGCGGCGTGCGCTTGCGCGCTGGATCGAAGAGGCCCTCGGCCTCGAGGCGCCGGCGCAGCTGCTCGAAGGCGAGCTGCAGAGCCCCGGTTCCGCGCGGCTCGATGGCGCGGACGATCAGCTGCAGGTCACCCCGTGCGGCATAGATCGAGACCTCGGCGTACACCTCGACCTCGAGCCCGTCTTCGAGTTCGAACGGCACACGCGTGCCTGCGCTGCGAAAGAGCGCGCAGCGGATCTGGCCCTGCTCGTCTTTCAGGGAGAAGTAGCTGTGGCCCGAGCGGGCCCGGTGCAGGTTGCTGATCTCGCCGCTGGTCCAGACGCGCCCGACCTGATCGTCGAGCAGCCCCGACAGACCGGCGAGCAGCTCGCTCACCGTGAACACGCGCCGGGTGCGCTCGCCGCGCTGGGCCTCGGCCATGCGGAGCGTCAGCTGCCGGGGGCGTCGGGCGTGGGCTCGGCCTCGGCCGGCGTGGCGGCGGGCTCGGCCTCGATCACCTCGGTGTCGACCGACGCGGTCACCGTGGGCGGTCGCCGCGCGCGCAGCCCTTCGAAGTAGCGCCAGCTCTTCAAGACCTCGATGGCGCGGTCGAGCACGACGTCGGGCTCCGCCTCTTCGACCTCGACCTCTTCGACGGCGACGCTGTCGTCGACCTCGTCGACCTCGATGGCCGCGCCGGCTTCGGCGCCCGGATCGGCATCGGCATGCGTGAGATGGCCGAGCAGGTCGCGCTCGCGCACGCGCATGCGGCGCTCCTCTTCGACCGACGCGAGCACCGCCAGCGCGATGTCGGGGTCGATGCCGACCTCCTGAATCGAGCGGCCGGACGGCGTGTAGTAGAGCGCCGTGGTGAGCCGAAGCGCAGCACCGGCTTCGAGCGGATAGACCGTCTGCACCGAGCCCTTGCCGAACGTCGCGTGGCCCAGCACGAGGGCGCGATCGTGATCCTGGAGCGCGCCCGCGACGATCTCGGACGCGCTCGCGCTGCCGGCGTTCACCAGAACGACGATCGGGTAGTCGGGCTCGACGCCCTCGGCGTGCGCCATGAAATCCTGTCGCTCGTCGTCGCTGCGGCCCTGCGTGTAGACGATGAGCCCCTCGCCGAGCCAGTGATCGGCCACGCTCACCGCCTGGGTCAGCAGACCACCCGGGTTGTCGCGCAGATCGAGGACGAGCCCCTGGATGCCGTCGGGGTTCTCGGCGTGCAGGACGACGAGCCCCTCACCGACCTCCTCGCCGGTGCGCTCCTGGAAGCTGCGGATGCGCAAATGCGCATAGCCGGGCTCGACGGTCTCGGCGACGACCGAAGCCATCTGCACGACGTCGCGCTTGATCGTGAACGGGCGCGGCTCTTCGAAGCCGTCGCGGAAGACGTGAATCGTGATCTCGGTGCCCTTGCGGCCGCGCATCAGCCGCACCGCCTCGACGAGCGTCATCGGCTGGGTGTTTCGACAGGTCTCGCCCTCTTCCCAGTCTTCGGGAACCTCGGTCGGACAGATCTCGGTGATCTGATCCTGGGCCTCGATCCCCGCGCGAAACGCCGGCGTGCCCTCGATCGGCGAGACGACGAGAATGAAGCGCCCAGGCCCCTTGGTGATCTCGATGCCGAGGCCGTGGAACTCGCCGGTCGTGTCGACCTGCATCTCCTCGTAGGCATCGCTCGACATGTACGCCGAGTGCGGATCGAGCGAGCGCAGCAGCCCCTGCATGGCGCTCTCCATCAGCAGGTGCTCGTCGACCGGCTCGACGTAGTTGCGGCGTACGAGGTCGAGCACGTTCGCGAAGAGGCTCAGATCCTGGTAGCGCGACGCCGCCCAGCCGGCGCTGCCCGCGACCAGCGCGCCGACGCAGAGCGTGGCGACGACGCCGCCGACGAACGCGACGATGGGATGAGGGGTGGTTCGCTTCATTCGATCTCCGGAGTCTCGGGTCGCTGTGCGAACGACCCGACTCGCCATGGGGCCCGCGGCGCGCAGGCGTGAAGACGTCTTCGGCGCGGACCGCGCGGGAGGTTAGCGGTCCGCGCGGCGCCGCGACGCACCGGGTCACCGCATGGGGACTGAGACGCCGCTCCGCCGCCCGAGGTGCCCCCGCCCGGCCATTCGGCGGGGTCAGCCGCGCCCGCGCTCGCCGAACCAGCCCTCGGGATCGAGGGGCTCGCCGCTCGCGCGCAGCTCGAAGTAGAGGCTCGGGCCCGAGAGCGAGCCCGTCTCGCCGACCGTGCCGAGCGTGTCGCCGCGCTTCACGAGGTCGCCGGCCTCGACGAAGATCTCGTCGAGATGGCCCGATACGCTGAAGTAGCCCTCGCCGTGGTCGACGATCACGATTCGGCCGTAGCCACGAAACCAGCCGGCAAAGCGCACGGCGCCCGGGGCGACGCTCGTGACCGAATCGCCGGCGGGCGCCCCGAACTCGACCCCCTTGCGGAACGTCTCGGTGCCGAACTCCTCGTCGATCACCCGCCCGAACGGTGCGACGATGCGGGCGGGCACGGGCCGCGGCAGCGAGCCGGCCAGAGCCGCGAAGCCGGTTCCTTCGAAGCCCTCGCCGCTGCGCGCGCTGAGCGTCTCGAGCTTCTCCTCGAGGGCCCTTGCCGCGCGCTCGAGCTCGACGAGCAGCTCGCGCTCGCGGGTGCGGTCGGTGCGGGCGCGCGTGAGCAGCTCGGCCTTCACGACGCGCTCGGCCTCGAGACCGCGCTCGCGTTCGGCGAGCTCGGCCAGCGCCTGCTCGCGCGCGATCTGCGCCTCGCGCGCCACGCGAGCCACGGTTTCGAGCTCGGCGAGATCCTGGTCGTAGCGGCCGACGAGATCGGCGTCGTAGTCGAGCAGGCGCCGCAGGCTGCTGGCGCGAACGAGCAGATCCTGCACGGACGCGCTCGAGAAGAGCACGCGCACGGGGCCCATCTCGCCGGCCTTGTACAGCGCGACGGCGCGCACGCGCATGGCGGCTCGGGTGCGTGCGAGGCGCGCCGACGCCGCCTCGACCTCGGGCTCGATCTCGTCGAGGGCCTGGCGCGCGGCCGCCGCCTTGCGCCGCGCGCTCCGCACGTCGTTTCGCAGTCGCGTCGACGCCTGATCGATGCCCTCGAGCACCTCGAGCAGGTCGCGTTCGCTCCGCTCGAACTCGCCGACGCGCTCGCGACTCGACTCGATCGCCTCGCGTAGGGCCTCGAGCTCGGAGGCGGTCTGGCTCTGTTCGTCCTGCGCGCTCGCTTCGCCGATGGCGGCGAGGCTGAAGACGAGCACGGCGAGCAGCCGCGGCATCCTGCTCCAGACCGGCCGGCGCGATCGACGGGCCGGGCGGCAACGGCGCATCAGCTCCGCTCTCCGACGAGCGCGGCGAACGACCCGAGCAGCCCCAACCCGGCGCCCCCGATGATCAGGCGGACGATCTCGCCGCCGTCGAGGAAGCGCGGCGCCGCGTTGCCGAGGAAGAACACGAGCCCGTCGCGCAGCTGGGGCACGAAGAGCTGGAACCCGATCGCCAGGAGTCCGACGGCGACCATCCCGCCGACGGCGCCCTGCAGCGTGCCCTCGAGCAGGAAGGGCACGCGCACGTACGTGCGGCTCGCGCCGACCAGCGCCAGGATGTCGAGCTCGTCGCCGCGCGCGTAGACCGCGAGCCGGATCGTGTTCATCACGATGAGCAGCGTCGCGAGCACGAGCACGGCCCCGAGCAGGGTCGCGCCGCCCCGCGCGACGCGGGCCGCGCGGGCGTAGCCCTCGATCCACTCCTGGCCGTGCGCCACCTCGGCGACGCCGTCGAGGGCGAGCAGCTCGGTCTCGAGGCTGCGCAGTCCCGACTCGGTGCGTCGGTCGATCTCGAGCACGACCTCGAGCGACGCCGGCAGCGGGTTCTCTTCGAGGCCGGCGATCAGCGCCGCCCCGCCCTGCATGCGCTCGAAGCGCGCGAGCGCCGCCTCTTCGTCGACGAGATCGACCTGCTCGACGCCCGGCAAGCCGGCGGCCTGGCTGGCCAGCGACCTCTGGCGTGCCCCGCCGAGCTCGGCGTCGAGATACGCCGTGACCTTGAGGTCGCGGCCGAAGTCGTCGAGCAGCCCCTGCATGTTGCCGACCAGCAGCCCGAATGCGCCGACGAGCACGAGCGCGATCGCGATGGTCAGCGTCGCGATGGCGGTGGTCACGGGGCTCGTCTGCAGGCCGCGCACGGCCGAGCGCATCAGCAGGTAGACGATGACGCCGACCCGGTTCATCCGTAGACCCCGGCGGCGGGCGTATCTTCGACGAGGCGCCCGGCCTCGAGGCGCAGGGTGCGCTTGCGGTAGCGGTCGATCAGCGAGTGGTCGTGGGTCGCGACGATGACCGTCGTGCCCCGGGTCGCCGCAGCCGCGATCAGATCCATGATCTCGAGGGTGAGCTCGGGATCGAGATTGCCGGTGGGCTCGTCGGCGAGCAGGATCTCGGGCTCGGCGACGAGGGCGCGGGCGATGGCCACGCGCTGCTGTTCGCCGCCCGAGAGCGACATCGGGTGATGAAACCGCCGCTGTTGCAGGCCGACCTGCTTGAGCATGCCGAAGACCCGCGAGCGTGCTTCTCGTCGCGACGTCCCGACGACGTCGAGCGACATGCTCACGTTCTCCTCGACCGTCCGGCCCTGGAGCAGCTTGAAATCCTGGAACACGACGCCGACCCGGCGGCGCAGCGCGGGGATCGCCGCCTCGCGCAGGCGCGCGATGTTGCGACCGAGAACGAGGATCTGGCCTTCGGTCGGTCGCTCGGCGGCGAAGAGCAGCTCGAGCAGCGTCGTCTTGCCCGCGCCCGACGAGCCGGTCAGGAACACGAGCTCGCCGCGATCGATCTCGAGGGAGACGTCCTTGAGCGCCCAGGTGCCGGCGAGGTAGCTCTTCGAGACGTGATACATGCGCACGGGGCTCTCGCCGCGTGCGTCGAAGACCGAGCCGGTCGAATCGGTCCGAGGGCTCACCGGGAGGAGCCTCGCGTCGGGGGCCTCGGGCTCACTTGGAAGAACGTTTTCGCTTGCGCGCGTTCTCCACCAGGAAATCGAGGACCACTTCGTCGAGGGGCTTGTTGCTGACGACACCCTTGCCGAACGCCTTGCTCAGCCGCTCCTGCGTCGACTCGTTCGGATCGGCCGGAGCGGGGCTCGGGGCCGGCGCTTCGGTCGCGGTCGGCCGGGTCTTGCGCGCCGACTCCGCCGCGGCTGCGGCGTCCTCGGGCGCGACCACCTCGGCGTCGTCCGTCACGTCCGCCACGGTCTCCGCGAACACCTCCGGCCCGAGGCGCTGCCGGATCGTGTCGTCGAAGCCGCCCTTACTCAGCTGCTTGAGCATCGACTTGTGCTGGCCCTCCATGAGAGCCTTCACTTCGATCTCGAGCGCATCGTCGTCGAGGTGGAGCTTGTCACCGTACGCACCCTTCACCGACGTCATGATGTTGCCGCCGTGGAACAGATGCGTGATGACGTGCGGGTTCTCCCGCCCACTGTCCTCGGTCTGGACGTGGAAGAGCACCCCTCGATAGCGGAAGTTCGTGTTGAACCCGGAAAGCATCCCGAGCTTTTTCCCCCAGACGTGGCCGGACTTTGCGCGACTTCTTGCCGGATCCCGGCCCTCGATCGCGCGTGATTCTATGGCAAACCCGCCCGCGCGCACGGCGACTTCGGCGCCCGAAGGCCGAACGCGTCGGATCTCGTCGGGTATCGGGTGATTCAGATCGCATCTGTAGGGCGCAACGAAGACGCGCCGACGCGCCGAAGCAGCCCCCCTTCCCTCCCGCGGGGCCAGCGCCTCGGCGTGTGGAGGCGGCGCGCCACGCGCACCGCCTCCCGCCGAGCGGCGCCGGGGGACGAGGAGCGCCGGTCGGCGTCACGTCAGCGCACGCCGCGAAAGCCGGTCCGGCGGAGCGCCGCGTGGGCCCGCCCGCGCCGCACCCGCGCCATCGTGAAGAGCCCCGCGAACGCGAGGAGCCCCGTCCCGGGCTCGGGCACGAGGAAGGGCGCGACCCCGGGCGTGGGCACCGACTCGACGACGAAGTCGAGGGCGTTGTCGTCCGTGTCGACGTCGGCAAAGAGGCGAGCCAGGCTCGAGCCCGCCGGCGGATCGATCGCCGCCAGGCCCTCGCCCGCGAACACCTCGTCGGGGTCGAAGTCGCCGTAGCCGACCGCATCGAGCACGCCGAATTCGTCAGAAAGAACAATCGAGTCGGGGCCATTCTGGAAGTCGAAGTTGAGGAAGAGATCCGCCTCGGCGACCTCGCTCTCGCCCGCACTCGTCTGGTCGGCCACGACGAAGAGCCCGTCGGCTCCGAAGAAGCCGGTCAGCACGAGGGTCGGGCCGGCCGCGCCGTTCGATCCGTTGATGCCCGTCAGCACGAGACCGTCGACCGGCGCGCCGGCGTCGCCGGACAGCTCGACGAAGGACTGGCCGTCGTCGCTCCCGACCGCGTCGTAGAAGACCTCGCTGATGAGCGGCAGGGCCGTCGCCGCGGGGGCCACGCCGAGCGAGGCCACGAGCGCGAGGAGCAGCGGTGGGATCGCGCGTCCGCGGCGCCGGCGGGCCGGCGCGGTTCGGCGCTGCATGGCGCGGGCCGGCGCCGAAACCGGCAGCGGGGTGCGGAGCATTCGGAGTCGCAGGGTCATGAGTCGTCTCTCCCAGCATGGGTCGGGACCGGGGTCGCGGGGTGATGGATCGGAATCGCGCGCGGCTCGGCCGGCCGCATCGGCGCGCCGCGCCAGGCGGCGCGCGCGGCGGCCGGCAGCTCGACGTGGCTGCTGAACCAGCCGCCCGTCCAGGCATCGAGACCAGCCGCCAGCTCGAGCGCCCGGAGTCGCAGCGAGGCCGCTTCGGGGTCGGACCAGTCCGCGTAGGCCGACAGCGCCCGCAGCGCTCGTTGGCGGTCGAAGTAGAGCTGGTTGATCTCGTCGAGGACGTTGTCGCGCAGGCCGATCACCTGCCGAGCCTCGCGTGAGAGGTCGACCGCCTCGGGCGAATACGCGAGGTCGGCGAAATCCCAGGAGAGCGCAATGCGGGCGTCGTAGCCGGTGCTGCGGTCCCAGTTGCGGTCGTTCAGGCGGTTCAGCTGCCCGTAGCTGAAGCTCTCGTCGTAGTCGCGGGTCTGCCCGCTGCCGTAGTCGACGCCCCCGTGCAGCGTCACGCTCGGCAGCCAGCCGCGCCGCCGGAGCCCGCGCCAGAGGCGATCGATCTCGCGCGGCTCGAGGCCGAGGCGCTCGAGCGTCCGTCGGTGCACGCGCGCCAGCTCGGGATCGCGCGGCATGCGGTCGGACGTCGCGCGCACGCGCTCGGTGTACGGGGCCGGTTCGCCGCGAAGCAGCTCGGCCGCCGACGCCGCCAGCACGCGGTCGCCCGCCGCCGCGACCGCGACGGTCGGACGCCCCCCGGCCGGGGCGGTCACGCGTTCGAAGCGCGCTCGCCTCTCGCTCCCCGCCAGCACGCCGGCCGTCGAAGCGAGCCATGTGCGGCCGTCGACGCGGACGACGCCCGTCAGCTCGGCCTCTGGCGGAAGAACCGGAAAGACGATCTCCCAGCGCGCTGCATCGTCGACCGCAGCCGCCAGCGGGGGCCCGACCGGTCGCGCAATCGCGCGCCGGTACAGCACCCGAACATCGCTGCCGGGCCCCGGTGCGATCACGCGCAGAACCGGCTCGCTGATGGGGCGTCCCGGGATCCGCTGCCGCCGGGCGGGCGACGCGACGATCCCGGCCCCTTCGAGGTCGAGCCAGACGATGTGGAGTGCGCCGTCGACGACGACCCAGAGCGGCCGGCCGCTCGCCTGCGAGCGGGGACCGAACGCGACATCGGTCACCCGCCCCGGGGCGAGGCCGTCGTGAACGCGCAGCCAGTCGCGGCCGTCCTGCCACTCGGTCGACTCGGGGACGGCCCCGATCGTGCGCGCCACGAAGAGCCCCCCCTCGCCGCCAACCGCCAGCCAGCCATCGCGCGCGTCGAGGGCGACGAGGGCCCGGGCCCCCTGCCCCACCCAGGGTGTGCGATCCCGCGATCGACCGGCCTCGTCGACGTGCAGCAGCCCCTGCTCGCCCACCGCGAAGAGGCCGCCCCGTCCGTCGAAGCGCACGCGGGTCGCGGCACCCAGTCGGGCGATGCGTTGCACGCGGACCGGGCTCTCGGCCGCGAGCGCCATCGGCCCGTCGGTCACAATCACGACGCCCTGCGCGTCGGCGAGCGCGAGCCGGCCACCCGACTCGACCGCGACGTCGCGCACGCCGCCCATCGGTCCGAGTCCGCGCACGGTGCGCCAGACGTAGTTGGGCACGGGCGTCGGCACGGCCGCGGTCGGCGCGGCGCCGACCGAGCCCCCCGCGCAGAGCACCGTCATGCCCAGAGCGGCCGCCAGGGCGAATCGAGTGGCGCCGCTGGGCGCGCGCCCGAGTCGCCGCCGTCTGGCCGTTGGCCGTGCCGTCCGTCGTCGCCCCGCGACGTGCTCCCGCGCTTTGCATGCTTGCATGCAGCCGTGGTTCGCAAGGGCCATGCCGCGCGGATGCCTGCCGAGCCTCATCCTCGCGGGCCGGCGGCGCGCCGCGTCGCCATCGGTTCACGAAGAGCGTCAAGCCAGGTTCACGCGGCGGGCGCCCGGCCGGTTCACGCGGTGACGGTTCCGGGCGCGCGCGACCGGCGCGTCGCTGCGTGATCGGCGATCGCGGCCATTGACGCTGAATCCCCCCTCCGCTGGAATCGCGCCCGTGGACACCGCCCTGCTGCAAAGACCGGGGGCCGTCGTCGCCCTCTGCGGCGGTGTCGGCGCCGCGCGATTTCTCCGCGGACTCGTGCGCGTCGTCGAACCCGAGAACGTCACCGCGATCGTGAATACCGGCGACGATCGCCGCTTCTACGGCGCGCTGGTCACGCCCGATCTCGACATCGTGACGTACACCCTCGCGGGCCTCGTGAACGACGAGCTCGGCTACGGACTGACCGGCGACACGTTCGAGCTCGTCGATCGCCTCGAAGCCCTCGGGCACGACGTGTGGTTCCGGCTCGGCGACCGCGACTTCGCGAACTGCCTGCATCGCACGCTGCGCCTCGAAGCCGGCGCCCCGCTCGCGGCCGCCGCCGACGAGCTGCGCCGCGATCTCGGCGTCGCCGCGCGGCTGCTGCCGATGTCGAATGATCCCTGCCCGACGCGGGTCGAGCTCGACGACGGAAGATCGCTCCACTTCGAGGAGTATCTGATTCGCGAGCGCTCTCCCGACGGCGTCCGGGGCGTCGATCTGTCGGCGGCCCAAGCGTCGACGGCGGCGCCGGGCGTCATCGAGGCGATCGAGGGCGCCGAGGTGGTGCTGTTCTGCCCGAGCAACCCCGTCGTCTCGATCGGCCCGATCCTCGCCGTCCCCGGGGTCCGCGCAGCAGTCGAGTCGACCCGGGCCAAACGCGTCGCGATCTCGCCGATCATCGGCGGCGCGCCGGTCAAGGGGCCCGCGCGACAGCTGCTCGAGGGCATCGGCGTCGAGGTCAGCGCCCTCGGCGTGGCGCGGCACTACCAGCCGCTGCTCGATGGCTACGTGTTCGACGATCGCGACGCCGACGCCGAGTCGGAGATCGCCGCCCTCGGGCTCGCGGCCCAGCGCACCGACACGCTGATGGTCGACGTCGACGTCGCGGCGGCGCTGGCGCGCACCGCCCTCGAAGTGGCGCTCAAGCTGAGATGAACGCGGCCGTCGTCCCGATCAAGAGCCTCGCGGCCGGCAAGTCGCGACTCGAGGGCGCCCTCGACCGGGCGCAGCTCGAGACGCTGTGCCTGGCGATGATGGAGGACGTCGTCGCCGCGCTCCTCGCAAGCGGCGCGCTCGACCGTGTCGTGGTCGCCACCCCGGACACCGCCGCCGCCGACGCGGCGCGAAGACTCGGCGCCGAAGCGTTCCTCGGGCCGGACCCGGGCCTCAATGCCGCCATCGAGTCGGCGACCGCGCGCCTCGCAGACGACGGCGCCACGTTGGTGATGACGGTGCTCGGAGACGTCGCGGGCGCCGTGCCCGGCGACTTCGCCCGCCTCGTCGATGAGACGCGCGCGCTCGCAGACGCGCGGGGCGGCGCGGCGGTCGGCCTCGCGGCCGTCGCCGACGGCGGGACCGCCGCCCTCGTGCGCTGTCCGCCGGACGCGATCCCGGCGGCCTTTGGCGCAGACAGTGCCCAGCGGCACCGCGCCGCGTGCCAGAGCGGCGATGTGGCCCTGCACGAGCTGGCGCTGGCGTCGCTGTCGCTCGACCTCGACCGCGTCGCAGACGTCGAAGCCTTCCTCGCAGCGGGGCGCGGGGGCCGGCGGACGCGCGCCGCCCTCGATGCGCTCGGCTGGCGAAGCGACCCCCAGGAGACCGGACCGGCATGAGCGACGCGCCCCCCCATCTCGGACGAGTGCCTGAACCGATCCGCCTCGAACCGCTGCTCGGCTGGCCGCTGGTGAGCGAGGGACAGGCCCTCGCGCCGCTCGTCGTCGACTCGACGCGCCGTCAGGGGATCGAGCTCGCCGACGGCTTCGTCGTGGTGGCGCAGAAGGTCGTGTCGAAGAGCGAGGGGCGCGTGGTCGACCTCGCGACGGTCGAGCCCTCGGCCGAGGCACGGGCGATTGCCGAAGAGTTCGCCGAGTTCGACAAGGATCCGCGGCAAGTCGAGGTCGTGCTTCGTGAAACGCGGCGCATCGTTCGGCGGGGCCACGGCGTGCTGATCTGCGAGACGCGGCATGGCTTCGTGTGCGCGAACGCGGGCGTCGACCTCTCGAACGCCCCGGGCGAAGACCTGGCGGTGCTGCTGCCCGAGGACTGCGACGCCTCAGCGGCGCGGCTCCATGCCGACCTCGCGGCGGCCGGCGCGCGCAACGTCGGCGTGATCATCAGCGACACCTTCGGGCGGCCGTGGCGCGAGGGGCTCGTCGACACGGCGCTCGGCAGCGCGGGCTTCCGACCGATCGATGACGCCCGGGGCCGCCCCGACCTGGCGGGCCGCGAGCTGCTCGTCACCGCCATGGCGACCGCCGATCAACTCGCGGCCGCGGCCGGACTCCTCATGACCAAGGATTCCGGCGTACCGGCGGTCTTCGTTGCCGGCGTCGAGCCCGAGGGCGAAGGCCGACTCGCTGACCTGCTCCGCGATCCCTCGAAGGATCTCTTTCGCTGAGTCGACCGCGCCGCGGGGTGACTCGAAGCGGCTCGACGGAAGGCCTCCGCAATCGGTGCATCCATCCGCGTCGACGGCCGCCGCGCGGATGGCGTCCGCTCGGCGCGGATCGCGTCCGCTCGGCGCGGACCGATTGCAGCCCCGTGCGAATGGGTGCCGACCGGCCGGGCCCCTGCGGCGCGCGACACCGTCTTGCGACACGTTGCTTGCCTACGCTCCGCCCCAAACTCACGAGATTCAACACTTTTCGGCCCAGAACGACACTCACGAGACAGCTTTCGAAATGCGCCGCGCATGCCGTCGCAGCGCCCAGCCAGGACCTGCCCATGACTCGCACCACGCTCTCGTTCTTCGTCCTGTTCGCCGCCGTCGCGCTGCTTCCCGGTGCCGCCGCGGCCATCTCGGTCTCACTCGATGCCGACCCGACCACGCCCGGCGTTCAGTCGTTCCTCGCCGTCGACGTCAGCGACGAGTTCACCGTCGACGTCGTCATCCAGGACGTCGTGCTGCCCGAGTCGGTGACCGGATTCGTCTTCACCGTCGGCTTCGACAGCGCGGTGTTGACGGCGACCGACGTTCGCTCGGGGGGCTACCTGCCCGGCGGCATTCCGATCGTCTCGCTCGCGGGCGGGCACGGCGCGCTGCACATCGAGCTCACCTTCGACCCGGTGGGCGGCGTGGGCGATGGCGTGCTCGCCTCGATCGACTTTGCCCCCGTGACCGCGGGCAAGACCGGTGTTCATCTGACCCACCTCAAGCTCGCGCAGGGCTGGCACAAGCTCGAGGTCGACTCGGTCTCGGGCATCGACGTCGCCGCCAGCGGCGCCCGTCCGGGCAGCGGCAACGCGCCGGTGCCCGAGCCGACCGCGGCGATGCTCTTCGCCGCCGGCCTCCTGGTGGTGCGCTCGGGTCTGCGCCGCAGCTGAACATGCGCGATTCGCCAGCGGCCGCGGTGCCCGCCGCCGCTCGGCCCATCCGACGCCCCCGCAGCCTCGCTGCGGGGGCGTCGTCGTTTCGCCCCCCACACCGCCATCGCAGGCGCCCGTGATCGCCGCGCCGACCTGCCCCGATGATCCGGCCGGGTGCGCATCGGCCGGGCTGCGTCGGTTTCGAGTCACCCGTTCGGGTGGGCCCGCGGCGGCCGACCATGGGGCAAACCGCACAGGCCCGCTGCTCGAACGGCTCCGAAGCCGTTTCGGGTTCGTGCCCCGGGGAACACACGATTGTGACCCGCCCCCTGCCGGCAGGCATATGAAAAATCAATGAACAACCACACATTTCGAATCAGAGGCGCACGTTCGTGATACGCTCTTTCGTGCAGGGCCGCGCCGCATCGTGGGCCCCAGCCAAAATCAAGAAAGACCGCATCTCAGCGGGATGAGACATCCGGAACGCACGACCGCAGAGCGGATGCTCGCCCACCCCCCAACCCTTGAAAGCATGAAGCTTGGTCAGGAACTGCCGCATGGTCCGTAACCCGCTTTCGCTCTTCATCCTCGCTGCCGCCGTTGCGCTCCTACCGAGTGCAGCTTCGGCCATTTCCGTCTCCATCGATGCCGACCCGAACACGCCCGGCGTGCAGTCCTTCCTGGCGGTCGACATCACGGACGACTTCACCGTCGACGTCGTGATTCAAGACGTCGTCCTGCCCGAGTCCGTCACCGCGTTCGCGTTCATGGTCGGCTTCGACGCCGAGCTGCTCGCCGCGACCGACGTGCGTTCGGGCGGGTACCTGCCGAACGGCCAGACCTGGATCACGTTCGAAGACGGCTTCGGCAACCTCCACATCGAGTACACCCATGACCCGATCGGTGGCTCCGGTGATGGCGTGCTCGCGTCGATCGACTTCGCGTCTCTCGGCAGCGGAGAATCGGGGGTCGACTTGACGAGCCTCACGCTCGCGCACGGAATGGGTCACCTCGACATCGACTCCGTTTCAGGCATCGACGTCGTCGTCGGGGGACCGAGCGCAGCCGACGGGGGGGGCAACTCGCCGGTCCCCGAGCCGACGGCGGCCGTGCTCTTCGCAGCCGGCCTGTTCGTCGTGCGCAGGGGCATTCGCCCGCATCGCATCTGACTCACACCGGGCCGCCCGCTGACGGGTGGACTCGCCACGAGACACGACGCCCCCGCAGCCCCGCTGCGGGGGCGTCTTCGTTTGGGCCGGGCGCGGCCCCCGAACGGTCCGGCCGGCCAGGGCGGTGCCCCGAACGAAAGCGCCCCCGCAGCGAGGTCGCTGCGGGGGCGAGGTCTTCGTCGAACGCCTGGGCCGCGCGGATCAGCCCGCGAGCGCCGCCTCGATCTTGTCGAGCTCATCCGAGATGCCGGCGGGCAGCCGCTCGCCGAACTGTGCGAAGTACTCGCGAATCTTCGGGAGTTCTTCGCGCCACGCCGTCTCGTCGATCGAGAGCAAGACCTTCAGGTCTTCCGGGTCGAGGTCGAGGCCTTCGAGGTCGAGATCCTCGGGCCGCGGGATGTGGCCCACCGGCGTCTCCTCGGCCTTTCCGGTGCCGTCGCAGCGTCGGAAGATCCACTCGAGCACGCGGCTGTTCTCACCGAAGCCCGGCCACAGGAACTCGCCCGCGTCGTTCTTTCGGAACCAGTTCACGTGGAAGATCTTCGGGAGCTTCGCGCCTTCACGGGCGCCGATCTGCAGCCAGTGCCCCCAGTAGTCGGCCATGTTGTATCCGCAGAACGGCAGCATGGCCATCGGGTCGAAGCGCAGCTCGCCGAGCCCCCCCTCGGCCGCGGCCGTCTTCTCACTCGAGACCGAGGCGCCGAAGAACGTGCCCTGGCTCCAGTCGTTGGCCTCGCGCACGAGCGGGACGACCGAGGCGCGGCGTCCGCCGAAGAGGATGGCGTCGATGGGCACACCCGCCGGATCCTCCCACTCGGACGCGATGACCGGGCACTGATTGGCCGGCGCCGTGAAGCGCGCGTTGGGGTGGGCGGCATTGACGCCGGTGTCCGGCGTCCACGCGTTGCCCTTCCAGTCGGTGAGGTGAGCCGGGGGCTCGTCGGTCATCTCCTCCCACCACACGTCCCCGTCATCGGTGAGGCCCACGTTGGTGAAGATGCAGTTCTCGTTCAGCGCCATCATGGCGTTGTGGTTGCTCTTCTCGCTCGTTCCGGGCGCGACGCCGAAGAAGCCGGCCTCGGGGTTGATCGCGTAGAGCCGGCCGTCGGCGCCGAACTTCATCCAGGCGATGTCGTCCCCGACGGTCTCGACCTTCCAGCCGGGCACGGTGGGCTCGAGCATCGCGAGGTTCGTCTTGCCGCAGGCGCTCGGGAAGGCCGCGCAGACGTACTTCGCCGCGCCCTCGGGCGACGTGAGCTTGAGGATCAGCATGTGCTCGGCCATCCAGCCCTCGTCGCGGGCCATCGTCGAGGCGATGCGGAGCGCGAAGCACTTCTTGCCGAGTAGCGCGTTGCCGCCGTAGCCCGAGCCGAAGCTCCAGATCTCGCGGGTCTCGGGGAAGTGCACGATGTACTTGTTGTCGGCGTTGCAGGGCCAGGGGACGTCCGCCACGCCATTCGCGAGCGGCATGCCGACCGAGTGGACGCAGGGCACGAACGCACCGTTTGCGCCGAGCACGTCGAGCACCTTCGAGCCCATGCGCGTCATCGTCTTCATGTTCGCGACCACATAGGGCGAGTCGCTGAGCTGAACACCGATGTGCGCGATGGGCGAGCCCAGCGGGCCCATGCTGAACGGCACGACGTACATCGTGCGCCCCTTCATGCAGCCCTTGAACAGGCCATCGAGGGTCTCGCGCATCTCGGCCGGCGCCATCCAGTTGTTCGTCGGACCGGCGTCGATCTCGTTCTCGGAGCAGATGAACGTGCGGTCTTCGACGCGCGCCACGTCGGCCGGGTCGGAGGCCACGCGGTAGCTGTTCTTGCGCTTCGACTCGTCGAGCTTGATCGCCGCGCCGGCTTCGACCAGCAGCCCCATCATGCGGTCGTACTCGGCGTCGGAGCCATCGCACCACTCGATCCGGTCGGGCTCGCAGAGGGCGGCCATGTCCGCGACCCAGGCGTTCAGCTTCTCGTTCTTGCTCGTCATGTCGGGAGGACTCCGGATTGCGTTTCCGCGTCGGACTCGGTCGGACTGTCGGAATGGAATGGAGTGAGTTGAGGGGCCACTCGGCGGGTGGGGGAAACCGCAGGGGGCGTGATGATGGCAGATTCCACGGGCGGCGAACAGCCGCACCGTACATTGTGAGTGCACGAGACGCCGTCGGACGTGACGACCGACTGCACGCCGATGCCGGCCAGCGAGGGTGACCCGGGTTCAGCCCAGAGAGGCTGCCCACGGGCACGCAGGTCGCAAGCAGGCCGCACGCGCCTCGCGTCGGCGTCGACGCGCCCGCCTCGACGCGCCGTCCACGATGGCGTCCGACGTGCCCCTCCGGCCTCGCGCCGCACACCCGGCTGCAACGATTCGCGGCGCGGGCACCGCCCGCCTCGGCGCTCAGAGCGCTTCGTAGTACGCCTTCAGCATCTCGAACGCGACCGGTGCCCCGACGAGGCCCATCTGCATCTTGTTCAGCGTGAAGCCGAACCCGGTCTTCGTATCGGGGTCGCCCATGCCGAGGCTGCCGCCCGCCCCCGCGTGGCCGAAGCCGCGCGGGCCCGGCGTGAGCTGGATCAGGTCGCTGCGCAGCATGAAGCCGAGCCCGAAGCGCATCGGCATCTGACCGAGGACGGCATCCGGCCCGTCCGACTGAACCTCGATGGCCCGGTCGAGGGTCTCGGGCCGCATCAGACGCACCCCGTCCTGCTCGCCGCCGCGCGCGAGCACGCCGTAGACCTTGGCGATGCCGGCGGCGGTGCCATGCCCGTTGGCGGCGGGGATCTCGGCCTGCCGCCATCCACGGCTGTTCACGGTGTCGCCCGCGAGCGATGGATTGTTGAAGGCGCCCCCCGTCATCGTCGACGGGTCGGCCATGTCGCGCAGGAAGTCACCGAAGGGCCCCTTGATCCGCACCGGCGCGGGCGAGGCCTGGCCGTCGGCCCCCTCCTTCGGCTCGGGGCGCGGGAGACCCAGCCCCCCGAACAGCCGACTGGTGCGCGCGTCGTGCTCGGCACCCAGGCCGATGTGAAAGTCGACGCCGAGCGGCTCGGCGACCTCTTCACGGAAGAAGCGCCCGACGGTGCGACCGTCGACGCGGCGGATCACCTCGCCGACCAGCTGGCCGTAGGTCACCGCGTGGTAGCCGTGCTGGGTGCCGGGCTCCCACCAGGGCTTCTCCGCGGCGAGCGCCGCGACCATCGGGTGCCAGTCGTACATGTCCTGGAGCGTCAGCTTGGGGCGCACCGCCGGCAGCCCGACGCGGTGCGAGAGCAGCCAGCGCACCGGCACCGCGTGCTTGCCCTCGGCCGCGAACTCGGGCCAGTACTCGGCCACCGGGGCATCGAAGTCGAGCTGCCCGCGATCGGCGAGCATGTGTGCGCAGACTGCGGTCATGCCCTTCGTGGTCGAGTAGACGTTGACCAGCGTGTCCGCCTGCCAGGGGCGGGTCTGCTCCTTGTCCATCCAGCCGCCGTGCAGATCGACGACGACCTCGCCGTCGGCGACGAACGCGACCGCCGCCCCGAGGTTCTGCCCGCGCTCGATCGACTGCGCGAAGATCTCGCGCACGCGTTCGAAGCGCGAGTCGCAGTGGCCGGCCAAGGGGGCCGTGGGGGCGGTCGACTTCGACATGGGCGCGTCTCCTGCGACGGTGGGCAACGAGTCGGGGCGTGGGCCACGCTGCGCGCGATGCGCGGGTCGCCGCGCCGCGACGAGCCAGCCTACCCCAGATCGGCGGGGTCGCCGGGCGCCGACGCCGCCTGTCGCGCGGGCTCGTCGGCGCCCCCGGCAATCAGCCGGTAGGCCGCGCGCCAGAGATCGTCGATGCCGATCTTCTTGTCGGACGACGTCGTCACGAAGCCCCCGCTCGGCTTCGCCACCTGCTGCTTGAGCTGCTGAATGCGCTGCTTGCGGCGCATCGGCTTCAGCTTGTCGCACTTCGTGAACGCGATGATGGCGTCGACGCCCCGCTCGGCCAGCCACTCGAGCAGCAACGTCTCGTCTTCGCTGAAATCGCGCCGCACGTCCTGCAGCAGCACCGCCGCCTTGAGCGCGGGCCGATCTTCGAGGTAGGCCTCGACGAGCCGCTGCCAGCTGCGGCGCTCGCGCTCGGGCACCTTCGCGAAGCCATAGCCGGGTAGATCGACGAGCACGACGTCGCGTTTGCCGCGCGTGATCGCGAAGAAGTGGATCAGTCGCGTCTTGCCCGGCGTCGAGCTGGTGCGCGCCAGCGCCTTGCGGTGAGCGAGCGCGTTCAAGAGGCTCGACTTGCCGACGTTCGATCGGCCCAGGAACGCGATCTCGGGCAGTCCCGTATCGGGAAACTGCCCGGGCCTCGCGCAAGAGATGATCAACTCGGCGCGCGAGACGTTCACGGTGCCCCCCCGGCGCCGGCCGCGGGTGCTCCCTCGAGCGCAGGCAGCACATCGGCGAGCCGCGCGAGCGCCGCGTCGATCACCGCGTCTTCGACGGCGAAGCAGAAGCGCAGGTGCCCCTCGGCGACCGACCCGAAGTCGATGCCCGGCGTCACGCCGACGCCCGCGCGCTCGAGCAGCTCGAAGGCCAGCGCCCGGCTGTCGGCGCCGAAGCGGCGCGCGTCGGCCAGCACATAGAACGCACCATCGGGGGGGCGCGCGACGCCGAAGCCGAGGGCGCGCAGGCCCTCAACCAGGCGATCACGACGCGGCTGGTAGCGCGCGCGCCGGGCCGCCACGTCGGGCGTGCCCTGCTCGAGGGCGGCGATGCCCGCGTGCTGCACGAAGCGGCTCGCCGAGATGAAGAAGCTCTGCTGCATGATCTGCAGCCGCCGCACGTCGGCCTCGGGCGCGACCACCCAGCCGAGCCTGAACCCGGTCATCGCGTAGCGCTTCGAGAAGCCGTCGAGGACGTAGAGCGGCGCGTCCCCTTCGGTCTCGAGGGCGCTCGTGATGCCCGGCGCGGCGTAGGTCAGCCCATCGTAGATCTCGTCGGAGATGATCGTGAGGCCGCTCTCGCGCAGGCGTTCGAGGGCGTCACGGGTCTGCACGGCGCCGGTCGGGTTGGCGGGCGAGCCGAGGATCACCGCCCGGGTGCGGTCGGTGCGCGCCGATTCGATCGCGTCGACCGAGACGCGCCAGCCCGCCTCGGCGCGTGTGGGCACGTAGACGGGCTTCCCCCCGCAGAAGCGCACGAAGTTCGGGTAGCAGGGGTAGTGGGGTGTGGGCACGATCACCTCGCCGCCGTGCTCGAGCACCGATGCGACGACCATCAACAGCGCGGGCGACGTGCCGCCGGTGACGATCACGCGCTCGGGCGACACGTCGACACCGAAGCGCCGGTGGAGATCTCTTGCGATGGCTTCGCGCAGGGGGGCGAGGCCGCGGCTGTCGGTGTAGCGGGTCTCGCCCTGAGCGAGGGCGGTCGAGATCGCGTCGAGCGCGGCCTGGGGCGCGGCGCCATCGGGCTCCCCGATCTCGAGGTGAAGCACCTCGCGGCCGGCCGCCTCGAGCTCGAAGGCGCGCTCCATCACCTCCATGGCGAGAAAGGGCTCGAGATCGGCGACCCGGGGGCCGGCAGGAGGCGGTTGCACAGGCGGCATGGCGGCGGAGTAGCCGACCCGGTGATGCCATGTCAACCGGACCGGTTCTGCCACAATGCGTTGCAAGTCCCCGGAAACGCGAGTGTTTCGTGCCTGTCCGGCTTTGACACGGGGCACCCCTGTAGCTACGTTCCGCGCGTCGTCGAACCCAGCTCTTCGCGCGAGGGGCCCAAGCCGACGTGACGGCCTCGCGGCCGCTGCGCGCACCTCGCGATCCGCAGACCACGACGACCCGAGGCGACGTCCGCGCCACCGAGCCGCCTGCGCCCTCGCCCCTGCAAAGGGAGACGCCCCGATGTCCGAGCCGACTTCACCTGCCGATCCAAACGCCCCTGGCACGCCCGACTCGGGCCTGGGCGATGGCGGCGGCGTGGGCAAGGGGATCCAGCTCGCGATCGGTGCGCTGATCGTGGCGGCGCTGCTCGGTTGGTACGGCTGGACGAATCTCCAGCAGGGCGCGTCATTCCAGTACTTCCAGAGCCTCGATGAATTCATGGCCCAGGCACCGCCGCCCGCCGACGTCGGGCTGCGCCTGCACGGCTACGTCGCGAACACCTCGATCGAACGCGACCTCGAGGGCAAGGAGGTGCGCTTCCGCGTGCAGAGCGAGCCGCCCCACGCCGTCGGCGACGCCGATCAGACGCTCTCGGTGGTCTTCGCGAGCCTCGAGACGCCCGATCTGTTCAAGGACGGCGCCGAGGTCGTGCTCGAAGGTCGCATGAGCCAGGCGGGTGGCGCCCCGATCTTCGTCGCAGACAACGTCATGGCGAAGTGCCCGTCGAAGTTCGAAGCGAAGCTCGCGAGCGAGCAGGCCGAAGCCGAAGCCCAAGGCGCACGACTCTGAGCCGGCTGCGCCCACCGGCCCCACAGCCCGATCCACCGCCGAAACCGCCACCTATGCGGGTCGGCCAACGGAGAACCCCTGATGCCCGATCTCGGCCTCGATGCCCTTCGCTTCGCCCTCGTGGTGTGCGGGGCGGGCATTGTGGCAGGCGTGTTCGCCGGCGCGACGCGACGCGATGACGTCGCGCGGGTCGCCGAGCGTTCCGTCTACGTCGTCTTCGCCTTCATGAGCGTGGCGATGCTCTGCCTGTTCTACGCCCTGGCCACCAACGACTTCAGCCTGGCGTACGTGGCCAAACACTCGGCGCGCACGATGCCCCTGCACTACCGCCTCGGAGCGCTGTGGGGCGGACAGGCGGGCAGTCTGCTGCTCTGGGGCTGGCTGGTCGCGGTCTACGGTGCGGCGGCGATGTGGGCCAATCGCCGTTCGAACCGCACGCTGGTGCCGTGGGTCGCAGCGATCCTGCTGGCCAACATCGGGTTCTTCCTGGTGCTCACGAACTTCGTGACCGTGCCCTTCGAGCGCCTGCCGCACACCCAGGTGGTTTCGGACGGCACGGGCCTCAACCCGCTGCTTCAGCATCCCGTGATGATGATCCACCCGCTGATGCTCTACACGGGCTTCACGGGGTTCGCCGTGCCGTTCGCCTTCGCCATGGCGGCGCTGATCACTGGCGAGCTCGGCACGACCTGGTTTCGCACGACGCGGCGCTGGACGCTCTTCGCGTGGACGGCGCTCTCGATCGGCATCGTGCTCGGTGGACGCTGGGCCTATGAGGTCTTGGGCTGGGGCGGCTACTGGGCCTGGGACCCCGTCGAGAACGCGTCTTTCATGCCCTGGCTGGCCGCGACCGCGTACCTGCACTCGGTGATCATCCAGGAGAAGCGCGACATGCTCCGGATGTGGAACGTGGTGCTGATCGGGCTGACCTACGGCCTCTGCCTGTTCGGCACGTTCCTCACGCGCAGCGGTGTCGTGCAGTCGGTGCACTCGTTCACGACGTCGGGGCTCTTCGGCGCGATCTTCCTCGGCTACGTCGTGGTCGTGCTCGTCGCCTTCTTCGGCTGCACGATCTGGCGCCGCAAGGAGCTGCGCAGCCCCCAGCGCATCGAGAGCATGGTGTCGCGCGAGGCGAGCTTCGTGCTCAACAACTGGGCGTTCATGGCGTTCCTCGTCGTCGTCTTCTGGGGCACGATGCTGCCCGTCTTCAGCGAGTCGATCTCGGGCCAGCGCACGACCCTCGGCCCGAAGTTCTTCAACCAGATGTCGGGGCTCGTCTCGATCGCGCTGCTCCTGCTGACCGGCATCGGGCCGCTGGTGGCGTGGCGTCGCGCGAGCAGCGCAAGCCTGCGGCGTCAGTTCGTCTGGCCCGCGGCGATCGGCGCCGCCACGAGCGTCGCAACCGGCGTGGTGTTCTGGGGCGAGGTCGGTTTCTGGGCCGTCGCGGTCTGGGGTCTGTCGGCCTTCATCGTCGCCGGCGTGGTGCAGGAGTACGCGCGGGCGATTCGCGCGCGCACGCGACGCCACGGCGAGTCGGTCCTCGGCGCGCTGCGCACGCTGCTCTCGAAGAACCAGCGGCGCTATGGCGGCTACATCGTCCACGTCGGCGTGGTGTTGATGGTGATCGGCTTCTCGGGCGCCCTCTTCAACCACGAGCAGCTCGAGAACGTGCGCGTCGGTGAGAGCATCGAGTGGGGCGACTACCGACTCGAGTACCGCACGGCCGACGCCATCCCCGAGCAGCACTACGGGGGCGCCACCGCGAAGCTCGCGCTCTATCGCGACGACGATCCGCTCGCGATGATGCAGCCCGAGCGCCGCGTGTACTGGCTCGAAGACCAGCCGAACTCGATCCCGTCGATCTACTCGACTTGGCACGAGGACATCTACGTGATCCTCAATGCGATCGAGGCCGACGGCTCGGCCACCCTCAAGGTCTACCAGAATCCCCTCGTGAACTGGATCTGGTTTGGGGGCGTGCTCTTCGTGGTCGGGTCTCTGGTCGTCATGTGGCCGCATCCCGAGCCCAACCTGGCGGGCCGAAGCCGAGCATGAGCACACACTCGATTCGATCCACGCGGGTCGACACGACTGCGCGGCGCATCGGCGCGTCGGGCCTGCTCGCATGCGCGTGGCTTGCGCTGCTCTTCGCGGGCGGGGCACCGGCCTCGGCGCAGGCGCCCTCGCCCCACGCCGGCGGCGGCGCGAGCAGCGTGCCGGCGCTGCCGCCGGGCGACGGCCAGATGACCATCGACGTCGTCGTGAAGGGCAGCGATGCCCCGGCGGCCGGCGTCGACGTCGCGCTCTACGCGCTCTCCCCCGATGGCACCCCCGGGCTCGGCAGCGGGGTCACCGACACGAACGGCCGCTTCGTGTTCGAGGGCCTCTCGACCGACGGGGCGATCACCTATCTCGCCGGCGCGAACTACGAGGGCGTCCCCTTCGGCGAGCGCGTCGCGTTCGAGCCCGGCCAGACGGCGCAGCGCGTCCGCCTCGAGGTCATCCGCGCGAGCGTCGAAGGCCCGCCGATCCGTGTCGAGGAGACCCGGGTGCAGGTGGGCTGGCTCGGCCGGCTGCTGCTCTTCGATGTCACGGTGCTGGTGCGCAACCCCGGCGAGACCGTGCGCAAGATCGACGGCGCGGCGCGAAGCGATCATCCGCCGCTCTTCGAGGCGGCCCTGCCGGCCCAGTTCGTCGAGTTCGCCGAGGCGGCCGTCGGGTTCGCCGACGGCCTCGAAAGAGATGGCACGAAGCTGCGCTTCTTCGGGCCCGTCTACCCCGGTCAGCAGGAGATCCGCTGGCGTTTCACCTATGCGGTGCCCGACGACGCCGGCGGCACCACCGTCGACATCGACCTACCCCAGCCTCGGGGCAGCGGGCGCCTGAGCGTGCTGACCCCGAGCTCGGGGCCGCTGCTCGCACCGAGTGAAGAGCGCGCATCGCAGCCCGTCGAGCGCGAGGGCGTGCTCTACGACCTGGCCGAGCTCGCCGCAGTCCCGCCCGGCGGCACGCTCGACCTGAAGCTCGAGGTGCCGGCGTCGCGATCCGACACGAACGCAATCGACGTCCCCCGAGCCGACTGGTGGCTCGATCACGACGACGCGGTCGTCGAGGTGCGCGGTCAGATCCAGCTCGAGGTGGCCCCCGGCCCCCACGTGCAGGGCACGCCCGAGGCGCCCCTCATTCACATCGAACTGCCCGAAGGCGCCCGTCTGGGTGGCGTGTCCGCCGCGACCCAGGCCCTCGGAATCGGCGAAGGCCTCGACGGTGGCATCGACGTGATCGGGCCCATCCCGCCCGGCTCGTCGAGCATCGAGTTCGGCTACGAGGTGTCGACCGGTGCCGACGGCGCGCTCGATCTCGAGCTCGGGCTGAGTCGACCGGTCGATGTGGTGAACGTGCTGGTCGCCGACAACGGCATCGCCGTCGACAGCGACCAGCTGCATCGCCGGCGGCCCTTCCGACAGGGCACGCGAAACTATCTGCATCGCCGCGCGTTCCAGGTCGGTGCCAACGAACGCATCGACGTGCGGCTGGCGCCGCTCGACGACCAGGCCGCGCCGCGCAACCGGTCGCTGCTCGCCGTACTCGTGCTCGGCGGCGGCGCCGCGTGGTTCCTCGTGGCGCCGCTCCGAGCGCGTCCGCGCGACGACGAGGCGACCGCAACGGGTGACGGTGAGCAGGCCTGGCAGCGCGAGATGATCTACGAGGCGATCCGCGATCTCGACCTCGACCTCGAGACCGGGAAGGTCTCGGAGCAGGATCACGCGGAGATGCGGGCCAAGCTCCGCGCCGAGGCCATCGAGCTGGTGCGCGCCGAGCGAGCAAGCCGCGCCGCGAGCGAGGCCACGACCGGCTCGGCCGCGTCGAGTGGGGCCACCGCCGAAGGCCAAGGCGCCGGCGAGGCGACCGAACCGAGCGCTCCGGCCCGGGGCGCATTCTGCCCGCACTGCGGCGGACGGGTCGAGCCCGACTGGCAATTCTGCAGCCACTGCGGCGGGGAGCTCACCCCGTCGTGACCCGCACGCTGCTCGAGGCCCGGGGCATCGAGAAGCGTTTCGGCGCGGTCACGGCGCTGCGCGGCATCGACCTCGACGTCGTGAGTCATCACGTCCTTGGCGTCGTCGGCCCGAACGGCGCCGGCAAGAGCACGCTCCTCAAGCTACTCGCCGGGCTCGCGCGCCCGACGGCTGGGCGCATCGCGCGAAGCAGTGGCGCCGACCGGCGCGGCGACGTCGGCTACCTCGGGCACGCCACCCTGCTCTACCCCGAGCTGACCGCGGCCGAGAACCTCGCCTTCGTCGGGCGCCTGCATGGCGTCACCGACCCGGGCGGCCGTGCGCGCACGCTGCTCGAGGAGGAAGGCCTCGCCGAGGTGGCGGACCGACGCGCGGGGACCTTCTCGCGCGGCATGGCCCAGCGCCTCTCGATCGCCCGGGCGCGCGTGCACGACCCCGCGCTCGTACTGCTCGATGAGCCCTTCACCGGCCTCGACCTGCCCGCGGCCGAGCGCCTCGCCGCGCGGGTCGGTGCGCTCCGCGATGCGGGACACGGCCTCGTGCTCGTCACCCACGACGTGCGCCAGGCCGCCGAGCTCTGCGACACGGTGCTCGTCCTGTCGGGCGGCCGCGTCGCGCTGCACGCCGACGCGGCGACGACGTCGGCCGACGCGCTGGCCGCGCGCTACGCCGAGGTCGCGGGGGCCCGCGCATGAACGTCGCCCTCGCCGTCCTCGTCAAGGATCTCGTCACCGAGTGGCGTTCGCGCGACCGCGTCGTGGCCATGGCGCTCTTCGCTCTGCTGATGGCCATGGTGTTTCACTTCGCCTTGCCGACCCTCGACGACGATGCGCTGCGCGAGGCGCTGGCTGGGCTCTTGTGGACGGCCTTCGTCTTCTCGGCGCTGCTCGGCCTGAACCGGTCGTTCGCCCTCGAGCTCGAGAACGACGCGCTCGCGAACCTGATGGGCGTGCCGGGCAATCGCGGCCACGTGTTCCTCGGCAAGGCCGCGGCGAACTTCGTGCTGGTCTCGATCACGGCGGCGATGACGACGTTCGCGTTCGCCGTGCTCTTCGACGTCAGCCTGTGGGCGCATGTCGGTCCGCTCGCGGTCGTCGTCGGGCTCGGCCTCCTCGGGCTCTGCGCGATCGGCACGCTGTTCGCGTGCATGTCGGTTCGCACGCGCTTTCGCGAGGTGCTGCTGCCGATCCTGCTGCTGCCCGCACTGTTCCCGGTGCTCGCCGGTGCGGTGGGCGGCACGCTCGCGGTGCTCGCCGGCGATCCCCTACCCTTCGCCGCCGTCCAGCTCCTGATCGTGGTCGACGGCATCTACCTCGTGGTCGGGTTCCTCGGCTTCGACCTGATTCTCGATGAATAGTCCGCGCTCGGCGGACGCAAGAGGAGAGACCCGATGAGCGGTCTCGCACAATCGGACGAGAGCATCCTCGAGGCGCGCATCCAGCGCTCCATCGGTCCCCTCGGCATCGTCATGGTGGTGCTGGCGCTGGTCTGGGGCTGGGCCGTCGTGCAGGCGCCGATCGACTCGGTGCAAGGCGTGATCCAGAAGATCCTCTACGTGCACCCGCCGCTCGCGTACGGCACCTACCTCGGCTTCGTCGTGACCGCGGTCGCGGGCGGCGTGTATCTGGCGCGAGGCCGCGAGGAGTGGGACCGACTCGCGATCGCGGGGGCCGAGGTCGGCGTGATCTTCTGCATCCTGATGCTGATCACCGGGCCGATCTGGGCGAAGGGCACCTGGGGCCGCTGGTGGTCGTGGGACCCCCGGCTCACGGTGACGCTCCTGCTCTTCTTCGTCTATCTCGCGTACCTGCTGCTCCGCAACTTCGCCGGCCCGGGCCCGCGCACGGCGCGGTTCGCTTCGGTGTACGGGATCGTCGGCGTGGTTCTGATTCCCCTCAATTACTACATCATCGAAATCTTCGACAATCGCTCGATGCACCCCGAGAACCTCGAGCGAGGCAGCCTCGGCGACGGCATGGGCTGGCCGTTCCTGATGGGCAACCTGGCCCTCTTCTTCGCCTTCGTCTATCTGCTGCTGCTGCGCTGGAGCGTCGAGAATCTGCGCGCGCGGGACGCCCGTCAGATGGCCGAGGAGGGCGCCCCGTGAGCTATCTGATCGCCGCCTACGCCGTCACCCTCGTCACACTGGTGGGCTATGGCCTCGCTCTCGTGCGCGAGCGCAATCGCCGGCGCGGCGACGGCTGAAGCGCGGCCAGCGCACACTCGGCAGGCCCGCCGACATCAGAGAGACGGTGGTTGACAGCCTGCTTGGCAGCGGGGTATCAAGTCGGTGGCAGCGGCCGGGTCGGGCCCGGACGCTTCCTCCCCGAACCCCAGGCTCGTCCACCCGAACAGCAATCCAGCGCAGCGAGGCGTCCAGCCACGGGCGCTCGAAGCGGCACTCAGACGGGCCCAGGACCGCGGCTTTGCGTGCCGCGACCCCTGAGCCGAGCGGGGCCGGCCCCGGCTGTCATGCGACAGCAGGTGGCCAACCGGCCAAGCGAGTGGACCACAAGGGGTGCACGAGGAGCGCACAGAGGGTGAAGGAATTTGCGGGGTCCACGCGGGGCGGCAGTGAATGTCTCATTCGCGCCGCTCGGGCCCCCTCGGCACCGATCGCATCGGCGGCGACCCCGTCGGGCGGCGGCTGAGCAGCGCGCAGAGCGAACGCAACAGCCGGCACAAGTGTCCGAATTCGCGATCGGACGACCCGCCGGGATAGAGACGCGAACGAAGTGATCGCAGGTGGCATGGCACTTGCGATCTAAGCCCGGGACGGCCCCGGCAGCATCGAGAAACGGGACCGTCGGCATTTCTGGAGCAACCCGACAGGGGGCGCTCCGAGTCGGCTCGAGCACCGACCCTGGCCCAGCGGCCAGTCGGCCAGAAGCGCGAGCCAGGAGGCATCCGAAACCGGGATGGCCAGCATGAAGCGCGGCGTCGGATACTGCGAGAACACCGATTGTGAGGACTACGCCAAGGGCGTGTTCCTGCTCAATCACGGTGACACGTTCTATTGCCCCCGCTGCCGACAGCTCGGCAAGGTGGAGAAGGAACGCGGCTTCTACACGGGCAACTCCGACATCTTCAAGGAGGTCCGCGTCGAGTACAACTTCGACCCGATCAACGGCGTGTACCGTGAGATCGCGATCGTGCGCGACGAGAGCCTCTGGGGCCGCAACAACGTCTACACCCTGCAGTCGCCGCTGATCAAGACCGAGAAGCGCGCGCTCAAGGTCGCCGAGGCGATCCTCGCGAACCTCAACCGCTACCGCGGGTTGCTGAACGGCGACGAGATCCCGCGCACCACCGAGATCATCCTCTCGTTCGACGACCCGTTCGACGAGTTCTCGCGCAAGCTGAAGCAGCTCTCGAAGGAGTGGGAGGCCAGCGGGCTGCGCGAGCAGCGTCGCTGAGCCACGACGCACAGGATCCGGCAGACCTTCGAATCACTCGAATGACTCAACCCATCGAGCGTGCCTGACGGGGCACCTCGAAGGCTGCTCCAGACGGCCCCCTCGTTTCGAGGGGGCCGTCGTCGTTACGGGGCGCGGATGAGAGGCGCTCAGTCGGCTTCGTCGCGCATGCGCATCCGCAGGTCGATCTTCATGCCGGCCCAGATGGCCTCGACGCCCTGATGCTCGCGCCGAACGACCGGATCGACGCGGTCTTCGAGGGCGTCGGCGAGCGGCGCGCGGTACCAGGGGAAGAGCTCGTCGGGCAGCGCGTCGACCGGGACGAATCGCACGGCGAGGTTCTCACTGCTCGGCCGGGGTGTACCCGACGCGACGCGGCAGCGGTACACCCGCGCGGTGTGCGGGCGGAAGCCGTCGCGCACGTAGTCACCGACGTGGTGGTCGACCTCGATCTCGAGCCCGGTCTCTTCGCGCAGCTCGCGCACGAGCGCCTGCTCGAGATCTTCGCCCGGCTCGGGGGTGCCTCCGGGCAGCTCCCAGCCGACCAGGTCGCTGCGCACGGCCAGCAGCACCTCCGGCACCCCACCCTCGCCCGGCCGCAGGACGACGGCCTGCACGATGACGAGAGCCTTCTTCTCGAGCGGCGTGCGCGGCGCAACGAGGCCCCACCACGCGATCTTCGCGTAGCTCGCGAAGGCCGACGCGAGGCGAGCCGCCTTCATGACGTCAATCGATGAACTTGTTGAGCGGCGTCTCGACCAGCGCGGTCGCGCCGGCGGCGTGCAGCTTCGGCACGAGGTCGCGGACGAGCTGCTCCTCGATCACGACGAAGACGTCGACCCAGGCCTCGTCTGCCAGCGTCGACACCGTGGGTGCGCCGGCGTCGGGCAGCATCGCGAGCACGGCGTCGAGGTGGTCGCGCTGCACGTTCATCCCGAGGCCGACCTTCGTCGCGGCGGCGATCGCACCGCGCAGCAGCATCAGCAGCCGGTCCATCTTGTCGCGCTTCCACTCGTCCTTGGCCGCGTCTCGATTGGCGACGAAGCGCGGCGTGCTCACCATCAGCGTGTCGAGCACCTTGAGGTTGTTGGCACGCAGACTCGAGCCCGTCTCGGTCACGTCGACGATCGCGTCGGCCAGCACGGGCGGCTTGACCTCGGTCGCGCCCCAGCTGAACTCGATCTGGGCCTCGACGCCCTTCTCACGGAAGTACTTCTCGGTCAGACCGACGACCTCGGCCGCGATGCGCTTGCCCTGCAGGTCGTGGACGCTCTCGAAGGGCGAGCCCTGCTTCGCGGCGAGGATCCAGCGCACGGGGCCGTAGTTCGGCCAGGGCGCGCGCAGGTCGGCGAGCTCCTCGACGTCGGCGCCGCTCTCGATCACCCAATCGGCGCCGGTGATCCCGCAGTCCATGACGCCCTGATCGATGTAGCGCGCCATCTCCTGCGGCCGGATCAGGATGCACTCGATCTCGGGGTCGTCGATCGTCGGGTAGTACGACCGCGAGGCGACGCGAATCTGGTAGCCCGCCTTCGCGAAGAGCTGCAGCGTCGTCTCCTGCAGGCTGCCCTTGGGCAGCGCGAGCATCAGCTTGTGGGCTTCGCCTTCGCTCACTTCTTGTAGACCTCGTCCGGGTCGAACACCTGCATGCCGACGTCCTCGATCTCACCCTGATCGATCCGGCGGTAGAAGCAGTTGCGTTTGCCCGTGTGGCAGGCCGCCCCGCCGATCTGCTCGACCTTCAGCACGAGGGCGTCGCCGTCGCAGTCGACGTACATGCCCTTCAGCTTCTGGACGTTCCCGCTCTCCTCGCCCTTGTGCCAGAGCTTCTTGCGGCTGCGGCTCCAGTACACGACCTCGCCGATCTCGAGCGTGCGCGCGACCGACTCGGGGTTCATGTACGCCACCATCAACACTTCACCGGTGGTGTCGTCCTGAGCGATCGCGGTCACCAGACCGCCGCCCTTGTCGAAGTCGATGATGTCGGTGGGATCCATGGGGGGCGCAGCCTAACGGGGGGCCCTCGACGCCGCCAGCCGCTCGAGCAGCGGCGCGAGCTCGGCCGCCCGCTCCCCAGGGGCGTAGACTCGGGCCGGCGGTTTGGCGCGCCGCTTGCGCCCGAAACGACCCCGCGGCGGCTCGTCGGGCGGTGCAGCCTCTTCGAGCACGAGCACGCCGCGGCGGCAGAGCAGCTGCGCGGCATTGTCGAACGTCGACGGGTTCGCCGCCTCGGCACACTCGGCGTCGCCCAGCAGGACCGCTCGCTCGAACGCGGCCTGGGCCGCGGTGCTGAACGCCCGCTTCTCGATCGGCTCGCCCGCTTCGTCGATCGCGCGGAGCGCCGCCTCGTAGCACTCGATCGCGCCGCGCGTCTGACGCTCGAGGCACTGCAGCATCGGCTCGCCCCGCGGCGTCGAGAGCACCACGCCGTCTTCGATCTCGACCCAGCGCGCGCGCTCGAACTGGCGCAGGAACGCGTCGACCCGTTCGGCGCGACGTTCGAGCTCGGGCACGAACGTCTCCATGTAGAGCAGCTCGCACCAGAAGGCGACATCGTCGGTGATCTGCGCGCGGGTCGCGCCGCGCAGGACGCTGCGCGCGATGATGCTCGGCACGGTCAGATAGTGGGCGAGCGAATTTCGATA
Organism: Myxococcota bacterium; assembly: GCA_965250285.1. Taxonomy (GTDB): domain Bacteria; phylum Myxococcota_A; class UBA9160; order UBA9160; family UBA4427; genus CAYYSY01. The sequence goes on from OZ252299.1 coordinate 2,709,800, forward strand.
GATGTCGAGGGCCCTGCGGCGTGAGGGCTCGTAGTAGAGGATGTCCCCCTCACCGCCGTCGGCCTCGACCACGAGATCACTGCGCAGCAGGAACCCGATCGACTCCGAGAAGTCGTCGACGTCGGCCTCGAGGGCGGTCGTACACGCGACGCCCTGCAGCTTGAGCAGCGCGACGACCTGCTGCATGCGCTCGACCAGCTCGGCCCGCCGGAGCCCGCGATGCGGGCTCCCGAGCAGCACGGCGGCGGCGACCGACGTCGCGTTGACGACGAACGACCAGTTGATGCGCTCGACGATCTGGTGACCGAGATCGTCGATGAAGGCGCGGCGCTCCTCCTGCACGGGATCCACGTCGTCCCCGGCGCCGTCGACCTCACCCGAGACGAGCTGATCGATCTCGCCGATCACGCTGGCAGCGAAGCGCGGCCGCTGATCGCCCATGGCGTCGGCGAGCGAGATCGGCTTGCTGAAGTGCACGTGCACCGAGCCGAAGCGGCGCTCGAGCACCTTTCGGGCCTTGAACAACCCGACCATGCTCTCCTCGGTCTTCTTCTCGCCTTCGAGCTCGCCGACCATGCCCGACTCTTCGACGAGCCGCTCGTACGTGATCGCGATCGGCACGATGTAGAGGTCGCGGCGACTGCTCTCGAGGAACGCATCGACGTCCCAGGTCAGCATGCCGAGGCGCGGCGGCAGCGTCTTGCCGGTGCGCGAGCGCCCGCCCTCGATGAAGAACTCCTGGTTGTATCCGTCCCGCACGAGATAGGCGACGTACGCTCGAAACACCTGCTTGTAGAGCGGGTCGTCGAACGCCTTGCGCAGGAAGAACGCGCCCGAGGCCCGAAAGAGCAGCCCGAACGGACCAAACGCCATGTTCTCGCGCGCGGCGATGTGCGGCGGGACGAGGTGGTTTCGGTAGAAGAGCCAGCTGACGATCAGAAAGTCGAAGTAGCTGCGATGGCTGGGCACGAGCACGAGCGGATCGCTCTTCGCCTTCTCGACCGCCTTCTCGAGGCCCGTCACCTCGAACGACGAGAACAGCCGCCGGAACACCAGGGTGGCCGCGCCCGCCATCAGCGCGAGCAGGGTCGAATTCATGCGCGCAGCGATCTCGCGCACCATCTTCTCGACCTCGCGCTCGGCGCGCTCGGGCGACGACTTCTTGTCACGGGCGCGTTGTGCCATGGCCGAACGCACGCCGCGATCCTCGAGCACCTCGCGCAGCACGTGCTGGGGCGAGCGCAGCGTGGGACCCACCACGACCTTCTCTTCGCGATACAGATGAATCAGGATCGTGCGCCGCATGGTGCGGGCGAGGCGCTCGGGCGAGTCGTCGGGGCGCGTCGCCGCGAAGCCGTTCACGTCGATGGCGTCGCCGACCTTCACCGAGAGCGACCGATACGTCGCGAAGAACGACGTGACCTTCGCGAGATCGGAGGGACGGGCCAGGCTGCCGTAGTCGAGGTTGAGGAAGCGGCTCTCGCGTCGAGGCCCCTTGCGCCAGAAGATCGAGAGCGGCACCACCGACACCGGGCTGTTGCTCTCGCGCGCCTCGCGCACGACCTCGAGCAGCAGATCGAGCTCGTCGCGGCGCTGCTTCTGGCGCCGAACGCCGCGCAAGAACGTGCGCAGACGTCGGGTGCGCAAGAAGAGAAAGGCCGAGCCGCGCTCTCGGACGATGGCGCGCACCCGGCTCTGATCCTCGCTGTGCTGAATCTCGAGCGGCGCGCCCCGGCGCCGGGTCAACACCTGCTTCAACACGGTGAAGATCGGCTTGTAGTAGGTGAAGACGATGCCGTTGGCGAAGCTCGAGAGCCGCAGGCCATCGCGCAGGAAGAGCCAATTGAAGAGCAGGTAGTCGAGTCGGCTCGAGTACCGCATCACGTAGATGACGGCGCCCTGCGCCTCGAGGGCCCGCAGCTCTTCGACCTGGCGATCATCGAGATCGAAGTGGCCGAAGAACCGCTTGCCGAACCAGCGAAAGAAGAAGTTGAAGCGCGCCGCCATCGACGAGGTCGGATCGGCGCTCGGCGCGAGGTCGCCCACCTCGATCGAGGCGCGCGGCGGATCGGGCTTCTTGTCGTTTCGCCCCGCGCGGTCCCCCAACGCGATCACGGCGGGGCCACCGGCAGCGCGGCCATCGCCGCCCATTGGCGTCTTCGTGCCGTCTTCGTCGTGCTGGGCGGGGTCGTCGGCCATGTCGGGCGTTTGTACCACGCACCCTGTGGGGCAGCAATGAAACGCAGAAGGCCGACAGGGCGGATCCCCTGCCGGCCTCCGCTGAGCCGTTTTGGTTGGCTACGCCAAAGCTATTCCGGGAGCAGGATCTCGCCGGCCTTCATCTTGTCGGCGATCTCCTGGGGCGTCCACAGACCGCCGTCGTCTTCCTTCGTGATGCCCGGCGCCGTCACGACCTTCATCTCGGCGATGCGCCCACCGCCACAGAAGAACGTCGTGCCGTTCTGATCCTTCGACAGGTCGCTCGCGAGATACGTGAGCAGCGGCGACACGAGGTTGGGCGCGTACTTCTTGGCCGCGGCGTCCTGGTCGAAGCCCGGCAGATCTTCGGTGAGCCGGGTGTGCGCCACCGGGGCCAGAATGAACGCACGCACGCCGTAGCGCGCCCCTTCGAGGGCGAGGCAGCGGGTGAAGCCGGCGATGCCCGCCTTCGCGGCGCCGTAGTTGGTCTGACCGAAGTTGCCGTTCAGGCCCGACGTCGAGGACGTGTTGATGATGACACCCCCGTTGCCACTCTCCTTCATGTGGAGATAGACCGGGTGGGTCACGCAGTACGTGCCCTTCAGGTGGACCGCCACCACGGGATCCCAGAGGTCCTCGGTCATCTTGGCGAAGCTCTTGTCGCGCAGGATGCCGGCGTTGTTGATCAGACAGTCGACCTTGCCGAACGCGTCGACGGCGGTCTTGAGGATGCCCTCGCCCCCCTCGGTGGTGGCGACGTTGTCGTAGTTCGCGACGGCCTCGCCGCCGGCCGCCTTGATCTCATCGGCGACCTGCTGGGCCATGGCGCTGCCCGAGCCCGATCCGTCGCGCGCGCCACCGAGGTCGTTCACGACGATCGCCGCGCCTTCGGCGGCCATGGCGAGTGCATGCGTGCGTCCGATGCCGCCTCCGGCACCAGTGATGATGACGACCTTTCCGTCGAGCAGACCCATCTTGGGGGGACCTCCGCGTCGTCCGGGCGACGCTCCTTGGGGTGAAATCGGGATCGCGTTGAGTCGCGTTCTTCGTTGTGGATCGGGATGCTACCCGACGCAGCTCGGCGGCTTCAACACGCTCAGGCGCGCCCCGGCAGCGGCGCGCGAAGCGATGGCCGGGCTCACAAGAAGAGCACGGTCCGCAGCGAGTCGAACGCCTCGAAGCCGAGCTGCTCGTACAGACCGATCGCCGGCGCATTGCCGTCGACGACGGCGAGCTGGATGTGATCGGCGCTGGCCGCCCGCGCCTCTTCGATCAGGCGACGCATGCCGCTGCGGGCGAGCCCGCGGCGGCGCGCGTCGGGCCAGGTGTAGACGCCCTGCACGAGCCATCCCTCGGGCCGCCGTACGTCGGCGTACGCGACGAAGCGCGGGCGCCCGTCGACGTCGACGACGCGCGCGCGCGGCACCCGTGAGAGCACCCAGCGGCGAAAGCCGGTCGGGTCGCCATCGAAGGGATCGGGGCGCTGCTCCTCGCGCAGGCTCGCGCGGGCCGCGAATACGAGGTCTTCGAGGTCGGTCGACTCGGCCTCGCGCACCGGATGCGCCGGGCAAGGTCCGGCCTCGGTCTCCCCGAGTGCGAGGCGGTAGGAGGTCTCGGTGCGATCGACCAGCGAGCGGCGGCCCCGCTCCTCGAGGCGCTTCCACAGCTGGTCCGCCAGCGGGCGACCGCTCTTCAGCAGCCCCGTCTGCAGGCGATCGATGAAGGGCAGGACGAGCTCGATGCCCTCCTCGGGCATGTCGTGGGCGAGCACGATCGTCGGGCGTACGGCTGCGAACGACGCCATCTCGCGCCCGCGCCACAACGTCACGATCTCGGGGGTGACCTCACCGCGTCGCATCGGCCGCCCGACGGCCGCCACGAGCTCGGTCAGCAGCAGGTCGTGTTGCGCATGTGTGCGGAGCCGCTCGAGCGCGCGCTCGCGGTCGCGGACCCCGAGCAGGCTCGCCCTCAGCTCCCGACCCATGGGGGCTCCTCGACCTCGCGATCAGTCCTCGATGACGACGAGGATGTCGCCCTCTTCGATGCTCTGCCCTTCGGCGACGCGAATCTCGCTCACGGTGCCGTCGCACGGCGCTTCGAGCGGGATCTCCATCTTCATCGACTCGATGATCAGGAGCACGTCTTCTTCTTCGACCTCGGTGCCGACGGTCGTCTCGATCTTCCAGATGTTGCCCGTGATCTGCGCCTCGACCTCGACGGCCATCGGCTCCCTCCCGTCGCGCCGTCCGATCTCGCGGACCCGGGCGCATCGTGTCGTCTGGTTGCGCCGGGGCAGCCTCGGCGCAGCCGCCAATCATGCATTCGGGCGCCGGGCCGGGCAAGGGCGCGACGGTCGATTCCCGGCGCCCGCGCGCGGCGGGGCGGTCGGCCACCGAGCGGCTCGGCGGCGACTGTCCGCTACCATGCCGCGCTCGGAGGGAACCGTGCTCGAAACCGTCAGCGAGGGCTTCAAGAACGCCAGCGAGCGATTGCGCGGCGTCCGCGAGCTCTCCGAAGCGAACATCGACGAGGCGCTGCGCGACGTCCGGCGCTCGTTGCTCGAGGCCGACGTCGACTTCGCCGTCGCGAAGGACTTCCTCGAGAAGGTCAAGACTCGCACGCTCGGCTCGAAGGTCGAGACCCGCGTCATCGATGCCAAGGGCAATCGGATGAAGGTCTCGCCGGGCGAGCACTTCATCCGCATGGCCGAGCAGGAGCTCGCCGAGCTCATGGGCCCGGTCGACCCGAGCCTCGAAAAGGCGCGCGGCGCGACCAGCGTGATGTTGCTCGGGCTGCAGGGCGTCGGCAAGACGACGATCGCCGCCAAGCTCGCACGACACCTGACCCAGCAGGGTCGCAAGGTGCTGCTGGTGGCCGCCGACGTCTATCGCCCGGCCGCCGTCGATCAGCTGAAGACCCTCGGCGCCTCGATCGACGTGCCCGTGCACGCGGGGGACGAAGGCGAAGCGCCGCCCTCGATCTGCGCCCGGGCACGCGAGCGCGCGAAGGCCGAGGGACGCGACGCGATCATCTACGACACGGCGGGCCGCCTCGCCGTCGACGACGAGCTGATGCAGGAGCTCGAAGAGATCAAGGCCGCGGTCGAGCCGGCCAACACGCTGCTCGTGTGCGACGCGCTCATGGGTCGCGATGCGGTCAACGTCGCGCAGACCTTCAGCGATCGCATCGACGTCGATGGCGTCGTGCTGACGAAGCTCGACGGCGACGCACGCGGCGGCGCGGCGCTCGGCCTCAAGGCCGTGACCGGCGTCCCGATCAAGTTCATCGGGACCGGCGAGGCCGTCGATCGGCTCGAGGAGTTCCGGCCCGAGGGCCTGGCCAGCCGCATCCTCGGCATGGGCGACATCGTCGGCCTGGTGAAGGACTTCGAGTCGGTCGTCGACGAGAAGCAGGCCGAAGAAGACGCCGAGCGGATGCTCAAAGGGCAGTTCACGCTCGACGATCTGCTCACGCAGCTGAAGACGATCCAGAAGATGGGCCCGCTGAAGGACGTCTTCGGCAAGCTGCCCATGTTCGGCGGCATGGCCGACCAGGTCGAGGACACCGAGCTGCGCAAGGTCGAGGCGATGATCTCGTCGATGACGCGGCAGGAGCGGCAGAAGCCCGACCTGATCGACAAGAGCCGCGCCGCGCGCATCGCTCAGGGCAGCGGACGCAAGGCCAAGGAGGTCACCGACCTGCTGGGCCGGTTTCGGCAGATGCGCGAGATGATGGGCCAGATGGGCAAGCCCGGCGGCCTGCTCTCGCGACTGGGCGGAGGAATGCCCGGTCTCGGCGGGGGGGCGGCGGGCGCGATGCCCGGCCTGCCCGGCGGGATGCCCGGTGGCATGGGCATGGATCCGGCCGCTCTGATGGGCGGGATGCCCGGCATGGGCGGCGGCAAGACGGGCAAGATGAAGAGCCAGAAGACGAAGTCGAAGAACAAGAACAAGCGGCGCCAGGCCCGCAAGTCGCGACAGAAGGGGCGCAAGCGCTGAGCGGAGGCGACCGTTGCCCGCCCCCTTCCGCTATACCCGTAAGACGCGCCGCCCCCCGGCGTGACCAACTCGACGCGCGATCGCGACCGGCCGGGAACGACCCGGGCGCGAGGCGCGTCGAAACAACCCACCCCCCGTACGAAAAAGCCCGCACCCGTTGGCCGGCGCGAAGCGTCGACGTGTGCGCAGGGATGCTCGGCTGGCCCCGCGGGCCCGTCGGCATTCGATCGGAAGGAAGGGGCGGGAAGCGTGCCGAGTACGCTCAGATTCTGCGCGGAGTTGCCGATGAGTGCGGCGTGGCCATGACACGACTCCTCTGCATCCAATCGTCGATCGTATTGCTCTGTCTCGCCCTCGTCGGGCCGGCGGCCCACGCCGTTTCTGCACCCGCGAAGCGCCCCAGCGCCTTCACGGTGCCGGCGGGCCTCGAGAAGGATGTCGCGTTCTGGACGCGCATCTATACCGAGGTGCCGACGACGGGCGGCCTGATCCACGACAATCGCCGGCTCGATGTCGTGTACGAAGTCACGACGCTGCCGAAGGGCTCGCGCCGCACGCGACAGCGGCACACCGACGCGCGCAAGCGCCACTACAAGGCGATCCTGCAGAAGCTCGCGCGCGGCAAGCGCAGCGGCCTCTCGGCCGAAGAAGAGCGCGTGCTCGCGCTCTTCGGGCCCGATGTGACCAACGAAGAGCTCGGCCAGGCCTCGCGGCGGCTGCGCTTCCAGCTCGGCCAGGCCGACAAGTTCCGCGCCGGCGTGATCCGCTCGGGCGCCTACATCGGGCACATCCGCTCGACCCTCGACGAGATGGGGCTGCCGCCCGAGATCGCCGCCCTGCCCCACGTCGAGTCGTCGTACACCCCGCACGCCTATTCGCACGTCGGGGCCGCGGGCCTGTGGCAGTTCACGCGCTCGACCGGGCGTCGATTCATGCAGGTCGACCACGTCGTCGACGAGCGCCTCGACCCCTACCGGGCGACGGTCGCGGCCGCGCGGCTGCTCGAGCAGAACTACCGCGTGCTCAACAGCTGGCCGCTCGCGATCACCGCGTACAACCACGGCGCGTCGGGCATGCGTCGCGCCAAGCGCAAGCTCGGCACCGACGACATCGAGACGATCGTGCGGCGCTACCGCAGTCGCACGTTCGGCTTCGCATCGCGCAACTTCTACGTCGAGTTCATCGCCGCGTCGCGCATCGCGGCCAACCCCGAGCGCTACTTCGGCGACCTCGAGCTGCACACGCCGACGCGCTTCGAGACGATCGAGCTGCCCTTTCACGCCACACCGAAGACCATCTCGAAGGCGATTGGCGTCGACCTGCAGACGCTCAAGCAGGCGAACCCGGCCCTGCGCAACACGGTCTGGACGGGCGCCAAGTACATGCCGCGCGGCTACGAGCTGCGCGTCCCGGCCCATGCGCTGCCCCAGCCCCTCGAGGTCTCGATGGCCTCCGTCCCGCAGGATCAGCGACACGCGCGGCAGGTGCGCGACACCTATCACGTGATCCGCCGCGGCGAGACGCTCTCGACGATCGCCGCGCGCTACGGCACGCGGGTCAGCACGCTGAAACACCTGAACGGGCTGGTCTCGAGCCATCGCATTCGCGCGGGCCAGAAGCTCCGGCTGCCGCCCGAGTCGGGTGGATCCCAGCTCGCCTCGGTGCGCCGCGAAGTCGTCATCGAGCCGATGACGCCGCCGCCCGACGGCCGCTACACCGTGCAGCCCGGCGATACGATCTGGAAGATCGCCAAGCAGTTCGGCATGACCGAGCGCGAGCTCCTCGCGCACAACCGACTGCGCAATCGCAACCGGATCCAGGTCGGCCAGGTGCTCAAGGTCGACGCGGTCACGAGCCCGGCCGCTCCCGGTCAGACGGCCAAGGCCGCCGAGCATCCCGAAAGCCAGCCGCAGCTGACGCCCTCGCGGACCGCCAAGCCGACCCTGCAGCCCGGCGCCATCGCCGCCGAGGCCGTGGTCGATGGCGAGACGGTCGCAGCGAACCTCGACCCGGCGCTCGCCCCGGCCCTCGGTGCCCAGCCCGAGTCGGATGCCGCCGCTTTGATCGCCGACCCCAGTGACTACACCGTCGCCACCGACGGCACGATCGAGGTGCAGTCGAACGAGACCCTCGGCCACTACGCCGACTGGCTCGGCGTGCGCACCAGTCGCGTCCGACAGGTGAACGACATGCGCTACGGCGAGCACGTCATCGTGCATCGCCGCATCCGCCTCGACTTCTCGAACGCGACGCCCGAAGAGTTCGAGGCGCGCCGCGTCGCGTACCACCGCTCGCTGCAGGAGGGCTTCTTCGACGAGTGGGAGATCGACGGCGTCGAGACCCATCGCGTGCGCTCCGGCGACAGCGCGTGGATCCTGTCGCACCGCCGCTTCGACGTGCCGCTCTGGCTCCTGCGTCAGTACAACCCCGACATCGATTTCGAGACGCTGAGCCCGGGCACCAAGCTCACGGTGCCGAAGCTCAAGAAGCGCAGCGAAGGCGCGGTCGCCGGGCCCGTCGCCAGCTAGGCGACCTCTGCACAGTCCACCGTGCCAGGGTCGGGGCAGGCGGGGGCACCGTGCTCAGACATTCTCGGTGCGACCGGCCGGGGAAGCTCGTTCGCTGCGCACGTCGCGCCTGCGAACTGCGCGCGGCAGGCCCGTCCGCCGTGCCAGGGCCGGGGCAGGCGGGGGCACCGTGCTCAGACATTCTCGGCGCGATCTGCCTGGGAAGCTCGTATGTTCCGCACGTCGCGCCTGCGAACTGCGCGCGGTCCCCCCGCCTGCCCCGGCCTCGGGACGCCTCGGTCACAGCGCAGCGCTCGCTCCCGGTGGCATGAACTCGTGTCGCACGGCGTAGAGGTTCGCCAGAGCAGAAGCGTCAGGCGCTCGATTCTGCTGATCGGCCGTCGAGATCACGCCTCAGAGCTGCTTTCGCATGCGTCGGGCGAGTTCTGCAGAGCATCCTTGGACACCATTCACGAGGGATGCGCGCGCGGCCAGCGGGCGACGAGCCCGATCCGGCGGACGCGGAGGACATTCTCGGCGCGGGCGCCGCTGTGCGGGTCAGACCTGGAAGACGGTCTCGTCGGGCAGGCGGATCGCGGTGAGGGGGCCGCCGTAGACGCCGCCGGTGTCGATGCCTACCGAGAACGGCAGATTCCACCGCACTCCGAAGTCTTCGGCCGGCGTATGGCCATAGACGATCGTGACACCGAGATCATGCGGTAGATCGGCGGTCGTTCGGTTCCAGAGCAGGTCTTCGACGCGCGACTTGCGCAGCGCGAAGCTCATGTCGTCGCCCTGCAGCTCGTCGCGCCCCAGCCCCGCGTGCACGAACAGGTAGTCGGCCTCGGTGTAGTGCAGGCGCAGCGAGAGGAAGAAATCCTCGTGGTCCTTGGGCAGGCGAAAGGTCGCCCGGTCGGGGTTCTCGCGGTCGAAGTAGCCATAGCTCGCCAGCGTGCGGTCGCCGCCGTTCATCAGGAACGCGTCGCCGCCGAAATACGCTTCGTCGTGCCATCCGAGGAAGTCGAGCATCATCGACTCGTGGTTGCCGAGCAGGAAGATGCACTCGTGGTGGCGTTGCAGCTCGATCAAGCGATCGACGACGCCCCGTGAGTCGGGGCCACGATCGACGTAGTCGCCGAGAAAGACGAGCTTGTCGCCTTCCTCGAGCGGCAGCTGCGCGAGCAGCTCACCGAGCTTCTCGTTCTCGCCGTGGATGTCGCCAACCGCATACAGCATGCGAGGCAGGCCCTCCTCGCTTGTCACATCGGCGTCTCGAGACCCCTCCTTGACGCGAGACGAATGCCTCGGGGGTCCGACGAGCGAAATTCGTCCGGAAGCACTGCAACCGTCCACCTGTGCCGGATGCGCCTCGATCCGCCGACGCCGGCGGAAAGCCCCCGGGCCCTCGATCCCGGCGGCCGGGTGCCCGATCCTTGGGGCCAGCGGAAGACGCGCGACAGCCGAGACCGGGCTGCGCCTCGACCCCCGGAGACCGACTCGCCATGAAGAAGATGTGGATCTCGCTGCTGCTGCTCCTCGCCCTCCCGGCGGGCTTCGGCCTCGCTGGCTGCGGGGGCGGCGGAGGCGGATCGGCCCCAGACGGCTTCGCCGACGGCGACTGGGTTGCGAGCGAGATGTACGGCAACTCGATCTACAACAACGGCTCGAACACCTACGACTTCGTCCGCTTCGACCAGATCGAGTTCACGCTGTTCGACAACGCGATCGAAGGCACCGCGGTGGTGAACGAGGTCGACGCAGACGGCGTCATCGCGAACGCGAACGGCCAGAGCGCGGGTGGCTGGACGGTGGGTGAATCGGTCTCGATCTTCGGGTCGCTGCGCGGCACCGAGGTGATGATCATCGCCGAGAACGGCGGCGGAGCCGAGTTTCAGATCATCGCCGCGCCGTTCGACGGCGATCTCCGCACCAGCTCGGGCGGCCGCGAGCTGGTTGCGGCCGAAACCCTCAGCGGCGCGGCCCAGACCAATGGCAGCGGACACCAGCCGGGCGACGACAGCTACATCGAGGATCTCGAGCTGATCGGTGGTTTTTCGCGCTCGCCGCTCCCCCAGCGCGTGACGCTCGGCAGCGGCAACAGCGTGTACCGCGACGGCGCCTGGACGGGGAGCACCGACTGCTTCGAGACCCGTCGGGGCTCGGCCACGGCGGCCGGCAGCAGCGACTCGATCATCGAGTTCGATCTCGACCTGACGTTCAGCGGCAACACGGTGAGCGGCATGGCCACGCTCACCGGGATCGACACCGAGCCCGACTGGAACGGCTTCCAGCCCGGCGACACGTTCACGATCACCGGCGAGATCCGCGGCACCTACATCGAGATGTTCCTCGCGAGCGGCAGCTTCACGAAGCGCATCGACGCCGTGCGAACACCGAACCGGCCGCCGGGCACGGCCCCGCTCGGCGACGAGACGAGCCTCGACTCCGAGTACCCGCCCTCGTCGGACACGTCCGACTTCTACGCGGCCGCGTGTGAAGTCGACATCGCCTGGGACTCGATCTGAATCAGACGCCCGTGTTGCCGCGCTCTTCGAGGCGATCCGACCGCGGCTCACGCGCCGCGAGCTGACCGCAGGCGGCGTCGATGTCGCGACCCCGGTTGCGTCGCAGCGTGACTCGCACACCCGCATCGTGCAGCTCCGCCGTGAAACGGTCGACGACCGCGTCTTCGGGGGGCTGCTCGACTGCATCGGGGTGCGGGTTCATCGGGATCACGTTCACCTTCGACGGAATGCCGCGTAGCAGCTTCGCGAGGCGGCGCGCATCGGCGACTGAGTCGTTCACGTCCTTCATGAGCGTGTACTCGAAGAACACGGGCCGCTTCTTCGTGATGAGCGGCTCTTCGCGCAGCGTGCGCAGCAGCGCGTCGAGCGGAAACCGCTTGTTGAGCGGCACGAGGACATCGCGCACGGCGTCGGTCGTCGCGTGCAGTGAGATCGCGAGATTGATCGGCCCGATCTCGAGCAGCGGCTTGATCTTCGGCAGCACACCCGACGTCGAGACCGTCACGCGCCGAGGGGCCATCGCGAACGCCTTGGGGTCGGTGAGCAGGCGTACACTCTCGGTGACCGCCGGCAGGTTGAGCAGCGGCTCGCCCATCCCCATGAAGACGATGTTCGTGAGCGACTCGTCGTCATCGAGGGCCGCTCGGGCGTGACGAACCTGATCGACGATCTCGCCCGTCGTGAGGTTGCGCGTGAAGCCCAGCGCACCGGTCGCGCAGAACGAGCAGGCGAGCGGGCACCCGACCTGCGTCGAGACGCAGAGGGTATTGCGCCGCTCCTCGGGGATCAGCACCGCCTCGACCGCTTCGCCGTCGCGTGTGCACAGCAAGAGCTTGCGCGTGCCGTCGCGCGACTTCTGCACGCGCTCCACCTGCAAGGCCTCGGCGTCGTAGTCCTCGGCGAGGTGCGCGCGCAGCTCGGCCGGCAGGTTCGTCATGTCGGCCGGGTCCGACACGTCGTGGCGATAGAGCCAGTCGGCGACCTGATCGGCTCGGTACGCCGAATGGCCGGCGTCTTTCAGTCGCGCTCGCAGGGCGTCGCGCGAGAAGTCCTGCACGCAGGGCCGCTTCGGGCGCGTCCCACGGCCACCTCCGCCCTCGAGGTCGAGCGTCGCGATCGAGTCCGCCACAGGCTGGGTCACCCCGACACCTCGGCGTCGCCGACGCCCGGCGTGGCCTGCTCGACCGGTCGCGCATAGTCGAAGAAGTGCAGCGGACGCCCTTCGGCGCGCCACTCGGCCTCGTAGCCCGTGGTCGGTCGCCCCTCGACTTCGTCGAGCCAGCGCTCGGGCAGATGCAGATTGAGGAGCATCGACTCGCCCCGCATCACTTCGTCGATCTGCTCGGCGTAGGGCACGTCGTCGGTGGCGATGTGGAGCACCCCGCCGGGCTTGAGCGCCTCGGCGACGCTGCGCACGAACGCCGGCTGCACGAGGCGCCGCCTGGCGTGGCGGTCCTTGGGCCAGGGATCGGAGAAGTTGATCCAGACCTCGTCGACCGACCCCTTCGGCACGCCCTCGGCCATCACCATCTCGCCCCGCGCTTCGAGCACACGCACGTTCGTCAGCTCGGTTCGAGCGAGCTTGCGGGCCATCTTGAGCACCCGCTTGAACGACACCTCGACGCCGAGGAACGCGGTGTGCGGCGCGCGCGGCGCAATCTCGAGCAGAAACTCGCCGCGGCCGAACCCGATCTCGACGACGAAGCGCTCGGGCGACTCGAGCTCGGGGCGAAACACGGCGAACGCGTCCTCGGGATCGAGGTCGGTCGTCGTGCGGCGCCAGTCGGCGCCCGGGATGTCGTACTTCAACGATCTCGGCATCACTCGCTTCTTCGCGGCTCGTGGCTCCGGCGAGTCTCGGCCGGGGGGCGCGCGCTCAGCTGCCCGTGAGCCAGCCGGTGAGACGTTCCCACGGCATGATCTGGGGCAGCACGCGGAATCGGGGGCGTTCGAGGTCGTGCAGCCCCGCGCGCCGGTGCGCCCGTCGGGTGGCTTCGAGGGGCCCGCCGAGCCGGTCGACGAGGCCGATCTCGAGGGCCCGCGCGCCGCTCCAGACCCGACCTTCTGCGATCCGCTCGACCGCCGCGCGGTCGAGCCGCCGACCGTCGGCCACGCGGCGCAGGAAGATATCGTAGATCGCGCCCAGCTCGCGCCGCAGCAGCCGGCGTTCGGGCGGGCTGAAGCCCCGATCCTCTGAGAAGAGCCCCGAGCGAGCCCCCCGCTCGACGGTCTCCTTGACGATGCCCAGGCGCTCGTAGAGCTTCGACAGATCGAGCTTGCCGCCGACGACCCCGATCGAGCCGGTGATCGATGCGTCTTCGGCGTGGATCTCCTCGGCGGCCGCAGCGAGGTAGTAGCCGCCCGACGCGGCGACATCGGCCAGGCTCGCGACGACGGGCTTCTCTTCGCGCAGGCGCACGAGCTCGCGATGCATGAGATCGGAGGCGAGCGCGTCGCCCCCGGGCGAATCGATGCGCAGCACGACGGCCCGAACGGCGGGGTCGGTGCGCAGCGCCTCGGCCGTGCGTCGAAACGCATCGAGTGAGATTCCGCTGCGCGGGCCGCTGCCGATCGAGCCGGCGAGCACCCAGTACGCGATGTCGACGGCGCGGCCGTAGGGGCCGGTGGTGCCGTCCCAGGCGCGCACGTCGAGGGCGAGGTAGCGCGCGCCTTCGACGACCCGGGTCTCGCGTACGGCGCGGCGCCCCGGTCGATCGCGCCCCGGCGTGAGTCGGGCCTCGACCTGATCGGCGTAGCAACACGCGTCGATCAGACCGGCATCGAGGGCGACGCGGGCGGGAAAGAGCGCTTCGTCCACGAGGTCGTGGACGCGCGCCGTGTCGAGGCCCCGCCCTTCGGCGATGGCCGCGACGAGCGACTCGAAGACCGTGTCCTGCAGGGCGCCGATCTGCTCGCGCTGAGGATCGCTCATGCCCCGACGCGTCGCGGGCTCGGCGGCCGTCTTGTAGCGACCGACGTGGACGACGTCGGGCCGCACGTCGATCGAATCGAGGAAGTCCTTGAAGTAGAGCTGCTCGGATCGCAGGCCGAGCAGGTTCAGGCGCGCGCTCTCGGGCGCGAGGATCTCGTCGCAGCGCGCCGCCAGTGCGTACTGCATGAGACCGGGCCCATCGAGCCAGGCGACGACCCGCTTGCCCTCGGCTCGAAACGCGTCGATCGCGCGACGCAAGGCCGCGCCGGCGCTCGGGCTCCGCCCTTCACCGCGCAGCTCGAGCCAGATGCCCGCCACGCGCGGGTCGTGCGCTGCATGGTCGAATACGCGCAGCCAGTCGAGCAGCGCCGGCTTCGGAGCGCCGCCGGAAAGGCCCGAGACGCCGAGCTCGTCTGGCGCGCCGTCGATGCGGATGTGCAGCCAGTGCCCGCCGGTGGGCGCGAGCGCCGAGCCGCGTAGACGACGGCGCACCCCGCGCCAGCCGCCGGCGAGTCGCTTGGGCCAGGCCGATGCCGTCGCCACCCGTCAGCTCCGCCGCACCCGGCGATGCGAGATGTAGTCGACCATCAGAAACGAGCCGAGCTGATGAGGCTGCGTGTAGAAGGCGCGGCCCCGATTGATCTGGGTCATGCGCTCGACGAAGCCGACGAGCTCGGGCGCATCGTCGAGCATGAACGTGTTGATCGTGACGCCCTGCTGCGTGATGCGCTTCACCTGCTTGAGTGTCTCGGCCACCGCATGCGGCGAGATGCCGCCCATGCCCATGGGCCACTCGACGCGAAGTTGGCCGTCGTCGAAGTAGGCGGTCGGCTGGCCGTCCGTGATCACGATGATCTGGGGCGACGCGCAGGGGAACCGGTGGATGACGTCTTCCGCCACCATGAGCCCTTCCTGAAGATTCGTGAACGGATCGCCCATGTCCCAGCAGACCTCGGGCAGCTCGCGAATCTTGAGCTCGCGCGCGCGGGTCGAGAAACCGACGACCGCGAAGTGGTCGCGGGGGAAGCGCGTCCGAACCAGCTGATCCATTGCGAGCGCGACGCGCTTGGCCGCGGGGAACCGATCGGCCCAGCTCATCGACCAGCTCATGTCCAGCAGCAGCACCGTGGTCGTCTGGGTCGAGAAATCCATCTGGCGGATCTCGAAGTCTTCGATCTCGAGGCGCACGCGCTGCAGCCCCGTATCGACATCGGTCTCGGTCCCGCCCCGCTTCACGCCGTTCATGAGCGTCTTGACGATGTCGACGTCGAGGGGGTCGCCAAACTGCCAGGGCTTGGTCTCGTCGGGCCGCGGCGTCGCCGCGCCGTAGCTCGGCGTGTCGTGCTCGCCCCCGAGGCCCTTGCGCAGCTGGTTGTAGACGTCGGCGAGCGCCGAAGCGCCGATCTGCCGAATCGCCCGTGGCGTGAGCTCGCCGTCTCGCAGCAGCCCGGCCTGAGAGAAGTTCGATTCGAGGTCGCGAATGAGGATGAAGGACTGCGCGGCGGGGTCACCGAGCATCTCGCGCAGCTCGTCGGGCGAGATGGGCTCGAAGTCGCCGTTCTCGAGGGCCTGGGCCATCTGCTCGAGGGCCTCGATCTGCTCGCGCACCTCCTGGGCCGTCTCGTAGTCGGCCTGCTGTGCGCCGCGAAAGCGCTGGCCCTGCTGCTCGAGGAACTCTTCGAGGGCGCGGAGCTGGTCGAGCTCTTCGAGCAGCTCGGCGAACTCATCGCCCGCTTCGCCGTCGGCGAAGTCGTGATCGCGAAAGCGCTCGACCGCATCGGCGAGCTTGGTGTCACCGGCGTGCCGCTTGTTCATGAAGTCGTTGTGCGCCTGCGACTCGTGGCCGTGCTGATCGGTCTGGGCCTGCTGCTCGCGGTCCATGATGTCTTCGAAGCGCTGGCGCAGCTCGTCGGTCGCCTGGCTCATGTCGTACTGGTCGTAGAGCTCGCGCGCCTGGTCGCGCAGCTCTCGCACCATCTCGTCGAGGCCCATGACGCGCATGTTCATGCCCGCCATCTCGAAGCCCTGACGCCGCATCCACTCGAGGGCCTCGCGAGCGTCCAGCCCCTCCATCATCAGATCAGAGAGCGCGTCGAGGGCGCTCTTCACGTCCATGGAGAACTCGGCCTGCTGGCCATCCCAGCGGCTGTACCGAACTGCGCGATCGAGGCGTCTCATCGGCTCATCTCCCGGGCCAGCACCCGCCCCCGCCCTGGGCGGGCTTCGCTTCGATGCCGACGCTCGCGTTGCACGTGCAAGCGAACGCCCTCCCCTCACGCCGCCTGGTAGCGGGGTCCGTTCTCGCCGTCACTCTTGTTGAGCTGGTTGTGCAGGTGCAGCCCTTCGAGGATGAACTCGATCGCGCTCGCGAGCTGCGCCGACGAATCGCCCCCGGCGAGCTGGGCCGCCGCGTCGCGCAGGCCCGGGATCTCGTCGAGCCCATCGAGGTAGTCGGCCGCCTTCATCATCGGCCCGACCTCGACCTGCCAGCCCTGGTTGAATGCCTCGACGACCGTGGCCAGGCCCTCGCTCGTCAGCAGCTCGTCGAAGACCCGGCGCGTCGCGCGCCGAAGCAGCCCCTCGATGATCTCTTCTTCAGCGGTGTCGGCCCCGGCGTACTCGAGCTCGATCTTGCCCTGGGTCGAAGCGAGCAGAGCCGCGAGATCGGAGACCCGGGGCACCGCCTCGGGCTCGCCGAGGCGCAGCGCCCGGCGCAGT
Organism: Myxococcota bacterium; assembly: GCA_965250285.1. GTDB lineage: Bacteria > Myxococcota_A > UBA9160 > UBA9160 > UBA4427 > CAYYSY01. The sequence goes on from OZ252299.1 coordinate 2,726,679, forward strand.
GCGTTGGCGAGCAGGGTTTCGTAGTTCGCCACCGTCATTCGCACGCTCACCCCCGACGCCTGAGCGATGTCGGGCGAGCTGCGCGCCTCGAACGTGATCTCGGCGACGATCGACTCCATGAACGGCGGCAGGTGCAGGTCGATGCCCGACAGCTCGGGCACGTGCGCCTCCTGCCGCGCGATGGCGAGCTCGGTGTCTCGATCGGCGGGATAGTGCGTGCGGATCTGGGCGGCGTAGCGATCCTTGAGCGGCGTGATGATGCGACCCCGGCTCGTGTAGTCCTCGGGGTTCGCGCTCGCGACCACCAGGATGTCGAGCGGCAGTCGCACCTGGTGGCCCTTGATCTGCACGTCGCGCTCTTCGAGCACGTTGAAGAGACCGACCTGCACCTTCTCGGTCAGATCGGGCAGCTCGTTGATGCAGAAGATGCCGCGATGGCAGCGCGGCAAAAGGCCGAAGTGAATCGTGTACTCGTCCGAGAGATGCCGTCCCTCGGCCACCTTGATCGGATCGATGTCACCGATCAGATCGGCCACCGAAACGTCGGGGGTGGCGAGCTTCTCGGCGTAGCGATCGCTCGAGGCGAGCCACGTGATCGGCGTCGCGTCACCCTGCTCGGCGACGAGCGCCTTGGCGTGCGCCGAGATCGGGTCGAAGGGGTCGTCATTCACCTCGCTGCCCGCCACGACGGGCACCCAGGGATCGAGCAGGCTGGTCAGCGCGCGAATCATCCGCGACTTGGCCTGACCGCGTTCGCCCAGAAAGATCAGGTCGTGGCCGCAGAGCAGCGCGTTCTGCACCGCCGGCACCACCGTCTCTTCATACCCGAGGATGCCGGGAAAGAGTGGCTCGCCCCCGCGCAGATGCTGTTCGAGGTTCGCCAGGATCTCGGCGCGGAGCGACCTCGGTGACCAGCCGCTCGCTTTGAGCTCGCCGAGGGTTCGCGGTTCGGGCGGAGAAGAGGACACCTGGGTCATGGGGGCTCCACGGCTTTGGGGGGCGAAGCGTGGCCCGGGCTCGGGCCCGGAACGCGCAGCGCTCCGGCGAGTGTACCGCCACCCCTGCGATGTCGAGCCGTACGATCGCTCGGCGGCCGGAGGCCGCGTGGCGCCGGCTAGTCGCCCGTCGCGCCCTTCCGCGCGAGCTTGCGCAGTCGCTCGACGACGTGGCGGATCACGAGCAGCACCGAGCCTTCGAGGCTCACGTTCTCGATGATCGGCACGTCCTCATGGTCGGCGTGCTCGAGCAGGTAGTCCTGGATCTCGAGGATCTCATCGAGCCCCTCGATGTAGCGTCGCGGCCGGCGATTGGTCTCGCGCTCGGCCCGCGCCGCGAACTGGGCGCGCATCGCATCGGGATCGAAGCGCGCGACGACCTGAAAGTAGACGTGAGCGTCCCCTTCGTACGACGACAGATCGATCAGCCCGGGCACGAGTGACACGCCGTCGAGCACGAGCGATGCGTTCTCTTCGACCGCTCGGTCGATGATCGCCCGAACGCCCACGGCAACGGCCGACGCCTGCGCGAGGAAGCCCTCGATGACCGCGTCCTCGCCCCCGGCGAGACTCGGCAGCTCGCGATGGGCCGTGAACGATGAAGCGTGCAGCGTGGGCATCAGATCGGACGACAGCATGATGCGCATGACCTGGCGGATCGCGTCGGTCGAGAGCACGCGACTGATACCGAGCCGACGCGCTACCTCGAGCGCGATCGTCGTCTTGCCGACGCCGGCTGTCCCTCCGAGCAGAATGATCACCGGGCGCTGCGGCTGCTGGAACTCGCGCCACACGTCGTAGCGACCGGCGGTGCGCGCGCCGTAGCTCACTTCGAGCTCGCCATGGGCGAGGCTCCGGAGATCGCCGCGGTCGATCTGTCTCCGCCCATCGACCCGCAGCTGCCGCTCGATGCGGGCCGCGACCTCGTGTGCATCCGCCGGCTCGATCGAGGCGGCGAGCAGCGACTGCGCCAGGATGGCCTTCGAGAACGGTTCGGCGCTCGAGCCATCGACGACTTCGAGGGTGGGCGGCACGGGCATCGGGGGCTGGTGCGGGTACTCATTGCCGAGCACCTCTTCGACGAAGTCGGCCAGCTCGGCGCGCGGCACCTCGGCGCGCCCCTTGATCTTCTCGCGGACGTGCTCCGCAGTCGCAAGCGCATCTTCGAAGGGCACGCCGCGGGCCATCAGGGAGTGCACCATGATGCCCCGCATGAAGGGGCGCCTCGCATCGCCAGAGAGGACCAGCGTCCGACGGCTCTCCCCCTCGGGCGAGCCGCCGCGGCCGTTCGCCTTGTCCTTTCTGCGGGTCGACATCGGGGCAGACTACCGTGACCGCGGGTCCGAGACGAATCGAGCCCGACGCGACCGCGACCGTACCCCCGGGTGAACGCCCAAGTGCGTCTTCGCGAAATGCCCGAAACCCGACAAAAACCGGGCGTGTTGGGTTGACTTGCGACGCGGATGGCCCTTTCCTGCCGGGTAAGAGGGGTGGACCGCCCCGCGCCCTCCCCCCGAACCAAATTCGGGCGCAGCGGTCCCGTCCACGCTCGACCTCCGTCCTCATCCTCTGCCGCCCGGCGACGGATCGCCGCTCGACGACAGAAGGCATGAGTGACCCGCGGCGCAGCAACGCGGACGCAGGGTCAGACGGTCGAGCGATGGACGCGTGAGAAAGGGGTCGCGACGGGCTTCGCCCGGCGCGATTCGAGTGAGGTCAGCGTCGACCGATCGACGCACGGGTGGGGGGACCGATGAGCGAGCAGACCCAGCGCGCGCGAACACCGAAGAAGGAAGTCCGCGCCGCTCCCTGCGATGAAGACGACGCGCAGGCGCGCAGCGCCGTGCCGAAGCACGAGTACCGCCCGCAAGAGGTGGTGCAGATTCTGGGCGTCACGCGACGTCAGCTGCAGTACTGGGCGCAGACCGATCTGGTCGTTCCCTCGGCGCGGACCCGCGGCGGACACCACCGCTACACCTTCGACGATCTCGTCGCGCTGAAGGCGACCAAGCGCCTGATCGACGCGGGTGTCTCGGTGCAGCGGATCCGCAGCAGCATCCAGGCTCTCCGGCAGATGCTCCCGCAGATCGAGCGGCCGCTCACCGAGCTCGTGCTCGTCGCGACGGGCGACGTCGTGCTCGTCTTCCGCGAAGACAGCGCGTTCGAAGCGGTGACCGGACAGGAGTGGGTCTTCGAGGTCGCGCGGTTCCAGCGCGAGCTCGAGAAGTGGCACGACCTTCGGCGGGCGCGCCCCGTGCGGCGCGCCGGCGCAGGAGGAGTGAGCCGGTCCGCGTGACCGGCGCCGTCGAGCAGGAGCAGGTGGCAGGCGATCGGTGGATGCAGCGGCAGACGCGTTGAGAGGGTCGGACGTCCGAGCCGGCCGGCGGTCCGGTTGGGGGACCGCTGCTGCATGAGGGGGACACCATGCGCGTGATCGCGATCGTGAATCAGAAGGGGGGCTGCGGGAAGACGACGACCACCGTCAGCCTCGCCGGGGCGCTCGCCGCCGACGGCAAGCGGGTGCTCGTGGTGGACATGGATCCGCAGGCCCATGCCACGCTCGCCCTCGGCATCGATCCCGAAGAGCTCGACGAGAACCTCTACGAGGTGCTCGCCGAGTCGTCCGGCGCCCTGCGCCTCGAGCGCATCCTGATCCGCATCGCGGACGACATTGCCCTCGCCCCGTCGTCGATCGTGCTCTCGGCCGTCGAGCAGAAGCTCGCGGCGCTGCGCGACGACGCACGCACCGAGCGGCTCGGACGCGCGCTGAACGCGCTCGAGACCGAGTTCGACTACGTCCTCATCGACTGCCCGCCGAACGTCGGGCTCTTGACCTTCAACGCGCTGCGGGCCGCGAGTGAAGTGATCGTGCCCCTCGAGACGAGCTTCTTCGCGATCGACGGTGTCCAGAAGCTGCTCGAGACGATCGCCCTGCTCTCGGATCGCATCGGCCACGACCTCGCCGTGCGGATCCTGCCGACGCTCTACGACGGGCGCACGCGATACGCCCGGGAGACGCTCGGCGACATCCGCGAGCTCTTCAAGGATCTGTGCTTCGACGCCGTGATCCGCCAGAACGTCAAGCTGCGGGAGGCCGCCCGCCACGGCGTGCCGATCGGTCAGTACGCACCGTCGGCCAACGGCGCCCTCGACTATGCGGCGGTCGCGCTCGAGCTCGACGCGGCCGTCCCCGATGCACCCAGCCCGACGCTCGAAGAGGCCGACGCCGCCATCGCACCGGTGCCCCTCGCCCCGGCGCGTCGCGCCGAGATCGCTGCCCAGCCCGGCGCCGAAGGCGCGGGCTTCGCCGGTCGAGAGGTCGTGATCCACTTTCGAGACGACGACGCACGAGACGTGCGGATCGCGGGCGACTTCAACGGCTGGGTGCCCGACAAGGGTGTGCATTCGATGACCGAAGCCGACGGCAAGACCACGGTCTGGACGAAGGTGCTGAACCTGCCGCCCGGGACCTATCAGTATCGGTACGTGGTCGATGGCGAATGGCGCGCCGATCCCGCAAACCCCGAATCGACCCAGGGCCCGGCCGGCAAGCCGAACTCGGTGCTGCACGTCCGCTAGCGCGGTGCTTCGAAGCCCCAAAGAGAGCCGTGGAAGCGCGGTACTTCGAAGCCGCGAGGAGAGCCCTCGAAGCGCGGTGCTTCGAAGCCGCGAGGAGAGCCGTCGAAGCGCGGTGCTTCGAAGCCGCGAGGAGAGCCGTCGAAGCGCCGTGCCCCGAGAGCTGTCGGACGTCCTGCACTACTTCCTGCCCGTCGACGCACCCGCGCCCGCGTCGCCGAACGCGGTCACCGACACGCGTCTCGAACCCCGGCCGCCGGCCGCGAGCGACGCCGAGCGCGAAGCGCGCCCCGCCCCGGTCCCGCCCGACCACGCCCGCTCCCACGCCCCCGCCCACGCCCACGCCCCCGACAAGCGGCGTGGCGCGGTCGCGCCGACCCTCCCGATCGTCGCGGTGCCCGTCGCCTTCGACGACGAGGTGCGCGCCGCTCTGCTCTGGAACCTGAGCATCGAGATCGCCCGATGCGGTGGGCACAGCCTGCTCCTGCGCCCTGCGCGCCCGGCGCACGAGCCCGCGCAGCGAACGGGCGAGTCCACGCGGTCGTCGGCCGAGTCCATGTGGCCGCCGCCTGGCCGCCAGCCCCTCGGTGCCGAACTGATCGAAGCTCGCGCGCGCAATCTCGGTGACCTCTACCGCGCGGCGGTCGACGCCGCGCTGCTGCGCTCGGGCGGCGGGGGGCCGGGCCTGGTGCTGGTTCAGACCCCGGCCGACTGGCTCGCAGCGCCAGGCGACGGGGCCCCACTGCTCGAATGGGCGCTGCTGCTCACGCGGAGCGAGCCCGGCGATCTGCGCGCGACCTGGCGGCTGGCGCGCCACCTCACAGGCGCGCGGCCCGGCGGGCGCCTGGGCATCACGATTCACGGCGCGACCAGCCGTCGCGCCGCCGAGCGCGGCTTCGCCGCCCTGGCGCGGGCCGCGCGCGAAAGACTCGCGCGCGAAGTCGCGAGCTATGGGCTGCTCGCCGACGACCTGCATGTCTACCGAGCCATCACCGATCGACGCCCGATCGGCGTCAGCCAGCCTCAGAGCCTCGCAGCGCGGGCGCTTCACGACGTCGCGGGCACGCTGCTCGACGACGCGGCCGAGCTGCACGCCTGACGCGCCCCATCCCGCGTCGATCGATCGCCGCAAACCGGAACGTCGCGTCCAAGCCGCATTTCGACCGTGCGCCCTGCGACCGGCCGCGCGCGAAACGGCCCGGACGCTGCGCGTCGTCGCCGGTACCCTGCACGGCGATGCAGCCAAAGAGTGAATCCGACGCGAAGACCGGCAGCACGAGACCGCGCACCTCGGTCGCGAAGGGCCCCGCGGCCGGGGCCTCGGTGCTCGACCGGATCCAGCGGGCCCTGCCCGGGCTCGAGTCGGGGCTGCGCCTGCTCGCCGACGGCTTGCCCGCACCGAGCGGCCTGATCGACGTGCTCGGCGTCGACGCGGCCGGTCGGCCGGTCCTCGTCTTCGTCGTCGAAGGCGCGCACGCGGACGACGGCCGGGTCGCCCTCGGACTCGCGCGGGCGCTCGGGGCCCGGGCCTGGCTCCAGAGCGAGCAGCCGGGCTGGCTGCAGCTCGTGCCCGAGATCGCCCGGAGCGACGTCGTCGTGCCCCGCTGTCTGCTCCTGGTCCGCAGCCTGTCGCCGATGCTCCGCGCCGCGATCGAAGCGCTCCCCGACCGCTGGATCGAGCCCGTCGTCTATCGCCCGTTCTCGCACGGCGGCGACGACTTCCTGCTTCTCGAACAGCTCGCCCCGCCCGCGCCCGACACCGCCCGGGGCGCGTCCGAGCCGGACGGCGACCCGCGACCGACCGATCCGCCAACGGCCGACGGCCCGCCCCTGCCCCCGCTGCGCAGCCGGCTGACGGAAGCCGACTTTCGCGCCGACCCCGTGTCGCAGTCGGCCCAGGCGCGCCCCCGCTTCGAGCCCGCCGAGGATCGAGCGCCCGACGACCCGCCCCCTCTGGGGAAGTCTCGCTGACTTTTTTCGGCACTCGGTGACAAATTTTGACACCCCGCGGCCCGAGCCGGTCACTCCCTACCGAGGGGGCGCTGTATCTGGGATCGGCCCCCCCACCGAGGCTGAACCTGGGGGAGCCAAGGGGATTGTGCCGTGGCGGCTGCTGCTGATGTGTCCGAATCGACCAATGCGAAGCGAACTGCGAGCGACGAAGAGCTGATCGACGCCCTGCGCAAGGGCGACCGAGCGGCCTTCGATTCGCTGTACGACCGCTATTTCATTCGCGTCTTCCGCTTCACCGAGAAGCGCCTGCGAAACCGCGCCGACGCGGAAGAAACCACGCAGGAAGTCTTCATCAACGTGCTCGGCTCGATCGAGTCGTTCCGAGGCGAGGCGCCGTTCGCGGCGTGGGTCTTCGGGATCACGCGCCGCACGATCGCGTCGCGCTTCAAGCGCAAGCGACACGCGATGGTGCCGCTCGTCGACCAGGAGCCCGAGCCGACGCGCAGCGGCGGCCCGACCGCCGACCCCTCGCCCATCGAGGTCGTCGAGTACCAGGAGCGATTGAGTCAGCTCGAAGACACCCTCGAGCACAAGCTCTCGCCCGAGCAGCGCATGCTCTTCAAGCTGCACCACATCGAGGATCGACCGATCAGCGAGATCGCGAGTCGCCTCGACAAGACCGAAGATGCGGTGAAGTCGCATCTCTACCGAGCGCGGCGGCTGCTGCTCCAACGCTGAAGCGGCTGAAGGGCCCGAACCCGACTCGTCGGGTCGTCGTCTCGCCTCGTGCGGGTCGCCCGGGACCGGTGCATCGCCGCCGGCCGAGCTCCAGCCCAACCCGATCACACCCGGGCCATGCTGCTAGACTGCGCGGCCATGCCGACGCCTCCGCCCGCTGCTGAAGAGCTCGTGCGCACGCTCCGCGACCGCACCGAGCGCGTCCAGCCGCTCTCTGCCCAGAGCTGGCCGATCGATCCGCCGGCCGGCTTCGAGGGGCTCGCCTGTACGCGCTTCGAGCTCTCTTCGCGCGGCGATCGCGTGCCTGGCCACCTGCTCGAGCCCGATCGCGACCCCGCCGCCCGGCGCCCCCTCGTCCTGCTGCAGCACGGCGCCGGGGGCGATCGCCACAGCCTGTATCTGCAGGTCGCGCGGCGCTGGGTCGAAGCCGGGACCGCCGTCGCGACCATCGACTTTCCGCTGCACGGCGAACGGCGCAGCCCAAAGCTGAGCGAGCTGCTGCTGCTCAGCATCTCGAGCGGCGTGCGCGGCGAAGGTGCGGCGACCGGCGACGCGTCGGCCGACCCGCGCGCGCTGTTTCGCGGCTTCGCGCAGCAGGCGGTCGCCGACCTGCGCGCCACCCTCGACCATCTGCTCGACGCCCCGCGCATCAACGGCGACCGCTGTGCCTACGCGGCGTTCAGCCTGGGATCGATCCTCGGCAGCCTGTTCCTCGCCGTCGACGAGCGCCCCAGGGCCGCGGCGCTCGCACTCGGTGGCGGTGGCTTCGGCCCGACCGACCTCGACCCGGCCTCCTACATCGGCGCCTTCGCGCCGCGGCCCCTCCTGATGATCAACGCGTCGAAGGACGAGGTCATCGTCCCCGCAGCGGGCGAGGCGCTCTTCGCCGCGGCGAACGAACCGCGCGAGATCGAGTGGTACGAGACGGGCCATGACCACCTGCCCGGCGTCGCGCTCAAGCGCATGTGGCTCCATCTCTCGGGCGCGCTCGCCGACTGACGATCGCCCCCCTTCGACCCGGCCGCCTCGGGGCGCGCCGCAGCGCGAGGATCCCGGCATGAGCCTGCGACACCGAACCCACTCGCGGGGACGCGCCCAGCGCTGCCGGACGTTGGCGCTCGGGGCGATCGGGGCGATCGGGGCGTGCGCCCTCATCGCGGTCGGTTGCGCGACGAAGGTGCCGAAGACGCCCGAATCGCCGACGGCCGCCGTGGTCGGGAAACACACGATCACGATCGGAGACGTCGACGACGAGATCAAGCAGCAGCTCTTCGACGATCAGTTCCCCGCCGGCGACTCGTCGCGACTCTTCGACGCACGCGAGGCAGCGCTCGATGATCTGGTCGACCGACAGGTCGTCGAACAGGCCTCTGTGGGCTCGGGGCTCACGCCCGATGCCTGGCTGAAGCAGGAGGCCGAGAAGCGCTACCCGGTCACCGAGGACGAGATCGACGCGTTCTGGCAGCAGTACGAGCATCGCCTGCCGAAGGATCGGCCGGAGAAGGATCTGCGCGCCGACATCCGTGCCTACCTGATCGAAGAGAACGAGAAGGAGGTGCTGCAGGAGCTGCGACAGGAGGCGCGCATCCGTCGCGTGCTCGCGCGTCCGCGGCACGAGGTCGCGCCGCGGGGCGAGCCGAAGGGGCCGGCGGGCGCGCCGATCACCATCGTCGAGTTCAGCGACTTCGAGTGCCCCTTCTGCCTGCGCGCGATCCCGACGCTGCAGTCGCTGCTCGAAGCGTACCCGGACCAGATCCGGCTCTACTACCGCCATCTCCCGCTGCCGAGTCATGCGCGCGCACGACCCGCCGCCATCGCGTCGGTCTGCGCCGAGCAGCAGGGCGAGTTCTGGGCCTACCACGACGTGCTCTTCCAGCATCCCCGCGCGCTCAGCGATGCCGATCTGCGCACCTACGCCGAGCAGCTCGGCCTCGACATGGTCCGCTTCGATGCGTGTCTCACGAGCGACGAAGCGGCGGCGCGGGTCGACGAAGACATGGAGGCGGCGAATGAGCTCGCGGTCACCGGCACGCCGACCTTCTTCGTCAACGGCATCCGCCTGCGCGGTGCGCAGCCGCTCGCGAAGTTCAAGCGCGTCGTCGATCAGGAGCTGGCCGCGATGGAGCAGCCCTAGCCAGCGAAGCCCGATTCGCGTCAGGCGAGCTCGGCGATGCGCGCGAGCATCGCGTCGCGTTCCCGCTCCATCTTTTCCCGCGTGTCCGCCTCGAGGTTCAGGCGCAGCACCGGCTCGGTGTTGCTCGGCCGCAGGTTGAACCACCAGTCGGGATAGCGCACGAGCAGCCCGTCGAGCATCGAGATCTCGGGCGCTTCGGCATGCTCGCCCCGAATCGTCTCGATGACGGCCGCGGGATCGCGGACCTTCGAGTTGATCTCGCCGCTCTGCTCGTAGCGCCGCAACGGGTCGACGATCTCGGAGAGCTTGCGTCCCTCGGCCCCGAGCACGTCGAGCGCCGCGACGAAGGCCGCGGTGCCGTCGTCGGCGATCAGATCCCCGTCGAAGCGAAAGTAGGTGTGACCGGAGAGCTCGCCGGCGAAGAGCGCGCCCTCGTCGCGCATCTGCGCCTTCACGAACGAGTGCCCGACGCGGCACATCGCCGCGCGTCCACCGGCCGCCTCGACCTCTTCCGCGACGACGCGACTCGATCGGAGGTCGTAGAGCACCAGGGCGCCGGGCTCGCGCTCGAGCTGATGGCGGGCCATCACGGCCGTCATGAGGTCGGACGAGATGGGCCGTCCGTTCTCGTCGACGAACACCGCGCGGTCGCCGTCGCCATCGAAAGCCACACCGAAGTCGGCCCCGACGCGGCGTACGGCTTCACCCACGTCTTCGAGGTTCTCGACCTTGAGCGGGTCGGCTTCATGATTGGGGAACGTGCCGTCGGGCTCGAAGTAGAGGCGCTCGACATCGAGGTCGAGTCGCTCCAACAGCGGCTCGAGACCGACGCTCGCCATGCCGTTGCCGCAGTCGATCGCCACCTTGAGCGCGGGCCGATGGGTGCCGACCGAGAGCGCATGATCGACGTAGCCCGCGCGGACGTCGATCGTCTCGACCGAGCCCGCGCGATCGGCGGCGGGCGCCGCTTGGCGCTCGGGCACCAGCGCCTCGATCTGCTTCAGCCCCGTGGCCTCGCCGATCGGGATCGCGCGCTCTCGGCACACCTTGAAGCCGTTGTACTGCCCGGGGTTGTGCGACGCGGTCACCATGATGCCGCCCCCCAGGCCCTGCGCGTTCACCGCGAAGTACATCATCGGGGTACTCACCAAGCCGAGGTCGATGACGTCGACCCCCTCCTCGGTGATGCCCCGAATCAACGCGGCGTGCAGCTCGGGCGAGTGCGTCCGCGCGTCACGACCCACGGCGAGCCGCGTCGCCCCGATGAAGTGCGCCGCCGCGCGGCCGACGCCATGCGCGAGGTCGGCGTTCAGTTGATCGGGCACGGTGCCCCGAATGTCGTATGCCTTGAAGACCGCCAAGATCACTCCATACGCAGCACGGGGCTGCAGCTCACTTGCCCATTCGACGCCGACGCCGACGCCGCCCGGACGCGGCGCGCACACGCACCACACGGTGGCCGGACGTCACCCACGGGCGGGCCGGTTGACCCGTCCGACCACCCAAGGCACCCTCTGCGCGTCGTCGAACCCCGCACCGAGCGCACGTGGCGGGCACGGGACTCGATCGACTGCGCGGACGACTCACGCCCGACATGGTTCCGTCGGGTTCGGTTCCACCGGCCGTGGATCGGGCGCGACCCGGCGCGGCTGCGATGGGTGACCGCGCTCAGGCAGAGCGGGCGATCAGCCGATCCGACACATTGGCTGAACCGAGAACCGCGCACGGCTGCGCGCGCAATCGATCTCTCGACCGAGAACACAACCGAGAGCTCAACCGAGAGCACAACCCAGAGAGGAGCGATGATGTTCGGCATGGGTCCCTGGGAGCTGGGAATCATCCTCGCGATCGTCGTCGTGCTGTTCGGCGCCCGCAGACTACCCGAGATCGGCTCGGGCGTCGGCAAGGCGATCAAGAACTTCAAGGGCGCCGTCTCGGGCGAAGACGAGATCGACGTCACGCCCGAGAAAGAGAAGCTCGCCGACGGCGACACTGAGTCGAAGTAGCCCGTCGAAGTAGCCCGTCGAAGTAGCCCGTCGAAGCCAGCCGTCGACGTCACCCGCGCGGCGAACGACGAACCCGTCCCCCCGACCGGCCCATGCTCAATCGGACCTCGGATCAGAGATCCTGCAGACCCATCCCGGCGTCCTCGCCATACGGATCGTCGTAGCCGGGCGCCGCGGTCTCACCGGGCACGTCGGCCGATCCACCCGTCGAAGTCACGGGGTCGGCATCGGGTGCCACGCCGTCGGCGGTGCCCACGACGACGGCCTCGGCCGACTCGATCGCGTCGGCCTCCGCGGCACCGGCTTCCACTGCATCGAGCGCGAGTGCGTCGTTCGCATCGACATCGTCCGCTCCGACCGCATCGATCGCCACCGGCTCGGCTTCCGGTGTCGGCTCGGGCAGAGACAGTCGACCCGACTCGGCGAGTCGCGCTTCGAAGCGAAGCCCCGCCGCCGGCGCATCGAAGATCACGACCTGGAACGGGAGCTGGCCACCCGCCGGGATCGAAGCCGACTGCAGCTGCGTCGCGGCCTGCGACCGCACACGCGTGAGCACCTCGGCCGGCAGCTCGCGCAGCTGACGCTCGGACAGCACCCGACCCGCCGAAACGGCCGGCAAGTCGAGCGGTGATCCCATGCGGTCGAGCAGCGCGATCTCTAGCGGTGCCGGCATCGTGGCCGTGGCGCGAGACGGATTGCGCAGGCCCCCGGTCACGACGAGCAGGCGACCCGCGCGCGCTGTGTCGAGCCACTGGGCGCGCATGTCGACGGCTTCGAGCGAACCGACGGGCGTCACGCGCTCGCCGGCGACGAACGACTCGGCGCTGGTCCACAGACCGTTGACGATGCCGAGCGCGAAACCCACGATGACGACCGTCCAACCGACGATGCGGCCGACGCTCTCGGCCAGCAGCGCGATCCGCCCCTTCTCTGCAAACTCGGCGACCGGGCCGGGGCTCCAGACGTCCGCCGCGTCGGCTCCCGACTGGCCCGGGCCGTCGCCGATGCGGCCGAGCGTGGCGCCCTGCGTCGGCGGCTCGGCCTCGGGCATCGAGGCGCCATCGAAGAAATCCCACTTCTCCGGGTCACCGAGATCGTCGGCCTGCCCCTCGGCGGCATAGACCCCCGATGCCTCGGCGGCCTGAGCGCGAAGCTCGTCGGCGGTCTCATCCGCCTCGGGCGCAGCGATCGATTCGAGCGGGTCGTCGTCCATCAGCGACGAGAAGTCGTCGACGCTCCCGAACGCCGAGGCGTCGCCGTCCGCGGCGTCGGTATCGAGACCCCCGGGCGGCTCTTCGTCGGCGTCGAGGTCGATCCCTTCGTCCGACGCGTCGGGCCGGAGACCGGGCGGCGTCGCGTCGACGGCCTCGTCGGCCGGCGGGGTCTCGACGGCGGCAGCCTCCGACGCCGTCTCGAGCGCCGGTGATGCGTCGGTCGCGGCGTCAGCGACCGCCTCGGGTGTCTCTCCCTCGAGGTCGAGACCCGAAGGCGCATCGCGATCGAAAGCGCTCTCGAAGAAGTCGCCATCATCCGCGGCCGCGCCATCGTCCTCCGTCGAGGGGATGTCCTGATTGAACTCCCATTCGGCGGCGTCTTCGTTGTTGATCTCGCTGCGTCGAGCGGCGCGGGGATTGGGATCGGTCTCGGCGAGATCCTCGGTCGGCGGCGGCACCGCGGCGTTCGTCACGGCCTCCTGTGCGACTTCGTCGATGGCCTCGCTCGCGCTCGCCGAAGGGTGGCCGAGATGAAAGGCGTGCTTGCAGCGGGAGCAGCGCACGCGGATGCCCTTGTTGGGGATCCGCGATTCGTCGAGCTGGAAGCTGGTGTCGCATTCGGGACAAGTGACGATCACGGGTGAAGCTCTCCGGGCCTCGCGCCGACGAACGAGTTCGCGGCGGCGCTGTGCTAGCGTCGTGGGTGCGCGGGCACACGCGACCTCGACTGACGTTTCGGATTTCACCCGGCCCCGCTTGAGAATGGCCCGGCTGGTTGCGCGCAGGATCGACGGCGCCTCTCGGGGTCGATCGGCGCCGATCGGGGTCGATTCAGCGGCGCGCGGGTCAGGCGACGGGACGCGCAGGACACGGACGCGCAGAACGAAGACGAACCCGGGCCGCGAACGACTCGCCCGGGTGGCTCGCGACTCGACTGCTCTCGGATGCATTCCGATGACGTTGCAACCATCCGGCCTCGCCGATCGGCGCCTCGTCTTCGTCACGGGCAAGGGCGGGACGGGCAAGACCACCGTCGCCGCGGCGCTGGCACTCGGACTCGCCGAGCGGGGGCAGCGCGTGCTGCTCGCCGAGCTCGGTCGCGAGGCCCAGGCACCGCGCATGCTCTCGGACCGAGCACCGATCGTCGGAGCCGAGCCCGTGCGGATCGCGGGTGGACTCGACTCGATCCGCATCGATCCGTTCGCCGCCCTCGCCGAGTATCTCGAGCTGCAGGGGATCGCCGGCTCACTGCTTGCGCGTGGCCTGCGCCAGCGCGGCCTGCGCGACCTGCTGGTCGGCACGCCCGGCTGGCGTGAGCTGATCACGCTCGGAAAGCTCTGGTACATGGCGGGCGGCGATGCGCCCGACGACCCGGGCCGTCGCGACTACGACCGCATCGTGATCGACGCGCCCGCGACCGGCCACGGGCTCACCCTGCTCGACGTGCCGCGAGTCGTGCAGTCGGCGGTGCGCAGCGGACCGCTCGCGCACAACGCAGCGCGGGTCGAAACGATGCTCCTCGACGCGAAGCAGACGGTGCTGCTCCCGGTGTGCTGGCCCGAGGCCCTGCCGGTGCAGGAGACGATCGAGCTCGTCGATCGCATCGAGCGGGGCATCGGCATTCACGTCGACCGCGTCGTCGTGAACGGCGTCGCCACGCCGAGCCCGGTCGATCCATGGCCCGACCTGGCCGACACCCTCGCCGGGCTCGAGCCGAACCCACCGTGCAAACCGGCAGCGAGCACGCTGGCGGGCTGCGTGCGCTGGGCGCAGAACCGCTCGGCCGCCCAGCGCGCCGCGCTCGACGACCTCGCCGCGCGGCTCGACAAGCCGCACGTCGCCCTGCCCCAGTGGCCCGATGCGGCCGGACCGGGCGAGGCCCCCGATCTCGATCGCTTGCGCGCCTTCGCGGAGCGTCTGCTCGGGGGCGACGCATGAATGCCGTTTCGCTCCCGCGATTGCTCGACGAGCGCCGCATCATCGTATGCGTCGGCACCGGCGGCGTCGGCAAGACGACCGTGTCGTCGGCGATCGCGATCGCCGCCGCGAAGCGGGGCCGGCGCGCGCTGGTGCTCACGATCGACCCGGCTCGTCGACTCGCCGATGCACTCGGGCTCGATGCGCTCGGCGCCGAGCCAGAACGCATCGCCACCGCACGCGAGCGCGCCTATGGCATCGAGGGCGAAGGCGCGCTGTCGGCGATGATGCTCGACATGAAGGGCACGTTCGATCAGCTGATCGAGCGTCTCTGCCCCGACCTCGAGACGCGTCGTCGGATCCTCGAGAACCCGCTCTACCAGCACATCTCGGACGCGCTCGCCGGCAGCGTCGAGTACGCGGCCATGGAGAAGGTGCACGAGCTCGCCCAGAGCGACGCGTTCGATCTGATCGTCGTTGATACGCCTCCGGCGCAACACGCCCTCGACTTCCTCGATGCGCCCGAGCGACTCGTCACGCTGCTCGACAGCTCGCTCGTGCGGCTGCTGGTCCAGCCGGCGTTCTCGGCCGGCCGATTCGGCCTGCGCTTCTTCTCGAGCGCGGCCGAGCGCACGCTCGGGCTCGTCGCGCGGCTGTCCGGCGTATCTCTGCTCAAGGAGATCAGCGAGCTGCTGCTTTCGATCGACTCGCTGTCGGAGGGCTTCAAGGATCGCGCCCGCGCCGTACAGGGCCTGCTTCGCAGCCCGGGCACCGCGTTCCTGCTCGTGGCCAGCCCGTCCCCGGCGACCGCATCCCAGGCGTTCGAGCTGATCGACGGCCTCGAGCGATCGGGCATCGACCTCGCGGGCATCGTCGTCAATCGGGTGCACGCGCCGCTCGGGCCCGCCGGCGACAGCGACGCATCCGCTGATGCCCTCGTCGACGTCGAGGCGGACGCGCCCGCGTGGGCCGAGCACTTGCGCGCGAACGGTGTCGAGCGGCCCGAGGCCGCGGCGCGCGCGGCGCTCGACGTCACCCAGGAGTACGCTCTGCAAATGGAGGCCGATCGACGCCAGACCGAAGCGATTCGTCGCGCTTCGACACGCACGGAACGGGCCGTCACGACGCTGCCCGCGGTGTTCGACCGCGGCGACGAGGCAGCGGCGCTGCGCACGCTCGCGACGCGCCTGGTGCCGCCTTCGATGGAGGATGCGTGATGTCGAAGGCCCGTGACGCCGACGCACGCCGCGGCGAAGCGCGTTCCGAAGCGCGGCCGCAGAGCGTCGAAGAAGCACTCGCGCTTGCGCTGCGACATGGCCGCAACGCCATCGCCGAGGCGATTCTCGCCGGCCGCGCCCTGCTCGACGCCGCGGCCCTCGGACTGACCGGGCACCCGGTCACGAGCGAAGGCGACGCCGCCCCCGCCAACGACGCGGTGCGGGCGCTCGCGCGGGCGGTCGAAGGCCTCGAAACGCTGGCGACCCGGCTCCGCGCCGACGACCCGGAGGCGACGCAACGGCTCGTCGACGCGCTGCTCGCCGCCCTCGAGACCGAGATCGAACGGTGGGAGGGGCGCGCCCACAGCGACCCCGATGCGCGCGCGGTCCTGCGCGCGTTTCTCGGCCTGCGCGAGCTGCTGTGGGAGCTGGGCCTGCGTCCGCGCCCGAAGCGCGACGCGAGCGACCAGGCAGCGGCCGGCCCCTCGAAGCGCGAGGCGGCCGCCGCGTCGACGCCGCCCCGCACTCGGGCGAGATCGACGCGCGCCGAGCCGAAGCGAGCACAGTCGCCTGCGTCGAAGTCACCGCGGCGCGGGCAACGCGTACAGCGCGTCGACATCGAACCTTGAGTGACAGCCTGACCGCAATTGGACGTCGGCGGGCGTAGGCGCCGCCCGTCGGGGCTGCGCCCGATCGAGCGCGCGTGCTAGCTTGCGCGCCGTCTGCTGCGGTCATGAATCCGCACCGAATGGCGATGCGTTCGAGACGTCCCGTCTTTCGAAGCCATCGCAGAGGGCGCGACGATGGCCATCCTGATCAAGCGCTACGCGAATCGCAAGCTCTACAACACGGCGACGAGCCGGTATATCACGCTCAAGGGCATCGCCGAACTGCTCGATGCCGGCGAAGAAGTGCAGGTCGTCGACAACGAGACGGGCGAGGACATCACCTCGGTCGCGCTCTCGCAGATCCTCGTCGACAGCGAGCGTTCGAACAAACAGCCCTCCGACACCCTGCTCTCTCAGATCCTCGGTCGCGGCGGCGATGTGCTCTACGGCGCGCTCAAGCGCGGCGTCGACGACGCGGCGGAAGGCATCGACGAGGTGCGGGACCGCGTGCGCAAGGCGATGCAGCGTGAAGGCGTGGGCGAAGGCGGCCCCTTCGGCGATTGGCTGGGCGTCAGCCGCGCCGACTTCGAGAAGATGCTGCAGTCGTCGATGGAGCGCGTCTTCCAGGTGCTCGACCTGCCGCGTCGTTCCGATCTCGATGCGCTGAATCAGAATCTCGAGCGCGTCGCCAAGGCGGTCGAAAAGCTCGAGCAGGTGTATGGCGAGCAGCGACGTCGCACAGACGGCGACGTCGGCTCGACCGGCCCCACGAGCGAACACGCCGAGTAGCCCGCTGGCTCACCCAGCTGCGGCCGCGGTGCGGGCGCGAGGCCTCGCGCGGGCGTCGTTTCTCGGCGCCCCCTTGCAGGCTCAGCTCCAGACTGAATCGCGGCGCCGTAGCCCTTCGTCGACGAGCTCCTGGATCTGCTCACGCACCGTTTCGTTCAGTCGAGACAGCAAGAGTGGATCGCAGCGGTCGCCGCCGTCTTCGAGGTTCGTCGGCTCGCCGAAGTTCACGACCCACTTGGTCGGCAGCGGCAGGGCCCCGAGCGGGCCCGCGAGCGGGAACGTCGGGGTGACGGGGAGAAAGGGCAGACCGAAGAGCCGCGCCGGCAGACGCGACTTGAAGAGAATCGGGTGCGCCTCCTCCGGGCCGACCAGCCCGACGGGCACGAGCGGCACGCCGTTCTCGATCGCGGCGCGAACCGCCCCCCCGCGACCGAAGCGCTGCATCTGATACCGGAGCCGAAAGACCTTCGCGGCCCCCTTCTCGCCTTCGGGAAAAGCGATCACCGAGTGCCCACTGCGCAGCAGCCCGTCGGCATTCTCGCGGCAGGCCCGCAGGCCGCCCCAGCGCGCCAGCGTCGACTGCACGAAGGGCAGCGTGATCAGCCAATCGGCGACGAGGAAGCGAGGACGCGAGAAGCCGGCGCGCTCGAGCAGCCGAGTCAACACGATGCCGTCATAGGGCAACAGCCCGGAACGGTTCGCAACGAAGAGACACGGCTGGTCGCGCGGCACGTGCTCGAGACCGTGGACGTCGACGCGCCAGTAGCGGTCGATGAGGAAGTCGACGAGGGGCTCGAGTGCGGCCACGGCGTCGGGCTCGAATCCGTAGTCGTCGACCTCGCCGGTCTGCTCGCGAATGCCGATCGTCTGGGCGCGGCGACGCAGCTCGTCGAAGAGGGCCAGCAGATCGATCCCGTCCTCCGCGGCCGCGACGCGGCGCGCGTCCTCGGGATGGAGCCGCGTGCGGATCTCGACACGCAGTTCGTCGAGCGCCTCCTTCAATGCTTCGATCGACTCGCGTTCCGCCAACTCGAGCGGATCGAGCGTCTCGCGATCGGCCACCGGCAGCGGCACGACGTTCGACGCCGCCGCACCTCCGTCCCGTTCGTCTCGGTCGCCGCGATCGCTCATCGCACCGTCCCTCTCGATCGATGCGCCCCCGTCATGCGTACTGCCGCATGCGGGCGGCGCCGGTGAACGCGGTCCACGCCTCTCGGGTCGTGTACGTCGGTACGCCGAACTCGTCCCACGCGCGCTGGCCGTCCGCCACCCAGAGGTAACGCAGGTAGTCGAAGAACCCGGCGGGACCGTCGCCGCGCATGCCGCGGCTCGGATAGTCCGCCAGGCGATACAGCAGCCCCGGTGGCAGCTGGAGCCGGCGCTTTCCGGCCAGCGAGAGGATCGTCGAGAGCGGCAGCACGCCCGGACCGACGACGTTGAAGACACCATGCGCCTCGCCGAGCACCGCGCGCTCGAACACGTCGAGCAGGTCGAACTCGTGGATGAACTGCATCAGCGGATCGCCGCCGAGCACGACCGGCACGACTTGATTCTCGAAGTACTCGACGACATGGTCGCGATACGAGGGCCCCATCACCCAGCAGTGTCGGAGCACGCAGACCCGCTCCTCGCCATGATCGCGCGCAAAGCTCGCAATCATCTCCTCGACCTCGCGTCGGTTCTCGACCGAGTGCGCATCGGGATGACCTCGCAGCGGTGCGTCCTCTCCCAGATAGTTGGGATTGTCGGGCGCGGGGCCGTAGACCATCGTCGACGACTGCACGACGACACGAGGTACGCCGGCGGCGGCGATCGCGTTCAGTAGATGATGCGTGCCGACTGCCTCGAGGTCGTGGCTCGCCTCGACATCGGGCTTCGGGGACTGCTCGAACGCCAGATGCACGACGACGTCGACGCCCTCGGCTCGGAGCACTTCGGCCAGCTCGGCGTCGGCGACGGGATGCGTCAGATCGATCGGATGGAAGGCGATGCGACCCGCGAGACGCAGCGGCCGTTCGACGTCGAGGCCGACGATGCGCGGCGGGTCGGAGCGAGCGAGCAGCCGCTCGGCGAGGCTCTCGCCCATGAAGGTGTCGAGCCCGGTCAGCGCGACACAGCGCGGTGATGCCATCGGGGGCCTCCGGCACGCAGGAGCGCGTACGCCGTCCCATGATCGCAGCTCACGCGGCACCGCGCAGCCGTGAGGGCCCGGGCGCATCCGACGAATCGACCCCGCGCGTTCAGGATCGGCCCGCACGGGCGGTATCCTCCCGACATGCCTCCGACCGAATTCGACGCGCCGCTCCTCGTCATCGAAGATCCCACCTTCCTCGAGCACCTCGGTCCCGACGGCCATCCGGAGCGCCCGGCCCGGCTCGAGGCGGTCGGCCAGGCGATCGCCGGCTTCGAAGATCAGATCGCGCGGCTCGCGCCGCGGGCGGCCGACGAATCCGAGCTGCTCGCGATCCACGATCGCCCCCACCTGCAGCGCATCGACGCGGCCGTGGCCCAGGCCCCTGCCCGGCTCGACGCCGATACCTTCGTCAGCGCGCGCAGCGCCGAGGTCGCGAAGCTCGCAGCCGGCTCGGCGATCGACCTGGCGCTGGCGTCGAGCCGAGCGGGGGCCGGCGTCGGCATCGCCGCCGTCCGCCCGCCAGGTCACCACGCCGAGGGCGACCAGGCGATGGGGTTCTGCCTCTACAACAACGTCGCGGTCGCGGCGCGCGCCCTGCAGCGGACCGCCGGGCTCGAGAAGATCCTGATCCTCGACTGGGACGTGCACCACGGCAACGGCACTCAGCACTCCTTCGACGACGACCCGAGCGTCCTCTACTTCTCGACGCACCAGTTCCCGTACTACCCCGGGACGGGCGACGTCCACGAAGCCGGTCGCGGCGCCGGCCTGGGCACCACCGTGAACGTGCCGATGCCCGCGGGCTGCGGCGATGCGGAGTACATCGGCGTGATGCAGCGCGTGCTCGTCCCGGTGGCGCGCTCGTTCGACCCCGACATGATCCTCGTGTCGTGCGGCTTCGACGCTCACGTCGACGATCCGCTCGCGTCGATGGACGTCACCGCTCAGGGCTACTTCGAGATGACCCACATCGTGCGCGCCCTGGCCGACGAGCTCTGCGGCGGACGACTGTGCTTCGTGCTCGAAGGCGGCTACGCGCTCACGGGACTGGCCGCCGGCACCACCGCCACGCTGGGCGCCCTCACGCGCGCCGAGTCCGGGCCCGCGCTCGCGCCGATCGAGCTCGAGCCGGGCAGCCTGCTGAAGGGCATCGTCGATCGCGTAGCGAGCGTGCACGCATCGACGCACTCGGGCATCGGCATCGCCTGATCGAGGGCTCACCCCCACGCCAAGATCAAAACTCTACGCAGTGCAGTGACGGGTTCCCCGAGCTTGGGATCTCATCCCACCGCATGGGCCACCGCCCCACCCTTCTCTATTCACAGGCCGTCGGTCGATCGCAATGGGCTGCGCTCTTTCGCAGAAGGCCGCGAGAGGCGCCGTCGGGGCCTTCCACGAGTGTTTCACGAATCAGTCACAGTCATTGCACAACATCGTTTTACCCATGAGCCCGTTCGATCGCGCGCCCTTCCACGACGCGATTGCGACAATGGAGCGACCGACTTGATTCGTTCGGGGCTTTTTTCGAGGCGCGTGGCAAAAAGTGGTACGCCAGACTATGCAAGTGGGATGAAGTGGTATAGGGTGGGATCGTTGTCGAACGGAGCCCACGCGAAACCACCGGGCACGAAGGCAACAGGGGGCGAGCCGAGCGGCGCAGCAGCGCAACCGAAGGCTCGTATGAGGTTGGGGTCAGCTCGAGACAGTGCGGGGTGAGCGGCCGGTCAGACGGAGCGAGAGAGCGACATGTTCCGCGGCCGCCACGAGCACTCGATCGACGCAAAGGGACGCATGAGCATCCCGTCGGGGTTCCGGGTGGAAATCCAGAGGCGAAGCGAAAAGCCCCCGATCCTGACCAACTACCAGGATCACCTCGCACTTCATCCCGCAGACGAGTGGGACAAGGTCGAAGAAGGACTCCTCGAGATGCGCGAGCTGCGGCCGGAAGTTCAGAACTACCGCCGCTTCATCGTCTCCGGCGCAGTCGAGTGCCCCATCGATAATCAAGGCCGCATCCTCATCCCGGCTTATCTCCGGGAGCATGCGGGACTCAAGAACAAGGCGACGGTCGCCGGCGTCCTCGATCGCATCGAGCTCTGGGAGCCGACCCGTTTCGCTGAGAATCACCAGCTCACGCTGCACCGACTGCCGGAGATCCAGCTGTCGGTGGATCAGGCCCACGAGCAGAAGGCTTAGGGCCGAGGGTTAATGGGGGGGACTGGAGACTCCGTCTCCAGCAGAGAGGTTGGGGTGTCCTCGGGACGCCTGGTGTGGTCTCGGGGTGGTTACTGGGGGGTACGCCCCGGGATCCTGAGTTCCGAGGCACCCCATCCTCTCCCTGTCTTCCCCTCCCGCAACGACCCCGCCCCCGGCCCCGTCTCGACGGGCACTCGGGAGGCGCCCGGCACCGTGACCGGCCCGTTCGCACATACATCCGTCCTGCTCGACGAGAGCCTGCACTATCTGGCGCTTGCGCCGGGGATGCGCGTCGTCGACGGCACGCTCGGCGGCGGCGGCCACAGTGAAGCCATCCTCGAGCAAACGGCCCCCGACGGCCAGGTGATCGGGCTCGACGTCGACGACGATGCACTCGCGGCCGCGAGCGCCCGCCTGGCGCCCGCCGGCCCGCGCTTCGAGGCCGTGAAGTCTTCGTTCCGCCGGCTGGACGACGTCGTGCGTCGCCTGGGCCTCGACTCGGTCGACGCCGTCCTGCTCGATCTCGGCGTCTCTTCTCACCAGCTCGACGTCGCCGCCCGCGGCTTCCGCTTCGCGCGCAGCTCGGCCGACGCGACGCCGCTCGACATGCGAATGGATCCGGCGTCCGACGCCGAAACGGCGGCCGAGCTGCTGCAGCGGGCCAGCGCCGACGAGCTGCACAAGCTCTTCGAGCGCTACGGCGAGCTGCCCGGCTCGAAGCGCCTCGCGAGGGCGATCGTCGAGCACCGACGTGCATCGCGACTCGAGACGAGCGCCGATCTGCTGCAGGTGATCGAAGCGACGCGCATCGGCGGCGGCCGCAAGCACGATCCGGCCACGCTGGTCTTCCAGGCGCTGCGCATCGCCGTGAACGACGAGCTCGTCGCCCTCGAAGAAGGCATCGATGCCGCGCTCGCCGTGCTTCGGCCGGGCGGACGCCTCGTGATCCTCTCCTATCACTCGCTCGAGGATCGCATCGTCAAGCAGCGCTTCCGCGCCGAAGCGAAGGGCTGCATCTGCCCGCCGCGCCAGCCGGTCTGCACCTGCGGTCGCACACCGCGTGTGCGCGTCGTCACGCGAAAGCCCGTCGCCGCCAGCGAAGATGAGACCCGACGCAATCCGCGCGCGCGCTCGGTGCGGCTGCGGGCGGCCGAGCGGATCGAGGAGGCGGCTTGATGCGGATCTTCGGCGGGCGCGCGCAGCAGTCAGAGTCGGCGGCCGATCGCGCGGCGCGGCTCGGTCTGATCGGGCTCGACGTCTCGGGCCGTCGCGGTCGCGGCCGGGCCCTCATCGGCTTGCCCGTGATCGTCGCCGGCCTGGTGCTCGCGCTCGGCATCGCCGCCCTGCGCGTCGACCTGATTCGCATGCGATACGCGCTCGCCGACGGCCTCGCCACCGAGCAGACCCTGCTCGATGAGCAGCGTCGGCTCACGGCCGAGATGCGGGGTCTGCGCGATCCGAGCGATCTGGCGCGCCGGGCGCACGAGCTGGGCTTCGGTCACCCCGAGCGGGTCATCGACCTGACGATCGACGCCACCGCGCCGCCGCTGCCCGCCGTTGGTGCGGGCCCCGGCGCCGCCCTCGCCCTCGGAGCGACGCGACCATGAGATCGCAGGCGCTGCGTTCGGCCGTCGTCCGGGTGGGCGTGCTGCGTCTTCTCATCTTCGCTTCGTTCTTCGTGCTCGCGGGCCGCGCCGCCTGGCTCACCGTCGGCATGGCCGACGCAGCCATCGACCACGGCAACAACCAGACGCAGACGCGTGTGGGCGTCGCGCCCTCTCGCGGCCTGATCCTCGACCGCGACGGACACGAGCTCGCAATCACCGTCGACACCCCGTCGGTCTACGTCTATCCCGAGCAGCTCGCCGACCCTGAGCGGGATCTGCGCCGCCTGGCGCGGGTCCTCGACCTCGACCTGAACGCGCTGCGGCGTCGCATGATCGGCCGCGAGGGCTTCCGCTACGTGGCGCGCTGGGTCGGGCACGAAGTCGCCGAGCGCGTCGAAGCGCTCGCGATCGCCGGCGTCGGCATCCAGCAGGAGCACCGCCGCACCTATCCCTCGGGCGCCCTCGCCTCGACGGTCGTCGGCTTCTCCAACATCGACGGCGACGGCGTGCGCGGCGTCGAGCAGATGATGGACGAGTGGCTCAAGGGCGACGCGCGCAGCGTTTCGGTCGAGCGCGATGCGCGTGGCCAGCTGCTCGCCAACCACGACGTCGACCCGAGCCTCTCGGCCGGGGGAGACGTGCGGCTCTCGATCGACGCGGGCCTGCAGGCGCTCGCCGAGAACGCGCTCGCGTCGGCGATCGAAGAGACCAAGGCCGAGGGCGGCATCGTGGTCGTGCTCGACCCCGCGACCGGCGACGTGCTGAGCCTCGCAGAGAGCCCGAGCTTCGATCCGAACCACTTCCGCGACGTCGACTACGCCTCGACGCGCAGCCGTGCGTTCAGCGACGCGCTCGAGCCGGGATCGACGTTCAAGGCCCTGCTGGTCGCGGCGGCCCTCGACGCCGGCGCGATCCGCCCCGATCAGGCCTTCGATACCGGCGAAGGCGAGCTGCGCGTCCCGGGCAAGACGATTCGCGACCACGACCCCTACGGCGTGCTCGATCCCAAAGGCATTCTCACGCACTCGAGCAACATCGGTGCGGTGATGATCGGCGACGCGCTCGGCCCGGCCCGCTACCACGCGGCGCTGCGTGCCTTCGGCTTCGGCGCCCGCTCGGGCAGCGGCTTCCCCGACGAGAGCGCGGGCATCCTCCGAAGCTGGGAGACGTGGAAGCCCGTCGACGCCGCAACCCACTCGTACGGTCAGGGCGTCGCCGTGACGGCGGTGCAGCTCGCCAGCGCCATGGCGACGCTCGCGAACGACGGCCGGCGCATGAAGCCGCGGCTCGTCGTCGCACAGCGTCCGACGCGGGGCACCTGGGACGTGCACGAGCCGGTGTCCCTCGGTCAGGTCGTGTCGCCCGAGAGCGCCCGGCTGACCCTCGACCTGATGAAGGGCGTCGTGTCGCCCGACGGCACCGGCCGACTGGCCGGCCTCTACGGCATCGAGGTCGCAGGCAAGACGGGTACGGCGCAGAAGATCGACCCCGAGACGAAGCGCTACAGCCAGCGGGACTACATCGCCTGGTTCATGGCGGCGGTGCCGGCCGACGACCCCGAGCTCGCCATCGTCGTCGCCATCGACGAGCCGAAGGGGCCCGCGCACAGCGGCGGTCTCGTCGCTGCGCCGATCTTCGCCCGCGTCGCCACCGACCACCTCGCCGACCTCGGCATCCGCACTCGACCCGCGCCGATCGCTGCGCCGAAGAAGCCGGTGCAGCTCGCCGAGGCGCGCGCACCCGAGCCGACCGAATCGCGCGAACGCAGCCGCGCTCGACGCCGGGCCGGTGCCCGAGCGGCCGCCGCTCCGCAGCCCGAGCCCGCGGCCACGCGCGAGCAGCTGCTGCGCGCCCAGCTCGCAGCGCACGCCACACGGGCGCCCAAGCCCACGCCGCAGGTATCCGCGGCTCCGCCGCCGGCCGCGTCGGGCACGCAGCGGGCGCAGGCGGCGTCGTTCTCACGACCGGCGGCCCGTGGTGGCGCCGACGCGCGACGGGCCGTGATGGTCCCCGACTTCACCGGCAGCGGCGCCACGCGCGCATCCGCCCTGGCGGCGCGCGAAGATCTCGACGTGCACGTCGTCGGCCAGTCGAACGGTCGCGTGATCGCGCAGGAGCCGCGACCGGGCACCATCATCGCCGGCACACAGCGCACCGTGCTGCTCACCTTTGCTGCCGCGACCTCGGGAGGCCACGGCCGATGAGACTCTCCGCACTGCTCTCCGCCCTGCCCCGCGATCTCGAGCCCACCGAGTGGGTGCGCAGCGCGCCGAACGTCGATCCGGTGATCCGAGGCGTCAGCTACGACTCACGCAAGGTCTCACCCGGCGACCTGTTCGTCGCGCTCCGTGGCTCGACGGCCGACGGCCACGAGTACATCGATCGCGCCCTCGAGCAGGGCGCGGCCGCCGTGCTGGTCGAAGAGGCGCCGGCGGCGCCGATCCTCGGCGCCTGCCCCGCCGTCGTCGTGCCCGACACACGCCAGGCATTGGCACCGATCTCGGCCCGCTTCTTCGGCGACCCCGCGAGCGAGCTCACGATGGTCGGCATCACCGGCACCAACGGCAAGACGAGCACGACCTACCTCGTCGAGTCGATCCTCGCCGCAGCCGACCATCGCGTCGGCTTGATCGGCACCGTCGACATCCGCTACGCGGGCGAGCGCGTGCCCTCGGTGAATACGACGCCCGAGAGCCTCGACCTCCAGCGGACGCTGCGCAACATGCACACGGCCAACGTCGAATCGGCGGTGATGGAGGTGTCGTCGCACGGGCTCGAGCTCGGCCGCGTGGCCGGCTGCCGATTTCGCGTTGCGGCCTTCACGAATCTGACCCAGGACCACCTCGACTTCCACGGCGACATGGACGCGTACTGCGCCTCGAAGGAGAAGCTGTTTCGCCAGCACGTCGTGCCCGGCGGGACGGCCGTGATCAACGTCGACGATCCGTACGCCGGGCGGTTCATGGAAGCGGCGCGCGCCGCCGGCTCGCGGGTGATCCGGTGCAGTCGCGACGCCGCCACCGCGGCGGAGGTGAGGCTGCTCTCGAGCGAGGTCGAGCTCACGGGCTCGCGCGCTCGCCTCGCCCTGCCGTCGGGCGAGCACACGTTCGAGCTTCCGCTGGTCGGTGACTTCAACCTCGAGAACCTGATCGTGGCCTGCGGCGTGGCGGAGGCACTCGGGATCGAGCCGAGCGCCGTCGCCGCCGGCATCGCGGCCTGCCCCCAGGTGCCCGGCCGCATGGAGGTGGTGCGCGTCGACAAGCCGGGCTCGCCGATCGTGATCGTCGACTACGCGCACACGCCCGACGCCGTCGACAAGCTGCTCGCGGCCGTGCGACCGCTCTGCAACGGCCGCATGTTCACGGTCTTCGGCTGCGGCGGTGATCGAGACCGCGCGAAGCGCCCGCTCATGGCCGAAGCGGTGGCACGACACAGCGACGTCGCGATCGCGACCAGCGACAACCCCCGCACCGAGGCGCCGGGGGCGATCCTCGAAGACGTGGTCGCCGGCCTTGCCTCGATGAACGAGGTCGGGCTGGGCCAGCTGGGCGCGGGCGACCGGGAGTACGCCGTCGTCGAGGACCGTCGCGCGGCCATCATCACCGCCGTGCACGCGGCACAGACCGAAGACACCGTCGTGATCGCCGGCAAGGGACACGAGGACTACCAGATCGTGGGCCGTGAGAAGCTGCCCTTCGACGACCGGGAAGAGGCGCGACGCGCGCTGGGGTTGCGCACGTCGTGATCGACGCACGCATGGAGAGAAGATCGTGAGCGAGCGCTTCGACGCACAGGACGTCGTCGCCTGGACCGACGCGAAGAGCGCGGGCGAGACGCAGGGGGTGCGCTTTCGCAGTGTCTCGATCGACACCCGCACCGTCGAAGCGGGCGCGCTCTTCGTCGCGATTCGCGGCGAGGTGCACGATGCACACGCCTTCGTCGAGCAGGCCCTCGACAAGGGCGCAGCCGGGGTGCTGGTCGAGCCGGGTCGCGTCGACGCCGAACTCGCGCGTCGAGCGCCGCTCTTCGAAACCCCCGATACCATTGCCGCGCTCGGCCGCCTCGCCGCCGGCCATCGACGCCGCTTCGACGGCCCGCTCGTCGCCGTGACCGGCAGCAATGGCAAGACGACGACCAAGGAGCTGATCCACGCGGTGCTCTCGAGCCGCGGTGCATGCCTCAAGACCCGGGGCAATCTCAACAACGCGTTCGGCCTGCCGCTGACCCTGCTCGAGCGCGAAGAGGGCCAGTGGGCGGGCGTCGTCGAGATCGGCATGAACCATCGCCACGAGATCGCCCCCCTCGCCGCGATCGCGGCGCCCACCGTCGCGGTCATCACGAACGTCGGCACCGCCCACATCGAGCACCTCGGCAGTCGCGAGGAGATCGCGGCCGAGAAGGGCGATCTGATGACCGGGCTCGACGCCGACGGCATCGCCGTGCTGAACGCCGACGATCATCACGTGATGTCGCAGGCGGGCCGCGCCCCTGGGCGCGTGCTGCGCTTCGGTCGAGACGCGGGGGCCGACGTATCGGCGCGAGACGTCCGCTTCGAGGCCGGCGGCGCCTTCGCCTTCGCGCTGCGCACGCCGCAGGGCGATGCCGACGTGCGCGTCACGGGTCTCTCCGAGACGACCGTGATCAACGCCCTTGCCGCCGCAGCGGCGGGGCTCGCTGCCGAGCTCTCACTCGACGAGGTGGTGCGCGGCCTCGGCGCGTTCGCCGGGGTCGCGGGACGCATGGCGCCGAAATCGGCGCCGGGCGGTGTGCATCTGATCGACGACACGTACAACGCGAATCCGCAGTCGGTGCGGGCCGCGCTCGAGAGCCTGGCGCAGCTGACGGCGGGCAGGGGGCGCGGCATCGCGGTGCTCGGGGGCATGGGCGAGCTCGGCGCGCAGTCCGACGCGCTGCACGCCGAGACCGGCCGGGCCGTCGCCGAGACCGGCACCCACGCGCTGGTCACGGTCGGCGAGCGCGCCGTGGCTCTGGCCGACGCTGCGACGGGTGCGGGGCTCGACGCGAGCCAGGTCGTACGCTGCGAGACCCATGACGAAGCCGCGGCCGCCGTACGCGGGCTGGCCGGGGCCGGCGATTGGGTGCTCGTGAAGGGCAGCCGCGCGATGCAGATGGAGCGCGTCGTGGATGCGCTCATGACGGGCGACGAAGGGGACGAAGCCTAGAATGCTCTACTGGCTGCTCTACTCGATGGTGGATCAGGTCAGCGGCTTCAACGTCGTTCGGTACATCACGTTCCGAACCGGCGCGGCCACGCTCACCGCCCTGTTCATCTCGTTCATGCTCGGCCCCTGGGTGATTCGCAAGCTGACCGCGCTGCGCGCGGGCCAGCCGATTCGCGAGATCGGCCCCGACCACCAGGCCAAGGCGGGGACGCCGACGATGGGCGGCCTGCTGATCCTGCTCTCGCTCGGCGTCTCGACGCTGCTCTGGGCCGACCTCTCGAACCGCTTCGTCTGGATCGTGCTGGGGCTCACCGCCGGCTACGGCGTGCTCGGCTTCGTCGACGACTATGCGAAGGTGCGGCAGCAGGACAGCGCCGGGATCAGCGCCCGCATGAAGCTCTTCTGGCAGATCGTGCTGGCCCTCGGCGTGGCGGTGGCGATCTACACAGCCCCGGGCTTCGACCAGGAGCTGTCGGTCCCCTTCTTCAAGGATTTCACGCCCAACATCGGCTGGCTCTACATCCCGCTCGCGACGTTCATCATCGTCGCCGCCAGCAACGGCGTGAACCTGACCGATGGCCTCGACGGCCTGGCGATCGGCCCGGTCATGATCACGGCGGGCACGTTTCTCTTTCTCGCCTACGCGGCCGGGCACGCGACCATCGCGGACTACCTCGCCATCAAGCCGGTCCCTGGCGCGGGCCAGCTCGCCATCTTCTGCGGCGCGATGCTCGGCGGCGGCCTGGGCTTTCTCTGGTTCAACGCGTCACCGGCCGAGCTCTTCATGGGCGATGTCGGTGCGCTCGCGCTCGGAGGCGCACTCGGCGCGATCGCCGTCGTGATCCGGCAGGAGATCCTCCTCGCCGTGGTCGGCGGGATCTTCGTCGTCGAGACGCTCTCCGTGATCATCCAGGTCGCTTCGTTCAAGCTGACCGGCAAGCGCGTGTTCCTCATGACTCCGATCCATCACCACTTCGAACAGCTGGGATGGGCGGAGCAGAAGATCGTCGTTCGTTTCTGGATCGTGTCCGCGATCCTCGGCCTCGTGGCGCTCTCGTCACTGAAGCTGAGGTAGCGCGGCGCCTCCAGGATCGACCGGAGCAAGGCCGCGGGGCGGATGAACGCACCGCGGCGCGGTGCGCGGATGCGCACTGCACAGCGTGGTGTACGGATGTGCACCCCGCGGTTCTCATGCGCGGAGCGCATGGGATGTTGGGTGGCCGGGCGCATCCGGATGGGTGCGTTGCGGAAGGGAGACCGGGCCGTCGTGACGGACTGGACCGACAAGCGGGTGCTCGTGCTCGGCCTCGGCGAGAGCGGGCGAAGCGTCGCGCGCTTCCTGGCGGAGCGCGGCGCGCAGGTGGTGGCGGCCGACGAGCGGCCGAGCGAAGCGCTCGGCGACCTCGCGTCGCTGCCCGCGTCGGTCGAGCTGCAGCCGGGCCACACGCTCCCGAGCCCGACCGAGATGGACGCATTCGACCTGGTGGTGCCGAGTCCCGGCATCCCCGTAGACAGATGGAACGACACCCACGCGAGCGTGGCTGGCGACATCGAGCTCGCGGGCCGGCACCTCCAGGTCCCCATCACCGCCGTCACCGGCACCAACGGCAAGTCGACGACCGTGGCGCTGCTCGAGGCCCTGCTGCGCGCGGCGGGCCTGCGCGCGACGGCCGGCGGCAACCTCGGGCTGCCCGCGCTCGAGCTCGTCGGCGAGCCGCTCGACGCGGTCGTTCTCGAGGTGTCGTCGTTCCAGCTCGAGAGCACGTCCACATTCGCGCCGCGGGTCGCAGCGGTGCTGAACGTGACCCCCGACCACCTCGATCGCCACGGCGATCTCGAGACCTATGCGACGACCAAGGCGAAGCTGATCGCGAGCCAGAGCGCGGACGACTTCGCGGTGCTCAACGTCGACGATCCGATCGTCGACGCCATGGCGGCCGATACGCGCGCGCAGGTCGTGCGGGTGAGCACCCGCGGCGCGCCGGCCGGTGGGCCGGGCCGACAGGCCTGGATCGACGGCGCCGTCGCGGTCTTCGCCGACGAGCAGGGTCTCACCCGGGTGCCGCTCGACGGGCTGCGCCTCGCGGGCCGACACAACCTCGAGAACGTCGTGACCGCACTCGCGATGGCCTGGTGCCTCGGCGTCGACCTCGCGCGAGCGGCAACTGCCCTCGCCTCTTTCGGTGGCCTGCCCCATCGCTGCGAGGTGGTCGCACGGCACGACGCCGTGACCTGGGTCGACGATTCGAAGGCGACCAACGTCGGGGCCGCCGGCCGCTCGCTGGCCGCGTTCGCAGAGCCCGTCGTCTGGATCGCCGGCGGTCGCGCCAAGGGCGCCGACCTCGCCGAGCTGGCGCCGGCGGCGAAGGCCCACGCCCGCACGGCCCTGCTGATCGGCGAAGCGGCGAGCGCGCTCGAAGTCGCCCTCGACGGCGTCGTCCCCTGCGAGTCGGTCGGCACGCTCGAGCGCGCCGTCGAACGCGCCGCCGTGCTCGCGAAGCCGGGCGACGTCGTCCTGCTGGCCCCGGCCTGCGCGAGCTTCGATCAGTTCGAGAGCTTCGAAGCGCGCGGCGACGCGTTTCGCCATCACGTCGAGCGCGTCACCGAAGGAGCCCGCGAGAGATGAGCCGAACGGCCCAGCACGACAGCCTGCCCAGTCCCGGCCACGACACCGGTGGCCTCGTGCTCGCCGCCTCGGTGCTCGCCGGCTTCGGTGTCGTGATGAGCTACAGCACGACGGCCACGATGCACCTCGACTCGCCGATTCCGCCGCTGTTCCTCAAGCACGTCGGGGCGCTGGGACTCGGGGGACTCGCAGCCGCCGGGGCCGCCAGCGTGCCGCTGCCGGTCTGGCGCCGCTTCGCGCTGCCCTTCTGGATCGTCTGCGTCGGCTTCGTCGCGCTCACCCTGGCGGTCGGTGTGCAGGTGAATGGCGCAACGCGCTGGCTCGAGCTGCCCGGGCTCGGGCTGCGTTTTCAGCCCGTCGAGCCGCTCAAGTGCGCGACGGTCCTGCTCGTCGCATCGATCATCGCCCGCCGCGATGGCAAGGACGAGCTCTCGGTGCAGCGCATGTGCGCCGCCGGCGCGCTGACACTCGTGCCGATGGGGTTGCTCGTCGCGCAGCCCGACCTCGGCAACGCGGTGCTGATCGGGGTGATCGTCTTGCTGCTGCTGGTGGTCGCCGGCGTGCCGGTGTTGCGCCTCGTCGCGCCAGCGGTGGTCGGCGCGGTCTCGGTCGCGGTGTACGTCAGTCGAAACGAGTACGCGTGGCGACGCGTGACGGGCTTCCTCGACCCTTGGGCCAACCCGCTGGACGAGGGCTTCCAGCTCGTGCAGAGCTATGTGGCGTTCGGACGCGGGGGCCTCTTCGGGGCCGGCCTCGGCAACTCGCATCAGAAGCTGGCCTACCTGCCCGAGGCGCACACCGACTTCATCCTCGCCCTCGTCGCTGAAGAGCTGGGCCTGGTCGGCGTTCTCGTCGTGCTCGGGGCATTCGCAGCGCTGCTGATCGGCGGCACGCGCGTCGCCAGTCGGGCAAGCGATCGCTTCACGCTGCTGCTCGCGTTCGGTCTGACGGCGCTCCTCACGGTCCCGGCGATCGTGAACGGCGCGGTGGTCATGGGCCTCGTGCCGACGAAGGGGCTCACGCTGCCCTTCCTCTCGTACGGCCGCACTTCGCTCATCACCAGCTGCTTCGCGCTCGGCCTGCTGATCTCGGCCGCGCGCCAGGCACCGCGCGAGACGAGGACCGTGAAATGGCGCTGAGCCGGGACCATCAAATCGAGGCGGCGCATGGCGCGGCGTCCGTGATCGGCAAGGAGTCGGCCCGATGGCGCTGAGCTGGGTCATCGCAGGGGGCGGCACCGGCGGGCACGTCACGCCGGCGCTCGCGCTCGGCGAGGCCGCGCGGGCCGCAGGCGATCGCGTGGTCTTCATCGGCTCGGAGCGCGGCCTCGAGAGCCGACTCGTGCCCGAAGCAGGCTTCGAGCTCGTCGCCCTGCCCTCGCAGCAGGTGATGGGGCGTTCGCTGGTCGGTCGGCTGAAGGGCGTGTTCAACATCCTCGGCCAGGTCGGCGCGGCGCGACGTGCACTGCGCGACGCCCGGGCCGACCTCGTCGTGTCGGTCGGCGGCTACGCCGCGATGCCGGCCGTGCTCGCCGCCGCGTGGACGCGCACGCCGCTCTTCCTGGTCGAGCCGAACGCCCTGCCCGGCCGGGTGAATCGTTTCTCGTCGCGCTTCGCCGCGCGCGTCTTCGTGGCCTTCGAAGAGGCGGCACGCCGGCTCTCGCGACGGCCCGACGACGAGCGGGTCGAGGTGTTGGGGATCCCCGTCCGCACGGGTCTGGTCGAGAAGTTCCAGGCGGTGCCACACCGCAAGCCCGACGTACCGCCGCTGCACCTGCTGATCTTCGGCGGCAGCCAGGGCGCCCGGCAGATCAACGAAGCGATCGTGCGACTGCTGCCCGAACTCGCGTCGCTGCCCATCGAGATCTTCCATCAGGCCGGCGAGCTCGACTTCGACACCGTGAGTCAGGCCTACACCGACTTCGCGCGCCCGGCCGAAGTCGTGCGCTTCGAGCCCGACATGCCGAGCCGCTACGCCTGGGCCGACCTCGCCCTGTGCCGGGCCGGCGCCATGACGATCGCCGAGCTCGCGCTGGCCGCCCTGCCCTCGCTGCTCGTTCCGCTGCCGACGGCCGCCGACGATCACCAGAGCGCGAACGCGCAGGCGCTCGCAGGGACCGGCGCGGCCGTCGCCCTCGATCCCCGCCCGCTCGACGACGCGGCGTTGCTCGCCCAGTTGAAGGAGCTGTGCCACGACACCGAGCGCCTCGGCCGCATGAGCGAGGCCGCGCAGACGCAGGCGAACCCCGAGGCCGCGAGCGCGATCGTGGCGCGCTGCCGCGCCGTGCTCGGGCGAAGCACCCAGGGTCAGGAGGCGCAGTGAGACGCATGACCTCGGCCCACTTCATCGGGATCGGCGGCGTCGGCATGGCCCCGCTCGCCGAGCTGATGCATCGACGCGGCCACACGGTCACGGGCTCCGACCTGAAGGCGGGCACGAACACGGCCCACCTGCAGGCGCTCGGCGTCGACGTGAAGATCGGCCACGACGCCGCCCACCTCGGCGCGCTCGGCAAGACCGACGTCGTCGTGCGCTCGTCGGCGATTCGCGACGACAACCCCGAGGTCGAGCGCGCACGGACGCTCGAGCTGCCGGTGGTGGGGCGCGGCGAGCTGCTGGCCGACCTGCTGGCGGGCCACGAGGCGATCGTCGTGGCGGGCACACACGGCAAGACGACGACGAGCTCGATGGTCGCCCACGTGCTCGGCGAGACGGGCCAGGATCCGACGGCGATCGTCGGCGGCCGGCTGGGCGCCAGCGAAAGCGGGCTGCGCTTCGGGCGTGACGATCTCTACGTGTGCGAGTGCGACGAGAGCGACGGTTCTTTTCTGCACTTGCGGCCGACCCTCGCCGTGCTGACCAATGTCGACCCCGAGCATCTCGACCACTACGGCTCGGTGGCCGCGCTCGAGGACGCATTCGTCCAGTTCACGGCCGGCATGCCCCTCGACGGCGTGTGCGTGGCGTGCGCCGATCACCCCCGCCTGACCGCCCTGCTCCCGCGCATCGAACGACGCCGCGTGACGTACGGGCTCGACCGCCCCGCCGATCTCGAGGCGCACGGCCTGCGCGCCGACGGTCTGGGGATGCGCTTCTCGGTGCGCCGCGAGGGGCACGCGCTGGGCGACGTCTTCGTGCCGATGCCCGGGCGCCACAACGTCTCGAACGCGCTTGCGGCGCTGGCCATCGCCCTCGAGCGCGACGTCCCGTTCGGGCTCGCCGCCGGGGCGCTCGCGACCTACGGCGGCGTCGACCGACGCTTCTCGCTGCGCGGCGAGGCCGCCGGCGTGCAGGTGGTCGACGACTACGCGCATCATCCGGCCGAGCTCGAAGCGACCCTGGCGGCCGCCCGCGGCGTCCACCCCGGCCGCATCGTCGCCGTGTTCCAGCCGCACCGGTACACGCGCACCCGCGACGCCTTCGACGGGTTCGTCGCCGCCTTCGACGAAGCCGATCTGCTCGTCGTGACCGATATCTACGCCGCTGGCGATCCGCCGATCGACGGCATCAGCGGCGCTGCCCTCGCGCGCGAGATCGAAGCGCGCGACACCGTCGAGGTGCACCACGAATCGGGCCTCGACGACGTGCTTGCGTGGCTTCCGGCTCGACTGGTGCCCGGCGACCTCGTGCTCACACTCGGCGCGGGAGACGTCTCGGGGCTGGGGCCGAAGCTGATCGCCGCGCTGCGCGAAGGGGGGGCCGCGTGATCGCCGCGGACGTTCGCAAAGCGCTCGAAGCGCTGCACGGCGCCGACGCGCAGTTCGAGGCGCCGATGTCGCGCTGCACGTCGATGCGTGTGGGCGGCCCGGCCGACGCGCTCGTCCGCGTGCGCGACCGCGACCGCCTCGCGCAAACCCTCGCCCTCGCGCACCGCGAAGGCGTGCCGGTCTCGATCGTCGGCGGGGGCTTCAACCTCGTCGTGACAGACGCGGGCCTCGATGGCATCGCGCTTCAGCTCGGTGGGCTGCGACGACTCGAGGTCGACGACGACGGCGACGCCCCCGTGCTGCTCGCCGAAGCCGGTGTGCGCCACGCGAGCGTGACCCGCCTGTGCATCGAGCAGGGGCTCGGCGGCCTCGAGTTCGCCGCGGGCATCCCCGGCAGCGTCGGCGGCTGGCTCGCGATGAACGCCGGCATCGGCGTGCGCGAAATGAAGGATGTGACGCTCGCGCTCGAGTGGATGAGCGGCGACGGCCAGACCGTCGAATGGACCCCGCGCGACGCCCTCGCCTTCGAGTACCGCGCGCTGCGCGGTCTGCCGGAAGGCGCGGTCATCCTGGCGGGGCGCTTCGCCGTCACCCCGACCGAGCCGGGCGCGGTCAAGCAGGCCGTCGACGAGCACATGGCCCACCGCACGCGCACCCAGCCCGTGACCTCTCCGTCGTGTGGCTCGGTCTTTCGCAACCCCGAAGGCGACTACGCCGGGCGCCTCATCGAGGCGTCGGGGCTGAAGGGCCTGCGCGTCGGCGGCGCCGAGGTCTCGACGACGCACGCCAACTTCATCGTCACCGAGCCGGGGACCCGCGCCGGGGACGTGACCGCGCTGATCGAGCAGATCCAGGCCCGGGTCGAGGCCGACTCGGGCGTACAGCTCCACCGTGAGGTCAAGGTGATCGGGAGGGGGGCATCATGAACGACGGCGGACGCACGCGTCGACCGCTGCCCGTGCAGAAGGCCCGGCGGATCCAGGCCGACAACCAGGCGCGCGGTCAGCGCGCGCGCACGCACCTCGAACGCGCACGCAAGCGCAGCCGCAGCCGACTGCAGCGCCGGGCGCGCAGCCACCGGCGCGGCCGAGGCGCCGGTGTGACGTCGACGGTGCGCCGGCGCCTGGTGCTGGCCTGTGCCTTTGCGGCGTCGACGCTGGCGGGGGCCCTCTTCGGCGGCCCGATCGTCGAGGCCGTCGGCGCGCTCGGCGACGCCGGCCCCGGTCGCATCGACACGATCGCGGTGCAGGGCAACACGCTGCTCAGCTCGCGCGACGTCGCGGCGGCAAGCGGAGTCGACCCGGGGCAGATCGGGAACTCGCTCGAGACCGAGCGCGTGGGCGAGCGCCTGCGGGCGCACCCTTGGATCGCCGAGGCGCACGTCATGCGCCTGCCGCCCGGCAAGCTGCTGATCCGCATCGAAGAGCGCGAGCCGGCCGCCCTGCTCGCTCCGGTGGGCGCCGGCCCGAGTGCCGGCTGGCGATACGTCGACGCGAGTGGAACACCGTTTGCCCATTCGAGCGAGCGTGGACCGCGCGCGCTCGACGCCGGCGCGAGCTGGCCCCGCCTGCGCGGCGGCGAGGCCCTCGAAGACGACCGGGCCCACCCCGAGCTGGCCGCGGCGCTCGCGCTCTCGCGCCATCTGCGTGCGGGGCGGCTCGACACGCTGCTCGGCGCCGAGGGCGACCTCGAGGTCCGGCTGCCCGAGCCGTCGGATCCGCGCGGCTGGGTGCTCGAGGCCGGGCCGGATCGGCCGCGGGTCATCCTCGGACACGAGCGGCTGGCCGAGCGCGTCGACCGGCTGGCCTGGCTGCTGCAGTCACGGGTGGACGCCCTGCGCGGCACCACCGAGATCGATCTTCGCTTCGCAGACCGAGCGGTCCTGCGCAGCGGTGAGGCATCCGTTCCCGCTTCGGGGTGAGGCGGGACGAGTCGGCTCTCGCTTCGAAACGAGGCGGAGCACAGCGGCAGCCGAGCCCGGATGGGCGAAGCTGCCCGAACCAGGGGCGTCGGGGATCCGGCGCACCATCACCGGGGGGTGAGCAACATGAGTCGAAAGAAGGACGACCTGATCGTCGGGCTCGACATCGGGACGACCAAGATCTGTGCCGTCGTGGCAGAACGCACCGAGAACGGCGTCGACATCGTCGGCATCGGGACGCATCCGTCGAAGGGCCTGCGCAAGGGCGTCGTCGTCGACATCGACGCGACGGTCGAGTCGATCAAGCACGCGGTCGAAGAGGCCGAGCTGATGGCCGACTGCGAGATCACGTCGGTGTACGCCGGCGTGGCGGGCGGGCACATCCGCGCGTTCAACTCGCACGGCGTCGTCGCGGTCAAGGATCGCGAGGTGCGCGAAGGCGACGTCAAGCGGGTCATCGATGCCGCCAAGGCGGTCGCGATCCCGATGGACCGAGAGGTGATCCACGTGATCCCCCAGGAGTTCATCGTCGACGACCAGGACGGCATCCGCGAGCCGCTCGGCATGAGCGGTGTGCGGCTGGAGGCGCAGATCCACATCGTCACGGCCGCCGTGACCAGCGCGCAGAACATCGTGAAGTGCTGCAACAAGGCCGGGCTCAACGTGGTCGACATCGTGCTCGAGCCGCTCGCCTCGGCCCAGGCCGTGCTCGAGAGCGACGAGCGCGATCTCGGCGTCGCGATGATCGATATCGGCGGCGGCACCACCGACGTCGCGGTCTTCGCGGACGGCTCGATCAAGATGACCGCGGTGATCGGCATCGGCGGATACCACCTGTCGAACGACATCGCCGTCGGGCTGCGCACACCCTTCGACGAAGCCGAGCGCATCAAGAAGAAGTTCGGCGTGGCGTCGGCCCGGTATCTGTCGGGCGACGACGTGATCTCGGTGCCGAGCGTCGGCGGCCGACGGCCGCGCGAGGTGTCGCGCAAGATCCTCTGCGAGGTCATCGAGCCGCGGGTCGAGGAGATCCTGTCGCTCGCGCACCAGGAGATCGAGCGCTCCGGGCTCGCCGACCGGATCCCGTCGGGCGTGGTCCTGACCGGCGGCGCCTCGGCGCTGGCCGGCATGCACGAACTCGCCGAGGAGGTCTTCGAGGCGCCCGTGCGCCAGGGGACACCGGGACATGTCGGCGGCCTGCTCGACGTCGTCCGCAGCCCCATGTACGCGACGGGCGTCGGGCTGGTGCTGTTCGGCGTGAATCAGCAGCATGCGAGCCGCACGCGCGGGTTCCGCATTCGGGACGACTCGATCTTCGGAAGGGTCAAGCAGCGCATGCGCGACTGGTTCTACGCCGAGTTCGACTGAGATCGCGGCCGACGGGCCGCAGCGATGGGCGGCGGGCGACCGGCGCCGAAATTTCAATCTAGAAACGCACAAATCCAGAGGGTTCGTGTAACATTCGGCGCGACGCGAACGTCCGCCGGACCGGGGGGTGAACGGATGGCCAAGCGCGATTCCAGCCGCAATGGACGCGGCCGAAACGCCAAGAACAGTGGAAGCAACTCGAACGCCGGGAGCGGGCGCAGCCGCGCTCGCGGCAATTCGGACGACGCGCCGCCGGTGATCGAAGATCACAGCGACGACGAGGGCCTCGATCTGCTCGAGATCGGTCCCGAAGACGCCGACGACATGCTCGAGTTCGATCAGACGCCGGGACAGAAGGCGACCATCAAGGTCATCGGCGTGGGTGGAGGCGGCGGCAACGCCCTCAACACCATGATCGACGGCGGGCTCGCCGGCGTCGAGTTCATCGCCGCGAACACCGATGCACAGGCGCTCAAGCACAACCGCGCCGTGACCAAGGTGCAGCTCGGTGCCGAGGTCACCCGCGGCCTCGGCTGTGGCGCGAACCCCGACCGGGGCCGCGCGTCGGCGATGGAGGCACGCGAGCGCCTGCGCGAGCTGCTCGAAGGCTCCGACATGGTCTTCGTGACGGCCGGCATGGGCGGCGGCACGGGCACCGGCGCCGCACCGGTGGTGGCCGAGGTCGCGCGCGAGATCGGCGCGCTGACCGTGGGCGTCGTGACCAAGCCGTTCTCGTTCGAGGGCAAGGTGCGCACCAAGCACGCCGAGCGAGGGCTCGACGAGCTGCACGGCGTGGTCGATACGCTGATCACGATCCCGAACCAGCGGCTGCTCGCGCTGGCCGGCAAGAGCACCAACATGCAGGATGCCTTCGCTCTCGCGGATGCGGTCTGCCTGAACGCGGTGCGCGGCATCTCGGATCTCATCACGATCCACGGCCTGATCAACCTCGACTTCGCCGATGTCCGCACGGTGATGAACGAGGCGGGCGTGGCGCTGATGGGCACGGGCGTGGGCCGCGGCGACACGCGCGCGACCGACGCTGCCGAGGCGGCGATCTCGAGCCCGCTGCTCGAGGATCTGCGCGTCGACGGTGCGCGCGGCGTGCTGATCAACATCACGGGCAACAGCGACATGACCCTCTTCGAGGTGAACGAGGCGTCGATGCTGATCCAGGAGGCGGCCCACGAGGATGCGAACATCATCTTCGGCGCCGTCATCGACGACGAGGTGCCCGAGGGCGAGCTGCGGGTGACCGTGATCGCCACGGGGCTCGACGACGAGCGGCAGCGTCGCACGCCGCCCGAGCGCCCGACGCGACGCCCCGACGTGCGCGACGAGCCCGAGCCGCAGCAGATCGAGATCGAGCACGTGGCACCTCAGGCCCAACAGGCCCGAGCCCGGGCACCCGAGGCCGATCTGGAGCACGTGCCGAGCCAGCTGTCGGAGGGCGGCCGGCCGGGCCGCTACGACGAGCCGCAGGCGTACGGCTCCGATCCGCAGCCCGAGCCAAGTCACGACGAGCGCGCGGCCGAGGCCATCGCGAGCGCGGGGGATGACTTCACCTCGCCCTTCGTCGAGGACCGCTACGACGAGCCGGCGTTCCTGCGCAAGCGCGCCAATCAGGGGGAGGACGACGATCGGGAGCTGCCTGCGTTTCTCAGACGCGCGCAGGACTGACGAAGACGCGTCCACGACTCGGCCCGAGGCTCACCGGCCTCGGTCTCGCCGGCGGAGACGCTGGCTGGGACGCTGAGCCGAGCTCGCCTGGTTCGACCGCTCCACCCGACGCCGCCCTGCCCCGTGCAGGGCGGCGTCTCTCGTTTCAGCCCAGCCTGCGGCGTTGACAAACGCCCCCGTTGAGTGAGATTCGGCCGCCATGACGCACCCGAACCCCGACGCGCTGATTCTCGAGTCCCATGAGGACGGGATCACCACCCTCACCTTCAACGACCCCGACCATCTCAACGCGATGACCCGTGCGATGGGCGAGGCGTTCGCCGACTGCATCGCGGGGCTGGTGCAACGCGACGACCTGCGCGCGGTGGTGCTGACCGGGGCGGGACGTGCGTTCTCGGCCGGTGGCGACTTTCAGATGCTCAATGATCTCGCGGCCGACGGCCGGGCGCGCCCCGGCCTCGCGCGACGCCCGATCCGCGACACGATGAACAGCTTCTACAAGCTCTTCTTGAGCGTCCGGCAGCTGCCGTGCCCGACGCTCGCGGCGCTCAACGGCCCGGCCATCGGCGCCGGCTTCTGCGTCTCGCTGGCCTGTGACATCCGGGTCGTGGCCGAAGACGCCAAGCTCGGGCTGAACTTCACGAAGCTCGGCGTCCATCCCGGCATGGCGGCGACCTGGACCCTGCCCCGGCTCGTCGGGCCGGCGCTGGCGGCCGAGCTGCTCTACACGAGCCGCCTGATTCGCGGGGAGGAGGCCGCGAAGATGGGCCTCGCGAACCGCGCTGTCCCGCGCGAGCAGGTCCTGGACGTGACGCGGGGCATCGCCGCCGAGATCGCGGCCTGCGCCCCGATCGCCGTCGCGGCCACGAAGCGATCGCTCGGCCGCAGCCACGACGCGACGATGGAGGACCAGCTCGCGTTCGAGGCGAGCGAGCAGGCCATCACGTTCGAGAGCGAGGACGTGCACGAGGGCCTGGCGGCGGTCCAGGCTCGACGCGACCCGACCTTCGAGGGTCGCTAGCCCGTCGTCCACGTGCGGCTCGCATGTGTCGAACGCAGGCGCTTGCATGCACTGCAACGAATGTGACTCGATCGGTTCGCGCCCACGCGCAAGCGTCGGTCACCGAAGTCGTCGGCACACGGATTCGTCGGATCTCGAATACGCCCGCGACGACATATGTCCAAGGCGCCATGCGTTTCGACTCGATCATCGCTCGGCCGATCACTTTCCAGTTGCATTGGATGATTCACCTGACACTTCGATCAGCGCGCGACCAATAGAGTCCGACGCATCGATGAACGATGCGCGAGACGGCCGGACCGGGTCGTCACGAGGGGACTCCACGTTGCGCCATTCGATCGCCACCGCTGCTCTCGCCTGCTTCTTCTTCCTGTCGCCCAGCGCTTCGGCCGCCATCATCGTCGGTACCACCGACAACTTCTCGTCGAGCTCGAACGACCCGGATGTCTACGTTCTCGATGATGCGGGCGGCTTCGAGTCTTACTTCTTCTCGCCCTTTCGCATCGGCGATCTCACATGGTCGGCCCGAGAGTCGCTGTTGGTCGGGCACGAAAGCACGGGCACGATCGCCGAAGTCGATACGACGGGCGGATTGATCAACTTGTTCTACACGCCGGCGGACGGCATCAGCGGGCTCGCACAAGGCTCGGACGGCCGGCTGTACGTCTCGGAAGACAACTCGAACCGGCTCTTCACCCTCGACCAGGCTGGCAACGTCGAAGACATCACGTTCATGCCGACGACGATCACCGCGCTCGACATCACGCTGGACGGCGAGCTCGTATTCGTCCGTTCAACCGGCACGTCGTCCTTCGATCCGAAGGAGGTCGTCTTCTGGGATCCCGACCTGGGCGAGATCAGCAGCTTCAGCATCGACCTTCGATACACATTCGGCATCGCGGTTCAGGACGAGACGATCATGGTCATCGGCGGCTCGTCGAGTTCATCCAGCGCCACCCAGTTGATCAACACCTACTCGATGGACGGGACGGTGCTCGGGAGCGTGAACGGTCCTCGCAATGCACGCACGATCACGGCCCATACGCCCGAACCGGGGACGGCGCTTCTCATCGGCGCGGGCCTGGTCGGCCTCGGCCTTCGCGGCCGCCGAAGCGGCGCCTGACCGACCCCCGCGCCGATCGGTCGCGGCGATCCATTGGGCAGCGGCTGCCCCGGCCCCGGGCGGGCCGGGGCAGCCCGACCCCTCCCCGATTCGCCCGAGGCCGGGGCAGCCCGACACCTGCCCGATCCGCCCGAAGCCAGGGCGGCCCGACCGCTCCCCGATCCGCCCGAGGCTGGGGCAGTCCGACGCCGCGCCGATCACATCATCGGCGGCGCCGCGGCGATCCGAAGCGCAGCACTCGGGGGTGTTCGTTGCAGACCTCGGAGCCAGGGGCGCCCGCCGAGCCACCTCCGAACGGGCCTGCCAGAACTGTGACGCACACTACGCACCGGCCGCTTGGACCTGCCGAATCAGTCCGGGTCGGAGGCGGCTCGAGAGATTTCCGCGGCATCCCCCTTGCCCGACGGGGGGGACGGCCGCTACAACGAAGTCGAACAGCCCCCCGAACAACCGCCTCGAGCGTCGCGTGCGTGACCCGCGCCGCGGTCGAGGCTCGATCTGGCGAAACGCGACGAAAGTCGCGGGTCGACCGCCGATTTCGGCAGTCGCCCGTCCGACTTCGTCGCCGATCGTCGGCGAACCGAGGGGCGATCGAACGCATCGACAGACCAGGTCCCGCGACGCGTGCCCGAACCTCGTATTGGCGAGCCGGATTCAGCCACAGCGTCGCGCCGGACTAAAGTGCCAGCCGATTCGTTCGAAAGAAGGAAGGTGGACCGCGCGACCCGCCGGATGAACTCGGGCGCGCAGGATCCAGAGAAATCGTGGGGGGAGGAGCCCAGCGCGGCTCCCGACATGCTGGGACCGGAAACGGTTCGGGGGGATCGAAAGTTGACACGCGCACTGCGAAGCCATCAGCTCTGGCTCTCGCTCACGTATGTGGGCCTGCTCGTTCTGATGGCGCGCGCCTACCTGTAGGCGCCGAGGCACCGGCCGCACACGCTCGATGAGCATCCAGCGTGGCGCGGCGGCAGCGGCGGGCATCGACCTGCCGATGCAGCGACGCCGGCGAGCCCGAAGGCCGCCGGCGTCGGAGCGGCCCTTCGAGGACCGCAGGGCCCGGGCGAGTCGCCGCGGGCCTCGGCCGCACGATCAGGCCGGCAGCGCCTCGACGAGGCCCTGAATTTCACCCGCATTGAAGAAGTACGAGATCTCGAGACGCGCCGTCTCGGGGGCGTCGCTCCCGTGCGATGCGTTCTGCTCGATGTCGGTGCCGAAGTCGCCCCGGATCGAGCCCTCGGGCGCCTCATTCGAGTTGGTCGGGCCCATCAGGTCACGCCAACGCTTGATCGCGCCCTCGCCCTCGAGAACCATCGCGACGATCGGGCCCGAGGTCATGAATTTCACGAGCTCGCCGAAGAACGGGCGCTCCTTGTGGACCGCGTAGAAGCCCTGCGCCATCTCGGCGTCGAGGTGCATGCGCTTCATCGCGACGATGTCGAGGCCGCTCTCTTCGATGCGGCTGATGATCTTGCCGGCCACCTTCTTGGCGACGGCGTCGGGCTTGATGATGGCGAAGGTCCGTTCCACGGCCATGGCCATGACTCCTCTCTCGATGGCTGAGCCCGGCTCATCCAGTAGCCGGGGCGTTCCTCGGGCAGCCCGGCGAGCCGGCCGCTGCGTCGAATCGGTGGTTGTGGGTGCGCCGCAGCCGCTCTCGGGGCGCGCGGCGGCCGGAAAGTAGCGGATCGGCGGGGTCCCGCCGCGCGAATCCGGCCGGGATACGGCGCCCTTTCGCTGCACCCCGCGGTTCGGGTCACGCGCGAGCGAATGGGGTTCAGACCTCGAGGACCAGCTTCCCGAAGTGGGTGCTCGCCTTCATGATCCGGTGCGCCTCGGGCGCGTCGGCGAGGGGGAGCACGCGGTCGATCACCGGCTGGATCCGCCCGGCGGCGAGGTCTTCGCCGAAGCGGGCCTCGAAGGCATCGACGAGCGCTGCCTTCTCTTCGGCCGGGCGCGCACGCAGGGTCGAGCCGATCACCTGCAGCCGCTTCGTCAGCAGCAGCCCGAGCGGCATCTCGGCCTTGGCGCCGCCCATCAGGCCGATGATCACGAGCCGACCACCGACCGCGAGCGCCGCGAGATTGCCGGCGAGATACGGCCCCCCGATGCTGTCGAGCACGACGTCGACGCCGCGCCCCTCGGTCGCCTTCTGCGCTTCGGCCGTGAAGTCGCCGTCGCGGTAGTTCACCGCGAGGTCGGCGCCGAGATCGAGACAGCGCTGGCACTTCTCGTCGCTGCCCGCGGTCACGATCACCCGGGCCCCCGCCGCCTTGGCCATCTGGATCGCCGCGGTGCCGATGCCACTGCCGCCACCGTGCACGAGGAGCGTGCCGCCGGCTTCGAGCCCGCCCAGCTGGAACACGTTGAGGAAGACGGTGAGCAGCACCTCGGGCAGGCCAGCGGCGTGAACGAGATCGACACCGTCCGGGACCGTCATCAGGCTGCCGGCGTCGACGACGACCTGCTCGGCGTATCCGCCGCCGGCGAGCAGCGCCATCCCCCGGTCGCCGACGGAGACACCAGACACACCCGCGCCGACTTCGGCCACCGTTCCCGCGCACTCGAGGCCCAGGACTTCGGAGGCGCCGGGCGGCGGCGGATACAGACCCTGCCGTTGAAGGAGATCGGCCCGGTTGACCCCGGCGGCCGCGACGGCGATGCGCACCTGGCCCGGGCCGAGAATGGGGGCTTCGGCGTCGCCGAGGCGCATGCACGACTCGTCGCCCGGTTCATCGATGAGAATGGCCTTCATGGCCGCGGAACCTAGCAGGCCGAGGCCGCGACAGGGCTGCGAAACGCAGAGGCCCCGCCCGCCCCATCAGCGCGTGGTGCGCGATGGGGTGAGCGGGGCCGGTATTCGCGGCTCGCTCGGAGCGAGGGCTCGGTCGACCCCCCTACGAGAGATCGGCGCGCGAGTAGTCGAGCAGACCGCGCGCGATGATCAGGCGCTGGATCTCGCCCGTGCCCTCGTAGATGTCGGTGATGCGGCAATCGCGCGCCCACTTCTCGAGCAGGTGGTCGCGGCTGATGCCCATCGGGCCGAGCAGGTCGATGCAGCCCTGGGTCACCTCACGCACGGTGTTGCCCGCGTGCGCCTTGCACACCGACGACTCCATGTTGTTCGGCTGGCCCTGCCCCGCGAGCCACACACACTGCAGGGTCACGATCTTGCTCGCCTCGTACTGGGCCTCGAGCTCGATGAAGCGCTCGACCGCCGCCGGCTGCGTGCCCGCACCCGCC
Organism: Myxococcota bacterium; assembly: GCA_965250285.1. Classification (GTDB taxonomy): domain Bacteria; phylum Myxococcota_A; class UBA9160; order UBA9160; family UBA4427; genus CAYYSY01. The sequence goes on from OZ252299.1 coordinate 2,771,635, forward strand.
GTGTAGTCGATCTCGAAGCCAGCGGCCTCGAGCTGCTCGCGCGTGAAGTCGAGGGCCGCCTCGACGACGCCGAGACCCATGGCCGCCGTCATCGGGCGGGTCATGTTGAAGGTCTTCATGACGCCGCGGAAGCCGCCCGAGCCCTTCCCCTTCGGAATCGTCTCATCGCCACCCAGCAGGTTCTCGCGCGGGATGCGGCAGTCGTTGAACACGTAGGCCGCCGTGTCGTCCGCGCGGATGCCGAGCTTCTTCTCCTTGCCGGGCACCTCGAAGCCGGGTGCGCCCTTCTCGATGAGGAAGCTCTTGATCCCGGCGCGGCCCGCGTCGAGGTCGAGCGACGCCCAGCACACGACGCCGTCGGCGCGGATGCCGGTCGTGACGAAGATCTTCTCGCCGTTCAGCACCCACTCGTTCGTCTCTTCGTCGAGCACCGCCGTGGTCTGCACTCGCGACGGATCCGAGCCGCAACCGGGCTCGGTGATCGCCATGGAGAGCACGAGGTGGCCCCACTTCTCCTTCTGCTCCTCGGTCCCGGCGGCGGCGAGGGCCGCGTTGCCGAGGCCACCTCCGGTGCGGTTCTTGAGGCGCACCGCGTAGTCGCCCCAGTACGAGGCGATGGTGTTGAGGGTCATCATCACGGGGCCGGTGGTGTCGGTCGCGATGTCGACCTCGGGCACCGGCGGCGGCACGAAGTCAGCGGCCTCGGGCAGCTCGTCGGGGGCCTGCTCCGACTCGTGCTCGTCGTAGTAGCGCGCGTACTTGCGCACGATGCGGCCCTCGGCGTAGGTCTTCTCCAGCGCCGCCTTGTCTCGTTCGGTCAGTCGAAAATCGATCATGTCGTGTCGTTCCTTCGGTCGCGTGCGCGTCGGCACGCGTGCGTGTGTGAGGGTCGGGGCCTAGAGGCCGAGGGCGCCTTCGAGCACCGACAGAGTCTTGGCGTGGCGGAACCACATCTCGACCGGGTACTCGCGGATGTAGCCGTGACCGCCGAAGACCTGGATGCCGTTGTCGGCGATCCACGAGGCGTGCTTCGCCACGTAGGTCTTCGCGAGTCGCGCCTCGCGGACCGCGGGCTGACCGTGCTCGAGCAGGCTGGCCGCCTGCCAGGTGAGGTACCGCATGCTCTCGACCGCGATGTGCATGTCGGACAGGCGGAAGGCGATCGACTGCTTCTTCGCGATCGGCTCGTCGAAGGCCACGCGCTCCTTCGTGTAGGGCACGCAGAACTCGAGCACCGCCCGCGAGAGGCCAACCTGCACGGCGCAGAGGGCCGCCCGGCTGTTGCTGATGATCGCGGCGACGTCGGCGCCGTTCTCACCACCGAGGCGATCTCCGGCCGCGACCTCGACTCGCTCGAGCTCGATCGTCACGGTCGACAGGGCGCGCAGACCCATGTTGTTCTCGCGCTCGCCGATGTTCAGGCCGGGTGCGTCCTTCGCCACGATGAAGGCGTCGAGATCGTCGCCGTTGCGCGCCGTCACGAGGAAGTGACTCGCGGTGTCGCCCATGACGACGAAGCTCTTCGAGCCCGAGAGCACGAAGCCGTCGCCCTTGGGCTCGGCGATCGTGCGGGGGCGGAAGGGATCCGACAGCGGGCCCGGCTCGATGATGGCCACGGATGCGGCGTGGTACTTCTCGGTGCAGAACAGCGGCAGGTACTGCTTCTTCTGCTCCTCGGTGCCGTGATCGACGATGGCGTTCGCGAACTGGCTCGGTGCAACGGCCGCGATGGCCAGCGCCGGGTCGCCGTGGGCGAGCTCCTCGAGCAGGATCGCGTTGGTCACCGGGGAGCGCTCCTCGCCAGCGCCGCCGTAGGCCTCGGGAATCTGGGTCGACGTGAGGCCGAGATCCCAGCAGCCCTGCAGGAAGTCGGCGGGGATCTCACTCTTCTCGTCGCAGTCGCGCCCGATCGAGCGCAGCTGGTCAGCCGCGAACTCGCGCATGGTGTCGCGCACGAGCTCCTGGTCTTCAGTCATGCCAAAGGAAATCACGGGTGGTTCTCCTCGTTCGTCCGGCCCGGGACAGGTGCCGGCGCTGGGGCTTCGAAATCAATTCGAGATCAAGGGGACGATTCGTCCGTCGAGTCGTCGCGAGCGATCTGGTGGAAGTACTCGTGCATCGCGGGGGCCGATCCATCCTTGGTCAGCAGGCCGCGCTTGTGCATGTCGCGGGCGTCGGCGAGGCCGAGGGCCACGGCGCACCACACCTTGGCGTCGGCCGTGTACCGCACGTCGGCGTTGGTCGCGAAATCGGGGTGAACCTCGCAGTGCCCGTTCTCGATGGCGACGGTCCAGACGCCGCCGCCCTCCCCCGTCAACCGGATCTCGAACGTGACGGCGTCGTCCGCCTTCTCGTCACGGAGCAGGAAGGGCAAGGATTCGAGGATCGACTGCGGCGAGGTCTCGGTGAAGGTGTTCGCGTCGACCTCGAGATCGCGCAGGCCGTCGCGCACCCACCACCGCGCGATCGACGAGATGATCGGCTCGAGGGATCGCCCGCGTTCGGTGACCGAGTAGAGCGACCGCGTGCCCTGCTGCACCTGCTCGACGAAGCCGTCGCTGGTGAGCTGGCGAAGTCGGCTCGAGAGCACGCGGGGGGCGATGCCCGTGCGCTGGCGCAGCTCCTGGAAGCCGCGCGGTGCGATCAGCAGCTGGCGCACGAGCACCAGCGTCCAGCGATCGCCGATCACCTCGAGCGCCCGCGCGACCGGATCGAAGATCTTGGCCGGCTCGGGGATCTCGCGGCGGCGGGGGGCGGCCGCTTCGGCGCCCTGGGTCGTGGATTCCACATCGGTCACGAAGACAGTATCTAACAGATACTGATCTGGAGATCAAACCCGCACCCCCGGGCTATCCTCGACGACACTGCACGCGCTTTCCCCAGGGTATGCCTCACGCGGCGCCCCGGCCGGAGTGCGCCGCCATCGGCTCGGCATCCCCAGGGACCGAGCGCGCTACGATGCGGCCGTCGGAGGTGGACGGGAGATCGCCGGCGGGCAGGCATCGCCCGCGGGAGGAAAGTCCGGGCTCCACAGGGCAGGGAAGTCGGTAACACCGACCCGGGGCGACCCGAGGGAAAGCGCAACAGAAATCACACCGCCTAAGCGGGGGGCGACCCTCGCCGGCAAGGGTGAAATCGTGGGGTAAGAGCCCACGCGCGACAGCCGGGTGACCGGCGGCGAGGCAAGCCCTTCCCGGAGCAAGCTCGAATAGGGGTGCGGTCGAGAGCGGCCCGCTCGAGGGATCACGGTCCCCGGCACCCGGGTGAGAGCGCTCGAGCGGCGCGGCAACGCGTCGCCTAGACGAATGATCTTCGCTCGCTCGTCCTCTCGAGGGCGGGCGAGGACAGAACCCGGCTTACAGTCCACATCGAAGCCTCGCTTCGATCCCCTGGGAAGAAGCTTCGGCCACGCCCGGGGCGCTCCGACGCTCTCGCGCCCTACCCGCGCGAGGCCCGGGGGCACCGAGACGCGCGGCGCCGCGCTACGCGAGGTCGACGCGCATGCAGATCAAGCGGTCGCGCCGCGCGCGCGGATAGCCATCCCACTTGGCCGTGGGGATCTCGTCTCCGGCGACCCGCCGAAACCCCGCGCGCTCGAAGAACGCCGCCACGCGGTCGCTCGTCGTGCAAGCGAACACGTAGCCGTAGCCTGCTTCGCGCGCGCGCCGCACGGCGAACGACACGATCTGCTGGCCGATGCCCTCGCCGAGATAGCGCGTCACGGTGTAGAGCGACGCAATCTCGGCGGCCGATGCTTCGGCGTGGGGCAAGAGCGACCCCACGCCCGCGAGATCGCGCCCCTCGACGAAGACGCCGATGCCGCCCGACAGCACGCGATCGAGCCCCGCTTCGTCGCGCTCGACGAGGTATCCCTCGGCCACACCGCGCGAAATCAGATCGCCCGCCGCGTCGAAGTCGTCGACCGAAAGCGCCCGCACCTCGACGTAGCGCTCGCGCGTGAACAGCGTGCCCGACCCCGCGTACGTGAACAGCTCGTCGTCGAGACCGGCGGCGCTGCAGAGGTTGATCGACGGGATCCCGCCCTCGAGCATCGACTCGATCTCGGCGAGGAGCCCGACGTCGGCCGGCGAGCCGGTGCCGACCTGGCGGTGACGCCGCAGCTCCTTGCGGTCGATGAACGAGATCGGAGCACCGACCTCGTCGCGCAGCCCGCCTTCGTCGCGCAGCCAGACCAGCTTCGTCAGCCCGAGCCGCAGCGCGGCGCTCTTGACCGCCGACTCGAATGCACCGCCCCCGAGCGCGAGCCCGGCCGCGCCGTCGATGCCGAGCTGGCGCCAGAGCTGCGCGGGCCAGGCGTCGACGTCGGCGGCGTCGAGGCTCGAGAGCCCGAGGCGACCGGCCGGATCGGCGTCGGGCGACATCAGGATCACCCGCGTGCCGTTCTTGCGCAGGGCCTCGAAGACCGCGCCGAGCGGCGTGACCTCGAGCGTGCCCGCCGGCGCCAACGCGAAGCCGAGGGTGCGACCGCGGAACTCGCTCAGATAGAAGCCGCGCTCGGTGATCGGAGAGGTCGGGACCGACATGCGCAGGAGTTTTGCGTATCGCGCGCCCGCTCGACATGCGTGTGCGGGCCGGTGCCATCGCGATCCACCCCGCCCGTGCGTCCGCGACGCGACGGTGGCCGGGCCGCATCGAGCGGCCCGGGGTGGCCGGCTCCCGGCCGTTCGAACCGGTTGGGGGCGAGCGGGGGAACCTGTATCGTGCGCGCGCATGGACTGGCAGATCGGGCTCACCCTCGCCGTGGTGGTCGCGGCGCTGGTCTTGATGATTCGCGAGGTCGCCGCACCCGACATGGTGCTGATGGCGGCCGTGATCGGTCTGGGCCTCGCCGGCGTACTCACGCCGCGCGAGGTCTTCTCGGGCTTCGCGAACCCGGTCGTCGCCGTCGTCGGCGCCCTCTTCATCCTCTCGGCCGCGATGCGCGAGACCGGCGCCCTCGACATGACGACGGGCCGGCTGCTCGCCGGCGCGAAGGACATGCCGGGTGGATTGATCCGCATCTCGGCGCCCGTCGCGGTGCTGTCCGCCTTCCTCAACAATGCGCCGATCGTCGCGATGATGACGCCGACGGTCATCGACTGGGCGAAGCGCCACCGCCTGTCGCCGAGCCGCTTCCTGATCCCGCTGAGCTACGCCTCGATCCTCGGCAGCCTCAACACGATCATCGGCACCAGCGTGATCCTGACCGTGGCGGGCCTCGTGAACGACGCGCAGATGCAGCCGCTCGGCTTCTTCGAGCTGCTGCCGGTGGCCGCACCGATCACGCTGGTCGGCCTCGTCTATCTCGTGCTGGTCGCGTGGCGCCGCATTCCCGACCGCATCGATCCGGCCCAGGCCCTGGGGCAGCACCGCCGCGAATACACGACGACGATGCGGGTGATGCCCGAATCATCGCTGGTCGGTTCGACGATCGAGGAGGCCGGGCTGCGCAACCTGCCCGGGCTCTTCGTGATCGAGGTCGACCGCGGAGCGCGCGTGATCACGCCGGTGACGCCCGATCAGGGGATCCTCGCCGGCGACGAGCTCGTGTTCGCCGGCGTCGTCGAGACGATCGTCGATCTGCAGCGCATCCGTGGCCTCGAACCAGTGCCCCACGAAGAAGAGGACGAAGCGGCGAGCGAGCAGAAGCCCGGCCATCGGCTCGTCGAGGCGGTCGTCTCCGAGTCGTCGCCCCTCGTGGGTCGCAGCGTGCGCGACCTCGGTTTTCGCTCGGCGTACGACGCGGCCGTCGTCGCCGTGCATCGCAACGCCGAGCGGGTGCGCGGGAAGATCGGCGAGATCGTCTTGCGGCCGGGCGACATGCTGCTGATGCAGGCCGCCCCCGACTTCGCGCACACCCAGCGCAACAGCGCCGATTTCACGCTCGTGAGCGAGCTGCCCGAGAGCGAGCGCCCCCGCCACGATCGCGCGTGGGTCGCGCTCGGGGTCCTCGCGGCGATGGTCGTCTCGGTCGCGACGGGCCTCGTTCCGATCTCGATCGCCGCATTCGTCGCGGTCGGCGCCCTGCTCGTCACGCGCTGCATCACCGGCAGCCAGGCCCGGCGATCGGTCCGCTGGCCGATCCTGATCGTGATCGCCGCGGGCCTCGGCCTGGCGACGGCCATGCAGAAGACGGGCGCCGCGGCCATGATCGCGAACCTGCTCGTCAGCTCGGTGCGCGAGCTCGGACCGATGGGCGTCCTCGCCGTGGTGTATCTGCTCTGCGTGGTCATGGCCGAGACGCTCCAGCACAACGCCGCGGTCGCGATCATGTTCCCGATCGCCGTTGCCGCAGCCGAGCAGCTCGGCGTCGACGCGCGCCCCTTCGTCATCACGACGGCGATCGGCTCGGCCTGCGCGTTCGCCTCGCCCGTCTCGTACCAGACCCACCTCATCGTCTACGGCGCCGGCGGCTACCGGTTCGGCGACTTCGTCCGCGTCGGTCTCCCGCTCGATCTCATCTGTGGCGTGCTTGCGGTCACACTGATCCCCCGAATCTGGCCGTTCTGACCCCGAGGCCCGCACCCCGGGCCCTCGCCGCCGCCCGCGCGAGCGGCGGCGCCCGCAGATTGCCTGTCACTTTCAGCTCCGCCACACCACTCAATGGGGCGGGCGAAGAGAACCGGCCCCCTGCGGGGTCATCGGTCGCGGCGGGAGAAGCCGCGGGAGGAGCCGCGGGAGGGGCCGCGGGAGGGGCCGCGGGAGGGGCGATCAGGCGCTTTTCTCCCGCGCAAATTGGGTTGTTTTCGCCACGTTTGACTTCTGATTGGACCTGCGCAAGCCGATATCGCCATGAAAACCGCACGCGCGTGACCCGAATCTGGCCACCGCGTGTCACGCGAGGGAGTGAAGAACATCTCAGGTGCGTCTGGTGTCTTCAGCAGCAAGCAATTCGGGCCCGCCCCCCTGGCCCGTGCGAGGAGGGATCGCTGGTCTTCAGGCGAGATTGGGGGACCGGGTGGGCGGATTGCCCCGCTGCCCGATCCACTCAGGGCGCAGAAATGCAAAAAGGGACTGGTCAAAAGCCCGAGAACCCATCAAAATCGGGCCGCTCGACCTCCCCCCTGCGCCCACGAAGTGGAACGTCATCGTCCCCGCCGAACTCCCGACTGCATCGCGGTCGGATTCGGTGAACATCGAGTCTGCACCTGACCAGCGCAACCTTTCTCGCGTGGCAGGTAGTTCAGGCACCGGTTGCGTGTCGAGTTGGCGGGACGATGCATCAGTCGAATCGGGCGACGCCTGATTCGGCGACCCATTCGGGTGGCGCCGCGAACCAGTCACCCGAGAGCAGGAACGAACGAATGAAAGCACGACGGTCGACACCGCGGGGGCGCGGTGAAGATCGTCGAAACTGGACCCCCCCGGGCGGTATCCGACGAGTCACCGGCACGTTGGCTGCCGGCATCACGGGCGGAATTGCACCAGGGGCCCACGAGGTACATCAGTGACGACTGAGAAGAACCAGGCAGTCTCGAAGGAAGGCACCGCGCGCACGGCCACCGGAGCGACTCCGGTCGTGGCGGCGGAGGAGCTGGATCCCGGCCGCGAGCGCCGGCCGCTCGAGTCTTACTTCCAGGAGATCGGCGGCACCCGCACGCTCAAGCGTGAGGAAGAGGTGATCCTCGCCAAGGATCTCGAGGCAGCGACCGCTCGCCTGCGCGACTCGCTCTATGCGATCCCCGTGTGCGCCAAGCACGTGGTCGGTCGATGGGACGCGCTGCGCGCGCTCTCGCACACCGGCGCGAAGCTCTCCGAATCGGCGGGCGACGAAGAGACCGGCGAGATCGCGGCGCGCGTCGAGCGCGCGGTGAAAAAGCTGCGCGCGCTGCTCGACGAGCGCGAGAAGAAGTTCGACAAGGCCGGCGAAGAGTACGGTCCGGCGCTCGAGAAGCTCGACGCGAAGATCGCGAAGGAGATGCACGGGGCCCAGCTCTCGCTGGCCGTGCTCGTCGAGCTGCGCGAGAAGGCGCTGGTCACGGCGAACGAGATCAAGCGCACCCGCAAGCGCACCCGACGGCTCTCCGAGCTCGAGGTCGACGCGGGCGTGCGCAAGGAGCGCATGGCAGAGCTCTCCGCATCGGTCGACGACGCCCACGAGATGATGACGACGGTCAAGAACCGCTTCATCGAGCACAACCTGAAGCTCGTGGTCGCGATCGCGAAGGACTACCGGAACCTCGGTCTGTCCTTCCCCGACCTGATTCAGGAGGGCAACCTGGGCCTGATCCGCGCGGTGGAGAAGTTCGACCATCGGCGTGGCTTCAAGTTCTCGACGTACGCGGTCTGGTGGATTCGCCAGGCGCTGGTGCGCGCGATCCAGAACCACTCGCGCACGATCCGGCTGCCCTCGCACGTGCACGATCGGCTGCAGCGCAGCCAGCGCGTGCGCGCCGAGCTGACCGGCAAGCTGGGCCGCGAGCCCACGCCGGGTGAGCTGGCGCCGGCGCTCGGCACCGATACCGACTCGCTCGAGGCCCTCGATCGACTGTCGCGCGAGGCGATCTCGCTCGAGAGCAACGTCGCGGGCACCGAGAAGCGGCTCGAGGATTTCGTGCCCGACCAGATGGCGGTGCAGCCCGATGGCGGCATCGACGACGACCGCATGCGGTCGGGCGTCGGGCACCTGATCGGGACGCTCACGCCGCGCGAGCAGCTGATCCTTCGGCTTCGCTATGGCCTGGCCGGCGAAGAGGAGCACACGCTCGAGCAGATCGGCCAGAGCCTCGGTCTCTCGCGCGAGCGCGTGCGACAGCTCGAGGCCCGGGCGCTGAAGAAGCTGCGCGAGACGCAGCCGGCCCAGCGGCTCCACCCGATCCTCGAGCCCTGAGGTCGGCGCCGGCCGGATCGCCCAAGAGAACGACGGGCCCGGAGCAGCGATGCTCCGGGCCCGTTTCGTTTTCGGAGCCGACCTCACCGGCCGAAGGGTCCGCGGGACGGGCGCACGGCCGAGCGGTCAGCGCGCCTGCAGCGCCCACCACATGAAGAGGCCACCCACCGCCCACGCGTAGTAGGCGAAGACGTGGAAGACCTGGCGCTCGAGCATGCGCACGAAGAGCCAGATGGCGGCGATCCCCGAGACGAGCGCCGCGGCTCCCCCGATCGCCATCTGGCCGAGCATCTGGCTGCTCGCACCGGCCGCGTCGGGCAGCATGAGCACCGACGCGCCCGCGATCGCAATCACGCCGAGCAGAAACGAGAACTCGGCGGCCGCCGCGGGGGCCAGACCGAGGGCCAGCGCGATCGCCACGGTGGTGCCGCTGCGCGAGATGCCGGGCAGGATCGCGAAGGCCTGGGCGCAACCGATTGCGAGCGCCATCGCGAACGTGGGCGTCTGCCCGCTCGCCCGGCCGGTGGTCCACTTCGTCGTGAGCAGCAGCGACCCCGTGATCAGCAGACAGAGCGCGACGAGCACCGGGTTGCCGAAGGCGCTCTCGACGGCGTCCTTCGCGGTGAGCCCGACCAGAACGGCCGGCACCGTGCCGACGGCGAGCTTCGCGCCATACACCAGGGCCTCGGCATTGCCGCGCAGCGCGCCGCTGATCAGGGCCCCGATCCGGCGCCGGTAGAAGATCACGATCGCGACCAGCGTCGCCGCGTGCACGGCGATCTCGAAGAGCAGGCCGCCCTCCCCGTGCACGCCCAGCACCGCCTGGATCATCGCCAGGTGGCCGCTGCTCGATACAGGGAAGAACTCGGTCAGGCCCTGCACGATCCCGAGCAGGAACGCCTCGCCGTCGTTCACGCGCCCGGCTCCCGCATCTGAACGGCGGCGCTGGCCGCGGCGCCGACGGGCTCAGCCGAGGCCGGATCGGCGGCTTCACGCCCGGCGCCTCGAAGGCGCTCGAGCATGATGTACGTGGACGGAACGATGAAGAACGTGAGCGCCGTCGAGAAGAGCATCCCGCCGATCACCGCGACGCCGAGGCCCTGGCGCGTCGCGCCGCCGGCGCCCGAGCCCATCGCGATGGGCAAGATGCCGACCATCGTCGCGAACGCGGTCATCAGGATCGGCCGGAATCGCGTGCGCGACGCCTCGAGCGTCGCCTCGACGAGCGGCAGCCCGCGTTCGCGCAGCTGGTTCGCGAACTCGACGATGAGGATCGAGTTCTTCGTCACCAGACCGACGAGCATCACGATGCCGATCTTGCTGAACAGATTGAGCGAGATGTCGAACGCTTCCAGCGCCACGAGCGCCCCGGTGAACGACAGGAAGACCGCGACGAGGATCGCGATCGGGTAGACGAAGCTCTCGAACTGAGCCGCGAGTACCAGGAACACGATCAGGATCGCGAGCAGATAAGCGAAGATGAGCGCCGAGCCCGACTCGAAGAACTTCTCGGCCTCGCCCGAGAACTGCACCCGGTAGCCGCCGGTCGGGGGCAGATGGCTCGACGCGATGTCGTACATCCGCGCGAGGCCGTAGCCCTGGTCGTAGCCCTTCGCGAGATCGGCCGTGATCTTGACCGAACGGCGCCGATCGAAGTGCTGGATCGCCCGGGGCGACGTCGCCATGCGCGTGTCGACCACGGCGTTCAGCGGGATCAGCCCGCCTCGTCCACGCACGAAGAGGTACTCGAGGCTGGTCGGATTGTCGCGGTGATGCGCCTCGAGCTGGGCCATGACGTTGTACGTCTCGCCGCCCTTCTTGAACTTCGAGACGTCGAGCCCGCCGAGCAGGATCTGCATGGTCGTGGCGATGTCGCGCACCGACATACCGAGATCGTTGGCGCGCTCGCGGTCGATCGCGACCTCGAGCTGGGGCTTGTTGAGGAACAGATCCACACGGATCGACTCGAAGATGCCGGTGGTCTCGGCCTCGCGCTCGACCTCGTCGGCGATGCGCGCGAGCTCGGCCAGGTCGTCGCCCTGCACCACCAGCTCGATGGGCGACGAGCTGAACCCGCGCATCGGGCTCGGTGAAATCGCGTACGCCTTGATGCCCGGGATCCCCTTGAGCGGATTCATCAGCGATTGCTGAATGTCCTCCTGCGAGCGCGCGCGCTCGTCGGGCATCGAGAGCTGCGTTAACACGATGCCCTCGTTGACGATGCCCGGGGTGCCAATGCCGAGCGCCACCACGCCGAGGACACCCGACGCCTCGTCGACCCGCTCCATGACCGCATTCTCGGCCTGCTGCTGGTAGCGGTCCATGTACTCGACCGTGCTGCCCTCGGGCGCCTGGGTCCAGACGAGCAGGAAGGCACGGTCACCGTCGGGCATCAGCTCTTCGTCGGCCTGGGTGTAGAGGAACCCCCCGAAACCGACCCAGGCGAGGCCGAGCGCCACGGCCGTCAACGCAAGGCCCGGATGTCGCAGCACCGGCGCGAGCACGCGCGCATAGGCCGCGGTGGCCGCCTCGAGAGCCCGCCCGAAGGCACGCTTCACGCGCCCTTCGGCGGTGCGCTGGCGCAACACGCGCGCGCACAGCATCGGCGCGAGCGTGATCGCGACGAAGCCCGAGATCAGGATCGCCGTCGCCACGGTCACGGCGAACTCTCTGAACAGCTGCCCGGTCATGTCCTGCATGAACGTGAGCGGCAGGAAGACCGCGACGGCCGAGATCGTGGCGGCGATGACCGCGAACGCGATCTCGTCCATGCCGCGGCGTGCCGCCTCCATGGGCGGCGTGCCCATCTCGACCCAGCGCGTGATGTTCTCGAGCACCACGATCGCGTCGTCGACGACCAGTCCGATGGCGAGCGTCACGCCCATGAGCGTCAACGTGTTGATGGTGAAGCCGAAGAAGTAGAGCACCGCGAACGTACCGATGATCGAAACCGGGATCGCGATGGCCGGCACGATCGTCGCCCGCGCGCTGCGCAGGAACACGTAGATCACGAACACGACGAGGATCGCCGCCTCGAGGATCGTGCTGCGCACGTCCTTGATCGACTCTTCGATGAAGCGCGAGCTGTCGATCGCGACTTCGAAGACGAGGCCCCCATCGAGCTCCTCGGCGATGCGCTCGGCTTCGGCCTTCACACCCCGCGCGACGGTCAGCACGTTCGCCTTGGACTGCTTGACGATGCCGAGGCCGATCGCCGGCTGGCCGTTGAAGCGCACGATCTTGCGCTCACTCTCCGGCCCCGCCTCGATGCGCGCCACGTCGCCGAGACGCACCGGCTTGCCGTCGATGTTGGCGATGAGCAGGCTCTCGTACTCTTCGGGGGTCGAGAGCTCGCCCAGGCTCTTCACCGTGAACTCGGTGTCGGCGCTCTCGACGCGGCCCGACGGGATGTCGACGTTGCCCCGCTGCAGCGCATCGACGACCTCGGCGATCGAGAGGTTCTGCGCCCCCAGGCGGTAGTTGTCGATCCACACGCGCATCGAGTAGCGGCGTTCGCCGCCCACCATCACGGCCGCGACGCCGGGCACCTTGGCGATGCGATCGACGATCCGCGTCTCGGCGATCTGCGTCAGACTGACCTGGTCGTAGCCCTCGCCGTAGAGCGCCAGCCACATCACGGTGCCGGCATCGCTGTCGTTCTTCGCGACGACCGGCGGATCGATCTCACTCGGCAGCAGCTTGACGGCGCGCGACACCCGATCGCGCACGTCATTGGCAGCGGCCTCGATGTCGACCGCCAGATCGAACTCGACGTTGATGGTCGAGACCTGTTCGCGACTCGAAGACTGCAGGTGCTTGACGCCCGCGATGCCGTTCAGGCCCTCTTCGAGGGGCTGGGTCACCGACGTCTCGACGACCTCGGCCGCCGCGCCGGGATACACCGTGGTGACCGACACGATCGGGGCGTCGACGTCGGGCAGCTCGCGGTTCGGAAGCAGCGGCAGTGCGATCAGCCCGAAGAGCACGATGATGAGCGACATCACCGCGGTCAGCACCGGTCGCTCGATGCAGATCTGGGACAGCCTCATCGCGCCATCCCCCGCGTCGCGCGGGACCGCGGAGCGAGACGCACGGCGCCGGCCCGTCGCGGGCGCATCAACTGTCCGCCCTCTCGGACCCCTCTTCGATGCCCTCGCGCATCGCTTCTTCGCGCTGGGCCATCGGCTCGGCCGCCTGCAGCTTCTGCCCGGCCATCACCTTGTGCACGCCGGCTGCGACCACCTGGTCGCCGCTGCGCAGCCCCGAGGTGATCTCGACGATGCCTTCCTTCCGCAACCCGATCGACACCGGCACCTTCTCGGCGAGACCCCCCTCGCCCATGCGCCACACGTAGGTGCCGTTGCGGTCGTACACCATCGCCGCCTCGGGCACGGTGATCGCTTCGGGCTTGATCGCGAGGACGACATCGACGTTGGCGAACATGCCGGGCTTGAGCCGGTGGTCTTCGTTGGGCAGCCGCGCTTTCAGTATCAGTCGCCGCGTGGCCGGATCGATGGTGGGCGAGATGTAGAAGACCTCACCCTCGAAGCGCTCGCCCGGATACGCGACGACGCGCACGAAGATCGTCGCACCGACCTGGGCGATGCTCGCGCCCTGTTCGGTGGTCGTGAACAGCACCTCGACCTCGTCGATCGCCGCGATGTCGGCGAGCCGCATTTCAGGCTCGACCCAGGCGCCCGGCCCGATGTCGGTATCGCCCATGACCCCATCGAAGGGGGCGCGGATGCGCGTGCGCGCCAGCTGCACCCGCGCGAGATCGACGCTCGCCCGCGCCTGGTCGAGACCCGCACGCGCCTCGGCGCGGCGCGCCACCGACGAGATGTCCTCGCTGGTGAGCCGCTGGGTGCGATCGAAGATGTCCTGAGCGAGCGCCATGCGGGCCTGCGCCTCGCGCAGCCGCGCCTTCTGCTCGGCGTTTCGGAGCACGAAGAGGACGTCGTCCTTCTCGACGGGCTTGCCCTCTTCGAACTCGATCGATTCGACGACGCCCATGATCTCGGGCGAGATCGTCACCAGGTACTTCGCGTTCACCTGGCCGGTGAGGGCGACCTCCCAGCGCAGCTCGTTCGGCACCACCTCGTAGAGCTCGACGGTGACCGCCGGCGGCCCCGAAGCCGAGACGTCGGCGTCGGTCGCAGTCATCGAATCGCAGCCGAGCCCGAGCCCGATCGCGACCCAGGCCGTGGCCAGGGCGAGCAGACGAACGGACGGCGCGACCACGGCGAGGCGGCGGGGAGCGTGAGTGGATCCCGGAAGCGACTCGGAGGACGCGCTCTCGGAGGAGGTTCCGAAGCGCATGGCCAGAGGTTACCGAAAGTGCCCGGTTTCCGGTAGCTTGCGCACCCGCCGCGCGGCCCGGGGCCGAGCGGCGGGCGCCCGGCCTCGGCCCGTTCGCAGCACAGACGGCACCCCTCTGGTCGTGGACGGCCGCCGGGCCGGAACGCCGCTGAGCGCCCGCGTCCCCCTCCCCGCTGACAGAGAGCACCCGCCTTGGAAATCGCCTGCCTCGACCTCGAGGGCGTCCTGATCCCCGAAGTCTGGATCAACGTCGCCGAACGCACCGGCATCGACGCCCTGCGCGCGACCACCCGCGACATCCCCGACTACGACGAGCTGATGACGATGCGGCTCGGCATTCTGCGCGAGCACAAACTCGGCATTCGCGACATCCAGGCGGTGATCGACACGATGGATCCCCTGCCCGGCGCCGCCGAGATGCTCGAGTGGCTGCGCGAGCGGTTCCAGGTCGTGATTCTCTCGGACACCTTCTACGAGTTCGGCGAGCCCTTCATGCGCAAGCTCGGCTGGCCGACGCTGCTCTGTCACAAGCTCGACATCGACGCCGACGGCATGGTCGCGAACTACCTGCTGCGCCAGCCCGACCCGAAGCGGCAGTCGGTCAAGGCGCTTCACTCGCTCAAGTACCGCTGTATCGCGACCGGTGATTCGTACAACGACACGACGATGCTCAGCGAGGCCGACGCGGGCATTCTCTTCTGCCCGCCGCAGAACGTGATCGACGAGTTCCCGCAGTTTCCCGTGGCCACGAGCTACGACGAGCTGCGCGTCGAATTCGCTCGTGCATCGGAGCGCGACCTCAGCGTCTGACCGCGCGTGCGGCGCGTCAGAACATCACCGTCCAGTCGGGCAGCCAACCGACCGCCCAGACCTCGAGCCGCTTGTCGATGCCCGTGAGCACGAGCAGGCCGAGCAGCGCGAGGGTCGCGCCGAGCAGCGGCTTCGCTCGGTGGGCGCCCTGCATGAGGCCCGGTCGCGCGCGCTGCAGCACCCGTCGCGAGAGCGTCGCAGCGAGCAACAGGACAGCGGCGGTTCCGAGGCCGTACGCGAGCATGGTCACGAACGCGAGACCGAGCTCCTGGCCGACCGACGCGAGCGCGATCGCCGCACCCAGCGTCGGGCCGACGCACGGCAGCCAGACGAAACCCAGCCCGAAGCCGACCGCGAACGGGCCCGCCCCCTGAAGCCGACGGTCGGGCGCGAACGGCAGCGCCGCGATCCACTGTGAGCCGCGCGCGGCCACCGCATCGGTGAGTCGAGGCACGAGCAGCACACCACCCACGAGCACCAGCAGGCCGGCCATCGCAAAGCGCAGCAGCTCGGGATCGAGGCCCGTGCTCACCAGGGCCCAGCTCACGAGCGTACCGGCCACGGCGAACGACGTGGCGAGTCCAGCGGCGAGCCCGAGCGGCCCGGCGCGGCCGGTGTCCTCGGTGGCGCTCGACATGACGACGGGCACCAGCGGCCACACGCAGGGCGACAACACGCCGAGCGCACCCGCCCCCGCTGCCAGCGGGATCGACAACAGGTCGAGGCTCATCGCGGTGCCCCCGAACCGACCGAGAGCGCCTCGAAGCGCGTGAATGCGCCGACGAATGCGTTCGAGCCGACGTCGACGTTCACGCCCGGGCGGCCTCGTCGATGGCGGCGAAGAGCACCTTCTCGCGGGTCTCCCCAACCGAGAACCAGACGCGGTCGTCGCCCTTGAAGAGCAGCAGGGTCGACTGGCGCGGCGCGCCGAAGAAGCGCACCCACTTCTTCTGGTCGTCGTAGTCGATGCTCAACACGTGCAGATCGACGTCGGGATGCGCCTTGCGGTAGCGCGAGATCAGCGCGGCCTGCTTGGCGCAGGTCGGGCACCAGGGTGCCGCGACGTCGACGAGCACCAGCGCGTCTTCGGCCTGGAGGGCCTCGAAGCGCGCCTCGGTGAAGGGCTCCCCGGCGTAGTCGCCGGCGAGCCCGGTCGAGGCGGTGAGCGCGAGGGCCCACAGCAGAATGGGTAGGAAGACGAAGGTTCGATTGCGATGCATGGCGGCACACTCCCGTAGATGATCCCCTCCACCTACGGGGCAACGCACGCCCGGTTACGCCCAATCGTCCGATCCGGCCGGGCGCCCCGCCCGGCCGGTTCACATCACCGACTGCACCGACTGATAGACGAGCACGGAGCTCGCCGTGAGCAGACAGACGAGCGTCGCGAGCGTGCCGGCAATGCGCCCGGGGCTCCGCCCGGTCGACTGCCAGAGCCCGATGCCGTGGGCCACGCGACCCATGACCAGCGTGATGCCCAGACCGTTGACGAGCGCCGGCGGCGCCCCGTTCATCTCGATCAGAGCCATCAGCAAGAGCAAGAGCGGCACGTACTCCATGTTGTTGCCGTGCGCGCGCACCACCTTGACGACCGCTTCCTCGGCCTGGTCGCCCTCGCCCGTACCGATCAGCACCCCCGTCTGGGCGCGCGTGACGCCGACGCGGAGCGTCAGCACGAGCGCCCAGAGCCCGCTCAGGCCGGCGTAGAGGAGCGTCAGGGTCGGTGCGTGAATCGCTTCCATGTCGATCTCTCCAATCGGGCCGGAAGTCGACGGGAGAGGCCGGGCCCGGCCGCCTCGCCCCGCGTTCTCATGCGTCTGCCTCGGTGAGTCTCCGCATGAGCCGTTGCTTGAACGCTGAATCGACGCGGCCGCAGTAGCGAATGCGCGACGCATGTCGATCGCGCGCGGGACGGGCTTCGAGACGGGGCGCCCCTTCGCCATCGACGATGCGCACATCGGCCGCCCGACAGTCGAAGGCGTGCGGCTCGACGACCAACCCGACCGCGAGCGCATCGAAGGGCGAGAACCCGGCCTGCCAGAGCCCGAGCTGCCAGGCGGCGAGCCAGCGACGGGATCGATCACCGAGCCATCTCGAAGCCGCGGAGCCGTGGCGTAGATGCGCGAGGTCACCGCCGCCGAGCGTGACCTGCCGCCCGAGCTCGAAAGGCGCGAGCACCAGCGGCACGCCCGCCTCGATCACCCGGGCGAACGCGTCCGGATCGCGCTCGAAGTTGAGGTCGGCGAAGGCGAAGGGCAGCCACCGATTGGGTCGCAGCCGACGCCCCTCGCGCCGGCCCGCTACGGCCACGACCCGTTCGATGCGCGATGCGAGGTCGGGGCGATGTCGGAGCAACGAAGCGACGGTCGTGAGCGGTCCCAGTGCGACGATCGTCAGGCGCTCGCGTTCGAGGGCTCGCGCGAGCGAGCGCTCGGCGTCACTGGGCGCCGTGCAGCCGGCGCCACTGGCCCCGAGCGGCGCCGCCGCACCGAGGGCCACCGGCCGAGCTCCCCCGACGAGCTCGAGCACGCGGCGGGCCGCCTTCGCCGCCTCGACGCGATCGACGTTGCCATAGGTCGCGCTGATGCCGCGCACTTCGAGCTCGGGCGACCGCAACGCCTGGACCAACGCAATGCAGTCGTCCACGTCGTGGAGGCCACGCGCGGTGCAGCCCGCATCGACCTCGATCCAGACCGCGGTGCGGGGCGCCGCCGCCGGCCGACGCGCCGCCGGCTTCGCCTCGGGTGCGAAGGCCGCGATCGGCCAAGCTGCGAGCAGACCCGCGAAGCCCACCCCCAGCGCCAGCGACGCCCTCATCCAGCTCGCCCGTCGTCGATTTCGTCCTTGCATGGCCCGCAAGGTATGCGGATGATCAATGCATCGAAATTCGATAATTTGCAATATCGTGGTGCATCAGTGCACCAATTACTCGCCTCACTCGATTCGGAGCCTCTCATCGATCCCGACGACCACTGGGACGACCTGCGCTTCTTCGTCGCCCTCGCGCGGGCGGGCACGGTGCGCGGCGCTGCCACCCGTCTCGCCGTGAATCACTCGACCGTCTCGCGCCGGATCGCGCGGCTCGAAGAGCGCCTGGGCATCGCGCTCGTCGAGCGGCTGCCCAGTGGCGTCGCGCTCACGCCCGATGGCGAAGAGGTGCTCCGGGTCGGCGCCGACGTGAGCGACACCCTCGACGCGCTCAACCTGCGTCTTGGCGGGCGCGATCACGCACTCGAAGGGGAGCTCTGCGTGACGCTGCCGCCTCTGATCTCGTCGAGCGTGCTGATGGACGAGCTCGCGCGCTTCTCCGAGCGGCACCCGGGCATCCGCCTCGAGCTGATGCTCAGCTACGAAGTGCTGAGTCTGGCGCGCCGCGAGGCCGACGTGGCGCTTCGGATCGCGCAGACACCGCCGCCCGACGGCCTCGTCGGCCGAAAGCTGATCACCTACGCACGAGCCGACTACGCGACGCCCGCGTATCTCGCCGCGCACGACCCCGCCGTGGCCCCCGAAGACTGCCGCTGGATCGGCTGGAACGAGAAGGCCCTGCACCCCGATTGGGTGCGCGCATCGGATCACCCCGACGTGGCGGTCTGGCATCGCATGGACGATGCCGCCTCACAGGTCGCAGCCGCGAAGGCCGGGCTCGGCATCGCTTCACTGCCCTGCTTCCTCTGCGACCCCGAGCCAGCGCTCGTGCGCGTGCCGCCCGGACGCGTGGTGCCCGCGTACGACCTGTGGTTGCTGACGCATGCCGACATCCGCCAGAAGGCGCGGGTGCGCGCGTTCATCGACTTCATGGGGGAGGCGTTCGAGCGACACCGGGATCTGTTCGAGGGGCGTCGGCCCGATGCCCCACCGGTGCCGTGACCCGGGGCGTGCCTCAGGCCCAGGAGGCCCGCATCTCTCGCGTGCCCTCGGCCTTGAACATCGCGTGGCCCGGCGGCTGATACGTGAAGATCATCGCCCGACGCTTGCGGTCGCTCAGGTTGGGCTGCGAGCCGTGCACGGTATGCGAGTCGAAGAAGACGAGCGTGCCAGCGGGCACCTCGAAGGCGCGCTGCGCGCTCTCGTCGAAGGTCGCGGGGTCGGTGAAGAGCGCACCGAGTTCGGTGTCGTCCTTCAGGCCCGGCAGAAAACCCTGCCTGTGGCTGCCGGGCACCAGCCGAAAGCAGCCATTCTCGGCGTTCGCGTCGTCGAGCACGACCATGACGTTCGGCAGCCGATCGCAGTGCGCGCAGGCATGGCCCCAGTAGGGCGAATCCTGATGCCAGCGAAAGCGTGAGCCCTCGCGCGGGCGTTTGAGATTCAGCTTGTCGGTCCAGACGGCGCAGCCATCCTCGCCGATCAGGCCACAGACCGGGTCGACGATGCGCGCGTCTTCGATCAGCGCGTCGAAGACCGGGTCGCGAAAGTGAAAGGGCTCGATCACGCGGATCGTCGTGCTGCCGGGACGATGCTCGTACTGCACGGTCGACGCGCCGGCCTCGACGTAGCGATTGCCGTCGATCGAGTAGTCATCGAGCGGCGCCCGGGCATCGGCCTCGGCCTTCTCGACGACGCGCTCGGCCGCGGCCCGCAGCGTCTCGAGCTCAGCCTCGGGAATCACGGCCTCGCGCACGCAGTACCCCTGCTCGCGGTACTGGCTCAGCTCGGCGTCGGTGATGGCGTGGGCGCGCGCTTCGCTCAAGGCGGTCGACCTCGTCGGTGGCGATGGGCGGTGGAGTTTCGGGTCAAGCCCTGCGCGGGTCAACCGGGCGAAACCCGGCCGCCCGGAGGCGCCCCGGCCCCCTCAGCGCTTGCGCATGTTCGCGGCGAGCACGCGCTTGCGAAGCCGCAGGTTCTCCGGCGTCACCTCGAGCAGCTCGTCGTCGGCGATCCACTCGAGCGCCTTCTCGATCGTGAGCTTGCGGTGCGGCGTGATGATCGGATTGTCGTCCTTGCCCGCCGCGCGCATGTTGTCGAGCTTCTTCGCCTTGCAGACGTTGACGTTGAGGTCGCCAGGCCTTCGGGCCTCGCCCACGACCTGCCCCTCGTAGACGGGGTCACCCGGCGGCACGAAGAGCGTCGCGCGCTCCTGGATCTTGAAGATCGCGTGCGGCGTGGTCTTGCCCTGCTCGGTCGCGACGATCGCGCCGACGCCACGCGCCTCGAGATCGCCTGCGTAGGGCTCGTAGCCCGACACCGTGCGGTAGAGGATGCCCTCACCGCGCGTGTCCGACAGGAACTCGCTGCGATAGCCGAAGAGCCCACGACTCGGCACGACGAAGGTCAGCTGTACGCGATCGTTCTGCTGGGCCATGTGCGTCATGCGGCCCTTGCGCGTGGCGAGCTTCTCCATGACCGAGCCCGCCGCCGTCTCCTGCACGTCGATCGAGACGTCCTCGACGGGCTCGCACTTCGTGCCGTCGATCTCGCGCACGATGATCTCGGGTCGCGACACCGCGAACTCGTAGCCCTCGCGGCGCATCGTCTCGATCAGGATCGAGATCTGCAGCTCGCCGCGACCGGCGACGACGAACGAGTCCTGCTTGTCGGTGGCCTCGATCTGGATCGACGGGTTGCCGAGCGCCTCGCGCTCGAGCCGCTCGGCCAGCTGGCGGCTGGTGACGTACTGGCCCTCACGGCCCGCGAAGGGCGAGGTGTTCGCATTGAAGTAGACGTTCATGGTCGGCGGATCGACCTCGATGCGCGGCAGCGGCTCGAGCGCCCCGGGGTCGCAGATCGTGTCGCCGATCTCGATCGAGTCGATACCGGCCAGGATCACGATCTCGCCGGCCTTCGCGCTCTCGAGCTCGACACGGTCGATGCCGCGCGTGCCGAAGAGCTTGGTGATGCGAAAGCTCTCGGTCGAACCGTCTTCGGCCTGGCGCGTCACCTGAGCGCCGCGCACGAGCTCGCCGCGCTCGACGCGCCCGATGACGAGGCGACCGACGAACGTGTCGTAGCCGAGGGTCACGGCCTGGAACTGCAGCGGCGCCGTCGCGTCGACGAGCGGCGCGGGCGCGTGCTCGATGATCATGTCGACCACCGGCTTCAGATCCTTCATCGGCGTGCCGTACTCGGCGGTCGCGACGCCCTGCTTCGCCGAGCAATAGACGACGGGAAAGTCGAGCTGCGTATCGTCGGCGCCGAGCTCGACGAGCAGGTCGAACACCTCGTCGAGCACCTCTTCGGCGCGCTCCTCGGGGCGGTCGATCTTGTTGACGACGAGGATCGGGCGCAGGCCGTGCCCGAGCGCCTTGCGCAGCACGAAGCGCGTCTGGGGCATGACGCCTTCGACGGCGTCGACGACGAGCAGCACCGAGTCGACCATGCCGAGCACGCGCTCGACCTCACCGCCGAAGTCGGCGTGGCCCGGCGTGTCGACGATCTGGATGCGCACGCCCTCGTACTCGACCGCGGTGCTCTTCGACAGGATCGTGATGCCGCGCTCGCGCTCGAGGTCGCCCGAGTCCATGACCCGCTCTTCGACCTCCTGATTCTCGCGGAACGCGCCGCAGTACTGCAGGAGACCGTCGACGAGCGTGGTCTTGCCGTGGTCGACGTGGGCGATGATCGCCACGTTGCGCAGGTCTTCGCGGGCTTTCGGTTCGGACATGGGCTCGATGGCTCTCTATGCGGGCGGCGCGTGGGCGTTCGGACGGGCGGCCGGTGCGAAGCGACCGGGGCAAGATGCACGGATCGTGCGCGGATCCGTCCGCTGGGGCGCGTCGTGTTCACGCGATGAGGGGGCTGTGGGATGACGCCGGGCGGCCCGGCGCGGCGCAGCTTAGCTCGACTCGGTCGCAATGGCGAAACCTCGAACTGCAGCGCACCGCGAGCGACTCGCGCGCGCCAACCAGCCGACCGAAGCGGCGCGCACGCGGTCGTGCAGCGGCGCGGTCCGTCAGCCCGCGTCGGCGTGGGGCAGCCAGATCTCGATCCGCGACCCGGTCATCGCCGTCTGGGCCCGCAGCTCGCCCGCGACGGCTTCGGTCATGTGGCTCGCAATGGCACAGAGCAGCGTCCGACCCCGCAGCGGCTCGCTTCGCCAATCGGCGAGCCCGGGATCGGCCGGACCGTCGTCTTCGATCACGAACGCACCCTGACGCTCTCGCTGATCGATGTGGACGCGAACGCGACCGCTGGGTCGGACCTGCTCGACGGCGAGGTGAACGAAGCTCGAGACCAACGCCTGGGCGGCATTGCGATCGACGCGAAGCCGCTGCTCCGCCCCGCTGCGCACGAGCTCGATCGACACGCCCGGCAGCATCAACGTCTCGAGCCCGTGCTCGACGACCGCGAGCGCGTCGCCGGGATCGAGGCCGTCGCCCGGCGGAGGGGGTGCGCCGTCCTCGACGGGGCGCACGAGGCTCAGCAGCGCCGATACGCGCGCCCCGAGCACGTCGATCTCCGAGCGCGCGGCCACGAGGTCGCGCGGGCTCATCTCCTGATCGAGCAGATGCGTCTGCAGGCGGATCGCGCCGACCAGGTTTCCCATCTCGTGACACAGTGCGAACAGCAGGGCGTGGTCTTCCCGGCCCTGGGTCATGTCGGGTCTCCCGATGCTCGCCGCAGCGCCGTTATACTACGCGCCGCCCATGTCTGATGCATCCACTCACCGACTCTCGAAGGCCAGCGAGAAGCTGCATCTCGCCGACTACGCCCGGCACATCTTTCTCTGCGTCGGCGGCGACTGCGCGCCCAGCGAGGCGCAGGAGGAGGCCTGGGCCTTCCTCAAGCGGCGCCTGAAGGAGCTCGAGCTCGTCGACGTCGACGGCGCGATCTTCAGATCGAAGGCGGCGTGCCTCCGCGTCTGCACCGAAGGACCGATCGCCGTGGTGTACCCCGAAGGCACATGGTACCGGGCGTGTACGACCGAGAACCTCGAGCGCATCATCCAGGAACACCTCATCGGCGGCCGTCCGGTCGAAGATCTCGCGTTTGCGCGCAACGGCATGTTCGACGCGCCGGGCGGACGACCCGAACCGGACGGATCGTGAGAGAGGCCGCCCTCTTCGGCTGCGACCACACCGAGCTCGGCGCCCTCGCCGCGGTGGCCGAGGGACCGGCGGCCATCACGATCTGCCGCGGCGGCGCCGCCAAGACCTACTCGTACGCCGATCCCAACGAGGACGCGGCCCTCTTCGTCGTGACCGAGCATGCGGTGTTGCTGGCGGTCGCCGACGGGCACGATGGCCACCAGGGTGCCCGCGCGGCGATCGAGACCCTGCGCGACACGTGCGCGCGCGACTGGTGCGGCGCATCGGGACCGGCCAACGCGATCGAGTGGCAACGCGCGGCCGCGCGCGCGGTCGCGCACGCGAATCACGCCGTACTCGCCGAAGCAGGAGCGCGCGGCACGCCTCCGGCGCCGACCACCCTCGCCTTCGCGCTCTGGCGCCGCGCAGCGGCTCAGGTCCACGGCGCATCGGTGGGCGATAGCCACGTCTTCTTCTCGGGCGCGACCGAGACGCTCGACCTCGAACGCAACGTCACGCGCGCCGAGAAGCGCGGTCGGTTTCTCGGCCGCGGTGCGATCGAGGACGCGGACGCCGCCGGGATGACGACGTGCGAGACGACGCCGGCTGCCGATGTGCTGGCCCTGGTGCTCGCGACCGACGGCCTCTCGGAGCGCGGCATCGGCGTCGAAGACCCGCCGACCGAGGTCCACCGAGCGCGTGAGCATGCCTGGGCCGCCGACGACGAGATCCGGCCGCTCGCCATCGCCAAGGCGGTGAGCGCGGTGGCGCTCGGTGCGCACCGTCGGCAACGCGCGGGCGACAACATCGCCTGCGCCGTCGCGCTGATCGGCGACTAGCGGGCGCCGCGCGTCTGCACTTCGCTTGCGCCCGCGCCGGCACTCGACCTGCGCGTGTGGCTCGGCGCGCAGCGACCCCGCTACGTGACGAGACCTGCGACCCGCTCCCCGATCGCGAGCGCAGCCGTCAGGCCGGGCGACTCGATTCCGATGCACTGAACGAGGCCCGGTCGGCCGCGCTCGCTCTCTTCTCGCACGACGAAGTCCATGAAGCGCCCGGCCTCGCGCGCCCGCTTCGGGCGCAGCCCGGCAAACGCGGGCGTGAGGGCGCCATCGGGCAGCGCCGGCCAATACCGACGCACGGCGGCCTCGAACGCCGGGCCCTTGGCCGGGTCGACGTCGAATCGCGGCGACTCGACCCACTCGGAGTCGGGGCCGAAGCGCACGCCGCCCGCGAGATCGACGGTCGCATGCACGCCCAGCCCGGCGCCGGCCGGCACGGGATACACGAGGGCGTCGATCGGCCAGCGCACCGAGGGCGCGAGCGAGAAGTAGTCGCCCTTGAAGAGATGGTGGCGATGCTCGAGCCCGTCGATGTCGAGACCCGCGCGCTGCGAGATCTCGTCGCTCTCGATGCCCGCTGCGTTCACCACGATTTCCGCGTCGATGGTCTCGGGGGAGCTGCCGGGGTCGGCGCCGGCCGCCGGCGCGGTGTGCACGCGGTGGAGCGCCCCGGTCCATTCGATCGCCTCGACCCCGCGCGCGAATGCGATGCCGCCGCCGAGCGACTCGAGCTCGCTCTGGAGATTGCGGGTCAACGCGTGTGCGTCGACGATGCCGGTCTCGGACGAATGCAGCGTCGACACGGCCAGAAGCTCGGGCGCCTCGGTGCGCAGCGCGGCACCCGACCGTGGCTCGAGCCCTTCGACGCCGTTTGCCTCGCCGCGGGCGAGGATCGACTCGAGCACGGCCTCTTCTTCGGGCTGAGTGGCGACGATCCACTTGCCGAGCTTGCGGTGCGGGATCGATTGCGCGACGCATCGCTCGTAGAGCAGGCGCCGGCCACGCACGCAGAGCTCGGCCTTCAGGCTGCCCGGCTCATAGTAGAGACCGGCGTGGATCACCTCGCTGTTTCGACTGGTGAGCCCCCGGCCGACGTCGACGTCGCGCTCGATCACGATCACGTCGCGACCCGCGCGCGCGAGCGCGGCGGCGCATGCGAGCCCGACGACGCCCGCACCGATCACGACGGCCGAAGTCTCCGAACCGGCTGCCGGCATGGGCGCCTCCCGTCGCGCGAGGGTGTCGACCGGGCCGGTTAGAGCTTCTCGCCGAAGGCCTGCTCGAGTCGCGCAGAGATCTCATCGGCAGAGAGCTCGATCGACTGAGGCCCCGCGTGCGCCACCTTGAGCGAACCCATCAGGCTCCCGAGGCGCGCGCCGCGCTCGATCGACCAGCCGTGCGCCAGGCCGTGGAGCACGCCCGAGCGGTAGGCGTCGCCGCAACCGGTCGGATCGACCACCGCGTCGGGCTTCACGGTCGGCACCTCGGTGTGATCCGCCTCGAGCTCGAGACCGAGATCGCGCCCGCCCCTTCGGACGACCGAGCCCTCGGCGCCCTTCGTGATGATCAGCGCGCCGACGCGCTCGGCGACGGCCTCTTCATCGAGCCCCGTCTTGTCGGCGGTCATCGACCACTCGTAGTCGTTGACGACGTAGACGGCGGCGCCGTCGAGCAGCTCGAGCAGCTCGTCGCCGTCGAACATCGGCAGGCCCTGCCCGGGGTCGACGACCGTCAGCGCGCCGCGTGCCTTCAGGTCGCGTGCGTAGTCCTGCATCGCCTGCTTGCCATTCGGCGCGACGATGCCGACCGAGAAGGTGTCCTCCACGCCGGCGATCGTCGCTTCGTGTGCGCGCTCCATGGCGCCCGGGTGGAACGACGTCAGCTGGTTGTTGTCGAGGTCGGTGGTGATGAAACACTGCGCGGTATACGCGTCGTCGAGGGTCAGCAGGTGGTCGCGGCGCAAGCCGTGGCGATCCATCCACCCGGCATAGGGGCCGAGGTCGCTGCCGACGCTCGCGAGCAGGGTCGGATCGTCGCCGAGCTTTCGCAGGTTGAAGGCGATGTTCGCGCCGGTGCCGCCGTACTGCTTCTGCATGCTGGGCACGAAGAACGCGACGTTCAGGATGTGCACCTGGTCGGGCAGGATGTGGTTCTTGAAACGATCCTCGAAGACCATGATGTGGTCGATGGCGACGGATCCGGTGACGAGAATCGACATGCGTGGGCCTCTTCGCTGGTGCGCCGCGATGCTGCGCTCGGTGGATTCGGGGTGACTGCGCGGCGCGGGTGCGTGTGGTCACGGCACGCGTGGCCGCGCGCTCGCTGCGCCGGCCGCGCAGTCTCGCACGGGCACCCGCGCCGTCAATGGCCGAGACGGCGCGAAAGCGGGCACTCGGCACAGGATGCGCGCGTCTTGCTGCTAGACTGCGCGCCATGTCCATCGGCGATCTCTACGGCCAGGGCGACCCGGTCATCAGCTTCGAGTTCTTCCCACCGAAGACCGACGCCGGCTTTCGCAGCCTCTTTCGCTCCATCGAAGAGCTCAAGCAGCTCGGCCCGGGCTTCGTGTCGGTCACGATGGGCGCGGGCGGCTCGACGCGCGCGAAGACCGTCGACCTGGTGATCGAGATCCAGCGTGAGATCGGCCTGCGTGGCATGGCGCACCTGCCGTGCCTCGGCTTTCGGCCGCGCGATGTCACGGGGGTGCTCGAGTCGCTCGAGACCGGCGGCGTGCACAACGTGCTCGCGCTGCGCGGTGACCCGCCGAAGGATCTCGAGGGCTTCGAACACCCGAGCGACGGCTTCGATCACGCCAACGAGCTGGTCGCCTTCGCGAAGGCCCACGGAGGCTTCAGCATCGGCGCGGCGTGCTACCCCGAGACCCACCCCGAGGCCGAGAGCGCCGAGGCCGACCTCGCACACCTCGTGCGCAAGGTCGAAGCCGGCGCCGACTTCCTCATCACCCAGCTCTTCTTCGACAACACGCGCTACTTCGACTTCGTCGAACGCGCCCGGGCGGCGGGCATCGCGGTACCGATCGTGCCGGGCATCATGCCGATCCTCTCCGCCGCGGGGATCCGCCGCATGCTGGCGCTCGGGGGGGGCACCCTGCCCGGCGAGCTCGAGGCGGCGCTCGCCGACGTCGAGGGCGACGATGCCGCCACGGCCGAGCTCGGCGTGCGCTGGGCGACCGACCAGTGCCGCGAGCTGCTGTCGCGCGGCGTGCCGGGCATTCATCTCTACACGCTCAACAAGTCCGACGCGACCCGGCGCATCTTCAAGACCCTGACTCGATGAGCGCGGTGCTCTCGCTCTGGATCGCGGTGTGGCTGCCATGAGCGCGCCTCGCGCCCTCAAGGTCGCGGTGCTGCTCTCGGGCAGCGGCACGAGCCTCGAGAATCTGTTCGAGCACATCGATCGCGAGGCGCTGCCGGCCGAGATCGCGGTGGTGCTGTCGTCGAAGACCGATGCGTTCGGTCTCGAGCGCGCGCGTCGACGCGGCGTGCCGGCCGTGGCGGTGCCGCGCAAGCAGCACCCCGACGTCGACGACTTCAACGATGCGCTCCACGCCGAGCTCGCCCCCTACGACGTCGACCTCGTGGCTCTGCTCGGGTTCCTCTCTCCCTTTCAGCTGCGCGGCCGCTACGAAGGGCGTGTGCTGAACGTGCATCCGGCGTTGATCCCGTCGTTCGCCGGCCAGGGCTTCTACGGCGCACGCGTGCACCGCGCGGTGCTCGAGGCGGGGGTCAAGCTGTCGGGCGCGACCGTGCACTTCGTCGACGAGCACTACGACGAGGGGCCGATCATCTGCCAGGAGGCCGTCCCCGTGCTCGAAGACGACACGGCCGACACGCTCGCCGAGCGGGTCGTGGCCGCCGAGCGCCGGCTGGTGCCCCAGGCGATCCGCTGGATCGCCGAGGGTCGGGTGACGATCGACGGCCGCCGGACCCGCATCGCGCCCGGGCGCGACGAGGGCGCCTAGACCGTCTACAGAAAGCGCTTGACGAGGGGCGAAGAAAAGACGAAAGTCGATTCATGCCCCCCGAGCCGCTCGAATCTTCGAGGGCGCGAGGGGCCGGTCCCCCCGTCTCGCGGGGCCCGTACGCTCGCGTACGCGCACCGCGCTCCATGCGCCCGAATTCGGGCGAAGTCGCCTCGATCTGGGCGAGCCAGGCCACCCCGTCGGCTCCCGAGCCCGAGACGTCCCGGTCGGCACCGCATCGGCCCGAGCCCGCGCGCTCGACCGAGTCGTTGCCCGAAGAGCCGGTCGAGCACTCGGTCCAGGGAAGACCGGCCCGACTCGAGGCCCTGCTCACCGACCTCGGTCCCCGAGTTCGCAGAGGGGTCGAGCCTCGCCGATCGCCCGATCGGCTTCATCCGACCGGCCTCGTCGCTCTCGACGAGTTGCTGCGCGGCGGCTTTCCGTCGGGTGCCATCACCGAGCTGTCGGGACCGGCATCGTCGGGTCGCACCGCCATCGCGCTGGCGTTGCTGGCCGAGACCACCGAGGCCCACTGCGAGCTCGCCGCGCTCGTCGATGCGGCCGACGCCTTCGATCCCCCCTCGGCCGAGGCCGCAGGGGTCGATCTCGACCGGCTGCTCTGGGCCCGGCCCCGAGGCCCGCTCGAGGCCCTTCGCTGCGTCGAGCGCCTGATGGAGACGGGCGGGATCCCGCTCGTGCTGCTCGATCTCTCGCCCGGCTCTCCCGCCCTGGCGCACGCCTCGACGGCCAAGCCTGCGCCCTCGCTTCGCGCCGGCAGCCCGCCGCGCTCGGGGCAGCGGCGACGCAGCAAGGGACCACGCCACCCGGCGCACACCCGCCCTGCCCTGCATCACTGGATCCGCCTGGCGCGACTCGCCGACGCCACGGGCACGGCGCTCGTCGTGCTCTCGCGCGAGCGCTGGACGGGCACCCAGGCCGCCGTCGCGCTCGAGGTGCGCGGTCTGCGAACCGAGACCGAGACGCCCTTCGATCCGATCGCCGGATGCATCGAGACCCGCGTCGCGCTGGTCCGCGCCCGCGGTCACGCACCCGACACCCCCATCTCACTCCGACTCGAGAGCGACCCCGCAGCCGACCCCTGAAGTCGACTCCGCTCCTTCCCCACCCCATCCCCCGCCCACCGGGCAGCCCCGAGCCCGCCATGCCCCGTCTCCCCCCTCGCATCGCCTGCCTGCTCGTCCCCGATCTGCCGTTGCGGGCAGAGCTGCGCGCACACCCCGAGCTCGTCGGCGCCCCGCTCGTCATCGCCTCGAGCCGAGGTGCTCGGGCCGAAGTCATCGCTGCGTCGAGCGAGGCGCGCGCCCTCGGCGTCCGGCTGTGGAGCGGGCTGGCCCAGGCCCGATCGGTGGCGCCCGACGTCGTGGTGCGTGTCGCCTCACCCGCCCTCGAAACCGCGGCGCGCGAGGCCCTGCTCGATGCGGCGCTCTCATGCTCGCCCCGGGCCGAGCTCGCCCCCGTCGGCGCGGGCTTCTTCGTCGCCGAGGGCGCGGTGTTCGTCGACGCGCGCGGCACCGGTCGGCTCTTCGAGAGCGAGACGGGCTTCGCATCGGCGCTCGCCGCGCGGGCCGATGCGCTCGGACTGCCCGGCGTCGTCGGCATCACGGGCCATCGCACCCTCTCGCTGCTCGTCGCGCGTCGACTCGCGAGAGATGCGAGCCCGCGCACGAAGAACGCCCACGAAGACGGGGCGATTCAGGTGCTGCACAGCGGACGCGAGTCGGCGTGGCTCGCGCCGCTGCCCGTCGATCTGCTCGACCCCGACGACCGGGTGGCCCAGGCGCTCACGCGCTTCGGTGTGCGGACCGTGCGCGATCTGTTGCGACTGCCCCGAAGCGGGCTCAATCGGCGACTCGGCCGGGAGGTCGAGACGCTCGTGCGCCGGGCGCGCGGTGAAGAGGCCGATCTGCCCCTGCCCGAGCCTACCCGCCGACTCGCCCAGGAGGCGATCGACCTCGAAGGCGCAGTGCACCGGCTCGAGCCCCTCGGCTTCGTGTTGCGCGGCCTCATCTCTCGGCTCTGCGAACGCCTGGCGGTGCGCGGCCTCGCCTGCGACCGGCTCGAGATCGAGCTCGGCCTCGAAGGCGGTGCGCGCGACGTTCGACACGTGACGAGCGCCGCGCCGACCCTCGACGTGCGCGTCTGGCTGCGGCTCACGATGCTCGCGTTCGAAGAGCATCCGCCCGAGGCGCCCGTCGAGCGGGTGCAGGTCGGCAGCGAGGGCCAGCCCCTGCCCCGGGATCAGCTCGATCTCTTTCGACCGGTCGGCCCCGATCCGACGACGCTCGATCGCACGCTCTCCGAGCTCGAAGCGATCTGCGGCGAAGGCCGGGTCGGCGCGCCGGTCGTGGCCGACACCCACCACCCGGCGGCGTTCGGCGTACGTCCCTTCGGCCCGCGTCCAGCGGGCGATGCGCGCAGCGGGCCGGGCGAGCAGCGCAAGGCGCGCCTCGCCGTGCGCGCGCTGCGTCCGCCGGTGGGCGCCGACGTCCGCATCGAGCGCGGCGAGCCCACCCATGTCCGCAGCGCCCTCGCCCAGGGGCACATCCTGAGCTGTGCCGGCCCCTGGCGTACGACGGGCAACTGGTGGAACGAGTCGACCCGCTTTGCCGTAGATCACTACGACGTGTGCATCGAAGACGGCACCGTCGCCCGGCTCTGCTTCGACTGGGTGCGTCGGCGCTGGATGATCGATGGCGTGTACGACTGAGGCCGACCCGGGGCCTTCGAAGAGAAGCGTGCTCGCCCTATCTGATTGCGACGCGCCAGATCGCAACCTGCCTGGTTTCACTACGCAAACCGAAGCGCACCCGCTCGGCTCACCGCTTCTGAGCCACGAAGACATCCCGCACGGCTTCGGGGTCGAGACAGTGAGACTGCACCGATCTGCCCGGGCGGGCCGCACGCCGCGCGTGCGTGGCCGTGCACGCCGGTCGCGGGCTGCACCCCCCAAGCCGCATCGGCACCGCGTGTCGTCCCCCTCGAAATTCATCGGTACGCAGCGGGATGGAGGGCGAACCGTCGCGAGCGGGGTAGACTCGACGCCGCGCGACGAGGGGGGATCCAGTCGCGGAACCGTGAACGACACGCTTGCCCCGCACCGGTCCCGACCCGGATCACGCGCGGACGCCGCGAGCCCAACGCACCGCGATCCCGAGACACTCGACCCACACGCGCAGCCGTACGCGAAGAAACGACTGGAGGACGCCTCCCCGATGAGCTCGCCGAATTTCCTGCCGCGGCCCGACCACCGCCTCGCCTTCTTCAAGGGCTTTCTCGACAGGCCCAAGGAGGTCGGATCGATCATCCCGAGCTCGCGCTTCATGGAGCGCCGCATCGTGAAGACGCTCGATCTCTCGGAGGCGAAGCTGGTCGTCGAGCTGGGCCCGGGCACCGGCGGCACGACCAAGGCGGTGCTGCGCGCGCTGGCCCCCGACGCGAAGCTGCTCGCCATCGAGATCAACCGCCACTTCGTCGACCTGCTCTCGCGCCACGACGACCCGCGCCTGCTCGTGCACGAGGGCAGCGCCGCCGAAATTCCGGCGATCCTCGGCGAGCACGGGCTCGAGAAGCCCGACGTGATCTTCTCGGGCATTCCGTTCTCGACGATGCCGCGCAGCCTCGGGAAGGCGATCCTGTCGTCGGCCCGCGACGCGCTCGCCCCGGGCGGCCGCTTCGTCGCCTATCAGTTCCGCGACCGGGTGCATACGCTCGGCGTCGAGGTGTTCGGCCGCGCCAACCGACAGATCGAGCTGCTCAACGTGCCACCGATGCGCGTGTGGCGCTGGGACGTCGGCACCCCCGAGCGCTGACGCGCTCGCCTCAGCGCACGGCGCGCACCACCAGCGACACCGCCGACAGCGCGAGCACCCAGAGCACGATCTTCTCGAAGCGACGCTGATCGAAGCGGGCGCGCAGGCGCTCGCCGAGCGGGACCGCGGCGAGGACGAGCGGGATCGCGGCGACGCCGATCCACAGCCGGGGACCGACGACCCGCCCCTCGACGGCGAGCGCCGCGAGCTGCGCGGCGCTCGCGACGAAGAACACGACACTGACCGCGAACACGAACGCACCCGCCGTCAGCCGGTACGCGTGCAGCCACGCGGCGACCGGTGGCCCGCAGATGCCCACCGCGCCCTGCATCACGCCCGCGAAGAGGCCGACCGGCACTGCGCCGATGCGCGTCAGCTCGGGCGACAGCGAGCCTTCGGGTCGCAGCACGGCGTACGCGACGTAGGCGACGACGGTGCCAGCCAGCGCGAGGAGCAGCCAGAACTCGTCGACCGTCAGCAGCAGCTGCGTGCCGAAGAACGCCCCGATCACCCCGGCGACGGCGAGCGTCGGCAGGTCGCGGGTGAGCGGGGCCTCGAAGCGAACACGCCAGGCGAGCACGAGGTTCATCAGCGTGTTGGGGAGCGCCACCACGATGGCCGCGTCCTCGACCGTGGCGAAGAGCGAGATCACCGGGATCGCGACCAGCGGAAAGCCCATCCCGGTCACGGCCTTCACCGCGACGCCGATGGCCATGGCGATGACACACACGACGATTTCGAAGCCGCTCATCAGGTCGCTCAGTCTGCCTCGTCGTCGCGCACCCCGCCGCGACCGGGTGCCGATCGCGGGCGGCGCGCCGAGGCGGTCGCCCCCGCGCCCTCCGCGTCGTCTTCGAACGTGTCGCCGTGCTTGTGCTGCATCGACAGCCCGGCGCGCACCGCGTCGCCCTGACTCGCGCGCACGATGGCGCGGCGGCCGAACCGATCGACCACCGCATCGAGCGCCTCGTTCAGCCTCGCGCGGCGCGCCTGCTCGGGCGAAGGCCCGAAGAGCCCGAGCTGCGCGCGGTCGCTCGGCGCAAGACCGGTGACCCCCACACCGATCAGCCGCACGGGCTCGGGCAGCCGCTCGGCCCGCAGCAGCGCATGGGCGGCCTGCGCGATGACCTCGCCATCCCGGGTCGGCTCGTCGAGCGTCGTCCGGCGCGTGTGCAGCGGGTAGCCACGCGGCCCGGGGCGCCGCCGTGTCGCGAGCCGCCACTTGAGCACCACCGTGCGCGCGACGAGCCCCGAGCGCCGCAGTCGCCGAGCCACGCTCTCGGCATGGGTGAGGATCGTCGCTTCGAGCAGCTCTCGGTCGGCGACGTCGCGCTCGAACGTGTTCTCCTCGCTGATCGACTTGGCGGCGCGCTCCGACTCGACCGACGCGTTCGCATCGGTCGCCTCCTCACCGCGCGCCATGCGGCGCAGACGGTGCGCGTCGTCGCCGAACGCCGCCTCGAGCAGCTCGCGGGGTGCGTCGGCGAGCTGTCCAATCGTCTCGAAGCCCCGGTCGCGGATCCTTCGTTCGGCGACCGGCCCGACGCCCCACAGCTTGCGCACCGGCAGCGGCGCCAGGAAGTCGCGGACCGCCTCGGGCTCGATGACGAGCAGGCCGTCGGGCTTCGCCAGGGCGCTCGCGATCTTGGCCACGCGCTTCACCGGCGCGACGCCCACCGACACAGCGAGGCCGGTCTCCTCGCGCACCTGTGCCCGCAGCCGGGCCGCGACGTCGGCGGGGGCACCGAGGAGTCGCTCGGTGCCGGTCCAATCGAGGAACGCCTCGTCGAGCGACAGACCTTCGACGCGGGGCGAGAACGTGCGGAAGACGTCGAAGATGCGCTTCGACTCGCGCGCGTAGAGGGCCATGTTGCCGGGCACGAACACGAGGTCGGGGCAGAGGCGCTTCGCCTCGATCGAGGGCATCGCCGAGTGCACGCCAAAGACGCGCGCTTCGTAGCTCGCCGCCGACACCACGCCACGCGGGCCACCGCCGCCGACGGCGATCGGGCGCCCGCGCAGCTCGGGGTGATCACGCTGCTCGACCGAGGCGTAGAACGCATCCATGTCGGCGTGCGCGATACAGCGCACGGGCGAAGGAGCCGACGTGGAGGCGGGGCGATCCGGCGGGGGCATGCAGGGGACCTCGTTGGGCGACGATACCCTTGAGAAGAGGCGAACAAAAGACGAAAATGGCGGAATGCCCCCCGACCGCCCCCCGCGCCACCATGCCGCCCCCGACGACTACATCGAGCTGCGGGCGCGCAGCGCGTTCTCGTTTCTCGAAGGCAGCGCCCAGCCCGAAGACCTCGCCGAGCGCGCCGCCGAGCTGGGCTACCCGGCGCTGGCGCTCGCCGATCGCCACGGCGTCTCGGGCGCGCCGCGTTTTCACAAGGCGACCCGGGCAGCGGGCGTCCGCGGCCTCGTCGGCGCCGAGCTCTCGGTGGCGCGCCCGGGTGGACCGAGCGACGACCTGCTGCTGCTCGTCGAATCGCCGGCGGGCTGGCGGCGACTGTGTCGACTGATCACGGCGGGCCAGGCGGGCCGGCCGAAGGGCGAGTGTCAGGTCGACTGGCGCGACGTCGCCGAGCATGCGGGCGACTGGACCGTACTGGTGCACGGCGATGCGCGGCTGCGCCCCGAGCTCTTCGACCGCCTGCGCGAGACCTTCGGCGACCCGCGCGATGCCCGGGGCGATGCCCGCGAGCGCGTGTGGGTCGACGTGTCGCGACCGCTCGATCGCCGGGCCGAGCGCCACATGCGCCGCGCGGCCGACCTGGCCAGCGCGCATGGCGTGCCGATCGTGGCCACGGGGGACGTGCGCTGCGCCCGGCCCGAGGGTCGACCGCTGCTCGACGCACTGACCTGCCTCTACCACAAGACCACGCTCGACCGGGCCGGTCGACGGCTGCTGCCCAACGGTGAGCACTACCTGCTCGCGCGCGAGTCGATGGCCGAGCGCTTCGCCGATCATCCCGAGTGGGTGCGCGCCACCCGGGCGATCGCCGAGCGCTGCGGCTTCACCCTCGAGAACCTCGGCTACCGGTTCCCCGAGTTTCCCCTCGCTCCGGGCGAGACCCAGCAGGGGCGGCTCGAGGCGCTGACCTGGCAGGGCGCGCGGGAGCGCTACGGCACCCCGCTGCCCGCCCGGGTCAGGCAGCAGATCGAGCACGAGCTGACGGTGATCGGCCGACTCGAGCTCGCCGGCTACTTCTTGATCGTCCACGACATCGCGCTCTTCGCAAAGCAGTCGAAGATTCTCTGCCAAGGTCGCGGTTCAGCAGCGAATAGCGCCGTCTGTTACTCGCTCGGGATCACCGCGGTCGACCCGATCGGCATGGAGCTGCTCTTCGAGCGATTCCTCTCGGATGAGCGCGGTGAGTGGCCCGACATCGATCTCGACCTGCCCTCGGGCGATCAGCGCGAGCGGGTGATCCAGTACGTCTTCAAGAAGTACGCGACCGGGGGCTCGGCGATGACCGCCAATGTCATCACCTACCGCCTGAAGATGGCCCTGCGCGAGATGGGCAAGGTGGTGGGGCTCGACGCCGACACCCTCGACCGGCTCTCGAAGACGGTCGGGCGCCTCGAGGCCGAGGACACCGTGGGCCAGATTCGCGAGCGCATGCGCGGGGTGGGGCTCGACGATGCGGCGCCAAGGGTGAAGCAACTTCTCGACCTCATCCTGCAAGTGCAAGGATTGCCTCGCCATCTTGGTCAACACTCGGGGGGCGTGGTCATCGCGGCCGGGCGCCTCGACGAGGTCGTGCCCATCGAGCCGGCGAGCATGGACGACCGCCGCATCGTGCAGTGGGACAAGGACGACTGCGCCGATCTCGGCATCATCAAGATCGACCTGCTCGGGCTCGGCATGCTGCAGGCCCTCGAAGAGACGATCCCCCTGGTGCGACGGCACGAGGGCGTGGCCCTCGACCTCGCGAAGCTGCCCCCCGACGACCCGGCGACCTACGACATGATCTGCGACGCCGACACGGTCGGGGTGTTCCAGATCGAGAGCCGGGCCCAGATGGCCACCCTGCCCCGCATGAAGCCGCGGCACTTCTACGACCTGGTGGTCGAGATCGCGATCATCCGACCCGGCCCGATCGTGGGCCAGATGGTGCACCCCTATCTCAATCGCCGGGCCGGGCGCGAGCCGGTCGAAGTGCCCCACGAGAGCCTGCGGCCGATCCTCGCTCGCACACTCGGGGTGCCGATCTTTCAGGAGCAGCTGCTGCGGGTGGCCATGACCGCAGCGGGCTTCACCGGCGGCGAGGCCGAAGAGCTGCGCCGGGCCATGGGCTTCAAACGCTCGATCGAGCGGATGGAGGCGATCGAGGCCCGGCTGCGCGCCGGCATGACGCGCAACGGCCTCGAGCCCGGGGCCCAGGACGAGGTCGTCCGGCACATCACGTCGTTCGCGCTCTACGGGTTCCCCGAGTCGCACTCGGCCTCGTTCGCCCTGATCGCCTATGCCTCCTGCTACCTCAAGCGTCATCACCCGGCGGCCTTCCTCGTCGGCCTGCTGAACGCCTGGCCGATGGGCTTCTACAACCCGGCCACCCTCGTGCAGGACGCCCAGCGGCACGGGGTCGAGGTGCGACCGATCGACGTCACCCGCTCGACCTGGGGGTCGAGCCTCGAGCCGGGCCACCCGGCCGCGGCACCGCGGCCGATGCGGCACGGCCCGGCCCACGCCGGGCGACCCGCCGCCCGCATCGGGCTGCGCTTCGTGCACGGTCTGCGCGAAGAGACGGCCCTGCGCCTCGAGCACGAGCGGCGCGCGCGCCCCTTCGGCGATCTCTCCGATCTCGTGAAGCGCGTCGGCTTCGTCGGCGACGAGCTCGACGCGTTGGCCGAGGCGGGCGCCCTGGCGAGCCTGCCCGGCGCCTCGAACGAGCGCCGGGCCGCGCTCTGGCAGGTGGCGGGGATCGAGCGCGACACCCGGTCGCTCTTCGCGGGGCAGACCGCCGCCGATCACGGCCGCGCCGAGGAGGCGGGCCTTGCCCCGATGGACGCGATCGAGACGACGCTCGCCGACTATCGGCGCTCGGGGCTGACGACCGGCCCCCAGCTTCTCGCGCACTTCCGGGCCGAGCTGCGCGAGCGCGGGATCCTCGCCGCAGCCGACCTGCGCCACGTGCCGAACGGGCGCTGGGTGCGTACGGCGGGACACGTCATCGTGCGGCAGCGGCCGGGCTCGGCGAAGGGTTTCGTCTTTCTCACCCTCGAGGACGAGACGGGGCTCAGCAACGCCGTGGTGACGCCCCCCGTCTTCGACCGCTTCCGCGTGCCGATGCACGCGCATGCGCTGCTCGAGGTCGCGGGCCCGATCCAGAACGTCGACAACGTGATCCATGTGCGGCTCACCGAGCTCAAGCCCCTCGAGCTGCACGCCTCGATGCCGGCATCGCGCAGCTACCGCTGACGATCCCGACCGATGCGATCGCGACGCGTGTGATGAGCCAAAGGCGGCAGCGAGCCGAGGCCGCCGCGCCGGCTCCGACCGACGTGTGCATCGATCGCACAGGCGTCGGCTTCGATGCGTCACCCAACCGTGCATGCGGGTCACTTGCATGCAGAAAATCGCGCGTACTCATGCGCAAACGATTCCATTCGAAGAGCGGGCCAGATATGTTCCCGCTCGCCGACCCCAGCCCCGGAGCAATCCCCCCCTTGCCCCGCACTGCCCACGCCCAAACGGCCGTCCGCGGCCCGCTCGACGCGCTCTCGGATCGCGAGCTGCTCGCTCTGCGGCTCTGCGATCTCGACGTGTCGCTCGAAGGCAGCTGGGTCGCGGATCTGATCGATCAGGTGCTCGGCGAGCTGGCCG
The DNA here is from genome assembly GCA_965250285.1 of Myxococcota bacterium. Classification (GTDB taxonomy): domain Bacteria; phylum Myxococcota_A; class UBA9160; order UBA9160; family UBA4427; genus CAYYSY01. Next base: position 2,809,045 of record OZ252299.1, read on the forward strand.
CCACGGGCCTGCGCCTTCGGCCGCACTTCTGGCTGTCGGAGGAGTGGTTCTCGCCCGACGCGGTGCCCGGCGTCGCCGTGCCCTTCTACCTGGCGCACCCGCGGCTCGTGCGGCTCGAGCGCAGACAGATGCTCGAAGCCGAGGGCGCGACGCGAGAGAGCTGTCTCAAGCTGCTGCGCCATGAGGTCGGTCACGCCGTGCAGCACGCCTACCGTCTGCATCGGCGCCCGAGCTGGCGCGCGAAGTTCGGCTCCTCGTCGACGCCGTACCCCGACTTCTATCGGCCCGACCCGACCAGCCGCCAGCACGTGCTGCACCTCGACTACTGGTACGCCCAGGCCCACCCCGACGAGGACTTCGCCGAGACCTTCGCCGTGTGGCTCACGCCGGGCTCGCGCTGGCGGCAGGCCTACCGGGGCTGGGCGGCGCTCGAGAAGCTCGAATACGTCGACGAGCTCGTCCGCACCCTCGAAGGGGTCGCGCCGCCGGTGCGCAGCCGCGCGCGGCCCGAGCACCTGCCCCGGCTGCGGCGCACGCTCGCCGACTACTACGCCGAGAAGCGCGAACGCTTCGAGGGCAATGGCGACGAGGTCTGGGACGAAGACCTGATGCGGCTCTTCAGCAAGCCGGAGGGCTCTGCGAAGGGCATGGCTGCGGACCGGCCGCGGGGTGAGTCGGCGGCGGCGTTCCTGCACCGGGCGCGGGGGCGCGTGCGCCGCCGAGTGGCCCGCTGCACCGCCCGGCACGAGTACGCCATCGATCTGGTGCTGCGCGAGATGACGGCGCGCTGCCGCGAGCTGGGGCTGCGCGCGACGGCGCCCGCCGATCAGCTCGAGCGCGACCTCGCGATCCTGGTCGCCGCGCGCGGCGCCGAGTACGTCTCGTGGCGACGGGAGTGGCACGCGCTCTAGAGCGCCATGCGCGGGCTCGCTTCACTCGGCCGGGCCCGGGCTGCCCGCCGGGGAGCGCGGACCGCCGCACTTCGCCACCATCCCACATCATGAAGAAGCGGCGCGTCCTCGTCCTCACCCACGAAGACCTGGTGGTGCCCGACTCGCGCCAGGGCCTGACCGACCAGCAGAAGCACGAGATCAAGTGCGAGTGGGACGTCGTGACGACGCTGCGCGCCGGCGGCCACGACGTGCGCCAGCTCGGCGTCAGCCACGATCTGCTTCCGATCCGGCACACCGTCGAAGACTGGCGCCCCCACGTGGTCTTCAACCTGCTCGAGGAGTTTCAGGAAGAGGCGATCTACGACCACAACGTCGTCGCCTACCTGCAGCTGCTGAAAGCGGCCTACACGGGCTGCGGCCCGCGCGGCCTCGTGCTCACCCGCGACAAGTCGCTCGCGAAGAAGCTCGTCGCCTACCACCGGGTGCGGGTGCCGCGCTTCTTCGTCGCGCGTCGGGGGCGCAAGCTGCGGGCGGTGAAGGGCCTGCGCGCCCCGCTGATCGTGAAGAGCCTGGTCGAGGAGGCCTCGACGGCCATCGCCCAGGCATCGGTGGTGCACACCGAGGAGAAGCTCGCTGAACGCGTCCGCTTCGTGCACGAGCACGTCGAGACCGACGCGATCGTCGAAGAATTCATCGAGGGGCGGGAGATCTACGTCGCCGTGCTGGGCAACGAGCGGCTCCAGGTGCTGCCGCCTCAGGAGCTGGTCATCGGCGACCTCGGCGAAGGAGAGCGGCTGATCGCCACCGAGAAGGTCAAACACGACCCGGCCTACCAGAAGAAGCGCAAGATCCGGCTTCGGCCCGCCAAGCTCGAGCCCGATCAGCTGCGCACGCTCGAGCGCACCTCGCGGCGGGTGTACAAGACGCTCGAGCTGCGAGGCTACGCGCGGATCGACTTTCGGCTCTCGCCCGAAGGCGAGTTCTACTTTCTCGAAGCCAATCCGAACCCCGAGCTGGCCAAGGGCGAAGAGGTCGCGAGCGCCGCCAAACAGGTGGGCCTCGAGTATCCCGATCTGCTCGAGAAGATCCTCCGGCTCGGGATGCGCACCTGACGCCCCGCGCCGTCGCTCTCGGATCAGGCCTCGGCGGTGGCGAGGCCGGATCGCAGACGCGCGAGGTACCAGGTCGGGGGAAAGAAGCTCAACACCAGCGCGACCAGACCGCACAGCGCGGCGATGCCCATCACGGCGCGCAGCGGGCCGAGCATCGCGCTCTGCACTTCGAGCGCGTCGATCTGCCCCACCTGATCGGCGAGCAGGATCGGCAGCACGATGCGCAGCACCAGCGCCGTCGCGGGGAGCGCGGCGAAGGCCGCCGTCCACACGCCCCAGAGCGCGAATCGATTCGCGACGACCGGGTCGGCGAGGCCCAGGCCGACGCGACGTCGCATGCGGCGCCAGTAGCCGATCGACTCGGCGCAGGCCCAGATCGTCGGCACCACCCGCATGAAGTTGGTGGCGATGATCGCGACCGAGTCTTCGGTGTGCGCCGCGCCCGTGGCGAGCGAGAAGGCCGTCGTCGCCACCTGAAGCCCGACCAGCGCCACCGCGAGGGCCCGAACGGTCGGCGAGTCGGCGTGAAAGACGCGCCAGACGAAGATCGTGAGGCTGACCGAAGCGGCGAAGAGGCCGAGGTGGCCGACCACGTTCATCGCCTGACCGACCGAGGCCCCGTCGGCGACCAGCGTCGCCCCCGAGATCCGCAGCGGCATGCCCCAGGCGATGAAAAGGAAGTAGAGCCCCGCCCAGCGCTCGGGGCCGGCGGCTTCGCCGCGCGACTGCAGCAGCAGGCGCACCGAGGGCGCGATCAGCAGGACGAACATCAAAATCGGGACAACGAACTTCATGGGGGCCTCCGTTCGTTGTCATCGGATGAGCCAGGGCGCGCTTGATCGGGCGTTTCCCTGACACGTCGATGCACCGCCCGCGGCGCCCTGGGTGCCCCCGAGGCGGCGAACCCGACGACCCCGCCCGCCCGAGGCGGCCGAATTGCGCTCGCATGGCAGGTCTTGCGCTGGCAATGCGACCGCCCGTCACGCAGGAACGCATCGAGGGCACCTACTGCAAGCGAGCCCGCCGCGCCGCAGCGGCCCGGTATACTGCACGGTCGGCCGGGTCACACGCGCCGGTCGTGAGCGAGAGAGGCCCCCGTGAACGCGAGACAACTCGTCCAGACCACCTGGCGACGCCGGGACTGGCTCTTCCGCAGGATCAACCTGCGCAAGCTGTGGAACCTCGTGCGCGCGTCGCTCGCATTCGGGCTCAAGCGCGAGACGATGGGCGCGATGCCGGCCGTGGTGAAGATCGACATCAACCCGGTGTGCAATCTCTCATGCACGATGTGCATCCACGCCGACCAGACCGGTGCGCCGCAGATCGCCAACCAGCGCTTCTCGCCGCAGCAGAACATGACGGTCGAGCAGTACTCGAAGATCATCGACCAGCTGAAGGGGCACGCCGTCTCGGTGAGCCTCTACACCTGGGGTGACCCGATCGTCCACCCCGACCTCACGACGATGTGTCGCATCGGCGCCGACGCAGGCCTGCAGACCCACATCAGCACGAACTTCAGCCGCAAGCTCAGCGACGACGAAGTGCACGAGATCGTCGACTCGGGCCTCTCGCACCTGACGGTCTGCGTCGACGGCCTGACCCAGGAGCTCTACGAGCGCACCCGCGTCGGCGGCCGCATCGACTGGGTGCTCGACAACCTGCGGCGCTTGACCGACTACCGGCGCGAGAAGGGGGCCGAGCTGCCGCTGGTCGAGGTGCAGTTCATCAAGTTCCAGCACAACGTCCACGAAGAGGACGCGGCGCGGAAGCTCTGCGACGAGATGGGGGTCAACCAGTTCAGCACGTTCTGGGGCGCGCTCCACAACCTCGCCGACGTCATGCCCGAGAACGTCGAGACCTTCGGGCCGAAGCCGGACGCGGCCCTGCCCGGCTGCTTCTGGCCCCACTACTCGATGGTGATCAAGTACAACGGCGACGTGATCCCCTGCTGCGAGCACCGCGGCGCGGCCCAGCACGACCCCGGCGCCGACCAGCGCACCCTCGGCAACGTCTTCGAGACCAGCGTGCGCGAGGTGTGGAACAGCCCGGCCTACCAGGCGACGCGGCGGCTCGTGAACAACCCGACCGGCGCCGACGACGATCCCGACACCAAGGACAACTACTGTCGCGACTGCTTCGTCATCTACGACACGAACATCAACGAGCGGCGGCGCTGGGCGAACGAGCACAGCTACGAGGACATCTTCGACAAAGAGCTCGGCAAGCGCCCCCAGCGCAAGCCCGGTGAAGTGATCGGCCTGCCCTCGACGGACGCACCCCGGCTGTCCAAGTAGCCGCGACCCGCTCGAACGAGCAACGCGCGTCGATGCCGCCCCGCCGCTCAGTCGCGCGGGCGATCGACGAAGATCGGCGACGACCAGGCCCGCTGAGCGTAGAGATCGAGGCACGCACCGGTGTCGGAGCACGGCTCGCTCTCGATGCACGCACCGGTCTCGTCCCACTGACAGCGCAGCGGCCGTCCGTTCACGGTGGGCGTCTCCTCTTCGAACACGCGGGCGTAGTAGACGGCGTCTCGACCGAGCGTCGGATACTCGTCGTCGCTGAACACCGCCTCGCAGCCCGCCGGATCGGGCGGGCACTCGAACGAGCGCCACGGGTCGTCGACGAGCGTCGCGATGTCTTCGCTCGGGTCGAGCTGTGGACGGATGCGCACGATGTCGATGTGAGTGAGGACGCGGCGCCGATCGGTCGGCCGGTAGCACTCGCCGGCGCAGAGTGCGGCCGTGCGCTCGGCGCCGAGCGCGTCGAGCGTCGCGTCGGGGCAGCCTTCGGCCTGCTCGAGCGAGCCGACGGCCCGCACGCGGAACGTGGGTGCGGTCGCGCGCTCGACCGCCGACCCCATCGGCCAGGTCGCCTCGCCATCGACGAGATCGAACCAGAGCAGGATGCGAGGACCGCTGGTGCCATACACCTCTCGGCGCTCCATCGCCTGCCAGATCGCATCGCGGTCGCGCTGATCGGCGTGCACGGCCATCAGCCCACCCGTGTAGAGGAACGAGCGCGTGCGCTCGCTCTCGTAGAGCTGCAGGCCCGTCAGCAGCTCGCGCGCCTCGTCGATCGATCTCGATTCGGCCGCGGGCGGCTCGGGCTCGGCCGTGAGGAACGACGCCACCACGCCGCCTCCTTCCGGCCGGACCCGCGGCGGCGACTCGGACAGCTCGCGCAGCTCTTTGTAGCCCGTGCCAGGTCGCGCGCTGTGAATGTCGGAAGCCGCCATGAAGCCGAAGCGAAACCGGCGCGGCGAATCACCGCCGTTGCCATCGTCGGGGACCGGGTTCTCCCGCGAGAGCGCGACGATGTACTGGGCCGATCCGCCCGGCCGATATGCGAAGGCCGGCTGACCGCAGTCTCGACACTGGCCGGCATCGAGCAGGGCCTTCGCCGACACGCCGGGGACGGTCACGTGCGGTGACACCCCGGCCGCGGCGGCGTGCGCGCGCGCGGTGGCCGCGCGCGCGGCGCAGTCGCCCGCCGCGCCGCCCGCCTCGAGGCATCGCGCCTCGACGATGTCGCCCATGTGCCAGCACACCGGCAGGTAGTCGGCGGTCGGCTCGGGACACGTCGGCTCAGCGTCGGCCCCGAGCTCGACCGCGCGCCACGGCCGGTAGACCTCGCCGTCGCCGTGCCCCGAGTAGACCTCGAGCAGGGTCTGCCGTGCGGGATCGTGATCGGCGCCCTCGAGCTGCTTCGCCCAGGTCGAGCCCGGCGGCGTGTAGATGCCCCAGGTCGTGCCGTGCGGGATCACGACCGCTTCGTGCCCCCAATCATCGAGCTTCTCGAAGAGTCGGGCCGGGGTCTCGGCGATCTCGCGACAGTCGTTCGGCAGCTCGCGCACGGGCGCATCGGCACAGACGTCCATCTCGGCGAGCGCGGTCCAGCGCGCAGCCAGGTCACGAAAGCGGGGGTCGGTCGCCGCCAGCGCCCCGCGCACGAGCGTCGGCGGCGGGTTCGTCGCCGTGCCACCGCGCGACGCCGCGACTGGTCGCGACGGGATCTGCGCATCGTCGGTGTGGCGCAGCACGACGTTCTTGTGGCCGTAGTGCGTCTCGGGGGTCAGCCCCGCCTGGGTCCACTCCCAGCCGAGGTACGAGACGAGGTCGGGGTCGGCCGGGTCGCCGGCGACGTCGTTGCACTGGCGGATCGCGTCGATCGTGTTGCGCCAATCGGTCTCGGTGACGTTGGCCGCGTGGTCGTTGATCGACCAGAAGTCGAGCGCGGCACAGTGTCTCGCGAAGTCGCACGCATCGGCCGGGGGCGCGGCGCCGCTGCCCCCGAGCAGCGGCAGGTTCAGCATGAAGGCGTCGAACGAGATGGTGGTGTGTGCGTGCAGGTCACCGAACAGGATCTGCTTCGCGGGCGTCGCCCCGGTGATCTCGACCACGGCCTCGGCCTGGGCGACCGCACTCGCGTCGACCGCGGCGGCCGGGCGGGGGGTCGCGGCCGGCGCCAGCACCTCGCTGTCGAAGTGACCGCCGGCGCCACGGCCGAGTGCCCAGAGCGTGGCCAGGATCGCGACCCCGACCAGGCCGCCGAGCATGATCCAACGTCGCATGCGCCCTCCCCTGTCGCGTTCAGCCGTCTGCGGTCTGTCTCGGTTATCTCAGCTGTCGCGGCTGTCTCAGCTGTCGAAGTTGATCCCGAGACTCGTCGCCTTCCAGGCTTCGAGCGACTCGAGACCTGCGCGCAGCTTCTCGTCGTAGGCCTTGAACACGTCGTGACCGAGGACCAGCCGAAGCGGCGGGTCGTCGAGACCGGCGAGCATGACCACCACGTCGGCGACCTTGCGCGGATCGCCCGGGAACTTGTCGCCGGCGAGCTTGATCAGCGCTTTGCGTTGCCCCACCGTGTCGGCGTACGCATCGATGGGTGTCGACGACTCTTCCATCGATCGCACCGACCAGTCGGTGCGCACCGCGCCTGGCTCGATGGCGCAGACCCGAATACCGAGGGGGCCCACCTCCTTCGACAGCCCCTCGGTCACGGCCTCGAGCGCGAACTTCGAGGCGCTGTAGTAGACGTTCGGGGGATTCGCGACGAGCCCGGTCATCGACGAGACGTTGATCACGTGCCCGCGACCCCGCGCGCGCATGCCGGGCAGGACGGCCTTGATGAGGTCGACTGCGCCGAAGAAGTTCGTGTCGAACATCGCGCGCACGCGGTCGTCCTCCCCCTCTTCGAGCGCCGACATGTAGCCGTAGCCCGCGTTGTTCACGAGCACGTCGATCTGACCGAACGCCGCCTCGACGTCGGCGACGGCATCGCGCAGGGCCGCTGCATCGGTCACGTCGAGCGCGAAGGCTCGGGCCGTTTCGGGATGCGCATCGACGAGGTCAGCGACGACCTCTGGGCGACGGGCGGTGACCGCCACCCGGTCGCCGTGCTCGAGGGCGGCGCGGGCGATCTCGCGCCCGATGCCGGTACTGCAGCCAGTGATCAGCCAGACGCGCGATGCCGCTGATTCACTCATCGAGACGCCCCCTCCGACGAAGATTCACCGACCCGGGTCATGCCGTCACCTCGGGCAGACGGCGGTGGTAGCCCGCCGCGCGATCTGCGAGCTGCTGCGCCCGCTCTTCGGCCGTGACGAAGCGCGTCTCGTCGGGCAGTGTCTCCTTCAGCTTCGACATCGACACCAGTCGGCTCTGCGCCGACAACCCGGGCTCGGGCCGCGAGTCGGGAAACTCGGCCATCCGCAGCGTCAGGATGCCCTTCGAGAAGTCGCAGGGATCGATCCAGTTGTAGACGCCCGGATCATGTTTCGAGAGCACGAACGTATAGGTGCCGTCGACGTTCGGGTGCGCCTGCGCCTTGTTGAGCGTGCTGGTCCGGTGCGCGATGTCGAAGGTCGTGCCCCAGATGTTGCCCGTCGGCACGACGAAGTAGGCCGCGCCACCGTCGTTCACGTCGATCACGAGCGCATCGTCGTCCTCGAGCTCGAAGTGCCCGCCGACGTAGATCTGCTTGCGCAGCGCGCCACCGGTGTCGGCGCTCCAGGCGAGCTGCATCTGATTGACCGGGCCGCTCGTCATGCCGCGCGCGATCTTCTGGGTGAACTCGGCGAACCGGTTCATGTACTCGACCGTCAGCTCGGCCTGCTCGTCGATCGTGCGCGCCGGCGTCGTCGGCGCGTCGCCCAGGCGCTCGATCTCGAGCTCGTTCGGCTCATCGAGGGCCCAGTCGAGCATCACGTCGCGAATGTAGAACTCCTGCGCGCTCGCATTCGACCGGATGTGGTTCGGTCGATCTCCCGCCGGCTCGGCATCGACCGAGATCTCGAAGCGACGATCGTCGTCGAGCACGAGGTCGTGCCCCGAGAGCACGTCGATCGTGTTCATCTTCGGATCCCAGAGCGTGAAGTAGTTCTCGGTCATGCGGCGCTCGGCGACGCGGCCACGGATCACGTAGCGCTCGCTCCCCGAGATCGGAATGACGCGATAGATCGAGTCGGGGTTGTCGATGCCCCACCGCGAGCCGGGCACGTCGACGCCCTGCACCGGGTGCCCGAGGCGCGTGATGCACGTGACCTTCGGTCGCAGCGGATCCTGATTCGAAGACCAGACGGCCGCCGAGAACATCACCTCGTGCGAGGCCCAGTCGAAGCAGCTTCGAGCATCGGGATCGGGGTCGACGGCGGCGAGCCAGCGGTCGCGCACGTCGTCGAAGGCCTTGGCCACCGTCGGATGGCGCATGAGCTCGACGGCTTCGAGCTCGTGCGTGTGCTGCTCGGCGGTGGCGATCGGGTGCTCGGGCATGGTTCCTCCGTGGGCGCGTGGGCGCCCTGCTCTAGTCGGCGTTCGATCGAGGCTCGCTCGGGGCGGCGTCGAGGGTGCCCTCGAAGGCCGATCGAATCTGATGCTCGCTCAGCCCGAAGTCCTCGGGCGCGTAGCGGTGCTTCGGCCGACGCTCGGCAGCATCGGCCTCGAGCCAGCGACGCATGGTCGCGCGCGTGTCGGCCGCGGGCGACAGGCCGAGCGCTTCGAGCACGCGCTGCGCTTCGGAGACCGGGTCTCGCACGAGATCTCGATAGTCGACATCGACGAAGCGCGAAGCGGTGTCGTCTCGGCCCGCGCGCGCCGCAGTCGCTCGCTTCGCCGCCCACGACGTCCGCTCGAGCCACTGGCGACCGACGACGGCCGGGTCGACGTGATCCGAATACATGCGCCAGAGCGTCGCGTTCAGGCTCGCCCCCGATGGCACCGTCTCGACCGGTGTGCGGTGCACGTGGACGATCTGCGCGCGCGGAAAGACGGCGAGCAGGGTGTCGAGATAGCCCAGGTGAGCAGGGGTCTTGAGCAGCCAGCGCGCAGCGGCTTCGCCTCGGGCCCGCTTCTGCCACTGCAGCAGCTGCAGCATGCGACGCAGGTGCTCGTAGGCCGGCACGAAGCTCTGTGCGTCGAGCCAGGCGCGATAGCCGGGCACGTCGCACGACGCCTCGGGCACGTGCGAGAGGAACGCATCGGCGAGAAAGACGATCTCTTCGTCGGGTTCGAGGGCGTCGGTCGGGTGGATCGCCTGCAGCTCGGGTGCGAACGCGCGCATCTGCTCGTCTCGACGAATGCCATCGGCGATGCGGGGGTCTTCCGGGCCGGTCGCAGCGCCGGGCCGGGGGACCGGCTCGGCGATCTCCCAGCCGAGGGCGCAATGAAAGCGCGCGTCGCGCGCCAGCAGGCGCTGCAAGAGGGTCGTGCCCGATCGCATCAGCCCGACGATCACGACCGGGTCGTCGACGACTTCGGTCGCGATCTCGGGATGGGCCGCGAAGCATGCCTCGGCGGCGAGGCGCTGGGTCAGGCTGCGGCGGATCGACGTGCGCAGCACCGTGGTCCCGACGCCATTGAGCGGCGCCTTCGCGAGCGCATCGAGCAGCACGCGCAGCGGCGCTCGAAACGGCGCGTCCCCGAAGTCGTCGAGGCCGGTGCGGCGCCGCGCGGCCTCGAGCAGCGCGGCTTCGTCGAAGGGCGCGGGCGTCGCCGCGGTGTCTCGTTCCGCTTCGCCCATGACCCGAAGAGCGCCTCCCGACCGGGCGCCGCGAGGTCACGGCGCGCGCGGGTCATGATCGCCGACCGACTCGCGAACGTCACGCCCCGCGCGCGCGAGACGGAAGCTGAACAGGGACGGAACGTGGCGACCCGGCGGCCAGGCCTCTAGCCTCGGTCCATGGCCGACTCAGCGCGCGCGATCGAGAACCTGCTTCACACGTACGCCGAACGGATCGACCTCGGTGACCTCGAGGGCGTGGCCGACCTGTTCGCGCACGGTCGCATCGCGCCCGCGACCGATGCGCCCGTCGATCAGGGCATCGTCGGGCGCGACGCGGTGCTCGCGCTGTATCAGGGCTCGACGCGTCTGTACGACGACGGTACGCCGCGCACCAAGCACGTCACGACCAATACGATCGTCGAGGTCGCCGACGACGATCAGACGGCCACCGCGCGCAGCTACTTTACGGTCTTCCAGCAGCTCGACGATTTTCCAATGCAGCCGATCATCGCCGGGCGCTACCACGACGCGTTCAAGCGCGTGGGTGGGGTGTGGTCTTTCGATTCGCGCGTGATGCTGGTCGACCTCAAGGGCGACCTGAGCCGGCACCTGCTCTACCAGCTCGATTGAGCGGTCGCACGCACTTCTCCACCGCGCCTACATCGCGTCGACGCCCTCGCGCACGACCGCCTCGGCGAGCTTCATGCCGTCGTAGCTGATGCGCTTGACGGGCTCGAGCTCGATCACGACCCGGCGCGGCGTATCCATCATCGCCTGCATCCCCGCCGAGGCTTCGGGGGCACCGGGATGCAGCGCATCGCAGAAACGCGGCAGGAACCACTCGAGGGTCTCGCGGTCTTCGTGCACCGTGGCGCGGGTCTTGAGCGTGAGCGTGCGCTCGGGGCCGAGCTCGGTGCCTTCGCCGCCGATCACCACGCAGCTCTCGGGTCGACGGATCAGCGCGTTCACGCGATGGCGTTGGCGGCTCGTCGTCACCCAAACGCGGTCGCGATCCCAGAGGTAGCGGTGGTGCACGCCGACGGGCCAACCCTCGGACGTCGTCCAGCACACGATGCAGAGGCGCTGCACTTCGAACAGCTTGTTCTGCATGTCGGGGTCGAGCGGGTAGCCCGAGATTTCTTCGAGGTTGGCCATCGGTCGTTCCTCCACGCGATCGACCGGGATCGAAGCGCGTTCGCTAGCCTCCGCGCCATGTCCGATGCAGCCGGCGCGATCGAGAATCTGCTCCAGGCCGGCGTCCGCTGCATCGCCCTCCTCTCGGTCGCCTGCCTCGCCGCCGTCTCCGCACTCGGCTGCGGCGGCGACCCGCCGCATCGCAACGTCGTGTTCATCCTGGCTGAGGATCAGGGCGAGCAGCTCGGCGCGCTCGGCACCCCGGGCCTCGAGACCCCGCGTCTCGACGGGCTGGCCGAACGGGGCGTGCTCTTCACGCGCGCGTACACCCCCTACCCGGTCTGCTCCGCGGCGAAGGCGTCGATCTACACCGGGCGCTGGCCAAACGGCCACGGTCTGCTCGGCAACACGGCCAACTTCTTCAAGCCCGCCGCCGAGCTGACCGACGACGACCGCGCCCACCCGCTCTTCGAACGCAGTCGGATCCAGGCGGGCGTGCCGACGCTGATCGAGGTGCTCGACGACGCCGGGTTCACCACGGCCGTGACACACAAGCTGCACGTGCTGCCCGTCGAGAAGCTGCCGTACGACGTCCGCGTGCAGAAGACGACCGTCGAGAGCGTCGACGCGCTGGTCACCGAGCTCGCAGCCAGCGACCGGCCCTTCTTTCTCATGCTGAACGTCAAGGGTTCACACCGGCCGTTCCGTGACAGCGAACACGACGACATCGGCGTCGATCCGGGCGCCGTCCGCCTGCCCGGGCACCTGCCCGACACCCCGGTGGTCCGACGCGACTGGGCCGAGTACCTCGATTCGATCGAGCGCACCGATCAGATCGTCGGCGCAGCCCTCGACGCGCTCATGCGCGCCGGGGTGTCGAACGACACGCTGGTCGTATTCACGAGCGATCACGGTCCCGCCTTCCAGCGCGGCAAGCTCGCCCTGCACGACCTGGGCACCCACGTGCCGGCGATCGTCGCCGGACCCGGCGTCGTGCGCGGCGTGCGATCGGATGCGCTGGTCAGCCACGTCGACTGGATGCCGACGATCCTCGACTGGCTCGGCCTCGGCTCGGAGCCAGGCCCTGAGCCGGGCTTCGATGGGCGCTCGCTCCTGCCGCTGCTCGAAGGCGAGCGCGACCCGGCCCCCCGCGCCTTCGTATTCTCTCAGATCGACCACGAGATTCAGCAGCACGATCGCGGCATGCGAGAGCGCTCGGTGCAGGACGGGGATTGGCGTCTCATCTGGCGGGACGATGGCCGCAAGCCGCGCACGTTCAACGCCGATCTGTGGCGCAAGTCACGCTGGCGCAACCTCACGTACGAAGAGACGATCGAGCAACGCTCGGATCACCCCGACGCGTTCCGCCGCCTGCGCCAGGTCGACACCCGGCGGTTGCGGGGCGTCGCGCCCCCGATCGAGCTCTACGATCTGAGCCGCGACCCCGACGAGCTGGTGAACCGGGCCCAGGATCCCGCGGCGCAGGCCGAGCGCGCGCGGCTGCTCGATGCGCTCCGCCAGTGGATGCAAGAGACGGGGGATCCGGCCGCCCCCCTGCTGCCGGCGAGCTGAGCGTCCACCGGGACGGGTCGCTGACGACCCGGCGCGGTATCGTCTGCGCCATGCTCGAACGACCCCGACGACTCCGTGCCTCGGCCGGCCTGCGCCGGATCGCGCGCGAAACCGTGCTGACGACGAGCGATCTGGTGCTGCCCGCATTCGTCTGCGAAGGCGAAGGCGTCTCGGATCCGATCGTGTCGATGCCCGGCCACGCCCGCCAGTCGATCGATCGCCTGCTCGAGACCGTCAAGACCGCCGCCGAGCTCGGGATCCCGGGCGTCGCGCTCTTTCCGGTCATCGACGATGGGCTCAAGGACTCGACGGGGACCGAGAGCACGAACCCCGAGGGCCTGCTGCCCCGCACGATTCGCGCGATCAAGGACGCCCACCCCGAGCTGCTCGTCATCACCGACGTGGCGCTCGACCCGTACTCGAGCGATGGACACGACGGCGTGGTACGCGACGGCGAGATCGTGAACGACGAGACCCTCCCCCTGCTCGCCGCCATGTCGGTGACGCAAGCCGATGCGGGCGCCGACATCGTCGCGCCGAGCGACATGATGGACGGCCGCGTGCGCGTCATGCGCGAGGCCCTCGACGAGGCCGGGCATACCAACGTCGCGATCGGCAGCTACTGCGCGAAGTACGCCTCGGCCTTCTACGGCCCCTTCCGCGAGGCCCTCGACTCGGCGCCGCGGGGCGGCGACAAGAAGACGTACCAGATGGATCCGGCCAACGCGCGAGAGGCCCTGCGCGAGCTCGCCCTCGACGAGGCGGAAGGCGCCGACTGGGTCATGGTCAAGCCGGGCCTGCCCTACCTCGACGTGATCAGCCTGCTGCGCGACCACACGACCCTGCCCGTCGCCGCGTATCACGTGAGCGGCGAATACGCTCAGCTGAAAGCCGCCGCCGAGCGCGGCTGGATCGACTTCGACGCGGGCCTGCTCGAGAGCCTCACGGCGCTCAAGCGCGCCGGCGCCGACGTGATCTTCACGTACGGGGCGATCGAAGCGGCTCGACTCCTGGCCGCCCAAGCCTGAGACGCACCCGCGATTGAACTGACCTCTCGAATCGAACCTCAAACCAATGACGGACCTGCGCCCAACCATGACCCGAACGCTCTCGACTGTCCTTCTCTCGTGCCTCGCCTTCTCGATCGTCGCGCTGCCCGCAGCCGCCGAATGGTTCGACGACCCCGCGCCGCGCAAGGGCATCCCCTGGCGCCACAAGGCGGGCAAGCTCGGCGCGATGCTGATCCTCACGGAGGACGAGAAGGCCTTCATCGAGGAGTGGCAGAACCCCAAGGATCGCGACAAGGGGCCCAACGTGCAGATTGCCGAGACCGCTCGCATCGGCGACACGGTGACCGCATTCGTCGTCTTCTCGGGCTGCGACCCGATGGAGGACATGCGCTGCCGCACCCTCGTCGACTTTCGGCTCGTCGGACCGAATGGCGAGATGCACGCCATTCACGACGAGGCGCCGCTGTGGCGACGCGAGCCCGCGCCGCCGGACGAGATGCTGATGGGGGAGGCCCGCGTGCGCACGAAATTCGGGCCCGATGATCCGCTCGGGGTCTACACCATGAAGGTGCGTGTCCGCGACATCGGATCGAAGACGACCGTGATCCTCTGGCGCGAGATCACGCTCGAGCCCGCCCTCGATCAGACGCCGGTGCCGGCCCCGGCCAATTGATGGGCGACTGGGTCGGTCCCTTCCTCTTTCTGCTCACGACGATCGACCCGATTGGCACCCTCACGCTCTTCGTCGGGCTGACCTCGCACGCGACCCCCGCCGAACGACGGCGCATTGCCCTGCGCGCCACGTTCTACAGCGCGATCGTGCTCGTCGGCTTCATTCTCGTCGGGCAGATCGTGCTCGGCGAGCTCGGCGTGCGGCTCGAAGCGTTCCAGCTGGCGGGCGGCCTCATCTTCTTCTTGTTCGGCGTCCAGATGGTGTTCGGCATCGGGGCCGCCGGCATCCAGGCATCGGGCGAGGCTGGCCACGACGTCGCGGTCTTTCCGATCGCGGTGCCTTCCATCGCGAGCCCCGGCTCGATCCTCGCCGTCGTGCTGCTGACCGACAACCGCGAGTTCACGATCGCGCAGCAGGCGACCACCACGATGCTGCTCGCCGTCGTGCTCGCCATTACGTACGCCGGGATGCTGCTCGGCAACCGGGTCTATGGCCTGATCGGCAACGCCGGTGCGAGCCTGCTCGTCCGCGTGATGGGCCTGCTGCTCACGAGCCTGGCCGTCGAGATGGTGCTCGAGGCCGTGGCCGAGCTGATGGGCAACGTCGGCACCGGCTGAGCCGGGCGCTCAATTCGCCGCGTCGCCGTCCCCCGCGTCGAGGCGCACGCGCCAATCCACGCGATCGGGTCGGTCCATGATCACGATCCCGCGCGCCAGGAGCGCATCGCGGATCTCGTCGGCCCGCGCCCAGTCCTTCTCTTCCCGGGCGCGGCTGCGCGCGTCGAGCTCGGCGTCGACCTCGTCGGCCGTGATGCCGAGATGCTGGAGCCGCTTGGCCTTCACCTCGGACTGGAAGTCGTCGCTCGACATCGTCATCAAGTTGATCGCGTCGCCGACCAGCCCGAAGGCCTCGAGCGCGGGGGCCACGACCGGACCACCGCGTTTCTTCGCCTTCTTGTGGTTGCCGAAGCGATTCACCGCGCGGGCGAGCTCGAAGAGCTGCCCGAGCGCCTTGGCCGTGTTGAAGTCGGCATCCATCGCCTCGTGGAAGCGCGCCTCGAAGCCGCGACCGAGCTCGAGGACGGTCTGCGCGTCCTTGCCGAGATCCCCCGCCACACGTTCGGCGTCTTCTTCGCCCTTCATCTCTTCGGCGACCTCGCGCGCCTCGTAGAGGCGGGCGAGCATGGCGAGCGCATCGACGAGGGCGCCCTCCCCCCACGGCAGCGGCGACCTGTAGTGGTTCTGCAGGTAGTAGAGCCGCAGCGCCTCGGCGGGGAAGTCGGCGAGCGCGTCGCCGACGTTGATCACGTTGCCGAGGCTCTTGCCCATCTTCTGACCGCCCGACATCGTGAGCAGACCGTTGTGCATCCAGTAGCGGGCGTAGGTCGCATCGTGCGCCGTCTCGCTCTGGGCCACCTCGTTCTCGTGATGCGGAAAGACCAGATCGAGCCCCCCGCCGTGAATGTCGATCGTCTCGCCCAGGCAGTCGCGCGCCATCGTCGAGCACTCGATGTGCCAGCCGGGTCGGCCCGGCCCCCACTCGCTCTCCCACGCCGGCTCACCGGGCTTCGACGCCTTCCACAGCGCGAAGTCGGCGGGGTGTCGCTTGCCCGACTCGGGATCGGCGCTGCGCAGCTCGTCGACCTTCTGGCCCGACAGCTTGCCGTAGGCGGGGTCGCTCTCGACCGAGAACCAGACGCTGCCCTCGGCGGCATACGCGTGCCCCTTCTCGACGAGGCCGGCGATCATCCCGACGATGGCGTCGATGCACTCGGTCACCCGGGGCTCGTCGTCGGGTCGCATCAGGCCGAGCAGCTCGGTCTCGTCGTGGAACGCGTCGATGAAGCGCTGCGCGAGCGCCTCGGGCGCCTCTCCGTTCTCGGCCGCGCGCGCAATGATCTTGTCGTCGACGTCGGTGAAGTTTCGGACGAAGCGCACCTGCCACCCGCGGTG
The DNA here is from genome assembly GCA_965250285.1 of Myxococcota bacterium. Classification (GTDB taxonomy): domain Bacteria; phylum Myxococcota_A; class UBA9160; order UBA9160; family UBA4427; genus CAYYSY01. The sequence continues at coordinate 2,825,392 of OZ252299.1, forward strand.
GCGCAGGTAACGCACGAACGTGTCGAACACGACCATCGCGCGCGCATGCCCGATGTGCGCGTGGTCGTAGACCGTCATGCCGCAGACGTAGAGCCCCACCCGGCCCTGTTCGATGGGCTCGAAATCCTCGACCTTGCGGGTGAGGGTGTTGTAGATGCGAAAGGGAGCCGCCATCGAATTCGCGGGAAGGTACCCTGCGCGAGCCGACTCGCCGGCCCGCGCTCGATTGTCGTCTGGTCACCGAACGTCAGCTACGCCCGATGGTCTCCTGAACGGTCTTGCAGACGGCATCGGCGGTGAAGCCGAAGTGGTCTGCCAACGCCTTCGCCGGCGCCGAGGCCCCGAAGCGATTCATCCCGTGGATCGCACCGCGGCGCCCGACCCAGCGCCCGAAGGCCTGGCCGCGACCCGCCTCGACAGCGACCACCGGGACGTCTTCGGGCACGACGTCGGCCTGCACCGAGGCCGGCTGCTCGGCGAAGATCTCGGTACACGGCGCGCTGACGACGCGCGCCGCGATGCCCGACGCCGTCAGCTGCTCAGCGGCCGCGAGACACAGCGAGACCTCGCTCCCCGACGCCATCAGCACGACGTCGGGCGCACCCTCGACATCGCGCACGACGTAGGCGCCCTGGGCGATGTCGGCGGGCTCGAGCGCGCGGGCCCGGTCGATCACCGGCAGCCCCTGGCGCGTGAGCGAGAGCGCGGCCGGGCCGGCGCTCTGCAGGATCTCGGCGTACGCGAGCGCCGTCTCGGGGCCATCGGCCGGCCGCCACGTGCGTAGCCCGGGGATCAGCCGCAGCGAATCGACCTGCTCGATCGGCTGGTGCGTCGGCCCGTCTTCGCCCACGAAGATCGAGTCGTGCGTGAAGACGAAGAGCGTCGGGATCTTCATGAGCGCGGCGAGCCGGATCGCCGGCCGGACGTAATCGCTGAAGATCAGGAAGGTGCCGCAGTAGGGCAGGAACGTGCCGTCGAGGGCCATGCCGTTGGCGATCGCGCCCATCGCATGCTCGCGAATGCCGAAGTGGATGTTGCGACCGCGGAAGTCGCCGGGCGCCACGATGCCGACGTCCTTGATGATCGGCGGCGCCGCGCTGCCCGCGAGGTCAGCCGAGCCTCCGGCCATGTAGGGCACCAGGGTCGAGAGCTTCTGCAGCACCGCGCCCGAGTGCTGGCGCGTCGCCTTCTCGATGGCCATGCCTTCGCTCAGCTGGGCCGCGAGGTCGGCCGGCATGGCGCGCCCGCGCGCCGCATCCCAGGCCGCCCCGGCATCGGCGTTCGCCCCACGCCACTCGGTGTGGACCGAGTCGCGGGCCTCTCGCTCGCCGCGCTTCTCGGCGCGACGCGCGACGAGGTAGGCCTCGACGTCGGACGGCACGAGAAAAGTCGGCTCGTGGGGCCAGCCGGCTGCGTCCTTCGCGTTCGCGATGAAGCCGTCGTCGGTCAGCCCGGCGCCGTGCGCCTTCGGCGTGTCGATGATGTCGGGGCTGCCCTGCCCGATCTTCGTCTTCAGCACGATCAGCGTCGGGCGCGCCGTCTCGGCTCGGCCCGAGGCGAGCGCCTCGGCCAGACCGGCCGGATCCTGCCCCTCGATCGGGCCGAGCACCTGCCAGCCCTGCGCTTCGAAGCGGGTCGGCACGTCGTCGCTGAAGGCGACCTCGGTGCGTCCGTCGATCGTGATCTCATTGTCGTCGTAGATGTAGATCAGGTTGCCGAGCCCGAGGTGGCCGGCGAACGAGGCGGCCTCGTACGAGATGCCCTCCATGAGATCGCCGTCGGACACGAAGCCGTAGACGAAGTGATCCCCCGGCACGCCGTCGCCCGACGCGTCGCCGCCGAACTGAGCGCGCGTCATGCGGCCCGCGAGCGCCATGCCGACGCCATGGGCGAAGCCCTGACCGAGGGGGCCGGTCGTGAGTTCGACGCCCGGCGTGTCGCCGTACTCGGGATGCCCCGGGGTCGCGGCGCCAAGCTGCCGGAAATCCTTGATGTCTTCGATCGAGACGTCGTAGCCGAAGAGGTGCAGCATCGCGTACTGCAGCATCGACGCGTGGCCGTTCGAGAGCACGAAGCGGTCGCGCAGAGGCCACTCGGGGTCGGTCGGATCGAACCGGAGATGGTGGTCGAAGAGCTCGAGGGCCGCCGCAGCGAGCGACATGGGCGCGCCCACGTGGCCGCTGTTGGCCTTCTTGATCGCATCGACGGCCAGGAAGCGGATCGTGTGCTCGATCTGCTGCCGAAGCTCAGGGGGGCACTCGGTGGACATCCACGTCTCCGTCGGGTTCGAGCCGGTTGTGGCGTGCGTCCGCGCGGACCGCCCCGCCGGCGCCTGGGGGAGCGCGGGGGCACGACGGGCCTGTCGGACATCGAAGCGCCAAGAGTAACGGCGAACGCCCCGACGCGGAAGCGCAAGCGCGCGACACAGCACAATCAGCGTCGACCAAAGCGAGATGCCGGCGCCCCGGCGAAGGACGAGGGGCCGAAGGGCAGCGCGACCGCGTTCGGCGACACGGGCTGCCCCGCACCCCCGAGGATGGAGCGCCGACGCGACCCGACTGCGCACGCGGCAGCGCGACCCGGAAACTAGTCAATCAAAAATCAAGATCAGGGAGCGGGCGCGCAGGTGCGCTGCGTGGTCGGGGTGGTGGGATTCGAACCCACGACGCTGAACCCCCAAAGTTCAGGCTCTACCACTGAGCTACACCCCGACGGTGCGCGCAACCGGCGCGACCAAGGCTACACCAGCCGCGCCGGGCCCCGGCCTCAGCCGGCGCGGCGCTGCTCGGCGACGCCGCCGAGCCAGCCCACCATGTCCCGCAGACTGTGCGGATTGATCTCGTGCCCCATCGGGTACTCGGCATGAGCGACCGACACGCCCAGCCCCTGCAGTCGCTCGATCGACTCGCGCGCGCGATCGACCGGGATCATCTGATCCTGTTCGCCGTGGATCACCAGCGTCGGCAACGCCTCGAGCTCGGGCCCCCGCTCGGCGCGCTGCACCAGCTCGGCCGGGAGCCAGGTCGAGAGCGCGATCAACGCCGCGAATTCGCCCGGACTGCGCAGCACCAGGTCGTACGCCATGACCCCGCCCTGGCTGAAGCCGAGCACGTAGATCTCGTTCGGATCGACGGGGTACGCCGCCTTGGCGGCGTCGATGAAGCTGCGCAGCTCGAAGCTCGCCGCGACCATGGCGGACGGATCGGGGGGCCCGCCGCCCGTGATCGGAAACCACCCGTAGCCGCCGGGCCCGGGCTGACCGGGCGGCATCGGCACCTGCACGGGGCCCTGGGGACAGATGACGAGCGCCTCGCCGCCCAGCAGGTGCGGCGAGAGACCGAAGAGATCGTGCGCGTTCGCGCCCCAGCCATGCAGAGCGAAGATCGTGGGATGCGGACCCTTGCCCGCGGGGTGCTGCACCGTGTGAAAGAGATCCATGGGGCGGCAACGTAGACCATGCAGCGACCCGTGTGGCGCGCGAAGGGGCCGGGTGCCCGCGCGCACACGCCCGGGCCGGACGAGGCGCGAAGCCGACGCCATCCGTGCTATCCACCGGGGGCTCGGAGAGCAGGACCGGGCGCTTCGCCGGCGCGCTTTCGGCTCGAGGCGAACCCAGGTGGCTCACCGCCGTATCTAACCGGAATCGAATGGTTTCCGATCTCGTGGACGGGCTGGCTTCGGCCCCTTCGCTTGACACGGCGGCAGCGGGCCGACCATTCGGAAGCTCTCGAGCGCAGACCCCCGGGCCCTGCGCCCGACCACGCCCCGCCCCGAGCGGCGGGCTCTGAAGTGAGATCGCCATGAGCGGAAAGAATCTCTACGACAAGGTCTGGGAGCGCCACGCGGTGCGCGAGCTGCCGAGCGGACAGACCCAGCTCTTCATCGGCACCCACCTCGTCCACGAGGTCACGAGCCCACAGGCCTTCGCCATGCTGCGCGAGCTCGAGCTGCCGGTGCGGTTCCCGCATCGCACGTTCGCGACGGTCGATCACATCATTCCGACCCACGATCAGGCGCGCCCGCTCGAAGACGCGCTCGCCGAGCAGATGATGCACGAGCTCGAGCACAACTGTGAGCAGTACGGCGTCGAGTTCTTCGGCCCCGAGACCGGCCGCCAGGGCATCGTGCACGTCATCGGCCCCGAGCTCGGGCTGACGCACCCCGGCTCGACGATCGCCTGCGGCGACAGCCACACCTCGACCCACGGCGCGTTCGGCGCGATCGCGTTCGGCATCGGCACCAGCCAGGTGCGCGACGTGCTCGCCACCCAGTGCCTGTCGATGGCGCGGCTCAAGGTGCGGCGCGTCGAGGTGACCGGCAAGCTCGGCCGTGGTGTCTACGCGAAGGACGTGATCCTCGCGATCATCCGCCAGCTCGGCGTTCAGGGCGGCGTCGGCTACGCCTACGAGTTCGCCGGCCCGGTCATCGAGGCGATGACCATGGAAGAGCGGATGACCGTCTGCAACATGTCGATCGAGGGCGGCGCCCGCTGCGGCTACGTGAACCCCGACGATACGACGATCGACTACCTGCGCGGCCGTGATCGGGTGCCGAGCGGTGAGGCGTTCGATCGCGCCGTGGCCGAGTGGCGAGCCGTCGCGAGCGACGCCGACGCGCACTACGACGACGTCGTGCAGATCGACGGCAGCGCGATCGAGCCGAGCATCACCTGGGGCATCCACCCCGGCCAGAACCTGGGCGTCAGCGAGTCGCTGCCGCGCGTCGAAGACGTGCCCGAGGTCGACCAGGCGAGCGTGGCCGAGGCCTACGACTACATGGAGCTGCACCCGGGTCACTCGATCAAGGGCGCCAAGATCGACGTCGCGTTCATCGGCTCGTGCACGAATGGCCGCATCAGCGATCTGCGCGAGGCCGCGGCCGTCGCCAAGACCGGTCAGGTCGCCGAGGGCGTGCGGGCGCTGGTCGTGCCCGGCAGCCAGGCGGTCGACGAGCAGGCCCACGCCGAGGGGCTGCCCGAGATCTTCCGCGCCGCCGGCTTCGAGTGGCGCAAGCCCGGCTGCTCGATGTGCCTCGCGATGAACCCCGACAAGCTGATCGGTCAGGAGATCTGCGCGTCGTCGTCCAACCGAAACTTCAAGGGCCGACAGGGCTCGCCCACCGGGCGCACCCTGCTGATGTCGCCGGCCATGGTGGCCGCGGCGGCGATCCACGGCTGCGTCAGTGACGTGCGAGAGGTGCTGTAACCATGTCAGAGCTCACGAAGATCCACCGCGTCGAAGGCCGTGCCACTGTCGTGCGAGGCGACGACATCGACACCGATCGAATCATCCCCGCCCGGTACATGAAGGTGACGACCTTCGACTCGATGGGCGAGCACCTGTTCAAGGACGCACGCCTGCAGGCGAAGGGCGATCACCCGCTCGACGACGAGCGCTTCGCCGGCTCGAACATCTTGATCTCGGGCCAGAATTTCGGCTGCGGATCGTCGCGCGAGCACGCACCCCAGGCGCTGATGCGCTTCGGGTTCGAGGCGTTCATCGCAGGCTCGTTCGCCGAGATCTTCGCCGGCAACTGCGTCGCGCTCGGTCTCGTGTGCGTGACGCTCGGGCCCGACGAGCTGGCGATCCTCTCCGACTCGGTCGAGCTCGAGCCGGCGCAGAAGATCACGATCGAGGTCGAGACGGGTCGCATCACGTACGCCCACGGCGAAATGCAGGGTGACATCCCGCACGGGCCGCGCACGCAGCTGCTCGAAGGCACCTGGGACGCCACGCGCGTGCTGCTCGCGGCGGGCGATGAGATCGAGTCGACGGCCGCCGGCCTCGCCTACGTCAACGGCTACTGAGCCAGCGAGCCACGGCTTCTCGCTGGGGGATCGGCGCGTGACCGCGCACCCGGCCCTCGGCTAGAGCGTCGGGCTCTTGCGGCCGCTCGCGGCCTCGGCCTGCTGGCGGCGCTTCGTGAGTGCGCCGCCCGAGCGCCACATCCAGCAGCTGTCGATCATGCCGCCCATCATCTCGACGTCGCCTGTCTTGGCGCCGCCGGTCTTCTCGCCGCTCGGCGACTTGGGCTGCACGTAGAAGCGTTCGCTGATCGCGGCGAGCACCTGGATGAAGCCGGGCGCGAGCTGCAGCAGAAGATCGCGCAGCTCGAGGCGGCCCGAGTCGTCGCCGAACGTCGTCAGCACCCGCTTCGCCATGCCCGGCATGATCGGGGCCCCTTCGAAGCCCTCGAGCTCGGGCAACCGGTCGTGCCACGGCGCCGATCGCAGGGTCTCGCTGTCGCGATCTCGCTCGGCGACGCGCAGGTCGCGAAGCCGCCGCGTCCCCGACTCGACGGTCACCTGAATCCGCACGTCGTGCTGGTGGGCCACGCGCGCGATCGGGCTGAGCCCCGCGCTGTTCGGCTTGGTGTAGAAGTCGCCGAGCTGCGCGACGAGCTGAATGCCGCCCTCGTCGGGCGCTTCGTAGCCGTCGACGAACGCACCGCGCCGAAACGGTCGCTCGCCCACGTCGCGGGTCGCGCCGTCTTCGGCGCGCGCCCTCTCTTCCCAGTCGAGCGCCGCCGGCAGCGCGTCGGCCATCATCTGAAAGAGCGTGAGCAGGTGCGAGCAGCCGAGCGCCCCGCCGAAGTGCGCCGAGAGCCGCTTGTGAAAGCCATCGTCGAGGGTCTCGCCCGAGAGCGCGACGAGCTTCGGGCCCGGGTCGCGGCAGCACTCGCCACCGGTGAGCGCAGACGGCTCGACCGCCACGTGGGGCTGCTCGACGCGGATGTCATGGATCACACGCGTCTCGGGGTCGAGCACGCCGAGGATCGCCATCTGGTGGATGATGCCGGCCGGCTGGATGTCGTCGATCATCGGCACGAAGCTGCACTTGCGCAGATCGTTGACGTCGCCTCGAAAGCGCCAGCGGCCGTCGTCGAGCACCTCGGTCTCGATCGTCAGCGCGCGCGTGTGCAGGGGATGACCGCTCGCCTCGAGCTGCATCGTCGTCTCTCGTCCTTCTTCCTCACGGCGACCGCGATCGCCGGCTGACGGATCGGCGGTCAGACCCGCTCGCGTTCGGCCTGAGCGATCGTGTCGGTGATCATGAAGGTGCCCGACGAGCGCGCGAGCTCGTTGCCCTCGTCGTCGACGATCACGCCCTCGGCGTAGGCGGTGCGCCTCGTGGTGCGGGGCACGGTCGCCCGGGCAACGATGCGCCCGCTCTGCACCGGCCTGAAGTAGTTGATCTTGGCCTCGAGCGTCGCGCAGCCCTTGCCCTCGGGCAGCTTCGAGATGACCGCGCGCCCCATCACCGTATCGAGCATCGTGAAGAGCACGCCACCGTGGGCGCGGCCCGCCATCGACTGGTGCAGGTCGCCGATCTCGAGCGCCATCTCGCACACGCCCTCGCTCATCGACAGCGTCTCGCAGCCGAGGCGCTGCGTGAAGTCGCCGTTGTCGATCGGGATGTCGGCTCGAATGTCTGCCACGCTCGCTCAGCGCCCCTCGAACTTCGGATCGCGCTTCTCGAGGAAGGCCGCCATGCCCTCGGTGCGATCGTCGGTCGCAAAGACGAGGCCGAACGCGTTCTGCTCGAGCGCGTTGGCCATCGCGAGGTCGGCATCCTGGCCCTGCTGCATCACGCGCTTGGCGAGCGAGATCGCCACCGGGCCCTTCTTCGCGATCGTCTCGCCCATCGCGACCGCCGCCGGCATGAGCTCGTCGGGCTCGAAGACCCGGTTGGCGAGGCCGATGCGCAGCGCCTCATCGGCCTTGATCGGCTCGCCGCCGAGGATCAGCTCCTTCGCCCAGGCGACGCCGACGCGACGCACCAGCCGGCTCGTCCCGCCGAACCCGGGCAACAGACCGAGGTTGACCTCGGGCTGACCGAAGCGCGCCTTGCTCGACGCGTAGATGAAGTCGCACGCCAGCGCGAGCTCGCAGCCGCCGCCGAGGGCGAAGCCGTTCACCGCGGCGATCGTCGGCACGGGCAGCGCCTCGAGCGCGGCAAACGTCTCGTGGCCGAGCCGGCCGAAGGCCTCGCCTTCGAGCGGGGTCAGCGCGCTCATCTGCTCGATGTCGGCGCCCGCCGCAAACGCCCGTCCGGCGCCGGTCACGACGACGGCGCGCACCGTCGCGTCGCCGCTCAGCGTGGCGACCGCGTCGCGCAGCGCCTCGAGGGTCGCGCGATCGAGGGCGTTCAAGACATCGGGGCGGTCGAGGGTCAGCACGGCCAGGGGGCCTTGCCGCTCATGGCTCACGGGGCTGCTCACGAAGGGATCCTTCTTACGCGGTCGCACCGTGCCGACGGGCCAAGGGCCGGGTGGGCGCATGCGCGCTTCTCAACGGAGCGAGCACTCTAGCCCGATTCGCGAGCGCCGCCGAATCCCCTCAGACGGCCCCGCGAGACGACACGATTCGCGTGGTACGCTCCGGCGCCGCACGCGCGGCACGCATCGGATGCGATCGTCGTGCATCGAAGCGCGCACGCGTTTAGCCGCGGCGCGAAACCACACGCACTCGCATGCGACCGAGCATCGACTCGCGATCGTCGCGACCAGGGAGAGCCCAGATGGCCGAGGATCAGCCCGCACCGACGAGCCCCGAACCCGCCCGCACGTCCGTCGTGGCCGGCATCGCCCAGCGCATCGCCATCTTTGGCGGGCTCTCGATCGTCGTCGGCATCGGCATGGCGCAGGCGGGCGTCCCCCCGATGCTCGGCTTCATGGTCTTCGTCGCGGGCGGGCTCTTCGGCGGGCTCGCAGCGTTCACGCTCGGCGCCATCGGTTTCGTGCTGACACGAGGCGGGCAGGATCCGCTCGGCCGCAAGAACGCGATCATGGGCATGCTCGCCGGCATCGGCCTCTTCGCGATCGTGATGGTGCCCTCGCTCCGAGCCGGCGATCTTCCGCCGATCAACGACATCACCACCGACCTCGCCGATCCGCCGAGCTTCGCCGCGGGCCCCGACGCCCCCGACTACGGCGGCCGCGACATGAGCTACCCCGCCGAGTTCGTGCCGCAGGTGCGCGAGGCGTACCCCGACCTCAAGCCCATCGAGACCACCCTCGACCCCGCGGCGGCGTACACCAAGGCCATCGAGACGGCCGAGTCGATCGGCTGGTTCATCACCTACAAGGATCCGAAAGACGGGGTCTTCGACGCGACCGAGCGCACCGCCCTCTTCCGCTTCGTCGATGACGTCGCCGTGCGCGTGCGCGCCACGCCGACCGGCAGCCAGATCGACATCCGCTCGAAGTCGCGCGACGGCCGGGGCGACCTCGGCGCCAATGCGAACCGCATCCGCCGCTTCGTCGCGGCGTACGAGAACTAGCGCGAAGCGGTGTCGCCCGCGGAAGCGGGTTTCTCAGCGAGGTGCTCGTCGAGGAACGCGCCGATGCGGGTGAGCATGTCGATGCGCGAGGCGTGTCGCCAGATCGAGTGCTCGTCGTCCTCGTACTCGATGTACTCGACGGTCTTCCCCGCCTTCTTGAGCGCCTTGGCGAGCTTGCGCCCGTGCTCGACGTAGACGTTGAGATCTTCTTCGGGGTGGAAGATCAGCACCGGGACGGTGAACTCCTTCGCTCGCTTGAGCGGGGAGCCGTGCTTGAGGACTTCGGCTGAGGTGCCGACGAACTCCTCGACGTAGTCGTTGTGATGGTACTGGTCGATCAACTCGCCCGGGTCGCTGACACCCGCGATGTCGACGACGCATCGGTAGCGCGCGGGATGCTCGATGACACTCAAGAGCGACGCGTATCCGCCGAAACTCCAACCGACCGCGCAGACCCGGTCGGGGTCTGTGACACCCGCCTCGATCAGGTGCGTGAGCCCATCGTCGATATCCGACACCACCCGGCGCCATTCCTTGTACGCGCCATCGCCGATCCAATCTTCGCCGTATCCGAATGAGCCTCGATAGTTCGTCTGAAATACGACGAAGCCCTTGGCCACGAGGAACTGGGTCAGATAATCGAACCCCCAGGTATCCCGACTCTGTGGGCCTCCATGCGGCAGAACGATCGTCGGCAGGGGGCCCTCTGCAGCCTGGACCGGTCGTGTGACGTAACCGGGGATCTCCGTTCCATCCGCAGCGCGATATCGGATCGGTTTCATCGGCGACATCTCGATGTCACTGAGCGCCGGCCGATACGACTGCACGCGGTCGAGCTTTCTCTGGGCGACGTCGAGCCTGTAGTAGGTCCCGGGGTCGACGTCGCTATCGGCGAAGATCAGGTAGATCTTTCGATCCCAGCTCTCATCGGTGACTGTGATAACTCGACCGGGGAGCGCGGCCCCGACCGCACGCACGACCCGCTCGACGGCCGGATCGAAGTACTCGACGTGCGGCCGATCGATCACGTACTCGGCACCGACCAGCCGGCGATGGGGGCCGAGACGGCTGATGCTCCCGACGTCGATCTCGTCGTGCGCGAACATCACCTCGCGGTCGCGATCGCCCACCTGGTCCTCACGGACGAGCGCCATTCGCCCGTCGATCCGCCGGACGGCGTACAGCAGATCTCGATCGTCCCCGAAGCCGATCGGGCTGAAGTCGTCGTGGTCGTCGCCGGGGCGCTCCTGCCAGATCTCTTTCCAACGCACCGCGCCGGGCGCCCGATGCTGCCAGGTTCGCACGTCGTTTCGAACCTTGAGCCGTACCCTCGGCTCGGCATCGGCGTCCGTGATCCAGTGAAAGATGTGCGTCCCCGTCCGCTCGACCCGATCGAGCTTGCCCGTATGGATGTTCATGCGGCTGAGGCCCGTCCCGCGCTTGTCGGGCTCGCGAATCAGAACCCAGTCGGGTTCATCGGGAAGACGATCGATGATCTCGCCCTGGTACTGTCCGAGCGTGCCCGTCCCGACGAGCTTGCGGCGCATCCGCGCCTGCATCAGAACTCGCATGTCCGAGCCGTCGGCGTTCACGGCCACGACGCGCGAGTTTCCGTAGCGCGTGCCCTGAATGCGGCCGATCCCGTAGAACCGGCAGATGAGCCGATCGTCGTTCGCCCAAAGACAGCCTCGAAGGTCGTACTTGTCCTTGCGGCTCGCGAGAACCATCTTGGCCTTGCCGGTGCGGAAGTCGTGGACCATCGCAACGGGCAGATCGAGACCGCGCGGCTGCGCCACCATGACGGCGCGGGAACCGTCGGGGGACAACGAGGGCTCCCAGAACGACGGCAGTGCACCGAACGCCTCGGCCAGCTGCTCGTTGCTGAGCGCGGGGGCGGCCGCATGACCGGAAGGCGCCGTGGCGAACGACGCGAGCACCATCAGCGCCGCGGTTTTGCACGCGAATGCGCAGACCTTCCGAACGCGCGCAGAACGCATCGATCACCCCCCGAATCGAAGAGCCGCGGCAGCCCATGCTCCGCGTGCGATCGCGACATTCTCTCAGGTCGCGCCGGTCGAGTCACTTCGATTTCGGATGACATTCGGCCACCCGCTGCGGGGTGTTCCGAAGCGATACGTCGGCGCCGACAGGTCCGAATCCGGCACACCCAGCGGCGCTAGTGCGCTGCAGTCTGGGGCTCGGGCGGGGCTGCCAGGTGCTCGTCGAGAAATCGACCTATGCGCGTCAGCATGTCGATGCGCGATTCGTGGCTCTCGATGCCGTGTTCATCGTCTTCATACTCGATGTACTCCACATGCTTTCCCGCCTTCTTCAACGCCTTGTGAAGCCGCCGGCCTTGTCTCACGTCGACGTTCTGATCCTCCTCCGGGTGGAAGATCATCACGGGCACAGAGAACTCCTTTGCTCGCTTCCGGGGAGAACCCTGGCGCAACAGATCCTTCGAGCGCGAGACCTGCTCTTCGATCCAGTCCGCGCTCAAGAAGTTCTTGGCCTCGTTGATCACGTCCCCTGGATCGGTGACACCTGCGATCTCGACCACACATCGATAGCGATCGGGATACTCGAGTGCGGAGAGCAGCGCGGCGAAACCGCCGAAGCTCCAGCCTACGGCGCAGACACGATCGGGGTCGGTAACGCCGTTCTCGATCAGGTATTGAAGGCCCGAGTCGATATCGGCGAGAGCCAGACGCCAGCCCTCGAAGGCCCCTGATCCTGCCCAGTCACGCCCGTAGCCGGCTGAACCACGATAGTTCGACTGGATGACCACGAACCCCCGTGCAGCGAGGTACTGTGCCAGCCAATCGAAGCCCCAGACGTCGCGACTGAAGGGGCCGCCGTGGGGCAAGACGATCGTGGGGTGAGGGCCGTTGCCCTGCCCCACCGGCTTCGTCACGTATCCGGGGATCTTCGTTCCGTCACCCGCTACGTGCTCGATCTTCTCCATGCGAGCGAGTTCTACCCGACGAAGCACAGGACGATCGTCCTCGATGAAGTCGAGATTCCGGTTCTTCACATCGAGTCGATACCAGCTCCCCGGATCGACGTCGCTCTGGGCAAGGATGATGTAGAAGCGACGATCCCAGCTCTCGTCTTCGATCACGATCGTCTTGCCGGGCAGCGCTTTGCTCACCGCTTCATGGACGCGCTCGAATGCGGGATCGAAGTACGTCACGTGTGGGCCATCGACATACCACTTCGCGCCCACGACCCGGCCATGCGGGCCCATCTGGATAACGCTTCCCAGGTCGACCTCGTCGTGTGCAAACACGACTGTCGTGCCGGCGTCCCCGACGACGTCGTTCGCGATCAGCGCAATGCGACCATCGATCGACTTGAAGCCGAGGAGCAAGGCGGGATCGTCGCCGAACCCAACAGGCAAGTAGCCCTGACTTGCCCTGTCCGGCTCATCGCGAGTAACCGTTTCCCATCGAGCTTCACCAGGCGCTCGATGCTGCCAGACCCGCTCGTCGGGTGTCCACCTGAGCCGGACCCTTGGCACGCCGTTCCCGTCCGTCATCCAGTCTTGCACGTCGCTGCGCGGCCGAATGACCCGACTGAGTTTCCCGCTGTAGATGTCGAGTCTGCTCAGCCCCGAGCCCTGGCCTTCGGGCTCCTCGATCAGCACGCGCTTTCGATCGTCGGGGAGCAGATCAACGATCCGATCCTGGAACTGCGCAAGCATGGGCACGCCGCCCAGCTTTGCATCGCGCTCGGCCTTGCTATGCAGCCTACTCTGCATCAATACGCGCAGATCCGAGCCGTCTGCATCGACCGCGACGAGACGCGTCGTCGCAAAAGACGTCCCGAGGACTGCATCGACCCCGCGGAAGCGACACAGGATCCGCTCTTCGTTCGCCCACATGCACTCCGTGAGATCCCATTCGTCCTTCTTGCTGGCGACCACCATCCGCGACGTCTGCGCCGAGAAGTCATGAACCACGGCAATCGGCAGATCAAACTTGGGATGCTGGACGATCATCACGGCACGCTGGCCATCTGGCGAAAGTCGCGGATCGCGGAGGGCAGGAAGCTGACCGAACGCAACGGCGAGCTCTTCGGGGGTCAAGCGGCGTGGAGCCGAGTCTCCGGCCGCGAGCCGGGCCGGCTCCACGGAGGCAAGGGACGCGACCAGCACGCCCGCCACGATCCCACGAGCCGCCCTGCGAACGAGGCCCATGCTCCGCCCCTCCCGGCGCTCGCGCCCTACCGCCCCTCGAACTTCGGCGGGCGCTTCTCGAGGAACGACATCATGCCCTCCTTGAAATCCTTGCTGCGGAAGAGCGGCAGCAGCTGGAGGAAGACGTGGTGCACGTTCGCTTCGAACGTCTCGTTCTGGCCCATACGCATCATGCGCTTGGTCGCCTGCACGGCGAGCGGCGCGTTGGCGGCGATCTTGCCGGCGAGCTCGAGGGCGGCCGGCAGCAGATCGTCAGCCGCGACGACGCGGCTCACGAGCCCGGCCTCGAGGCAGGCCTCGGCGTTCAGCGTCTCGCCCGTGAACATGATCTCGGCGGCCTTCGACCAGCCGACGATGCGCGGCAGCAGCCAGGTGCCCCCGCTCTCGGGCAGCACACCGCGCTTGGTGAATGCGGGTGCGAGCTTCGCGTGCTCGCTCGCGACGCGAATGTCGCAGCCGAGTGCCAGATCCATGCCGTAGCCCGCCGCACCGCCGTTGAGGGCGCAGATCGTCGGCGTGTCGCACTCGTTCAGCACGATGGGCGGCGCCTCGCGCAGGTCGAACTTCTGCGTGACGGCCCCGACGCCGTCGCCGCTGCCGAGCCCCTGCCCGCTCGCCTGATCCTGCAGATCGAGCCCTGCGCAGAACCCGCGGCCCGCGCCGGTGATCACGATCGCGCGCACCTCGCGGTCGCGATCGAGCTCGACGATCGCCTTCGCGAAGGCGTCGAGCATGGGCCCGGTGATCGCGTTCAGCCTCTCGGGGCGGTTCAGCGTGACGATCGCCACGCCTTCGTTCTTCTCGACGAGCAGCTCACCCATGGTGCACTCCCTTCGTGGTCTCGCCGCGCGGGGGCTTGGCGCCGCGCGCAGCCGAATGATCAGTCTTCGATGCCCAGCGCCTCGTACGCCGTCTGCTTCGCCCAGCGATAGTCGGCCTTGCCGCTCGGTGCGCGCGTGACGTGATCGACGTAGACGAACGCCTTCGGCAGCTTGTACTTGGTGATGTGCTCGTTCGCGACGGCCTTGAGGTCGTCTTCGCTCGGGCGCTCGCCCTCGCGCAGCTGCACGATGGCCGTCACCTGACTGCCCCAGCGTTCGTTCGGCGTGCCGCAGACGACGCAGTCGTAGACGGCCGGATGATGCTTGAGCGCCAGCTCGACCTCTTCGGCGAAGATCTTCTCGCCGCCGCTGTTGATCGTCACCGAGTCGCGGCCGAGCAGCTCGAGCTCGCCGCTCGCCGCCACGCGCGCGCGGTCGCCCGGCACCGAGTAGCGGGTGCCGTCGATCACGGGGAACGTCTTGGCGGTCTTCTCGGCGTCCTTGTAGTAGCCGAGCGGCACGAAGCCTTCGCGCGCCAGCCAACCGGTCTCGGCGTCGCCGGCCTCGAGCCTTCGGCTCAGGTCTTCGGAGAGCACGATGTTGCCGTCGACCATGTTGAAGTGGCCGGTCTGCACGTCGCCCTTCGTCGAGAAGTGCGACGCCTGGGCACCCGACTCCGACGAGCCCAGCGCATCGAGGATGCGGATGTCGGGCAAGAGCTCGAGCAGCTCGTTCTTGAGCCCCGCGGTGAAGATCGCGCCGCCCGACGTCACCATGAAGAGGCTCGAGAGGTCGTACGACTTCTCTTTCAGCTGGTCGATGAGCGGGCGCGCGAAGGCGTCGCCGACGATCGTGATCGTGTTGGCCTTCTCGCGCTCGACCGTCGACCAGATGTCGTCGGGATCGAGACGCTCGGTGTTCGACTGCACGAGGATCGTGCCGCCGACGTGCCACATGCTGAACGCCGCCCAGTGCGCGGCGCCGTGCATGAAGGGCGCGGTCGGCAGCGCGCGGATGCCTTCGCGGCTCTTCGCCCGCTCGACCAGCGGCTCGACCGACTCGGGGTGGCCCTGGGTCAGGGCCGAGTAGAAGATCTCTTCCTGCCGCCACAGCACGCCCTTCGGCATGCCCGTCGTGCCGCCCGTGTAGAGGATGTAGAGGTCGTCGCCCGAGAGATCGTCGGCGGGCGGCTTCGGCTCGGCGCCCGCGAGCGCCTGCTCGTAGTCGAGGGCGCCGTCGAGCAGCGGCTCGCCGCTGCCGTCGTCGACCTGCAGCAGGAGCTTGAGCCGCGGCAGCTTCTCACGAATGCCTGCGAGCATGGGCGCGAAGCGCGCGTGGTAGATCACCGCCTCGGCGTCGGCGTTGTCGAACAGATAGAGCAGCTCGCCCTCGACGTAGCGGTAGTTCACGTTGAACGGCGCGCACCGCGCCTTGAACGCGCCGAGCATGCCTTCGAGATACTCGTTGCCGTTGTAGAGGTAGAGCCCGACGTGGCTCTGCCCCGACTCGAAGTTCTCGAGCTTCTCGCGCTCGGTATGGCAACCGAGGCCGTGGGTCTGCAGCACGTGGGCGAGTCGCCGGGTGCGATCGGTGACATCGGCCCAGCTGAGGCGGCGATCGCCATAGACGATGCAGTCGCGATCGGGGATCGCCTCGGCGATCGCTTCGTGAATGAGGGCGAGGTTCATCATGGGGCGGCGGGGGTCTCCGGGAGCGTGGGGCCGACGGGGTCATGGCGGCGCGCCGCGCCGGCCATCGCCCCGCGCGTTTCGACCGCGCGCCGGGGCGCCACCGAGACTGCCGCACCTGCCCGGCCCCCCGCAATCGGGCGAAATGACGCTGGATGTGTCGCGGGCAACGGGTGCCGGCGCGGGTTCAGAAGAGCCGACACAGCGACACGATGGCGTGGATCGCGTCGATGGTCGGCGTGATGCGCGCGGGGCGTCCGCCAGCAGCCAGCTCGTCGAAGCCACCGTCGCCCGCCTGCTCGCCGACCAGCCGATCGAGCAGCTCGATCGGATCGAGCTGCGCACCGGGCATCGCGAGCGCGTCGCAGTGCAGCAGCGCGCGCGTCGTGAGCCCTGCGTCGAAGCGGCCGGTGCGGTAGCCGCGCTCGAGCTCGCGCCCGCACCACTGCAGGGCCTCGTCGGATCGGTCGTGGTCGACGTTGCTGAAGAAGACGGCGAAGGTCGTGATCGCCGACCAGCGCCCGCCCTCGACCGCTTCGGGTGAGAAGCGCGGGCCGAGCCATTCACCGGCGCGCACGAGCAGCTCGGGGCGCACGGTCTTCGTGTGCCCGAGCAGACCGGCGAGCATGCCGGTCACGAAGAGCTTCATCGGCTCGGGCAGATCGGCGGCGCCGAAGCTGCCGTCGTCGTTCTGGATGCGCAGCAGGTACAGCCCCGCCGGCTCGACGCACGGCGACTCGAGCGCGCCGGCGTCGGCGAGCACGAGCAGCGATTCGAGCGTGCCGAGCAGCTCGTTAGGGGGCGCCTCGCCCGCGAGGTCTGGGCCGGCGGGCGCGCCGCCGGCGAAGAGCCCGTGCGCGGGCAGCGCACCTTCTTCGGTCTGCTCGCCGGCCCACGACTCGACCCAGGCGCCGACCGGGTCGACGCCCATCACCACCCGCGCCCGGTCGAGCTCGGTGCGCCCCGCCTCGCGCTCGAGAAAGCCGAAGCCGCGCTCGAGGGCCTCGGCCGAGCGCTCCTTGAGGCGCACCAGGTCGTCGTCCCCGCCGCCGCCCCCGTCTCCGACATCGAGCTTCACGATCGTCATGCGCGAAACATCGGGCATGTCGCGGCACCGAACAAGCGCGGTCGAGGGCTAGAATGCCGGCCGAGGAGGCCCCCTTGTCCCACGACGAGCCGCACGCCGAACAGACCCCGCGCAACCGACTCGCCGACGAGACGAGCGCCTATCTGCTGCAGCACGCCGACAACCCCGTGCACTGGTGGGCCTGGGGGCCCGAGGCCTTCGAGCAGGCCCGGCGCGAAGACAAGCCCGTGCTCGTCTCGATCGGCTACAGCGCGTGCCACTGGTGCCACGTCATGGCCCACGAGTCGTTCGAAGATGCGTCGACCGCCGAGGTCATGAACGCGCACTTCGTGAACGTGAAGGTCGACCGCGAAGAACGGCCCGACGTCGACCAGATCTACATGGATACCGTGGTCAAGCTGACCGGCCACGGCGGCTGGCCGCTCACGGTCTTCTGCCGCCCCGACGGGCGACCGTTCTACGCGGGCACCTACTACCCCGATGCGCCGCGCGGCGGCATGCCGAGCTTCAAGCAGGTGCTCACCTCGATCGACGACGCGTGGCGCAATCAGCGCAACGAGATCGACCACTCGGCCGAGCAGATCGTCGAGGCCCTCGATGCGCGCCTGCCCGGCGCCCCCGACGGCACGGCCGGCGCCTTGCACGTCGTCACCGCGGCGCGCGAGCTGATGAAGCTGGCCGACCGCTACAACGGCGGGTTCGGCGAGCAGGGAGCGAAGTTCCCGACGCCGACCAACCTCGAGCTGCTGCTCGCGAGCCTCGACTTCCTGCCCGAGAACGAGGCGGCCGACACCTGCGATCACGTCGCGCGCACCTGCGCTGAGATGAGTCGCCGCGGGCTCTACGATCATCTGGGCGGCGGCTTCCACCGCTACTGCGTCGACCCGGCGTGGGCGATCCCGCACTTCGAGAAGATGCTCTACGACCAGGGTCTGCTGCTGCGGGTCTATGCCGAGACCTGGCGGCGCCTGCAGGGCCCGGCCGACCTCGTCTGGCCGATGCGCGAGACCGCGCGCTATCTCGCGCGCGAGATGACCCCCGACGAAGGCGGCTTCTTCGCCAGCCAGGACGCCGACAGCGAGGGCGTCGAAGGCAAGTTCTACGTCTGGACCCCGAGCGAGACCCGGGCGGTGCTCGGCGACGACGCCGCCGCATTCGACGCGGCCTACGGCGTCACGCCCATGGGCAACTTCGAGGGCCGCACGACCCACCTGCAGGACATGGCTCGAGGCGAACGCGAGCAGCACGCCGAAGCCCGCGCCGCCCTGCTCGCCGAACGCGCGAAGCGCATCCCGCCTGCGACCGACACGAAGCGCGTCGCCGCGTGGAACGCGTATGCGATCTCGGGGCTCGCCCGCGCCGGCAGCCTGCTCGCCGACGCGACCCTGCTCACCCAGGCCGACGATGCCGCGCGCTTCGTGCTCGATCGCATGGTCGACGATCAGGGCCGCCTGCACCGCGTGTTCAACGAAGGCCAGGCGAGTGTACCGGCCTTTCTCGACGATCATGCCGCGACGCTCGAAGCGTGCCTCGAGCTGCACCGCGCCGGCGCCGGGCCGCGCTACCTCGAGACGGCGCTGCACTTCGCCGAACAGATCACCGACCGCTTCTTCGACGATGGGGTGGGCGACCTCTTCTTCACGCCGAGCGACGGCGAAGCCCTGGCGCACCGACCGCGCTCCGATCACGACGGTGCAACGCCTGCCGCCGCGGGCCAGGCCGTGCTCGGGCTGCTGCGGCTTGCGGGGCTGTCGGGCTGGGCCCAGTTCGCGCTGATCGCCGACCAGGTGATCCACGCCTATGGCGTCGAGCTCGAGCGCGCGCCGCACGCCTACCCGACGCTCATGCGCGCGGTGGCGCTGCGCGCCCGCGGCCTCTCGGTCGCGGTGATCTTGGGCGACCCAAGCGACGGCCGCACCGAAGCGCTCGCGGTGCGCGCGCGCCGGGTGCTGCTGCCCGAAGACGGCGTGGTGATCGCGCCACCGGCCGCCGAGCCGCCCCGCGGCCTCGACCCGTCGTGGCTCGCCGGGCGCGAGGCCCAGAACGGCGAGCCGACCGCCTACGTCTGTCGCGGCACAACCTGCTCGCTGCCGGTGACCGACCCCGACCTGCTCGAGCCGCTCGAAGGCCGGCTCTAGACGACGCGGGCGCGGCGGCGGCGGGCGAGCAGCGCGAGCCCGGTCACGACGAGCAGGGCGGTCGTCGGCTCGGGGATCACGCGGACGTCGATCTCGGAATTGAACTCGGCGCGCCCTCCGGTCTCGGCGAACGAGACCTGCAGGATGAGAAGCTCGGCCATCTCGAGCCCAGCGGCCCCGAGCAGATCGGCCAACAGCAGCTGCGTGTCGCCGAAGAAACCATCGATCTCGTCCGGGCCTTCGAGGTCGACGTCGAGCAGATTCGCGCCATCGGCGAGCAGCAGCACAGCCATCGCGGTGCCTTCGAGATCGCTCCCGCGATAGCTGAAGTCGAGCGCGAGATCCTGGGCCGCAATCTCGCCGCTCGACGGCATCGAGAGCTCGAAGGTCGTGGTGGCCTCGAAGGGACCTGACTCGGCCGGGAGACGCCGCCAGAGATGCACCCCGAGCTCGACGATCGTATCTGCGGCGAGGAACCGCGTCGACGTCGTCGTCGCCAGATCGTTCAACCAGATCTCGCCGCGGTACGGCTGGTCATACCCTCCTGAGCTCAGAGCCCGTACGCGATGCGCGAGCTGCACAGCTTCGTCGTCGTGCGCAACGAACTCGGCGAAGTGACGCAGACCGATCGGGCCATCCTCGACCTCGCTGGTGGCGAGGGCCTGGCCCGTCTCGGACCAGATGCCGGCTGTGACTTCGGCAAACTCGCCCCACTGACTCACGGCGAGAGCCTCCGCCTCGGCCGACCACGGCGGCGAAGGATCGGCCCCGCTCCCGCCGCTCGATCGCGGTTCGTGCCAGGCGAAAGCGCCGGCCACGGTCAAACCGCGCCCCGCGTTGCGGGCCTCGGCATAGCTGGTGGCGCTGTGCGGTGAGAAGGTCTCGTCGAAGCCGCCCACCGCTTCGGCAATCGCCGTGACTCGCCCGGTGAAGAGGTCCCCATCACCGGCCGACCCGCCGTTGCCCGACGACTTCGCCACGGCCCGGGCCGCGCCGAACCGGAGCGGAAGCGTCGCATCGAGCGAAGTGGCCGAGCCCCCGGCGGCATATGCCTCGGTATCGATGGCCCCCGTCTGGTTCGAGCCGATCACTTCGGCGATCGCGTTCCCGCCCTGGTTCGCACCCGGAGCCGCGAGGGTCGTCACCGTCGTTTCACCCGTCGCCGAGACGGACAGACGCAGGTCATCGACCGACTTGTGACGCTCGAGCCGACTGACCGAGTCGCCGCCGATGTGAGCCGGTCCCGCGAGCCCTCGGTTGCCGGCTCCGACATTTTGAATGAGGTGCAAGGAGCCGGTCGTCTCGCCGTCGACTGCGTCGACGAGACTGAGATCGGAGCCCATCGAGATGAACTCGTCGATCGGGACGAACGGCTCGAAGTCGTCGGTGTACTCGGCGCTCCAGTCCCGGATCGGCCCGACGCCGCGCTCGAGCAACGCGAGCGCGCGCACGTTGCCCCCGCCCGTCGAGACCCCGCGCACCGATTCGACCTCGGCCGCGCCCGATTGCCCCCCGCCCCAGGCCGCGCCGGAGATCGCGCGCCCGATCACCTGGACGTCGCCCGCGCCCTGGGCGAAGGCCGAGACCCGCGCATCGCCGGCGCTGCCCCCGCGACTCGAGCCGTGTCCGCCCTCGGCTTCGGCGAGGATCGCGAGGGTTTCATTGCCGACGAACTCGTACGAAAGCCGCGAGACCGCATCGCCGCCGTCGCCAAAGTCACCCGGGGCACCCCCCGCGTTCTCGGGGATGCCGCTGTCACCGCCGATCGCCCGCTGCTCGAGCTCGACGAGCTCGGTCGCTTCGACATCGACGAAGAAGCTGTTCTCGACCGTCACGCTCTCGCCGTCACCGGCGTCGGCGCCGCTCGCGCCCGGCGCGCCGTCGGCGCCCTCCTCGACGATCGTGCCGCTCACGACCTCGCCGGCGAGGGCGGGCGCCGTCGTGAACGAGAGAACGACCGTCATCAGAAGACCGAGCGTGACGATTCGAATCGGCATCGAACTCCTTCTCCGATGTGGCGGCGCGAATCCACGCAACAGACCGCGCGTCCGCCGCGGCCGAACCAAGCGGCCGCGAGCCGACGTCCGCTCCGTTGACGCACGAGCCCACCCCGCGACGCGTAGCTCCCCCCTCCAAGGTGGTGGGATTGCTCGCGATGTGGCACGCAATTGCCCGAGGCGCCGATTTCCCGCCCCCTGCGAGACCGGCTACCTGTATCCGCCGACCCATGGCCCCGATCGGGCCCGACGAGGACGCTCCGCTCGATGAAGACCCGCGACCCCAAGACCTTCGGCACCGGCCACGACGATGGGCTCGAGCCGCTCACCGCCCTCGACGTCGCGGCGAGCGACAGCGTCGATGCACTGCTGCGCGGGATGAGCCGCACGGCGTTCGGCGGGCGCACGCTCGGCGAGGCCGCCGACGCGCTCGAGGCGATGGTGAACGACACGAGCTGCTTCAAGGTCGTCACGATCTCGGGCGCCATGACCATCGCGAAGCAGGGGCTCGTGCTCTGCGAGATGATCGATCGCGGCTGGGTCGACGCCATCGTCTCGACGGGCGCGCTGATGACCCACGGCCTGGTCGAAGGCGCGGGCATGCTGCACTTCAAGCACCGCCCGGGCATGAACGACGAGTCGCTCTACGACCGCGGCTACAACCGGGTCTACGACACGATCGAGCTCGAGCAGAACCTGGACGACACCGAAGAGCTGCTGCGCGCGGCCCTCGACGGCCACGACGCGAGCGAGACGCTCTCGAGTCGACGGATCATGGAGATCCTCGGGGCGCATCTGACCGAGCTGACCGAGGGACGCGCGATCTTGAAGAGCGCCCACGCGAAGGGCGTGCCGATCTACGTGCCGGCCTTCACCGACAGCGAGCTCGGGCTCGACGTCGCGATCTTCAATCGGCTGCGCGAGCGCGCAGGGCGACCGCGGCTCGCGTTCGACCCCTTTCTCGATCTCGACGATTTCGCCGAGCGGGTGTCGCAGCAGCAGACCCTCGGCATCTTCACGATCGGCGGCGGCGTGCCGCGCAACTGGGCGCAGCAGGTGGCGCCCTACCTCGACATCCTGAATCTGCGCCTCGGCCGCGAAGACGAGGTGAAGCGCTACAAGTACGCCGTGCGCATCTGCCCCGAGCCGGTGCACTGGGGCGGGCTCTCGGGCTGCAGCTACACCGAGGGCGTGTCGTGGGGCAAGTTCGTGCCCGAGAGCGAGGGCGGTCGCCACGTCGAGGTCTTCGCCGACGCGACGATCGCGTGGCCGATCGTCGTGCGGGCCGTGATCGAACGCACGAGCGCGTAGCCGCGCCGAACGGGGAGCGTCGATGAGAGCCGTCACCGCGACATCGCCCCACGCCCTCGAAGTGCGCGAGCGTGCGCCGCTCGAGCCTGGGCCGGGCGAGGTGCGCGTGGCCGTCGAAGCGTGCGGCATCTGCGGCAGCGACCTGCACTTCTATCACGACGTCGGCTACGCGCCCGGGCACGTCCCCGGGCACGAGATCGCGGGCCACGTCGATGCCTGGGGCGAAGGCGTCTCGGGGTTCGCCCAGGGCGAGAAGGTCGTCGTCGAGCCGATTTCGAGCTGCGGTGAGTGCCCGGCGTGCAAGCGCGGGCAGCCGCTGTGGTGTCGTCAGGTCCAGCTCTACGGCGTGCAGCTGCCGGGGGGCATGGCCGACGAGCTCGTGGTGCCGGCCGAGCGACTCCACCGCGTCGACGAGCAGCTCGACGCTGCGGTCGCCGCGCTCGTCGAGCCCGTCGCCGTCGGCGTGCACGCGCTGCATCGCGTGGCGCTCGAGCCCGGCGAGCGGGTGCTCGTGCTCGGCGCCGGTGCGATCGGGCTGCTCTGCGCGTTCGCCGCGAAGGCGCTCGGCGCGGGCGACGTCTGGATCACCGCCCGCCACGCGCATCAGGCCGCGATGGCCGAGGCGCTCGGCGCCTCGCGCGTGTTGCCCGCGAACGAGACCGACGTGGCATCGCTCGATGCTCTCGGGCGCCGCCACGAGATCGACGTGGTCGTCGAGACCGTGGGCGGCGCCGCCGACACGATCTCGCTGGCCGGTGCCGCCGTCCGACCGGGCGGACGCGTCTCGATCACCGGCCTCTTCACGACGCAGCCGACCCTCGAGACCTGGCCGCTGCTCATGAAGGAGGCCTCGCTCGTCTGGTCGAACTGCTACGCGACGCCGCCCGGCGAGCCCGCCGAGTTCGAGACCGCCGCGCGGCTCGTCGAAGCCGAGCGCGAGCGCCTCGCCGCGGTCTGCACGCACAGCGTCCCCCTCGACGACGCGGTGCGCGGCTTCGCGCTCGCTGGCGACAAGTCGAGCGGCGCCATCAAGGTCACCCTGACGACATGAGCCGACGCGACGACCGCGACATCATCCGCGTGTGCTTCGTGTGCCTCGGCAACATCTGTCGCTCGCCCACCGCCGAGGGCATCATGCAGGCCCTCGTCGTCGAGGCCGAGCTCGACCACGCAATCGAGGTCGACAGCGCGGGCACCGCGGCGTACCACGTCGGCGAGCGCGCCGACGAGCGCAGCCGAGAAACCGCCAAGCGCCGCGGCGTCGAGCTGCGCAGCCGGGGGCGTCGCTTCGAAGATCACGACTTCGAGCACTTCGACTACGTGCTCGCGATGGATCACGACAACCTCGCGCGCCTGCACGACAAGGCGCCCCACGACGAGGCCCGCGAGAAGACGATGCTGCTGCGCGCATTCGAAGGCGAACACGCGGCCGACGAGCCGGTGCCCGACCCGTACTACGGCGGCGCGTCTGGCTTCGAAGACGTGTTCGACATCTGCGAGCGCGCGTGCCGCGGCCTGCTGGCGCACCTGCGCGCCGAGCACGAGCTCGACTGAGCGCGATGGATCTCGCGCGCGTCGTCGAGCGCGTGACCAGCGAGGCGGTTCGCCGGGTCACACCCATCGGCGGCGGCGACATCGGCGAGAGCGCCCGGGCCGAGCTCGCCTCGGGCGAGCGCGTCTTCGTGAAGCACTACCCCGCCTCGCCGCCCGAAGCGGTGCAGCGCGAGGCCGAGGGGCTCGCCTGGCTCGCCGAGCCGGGCGCCCTGCCCGTCGCGCGCGTCCGCGGCTTCGACACCGCCGCACGCGTACTCGTCCTCGACTGGATCGAGCCGGGTCGCCCCACCCAGGCGGGCGACGAGGCGTTCGGCCAGGGCCTGGCCGCTCTGCACCGCGCTCCCTGCGACGCGTTCGGCGCGCAGCCCGACAACTTCATCGGCTCGCTCGCACAGTCGAATCGCAGCCACGCGACCTGGCCCGCGTTCTTCGCCGCCGAGCGCATCGCGCCCCAGGTGAAGCGGGCCGTCGACGCCGGGCTCTTCTCGAGCGCCGACGCGGCGAAGGCCGACCGACTGATCGCGCGGCTCGAAGGCGTGCTCGGCCCCCCCGAGCCGCCGGCCCGGCTACACGGCGATCTCTGGGGCGGCAATCGGCTGTGCGACGAAACGGGCCGATCGTGGCTCATCGACCCGGCCGCGTATGCGGGTCATCGCGAAATCGACCTCGCCATGATGCAGCTCTTCGGCGGCTTCTCGGCTCGGGTGTTCGATGCGTACGCCGAGGCCCATCCGCTCGCTCCCGGCGCCGCCAATCGCACCGGCATCTATCAGCTCTACCCCGTGCTGGTGCACGTGAATCTCTTCGGCGGGCACTACGTCGAATCGGCGCGCCGCATCGTCGACCAGTACGTCGGTTGACGGCGCGCCCGGGCGCCTCGCCTCCGGGGCAGCGGCGCGACTCGACCGAGCGATCGCCAAGTGCCCGTTGCTCGCCGCTTGTCCCTGGGCTACCTGGACAAACACATCAACGTCGAGGGTGACCTCGGCCGTATCGCGCTCCGGGCATCTCCAGGCAGAGAGCCCCGGAGGCAAGACACGCGAAACGGTCCGAGGCGGGGCAAACGCCGTATACCGAATACAGGCGTGCGCTCCGCGGGAAACCGGTGTGAATCCGGTGCGAGCCCGTCGCTGTAACCGGGGACGACCCGCAGACCAATGCCACTGGCCGAAACGGCTGGGAAGGCCTGCGAAGTCGGTTGATCCGGAAGCCAGAAGACCGGCCCTCGAGCGGCTTTGCGGTTCTCCGGTGCAGAGAACGTGAAGCGTGGGATGTGCGTCGATCCAGGGGCCCTGCCTCTGGCTGCGTGCTGCGCGCGCTCGACCACCCCCTCGTTTCCGACATCGACCCGAAGACCTGCATCGCCGTGACGTCGAGCGGCGGTCCGCAGGGGATCGTCGTCCACCCTCGACGCGCGCTCGGCGCAGCGCGCAGAAGGGAGCGATCCCAATGCGGACGCACGCGCAATGGCTGGGGATCGGCATCGCGGCCGGTCTCATGCTCTTCTTGGCCCAGGCGACTCGACCGACACCGGCGCTGGCCGGCCCCTATGCGGGCCCGCCCTATCTCGCCGGCGACATGGTGGCCTGGGCGACCTCGGTGGCCTCGTTCGATCGAGGACCGGTCGACATCGCGGACCCGACCGGTCCGCTCGCCAGTGTCGGCACCGCCTCCGACGCGCTCGGCGCGCAGGATTCGTCGGTCGTTTCGCTCGGTGATGCCGGATCGATCACGGTGACGTTCGATGACGTGATCGGCGACGGCGCCGGTGACGACTTCGCCGTGTTCGAGAACGGTTTTCTCGCCACGGGAAGTGGCGAGATCTTCGCCGAGCTCGCACACGTCGAAGTCTCGAGCGATGGCATTCAGTTCGTTCGCTTCGCCTCGATCACGCTCGACGCGCCTCCGCCCGACGAGCGTGGCGGCTTCTCGACCCTCGACCCCACCGACATCGACAACTTTGCGGGCGACCAGCCCGCGCCCTTCGGCACGGGGTTCGACCTCGGCGAGCTGAGCGCGCATCCGCTCGTGCTCGACGGTCAGGTCGACCTCTCTGCCATCTCACACGTGCGCCTCGTCGACGTGATCGGCGACGGCTCAACAGAGGATTCCCTCATGCAACCCATCTACGAACCCTATCCGACCCCCTTCCCCTCTGGCGGCTTCGATCTCGACGCCGTCGGCGTCATCCACGTGCCCGAGCCGAGCACCGGCGCCGGCCTGCTCGCGGGCCTCGGCCTGTTGCTCGGCTTGCGCCGGCGCCGCACGGGCCTGGCGGCGCTCGCGACCCTCGCCTTCATGACGACGGCCATGGCCACGCCTGCGAGCGCCATCTTCGTCGACTTCGAAGACCAGGGCCTCGTGGTCGGCGAGTTCGACAACGGCTCGGGCGGCGAAGGCGGCTTCGTCTCGGGCGGCCAGACCTTCGAGAACACCTTCACCGATACCGGCACCTTCACCTTCTGGAGCGGCTTCTCGTCGTCGGCGGTGCGCGACGTCACGACCGCCGGCTTCGGCAACCAGTACGCGGCGTACAAGCTCGACGGCATCCCCGGCAGCGGGGCCGATGACAGCGTGGGCTACGGCGTGTACTTCCAGGGCTCCGAGCGCCTGGTGCTCAGCGAGGCGGCGGTCATCGAGAGCGCGTTCATCACGAACACGACGTATGCCGGGCTGTCGATGCTGAACGGCGACGCGTTCGCCAAGAAGTTCGGCGGCGAGACCGGCGACGACCCCGACTTCTTCACGGTGTCGTTCATCGGCTACGACGCGCTCGACGAGATCACGGGCACCGCCGAGTTCTTCCTCGCCGACTACCGGTTCGCCGACAACAGCCTCGACTACATCATCGACGAGTGGACCGAGTTCGATCTGTCCGGACTCGGTACGGTGAGCTCGGTCGGCTTCGCGTTCGCCGGCAGCGACATCGGAGACTTTGGCCTGAACACGCCGGCCTACTTCGCGATCGACAACATCTCGATCGTGCCCGAGCCGTCGACGGCGCTGCTGGTGGGGCTCGGCCTCCTCGGACTCGCGCGCCGGAGCCGCACCGCGTAGCGGGGCCGTGCTCTGGGTCTCGCCCGGCATGCGCCTGACCGGGGCGGCGGCGCTCGCCGTCGTCCCGGTCCTCGCGTTCTCGGTGGTGTCGGTCGCGACCCCCGCCAACGCGCAGGATCGGGTGCAGCCCGACGACGACCCCGAGATGGAGGTCGTGCGCGTGACGGGCATCCGCACGGGTCGCTTCCTCGACGCGCCGAGCGCGTCGGTCACGCACATCGACCTCGAATCGGTGCGCGCCGAAGGCAAGACGATCGACGAGCTGCTGGGTGAGCAGGCGGGCGTACAGGTGCGCCGCTTTGGCGGCGCAGGCGAGCCGGCGACGCTGTCGATCCGGGGCAGCAGCGCAGCGCAGGTCGACGTGACCCTCAACGGCGTCAGCATCAACAGCCCGCTCACCGGGGGCGTCGACGTGTCGGAGCTGTGCATCGGCAACGTCGACGGTGCCTCGCTCACCCGCGGCGGTCGCGACGCGATCGGCGGCCGCGTCGATCTGTCGAGCCCGCTCTCGACCGGCGAGCGTCAGATCATGGCCGGCGGCTCGTTCGGCTCGTTCGGCACCTGGCGGGGCGAGACCCATTTCTCGGACACCCTCGGCGTCGACGATGCGAAGCCGACAACGACCGGCGTCGATCTCGCGCTCGGCTACTGCGGCTTCAAGACCGACGGCGACTACACCTTCCAGCGACCGGTGCAGGACAACGGCGACCAGGTCATCGAGCCCGAGCCGGCGAGCGCGAAACGCGTCAACAACGATCGCCAGAAGCACGCGGGGCACGTCGGCTTCGGCCTGCCGATCGGCGAGCGACACCGCATCGAGCTGCGCGACTACGTCGCGTGGAAGAAGGGCGGCGTGCCGGGCCTCGACTCGGCCATCGACACGAGCCCCTTCGCCGGCCAGGATCGCAATGCGCGCGGTGAGCAGCTGACCAACGTCGCCATCCTCGACTGGCGCAGCGCCGAGGTCGGCTGGCTCGGCGACGAAGCTGCGCTCGGCGTCTACCACCACTATCAATCCGACGACTACGACAACCCCGCCGAGCCCGCGTCGGTCGAACCCGACGTCTCGATCGAGACGCACATGCACCGCGGCGGCGTACGCTCGCTGCAGCGCTGGGTGCGCGACGCGTTCGGAGGCGTGCACGAGCTCGGCGTGCGCTTCGATGCGAGCCGCGACGCCGTCTATTCGGACGCGGCGCTCACGGGCGACCGCGCGCGGACGAACGTCGAAGGCGACGCGACGGTGTCGTCGACCTTCTTCGGCGATCTGCTGACGGTGGCCCCCGGCCTGCGCGTCGCCTGGACCCAGGGCTTCGATCCGGCCTGGCTGCCGAGCCTCGGCGTCGTCGTGCAGCCCCTCGACTGGCTGCGCCTGCGCGGCAACGTCTACCGCAGCTGGCGCCCGCCGAGCTTCGACGAGCTCTACCACCCCGACCGCGGCTTCATCCGGGGCAACCCCGACCTCAGCGCCGAGCGCTCGATGGGCGTCGATGGCGGCCTCGACCTGATCTTCGACGCGGTCGGTCCGCTCGAGCGCCTGCGCTTCACCGTCGGTGGCTTCTACGACGAGCGCGACGACGAGATCGTCTGGACGCAGGTGAGCCCGTGGGTCGTCGCCCCGGTCAACCTCTCCGATACCCGCTACGTCGGGCTCGAGCTCTCTGTCACCGGTGAGATCACGCGCTGGGTCGGATTCGCGGCGAGCCACACCGAGCTCGACGCCACGCTCTCGTCGACCGATCGTCCACCGCCCGGCCGCGCCGAGCGGCAGAGCTTCGCCCGCCTGCGGATCGGCCCCGACGACGTCTGGAAGCTCGTCGGCGAGTGGCACTACACGGGCGAGATCGGCGCCTCGCTCGGCGGGCGCGTGATCTTGCCGGCACGACACGTCGGCAACGTGACCGCTTCGCTCGACGTCGCGCGCGTGGTGCCCCGGGTCTTCGACCGGGTCGTCGATTCGCTCTGGACCTACGTGGCCGTCGACAACGTCGGCGACGTCACGGCCCGGGATGCGCTGTTTGCGCCGCAGCCCGGCCGTTCACTCACGATCGGATTGGAGGCACGTTGGTGATGACGAGACGATCCCTTCCCACCTTCGGCAAGCGACCGGGCGGGCGACGCCTCGTCGCGCTGTGCTGCCTCGTCCCCCTCTTGCTCGGTGGCCTCTGCGAGGGCAAGGGCAACCGCGGCGGACGGGCCGTCATCAACGAGGGCGGCGACTCCGAGTGCGCACCGCTCTTCGGCCCATTCCCGCCGGGCCTCGGTCAGCTGCCCCTGTCGGGCCGCGCGGTGATCCCGACGAGTGGGCCACAGACGCTCATCCCGTTCGAGCTGGGGGCGGCTTCGCCCGTGAACGTCGGCCCGGCCACGCCGACTTCGCTGCCGGCCGACAGCGACGGCGACGGCGACCCCGACTTCCTGCGCAGCATGGATCTCGGGTTCGGCGTCCGCACGCCGATCTTCGGCCGGCTCTCGGTGGTGCGTGAAGACCTCGTGCTGGTCAGCGCGAGCAACTATGAAGAGGTGCTGGCCTTCGATCCGGCGACGGCGACGCTCGAGACCCTGCGCGTGACCAACCCGGACGCCTCCGGCGCGCACGATCCGGCCGATCATCCCTTCCTGCCGCCCGCCGGCACGACGGCGGACCGCACGGCGATCTCGACGCGCGTGTGCGTGCGGTCGCGCGATCCGGTCGACTCGCGCGGCGTCGCGATCGAGGCGACGTGCGACCCCGACGTGCCCAGCTTCTACACCGCCTTCACGGCAGGCCAGGCGGTGGTCGGCGATCTGCTCGTCGTCACGACGTCGAACCTCGCGCGCTCGGGCACCGGGCGATTCCATCCGGGCACAGTGCTGCTCTTCTCGTTCGACGACAGCGGCGCCCAGCCGGCCGTCGCGCCGCTCGTCGAGTCGCCCGTGCTCTTCACGACCGAGTACAACCCGACGAGCGTGACGCCCTTTCACACGGCGAACGGCCGCGCCCTCGCCCTCATCGGCAACACCGGCGCGATCCTGCTCGCGAGCGGCCCCGACTCGGTCGTGACCCCGGGCTCGATCGACGTCTTCGACGTCGCGACGCGCCGCATCGCCGCGACGATCCCGCTCGGCCCGGCCGCGTTCGGGTTCGACGGCCTCACGATCGACCGGGCGACCGGCCTCGCGCTCGCAGGCTCTCCGACCCAGAAGCAGATCTATGCCGTCGACCTCTCGCCACTCGACGACGAGTCGCTCTACGCCCGCACCGGGCCGCCGATCGTTCTCGACGGCAGTGACGCGATCTACCCCGATGCGCGCATCTTCGATGGGGACACCCCCTTCGAGATCCCGCTGCTTCCGGGCGGACCCGATCCGGTCGTATGCGACGGGTCGACGAGCGTGCTCATCGGGCCCGATCGCGATGGCGACGCCGACCGGCGCGACGTGTACGTGACCGACAAGTGCGACGGCACGCTCACGATCGTCGACGTCGACCTGCGCAGCCCCGACGAGGTGCCGCTCTCACCGACGCGCTTCACCCTCGAGCGGCAGCTCGGCATCGCCTCGGCCAACGTGGCCTCGAATGCGGGCCAGGTGATGGAGCCGGGGCTCATGGTGCTCGGGCCGGCGGGCGAACAGCCCGGCGAGGACGGCCCGGCGCTCTACGTCACCATGAGCCGGCCATCCCCCGCCCTCTTCTGTGGGATCGCGCTCGACTTCTGAGCGGGCCGCTCAGCTGGCTCAACCGCGCCGCAGGCGATAGCAGACGAGCGATGCGGCCACGGCCGCGTTCAGCGACTCGACGTCGCCCTGCATCGGGATCGACACGGTCGCATCGAGCAGAGGCCGCACCGCGGCGCTCAGCCCGTCGGTCTCGTTGCCCACTGCGAACACGACCCGGTGGGGCGGCACCCAGTCGTCGATGTCGACGTCGGCCCGGGCGTCGAGCCCGACGCACGCAAAGCCGGCGCCCTGCAGCGTGGCGAGGCCTTCCCCCAGTGCGTGACAGCGCACGATTGGCGCGCGGAGCACCGTGCCCGCCGACGCCTTGACGACGAGGCCATTCACGAAGGGCACCCCGACGACCGGCCAGAGCACGCCATCGATGCCCGCTGCCAGCGCCGTGCGCACGATCATCCCGATGTTCTGCGAGTTCGTGAGCCCGTCGAACGCGAGCAGGCGCGTGGGGGTTCGGGCCGCGCGACCGGTGCAGCCCGCGACGAACGCGTCGACGTCGCTCACGCCGCGCAGTCGCACGCGCATGGCCACGCCCTGATCGTGCCGGGGTGCGTCCGACAGGGCGCCGACCGCACGCGCCGGAACGACCTCGGCCTCGATGCCGCGCCGGCTCGCTTCCTGCCGAAGACGGTGCCGCTGCTCGCCCGGCAGCCGATCCGAGAGTCGCAGCTCGAGCGGCTCGACCGAATCGAGCGGCAGCGCCTCTTCGACGACGCGCCGACCGAAGATCACGATCTCGGTGCCGCTCACGCCGCCCCGCGGACGCATCGGCGGCTCGGGCGCGGGGCGGGGTGATCGATGTCGAGGGGGGCGCGGCATGTGTCTCCAGCGGCCCGACGGCCGTATCCAGGCGGAGGATTCCCCACTTCGCGCGCCGTCGCCGCGGGCCGGCGCACGGTCGACGCGGCCTTCGCGGCCCTTGGCCGCGCAGGCGCCGCGAGTGTGCGACTCTCGGGAGCCCCGCTCGGCGCGGGATGCACTCGAGGAGCACGACACCATGGCGAAGGATCTCAAGCTCGGCGTTCAGATGGGCTACTGGCAGGCGCAGCCGCCCGCCGACATCATCGGCCCGGCCAAGGAGGCCGAGAACCTCGGCTTCGACAGCATCTGGAGCGCGGAGGCCTGGGGCAGCGACGCGTTCAGTCCGCTCGCCTACATCGCGGGGCACACCTCGAAGATCCAGCTCGGCACCAGCGTCGTGCAGCTCTCGGCGCGCACGCCCGCCGCGACCGCGATGGCCGCGCTCACGATCGATCATCTCTCGAACGGCCGCATGATTCTCGGGCTCGGTGTCTCGGGACCCCAGGTGGTCGAAGGCTGGTACGGCCAGCCCTTCTCGAAGCCGCTGGCGCGCACGCGCGAGTACATCTCGATCATCCGCAAGATCCTCGCGCGCGAGGAGCCCGTGGTGAACGACGGCCCCCACTACCCGATGCCCTACAAGGGTGAGGGCAGCTGGGATCTCGGCAAGCCGCTGCGCTCGATCACACACCCCCTGCGCGCCGACATGCCGATCTACATGGGCGCCGAGGGGCCGAAGAACGTCGCGCTGTCGGCCGAGATCGCCGACGGCTGGCTGCCGCTCTACTACTCGCCCTTCCGCAAGGACGTGTATTCGGAGAGCCTCAAGGACGCGGGCCCCGACTTCGAGATCGCGCAGATGGTCATCTGCAACGTGAACGACGATCTCGAGCAGGCGCTCATGCCGGTCAAGAGCATGCTCGGCTTCTACATCGGCGGCATGGGCGCGAAGAAGCGCAACTTCCACATGGAGCTCATGAGCCGCATGGGCTTCGAGGCCGAAGCGCACAAGATCCAGGATCTCTTCATGGACGGGAAGCGCGGCGAAGCGGTGATGGCGGTGCCCGATCAGTTCGCAGACGAGGTCTCGCTCTGTGGCCCGGTCGATCGCATCCGCGAGCGCATCGACGCGTGGCGCGAGACACCGGTCACGAGCCTGCTGGTGCCGTCGGTCGACGTGGGCGTGATGCGCACGATGGCCGAGCTGGTGCTCTAGCGCCGAACCCCCTCCACGCACGCGCGAGGTGCCGCCATGCCGATCGACGACCTCTTCGACCTCTCCAACGACGTGGCGGTGGTGACCGGCGCGGGCCGGGGCATCGGCGAGGGCATCGCCCATGTGTTCGCCGAGGCGGGCGCGGCGGTCGTGTGCGCCGCGCGGCGCACCGAAGAGATCGAGCGCGTCGCGAAGGACATCCGCGAGGCGGGCGGTCGAGCGATCGCCGTGACCACCGACGTGACCAACGAAGCGCAGATCGAGGCGCTCGGCGACGCGGCGGTCAGCGAGTTCGGCTCGCTCGACATCTGGGTCAACAACGCCGGGGGCTCACCGGTCCAGTCGAAGCTCGTCGATCTGCCGATGGACGAATGGGAGGCCACGCTTCGCCTCAACGTGACCTCACCCTGGCTGTGTGCCCGCGCGGCCGCGAAGCGGATGGGCGAGCAAGGCGGTCGCATCCTCAACATCTCGTCGCGGGCCGGCTCCGACCCGGTACCGGGCAGCGGGCACTACTCGGCGGCGAAGGCGGCGATCAACAACCTCACCGTCTCGCTGGCCCGCGAGCTCGGTCCGCGTATTCGCGTGAACTGCATCGAGCCGGGTGCCGTGCCGACCGAAATCATGATGCAGGCGCTCGGCCTGAAGGAAGAGAACCTGCCGAACCTCGAACGCAACCTGCGCCTGCCGGCCGGCCGGCTGGGCACGCCACGCGATCTCGGCGCCGCGGCGCTCTATCTCTGCTCGCCCGCGAGCGAGTGGGTCACGGGGGTCGTGATCCCCGTGAGCGGCGGCATGTAGCGCCGCGTTCAGGCTTCGTCGGGGACCTCGAAGCGCGCCTGGTAGTGACCGAGTGCCTCACGGCGCTCGCCGGCCTCGAGACCGAAGTCTTCGAGCCGGTAGTCGATGCGCCCCATGCGCCCACGCGTGCGATTCGCGAGATACGACTCGAACTTCGCCTCGGCCGTCTGGCTGAACGGCTGGCCCGCCGCCGCGTAGATGCGCCGCAGCATGCCCATCTGATCGTCCATGAACTCGTGGAATCGACAGTCGACGACCTGATCCTTCGGCACGCCGTCACGGTCGCTCACCGAGGCGTTCAGCATCAGCTCGATGCGGTCGGCCCAGTAGCGGCCGACGACGTGTGGGTCGATCGCGCCCACGCTCATGCGCAGGCCGTAGGCCCCGAGCGTCGCGAACGACGCCGTGACCCGCACGGGGTCTCGGTGGGTCTGCACGATCGTCGCGTCGGGGAACACCGCGAGCAGGGGCCCGAGCTGCTCGAGGTGCTGGGGTGACTTGAGAATCCACCGTTCGCCGCCGCGAAGCCACTGGAGCACCTTGAGCAGGCGCTTCAGGTACGCGTACGACGCCGTCTGGTCGGTCGCGCGATACCAGTCGCGATACGTCGGTACGGGATAGCTCGCCTCGAAGAGCATCGTCGAGAGATCGATGGCGAGCAGCTGCACCTCTTCGTGAATCTCGTGCGGCGCCATCTCGTGCATGAGCGGGAAGAGCGGAGCGACCCTGTGCAGAAAATCGCAGGCCTGCTGGCACGCTCTGATGCGGGGATCGTCCGGCGAGACCTCGCCGCGGGCGAGATCCGCCGGCACCGGATCCATGCTCTCCCAGTACGGCAGCGAGCGCAGCGCGGGATCCTGGGCGATCAGGTTGTGCAGATGCGTCGTGCCCGTGCGCGGCAGCCCGACGATGAAGATCGGCGCACGGATCTCTTCGCGCTCGATCTCGGGATGGACGCGGATCAGCGCTTCGACCCGCAGCCGCGATCGCAGCAGCTGCAGCAGCAGCTGGCGGGCACCGAAGCGGCCCAGCGCATGGAGCGGCACTTCTTTCTCGAGCGCACTCGTCAAGACGCCCAGCGGCTCGAGGAAGCGCTCGTCGCCGAAGTCGTTCAGGCCGGTCTCTTTCGCGGCCGCGTCGAGCAGCCGCCCCGGCTCGAGCGAGACGAGGCCCCTCGCAAAGGGCGCACCGACCGCGTTCAGCGCCTTCATCGCGAAGGGCAAGCGGGGTCGGCGCCAGTCCTCGATCACGTGCACGCCGGCTTCGTCCATGACCGGAGGGCAGCCCAGGTCGGCGGCCGACGCAACCTCGACAGGCGGGGCTTCGGCATCGAGTGGGCGCCGCCGGTGCAGGAAAACGAAGAGGGGGCCGCCCCCAGGCAGCCCCCTCTCGATGCTCACAGATCCTTCACAGGTCTTTCCAGGATCTTCGTCGGTCTCGCATCCCCTCGACCGACGCGATCCCGTCAGACCGCGCGGACGTTCTGCGCCTCGGGCCCCTTGCGTCCCTGGGCCGCGTCGTACTCGACGGCCTGCCCATCCTGCAGATTGCGATAGCCGTCACCGACGATGTTCGAGTAGTGGACGAAGAGATCCTTGCCGCCGTCATCCGGCGTGATGAAGCCGTATCCCTTCTGCTCGTTGAACCACTTCACATTGCCCCGTGCCAATTGCGTCTCCGTCTTCCCCTGGCCCCTGCTTCGCCCGGACTCGTTCTGCCTGGCGTGCTTGCCCTGGTTTCCCTTGCTGGCGTTGTGCCCCATCCGACCCGGTGGGTCACGTTGGCCGGCGAACCCGACCAGCATATGCGGAGAGAATCAACGAGTGGTGGCTTTTCTCGGCGCGTTCCGGCGTTTTCGGTCGCTAGAATCGGGTCGAATGACGCGCTCGCAGCACGCGCACAGCCTCGCCTCGCACCTCGAAGCCGCCTCGCATGAGACGAAGGTCACGGCGGAACCTCGCGATTTCGGGTCGGTTTCGGGTTCGCGCGTTCGTGCGCAACGCACGCGGCATGGGGCGATCACCGCGGCCTGCCTGAACGCGCGAGACAATGCGCGTCGCGTGTTGCGTGTCGTCCTGGCCACGTTGGCGCTCGTGCCCGCTGGCATTGCGTTTTCAACTGGCGCCGCCCACGCGTCGGATACGGCGAGCGATGCCGCGCAGGGTCACCCCCTCGCCGATCATCTCGGCACCGCGTATCGAACCGACCTCGACGGCATCCTCGAGCGGCGATACCTGCGCGTGCTCACGTCCCACGGCGCCTTCGACTACTACCTCGACGGCGGTCGCCCCCGCGGTTTCCAGTACGAGATGGTCAAGGCGTTCGTTCGACAGCTGAACAAACGCCACCCGGCACCGAAGGGCCAGCCGCCGATCGAGTTCGAGATTCTGCCCGTCGCGGATGGGGAGCTGATTCCGATGCTGCTCTCGGGACGCGGCGACATGGTCGCCGCGCGACTCACACGCACCGAGGGTCGCGACACCGCCGTCGAGTTCAGCCAGCCCTACCGCACCGTCGACGAGGTCGTCGTGCAGCGACGCAACGGGCCCGCCATCGAGAACCTGCGTGATCTCTCGGGCGAGACGATCGCAGTGCGACGCAGCAGCAGCTACTACGAGAGCATCGTCGACCAGAACCGCAAGCTGAAGGCCGAGGGCCGCCCGCCGATCCGCGTCCAGACGGTCGACGACGATCTCACGACCGAACGGATCCTGTCGCTGGTGGCCCAGGGCGCGATCGAGCGGACGGTGGCCGACTCGATGGTCGCCGAGGCAGTGGCGGCGGCGTATCCCGAGCTGCAGGTGTTGTCTTCGGTGCGACTGCGCGAGAACGGTGCCCTCGCGTGGGTCGTGCCGCTCGGCTCGAAGGCCCTGCTGGCCGAGATCGACCGGTTCCTGCCGCGCTACGAGGAGGGTTCACTCCACGGCAACCTCGCGCTCCAGGCGTACTTTGGTGACCTCCACCCGATTCAGAAGCACCTCGCGGCAGGCGACGAGACGACGATCTCGCCCTTCGACGACACGTTCCGCGAGCTCGCCGACGACTACGGCTTCGACTGGCGACTCGTGGCGGCGGTCGCCTGGCAGGAGAGCCGTTTCGACCAGTCGGCCACGAATCGATCGGGTGCGACAGGGGTCTTCCAGATCAAGCCGCAGACAGCGGCCGAGCCCTACGTCGGCATCCCGAACGTGAAGGGCAAGAAGAACGCGCGCAACAACATCCACGCCGGCATCAAGTATCTCGCCTGGATCAAGGGGCGCTACTTCGACCCGGTCGAGGAGATGGACGAGAAGGATCGCGTCCGCATGATGCTCGCCGCGTACAATGCCGGGCCTCGCCACGTGCTGCGCGCGCGCAGGAAAGCCGCCGAGATGGGGCTCGATCCGAATCGCTGGTTCAGGAACGTCGAGCTCGGGATGCTCGCGCTGCGCAAGCGCGAGCCCGTGCGCTACGTCAGCCAGATCAACCAGAGCTACGTGGCCTATCTGATGCTGGGGTACGAATGAGCTCCGAGGCCACACCGCCGACCGACGCAGCCACCCCGGACGCCGAACGCGCATGGCGGACGCTCGTGCGGCCGGGCGGGGCGCTCTCGACTTGGCGCGATCCCGAGTGCACGGGTATCGGCCGGCTCACCACGCGCGCAACAGCGACGCCCTACCCTGACGCCGACCTGGCGCGCGAGGGCGAACGCGACGACTCGCCCCGCTTCCACGCCTTGAACGGCGACTGGCGCTTCTGCCTCGCGCCCTCGCCCGACGCCGTCGACCCGGCGTTCATCGCGCGCGACTTCGATGACGCCGACTGGGGCACGATCGCCGTGCCGGGCAACTGGACGATGCAGGGCTACGACCGCCCGCACTATACGAACGTGCGGATGCCCTTCCCGGGGCCGCCGCCCAACGTGCCCGATGACAACCCCACCGGTCTGTATCGCCGCACGTTCAAGCTGCCGAGGGGCTTCGCACGAGAGCGTGTCGTGCTGCACTTCGGTGGCGCCGAGAGCGTGCTCTACGTCTGGCTGAACGGCCGCGCCGTCGGGCTCGGCAAGGACAGCCGACTGCCGTCGGAGTTCGACGTCACAGAGCATCTCGTCGCCGGTGAGAACGTGCTCGCCGTCATGGTCGTGCGCTGGTCGGATGCAACGTACGTCGAAGACCAGGATCACTGGTTCATGGCCGGCCTGCACCGGGAGGTTTACGCCTACGCGACCGGACGGCGCTACATCGAAGATCTCCACATCGACGCCGACCTCGACCTCGAGAGCGGCGCAGGCCGACTGCGCGTTCGCACGACGGTGGGCGTGCCCGACACCGGGCCGGGCGGCGCACGTGTGCGCGTCGAGCTCTTCGACGCGCGCGGGCGCCCACGTCTCGCACCCGCGCTCGAGGGCGACGTGCCCGAGGCCGGCAACATCTACGCGTTCACCGGACATGTCGTCGACCTGCGCTCGACCCTGAGCCGCGTATCGCCCTGGTCGAGTGAGGCGCCGCATCTCTACACCCTCGTGGTGTCGCTGCTCGATGCGGAGGGTCAGTGTCTCGAAGCGACGCGGACACGCGTGGGCTTTCGCCACGTCGAGATCGGCGGGCGCGAGCTTCGCATCAACGGCCGCCCGGTGCTGATTCGCGGCGTCAATCGGCACGATCACGACGAACGACGTGGCAAAGCCGTGACGGTCGAAGACATGCGTGCCGACCTGCTGCTGATGAAGCAGTTCAACTTCAACGCCGTCCGCACCGCGCACTACCCCAACGACCCGGCGTTCTACGACCTCTGCGACGAGCTCGGCCTCTACGTCTGGGACGAGGCCAACGTCGAGAGTCACGCTCACCTCCGAAGCCTCTGTCACGACCCCCGTTACCAGCGCGCGTTCTTCGAACGGCCCGAGCGCATGGTGCGGCGTGACAAGAACCACCCGAGCATCGTCGTCTGGTCGCTCGGCAACGAGGCGGGCTATGGGCCGACGCACGACGCAGCGGCGGCGTGGATCCGCAGTGTCGATCCGCATCGGCCGATCCACTACGAGCCCGCGTTCGAGTTCTCGCTCGACCGCGACCCGTTTGCCTCCGACATCGTCTGCCCGATGTACGCGCCCGTCGAGGACATCGTCGCCTGGGCCCGGCGTCGCCGCGGCGAGCGACCGCTGATCCTCTGCGAGTACGCCCACGCCATGGGCAACAGCTGCGGGGGCCTCTCCGACTACTGGTCGGCCTTCGAGACGCACCATGGCCTGCAAGGCGGCTTCATCTGGGACTGGATCGACCAGGGCCTGCTCCGACACGACGACGAAGGTCAGGCGTGGTGGGCCTACGGCGGCGACTTCGGCGACGAGCCGAACGATCGCAACTTCTGCATCAACGGGCTGTGCAATCCCGACCGAAAGCCTCACCCGGCGATGTTCGAAGCGAAGAAGCTGATGCAGCCTGTCCGCGTCACCGCAGAGAATCTCGACCGCGGTCGAGTGCGTGTGCACAACCTCGGTGACTTCACCCGTCTCGATTGGCTGCGGGGCCGCTTCGAGGTGCTCGTCGAGGGGCGCGTCGTGCAGCGGGGCCGGATCCCTCGTCTGCGGACGGCGCCCGGCGAGAGCGAGGTGGTGAAGCTTCCGCTTCGGCGACCCGAAGCGCCCGAGGGCAGCGAGTGCATCGTGACCTGCGTCTTCGAGACGGCGCGCGACGCGCCCTGGGCGCCGAAGGGACACGAGATCGGCTGGGATCAGTTGGCGTGGCAGCCGCGTCCCGCGCGCACGCACGCCCGCGCGAAGGCCCGGTCTGCGCCCCCCCGCGTCACCCTCGACGAAACGCCCGGCGGCTGGACTCTCGCGGCCGGCGAGACCCGCCTCGACGTCGACGCCGACAGTGGGGCGTTCGGCGCACTCAGGCGCGGCGACAGAACGCTGCTGCACGCCGGACCT
Source organism: Myxococcota bacterium (assembly GCA_965250285.1). Classification (GTDB taxonomy): domain Bacteria; phylum Myxococcota_A; class UBA9160; order UBA9160; family UBA4427; genus CAYYSY01. Next base: position 2,864,973 of record OZ252299.1, read on the forward strand.
GAGCCGACCTTCTGGCGCGCACCGATCGACAACGACGGGCTCATCTCGTACGGCGTGCTCGCCGGGCGCCAGGTCACGCGCTGGCTCGAGTGGGGCCTTCACGAGCTCTCACTCGACACGACCCGGCTCGACGTGCGCGCGCAGCGCGGGGGCACCGCTCGCGTCACGCGGGTGCAGCAGGCGACGATCCCGGTCGCCGACGTGAGTGCCGACAACGGGCAACTGCGCGTCGAGACGCGCTGCACGCTTCATCCCGACGGCGCCATCGAGTTCGATCACCGCTTCGAGCTCGGCGAAGCCCTCATCGATTGGCCGCGCATCGGCGTGGTCGCCCGCGCCGATGCGGCACTCGAAGCGCTGCGCTGGCACGGGCTCGGTCCGCACGAGAGCTATGCAGACCGAAGGGCCGGTGCCCGCATCGGCATCTTCGAGGGCAGCGTGACCGAGCAGTACGTGCCCTACGTGGTCCCCCAGGAGCACGGCAACAAGATCGACACGCGTTGGTTCGAGCTCTGCGACGACTCGAAGCGCGGGCTGCGCTTCGTCGGCCACAAGCGATTCGACTTCTCGGTGGGGCATGCGACGGCCCATGCGCTCAGCCAGGCCAACCACGTGAACGAGATCGATCGCACCGACGACGTGGTCGTGCACCTCGATGTGGGCCAGCGAGGCCTCGGGAGCGCGAGCTGCGGCCCCGACACACATGCGCGTCACCGCCTCCGCGCCGGACGGCACCGCCTTCGGTATCGCGTCGAGACGGCCGGTCGCTGACGGCGCCCTCGGCGCCGTCGACCTTCCATCGCTCCATCGCTGTGGAGTCGGTTGCCTGGCGGGCTGGGTGGGCTCTCTCGGGCTGACCAGAAAGTGACGCCGGGGCGGCTGCGGCGGCTCGCCCCGGCGTCAGGCCCCTGGTCGCCGGACCCTGAAGGGAATGCGGCTCATAGAGACCCACCTCGACTGCGACCGTCGCCCCGGTCGCAGCCCCTCGCGCATCGAATGCTGGTGCCGGCGACGCAAGCCGACGAATCCAGCGCCGACCCCCTGCCCGAGCACCGAATCGACCGCTTCACCCCGATACGCACCAGATCGGGTCGACGAGCGTTCTCACGCTCGAGGATGCGAAACGGCCTTCGGGTCGTTGGCCCCGACGGCAGACGGGGCGCGCGGCAAGAAGCCGGGAACCGATGGCCAAATCACCCTACAAAGCACCGAGAAAACGCACACCCCCCATACGGGGGGGAGCGACGCATTCCGGTGTGCAACTCGAAATCGAGGTCGCTTGAATAAGGCGAGAACCTGAATTCGCAGACTCTGGCACGCTCGTGGCCAGTATCAGGCGGAGTCAGGCGCGGGGTGCGAGGTCACGGACCGCCTGGCGCAGGTCGCCCGCATGCAGAATCGCGAGCGCGGGTGTATCCACACCGGCCTCGACATAGGCCTCGATCTGCTCTCGGCAGTGCCCAGGTGCGCCGTTGATGATCAGGGCGTCGACCACGTCTTCGGGGATCGCCTCGAGGGCGCCGGCGCGGTCCCCTTCCTTCCACAGCTTCCACATCCCCGCGAGCGCGTCGCCCCGACCGAGCCACTCGTGGAACGCCGCATAGACCGGCACGTTCAGGTAGGCCGCAACCGCACGGCGGCCGATGGCGAGCGCCGTCGCGCGGTCTTCGATGGGCAGCACGAAGATGCGTGCCGCAATCTCCTTGCCCTCGCCGCCTGCATGAACGAACGGAACGACCTGCTTCACGTCTTCGGCCGAGAGCCAGTTCAGAATCGCGCCGTCGCCTTCGCGCCCCGCCAGCTTCAACATGCCTTCGCGCAGAGCGGCGACGAGAATCTTCGGCTGCTGCTCGAGTGCAACGCCCGAGCGAAAGCCCCGCACGGTGAACGTCTCGTACTCGTGGTCGACCTTCTCACCGGCCAGCGCGCTTCGAAGGAAGCGCACCATGTCGCGGGTGCGCTGGTAGGGCTTCTCGAACGGGATCCCGTTCCAGCGTCCGACGATGACGTCCGAGCTCGTGCCGATGCCCATGACGAAGCGGCCGGGCGCCGCATCGGCCAGGCTCGCCACCGACTGAGCCATCAGCGCCGGGCCGCGGGTGAACGCGGGAATGATCGCGACGCCGAGACGCGCCGTCGGGGCCCACGCAGCCGCCATCGAGAGCGGCGTGAAGCCGTCGTGCCCATTCGCCTCCGACGACCAGAAGTCGGTGTAGCCGAGGTCGACCATCTCCTCGAACCACTCGCGGTGAGCGTGCAGGGGCACCCCTGCCATCGGGATCGTCATGCCGTAGCGAGCCATTCGAGGTCTCCTGGTGAGCGGAGGCGCCGCGCGCCCCCTACTTCTTGGCGATCTTGGCCCAGCTGTCGCGCAGGGTCACGGTGCGGTTGAAGACGAGCGCGCCGGGCTTCGAGTCGGGGTCGAGGCAGAAGTAGCCCGTGCGCTCGAACTGGCAGCCCTGCCCCACCGCCCAGTCGGCCAGAGACGGCTCGAGCTTCGCCCCCGAGACGACCTCGAGCGAGTCGGGGTTCAGCAGATCGATGAAGGTCTGCCCCTCGGGCGGACGTGCCGGGTCTTCGACCGTGAACAGCTTGTCGTAGAGGCGCACCTCGGCGTCGGCTGCGTGCTCGGCCGAGACCCAGTGGATCGTCCCCTTCACCTTGCGACCATCGGGCGCATCGCCGCCGCGGGTCTCGGGGTCATAGGTGCAGCGCACCTCGACGACCTCGCCCGACTCGTCCTTCACGACGCCGGTGCAGGTGACGAAGTACGCGTAGCGAAGCCGCACCTCCCGCCCGGGCGCCATGCGGAAGAACTTCTTCGGCGGGTCTTCGAGAAAGTCATCGCGCTCGATCCAGAGCTCGCGGCCGAAGGGCACCGCGCGTTTTCCCGCCGACTCGTCCTCGGGGTTGTTCACCGCGTCGAGCGTCTCGCTCTCGCCCTCGGGATAGTTCTCGACCACCAGCTTGAGCGGCCGCAGCACCGCCATGCGGCGCTCGGCGTGCTTGTTGAGATCCTGTCGAATCTCGGCTTCGAGCCGCGCCATCTCGATGGTCGCGTCGCTCTTCGTGACCCCGATGCCTTCGCAGAACGATCGGAGCGCCGCCGCCGTGTAACCCCGCCGCCTGAGCCCCCGCAGCGTCGGCAGACGCGGGTCGTCCCAGCCCGTCACGTGCCCGCCCTCGACGAGCTGCTTCAGCAGGCGCTTGCTCATCACCGTATAGGTGAGCCCGAGTCGAGCGAACTCGATCTGGCGCGGGCGCGCCGGCGTCTCGACGTGATCGAGCAGCCAGTCGTAGAGCGGGCGGTGATCCTGAAACTCGAGCGTGCACAGCGAGTGCGTGATGCCTTCGATGGCGTCCGAGTAGCCGTGGGCCATGTCGTACATCGGGTACACGTGGTAGTCGTCGCCCGTGCGGTGATGCGGCGTGTTCACGATCCGGTAGAGGATCGGGTCTCGGAACACGAGGACCGCCGACGCCATGTCGATCTTGGCGCGCAGCACCTTCTCGCCCTCGGCGAACTCGCCCTTCGTCATTCGACCGAAGAGCTCGAGGTTCTCTTCGACACTCCGGTCGCGGTAGGGGCTCGGCGTACCGGGCTGGGTGAGCGAGCCCTGGTTCGCTCGAATCTCGTCGGCGTTCTGATCGTCGACGAACGCGAGCCCCTTCTCGATCAGCTCGACCGCCCAGGCGTGCAGCTGGTCGAAGTAGTCGGACGTGAACTTGAGATCGCCCTGCCACGAGAAACCGAGCCAGCGGACGTCTTCCTGAATGCCCTCGACGAACTCGTTCGACTCGGCCGCCGGGTTCGTGTCGTCGAAGCGCAGATTGCACGTCGCGCCCGGATACTCGCTTGCGATGCCGAAGTTCAGGCAGATCGACTTCGCATGACCGATGTGCAGATAGCCGTTCGGCTCGGGCGGGAAGCGCACGGCGACTCGGTCGTGCTTCGCGCTCGCGAGGTCTTCGTCGATGATCGTCCGGATGAAGTCCTTGCCGCGCGCGGGCCCTTCGCCCTCGCCGGCGTCGTTCTGCTGCGCAGCGGCCTGCTTCGCCTTGTCGTCTTGGCGGTTCGACACGGGATCCTTCGTCAGCCGGCGCGTGGTCCGGCGGGGGCGCGAGGTTCGGGGCTTCTTCAGGGGCGCAGCAGCACCCTACCAAATGCGGCGCGAGACTCGATGTAGGCATGGGCCTCGGCCGCTTCGGCGAGCGCATACTCACGGTCGATCACGATCTCGAGGTCGCCGCGCGCGACCGCGGCGAGATGCCGCTCGATCATCGGGTGCACACGGTCGGGCGCGAAGAAGAGCTCGGCACCGAGGAACACGCCGACAAGCGTCTTGTTCGCCGGCCGGAGCCCGGCGACCCGAGGCGGATCGACGTCGCGGCCGGCGTCGCCGACGGTCACGATGCGGCCCCGGTAGGCCGCGCACTCGATGCTGCGCTCGAGGGTGCGGCCGCCGACGCTGTCGACGACGAGATCGGGCCCGCGGCCGCCGGTGGCTGCTCGGGCCGCCGCCACGAAGTCGTCCTTCACGTAGTCGATGCCGTGGTCGAGCCCGAACGCCTTCAGCCGATCGAGCTTCTCGGCCGACGAAGCCGTGGCCAACACGGTGGCGCCGGCCTGCTTCGCCAGCTGGATGGCCGCCATGCCGAGCGCGCCCGCGCCGGCCTGCACGAGCACCGTCTCGCCGGCCTGCAGTCGTCCGAACTCGAACAGGCAGTCGTCAGCCGTGCCCACCGGGATCGGAACGGCCGCAGCCTTCTCGATCGCAAGGCCGCCGGGCAGCAGCCAGGTCGCGCCGGCCGGCACGGCCCGGCGCGCGGCGTGCGACCCGTGCACGTCGATGCACACGACGCGATCGCCGACCTCGCGGTCGTCGACCTCGGCGCCGACCTCACGGATCGTCCCGGCGCTCTGGTAGCCGACGATGTGCGGCCGCGCAGGCATCTCGCCGCCGCGGCGATTCAGCGTGTCGCCTCCCTCGATCGAGATGACCTCGACGTCGATCACGACGCCGTTCGGGGCACACACTGGATCGGGGACGTCCTCGTAGCGGAAGACGTCGGGATCCCCGGTTTCGTAGTAGACGGCGGCCTTCATGCCCCCACGATATCGCAGGCGGCGAGGCCGAGACGACGCACCGGCCGAGCGTCGGACGAACCGGGACCCAGACGAAAGAACGCCCGCCGGGTTGCGACGGGCGGTCGAATGAGCTGCCGCCGGGCCACCCACAGGCGGGGCGGCCCGGCGGCGCTGGATCAGCTGGCGTTGCGGTGACCTTCGCCGCCCTCGAACGCGTCGAGCAGCAGCCCGAGCGCGCGGGCGATCGTCGACCGCTCTTCGTCGTCGAGGTGCGCGAGCAGTCCCCCGTAGAGGGACAGGCCGACCTCGAAGATGCGCTCGGCCTTGCGGCGCCCGCGCTCGGTCAGCGTCACGAGCACACCTCGACCGTCGTTCGGGTCGGGCGAGCGAACGATCATGCCGTCCGACTCGAGCCGGTCCACCGTCTTCGTGATGCCGCCCGACGAGAGGCCGACCCACTCGTTGAGCTTCGACGGCGACATCGAATACGGCGCGCCGGCCATCACGAGCGCGTGCAGAGCCGCATACTCGGAGTAGTTCGTCCGCAGCGTGCGCAGGTCGTTCTGGTAGTTCTCCTGCACCTGCCGGGAGAGCCGGGCGAGAGTCATCATGATGGTCGCGACATCGAGGTCGGCGTCGCCCATCTCGTCACGGTACCGCTCGGGCACGGCCTGACGGCCGGTCTGCGGCACCACCTTCATGGGAGTACGGAGGGGAGCTGTCATGCGGAGCACCTTAGCGAGGACGGCTGCGATTGTCTTCTCAGGAAGGTAAATTTTCAGAGCAACTGCAGGAAGTTGCGGGAATCAGTCTGCCAGATTGCGCGCCCTCGGGGCGACGCGCGGTTGGCGCGGCGCCTCAGCGGCGCGCGCAGGCGCGCACCGCACCGGCCCCGGCCGCGCATTCGCGGCTCAGCTGCCCTCCGAGAAGAACTGGGCGTACCACTTTCGGTACTGCGTGACCGGCCCATCGCCGTCGCAGAGTCGCGGTCGACGCCAGCACGCCTTGTTCTCCCAGATCGTCCGGTCGTTCTCGAACTGGTGGACGAGGTCGGCCACGATCTTCGTGGCGAGCTTCTCCTTGCGCGGGTCGCCCTCGGTCTTGACCGAGTAGGCGAACGACACGTCGGTGTAGTCCTCGTCGATCGGCGTGGCGGTGTTCATGAGCAGCGAGTCGATGACGCCGCCCTGGGTCACGTGCTGAAAGCCCGGCCCGTGCTCCATCGTCGTGAGCTCGCCTTCGGCGGTCGCGTCACCGGGCGCCTTCTGCGTGAAACGCGACGTGACCTTGAACGTGTGGCGATCTTCGACGACCTCGGCGGTCGGGATCGTCAGAACGCCATGAACGTACTTGAAGTGCGCTGCATCGACGCAGTTCTCATTCATGTCGAGCCAGCGCGCGCGCATGTGCCAATGGTGCACTTCGAGCGGACGCCAGTCGGCGTCGTCCACGCCTTCGAGCGCCGGGATCTCGTACGTCGGCGCGGCGTCGTCGGCGTGGTACCAGACGAAGACGATCCCATTGCGCTCGAGCACGGGCCAGCTCTTGATCTCGGCGTTCGGCGGGATGCGCTTCGCGTAGGGAATCTCGGTGCAGCGTCCGCTCGCGTCGAGCTTCCACGCGTGGAACGGGCAGCGGATCGCGCGACCTTCGACGCGGCCGCCGTAGCCGAGGTGCGCACCGAGGTGCGGGCAGTAGGCGTCGAAGACGTGGGCTTCGCCCGCCTCGTCGCGCCAGGCGACGAGGTCTCGGCCGAAGTACGAGAGCGGCTGGACCTCGCCGGGGGCGAGATCCGCCGAGTACACGACGCGGAACCAGCCGTTCGGATAGGCGGGGAAGGGATAGCGGTCGCCGTCGGGGCTGCCGTCCGTCGAGATCATCGACGCGTCTCCTCGGCCCAGCGCGGGGCGCCCCCGAATTCAGCCCTATATCTGACGGGGCGTCAAGTGTAGAGCGTGGAACCGTTTTTCGAGGGTTTCGGCTATGGTCGAGGCGCACGCCGCCCCCGTTCGACCGCTCGGCCGGTGCGTCTGCGTCCCCGCTGCCGACCCCCGGCCCGTCCCGCGGCCGGGCCTCTCTTCGGCATGCTGCGCGGGGCCGCCGCCGCGAGGCCGCGCGCAGCATCCAAGCCCCGGAGGTTCCGCCCCCGATGTCCTTTCTGAGCGCCGAGCAGATCCAGCGGATCCGCACCGACCACGGCACCCCGGTCTACGTCTACGACGAGGCCACCCTGCTGACCCAGGCGCGCGCGGCGCTGGCGTTCCCGAACCGGTCGGGCCTGACGGTGCGATACGCGATGAAGGCGCTGCCGACCGGCGGCATCGTGCGCCTGCTCAACCGAGCCGGTCTGCACATCGACGCGAGCAGCGGCTTCGAGGCCGAGCGCGCGATCGCCGCGGGCGTACCGCCCGAGCAGATCCAGATCACCGCGCAGGAGCTCCCGAAGGATCTCAAGGGGCTCGTCGACCGCGGCGTGCTCTTCAACGCCTGCAGCCCGAACCAGCTCGAGGCCTACGGCCGGCTCTTTCCCGGCACCGAGGTGTCGCTGCGCATCAACCCCGGCCTCGGCTCGGGGCACAACAACCGAACGAACGTCGGGGGGCCGAGCTCGAGCTTCGGCATCTGGCACGAGAAGCTGCCCGAGTTGCTCGAGATCGCGAGCGAGTTCCAGCTGAAGCTCTCGGGCATGCACACGCACATCGGCTCGGGGGGCGACCCCGAGGTGTGGAAGCACTGCGCCACGCTGTCGCTCGACATCGCCGCGCGGATGCCCGACGTGACACGGCTCTCGCTCGGGGGCGGCTTCAAGGTCGCGCGCCTGCCGAGCGAAACCTCGGCCGACCTGCAGGAGATCGGCGAGGCGGTCCTGCCGATGTTCGAAGACTTCGAAACGCGCCAGGGGCGCAAGCTGCACCTCGAGATCGAGCCCGGCACGTTCCTGGTCGCGAACGCCGGCGTGATCCTCGCCAACGTAATCGACGTCGTCGACACCGGGGAAGGCGGCTACCACTTCATCAAGGTCGACAGCGGCATGACCGAGCTGCTGCGACCGAACCTGTATGGTGCGCAGCACCCGATCGACCTCGTGCCCGCCGACGGGGACACCGCGCGGCCCGTGCGCGACACGCTCGTGGCTGGGCACTGCTGCGAGAGCGGCGACATGCTGACCCCCGAGCCCGGCAACCCCGAAGGTCTGGCCCCGCGGCGCCTGCCTGCGGCTCGCCCCGGCGACACGCTCGTGATCGGCGGGGCCGGTGCCTACTGCTCGGGGCTCCAGGGCAAGAACTACAACTCGTTCCCGGAAGCACCCGAGGTGCTGCTCACCGAGCGCGGCGAGCTCAAGCTGCTGCGTCGGCGACAGAGCCTCGATCAGATCACCCAGAACGAGATCCTCGACTGACCGGAGGCGCCTTCCTCGGGCAGCCGAGCCCCGTCGCCCCTTGACGGCCACGAGGGTACGCGGTGCCATCGGGAGCCCGCGCGCGCACGTCTGCACGCGCCGGCGGCCGACCGGAGGAGCGAGCGCCCGATGATTCTCGAAGGCAAGACGATTGCGGTATCGGGGGCCGGCCCCGGCCTCGGCAAGGAGGTCGCCGCCTGCGCGCTGCGCGACGGGGCCAACGTCGTGCTCGGTGCACGCACCCAGGAGAAGCTCGAGACGACGGCGGCCGAGCTCGACCCCGACGGCAAGCGCGTCGCGATCTGCCGTATGGACGTCACCGATGCCTCGACGTGTGAGGCCTTCGCCCAGACCGCCACCGACCGCTTCGGCGCGCTCCACGGCGTGGTGAACGTCGCCGCCTTCGACACCCTGTTCGGCACCCTCGAGAGCACTTCGACCGAGGACTGGACGACGGCGCTCACGACCAACGTCATCGGCAGCGCGAACGTCGCGAAGGCCTGCACGCCGCACATCGAGGCCGCGGGCGGCGGGGCCGTGATCCTGGTCGGCTCGCTCAGCATGTGGCTGCCGCCGCCGAACAAGCAGATCGCCTATGCCTCCTCGAAGGGCGCGCTGATCTCGGCGATGTATCACATGGCCGAAGAGCTCGGCCCGAAGAAGATCCGCGTGAACATGGTGATCCCGACTTGGATGTGGGGCCCGCCCGTGCAGATGTACGTCCAGTGGCAGGCCAGCGAGCGCAAGGTCGACGAGCAGACCATCATCGACGAGATCACTTCGAACATGCCCCTCGGCGAGATTCCGCGCGACGACGACGTCGCCGAGATGTGCACCTTCCTCTGCTCGGACCGCGCGCGCATGGTCACGGGTGAGACGATCCAGGTGAACGCCGGCGAGTTCATGCGCGGCTGATCACGCGGCCCGCCCACCCCGCGATCACCGCCCCGCCCTTTCGAAGCGCCGAGGCAGGCGCAGGGAGCCCCCATGCCCGCCCGATCGATCACGGACGAGACCACCGAGAAGCGCATCGACGAGCTGGTGGCGCAGCTGACCCTCGAAGAGAAGGTCTCGATGTGCGACGGCAGCGGCATCTGGCACTCGACCGGCGTCGAACGCCTCGGGATCCCGCCGATCAAGGTGACCGATGGCCCGAACGGTGCACGCGGCGATGGCGTCTCGGGCGCGACCGCACTCTGCTTTCCCGTCGGCAGCGCCCTGGGCGCGACTTGGAACCCCGAGCTCATGCGAGACGTCGGCCGCGCCCTCGCACACGAGACCCGGAGCAAGGGCGCCCAGGTGTTGCTGGGGCCGACCGTGAACCTCCATCGCCACCCCGTCGGCGGGCGACACTTCGAGTGCTACTCGGAGGATCCCCACCTCACGTCGCGGATCGCCGTGGGCTTCATCGAGGGTCTCCAGAGCGAGCGCGTGTCGGCCTGCATCAAGCACTACGTCTGCAACGACACCGAGTTCGAGCGCCACACGATCTCGAGCGACGTCGATGAGCGCACTCTGCGCGAGCTCTATCTGCCGCCGTTCGAGGCCGCCGTGCGTGAGGCCGGCACCGGCTCGATCATGTCGGCCTACAACCAGATCAACGGCACGTTCGCATCGAGCCACGCCGAGCTGCTCCGCGACGTCTTGAAGGCCGAATGGGGCTTCGAAGGCTTCGTCGTCAGCGACTGGGGCGCCGCGAAGGAGACGGTCGAGAACGCGCGCGGCGGCCTCGATCTCGCGATGCCGGGCCCCTGCCCGACCCGCGGCGAACCCCTGCTCCAGGCGGTGAAGGAAGGCGCGGTCGACGAGGCGCACATCGATGACATGGTGCGTCGCCTGTTGCGCGTCACGTTCTGGTCGGGGCGCTTCGACGCACCCGACGAGGTCGAGGAGCGCAGCGACGACCGCCCCGAGCATCGCGCGCTCGCACGGCGCGCCGCCGCCGAGGCGATGGTGCTCGTGAAGAACGACGGGGTCCTTCCCTTCGGCGCGCCCGGCCTGCGCAAGCTCGCGGTGATCGGTCCGAATGCGAAGACCGGGATCATCCAGGGCGGCGGCAGCTCGGGCGTCAAGCCGCATCATGTCTCACATCCGCTCCAGGCCATCGAGGCCGCGCTCGGCGACGACGTCGAGGTCGACTACTCGGTGGGCACCCACATCGACAAGTACCTGCCCGGGATCCCGCCCGAGATGCTGCGCCCCGCCGATGAGAGCGACCGGCCCGGCCTGCTGGTCGAGTACCGAAACGGGAACGGCTTCGACACCGACGTCGTCGAGACGCGGGTCGTCAAGCGCTGCCAGGCGCTCGTGATGGGCCAGTTCTCGGAGGCCGTCGATCCGAACGCCTTCACGATGCGATACACGGGCACCTTCACCCCCGACGTCTCGGGCACCCATACCTTCGGCCTGCTCTCGTTCGGCAAGAGCCGTCTCTATGTCGACGACGAGCTGCTCATCGACAACTGGGATCACCAGGAGCGCGGCGACGCGTTCTTCGGCATGGGCTCGAAGGAGAAGCAGGGCGAGGTCACGCTCGAAGCCGGCGAGCAGCACCTCTTTCGAGTCGACTACCAGACCCCGGGCGCCGGGGGCGTGTGCGGGCTGCAGTTCGGCATGCGGCCCCCCGAGCCCGACGATCTGATCGGTGAAGCCGTCGCGGTCGCCGCCGATGCAGACGCCGTCGTGCTCGTGATCGGCACGAACAACGACTGGGAGACCGAGGGCAACGATCGCACCGACATCGCGTTGCCCGGCGATCAGGACGAGCTCGTTCGGCGCGTGATCGAAGCGAACCCCGACACCGTCGTCGTGCTCAATGCCGGCGCGCCCGTCACGATGCCCTGGCTCGACGATTGCCGCGCGCTGCTGCTCACATGGTTCCCCGGCCAGGAGTTCGGCCACGCCCTCGCCGACGTTCTCATGGCGCGATGCTCTCCCGGCGGTCGCATGCCGACGAGCTGGCCGAGGCGCATCGAGGACACGCCGGCGAACGAGAGCTACCCCGGCAGCGATGGCCACGCGCCGTACACCGAAGGTCTGCGCATCGGCTACCGCCACTACGACACGAGCGGCATCGAGCCAGCGATCCCGTTCGGTCACGGGCTCGGCTACAGCGAGTTCGTGTACTCGGCCCTGACCGTCCCCGAACAGATCGACGCGGGCGAGCCGTGCACGGTGTCGCTCGAGATCGCCAACGCCGGCGAGATGACGGCCCAGGAGGTGGTCCAGCTCTACGTGCATCGCATCGATGACGACGGCGTGTCTCGCCCCGACCAGGAGCTGCGCGCCTTCGCAAAGCTCGAGCTCGGTGGGCACCACCGCAGCGACGTCGAGCTCGAGGTCGACGCCCGTGCGTTCTCGTATTGGGATGCCGAGGCCCACGCCTGGCGCGTCGCACCCGGTCGCTACGAGCTGCGTGTCGGTGGCTCGAGCCGCGACATTCGGTCGACCGCCGAGGTCGAGGTGCGGGGCTGAGCGGGCGCAACGCCCGCAGGCGCAGCCGGGATCACTCGTTCGCGGTCGCGAGATCGGCGCGCAGATTCTTCGCGGCGAGTCCGTAGTGAACCGCCGACCAGATGTTGCCGCCGACGACGAGGATCACGAGCGCGTAGCGGAGCGATTCGTCGCCGAAGCGGGGCGCCAGCGCGTCGCTCAGCGCACCCGTCGCCGAGGGCCCGAGACCGAGGCCGATCAGGTTGATGATGAAGAGCAGAACGGCCGAGGCGAGCGCCCGCATGTGCGGCTTCGCGATGCTCTGGGTCATCGCGAATGTCGGCCCTAGGTACATCGCCCCGAGAACCGCGGCCGGGAAGAGCAGCACCATCGCGACGTACGGATCACCGAGCAAGTAGATGCAGCCCGCGATCGGCGCTCCGAGCAGCGTCGAGATGCCGGGCACCCAGACCGCCCATCGCACGTCTCGGTCTCGAAGGCGGTCGACGAGCCAACCGCCGCCGTAGACCCCGACCGCACCGATCAAGCCGACGAAGAACAAGAAGCTCGACACCTCGGGCTTCGTCATCCCGTGAATGCGCATGAAGAAAGCCGCGTTGAAGAATGCGACGCCGTAGCCGACGAACGAATGCAGCGCGGCGGCGAGCGACATCTGGATGAAGGAGCGCCGCGCGAGCATGTAGCGGATGACCTCGCCCGGCGACGAGCCCGTCGTCGGTGCCACGACGGCACGGGCAGCTCGAGCGCCCCCCTCGTTGCGCCCATCGACCCGCGGCTCGGGTAGCGTCGTCGCGACGAGCACAGCGAGCGCGACCCCGGGCAGACCGACCACGAGGAACGCGACGCGCCAGCCGAAGTACTGGCCGACCCAGCCGCCGATCAGCGTGCCGAGTGCCCCCCCGATGTAGATGCCCGCCGAGTAGATCGACAACGCGCGCGCGCGCTGCGAGACCGGGAAGTAATCGGTGATGAGCGAGTGCGAAGGCGGTGAGCCGGCCGCCTCTCCGATGCCGACACCGATGCGCGCCGCGATCAAGCCGGCGAAGCTCGACGCCCGGCCAGTGATCGCCGTCATCAGGCTCCACGTGGTCAGCCCGATCGTGATGATGAGCCGGCGCGATCCGAAGTCGGCCCAGCGCGCGATCGGGATGCCGGCAAAGGTGTAGAAGAGCGCGAACGCGATGCCGCCCAGCAACCCGAGCTGCGTGTCGGAGAGGTCGATCTCGCGCTTGATGTCCTCGAGCAGGATCGAGAGGATCTGGCGATCGATGAAGTTGAAGATGTAGACCGCGAGAAGCAGTGCGAGGGCGTACCGGGCTCGGCCCGGTGACACGAGCCCCGGAGCCTCCTCGGCCTCGGCGCCGGTCGGCGTCTCTGCTTGGCTCATCGCGCTTCCCCCTCGCGTCGGCTCGGCCGGCCGACCGAGCATAGGCGAGGCGACCGCGAACGGGCACGAAACAACGGCAGGTTCACTGCCTCGGAATCCACCCGCTCGCGCCCGGTCACCCCCCGCGCCAGACCGCCCGCGTGGGTCTTGTCGCATGCCCGCCGGCCGGGGATCATCGTGGGCCCTGCCGAACACGAGGAGCGCGCCCATGTACCCCGGGAACTACGTCGAAGAGCAGCCGGACAAGCCCGCCGTCATCATGCACGGCTCGGGCGAGGTCGTGACCTACCGAGAGCTCGACCGGCGATCGACCCAGCTCGCCCGACTGTTTCGCGATGCCGGGCTGAGGCGCGGCGATCACATCGCGATGCTGATCGAGAACAACGCGCACTTCCTCGAGATCGGCTGGGCGGCGCTTCGCTCGGGCCTCTACGTCACACCGATCAACAGCTATCTCACGGCCGAAGAGGCGGCCTACATCATCGACGACTGCGGCGCGCGGGCCTTCGTGGGCAGCCGGGCCAAGGCCGAAGTGGCCGAGGGGCTGCGCGGCGAGTTCGCCGTCCCCGCCGTCGAGACCTATCTGATGGTCGGCGGCGCGATCGATGGCTACGACGACTACCTCGAGGCCATCGCCGATCAGGACACCAAGCGTCTCGAGGACGAGACGATGGGCGCCGTCATGATGTACTCGTCGGGCACGACGGGCCGGCCCAAGGGCATCATGCGTCCGCTGCCCGACGAGACGCCGGCTGACAGCCTCGCCCCAGCACTCATGGGCATGCTCTTCGGCTGGCGCAAGGACATGGTCTACCTCTCACCGGCTCCCCTGTACCATGCAGCGCCCAATGCCTTCTGCAACGCGACGCTGGCCTTCGGAGGAACCGTCGTCGTGATGGAGAAGTTCGACGCTGCCGAGGCGCTGCGCGCGATCGACATCCATGGCGCGACCCACAGCCAATGGGTGCCGACCATGTTCAGCCGCATGCTGAAGCTGCCCGAGGACGATCGCGCGAGCTTCAGCGGTTCTTCCCTCGAGATGGCGATCCACGCCGCCGCCCCCTGCCCCGTCGCCGTGAAGCACCAGATGATCGAGTGGTGGGGCCCCATCCTCTCCGAGTACTACGCGGGCAGCGAGGGCAACGGTGCCACGATCATCCACAGTGAAGACTGGCTGAAGAAGCCGGGCTCGGTCGGCCAGGCGATCGGCGAAGCGAAGATCGACATCATGGACGACGAGGGCCGCGTGCTGCCGCCGGGAGAGCCCGGGACCGTCTACTTCAGGGGCGGCGCCGAGTTCGAGTATCACAACGACCCGGGGAAGACGGCCGACAGCCGACGCGACGGGGGCCGCAGCACACTCGGCGACATGGGCTACGTGGATGAGGACGGCTACCTCTTCCTCACCGACCGCAAGGCGTACATGATCATCTCGGGCGGCGTGAACATCTATCCGCAGGAGATCGAGGACTGCCTGATCACCCACGAGCTCATCGCAGACGCTGCCGTCTTCGGCGTCCCGAACGAGGACATGGGCGAAGAGGTGAAGGCGGTCGTTCAGCTGATGCCCGGCGTCGACGAGAGCGACGCCACGCGCGAAGCCCTGCTCGCTCATTGCCGCGAGCACCTGGCCGGCTACAAGATGCCGCGCTCGATCGACTTCGAAGCCGAGCTGCCGCGGCTGCCAACGGGCAAGCTCTACAAGCGGCTGTTGCGCGACAAGTACTGGGGCGAGCACACGTCGAAGATCGTGTGACCCCTCGGCCAGCTCGCCCGCCGCGTGCAGTGACCCAGCGCATCGCCGACCCGATCGATGCGATCGGGGGGCGGCGCGAGGGCGGACGCCGCCTCAGTCCGACACCGCCCCGTTGGCGCGCTCGCGCGCGGGCCAGTCGAACTCGAGTGCCTTGTGATCGAAGTGCCCGGGCTCGATCCGCCCGCCGTGTTCGAGCTCGATCCCGGGTCCGACGACGCGCACGACGTAGTCGGCGGTCTTGCCCAGGCGACGACAGGCTTTCACATAGTCGATGCCCACCCGGTAGACCCCCTCGAGGGGCTCTTCGAAGCGCACCGTCTCACGGCGTTCGTCACCCTCGCTGGCGCGCTCACAGCGCACGTCGCGATCGAGGCGGTCGCCACGCGTGCTGGGTGAATTGCCGAAGTAGACGGTTTCGAGCAGCGGATCGGTGACGTGGAGGTCGAGGTCGGCCGCCCCATCGAAGCGCAGCTCGACCTCGAGCGCGCCGGCGGGCCGAGCACCGAACGTGCTCGGCGAGAGTGCCG
Organism: Myxococcota bacterium; assembly: GCA_965250285.1. Classification (GTDB taxonomy): domain Bacteria; phylum Myxococcota_A; class UBA9160; order UBA9160; family UBA4427; genus CAYYSY01. The sequence goes on from OZ252299.1 coordinate 2,880,585, forward strand.
GCGCCTTCGCCGCGCAGCCCCACAGCGGCCACCCGAGCGCACAGAAAGCCATTGCCACGAGGATTCGCGCCCGAAACGAGATAGATTGTCGAGACGCCTTCGAGCGGAGATCGTCGCCATGCATCTCGGTCATCGCCCCCTTCTCGCCGCTGCGGCAGCCCGACCATCTTGTAGCAGCCGTTGGCTGCCCTCAATGCGATGCGGCCGGTCGATCAGCGCGCTGGTCTGTTCGCTCATGTTCGTGCTCGCGGCATCTGCTGCGCTCGCCACGTCGGAGCCGACCGCGGACCCCGCGCCCGACGCAGCCACCGCCGATCAAACGGCTCGGTTCGAGGGCACGGTGACCCACGCAGGCGCGCCGGTCGAGGGCGCCATGGTCACGTTCCGACGGGGCGAGCCCGCCCACACGTTGACCGTCTTCACCGACGAGCAAGGCCGCTTCGCTTCCCCGCCCATGGCCTTCGACGGCGGCTATCAGCTGCGCGTGCGGCGGCTCGGCTGGCGCGACCTCGTGATCGACGGCGCCGCGCCGGGCGCGACGCCGGCCCAGCTCGAGCTCGAGCTCGAGCGCGAAACCGACGCGGCGCGGCTCGCCGAGACGCTCCCCGCGAACCAGTGGTACGGCCTCGTCCTCGATCGGATCGACGACGACGCGCACCGCACCGAGCTCAAGCAGCAGTGCACGTACTGCCACCAGCAGGGCAACTGGGCGACGCATCGCGCGCGACCCCGCGAAGCGTGGGAGAAGCTGATCCTGCTGATGGGGCGACGCGGCGCCATGATCTCGCGCGATCTACGAGAGCAGCTGCCCGACATCATGATCGAGGCCTACGCACCCGAGAACGCCCTGCCCGCCCTGACGGCCGGCATGGAAGATCCGGGCTTCGCCCCCGATCGCTCACCCGAAGTGCGGCGCGCCGTGATCGAAGAGTGGGAGCTCGGGGGACGCGCCTCGAATCAGCACGACATGATGGTCCACCCGAGCGGCGTGATCTATTCGGTCGACATGCCGCAGGACGAGCTGCACCGGCTCGACCCCGCGGTGGCCGGCGGTGCGCGCGAGTCGTTCGAGATCCCGCGCGGCGACCTCGAGCCAGGCGGGGTGTTCGCGAGCGCCAACCGTCCCACGTCGACGTCCGACTCGTACGTCGGTCCGCACTCTTTGCAGACCGCCCCCGATGGCTCCGTCTGGATCACGCTCTCGCTCGGCAACCAGCTCGCGCGCTTCGATCATGAGACGAGCGAGTGGACGATCCACGAGCTCGACAGCGGCATCTACCCGCACACGCTGCGCTTCGATCAACGCGGTCGAATCTGGTACACGATGGCCGCGTCGAATCACGTCGGCATGTTCGATCCCGCGACGAACGAGCAGCGCCACATTCGCTTGCCGTCTTCGACCTGGCAGCAGGAGATCATCCTGCGCTCGATGCCGTTCATCCTCTGGGTCGGCCGCCACATCGACATTCGCGGGCAGGCCAGCGAGGGCGACGGTCTCAAGATGCCCGTGCCCTACGGCATCGACATCGCGCCGGACGGCGGCGTCTGGTTCAGCCAGCTCAACGAGCACCGCATCGGACGCATCGACCCCGATACGTTCGAGCTCGAGATGATCGATACGCCCTTCGCAACGCCACGCCGCCTGCGCTTCGACAGCGAGGGAAGGCTGTGGATCCCCGGGTTCGCCGACAGCCTGATCGCCCGATTCGACCTCGAGTCGCGGGCGTTCGAGACCTGGCCCCTGCCCATCGAGCCCCTCGGCACCGAGGTCCCCTATGCGCTGGCGGTGCAGCCGGGCACGGATCACGTCTGGATCTGCGGAACGAACAGCGACACGATGATCCGCTTCGAGCCCGAGCACGAGCGCTTCACGGTCTACCCCATGCCCACCCGCGTGACCTACACGCGAGAGATCGACTTCGACGCAGAAGGGCGGGTGTGGACGTCGAACTCGAACGGCCCGACGTGGCAGATCGAACGGGGCGTGCCCCAGGTGATTCGCATCGATCCCGGCTCGGGCGAGGCGACGGGCGCTCGTCTGGCCGAGCACGGCCCGCCGGAGCGCTGAGCCCCGGGCCGGGCTAGATGCCGCGCCCCATCGAGGCGGGCGTCGGGCCAGCGGCGTCGCCTCGATCGTGATCGCGCAGGAACGAGCGGAAGTCGCTCGCCGATCCCACGAAGACCTTGATGAACTCGGTGATGATGAGGTCGGTCATCCCCGCGTTGGCGAGCAGGTCGGCCTCGAGCACCGGATCGGCTTCGCCGTCGATGTAGGCGCGCGAGAGGCGACGGCGCATGTTCCACTGATTGATGTCTTCGGTGGTCACGTTCACGCCGGTGATCCCGAAATAGAGCTGGAGATCGCCGTCGTCGTAGAGGAAGAGCACATACTGGCTGCCGTCGGCCTTGAAGAGCACGCGGTTCTCTTCTCGCTCGACGCTGCCATAGCCCTCGCCGCGCACGAGTCGCTCGAGCTCTTTGGCATCGTAGCGCCGCAAGCGCTCCTCGGATTCGTCGGCCGAAGCCAGTGAAGGCATCCACAGCGCGGCCAGCACGATCGCGGCGAGGCCGACGCGCGCACCCCGCTTGACGAGCGCAACGAGACGCCCACTGGTTGCATGTCGAACGTGCGTAGCCATGCGTCCTCCTCCGAGCCCGTACACCGCGACGACGCCACGGTCTCATTCGCGCATCGGGTGCACGGGGGCTGCAGTTGAGGATGGCGCGCACGCGCGCTCGGTTCGAAGCGAACGCGCGCGCATCAGACGCAAGTCGAGTGCAAGTCAGCGGTAGGAGCGCGGCAGGTGCGACGGCCGCAGTCGCGGCGCGGCCGGCTTTCAGCGACCGCGTTGGGCGCGGTTGCGGAAGCCCTTGCGGGGGCCGGGCACATGGCCCTGACGCATCGAGGCCGGCAGCTTCTCGAGCTTGAGCCCGTACCACTGGGTCCCGAAGCGCTTCATGTTGAGCTTCTTGTTGTTCTGGAGCCGCAACAGGTTGTCCTTGGTCGACTCGCTCGAAGACTCGACCTTGAGCGCCTTCTGCAGCTGCTCGATCGCCGCCTCACGCTCGCCTTCCTTCGAGAGAATGAACGCATAGACGTGGTAGAGCAGGATCTGCTTCTTGTTTGCCCGGATCGCGACGTCGAGCACTTCCTTCGCTTCGTCGACCTTCTTGCGGCGGTAGAGCAGCGCGGCGCGGGCGAGCTGGGCGTCGGGTACGCGGAGCCCCGCCTTCTGGAGATACTCGAGCGCCTGATCGTCCTTGTCGGTCGCGTACGCGATCAGCCCCATCTGTGCATGGATCTGTCCCGACAGGAGCACCTGCCAGCGCGCGAGCGGCAGCAGCTCTTCGAGGCTCTTGATCGCGTTCTGGTGCGCGCCCGATTGCAGCTGGCGACCGATCTGTTCGAAGGCGGGTTCGATGCGCTTGGCAAGCACGCGCGAGGTCAACACGAAAGTGACGATCGCCACCAGCGCGCCGAGGATGATGCCCATCGCCCAGGTCTTCCAGAAGCCCGCAAAGGTGTACCCCGCGCCCACGGCCGCGCCGAGCAGGATGGAGACGATGATGGTGTACACGCTGGTGTAGGCCTCCGCGCCCCGGGGTGAACACACGCGACGCGCGAAGGATGCGCGCGCCCCCGGGTTTCGACAGGGCGCGGAATCTACCGGACCTGCGCTTGAGCTGCATACGCGTTCGCAGGCGAAGCCAGAACTGTGCGGAGAGCAGCCCTGAAGGCGGCTTCCGGCGATCTTCGTCACCCAGTCGTCGACTTGATCCGCCGCTCAGCTGATATCATGCGCGGCGTTGCGATCGGATCGCCGAACCAGGCCGTGTGTCGAGCTGGCCGCGCTGCCCCGCGACGCCCGAGACAGAACCCCACGACGCCTGGACGATGTATGCGAGTCCGAGATCTCTCTGCCCTGACCTTCCGCTCACTCGGACTGGCTTTCGTCTTCACCGCGTTCGTCGCACACGGAGCGTCTGCGACGACCGACAGCTGCCCGACGGATGATCCGCGGCCGGTCTTTGCCGGTCACAACTTTCCGCTCGACACCTCGCTCACGCCGACCGCACTCCGGTCGGTCGAGGCGTATCCCAACCTCCCGGGCTTCGCGTTTCCCTCGGATGTCGTCTCGGCGAACGACGGCACGGGCCGACTCTTCGTCGTCGAGGGCCCCGGACGCATTCGCACCTTCGTCGACGATCCCGAAGCGCAGTCGGTCACGACGTGGCTCGACATCCGATCGCAAAGCGCCCCACTCGGACCGCCCTTCCACAATGGCTTCGGCAGTGAGCTCGGGCTGCTCGGCCTCGCCTTCGACCCCGACTTCGCGAATCCCGCAAGCGACCACTACGGCGAGTTCTACGTGAACTACGCAGCCGAGGGCACCGCCCAAGGATCGGCGCGGCCACAGGACGACTGCGGCGGCTCGCCCTACTGCACGAAGATCGTCCGCTACCGCGTCGCCGACCACACGCAGCCAAGCGTCGACATCTCGACGGGTGAGCTCGTCATGCAGTTCCGGCAGCCCTTCGGCAATCACAACGCCGGGCACATGCACTTCAGCCCCGATCCGAACGACCCGTACCTCTACATCTCGAGCGGTGACGGCGGCAGCGGCGGCGACCCGAACGAAGACGGGCAGAACACGTCGACGCTGCTCGGCGCCATTCTGCGCATCGACGTGCGGGGCCAGAGCACGTACGCGATCCCGCCGGACAACCCGTTCGCAGACGGCGTCGGAGGCAAGCCCGAGATCTACCACTGGGGCCTGCGCAACCCGTATCGCATGAAGTTCGACAGCGAGCCTCCGTACGACCTGTGGATCGGGGATGTCGGCCAGGGAGCGTGGGAAGAGGTCGACCGAGCCCCGGGTGGCGTCGCTGGGCTGAACTTCGGTTGGGATCTCTGCGAAGGCACGAAGATTCATCCCGACCAGAACCCCGACAAGCCGTGCACCGAAGAGAGCTTCAACTCGCTCTCGGTCGGCATTCAGGATGGGCGCAGCTGGCCGAGCGAAGACCCCACGCCCCCCGTGATCGAGTATCCGCGCGCCGGGGGGGCTGCCGTGGTCGGCGGGCCGGTCTATCGCGGCAGCGCGCTGCCCGAGCTCTACGGCCAGTACGTCTTCGCCGACTACAGCTCAGGGGGGATCTTTTCGTGGGACCGCTCGACCGTCGACCCCGTGAGCGGGTTGGGGACGCGTGAGACGTTGACGACCGGCGGCGGGCTGGCCTCGGCGATCGGCGAGGATGCGAACGGCGAGCTGTTGATCGTGCGCTACAGCGGTAGCGCGCGCTTGCATCGACTCGAGTATGCAGACACACCCGGTGGAGGCTTCCCTGAGGTGCTCTCGGAGACCGGGCTCTTCGATGACGTCGCGACGCTGACCCCCGCACCGGGCATGATCGAGTACGAGGTCGCCGCCCCCTTCTGGAGCGACAACGCCTTGAAGCGGCGATGGATCGCGCTTCCGGCCGACGAAACGATCGAGTTCTCGGCCCGCGACAGCTGGGACTTCCCGGTCGGCACGGTGCTCGTCAAGCACTTCGCGTTGCCCACGGGCGACACCGAGGTCGCGCTCGAGACGCGCATCTTCATTCGTCAGAACGACGACTGGCTCGGCTTCACGTATTGGCACGACGGCTCGGGCGACGCCGTCCTGCTCACGCGTTCGGTCGCGCTCGAGGTCGAGTGGGAAGAGGACGGCGAGCCGAAGGCCCAGACCTGGACGATCCCGTCGCCTTCCGAGTGCTTCTCGTGTCACACCGAGGCCGCGGGTCGCGTGCTCGGTGTTCGAACGGGCCAGCTCAACCGACTCGACCCCGATGGCTGGGATCAGCTGGAGCGCTGGAGCTGCCGGGATCTGTTCCGGTACCGCATCGGGTGGTCATCGGACTTCGAGGCCTGGGCCGCCCCCGACGATGTCGGCGCCCATCCCCAGGAGCAGGCGCGCGCCCACCTCGCCAGCAACTGCGCGATGTGCCACCAGCCCGAGGGCCCGGCCCTGGGCCAGATGGACATGCGCATCCACACCCGTCTCGGTGACATGAACCTGATCGGCGTCGAGGCGTCGTTCGGCGATCTCGGCGTGCCCGCGACGGCGCTGCGCATCGAGGCGGGCGACCATGCAGCGAGCGTGCTGTGGCAGCGCATGGCCACGAGCGATGCAGGCGTGCGCATGCCCCGCGGCACGCTGATCCCCGACCCGGTGCACGTCCCGATCCTCGCCGCGTTCATCGACGGGCTCCCGACCGACCCGAACCTGCTCGACAGCGACCTCGACGGGCTCGGCGACGGGCCGGGCGGCGACAACTGCCCCGACGTCGCCAACGCGGATCAGCTCGACAGCGATGACGACGGTGAGGGCGACGCCTGCGATCCCGAGTGGGCCCCCGATCTCTTCGGCGCCGTGACGGCCGCACCGCAGGTGCAGGTCGGCACGACGACCACGGCTCGACTCGATGCGCTCAACGCGGGCGTCAGCGACGCCCCATCGACCCAGATGACGCTCTATCTGTCCGAGGACGCCACGTTCGACCCCGATACGGACCCGCTCGTCGGCGGCTGTCGCGCCCCCTCGACGCGTCCATTCGGCCCCGCCGCTTGCCTCGACACGGCCGTCGAAGTCCCTGCCGAGCTCGCCGACCTGATGGACGAGCAAGAAGAGACGTTCTTCTGGATCTCCTGTGCGGACGAGCCCGATGCGGTGTTCGAGCGCAACGAGCAGAACAACTGCACGCCCGAGCCGGTGGTCGTCCGCATCCCCGAGCCGAGCAGCTCGATGCAGGCGGTCTTCGGGCTGGCGACGCTGATCGCGCTGCGCATGCGATCCCGCAGGCGGCGCTGAACAAAGCCTCGGTTTGTGGGCGAGCCCGTACCCCGGGCGATCACGGCTCACCCGAAGCAGACGGCTCGCTCAGGCGACCTCGGAAGCGCTCGTGATGATGCTGCCGACCAGGCCGTACTCGAGCGCCTGGGGTGCATCCATCCAGAAGTTGCGGTCGCTGTCCGAGGCGACACGCTCGACGCTCTGACCGGTCTCGGTCGAGATCAGCGTGTTGATGCGCTCGCGCAGCTTCAGGATCTCTTCGGCGGCGATGCGAATGTCGGAGGCCTGACCGCCGGCGCCGCCCGAGGGCTGATGCAGCAGGAAGCGCGTGTTCGGGAGCGAGTAGCGATGCTCCTTCGGCGCGGAGAGAAGGATTGGAACACCGATGCTCGCCACCCAGCCCGCTCCGATCGTGCGGATGGGGGACGTCACGTATCGCAGCAGATCGTGGATCGCGAAGCCCGAGTCGACGTGCCCGCCCTGACTCGTGACCATGATGCGGATCGGCTCGTGGTTCTCGGCATCGAGCACCAGCACCTGACCCATGACACGCTCGGCGAGCTTCTCGTTCACCTCGCCCGAGACCAGCACCGTGCGCGTCGCGAGCATGCGCGCAATCAGGTTCTCGCCGCCCTGCTTCTCTTCGTTGTTCTCGGCGTCGGCCATCGCCTGCCTGTGATGCCGCTCGATCCGGTGCGTTGCCATGGACGGTCTCCCACCTCTCTGGCGGCACCAGCGGCACCGCTCCCTTGCCTCGATCTGCGCGCCGGACGGTAGCAGGACACCGGCCGACCGGGAGGTGCGCACCCCGAGACCGCGCGGATACACTCGCGGGCCCGCCACCGGTTCGCTCCGAGGTGGCCCAGAAGGAGGAGGGGATCGTGGAAGTCCCGCTGCTCGTCGATGATTTCCTGCGCCGCGCCGCCACCGTCTATGCGGACAAGACCGCCGTGGTCGACGGCGATCTGCGCTTCACGTACCGCGAGCTGCAGGCCCGCGTGAACCAGCTGTCGCGGGCGCTCCTCGAAGCCGGCATCGAGCCGGGCGATCGCGTCTGCATCTTGAGCCCCAACTCGCACTTCTTCCTCGAGAGCTTCTACGCCACGGCCCAGGTCGGCATCATCCTCGTTCCGCTGAACTACCGGCTGGTCGCGGCCGATCACGAGTACATCCTGAACCACGCCGGCGTACGCGCCGTGCTCGTCGACTGGGAGTACACGAAGGTCATCGACGAGATCCGAGGCCAGCTGCCGATGGTCGAGCACTGGATCGTGGCCAAGGACGGGTTGCCTCACGAAGGCGAGACCCCCGACGGCTGGACCGACTGGAACGAGCTGATCGCGGATGAAGCCACGAAGGCCCCGCCCGAGGTGCCGCGCAACGAGAACGACGTGGTCTCGATCAACTACACGTCGGGCACGACCGCGCGGCCCAAGGGCGTGATGCTCACGCATCGCAACTGCTACCTGAATGCGCTGCACTTCTGCATCCACCTGCGATTGGGGCACGAGGACGTCGAGCTCTGGACGCTGCCGATGTTCCACTGCAACGGCTGGGGCGGTGTCTATGCGCTCACGGGTGTCGCAGGCACGCACGTCATTCTGCGCGCCATCGACGGCCAGCGGATCCACGAGCTGATCGAGCACGAGAAGGTCACGTTCGCCTGCATGGCCCCGGCGGTCCTGCGGACCGTGCTCGACTATGAAGACGCGGCGAAGCACGACATCACGACCAAGCCACGATTCGTCGTCGCGGGAGCGCCGCCGCCGGCGGCCTTCATCGAGCGCCTCGAGAAGGAGCGCGGCTGGCAGTTCATCGAGATCTACGGGCTGACCGAGACGACCCCCATCCTGACGGCGCAGCATCCCGACGCGAACACGGCACCCGACGACTGGACCCGGCGCGCGAGCGCGGGCGTCCCGGTGATCGGCGTGCGCGTCGGTGTGTTCGACGAGAACGGCCGACCGGTGCCGAAGGACGGCGAGACCCAGGGTGAGGTCTGCGCGCGGTCGAACGTGGTCTTCAAGGGCTACTACGAGCAGCCCGAACAGACCGACGCGGCCATCGTCGACGGCTGGTTCCATACGGGTGACCTCGGCGTCTGGGACGAGCACGAGACGATCTTCATCGTGGACCGAAAGAAGGACGTGATCATCTCGGGCGGCGAGAACATCTCGTCACCCGAGATCGAGGACGCCCTCTTCCAGAACCCCGAGATCCTCGAATGCGCGGTCATCGGCGTCCCCCATGAGAAGTGGGGCGAGACGCCCAAGGCCCTCGTCGTGTTGAAGCCGGATTCGAGCGAGACGGTCGAATCGCTGATGGCGTTCTGCAAGGAGAACCTGGCCGGGTTCAAGCGACCGACGTCGATCGAGATCGTCGACGAGCTGCCGCGCACCGCGACGGGCAAGCTCCAGAAGTTCAAGCTCAGGGAGAAGTACTGGGACGGCGTCGGCAAGCGCGTGAACTAGCGGCTTCCCGCGCATGCGGCGCAGCGCCGTATCGATCGGCGCCGAAGCCGCGCTCAGCCCTCGTGCACGACCAGTCGGTTGCGGCCCTGGGCCTTCGCCTCGTACAACGCGGCGTCGGCGGCCTTGATCACGGCCGACGGCTTCGGTCCGGTCGGGAGATCCTCGACCGAGACGAGGCCCGCGCTGACGGTGACCGGGCCCTGGTCGCTCGCCGTCGGGATCTCGGCCTCGGCGATCGCATCGAGCAAACGCCGCGCCGCGGAGGGCCCCTGCTCGGCGTCGGTCTGGCCGAAGATGACCGCGAACTCGTCGCCGCCAAAGCGCGCCGCGGCGTCGTAGGGGCGGCAGGTCGAGCCGATCACCTCGCCGAGCCGGCGCAGCACTTCGTCGCCGATGCCGTGGCCCAGGGCGTCGTTGATCTGCTTGAAGTGATCGACGTCGAGCATCAAGAGCGACAGCGGCGCGGCAGCGCGGTCCCACGCGGCCAGGGCAGCGAGCAGACCATCGTCGAAGGCCGCCCGGTTCTGCAGCCCGGTGAGGGCGTCGATGCGGGCCTGAACGCGCAGCAGGTCGACCATGCGTTTCGTACGCAGGCTCGCCCGCACTCGCGCGAGCAGCTCGAGCGGCTCGACGGGCTTGCGGATGTAGTCGTTCGCCCCGATCTCGAGCGCCCGGGCGACGTGGCCGGCATTGTGCGCCACGGTGAAGAAGAGGATCGGCACGTCCCGGGTTTCTTCGCACTCGCGCAGATGGCGGCAGACCTTGAGGCCGTCCATCCGCGGCAGGTTCATGTCGAGGATCACCAGGTCGGGGCGGTCCTGGGTCGCAATGCGAATGCCCTCGATCGGGTCTTCGGCGCCGAGCACCGTGAGGCCATCGGCGCCCAGCTGGAGCGCCACCGTGCGGTGGATCGAAGGATCGTCGTCGATGATCAGGACGGTCGTCATGAGCGCGGCCTCGCGTCAGGGGCCCGGGGCGATGCCACTTGAATCGGGTGACCCAGCCGCTGGCTTGAGCCGTTGACGTCGCCCCCCGTCCCGACCGCGAGAACGCCCTCAGCCGCGCGGCTTGCGGGGCACCGTGTGCTCCCAGTCCTCGAGCACCGCACGCAGGCCCGTGATCAGCGCCAGGGGCTGGTCGAGCATGAGGTGGTGGTAGGCATCTGGGATCTCGATCACCGGCGCGCTCTTGCCGAGCAGCTCGTACATGTAGTCGCCGGTCTCGGGACTCACGAGACCGTACTCGGCCCGGAACACCGCGATGCGGCACCCGACCTTCGGCAGGATCTCGTGGCTCGATCGCGGCCGAATGTTGCGGAAGATCGAGGGGTCGAACTTCCACGTCCAACCCCCGTCGACCTCGACCATCGACGTGCGCGCAATGTAGTCGACGATGTAGTCGTTCTCGCACGGCTGCTCGGGGACGAGTCGAAAGTGCGCGAGCGCCTCTTCGGGCGTCGGGTAGGTCTTCGGGTTTCGGAACGCCTTGCCCCGAGAGCCCTCTTCGCTCTCGGGATCGGGCCGCGTCACGGGCGAGTCGAGGATCATCGCCCCGGCGAGGCGATCGCCATACTGCACGGCGGTCGTCATCGCGACGAAGCCGCCCATGCTGTGGCCCACGAGAACGGGCGCACCGACGATGCCGGCATCGGACGCCACGGCCATCACCTCGTCGGCCCATGTCTCGCGCTCATAGCCGCCCGAGCGCTTGCCGCTGTCGCCGTGGCCCGACAGATCGAGCGCGACCACGTGGTGATTGCGTGCGAGCTGGGGCGCGATGTAGGCCCACCAGTGTGCGTGGGCGGCGCCGCCGTGAATCAGGACGACTCCGGGCTTGCTGGCATCGCCCCATCGCAGATAGTTGATCGCGCAGCCATCGACGTCGACCTGGCTGCGCTGGTAGGGCGAATTGATCGCCTCGAGAAACCAGCGGGGTGCGGCGGGGCGGGTGGTCATGGGGCCTCCGGAGCCAGGGCGCGGCCCCACGGTTGTAGCTCACTCGCCCCGACGCAGCGGCGATCCGGGTCCGGCCGCGGGCATCCCCCGAGCCGAGGGGATCGGGTAGGCTGACCGTCTCGGCCGCACGCCCGCGAGGGGGGTGCGGTGCGCCCTCCCCGGTCGCGACCCGCGACGCGCAACTGGAGCCGAGCGATGTCCACACCCTTCGACCTGTTGATCACGGGCGGCACACTGGCCGACGGCACCGGCGCGCCTCTGCACGAAGGCGAGATCGGCGTGCGCGATGGACGCATCGCCGCCATCGGCGCAGCGGGTGAGCTGCCCCGCGATGCGAAGCGCACGATCGACGCGCAGGGCAAGGTCGTCGCGCCCGGCTTCATCGACATCCACACCCACTACGACCTGCAGGTGCTCTGGGATCGCATGCTGACGATCTCGCCGTGGCACGGCGTGACCTCGGTCGTGATGGGCAACTGCGGCTTCGGCGCAGCCCCGACGCGCCCGGAGCATCGCGACCTGATTCTGCGGACGCTCGAGAACGTCGAGGGCATGTCGCTCGACGACATGCGCGCCGGCGTAGGCGACGAGTGGGCCTTCGAGACGTTCCCCGAGTACCTCGACGCGATCGAGCGGCAGGGCGTCGCAATCAACGTGGCGGCGATGGTCGGCCACACGCCCCTTCGGATGTACGTGATGGGCGAGGCTTCGACCGAACGCGAGGCGACCCCCGACGAGGTTGCCGAGATGAAGCGCCTCGCGAAGGAGGCGCTCGGAGCCGGCGCGATCGGCATCGCGACGTCGAAGTCGCCCACACACTCGGGGTACGCGGGGCGTCCCGTCCCCAGCCGCGCTTCGGCCATGGAAGAGATCGACGCCCTCGCAGATGCACTCGGCGAGGCGGGCCACGGCGTCATGCAGGCCACGATCGGCGCCGGCTTCTTCGTGAAGGAGCTCGCCGACATCCAGCGGCGCATCGGTCGCCCGATCAGCTGGACCGCGCTGCTCGCAGGCATGCTCGGCCCGGGCGGCGAAGACTTCGTGCTGGGCGAGACCGAGAAGCTCGCGGCCGAAGGCGTCTCGGTCGTGCCGCAGGTGTCTTGCCGGCCCCTGCTCTTCGAGTTCCAGTGGAGCAAGCCGTTCCCCTTCGAGAGCATGTCGATCTTCAAGCCCGTTTCCGAAGCCACGAGCCTCGAAGAGAAGAAGGCGATCTACGCAGACGAAGCGTTCCGTCAGTCGTTCAAGGAGCGCGGCGACGCGGGCGGCATCGCAGGCCGCTGGGATCAGACGGTCATCTCGGAGCATCCGAGCGACCCCGACCTGGCCGAGCGCAACGTCGCCGAGCTCGCTGAGCAGCGCGGTGTGCACCCGGTCGATCTGGCCTTCGACATCGCGCTCGAGACCAACCTCGAGGCGCGTTTCCGGATCGCCGCCATGAACGTCGACGAAGAGATCGTCAAGCGGCTGCTGAACCACCCCGACGTGATGCTCGGCCTGTCCGACGCCGGCGCCCACGCGAGTCAGCTCTGCGATGCGTGCGCCCCGACGCATCTGCTCGGTCACTGGGTGCGCGAGCGCGGCGACGTCACGCTCGAGCACGCGGTGCATCTGCTGACCGGTCGCGCAGCCGACATCTTCGGCTTCGACGACCGCGGCCGGCTGGCCGAGGGGCTCGCGGCCGACCTGACGATCTTCGACGCCGAGACCGTGGGGTGCTCCCCGCTCTCGAGGGTGTACGACCAGCCGGCCGGTGGCGACCGACTCGTGAGCGAGGCGTTCGGCATCGAAGCCGTCATCGTGAACGGCACCGTGCTCCGCGAACAGGGGCAGGATGTCGTCGACACCACCGGCCCGCTTCCGGGTCTGGTGCTGCGAGGAGCCCAGTCCGCGTGACGCTGCACAGCCAGACCGAAGCCCCCGCCTCGCGCGCGAGCGCATTCGCATGGATCGCAGGCGCCTATCTCGTCGCGCTCGTCGTTGCAGCCGGGAGCCTGCCCTTCGCCCCCGATCCCGATCTGATCCCGCGCACGCTCTGGGCCGACGTCTGGGCGACGATCGCCATCTTCGCGTTCAGCTTCGCGTTCAACAACACGAGCTTCTACGACGCGTACTGGAGCGTGATTCCGCCGGTGCTCGTGGCGTACTGGGCCTTCCATCCCCAGGTGGGCGCCGATCCCAGCACGGCCCGGATCGCGCTGTCGCTCGGCCTGATGACCGTCTGGGCCGTGCGCCTCACCTACAACTGGGGACGCGGTTGGACGGGCCTCGACCACCAGGACTGGCGCTACAGCGACTTTCAGGAGAAGTACCCGGCGTACCTCTATTGGCCGCTGAGTCTCTTCGGTCTGCACATGCTGCCGACGCTGCAGGTGTTCCTCGGCTGTATCCCGCTCTACTACGTGACGGCCGCGAGCTCGCGCCCCCTCGGCTGGCTCGACGCGCTGGCCGTCGCGGTGACCTGCATGGGCATCTACTTCGAGACCGTCGCCGACAAGCAGCTGCGCGAGTTCGTGAGCGGGCCCAAGAAGCCGGGCGAGACGCTGCAGACCGGCCTGTGGCGCTACTCGCGGCACCCGAACTACTTCGGCGAGATCAGCTTCTGGTGGGGGATGGCGCTCTTCGGCCTGGCGGCGGCCCCCGACGCGTGGTTCTGGTGCCTCGCCGGCGCCGTGGCGATGACGGCGCTCTTCGCCTTCGCGAGCCTGCCGCTCATGGAGAAGCGTTCACTCGAGCGTCGGCCCGGCTATCAGCAGGTGATCGACACGACGTCGATCCTGATCCCGATGCCGCCCAAGAAGCCGCGGTCGAACGCGTCGGCGTAGCGCCGAGGCGACCGCTCTCAGTCTTCCAGAAGCATTCGAAACAGCGCGAAGCTCTCGAGCTCTTCGTCGGCGATGTCGCCATCGGATCGAATCAGGCCGTCGATCGCGTCGAGGAACGCCTGGCGGTGCTCGCGCGGCACCTCGGTCGGATCGACGTTCTCGGGCGCAGGCGGAACGACGAGCCACTGCTCGACCTGGGCCATTTCGTGCGGATCGAGCTGTAGACGCACGACGAGATCGCGAACGAACGCCTTCTCTTCGTCGCGCACCTCGAGGTCGGCCCACGCGAACGAGCAGACGAACTTGATCAGACGCAGCCGGTCGGCGGGCACCATGTCGGTGAGCATGTGGGACCTTTCGAGGCGCTCGGGGCGAGCGGCCAACGCCAGACGAGTGCGCGGCGCGGCGCCGGGCGCGAGCGTAGAGCGCGAGCAGGTCGAGTCAAGAGCGACGCCGTGGTGTGCGGTACCCTGCCCTGCCCCATGCCGCGATCGCCCCGCCCGACTGGATCCTCTGGCTGCCCGCTGTCTCTCGCGCGCCCTCGCGCGCGCCGCTTCACCTGGGCGCTCGCGTGCACGATCGCGCTCTTCGCGGCGCCGATCACCAGCACACCCGCGAACGCAGAGGATCTGGACATTCTCGGCAGCTGGTACGTCCTCGTTCACTACAAGGACGACTCGACCGCGAACCCGCTCGCCGATCGCTGGCTCGATCTCGTGTGGGTCTTCGAGATGAAGGGGTCGCGTCTTGAGTGGCGCGAGTATCCGCTGGTCGTCTTCGAGGACACCTCCGGGCGCTTCGAGCCGCGGGCCGGCAACCCGCGTGCCCGCACGCTCGCCGCCTGGGAGCCCAACGCAGCGCAGCGCGCGGTGATCGAGCGGGGCCCCCACGTGAATGACCGCGGATCGAAGACGAAGACGCTCAAGGGCTCGCCGACACGGGGTTGGAAGACCGTCGATCGCCCCGGGATCGGCATGGGGGCCAACGTCGTCGGGTACCGCGAGTCGCTGCGCATCGATGATCCCGAGGGCCTGCCGGTCTTCTCACGCATCGACAGTCTGGGCAACGCGGCGCGCGGCAGCAGCGAGGGCAGCACCGTCTACACGACGACCGAGGTCCGAAGCGGCGGCGACGTGATCGTCGGGACGTATGCGCGCGACGGCATCCGTCACGGCGTCTTCCGATTGCGTCGGACGCCGCCGCCGCGCGGCCTCATCGAGAAGGACGGCACACCGAACGAGCGTCTCGTCGAGTCGTTCAAGGCCACGGGCGGCATCGGCGCCATGGGGCTCGGCAGCTCGACCGGGCCGGTCCGTGAGGGCTTCGACGAGGGCGACGACTTCTGAGCGAGCGCGCCGCCTTTCTCGCTCGGCGACGGCAATGACGATGCATCGCGTGCGCCACGGTCTTCGACGAGGGCGAAGACGATTCAGCGCGCGCCGTGCGCGAGCGGTCGTGTCGATCGACGGCGCCACGCCCAGGCGAGGCCCAGCCCGACCCAGCTCGCCGCCACGACGAGGGCCCAACCGGTCCCTCCGCCATGGGGCGGCGGCGCACGCAGCGGATGCAGGCTGAGACGGATCGCTCCAAGGCCGACGAGCGCCGCCGGTGCGCGCCCCCCTGTGCGCACGATCAGGGCCAGCACGCCGAGCGACAGCGCCGAGACGGGCGCGACCGGCCAGGCGACGAAGCCGATCGCCGCCCCACCCGGCCACGGCACGCCGCCACAGCACCCGGCCCACACGCAGGCCAGCCGCGCGACGGCGAGCCCCGCGACCAGCGCCCGCAGATCTGCATCGAGGGCCGCACGCGCGTCGCGTCGCCACGCTCGAACCACGATGGGACCGAGGGGCACGAAGAGCAGCGACGCACCCGCACCGGCGTCGATCAGCATCGAGGCGAGGCCGACGACGCCCGAGCCCCGAACGATGTCGCCGGCGTGGACCGCGATCCAACCCGCGTGGGCAAGCCCCGCACCCACGACGAGGCCGAGGACGCGCACCGGATCGATCGCACATCGCCGCGCGCCGCCGTGCAGCAGAGTGGCGACGCCGCCGCCCAGCATCCAGCCGATCTCGGGCATCCAACCCTTCCTCGGGACGACGCGGGCTCGGCACGAACACGCCCGCTCCACCCGGCATAGCGAGCGGGCGCACGCGTCGCTCGCGTCGCCGATCAGGTCGCGCGCCGCGTCGCGGGCGCACACGTCCGCTACCGTCGGGCAGCGCCCAGAACCGATCGGAATCGATGCACGCTCTCTCGCACCTCGAACTGCAGCACGGGCTCCGCATGGAGATCGAGCAATGGGGTCACGGCGACCGGCCGCTGATCCTCGTGCACGGCTACACGGGCTCGCGCGACGACTTTCTCGAACAGCTCCCGGCCCTCTCCGAGATCGGGCTGACGATCGCCGTCGATCAGCGCGGGCACGGCGGATCGACCAACACCGGCGACCCCTCGCACTACACCTTCGACGGCCTCGCGACCGATCTGCTCGATGCACTCGACCGGCTCGAGGTCGACCAGTGTGACCTGCTCGGCCACTCGATGGGCGGCGTCGTCGCGCAGCACGTCGCGCTGCGAGCCCCGGCGCGCATCGGTTCACTCGTGCTGATGGATACGCTCGTCGCGGGCATGGCGCTGCTGCCCGAGCCGGCGCGCGCTGCGACGCGCGCCATCGTCGAAAACGAGGGCATGGGCAAGCTCGCCGAGCTGATGGAGAGCGCAACGCGGGCGGGCCGCACCCCGCTGCCGCCCTCGACGCGGGCATCGATCGAGCGCGTCGGCGCCGATCGCCACTGGCAGCGCATGCGGGCGAAGCTCACCGCGATGGATCCCGTCGCGTTCACCACGCTCGGCGACGCGTTCGAACACTGGCCGGGTACGCAGGATCGGCTCGCCGAGATCACCTGCCCGACGACCGTCCTCGTCGGCGCGGAGGACGCACCGTTTCGGCGCCCCGCCGAGACGCTCGCGAGCGGCATCCCCGATGCAGAGCTCATCGTGATCGAGGGGGCCGCCCACAGCCCTCAGGTCGAGAACGCGAGCGCCTGGCTCGCAGCGGTGCAGGGACACGTCGCAGCCGCACGAGCCTGAGGGCGCGCCGCGGCGGGTCGCTCAGTCGGCGGGCTCGACCAGGATGTCGGCCATCAGATCCTCGGCGATCTTCTCGAGGCTCTCGCGCAATGCGTCGACCGCGAGCGAAGGCGGCGCCTGCAGCCGCGCGCGCGCGGTGAACAGCATCTCGCCCGACATCGGCGCGGACGAGACGTGGCTCTCGAGCGAGAGCACGTTGACACCCACGCTGGCGGCCGCGGTCGCGATCTCCTTCACGATCCCCGGACGATCCTGACCGACCAGCTCGACATCGAGCACGGTGTCGTCCCGCTCGGTGACGTCGAGCTCGCTGTCTTCGACGGCGACCGTCAGGCCCTGGGCCGAGAGTCCACCGAGCGCCGTCCGCAGCGCTTCGGCGCGCGCGTCGGGCACTCGCACCTGCAGGATGCCGGCGAAGTGCCCCGCGAGACGAGCCATGCGGCTCTGCTCCCAGCTGCCGTCGTGGTCGGCGATCACCTGAGAAACGGCCTCCACGAGTCCGGGGCGGTCGGCGCCGATCAGCGTGAGGACGAGGGCTCTGGACATCGAGGGTCTCCGTTCGGGCGACGGCGCCGGCGCGCGAGCGTCGCATTCGGACAAGCGGTGCCCGGGTCGAGCACGCCGCGCGTGGGATCGGTCCCGGGTGGCGCGTCGGATCGAACGCACGGGGCACTCGGGATCGGCCTACGCGACGCGTGCAAGCGCGCACACGAGGCATCGAATCAAGCGCACGGAGCGTCGCGCCGAAGCATCGGACATGCGGCGCGCAGACGCCCGACCGAGTCGGGTGTCTCGGCGCCGGGGAGCTCGAGATGACCGAGATCTACCCGATGATCCCGGCCGCGTCCAAGGCGGTCTGGTTTCTGGCCGGCATCGGCCTGCTGTTGCTCGTCGTGGCCGGCCTGCTCCTGGCGCTGGCGTTCGCCTCGGGCCATACCCGCGTGCGCGTCGACACGGCAGGCGTCGCCGTGGAGGGCGACCCGCTCTTCTCCCGCACGATCCCCTGGAGCGAGCTCGAGGTCGACCGGGCCGAGGTCGTCGCCATCGGCGGCGACTCGCCTTACCGGCCCGCCTGGCGCACCTGGGGCACGGGACTCCCGGGCTACGCCGCCGGCTGGTTCAAACTGGCATCGGGCGAGAAGGCGCTCGTCTTCATGACCGCTGGCGAAGGCGCCGTGCGGGTGCCCACGCGGTCGGGCTGGAGCCTTCTGGTGACCGTCCAAGACCCGGGCGCCCTCGTCGCTCGGCTGCAGGCGGGTGACTCGGGCGCCTGAAACGCGATCAGGGGACCCGCCCGCAGGGCAATCCAAATTTGACCGGAATTGTCACGGCTGGGCTGAAAAAAATCGAGAAAGCCTGACACCTGGACCCGGTTCGCGACCACATCCCTTGTACATCGCAAGCATATCCCCTTCCCAGGGAGGCCCGAGTCATCGCATGGTGACTCGGGCCGCTTTCGTTCTGGGGGGGTGGTTTCGGGGGTGGGTGCCTGGGGCGCGCTCGGTCGCCGCCTGGTCCCCAGAACGATGCTCTTTCTTAGGAGCGCTCGCCGCGGCCCTCTGGGCCGCGTCTTGCGAGTTCTGCGATCCGGGCGTTAGGGCCGGGTTGGGGGCGGCTCAGGCGATCAGGGGGTGTGGGTTTGCTCGAACTCGGAGCGTTCGACCAGGGCGCGTAGGGCGCGGACGGCGCGGTGGGCGCTCGGGTAGCAGATGCGGCCGGCGTCGCGGACGGCGGCGGGGCCCGGGTTTTCGGGGTTCGAGACGGCGAGCTCGGTCACGGTCAGCACCGGCTTGCCGTGGCGCTCGCTGGCGTCGCGAGCCGCTTCGGCGAAGCGTCGATCCTGCTTCTCGTGATAGCCGACGATGCGCTCGAGCCCGTGCTCTGGGTAGAAGGCGCCCGTCTTGAAGGCACCGGCCTGACCCGACTGAATGCCGATGCCGAGCTGCACCACCGCGTCGACGTCGGGGTGCGCGCAGATCATCTCGAGCACCTCGGGGATCGTGTCGCGGGTCTCGCCGCCCGCGAGGTCGATCGGGTTGTTCCGACTCCAGCGCGCCGGGACCATCGTGTCGATCTTCGCCTTGATGTCTTCGGGCAGCGGGATCAGCTCGAGCCCCTCGGTCGCGATCGCGTCGGCTGCGAGCACGCCCCAGCCGCCGACGCTCGTGAAGACAATGGTGCGTCGGCCGCGCGGACGGGGCTGCGTCGCGAGCGTCCCGGCCCACTCGAACGCCTCTTCGATCGTCGGCGCGCGCAGCACGCCGTACTGCCGGCAGAGCCCGTCGAAGACCCGGTCGTCGCTCGCGAGCGCACCCGTGTGGCTCGCCGCAGCGCGGGCGCCGGCCCCGCTCGCCCCGCCCTTCACCAGCACCAGCGGCTTGCGTGCGGTGAGTCGGGCCACGGCGCGCTTGAAGCGCTCGCCATCGGCGATGCCCTCGACGTAGGCAAGCGCAACGTCGGTGTCGGGATCGACGGCGAAGTACTCGAGCATCTCGGCCAGCCCCGTCTGCGCCGAGTTGCCGAGCGAGACGGCCTTGCTGACGCCGACGCCCGTCGACACCGCGTAGTTGAGATACGACGAGACGAGGTTGCCGCTCTGGCTCGCCACGCCGATGCGACCGGGCGGCGGGTACGGCGCCACGATCTGTGCGCACATCTTCGCCGGCGTCGAGATGACGCCCTGCCCGTTCGGTCCGATCAGGAGCAGACCGAGCTCTTCGGCCTTGGCGGCGAGCTCGACCTGCATGGCTTTGCCTTCTTCGCCCGCTTCGCCATAGCCGGCGCTCGCGACGAACGCAGCACGCACGCCCTTCTTGGCGCACGCCTCGAGGAGCGGCACGTTGACCTTGTTGGGCGTGCACACGACGACGAGGTCGGCGCGGCCGTCGGGCACCTCGGCGACGTCGGTGAGCGTCTCGCGCCCCAGCACCTCAGCGCCGTCGGGCTTCACCGGGAAGAGCTCTCCCTCGTAGCCGAATCGCATGAGGTTGTGCATCGTGACGAAGCCGAACTTGCCCGGATGGCTCGCCACGCCCGCGACGATGATTCCGCGCGGGTGAAAGAGCGGGCGGAAGCGATCGAGGATCGCCTCGTCGTCGAGCTCCGCAAGCTCGGTGGTCGCGGGCGCCGACTCGACATCGCCGAGCTCGACGAGCGCGTCGACGGCCACGGGCCGGTCCCCGCTCACGATCACCGGGTTCAGGTCGACGCTCGCCACGTCGGGCCGCTCGAGACCGAGGCGACCGAGACCGACGAGCAGCTTCGCAAGCGCACCCTCGTCGACCGGGGGCTCCCCTCGGAAGGGCCGGGTCAGCAGATGCGACGCGCCGAGCGCGTGGATCATCTGCTTCGCTTCGGCTTCGTCGATGGGCGCAGCCGCGAACACGGCGTCGCCCACCGCCTCGGTCAGGATGCCGCCGAGACCGAGCAGCACACACGGACCGAACTGTGGATCGCGCACGAGCCCGGCGATCAGCTCGCGTCGCCCCGACACCATCTCGGCCACGAGCAACGAGACGTCGCCGTCTTCGGGGCGCGCCTTGCCGAGCAGCTCGTCGGCGGCCGCGCGCACGGCGTCGGCATCCTCGAGACCGAGGCGCACGAGATCGCGCTCGGTCTTGTGAGCGATGGCATCGCCGTTCAGCTTGAGCACGACCGGGAACCCGATCGACTCCGCGGCCTGCACCGCAGCATCGGCATTGGCAGCCAGGGCTTCGGAGGGGAACGGAACGCCGACATCGGCGAGGAGCTGCTTGGAGGCGTGCTCCGAGAGCGTGTGCGTCGAGGCTTCTGAAGTCATGGCCGGGCAGATTAGCCGCCGGGCCGGTTCCGGGCACGCGCCGAACGGGCGCCCGGCTCGCCCAGGTCGCCGACGCACGATTGGCCCAAACGATGGGCTGCCTTAATCTCCAGCCTCGTTCCGCCGATCTCACCTTCGCCCCCCGTACAGTGAGCCACGGGCTCAGGCCCGCATTCTTCGACCGCCCTCGCGCCCCGCGAGGGCGCACGCCGGGGGGCCCCTTGGACAACGACGACGCCTACGGCTGGCTGGATTCGCTCGACGGCGCGTTCTCGAGCTGGCTGGTCACGCCGATCGAGAGCGTGCTCTTCTTCGACCTGGCCTTCTGGGACAACGGCCAGCCCGACGAGCTGAACCTGCCCGTCGTCGTCGTCTGGCTCGTGTTGGGCGCGATCTACTTCACGCTGAAGTTCCAGTTCGTGAACTTCCGAGCCTTTCGTCACGCGATCGATTGCGTACGCGGCAAGTACACCGACCCGCACGAGCACGGCGAGATCTCGCACTTCCAGGCGCTGTCTGCCGCGCTCTCGGCCACGGTCGGCCTCGGCAACATCGCCGGCGTGGCGGTGGCGGTCGGCATCGGAGGCCCAGGCGCCGTCTTCTGGATGATCGTCGCCGGCTTCCTCGGCATGTCCTCGAAGTTCGCCGAGTGCTCCCTCGGACAGAAGTATCGAATCGAGCGCGGCGACGGGCACGTGATCGGCGGGCCCATGATCTACCTGCGCGACGGCCTCGCCGAGCTCGGCTGGGGCCGACTCGGCCAGGGGCTCTCGATCGTCTTCGCGGTGATGTGCATCGGCGGTAGCTTCGGCGGGGGCAACATGTTCCAGTCGAATCAGGCGTTCCTGATCGTGTCGGAGCAGATCCCGTGGCTGGCCGCGAACGGCAAGATCGGCGCGGCGATCTTCGGCGCGCTCCTCGCCGGTCTCGTCGGCCTCGTCATCATCGGCGGCATCAAGCGCATCGGCGAAGTCGCGGGTGTGCTCGTGCCCTTCATGTGCGTCGTCTACGTCGTCGCGGGCGTGACGATCCTGATCATGCACGCCGCCGAAGTCCCGGGCGCATTCGGCGTCATCGTCGGCAAGGCCTTCTCGCTCGAAGCGGGCTTCGGCGGCCTCGTCGGCGCCTTGATCCAGGGGTTTCGACGCGCCGCCTTCAGCAACGAGGCCGGGACGGGCTCGGCGAGCATCGCCCACTCGGCCGCTCGCACCGACGAGCCGGTGAGAGAGGGCATCGTCGCGCTGCTCGAGCCCTTCATCGACACGATCATCGTCTGCACGACCACGGCGCTCGTGCTCGTCGTGACGGGGGCCTACGCCGACCCCGAGGCGGGCAGTGGTATCGCGATGACGGCCTCGGCGTTTGCGACGGTCTGGCCGTGGTTTCCGGCCGTGCTTTCCGTGACCGCCGTGCTCTTCGCGTTCTCGACGATGATTTCGTGGAGCTACTACGGCGAGCAGTGCTGGATCCGGCTCTTCGGGCGCTCGAGCCTGATCGTGTATCAGTCGATCTTTCTGTTCTTCACCTGGGCCGGAGCCGTCTTCAGCGCGACGGCGGTCCTCACCTTCGGCGACCTCATGGTGCTCGGGATGGCCTTCCCCAACATCCTCGGCGTGGTGATGCTGTCGGGGCGGCTCAAGGTCGACCTCGACGTCTACATGGAGCGCCTGCGGTCGGGCGCATTCCGCCGCTACGACAAGGCGGTGGCCGCCGTCGACCCCGGAGCGGTGGCCGACTGAGGCACCGCGCTCAGCGGCGAACCATGCGCCGCTCGCCCCGGTCGTGGCCGAGTCGCGCCTCGTGCGCCACATAGGCGAGGATCGCGTTGGCCTCGTCGGCCGTCATGAAGTCCTTCCACGCCGGCATGCCGTTCACCGCGAGCGAGCCGTCCATGACGATCGACTGCCAGACGGGCTCGAGATCGGCCACGCGATAGCGCAGATCGGGCACGAGGCCGCCGCTCGTCGCGTTGCCGCCGTGACAGAAGACGCAGTACGTGTCGTAGAGCGCACGCCCTTCGGCGACGCGCTCGGGCGTTGCCGACGCCATCTCGTGCGCTGGCAGCGCCTGGATCTCGGTCTCGATGAGCGGCAGCGTGCCGTCTTCCCCGAGCTTGAAGACCAGCAGGCGGCTGATGTTGACCATGTGCTGGGGCCCGCTGATCACGCCGAAGGGCAGACTGCTCTCGCCGCCCCAGCCCTGGGCGACGGCGACGTACTGCTCGCCGTCGATCTCATAGGTCACGGGCGAAGCCATGACGCCGCCCTGCACGTCTTCGGACCAGACCTCTTCGCCGGTATCGGCGCGGAACGCCTTGAAGGTGCCGGCCAGATCGCCCTGGAACACGAGGTTGCCGTGGGTCGAGAGCAGACCGCTGCCCGAGTAGAAGCCACGCGGGACGCGCCAGACTTCCTTCTTCTGCACGGGATCCCAGGCGATCAGGATACCGGCCGCGGCCTCCTTCCCGATGGGTGCGCGCGCCTCGGCCGGCACCTCGTCCGGCAGCGCGACCAGCGGCGCCGAGGCGTAGTTCACGTGCCAGATGGTGTCGCGCTCGGTGAGGTCGAGATCGTCCAGGTAGATGCCGCTCGACACCTTGGCCGGGATGTAGACCAGCCCGGTATCGGGGCTGTACGACATCGGATGCCAGTTGTGTGCGCCGGACGGCCCCGGGATGAGCGTCTGCGGCGTCTCTGTGTTGCGGGCGTTCTCCGCCTCGACGGGTCGCCCCGTCTCCATGTCGACGTGGGTCGCCCAGGTGACGGGCATGTACTTGTCAGCGGCGAGCAGCTCGCCCGTCTCTCGGTCGACGACGTAGAAGAAGCCGTTCTTCGGGGCCTGCATCAGCACCTTGCGCGGTTCACCTTCCCAGTCGAGCTCGGCCAGGATCATGTGCTGCGTCGCCGTGTAGTCCCAGTGATCGCCGGGCGTCGTCTGGTAGTGCCAGCGGTACTCGCCCGTATCCGCATCGACGGCGACGATCGACGAGACGAACAGGTTGTCTCCGCCCTCCGGGCTTCGCAGCTTCGAGTTCCAAGTCGCCGAGTTGCCGACGCCGATGTAGAGCAGGTTGAGCTCGGGATCGAAGGCGAACGAATCCCAGGCGGTGCCGCCGCCCTTGCCGTTCTTCCACCACTCGCCCGTCCACGTCTTCGCGATCATTTCCTGGGTTTCGTCTTCGAAGCCCATCTCGGGATTGCCGGGAACGGTGAAGAAACGCCACGCCTGCTGGCCGTCCTCGACGTCGTACGCGGTGACGTAGCCGCGCACGCTCATCTCGGCGCCGCCGTTGCCGATGATCGCCTTGCCGTTCACGACGCGGGGCGCGCCGGTGATCGTGTACGAGTCGGTGTCGTTGATCCGGGTATCGACCTCCCACACGACTTCACCGGTGTCGCGATCGAGGGCGCGCAGACGGCCGTCGAGACTCGCGGCGATGACCTTGTCTCCCCACAGCGCGACGCCGCGGTTCACGACGTCGCAGCACGCGTGTCGGCCGTAGTCCTTGGGCACCTCGGGATCGAAGTGCCAGAGCAGCTCTCCTGTCTTGGCGTCGTAAGCGAGCACGTGCCCCCAGCTCGCCGTCACGTAGATGCGACCATTCGACACGAGCGGCGTCGTCTCGATGCCGCGCTTCGTCGGCAGATCGGCGTACCACGCCAGCCCGAGATCTGAGACGGTCTCGACATTCACCTGATCGAGCGGCGAGAAGCGCTGTTCGCCGTAGGTCCGACCATGGCTCAGCCACTCGCCGGCCGATTCGTCCGCGGCGATGATGGCCGCCGCATCGACCAGAGGCGCTTCGGCTGCGGCCGTCGCCGGCGCTTCGGCCGGCGGCGTCGACGGCGCGTCGTCGTTCGAGCAGGCGGCGACCGATGCGATCACGGCAATGAGGATCAGATTCGTCGGGCGGATGCGGGCCATGGGGCAACTCCGAAACGGTGCTCGGGCCCGACCTCGAACTCGGGTCGGGCGCCTCGCGGGATTGATGCTGCCTGCAGTATGGCAGAGGCGAGCGGTCCCCTCGTCCCCACCTGAATGGGGGCGCCCCCCCTCAGCAATGGGATCACTCGAACTCGTCGGCGAAGCGAATCGTTCCGCTCAGCAGACCATCGACGACGATGTCCGAGCCGCCGGTCTTGAACATCCACTCGAGTCGATGATCGCGGTACTGCCGCACGACGTCGCCCGGCCCGTGCTCGGCGAGCCGCTGCATCGCCTCACGCGCTTCATCGAGGACGCGCCGCGTGCTCTCCCGCTCACCCGCACGGGCGAGCCAGGCGGCGAGCTTCGGCCGCCGATCGTCGACCGCGTAGCCCAGCTGCTGCGAGAGCAGAACGTGGGGGAACACCGCGGCATCTCCGCGGCCGAACGCCTCACCGTTGAACCAGGGGCGCCCTTCGAGCTCGCGGTCGAGGCGATTCCAGAGCCGCTGCAGCTGGAGCCCGGCGCGCGTGAGCAGCGTGCCCTCGCGGTCGCCCGCGGCGCGGCCGAAGAGCTTCAGTTCGCCGATCCCCCAGTTCACGGCTTCGTACTCGCCGTCCATCATCTCTTCGAGCATGCGAACGCGGGCACGCTCCGCTGCCTGGGGTGGCGAGGTCTGCTGGTTCTCGTAGCGCTCGTCGAGGTACTCGAGGATCACGGTCGAGTCGAAGAGACGCGCGTCGCCGTCGACGAGGGCCGGCACCTCGCGGCGCGGGCTCGCCATCACGAACTCCTGAAAGACCTCGTCCTCGGTCGGCGCATGCACGTCGACCGCCACGCGCTCGAAGGGCAGCCCCTTCTCATAGAGGACGATCTTGACCTTCTGGACGTAGGGCGAGAGAGGATGTTCGAAGAGCTTGATCGCCATTCGCAGGGCCCGCACCGGCCACGCGCGCGGCGGCGGTCGCACCGCGGCGCGCGTGCTGACGCCGCGGGGGCGGCTCGTGCTCACCGGCCCCGCGGCACGCCGTCCTCTATTTCACGCTGATGACATGCTCAGCGCTGAACTTCACGCGACCCGACTTGCCCGTGTAGCCACCGAGCGGCTGATCGCCGTACATCGGGTTCGACTTGGTCGACAGCCCGATCGCCTTCTCGGTCCCGAAGAGATAGGCCCCGACCAGCGGGTAGTTGCCCGGCTTGTCGGGCGCCTTCAGGGTGAAGATGACCTTCGCCTTTGCCCAGTCGCCTGCGTCGGCGTCGCTCTTCCAGTCGGTGATGTTCACGTACGTGATCGCACGACCGAAGCGCTCGGGGCGCCGCGAGAGCCAGTCGGTCTGGGGGCTCCCATTCGGCCCGATGATCGTCGGCGCGCCGACGACCTGCCAACCGGCGGACGAAGCGGGCTTCGCGTACCAGCGGTGCGCGCGGTCGACGAGCGCGACACCCACCACCGGCCCGGCACCGCCCGTGACGCGCGCGGTGATCTGGAACGTCTCGCCGGGGGCGACCTGCGGCGGGAACTCGATCTCGATCGTCGAGTTCGCGTCGACGGCCTTCAACAGCTCGACGAGCTGGGCGCGCTGCGCCTCGGAGAGCTCACCGTAGGCCTTGTTGCCACCCGCCACGAGCGCGTAGTGCTTGTTGGCCGCCACCTCCTTCTCGGCGCGGTCGCCGGGCACGCCCGCGAGATCCTTGGGCGACGACGACGAGTGACACGCCGCGCAGAACGGGGCGACGTCGGTCTGGAAGTCGGGCGTTCCGCCGGGGTAGCCGAACGCCGGCGCGGTGACGCCCATCGACAACGCGGCCAGCAGGGCGATTCTCCAGCTCGATTGGAACGGCATGGTTCGATCTCCTCAGTTCTTGAATTCGGAGTGGCAGTTTGCGCACTGATTTCGCACGTGCGCGAGGTCGAGAAAGTGAAACTCGGCATCACCGGGCTCATGTGACTGATGGCACTGCACACAGTCGACGCCGAGCTCGCGGTTGTGCACGCCGAGCTCGTGAAACCGCGGTCGAGGCAGACCCGACGGCGTCTCGTCGAAGTGGGGATGGCACTGGGTGCAGTCGGCGTCGACGAGCGGCGTCGACATGTGATCGGGTTCGTCGAAGTCGCCGCTCAACCAGACGAGGGCGTCCCTTGCCGCGAGCATCTTGACGCGGGCCTTGCCGACGAAGCCCACGCCGCCATGACAGTCGATGCACCGCGCCGGATCGGGCGGGCTCATGTCGGCGCGGATCATCGAGGCATGCAGCCCGGCCAGATTCACGGGCGGGCGTTGATCGAAATCCTCGCGAATCACGAGGTGCAGCGGGGGCCCGCCATCCGGGAGGTGACAGGCGTTGCAGAAGTCGTTCTGTCGCTCCACGGCGTCGCTCACCACCCAGCCGGTCGGCGCACCGATCACCGCGAACATCGCCGCGATCCAGACGAGCCGACCTCGCTTCGCGCTCACGGGATCGAGAACCTCCCTGGGCGCCCATGGCGAGACGGAATCCCCGAACTGCCCACCCGGCAGCGGGAGCCCGCCCCTCACCCCGGCGAAAACGGTCGCACACGGCGGTGCCGCAGAACAGCCTCGGGTGGTCGGTCGAAGCGCTCACCGACCGCCCCGATCGAAGCTCCATCGGCCACTCGCCCTGCTAGTCTGAGCGGCCCGGGCCATTTCGGCCCGAATCGCGAGGCCCAGTGTGTGGTTCGGGTCACATCCGGGCCGGACGCCGAGCGGGTGAGGCCGTCACGAGGCCGCAATAGAGAGGGAACGACGTGAGCGCATCGACCACCGAGATCGGCCGTCTGGGCGTCTGGACCTGGCTTGACGGCATGTCCGCCGAGCAGGCAGCGGTCTTTGCCCAGCGCATCGAGGCCTGGGGCTACACGGCGCTGTGGATCCCCGAGGCCGTCGGCCGCGAGCCCTTCTCGTTCATCGGCTACCTCGCTGCGCAGACGTCGAAGCTGGTGCTGGCCACCGGCATCGCGAACGTCTACGCCCGCGACCCGATGACCACGAACGCCGTGCGGCAGACTCTCGGCGAGCTGGCGCCCGGACGCTTCGTCATGGGCCTCGGTGTCTCGCATGGGCATCTGGTGGCCGGGGTGCGCGGCCACGAGTACAGCTCGAAGCCGGTTTCGATGATGCGCGACTACCTCGAGAAGATGGATTCGGCGCTCTACATGGGCACGAAGCCGGCCGAGCCTGCGCCGATCGTGCTCGCAGCCCTGCGCGACAAGATGCTCGGCCTCGCAGCGAGCGCGACCGCTGGAGCACATCCGTACTTCGTGCCCCCCGAGCACACCGCGCGCGCGAGAGAGGTGCTGGGCAGCGACGCATGGCTCTGCCCCGAGCAGATGGTTCTGCTCGAGACCGACCCGACGGTCGCCCGCCAGGTCGCACGGCAGAACATGGAGGTCTACATCCGCCTGCCCAACTACCAGAACAACCTGCGGCAGTTCGGCTTCGGCGACGAAGACTTCGAGAATGGCGGCAGCGACAAGCTGGTCGATGCCATCGTGTGCTGGGGCGACGAGAAGGCGATCGCCGACCGCATTCAGGCCCACTACGACGCGGGGGCCGATCACGTGTGCATCCAGCCCTTCAAGGTCGACGGCCCCGGTCCCGACGAACGCCTGCTCGAGATCTTCGCGCCGGCGAAGAACTGACGCCCCAAGAGTCGCCCACACAGACCCGGGACGTTCGCCCGCGAAGACGCCCGAGCACGGAGGCCATGTCGATGGCACGCATCAACGAAAACTATCAGAAGCTCCAGGCGGGGTACCTCTTCCCCGAGATCGGGCGCCGCGTATCGGCATTCGCCGAGAAGAACCCCGACGCGTCGATCATCCGACTCGGGATCGGCGACGTGACCCTTCCGCTCGTTCCGGCGGTCGTCGAAGCGTTGCACGCCGCCGTCGACGAGATGGGAAGCGAGGCCGGCTTCCACGGCTACGGCCCGGAGAACGGGTACGACTTCCTCACGGACGCGATCGCCGAGACCGACTACCAGGCGCGCGGCGTCGACATCGCTCCCGGTGACATCTTCGTCTCGGACGGCTCGAAGCAGGACAGCGGCAACATCCAGGAGATCTTCGGAACCGATTGCACGATCTCGGTCACGGATCCTTCCTATCCGGTCTACGTCGACACGAATGTGATGGCCGGTCGCACCGGTGAGGCCGACCACTCGGGCAGCTACGCGGGCATCCTCTACCTGCCGGCGAACGAAGAGAACGGCTTCATGCCCGGCCCGCCGGACGAGCGCGTCGACATGGCCTACCTCTGCTCGCCGAACAACCCGACGGGCGCGGTCGCGACGAAGGCGAACCTCACGGATTGGGTCGAGTGGGCGCGCTCGAACGATGCGGTGATTCTGTTCGACGCCGCCTACGACGCGTTCATCCAGGATCCGGCCCTGCCCCGCTCGATCTTCGAGATCGAGGGCGCCCGCGAATGCGCAATCGAGATGCGCAGCTTCTCGAAGCGTGCCGGGTTCACCGGCATGCGGTGCGCCTACACGGTGATCCCCGATGAGTGCACGGGGTCGACGGCGACCGGCGAGCGCGTGCCCTTCAAGCAGCTATGGGCCAGGCGCCACGCGACGAAGTTCAACTCGGTGCCGTACATCGTGCAGCGCGCGGCCGCGGCGACCCTCGTCGGCGAAGGCGCCAAGCAAACGGCCGAGCAGGTCGCCTACTACCAGGAGAATGCGCGGCGCATTCGAGAGGGCCTCTCGGCGGCGGGCTTCACCGTGTTCGCCGGTGAGCACGCCCCCTACATCTGGATGAAGACGCCCGAAGGGCTCTCGAGCTGGGACTGCTTCGATCAGCTGCTCGAGCGCGCCCACGTCGTCGGCACGCCGGGCTCGGGCTTCGGGCCGTCGGGCGAGGGCTACTTCCGTATCTCGGCGTTCAACAGCCACGCGAACGTCGACGAAGCCATCGAGCGCATCAAGAACGCGTTCAGCAGCTGAACCCGATGCGCAGCGTCGCAGGATCCGGGCGGGCCCGGTCGGCCGGGCGGCTGGCCGGGCCCGTCGAGCATCGGGGGGCCGCCCGCGGCCCCTCCCCTCGAGCGAACCCTCGACACCTGCTCGACCCAGGCGGCGGCCACGTACGTCAGAGAGGCTCCGCTGCGATGGGCGCAGGCCGACTTCGCCTCGCGGCGGCGCTGGCGGCGGCCTCGCTGCTGGTCGCGTGCCCGGGCCCGCGCGACATGCTCTTCCCCGCTCCGCCTCCGCGCGCGATCGAACCGCAACCGGGGGGGCGCGTGGTCGAGTTCGCGGTCGGCCCCGGCCGCACGGGCTACGCGCTCGACCACCCTGCCGCGCCGGGTGCCCCCACCGTGGTCTTCTTCCATGGCAATGGGGATCAGATCGCACACCTGACCGGCCTGGCCGCAGCCATCGCTCGACGCGGTCTGGGGTTTCACGCCGTCGAGTATCCGGGCTACGGCCCCGCCGCCGACCAGGCCGTGAGTGAAGACGCGATCTACGCAACGGCCGAGGCGGCGTTGACCCACCTGCGTGACCGCCTCGACGTCGACCCTGTGCGCACCGTTCTGATGGGCCAATCACTGGGGACGGGCGTCGCGGCCGAGATGGCGAATCGTGGCTTCGGCGCGCGCGTCATTCTGCTGTCGCCCTTCACGTCGATCCCCGACATGGTCGACCGGCTCTTCTCGGCACCGGCCGGCATCGTCGTGCGCGACGTCTTCGATACGCGCGCCAAGGCGCCCGACATCGATCAGCCGGTGCTGATCGCGCACGGAGATCTCGATGAGTTGATCCCCGTCGCGATGGCGCACGAGCTCGATGCGATCTTCCCCTCGTCGGAGCTCGTCCTCATCGAGCGAGCGGGCCACAACGACGTGTGGCGCGTCGGCGGGCGAACATGGCTCGATCGATTCGAGGCGTTCGCACGCGGGGCGACGGTCATTCGGCCCGCGGATCCGCAGCCGAGCGAGACCTGACCATCGTCGAGCGTGCGAGCACGACCCGCATCTTGCGCAGGTGCAACGAGAGCCCGCGATCGGGTCACCCCGTGATAGGATTCGACCCGTGACTCGACGACTCGACCCCACGGCACTCGTGAGATTCGCAGCGATCGGCGCGCTGCTCGCCATCGCGACATCCGCCGGGTTCGGCGCCGCCGAAGGGCCGTCCTCCGATCTCGGGCTGAGCCCCGAAGAGATCGAGAGCTACGGCGAGCGCGCCGAGTTCTTTGCAAAGATGCCGAGCTGGGTTCGACCCGACCTCGACTGGCGCGAGCATCTCTCACCCGAGCTGAGGGGAGAGCAGCCCGTCTGGTCCCAGGCGTACGAAGAGCTCATCATCCGAGACTTCTTCGGTGACAAGCGCGAGGGGGTCTTCGTCGACGTCGGCTGCCACCTGCCTCGCCACATGAGCACGACCTATCTGCTCGAGAGCGAGTTCGGCTGGTCGGGCATCGGCATCGACGTCAACGACCAGTTCGCGCCCCACTGGAAGCGCCATCGGCCCCAAACCGCATTCGTACAGACGGCGGTGGGCGAGACCGACGGCGAGGTGCTCGACATGCATGTTTCGAAGCATCTCTTCAGCTTCGACTAGGAGGTGGTCGAGGCCTTCTCTCAGGGGCGCGAGGTCAAGACGATTCAGGTCGAGACGTCCACTCTGAATTCGATCCTGGCCGAGCACGAGATCGAAGAGATCGATCTGCTGAAGATCGACATCGAGGGGGCCGAGATGGCGGCGCTGCGCGGGTTCGATCTCGATCGGTACGCGCCCGCGCTGCTCGTCATCGAGACCCCCCGAGACGGCCCGGTCGTCCCCTACCTCGAGAGTCGGGGCTACGAGGTGATCGAGAAGTACCTCGCCGCCGACAAGATCAACGTCTACCTGCAGAAAAGCCAGCAAACCAAGGACGTGAGCTCGAAGACGGACGCGTAAAGCAGCGGCGTGACCTCGACGACGCTCCAGGCGCCGCTCGCCTAGTCCTTCGCCGTGGCGCGCCGGTAGTTCTCGGCCACCTTGGCCGGATCGAAGAAGCCCTCGTAGTCGAGGATGCGTCCGTCCGGCGAGAAGACGAAGGTCGAGATGCCGCGATAGACGTCGTCGGGCGAGGCGTCGATGTGGCGCTCGTTCCAGCCGATCGAGAAGCGATCGGCCTCGAGCACCCGCCACTCCTCGAGGTTGACGACGCGGGGCCAGTTCTTCGCGAACGCGCGGATCACCTCGCGCCCCTCGAGCGGCGCAGGCAGCGCCGAGTTCATGAACCGCCCTGCTTCGGCGAAGCAATCGACGAAGGCGTCCCAGTCGCCCCGATCCGTCGCCGACCTGGTCCTCGCGATCGTGGCTTCGATCGCCTCGCGCGTCACCGAGCCTCCGGTCATCGTACCCCCTTCGATCGCCGAACTCGCGGCGGATCGACCGAGCGACTCGACTCGCTCGCGGTCAGCGGCATCGGTCCGATGCCGGCCGGATCGGACGGTGCTGATTCAGCGCCCCCCGATCGGGCCAACGCGGCCGTTTCCCTCACAGGCCGTCGTGCGACCGGCGACCAGGCCCATGCGGGCGGCTAGAAGCCCTCTCGCATCTGGGCCAACCGCGTCTGGATCTGGCGAAGCAAGCCATGCCGGCGCGACCACAGGTGCCTCAGATTGGAGCGCGAGACGAGGTAGCGAGGCTTGAGGTAGAGCTCTGCATTGTAGAGCGCGAGCAGGATGCGATGGCGTGCCCAGTTCGACTCGCCCTTGCGCAGCACCACACGCGATGACACGCCCAGCGTCTGGACGCCGAACCGAAAGGCGAAGGCGAATTTCAGCGGTTGCGAGTGGACGACGAGGTCGGTGTCCTCTGTCGGGCCGATCGATTCGAAGCGTCTGGTAGCGAGCTCGAATCGCACGCTTTCTCCCAGGTCGGGTATGTACACCGTGACGGGTGCCAGGCGGCGCAGTAGCAGCGCCGGGTACTTCTCTCGCAAGTCGGACGCGAGCTGCTCGAATGCGGTCCGAACGTCATCGAGCGAAACCGGCTCGACCGGATCGAAGTCGAAGTCATCGAGGGCCGCATAGGCAGCCTCGAAACGGCCGAGAGCGGGTTCGGAGTCATGGGGCACGCTCGAATCCCAGACGTCCCCCGGATACAGCACCGCCACGTCGAGGTCGCGGCACTTCAGCCGCTCGACGACGTCTCGCGGGCGGTTGGCAAAGGCGTTCATGTACTTGTTGTCGTCGCACGAGTAGATCATGAAGCTCGCGAAGGGGATGGTGACGCGCGCGCCGAGGTCAACATGGTTCTCGACGACGAGTTCGAGGTGCTTGTCGGCCATCTTCGCCAGGTGCGTTTCTCGATCTTCCAGACCGGCGTACCCAGCGGTCGAGAATTGATTGAGCACGACCGTCGCCTCGCCGAAGTCGGCGGTCATGATGCGCGCATCGCCGCGACTCAACGTGGCGTCGTTCACGTTGACCGCAACGTCGCCCCCGCTGCGAATGCCGAGACATGAATCCATCTGTCCGACCTGATAGCAGTACACGTCGGTCTTCGGCGTCAGCGCGTGGACCCGGCGGTGGGGCAGCGCGACGAATCGCTTGAAGCCGAAGCCACGAAGCGCCTCGAAGACCTTGTCGGAGTTGTTCTGCTGGAACAGGACGGTGACCCGCTCCTTGAACGAATCGGGGAGCGAGCGCAGCGTCGGCACGTTGAAGTGGTCGGGGTGTTCGTGGGAGATCCAGAGGTAGTCGATCCGCTGCAGCATCGAGTCGTCGAAGGCCGGCGGCGGGTAGAGCGTCCAGGATTCGTTGAAGACCTTGCTCACGAGCCACGGATCGGACCAGATGACCGCATCCTCGGCAAAGGTCAGCACGGAAGAGTGGGAAACCAGCTGAATCTGCACGATGCCACCCCTTCACTTGGGCGAATCCATAGAGTTAGCACGCGGGCCGTCCTTCGCGGCAAACTTGATTGGCACGATCATGTGAAGCGTCGACCTGCGCCGTATGCACCTCGAAGCCGCCCCACCGGAGCGAGTCGGACACCGCTCGGCGGGTTGAGCGACCAGCCCCGGGGGCCCGTCGATCTTGGAGCGGGCGCGATCGTGCGACTGGCATTGCGGGTGTCGCGTTCTGAAGCAGAACCGACGCAGGTCGTCGGGGGCACGGGCACATTGGTTCAGTCGCCTCGAACGCAGGCGCGCGTCCCGGAGATGGACGCCGTGGCGACCTGGATCCCCTTATTGGCGAGTCGAGCGACGTGTCTTCGGGGGATGGACAGCGCCTGTCTGGGATGTGCGCCGGCCCCATCTGGTCGAATCGAGAGCCGACTTCGAGCTGCAAACGAGAAGAAGCGGAAGACTGAGCCCCACATCGAAGCGCGATACCACGGGGTTTCGGCGCGGCCTTGCACTTGACTGCTCAGGGTCGTCAGGCGTCGATCCGCCGGTACTTGATCCGATGCGGCTGATCGGCATCCGCACCCTTCCGCCGCTTGTAGTCCTTCTCGTAGTCCTGGTAGTTGCCCTCGAACCATTCGACGTGGCTGTCGCCCTCGAAGGCGAGGATGTGGGTCGCGATGCGGTCGAGGAACCAGCGGTCGTGGGAGATCACGACGACATAGCCTGCGAAGTTGACCAGCGATTCTTCGAGTGCACGGAGCGTGTCGACGTCGAGATCATCGGTCGACTCATCGAGCAAGATCGCATTGCCGCCGCTCTTGAGCAACTTGGCCAGGTGCAATCGGTTGCGCTCAGCTCCGGAGAGTGAGCCCACGAGCAGTCGACGAACGCATCCGAGTCGCCGCGGTCGGTGGCATCGCGCGACTTCGCGATGGTCGCCTCGATCGCCTCGCGCGAGACCTCGTTCGGATCACCGGTCATGCCGTTCCTCTTTCGGGCCCGCCGATCCCGGCATGCAGCGAGCGTAGGCGATCAGGTCACGCGGCTTTTCCAATGGCGCGTCCCTGCGGCGGACATGGACCGGCGAGCAGCCGATCGCGAGGCGGAGCGTCGGCCTTCGGTTGTCCGCGACGGCTAAAGCCATACAATCCTCGACCCCGGGCTGGAGGCCGACTTCATGAATCGATCGAGCAGAGGAAGAAGATGGGCCACCACGGCCGCACGTCTCCTCATGGTCTGGCTCTCGATTGGGGCCGTGCTCGGTGTCTTCGAGATCGCCCTGCGAACGATGCCGGGCCTTCAGGAACTCGACTCCAGTACGCCCATCTACGTGCCCCGCCGGCTCTCGCGTGCCGATCGCGAGATCGACATGGCGCACCGCCGCCGAGCAGAACACCACCGCTACGGCTTCAACGACGTCGATCGATCCCTTTCGAAGACCCCGGGCACCTTCCGCGTCGTCGTACTGGGCGATTCATTCGTCTTCGGTGACGGTGTACCCGAGGACGTGCGATGGAGCCGGAAGCTCGAGGCTCGGCTCGGCGCGCAATATGAGAATGTCGAGGTCCTCCATTGGGGGCAGAACGGATGGGCGACCCTCGACCAGTTCCGATTTCTCGAAGCGCACGCTTCAGAGTGGTCGATCGACGCATTGCTCATCGGCTACGTCGAGAACGATCCCGATATGGAAGACTCGCTCCGGTGGTCGCTCCCGACGATGACGATTCTGAAGGGCCTCGGCTATCGACGGCTGTTCCCTGAGGCCTGCATCTGGCTGGAGGCTCACGTCGCGAGCGTGCTCGATCCGCTCCTCGGCTCGGGCTACCACGCCTGGCGTGAGCGGCTCTACGAACGAGAGAATCTCGAGAAATGGACCGAGCTACTCGGCCGTCTCGATACGCTGCTCGAGCGTGAGGGCATCCCCTACGTGTTCGTGACGACGCCCCGAGATGGCCACCCCGACCAAACGCACATGTTCGAAGCGGCGGTGCGCAGCTTCGAGGTCGCCGGCAACCCGAACGTCGATCTCCTACCCGTGGTGCGAGCCGAGTTCGGCGAGGAGCGAGACCGTCGGCTCTGGGCCAACCCAGCCGACGGCCACCCAGGAGCGCTACTCACGGCGCTCTATGCGCGTGAATCGATGGGTCTGATCTCGACACGATGCGAGAGCGAGGAAACGCGGCTGATCCGCTGCGACTTCAGCGCCGAATTGCGCTGAGGGCTGCGCCGCGTCGCCGCCCCGTCCCGAACGGCCAGACGGCAAGGCTACGCATCGATCCTTCTGTACTTGATCCGATGCGGCTGATCGGCATCCGCACCCTTCCGCCGCTTGTAGTCCTTCTCGTAGTCCTGGTAGTTGCCCTCGAACCACTCGACGTGGCTGTCGCCCTCGAAGGCGAGCATGTGGGTGGCGATGCGGTCGAGGAACCAGCGGTCGTGGGAGATCACCACGACGCAGCCGGCGAAGTTGACGAGCGCGTCCTCGAGGGCGCGCAGCGTGTCGACGTCGAGATCATTGGTCGGCTCGTCGAGCAGAATCACGTTGCCGCCACTCTTGAGCAGCTTCGCGAGATGCAGCCGGTTCCGCTCTCCGCCCGAGAGCGAACCGACGAGCTTCTGCTGGTCGGAGCCTCGAAAGTTGAACCAGCTCACGTACGCCCGGCTCTGGACGTCGCGCTTGCCCACCTTGATCAGCTCCTCACCGCCGCTGATCTCCTCCCAGACGGTCTTCTCGGGATCGAGGTCGTCGCGGCTCTGATCGACGTAGGCGAGCTTCACGGTCTCGCCGGTGCGGAAGTCGCCTTGATCGGGTTTCTCCTCGCCGACGATCATCTTGAAGAGCGTCGACTTGCCCGCGCCGTTCGGTCCGATCACGCCGACGATGCCGCCCGGCGGCAGCGAGAAGCTCAGGTCGTCGACGAGCAGCTTCGCGTCGAACGCCTTCTGGATGTGATCGGCTTCGATCACGACGTCGCCGAGTCGCTCGGGGACGGGGATCTGGATCTCGACCTGTCCGTGCGCCTGCTCGCCCCCCTCCTGCAGCAGCTGCTCGTAGGCGTTGATCCGGGCCTTGCCCTTCGCCTGCCGCGCGCGAGGCGACATCTTGATCCAGTCGAGCTCACGCTGCAGCGTGCGCGCCCGCGCCCCCTCCTGTTTCTCTTCGAGGGCGAGCCGCTTTTCCTTCTGCTCGAGCCAGCTCGAGTAGTTGCCCTTCCACGGGATGCCCTTGCCGCGATCGAGTTCGAGGATCCAGCCCGCCACGTTGTCGAGGAAGTAGCGATCGTGGGTCACGGCGACGACGGTGCCCGGGTATTCGGAAAGGAAACGCTCGAGCCAAGCCACGCTCTCGGCATCGAGGTGATTGGTCGGCTCGTCGAGCAGCAGCATGTCGGGCTTCGACAGCAGCAGGCGGCACAGCGCAACGCGGCGCCGCTCGCCGCCCGAGAGTTTGCTCACGTCGGCATCGCCGGGCGGGCAGCGCAGCGCATCCATCGCCACCTCGATCGTGCGATCGATCTCCCACGCGTCCGCGGCGTCAATCTTGTCCTGCAGCGCTGCCTGGCGTTCGAGCAGCGCGTTCATCTCGTCGTCGTCCATCGGCTCGGCAAACTTCGCGCTGATGTCGTTGAAGTCGTCGAGCAGCTGCTTGATCTCGCCGACGCCCTCCTCGACGTTGCCGAGCACATCCTTGCTCTCGTCGAGCGCCGGCTCCTGGGCGAGGTAGCCGACGCGCACGTCGCCGATCGGGCGCGCCTCACCGAGAAAGTCGTCGTCCTCCCCGGCCATGATGCGAAGCAGCGAGCTCTTGCCCGCGCCGTTGTGACCCAGGACACCGATCTTGGCGCCCGGCAGGAACGAGAGGCTGATGCCCTCGAGAATCACACGCCCTTCGCCCACGACCTTGCGAAGGTCGTCCATCACGTACACGAACTCGTTGGCCACGCTGTCCTCGGTCGTTGCTCGATTGAATGAAGGCTTCGCCGTGTCGTCGGCGCGCGCATCGAGTGTACCGGGCGCTGCGGGCTTGGCGACGCCCGAACTCGTTCGGCAAGCGTGATAGACTCCGCCCGCCCCTCCGCAATCCGAAGTCCGACCTTGCTGCTGCCGTTGCCCAAGCTCGACATCATCGCGCCGTGTTCCGGATCGCCGCGCTGCGCAGCCCTGCGCCGATCGGCCAGCGCCGCCGCGGCCGTGCTCTGCTCGATCGCCGCGCTCGCCTGCTCGGACGACGACACCGATCGTGTCCTCGTGCTCGTGAACGGAGCGAGCCCGGTCTCGATCGCGATCGGAGAGGCGTATGCCGGCGCGCGCGGCCTCGACGAAGACCGAATCCTCTCGCTCGACCTGCCCACGCCCGACCCACTCCTCGGCGACGCGCGCCACGAACGCATCGACCAGGCCGGATTCGAGGCATCGATCGCCCAGCCTCTCCGCGCGTGGCTCACCGCGCACGACCCGGGCGGCGAGGTCGACATCCTCGTCACGACCAAGGGCGTCCCGCTGCTGATCGAGGCCGACGACGTGCCCGCACGAGATTGGGTCCGGCGTTACAGCGGCGCCTCGGTCGACGCCGAGCTCGCGGTGCTCGGTGGCCCGCTTGCTTTCGGCGCCGGTCTCTTCGGCACCTCGAACCCGTTCTTCGACTGGCCGGGCTCGTTCGACGACCACCGACAACGCGCGAGCGATACGCCGCTTCGTTTTCTGGTCGCACGGCTGACGTCCTTCCAGACCGCCGCGACCGCAGACGATCCCGTTCCGCGCGATCTGCGTGCCCTGATCGAGTCGGCCCGCGCCCCCGTCGAAGGTCGCGCGACCTGGCTCGTCGACCGCGATCCGAGCCTGCCCGCCGCGATGTCGGCGGGCAACCTGTTGCTGCTGGCGCCAACCGCCTCGACGCTCCGCGCCCAGGGCATCGACGTCCGCGACGACGACCAGCCCGAGTTCGTCGGCGGCGCCGCCGGGCTGCGCGGCTACGCATCCTGGGGCAGCAACGATGGCCACGAGCCGACCCGCCAGACCTACGGCGAACACGAGGGCGTGCCCTACCCCGGGCGCTTCGCGCCGCGGTCCATCGCGACCGATCTGGTGAGTACGAACGCCCGCACCTTCACGCATCCCGCCGCGTACGGTCAGTCGCTCGTCGCCGATCTCATCGCAGCGGGGGCGAGCGGCGCGACGGGACACGTCGCCGAGCCAACGCTCAGCGCCGTCGCCCGTCCCTATGTCTTGCTGCCGCGGTACGCCGCCGGCGAGCTCGCCATCGAGGCGTACTTCAAGTCGCTGCCCTACCTGGGCTGGACCCACGTCTTCGTCGGCGACCCGCTCATGCGACTGCCCGAAGAAGCTCGCCACGCGATGACGTCGGATCGCGACGGCGATCAGGTCGGCGATGCAGACGACAACTGCCTGCATCTACCCAACGCCGACCAACGGGACACCGACGAGGACGGATTCGGCAACGTGTGCGACGCCGACGTCGACGGCGATGGCCTGGTCACGACGTCGTTCGGACGCATCTTCCCATCGTCTTCGCGCGGCGACGTCGAGTGGATCGCGCTCACCGCGCAGAACGGTCCCTACGATCCCGACCACGACCTCGATGGCGACGGCGTCGTCGACGAGCGCGACGTCGCGATCGCGCAGATCAGCCTCTTTCGGCCACCGGGCCCCTCTCTTCCAGGGGTTCGACGAGCGGTACCGGCAGACGGATCGTGAACTCGGTGCCCTGACCGGGTTCGCTCTCGAAATCGAGATCACCGCCGTGCTCGCGCACGATCGCGAAGCTGATCGCGAGCCCGATCCCCGTGCCCTCGCCCTCCTCTTTCGTGGTGTAGAAGGCATCGAAGATGCGCTCCTGCACCTCTTCGGGGATCCCGGGCCCGTTGTCGCGAACGCGAATTTCGACGTTCTGCCCCGCGCGGCGCGTCGTGAGCTCGATCCGCGCGTCGACCTGTCCGGCGAGTGCCTGACGAGCATTGTCGATGAGGTTGAGCAGCACCTGCACGAGATGCTCGGCCGAGCCCCGTACGATGGGCAACACACTCGCCTCTTGCACGTGCACCCGCAGATCGGCGCCGCCCCGGAGCCGCGCCATCTTGATCGAGTCGGCGACGACCGAGTGAACCTCGACTTCGCCCATCTCGCCCGTGCGCAAGCGCGAGAAGCGACGCATGCGGTCGATCGTCGCGGCGATCCGGTCGATGCCCTCGAGGCTCTCCTGGGCGGCAGCGACCAGATCGACGAGATGGGCCGCATCGGATCCTTCGTCGCCCGGCGCTTCGCTGGAAAGATCGGCCAGGTGGGCCGCGACGCGCTCGATGTGCGTGAGGTTCGACTTGACGAAAGAGAGCGGGTTCTTGATCTCGTGGACGATGCCGGCACTGAGACTCGCCGTCGTCTCGA
This sequence comes from Myxococcota bacterium, assembly GCA_965250285.1. Lineage (GTDB taxonomy): Bacteria > Myxococcota_A > UBA9160 > UBA9160 > UBA4427 > CAYYSY01. Next base: position 2,920,762 of record OZ252299.1, read on the forward strand.
GCTGTTGGCTCTGACGCAAGATCACGTCGAGGCGCTTCTGTTCGGTGCGGTTGCGCAGCAAGGCGTAGATGCTCGCGCGCTCCCCGTCCCCCGCGTGCACCGCTGCTGCCGTCACTTCGACGCAGCGCCCGTCTTCCGTATCGAACTCGGCCTGCAGCGGCTCGCCCCACGCGACGAGTCGATCGACCGCGTCAACGAGCCCGACCACGTGCTCCTGCGATGCGAGATCTCCGAGCACGCGCGTGAGCGCCTGCCCTTCGAGCTGCCCGATGCCCTGACCGATCAGCTTCTCGGTTGCAGGATTGACGTCGAGCAGGTGACCGCTCGCGTCTGCGATCAGGACGCCCTCCGCGAGGTGGTCGATCACGTCGCGGCGTGCGAGCGGCAGCGTCTCGAGCGTCCGGTGGCGCCAGCTCGTCACGAAGAGCATCGCTGCCGAGAGCGCGATGAAGGCGGCTGTGAGATCGACCTTGAAGTAGAGGCCGGTGATCGGACTCGCCACGAAGGGCAGCATCACGACCCCCGCGAGCGAGAGCCCCCGCCGCACCTCCCCCTCGCGCATCAGTCGCAGCGCCGCACCCACGTAGATCACGGTGCCGACGCACATCAGCGTGATGGCCCAACCGAGACCGATCCAGAACAGCGGCCCCGCCCATTGCTCGGGATGCAGCCGCATCAGCTCGGGATCGAAGTCGCGAATGAAGAGCCGATGGCCCGGATTCGTCACGACGGCGAGCGCCGTCATCGCCGGGGGCACGAGCAGACCGATCAGCCAGCCCGGCTGCTCGTCGAAGATGTCGAGGTGGGTGTGGTGCGTCGCGAGCAGAACCCAGATCGGGGGCGTCGCGAACACCCCGAGAAACAGCGTCATCATCGCGAACTGCGCGACCGGCCCGGGCGGCGACATCAAGAAGACGGCGTAGCCCGCGCTCCACAGACCGAGCGCGGCTGCGAGCGCCATGAGCAACCCATGCAGCTGCGTACGCTCGGCCCGCGAGGCCAGGTAGATGACGCCGCCCGCGAGCCCCAACGTGGTGACTGCGAGCGCGACGACGGTCGAGGTCATCACGACTCCGGAATCGGGCCGAGGCATTCGGCCCACGAGGCCATTCGCCGCGGCCCCGGCTTCGAATCGGCGTGGGACGCGATGCGATTGAGGCGGGCGTACGCGGCGCGCCGCGCCGTGTGGGCGAGCGTCTCGCGGGCCGGTAGCGGCTCCCGGCTCGCGCGAAACTGCAGCTATTCGGGCTCGCTGGAACCGAGTCGAGTGATGAGACTCGAGGTATCCCAGCGCGGGCCGCCCGCCGCCTCGATCTCGGCGTAGAAGCCATCGACGAGCGCGGCGACCGGCAGCTGCGCGCCATTGCGCGTCGCTTCTCCGAGCGCGATGGCGAGATCCTTGCGCATCCATTCGACCGCGAACCCGAAGTCGAACTCGCGCCGCGCCATCGTCGACGCGCGGTGCTCCATCTGCCACGAACCCGCCGCGCCCTTCGAAATCACGTCGACGACGGCGTCGACGTCGAGGCCGGCGCGCTCGGCGAACGCCAGCCCTTCGGAGAGTCCCTGCAACAGCCCTGCGATGCAGATCTGGTTCACCATCTTCGCGAGCTGACCGCTGCCCGCCGGACCGAGCAGCGCGTGCTTCCTCGCGTAGCAGTCGAGCAGCGGCGTGACGCGCGCGTAGTCGGCCGCCTCGCCCCCCAACATCACGGTCAGCTGACCCTGCTCGGCGCCGGCCTGGCCGCCCGAAACCGGCGCGTCGAGCATCGAAGCGCCCCGATCGCGGGCGGCCGACGACAGCTCGCGCGCGATCTCGGCCGAAGCCGTCGTGTGATCGACGAAGACCGCACCCGGTTCGAGCGCGGCGAACGCACCGTGCGCACCGAGCGTGATCGAGCGCAGGTCGTCGTCGTTGCCCGTACACGCGAGCACGAACTCGGCGCCGCGCGCCGCTTCGGCCGGCGTGGCCGCCGCTCGCCCGGGGTGCGCCTCGAGCCAGCGAGCGCGGGGCGCTTCGGATCGGTTGTACACGCAAACGTCGAAGCCGGCCGCAGCCAGGTGACCGGCCATCGGCGCGCCCATCACACCGAGGCACAGAAAGGCGACCTGCGTCGGCGGGTCGCTCACGCCCGGCCCCCTCGATCGGCGACCTGATTCACAGGCCGCGCCCGAGCAGCCCGTCGTTGCGCGACGTCGAGACCACGATCTTGTCGGGTTTCACCATGGGCAGGCCGTCGCGAAACCGCACCTCCTGCGTGCGCACGCGCGGCACCTTCGGACCGGGCAGCAACACCCCTGTGAGATTCAGGGGGTCGACCGCCGAGAGGGTCACGATCTCGCCCGGCTCGCCGTGCTCGCTTCGCCGCTCCATGCGCCGGACCCGCCGAAGCTGATCGACCGCCTCGGGCAGCGCGTATTGTTCGCCGACGAAGCCAGACACGAAGCGACCGCCGCGTACGATCCCCCGGGCCTCCATGCGCCGGAAGGCCCAGAGCAGATCGCGCCACGGCACGGTCATCGGCTCGCGGGCGACCAGGTCGCGAAACACCACGCCCCAGCGCACGAGCAGCTGCTCGGCCACGGCCTCGGCGAGGGCGTCGGGATCGTCGATCGGTGTGACGTCGGGCAGCAGGCTCCAGCGCCCCTCGGCCGCCCCGCTCGGGCCGTTTCTCAGGCCGCGGCGCAGACCGCGGCGCGCTCGGTCGCGCGCCCGGGTGCGCGCCCAGCGCTCGCGCGCACCGAGCAGCGATCGCACGGCCTGGAAGCCGTCGGCCGTCACGATGCCGCGACCCACGAGACCCCAGAGCCCTTCCTCGATCGCGACCGGCAGCCGATCGAGACGCCCCTCGAGTTCGGCGTGGAAGAGCGCGCCGGTCTCTCGCAGACACGCGAGGATCTCGGCCGCCGCCCCGCTGCCCGGCTCAGCCGGGCGCCCCGTTCCTCGCACGGCCTGAAGCAGCCAGGGCAGATCCCCCCGCAGCGCAAACGCCACCGGTGTCGCCCGAGACGGCACCGCGCCGCGTCGGGTCTGCCCCTCGGCCTCCGCGTCGTCGCCCCCACCATCGCCGCGGCTGGCCTCGGCGCGCAGACTGAGTCGTCCCCATGCGACCTCGCCTGCCATGCACAGCTCGTCGAGCCAGCCGGGCCGGTAGTCGCTGATGCGCGCCGGCAGGATCGACTCCTCCCAGGCGCCAGCCGCGATCTCGATGCCCTGCAGCTGCTCGATCACACCGGCGACCCCGGGCCGACCCGAGTGGCGGCGAGCCGGCGCCGCGCGCTGCCAACGCAGCAAGAAGCGCATGCAATCCTGCGCCGTCACGGGCTCGATCTCGCTGCGCAGGCGCGCCTGCGTATAGCGGTGAATGCGCGACAACAAACGCCGCGCACAGAACTGCTCACCGGTGGCGGCAGCGGTCGTCTCGAACGCGCCGCGCAGCACCGCGCCTTCGCCCTCGAGCGAAGCCAGCGCAACCTCGACCGCGACCGGATCGATCGCGAGATACTCGGCCAGACCGGCCGCCGTGATCGGCCCCGACACGTCGAGGTGCCCCGCCACCGCCTCGCGTGCCGCGAACTGGGCGGTCGGCGGCTCGCCCACGCGAAGATGTTCGGGGAGCGACCGATCCGGGCTGAAGACGATGTCGGGCAGCAGCGCTTCGATGCCCGACCGCCGCTCGGCTGCGCACGCGAAGCTCCGCCCCGCCCGCTGCCACGTGTAGGCGCGTCCCGTCTCGATCAGCAGATCGAGCATCGGCGCGAGGTCGGGATCGACCGGCCAGACCCAGAGCGACAGCAGCACATCGTGCAGCTCGTCGGCGTCGCGGGGATCCGGGGCGACCTCTTCGCGAACGCGGTCGATCGCTTCGACGTCGAGCTTCGCCAGCTCGCGCGCCTCGACCGGCAGCCCCCGACGCAGCTGCACCGCGCGGGTACGGCGCTCTTCGAGCGGCGCATCATCGAGGAAGGTGTAGGGCCGGCCGTTCAGGATCTCGTGGCTCAGCAGCGAAGGCTCGGTGGTGTCGACGCAGTGTGCACGCAGCCGTCCCTGCTCGATCCCCGCGATCGTCTCGCGCAGACCATCGACGTCCATCGCCTCGTGCAGGCAGTCGTAGAGGGTCTGTTTGACGATCGGCTGATCGGGGATCTCGATCGGAAAGGTGACGTTCTCCTGGCAAGCGGCGTTGTTCGGGAACAGCGCCGCCATGAAGTCGTCCGCCTCCATCCGCTGGATCGGCGGCGGGTTTCGCTTGCCGCCCCGAAAGCGCAGGATCGCGAGCGAGCGATTCAGGTTCCAGCGCCAGCGGGCCTGGAACATCGGCGAGTCGAGCACCGCCTGGCCCAGCGTCTCTTCGACCGACTCCGATTGCAGATACCGTGGCACGCCCTCGAGCGGAAAGCTGTGATGCGGCCCGAGCGAGAGCACCATCGCATCGTCGTTGGCGGCGGCCTGCAGCTCGTAGTTGAACGTGCGACAGAACTTCTTGCGAAGCGAGAGGCAGAACGCGCGATTGATCGCCCCGCCGAGCGGCGAGTGGATCACGAGCTGCATCCCGCCGGCTTCATCGAAGAAGCGCTCGAACACCAGCTGATCGCGGGTCGGGAGCGTGCCGAGCGACACGTATGCGGCGTGCAGGTAGGCGTAGATCTGCGCGGCGGGCTCGCCCGACAACCCCGCCTCTTCCGCGAGCCAGAGCTCGGCCGCCGTGCGATCGCCGTGCTCGACGAAGGGCAGCATCGCCTTGCGCAGCTCCGACACCTCGTCGCTCAGCTCGGTCGTGCGCGCCGGCGCTTCGCCGAACCAGAACGGGATGTTGGGCGGTGAGCCCTGGGCGTCGACGACCCGCAGCACGCCGTTCTCGACCCGGCGCACGCGCCAGCTCGTCGAGCCGAGCAGGAACACGTCGCCCGCCATGCTCTCGATGGCGAAGTCTTCGTCGACGCTGCCGACGTAGGTGTCGTCGGGATCGGCGATCACGCGGTAGTCGGCGACGTCGGGGATCGCGCCGCCCGACGTCAACGCGGCCAGCCGTGCCCCGCGGCGTCCGACGAGCTTGCCGTTCACGCGGTCGCGGTGCAGATAGGCGGCCCGCTTGCCGCGTCCGGTCTGGATGCCCTCGCTCAGCATTTCGACGACATCGTCGAAAGCACGGCGCTCGAGCTCGGCGAAGGGCGCCGCGCGGCGCATCAGCTCGAAGAGGTCGTCCTCGAACCAGTCGTCGGCGCCACAGGCCGCGACGATCTGCTGGGCGAGGATGTCGAGCGGCGCCTTCGGCGGTCGCAGCGCGTCGAGGCGCCCCTGCTTCACGCCCCGCAGCAGCGCGGCGCACTCGACGAGCTCGTCGCGGGTCGTCGGAAAGAGGCGTCCCTTCGGCAAACCGCCGAGGAAGTGACCCGAACGGCCAACGCGCTGCAGGAACGTCGCGAGGCTGCGCGGCGAACCGACCTGACACACCAGCTCGACGGGGCCGACGTCGATGCCGAGCTCGAGCGAGGCCGTCGCCACCAGTGCCTTGAGCTCGCCGGCCCGCAAGCGCGCCTCGACCCGCAGGCGCCGCTCCTTCGAGAGCGAGCCGTGGTGCGCCGACACTCCATCCTCGCCCAGGCGATCCATCAGCTCATGGGCGAGCCGTTCGGCCATGCGCCGGGTGTTCACGAACACGAGCGTGGTGCGGTGCTGCTCGACCTCGTCGGCGATCTGCCTCAGCACGTCGGCCATCTGCTCGCCCGAGACCACGGCCTCCATCTCACCGGCGGGCAGCTGCAGGGCGAGGTCGAGCGCCCGCTTGTGGCCCTCGTCGACGATCGTGCAGGGGGGGCTCTCGCCCTTCTCGACGTCGAGGGGGGCACCGCCCGTGAGCAGTCGCGACACCGTCTCGATCGGTCGCTGGGTCGCCGACAGGCCCAGGCGGGCGGGCTTGACGTCGGTCAGCGCCTCGAGGCGCTCGAGGGTGATCGCGAGATGCGACCCGCGCTTGTCGCGCGCCATGGCGTGAATCTCGTCGACGATCACCGTCTTGACGCCGCGCAGGATCTCGCGGCTCTTCTCTGCGGTCACGAGCAGATAGAGACTCTCGGGCGTCGTCACGAGAATCTGCGGCGGCTTGCGCACCATGGCGGCCCGGGCCGAAGCCGGCGTGTCGCCGCTGCGCATGCCGACGCGAATCTCGGGCACGGGATGCCCGAGCTCGCGCGCGACGTCGGCGATCTCGGCGAGCGGCCCCGAGAGGTTGGCCTGGATGTCGGCTGCGAGCGCCTTGAGCGGCGAGACATAGACGACCTCGACGCCCTTCGGCACCGGCTCGGCATCGTCTTCGGGGCCGGCCGTCAGCGCGAAGTCGTCGGGCCGCGGGTGCGCCTCGGCATGGGCCTGGTGGTAGAAGCGATCGATGCAGACGAGAAAGGCCGAGAGCGTCTTGCCCGAGCCGGTGGGCGCCGCGATCAGCACGTCTTCGCCGCGGCGCACGGCCGGCCAGCCCGCGCGCTGGGGCGGCGTCGGGCCGAGCTCGAAGCGACGATCGAACCAGGTGCGTACGGCCGGATGGAAGGCGTCCATCACGAGGCCGGCGTTCGACGGATCCGTGTCGATCGTGCCGACTGCGTCGGCCGGATCGATGCTGGCTTCACTCATGTGGGCCCCCCCGCCTGGACCCCGATCACCCGGAACAGGATGCGCAAGCTAGCAGAGGCCCCATGGCTGGGCGAAGATGCGGCGAACCCCGCTGACGCGACTCGTCACCAGCACCCCGCACGCACACGCGGCCGGGAGGCTCGGTGCATTCGCGAAGCCCGATGGAGCCCCCGGTTGGAGATCGTCCTCGTCCGTCACGCCCAGCCCGACTGGGAGCCCGACGACCGTGCGGTGGACGACCCCGAGCTGACGCCGCTCGGCCACGCGCAGGCCAAGCTCGCGGCCGAGGCGCTCGCGGGCGAACGCTTCGACCACGTCTACGCGAGCCCCCTGCGCCGCGTGCAGGAGACAGCAGCGCCGATCTGCGCCGCGCTCGGCCAGGAGGCGGTCACCTGCCACTGGCTGCGCGAGCTCGGCCTGCCGTCGCTCGCGGGTCAGACGTCAGAGCAGGTGCAGGATTTCTTCGCCCACGCGCGCAATCGCACGCTCGAGCACTGGTCCGATGGCCTGCCGGGGGGCGAGACGTTCGATCACTTCTACGAACGCGTCTCGAGCGGCATCGAGAGCCTGTTCAACGATGTCCACGACATCCGCACCTCGCTGCACGAAGACGACGGCTGGCGCATCTGGCACCTGCCCGAGGCCGAGGTGCGGCAGCGCATTCTGATCGTCGCGCACGAGGGCACGAACGCCGCGATTCTCTCCCACCTGCTGGGCATCGAGGCCGTGCCGTGGACGTGGATGCGCTTCTCGGGCGCGTGGACCGGCATCCACCGGGTGCACACGCTCAAGACCGGCAGCGGACGCGTGTGGTCGATGCAGTCGTTCAACGACGTCACGCATCTGCAGGCGCTCGAAGCAGACGCCGGCAGTGGTCGGTCGTCCGACACATGAGCGCCGAGGCCGCGCCGCTTCGCATCGTGTCGCTGCTGCCGGCGGCGACCGAGCTCGTCGACACGCTCGGCCTCGGTGCCTCGCTCGTCGGTCGTTCTCACGAGTGCGACTGGCCGAGCGCGGTGCGCGATCTGCCCGTCTGCACGCGGTCGCTGGTGGTCGACGGGCCGGGCCGCGAAATCGACACCGACGTGCGAGAGCGCATGGCGACGGGTCAGCCGCTCTACGAGATCGACGCCGAGACCGTGCAGCGTCTCGCACCGACCCATCTGCTCACGCAGGCACAGTGCGACGTCTGCGCGGTCGGCGAAGAACAGGTCGACGCCATGCTCGCGAGCGACTGGTCGGGCCCTGCCCCCGAGGTCGTGGCGCTCACCCCGCACACCCTCGGCGACGTGTTCGCCGATCTGCAGCGACTCGGCGACGCGCTCGGCGCGAGCGCCGCGGCGCGGCGCGCCGCCACCGAGCTCGCCGAGCGCGTGTCGCTGGTCGGTGAGAAGACGGGCGCCCTGCACGAGCGCCCGAGCGTGCTCTGCCTCGAGTGGCTCGACCCGCCGATCGTCTCGGGCAGCTGGGTCCCCGAGCTGATTCGGGTCGCGGGGGGCGACCCGCTCTTCGGCCGGGTCGGGGCACCATCGGAGGACGTCGGCTGGGCCGAGATCGCCGCCGCCGACCCCGACGTCATCGTGCTCATGCCGTGCGGCTTCGATCTCGAGAGAACGCTCGTCGAAGCACGCGACCTCGAGCGCGTGCCCGAGTGGCGCGCGCTGCGCGCCGTCCACGAAGGCCGGGTCACCGCCGTGGATGGCAACGCGTGGTTCAACCGGCCCGGTCCGCGCCTCGTCGAATCGCTCGAGCTGCTCGCCGAGATCCTCGCCCCCGAGCGCTTCGACTTCGGGCTCAGGGCGCGAGGTGCTGCGCCGTTCCCGATGCCCGGCTGACCGCCTGCCCGCTCAAGGCGCGGGCGCGGCGCGCTCGCCCTGCTCGCTCTCGTCCGCATCCGCGTCGGCCTCGGCCTCGGCCTCGGCCTCGGGATCGGCGTCGGGATCGACGGCGTAGCCGAGCGCGCGCAGCTGCGCGCCGAGCTCGTCGGACAGATCGCCGCCTGCGCGCAGACCGGGCTGGAGGGCGTCGGCGTCGGCGAGCAGCGACCGCCGCGCTTCGGCGAGCACCTCGGCCATCGCCCGCACCCGGGCCGGGTCTTCGATCGGCGCGTGTTCGCCCGGATCGGCCTCGACGTCGAAGAGCCCGTTGCGCGAGGCACCCGGCAGCTCCGACTCGAGATAGTGCTGCCCGTCCTGATACACCGACCAGGCCTTCGGCCCGGCCCAGCTCACGTAGGCCCGCCCGCGGGTCGGTGGCTCATCGAAGATCGCACGCCCCTGCCCCGGCATCCGCTCGTCGATGCCGAGCAGCGCGAGCACCGTGTTCGCGAAGTCTTCGAGGCCCGCCTCGCCGATCACGCGACCGCGCACCGCTTCGCTCGGGTGCTTCACGATCCAAGGCACCCGCGTGACGTTCTGACGCAGCAGCCGCTGGGTATGACCGATGCCCTCGAGTCCGTACTCGGCAAAGCTCTCGCCGTGATCGCCGGTCACCACGATCACCGTGTCGTCGAGGCGCCCGAGCGCGTCGAGGCGCGCGACGAAGCGGGCGAGCACGTCGTCGGTGAAGCGGATCGAGCCGTCGTAGAGGTCCATCGACCGCGTCGCCCGGTCGCGTTCACCCGGGGTGACGAAGCGGCGCCGATACGGCGGCGGCGGCGCGTACGGGCTGTGGATCTCGTAGGTCTGCACGAAGAAGAAGAAGCGCTCGTCCGCTGCGACGTCGTCGAGCGCCTCGAGCGCCAGATCGAGCTGGGCGGGAAAGAGACGGCGCCGGTCATCGTACGACTCGAAGCCGCGGGCGAACCCGAACGTGCCCGCCATCTGACCGCCGTCGACCCAGGCGCGCGTGCGAAAGCCGTGATCGCGCAGCACCTCGGGCAGCGTGCGCACGTCGTCTCGCAGACGCACGCCGGGGTTCTTCGCCGAATGCATCACGCCGTGCACGACCGGATGAAAGCCCGTGAACTGCGTCATGTGCACGGGCAGCGTGGCCGACTGCGGGGCGATCGCCCACTCGACCCACGCGCCTTCGCGCGCGAGCTCATCGAGAAACGGTGTGGTCTCGCGCGCGTAGCCGTAGAGCGAGACGTGATCGGCGCGGAGCGTGTCGAGTGAGATCCACACAAGCGACAGCTTCTGTCGCGCGGCCTGCTCACCGCCGTCGCATCCCTGCGTCGCGAACGCGAGCAGCGCGGCGACGAAGGCCGCCTGCATGCGGCGCAGGCTTCGACCGCGCATCACGAAGCCGGCGGCTCGGGGCTCGAGTCGACGAGGGTGACGACATCGGCGGCGAGCGCCGTCGGCTCGTGGAGCAGCCCGAAGTAGCGCTTCACGATGCGCCCCTGGCCATCGACGAGGTAGGTGATCACGGTGTGCTCGATCTGATCGCCTTCCCCCGGCACCGTGCCGACGCCGAATGCGAAGAGGATCGGCTCGACCTCGTCGGGGGGGCCGGTGAGGAACGACCAGTGGCCGAGATCGACGCCCCGCGCCTCGGCGTAGGCGGCGAGACGCTCGGGCGTATCGTACGCAGGGTCGACCGAGATCGAGACGAAGCGAACGCGATCGTGCACGCGCTCGGGCAGCGCGCGCCAGGCCTTCACGTGGCTCGAGGTCAGGATCGGGCAGGGCCCGGCGCAGCGCGTGAAGACGAAGTCGACGAGCAGGACGTCGCCGGCGAGATCGCCGAGCGTCACGGGCTGGTTCGCCTGATCGACGAGCGCGAAGTCGGGGGCGGGATCGGATCTCAGCAGGGCGTCGCCGAAGCGCACCCAGCCCTCCTCTTCGGCGGTCGATCCGACGACTTCGAAGTCGGTGATCGCGTAGCTCTTGCCGTCGAAGGCGAGCTCGAAGTCGATCACCTGCCCCGATCGCAGTCGCCCGACGACGGCCGGATCGGGCACGTCGAAGCTCATGGTCATCGCGGGCATCAGCCCCGGGATGTCTTCGTGCTCGACCAGCGCCTGCCCCCGCTCGACCTGCACGTCGTGGACGGTGCCCCGCACTTCGTACGTTCGGACGTCGTCACCCGGGCACCCGACCGAGAGCGTGAGTGCCCCCAACGCGGCGAAGACCGCGATTCGTCGCCGGGCTAGTACAGCCACTGAAAACCCGCCGAGAGGGTCCATTGACGCTCGACCTGAGGGCCGGAGACGTCCTGGAACACGGGGAAGAGCCACTCGATCGCGAAGCGCTGGCCGCCCAGCAACGGGAGATACACGTCGGCGCCCGGGCCGAAGTCGAGGCGGTTCCAGCCCTGGTTGTACGGGTTGTTGGCGGGGTTCTGATCGAGGTCGAGCTCGGGATCTTCGCCGCGGACGTTCGTGCGGCGCGACCATACGAGGCGCGCCGAGAAGCTGAGCCAGTCGTTCGCCATCGCATTGAGCCAGCCCGATGCCTCATAGAGCGTGCCCTGGGTGTAGCCGACCGAGTTCGTTCCGATGCGATAGACGCCGTGCACCTCGCCGCCCCAACCGAGGCGGTCGTGACGGCCGGTATACGTGATGCCCCAGACGGCATCCCAGGTGCCCGAGCCGAGCTGCAGGCCGTAGTGCAGGCGCTCGCCGTTCGAGTCGGTCTCCTGGATGCTGCCGGTGGGGAACGTGAAGCCCGCGGTCATGTGCGTCGACTGGTCCCCGTTCTGGATGAACGGGATCACGAAGACGAAGCGCGCGTCGCCGATGCCGCGGGCCTCGAGCGTTCGCGTGCCGGTCTCGGTCAGCACATCTTGCTCGCGAATGCGATACGGCAGCGACAGCTCGAAGGTGAGTCGGTCGAGCGGGGCGTAGGCCACGCTCATCACGTGGGCCTGATCGGTCTGGCGGGTCGGCACCTCGCTCCAGGGCTCACCGAGGATCGAATCGGGCTGGATCGGGTCGCGCCCATCGAGCAGCCCGTCGCTCGAGGCGCGCAGGTAGCGATACGAGAAGATCCAGCGGCCCCGATCCTGGGGATGATCGTTCAGGACACCGATCGGCGGGAAGCCGCCCGCGTCGTGCAGACGCCGCAACCCCGAAGCGGCCGCGGCGGTCTCGGCATGCGCCATCGACACGCTGGCCACCCCGAGGAGCATGCTGCCCACGAGCGCGACGAAGAGACGGAACGCGCCGCCCGGGCGCGCGCGGGAGCGGGTCGTGGCACCGATTCGCTGAGGCACGGCGCGCAAGCTAGCAATGCCGACGATCGGGTGCCCGGTGGATCCACCCGAGGGATGCTTGCCCATCAATCTGGACGTCCTCAGCGCCGGCTGCCCAGTCGACGCGCTTCGAGGTGCGCAGCCTCGAGGTCGGCGAGATCGTCGCGGTAGATGCGCCGGGTGACGCGGTCGAGGTCGCCCGTGCGAACGAAGTCGCGCACCCACTCACGCAGTCGGCGCTCGCCCTTGAGAGAGGCGAGATAGTCGATGAACGCGTACGACTGCAGATACGCAATGCCGGCCCCGTCGGGCCCGAGGTGCCCGAAGCTGCCACCCGCGAGATCGGCGAGCGAGAACGCCCACCCCCGCTCGACCACCCGCGACATCACCTCGGCCTGCCGTCCCGACAGCCCGCGCTGACCGAGAGCCCGCGCCTCGAAGTACTCGGCGAGACCTTCGTTCATCCAGGCCGGCACGAAGAGGCTCGGCGCCTCGGCGTCGAACGCCGCGTGTACGAGCTCGTGGTAGAGCGTGTGCTGCAATCGACCGTCGACCCTCGTGCCGCCCCGCACGTGCACCGTGCCGCCGTAGAAGCCGGCCGCCGGAAACCGGAAGAGCCCCGAGAAGCGTTCATCGAAGATGCCGGGGTCGTGCACGGTGACGACGATCGGTCGCTCGGGCCGAAGACCGAGGCGCGCCTCGAGCTGGTCGAAGGCGGTCTCGAGGGTGGCGAGCACGTCCTGCTCGAAACGACGACTGCCGTAGAGACCCGAGGTCTGATCGATGTCGACGTCTTGATAGAGCACGAAGTGCGAAGACTCGCGGCGCTCGTACTCACCGTCGGCTCCGCCGCCGAGCGCCTGCGCGGGCATGGGCGCCGCGCCGACGACGAGCGCCGCCGCGGCCGACACGAGACCGACGAGCACATGGGCAGGGACCAACCGCGGCCTTCGCATCAGCCCATCGGGTACAGATGCTCGCGCGTGATCTTCGCGATCGCGGCGTGGCAGTCGTCGGAGAGCGTGAGCCCCGCAGCAGCCAGGGTGTCGTCGAGCTGCTCGGGCGTCGTCGCACCGATGATCGTCGACCCGACGAAATCGTGGCTGAGCGTCCAGGCCGTTGCCAGCGTCGTCACCGAGACGCCCTCCTTCTTTGCGAGCTCGATGAACGCGTCGACCGACGCGAGGGACTTCTCGTTGATGAAGCGGCGGGTCATGGCCGCGCCCCGTGCCTTGTCGCTCTGGTACGTCGAGAAGCGCGCGCCTTCCGGGAACGCCCCGCCCTGGTACTTGCCCGAGAGCACGCCGCCAGCGATCGGGCTGTACGGCAGGCAGCTCACGTCTTCGCGTCGACACACCGTCGCCAGCTCGTCTTCGAAACGACGATTGAGCAGGCTGAAGTTGTTCTGGATCGTTTCGTAGCGCACCAGGCCGTGCGCATCGCTCTGCCACAGCGCCTTGGTCAGACCGTAGGCGGTCTCGTTGCTGCAGCCGACGTAGCGGACCTTGCCCGCCTCGACGACGCGATCGAGCGCCTCCATCGTGTCTTCGATCGGCATGCCCGGGTCGGGCCAGTGCGTCTGATAGAGGTCGATGTAGTCGGTGCCGAGCTTCTGCAGGCTCGCGTCGACGGCCGCCTCGATGTTCCAGCGATCGAGCCCGGTGTGCCCCGAACGGATCGGTCCCTGAAACCAACCACCCCCGGGCCCAGCGACCTTCGTCGCGACGATCACCGAGTCACGCGGCCGACCGGCAAGCCACTTGCCGCAGATTTCCTCGGTGCGCCCCGCCCACTTCTTGTTGGGCGGTACGGGATAGATCTCGGCGGCGTCGATGAAGTTGATGCCCGCGTCGAAGCTCTTGTCGAGGATCGCGACCGAAGCCGCCTCGTCGGCCATGCTGCCGAACGTCATCGTCCCCATGCAGATCTCGGACACCACGAGCCCGGTGCGCCCCAGTCGATTCCGCTTCATCCCGCCCTCCAGTTCAAGAAGTCAGAATGATAGCCCCCAACGAAGCCACCCCGATCCGGTCCACGGATCCGACGCGAGACGCGCCGAGGCGCGGCCGAAGGCCGCGACGAGCCTCCTCCCACTCTCAACCGAACGTCCGGCCACCGCGACTCGAGCGACCGAGCCGCCCGTTCTCGCGTTTTCGGGGGCGGCGCCCGCAATCGAAGGCGAGCCAGACCCCAGCCCCCCCCGACCGCTCCGAGCGAAAACGCACCTGTCCTGCAAAACGGGCTCGCCGCAGTCTGAGGACGACGCCCCCGAAAACGCGACCCGAGCACCCACGCACGAATGAACCGAGCCCCCGGCGGTCGCCCCCCTACAGCCACCCACCGGTGAAGTACTTGAGCGCCCCGCGCCCCGCCATCGCGATGTACTTCTGGATCTCACGGGCCTGGGCACGCGCGCGAATCAGGAACTTGCGCTGCTTGTGGTACTCGGGGCAGCGGTCGGCGCGGCGATCCTTGAGCTTGGCGAGGTGCAGCTCCATCGAAGCCTCCCACGCCTTGTCGCCGCGGTCCTTCGCCATCTGCAGCACCACGTTCTCGTAGTGGTTGATCTGGTTCGTCATGCGGCGGCAGTCACCCCGGTTGCCGCGTGTGCGCACGGGCTCACCGAACGCCGCGACGGGCGCCCACAGGACAGCGAGGATCAGAATCGTCAGGCCAATGCGCATGCCGGCGCCCCTCCAGGCGAGATCGGCGAATCGGCGCCGGCGGTCCGGGCTGGATCGCGGGCGCACCAATCTCCAGAGGACTCATCGGCCGACGGTCACTCAGGATGAAGAGGCGAGTTGCGCGCCGCTGCGGGGCCGGCGCACGGGGGTGACCCGGCCCACCGACCCACCGGATCGCTCAGCCCGTGACGCGGAGCGTGGTGTAGCCGAAGACGAGCGGATCTCCCCCAGGGGCCTCTCCCGGCTCGAAGAAGCGAGTCTCGACCATGCCCGTGCCCCCTCGCCGGTGGACGATGCGACCGTCCATCTCGAAGCGCGGCCCCATGACGGGCCGGAAGTAGTCGATCCGCATGTTGAGCGTCGCGAGCCAGCGGCGCTGGTCGCCCCGCTCGTTCTCGCGCCCCGCCCAGAACGTGAAGAGCGCCATGAAGTCGACGTAGGTACCGGTGAACCCACCGAACAGCTGGCCGCGCGGATTGCGGACGGCCGCGGGCAGGTGGGCCGAGACGTGAAGCCGACCGAGCCCGCGGTCGAGCACCTCCCACTCGTAGGCCTCGAGGATGTCGCCGACGGGATGGCCTCGGCCGATCACGCGGTTCGGTTCGTCGGGTCGCAGCACCCGCAGCAGCTGCTCGGGCATCGGGTCGTCGGTCACGTGCACCTTCTTCGTTCGGGTCTTCGGGCTTCGTTCGGGCCTTCGGGTTCGTCTCGTGCGTGAGCAGACGCACCTCAGAGCCGGTCGGCGAGCGCCCCGCCCTGGCGATGCGCGAGCGCCATCACCGTGTACATCGGATTCACGCTCGTGCAGCGCGGAAAGATGCCCGTGTCGGCGATGTAGAGGTTGTCGAGATCGTGGCAGCGCCCGGTCTCGTCCACCACCCCCGACTCAGCGCGGCCGTGCATGCGGGTGGTGCAGAAGACGTGACTGCTCGCCATCGTGAAATCGCCAGGCTTCGGCTCGCGGCGCGCGATCGCATCGATCTCGTCAGGCCGCGTGATGATCTCGGGCAGGCCGTGCACGCCGGGCAAGATTCGATCGGCCCCCGCGGCGTCGAGCACCCGACACAGCACCTCGACCGATCGCAACATGATGCGCGCGTCCTCTGGATCGAGTCGCCAGTGGATCGCTGGATCGAGCGTGCCGGAGCGCGCGCGCACGGTGCCGAGCGAACGGTGGGTGCTGCAGATCGCGTCGAACACGACGGTGTGCGGCATCGCAGCGAGGTGACGTACGAGCGAAGCGCCGACCCCGGGCATCCGCACGCCGAGGGCCGCGGGCGCCGACCACAGCGTCTCGAGCTTGAACCCCTCGCGCAGCCAGTGCAGCGACTGATAGCTCTGCGTGCCGCCGAAGATCGGATCGACGTTCTCGGCGAACACACCGGCGGCGGCGGTGCCCGGATGAAACTGCAGATTGCGACCGACCTGGTCGGAGCGATTCGCGAGATCGCCGCTGCGCTGCAGCAGCACCGGCGTCGCCATGCAGCCCGCCGCGAGCACGACGACCTTCGCGTTCACGCGCACGCGGTGACCGAGGCGACCGGTGAAGGGCTCGACGACGCGCCCCTCCACGCCGTACGCGCGGGTGCGCGACGCCCGCACGCGCTGCACCTGCACCGAGGTCAGGACCCGCGCCCCGAGACCGATGGCGGCCGGGATGTAGCTGATGTCCATGCTCTGCTTCGCGCGTGGCCGACACCCGGTGAAGCACTCTCCGCTGCCCCGGCAGCCGCGCGCGTTGCGTTCGACGGGCTCGCTCTCGACCCCGAGCGCATCGCAGCCGCGCTTGAAAAGCGCGTTGCGGGGCCCCTGCACGGCATCGGGCGTCGCCGCGATCCCGAGAAAATCCTGCACCGCGTCGAAGTGCGGATCGAGCGCATCGCGGGTCGTGTGTTCGAGGTCGAAGTGGCTGCACCACTCGTCGAAGACCCACGCCGGCGGACGCACGCACATGGCCGAGTTCACGAGCGACCCGCCGCCCAGCGCGCAGGCCTGCAGCACCGGCATGAAGTGCCCCGTCGTCGTCCGAAGCCCCCCGTCCCGCAGCGTGCGGGTCATCGACTCGGCGGCGTCCGGCCGAAAGTCGCGCGCCGTGAAGGGCGGGCCCTCTTCGAGGAGCACGACGCGATGACCGGCTTCGGCGAGTCGGTGCGCCACGACCGCGCCGGCGGGCCCAGACCCGACGACAACCGCATCGGCCTCTTCGACGAGGTCTCGGTCGTAGTCGGCGAACACGCGCACGCTGCCCTCGGGCCAGCGGGCGGCCTCGGCGACGGCGCTCATGTCCCTGGCCTCTGCGGGCGGAGCGGGCGGGTGTCGCGCACCGGGGTGAGATCGGCCTCGGTCCACTCGATCGATGCACTCGACTCGCCGACCGGCGGGTAGAGCAGGTCGGTCTCGATGACGGGCGACTCGATCGACCACGGAGCGAGGCCGAGCGCACGCAGGTTGTCTGCGTGGCCGAGCACGCCCATCACGACGAAGGCCCGCAGCGCCGTGAACAGCGAGCGTCGCCATGCCCACGGGCTCTCGGCCCACGCTTCGAGCACGCCGCGCCGCTGGTCCGGGTCGAGCTTCGAGAAGCGACGAAAGCCGCCATGCCCCCGCGCCGGAAAGAGCAGCGTCGACTGCTCGAAGAAGACGAGCATCGAACGAATCAGCAGACGCTGGCGCCGGGGCAGTGCACCGACGTAGCGGTCGACGTAATCGGCGAGCTCGGCGCGCGCGCCGGGTCGTGCGAGGCCGCGCTTCGCCTCGGGCAACAGCGCGTCGGCGGCGGCATCGAGAAAGGCGAGCTCCGCCGCGGAGACGACGCTCGAGGTGCGCGTCGGCTTCGGCACTCCGACGAAGAGCCGAAAGCCGAGCCAGACGAAGAAGAGCGCAACGAGCGTCGGAAGCACCACGCCACGAGCATCGCCCAGACCCGCGCGGCTCGCTCGAACGCCCGTGCACACGGCTGCGCGCGACGCAGCCCCGGCCCTGCACGCAGGAGCAGACGCGGCGCTGCACGCAGGCGCCACCGGGCGGTGGGGTATGCTGGCGCGCCGCGGCGCGCGCACGCGCGCAACGCATCCCCGCTCGAGAGGGCCTGCAGCGGATCGAACCCGAGAGCGTGCTGCTCCGAACCGAAGCGCGGCCCCGCCGCCTTGGCCGCACCGGGAGGCGACATGAGCTGGAAGCCCGAAGTCGAAGGCATCGAAGCGCGGCGCAAGGCCGCCCTCGAGATGGGAGGCGAGGCCGCCACCCAGCGGCAGCACGAGAAGGGGCGGCTGACGGTGCGCGAGCGCATCGATGCGCTCGCCGACGCGGGCAGCTTTCGCGAGCAGGGGCCGATCGCCGGCTACGGCGAGACCGACGACGAGGGCCGGCTCGTCGAGTTCACACCGGCCAACTACGTGCTCGGTACCGTCGCCGTCGAGGGCCGTCCGTGCGTGGTGGGCGGTGAAGACTTCACCCAGCGCGGCGGTTCGCCGACGCCGGCGGGCCTGCGCAAGAGCGTCTACGCCGAAGAGCTGGCCTGGCGGCAGCGCCTGCCCCTCGTTCGCCTGCTCGAGGGCGGCGGCGGCAGCGTCGCCGGCACGGGCGGCAAGAAAGGGCAGCCGCGCCCGATGGGCGACCCGGTGTTCGCCAACCCGCGCTTCGAGTCGATCGCGATGGTGCTCGAGACCGCGCCCGTCGTCTCGGTCGCGCTGGGCGCGGTGGCGGGGTTCCCGGCCGCGCGCCTCGCCGCCTCCCATCTCTCGATCATGACGAAGCACACCTCGCAGGTGTTGATCGCCGGCCCTGCGGTGGTCGAGCGCGCAACCGGCGAGCACTTGACGAAAGACGAGCTGGGCGGACCGGGCATCCACCTGAAGAGCGGTGTCGTCGACAACGTCGCCGAGGACGAGCGCGAAGCCCTCGACATGGCGCGGCGCTTCCTCTCCTACCTGCCGCGCAACGTCGACTTCCTGCCGCCGCGGAGCGACTGCAACGACCCCCGCGACCGATCTGAAGAGAAGCTGCTCGACATCGTGCCGCGCGACCGACGCAAGGTCTACAAGATGCGCAAGATCCTCGAGGCCGTCTTCGATACGGGCTCGTTCTTCGAGATGAGCCCGCTCTACGGTCGCTCGCAGATCGTCGGGCTCGCGCGCTTGATGGGCACGCCGGTGGGCGTCTTCGCCAACGACCCGATGTTCTATGCCGGTTCGATGGGCGCCGACGGGGCGCAGAAGGTCGCCCGCTTTCTGCGCTTCTGTGAGACGTTCCACCTGCCGGTCGTCTCGTTCGTCGACGAGCCCGGCTTCATGATCGGGCTCGAGAGCGAGAAGGCCGGGACGATCCGCTACGGCGTCGACGCGATCGTGGCCGGCGTCCGCTCGACGGTGCCGTGGGCGACGGTGGCCGTACGCAAGTCGTACGGGGTCGCCGCCGCGGCGCACTACGGTCCGCGCGGCACGGTGTTCACGTGGCCGAGCGCCGAGGCGGGCGCCCTGCCCCTCGAAGGTGGCGTCGCGGTGGCGTTCCGGCGCGAGATCGCGGCCGCACCCGATCCCGATGCGAAGCGCGCCGAGCTCGAAGAGATGCTCGCGAGGCGCCGCACGCCGTTTCCGCGCGCCGAGGCCTTCGCAGCCCACGATCTGATCGATCCGCGACGCACGCGACCGGTGCTCTGCGATTGGCTCGAGCTCGTCTGGCCCGGGCATGAAGCCGCGGTGCTACGGGGCGGACCGCGCTGAGCGGTGTCCCCCCGATCTGACCCGGCGGCACGACGCGGGTCGCGCGGTCAGCCCCGATCGTAGGTCAGCGCGCGCGCAGCCCTCGCCTCGACGTGCTGGCCGGCCTGCCAGACGACCTGCCCGTTGACGATCGTCGTCTGGATGCGGCTGCCGAAGCGGCGGCCTGCAAAGGGCGTCCAACCGCACTTGCTGAAGACCGGCTCGTCATCGACGACGTACTCGGCACGGTCGTCGACCAGAACGAGATCGGCGAACCAGCCTTCGCGCAGGTGCCCCCGCTCGGCCACATCGAACAGCGCGGCCGGTGCGTGGCAGGCCTTCTTCACCAGATGAGGCAGGTCGAAGCGCCCGGCGCTCACGTGCTCGAAGAGCGTGAGCAGGGCGTGCTGAACGAGCGGCAGTCCGGCGGGCGCATCGAGAAAGGGGCGCCCCTTCTCTTCGCGGGTGTGGGGTGCGTGGTCGGTGGCGATCACGTCGATCCGATCTTCGGCGACCGCGCGCACGATCGCCTCTCGATCTTCGGCGGTCTTGATCGAGGGGTTGCACTTGATGTCGGCCCCCTTCGACGCGTAGTCGCCCTCGTCGAAGTACATGTGGTGCACGCAGGCCTCGGCGGTGATGCGCTTGCCCTCGACTGGTCCAGGCTCGAAGAGCGCCAGCTCCTCGGCCGTCGTCAGGTGCAACACGTGGAGCCGCGCGTCGTGCTTCTTCGCGAGCTCGACGGCGAGCGAGGACGACTGCCAGCACGCTTCGCGCGATCGGATGTTGGCATGCAAATGGGCCGGCGCATCCGAGCCGTGCTCCTCTCGAGCGGCGGCCTCGTTGGCGAGGATCGTCGGCGTATCTTCGCAGTGCGTGGCGATCAACAGGGGAGAAGCGCGAAAGATGCCGTCGAGCGTCTCGGGTGAATCGACCAGCATGTTGCCCGTCGATGCGCCCATGAAGACCTTCAATCCACAGGCCTTCGATACGTCGACGCGCATGATCTCTTCGAGGTTGTCGTTCGTCGCCCCGAAGTAGAAGCCCCAGTTCGCCCAGGCCGAGTCGGCTGCGCGGCGGTGCTTGTCTTCGAGGGCCGCGGCATCGACCGTCAGCGGGTTGCAGTTGGGCATCTCCATGAAGCTGGTGATGCCGCCGGCGACGGCCGCCTTCGACTCGGTGCCGAGATCACCCTTGTGCGTGAAGCCCGGCTCTCGAAAGTGCACCTGATCGTCGATCATGCCGGGCATCAAGACGGCGCCGTCGGCGTCGATCACCGTCTCGCCGGCACGGCCTTCGACCGCCGGGCCGATCGCATCGATGCGCTCGCCGTCGACCCGCAGATCGCCCTCGCGTACGTCGCCATCGGTCACGATGCGGGCATTGACGATGCGGAGGCTCATGACGTTTCTCCCGCCGAGTCGGCGTCAGGTGTGGGCGCGAACGGGTCGAGTGTAGGACGCGACGGGGCGACGCGTCGCCCTCGACCGAGAGGGCGAGGCGCAAGCACGCTACCAGGCGCCGCCGGTCTGAATGTAGAACGCGAACGTGTCTTGGCTGAAGCCGAAGTCGACGCCGCTATGGAGCCCCATCATCCGGGCGAGGAGATACCGGAACCCGAAGCCTCCGGCCGGCACCGCGCCCGGGTCCTCGAACTCGTCCGACTTTCGCCCGTCGATCCAGCCGACGCCCGCGAACCCGATCAGGCTCAGTCGACGCCAGACCCGCCAGCGCAGCTCGAGCTCGCCCTGCCATGCACGGTCGTCCTGATACCGGAGCGCCGGCACGCCGCGCAGCTTGATGTACGGCTCCATGTAGAACGGCGCGTCCCCGAAGCTGAAGTCGGCCCCGATGTTCAGCCCCGCCACCAGCTTCTCGTCGAAGAACGGGTGGTACGTGATGAAGCTCGTCTCGAGGATGTCGAAGTTGTTGTCGCCGCCAAAGAAGTCGCGCCAGAACGTGTGATAGACACGAACGTTCTGACCGCGGTTCGGCGTGAAGATGTTGTCGCGGTTGTCGTAGATGCCGAGCACCGAGAGGCCCGAATTCTTGTCGGTATCGAAGCGAAACAGCTCGTCGAAAGGCGGCGGCACGAGATCCGCCACGGGCGTGCTGGGCTTCAGGTACAGATAGCGATAGCGAGCCCCGAGAAAGAAATCCGACCGAAAGAGCCTCGCTTGGAACTCGTGGCTGACGATGCCGCCCTCGACGGTGTAGGGAAAGCTCAGACTCGTCGTGTCGCCATCGATGAAGAGATCGACGTTCGCCGCCATGTAGCCGCCGAACGTGAGCGTTCGAAACTGGTCTTCGCGCCACGAGCCGAAATGACCGCCGCCCGCGCCCCACGATTTGCTCTCGGTTCCGAAGCCGAAGCCGAACGAGATGCTCGGCGGCAGACCCAGCGGCTTCTCGGGGTGCTCCTTCTGGCGTTCTCGATCCCGCGCCGTCTTGTGAAAGAAGAGCAGCGCAGCGCCGCCGCCGTAACCGACCGCCGGCTCGGTCACGATGATCGGCACCGGCATCGCACCGCGCTTGTTGAGCAGCCAGTCGCTCATGTCGAACTGGCCGTCGGTCGGGTCGACGAACGCCTCGGTCAGGAAGCCCTGGGCGCGCGCAGGCCCGGCCTGCAGCCAGAGGCACACGACTGCGCCCACCACCCCCACCGCGCCCAGGCAGCGCCGAACGCGGTGGCTGCGCTTCGGCCGATCCGGCCCCGTCATCCTCGAAATCCCCTCGCCCACGAGAAAATCGCGCTCGCGCCACACCGACGCGATAGCACAGGGTGCATCGCGACGACCCGAGCGAGCGCGCAGCCGCGCACCTAGAAGCCGCGGGCCGGACCCCGAATGCAGTACGCACGCAGGGCCGGGTCGAGACAAGATCGATCGATGAACTGGTCGACCTGATCGGAGTGCGCGTCGAGCCTGCGCTCGTAGGTCGACGGGTCGACGCGACCGATCTCGGCGGCGATCGCGCGCACGATGCCATTGCTGATGCCCGCGTCGAAGTGGTGCAGATCCTTGTAGCGCGACAGGTCGTGCGTGATCACCCGCTCCGTCTGGAAGTCGTGGATCGCGACGTTCGGCGCCACGCCGAACGCATCGACGACACCGCGCTTGAACGCGAGTCGCTCTTCGAACTCGTGATCCGAGACCAGGTGATCGGCGACGTACGCGACGATCGAGTACGGCGCGAAGAACAGATCGAACTGCACGCTCGGGTTCTCGCGCACGAGCGGCCCGATGAAACGCTCGACCTTGCGACGCGTGACGGGCGCCGTGCGTCCGAAGTCATTGCCGGGCAGCGCCTTCTCGCGCGCGACCCAGCGGCGGATGCGCTGCCAAGAAGCCTCGACCTGGACCGGGCCGAACTGCGATGTCTCGGCCCAGCGGTTGAGCGTCTCGAGATCACGGTGGCCTCGGCCGAGCAGCGCGTCGCGAGAGAGGCGCAGGGTGTCGAGCGAGAGCAGGTAGCCCCCGATGGTCTCGAAGCCGGGCTGGTAGAGATGACGCGGGAGCGCGTCGTCTCCCCATGGCGAGAGGGGCGAGTCGCGGAACGCCAGATGGTCGAGCCCCCAGATGACGCGTTTCACCTGACCCGTGTCGATGGCCGCCTGCACGAGGGCCGCCTGCTCGACCGCCCGCGACCCCTCGACGGCGAGCTTGATCGCTCGTCCGCCGAGCTCCGCTTCGACGAGGCGCGGGGAGAGGTTCTCGGTGTGCGAGGTGCCGACGATGATGGTGTCGTAGTCGTGCGTGCGGATGAGCCCCGCGTTCTGATGTCGTTGGTTCTCGGTGTAGATCGGCGAGTAGGCCGCACGACGCAGGATCTGCAGGGGATCGACCGCAAAGTTCACCGCACCGACGAGCGCCACGAACAGGATCGCCCCACCGACCACGATCGGCAGATACAGCCCCTCTCTCGGATGCGTCGGCGTCGTTGTCATCGGTCGAGCTCGCCTCGCCCCTGGCTAGAACTGGAAGTACAGGAACTCGCTGTAGCGCCGGATCCCGAGCAGCGCCGCAGCCGCCACGAGCGCAACCCCCGCGGCCAGGGAGGGCGTCGGTCGCCAGCGGAGCCCTCGCGCGATCGGCCGCAGCGCGCCATCCGGGGCGAGCGCCCCCGCCTCGTCGATCATCCACTCGTGGAGATTCGGCATGGCCATACAGAACGCCGTCAAGCCGACCAGCACAATCACCTCGTTCGGCGCGAAGCCCGCCCCGAGACCGCGCAGGCCGAGCATGCCCTCGTAGATCACCACGGCATCCCCCACGTGTTCGGCCCGAAAGAGCACCCAACCGAAGACGACCGCCAGAAACGTGAGCAGGCGTCCCACCGCCCGCCCGGCGAGCGAAGGCGCGCGCGCCCCCCGCAGCGCGCGCCAGCCGTGGTTCACGAGCAGATACACGCCGTGCAGGGCACCCCACGCGAGAAACGTGAACCCCGCCCCGTGCCACAGGCCGCCGAGGACCATGGTGATCAGCAGATTCGCGTAGCGACGCGCGACGCCGTGGCGATTGCCGCCGAGCGGGATGTAGACCTGCTCCTTCAAGAACCGCGAGAGCGTCATGTGCCAGCAGCGCCAGAACTCGATCATGCTCGTCGCGCGATACGGCGAGGCGAAGTTGAGCGGCAGACGCACGCCGAAGAGCAGGCCGAGCCCCACCGCCATGTCGCTGTAGCCCGAGAAGTCGAAGTACAGCTGGAACGTGTAGGCGAGCGCAGCCGTCCACGACTCGGCGGCCGCGGGGAGCGCGCCGAGGGCGACCTGCTCGAAGACCGGCGTCGACCACGTCGCCACGCCATCGGCGATCGCGACCTTCTTGAACAAGCCGAGAAAGAAGATCGTGAGTCCGACGTCGAGATGCCGCCGCGACGGCCGGCCTGCGCGCAGCTGCTCGAACTGCGGAAGCATCTCGCGGTGGTGAACGATCGGGCCCGCGATCAGCTGCGGAAAGAAGGTGACGAAGAGCGTGTACTGCAGCGGGTCGCGCTCGGCCGTGCCCGAACGCCAGGCGTCGACGAGATAGGCGATCTGCTGGAACGTGAAGAAAGAGATCGCGAGTGGCAGCACGATCGTGTCGAGCTGCACCTGCCAGCCGGCGACCCGCACCAGCGTGTCCGTGAAGAAGTTCGCGTACTTGAACCACCCGAGCGCCGCGAGGTTCGCGGCGACGCCGAGCGCCAGCCCCGCGCGCCCGCCCTGCCCCGCCGCACGGCGCCGCGCCAGCCATCCGCCGACGACGAAGTTGAAGGCCACCGAAGCCCCGAGCAGGCCGAGGTAGCGCGGGTTCCACCAGCCGTAGAAGACGAGCGAGGCCGCGACCAGCCAGACGCGAGCGGGCCGCTCGCCGACGAATCGCCCCAGCAGGACGAACCCGAGCCACGTGAGCGGCAAGAACCCCAGGATGAACACGTACGAGTTGAAGAGCATCGACGGCCTGGGTTCGAGTCACCGCATCGACGCGACGGACATGCGCGCGCCGACGTTCAGAGGAACGGCAGCCAGCCGCGCTGTTCGAGCTCGGCTCGGCAGCCAGCATACTGCGCCTCGTAGCGGCGGGCGCGGGCCTCGACGCGGCGGGCCGTGGCCTCGAGCCACGCCTTGCCCTCGTGGTCGCCGCGCACGAAGCCCGTCGGCCCTTCGTGATAGGCGAGGTACAGGTCGCCCACGGCGTCGGGCGCGATCCCGGCCACGCGCCGACTGCGCGCGCCGTACCAGCCGACGAAATCGAGCACGTCGTCGATGCGATCGCGGCGGGCGCCTGGCCGGGCGCCGGCGGCCAGGTAGTCCTGCCACGTCGAGTCGAGCACCTGACCGAAGCCGTAGGCCGACGACACGCGAAAGCCGGGCAGTACGCCGAGCCAGACCCGACGCGGCGGCCGCGCATCGGCGCGAAAGCTCGACTCCTGAAACACGATCGCGAGCTGCGCCGCTTCGGAGACACCCCAGCGATCGGCCGAGGCACGCGCCGCGGCGTGCCAGCGCGGCTTCTCGCGAAACACGGCGCACAGGTCTTCGGGATCACGCGGCGGTGCGTCCGACGCGACGACGAGCCACGCCACCGCGACGACGAAGCAGATGCAGAGGGCCACTGCGCCCGCCCGCTCGACGCGCTCACGCAGGCGCTTCAGCAGCGGTCCGCGCCGCCCACGACGGACGCGAGCGCGCGCCGGCCCGGCCCGCTTGCGCGCCGCGGCCTTGCGTCGGCCCGCCGCCCGCGCGGCCGACGGCCTACGTCGGCCCCGCTTCGAAGCCACCGATGCGCTCCCCCATGCGCACGGGATGTCCCGGGTCTCGTGGTTCGAGCGCGACGCTCCCCGGAGCCGCCAACACGATGATCGTCGAGCCGAACTCGAAGCGCCCCAGCTCGTCACCCGCTGCGAGACGGGCCTCGCCGTGCTCGTAGACGCACGACGCGCGGGCCCCCCGGCGCACGTTGGTCTCGAGTGAAGAGAACGTCAGCTTGGTCTTGCCCACCATCGTCGCGCCAACGGCGACGAGGCCAATCGAGCCCTCGGGCCCGCGCGGCAAGCCCGAAGTCGTGAGCGGCGACAGATGCGTGCACAACCGTTCGTTCTCGGCGAACAGGCCAGGTACGCCCTCGAGACCGATGCGATTGACCGGCCAGAGACGCCCCGGCACGTAGTCGACGCGCTCGACCTCGGCCGTGCACGGGGCGTGAAAGCGGTGGTAGTCGCGCGGCGAGAGGTAGAGCGTCGCGAACCATCCGCCCTCGAAGGCCTTCGCCCGTTCGGCTGAAGCGATCAGATCGGCGAGCGCATACGGGCTGCCCTTCACCTGGAGCAGGCGCC
The DNA here is from genome assembly GCA_965250285.1 of Myxococcota bacterium. Lineage (GTDB taxonomy): Bacteria > Myxococcota_A > UBA9160 > UBA9160 > UBA4427 > CAYYSY01. The sequence goes on from OZ252299.1 coordinate 2,946,729, forward strand.
CGCCTTCGATCCGGCCGGTGGCACCCCAAGCGCCGTCGCACGGCGAGACGAATGCGTCGGAGCCGGGATCGAGGGGTCGCGCACCATCGCGCAGCGCGCGCACGAAGAACGACTGAACCGACTCGAAGCGTTCGATCGGATCGCGCGCCTCGCTGACGTCGGCCCCCACGGCCCGCGCAAAGCCAGCGACGATCGGGCGGGCGAGACCGAAGGGCCAACGAATCGAGACCACGCGGCCGGCGAGCCGGCTGATTGCGTTCTTCGGCACGACGCGCAGCAGCTGCAGCAGGAGCCACGCGGCGCCCGACAGGCTGCCCTTCGACATCTCGGTCCTCTCTACTCCGACGCGTCGGGCCTGCTCGGCCCGGCGCGCCGAAGACGTTGGGCGTTGCTTTCAGCGACGCGTCGGCCGTTCGGCCGGCGACGCCTGCATCCGCGCGGCGGGCCGTCCGGCCCGGCGCGTCGGCTTCGTGGGCCTGCGATTCGAGTCGCTCGCTTCACAAGTGTCCGCCGCACAGCGCAGGGTTGCCACCACCGCGTGCGGTCGCGTCAGAGGCGCAGCCCTCGCCACGATGCGCTGCGTAGGGCATCGTCGGGCGGGATGAGCCTCGCCGGACCCGACACGCTGCTGGGCCAGACCCTCCTCGGTCGATATCGCGTCGAAGCGACGCTCGGCCACGGCGGCATGGGGACGGTCTATCGCGCCTTCGACGAGAGGCTCGGACGACCGGTCGTGGTGAAGGTGCCGCGGGTCGAGGTGCTGGTCGACGAACGGTTGCGCGAGCGCTTCCTCACCGAGGTGCGCGACCTCTCGGCGCACGAACACCCCCACATCCTCGGGATCCTCGACTTCGGCGAGCATGAAGGCGTGCCGTTTGCGGTGTTGCAGCACCTCGGCGGTGGCGACCTCTCGGTCCGCCTCGACGAAGGCGTTCAGAGCCCGGCGGAGGTGCTCGCCTGGTTGACTCCCCTCGCGTCGGCCCTCGACTACGTCCATGAGAAAGGCTGCCTGCACCGCGATGTGAAGCCGGGCAACATTCTCTTCGACGAGATGGGCCACCCGTTCCTGGCCGACTTCGGCATCGCGACCGTGCTCGATCACGTCGTGCGAGACGAGACGGCGCCGCGCCGCGGTCTGACGGCGACGGGCGGCATCGTCGGGTCGGGCGCGTACTCTCCGCCCGAAGCCGTCGATCGTCAGTTCTCGCCGGCGTTCGATCAGTACAGCCTGGCCACCGTCGTCTATCTCGCCCTGGCCGGCGATCTGCCCTTCGAGGGCGACACCGCCGAAGCGCTCCTGATCGCGAAGTACTCGGGCACGCCGCGTTCCCTCGAAACCCTCGAGCGCGCGCCGGCCATCGACCCGCGCCTCGCCGCGGTCGTCGCGCGCGGCCTCGCCCGCGAACCGGACGACCGCTTCGAGAGCTGTCGCGCGTTCGCCTCGGCCTTCGCCACGGCGGCCCACGATGCCGGCACGCTCACAGGCGAAGAGGTCACACACCCGGGCTCGGCCATCGCCGCGCGCACGAGATCGCCCTCGCCCGGTGCGCGTCCGCGCATCGGTCTGCTGGTGGCGGCCGGGCTCGCGCTGGCCGCGGCGGCGGCCGGCGGCCTCTACTACGCCGACCGGCCGGCCAGCGAGCCATCGCGCGACGGCCCCGTGCGCGCGGTGGTCGGGAGCCGACCGCACGAGATCGCCGAAGCGATGCAGCTCTGCATCAACCACGGCGGCGCCTGCACGCCGAACGACTTTGCGGGTGAGGAGCTGCGAACGGTCTGGCTCGCGGACGGCACGCTCGACCCGACCGAGGTGCGGCAGATCGATTTCGCGAAGTGGGTCGACGCGCGTGGGCGCCCCACCTACGCGGAGCGCGAGGGCGCGAGCTACGACGGTCCACTGCGGGTGCCCGGCCTTCACTTCAGGGCGCCGCTTCGCACGAGCGGAGCGACCGCGATGGCCGTGCCGGACGACCACCCGGTCGTGCACGTCTCGCTCGACGAAGCGAAGGCCTACTGCGAGAGCCGCGGCGCGAGGTTGCCCACGGCCGACGAGTGGGAGTTCCATGCCCGCGGCGAGGCGCGGCGGATCTTTCCGTGGGGCGACGCCTGGGACGAGGCGCGCCTCGATTCGGCGCTCGACGGCTCGACCGGGCCCGGTGCGGTCGGACGCCATCCGCGCGGCGCCACGCCCGAGGGCCTGCTCGACCTGGCGGGCAACGTCTGGGAGTGGACGTCGACGCGCACCGACGAAGGGCACGTGATCAAGGGCGGCTCGTGGGACGACGACGTGCCGACGTATTTTCGCGGTGCCGCGATCGGCGTCGTCGACGCCGACTACACGAGCAGCGATCTCGGCTTTCGCTGCTTCACGCCCGCGCCGGCCTCCGCGCCCGACCCCGCGCCCGCCGCCGACCCGGCGAGCGACGCCGGCAGCTAGCCGCCGCTACGACGCGCGAATCAGCTCGAACTCGACGCGGCGGTTCATCTGCCGACCTTCGGGTGTGTCGTTCGACTCGACCGGTCGTCGCTCTCCATAGTGCGCGACCTCGATGCGCTCCGAAGCGATCCCCCCGACCTCGATCAGGTACCGCGCGACCGACTCGGCCCGCGCAATCGAGAGCGAGTCGTTGTAGGCGTGCTCGCCCACGGCGTCGGTGTGTCCGGCGATCCGAAAGCGGGCATCGGCCAATCGACGATCCGCGAGCGCCTGGGCGACCTGGTCGAGGTTGCGACGGGCGATGGCGTCGAGCTCGGCCGAGCCAGTCTCGAAGTGCACGTGCAGATCGAGCCGCGGACGCTGAATGGCACGCGCGCGCGTATCGAAGTACGCGACGACCTCTTCGGCGAGCATCTCGGGCCCTTCGTCGCGCGCGAGCACGCGCTGCTCGACGAGCGTCGTGCTCCATGCGTCGCCTTCGCGCGCGGCCAGCGCCTCGCGGATGCGCGCCACGAGCACGGCGACGTCCGACGCTTCGACGATCGCGAACGGCCGCGCCTCATCGAACTCGAGACCGAGCGCGGCCCCGTCGAGCGGCTCGGCCGTCGCGACGACGAGCAACGCTTCGCGGCCGATGGGGGGTTCAGCGGCCAGGCTGAAGCCCGTATCCTCGGCGGGCCACGTCACGGCTTGCCCCGCGCGCGCTTCGGGCGGTGCACCGAGCCCGTTCGGCGAGAGCAAGGTCCCGACCCCTTGCGCGTCGACGTGCAGCAGCAGCAGCGCGGCATCGCGCTCGCTCTCGACGCGGTACGCGACCGGTGCCCCCAGCGGCAGCTCGGCCGTCGGCGCAGCGAGCTCGGCTGCGACCGCGAAGCCGTCGCCTTCGGCAGCGAGCGACGCGACCGCCGCCCTCGCCTCGGCTCCGATCTCGGCGGCCCAGACGGGTGATGCGACCGCGCACGAGAGCGCGGCCACCACCCATGCGAGCCACCCGATGCCGAACGACGCAGGGAGGCGCGAACCGTGCTGCGATCGACTCATCGAAGACACTCCTTGCTCGAATCCCGACCCGCGTACGGGCCCGTTGTCACCGCAGCGTTCCACACGACCCGCTGCGCGCGCCCGGATGATCCATGCCGGGTTTCGTTCAACTCGAAGCCGTTTCCCCTCAACTCGTTGAATCACGTGGGGAAACCCCTCTCCATGCCCGACGCCGTCTCTCCGAAATCGAGGCCGGGTGACGCGAGTCACTGATCGAACCGAGCGGAAACCGGATAAACCCGGTGCAGCCCGCCCCGGACCAAGGAGGACCGATCGTGAGCGACATGGCCAGCATTCTCGGCTTGATCCTTGTCGCGTTCACCTGGCTCGCACTCCGTGGGATGGGGAACGAAGACAAGCCGCGCCGCGCGCGCCGACGAGGGGGCTCGAACGGAGCCGCCCGGCCCAGCCACCACCCAGCACGCTAGTCCCGAACGCCGCGATCCGAGTGCAGACGACCCCACCGGCCTCGGCCGGCACGGTTCTCTGCGCCCGGGCGTCGAGGCGCGCCGGCTTCGTGAGACGCTCCGCCGCGGGTCAGGGCTCGACGATCGAGAGCTTGATCTGCGAAGGTCGCACACCGACCACGCGCACGTCGTCGGGATGCACGACCTGGTCGGTGCCGATCTGGAATGTGCGCCGACCGAGCTGCACGAGCCACGCGTCGACCTCGACCGCCACCGATTCGGCGCTCGCGAGCACGAGGTCGCGACGCTTGCCCTCGAGCTGCACTTCGATCACGGGCGGATCGACGCCCTCGACGAGGTAGCCCTCGGGCAGGTTCTCGACCCGAATCGAGACCTCGCGCGTGACCATCCCGATGTCGGCGCCGGGGATCGCGACCGACCAGAGCACGAAGGCGGCGGCCGCAGCGGCGAGCCCCTCGCGCCAGCGGCGGCCGATGCGCCGGGTGCGTCCCCAGAAGCCGCGCTCGGCACTCGAGCGGCGGCCATCGGCGAGGAAGCCGCGCAGCGCGCGCATCAATGCATCGGGCTCGTCGACGACGCGCAGCTCGCCCTCGAACGCGATCGAGACCTGGCCGCGCTCTTCCGAGACGACGAGACACAGCGCATCGCTTCGCTCCGATAGCCCGAGCCCGGCGGCGTGGCGAGTGCCGCCCCCCGCGAGCGTCGACCAGTCGGTCGAGAGCGGGAGATGACACGCGAAGCGCGTCACGCGATCGCCGTGCACGACGACCGCGCCGTCGTGCCCATCGCTGCCAGGGTCGAAGAGGCTCTCGAGCAGCTCTTCGGAGAGCTGCCCGTCGAGCGAGACGCCGCCTTCCATGTGGCGCGCGAGCGGCTCCTTGCCCGGCAGCACGATGAGCGCCCCGACCTTGTCTCGCGCGAGCGCAAAGCAGGTGCGCACGAGAACGTCTTGAGCGCGCCGCGTCGGCCGCGGCGTGCCCCGCCGAAGTCCCCAGACCGCGATGCGTTCGAAGAGCCGTCGCAGGTCGTCCTGGAAGACGACCACGAGCACGATCGCGCCGACCGCGAAGAAGCCCTGCAGCAGCCAGGTCGTGAGCCGGAGGTCGAAGCCGCGGGCCGAGAGATAAAGCGCACCGAGGGCGGCGAGACCGACGAGCGCGAGCCGCGCACGCGAGTGTCTCAGCCAGGTGATGCCCACCCACAGCAGCCCGGCGACGATGGTCATGTCGACCACGTCGCTGAGCCTCAGCTCGGCGAGAAACGGCACGCTCCCCCACCCCCCTGTCCGACCGGGTGCAGCCGCGAAGCGGCTGGGGGGGGTGCCGACGCCGGTGCGGAACGCGACGGAGCGTACCGCGCCGAACCGGCTCGGGCATCGGGGCTTCGCCCATCAGGCCGGGTCGGCCCCCACCACGAGCGATCGGGACCGCAAATCGTGCGGAACCTCCGCCGGCCCGCGGGTCCTCAAGATACGTTCGGCGCCCCCCACGCCGCGATGCGACGAGACCCGAAGCGGCGATCCGGGGGCGAGCAACGGTAGAATCGATGATCCGGCAGCCGGATCGCCGCGCAGCGAATGGGCCGCTTCGACCGCGCGCCCTGCGTCCGGATGCACCCTTGGAGGGGGAGAGCCCGATGCCGCGAACGAGATCGCCGATCGCGCGCGCCCCGAGTGCCCTGCTGGCCTTGACCCTCACCATCTCACTCGCGTGCGCCGGCGGCCGCACGCCCTCGGTGCGAAGCGCCGCCAAACGCGGCGACGTGGCTCGGCTCGAGGCCGCGCTCGCCGGGGGCGCCAGCCCCGAAGGCCGCGACCGCGACGAGCGGCCGCTGCACCGCGCGGCCGAGAAGGGCCATATCGACGCCGTCGAGGTGCTGCTCGCCTACGGCGCCCGCGTCGATCCCCGGGACGACCACGGCGAGACCCCGCTGTTCGTGGCCGCCGAAGAAGGCCACCTGCGCATCGTCGAGATCCTGCTCGCGGCCGGCGCCTCGCCGGGTCTCTCCGATGAGAAGGGCCGCACGCCGCTGATCATCGCGGCCGACGAGGGCCACGCGCGGGTGGTCGAGGCTCTGCTCGCGAGTGGCGCGAGCGCTGACGTGCGCGACGACGAGCGCCGCACCGCGCTCTGGCATGCGATCGACGAGCGCGACCTCGAGGTCGCCGACGCCCTGCTCGACCACGGTGCCGATCCGAACCGGCTCGATGAAGACGGGCAGACGCCGCTCGGCCTCGCCATCGAGGAGAACGACCGCGAGATGGTGCGGCTGCTGCTCGAGCATGGCGCCAACGCGAGCCAGCGAACGCGGTCGGGCAACTCGCCGCTGGTCGAGTCGCTCATGCGCAACCGCGGCGACCTCGCTGCCCTGCTGCTGAACGCCGGCGCCAACCCCACCGCCTCGGTGTCGGATGAAGTGCCCCCGATCATCATCGCCGCGCGCAACAACGACACGGCGGCGGCGCTCATGCTGATCGAGGCGGGCGCCGACCCGGGCGTCCAGGATCTGACCGGCGCGACGCCGCTCGGGTGGGCCGTCGATCACGGCAACCGCACGCTCGTCGAGCACTACCTCGAGGCCGGCGCCGACCCGAACGCGTGGGGCGCGGGCGGACGCACGCCGCTCTTCGTCGCGGTCGAGCGCCGCCGCCTCGACGTGGCGAAGCTGCTGCTCGACGGCGGGGCCGAGGCCGACCGCCTCAATCGCAACGGCGCCCGTCCGATGGTGGTGGCGGTGCACCAGCAGGACGGTCCGATGGTCGAGCTGCTCGCCGAGCACGGCGCCAAGCGCACCACGCCGAGCGAGCTGATGGGCGACATGCCGGGCTTCGCGCAGAAGTACGGGTACGGCGCCGTGCTGCAGGCCGCGCTGGCGGCGGCCTCGGAGGCACGCCAGCAGGCGATGGGCGGCGACGCCCGCCGCAATGAATCGGGCAGCGCCGGCAGCTCGAGTCGGCCCGCGCCGCGCCCCTCGCAGCCGTCGCCCGACGTGGCGCCCGCGCCGACACCGATGCCCGTGACCACCGGCGAGCTGTACAGCAAGCGCGTCGCCGTGGTGGTGGGCATCGATCGGTATCGCGCGTGGCCGCCGCTCGAAGGCGCCCGCCGCGACGGTCGACACGTCGCGAAGACCCTGCGCCAGATGGGCTTCGACGAGGTCATCGAGGTCTACGACGAGAAGGCGACGCGCACCGAGCTGCTGCGCGTGCTCGGGACCGAGCTGCCCGAGAAGACCGACTCGAACGCGATGGCGATGATCTACTTCGCAGGGCATGGCCAGACCGAGACGCTGTCGGACGGCGACAAGCGAGGCTACGTGATCCCCGTCGATGCCGTGCCGGATCAGACGTTCGCGACCGCGATCTCGATGGATACGCTGCGCGAGATCTCGGCCCGGCTCCCCGCCAAGCAGGTCTACTACGCGATGGACTCGTGCTACTCGGGCCTCGGCCTCGTGCGCGGCATCTCGATCGAGCCCGAGGGCGGCGGAGCGTTCATCGAGAAGGTGACGTCGCTGCGCGCCGTGCAGATGATCACCGCAGGGAGCGAGGGCGAGCAGGCCCTCGAATCGGGCGGTCAGGGTCTCTTCACGCGCTACTTCCTGCGCGCGCTCGAGGGCGAGGCCGACTTCGACCACGACGGCTTCGTCACAGCGAGCGAGATCGGAACCTACGTGCGACCTCAGGTGACCATGGCCTCGAAGCGAAGGCAGACGCCCCAGTTCGGCACGCTCGAGGGCTCGGGCGAGGTGGCATTCCACGTGCTGCGCTCAGACGCTCCCTGACCCCGATCCTTTCGGTACCCTCGGCGGCGACGCCAGCTGACCGAAAGGATGCCCGCATGAAGTACCTGCACACGATGGTGCGCGTCACCGACATCGACGCCTCACTCGCCTTCTACTGCGACGCGCTCGGCCTCGAAGAGGTGCGGCGGATCGACGTCGAGGCGGGTCGCTTCACGCTGGTCTTCCTCGCAGCACCCGGCGATCACGAGGCCCAGGTCGAGCTGACCCACAACTGGGATCCCGAGGCCTACGACGGCGGCCGCAACTTCGGCCACCTGGCCTACGAGGTCGAGGACATCTACGCGGCCTGTCAGCGCCTCGCGGACCAGGGCGTCACGATCAACCGCCCGCCCCGCGATGGACACATGGCCTTCGTGCGCTCGCCCGACGGCATCTCGGTCGAGCTCCTGCAGAAGGGCGGCTCGCTGCCCGCGCAAGAGCCGTGGGCCTCGATGGAGAACACCGGCGAGTGGTAGCCCGGCGGGCCGCCCGCGGCCCGCGAGCGGCGTGAGGTGCTCCTCAGCGCTTTCTCACGCGATTTGATTGACAAATATTCAATCATGACAAATGATCAGCGCATGGCGATGGAGACCCCCGCGCGCGATCCCGCTGCCGCACCGGCCCAGACCGGCGATGCGCCGCCGTCGCCGCGCGCGACGACGACGGCCCCCGACCGACGCGCGCGACGCCGGGCCGAGACACGCGCGCGTCTGCTGGCGGCCGCCCGCGACCTCTTCATCCACCAGGGCTATCACGCGACGCGACCGCAGGACATCGCGCGCGCGGCCGACGTCGCCGTCGGCACCTTCTACACGTACTTCGACGACAAGCGCGACGCGTTCATCGCGTTCACCCGCCAGGTCGGCGACGAGCTGATGGCCGAGCTCGCGCGCTCCGGCCGAGGCCCGGCCGAGGGGTTCGAGTCGGCGCTGGCCGGGGTGCTCGAGGCGCTGCTCGACTACTCGGACACGCATCCCGGCGTACTCGGGGTCGCCTTCGGCGAGGCCGTGATCGCGCGATCGAGCGGCGACGTCGATGCAGCCGACACGCCGCAGGCGGCGTCGCTGCGCGACCGCCTCGCAGCCGCGCTCGCCGAAGGCCTGCGCACGGGCATGAAGGCCGGCCGCATCCATGCCGACTACGACGCCGACCTCGTGGCCGACGCGATGGTCGGCCTGATTCATCAGGGGCTCGTGCACGGCCACGCCCTGCCCCGCGCTCAGGTCATCTCGAACATCACCCGGTTCTGCGCCCGCGCCCTCGTCACCGACGAGCGCTGAGACCCCTGCCCGGCGCCGACGCCGAGAGGAGCCCCCATGCCCCAGCTTCGCTTCACCGAAGAAGAGCTCATGCGCTCGCACGACTACAGCGCGCCCCAGGTCGAGGCCGGTCAGCGCCTGCACGGCGGCTTCGACGAGAGCGGCACGTACGTGCCGCCGCGCACGCTCCTGCGCGAGCCCGCCGTCGACGCGTGGACGGACGCGCTGCGCGCACGCGGCGGCGAGCCCATGTCGGCCGACAGCTCGCTGCTCGCGGGCATCCGCTACCCGAGCCCGCCGCAGCTCAAGCTGCTGCTCCAGGAGGGGCTCGGTCAGAGCTTCTACAACACGCTGACCATCACCGGAAAGATCGAGGCGCGCGGCCGCGTCCTTGCCGACATGCAGTTCCCCGACTTTCAGCCGATCGTCGTCGAGGACATCTCCGAGACGATGCTGGGCCACTTGAATACCGGCATGCTGAAGGCCCACGGCCTCGACGAAGGGGGGGAGCCCGAAGCCGGCATCGGCGGCCACGACGTGATGTGGTTCGCGCTGCGCGATCTGGTGCTGGGCGACGGGGGCTACCCCGACGTCGATCCGCCCGAGAACATCGCGCGCCCCGAGAACGATCTGCGCAAGACACCGCCGATCAGCGAGCCGCACATGCGGCTCGTCTACTTTCTGCTCAACCTGCTGCTGATCGAGTTCCGCGCCGAGCGCGGCTTCTCGATGACCGAGGAGCTGCTGGTCGACCCCGATCTATTCACCGATCGGCGCGACGCGGCCGAGCGAGCGGCGGAGATCGTGCGGCGCATTCGCCGCGACGAGGAGATCCACGTGACCTCGCTGCGCCTCGTGCTGGGCGAGATCCGCCACCTCACGTTCAAGACGCTCGACGGGGGCACCATGAAGGGCGCCGAGATCGTCGACGACTTCTGGAACGAGATCGTGCACTGGGCGACGGTCGAGCAGCCGAAGCTCGCCGCCGAGCAGCAGCGCGAGATCTTCCGCGAGCGCATCGCCGCCCATCCCGAGGCCGATCGGGTGCAGGCCGCGTTCGACGCGCTCGAAGACCGCGAGTAGCGAGCGCCCCACAGCCGCCGGGTCGGCCCTGAGCCTCACCACGCCGAAGTGTGCTTTATGAAGCACATCCGGTTGGTGGAGGCGCGCCTGGGCGCCTCCGCGCGTTGACGCGGTCGTCACAATCGCGCAATAAAGAGCCCACTCGGGCGTCGCTTTGCGCGACGTCCTTCCGAATCCGTCGCCGGGCACCCGTCGACGCGCCCGCCTCACCTCGATGCCTGGCCCGGACCGCCAGGAGGAGCCCGTTCATGAACTGCGTTCGCCTTCCCCTTCGCAGGGCCGCCGCACCGCTCGCCACGGCGATGACGCTGGTGCTCGTTCCCCGACTCGTGCTCGCGCAAGACGAGATCGAAGTCGCCGACTCGGGCGATACCGCCTGGATGCTCACCAGCTCGCTGCTCGTGCTGATGATGACGCTGCCGGGTCTCGCGCTCTTCTACGGCGGACTCGTGCGCGTGAAGAACATCCTGTCGGTGTTGATGCAGTGTCTGATCTCGGCGGGTCTGATGGGCGTGCTCTGGGTCTTCGCCGGCTACAGCCTCGCCTTTGGCGAAGGCAGCGGCGCAACGCAGCCGTTCATCGGCGACCTGTCGATGGTGATGCTGAGCGGCATCACGCCCGACAGCGTCTCGGGCACGATCCCGACCTATGTGTTCGTGATGTTCCAGGGCATGTTCGCGATCATCACGCCGGCGCTGATGCTGGGCGCCTTCGCCGAACGCATGCGCTTCAGCGCATACCTCGCGTTCTGCACGATCTGGCTCTTCGTGGTCTACATCCCGCTCGCGCACATGGTGTGGGGCGGCGGCTGGCTCGGCGCGCACGGCGCCCTCGACTTCGCCGGCGGCCTGGTCGTGCACATGTCGAGCGGCTATTCGGCGCTCGTCGCCTGCCTGTTCATCGGGGCGCGCCGCGGCTACGGCCGCGAGCCGATGCCGCCCAACAGCCTGCCGCTCACCGTCATCGGTGCATCGCTGCTGTGGGTCGGCTGGTTCGGCTTCAATGCCGGCAGTGAGCTCGCTGCCGACGGGGTCGCGGGTCTCGCGTTCCTGACGACCCAGACCGCGACGGCCACGGCCGTGCTCTTCTGGGTGATCATCGAGTGGGTGCACAACGGCAAGCCCACGGTGCTGGGCGCCGCGACCGGCGCGGTCGCCGGCCTCGTTGCAATCACCCCCGCCTGCGCCTTCGTCGGCCCGGGCGGCGCCATCGCGATCGGCTTCGGCGCCGCGGTCATCTGCTACGTCGCCGTCGCGATCGTGAAGCCGAAGCTCGGCTACGACGACAGCCTCGACGTCTTCGGCGTGCACGGCGTCGGCGGCACCTGGGGCGCACTGGCCACCGGCCTCTTCATCGCACCGTGGGCCCTCGGCGACGGCATGAGCTGGGGCGAGCAGGTCTGGCTGCAGGTGCAGTCGATCGTCTTCACGCTCGTCTACGCGGGCGTGCTTTCATGGATCATCCTCATGGTGCTCAAGGCTGTGATGGGCGACCTGCGCGTCGACGCAGAGGCCGAGCACGAAGGTCTCGATCTCTCGGAGCACCAGGAGACGGCCTACGGCGACGCGGCCTGATCCCGCGCGCCGACCGCGAACCCGGGGCCCCGAGCAGCCGCTCGGGGCCCCGCTTCGTTTCGGGCCCTCAGACCGTGTCCGCGAATCGCACGCTTCGGGCCCTCAGATCGTGTCCGCGCATCGCACGCGCCGCGCCCTCAGATCGTGTCCGCGAATCGCACGCGCCGCGCCCTCAAACCGTGTACGCGAATCGGACGTCGAGCTCGATGTCGGGGTGGATGCTCTGCTTGACCGGGCAGGCCCACGCGATCGCCTCGAGCGTTTCGCGTGTCTTCACGTCGAGGGCCGCCGGCAGGTCGAGCTCGACCACGAGCTTCACCACGCGGCGCGGTCCGGCGGCCATGTGCTTCTCGGTGCGCGCCCGCGTGCCGGCGAAGGGCCAGCCCTCGTCTTCGGCGCGGATGCCCATGGTCGTGACCATGCAGGAGGCCAGCGCCGTCGCGAGCAGATCGGTGGGCGAGAACGACTCGCCGCGACCGCGATTGTCCACCGGTGCATCGGTATGGAGTCGAGTGCCCGACGGCGCGTGATCACACGCCGTGCGCAGCCCGCCCTCATACGTGGTGTGGATCTCGACCATCTGGCGTCTCCCTCTGTCGGTCCCGTTTGAAGGACGCGCGTCAACGCAGCGAGCGTCGCGCATCATGCCGTGAACCGCTGCGACGCATCGGCCAGCGCAAGTCAACCGGGGCGCGCTGCAGGGGGACGGGGTACCGTGCAGCCACCTCGGTCCTTCTGGCTGGAGCCAGCCCGCTTGTCGCTCTTCGACCCCTCGCAACACCCCGAAACCCGTCGCGAGGCGGCTGATCCCGCCGATCTGCAGGCCGGCCTCGAACGGCTCGGCCACAGTACGTTTCGCCCGGGCCAGCGCGAGGCCATCGAGACCCTGCTCGACGAGGGACGCATGCTGCTCGTCGCGCCCACGGGCGGCGGCAAGAGCCTGACGTACCAGCTGCCCGCGCTGCTGCTCGAAGGCACGACGCTCGTCATCTCACCGCTGATCGCGCTGATGCAGGATCAGGTGCAGGCGCTCGAAGCGCTCGGCATCCGCGCGACGTATCTCGCGTCGACGCTCGACTCGGGCGAGCTCGAGGCGCGGCTCGAGGGGCTGATGCGCGGCGAGTGGCAGCTCTGCTACGTGGCTCCCGAACGGCTCGGCGCGCCGGGTTTTCGCGCCCGGCTGCGCACGCTCGACTGCCCGCTCGTCGCGATCGACGAGGCGCACTGCATCAGCGAGTGGGGCCACGACTTTCGGCCCGAGTACATGCAGATCGGCGAGGTGCTGAAAGATCTGCCGCGCGCCCGGGTCATGGCGTGCACGGCGACCGCGACCCCGATCGTGCGAGACGAGATCCTCGAGCGGCTCGGGCTCGACCCATCGACGCCGCAGCTCGTCCGCGGCTTCGCGCGGCCGAACCTCTCGCTGCGCGTCGCAGACATCGCCGGCAAGGCCGAGCGCATTCGGCTCGTCGACGGTGCGCTCGACGAGGCGCTCGGCGCCCCCGAGTCGCCCCGGGGCAGCGCCATCGTCTACTCGCCCACGCGCAAGATGACCGAAGAAGAGGCACGCCGCCTCGCAGCCCGGGGCTACCGGACCGACGCCTATCACGCCGGCCTCGATGGCCCGACGCGCGACGCGGTCCACCGCGCATTCACCGAGGGCAGCGTCGACGTCATCGTGGCGACGAATGCGTTTGGCATGGGCATCGACCGGGCCGACGTGCGCGCGGTGATCCACCTCGCGCCGCCCGGCTCGATCGAGGCCTACTACCAGGAGGTCGGTCGCGCGGGCCGCGACGGCGCCGACGCGCTCGGGCTCATGCTCGTGTCGGCCAACGACTGGCCGAGGCGCCGTGCGCTGATCGAGAGCGATCTCGACGGCCTCGCCCCTGATTCCGAGGTCGTGCGCCACAAGTGGAACCTGTTCCTCGAGCTGATGCGCTTCGCCGAAGGCGGCAGCTGCCGACACGACTCGGTGCTTCGCTACTTCGATGACGAGGCCGAGACGCTGCACGGGTGCGGGCGCTGCGACGTCTGCCGACAGCTCGCCCTCGGTGTCGATCTCTCGCTCGACGTCGACGAAGCGAACGCCACCCTGATCGTGCGCAAGGCGCTCGCAGGCGTCGCGCGCGTACACGGTCGGTTCGGCCTCGGTGCTGCGGTGGCGCTGCTGCGCGGCGTGCGCGACCCACGGCTCTCTCGGGACGGTCTCGACCGCACGACGACCTTCGGTGTGCTCGAGGACTTCACCGACGACTGGCTGACTCGACTGCTGCGCCGCTGCGTCACGGCCGGCTGGGTCGACTACTGGGGCGGTGATCGCCCGGTGGTGATCCTCACCGAAGAAGGCGCTGAAGTCATGCGCGGCGAGCGGCCGGCTCGGCTGCTGCTCCCGCCGCTCAAGCGCCCGAAGGCCTCGGCCACCGCGAGTCGCGGTGGCGGAAGTCGGTCTTCGGGTTCGAACGCCGGGCCCAGCCTCGACGAGCTCGACGAAGCCGGCCGCGAACTCTTCGAGCAGCTGCGCGCCCATCGCATGGACATCGCCCGGGCCGAGGGCGTGCCGCCCTATGTCGTCGCGAGCGACCGCACGCTGCGCGACGTCGCCGCCCTGCGGCCAACCACGCTCTCCGACCTGCAGCTCGCGCATGGCATCGGCCCCGCGAAGGCCGAGAAGTACGGGCCGGGCCTGCTCGCCGTCGTCGCCGGCGCGGTCTGAACCCGGCCCCATGGCGCTGCCCTGGCAGACCCTCGACACGGCCGACACTCCCGACGGCCGCCTCGAGCTGCGGCAACGCGGCGACGACTTCCTGATCCTGATCGACGGCCGCGTCCTGATGAACAGCCGCCAGAACCGCAGCGAGATCGCGGTGGCCGAGCGGCCCTGTCGTGCGCTCGCCGACCATCCCGCTCCGCTGGTCCTGATCGGCGGACTCGGCATGGGTTGCACGCTGCGTGCGGCCCTCGATGCGTTGCCCGCGGCGGCGCAGGTGATCGTGGCGGAGCTGAACGAGGTCATCGTCGAGTGGTGCCGAGGCCCCCTCGCCCCCGTGCACGCAGGTGCGCTCGACGATCCGCGCGTCCGCGTCGAGCTCACCGACGTCGCCGCGTTGATCCGCGCCCACGGCACGAAGGCAGCGCCCCGCTTCGACGCGATCGTGCTCGACCTCTACGAGGGGCCGCACGCCCAGACCGACGCCGTCGGCGATCCGCTCTACGGCCGGCGCGCCCTCGAGCGTACGCGCCGGGCGCTGCGGCCCGGTGGCTTCTTCTCGGTCTGGAGTGAGGCGGCCGACGCGGGCTTCGCCAAGCGCCTGCACGCGGCCGGGCTCGAGAGCGAAAGAGCCCGCCCCGGGAAGGGCGGGCTCCGTCACGTGGTCTACCTCGCGCGTCGGCGCTGAGTCGATCTCACTCGACTCAGTTCGCGGCGCCGCCCGCCGCCAGCAGCTTGACGCGGTGGTCGCCGAGCGCCGCGACCTCGGGGTGGCGCGTCTCGAGCGTCGCGAAGAAGTCGTACGAGTCGTACCAGTAGCCCCGCCGAGCGAGCTCGTGGCCTCGTTCGGCCAGGCCCACCTCGTCGATCGCATTCGTCTCGGCGTCGTTCGAGGCGAGGCGCTTGATCGAGCCTGCCGACACCGGGTTGCGCGACGGCCGGTCGGGATCGTTCACGAGCGTCACGAACCAGCGGTACTCGATGCCCGGCTCGAGCGACACGCCCTCGTCGGCGAGCGAGATCGATGCGAGGCCCGCGGCGTGCGGTCCGGCGAGGGTCAGCTCGAGCACCGGATCGATCTCGCGATCATCCACCACCGTCACCACGATCGCCTGCTCGGTCGGCTCGGACACGGACCACCAGAGTCGGGGCGAAGCCTCGCGGGTGAGACCCACATGGTCGGGTGCATGGGCCGTCACGCGCGGTGCCGAGCCATCGCCCCGCACGCCGCGCACCGAGCCGAACTGGTGCATCCAGGCCAGCTCCGTCGAACCAGAGGGCGCCGCGTAGTCGGGCGGGGCCATCTGCGAGAGCGAAGCGAGCAGGATCTCTTCGCCGGCCACGAGGTCGCCGGCGGGCGCCGCGTCGCGGGCCGACGGCTCTTCGTCGCGGTCGATGGCCGGCACCGCGGCGCCGCCCGGTCCGCCCTGTGCCTCGGCAAGCTGCACGACCTCGGGCTCGATCGACGGGGTCGGCGCCGGGGCCGGCGCCGCCGACTCGCTCAGCACGGGCTCGGGCACCGCCGCGCGATCCGCCGCCGCCAAACGCGACGGATCACTCGGCGCCGGAACAGGCACCGGCTGCGGCGGGATGGCGCTCGGCTCGGGCTCGGCCGTCGGCGCCGACCGCTCGGCCAGTCGCTGCGGTGCGCGCGCGCCGCCCCCGCCCTCGCCGATCGTCACCCAGGTGCCGATCGCCGCGATCGCGACGAGCAGCGCGCCGGCCGCGGCCCAGCGCGGCGGTCGATCGAGACCGAGCCAGCCGGCGATGCGCTCGATGGCGCTCGGCGCCGCAGCCGCAGGGGCTTCGGCCGCCGCGCCCCAGGGCGCGCCGACCACCTCGGCGAAGTCGAAGGTCTGGAGGGCCTGCCACTCGGTCCGGCAGGTCGCGCACGCGTCGAGGTGTCGTTGCATCTTCATCTGCTCCGGCCCGGCCGTCGCGCCGCCGCCCGCGTAGCGGGCGAGCGCCTCGACGTCCGGGTGCCAGGGGCCGTCATCAGCCCCCTCTGCTTGCGAAGGCTCGGCGAGGGTCGACTCGATGCCGGTCCAGAGGGCCAGCTCGGCCGAGCACACCGCGCAGTCGGGATAGTGCGCGCGGAATGCCTCGAACTCGCTCGCCGACGGATCCGTCAGGTAGCGGGCCAGGTCGATCTCCTCACGGAACCGGCAGATCATCTCACCCTGCCTCCTCGCTCGCCGAAGCCCCTGCCTCGGCGTTCACAGGATGGATCGCTGAAGCCCCTGAAATCGGATCACCCGCCGAGCCCATTTCTCCACGGTTCGACCATTTTGCTGCTCTCGTCGCCCTCAGTGCGCGCTCAGCCATCCGCCAGCTCCGCGCGCAGGGCCGCGAGCCCCTCCCGCAGCGCGCGCTTGAGGGTGCCGAGCGGCAGCCGGGTCTGCTCGGCGGCCTCTTCATAGGTGCGGCCGCGCATGTAGACCTCGACGACGGCCTCGCGTGCGCGGTCGGGCAAGCGCTCGAGCGCCTCCCAGAGCGCCACCTGGTGATCGGCCGACAGGCCCCCTTCGCCACCGGGCGGCCAGGGCGAGGCCCCCTGCTCGGTCAGCTCTTGGGCATCGTGGTCGGGGGCCTGGCGCTCGAGCGCGCGCAGCCGGTCGACGAACTTGAAGCGGGCCGTCTGCTTGAGAAAGCCCGCGACGGCGCCCGCGTTCTCGAGGCGGCCGTCGCGGTGGGCTTCGCAGACGGCGAGGACGACGTCCTGCACCATGTCGTCCCAGTCGTCGCGAAAGTCGAAGGCCCTCCAGCGCGACAGAAAGCCGGTGACGAAGCGCGCGAGGGTCACGAACGCGACGCGGTCGCCCTGCCGCACCCGACCGACGACGGCGTGCCAATCGGTCCTCGCCCCTCTGGCGCTCGTCTGGGTCGGCTCGGACACCCGCGAAGGCTAACCGACCCGGGTCACGAGAATCGAGTGGCCGCGGCGCCTTCGGGGTCGGGGCACCCGCAGACGGCCGCGACCGCGTATTCTCGGTGGCCGATGGCCGACCCCAATCAAGAAGAGCACGACGCGCCCAGCGAGAGCTGGATCGCCGAGTTTCGCCGGCGCACGGTCTTCCGGGTCACGGCGGCGTACGTGGTCGTCGCCTGGGTGCTCATGCAGGGCGCCGAGATCGTCTTTCCGGCCTTCGAGCTCTCGAACGCGGCGCTGCGGCTCTTGATTCTGGTCCTGGCGGGCGGGCTGCCGATCGCCGTGATCCTCGCGTGGCTGCTCGAGGTCACCCCGACCGGGGTGCGGCTGACCAACCGTCTGCGTGCGGGCGGCGCGACCGGTGAAGGGCGCGAGCAGACGACGGCCTTCGGGCGCGTCATCGAGATCGTCGTGCTCGGGGCGTGCATCCCGGCCATCGCGTTCGTCGCCGTCCTGCTGATGTCGACGCCGATCGACCTGACGGACGCGTCCGACGAAGCCACGCAAGCCGAGGGAGCGACCCCGGGGTTTGCGCCGATCGAGGGCCGGAGCCTCGCGGTGCTGCCGTTCGAGGATCTGACCGCGACGCCCGAGGGTTCGGGCTTCTTCGCCCGCGGCGTGCACGAGGATCTGCTGACCCGGGTCGCTGGCCTGCCCGACCTGCGCGTGGTCGCGCGCACGACGGTACTCGCCTACCTCGACCGCCCCGATGGCCTGCAGGCGATGACCCGCGAGCTCGGCATCGCGCACGTGCTGCAGGGCAGCATCCGCCGCAGTCCATCGCTGATCCGGGTGACGGCCCAGCTGACCGGCACCGAGACCGGCGAGCTCGTGTGGGCCGAGACGTTCGAGGCCGAGCCCGAAGACGTGCTGCGCGTGCAGGCCGACCTCGCCGCTCGCATCGGTCGCGCCCTCGAGGACGAGCTGTCGGGCGAGGGCTCGAGCGGCGGCGAGATCCCGGTTGCGGTCGTGACGTCGCCGATCGTCGACGAGGCGTCTGCGCCCCGGCGCGTCGTGCCGGCGGCGTTCGACGCCTACCTCGAAGCGCGCGACCTGCACCGCAGCCTCGATGCCGAGAACCGCGAAGACCTCGCCCGCGCCCGCGCACTCTACGAGACGGCGGTGCGCCTCGACCCCGAGCTCGGCGCGGCCTGGGCGCAGCTCGGCATCCTGCACGCCGAGGCCGACTGGTTCGGCTTCGACCGCAGCGGGGCCCGCTGCGACCGCGCGCGCGAAGCCATCGAACGCGCGGGCGCGGTCGAGCCGGGTCTCGACCTGCTGCCCCTCGCAGCCGGCATCGAGGCGTACTACTGCGACGGCGACTTCGAGCGCGCCGAGGTGCTCTTCGCAGAGGCCGCCGAAGCGATGCCCGGCGACACCCAGGCGCTCTTCTACCGCGCCATGGTGCTGCGCCGCCTCGGTCGTCTAGAAGAGGCGCTGGCGCTTCAGCGCCGGGCGCTCGCGATCGACCCGCTCAACCTGGGCGAGCGCGACGAGCTGCCGCTCACGCTGGCGTTCCTCGGCCGGCTCGAGGAGGCGCGCCGCGAGACCGACGTGTTGCTCTCGCTCGATCCCGACCGGATCCGCGCGCGCTTCTACGGCTGGCACCTCGACCTCGAGCTCGACGGCCGGCCCGAGATCGTGCTCGACGAGATCCTCGCGGCCCCCCGCTCGCAGTTCGGCTTTCAGCACCTCGGCCTGCTCGAGCGCGTGGCCGTGCTCGCCGACCGGCCCGACGACGCGATTGCGCTGATCGAGTCGCTGCCCGAGGACGCACCCGACCCGGGCTTTCGAGACTTTCGCCTGGCGCGGCTGCAGGGCTGGGCGGGGCGGGCCGACGAGCGGGCCCGTCTGCTCGCCCGGTCGCGGGCGAAGTGGGATGCGATCGTCGCCGCCGTCGGCGACGCGCTCAGCCCGACCGAGCGCAACGTGGCCGAGGCGCTGTTGGCGGCGGCCGAGGGCGACCTGCCCCGCGCGATCGTGCTGCAGGGCGAGATCGTCGAGGCCCAGCCGATCGAGGTCGACCTGATCACGGGCAGCCCGCCCCTCGCGCAGCTGATCCACTTCAACGTACTCGCCGGTCGCACCGGCGAGGCCGAGGCCCTGCTCGACCGCCTCGAGGCGCGCGGCGCGTTCGGCGCCGTGCTCTTTCACGGCTGGTACCACCTGCTGCACTGGCCCGGCTATACCCCGGCGCTGCAGGATCCGGCCTTCCGGTCGGCCCTCGAGCGCCGGCTGCCGCCCTACGTCGAGCGCTGGCTCTCGGAGCGCGCCGGCGGCGGCGCCCAGATCCCGGTCGCCTCCTGAGCCGATCCGCGCGGGACGGACACCCCGGAACCCCTCGGAAAATCTCGATTATTACGAATCACTCGAAAATCTTTTTGTTTTCGTGATCCGATTGGCCGCCCGTCACCGATCCATCCCACGAAGGAGGAGGTGACATGCTCTACCGATTCGAGACTTTCGAGGTGGCCGAACAGACGCGCGAGCTGCGCTGCCAGGGCCAACAGGTGCACTGCCAGCCCAAGGTGTTCGACCTGCTCGTGCTGCTTCTTCAGCAGCGCCACCGCGTGGTGTCGCGCGAGATGATCCTGCGCGAGATCTGGCCGAGCGTATGCGTCTCGGGCGCGTCGGTGAATCGCCTGGTCAAGGAGACACGCCGCACCCTGGGCTCGGCCTGTGACCCGAACGGCCACATCCAGACCAGCCGCGGCCGCGGCTACCGGTTCGTGGGACACGTCGAGTGCGTGCGTGAGGCCGGCGAAGCCAGCGAAGAGGACGCCATCGTCGCCCGCGCGCGCCGCGCGCTCGAGGCCTCGATGGAAGAGGGCTTCCAGGATTTCAAGCTGCGCCTCGACGAGTTCGTGTCGACCTGCCACCTCGCGATCGAGGCGGCGCGGAGCCAGGCGCAGTGACTGCCGCCTTCGACGACACGCCGCGCCTGCGGACGAAGCTCACGCGCGTCGGGCGACCCGACGGTGCTCTTGGCCGCCCGGTTGCGTGTGGGTTGCCGGTGGATCGAAGACCGAGCGCAGATCGGATCGCCGCCGGCGCGACACCGACGCGCAGCCCCGAGGCCGCCCCGACGAACACGAAATGGCACGAGGTCAGCTTCGCATCACGAAAAGACGCACAGCGAGCCCAATCAAGTGACCCAACCCATCCCTGACAGCGGATCGTCGTGCACGTCGAATTCGCGAACGCGACGCTGGCCGCTTCCGGTATGCTGGCCCGAACCCCAGCCGCGTCGGCACCCCGGGATTCATCCGGCCGCAAACCCGAGTCGACGCGACCACGAGAAGCGCATGTGCCACCGAAGCCCCCGCCTCGAGTTCCGAATCGCGCTGTGCGTGATCAGCTGGCTGTGCGCAGCCGGCCTGGCGAGCGCGACCGAGCCCGTCGTCTTTCACAGCCCGACCGATGATGGCGCCGGCGCTCCGGGCTTCGTCCTCACCGCCCCGAATGCGACGCTCAACCTCTGGCTTCGCCCCGGCGACGTGCCCAGCGAGTCGAGCCAGATCGTCTGCGTCAACGGCAACGGTGACGAGATCTGCGGTTTCGACCTCGTGCTTCTCGCGAGCGGCAGCTTTCGGTTGAGCTCGTTCGAGCCCGACTCGGAGAACGACGTGGTCGCGGGCCCCGTTTCAGCGACTGATCTACGGCTGAATCGCGTTGCCGGCCTGAACCCCGACTCGGCGCCCGTGCGCATCGGGACGCTCAGCGTCTTTCGCTTGAGTGATGACCCCGGTGAGCTCCGCGTCTCGCCCGAGAGCCTGGCGGTCGATGCGTCGGGGGAGCTCATCTCGATCTCGGACGAAGAGGCGATCGCCCTGCCCGAGCCGTCCGGCGCTCTGGGTCTCGTTGCGGGCGCGTGCACGCTGGTCGCGCTCAGGCGTCGACGGCAGCGCGCGACGATGCTGCTGCTGGCGCTCGTGTCCCTGCTCTTCGTCCCGACGGGCGCCAACGCCGACTCGACGAGCTTCGAGACCGGGTACGCCGAAGGCGATCTCGTCACCACGGTCGACTTCCCGACCAATCGGGTTCGGATCCAGGGCCAGGGCCAGATCCGGATCGGTGAGATCGGGCTGCCGACCGTGGCCTTCGAGCCCAACGACACGCATCAATTCGCCGACCCCTTGAATCAGCGGTTCTTCATCTACGACACCACGGGTCAGACGACCGGCGGGCCTCGGGACGGCTACGTCTTCGAGTTCGAGAAGCCGGTCGAGTCGTTCGGCATCGTTCTGCTCGACTTCAACCAGGAGGCAGGCCCCCCGGCCGTGCCGCTCGGGGCCACCGCGCGGATGCGGGCGTATGGTGACTATGCCCGCACCCAGCTGCTGAGCGAGCAGACCGCCACGACGAACTCGAGTCAGCCCGACGGCAGCGCGTTCATCTATCCGGCGGCGCCGGTGACGTCCGAGATTCGCGCTGTCACCCTCGAGTTCGATCAGAGCGAAACCACCACCGGCATCTCGGGCATGATCTTCGAGACGGTCACCGACACCGACTTCGACGGCGTCTTCGATCCGTTCGACAATTGCCCCGACTTCTACAACCCGCAGCAGGAGGACGGCGACGGCGACGACGTCGGCGACTTCTGCGACAACTGCCGCTACACCTCGAACCCGGCGCAGACCGACACCGACCAGGACGGCGAGGGAGACCTCTGCCAGCCCGCGACGATCATCGGTGAGGTGCAAGGCGACCAGAGCGGCCCCAAGCAGTTCCAGGTGTTCCTGCAGTGCAACGCGCGGCCGATCCGCACGATGTCGTTCGGCGTGCTCGTGCCCTTCGGCTCGAGCGTCGAAGAGAGCGGCGTGCTCTTCGGCGACTGCGGCCTGCCCCCGAACCCGCCGCCGGGCGTGCCCGCCGGCGGCGGCTGTACCGGCACCCTCGGCCCCACGGTTTCGCCGGGCGATTCGGGCGTCTGGTCGTCGAACGTCGGCGTCGGCCCGCCGTGGCACCAACGCGCGGTCTACCTCACCGTCAGCGGCACGGGCAAGGAAGGCGCGCTCTGCGAGCCCTTCGAAGGGCCGGTGCCGATCGCACAGTTCTTCTACGAGTTCGACGTCAACTTCGAGGGCCAGTCGGGCTTCGTGGTCGACGGCTTCGCCGACCAGGGCGAGCCGGTTCTCGAGACGATCGAGGGTGAGCCGTCCGAGTACGAAACGGTGTCGTACTTCATCGTCTCCGATCCGGTCCCCCCGCCGCAGCTCGAGCTGCTGCTGCAGCCGGCAGCCGGGGAGCCCGCCGGCTTCGAGACGCGCTGGAACCTCTGCATGTCGAGCGACCTGGGCAACCTGATGAAGCGGGTCAGCGTGGGGGTGCACGTCGAAGACTCGACCATCAACGACATTCGCGTGATCGGCTGCGACACGCCGGACGTCGGCGAGTTCAAGCGTGAGTGCACCAGCACCGTGGGGCCGCACGTCGACTTCTCGAAGTCGTTCACCCAGGGGCCGTTTCCGAGCGACATGGCACCGCTCGGCGCGGACACGCTCTACATCGCGCTCGAGGGTTCGACGCCGACGTTCGACGGCCCGACGCTCAACCCCTCGCCCACCGCCGAGACGTGTGTCGCGACGATCGAGATCGATATCCCGCCCGGCGCGGAGGGGGTGCAGCCGACGCTCGTCAACGCGGGGGTCGACACGCTCCCGTTCGACGATGGCGAGGCCGAGGGCTACCTGCGCTCGACCCTGAGCCCCACGCCCGACCCGATCTCACTGTTCGAGGTCTATCTGGCCAATGGGCTCGACGTCGGCGAGGACTACGACAACGACGGCCACCTCGATTCGGCCGACAACTGCGTCTTCCGCGCGAACGACCTGCAGAACAACGGCGATTTCATGAGCGCCACGCCGAACTTCGACGACGACGGCGACGCCTGCGAATGCTCCGACACGAACGGCACGGGAGCGATCTTCGACGAGAGCACCCCCGACCCGGTGACGGGCGCTCCCTCCGACCTCGCGAAGATGCGAGACTATCTGGCGGGTCGCGATCTGAGCGAGAACATCGCCCAGACGTGCAGCGTCGCGGGGAGTCCCGAATGCGACATTCAAGATGCCGTCGTGCTGCAGCGCGCGCTGGCGGGCGCACTGCCGGGGATCGAGACGCGCTGTGATGCTGCGCTCCCCGACTGAGTCGGTCGCCACATGAAGCAGTGGGCGGTGCTCGTCGGAGCACTGTGCGGATCGCTCGCGCTGCTGGGCCCACAGGCCGAGCTCGCCCGGGCCGACGTCGTCTTCGACGGAACGCTCGGGGCCCCCGGACCCGCGCCGACGCGCCCGCTCGACGGGCGCACCGACTTCATGATCGAGCAGAGCCGCGGCCTGCGCATCGCGTCGGGCGGCCGGGCGAACCTGTTCCACAGCTTCTCGACGTTCGACCTCGCCGCCGATCAGAGCGCGAGCTTCATGGCGACCGACCCGGTCGACACGATCCTCGCTCGCGTGACGGGCGGCGACCCGACGACCATCGCCGGCCTGATCCGATCCGAGGTGCCCGGCGCCGATCTGTTCCTGATCAATCCGATGGGCATCACGCTCACCGAGACGGCGTCGCTCGATCTGCCCGCCTCGTTCATCGCCACCTCGGCCGACTTCATCGAGCTCGACGACGGCAGCGTCTTCCCCTCGACCGCGACCGTGCCGACCGTGACCGCCGCGGCGCCGAGCGCGTTCGGGTTTCTCGGCGGCGACGTCGCGGGAGCCCTCGTCATCGAGGGCGAACGCGCGCTGACGCTCGAGCGCGGCTCGACGTTCGCGCTGGTCGGCGGCGATGTGGGCGTGCGGGACGGATCTCGGGTGTTTGCGAGTGGCGGTCGCATCGACGTGGCCGCGGTGGGGAGCGCGGCCGTGGTCGTGCCCCTGAACGTGGGCGACTGGCATCCGCGGGCCGACGGCACGGCCGGGCTCGGCGAGGTGCGCGTCGATGGCTTCGAGGCCGAGCTGCACGCCTTCGACCTCGCCAACCCCAGCTCGAATCAGGGGCAGATCGTGGTCCGGGGCGGGGTCTTCGTCCTCGAGACGAGCTTTCTCCGGGCAGGAGGCGATGGCCCGGCCACGACCGCGATCGACATCGAGACCACCACCGGCGTCGAGGTCGACAACGCCGGGGTCCAGACCTTCGGCGCCGGCGCGGCCGGCGTCGGCGGCATCCGCGTCGACACCGACACGCTCTCGGTGTCGCAGGGATCGGTCTCGGGCATCGCGAGCCGCAACGTCGGCACGGGCGCCGCCGGTCCCATCGAGATCACGGCGGGTCGCGTCGAAGTCCGCGCCGCCGGCCAGATCCAGAGCGATGCCGACGGCCCCGGGGACGGCGCGCCCATCGTGATTCTGGCCGACGTGATCGAGCTCGATGGCGGCGCCGCGATCCAGACCGACACGACGAACGCCGGCCGGAGCGGCAGCGTCACGATCGTCGCCGATCAGATCATCGCGACCGACCTGAGCGAGATCTCGAGCCGCACCGACGGGCTGGGCTTCGTCGGCAACGATGCGGGCGACGTCTCGATCACCGCGCGGACGATGGAGCTGCGCTCCGGTGCGCGCGTCTCGGGCACGACGGACGGCAGCGGACGCGGCGCAGACATCGATCTCGACATCGAGGAGAGCCTGCTGCTCGATGGCGACTTCGTGATCGGCGGAGGCCCGGTGCTGCCGTCGGGCGTGTTTGCGCGCTCGGGCGTCGACGCCGGATCACCTGCGACCGGGGACGGCGGCGACGTGACCATCGACGCCGGTACGATGACGATCTCGAACGGCGCGCAGATCGCCGCGAGCCCGCGCGGTGAGGGCAACGCCGGCGCGATCACGATCACGGTCGACGACACGTTCCAGATCTTCGGCGAGGGCCAGCTCCAATCGGGCGTCTTTGCGCAGGCCGTCGAGGGCGATGGCGGCGCGATCACCGTGACCGCGGACACGCTGTTGCTGAACGACGGCGCGCGCATCGAGTCGGCCGCGCTCTCGACGGGCAACGCGGGCGACATCACGCTCGTCGGCGAGACCATCGTCCTCGACGGCGACGTGCAGGTGAACGCGCGGTCCGAGTTCGAGGGTGCGGCCGGCGACGTCACGCTCCGGGGCGACACGATCCGAGTCGCCAACGGCGCGCGGATCCTGTCACTGACCGAAGCAGATGGCGCGGCCGGCAACATCAACTTCGAACAGGGCGACGTCGTCCTGGAGAGCGGCGCGACGGTCGACGCCGAGTCGCTCGGGACGCAGCCGGCCGGCAACGTCAGCTTCAACGCGGCGTCGGTGCGCATCGGCGACGCGGCGCGGGTGTCGACGCAGTCGGTGGTCAGCCAGGGCGGCAACGTCGACGTCGACGTGAGCGGGACCTTCGCCGTCGATCCCGGCGGCGTGGTCATCACCGACGTGCGCGGCCCCACCGGCGGCGGCGGAGACGTCATCGTGCGCGCCGAGTCGGTCGTGATCAACGATGCCACCGTGACGGCGAACGCCAACGCCGTCGACGCCGAGGCCGGCAACCTCTTCTTCCAGGTGCGCGGCGGCTATTTCGAGTCGACGAACGCGACGGTCACGGCGAACAACCCGCAGGGCGTCGACGGCACGGTGGTCATCGATGGTCCGGTCGACCAGGTCGTCGGCGACCTCGTCTCGCTCGACGGCGACTTCTCGGACGCCTCGGACCAGCTCGAGACACCCTGCGTCGCCCGAGGTAGCGCGAGCGGCAGCTTCTCGGTGCAGCGCGAGCGCGCGCCGCCGCCCCCACCCGACCAGCACCTCGACCCGGCCGCGCCGTCGAGCGGCCCCGAGTTCGACCCGGGTCAGGGCCGCTGCGAGACCGCGCGATGAGCGCGCATCGCCTCACCCGATGCTCGGCCGGATGGGCGGCGATCGCGCTGCTCGTGCTCGCCCCGTCGCCGGCGTCGGCGCAGGATCTGGGCGTCGATCCGGGCGAGGTCCGCCCCACCCTGCCCGCGCCGCAGGCGCCGGGCGAGACCGACCTCACCCTGCCCCCCCTCGAACAGGGGCCCGTCGATCGGCCGGGCGAGCTCGCCGTGCCCATCGAGCGCGTCGTCGTCACCGGGAGCACGGTCTTCAGCGACGCCGAGATCGCCCGCGCGCTCGAGCCCTTCGTCGGCCGCCCGATGACGTCGGCCGATCTCACCGCGGCGCGCGATGCGCTCACCCACCTCTATGTCGATCACGGCTACGTGACCTCGGGCGCCGTCGTGCCCGATCAGCAGATCACCGCCGGCACGCTCACCCTTCACGTCATCGAAGGCGCCGTGAGTGAGATCGAGATCGAAGGCAACGACCGCATCCGCGATGCGTACCTTGCGCCCAGGCTGCGCGCGGCGACCCGCGCACCGGTGCAGCTCGGTCGCGTGCGCGAGACGCTTCGAAGACTGCAGAACAATCGCTACATCGAACGGATCGATGCACACCTCGAGCCGGGCGCACGACGCGGCGAGAGCAGACTCGTCGTCACGGTGCACGAAGCGGCTCAGTGGGCGCTCGCCCTCGAAGTCGCGAATGACCGGTCGCCCACCGTCGGCAGCACCGGCATCGCGGGCGACGGGACGATCGCGAACGTGATCGGCGTCAACGACGTCTGGCGGCTGCGCGTGCAGGCGACGCGGGGTGTCCTCGACATCGACGCGCGCTTCGAGGTTCCGATCACGCGGTTCGACACGATCTTTCGCTTCGAGCTGCGAGATACACACATCGAAGTCGTCGAAGACCCGTTCGACGTGCTCGACATCGAAGCCGAGGGCCGTCGCTACGGCCTCTCGATCTTCCATCCGCTCCTCCGCCGAGGCGATCACTCGCTGTGGCTCCAGCTGACGGGTGAGTACGAGCAGCAATCGTCGACGGTGCTCGGCCTGCCCTTCTGCTTCGAGCTCTTCCTCGAAGACTGCGACGAGCCGACCATCGCCGCGCTGCGCGGGGGGCTGCAGTACACGTGGACCACACAGCGCAACGTCGTCTCGGCCCGCGCGCTGTTCTCGGGCGGGCTGCCGATCCTCGGCGCAACGACCGGCGTGCCAAAAGATCGCCCCGATGGCCAGTTCTTCGTCTGGCTCGGACAGACCCAGTGGGCCCACGTGCTCCCCGACGCCGCTCTGCGCTCGACGCTCCTGCTTCGCGGTGACCTGCAGCTCGCCAACGATGCGCTGCTCGGCCTCGAGAAGATCGCGATCGGGGGGCGCCGCACCGTGCGGGGCCACCGAGAGAACCAGCTGGTTCGCGACAACGGCGCCGTGTTGTCGGGCGAGGTCCGCGTGCCCGTCTGGCGCACCTCGCTCGATCGACCCGTGCTCGAGCTCGTGCCGTTCATCGACTGGGGCTATGCGTGGAACAACGGCATCGACCCGCCGCAGAATCAGCTCTGGAGCATCGGCGCGGGGTTCCGCTTCATGCCGTGGAAGGGGACGCTCGGCGAGTTCTACTGGGGCAGCCACATCGACACGAAGCGTGACCGAAAGACGGACCTGCAGGATTACGGGATCTCGTTCAGGGTGAGGATCGATGCGCCTGAAGTGTTCTAGCTGCGCCTTGGCCACGACCGGCGCGTTGGCGTTCCTGCTGGGAGCGGCCGGCGGCGCGTACGCCCAGGACGCGGCCGCGACCGATGCCGAAGTCGCGATCGAACGCAGCGAGCGCACGGCGGCCCCGGCCGAACCGGATTCGGCAGCGGCACGCACCGCGCTCTACGACGAAGCCAACGCGGTGCGAGACCGCATCGAAGCGAACCAGGTCGAGGGCGCGCAGGCGACGCTCGGAGCGCTCGCCGAACGCATCGACACCCTCGCCCGCCTGAGCGACCGAGCCCACGTCGCGATCCATCTCGGCCGCAGCGAGATCGAGCTCGGCGATCGCCAGCCAGCCGCCGCGCGCGATCAGAGCCGCCTGCGCGCAGCCCGCCTCTTCGCCCGCGCCGCGGCCGACGCCGAAGAGTGTGACGATGCCCGCCTCGCCGCCTATGCCTGGGGCTACCTCGCCGAACCCTATCTCGACGCGGGGCGGATGGGCGACGCCCGCGTCGCCACCGAGCGGGCCATCGAGTACGCCGCCCTCGCGGCCGCCCCGGATGCCGAGTACCGATTTCTCGCTCAGCTGGGGGCGATCTTTCGCCGCGAGGGCGACCTCGACGCCGCGATCGCGGCCGACCGGCGCGCGGTCGCCATCGTGGCGCGGCTGAGCGAAGACCTCGCGTCCGACTCGTTGGCCGCTTCGTTTGCCTTCCGCGAGCAGGTCGAGCCGGTGTACACGTCGCTCGTCGACGCCCTGCTCGCGCGCGCGGCCCAGTCGACGCCCGAGACGGCGCAGCCGCTGCTGCGCGAAGCGCGCGACACGCTCGAAGCGCTGAAGACGGCCGAGCTGCGCGATCACTACGGCGACGACTGCCTGGCTTCGCAGCAGCGCGTCGCGACCGACGATCTGCCCGGGGCGGTCGTGCTCTACCCGGTGATCCTCCCCGACCGGGTCGAGCTGATCGTCGGGGCGGACGGCGTGCTGAGCCTGCACCGATCGCCGATGCCGCCCGACGCGCTCGACGCACAGGTGGGCCAGATGCGCCGCTTCGTCGCCTCGGCCATGACCCGCCGCTACCTGCGACCGGCGGCGGCGCTCTACGCCGGGCTGATCGCCCCCATTGCCGACCGACTCGACGACGCCGACGTGCTCGTGGTCGTGCCCGGTGGCGCGCTGCGGACGATCCCCTTCAGCGCGCTCTACGACGAAGCCCGCTCGGCGCACTTGATCGAGGACATCGCGGTCGTCACGAGCCCGGGGCTCTCGCTCACCGAGCCGCGCCCCTTCAGCGGCAAGGACACGCCGGTGCTCGCGGCCGGGCTCAGCGAGGCGCGCCTCGGCTTCAGCGCCCTTCCGAGCGTCGACACCGAGATCGAAGGCATCGCGGCGAGCTTCCCGACCACCGAGCTGATGAACAGCGCGCTCACCGGCGAGCGGCTCGACGGTGAGGTGGCGAGCCAGGCCGTGGGGGTCGTGCACATCGCGACCCACGCCGAGTTCGACGCCGACGCCTCGCAGAGCTTCATCGTGACGTGGGACGAGAAGCTGCCGATGGACGCCTTCGCCGCGACCATCGCGCGCACCGCACGGCGCAACGCCGCCCCGCTCGAGCTGCTCGTGCTCTCGGCGTGCGAGACCGCGGCCGGAGACGAGCAGGCCGCACTCGGGCTCGCCGGCATCGCGATTCAATCCGGGGCGCGCAGCGCCGTCGCGTCGCTGTGGAGCGTGAACGACCGGGCCACCCAGCAGCTGATCGACCGCTTCTACCGTCAGCTCGCCACCGGCCAGTCCCGGGCCGAATCGCTTCGCAGCGCGCAGCGCGCGCTCATCGCCGACGACACGTTCTCGCATCCAGCCTTCTGGTCGTCGTTCCTGCTGATCAGCAGCTGGCTCTGAGTCGCCATCCAGCGCGACCCCCTCGGGGCAAGGGCGGCTGGGCCGTCGACAGATACGATACGGATCGTTACGTTATTCGGCGGCGTCTCGGTCGACCGAGGTGCCTCTCGAGCCGACGAGATCCCCCCGGTCGTCCAGATTCTGGATCCGCCGATCTCGCGGGCCCGAGCGCAACGCCCCCATGCCCGCCGGCCACCCTGCCCCCTACGCTTCGCTTGGCGAGGGGAGCCGAGGCCGCCGCGCCCGAGCCTCCGCACCCGGCGGATCCGCCGCACCGGCGGACCGACCGTGCGTCGGCGGTCTGCCATAGAGGAAGCACGAGTGGACAAGCGCACGACCGAGCGCGACGCGGTCGCCGAGCTGCGTGATGGGATGACCATCGGCATCGGCGGCTGGGGCTCGCGGCGAAAGCCGATGAGCATCGTTCGCGAGATCCTCCGCACCGATCTCAAGGACCTGACCGTCGTGACCTACGGCGGCCCCGATGCCGGCCTGCTCTGCGCGTTCGGCCGCGTGAAGAAGCTGATCTACGGCTTCGTCTCGCTCGACTCGATCCCGCTCGAGCCCCACTTTCGAAAGGCCCGCCAAGCCGGCAGCTTCGAAGCGGCCGAGCTCGACGAGGGCATGCTGCAGTGGGGCCTGCTCGCGGCCGCCCACCGCCTGCCCTTCCTGCCCACGCGCGCCGGCCTCGGCAGCGACGTGCCCGCGATCAATTCGGTGCTGAAGACGGTGACCTCACCCTACGACGACGGCGAAGAGCTGCTGGCGATGCCCGCCCTCGATCTCGACGTGGCGTTCATCCACATGAACCGCGCCGACGAGAAGGGCAACGGCCAGTTCCTCGGCCCCGACCTGTACTTCGACGACCTGTTCTGTCTCGCCGCCGAGAAGCGCTTCATGACGTGCGAGGAGATCATCCCGACCGAAGACTTCGCGAAGCACGGCTCGATCCACACGATGAAGATCAATCGCATGATGATCGACGGCGTGATCGAGGCACCCGGCGGCGCGCATTTCACCGAGTGCCCGCCCGACTACGCGCGCGACGAGAAGTTCCAGAAGGAGTACGCCGCGACGGCCAAGGACGAGGCCGCGTGGGACGCCTTCGTGAAGACGTACCTGCAGTGCGCCGACGAGTTCGAGTACCAGAAGGTGGTGAAGGCCCGATGAGCGAAGCAACCCGAGCAGAAGTGTGTGCGGTGGCGGTCGCGGAGGCCTTTCGCGGCGACGGCGAGATTCTGGCGAGCTCGTTCGGCACGGTTCCGGCGGTCGGAGCGCGGCTCGCGCGCATGACGTTCGAGCCCGATCTGCTGATGACCGACGGCATCGCGACGGTGCTCGAGAGCGTCGACCCCGTGTCGGGGCCGAAGCCCGAGCCGGTCTACGGCGCGTGGATGAACTTTCGCACCGTGTTCGACGTGGTGTGGTCGGGCACCCGGCATGTCGTCATGATCGCGAGCCAGATCGATCGCTTCGGCAATCAGAATTTCGCCTGCATCGGCCCGCACGCGAAGCCGAAGGCCCAGCTCCTCGGCATGCGCGGTGCGCCGGGCAACACGATCAACCACAAGACCAGCTACTGGGTGCCGAACCACAGCGTCAAGACGTTCGTCGAAAAGGTCGACTGCGTGTCGGGCGTCGGCAACGATCGCGCGAAGGCGCTCGGCGACGCCGGCTCGCGCTTCCACGACCTGCGATACGTCGTGTCGAACCTCGGCGTATTCGACTTCGACACGCCGGGGGGCGCGATGCGGCTCGTGTCGGTGCACCCCGGCGTGACCGTCGAAGAGGTCGTCGAGCAGACCGGCTTCGAGCTGGCGATGGCCGACGAGATCAAGGAGAGCCGTCTGCCGACGGAAGAAGAGCTGAAGATCATGCGCGACTTCCTCGACCCCGAGTCGACGATGGCGCGCGAAGTCAGCTAGAGGGCCGCCGTGCACGACGCGCTGCATACCCGCATCTGTGACCTGCTCGGGATCGAATACCCGATCATCCAGACCGGCATGGGCTGGGTGGCCGAGCCCGAGCTCGTCGCCGCGGTCAGCAACGCCGGCGCGATCGGCTTTCTCGCCGCCGCGACGATCCCACCCGACGAGGTCGAGGCGGCGATCGAGCGGGTCAAAGCCCTCACCGACCGCCCCTTCGGCGTGAACTTCCTGATGGACGCGCCCGGCGCCGACGTGATCACCGAGGCGATCCTGCGCCAGGGCGTGCGCGCAGCCGGCTACAACCGTGCGCCCTCGGCCGAGCTCATCGGCAAGTTGAAGGACGGCGGCGTCGTCTGCGTGCCGACCTGCGGCGCCGTCAAGCACGCCGTGAAGGCCGAGAAGCTCGGCGCAGACATCATCATCGTGCAGGGCGGCGAAGGCGGGGGCCACACCGGCAGCGTCCCCACCTCGCTGCTCGTGCCTGGCGCCGTCGACGCGGTGAACGTGCCCATCGTCGGGGCGGGCGGGTTCTTCGACGGTCGCGGGCTCGTCTCGGCGCTCGCGTATGGCGCCGCCGGCGTCGCGATGGGCACCCGCTTCCTGCTGACGGCCGAGAGTCCGGTGCCCGATGTGACCACCGACCGCTACCTCGCGGCCGACGTCAGCGACGTGTTCGTCACGAGCGAGGTCGACGGCATGCCCCAGCGCGTCGTCGGCAACGAGCTCGTGCGCAAGCTCGAGACGCGCGGGCCCCTGGGCCGACTGGTCTTCGCGCTCGGCAACGCGATGGAGCTGCGCAAGACGACGGGGGCGACGATCCCCGAGCTGCTGCGCAGCGGCCTCGCGATGCGCAAGAACGAGCGGCTCACGCGATCGCAGCTGCTGATGGCGGCGAATGCCCCGATGCTCGCGAAGAAGGCGATGAACGACGGCGACCCGGTGAATGGCTACCTGCCGAGCGGCTCGGTGGCGGGGGCGATCGGCGACCGACCGCCGGCGGGCGACGTCGTCGAGCGCATCGTCGCCGAGGCCGAAGAGACCCTCGCACGCCTCGACGCCCGCTGACCCGAACAGGACGACTCGTCGTCCACGGAGTGCCCCATGGCCATCGAAACGAACATCGAAGACGGCGTCGGCGAGGTGGTGATCAACAACCCCCCCGTGAACGCCCTCGACAGCCGGGGCTGGTTCGACTTCGCGGCCGCGGTGCGCGAGATGGGCGAGCGGGGCGACGTGCACTGCGTCGTGGTGCGCGCCGAGGGCAAGGGCTTTCAGGCCGGCGTCGACATCAAGGAGCTGGCCGCCGACGGTACGAAGATCGTCGACGTGAACCGCGGCTGCTACGACAGCTTCGCCGCCGTCTACGACTGTCCGGTGCCGGTGATCTCGGCGGTGAACGGCTTCTGCCTCGGCGGCGGCATCGGCATCAGCGGCGCGAGCGACATCGTGATCGCGGCCGACGACGCGACGTTCTCGCTGCCCGAGATCGACCGTGGGGCCCTCGGCGCAGCGACCCACCTGATGCGCCTCTTCGGCATGCAGAAGACCCGCTACATGCTCTACACCGGCGAGGCGATCGACGCCGAAGAGGCGCTGCGCCTCGGCGGCATCGAGCGCATCGTGCCCCGCGCCGAGCTGCGCGACGAGGCGATGAAGATGGCGCGCGTCATCGCGAGCAAGAGCCCGAAGGCGCTTCGCCTGGCCAAGTGGTCGCTCAACGGCATCGAGCTGCTCGACATCAAGAAGAGCTACCGGTTCGAGCAGGGCTTCACGCTCGAGCTCTACACGTCGCCCGACAGCCAGGAAGCGCGTGACGCCTTCGTCGAGAAGCGCGACGCGAGCTTCGACGGCTGAACGCCCCCTCCCCTTCCAACACGCGGAACCCGAACATGGATCTCTCTTACACGTCGAAGCACGACGCCTTTCGCAAAGAGGCGCGCGCCTGGCTCGAGGCGAACGTGCCCTCCGAGCCCCTCGAGACCTTCGACAAGAAGGACGGCTTCGAAGCCCACCGCGCGTGGGAGAAGAAGCTGAACGAAGGCGGCTGGGCCATGGTGCCGTGGCCGGTCGAGTACGGGGGCCGCGGCGCCGATCTGCTCGAGTGGCTGATCTTCGAGGAGGAGTACTACCGCGTCGGCGCGCCGGGGCGCGTGAACCAGAACGGCATCTTCCTGCTCGGCCCGACGATCATGGAGTACGGCACGCCCGAGCAGAAGAAGCAGTTCCTGCCGACGATGGCGTCGTCGGAGACCGTCTGGGCCCAGGGCTGGAGCGAGCCCAACGCGGGCAGCGACATGGCCAACATCCAGACGACGGCCGTGCGGGATGGCGATCACTATGTCGTCAACGGGCAGAAGACCTGGGCGAGCCGCGGCGCGTATGCGCACTGGCTCTTCGGGCTCTTCCGGACCGACCCCGAGTCGAGCCGACACAAGGGCCTCACCTTCGTGCTGTGCCCGCTCGACGCGCCGGGCGTGACGGTGCGGCCGATCGAGAAGATCAACGGCAAGGCCGCGTTCGCCGAGGTCTTCTTCGACAACGCGAAGGTGCCGGTCGAGAACACGCTCGGCGGCGTGGGCGAGGGTTGGAACGTCGCGATGGCGACGGCCGGCTTCGAGCGCGGCCTCATGCTGCGCAGCCCGGCCCGGTTCCAGAGCACGGCTCAACGACTCGCCGACCTCTACAAGCGCACGGTCAAGGAAGGGGGCGACGTCGACCCCGCTCTGCGCGACCGGGTCACTCGCTGCTGGGTGGCCGCTGAAGCGTACGCGCTCAACACCTACCAGACGGTGTCGCGGCTGCTCGCAGGCGGCAAGATCGGCGCCGAGGCCAGCCTCAACAAGATCTTCTGGAGCGAGCTCGACATCGAGATGCACGAGTGCGCGCTCGCGCTGCTGGGTGTACGCGGTGAGCTGGTGCCCGGCTCTCCCGGTGCCGGCGACGTCGGCCAGTGGCTCGACGGCTTCATCTTCGCGCTCTCGGGGCCCATCTACGCTGGCACCAACGAGATCCAGCGCAACATCATCGCCGAGCGCATCCTCGGCCTGCCGCGGAAATAGGGACGGACGTCGACATGCAGTTTCTGTTCAGCGAAGACCAGGAGATGCTCGCGCAGACGATCCGCGACTTTCTCGCGGGCGAATGCACCGCCGAGCACGTGCGCGCGCTGTGGGAGACCGAGACCGGACGATCGCCCGCGTTCTGGCAGCAGCTCACCGAGATCGGCCTGCCCGGGCTGCTCGTGCCCGAGGAGCACGGCGGCCTCGGCATGAGCGAGGTGGACGCGACGCTGGTGTTCGAGGAGACCGGCCGCGCGGCGCTCGCCGAGCCCTTGATCTCGACCGCCGCCGTCGCAGCGCCCCTGCTGCGTGAGATCGGCGGTGACCTGGCGGCGACCTGGCTGCCGAAGATCGCGGCGGGCGAGGCCATCGTGGCCGTCGGACACGCGCAGAGCCCCTTCGTGGCGGACGCGCATGTCGCGCAGCTCCTGCTGCTCCCCGATGGCGACGATCTGCACGCCGTCGATCCGGCGAACGTCACGCTCACGGCGCAGACGAGCAACGACCAGAGCCAGCGCCTGTTCAGCGTCGAGTGGACGCCGTCGGGCGACACGCTCGTCGCCGAGAAGACGGTCGGCGCCGCGCTGCAGGCCGCCGCGCTCGACCGCGGCGCCCTCGCCAGCGCCTCCGAACAGCTGGGCGTGTGCTCGACGCTCATCGAGATGGGCGCCCTCTACGCGACCCAGCGCAAGCAGTTCGGCGTCGCGATCGGCACGTTCCAGGCGGTCAAGCACCGGTTGGCCAACGCCAAGGTCCAGCTCGAGTACGCACGCTCGGTCGTCTACCGCGCCGCACACTCGGTCGCCGTCGCCGCACCGACGAGGGCCGTCGACGTCTCGATGGCGAAGGTGACTTCGAGCGACGCCGCGACATTCGCGGCGAAGGAGTCGCTCCAGGTGCACGGCGCCATCGGTTACACCTACGAGCAGGACCTCCACGTGTGGATGAAACGCGCGTGGTCGCACGACCTCGCTTGGGGCACCAACGCATGGCACCGCGGTCGCCTCGCGGCCGCCCTGCTCGACGACGACGGCCCGATCGCCGCCTTCGGCTTCCAGCCCCGGGCGGCCTGACGCCGACGCCCCTCCCTCATCGGGTATCTTTCCCGGCCCTTCGGGCGGGCAGCCCGAAGCCTCAAGGAGCCCCCCATGTCGACCCCCCAAGCCCCGGCCATCGAGGGCTGGTTCTCGAACGACCCCGAGCCGCACCTGATCGGCACGCGCTGCAAGGTCTGCGGGACGTACTACTTCCCCGGCCAGCGCGACTTCTGCCGCAATCCCGACTGCTTCTCGACCGAGTTCGAAGAGGTGCGCCTCTCGCGCACGGGCAAGGTGTGGTCGTACACGAAGCACTTCTATCAGCCGCCCGACCCGTACATCGTCGATGGCGAGTTCGAGCCGTACACGATCGTCGGCGTCGAGCTCGAAGAAGAGAAGATGATGGTGCTCGGTCAGCTCGCCTCGGACGCCGACGAGAGCGTCCTCACGGCGGGCCTCGAGATGGAGCTCGTCATCGAGAAGCTCTATCACCAGGACGGCACCGACTACACCGTGTGGAAGTGGAAGCCCCTCGCAGGCTGAGCCACCGCCGGTCCACCACGCTCACGCATCTCGCGCGCGAAGCGCGCACCCTGAAGGAGAACCCATCATGGGCCACGAAGTCGCAGTGCTCGGTGTCGGCATGCACCAATGGGGCAAGTGGGGCAAGAACTTCGTCGAGTACGGCGTGAAGGCCGCGCAGGACGCGCTCAAGGATGCCGGCCTCGACTGGCGCGACATCCAGCTGATCGCCGGCGCCGAGACGGTGCGCAACGGCTACCCCGGCTACGTCGCGGGTGCGACGTTCGCCGAGGCGATGGGCTGGACGGGCGCTCGCATCTCGAGCTCGTACGCGGCCTGCGCATCGGGCGCCCAGGCGATCAACGACGCTCGGGCCCAGATCCTTGCCGGCTTCTGTGACGTCGCGCTGGTGATCGGCGCCGACACGACGCCCAAGGGCTTCCTCGCCCCGAACGCGGGCGAGCGCTGGACCGACCCCGACTGGCTGCGCTTCCGCCTGATGGGCTGCACGAACCCCACCTACTTCGCACTCGCGGCACGCCGGCGCATGGACGTCTACGGCGCGACCGAAGAGGATTTCGCGGCGGTGAAGGTCAAGAACGCCAAGCACGGCATGGCGAACCCCTACGCGCGGTATCACAAGGAGTTCACCATGCAGCAGGTGCTCGAGTCGCCCATGGTGGCCGACCCGCTGCGCCTGTTCGAGATCTGCGCGACGAGCGACGGCGCTGCGGCGTGCATCCTGACCAGCATGGAGTTCGCCAAGAGCCGCAACATCGATCCGATCAAGGTGAAGGCGGTGGCAACGACGACGCCGACGTTCCCCTGCACGACGCTCGAGATGCCGAACATCTCGACCGACTCGGCTGTCGCGGTCGAAGAGCCGCTGCGGCCCTTCAAGGCCAGCATCGCGCACGACGCATACGAAGAGGCCGGGCTCGGCCCCGAAGACATGTCGATCGCCGAGGTCTACGACCTCAGCTCGGCCCTCGAGCTCGACTGGTACGAGAACCTCGGCCTGTGTGGCGAGGGCGAGGCCGAGAAGCTGCTGCGCGACGGCGCCACGAAGATCGGCGGGCGCATCCCGGTCAACACGAGCGGGGGCCTCGCCTGCTTCGGCGAGGCCGTTCCGGCCCAGGCCGTCGCCCAGGTCTGCGAGTTGACCTGGCAGCTGCGCGGCGACGCGGGCGCCCGCCAGGTCGAGGGCGCGAAGGCCGGCATCACGGCGAACATCGGCCTGTTCGGCCACGGCTCGTCGGTCATCTGCACCAAGTAGAAGCAACCGGCGCGCGGCGCGCGCCGACGGAGAATCGAAATGCCCGAAGCCTATATCGTCGACGCGCTGCGCACGCCGGTCGGTCGCAAGAAGGGGAGCCTCTCGCAGGTCCACCCCGCCGACCTCGGCGCCCACAGCCTGAAGGCGCTGATGGACCGCACCGACATGGACGCCGGCGCCGTCGAGGACGTCGTCTTCGGCTGCGTCGACACGATCGGCCCCCAGGCCGGCGACATCGCCCGCACCTGCTGGCTGGCGGCCGGCCTCCCCGAGCACGTGCCCGGCACCACCGTCGATCGCCAGTGCGGCAGCGCCCAGCAGGCGATCCACTTCGCGGCCCAGGCCGTCATGAGCGGCACGATGGACGTCGTCGTCGCGGGCGGCGTGCAGGCGATGAACCTGATCCCGATCTCGGCCGCGATGTACGCCGGCCAGGAGTACGGCTTCGAGAACCCGTTCACCGGCAGCCCCGGCTGGGTCGAGCGCTACGGCGACGGTGAGGTCTCGCAGTTCAACTCGGCCGACATGATCGCGAAGAAGTGGGACATCTCGCGTGAAGACATGGAGCGCTTCGGCCTGCAGAGCAACGAACGGGCGCTCAAGGCCATCGCCGACGGTCGTTTCGAGCGTGAGATCGTGCCGGTGGGCGACTTCGCCGTCGACGAGCCGCCGCGCGAATCGAGCCTCGCGAAGATGGCGACGCTCAAGACCCTCCAGGAGGGCGGCCGCGTCACCGCAGCCGTGTCGAGCCAGATCGCCGATGCGTCGGCGGCGCTGCTGATCGTGAGCGAGCAGGGTCTGAAGGATCACGGCCTCACGCCGCGCGCGCGCATCCACCACATGTCGGTGCGCGCCGACGATCCCGTGTGGATGCTCACCGCGCCCATCCCGGCCACGGAGCACGCCTTCAAGAAGACCGGCATGACGAAGAACGACATCGATCTCGTCGAGATCAACGAGGCGTTCGCCTCGGTCGTGATCGCCTGGCAGAAAGAGTCGGGCTTCGAGGACGAGAAGGTCAACGTGAACGGCGGCGCGATCGCCCTCGGTCACCCGCTCGGCGCGACCGGCGCACGGCTCATGACCACCCTGCTCCACGAGCTCGAGCGCACCGGCGGCCGCTACGGCCTGCAGACCATGTGCGAGGGCGGCGGTCAGGCGAACGTCACCATCATCGAGCGACTCGGCTAGCCGCAGCGACACGCGTCGTCGGCGGCGGCCCACGGCCAGCCGAAACACACCGGATTCGACGCGATCGGGCGAAGAGCCCGATGGCGTCGAAGGAGAGAGAACATGATCTGTGAGGGACGCGTCGTCATCGTGACCGGCGCAGGCGGCGGCATCGGCCGCGCCCACGCCATCGCCTTTGCGGCCGAAGGCGCGAAGGTCGTCGTAAACGACCTCGGCACCAGCAACCACGGCGAGGGCGAGAGCGCCGGCCCCGCCGAGCAGGTCGCCGAAGAGATTCGCGCGATGGGGGGCGAGGCCGTGGCCAACGGCGCCGACGTGGCCGACTTCGCCGAAACCAAGCAGCTCGTCGAGCAGGCGATCGACACGTTTGGTGGCCTCGACGTCGTGGTCAACAATGCGGGCTTCCTGCGCGACCGAATGTTCATGTCGACCAGCGAAGACGAGTGGGACGCCGTGGTCCGGGTTCACATGAAGGGCCACTTCTGCACGTCGCGGCACGCCGCCGAGTACTGGCGCGGCCGCAGCAAGGCCGGCGAGACCGTCGACGCCCGCATCATCAACACCAGCTCGGGCGCCGGTCTGCAGGGCAGCGTCGGCCAGGCCACCTACTCGGCGGCCAAGGGCGGCATCGCGACCCTCACCCTGGTGCAGGCCGCCGAGCTCGGCCGCTACGGCGTGACGGCCAACGCGATCGCCCCGGCGGCGCGCACGCGCATGACCGAGGCGATCTTCACCGACATGGCGGCGCCGGAGGACGGCGCATTCGACGAGAACGCGCCCGAGAACATCTCGCCGCTCGTCGTCTGGCTCGGCTCGGCCGAGAGCCGCGACGTCACGGGCCGCGTCTTCGAGGTGAAGGGCGGCCTCATTGGCACGAGCGTCGGCTGGCATGACGGCCCGATCGTCGACAAGGGCAGCCGCTGGGCGCCCGACGAGGTCGGTGCGGCCGTGCACGAGGTCATCGAGAAGAGCCCCGCGCCCCAGAAGGTCTTCGGCACCTGAGCCCCGGCGGCGAAGCCGAACTGCCCCTCCCCGCAAGCGCCCCACCGAGGCAAGACCGATGGATCTGAAGTTCAACGAAGAGCAGCTCGAGCTGCGCGCCATGGCCGAGAGCTTCCTCGAAGAGCACTCGGGCAGCGAGCAGGTTCGCGCGGCCGCCGAGAGCGAGCTTGGCTACGACGAGAAGGTCTGGGAGCAGGTGGCGACCGAGCTCGGCTGGGCGGCGGTCCACATCCCCGAAGCCTACGGCGGCCTCGGCCTCGAGTACGCCGATCTCGTGGCGCTCGTCGAAGTGATGGGAGGCGCCCTCTTCTGCAGCCCCTTCTTCGGCACCGTCGCGCTCGGCGCCAACGCCCTGCTCGTCGGCGGCGACGAGGCACAGAAGCAGCAGTGGCTGCCCGGCATCGCCGAGGGAACGACCCGAGCCACGCTCGCGGTCGCCGAAGAGAATGGACTCGCGGGGGCAGAAGGCGTCGAGGCCAGCTTCACGCGGGAGGGCGACGATTTCGTACTGCGCGGCGCCAAGCGCTACGTGGTCGACGGTCACGTCGCTGACCTGATCATCGTCGCGGCGCGCGCCGAGGGCACGACGGGGCGCGAGGGCATCGGCCTCTTTCTCGTGCCGGCCGACTCGCCCGGCGTCGAGCGCCGCGCGCTGCCCACGCTCGACCAGACCCGACGCCTCGCCGAGGTCGTGCTCGACGGCGTGCGTGTCGGCGCCAACGCCTCGCTCGGCACGGCCGGCCAGGCCGCGCCGATGCTCGAGAAGACGCTGCACCTCGCGGCCATCGCCCTGGCCGCCGAGCAGGTCGGAGGCGCCGAGCGGTGCCTGCAGATGGCGGTGGCGTACGCCCAGGAGCGCGAGCAGTTCGGACGTGTGATCGGGTCGTTCCAGGCGATCAAGCACAAGTGCGCCGACATGATGGTGC
The DNA here is from genome assembly GCA_965250285.1 of Myxococcota bacterium. Classification (GTDB taxonomy): domain Bacteria; phylum Myxococcota_A; class UBA9160; order UBA9160; family UBA4427; genus CAYYSY01. Next base: position 2,987,330 of record OZ252299.1, read on the forward strand.
TCGTCGAGGCAGCGCGGTCGGCGGTGTACTACGCCGCGTGCGCAGCCACGGACGACACCGACGAGCTGCCGGCGGTGGCCTCGCTCGCGAAGGCATACTGCTCCGACGCCTACTTCCAGTGCGCCGCCGACAACATCCAGATTCACGGCGGCGTCGGCTTCACCTGGGAGTACGACTGCCACCTGCACTTCAAGCGCGCCAAGTCGAGCGAGAGCCTGCTCGGCGATCCGCCCCACCATCGCGAGCAGGTCGCGCAGGCGATCGGGCTCTAGCGGTGGACGCCCTCGACTTCTCGGGCAAGGCCGTCATCGTCACCGGCGGCACGAAGGGCGTCGGGCGCGGCATCACGACGCGCTTCCTCGAGCAGGGCGCCGACGTCGTCGTCTGCGGGCGCAGCGAGCCCGATGCGCCGATCCAGGCGGGCGGACGCGAGGCCCGGTTCATCGCCGCAGACGTGCGCGACGTCGAGCAGGTGCAAACGGTCGTCGACTTCGCGAAGGAACGATGCGGACGGCTCGACGTGCTCGTGAACAACGCGGGCGGGGCACCCGAGGCCGATGCCGCGACCGCCTCGCCTCGATTCACCGAAGCGATCGTCCGCCTCAACATGCTCGCGCCGATCAACTTCGCGCAGGCGGCGAACGCGGTGATGCAGAGCCAGGACGAGGGCGGCTCCATCGTGAACATCGCGAGCGTATCGGGCGTGCGCCCCTCACCCGGCACTGCCGCCTATGGCGCGGCCAAGGCAGGCCTTCTGTCGTTCACGACGACGGTCGCTGTCGAGTGGGCACCCAAGGTGCGCGTCAACGCCGTGACGGCGGGCATGATCCGAACGGAGCAGGCTCACCTGCACTACGGTGACGAAGAGGGCATCGCAGCGGTCGGCGCGACCGTGCCGCTCGGCCGCATGGGCGAGCCCGACGACGTCGGCGACACCTGCCTCTATCTCGCGTCCCCCCTCGCCCGCTACGTGAGCGGCGCGAACGTGCTGCTGCACGGCGGGGGCGAAGCGCCGGCGTTCCTCGCGGCGGCGAAGAACAAGAGCGCCTGAACTGCGACCACAAGGAGCCCCCGATGGCCACCGTCTTCGAATCACCCAAAGACCTGATCGGCAAGGAAGGCACCGAGCTCGGCGTGAGCGACTGGCTCGAGATCGACCAGGAGCGCATCAACACGTTCGCCGACGCGACGGGCGACCATCAGTGGATCCACGTCGATCCCGAGCGCGCGAAGCAGGGCCCGTTCGGCGCGCCCATCGCGCACGGCTACCTCACGATGTCGCTCGTGAACAAGTTCCTGCCCGAGACGGTCGAGGTGCGCGGCATCTCGATGGGCGTCAACTACGGCTCGGACAAGCTTCGCTTTCCCGCGCCGGTCCCGGTCGGCTCGCGCATCCGCGGTCGGTCGGAGCTGATCAAGGTCGAAGAGGTGAAGGGCGGCGCCATCCAGGCGACGATCCGCGTGACCGTCGAGATCGACGGCGGCGAACGCCCCGCCTGCGTGGTCGACACGATCAGCCGCTACGTCCCCGCCTGATCCGACCGCGCGGCCCCAGCGCCTGCGTCAGGCCGCCGGCCCTTTCGAGACGCCGCCGGCCCTTTCGAGACCACGGCTCGAGGCGGTGCGGGCACCGCGGTCGCCGCGCGTGCGCCGATGAAGAGCGCGTCGCGTTCGGCCTGGGGCACGAACGAACCGGCCCAGCCGACGCGCTGCCGGGCCGCGCGCAGCCGCTGGGCATCGTCGACGAAGAACGCCTTCAGCGTCTCGATCGACGCCTGCACCTCGGCGCGATCGAGTCGGGCACCGCGCTGCTCGAGCAACGCGTCGAAGAGCCTGGCCAGCAGTGCATCCGACTCCCCATCGAGATAGCTTCGAATCGGTTCGAGCCAGCCCCGACCCAGGCGGCGCACGGCGACGAACCGCGTGCCCTTGGCCGCCGGCAGCTCGGGCAAGCGGCTCTTCGGCTCGAGGTGACCGATGTGCCCGCACAGCGCGACCAGCGCATCGAACGCCTCCCGGGCGCGCCAGCGCGGCCGAAAGCAGCCGTGCCATCGCAGGTCGAGATGTGCGTAGGCATCGAGCTGAGAGGCGATGCAGAGCCAGGTCTGGCCCTCGACCTCACCGGTCCCGATCGCCGGGTAGAGAAAGTCGTACGCGCCATCGACGTTGTACTCGGGCCGGAGCTCGCGGATCAGCTCGTTCTCGCGCAACAGCGCGCTCGTCTCGGTGTCGCAGGGCCGCACCTCGAGGGTGTGGGCGACGCGCACGAGCTCGCGCATCTTGCGGTGGGCCTTTCGGCGGCTGGCATTGCGGTACTGCGCCAGGCGTCTGCGCACGTTCTTGGCCTTGCCGACGTAGAGCACCGCGCCCTGCTCGTCTCGAAACAGGTAGACGGCCGGTGCCTCGGGCAGACTCCGAAGCAGATCGACGCCGAACTTTCGGTCGAAGCGACGCAGCCCCATCGATCGGCAGCGTAGGCGATCGTCGACCTCTGCGCGCCCTCAGGGCTGCATCTGGCGCAGGAGCCCTTCGATCTCAGCGGCGCCGAAGTACTTCGGAGCCGGGTAGTTCAGGTGCGCCTCGGCGGCGGCCTGTGCCGCGATCGCCGGCACATCGGTCGGCTGCAGCACGTCGAGTGTGGACGGGATGTCGATCTTCGACATCAGATCGCGGACGGCGGCAATGAAGCCATCGGCGAGTGCGGCGTCGCCGTGCCCTTCGACCCCGATCAAGCGACCGAGCGCCGCGAGCTGCGGGCCGGCCTTCTCCTTCGACGCTTCGAGCACGTGGGGGAGCGCGATGGCGTTCGCCAGACCGTGGGGTGTGCCGTAGAACGCGCCGAAGGTGTGTGCGATCGCATGGACGTAGCCCACGCTCGTCCGCGTGAAGGCGAGCCCCGCGTAGTACGAGGCGAGCGCCATGGCCTTGCGCGCCGCGAGATCGTCCCCGCGATGCACCGCGGTCGGCAGGTGTTCGAAGATGAGCCGAACGGCATCGGACGCCCAGGCTTCGGTCTGGGGGTTCGACATGCGCGAGAGGGTCGACTCGACCGCGTGCGTGAGCGCATCCATGCCGGTGGCGGCGGTGATCTTCGGGGGGAGCCCCGTCATGAGCGTCGGGTCGAGGGCCGCCATGCGCGGCAGGAGCTTCGGATCGACGAAGAACTTCTTCGCGTGCGACTGCGGATCGGATACGACGGCCGCGAGCGTCACCTCGCTGCCCGTCCCCGCCGTCGTCGGCAATGCATACAGCGGCGCGGTCGCTTCGCGCACCTTCATGCTGCCTTCGAGCTGCGCGAGCGGGCCGCGGTTCGTCGCCATCGCGGCGATCACCTTCGCGGCATCGATCGAAGACCCACCGCCGACGGCGAGGATCGCGTCGCAGCCATCGGCGTCGTACAGCGCGAGACCGGCTTCGACCTGATCGAAGACCGGATCGGGCTCGACCCCCGAGTAGACCGACACCGCGAGGTTCGAAGCCGCGAGCGTCGACTCGACGCGGCCCACGATGCCGACGCGAACCAGCCCGGCATCGGTGACGATGAGGACGCGCGTGGCGCCGCCTTGACCGATCGCCTCGCACAGCTCGCGGGTGGCGTCGCTGCCGACGAACGTGACCGGCACCCGATCGGGGATGAACCGCACCATCATGCTGCCGAGCGGCAGAACGGCGTGGTGGACCATCTTCTTGAATCGCGACATGGCTCGGCGCCTTTTCCTCTGTGGTCTGGACCCGGCGAAGCTAGCAGAGCGCCGGGGGGAGGAAGCCTCACGGTGCTGGCCTCGCGCGGGCAGCCACGGCCGACGTCGACGCGGCTCGCGCGCACGGGATCGAGTCTGCTAGAACCAGGGAGACGTTCTTGCACGTCGAAGGAGGAGCCCCACATGATCATCGTGAAGCTGATCTTCGCGTTCCTGCTCCCGCCAGTGACCGCGTACCTGCAGGTCGGGATCACGACACACTTCTGGATCAACCTGGCGCTCACGATCCTCGGCGGCCTGCCCGGGATCCTCCACGCACTCTGGCTCGTCTTCAGCGACCGGCAGCCCGACTAGGCGGTGGGCTACACGCCGCCATGGAGCTCGTCGTCAGCTACGACATGCGCGCGCCCGACTTCGGCGCGCCGGCCACCGATCTCTACGCCGCGGCCCTCGACCAGGCCGCGTGGGCCGACGAGCTCGGTTTCGACCTGATCGGCCTCGGCGAGCATCACGCGAGCCCCGACGGATACAACCCTTCGCCCCTCATTCTCGCCGCAGCTATGGGCGCGCGAACGCGACGCATTCGCCTGCGCACGTCGGTGCTGCTCGCGCCGCTCTACGACCCGGTGAAGCTGGCCGAAGACGCGGCCGTCACCCAGATCGCGACGGGCGGACGCCTGCTGCTGGGCGTCGGCGGCGGCTACCGGCCCGCCGAGTTCGAGCTCTTCGACAAGCGCCTCGAAGATCGCTGGAAGGCGATCGGAGACACGATCGCCTTCCTTCGGCTGGCGTTCACCGGCGAGCCCTTCGAGTGGCAGGGGCGCACCTGCCACGTCACCCCGAAGCCCGATCCCCCGCCGCCGATCCTGCTCGGCGGCAGCTCGGCCGCCGCGGCCCGTCGAGCCGCTCGCATCGCCGACGGCTGGTTCCCGCCGCTCGAGCCAAAGCTCTGGCCGCCGTACCGCGATGCGTGCATCGAGCTCGGCAAGGCCGATCCGGGTCCCTATCCGGCGCATGGCCCGATCTTTCTCTGGATCGCGAAGGACGTCGAAGCCGCGTGGCAGCGCATCCTCCCGCACGCGCTGCATCAGCTCCGCTCGTATGCGAGCTGGACGGCCGAGTCGTTCGGCAAGCCGGCCGGACCGTATGCCGCCGGCGTCACCGAAGCGACGGTGCGGGAGGGAGGCGCGTACCGCGTCGCGACCCCCGAAGAGGCGATCGAGCTCGCCGAGTCACTCGGCTCCGATGGCGTGTTCTACCTGAATCCGCTGCTCGCCGGCATCGCACCCGACGAGTCGTGGGCGATGCTGCGCCTCTACGAACGCGAGGTGCACCCGTACGTGCGCCCGGCGGGCTAGGGTGCGCCGGGCCCTGCGCCGGCCGGCTTGCGAAAGATCACCACGTGCTGTCGCGGCAGCGCCCCGTCCGTGCGCTCCCAGGCGAGACCCAGGCGTTCGATCTCGCGCCGAACCTGAGCCTCACTCATCTTGTGCAGCGGTTTGATCGGGACCGAAGGATCTTCTTCGCGATACTCGACGAGCACGAGCCGGCCGCCCGGGCGAAGCGCGCGCACCATCGCTGCGCCCATCTCCGCCGGATGCGAGAACTCGTGATATGCGTCGACGATGAGGATCAGGTCGACGCCGGCCTCGGGTAGGCCCGGATCGCGCGTCTGCCCGAGAATCGTCCGAACGTTCTCGACCCCGCGCTCGCGCTTGCGCACCTCGATGATCGCCAGCATCTCGGGCTGGATGTCGACCGCGAGCACGCTGCCGCGCGAAACGCGCTCGGCCATCGGGAAAGCGAAGAAGCCGGTGCCGGCGCCGATGTCGGCGACGACGTCGTCCGGCTCGACGGGCAGGATCTCGACGAGCTTCGACGTGCCTTCCTCGCGGTCGCGGCTCGAGCGCTCGAGCCAGCCGGCGCCGCGGTGGCCCATCACCTGGGCGATCTCGCGCCCCATGTAGAATCGACCGGTTCCGTCGCGACTCGCGCGCCGGGTCTCATAGAGCGCACCGCTGCCCGCGGCCGCCACCGACAGCAACGCGAGCAAGGCGAGCACGAAGGCGCGCCGCGCACGCGCCGCGCACGGTCTCGGGATGGGCCGATCGTTCGGGCTCAGACTTCGAATTCGTCGCCCGACGGATGATGCTGGTCGTAGAGGCGCTGGTACTCGTCGAGACTCGTGACGCCGTCGCCATCGAGGTCGCTGTCTGCGAACGAGACACCGTACTCCTGCAGACCGGCTCCCTCGTACTCGGCCTGGGTCAGCGCGCCGTCGCCGTCCTCGTCGGCCTTGTCGAAGATGTGCTGCACCATCGACGTAGCGCCGCAGCCCGGTCCCGCCCAGGCGGCGGTGCCGAAGAAGCTGGCGATCGCGATCAGAATCGAAAGAATCAGTGTGCGTCGCATGCGGTGGATCCTCGCTTGAGAGTTCATCGTTTCGATGCCCCGACGCGCGAAGCCGTCACCGCCGACCGACACGACCCCGGGGACCCGTGCCGACGCTGACGCACGTCGCCGGCGCTGTCCAGATTCGCACCGCCACACCTTGCGGCTTCCCACTCCCAGGCCGAGCCCATATGCTCGGCCTCTCGGCGGTCGCCCCCGGCCGCCGCGCGCGCCCCGGTCGGGATCTGCCTTGGACACCGCAGCCGCCCTCCTCCTGGTCGTCTACCTCGTGCCCTTCGCCGTCGCGGAGGCCTATGGGCACCGGCATCGTTACGCGGTGCTCGCACTGAACATGCTGACGGGCTGGACTGGCGTCGGATGGGTCGCCGCGCTCGTGTGGGCGCTGCGCGCGCGGCCTCGCCCCGCGCCCCCGCCGCCCCAGCTGTACGTCGTCGGGCAGCCGCCGCCCGTCGAGCTGCCCGGTTTCTGGCGCACGACCTGGCCCGCGACGTGGATGGCGATCGCGGTCTGCGCAGCGGGTGCCGGGCTCTTCCTGCTGCCGGCCACCCCGCCCGAGCGCGTCGAGGTCTCGACCCGCGCCGGTCTGGCGGTCGAGCGCACCGAGCTGCGCGCCGGCCCGAGCGACGCCTGGCCGCGCGACGGTGTCCTCGAGCAACCCTGTCAGCTGCACGTGAGCGCGCGCCAGGGTGACTGGCGGCGGGTGTGGCCCCTCTCGCCGTGCGGCGGAGACAGCGCGAGCAGCGCCGGATGGCTGCGCGCCAGCGACCTCACCGCACACTGAGGCCGCACCTCAGCCGCCGACGACCGCCCCCGGTGTGAATCGACAGGGCATGCGCTTGATGCCGTGGACGAAGTTCGACACGAGCCGCTCGGGGTCGCCGGTGATCTCGAGATCGGGCATGCGGTCGAAGATCTGCCGAAACATCACGCGGATCTCGCGCCGCGCGAGGTTCGCCCCCATGCAGTAGTGCGGTCCGGGTCCACCGAAGCCAACGTGTTCGTTCGGCGTGCGCAACACGTCGAACGCGTAGGGATCGTCGAAGACGGCGGCGTCGCGGTTGGCCGACGCGTACCAGAGGGCGAGCTTGTCGCCGGCCTTCAGCGGCACGCCCGAGAGCTCGGTGTCCTGCGTACAGGTGCGGCGCATGTGGATCACGGGGCTCGCCCACCGCACGATCTCGTCGACCGCCGTGCCCGCGTGCCCTTCGAAATCGTCGGCCCAGATCCGGCGCTGATCCGGGTAGTCGCAGAGCGCCTTCATCCCGTGGCTGATGGCGTTGCGCGTCGTCTCGTTGCCGGCGACGACGAGCAGGATGAAGAACGAAGAGAGCTCTGCGTCGGTCATCACTTCGTCGTCTTCGGCCGCGGTGATGATCGCCGTCGTGAGGTCTTCGGTCGGGTTCTTGCGGCGGTCGGCCGCCATGTCCTTCATCAGCGCGTCGAGCTGTCCGCCCGCCTCCATCGCTGCCGCGATCGGGTTGTTGCCCGGCGTGACGTAGTCGGGATCGGCGAGACCGAGGATCACGTTCGACTTCTCGAAGACCATCTCGCGCTGGCTGTCGGGGATCCCCATCATGTCGCAGATGATCTCGAGCGGGAGCGGTGCGGCGATGTCGGCGACGAAGTCGCATTCTCCCTTCTCGATGATGCGGTCGACGATCTTCGAGGCGAGCGCGTCGATGCCCGACTCGATGCGACCGAGAGCGCGGGGCGTGAAGCCGCGCGAAACGATGCGCCGCTGCTTGCCGTGGCGAGGATCATCGAGGTTGATCATGCCGCCGAAGAACTCGAGCATCATCGGCGGCAGGTCCATGATCGAGGTCGCGCCCTTGCCCGAGCAGTAGATCTCGGGGTTTCGGCTGATCTCGAGGATGTCGGCGTGCCGCGTGACGCTGTAGAAGCCGGGTCCCTTCGGCAGCGGGATGTCGGGCGGCGGCTCGAGCTCCTCCATGAACCGAATCGGATCTTCGTTGCGCAGGGTCTCGAAGCCGCCCTCCCGCTCTTCGATGGACGCCGTCCAGAAGTCCTCGCCCATCAGATCGATCTCTTCGAGCGCCCAGCGCTTCACCGGCTTCATCTCTCGGCTCCCCATTTCGGCCGACCGCTTCAGGCGCCCGGTTCGTCGGAGTATCCACGCCTCTCGCCAGCGCGCGAGCCGCGGCGCAACACACGATTCGCGATCGCCCAACCCCCCGAATCCGTTGATGTTCCCGCCGGCGCACCGCACCGGCGGCCGGTCTGCGACTCGTGCCGAAGCGGCGAATGACCGATGAGCCTCGACGGACGCATGCAGCCGACCGGCTGGTATCATGCGGCCCGCAACCGGGGGGTTCGATGCAGCTTCATTCTCAGCGCGCTCGTCGCGCCGGCCGGACGGCCCGCGTGGTCGGCGGGGTCGCCGCCGTGGTGTTCGCCCTGTCGAGCCCGGCGGCCGCGCAGCCCGAGGAGCAGGACGCCGAGAGCGCGACCCCCGCCCCGCCCCCGACGCAGCCCATCGACACCTCGAAGCACGGCACGGTCGAAGCCGAGATCCCGCCCAATCGCGAGAGCACCACCGGCGTGCCCAACCGCGAGCAGGTGAAGGACCGCCTCACCGAGCCGCGCTGGGATCGAGGCGGCTACTTCCTGGGGCTCGGCGGTCACTACGCGATCGAGTTCACGGAGCAGATCGGCGGCAGCGACGCGTTCGCGAGTGGCGGCGGGGTGTCGATGCGTGTCGGGCTCAAGCACAACCGGTTCTGGCAGACCGAATTCACCGGCATGTACACGTCGAAGTTCAAGCAGGACGGCGTCGACTTCTTCGCCTGGGGTGTGCACTTCGGCGAGCGCTTCTATCTGACGAAGACGCGGCTCCAGCCCTACGTCGGGGCGCATGTCGGGTTCTTGCAATACCGCGGCACGAACTACCGGGGCGGTGACTTCGGCTTCGTGCCCAAGTTCAACGCTGGGCTGAACTTCTATCAGCGACAGACGTTCAACTGGGAGCTCGACATCTCGTACTACCTGGGCGAGATCGGATCGGCCCGAGACGGCAGCTTCGCGACGGCCACGTTCGGCTTCACCTGGTTCTGAGCGGCGGATCCCGCCGCCGCCACCGGCGCTATGCTGCGCCCCTCTCGCGAGGGTGCATGCAGGGCCAGGCTTCTCTCTTCACACGCATTCAGACCGGCCTGGGTGACCTGCGCGGTCGCGCGCTCTGGGTCGTGTTCGGCTGCCTCGTCTGTCAGATCGGGCTCGGCTATGGCTACGTGTTGGGTCCCCTCGCCGGCGACATCATCGGCGACCTCGGCTGGACGCGAGCGATGTACTCGGGGGCGCGGGCTCCCCAGCTGATCGTCGCCTCGTTGACGAGCCCGATCGTCGGTTGGCTGGTGATCCGACAGGGCTCTCGCCGGATCCTGCTCGCCTCGATCGTCGTGCTCGCCGCGGCGTTCCTGCTGCTCGCGCACATGCAGTCGCTCTGGCAGCTCTACGTGCTGATCATGGTGCAGGGGCTGGCGGTGACCGGGCTCGGCGACATCACCGTCGGCCAGCTCGCGAGCGAGTGGGTGCAGCGCGGGCGGGGTCTCGCGCTCGGCATCGTCTACACCGGGTCGAACATCGGCGGCTACCTGATGGTCGCGCTCGCCGGCTGGATCACCGAGCTCTGGAGCTGGCGAGAGGCGTTCACGGTGATGGGCATCGGGGCGCTCGGCGTGATGCTGCCGATCGCCTGGGCCACGGCGCGCCGTCCCGATCGCGCGATCGAGCATCACCCCATCGAGGCGAGCCCTCAGTCGACCGAGGCCGCAGCCGAAGCGGCGACGGCCGAGCCCGAGGCCTCGATGTCGGGCCCCGAGGCGATGCGTACGCGCAGCTTCTGGATCCTCGCGTTCTCGCTCTTCACGTTCTTCTTCTACTTCCTCGGCATCCTCGAACACCTCGTGCTCTTTCTCACCGACAACGGGATGGAGCGCGGCGAGGCCTTCGGCTACTTCCGCACTGCGCTTGCGCTGGGCATCGTGAGCAAGGTCGTGCTCGGGGCGCTGGCCGATCGAATCCCGCATGAGCGCGCGATCCAGGTCGACTACGCCCTGCTGGCCACGAGCTCGATCTTCCTCGTGCTGCTGCCCGAGCGCATCTGGCTCTGGCCCTTCGTGCTGAGCTACGGCGTCGCGACGGCTGCGCGCGACGTCGTCTATCCCCTGGTGATCACGCGTTGCTTCGGGCTCGCCCACATGGCCGAGATCTACGGGTTGATCATGCTCGGCCTGCTGGTCGGGGGCACGACGGGGCCGGTCTTCGCCGCTGCGATCCACGACCACTTCGGCAGCTACGACCTCGCCTTTCGCACGTTCGCCGCCCTGAACGTCCTCTCGACGATCGCGCTGCTCTTCGTCCGCAACGAGCGGCCCATGCAGACGGCAACGTGACACCCAGCTGGGCGGCGTTGTCGCCGCCGCCGATCTCGGCTTAACTTCGCCCGACGCTGCGGGCGAGTCGCCCGACGCGGCAGCGAGGAATCCCGCCATGACGTTCTTCACGGTGCGGGTCCGTGGCCTCCGCGAGGCGCCCGAGACGGGCGCGCACGACGAGGCTCGGTCAGCACTTCCTTCATAGACCCGAGCGCTGTGCCCAGCTCGTCGCCACGGCGGGCCTGAGTGAGACCGACTGCGTCGTCGAGATCGGTGCCGGGCGAGGTGCGCTCACGGGGCTCCTGGCCGAGCGCGCCCGCCGCGTGATCGCGGTCGAGTTCGATCCGGGGTGCGTGCGCGCACTTCGCGCCGCGTTCGGCCGCTCGCGTCGGATCGACGTCGTCGAGGCCGACTTTCTGCAGTGGCCGCTCCCACGTGGGCCCTACAAGGTCTTCGCCAACCCACCCTTCGGTCACACCGCCGCGATCGTACGGCGGCTGACCGAGAGCGATCGGCCTCCCGAAGAGGCCTGGCTCGTGCTCGAAGACGCGGCCGCCCGTCGTTTCACCGGCGCTCCGTGGGCGCCCGAAACCCTGCGCTCGCTGCTCCTCAAGCCCGCGTGGCACCTCGAGCTGCGCGCCGAGCTCGGCCCGGGCGACTTCTCACCGCCAGCCGCCCGCCGGTGCGCCCTGCTCTGGATGAGCCGGCGACAGCACGCGCTCATCGCCCCCGACCGGCGCGCGCTCTGGAACGATTTCGTCGCGCACGCGTTCGGTCGACATGGCAACGTGCTCGAACGTTGCCTGCAGGGCGTGCTCACCAGAGAGCAGGTGCGCCGCTGCGCACGATCGCTCCGCTTCGACGCGCAGGCCGCGCCGTCGGCGCTGGGTTTCGAGCAGTGGCTCGGGCTGTTTCGATGCTTCGAAGAGCGAGCGGGTCGGAGCGCCAGACGGCGCGTGCGCGGCGCCCTCGAACGGCTCCCCCGCTAGAGATGCTCTGCAGAACTCGCCCCCCGCCGCGGGCCGCTCTACGGGATGAACTCGATCGCTGATCAGCAGACGTTCGCAGGCGACGCTTGGAAGCGGAAGGGTCAGGGGACGCGCCGCGAGCGCTCCCACGCCAGGAGCGCCGCGCTGTGACGGAAGCGTCCCGAGGCCGGGGCAGGCGGGGGGACCGCGCGCAGTTCGCAGGCGCGACGGGCGCAACAAACGAGCTTCCCAGGCAGGTCGCGCCGAGCATGTCTGAGCACGGTGCCCCCGCCTGCCCCGGCCCTGGCACCGCCGACTGTGCAGAGGTTCCCTGGCGCCGAGAGCGCGCCGGGCTACGCGCGCTGGCTCGAGACCGCGACGACCTCGCCCGTCATGTAGCTCGAGTAGTCGCTCGCGAGAAAAGCCATCACGCGCGCGATCTCGTCGGGCTGGGCGCCGCGGCCATAGGCCTCGGCCGCCTCGAGCGCTTCGAGCTGATCCTTGGGTGTGGTCTTCTCGAGGAACGGATGCGTCGCGAAGCTCGGCGACACCGCATTCACGCGGATGCCGTTCGGCGCCTCTTCGAGCGCGACGCAGCGCGTGAGCGCCATGACGCCCGCCTTGGCGGCGGCGTAGTGGCTCTGACCCGCCTGGGCTCGCCACCCGAGCACCGAGGCGTTGTTGACGATCACGCCGCTCTGACGCGACTGCATGTGCGGCAGCATCGCGCGGGTCATCCGAAAGACGCTGTTGAGCGTGACGTCGAGGACGCTGAGCCACTGGTCGTCGGTCATCTCGGCGAGGTGAGTCGTGCCGCCGAGCCCGGCATTGTTGATCAGCACGTCGACGTGACCGAGGTCTTCGATCGCCGCGGCGACGAGTGCCTGAACCTCTTGCTCGTCGGTCACATTGCAGAGCCGATGGCCGACCGGCCGACCACCGACCTCGGCCAGGTTCTCGGCCGCGGCGCCCAGCCGCTTCTCGTGCAGATCGCTGATGAAGACCCGGGCGCCCTCGTCGACGCAGCGCTTCGCCGCGGCGAAGCCGATGCCTGCGCCGGCCGCGGCCGTGATCAGCACGGTGCGACCTTCGAGCAGACCGTGGCCGGCGACCTCGGGCGCGGGGGAGTGGCTCATGCCGGGCGCGGCTCCTTGGGCAGGCCGAGGGCCCGCTCGCTGATGATGTTGCGCTGAATCTGGTTCGAGCCGGCGTAGATCGTGTCGCTGCGCGTGAACAGGTACATGCGCTGGAGCCGCGACAGATCGTAGGGCGCGCCGTTCGCGATCTCGGCCTCGGGGCCGATCACGTCCATCGCGAGCTTGCCGAGCTCGCGATGCCAGGTGGCCCAGAAGATCTTGGTGATCATCCCCTCACGACCGCCGTCGACGCCCTCGTGACTCAGCGTGCGCAGCGCGTTGTAGCGCTGGATCCGCAGCCCGATCCAGGCGTCGGCCAGGCGCTGCCGAATGAGCGGATCCTTGGCTCGGCCGTTGTCCTTCGCGATCTGGATGATCTCGTCGAGCTCGTTCTGGAAGCTCATCTGCTGGCCGAGCGTCGAGGCGCCCCGCTCGAACGCCAGGGTGCCCATCGCGACCTTCCAGCCGCCGTTCACGTCGCCCACGATGTTGGCCTCGTCGGCCTTCGCGTCGTTGAAGAACACCTCGCTGAACTCGGCGTCGCCCGTCATCTGCACGATCGGCCGCACGTCGACACCCGGCTGGTCCATCTCGCAGAGGATGTACGAGATGCCGCGGTGCTTCGGCTGCGCGTTCGCGTCGGTGCGGCAGACCACGAAGCACCAGTCGCTCCAGGCCGCGCCGCTCGTCCATACCTTCTGGCCGTTCAGCACCCACTCGCCGTCGACGAGCTCGGCGCGGGTCTGCACGTTGGCGAGATCACTGCCGGCGCTGGGCTCGCTGTAGCCCTGGCACCAGATTTCCTCGCCGCTCAGGATGCCGGGCAGAAATCGCTGCTTCTGCTCTTCGGTGCCGAAGTGGATCACCGTCGGCGCGAGCAGGCCCTCGCCGATGTGCCCCATGCGGCCGGGGCCCTGGGCGCGCGCGTATTCTTCATAGAAGATCACCTGCTGGGTCAGCGAGAGATCGCGGCCGCCCACGTCCTTCGGCAGCGCGATGCCGATCCAGCCGGCGTCGCCCAGCTTGCGCTCCCAGGCCTTGCGCTCGTCGACGAGCGAGTGCTCGTCACCCGGGCCACCGCGGCCCTTCACGGCCTTGAACTCGCCGTTCAGGTGCTCGGCGAGCCAGCCGGCGATCTCGCGGCGGAAATCCTCGTCTTCGTCGCTGAAGCGGGCATGCATGGGGCGGGGGACCTCGAAACGGGCGATTGGGGAGGATTGGGGACGCCTGGAAGGCCCGAAGAGATTACGATACGCTGCGACTCGAAACAACCCCCGGCGGGGATCCCGCCTTATGCGACCGGCGCACCGGAGAAGCCGATGGAACCGACCACCCCCCAGCTCGTCGAGGGCGCGGCCGCACGCTTCGGCAGCGACACCTACATCGAAGACGGCGACGTACAGATCAGCTTCGAGGATCTGGCCGATCGCGTCGTGCGCGCCGGCCGTGCGTTCGCGGCCGCGGGCGTCGAACCCGGCGACTGCGTCGGTGTCTGGGCGCCGAACTCCTGGCAGTGGATCGTGTCGGCCCTCGGCCTGCAGGCCGCCGGTGCGACCCTCGTCGCGCTGAACACGCGCTGGAAGGGCGCCGAGGCAGCGTACGCCCTCTCGCGCACGAAGACGAAGCTCGTCGTCACGGCGGGCGACTTCGTGGGCTTCGACTACCTCGGCGAGCTGCAGAAGCAGGATCTGCCCGACCTGCAGAAGATCGTCTCGGTCGGCGACGACACGAACCGCGTCGAAGACTTCGATGCCTTCATCGAGGGCGGTGCGCGCTTCGACGAGGCCGAGCTGCGCAAGCGAGCCGCGGCGGTCGAGGCCGACACAACGAGCGACCTGATCTTCACGAGCGGCACGACCGGCCAGCCGAAGGCCGTGATGACCGCCCATGAACAGAACATCCGCGCGTTCGATGCCTGGGGCACCGTGGTCGGCCTGCGCCCCGGCGATCGCTACATCCTGATCAGCCCCTTCTTTCACGCCATGGGCTACAAGGCCGGCTGGCTCGCGTGCCTGATCAAGGGCGCGACCGCCCTGCCCCACGCCGTCTTCGACGCCGATGCCATCACCGAGCGCGTCTCGAAGGATCGCATCAGCGTGCTCGTCGGCCCGCCGACGATCTACCAGACGCTGCTCGCCTTGCCCGACATCGCCGAGCGTGACGTCGAAGCGCTTCGACTCGCGGTGACCGGCGCCGCCCCGGTGCCGGTCGAGATGATCGCGCGCATGCGCAGCGAGCTCGGCTTCGAGACGATCATTACCGGCTACGGGCTGACCGAGTGCTGCGGCATCGTGAGCATGTGTCGCCACGACGACGCGCCCGAAACCATCTCACGGACGAGCGGCCGCGCGATCCCCGACGTCGAGGTGAAGTGCGTCGATCGCGAAGGCGTCGAAGTGCCGCGGGGTGAGCCCGGCGAGGTCGTCGTGCGCGGATACAACCTGATGCAGGGCTATCTCGGGGACCGCGCCGCCACCGACGAGACGATCGACGGGGACGGCTGGCTGCACACCGGCGACATCGCCGTGATGGACGACGCGGGCTACGTCACGATCACCGACCGCATCAAGGACATGTACATCTGCGGTGGCTTCAACTGCTACCCGGCCGAGATCGAGAACATCCTCTTCGGTCGCGGCGACATCGCGCAGGTGGCGGTCGTGGGCACGCCCGACGACCGCATGGGCGAGGTCGGCGTCGCGTTCGTCGTCCCGGGCCCGGGCGCGCGCCTCGATGCCGAAGGGCTCCGCGGGTGGAGCCGCGACCACATGGCCAACTACAAGGTGCCCCGACGCTTCGAGCTCGTCGACGAGCTGCCGACGAACGCGACGGGCAAGATCGACAAGATCAAGCTGCGTGAGGTGGCCGCGGGCTGAGCGGGCCAGCGCTGGCCCCTACCCGTTCGCGCCCCACCGAAGAGGATCGACATGTCTGCGCCCGCGCCGCTGCTCGAGATCCCCTGCCTGTGGTCGCTGATCGAGGCGCGGGCCGATTCGACGCCCGATGCGCTCTTCGCGGTCGACGAGCAGGAGCGCACCTGGAGCTTCGCCGACTACCGCGACGCGAGCCTCCGCTGCGCGGCCGGCCTCGCCGCGCTGGGCGTCGGCGAGGGCACGCGCGTGTCGTGGGTGCTGCCCACCTGGCTCGAAGCGATGGCGCTCGTCGGGGGCCTCGCGCGCCTCGGCGCGGTGCAGAACCCGATCCTACCGATCTACCGCGAGCGCGAGATCGGCTTCGTGACGCGTCAGATCGAAGCCTCGCTGCTGGTCGTGCCCGGCACATTCCGGGGCTTCGACTATGCAGCGATGGCGAACGACATCGCCGCGCAGCAGCCGGGCCTCGACGTGCTCGTCGTCGACCGCGACGCGCCGTCGGGCGACCCCGCGCAGCTCGCCCCGTGGCGGGCGCCCGATGACGATCCGGTGCGCTGGCTCTTCTACACGAGCGGGACGACCGCCGATCCGAAGGGAGCGCAGCATACGGACGGCACGCTCAGCGCGTTCTCGCTCGGTCTTTCGCGCTGCGTCGACCTGCAGCCCGACGATCGCGTCGCGCTCGTCTTTCCCTTCACGCACATCGGGGGCATCGGCTGGCTCTACTGCGGGCTGCAGGCCGGCGCCGGTCACATCGCGGTCGAGGCATTCGACCCGGCGACGACGATCCCGCTGCTCGCGAAGCACGGCGTCACCCAGGCGACTGCGGGCACGGCCTTTCATCAGGCGTATCTCGCCGCCCAGCGCGCCCAGCCCGGCGAGACGCTCTTTGCGCACGTGCGCACGTTCCCGGGCGGCGGCGCACCGAAGCCGCCGCAGCTGCACTACGACGTCAAGAACGAGCTCGGCGGCACGGGCATCGTCTCGGGCTACGGCATGACCGAGTGCCCGACGATGGCGATGAATCGTGCGGGCGACGACGACGAGAAGCTCGCGCACACCGAGGGTCAGAGATCGCCCGATACGGTCGAGCTGCGCGTCGTCACGCTCGACGAGCGCGTGGCCGCGGCGGGCGAGGAAGGCGAGATCCGCGTCAAGGCGCCTCAGCTCTGCAAGGGCTACGTCGACGCTTCGCTGAACGAAGCGGCCTTCGACGCCGACGGGTTCTTTCGCACCGGCGACCTCGGCCATCTCGATGCCGACGGCTACGTCGTCATCACCGGCCGGCTGAAGGACGTGATCATTCGCAAGGGCGAGAACATCAGCGCCAAGGAGATCGAGGATCTCCTCTACACGCACCCCGACGTCGAGGACGTCGCGGTGATCGGTCTCCCCGATGCGAAGACGGGCGAGCGCTGCTGCGCCGTCGTGGTGCCGAAGGCGGGGCGCCCGGCGCTCGATTTCGACGCGATGGCGGCGCATCTGCGCGCCGCGAAGCTGATGGTGCAGAAGATCCCCGAGCAGCTCGAGATCGTCGACGCGCTGCCGCGCAACCCGACCGGCAAGGTCGTGAAGCACGAGCTGCGCGATCGGTTCGGCGAACCCGGTGGCGCCGCGCCTCAGAACGAGACGTAGAGCCCACCCGTCACGTCGCCCTGCGAGAGCACGGTGGTGTTGTCGAGCGACACACCGCAGGTCAGCCCCCCCGATGAGGCGCAGAACCAGGACGCGTCACTGTTGATCACCGTGCCGAGGTAGCGAATCTGCGCCTTGATCCCGACGTGCTTCACGATCGGGATCTTCAGCCCCCCGATCGCCGAGAACGAAAAGAACCAGTCGGTGCTGGCGCTGGTGTTGATCGGCGTGATGTGTGTGGCGCCGATGCCGAGGCCGATGAACGGCACGAGGTGCTTCTGCATCGGCAGGTCGAGCTCTCCGCCGAGCTGCAGGATGCCGATGTCGACGTCGAAGCTGGTCGAAGGCGGTACGCCCGTCGCCGAGTCGAAGTGCGCCGTCGTGGCCTGACGCGAGTAGCTGACGAAGGCAAAGCCGTCTTCCTGCACGCGCAGCCCGGCCTGCACCGTCCACGCCTGGGCCGGGTCGATGTCGATGTTGCCCTCTTCGAGGTTCAGCGAGCCGCCGAACTGGATGCCGTAGAGGCCGGTGATCTGCACCTTGCCCGGATCGATGATCTCGGGCTTCGGTCGAGAGCCCTGGGCGAGCGCGGACTCGCCCACGAGGAGCGCGCACGCGGCGAGCAGCCCGGCGGCGGCGCGCAGCTGTCGGCGGCGGCATCGGCCGAGTCGATGCGGGTGCTTGCGGATCATCCATCCCCCCTCGGCGCCGAGCGCCGTCTGGACGAGCATCGCGCGAATCGACGCGATTCCAATGGCCTATCGGCATTTCTGCCGATTCATGAAGGGGGATTCGGAGGTAAGGGGGTTCGGAACGCCGGCGGTCGACTCGGGCTATCGGCTCGCGAGGATGCCCGAGAGCGCCAGATCGACCATCGGGCCCACGCTCTTCGCGTTCAGCCGGCCCCCCTTGAAAAAGAGGGTGACTGCGATGGGCCCGACCACCAGATCGGTGGCCAGGTCGATATCGAGATCGGCGGCAATCTCGCCGCGCTCACGGGCCCGCTCGAACGCTTCGCTGAGCGGCCGACGACGGCCGAGGCTGACCGGCGTGAAGAGTTCGTCGAGCTCGGGGTTGTGGCTGCGCTCGCCGGCGAGGCTCGGCAGCACGGCTGCGAGCGCCGTCGTGTTGAACGTCTCGATGTAGCTCGTCAGCATGCGCTTGAGGTCGTCGGCCAGACGCCCGGTATCGCACGCCTCGAAGGCCGGCAGCTGACCGAACGCCTCGACGACGAGGGGCAGCTTCGAGGGCCAGCGGCGATAGATCGTGGCCTTGCCGACGCCCGCGCGTGTGGCGACCCCCTCGACCGTGAGCGCCGAGAAGCCGACCTCGGCGAGCAGCTCGAGCGTGGCATCGAGGATCGCCTTGTGGGCCTCCTCGCTGCGGGGCCGGCCGGTGCTCGCCGCCGTCTCGGTCTTGCCGGGTGCGCTCATGATTCCCTTGGGGTGCGGTCCACTCGTCCCGATGGGGCGGCGTGGAGTCGGTGACGGGCGGGTCCCTGGCGCGCCCGTCCCGCTCGGACATTACGATACTATACGTCTCGATTTGATTCATCCGACGCCGCTGTGACCCAACCCGCCCCGAACCCGCTCTGCACCCACGTCGCGGCCCACGCCGCCGCGCGACCCGACGCCCTCGCCTACGCCGGCGAGTGGGGTCGCATCTCGTGGCGAGAGCAGCATGCCCTCGTCGAGCGCATCGCGGGCGTCCTGCACGCACTCGGACTCGAGCGGGGCAGCCGGGTCGCCGTGTTGCTGCCCGATGGGCCCCACGTGCACGCATGCCTCGTCGCCATCGAGCGCGCCGGACTCGTCGCCATGGGGATCGGGCCGCGCGCCGGCGCTCAGGAGATCGAGCACCTGCTGCGCCAGAGCAGCGCACGCGTCTGGATCTCGCGAGACGTGCACGCCGATCGCTCGACGGCCTCGTTCATCGCCGAGCTTCGGGGCGAGGGCGTCGCGCTCGATCACCACGTCGTGATCGCCAGCGAGCCAACGGCGTCGCCCGAGATCTCCGTCGACGGAACGGCGCCGGTCGGCGAGGCGCCCCCCCCGGCCGAGACCGCGCGTCGCCCCGGAGAGGTGAGCCTGCTGAACTCGACGTCGGGCACGACGGGCATGCCGAAGTGCGTCGTCCACGATCTCGACCGCTGGCTGGCGTTTCATGCGCTGGCCGTGCCGCGGGGGCGACTCTCGCCGTCAGACGTCTTCATGAGTGTCGTCCCCGCCCCCTTCGGCTTCGGCCTGTGGACGAGTCACGTCTCACCGACCCTGTTGGGCGTGCCCTGTATCGTGATGGAACGCTTCGACGCGAGTGCGGCGCTCGATCTGATCGAGTCGCATCGGGTCAGCGTGCTCACCGCCGTCTCAACGCAGTTCATCATGATGATCGGCGCCCTCGACGAGAAGCCGCGCGATCTGTCGAGCTTGCGCGTGTTGTTCACGGGTGGTGAGGCCGTGCCATACGATCAGGCGGCCGAGTTCGAAGAGCGCACCGGCGCCACCGTGCTGCAGTTCTACGGCTCGAACGAGACCGGTGCGGTCAGCGGCACGTCGCTCGACGACGACCGCGACCTGCGCTTTCGCACCGCCGGGCGCGTGATCCCCGAGATGCACGTGCGGCTCTTCGACGAAGCAGGCCGCGACGTGACGTCGACCGGGCGCGGGCAGCCGGGCTGCCGCGGCCCGACGCTCTCGCGTGGCTACGACGGGCCGGGCAGCGACGCCGCCAACGCCGAGCTGATTCGTGAAGACGGTTGGTTCCTGCTGGGTGACATCGTCACGCTCGAGGACGACGTACTGACCGTGGTCGGCCGCACGGACGACTTCATCATACGCGGCGGCAAGAACGTCAGCGGCCCTGCCGTCGAAGCGCAGGTGATGCAGCACCCGAACGTGCGCCTTGCGGCCGCCGTTTCGATGCCCGACCCGGTCTTCGGCGAGAAGGTCTGTGTGTACGTCGAGCTCGAACCGGACCAGAGCCTCGACCTCGCCGCGTTGACCGGCTTCCTGGCCGACCGCGACGTGTCGAAGGAGTGGTGGCCCGAGCGGCTCGAGATCGTCGACGCCCTGCCGCGCGGCACCGGCGGCAAGGTCGCCAAGGCTCGGCTGCGAGACGACGTCCGCGCGAAGCTCGACCGCGAAGCCCAGGGCGGCTGAAGCGCGGCACCGCGCGGTTCGCACCCGAGGCTGAGGCGCGGCACCGCGCGGTTCGCACCCGATGGCCGAAAGCGCGGCGCCCTCGCGGTCGGACCCGAAGGCCCCCCCCGCGGGCGATCGCCCAGGCGTCTCCAGATCGTGCATTTCGGCTGCGCTCCTTCAGCCTGGGTTCAGCATCGCCTGCGTACTCTGCAGACGTTCGACGGGAATCCACCCGTGAAGGAGGGAACGTCATGCGACAGACCCACATCGTCCTGGCCCTGCTGCTGACCCTGACCGTGGCCACCCCGGCCGTGGCCGGCGTGCGTCGTCCCGTCGACCGCGAGAGCGATCGCGGCCGCGAGCGCCATGAGGCGATGCACGAGCAGGAGTGGTCCGACCACGCGTCCGATCATGAGCACGCCTGGGAAGATCACGCCGCCGACCACGAGCATGAACGCGCCGACCGCGACCTCGACTGGGAGCGCCATGCGCGCGAGCACGCGGCCGAACGCGACGCCCATGCGCGGGACCACGCGCGCGAGCGCCGCCGCGATCGCGTGCGCGACGAGCGTCGCGGCCCGCACCGCAAGTGGGCCGAGGTCGTGCACGTGAGCCCGGTCTACGACCGGTTCCGCGTCGTCGAGCCGCGGCAGCGTTGCCGAACCGAGACGATCACGCGTGAGCGCGGGCGGCCGCGCGTGGCGGGCACCGTGTTCGGCGCGACCGCGGGCGGCGCCCTCGGCTATGGCCTCGGTCACGACCGCCGCAGCCGCCGCGCCGGCACCGTGTTCGGCGCGATCCTGGGCGGCGTGCTCGGCCACGAGATCGGCGACCGCCGTGCGCGACGTCACCGCGCGGTCGAGGTGCGCGAGATTGAGCGCTGTCGCACGGTCGACGAGGTGAGCTGGGAGCGCCGCGTGGTCGGCTACGACGTCGACTATCGCTACCGGGGTCGGATGTACCGTGCACGCATGGACGATCACCCCGGTCGTCGGGTGCGCGTGGACGTCGATGTAAGGCCGCGGGTGCACCGCTTCTAGCCGCGCACGTCGGGTAGCATGGAGGCGTCTTCGCCGAGCTCGGCGGGGGCGCCTTCTTCGCACGGCGGCGCGGCCGGCGACGCCCCGAGTGCCGAGCCGACGATGCGACCCAGACGAGCGAGGAGCGCGGCGATGGTGAAACGTGGGAGCGCAGCGCACCGCGAGGGCCGGGCCAGCGGGCGACGCTGCGTCGTGATCGCGTCGGTCGCGCTGCTGTTCGCCGCTTCGCTCGGGCCGCTCGCGGCGCGTGCAGACGGCGGCGCCGAGGCGGCGGCGCGAGAGGCCGCCGCCCGGTACGACGCCCGCGTCCTCGATGTGAAGACCGAGGCCGACCAGTACCGCGTGAAGCTGCTGTTGCCCTCGGGCAAGGTGAAGATCGTACGCGTGCCCCGCGACGACGGCGCCCGCGATCGCGGGGGGGATCGCGGGCAGACCAACGGGCAGCGCGCCGGACGCCGCTCGGATGCGTTCGGCAGGAGCCGCTAGCGTGCGCCTGCTGATCGTCGAGGATCAGCGACGACTCCGCGACCAGCTCACGAACGAGCTCAAGCGGAGCGGCTACGCCGTCGACTTCGCAGAGAACGGCGAGCGTGCGCTCGCGTGCTTTCGCGACCATCCGTACGACCTCGCGATCGTCGACCTCGGCCTGCCGAAGGTCGACGGCCTCACCGTGATCGAGCAGGTGCGCGGCGATGGCCTCGACATGCCGATCCTGATCCTCACAGCGCGCAGCGACTGGGAAGAGAAGGTGCGCGGCCTCGAAGCGGGGGCCGACGACTACCTCGTCAAACCCTTCCACATGGAGGAGCTCAAGGCGCGGCTGCAGGCGCTGCTGCGACGCGCCGGGGGGCGTGCCCACTCGCGCCTGAGCTTCGGCCCGATCGAGGTCGATACCAGCTCGAAGACCGTGTCGGTCGGGGGCGAAGCGGTCGAGCTGACGAGCTACGAGTACAACGCGCTCGAGGTGATGCTGCAGCGGCCCGGTGCTGTGATCTCGAAGACCGAGTTCGTCGAGCACCTGTACCACCAGGATTTCGATCGCGACAGCAACGTGATCGAGGTCTTCATCGGCCGACTTCGCAAGAAGCTCGACCCCGACGGCACGCTCCAGCCGATCGCGACGATCCGCGGCCAGGGCTACCGCTTCGAGCTCGAAGAGGCCGAGGGGTGAGGCTGCGTTCGATCAGCGCGCGCCTGGCCTTTGCGGCGGCTTGCGCCCTGCCGGTCTTTCTCGGGCTGACCGGCTTCGCGATCGAGCGCGCGTTCGGCCAGGCCCTGCGCGAAGCCGAGCGCGACAAGCTGGCCGTGCACGGCTACCTCGTCCTCGGCGCCACCGAGCTCGAGGAACAGACCCTGCGCCTGCCCTCGACGCTCGCCGAGCCGCGCTTCGGGCAGCTCGGCTCAGGCCTCTACGCCCGGCTGCGCGACGAGGCCGGACGAGACCACTGGGTCTCTCCTTCGGCCGCGCTCCTCGACCTGCCCGCCGACGTCCCCGACGTCGCGCTGGGCGAGT
Source organism: Myxococcota bacterium (assembly GCA_965250285.1). GTDB lineage: Bacteria > Myxococcota_A > UBA9160 > UBA9160 > UBA4427 > CAYYSY01. The sequence goes on from OZ252299.1 coordinate 3,010,142, forward strand.
GCGTGCTCGTCGAAGTCGACATCGATGCCACACCGACCTTCCAGTCGCAGTGCGCGCTCGAGTGGGAAGACGTCGCCGGCAACGCCCTGCCGTTTCGGCTGACCATCTGGCACGACCAGTCGGCGTACCTCGCCCAGGTCGCCACGTTTCGGTCGAGTCTCGTGCGATTCATGGTGGGCGTCGGCATCGTTCTGCTGATCGGACAGCTGGCGGTGCTTCGATTCGGCCTGCGCCCCCTCGGCCGCCTCGTCGGCGACCTCGACGCCATCGAGGCGGGCGAGCAGACGCGACTGACCGGCACGTATCCGAGCGAGGTCGAGGGCGTGACGACGAGCCTCAACCAGCTGCTCGCCGCCGAAGAGAGTCGTCGGCGCCGCTACCGCGACACCCTGGCCGACCTGGCGCACAGCTTGAAGACCCCGCTCGCGGTCTTGCGGGCCGCGCTCGACACACGGACGCCCGACGACGCGCTGCGGGCCGAGTGCGACGAGCAGGTCGAGCGCATGGACGAGATCGTGCAGCACCAGCTCGCGCGGGCGAGCGCGACGAGCGGCCCCATCCTCGGCAAGCGCTGCGCCGTCGCGCCCGTGGCCGAGCGCCTCGCCGCGGCCATCGGCAAGATCCACACGGACCGTGGCGTGCGCATCGAGGTCGACGCCGCGCCCGACCTGTCGGTGCGCGCCGACGAGCCCGAGCTGATGGAGGTGCTCGGCAATCTCGTCGACAACGCGTGCAAGCACGGCGGCGGGCACGTCGACGTGCGTGCGCGCCGCGAGGGCGACCAGGTGACGATCGAGGTGACCGACGAGGGACCGGGTATCCCGCGCGCGCTCCGCGCACCGATCCTCGAGCGGGGCACCCGCGCCGACGTATCGAGTCCGGGCCAGGGGATCGGGCTCTCGGTGGCGGCCGACATCGCGCGCGGTCTCGGCGGCCGTCTCGAGGTCGCGGACGGCGCGGGGCCGGCAGAACGGCCCGGCGCGCGGCTCGTGCTGAGACTGCCCGCTGGCTAGGGAAGCGCTGCACGGTCCGCGGTGCCACGGCCGGGGCAGGCGGGGGCACCGTGCTCAGACATCCTCGGCGCGACCTGACTGGGAAGCTCGTATGCTGCGCACGTCGCGCCTGCGAACTGCGCGCGGTGCCCCCGCCTGCCCCGGCCTCGGGACGCTTCGGTACTGCGCGTGGCACGCGCTTGCGGTGGTATCGGTTAGAGTGGCATCGCGTCATCGAGTGCACGACCTGGAGCCGCTCTGGTGTGCGTGGGGCGAGATCGGCAGAGCCTCGCCAGCAGACGAAGGCCGGCGTGCACTCAGCCGAGCATCGGCCAGCAGGTGCGGGGCGCTTGCGTGAAGCACTGCTCGCGTTCGCTCGACGTGAGCGTCGCGAAGCTCTCGCGGGCGAGCTGAACCAGCTCGGCGTACGACCGGTCGTGCGTCTGGCTGAAGTCCGAGCCCCACATCACCCGCGCCGCGCCGAAGCGCGAGACCAGCCGCGACACGAACGCCGAAGCCGCATCGCCGGCCGACTCGAGCACCACCGACGAGACCTTGCAGAAGAGGTTCGGCTCGTCGGCCAACGCGAAGAGCGGCTCGGGGTCGGCGAAGTTCGGAAACGCGCAGTGGTCGAGCGACATTCGGATCTCGGGAAACCTGCGCAGCACGTCGCGCAGCTCTGCGAGTTGATGCCCGAAGATCGTCACGATGACGTGCGCGCCGAGGTGCGCCGCTTCTTCGAAGAGCGGCGCCGTCGTCGGCGCCACCAGCCATGAGGGTCCGTCGCGCGTCAGCGCGAAGAGCCGGACCCCATGCATCCCGCGTTCGGTGATCCAGTAGCGCAGCGTCTCGGCGGCCCGCGGCGCTTCGGCGTCGATGCAACACGCGCTCGCAAAGCGCCCGGGCTCGGCCGCCGCAGCGTCGGCCGCGTAGTCGTTGTCGTACGAGTAGGCGCCCACCGCCTGCACGAGGACCGCGCGCTCGACCCCGGCAGCGCCCATGTACACGGCCAACTCTTCGGCCGTGTGGGGTGCTTCGAGGTACCAGGGCCCCGACATCGGCCTCGGGTTCAGCGGGTAGCGATCGTGGTCGGCGCCAACGACGTGTGTGTGGGTGTCGATCACGGAGGCCTCGCTAGTCGGTCGACATTGAGGCCTCGCCTCGGCGAATCGTGAGGAACTCCATGCCTTCGGGGCCGCAGGTGAAGCCGTATCGAAAGCCGGCCTCGATCACGATCGCGTCATTCGGGCCGAGCCGCCCCACCCCGTCATCGAACTCGCAGCCGCCCTTCATCACCACCATCAGCTCGTCGTGATCGTGGTGATGCGGAGGCACGCGAAAGCCGGCGGTCAGCACCGACCGGTTGAGAAAGAAGCCGCCTTCTCCGGTAGCGAGTCGCTTTCGGCGCGCACCCGTCTTCTTCGCCTGGTCGACCAGCGATCGGGGCGGCTCGGTTCCGGGGCGGGCGGTCCGAAGCACGTCGTCCCACTCGATCTGCTCGTAGATGAACAGCGTCGGATCGCCCGGCATCACGCCCTCCCCCGCGCGAGCGCCGCTTCGGCGTCGCGAGCCAGCTTCTCGACCTCGACGAGCCCGGCCTCGATCTCCGTCGCGTCGAGGCGCGGGACCAGCGCGGCGCCCCCGGCGTGCTCGAGCATCGGCGCGAGGCGCTCGCGTATCTGGGCGAGCGCCCAGGGCAGCATGGGGCCGTGGGCAATTCGATCGAAGTCGATGATGCGCTGCCGTTCGCCTCCGCGATCGATGTAGTGATAGTGCGGCTCGTGCTCGAAGAGATCGAAGCGCAGGTACTCGTGACCGTCTTCGACGCCCTCGACGTGCAGCGATACGCCGTTGTCCTGCACAGCATCGCCCCCGAGCGCAGCCTGCACCTCCTCCATGGCCTCCCCCTCGTAGTTGGCCTCGAGCTCGGCCTCGTCGAGCAGGCGGTATTCGACGCCGATGCGAATCACGCCCGCATCGACGTAGGTCGTGTGCTCGGGATCCGGCGGAATCGGCGGCACGGTGTAGACAGTCCCGGTCATGCGGTTTCCTCCTCGTCGAGCCGTGCGAAGATGCGGCGCGCGGTCCCCGAGAGCAGCGCATCGCGCGCGGCGGCGGGCAGCTCGATTTCGTCGAGCCTCGCAAGCGCGTGCCGATGGCCGACCACGGGGAAGCTCGTCCCGAGCATCACCCGGCCCTGCCCTTCGCCCTCGATGAATCGCACCAAGTCGTCCGTCCAACGATGTGGTGGCCACGCGCCCGTGCCGAGCACGACGTTGCCGTGCCGTCGCGTCATCTCGATCGTCTCCTCGACCCAGGGCCAGCCCGTGTGCGAGAGGACGAATGGAACGCTTTCGTACGCCTTCGCGGGCGCTTCGATGCCATTCGGATGCCCGGGCTCGCTCGGCTCGCGTCCGCCCGAGGCGCCTGCCTGCATCACGACGGGCACGCCGCGATCGGCGGCCAGCGTGTAGAACGGCGCGTAGTCGGGATGGTCGAAGCGGCGACTCCAGCTGTGGGTGTGGATGTGGAGGCCGACGAACGCCGGCTCGGCCAGCGCCTCGGCTGCCTGGCGCAACCCGGCGTCGCCGCTCGTCGGATCGAGCGTGAAGAGCCCGGCGAAACGACCGGGGTAGCGCTGCGCCCACGCGACGATGTCGGCCGGACGCGTCGTGAACAGCGCGTAGTCGGTGGGGTGCTCGACCGAAGGGGCGTCACACGATGGCAGTACCAGCGTGCGAATGCCCAGCTCGTCCATGCGCGCGACCATGGTCTCGACGGTGGCGAACGAGTCGTCGTCGCCGCGTCGGATCTTGATCGACGCGTCCTGGGCAGCGATCGCGTCATCCCACCGGGCGAGGCGGTCTGGCGTGAAGGCATTGCACCAGTAGTCGATCCAGCCGCTCACGATCGCTCGTCCCGAAATCGCTTGGGCTTCGGCGACGTGTGCAGCTCGGTCCACGCATCGAGCGCGCCCGGCTTCGCGACCTCGACCGAGATCCGAACGCCCAAGCGCTCCTTGAGTCGGGCCTCCGTGCTCTTCGCGATCTCGGGCCAGCTCGACTCGGCGCTGCGGGTGACGACGTGCACCGTCATTTCGTCGCGGTGGCCGCTGCGCGTCGCGCGCACGAAGTAGTCGGGCTCGAGGCGCGGATCGTCGAGGGCGACCGCCCCCACGGCTTCGGGCCAGACGTTGACCCCGCGCAACTTCACCATGTTGTCGCCGCGCCCCGCAAAGGGGCCCATGCGACGCAGCCAGCTGCCACACGCGCACTGCTCGCGCGGGTAGAGCACCGAGAGATCCTGGATGTCGTAGCGGAACTGCGGGCTCCCGGTCTTGTAGATCTCGGTGATGCAGATCGAGCCGGGCTCGCCATCGGGCAGCGGCTCGCCCGTCTCGGGGTCGACGACCTGCACGACGAACGCGTCTTCGAAGATGTGGAGCCCCTGGCGCTCGGGGCACTCCACCGACACCCACTGCACCTCGTGAAAGCCGTAGGATTGATAGTTCGGGGCGCCCCAGGTCGCCTCGAGCTTCTCGCGGTCACCGATATTCGGCAGGGCGCGAATGTTGAAGTCGCTCTTCGGGTCGAGCCCCATCTCGCGAGCGACGTCAGCGAGGTGCAGCAGGTAGTCGCCCGTCGTCAGGATCGCCGTCGCCTGGTACTGATGGGCCAGCTCGACCTGTCGCCGGCTGCTGGTGACCGTGCCGGTGCCGGTCGTCAGTACGACGCAGTTGAGCCACTTGTGGAGCGCTTCGTCGAACGCGAACGCGCCGTTGTGCGTCGAGTACGCCCAGGCGTTCATGACGACGTCGCCCGGGCGTACGCCCTGCAGATAGAGCGCGCGGGCCATGAGAATCGCGCCGGCCTCTCGATCCCACTGCGTATAGAGAGTCGGCCGCGGTGCACCGGTCGTGGCCCCGGACATGAAGATGCGGACCGGCTCTTCGAGCACGCCGTCGAGCGAAGCGCCCTGATAGTCGCCGAGCGGCGGATGCGCCTCGATGCTCTTCCGGATGTCATCGACGCGGTAGGACGGAAACCGCGACAGATCATCGAGTGACCTGAGATCATTCGGCTCGACACCCGCCGCATCGAAGCGTCGGCGAAAGAAGGGCACTTCGTACGCCCGCTTTGCCCGGTTCTGCAGGCGTTCGAGCTGCCGCCGCTCGATCTCGTCGGGCTCGGCGAGCCAATCGCCTTCGAAGTACTCGGGCGGCGGCGCATGCGCCCGCGCGAGCGCCTCGTAGTCAACGACCTCGAAAGGCCTGCGAAAAGTGCTCACGACGGCCCCGTGGCCTCTTCGAACGCCTTCGGCATCAGCTCGTCGGGAAAGCGGTAGAAGTCGACCGCGTTGTCCCAGAGGATCTTCCGCTTGCTCTCCTCCGAGAGCCGCTCCTGCTCGAGAAAGGTCTCGACCGCGTGCGGGTACTTCGAGTCGGGGTGCGGATAGTCGGTCTCGAACAGAATGTGGGTGTCCCCCAGCTCCTCGATCGTGTGGTAGACGAGGTGCTCATCGGGCTCGGTCGTCACCCAGATGTTCTTCTTGAAGTAGTCGATCGGCTCCTTCGTACACTCTGGCGTCTCGAGCCAGCCCGCCAGCTCGACGTGCTCTTCGATGCGGTGCAGCCACTGCGGCACCCACGCCGAACCCGCCTCCATGTAGCCGACGCGCAGACGCGGGTACCGCTCGAACACGCCATTCACGATCATCGCGAGCATGGCCATCTGCGCCTCCATCGGGTGCACGCAGGTGTGCCACTCGACGAAGCTCTCGAAGCGGTCGTTCCCCGCCGACGGCCCGGCCAACCCCATGAACTCGTGCGTCGCGAACGCGACGTCGAGATCCTGCAAGAGCTCCCAGAGCGGATCGAAGTACGCATCACCGAGCGTGCGGTGATTGAACGGGTTCGGTCGAGCCCAGAAGCATCGCGTGCCGAGGTGCTCGTACGCGTACTGCACCTCTTCGAGCGCGCGCGTGATGTCGCCGAGCGGGACCGGCCCGGCAGCGAGGACCGTGCCCCCCGACGTCTCGCGCATCTCTTCGGCCCAGCGGTTGTAGGCGCGAGCCATCCCGGCCTGCAGGTCGGGATCGATGCCGTCGACCCACATGTCGTAGCCGGGGCCGTAGAGCACCATGATATCGACGCCCTCGACCCGCCCCGACTCGGCCACACTCGCACCATCGAAGCCCTTGTCGACCACCGGGCCGTACTTGGCGCGCATCGCCTCGGTGGTCCACTTCACGGCCTCCTGCTGCCGGCCGTAGAGCGTCTTGTGGCTCTGGGTGTAGCGGCCGTCGACGGTGGCGGGACGAAACCGGTCCATCCCCTCGAAGGGCTGCCGCCACGAGACGCGCGCCTGGTAGCGCTGGTCGAGGAATCGCTCCCAGAGGTTCTTGGGCTCGACGACGTGCGCGTCGGCGTCGAAGATTTTGAATCCGTTTCGCATAGCTTGTGACTCCGTCTTGCGGGCCGTGACCCGGCTCGTTCAGTTGGTTCGAGTGTCTTCGAGCCACTCGGGGAGATCGATTGGTGGATTGGGCAGCTTCTTCGCGCCCTTCTCGGCCAGCAGCTTCTCGAAGCCCTCGGGATCGGCCGGCCACGATCGGGGGTCGCCCATCATGACCTCGAAGAGCTCGACGCCGTCGGGCCCTGCGATGAACGGGCCGAACGCCGCGCCGTGCTCGAGCGTGATGTGCATGCCCTTGGTGCAGCGCACGTCGCCGCACATCATCTCCCCTTCGAGGACGAAGAGAATGTGATCGCTATTGTGCCCATGCTTGTGCACCATCATGCCGGGGTCCCACTTCGCATACAGACACAGCATGTCGGGCGTGAACTCGAGCCACTTCTCGAAGATCGAGACGCGCCGGTCGCCGTGCTGCTGGGCGCGCACCTCGTGCCACTTCTCGTCGTCCGCGTGTCGAAATCGAACCTGCGGTGTCTTGTCGTCGGATTCGGCCATGGGCTCCTCATGCGGGCTCGTCGCCCTCGAGCGTGACGCGATGCATGACGCGCCGCTCTGTGTAGTCAGGCACCGCGAAGTGCTGCACGGTGCGGTTGTCCCAGAACGCGATCGAGTGCGGCTCCCACGAGAACCGACACTGATACTCGGGCGATCGCACGTGGTCGTTCAAGAACGGCAACAGCAGATCGTTCTCACGCTCGCTCAAGCCGACGATGTGCGTCGTCGAGTTGCCGTTCACATAGAGCGCTTTGCGGCCCGTGACGGGATGCGTCCGCACGACCGGATGCTCGACCGGCGGGAACGTCGCTCGCGCGTGCTCGAGTCGCTGCTCGTCGAAGATGCCCTTGCGCACGGCGCGGCGCATCGGCTTCGTGATGTCATGGACGGCCCGCAGCTGCGAGACGAAAGCACGCATCTCTTTCGACAGACCGTCGTAGGCCGCGACTGCGCTGGCGAAGCAGGTATCGCCCCCCACCGAGGGCAGCTCCACTGCCTTGAGGATCGAGCCGAGCGGCGGCTTCGCCATGAACGTGTTGTCGCTGTGCCAGTTGTCGGCGCCTTGCCCCCGCGGCTCCACCTGATCGAGCACCATCACTTCGGGGCGCAGATCGCTGTCGGGGGCCATGGGCGGGATGCTGATCTCGCCGAACTGCTCGGCGAACGCGACCTGCTGGTCGGGCGTGATCGCCTGGTCTCGAAAGAAGAGCACGCCGTGCTCGAGGAGCGCCGCCTCGATGCCGGCCTGCTCGTCCGCCGAGAGGGGCTGGCGCAGGTCGACCCCGGACACCGTCGCCCCGATCGTCTTCGTCACCGGCGAGACGGCCAAGCTCACCGGATCACCTCGTCGCCGAAGCGCGACACCCAGTCGATCACCTCGTCCCGGGTCTGCCCCCGCACCCCGATGGAGACCCACGTGACCCCGATCGCCTCCAGCGCCCTCACCTGCTCGCGCAGCTCGGTGAGATCGCTCGGCCCCTTCGCGTTCATGGCGTACCCGAACGGCACGAAGTTCACATCGATGGGCTCGGTCCGGCCCCACTGCTTCGCATGGCTCTTCAAGAAGGCGATGCGCTCGCCCAGGTCTTCGATCGACTCGATCCCGGCCGTCCGGGCACGGGCCGAGTGGGCGCGCGCGATCGGGAACGGGCTCCACCCCTGGGCGTGCTCGACTGCGCGGCGCATCGCCAGCCGCGTATTGCCCCCCACCCAGATCGGCGGATGCGGCGTCTGCAGCGGAGCCGGACGCATCGTGTTGCCCGCCGCGTCGAAGTGTGCGCCCGAGAGCTTCACCGATTCGCCCCGCCATGCCTGCTTCATGGCAACGAGCGCCTCGTCGGTCAACGCGTTGCGGTCTTCGAAGCGCGCGCCGAGCGCGCGGTACTCGCCCTCGAGATAGCCCGCGGCGACCCCCACGATGACCCGCCCGCCCGAGACGACGTCGAGGCTCGCGATCGCCTTCGCCGTCATGAACGGGTTGCGATAGGGCAGGACCAGAATGTGCGTGTGGAGCCGCAGCTTCGTCGTCGCGGCGGCAGCTGCGGTCAATGACACGAACGGGTCGAGAGCGTGATGGCCGCCCGTCGCGAGCCAGTCGTCGGACGGAAACGGATGCTCGGTCACGAAGCACGCGTCGAAGCCCGCGCGCTCGATCGCCGAGGCCGTCTCGCGGATCGCCTCGAGGCTCGTAAACGTCTCGCGCTGCTCGACGCGATCGGTCGGCAGCTGCACCGAGAACTTCACGCCGGCACCTCGAACCCGTAGAGCTTCGCGGCGTTCGAAGCGAAGAGTCTCGTCTTGACGTCTTCGCTGAGGTCGCTGCGCTTCTCGAGGATGCGGACCGAGTCGGGGAACGCACAGTCGAAATGACAGTAGTCGGACGAGTAACAGATGACGTCGTCCGCCACGTGCTCGAACACATAGGGCACCATCTTCTCGTCGGGCTCGGTCGTCAGGAAACAGCGACCCGCAAAGTACTCCGACGGCGGTCGATCGATCTCGGGCGCCAGCTCGGGCATCATCTCCCAGTGCTCGTCGAGGCGTTCGAGCCAGAACGGCAGCCACCCGACGCCCGCCTCGAGAAAGCCCACCCGCAGCGTCGGAAAGCGCGCGAGGATGCCCCCGACCGTGAAGTTGAACACGGCCTGCATCGCACCCAACGGATGCGTGAGCGCGTGCACCCCGAGCCGCGTGTCGAAGCGATCGATGGCGAACGGCGTCTGCCCCGGCGCCTGCCCTCCGCCGTGCGTACAGACCGCGACGCCGAGGCGTTCGGCCGTAGCCCACACGACGTCGAAGCTCGGATCGTCGAGGTTCTTCTCACGAATGTGCGTCGCCGTGACCATGCCGACGAACCCGTGCTGGGTCACGCAGCGCTCGAGCTCCTCGGCCGCCGCCTTCGGCTCGATCATCGGCAGCTTCGCGACGAGCTTCAGCCGGTCGGGCGCGTAGCTCGCATACTCGGCGCGCGCGTCGTTCAGCGTTCTGCACAGTGCAGCGGAGAAGTCGACGTCGTCCATGGCCCACTCCTCGCCCGAGCCCGGCGGGAACAGCACCGCAACGTCGATCCCTTCGAGATCCATGTCGGGCATGCGCTTCTCGGGGTCGAACATGCCGGGCTGGGTCGGCACCGCGAACTCGAGATCGTCTTCGTCGGGGATCACCTCGTCGGCGTCGTCGTGCGCGCGAAGCCCGGCGCCCGGCATGCTCGCGTACTTCTTGCGCATCGCCTCGACGTAGGCGCGCATCGTCGAAGCGTGCTTGGCCGGAACGCGACGCCGCCAACCGAGGGGCTCACCACCGTGCCCATCTGCGTCGATCACGTAGTGACCGAATCGACCCATGTCTGTCTCCTTCGCACCGCTCGAAGCGCGGCTATGCCGTACGGGTGAGCAGGCACCCCATTACGTCTTCGATCGCCGCATCTGCCCGAGCGCACAGTGCGTCATCGGCCACGCCGCCCACCGGGTGGGCGATCGCGACGATGCGCGCTCCATCGAGCCCGACCTGCTCGCCCGACTGGCGCGCCAGATCGAAGAAGCGCTCGGTGGCCACCACCACCGTGGGGGTGCCCATCGACTCCAGCCGTGCCGTGTCGTGGAGACTCCACGACGTGCACGACCCTCAATCCGCGGTCCCCGTCAAGACGAGGTCCGCCTCGGCCGCGATGGCCTCGAGCAGCGCGTCGTCGCAGGGCGTCGCGGCGGTGCGCTTGCGGTGCACGCCGACGAACTCGACGCCGGTGCGCTCGGCGAGGCGCTCGGCCATCTGAGTCATCAAGAGCGCCGCACCGGGCTTGCCGTTGTCGAGCACGGCGAGTCGCCGCGTCGAGAGCAGCTCGGGCGACGGCGCCAAGGCGGCGCCGCGCTGTCCAACCCGGCCTTCGGGCGATTCGATCTTCATGTGGCTCTCCTCCGGCGGCCGCGCGCCGCCTGAACTTCACCGGCCGTCAGGGCGCGACCGGCAGCGTCACGCTCTGGGTCATGCCCCAGCTGGGAATCACGCACGAGTGCTTGCCCGCTCCGCCCGCGACCAGAACGCGGATGTGATCGGGGTGGTCGGTGATCGGCATCGCATCGTCGTCGCCGAGGGCACGCAGCCACGGCCGCACCTGCACGACATCGAACGCGCCGCGCAGCACGCGCGCCGGCAGGCGCGCACGTTCGTAGAGGTACGACTGCACGTCCCGGCGCGTCCACCCGGCGCCCGCGATCGTCGCGGCATGCTCGGGACCGAGCACGACGAAGAACTCGGCCGAAGACACCGGCGCGTTGTTCGAGCCGAGCGTCGCCATCACGCTCGCGCCCTTGTCGAGGATCGTCTCGGGCGCGTCGCTCTCCATGTCGTGGAAGTTGTGCGGGTTCTCGCCGCAGTGGATCGTCACGGCGCTGGGCGCGTCGACACCGCGACTGCGCGGATACGAGGCCCATGGCGAGGCCGCCTCGTTCTCGGCGATGCAGTACGCATACTTCGAGGGCTGGCCCTGGGTCGATGCATCGCCCGCGCCGGGCCGCGCGCCCGCCACATGCATGAGGATCAGGCGAAGCGCGCGCCCCACCGTCGCATTGGCGCGGTTGCCCGGGCCGAACGTGCCCAGCCCCGCGTTGAACTCGCCCGCCCGCACGGCCTCGCCGTGCACGATGAGCAGCGGCGCGACGGGATGCGTCGTCGCGTTCACGCCGCGCAGGTTCAGCTCGGGCCGCCCGAGGGCGCGCACCGCGCTGACGAGCACCGGCAGCAGCCCGGGCTTGCAGCCAGCGAGCACGGCGTTGATGGCGATGATGCGCCGTGTGGCCTCGCCGAGCCGCGGCTCGAGGCGTGCGATGACTTCGTCGTCGCCCCGCCCTGCGTCGCCGCCTGCGCCGAGCATGGCTTCGACTCGATCGCGCGTCGGCGGGACGAGCGGCAGACCGTCCCCCCATCCCTTCGCTTCGAAGAGCTCGATCAGCGCCTCGGGCGAGTCGGTCGACAGCTCGAGCTCGTCGTTCATGCGCCCGCTCCCGTGCCCGCCGGTCGCACGAGTCGCCCCGGTAGCGCCGTCTGCAGCTGCCCCCACAACACGATCGGCTCGCCCGCGACGATCGTCGCCGCGAAGCCGTTGGGCCGCGCCGAGAACCGCCCCTGGTCGCCGGGCAGGTCGTAGACCATGCGCTTCGTGCCGGGCCCGACCGTCGCGGGGTCGAAGATCATCAGATCGGCCGCATAGCCCGGCAGCAGCGCGCCCCGCCCCGCAAAGCCGGCCATCGCCGCGGGCACCTGCGTCAGCTGACGGATGCCCTCTTCGAGGGTCCACACCTCGCGGTCGATCACCCAGTGGCGCAGGAAGTAGCTCGACCAGTCGGCGCCGTCGTCGCGGTCGAGGTGTGCGCCGCCGTCGGAGACGCCCATGAGCATCGACGGGTGCTTCATGCTCTCTTCGACCGAGGCCGCCCACTCGGGGGTGCGATTCTCCCAGCGGAACTTCATCTTGAGATCTTCGCTGAGTGCGAGATCGAGCATCACGTCGGCCGGCGCCTGGCCCATCTCGCGTGCGAGGTCGGCGATGCTGCGCCGCAGGTATTTCTCGTTGCCGGGGTCGGTCACCTCGTCGACGAACGTCACGTCCCAGTGCGGCGGTGGCAGGGTCGAACCGGCGTCCGGATCGCGGTTCGGGCGATCGACCGCATGGCGCAGCTCGTCGCGCACCACGGGGTCGCGCAGGCGCGCGAGCTTCTCGTCGTGCGAGAGCGACATGAACGCCGCCCACGGAAACACGCCGGCATAGAGCGGAGAGCCGGCATCGAGATCGATCGGCCGATCGAACGGGTGATTGCGAAGCAGCGAGAACACCGCCGCGCCGTCGCGGGCCGCGGCATCGAGGAATCGCTTCGCGTTCGCCCAGCCCGCGGTGGGTGCATCGACCTTGTCGCGCCCGCCCACGCCCTGGATCACGATCGGCAGACGGCTCTTCTGACCGAGCTCGATCAGCAGCGCCTCGTCTTCACCGTCGAGCCCGCCGATCACGCTCTTCGGCAGGTACGAAATGCTCCCCCCGCCGGCGCGGCCGGCCTCTTCGCACAGCGCCACGAGCTCTTCGCGCGAAGCGAAGCGACTCGGGATCGGGCGATCGTCTCCATCGACCTGCGTCGGCACCGACGACGATGAGAAGCCCGCCGCACCGGCCGCCATCGCCTCGCCGACGAGGGCACGCATCTGCCCGATCTCTTCTTCGGTGGCGTGGCGCTCGCTGCCGTCGGCACCCATGACGAAGCGGCGGAGGCTCGAGTGGCCGATGTAGCAGGCGAGGTTCACGCCCAGCCGCCCCTCTCGCGCGCGCAGGTAGTCGGGGAAGGACTCGAAATCCCACTCGACCCCCTCGAGCGCGACGGGCTCCATGCCCTCGACCTTCGCGAACATCGCCTTGATGTAGGGCCGCGCCGCTTCTCGGGTCGGAGCGATCGAGAAGCCACAGTTGCCTGCGAGCACGGTGGTCACGCCGTGGTAGCAGGACGACGTCGCGTACGGGTCGAACGTGAGCTGCGGGTCGTAGTGCGTGTGGGCGTCGATGATGCCCGGCGCCACGATGTGGCCGTCGGCGTCGATCGTGCGGCGGGTGTCCTTCGCGCCGGGCACGTGGCCGACCGCGGCGATGACACCGTCGCGCACGGCGACGTCGCCGCGCCGCCGGGCGAGCCCCGTGCCGTCGACGACGATGCCGCCCCGCACGACGAGATCCCACGTCACCGGTTCGCCCCCCCTTCGAAGAGGTCGAGCAGCTGCATCAGCACGCGGTCGGCGTCCTTCAGCTCGGTCTCCGGGAGCGGGTCGAGCAGGGCCTGCGTCGCATCGAGGTACGCGCGAAACACCCGCTCGTGCAGCTCGGCCCCCTCCGCGGTCAGCGAGACCACCGAGCCCCGCCCATCGGTCGGGTCGGGCGCGCGCTCGACGAGCCCGCGCTCTTCGAGCCGCCTGAGGATCTTGGTCATGCCGCCAGACGAGCGCTGCAGCCGGCTATAGAGCCGACTCGGTGTCAGCTGATAAGGCGCGCCGGCGCGCCGCAGTGCCGCGAGCACGCCGTAGTCGCCCGACGACAGGCCGAAGGGAGCGAGCACCTGCTGCTGAAACGAGTCGATCAGCACCGAGAGCCGGGCGAGCCGCACCATCGGCGGAAACGTCCGGGTGTCGAGCTCGGGGTACTCACGCTCCCACGCGGTCGAGAGATCATCGATCCAGCTCATGGCATTGCCCTCGCTTGCTCGACCTCGTTATACTTTCCGGAAAGCTTTCCCGCAAGCAAAAAACAGATCGCCGAGGAGCTCCATGTCGAGCAGTCCGCTGGGCCAAGAGCCGAGCAGCAAGCCGGGTCGTGAGCCGGACGGGGTGCCCGGCGAGGGGTCGACGGGGGCCCGCGCGCGCGGGCCCCGGTACGCGAACTACGTGCTGGGCGTCTTCTTTCTCGTCTCGGTCTTCAACTACGTCGACCGCCAGCTGGTCTCGGTGCTGCTGCAGCCGATCAAGGACGAGTTCGGGGTCTCGGACGCCTGGATGGGCGCCCTCACCGGGTTCGCTTTCATGATCGTGCACTCGGTCTTCGGCATTCCGCTCGCGCGCTGGGCCGATTCGGGCAACCGCAAGTGGATCCTCACCCTCGGCCTCACGGTCTGGAGCGCGTTGACCGCAGCGTCGGGCCTCGCGCGTTCGTTCGGCTTCTTGATGTTCGCGCGGATGGGTGTCGGCATCGGCGAAGCGGCCGGCACGCCGACCGCCCACTCGATGATCTCCGACTACTTCCCGCTCGAGCGCCGGGCCACCGCGCTCGCCGTCTACGCGATGGGCGTCTACGTGGGCATCATGTTCGGCTACATCGCCGCGGGTTGGCTCGGGGAGCAGCTCGGCTGGCGTCTCACGTTCATCGTCGTCGGCCTGCCCGGCCTGCTGATCGCGCTGCTGCTCTACTTCACCGTCGACGAGCCCGCGCGCACCACCTCCGTCGAGTCGCACCCCCTCGGCGAGGTCATGCGATACCTCTTCGCGAAGCCGGCCTACGTGATCCTGCTCGTCGCCGCGTCGTTCCACGCCGCCGCGGCCTACTGCATCGCGCTCTGGGCCCCGACGTTTCTGCTGCGCGTGCACGGCATGACGCTCACCGAGATGGGCCTTTCGCTCGGCCTGCTCACCGGCGTCGCGGGGGCTGCCGGCTCGCTCGCGGGCGGCGTGGTGTCGGATCGTCTCGCCCGAGCGACCAAGGCGGCGTACGGCTGGACCACCGCGTTCGCGGCCTTCGCCGCCCTCCCCTTCGCCATCGGGTTCGTCTCGAGCGAGCGTACGTGGGTGGCGCTCGCCTGGTTCGCTCCGATGACGTTCCTCACGGGTCTCTACATCGGGCCGCTGTATGCGATGAACCAGGGCCTGGCCCGCCCGCGCATGCGCGCAATGGCCGTCGCGATCCACCTCTTCGTCGTGAGCATCCTGGGCGGTGGGGTCGGGCCGTGGGCAGTGGGCTTGATGAACGACGCGTTCCAGGCCGAGTACGGTGACGCCGGCATTCGACAGTCGCTGATCTGGGTGCAGTCGATCGGACTGGTCGCCGCCGGCACCTGCTACCTGCTCGCTTCGCGCACACTCGCGCGGGACATGGAGGGGACCGAGACGTAGCCGAGAGCTCGCCGCCCGCTCGCTCGAAGACGATCTGCGCAACGACGGAGCGAAGCCGGCCTCGGCCCGCGCTCCAGCGCAAGCCATGCGCGCCCACGCCGCAGATCGCCGGCAACATCGGCCGCCGGTCTTCAGCCCAGGCTGCCGGCGACCCGATACACCCTACATGTTCGAGTGGATGGTCTTCCTGCCGTTTGCGATCTCGATCGTGTTCTTCGCGATCATGGTCCGGCGTGTCCACGGCATCACGGCGTTGATGCGAAACCCCGAGCAGTTCGGGCACCAGCTGAACAGCCTGGTCGAGACCGCGCTGCGCGAATCGGGCTTCGACCCGTCGTCGATCCCCGCCGACCAGCTGCACGAGATCGACCGACTGCCCGCCGACGCTCGCGAAGCGGTGCGGGCGCGCCTGCTGCAGGCCGTGCTGCGCGGTGAGCTCGACCTCGCGCACACCGACGTGCACACGCACGGCGCGAGCGGCCAGTCGCAGAGTTCGATGGGGATGGGGATGGGCGCCCCGACCGGGCTCGGGGGTGGCTTCGAGAACCGGCCGCCGCCCATCGATCGAGGGCGACGCGGCGGCAGCGCCTGGGTCGCGCTCGCGATCGTGCTGATCACCGGCCTCGTCGCCGCGCTCTGGGTGACCGGCCAACCGCTCTAGCCGCCCGAGACGTGGCGCATCGGCCATGCCCCCGACTCGGCCCCGGCATGCGGCGCCTGCGAATCCGCCCTGCGACGTGTCCTTCAGCCCTTGGGCGCGTTCTCGGCCAGCGCCTCTTCCCATGTGATGCCTTCGGCGAGTCGCCGGCGCATCGCGAGCAGCGGGCGCGGACGCTTGAAGCCGACTGCTCCGTGCAGCTCACCGCCGCTGCCGAACAGGCAGAGGCACCGCCCCTCCTCGAGCGAGCCATGGGTCACCACCATCTCGTCGCCCTCGTGCACCTCACCGGCGATGGCGATGCGCAGCTCGAACTGATCCGTCCACACGTAGGGCACCGGCGCGAAGGGCTCGGCCTCACCGCGCACGATGCGCTGGGCAAGGGTCGCCGACTGCTCGACGGCGTTCGTCCAGTGCTCCATCCGCCTCGGCTCGGGCAGCTTCGGGTTCGCCCAGCGCGAAGCGTCGCCGACGGCGAAGACGCCGTCGAGCGTCGTCGCGCCCGTCGCGTCACAGAGCACGCCGTTCGTGACGTCGAGCCCGGTGCCGTCGAGCCAGTCGGTGTTCGGCACGACGCCGATCCCGACGACCACGACGTCGCACTCGATCTTCGAGCCATCGGCGAGCTCGACGCCCGTGACGCGGCCTTCCCCCGTGAAGCCGCTCACGCCGACGCCGCAGCGAAGGTCGACGCCATGCGAGCGGTGCACGCCGGCGACGTATTCGCCGAGCTCGGGGCCGAGCCCGCGAACGAGGGGCGTCGGCAGCGGCTCGACGACCGTCACGTCGTGGCCCCGCTCGCGACACGTCGCGGCGACCTCCATGCCGATGAAGCCGGCACCGACGACCAGCACGCGGGCGCCGTCGACCAGATCGGCCTGGAGCGCCTTCGCGTCGGCGAGGCTTCGCAGCACGTGCACGCCGCCCAGCCCTTCGCCGAACGGCAGATGGCGCGCACGCGTGCCGGTGGCGATGATGAGGGCGTCGTAGTCGAGCGCATCGCCGCCTTCGAGCGTGATCCGCTTCGCGTCGGCGTCGAGCGCCGTGGCCCGCGTGCCGAGTCGCCATTCGACGCGCAGATCTTCGGTGCCGGCGCGCATGAGGGTGATCTTCTCTTCGTCCCAGGCGCCGCGAAGAAACTGCTTCGAGAGCGGCGGCCGGTCATAGGGCGGGACCGCCTCGTCGCCGACGGCGACGATCTCGCCTGTGAAGCCTTCGCTGCGCAGCGCTTCGATCGTGCGGAGACCCGCGAGGCTCGCGCCGACCACGACGACGCGGGCCTTCTCGTTCAGGGGGGACATTCGGGCATTTCCTTTCTGACGCAGGCACTTCGACCTGCGCGTCGAGCAGGGCCGGACGCGCGAGCCGCGCAATCATAGGCCGTGGCATTTACCTTGCGCTTGCAATGTATCTGAGTGATGGTCCGTCGCGATCGCGCGCGCCCGCCCGGGCACCGCCCCGCCCTCGGAGTGGACATGACCGTCGAGCTGAATCCGTACAGCTGGGACTTCCACGAAGATCCGTTCTCGATCTACAAGCAGCTGCGCGACGAAGCGCCGGTCTATCGAAACGACACGCTCGGCTTCTGGGCGCTGACGCGTCACGCCGACGTACTCGACGCGTTTCGCAAGCCGATGCTGTTCTCGAACGCGCGGGGCGTCGCACTCGAGGCGATGAGCGAGGACGCGCATCACGTCATGTCGATGCTCGGCATGGATCCGCCGATGCACGGCAAGATCCGCGGCCTCGTGTCGAAGGTGTTCACGCCGCGCCGCGTACGCGATCTCGAGCCTTCGATTCGCGCGCGCACCGTCGAACTGATCGACGCCTTCGTCGAGCGCGGCGAGGTCGAGTTCATCGACGAGTTCGCAGGCATCCTGCCGATGGACGTGATCAGCGAGATCATCGGTGTGCCTCCGGCCGATCGGCAGCACATCCGCCGCCTGGCCGATCTGGTCGTGCATCGCGCAGAAGGCAAGCCCGACGTGCCGCCCGAGGGCGCGCGCGCTTCGGCCGAGATGCTCGAGTACTTTCGGCGCGACGTCGCCGAGCGTCGCGCCCAGGGCGCCGATGAGAACCTGGTCGACGGCCTGCTGCGCGCCGAGGTCGACGGCGAACGCCTCACCGATGGTCAGATCGTCGCCTTTCTCTTCTTGATGTCGGTGGCGGGCAACGAGACGACCACGAAGCTGCTCGGCAACGCGCTCGTGTGCCTGCAGCGAAACCCGAGCGAGCGCGAAAAGGTCGAGCGCGACCCGGGCGAGATCGTGAACTGGGTCGAAGAGACGCTGCGCTACGAAGCTTCTTCGCAGATCCTCTATCGCTCGATGAGCGAGGACGTCGAGCTGCAGGGGCAGCAGCTGAAGAAGCACGACCCCGTCGCCCTCGTCATTGGATCGGCGAATCGAGACGAACGCGTCTTCGAAGACGCCGACCGGTTCGACCTGTCGCGCAGCTTCAAGCAGAGCCTGGCCTTCGGTCAGGGAACGCACTTCTGCCTGGGCGCCTCGATGGCGCGGCTCGAGGGGCGCGTCGCGCTCGAAGAAGTGCAGAAGCGGCTTCGCGACTGGCACGTTGACGAGAGCGGGCTCGTACGGATCCACTCGGGCAACGTGCGCGGCTTTGCGCACGTGCCGCTGCGATTCACCCCGGCCTAGGCGCTCGCGTCGGCCAGCCCACCCGCTACTCTCGCGGCCCGCGCGCAGCACTGCGCTCGCCCTCGCACCCGGAGTCCCCATGTCGTACGAGACCCTCCTCTTCGAGCAGAAGGACGGCGTCGTCCACCTGAAGCTGAACCGACCCAAGGCCGCCAACGCGCTGAACCTGCAGATGGGCAAGGACCTGATGCACGCGTCGATCGCGATCGACGAAGACCCTTCGGTGCGCGCGGTCGTGATCGGGGCCGAGGGCAAGATGTTCTGCGCGGGCGGCGACCTCGCCTACTTCGCCGAAGCGGGCGACGGCATCGGAGCCTTGCTGAAGGAGCTCACGACCTATCTGCACGCAGCGATCTCGCGCTTCGCCCGCATGCGGGCACCGGTGATCGCCGCGGTGAACGGCACCGCGGCCGGCGCCGGCTTCAGCATGATGTGCGCGACCGACCTCGCCATCGCCGCCGAGTCGGCCAAGTTCTCGATGGCGTACACGGGCGTCGGCCTGTCCCCCGACGGCTCGTCGAGCTACTACCTGCCGCGCCTGATCGGCACACGACGTACGCTCGAGCTGATGATCACGAATCGACGCCTCACCGCGGCCGAGGCGCTCGACTGGGGCCTCGTCAACCAGGTGGTCGCCGACGACGCCGTCGAATCGACGGCGCTCGAGCTCGCGAGCCAGCTGGCCGCCGGACCGACGGCCTCGTACGACACGGTCAAGAAGCTCGTACTCGCTTCGGCGAGCGAGACCCTCGAGTCGCAGATGGAGCTCGAGACTCGGGGCATCGCCGGCGCGACCCATACCGCCGACGGCAAGGAGGGCATCCGCGCCTTCCTCGCCAAGGAGAAGCCGGCCTTCCAGGGTGAGTAGGCCGAAGCGACTCGGCGGGGTCGCGTCTTGAGCGACGCAGCGCGCGAACCCGAGTCGCCCGCAAGCGCGGGCGGCGGCGTTCGCGCGACTTTTCGCGTGCCCGGATTCGCGGCGCTGTGGGGCTCGAATCTGATCCACTCGAGCGCCTGGTTCGCGCAGCTGCTCGTTCTGCAGTGGCTCGTCACGAGCCTCACCG
Organism: Myxococcota bacterium; assembly: GCA_965250285.1. Lineage (GTDB taxonomy): Bacteria > Myxococcota_A > UBA9160 > UBA9160 > UBA4427 > CAYYSY01. Next base: position 3,029,615 of record OZ252299.1, read on the forward strand.
AGTCACGCACGCTGCTCGGCCTGGTGGGCTTCGCCCAGGGCGTCGCGATGTTCGTGGTCGCGCCCGCTGCGGGCGTCGCCGCCGACCGCTGGCCGGGCCGCGAGCTGCTGATCCTCACGCGCTTCGCGCTCGCCACTGCGGTGGGCGGGATCGCGTGGTTGATCGCGGCCGATCTGATCGCCGTCTGGCAGCTCGTCGCCGGCGCGGCCGTGTTCGGTGTCCTCGCCTCGCTCATGCAGCCCGCGAGTCAGACCCTCGTCTTCGACCTCGTGCCGCGCGCGCTCTCGGAGCGCGCGATTTCGCTCAACGCGGCGGCGAGCGGCGTCGCGCAGACCGTTGGTCCGCTGGTCGCAGGCGCCCTGCTCGCACGCTCGGGCTACCTCGGATCGGAGCTGCGCATCGCCGCCGCCCTGCTCGTCGGCGCGACGCTGCTCTTCGCAATCCCGAGTGCACGGGTGCAGCACACGCCCTCGCACGCCCATTGGCTCGAGGATCTGAGAGAGGGGCTGCACTTCGCCGTGACGCATCCACCGGTGCGCTGGGTCCTGCTCGCGTGCTCGATGTCGTTCTTCAATGGCGGTTTGCAGTCGATGCGACCGGTCTTTGCACGACACGTCCTCGGCGTCGGGGCCGAAGGCTACGGGCTACTGGCCGGCGCAGCCGGCGCCGGCGGCATCCTCGCGGCCATCGTCCTCGCGGCGCGCGTCCGGCTGCGCACGCCGGGGCTCTGGATCATCGGGACGATGTGGGCGTTCGCCGCGATCCTCGTGCTGTACTCGCTGGCTTTCTCGTTCAGCTACCTCATGGTGCTCGAGTTCGTCTCCGGCATCGTCGGACAGATCTGGATGGTGTCGACGTTCACCGGCGTGCAGATGGGCGTGCCCGAGCAGATGCGCGGGCGGATCATGTCGCTGGTGTTCATGTTGGTCATGGTCGCGCCCGTGGGGAATCTCGTCGTCGGTGCGCTGGCCGATGCGATCGGCGACCGCCCGGCGCTCGCCGTCTTCGGCGCCGTCCCGTTCGTCTTGCTCGGTGTGTTGTGGACGTTCACCCGTGAAGACCTGCGCGCGCTGTGAACGCGCTCCTGAGCGGTGCAACCACACGCGACCCCGGGGCGCGCGCGGGCTAGAGTCGCGATCCCTTGACCGGCGTGCGCCCGGCCCGAAGAGAGGATCCCACGATGAAGTTCTGGCAGTCCACCGCGTTCACCGACCCGACCGAGCTCCCCGCGATTGCGAAGGGCGCCGAAGAGGCCGGCTTCGACGGCATCCTGGTGAGCGAGCACCTCTTCGTCCCGGCCGAGTTCAAGGCGGCCTACCCGTACAACGAGTCGGGCGTGCCCGACTTCAACACCGAGACGCCCTTCCCCGATCCGTGGGTCGCCATCACCGCCATGGCCGCGGTCACCGAGAAGGTGCGCTTCACGACGATGGTGAACATCACGCCCCTGCATCACCCGCTCGAGCTGGCGAAGACCGTCGGCAGCACGGCGATCTTCTCGAACGACCGCGTGATCCTGGGGGCTGGCGCCGGCTGGATGCGCGAAGAGTTCGACGTGCTCGGCGTGCCCTTCGAGAAGCGCGGCAAGCGCTTCAACGAGATGTTCGAGGTGATGCGCAAGGTCTGGGGCGGCGGCGTGGTCGAGCACAAGGGCGAGTTCTTCGAGTTCGCTCCGCTCGCGCAATCGCCCGCCCCGAGCAAGCCCGTGCCGATCTACGTGGGCGGCGCGAGCAAGGCGGCCCTCAAGCGCGCGGCCACGCTCGGCGACGGCTGGCTCGGCGCCGGCAACATGCCCGAAGACGCGGCCGAGCTGCTGAAGCAGCTCCGCACCCTGCGCGAGGAGGCCGGCCGCGCCGACGAGCCCTTCGAGACCGTGGTGCCGCTGGCGGTGCCGCCCGATCCCCAGGTGCTCGGCGACCTCTCGAAGCTCGGCGCCGACGGGACGGTGAACTACCCGTTCCTCTACACGTGCGGCCCCGACGCGAGCCTGCAGCAGAAGCTCGACATGATGGGTCAGTACGGCGAGGGCGTGATCCAGAACATGAAGGATCTCTAGCCCCCACCGCTGGGGCCCGACCTACTCGACGACGATCTCCTGCGAGATGCGATCGGTCACGCCTTCGGACGTCGTGATCGTCAGGAAGATCGTGTAGGTATCGGGGGCGGTGAACTCGATGCCCGAGGGATTGGCAAGGTTCGACGTCGCGAGGCCGCCGAAGCTCCATGAGTAGTCGGTGATCGTCTCGTCGGCGTCGACCGTCGACGTATCGATGAAGTCGAGTGTCACCGGCGCCGTGAACGGCCCATCCCCCTGCACGATCGAGAAGCCCGCCACCACGGGGTCGAGCACTTCGATGTCGGCCGACGTCGTCGCGGCCGAATCGGATCGCGTGGCTTCGAGTTCGACGGTGTAGACCCCGCGCGCCCCGTACGTCACCGTCGGACTGAACTCGGACGAGCCCGTCGCCTCGGGCCGAGGCGTCGTGCCGTGGGAGCCGAAATCCCAGCGCCAGCTCGACTCGGAAAGACACACCGTATCGACTTCGATGCAGGTCGTGTTCGTGAGCTGGATCGGCTCACCGGCGCGGAACGGCCCGTCGCCCAGCTCGAAGGTCGGCACGATGTCGGAGCCGGGCGACACGAACCGCACGTTGTCGACGTAGACGATCGGGCTCGCGAGATCGTCGAAGTCGTTCGTCGTGCGGATCGTGAGGGTCAGCGGCGTATCGAGGTCATGGCCCGGGAACGCGTCGGCGATGTTCAAGCTGGCCGTGCGGCTCGGGGTGCCACGCACCATGCCGCCGTCGCGCGCGGGCTGGCTCGCCGACTCGCCCTCGTAGGGGCTGTCTGGATCGGCGAGCGAGCCGGCCACGTCGACCTCGGTGACGCCATTGCTCACCGTCGCGATGACGGCGTCGAGCTTCGGCGAAGCCGGCGGCTCGGCGTAGAGGAAGGCGTAGTCGAACTGGAGCACGGTCTGCACCGGCGGCACCAGGAATGACTGCCTCAGGCCATTCTCGACGCTGCGCACGTCGGCCGAGCCGTCTGTGCCGAGCCCCTCGATCTGAGCCCACTGCGAACCATCGCTCGGCATCCCGAACTCGGCCCCGATCGAGTCACTCGGGCGCGCGAGGTGCTCGGCCGAAACGGTGGGCGCCGCGGGCCGCAGCGACTGCCAGGGCGCGCCGATCGGGTCACCGAGCGTCTGGGTTTCGAAGCTGGGATCGCCGATGTAGACGCGGACGAAGCCGTTGCGCGTGGTGTCCTCGGTGGTCCATTCGGTTTGCTCTGCATCCACCCAGCCCGTGACATCCAGCGACACGTCGTAGATGCCGGTCTCGGTGTACAAATAGGTCGGGTTCGGCGAACCGCACACGGGCAGATCGGGCGCGTCGTGATCATCCGGCGCGCCGTCGACATGCACGCAGCGCTGCCCGTCCCCGAAGCTCCAAACCCACTGATAGATCACGCCCGAGCTGCGATCTTCGAAGTTTGCGAGCAGCGGCCCCGATCCGTTGACCTCGTCGGTGTCGGGCACGGCACCGAGATCGGCGACGGGCGGGCCGAACGTCGTGTCGAACGACGACGTCGAGCCGCCGGCTTTGTCGGTCGGTCCGGTTCCGGTCAAACCGGTGATCCGGATCTGCTGCTCACCGATGTCGGTGAACGTGTACTCGACCGACGCGACCGAGCCGACCACCTGGCCATCGACCTGCCAGCTGAAGATCCGCATGGCACCCGAGTCGTCGACCGCGTTGAGCGTGGCGGTGAAGGGAACCGACGTGTCTGTCCCCACCTCCTCCGGGTCGGGCGTGATCACGATCTTGATCTCCCGGATCTCCATCGACTGCTCGCTGATGGTCGAGCCCGCAGCCGTCGAGGCCGTCAGCCGGATGGTGTACGTACCTGCGGCCTCGTACCGATGGGTCACGTCCTGAGTCGTATAGGTCGTGCCATCGCCGAAATCCCAGAGCCACTCGGTGGTGTCGTTGGTCGACCCGTCGGTACAGACGACCTCGAAGCCACCACTATCGAGATAGGCGAGGCCATCTTCGGGCGTGCACGAGAACGCCGCGGTGGGTGCATCCCCGATCGTGACGAGACCGGCCTTCTCGACCGAGCTCGTTCCCTGCGGCCCCGTCACCCGCAGGCGCACCGTGTAGACCCCAGCCCCGGCGAAAGTCACGAGCGGATTCTGCTCGGTGCTCACGCCGGCTGCGCCGAAATCCCACGACCACGCGGTCACGCCTCCACCCGAGGTGTCGGTGAACTGAATCGCGGTGCCCGGCGCGCCCTGCGTGGCGCTCTCGGAGAACCCCGCCACCGGCGGGCCGCCTTCCCCCGACTCATCGGTGGTGCAGGCCATCTGAGGCGTGGCCAGCGCAACGAGGCACGCCGCCGCCACCATGTTGCGCAGCCAGGGCACGCAGGCCCCCCGTGTCATCCAACGCCCCATCATTCGCGCTCCCGCTTCAGCTGAACCAGTGAGTCGGCACCCGGAAAGACGAACGACAGGCCGCCCCCGATCGACCAGACATTGCGCGTCGTGGCCGACAGCGGCGCGGAGAAATCGCTCCGCGTGCGGCCACCCGAGCCGCCGACGTGCGCGGCCACGTAGCGCTGCCGCGTGAAGAAGGGCAGCAGCCACTCGAGCTCGGCGCTGCCGCTGAGGGTGCGTTCGAAGGGGGCAGCCGAGTGATCCTCGAGCAGCCAGAGAAAGCCTGCCGTGAACTGGAGCTGCTCGGTCCAGTACCAGCCCGAGCTCGCGACGCCCGAATATTCGTTCACGTCGTCGGTGAAGCCCGTCCCCTCGAAGCTCGCGTACGCGTAGTCGAACGACGTCTGCCAGTCGATCGGACCGAGACCCTGGTCAGGAATGTATGCGCCCAGGCCAAGAGAGACACCGTGGGTCACCTCGTCGTTCGCTCCATCGAGCGCCGGGTCGCCGTAGCGAAAGCGGTAGCCGAGGCGAAAGAAGCCAGCGTCGGGATCTCGCGTGAAGAGGTCGAAGCCCGCGCGCACGAGATAGCCGTAGCTGTCGTCCGCGGGGCTGACCGGCGTTGCGCCCTCGTCTGCGCCGCGCAGCTCACCCGATGCCAGCACGCGACCACCGAAGCGCTCCCCAATCGGAAAGGTCAGGCGGCCAGCGACGACCGGGCCGCCGATCTCGACCGACGGCAGATAGACGGTCGAGCCGCCGGCGTCGAGCGTGGCCCCTGCGCGCTCGGCGTAGCCGTAGCCGCCGAAGAGGCTCGCGTTCACACCGTCGACGGCCGGCTTGCGGTCGATCTCCTGAGCGAGCGTCGGCCCGGCAAGCCAGAGAGAGCCGGCGGCCAGCAGCCCGGTGATCATGCGATGGGTGGATGCGAGCAAGAGTCGTCCCTGATCTGGCGGCACACGCGTGCGCGCCGCCGCGCACGTCGTCGCTGTGAGTGGCCGCGGTGAGGCCAATCGTTGCGCACGACCTTCGAACGCCTCGACCCCGCGCGCAGCGGATCGGAAGCATACCGGCAACATGCCCTCACGAGAATGCAGCCGTCGCTGCCGAAGGCCACCCACCCAAGCCTTCCGGCAGTCTTCGACCGCGCCCGGCCGCCGGGCCCGCGGGCCGGTCACCGAGCCGAGCCGCACCGACACGGCGCCGGCCCGGGCCCGCGTCAGCCGCGGTCGTCGGTGCCCCACCCCCTGGCGAACGGCACCATGAAGACGGGCTCGAGCTTCATGTGCGTGTGGAGCCACACCCCACGCTCGCGCCGATACCGGTCGTGCTCGACCCCCGACATCCACATCGCGGTGCCGTCGGGCATCGTGCACGGGGCGAGGATGTCCCACGTGCCCGTGGCGGTGTCTCCATCGATTCGAATCTCGGGCTTCACGAAGTAGTGCCAGCTGAACTGCAGCGTCGGCGAGAGGAAGCGTGCCCGAATCGCGTCGTGCCCCTCGGCGACGCCCAGCGTCGCGCCGCCGTCCCACACCGCGTCGCTCGTGAACAGCGCGACGAGCGCGTCGGCGGCCTCGGCGATCTCGGCTTCGCTCTTCGGGCCCTTGCGCGTGTAGCGTCGGTCGGCGAGCGCGCCGTAGCGCGACTTCAGGTTCTGGATCGCCTGGAACGCCTCGAGCTCGTCGACGCGCTGTCGCAGAGCCGCCACCTCGCGCGCGAGCGCCCCGACGTCATCGTGTTGTGTCGCCATCTCTCGATCTCCATCTCGCTAAGGCACGTTCACGAGGGGCGCTCGGTCTCGTCGAAGACCGTGAGGCCCTCGAGGTCGCGCTCTCGGCGGGGCAGCAGCAGCGCCGCACCGAACCCGACGCCGAAGCTCGTGACGTTCCCGATGAACGCGGTGTAGTACGTGTCGAAGGGGACCGTCCAGGCCTCGGGAAAGAGACCGAGCGTCCAGAGCGTGAACGTCGCGGTGCAGGCGATGCCGATCCAGACGGCCCGCGCATCGCCGACCCGGGTCAGGAAACCGAGCAGGTAGATGCCGAGGATGCCGCCGCCGAGCAGCGCCGTCAGCTTGATCGACGTGTCTTGCAGAGTGCGAGACTCGGCGTGCAGCAGCCCCCAGGCGCCGGCGAGCATCGCGAGCGACGTGACCGCGGCGATGCCCCACGCCACGTGCAGATAGTGCCGATCGTCGCGATCAGGCGCGATCATGCGCTTGTAGATGTCGACGATGCCAACGGTGGCGACGGCGTTGATGCTCGAGTCGAGCGACGACATGCCCGAGGCCAGCGCCGCCGCGATCACGAGGCCCGCCAGCCCGACCGGCAAGTGATTCAGCACGAAGAAGGGCACGATGCCTTCGGGTCGCTCGCCACCGTCGAGCATCGCCGTCGCCTCGGGCGCGGGAAAGACCTGGAAGTACACGAAGAGCGCCGTGCCGAGGAACATGTAGAAGGTCCACGTCGGCATCGCGACGAGGACACTCACGAGCATGCCGCGCCGCGCCTCCTTCAGGCTCTTCGCCGCGCAGTAGCGCTGCACGAAGTGCTGCGCCGTCACGTACTCGGTCAGAAAGAACGTCGCACTCATCAGGATCATCAGAGGGATCGTCTTCTCGCCGAGATCGAAGCCCCAGCTCATGTGCACGACACGCTCGCCATCCCAGTACCCGAGCGCAAACTTGTCGTACGCGCTGGCGACTTCGAAGATCTGCCCGAGCCCGCCGGGCAGCTCGGCCACGATGATGCCCAGACACAGCAGGCTGCCCGACGCGAGCACGACGGTCTGGACGACGTCGGTCCAGATCACGCCGTCGATGCCGCCCACGATCGTGTAGGCCGCGACGAAGACGCCGACGAGCACGATGCAGAGGCCTTCGTCGAGGCCCGTGAGCGAATGCGCCAGCAGGGCGAGCAGGTAGAGCACGAGCGAGAGCCGAAGCAGCTGGGCCCCGATATAGGTGAGCGCACCGTAGACACGGACCGACGGGCCGAAGCGCGCCTCCAGGTACTCGTACGCCGTCGTGGTGCGACCGCGGCGATAGAAGGGGATGAACACGAGCGCGGCGATCAGCCCCGCGATGGGGACGAACACATAGGGCAGGAAGCGCAGCCAATACGTCTTGAATGCGTCGGCCGGCATCGAGAGAAACGTCACCGAGCTGATCGCCGTGCCGACCATGCTCAGCCCGATCACCCAGCCGGGGAACCGCCGCCCGCCGACGAAGTACTCCTCGGTGTCGGTGTTCTTGCGCCCGAACCAGAGCGCCATGGCCGCCATCGCGACCATGTAGAGGAGCACGACGCAGGCATCGAGAAATCGCAGACTCAAGCGTGGAGATCCTGTGGTCGGGCGGACGCTCGGCGCGGGGCCCCGATGACGTCTCAGGGTAGCGACCTCGCACGGCCGGGGCGCCCCGGTCTATGATGGCGGCCTGCCCACGCGCGGACGACCGCGACGAAGGAGCACCCGATGCCCAAGGTCCAGACGATCACCGGTGCAATCGACAGCGCCGACCTCGGCTTCACTCTGATGCACGAGCACATCATGATCGCGAACCCCGGCATGCGGGCCGCCTACGACGACTGGGTCGACACCCAGAAGGTGATCGAGTTCGCCACCGAGGAAGCCAAACTCGTCAAGGCATGCGGCGTTTCGACCCTGGTCGATCTCACGCCGATCAATCTCGGTCGTGACATCGACGTCATGCGGGCCGTGGCCGAGGGCGCCGAGATCAACGTCATCGCGGCGACGGGGTTGTACTACCACGAAGAGCCGTGGATGGGCGGCTGGGAGCCCGATCGCATCGCTGAGTGGTTCGTCCGCGACGTCGAGCGGGGCATCCAGGGCACCGACGCCCGGGCGGGCATCATCAAGTGCGCCACCGACCACGACGGCGTGACGCCGATCAACGAGAAGCTCCTGCGCGCCGCAGCCAAGACCCATCGTGCGACCGGCATCCCCATCTCGACCCACACCGATCCAGCGGCCGATACGGGACCGGCCCAGCAGATCGTGTTCGAAGACGAGGGGGTCGACCTCGGGCGCGTCGTCATCGGTCACACGGGAGACACCAACGACTTCGACTACATCGAACGCGTCCTCGCGAAGGGCAGCTACATCGGCATGGACCGCTTCGGGATCGACCGCCCCGTCGACACCGACATGCGCGTCAAGGTCATCGCCGAGCTCTGCCAGCGCGGCTATGCCGACAAGATGGTGCTGAGCCACGACGCCTGCTGCCATATCGACTTCGCGCCCCAGGACGTGATCGACGCCGGTCTGCGCACGGTGTTCAAGAATTGGCACTTCAGACACGTCCCCGAGGACGTGATCCCCGCCTTGAAGCGCGGCGGGGTCGACGATGCCCAGATCGACGCGATGACGACGGCCAACCCGCGGGCGATCTTCGAAGCCCAGGGCGCGTACTAGGCGCGCCATGGAAGTCTGGGAGCTGATCGCCCGAGAGAGCGCCCGCGACCTGGTCGCGCGATACAACGCGTGTGGCGACGCAGACGAGCTCGAAGAGATGATCTCGCTGTTCGCCGACGATGCGGTCATGGATGTCGGGCCATGGGGCCGTCACGAGGGCGCCGCTGCGATTCGCGCGTTCTTCGAGGGCGTGCGCAGGCCGTCGGGGACCGATGGCTCTGCCGGCGAGCGCCGTTTCATTCGCCACTTCACGGCCACGCATCGCATCGACGTCGAGAGCCCCGTGGCCGCACGAGGCCAGTGCTACTTCGTCGTGCTCACGAGCGACGGCGTCGACCATTGGGGTCGCTACGTCGATCGATACACGCAGCGTGGCGGGATCTGGTACTTCTCGCAGCGTGAGGTGTTCGTCGACGGCGTGACCCCCGGCGGCTGGGCCGATGCGCGCCGTGCCCGGGCCTCGACCGACTGATCCGTCCCTACAAAACGCGAGCGCCGCCCCCGATCGGGACGGCGCTCTGTGGATCGCGCGCGGGCGAGGCCGGTCTAGTTGTCGAGCACCTCGGCCGCGATCAGCTTCTCGAGATGCGACGTATCCCAGAAGCTGACCTGCAGCTGCTTCGCGCGGCGGAAGTAGAGCTGCGCGTCGTACTCGATCGTGAAGCCGACACCGCCGAAGACCTGAAGCGACATGGCGGTCAGGTCGCGGTAGGTCTGGTTCGTGAACAGCTTCGCCATCGGCGCGAGGGTGGCGACGTCGCGGCCCTCGGCCCGGGCCCAGGCGGCCTCGTACACCAGCGTCCTGCCGCCGTTCACGTTCGTGGCCGCATCGGCCATGTAGTGACTCAGCGACTGGAATGCACCGAGGGGCTTGTCGAACTGGGTGCGCTCCTTCGAGTACTCGACCGTCATCTCGAGCGCGCGGTCGGCGCCACCGGTCGCGAGGGCCGCCAGCAGGATCGCGCCATCGAGCATGAGGTTGTGCCACGTGCGCCAGTCGCCCACGGTGTCGCTCGCCGGCACGCGCAGACCGTCGAACGTCACCTGGTACTGGGTATCGCTGGCGAGGCTCTTCTGCTGCTCGAGCGACACGCCCGACGCCTTGGGATCGACGAGCAAGAGCGTGACGTCTTCTTCGCCGTCGCCCGTGCGCACCGGCACGATCAAACGATCGGCCGAGCTCGCGAAGAGGGCGTGGCGCTTCACGCCGCTCACGACGAAGTCGTCGCCATCGCGCTCCGCGCGCAGCTGCACGCCCTTGGCGCCGTAGCCGTTGCCCGGCTCGAGCCACGCGACCGAGAAGATCGCATCGCCGCTGGCGAGCTTCGGCAGCCAGGTCTCCTTCTGGTCGTCGGTGCCGGCGGCCAGAAGCGTGCCCGCGCCGAGCACGCAGCTCACGAAGTGCGGGGTCGGCGCCAGGGAGCGGCCGAACTCTTCGTAGACCACGACACCCTCGAGCAGCGACATGCCGCCACCGCCATACGTCTCGGGGATCAGCAGGCCGAGCACCCCCAGATCGCCGAGCTGCGACCAGAAATCCTTGGCGTAGCCGACGGGGTCGTCCTCGAGCTTGCGCACGACCTCGATCGGGCACTGCTCGTTGCATACGCCGCGCACCATCTCGCGCAGCATCTCCTGTTCTTCGCTGAAGTCCAGATCCATCGGGGGCTCCTCTCGCATCGGCTGCGCCTCGGGGCACAGAGCCGATCAGTGTGCATTCGGCCCTGCGGCCGGGTGTCGCGCTAGGGCTTCCAGTCGCCGCCCTTGCGCTGCCAGGGGTTGTCGTCGGCATCGACCGGCACGGCCACGCGGGCCGAGCAGTCGGTCACGGTGGTGTCGCCGACCGCGAGGTTCAGCGCCAGATCGACCCAGCCGCAGCCGGCTTCGTCCTGCCCGACCTTCTCGACCTTGCCCGTGAATACCATCGTGTCGCCCGGGAAGACCGAGTTCTTCATGCGGAACTGGATCTTGCCGAGGCGACCCTTCGGGCCGGTCCAGTCGGTCAGATAGCGTTCGAACCACGCGGCCTGGTTCGGCGTATTGAGGAAGATGTCCTTCACGCCGTTTCGATTCTGGGCAAAATCCTTGTCGTGGTGCATCGGGCGGAAGTCGCGGCTCGCCAGCGCGCCGAGCACGACGGTGGTCGCCGACACGTCGTAGCTGAGCGCGGGCAGATCGGCGCCTTCGCTCACGTCGCCCAGGGTCAGGTTCGCAGTCTCACTCATGACGCATCCTCTCTCGTCGCATTCGGTCTAGCCGCGCTTGTAGCCAAAGCCGGTGTAGCTCTCGACGGCGACCAGATCGCCGTCCTGATTCGTGTACCGCACCTCGATGACCCAAAAACGACCCGTGCCGAGCTTGGTCGTCTTGTGTTCGCTGACCGAATGCAGCACCTGGCAGGTCTCGAGCATGTCGCCGGGTCGAACGGGGTCATAGAAGGTGATGGTGTTGTCGGTCATCACCGCCTCGGGCAGGTCGAGCGCCTCCTTCAGATCGAAGTGGATCTGCAGCGGCTGGGCCTGCTTCGTGCGACCCGGTGCCCAGAGGTGCGGGCGGAACCAGACCGAGATCATCGTCGGGGGCGCGATCGGACCCGAGGTGAGCTCGGTTGCCGTCTCGTCGTCCCAGAAGAGCGGGTTGCCATTCTCGACCGACGAGCACGTCGTCCAGATGTAGCCACGCTCGACGGGGAACTCGCCCCGCTCCTTGTATCGCTCCTTGCCGATCCAACCCTGGACTTCGGCGGGCAACTCTTCGGCCATGTCGGCTCTCCCCGTTGGCTTGGCGCGGCCCGTCGCTACTCGACGGCGCCGGCTTCGACGAGCGCATCGACCCGGGACTCGTCGAGCCCCGCCTCGGTCAGCACACGCCGCGTATCGGTTTCGAAGGGCGGACGCACCTGCGTCTCGGGCTGCTCACGGATGCAGCCCGCCAGCATCGGCGCCATCTGCTCGAACTCACCTGCTTCGTCGTGGTGGGCCTTCATGAAGAGCCCGCGCGCGCGGTGGTGCGCGTCATCGACGACTTCGGGGATCGAGAGCACCGGCGCCACGCACGTGTCGTTCGGCGCCAGCTCGGCCGCCCACTCGTCCCGGGTGCGCTTCGCAAACGCGGCCGAGAACGCAGCGCGGATCTCGTCCTGCTTCGCATCGTCCATCTGGTGCGCCGCGTACTCGGGGCAACCCAGGCGCTCGCAGAGGTTGCGGTAGAAGTGCGGCTCGATGGCGCCGACCGAGATCCAGCCCCCGCCCTGGCAGGCGTAGACGTCGTAGCAGGCGTAGCGACCCGTGAGCAGCACCTGGCGCGAGCCGGCGACCTCGCCGGTGGCGAGGTACTGGTCGATCGAGAGCGACATCAGGGAAAGCACCCCCTCGGTGGCCGACACGTCGAGGTAGGTGCCCTCCCCCGACACGCTGCGCCGAACGAGCGCCGCCATGATCGAGAGCACCGCGTGCATGCCACCGCCCGCGCTGTCGGCCGCCGTCGCGCCGGGGATCGGCGGCCCTCCGTCCGCGCGCGGCTCGCTGCAGGCCAGATAGCCACTCATCGCCAGATAGTTGATGTCGTGCCCCGCCCAGTCGGCGGCGGGCCCGGTCTGTCCGTAGCCACTCGTCGAGCAGTAGACGAGGCGCGGGTTGACGGCCCGCAGGTCATCCCAACCGAGCCCGAGCCGCGCGGCGACGCCCGGCCGATAGCTCTCGATGAGCACGTCCGAGATCGCCACCACCTCGAGCAGCGCCTCGCGCCCCACATCGCTCTTGAGGTCGAAGCGCATCCGCTCGATCCCGCGGCCGGCACCGTAGGTGTGGAACGGCGGCACGATCTGCTTCGCGCCCTTCTTCGACACCGGCGCGACCTGGATCACGCGCGCGCCATAGTCGGCCAGCGTGCGCGAGGCACGTGCGGCCGGACCGACGCTCGCGAGATTGAGCACGGTCACGCCCTCGAGCAACGAGGTCTTGGGCGCGGGGGGCGCGTTCGAGACGGAGGGGACCATTCGAGTCGCTTCGACCTAGAAGTTCTTCGGCAGCCCGAGACCGCGGCGCGCGATGATGTTCTTCTGGATCTCCGAGGCGCCGCCGCCGATCGTGTCGATCACGGTGTAGCGGTAGGTCGACTCGGCGCGGCCCTTCATGGGTGCCTCTTCGGTGCCCACGCGCAGCTGTGCGCCCGGGCCACCGATGTCCATGCTCGCGTTGGCGAGCTTCTTCGAGAAGCCCGTCGCGAACAGCTTGTACATCGACGCCTCGGTCGTCGGCGGCTTCTTGCCGATGCCGGCCTTCGAGACGAAATCCAGGCCCAACACGCGAGCGACCTCGGCCTGCGTGGCGAGCTCGGCGATCTTCGAGCGGACCTTCGGATCAGCCTTGAGGGGCTCACCGTCGCGGGTCTCGTTCTTCACGTAGTCGACGAGCAGCTCGAGGCGCTGCTTGATCGGCGAGAACGTGAACATCGTGAAGCGCTCGAGATCGAGGGCCTCGCTGATGTAGCCGAACCCCTTGCCGACCTCGCCGACCACATAGTCGTCGGGCACGAAGACGTCCTTGAAGTAGACCTCGTTCGTGCGCTCGTCGCCGATCGTCCAGGTCGCGTGCACCTCGAGACCGGGGTGATCCATAGGCACGAGCATCAGCGTGATGCCGCCATGCTTGTTCTCGGGGTCGGTGCGCACGCCCACCCAGTACCAGTCGGCGAAGTGCGCCGAGGTGGTCCAGATCTTCTGGCCGTTCAGCACCCAGCCGCCCCGCTCGTCGTCATGGATGCCACGAAGCTGCATGTTCGCCGCATCGCTGCCGGCCTGGGGCTCGCTGTAGCCGACCGCGAACTCGACCTCGGCGTTGAGGATCTTCGGCAGGAACTCGGCCTTGAGCTTCTCATTGCCGTGTCGAATCAGCGTCTTGCCGATGATGCCGACACCCTTGCCGATCTGCGGGCCTCCGCGATAGGCGAGCGCCTCGTTGAGCAGATACTCGAAGACGCCCTCGCCCTCTTGTCCGCCAAGCTCCTTCGGCCACGTGATTCCGAGCCAGCCCTTGTCGGCCATCTTCTTCATGAAGTCGCGCCGGTCCTGGGTGTCGACGATCTGCGCCATGTTCTCGCGGGTCACGTCGAAGACGTCACCGCTGCCGTCGTCGTTGGCGTCGAGGAACTGCTCGACGTCCTTCAGGAAGGCGTTCTGCTCGTCGGAGAATTCGAAGTTCATCGGGGGCTCCTGGCGCTGGGCCGACGCTCCGAGCCGCTCGGGCGGGCGTCGCGAGGTTGGGCTGGCGATGCCTGGATCGTTCAGGCGGGATAGAACATATACGATACGTCGCGTATTGTAAATCGGCCCCCGCGGGCCCGCCTTGGCCTCCAGGACGCGCTGAGGCGCCCTCTATTCGCCCTGCTGCGACCGACTCTCCCATCCCCGCAGACGGGCGAAGCGCGCGGGTCGGCTCGAGCCCGCCCTCTCGCGGCACGCCCGAGGCCTGATGCGCGACCCGGGCGCTCGGGCCATGCCGGGATCCCCTCGCCTCGAAGCCAGGGCTCTATGGCGCTCCTGTCAGGCGAAAACGAACCCACAGTGCAGATTTTCTCGATTCGGCGGACGAACACGCGACGCGCTGCGCCACGACGTGCGGCTCGGATGCTGGCCTGTTCGGTGTCGCGACCGGTTCGATGAGACGCCGTCTACGGCCGAGACCCCGTCACACCGACTGCTGACATTCACTCATTCAAGTGGGTCGACACCATTCTTGCCCCCCAATCAGGTAGGGGCAGATCGCCCCGCGCAGACGAGCCGCCGCGGGCATGCCCCCTCGCCGCTGACGCCGCTCGTCAAAGGTGCATTCCGAACTGTCACATAACGGTGTTGATTATGGCTTGCCCGGTTTTCGAGCCCGGTGATAGAAGGGACCCACCTGCTGGTTCGACGTTCTGCCACCGCGTCGAAGATCGCCGCAACTCAATCGCCGCATGGCCGAGCGTCGCGCTCTCAACCCGCCAAGGAGAAACGGTCCAAGTGGACACTTCAAGCCGACGTTCGACCCTCGCGTTCGCCCTGCTGCTCTCGATCGCATTCGCTGCATCGCCCGCATGGAGCGGCAATCTGATCTCGTTCAAGGACGACGCCACCGTGCCACACGAGCTCATCCTCAACGGCCAGACCGTTGGAGCGGGCGCCATCCTCAACAACGACCCCCCGGCGCAAGTCGTGGCTGAATCGACGATCTTCGGAGCCGTCCAGGAAGATCTCGACGCGATCCACCTGATGAGCAACGGTCACTACCTGCTCTCGACGGCAACCGCATCGACCGTCGATGGCGTGTTCTATCTGGCCGGAGACATCTTCGAGTTCGACCCCGACACCGGGACGGCCAGCGAGTTCTTCGACGTCAACTTGTTCGGGTCGACCGCCGTCAACGTCGACGCGGTCTATCTCATCGAGGGCGGCCCCGACGACGGCAATCTCATCCTCTCGACGACCGGCAACGCCACCCTCGGCGGCCTGACCTTTCGTCACGGAGATCTGGTCAAGTACGACCCCGACAGCGACACCGCGACGATCTTCTTCGACCAGGACGAGATCACGGGCACCCTGTCACAGAAGAACATCGAGGGGCTGCACGTCACGCCGACGGGCGACCTCATCATCACGGTGGCCATCAGCAACGGCACCCTCGGCGGCGTGACGCTCGAGTCGAGTGACCTGATCCGACACACGCCGGGAGGCGCGACCTCGGTCGAGTTCGATGGCGAAGGCCTGTTCGACGGGGTGACAGCCAGCTTCAACGCCATCGGCAAGCTGCCGGCCCCGGTCCCGGCCCTGAGCACGCGATCGGTCGCCCTGCTGATCGCTGGCCTTGCAATGATCACCGTGTGGATGCTGCGCGACGTCGCGCATCGAAGACGAGGTCGGGCGCGCTGAGCGGCACCTGCGCGGCCGCGCCCACCGCGCCGCGCCGCGCACGACCGGGCAGGGTCGGGGGGTCGACCCCGACCCTGCCCCCAGTCGGCGCCGAGTCGGCCCCTAGTCGGCCTGAGCCGTTCGCACCCGCAGCTCGACCAGCATGTCCCCCCACCAGGTGCCGTAGAGGGCGACGAGCGCCGTACCCTCGAGCCCGTGTCGTGCGGGATGATCGCGGCGCAGGGCATCGAGACCGCGATGCTCGAGCGTGACCCGGGTGCCCTCGGTCACCGGCTCGAAGTGCACGGCGACCTCGGTCTCTTCGTCGGGCGCGAAGTTCGTGCCCCGAAACCGAAAGACGAGGCGCCCCTCGGCGGGCGCCCACTCGACGACCTTGCCGATCTCGCGCACGTCTCCGTTCGATGCCTCGGCGATCAGTCGACCGCTCGGACCCGGCTCGAAGCGCATCACGTCGTCTCCGGGCGCGCGGTAGCGCACGCCGCGCTTCCACCAGGCGTCGACGTCTTCCGTGAAGATCTCGAAGGCCATGTCGGGCTCGACGGCGACCACCGTCGAAACGACGACTGTCTCGGCGCCGCGTACGGCGTTCATTCGACCGGATCCTTCGCCGGGCGTCTCGACCGAGACTCGGCGTGCACGCGGAACGCATCGAGCTGATCGGTCCAGAAGGCCTCGACCTCGTCGATCCAATCGTGGAGCGCTTCGAACGGCTCACGCCGCAGGCGGTACACACGGCCGCGCGCATCCTCCGGCGAAGGCGCCTCGTCGACGAGACCGTTCTCGCGGAGCACGCGGAGATGCCGGCTCATGGCGGGTCGACTCGTGTCGAGCCGCGACGACAGTTCACCGGCGCGCCGCGGCTCGGTGCGCAGCAGCTCGATGACGCCGCGCCGGGTCGGATCGGCCAGGGCCTGGAACGTGGCGTCGAGGTCGACGGCCGCGCTCACGCGTCCGCCTCCGAGATAGGGCTGGCGAACATCCACCGATGCCCCTCCGGATCGACGGCGCGGTACATGCGGGTGCCGTGTTCTTCCATGGGTTCGGCGACGATCGTTGCACCGGCTTCGCGTGCGCGCGCGAAGTGCCCGTCGACGTCTTCGATCTGCACGTAGACCTGGCTGTGAACGGCGTCGAGTGATCGCGGCGTCGAGAAGCCCATCTCTTCGTACGCCGAGGCCAGATAGAGCGTGCCGCCGGCGAGGCTGAGCTCGGCGTGCCCGACCCGACCGTCGGGCATCGGGTACCGCGACTGCTCTTCGAAGCCGAAAGCGCGCTCGAGAAAGTCGATGGCCGCCGGAGCGTCCTGGTACGCCAGGTAGGGGATGAAGCGCTGCATCGATTCAGACCTCCTTCTTCTTCCGCGGATCATCTGCTTTGGAGTGCTCGGTGGCACCCGGTGTGAGATAGAGCTCCGCGAGGGTCTTGCGTACGTGATGACGGTGCCAGCGGCCGCGCGGGACGACGAAGAGCGAGCCCGCCTCGACGGTCGTGGTCACCTGTCCGTCGTCGAACATCACGATCAGGTCGACCTCGCCCTCGAGCACGAAGAGCAGCTCGTCGTCATCGGGATGCCGCTCCCAGGGCGACACTCCTTCCCCGCATTGGAACACGCCGATGTGGCCCTGGTTGAACGCCTCGAGCTGGCGGAACTCCATCGGCGGCAGCGTCGAAACGATCGCTCTCGGGTCGTGAGATGTGAGAGACGGCATCACTTGCCCTCGCCTTCTCGCTTCGCCTGGGTGACGACGTCGAACTGCTCGAGCGACTCGTCCCAGGCGGCCTGGTCGTAGCGGAAGCCGAAGTACCAGAGGTGCCCCTCGAGGTCTTCGCAGCCATAGGTTCGATCGCCGTAGCCCTGATCTTCGAGCTCACGCACGATGCGCGCCCCGGCGGCCTTCGCGCGTTCGTAGTGCGCGTCGATGTCGTCGACGAAGATGTAGAGGCTCGACGTGTAGTGGCCGTCGAGCTGATTCGGCGCCCGCGCCGCATCGGTCGGTCCACCGAGGCTCACGGCGCCCGATCCGTATTCGAGCTCGCAGTGCACGACATTTCCATCGCCATCCTCGATGCGGACCTTCGTCGTGAAGCCGAAGGCCTTCTCGATCCAGGCGATGGCACCGGGCACATCGGCGTACATCAGCGTCGGGGTGATCTGGGGCTGGCCGGCAGGGGGTTGCGAGGACATGCGATCTCCTTCGAAGCGCCGGGGAGACGACCGGATCGGCGCGATGTCATTTAGTTAACTCGATCGTTAACCAAAAGTCAACGCGAAAGTCGGCGCATGCTTGCTGCGCCGCAGATGCTCGATTCGATTGGAGAATGGGGCCGCTGGCGTCGGCCCGGGCGATGGGGCGCCCTGCTAGAAGTTCTTGGGCAGCCCCAGCCCGCGCGTCGCGATGATGTTCTTCTGGATCTCGCTCGCGCCCCCACCGATCGTGTCGACCACGGTGTAGCGGTACGACCGCTCGAACCGGCCGTCGAGGGGCGCGCCCTTCTCGCCCGGCTTCAGCTGACCGTCGTGGCCCAGGGTCTCGAGCGCACGATCGGCCACCCGCTTGCCGAGCTCGCTCTGGAACAGCTTGTACATCGCGGCTTCGACGGTCGGCACCCGCTGCTTCAGCGCTTCGCTGATCACCTTGCGCTGAAGCATGCGCGCCACCTCGAGCTCGGTGGCGTTGCGCGCGACGGTCTCGCGCACCTTCGGGTCGTCCTTGACGGGCTCGCCATCCTGCGTGGCGCTGCGAGCCCACTCGCAGTAGGCCTCGACCTTCTTCTCCATCGGGCCGATCGGCAGCATCGCGAAGCGCTCGAGGTCGAGGGCCTCGCAGATGTAGGTCCAGCCCTTGCCCACCTCGCCCACGACGTAGTCGTCGGGCACGAACACGTTCTCGAAGTAGACCTCGTTGGTGCGTTCGTCGCCGATCGTCCACGTCGGATGAATCTCGAGCCCAGCGTGGTCCATCGGGACGAGAAAGAGCGTGATGCCCTTGTGCTTGTGCTCGCCGGTGCGCGCGCCGACCCAGTACCAGTCGGCAAAATGCGCCGACGTCGTCCAGATCTTGTGGCCGTTCAGCACCCAGCCGCCGCGCTCGTCGTCGTGCACGGCCTTCAGCGCCATCGAGGCCGCATCGCTGCCGGCCTGGGGCTCGCTGTAGCCGATGGCGAACTCGATCTCGCCGCGCACGATCTGCGGCAGGAACTCGGCCTTCAACCGATCGTTGCCGTGACGAATGATCGTCTTGCCGACGATGCCGACGCCCTTGCCCGGCTGCGGGGCGCCGTAGCGAGAGAGGCCCTCGGTCAGGATGAAGTCGTAGATCCCGCTGCGCTCCTGCCCCCCGTACTCGCTCGGCCACGACATGCCGAGCCAGCCCTGCTCCGCGATCTGTCGCATGAGCGCGCGCTTCGCGGGCGTCTCGACGGTCTGCGAGAGCTGTTCGGGGTTGGCGTCCATCGTCTCGTCGCTCTGGTGGGCGGCGAGGAAGCGCTCGACCTCTTCGGCGAAGGTCTGCTCTTCGGGCAGCAGATCGAAGTCCATGCGGGCTCCCGGGCGCCATCGGCGCGCGTTCGATTTTCGAGACGCAGCGTATAGTATCTTCGACAGCCGCCCAACCTGGACAAGCCGGGCCGGCTGCGAGCAGGGCGGAAGGAGGCTCGATGCGCGTTGGCGAGATCAAGGAGCCCGAGCGCGCGCGCTGGGGCAAGCCGCTCGAGGGCGTGCGCATCCTCGCCGCCGAGCAGATGCAGGCGCTGCCCTACGCGACGCAGCTGCTCGCCCACATGGGCGCCGATGTCGTGAAGGTCGAGCATCCCGAGCACGGCGATTCGGCGCGAGGCTCGAAGCCGGCGCTCGTCGACCCCGATGGCCGCCAGGTGGGCGCGACGTACCTGCGCAACAACCTGTCGAAGCGCAGCATCGGGCTCGACCTCAAGAAGCCCGCTGGACGCGACCTCTTCCTCGAGCTCGTGCCCCACTTCGACGTCGTCGCCGAGAACTTTCGGCCGGGCGCGTTCGACCGCCTCGGGCTCGGCTACGCCGATCTCGAGCGGGTCGATCCGCGGGTGATCCTGCTCTCCGTTTCGGGCTTCGGCAACCTCAAGCCGAGCCCCTACGCGAACTGGCCAGCCTACGCCCCGATCCCCGAGGCGATGGCCGGGTTCTATGAACAAAATCGACGCGACGGGGAACACCTGCGACCCCTCGTCGCCGGGGCCCTCGGTGACATCGGTTCGGCCATGTTCGCAGCCATCGGCCTACTCGCGGCGCTTCGCCACCGCGACGCGACCGGCGCCGGGCAACACGTCGACATCGCGATGTACGACGCGATGATCGCGATGGCCGACATGGTGCCGTTCATGGCCTCGATGGGGGCCGAGCGCATCTCGCAGGGCGGCCCATGGATCATCGAAGGCTTCGCCGCACGCGACGGCGACTTCGTCATCGAAGTGATCCGCGAGCCCCACTTGCGCGCGTTGGCCGCAGTGATCGGTCGGCCCGAATGGCTCGAAGACGCCCGCTTCGCCGACCGAGACCAGTGGAACGCGCTCATCGAACCCGAGGTACGACCTGCTGTCGAGGCCTGGGCGGCCGACAAGACGAAGCTCGAAGCCTGCGAACTGCTCTGCGCTGGCGGCGTCGCGGCGGGGCCAAGCAACCGCGCAGCCGACCTGTTGGCCGATCCGCATGTGCGTGATCACAACATGATCGTCGAGGTCGAACGGCCCGACGGCGCACCGCCGATGCACGTCGTCGGCAACCCGATCAAGCTCTCGAAGATGGCCGAGGGCCCCGTGCGCACGTTCCCCGGGCTCGGAGAACACACCGACGAGGTGCTGAGCGAACTGCTCGGGCGCTCGCCCGACGAGCTCGACCGGCTGCGCCGCGACGGCGTCATCGGCGGATGATGCCCTCGCGCGTGGCCCCCTACGCGTACGACCGGATCAGCCAGATCCACAGAGCGAGAAAGACGAGAAACGCGAGCAGCTGAGGCCAGGCGACCGCGAAGAAGCCTCGCTCCTTGATCTGACGCGCCTTCTCGACGTACGCCTCGCGCTGCTCCTCCTGCAGCTTCACCAACCAGACGTCGCCCGACGTGACGACCTCGTCGCCCTCGGCGTGCAGAAAGAGCGTCGCGCGCGAGGTCGACAGCCAGAAGATCAGATAGATGATGCCGCCGAAGAGCGGGAAGAAGACGACCACGAGCAGGAAGATCCAGAAGTTGAACGGCCGGCGGCCGTGCAGCGCGGCGCTCGTCTCGGTGGTGGTGCGCGGCTCCCAGCCGCAGTCGACCAGCTCGTCCACTCGTCGCGCGAGTCCTTCATGCATGGGCTCTCTCCTCGTCGCCGCTGCGGGCGCAGTGCGGAGGTTAATCAAAACCGATCATCGGGGCGATGTGCGACCGAGCCTCGCCTCTCGATGAATCGGAACACGTTCATGCCGAATCGGCGCTCGTCACCGATCGATCAGCGCTGCGTCGTCCCGCTCGGCGACCGGGCTCCTATACTTGGCGGATGCGAATCGGAGACGTCGCCAACGCGGAGCGTGGGGCTTGGGGCAAGCCCCTCGAAGGCCTGAAGATCCTCGCTGCCGAGCAGATGCAGGCGCTCCCCTACGCCACCCAGCTACTCGCACACCTGGGCGCCGAGGTGGTGAAGATCGAACCGCCCGGGCGCGGCGACACGGGTCGCTACTCGCAGCCGTCGCTGCGCGACGACGATGGGCACACCGTGGGCGCGACCTACCTGCGCAACAACCTCAACAAGCGAAGCATCTGCCTCGACCTCAAGAGCGACGAGGGCCGCGACCTGTTTCGGGCGCTGATCCCGCACTTCGACGTCGTCGCCGAGAACTTCACGCCCGGCGTCATGGGGCGGTTCGGGCTCGACTACGGCGCGCTCAAAGACGATCACCCCGAGCTGATCTACGTGTCGATCTCGGGGTTCGGCCATCTGTCGAACTCGCCGTATCGCCACTGGCCCGCCTACGCGCCCGCCGTCGAGGCCATGGCCGGCATCTACGAGCCGACCCGCAAGGAGGGGCAGCCGCCGCCGGTGGTCGTCGCGGGCGCACTCGGTGACAACGCCGCCGCGCTGTTCACGACGATCGGCATCCTCAGCGCGTTGCAGCACCGGCACCGCACGGGGCTCGGGCAATACGTCGACGTGTCGATGTACGACTCGACGCTCGCCTTCGCCGACATGATCCCCCAGCTGCACTCGATGGGTGCGCCCCCTGGCTGGGCAACTGCGGGCTCGATCGCCATCGTCGCGGGCTTCAAGGCGCGCGATGGCTGGTTCGTGATCTCCTGCGTGCGCGAGCATCACTTCGAGCGACTCGTCGCGATGATCGGTCACCCCGAGTGGAAGGACGACCCGCGCTTCGCGACCCGTGAAGGCTGGGCGCGTGAGATCGAGCCCACGCTGCGCCCCGCCATCGAGGCCTGGGCCCACGACAAGACGAGACGCGAGGCGTGCGAAGCACTGGCCGCCGAGGGCATCGCGGCCGGCCCCAGCCAGCTCGCCGAGGACATCGCCGACGACCCACACGTCGCCATGCGCCACATGTTGATCGAGGTGCCTCGGGTCGATGGCGAGCGCGACATGCTCGTGGTCGGCAATCCGGTGAAGCTCTCGCGTGCACAGGAGGGGCCGGTCACGACGTTCCCCCGCCTCGGCGAACACACCGATGAGGTGCTGCGCGAAACGCTCGACGTCGACGACGAACGCCTGGCCGAGCTGCGCGAGCGCGGCGTGATCTGACGCTGGCTAGAGGGTGTTGCCCGCGTACCGGTCGCGCAGCTTCTGCATCCCCTTCAGCCAGCGATCGCGATCCCCCGCCTTGCGCACGACGTACTCGGCCACCTCGGCGTGCGGCAGGATCAAGAACGACTCGGCGCGCAGCCCCTCGATCACCGCGTCGGCGAGCACGTCGGGCTCCATCATGCCGTCGACACCCGCGACCCCGCCGCCTTCGCTGCCGGCGGTCATGTTGGTGCGCACCGCCTGGGGACAGAGCACCGAGACGCCGACCCCGCGATCGCCGTATTCGATGGCGACCGACTCGGCGAAGGCCACCGCGGCCGCCTTCGTCACGCCGTAGGGGCTCGAGCCGATCTGCGCGAGCAGACCGGCGGCCGACGCAGTGTTGAGCAGCCACCCACCCCCACGCTCGATCATGCGGGGCACGAGTACGTGCGCGGCGTGCACGTGGCTCATGACGTTGATGTCCCAGATGCGCCGCCAGTCGCCTTCGGGCAGCTCGACGTTGCCGGCGATCGCAATCCCGGCGTTCGAGCAGAACAGATCGATCGGACCGCTGCGGTCCTCGGCTTCGTCGATCAGCGCGGTGATCTGAGCGCGGCTGGCGACGTCGACCTCGGCGGCCGCTGCGACCGGCCCGATCGCCTTCGCCGCCCCGCGCACCCGATCGCCGTCGACGTCGGCCAGACCCACCGCGCGCGCGCCTTCCGCTGCGAATCGTCTCGCCAAGGCCTCGCCGATCCCGCCGGCGGCACCGGTCACGACGACGTGCTTGCCCTCGACCTCCATGTCGCGTCTCCTCGCGTCTCATCGGGCCGCGTCGCGACCCGTCGATGCAGACCTCTTCGTCGAGATCTGCCCTATCGTCCGCGGCCCACGCGACGCCTACCCCTCGACTCGACGCCGGGAGCCCCCTCGCGCATGACCGCCGACCAACGTCCCTCTCGTCCGCTCTACCTGCACGAGACCGTCGACATCGTCGGCGATGGTGCCGTGCCATACATGGAAGAGAGCGTCGTCGGCTTCGACAGCGAGGGTATTGCGGATCGTGGCCTCACGCTCTGGGGCACGTTCTACGTGCAGGGCTCGACGGGTCGCTGGCCTCAGGTGGTGAACGTCTGGGAGCTGGTCGACGGCTGGGCCGGATGGGAGCGGCTCTGCGAGGCGACCAACCTGAAGCGCGAGGCGAATGCCGAGCTCTCCGATTGGTGGAAGAAGGCGTATGAGCGGCGCAGCGGCGGCTTCGACCGACTGCTCGGCGCTCTGCCGGGCACGCTCTCGCTCGAGCAGATTCGGGCTGAGCAGGTCAAGGGAGAGCTCTTCGTCCACGAGCTCACCGAGGTGAAGCCGGGGGCCGGCCCCGAGTACATTCACGAGCTGACGCGTCGCTGGGCCCCCGTTCGCGCCGACTACGGGCATCGCCTCGTCGGCGCCTTCGAGACCCTGATGTGCGACACCGAAGTCTGCACGATCTGGGCGACGACGCTGCGCGATCACATCGACCTCGGCCGCGCCATGGACGACGCGCGCGGCTTCGGCACCGCCGACCATCCCGACGAGGGCCTGGTGTCGTGGGTGCGCTACCGACGCAACTGGATCACTCGCTTTCGCGAAGAGCTGCTGATCCCCTGCCCCGGCACGCCGATGGGCCCCGACGCCTGGCGCCGCACGTGAGGCGCCTCGCATGAACGACGCACGCGCCTTCGAAGGATCGGCGGTCACCGTCTTCGGTGCGGCGAGCGAAATGGGCCTCGCAGTGGCGCGCGCGTTCGGCGAAGCCGGCGCCCGGGTCTGGATGGGCGACGTCGATGAGCCGCGCCTCGAGGCGCACGCCGACACCCTCCGCGGCGAGGGTCTCGCCGTCGAGCGCCAGCGCGTCGACGTGACCGACGCGCGCCAGGTCGACGCGCTCGTCGAGGCGGCCGATGCCGCCGGCGACGGCCTCGCAGCGAGCATCCACCTCGCGGGTGTCATCAGTGATGTCGACCTGCTCGACCTCGCCGAAGCCGAACTCGACCGCGTGTTGTCGGTCAACCTGAAGGGGATCGTGTTCGCCTGCCAATCGTCGGGCCGGCGCATGGCCGCGCGGGGACGCGGCTCGGTCGTCAACATGGCCTCGATGGGCGCGTTCGCGGCGATCCCGAAGCTCGCCGCCTACTCGATGTCGAAGGCCGCGGTCGTCGCGCTCACGCGCACCCTCGCCGTCGAGCTGGCACCGAGCGGGGTGCGGGTCAACGCCATCGCACCCGGCTACGTCGAGGGCGGCATGACCCAGCGCCACCTACGCGACGACGCCGGGCGCGTCGACGAAGCGAGGCTCGACGACGCCCGATCGAAGGCTCGGCGCCGCAATCCACTCGGGCTGCTGGGACAGCCCGAAGACGTGGCCGCCGCCTGCTTCTATCTCTCGACGGAAGCCTCGCGCTACGTGACTGGCCAGGTGCTCCACCTGAACGGCGGCGCCTTCATGCCCTAGCGCGCCCGAGCGCGATAGGATCTCGGCATGTCCTGGCAGAACGAAGTCGACGAGATCGAACGCCGCAGAAAGCGCGCCCTCGAACACGGGGGGGCCGCGGCCGTCGAGAAGCAGCACGGTCGTGGGCGCCTCACCGTACGCGAGCGCATCGACGCACTCGTCGACCGAGACACCTTTCGCGAACACGGACGCGTCACGGGCAGCTCCGACACCGGCGAGGCCGGCGACGAGACCTTCGCCCCGGCCAACACGGTGGTCGGTCTCGCCGAGATCGGCGGACGGCGTGTCGTGATCGGGGGCGACGACTTCACCCAGAGCGGCGGCGCCTACTCGCCGGCGGGCCTGAAGAAGGGCCTCTACGTCGACGAGCTCGCGATCAAGCGGCGGCTCCCCCTCGTCCGGCTGCTCGAAGCCGGGGGTGCGAGCGTGACCGGCACCGGCGGCGCCCGCGGTCGCTCGGGCTACGACATGACGGCGCCACCGATGCTGAATGTGCTCTGCATGGAGGCACTCGCGAGTGTCCCCGTGGTGTGCGCTGCGCTCGGGCCGGTCGCGGGCTATCCGGCCGGGCGTCTCGCCGCCTCGCACTTCTCGCTCATGACGAAGGACACCGCCCAGGTGCTGACCGGAGGCCCGGCTGTCGTCGAGCGCGCCCTCGGCGAGGCAACCAGCAAGGAAGAGCTCGGGAGCGCCAAAGTGCATGGGCGCAGCGGGGTCGTCGACAACGTCGTCGACGACGAGGAAGACGCCTTCCGACAGATGCGAAAGTTCCTCTCGTACATGCCTCAGAACGCATGGAGCGCGCCCCCGCGCTTCGACGTCGGCGATGTGCGCGACCGGTGCGAGCCCGCGCTGCTCGAGATCGTGCCGCTAGAACGGCGTCGCGCCTACAAGATGCGCAAGCTGATCGAGATGGTGGTCGACGGGCGCAGCTTCTTCGAGATGACGCGCGGCTACGGCCGCTCACAGATCACCGGCCTGGCGCGGGTCGACGGCCACCCGGTGGGCGTGTTGGCGAACGACTGCATGTTCGACGGTGGATCGATGACGGCCGAGGGAGCGCAGAAGGTCCGGCGCTTCGTCGAGATGTGCGACAACTTCCATCTGCCGATCGTGAGCTTCGTCGACGAGCCGGGTTTCATGATCGGCGGTGC
The DNA here is from genome assembly GCA_965250285.1 of Myxococcota bacterium. Taxonomy (GTDB): domain Bacteria; phylum Myxococcota_A; class UBA9160; order UBA9160; family UBA4427; genus CAYYSY01. The sequence continues at coordinate 3,055,786 of OZ252299.1, forward strand.
AGCCGAGCAGGCCGCGACGATCCGCCACGGCATGAACGCGATGTTCGCGGTGCTCCAGACGCGCACTCCGTGGTTCGCGATCGTCGTTCGCAAGGCGTTCGGCGTGGCTCAGGGCATTCACTACGGGTACGGCGGCACCGTCGTCGCCTGGCCTTCGGCCGTGAGCGGTGCCCTGCCGGTCGAGAGCGGCGTACATCTGGCCTACCGCGCCGAGATCGAGGCGGCCGACGACCCGGAAGCGAGGCGCCGAGAGCTCGAGGACGAGATGGCGAAGGGGCAGTCGATCCTGCCCCGTGCCGAGGAGTTCGGCGTCCACGATCTGATCGACCCGCGCGAGACGCGCCCGCGTCTGTGCGAGTGGCTCGACGAAGTCGAGGAGCAGGTGGCTCTGCACGTTGCGGCGGGTCCACGCACCTACTCGATGCGACCGTGAGACAACGCGAGCGCGGCGCTCAACGACCCTTGAAGCTCGGCTTGCGCTTCTCGCTGAAGGCCGCGACGGCTTCGCGGTAGTCGTCGGTCATGGCCCCACGCACCATCCGATCGGCCTCGACCTCCATGCAGGTCGCCAGATCGGCATGGGTCGCGCGGTTGAGATTGCTCTTCATGAAGCGCATCGAGATCGGCGGCCCGCTCGCGAGCTGCCGCGCCATTTCAAAGGCCGCATCGGCGAGCTCCTGCTCGGGGACGACGCGATTGAAGAGACCGAGCGACAGGCATTCGTCGGCGCCGATGCGATCCGACAAGAAGTAGATCTCGCGGGCCTTCGCGGGGCCGACGAGCTGCGTGAGAAACCAGCTCCCCCCGTAGTCGCCCGACAGGCCGACGCGTACGAACGACGTGAGCAGAAACGCGCGTTCGCTCGCGATGCGGAGATCGCACGAGAGCGCGATCGAGAAGCCCGCCCCAGCGGCCGCACCCGGGAGCGCGCAGAGCGTCGGCTTCGGCATCTCGTGCAGCATGCGCGGGAGCTGATGCTCCCAGCGAAGCTGGCGCTGCCGATCCTCCATCGAGGGGGGCTTGCCATCCTGCTTCATCCGCTTGGTATCGCCCCCCGAGCAGAAGGCCGAGCCCGCGCCGGTCAGCAGGACACAGCCGACCTCATCGTCAGCGGCAAGATCGCGGACGAGGGTGTAGAGCCCTTCCTTCATGTCCATGGTGAGGGCGTTCTTCGCATCGGGCCGGTTCAGCGTCAGCGTGGCGACGCGCTCGCGAACGTCGCAGAGCAGTTCTTCCGTGCCGGTGTCGATCGCGCGGCCTTCGCCGCGCTCGCTCGCGTTCTCGGCCATGATCGGCTCAGCGCCCCCGATACTTCGGCTCGCGTCCCTCGGCGCGGGCCGCCTTCATCTCAGCGTAGTCCTCGGACGCGAAGACCATCGACTGCGCCACCGACTCCTCCTGCAGCGACGCGCGGACGTCGGGGTTCACGAGCCGGGTGAACGTGCGGCGGAACATCTTGACCGTGAAGGGCGGCGCCTTCGCGATCGTGCCCGCGATCTCGAGGGCGGTGTCATCGAGCTCGGCCTCGGGCACGACCCGCGAGACGATGCCATGGCGCAGCGCTTCATCCGCCTCCATCACGCGGCCCGTGAGGCAGAGGTCGGCCGCGACACCGTGCCCCGCCATGTGAAAGAGCCGCGCTGTGCCGCCGCTGTCGGGCACGACGCCGTGACCGATCTCGGGCAGCATCATGCGAGCCCCCTCGGCCGCGATGCGCATGTCGCAGAGCAGCGCCCGCTCGAACGATCCACCGATCGTCCAACCCTTCATCGCGACCACGATCGGCACCTCGAGGGTGAAGAAGGCCTGCGTGCCCGCGTGACCCCGCTCGATGAACTCGAAGTCGCTGATGTCCTCGGTCCGCACGCCGAGCTCACTCGTATCGCGTCCCGAAGAGAACGACTTGCCTTCGCCGCGCCAGACCACGGCCCGCACGTCTCGATTCGACCTCAGCTCTTCGAGGGCCGCGAACAGCTGGCGATCCATCTCGTCATTGGCCGCGTTGTGCTTCTCGGGGCGATCGTTCGTCAGCACGGCGACGTGGCCGTCGATCTCGAGTCGAATCAGATCTGTGCTCATGTGAGGGATTCCGCGTCAAGGGGTGCGGCGTGCACCTTCGATTTGGCCGGCTCGGTACGCGGCCGGGGAGCTATCATCCCGCGTCCAGCGATCGGCCGCCAACATCGGCCGACCGACCGATCCCTGACGAAGGCATCGAACTCGAGGAGTCGAAGAGATGGGTCTTCCCGATCCGCCCGCCCTGGGCGCGAGCGCCCTGCCCGCCGGCACGTTCGATGGACAGACCGTGCTGGTCACGGGCGGCGGCACCGGCCTCGGCAAGGCCATCGCGATCGAGTTCGCGCGACTGGGTGCGCGACTGGCGATCGCCAGCCGAAGCGAAGAGCACCGCCAGGCGGGCGTCGCGGCCATCGAGGCGGTCGGCGCCGAGGTCATGGATGTCTTCTGCGACATTCGGCAGCCCGAGTCGGTCGGTGGAGCATTCGATGCCATCGAGTCGCGCTTCGGCCTGCCCGACGTGCTCGTCAACAATGCAGCCGGCAACTTCCCCGTCCCCGCCGAAGACATGTCACCGAATGCGTGGCGCACCGTCGTCGACATCGTGCTCAACGGGACGTTCTATTGCTCCCGCGAGTTCGGGCGCCGCCACATCGCCGCCGGCACGCCGGGCAACATGATCGACATCGGTGCCGCCTATTCGTGGACCGGCGGCCCCGGCTTTGCGCACTCGGCCGCAGCGAAGGCGGGCGTCAAGAACATGGTCGAGAGCCTCGCGGTCGAATGGGGCCCTTATGGCATTCGCGTGAACGGTCTCGTGCCCGGGCTGTTCCCACACGACGACGAGACCCAGGCGATCCGGTCGGTGCCGGAGCGACGCCAGAGCGAGGCGCTGCGCTCCCCGGCCCACCGCGTCGGACAACCCCACGAGCTCGGATGGGCGGCGACCTTCCTCGCCTCGCCCTATGCGTCGTACATCACCGGGCACACGATGGTGGTCGATGGAGCCAACTGGCAGCGGCGGGCGATGCTGATGCCCGAGTTCGTGCCGATTCGCGAGCAGATGGGCAAGGGTGCCTTCACGCTCGAGAAGCCCGAGAAGAAGTAGAAGTCGCGGTCTGCGCACCGCCCAGGAGAAGCCGAATGAGCCTCGGTGAACCGAAGGACGACTGGTACATCGATCTCGAGATCGACCCGCCCATCGCGACGCTCGTGCTCAATCGGCCCGAGAAACTCAACGCGTGGAGCTGGGAGTCGGCCCGTCAGATCACGACCCGCGCCGACGAGATTCGATTCGACGACCGCATTCGCGTCGTCATCGTCCGCGCCGAGGGCCGCGCGTTCTGCGCTGGCGTCGACCTCGGCATGCCCGAAGACCGCATCACCGGCCGCTCGCCCGCCGAGAAGGTCCGCAATTACTACGAGAAGTTCCGCTGGGTGCACGAGCGCTTCAAGGTGCTCGCCAACCTGCCCCAGCCGGTCCTGATGGCGATCCACGGCTACTGCCTCGGCGCCGGTCTCGAGGTCGCGATGATGGGCGACATCCGGATCGCGAGCGACGACGCGAAGTTCGCGCTGCCCGAGCCGAAGGTCGGCGTATCGATCGACGCGGGGGGCGACCTGCGCCTCGTCACCGAGATCGGGGCGGCCTGGACCAAGCTCCTCGCCTTCACGGGCCGACGCATCGACGCGGAGACCGCCGCGCGCATCGGCATCGTGCAGGAGGTCGTGCCCCGAGACGCGCTGCTGTCGCACGTGCGCGCTCTCGCCGAGGAGATCGCGGGCAACGCGCCGCTCGGCGTCCAGGGCATCAAGCGCACGGTCAATCACTACGCCGAGCGCGGCCTCGACGAAGCGCTGCGCTTCGAGGCCGCGAGCGCCTCGGTGCTCTTCACGTCGGACGACATGACGCTCGGCTACAAGGCCATGGCCGAGAAGCGCGACGCAGACTTCGAAGGTAAGTAAGTGAGGGGAGCCAACCGATGACGGCGCAGGCGGGCGGTCGCGTCGCGTTCGTGACGGGCGCGAGCCGCGGGATCGGCAAGGCCTCTGCGATCGCGCTCGCGCGCGCTGGCTTCGACCTCGTCTTGACCGCGCGCACGGTCCATGAGGGGCAGGCTGCCGATGGCTCGTCCCTGCCCGGCAGCCTCGAGACCACGGCCGAGGCCGTCCGCGCCGAAGGGCGCGAGGCGCTCGCGATTCGGCTCGACCTGCTCGATCGCGCAAGCATCGACGCGGCGCTCGACGAGACGTTCGATCGACTCGGTCGCATCGATGTGCTGCTGAACAACGCCATCTACACCGGCCCAGCCGCCATGCAGCACGTCACCGAGCTGCTCGCCGCCGACGTCTCGACGCTCTTCGAGGCCAACGTCTTCGCGCAGCTCCACATCGTGCAGCGCGTCTTGCCGCGCATGATCGACGCCGGCGGCGGGACGATCATCGACATGGTCTCGGCCGCCGGCATGATGGACCCACCGGCACCGGCAGGCCGAGGCGGCTGGGGCTTCGCGTACGCGGCGAGCAAGGCCGCCTTCGAGCGACTCGTCGGGGTGCTCGCGGTCGAGCATCGCGGCGCGGGCTTGCGCCTGTTCAACGTCGAGCCCGGTTTCGTGGTGACCGAAGCCATGGTGCACAACGACCCCGAGGGCCACTTCGAGCAGTTCGGCGGCGCGCCGCCGAGCGTGCCGGCGGCGGTCATCGCCTGGCTCGCCTCCTCCGAAGAGGCCGACGCCTTGAGCGGGCAGACCCTCACCGCACAGCGGGTCGCGCTGGAGCGCAAGCTGCACGAAGACTGGCGGCCGCCGCGCTCAGCGAGTTAAGCCCCTCACCTTAAACGACATGTACTTCACGAAACTGCCCTGACCCGCCCTGCGCCGAGCACGACCCGGATCGGCAGGATCGACGCGCACACGATTTTTCATCGCCGACTTGGTACATCCAAGTGCACCAGTCGAAATCGAGGTGATAGACTTCATGTTGCTGTGGCGGCATGTGGACATCGGCATTGGGATCGAGGCTCGTTCTCGACGTGATGCGCTGTCTGGAGAGAGCCGTGCGCACGCGACCCACCTCGAGCCCGCCCGACGACTATTCGGTCGTATCCGACCTCATTGGTCTCGCCTACGACGCAGCGGGGGACGGTGATCTCTGGGTCACGTTTCTCGAGCGCATCGCCCAGACGCTCGAGCTGCGCGCCGTCAACTTCATGATCAGCGCCTCCGACGCCGAGGGATCGGTCGTCGCGCTGCCGCGCGCGTGGGGCTACGACGAAGACCAGAAACACGCTTACGAAAGCCACTTCGGCGAGATCGACCTGCGCCGCAGGCAGGCGTGCAAGCTCGCCCCAGGAACCGTGGCCGTCGGTGATCAACTGCTCGCCGAGCGCGAGTTCGTCGAGACCGAGTACTTCAATGACTTCTACGCGCCCATTGGCCTTCGCTACGAGTTCGGTTCCGTCATCCACAACGACAGCCGCGCCCTCAATGCGCTCGTCTGCTACCGCGGCCCCGACCACGGACCGGCCAGCCCGCACGATCTCGAACTCTTGAGGTTGCTGACGCCCCATCTGCAGCGCGCCCGCGCACTCGCCGTCAAGCTCGGCACGATCTCGAATCAGGCCCGGATGTCGGCGGACGTCCTGCATCGCCTCGCGGCCGGCCTGATCTTCTTCGACGAAGAGGGCGCGGTGGTCGGCGCAAACGCCACCGCCGAGCGACTGCTGGCCGATGAGGACGGGCTCGCCGTATCGAAGGGACGGCTCCAGGCGGCTCGCCCGGTCGACTCGCGGTCTCTCGCGGCGATCATGTCCGAAGCCATCCGTCCTGACGATCGACTGAGCGCGCGCGGCCCGATGAGCATTCGACTGCCGCGGCCCTCGGGCCGCCGCAGCCTCGAGGTGATGGCGTGCGCCATCGATCCCGCTTCGAGGGTGTGGTCGCAAGGGCGCGCGGCAGGCTTCCTCGTCGTCAGCTCGGGCGAGGCGCAGCTGCACGGCGTCGCACGGCGATTGCGCGACCTCTACGGCCTGAGCGAGGCCGAATCGCAGCTCGTCGTGGCGCTCGCCAACGGATCGACTCTGAAGGATTGGGCCGCCACGCGCGGCGTCTCCATCGAGACCGTGCGCTGGCAGCTCAAGCAGGTCTTCGCGAAGACCGGCACCACCCGACAGCCCGAGCTGATGCGTCTCGTCCTGCTCGGGCCGGCGTTGATCCCCTGAGGCCGGACGCTCTCGAAGGCGAGGGCATTTCAGAGCGAGTTCTCGGCCACCTCAAACCTCGAACGATCGATCGAATTCGACCGGCATGGACCCGACGCTTCGGGATCTTCTCCGATTCGATGGGCGGCGCGACTACAATGGGCCTCAGCGAGCCGACACCCAGAACTACGCGGTGGCGTGACGTCGCTCGGCGACCTCGCGGACCGCTTCGACCGGAGCCGTCCTGGTGAGTGGCCCGAACCGGCATCAGATCCTCGATGATCCCGACGTCTTCTCTGGCCTCATCGGCCAGATCTACGACGCGGCGGGCGATCCGAACCTGTGGCCCGGCTTTCTCTCACAGCTGAGCAAGATCCTCGATCTGCGCGCGATGAATTTCGTGATGACCCACAACGACCCCACCGACCAGATCGCCGTGCTGCCGGCAACCTGGGGTCTGGATGAGCGTGAGATTCGCGACTACGAAGCGTACTTTGCCGAGATCGACCCGCATCGTCTGCCCACATTGCGTCAGACCGCCGGCACCGTCGGCCGCGCCGACCTCTTGGTGCCCGACGCCGAGTACATCCGCAGCGAGTACTACAACGACTTCTACGCACCCATCGGCCTGCGACACGGCTTCGCGACGTTGATCCACAACGACGGCCAGATGACGAGCGTGCTCGTCGGCCATCGCAGCGTCGACCGGGGCCCGGCCGACGAGACCGACCTCGAGGTGCTGCGCCGATTGACGCCTCATCTCCAGCGCGCGCGCATGCTCTCGCTCCAGCTCGGCACGCTTCAACGGCAGGAGCGCATCGGGCACGACCTGCTCGACCAGATTCCGATCGGCCTGCTCTTTCTCGACGCGAAGGGGCGCTTCGTGAGCGCGAACGCCCGCGGCGACGAGATCTTGCGTGAGCAGGATGGCCTCGAGCTGAGCCAGGGCCGCCTCGCGGCTGCACACATCAGCGACACGCGCGCGCTCGGTGCGATCGTCGCCGCCGCGTGTGCGCCCGAACTGAGGCAGGAGTCGTCGGCGATGAGCCTGCGGCTCGATCGCCCGTCGGGCCGACGCCACCTCGAGCTGATGGCCTGCCCGATCGACCACGAGTCGCGATTCTGGTACGAGCGCTCTGCAGCGGCCTTTCTGGTCGTGAGTGACGGCGAGACCGAGCTCAAGGGCGCAGCCGCCCGCCTCCGCGACCTGTTCGGCCTCACGCATGCCGAGGCCGAGCTCACCGTCGCGCTCGCGCGCGGCGCGACGGTCAAGGAGTGGGCTCGACAGCGCGGTGTGTCGGTCGAGACGGTGCGCTGGCAGCTGAAGCAGGTCTTCGCGAAGACCGGCACGTCCCGACAGCCCGAGCTCATGCGACTCGTGCTGCTCGGCCCGGGGATGGTCTCGCGTTGATGCGTCCCGCGACCGACGGCCCGACCGTGCGCGCGGAGCCACCTGCATGAGTCGAGGCAGCGGGCCGAACCTGCTCGAGAACACCGAACTCGTGTCGTCGATGATTGGCTTGATCTACGACGCGGCCGGCGCACCCGAGTTCTACCCTCAGCTCCTCGAGCGGCTGAGCACCGTGCTCGAGCTGAATGCGGCCACGCTCGGCGTCGATCTCTTCTTGAACGAAGACGGCACGGCGCGCATCCCGCCCATCACGATCGGTTCGGGCAGTGAGACCTTCAACGCGTACGACGAGAACGTCGCTGCGGTCGACCCGTTCATCGATCCGTTGATGGACCTCGTCGAGAGCGCTGTCGTGCCATTCGATCGACTGGTCCCCGATGATGCGTTCGTTCGAGGCGCCTTCTACAACGACTTCTACGCGACCACGGGCAACCGTCGCGGCTTCGTGTCGGTCTTCCACCGCGACGCCGACACTTCGAGCGTGCTCTTCGGGCACCGTGCGCCGGACCAGCCGAACTGGACCGACGCCGAGCTGAGCTTCATTCGCGTGCTCACCCCCCATCTTCGACGTGCGCGCGCACTGGGTGAGCGCCTCGGCACGCTGACGAGCGACGAGGGGATCGTCGACGGCGTGCTCGATCGGCTGACGCTCGGCATCGTATTCGTCGACGCATCGGGGCAGTTCATACGCGCGAACGCGCGCGGCGAGCAGACCCTTCGAGAGCAAGACGGGCTCGGGCTCACCCGGGGTCGACTCGTCGCCGATCGCGCGGCCACGACCCAGGCGCTCGACGCCATCGTGGCCGCGGCCTGCGCAACCGGTCGGCACCAGACGCACTCGGCTCCGCTGAGCCTCCGGATCGACCGTCCATCGGGCCGCCGCAGCCTCGAAGTGATGGCCTGCCCGATCGATCGCGACTCAGAGGTCTGGAGTCACGGCCAGGCGGCCGCATTCATCGTCCTCAACGACGGCGATGCCGAGCTGCGTGGCGTCGCTCAACGCCTGCGCGATCTGCACGGGCTGACCGACGCAGAGGCGATGCTCACCGCCGCGCTCGCGGGCGGCATGACGGTTCGTGAGTGGGCCGAGCACCGCGGCATCTCCGTCGAGACCGTCCGATGGCAGCTCAAGCAGGTGTTCCAGAAGACCGGCGTGTCGCGACAATCCGACCTGATGCGCCTGGTTCTGCTGGGCCCGGCGGTCGTTCGGTAGCGACCCTGATGCGGCGACCTAGTCGCCAGTGCTCAGCAGCTCGGTCGGGCTGCCCACCTCGTCCTCGAGCTTCTTCTGGATCTCCTGGCGCCGCTGCTGCAGCTCGCGGTGGGTGAGCGACTCGACCTCGCCTTCGAGACCGAGCGCCTGGCGAGCACCCGAGAGATCGACCGTGTTCTTCGATGGATCGAAGCCGATCTGAGTCGCGATCGTGTCGGCGTGATGCGTCGCGAAGTAGCCGTAGATGCGAGAGATCTGAGCGAACATGTTGAGGTCGGGCGCGAGTGTCGCCACCGCACCGTCGAAGAAGAGCATGCCCTTCACGTAGAGCACGAGATGCTTCGGAAGCCGCGCGCCCTGCTTCAACAGGCCTTTCAAGACCTCCTGAATCTCGGCCGCGAGCTCCTCGCCCGACATCTTGGTCGGGTCACGCACGGGTTGGTCGATCTTGAGCAGCGTGATCAGCGCATCGAGATCGGCGTCCTCGGGCAGCGCACCGATGTCGCGGAAGGCCTCGAGCTGTCCCCGCATGTCGTTGACCGCACCCGTCATCAACAGCCGCATGAAGGCCCGACGCTCCTTCTCCCGCATGCGTCCGGTCATGCCGAAGTCGAGGAGGGCGACGCGGCCATCGGGCATGATGAAGAGGTTGCCGCCGTGCAGGTCGCCGTGAAAGACGCCGTAGATCATGGCGCCTTCGAGGAACGTGACGAGCATGCCGTGAAGCAGCTCCGCCGTGTCGATGCCGTTTGCACTGAGCGACTCGAGGTCTTCGTAGTCGAAGCCTCTCAGTCGCTCCATCACGAGCAGACGCGGGGTCACGAGCTCGGGATGGGGGCGTGGCACGACGATGATCGTCTGCCCGGCGTCGCGCAGCACGGCGGCAACGTCGAGCATGTTCTCGGCTTCGAGCCGAAAGTCGAGCTCTTCCACGACCGTCTCGGCGAAGAGCTCGACGAGAGCGGGCGGGTTCGCCAGCGCGGCCACCGGGATGCGTCCCACGAGCACGGGCGCGATCCAGGCCATCGCTGCGATGTCCTGACGCACGAGCGCCGCCACGCCCGGGCGCTGCACCTTCACGACGACCTCTTCACCGCTGCGCAGCGTCGCGCGGTGCACCTGCGCGATCGAGGCCGCGGCAAGCGGTTCGCGGTCGAACTCGCTGAAGACGTCCTCGATGCGCGCGCCGAGCTCGGCTTCGACATGCGGGCGAACGCGATCGAACGGCACGGCCGGCACCTGATCGCGACAGCGCTTGAACTCCTCGACGAGCTCGTCGGGGAAGAGCCCGCGCGCCGACGACACGATCTGGCCGAGCTTGATGTAGGCCGGGCCGAGCTTCTCGAACGCGATCCGCAGCCGTCGCGACAACGCCGCACGCGAGGCTTCGCCTCCCTGCCGGCGCTCGAGGAGCGCCCAGAGGACGAGCGCGCCGCCCACACGCCACGCGGCCTCGAGGAAGCGCCGCACGGGCGGGACCACGCGACGGCGACACAGCTCGGGCACTTCGGCGCGGGTCGCTGCGCGCACCCGCTGCAGGTCATGCAACCATCGCAGCTCGAGAACGTCGACGAGCCAGGGCCCGTCGTCGCTGAACGCGAAGCGGTCGGCGTCGATCCCCGACCCTGTGATCTGCGACGCCTGCTCGGCGCTCATTCTCTCTGCCTCCATCCGTGTCCACTCGCTCGGTCGGTTCAGGCAACCGCTTCGCCGCGTGAGGTGCGAAGGTCATGGCTCGAGCCAGCCGTACCCACCTCGCGCATCAATCCGTCTCGCCTCGCGCCCAGAAAGTGCGCCAGGTCTCGAGCACTTCGGGCAGCTCTCCGCGCCCCGTTGGATGCTGGGGCCACTGTGCAGATTCGAGCGCCAGGGGATTGTCGCCCAGATCGGCCGCGTAGAAGAGTCGATGCCGACGACGAACGAAGCGCCAGCCCCCGGGCGTCCGCGCGTACTCATCGTCATACCGGATCGCCTGCTGGATCCACCGCTCGCCGTCCTGCACCTCGGCCTTGCAGTAGACGATACCCAGAGCCCTCTCAGAGCTCTCGAAGTCGATTACGTGGTTGCCGACGAACAGAATCGAGATGCCGATCGCGCGAAGCTGCGCGTCGAAGTCGGCCTGCAACGCTTCGTGGCCCCTCTGGTCGCGGCCCACCTGCACATCGTCGACGAAGAGCTGCACGAGCTTGTCCAGATCTCGACTGTCGATGGCAATGGCATAGCGCGAGGCGAGCTGCCGAATCTCGCTCTCGGCCAGGAGTCGCTGCAGATCATCCATGAAATTCCCTTCGAAACGGGGCGCCTAAGCCCCTCGGCGACGTCCCGGCGGCTGGGGTAGGGTCGACGGCCGCCAGGCTCTTGCCCCGAATGCACGCTGCCAGGAGGCGCCGCCACCCATGCCCCTCGACCTTTCGACCCTCGTTCAGCCCGGTCATTCGGCCATCGTCACGTCGGAGTGCCAACGCGGCGTCGTCGGCGACCTCTCGAACCTGCCCGACCTCGGCGCCGCCGCGGCCGGGGGCATGCTGAGTTGCATCGCCGAGTTGACCGATGCCGCGAGGAGCGTGGGCGCCGCAGTGATCCACTGCACGGCCGAGCGGCGCGCCGACGGCGCCGGCGCAAACAACAACGCTCGGCTCTTTCAATACATGGCCAAGGCGAAGCACCCCCTGCTCGCAGGCTCGCCGGCTGTCGAGATCGTACCCGAGATCGACGTGATGGAAGACGACTTCGTGCTGCCGCGACTGCACGGGCTCTCGCCCTTTCATGGCACCGATCTCGACTCGATCCTGCGCAACCTCGGCGTGACGACCCTCATCGCCACCGGCGTCTCGGTCAACGTCGCGATCCAGGCGCTGACCTACGAGGCGGTCAGCGCGGGCTACCAGGTCGTGATCCCGAAGGACGCGGTGGCAGGCTTCCCAGAAGGCTATCCGGAGATGGTCTTCGAGCATTCGCTCGGCGCGATCGCGACCCTCGTCTCGACGGCCGACGTGCTCGACGCGTGGCGAGGTGCATCGTGAGCGACCCTTCGAGCGACGTCCTCCTCGTCGAGCGAGACGGGCCGGTCGCGATCCTGACGCTGCATCGACCCGACGCGATGAACGCGCTCTCGCGACCGCTGCGCGAGGCACTCTCATCGGCCTTTCGCGAGCTCGGCGCCGACCCCGAGGTGCGCGTGGCGATCGTGACCGGCGCGGGGCGGGCCTTCTGCGCTGGCTTCGACCTGAAGGAGCTCAGCGAAGCATCGGGAGACGCCGCCGAGACGGCGAGCAACGACCTGCCCGAGGCGATGCAGGCGTTCGGCGGCCCGATCATCGGCGCCGTGAACGGCCACGCCATCACGGGGGGCTTCGAGCTCGCCCTCGCCTGCGACGTGCTGATCGCCTCGACGGAGGCGCGCTTCGCCGACACACACGCCCGGGTCGGCATCCTCCCCGGCTGGGGACTCAGCCAGAAGCTGCCGCGGCTCGTCGGCGAATCGCGGGCCAAGGAGATCTCGTTCACCGGAAACTTCGTCGACGCCGAGCAGGCGCTCGCATGGGGCCTGGTCAACCGCGTCGTCGAACCCGACGCGCTGCTCGATCACTGCCGCGAGCTCGGCCACGCGATGGCGAGCTGCGTGCCGACGGTGCTGGCCGAGTACAAGGCGCTGATCGACCGCGGCCTCGGGATGAACCTCGATGCGGCGCTCGAGATGGAAGCCGCCGCGGCGATCGAGTCGGCCAAGCGCGCGAGCGCCGCCATGATCGCCGCGCGGCGCAAGGGTGTGCAGGAGCGCGGTCGTTCGGAGACGAGCGACGATTGACCGCGCGGCTCAGGCGTCGTCGAGCACCCAGCGCGGGAGCGTGATCTCGTCGGTCACCCGGTCGAACACGACGCGGACGCGCGCGCCGATCTCGACCGAACGGGGGTCGACCGAGTCGAGCGGCGCGCCGGCTTCGCTCACCAGATTGCCGACGAGGCGCGCGTTCGGATCCTCGTCGAGTTCGACGAGGATCACGTTGTAGGGGGCGTGCTCTCCGAACTGAGGCAAGAGCGGCGGGTGTGGCACGACGACCGACCAGATCGTGCCCCGGCCCGAGACGGTGATCCACTCGGGCACACGCCGCCCGCCCCATGGGCTGGTCGAGCGCGGCGGAAACACGAGCCGCCCGGTATCGACGCAGCGCTGCATGCGCAGCTCGCCGGCCCGCGCCCCTTCGAGGAAGGGCTCGGTCTCGGGCGCGCGTGGCGGCAGCAGCAGAGACGCCGGATCAACGGCCATGGTGTTTTCTCCCGGCTCTCAGCGCCGCAGGATGAGCGCGCTCGTGGGCACGCCCTCCCCCGCCGTCACCAGACATGTCTCTGCGCCGTCGACCTGGTTGACCGATACGCCGCGCATCTGTCGCACGCCCTCGTTGATGAGATTGAAACCATGCACGTAGGCTTCGGAGAGCCCGCCGCCCGACGTGTTGATCGGGAGCCGACCGCCCAGCTCGAGCGCCCCGCCTTCGGTGAACGCCGCGCCTTCGCCCTGCTTGCAGAACCCGTAGCCCTCGAGCGAGAGTGGGATCAGCGGCGTGAATGCGTCGTAGATCTGGGCGACATCGATGTCGGCGGCCCGGATATCCGAGTTGCGATAGAGCGCCTGTGAGCAGGCCCACGACGGGCCCTGCAGCGGGTCGTCGCACCAGTAGTTCGTCATCGTGTGCGACTGCGCTGTGAAGCCCTGGCCGAACGCATGCAGATACGCGGGCGGGTGTCGCAGATCCTTCGCCCGGTCGGCGCTCACGATCACGCAGGCGAGCGCGCCGTCGGTCTCGAGGCAGTTGTCGAAGAGACAGAGCGGCTCCGAGATCCAGCGCGCGTTCATGTACTGCTCTCGCGTGAGCGTCTTCTCGAACATCATCGCGCGCGGGTTGTTGTTGGCCATCTTGCGCACGGCGAGCGCGACGTTGGCGAGGTGATCGCGGGTCGCTCCGTACTCGTGCATGTAGCGACGCATCAGCATGGCGATCTCGTCGACCGGGCGAAGCAGCCCCCACGGCCGGGTCCAGGCGGCGGGCGTCGAGAACTGGATCGCCGTGTTGGCCCAGATGCGCCCACCCGAGCCCCGCTTGCGCGATCGCCAGACCACACCGACCCGGCATTGGCCGGCCGCTACGGCGAGCGCCATCTGGCCGACGCAGCCGGGGCCAGCCCCACCGCCGTAGCCGACCTGCAGAAACGTCGTGACGTCGCCCGCCCCGATGTTCTTCGCGATCTCGACCTCGTCGGTCGACTCCATCGTGTACGACGCGAAGCCATCGACCTCGCTCGGATCGATGCCGGCATCGTCGAGGGCGGCGAGGATCGCCTCGACCGCGAGATCCTGCTCGCTGGGCTCGAGCTTCTTCGAGAACGCGGTTTCACCGATCCCAACGATGGCCGTGCGATCCTTGAGCATGGCGAGCACTGTACCCGAGCCGAGCGCGGCGGCCACGGTCAGCGCTGGGGCTCGATGACCTCGAAGACGAGGGCTCGAAAGCCGTTCGCCTCGACCTCGTGCACCAGCGAGAAGCGCTGCCCCGGTGCAGGTGCGACGGAGAGCGAGTGCGCCTGCGGATCGGCGAGCTCTCGCTTGCCGGCGACGACCCAGCGCACCCCCCGTCGTCGCAGCGACCAGCCGTCGAGCAAGCCATCGCCGGTGTGCATCGGGACCCACACGAGCGACGCGTAGTACGCCGTGCGCGAGCGTTCGGTCGCGAGCCGGTCTCCCGGGTTGGCCTGCTCTCGAACCCAGAGCGCGGCGTGCTTGGCCGCCACGGCCTCGGCACGGAAAGCGCGCAGCGCCTTGGGAAGCGCGATCGCGACCACCACGAGCACGATCGCGATGGTGGCGCGCGCATGCGTGCGCGACCACGAGCGGCCGGGCCATCTCGACGCGACTGCTCGAGCGAGCGCGTCGAGCCCGAGCGATGCATGACCGAGCATGACCACCGCGAGGGGCAACAGATGGCGGCGACTCAGGTAGCCGGCGGTCACGAGCAGCGCGAACGTCGTCAGGCCGTGGACGGCCGCCACCGTCCCGATGAAGAACGAGCGGGATGACGGCGACGCCCCCGACCGTACGCTCGCGACGACACCCACCGCGAGCAGGATCACGAGTTCGGGGCGCAGCGTCGAGGCAAAGAGCGCGAGCCAATGCAGCGCGTCGGCCGGCGACACGATGAAGGCGCCAAGCACGAGCACCGCGGTGACCACGCCTGCCCACGCGGTCGCAACGTACGGGGGCCCCGCGACCCCCGGCCATGCCAGCCCCCCGCGCCGTCGCACCCAGACGAGCGCGCCGATCGCAAGCGCAATGGCGACGCAGGCGGTGGCCAACGCCACGGGATGGCCCGTGAGATGCGCGACCCCGAACAGGGTCGAGAGCGACTTCTTCTGGGTCAGCTGCCACTCCCCCGACAGCACCTGAATGACGCGCATGTACGGCAACGCAAGCAGGCCGAAGCCGCCGACGAGCGCAAAAGCGAGCCCGGCGAGGCGGCCCGTACCGATGCGACCCCGCGCCCAATCGGCCCCGATCAAAACCAGCCCCACGACACCGACCCCGATGCCCTCGGGTCGAGTCAGGTAGGCGAGGCCCGTCGCCACACCGGCTGCGAACGCAAGACCGGCGTCGATGCGCGTCGTCGCGCGTTGAAGGAGCCCCAGCCCGAGCAGAAAGAACGCCAGATGGAGCGAATCGCTCTGGACGTCGGCCGACATGCGCACGGCGTAGGGATGCGCGGCGAGTAAGGCACCCGAGATCACCGCGAGTCGCGGCCCGAAGAGCGGCCGCATCAGCCACCAGAGCAAGAGGATGCAAGCGGTCCCCGCCGCCACCGACCACGCGACACCGACGAGCTCTTCGTGGCCTGCGGAGCCCGGCGTCAGCCAGACGAGCAGCGAATAGAGCGGGTGATAGGGATGCGCCAGCGCGCCGCCGAAATCGCCGCGCGCCATGGCCCGTGCGATCGCGATGAACTCGGGGCCGTCGTCGAAGATGACCTGCATGCGCGCCGCGACGAGGACGCGAAGACCGAGCCCCGCGAGCACGACGCCGGCGAGCCAGAGCGATTCGCTGCGCGTCGACCACGGCGCTGCGTCGGCGCGGTCCGGTGAGTGATGGGCTTGCACGCGTCCCCGTTCGCGGCCGCAGGCCGCTCAGTGGGCGTTCGACCCGCCCCTGAACGCCTCGAGCAGCTCGGCCTCGCGAACCCGCGCCTCGGCCAGGTTCTGCTCCTTGACGTCGTCGAAGCCACGGACGTGCTCGGGCAGGCTCGCCAGCTCGATCGCGATCTCGCGCGTTTCGGGGCCGAGACCAGAGACGATCGTATCGACCAGGCGTTCGTACTCGCGAATCAGCTGCTGTTCGAGTCGGCGGTGCGCCATCAGCTGCGTGGGGTCGAGGAAGGTGCCGCGCAGGAACTTCAGCTTGGCCATCACGCCGAGCACCTTGAACATCCAGCTGCCGAGCTTGAGCTTCGCCGGTCGGCCGGTGGTCGGGCTGCGAGGCATGACCTGCGGCGCAAGATGCAGGCTGATCTCGTAGTCACCCTCGAATTCTTCGGCGATCTGCTCGGCGAGCGAGCCGTCGGTGTAGAGCCGGGCGACCTCGTACTCGTCCTTGTAGGCCATCACCTTGAAGGCGTAGCGAGCCACCGCCTCGGTGAGCACGGTGTCGTCGAAGTGCCGTCGCTCGGCCTCGTGCACGCGCTCGACCAGCGCCCGGTAGCGCTGGGCGTACCCCTCGCTCTGGTAGTCGACGAGCTCTTTCGAACGCGACGCCAGCAGCTCTTCGAGGGTCTCGACGGGCGGCTCGACGGCAGCGACGCCCGATTCGGTGCCGATCGCGTCGACCACGGCCTGCCGGTCGTGCGCGGCGAGCCGGCCCCAGGCCAGCGCTCGCTTGTTCATGTCGACGGCGCGCCCATTCAGTTCGATGGCCCGCTCGAGTGCGTGGAGCGAGACCGGAATCAAACCCAGCTGCATCGCGTAGCCGAGCATGAAGAGGTTCGCAGCGATGGCGTCGCCGAACAGCGCGGTGGCGAGCCGCGTCGCGTCGAGGGCGTGCAGCCCATCGGGCCGGCACGTCCTCGCGATGGCGTCTTCCATTCCCTTCGACGACAGGTCGAGGTCGGCGTTCGTCGCGAAGTCGGCGGTGGGCGCGACGTGCGTGTTCACGACGGCATGGGTGCGACCGGGTGACATGCGCCCGAGCCCATCCATCGACGTCGACACCACGATGTCGCAACCGAGCACGAGGTCGGCTGCACCGGCCGCGATGCGCGTCGCGAAGAGGTCTTCGGGGCGCTGGGCGATGCGCACGTGGCTCGAGACCGGGCCGTTCTTCTGCGCCAGACCGGTGACGTCGAGCAGCGACGTCCCCTTGCCCTCGAGATGCGCCGCCATGCCGAGCAGTGCGCCGACGGTGATGACACCCGTGCCACCGATGCCAGCCACGTAGATGTTGAACGGCTTCTCGCAGCCGGCGGGGATCGGATCGGGCAGACCCGAGAACAGCGCATCGTTCGCGGCGTTCGCCGCCGTTGCCCCCACCGTACGCTTTCGAAGCCGTCCGCCCTTCACCGTGACGAAGCTCGGGCAGTAGCCGAGCAGGCACGAATAGTCCTTGTTGCACGAAGACTGGTTGATCTTGCGCTTTCGGCCGTAGGGCGTCTCGATCGGCTCGATGGCAATACAGTTGCTCTGCACGCTGCAGTCGCCGCAGCCCTCGCAGACGCGCTGATTGATGACGATCCGCTCGTCCGGGTCGGGGAACTCGCCGCGCTTGCGCAGGCGACGCGCCTCGGCCGCGCAGGTCTGGTCGTAGATGATCGCGGTCACACCCGGGGTCTCGCGAAGCTGCTGCTGCACGCGGTCGAGCGCGTCGCGATGGTGCACACGGACGGTCGGCGGGATCGAGCCGCCGCGGTACTTCTCGGTGTCGTTGGTGACGACATCGACGCGCCCGACGCCCTCGGCCAGCAGCTGTCGCACGACCTCCGGCGTCGTGATCTCGCCGGCCATCTCTTCGCCCTCGATGGGCTGGCCACCCGTCATCGCCACCGCACCGTTCAGGAGGATCTTGTACGTGATGTTCGCGCCCGCGGCGACGGCCGCACGAATCGCGAGATGGCCCGAGTGGAAGTAGGTGCCGTCACCCATGTTCTGGAAGATGTGCTGCGTCTCGGTGAAGGGCGCGATGCCGATCCAGTTCGTGCCCTCGCCGCCCATCTGGGTCACGGCCAGACAGCTCCGATCGGGCAGCCACACGGCCATGCCGTGACAGCCGATGCCGCCGAGCGCGACGCTGCCCTCGGGCGTCTTCGTCGAGCGGTTGTGCGGGCAGCCCGAGCAGAAGCTCGGCAGACGCATCAACCCGCCGCCGCCCTGCACGGGCAGGCTCACGACTTCGGCCCCACCGGGTCGCGCGAAGCCGTCGACGCGCTTCGCGAGCCAGTCGCCGAGCGGGTCGACCAGCAGAGCGGGCGTCAGCTCGCCCGTGACGGGCAGCAGGGGCGCGCCGTGCTCGTCACGCTTGCCGATGATGCGCGGGCGTTCGGCCTCGTTGTAGAGCAGGTGCGCCAGCTGCTCTTCGATGATCGCCTTCTTCTCTTCGACGACGAGGAGCTCTTCGTGACCGCGCGCGAACGCCAGCGCCCCTTCGGGCTCGAGCGGCCAGGGCATCGCGACCTTGTAGATCGAGAGTCCGATCTCGGCAGCGCGCGACTCATCGACACCGAGCTCTTCGAGCGCCTGACGCACGTCGAGATAGGCCTTACCCGTCGTGACGATGCCGAGCCGACGGCTGGGCGCCTCGATCGCCACGCGGTCGAGGCCGTTCGCGCGCACGTAGGCCTTCGCCCGTTCGAGCTTCACGTGGAGCCGCTGCTCGACGTGCGCCGGCATGTTCTCCCACGTGATGTGCACGCCTCCGGCGATCGTGGGTGCGTCGGTCGGCAGCACGGGCTGCACCCGGGTGGGCGAGACCGAGACCGAGGCCGAGCTCTCGACCGTATCGGTGAGGCACTTGAAGCCGACCCAACAGCCGCTGAAGCGCGACATCGCGATGCCGTGCAGACCGAAGTCGACGTAGTCCTGTACGTTGCTCGGGTTGAGCACCGGGATGCCGCAGTGGATCAGCGCAGGCTCGCTCTGGTGCGCGATCGACGACGACTTCGCGCCGGGGTCGTCCCCCATCAGCACGAGCACGCCGCCGTACTCGGCCGCGCCGAGATAGTTGCCATGCTTCAGCGCGTCGCACGAGCGGTCGACGCCCGGGCCCTTGCCGTACCAGATGCCGAAGACACCCTGCTTGGTCGCCCCCTCCATCAGGTGCGCTTGCTGGCTGCCCCAGACGGCGGTTGCGGCGAGGTCTTCGTTCAGCCCTGGCTCGAAGCGAATCTCGTGCGACTCGAGGAAGTCCTTCGCCTGCCACAGGTTCATGTCGAAGATGCCGAGCGGCGACCCGCGATAGCCCGAGATGAAGCCCGCCGTCTCGAGACCCGCCGCGACGTCGCGCTCCTTCTGCATCAGCGGGATGCGCACCAGCGCCTGGTTGCCGGTCAGGAACACCCGGCCCGCCTCGACGCGATACCGGTCGTCGAGCTCGTACGCGGGGTCGAAGGGGGGCGTGGTATCGGCGGACACGGCCTGCAGGGCTCCCGGAGTGGCGGACGGAACGGCGCGGGGCGCGCGGTGCGGATCAGCGCCCCGAGGCGCACACGACCGAGCCCGGCGAAACGCGTTCCAGCGCACGCCACGGTAGCGAATCCGGTGTTCGCGGTCGCTTCGGCGCGCCGAACGCGGCCGATCCCTCAATGACGACGCAAGCATTCGCCCCGGCCCCACGAGCGTGGTACCTGACTCGGTCTGTCACCGAGCGCGGGGCGCACGCAGCCGCGCGCATCGAAGGAGGGCCCGATGAAGATCGGCGTCACGATGCACGCGACGGACAAAGCGATGCCCGTGCCCGAGCTGGCACGCGAAGCCGACGCACGCGGGTTTCATTCGCTGCTCGTTCCCGAGCACACGCACATTCCCACGAGCCGACGCACCCCGGCGCCCACCGGCACCGACGAGCTCGCCGAGGAGTACCTGCGCAGCCCCGACCCGTACATCGCGCTCGCGGCGGCCGCGTCGGTCACCGAACACATCAGGCTCGGTACGGGGATCGGCCTGCCGGCTCAGCATGACCCGATCACGTTCGCGAAAGAGCTCGCAACGCTCGATCTGGTGTCGAACGGGCGATTGGTCTTCGGCATCGGCTTCGGCTGGAACCACGAGGAGATGGAGAACCACGGCATCGACGTGAAGCGCCGCCGGGCCCTGGTGCGCGAGAAGATGCTCGCCATGCAGGCGCTCTGGGCGAATGAGCGGGCCCACTTCGAAGGCGAGTACGTCCGCTTCACCGAGAGCTGGCAGTGGCCCAAACCCGTACAGCAGCCCCGCCCCACCGTCCTGATCGGCGGCGGCGCGGGCCCGAAGCTCTTCGCGCACATCGTCGAGTACGCAGATGGCTGGATGCCGATCGGCGGCGCCGGCCTGAAGCAGGATCTGCCCCGACTGCGCGGCCTGTTCGAGGAGGCGGGCCGCGACCCGGCGAAGCTCGAGGTCGTGCCGATGGGCGTGCTCCCCCAGCGCGACAAGCTCGAGTACTACCGTTCGCTGGGCGTCACCGAAGCCGTGCTCCGCCTGCCCTCCGCCCCGCGCGACGAGGTCATGCCGATCCTCGACACGTTCGTCGAGCACCTCGAATGGGCCCGCGGCGCGGCGTGATCGCACCGCCGCGTCGTCGAGTACGACGACTTTTCTCAGCCGGGGCGCGATCTTCGCGGTTTGGCGGCTCGAAAGAGATACGATACGCTGCGGCTCGTATCTCGGCCCTCAGGGCCACACCGGCACCGGCCCCCCGCCCTGGCCCTCGCCCACCGACGCTGCTTCTCGACGTTCTCGACGAGAGCAGCGCGCGGTCTGGCGGCGGCACCCGGCTCGGGTGTCTCCGCCGAACCCCGCGCGCCGCGCGTCGGCACGCCGTTCATCAGGAGCCTCGACTTGGATCTCCGCTACACGCCCGAAGAAGAGAAGTTTCGCAAGGAGCTGCGCAACTGGCTCGCCCAAGAGGTGCCCGCGCACGGCGAAGCGCCTTCGTATCACGATTGGGACGCGCGCCGCGCCTATGACACCGGCTGGCAGAAGAAGCTCTTCGACGCGGGCTACGCAGGCATCAACTGGCCGAAGGAATACGGCGGCCGAGACGCTTCGCTCGTCGAGCAGCTGATCTACTACGAAGAGATCGCGCGCGCGAAGGCGCCCTACGTCGGCGTCAACTTCGTCGGCACGCTGCACGGCGGCCCCACCGTCATCTCCGAGGGCACGCCCGAGCAGAAGGCTCGACACGTGCCGCAGATCCTGTCGGGAGAGCAGGTGTGGTGCCAGGGGTTCAGTGAGCCCGGGGCCGGCAGTGACCTGGCTGCACTCTCGACCCGAGCGGTGCGCGACGGCGATCACTACGTCGTCAACGGCCACAAGATCTGGTGTTCGTTCGCCCAGGTCGCCGACTACTGCGAGCTGCTCGTGCGCACTGACTTCGAGGCGAAGAAGCACGCCGGCATCAGCTGGCTGATCATGCCGATGGATCTCGAAGGCATCGAGATTCGCCCGCTGCCGACGCTCGTCGGCGAGGGCGAGTTCAGCGAGGTCTTCCTCGAGGACGTGCGGGTGCCGGTCGACAACCTGGTCGGCGAAGAGAACGATGGCTGGCGCGTAACGAACGTGACGCTGCGCTTCGAGCGAGGCACCGCGTTCGCGAGCGACATGGTGCAGATGCAGCAGTTCATGCAGGATCTCAAGGAGGTCGCGAACAAGGTGACCCGCCACGACGCCGCCGCATGGGAAGACCGCGCGCTGCGCAAGGAGGTCGGCCACCTCGCAGCCGAGATCGACGCGCTCTGGGCGATGGTGAAGCTGAGCGTGTGCGAGGCGACCGAGACCGGCGTGCCCGGCCTGGGCGGCTCGGCGATCAAGCTCTTCTACACCGAGCTCTATCAGAAGGTCGGCGAGCTCTCG
Organism: Myxococcota bacterium; assembly: GCA_965250285.1. Taxonomy (GTDB): domain Bacteria; phylum Myxococcota_A; class UBA9160; order UBA9160; family UBA4427; genus CAYYSY01. The sequence goes on from OZ252299.1 coordinate 3,077,701, forward strand.
ATGAAGCTGCTCGGCCGCGCCGCGCTCTCGCGCGACGACGTAGCCGATCTGCCGAGCGGCTACTTCCTGCACCGCGCGCTCCAGAGCCTGTCGCTCACGATCGCAGCGGGCACGTCGCAGATTCAGCGCAACATCATCGGTGAGCGCGTGCTCGGCCTACCGAAGGAGCCGCGGCCCTAGCGCGAACGGCGGCCCCCTCTTTCTCTACTCAGGAGACCCCCTTTGGACTTCCAGCTCAGCGACGACCAGAAGGCCCTGCGTGACACGCTGCGCGACTTTCTCGACGGTACCTTTCCGGTCGAGAAGCTCGTCGAGTTCGAGAAGAGCACGGCGCTCGACCGCGACCTCTGGGCCTCGCTGGCCGAGATGGGCGTCTTCGGCCTGCGACTGGCTGAAGACGATGGTGGCGTCGGGCTCGGCAGCGCCGACGCCGTGATCGTGTTCGCCGAGCTCGGGCGTCGACTCATCCCCGGCCCCCTCGCATGGACGCACCTCGCGGCCGGCTTCATCGACGGGGCCGCTGCGGGTGAGACGATCGTCGGCGGGCTCGACCTGTGCGGCGCCGATGCAGGAGAGCCCTACCTCGTCGAGCACCTCGACTCGATCGACGTATTGCTGCTGCTGCGCCCGGATGGCGTGTACCGCGTCGATCCGAAGGCGCTCTCGGGTACGCCGGTCGAGACACCGCTCGATCCGCACACGCCGCTCACGCACGTGAAGGCGCTGCCCGAAGGCGAGCAGGTGCTCGATGCGACGGGCGCGGCAAAGCTTCGCTTCGAAGGCGCGGCCCTCGTGAGCGGGCAGCTGCTCGGCATCGCCGAGGCGAGCCTCGAGCTCGCCAATGCGTACGCCAAGGAGCGCGAGCAGTTCAACCGACCGATCGGTGGATTCCAGGCGATGAAGCACATGCTCGCCGACATGTTCGTTCGCCAGGAGGTATGCCGCGCGGCCGCCTACAATGCCGGGGCGAGCCTCGACGCGCCCGACGTGGCCTCGGTCGACCGCGCCGTGTCGTCCGCCAAGGTCACTTGCGGTGAAGCCGCACTGCGCAATGCCCGCGCCTGCATTCAAGTGCACGGCGGCATGGGCTACACGTGGGAGGTGCCGGCCCACTTCTTCATGAAGCGCACCTGGGTGCTCTCGAGCGTCTTCGGCGACGAAGACGAGCATGCGCTTCGCTGCGCCGACCTCATCGGCGCCGAAGCCTGAGCGCAGCGCCCGAATCGAGCACTGCGCGCGGGCCGGGCCCGCCGATCCGAATTCGACGGCCTCAGGCTGAGGCCGCACCGTCATGCGGCGCCGAACTCGGCGCCCCGAACACAGCGCGCCCGCGTCGGCGCGCAATCGAAGGAGCAACGCCATGGGTGTTCTCGAGGGACGCGGCGCCGTCGTCACCGGCGGTGGCCGGGGCATCGGCCGTGGGCACTGCCTGCACCTCGCCGAGCAGGGCGCGGGGGTCATCGTCAACGACATCGATCTCGAGGCCGCCAAGGAGGTGGTCGAGGAGATCACCAAGGCCGGCGGCAAGGCCGAGCCCGATACGAGCGACATCTCGAGCCGTGACGGCGCGGCCGCCCTCGTCGGTCACTGCGTCGACAGCTTCGGCAACATCCAGGCCGTGGTGAACAACGCCGGGAACGTGCGCGACCGGTCGTTCCTCAAGATGAGCGACGACGACTTCATGAGCGTGCTCAAGGTGCACCAGTTCGGCACGTTCGCCGTGAGCCAGGAGGGCGCCCAGCGCATGCGCGAGCAGGGCACCGGCGGCTCGATCGTGAACACGGTCTCGGCGGCCCACTTCGGCAACTTCGGCCAGACGAACTACGCGGGCAGCAAGGGCGCCATCGCGTCGATGACCTACACGTGGGCGCTCGAGCTCGCTCGCTATGGCATTCGCGTGAACGCGATCAGCCCGACCGGCACGACGCGCATGAGCGCCACGTACAAGGGCCCCGACGGCAAGGACGTCGAGCTGCCCTTCATCGACCCGACGCGCAACGGCGCCTTCGTCGCCTACCTCTGCAGCGACGCCGCGAAGTGGATCAGTGGCCAGATCTTCGGCACAGGCGGCGAGCGCGTCGTCATGCTGAAGCAGCCGACGTATGGCACCGGGATCTACAAGACGGGCGGATGGGGCGTCGACGATCTGGTCGAGAGCTTCGAGCAGATGATGAAGAAAGAGATGGAGCCCGTCGGCCTGATGAAGAACCCCTACCCCTTCTACGACGGCGTCGAGCCGAAGGCCAAGTAGAACCGGTCGGGCTCGAATGGCCGCGCACGGGCGCGGCCCCGCCCTCGGCTCATCACGGAGCGCTTCGATGATCGGCATCCTCTCCTACGGCGCCTACGTGCCGCCCACCCGACTCCCGCTCGGCGCCATTGGCGGGCGCAAAGCGAAGGAAGGGGGCCCCGAGAAGGCCGTCGCGTGGGCGGACGAGGATTCGATCACGCTGGCGGTCGCCGCCGGCATCCACTGCCTCGAAGGCATCGACCGCGAGACCGTCGACGGCGTGCTCTTCGCGACGACGACGCACCCGTTCGCCGAGAAGCAGGGGTCGGCGCTCGTCGCCAAGGCGCTCGACCTGCCGGCCCACGTGCGCACCGCCGACTACACCGGCTCGCTGCGGGCGGGCACCGAGGCGCTGCGCGCGGGCATCGATGCGGTGAAGGCGGGCAGCGCAAAGCAGGTCCTCGTGATCGCCAGCGACTGCCGCCCCGTCGCACCGGGCAGCCCCCTCGAAGCCAACTTCGGGGATGGCGCCGCGGCGTTCCTCGTGGGCGAGGGCGACGCGCTGGTCGAGCTCGACGACTCGTTCACTGTGAGCGATGCCATCGTCGACGTGTGGCGCACCCGCGGCGACGACTTCACGCACAGCTGGGAGGATCGCTTCGTCGTGCAGGAGGGCTATACGCCCCGCATGCTCGAGGCCGTGAAGGGCCTGCTCGACAAAACGGGGCGCAGCATCGGCGACTTCGCGAAGGTCGCGCTCTACGGCCCCGACAAGCGCAGCCATGGTGGCGTCGTGCGGGCGCTGCGCCTCGACAAAGAGCAGCTCGTCGATGCGCTCTTCGGCCGCGTCGGTAACGCCGGCACGGCGGCGGCGCCGCTCCAGCTCGCGCTGGCGCTCGAGACGCTCCAGCCCGGCGAGCGTGCGCTACTCGCAGGCTACGGCGACGGCGCCGAAGCCCTCGCCTTCTCGTCGCCGGCCGGCGCGCAGGGCGTCGCGCCGCGGCGCGGGGTGTCGTGGCACCTCGACCGGGGCCGCCCCGTCACCTACGACCAGTACCTTGCGAGCCGCGGCCTCAAGGTGACCGAGTGGGAGCGACCCAAGGACGCCGGGCTCTCGGCGACCGTGCACTTCCGCTACCGCGACGACGAGCTCTCGTTCAAGGCGCAGCAGTGCCGAAAGTGCGGGGCGGTGCAGTTCCCCGCGCAGCGCGTCTGCGAGACGTGCTTCGCGAAGGACGAATTCGACCAGATCCGACTCTCCGACCGCATCGGGAAGGTCGTGACGTATACCTTCGACTACTTCTTCCCCACGCCCGAGCCGCCGACGGTCGTCTCGATCATCGACGTCGACGGCGCCCGCATCCACATGCAGATCGCGAACGTGCGCGCCGAGGACGTGAAGATCGGTCTGCCCGTCGACTTCAGCTTCCGACGCATCCACGAGGTCGGCCACCGGCCGAACTACTACTGGAAGGCCACACCGGCCGAATCAGCCGACTGAGCGATCCGCTTCACGCTGCCGCCTCCCTCACGCTCCGGAGATCCGATGACCTTCGAGACCCTGCTCTACGACGTCGAAGACGGTGTGGCCACCGTGACGCTCAACCGCCCCGAGCGACACAATGCGTTCAACGAGAAGATGGCCGGCGAGCTGAAGACGGCCTGGCACGCCATCCAGACGAGCCCCGACGTCGTGTGCGCCATCGTGACGGGCAGCGGCGAGAAGGCCTTCTGCACCGGCATGGACGTGATGGACATCGCCTCGGGCGATGCCCAGGGCAGCGGGCGCGTCCCCCGCGACGAAGCGCCGTGGAACCACCTGACCGCGATCCAGAACAAGTGCTGGAAGCCCGTGATCACGGCCGTGAACGGCATGGTCGTGGGCGGGGGGCTGCACTTCATCGCCGACAGCGACCTCATCGTCTGCGCCGAGCACGCCACGTTCTTCGACACGCACGTCAAGGTCGGTCTGATCGCGGGGATGGAGCCCGTCGGGCTCGCGCGCCGCATCCCGCTCGAGGCGGTGCTGCGCATGGCGCTGCTCGGTGGTAGCGAGCGCATGACCGCGGCTCAGGCGAAGGAGCTCGGGCTGGTCGGCGAGGTGCTGCCCGCCGATCAGGTGCTGCCGCGCGCCCGCGATCTCGCGAGCATGATCGCGCAGCACTCGCCGACGTCGCTCGCCCGCACGAAGCGCACGATCTGGGAGAGCCTCGACAAGGGGCTCGAAGACGCCCTCGACGACACGTGGGAGCTGATCAACGTGCACGTCGATTGCCCCGACCTCGACGAAGGCGCCAAGGCCTTCGCCGAGAAGCGCAAGCCGAAGTGGGCGCCCTACACCGGCGAGTGAGCAGACCCGCCCTGCCCCCGATCCACACGGAGACCCCGTCATGGCCGAGTTCACCCTCTACGACGTGAGCGAAGGCGTCGCCACGATCACGCTCGACAACCCCGAGAAGCTGAACGCCTACAACACGGTGATGGGCGACGAGGTGGTCGAGCTGCTGCGCGGCGCGCGCGACGACGACGCGGTGCGCGCGGTGATCCTGACGGGCGCGGGCCGCGGCTTCTGCGCGGGCGTCGACCTCGATCACTTGAAGGCCCACATGGCGGGCGCCAGCGCGGGCAAGGGGCCGAAGCTCGGCGAAGAGGACTTCCTCAAGAAGATGCCCCTCGAGATGATGGAGTACCCGAAGCCCATCATCGCTGCGATCAACGGCCACGCAATCGGTGTCGGCATGACCATGGTACTGCCCTGCGACATCCGCATCGCAGCCGAGGGCGCCAAGCTCGGCCTCGCTTTCGCGAAGCTCGGCATCCTACCGGGGCTGGGCTCGACCCACGTGCTGCCGCGGCTGGTCGGCATGGCCAAGGCCCAGGAGCTCGTGCTCACCGCAAAGAACATCCTCGCCGAAGAGGCGGCCGCGATCGGTCTCGTGAACCACGTGGTGCCCGGCGACCAGCTGATCGAGACCGCCCGCGCCCTCGCTCTCGAGATCGCGGCGCACGACCCCGAGGTCGTGCGCTTCGCGAAGCGCGTGCTCTACGAAGGCGCCGGCCTCGACATGGCCTCTGCCATGAAGAACGAGCAGGAGCGCAGCGCCGAGCTGAGGGCGGCGCGGGGCAAGTAGTCGAGCCACTCGGCTTTCAGGCGACGGCGAAGCACCCCCCGGCAAGAGTCGCACCCAGCGAAGCCCCCCCTGGGGGTCGAACCGTTCGGCTGCCCCGTCCAGATTTCCAAACGATCGTTCATTGGGTACCCTTGGCGCGTTCCGGGTCTCGGGTTGCGCTGAGCGGCTCGAGAACGGTGGCCACTTCAGGGCACCGTCCCACCCACCGATCTCGTCGGGCACGCCGCGTCGCTGCCAGGTCGCTGCGCGCCGCATGTCCGACCCACCGCCCCCGTCCCTCGAGGTAGCCATGCCCATCGATCTCGATCAGCTCGAGCACAACATCATCCACCCCGACACGTACGCGCAGCACGGGTACCCGCACGACGTGTGGACGAAGCTGCGCGCCGAAGACCCCGTGTGCTGGTGGGACAAGACCGATGGCATGCCCTTCTGGGCGATCACCAAGCACGAAGACATCATCGAGATCGGCAAGCAGCCCGACAAGTTCATCAGCGGTCCGCGCATCACGATCAGCCACGAGCAGGAGCCGGCCGAGGACGAGATGTCCGGGTTCCCGAAGACGCTGATCCAGATGGACAACCCGCAGCACACGGTCTTTCGCCAGCTGATCGCGAAGCGCTTCACGCCCCGGTACCTGAAGGCCGTCAGCCACGACGTCGAGGTGATCGGCGAGGAGATCGTCGACAAGCTCTTCGAGAAGTCTTCGGGCGGCGAAGGCGAGTGCGACTTCGTCGAAGAGGTCTCGGCCCCGCTCCCGATCGCCGTCATCGGCTGGCTGCTCGGCGTGCCGAAGGAAGACTGGCCGATGCTCTACGACTGGACGAATGCCATCATCGGCGCCGGCGACCCCGACTTTGCCGAAGGAGACATGTCGGCGGTCGAGCAGGGGCGCGCGAAGATCGTCGAGCTCTTCACCTACTTCGCGAAGCTCATCGAAGCGAAAGAGAAGAACCCCGACGACGCCCTCGTCACGCACTTCAACAACATGCGCGTCGACGACAAGCCCCTCGAGCTGATGGACAAGCTCGCGTGGTGCCTGATCATCACCGTGGCCGGCAACGAGACCACCCGCAACGCGACGAGCGGCGGCATGCTCGGCATGATCGAGAATCAGGATCAGCTGCGCCGCTGCCAACAGGACATGAGCTTGCTGCCGAGCGCCATCGAAGAGATGATCCGGTGGTCGACGCCGATCATTCACTTCGCTCGAGAGGCCACGTGCGACTACGAGCTGCGGGGCAAGACGATCAAGAAGGGCGACCCGGTCGCGCTGTTCTACCCCTCGGCCAACCGCGACGAGGACATCTTCGAAGACCCCTTCCGCTTTGACATCGGACGCAACCCGAACCGACACCTCTCGTTCGGCATGGGCGAGCACTTCTGCGTCGGTTCGCACCTCGCGCGCATGGAGATGATCGTCGCGTATCGCCACATCATCCCGCGCCTGCAGGAGGTCGAGCTGACCGGACCGCCCGACCGGCTGTGGTCGAGCCTCGTCGGCGGCGTCAAGCGCCTGCCGATCCGCTACAAGGTCTCGGCCTCGTAGGGCGTCGCGTCAGGGCGTCGCGTCAGGAAGACTCGTCCCAGGGCATGGGCGGGATCGGCCGGCCGAGCGCGCGCATCAGCAGCTCGAGGAACCGGTAGCTGAGCCCCCAGAGCGCGAGCGACGGCGGCTCGAACACCTGGATCGCCGGCAGCTCGAGCGTCTGCCCCAGATACTCGAAGCCACTGACCGTGTGGTGTGTCGGTGCCTCGATGTCGGCGAGCGACATGAAGCGCGTCGCGTCGACCTCGTGGTTGGCGCGCACGGTGGGCCGCTCGCTCAGGCCATAGACAAAGCCCGATACGACGAGCGACGCCGATCGGCCCGAGAGATCGTCGAGCCGGCCCAGCGCCCGGGCACCGGTCAGATCGACGCCGACCTCTTCGCGGGTCTCGCGCACCGCCGCCGCGCGTGCGTCGGCGTCGGTGGCGTCGAGGCGGCCGCCGGGAAACGCCGTGTGGCCCGACCAGAAGTCGCGCGGATCGTGACGCCGCCGAATGAAGAGCAGATCGAGATCGCCGGCGTACTCATGCGGCACCATCACCAGCGCGACGCTCGCGTGCGACTCGAAGCGAGCCGCATCGTGCAGCACGGGCGGCTGCGCCCCGAGCGCCTTCTCGACCTCGGCCAGCGTCGTCATCAGATGCGCTTCTCTCGGCCCGCCCAGTAGCGCTCCTTGAGGCGGCGGATGTAGAGCTTGCCCGACGGGTGCCGCGGCAGCTCGGCCTCGAAGTCGATGCTGCGCGGCACCTTGTAGTGCGCGAGATGTGCGCGTCCGAAGTCGATCAGCGCCTGCTCGAGCGCTGGCCCCGCCTCGAAGCCTTCGTTCAGCTCGACCGCCGCCTTGACCTGCTCGCCCCACTCGTCGTCGGGGATGCCGAACACACCGACGTCGGCCACGGCGGGATGCTCCTGCAGGCAGTTCTCGACCTCGACGGGGTAGATGTTCACCCCGCCCGAGATGATCATGTTCGACTTGCGATCGGCGAGGTGCACGTAGCCTTCGGCATCGACCCAGCCGATGTCGCCGATCGTGAACACGCCCGGCTCGAGGTACGAGCGCGCGGTCTTCTCGGGATCGCGGTGGTACTCGAAGACGCGGTCGAGGTGCGCGTGGCGGCAATAGAGGTCGCCGGTCTCGCCGGCGGGCAGCCGATCGCCGTTCTCGTCGACGGCGAAGACTTCGAACGCCGCGAGCGTGCGCCCGACCGTGCCGGGATGAGCGAGCCACTCGTCGCTGTCGATCAGCGTGTTGACCCCGCCCTCGGTGGCGCCCCAGTACTCGACGAGCACGGGGCCGAACCACTCGATCATGCGCGTCTTGACGGGGACCGACACCGGTGCCGCGCCGTGCAGCACGCGCTTCAGATCGGGGGCCGCGAACCGCGCCTCCCCGTCGCGCAGCCGAAGCAAGCGCACGAACATCGTCGGCACGAGATGCGTGTGCGCGATCTGCTTCTCGCGCACGATGTCGAGAAAGCCCTGCTCGTCCCATCGCGGCATGATGACGATGGGCGCACCGTTCGCGTTGTCGTAGATCGCGAACATCAGCGGCGCCGCGTGATACATCGGCCCGGTGATCAGGTGCGGGCCGCTGCCGTCGAGCCCGACGTGGGTGCCGTTTCGCGCGAGCAGTTCGAGCCCCTCGCGCAGGGTCGACGGGCGGGCGCGCTTGACGCCCTTCGGTCGCCCCGTGGTGCCGCTCGTGTAGATCATGTTGAGGCCGGAGGGCCCATCGAGATCGGGCAGCTCAGTCGACGCGTCGGCGAGGCGCCCCTCGAGGTCGTCGCCGACCTCGATCACGACCACACCGCCGAGGCGATCCGCGATGGCGTGCGCCTGGTCGGCGTGGTGGGTGTCGGTGAAGAGCACCCGGGTCTCCGAATCCTCGACCACGTAGGCGATCTCGTCCTCGGCCAGGTGCCAGTTGATCGGGGTGATCCAGACGCCCGCGAGCACGGCTCCGAGGATCAGCTCGACGATCTCGGTTCGGTTCTGCATCAGGTACGCGACGTGCTCGTCGGGCGCGACGCCGAGGTCGCGTCGCACGAGGTTCGCCACCCGACAGCTGCGCTCATGCAGCTCGGCCCAGGTGCGCGTGCGCTCGCCGTCGTCGACGGCGATCTCGTCGGGCGAACGACCGCCCCCATGATGCTCGGCGAGCATGGCGTGCCTCTACTTCGGAATCTCGTGGTTCTGCGGCAGGCCGCCCTCGACGAACACCTGCTCTTCGAAGCGCTTCGCGATGCGCCAGCCCGCATCGGTGCGCACCAGCTCGTCGACGTACCACGCCCACACGGTGAACTGCTGCTGACCGCCGCCCTCCTGGGGGATCACCATCGGGTTGTTCACGAGGGTCTTGCCCTTCGCTCGATCGCCGTCGAGCTCGATCGTCGAGTTCGTGATCGCGTGAATCGTGATCGGGAACGCCGCGAGCGCCTTGTCGAGCCAGGCGCGCACCTCGGGGTATTTGCCCGCGATGCCACCGCTCGTCGTGTAATCGATGTCCGCGTCGGCCGTGAAGACGGTGTCGAGCAGGCTCCAGTCCTTGTCATCGATGGCCTTCGTGTAGCGGACGAGCAGATCGTCGATCTCGATCCGATCCGAAACCTGCTGGAGGGTGAGCGACATGGGGGCTCCTTCTCTACCTGTGACTCTCGGGTCTCTTCGAAGCGCGGCGCGCGTCGCCGGGTTCAGCTCGGCAGGCGCGCCTCGCGCAGCGCCGAGCGCCGCACCTTGCCGGCGTCGTCGCGCAGGGGCTCGGTCACGAACTCGAACGTCCGGGGGATCTTGTAGCGCACGAGCAGGTCAGCGAGGTGCGCGCGCAGGTCGCCCTCACCCACGCCGCCGGGCGCATCGACGAGCGCGTGCACCCGCTGACCGAGATCCTCATCGGGCAAGCCGATCACCGCGCTCGAGCGCACGGCGACGTGGGCGTCGATCGCGGCCTCGACTTCGGCCGGATAGACGTTGGCACCGCCGGTCACGATCATGTCGGTCTCGCGGTCGACGAGATAGAGGTACCCGTCGGCGTCGACGTAGCCGAGGTCACCGAGCGTCTCCCAGCCATCCGGCGTGGCCTTGGCCTGGGCCCCCTTGTACGCATACGTCGAGCCCTGCCCGCCCGGCGGCATCATGTAGACGAGCCCGATCTCACCGACGGGCTGCTCCGCACCCTCCTCGTCGAGGATCCGAATCTTGCGGTCGCCGGTCGGTCGACCGACCGACCCGGGATGCTCGAGCCACTCTGTGCCCGAGATCATCGTGCCGCCGATGCGCTCCGAGCCGCCGTAGGCCTCGAAGATCTTCTCGGGGCCGAGCCACTCGATCCACGCCCGCTTCAGCCACTGCGGACTCGCCGCGCCGCTGCTCATCACGGCGTTCAGCGACGAGACGTCGTAGCGGCGGCGCGTCTCTTCCGGCAGGCGCCAGATGCGTTGCATCATGGTGGGCACGAAGAGCACCCAGTCGACGCGGTGGCGCTCGATCTCGGCGAGGCACGCTTCGGCCTCGAAGCGCTCCATCAAGATCACCGTTCCGCCCGAGAGCAGGCATTGCCACGAAGTGATGAAGGGCCCTGCGTGGTAGAGCGGGCCCGCGGTGAGGATCGTGCCCTCGCACTGCATCAGGTTCTCGGCCGCCTCGGGGTCGACCTCGGCGGGGCTGCGATCGATGATCACCTTGGGGCGCCCCGTGCTGCCGCCCGACGTCATGGCCCGAGCACAGTCGGCCCGCTGTTCTTCGAGCAGGGGGCCGTCGGGGTCGAGCGAAGCGCCGTCCGGCATGCACGCCACGTGGCCATAGCTGCCCGGAGCAGCGCCGACGAGCACCGCGGGGCGCGCCGTCTCGACGATCGCGCGACGCTCGGCTTCGGGGAGCCGAGCCGAGACCGGGTTCGGGGTCGCGCCGAGAATCCACGCGCCGAGACACGCCTCGAAGAATGCCGGCTCGTTCGGGAGCGCAACGGTCACCAGATCACCGGCCGAAACGCCTCGATCTGCGAAGGCCCGCGCCCACGCATGCCCTGCCCTCAGCAGGTCGTCTCGTGTGACCGTCCGGCCCCCGAACACGACGGCCACCGCTTCGGGCGCGCGCTCGGCCCAGAATCGAAAGGCCTGGCCGTACGACATCTTCGGCATCGTCGTTCGCTCGCGAGCCCGGGCGGGCTCAGGCCCCGCCCGCGTTGCGGCCGGAACGCGGGTTTCGAGGCGAGAAGAAGAGCCCGGCTGCGTTCTCGTAGAGGTACTTCTCGAGCACGCCTTCACGCAGGTCGAGCTTCTTGGCTTCGTCGATCACCCGCCGCATGTCGAGCACCGGGTGATCGGACGCGTACATGACCTTGTGCTTGCCCCGGGTGTTCATGAAGTGGACGAACTCGTCGGGGAAGTACTTCGGCAGGTACGCCGACGTCATCATGTAGAGGTTCTGGTACTTGATCATCAGGCGGGTGGCCTCGCCCCACCACGGATCGGCGCCGTGCGCCATGCACACCTTGAGCTTCGGAAAGTCGAGGCACACGCGGTCGAGGTGCATCGGATGCTGGCACTCGCCCGGCATCGGCGGCCCGGGGATGCCGGTGTTGATCGAGATCGGCAGGTCGAGGTCGCAGCACTTCGCGTAGAGCGGGTAGTAGCTGCGGTGATTGGGAGCGAGGTCGTGCAGGAAGGGCACGACCCGAGCCATCACGACCGGCGCCCGCGCCGCGAGATCTTCGAGCGCCCACGCGGCCTTCATGTGCTTCGTCGGGTCGCAGTTTGCGGCGAGTGCGAAGCGACCCGGCTCGGCTTCACAGAAGGCGAGCACCTCTTCGACGGGATGGAAGACGTCGGTCGACAGCACGGCCTTTTCGACGCCCGCCTCGTCCATCTGCGTGAGCAGCTCTTCGATCGAGAGCTTCTTGAAGAACGAGTCGTCGCCCTTGAAGTAGTCCTCCTTGACGCGCTCGAGGTACTTCGGTGCGGGTCGCCCGCCGAGCATGTCGACGTTCACCCAGGGGTCGATCGCCTTGATCGGGCCGCCGCTCATCCCACCTCCATCGCGATGCGCCGCCGAAGCGCCCGGGCGACGCGCCAGGGGCCTGTGTGGGCCGGCGAGCGTAGCAGGACGCTTGTCCTGCGAGGCGCTCGAGACGTATCCTCGGGGCTCGGGCACGATCGCCCGGGGAGACCCCACATGCCTTTTCATCATCTCGCCGTGGCGGCCCGCGACATGCGGGCGATCGACGTCTTCTACACCGAAGCCACCGGCTTCGACCTCGTCAAGGTCGAGCTCGGCCAGACGCCGACCGGCGGCTGGGCCAAGCACTTCTTCTACGAAACCGGTGAAGACGAGATGATGGCCTTCTGGGAGCTACACGACGAGACGATCCCCGACACGTTCCCCACGGCGCTGTCGAAGGGGGTCGGCCTGCCTGAGTGGGTCAATCACATCGCGTTCAAGGCGAGCGACGCCGCCGACATGGAGAAGCGCAAGCAGCGCTGGCTCGAGCACGGGTACGACGTGCTCGAGATCGATCATCGCTGGTGCTACTCGATCTACACGACCGACCCGAACGGCACGCTCGTCGAGTTCTGTCGCACCACGCAATCCTTCGACGAAGACGACCGTGCCAAGGCCCGCGCGGCCCTCGAACGCGACGACCTCGAGTTCGAAGACGTGAAGCCGAAGGTCTCGTTCCACCAGGCGGGCAAGCCTCCGGCTCACCTCGCCGCTGAACAGAGCTGAAGAGAGCTGACGAGATCCCCATGAAGATCGGCCTGTACGGCATCAACATCGGCCCCTGCTCCGAGCCCGAGATCCTCGCCGAGGCGGCGACCCGCGCCGAGCAGGCCGGCCTCGATTCGGTCTGGACCGCCGAGCACGTGGTCTTGCCCGACCCCCAGGCGCCGCCATCGCCGAGCCCGCCGCACATGAAGCTGCTCGACCCCGCCGTGGCCCTGGGCTTCGCCGCTGCGCACACCGAGCGCATCCTGCTCGCCACGGGCATCGTGATCCTGCCGCAGCGAAACCCGGTCGTCGCCGCGAAAGAGTTCGCCACCGTCGATCGGCTCTCGAAGGGGCGCCTCGTCTTCGGCGTGGCCGCCGGCTATCTCCACCAGGAATTCGAGGCCCTGGGCGTACCCTTCGGAGATCGAGGTCGACGCACCGACGACTACATCGAAGCCATCCGCGTACTCTGGAAGGATGAGCAGCCCGAGTACGACGGGCCGTTCGTTCGCTTCGGCCAGATCCAGCAGCAACCACAGCCCGTGCAGACGCCGCACCCACCGATCGTCATCGGCGGCATGAGCGATGCAGCCCTCGATCGCGCGGCGAGACTCGGGGATGGCTGGTACGGCTTCGCCCTCGACGTCGACGCCACCCGCTCATGCCTCGAGAAGCTGCGCGCGAACCCCGCCCTGGGCTCGCGCCCGGGCTTCGAGACCAGCCTCTCGCCGCTCGGGCTACCCGACGCCGACACCGCCAAGCGCTACGCCGAACTCGGCCTCGACCGACTGGTCGTCACGCCGTTCGCGCGCACGGCAGACGATCTGTGGCGGGCCATCGACCACGCCGCCCAGCTCGTCTCGAGCTGAGCCCGGGCGTCAGCCGCCGGCGAACTCGCGGCGCACGGCTTCGGTGTGCGCACCGAGATCGGCCGGCTCGACGAGGTGGGCGCCCGTGTCGAAGCCGGCGCCGAGTTTGATCGGGGTGCCCAGCGCCAGGTGGCCTCCGAGCTCGACGATCGTCCCCCGGGCCTTCAGGTCGGGGTCGACCGCGACTTCGGTGAAGTCGCGCAGCTGCGCCGCGGGCACCTCGGCTGCCTCGAAGATCTCGATCCAGACCTCTGCGGGACGCGTTGCGAGGGTCGCCTCGAACTCGGCGTCGAAGGCTTCGCGATGGGTCGAGGCGAGGGGCTCGGGAAACCCGAATCGCGGATCATCGGCCCACTCGGGATGCCCCATCGCCCGGCTGAGCGCGGCGAGCTGCGCGCTGCTGCCGATGCACAGCGCGATGCGCCCGTCGCCCTGACAGCGAAACACACCAAAGGGGTGGATCATCGGCGAGTCGTTGCCTCGCAGCCCCGGATCGGTGCCCGTCACCAGGGCCTGCGTGACCTGATCCCCCTGGAGCAGCAGCATCGCGTCTTGCATGCCGATGTCGATGTGCGCGCCCTCGCCCGTTTGCTCTCGCGCGTAGAGCGCCATCGCACACGCACCGAAGGCGTGGACGGCGGCGTTCGCATCCGAGATCGAGGCCCCCGCCTTGGTCGGCTCGCCACCGGGATGGCCGGTCGCACGCATGAAACCCGACGTGGCCTGCACGACGACGTCGAAGGCCGGGTGGTCGGCCCAGGCGCCGGTCTGTCCGAAGCCCGACACAGAGACGTAGACGAGGCGCGGATTGCCCGCCCGCAACACCTCGGCGTCGAGGCCGAGGCGGGCCATCACACCGGGTCGAAAGTTCTCGACGAGCACGTCGGCCCGGGCCGCGATCCGCCGCACGAGCGCGACGTCGTCGGCGCGCTTGAGGTCGAGGACGACGCTCTCCTTGCCGCGACCGTAGAGCGACATGAGGGCCGATTGCGTCGGACCGTAGAGATCGGGCCGGCGCGCATGATCGACCCCCATCGACCGCAGCGGATCGCCGCCGGGCGGCTCGATGCGAATCACTCGTGCGCCATGATCGGCGAGATAGGTGGTGGCGAGCGGTCCCGAGATGAACTGCGTGAAGTCGAGGACGAGCAGCCCATCGAAGGGACGCGACCTCTCTGCACGCATCGCCCAACCCCCTACGCAGCGCCCCACCGCTCCTGGAGCGGGCGGCGGGCGGGGCTCATGCCTCGGCGAACTCGATGTCGCCCGTCTCGCCGTCTTCCATGCGCTCGAGCACCGAGAGGTCGTCCCACACCGGGATCCCCGCATCGGCGAAGAGCGCACGGGTGCGATCGGTGACGGCGCCGACGCGGACGAGCGCGGGCATCATCAGATCCTTGAAAGAGTGGATCTGGCCGGGCGGCCGCTCCATGCGAATGCCCGCCTGACCCGCCTCGATCACGCTCTTGATGAAATCCCCCGGCTCGATGCCGACGGTCTCGAGCATCTTGACGAAGCCAGGGTCGTTCTTGCGCGGTCCGCGACCATCCACGCCGCCCGTCGCGTCGGCCATCATCTTGACGACGTCGAACGCGAACTGGGCGATGTCTTCGCGATCGTCTGCGTGCATGTCTTCGATCGTCTCGCGGGTGTAGAGATTGCCGAACGCCACGTGGCGAGACTCGTCCCGCAGCACCAGCGACGTGAGCTCACGCAGCAGCTCGCACGTCGTCTGCTTGCGCATGTTGTGGAATGCCGCGAGCGCGAGCCCTTCGACGACCATGTTCATCCCGATCGCGATCTTCACCCAGTGGTCGGCCTTGAGCGTCGTATCGATCACTTCTTTCAGCCAGGGCGAGATCGGGTAGACGATCGCAAGCTTGTCGATGTACTTCTCGTAGACCTCGACGTGGCGCGCCTCATCCATCGTCTGAGTCGCCGCATAGAGCTTGCCCTCGTAGTCGGGCACGGCGTGGGTGAGCGCCGAAGCGGTCATCAGCGCTCCCTGCTCGCCGTGGAGAAACTGCGAGAGCAGGTGCGCGCTCGAGTGCGCCATGAAAGTCTCGCGCTGGGCGGGCGAGAGCTTCTGAATGATGCCCAGCTGGTTCATGCCGTTCTGGCTCGCATCGACGAGCGGCTTCGACGGATCGATCTCGAGTGACCAGTCGAGGTGCTGCTCGGCGTCCCACTGCAGCTTCTTCGACTTGCTGTAGAGGTTCTTCAGCTTCTGACTGTCGATCTCGTAGTCGAACTGCCAGCACACCTCCATGGGCGTCTTGAGGATGTCGGCGGTTTCCCAGTTGGTGCTCATCGTGGACTCTCCTGATCTCGGCGTCTCGGATGCGCGGCGATGGGCCCGTGCGCCGGGTGCTCGGCCGCGCCGACCGAATCGACATTCTAACCCGGTTTCTCGCGCGATTGCGGTCGCATCGCGACGCACCGCGGCGTCGGCGGCGGTGCAGCGCCTAGAATCGACGGCAACGGCGACGCGCGTCGCCCCGGAGTCCCGATGCCCCGCGGCCTGATCCTCCAGCCTACCTATCGCATCAAGAGCGGCATCCCCGTCGTGCAGCTGTGGGGAAGGCTGGTCGACGGGCGCGCCTTCCTGATCGAGGACGACCGCTTTCGGCCCTTCTTCTTCGTCGATCAGGGCGGCGCGGCCGCGATCCCGGCGACTTCGGACGCGATCGTCGAGCCCACGGCGCTGACGAGTCTGACCGGCGAGCCCGTCGAGCGCGTGACCCTGAAGATCCCAGGCGAGGTGCCGCCGCTGCGCGATGCGCTTCGCAGCCAGGGCTACGGTGTGCACCAGGCCGACGTGCGCTTCGCGTACCTCTATCTCATGGAGCACGACCTGCGCGCCGAGATCGAGGTCGAAGGCGAAGACCGCTCGCCGCAGGGCCCCTACGCCCACTTCGTGAATCCCGAGCTGCGTGCGACCACGCTCGCCCGCGGCGAGCCCGCGCTCTCGTGGCTCAGCCTCGACATCGAGACCACGCCCGATGCGAGTCGCGTGCTCTCGTTCGCCTACGTCACATCGAACGACGAAGAAGAAGTGCACATGGTGAGCAGCGAGCCCGTGCTCGGGGCCACGATTCACGACGACGAACCGGCGCTGCTCGCCGCGTTCGCGGCGCGCATGCGAGAAATCGACCCCGATCTGCTGCTCGGCTGGAACGTGGTCGACTTCGACCTGCGCGTCGTGTGCGAGCGCATGGACGACCTCGAGTTCGATCTCGCCACCAAGAGTCTGGGTCGAAAGCCGGGGCGCACCGACTTCCCCACCGATGCTGCATTCACGCGTCAGGGGCGCGCCGGCGTGCCGGGTCGCATGGTGCTCGACGGCGCAGGTCTGGTGCGCGACGCACTGCGTCTGCCCGACTACCGGCTGGATACCGTCGCGCAGCACGTGCTCGAACGCGGCAAGAAGATCGACCACGCCCGCGCGGCGACCGACAAGGCCGGCGAGATCCTCCGACTGTACTACGAAGACCCCGCAGCTTTCGTCGCCTACAACCTCGAAGATGCCCGCCTCGTGCCCGCCATCCTCGAGCGCGAGGGCCTGCTCGACCTGAACCGCGAGCGCAGCGCACTGACGGGCATGCAGCCCGATCGCGTCTCGGCGTCGATCGCTTGCTTCGACCTCGTCTACCTGCCCCAGCTGCGGCGCGTCGGTCACGTCGCGCCGAGCGTCTCGCAAGATCCACCCCGTTCGCACACGAAGGGCGGCGCCGTGCTCGACGCGGTGGCCGGGCTGGCTCGACACGTGGCGGTGTTCGACTTCAAGAGCCTCTACCCGAGCGTGATGCGCACCTTCCACATCGACCCGCTGGCCCTGGCGCTCGGTCGGAGCGCACCCGACGAGAGCGTCATCGTGGCGCCCGGCGGCGCGCGCATCGTGCGCGAGACCGGCCCGCTGCCCGGCATCATCGAGCGCTTCATGTCGGGACGTGAGGCCGCGAAGGCCCGGGGCGATGCGCACGCAAGCCAGGCGATCAAGATCATGATGAACAGCATGTACGGCATCTTCGCGGCGCCGTCGTGCCGCTTCTACAGCCCCGACCTGGCCAACGCGATCACCGGCTTCGGCCAGCTCGTGCTCGGCTGGACCCGCGACGCCATCGAAGGCGAGGGCTTTCGCGTCCTCTACGGCGACACCGACTCGCTCTTCGTGCAGCTCGACGCCGAGGCCGACCCGGCGAAGCTCGAGCTAGAGGCCGACGCGCTGCGCGTTCGCGTCGCCGAGCTCGTCGATCGCCGCATCGAGGCCGAGTACGACGTGTCTTCGAAGCTCGAGCTCGAGCTGGAGAAGATCTTCGAGCGCTTCTTCCTGCCGCATGTGCGCGGCGGCGGCGCTGCGAGCAAGAAGCGCTACGCCGGTCGGCTCGTCGGCAGCGACGCCGTCGAGATTGCGGGGCTGGAGGCCGTGCGGCGCGACTGGCCGACCATCGCCGCCCGCCTGCAGCGCGGTCTCCTCGAGCGACTCTTCGCCGATCAACCCGAACAGCTGATCCCGTACGCGCGCGAGATCGTCGACGGGCTGCGTGAGGGCGCGCTCGACGATGAGCTCGTGTACGTGAAGCGCGTGCGCAAGGGCAGCCTCGACCGCTACACGTCGAGCTCACCGCCCCACGTGCAGGCAGCGCGCAAGATCGAAGAACGTGCGGGTCGCTTCGAGGGCCCGGTCGTTCGCTACGTGATCACGCAGACCGGCCCCGAGCCGATCCTTCCCGGAGAAGCGACGCCCGCGGGCATCGATCACCGTCACTATCTCGAACGCGTCCTCCGACCGGTCGGAGACGCGATCCTCGAGGCCTTCGGCGACTCGTTCGACGACGTGCTCGGCGAGCCGCGCCAGATGGGTCTCTTCTGACCGGGTTGAGCGGGGCACGACCGGGCCAGTAGAGTAGCGACAGCCACAGCAACCGACGCGGCGCGCGTCGCCGCGCATGTTAAGGGAGCCAGGCCATGCTCGATCTCCTGATTCAGGGTGGGACCCTCATCGACGGCACCGGTGCCGCGCGTCGCAGCGGCGACGTCGGCATTCGCGACGGGCGCATCGTCGCGGTGGGCGACGTGCAAGAAGAGTCGGCGCAGACCATCGATGCCACGGGCCTGATCGTCGCGCCGGGCTTCATCGATTCACACACCCACTTCGACGCACAGGTCTTCTGGGACGGTGCGGTCACACCCTCGCCCCAGCACGGTGTCACGACGATCGTCGGCGGCAACTGCGGCTTCAGCGTCGCACCGCTGAGCGACGAGTCGGGGCCCTACTTGATGCGGATGCTGGCCCGCGTCGAGGGGATCCCGGTCGAGGCCCTCGAAGAAGGCGTGCCGTGGGACTGGCGGAGCTTTGCCGACTACCTCGGCGCACTCGAGGGAAGGCTCGCGGTCAACGCCGCGTTCATGGTCGGTCACTCGGCGATCCGCCGCGCCGTCATGGGGCCGGCCGCGATCGAACGCGAAGCCACCGACGAAGAGATCCAGCAGATGAAGGCGCTGCTCGCCGAATCGCTCGAGGCCGGCGGCCTCGGCTTCTCTTCGACGCTGGCGCCGACGCACAACGACGACGCCGGCATTCCGGTGCCTTCGCGCTGGGCGACGCACGACGAGATCGTCGATCTCTGCCGCACGGTGCGCGACCACGAGGGCACCACGCTCGAGTTCATTCCGGGCGTCGGGGTCTTCACCGACGAGCAGGTCGACCTCATGGCCGACATGTCGCTCGCCGCGAACCGCCCGCTCAACTGGAACGTGCTCGTCGTGCAGTCTTTCACCGAGCCGGTCTGGCGTGCTCAGCTCGAAGCCAGCGACCGGGCCGCCGCCCGCGGCGCGAAGGTCATCGCGCTCACGCCGTCGCAGGTGATGGCGCTGCGCCTCAACTTCCGCAGCGGGTTCATCCTCGACACGCTGCCGGGCTGGCCCGAGGTCATCGCCCTCCCCCTCGAAGAGAAGATGAAGGTGCTGGCCGATCCGGCGAAGCGCGCCGAGCTCGACGCCCGAGCGAACAGCGACGAAGCGGGGGTGATGCGCGCGCTCGCGGTCTGGGAGAACGCGACGGTCACCGAGACCTTCACCGAGGCCAACGCGAAGCATCAGGGTCGCAAGATCGGCGAGATCGCCGAGGAGCTCGGCAAGACGCCCTTCGACACGCTGGTCGACATCGCGCTCTCCGAAGACCTGCGCACGACATTCTCGCCCTTCATCCCGGGCGACGACGACGCCAGCTGGAAGATGCGGTCGGAGGCCTGGCTCGACGACCGCACGATCGTCGGCGCATCGGACGCAGGTGCGCACCTCGACATGATCAACACGTTCATGTGCACGACGTCACTGCTCGGTCCGGCCGTGCGCGAGAAGGAGCTGCTCACCCTCGAGCAGGCGATTGAACAGCTGACGCGCGTGCCCGCAGCGCACTACGGCCTGAAGGATCGCGGCGTTCTCGCCGAAGGCACGCACGCCGACGTCACGATCTTCGACCCGGATACGGTCGGCCCGCAGGAGATGCGCACCGAAGCCGACCTGCCGTCCGGCGCCGAGCGGCTCTACGCTGAAGCCACCGGCATGGCGCACGTGATCGTGGGCGGCGTCGAGATCCTCCGCGATGGCAAGCTGACGGGCGCGACGCCCGGCCACGTCCTGCGCTCGGGTCGCGACACCGACACGGTGGAGGTGCCGGGGGGCGCGGCGGCCTAGGCAACCCCTGCCCGGTCCGCCGTGCCAGTGCCAGGACCGGGGCAGGCGGGGGCACCGTGCTCAGACATTCTCGGCGCGATCGAACGATGAAGCTCGTATGCTGCGCCCGTCGCGCCTGCGAACTGCGCGCGGCACCCCCGCCTGCCCCGGCCCTGGCGCGGCGGCCTAGCCGGCCTGCAGCTCGGCGATCACGCGACGCGCGGCGGCATCGTCGGTCGCGTCGTCGGGCACCGGGAACGTGATCCGCGTGGCGATGCCTTCGTAATCGGCGAGGAGCATCGCGGCGATCTCGCCGTACGGAGCCGAAGGCACGAATGCGTCGAGCATCTCGTCGGTGACGAGACCGCGCATTCCGTCCCAGTCGCCCTCACGGGTCTTGGCGTGCAGCGCTTCGCCGACCTCGCGAAAGCCGAAGAGGTCGAGGGATGGCCAGTACGACGGCGTCGAGTAGAGGAACGTGAGCAGCTCGCGGGCCCATTCGCGCTTCGCGGCGACGGCGGCCGCGTCGACACCGGTCGCGACGAAGCCGGCGGCCATGAGTCGGCAGTCGCCGGGCGCCCGCCCCGAGGTCGCGGCGCCTTCGGCGACCTTCGGCACGACCACCTCACGCAGATAGCGCGCCGAGCTGTTGGTCGGATGCGTCATCAATCCATCGGCGACCTCACCCGCCAACGCGGTCATGCGCGGCCCGACCCCGCCCATGAGCAGCGCCGGAGCACCGCCCTCGACCGGCCCGGGGTTGAAGAAGGGCTGCATCCGCGTGAACCGGTACTGCTCGCCCTCGAACGAGAGCTTCGCGCCGCTCTGCCAGCAGTCGAAGATCGCGCGCAACGCGAGCACGTACTCGCGCATGCGCGGGATCGGTGAAGTCCAGGGCGTCGAGTAGCGACCGACGATGTTGCCGCGCACCTGCGAACCCATGCCGAGCTCGAACCGACCGCGTGAGAGATCTTGCAGATCCCATGCGGCGTGGGCGACGACCATGGGGCTGCGCGGAAAGACCACGAGCACGCTCGTCGTGACCTTGATGCGCTCGGTGGCCGCGAGTGCGGCCTGCGCGACGAGCAGGCCATCGTGCACGGCGTCGGGTACGAAGAGGCCGTCGTAGCCGAGCGCTTCGACGCGCTGCGCGTGGGCGGCGACCTCGGCCACGCGCATGCGTTCGCTCATCGTCGCGAACACTTCCATCGATCCCTCCTGCCTGTTCGTTGCGTGTCGATCCGAGCATAGATCGCAGCGTGGGCGCACCGCGAAGGACGAAGACTTATTCAGTGAGACTGATGAAGTCGCGAATGCGACGGCCCAGGGCGCCACGACGCGGGGTCATGGGCTCGATCGCATCATGTGTATAGATCTGAATGCCTCACCGGGGATAGAACACGTTTCAAGACTCGCCATTCGCCGGTATCATCCGATGACCGCGCATGCCTCGCGCGCGCACGTTCGTCAGCCGAAGTCGCCCTCCTGAAACAAGCACAACCCAGAGGAACTCCAATGCACGTCGACCTCTCTCCCGACCAGCAGGCACTCAAGCAGAAGCTGCGCAAGTACTTCGATGGGCTGATGACGCCCGAGCTGCGGGGCAAGCTGGGCCCGATGAGCCTCGAGGGTGGCACCGCCTACCGCGAGACGATCAAGCAGATGGGCCGCGACGGCTGGCTCGGTGTGGGCTGGCCGAAGGAGTATGGAGGCGGCGGCCTCACTGCGATCGAGCAGCTCATCTTCTTCGACGAACTGCGTCGTGCGGGCGCCCCACTGCCCTTCGTCACGCTCAACACGGTCGGCCCCGCGCTGATGGAGCATGGCTCCGAAGAGCACAAGGCCGAGTTCCTGACCAAGATCCTCGCGGGCGAGGTGCACTTCGCGATTGGCTACACCGAACCCGAAGCGGGCACCGACCTCGCGTCGCTCAAGACGTCGGCCGTCAAGGACGGCGACGAGTGGGTCATCAACGGGACGAAGATCTACACCAGCGGCGCGAACGATGCCGACTACATCTGGCTCGCGGCGCGCACCGATGCGGACGCCCCGAAGCACAAGGGCATCACGATCTTCATCGTTCCGACGAACGACCCCGGCTTCAGCCACTCGCTGATCCACACGGTGGGCGGCGGAGCGACGTGCATGACGTACTACGAGAACATTCGCGTCCCGAACACGGCGATCGTCGGCGGCCTGAACAACGGCTGGCGGCTCATCACGACGCAGCTGAATCACGAGCGCGTCGGGCTCGCCGCATTCGGTGCGATCGGCTTCAAGCATCTCGAGAACGTCGATCAGTACTGCCGAGAGACGAAGGATGCCCAGGGCGCCGCGCTGATCGACAAGCCGCGCGTCCAGGCCGCGCTCGCCGAGTGCTATGCGCGACTTCAGGCGATGAACGTCATGAACTACCGCATGGCGTGGGCGTGGGAGCAGGGGCACATGGATCCGGCCCACGCGTCGGCGGTGAAGGTCTACAGCACCGAAACGGTGATCCAGGTCTACCGCCGCCTCGGCGAGTGCCTCGGAGCAGCGGGCTCGCTGCGCAAGGGCTCACCGGGTGCTGCCCTCGCAGGCGACATCAGCCAGGAAGCCCGGGCCAGCCAGATCAACACCTTCGGTGGCGGTGTCAACGAGATCCAGCGCGAGATCATCTCGATGGCCGGCCTGCGCATGCCGCGGGTCCCGCGCTAGTCGGCTCGACCGACCCGGCGCGCCCGACAAACCGAGAGACGACAGCCTCATCTAGAGACGAAGCGCTCGGACGAAACCCGAGCGGAAGAGAGACCGAGACGTGGACTTTTCGTTCAGCGAAGAACAGGACGCCGTCAAGGAGCTGGCAAGCCAGATCCTCGAGGACGCGTGTCAGCACGAGCACCTCATGGCCCTCGAGAACGACGCCGAGGGCGACGGCATCGACGGCGATCTCTGGAAGGCGCTCGGCGATGCCAATCTGCTGGGCGTGGCGCTGCCCGAGAAGGATGGCGGCAGCGAGCTGGGGCTGCAGGCCCTGCTGCTGCTGCTCGAAGAGGCGGGACGCACGACCGCTCCGATCCCGCTCTACGCGAGCATCGTCTGCTCGGCGTTGCCCATCGCGCAGTTCGGTAGTGACGCACTCAAGGCCCGGCTTCTCCCGGGCGTCGTGAGCGGCGAAGCCATGTTGACCGCCGCCCTCGACGAGGAGGGCATGCAAGAGCCGACTCAGCCCTCGACCACCGCCCGGGCCGACGGGGACGCCTGGGTGATCGATGGCGTGAAGACCTGCGTACCGGCGGTGTCGCGCGCGTCGGCGATGCTCGTGCCGGCCCGAACCGAGAACGGCGACGTCGGCGTCTTCGTCGTCGACCCGAAGGCAGACGGCGTCACGATCGAGATCGGCCGCAACAACCACCACGAGCGCGTCGGCCTCGTGACACTCGAAGGCGTTCGCGTCGGGGCCGACGACGTGCTCGGGACGCCCGCCGAAGGCGAAGAGATCATCGGCTGGATCGCCGAGCGCGCCCAGGCGGCTCTGTGCGCGATCCAGGTCGGCATCTGCGAAGAGGCGCTGCGCCAGACGGCCGCGTACACGACGACGCGCAAGCAGTTCGGCCGTGAGATCGGCGCCTACCAGGGCGTTTCGCTGCGAGCGGCCGACGGCTACATCGACATCGAGTGCATGCGCTCGACGCTGTGGCTGGCGGGCTGGCGACTCGAGCAGGGGCTCGACGCGCGCAAAGAAGTCGCCGCAGCCAAGTGGTGGGCGTGCGAAGGCGGCAGCCGCGTCGTGCACTCGGCGCAGCATCTGCACGGCGGCACCGGGGCCGACATCGAGTACCCCGTGCACCGCTTCTTTCTCTGGCAGCGCTCGGTCGAGATGGAGCTCGGCGCCGCCAGCGTCCAGCTCGAGCGACTCGGCGGCCTGATGGCGGTGGAGCCCCAGCGCTTCTGAATGCAGCCTGACGTCGATCCATGCCGAGCCGGCTCGACCCAGTCGAGCCGGCTCGCGCGCGTTTAGGGGGTGCTCGCGGCGCCGCGCCCGTCGCTCGACTTGCGCTCGGCGGACCCTGGGCGAGACTCCGCGCGAACGCACCGCGCGGGGCCCACGGGCCCGAGCGCGGCCGCAGAGCGCCGGGGGGCGTATGCCGATCGACATCCGCATGCCCGA
Organism: Myxococcota bacterium; assembly: GCA_965250285.1. Lineage (GTDB taxonomy): Bacteria > Myxococcota_A > UBA9160 > UBA9160 > UBA4427 > CAYYSY01. The sequence goes on from OZ252299.1 coordinate 3,102,011, forward strand.
GATCGCCGCCGACATCGAGGAGGCGGACGTGCTGGCGTGGCTGGTCGCTCCGGGCGAATCGGTCCGGGCCGGCGACGTCCTGCTCGAGATCGAGACCGAGAAGAGCACGGTCGAGATCGAGAGCCCTCACGACGGCGTGCTCGTCGAGATCATCGTGGGCGACGACACGTCGGGCGTCGCCGTTGGCACCGTGCTCGCGCGACTCGAACCGAGCAACGCCGCGGCCGCCGAGGCGCCGTCGACCGAGTCGGCGCAGCCCAACGCGCCTTCGAGCGAAACCGCATCCGCGGCACCGAGCCCCGAGCCGGCATCGCCGGTGCCGACCGAGTCAGCAGCCCCCGGGCCCGAAGCCGATGCACCGACCGCCACCGCCCTCGCCCGGCGCATCGCCGACCAGGCCGGCGTCGAGCTACGAGACCTCACCGGGACGGGCGCCCACGGTCGCATCACCCGGGCGGACGTCGAGGACCGAATCGGCGGCGACCCCCCCGAGCCCGCCACGGCCCCTGCACCGCCGCCCCCCGCGGCGGCGCCCCCCACCCCGCCTGCGCCGCTCTCCGAGGGATCGACCCGCGAGCCGCTCTCGCGCATGCGGCGCACCATCGCCCAGCGCCTGGGCGAGTCGAAGCGCGACATCCCGCACTTCTATCTCGCCGCCGACTGCCGAATCGATGCGCTCCTCGAGGCCCGCCGCCAGCTGAACGACACCCTCGAGGGCGACTACAAGGTGTCGGTGAACGACTTCGTCGTGCGGGCGGCTGCGGTGGCGCTGCGTCTCGTGCCCGCCGCCAACGTGTCGTTCGATACGGATGCCCTGATCCACCACGGCACGGTCGATGTCGCCGTGGCGGTCGCCACCGAAGGCGGCCTGATCACGCCCATCGTGCGCAACGCCGACCGCAAGGGCCTCGCAGACATCTCCGCCGAAGTTCGCGATCTCGCCACGCGCGCCCGGGCCGGCCGCCTGTCACCCAAGGAGTACTCGGGGGGCAGCTTCAGCGTGTCGAATCTCGGCATGTATGGGATCGACAGCGTCTACGCCATCGTGAACCCGCCTCACGCGGGCATTCTCGGCGTCGGCCAGGGCGAGCCCCGACCCGTGGTCGAGGGCGGCACGGTCGTGCCCGCCACGGTCATGACGTGCACGCTCTCGGCCGATCATCGTGCCATCGACGGCGCAGTGGGCGCCGAATGGCTCGCGACGTTCAAACGACTGATCGAGTCGCCGCTCGAGATGAGCCTCTAGGGATGAAGAGCTTCTCGGGCTCGCGGTAGTCGGGGTAGTGCTTGCGGTCGGTGCGCCGCGCACTCATCTGGTCGATCAGCGCCAGGACGTCGCGGCGACTGACCTGGCCGACCAGTCGACCCTCATCCACCACAGGCAAACGTCGAAGCCCCTTCGTGAGAAAGTAGTGGGCGATGCCGTACAGGTCGGTGTCGGGGGTGATGGTCGTGCAGTCGACCGTCATGAAGTTCTCGACGCGTCCCTGCCCCTCCTGCTCGCCTGCGTAGAACTCATCGGACGAGAGGACGCGCAGACAATCGAGCTCGGAGAGGACGCCCAGCAGTCTCCCATCGGCGTCGGTGACCGGTGCACCCGAGATCTTCTTCGTGAGGAGGATCCGGATCGCCTCCGCGATCGGGGTACTCGGCCGGAAGGTGACGACGGACGTCACCATGATCTCCTGGGCGGTCGGCATGCGGTGGGATTCGGGCATGGGGGCACCTCTCTGATTTCGTCCCGTCGCTCCTCGGAAGGCGCTCTGGGCGGGCGGCTGAATCGCCTCGGGTCGTTCGATCGAAATGCGTCTAGGCGTACGTTCCTCGGGCCGGTCCGGCGCGCTCTCGGGGGATTCGATTCCCGCTGTTCGTCGGCCTGCGCCCGCCCGCGCCGGGGCGCGGTTGTCGCAGAACCGTCACACCGATATTGTATGAGTGCCCGAAAAGACCCGGCAACCAATTTGGGCCGGATTCGGCTCTCTCCCCGCTCACAGCGACTCTGTGCCTCCTCAGGCCGTCCCGACGGGACGTCGGGGCCCGTCTGCGTCCGCCGAAAACCCGCGCCGCCGCGGGGGGCGGTCACCATCGCCGTCGGCACCACAGACCCGCCGTGAGCGCCGCGCGATGGCTTGTCCAGATCGGGAACACCGGTGCAACGAAAGCACGCTTCAGTCGCGCCTTCATCGCGTCGAAGCGAACCCCGATCGGTCGTGCGCGCATCTAGTTGAAAGAAGCAGGATCGGCCTCTACTATCCGCCGCGTTTCGACCCCCTGAAGGCTTCTCGCGGCTCTACTCGGCTGATGCCCAGCGCGCCGCGGGCGATGAGAAACGGCAGGTCCGGCCCTGTACAGCCCGGCCGCGATCGAGCCGAGGGTGCGTCGAACGAGCCGGACGAACGCGCCCCGAACGGGCCCCAGACCCGCCGGACGCAGCGCTCTGCACGAGCAAGTGCAGCGCAACGCAGACGGCGAGCTGCAGGCAAGCGACAGCGCCGCAGGGCGCGATCAGGCAGAGCGGCGTCGATGCGAACGCTGCGCACAGACACGAAGGGTTGAACAGCCGCCGATGGCCGTGCACAAGATCACCAAGGGACTCGACCTCCCGCTCTCGGGCCGCCCGGTCCAGATCGTTCGAGAGACGGTCACGCCGACCCGCGTGGCCGTCATGGCCGACGACTTCCCGGGCATGAAACCGCGCATGCACGTCGAGGAGGGGCAGACCGTCAAGCGCGGCCAGCTGCTCTTCGAGAATCGAAAGATCGAAGGCGTGCTGCACACCGCCCCGGCGGCCGGGCGCGTCATCGCGATCCACCGCGGTGCCAAGCGCGCCCTGCAGTCGATCGTCATCGACCTGTCCGACGGCGAGCGGGCCGGCACGCCGGGCGACGACGAGTTCGCTTCGTTCACGACCTACACGGGCGGTGCCGTCGACGGCCTCGGCCGGCAGCAGGTCGTCGACCTGCTCGTCGAGAGCGGCGCCTGGACGGCGCTGCGCACGCGCCCCTTCAGCAAGACGCCCGCCACCGACTCGACGCCCGCCGCGGTCTTCGTGACGGCGATCGACACCAACCCCCACGCGCCGATCCCCGAGGTTGCACTCGAGGGCCGCGAGACCGACTTCGACGCTGGCCTGAAGGTGCTCTCGAAGCTCTGCCCCGATGGCCCGACGTTCCTGTGCGTGAGCGAGTTCTCGGATCTGCCCGACAAGCTCTCGGCCGATGTGAAGGTCGAGCGTTTCACCGGCCCCCATCCGGCCGGCACGGTCGGCCTGCACATCCATACCCTGCGACCCGCGAGCCGCAACGTCGTCGTCTGGCACATCGGCTACCAGGAGGTGGCTTCGATCGGTCGCCTGTTCAGCACAGGCCGCGTCGACGTCGAGCGCATCGTGTCGATCGGCGGCCCCACGGTCGACGATCCGCGGCTCGTCCGCACGCGCCAGGGTGCGGCCACCGACGACATCTATCCGGCGCCTTCGGGCGGCCCCGAGCTGCGCGTCATCGCAGGCTCGGCGCTCTCGGGCAAGAAGGCCATGGGCGACGCGTTCGGCTTTCTCGGGCGCTTCGACAACCAGGTGACCGTGCTCGAAGAAGACCGCGAGAAGGTCTTCCTCGGCTGGCTCTCACCGGGCCCCGAGCGCTTCTCGACCAAGGGCATCTACGTGTCGAAGCTGATCCCGAACAAGCTGTTCGCGCTCGGCACGAGCACCAATGGCTCGCATCGCGCGATGGTGCCGATCGGGATGTACGAAGACATCATGCCCTTCGACATCCTGCCCACATATCTCCTGCGCAGCCTCATCGTCGGGGACATCGAGAAAGCCGAGCAACTCGGTGCTCTCGAGCTCGACGAAGAGGATCTCGCGCTCTGCACGTTCGTCGACCCGGGCAAGCACGAGTTTGGCCCGATCCTGCGACAGAACCTAGAGATGATCGAGAAAGAAGGATGATCGACTGGCTCCGGAAGGTTCATGAGGACGCGGCGCCGCTCTTCGAGAAGGGCGGCAAGCTCGAGTTTCTCTATCCGATCTATGAGGCCCAGTTCACGGGCCTCTTCACGCCGGGTTCCGTGACGCGCACGGGCTCACACGTGCGCGACGGCATGGATCTCAAGCGGCTGATGTTCACGGTGATCATCGCGCTGCTGCCGTGCGTGTTGATGGCCATGTGGAACACCGGCTACCAGGCGCAGCTCGCGATCGCGAACGGCGCCACGCCGCTCGACAGCTGGCAGATGTGGCTCTGGGATTCGGTCGGCCTGTGGTTCGACTTCCGCAACCCGGCGCTCTGCATCCTGTTCGGCGCGCTGCACTTCCTGCCGATCTACGCCGCCGCGATGCTGACCGGCGCGATCATCGAGCCTGGCTTCGCGATGATTCGCAGGCACGAGGTGAACGAGGGCTTCCTCGTCTCGGGCATCCTGATCCCGCTCACGCTGCCGCCGACGATTCCGCTCTGGATGGTCGCGATGGGCACGGCGTTCAGCCTGATCCTCGCCAAGGAGATCTTCGGCGGTACGGGCATGAACTTCCTGAACCCGGCGCTCGTCGCCCGGGCCTTCCTGTTCTTCGCCTACCCCGCCTACATGAGCGGGGACGCCCCCTGGATCGCCGCCAACTTCATGGGCGTCGACTCGTTCAGCGGGGCGACGTGGCTCTCCCAGGCGGCGTCGACGAAGAACGCCCTCGACAATGCCAGCTGGTGGGGCGCGTTCTCGGGCTTCGTCCCGGGCTCGATGGGCGAGACGTCGGCGCTCGCTGCGCTGCTCGGCGCCGGCCTGCTCGTCTGGACCGGCATCGGGTCGTACCGCACGATGCTCGGGGTCACCGTCGGCACGTTCTTCATGGCGACGATCCTGAACGTGATCGGATCCGACTCGAACCCGATGTTCGCCGTGCCGTGGTACTGGCACATGGTGCTCGGCGGCTGGGCATTCGGGATGGTCTTCATGGCCACCGACCCGGTGTCGTCGGCGTTCACGAATCAGGGCAAGTGGGTGTATGGCGCGGGGATCGGCGTTCTGGTGATCCTGATCCGCGTGGTCAACCCGGCGTACCCCGAAGGCATGATGCTCGCGATCCTGTTCATGAACATGTTCGCGCCGCTCATCGACCACTACGTCCTGCAGGCGAACATCAAGCGGAGGCTCGCGCGCAGTGCAGTATAGCGTTCAGTACATCGTCGGTTTCGCTGCGGCCGTTTGTGTCGTGTGCGCCCTCGCCGTCTCGGTGGCGGCCGTCGGGCTGCGCCCGATGCAGGTCGCGAACAAGCAGCTCGACCGGCAGAAGAACGTGCTCAGTGTCTCGGGCCTCGTCGAATCGACCGACGACCTCGCGCCCGAAGACGTGAAGCGCATCTTCGAAGAATCGATCGTCGCGCGGGCGGTGAACCTCGAGACCGGCGAGTACGACGACGCGGTCGACGCCGCGACCTACGACCAGCTCAAGGCCGCCAAGGATCCCGCGACGAGCGATCCGGCGCCGCCGAACCCGTCGAAGATCACGCGCGTCCCGAAGGTCGCGGTGATCTACGAGGTGATGGATGGCGACCAGGTCTCACGGTTCATCCTGCCCATCGAGGGCATGGGCCTGTGGTCGACGCTCTATGGCTACATCGCAATCTCGGGGGCCGACAGCAACACGGTCGAAGGCATCACCTACTACGACCAGGCCGAGACCGCGGGCCTCGGCGGCGAGGTCGAGAACCCGAGCTGGAAGGCTCTGTGGCCCGGGCGACGCATCTACAACAAGAGCTGGCAGCCCGTGATCAAGGTCAAGAAGGGGGCCGCCGGCCCGCCCGCCACCGACCCCTACGAGGTCGACGGGCTCTCGGGCGCCACCCTCACGAGCAATGGCGTGACGAACATGCTCCGGTTCTGGATGGGGAATGACGGGTTCGGCCCGTTCCTCTCCAACTACCGGGCGGCGAAGGGGATCTGATGGCAGCTGATCGCGAAACGCTTCTCGACCCGCTCTTCAACAACAATCCGATCGGCCTGCAGGTGCTCGGCATCTGCTCGGCACTCGCGGTGACGACCCAGATGCGGGTCTCTCTCGTGATGTGTCTGGCGGTGATCGCGGTGGTGACGTTCTCGAACCTCGCCGTCAGCTTGATCCGCAACCTGATCCCGCCGTCGATCCGCATCATCGTGCAGCTGGCGATCATCGCGTCGCTGGTCATCGTGACCGACCAGGTGCTCAAGGCCTATTCGTACGACGTGAGCAAACAGCTCTCGGTCTTCGTCGGCCTCATCATCACGAACTGCATCGTGATGGGCCGCGCCGAAGCCTTCGCCATGCAGAACGGGCCTCGCCTCGCGATTCTCGACGGCCTGGGCAACGGCCTCGGCTACTCGGTCGTGCTGCTCGCCGTCGCGTTCTTCCGAGAGCTCTTCGGCACGGGCAAGCTCTTCGGCTTCGCGATCTTCCAGACGACGACCGAAGGCGGCTGGTACATCTCCAACGGCCTGATGCTGATGCCGCCGGCGGCATTCTTCCTGATCGGCATCTTCATCTGGGCCGTGCGTTCTTGGAAACCCGAACAGGTAGAGGAAGACTTCCATGTTGGAGCACTACTTGAGCTTGGCAACGAAGGCCATATTCGTTGAGAACATGGCCCTCGCCTTCTTCCTCGGCATGTGTTCGTTCCTCGCCGTGTCGAAGAAGGTCGAGACAGCAGTCGGGCTCGGTTGGGCGGTCATCTTCGTCCTCACGGTCACGACGCCGCTGAATCAGATCCTGTCGAAGGCGTTTCTCGAAGATGGCGCGATCATCGAGGGCGTCGACCTGTCGTTCCTGAGCTTTCTGACGCTCATTGGCACGATTGCGGCCACTGTCCAGATCGTCGAGATGGTGATCGATAAGTACTCGCCCGAGCTGTACAACTCGCTGGGCGTGTTCTTGCCGCTCATCGCGGTGAACTGCGCAATTCTCGGCGCGTCACTGTTCATGGTCGAGCGCGACTACACGCTGGGCGAGGCCACGGTCTTCGGCCTCGGCTCGGGCATCGGCTGGGCCATCGCGATCATCGCGCTGGCCGCGATCCGCGAGCGGCTGCACTACAGCGACGTGCCGGCTCCTTTGCGGGGTCTCGGCATCACATTCATTGTCGTGGGACTGATGAGCCTCGGCTTTCTGTCCTTCTCTGGCATTCAGCTCTAAGCGAGGCCTGCGGGCCCTCGCTGCGACAACCCCCTCCAGGAGCACAATCGGATGGAGATCGTCTACGGCGTCGCTGGGTTCACGGTGGTGATTCTCTCCCTCGTGGCCATCCTCATGTTCGCACGGCGTTACCTGGTCTCGTCGGGTGACGTGAAGATCGAGATCAACGACGACCCCGAGCACACGCTCACGACGGCGGCCGGCGGCACGCTCCTCGGCACCCTCGCCGCGAACAAGATCTTCATCCCGTCGGCTTGCGGCGGCCAGGGCACCTGCGGTGTCTGCGAGGTCAAGGTGCACGAGGGCGGCGGATCACTGCTGCCGACCGAGACGACGCACATCAACCGGGGCCAGGCCCGGGAGGGCTATCGCCTCTCCTGTCAGGTCAAGGTGAAGCAGGACATGAAGATCGAGGTGCCCGCCGAGATCTTCAGCATCCGCAAGTGGAAGTGCAAGGTCCGCTCGAACCACAACGTGGCCACCTTCATCAAGGAGCTGGTCCTCGAGCTCCCCGCCGGCGAAGAGGTGCCGTTCCGTGCGGGCGGCTACATCCAGATCGAGTGCCCGCCGCACGTCGTCGAGTACAAGAGCTTCGATGTCGAAGACGAGTACCGTGAGGATTGGGACAAGTTCGACCAGTGGCGCTACGTCTCGAAGGTCGAAGAAGACCTCACGCGCGCCTACTCGATGGCGAACTACCCCGGCGAGCAGGGCATCATCATGCTCAACGTGCGCATCGCCTCGCCCCCGCCGCGCACACCCGACGTTCCGCCCGGGCAGATGAGCTCGTACATCTTCGACCTGAAGCCGGGGGACGAGGTCACGATCTCGGGCCCGTACGGTGAGTTCTACGCACGCGAGACCCAGAACGAGATGATCTTCATCGGCGGTGGCGCGGGCATGGCCCCGATGAGGTCGCACATCTTCGACCAGTTCAAGCGTCTCTCGACCGATCGCAAGGTCTCGTTCTGGTACGGCGCGCGTTCGCTGCGCGAGGCATTCTACGTCGAAGACTTCGATTCGATCGCGGCTGACAACGAGAACTTCGACTGGCACCTCGCTCTCTCGGAGCCCCTCGACGAAGACAACTGGTCGGGCCTGCGCGGCTTCATCCACCAGGTGCTCTTCGACGAGTACCTGAAGAACCACCCGTCGCCGGAAGACTGCGAGTACTACATCTGTGGTCCGCCGATGATGAACGACGCGGTCATCCAGATGCTGACCGACCTCGGCGTCGAGCGTGAGAACATCATGTTCGACGACTTCGGCGGCTAGCGGAGCCCGCCCCCTGCCCGAGCGACCCATGACGCCGAGGATCGCGATCACGCTCGTGATCCTCGCCGTCCTGCTCGCCTGGCTGTCGATCCATCGGCTCTACTTCGCCGACACCCCCGGCCCCTATCTGGCCTTCTCCGGCCATACGATGGGGACGACCTGGGAGGTGAAGGTCGCGCGCGCCGACCTCTCTCCCGACGCGATGCGCGCGATCGGCGCCACGATCGATGACAGCCTGGCTCGCGTCGATGCCGCGCTCTCGACCTGGCGCGCCGACTCGGAGATCTCGCGCTTCAACGCCGACACCACCACCGAGCCGTTTGCCGCCGGGCCCGACCTGCTCGCAGTGGTCGAGGCGGCCGAAGCCGTCAGCCGCGCGACGGGCGGCGCCTTCGACATCACGGTCGGACCGCTGGTCGAAGCCTGGGGGTTCGGACGCGCCGCGAGCGAGCTCGACGTCGAGCCGCCCTCGCCCGAAGCGCTCGAGCGGCTGCGCAGCCGGGTCGGGTGGCAGTCGATCGAAGTCGATCGCGCGCGGGGCACGCTGCGCAAGCGCCGCCCCGACATCGAGCTCGACGTGTCGGCCATCGCCAAGGGATACGGCGTCGATGCCATCGCCGCTGCGCTCGAACAGCTCGGCTACCAGAACTATCTGGTCGAGATCGGCGGCGAGCTGCGCGCCCGCGGACGGCGCCTCGACGGCACCCCCTTTCGGGTCGCGATCGAAGAGCCTGATCCCCAGGTGCGGCGGATCCACCGCGTGATCGAGATCGGCGACGCGAGCATGGCGACCTCGGGCGACTACCGAAGCTGGCGCGAGATCGACGGCGTGCGCGTGTCGCACACACTCGACCCGCGCGTGGGTCGCCCCATCGAGCATGGGCTCGCATCGGTCACCGTGCTCCAGCCGAGCGCCATGTGGGCCGATGCGTGGGCCACGGCGCTGAGCGTCGTCGGGCCCGAGGCGGGGCTCGTGCTCGCCCGCAACCGGGACATGCCGGCCTACTTCATCGTGCATACCGCCGGGGGCGGCTTCGACACGATCGAGACCCCGGCCTTCACCGCCCGCTACGGAGCCGATGCCCCGCCGGCGGCATCGAAGTAGCATTCGCACGCCCCCACCTGGAGCCGCCCGTGCAGACGATTCTCGCAGCGATCGCCGTCTTCGCCCTCGCCATGGCCGGCATGGCCGTGGGCGTGATCTTCTCGAATCGCCGCCTGCAGGGCTCGTGCGGCGGCACCGGCCGAGACTGCACCTGCGATCCCGCCACGCGGGACGACTGCGACCTGAAGAAGGCCGCGGAGGCGGCCGGCCAAGCGGGCTGAGCGACGCCGGAGCGCACTGACTCAGTGCGCTTCACCGGCCCTCGACGACGCAGGCGCAGGAGCCCAGTAGCGTGCGAAGCCGCTGCTCTCGATCGTTTTGCCGTCCTCGAACTGCACCCAGGTCTCCAGGCGCGCGCGCTGTGCGAGCGCCTCTCCCTCTCGGGCGTCGAGCACCAGCAACGCCGTGCTCCAGACCTCGGCGTCGGTCGCCGAGGGCCCCACCGCCACGGCTGTCCTCGGCGCATCGACCGTGAGCCCCGTTCGCGGGTCGATGACATGGCCCACTCGGCGCGCTCCGATGTCGGACGTATCGCCGAGGCTCGAAGAGACCGACACGGCCCGGTCGACCAGCTCGAGCACGCGCCCTGACTCCGCCGGGCTGCGCGCGTCGACTTCGAGGCGCCACGGCCCACCGCCGGGCGCCTCGCCGATGGCCCAGACACTGCTCCCGCCGAAATCGAGCAAACCTCGCTCGATCCCGCGGCGCCGCAGCCCCTCGCGTACGATGTCGAGGGCGTAGCCCTTCGCGATGCCACCGAGGTCGATGGCGCTGCCGCGTCGACGGAGCCCGAGCTCGCTGTCATCCTCGATCACGATGCCATCGAATCCGACCAGGGCTCGCGCGGTCGCCACCTCGTCGGGGCTCGGCCACGACTGCCGATCGGCCGCGCTCCACCACAGCGCGATCAGCGGCCCGACTGTGACGTCGAAGGCACCGCGCGTCGCGTAGCCCGCCTCGCGCGACCGACTGAGCAGCGCGTGCAGATGCGACGAGTAGCCGGCGCGCGGAGCGCGCCCCGCATCGGCATTCAGCCGGGAGAGTTCGCTGTCGCTCCGGTGGCGCGACGCCACGGCCTCGATCGACGCGACCTGGTCGAAGCTCCACTCGAGCGCGGCCCGGAGCGCTTCTGGGTCATCCCCCACGAGCGTGACGTCGAGGATCGTCCCCATCAGGTAGCGGCCGTCTCCGACCGAGTGTGGGGGAGCAATGGGCGGCGGCGTGTCTGGATGCGTGCAGTGCGTGAGCACGACCATCACGCAGATGGGCAGGAACCCCAGCGCGGGGCGCCGCCGCTTCATTCGCGGTCGATCGCGATTCGGTCGGCGGGCGAAGCCGGAGCGGTGCCCGCTGCGCCGCCGGCGTAGTTGCGTCCCTGTCCGCCGGCAAATGTCGACCAGAGGGACACCCCGACCAGCACGGCGAGGCTGATCTGCAGGGACAGGAACCCGAGCACCTTCACGATCGCGAAGCCGGGATCAACGAACCGAACGAGCCAGCCCGCCCCTTCACTCACGAATCCAGCCAGAAAGGGCACCGCGATGAGCCAGGCCTTCGTGGTGTTCTTCGCCGGGATGAACAGCATCAGGTGAGTGAGCACCAGCAGCAGCATGCCAAAGGCGAACAGATGGAAGTGCGAGAGCTCGAGCAATCCCTGATAGCTTCGGGGTGACGTGAACTGTTCGGGATCGCCGAGGTAGTGCGCAACGACCGATGAGGGTGTGAGGCTCATCTTGTCGAAGTAGAGCAGCGCGTTCGTAACCCAGAGCAGCGCCACGTAGAGTGCATAGAGCACGACGATGGTCTGGAGCAGTCGATTGCGATTCCACTCGCCGGTGATCACGAATCGCATCGCGCCCTGTTCCCGTCCTCGGTGTGCCCGCGCTGCCGCTGCTCAGCCGGCCGATTCGCTCGTCGTCTCACGGGCCTCGTTCGCGCGGGCGAGGGCCGGCTGAACGATGAGATGGTAGAACGCGAGCATGTGTCGCACGGCCTCTGAGGCGGCCCGTGCGGACAGCGTCGAGCCCACGACGCCATGGATGTCGCGCCCGACACGCAGCGGCGCCTCTCGGTCGCTCCCATTGAACTGGTCATACCAGTTGCCCGCCGGAAGGTAATCGAGCGGCTCGTGGAAAGCGAGAATGCGCACCGATCGCACGGCGCCTTCGGGCGTCAGCACGATCAGCAGAGCTTCGGGTTTCGTGCGCACGTTGTGCACAGAGATATGGGCGTAGCCGATCACCCCATCCGCACCCCGCGCCGTGTACAAGGTGACGAGTCGCGAAGCGAGACGCGCGCGAGCGTGCTGTTCGCACTGATCGGCCAAGCGGTCGTTCAGGACGTGCGTCTTCTCGTCGATGCGTACCGCGTCGGGAAACGCTTCGGCGAGCGCGTCCTTGCGGCCGGCGAACACCTTCGCGTCCGCGGCGAGCGGTGCGACGACGAGGGCCACGAGGACGATGCTGGCGATCGCAGTGGTGGCCCCGAGGCCCCGTGCGTTGGCTTGCACCCGATGACTCCTGACTGGTGGGCGAGCGCTCAGAAGACGTAGCCCACGAGGAACTGCACCTGATCCGACACGACGCCCTCCTTCGCGACGAAGTTTCGGTAGTCGGTCTTGAACACGACGTTCGGAATCGGCTTGATCTGAAGGCCGACGGTATAGATGTTTCGGACGAAGTTCTCGTTGGCGACGTCCGACGACGCCATCCGGTTCTGGGTATCGAGCCGCTCGAAGCGGAAGTAGGGCTCGAGCGACGCCTTCGTTCCCTTCCAGAAGAGCGGCAGGATGTCGTAGGCGATCTCGCCGTAGCCGCCCAACAAACGCTTCGCGATCTGGTCGCCGGGCGCGTTGCCCAGCACGGAGTTCAGCTGCCCCGAGTCACCGATGAAGGCCTGAGTGAACAGACCTCGAATCGATACGCCGTATGCCTTGTACTCGGCGTGGACCTCGTAGATGGTCGTCAGCGTGAAGGGGACAGCGACCTCGGTGTTCGGATCGTTCGGGTTCACGATCATCTGGTTCTGTCCCGAAGGACCGATGTAGACCGAGCCGCCCATCGAGAGACCGCTGACGACGTCGACGTCGGCGCGACCAACCCAGGCCCAGTGATCGGCGAGGGCGCGCGACGCCTTCTGTCGACCGCCGCGGATCCCGCTCACCGCGAAGCCCGTCGCGTTGAGGCCGTTCACGCCGTACATGCGGTAAGAGATGCGTCCGTCCGCGAACTGCCCGAAGATGCCACCGCCGATCTCACGCCAGGTGGTGGGGATGATCTGGCGCTCGACCTCGGGGCGTTCCGCGCCGTAGAAGAACGTCGGCTCGTGAATCTCGTTGATGAAGCCCATCGGCAAGAGCACGACGCCGGCGCGCATGCCGTGGTTCTCGAGCGCCTGCCAGTCGACCGTCGCGAACTCGACAGAGAACGATCCGCCTTCGCTCGTGCTGCCGTGCTCGAGCTCGAGCTCGCTATTGAACAGCCACTTGTCGTTGAACTTGTAGCCGACGTAGAGCACCGCGCGCAGCGCGTCCGCTTCGGTGATCTTCCCCTCGGACCCCTCACCGACGAAATCGCGGACGCGGTACTCGCCGTAGCCGCCGATCGAGAGCCCCTGGTCCTTCCGATAGACCTTCGAAGCCGCCGGGCCGAAGCCCCAGACACTCTGAAGCTTCTCTTCTGGCACCGCTTCATCGGCGACGGCCTTGGAGAGCTCCGAGGCAAGGATGTCGACCTTTTCTTCGAGCTCGCTGATCCGCTCCTTGTCCGAACGCGTGTCGTCTGTCTGCTCGTCGGTGTCGTCCGAACCGGAATCCGACGACTCGGCGTCGGTCTGTGCTTCAGGGGTGGCCGCCTCTTCTGGCTGCTCTTGTGCGCCCGCGTGCGTTGCGATGACGAGGGCCATGAGGGTCGCGGCCAGAACCCCGCCAACGCGTCTCCAGATGATCAACTGCTTGCTTCCCGTCGCGGAACGCTCGCCCGCCTCGATCGGTGTCCATCCGGCGACGTGGAGGCCCCTCGCCTCCCGTCTCGAACTCCGGATCAGTCCCGTCCATGAATGCCGAAAATGAAAATCACTTTCGATTTCACCAGGGCGCACAGGATTAACCGATCCCCGGGGCGCTGACAACGGTCAGTCGCCCCAAGCGGGATGTGGGGTATCAGTGACACCCTGACGGGCGAACTTTCGCGACTGGAATTGGGCGGTTGGCGACCCGAAGCGGATCGCTGCACCCGCCGAAACGGGGCGGCGGCGGCGCCTGGCCGCCCGCTCAGCCCCCGAACAGCACCCCGTGATACGCCCGCAGCACGACCGTCAGGCCGACGCCGACGATGGGGACCCAGATCGGCGCTTCTTTGAACCCCTGCATCGCGGCGCCGACGCCGCCACCAAAGGGCAGGAGCGGCGTGGCCTCGACGAAGCGGACGAAGGGCTCGCCCAGGGTCTGCTGCTTTCGATAGTCCTGATGGATCGACCCGGCGACCGAGAAGGCGGCGATCCCGCCGAAGAACGCCACGTCGGTGGCGAACGGGTTCACCATGAGATGCGCCAGCCCGAGGAGGGCCGCCGCCATGAAGACACCGTGGCGTGTGACGCGCTGCAGGCCGGAGGGCTGCATCGCGGCGGGGTCTGGCGCTTCGCCGGGCTTGCCCATCGCAGCCGGGCTGCGCCGGGCGAGGCCCCCGACGAGCAGCGTCATCGACAGCGCCATCAGGCCGTACTGCAGCCAGAGCCAGGGCGTCGCGCGAACCAGCGGGTAGAGCATGGCGCCCTCGTGCTTGTGATCCCAGTACACCATCACGAGCGGCACGAAGACCACCAGAGCGACGACCGAATAGACGCCGGCGAATCCCGCTTCACCGAGCACCCCGACCAGCTTCGGTCGCACCGGCAGGCTCGACATCCCCATGTGGGTCACGGCGAAGGCGACCCAGAGCAGGATGATCTCGAGCGTCGGATCCATCAGGCGACACCCTCTTCGATCCACGCTTCGAGATCGTCGGGCAGACCGCGATCGAACTTCATCTGCTGGGCGCGCTCCTCACCGAAGTTCGCGGCGAACATCTGCCTGAAGTGCCCTTCGATGCGCTCGCTGAAGAGCCCGATCGACTTGAGCGTCGGGATCACGAAGCCCGATACGGGCCCCATCGTGCCGCCCGTTCGCTGCAGCTCGGCGTGCATCTTCTCGCGCTCGGCGGCCAGCTCCTGGAACACCGCTTGCGGATCGAGCCCATTCTGCGCCCAAACAGCCAGCATCGAGTCACGCATGGTCGAGCCACCGCGCGAGTCGATCAGCATGCGTGCGGCCTCGAACGCGAAATCTTCGAGCTCGGTCAGCGTCGCGTCGTCGAGTGTGCCCGTGATATGCGAGAGATACTTCACGCCGTAGGCCGTGTGGCGCGCCTCGTCGCGCGACACGAGCGTGAGCAGCTGCTTGAGCAACGGCTCTTCGGTGGCGTTGCGCATGTCGCGGAAGACGTGCAGCGCGAGGCCCTCGATCACGACGTTCATGCCCACGGCCTTATGCATCCAGCTCTCGCTGCCGATGGTGGCGTCGAGCAGCCGCTTGAGCGGCTTCATGATCGGGTTCACGTCGTCGAGCAGCTTGATGTACTGCGCGAAGACCTCGACGTGGCGCGCCTCGTCGACGGTCTGTGTCGCCGCGTAGAACTTGGCGTCCATGTCGGGGACGGCGTTGACGAGCTCGCTCGCGACGAGCAGCGCCCCTTGCTCGCCGTGCAGAAAGTTCGAAAGGAGGAAGGCCGAGCTCTGGCTCGAGATCTTCCAGCGCAGGTCGGGATCGAGGTTCTTCCACCAGTTGGTCTTCTGCACCGGGAAGCCACCGATCGAGAAGCTCTTCGAGAAGCGTTCCTTGTCGATGCCGCGATCCCAGTCGAGATCGCGCACGGCGATCCACTGGCGGTCGAGAGCGTTCGCGTACAGGGTGCGGAGCTGGTCGACTTCGCCCTCGTAATTCCAGTTGAAGATCGCGTTCAGACCGACCTCGACCTCGTCGGTGGCGGGCGGGGACGGCGGCAGCTCAGCAGACATCGTGGGACTCCATCCGGCGGGCGCAGGGGCGATCGAGAGGCGAAAGGCCTCGCTCGATTCCGGAGAAGTTCACCCGCGAGGACGGGCTTGTCGATCGGCTGGGGCGGGATCTGGCGCCGCGACGCGGCGCGCATTCACTGCGGCCAAGGGCCGAGGCAGCCCGAGAGGCGAAAAAAAGACGAATATGATGGGCAAAAAGAAACCCGCTCGAGGCGGGCTAAAACGATCAGCGAGTAACCTCAAAAGAATAGCACTGATCTGATCTTCGTCAATAGGGCGCGCGGCGATTGTCGATATTCGGGCCCATTCGACTCCAACCGGGGTGCACCTGCGCGCTGAGCGGGTCGACGCGGCCCGAATTCGGCCCCGCGTGAACGCCGATCTTGCACCGTCTCGACATCGCGCCGCGAGCCGGCCGCTATGTTCCGCCGCCTCATGAGCCCGCCCTCGCGCTCCGTATCGGCCGCACGCCGCAGCCGCTCTCGACGTCCCCCCATCGTCGCGTGGACCGCTCTGGCGCTGTGCCTCGCCACGCTCGGCTCCGGGCCCGGCCACGCCCACGGCCGCAGCCTCAGCCACTCGAGCTGGACGCTCACCGAAACCGGGGCCGACGTCCGCGTGCGGGTATCGCTGCTCGAGCTGAGCCGCTTGGGCATCGCGCTGCCGCTCCGGGGCGCCGGCTCGTCCCCCGAAACCGTTGCGGGCATCGGCCGTCTGCTGGCCGCTCACGTGCGGCTGATGGGTCCCTCGGGCCCCTGCGAGCCCACGGACACGCCCCGCCTGCACCCCGACGCCGAGGGCACGCTGCAGTACCGGTGGAGCGTCGTCTGCGCCGAGTCGGGCACACGCACGATCGAGAGCGACCTCTTGCTCGCTGCGGCGCCTTCCCACATGCACTTCGCGCGCCTGATGCTGCCGGGCGGCGGCGTGCGCGAGCGCGTTCTGGTCGAGGGCTCGTCGGCCTGGGCCGTCGTCGGCGACGTCGACGCCGGCGGCGACACCGAAACGAGCGACGTCGCCGCGGGCTCGGGCTTCGTCGACTACGTCGGCCTCGGCATCGAACACATCCTGACCGGCTGGGATCACCTCGCCTTCGTCTTCGCGTTGATCCTGCTCGCGCGGCGCGTCGGCGAGGTCGTCCGCCTCGTGACCGGCTTTACGCTCGCTCACAGCCTCACGCTCGCGCTCGCGGTGCTCGGCTTCGTGCAGCCCGTCGGTCATGCGGTCGAAGCCGTGATCGGGTTCTCGGTGGCGCTCGTCGCCGCCGAGAACGCGTGGCTGCTCGGCGGCCGTGACCGCGTCGTGCCGGTCGCATCCGTGCTGCTCATCGCCGGCGTCGGCTTCGCGGGCCTCCTCGCACCCGCCGCCCTGCCCTGGCTCACGCTCGCGGGCCTGGCCGTCTTCACGGCGTGTCACTTCGCGCTCCTCGACCGATCGGCCGATCACTCGACCTGGCGCATCGCCCTCGCCTTCGCGTTCGGGCTGGTTCATGGCTTCGGCTTCGCGGGCATCCTCGCCGAGATGTCGCTGCCCACCGACCGGCTCGTCCCGGCGCTCTTCGGGTTCAACGTGGGCGTCGAGGTCGGTCAGCTCGCCGTGGTGGTCGTGGTGTGGCCGTTGCTCCGTGGGGTCGAGCGGCTGGGTGGTGCACGAGTGGCACAGTGGACGCCTGAACTCGCTTCGGCCGCGGTGTGCGGACTCGGTCTCTACTGGTTCGTGCTGCGCGGCCTCGGGCTGGGCTGATCCCCCCTCCCCTCGCGTTCGATTTGGACTGCTAGATTCGCGCCATGCGCAAGTGGGCGATCATCGTTCCCCTTCTTCTCCTGGCGATCTACTTCGGTCCTTTCCTGTGGAAGAGCCAGGTCGGCGAGTGGGGACCGGGCGACGAGGTGCGGGCCGATCGAGGCCGACTCGTCGAGCTCGCCGATGGCCGTGCCCTCAACGTCCACGATCGCGGTGAGGGTCCGCCCATCGTGTTGATTCACGGCTGGGCCTCGAACGCAGACGACTGGGCCGAGGTGCCCGAACTGCTCGTCGAACGCGGGCACCGCGTCATCTGGTACGACCGCCCCGGCTATGGCTACTCGACCCGCGATCGCTCGAACGAGGGCAACTTCTCGCTCGCCTCGAACGCGCGAGACCTCGTGCAGCTGCTCGACGCTCTGGGGCTCGAGCGCGCGGCGCTCGTCGGATGGTCGTTCGGAGGCGGCGTCGCGCAGCGCGTGGCCATCGATCAGCCCGACCGCGTCAGCCATGTCGGGCTGGTCGGCTCGGTCGGCCCGCGATCGACACCCCCCGACGCCGATGGCCAGACCGAGCTCGTCGATCGCATCCTGCACTCGCCCCTCGCCGTGCCCTTCCTCGATTGGGTCTCGAACGTCCCGCCGATCGCCTTCGCCGTCACAGAGCAGAGCGTGGCCGAAGCATTCTCGGGCAACGAGAACGTGCCGACCGGCTGGACGATCTACACCCAGGCGATGCTCGCGCTGCCCGGCACCGCGGACGCGATGGCCGGCGAGCTGCAGCGAAACGAGACGAACCCCGACCCGGCTCGCATCACGCAACCCACTCTGATCATCCACGGCAGCGATGACGCGCTGGTGCCCTTTACGGTCGCCGAGGCGATCGATCGCGCCGCGCCCGACTCGGCCCTCGAAGCGGTCCTCGGCGGTAGCCACATGTTGCCGGTCACCGATGGCAAGCGCGTCGCCGACCTGATTCACGAGCTCGTCGGGACCGCATACCGCGAGGGGCAGCTCCCCGGTCAACCCGATTGACGAACCGCCGACTGGCCGGCACACACGGGCCCCCATGGATCTGAAGCTCGACGACAAGACCGCGCTGGTGAGCGGTGCCCACCGCGGCACCGGCAGCGAGATTGCACGCGAGCTCGCGCGAGAGGGCGCCTATGTGCTCGTGCACGGCTTCGAAGCCGGTCAGGCGGCGCCGGTCGTCGAGAGCATCCGCGACGCGGGCGGCCGCGCCGACGAGGTCTGGGGCGAGATCCGAGAAGACGCCGGCGCGGACGAGCTGCAAGAGGCGGTCTTCGCGATGACCCCGCGCGTCGACGTGCTCGTGAACAACTACGGCGTCGCAGAAGGCGGCGGCTGGTTTCGCTCCGAGACCGCAGACTGGATCGACCAGTACCAGAAGAACGTGCTGTCGGCCGTGCGGCTGGTCGAGGCCTTCGCGCCCGCGATGAAGCAGCACGGCTGGGGCCGGGTCATCTTTCTCTCCACCATCGGAGCAACCCGCCCCGCGGCCCGCATGGCCCATTACTACGCCGCCAAGACGGCCCTGCTCGCGGCGTCGGTGAGCCTCGCCCAGCGTCTCGCCGACACCGGCATCACGGTCAACACGGTGAGCCCGGGGCTCATCGCCACCGACGAGGTGCGCGCGATGCTCGAGCGCACCGCCGAGCGCGAGGGCCTGGCGGGCACACCGGCCGAGATGGAACGCGCCGCCATCGAACGGATCGCGCCGAACCCGATCGGCCGCGCGGCGCGCACCGAGGAGGTCGCGGCGCTCGTCGCGTTCCTCGCGAGCGACCGGGCCGGCTACATCCATGGTCAGAACCTGCGCATCGACGGCGGCGCCGTCGGCGTGGTGTCCTGACGCCCCTTCGACGCGCCCGAAGGAGACACACACGTGGCCGAGTGGCTCGAAAGCGCTTTCGAGCGGATCGACGCGGCGAACGCGCTCGATCCCAATCGCGTGACGTGGGCGGGTGATGCCCAACCGAAGGAGCTGGTGCACGCGTGGCGCGCGAGCCACTGGCTAACGCAGCTCACACCAGCCGCCGCCGGCGCCCTGCGCCTGGCGGTGCGGGCCCATCACCTCGAGCGCTGGACGCGGCCGCGCGACGCATTCCCGCGCGACCGCGCTGGCTACCTGCGATGGCGCAAGGCGGCGCAGCGCCACCACGCGGATCGCCTCGTCGAGCTGGTCGCCGGCCTGTCGGTGCCAAGCGACGTGCTCGAGCGCGCGCAGGCCCTGATCCAGAAGAGCCGACCGGTCGAGGGCGACGACGAGCACGCGGCCCAGGCCCAGACCTACGAGGACGTCCTCTGCCTCGTCTTCCTCGAGCAGCAGCTGGCCGAATTCGCCGGGACGGTGACGCCCGAGAAGCTGCGCCACATCCTGGCGAAGACGCTGCCGAAGATGAGCCCCGACGCGGTGGGCCAGGCCGCGGCGCTGCCACTCGATGCCGCACACCTCGAGCTCCTCCTCGAGCTCGTCGCCGAGCTCGACTGAGCCGCTCACCCCACCTCGGGCGACTGGGTTAGGCTCGATTTCCGCGCCGCACGAGGGCGACGCCCGACGACGGAGACTTCATGGACTGGAACGAGTACCGACGACACGACGGGCTGGCGCTGGCCGACCTGGTCGCACGCGGCGAGGTCGAGGCGAGCGAGCTGCTCGAAACGGCGATCGAAGCGCAGTCGCGCATCGACCCGGCGCTCAACTCGGTCGTGATCGACCTGCACGACGACGCGCGGCGCGAGATCGAAGAGGGCCTGCCCAAGGGCCCGTTCCACGGGGTGCCGTTCCTGATCAAGGACCTGCATCTTCGGATGAAGGGCGTGCGCACCACCAACGGGTGCCGCTTCTTCGCCGACGACGTCGCCGACCACGACAGCGAGCTGATCAAGCGCTACCGCGACGCCGGACTCGTGATGTTCGGCAAGACGTCGAGCCCCGAGTTCGGTCTCATCACCTCGACCGAGTCGGTGCTCTTCGGCGCGACGCGCAACCCGTGGAACCTCGATCACACGTCCGGCGGCTCGTCGGGCGGTGCGAGCGCCGCCGTGGCGGGTGGCATCGTGCCGCTGGCGAATGCGAGCGACGGGGGCGGGTCGATCCGCATTCCGGCTGCGTGCTGTGGGTTGGTCGGCATGAAGCCGTCGCGCGGCAACGTGCCCTTCGGCCCAGACGCGGGCGAAGGCTGGAGCGGCATGTCGACGATGCATGCCGTGACGCGCAGCGTGCGCGACAGCGCGGCGCTGCTCGATGCGACGGGCGGCGCCGATCTCGGTGCTCCCTACGCTGCGCCGGCCAAGGAGCGCCCCTACCTCGACGAGGTCGGCCGCGCGCCCCGCAGCCTGCGGATTGCGCTCGTGACCGAATCGTTCAACGGCACCGACGTGCACCCCGACTGCGTCGAGGCCGCCGAAGACGCGGCCAAGCTCTGCGAGTCGCTCGGCCACCGCGTCGAGCCGATCACGGTCAAGGTCGACCGCGAGGCGTTGGCCGGCGCTTCGGGCTCGATCATCGGGGGCAACCTGCGCGCGACGCTCGAGCGCCGGGCGAGCGTCGTCGGCCGCGAGCCGGGCGAAGACGACGTCGAGCCGGTCACGCTGCAGATGTACCTGAACGCGGCCAACGCGACTGCCGCCGACTACGCGCGCGGTCAGCTCGCCATCCACACCGCCGGGCGCGTGCTCGCGAACGTCCTCGACCACTACGACCTGATCCTGACGCCCACGATGGGCGCACCGCCCGAGAAGATCGGCGTGCTCTCGCTCGGCAATCCCAATACCGGCGAAATGATGGGCGCCCTGCTCCGCTCGGTGGGTTTCACTCAGCTCATCAACGGCACCGGCCAGCCCGCCATCTCGCTGCCGCTGCACTGGAACGCGGCCGGGCTGCCGATCGGTGTGCATTTCGTGGCCCCACTCGGCGGAGAGGGGCTGCTCTATCAGATCTCGGGTCAGCTCGAAGCAGAGCGCCCGTGGTTCGATCGCGTCCCCACCGTCTGAGCAGATCCGACCGCATGGGCGACGGACGACATCCTGGGCGAGCCGTCGTGAGCCGGGCGAGGTAAGCTCTGCGCCGCTGAAAATTTCTGTGCCACCCCGAGAACGCACCCGCAAACCGAAGAATCCTGGAGGATCCCCTCATGGCGCGCGAAGCCGTCGTCGTCGAGAGCAAGCGGACCGGCCTGACCAAGGCCCATCGCGGCTCTTTCAACATCACCGAGCCGGTCGACTACCTGGCCCACACCATCAAGGCCGTCGTCGACGCCGTCCCGAACATGGATCCGGGCGAGATCGAAGACGTCATCACCGGCACCGGCTTCCCCGAAGGCTGCCAGGGCATGAACATGGCCCGCATCGCGGCCATGGCGGCCGGGCTCCCCAAGGAGGTCGCCGGCGTCACGATCAACCGCTTCTGCTCGTCGGGGTCGCAGGCCGTCATGATGGCCGCGAACCAGATCCTGCAGGAGGGCGCCGAGATCGCCATCGGATCGGGCGTCGAGACGATCACGATGATGCAGGACGGCACGCAGAACACGACGCGGCTGGCCAACGCCAAGGCCGCCGAGCGGTTCCCCGGCCTCTACTTCCCGATGGGTCTCACCGCCGAGATCGTCGCCGAGCGCTACGGCGTCTCGCGCGAAGATCAGGACGTGTACGCGCTGCAGAGTCAGCAGCGCTACGCCGAGGCCGAGAAGCAGGGTTTCGTCGGCGACGAGATCGCGCCCATGACCGTCACGCGCAAGGTCATGAAGAAGGGCGAAGAACCGTACGACGAGGAGTTCACCGTCGAGAAGGACGAGTGCAACCGCCCCGAGACGACGCTCGAAGGTCTGAACTCGCTGAAGCCGGTGTTCAAGCCCGCTGACGAGGGCGGCACGGTCACGGCCGGCAACGCCTCGCAGCTCTCGGACGGCGCTTCGGCGACGCTCCTCATGTCGAGCACCAAGGCCGAGCAGCTCGGCGTCGAGCCGCTCGGTTACTACCGCGGGACCGCGGTCGCCGGCTGCGGCCCCGAAGAGATGGGCATCGGACCCGTCTTCGCCGTGCCGAAGCTGCTCGAGCGCCATGGGCTCACCATCGACGACATCGACATCGTCGAGCTGAACGAGGCGTTCGCCTCGCAGCTGCTCTACTGCCAGCGCGAGCTGAACATCCCGAACGAGAAGCTCAACCCGAGTGGCGGTTCGATCTCGATCGGCCACCCGTTCGGCATGACGGGCTCGCGCATGACCGGCCTGCTGTTGCGCCAGCTGAAGCGCACCGGCGGCAAGTACGGAATCGTGACCATGTGCATCGGCGGCGGACAGGGCCTCGCCTCGCTCTTCGAGGCTGCCTGAGCCGCCTCAGCGTTCGCGTCCGAACGGACGCGTGCCGCACCACGCGATCGTCACTTCGGGCCCGAAAGCGGACACTCCGCTTTCGGGCCCTTCGCTTTCCGGCACGCGCTCGCATGGCGTTCGCGCCCTCCCAGGCGGCTTTCGCCTCGTGCGGCGGCTGCGAGCGGCCGATACGAAGGGCGCGCTCGTGGTCCCCGGGGACGTTTCGGGCAGGAGAGGCGTGGGTTGGCGGGACGAGACAAGCGGCAGCGGCACCGAGGCGATTCCGCAGCAAGCGATGCAGTCGACGAGCCGACCTGGCCCGAAGTCGATCGGCGCCGCACGCCCGACCGGCGTGCCCAGCCGACCGCCGCGTTGACGAGCCCGTTCGGCTTGCGACGCCGCAAGGCCGGTCGACGCGCCGGCGAGCGCGACAACATCTACGTCGACATCTACTCGCCGCGCGCAGTGGCGATCCTGCTCGGCATCTTCCTGCTCAACATCGGCGATGCCGCCTTCACCCTGCTCTGGCTTCAGCGCGGCGGGACCGAGGGCAACCCGATCATGCAGGCGATGCTCGACATCGGTGTCGGCGCGTTCCTGTTCCAGAAGTGCATCGTCGTCGGCATCTGGCTGTTGATCCTGATCGCCCACCGCAACTACCGCGCGGCGCGGATCGGCCTCTGGTCGACGCTGACGGTCTACACGCTGCTGATCGTCTACCACATCGTGCTCGTCGCGTTCGACGTTCAGCCCGTCCAGCACGAGGCGGGCGAGCCGACAACGAGCGATCGAAGCCTCTCAGAGGTAGCGCCCGAGCACGACGGGGACGGCCGTCTCGACTCGGAGCGCGCGCTGTCCCAGAACGACGGTCCGTAGACCGGCCTGCGCGAACGCGTCGAGTTCGCGCGCCACCCAGCCGCCCTCCGGCCCGATGGCTACGAGCGCCGGCGCCGGCCAGCGCCCTTCGGGCCCGGGGTCGCCGCCCGGGTCGGCGACGAAGCCCGTTCGCCCCGCCGCGAGCTCCGGCAACCGCTCGCTCGCGAAGGCGCCGAAGCGCCGATGCAGCGTCACTTCGGGCCGTCGCGTATCGCGCGCCTGTTCGAGCCCGAGCATGAGCTGCGCCTCGATCGCGTCGGACGCGGTCACGTGGCTCTGCCAGAAGCTCTGCTCGACACGCTCCGAATCGATCAGCGCGATGCGCTTCACCCCGAGCGAAGCAACCTGAGCCAGCGTGCGGCGCAGGACCGGCGGTCTCGGCAGCGCCAGAACGAGCGTCACGTCGAGCGGCGCGGGCGGCGCGGCGTCGAGGGAGACCTCGAGCTCGACTCGTTCGCGGTCGAGCCGGGTGATCCGACCCTGCCCTACAGGCCCGTCGCACAGGCCGACGACGACCGTGTCGCCCACGCCGGCCCGCAGCACCTTGCGGACGTGGCGGGCATGGCGATCGCCGAGCCGCACGTGCCTCCGCGTCGCGTCGACGAAGTCGTCCTCGAACAGCAGGATCAGATTCAAGCGCTCACCTCGTCGACGCCGTTCCCGGATCACCGACGTGACAGCCTCGCGCTGCTAGTGTCCCGGCGCCATGACGACGTCCGAGACCACGCACGAAGCGCCCGTGACCGGCAGCGAAGCCCTCACCGACGGGATTCGCGTCGAGGTGCGCGCGCGCTACTCGCCCGAGCACTCCGACCCGGCTCACAGCCGCTGGTTCTTTCTGTACACGATCCGTGTCTCGAACGAAGGCGAGACGGCGGCGCAGTTGCTGAACCGGCATTGGATCATCGTCGACGCCACGGGCCATGTCGAAGAGGTGCGCGGCGAAGGTGTCGTCGGAAAGCAGCCCCATCTCGAGCCCGGCGAGAGCTTCGAGTACACATCCGGCTGCCCGCTCGGCACGCCCTTCGGCAGCATGTCGGGCAGCTACGAGATGCAGCGCGTCGACGGCACGCGCTTCGAGGCCGAGGTCGCGCTCTTCGAGCTCGTTCAGCCCGTCGCGATCCACTGATCGAACTCAGAGTCGCGATCCATCCATGTGACACCCAGTGGAATCGATTTGGACCCGAGTCCGCCTGGACCCGAGTCCGGAAATGACAGCGTTCGTGGCCGTGTCACACCGAATCTGATGATCCGTCAGTGACGCATTCGCGGTGTCGGTCGCGTTCGGGGCATGTTTTCTGGACAGCGAGGGTGGAATCCATGCGATTCCACGAGACGCTTCTTTCGTTGCCTCATCAGGGAAAAACCAAATTGAACTGGGTGATTTTTTTTGACCGATTCGGGCGCGATCGAGGCACAATGCGTCTCGTTCCGGGCCGAAACGGCGCCAAGCTACGCCGGGTCTGATCGCTCTCGGGAGGTACCGTCCCTTCATGCGGCGGGGGCGGGACCGCTGGCAAGTCCTGATTGAGCATGGTCGCTGGACCCGGTGGGCTCCAGGAGACGACGGTCTCCTGGAGCCCGTTCCGTTTCAGGGCCTCGGTCGAATCCACCCACACGAAGAAGCGTCATGGCGACACGCCGATGCGACGCGCATCGAGGCGGATCAGAGGTCGGCGTCGAGCAGGATCCGCCGAAGCGCGGGCGACCCGGCCCTCAATCGACGCGCCAGCTTCTCGAAGCGAGCCTGCATCGTGCCCGCAGACACGCCGCGGGCCCGTGCGATCTCGGAGAGCGAGTCTCCCTCCATGTACGCGCGCACCACTTCGCGCCCGTCGGGCTCGAGCGCACCCAGCGCATCATCGATGGCCGAGCGGCGATAGCGATCGGAGACGACGCGCTCCGGATCGTCCTCGGCCGCGCGCGCGTGTTCGTGCACGGCGTCCAGCGCGGCGAGCGACGCCCCCGCATCCCGCTCCGAGGTCTCGGGCTCCTCGAGCCCGTGGAGCTGCGAGCCGGGCCACGCATCGGTGCGCGCGGAGCGCGAGAGACACGTGCGTGCTTCGTCGATCACCGCACCTTCGATGCGCCGCGAGACGTAGGCCGAGAGCTCACGCTCGTGCGCGTCGACGCGCCGGTTTCGCAGTGCTTTGAACAGGCCCCAGTACCCGGCGCTCACCAGCTCGTCGCGCCACCGATCGCCGAGCATGAACCGCTTCTGCACCTGGCCTGTGAAGTACTGCACACGATGTGCGTAGCGCTCGACGAGCTCGTCGAGATCGCTTTCTGCCGCTTCCACTCTTCCCCCCGAATACCGCGGCACCGCATGACCGCAGCGCCGGGAACTTCGCCAATTCGGTGGGAGCGCGAGGTGACCGCAGTCACCCGCGAGAAGGCGCCTAGAGGGCGATTCCGCGCAATTGATCCAGAACCGATTGAGCCGACTCGGGGCGATCCTCGCGATCCTTCGCGAGCAGCCGCAGGATCAGATCGGCGAGCGCCTCGTCGAGATCGGGAACGATCTCACGGGGATCGGGCGGCGCGGTGTGCCGATGGTGATAGGCGATGTCGCCCTGATCGAAGGGCACCCGCCCGGTGACGAGCTCGAAGAGCGTCACACCGAGCGAGTAGAGGTCGGTGCGGTGATCGATGTCACCCCCGAGCACCTGTTCGGGCGACATGTAGTACGGCGTGCCCGAAACGACCGTCGTCTTGCCGCGCATCTCCTCGAACACCTTGGCGAGACCGAAGTCCATGATCTTGACCACGCGGTCGGTGGTGAGGAACAGGTTCGCAGTCTTGATGTCCCGGTGGATCACGCCGCGCTCGTGGGCGTACTGCAGACCGGCCGTGACCTGGCGGCCGATGCCGATCACGTTCTCGCTCGTCAGCCGGTCACGCTCCTTCAGGATCCGGTTGAACGGCTCGCCATGGAGCAGCTCCATCGTGATGAAGAACGCGCCGTCCTCCTGGTCGGTATCGTGCACCGTCACGATGTTCGGATGATTGAGCTTCGCGAGCGACTGGGCCTCACGCAGGAAGAGCTGTAGCGCGCGGGGATGGTGGCGGCGGAGGTCTTCGGGCAGCCGCTTGAGCGCCACCACGCGGTCGAGCCTTCGGTCGCGCGCTTCGAAGACGACGCCCATGCCACCGCGCCCGATCTCCTCGATCAGCTCGTAGCGTGATTCGACGACGAACTCGGTGGGGGCGCCCTCCATCGGCAGCAGCGTCTGGGTCGCGCGTCCCCCCCGGCCCTCGCCCGAGAGCTGCTTTCGCAGCACCTCGATGCGCGACGCGACGTTGGGGTACGTCGG
The DNA here is from genome assembly GCA_965250285.1 of Myxococcota bacterium. Taxonomy (GTDB): domain Bacteria; phylum Myxococcota_A; class UBA9160; order UBA9160; family UBA4427; genus CAYYSY01. The sequence continues at coordinate 3,128,869 of OZ252299.1, forward strand.
CTCCTGGCGCCGTAGCTCTTCGAGCACGCTGATCGCCCGCTCGATGTGCCCCGCGTTCTCGAAGAGGGTCGCGAGGCGCGCGTACTTGTCGCTCGGCCCCTGGCCCATCGGAAACGTGGCAATGAAGTCCTCGAGCTTCTTCGCCGCCAGGTCGAAGTGCCCCTCGACCTCGAATGCGTCGGCCAGCTGCGAGCTCGCCTCGGCGTAGTCCTGATCTTCGGAGGGGATGCACTGCAGCAAGCGGATCGCGCGCGGCCGCCGGCCGTTCTCGAGCGCGACCTGCGCGGCCTCGAACACGCGCCCGCGTCGCTCGAGCGCACTGATCCACTTGTCGACCTCACCGGCCTCGCGGTAGCACTCGATGGCGCGGTCGACCTCGTGCGCCTCCTCGAAGGCGCTGCCCGCGTGTACGAGGGCCCCCGCCTGTTCGTACATGCGCGCCGCGTCGAGCGGCTGGTCGTTCTCCATGAAGAGCGTCGCCGCGCGCTCGTAGTCTTCGAGCTTCGCCCGCAGCCGCGCGGCCTCGAGGCCGAGCCCCGACGACTCGTAGTAGTCGGCCGCGCGCGAGAGCTCGCCGCGCGAGCGGTGCAGCTCGGCGAGCAGCCGATAACCCCGCTGCGCCTGGCCGTCGCGTTCGAGGGCCTTGGCCGTCTCTTCGATGTCGCCGCGCAGGTACGGCTCGACCGCTGGAGGACATCCCTTGAAGAGCACGTCGGCGCCGGCGAGATCGAGCAGCACGGGGGTGGGCCGGTACGACGCCACCTCGACCTCGCGCTCGACGACGCGATCGCCACAGCCAACGACCAGACGGTGCGCGCCCTTCCCCAGCCAGAGGCGTGCCCGCGAGCCTTCGCTGCGCACGAGCGAGTCGGGCACTTCGGGGGCGACGACGACCGCATCCTCGGCCGGCTTCTCGCCCCAGCTCAACACGACGTCGACGGGGCAGGTCTCGGGTCGCACGTCGAACTCGATGCGGACCGTGCGACGATGCCGCACGCGCACCACCTGCTCCTCGGCGACGTCGGCCAGCACTTCGTCGCTCTCGGGATCGAAGAGCATGCCCTCGACCGAGACCCAGTAGCGCCTCGTTCGAAGCCGCTGAAAGTGCGTCTCGCGGTTCACCAGGTGATGCTCGGTGCGGCTCGAGAGACCGCCCTTGCGGATCGCCTCTCGGGTCAGCGGCTGGACGCGACGCCAGCGCCCGGCGCTGCTCGCGACGCGCACCCGGAACACCCCGCGCAGCTCGTCGGGATACTCGATCGCGACGGCAAGATCGCCGCGCTGCCGAAGCAGGACGAGCAGAGCCAGGATCACGGCCACCGCGAGCAGACCCAGCGCGATCCGTCGGGTGCCCTGCTCCTCGACGAATCGACGCGCCTCGGCCAGCGCGGGGACGTCGATCGTCAGCTGCTGCCAGCTGGTCATCGCAGCGCCCCAGGCGCCGGTTCTCGGTCGATCGGGCCACTCGACGGGGCCGGCCGCTGCGGGCAGCGGGCTCGGCCTCGGCCCCAGACTCAGCTGGCGCTCCCAGTCGGTCCACGCGAGATCGTTGTCGGCCAGCGTCCACGCCTTGGCGAGCGCATCCGCGAGGTCGCGCTCACGCCCCTGCAGCGCATAGACCACGGCGAGATCCCGATGCAGTCGCCCGCTCGTTTCGATGAACGCGATCGGCTCGACCTCGGGCCCGGGCAGACCGTCGAGGGCAGCGAGCAGCGCCGCCGAGGCACCGTCGGCATCCCCCGACCGAAGACGCGCGCGGGCCAGGGCTCGCCAGGTCGCGAGCGTCACGTCGTCGCGATCGCGCGACAGCGCAACGCCGCGCTCGATCGCCGCCCGCGCGGCCTCGTGATCGCCGGCCGCTTCGAAGAGCGCCCCGGCCTCGAGGGCCGCTGCGCGACGCGCGAGTCGCTCGTCGTTCGACAGACCGCCACCGAGACCCGTCGCCGGCAGCGAGGCGTCGAGAAAGCGCGCCCGCTCTTCGAGGTCGGTCAGGGCGCTGCGGCGAAGGCCTTCCGGTACGCCTTCGGCTGCGTCGAGTTCGAAGCCGTCGACGACCCAGGGTGCAAGCGGCGCTCGCAGGGGCTCGGGCGCGTCGGCTCGAGCCGGCGCCCCTCCCAGGACGAGACTTGTCCAGATCACGCCGGCGGTGAAGACGAACGCACGGCGAGACACCGCCGCGCAATGTGCGCGGCGCCACTCGATGCTCCCCTCCTGGGCGGCTCGATCGGACACATCGGCTCCGGACTCGCCCCGCATCGGCCCGCGCGAAATCGACCGCGGGGGCCGGCGAGGGCGGCGCTTCGAGGATAGCGCCGGCCCGGCGGTCACCGGAACCGCTGAACGAGCCGAACGAGCGTTCCGATCGAATTCCAGGCGAATCTAGGGTCGTCCCGAGCCCTCGTTGCCGATGGACTGCACACCCCCCTCGCCCGGCGAGTGCGGCGGCGACCGGCGCGCGACGCACGCCCGGATCGCCGGGCCCGCCCGCGTCGGTCAGTCGGCCTCGACCAGCCCGATCTCGGCGAGTCGCTCGGCCAGAAATGCACCCGCCGTGATGGGCGGATACGGCGGCGTGCCCGAGGGCGGCACGAACTCGGCGCGCACGGACAGATCGCACTCGGGTCGCGGGTGCGCGAAGAACGGATACGCCGTGCGTCGCCGGGTGGCCTGATCGGCGCGGACGACGACGCGGTGCGTGGTCGCGGGGAGTCGGCCCCCAGTCACACGCTCGAGCATGTCACCCACGTCGGCGATGATCTCACCCGGCTCGCCCCCGACCGACCGCCAGCCCCCGATGTCGCCGGGCGCAACGTCGGGCAGGTGAATCTCGAGCCCCTCTTCGTGCGCGACGGGCAGCAGCGTGACGAGGTTGATGTCCTCATGCGGCGCGGCCCGCACCGCGAAGCCTTCGCCCTCGGCTTCGGCCTCGCGGGCGAACAAGGCCGCTTCGAGCGGCGGGTAGTCGAGCGCGCGGAGAATGCTGTTGCCACCGCGGACCATGTCAGCGAGCGCGCCGGTCGGCAGGCCGAAGCCGTGCTCGACCCCACGCAGCACTGTGACCGAAGCGCGCTCGAGCCCATCGAAGAGCGCGAGCGCGGCGCGCTTCAGCTCGACATCGCCATCGGGGAAGACGTTCGCCGGCAAGCGACCGGCCTCGGGGCCTTCGGGTGCGGGCTGGCCGACGTGGAAGAACGCCTTGAGGTCGGGGCGGTCCCGATCCTTCGCATGCTCGAGGCCGAAGGGCGTGTAGCCGCGCTGCCCGCCCTCTACGCCCGCGCAGCGCTCGCGCACGGCCTCGGGCGCGTCGAAGAACGCACGAAAGGCCCGGTCGACGCGGTCGAGCAGTGCGGGCGCAATGCCGTGCCCCTGCAAGCGAACGAAGCCGAAGCGAATGAAGCCGTCGCACAGCACGCGCACGGCGGCCTCGCGCTCGGCCGCGCTGCCCTGTTCGATGGCGTCGAGGTCGAGGCACGGCACGCCATGCCAGAGCCCGTCTTCCGTGCCGTCGCCCATCGTCGGCCGCGCCCCCCCGGCTGCGCCCGCCATAGCGTCGGCGCGCGCGTCGCATCGGTCGTGTCGGGGCGCGGGCCGCTCGGCCCGGCACCCTAGACGTCGAGATCGACGAGACTGAGAGAGAGAGCGTAGCTCTTGAACCGGAGCGTTCCGGCGACGGCGGCTGCGGCGTACGCCGTCTGCTCGTCGAGTGACTCGGTGAGCACGATGCCGCGGACGTCCTCACCGCTCTTCGCCAGGTGCTTCCGCACCCAGCCGAGGCGGTGGAGCGACTCGGCGACGATGTCGCCCGGGTGGCCCGGCTCGACCACGATCACGGCGACGAGCACACCGGCCTCGTCCCGCGCGAGCAGGTCGATCACCCCGACATCGGTCGGATGATCCACACCGATTTCGCTGCCGCTCTCGTCGGTCAACACCTCGAGTCCCGGCTCGATCAGCTCGGGATGCTGCGAGATGATCGCGCGCACGGTGTCGGTGCTCGGCAAGAGCCCACTGCCGCTCCCGTGGCGAGCGCCGCGCGCACTGGATGCCGCCTTGGCACGCCGGGGCCGACCGGAGGACGCGCCGCGCTTGCGAGACGCCGCGCCCTCGGGCCGCGGCCGGGCAGCGCGCGGTTCGCGGGCCGACCCACGCACCGATTTGCGCGCGGGCTTCGCGGTGGATCGGTCGCGCTTCGCGTCCGGCGTCTCGCCGTGCGTGCTCCTGCGTCGCTTCTTCGGTCGGGCGGGCCGTTCGGGAGCGACCGCGTCCTCGAGGGAGAGCTCGGCCTCGTCTTCGAGGTCGATCTCGGCGTCGGGCGCATCGGTGTAGGGATCGGCGAGCGTCGAGGGGCCGAGCGCGTTCTCGTCGCTCGAGTCGGCGTCGAAGACGCCGCTCGCGCCCGGGTCGTCGATGAACGACTCCCCGGGCCCGACCTGCTGGCCGCAGTTCGGGCAGCTCGACGAGCGAGAGGGGATCGGTGTGTTGCAGCGCCGGCAGTTCATCGGATCCTCGTACTGGGACGCAGGGGCCCGTCCTTCGCATCGGCCGACCTGGCGCGGGGATTGAGCCTCGCCCGAGGGGCCGTCTGCGCGCGCACAGCGACCGGCAAGCCAAGCGCAACCGGGCCGCACCGCAACACCGATGTGCGTCGGGTCACCGCGTCGGCGCGCTGGCTTCGGTCGGGGTCGAGCGGCCGAGGACCCGTCGCGCAGCGCGCTTCAGCGCATCGCTCGCGTCATCGATCAGGATGTAGAAGACCGGCACGACGAGCAGGGTCAGCACCGTCGAGGAGATCATGCCCGACGCCGTCGCCACGGCCATCGGGCGACGGCTCTCGGCGCCTGGACCGAAGCCGACCGCGGCCGGCAACACGCCGAAGATCATCGAGATCGCGGTCATGAGCACGGGCCGCATGCGCACGGGCGCGGCGCGGCGCATCGCTTCGACCTTGTCGAGGCCGCTCTCGCGTAGCTGGTTGGCGTAGTCGACGAGCAGGATCGAGTTCTTCGTGACCAGACCGAAGAGCAGGATCACGCCGATCAGGCTGAACATGTTGAGCGTCTGGCCCGTGGCGAGCAGTCCGCCGAGCGCGCCGACCATCGAGAGCGGCAGCGCCAGCATCACCGTGAACGGATGCACGAGGCTCTCGAACTGCGCGGCCAGAACCATGTAGATGACGAGGATCGCGAGCCCCATCGCCGCGCCGAACTCGGCCGCGCCCTCTTCCATGGCCTCGGCCTGTCCCGAGAGCGCGAGCTGAACGCCGTCGGGGAGGATCTCGTCGGCGATCTCGCGCGCATCGGCCACCGCCGGGCCGAGCGCCTTGCCGTCCAGATTGGCCGACACCGTCACACTGCGCTGTCGGCCGCTCCGCGTGATCGCGGAGGGGGCGGCGCCCGTCTCGACCTTCACGAGGTTGCGCAGCTCGACCACGCCGCCGTCGTTCGTCCGCACGTAGAGGCCGCCGACCTCGTCGGGGTTGCTGCGACTCTCGGCCTCGACCTGCACGCGCACGTCGTAGCGGCGGCCCGCATCCTTGAAGACCGCGACGTCCTGGCCGCCCATCGTCAGGCGGATCGCGTCGGCGATGCGGCGCGCATCGACCCCGAGCGCCGCGGCCTTCTCGCGATCGGGGGTGACCCGCAGCTCGGGCAGACCGAGCTTCAGGCTCTTCGTGAGGTCGACGAAGCCGCCGCGCTGTTCGAGCCCTTCGATCATCTGGTCGGAGAGCGCATCGAGGTCGGAGAGCGCGAGGTTGCCCCGGATCTCGACGCTGAAGCCGCCGTCGCGACCCGACATCATCTCGCTCGGATCCTTGAGGCCAATGCGCCGCCCCGGCACCTGCTTGAGCGCGTCGCGCCCCGCTTGAATCAGCTCGAACACGGAGCGCTCGCGCTCGGCCCGCTTGTGCAGCGTGCCGAAGACCATCGCGCGGTTGCTCTGCGACAGATCGCTGTCGCCCGAGCTGCCCGCGGCCGCGAAGATGCCCGCCACCTCGGGCTGATCGAGGAACCACGATTCGTCGCGCTGCAGATACTCGAGCGTCGCTTCGAGCGAGGTGCCGGGCGGCGCCTCGATCGAGGCGAAGAAGAGCCCCTGATCGGTCGGCGGAAAGAACTCCCCCTGCAGCTGCGAGCCGAAGAACACCGCCAGGCCGAAGGAGGCGAGCGTGAGCATCACCGTCCAAGTGCGATGCCCGAGCGTCCACGCGAGGGCCCGTGCATAGCCGCGCTCGACGGCGTCGAAGCCGCGCTCGAGCCGATGATAGATGCTCCCGTGCGCGCGCTCGGCGGGCGGCGGCATGCGCGCCGCGAGCATCGGCGTGAGCGTGAGCGCGACGAACAGCGAGATCATCACCGAGCTCGCCACGACGAGACCGAACTCGCCCAGGAAGCTGCCGACCGGCCCCTCGGCGAAGACCGCGGGCACGAACACCGCTGCGACCGAGATCGTCGCGGCGGTGGCCGCGAACGCGATCTCGCGGGTGCCGTTGGCCGCCGCGTCGCGGGCCGACTCGCCCTGCTCGCGGTGTCGCTCGATGTTCTCGAGCACGACGATGGCGTCGTCGATCACGACCCCGACGGCGAGGGTCATCGCGAGCAGCGTCATGGTGTTGAGCGTGAAGCCGGCCACCCAGACGACGCCGAACGTCGCGATGAGCGAGATCGGGATCGCCAATGCGACGATGAGCGTCGGCCGCGTGCGCCGAAGGAAGACGAAGACGGTGAACACGGCGAGCAGCGCCCCGAAGACGAGCGCGAACTCGGTCTCGGCCACCGCCTCGCGCACACCCTCGGAGAAGTCGACGAAGCCCTCCTCGGGATAGATCTCGATGCCCTCGGGCAGGTTCGGCCGCATCTCATCGAGCCGAGCGAGCACCTCATCGACGATCCCGACGGTGTTCGTCCCCGCCTGTTTGCGAATCCCGAACCCGACGGTCGGCTGACCGTTGTAGTGCGCGATCGTCGTCTCGTCCTCGCTGCCATCCTCGACGCGCGCCACGTCGCGCAGCAGAACGGGGGCGCCCCCCTCGTGCGATACGACGAGGCGCTCGAGCTCGGCCGTCGTGCGAAACTCGGCGTCGGTGCGCACTGCGTAGTCGACGCGGTCGCTCTCGACGACGCCGCCGGGCACTTCGACGTGCTCGCGGCCGATCGCGGCGACGACGTCGCTCGCGGCGAGCCCCCGCGCGCGCAGCGCATCGACGTCGAGCCAGATGCGAATGTTGCGGTCGAGCCGCCCGAAGATCGCGAGCCCGGCGACGCCTGGGATCGTCTCGAGGGCCGGCTTGATCTGGCGTCGGACGAACTCACTCACCTCGGTCTGGCTGCGCGTGAAGCGCAGCGGCACCCAGAGCACCGGCTGATCGTTCGGATCGAACTTCTCGACGATCGGCGTCTCGATGTCGTCGGGCAGCTCGAAGCGCGCGCGCGCGACCTTGTCGCGCATGTCCTGGGCGGCGACCTCCATGTCCACGCCGAGCTCGAACTCGACGATGATCTGGGAGGCGCCCTGAAAACTCGTCGACTGAATCGAGCGCACGCCCGCGATCGTGTTGAGGTGCTCCTCCAGCACGGACGTGACGTCTTCTTCCATGCCTTCGGGGCTCGCGCCCTCGAGCGTCGCGACCACCGCGAGGACCGGGAACTCCATGTTCGGGAACTGATCCACGCCGAGACGCTGATAGCCGAGCATCCCGAAGACGATGAGCGCCAGGGTCATCATCCACGTGAGGATCGGCCGCCGAATCGAGATGTCGGAGAGCGTCATCGCGAAGCCTCGGTGCCGGCGGCGCTTTCGAGGGGAGCCCCGTCGGCCGACCGCAGAGAGACCTTCGCGCCGTCGATCAGCCCGACCTGACCGCGCACGATGACGCGGTCGCCGACGGCGAGTGATCCGATGGCCTCGACGTGGCCCTCGCGGTGCAGGCCGGTCTGGATCCGCACGCGCTCGACCCGGTCGCTGCCCTTCAGTCGAAACACGATCGAGCCGTCGGATCGCTGCAAGACCGCCTCTTCGGGGATCATCGTGACGCCTCCCCGCTCGGCCACGCCCAGGTCGACGCGCGCGAACGTGCCGGGCCGCAGCCGGCCGTCGCCATTCGGCAGCACGGCCTTGACCCGCAGCGTGCGCGTGCGGGGATCGATCGTCGGCGAGATGGCCGAGACCGTGGCGTCGAAGACGGCGTCCGGGAACGGCGCGACGCGCACGCCGACGGGATCGCCCAGCTCGACCCGGCTCGAGTCGACCTCGGCCAGACGGAACGAGACTTCGACGGGATCGAGCACGACGAGCCGCAGCAGTGGCTGTCCGACCGTGAGGAACTCGCCCGGGCTGACGTGGCGCTCGGCCACCAGCCCGGCGAAGGGCGCCCGCACCGTCGAATCGGCCAGTGCCCGTTCGGCGAGCCCGAGCCCCGCCCGGGCGGCTCGCCGCCGCGCCTCGGCCAGCTCGAGCTGCGTGCGCGCCTCGTCGACCTGCGACGTCGAGGCGGCATTGCGGGCCGAGAGCTGCTCGACCCGCTTCATCTCACGCCGGGCCTCGGCCACCGCAGCCTCGGCCTCGGCCAGCTGTGCGCGACTCTGCCCCAACTCGAGCTCTCGGCGCGCGGGATCGATCGCGAGCAGCGGCTGCCCCGATTCGACGGCGTCGCCCTCGTCGAACGAGAGCGCGGTCACCTCGCCCCCGACCTGCGATGCGATGGTCGCCGAATCCTTCGCGACCAGCTCACCGGTGGCTTCGACGCGGTCGACGACGTCCCAGCCCTCGACCGGCGCCGCCATGACGGGCGCCGCCGAGAGCAGCGGCGCCGTCACCTTCTCTTCACCACACCCGACGACCACCGCAACGCCGACCGAGAGCAGCGCCGCGAAGCGCAGCCGGCTGCGCCCCGTGCGTGCGTGCATCGCTTCGCGTCTTCGACCGATCACGACTGCGCCCCGCGCGCGGTCGGCGCGCTCGATCCATTGCGGCGCACCGCCGCGTCGGCGGCAGGCAGAATCGTGCCCGCGATCATGCCGCGGAGCGCGACGTCGAGCAGACGCTCGTCCCAGTCGCGCTCGGGGTGCGTCACCTGGAGCGACACGACGCCGTGCACCAGCGCCCAGTACGCATCCTTCGTCAGATCGAGATCGGTGTGCGCGAGTCGCCCCTGTGACGCGAGTCGCTCCAGTGGCTCGGCGAGCAGCTGCGTGCAGACGTCGGCCGACGGCGGGCGCGCATCGGGGCGGGCCGCCGATCGCGTGAAGAGCAGATAGTGCGCCGGGTGAGCGCGCCCGAAGTCGGCGAAGACGCGCGCGCGGCCGCAGAGCTGCTCGACGGCCTCATCCGCGTCGCCAACGCTTCGCAGCGCGTCGGCGAGCTCGGCGAGGCGCAGTTCGAGCAGGTCGGCGAGCAGGTGCTGCTTGTCGCCGAAGTGTCGGTAGATGATCGGCGCCGAGTGCCCGCACTCCGCGACGAGCCGACGAATCGAGAACGAAGACTCACCACCGGTCGCGAGCAGCTGGTCCGCCTGCTCGAGGATCGTGCGGCGGACATGCTCGGCGCTGGGGATCGATGTGGTCGCAGACCGGGCCCCGAGTGACATGCGATGCTCTCCGTGATTGGAACACCCAATCGTGTCGTCCATGGCCCAGGCGGGCGCCGACGCGCACGCGACGCCGACAGCGCTCAGATGCCTGCTAACGCCGTTAGAGGCCCGATCGGATAGCACAACCCGCCCACACCCGGCTTGCCGGCACCCGCCTTCTTCGAACACACGTTCTTACGGCTCGTGTGTTTTCGGCCTCTCGGGTGAAATAGTTTGAATTCGTGCGACAGAGCACAAGTCGGACGCGTCGGCGCCCGCTAGCGTGACATCCAACTGGCGGAGCACCCGTCCCCTCCGCCGGAGCCAGCCCGTGGCCAGCGTTGTCTCTGCCCGACTCCTGAACGCGTTTCTGCGCGCCCTCGTGGCGCAGAACGTCGACGTCGATTCGATCGTCGGTGACCTGCCGATCGAATCGACGGACGACCCGTCGCGCACGGCCCTGATCGCATGGGACGACGTCGCAGAGCTCGGCGTTCGGCTCGAGCGGCGTCTCGGCGGTGCTGATGCCCTCGTCGACCTGGGCGCGACCCTCGCCGCTTCACACCCGATGCCCGCGATGCGGCGACTGGCCGGCGTGACATCGGGCTCGCACGCGCTCTACCGCACGGCGCTGCGCTGGCTCGAGCTTCACATGCCGCGGGATCTCACCACCCACGTGCGTGGGGTCGGCGAGGATCAGCTCGAGATTCGCATCATCATGCCTTCGGGCAGCGCCTCGTGCCCGGCCTTCTTCCACCTGCTCGAGGGCATCGCCCGGTCACTGCCCCGACAGCTCGATCTCGACGAGGCCGTCGTGACGTCGCGTATTCAGTCGAACGCGGCGACGTTCGTCGTCACGCCGCCGACCAGCGGAACGATCTGGCGGCGGGGTCTGCGCAGCCTGCGCACGCTGCTCGGCTCGAATGCCGCCCTCGCCGAGCTCGAGGAAGACCGACACCGGCTGCGTCATGACGTCGATCAGCTGGAGCGCGCGCTCTTCGACACGACCGCCCGAGAGTCGACACTGCGCACACTCGTCGCCGGCAGCACCGAGCTGTTGCTCGTCGTCGGCCACGACGGCCGAATCCATGCGGCGAGCGAATCCTCGCGCCGGGTGACGGGGTATGTGCCCGACCAGATCGTCGGCAGCCACCTGGCGCTCTGGTTCCACCGCGACGACGACGCCGCGATCCGCGGCCTGCTCGATCGGGCCTTCTCGGGTGAACGCTTCGACTCGGCCGACGGATTGCGCGCGCGGCACGAAGACGGCCGCTGGCTCGACACGCACGTCGAGCAGCGCGGCGGGCGACTCGACGGCGATCTACACGGCGTCGTCCTCGCCGTCGCGCCCGCTCGCCATCCCGACGAGCACGCCGACCGCGACGAGCTGGCAGCGCGGCTGCAGCGCCTCGAACGCCGACACGACGAGCTCAAGGAAGCGTACGAGAAGCTTCGACAATCGCGGCAGTCACGCCCGGCACATCACCTCGACACGCTGATCGACGCTTCGGTGGCCGCTGCGGTCGGCCCCGACGCCGAGCCCGACGACGCCGCGCCGAGCGCGAGTCAGTCGGCCTCGCGCTCGATCTCGACGCCGGGCTCGGGTCAGTCGGCCTCGCGCTCGATGTCGACGCCAAGCGCGGGTCAGTCGGCCTCGCGTTCGATGTCGACGCCGAGCGCGCGCAGCTTCTCTTCGAGGCGTTCGTAGCCCCGATCGAGGATCTCGGCGTTCTGCACGATGCTGGGCCGACCGGTCGCACAACACGCCGCGATCACCAGCGCCATGCCCGCGCGAATATCGGGGCTGCGCACGGTCTGCCCGCGCAGCGCCGTCTTGCCGCTCACGATGGCGCGGTGCGGATCGCACACCACGATGTTCGCGCCCATCTGGATCAGCGGGTCGACGAAGTAGAGCCGGCTCTCGAACATCTTCTCGAAGAAGAGCACGGTGCCCTCGGCCTGGGTGGCGAGCACGAGGATCGGGCTCATCATGTCGCTCGGAAACTGCGGCCAGGGGCCATCGTCGACCCGCGGCATCGCGCCGCCCGCGTCGTGCTGGATGCGCGCGCGTTGGCCGGGCGGGAGCACGACGCAGTCGCTGCGCAGATCGAGCTCGATCCCGAAGCGCTCGAACACGCGGTTGGTCATCCAGTAGTGGCTTCGCACGGTGTCGCGGACGGTGATCTCGCCGCCCATCGCGGCGGCGAGCGCGAGAAAGCTGCCGACCTCGATGTGATCGGACACCACGCGATGCGTCGCGCCGTGGAGCTTCTCGACGCCCCGCACGGTCAGCGTGTTGGTGCCCATCCCGGTGATGTCAGCGCCCATCGAGTTGAGAAGCGCCGCGAGATCCTGCACGTGCGGCTCGCCGGCTGCATTGAGCAGCGTCGTTTCGCCATCGGCCAGCACGGCGGCCATCAGGATGTGTTCGGTGGCGGTGACGCTCGCTTCGTCGAAGAAGAGCATGGCCGACTGGAAGCGACCGTCGACCTCGAAGGCGAAGGAGTGCTCGTCGACCTCGGCGCCGAGCCCCCGCAATCCGTAGAAGTGGGCATCGAGGCGACGTCGGCCGATCTGGTCGCCACCGGGCGGTGACAACTTCGCGCGCCCGAGCCGCGCGAGCAGCGGCGCCACGAAGAGCACCGACGTGCGCGTCTGATCGCAGAGGGCTTCCGACACCTCGTAGGTTTCGAGATTGGCTGCGGTGATCGACACCCGACCGGGTGAGCGCTCGACACGCGCCCCCAGGCTCTCGGCAATCTCGAGCATGCTCGCGACGTCCCGCAGGTCGGGGACGTTCTCGAGCACGACCTCTTCATCGGTCAGCAGCGCCGCCGACAGCATGGGCAGCACCGCGTTCTTGTTGCCGCTGGCCTCGATCTCTCCGGCGATCGGGGATCCACCCCGGATCACGAACCTGCTCATCGTCCCCCCTCCGGCGGGCAGCGTAGGGCAAGATCCGACCCGGCGCGCCGCTGCGTCGGATTCTTCGTTTGCGATCGGGGCTCGACCTGGGGAACGCTACGGCCCGTCCATGGAACTCGACCCGCTGCACTTCTACGAGACCGCGACGCGCGTGGTCATCGGCGTCGCGATCTGCGTCTTCGCGCTGCTGCTGCTGATCGACGCGCCGTACGGCCGCTTCGTGAGCGACGCCTGGGGGCCGACGCTCCCGGCCCGCTTCGGATGGGTCGTGATGGAGGCCGCGGCGCCCGTCGCGATGGCCATCACGTTCTTTCGAGGTGCGGGTCGGAGCGACGTCGTGCCGCTCTTCTTCTTCGCGCTCTTCCAGCTGCACTATCTGAATCGGGCGGTGATCCAGCCCTTGCGCACGCGAGGCTCGAATCGCCGCACGACGCTCTTCATCGTCGTGGCGGCCCTGATCTTCAACAGCGTGAACGGCGTGTTGATCGGCCTCGCGCTCACGTACGTCCATACGTACGACACGAGCTGGCTCACCGATCCCCGATTCATCGTGGGCCTGGCAATCTTCGCGATCGGGGCCGGCATCAACCTGCACGCCGACTCGGTGCTGCGGCATCTGCGCGCGCCGGGAGAGTCGGGCTACCGCATCCCGCGCGGCGGGCTCTGTCGCTGGGTGACCTGCCCCAACTATCTCGGCGAGATCATCGAATGGCTCGGCTTCGCGATCGCCACGTGGAGCACAGCGGGCCTCGCCTTCGCGTGCTTCACGATCGCGAACCTCGCGCCCCGCGCGCTCGCGAACCACCGCTGGTATCACGAGCACTTCGAGGACTACCCCGAAGAGCGCCGCGCGATCATTCCGCGCGTGGTGTGACCCGCCAACGATGCCGCCGCAGCGCGCTACTCGACGACGGTGATCGTCACGACCTCAGAGTAGACCGGCGGATCATGGGGCACGTGCGCGTGGTCACCCAGCAAGAGCTGCAGCGTGTGGGTGCCGGGCGGCAGGTCGAGCTCGACCTCGGTCTGCCCGCCGCCGAAGTGCTTGTGCTTCTCGTCCGCCGGGATCGGCATGTCGGTCGGCGGCAGGGGCGCGTCGATGACGAGGTGATGATGCCCCGTGCCCGGCTTCTGCACGCCCGCCGGTGCGATGCCCATGCCCGAGAGACCGAACTGCACGAGCACCGGCGAGGTCACCTCGGCCCCGTCGTCCGGCCCGATCACGTAGACGCGCGTGCCCGGGTTCGATGGACTGCGCGGGATGCCCCCCTCGGCCGAGGCGAACGCGGCGAAGAGGACCGCGCCGACGCCGGCTGCGAGCGCGGCCGTCGCGATCGTGACGACGAGCCGAGCGCCGAGGGTGCGGGGGCGAGCCGGTGAGGACGTGCGCGATGCCATGGTCGAGGTCTCCCTTGAGCGAGCGTGCGGATCGAATGATCGGGCGTTGCCGAGCGTAGCAGCGACACGCTCGACGCATCGCTGCCCACCGCCATTCGTGCCTTGGGCGAGCGCGTTGCGCGACGGCGCGGATCCGGTCGTGTGTAGAGACCGACCCGGGTGTGGTCGCGCTCGCATGAATCGCGCACTCTCCCTGCCGGCCGAGGCGACCGCGTTCGTCCGCACGCCCTCGCACAGGCCGAGACGAGGATCTGCCCGCCATGCTTGATTCGCTGCCCGCGCCGTACACCCCCGACGAGCTGAAGCACTTTCTCGATACGTTCCTGTACAAGGAGGAGGCCTTCCTCGTCGACGAGATCGTGCGCATGGACGCCGAAGCCGGCCTCGTCGAAGCCCGGATGGACACCGAGCGCCCCCTGCCCTTCGCCGCAGCGCAGCGCACTGGCCCCAACCATCCGGGCCATGTCTCGGGCGCCGAGATCATCATGATCACGGGCGGCCTCGGCTGCTTGCACGCCTGGTTCTTTCACGGCTGCCGCTGGGACGAGGGCTGGGCGGGTTTCGGCAACCGCATTCACCGCGCGGACTTCAAGCGACTCGCACGCCTCGGCCCCCCCCTCGAGCTCGTCTCTCGCGAGACGCGCAAGCGCGTCGGCGCGCGCCGCGTGCTGCTCACGTACGAGTTCGAGTTCAGCCAGGAAGGCGAGCTCGTCTACAAGAGCGAGCAGACGGCGATGTTCTTCAAGGATCAAGCGCTGGTCTGAGCCGCGGCGCGTTGTGCGCCCCGCCGCGGTCACATCGACCCGCGCCGGCTCATCAAGAATCAAGCGCTGGTCTGAGCCGCGGCGCGTTGTGCGCCCCGCCGCGGTCACATCGACCCGCGCCGGCTCATCAAGAATCAAGCGCTGGTCTGAGCCGCGGCGCGTTGTGCGCCCCGCCGCGGTCAGGTCGACCCGCGCCGGCTCATTCGGCGGCCGGCTCCGGCCAGCGCGTCAGCGCGGCTTCGACGCTGGGGCGATGGCCGACGTCTCCGTACCGCAGCGCGGCATATCGATCGAGCAGCTCGGCCGCCTCGAGGAACGCGGGCTCGGGCCAGGTCGCTGCATCGTCACCGAGTTCGCCGGGCCCGCGAAGTCGCCGCGCCAGGCCCTCGAGTGACTCGCCGTGCTCGCGCTGGAAGCCGGCGTCGGCCAGGCGCCGCAGCATGGCCTGCAGCGCCAGCGAGACACGTCGCGCCTTGGCCGCCTCGTCGCCGCGTGCCTCGGTGCGGCCCTGCACGAGCCGCACGATCTGCGCGACGGCGAGGCCGCAGACGAGGACGATCAAGAGCACCGTGCGCCCATGCACGCGCGCCTGTCGTGCGATCCAATCGATGATCGCCGCGATCTGCGGCGTCTCGGTCAGACCCTCCGACTGGGTCGCCGCCGCGAGCGGCGTCCCGTCGAGGGTCGTCCAACCGAGGCCGGGCAGATTCGCCTCGACCCACGCGTGGGCGTGGCGCTCGCGCACGACGGCCCAGCCCCCGATCGGGTTGCGCTCGGCCACGCGGTAACCGCTCACGAATCGCGCGGGGATGCCGTCGGCGCGCAGCAGCATCGTCAGCGCCGAGGCGAAGTATTCGCAGTGCCCCGTGCGCATCTCCTCGAGGAACACGACGACCAGGTCGGCGTCGGGGCGCGCGCGCCGACCGGCGAGCCACGCATCGCGGAACGACGTCGAGTAGGTGTACTGCGTCGCGAGGAGCGCCTCCATCGTCCGCGCCCGCGCGATGGGATCGGTCGGCGCGTCCGCGAGCTCGCGCTGCAGCCAGACTTCGAGATCGGCACGTGCGCCCTCGGGCACACTCAAATCCGCTTCGCCCGGTGGCGCCGGCTCGAAGCGCGTCGGCGGTGGCCACACGAGCTCGGCCTGCAGCGGTTGGGTCTCGTCTCCGTGCACGAGATGCCAGGGATCGACGAGCGCGGCTTCGGGCTCGATGTCGAAGGGATGCGCGCCGAGCGGCAGGAAGTAGTGCGCCGTCGACTCGGAGACGTACTGAATGCGCGCCGATGGCGCTTCGGGCGGCGGGGGCGCTGCGAGCTGGATCGGATCGAGATCGGCGACGCTCGTCTTCTCGTGCGGTGCCCAGCGGCCGCTGTCGTACGTGACGTACACGTTGCCGCGCAGGTGCGTGCCGACCGACCCGTCGACGCGCATGACGACCTCATCCGACTCGCTCATGCCATCGAGCGCGTGCAGGCTGATCGGACCGTCGTGAAAGCCCGTGCGCTTGATCGGACCGAAGAGGCCGAGCACCGTGGATGCGCCCGAGCGGACCAATCGCGGTCCGTTCTGGCCCCAGACCCACATGAGCCCGGGCACGAGCGCGACGAGCAGTACGGCCACCAGTGCGTCGCGGCGCTGCAGACGCCACGGCGCGGGCGCGCGCCCGCGCAGCCAGGCATCGAGCATGACGGCTGCGAGCGCGAGCGCGAGGTAGGCCGCGAAGAGCCGCGGCAGCCAGAGACCGGTGCGCACGGTTCCGCAAGCGAGAAAGACGAGCCCGGCCGCCGCGAGCGACCCGGGCAATCCGCCCTCGGGTCGATCCAGGTGCAGGCGCAGCGCGGCCATCGCGAGGCCCGTGAACGCGAAGACGAACATGGCCGCGCGAAGGGGCGCCTCACCGAGGCCCGTCTGATCGGGCGTCAATGCGTGGATCACCGAGCCGAGTCCGCCCAGCAAGATCAGCGTCAGAACCTCGCCCGCCGAGCCGGCGTGCCAGTGCCGGCGATGAAGCAGGGAGGCCAGGGCCAGGGTGCCCCCGGCGAGCGCGATGACCGTGCGTCCGGTCGTCAATGCGAGCTGCGCGGCCGCGACGCCGACCGCGGCGACGGCGAGCACGCTCGCAAGGTGCGCGGCCGCCCGCGTCGCGTTCGCCCCCGACTGCGGCTCGAGATGACGCGCCTTCACGGCCTGCGCCTCCGGGCCGGACGCAGCCGCCCCGACCACACGCTCGACGGCACCCGGCGCACCTCGGTGAAGCCCGCGTCGACCGGCGCGCCGACCGGGGCCCGGTCGCCGCGAGCGAAGCGGGTCGGCTTCGGCTCGAGCACGAACAACCGGATCGGTGCGGCGCCCCGCGCAAACACCGCCGCGCGCTCGAAGCCCGACCCATCGTCGGAGGGCGTGACGAAGAAGATCTGCGCATCGCCGGCGAGGCTCAGCGCGAGCCGGGCGAGATCGACGTCGTCCGACGACAGCGCGGCGTCGGACTCTGGCTCGGACTCACCGGACCCGTCGCCCCGCCATGCGCGCACGTTCGCCAGGGCGTCGAAGCCCGCGTCCACGGCACCGCGCCCTCGCCCCAGAGCGATCGGTGTCGGGTGGTCTGCGTCGAGCACGACGAGCACGATCTCGGCGTCGGCGCTCGCGGCGTCGATGATGAGCCCGGCCGCCACCGAGACCGCCGCTTCGAAGCGGGTCTCGTTCGAGAGGTCGGCGTCGAGCACGATCGCGACGCAAGCCCGCTCTTCGGCCTGGTACTCGCGTACGACCGGCTCACCGAGCCGCGCCCAGGTCGCGGCGTGCAGGTCGCGCACCGAGTCGCCCGGGCGATACGGCCGCAGCCCCAGCAGCTCGAGCGACTCACCGCCGGCGCGCGCGCGCGGCGTCTGGCGTGCCGACTCACTCGCGGCCACGTCGAACGACACGTCACCCAGGTGGATCGGGCGCGGCCAGACGATGAACCGGGTGCCGCGGCTCTCGAGCTCGGGTCCGGTGGCGAGGCCGAGGGGCAGTGTCGCCGCGACGCCGAAGGTATCGATGTGATGCCTGCCGCGCGCGACGAACGTGCCCGTCGAGACGAGCTCGGCGTGCGCACCCGCCGCGAGCTCGGCGACGGCGTGCTCCCCTGGCGTCCACTGCCCATCCCAGGGCAGGAACGGACGACGCAGGCGCAGGGCGTGGAGCGGCGCATCGCCTTCGTTGCGCAGCACGACGCGAAACGGAATCGGCTCGCCCGCCATCGCGCGCGAAGGCGCGTGGATCTCGAGCGCGAGGCCGCGCGCAGTGAAGAGTCGACGCACGGCGAGGGAACCGATGATGAGGGCCCAGAGCGCGGCGGCGACGTAGTAGTTCTGGCCGCGCAACACGTCGAGTCCCATCAGACCGGCGAGGAACGCGAGGCCGAGGAGCCCGCGCCCGAGGTCGGTGAGCGCAAGATAGACACGCGCCATGGGACCGAAGAGCACGCGCACGAGCCAGCGATCGCGCTGGGCGTCGCGCCCCTCCTTCGTCGCCGGGATCAGGATGTGATTGAGGCGCGCGAAGTTCATGCTGCGCTCCTCTCGTCCCGACCCGGGCCCTGGCCCGAACAGCTCACGGTCGTCACCGGCGGCGGGTCTAGAGCGGCGGGCGCGTCTCGCCCACGATCTCGCGAACCAGGGCCGAGGCAGTGGCCCCGCTGAACCGGGCGTCGCCGCCCAGCTGCAGCCTGTGCGCGAGACAGGGGACGGACAGCTGCTGCAGGTCGTCGGGCGAGACGAAGTCGCGGCCGTCGAGCAGCGCCCAGGCCTGCGCGCTGCGCAGCCAGGACAGGCTGCCGCGTGGGCTCACGCCGAGATCGAGCTCAGGATGCGTGCGCGTGCGCTCGACCATCTCGAGCATGTAGCGCGCGACCTCTTCCTTGACCTGGACCGCGCGCACCCGCTTCTGCACCGCGGCGAGCGCCGACACGTCACCGACGGGCTCGAGCGCGTCGAGGGGATCGGCGCCGCGGCGGTCGAAGAGCAGGTCGAGCTCGTCGTCCGAGCTCGGGTAGCCGAGCCCGAAGCAGAGATGAAAGCGGTCGAGCTGCGCTTCGGGCAGCGGGAACGTGCCGTGGCTGTGCGCCGGATTCTGCGTGGCGAGCACGCAGAACGGCGAAGGCAGCGCATGGCTCGTACCGTCGACGGTCACCTGCTCTTCGTTCATCGCCTCGAGCAGCGCGGCCTGGGTACGCGGCGATGCGCGGTTGATCTCGTCGGCGAGCAGCACGTGCGCGAAGACCGGACCCGGACGAAACGCGAAGCTCTGATCGCGCGGGTCGAGCACCGGGCAACCGAGGATGTCGGCCGGCAGCAGGTCGGGCGTGAACTGGACACGCGCGAACTCGGCATCGAAGCAGCGGGCCAGGGCCTTGGCGAGGGTCGTCTTGCCGACCCCGGGCACGTCCTCGAGCAGCACGTGGCCGCCGGCGAACACCCCGCACAGCAGCAGGTCGATCGCCTCGGGCTTGCCGCGGATCACGCTGCCGAGGCGGGCGCGCACGCCGCGGATCAGCTCGTCGCCCGGGGTGGCATCGGGTCGGCGCTCGGTGGCAGACGGGTCGTTCACGGGGGGCTCTCCTCGGTCGATCGGCAGTGCGAGCATGGCGCCAGCGAGCTGGCCCGGCCATGCGCTCGGCGTCGTTGCCCCGCCTCGTCGGTCATGGCCTCGAAGCTTCGACACCGGGGCACAGGTCTCGGGTGCAGCCTGGATCCGCCGAGGCTTCCCTACCGGCGGAACCGGAGCGAACCGGCGCGGACGCGCGGCGAATCCGCTCCGTCTCATCGACCCCCCGAGAACCCGACCTGACGTCGAACTGACCCGGCGGGCCCGCGGCGGAGCCATGCCGGGCCCGAGCGACCCGACCGGGCTCGGGTAAGCTCGCCGGATGCCCTCGCCCGCGCCCCTCCGCTCGCTCCCCAAGCAGCCCGACGACACCCCGTTCCCGACCGACGCCTGGCCGGAGCACCCCGACGCGGCCCTGCGCCGCGACGTCGGCGCGCAGCTCGAGACCCACTTCGGGCCCGCCGCAGCCGATCGCATCGGCGAGACCCACGCGCTGCTCGTCGTCCAGGGCGGCCGCCTCGTCGCCGAGCGCTACGCCCCGGGCTTCGACGCCGAGACAACCCTGCCCTCGTGGTCGATGGCCAAGAGCATCCTGCACTCGCTCGCGGGCATCGTCGTGCGCGAGGGCGGGCTCGACATTTACGCGCCCGCGAACGTGCCCGCCTGGCAGAGCGATGACGACCCGCGGCGCGAGATCACCCCCGATCAGCTGCTGCGCATGTCGAGCGGGCTCGCGTTCCACGAGGCGTACCTGCCCGACGTCGGCAGCGACGTCGTCGAGATGCTCTTCGGGAGCGGCCAGGACGACGTCGCGGGCTTCGCCGAGTCGTTCCCCCTCGCCCAACCCCGCGACACGTGGTGGAACTACTCGAGCGGCACGAGCAACATCGTCTCGGCCATCGTGCACCGCTCGATCGACCGGTTCGGCGACGCCCACCGCGCCTACCTCTTCAGCGAGCTCTACGACCGCATCGGGATGCGCTCGTGCGAGCCGAAGTACGACGCCGCGGGCACCTGGATCGGTTCGTCGTACAACTTCGCGACCGCCCGCGACTTCGCGCGCTTCGGCCTGCTCCAGCTGCGCGACGGCACCTGGGACGGGCAGCGGATCCTGCCCGAGGGCTGGGTCGACTACGCGCGCACCCCGACCCCGCGCTCGTCGGGCCACTACGGCGCCCACTTCTGGCTCTCGAGGCACGGCGGTGCGCGCTTCAGCTGCAACGGATTCCGCTGTCAGTTCATCGTGATGGATCCCGAGCGCGACGTCGTGCTCGTCCGCTCGGGCAACAGCGCCGACGAGCACCGCGCCGCGCTCTACCTCGCCCTCGCCGAGGTGATCGAGACCTTCCCCGAGCTCGCCTGAGCGGCGCGCCAGACTCACCCAGCGCAATTCGAGTGCCACTGTAGAGGCCCGCGCTGCGGCGGAGGCGAAGGCGTGGCCCCCGCGTTCGTGCTCAAGAATGCCCCCTCGACGGGACGATCCTGAATCCGGTCCGTTTTCGGATCGGCCGCGCGCCGGCAGGCACGCGGTGCGGGAGGGGAGCCGCACGTGTCGGCCTATCTGAAGTTCTTCCAGCTCGAGAAGTCGCCTTTCGACACGCGAGCCCAGAGCGCCCTCGTGCTCGGCACGAAGGCTTTGCGTGGCGCATTCGCCGAGATCGAGGCGGGCCTCGAAGACGCCGCGCCGCGCATCTGCGTCGACGGCAAGGCGGGGCTGGGCAAGACGAGCCTCGCGCGCGCGCTGCCGAAGCTGCTCGGCGAGAGCGCTCGGGTCGTGCTGATCCTGAACCCCTCGCTGCCCTGGAGCACCCTGCGCAGCGCCATCGTCAAGCAGCTCGACCTCGCCGAGGGCAACCTGTCGCGCAAGACGCTCATGCGAGCGCGCAGCGAGGGACGCCGGCTGGTGATCGTCGTGGATCAGGCCGAGCGCATCTCGAGCGAATCGCTCGATCATCTCGACATCCTGCTCGGCTACAAGAACGACGACGACCAGCAGCTCGTCCACTGCGTGCTGCTCGCGAACCTCCAGGCGGCGGCCTCACAGCACAACGAACAGGGCGAGCAGACGCCGCTGCTCTGGTGGCTCGACAAGCTGAACACGCTGCAGCTCGAGTTCCAGCCGATCCCGTCGGCCGGCGTCACCAGCTACGTGAACAAGCACCTCAAGCGCGCAGGCTGGAAGGGCGGCCAGATCTTCACGGCGGACGCGCTGCAGACGATCCATCGCCTGACGGGCGGCGTCCCCCGCGAGATGAGCGAGCTCTGCGAGCGCGCCCTCGAGCTCGCCGCCGAGGAAGGCACGAGCGAGATCGACGCGCAGCTCGTCGAGGACGTCTTCGGCGAGATCCCGCTCGAAGAGCTCGTCGACGACGACCCCGACCTCACCGACTCGATGTTCGTCGGCGCCCGGGACGACCACGCGCAGGCGAACACGACCACGTTCGGCGGGACCGCGCCCCCCCCGCCCGAAGCGGCCCCGTTCAGCGAGCCGACCAGCGCGCTGGACGCCGAGGTGACCGACACCCTGCAGGCCGACGATCCGCGCATCGACCGCATGCCGACGCCGGGTCGCAGCGTGCACGCGCCGGTCGAAGCGCCGGTGAGCCTCGACTCATTCTTCGGCGACTCACTCGACGGTCCGTCTGTCCGAGCGACGCCGCCGCTGCCCGAAGAAACGACCGACCCCTTCGATCCGCTCGAGGCGGCGACCGAAGCGCCTCCCGCGGCCGAAGCGTCGTTCGATGACACCGACGTCGAGGCGGCGTCGCCGGAGCGCAGCTGGATCAAGTGGGCCGGGATCGCAGCCGGCGCGCTGGTCGTGCTCGGCGGCGGGAGCTTCGCGGCGCTTTCGCTGCTCGGTGGCAGCGACAGCCCCGACGAGCCGCCGGCCGTGCTCGCGCGGCCCAAGCCCGCGCCGAGCGTGCAGCCGCCGATCGCCGGCATCGAGCCGATCCGGCCCGATGCCCAACCCGCCATCGAGCCGATCCGGCCCGGCGCCCAACCCGCCAACGAGCCGACCACGGGCAGCGAGGAAGGGTTCGTCGAGCTGGGCGGGATGGCCATCGACCCGCTCGACGCCGATCTCGCCGCGGCAGCGGCCGAGCCGGGGGCGACCGAGTCGCAGGGCGTCCCCAGCCCCGATGCCCCGGACCGGCCCGGGGCCGACGCACCGAGCGCCGACGTCGAAGCCGAACCCGCGCCCGCCGCCCCGGCCTTCGAAGACCCGGCCGAGACCGAGGTCGACGCGCCGTACTGGTAGGCGCCGCGCGGGCACGCCAAGCTCCCGGCCATGTCGAGCCCCGACCGGTCGCTCGCCGAGCGCGTCGCGCGCGTCTATCTCGCGCAACGCACGCTCGGTTGCGAGACGACGCGTCGCCCGGGTCTGACCGTGGCGCGCAACCGCGAGACGCCGCTCATCTGGGACGCGAACTTCGCGTACGAGATCGCGGCGCCCCTTGCCCACGACCCGGCCGCGCTCGGCGCGGCGCTCGACGAGGCCTTTGCCGACGCATCACACCGCAAGGTCGTGTGCGACGTCGACACCGCGCCCGGGGTCGAGGCCGCACTGGTCGCACTCGGCTTCGGGGTCGAACAGATCGTTCAGCTCGTGCTCGAAACCGAGCTCGCGCACCCCACCCCGATGCCGGAAGGGGTCACGATCGAAGCCGCCGAGAGCGAGCCCGACTGGGCGGCGCTCGTCGATCTGCAGCACGCAAATTTCACCGAGAAGGCCGAGGGCGGCGCGCGTCCGCCGATGGAGCGCGTCGTGGCCGAGCAGATGGTGCGCAGTTGGCGGATGAAGCGCGCGATGCGGTTCTGGCTGGCGCGCGCGGAGGGGGTGCCTTGCGCCTATCTGGGCTCATGGGTCGGCGAGGCGGGGCTCGGCATGGTCGAATCGCTCTTCACCGAGCCGGGGGCGCGTCACCGCGGCATCGCGAGGGCGCTGATTGGCCGGGCCGTCGCCGAGGTACGCGCCGAGGGCGCAGAAGCGGTGCTGATCGGCGCAGACATCGAGGACACTCCCAAGCAGATGTACCTCGACCTCGGTTTTCGTCCCGTCTGTCTCACCCGCGAGTGGCTGCGACTGCCTGACGCCGACTGAGCAAGGGCATCGGGCGGACGGACGAGAGCGCGCCGATCAGCCCGCTCGAACGGTCTCCACCGTCACCCAGCCACGCCCACCCGAGCTGCGGTCGTAGCCGACGCGCAGCTCGATGCGGCGCATGTGGCCCGAGCGGTCGAGGTTGGTCACCCGCACCTCGACGTCGTAGATCTCGGGGGCGGCCTCGGGATCGATCGTGTCGCCGAAGAACTCGACCGGCACCTCGCCCAGCGCGTAGCCGGGCTGGTTCACCCAGGGCGCCGGCACGAAGTCGGGCGTCTCGGTGACGCGGGCGAAGTCGATCTGATGCGCCACGTTGCTCTGGCCCTGGGCGATGGCGAACGCCTGGCTCCGCGTCTCGGTCGACTGGGGCGCCGCATCGGGCGAGCCGCTCACCCAGTCGGCGCCGAAGACGACCATCGCCACCAGGGCGAGGCACGCGCTGAATTCGGTCACGCTGAAGCCGCCGGTCCGTCTCGTGTTCACGTCGATCATCGCTTGCTCCCCCAGTCGGGCGCCCGATCGGTCCGCATCTTCGCCGACCGCGCGTCTTCAGCGATGAAAGAGCAAGCATCGGGCCAACCGCGCGAGGCCCTCTTTCTCGATGGATTCCGGGCACTTGCTGTGTGAGCGGAACGATTGCAGGGCGTCCTGCCTCTCCGGGTCGTGGAACCGCGCCACCCAGTGCGAAGCAGCTTGCACAGCGCCGGGGCCGGGCTGACCGCCCTGCGACGCAAGAGGCCCCGCGTCGATGACGACGCGGGGCCTCGGTGGAGCAGGGTCGGTTCGCGCCCTTGCGGCGAAGGGCGCGCCGACTGAGCTGCAGGCTAGAGCGCGGAGAGGATCGAGTCCGCGTCACTCACCTCGAACTTCATCGGAGCCTCGACGTTCAGCGTTTCGACGACGCCGTCGTTCACGATCATCGCGTAGCGCTGCGAGCGCAGGCCGAAGCCGATGCCCGAGCCGTCGAAGTCGAGGCCAACGGCCTTCGCGAAGTCGCCGTTGCCGTCGGCGAGCATGGTCACCTTGTCACCGGTGTTCTGATCCTCGCCCCACGCGCCCATCACGAAGGCGTCGTTGACCGAGAGGCACACGATCTCGTCGACGCCCTTGCCTTTGATCTCTTCGGCCTTGGCGACGAAGCCGGGCAGGTGTTGGTTCGAGCACGTGGGCGTGAAGGCGCCGGGGACGGCGAACACGACGACCTTGCGGCCGCCGAAGAGCTCATCCGTCGAGAGGTCGCTCATATCGGTCTTCTTCAGGGTCACGCTGGGGATCTTTTCGCCGACTGCGATGGACATCGGGGGTCTCCGTATTTTGAGGGAATCGGACGGGCAATCCGAGCTGGGCGGCCGGTCTCGGATGCCCGATCTCGAGACGGGGGATCATACCGCAGGGCCGGTCGCGCGACGCGCCGCTGCTACCCTGAAGTCGACCGGGGCGGGCGAGCCGAATCGCTCGACGCCCCCATCCCCATACAGGGAGTTCCCAGGATGGCCTCTTCCGAGCCCGCTTCGCTTCGCCCCGAGCCCTTCGTCGCCCGGCCGCCGATCTTCGTCCCCAAGGTGCTGCCCGACGGCTTCGACTTCAGAGGCATGGTCGAGCGCAACGCCCCCTACGCGCCGGTACAGCGCTACTTCGCGAACGCCGCGGCCGCGGTCTCGCAGTCGTCTCAGGCGCAGCCCGGGCCGCTCATCATCGCCCCGAACTTTCGGGGCGACTGGGCGTACAACGAACCGCTCGTCGAAGGCGCCGAGACCTTCCTGCATCAGCCCGACTTCGTTGCGGCGGCCGCCGAGATGTTCGGCAGCGATCGTGTGCGACCCTTTGCAGTGTTCTCGAACCTCACCTGGCAGCTGCCCTTCCCGCAAGGCGGTGGGCATACCGACGTGCCCGAGTTTCGCGGCTTCAACCGAAGCGATCACCCGACCTGGCTGCTGAACGCGATGGGTCACTCGCGTCTCTTCGAAGCCGAGCGCGTGAACATCGCGACCGCCGTCGCGTGGTTCTACGAGGGGGCCGACGGCGGCTTCGACTACTGGCCCGAGGGCCCGGACGGCCCGCGCCGCAAGCACGAGGGCTCGATTCACGACACCGCGATCGTGGGCGACAACGACCGGATGTTCCATCGCGTTCGCGCCGTGGGCGATCGGGCGAACGGCATGCCCCAGGGCATGAGCCTCGACAGCCGACTCGAGCACCTCGGCGGCGACCAGTGGCGCGTGCAGGATGGCGACACGACGATCGGCGCGTTCGAATGGCCGGCGCTTCGCATCAGCGTGTCGTGGAAGGCGCTCGTGTTCGCCGACGCCGCCGAAGAACGGGCGTACGATGAGCACACCGACGACCTCGATCTCGAGATCGTGCTCGACCGCTTCGAGGCCGACCTCGACGCGCGGGGCATCCGGATGCCTCGGCCCGCCGAGCCGAGCCACGACGTCGGCTTCACCGAGCTGATCAGCGACGCCTACGTCTCGGGGCCGGGCACGGCGCCCGCGTAGGGGGCGAGGGGCCGGCGGTCCGCTTCGGCCTCCGCCTCAGCCTGCGCCTCGCGTCACGCCTCGACCTTCGGCTCGGCCGCCCAGCGAATGCCACGCTCGAGCAGCTCGTGGTAGACGGGCAGCTCCCAGGCACCGCGTTCGATGACCGGGTACTCGTCCATGAGCGGCCGCATGTCCCACTTGCCCCGGCAGTGGCCGAGGGTGAGGTAGAGCACGCAGCCCGCGCCGACCGGGTGCAGGTACATGACCAGTCGCGGATCGTCGTCGGGCCAGTCGTCGTACTCGAAGCCCAGCGCCTTGCCGGTGTACCGCGTCTCGAGCAGCGCCTCGATGCCGCCCTCCCCTTCGATCATCTCGCAGAGGTAGAGCTCGTCCTCGGTCTCGAACGATTCGATCCCCTTCATCAGCGGGTGGTCGGGGTTGGCCACCGTGACCGTGTAGGGCTCGATCGGCGGATGCGCGAGGAAGCGACTGCCGAGGGTCTCCATCAGGATCGGGTACTCCTCGGGGCAGTGGAACGGCTTGCCCGGCGAAGGCTCGAGCAGCGCATTCGTGCCGTGCAGCGCGAACCACCGGCCCCCGGCGCGAACCCAGTCGCGCAGCGCGCGCTGAGCCGACTCGGTCGGGCGGACGTCACACGTGTAGGTGATGAGCAGATCTGTGTCGGCCAGCGCATCGACGTCTTCGTAGTCTTCGCGCACGCAGGTGCGGATGCGCGTGTCGCGCTCGAGGTGCTCGCAGAGGCGCAGACGCGCGTAGTCCATGTCGTGGTACTTGCCGCCGCAGACGAGCAGCGCATTCAACGGCAGGGGCATGCATTCTCCTCCGAGGGTCGGGCCGAACCCGGCGCAGCCCTGATTGTGCCCCGAATCGAGCCGCCCGGGGATGCCCGCTTCGGGCGCCCGCGTGTCGCGAAAGGCAGCCGCGTATCGCGAAGGGCCCCGGCGTGCCGCGAAGGCCGGCCGCGGCCGAGCGCATTATGCTCTCGGGGCGCCCACCGCTCCGGCTCCCGGGAGGATCCCACCATGTTCGACTCGGCCCTCGACCACGTCTCGATCACCGTCGACGACTTCGAGGCGGCGCGCCCGTTCTACGAGGACGTGCTCGGCTTGAAGCAGGATCCCACGCGACCGGCGTTCGGCGTCGCCGGCGCCTGGTACGGGGTGGGGAACAGCCAGATCCATCTGATCGAAGTGCCCGCCGATGCCGACCTCGGCACCAAGCCCCCGAAGCTCGTGCCGATGGCGCCGCACCTCGCGCTGCGCGTCGACGACTACGACGCGACGGTCGCCCACTTCAAGGCGCGCGACATCGAGGTGTTCGAGACGAACGCCGACAACGGGCAGTGCTGGGTGCGGGATCCCGCCGGCAACATCATCGAGCTGACCGCACGCTGACAGCACGCGCTCGCCGAGCCCGCTGGCGATCCGCTAGCCGAGCCAGTCGGCGACACGCTCGACCTGCGCGACGTCGATCGACGTCGGCACCAGGAACACTTCGTCGGTGCCCAGCGCGGCGAGCTCGTCGAGCGTCGCGCGCAGCGCCGACGCATCCCCCGCAAAACCGGTCGTCGGCACGACCGAGTCGACGAACGACGACGGCAGCCAGCTGAGATAGCGGCGCAGATGCCCGCCGATCTGGTCGCGCGGGTCATCGCCCGCCGCGAACCAGAAACCCACCGAGAGACGCGGCGCCGGCTTGTCGGCGGTTTGCCACGCCTCGCGGGCCCGGTCGAACGCCGTCGCGATCTCGCCGGCGTCGGGCCCCCAGCTGAAGCCCGAGAGGCCGTCGGCCCAGCGCGCTGCCTTCGCGATCGCGCGCGGCCCGAGGGCGCCCGCGAGCAGCTCGGGCCCGCCCGGCTGCACGGGCTTCGGTTCGAGCGCGCGGTCGATGCCTCGGCCGATCGGCTCGCCCGACCACAGCGCGCGCAGCTTCTGCGCGCGGCGCACGAGCTCGTCGTTCGTCTTCGCCGACAGATCCGCCCCGACGGCGATGTAGTCTTCTTCGCGCCCGCCGATGCCGAGACCGACGCTCAACCGCCCGCCCGAGAGCACGTCGACGGTCGCGAGCTGCTTGGCGAGCCACACCGGGTCGTGCATGGGGCCGATGACGACCGTGGTGACGAGCTGGACGCGCTCGGTCAACACGGCGCACGCAGCGAGCAGCGTCGTCAGCTCGGGGTTCACGAACGCGATGCGCTCGCCCATCGCCAGCGAGTGCCACGGCCCCGCCTCCACGACCTGCACCCAGCGCCGGAGCGCCTCACGATCGAGGCCCGGCTCCATCACGGGCAGCGTCATCGAGATCTTCATCGCAGTCGTCTCACTCCTCGAACTTCTCGACCTCCTCGAAACCGGCGCCCGGAGCGTCAGATTTCGCGTGAGGTTGCACGTTTTCGCGCCCCACGGTCGCAGATCGCGGGTGGGGTCGGATATGTAGTCAACTCCCCATGCGGTTCGCTCGATGCGCCCCTCATGGCCGTGCTCGTCATCTCCATCCCGCTCTGCGCCCTGATGCTGTTCGTCGGCGTGCGCGTCCTCGTCGTGACGCGAAGAGCGGGCGGCACGACCGAGCAGCTGGTCGGCGATGCGTTCGTGCTGCTCGGCCTCGGTGGCCTACCGGGTCTGCTCGCCGGCCACGGTGACCTCTTCGCGCCATCGATCCAGCCGACGTTCTTCTGCGCCGGTCAGATCCTGATGGCCGGCGCGTTCTGCTGTCTCTACCTCTTCGCGTGGCGCTGCTTCGGCCGCGCAACGCAGTGGCGCAAGGGGCTCGCGCTGACCGGCATTGCGGGTCAGGTCGCCGGCTTCGCTGCCCTCGGCGTGCTCGAAGGCTTCGAGCCCCAGAGCGGCGGCGTCGTGCGCTTCGTCTCGCTCTCGCGGTTGATCGCGATCGGGTGGTGCTTCGCCGAGTCGCTCCACTACTGGCGGCTGATGAGGCGACGCGGCGGGCTCGGCCTCGCCGACCCGGTCGTGACGAATCGCTTCGCCCTGTGGTGCGGCTGGACCGGCGGGCTCGTCGCCGCTTCGATGATCGTGGCCTTCGCCCGCTTCGCGCGCACGAACATCACGCTCGACTTCTCGAACCCCTTCGACGCGGTGATCATCGCCTCGACATTCGCAGCGCTCGTCGTGTCGATCATCAGCCTGACCCTCGCCTTCCTCCCCCCCGCTCGCTACCTCGACTGGGTCCGCCGGCGCGCCGACGCGAGCTCCCACGCCTAGCCGCCGCCTCTGCGACGCGCCGCGCGCTTCGCGTCCTGCGTCGTCGCGCCCTACGTCGTGTAGTCGGCGTTGATGTGGATGTACTCGTGGGTCAGGTCGCAGCCCCACGCCTTGAAGCGGTGGCGGGGCTCGCCGATCTCGACGCCGATCCGCGTCGTCTTCGCCTTGCGCATCGCCTGGGACAGCCCCTCGAGGTCGGCCTCGACCGCCGCCCCGCGATCGAAGACCGTCTCGCCCATCACGCGAATCACGAGCGACGCCGGGTCGACCCGATCGAACGAGACGTCGGCCACCGGCTTGCCGATCGCCATCACGATGCGACCCCAGTTCGGATCGGCGCCGTGCACCGCCGTCTTCATGAGCGGCGAGTTGATCAGCGTCTTGGCGAGCGCGCGGGCATCGGCTTCGTTCGTCTCGACGGCGACCTCGACCTCGATCAGGTTTTCGACGCCCTCGCCCCGCCCCACCACGTCCCGCGCCAGCTTGGCGCAGAGCATCAGCAGCGCCCGCTCGAAGTCGGCGACGGCCGCGGTCGGTACGTCGACTTCGTCGGTGCTGAAGATCGCGACCGTGTCGCTCGTGCTGGTATCGCTGTCGACGCTGATGGCGTTCCACGTGCGCTCGGCGCAGCGGCGCAGCATCGCGTCGAGCTCGCTCGACGGCAGCCGAGCGTTCGTGAAGAGATAGCCGAGCATCGTGGCCATGTTCGGCTCGATCATGCCCGCGCCCTTCACGAACCCGCACAGCACCAGATCGCCGAGCTTCACCGATGCCCACTTCGGCGCCGGGTCGGTCGTGAGGATCGCCTCGGCGGGCCCTTCGAGCGCCCCCGGTTCGAGCCCGTCGGCCAGGCCCGGGATGCCGCCGAGAATGCGATCCATCGGCAGCGGCACCCCGATCACACCGGTGCACGAGAGCAGGATGTCACCCGGTGCGACGTTCAGGTCTTCGGAGAGTGCCGCCAGAATCTCGTCGACATGTCGGGCCCCGTCGGGCGTGAACACGTTGGCGTTCTTCGAGACGACGGCGAGACACTGCAGCCGGCCATCGGCCACGTTGGCGCGCCCCGAGACGACGGCGTCGCCCGGGCAGCGGTTTCGGGTGAAGATGGCGGCGGCGGGGCCCGGTCTGGGCAGCCGAACGGCGCAGAAATCGAGCACACCGGGGGGACCGACACCCAGGGCCCTGGCGACACTCTCGATGCCGGAGGGCTGGTGGACGAGCGCGTTCTCGAGCTCGACGCGGCCCGGGCCCGACTCGGCCTCGAAGGCGAAACGATCCTGCTCGCAGCCCACGCCGTCGATCTCGGTGAGCTCGATCGAGCGATCCGGCCAGATGAACGGCACCCGGGGACTCCCTCTTCGGTGAAGAACGTGGCGGCGGAAGCTAGCAGCACCCGCCCGCGCCCTCGATCGGGGCCTCTGGGCGCCCCGCGGCGGACCCGCTACGCTCCCGCGAGTTGTGCTCCGCACTCGTGCTCGGTTGGGACCCCAGCGAGTCGCGTGTTCTTTGCGGAGTGCGGTCCATCCCCGATCCAGGCTTCAAGGTGAGGCCACGAGATCTCGCGAGGACAAGATTCCCCGGCTCCACAGCGCCACCCAGTGCGGAGCAATGCCCGGCGTCGGGGAGGAGAGCGTTTTGGCACAAGGCACGGTCAAGTGGTTCAGCGACGAAAAGGGCTACGGCTTCATCACCCCCGATGACGGCTCGAAGGATCTCTTCGTTCATTTCTCGAACATCGTCGGCGATGGCTTCAAGTCGCTGCAGGACGGCCAGAAGGTCTCCTACGAGCCCGCCGAGGGCCGTAAGGGTCCGGAGGCCACGTCGGTCCAGCCGCAGTAGGCGAATCGTCGTATCCGGTCGGCTCTCGTGAGTCGAGCGGACGAACACGAGAGGCGGCCCGTTTCGACGGGTCGCCTCTTCTCGTTTCGGGCTTCGACTGAGCCCGGGCGCCCCGTTCGACCCGCGGTCTCGGCCGACCGCGGCCCAGCGCGGAACCCGCCGAGCAGGCGGGGCACCCAACCGCCGCTCTGTTCACGAGACAAGCAGGTGACCCCATCCGACCGCATCGCCCCTCGCGCTCGCGCACCGATCGCTCCCCGCTCGGGTGGGGGGCGATCTCGATCGTCCTGCTGGGGTGCCTGCTGACGCTGCCCGGCCGGGCCAGCGCCCAGAGCGCCGGCGAGCGACAGCCCGTGCACTGGGCGTTCGGCGCGTTCCTCGGCACCGGTGTGTACCGGCTCGACGAAGGGCGCACGGCCTTCACGATTCAGATCCCCGCGCGCTGGACGCTCAGCCGGTCGGCGCTCGGCCAGGACGGCGAGCGCCGTATCGGACTCGAGCTTCGCTTTCCCGTGACCCTGGGCGTGCTGACGGGCGACTCGATCCAGGACTACATCGACCAGTCGGTGTACGGCACGATCGCGTTCACACCCGGGATCGAGGCCGAGATCGAGGTGTTCCGCGATCTCTGGCTGCGCCCTTCGTTCGCGATGGGCTGGGGCACCGAGCTCGGCCCCGATCCCGTCATCGACCCGAACGACCCCGACCCGCCCGAGGCGCTGTCGTCGGCGCTGATCTATCAGGTCGGGCTCAAGTCGCGATACAGGCTGCCCATCGACCGGGGCGTGTGGTCGCTGCTCGGCTTCGTGCAGTACGCCGGCTACAACCCGAGCGAAGGCCCATCGGCCGATCTGCTGCTGGTCACCGGCGGCTTCGAGACGCGGCAACGGCTCGGCTCGCTGATGCGCGGCAACCATGCCCTCTTCTGGGAGACCCACGCCACGTACAACTACGTGAGCGACCTCGACCGGCTCCGCAACGGGCCCGGCCAGCCGGTCGGCATCGACGACTTCGTCGAGGTCGGGCTCGCCGTGAGCCAGGGCGTCGTGCCCTTTCGCCTCTTCGGGTGGCTGCCGATCGAGCGGGTGGGCATCGCCTTCCAGCTGAGCACCGACCTCGACTACCGCGCGGTAAAGCTGAACTTCCGTTCACCTTTTCGTCGCTAGGCGGGCACGCCAGGCTCGGCCGCAATCAGCCCGTGCGCGCGCCGTCGGCGATCGCGAGGAGCGCCTCGGCAACGGCCTCCTTGTGGTCGAGCAGCAGCAGCTTCGCAGGTCGATCCGGCCCGAAGAGCAGCGGGCCGAGCACGTCGCTGCCACACGCGAGCCGCACCACGAGCACGCGACCGGCGTGCCGGGCGACGACCGTTTCGACGCGACGGGCCATGCGCTCGGCACAGTCGTCCGTCACGAGCAAGAGCCGGGACACGCGTTCGCCGCGCGTGGCGCCGCTTCGGCGGTCGGCGCGCTGCATGCCGCGTAGCTCGGCGGCCAGCCGCTCTTCGGCTCGCTCGAGCCCCCGCGTCACCTGCCCCGCCGCGTGAACGCTCTCGAGCACGTCGCGCAGCGCGCGCCCGAGCGGGACGACGGGCACCTCGAGCTGGCCCTTCGGCCAGAGGCGCTCGGTGCCCCTCAGCGCCCGCTCGACATCGGCGGTGCGCCCTTCGAGCTCGATGCGCTTCGGGAGCTTCACGCGTCGCCGGTACGGCGGGGCCGGGCCGGCCTCGAGTCGAACTTCATGCGCGCGCGGGCACCCATGACCCGTGAAATCCGTTGGGGACGCGCGTATCGAGGCGCGCCACGCACACCGGGCCTGCGTCGAGCTGTTGCGCGTCGAAGATCGCGAGCTCGCTCGTGTTCGTCGGGGCGCGGTAGATCACGCTGAGCACCCAGCCCTCGCCCTCGGGCGCATCGTCGGCGCGCGGCACGAAGACCGGCTCCGATGCGTAGTCACCCTGCGGCAACGAGAAGGTCGTGCGCCGCCCGGCCTCGAGGTCGTAGTGCACGAGGGTGTCGTAGAGCGTGCGCGCCGCCGTGCCGTGCACGCTGGCTGCCGCCCAGCCGTGGCGATACGGCAGCCCGTTCACGCGATCGTCGATGCGCGGGAACTCGGCCGGCTCGTCATCGAGGCGTTCGGCGTGCCAGCCTTCGCTCTTCTCGGCCGACTCGATCGTCCAGCGCTCGAGGTACGCCAGCGCGTCGGCACGCTTCGGTCGGCTGCCATCGGCGCCCGGGAAGCCGGGCGCCGCGCCGTACTTCATCACATCGAGCACGATCGCGTCGCCGTCTTCGTACGCGTTCATCGGGTGGAAGACGTACGAGGGGTCGCCCGAGAGCCAGCGCACCTCGGTGACCGGCTGGTCGCGGCGCAGCACGCCGATGTGCGTCGGCAGGCTGCGATCGAACCCGATGAAGGGGCCGCCCTTCATCGCGCGCCCGACGTCGATGGTCGCGGGGAAGATCGGGAACAACACGTAGTGCTCGGTGATGGCGAAGTCGTGGACCATCGAGCCGTACGGTGCGTCGAAGTGATCGACGCGAGTGAGGCGCCCCTCGGCGTCGGCCACGTAGTAGCCGAGACCCGGAGCCCCGAAGCCACCCACGCCGTACGCGAAGAAGTGCAGCTCGCCGGTCTTCGGATCGACCTTCGGGTGCGCCGTCATGTGACCGGGCAGCTTGCCGTCGAAGTCCCACGAGCCGAGCGAGCGCAGCGTGTCGGCCTCGAGCTCGAAGGGCGGGCTCGCCTCTTCGAGCGCCAGCAGCCGGCCGGCGTGAGAGACGATGTGGGTATTGGCGACGTTCGACGGGATGCCCTGCGCGCGCTCGTCGGTCTCGAGCGGATTGCCGAAGGCGCCAAAGAGCGCCTCGCCCGCCGCTGCGTCGGCCTCCCACTTCTTCGTGCGCACCCAGCGGTTGAGATACGACACGCGTCCATCGCGCATGTGGAAGGCGTGCACCATGCCGTCGCCCGTGAAGTAGTGGTACGCGCCGCGGGGGGCGTGCAGCGGGTTGGGGCCGTTGCGATAGAGCGTGCCCTCGAGGCCGTCGGGCATGTCGCCCTCGAGCACCAGGTCGGGGGCGTCGACCTCGGCGCGCAGCGGCGCGTAGTTGCCGTTCAGGAAGGGATGGTCGGGATAGGGCGTGGCCATGGGGCGGTGCTCCGAGCGGGTGTCAGCGGGCGTCGGGCCGGGCCGCAGACGCGAGCGATTTCGATGCCGAAGTCTAGGTCAACGACTCGGCGTCGATCAGCTCGGCGACCAGCGTCTGGAGCGCCCGTCGAGCCCGGCGGGTCGTCGCCGTCTCGGGGGCCCGCCGCGCGGTGCGCACGAGCTGGCGCAGCTGCTGACGATCGGCGTGGGGGGTCCGCTCGACGAGCGCCTGAATCGCCGGATCCCCCTCCTCGAGCAGCCGCTCGAGCCACTGCGCGGCCGGACCGGGTGGCCCGGAGGCACCCGGCGCGTAGCTCGATCCCAGTCCGCGCTCGAGCCGCTGCTCGAGGGCCTCGAGGTCGCTGCGCCGAAGGATGCCATGCACGAACTTCGCCTGGCGGTTGCGCGCCGAGCCCTTGAGCGCGTTCAGCTCGGCGAGGGCCTTGCAAAGATCTTCATCGAGCTTCAGCGCCTCGCGCTCGTGCGGGCGCAGCGCGACCAGACGCTGGGTCAGCGCCTCGATGCCCTGGCGCTCCTGTTTCTTCTCGCGGTGGGAACGGCGATGCGGCGCATCGGCTTCGGCCGCGGCGTTCGACTCGCTCGGTGTCTCGGGATCCCGGCGGCGCGCAGTCATGGCGCGCGAACGCTAGCCCTGCCCGTGCGATCCGACGAACCCGAGGCGAGCGCTACTCGGGCGGATCGAGATCGAGCCCCAGCTCGCGCTGCCGCTTCTTCGAGAGCCCGAGACCGACAATGCGGTGCGATTCGCGGATCAGTGTCTCGAGGGCCGCTGCATCGAGCCCGGGCGCGGCGTAGTGCTGAATCCAGGTCATGCCCCGCGACGCCAGATAGGGCGCGGGGCGCACCCCGGGCAGCGCGGTCAACATGTCGAAGTCGTCGGCGCTCACCTTGAACGTGAACGCGGGCTCGTCCTCGGCCCAGCCGCCGATCGCGAAGACCTTGCCGCCGACCTTCCAGACATCGGAGCCGCCCCACTGCACGACGTGGGTCGTCGCGGGCAACCCCTTGCAGAACGCGTTGAACGCGTCGTAGGAGAGCATGGGGCGAAGCATTGCACGTCGGCGCAATCCGGTCTCGCGGCGCTCGTCGCGTCGGCGTCGCGGCGCGCTAGCGTCCACCGGCGAGCACGCCAGCGCACGAACCCCAACGCAGGGAGAGCGAACCCATGAGCGATCACGTCGAAGGCAAGGTCATCGTCATCACCGGCGCCGGGGGCGGCTTCGGCCGGCTCGTGACCCAGAAGTGCGCCGCCCGCGGCGCGCGCATCGTCGCCGCCGACATCGACGAGGCGGCGCTCGCCGAGACGCTCGCATCGACGCAGGATGCGCCGGGCAAGGTCATCACGATGCGCACCGACGTCACGCGGCTCGACGAGATGCGGGCGCTCGCGGCGCGCGCCATCGATGAGTTCGGTGCCCTCGACGTCATGGTGAACAACGCGGGCACGATGCCGCTCGCGCTGTATGCCGACCACGAGATCGCGGGCGCAGCCTGGGATCGCTGCATCGACATCAACATCAAGGGCGTGCTGCACGGCATCATGGCGGCCTGGGACGCGATGATCGAGCAAGGGCGCGGTCAGGTGATCAACATCTCGTCGATCTACGGCAACTATCCCGTTGCAGGGGCGGCGGTCTACGGGGCGACGAAGGCGGCGGTAAACGTCCTCTCCGAATCGCTGCGCCAGGAATCGCAGGGCCGCATCAAGGTGACCACGGTGCGGCCGACGGGTGTGCCGGGGACGGGTCTGGGCGCAGGCGTACTCAACCCGGCCGCCCTCGGCGGGATCCTCGGCAAGCACGAGGAACCCTTCATGCAGACGATGGGTGAGCTCATGGGCGAGAACCCCCCGGCCGAGCTCGCCGACCCCGAGCGCATCGAGTACTACATGCTCTCGCCCGAGCTGCTGGCCGATCAGATCGTGTACGTCATCGACCAGCCGTGGGGCGTCTCGATCGGGGACATCACCGTGCGCGCATCGGGCGACGTGTACGTCATCTGAGATCTGAGGACGTGATCGGATCCCCGGCCAACCGGAGCATCGGCCCGTGCTGACGATCCACCACTCGCCGCAGTCGCGATCGACGCGCGTCGTCTGGTACTGCGAAGAGCTCGGCCTCGACTATCGACTCGAGCCCGTCGAGATGTTCAGCGATGCGATGAAGCGGCCCGAGTACCTGGCCGTTCACCCGCTCGGCAAGGTGCCCGCCCTCGACGACGACGGGTTCGTGCTCTGGGAGACGGGCGCGATCCTGCAGTATCTCGACGCGAAGCACGGCGGCGGGGCGCTGATCCCGCCGCCCGACACCGAAGCCGGTGCGCGCACTGCCCAGTGGATGGGGTTTGGCGAGAATCCGCTCACCATCATCATGGGCGAGATCGCCGCCCACAGCGGACCGATGCCCGAGAAGTGGCGGGTGCCCGCGCTCGTCGATCGGGGTCGCGAGACCGCGCCCGAGCTGGTCGCGGTCGTCGAGCGCGCGCTGGGCGACGCCCCCTGGATCGTCGGCGAGACGTTCAGCGCCGCCGACATCATGCTGGCCTACGGCTTGATGATTGCGCGGCACCTGGGCTTCGTGAGCGAAGCGACGCCACGCACGCTCGCGTACTGCGATCGCGCGATGGCCCGCCCCGCCTTCGGCCGAGCGATGGGCGCCTAGACGAAAGCTACGACGCGATGCGGTAGCGCATCGGCAGCTTCTTCAGGCCCACCACGAAGCTCGAGTGGATCCACTCGGGATCGCCTGCGAACTCGGCCGACTCGATGCGGCGCGAGAGCTCGAGCCAGAGCGCGCGCTGCGAGCGGCGGGCGAGGTTCGCACCGAGGCAGAAGTGCTCGCCGATCCCGAAGCCGAGATGCCGATTCGGCTGGCGGTCGATCCGCAGCGAGAACGGGTCTTCGAAGACGTCCTCGTCGCGATTGGCCGACGAGTAGAGCATCACCAGGCGTTCGCCCTCGCTGATCGTCTGACCGCGCAGCTCGGTGTCGGCCGTTGCGGTGCGGACCATGTAGTTGACCGGCGTCGTCCAGCGGACCAGCTCTTCGACGGCCGCCTCGACGAGCGAGGGATCGCGGCGCAGAGCGTCGTACTGGTCGGGGGCGTCGAGGAAGGCGCGCATCCCACCCACGAGCGCGTTCTTCGTCGTGTCGTGCCCGGCGGTGAAGGTGATGAGGAAGTAGCCGAAGGTCTCCATCGGCCCCATGAGCTCGCCGTCGACGCGCCCGTTGGCCAGCACCGAAGCGAGGTCGTCGCTCGGGTTCGCCCGGCGATCCTGAATCACCTTGTCGAAGAGCTGGTAGAGCTCGAGGCCGAGCTCCATCGTCGCCTGGGCGCGGTCTTCGCCCTCACGCTGAAGATCGGGGTCGTCGCCCGCGAAGAGCTGGTTGGTCAGCTCGAGGATCTTCGGCTCGTCTTCGCGGGGCAGGCCGAGCGCGTGGGCCAGAATGCGAAGTGGATGACGCGCGGCGATGTCGTTCGCGAAGTCGCAGACGCCCTCGCCGTCGGGCCCCGCCTTGGCTTCGAGCTCGTCGACGAGCTCACGGGCGCTCTGGTCGACCAGGTCGTCGAGGGCGCGCACCGCGCGCGGCGTGAACGAAGCGCTGCTCACCTTGCGCACGGCGCGATGCTCGGGCGGATCCATCTCGATGATGACGCGCATGGCGCCCAGGCCCTGCTGCTCGTCCTCGCGCATGGTCAGCTGCTCGTCGCTCATCAGCACGATGCCGGGCTCGTTCGAGAAGAGCTCGGGATCCTTCGAGATGCGGCAGATGTCCTCGTGCTTCGTCACCGCCCAGAAGCTCTGGAAGCCTTCGGGCTCGAAGAACGCGAGCGGGTTCTCTGCGCGCAGCCGGGTCATCAGCTCGTGCGGGTGCCCACCCGCCGCGTAGGCATGGGGGTCGATCAGGGCGAGGCCGTCCTTGGCTTGCATGGGGGGATCCTTTCGCTGGACGGCGACCGAAGGCGCGGTCGCCGCCTTGCTTCGCATCGAAACGACGAGACCGATAAATTATCAGAATCGGTTTCCAGAAACCAGATCCAGGTAATCTGCTAGCCTGCCCGCCATGTCGAGCGAGCCCGCACAGCCCTCTCCCCGCGGCCGCCCCCCGCGGGTCACCCCGGAGCGCCTGCGCAACGCGCTGCTCGCGATCGAGGGCGAGGTGCCGACGATGGCCCGGCTCGCCCGCCAGCTCGAGGTGGGCGTCGCCACGCTCTACACGCACGTCCGGGGTCAGGACGAGCTGCGACGCCTCGCGGGCGACGTCGCATTCGACGCCTGGGGGCTGCCGCCGGTCGAGCCCGGCATGCACTGGTCGACGTGGGCGTACGCGTACGCACTCGACGCGCGCACGATGGCGGCGCGCTACCCGGCCGTGACCGGCGCGCGGGCGCTGGCAGGGGGCCAGCTTCGCTACGCCGATCGGGTGCTCGGGCGCTTCGTCGAATTCGGCTTCACGCCCGACGAGGCGCTCGCCGCCTTCAACGCGATCGTGCTGATCGTGCTCGGCGTGGGCGCGCAGCTTGCCGCCATGCGGGGCGAAGAGATCGAAGCCGGCCAGTCGGGCTGGGATCTGTTTCGCGATGCGCTCGCAGCCCAACCCGACGAACTCGACGTGCTCGGGCGCCTCTCGGCCAACGCCCTGCCCGATCCCGACAGCGCCTACGGTGATCTCGTCTGGTACACGCTGTGCGGCATCGCGCGGCAACGCGGCGAGACGCTCGCACCCGATCCACCGGCCTGAAGCACTCGCTCGCCGCTGCCGACCCGCTCAGATCGTGAGCGGCGCGACCTCGTCGAGGGTCAGCTTGCGCTCGGCGATGCCTGCGAAGCCATCCGTGCCGGTGTAGGTCTCTTCACCGACCAGCTTGCCCTGCGCGTGATCCACGGGCCACACGACGCTCATGCGCGTCTCGTAGAGGTAGTACGCCTCGGGGTCGTCGACCTCGATGCCCATGGCCTGCAGCGTCGCGCCGGGATACGCCATGCGCATCACGCCCTCGGTCATCACCGCGTCGCGGTCGGCGATCACGCGGTCGCAGTCGAGCTCGAGCCGATGGGCGCCGGTCTGCACGATGGTCAGGTCGTAGAAGGCCCGGATCGCGTCCTTGCTGCCCTTCGGGTTCATCGGCTCGAGGTCGGGGACGTCGTGAGCGAGATAGCGTGGCGACTCACTCAGGGTCTCGACGACGCCTTCGATGTCGGCTCGGGCCTCGGCCTGCATGTGATCGAGCACGAGCTGCAGGTTGCGCCGCACGACCTCGTCGGTCTCGCTCTTGAGCCGCTCTTCGACGAGGCGCCAGGTCTTGTTCGGGTCGAGCTTCACGGGGCTCTCCTTCGCTGCGGGTGGCAATAGACCGGCTATGCCGACGCCACATCGACTCGGTCGGGATAGAACGCGACGTAGTCGCGAATCGCGGCGACCTCATCGAACGGGTCTTCGTAGCTCCAGGCCACGTTCTCGGCCGGCGTGTCGCCGCAGGTGAACGTCCAGTACGAGGCTTCGCCCTTGAAGGGGCAGAAGCTCTCGTGCTGCGTGCGCTCGGCGAGGTCGAGCCGCACGTCGGCGCGAGGGAAGTAGATGACCGGCGTGTGGTTCGATTCGCGCACGACCAGGGCGGCGTCGCTCTCGGCGATGACGACGTCGCCGAGCGTGGCGCGCATGCGCTCGGAGCTCGTCTCGGTGTCGACGCGGTAGTCGGGGTGCTTGGCGTAGAGCGATTCGCGCTTCGGCATGGTCGAGTCTCCCAGATCGAGTCGGACGAGATGCAGCATCGCACGTCGCCGCGGCGAGAGCGATTCGGTCCGTGGTGCGACCCGGCCTCCACGCCGGCGGGCACGGGTAGCCCGGGCCGTGCGCGTCAGCGCTGCAGCTTGTCTTCGATCGCCGGCACCAGCCAGCGGGACAGAAAGGCCCTGAGCTCGGGTTCGCTGCGTTGCGGTCCGGCATCGGCCAGCAGGCTGCGCAGCAGCCGAACGAGGATCTCGGCGAGCTCGTCCCGCTCGGCCGCAGTCAGCCCGGGTGCGTCGTCGGCCAGCGCGTGCAGCTCCTCCTGCACGAAGCCGAGCTTCAGCGCCGACGACACGGTGAACGAGTCGCCGGTCTTCACGAGCTCGCTCAGATGCGCGTCGCGTGGAATCTCGGTGGCCGCGACGACGAGCGCTTCGACGGCGCGAGCCGCGAGCCCCGATTGGCGGCGGACGCGGGCGCGCAGATGCTCGAGAAAGCCACCGCTCGCCAGGACGGCCGCGGCGCCAAAGAGATCGTCCGCGTCGACGAAGTAGCGGTACACCGTCTGTCGGGTCACCCCCGCCGCCTCGGCGACGTCGGAGAGGCTGACCTTCGAAGGGCCGAACCGGTCGATGCAGGCCTGGGCCACGTCGAGCAGATGCCGACGTGCCTCGGCCTCGCCGCCGGGCGGCTGGCCGTTCCAGGCCCTGCGTCGCGCCATCGATCTCTCCTCCCTCTCGGCTCTCTCAGCCCGCTCGGTCCGCTCGGTCCGCTCGGTCCGCTCGGTCCCAGCCGGCCGGGCGCGCGCCCTCCGGGGCAAGCGCGCCGATCGAGCCAAGCATACATCATACATCGACCGTCAACGTGTATGATCGGGGCCCTTCATCCGAGTGCCGAACGGAGACGCCCACCCGCCATGGAAGAGCCCCTCTCGTATGCGATGCGCAATCGCGAAGCCGTCGAGCAGTGGATCAGCTTCAACGCGCCGAGCGAGCTACTCGACTGGAGCTTCCTCGCGATCGAGTTCGTGCTGTTCGTCGGCGTGGTCTGCGCGGTGGCGCACGCGCGCCGACAGGCGCGAGCGACCGGCCGCCTGTCGGCCATCTACACCCTCATCGGCGCGCTCGTGTTCGGGCTGCTGAACGACATCGTCTCGTACTACACGGTCGAGAGCTTCTGGCACGGCGAGTTCTCGGTGATGCTCGTCTTCAATCGGCTGCCGCTCTACATCTCGGTGCTGCTCGCGACGCTGCTCTATCACACGTGCATGACGATCCGGCGCTTCGACTTCTCGCGCCCGGTCGAAGCGCTGAGCGTCGGCTTCTACACGGGCGTGATGTACATGATCTTCGACAACCTCGGCCCGATGTTGAACTGGTGGATCTGGGACCGCGCCGATCCGACCAACCTGCCCTTCCTGAACGCCGTGCCGATCACGAGCTATTTCTGGCTCTTCGCATGGACCGCGATCTTCGCGTACATCCAACGCATCGTGTGCTGGGACTGGGTCGACGAGGGGCGGGCGCCGAAGCAGATCTGGGCGGGCGTCATGCTCTTTCCGCTCGTGACGTGCATCGTCGGGATCATCGTCTTCATCCCGTTGAACATTCTGGCGATGAACGATCTGCACGGCTGGATCGGGGCGCTCTATGCGCTGACCTTCGGCGCGGCCGGCCTGGCCTTCGTGCTGCACTTCAGGCGCCCCGCCGTGCCACGCGACCCGCTGCTCATGGTCTTCCCACTCGTGTGGGCCGCCGGGCACGTCTACGTGTACGCCGCGAAGTTCGACATCTACTACGCGGTCACCCCCGACGGCCTCTCGGCCGAGGGCCTCGCCGTCGGCAACCTCTTCGTCGCGACCCTGGCCATCGTCGCCTTCACGGCCATGACGTTGGTCTCGCATCCAGTCGCCGACGCCACCCACCGCCCGGAGACCGCCCGATGAGCACGCCGCCCGAGATCGCTGCGCCGAAGCGAGCGGAGATCAAGTCGAAGAAGATCCAGATCGATCTCGAGGGCCTCGAGCCCGCCTGGTGCGACGACGACTTCTACCGGATCTTCTACAACATCCTGAACGCCGCGATCCCGGCCTTCGAACGCTACGTCATTCGTGCCCTGGGCGAGGTCAAGAAGGACCCGCGCCTCGAAGACGAACCGAGGCTCCGCCAGCTGATCGACGTGTTCATCCGCCAAGAGGCGGAGCACACTCGGCAGCACGTTCGAACCAATCGCCTGATCGGCATGGATCGAATCAAGACGATCCAGGTCACCGAGAAGATCACGAGATTCATCCAGCGCCTGACCCCCACGTACGTCTCGGTCGCCGCCGCCGGCTTCATCGAGTTCGTGGGCTTCGGCTTCTTCAAGAGCCACATCGACCGCGACGTCCTCGACACCAGCGGCATG
Organism: Myxococcota bacterium; assembly: GCA_965250285.1. GTDB lineage: Bacteria > Myxococcota_A > UBA9160 > UBA9160 > UBA4427 > CAYYSY01. The sequence continues at coordinate 3,171,078 of OZ252299.1, forward strand.
CAGCATGAGATGGCGAAGCTCTGGAAGTGGCACATCGCCGAAGAGCTCGAGCACTCGTTCATCAAGCTCAAGGTGATCAACCACCTCGACGACGCGTACTGGATCAAGGCGGCGGGCTTCGTCGAGGGCAACTTGATGTCGCAGCTCTTCGTGACGGTGCTCATCCCCGAGATCGTCTGGCGCGATGCCAAGACCCACGGCAAGCCGTTCTGGCCCCACCTCAAGATGTTCCTGTCGGGGCTCCGTGACACCGAGTGGGGCGTCGACAACGAGTCGTTGAGTCAGTACTTCCGAAAGGGCTTCGACCCCGAGATCAAGGATGCGTGGGTGGCCGAGCGCATCGACCAGTGGGTCGATGAGACCCGCGCGGCCTGAGCCCGGGCGCAGCCCCTCAGCGCAGGCGCACCGTCGGGGCGGGGTCGAGGTACTCCTCGATCTTCGAGATCAGACCGCCTTGCACCGTGACGACGACGCAGGCGTGCATCTTCAACTCTTCGCCCGAGAGGCTCGTGAGGTGCAGCACGTGCTGCTGCAGGTAGCCCCCCTCGATCTCTTCGAGTCGCGTGATCTCGTAGTGGCGGCGGGTCGCCTTGCCCTTCATCCACTCGAGCAGCGCCATGTTCTGATCGACCGTCTGGGTCTGGTCGTCGAAGTTGTGCCAGATGCCTGCATCGGGCGTCAGGCAGGCGCGCGCGCCATCGACATCGCCGGCCTCGAGGACGTCCATGAAGCGACGTGCGAGCTCGAGCGTCTTCATCGTTCTCGTTCTCCCTCCCGCACCGCCCGGGACGCGACCGAATCTCAGTCGACGAGCGCTTCGACCCACTCGGGCAGCGCCTCGCCGGCCTCGGAGCGAGCGACGAGCCCCGCGTCGAGATAGTCGCGCCAGCCCCGAATGAGACCGTCTTCGAACTCGAAGATCCCCATGTACGGCGTCCGCAGACGTCGCCCGTCGGCGTTCACATAGTCGTCGACGCCCTCGACGAGCAGGCTGTCGCCGCTCTGGGCGTGATGCACGATGCGCCAGCGGATCTCGCGCTGTCCCTGGCCGAACTTGTCGAGGAAGCGACGCACCCGGTCACGGCCGACGAGGGGCCGCGTGCCGACGTGGAAGTGGTAGACCACGTCTTCGTGCAGCCGGGCGAGCACGGCCTCGACGTCGCCTCGCTTCCAGTCAGCGATCAGCCCTTCGATCACGTCGATGTGGCGGTGGAATGCCGATCCGGCCACGCCTGCGTCTCCGTGGTGGTGGGGGGCTGCGCGTCGCCGCGTTGGCGATGCCAGCGCCGCTCCCTATCGTCATGAGACCAGCTCGCGCCTCACCCCGCAAGGGCGTGTCCCGGGCGACGATCGACGCCGAAGACGAGAGGCAGGAGAGGCCGATGAAAATCGAGGGCTGCAGGGCACTCGTGAGTGGGGGCAATCGCGGCATCGGCGAGGCATTCGTGCGTGCGCTGCTCGACGCGGGCGCCGCGCGCGTCTACGTCGGCTCGCGCGCGGTCGGCGGCGCGGCTCACATCATCGACGCTGCGCCGGATCGCGCCGTCGAGATCGAGCTCGACGTCACCGACGATGCGCAGGTCGGCGCCGCCGCGAAGCGGTGCGACGACGTGAACCTCGTCGTGAACAACGCTGGCCTCTTCGCCGATCGCCGACTGATCGGGGCCGACGACATCCAAGGTGCCCGCGCCGAGATGGAGGTCAACTACTTCGGCACGTTGCGCATGTGCCGGGCGTTCGCGCCGGTCCTCGCAGAGCACGACGAGAGCGCGATCGTGAACGTGCTCTCGTCCGCGGCCATCGTGAGCGTCCCCGTCATGGGCGGCTACAGCCCGTCGAAGTTCGCCGCGCGCGCACTCAGTACGAGCGTGCGCGCCGAGCTCGCGAAGCAGCGAACCCAGGTGATCGCGCTGATCGTCGGCTCGGTCGATACGCGCATGGCGGCGCAGGTCGAGGGCGCGAAGGAGCCGCCCGAGACGATCGCGCTCGCCGGCCTACGCGCGGTGCGCGAGGGCATCCCCGAGCTCGACACCGACCCCTTCGCCGAGGCGGTGCGCGCGGGGTTCGAACGCGCGCCCGAGAAGCTCGAACGCAACCTCGCCGCGATGCTCGACCAGGAAGGCATGTCGACGGGGCGCTAGCCGCGTCGCCTCAGCCCGAAGACGCGCCCAGAGAGCTCAGCACGTTGGCCCGCGCACCGAGCGTGTGCGAGATGCCCGAGAGCAGGGAGAAGACCCGGCCGACGAGCACGAAGTCGCTCGGGACCGTGACGATCGGGTTCTCTCGAATCTCGTCGAAGAGCCCGCCCGTCATCTCCTCGGTCAGCTCTCCGTCGAACTGATTCGCTTCGCTGCGGCGCATCATGCGGCGCGCCAACGTGGCGAAGCTGTCGGTCTCGCCCGACTTCGTCTCGAAGCCGAGCTCGGTGAACGCCCGCACCATCGCCGATTCGTTGAGCGTCATCAGCGAGAAGAGCAGCTCGAACATGCCGAGGCCGAAGCCCTCGGGCAGCTCTTTCGAGAGCCCGAAGTCGATGAGCACGATGTCGCGGTTCGGCCGCACGAAGAGATTGCCCGGGTGCGGATCGGCGTGGAAGAACCCCGCCGCAAAGACCATCTGGACGAAGATCGCCATCAGGTCGGCCATCACTTCGGTGGGCTCGAGGCCTGCGCTCTTCATCGCGTCGACGTCGGTCACCTTGATGCCGTCGACGAACTCCATGACCAGCACGCGCTCGGTCGAGATCTCGCGGTGGATCTCGGGGACGACCACACCGCCCTCGCGCCGAAAGATCTCGCGCACCCGGTCGGCGCAGTCGGCTTCGCGCCGAAAGTCGAGCTCGAGCGCGAGGTGCTTGGTGACCTCTTCGAGCAGCGGCAACAGCTCGATCGGCTGCGGGTCGAAGTACTCGTAGACCCGACAGGCGCGGCGCACGTTCGCGAGGTCGGTGTAGACGACCTTCTCGATGTCGGGATACTGCACCTTGACCGCGACGCGCTGGCCGTCGTGCAGTCGCGCTTCGTGCACCTGCGCAAGCGACGCCGACGCAATCGGGATGGGGGCGAACTCGGCGAACACGGCGTCGAGCGGCTGACCGAGCTCGCGTTCGACCGCGCTGCGGATGACATCGAACGACACCGTCGGCACCGCGTCGTGACACTGCTTGAGGATCTCGATGTACGGCGGAGGAAAGATGTCCGACCGCGTCGCGATCACCTGACTCACCTTGATGATCACGCCGCGCAGCGAGAGCGTGCACGCGAGGATCTCGCGCGCCGCGCGTTCGTGCGTCTTCGTCAGGTCGTCGGGCGGACCGAGCCGCAGCAGCCTGCGTCCCCACTCGGGCACCTTGTAGGTGAGATAGATGTAGAGACCGCTGTACGCGATGCGCAGGCTGCGCAGGAACCGGATCAGCGCGTTCACCGGGCTGCTTCCGCCTCCAGATCGAGCTCGAAGCCCGTGCGCTCCGGCGGCTGCCAGGGGCGCGCGAGGCCCTCGAATTCCTGTCGGATCGAGTCGGCCGAGGCGTGGCCGATGAGCGCGTCATCGAGCGCATCACGGGTCTCACCCTGCTGCTCCTCGGGCCGGCTGCGTGTCATCTGGTCGAGGATGCCGTGCAGGTAGCCGTGCACGAGCCAGCGACCCGGCAGGGTCTCACCCTCGGTCGTTCGCACGGTGCGCGCCGCGAGCTCGCTGAGCGCGGTGCGCAGATACTCGACGTGCGGCGCCTCGTCGGTCTGGATGTAACCGACCATGGCCGCCGCCTCCTTCGGCGCGGCCGAGACCTGCTCGTTGCCGAGCACCGTCTTGCCCCACTCGAAGATCCGCTTCGCGAATACCTCGATCACGTAGACCTGCGCCATGGTCGCCACCATGCGCTCGAGCTTTTCGTCGACCATCGGAAACCGGCGCTCGCGCGCGCCGCCCCGCCCGCGTCGCCCCATGATGCGCATCAGCACGTCGCCCGGGATCTTCGGGTTGTCGAAGGCGAGATCGCGGGCCGCCTCCCACATCTGCTTGTGGCCGCCCTCGTTCTTGTGACCAGCCTCGTCGCGCGCATGCGCCTCGAAGAGCCCCTGATCGAGGTGCGCCAACGCCGTGCCGTCGACCGATTCGACGATGTTCTCGCCGAGATCGGGCACGCGCACGTCGCGGATGATCGCGCCGAAACCCTCGACGATCGAGATCACCGTCACGGTGCGCACGATGGGCTCGACGACGCCCTCACGCAGGAGCAGGATCGCCTGGTCTTCGTTCGGATACTGCGGCGGAAGCAGCGCCTCGTCGATCTCGACCAGCGCGTGACCGTCGGCCGCGAGCCGCGCCTGCCACGCGTCGATCGCCGGCTGGCGGTGGAGTGTGCGCGGTGAGAAGTACTGCCCCGCCTCATCGAAACCGCCGTGGCAGCGCACGCCGTTGGCGAAGAGCGGCTCGAGTCGGTCGCCGCTCGCAAGCAGCTCCTGGGGTGTGAAAACGCGGTTCGACGGATCGACCGTCGCGGACAGGCTCTCGGACATGCGGGTTCTCCCACCGCACGAGGCGCGCGACCGCGCGGTCGCCCGAGTCTAGCGGGGCTGGCCCGGTGCCCGCGAATCCCCGGGTGCCATCGTGGGCTAGGGTCGTCGCATGAAGCTGTACACATACTCGGGCGCGCCGAACCCGCGCCGTGTCCACATCTATCTCGCCGAAAAGGGCATCGAGGTGCCCTTCGAGCAGGTCGACATCATGAAGCGGGCGAACCGCGAGCCCGGCTTCATGCGCGACGTGAACGCGCTGGGCGGTCTGCCGGTGCTCGAGCTCGACGATGGCTCGCACATCGCCGAGTCGGTGGCGATCTGCCGCTTCTTCGAGGCGCGCCAGCCCGACCCGCCGCTCTTCGGCGAGTCGCCCGAGGCCCAGGGGCGCGTCGAGATGTGGCTCCGGCGCGTCGAGCTGAACGGGATGATGCCCGTCGGGATGGTCTGGCTGCACGGCTCACCGCTCACCCGCGCGGTCGTGAAGCAACAGATCCCGGAGGTGGCAGAGCAGTACCGCCGGGTGTTCCGCGATTTTCACACCCTGCTCGACCGTCGACTCGCGGAGCACGCCTACCTCGCGGGTGACGACTACTCGATGGCCGACATCCTTGCGCTCTGCACGCTCGACTTCGCGGCCGGTCTCAATGACCTGCCCTGGTCCGAAGAGCAGACGCATCTCGCGCGCTGGCACGCGTCGGTCTCGGCGCGGCCCAGCGCGTCGGCGTGAGGCCGCGCCGCCGGTCTCAATCCTGGTAGCGGTGCATCGTGGGCGGACCGTCGAGGAAGGGCCCGATCTTCGCCATCTCGCCCATGGCGGGCGACTTGCCGTGCGCGTCGAGCTCTTCCTGCGAGGCCCACGACTCGACGAGCACATAGCGCGTGTCGCTGTCGACGCTCTTGAAGAGATCGTACATCTCGCAGCCGGCGTCCTCGGCCTTGACCTTGGCGATCGCCGCACCGGCGGCGGACTCGAAGTCGGCGGCGCTGCCGGGCTTGATGTTGAACTGGACGGTGAGTCGGAAGGACATGGGGGCTCCATCAGAGGGGTTCGGTTCGTTCGACCCCGTCGATCGGGGACGCGCGAGCCTAGCGCGACCCGAACGCCCTACATCAGCACCCCACGCTCGTCCGGCAAGAGCTTCTCGGGCACATCGGGGTCGCCCACCATCTGCCGCAGGTCGATCTCGATCGTGTTGCAGAGCGCCGTCATCGGCGTGTCGGAGCCGCGGTTGCGAAACGGATCCTGCAGCTCGAGGGCCACCCCCTCGATCGTGGCGAAGAAGAGCGCGACGAAGAAGCAGATGGGCACCACGAAGATGTCGGTCGAGTACAGCATGCCGAACGGCAGCATGATCACGAAGATCACGATGCCCGCGCGCGTATAGACGTCGTAATCGACGGGGAAGACCGTATTGTTGATGCGCTCGCACTTGCCCATGTGGTCGCAGAGGCGCTTCAGGGTCTCGTCGATGGCGAGGGAGCCGAAGCCGTCGAGCGCCTCGCGTTCGCGCAGACCCCGCAGCGTCGTCTGCATCGACTCGAGGATCGCGTTGGCCTTGTTTGCACGCCCCTCGAGCGCCGCGCGCTCGGCCGCGTCGAGATGGGCCTCGAGCCCCTCGAGCGGATCCTCCGCGCGCAGCTGGCTGCGCAGGGCCTTGCACCACGCGACCTGATGGTGGGCGAGCGAGGCGACGACATCGGCGCAGGCCGGATCGACGAAGCCCCGCAGCTGACGCACGAACGTCCGGCTGTCGTTGACGATGCCGCCCCACACCTTGCGCGCCTCCCACCAGCGGTCGTAGGCCGCGTTCGTCCGAAAACCGAGCAACAGCGAGACCGAGATGCCGAGCACCGTCGAAATCGACATCGTCAGGTCGATGTGGGTGAAGCCGGCGTATTCGTAGAGATAGTGAACGCCGGCAACGAACAAGACGTAGACGAGCGCCGGCAGCCGCAGCTGTCTCAGCAGGTGGGTCGACGTGTGGAGCGGATTCGTGTGCAAGTGAGACCTCGGGCAGAATCGGATGCGCGCGTCGGCTGGGCCGCCACGAGCCCCAGCAGGATGCCGCCGTCCGAGAAAAGGACAAGCGCCACACTGCCCGAAACCGCAACGAACGTCGCGCGCAGCGTCGGGTTCGATCGAACTCGGGCGAAGACCTATCCTCACCCGCGAGACGCCCTCGACGAGGAGACCCGATGAGCACTGCGCCCGCCCTCGATGCTTGGTCTGCCCTCCCCCCTCGCCCGTCGACGCCGCAGCTGCGGGGTGAGACCCCGAAACCCACCGGCCAGGTCGACGCCGACCCCGAGACCTTTCCGATCGATCGCATCGATCCCAGCGACGGCGACCTGTTCGCGGCGAACCAGCACGGCGGCTACTTCGCACGCCTGCGCCGCGAAGATCCGGTGCACCTCACGCGCGAGAGCCACTTCGGCGCCTACTGGTCGGTCACGAAGTACGACGACATCGTGACGGTCGAGAAGGATCCCGAGACGTACTCGTCGGCGCGCACGATCACCGTATCGGATCCGCTGCCCGACTCACCGATGGATTCGAGCTTCATCACGATGGACGGGCCGACCCAGGTGGCCCACCGCAAGACCGTGGCGCCGGCGCTCGGCCCGCGAAACCTCAAGCGGCTCGAGCCGATGGTGCGCGAGCGAGTCGAGCTGATCCTCGACGGGCTCCCCGTCGGCGAAGACTTCGAGTGGGTCGACCGCGTCTCGGTCGAGCTGACGACCTCGATGCTCGCCGTGCTCATCGACTTTCCGTTCGAGGAGCAGCGTCGGCTCACCTACTGGTCCGACATGGTCACGACCCAGCCGAACCTCGACGGCCCGGGCAGCATCACGATCGACCAGCGCCACGCGGCCCTCACCGAGTGCCTCGAGGTCTTCGAGGGCCTCTGGAAGGAGCGCCAGGGCCAGGGCCGCACCGGCGACTTCATCAGCCTGCTCGCCGACGGCGCCGCGACCCGCGACATGTCGCCGCGCACGTTCCTGGCGACGCTGGTGCTGCTGATCGTCGGCGGCAACGACACCACGCGAAACTCGATCAGCGGCGGCGTGCTGGCGTTGAACGAGCACCCGGCCGAGTACGACAAGCTGCGCGCCGACCCGACCCTGATCCCGAACATGGTGAGCGAGATGATTCGCTGGCAGACGCCGCTCTCGCACATGCGGCGCACCGCCACGCGCGACACCGAGCTGCGCGGTCGCTCGATTCAGGCCGGCGACAAGGTCGTCATGTGGTACGCATCGGGCAATCGCGACGAAGACGCGATCGAGCACGCGAACGCCTTCCGCATCGATCGCCCCGACGCCCGCAAGCACCTTTCGTTCGGCTGGGGTCGCCACTTCTGCGTCGGCAGCCGCGTCGCCGAGATGCAGGTGCGCGTGCTCTGGGAGGAGATCCTGAAGCGCTTCGAGCACGTCGAGGTCGCGGCCCCCCCCGAGCGCGTGCGCTCAAGCTTCGTCAACGGCATTACGCGGCTGCCGGTGCGTCTGCACGCACGCTGAGGCGCGCGGGCGGCGCGAAGGGTTTCCGCGGCGCTAGCCGCTCAGGGCCGCCACCGCGCCGAATGCGGCGCCTGCGATCTTGCCGCCGCGCAGGTCGCCGACGAGGCTGCCGGCCATCCGGTTCATCACGTAGGTGATGGTCAAGCGCGCGTCGAGGTCGGTGATCGCGAGCGAGCCACCCCAGCCGCCCCAGAAGAACGTGCGCGGGTTGGGGCCGATGGGCAGGGTCGCGCTGTTGAGACCGAACCCGTTGCCGAGCGCGAAGGGCACGCCGAGCACGAGGTCTTCGCCCTCGATCTGCTTCTCGAGGATGCGCGCGACGCCCGCCTCCGAGAGCAGCCGCACGCCGTCGACGGCGCCGCCGCACGCGAGCGCCGAGTGAACCCGCGCGACCGAGCGCGCGTTGCCCGTGCCGCCGGCGGCCGGGATCTCGGCGCCGCGCCACGCGCGCGAGCGCGGTTCGAGGGCCGTCAGCGGCGCGCCCGCGAGCGCCCGACCCGCGATCGAATCCTTCGGCGGCGCGCCTTCCCCGGTGCCGAGCGCGTTCGGCGGAGGGACGAGCTGGGCGACGCGCTCATCCTCGCTCGCGGGCAGGCCGATATGGAAGTCGGCCCCGAGCGGCTCAGCGACTTCTTCGCGAAAGAACGTGCCGATCGAGCGGCCGGTCACGCGACGCACGATCTCGCCCTGCAGATAGCCCTGGGTCACGGCGTGATAGCCCGACTGCGTGCCCGGCTCCCACCAGGGGGCCTGCGCCGCGAGCCGCTCGACGCACGCGTCCCAGTCGTAGAGCAGCGGGGCGTCTTCGAGCGGGGGTTCGAAACCCGGCAGCCCCGCCGTATGACTCATGACGTGCGACACGGTGACGCCGGCCTTGCCGTTCTGCGCGAACTCGGGCCAATAGGTCGCGACCGGGGCGGCCAGGTCGACCTCGCCCCGGTCGGCGAGCATGAGCACGCAGAGCGCGGCCATGGTCTTGGTCGTCGAGTAGACGTTGATGATCGTGTCACGCTGCCACGGGCGACCGTCGGGGCCGGCTTCGCCCGCCCAGAGATCGACGACGAACTCGCCGTCCTTCGTGATGGCGACGCACGCGCCATCCTCGAGCCCCTCTTCGAAGTTGGCGACGAACGCGTCGCGCACGCTCTCGAAGCCCGGCTTCACGAATCCCTCGATGTCCATCGGTTCCCCCGTCTTGATCGCTGACTCGGTAAGGGCCGACGCGGCGGCACGGCGTCGGCGCGTCACGATCCGAGAGGATGGCTCGTCTGGACCGCCTGCGTCACCATGAAATCGAGACGCCGGTGCGGCCATTCTTCGCCTCACGGATCGACATGAACGCGCCTCCAGGCGCGCACAAGGGAGTGCCGATGTCCTTCATTCGGATCGAGAAGCCGATCCCCCACACCAGCGTGATCACCATGGATCGGCCCGATCGCATGAACTCGCTGGCGTTCGAGCTGGCCGTGCCGCTGCACGAGGCGTTCGAGGAGGTCGCGGCCGACAACGACACGCACTGTGTGATCCTCACCGGCACCGGCCGCGGCTTCTGCTCGGGCGCCGACACCCAGCACACCGAGCCGCCCCCCAACATCGGCGGCATGACGCTCACGCGCATCGCCACGCGCTCGTTCACGATCCTCGCCGATCTCGTGCCGGCGATGCAGCGTATGCCGCAGCCGGTCATCTGCGCGGTCAACGGCGCGGCGATCGGCGGCGGCATGTGCCTGACGCTCGGCGCAGACGTCCGACTCGCCGCCGAGTCGGCGTACTTTCGCGCGGCCGGCATCAACAACGGGCTCACGGCGGTCGAGCTCGGCTTGAGCTTTCTGCTGCCGCGCGCCATCGGCTCATCGCGCGCGTTCGAGATCTGCCTCTCGGGCCGCGACGTGTCGGCCCGCGAGGCCGCCGAGATCGGGCTGGTCTCGCGCGCCGTCCCCGACGACGAGCTCTTGAATGAAGCGCTGAAGCTGGCCGAGCAGATCAACGGCTGGAGCACGCAGGGTGTTCAGCTGACGAAGCGCATGCTCTGGTCGGGGCTCGAGACGAACAGCGTGCGCGCGGCGATCGAGATGGAGACGCATACGCAGCTCTTCGTCCGCCTCACGACGAAGAACTTCGAAGAGGCGACGCGGGCGAGAAAGGAAGGGCGCAAGCCGGTCTTCGAGGACTAGGCGCGCGCCGCGTTCGAGCGGAGGGCTCGCTCTGGCGTGATGCATCTGGGGCGCGGGGGTCTGGCCCTGGGCCTGCGGGTGCCCGATCGACGCGGTCGACTGCACCTGGCGGAGAGAACAGAGGCGTTCGCGCTAGGCTAAGCGCGACATGTCCGAACTCGAATCCCTCCGAAGTGCCCATGAACAGTTGCGGTCGTCCGGCCTGTCGCTCTCGATGACGCGCGGGCAACCGAGCGACGACCAGTTCGACCTCTCGAATCCGCTCCTGCAGAGCGTCGGGGCCGACGCCACGCGCACGCCCAGCGGCGTCGACATCCGCAACTATCCGGGCGGCGTCGCCGGCCTCGTCGAGGCTCGCCATCTGTTCGGCGAGCTCCTCGGCGCATCGGCCGAAGAGACCATCGTGGGCAACAACGCGAGCCTCGAGCTGATGGGCCACGTGCTCGTATGGGGCCTGCTGAAGGGGCTGCGCGCCAGCCCGGCGCCCTGGGTGAGCGAGCGCCCGCGCATGATCGTGACGGTCCCGGGCTACGATCGTCACTTCTCGATGCTCGAAGGCTACGGCTACGAACCGGTGCCTGTCGCGATCACGCCGAATGGCCCCGATATCGATGCGGTCGAGTCGCTCGCGAAGTCGGACCCGAGGGTGAAGGGCATCCTGTTCGTGCCCGTCTACAGCAATCCGACGGGCGATGTGATCGCAGACGACGTGGTCGACCGGCTGGTCCAGATGCCCACGGCCGCGCCGGATTTCACGGTGCTCGCCGACAACGCCTATGCGGTCCACCATCTGACCGACGACGAAGTGGTGCCCCGCAACCTGCTCCGCGCAGCCGAGGCAGCGGGCCATCCCGACCGGGTGATCCTCTTCGGCTCGACCTCGAAGATCACGTTCGCCGGGGCCGGCCTCGGCTATCTCGCCACCAGCCGGGCCAACGTCGAGTACCTGTCCGGTTTGATGGCGCTCCACACGATCGGGCCGAACAAGATCGAGCAGCACCGGCACGTGCGTTTTCTGCAGTCGTTCGAGGGGGGCGTCCGCGGTCTCATGCGCGCCCATGCCGAGATCATCCGACCGAAGTTCGAGGCCGTGCAGCGCGTGCTCGAGGCCGAGCTCGGCGACTCGGGCCTCGCCACGTGGACGAACCCGCGTGGCGGCTACTTCGTGAGCCTCGACACGGCGCGTCCTGTCGCCGACCGCGTCGTCGAGCTTGCGAACGAGGTGGGCGTCGCTTTGACCCCGGCCGGGGCGACGTACCCGGGCGGGGTGGATCCGAACAACCAGAACATCCGTCTGGCGCCCACGCGGCCCCCGCTCGAAGACGTCGAGAAGGCGATGCACGTCGTCGGCCACTGCATCAAGCTGGCGTCGGCCGAGTACGACGCGCGCGGGTAGGCTTCGAGCCGCCGGCCGGGCGGAGCGTCACCCACCGATCCTCGAGTGATCCCGAGCGCCACCCTCGGCGCGATGCCTAGTACGGATAGCCGAAGACGAAGGGGCGGTTCCAGCTTGTCGATGCGTCGTCGCGGTCTTGCTCCGCCATCTCCCGGAGCGCGATCGTCGCCATGCCGATCGTTGCGGCGCTGACGTTCGCGGCCTCGTCCTCGTTCTCGGAGCGGGGCGAGCAGATGCAGCCGACGTTGTCGGCCATGATCGCGACGGCACCGAGCTCCATCCCGATCCGTTCACAGTAGGTCGCGCACTGGTCGGCACTGTCGGCGGGCACGTCGACGCCGGTACCCGTGCCGACCGTGGCCTGGCAGGCGAGCAGCATCGCGCACAGCGAGATCATGCAGAGGCGGGCGCGGCGTAACGGCATGCGCACGAGACTACCGCCGGGTGACGGCTCGAGCCAAGGCGAAGGCGCCTGCCCACCGCTCGGCTCGACTCGGCTCGGCTGCACGGGGCCGCTCACCGGTCGGACCGCGCAGCGACGTGCCCGCCTGAGCCACAGGTGCTGCGGCCTGCCTCGCTGCGGGCACATGGTTCGCCCACCTTCGCACGCCGTAGGCGAACGGCTGCGTTGCATGAGATCGTGACTAGGGGGCCCCGGTCTCCGGCGTGATCGAGCCGTCAGCGCCGGGTGTCGCGCCGGCGCCGCCACTCGCGTCCGCCGTGCCGTATACGATCTCGCCGGCCACGATCGCGATCGCGCCCGCGTCGCCGCCCTGCGATCCGATGACGCCCGGGTTGGCGTTGCCGCCCGAGCTGTCCATCGCCGGCTCAACATCGACCGAGCCCGTCGCCACGCCCGCCTCGGCGGCGAGGTCGAACGACAGCCCTACGCTGTCGCCACCGGCGCTCTCACCGTCGCCGCCCCTGGCAGTCAGGCCGTCGAAGCCGAGGAGGTGGATCGCCTGGGTGCCCTCGCTGATGTCGTTCAGTAGGTAGAAGAAGACGCCGCCTCCCGCGCCGCCCGTGCCATCGCTGGCCAGAGATTCGCCGCCCGTCGCGATCACCCCGCCCGAGACCCAGATGTCGCCCGCCGGAACGTCGAGCTCGCGCTCTTCGTAGTCGTCGACGCTCGACCCGGTGAAGAAGATTGCGGAGCCACCAACACCGTAGTAGTCGGCTCCGATCTCGCTCGACGCATCTCCGCCGTGAGCGATGAGCATGCCGCTCGATCGCAGGTCCGCACCCGCCGCCCCGAGGCCTATCTCGCCCCCACTGCCCGGATACACGAACTGGGCGGCGTCATCGGTGGCGTCGCCGCCATCACTCGTGAGGTCGCCCGTGTTGCGCAGCTCGCCGCGGTAGTAGCCCGCAACCTGGATGGTGCCGCCGTCGCCGCCCTGGCCAACACCATCGCCGCCGCTCGCCTGCAGATCGCCCGAGTTGCAGAGCGAGGCGTACGGCAGAATCGCGATCCCGCCGCCACTGCCACCGATCCCCGTGGCGCCCGATGCAGCACCACCGCTGCTTCGCATGTCGCCCGTATTCTCGATCAGGCCACCGGGCTCACCGTCGAAGTCCACTTGATAGTTGTAGAAGCCGGTGTAGAAATAGATGCCGCCGCCGTTGCCGGCTCGACCATCGGTCTGATCGGCGCCATACGAGAGCCACGCGCCGCTGTTGTAGCCACGGCCGAGCGCACCGACGTCGATCGGGCCGCCATCCTGCCCGGGCAACGTGCCGAACGTCTCGATGCCGCCCCTGCCGATGTAATCGCCATCGGTATAGAGATTGACGGCCCCGCGCTGCTCGCTGTCGACGTCGACGACCGTGATCGTGCCGTCGTTGACCAGGTCGTGGCTGAAGGTCAGAACGCCGGCCGGCCGACCATTGCTCGATAGATTCAGGCCCAGCGTGACGGTGGCACCCGCCTGCACCTCGAAGCCAGTCACGGGCGCCTCGTTGCCGAGGATCAGATCACCGTCCGAGACGTACAGGCTCGAGTCGTCTTCGAGCAGGTACGGAACACCGAGGGGAGGCGCCGAGAGCACGACCGGAATCGCGAGATCGCCGCTCACGACGAGTGGATTGGGGCCGAGATCGGGCGAGAACGAACCCGTGGGCACGAAGCTCGCGTCAACCGAACCGCTCTCGCTCACCTCGATCGAGCCCGCACCCCCGAACCAGATCTCGAAGCCGATGAAGCCCCCCAGGCCGCCCGTGCCACCGGTCGAGCCGGCGTCGCCCCCCGAGACATCGATCGGGTGCGTCGATGCACTCGCGCCTCCGACGCCCGGATTGCAGAGCACCACCGTCGTCGTCGTGCTCGTGCGGGTCTGCTTGCAGCCCAGGTGGCCCGCACCGAGCAGGCACACGAGCACGAGCGCGCTGATCCGCACGGCCGGAATCGAGCGATGCATGAGAACCTCCTCGGCATGTCGGCGTCTCGGCACCCACGCGCAGCCGGCAAGATCTGCAGTCTACGGCACGCGCAAACAGAATCGGCATCTTCGTCGCGATCGGCTGCGTCCTCACGCCCGGGTGCGTGCTCGACAGATAGGTCACTCGCAACATGTCGAAATCAAGCCGGGCCCGAGCGCTGAGCGGGGGCGGGGGCGGGGGCGGGGATCTCGCCTTCCGCCCCGTCGCGCGCGGTCCGTACGCGTCTGCATCTGCGGCGAAGTGCGTGCTGAATTCGGATCTTTCGATCCTGCACCGGGTCCGACTTGTGCGGCCCGGTCGAGTTCGTGGCATCGCGACCGTTCAGGCGCTGTCGATCACACCCATTGTGAGTTCCGTGAGCGGGCAAGACGCAGGCAGTTGCGCGGTCGCGATCGCCGCCGAGAACGGACAATGCCGGAAGAGGAAGCACGGCCCTCGCTTGACACGCCTCCAACGAAGGCTCGCGGGGGATTCGCCGACCCGCCGCGACACGAACGGGCGTCTACTTCTTCGAGTGCACGATCGCGCCGGCCTTCGAGCGGCTGGCGTCGTCCTGCGGCGGGGCGAAGAACCGCTCCGGGGCCTGCGACGCGTCCCCCCGTTGAATCTGCGTGTTCCGGGCGCCGCCAAAGTCGTTCAGCCCGAGCTGTTCCCGAAAATCCACCGATGCATGGAGTGACGTGTCATCCAGGGGAATCCCGCTCAGGTCGGCCGTGCGGACCAGGCCGTTGAAGATCCCCACGATGCCCGACGCCTCGGCCACACCGGCGTCACCCAGCTCGGCCCGCACGCGCGCGCGGGCCGGGTCCATGTCGTCGCTACCGCGGGTAATGGCCTCGGCAAAGCGCAGCAGGGCCGCACCGTGCGCGACGCCCCCATCGCCCTCGCCATCGACCGTGGCGCGCAGTTCGATGTCGACGCCTTCGTTTTCGCCGCTCTCACGGAGCAGGCCGACGTGGGAGGTCGTTCAGTAGAAGCACTCGTTCACCGCAGAAACCCGCGCCGCGACGAGCTCGGCCTGGGCGCGCGTGAGCGGGCCGGCCCAGTCGAGGTCGTAGAACCCCCCGCTCTCCCCCGCGCTGTACATCGCCATGACGTTCTGCATGAAGAGCCGATTGGCACTCGGAACGAGCGACAGTGCACGTCCGACGTTCGGCCCCTGCCACGGCACCATCATCGGAATGTACGCGCCGGCCTCGCCCGCCTCTGCGAGGCGCTCACCCGTGGGCTCGCCGGGCTCGGGGGTGGGCAGCGGTTCGTGCCCGCGTCCGAGCGCTTCGCCGAAGGCATCGATCGCCGAGACGGTCGCGACCACCGAGCCGAGCTCGACGTACGGCGCATCACCGAGCGATTCGATCACCTGCTCGGCCCAGGCCCGGTCGATCTTGTGCGCGTCGGCCGCAATGGTGCGAGCGGCCTCGATGGCGGCGTCGCTGAGCGGCACCTCGGGGTCGGGCAGCGCGCCCCGTGCCCAGGGCGGGTCGGTGCGCGCCGCACGGGCGGCCCGAGCCTGCCGGGCGATCTCGACGCGCTCGGCCCCCGTCCAGTAGGCCCCCGCCGAGCCGATCTGCTGCCAGCTGGCACGGTGCAGATCGGCGATCAGATCTCTCACATCGAAGTGATCGCCTGCATAGTCGAATGAGCTCATGCTGCGCCTCCGCTGCGCTTCGCTCGAAGTGAACGCTCGTCCGGTCGCAGAGGGTAGCGCCAGCCGCGGCTACCCGAGGCCAGCTGGTGCGAACGGGCCTGCGGAGCTCGAGCACCAGACCAGATTCGAACGGTCGTCCCCTGCCCACATCCGTCCGCCGCCGCACGCTGTGTCGGCGCGCTCATCCGATCTGCTCGCTCATCGCTCGCAGATCGCCCTCACGTTGGCATGCCTTAAGCGCACGGGCCTCTAGCCCAAAACCGGCTTCGAGCTCTGGATACAAAAACGGCCCGCCCCACTACGTGGGACGAGCCGATTTTGTATGGAGCACGAGACCAGATTCGAACTGGCATCCCCTTCGCACACCAGACATGCCGTTCCGGCATGTCCGGCGCGCTCATACGATCTGCTCCCTCATCGGTCGCAGATCGCCCTCAAGTTGGCAAAGCGAAAGAAGCGTGAGGGAGGACAGACACTTACGCTCTCGAGTCGGCAGATCGCGGCAGGGGATGACACTCAGCGGCAGCAGGCACGTCACCGAACGGCTAGACGTCACCTTACTGCGACCGCCCACACCCTCTGGGAGGGTCCGATCACACTCCCGATGACACTCCCATGGACCGGAGCGACGACGCAGCCGGCCAGGCCGATTGGCCCTTTCGACCGTTCTGTTAGGATCGATCTGATCAGATCGAGCGGGATCGGAACGGCGGAGTCCACTCGACCCGACTGCCTGGCAGTGTCGGCGAATGCCCTCTCTCGGGATGCTCGTGCGCTCGCGGAGGCCCATCGCGACGTGTCCCGCGCATGCCGCCGCCTTGCGATCGATCTCGTGCTTGGAGGTCAGGGGCGCTGGCCGGAGCGAATCCGGTATGGCCATCGACTGCGAAAGTTCCGAGAACTCCACGTGAAGTTCTCGGGCTGACGAGCATCGGGACTCGGTCCGCCCCCGTAACAGCTGGTTCCTTGCCACGGAACCCTGTACCGACCCGCCGGAATCGAAGACGAAGACCTGGACAGGCACGACTCTATGCATCAAGAACTCCTGAGAACGAAGCTCAATCCCCCTGGTACCGGCAGCCTCCATTTCCGGCGCGAGCGCCTGGTTCGCATCCTGGAAGCGGGTGCGAGCGATCCTTTCGTGCTCGTCTCGGCGCCAGCCGGCTTCGGAAAGACGACGCTGGTCAGCGACTGGCTCTCGTCATGTGACCGGCCGCATGCCTGGCTGTCGATCGACGAGCGCGACGGCGACCTCCGGCAATTCCTCAGATACATCGTGGCGGCAGTTCGGACGGCCATTCCCGATGCCCTGCCAACGATGGCGCTGACGGTGCGAGATTCGCCGCTCCCTCCCGTCGACACGCTGTGCACGACCCTCAGCAACGAGCTCGAAGACCTCGACACACCCATCACTCTGGTGATCGACGACTTTCATCGCCTCGGGTCGTCGCCCGTGCATGAACTGATGGCCGAGATCGTCACCCGGCCACCCCGGCCGCTCCGGTTGATCCTGATCTCGCGCTTCGACCCCCCGCTTCCGCTGGCGACATTGCGGGCCCATGGATGGAACACGGAGGTCAGAGCAGAGGATCTTCGCTTCACCCGCAGCGAGTCTGCGCATCTGTTGCGCGAGCTCGCAGGGGGGGACGTGGGCGATAATGCCCTGGGCAACCTGGAGCATCAGAACGACGGCTGGGCGGCCGGGCTCCAGATGATTGCGGTCTCCCTGCGCGGCCGCGACGACGCGGATGCCTACCTGCGGAACCTCCAGATCGGGCAGAAGTTCGCCCGAGAGTTTCTGGCGCGCGAAGTGCTCGACGTACAGTCCGAAGATCTGAGAAACTGGCTGCTCAGAGCCTCCATCGCCGAGCGCTTCTGCGCACCTCTCTGCGAGGCCGTTCAGGATCCGAACGAAAACCAAGCCTCGGGGATGAGTGGCGAGGACTTCCTCGCAACGCTCGAGGAACGCGGCTTGTTCGTCATCCCCATGGATGCGACCGGGCGATGGTATCGATTTCATCACCTCTTCCGCGACCTCTTGCGCTCAGAGCTCGCTGCGCGCTGGAACCCCGAGTCGATCACCGAGCTGCACGAGCGTGCGAGTCGCTGGTTCGCCGAGCAGGGCCTCGTCGAAGAGGCGCTGGATCACGCGCTGATGCTGGGTGACCCGGCGCTGGCGGTAGAGCTGGTCGCCGAAAACCGACACGCTGCAATGAATCAAGAGGACTGGCACCGCCTGGGTGCATGGCTCGACCGGCTGCCGGCTGGCAGCGCCACGTCGGATCCGAGGATCATGCTCGCCCGTGGCTGGCATCTCTGCCATATCCCGCGATTCGAGGAAGCCCTCTCGCTGATCGAGGATGTACGCGCGCTGCCCGCCGAAACACGGGCGTGTCACCGCGGCGTCGAGGGCGAGATCGAAGCGATGGATGGCCTGCTCGGCTACATCGGCCAGGGCGTCTTTGGTCGGGACCGCGAGAGAGTCATCCGTCACTGCGAGAAGGCGCTGCTGCAACTCCCAGCAGACTTCGGGTGCATCCGAGGCTATGCGACCTATTTCCTTTCCTTGTCGCACGCTCTAAGCGGCCAGGGCGAGACGGCTCGCACCATTCTCTGGCGGGCAATGGAAGAGGACAGTGCGACCGGTGCCGCCTGTCAAGCTCGCGTCCGGAGCGCCCTCGCCCACGTCCTCTTCCGGGCGGGCGACTTGAGGGGGACGCTGGTCGCAGCACAACAGCAACTCGACGTGGGGAGTACGCATGACCTCCCTGAAACAGTGCAGATGGCGCGGTCCACGTTGGGATGGTCTCACTATCTGAGGGGTGAGATCGACCAAGCCGAGGAGCACTTCAAGGCAGGCTCAGCCGCCATCGGAGCCTCGACGCCGGCTCCTCATGCCGAGAGCCACATCGGTCTCGCGCTCAGCAAACGGGCTCGGGGAGACGGCGTCGACGCACGCGAGTCCATCGCGTCGCTCACCGCCTCGGCCATCGCGCGCGGCGCGAGCGCCTGGATCGAACACGGGCGCCTGTATCAGGCCGAGATCGCTCTTCTCGACGGACGGACAGCGGAGGCTCAGGCGCTGCTGAAAGGGATCGAGAAGCCACGCGCCTTCGGCTTCTACTACGACGCGGAGCTGACGATCGCGAAGGCCCGCCTGGCAGATGGCGGGGAGGCTGCTCTGAGCGAAGCGGTCTCGATGCTCGAAGCGATGCGACTGCGCCTGGAGGACAGACACGACATCATGCGCCTCGGCCCCGTGCTGGCCGTCGAGGCGCTGGTTCATCGGGCCCTGGGTGAAGAGACCGCCGCGATCTCGTTCCTCGAGGCCTCACTCGCCGCAACCGAGATCGGAGAGGCCATCCAGCCCTACCTCGACCTGGGTGCGCCCATGGCTGCGCTGATGCGAGAGCTCCCTAGCCCGGCGTGCGACTCGGAACATGCTCGCCGAATCCTCGCGGCCTCGAGCGGCGAATCAGATGGGCAGCCTGCAACTACGGAAAGACGACATCGACCTGAAGAGACCGGACTGATCGAGCCGCTCACCAACCGGGAGCTCGATGTTCTGGAGCTCCTGGCCGAGCGATATCGCGACAAGGAGATCGCCGAGAAGCTCGTCATCTCGCCCGGTACGGTCCGATCGCACCTGAAGCGCGTCTACGGCAAGCTCGGCGTGAGCGGGCGACGAGAGGCGGTGGCTCGGGCCCAAGGCCTCGGTCTCATCTAGCCGAGCAGAGCGCCACTCAGCTCCCTCCGAGCAGCGGGTTCCCGATGAGCGAAGGGATGACCGGGATGATGTCAAACTTCATCATCGCCACCTTGCCGAACGAGTCCGGGCTGACCACGGAATACTCGAGCCCAACGTTGATCCGCACTGGGAACTCACCGAAGTTGACCGTCTTTGCGACGCTGATCCCGACCGGCACGGTCCACTGCTCTCCCTTCGGCTCATTCGCGTTGAACGTGATCGTCGGATCGAACCCGATCTGCCATCCATCCTTCAGGTTGATGTTGAAGTAGTAGAGCATGCTGAGCTGGCTCAGTTCGGACTTCTGAGTCGGATCGAAGTCGTTTCGATCCGCGACGCGAAAGTAGTACTGCGGCCAGATGAACGCCGTGAAGTGCTTCGGCGTTGTACCCGAACGTCACGGTTGGTCCGACGCCGACCTGCTGCGACCCGAGCGCGTCATTCGTCGAAGACGGGAAGGAGAAGGTCGGGCCCACTCCGATGATCCACCGTCCCGCCGGCGGCGAGACGACGAGTGGCAGCACGATGTCGCCCAGGCCGGCTGCCGACGTGAACTCATCCTGCGCGCCTGTCGGCACGGGTGTGCTGAGCGTGATCGGAATGACCGGGCGCGTGATCAGCCGCCACTCCTTCTCGCCCTTGCCATGGAGCGGGATCGGCAGTACAGGCTCGAAGAGCAGGTTGCCGCCGTACTCTGGCCCATCCTCGGCCACGTTCCCGTTGTTGAACGTGAGCTCGAACTCCGTGAACAGCGCCCAGATGTCTGAAGTCGGGTCTGCGAGCTTGCGGGCAATGTCTCCGAGGCCGCCGTGCTCGGGGTGCTTGTACTCCTTCTTCTCCGGCTTCGCGCCTTCTTGCGCTGCGGCCGCCTCGTCTGTCGCTCCGTCGGTCTCGGCAGCTCGTGCGACGGTGGCCAGCGCGGGTAAGAACAATAGGACCATCATGAAGAATGTGATCTTGATCCGCGGCTGAGCAGCGAAGGTCATGAGGTGATCTCCGTCAGTTGGCCCTGCCGCGTCGGGCAGTGCGGACCATTTTCGACTCACGATGTCGGAGGTCGAGGCGTCTTCAGGACGGCGATCAGCCGCTGCCCTCGACGAACGCCTTGAGCCGCGTCAGAGCCGCGCCCCAATGGGTGTTGCAGTACCCCATGCTGGGGTCGCCATCCTTCCACGCGCCGTCGCTGAAGTTGACGAGCGTGCCGCCATCTACGTCGGACAGCTCGAACGTGATCTTCTTGCCGACGTCGCCAGGCCCCTCGACTCCTTCCTGGACGAGTCGCGTGTCCTCGACCATCTCGAGGGTTTTCCAGGCAAAGCTGAGATGGGGCTTGGCCTTCATCGACACGGTGGCGCCGACGGCAATTTCGCCCTCGACCCCGGCGTAGTGCCACTTCTCGAAGTCGGTCACGTTCGTGAGAGCTTCGTAGACCTTGTCTCTCGGCGCGGCGATCTTGATCGTGTGGTGAAGCGTCGTCATCGTGGATCTCCTCACTTCTTTCGCAGCGGGGGAATCGCCGGCATCATCGGAAAGTTGTCCAGGTCGTTCGGATCCAATTTGAACGTCGGGTCGTACTTGTCCCGGTCCGTCATGTAATCGGGCTCTGTGCTGCGGAAGGTGTAGTTGCAGGTCTTGCACATGTAGACGTCCCACACGCCCTTGACAGGCGACGAGAACACGACATCGAGCGTCTTGGAGCCGCAGCGGGGACAGATCGTGAAGGCATTGGCCATGGGTCGAGTCTCCTACTTGCTTGCGTTCGCGAGGTTCTGAATCAAGGCTTGCACCTTCGGCAGCCACTCCTCGGCTTCGGGCGGATTGTTGATCTGCATCGCGTAATCGCCGTGATCGTCCGGCGGGGCAGGTGTCGCCGCGTCCAGGATGATCTTGTCTGTGATGCCGACCGGATCGGACCCCGGGTCGAGTGCGAGGACCGAGTGGTTCGGCACGACCATGCAGTCGAACCTGGGGTTGAACTTCGTCGACAGTGCCCACATGACCTGCGGCAGGTTGAAGGGGTCGACATCGGCATCGACGATGATGACCACCTTCGCGTAGCCGGTGCCGTGCGGTGTCTGCAGCACCGACATCCCGACTGTCTTGGCGAAGCCGCCAACTCTCATCTCGGTCGACACGATCACCACCAGGCCGTGGGTATAGAGCGCGTTCACGTCGACGACTTCGGGGAACGAGTCCTTGAGCTGCACGTAGAGCGCGGCACCCGTGTTGATGAACATGTAGTCGATCTCGGTCCAGGGCATTCCGATCGCGCAGTACTCGTAGATCGGATTGTTCCGGTGATAGACCTTCTTCACGTTGACCGAGCACATGAGTCGACAGCCCGAAAGATGACCCGTGAACTCGCCGTAGGGGCCGTCGGGCATTCGGACGCGGGGCAGCACCTCGGCCTCGATCACGATCTCGCTGCCCCAAGGCACCTGCAGGCCGTTTTCCATCGTCACCACCGGGTACGGTGCGCCATCGGCCATGGCGCTGCACATCGTGTACTCGTCCTGGTCGTACAGCAGCGGCATGCTGGCGATCAGCGGGACGATCGGCTCGTTCCCCATGGTGATATAGATCGGTAGAGGCTCGTTTCGCTCTTCGGCGGCCTTGAAGTGCAGCGCGATGTCGTGATCCGGCACCATCTGCATGCTCAGATGGTTCGTCCCCTGGACCTGGATCCTATACATCCCGACGTTCTGATCGTCGAAGCTGTCCATGCGGTCGGGGTGGCGAGAGACGACCGAGGACTTGTTGAGGAAGAAGCCGCCGTCCCCCGGGTTCAGACGGAAGAGCGGCAACAGCTCGAACAGATTGACGTCGTCGCCTTCGATCACGTTCTCTTGCCAGGGCGCGCTGTCCATCTCTTCGATGCTGCCTTTCTCGAAGTTCTGGTAGCGGCGGTTGAACTCGCGCGCGATGTCCTTGAGCGGAGTGTCCTTCGGCATGCCGAAGGCGAGCGCGATGTTCGGCCACGACCCGTGCACGTTCGACACGAGCTTGGCGTCGCTCGTGTACCCCTTGATGTTGTCGAAGGCGATCGCGGGTGCCGTGTCACCGACCCCCTTGTTGTTTGCGCTCAGGATCGCGGAGATGTCGGGTTCGGGCAGAACCGGATCTGTCATGTGAATCATCTGCCCTTCCTTTTCCAGTAGCTCGAGGAATCCTCTGAAGTCCTTGTGCGCCATCATCTCTACTCCCACGCAGTCACTTTGGATCGCTCTCGCTGCCGAAGCCGACGTTCGGCTTTTTCGAGTCGAGAGCCTTGTTCGTCGAGAACGCCTATTGGTCGTCGAATCCCCACCGAGACCAGTTGTCGAGCACCTTTTGCTTGATCGGCTCGGGGATGTGGCTCGAGCGCGAGCCGCGCACGGTTCGGGATGGAGTTCGCTTCGAGGAGATCCTCTCGGCTCGATCACCCCCCACCCTGCGCCTTCCATGCCGCCTCTTCGGGGCTGCCGGGGACGGGAAGGATCTTGCCCCCCTCGATGCAATGGCTTGCATCGACTTCGCCCATCACGATTTCGATCTCGCCGGAAGCACACCCGAGGGCGTCGGCGAACGCCTTGCGGATCCCGGTCTCGATCTTGGCCTTGTCCTCGTCGGTCCTTCCCGCGCGGATCGTGGCGTTCAGGTAGGCCAGCTTTCCTTCCGGCAAATCGGGGAACCCGACCTCGGGGTCGGCCTCCTCGGAGAAGAAGGCATTCACGAACTGGCGAGGGGCTCCCGTCACATCCACATGGGTCGTGAAGATCCCCTCGGCCATTCTCGAGCGCTGATCCTCGGTGGTCGCGCCCGGTTTGACCGTCGTCAGATAGATCGGCATGAGTCTCCCCTCTCGGTCCGGATCGGGTCCGGACATGTCGGCGCTCTAGGTCGTCACTGTGACTTCGTTCGAGTCGACCCCGGTCTTCTCGACCCACAGGTCACTGAGCGACTTCAGGAGCTTCACACGGTCGTCGTAGGCGATGTCGTTCGGGACGTCGCAGCGAATCACGGTCGTCGTGCTGGGGTTGCCGCCGGTCCAGGCGAAGCCCTGGTCGACGGACCGCCAGAAGACGGGCGTCGAGGCTGCGTCCTGACCGAACTGGTCCACCGCGATCCTCTGGATGCCTTCCACCAGCTCGTGTTTTCGCGCGTCGGCCGCCTGGCCCCCTTGGACCAGCACTCGATACTTGGTCATCTGTGTTCTCCTTGGAGTCGGTCCGCCTTCGTGCCGAGCCACTCGTTCGAGTGACTCGGCACGCGCTACAGCGGTCGTCGAGCTCTACTTGGCGAATCCCCATCGTGACCAGTTCTCGAGCACCTTCTGCCGGACGGGGTCCGGGTAGTTCGTCTCGAAGGTCAGGATGTTCTCCAGCTGCTGCCCGGTCTTGCCTTCGATGGGCAGGCAGCTGTACGCCGTCAGGCCACTGCCGTGGATGAAGTCGCTCTGGCTGTGATAGGCCTCGAGCCCCGTCCCGACGACGTTCTCGATCTCGGGGAAGTAGAACGTGCTCCGCGTCGGGTGATTCCGGGTCGCGAAGGCCCAGCACACCTCGAGGGCGCTATCGGGATCGACGTCCTCGTTCACCACGATGATCTTCGTGGTGATGTTGCCCACGTGCTGCGACCAGAGCGTCGTGCCGATCTTCCGGACGAACTCCTCCATGCCCAACCCGGTCTTCTGATGCCAGTCGTTGTCGACGCGAATGACCAGCCACGCCAGGGCAGACTCCATCGTCAGCATGCTGTCGATCACGGGGAGCCCCTCCTTCTGCAAGGCGACGGTGACGTCGCCCGACATGAAGAAGCCCATGCCGACGGTGCACGAGTCGATCGGCTTTCCCGGCACCGAGACGGGGAAGAGCGGGTTGTTGCGGTACGTGACGTGGGTGACGGTCACCCGTGCGCGGTTCGCCGTATCGAAGGGCAGGTAGCCCTGATACTCGCCGAACGGCCCTTCCACCTCCATCGCATCCTTCGAGACGAAGCCTTCGAGGACGATCTCGGAATCGGCCGGCACCAACAGGTCGTTCGTGTCGCACTTGACCATGCGGATGCCTTCGCCGAGCAGCCGGCTGGCATAGTCGTACTCGTTCGTGAAGTCGGGCGCCTTCGCCGACGACTGCGTGAGAACGACCGGCGGCACACCGAACGCCATCGCCCACGGCGTGTCCTGCCCTTCCTCGGTCCACTGATCGTGCACCATGCCGTTGTGCTGCGAAGAGAGCCAGAGACCCGTCATCGTGGTCTCGTTCACGATCATCGCGCGATTGATCGACCAGCTCGTCCAGCTCTCGTCTGGAGTCCGAACGATGTTGACGCCCGCGGTTCCGATGTAGCGAGCAGCGTCGCCGTCATGACAGAGCGGCGCGGGGATCTTGTAGATGTCGATCTCGTCGCCGGTCCACGTGTTCTCCTTGCACGGCGCATCCGACGCATCGACGATGACCGGCTCGTGCACCTCCGTGCCCTCTCGAGCCTCGAGGTACGCCTTCTGGATGTCCATCAGGCCGGTTTCGGGCGGAAGGCCGAGCATGGCCGCGAGGCGGCACCACTCCCGCCCTGGCGTGCTCGACTTCGTGTACCCGATGTCGCAGGCGCGGAAGCCTTCGCCCTCTGGCGTGCCCTTGATGTTGTTGAAGATCGGCGTCGGAGCCAGCGTCTCGTAGGAGTGACGGCAGACTGCACCCATCTCGAGATGCGTGTCGATCTCGTCATCGATCTCGACCGCCTCCCCCATCTTCTTGAGGTTCTCGATGTATTCGCGATAGGTGCGCGGGATCTTTGCTCGGTCGATCGAAACTGACATTCTGGAAGGTCTCCATGGTTCGAGTTGCGGTGAAGGGGCAGCGGTACCGCCGGGCCGTCCGGTCGGTCACGCCAGGTAGTCGTTCTCCACGACGGCCGGGCGTATGCCGTGTCGAGGAGCTCACGCGTCTTTACGCTTCTTCCCGCGATGCGAGGGACCGAGTGGACTCCTCGAAGTCGTTCGTTTCGGCCTGCCAGTCGCGGCCGTTCTCTCCTCGCTGCTCGCGATGCAACCGACCGCCTTGCCAGCGGTTGACGACACCCGGGTCGATGTCGAACAGATCGAGCACACGACCCACGCTGTGCAGCACCTGGTCGTCGATCGTCTTCGGCTCGTTGTAGAAGGCCGGCATCGGCGGCGAAATGATCGCGCCCATCTGCGCCGCTTCGTACAGCAGCTTGCAGTGGCCAACGTGGAGCGGGGTCTCGCGCACCATCAGCACGAGCTTTCGCCGCTCCTTGAGCACGACGTCGGCTGCGCGCACGAGCAGGCTGTCAGCGAAGGAGTTCACGATGCCCGAGAGCGTCTTGATGGAACACGGCGCCACGATCATTCCGTCCGTGTGGAACGAGCCGCTCGAGATCGCGGCGGCCTGATCCCGAAAGTTGTGGACGACGTCGGCCTGGGCCTCGACTGCCTTCGCCGAGTAGGGTGTCTCGATCTCGATGTTCTGCTTCGCGTGCGGACTCATGACGAGGTGGGTTTCGACGGAGGGGTCCGTCGCGAGTACCTCGAGCATGCGCGCGCCATAGACGACGCCCGATGAGCCTGACATACCGATGATGATTCTCTTCACACGTCGCTCCTCTCTCTGTGGCCCGCCGGCGCCTGCGCGCTGCTCAAGGCGACGCTGATCAAATCGCCGTCGACGATGCCGAGTTCATCCCGCACGCCGGCCTCAGCGATGACTTCGATCTGGTCGGCGGGGTAGTCTTCTACGTCGGGCAACACGATGGCCGCGCGCCCGATCGAGTGGATCTCGACGGGGAAGCATCGGGCGCCGCAGCTCTCGGCCTCGTCGCTCGGCGGGTCGATGGGGATGCCTGGCGTTGCTCGCAGGCCGCTCCAGATCGCGCGTGATTGCGCATCCACCAAACGTGCGTTCAGGGTGCCCGGGTGTGGATCGATCCCGAGCTTGCCGACGAGCTCGGCGCGAACCCAGTCGAGTTGCGTGAAGCCACTGGCGACGCCCGCGCCGGTCACGACGCGGCCACAGATCGTTCGATGTGCGGCCTCGGACTGGTCTGCCCACTCGAGAAACGTGACCGGGATGCCGTCTGGGTCACGAAGCTGGAAGACGCGAGCGCCCCACGACGTCATCTCGGGCGGTGGCGTATCGAGCCCCAGGCGAAGGTGCGCCCCCACGGCGTCTTCGACTTCGATCACGAGATGAAAGCGTTCGCCCGGCGAGTGGATCGCGAGAGGAGAACGCTCGCGGCCATTGTCGAGCACCTCGAGGGTCATCCCGCCGAGGTCGAAACGTTGGCCTCGGCCATTCGCGCGATCCCACTCCGCGATGAGCGGAAGACGAAGCGTGTCGCCGTAGAACTCGACGACTGCGTCGAAGTCGTCTGTCGCAAGGGCGACGTAGCTCATGCCGACATCCTTCGTTCGGCGCCCGCATCGAGCGTGTCGAGCGGTGAAGCGCACATCGGCAGGACCTCTTCGATCAGCAGCCGCTCGCTTCGCTCCCACTCGGCGCGCTCGGCCGTCGCGTCGTAAGCGACGCTCAGAAGGGTTCCGAAGCCCCCGGTCTTCGACTGCAGCTCCGAGATCGACTCCGCCACGGTCTCGGGCGAGCCAACGAGCCAGATGTGGTCGGCGAGATACTCGAGATCGATCGCTTCATCGGGGATCGAGGGCTCGGTCTTCAGCAGTGGCCCGAGGCCCAGGCCGAGGTAGACCGGCAGGAGAAACTCGCGCCAGCAACGTCCCATCATCCCTTCGATGGCGAGCTCGCGCGCCTCCGCGTCCGTGGGCGCAACGTAGACGTCGCGCACGACCCGCCAATCGTTACGGTCGGCGACGCGACCGACCGCAGCAGCCCCCTCTGCCACGGTGTCCCAGTGCTTCGCGGTCTCTTCCGGATCCGGGCCAATGCTGAGACTGACGGGGATGTACCCGCGCTCCCCGGCAAGTCGGTGGTTCGCCGAGCCTTGCGTCATGCCCGCGATCGCGATCGGAGGATGGGGCTGCTGCAGCGGGGTGACGTGGTACCCGAGCCCCGCGATATCGCTCTGGACAGCGCCCATCGACCAGAACTCGCCCTCGGTGTCGCCATCGCCGTGAAGCCAGAGGCGCGTCATGAGGTCGAGCGCCTCGAAGGTCATGCGCCGATTGCGTCCGAACTCATCTCCGAGCGCGAAGAGCTCACGGTCGGAGGGCAAGGCGCTGATCCCGACCCCGAGCTGGTAGCGGCCCTCGGCCATGTGATCGAGATACGCGACGCGATGTGCGAGCTCGACGGGGTGGTGATACGGGAGCAGGTGACCGAGCGGGCCGAGCCGAATGCGTTCGGTGCGCTGAAGCGCCTGCGCGATCAGGAGATCGGGCGCCGGGCAGGGCTCCCAGGGCGCGGTGAAATGCTCGCCGATCCACGCCTCGGTGTACCCGAGGCGATCGAGGCGCTCGAGCTCTTCGAGGTCGGCGAGCTGGCCCTCCCGCATGCTTCGTTCGGGGGGATGAGACGGCATCAGCAGCGCACCAAGCTTCATTTCGTGCTCCTCGTCGTCACGCCGCTCATGAGATCTCTTCACCCGGATGAATCTCGACGGCGTCCAGATCCGGGCAACGACCTGCGATCGATGCGACGCATCCAACCCCTCATTGCCTTGGTGGCGAAGTCGCTCGAAAGGAGAGCCGAAGGGTCTTGCGTCTCGATCGGCGGACACACTAAGTGCCGCCTACCTGAGTGACCTGCCCGGAAACTGGGGAATTTTGAGGGAATGGGTGCGCGCGCAGGACGACGGCTATTCGATGACGATGACTTCGACGATCGGCAGGTGCAGGTCGTGCAGCGCATTGAGCACCCCGATGAGCTGCGACTGGTCGGCCACTTCGCCCTCGAGGGTGGACACGGGTGGGTGACCGTCAGACGTGACCCTCGAGATCTTCAAGCCGGCGACGAGGGGCCGCATCGCGGGATCGAACCAGCCATCCACGACGATCCGATAGTGACCCGGGTTCCACATGCGTTGGCTCGGTCGCTGCATGCCTCGCCCCCGCGCTCGTTGACGCAACACACGTCGAGGTCAGGCGTCGCACCCTGAAAACGGGACGCGCACTCGTCCCGGCAGTGCACCGCGCACCTGGAGCCGCATCGCCCTACTACGACGACCATTCGAATCTAGTCGCGCACCTGAACGCCGGCCTCTCCTGTAACCGGACAATTACTGGGTACCCGGCTCCTGGCCATGCACCGAAGACCTGACAAAACTGATGGGTTCGCGAAATCGATCTCGAGTAGTTCGACATCGGCCGGTGACACGGACTTTTGCTGGAGTACTGTGGTTCTGATGGAGCCCGCCCCCTTCGGTCCTGCAGCAAACGACGAAGCCAACCGACTCAGTCGGCCGGGCGAAGAATGGGTCGTTCTGGTCAACGAGCGCGACGAGCAGATCGGCGTGATGGAGAAGCTCGATGCGCATCGCGATGGAGGGAGGCTCCATCGCGCGTTCTCGGTGTTCGTCTTCGATGAGCGGGGCCGAATGCTCCTGCAACGTCGCGCATCCGTGAAGTATCACTTCCCGCTGCTGTGGACGAACGCGTGCTGCGGGCACCCTCGTCCGGGCGAAGACGTGAAGGTCGCGGCGCGGCGACGAGTCGGTGAGGAGCTCGGCGTCGACGTCGAGGTCGCCCCTCGCTTCACGTTCGAGTATCAGGCGACTGACCCTGCGACGCGTCTATCCGAACACGAGATCGACCACGTCTTCGTGGGTCGGCTGCGCGGGTCGCCAGACCCCAACCCGGACGAGGTCGATGCCTTGGCCTGGTGGCCGATCGGCGATCTGTTGACCGACGTCGATGTTCGACCGCACGCGTATACGCCATGGTTCCGACGGGCACTCGAGGAGATGCGCACGAGAGACATCATCGACCCGAGCGCGTTGATCGAGCTCTAGGTCTCTGCGTTCGACGCATCGTTGCGCTTCATGGCTTCGTCGTAGCTCGGGCGCGCCGCCACGCGCCCGCGATAGCTCTGCAGCGCGTCGGAGACCTTCATGTCGTAGCCCAGGGCCCAGTCGAGGCACGTCACGAGCAGGATGTCGGGGACTCCGAACTCGTCTCCCATGACGAACGATCGCCCGTCGGAGAGCCAGCGCTCTGCCTCGGTGAACCCCCGCTGGACATAGTTCTTTGCCGCATCGCACGCCACGGGCGCCTCACCGTAGGTCTCTGACAGCCCAAGCGGCGGCTGGGCGTGCATCCGCACCGTGTACAGCCGCGCGTCGATCTCGGTCATGATGTAGAAGACGTGGTCGTAGAAGTCGGCGAGCTCGGCCGAACCGTGCTCGGGCATGCGCAGCCCCTGATCTCCGCCGTGCCGATTGGCGAGGTAGCAGCAAATGCCGGCGCTCTCGCCGATCTTGACGCGATCGTCCTCGTAGAAGGGGACCTTGTGGCGCGGACTCACGGCCAGCAGGCCGGAGTTTTCGATGCCACCGCCTCGTGGCAGGATCTTCTTGTGCTCGTAGTCGAGTCCGAGCTCGATGAGTGCCCACTGCGGACGGACCGTCCGCGACGTGCCAATGCCCCAGACCGTTCTCGGCGAGCTCATGGTGTTCTCCGTTGTGTGATGTGCGATTGAGTGGCGACTCCGAGTCGCGCGGCGTGTCGCAACCGGACAGGCCCAGTGAACCAGCGTAGTTCTCAGCGTCCGAGCAACCCTCTCCGGTTGTTGGGGATTTATGTGGGAGTCGGCGTGCGGGGGATGGCCATCTACCCGGTCATCGTGACCTCGACGATCGGAAGGTTGAGGTCGTGCAGAGCGGTCAGCACGCCGATCAGCTGAGCCTGGTCCTCGATCTCGCCCGAGAGGATCGAGGTTGGTGCGTCATCGTCCCTCGTTGCGCTCTGGATCTGCAAGCCAGCTACACGCGCACTCATCTCGGGGTCGACCCATCCGTCGACCACGGTCCGGAAGTGACCGGGCGTCCACATTCGTCGTCGCCCGCGCTCCAAGCCCTCTCCTCACCCAACGTGCATTGGGCGCCTCGAGCCCCGTCGACTCGAGTGACGAGCGGTCACGCTAACCACCGACTCACGCGCCGCCCTCTCCCCAAACCGGACAATCTCGGTTTACCTGCCCCACGCGGCGCGTGACTGCATCGCGCGTTCTCGATCTTCTGACGCGCGTTCGCGGGGCGTGGCTCCCGAAGCCGGATCTGGACAGAACGGATCGCCGTGCGCGGGGGCGACACGGGCCATTCCCTGCCTCGATGGGCGCCCGGGCGACTCTGCGAGACGGCAAGACGCGCTCCTTCATCTGATTCTGATTGTCGCCTCGGACTCGCGATCTAGAATGTGTCGCCCGCGGGCGCGGGTCGACGGACGCCCTCGAGCTGGGTGTCTCGCCCTAGCGGGATGGGGCGAGACGGCCTCACAGGTGCGAGCCCACTCGACTCGCAGAGTGCGGTCCGCGATCGCCGAGAAGGAACGCATTGAATCCGGATGTTCTGAAATCCAAGCTCAACCGTCCGTATGTCGGTCGCGAGCACACGGTCCGGGAGCGGCTCTGGCATCAGCTCGACGGCGCCGCGACCGCCCCGTTCGTGCTCGTGTCGGCCCCCGCCGGGTTCGGCAAGACGACCCTGGTCAGCAGCTGGCTCGACACGCGCGGAGAACGCTTCGCCTGGCTCTCGGTCGATGCGGGTGATGACGACCTCCGGACTTTCCTCCGCTATCTGCTTGCCGCGGTGCGCACCGTCGCGCCCGATACAGCCCGGCGAACCGGCGTGTTGTTGCAGGAGCCTGCCCTCCCCCCGGTGGCCGAGCTGAGCGCAGCGCTCAGCAACGACCTCGACGAGCTGGAGATGCCATTCCACCTGGCGCTCGACGACTACCATCACATCAAGGCGAGCGAGGTGCACGAGCTCGTCTCGTCGCTCGTCATGCGCCCCCCTCGAACACTGCGGCTGATACTCCTCGCGCGCCATGACCCTCCCCTGCCGCTGGAGACGCTCCGAGCTCAGAACAGAATCGCGGAAGTCCGTGCCCAACAGCTTCGGTTCACGCGAGAAGAAGCTGCGGACATGGTCGCCACACTGTCGGGGACAGTCCCCGGAGATCGAGCCCTCGACAACCTCGAGGTGCAGAACGACGGCTGGGCCGTTGGGCTGCAACTGATCTCGCTGGCGGCTCGGGAGCGAAAGGATGTCGATGCGTACCTGCGTGATCTGCAGGTGGGGCCACGTACGACCCGGGACTATCTGGCTCGTGAGGTGCTCGACGCTCAGCCGCCGCAGTTGCAGGCGTGGCTCCTCAGGATCTCGATTCTGGACCGCTTCTGCGCCCCGTTGTGCGAGACCCTCAAGCCCACAGCCGACGGAGAGCCAGACGATGGATCGGACTTCCTCGCGCTCTCGGGAGCGGACTTCGTCGCTGAGTTGGAGCATCGCGGCCTCTTCGTGATCGCACTCGACGACCAGAACGAGTGGTTTCGGTTTCACCACGTGTTCCGCGATCTACTCAGCAGCGAGCTGAACGGACGAGAATCTCCGGGCGGTGTTCTAGACCTCCACAGCAGCGCCAGCGCGTGGTTCGCCGAGCACGACTTCGTCGAAGAGGCATTGGATCACGCGTGTACGGCAGGCGACATGGATTCGGCGACTTCGATCGTCGCCGAACGTCGTCACGTAGCGACGGGCCTCGAAGACTGGCACCGCCTGAACGCATGGCTCGAGCGACTCCCGCCCGCGGACCTCGAAGCCGATCCGAGACTCGTTCTGGCCCGAGCCTGGTTCGCGTCGTTTTGCGCTCAGTTCGATCTCATGATCGAGTACATGGTCAAGGCAAGCGGCTTCGAGCTCGACAGCCGCCCGGACGGTCCGAGCCTCGAAGGAGAGATTCGGGCGCTGGAGGCCTCGATGTACTTCATCGGCCTCGATGCGCCAGGCGTCATTCGCAGCGCAGAGCGGGCGCTCGAGCTACTGCCCCTCGACTTCGAATGCGTGCGGGGCTACGCCATATTCCTGCTCTCCTGGGGCTACAGTGCGAGCGGACGCGGTCGCGAGGCGCGTGAAGCCCTCTGGCGTGAGATGGATGCGGGACGGAATGCGGGGCCCGCGTTCCGCGGGCGCGTTCGCGGCGGCCTGGCCCACGTGTTGCTGCGAGAGGGAGATCTCGCCGGCAGCCTGACCGCCGCCCGCCAGCTGTTCGAGATTGGCGAGGAGCATGACCTCCTCGAGACCGTCATCATGGCGCGGTCTTTCATGGCGTGGGCACACTACCTCCGCGACGAGCTCGAAGAAGCGGAGGCGCACTTCAAAGCGATCCTCCTGACCAGACGCTCGGCCATTCATATCGGCCACGTGGAGGGACACATCGGGCTGGCGCTATGCATGCAAGCTCGAGGGCACTACGAGAAGGCTCGACAGTGGGCCCAGGAGATGACCGCCCTGGGCATCGCGCGGGATCAGCCCATGTGGATCGAAGAAGGACGCATCTACGAAGCAGAGATCGCGCTGCGTCAGGGCGGGGTCGACGAAGCGAAGACCCTGGTCGAGCACCACCAGGCACTTCAGCCGCGTTGGGGATTCATGTACGAGCCCCAGCTCACTCGCCCGCGACTGTGGCTCGCCGAGGGCACACCTGCGTCTCTCGAACGGGCGAAGGCGGAGCTCGCGCCGATCCGCGAACGCTTCGAGGCATCGAACGATCGGATGCGCCTGGCCGAAGTGCTGGCCGTGGAGGCCCTGGTCGAGGATGCGCTCGGCCATGCGGAGATCGCGCGCGATCGCCTGTCGATGGCGCTTCCGCTCACGCGGCAGGGGGGAGCCATACGGCCCTACCTCGACCGCGGGCCTTCGATGGCATCGTTGCTGCGAAAGGTCGAGCTGCCACCCGAAGAGTCGGAGCAGGTCGACCGGATTCTCCAGGCTCTGGGAAGCACGACGGCGACCGAACGATCGACTTTGCAAACGGAGCGCCCGAGCGGCGAAGAGCTCGTGGAGCCTTTGACCAACCGCGAGCTCGATGTTCTCGAGCTACTCGACGAGCGCTTCCGAGACAAGGAGATCGCGGAGAGGCTGTCGATCGCACCGGGGACCGTGCGATCCCACCTCAAGTCGGCCTACCGCAAGCTGGACGTGAACGGTCGGCGGAGCGCCGTCGAGCGAGCGCGCGAGCTGGGGATCTTGAAGAAGAACTGAGCGCACCGGCGGGGGCGGCAAGCGCCGCAGCTGACGGTCATCGCGATCGCCTGCGAGGCGCAGCCCGACCTCGACGTCCCGTGGCTCGGCGGGGAGGCCACATCGGCAAGCGTGTGCTGAGACGGGCTGAAAGGCACTTTGTCCTTCATCGTCGCGATGGAGTTCGTGATGGCGACCGTGAGCAGCGCGCCCACGTCCGGGCCCGACGGATCGTCCCGACGAGAGCGGGGGCGCAAGGCCTCGCCTACCTCTGGGCACTGCTCGGGTGCCTCTCGGGTGCATGCGCGCTCGAGCCTCCGGGTGAACCCACGCTCGGCCTGTTCGGCAACGCCGACCCCCGCGTCTTCTACGGGCGCGAGATCGCCGAGCCTCTGATCGCGCTCACGATCGACGACGCGCCCGATCGCGAGTCGACGCCGCGCATCCTCGACGCGCTCCGCGCGCACGATGCCCGCGCGACCTTCTTCGTCATCGGTGATCAGGTACCCGGCAACGAGATGCTCCTTCGACGGATCGTCCGGGACGGGCACGAGATCGGCAATCACATGGCGAGCGACGTCAAGAGCGTCGATCTCGACCCGAGCGAGTTCGAACGGCGGCTGGTGCACACGCAAAGAGAGCTCTCACGCTTCGCGCCGGTGCGCTGGTTTCGCCCCGGCTCCGGCTACTACAGCACCGAGATGCTCGACATCCTCGACCGCCACGATCTGCAGTGCGCCCTCGGCAAGGTGTACCCGCTCGACGCACAGCTACGTTGGGGCTGGCTCGTCAGATCCTGGATCGGCTGGCGCAAGAGGCCAGGCGCCGTCGTCATTCTGCATGATCGAGGTTCCCGGGGCCTACGCACGGCGGCCACCTTGGAGCGTGTGCTGCCCCGTCTTCGGGAGGCCGGCTATCGCGCCGTCACACTCAGCGAACTGGCCGACTGGTCCGGAGCTGAGCCCCCCGCTTGGGACGCCGGCGTCGCCCCCCACCCAACGCACGGCGGCTAGACGGGCTCAGTTCATCGTCGACGATGACTCTTCCTCGCGGAGCTCCCGCCTGCGTCGATCCCAGGCTTCGCTCGACTCTCTCAGCATCTCCCGACGAAGCCCCTCGATCTCGCGAAATCTCTCGGCGGCATCGATGGTGCGATTTCGGGCATTCTCGATGTACTCGTAGTAGATGCCTCGATCTTCGAGAAAGCGTTTGCTCCGGACGGCGTCCGTCCAGCTCTTGGCTTCCTCGCGACCCTCGAGGATCTCGTCGTATCTCGTCACGAAGTAGCGGAGATTGGCGTCGATCCGGAGGTAACGACCATCGGCGAGCAGCTTCTGAGCATGCTTCCGCGTGCCATTGCTGAACCAGCCACCGAGCACGAACATGCGCTGCTTCGTGTCGTAGAGCGAGTTGATCTGAAGAACCGGGAGCGTGACGAGCAGCGCGCCAGGCACGGCAGGCAGCCACTGATGCTCGGTCAGGCCCTTCCAGCGTAGGTCGTCTCGCTGGATCTTCGGAAAGTCCTCGATCGGGTACTCGTTCGACAGCATCGCGAGATCGATGACGGTGTTGGCGGGCACGGCCAGATTGAAGAACTGACGGAGCTTCGTCGCGCGCACCGACTTCGGCTTCCACACCCCCGCTGCGGCGAGCGCGTTGTGTAGCGTGTGGACGCAGTTGTCCGAGAGCCCGTTCCAGTCGTAGTCGGCCTCGCCGTTGTAATATTCTTCGTTGAGGCCGTTCAGGTAGTCCATCGCCGCAACGAGCATCTCCTCGCGGAGCGGCAGTCGCGCGCAGTAGGCTGTCCGCCCGAATCGAACCGCGAAATCGGTTCCAATGCCGTCGGTGCGCACGAACTCTTCGAGCGAGGGCGCTTCGGAGGCATCACGGATCGGGCGCAGCTCGATGCCGTCATAGAGCCCGAGATCGACCGCGCGCTGCACCGCCTGATCGAAGCGCTCCTGGTCGAGCATCTCGAACGTCTCGACACCGCCATTGAAGAAGAGGAAGCGAGTCGGGGTCGCCACCCAGTTGGCGTTCTTGAACCAGCGATTCACGCTCACGCCCGCGCCGTGCTCCGGATCTCGTGTGTCGCCGGTTGCGTACCTGCAGCGACGAAGCCTCGGGTAGTCGGCTGTCTCATCGACGCAGGCGCCCTTGATGTACATGGCCGCGTGCCCGGGCGATCCGCCCATGACTCCGTCCCTCGGCCGGTATTGCGTGACGGCACACAGCTCGACGTAGTGGTCGACGATCTCCTCGTAGATCGCGTCGGGCTCACTGAGCGGCGCGATCGCCTCCCGCGGACCGCGGAAGAGTTCCCCCACCGCGCAGCCGAGCGACTGAGAGACGAGACAGACAGCGACGAGCAGAAGGATGCGAGCTTGCATCGGCAGAATGGTCTCCGGTTTCGAAATGTTCTCGAGGCTGACCGTAGAGGTCGACCCATACCGCGCCTTCCCGAGTGCGCGTCGTAGTCGGGGTTGCCGCATGAGAGGACGGTTGCGACACGGCCTCATGCTCGACTGAAGATCCTGATGACTCGGCGCTCGTCGCTGCCTCACGTCACGTGCGGGCGGCGTGAGATCGAGCGTCGACCATCACGCAAGCAGCGGATGATCGGACGCCCAGCTCAGTTTCTCCGATCGAGGTAACCAGCGGGGAGCTCACTCGGAGCACAGTTGATGACTTCGTCGTTGTCGCGTCCTCGATCCTCCATGAAGGTGATCTCGGCGTAGTCCCAGTTCACGAACATGGGGAGCACGGGACCCTTGTCGCGGTGTTCCCGCATCGCGGGAAGGTGCTCGTTCTGGTGGACGGTCGTGACCTCCGGATTCTTGGTGATCCATTGCGCCATCGTGAAGAACCCGTGAATGAACCGCTTTGCGAAGTTGAAGTTGAGCACGCAGATGGATCCGGTCGGTTCGCACCACGCAACCTTGTAGTTGCCGTCCCCCAGATTGGTCGTCAGCAGTCGCTGGTGCGTCGTCCATCGCTCCGCAACCAGCCCGCTCGAGATGCGGTAGTCGCCGAGCTTCTCGTTCCGGAAGTAGAACTCGTAGTGCCATCCGTTCGCGCATGTGTAGATGATGTGTTCCCCACGATCTCGCTCAGATCATTCGCTTCGGGCGGCTCGGTCTTGACCGGCTGCTGGGGATCCGTGTTGTCCTGCCAGTCGCAAACGGGGTTGTCGGTGGGCTGCCAGCTCGAGTAGTCCGTGACGATCACCTTGTCGGCCATGCTCTTTCTCTCCTTGGGCGAGGCTTGCCTCGTCTTCCATCTGAGCGCCGTTGTCCTCGCTACGACTGTGGCAGCGCACCGAGTAGGGGCGGCGACGGCAGTGGGCTCCAGATGCCCACCCGCGGCTCAGCTCCAATCTATGGGGCCCGCGAGTAATCAAGTTAGAGAGGACCGATCGCAGGAGACTCTCTCACTTTGAGGGGTTTTTCGGAGGGTCGGCGCCCTCGTGGATGCTCACGCAGCTTCGAAGCCGAGCGTTGGCGAGGCGCTACTCCGCGCCTGACGCACCCTTCGCGAATCGATCCAGCTCGAGCGCGAGAATCGAACAAGTGGAAGAGACCACCTGGTGAGGTGGCGCCACACATCCGAGTGGGGCAGCCAGCGGCTACGCGAGGCCGACGCCGAATCAGCTGCTGGAGGCCTCAACGCCTCGGGTCCCCGCGCGGAGTGATCGGATCCGGAACGAGACACGGGCCTGACGCTGCTCCTCCGCACCGACCGACCGATCAAGCTGACGGGCCCGATGACGTGAAGCACGAGACCAGACTCGAAGGGGCGTTATTGCCGCAGGCGTCGTCGAAACACGCAGTCGCGCCATCCACGAGACGGCACAGGCGGAGAGGCCCCGTAGTGTGGCAGTTGCCGAAGCTTGATCATCTTCCTCGTGACAGCCGCCCGAACCTTCGCAGGCTGCGGAACTCTTCACTTGGAATCAGAACGGTCGGAGTAGCCATCCCTGATGCGGTGCAGCAGCGGAGCGAGCAATGGGAAGGCCATCCACACGAACGGGGCGCGGCGTGGTGCGGCCCATCCAGCCAGGCACGCGACAACGGTGATCACGAGCATCAGAATCGTCGACGACCGCGGCGAGGTGACCGCGCGGTTGGTCAGGGCCTGTTGGACGAAAAAAGAGCGTTCGACGCTCCACATGCGGTCCAGGGCGATTCCGCCCATGATCAGCGTCAGGGAGAACACGACCACGGACCACGGATTGTTGCGGTGCTCCGCGATCAATGCGGTGGTGAAAGGAATGACGGACACAGCGGCCAGGAAGGCGAAGTTCCAACCCATGAATGCCCTCGACCGGTGACCACCCCCTACGAGCAGTGCGTGCTGGACGATCCACAGTCGCGCCAGGATCGCGAAGCTCAAGACCCAGGCCAGGAAGTGAGGAAGCTGCCTCAACAGCGCGCGTTCGGTGAACTCGCCGGTCGCTTCAGGCTCGAGGTTCAGGGGATCGAGGGCGGGCAACTTCAGATCGAGCACGAGAAGGGTCAGCGCAATGGCGAAGACCCCATCGCTCAACGCGGCAAGGCGAGACGAGTCGAACCGAGCCTGCCTCATCCCCTGATCGCCATATGGAACCCCTCCATCCATCGAAGGCTAGCTTGCCGTTGACGTCTTAATCAGGCGGCCCCCTGACTGCGCGGGGGTGGTCGTGGATCGCGTGGTGCGGCTATGTGAAGAGAGCCGCTCCGGAAAGCTAAAGGCCTGGCGGGGTGACTTCTTGACATGGAGCACGAGATCAGATTCGAACTGGCGTTCCCTTCGCGACGGCGCGCGGGGCTGGCGCGCGAACTGGCATCCCCTTCGCACACTGGGCGCGCCCTTTCGGGCACACCCAGCGCGCTCATACGATCTGCTCGCTCATCGCTCGCAGATCGCCCTCAAGTTGGCATGCCTTGAGCGCACGAGCCTCTAGCCCGAAACCGGCTTCGAGCTCTGGATACAAAAACGGCCCGCCCCACTACGTGGGACGAGCCGATTTTGTATGGAGCACGAGACCAGATTCGAACTGGCATTCCCTTCGCACATCAGTCCGCCGCTTCGCGGCGAACCGATGCGCTCATACGATCTGCTCGCTCATCGCTCGCAGATCGCCCTCAAGTTGGCATGCCTTAAGCGCACGGGCCTCTAGCCCGAAACCGGCTTCGAGCTCTGGATACAAAAACGGCCCGCCCCACTACGTGGGACGAGCCGATTTTGTATGGAGCACGAGACCAGATTCGAACTGGCGACCCTCACGTTGGCAACGTGATGCTCTACCAACTGAGCTACTCGTGCTTGAAACGGGTCGGGAGGCAGTTTTTAGGGAAGGGGGTCGGCGGCGTCAACCATCGACGGCGGCTCATTTTTTTCCTTGCTCGCCGAGCCCGGCGGCTCGACCTCTTCGGCCGGGTGGGCCCCGTGGGGTTCGGGCGGATCGGGCGGATCCGGGGGCGCGCCTTGGCCGATCGGCTGTTCGCCGCAGCTGGCTCGTCCGAGACTGCCGAAGATCGCCACCGCGCCGGCCGCCGACCTAGAGCTTCGTGACCTTCTCGCCGTCGTGCTCGATACCGGCGGTCGCGTTGCGCGTATCGAAGACGCGCGGCACGTGGCGGATGATGCGCTCGTAGTCGGTGCCGTCGTGGTCGGTGAGGATCACGGCGATGTCGGTCGCATCGAGCAGCTCGTCGGTCATGTCGACGTTCTTGTAGCGGGCGCCGTCGATCTCGCACTCGCTCACGAACGGGTCGTGGTACTTGATCTCGGCGCCGCGTGTCGCCAGCTGTGCGATCACGTCGAGGGCCGGTGACTCGCGCATGTCGCCGACGTTCTTCTTGTAGGCGATGCCCACGATCAGCACGCGCGCGCCGTTCACCGCGAGGCGGTCTTCGTTCAGCAGCTCGGCCACGCGATCGGTCACGTGCTCGGGCATGCGCGAGTTGATCTCGATGGCGAGGTCGATGAAGCGGGCCGGGAAGTTCAGGCTCTTCATCTTCCAGGCGAGATACGAAGGATCGACGGGGATGCAGTGGCCGCCGAGGCCGGGCCCGGGCAGGAACTTCATGAAGCCGTAGGGCTTCGTCGCCGCCGCCTCGATCACCTCCCAGACGTCGAGGCCGAGGCGCTCGCACATCAGCGCGATCTCGTTGGCGAGGCCGATGTTGATGGCGCGGAACGTATTCTCGAGCAGCTTCACCATCTCGGCCGCCTGGGTCGAGCTGACGGGCACCGTCTCGTCGAAGACCGTGCCGAAGACCTTGCAGGCGAGCTCGGTGCAGATCGGCGTCTCACCGCCCACCACCTTCGGCACGTTCTGCACCTTGTAGGTCTGGTTGGCGGGGTCGATGCGCTCGGGCGCGAACGCGAGCGAGAAGTCGCGTCCGACCTTGAGGCCGCTCTCTTCGAGGGCGCCCACGAAGAGGTCGTGGGTCGTGCCGGGGTAGGTCGTCGAGCCGAGCACGACGAGCTCACCCGGGTGCAGCCGGTCGCGAATCTGCTCGACCGCCTGGGCCATGAACGAGACGTCGGGGTCCTTCGAGCGCGTGAGCGGCGTGGGCACGCAGACGTTCACGACCTGCACGCCGTGCAGGTCGTCGAAGTCGGTCGAGGCGCGCAGCTTGCCGGCCTCGACCATCGCCGCG
The DNA here is from genome assembly GCA_965250285.1 of Myxococcota bacterium. GTDB lineage: Bacteria > Myxococcota_A > UBA9160 > UBA9160 > UBA4427 > CAYYSY01. The sequence goes on from OZ252299.1 coordinate 3,211,311, forward strand.
ATGTCCTCGGTCGGAACGTCGCCGATGTACGACTGGCGCTGATTGATGAGCCGCACCTTCTCGGCGTCGATGTCGAAACCGATCACCGAGAAGCCGGCCTTCGCGAACTCGACGGCGAGCGGCAGGCCCACGTAGCCGAGGCCGATCACGCCGATGCAGGCGCTGCGGTCATCGATCTTGCGGCCGAGCTCTTCGAGGGGAGCGGACATGAGAAGGGACTCCTGGGGAGCCGGGTCTTCACCCGGGCGTTCAGGGATGAGTAACCGGTGGGGGACGGGCGGTGACGCCCTCAGGCCTCGTTTCCGAAATAATCGGAGAAGTACACCCAGCCCGACCAGAGGGTCAGGACCGAGGCCGCGAACAGCAGCACGAGCCCCAGCATGTGCGAGTCGATGCCGATCGTCGTGTAGTGGAAGAGCAGCGCGCCGACGGCGACGTTCTGCACGAAGGCCTTGAGCTTGCCCTGCCAGGCGGCGCCGACCGCGTGACCGTCGGTCGAGGCCATGCCCCGCAGGCCGGTCACCGCGAGCTCGCGGCCCACGATCACCACGACCATCCAGGCCGCCTCGACCGGGATGCGCCCGGCCGCCAGCAGCATGATGAGGGCCGTGCTGACGAGCAGCTTGTCGGCGAGGGGATCGAGCAGCTTGCCGAGTCGCGTGATGCCCTCGCCCCCGCCGCGCCGGGCGAGCCAGCCGTCGACCAGATCGGACACCGCCGCCACGATGAAGCACCAGGCCATGACCTGACTGCCGAACTTGGTCATGAAGAAGGGGAACGGGATCAGCAGCATCACCGGCACCATGGCGATGCGCGCGAACGTGATCGCGTTCGGCAGGTTCCAGATGACCTCGCGGCCCTGGCGCGTGCCGGCGAACTCGGAGCGACCCGACTCGGCGGCCGGCGGCACCACGGGATCGACCGTGGGCGGCAAGGCGCCCGGCGCCTGGGAGGCGTCTTCACCCGCAGTGGGGGCGATCGGCTGGGTGCTCTGGTCGGGCGGCAAGGGCTCCCGCTCCATCCCGGGCCGGCCGCGGCCCGGTGGTGATGCGCTGGTTGGCCAGCGGTCGACTCGATTTGCCGAGATCGGCCTCTCTGGCGCTTCTGGCGCTTCTGGCGGCGAGATCGGCGATCGCCCGTCGCCGTGCGGCTAGCGGCTCGCGAACTCGCGCAGGTAGCCGCGATAGTAATCCAGAACCCGCACGACGTAAGCCTGGGTCTCGCGGTACGGAGGAATCCCGTCGTAGCGGTCGACGGCGGTCGGGCCGGCGTTGTACGCCGCGAGCGCGCGGTGGACGTCGCCGTAGCGGTCGAGCATGGCCCGCAGGTATCGCACGCCGCCGTCGATGTTCTCGGCCGCTTCGAACGGGGCGACGACACCCATCTCGTCGGCGGTGGCGGGCATCAGCTGCATCAGCCCCTGGGCCCCCGCGCGGCTGACGGCGTTCGGGTCGAAGGCCGACTCGGCGGCGATCACCGCCTTCACGAGGGCCGGCTCGACGCCGTGGCGGCGCCCGAGATAGTGGATCAACGCGTCGTAGGTGTCGTCCGCCGGCGCTCGCTGGCGACGCGGCTTCGCGAGCGAGGCCCCGCGGCGGCCGCGCGGCACACGCACCTCGCGGTACCGCCGGTCGGTGGGTCGGTCGCTGAAGTGCAGCACGCCGCGCTCGTCGATGTAGGTAAAGATGCCGCTACCGGCTTCGGCCGGCGTCGCTCCGCCCAGCACGAGCCCGACGCACACCGCCACCCAAGCGAGCGAGCGCACGGCGAGCCGGCGAGATCGATGCGTCGTGGGCGGGGACACGGGGCGGCGACTCCATCGAGGGCGCGGCGCTCGCGCCGCGGTTTCGCGCGTCGGATGAGGCGGACTTGCCCCGCGGGAATCGACCCTGGGCCATCGTCCCGTTAGACTCGCGTTTGATTCGTGATCCTTCTCCTATCGGAGCCCTCGCGAATCGGCCTGAGTCCCCTTCGCCCCCTCTTTGCTTCGCCTCGGTTCTCACGCCTGTGTCACACTGAGCGTCCCCGAGGGCACACCGACCTCGATGCCCGCTCCCCCCGGCCGGGCCCGCCACGATGAGCACGTCCCCGATGACCGATCCTCAGCGATTCGACTTTCTCGTGCTCGGCAGCGGCCTCGCCGGCCTGCACTTCGCGCTGCGCGTGGCCGACCAGGGCGAGGTCGCGATCGTCACGAAGCGGCTCAGCAGCGAGGGGGCCACGAGCTGGGCCCAGGGCGGCATCGCTGCCGTCATGGCCGAGAGCGACAGCTTCGATGCACACGTGCGCGACACGCTCGATGCCGGCGCCGGGCTGTGCGACGAAGACGTCGCGCGCTTCGTCGTCGAACGCGGTCCCGAGGCGATCGATGCGCTGCTCAAGTGGGGCGTCGAGTTCGACCGCCACGAAGATCCGGCCGTCGTCGAAGCCAACCAGACCCCCTTCGACCTTGGCAAGGAAGGCGCGCACAGCTTTCGCCGCATCCTGCACGCCGCCGATGCGACCGGGCGCGCGATCAGCGAGAGCCTGCTCGCCCGTGCGCGGGCGAACCCGCGCATCCACTTCTTCGAGAATCACTGCGCCGTCGATCTACTGACGTCGCACAAGTCGGGCCGCACCGAGGCGAACCGCGCGCTCGGCGCCTACGTACTCGACGCGGGCACGGGCGAGGTGGTGCGTTTTCAGGCGCCGATCACGCTGCTCGCCACCGGCGGCGCGGGCAAGGTCTACCTCTACACGTCGAACCCCGACGTCGCGTCGGGCGACGGCATCGCGATGGCGTACCGCGCCGGCGCCACCGTCGCGAACATGGAGTTCATGCAGTTCCACCCGACCTGCCTCTACCACCCCGAGGCGAAGTCGTTCCTCATCACCGAGGCCGTGCGGGGCGAAGGCGGCGTGCTGCGCAGCGAATCGGGCGAGCCCTTCATGTCGAAGTACCACCCGCTGCGCGACCTCGCGCCCCGCGACGTGGTCGCCCGGGCCATCGACACCGAGCTCAAGCGTTCGGGCGACGACTACGTGCTGCTCGACATCACGCACAAGCCGGCCGACTTCATCCGCAAGCGCTTTCCGACGATCCACCGGCGCTGCCTCGAGTTCGGTATCGACATGACCGAACGACCGATCCCCGTGGTGCCCGCCGCGCACTACTGCTGCGGCGGCGTGCGGACGAACCTGTCGGGCGAGACCGACCTGCCCAACCTCTTCGCCGCGGGCGAGGTGACGAGCACCGGCCTGCACGGCGCAAACCGCCTGGCTTCGAACTCGCTGCTCGAGGCGATCGTCTTTGCCGAGGCCGCCGCGACGTCGGCCATCGAGCGCCACGGCGACGTCGAGATGCCCGAAGACGTCGCCCCCTGGCGCCACGGTGACGCGATCGAGAGCCACGAAGCAGTGATCATCACGCAGAACTGGGACGAGATTCGGCGCTTCATGTGGAACTTCGTCGGCATCGTCCGCAGCGACCGGCGCCTCGCGCGCGCGTTCCACCGCATCGAGATGCTCGACGACGAGATCAACCAGTACTACTGGAACTACCGTCTCACGCCCGATCTGGTCGAGCTGCGCAACCTCGCGGTCGTCGCCCGACTCGTGGTCGAGTCGGCGCGGTTCCGCGACGAGAGTCGCGGCCTGCACTACAACCTCGACCATCCGAACCGCGACGACGGCCGATTCGCCTCCGACACGCTGATGCAGCGCGGCGAAGGGCCGCGGATCCGGCCGCGCTGAGCCCGGCCCCCGCTTCGACCCGATGAAAGCAGACGGTGGCTTCGCGGCGACGTGCGCGCTGATGCTCGTGCTCTGCTGCTGCGTCTTCGGCTGCGCGTCGAAGGCCCCACCCGAGACGGCAGCGGCCCCCGAGCGCAGTCGGGTGCTTGCATCGCTGCCGAGCAGCGAGGCGGCCGAGCGCGAGCGAGCGGCGCGCCGCTCCGTGCAGGATGCGAGGGCGTTCCTCATGCAGGGCCGGCCCGAGGCGGCGCTGCGTGCGACCACCCGCGGCCTGCTCGCTCGCCCCGACGACGCGGCGCTGCTGCGCGAGCGGGCAAGGGCGCTGACGTGGCTCGGTCGCGTGGCCGAGGCCGAGACGGCCCAGGCGAATGCCGATCGACTCGATCCGCCCGCCCCACCCTTGCCCGATACGCCCCGCGCCGGCGCCTTCGACGATCTGCTGATCGTGCTGCAGGCGCCCGATATCGACCTCGGCTCAGAGCGTGCCGTCGCCGATGCGCGCGCGGCCCGCGCAGGAAGGCCGGCCCTCGTTGCGCGCTTGCGCACCCGACTCCCCGGCGTCGCTCTCGTCGAAGAAGCAAAGGCCGGCACCGACACCGTGCCCGACGCACGCGCCTGGCTCGTCGCTGCCGGTCGACCTCGCATCGCGGGCGTGCGCATCGTGCGCGCGCTCTGCGGCGAGTCGGTCAAGGATGGGCGCTACGCCATCGCCAGCCTGCACCGCACCGAAGCGAGCCCGGCAGCGGCCACACCCGTCGATGGCCCGGTGCGCTTCAGCGGCGCGCGCGAAGCCGACGACGCGGCGATCTGCGCGGAGCACGCGCTGGCCCGGGCTCTCGAGCGCTGGCTCGCATCGCCCTTCTTCGATGCGGGGACCGCGTCGCCTCAGTCTGCGGATGTCGCCGCTCCGGCCCCGCGGCCCGCGACGCCCGATCGTGAAACGGTGCTCGCCCTGATGCCGGGTCTCCGCGGGCGCATCGAGGCCGAGCACGCCTCGGCGCGGCGTGCCCTCTTCGTGGGCGACCTCGAGCGGGCGCGCGCCGCCTACACGCGCATTCGCACGCTCGACCCCGAAGACACCGACGTCACGGCGCACCTCGAAGAGATCGACGCGACGATCGAGCTCGGCCGCGAGCTCGCGGCGCTCGAAGCCGCCCAGCGAGGCGACGCTGCGGCGCCGCGCGCCCAAGACGCCCAGGCGGGGCTTCCGCCGGCGCTGACGCCAGCTCAGCGTGCGGCCCTCGAGGCCCAGCTCGAAGACGAGCGCCGCCGACGCGACGATCTGCTCGCCACCCTGGCCACCGTCAGCGGGGACCGGCGCGCCGCGCACGTGCCCGAGGCCGCGCTCCGCTCGACCGACGTCGTCGATCCGCAGGCACCGGGCGTGCGCCGCGCGCTGGCGGCGCTCGAGTCGGGGGCCCCAGGCGGACCGATCGTCCCGGATCGGCTCCGGGTGAAGACGCTGCACGCGCCGAGCGGCGCGCTCCTCGCCCGCTACTACTTCGACGCACATGCCACGGCGCAGACCGTTGATGCACCGGCGCCGCCGCTCCTCGTCGAAGAAGACGTGAGCGGCGATGGCCAGCTCGATCGCTGGACGAGCTACCGAGACGGGATCCGCACGGCCGTCTGGGAGCAGCGTCGCGGCGACGACCTGCCCGATCTGCACGTGCACTACGACGCCGACGGCAGGTCGCCCGAGCGGCTCGAGCTCGATGCCGGGCTCGACGGTCGGCCCGACCGCGTGTACGAGTACGAGCGGGGCCGTCTGGTGCGCGCGGCCCGGGATACGAATGACGACGGAATCCCCGACCGATTCGATACGTTCGACGCCGACGGCCGCGTCGCCCTGCGCGAAGAAGACCTCACGGGCGACGGCCAGATCGATATCCGCACCACCTTCGTCGAAGGGCGTCTCGTGAAGCGCGAGCTGATGGATCCGGAGACCGTGATCGCGAGATGAGACACCGCCCGCCCCGTTCACCCACGCGGCGAGTCGCGCACGCGCTCGTGTGCGGCGGGCTCGCGCTTGGCCTGTTCGTCTGCGCCGCGCTCACCGCCGAGCCGGCGCGCGCCGTCATCGTCGACTCCGGCGATGGCGCGGGCAACATCGATCCGCCCGACGACCTGCCCTGGTGGGATCACGTCAACGAACGGCTCGGCGGCACCACGATCATCTACCTCGGTCATGGCTGGGTGCTGACGGCCCGGCACGTCGGGATGGGCAGCCTGCTGATCGGAGGCAAGCGCTTCGAGCCCGACCCCGAGACCCTCATCGAGTTCGGCGAACCAGGTCGCCCCGCCGACCTGATCGCGTTCCGCCTCAAGGCCGATCGCGTCTGGCCCGACCTGCCGCTGCTGCCGATCAGCGAGGTGACACCAGCGCGCGGTGAAGAGGTGCTGATGGTCGGCAACGGGCGCAACCGCGGCAAGCGGCTGCGCGCCCGCCGCGAGGGCGAGACGCGCGCGACCGGCTGGAGCTGGGGCCCCGGATCGAAGAAGCGCTGGGGGACGAACTCGGTCGACCTGGTCGACCAGGTCATCGAGCACTCCGATACGTCGACGCCCTCGTTCGCGACGCGCTTCGAGTCGATCTTCATGGGCGACACGACCATGCACGAGGCGCAGGCGGCGAGCGGCGACAGCGGCGGCGCCGTGTTCAAGCGCGTCGACCCCGATGATCCCGAGAGCGAGTGGGTGCTCGCCGGCGTGATGTTCACCGTGCGTCATCCCTACGGCGGCCCCGACAAGGCTGCGCTCTACGGCGACTTCACCTACATCGTCGACGTGGCGCGGTACCGCGACGAGCTGATCGCGGCCGTGCGTCCGGTCTGTGCGAACGAGCGCGACGACGACGGCGATGGCCTGATCGACCACCCCGACGATCCCGACTGCGTGAGCCCGTTCACCCTCGACGAGGGCAGCGGTGAGGTCGGCCCCGGCCGGTGGACGCTGTTGCAGGTTCAGATTGTGTCGATCGCGGCGGTCGCGCTGTTCGGCCTCATGATGCTGACGGTTGCGCTCTGGCCGCGGCGCTGACGCCACGGGCCGCTCACACCGACCGGCGCTTCGCCATCGATCACTCGGGTGTGACGTAGGCGGCGTTGATGCCGCCGTCGACGAGAAACGTCGTCCCGGTCACGTACGACGCCTCGTCGCTCGCGAGAAAGAGCGTCGCGTTCGCGATCTCGTCGGCCTCGGCGAGCCGACCGAGCGGGATATGGACGAGGCGGCGCGCGCGCTGCGCGGGGTCGGCGAGGAACTCTTCGAGCAGCGGCGTGTTGACCGGCCCCGGGCAGAGCGCGTTGGCCCGCACCCCCTGGCGCGCGTACTCCACCGCGATCTCGCGGGTCATCGCGAGCACGGCCCCCTTGCTCGCCGTGTAGGCGATCTGCGAAGTCGCCGCGCCGACCACGGCGACGAACGACGCGGTGTTGATGATCGAGCCGCCGCCCGACTCGAGCATGGCCGGCAGGCCGTGCTTGCAGCCGAGGAACACGCCCTTGGCGTTCACGTCCATCACGAGATCCCAGGTGGCGAGCGGCGTGTCGACCGGCGAGCCGTCGTCTTCGGGGAAGATGCCCGCGTTGTTGAAGAGCACGTGCAACCCGCCGAGCTCGCGCGTGCAGGCCGCGACCGCGGCCTGCACCTGGTCGTCGACCGTGACGTCGCAGGCGACGTCGATGGCGCGCCCCCCGGCATCGCGAATCTGCTCTGCGGTGTGGCGGCCGGCATCGGCGTCGCGGTCGCAGACCGCCACGGCGGCGCCCTCCGCTGCGAAGAGCAGCGCCGTCTTGAGGCCGATGCCGCTGCCCGCGCCGGTGATCAGCGCCGCCTTGCCTTCGAGTCGCTTCGTCATGCGGGGTCTTCCCAGCTGGTGACGGCCGTGCAGAGGCCGTCGATCAAGGTGTGCAGGTCGGGGCTGCGCGAGATCCCCTCGTGATCCGACCAGCCCCACTCCTTGCGATTCCACCGGATGGTCGGCGGCAGCTCGATCTGCACGCCCGACTCGGGCGGTCGGTTGACCGGGTTGCGTGGATGCTGCCCACGCAGCTCCTTCGGGATCGTCTCGAGGTCGTCGACGACCTGATAGGGGGCGCGCAGCACGTCGCGCAGATGTTCGGAGATGTGGGCGGCGAGCGTGCGATTGCGCCCGCCGACGAGCAGATGGTGCCAGGACGTCTCGCGACCGTAGCCGTGGATCGAGATCGCGACGTCGACGTGCCCGAGAAACCGAGCGAGCGCGTCCGATTCGGCCGGGTCGAAGGCGAGCGACGAGATGTGGCGGCGAAGCGGCGCGCGCTGCAGCACCGCGTAGAGCGAAGAACCGGTGCGCTCGGCCACCTCGCGGGCGACCGCGTCGGTGCTGCGTTCGAGGTTGCCCCCGTGGTACGCCATCAAGCCGATGCGACCGCGCAGCTCGCACACTTCGGTCACGTCGGGATGGGCGAGCAGGGCAGCCAGCATCCGTCGTCTACTCCGCCACCTCGGCGTGGCCGAGACCGCGGAGCGCGTCGCGCACGCGCACCGCGGCGGCAGCGAGCGCGTCCTGCCCGACCGACGCATCGGCCCGACTGAAGTTGACGTCGCCCTCGCTGTCGATCGGCACCACGTGGACGTGCACGTGGGGCACCTCCATGCCCAGCACCATCGTCGCGACCCGCGCTGGCTCGAAGGCCTGCATCAGGGCCTGCCCGACCTTCTGCGCGACGCGCGTGAGGTGCGCGTTGATTTCAGGGTCGAGGTCGAGCCAGTGATCGACCTCGGCGCGCGGCACCACGAGGCAGTGCCCCGGCTTGAGTGGCGCGATCGAGAGAAAGACGACGCAGTGCTCGTCCTTCCAGACGAAGTGCGCCGGCAGCGCCCCTTCGATGATCTTCGTGAAGATCGTCGGCATGCTTGCTGTGCTCCCTTGCTCCCGCGCGGCGCGGTGGGTGGCGTATCTCGGGCGGCTTCCGACGTGTCCGAAACGCGGCGAGCGAGCCCCGGCGCACCGGCAAAAGTGCCGCAACGCCGGAGAGTTGCGCCACCCCTCGACGTGACGTTCCCGGCGCGGGCCACACGCACCGGCAGGCCGCACTCTGCTACGCTGCACGTCTCGCGGGCGCGCCCCCCGCGGCGATCATCCAAACGTCTTCAACCGCAGCGCGCGGGACCGATCTCGGCCCGCAGCCGCGATCCCCACTCGGGGACCGACAAGGGAGCACCCACATGAGCAGGAAGGTCTACGTCGTTGGCGTCGGCATGACGAAGTTCGAGAAGCCCGGCGGCCGAGATTGGGATTACCCCGACATGGCCCGCGAGGCCGGCACCAAGGCGATCGAAGACGCCGGCATTCAGTTCGACGACATCGAGCAAGCGGCGGTCGGTTACTGCTACGGCGACAGCACGACCGGTGAGCGCGCCTTCTACGAGCTCGGCCACTCGGGCATCCCGATCTACAACGTGAACAACAACTGCTCGACGGGCTCGACGGCGCTCTTCATGGCCAAGCAGTTCATCGAGGGTGGGCTGGCCGACTGCGCCATGGCGCTCGGCTTCGAGAAGATGGAAAAGGGCTCGCTCGGCATCAAGTACACCGACCGAACCAACGCCCTCGACAAGCACTTCACCGTGATGAACGAACAGCGCGGCTTCGCCAAGGCGCCGCCGGCGGCTCAGATGTTCGGCAACGCCGGCATCGAGCACATGGAGAAGTACGGCACCAAGCCCGAGCACTTCGCGAAGATCGGCTGGAAGAACCACAAGCACTCGGTCAACAACCCGTACTCGCAGTTCCAGGACGAGTACAGCCTCGAAGACATCCAGAACGCGCCGCAGGTCTTCGGCCCGCTGACCAAGCTGCAGTGCTGCCCGACGAGCGATGGTTCGGGCGCCGCGATCCTCGCGAGCGAAGACTTCATCAAGAAGCACGGCCTCGAGGCCAAGGCGGTCGAGATCCTCGGCATGGCCATGACCACCGACTACCCGTCGAGCTACGAGGGGTCGATGATCAAGATGGTCGGTCAGGACATGACCATGAAGGCCGCCCAGAAGGTGTACGAGCAGGCCGGCTACGGCCCCGAGAACGCCGACGTGGTCGAGCTGCACGACTGCTTCTCGTGCAATGAGCTGGTGACCTACGAGGGTCTCGGCCTCTGCCCGGAGGGCAAGGCCGGCGAGTTCGTCGACGCCGAAGCCTTCACGTACGGCGGTCAGTGCGTCGTGAACCCGTCGGGCGGCCTGATCTCGAAGGGCCACCCGCTGGGTGCCACCGGTCTGGCCCAGTGCGCCGAGCTCAACTGGCAGCTGCGCGGCGAAGCCGAGAAGCGCCAGGTCGACGGCGCGAAGATCGCGCTTCAGCACAACCTCGGCCTCGGTGGCGCCGCCGTGGTCGCGATGTACAAGAAGGCCGAGCTCTAGCGTCGAGCCCAGCCGAGTCGATTCGGGCCCCGGTGGCGTCGCCACCGGGGCCCTTGTCTTTTCGAACGACACGAAGTGCGGTGGGTGTGCACCACGCCGCCCCCTACCCTCCCGGCACCGATGCCCTCGCCTTCGACCGAGCTCGCGAAGATCCCGACGTGGCGAAAGACCGTGTTCGCCCTGGGCGACCACACGGTCAACGTCGCACTGTCTGCGCTCTCGCTCGTCTTCTTCTTCTTCTTGACCACCGTCGTCGGCCTCGAGCCGTGGCGCGCGGGCGCCCTGGTCGGCGCGGCCCGGTTCATCGACGCCATCAGCGACCCGATGATGGGTCGCATCTCGGATCACACCCGCTCGCGCTTCGGTCGCCGACGCCCCTGGTTCTTGATTGGCGCCCTGCCCTTCGGCCTGTCGTTCGCGCTGCTCTGGCAGGTACCGTTCAGCGGGCAGACGGCGATGATGCTCTACTACCTGGTCGTCTACGTCGCGGTGGCCGTTTCGATGACCGTCGTATCGGTGCCCTACATGGCGCTGATCCCCGAGTGGAGCCGCGACTTCGACGAGCGCACATCGCTCAACACGGTGCGGTCGGCCTTCGCCGTAATCGGCACGATGGTCGCAGCCGGCATCCTCAAGCTCGCCGACGTACTCGGCGGCGACGCCGCGGCGTACGGCTGGATCGGCGCGGGGCTCGGCGTCTGGCTCGCGGTGCCGTGGCTCGCCGTCTTTTTCGTGTGCGACGACCCGCCGCGTCCCCCCGACGACGCACCGCCGACGCCGCTCTTCGAGAGCCTCCGCACGCTCGCCGGTCACGGCAACTACCTGCGGCTCTGCGGCCTCTACATCGCCGCGCGCATCTCGGTCGACCTGCTCGGTCTCGCGTTTCCGCTCTACATGGCGATCTGGCTCGGTCGCAAGAGTGAGACGACCTGGGTACTGCTCGTGATGCTCTGCGTCGTGGTCGTATCGCTGCCGATCTGGCTGCGCGTCTCGCGCGAGACCGAGAAACACAAGGTCTTCATCGCGGGCGCGGCGTGGTTCGCGCTCGTGCTGTTCGGCGTCGGCTTCGCCCGACCCGATTGGCCTGTCTGGGCCACCTTCGCCCTCGCCGCGCTGCTGGGGGTCGGCTACGCGATCTGCGATCTGATGCCCTGGGCCATGGTGGGCGAGGTGATCGACGAGGACGAGCTGCGCACGGGCGAGCGCCGCGAGGGGCTGTACAACGGCACGTTCACATTCCTGCGTAAGGTGGGGGGCGCCGCCGCATCGGGCCTCGCGGGTGTCGCCCTGTCGGCGGCCGGCTACGAAGCCGAACGTGAAGTGACGCCGGCGGCGCGTGAGGTCGTGCGCGGGCTCACGTCGGTCATCCCGGCGCTGTTCCTGGTCGGCTCGATCGGCCTCGCGATCGGCTACCCGCTCTCGCGGGCGCGCCACGACGAGATCCTCGCGGCGCTTGCGGCCCGTGAGCGCGGCGGGGCCCTCGGCGGGGGCACCGACTGAGCCGCCATCGGCGCGTGGGTCCATCCTCACACTTCGGCGTCGGTCCCGGTCGAGCGCGCTTCCGATTCAGGGTGCGCGGGTGATAGACTCAGCCGATGCCGTCGCAGGGCCCCACGACGCACACACCGCCGGCCCCCGCCTGGCCCACCGTGGCCGACGACGCGCCGGTCCTCTTTCTACTCGACGCTTCGAGTGCGCTCGAGCGGCGGCGGCTGGTGCAGTGGATCGAAGAGACGCGGCCCGCCGGCCGCGCCCCCGAGCACGACAGCTGGACCCAGATCCCGCCGAGCCGACGCCGGCGCGCGTCGACCCACCCGCCGGCCGAGCTCGAAGCGGCACTTGCGACGCAGGACGACCCGCTGCTCGTGCCGCTGCGCATCGCGTGGCTGCCGGGCCTCAAGGACGGCGAGCGCCAGGTGCGCCTCACCGACGTATTGAGCTTCGGCGACCCGCGCGATCCCGGGCCCCTGCGACAGCGCTGGGTCGCGATGCGCTTCAAGGATCGCGTGCGCGTCGTGCAGGGCGAGCCCGCCCATGCACGCGAGCTGCGCGAACGCTGGGCCGACGCCTGCCGCACCGACACCGGCGCGACCACCGGCCTGGCCGAGTTCGTGAGCGCCCAGGCCCAGCTCGCGCTCGAGCGCTCGGAGCGGCGACTGCGCGGCAATCGCTACAAGGTGCCGCGCCTCGTCGGCGAGCAGATTCTGTCGAGCCCGGCCTTTCGCGGCGGGCTCTCGCGCATCGCGCAGCAGACCGGACGCAGCGAAGCCGACGTCTCACGCGAAGCAGGCCGGATCCTCAAGGAGATCAAGGCGACCCACAGCCCCTTCGTGATCGACATCGCGTCGCACCTCATCAAGTGGATGTACACGCAAGGCTACGCCGAGAGCCTCGAGTACGACCGCGAGCAGCTGGCCGGCATTGCCTCGCTCGCCCAACGCAACCCGGTCGTCTTTCTGCCGACGCACAAGTCGAACCTCGACCATCTGGTGCTGCAGTTCATGCTGCACGAGAACGGGCTGCCGCCGAATCACACGGCGGGCGGCATCAACATGAACTTCTTCCCAGTGGGTCCGATCGTGCGGCGCAGCGGTGTGTTCTTCATCCGCCGTACGTTCAAGGACAACGAGCTCTACAAACACGTGCTCGGCAGCTACATCGACTACCTGGTCGAGAAGCGCTTCTCGCTCGAGTGGTACATCGAGGGGGGCCGTTCTCGCTCGGGCAAGCTGCTGCCGCCGCGCTTCGGCCTGCTCGCCTACGTCGTCGACGCCTATCGCCGCGGCAAGTCGGACGACGTGCACCTGATCCCGATCTCGGTGGCCTACGACCAGATCCAGGATCTCGGCAGCTACGTGAACGAGCAGCTCGGCAAGCAGAAAGAGAAGGAGAGCCTCGGCTGGTTCATCGGTGTGATCCGCGGCCTGCGCAAGCGCTACGGCAAGGTACACATCCGCTTCGGCGAGCCGATGAGCCTGCGCGCCGCCCTCGGGCCGCCCGATCCGTCGAGCCTGCCCGACCCCGACGAGCGCAACGTCGAGCTCCAGAAGCTCGCCTTCGAGGTCTCGGTGCGAATCAACCGCGCCACGCCGATCACACCCACGGCGATGCTGACGATGGTGCTGCTCGGCGCAGGCGACCGCGCGAGCACGCTCGAAGAGATCCGCGTGCGCATGCGCAACTCGCTCACCTACGCCGAGGAGCGCAAGCTGCCCGTCAGCGCCGACTTCCACGACCTCGAGACCGACGCGGGCGTGCTGCGGACCCTCGACGAGCTGATCGAGAACGACGTCGTGAGCCGCTACGACGGCGGGCCCGACGCCGTGTACCGAATCGGCCCCGATCAGCAGCTCGCGGCCGCGTACTATCGCAACACGATCGTTCACTACTTCGTGAACGAGGCCATCGTCGAGCTCGCTGTGCTGCGCGCGGCCGAGATGGAGACCGACGACCCCGTCGAGTCGTTCTGGGACGAAGCGTTCCGACTGCGCGATCTGCTCAAGTTCGAGTTCTTCTTTGCGGAGAAGGACATCTTCCGCGCCGAGCTGCGCGCCGAGATCGAGCGCATCTCGCGCACGTGGGAGGACGACCTGCGCGAGGGCAACGCAAGGCAGCTCACGGTTCAGCTGCGCCCCTACATGGCGCACCGCGCCCTGCGTCCCTTCCTCGAGGCGTACCAGGTGGTCGCAGACCGCCTGCAGATCTGCGACCCCGACAAGCCCTTCAACGAACCGATCTTCGTGCCCGGCTGCCTGGGCCTCGGATCACAGTATCTGCTGCAGGGTCACATCCACAGCGCGTCGTCGATCTCGAAGGCGCTCTTCGAGACGGCCCTCAAGCTCGCGCGCAACCGCGGCCTGCTCGAGGGCAGCGGCGAAGAGCTGGCAGCGCGCCGCCACGCGTTCAGCGAGGAGATCCACGACGTGCTGCGGCGGGTCGACGCCATCGAGGCGCTCGCTGCGAGCCGGCGAGCCGGGTTGATCGCCTAGTCGACGGCGCACGGGCGCGGCGCCGGTTGCCCCGCCGTCGGCGCTCGGGTGACGTCGGCCCCCGGCTAACCAGAAGCGAGCCGATCTCGTATCCTTCGCCCCGGGATGGGGGGCCCGCGGCGCGCCCTCGTCTTCACGCACGCCCGGCTTGCGCGCGCCGCGCCAACGAGGAGACCCGCGATGACGACGGCCTCACCGAGGCCTCGGGCGCAGCATCTGCGTCGCGCGGGGCCCGTATCATGCTGCGTCTGATGCTCGTCCTCGTCGTCCTCGTCCCGCTCGGCACCGTCGCCGTGCTGCTCGGCGCCTACGTCGCCATCGCGCGCGCCACGGACGGCCTCGTATTCACCGAGGTCGAGCGGCTCCCCGACCGACAGTTCGGCCTCGTGCTCGGCACGACCCCGCGGTTGCGCGACGGCAACGCCAACGCCTACTTCGACTACCGGATGGACGCCGCGGCCGAGCTCTGGCGCACCGGCAAGGTCGAGCAGCTCATCCTCTCGGGCGACAACACCGACCGGCGCTACGACGAACCGAGATACATGCGCGACGCCCTGCTCGCGCGCGGCGTCGCCGAAGACGCGCTGATCCTCGACGGCGCGGGCGTGCGCACGTTCGACTCGGTGCTGCGCGCGCGCGTCACGTACGAGGTCGAACAGCCGATCGTCATCTCGCAGGAGTTCCACAATCGCCGCGCGCTCTTCATTGCACGGCACTACGGCATCGACGCGATCGGCTTCAATGCCCGCGACGTGGCCCCCGACCAGGGCCTGCGCACGAAGACCCGCGAAGCCTTCGCGCGGGTGAAGACGCTGCTCGACCTCTGGGTGCTCGGCACCCGGCCCGCCGACCTCGCCGAGAGCCGCTCGCGCCAGAAGGCGGCCGAGGAGGAGCGCGCCTCTTGAGTTCCCCTGGAGCCGGCGCCGACGCCTCTGCGGCCGGCGCGGCCCCGTCGGCCGCGGCGATTCGGCGCGCGCGACGTTTTCGACTGACGCCCGACGTCCGCCCGAACGACGTCGATATCCACCTCGAGATCGACCCGAACCGCCCCACCTTCAGGGGACACGTCGCCATGGGCCTCGTGCTCGAGCGCGGCAGCCGCACGCTCACGCTGCACGCCGCCGAGCTCGAGCCGAGCCGGGCAAGGGCGCTGATCGGCGAGCGCGCCGCCGATGCCGAGATCGAGATCGATCCCTTGCGAGAGGTCATGCGACTGCGATTCGCGCGCCCCCTGCCTCGCGGCCCCGTGCGGGTCGAGATCGAGTTCGAGGGCCGCGTGCGCGACGATCTCGAAGGGCTCTACCGGGTCGAATGTGGCGGGCAGCGCTTCGCGTTCTCGCAGCTCTGCACCACGCGCGCGCGCAACTTGTTCCCGTGCTTCGACGAGCCCGGTTTCAAGGCGCGCTACGCGCTCACGGTCGCGACCCCCGCGCCGAACGACGTCGTATCGAACATGCCGGTGGCGTCGATGCGAGTCGATACAGCGGGGCACCGCACGTTCGAGTTCGAGCGCACGCCGCTGCTCTCGACCTACCTGCTGACCGTCGCGGTGGGCGAGCTCGAGCGCTCGCCCGTCGCCACGGCGGGCGAGACGCCCATCACGGTCATCACCACCCCTGGCAAGACGGCGCTGACCGATATCGCCCTCGACGTCGCGCAGCGCGCATTGCCGGTGCTCGAGGCCTGGTTCGGCATCCCCTACCCCTACCCGAAGCTCGACCTCGTCGCCGTGCCCGACTTCTCGTTCGGCGCGATGGAGAACGCGGGCGCGGTGTTCTTTCGCGAGACGCTCCTGCTGGCCGATCCGGCAACCACGAGCTTCGACGAGCGGAAACGACTCACCGAGACCATCTGCCACGAGCTCGCCCACATGTGGTTCGGCAACCTGGTGACGATGGCCTGGTGGGACGATCTGTGGCTCAACGAGTCGTTCGCCACCTGGATGGCGTTCCACGTCGTCGACCAGATCTGGCCCGAGTGGTCGACCTGGCAGACGTTCCAGCACCGGAAGGACGCGGCGCTCGACCTCGACGCGCTAGCGCACACCCACCCCGTCTACGTGCCCGTCGCGAGCGCCGAGGAGGCGAACGAGAACTTCGATCTGATCACCTACGAGAAGGGCGCGTCGGTGATCCGCATGCTGGCCGGCTATCTCGGCGCCGAGGCGTTTCGCGACGGCGTACGGCGCTACCTGGAAGCGAACCTCGAGGACAACGCCGTGGCCGCCGACCTGTGGTCGGCGCTCGAAACGGTCTCCGACGTCCCGGTCGCGCGCATCATGCGCGCATGGGTCGAGCGGGCCGGCCACCCCCGCGTGCGCATCGAGCGAAGCGACGCGGCGGGCGAGCCGGTGTTTCGGCTCAGCCAGACGCTGCACCAGACGGTGCCGGCGCGCCGCGCCCGGGCGACCGAGCAGCGCAGCGCCGACGAGACGCCGTGGCCCGTGCCCGTCATCGCGCGCATCGGCGACGCGCAGGGCGACGCGGTGCGCACCGAACGCCTCCTGCTCGAACCGCGCGACGCCACGCTGAGCGCGCAGAACGCAGGCTGGATCCACGGCAATGCCGGCGAGGCGGGCTTCTACCGCCCCTGGCTCGACGAGGCGCAGGAGGCGGCGCTGCGCAGCGCGACGGATCGGCTCGAGCCCGTCGAGCGCCAGGGCTTGGTCGGCCACACCTGGGCGCTCGTGCAGGCGACCGTCACCCCGGTGGCGTCGCTCCTCGCGCTCATCGAAGCGCTCGGCGACGAGCGTGATCCCGACGTGCTGAAGGCGATCGTCACCCCGGTCACGCTCCTTTCGCGCGGCCTGGTCCACGACCTGTCCCCCGACACCGCGCCAGCGTTTCGGGGCTGGGTCGAGGCGACCTTCTCGGGGGCGCTCGACGCGGTGGGCTTCGCGGACGCCGCGGCCCGCGCTCCCGTGCACGATTCGAGACGACGCGCCCGCGCCGAGCTGCTCGCGTTGGTCGGCGGTGTGGCCGAGCGCACATCCGTCGTCGAGGCCGCACCGGGCTGGGCCGCACGCGTGCTCGACGGCGACGCATCGGTCGACGCCGAGCTCACGGTGCCCTGGCTCTCGATCGCCGCCGCTCATGGCGACGCCGCGCTCTACGATCGATGCGTCGCGGCGCTCCAACATGTCCACACGCCCCAGGGCCGGCAGCGCGCGCTCTTCGCACTCACCGAGTTCACGCGGCCCGAGCTGATCGCAGAGACCCTCGACCGCTGCGCAACGGGTCGGGTATCGAGTCAGGATCTCGTCTTCGTGCTCGGCCGTTTGCTCGCGCACCCGAAGGCCCAGGCCGAGACCTGGTCGTTCATTCGTGCGCGCTGGGCCGAGATCGCCGCCCATCTGCCGGGCATGCACGTGCCCCGCTTGATCGCGGCGACGCCGGCGCTGCGATCGAGCGCGCATCGCCGCGAGGTCAGTCGCTTCTTCAAGTCGCTCGACCTGCCGTCGACCCGACGCGCGATCGATCAGGCGACCGAGCGATTCGAGGCCCAGGCGCGCCTGCGCGCCCATGCGGGGGCCGATCTCGAACGCTGGCTGGCCGCCCGAAGCTGACACAAACCCCTGATTTCAATGCGCAAATGGAATCTTCTTTTTTTGTGATCAGCGTTTATTTTTTGCTGTTAGACTAACTGCATGGGACGCCCCGCCCTCCAGCCCGACGAGATTCACGCCTTCCGCGAGCGGCTGTGCGACGCCGCGCTCCATCTCTTTGCCGAGCATGGCTACGACGGGTTCACCCTGCGCGCGCTCGGCGACGCGCTCGGCTGCAGTCCGGCCACGCCGTATCGCTACTTCGAGAACAAGGCCGAGATCTACGCGGCCGTCTGTGAGCGCGCGTTCGAAGCGCTGTGCCGCTTCCAGGAGGAGGCTGGGCGAGACGTGCCCGACGTCTGGGAGGGCATTCGCCGACAGGGCCGCAGCTATGTCGCCTTCACGCGCCAGAACCCCCACGCCTATCGCGTGATGTTCGACCTGCGCGACGTCGGCGAGACCCGCGCGTTGATCGGCGCGGACGGCGTCGGCTCGCAGGTGCGTCGTTCGTGGGAGCTGCTCTTCGAAGCGTTCGATCGCGCGCACCAGACCGGCGAACTCGACGGCGACCCGCAGCACCTCGCCCTCTCGTTCTGGGCCTCGATCCATGGCGTGATGTCGCTCGAGCTCGGCGGCCGCATCATCATGGGCGCGAGCGGCGACGACCTGGTCGCCGAGATCTTCGATCGCTTCGAGCGGGCCTACGGGCCCGGCGGCCGAAGCCACCCCCCTTTCCTGACCGGAGACCCGTCATGAAGCACGACGAGCAGGTCCGACTTCTCAAGCACCTGATCCATCAGCTCGATACGGGCACGAATCTCGATGCCGGTCACGTCGTCAAGAACCCCGCGAGCGCGTACACGTGCCCCGAACGGGCGAAGAAGGAGCGCCAGCTCTTCTTCGACGAGCAGCCGCGCATGATCGGCATGAGCGGCGACCTGCCCGAGAACGGCTCGTTCCTGACCCACGACGAGCTGGGCCTCTCGGTGCTGGCGACGCGCGACCGCGACGGGCGCTTTCGGGCTTTCCTCAACGGCTGCCGCCACCGCGGCGTGGCGATCGAGTCGGAAGAGCGCGGCAAGCGCACGCGCTTCATGTGCCCGTTCCACGCCTGGACCTACTCGAGCGAAGGCGAACTCGTGAAAGTGCCGCGACCCGAGCACTTCGGCGAGATCGACAAGAGCTGCCACGGGCTCGTCGAGCTGCCGGCCGTCGAGCGCTACGGCGTGCTGCTCATTCACCCGAACCCGTCTGCCACGATCGATGCCGAGAAGACACTCGAGGGCCTCGGCGCCGACTTCGACAGCTGGGGCTTCGACGAGTACGCCTACGTCGGATCCGACGCCTACGACATGCCGCTCAACTGGAAGCTCGCCGTCGACACGTTCGGCGAGACGTACCACTTCAACGCGCTCCACAAGGACACGCTCAACCTGAGCTTCCACGGCAACGTGCAGGGTTGGGATCACTGGGAACGAAACCACCGCATGGTGCTCTGCACGCGCATGATCGACGTGATGCGTCACCAGCCCGAGAGCGAGTGGAACATCCGCGGCCCGGCGTTCCCCGTCTACTGGATGTTCCCGAACGTGCTCTTCAACATCGGCGAGCGCGTGGTCATCGTCGTGCGCGTGCTGCCGCACGAGAGCGAAGTCGGGCGCTCGACGTCGAAGCTGTCGTTCTATGCGAGCCCCAGCGTCTTCGACGAGATCAGCGGCGACGAGCTGAGCTTGCAGATCAAGCAGACCTTCTCAGACATCATCCGCGACGAGGACTACGCCGCGGCCTCGCTCTCGCAGCGCAGCGCCGAGTCGGGTCTGATCGACCACTTCGTCTTCGGCCGCAACGAGCCCACGCTCCACCACTACCACTCGACGTACAACCGCCTGCTCGGCCTGCCGCCGCTCGAGAAGATGTAGGCCCGCGAGCGACCCGATCGTGGTCTAGTCTCCTCGAAACGACGAGGAGACCCCGCCATGGCCGCGAGCGACGAACGCAAGTCCATCTTCATCACCGGCGCCGCGAGCGGGATCGGGCTCGCGACGGCCCGGCTCTTCGCCCACGAGGGTTGGCGCGTCGGCGGCTTCGACGTCGACGCCGCCGGGCTCGAGAAGCTCGAGGCCGAGATCGCACCGGGCGGCGGCGTCACCGGCCGACTGGACGTCACCGACAAGGCGGCGTTCGACGCCGCCATCGCCCGCTTCGGCGAGGTCACCGGCGGACGGCTCGATCTCTTTCACAACAACGCAGGCATCGCCGAGTCGGGCTGGTTCGACGACGTGCCCCATGACCTCGTTCGACGATTGATCGAGGTCAACTTCGTCGGGGTGGTCAACGGGGTGTACGCGGCTCTTCCGCTGCTCAAGCAGACCGAGGGCTCGCTCTGCTTCAACACCTCGTCGTCGTCGGCGATCTTCGGCATGCCGCGACTCGCCGTCTATTCGGCGACCAAGTTCGGCGTGAAGGGGCTCACCGAGGCGCTGAGCGTCGAGTTCGAGCGCTACGGGGTGCGCGTCGTCGACGTCTTGCCGGGTCTCATCGATACGCCTCTGCTCGACGCGACGGCGAACCACTCGGGCGCGCCCGACGAGGCGATCCTGGCCCGCGAGAACATGGGCACCGAGGGCCCGTTTCGTCTGATCTCGGCCGACGAGGTCGCGCGCTCGGTCTGGGATGCGTACCACGACCAGACCGGCCGGCTGCACTGGTACGTGCCCCCCGAGCTCGAGCAGATCGAGACCGCCAAGGGCCAGGACGTGCTCGCGATTCGGTCGATGCTCAAGGCCCAGATCGAGGCCACGCTCGGCTGAGGCACGCCGCCTGCCACACCGGCATCCGAGGGGGACGCCGAACGAGACGCCTGCGTGATCGATTCTGTGTAGGCTCTCGATCGAAGCGCAGCGGCGTATCCTCCCATGGAACGCGCCCGCCCCCCTCTTGCCCCGCACTGGAGACCCCGATGACTTCGACTGCCCCCCGCACCACCGAAGGCCGCGGCCGACGCTACGACAGCGTGATGGACACGATCGGCAACACGCCGTGCATCCGGATCAACCGGCTCGCGCCCGAGGGCGTCGACATCTACGTGAAGGCCGAGTTCTTCAACCCCGCCGCGTCGGTGAAGGACCGCCTCGCCGTCAGCATCATCGAGGAGGCCGAACGCAGCGGCGATCTCAAGCCCGGTCAGACCGTCGTCGAGGCGACGAGCGGCAATACCGGTATCGGTCTCGCCATGGTCTGCGCGGCCAAGGGCTACCCCCTCGTCGTCACCATGGCCGACAGCTTTTCGATCGAACGCCGCAAGCTGATGCGCTTCCTCGGCGCGCAGGTCGTGCTCACGCCCCGCGCCGAGAAAGGCATGGGCATGTACAACAAGGCGGTCGAGCTCGCGGAGAAGAACGGCTGGTTCCTGGCGCGGCAGTTCGAAACCGACGCGAATGCGCTGATTCACGAGAACACGACCGGCCCCGAGATCCTCGCCGACTTCGAAGGCGAACGACTCGACTACTACGTCACGGGCTACGGCACCGGAGGCACGGTCACGGGGGTCGCGCGCGCGCTGCGCAAGCACCGACCCGATACGAAGATCATCCTCACCGAGCCGGCCAACGCCGCGATCGTATCGAGTGGCGAGGCCCAGGCGCGTCGCGACAGCGGCGCACCAGCCGGCAGCCATGGCCAGTGGGAGCCCCACCCCATTCAAGGCTGGACACCCGACTTCATCCCGCTCGTCTTGCAGGAGTCGATCGACCAGAAGTTCTTCGACGAGCTGGTGCCGATCGCCGGGCCCGTGGGCATGGAGTGGTCGCGCAAGCTCGCTCAGAGCGAAGGCATCTTCACGGGCATCTCGGGCGGCTCGACGTTCGCCGTGGCGATGGACATCGCCGAGCGCGCCGAGAAGGGTTCGACGATCCTCGCGATGCTGCCCGACACGGGCGAGCGCTATCTCTCTTCCCCGCTGTTCGAAGGCATCGCAGAGGAGATGACCGACGAAGAGGTCGCCCTGTCGAAATCGACACCGGGCTACCAGATGCCCGCCTAGACGGGCTCGACCGGGCGGGGGCGCGCGCACCGCGCGCACCGCCCCGGCATCCGACACCACTGATCCGCTCCCACACGACCCGCGCGGGGGCCTGACAACCGGGGATTCCGAATGCTGCGACGCCGGCTGCTGACGATCCCCGGCTACTTCATCGCTACCGCCCTCTGGCTCGGCCTGCTCCCGGTCACGCTCGTCGCCGCCGCGATCACCGATGCGGTGCGCCGGCGTGGCGCGGTGTTGCTGCGCGGCCTGGCCGCCATCACGGCCTACCTGCTCTGCGAGTCGATGGGGCTGCTCGCAGCCGCCGCGCTGTGGCTTCGCCGGGCCGTGCTGCCGATGTCGGACGAGGCCTGGGTCGACATCCACTTCAGGCTCGAGGCGTTGTGGGGCTCGACGCTCTTCACGGCGCTGAAGCACTGCTTCTCGCTCGAGTTCGAAGTGCACGGCGCGGACACCGCCGAGATCGCTCGCGGGCCGTACGTGTTGGCGCTTCGCCACTGCAGCACGGCCGACACGCTGCTTGCCTCGAAGCTCATCTCGTGGCCGCACGGCATGCGCCTGCGGTACGTCCTCAAGCGCGAGCTCTTGTGGGATCCTTGCCTCGACGTCGTGGGGCATCGCGTGCCGA
This sequence comes from Myxococcota bacterium, assembly GCA_965250285.1. Classification (GTDB taxonomy): domain Bacteria; phylum Myxococcota_A; class UBA9160; order UBA9160; family UBA4427; genus CAYYSY01. The sequence continues at coordinate 3,233,648 of OZ252299.1, forward strand.
ACGTCTTCGTCGATCGTTTCACGGACGACACCATCGGTGAGGTGAATCGCGTACAGGGGCTGACCCGCAATCTCGGCGAGCACGACGGGGTGCTGATCTATCCCGAGGGCACTCGGTTCACCGAGAAGAAGCGCAATCGCGTGCTCGCGAGCCTGCGCGAACGAGGGGATGCAGCGATGCTCGAGTACGCTGAGTCACTGAGCGTGCTCTTGCCGCCCAGGCCGGGCGGGCTGCTCGGCCTGCTCGATGCGGCGCCCACGGCCGACGTCGTGCTCTGCACCCACACCGGCTTCGAAGACGCCGAAACGTTGGGCGCGATCTGGCGCGGCGGCCTCATCGGCCGCAAGGTGCACGTGCGCTTCGACCGCATCGCGCGCCCCGACATCCCCAAGGAGCCCGACGGAGCGAAGCAGTGGCTGCGCGACGAGTGGCGGCGGATGAACGGCTGGATCGAGGCGAATCGAACCCACGACACCGCCTGAGCTTCGAGGCCCGGCCTGCCCTCAGGCGCGTTCGGGCAGGCCGAGAAGCGCAGCCGCCTCGGTCGGCGTCGCAACCGCGCGTCCGCACGCCGCGGCCAGCTCGCCCGCCCGCGCGACGGCCACCGCGTTGCTCTCGGCATCGGGGTCGTCTTCGAGTCCGACGCGCAGATGCCCACCTCGTTCGATCGCGCGCTTCGCGATCGGCGTGTTGAAGACGTCACCCCCGAGCACGGCGATCGCCCAGGGCAGGCCCGTGCCTTCGAGCATCGCGCAGTACATGTCGAGCGCCTCGGGGATCGGGGGCGCGCCGAAGATCGGCGGCCCCGAGCCGAGGAACCCGCCGAGACTGAAGTAGAGCTTCACGAGCGTGCCCGGCGGCAGCGCACCAGCCTGCTGGGCCGCGACGATCACGCGCAGAAAGCCCGGCTCGAAGATGGCGACCGACGGCCCGAGCCGATGTTCGCGGCAGAGCTCACCCATCACGCGAATCTCGTTCGGCGAGTTCGTGTAGACGTAGTCCATCGGGATCGGCCAGCCGTCTTCGCCCACCGAACCCAGGTTCACCGAACCGGGGTCGAGAATGCCGCACCGAATCACGCCCTCGCCCGCGAGCACGCGTTGGTGGCCGAGCTTCGCCTCGACACCACCCGGCCCCGCGGCCACGGTGGGATAGAGCAGCGCGTCGGGCCGTGCGTCGATGATCGGTCGGTACGCCTCGAGATAGCGCGCCGCGCCCTCGTCGGGTGGCGCCATCGGCGTATCGCTGTGCGTGTGCACGATCGCGGCGCCGGCGTCGATGCAGGCGAGTGCGTCGCGCACCATCGACTCAGGATCTCGGGGGGCGGCCGGATTGCGCTCAGGGGTCGTGATGCCGTTCGAAGCCACCTCGATCACGACGGGATCGGACATGTCGACTCCTCCACTTCGACCGCGCAGACTATCACGGCGCGAGATGCGCGGCGGCGTGCGGGGTGATCTGCGAGACTCGCCCCCTCATGGGGCCGCTCTCGACCGACAACGCTTGGGGCGCTCCGGGCCGACTCGCAACAGCGGCGCTGTGCGCGGGCTCGCTCGCGATCACGCTCGTCACCTCGGGCGCGGCGGCCGCAAACGAGGCGACCCGAGCGCCCGAGATCTTCTCGAAGCGAGCGTGGGACGACCCGCCGCGCGACGCCCGGCCGGTGGCGCGCTGGTGGTGGCCGGGCGGCAGCGTCGACCGCGACGCGATCGACGCACAGCTCGAAGCGATCGCGGCGGCCGGCTTCGGCGGTGTCGAGCTTCAGCCCCTGCTGCTCGGCATCGGCGAAGACGATCTCGCGGCTGACCCGCGCCTGCGAAGCGTCGGCACGCCGGGCTATCGCGCGCTCGTCGCGTACGCCGCCCAGGCGGCGGGCCAGCATGGCCTGGCCTTCGACCTGACCCTCGGCAGCGGCTGGCCCGGTGGGCTGCCCACGGCCCGCGCCAACGCCGAGCGCCAGCTGCTGATGACGCATGTCGATGTCGAAGGCCCCGACCTGGTCGACGTCGCCGTACCCGCCGCCCCCGATCAGAGCTATCGGCGCAGCGTCGAGTGGGTGCTCGACGTGCTCGGCCCGATGGATGAAGAGGCCGAACTCGTGGCTGTCGTGGCCGCGCGCGTCGGCCCGAACCGCGAGGGCGTGCCGACCCTCTCACACGCGCGAGCGCTCGAAGGCGCGGTCGCAAACGGACGCCTGCGCTGGACACCCCCGTCCGGAACGTGGCGCGTCTTCATCTTCTTCAGCAACTCGACCGAACACTTCGTGATGGGCGGCGCCTTCCCCGGCGCCGAGGCCGACGCGCGCGTCGTCGACCACCTCGCCGCACGGGGGGCCGACGCGCTGCTCGAAGGCTACGCCGATCCGCTGCTCGCCGAGGTCGGCGCTCGACACGTGCGAGACGTCTTCGTCGACAGCTTCGAGCTGATGGGCGAGCTGCCCTTCACCGCGGCGTTCTTCGATGCGTTCGAGTCGCGCGCCGGCTACGACGTGACGCCCGACCTGCCGCTGCTCTTCCGGCGCGGCGGCGAGTCGAAGTACGCCGAGATGATGGATCTCTTCGGCCGGCTCGGCGGCCCGGTCTACGTCGACGCCGATTCGGGCCGGGCCGAACGCGTGCGCGAAGACTACGAGCGCGTCCGAAGCGGCCTCTTCGAGGAGGCCTTCGTCGCCCGCTTTGCAGGATGGTCGCATGCACGAGGGCTGGGCCTTCGCCTGCAGGCCCACGGCGGCTACGGCGACATTCTCGACACGTACGCACTGGCCGACGTGCCCGAGAGCGAGGGGCTCTTCGCGGGCGGCGCGTTCGACTTCTTGAAGCTCGCGTCGTCGGCCGCCCACGTCGCCGGGCGCCGGTGGGCCTCATCGGAGTCGTTCATCACGTTGCGGCTGTTCGGAAGATCGATCGCGAACGAAGAGATGCAGCTGCTCGCGGGCCGGGCGTTCGCAGCGGGCATCAACCGCATCGTCTACCACGGCGTCGCGCAGCCCTACGTGCGCGCGGACGGCGCACGCTGGTTTCCGTTCTCGGGCGGCTTCGGACGCATCCTCGCGGGCCCTCTGCCGATGTCACTCGACGTCGACGCCGCGCGGCTCGCCGCGATTGTGCCCTTCAATCGAGCGCTGGCGCGGTCGGCGGTCGCGATGAGCAGCGGCGACCCGGCGAGCGACGTCGCGTGGCTGCATCCCGACGCGACCTACCCCGACGCGGCGAGTCTGCAGCTCGGCCGCATCGAAGCCCATGCCGGCGAGTCGACCCCGACTGCGGCACTCCGTGCGCGCGGTCTGACCCACGATCGCGTGAGTCGGCGCATGCTCACAGGCGCCCAGCCCGACGGCGACGGCTTCAGAGTCGGGGCGATGCGCTATCGCGCGCTCCTGGTCGACCCGCTCGACGTCGCCGAGCCCGAGCTCGTCGAAGCGATGGCTCGGATCGCCGAGCACGGCGTGCCCGTGTTCACGCTCGGGCAGCTGCCCGCGCGCGCCCCGGGGCTGCACGACGCCGACGGGCGCGACGCGCGCGTGCGCTCGGCGCGCAAGCGCCTCGAGGCCCACGCGCAGCGCGTGGCCCCCGAGGCGCTCGAAGCGGCGCTCGCGCGCCGCGTTCGCGGCGATCTCGTTGCGCCAGCAGGGAACGAGCAGCTCACGGTCTCTCTCGCTCGGCGCACCCACCCGCACGGCGACACGCTGCTCGTCTTCAACGAGTCGTGGTCGCCCACTTCGGCACAGCTGCGCTTCGTTCGCAGCGGCCACGATCTCACCCGCTGGAACCCCGAAACCGGTGCCCCCACACAGTTGCGTGCCCGGGTCGAATCGGGCGACGTCGTTTCCGTCCCACTCGAGCCGGCCGCGTGGACGATCCTCACCCTCGGTCGCACGACCAACCCGGCCGGTCGGGGCCGCGACGACAGCCCGTAGCGACCCGCTCGCGCCCTGATCGAAGGCCTTGCACGGGTCGGACGGAACGACTTGCCACCGGCGCGCGCAAGCTCGAAGCTCCGGCCGCGCACCCCAACGGAGAACGTCCCTTCGATGCACCCCGAGCCGAGGCACCCTGGCGCGCATCCGCGCGGCGGCGTGCGCCGATGAGCCGCTCGACCCCCGCGCCCGGGCCGCGCCTTCGCGGCGCACGAACGCACCGGTGGGCTCGCGCTGCCGCGAGCCTGTTCGTGCTCGCTTCACTCGCCTGCGCCCAGAAGGGTGGACCGGTCGATCCGATCGGTCCCGACCTGATGCAGGAGCTGCCCTCGGACGCTGAAGACATCGAGATCTTCGGCGGCATCCCGCTGAACGGCCTGCGCTTCATCGGCACGCACAACTCGTACCACCTGTGGCCGCGCCTGTTCGGCCTGCCGTTTCTGCCGATCGCGTTCTCGGCGAAGCATCGCTACGCGCAGCCGCCGCTCGGTGAGCAGCTCGACGGTGTGCCGGGTGGCCCGGGCGCCGTGCGACAGATCGAGCTCGACCTGCACATGCGCCGCTTCGACGACTCGATCCGGGTGCTGCACGTGCCGTGGATCGACAACCACACGAGCTGCAAGACCCTGCAGATCTGCCTCGAGCAGGTCATGGACTGGTCCGAGAAACGCGGCGGGGTGCACGCCCCGGTTCTCATCTGGCTCGAGCCCAAGGACAAGACGCCCATCGACCGCTGGATGTCGCTCGGCTTCTACGAGCGCGTCGACCTGATGCGCGTCGAAGAGGCGGTGTTCGAGGTCATCCCACGAGAACGCATCCTCATGCCGGATGACCTTCGGCGCGGCGAGCGCACGCTGCCCGACGCCATCACTCATCATGGCTGGCCCACACTCGATGCGCTCGAAGGCAAGTTCATCTTCGCGCTGCTCGACGAGAGCGAGCATCGACAGGAGTACGTCGGGCTGAGCCCGCTGCGCAATCTCGAAGGCCGGCTCATGTTCGTGCGCTCGAGCGCACCGACCGAGCCCTGGGCCGCGACGTTCAAGATCGACAACTCGGTGCCGACCCTCGAAGACATGCAGGTCTTCGGGCAAGAGGCCCTCGCCGATCCCGAGCTCGCGGCCCTGCAGGTGTACCCCGAGCCCCCGACGACCGACAACGCGTTCGTCGCCTGGTGGAAGAACCTGTGGCTGATCGCGCAAGGCCAAGGCGACGAGACGGGGTCGAGCGAGAACGAAGACGAGGACGCAGCCCGACAGAACCGGTCGAAGGGCGATACCGAGCCCTCGCCCGACAGGCAGAGCGTGGTCAACGGCGAGCCCTCAGCCGATGCTGATGCCGGCGCAGAGAAAGACCTCACGAGCGAAGCCAAGGCGCCGACGCCCGAGGTCGATTGGCGGCTGCGTCGCGAGCTGCGCTCGGTCTCGTTCGACACGCGCGACGAGGCGCGCCAGCGTCACCTCGAAGCCGTCGATGCGCTCGAAGAGCGGATGCGCGCCGAGGTCGCGCCCGAGAGCGAGGATCTCGCCATCGTGCTCGAGAACGCGCGGCGATCGCGCGACTACCGGGACGTGCTGCGCGAGCGCCTGCGCGGCTTCATCGGCGACCACCGTCGCGCGCGAATCCTCGCGCTCGTGCGCGACGGTTTCCTCGTCACGACGACCGCCGACGACCCCCACCGCGACGCCGACACCAACCGCCGCGTCGCGCTCTCGTCGCTGCTCTCGGGCGCTCAGTACGTGAGCACGAACGCGCTGACGCCGAGCGCGCGAGATGGCTATCTGCTCGAGGTGCCCGGCGCTTCGATCCGCTGCAACGTGCTCGTCGACCCCGACGGCTGCGCCAACGCCGTCGACGACGAGCGCTGAGCGCCCGCCCGGCCGCGCGGCCACGAAGTCGAGCCAGACCGGCGAGTTGCGACTCGGCCTGCGCCGTCGCGACGACTCGGGCAGCGCGCTTTGCCCCCCATCCATCCACACCCGTGCCATTCGGCCCATGGGTGGCTGCGCCGAACCACCCGATGATGCGACCCGACGCTGCCAACCGGCAGCTCGATCGATCGGCAGCCCGCCGATCGCCGCGGCCGATGGTGGGCGCGATCCAAGTGAAACGGAGTGGTTGGAACATGCTGGGGTTCGACGTGCGCAACGGCTGGGCGGTCCTGGGTCTTCTGCTGGTGAGCTTCTTCGGCATTGCATGCGGCGAAGAAGGAGGCGAAGCCGGCGCCGTCCCGCAGGCCGACTTTGCCGCGATCTTCGAAGGCGAAGCGGTCGAGATCGAAACGCAGGGCACCGAGACGCGGCTGACGTTCCAGGACATCCGCTACGACTTCGGCACGGCGTTCGGCCTCGACCCTGTCTCGCACCCGACGCTCGACAAGTTCGCCATGGTCTTCGCGACGATGCCCGCGGCCCGGTACATGGTCGTGGGGCACACCGACGACCGCGGTGACGCCGATGGTCGAGTCGAAGAATCGAAGCAACAGGCCGGCGCCGTCGCCAGCTATCTGATCGGGATCGTGGGCGGCGAACGGCTCGCGTTCGACTCCGACGGCGTCGGCGGCGCTTTCCCGATCGCGACCAATGCCACCAAGAACGGCCGAGCGCTCAACCGTCGCATCGAGATCATCGTCGAGGCCGATCCGCCCGGCCGTACATATCGTCTGACGATGGCGGCCGACGTGCTCGACGTCATCGAAGACTGCGACGATTTCACGGGCTCGCCGTCTGCGGCCGCCGGCGACTTCTTCATCCAGACCGAGTTCGCGTTCTTCAGGAGCACACGGATCACCAACTCGCCGAACGTCGAGGTCCCCGCCAACGCCGGCGAGACCATCGATCTCGACATCGCAGCCGAGACGCTCTACTGGACGTCTCGTAGCGGGAGCCTCGACTACCGCGTCGACTGGTCCGAGGCCGATACCGAGGGCCCGCAGTTCGAGTTGTCGGCGGGGAGCGACATCCGGTGGTCCGAGTCGGACGGATGCTGGCTCGTCAACGTGGGACCGCCCGGCGGAAGGTGTCTCTCGCGCACCGAGGGCGTGATCGACTCCGGCACGTCGATCGTCGCGATGCCCGGCACCGCGACCCAGGATGCATGCTTCGTCGAGCTCGACTGGTCGCTGACCGCTGAGCGGGTTCAGTAGGTGGCGGTCGACCGACCGCGTGTGGCTGCCGATCGTTTGCGCAAGAGCTGCCGGTCGCGCGCCCGCGCAGCGATCTAGGGGCACACGATCACAAGGTCGACCGCGCTCCAACCGATGAGGTGTGGGTGCAGCCCGGCCGCGGCGTGCACCTGCGACGTCTCTGGAGCCCATGTTGCACGCCCCCGCCCCGCCCTCCCCCGATACGCGACCGACGCCTCCCTTCTTCGGCGCGCTTCGACGCGCGACGGCGCGTGTCGGCTCACCCGAAGCGCGAAGCCTCTCGGCGGAGCTCGCCGCCGACGTGGTCGAGGGGGGATGGCGGGTCGTGCAGTCGATCCGTTGGCCGACCTGGGGCGGCGCCGTCGACTTCTTCACGCACCAGGTGGTCGTGAACTTGGTCGGCTGGATGGCGGGCTTCGCGACCGCGCACCTCGTCACGCGCTGGTTCGAGGTGCGCGGGCTCCGCAATCTCTGGGGCCTCGTCGCATCGGGCGACCGCACGCTCGTGAGTGCCGATCACCATCGCTTGATCATGACGTTCACCGGCTTCACCGTCGGGCTGCTCATGATGCTCTTCGTTCGGCACTGCTTGATGCGCTGGATCGCCGAGACGCGCTCGCTCCGCGCCGACCGACGCGGCGGCCACGTGGCGACGCGCGAAGAGCACGCTCCTTCGAGTGGCGTGCCCCTCGCGCACTTCGAAGCACTCGAAGCCGAGCCCGAGCAGTAGCGAGCCCACACCGCGGTCCACGCCCTTTCGTCGCGCGCTCAGCCCAACGACGCGAAGGGATCGATACGTCTCGCACACGCACGAAGCTGTTTGTCGAACCAACGCAGCGTGGGTCGGCATCCGTCGTCGTTCGCGCCACGATTTCGATGCGCGCGTATCGCCCCGCGAACGGGTCGTAGCGCGAGCAAGCCGTCCGGTCGACATCTCGGTGTCGCCAGCGCGTTCGATTGACGGCTTGCACCGATCGATGACGTTGTAAAGAAGCGAAACAACATCACCACAGCATGTCTCGAGCGCATGATGTCACGAAACCCGCACACCTCAGGGGTCGTCATGCGTCGAGCGCAACCTATGCCACAAACAATCTTTGCACTGACTCGGCGTCCACGCGCTCAACGCGATCATGACGATTGGACCGATGGAACTGAAAGATTTCGGCTGCACACTGTGTGCACGTCGAAGCGAACCGAGCTCGTTCGGCGCTTCGACGTCAATTGCGCTGTGTGCGGCGTGGTAGGATCCACGAGCGACGCGCAGTCGAAGCGACTCTGTTGAATCGAGTCTGTCCTGGAGACACCGTCGATGAAGCCCTGCGCGTTGATCCTGTCGATCCTGCTCACGATCGCGAGCAACCCGGCCTGGGCCGATGACGAGATCGTCTCGGGCCCCGACCGGCGCCACGAACTGGACCTTCGGATCAAAGAGATCGAAACCGAGCGAGATCAGATCTCGGTCGCGGCACCGGCGGTCTACACCTTCATTGGGCTCGGCATCGCCGCGGTCGGGGCTTTGGTTCTCGGAGGCGGGATCGCCCGCAACAACGATCCCGACGGCTCGCCTTCAGGCACCGCTGCCATTGGCGGCGGCGCGGCGCTCATCGCCATTGGCGGTGTGACCAGCTTCATCAGCGGCACCGTATGGAGTCGCCGCTCCGACAAGCGCAATGCGCTCGATGCCGAGCGCGAGTCGCTCATCAAAGAGCGCGGGACGCTCAGCGAAACGCTCTCCCGCGTCGAGATCCGAAGCCCACACCGTGACGGCACCCAGTTCGTGACGCTCGGCGTTCGCTTCTGAGACAGCGCGCTCTTGGGGCTGCACGATGCGAGGGCCGCACCCGCCCCATCAGCTCACCAGAGACACGCCTTCGCGGCATTCATTCTTGATCGGCATGCGACGATCGACATCGAATCGACCCTCGAACGCCGATTCGGTCTGGGAGGAAAGCTCGATGAAGCCCTGCGCGTTGATCCTGTCGATCGTCGTGACTCTGACCGGCAGCCCTGCTTGGGCCAACGACGAAGTGCTCCTACCGACCGACGTTCGCAGGTACATCGACCTCCGCGTAGAGGAGCTCGATGCCGAGCGCGATCAGATCTCGACGACAGGACCGCAGCTGGCCACGATCTTCGGCGTTCTGGGGGTCGTGGGCGGCACGGTGGCGCTGCTCGCTGCGCCACAGGCCACGAACGACGAGAACGCTCCAGTCGGCGCCATCACAGCGGGCTTGATGCTCATGACGGCGGGCGGCGCCTCGACGGTCGTCGGCGCGATCTTGTGGGGAAAGCGTGCGAAACGGCGCCGAACGATCGACGCCGAGCGCGAGCTGCTGATCAAGGAGCGCAACGCCATCACCGAGTCGCTCTCGCGGATCGAGCTGAGCGCCCCGTTCCGCGACGGCACCCATTTCGTCACGCTCGGCGTTCGATTCTGAGACCGAATGGCGTCTGACTTTCGAACATCGAAGCGGTCCATCCGCGCCACGCCTTCAAGGGCGATGAGGTTTCGGATCACACATCCACATTCGGCCGCAACGAACGACATCGAAACCGCCCTCGGGCATCGACTTCGTTCAGGGAGAGAACCTCGATGAAGACCTGCGCGTTGATGTTGTCGCTCATTTTTTCCCTCGCCAGCTGCCCGGCATGGGCGAACGACGAAGCGCTGGCGCCGACGGACGTTCGCAGGCACATCGACCTGCGCCTCAAGCTGCTCGATTACAAGCGCGAGCAGATCTCGACGACGGCGCCAAAGGTGGCGACGTTCGCGGGCATCGGAGGGTTGCTGGGCGGTGCGATCGCGATCGTCGTCGCAACGCAGGGGTGCCGAAGCGCCGACCGCTCTTGCGGAGACCGCTGGGGTGCATCCATTGCAGGGATCACCTTGCTCTCGGTCGGCGGCGTCACGACGCTCATCAGCGGCATCGTGTGGGGCACGCGGGTCAAGCAACGCAACAAGATCGATGCCGAGCGAGAGCTGCTGATCAAGGAGCGCAACGCCATCACCGAGTCGCTCTCGCGCATCGAGCTGAACACCCCTTTCCGCGACGGCACCCAGTTCGTGACGCTCGGCGTCCGGTTCTGAGACCGCCTCGCGCCTGATCGACGCGCGTCGAAGCGGGCCATCGACCCAATGACCTCACCCACGAAACGGCTTCAAGTCACGCATCCATCTTCGGCCCTACAGAATGACATCGAGCCCGGCTCGGGCACCGACTTCATTCAGGAGGCAACACCGATGAAGACCTGCGCCCTCATTCTCTCGATCGTGATGACCCTCGCAAGCGCCCCAGCTTGGGCGCTCGACGACGTCGCAACCCGACCCGACCGCCGCCATGAGATCGACCTGCGCATCGAGGCCCTCGAGGCCGAGCGCGAGGAGATCTCGACCAAAGGCCCCAAGGTGGCCACGATCTTCGGGATCACATCCCTCCTGAGTGGCGTGGGTGCGTTGGCTTCGCTCGCCCGACCGTGTCGCGAGGCATTCGATGAATGCGCACCCCGCGTGGGCGCAGGCGTCACCGGGATCACATTGTTCGGCGTCGGCGGCATCTCGACCATCGTCGGCGGCCTCCTCTGGAACAAGCGCGCGAAACGTCGCCGCGCCATCGAGGCGGAGCGTGAAGCGCTGATGCACGAGCGCGAGGCGCTCGCCGAGGCGCTGTCGCGCATCGAGCTGAGCACCCCGTTCCGCGACGGTGCCCGGTTCGTGACGCTCGGCTTCACCTTCTGAAACGCGTCGATCGATCAGCCGAAACCCGAATCACCGAACGGAACTGTCTTGGAGAATCGAATCGTGAAGTCGTGCGCCCTGCTCTTGTCGCTCCTCCTGACCTTCATCAGCGGCCCCGCCTGGGCGGAGGAATCGCTGGTCACCGGGCCCGATCGTCGCCAAGAGATCGATCTGCGCCTCGAGTCGCTCGACGCCGAACGCGCGAAGATCTCGACGCGCGGGCCTGCGATCGGAACGGCCGTCGGGCTGGGCACGGTCGCCCTGGGCGGGGTCTTGCTCGGCGTCGGGGTCGCTCAGTGCGACGGGCGAGCGAGCGAATACGGACCGTGTACCGGCCCAGGCTCGGGGATCGGCGCACAGGTCGGCGGCGTCGTCATGATGATCGCGGGCGGCTCGATCACGCTCATCAGCGGCATCGTCTTGGGCCGTCGCGCCAGCCGCCGCGACAAGATCGACGCCGAGATCGAGTCGCTCATCGACGAACGAAAGGGCCTCAAGGCCACGCTCTCACGGCTCGAGCTGAAGAGCCCCCACCGCAACGGCACTCAGTTCGTGACGCTCGGGTTCGACTTCTAGGCGGCGTCGGGTGACTCACCCGCGCACGTACCAGATCGAACCAACATGGAGACGGGCATCGTGAAGCTCCTTGCGTTGATCTCATCGCTCCTCCTGACCTTCATCAGCGGCGGCGCCTGGTGAATGACGGAGACCCCACCCCGATCATCGTGATACTGAAGGTCATGTCCGGAGTTCGTATCGACGCTTCGGACCCGATGCATGAACGGCTCCAAGCCGTCGTCCAGTTTCCGGGCGTCGACCTCGACGATCTCGACGACTCGGAGCCGCCCTTCTTCACGTATCTCCCAGAAGTCGTTGCTCACACGTCCGACGAGGACTTCTGTGCGGCGCGCGACGAGCTGCGAGAGCTTCTGAGGCTCGCCGATCCGGTGGCCGAGAAGATCGGCGATCGGCTGCATCCGCTCGCTGCCAGGGTCGCCCTCAGCTACCGCGAGGACTTCGACCCGTTCATGTGCAAGCTGCTCGTGATCACCTGGGCGGGGTTCAGGCAGGTCGAGCATGGACGCGAGCAATACACTCGCGCGCGCGACTGGCTCGTGACGACGAATGCGCTCACGGAGCGACCGCAGCTATCGACCGAGGAGAGAAGCGATGCCCGTCATTCTCGATGAATCACCCGTCAAGTCCGGCACACTGATGCTCCGCGGCTACGGAATCCGCATCGCGGTCGAGCGTGGATATCTCGTTGCGGAGGACGGCGTCGGCCGCGATCGACGCCGGATCCGCATTCCCCGGCCATCTCGCAACCTCGACCGCGTGATTGTCATCGGGCACACCGGCGAGATCACGTTCGACGCTCTGCGCTGGCTCTCGGACATCGGTGTGGGGTTCTCTCAGATCGACAACGACGGGAACGTGATCGCGGCAGTTGGCCCTCTGGGCCTTCGCGACCCCAGGCTGCGGCGTGCTCAGGCGATGGCAGCCGATACGGGTCGTGGCCTGGAGATTGCGCGGGATTTGATCCTCACAAAGCTGGAGTCACAGGCATCTGTTGTGTCTCGTCTCTGCCGAGCGCCCGCAAATGATGTAGGTGAAGCCTTCGAGAAGGCGCGGGGCGCGGAGTCGATCAAAGCCTTGCGTTCGCATGAGGCGACCGGAGCGCTGTCCTACTGGTCGGCCTGGTCGGATCTGCCGATGCGGTTTATCGGCAAGGATGAGAAGCGCGTACCCGAGCACTGGAAGGCCTTCGTGCAGCGCACTTCGTACGTGACGAAGAGTCCGCGCAAAGCGATGAATCCGATCAATGCGATTCTGAACTACCTCTACGCGATCCTCGAAACAGAGGCCCGGATCGCCTGCCTGGGAGTAGGCCTCGACCCCGGCATCGGGCTCATGCACGCGGACCTGCAGTCGCGGGACTCACTGGCCGCAGATCTCATGGAGCCGATCCGTCCTGAGGTCGATGCATGGGTGCTCGACCTCGTCCAGAGCAACATCTTCCGGAAGGCTGACTTCTTCGAGACTCGCGACGGGGTCTGCCGTCTCATGCCACCGCTCACCGAACAGCTCATGAAGACCGAGAATCATTGGCGGAGGCTGATCGCGCCAATCGCGGAGTACGTCGCGAAGCGGCTACTAGTCGATCCCACCGCGGGGAGTCGCCGCACCGACAAGATCAAGCTCAAGACACCTCTCACGCAGGAGAATCGGAGCCGAGCGCGGGATGGGGTTCGCCGGCGACGAAGGCCCTCCAGCAAGCGACCGAGGCATCTGCTCGATCGCATCTGCGCCGACTGCGGGGCCAGCGTGGGACCGAGTACCGAACGCTGTCCGTCCTGCAGGCCTCCGTGTCGATCCAGCCAGACGGTGCGCGGCTAGACAAGGGGGCCGAAAACCCCGCATTCACACCGAACCCAATACCGGGACGAGTCGAGGGCGAGGCGCCACATCAGCGCTAGGCCGAACGATCGCCGCACCAGAGCCAAGACGAGAGAGCGGGGCTGTGGATCCCCGCAAGACCGAAAGCGGCTTTGTTGGACCCCCTACCTACTATTCCAGCTGACGGCGGAAACGATCAGCGACTGCCTCGCGCTCAGCGCTAGGATCCCGCGGCATTCACTTGCTCGACCGATACAACTGGCGATTCACCAGGTACTCGAGCAGCCAGATTTCCACAGGAGTCGATCCATGATTCGCTTCGTTGCGGCCACGGTTTCCCTGATCACCTCACTCTCGATGGTCGCCCCCGTGCGGGCCGAGAGCGCAAAGAAGGTCGACGACCCGACCGGCTGGTCAGTGGGCGGGGGCATCGGCGCCGCCGCCAGCCCCGGACAGTTCGTGCTCCAGCTGGATGCGCCGTACCGCTTCTCCGAGTTGTTCTCAGCGGCTCCGACCTTCCAGCTGCTGGCGGGCAGCAGCTTCACGCGAATCTCGATGTCACTCGACGGAGTGGTGCACCTGAACCTCTTCGACGAGAGCGACAACGTCGTCCTCGCGAATCTGACGCCTCACGTCGGCCTCGGTGCAGGCTTCACTCACTTCAGTGCGTTCGGCTTCAACGAAACGAATTTCCTCCTCCCTATCATCATGGGGCTCGAGTTCGATCTCACGGAGGAGATCGCGCTGACGAACGAGATGCGGTTCAACATCGTAGTCACCAGCGATTTCGACACCTTCTACTGGTCATGGCAGCTGATCGGGGTCCGGTACCGGTTTTGAGTCGAGAGCCCGAATCTCGCGCCGGTTACACAGCACGATCCCTCAGAGTACAGCCGGAGATCTAGTCCTCGAATGCGTGAATGGGGTTACTCACGTCTGCGTGAGCCAGCCTGGCTGCTCGGTCGACTTCTTCTCAGGCCACGGCCTCTCGAATACGTATGGCTACTACATTGGCCGTATCGCTACATCCTGATCTGAGCCGCGATTGAGGAGCGATCCGCCTGCCTCTCTACCTGCTGACCTAACTAGAATCAAGATTCGAACGGATTGAGTTCAGTTTCCCGCAGGAGCCAAGGCGGCCCTTTTCGACCCCCTTATCTACTAACCCTCAGGCGAGTTGACCGGAACCGACTTTCGTCTTATTTTCGCCTCATGTCGACGATCCCGAAGCCCACCCTGCCTCTCTCGCAGACGCCCGCCCCACGCGTGGCCCAGACCGCTCCGGCGGGCGCCCTGCGCGGCCGTGGGGCGCTCGACAACCCCACGAATCGCTTCGAGCGGTACCACTACGACCGCGATGAAGAGGCGCTCGCGGCGATCCGCCTGGCGGATCACGTCGACGACGCGCCCGAGGCGGCGGGGCTCGACGGCGAAGACGAAGCGGCGCTGCGCCCCCACCCCGACACCCTCTTTCTGCGCGACCCGACGCGCAAGATCCTCAGCCGCAACGCGAGCCCCGACGTGCCGTTCGACGTCAGCATCAATCCGTATCGCGGCTGCGAGCACGGTTGCATCTACTGCTACGCCCGGCCTGGCCACGAGTTTCTCGGCTTTTCGGCCGGGCTCGACTTCGAGACCCGCATCCTCGTGAAAGAGGACGCACCCGAGCTGCTGCGCGACGAGCTGCTGAAGCCGAAGTATCGGCCGAAGCTGATCGGGCTCTCGGGCGTGACCGACCCGTACCAGCCGATCGAGCGAAAGACTCGGCTCACCCGGCGCTGCCTCGAGGTGCTCGCCGAGTTTCGCAACCCAGTCGGGCTCATCACGAAGAACGCGCTGGTGCGACGCGACGTCGACGTGCTGCGCGAGCTGACCGATCACGGGGCGCTGGCGGTCAGCCTGTCGATCACGACGCTCGACGACGAGCTGCACCGGGTGCTCGAGCCCCGCACGTCGTCGCCCCGCATGCGACTCGAAGCGGTTCGGGTGCTGGCCGACGCGGGGATCCCCGTCGGCGTGAACGTGGCCCCGGTGATCCCGGGGCTCAACTGTCACGAGATCCCGTCGATCCTCGAGGCGGCCGCGGCGGCCGGGGCTCGCACGGCGGGGCACATCGTGCTGCGGCTGCCCCATGGCGTGAAAGAGCTCTTCGAGGCCTGGCTGCGCGAGCACCGCCCCGAGCGCGCCGACAAGGTGCTCAACCGGCTGCGCTCGATGCGCGGCGGCGCGCTCGACGATTCACGCTTCGGGACGCGCATGAAGGGCGAAGGCATCTTCGCGCAACAGATCCACGATCTGTTCGATGTGTCTTTGCGGCGCGCGGGCCTCGCGCGCGAACGCACGACGCCGACGACCGAACACTTTCGCCGCCCGCCCGCGCCGCAGCTCGAGCTCTTCTGAGCCGGGTCGTTGGCGGCGCCCGCGCGGGCAGCGCGGCTATGCTCTCGCCACCTCGTTCGCGTACGCCACGAAGCAGCGTGCGCCTGCACCCGGGAGCGCACGTCATCGCCTTTCTGCCGCCGACCTGGCCTCGCGTCGTCGTGCTGCTGCTCGTCTCGGTGCTGTTCACCGTGACGGGCATCATGCACTTCACCAACACCGCGTTCTTCTCGGCGATCGTGCCACCGTACCTTCCAGCGCCCGACATGCTCGTCTATGTGAGCGGCGTGTTCGAGATTCTCGGCGGCATCGGCGTGCTTGTGCCGGCCACCCGGCGCTTCTCGGGCTACGGCCTGCTCGCGCTGCTCGTCGCCGTGTATCCGGCGAACATCCACATGGCACTGAACCCCGAGCTTTTCCCCGACGCGTCGGCGGGCGCACTCTACGCCCGCCTGCCCTTCCAGTTCGTCTTCGCGGCGCTCGTCTGGTACGGCGCCTGCTCGCCCAAGAGCGCCGCGCGCGGCGAAGTCGCCGAAGCGCCGAGCGCCGCCTGAGTGGCGGCCGCTCGCCCCGAAGGCGAACTCGGCCGCACGCTGCGTCGACTCGACGGCGGCTCGTACAAGGCGTACAGAGATCTGCGCGGGGCCTGGGCGGTCGACGGCGCCACCCTCTTCGTCGATCGCGTTCAGGGCGACCCGTTCGCGGCCCCGTCTCGTGTGCGTCTGCGCGTGGCGCTCGAAGACGCGGCGATCCCCGGCGAACTCCACGCGAACCGCACGCGCGCCGTCGCGCTTCGCGATGCGCTCGCCCGATCGGTGGCCGACGCGATCGCACTGCGCGGCTGGAGCCGTCAGGGCAGCGGCAAGAGCGGCCTGCTCGAGATCGACGACGGTGCACAGACGGTGCTCGAGCGCAGCGCGGTGGTGCTGGGCGACGACTTCGTCGAAGCGCGCCTCGAGGTCGGCCTGCCCGCCGCCGGGCGTCGCATTCTCGGCGGCGCCGCCGAGACGCTCCTCTGCGAGACGCTCCCCCACCTCGCCGACTCGGCGCTTCGCTGGGGCGCCCTGCCCCAGGCATCGATTCGCCGCTTCGTCGCGTGTGTCGAGAGTCAGGCGCACCTGCGAGATCAGCTCGCGGCGCGCGATCTCGTGGCGTTCGTCGCGAACGGATCGGTGCTGCCGCGACGCGCGGGCGACAGCGATCAACCGATGCGTGCGGGCGACGCGATCGCGTTCGAGAGCCCGCCGTCGCTCGAGGTCGAGCTCGAGCTGCTGCACCCGGTCGACGGCGATGTCGAAGACGGGCCGAGCACGATCCGCGGCATGGGCATCTCGCGCGGCGTCACGTTGATCGTCGGCGGCGGCTATCACGGCAAGTCGACGCTGCTGCAGGCGCTCGAGTGCGGGGTCTTTCCGCACGTGCCGGGCGATGGCCGCGAGTGGGTCGTATCAGCGCCCGATCTCGTCAAGGTGCGCGCCGAAGACGGCCGGCCGGTGACCGGCGTCGATCTGCGCGCGTTCATCGACCACCTGCCGGCGCCCGCGAGCGGCGAGCCGCGATCGACCGAGCACTTCACGACGCCGGACGCGAGCGGCTCGACGAGCCAGGCGGCGGGGATCATCGAAGCCATCGAATCGGGGGCGACGGGCCTGCTGCTCGACGAAGACACCTGTGCCACCAACTTCATGCTGCGCGACGCACGCATGCAGGCGCTCATCGCCGACGGCGACGAGCCGATCACACCGTTTCTCGATCGCGTGCGCGCACTCTTCGAAGAGCGCGGCATCTCGACCGTGCTCGTCATGGGCGGCAGCGGCGACTACTTCGATGTTGCGGACACCGTGATCGCGATGAAGGCGTACCGGGCGAGTGATGCCACCGAGCGGGCGAAAGCAATCGCCCAGTCGGAAGAGACGGGCCGACGGCCGGCCGCCAGCGCGGCGACCGGCTGGGGCTCTGAGCGCAAGCCCCGCGCCGAGAGCCTCGACGCTCGCAGCGGGCGGCGCGAGACCGCCATCAAGGTGCGCGGGCGCGACGTCATCGCCTGGGGCGAGCGCGAGATCGACCTGCGCGGCGTGGCCCAGATCGCCGATGCGAGCCAGGCGCGCGCGATGGCCGGGGCACTGCTTCGCATCAGCCAGTCATTGCGCGCGCGCCGGCGCGGCGCGTCGGTCGCCGACTTGCTCGACGAGGTCGAGTCGCTGGTCGAGCGCGCCGGTCTCGACGCACTCGCGCTCGATCCGCGCGACCGCGACGGCCCACATCCTGGTGCGCTGGCGCGCCCGCGGCGACACGAGATCGCGGCGGCGCTCGCGCGACTGCGCGACCTCGAGATCGAGCCGGCGAGCTGACGGTTTCGACCGCCCCTCCCGAGTGATGCTGACCAGCGACGCGACTTGTCCGGAGCGAGCAGCGGGCGCGCACTCGACCGGCAGATGGACGGGATTGCCCGCTCACCTCCACGCATTCGAGTTGTTCGGCGTCGAGGAATGCGAGATGATGAACGCGGACCGCAACGCACCTTACACCGCCGATCCACGCCGCGGGTCGTTCTGCGACCCCCGCTCGTCTCATGCCGCCACTGGAGACCCGATCATGAAGCGCTCGCTCAAGTACGCCCTTCCCGCCGTCGCCCTCATTGCCCAGGGCATCGATGAGCCCGCCCACGCCGACGACCTGTTCCTCCAGATCGATCCCGCCGAGGGCGAGTCGGTCACGCAGGGGTACGAGGGCCAGATCGACGTGCTCGCCTGGTCGTGGGCTGCAGAGAACTCGGGCGACGCCATCGGGATCGGGGGCGGGGGTGGCGGCGGAAAGGCCAACCTCTCGAGCCTCAAGATCATCAAGAGCGTCGACGCGGCCACGCCCGTGCTGGTGACGTACGCGACCGAGGGCACCTTCTTCGACGAAGCGATCCTGACGGCGACGCGCCAGACGAGCAAGGGCAATGCGGAGTTCATGAAGATGACGCTCACGACAGTGCTCGTCTCGAAGGTGGCTCATGGCGGGCGAGCGGGCGACGGCGACGACGGCGTAGCCGAGACACTCACCCTCGACTACGTGAAGGTCTGCCTCGAGTACCGCAAGTTCAACACGAAGACGGCGGAGTTCGATCTGTGGCAAGAGTCGTGCTGGGATCGCGCCAAGAACGCCTCCTTCTAGACCGACCGTCCCGAAACGGGTTCGTTCATGCTGCGCGCGCTCTGCTCTCGCCCCGTGTTCTCGCGATCGCTCCGTCGATCGCCGATCGGCCTCATCAGCCTCGTCGGTTGCGTGAGCGTCTTGGCGCTGACGAGCGTGCCCGCTCAGGCGGAGTACGTGCTGGTCAGCGGTGAGACCTGGCGGGCCCACACGCTGGCCGGCGTGATCCTGCTGCCCTCGGGTTCGGTGTTCGACGTCGAGGCCGAGCAGCTCGCGCTGATCACGACGTCGGTCGAGCCCGCCGACACGATCGTCTTCGACGTGTCGGGCGGAACCGCGCGACTCGAGAGCGACCCGCCCTCGGTGCTGCTCGACGACGATCCCTTCTTCGCGCCCTTCGCACCCGAGAGCGAAGTGCAGACGCTGACGTCGGCGGCCGGGCTCTTCGAGCCCGGGCCCTCAGCCGCCGCGGTGGACGCGGCCGGAAGCCTCACCTGGGTCGGCGAGATCACCGCCCCGGCCCCAGCCGGCGGCGGAGGCGGCGGGGGGCCCACCGACAGCGATGGCGACGGTGTGCCCGACGCGAGTGACAACTGCCCGAACGTCGCCAACGCCTCACAGACCGATACCGACGGCGACGGCCTCGGGGACGCGTGCGATCTCGACGACGACGACGACGGCGTGCCCGATGCCAGCGACAACTGCCCGACGACGCCGAACCCGTCGCAGGCGAACTTCGATGGCGACGCGCTCGGCGACGCCTGCGATCCCGACGACGACGGCGACGGCCTGTCGGACGTGCTCGAGATCGGCACCTACGCCACCAACCCGCTCGACCCGGACAGCGACGACGACGGCTTCGACGACCTCGAAGAGGTGCAGGCGGGCACCGATCCCAACGACGAGAACTCGTTCCCGAGCCCGCCGGTGCCGGTGCTCGGCACAGTGGGCGGGCTGCTCGTAGGCGCGGCCCTCGCGACGCTCGGCGCGCGCCGGGCGCGGCGACTCGGCCGACGCTGATCGGCTCTCAGCCCGCTTCGCCGGGCTTCCTCGCCACGACGATCCAGCTGGCAACGTCTTCGCCAAGCTCCTTGCGCAGCGTAGCCCGTTCGATCTCGAGCACTTCGAGGCCGGCTTCGGCGAGAACACGCTCGATGTAGAGCCGCGCGTGCGCGAAGCGGCCGCTCGGGCGCAGCTCGTAGCCCGACCCTTCTTCGGGCTCGCACGCCTCGGCCGAGAACGCGACGACCCCACCGGGCGCGAGCCGCGCAGCAATGCCGCCGAAGACGGCGTCGAGCCGGCCGAGATAGATGAGGACGTCGGCCGACACCATCACATCGAACGCACCCACGTCGCCGCGCAGGTAGTCGCCGAGTTCGGCCACGACGAGCTCGGCGTACACCTCGCGACGCGACGCCTTCTTGAGCATCTCGGGCGAGAGGTCGACGCCGATCAGCTCCCGCGTGCGCGATGCCAGGAGCGGACCGCAGAGCCCCGTGCCGGCGCCGAGATCGAGACCGCGCAGGTCGCCTCGGTCGCCCGGCACGTGTCGAAGCGCTGCGTTCACGACCAGCTCGGGCCCGGCGTAGTCGAGCTGCGCGAGCTTCTGATCGAAGGTCTCCGCGAAGTCGTCGAACGTACTCGTCACGTACTCGGGCGGGCAGCGCTCGGTGGCCGTGTCGCCTGTCACCGCGGCGATCATGTGCGGGGCGACCGGGTTCTCGGGGTCGAAGTCGAGCAGCCGCCGAAAGATCATCTCGGCGCGCTCGAGATCGCCGCGAGCGTAGTAGGCGAGGCCGAGCATGCGATACGCCTCGTCGAGCCGCGGGTTGGCCTCGACGGCTCGGTTGTAGGCACCGATCGCCTTCTCGTGGTTGCCGCTCTGCGCGAATGCGTTGCCCAGATTCAGCTGGGCCGTCGCCCAATCGGGGGCGACCTCGGTGGCGACCAGCAGATGGGCGATCGATCCAGCGAGATCCCCCGCGTAGCGCAGCAACACGCCGAGGTTGTTCTGCGCCTCGGCGTGGCTCGCGTCAACGGCCACCGCGTTCTCGTACGATCGCCGGGCGTCGTCGCGCTCGCCCAGCTCGACGAGCGCGGTGCCGAGGTTGCAGTGGGCGCCCGCGTACTCGGGCGCGACCTGCGTCGCGCGCATGATCAGCTGCGCGCCGACCTTCCGGTCACCGAACTGCACGTGCAGCATGCCGAGCAGGTTGAGCGCCGTGGGCTCATCGGCGTTCGCCTGCAGCACCTGGGCGTAGCCCTGCAGTGCCGCTTCGATGCGACCGTTTCGGTGATGGTCGATGGCTTCTGCGAGCGCGGTGTCGGTTGACGCGGGAGGAGGCAACGCGATTCCTGCTTGGGGAGGCCGCGGATCGTACTGCGCACCGCACAGGTTGCCAGCGCTGGGCGCATCGCGCGCCGGGCTCGGTCAGGGCCCTCCGACCCCGGGCCGAGGCGAGTCGCCGCGCTGGGCGCGCGACGAGGTCGCGGCGACCGGAACGAGCCCGGTCGCCGCGACGAAGCCCCCTACCAGCCGGCCATCTGGGCCTGACGCTCGCGGTGCACCGACGGCGAGCCCAGCCAGGCGCGGTCGAACATCGCGCGCTTGAACCAGATCTGCACGTCGCACTCCCACGTGAAGCCGATGCCGCCGTGCGCCTCGACCGCATCACGCGAGATCTGCATCGACCGATCGGTGATGTGCGCCTTGGCGACGGCGGCCACCCGCGCCGCCTCGTCGTCGACGTGATCCTGCGCGTGCGCGGCGTACCAGAAGAGGCCGCGGCTCGGCTCGTTCGCCAACGCCATGTCGGCCAGCTGATGCTTCAGCCCCTGGAAGTGGCCGATGGTCACGCCGAACTGCTCGCGCGTCTTCGCGTACTCGACCGAGTCGCGCACGAGGCGGTCGGCTGCGCCGAACGCGTCGGCGGCGAGCAGCACGAGCGCGATGTCGCGCACCTTGCCCGAAGCCGCTTCGCCGTTCGCCAGCACCTCGGCCGGCGTGTTCGAGAGCGCGAGCTCCGAGAGGCGCCGGGTGCGGTCGGCTCCGGCCTCTTCCTTGATCTCGATGCCGGCTGCGCTCTTCTCGACGACCGCGAGCCCGCCGCCGGCGAGCCCGACGATGATCAGGTCGGCCTCGGCGAGATGCGGCACGTGGGCCTTGGTGCCCGAGAGAGCCTCACCCGACGCGACCGTCCACTGATCGGGCTGCCAGGCGCCGCCCGCTTCGGCGAACGCCACGGTGCCGATCTTCTCGCCCGCGGCGAGGGCCGGCAGCCACTTCTCCTTCTGGGCATCGCTGCCGCCGAGCAGGATCGCCTGGCTGGCGAGCGCATGCCCGAAGAAGGGGCCGGGCGTCGCGTGGAAGCCCAGGGTCTCGGCCGCAACCGCGAGATCGAGGATCTCGAGACCCGCGCCGCCGTACTGCTCGGGCAGCGCGAGACCGGTCATGCCCATCTCGGCCAGGTTGCCCCAGAGCGCGGGGTCGTGGCCCTCGTCGCCCTCGAAGATCTCGCGCACGCGCGTGATCGGGCACTCGTTTTCGAGGAGCTGACCGAGGGTCTCGGCCAGCAGCTGCTGTTCTTCGGTGAGATCGAAATTCACTTCTGCTTGCTCCGATCGGCAGCGGCGTCGCGGGGCAGCCCGAGGCCGCGCTCGGCGATGACGTTGCGCTGGATGTTGGCGGTGCCGCCTGCGACGGCGATGCCCAGCGACCACATGTACTGACTGATCCAGGCCGACGAGCCCGAGGGCATCATGCCCGCAGCGCGGTCGCCGCCACCCATCAGGCCGTCGTCTTCGAGCAGGTCGAGGGCGAGCTTCGACATCTCGTGCCCGAGGTTGGTCGAGTTCAGCTTGTTCATCATCTGGATGATGCCCGGGTTCTCGTCGCGCGCGTTCTTCGTCAGCTGGTAGTAGCCGGCGTACTTGTGCGCGGCGATGGCGCCCTCGATCTCGGCGAGCTTCTGGCGCACCGCCGGGTTCTCGATGGCCGGGGCACCGTCGCGCGTGCTGTTCTTCGCGAGCCCGACGAGCCCCTTGAACATCATCTCGCTCTGCTGCGCCGAGCCGATCGAGTTGCGCTCGTGCTTGAGCGTGGTGCGCGAGACGTTCCAGCCCTCGCCGCGCTTGCCGACGATCCAATCCTTCGGCGTGCGCACGTCGTTGAGGAACACCTCGTTGAAGTCGGCCTGGCCGTCCATCTGCTTGAGCGGACGCACGTCGATGCCGGGCTGCTTCATGTCGATCAGGATGTACGAGATGCCGGCATGCTTCGACGCGTCGGGCTCGGTGCGCACGAGGCAGAACATGTAGTCGGCCGCCTGGGCGCCGCTGGTCCAGATCTTCTGGCCGTTGATCACCCACTCGTCGCCGTCGAGCTCGCCCTTCGTCTTGAGCGACGCGAGATCGCTGCCCGAGCCGGGCTCGCTGTAGCCCTGACACCAGACGGTCTCGCCGTCGATGGTCGACTGGACCCACTTCTCCTTCATCCACTCTTCACCGCGCTCGAGGAGCGTGGGCACGAGCATCATCGTACCGATGCCGCGCGCCTCCATCGGAGCGCGTACGCGCGTGAACTCTTCGCGGATGATCGCCGCCTTCAGCACGTCGGGCGCCTGCTCGCTGCCGCCGTACTGCTTGGGGATGTTGCGGTTCAGATAGCCAGCTTCGGTGGCCTTGCGTCGAAACTGGCGCGCCTGCGCTTCTCGGTTCGCGCCCTCGTCCTTCTTGGGCGGCCAGTTGTCGTTCAGGAAGCCGGCGACTTCGGTGCGAAAGGCCTCGAGCTCGGGCCCGTATTCGAGATCCATGGATTGCCCCTGTCTGGGATTCAGTGATTGGAACAATGATTCCAACCTCCGAGTAGAACGGCAAGCGCTCGAATCTGCACGGGATTCTTTCGTCTGCCTCGACGCCCGCGGGCGTCCGGACCGCTGACACGCCGCACGGCGCGTGGCACCTTGTGCGGCCCTTCTGACCCATCTCGGCGCGACCCAGCGCCCCCCAACGCCATGGAGTCGTCCGTTGAATGCTCCCTCCGAACTCCGCGTCGCGGTGATCGGCGCCGGTCCGGCCGGCCTCGCCGCCGGTCACGAGCTGCTGGCGCGCGGCTTCACGACGTTCACGATCTTTGAAGCGACCGACGCCGTCGGCGGCACGTGGCACATCCACACCTACCCGGGGCTCGCCTGCGACGTCTGGGCGCACTCGTACAGCTTCTCGTACCGCCCGAACCCCGATTGGAGCGCGAGCTTCGTCGAGCAGCCCGAGATCGAAGCGTATCTGCAGCAGTGCGCGAAAGAGTTCGGGCTCGAGCCGCACATCCGGCTGAACACGCGCATCGCGAAGGCCCACTATCAGGCGGGCGGGACGTGGCGACTCGAGAGCGATTCGGGCGAACGCTTCGAGTTCGACGTCGTCATCAACGCGATGGGCAACCAGCACACGCCGCTCTACCCCGACGTGCCGGGCATCGACACGTTCGAAGGCGACCAGTTCCACGCCACGCGCTGGAACCACGACGTCGATCTCACGGGCAAGCGCGTCGTCGTCGTGGGCTCGGCAGCGAGCGCCGTCCAGGTCGTGCCCGAGATCGCGAAAGAGGTCGGGCATCTCACGGTGCTGCAGCGCACGGCGAACTGGATCATGCCCCGCGGCCGCAAGCCCTACTCGGCGACGCGGCGCTGGCTCTTCAAGCACTTCCCAGCGACGATCCGCTGGACGAAGAACTTCCAGCGCTTCCTGATGAGCTTCGTGCACCAGGCCGCCACGATGGGGCACAAGCGCATGGACGACTTCGAGAAGCGCGCGCGCGGCTTCATCGACAAGGCCGTCGACGACCCGGTGCTGCGCGAAGCCCTGACTCCCGACAGCCACTACGCCTGCAAGCGCGGCCTCGTGAGCGACGACTTCTACCCGGCCCTCTGCCAGGAGCACGTCGAGCTCGTCGCCGAGGGGCTCGCCTCGGTTCGCCCGACCGGCATCACGACCGCGAGCGGTCGTGAGATCGACGTCGACGTGATCGTGTACTGCACGGGCTACCGCATTCAGGATTTCGATCGCATCGAGGTGACCGGCGAAGACGGCCAGTCGCTGGCCGGTGTGATGGAGAAGGCGCCCGAGTCACACAAGGGCATCGCCACGCCCGGGTTCCCCAACTACTTCTTTGCCGTCGGCCCGAACGGCCTGGTGCTGAACGTCTCGTACTTCATCACCGCCGAGCGCAACGTGAAGAGCATCGTGCGGCGGCTCGAGGAGAAGCAGCGCGCGGGTCTCGGGGCCATCGCGGTCAAACCCGACGTCCACCGCGAGTACAACGACTGGATGGGCGAGCGCTTCCCGCTCTTCTCGTGGGGGCACGAGAGCTGCAACAGCTACTACCGCGATGCGTCGGGCCGCGCGCCCTTCCTCTTCCCGGGCTCGTTCGACGAGTACGAGGCCCTGCACGAGGCGGGCGGGCTGCACGAGTACGAAGCGCGTCCCTAGCGTAGAGGGGCTCCGGCGCGATGGCGCTTCGCTCGACCGTCAGATCCCGGCGAGGGCGAGGCCCACGAGCGCCGCCTGCTCTTCGCGGTGGATGCGCATCGAGCCGGTGGCCGGGCTCGCAGCGGGCTTGCGGCCCGAGTAGCGCAGCGGCACCCGATCGGCGATCTGCGCATCGAGCAGATCCTGCACGAAGCTCCACGCACCCATGTTCGCCGGCTCTTCCTGCACCCAGTAGACATCGCGCGCGGTGGCATATCGCTCGAGCATCTCGGCGACGCGCGCTTCGGGCCAGGGATAGAGCTCTTCGACGCGGACGATCGCGATCTCGCCGGCTCGGTCCTCGAGCTGCTTGTCACGCTCGCGCACGAGGTCGTAGTAGACCTTGCCCGTGCAGAAGACGAGCCGCTTCACGCGATCGGGCGCGGTCTGCGTCAGGGCATCATCGATCACGCGCTGGAACCGACCTTCGGTGAAGTCCGGCACACCCGAGGTCGCCGCGGGCAGACGCAACAGGCTCTTGGGCGTGAAGATCACGAGCGGCGCGCGGTAGGTGCGGCGCATCTGGCGACGCAGCACGTGGAAGTACTGCGCCGGGGTCGTGCAGTTCACGACCTGCAGACAGTCTTCGGCGCACGTCTGGAGGAAGCGCTCCATCCGGGCGCTCGAGTGCTCGGGGCCCTGCCCTTCGTAGCCGTGCGGCAGCAGCATCACGAGGCCGCTCATGCGCTGCCACTTGACGTGGGCGCTGGTGATGAACTGATCGATGATCACCTGAGCGCCGTTCACGAAGTCGCCGAACTGCGCCTCCCAGAGTGTGAGCGTCGACGGGTCGGCGAGGCTGTAGCCGTACTCGAAGCCGAGCACCGCCGCCTCGCTGAGCAGGCTGTCGTAGACGTCGAATCGCGCCTGCGTCTCGCTCAGGTGATCGAGCGGGGCGTACTCCTCGCCGCTGTCCTGATCGACGAGCACCGCGTGACGGTGGCTGAAGGTGCCGCGCGAGCTGTCCTGTCCCGAGAGCCGAACGGGCGTGCCCTCGAGCAGCAGGCTGCCGAACGCGAGCGCCTCGCCCATGGCCCAGTCGAGTCGTTGGTCTTCGGCGACGGACTTGCGCCGCCGCTCGAGCAGCGGCTCGAGCTTGGGATGCGGCCGGAAGTAGCTCGGCAGCCGACCCAGCCCCTCGGCGACCTGAGCGAGCCGCTCGATGGGCAGACCGGTCTCCGGATCCTCGTCGGGCCGCACGCGTTCGTAGCCGGTCCAGGGCCCATGGGGCTCGTAGGGCTCGTCCGGCCCCGGCGGCTTCGACTTCACCAGCTTGAGCGCGTCGGCGAGCTCGACGTCGAGCTCGTGCTCGATGCGGTCGACCTCCTCCTGGCTCATCTTGCCGCCCTGAACGAGCCGCTGCTGGTAGAGCCGCCGCACGGTCTCCTTCTTGCGAATCTTCGCGTAGAGCCGCGGCTGCGTGAATGCGGGCTCGTCGCCCTCGTTGTGGCCGTGTCGGCGATAGCAGATGAGATCGATGACCACGTCGTCACCGAAGCGCTGGCGGTAGGCGAGCGCGAGGCGAACGACGTGCACGGCGGCCTCGGGATCGTCGCCATTCACGTGGAAGATCGGCGCCTGCACCATCTTCGCAACGTCGGTGCAGTAGAGCGTCGAGCGCGCCTCCGACGGCGTGGTCGTGAAGCCGATCTGATTGTTGATCACGATGTGCAGCGTGCCGCCGGTGCTGTAGCCGCGCAGCTGCGAGAGGTTCAGCGTCTCGGCGACGATGCCCTGGCCCGCAAACGCGGCGTCGCCGTGGAGGACCACCGGCACGATCGTCTCGCCATCGTTGTCGCCCGCCCGAACCTGCTTGGCCTTGGTGCGGCCCTCGACCACCGGATCGACCGCTTCGAGATGCGAGGGGTTCGAGGTCAAGGTCAGGTGCACGCGCTCGCCGGTCTGCACCCGGCGATCGGTCGAGAACCCTTTGTGGTACTTCACGTCGCCCGAGCCGAACGGCGAGTCGTGATGCGGGTTGTCCTCGAACTCGCTGAAGATCGCCTCGTACGACTTACCGAGGATGTTCGCGAGCACGTTCAGGCGGCCGCGATGGCTCATACCGAGCACGATCTCGCGCACCCCGTGGCGCGGTGAATTCTCGACGATCTCGTCGACCATCGGGATCACAGTCTCGGCGCCCTCGAGCGAGAAGCGCTTCTGCCCGAGGAACTTCGTGTGGAGGAAGCGTTCGAACTCTTCGGCCTCGGTCAGCTTCTGCAGAATGCGCTGGCGCTCGCGATCCTCGAAGCGGGGCTCGTTCTGGCTCTCCTCCATGATCTCGCGCAGCCAGGCCTTGCGACCCGGATCCTGCACGTGGGTGTACTCGGCACCGATCGAGCCGCAGTACGTCTTGCGCAGGCGTTGCAGGATCTGACGCAGCGGCTGCACCGAGCCGCCCGGCAGGTCACCGGCGATCACGGGCTGGTCGAGGTCATCATGACCGAAGCCGTAGTGCGCGGGGTCGAGCTCGGGGAAGTAGCTCGCGTTGCCGCCGAGCGGGTCGCTGTTCGCGACCCGATGCCCACGCGCGCGGTAGAAGTGGATGAGACGAAGCACGCGTGCGTACTTGTCGGCGAGCTGCAAGCCGATCACGTTGGCGAGCGGTCCGGGGTCGGCGCTGGCGCTCTCCTGCGTCATCACGTTCTGTTCGAGCTCGCTCCACTCGGTGCCCTCTTGGCCTTCGGGGGCGAGCGGCACGTCGAGCTTGGTCGCGTGCGGGGAAGGCTTGAGCTCGGGGGCCGGCTGGGCGACCGCCGGCGCGACCGACTCGTTGAGCGCCGGCACGACATGATGTGGCTCGGCCTGCTTCGGTGCAGCGGCCGGCAGCACATCGGCCGCCGGCGAAGCGATCGGGGCGCCGCGACCGTTCGTCGCCGCATGGCCGTTCGACGCTCGGTGGTTCGCATCGTCGGCGAACGCGCGGTGCCAGCTCTCGTCGAAACCGCGCGGATCGATCTGGTAGCGGTCGAGCTCTTCTTCGACGAAGCCCGCGTTGATCCCGAAGTCTTCGTAGAAGGCCGAGCTCGGCGGCGCCACCTCGTCTTCGCTCGACCCAGCCGCGACTTCTGCCGCTCGCCTGGCTTCCCGATCGCTCACGTCCGTCCTCCCGGTGCAAGCGGGGAAAGCCCTGCACCCGACCACCCGCCGGCGCAGTCCGAGGCCGTGGGCGGCGGAATCATAACGGCCCATCGGCGGGCCTGCGGTCTGACTCGAGCCGATTTCACCGCCTTCGTTGGATGGCGGCCGGGCTCGCGTAGATTCACGGCATGCGACTCGGACGCCCCCTGCCCCGCGCCTTCTTCGCTCGCCCCTGCCTCGACGTCGCGCACGACCTGATCGGCTGCACGCTCGTTCGCCGCACGGCCGCGGGCGCGCGGCTCGCCGGCCGCCTCGTCGAGGTCGAGGCCTACCTCGGCGACGGCACCGACCCGGGCTCTCACGCCCACCGAGGAGAGACCCCGCGAAATCGCACCATGTTCGGCCCACCCGGGCACCTGTACGTCTACCTCTCGTATGGGATGCACGTGTGCGCAAACCTCGTCGCCGAGCCCGAGGGCCGGGCGGGCGGCATCCTGCTGCGCGCCGTCGAGCCGATCCTGGGCATCGAGGCGATGCAACGCCGGCGCGGCCTCGAGCGCCAGAAGGTCGACCGCCGCCTCGCCGGCGGCCCCGGGCGCCTGGGCCAGGCCTTCGGCATCGAGCTCGCGCACGACGGCCTCTCGGCGGTCGCAGGTGAATGGACGGTGCGCGCGCCGGCGGTGGGCGCGGCAGACGGCGTGTCGGTCGAGCGCGACACCCGCATCGGCCTCACGCACGGCGCCGAGCTGCCCTACCGATTCGTGGCGTCGAAGAGCCCGTGGCTCAGCCGCCCGGTGAGCGGCGGGCGACCCAAAAGCGGCGGAACGAAGACGAAGCGGAAGCCCGAGCGGCGGCGATGATCCCGTCCGGTCACGCGTTGGACGAGCGCCCGGCTTCGAGCGCACGTTCGATCAGCCCCATCACGAGGTCGGGCGACTGCATCAGCATCAGGTGCCCGGCGTCGGTCTCATCGAGCCAGCCGCGCGGGATCTCGTTCACGACCCGAGCGTGCATCTCGATGGGGAAGTTGCCGTGCAGCGCGTGCGCTACGACGACGCTCGCCTCGACCCGCTTCGCCTCTTCGGCGATGTCGAAGGCGACCCCCGACTCGAACACGGTGGCCTCGACCATCCGCGGACAGCGCAGGGTGACGTGCCCCGCCGGCGTGTCGCCGAGCCCGTAGGTGCAGTAGAGATCGAGGGCGCGGTCGGTCCAGCCTTCGAAGAGGGGCTTGCCCTCGAAGCTGGCCCGGGCCTCGGCCCGACTGCCGAACACGTCCCGCCGACGGCGGGTGCGCGCCGCCAGCTCGTTGCCGCGGCCGGCCCCTTCGACCAGAGGCGGCAGAAAGACCGGATCGAGGGCGAGCACGTGCGCGTATCGCGTCGGCGCCCGCGCCGCCGCGAGCAGGCTCAGCGTGCCGCCGAAGCTGTGGCCGACCGCGAGCGCGATCTGATCGCGGCCGAGCTCGTCGCACAGCCGCTCGCCGAGGTCGGCGAGATCGTCGCGCAGCTCGAGCCAGCCGAACGCTTCGGGCACGATGCCGGCCGGGGGGATCGGCGCATGACCATGCCCCCGTGCATCGATCGCCACGACGCGAAAGCGCTCGGCGAGCCGCTCGGCCACCTCGGCCCACTGCGCCGCGCAGAAGCCGTTCGCGTGGTGCAGCACGGCGAGGGGATTCGCCGGGTCGCCCCACTCGAGCACCGAGGTCGAGATGCCCCGGGCTTCGAGCGCGACCTCACGACGGGTCGAGCCAGGCGGCGCGGCGGGCTCGCGGTCGAGCTCGGCCTTCGGCGGGGCAGCAGGGAGCGACTGAGACATGGTTCTCCGGCGAGGGCATACGGGGCGCGAGCGCCCCGGAGAGTGCAGAACCCCGAGCGCTCCAGCCACACGGCGTGCGCGCACGAACTCGCCTTTCGAGTCGGGGGCGTGCCGGCGCCTGGTGTAGTGTGATCCGATGCCCGAGCCCGGCGATGCGATCCACCGGCACGAAGACGCCCTGCGCGAAGCCATTCGAGATCGCCTCGACGGCGTCGAGCGGCGGGTGATCCCACTCGACGGCCGCCGTGCCGCCGCGGTGACGATCCTCGTCGTCGAAGGGCGCGCCCCCGCCGAGAACTACGTGCGGGTGCACGAGGGCGAGGCCGAAGGGGTCCCCCACGACGTCGACCACGGCGAGGCCTGCTTCGTGCTGACGCGGCGCGCACCGCGACTCAGCGCCCACGCGGGCCAGTGGGCGCTGCCGGGCGGCCGCCTCGACGCCGGCGAGAATGCCACCGAGGCCGCGCTGCGCGAGAGCGACGAAGAGGTCGGCGCGACGCTCGGCGCCGGCGACGTCCTCGGCCTGATGGACGACTATGCCACGCGTTCGGGCTACGTGATCACGCCCGTCGTCGTCTGGGCACCGGCCGGCGCGCAGCTCGAGGCGAACCCCGACGAGGTGACCGAGCTCTACCGCGTGCCGCTCGGGGCGCTCGAGGCCCCAGCCGTGCCTCGGCTGCGCACGATTCCCGAGAGCGATCGGCCGGTGATCTCGGTCGAGATCGTCGGCACCCATGTGCACGCACCGACGGCGGCGATCCTCTACCAGTTCCGCGAGCTCGGCCTGCGCGGTCAGCACACCCGCGTCGACCACTACGAGCAGCCGGTCTTCGCCTGGCGCTGAACCACCCGACTGCGGCGAACACCCCATCGTTGCGCGGCGCGATGGCTCGCTATGGTAGGGATCGACGCAGGCCGGTGTCGGCCGGCAAGCACCACGGCAGAAGCGGCAGCGCACGCATGGACGAACAACTCGAAGAGGTCTCGAAGCGCCTGCGGGCGTGGCGGGACGAGGCGGGGCTCACCCTGCAGCAGCTCGCCGAGCGCTGCGGCGTGGCCACGAGCACGATCCAGAAGATCGAGACGCGGCAGATGGTGCCGACGGTCGCGGTGCTGCTGAAGATCGCCAACGGCCTCGGTCGGCGCGCAAGTGACTTCGTGAAGAACGAAGATGCCCGCTTCGACGTGCACCACACGACGGCGTCCTCGCGTCGCAGCCTCGGCGACGGCGAGAAGCTCGAGATCGAGCGGCTCGCCGGCGATCTCCACGGCTCGGCGCTCGAGGTCTGGCGCGTGCGTCACGGCCCGGGCTCGGGCCTCTTCCAGGACGGCTTCCATTTTCGGGGCGAGCTTCTCATCGTCTGCGAATCGGGCGAGGTCGACGTAAGCGTCGAGGGCAAGGAATACGTGCTCGGCGCCGGCGACTCGCTGCACTTCAAGGCCGAGCTCCCGCACGGCTGGACGAACCGCGGCGACGAGAGCGCCGTGCTGACCGTGATCGGGCAGCTGCCACCGGCGCTCCGCGCGGTGCTCGAGGGCGACGCCGAGGCGCAGTGAGGCGGCGCAAGACCGCTGCGGCGCCTGCTACGCTGACCGCTTCCCGCACTCGACCGACGCGACGTCGCAGGCCGGGCACCTCGTTGCCCGGGCCTTCGAGCGCGCCAACTCCTCGCCTCGACACGGCGCGGTGGAGCGCCCTTGAGCGACGAAGCCCCTGCATCCCGCAAGCCACAGCCCCCGAGCGACTCCCCGGCTTCGTCGTGGCTCGACCGGCTGCGCGCCCTGCGCGATCGCGATCACACCCAGGGCAGTCTGCTCGTCTCGCTCTTCGCCCTCGCTCTCCCCCTCATCGGCATGAGCCTGTTCGGCGGCGTCGTCTTCCAGATCGTCGACCTGAAGCTCGTGAGCGGGATCGGCGAGGACGCGACCACGGCCGTCGTCGTCACGAACCAGAGCATCCGCCAGGTCTTCTTCATGCTCGTCATGGGGGCGAGCTTCGGCGCGCAGGGCCTCGTCAGCCGCCACGTCGGCGAGGGGCGAGCCGACTCGGCCGACCACGTCACGGGCCAGACCCTGCTGCTCGGCGTCGGGGTCTCGCTCTTCGCGGCGATGCTCGGCCTCGTCTTGGCTCGCCCGCTGCTGGGGGGCATGAACGTCTCGCCGACGGTGCTCGAGCAGGGCATCCCGTACCTGCGCTGGGTCCTGCTGCTCTCGGGCGGCTTCATCCTCACGAACCTCGCGAACGCCATTCTCAATGGCGCGGGCGACACGACGACGCCCTTTCTGATCGCCGTCGTGCAGACGACGGTGGGGCTGACCGCCGAGTGGATCCTGATCCAGGGGCATTTCGGTCTGCCGGCGCTCGGGATTCACGGCGTCGCGCTCGGCGCTGCATGCGGTCAGCTCGCCGGTCTGTTGCTCGTTGCGCGGGTCATCACGACCGGCAACGCCCGCGTGCACCTGCGCGCGCGACATCTGCGCCCCGACCCGCCCCTGCTGCGCCACCTGCTCGCGCTCTCATGGCCGCCGGCGCTGCAGCTGATCGGCGGATTCCTCGTGACGATCTTCTTCATCCGCTGGATGGGCGACTTCGGCCCGAAGGCCCAGGCGGCCTACTCGATCGGCCTGCGCCTCGGCATGACGACGCCGATGATCTGCTTTCCGCTGGCGGGCGCGATCGCGACGCTCGTCGGGCAGGCGATCGGCGCGGGCAACGTGAAGCGCGCCTGGCGCGCCATGGGGATCGGCATCCTCGTCCACGGCGGTCTGATGTGGAGCCTCGCCCTCTTCTTCTTCACGTTCCGCTACGAGGTGCTCGGCTTCTTCGCCGAAGATCCGGAGGTGATCGAGATCGGTGCTCGCCTGCTCGTGTGGCAGGCCGCGAGCTACGTGTTTCTCGCGTTCTACTTCGTGTTCTTCCGCGCGCTGCAGGGAGCGGGGGACGTCCGCGTCCCGATGCTGATCTCGATCGCGGGCAGCCTCGGCTTCACGCTACCGCTGGGCTGGGTTCTGTCGCGCAACTTCGAGATGGGCCCCGACGGCCTGTTCATCGCGAGCTTCGTCGGCGCGGTCGTCTCGACCACGTCGACCGGCCTGTGGGTCGCCACAGGCAACTGGACGAACGCACGCGCCCGCGCCCTCGAACGGCCGGCGGCCGAGTCGCGCGGCTGAGTTCGCAAGAACGGCGGGACGGGCGGGGTGCCCGGGTCGGGGGGTGATCGTTCTTGCGAGGGGGGGCGATTGGGTCGGGGGTGTTCGAGCGGGCCCGCGCTGTACAGAAAGCGAGGCGCTCGAGCGATCTCACACGATCGATCCCGTTGCCAACCTCTCGACCGACCCAACGCCGCGGCGAAGCCGCGCGCAGACCCGCGCACGCCCCTTCACCCAAGCATCCGCTGCACCCAATCGGCTCGAACACAACGGCCTCGCAAGACGGACCGAGTCAGGGGCACGTGTTCCAGCGGAGCGACCGCCGCCCCTGCCCCGC
Organism: Myxococcota bacterium; assembly: GCA_965250285.1. Classification (GTDB taxonomy): domain Bacteria; phylum Myxococcota_A; class UBA9160; order UBA9160; family UBA4427; genus CAYYSY01. Next base: position 3,267,279 of record OZ252299.1, read on the forward strand.
AAGCCCGTCGCCCACGGCGCCCCGCCACAGCGGGCGGCGCAAGATCGCTCGAAGCTGAAGCGACCGGGGACATGCACGCGCCGCCACCGGAACGCCAAGCAGGACCGGAGGGAGTCGCAGTCGGAACACGTGCCCCTGACCTGGCACCCAACCCACCCGACCAAGATCGAAACGACCCGAGGGTTCAGCGGGCCCCCCCCTCCCCCATGTGCATGAGGGGCAGCGGGTTCGGGCTGTCCGACGACAGGAAGTAGAGCTTCGCCGCCGGATCCTTCGACATCGCCTTCAGCGCGTCGATCGCCTGCAGCTGGATGTAGGCCGGATTCTTCTGAATCGCCTCGTTGATGACGCTGATCTGATACGCCTCGGCATCGGCGAGGATGCGCTTGCGCTTGGCCTCCTCTTCGGCCGCCTGCCGCGCCGCCTCGGCGGCCGCGACCTGCTGCTGCTGCTCGGTGCGGAACCGCTCGAGCTCGGCCTTCTGGCGCTCGACCGCCTGCTCGCGCTCCTTCTTGCGCTCGATCGCCTCGGCCAGCACGGGCGGCAGGTTGATCGCGCGCACGAGCACCGTCTCGACGATGATGCCCTTGTCGGCAACGTACTCGCTGATGCCCTTCTGCAGCTCCATGGCGAGCCAGTCTCGGGTCTCCTCCTTGAAGAAATCCTCGGCCCGCTCGACCTTCGTGCCCAGCTCGCGCACCAGCGAGCGGATCTTCGGCATGAGATGCACGGCCACCACGCGCTCCTCGTCACCCGTCTCCTTGTACATCATGGGCGCCTTCGAGCCATCGAGGCGGTACTGCACCGAGAGATCCATCCGCGTCAGCAGCTGATCGCGCGTCGGCACCTCGACCTGCGTGATCTTCTGCGTCTGCTCCCGCACGTCGAAGTTCTTCCAGCGATACATCGGGTTGACGGGAAAGTAGGGGCCCTCGGGATACGACCGATCGATCACGTCGCCGAAGAAGCTGGCCACACCCACGTGGCCCACTGGGACCTGGTGGAAGAACTGTCGACCGAAGAGCAGGACGAGGAGCACGGCGACGACGGGAATGGTGACCCTGAGATTCAAGGGAGATCCTCCTGGGTGCGGGCACGCAGTGATTGGATGACACGAGTTCGACCGGCGGATCGGCCCGCGCGGGCGCGTTGGATGGTACCCTCCCCGCCGTCGACTCGAATGTCTCCCCTTTCACACGCGCTCCGGCCCCCACCGCACGCGACCCGGCCGACCGAGCCGGCCCGAGAACACGACGCATGCCGCGACCCCGACTCCTCGCCCTCGATCTGGACGGCACCCTGCTGCTGCCCGGCGGCGGGATCAGCGAACGCAACGCCGAGGCCGTGCGGCGCGCCCGCGCGGCGGGGGTCGAGGTGGTCATCTGCACCGGCCGGCGTTTTCGCACGACGGCGTGGATCATCGAGGCGCTCGAGCTGGGTGGGCCCGTCGTGGTCCACAACGGCGTGCTCACCAAATCGGGGGAGACCGGAGAGACCCTGGCGGCGCACTACCTGACGGCCGACCTCTTCGAGCACGCGCTCGAGCAGCTGCGGAGCGTGGCCGCGCCGATCGTCTACGTCGATCGCTACCACGACGGCCTCGACATGATGGTCGAGCACCCGAGCGACGCCCATGCGTACCAGGCGGCGTATCTCGCCGACTACGAAGACGTGCATCGCGTCGTGCCCCGGCTCGACGACCAGGGCCACCACGACGTCGTCATGATGAGCCTGATGGCCGATCACGCGGCGCTCGCGGCCCTCCGCGCCCGCCTCGAGAAGACCCTCGACCCGGCCGCGCACACGAACTTCATCGAGAACAAGAACTACGAGGGCTACATCCTCGAGGTCACCTCGAGCCGCGCGAGCAAGTGGTCGGCGCTGGCCGAAGTAGCGGCGGGGATGGGGATCGGCCCCGACGAGATCATGGCCATCGGCGACGACCGCAACGACGCCTCGATGATCGAAGGGGCTGGGCTCGGCGTCGCGATGGCGAACGCGGTCGACGCCGTGAAGGCGGTGGCTGAGACCACGACCGCGAGCAACGCCGAGGACGGCGTCGCAGCCGCGATCGAGCGGCACCTGCTCTGAACGGCGTGCGGCCGACCACGGAACGCTCAGCCGACCCCGAAAAAAGAAGAGCGGGGCCGAGCATACGCTCGACCCCGCTCGAACTCACAACGATCGGGTCGGTTCTTAGAACTCCGACTGACCGAAGTTGGCGGCGCAGGGACCCACGGTCTTCAGCAGGTTGTTACCGAGGTTCGCGGGATCCGAGTTCCACGTACCGGTCGCGGGGCAACCCTGGGTGCCGGCGATGGTCGGGCCGGGGACACCACCGACGGGCGGCTGGTTGGCGACGTAGCCCCAGACCTGCGGCGTACCGTTGGCGTCGATGTCGGCCACGGCGTCGGCGGTGAAGCCCGTGAAGGCCGGCGTCACGGCGACGGAGTAGGTGAAGAAGACGTCACCCTCGGGCGACCAGCCGATCACGTCGAAGTCCGTGCCCGGACCACCGGCGTTCACGAAGGCAACCTTCTGGTTCTGGTTACCGACGGGCGGCGAGATGTTCGCCGGCACGTACGAACCGTACTCAGCGAGGTAGCTCTCCTCAGCCGTGCGGATGGCGGCGATGTTGACCTTGCCTTCCGAGGTCTTCGACTTCAGCTGGAAGCGAAGGAAGTTCGGGATGGCGATGGCCGCCAGGATGCCGATGATCGCGACCACGATCATCAGCTCGATCAGGGTGAAACCCTTCGTGCTCTTGTTGCGCATCATAGTTTCGGTTCTCCAGATGGTGGGGAGTGCGACCACGCCCCGACTCGAATGACTCAACTGGGTGGTTCCTAGAGCAACCCTGATGCCAAATGGCAACGCGCCATCTCCAGGAGGTGCAACTCCTTCGTCAACCCGAGTCTCTGTCCGAAGAACTTTTTTCGAATCGAGCACCTGCGCCGATTCAGAGGTCCGAAACCGACGCTCGAAAGTGACGGATCCCGACACCCCGACCCGCGCGCGACGTCACCCGACGTCCATCCCCAACGGATTCATCCAACGCCACCAAAACGACGCCCCTCCCGCCGCCGCACCGCGCGGCGAAAACGCGAACCACCCCCCAAAAGACCGAGGGCCGGGGTCGTGTTCCAGCGGAGCGACCGCCGCCCTGGCCACGGCCTCCACGCCTCCACCGCCAGCCGTCACGGCGGGCGGCGCAAGCCCGCCCATACCCAAAACGACCGGGGACGAGCACGCGCCGCCAGCGCAACGCCAAGCAAGCCAGGAGGGAGTCGAAGTCGGAACACGACCCCGGCCCCGAGCACCCTCACCCGCTCTGCAAGATTCAAGCTCTAGTCGAAATCGAGATCGTCGAAGATCCCGCCGAGCCCTTCGTCGTCGTCCCCGAACTCTTCTTCGAAGCCATGCGCCCCGAGGTCGTCGTCTTCGAACTCATCGTCGAAGTCGTCCTCGCTCGCGACTTCGGCGCGGCGACCGTATTCGGGCGGCTCGGGATGGTCGAGCTCGCCGGCCTCGATCGACGCGCCCACGTCGTCGGGCAGCGCTTCGGCGAGGCGCTCCTGCTGCGCCTCCCACGCGACGCTGAGGGCGCCCTCTTCGGTGTTGCCGATGAACTCCGACACGGCGTCGACGTCGGGGAAGTGGCCGGGATCTTGAAAGAACCGGATCAGCTCACCGAAGGCCTTGTACGCGAAGAGCAGATCGCGCACCGGCACTTCGACGACGCGATCCTCGTCGATGTCGTCGATGCCGTACTCGACGACCTCCTGCACGGTCGTGTAGCGGGCCATGGCTTGACTCCGGGAACCCGAGCACGCGGCTCTTCGATGCGGACGCCCGCGAAGTGTGCGCGGCCGACCCACACGATTCAAGAGGAAACGCGACGTCGGTGCACACCGTCCGTGTCATGCACGGACCGTTCCAACTCGCGGGCGGCTTGAAACTGAGGCGTGCGCTACGCGATCGCCTTGCCATCGCGCAGCGCCTGAATCTCGTCTCCCGACAGGCCGAAGTCGGCCAGCACGTCGTCGGTGTGCTGACCCGCGTGGGCCGGCGGGCGATCGAGGGTCGAGACCGTGCGGTCGAAGCGCGGCGACGGCGCCGGCTGAACGATCCCGTGGCGCTCGACGTAGGTATCCCGCGCCGCGACGTGCGGGTGATCCTTCGCCTCCATCATGCCGAGCACCGGCGCGAAGCAGACGTCGGTGCCCTCCATGATCTCGCACCACTCGGCTCGGGTCTTCTGCTTGAAGATCTCGGTGAGCCGATCCTTGAGACCGGGCCAGGCGCCCTTGTCCATCTGGTGCGGAAGCTCCTCATCGGCGAGGCCCGTGTGCTCGAGCAGCAACGCGTAGAACTGGGGCTCGATCGAACCGACCGAAACGAACTTTCCATCCTTCGTCTCGTAGGTGTCGTAGAAGTGCGCGCCGGTATCGAGCAGGTTGTTGCCCCGATCGGTCTCGTCCCACGCACCCATCGCGCGCATGCCGTGAAAGAACGCCATCAACGTCGACGCACCGTCGACCATCGCCGCGTCGACCACCTGGCCCTGACCCGACTGCTGTCGCTCGACGAGCGCCGCGAGCACCCCGATCACGAGCAGCATGCCGCCGCCCCCGAAGTCGCCCACGAGGTTGAGCGGCGGAACGGGCTTCTCACCCTTGCGACCGATGCCGTCCAGAGCACCGGCCAGCGCGATGTAGTTGATGTCGTGGCCGGCGGCCTGGGCCATCGGCCCTTCCTGCCCCCAGCCGGTCATGCGGCCGTAGACGATCCCCGCGTTGCGCGCGTGGCAGACCTCGGGGCCCAGGCCGAGTCGCTCCATCACGCCGGGTCGAAAGCCCTCGAGCACCACGTCGGCCTGTTCGACGAGCTTCAGCACCGTCTCGATGGCCTCGGGATTCTTCAGATCGACGGCCAGGCTGCGCCGACCCCGGTTGAGGATGTCTTTCGGCGGATCGTTCGGATCGCCGCCGCGCACGCGATCGGCGCGGTCGATTCGCACGACGTCGGCGCCCATGTCGGCGAGCATCATCGCCGCAAAGGGGCCCGGGCCGATGCCCGCAAACTCGAGAACCTTCACACCCTGGAGGGGGCCGCTCATCGCATGTCTCCGATCTGGTTGTTGGGCGCCGGGGCGGCGGGGGGGAGCAGCATATCAAAGCGGCGGGTGCATGGGCCGGGGGTGGGGATTCCGACTGCGACTCCCTCGGGTCTTGCTGTTCGTCGGCGTGGCGGCGCGTGCTTGGCCCCGGTCGCTTCTCTTTCAGGCGGGCGGGCGCCGCCCGCCGTGACGGGGCGCGGTGGGGGCTCTGGATCAGTCGTAGAGCTGCTGGTAGAGCCAGTAGCTGCGCAGGACGCGGCGGGTGTACGACCGGGTCTGGCCGTAGGGGATGTCCTCGACGAAGACATCGTCCTCGATGCCGGGGCCGGCCTTCGAAAGCCAGCCGGCCACGGCGCGGGGCCCGGCGTTGTAGCTGGCGATCATGGCCGAGATGCGGCCGTCCATGCGCTCACTGAGCTCGGCCAGGTAGCGCGTGCCCAGCGCGATGTTCGTCTCGGGCGTTTCGAGACCGGCTTCGTCGGGCTCAGGCAGCCCGGTGCGGCCCGCCACGCGCGACGCGGTGCCGGGCATGAGCTGCATCAGACCGATCGCGCCCGCGCTCGAATGAACGCGCGGCCGAAAGCTCGACTCCTCGCGCATGATCGCCCACACGAGCTCGCGCTCGACGCCCAGGTCGGGTGCCTGATCGACGACCGTTTCGTAGGCGCGCGGCCAGGCCAGCCACCACAGTCGCTCGACCCCCGGCCGCAGCCCCTCGGCCAGGCGGGCGAGGTACGCGTCGACGACGATGCGTTCGGCACCGGCGTAGTCGCCTGCGGCCGCCATCACGCGCCCGATCGCCATGCGATCACCGACATCGAGAACCGCCGCGCCGTCGCCGCCGGCCGCGTCGACGATCTCGCGCAGCTCGAGCGCCGCCAGCTCGGCCCGATCCGACTCGATCAGGAGCGCGGCGCGCTGGAGCCGCCAGTACGGCACCACGGCCTCGGCGTCGTTCGGGGGCGCCATCGCGCGCGCCGTCGGCGCCGCGGTTCGGAACGACCGGCCGAGACGCTGCTGCGCGCGCAGGCCGTAGTAGGTAAAGGGGGCCTCCCGGGCGAGCGCCTCGAACTCGGCGCGGGCCTCACTCGCCTGCCCCCCCTGCTCGGCGGCCCGCGCGGCCCAGTACCGCGCCTGGCGCGTCTTCGCCGGGCCCAGCCCCTCTGCCTCGGCCGAGGCCACGATCGCCCGAAAGTCGGCGCGGGCGTCGGCGAAGTGCCCGGCCTCGAAGTCGGACCAGCCGAGGCGCCAGAGCGCCTCGCGCACCCGCGACGGGAAGGCGGTGTAGCCGGCGACCTCGCGAAAGCGTTGCCGCGCGGCGTCCGGCTGGTTACGCCCTTCGAGCAGCGTGCCGAGCAGAAAGAGCGAGCGACTCGCCCACTCGTCGTTCTTCGACTCGCCGAGCTCGGCGAAGATCTGCATCGCGTCGGGGACCGCGCCGTGGCGCGCCGCCGCGCGAGCCGTCCAGAAGCGAGCCTCGTCGCCATCGCCAGCGGCCTCGAACGACTGACGGGCCTCGGCGTAGCGGCGGATGCGGAAGAGCGCGACGCCCTTGCGCTGGTGCAGCAGCTGCCGCTCGGTCTCGTCGACGAGCTGCGCGAGGGCCTCGGTGTAGGCCTCGGCCGCCTCGGCGCTGCGGCCGCGGGCGAGCAAGGCGTCGCCGGCCGCCGCGGCCTCTTCGGGGGTGCGATCTTCGGGCGCCTTCTCTTCGGGGCGCGACGCCGCCTGCAGCACCTCGCCAAGCAGCTGCTCGGGTGGCTGATCAGCGGGGAGATGCCCCGCTCGCTGGAGAGACTCGACCATCTCGAGCTTCACGGCTCGGCGACGGTGCGTGAGCGACTCGGCCTCGAAGGCCGTGCGCCAGGCCGCCCGCGCGCCGGCCTCGTCGCCGCGCTCGAGCAGCGTGCGGGCGCGCAGGCGATCGAGCCCGGGCTGCACCCGCGGTGGCGCACCGCGGCGCTCGAGCCGTCCCAGGGCCGCGAGCGCCCCGGCGGTGTCGCCTGCAGCGCCCAGCGCCTCCGCCTCGACGAGCACGATCTGATCGTTCAGCAGCTCGGCTGCGCGGGCACGCTCGAGCAGGGGCGCGACGGCGTCGATCTGCCCCGCATCGAGTGCTCGGGTCGCCGCGGCCAGGGCCTCCGCCCCTTCGTGGTGGCGAACGCCGAGGGCGATGCCGTGGCCGCCGGGCAGATAGACGAGCGGTGTCGGTGCCCGGCGGGCGGCGAGGCCGGCCTCGCCGGGAATCAGCGCGACGATCATCCACAGTGCGCTGAGCCCGGTGGCGCGGGCGCGACTGAAGCGACGACGACGCGAAGCGGCGGGAGAATCGGCAGCGCCGAGGCGACGTTGGCGCACGCTGGCTCCTCCCCTGCTCCGGGCGCCGAGGCGAGTCGGCACCGGGTGGGTGGCACGCTCCTGGCTGGCGCGTGCGCCGACGTCATGGGAACGCCGATCGATCGAAGGGGGGAGGCGAAACGGTACAGCGCCGCCCTGCCCTTGTCCGCGACACACGTCACTTCGGACGCGCGCCGGGCATGTCGCGTTCCCTCCGCGCGGCGCGGGTCGGATCGCCGACGGCCCCTTCGCCGCGCCCGTGATCCGGGCGCCGCCGCGCTCGGCGCCCCCTATGCTCGGGCCCGATGTCGAGACGCACTGCGCACGCACGATCGAGTGGTGGCACCGGCCGGCAAGCGGCGCCGCGGCGGGTCGCGATCGTCGGCGCCGGCGCGCTCGGCGTCGGCCTGGCGACGGCACTTCACTCGAGCGGCGTCGAAGTGCATCTGATTGCGCGCGCTGCGAGCGGCCGGGCGAGCGAGCTGAAGCACGGCTATCGGCGCAGCGGCCTCTTCGGCGACGCCGAGGTGCCGGCCCGCGACGCCCACGTGAGCGAGTCGCTCGAGGCGCTGTCCTCCATCGACGCCGACTTCACTCTGGTCTGCACGAAGACGACGGCGACCGAGACGCTGGCGCCCGAGCTCGGCGCGGCGCTCGCGGCCACACCGAGCCCGTCGCCCCTGGTCGTCTGCCACAACGGCTGGGGCAGCGCCGAACGCTTCGCGGCGTTCGTGCCCGCCGAGCGCGTGTTCAGCGGTCGGGTGATCACGGGCTTCCACCCGGTCTCGCCCGATCACGTCGCGGTGACCGCCCACGCGCAGCCGATCCATCTCGGCAGCCTGTTCGGTGCGGATCCGGGCCGGCTCGCACCGCTCGCAGCAGCGATCGACCGAGGCGGCCTGCCCTGCGCGGTCACCCGCGACGTCCGCGCCGACCTGCTTGCAAAGCTGCTCTACAACGGCCTGCTGAATCCACTCGGTGCGCTGGTCGGGGCCCGCTACGGCGTGCTCGCCGAGCGGCCGGCCACGCGCGCGATCCTGGTCGCCCTCGCCCACGAGATCTTCGCCGTCTTCGACGGGGCCGGGCTAGGCACCCACTGGCCCGACGCCGATGCCTATCTCGAGACCTTCTTCGAAGAGCTGCTGCCGCCGACGGCCCAGCACGCGTCGTCGATGCTGCAGGATCTCCGAGCCGGTCGTCCCACCGAGATCGACGCGATCAGCGGCGCGGTGTGCGAGCTGGGCGCGCGCCACGGGGTCGCCACGCCGCTCGACGCCGCGCTGCTCGAGCTGGTGCACGGGGCCGAGTCGCGGGCGCGCACACCGCGAGATGCGGCCCCGCGCCCGGGCGAAACCACCGCCGAGCCCGAGGCCCTCTGATGAGCGAACGCATCGACGCATTGCCGGAGGGCCTGGTCGACGACCTTGCGCGACCCGCCGGCTATCCGCTCGATGAAGATGCCGGAGCCGGCATCGAGCACATCCAGACGCACCTCTCGCACGTCTTCCTGCTGGCGCGGCGCGTCTACAAGCTGCACAAGGCCGCGGCCCTCGGGTTCGTCGACTTCGGGCTCCGCGAAGCGCGCAACACCGACTGCGTCGACGAGGTCCGGCTCAACCGCCGACTCGCGTCGGACGTGTACCTCGGAGTCGCCCCGATCGAAGTCGGCGCCGATGGCCGCTATCGCGTGGGCGAGCGCATCGATGCGCCGACACGCCTCGACCCGATGCGCGAACACTGCGTCGTCATGCAGCGGCTCGAACCCGACCGGGACGCCCTCAGCCTGCTCGAACGCGGTGAGCTGACGCGCGACCAGCTCGAGCGCGTGAGCGCAAAGATCGCGCGGTTCCATGCGGGGCTCGAACCGATCGACACCGGCGCGGCCGGCGACGTCGTGGCGCCCGCCCAGGCGAACCTGGCGGCCATTGACGCGGCCGGCGACGACGTGGTGCCCACGACCGAGGCCGTCGCCCTCCGACGCGCGACCGAAGCGAGACTCAGCGACCTGGCGGGCACGTTCGAGCGACGTCGCCGGGCCGGCCGAATCGTCGAGGGGCACGGCGACCTTCATCTCCAGCACGTGTGGCTTCCCAGTGACGCGCGCGGTGCGGAAGACCCGCCCATCATCGACTGCCTCGAGTTCAGCGAGGCACTGCGCGTCACCGACGTCGCCGCCGAGATCGCGTTTCTCGCAATGGACCTCGCCTACCGCGGCGCGGGCGCGCTCGCCGAGCTGTTCGTGCGCCGGTACGCCGAAGCGACGGGCGACTTCGACCTCTATTCGACGATCGATCTCTACGTCGCCCACCGCGCGACCGTACGGGCCAAGGTCGCGGCGCTCGCCGCAAGCGACCCCGAGATCGAAGCGACCCAGCGTGCGGCCTCGCGGCGCAGCGCGCGCCGCCACGTCGCGTTCGCCCGGCGTGCGCTGGCACCGCGCACACCCGGCCACGTCGTGCTGGTCGGGGGCGTAATCGCGACGGGCAAGAGCACCGCCGCGCGCGCCCTCGGCGACCGCATCGGCGCGGTGGTCGTCTCGAGCGACCGCGTGCGCAAGGCGCGGCTTGGCCTGCGCCCCACCGATCGCCTCACTGCGGAGCCGGGGGCGGGCGCGTACACGCCCGAGGCGCGCGCGGCCGTCTACGACGCGATGCTCGAGGCAGCGGCCCCGATCATCGCCTCCGGACGCACGGTCGTGCTCGACGCGACCTGGTCGTCGCGCGACCAGCGCGAACGCGCGCGCGCTTTCGCGAACCGGGCTGGCGCGGCGCGCTGCCTGTTCATCGAGACGCGGTGTGACGTCGACGTCCTGCGCGCGCGGCTCGCCGAGCGGCGGGCACGCAACGACGATGCGTCCGACGCCGGCCCCGAGCTGCTCGACGCGAGCCTCGACGCGTTCGACGCGCTCGACGAGCACGACCCCTGGCCCCGCGCCGACCGAGCCGTCATCGATACTGGCCGGGTCTCGATCGACACGGCCATCGCAGCCACCGCTCACGATCTCGGCCTCGACGACGCAACCGTCTGGGATTGACGGGCGCCGTCAGCGCCCCTCGAACCGCGGCGCGCGCTTCTCGAGGAACGCGGCGACGCCCTCGCGATAGTCGTCGCTCGCGTAGCAGCGGCGGATCGCCTCGGCGATCGCCTCGGGGTCGCGCTGGGCCTCGGGGCGCGCGAGGTCGCGGAGCACCCGCTTGGCAGCGGCGAGCGTGAGGGGCGCATTCGACGCCATGCCGGCCACGAGGTCGTTCGTCGCCGAGGCGAGCGCGGGCTTCGGGTGCACGCTCGACACCAACCCGAGCCGCAGCGCCTCATCGGCCTTGACCCGCCGCGCCGTCAGGAAGAGGTCGCGCGCGGAGGCGTCGCCCACCACGCGCACCAGCGTCGCGAGCCCCGATGCGCTGTAGCCGAGCCCGAGTCGGCCGGCCGGGATCGCGAACACCGCGTCTTCGTCGGCGATGCGAATGTCGGCGCAGAGCGCGAGCGCACAGCCGCCCCCGACGCAGAAGCCATGGATCATCGCGACCAGCGGTTTCGACATCGACTGCAAGGCGCCGAACGCGTCCCCATTCACGGCGTCATACGCCTGCGCTGCTTCGCCCACGCGATTCTCGCTGAACTCGGAGATGTCGGCGCCCGAGACGAACGCGACGTCGCCCGCGCCCCGCATCACGACGACCCGCACCGCATCGTCCGCCTCGAAGCGGGCCACGGCCTCGGGGATCGCGGCCCACATCGCGTGGTTCAGCGCGTTTCGCCGCGCCTCGTGATCGAAGATCAACCAGCCGATCGGCCCCTCGACGCGGGTCTCGACGTGTCCGCTCATGCGATTCTCCTCGGCGCGCGCTTCGCGTTCGCCCTGGCTCGATCGCTCGTGCCCTCAAGAGGGCACGAGCGCGTCGGTCATGGCGCGATCGATCTCGTGCCAGTCGTGACAGCGTACGATGCGCCGCGCGACGTCCGCGGGCAGTTCGGGCAGCGCCCGATTCCACGGGCGGTCGACCAGCGCGACGTGCCAACCCGCCTCACTCGCGAGCCGAAGCGCCATCTCCAGCGAATCCTCGACGGCGAAGCCGAAGGGCATCTCGAGCATCCGCTCGACCGGCTCGTAGGGGACGCCGGCCACGACCTCGGTCGGCCGGCCGTACTTGTCGACGAAGTGAAGCCCATCGTGGGCCATCTGGTGCGCATCGAGCCACGCCTTCGAGGCCTCGGCGCACACGGGGGGGCGTCCGGTGACGATGTGCACGCGCCATCCCCTCGAGCGCCAGCCTGCGAGCGCCGCACGCGCGCCGGCGCGCGGTGCGAGCGCACCGAGCTCTTCGGGCGAGTGCGCACGCTCGAAGAAACGTTCGAGCTCGACGCCCTCGAGCGCGAACGATCGACCGAGATCGAAGTGCGCGACGTCTTCGACGTCGACCCGGCGACCGTGCGCTCGCCCGAGCAGATCGATCAGGCCCTCGATGGTGTGCGAGAGCACGTCGTCGAGATCGACGTACACCGCGTCGGCTGCGCTCACGCATCGCCCTCGCTGGCCCGGTCGAGCGCGGCCTCGAGCGCCCGGGCCTTGTCGAGGGTCTCGTCGTACTCGGCATCGGGGTCACTGTCGGCCACGACGGCGCCGCCGACGTGCAGATACGCACGCTCCTTCTTCACGAGCCAGGTGCGAATCACCACCGAGAGATCGAGCCCACCCCGCACGTCGAGGTAGCCGAGCGCCCCCGAGTAGATGCCACGACGCACGGGCTCGAGCGCACCGGCGATGCGCATCGCCGCGATCTTCGGTGCGCCGGTCATCGAGCCGGGCGGGAAGCACGCGCGCACGAGATCGACGGCATCGCAGTCTTCGCGCAGGCGACCGACGACCGTCGATACGAGCTGGAACACGGTCGCGTAAGCCTCGACCTGCATCAGCTCGGGCACCCGCACGCTGCCCGGCCGGCAAACACGACCGAGATCGTTGCGGACGAGGTCGACGATCATCAGGTTCTCGGCTCGATCCTTGGGCGACGTCAGCAGGTCTTCTGCGAGCGCCGCGTCGGTATCGGCGTCGGCACCGCGCGGCCGCGTGCCCTTGATCGGCCGACTCTCGACGTGCCCGTCCGCCTCGGCTTTGAGGAAGCGCTCGGGCGAGCTCCCGACGATGCACACGTCGGGGAGCTCGATGTACGCAGCGAACGGCGCCGGGCTCTCCCGTCGCAAGGCGGCGTAGAGCGCGGCGGGCTTGCCTTCCCACGGCGTGCTCATGCGCTGGGTCAGGTTCACCTCGTAGACACCGCCCTGGCCGATCTCGTCGAGCACATGTCGCACTCGCGCGGCATAGAGATCGCGCCCCGGGCCGGGATCGACCGGGTCCGACGGCGCGAGCGGTGCCGGCGCAGCCGTACGGGCCGGGCGCCGCTCCGTCGCTTCGAGACCGGCTTCGACGCTGCGCAGCCAATCGCGCAGCGCTTCGTCGGCGCTGTGCGACGCCTCGTCTCCGCTCTCACCGAACCCGAGCGCGATCGCCCACGCGTCGCCCGACATGTGATCGAGGGCGACCAGTCGGTCGACGAGCAGCAGCGTGAGATCGGGCGTGTCGAGATCGCTCGTCTGATCGAGCTCGAGCGATTCGATGCAGCTCGCGAGCTCATAGCCGAAGACCGCGATGGCGCCGCCCACGAAGGGCAGATCTTCGACGTCGGCGAACGCCTCGGGCGTCGATCGTGGCCAGAGCGCGCGAACCGCTTCGAACGCGTCGCCCTGACCGACGTGCTGGCCCGGCACCCAGCCCGGTCGCACCGCGCGCCTGACCTCGAGCGCGAGCGCCTCGCCGCGCGCGGTCAAGATGGCGAATGGATCGACCCCGAACAGGGAGTACCGACCGAGACGGCGATCGACGAGCGCACTCTCGAGCAGCCAGGGCAGCCCGTCCCCGCGCATCGACTCGACGAGTGCGAGCGGATCGGGGCAGGCGCGCAGCGGGGCGCGCGTCAGCGCAATGTGCGCTTGGGCCGAGCCCGACCGGGGCGCGTCGAAAGGGAAGAACGACATGAGGCACTCGACGAGGTAGCGGGGCGCGAGAAGCGCGGAAGCTACCCCACACAGCCGGCAGCGTCAGTGCGGCCACGTGCGTCGGCCGTAGCCCAGCCGCATTCGACCCTGATAGACTGCCGCGATGCCTGACATGCCCACGCCGCGACGCATCGAGCTGCCGCCCCAGACCCACGCAGGCGGCGCCGAGCCGCCGATCGCCCTCTCGGTGCACGACGCCGGCGCGGGCCCGGCCGTCGTGCTCTCCCACGGCTTCCCCGAGACGGCCTACAGCTGGCGCCACCAGATCGCGCCCCTGGTCGAGGCGGGCTACCGCGTCATCGCCCCCGACCAGCGTGGCTATGGCTCGAGCGATGCGCCCGAAGGCATCGAGACGTACGACATGGATCACCTGACCGGCGATCTCGTCGGGCTGCTCGACGCGCTCGAGATCGAGCGCGCGGTGTTCGTGGGCCACGACTGGGGCGGGTTCGTCTGCTGGGCCATGCCGCTGCTGCACCCCGATCGCACGGCCGGCGTGATCGGCGTCAACACGCCGTACACGCCTCGCACGCCGACGAAGCCCACCGAGATGATGAAGATGCTCGTGAACGGCGACGTCGAGCGCATGTACGTGCTGTGGTTCCAGGAGCCCGGCGTGGCCGAGGCGGTGCTCGACGCCCAGCCACGGCTCGTCTTCGAGAAGCTGCTGCGTCAGCCCGTGCCGCCCGAGGAGGCCGCTGCTCGCATGATGGCCTCGGGCGAGCTCGACATGAACCCGTTTCGTCGGCTCGCCGAGCTCGAGACGATGAGCGAGCCGCTCGTGAGCGACGCCGAAATCGACGCCTACGCCGACGCGTTCGAGCGCTCGGGCTTCCGCGGTGGCATCTCGTGGTATCGCAACTTCGATCGCAACTGGGAACGCCACCCCGAGATCGGTGTCCAGAAGATCGATCATCCCTCGCTGATGGTGACGGCCGCCTGGGACGCGGCCCTGCCCCCGACCATGGCCGCGGGGATGCCGGCGCTCTGCAACGATCTCGAGATGAAGCAGATCGAAGCGTGCGGGCACTGGACGATGCAGGAGAAGCCCGACGAGCTGAACGCGATCCTGATCGACTGGCTGGGGCGCCGCTTCCCCGCCGGCCGCGGCTGATCGCGAGAGGGCGCAACCAAGATGACCGAGAACAACGCTGCGCGCCGCGTATGCTTCTATCACGCGGGCTGCCCCGACGGCATGGGCGCCGCCTGGAGCGTCTATGACGCCTGGCAGGGCGTGGGCGAGTTCGTGCCGCGCGGGCACGACGACGTCGCGCGAGCACGCGACTGGAAGGGCGCCGACGTCGTCTACGTCGACATCGCGCCGCAGCTCGCCGAGGCCCGGGCGCTCGGCGAAGCCGCCTCGAAGCTCACCGTGCTCGACCACCACGTGACGGCGCGCGCCCGCTTCGAGACCGACCCCGACCTGTGCCGCACGCTCGAGCAGGCCGGTCACGAGCTGCACTTCGACATGGATCGCTCGGGTGCCATGATGGCGTGGATGCACTTCCACCCCGATACGCCGCCGCCCGACCTGTTGCGCTACGTGCAGGACCAGGATCTCTGGCACTGGGCGCTGCCCGACTCGTCCGAGGTCAATGCGGCGATCGCGTCGTACCCGTACACGCTCGACGCGTGGAGCGCCCTGGCGAAGAAGTCGGCGGCCACGCTCGCCGACGAGGGTCGCCCGATCCTGCGCGCGAACCGCATGGAGGTCGAGCGCGTGCTCAAGAACGCCGCGCCGGTCATCGTCGATGGCCAGAAGGTCGAGGCCGTGAACTCGACGGTGCATCGCGCGCAGGTCGGTCACGAGCTCGCCGATCGAGCGCGGTTCGGCAAGCCCTGGGGCTGTGTCTATCGCATCCAAGGCTCCAAGGTGCATGCGACGCTCTACTCGATCGGCGACTTCCACGTCTCGCCGATGGCCCAACGACTCGGCGGCGGCGGGCACCCGAACGCGGCTGGCTTCACGGTCAGCGTCGCCGACTGGGTCGAACGCTTCATGACCTGAGGCGATCGATTCGGGAGGACCGCGTGACGCATCACCCCACCGAGCGCCCGGCCACGCTCGCGCTCGGCCCTTTCGGCTGGATGCATCCCGAACGGGTCGGCGCCGCGCTCGCCGTGCTCTCGGCGCTCGCCCTCGCGCTCTCGGTCTGGCTCGCCGTGCTGGGGGCGCCGCTGCACACCGATGTGGCGCCGACGGGCATCGTGGCATTCGAGCTTGCGCGCACCGCGGCCGGGGCCGGGGCGATCCTCGACTCATGGGATGCGCCGGCCCGCGAGGCCGCGATGCTCGTGCAGGGCGTCGACTTTCTCTATCTGCTGGTCTATCCCGCCGCGTTCTCGATCGGGGCCGTCTGGCTCGGTCGGCGCCTCGGTGGGCGCTGGCAGCGCTTAGCGCTCCCGCTCGCCTGGGCGATGTGGCTGGCGGCGCCGCTCGACGCGGTCGAGAACCTCGCCTTGATCGAACAGATCCAGTCCGGGCCGAGTGAGGCGGCGGCCTGGCTGGCTTGGGCCTGCGCGATCCCCAAGTTCGCGCTGGTCATCGTGCTGGCGGGCTTCGTGATCGCCGGCTTCGCCGCGCTCGGTGTGCGTCGTGCGCGCGCGTGAAGCCCTGACGGCCATCTGGCGCTCGCAGTCATGAAGCACGACGACGTGGCCCGACGCCCCGAGCACACCGATGCCGCCTGAGCCGAAACCGCACTCTTTTCGGCATCTTGCGCCGCTCGTCGCACACGAGTGAGTCCGCTCTGGGTGCCGACGACGGCGCTGTCCAGGTTGCCGAGCCGAGCCGTCTCGGGGACGATTCGGGGTGGCGCCGTGCACCGTGGTGCCCGCGCCGAACCCCTACTCACCGCCGGTATCCGCCCGCTGCCCGCAGCGGCTGCGCGCCGGCCAGGCAGGAAGGATCCCCCATGCACGATCTCGTGATTCGCGGTGGCACCGTCGTCGACGGCACCGGTGCACCGAAGCGTCGGGCCGACATCGCCATCGATGGCGACCGGATCACGGCCGTGGGCGAAGCGGTCGGCGAGGGTCGGCGCGAGATCGACGCGACGGGCAAGCTCGTGACGCCCGGTTGGGTCGACATCCACACCCACTACGACGGGCAGGTCACCTGGGATCCGCACCTGACGCCCTCGGGCTGGAACGGCGTGACGACGCTGGTGATGGGCAACTGCGGCGTGGGCTTCGCGCCGGTCAAGCCCGGCGAAGAAGAGTTCCTGATCCAGCTGATGGAAGGCGTCGAGGACATCCCCGGTACGGCGCTCAGCGAGGGCATCGAGTGGAAGTGGGAGAGCTTCCCCGAGTACCTCGACGCGCTCGAGAAGATGCCGCGCTCGGTCGACGTCGGCGCGCAGATCCCGCACGGCGCCGTGCGCGCCTACGTGATGGGCGAACGGGGCGCGAAGAACGAGAAGGCGACCGACGAAGACATCGAGCAGATGGCCGCCATCGTGAAGGAAGGCCTCGAGGCCGGCGCGCTCGGCTTCTCGACGTCGCGCACGATCCTGCACCGCGCGAAGGACGGCGAGGTGGTGCCCGGCACCTATGCCGAAGACGCCGAGGTGCTCGGCATCGGTCGCATGCTCGGCGAGGTCGGCCACGGCGTCTTCGAGGTCGCGAGCGATCTCGCGCCCGAGGGCGACGAGCTCGCCTGGATGAAGCGCCTCGGCAAGGAGACCGGCCGCCCGGTCGCGTTCGCCTGCCTGCAGTCGCCGGCCGATCCCGAGCAGTACAAGCGTCTGCTGAAGGAGGTCGACGCCGACATGGCCGATGGCGGGCGCCTGACGCCCCAGGTCGCCCAGCGGCCGGCCGGTCTGCTGCTCGGCTGGGAGACGACGGCCCATCCGTTCATGTTCAGCGCCGCCTGGGGGCAGCTCGCCCTGCTCTCGCCCGACGAGCGTCGCGCGAAGCTGGCCGAGCCCGAGACGCGCAAGGCCGTGCTCGAAGGCATGCCCGACCTCAGCAACTCACCGCTGCCGGGGCCGGCGCTGATGATCGTGAACGGGTTCTCGATGATGTTCCCGCTCGGCGACCCGCCCGACTACGAGCCGGGCCCCGAGAAGAGCCTGCAGGCGATCGCCGAGCGCGAAGGCCTTGATCCGCGTGAGCTGGCCTACGACATCATGATGGAGCGCGACGGACGCGGGCTGATCTACCTGCCGCTGCTCGGCTACGCGCACGGCTCGCTCGACTCGATCGGCGAGATGATGCAGCACCCGCGCGCCGTGTTCGGCCTGTCGGACGGTGGGGCGCACTGCGGTCTCATCTGCGACGCGAGCATGCCGACGTTCCTGCTGACGCACTGGGTGCGCGACCG
This sequence comes from Myxococcota bacterium, assembly GCA_965250285.1. Taxonomy (GTDB): domain Bacteria; phylum Myxococcota_A; class UBA9160; order UBA9160; family UBA4427; genus CAYYSY01. Next base: position 3,285,110 of record OZ252299.1, read on the forward strand.
CGCACGCGGCGAGAAGCTGCCACTCGAGATGGTGGTCGAGAGCCAGACGAAGCGAACCGCCGAGCTCTACGGCATGGCCGATCGGGGCGTGCTCGCCCCCGGCATGAAGGCCGATCTCAACGTGATCGACTTCGAGGCGCTGCACATCCACGCGCCCGAGATGATCTACGACCTGCCGGCCGAGGGCCGACGCTTCGTGCAGAAGATCGACGGCTACGACTACACCGTGCAGAGCGGTGAGGTCACGTACGAGGGCGGCGAGCCGACGGGTGTCCTCCCCGGCAAGCTCGTGCGCGGGCCGCAGGCGGCCCCTGCCCAGGCCTGAACGCAGGGCCCGACTTCGAGTGAGATCCGAGACCCGGGCGCTTCGGCGCCCGGGTCTTCTGCTTTCGGGGCGCGCCTACTCGAGGCGCTGATGAAAGCGCCGCACCGCGAGCACCATCGTCACCACGAAGAACGCGAACAAGAAGCCGATGTCGAGCGAGAGCCCGGCGAAGCTCGCGTCGCGCAGCACGACGCCTCGCACGATGCGCATGAAGTGCGTCATCGGCAGGATCTCGGCCAACCACTGAGCGGGGACCGGCATCGCGACGTAGGGGAACATGAAGCCCGAGAGCAGGATCGACGGGATCAGGTAGAAGATCATGATCTGCATCGCCGCGAGCTGCGATGGGACGACGGTCGAGATCAGGAGCCCGAGCGACAGATTCGTGAAGATGAAGAGCAGGCTCACGAGCATCAGCTTCGTCCAGCCGCCGACGACCGGGACGGTGAACATCGCGTGTCCCAGCCAGACGATGATGCACGCCTGCAGCAAGCCGATCAGCACATAGGGCACGATCTTACCCGTCATCAGCTCGACGGTCGTCACCGGCGTCGCGATCAAGAGCTCGACGTTGCCCCGCTCGCGCTCGCGCACGATCGAGATCGAAGTGAAGATCGTCATCGTCATCGTCAGGATCACCCCGAGCAGACCCGGCACCGTGAACAGCGCGGCGCGCTGGCTCGGGTTGTAGAGCAGCGTGACCGACAGCAGCGACTTCGATTCCGTCGGTGGTTTGGTGTCGCCGGGATAGAAGGGCATCGCGCCGAGGGCCTGCAGAGCCGCCGCCATGATCGTGTCGGAGCCATCGACGATCAGCTGCGCGATCGGCTCGCCCGCCTCGGCGTAGAAGCGCCGCTCGGTGTCGCGCGGGATGTACACCCCGGCCGACACGCGCCCGTCGCGGATCGCCCGCTGCAGTTCGTCGGGGTTCGTGTACGTGACGGTCGGCACGACGACCTCGGTCGCCTCGAGGTCCATCACCAGCTGCCTCGAGAACGAGGTCTGCGCGTGGTCGACCACGCCGATCGGGACGTCGCGCACCTTCGTATTGATCGTGTAGCCGAACAGCAGGAGCTGGATCAGCGGGATCATCACGACCATGCCGAACGTCAGACGATCCCGGCGAAGGTGGGTGAACTCTTTCGCGCAGACCGCGTAGACCCGGAGCAGCGCCTCCTTCACGTCTGGCCACCCCCGGTGGAAATCACGAAGACGTCCTCGATCGAGGCCTCGGCGGGCTCGATCACCGCATCGGCAGGCAGCTTCTCGCGCACGGCGCGCTCGGGATCGCCGACGTCGCGACTCACCAGCACGCGCAGCGCGAGACCGACCTGGGTGACCGATACGATGCCCGGCTGGCCGCGCAGCGGAGCGATCCAGTCGGAGGGCTCCCCGCCGCTCACGCGCAGCACCGACGCGGGCAGATTCGACTCGAGCTCTTCGACGGTGCCGTCGGCCACCTTCACGCCCATGTCGAGGATCGTGAGCCGGTGGCAGCGCTCGGCCTCGTCCATCAGGTGGGTCGACACCATGATCGTCGTGCCGTCTCGCGCGAGCTCGAAGAAGCGCGACCACATGTCGCGACGCGTATTCGGATCGACCTCCGACGTCGGCTCGTCGAGGATCAGCAGCTCGGGCTTCGTCAGCACGGCCGCGGCCAGCGCGATCCGGCGCTTCTGGCCGCCACTCATCGGCCCCACGCGGCGATTCGCGATCTTCTCGAGGTTGTACAGCTCGAGCAGCTCTTCGGTGCGCGTCTTGATCTGCGCGGCCGACATGCCGTGAATCCGCCCGAGGAATCGGAAGTTCTCGAAGACATCGAGGTCTTCGTACAGCGAGAACCGCTGGGTCATGTAACCGACGCGCTTGCGAATCTCCTCGGCGTCGTGTGCGACGTCCATCCCGAGCACGTCGACGCGGCCCGAGGTCGGCTCGAGCAGGCCGCAGATCATGCGGATCGCGGTCGTCTTGCCCGAACCGTTCGGGCCGATGAACCCGTGTACGCGGCCTCGCTCGATGTTCATCGAGAGCGAGTCGACGGCGAGGTGGTCCCCGAAGCGCTTCGAGAGGTCATGGACCTCGATCGCGTGTTCAGGCATGCAGCTAGTCCGAGCTCGGCAGCACGCGCACGGGGATCCCCACCCGAAGTTCGAGCGCGGACTCTTCGATCAGATCGACCTGGGTGACGTACGAGAGCCGCGTTCGATCCTCCTCGGACAGTGCGTAGTACGGCGTGTAGGCCGGGCTGCTCTCGATGTGGCGCACACGTCCGACGTAGGGCTGTGCGCGTCCATCGACCCGCACGTCGACGCGATCTCCGACGTTGATCTTGCTGAGCCACGGCTCGGGGAGATAGACCCGGGCCCACGGCCGATCGCCGGCGAGCACGGTGGTCACGACCGCCTGGGCGGGCGGCTTGTCGCCGATCTTGAACGGAAGCGAGTCGACCAGGCCCGCGCGTTCGGCCTGCACCGTGTACCGCGCGAGCTCGGCCTCCTCGTACGCGAGCTCGGCCATGGCGGCCGCGAGCTGGGCGGCCGCCTGCTCGATCTCCTCGATCCGGAAGCCCGCGGTCAGGAGCGTGAGCTGCTCGACGGCTCGCTCCTCGCGCGCCTCCGCCTGCGCCATGCGATTCTCGTACGCATCGAGCTGGCGCGCACTGACGACGTCCTGCTCGAGCAGTGCCTGCTCGCGCTCGAGCTCGAGCTTGGCCGTCGCGAGGTTGATGCGCGCCGCTTCGAGCTCGGCCCGGGCCTTGGCCACCTCTTCTTCGCGGAAGCCGCGCTTGCGCTCGGCGAGTCGCGCCTCGGCCTGGCTGACCTGCCCTCGACTCTGCGCGACGCGCGCCTCCTGAAGCCGCGGATCGAGCCGCAACAGCGGCGCGCCGGCTTCGACGCGATCTCCTTCGCGGACGAAGATCTCGATGATGGGCTCGGACACGACGGCGCGACCGTTCACGCGATCCCACTCGAGCGTGCCGAGCGCGGCCTCGCGGCGCTCGGAGCAGCCGAGCGATTGAACGAGCAGGATCGCGGCGGCGAAGACGCACACGCCGTGGCGCAGCGGTGTTGCGATCAAGGGGACGACCTCCCGACGTCGACGATGCTCGCGTCGGGTGCGGGGCACGGCATGGGTCTCGACACCGCGCGATCCCGGCGACGCGCAGACTCGCAGCGCGACGCGACCTCGCGCACGGGCTGCCTTGCGCGCGATGCTATCTCGGTGTGTCGCGGCCGACACGCTCGATGCGAAGGTCGGCGGCGGGTTGCCTGCGCGCGGGGCCGTTCGAAAACGGCGCGCGGGAAGGCGGGCGCCGGCGAGCCAACCCAGCGAGTGCCTTCGTGATTCAAGCACCGCGCGCCCCGAGGCATGCTCGGTCGGGGCACGCGACGAGATCGGCCCGGGCAACGGGGCGCCCGGGCCGCGCTGTCGATGCTCGGCGGTGGCATCAGAGCGCGGCGCCCCGAGTCACGCCGCGGCGCTTGACTCCGGCTGCGGGGCTCGGATCAGGCCGCCCGTGCGCGGCCCGACGCCATGGGCACCACCCCCGGCTGCCGAAACCGCGCCTCGAGGCCCTCCCAGTCGACCGAGAGGCGGCCACCCGAGCCCGCGTTCTGCTTCTCCCAGCTCATCAGCAGGTCGATGCAGGCATGGTCGATGTAGCCGAGGCGATCGAGGTGCACGTGCAGATCCGCATCGCGCGGGATCGACTCGAGCGCCTGCACGAGCTTCGGCAGCCGCATGACGGTGGCGGCGCCGGTCAGATCGAGATCCCAGCGATCGCTGGCCTCGTCGTGCTGCACGTCGACGCGCAGGGTCGAGACATCGAACAGGATCCGCAGCAGCGAGAGGGCGATGCCGAGCACGACGCCAGTCAGCAGATCGACCGTCACGATCGCCACCAGGGTCGACGCGTAGATCGCGAGCTCGATGCGACCGAAGCGCGCGAGCTCTTTGATCGCGGCCACGTCGACGAGCCGGTAGCCCGTGAAGACGAGCACCGCAGCGAGCACCGAGGTCGGGATCGCGCGCAGCACGAAGGGCAGCGCGGCACAGAAGACGAGCAGCCAGACCCCGTGCAGGATCGCCGAGCCGCGCGTGCGCGCGCCGGCGGCCACGTTCGCGCTGCTGCGCACGATGACGCCGGTCATCGGCAGTGCGCCGACGAGACCGCAGAGCACGTTGCCCAGCCCCTGGGCGCTCAGCTCGCGGTCGAAGCGGGCCCGCGGCCCGTCGTGGAGCTTGTCGACGGCGGTCGCGCAGAGCAGCGTCTCGGCGCTCGCGACGAACGCCAGCGCGAAGCCCGACACGAGCACGCCCCAACCGAGCGAGCCGAGGTCGGCGACGGTCGGGAACGTCACCGCCTCCATCATGTTCTCGGGGATGTCGACGCGATTGACGCCGAGCCCCGCAATCGAAGCGAACGCGGTCGCGCCCACCACGGCGACGAGGGGCGCGGGCACGGCCTTGAGCGCCTTCGGCGCGAGGGGCTTCCACGCGACCATCAAGCCGAGTGTCAAGAGGCCGACCATCGCGGCCTGAAAGTGGATCGATCCGTCGGCGGGGGTCACGCCCTTCATGATCGCCTCGGGGATCGCGACCAGGTTCTCGAGCCCGGTCGTGCGCGGCGTGTCGTCGACCATCACGTGAAACTGGCTCACGAAGATCAACACGCCGATGCCCGCGAGCATCGCGTGGATCACCGCCGGCGAGACGGCGCGAAACCACTGCCCGAGACCGGCGACGCCCGCGATCAGCTGGATCGCGCCCGCGGCGAGCACGATCCACCCGAGCGCTCCGTAGCCGTGCGTTTGCACGAGCTGATAGACGATGACGCTCAGGCCCGCCGCCGGGCCACTGACCTGCAGCGGAGCACCGGCAAAGACGCCGACGATCAGACCGCCGATGATGCCCGTGATGAGACCGGCGGCCGGCGGCGCGCCCGACGCGATCGCGATGCCCATGCAGAGGGGCAACGCCACGAGGAACACCACCACCGAGGCGAGCATCTCGTTTCGCCACGACCCCTTGAAGACCGAGAGCTCGGAGAGCACGTCAGAAGCCCACGCCCCCATCACGCTGCCCTCGTCGCGGCGATGTCGATACGCTCGAAGCGCGCATCCTTGTCGCCGACGAAGACTTCACCGCTCACGAAGTCGTAGACCCAGGCGTGCAGCTCGAGCTCGCCCCGCGCCTCGGCCGCAACGACGCTCGGGTGCGTGCGGAGGTGATCGATCTGTGTGACCACGTTGGCCGCGACGGCCTCGACGAGGCGCTCGCCGCCCGAGTCGATCTCGACCGGGCGATCGATCGCCTGCTTCGCGTGTTCGATCCAAGACGACACGGCCGGCAACGACGCGGCCGAAGCGGGATCGAGCGCGGCCGCCATCGCGCCGCAGTGCGTGTGGCCGCAGACCGCGATGTGACGAATGCCGAGGGCCTCGATGCCGTACTCGATCGTGGCCGCCTCGCCGCCGTTCGCGTCCCCCCACGGCGGGACGAAGTTGCCGGCGTTGCGGATGACGAAGACCTCACCCGGGCCCGACTGGGTCAGCAGTGAAGGAACGATGCGCGAATCCGCGCAGGTGATGAGCAGAAGTTCCGGCTTCTGCCCGCCCTCGAGCGCTTCGAACGCGCTCTCGTGCCCGGCGTGCACGCCACGCTGGTAGCGGAGAATTCCGTCGACAGCCTTCATGATGTCCGAGTACCTCCTCGATCGAGCGACTGGCTCACTCGGCTGCGAATCGGCGCCGCGATCCCTGAGGAGATGTCGAAATATCGAAAGGTTCGTTAGCGAAATCCGAATAGGCAGATGGAGGCCGAATGTCCCTCGAAACGCTCAACTTCCATCACCTGCTCTACTTCCGAGCGGCCGCGCGCGAAGGCGGGGTGAGTCGCGCCGCCGAACGCCTGCACGTGTCGGCGCCGACCATCAGCACACAGATCAAGCAGCTCGAGGATCAGGTGGGCGAAGCGCTCTTCCTTCGCACCGGCCGGCGACTCGTGCTGACCGATCTCGGGCGCACCGTGCTGCGATACGCCGACGGCATCTTCGACATGGGAGAGGAGCTGAAGGCCGCCGTGCGCCGCGGCGAGATGGCCCATCCCGAGCGACTCACCGTCGGACTGCCCATGGTCGTACCGAAGCTCATCGCTCACCGGCTGCTCCAGCCGGCGCTCGAGCTCGATCGGCCGATCGAGCTCGTCTGCATCGAAGACAAGCCCGAGCGATTGCTGGGCGAGCTCGCGACCTACTCGATCGATCTGATGCTGAGCGACGCTCCGCGCGGCAGCGAGGTCGCAGTTCGCGCGTTCAACCACCTGTTGGGCGACTGCGGCGTCACGTTCTTCGCGGCCCGCGATGTGGCGCGCGCTCACCGTCGTCGCTTCCCGGCGAGCCTCGACGGCGCACCGATGCTCTGGCCGACGCCGATCGCGGCTCTGCACGCCGGGCTCGAGCACTGGTTTCAAGACCTCGGGATCCGACCTCGCACGATCGCGAGTTTCGATGACTCGGCACTGATGAAGGTCTTCGGCTCGACCGGCGCCGGCATCTTCCCGACGCCGTCGGTGATCGAAGACGAGGTGCGCGCCCAATACGGCGTCGAGATCGTCGGGCGCACCGATGACGTGCGCGAACGCTTCTACGCCATTTCGGTCGAGCGGCGGCTGAAGCACCCCGCCGTGTTGGCGATCAGCGAGGGCGCTCGCTCGCAGATCTTCGCATGAGCTCGGCTCGCGGCAGGCGACCCGGGCGGGCGCGCCCATCGAATCGCTTCACGCCTTCGACGACCACTCGCCCGGCGTGAGCGTCTGCATCGAGAGCGCGTGGATCTCGGGCCCCATCATGTCTTCGAGCAAGCCGTAGACGAGCTGCTGGCGCTTTACCCGCGAGAGCCCGTCGAACCGGTCGCTCACCAGGATCGCGCGATAGTGCCCCGCGCCGTCTCGCGCACCTGCGTGACCTGCATGCAGGTGACTCTCGTCGATCACTTCGATGTGGGTCGCGGCGAGCCCTTCGCTGAGCTTCGCCTCGATTCGCGCGCGACGATCCATCGCACCGTGCCCCCGCCAAACGTGCGTCAGTCCTTCGGCAGGCCGAGGATGCGCTCGCCGATGATGTTCTTCTGGATGTTCGGCGTGCCGCCGCCGATCACCACCTCGGGCCAGCCGAGCGCGAAGCGCGCCCACTTGCCGCCCTCGGGCGCATCGTCGCACTCCATCAGCGGACCGCGGCTGCCGAGGATCTCCATGGCGAGTTCGCCGAACTCGACCTCGAGCTCGGCCCGGGTCAGCTTGTTGATCGATGTCTCGCTGCCGAGCTCCTCGCCCTTGAGCTGCTTGGTGAGAAATCGCTGGCCGTTCAGGCGCATGGCCTCGATCTTCACGTCGGCCCGGGCGAGGCGACGCCGGATCGTCGGGATCTCGCTCGCCTTCTGCCCGCCGCGCACCGTCTCGTTCGCCAACGTGTGCAGCTCGGCGAGCTTCGCCTGCAGGCCGTAGACCTCGGCGATGCTCGAGCGCTCACTCGCGAGCGCCGACACCGTCACGTCCCAGCCGCCCCCTTCGGGACCGAGCCGATTCTCGACGGGCACCCGCACGTCGTCGAAGAAAACCTCGGCGAACATCGCGCCACCGCCCATATTCTTGATCGGCCGCACCTCGAGGCCCTTCGAATCCATCGGGACGAGCAGGCAGGTGATGCCGTCGTGCTTGGTCTCGACATCGAACTGGGTGCGAACCAGCAGGATCATCATCTTCGACCACATGGCGATCGAGGTCCAGATCTTCTGGCCGTTCACGACGTACTCGTCGCCCTCCCGCACGCCCTTGCACTTGAGGCTCGCGAGGTCGCTGCCCGAATCGGGCTCGCTGTAGCCGGTGCACCAGTGGTACTTGCCGTCGAGGATGTCGGGGATCCACTTCTGCTTCTGCTCGTCAGTGCCGTACTTGATGAGGGCCGGACCGACCCACGCGAGGCCCATGAAGCAGGTGCCGAGCGAAGGCGCCTTCCGCTTGGCCATCTCTTCCTTGAGGATCACCTGCTCCATGACGCTGCCACCGCCGCCGGTGACCTCCTTCGGCCAGTTGAAACCGACCCAGCGCTTTTCGCGCACCTGGGCGTACCAGTTGGCCATCAGCTCCGGCGTGCGCTCGGCGCCCTCGGGCATGTGCTCATCGAGAAAGCCGCGGACCTCGTCGCGAAACGCCTGCTCTTCGGAGGAGAGATTGAAATCCATGACCTAGAGACCTCCCAGTCGCGCAACGCGCTCGTAGTGCCAGTCGGCATCGCCGAAGAGCGGGCGCATCCACTTGCCCCGCTTCAGATAGAGCTGAATGTCGTACTCCCAGGTGTATCCGACCCCGCCGTGCAGCTGCACGCCGTCGATGCCCTGCCCCGGGAAGACGTCGCTCGCGAGCGACTTCGCCCGCGACACCGCGAGCGACGCAGCCGCGTCGCCCTGATCGATGGCCCAGATCGCGTAGTAGACGAGTGACTTCACGTTCTCGACATCGACATACATCTCGGCGAGCGGATGCTTGACGCCCTGGAAGCGACCGATCGGCTCGCCGAACTGGATGCGCTCCTGCGCGAACTTCGTCGTGATCGCCAGCGCGTTCTCGGCGGCGCCAGCGCTCTCGGCCGTGACCAGCGCCGCGCCCAGATCGACGAGCCACTGGATCGCGGGCCAGGCGTCGCCGGTTTCGCCGAGCACAGCCGATTGCGGGATGCGCACGCCCGCGAAGTCGAGCCGCGCGGTGCGCTTCGTGAGATCCATCGTGGTGAGCGTCGTCGCCGTCAAACCCGTGGCCGACGCTTCGACGACGGCGAGCGAGAGCGCGTCGGGCGCGTCGCCGCTGCGAAAGGCGACGACATGCAGGTCGGCGACGCCCGCGTCGGGCACCAGCGTCTTGGTCCCGGTCAGCACGATGTCGTCGCCTTCGGCCTGGCCGCGCAGGGCCACACCCTCCGGCGACAGATCGTCCGTCGCTTCGATCAGCGCGAAGCTGCCGACCTTCGTGCCGTCAGCCAGCCCGGGCAGCCATCTCTCCTGCTGCGCCTCGTTGCCAAAGCGCGCGATCGCCTGGCCCGCGAGCACGGTCGACAGGAGCGGCGACGGGAAGAGGCTGCGGCCCGTCTCTTCGAGCACGACGACGAGCGTCTCGAGATCGAGGCCGACGCCGCCGTGGGCCTCGGGCAGACACAGACCGACCCAGCCGAGTTCGGCCATACGCGCCCACAGCGCGCGGTCGAAACCGTCGTCGCTCTCGACGATCTTGCGCACCTGCTCGAGGGGCGCGTTCTGTTCGAGGAACTTGCGCACCTCGGCCCGGAGCAGCTCCTGCTCCTCGGTGAATCCGAAATTCATGCGTGGCTCTCCGGCATGCTCGATGGAACGCTCGTCAGCGGTCAGGCCGCGTTCGACGGGCGGATGCGGAGACTACCACGAAGCCGAGCGATTCCGCGGGGACCGGGGGGAGGCGCCCGGCGCCATGCGTCGTTTCCGGCGCTCGAAGTCGAGCCGCCATGGACCGAGACGCGGCGCTTCGCTTCCATGGCCGCATGGTGCAGCCGACCCGCGACGCAGATCTGTCCGACGCAGCCCGCCTGGCGCGGCGCATCGGTCGATTCGACTGGGCCCGCATCGAGGCGGATCTGGACGCGGTGGGCTTTGCCCGACTGTCCAGGTTGGTGACGGCACGCGAAGCGCTCGGCCTGCGGCGGCTGTTCGACCACGGCGAGCGGTTTCGAAAGACCGTCGACATGGATCATCACGCCTACGGCTCGGGCGACTACCGGTACTTCGCAGCGCCCCTGCCGCCCCTCGTTCAGACGCTGCGCGAGGCCCTCTATCCGCCCCTCGCTCAGGTCGCCCGAGGGTGGGCCGAGCGGCTCGGCGCATCGAGCGCCTGGCCCGATCGCCTCGACGGGTACCTGGCCGAGTGTGCGTCGTTCGGTCAGACCGAGCCCACGCCGCTGCTGCTTCGCTACGGCCCGGGCGGCTACAACCGCATGCACCAGGACCGCTACGGCGAGCGGATGTTCCCGTTTCAGGTGGTGTGCCTGCTGTCTCGCCGGGCGCACGCGCCGGGGGGCGAGCTCGAACCCGGCGCCGAGTTCAGCGGAGGACCGGTCTTGATCTCGGAGCACCGGCCGCGCATGCAGGCGCGCGTCGATGCCGTGGATCTCGAGCTCGGCGAAGCGCTGGTCTTCGCCGCAAGCGAGCGACCCGTGCCTTCGAAGCGCGGCTGGGCGCGGGCCACGATGCGTCACGGCGTCGGGACGGTCCACGCTGGCCAGCGCACGACGCTGGGCCTCATCTTCCACGACGCGGCTTCGTAGCAGCAGCGCGCGACGCAGCTTCATCGAAGCACCGCGTGACGCGGCTTCATCGAAGCGCCGCGCGATGCGGAGCGCCCCGAAATGAGAGCGGCGAGCCGACTCACGTCGACTCGCCGCTGCATCGATCACCCCGCTCCTCGCGGGTCGGTCTCAGCCGACCTCGACGGGGATCGTTCGAACCTCGGGCTCGGGCGGCGTCGCCTTGGGGACGTGCACCTCGAGCACCCCGTCGGCGTAGCGAGCCGCGATGGCTCCCTCGTCGACGTCCTGGTTGAAGCGGATGCGCCGTTCGAAGCGGACGAGGCCGTCGTCCTTGGCATCCGATTCGGTGGACTCGGAGGCGTCGGCGCCCGTCTCTGCAGACGCCGAGGCCTCGTCGGCCTTGGGCGCGGGGCCGAAGCGGCGCGCGCCCTTGATGGTGAGGACACCCTCTTGCACCGAAACCTCGAGCTGGTCTCGAGCGACGCCCGGGACCTCGGCCGTCACTTCGAAGCCCTCTTCGGTCTCGACCGCCTGAATGCGGGGCGACCAGGTCTGGAGCCCGGCCGCGTAGCGGCGAGCGGGGGCGCCGAGACGGTTCATGCGTCCGAACGCGCGCTCGGCCTCACGCAGGGCAGCCCAGGGATGAACGGGGCGTCGATGAATCAAACCAACAGACATGATTTTCATTCCTCCAAACACGAGATCGCACCGTACAGTGGCTCTCGTACTCTGCCGTCGATCTCGAGCCGATCGCGCTGGCGCGTCCCATCCGCGCCGGTCGATCTGGCGATGTCGCATGGATGTTCACGCCGGGCGGAGGGTCAACCGCGCGGCGACATTTTTTCGATGAGCAGCCCCCAGGCGCCGCTCAGGGGCGCGCAGCCCAGGTGGCTTCCCGGAGGGCGCGCGCACGCGATGCCGGCCGCGCCGCCGAGTCGAGGCAGGCATGCGAGGTCTCAGATGACGCCTTCGTCGCGCAGCGCCGCGATCTCGTCGGCCGACAGACCGAGCTCGGCGTAGATGCGATCGGCGTCCTCGCCGAGCTCGGGCGCGAGCGCCCGCTTGCGAGGCGGCAGGTCGTCGAACTTCAGCGGGTTGCCGTGAAAACAGACCTCGCCGATGCGTGGATGGGGGCGCCGCTCGATCATGTCTCGGGCCAGCATCTGCGGGTCGTCGGCCAGCTCCTCGGGGCGCACGACCTTGGCCACGGGCACGTCGGCGCCGTCCGGCCCGAGCGCGGCGAGCACCTCGTCGCAGGTTCGCTCGGCCGACCAGTCGGCGAAGATCGTGTTCAGCTCGGTGCGATTCGCGGCGCGCACGCGGTGATTCGCGAAGCGCTCGTCCTTGCCGAGCTCGGGGCGGCCGATGCCCTCGCAGAGCTTGCGAAAGAGTCGGTTGCTCGCGCTCGCCATCACGACGTGGCCGTCGGTCGTGGCGTAGCAGTCGTAGGGCGCCGTAAAGGGATGTTGATTGCCCATGCGTTCGGTCGTCGCGCCAATGCCCTCGTGAATCGTGAGCGCCGAGTCGGTCACGGCGAACATCGCATCCTGGTTCGAGAGGTCGAGCACGCGGCCCCGACCGGTGCGCTCGCGCTCGAGCAACGCGGTCACCAGACCGACCGCGAGGTAGAGCCCGCCGACGAAGTCGCCCAGCGCTCCGCCGCCACGCACAGGCGGGCCGCCTTGAAACCCCGTCATGGCCATGAAGCCGCTCGCCGCCTGAGCCACGATGTCGTACGACGCGCGGCCAGCGGCGGGCCCCGTTTGTCCGTACCCCGACAGCGATGCGACGACGCAGCGCGGGTTCCGTTCCTGGATCACGTCGGGACCCAGCCCCTGCTTCTCCATCCAGCCCGCCCGAAAGTTCTCGACGACCGCATCGGCCCCCTCGACGAGTCGCAGCAACAGCGCCCGCCCCTGCTCGGTGCGGACGTCGAGTGTGATCGAGTGCTTGCCTCGATTGTTGTTCTGAAACGACAGCGAAAGCTCGCCCTTCTTCGAAGGGCCGTAGCGATAGTCGTCGCCGGTGCGGGGCCGCTCGACCTTGATCACTTCGGCGCCGAGATCGGCGAGGATCGCGGTCGCGAAGGGACCGGCCACGACCCGGGTGAGGTCGAGGATGCGAAAGCCTTCGAGGGGGCGGGTGGGCATCGATTCAGCTCCATTCGAACGGGCGCGAGGCGCCTGAGGGGCACCAGAGGGCCTTCGCCCCGGGCCGTGCTTCCTTCTGCCGCGCGTCGGCCGTACACTCGAACGGGACGGCGCGAGGAGATCTCCGCCGGCCCTCCCCGCCGCCGCGGTGCGAGGCCCTTCGGCCCGCACAGGGGTGACCCCGGTCGCGGAAACGGAGGGAGCCGTGATGGTCGACGAGTTCTCACAGACGAACACACCCGACACGCGAACCCGCCCGAAGGGCGAGATTCTGTACGACGCATTCTACTCCGGCGCCATCGGTGGGAGCATCGTGGCGCTCTTCTTCCTCGTCGTCGACGCGTTCGGTGAAGGGCCGCTCTTCACACCGTCGCTGATGGGCAGCGTGCTCTTCGGCGGCGCGCCTGCCGACACGCTGACCGGCATCGACATGCCGATGGCGGCCGCCTACACCATCGTCCACTTCATCAGCTTCGGGCTGCTCGGGCTGGCGGCGTCGTTCATCGTCCACGAGGTCGAGCTGCACGCGAAGGATCCGATGCTCACCCTGGCGCTGCTCTTCATCCTCTTCGAGGCGACGTTCGCCTTCGCCGCGAGCGTCTTCATGCCCGGGATCATGGAGCGAATCGGAGGGGTCCACATCGCGGCCGCGAATCTGCTCTCGGCCGCCGGCATGGGGCTGTTCTTCCTGACGGCGCACCGACCGGGCGTCTGGGACGCGTTGAAACGCGGCGAGCCCGAGCCGCAAAGGCACGGCTAGCGGCCGACGCAGAAGGCGGGTCGGATCGAACGCGGCAGAGGCGCCGCTGCGCGACGCGCCGTGTCGAGCTAGAGCCGGACGACCGCCAGGATCGCGCCGATCGTGCCCACCAGCGCGATCGCGTAGAGCACCCCGCCGACGAGGCCGTCACGCGCCTCGCCGCCGAAGTCGATCAGCAGCGACCGAACGTGGTGTGCGCCCTTCCAGAGCGGCAGCGCGATGATCGCGGCCACCACGAGCGCGCCGATCGGAATACCCAGAATCGACGCCGTCGCGAGCGCGTGCGCGCGCTCGTAAGAGAGGTCGACCAGACCGAGCGGCGCCGCGATGCCGACCATGATCAGCCACGGCGTGAGCAGCATCGTCCCGAGCAGGATGCCCTGACCGAACATGAGCCAGATGATGGGCTCGAGCGTGAGCAGCAGCTTCTTCATCCGAAGACCCCTCCGATGATCGCGCAGAGGATCACGGTCACCGCGATCCACGCCACGTAGAGGCCGGCGAGGATCAACTGGGCCGGCGGCGGCTTGAGCGGGCCGATGGCCTTGGGCTGCGCCTTCGGGAACAGCGAGAAGAAGCGCACGGCCACGAAGACGACGCTGACCAGCGTGATCACGTGGAAGAGCAAGTAGATCGGGTTCGACAGCTGCGCGAGCGCGGCGTCCCAGGCCTCGGGGCCGCGGCCCAGCGCCCAGACGAGGCGCAGCGCCACGAGCCCGGCCAGGATGTAGACGATGCCCGTCGCATCGAAGAGCAGGTAGTTGCGGATGCGCGGGGCCGACCACCAGCTCGCGGGCTGGCGCGGCGGTGCCGTGCGCGTCGGCCCGGGCTTCGGCGGGGCCATCGCTTCGGGATGAGCCGATCCGGCCATCTCAGTTTCCTCCTCGGGGCAGCACGAGGTGCTTGGCCCAATCGATCACGGCCGCGAACTTCGCCTGATTCACGGCCGCCGCGGGATCGACGTTCTTCGGGCAGACCTCGCTGCATTCGTTCGCGTACGAGCAGCTGAAGACCGTGCCTTCGCCGCGGAAGATGTCGAGCCGCTCCTCTTCGCCCTCGTCGCGCGAGTCGAGGTTGTACCGGTGTCCGAGCGCGATGGCGGCGGGCCCGATGAACTCGGGCTCGTTAGCCACGACGGGGCAGGCCGAGTAGCAGAGCAGGCAATTGATGCACATGCTGAACTGCTTGAACGTCGAGAGCTGCTCGGGCGACTGGCTGTACGTGCCCTTCTCGTTCAGCGCTTCGAAGTCGTCGGCCCGCTCCTTCGCGCGCACGATCCACGGCTTGACCTTGCGGAACTTGTGCATGAAGCCGTCGAGCTCCACGACGAGATCCCGGACGATGGGAAAGTTGGCGAGCGGCTCGATCACGATGCGATCGGCGTAGTCGTCGAGCGACGTCTTGCAGGTGAGCTTGGGCTCGCCGTTCACCATCATCCCGCAGCTGCCACAGACCGCCATGCGGCACGACCAGCGGTGCGAGATCGACGAGTCGCACTCGTCCTTGATGTAGTTGATCGCGTCGAGGACCTTCCAGCCCGGCTGCACCGGGATCTCGAACTCCTGCAGTCGCGGCTCCTGATCCTGATCGGGATCGAAGCGCGTGATCGCGACCTTCAGCTGTCGTCCGTCGGCCATCAGTACTTGCGCTCCTCGGGCTCCCAGTGGCCCAGCGTCACGTCCTTCTTGCCGAGGCGGGGTCGGCCGCCGGCTTCGTCTCGATGACACATCGTGTGATAGAGGTAGTTCTGGTCGTCCCGCGTCGGGAAGTCACGGCACGTGTGCGCGCCGCGCGACTCCTTGCGATGCGCCGCGGACACCGCCAGCGACTCGGCGACCTCGACCATGTTGTGCAGCTCGAGGGCCGCGATGATCTCGGTGTTGAACACCTTGCTCTTGTCGGTGAGCTTGAGATCACCGAGGCGGCTCTTGATCGACGCCATCGCCTCGACCGTGGCGTGCATCGACTCTTGCCGTCGGTACACACCGCAGCCCTCTTCCATCGTCGCGTTCATCTCGCGGCGGAGCTGGGCGATCTGCTCGTGCCCCGTCCCTGCCCCGCGCATGGCGTCGACGCGCGCCGCCTCGGCGGCCACCTCGGCCTTGAGTGCGTCTTCGTTGCCCGCCGACGTCCCATCGGCGAACTCGAGGGCGTTGAGTCCGGCGGCCGCCCCCGCGACGAGGCACTCCGTCAACGAGTTCGAGCCAAGCCGGTTCGCGCCGTTCAGCGAAGCGCACGCGACCTCGCCCGCGGCGTAGAGGCCGGGCATCTCGGTCTCGCTCTTCACGTTCGTGTCGACGCCGCCCATCATGTAGTGAACGACCGGCCGAATCGGGATGTACTCGTAGACCGGATCGACCCCGATGTAGGTCTTGGCGAGCTCCCGCACGAAGGGGAGCTTCTCCATGATGTGGGCCTCACCGAGGTGCGTGAGGTCGAGCCCGGCGTAGAGACCGAGTTCGCTCTTGAAGCCTCGGTCGGCCTCGAACTCCTGGATGATGGCGCGCGAGATCATGTCGCGCGGGCCGAGCTCGGCCTTCTGCCCGACGCCGTAGTCGTACTCGACCAGGAAGCGCTCGTCGTTCTTGTTGCGCAGGTAGCCACCCTCACCGCGCGTCGCCTCGGTGATGAGGATGCCCGTGCCCGGCAGACCCGTCGGGTGGTACTGGACGAACTCCATGTCCTTGAGCGCGAGGCCCGCGTGGTAGGCGAGGGCCATGCCGTCGCCGGTCTTGATCGTGCCGTTGGTGGTGAACGGAAAGATCTTGCCGGCGCCGCCGGTCGCGAGGATCACGGCGCGACCGAGCACCGCGGTGTACTCGCCCGTGCGGATGTTCATCGCGGCGACGCCCTTGGCCTCACCGTTCTCGATGAGGAGCTTCGACACGAAGTACTCGTCGTAGCGGACGATGTTCTCGAAGCGCATGCAGTGCTGGAAGAGCGCGTGCAGCATGTGGAAGCCGACCTTGTCGGCGGCGTACCACGTGCGCTTGGTCGTCATGCCACCGAATGCCCGCGTCGCCACCGTGCCGTCTTCGTTGCGCGACCAGGGGCAGCCCCAGTTCTCGAGGAGCGCCAGCTCCTTCGGCGCCTCCTGCGCGAAGTACTCGATGACGTCCTGGTCACCGAGGAAGTCGGAGCCCTTGACGGTGTCGTAGCCGTGCAGCTCTTCGTTGTCGTCGGCACGCGCCACCGCCGCCGCGCCGCCTTCGGCGCTCACGGTGTGGCTGCGCATCGGATAGACCTTGGACACCAACGCGATCGAGCACGTCGGGTTGGCCTCCGCTGCGGCGATGGCCGCGCGAAGTCCGGCCGCGCCGCCACCGACGATCACGATGTCGTGGCGGGATGCCTGGATCTCGGCCATGAGGACCTCCATCTGGGTCGATTACGAGACGGTCTGTCTCGCATGGGAGAGAGGGTTTACCGAATCGCCCGATTCACGGAAAGGTGATTGAGAATTCAACCTTTTGGGCGATTCCGGGCCCTTTGGGGGCCCCGCCCGACTTCGATGCCTCACATCGTTTCGGAGTGCGCGGATGCGTCGCGGGCCGGCAGCTGCTGCGTGAGACAGTGCACCGCGCCGAGCCCGATCACCAGGCTCCGGCTCTCGATGCCGATGATCTCACGCCCCTCGAAGCACTCGCGCAGTGTCCCGATTGCGCGGGCATCGCTGGCGCCCCCGAAAATCGGGACGAGCACGGCCGCGTTCGAGACGTAGAAGTTGGCGTGACTGGCCGGCAGGCGGTCGGTGCCCGAGAAGCATGGCGTGGGCATCGGCAGCTCGACGATCTCGAGACCCGGCCAGCTCTGTCGACGCAGGCCATGGAGCCGAGCGAGGTTGTCGGCGAGGGCCCCGTGATTCGCGTCGGCCGCATCGTCCTCGACCGCCGTGACGACCACCGAGTCAGCCACGAAGCGCGTGAGGTCGTCGACGTGCCCGTCCGTATCGTCGCCGACGATCCCTTCGCCGAGCCAGACGACGCGCTCGGCCGCCAGCGCGTCGAAGAGGACGCGCTCGAGGGCTTCGCGCGAGCGCGCTCGACCCTGGGCGCCCCGATTCGGGTGCAGCAGGCACGCTTCGGTCGTCAGCACGGCGCCCGCGCCATTGCCGTCGATCGCGCCCGGCTCGAGGACGATCCCGGGCTCGAAGCGCGGCACGTCCAGCGCATCGGCCATACGCAACGCCACCCGGGCATCGTGATCCCAGGGCGGGTACTTGCCGCCCCAGGCATCGAACTCGAAGTCGACCGCGGCCACCGGGGCGAGGTCGTCGGGCGCGGGCTCTGCGGCCGTCACGAAGAGCGCGCCGTGATCGCGCACCCATGCGTCGTCGGTCTCGATCTCGTACAGATCGACCCGCGATTCGAGCGACGCGTCTCGCGCGCGCAGCTGTTGAGTGACCCGTTCGCCCATCGCCTGGTCGCGCACGTTGATCGCGACCCGCTCGCCCGGCGCGATCGCGGCGACGATGTCGACGAAGGTCGACTCGACGGCGGCGAGTCCCTCTGTCCAGGTCTCGACGTTGTGGGGCCAGCTCAGCCAGGTCGCCGCATGGGGCTCCCATTCGGCGGGCCAGCGGTAGCCCGCCGCGCGCGGGCTCTCGGCACCGCCCGGCGGCCCCACGGTTCAGGACTCGTCGCGCAGGCGGCGCTGTAGATCGCCATAGGCGTCGATGCGCCGGTCGCGCAGAAACGGCCATTCGCGCCGGGTCCGCTCGACGAGGCCCAGGTCGCAGTCGACGACGAGCACGGCCTCTGCATCAGCCGGGGCCCGCGCGATCACGCGGCCGCGGGGGTCGGCCACAAACGACTGCCCCCAGAAGCGGATCCCATCCTCTGCGTCGGCACCCGGAAGGCGTTCGTGCCCCACCCGGTTCACGGCGACGACGAAGACGCCGTTGGCGATCGCGTGGGCGCGCTGGGCCGTCTCCCAGCTCTCGTGCTGGGTGGCGTCTTCTTCGGCGCTCTCGCCGTGCTGCCAACCGATGGCCGTCGGGTAGAGCAGCAGCTCGGCCCCGGCGAGCGCCGTCAGCCTGGCGGCCTCGGGAAACCACTGATCCCAGCACACCAGTGCCCCCACGCGGCCGACGCGCGTGTCGTGCGCGACGAAGCCGAGGTCGCCCGGCGTGAAGAAGAACTTCTCGTAGTAGAGCGGGTCGTCGGGGATGTGCATCTTGCGATAGCGGCCGGCGAGACTGCCATCGGCGTCGAGGACCACCGCGGTGTTGTGATAGACGCCGGCCGTGCGGCGCTCGAAGAGCGATCCGACGATCACCACGCCATGCTCGGCCGCCGCCTTGCCCAGGGCCTCTGTGCCCGGGCCGGGGATCGGCTCGGCCTCGTCGAAGCGAGCGGCGTCTTCGCTCTGACACGGGTAGGTCGCCTGAAACAGCTCCTGCAAACAGACGAGCCCGGCTCCCTGCGCGGCTGCTTCGGCGACGCCTGCGAGCGCTCGCTCGAGGTTGGCCCGACGGTCCGACCCACAGGCCATCTGCACGAGGCCGACGCGCAGTGTGCGCTCGGGTTCGGGGACTTCGGCGGAGGGGCTCGACATGGCGCTTCTCTAGTGCACGGCCCGAGGCGCTGCAAGCAGGGCGGCTCGGGGCGCGACGTGGTCCGCGCGGCGCGACACCGGGGGGGATGAGCTGGGGCCGGGGGCCCTCGTGACCGGAGCTGTCACGCTGCCGCGCGACGTTCTCGGTCGGGCGGGATCCGGGGGATTGGAGAGGGAGAGCGCGAACGTGATCAGCCAGACCCGAACGAGCGGTTCCAGTGGTTCGAGTGGTTCCAATGGTTCAAGCGGTTCCGATGGTTCGAGTGGTTTCAATGGTTCAAGCGGTTCCAGTGGTTCGAATGGTTCCAGTGGTTCCAGAGACGTGCGCAGTGCACGCAGCGATCGGGACGAGAACGGAGACGGAGAACGGGACGACGCCCGCATCGATCGCGCCAACCGGCGTTTCCGGCGCGATCGAGGCAGACACGCGAGCGGCCCACGGCGACGTCGCGCGCCTCTCGCGCGTCGAGGCGCGGCCCTACGCGTCCGCATGGCGCCGGTCGACGCGTCCCGCGCTCGGCCCGCCGCCGGCGGCGCCCCTGCATCGGCCATCGCACGACCCTCAGCGCCCCGCGGCGGCGTGAGTGAAGGCCTGGCCGTGATGCTCTCGGTCGTCGTCTTCGGGCTCGGGGCCGCCGCCGTCGTTGCGCAGAGCGAGCTGCAAGCACGCGATCCCGGCCTCGACATCGCGCTGCTTCGAGCGCACGCATCTCGCCCGCCTGCCTCGGTCACCCCCGACGGCACTCGCCACGTCCACACCTCCAGCTCGCCGGCGGCGCCCCCCACGTGGTCGCCGGCGGGGGACGTGGCGAGGTAGCCTGGCGCCTCGCACGCGGTGACCCGCTCTGGGCACCGCGTGCGAGGCCCGCGTGGGCGACGCCGCGCGCCGCGGGCGGGGGTCGCTCGAAGATGACGAAGCGAGTCGAGCACGGAACGACGGGGCCGACCGCCCTGCCGCCGGTCGAACGTTGGCTCGTCGATGGCTTCAACGTGCTCCACGCCGTGGTCCTCGGCGGCGAGCCGCGGGCCGAGTTCTGGAGCGCGTCACAACGCGCGAGGCTGATCGACCGGCTGGCCCGCGGCCTCGGCGAAGGCGCGGCCGGACGAGCCGGGATCGTGGTCGTGTTCGACGGCCAGCGGCCGCTCGAAGGCGACGCAGCGCATCCAGCCCCGGCGCTCGAGGTCGTGTTCGCTCCATCGGCGGACGAGTGGATCGTGAAGCACGTGCGCCGCGCCGCGAACGAGGCCGGTGCCGTGCGGCCGGTCGGCGTCGTGAGCAACGATCGGCAGGTCGCCGGGCGCTGCCGGCACGCGGGGGCCCCGGTCGTCGCCCCAGCCCACTTCATGTCGCACTTCCCGGCCACCGAAGGCGAGGCCGCCGAAGGCCCGAGCGGTCACTGAGACACCTGACCGGGCCGGGCGCTCTCCCGACGGCTCACGGCGGCGGTTCAGAGGGCGCTGTGGGGCAGCGGGCGCCCTTCGAGACCGGCGATCAGGTTGTCGATGGCCAACGCGACCATGCGGCGCCGGGTGCGGATCGTCGCGCTGCCGATGTGCGGCGCGAGCACGACACGCTCGTGGGCCAGCAGGCGACTCGCCGGATCGAGGGGCTCGACCTCGAACACGTCGAGGCCGACGCCCGCGAAGCGACCCGCGTCGAGCGCGTCACACAGCGCCGCCTCGTCGACGATGGGTCCCCGGGCCGTGTTCACGAGCACGGCGTCCGGCTTCATGCGAGCGAGCGCGTCGCCACCGATCAGGTGGCGCGTATCCGGCGTCAGTGCCACGTGGAGCGAGACGAAGTCGGCGGCTTCGAGCAGCACCTCGAGCTCGACCGACTCGACGCCGTCGATCTCTCGCGGCGTGCGCGACCAGCCGAGCACGCGCATCCCGAACGCCCGGGCTCGCTGGGCGACCGCCTGCCCGATCGCGCCCAGCCCCACGATGCCGAGCGTCGAGCCCGCCAGGTCGCGACCGAGCAGCATGTCGGGCGCCCAAGGGCGTTCGGGGCGCCAATCGCCGGCCCGCACGAGGCGCTCGGCCTCGCCGAGGCGGCGGGCCGCGGCCATCATGAGCGCGAAGGTGAGCTCGGCCGTCGTCTCGGTAAGCACCCCTGGGGTGTGTCCCACGGTCAGGCCGCGTGCGCGCGCGGCGGCCAGATCGATGTGATCGACCCCCACCGAGACCGTCGAGACGGTGCGCAGTCGCGGCGCCGCGGCGATCAGCTCGGCGTCGACGCAGTCGGTCAACACGCACAGCAACCCGTCCGCCTCCGCGACGCCTGCCCGAAGCGCGACGGCGCCGAGCGGACCAGCGCCGGCGGGCGCGATCTCGACAAGCGCGGCGGCGTGCAAGGCCTGGAGAGGATCGTGGCCGGGATCGGCCAGACCACCCAGGTCGTGACTGACGAAGACGCGCGGCGGCATTCAGGCAGCTCCTCGGCGGGCGGCGATTCGACGCGGGGCCTCGGCGGCGCGGCCGCCCCTGCACTCCAAAACAGCGTTCGCCGCTGCGCGAGGTGCGGCGGCACCGGGCTCGTCTGGGCCCGTTCGCATCCCGAAGGGACTCGCAACTAATTCCCCAAGTCGCCTTGAGCCGCAGGGTCGATTCAAGATAACGTCACGCTCCCGTACGCCTTTTCCGCGCGCCTGGTTCGGATTCGGCGTCGCCCATCGTCATCGATGCTGCTCCGCGAGCGAACCCCCACCGGTGTCCGTCCAGACCGGCCCCGTCCGCTCTCGGTGCGGCCATCTGCGCCCCCGCATGGGTCCATGCCGGTGAACATTCGAGATCAGGGGGTCGGCCGCGTGCGGTCGACCCGCTCCACCAGTCGAGGAAAGCATGTCTGCTGAAGCGCCCAACCCGCCGCCGGCCAAGAAGTCGGGCTCGCTCAGGTTCGCGGAGTTCACGGTTCGGAACAAGTTTCCGATCGCCGTGCTCCTCGTGATCGGAACGCTCTTCTTCATGTTCCCGATCGTGAATGCGGCCCTGATCCCCTTCGATCTGGGGTGGAAGAACCTGCCGGCCGTGAAGGTCGACACGGATGCGCGTCATCAGTGGCCCGATCACCCGTTCATTCGGGCGCAGAACAAGTTCGCAAGCAAGTTTGGCGGATCGATGCAGGTGGCGATCGCGGTCGTCGTCGAAGAGGGCACGATCTTCACGCCCGAGATCATTCAGAAGATCAACCGCATCACGCGGCGGCTCGACGGCCGCGGCTTCGAGAGCCGCACCGACGAGCGCGAAGAGCTCCGCGAAGAGCTCGAAGAGCAGGGGCTGTCGTCGAAGAAGATTCTGAAGGCACTCGACGAGGCGTACCCGCCCTACCCGGTCAACCACTACCAGGTGAACTCGGTCACGGCGTCGAACACGCGCGTGATCCAGATCGAGGCCTCGGGTGACATCGAGACCACGGTGCTGATGGACCGGGTGCCGGAGACCCAGGAGCAGGCCGACGAAATTGCGGCGCGCGTGCGCCAGAACCCGCCCTTCATCTTCGGTCGCCTCGTCTCGCTCGATGAGAAGGGCGCCCTGGTGATGGCCGGCTTCGTCGCCGAGCGCTTCACGAACAGCCGCGTGTTCCAGGCGGTGTTCGACCACGTCCAGCAGATCAAGGCCGACGAAGAGACCGAGAACGTGCGCATCTACGTCTCGGGCACGCCAATCCTCGTGGGCTGGGTGCTCAAGCACGCCTTCCAGGTGCAGCTCTTCCTCTTCCTCACCGTCGTGATGATCTTCACGTTGCTCTGGGCCTACTTCCGCCGTTGGCACGGCGTGCTGATCCCCGCGATCGCGGCCGTCGCAACGTCGATCTGGGGCTTCGGCTTCACCGGCTGGGTCGGCATCACCTTCGACCCGCTGATCCTGGTGATTCCGACGATCATCACCGCGCGCGCCGTGTCGCACACCGTGCAGATGGCCGAGCGCTTCTTCGAGGACTACGAGATTCTGCTGCCGCAGATCGGCGACCCCGAGGAGGCGAAGACCGAGGCGGCGACCGTCGCGATGAGCGAACTCATCATCCCCGGCACGCTCGGCATCATCACCGACGTCGCCGGCCTGCTGGTGATTCTTGTGACGTCGATCCCGCAGATGCGCGACCTCGGCATCTTCGGCGCGTTCTGGGTGTCGTCGATCATCATCACGGTCGAGATCCTGCACCCCGTGCTGATCTGTTACCTGCCCGCGCCCCACGACCACGAGCACTTCCTGCCGGGTTTCATGGTGCGATTCACGCGCTTCCTCGGCGACATCACGACGCACCCCGTCTACAAGTACGTGATCGCGGTCGGCACCGTCGTCCTGCTCGCGCTGTCGACCTACATCACGCTCTTCTACTCGCAGATCGGTGAGGCGCGACCGGGCACGCCGCTGCTCTTCCCCGACCACGAGTGGAACGTGGCGACCGGAGAGATCGCGCGGCGCTTCGGCGGCGTCGACAACTTCGTGGTCTACCTCGAGGGCGACAAAGAGAAGGCTTCGGGCGACGCCGAGCCAATTCGCCGCATGGAGGAGTTCGAGCGCTGGATGGGTCGCTACACCGACCTCGGCGCGACGCTCTCGATCGTGCCGATCCTGCGCACGGCCTGGGGCATGAACCACTACGGCGATCCGAAGTGGAGCTTCGTCTCCGACGACCAGGCGACGGTGCGACAACAGATCTACCAGCTCCGAACGAACGGAGCGCCCGGCGCGATGGATCCCTACCTCTCACCCGAGGGCAAGGATTCGAACATCATCTTCTTCTACCGGGATCACCGGGGCGAAACGATCCGCAAAGCGGTGATCGCCGCGCAGGAATTCATCAAGCGCAACCCGATCGGCGAGGTGATCGTGCGCCTCGAGAAGGACAAGGCGCCGCCCGATGCCAGCTTCTTCACGCGCGCTCGCCTGACGGACGTCTGGTACTACATGCTCGATCCGCTCCTACCGTACCGGCACCACACACTCACGGTGCAGATCCGCAACGAGGACGGCAACTACAGCCACGTTCCCGTGAACGACATGACGCAGACGAGCGATCTGCCGGAGTGGATCGAAGACTTCCGCGAGAACTCGCTCTACGCCTACGAAGATGCCTTCGACATGCTCGAAGAAGGCGAAGTGTTCGGCTGGCCGAGCGAGCTCCAGGAGTGGGGCGTGCAGGACATCGACTATTGGTGGGAGAGCGAGGAGTTCGGCATCCGTGCCGTGGCGCTCAACACCAAGGACCTCATCGTCGAGGACACGAAGGCCGTCGACGGCGCGCCGCTCTACCAGGCCACGAACTCGTGGACACGCGGCGTGCAGTTCGTCATGGCCGGCGGTCTGATGGGCATCCTCGCCGCGATCGACGACGAGGTCGAGCGCAGCCACGTCGCGAACATCGTGCTCATCTTCCTCGTGATCTTCGTGCTGCACTCGGTGACGTACAAGTCGGTGCCGTCCGGCTTCATCATCCTGCTGCAGATCGCGACGGCGACCATGCTCTCCCTCGCGTACATGGCGATCGCGGGCATGGGCCTCAACATCAACACGCTGCCGGTGCAGTCGGTCGGCGTCGGCATCGGCGTCGACTATGCGATCTACATCGTCGACCGTATCCGGCATGAGGTGCAGGATACGGCCGACATCGACGAGGCCGTGAGGCGCGCGATTCGTACGACGGGCATGGCGGTCTCGTTCACCGCCTCGACGATCGTCGGCGGCATCATCCTCTGGACGTTCTCCGATCTGCGCTTCCAGGCCGACATGGCGAAGCTGCTCTCGATCCTCATGGTCATCAACATGCTCGGCGCCCTGACCGTCGTGCCGGCCTTCTACTCGGTGTTCCGACCGAAGGTCGCGACGGCCCTGTTGACCGAGGACCAGCTCGAGGCGATCCGTCGCCAGAAGGAGATGGAGCGCCGCAAGGGCCTCGAGTAGCCCCCACGGTTCGATACAGAAGCGGCGCGTATCCCTGACGGGATGCGCGCCGCTTGTCGTTTCGGGGCCGCGTCGGGCGTGCGCATGTCGCTGCGCGACGCGAGGCGGTCAGACGTCGGCGGTGGCGGCGTCGAGCGGGCGGGCGAACGCCACCTCGGCCGCGGTGTGCAGGCACAGCAGCACGATCGCGAGGCTGGCCGGCCCGAACTCGGTGCCCTGCCGGTAGTGTGCGACGCCGTTCAGATCGAGCAGCCCGACCACGAGCAGCGTGCTGATGCCGATGCGCGGCCAGCGCGCGGCGAGAAGCAGCGGGACCGTGATCGAGACCAGGTAGTAGCTCGGCGGCGTGGCGAGCATGGGAATCGCCGCGCAGCCGAGCGCGGCGGCCTCCCACCGCTCGGCGCGCCCGAGCGCGCGCCACAGCAGGCCGAGGAACCCGACGAGCACGACGATCCGAAGCGTGACCGCAGCCGCTGGCGCATCGGGCAGTGCCCACGTCACGAGACTCGCGAGGCCGAGTTGATTCGGCAGCGCGAGGGCACCGAAAGCTGAGAGCTTGCCGGCGAGCGAAACGAACGCGCCGAGACCGTCGCCGAGCATCACGACTACGAGCCCGATGATCACGACCAAGCCGGCGCCGAGGCCGACGACGAAGCGTCGGGCCGATGCGCCGACACGCCGCTCGGCCAAGGCGATTCGGGTCTCCCGCACGAGCGTCGTCCCCAGCATCGCCGCCGGAAACAACCGCAGCGCCGACGCAGCAACAAGCGCGATGCCGGCCGCGGCCGGGCGATCGCGGCGCAGCGCGCACACGCCGAGCACCGCACCGCTCCACCAGAGGAACCGCAGCATCGAGTCGCCGAGATAGACGTAGCGCCAGAGAAAGCCGCTGCCCCACGCGATCGCGAGCAGGGCCGCCATCTCGAGACCGAACGCCCACCCGACGCACGCGATCGTCGCAGCCACCAACAGCCGGTCGAAGTGCAACAGCCCCCAGACGGCAATCTCCGAGTCGAGATCGACGACCTTCGTCACGATCTGCCCCAGTGCGATCCAGGCCGGGGTCGCGTTGTAGCCGTAGTCGTGGAAGACGGCGTACTGGTAGCCCGGGGGCCACCGACCGACGAACCAGGCGACGTCGTCGCCGAACGCCAGCCAACGCGCGGGCTCGAATCGTGCGGGGCAATCGGCGCCGGCCCGGCGCACGACCGCTTCGGGAACGGGCTCGAGGGTCTCGAGATCGCGCACGCGGCGGTCGGGGATGGCGGGCCACAGCCCGCGCTCCTCCATCGCCGTGAGACTGCACTCGTAGAGACCGTCGTGTCCGAGCTCGTCGAAGTACTTCGAGCCGACGAAGTAGACGAAGTTGTCGCTGCGGGCGAAGCCGTTGGTGTGCGACATCGCGAACCAGTTGTAGTAGCCGGCGTAGCTCACGGCGCCGAGCAGACACAACGCGATCAGGCGCGCGCGCACGAGCCGCGGATCGGCGCTCGAACGAAGCCAGAAACCGGCGGCGAAGACCACGAGCCCGGCGAACACGACGAGCGTGCGGAGCTGAACCAGGGTGATGTCGGTTTGCTGCGCAGCCTGCCGAGCAGCACCGCCGCCCTGCGCCTCGGCCACCAGTGGCCAGGCGATCGTCGCGGCCGCGAGCCCCCCTGCGGCCAGATGCCCCGCGACCCGGTTCCCGCGCGTTCGATCCATCGCATTCATCGACGCCACCGGGTCTCCGAAGCCCGCCGCAGACCGTCGTCGCCGTCGCGTACGGCGGCGCGATCCGCGGGCGATCGATCCCTCAGTACTCGCGGAACAGCTCTTTCAGGCTCGCGACGCGGGGCAGCTGGATGCGCGCGACGGCGCCTGCCCCGAACTGGTTGCGATCTTCGTCCTGCGGAAAACCACCGTCCGCAATGTTCCCCTTGAGACGCAGGTACGAGAAGCTGCCCTCGAGGATCAGCCACGCTCTGGCGCCGCGATTCAGGAACCCCGGCGCCCAGTTCACCCGCATCAGCGGACCGACCGAGGTGCGCTCGAAGTTCGTGGTCGTGGCCCCGCTCTGGCTGAAGTTGTCGTTCTGCACCTCGAGCGCGAGGCCGAGCACGGCGCTCAGGCGATCGCTCGCATACCAGCGGGCGAACGCATCGACGACGAAGCCGTCGAACTCGCGGTCGAGGTCGGGGGTGCTCGCCGAGTCGAGGGCATCGGTCTTGCCGAACGCGTACCCGAAGTCGATTCCGAAGTCGAAGGCGTCGGTGTAGAGCTCGCCGAACAGGCCGAGCCGATTGCGACGGCTCGTGTCGGTGAAATCGGTGGAACGGCCGTTGTACAGGTAGCTGATGCCGCCCGCGCCAATGTTCGGGTTGCGTCGAAACACGCTCCCGCCGACGACGAAGTCGCCGACCTTGTCGTCGAAGCCGGGCGGATCGGCTTCACCGTCGACGGAGCGGTTCGACCAACCGCCGCCGAGCAGCGCACGCCACCCCCAGCTGCGCCCGATGGGCGCGACCACGCTGCCGATGACGCCGATTCGATTCGCCTGCGAGCGTTGATCGCTGCGCCAGCCGCCGTCGGCGATCGTCGTGTGTTCGTAGATCGGCACGAGCAGCGTGAAGGCCGCGCCCTTCACGGCGGCCGGTGCCCGCCGGTCGAGCTCGCCCTGCCGGTACTGCGCCGCCGCCGGCGCGACCGAGAGCAGCAGAAGGCCCATGGCCAGCGAGAACACGATGCCCTGCCCGGGGCCCCGCCGCGCCCATGCAATGCTCATTTCCTGCTGCCCCCCGGTTCGATCGAGTGCTCGATGTACTCGATGATGCGCGATGCGTTCTCCTCCACTGCGCGGCCCGAGACGTCGATGGTGCGCCAGCCGTTGCGCCTGAAGAGTCGTCGCGCGCGCGTGACCTCACCCATCACCTGCTCGACGTCGGTGTAGTTCGTCGAGTTCGAGATGCGCAGCGCACGCAGCCGTGCCTGCCGGACCCCGAGGAGCGTCGTGGGATCGATGATGAGACCGAAGACCTTGCGCCGGTCGAGCTCGAGCAGCTCGCGGGGCGGGTCGATTCCGGGCACCAGCGGCACGTTGCCCGTCTTGTAGCCGCGCTGGGCGAGGTACATCGAGAGCGGCGTCTTCGACGTGCGAGAGACGCCGGTCAGCACGATATCGGCCTCCCAGAGCGTCGCCAGGCTCGCCCCATCGTCGTGACGCACGGCGAACTCGACCGCGTCGACTCGGTTCATGTAGTCGTCGCTGAAGCCGTGCAGCAGACCGGGCTTGTGCGCCGGCTCGATGTGCAGAGTCTGCGCGAGGCGGGTGATCAGCGGCCCCAGCAGGTCGACGGTGACGACCCCCAGTCGCTGGGCCTCGTTGTTCAGCACCTCGATGATCGCGGCGTCGACCAGGCTGTACACGACGAAGGCGTTGGCGCCGCTCGCGGTCTCGACGAGCCGCTTCGCGTCGCTCGACGCGCGCACCTCGCCGTAGACTCGAAGCCTCCACGGCGTCGGGAACTGCGCCATGGCCGCGCGGACGGCGGCGGTGCCGGTATCACCGGTGCCGTCACTGACCACGAAGACCTGCAGGACGTCCGAGTTGGCCTCCCCCATGGCCGGGACGGTAGCAGCGGGTGCCGGGCAGGCAGCGCACGGCCGTTCCGTTGACGAAGCCCGGCCCCACCGGCAGAATCCCCCCTCCCATGGCGTACAACCCCGCGGAAATCGAGCCGAAATGGCAGGACTACTGGCTGGCGCAGAGCACCTTCCGCGCCGAGATCGACGCCAGTAAGCCCAAGTACTACGTGCTCGACATGTTCCCGTACCCGTCCGGCGACGGGCTCCACGTGGGGCATCCCGAGGGCTACACGGCCACCGACATCCTCGCTCGCTACAAGCGCATGCGGGGCTTCAACGTGCTGCATCCGATGGGCTGGGACGCGTTCGGTCTGCCGGCCGAGCAGTACGCGATCAAGACGGGGACGCATCCGCGGATCACGACCCAGCGCAACGTCGACAACTTCCGACGCCAGATCCAGCGGCTCGGGTTCAGCTACGACTGGTCGCGCGAGATCGACACGACCGACCCGGGTTATGCGCGCTGGACCCAGTGGATCTTCCGCAAGCTCTTCGAGAAGGGCCTCGCCTACCAGGCCGAGGTCGCGGTCAACTGGTGCCCGGCGCTCGGCACGGTACTGGCGAACGAAGAGGTGATCGACGGCAAGAGCGAGGTCGGCGGCCACCCCGTCGTGCGCCGCCCGATGAAGCAGTGGATGCTGCGCATCACCGAGTACGCCGACCGGCTGATCGACGACCTCGACGACCTCGACTGGCCCGAACCGATCAAGAAGATGCAGCGCGACTGGATCGGCAAGAGCGAAGGCGCCCACGTGCGCTTCGCGACCGATGGGCATCCCGATACGGCGATCGAGGTCTTCACGACCCGGCCCGATACGCTCTTCGGCGCCACCTACATGGTGCTCGCTCCCGAGCACGAGCTCGTCGCGAAGATCACCACCGAGGCGCAGCGCGCCGACGTCGAGGCGTACGTCGAGAAGACCGCGCGCCGCAGCGAGCGCGCGCGCGTCGCCGAGGCGGGCGAGAAGACGGGCGTATTCACCGGCGCGACGGCGACGAACCCGGTGAATGGCGAATCGATCCCGATCTGGATCGCCGACTACGTTCTCGCGGCCTACGGCACGGGCGCGATCATGGCGGTGCCGGGCCACGACGAGCGGGATCACGCGTTCGCGAAGACCTTCGACCTGCCGATCGTCGAGGTGGTGGCCGGCGGGGACGTGCAGGAGGCCGCGTACACCGGCGACGGCCCCGCGATCAACTCGAGCTTTCTCGACGGGCTCGACACGCCCAGCGCGAAACGCCGCATGATCGAGTGGCTCGAGGCCGAGCAGAAGGGCGCGGGTACGATCACGTACAAGCTGCGCGACTGGCTCTTCAGTCGGCAGCGCTACTGGGGAGAGCCCTTCCCGGTCATCCACTGCGATGACGGCGCGGTCAAACTGGTGCCCGAAGAAGATCTGCCGCTCACGCTCCCCGAGCTCGACGACTTCAAGCCGTCGGGGGACGACCTGACCCCGCTCGCGCGCGCCCACGACTGGATCGAGACCGTCGACCCCGAGACGGGTCGCGTCGCGCGGCGAGATCCGAACACCATGCCCCAGTGGGCCGGCAGCTGCTGGTACTTCCTCCGCTTCGTCGATCCGCACAACGACGAGGCGCCGTGGTCGCAGGAGGCCGAGCAGTACTGGATGCCCGTCGACCTCTATGTGGGCGGCGCCGAGCATGCCGTGCTTCACCTGCTCTACGCGCGTTTCTGGCACAAGGTCTTCTACGACCTCGGCCTCGTGCACACGAAGGAGCCGTTCCAGAAGCTCGTCAACCAAGGGATGATTCTCGGCGACAGCTACCGCTACTACGACACCGACACCGCCGACGAAGGCGGCGACGCCCAGGCGTATCCTTCGAGCCACGTAAAGGAGACCGACGAGGGCCCCGTCACGAAGGAAGGCGGCGTGCCCGTCAAGGCGCGTTGGGTGGCGCTCAAGGACGTGGTCTTTCGGGACGAGAAGGCCTGGCACCCGACGATCGAGGGTCTCGAGCTCGAGCGCGTCGTCGAAAAGATGTCGAAGAGTCGCGGCAACGTCGTCAACCCCGACGACGTCGTCGCCGAGTTCGGCGCCGACTCGATGCGGCTCTACGAGATGTTCATCGGCCCGCTCGAGAAGGCGGCGCCCTGGTCCACCGAGGGCATCCAGGGCATCTACCGGTTCCTGCAGCGCAGCTGGCGGCTGCTGATCGAGGAGGCGCCCGACCGCGAGAGCGAGGCGCTGCGCGAACTCGCATCGGGCGACGGCACGGCCGACCAGCAGCGCCTGCTCGCACAGACGATCGCCGGCGTCACCGACGACCTCGAGACGATGCGCTTCAACACCGCGATCTCGAAACTGATGGTCTTCGTCCGCGACATCGCGAAGGATGCGCCGCTGACGCGCGATCAGGCCGAGGCGTTCGTCCGAATGCTCTCCCCGATGGCACCGCACCTCGGTGAAGAGCTGTGGCAACAGCTCGGCCACGAAGGCACCCTCGCTTACGCACCGTGGCCCGAGGCCGATGAGAGCAAGCTGGTCGAAGACGAGATCACGCTCGTCCTGCAGGTCAACGGCAAGAAGCGCGGCGAGATGAACGTGCCGGCCAGCCTGCCGAAGGACGAGATCGAGCAAGCCGCCCTCGCCCACGAGCGTGTGCAGGCGAGCCTCGACGGGCGCGACCCGAAGAAGGTCATCGTCGTGCCCGGCCGCCTCGTCAACGTCGTCGGCTGACTCGACGCGCCAGCACGCGGTCAGAAGTAGAACTTGAACTGGAAGAAGAGCGAACTCGGCGACGTGCCGAACTCGCTGCGCAGATCGATCGAAGGCGGCGGCCCCGCATCCGATTCGGGGCGCTTGCCGATGTTGATCGCCGCGCCGACGAGAAACTCGGCCTCGTCGCTGACCGAGTAGCGCAGAATCGGCTGGATCTGCATGCTGCCGTCATCGCCCGAGATGACCATCAGCCCGCCCAGATTGATGAGCGGCGTCGCCTCCCAGTTCGCCGACAACCCGATCAGATGGTGGCTGACGGCGAAGCTCTCCTGCGCCGCGACGCGCACGAAGCCCACGATCGGATCGTCCGGGTCGCCCGCACCGTTGTAGAAGTACTGCGCCTGCACCGTCACGCCCTGCGAGAAGTAGTAGCCGGCGGCGATCGTGGCCTCGACGCGGTCCTCGATCAGATCGGGCCCACCCGGCGTCGCCTCGATCGAGCCGGGCTCGGCGATCTCGACCGACACCTCGCCGCGCACATCGAACCCGCGCGTCTCGCCCGCGAAGCCCGCGGCGATCTGGTAGGCGCCGTACACCTTGCCGCCCTGAATCGAGACGTCGGTGCCGAACAGGTTGCCGTAGAGCCGTCCGAGCACCGACGAGCCGTACCAGTCGGCGCCGGCATGCTCCTGGTCGGGGTTGATCGGCTGCCCCATGAGATCGGTCTTGCGACCGGCCACGCCGATCACGTCGAAGCCCGAGAGATCCCCGAAGGCCCAGGTCACGCGCCCGGCGTCGACCCCCGGCTTGTATTCCTGATCGAACTGCCTCGGATCGAAAGGCAGGTAGACGTCCATGGGCGACCAGAGGAAGGCGTGCCCGAGGCTGATCGCCTGCCGTCCGAAGCGCAGCGAGAGGTGGTCGCTCTCGCGCGCCGCATTCAAGCGGTCGAGACTGAGCGCGAGGCTCACGTCCGGCTCGGTCACCTGATCCCAGTCGAGATCGAGCGCGCGGTATCGGGACGTCCCGGGCGAGAGTCCGAGCGTGGGCAGCGTCGCGCCACCCGTCGGCGACGCGTAGGTCGATGCGGTGAAGAACTGCACCAGGTGCCCGGTGTAGCTCCAGTGCTCGTCGGGTTTGCCCGCCGCGATGATTCGAAGCGGCGACTGCAAGAACGCGTCCGCCCTCGCGTCGTCGGGGAAGAGCACGTCGTCGTCATAGTTGATCGAGAAGCCGGCGATCGTCCGAAAGCTGCCCTCGAGACCGAATGCGCCATCCGGGTCGCCGTAGATCGCGGCTGCAGCGCCCGGCCAGATCGCGACGGCGAGCAGCCCGATCGACGCGAGCGCATGCACGAAGAACCGGCTCGGTTGCACGGTCACTCCCAGTCCTGGAACTCGTCGGGCGGACCGTCGTAGACGATCTGGCCGTCGCGCATCCAGATCAGTCTCGTTCCTTGTCGCATGATTCGGCGGTCGTGGGTCGCCATGACCAGCGTCGCGCCGTGCACCTCGTGCAGCTCGCGCATCACATCGATCAGAGCGTCGGACGTGCGCGAGTCGACGTTCGCAGTGGGTTCGTCGGCGAGGATCAGCGCCGGGCGGGGCGCGAGCGCACGCACGAACGCGACGCGCTGTTGTTGGCCTCCACTCATCTGGGTCGGGAAACGATCTTCGAGGCCTTCGAGACCGACTTCGGCGAAGAGCGCAGCGACCCGCGCGCGGCGCTCGGCCGGCGGCACACCCTGCAGCATCATCACGTACTCGGCGTTCTCGTACGCCGTCAGCACCGTGATCAGGTTGTAGTTCTGAAAGACGAACCCGATGCGATCCCGGCGCAGCTTCGAGCGATCGGAGCGGCTCATGACGGCCGCGTCGCGCCCCTCGACCTTGACGCTGCCGCTGTCGAGGTCATCGAGACACCCGATCTGCTGCAACAGACACGTCTTGCCGCTGCCCGACGGCCCGGCCAGCACGGCGAAGTCTCCGCGGTGAATGTCGAGGTCGACGCCGTCCAGCGCACGCACGAGGGTCACGCCCTCTCCGAACGTCTTCACCACGCCGCGCAGCTCGACGACGGCCTCGGCCGGCGCCCCCGCCGCGTCGCTCGCGCTCGTCATGCCTTCGGCCATCGTCCCCTCGAATCCATGCTCGCTGCGCGCCTAGGCCCGCAGCTCGTGCGCAAGGTGCATCTTGCCGATGATCCGCATCGGGAAGATCGCCGTCAGCAGCGTGGCCAGCGTGATGTTGCGCAGCACCGCGGCGTACGAGCTGAAGGCGAGATCGGGGCGCACGATCGTGCTCACTGCGAAGTTTCCGAGCGTCATGTCGTCGTTGCCACCCATGAGACTCGCGAGATCGAGGCCGTGGTGCATGAAGTACCAGAGCGGCACCCACCCGAGCAGCGACCCCAGCGCACAGCCGAGCAACGCGAGGATCAGCGCCTCGACGACGATCTGCATGCCCAGCTCGAGACTCGAGACGCCGATCGCCATTTGAACGGCGAACTCGCGTCGACGCTCGAGCACGCTCATCAGCAGCGTGTTGAAGATCGTGAAGAGCGTGAGCGCGACCAGGATCGTCGTGAACACGATGTTGCCGCCGCGATCCGAGCGAATGTAGGCGGCGAGGCCGGGCTGCACGTCCTCCCAGCCGAGCAACACGAGCTCGCCTCGTGGATCGACGAGCGCCTGCGCCGCGCGCGTCACGCGGCGACGATCGGATCGGTGCTCGAGCACGATGCCCAGGTCGGTGGCGGTGCCGGGCGCGAGGCCGAGGAAGTGCGCGGCCGCGTCGATCGGCATCTGCACGACGTAGCCGTCGAGCCCGGGCTCACCGCTCCGGAACACGCCGCGCACGCGAAACAACGACTCGACGAGGTCGCCGTTCACGTCGTTGGCCGAGATCACCAGCTTCTTGCCCGGCGCGAGGTCGAGGCGCTCGGCCATGTCGATCCCGATCAGAACCCAGCGATCGTCGTCGCCGCGCAGGTACTCGCCGTCGACGATGTGCTCGGCGACCGGCGAGAGGTCACGCTCGATCGCCGGTTCGAGCCCCATGATCGCAACCCCCGTCGCCTCGACGCCGCTGCGCGCCATGCCCTGCGCATTCAACAGTCGCTTCGCCACGGCGACGCCGTCGATGGCCTGCAGCTGCGTCGCGAGCTCGCGCGCGCCAGCGACGTTCGAGTCGAGGTCGGGCGCATCGAGGTACCCCGACCGTTGAATCGTGAGATGGCCGGCCTGGAGACGCGCCGCATCGTTGATCAGCTGGTTGTAGACGCCGTCGCCGAAGCCGATGAAGAAGATCGTGAGCCCGACACCGAACGCGACGGCCACCGCACTGATGGTCGTTCGCCGCGCGTGTCGGCGACTCGAGCGCGCGGCCTGGCGCACGATCGTCGCCCAGTTCATGCGCACCCCCGATGATGCGCCTGCGCCCCGCGGCGGCCCGCGCTCACGAGATCCTCCGCAGCGCTTCGACGGGAACGACCCGAGCCGCGTGAAACGCGGGATAGAGGCCCGCCAACAGCGCGATCGGGATCAGCGAGAGCGGGGTTCGCACGATGCGCGCGAGGTCGAAGTCGGCGCGCCAGATCGGGTCCCAGACGACGCCATTCATCTCGATCTGCCCGCCGAACGCAGTGGTATCGATCCCGTTCGCGCTCATGTAGAGCGTGGCGAGGGCGCCGATCGCCATGCCGATCGCGGCACCGAGCGCGCTCAGGATGACGACCTCGATCGACATCTCGCCGAAGACGCGCCAGGGCGACGCGCCGAGCGCCTTCACGAGCCCCATCTCGGGGATGCGCTCGTAGGCCGCCATCAGCATCGTGTTGAGGATGCCGAGCGCCGCCGCGGTGAAGAAGATGAAGGCGAAGATGGCCATGTACCGATCACTGAGGTCGACCATGTCGGACATCGTCGGGTTGAGCCCCCGCCAGCTGAGGACCTCATCGGCCTCGGGCGCGACCTCACGCACGAGGCCGGCGAGCTGGGCTTCGTCGAGCACGGGCTGGCGGGTTCGCGCGGGCGCGCCCGGCCCCGGTCGGGTGCTGAGCGCGATCTGGTGCACGCGCCCGTTCGCAACGAAGATCTCGTCGAAGGTGGCGGCCGGCACCATCACCGCCGTGCGATCGATGCGGTCGCCCATGGCGGAGAGGATGCCCCGCACCCGCCACAGCTCGTTGCCCATCGAGCCGTCGGCCGCGGCGACGACGACGATGAGCTCGTCACCGACGTCGGCGTCGATGCTCCGGGCGAGCTTCTGCCCCAGGACGACGCCGGTCGGGTCGTCGTCGTCGATGAAGGCGCCGTCGACGAGGCTGGTGGCGAGCTTGAAGGCCGCGCGTTCGCGCTCGGGCTCGAGGCCCCAGATCTCGGCGCCGGCGCTCTTCTCGCCGGCCCCGACCAGCCCGGCACCGAACGATCTCGGGGCCGCGTGGATGCCCTCCTCATCGGCCCACTCGACGATCGCGCGGGCCCCCTTCACGTCGCGGTACATCGACGGCCGTTTGCGATAACCGTCGCCGTGCACCTGCACCTGCCCGACCTGGACGTCGGTCAGGTTGGCGATCGTTCCCTTGAACATGCCCATCATGAGGCTCTGGAAGAGGACGAGCACCGCGGTGCTCGCCGCGATCGTCGCGAGCGTGACGAGGGTGCGGCGGCGATTGCGCCACAGGTTTCGCCAGGAGATGACCAGCCAGCTCACGTGACGCCTCGACGCGCCTGGCCAACGCGCAGCGCCGTCATCGCTTCAGGCTCTGGATCGTGAAGAGAGAATCTTCGATCGGCGCGTCGAAGTCGAGCTCTTCGTACACGATGATCGTGCGTTGATCGGGCTTGTGCGTCGGCAACAGCTCGACCCGCGTCGGCACGCGACGCCCGCCCCGTTCGTCCACATCGCTGAAGATCATCACCCGCGCTTCGCGCAGATCTTCGTCGTAGTACGTGATGCGCCGCGGAATCGGCTCGCCGTCCCCGGCCGCGAGCACCGAGAGCCTGCCCCACACGACCGGCGCATCGGGCTTGGGCACGCAGATGACCTCACGGACGGGTTGACCATCGAACTCGGTCGTCTCGCCCCAGCTGAAGGTGTAGTCGCGGGCCATGCGACTCTCTTTGACGAGATCGTCGTTGGAAAAGTCAGAGCCCATCCATGAGGCCGACATCATCGAAGACGGCAGCTTCATGACGCGCCGCACCTTCGGCAGGTAGTTCCAGATCTCGTTGCCCCGCCGCAGCGTCGTCGTCCCACGCTCCTTCTTCGGCGCGAGGATCTTGAAGAGCGAGAGATCCTGCCCCTTGCTCCATGCCTCGATCTCGAGGGTGCGGGACCAGTTGGGCGTGGTGACCTCCATGCGCATGAGCGCGCGGCTCTGATCGGACCGGTAGAGGTCGTCGATCGCGTCGAGGAGCGCCTTCGCTTCGGGGACCGACGGCGCCGGCTGCGCCGCAGCCACGGGAACGCACGCGAGCAAAGCCAGCCAGAGGCTCACGACGATGCGCGCGGCGCGCTGCCATCGGTGCGGTGGGTGGACGGTGGGGCGCATCCGACGCGTGCCTCCTCGAATCCAGGACCGGCCGGGACGGGAGCGCAGGGCGCGTCGTGTCTCGCTCAGATCACGAGATCGACGAGCAGCGCCATGAAGACGCCCGCCAGGAAGGCCAGACTCACGAGGAACATCTTACGCGCTGCGGCGTCCGTCTTCTCGCGAATCACCTCGATCGAGGCCCAAAGGAACCAGCCGCAGAGGCCGGTCGCGACCGCGCCGTAGAACGGACCGACGTAGCCGAGCGCCCACGGTGCGAGGGTCACCGGCACCAGGCCCATCGTGTACCAGAGCATGCGCCAGCGCGTGGCTTCGTCGCCGATCACGCTCGGCAGCATCTTCACGCCGGCCGCTTCGTAGTCGGCCTTGCGGTAGAGCGCGATGGCCCAGACGTGCGGCGGCTGCCAGAAGAAAACGATCGCGAACAGGAGCAGCCCACCCAGGCCCACATGCCCGTTGACCGCCACGTCGGCGATGAGCGGAGCCACCGCACCTGCGGCGCCGCCGATCACGGCGTTCCAGGCCGATCGCGGCTTGAGCCAGATCGTGTAGACGAACACATAGAAGAGGATCGAGGCGACACCGAGCCCGGCGGCGGGCACGCCCGAGATCGCGTAGAGCACGACCGTCGACAGCAGCCCCAGCACCAGGCCGAATCGCAGCGCAGCCGGGGGCGAGATCCGGCCAGAGGGAATCGGCCGATCCTTCGTTCGCTCGGCGCGACCGTCGGCCTCCCACTCGATGTAGGCGTTGAGCGTGTTCGCCGAGGCGGCGGCCAGCGCGATGCCGAGCAACACGGCGGTGCCGAACCACAGACTCGGCCAGACGCCGGTCGCGATGCCCATGGCCGGCAAGCCGGTGAAGAGCACCATCGGCAGGAGCCGCGGCTTCGTCAGATCGAGATAGTTGCGAGCAGTGACGAGGGTCTGGCTGGCCATGAAGAAGCTGCTGGTCCGTCCTCGGGAGACCCGATCGCCGACACCCCGTCGAGACACCCCGCGCCGCCTCGCATCGAGGGGGTGACGTGGGGGGCCGCATTCGGCCCCGCGCTGGGGGCCCGGGGCCCGGTCTCGAGCCGCTGCCGTTCGATGATCCGCCTGGGCGAGCCTCGGGCTGCCCTCGCGGAGCGCGCAGGGTACCGTCCCACCTCGGGAATCGCACCCACGAGCAACCCATCGAGGCACCACGCGTGAGCGCCCACGATCAGCCTGAGCCCGCTCCCTCCGGGGCCGACCGATGGCTCGGACGGCTCGTTGCCGCGGCGCTGCGCTGCCTCGGCGCGACCTGGCGGGTGCATGTCACGGGGCCCGATCCGTTCGCGTCGGGCCGCCAGCCGGTGCTCGGCGCGCTGCTGCACCGCGACTTCCTGGTCGCGGCCTGGTTCTATCGCGACCGCGGGATCCACGTCGGCGTCTCGCGCAGCCGCGACGGTGCGCGCATCGACGCCGTTCTCCGCGCGCTCGGCTACGGCGGGTCGGCCCGTGGCTCGAGCACCCGGGGCGGCCTCGCGGCGCAGCGCGCCCTCCTCGGCCGGCTCGAAGCGGGTGCGTCCGTTGCGGTGGTCGTGGACGGACCTCGCGGGCCAGCCGGCGAGGCCAAGCCCGGCGTCGTGCAGCTGGCCCGGCACGCTGCCCGCCCGATCCAGCCCGTGGTGTTCGAGTCGCGGCCCGCCTGGCGCTTCGGCAGCTGGGACCGCACGGCCCTGCCCCTGCCGTTCGCACGCATCAACTGTCGCTATGCCGACCCGATCGAGGTCGCGGAGGGCGAGAAGGCCGAACCCGTCGCGCGGACACTGACGCAGCGACTGGATTGAGGTCAGGCCCCAGCGAGCACCGTCTCGACCGTCTGCTCGAGCCAGGCCCCGACATCGGGGTGAGTGAGCAGACCGCTCTTCTGCAGCCGCCGGGCGGCGAGCGCGTGCACCTCGGCGGGGTTGCTCACGCGCAGTGCGTGCCGCGCGTCTTCGGCGACCTCGAGGCTGTCGAGGGCGCGGACGATCTCCTTGACCAGCGGCACGGCGGCGGGGACACCCGAGAGCTCGCCGATCCCGAGACCGACGAGGATCGGCACCGCGAGCGGGTTCGACGCCATCTCGCCGCAGACCGAGATCGGGATGCCGGCCGACTTCGCCGCCCGCACCGATTGA
Source organism: Myxococcota bacterium (assembly GCA_965250285.1). Classification (GTDB taxonomy): domain Bacteria; phylum Myxococcota_A; class UBA9160; order UBA9160; family UBA4427; genus CAYYSY01. The sequence continues at coordinate 3,324,139 of OZ252299.1, forward strand.
TCGATCAGCTGCAGCACGGCGGGGTGAAGCGGGTCGTAGAGGTGCGCCACGCGCTCGTTGCCGCGATCGACGGCGAGGGTGTACTGCGTCAGGTCGTTCGTCCCGATGCTGAAGAAGTCGCACTCGGCCGCGAGCGCAGGCGCGAGGATCGCCGCCGACGGCACTTCGATCATGATGCCGATCGGCATGTGCGGGTCGTAGGGCAGCCCGCGATCGTCGAGCTGCTGTCGCGCCTCTTCGAGATACGACTTCGCCTCTCGCAGCTCTTCGACGCTCGAGATCATCGGCAAGAGCAGTCGCACCTGGCCCTCGGCGCTCGCCCGCAGGATCGCGCGCAGCTGGGCCTTGAAGGCGCGCTCGTTGTCGAGCGCGAGACGGATCGAGCGACAGCCGAGCTGCGGGTTCTCTTCGAACTCGAGGCCGAGGTTCGGGATGCCCTTGTCGCCGCCGAGGTCGAGCGTCCGAATCGTCGCGGTCGCGTCGCCCATCTGACGAACCACGCGCAGATAGAGCTGCTCCTGTTCCTCCTGGCTCGGGAAGCCGCGATGCGCGAGTGCGAGCAGCTCGGTGCGGAAGAGCCCGATGCCTTCGGCACCGTGCTGACCGATCAGCCGCAGATCGGCGAGCAACCCGACGTTCGCCGAGAGCTTCACGACATGGCCGTCGCGGGTCTCGGCCGGGCGCTCACGCAGCGCGTCGAGATGTTCGACGGCCACCTCGTACTGATGCTGTGCATCCTGGTAGTACGCGAGCAGACCTTCGTCGGGCGAGAGATACACGGCCCCCGTCGACCCATCGACGATGCACTGCTCGCCCTCGCGCGCCTCGTCCGAGATGCCGGTCACGCCGGTCACCGCGGGGATCTCGAGCGTGCGCGCGAAGATGGCCCCGTGCGAGGTCGAGCCGCCGTGCTCGGCGACGATCGCCGCCACGTTCTCCATCTCGAGCTTCGAGAAGAGACCGGCCAGCACCGCATCGACGACGAGCACCGAGCCGGGCTGCATCGGCTCGTGGTGGTCGCGCACGCCGAGCAGCTGCTCGATCACGCGCTGCCCGACGTCCTGGATGTCGGCGCCGCGCTCGCGAAAGTACGGATCCTCGATGCGCTCGAAGGTCTCACGGTAGGCGTCGAGCACCGCGCGCAGCGCCCTGAGCGCATTCGCCTCGCGCGCCACCGCCTGCTCGAGATTCTGAACGAAGCCCTTGTCCTCGAGGATCTGGATCTGCGTGTGGAACACCGCCGCGAACTCGGGACCGAAGCGCTCTCCCACGTTCTCGCGCGCGTCTTCGATCTCACGGCGCGTCGCCGCGAGGGCGGTATCGAGATCGACGGCCTCCTGCTCCGCCGTCGCCGCCGGCGTGTACTCGATGTGGTCGAGATCGACGGGGCTCTCGACGCGGTAGACCGGGCCGATCGCGACGCCCCGCGACGTCGGAATCCCGCGCAGCTCGACGTTCGACTCGGCGCGGGTCGAAGGTCGACTCCCCGTGACGCGCGCGACGACCTCGCTGCGGGTCTCGTCGCTGCGCGACATCAGCGAGAGCAGCTGGGCGTTGACGACGACCGGAGCGATCAGCTGCGCACAGGTCTGCAGTAGATCGACATCCTCTTCGTGGAATCGCCGGGGGGTCTCGGTCTGCGTGACGAGCACGCCGATCGCGATGGTCGAGCCCTGCATCGTGAGCGGCACCGCGAGCAGCGACTCGAAGCGCTCCTCGCCGGTCTGGGGGAAGTAGCGGTAGTTCGGGTCTTCACTCGCGTGCTCGATCGCGATCGGCTCGCCCTGCTCGGCCGAGAGGCCGACGAGGCCCTCGCCGAGCGACAGACGCACCTTCCCCACAGACGAGGGGTCGAGCCCCTTCGTCGCGCGCAACGTCAGATGGGTCAGATCGGTGTCGGTCAGATAGACCGAGCACACGTCGGCCTCGAGTCGTCTCGCGACGAGCTCGGTGACGTTGGCGAGGGTCTCCTGCAGGTCGTGGCTTCGAGAGACGATCTCGGCCACGTCCGCGAGGATCGAAATGCGGTCCGGAATGGCCACCTCCCGCCGGACGAAACGTCCGCGAACAGATGGCACAGCGTAGCAGGGGGGTGCGGGGCCCCGTGTGGGGCCCCGCGCCTGCGAGGGACGCGCCGGGCCCGGGGGCCCTCGGCGCCCTCGGCGCTGCTACTGGTGGTGCGGGAAGGGCAGCGACGGGCGCGTGGGCGGAAACACGAGGTCCTTGTCCTCGAAACGCAGACCGAGCGCGAGAAGAATCTTGCGCTTGGTGTCCATGCGGCAGTTCATGCCCTTCTCGACGCTGTGGATCGTGCGCAGCGCCACCTTCGCCTTACGAGCAAGCTGCGCCTGAGTCATCAGCTTGTTCTCACGCAGCTCGCGCACGCGGTTGTGCACGCGCTCGGGCTGCTCGGGCTGTGCCTGCAGAGCAGGCGGGTTCATATCGTGCATCTCACTCATGGCCGAAATCCTCGGGAGGCTCCGTGAATCACTCACGGAGAGCGGTCTCAAAGCACGTCCCAGATTTCGGAGGACGAGGGGCTTTCTTTAGTAAAAATGGGCTCTTGGAAGGCTTCGTGACGATCGGAGTGCGCGCGCAGGCTGCTCGCAGGGTTGCGGAGTCGCGCCCGCAGGTTGAGGGAACGCATCGCCGCCGCACGAACCCTCAATGGACCCAAATGAGGGTTCGTGCACCGGCAATTTCGAGGCGCTCCGGCCATGGGTCGCATTCCGCTCCCATGCGACGCGCGCCCGCCAAAGTGCGGCATTCCGCCCGTATGCGACTCACGCCCATCACTCTGCTACCTCATGGGCTTTCGAGGAGAGCCCGTTGCGGCGCGCCCTGATCCGCACCCTCATCCTCGCTTCGCTCTTCCTGCTGGCCATCGCGGGTGGCTATCTCCTTTCTGCCCGCGTGGGAAAGGAAGCGCTGCGTGTCGAGGTCGAGCGGCAGCTCGAGAAGATCTTCTTCGGCGACGTCGAGATCGGTCAGACCCGCCTCGTCATCCGCGGCGGCCTCTACCTCGAGGGCGAGGACATCTCGGTCTACAACTGGGAGACCGGTGAGTTCATCGGCGGTCTGCACGCGCCCCGCGCGGTCGCCGAGATCGATCCGTTCGCGCTGATCCTCGGCCGCTTCCGTCTGCTCTACCTGATGGCGGACGGGATCGAGTTTCACATCGAGCACATCGACGTCGCGAAGTGGCGACCGCCGCCGGTGCAGTGGCTGCAGGACAAGCGCGACCGCACCCGCATCGAAGGCGACCTCGAGAACAGTCTCGACTTCTGGCGCACCGTCGAGAACGTCACGCGCACCCTGCTGACCAAGCCGCTCGCCGCCCGTCAGATCGAAGTGCGGCACGGGCGGGTCACCTTCCGCGACAACCGCGTGCTCGACACCGACGGCGAGCCCCTCGAGCTCGAGCTCGTCGACGTCGAGGGCGAGCTCACCCACCAGTGGCTGTCGGGCAACGCCGAGCTGATGGTCGACGCACGCCTGATCCGCAAAGCCGCAGGCGACGACGCACCGGGGCACCCCGTGCACATCGAAGGGCGGCAGCGCGATGACGACATGCAGCTCTGGCTGCGCACCGAACGCGTGCCCGCGATCCTGCTCGGCTACTACGTGCAGCCGGGCGGCTTCGACTATGCGCCCCGCGGCGCCATCACCGGCGACGGCTACTTCGAGACCGACGAGATCGGCCATGCCCGAATGACCCTCGACTGGGAGGTCGAGGGGTTCTCGGCGCGGCTTCCGACCCACGCGACGCCGCTGTCGCTCGCGACGCCGAAGCTCCGCGTGCGGGGAGACGCGACGCTCGACCCCGACAAGTTCGAGCTGCTGCGCATGGATTTCGATGGCGAGCGGGTTGCCGCGACGGTGGGCGGGCACATCGAGCGGCCGATCCGCATGAGCTCACGCCTCGCCGCGCTCGCGCGCGTCGAATCGCTCGAGCTCGGCGAGCTGCGCACGATCGCATCCAGCCTGCCCGGCGGCAGCGCCGACACCTTCAGCGATCTCGCCGATCGCATCGAGGCCGGGCGCGTTCCCATCGCCATCGGGCGCGGCGACGCCCGACTGACGCGCTGGGATCATCTGTTCGATGGCCGCGCGCGCGAGCTCGCCAGCGAGTTCTCGGCCCATGCACGCATCGAAGACTTCGACCTGAAGACGGGGCCGAACTCGAAGATCGCCGGGCTCGAATCGGACATCTCGCTCGAGGGCGATGTGCTCAAGGCGATCGGCACGAAGGCGATCGTCGACGACTCGACGGTCCCGACCCTCGACCTCACGCTCCGCGGCATCTCGCATCTGTTCCGGTCAGCGAACTCGAAGGGCGGCCTCGGCTCGGAGGCCGGCCCCATGCCCGGGCTCGACGCGTTTCTCGCGCTCTTCTCGTCCGACGACCCGGGTGAGCCCGTGCCCTTCCCGACGACACGGCTCGTGATCGAGAGCTTCGAGCATCCGATGTTGCGCTGGCCGGTGCGCGATGCGCGCGTCGTCATCGAAGGCATCGACAACGGTCTCGCGATCGACGTCGAAGAGGGCATCTGGGCGGGCAACCCCGTCGAGGGCCGCGCGCGGTGGCTCGGCTGGCCCGACCGCTCGATCAGCATCGATCTGCGCGCGATCGCGCCCGATGCAGACGACCCACTGCCGGAAGCGGACGACGGCGTCGAAGCCGACGTGACCACCTCGGTGGCGGGCGGTCAGACGCTGCAGTGGGCGAACGGGCGCTTCGAGATCGACCGCATCGACGGGGCGTTCCTTCCGATGGTCGCCGCACGCGGACACTTCGCACTGCAGGGCAACGATCTGCTGATCTCGAAGGCGCGCGCCGACCTCGAGCCGCGGGGCAAGTTGATCGCCGACGCCTCGCTCTCGCTGCGCGAGCCCGAAACCGTGCCGATCCAGCTGAACTTCTCGCTCGTCGGCGCCGATCTCGAGCGTTTCCTCTACGGCATCGGGCTGCCCGAGAAGTCGGCGGGGGGCACCCTGCACCTCTCGGGTGCGCTCGACGGGCCGATGCTCCCGCAGACGCCCCTGCTCGCCCTGCTCGCCGGCGAGGTCAGTCTCGACGCTCGCGATGGCGAGATCTATCGACGTCTGCCGTTGATCGTCGCGCTGGCGCAGGCGAGCGAAGGCCTGCGCTCGATCGAAGAGCGCAACTCCTCGATCACCTACGAGTTCATGAAGGGCGAGCTCGCCCTCGATCGCGGTCGTGTGACGACCAGCGACTTCCGAGTCGAGGGACCGGTGCGGCTCTACGCCCAGGGTCAGATCGATCCCCTGCGACCCGTGCAGGAGAACCTGCTCGTGATCGCCGTGTTCCTCTTCCGCCAGGCGAATCAGCTGCTCGAGGGCCTGCCGGTCGTGCGCATGCTGCTGCCGGGCTCGGAGCGCGGACTGATCGGCGCCTACTTCGAGGTCACCGGGCCGGTGGGTGATCCGGTCGTGCGCTCGCTGCCCGCGCGCTCGTTCGCCGAGGACCTGCCCGATGCGGTGACTGCGCCATTCAAGGTCATCCAGGCGCTGCTGCGGACACCGAGCAGCGATCTCGCGCCATCGGAGTGAGCGCGGCCAACCGCAGCCGGAGGAGCTCGATGCGAAGCGGCCGATCGAATGAACGGGCCCGGGCCCGCGACAAGATCGTCTCTCAGCAGGCGGCGCTGTCACTCGTGACGCGCGCGCGTCGCCGGGGCGAGCGCATCGTCTTCACGAACGGCTGCTTCGACCTGCTCCACCCGGGCCACGTGCGCAGCCTCGAAGAGGCGGCGTCGCTCGGCGACCGACTGATCGTCGCCGTGAACGGGGATGCGAGCGTGGCTCGGCTCAAGGGCCGCGGCCGCCCGGCCCTGCCCGCGCGGGTGCGATGCGAAGTCGTCGCGGGGCTGGCATCGGTCGACTGGGTCGTGCGCTTCGACGCCGACACGCCCTTGCGTCTGATCGAACGCCTCGCGCCCGACGTCCTCGCCAAGGGCGGCGACTGGGCGCTCGACGACATCGTCGGGCGCGACGTCGTCGAGCATGCGGGCGGCCGGGTCGTGCGACTGAGGGGCGTCCCGGGCCCGCGCAGCAGCGACTGGATTCGCGCGATTCGAAAGCGGCGGTGAGGCGCGCACCAGCCCGCCCGATCCACCCGATCCGAGCCATGGGCGGCGCCACCGCGCGCGCCCCTCGAGGCGCTGTACGCTCTCGTGCTCGACAGGAGCACGCCCCCCATGACCGTCCCGCCCCCCTCCTCGGCCGCGCCGGCCGGCGCGTCGTCCGGTGTCATCGCAGCACGCGAGCAGCTCGATGCGCTGCGACGAGAGCTCGCGCGTGCCATCGTCGGTCAGCAGGGGCTGGTCGACGGGCTGTTGATCGGGCTGCTGTGCAGCGGCCACGTGCTCGTCGAGGGCGTACCCGGCCTCGCCAAGACGACGGCCGTGCGCAGCCTCGCGCGCGCCCTGGGCCTACCCTTTGGCCGCATTCAGTTCACGCCCGACCTGCTGCCCGGCGACCTGACCGGCCAACCGATCTTCGAGCCCGCAAGCGGCAGCTACAGCCTGCGCGAGGGGCCCGTCTTCACCTCGCTGCTGCTCGCCGACGAAGTGAACCGTGCTCCCGCCAAGGTGCAGTCGGCCCTGCTCGAGGCAATGCAGGAGCGCCAGGTCACGATCGGCGACGAGACCCTGCCCCTGCCCGATCCGTTCCTCGTGATGGCGACCCAGAACCCGATCGAGCTCGAAGGCACGTACCCCCTGCCCGAGTCGCAGACCGACCGGTTCCTGATGAAGATCGCCGTGCCCTACCCGACCGAGGCCGAAGAGGAAGAGATCGTGCGCCGCAGCCAGGCGCCCGCCCCCGAGCTGGCGGTCGTCCTCGACGTCGACGCGGTGCGGGCGCTGCGCGACGCCGCGAGTCGGGTGCACGTCGAAGAAGCGCTCGGCGCGTGGGCGGTCCGGCTCGTTCGAAACACCCGAGATGCGCGCGATCTGGTGCGCCAGTGCCAAGCCCGCGCCGACGCGGCGCGCATTCGCGCGGATCACGGCGACGCCCTCGCACTGCTCGAGCGCGACCCGATCCGGCTCGGGGCCTCGCCGCGCGCGTCGATCGACCTGGTGTCGGCTGCGCGAGCGCACGCGTTGCTCGAGGGCCGCGATCACGCGACGCCCTTCGACGTGCGCAGCGTGGCGCGCGACGTGCTGCGCCATCGCATCTCGCTCGGCTACGAAGCCGAGGCCGACGGTGTTCAAGCCGATGCCGTCATCGACGCCGTGCTCGACCTGACGGCGGCCCCGTGATGCTGCGGCTGCGTTCGCGCCGCACACCGACCCGCGACGTGCCGCGCACCGACCTGGTCACCGCGGCCCGCCGGCTGCGCGTGCGGACACGCCGCCAGGTGACCGATCTGTTCGCCGGCCACTACGTCAGCGCGTTTCGCGGCCCGGGGATCGAGTACGCCGAATCCCGCCCGTATGTGCCCGGGGACGACGTTCGAAGCTTCGACTGGAACGCGACGGCGCGCACCGGCGTGCCGCACGTCAAGCAACACCGGCCCGAGCGCGGCCGCACGCTCCTCATCGCGCTCGATGCTTCTGAGACGATGCGCTTCGCGTCGACCGAAAGCGCGAAGCTCGAAGCGGCCAGCGAGGCCGCGGCGCTGCTCGCGGCCGCGGCCCTCGCCGTCGGCGACCGGGTCGGACTGTTGATCCACGACGCAACGCAGATCGCGCGCTTGCCGGCCGGGCGCGGCGAGCTGCAGCTGCACCGGATCCTCGAGTGGCTCGTCGCGCCCGAGGCGGCCCCTTCGAAGACGACTGCGCGCCCCGCGCGCGAGGTCCCCTCGATGATCGAGGCCCGCCGAAGCCGGGGGGATCTGGTGTTCCACTTCACCGATGCGCGCGGCGACGAGACCGTGCCGCGCGACGCACGAGCAACGGATCGGCCGGGCGCGCGGGCCGGCGGCGAAGGCGTTCTCGTCCTCTGCTCCGATCCGGCCGAGCTCCGCTGGCCCGACGCGGGATCGGTCCGCGTGGCGCCGAGCAGCGGCGACGGACCGAGCCTCGTCTTCGACGGCGACGACGAGCTGGCACGCCGGCGCTTCGAGCAAGCCGCGCAGCGGCGCGTCGGCGAGGTGGCGCACCAAACGCGCCTGCGCGGCGACGACTTCGTCCATCTGCGCAGCGACGGCGACGCGCTCCGTCTCTGGCTCGGCTTCTTTCGCGGCCGCGCCGGAGGCACGAGCCGATGAGCACCGCAGCCGTCGCTCGGCTCGCGCTCGGCGCGCTGCTCTTCAGCACGCTCACGGGCGGCTGCCGCGAGCCCGAACCGATGCCGCTGGCGGCGTCGGCAGCGTGGCTCGTGGAGTCAGCCCCGGTGGCCGCGGGCAACCCGTTCGAGCTCGTGCTCTTCATTCGCACGCCGCCCGACCATCGAGTGCACGCCTACGCGCTGCCCGAGCTCGACGGCATCGATGTGGTCGAGCGGCGGATCCTGCCGACGGCGACGGATGAGCACGTCGGCGTCCACCGCGAAGCGTTCATCGCGCGCACGCGAGGCACCGGGCTGCACCTCTGGCCTGCCTCCGAAGTGCGGGTCACCGACGCCGCAGGTCGAACCTACCCGCTGGTGCTCGAAGCGCTCGAGTTCGATGTGCCGTCGGTGCTGGGTGAAGGCGCGCCCCCGCGGCGCCCTCGAGGCTATCGCCCGGCGCCGGGCACACCGAGCGGCGCCCCCTTTGGCCTGGGCTTCGCCGCCGGTGCGCTCGCCGCTGGCGCGGTGGCGCTCGTCGTGCTTCGGCGTGAGCGTCTTCGCGAGGGCCGCTCGCCCACCGCCATGCGGAGCGGAGGCCCCGGCAAGCGCCGCTACTTCGGCGGCAGCGGCCGGCTCGGCCGGCGGCTCGCCCGTGCGCGCGCCGACCTCGAACGTGACCTGGAGGCCTCGGCCTCGGACGCCGCGTGCGCGCTGCGCTACTGGGCGGCCGACCGGTTCCTCGTTTCGACCCACGCGCCGTCGGCGGCCGAGCTTCGGCGCATGCGGCCGATCGACGCCGATGCCGAGCTCTGGTCGCTCTGGATCGACCGGCTCGACGCGATCGAGCAGGGCCGTTTCGCCGCCGCGTCCCCAAGCGCACGCGTCGACGCGCTGACGCGCGCGATCGAAGACGCGCTCGCGTTCGCGGCGCGGGCCGACCGCCCCGCGCGGCGTGGGCGCAAGCCTTCGTGAGCGGCGGCGGCCCGGACACCTGGGCGACGTTCGCCCCCGACGCGCTCGCGCATCCGGAGCGCGGTCTCGCCCTCATGGTCGTCGCCGGCCTCTGGCTCTTTTGGACTCGGCGGCGTGACCGCGATGCGATCCCGCACCCCGCCTGGCGCGAGCTGCGGGCGGCCGGCGCGCGTTCGGACCGCTTCGCCCAGGCGGGCGCCCTCGTGCTGCGACTCGGTGTGGTCGCCGCGCTGGCCTGGGCCGTGGCCGAGCCGGTCGCGCTGCGCGAGAGCCCGCCCGAGATCGGCCGCGGGCTCGACATCCTGCTCGCCCTCGACACGTCGGGCAGCATGCGGGCGCTCGACACCGTCGAGGCGGTCGACCCCACGCGGGCCGACGATGTGGCCCGAGCGCCCGCCGAGGGCGATGGGCGGGGCACACGCACGCGCCTCGACCTCGCAGTCGAAGCGGTGCGTCGCTTCGCCCGGACGCGGGCCGACGAAGGCGACCGCGTCGGTCTCGTCGTCTTCGGCGACCACGCGTTCACCGTGTGCCCGCTCACGCGCGACGGTCGCGTGCTCGATGCGTCGCTCGAGGATGTGCGGGCCGAGATGGCGGGGCGCCGCACCTCGATCGGCGACGCCCTGGCGCTCGCGGTGAAACGGCTCGAGGCAGCGTCGACCGTGAGCGAGGCGGGTCGCGTCGTCGTGCTGCTGACCGACGGCCGCAGCACGACCGGAGAGATCCCGGTCGGCATCGCGAGCGACCTCGCACGCCGACACGGCGTGCGCGTGCATACCGTCGGCATCGGTTCGGAGCACGAGCAGGTGGCCGTGGCGAACCCCGCCACGGGACGGGTGCGTCTCGAGCGGCACGCACCCGACTTCGACGTGCTCGCGCTGCTGGCAGCCGATACCGGCGGCACTTTTCACCGGGCGCGTCGGTCGTCGGACCTCGCCGCCGTCTACCACGAGCTCGACATCATCGAACGCGTCGAGCGCCCAGAGCCTCGACCGCCGCGCGAGCAGCCGCGCAGCGAGCCGGCACTGGCGCTCGCGCTCACCCTGCTCGCGTTCGACGTCGGTCTCGGCCGGCTGCGGCGGAGACCGCTCTCGTGATCGCGCAGCACTTCGAATCGCCCGAGGCGTGGCCGCTCGTCGCCGCCGGCGCAGTCGCGCTCACGCTCGCCCTCGCGCTGCGAACCGCGCGCGACGAGCGACGCCGTCGCGCGCTCATCGGTCGAGGCCTGGGCCCAGCCGCGTTCCTACCCGACCTCGTGCTCGTCATCGCTGCGCTGTCGATCGCCGTCGCGCTCTGCGGCCCCTTGTTCGCGGAGCGGCGCGTCCGCATCGACGACACGGGCATGGATGTCGTTCTCGTCGTCGACGCATCGCGCAGCATGGACGCGCGCGACACGCCCCCGAGCCGGCTGCGGCGGGCGAAGCAGACCGCCACCGACCTGATCGCAGCGCTCCCCGCCGGCGACCGCATCGGCCTCGTCGCCTTCGCGGGACGCGGCCAACCGCTCGCTCCACTCACGCCCGACCGGGACGTGCTCGCGCGCATGGTCGAGCGAATCGACTCGCGCACCGCTCTGCCCCACGGTTCGAGCCTCGCCGCCGGGGTCGCGAGCGCGCTCGAGACGTTCGAGCTCGACGCCGAACGGCGCCGCGCCATCGTGCTGCTGAGCGATGGGGAGCTCCCACCCGACGGCTCGGTCGACCTCGGGCGCATGGCCGAGCGCCATGGCGTGCACGTGCATGCGGTGCTCTTCGGGCGTGAGGTCGGGGCGACGATCCCCGCCCAGGGCACGCGCGTCATGGGGCCCGACGGCGAACCGGCTCTCACGCGGCGCGAACGCGAACGCGCTTCGCAGCTTTCGCAGGCGACGGGGGGCACGCTGCTGCTCGCCGATCGGTGGGGACGCGTGCCCACGCAAGAGATCGTGGCAGCGGTGCGAGGTGGCCTCGAGGCCGGTCCGTCGGGCGAGCCGACGTTCGAGCGGCGGCGCGTCCCCACCCCGGCGCCCTTCGCCGCTGTGGCGTTCGCGCTGCTCTTGCTCGAAGGGCCGCTTCGGCGCTGGGTCGCCGCGCGACCGCGCGCCGCCGCCGGTCGTCACCGCCGCACGCTGCGCGCCCGGGCGCAACGCGTGCTTCCCGTCGCGCTCGTGCTGCTCGCCGTGGCCGGCCTCGGCGCGACCGCGCGCGACCTCGAACCCCACGACGTCGCCCTGCGCGACCTCGCAGAAGCCTGGCTGCGCGCGGGTGCCAACGCGATCGAAGCCGGCGACGACGACGCGGCGCTGCGCGCCTTCGAGTCGGCGGCCGCCACTGCGCTGCGCCCCGACGTGGCCGGGACGGCGCACTACCAGATCGGTGTCTGGCACCTGAAGCACGACGACCCGGTGCGCGGACGCGACGCGTTTCTCGAGAGCCTGCGCCTCGATCCGAGCCAGCTCGACGCGGTGTTCAACCTCGAGTGGAGCCTGCTCGCCATCGAAGCCCGGGCGGCCGCCGATCGCGCCTCGCCGCCGCCGATCGCCCCGCCGCCCCCCGAAGCCGAACCAGAGGCGAGCGACGAGCTGCGCGACGCATCTTCGACGCAACCCGAGCCCGACGAGGCCAGTCGCTCGCCGGAGACGCCCCGCGGCCACGCGCCCGAAGCCCGGCCGTCGGGCGAGGTGCGCGCGCAGCGCGACGGGATCCCGACCACCGGGCCCAACCGCGAGACCGGCGCCGAGGGCCGTCCGCTCCCCGACGACGAGACGCTCTCGTGGTGGCTCGACCTCGTCGAAGACGATCCGGGTCGCGGCCAGGTGTCCGACCGCGCACGGGGTCGGGGACCGCAGCGAGGTGGACCGCCGTGGTGAGAGGTGGCGTGAGCGCGGCGCTCGCAGTGCTCATCGGGCTCGCGGCCCCGCCGGATGCGCGGAGCTGCGAGGCTCGCGTCGAGCTCGACCCGCCCAAGGCGTGGACGGGACAACAGGTGCTGCACGAGATCGTGATTCGCGGCGTCGACGAGCGCGCGACGATCGAATGGATCCACCCGCCGAGCTTTCCCGATGTGCGCGCCATGCCCCTGCCCCCCGCGCCGACCACAGCTGTCGACCCGCCCGACACCCGGCGACAGCGTCGCGCGCTGCATCCCGCGCGCGCGGGGAGGCTGACGCTGCCGGCCACGCCCTATCGCTGTCGGCCCTCGGGCGATGCCGTGTCGATCGAAGCCCGAACGCCCGAGGTGGTCCTCGACGTCGAGGACCCGCCGCGCGAGGGACGGCCGGCGACGTGGCGCGGGCTCGTCGGTCGACCCAGACTTCTTGTGCAGGCCAGCCCGACGCGCGTGCGCGTCGGGGAGACCGCGCGCGTCGTGGCGACGCTGACTGGCCCCGGGCTGATGCGACGAGCCGGCTTGACGTGGCCCAGCGCAGCGCTCGAAGCGAGCGAGGTCGCCCCCGAACTCTTCGCGTCGCCGCCGAGGCATCGCGCGCAGCTCGGGCTGCAGCACGGAACCCGGCGCGTCGAAACGCTCGAGATCGTGCCGCACGCCACCGGCGAGCTCTGGATCCCCGCGATCGAGGTCGCGTACTTCGACCCCGATGCCGGGACCTACGGCGTGGTCGCGAGCGATGCGGTGGCCATCGAGGTGCTCGCCGAAGCGCCCCCCGGCGCTTTGGGTGAGGCGACCGGCGCGCGCGCGGCCTCTCGCGATGGCCCGGGCGGCGCGCGAGGTCGGGCTGCGTGGATGATCGCGACCGGGGCCGGGATCGGGCTCGTCGTATGGGCGTGGGTTCGCCGGTCGCGCCGCTAGACGAAGCGGTCGAGGCCCGACACCGCATCGCGGCCGCCATCGGCGGCGCGGCGGTACGGCGGATCGAGCAGCTCATCGATGCGGTCGGTCACGCGCGCGGCGATGGCCTCGAACTCGCGACGGTGCTTGTGCTCGGCCTCGGCCGAGAACGGCGCGAACGCTTCACTCACATGATGCTCGGCGAGGTCTTCGTAGCGGATCGGTTCGCCAAAGCGGTAGACGACGCGACCGCGCTTGGCCCACGGCGAGCCGCCCGGATACAGGCGGTCGCTGCCGTTGCAGCCCACCGGCACGATCGGCTGCTTCAGGTGAAGCGCCATCTGCGCGATGCCGACATGCGCCGGCAGCAGCCGCGTCGAGCGCGTGCCCTGTGGAAAGATCAGGATGTCGAGCCCGTTGCGACTCGTCTCTTCGTTGAGCTCGACGAAGCGCCGCATCATCAGGCCGAACGTCTCGTTCACGTGCGCCGCGAAATCGGTCTTGCTCGGATCGAAGGGGTGGCCGAGGACGTTGCGCGGCTCATCCAGCAGGGATCGCGGCAGCGCGTCAGCGTCGGGGATCACGTCGGCGTTCGGCCCGAGCGACGTTCCGTCGATCCAGCGCCGGAGCGTCTCGTACTCTTCGGTGGTCGGCAGACGCCCGACCGCCGCTTCGAACTCCTTCGTGATGATGTAGCCGCGACTCACCGTCGGCAGCTGGTTCGTCTTCTCCATGAACTCGCCGACGAACCACTGCTCGTAGTACTTGCCCTTCACCCACGTCGCCATGTAGCGGCGTTGCAGCGTCCAGAAGTGGTGCAGGAACGGAAAGTAGTTGTACCGGTCGGTGTGGTTCATCGCGAAGATGACCTTCTCTTCCGGGACGCGGTCGAGGTGCTCGAACTCGATGTCGACGCCGCCCGGGATCCAGTCGTAGTTCAGCACGATCAACCAGGCGGTGACGTCCTGGAAGAAGGGCTGCTCACTCAGACGAATTCGATCCAGGCGCGGCAGATCGAGCATTCGGGCGCACTCCTCGCTCGGTGAAGCGGGGCGCCTCCCCTCTCCACCATTCGGCTCGCGGGCAGTCTAACGGCATGCTGCGCACGCGCGCACGCACGACCGTCAGTCGCGAGCCCTTTTCGAGCCGGGTCGTGTGAGGCCGAGCCCGGGATGGCCGGGCCACGCACCGGTCGAGCCGGCGTCGTCGTCCTCGCGGAGGATCGACAACGCCGCGACGTCTTCGAACGGTGTGAGCTGTGCCCCGGTCGGGTCGAGCGCCTCGAGCGAGGCGCCCTCGAGCCAGACGACGTCGAGACCGCGCAGGGCGCGGTCGACGTCGGTGAGACCTTCGGCCAGAGCGGCGCGCAGCGCCGGCCCGACGGCCGAGCAGCGATAGCGTGCGCAGGTCGTGTGTCGGCCCAGGTCGTCGCGCGGGATCGCGGCGTCGGCGTCGGGCAGCCCCGTGAGCCCGATCACCAGATCGGGGCGAAGCCGCGGCCGGTCGGCCGACAACACCACCACGTACTCGGTCTCGACGGCGTCGACGGCCGCGGCGATCGCCTCGGTCTCGTCCCCGGCGTGCTCGACCACGACGACGTGCTCGCAGATCTCGGCGAGCAGCGCAGCGGCGCGCTCGGCGAGGGTCGAATTGCCGAGCCGGTGCGCGTGCACACCCCGCGTGATGTCGCAGAGGACGACCCCCGCCGTGTGTCCCAGGCGGCTGTCCGCGACACCGGCGGCGCGATCGGAACGCGACGCTTCGGTCACGCGCCCGGCCCGGGATGCGCCCGCGGGCGGACGGCGCGGCGCGAAGCGGCACCCGCGCACCGCACGGTCCGACGGCCAGGACGCCGCCCGTGGTTCACGCTTCGAAGCCCGCGTCGAGCCGCCACAGCGCGCGATCGTCGATCACCTGCACCGTGACACGATCGCCTGCCTCGAGCCGGGTCGCGTCAGCGGGGAAGACGAGCAGACCGTGGGCGTCGCTCATCGAGCGCATTACGCCCGAGCTCTGGTTGCCCGTGCTGACCGCGTGAATCACGTCGCCGTCGCGCTCGAGGCGAACGCGCACGAAGTGTGCGCGCCCCGGCTTCTTGCTCATCGGCGCGTCGAGCACCGCCTCGATCGTCGGCCGGAAGCGGCGCGCTTCGCCCTGCATCTTGAGCAGCACCGGCCGAACGAACTGCTCGAACGTGACCGACGCCGACACCGGGTTGCCCGGCAGGCCGAAGACGAGCGGCCCGGGGCGACCCTCGCCCGCGCTCGCGAGCCGGCCGAATGCGACGGGATAGCCGGGCTTCATGCGGACGCCCCAGAACTCGAGCTTGCAGCCGAGTCGCTCGAGCACGTTGCGGACGTGATCGTGGTCGCCGACCGATACACCGGCGCTGCTCACGATCACGTCGGCGTGCAGCCCGGAGCGCAGGCGCTCCTCGATGTGATCGGGGTCGTCGCGAGCGATCCCGAGGTAGAGCGGATCGGCGCCGATCTCGCGGGCCTGCTCCGCCAGGGTGTAGGAGTTCGAAGAAACGATGCGCCCGCCGCGCACGTCGCCATCGGGCTCGACGAGCTCGTCGCCGCCCGACAGGAGCGCGAGTCGCGGGCGACGATGCACCGCGACGAAGGAGCGACCGAGCGAGGCGAGCACGCCGACCTGTGCCGAGCCGATGCGCTGGCCCGCATCGAGGACGCGGTCACCGATCTGCAGGTCTTCGCCGGCCAGGCGGATGTGATCGCCGCGCGGCGGGGGCGACTCGAACGCGACGCGTTCACCCTCGGCGGCGACGACCTCTTGCATCACCACCGTGTCGGCGCCGGGCGGAACGGGCGCGCCGGTGAAGATGCGCGCGGTCTCGCCCGCCGCGAGGGGGCGCGGCGCTTCGCCGCCGGCCGGCACTTCGTAGGCCAGTGCGAGTCGCACCTCGGCGCCCGCTGCGGCAGCAGCGAGATCAGCGGCACGGACGGCATACCCGTCCATCGCCGAGCTGTCTGCGGGGGGCAGCGTGCGGGTGCTCTCGACCGACTCGGCGAGCACGCGGCCGGTGGCGTCTCCCACCGAGACTGTCTCGGCACCGAGGACCGGGGCGGCCTCGAGGACGTGGGCCTGGGCTTCGGCGACGCTGATCCCCTCACGCATGGGGCGCAGAGTACCCCGAATTCAAAGGCGTTTCCCGGCCCTCGCCGGCGATCGATCGGCCGATCTGCCCAATATGCAGGCACGCGCGCGGGCTGCTAGATTGCCCATTTTTTGGGCAACTACGCGCAGTGGCGCGCGAGCCCCCGCCCTTCCCGCCGAGGCCCTCCGAGCGCGATGCCCCAGCTTCCGCCGATCCCGACCCCCGACTTCGAAGGCCTGCTCGAGGCGTTCGTCGACGGCTTCGTCGTGCTCGATGGCGAAGGACGCATCCTGCGTCTCAACAGCGAAGCCAGTCGCATCCTCGAGACGTCGACCGAGCACGCGCTCGGCCTGACGATGGGTGACGTCCTCGGCGCCAGCCACCCGCTCGCGCTGCTCGTCGGGCAGGTGCTCGAGAGCGGTCGGCCCGCGGTGCAGGATGGTGTGCCCGTCGAACAGCGACACGGCGAACGACTCGAGGTGTCGGTGTCGTTCTCGCCGATCGACGGCGAGATCGAAGGCGCGTCGACGATCGGTGTGCTGCGCGATCGCACCACGCTCAACACCCTGCGCGAGCAGTTCTCGAACGCCGAACGACTCGCGTCGTACGGTCACATTGCGGCCGGCATCGCCCACGAAGTGAAGAACCCGCTCGGCGGCATCCGCGGCGCGGCCGAGCTGCTCGGTCTCTGGGGAAAGGAGGACGATCGCGCCAGCCGAACGGCCGACATGATCGTGCGCGAGGTCGATCGCATCACCGGCCTCGTCGAAGAGCTGATGGTGTTCGCACGCGGTGACCGGCTCGAAGTCGCGAGCGTGAACGTGCACAGGCTTCTCGACGAGATGATCCAGAACGCCGAGCTCGATACGGCAGCGACCGGTGTCGAGTTCGATCGGCAGTACGACCCCTCGATCCCCGAAGTCGAGGCCGATGCGGCCCGCCTCACCCAGGTGTTCCTCAATCTCGTGCGCAACTCGATTCAGGCGATGGAAGAGGCCGACACCGACGTGCGTCGCATCACGATCGTGACGCGCATGCCCCTCGACCATCGCCTGACCGGGGCGAGCGGACGGCCGATCCCCACCGTCCAGGTCTCGATGCGCGATACCGGGCCAGGGATCGCGCCCGACGTGCTCGCTCGCCTGGCCACCCCGTTCTTCACCACCAAGACCAAGGGCACGGGCCTCGGGCTCGCCGTCTCGCGCCACTGGGTCGACCGCCACGGCGGGCGACTGCGCATCGAGAGCGCGCTCGAACACGGCACCCAGGTGCACGTCGACCTGCCGCTCCAGGCCCAGGCGCGGCCCGAGGACGTCTCCGAAGCCGCCGGTGAACCCACTGAACGCGCGGTCGACGACCCCGATGTCGGCAGTCCACGCGGACGCCACCACGGGATCTGAGCCCGCACGCCTGCCCCGATTCCGCCCCACCCTGAACCGAGCGGCGACGCCCACTGCGCGCCGACCCGACGGAGCAAAGAGACATGTACACCGACCTCCAGCCCATGCGCGTGCTCGTCGCCGACGACGAGCCGTCGATCCGGTTCGTGCTGCGTGAGGCGCTCGAAGCGGAGGGCCACGACGTCGTCGACGTCGAGGATGGCCAGAGCGCTTCGGATACGCTGGCCGCCGAAGCTTTCGATCTCGCGATCCTCGACGTACGCATGCCGGGCATGACCGGCATCCAGGTGCTCGATCAGCTGCGGGCCACCGGCAACCAGACCGCCGTCGTCATCATCACGGCGCAGAACACGATGGACAACGCGGTCGATGCCATGAAGGCGGGTGCGCTCGACTACCTCGTCAAACCGTTCACCCTCGCCGACGTATCGGCCCTCGCCGAGAAGGCCCGCAGCGCACGCGCGCTGCAGGAAGAGGTGCGGCAGCTGCGTCGAGAGGTGGGCCGGGCGGCGGCGCCGGGGGGCGAACGGCTCGTCGGCTCGAGCGGCGCGTTGCTCGAGATCTTCAAGGTCGTCGGCAAAGTCGCTTCGCGAAACGTGCCCGTACTGATCACCGGCGAGAGCGGGACGGGCAAGGAGCTCGTCGCCCGCGCGATCCACGGCGCGAGCCCTCGAGGTGAGGGCCCGATGATCGCCGTGAACGCAGCGGCGATCCCGCGCGAGCTGCTCGAGAGCGAGCTCTTCGGCCATGAACGCGGCGCGTTCACGGGCGCCGTGCAGGCGCGCGCCGGCCGGTTCCGCGAAGCGTCGGGGGGAACGCTCTTCCTCGACGAGATCGGCGACATGCCGATCGAGCTGCAGGCCAAGCTGCTGCGCGTGCTGCAGAGCGGGGAGGTGACGCCGGTGGGCGGGCGCACGCCGGTGCACGTCGACGTTCGCATCGTCGCAGCCACCCACCGCGATCTCGATCAGGCCGTGCGCGACGGCGAATTTCGCGAAGACCTGCTGTACCGGCTGCGGGTCGTTCCGGTCGCGATCCCGGCACTGCGCGAGCGGCGCGAGGACGTGCGTACGCTGGCGCACCACTTCGTCGACAAGTACTCCGCCGAGCTCGCCGACGAGAGCGTCGGCCTCGCCGAGGCGACGATCCACAAGCTCGAGCACTACGACTGGCCCGGCAACGTGCGCGAGCTCGAGAACGCGGTGAAGCGTGCGCTCGTGCTGGCGACGAGCAACGTGCTCACGCCTTCCGACTTCGAGTTTCTCGAGGACGTGGGCAGCGAGCGACCGGCGGGGGCGAGCCTCGATGAGCTGGTCTCGCTCGAGGTCGGGGCCGCGCTCGACGGTCCCGAGACGGGTGACATCTATCGACAGGTGATCGAGAAGGTCGAGCGACCGCTGATCGCGCGCGTGCTGTCGGCCACCGACGGCAACCAGCTGAAGGCCGCGGCGCTGCTCGGCATCAACCGCAACACGCTGCGCAAGAAGATCTCGGAGCTCGGCATCGAGCTGCCGTCGCGGCCCCGGCTCGGATGAGCGCCTGCGAGGCGCGACGCGGCGACCGCTACGCGGGACTGCACGTGCTCTGCGACGACGATCCGCGCTGGCCCATCGACGTGATCGAACAGGCACGGGGGGCCTGCGAGGGCGGGGCTTCGGTGGTGCAGCTGCGCACGAAGCACGCGACCGATCGTCAAGCACTCGACTGGGCTCGGGCGCTGCGCGCGATCACGCGCGATGCGGGCGTCGCGTTCGTGGTGAACGATCGATTCGATCTGGCCCTCGCGGCCGACGCCGACGCGGTGCACCTCGGCCAGAACGACCTGCCGCCGGGCGCCCTCCCCGCCGCGGCGCGCGAGCAGCTCGCGGTCGGCCGTTCGACCCATACGCTCGATCAGGCGCGTGCGGCGGCGAACGAACCCGTCGACTATGTCGCCATCGGGCCGGTCTACGGAACGCAGTCGAAGCAGAGCGCGTACTCGGCGCGTGGACTCGACACGCTGGCCGAAGTCGTTCGGATCGTCGCGCCGAAGCCCGTCGTCGCGATCGGCGGCATCGGCCTCGACGGGCTCGCGCCCTTGATCGCCGCCGGCGCCCGGGGCGCCGCCGTGATCTCGGCAGTGACGGCCGCGAGCGACCCGGTGGCCGCGACCGCCGCCCTCGTGCGAGTCTTCGAGACGGAGGACGGCCCGCGTGGATGACGTGCTGCCGCGCCTGATCTCGGCGTTCGGGTTCGTGTGCATGATCGGCATCGCGGTGGGGCTCTCCGAGCGCCGAAGCGCGATCGACTGGCGGCCCGTTGGCATCGGCGTGGCGATCCAGCTCGGGCTGGCCGCGCTGCTGCTCTGGACGCCCGCCGGCCGCGTGTTCTTCGAGCTCGCCGGCGCGCTGGTCGGGCGCCTGCTCGACTGGACCCAAGCCGGTACCGCGTTCGTGTTCGGGCCGCTCCTCGACGGGCCCTCGTTCGCGCTCGGGGTGCTCCCGGTCATCGTGTTCCTCGGCAGCGTCTTCGCGGTGCTCTACCACATCGGCTTGCTGCCCTGGCTCGTGCGACAGCTCGCGCGCGCGTTGTCGCGTTCGATGCGGCTCTCGGGCGCCGAGAGCCTGGCGGCCGTCGCGAACATCCTCGTCGGGATGGTCGAGAGCGCGCTCATCGTGAAGCCCTACGTCGCGCGCATGACACGATCCGAGCTCTTCACGATGATGGCGCTCGGCATGTCGACCGTGGCCGGCTCGGTGCTGGTCGCATACGTGCACTTTCTGGGCGGCGGCGACTACGCGGGCCACCTCATCACCGCGAGTCTGCTGTCGGCACCGGCCGGCGTGCTGATCGCCAAGATCCTCGTTCCCGAGACGGCGACGCCCGAGACGGCGAGCGGTGCAGCCCCCCAGCCCGAGCGCACGACGTCGAACGTGATCGACGCCGCCGCCGAAGGCGCGATCAACGGGCTGCGCCTCGCGGCCTATGTCGGCGCCATGCTGCTCGCGTTCGTCGCGCTGATCGCCATGGTGAACGACGGCCTCGGCGCGCTCGGCGGTTTGGCGGGCTACCCCGAGCTCGACCTTCAGACGATCTTCGGCGTCGCATTCGCGCCCTTCGCCTGGGTCATGGGCGTGCCCTGGTCCGAGGCGAAAGAGGTCGGCGCGCTGCTCGGGCTCAAGACCGTGCTGAACGAGTTCATCGCGTATCAGGCCCTCGGCGAAGCGATCGCAGCGGGCGAGCTCAGCGAACGCAGCCGCATCATCGCCTCGTACGCCCTCTGCGGGTTCGCGAATTTCGGCTCGCTGGCGATCCTGCTGGGCGGCCTCGCGGGCATCGCGCCCGAGCGGCGGGGCGAGGCGGCCTCGCTCGGCATCAAGTCGATCATCGCGGGCACGCTCGCGACGTTCATGACGGGCTGCGTGGCCGGCCTGTTCATCGCAGGCTGAACGCAGAGACCAGGCGAAATCGGCACAGTGAGCGGTGGATCGCGCACCGGCACAGGGCGTATCCTCGGCGGTTCGAAGCGGCCCGCCCGTCACCCCGCCCGTGGAGTCTCGATTGCCCGAAACCGAGCCGCTCTGGACGCCTTCGCCCGAGCGCGTCGAAGGGTCGCAGCTGACCGGGCTGACCCGGCGACTCTCCACCGCATCTGGGCGCACGCTCGACGGCTATCCCGCCCTGCACCAGCTGTCGGTCGACGATCCGGCCCTCTTCTGGTCGACGGTCTGGGACGAGTGCGAGGTGATCGCCGAGACCCGGGGCGAAACGCTCCTCGAAGACGCCGACGCGATGCCCGGTGCGCGCTTCTTCCCCGATGCGCAGCTGAACTTCGCCGAGAACCTGATGCGTCGCCGCGACGATGCACCGGCGATCATCTCGTGCAGCGAACGCGGCGATCGCGTCGAGCTGAGCTTTGCCGAGCTCCACGACCGCGTCGCGCGCTGCGCGCGCGGGCTGCGTGCCGCCGGCGTCGGCCTCGGGGATCGCGTCGCCGGCGACCTGCCGAACCGCGCCGAAGCGGTGATCGCGATGCTCGCGACGAGCGCCCTGGGTGCGATCTGGTCTTCGTGTTCCCCCGATTTCGGCAACGAGGGCGTCGTCGATCGCTTCGGCCAGATCGAGCCGAGGGTGTTGATCGCCTGCGCGGCCTACCCCTACGCGGGCAAGACGCACTCGCTCTCCGATCGCCTCCCCGACCTGCTCGCTCGCCTGCCCTCGGTCGAGGCCTGCGTCGTCGTGCCCGACGGCGACGACGACCCCGACCTCACGGGCATCCCTCGGGCCGTGTCCTGGCGTGCATTCCTCGGCGATGCGCCCGCCGGCGACGTCGTCTTCGAGCGCCTGCCCTTCGACCACCCGCTCTACGTGATGTTCTCGTCCGGCACGACCGGACAGCCGAAGTGCATCGTGCACGGTGCAGGCGGCACGCTGCTCCAGCATCTGAAGGAGCAGCGCTACCACGTCGACCTGCGACCGGGCGAACGCTTCTTCTACTTCACGACGTGCGGGTGGATGATGTGGAACTGGCTCGTTTCGGGCCTCGCGAGTGGCGCCACCCTCGTGCTCTTCGACGGCTCGCCCACGCACCCCCGGGCCGACGTGCTGTTCGAGATCGCCGAACGCGAGGCGGTCGACGTCTTCGGGACGTCGGCGAAGTTCATCGACGCATGCGCCAAGGCCGAGCTTCGTCCGGGCCGCGACTTCGACCTCTCGCGTGTTCGCGCGGTGCTCTCGACCGGCTCCCCGCTCACACCCGAAGGGTTCGACTACGTCTACGAGCACGTGACCCCCCACGCGCAGCTCGCTTCGATCTCGGGCGGCACCGACATCCTGTCGTGCTTCGTCGGCGGCAACCCGAATGCACCGGTCTACCGCGGTGAGATCCAGTGCGCGGGGCTCGGCATGCAGGTCGAAGTCTGGAACGAACGCGGCGAGCGCGTGATCGACGAGCAAGGTGAGCTCGTCTGCACGCGGCCCTTCCCGTCGATGCCGATCGGCTTCTGGGGCGATCCGGAAGGTGAGCGCTATCGCGGCGCCTACTTCGAGCGGTTCCCCGGCGTGTGGTGCCACGGCGACTTCACGCTCGAGACCGAGCACGGGGGCTACGTGATCACCGGGCGCTCCGACGCCGTGCTGAACCCGGGCGGCGTGCGCATCGGCACCGCCGAGATCTATCGCCAGGCCGAGAGCCTCGACGAGATCGTCGAGAGCATCGCGATCGGACAGACGTGGGAGGGGGACGTGCGCGTCGTTCTCTTCGTCCGACTGCGCGAGGGGCTGACACTCGACGACGTGCTGCGAGACCGCATTCGCCGCGTCATTCGAAGCAAGGCGTCGCCGAGGCACGTACCCGCGCGCATCGTGCAGGTGAGCGACATTCCGCGGACGCGGAGCGGCAAGATCACCGAGCTCGCCGTCCGCGACGTGGTGCACGGTCGCCCGGTCGCGAACGTCGAAGCGCTCGCCAACCCCGAGGCCCTCGCGCAGTTCGCCGACCGCGCCGAGCTCGAACAGTGAGGAGACATGCACCATGAAGCAGTTTCGAGATCGCGTGGCCGTGATCACGGGCGCGGGCAGCGGCATCGGCCGAGCGCTCGCACACGCGCTCGCTGACGAAGGCTGTCATCTCGCGCTCGTCGATGTCGACGAAGAACGCCTCGAAGCCGCGCAGATCGAGCTCGGCGAGACGGATCGAAAGGTCACGACGTACGTCGTCGACGTCGCCGACCGCGAGGCGATGGAGAAGCTGCCCGGCCACGTCGTCGCCGATCACGGCGCCGCACACATCGTCATCAACAACGCCGGCGTCACGGTCGTGGGCGACGTCGAGACGCAGAGCTTCGAAGACCTCGATTGGATCGTCGGCATCAACTGGTGGGGCGTGCTGTATGGCTGCAAGTTCTTCATCCCGATCCTGAAGCGACAGGAAGAAGCCCACATCGTGAACCTGTCGAGCATGTTCGGATTGATCGGGCTGCCGACCCAGGGCGCGTACTGCGCGACGAAGGCGGCCGTGCGTTCGCTGTCCGAGACGCTGAGCGCCGAGCTCGCCCATACGAACGTGCGGGTTACGTCGGTGCATCCGGGCGGCATCCGCACGAACATCGCGACGGCCGCGCGTTGGGACAAAGACGCGCCCCAGACCGATCGAGCCGATCTGACCGATTTCTTCGATGGCCTGCGCGTCGGCCCCGACCACGCAGCCAAGCGCATCATCGGCGCGATGCGCGCCGAACGCACCCGACAGATCATCTGCGTGGAGACCTACGCGGTCGACTGGGTCAAACGCCTCTTCCCGGCCGGCGTCACGCGGCTCGTCGATCGCTTCGCTCGCAAGCGCGCACGCGAGCAGACCGCGCAGGCGGGCTGAGCGCCCTAGGCGCGTTCGCCCGCGACCTTCTTCTCGCGCGGCAGCTCGGTGACGGTGGCCGCGACCGGCTCGGTGAACCACTCGGCGCGTTCGGCATTGGTTCGCTCGAGGAACCCGGCGAGGTTCGGGCCGTCGTCTTCGAACGTCGTCTCGAGCATCACGACCTCTTGCATCCGGTCGGGCCGGAAGCTGCGGTAGTCGCTTCGGGTCTCGCACCAGCTCGCGAGGGTCCACGCCTTGCCCCAGAAGTAGAGCGCGAAGGGACGCACGGTGCGCGCGCTCGTCGTGCCATCCGCCCGCGTGTAGCCGAAGCGAAGACGTCGTCGGCCACCGATCGCCTCGCGGATGATTGGCAGCCCCGACACGAGCTCGCGCCGTCGATGAAAGTCGGGCGCGAAGAGCGGCGTCGTCGCGACGACGCGCCGTAAGGGCTCGGGCAGCACGGCTTCGAGCCGCTGCAGCGCCGTCTCGGCGGCTGTGGCCAGCTGGTCATCGCCCCAGGCGCCGGCGATCCGCGCGCCGAGCACGAGCGCCTCGATCTCGGCCTCGTTGAACGTGAGCGGCGGGAGCTCGAAGCCGCGCTCGAGTCGGTAGCCGACCCCCGCTTCCCCCCGAATCGGCACCCCCGAATGTTCGAGGTCGCGGATGTCGCGATACACCGTGCGCTTCGAGACCCCGAGCTCGTCGGCGAGCGCCTGCCCGGTCATGAAGCCGCGCACGCGCAGCAGGCGCACGATCTGAAAGAGACGATCGGCTCGGCGCATGGCGTCTCCCGTGTGCGTGCGTCGGGCCGGGCGGCCCGCAGCGGGTCGATCAGCTCGCAGAGCCACCGGCCGGCTCGTCGACCGCAGGCGGCTCGGGTTCGGGATCGGATTCGAGGAACGTCTCGATCATCAGCACGATGACGCCGACCACCACGAGACTGTCCGCGACGTTGAACGTGGGCCAGGTGTACCCCGGCAGGTGGATCTGGATGAAGTCGACGACTTCCCCGTGGCGCAACCGATCGGTCAGGTTGCCGAGCGCCCCGCCGAGCACGGCACCCAGGGCGGCGGCCGACAGCTTCATGTCGGGCTCGAGCCGCGCGTAGAAGTAGAGCAGCAGCACGATCGCGAGCGCGCCCGCGCCGACGAAGAACGGGATCCGAATGCTCGCGTCGCCGGTTGCGAGCATGCTCCACGCGCCGCCGGGGTTGCGCACGTGGGTCAGATCGAAGAAGCCGGGGATCACCGTGTGCAGCCCATACATGGGCAGACCGTCGATCACCCACTGCTTCGTGAGCTGGTCGGCCGCGTAGCCGACCACGAACGGCACGATGAAGTAGAGCAGCTTCGGAGGCATGGCCGCCGAATCTATCACGTCGCCCCTGGAACGCAGGCAGATGCCCTTGTCGAGCGCTGCTGACGATTCGCATCGCCGTGGGGCCAGCCAGAGCCCGCATGTGGGCGCCCGGTGACAGATCGCGGGCACCCGGTGCCCCGAGGTGCGATTCCCCAAGGGAAAATCGGTCGCGCGGCGTGCAATTCATTACGTTCTCTTGCATTCCATGTGATCGAGCGTAATATCCTGCCGATGCAGCCCTCAGCCCGCAGTCTGATCCTCGACCTCCTCTCGACGCTTCGGCGCGGCTCGATGCCCGTGCGCGCGCTCGTCGCGGCCGCCGAGCTGTTCGGGATCGAGGAGAACAGCCTGCGCGTCAGCCTCGCGCGGCTCTTCGCCGCCGGCTCGGTCGAGCGGGATGAACGAGGCCGCTACCGGCTGGCCCGCACCGAGACGCCGCTCAAGCAGCAGGTGCTCGGCTGGCGCGAGCTCGAGTCTCGACGGGTCGATCACTGGAATGGCGACTGGGCGGCGGTGATCGGCGCGCCCCGCGGCCGCCGCGGGGCTGGGCGCCGGGCGAGTCGCGCCCTCGAGCTGCTCGGTTTCCGCGACCTGCGACCCGGGCTTTCGGTGCGCCCCGACAACCTGCAGGGCGGCATCGAAGCCGTGCGCGAGCGCTACCAGGGCCTCGCCGCGCCGACCCGAAGCGAGGCGAAGTCGGGCGCTGCCGATCCCGAGCCGGTCATCGCGCGCCTCTCCGAGCTCGAGGAGCTCGATGTCGACCGAGCTCGCGCGCTCTGGCAGGTCGATGCCCTCGAAGACGACTACACGCACCTGCTCGCAAAGCTGCGCGAGAGCGAGTCGCGCATCGACTCACTGCCCCCCTCCGAGGCGATGGTCGAGAGCTTCCTCGTCGGCGGCGGCGTGCTGCGCGTGCTCAACGTCGACCCGCTGCTCCCCGAACCGATCGTCGACGTCGCGGCCCGCCGCGATCTCGTCGAAGCCATGCTGCGCTACGACCGCGTCGGCCGAGCGAAGTGGTCGCTCTTTCTCGCCGGCTTCGACGCCCCCCACATGAAACGCGATCCCCACGCCGAGGCGAGCTCGACCGACGAAGCGCACGCCGGCGTCCGAATCGAGACAGACCCCACCCACGGCCCTGCGCCGGGAGAGAGGATCCACTGATGGCCGCCGCCACCCCCGCACCCGAATCGCCGACGGAGAAGCCCTTCGACTGGCGCGACGTGATCACGCGAGAAGAGTTCGAAGAGCTCACGCGCATCCAAGACTCGAAGGCCTACCGCATGCTCGCCTTCAACTGGGCGGTCGTGTTCGCGAGCTTCTGGATGGTCGCGGTTTGGCCCAATCCGCTGACGATCATCCTCGCCCTCTTCCTCATTGGCGCGCGCCAGCTGGGCTTCGCCGTCGTCATGCACGAAGCGGCCCACCGCTCGCTGCTGTCGAATCGCAAGATGAACGACTGGGTCGGCAACTGGCTCGGCGCGTATCCCGTGTGGTCGGATCACGAGCCCTACCGCCCGTACCACCTCGCCCACCACGCCCACACCGGTTCGAAGAAAGATCCCGACATCGGGCTCGTGCTGCCCTGGCCGTCGACGCGCCAGAGCCTGATGCGAAAGTTCGTGCGCGACCTGACCGGCCAGACGGGCTGGAAGCAGGCCAAGGCCGTGTTCAAGCGCGACCTCGGCCTCGGCAAGAAGGCCACCCAGCGCACGCGCGCAGCGCGCGCCGGCGAGAAGCCCGATGTCGGCCTGCACAAGCTGATGCCGACGATCGTCACGAACCTGATCCTGCTGGCCATTCTCGCGGCCTTCGGGCACCCCGAGCTGTACCTGCTGTGGGTCGTCGCATGGTTCACGACGTATCGGCTCGTCATGCGCATTCGCGCCATCGCCGAGCACGCGATGTCGACCGACCTGAATCACCCGCTCAAGAACTCGCGCACCACGATCCTGCCGTGGTGGCAGAAGCTCTTCATCGGGCCCAACAACGTCGGCTACCACCTCGAGCACCATCTGATCATGAAGGTGCCGTTCTACAACCTGCCGAAGCTGCACGAGATGCTGAAGAGCCGTGGCGCGCTCGATGATGCGCTCGTCGCCTACGGCTACGGGCAGGTGCTGCGGGAGGCGAGCTCGAAGCCCGCGACGGCCTGATCGCGCGCACCGAGGCGCAGTGAACCTTCGAAGCGGGCGCTCAGGCGCCCGCTTCGTCGTTTCTGCGCTCCGCGTTGCGAACCAGCACCAGGTTGCGCCCGTAGATGAACGCATTGGGCAGGTAGGCGAGCACGAAGACCGGGTTGCCGATGTGGAACGCGTAGACCAAGAGCACGAGCGAGCCCGCGATCGACAGCCACCAGAACGCGACGGGCACGATGCTCTCGCCCGCCCGCTCCGACACGATCCACTGCACGAAGAATCGCGAGAAAAAGAGCGCGTTGCCGAGCAGGCCGAAGGCCAGCCAGCCGGTGTCGTCGTGCCATTCGAGCATGTCGCCCCTCCCCGTGACCGGGCGCCGCGCCGATCGCCTCGGCCGGCGGGTCGGCTCTCATCCCCCGCGGCCGCCGTGCGCCGCCTCGAAGCGCAGGGCCGCGTCGGCCGCGGCTCGCAGCAGTACGTCGCGCGGCGCACGTCGGTGCGCCCGCAGGTAGGCGTCGGCGATCGTGATCGAGTCGGCCTGCCCCGAGCACGCAGCCCGGTAGCGAATCTCGTCGACGCTCTGAGCCAGCGCATCGCGCTCGGCGTCATCCGCCGCGTCGCCGCGCACCCGTTCGGCGCCGGTGCCATAGACGCCGTGCACGGCGAGCGCGATCTGCGCCGCCGTGCCGACGACGTCGGGCTCGCCAGCGCGTGACGCGAGGTCGAGCAGGGCCATCGCGATGCACGCCACGTGACCGTAGGCGCTCCTGGCCTCGGGGTGCCGCAGCTGCAACGCCGCGACGCCGCAGACCAGCTCGATGATCGCTTCGGTGGCCGGCTGCGCGTCGAGGTCGATCGACGCGAGCGTCGAGGCAAAGCCCGCGTCGCCCTCGAGCACCAGCACGGCGTCGTTCATCGAGCCGACGTTGCGGCGATCCGATGCGACGTCGGGGAGCCCGGCGAGCGCCGCCGCGATCGTCATTCCCTGCTCGGGCCGACGGCCCGGCGCGCCCGGCAGTCGTTGATGCCGGCTCGCCCAGTGGGCGAGCCCGAAGGCGAGTTCGCGGCGACGGACGGCATCCTCGCCCGATTCGAGCGCGACGAGCGCGGCGTGCGTACGCAGCAGTCCCGATCCCGACGCGCCGCACGTGCCGGGCAGCAGCAGCGGGAGCCACACGTCGAGCACCTTCGGCCGGTCGACCTCGGCCAGGAGCCCCTCGAACGTGGCGAGCCAGTCGGCCCGGCGGGCCCGGTCGCCGAGCGCCCGCGCCCGCGCGTCGTCGGGGATCGGCGTGCCCTTGGCGACCGGGCGGAGTCGCGGCAGATACACGTCGGTGAAGAACGGGATGAGCGACGGGTGGCCCAGCGCCTCGAGGGCGACGACCGCCATCGGCCCCTGATTGACCGAGCCGTCCCCGCACTCGAAGTCGCTCTGCTGCAGGCGCTCGAGCGCTTCGTCGAGATCGGTGAGCATGGCGTGACGTGCCCCTGTTCCGTGGCATCCAGAGAGCGGTTTCTAGGGCAGGCGCGGGGCCTGCGCTACAGTCTGCCGACGCCGGATCGGCCGATCCGCGCCTCCCCGTCAGTCCGGCTCAGCACCACCCCGAAGGCCCGGGCCCCGCGCCCGCCAGGAGTCCTGCCCACCCATGTCTGCCCCCGTCACCGAAACGGCCGTGCTCGACGCCCTGCGGCCGATCGTCGATCCCGACTTCAAGAAGAGCATCGTCGATCTCGGCTTCATCAAGAACCTCGCCATCGACGGCAGCCGCGTGAAGTTCGATATCGAGCTGACGACGCCGGCCTGCCCAGTGAAGTCGGAATTCGAGCGGATGGCGCACGAGAACGTGAGCCGACTCGACGGCGTCGAGGACGTGCGCGTCAACATGACGGCGAATACCCGCAAGGCGGCCGCGGGCACCGGCGAGAAGGTGTCGCTGCCGGGCGTGCGCAACATCATCGCCGTCGCGTCGGGCAAGGGCGGCGTCGGCAAGAGCACCACGGCGCTCAACCTCGCGCTCTCGCTCAAGCAGAGCGGCGCTCGGGTGGGCGTGCTCGACGCCGACGTCTACGGTCCGTCGATCCCGCTCCTGACGGGCGTCCACGGCCAGCCGGCGACGACGCCGAACAAGAAGATCCTGCCGCTCGATGGCTTCGGCCTGAAGCTCATGAGCATGGGCTTCTTCCTGGGCGACGACTCGCCGGTGATCTGGCGTGGCCCGATGGTGCATGGCCTCGTCAAGCAGTTCCTGACCGACGTCGAGTGGGGAGAGCTCGACTACCTCGTGATCGACATGCCGCCCGGCACGGGTGACGCCGCGCTGACCCTGACTCAGCTCGCGCCGCTCTCGGGCGCGGTGATCGTGACGACCGCGAACGACCTCTCATTGATCGACGCCCGCAAGGGCCTGCAGATGTTCAACAAGGTGAACGTCCCGATCCTCGGCATCGTCGAGAACATGGCGTACTTCACGCCCCCCGATCTGCCGAACAAGCGCTACTGGATCTTCGGTCAGGGCGGCGGGCAGCGCGTGGCCGACGAGCTGGGCGTCGACTTCCTCGGCGAGGTGCCGATCGATCCGCGGATGGCCGAGTACGGCGACACGGGCCAGCCCATCGTGCTCGCGGCACCGAAGAGTGACAGCGCCCAGGCGTTCCAGGAGATCACCGGTGAGATCGCACGCAAGCTGGTCGTGCTCACGACCCAGCAGCCGGCGGTCGCCGACGCGAACATCACCTGGGTCACCAGCTGAGCGCCGAGCCGGCTGCTCGCGTCAGGGCCGGCCGTGCAGCAAGAGCGGGAAGAAGATCGGCGCCTGCTTGAACGCCTCGGTGACCGGCGCCTTCAGCCAGTCATCGTACGTCGGCACCTGGTCGATCACCCAGCCCTCGCTCGGCACCTCGAAGAACGCTTCGCTCAGGGGGACGGGCGCCCAGCCCCGGTACTCGACGCTCGCTTCGTTCCCCGTGCGGCGGTCGAAGGTCTGAAATCGGATCGGCAGCTGGTATTGGTCGGCGGTCACCCAGACGGTGCGACGTCCACTGTCGTCCGTGAGGCGATAGACCTCGAGCGGCCCCATCGGCGACTCCTCGGTGCGAATCCGCTCGGCGCCCTGGTCGCGCATCGACTCGAACTCGTTGCCGAAGAGGCGCCTTCGGCCGGCATCCTGCTCGGTCGCGCGCGGACCGCGCGGGATCGATACCCCGCGCCGCGAGATCGGGTCGAGCAAGGTGTATCGGCTTGCCGAGACCAGCGTGATGAAGGGTCGGCCGGCGATCGTCGTGTGGGCGCGCAACGTGGTGCCCTTCGACCAGTACTCGACGATGTGCAGCCCCGACTCGCCGCGGGTCGTCGTCATCGCGTAGATCCCGTCTTCGTCGATGCGCGGGGCCGCGGCGGGCGGGTCACCCGGCGTCGCTGCAAGCGCACGACCCGAGCCGAGACCGATCGCCACGACCAAGAGCGCCAGCGCGAGTCGTCGCAGCGCCAGGCGACGCGCGCGGTGCGGGGCGGGCGGGCTCGTCAGGCGGATCACGGCGCATCTCCTCGGTCGGGCTCGGCGGGACGCCCGAGTCTGGCAGACTCGCCGGCGGCCGGCACGTCGGCCACGCGCAGCGCCTCGATCACCTCGCCCTCCATCCTCTCGGGCGCCTCGAAGCCGAGCAGCTGAAGCACCGTGGGCGCGACGTCGACGGCGCGCACGTCACCCAGATCGGTGCCCGGCTCGGCGCCTCGTCCCCGGGCGAAGAACACGGCCCGCATCGAAGCCTCTTCGGGCGCGTAGCCGTGAAAGCCCTCGATCGACAGACCGGGGTAGGTGATCGCCGTGCCGATCGGAGCGCGCACGACGACATCGCCGAAGCGGGCGTGATCGACTCGCCAGTCGGCCGGCGCCGAGACGCGCGGGTGCGCATCGAGGCCCTGGGCTCGGGCGACCTCGACCGCAAGCGCGACCTGGTCGGCGTCGCCCGGGTCGTCGAGATAGACGCTCGCGAAGCCGCCGATCCCGCGCACGCGCGCCCGAACCCCCTGATCGCGCAGCACCGTCCCCAGCTCGACCGCGCGTTCGGTGCCGACCATGCCGTGATCGGAGACGAAGATCAGCGTGGTGTGCTCGAAGGCGTCGCGCGCTTCGAGCCCCGCGATCAGCGCGGCAATCGCTGCGTTCTGCTCGCGGAGACTCTCGCGGACCGACTCGGCGCCGGGACCGTCCTGGTGGCCTGCGTGATCGGCGCCGTGAAACCAGCTGGTGATGAGACGCGGGCGTCGGGCTTCGTCCTCGAGGTCGAGCCAGGCGAGGATCTGATCGACCTTCGCCTGCTCACCCGTGCGGCTCGAGAACGGCTTCCAGTGCGTAGGGCCCCGACCGCTGGGTGGCCACGCGCCCTCACTCCCCACCCAGTAGTACGAGGCCGTCACGACGCCTCGCCCCTCGAGCCACGACCACAGCGGCTCGACCTCGATGAAGCGAGGGATGTCGGAGCGGACGAACTCGCCGAGCTCGGGGTCGAAGAATCGGTTGTTCACGAGCCCGTGCCGCTCGGGCGCCACACCGGTCACGAGCGATACGTGGCTGGGGAACGTGTTGCTCGGCGAGACGCCGATCATCGATCGCGCCGCCGCCCCTTGCGTGCGCAGCGCGGCGACGGCCCCGAGATCGGCCTCGGTCACGTCGGCAGGTCGCGTGCCGTCGAGCGACACGAGAATCACGACGGGCGCCTTCGCGGCCCCCGCTGCAGGCTCGATCGAGCATGCGACCACGAGGAGGATCAGCGGTGCGACGAGGAGCGAGCCGAGTCGACCGATCGACGTGCGCCCGGCGAACGGTGCCCCTCGAACGCGATCCCGACCCTGGCCCACCGGCTCAGCTCCTTTTGGCCGCGACGTACGCGTGCGCGCGAGGCGGCCGGATCTTACCATCGGTCGCCATGCGAACGGCCCTGGCCATCTCTGGCTCCGATCCGACGGGGGGTGCGGGCCTGCAGCTCGACGTGCAGGTCTTCGCGCACTTCGGGCTGCACGGCGCAGCCATCCCGACGGCGCTCACCGTGCAGGACACCGAGAAGGTCCATCAGGTGCTGCCGGTCTTTCCGACGCTCGTGCTCGATCAGCTGCGTGCGCTCCTCCACGATTTCGAGCCAGCCGCGGTGAAGATCGGCATGCTCGCGAGCGACGACGTGTTGCGCAATGTCGAGCACGGGCTGCGCGCCCTGCCCGATCACGTCCCGGTCGTGATCGACCCCGTTCTGATGTCCTCGAGTGGCGTCCCCCTGCTCGAACGGCGCGCCTGGCGCGGACTCGAGGGGCTCTTCGCCCGTGCCGCGTTGGTCACGCCGAACCTGCACGAGCTCGAGACGCTCACCGAACGCGACGTATCCCGAAAGAGGGACATCGAGGCGGCGGCGGTGCAGC
This sequence comes from Myxococcota bacterium, assembly GCA_965250285.1. Taxonomy (GTDB): domain Bacteria; phylum Myxococcota_A; class UBA9160; order UBA9160; family UBA4427; genus CAYYSY01. Next base: position 3,356,873 of record OZ252299.1, read on the forward strand.
TCATCGAGAAGACCGGGGCTCGGGCCGTGCTCGCAAAGGGCGGGCACCGGGCCAGCGATGCCGACGATCTGCTCGCGATCGCGGGCGACACGGTCGAGATCCACTGGCTCGAAGGCGAACGCATCGACGGTGCGCCCGTTCACGGCACGGGCTGCGCCCTCGCTTCGGCCGTCGCCGCCGGGCTCGCGCTCGGCCGACCGCTTCGCGAGGCGGTCGACGAGGCTCGGTCGTTCGTGCGCAGCGCGATCGCCGGTGCGCACGAGATCGGCCGCGGCGCCCGGCTGCTCGACCTCGGCAGGGCCGGCGCGTGAGCGAACCGACGGCGAACGAATCGCCTGCCGCCTACTACGCCCGACAGCTCGGCGAAGCGAGCCTCGAGGCGACCCGCTGGACGAGCCTCGAGCGCCGCTTGTCGACCCTGCGCCTCGTCGTCTTCGCGGTCAGCGCCGGGGCCGCATGGCTCGTGTTCGGCACCCGCGATTGGCCGCAGCTCGCGTTCTGGCCGTGTGTGCTGGCGTTCGTCGCGCTGATCATCGTGCACGACCGCGTGATCGCGCGACGCCGCCGAGCCGAGCGCGTCGTCGCGCACTTCGAAGGCGGCCTCGCCCGCATCGAGGAGCGCTGGGCCGGGCGCGGCATCTCGGGCGATCGCTTTCGCGACCCGACCCACCCCTACGCCGACGACCTCGATCTGTTCGGCGAAGGATCGATCTTCGAGCTGCTCTGCACCGCCCAGACCGCTGCCGGCCAGGATCGGCTGGCCGCCTGGCTCCGCGCGCCGTCGGAGGCCGCCGACGCCCGCGCGCGTCAGGCCTGCGTGCAAGAGCTCGCGCCGCGGGCCGAGCTGCGGCGCGACCTGGCGCTCCTCGGCCAGGACGTCGGCGACGCCGTGTCGACCGACGTACTGACCGGCTGGGCCGAGCAGCCCCCGAAGCTCGGCTCGGCCGCGCTGCCGATCGTCGCCGGTCTCTTCTCCGCCGCTTCGATTGCGGCGCTCGCCCTGTGGATCTTCACGTCGGCCGGCGCGATCCCGTTCCTGCTCACCGCGCTCGCGCAGGCGGCCTTCGCCGCGGTGCTGCGACCGAAGGTGCGCCCCGTGCTGCGATCCGCCGAGGCGCCCACGCGTCATCTGTCGATTCTGACCGGGTTGCTCGCGCGGTTCGAGAGCGAGCCGATGACCGCGCCGCACTTGCAGGCGCTCAAGGCCAAGCTCGAGTCGTCGGGCCGACCACCTTCGCACGAGATCGCGCGCCTGCGCCGGCTCGTCGACCTGATGGAGGCGCGACACAACCAGCTCTTCGCGCCGGTCGGCGGGCTGCTGCTCTGGGGCAGCCAGATCGCCTTCGCCCTCGAGCGCTGGCGGGCGCGCTGCGGCGCGGCCCTCCACACGTGGATCGACGCCGCCGCCGAACTCGAGGCCCTCTGCGCGCTCGCAGGCTACGCCTACGAACACGGCGACGATGCCTGGCCCGAGATCGTCGACGCCCCGGCACTCTTCGATGGTGAAGGCCTCGGCCACCCCCTGCTCCCGGCCGCCGACTGCGTACGCAACGACCTCACGCTCGCCGAGACGCCGCGAGTGCTCATGATGAGCGGCTCGAACATGTCGGGGAAGAGCACGATGCTGCGCACCGTCGGCTGCAACCTGGTGCTCGCGCTCGCGGGCGCGCCGGTGCGCGCGACGCGGCTGCGCGTGTCGCCCCTGCAGCTCGCGGCGTCGATCCGCATCAGCGACTCGCTGCAGACCGGCACCTCGCACTTCTACGCCGAGATCAAGCGCCTGCGTCAGGTCGTCGAGCTCACCGACGGCGACCGACCGGTGCTGTTCCTGCTCGACGAGGTGCTGCACGGCACCAATTCACACGACCGCACCATCGGCGCGGGGGCCGTCGTGAAGGGCCTCATCGAGAAGCGCGCGCTCGGCCTGGTGACCACGCACGACCTCGCCCTCGCGCGGCTCACCGAAGACCTCGCGCCGGCGCTCGAGAACGTCCACTTCCAGGACGAGATCATCGACGGCGAGATGCGCTTCGACTACCGCCTCCAGCCCGGCATCGTCACGCGCAGCAACGCACTCGAGCTGATGCGAAGCGTCGGGCTCGACGTCTGAGGCGCATCAGCTGCCCGGCGGCACCACCGCGATCGCGCGCAGCGGCGCGCCGCTGCCACCCACGATCTTCATCGGCAGTGCGACGACCTCGAAACCCGAGGCCGGCAACCCCTCCAGGCCGGTCAGGTTCTCGAACGCAGGCACGTTGGCTTGCATCAGGATGCGGTGCGTCTCGAAGCCGGTCGACTTGCCGTAGTCGATGCTCGCCGTATCGAGGCCGACGGCCGCGATCCCGCGCTGCTCGACGAGCCAGCGGGCCGCGTCGGCCCCGAGCCCCGGGAAGCTCAGCTCGGCCACGGCGGCCTTGCCGCGCCCAGCGGTGCCCAGGTACGCGAGGCGATCCGGCCAGAACGCCGCGAAGCCCGTATCGATGAGGACGATGGTGCCCGGCCTGATCCGACCGTGCGCCTGCTCCCAGGCCATGAAATCGTCGACCGTGACCCGGTAGTCTCGATCCGCAGCGCACGCCTCGCGTACGTCGACCCGAATCGCCGAACCGACCAGCGTCTCGATCGGGATCTCTTCGACCGTGTGTCGCCCCTCTGCGAAGTGGCGAGGCGCGTCGAGGTGCGTGCCCCCGTGTTCGGCGCTCGCGAATCGGTTGGCAGCGTAGTAGTAGCCGCCCTCGGTCATGCCGGCGGCTTCGACATCGAGCTCGAAGTCGGGCTCGGTCGGCCAGTAGATCGTCTCGCCATCGTAGCCGTGCGAGAGGTCGACCAGCCTGGCGTCGCTCACGCGCGGCATCGGGTGGGCGCATGCAACCATGCACGCGAGGCTCGTGAGCAGGGCGAGTCGGATCGTCACGGCGGGGCCTCCTACGACAGACCGCCGAATCTAGCGCCTTCATACTGCGCGACGGCCCAACGAAGAACGGCCGCCGAGCCACCCAAGAGGGTCGCTCGACGGCCGTGTTTCGCCGTTGAACCACGGGATTTGCCGCCCCGTGGCCCGGGTGCGCGTGTCAGCGTCTTCGGCGTGCGGCCATCCATCCCAGTCCTGCTGCAAGGAGCAGGGCCGTCGACGGCTCGGGTACGGCCGTCACCAGGACGTTGTCGAACTTGCCGAAGTCGTGCTCACCGTTGTCCAACCAGAACGCAATGATGATGTTCTCTTCGTTGGACGGCAGTGCGTAGCTCGCGCTCTGGAAGGTGTTGTTCTTGCCTTCCAGCAGCTCGGTCCAGTTGGACCAGGCCTGACTGCCCGATCGGAAATCGGCAGACCCATTCGATTTGAGAACCGGAGAGGGGCCCACCAGATATCCGACCCGGAGTCGATCGGCGTTCGTTGCGGAGAACGTGCGCCAGTCGAACTCGAGCACGACGTCTGTGAGGCCGAGCGTGCTGATCTCGAAGTACAGGCCCGCGTCGTCTTCGATGAAGCCGACCGGGGTGTCATTGCCACCCCCACCGAACTCCTGGATCCCGACGTCGTACGCCGGGTTCCCGAAGAAGAAGCCCTCGAACCGGGCTGAATTCCAGCCCGGCTCATCGGCGTCCGGCGGAACCGGGACGCCATACTTGCGAGGATCGATGCCCGGCGGAAACCCCGACGCATTGTCGAAGGTCTCGCTGAACAGGGTGATGGCGAACGCAGGTGCGCTCACGAGCACACCGAGCGCCATCACCAGCACGAGCAGACTCACTTGGACGAGCGGATTGCAGCCACGCCGCCGGGTCACGCGCACCCGTTCGGATATGGGTTCGCACATTGCAGCTTCTCCCTTCCCAAAGAGTTCCAGAGCGAACACTGGACTGCGGGGATCACCATACGCTGTAGGCTCAATCAAAATCAAACGAATTCGACGTCGTCACGGGATGTCCACCGGGCCGACACACTCGGTGGTCACCCCACCGATTTCAAATCGGGCCGCACGGTTTTCGAATGCGAACGCCGAACGGGCCTCTCCGGCGCCTCTCGGCCGCGACCGCGGGGACCCACCCCATACGGGGGGGCTGCGGGCGCAGCGGGGAAGCGGAGGCGTGGCCCCGGGGCGGCCCGCGGGCCGCCGGGTGATGCGAGCTCCCGCGCTCGCTCGGCTCGGGACCGACCCCGGCGACCCGCCGGGTCGACGCCGCCCGGGGCCCGCGCGACCGTGCTGCAGGCTCTGCGCCGGGCGCAGCGGCCGCCCGCGTCGGGCGACCCCGGCGGTCGAGCGGCGTCGAGCGTTCGGCTTCGGCGCCGACGGCTTCGGGCGCGAGCTGCTCGTCTGCGTGCGCTGCGCTGGAAGTCGCCGGGAACTCTTTCGTCGCTTCAGTGTCTGTGCTCTCCAGAACACGGCACCGCAGTGCGAGGAGCGCCCGCTCGATGCCCGACGTCGACTCGTCCGCAGAGGATGCGCAGCCCGACCCGCCCCCCGCACGCGCCGCACGACGAACCTGGCCGCGGCGCGCGATCGACTTCTCGCAGGATGCGCGACACCTGCAGATCGCCGTGCTGTCGGCGCTGCTGCTCTACGGCGCGGTCGCGCTCGACTTCGAGGTCGATCCACGCGTCGCTGCGCTCGTCATCATCGCGGCGCTGGCGACGCAGCTCGGCTTCAGTCGTCTCGGCGGCCAGCGCTTCGATGTGCGCTCACCGCTGATCTCGGCGCTCTCGCTCTGCCTGCTGCTGCGCGCAGCCGATCCGATCTGGCTGTGCGCGGCGGCGGCGCTCGCCGTCGCGAGCAAGTTCGTGATCCGACGCGCCGACAAGCACGTCTTCAACCCGACGAACTTCGCGATCGTCGTGCTCCTCGCCACGACCGACACGGTCTGGGTCTCGCCCGGTCAATGGGGCACCACCGCGGTCGCCAGCGCGGCGCTCGTGCTCGCCGGCTCACTCGTGCTTCGCCGCGCCGAGCGCGCGGACGTGACGTTCGCGTTCCTCGCCGCCTGGGCTGGCCTGCTCGTCGCGCGCTCGGTCTGGCTGGGCGAGCCCTTCGCGATCCCGCTTCATCGAGTGCAGAACGGCGCGCTGCTGATCTTCGCGTTCCTGATGCTCTCCGATCCACGCACGACCCCCGACTCGCGGGCGGGCCGCGTCGCGTTCGCCGTGCTCGTGGCCTCGATCGGTGCGGGCCTGCGCTTCGGCCTCTACGAACCCAATGCGCTGCTCTTCGCGCTCGCGCTCTGTGCGCCCTGCGTGCCCCTGCTCGACCGCTGGCTGCCCGGGCGTCGCTTCACGTGGCGCGGACCCTCTCACGCGGCCGCGTCGCGCGCGCCCGCGACGCCCTGCGCCGCCACGCCCGGGGCGCGCATCTCGCACCCGATCCTTCCCATCAGGAGCTCTCCATGAATCGACCCCTCGGCTTCGCGCTCGCGGTCTTCGCCGCGACCTGGCTCGGCACCTCGTCGGCCCACGCCTTTTGCGGCTTCTACGTCGCCAAGGCCGATACCCAGCTCTTCAACGAGGCTTCGCAGGTCGTGCTCGTCCGAGACGGCGACCGCACCGTCATCACGATGGCCAGCGACTACCAGGGCGAGCCGAACGAGTTCGCGCTGGTCGTTCCCGTGCCGACGTTCATCAGCCGGCAGCAGATCCACGTGGCCGACCCCAAGGTCGTGGCCCACCTCGACGCGTACACGTCACCGCGCCTCGTCGAGTACCACGACCCGAACCCGTGCACGGTCTACCCCGAGGCCGACGGCGTGCTCTACAGCATGAGCGCGCGCAGGGCCAAGGCCGTCGAACAGGCCGATTCGCTCGGCGTGACCATCGAAGCGGCCTACACGGTCGGCGAGTACGACATCCTGATCCTCGCCGCCGAGCAGAGCGATGGGCTCGTCACGTGGCTCGACGACAACGGCTACCGGATCCCGAAGGGCGCTCGGCCCGTGATCGACGGCTACCTGAAGCAAGGCATGCGCTTCTTCGTCGCGCGCGTGAACCTCGGCCAGCAAGAGAAGCTCGGTGTACAGAAGCTGCGGCCGATCCAGATCGCCTTCGAGAGCCCGAAGTTCATGCTGCCGATCCGCCTCGGCATGGTGAACGCCGCCGGCGCGCAGGACATGTTCGTCTACACCCTGACCCGCCGGGGTCGCGTCGAAACCACGAACTACCGCACGGTGAAGCTGCCGACCGGCAGCGAGCTGCCGCCCTTCGTCGAGGCCGAGTTCGACGACTTCTACCGCACGATGTTCGATCGCCAGGTCGCTGAGCACGATGGCCGCGCCGTCTTCCTCGAGTACGCGTGGGACATGGCCTGGTGCGACCCGTGCGCCGCCGATCCGCTCTCGCCCGACGAGCTCCGCGAGCTCGGCGCGTTCTGGATCGACCGGAGCGACACCCGAGGCGGCGCGCGCAACGCCTTCGTCACGCGCCTGCACGTGCGCTACGACGCGGAGCACTTCCCCGAAGACCTCGAGTTTCAGGAGACGCGCGACCGCAGCAACTTCCAGGGGCGCTACGTGCTGCGCAAGCCCTATGAGGGCGAGGCGAGCTGCGAGCAGGCCGACGCGTACTACGAGCGCCTGGCCGAGCGACAGGCCGAGGAGGCGCGCACCCTCGCATCGCTCACGGGCTGGGACGTCGACGAGCTGTTGCTGCGGGTGGGCGCGACGGGGCAGCCGCAAGGGCCCGACCCCTGGTGGTCGCAGCTCTGGGGCAACTGATCCCGGTCGGCTCGGACGGCTGCGAGGGGACGCGACGCCGCTAACGAAAGTGCCAGTCCTCGGCATAGAGCACGAGGCCGAGCTTCGCCGCGACGCGGCGAGAGGCGCGGTTCGACCAGGCCGTCGAGTAGAGCGGGCAGCCACCCAGCGACTCGACGGCCCGCGCCCAGGCGACGACGCAGCGCGGGGCGTGACCGTGCCCGCGCGCCGACTCGGTGGTCTCGAGACCGGCTTCGACGAAGCCGCGCGGGTCGCCTCGCGCGACGCGGCACGACGAAACGACGCGGTCGCGATGCAGCGACACGGCGACCGGGAGCGTCGCGATCACCTCGTCGACCGGCTCGCCCAGCTGCTCGGCCCAGCGCGCGAGGCGCGGATCGCCGGGGTTGGTCGCGACCTCCCCGCCCGCGGCCATGGCGTTCCACTGGGTGCGCGCCAGGGCATCGGGGAACCGGAAGGCGGGCCCCGGATACGCGCGATCGTGCTGCATGCGGTCGGCGATCACGCGGCGCATCGGCTCGATTCGGTCGGGGGGCGGTGGCGGCTGCGCTGCGTCGAGCGCGACCCCGGGCTCGAGGGCGGCATAGCGCGCCAGCTCCCGAATCGCGTCACCGGGCAGATCGGCCGCGAATCGCCAGACGGCACCCAGCTGCGTTCGCACAAAGTGAAAGCACGGGGCAGGCCCGTCGCTCGGCGCCGCGCGCCCGATCAATCGATCGTTCGAATCGGTCGCGTAGAGCGCGACGAGATGGGCATTGGCCCATTCGAGATCGTTTCGAGGGGGATCGAACACGTCGATGGGCCACTCCCGTGCGACCGTCGGCTCAGGCGAGTCCCGTGCTCGCACGCGGCACCGGACACGAACGCCGCGGCTGTCTCACCCGCAACGATCGCCGTCGATTCTCCCCCACTCGGGGACACAGAGCGAATAAGATCGAGCGGATCGGTGCATCGTTCAGACGCACGACACCGGGGCGCCGACGCAGCAAGCTGGCGCCCGCCACTCGATCGGCACCGACCCCCGCGCCCACGGGCCATTGCCCCCTCGGCCCACGGAGACAACGAGCCACATGTTCGACCACCCCAACGCCATTCTCTTGAAGCAGGCCTGGCAGGCCGTCGCCGACGGCGATGGTGAGACGCTGCGCGCCCTCTTCGCCGACGACGTCCAGTGGCACGTGACCTCGGGCAGTCCCTGGCACGGCACGCACGTCGGCACCGACGCGATCCTCGAGTACCTCGCTCAGGTCGGCGACGCCGGCGAGACATACGAGACGAGTCTCGAAGAGCTGCTCGTCGGCGATCGTTTCTCGGCCATGGTGTGTCACGTCCACGCCAAGCGCGGGAACCGGGTACTCGAGAACGGGCAGGTGCTGCTCGCTCGCATCGAAGAGGGGCGCGTCGCAGAGGTCTGGACGCTGACCCTCGACCCCGACGCCAGCCACGCCTTCTGGATGGGCGGCGCGGACTGAGGCGCTGCGCCGAGGTCCCGGCGCTGAAGTTCGCCCCCGACGCCCGTCACACCGTCTCGCCGGCCGGTCCGGACTGGTGCGCTTCAGCCCGCCGCGCGCTCGAGCGCGGGGAGCAGCTCGTCGAAGAGGCCATCGAACGCGCCGTTGCTCATCACGAGCAGCACGTCACCCTCGCGCCGGTCGAGCAGCAGCGACTCGGTGATGGCCCGTGCGCTCGCGAAGTGCGCGGCGTCGGTCTCTCGCGCCGCCAGATCATCGACCAGCTCGGCGGCCGAGAAGAGCTCGGTGACCTCGCCCGTTGCGCTGTAGATCGGCTCGTCCGGCACGTCGAGCACGACGACGCGGTCGGCCGTCGCGAGCGCATCCGCGTACTGCGCCTGAAAGAGCTTGCGGCGGGACGTGTTCGAACGGGGCTCGAACACGGCGACCACACGCCGACCGTCGTACCGCGCCTTCACGGCTTCGATCGTGCCGCGCACGGCCGTGGGGTGGTGTGCGAAGTCGTCGAGGACCGTCACGCCGCCGATCTCGCCCCTCACTTCTTGGCGGCGCTTCACCCCCTGGAAGCCCGGCAGCGCCGCGACCAGCTCGCTGACCGGGACGCCCAGCGACGCGCACGCAGCGAGGGCCGCGAGCGCATTCTCGACGTTGTACGCGCCGTGCATCGGCAGCTGAGCAACGCACGTCTCGCCACCTGCCGAGCGCAGCGTGAAGCGCGTGCCGCCGCCGTCGGCGACCACGTCGCTGGCCTGCCAGTCGGCGTCGGCGTGCTGCAGGCCGTAGCGAACGAGCCGACACGGGGCATCCGCGACCACGTCGCGCACACCGGCGTGGTCCCAGGCGGCAATGATGGTGCCGTCGCTCGGCATGCCGGCGACGAGCTTGCGGAACATCGACTTCACGTGATCGAGATCGCGGTAGATGTCGGCGTGATCGAACTCGACGCTCGTCACGATCAGCGTCTTCGGGTGGTAGTGCAGAAACTTCGGCGTCTTGTCGAAGAAGGCGGTGTCGTACTCGTCGCCTTCCACGACGAAGTGCTCGCCCTGCCCTTCGCGGAACGACCCGCCGAAGTCGAGGCTGATGCCGCCGACCAGCAGAGACGGATCGCGCCCGGTCGCGAGCAGCAGGTAGCTCGTGAGCGCCGTCGTCGTCGTCTTGCCGTGGGTGCCCGTCACGGTGACCGAGTGCTTGTGCGCCATCGCCAGCTCGTAGAGCGCGTCGCTGAACGAGCGATACGGGAGCCCGGCGTCGATCGCTGCCTTGGCTTCGGGGTTGTCGCGGCGCACGGCGTTGCCGATCACGACGAGATCGGGTCGCCGGCCGAGCACGTGCTCGGGGTCGAAGCCCTCTTCGACCGGGATGCTCCAGTCGGCCAGGGCCGTGCTCATCGGCGGATAGAGCTTCTTGTCCGAGCCGGTGACCTCGATGCCCCGCGCCTTGACGAGGCCGGCGAGGCTCCCCATGCCGGTGCCCCCGATCGCGATGAAGTGCACGTGGCGAAGCTCGCTCATGACACGGCTCACCCGGCCAGCAGCCCTTCCAGGATCAGGTCGTGGATCTTCGGGCGCAGCGTGAACTTGCTCTTCTTCGCGATCAGGTGAACCCGATTCGTCAGCATGACGACGATCGCCTCCTGCTCGAGGTCGATCCATACGGAGGTTCCCGTGAAGCCGAGGTGCCCGACCGACTTCTCGCCGAAGTGCTGGCCCGCCGAAGAGGCGCCCGCGGTGGGCGTATCCCAGCCGAGGGCCCAGTCACTGCCTTCGGGAATGTTCTGACGCTGGCTGAACGTGCGCACGAGTTCGCCGGGCAGGACGTCGCTGCGATCGTGCCAGGCGTCGAGCCACGCCTGGGCGAAGCGCAGCACGTCGGGCGCCGTGCCGAAGAGGCCGGCGTGGCCCGCGACGCCGCCCATCGCGAAGGCGTTCGGGTCGTGCACCTCGCCCCAGATGATCCGCTCTCGCCACGGGCAGTTCTCGGTCGCGGCGATGCGTCGCTTCAGCGGCTCGGGCAGCGCGGCGTCGTCACTGCCATCGATCGCGAGCGGAAAGAAACGCGTGTCCTTCATGCCGAGCGGCTCGAAGACGCGACGCTCGCAGAAGCGGTCGAAGGGCTCCTGGGCGACCTCCTCGATCAGCGCGCCCAGCACGATGAAGTCGAGGTCGCCATAGACGGCCGCTTCGCCCACCTCGTGCACGAGGCCGCTGCGCACGACACGATCGATGATCCACTCGCGGCCCTCGGGCGTACCGATCAGGCGCTCGCCGGTCTTGCGCTCCTTCTGGATCAGGTTCTCGTGGAAGCCACGCCAGGGCTTGAGGCCGGCCGAGTGCGTCAGCAGATGTCGCACCGTCACTTCGCCCTTGTCGCGCTCGCCGAAGGCCGGCAGGTGCTTTGCCACCGGGTCGTCGAGCCCGATCGCCCCGTCGTGAACGAGCCAGAGCACGGCGGTCGTGGTCGCGATGTTCTTGGTCAACGAGGCGAGATCGAAGATCGTGTCGGGCGTCATCGGGATGCGCTCGGGGCGCACCACGGCGAGCCCGCGCGTCCAGCCGTATTCGAGCAGCTCGCCCTCGCGCGGCATGCGCGCGAGCACGACGGCGCCCGGCATCTCGGCCCCCTCGATCGCCTTGTCGAGGGCACGCTCGACCTTGCCGAGCTTTCGCTGGATCAGACTCCGCTTCATCGTACGAACCAACTCTCCGGGCCCGGCGCAGCGCGCGGGGGCCGATCGACGACCTCGACCCGATGCGGGCCGCGGTCGGGCGAGCGGGGTCCGAGTGCGACGGGGGCGCAGGACACGCTCGCCGATACGAGAGGGGGGATCTCGGCGGGTGACGCCCCCGACTCTAGCAACTCACCCGCGTCTGGATCAGGCGGATCGCGCCGATCAGCGCGTCGCGACCGGCGCCTCGAGCAGCTCGATCTCACCCCGGGCCCCGTCGATGGCCGCGCGCCCCCCGACGGGCCAGGCGAGGTTCGGCAGCGCGTGACCGAAGGGCAGCCCGGTGACCACGGGCACACCGAGCGGCTCGAACACCTCGCGCAGCAACGCTTCGAGATCGACGCCCTGGTACTTGCGGTCGTCGCAGTCGACCAGCTGACCGACGCCGACCCCGACGAGCGGAGCGAGCTTCCCGGCCTGGGCCAGCTGCTGCAGCATGCGATCGATGCGGTACGGCGCTTCGCCGGTCTCTTCGATCATCAAGATGCCGTCGCGAGTGTCGAGCTCCCACGGCGTCCCCAGACTCGCGACGAGCAGCGACAGACTGCCGCCGACCAACCGGCCCTCGGCCCAGCCGTCGACGAGCGTCTCGCCCTCGAATCGCGGCAGCGCGCCGGTCCCGGTGAGCGCCCGCGCCAGGGCCTTTGCCGTCTCGTCCGACGGCGAGTGCGCGCGCTCGAACATCGGGCCGTGAATGCCGATCAGGCCGGCTGCCCGCCGCTGCCAGAGGAGCAGCGCGGTGACGTCGCTGTAGCCGACCAGCGGCTTGGCCGCGCTGCGAAACGCCTTGGCGTCGAGCCGGTGCAGGATGCGGGGTGTGCCGTAGCCGCCCCGCGCACACACGATCGCGCCGACCTCGGGGTCGGTCACCAGCCCCATCAGCTCGTCGACGCGCCGGTCGTCGTCGCCGGCGAGATAGCCGCGTCGATCGAGCAGATCGGCCCGTCTGCGCGGCTCGAAGCCGAGCTCGCGCAGCAGCTGCTCACCGGCCTCGACCAGGTCGGCGTCGATCGGACCCGCCGGAGCAGCGATCCCGACGACGGCCCCTTTGCGAATGGCGCGGGCCTTACGAAGAGCAGGCAAGTCGTACGGACTCCTGGTGGGTGGCCCGCCGAGACGGGGCGGGCGCGCAGTGCGGCGCCGAGAGTAGACGAGGAAGCCGCAGCAACGCGACCCTCACGCGCGCCGAGATGCCCCGACCTCAGCGATCGACCAAGCGGTCGAGCCCACCCTGCGGCGGCAGCGGGCTAGTCCACCCACCCGAGCACGTCGCGGATCACCGACCAGCGCGGGCCGTTCTCGCCGGCCCCGCGGCCCAGGATCCAGTAGTCGTAGAGCGACTCGACGGTGCCGTCCTTCTTCTTGAGACCGACCCAGTCCGAGACGAAGCGATCCCATTCGAGGTCGCCCTTCTCGATCGGATAGCCCTCGGGCATGACCTGGATCACCGGGTGGGGAACCGCCACCGCGTAGGAAGGATAGACGAGCGTCCACGCCGAGCCGCCCTCGGCCGAATAGACGACCGCGTCGATGTCGGTGCGCTGACCGCGCAGGAACCCGCGCGGCGAATCGAGCAGCTCGATCTCGGCGTTCGGCACCCGCGAGCGCACGGTCTTGAGAAAGGCCCGATCGTCGACGACGACGCCGAGGGTCAGTGACTCGAGCTCTTCGATCGTCTCGAACGACTCAAACTCACGCCGGCGGTAGTCGGGCACGAGGAAGCCCATGGTGAGATCCATCGGCGACGCCGGGATGTCCCACCAGAGCAGCCGCTGCGGCGTCGTCGCGAGCCCACTCATCACGATGTCGATCTGGCCCTGCGCGAACCGCTCGCCGATCTCGTCGTACTCGACGCGCACGAGTTCGGCGTCGACGCCGAGGTCATGCGCCATTCGCAGGCCGAGCTCGAGGTCGAAACCGACCAGCTCACCGGCCGAGTTCGTGAACGCGAACGGCAGTGAATCCTTCAGGTAGCCGATGCGCAGCGTCTTTCGCGCTTCGATGGCGGTCAGCCGCCCCACCTCGCTCGCTGATGCGTCGGGGGGCGGCAGCTCGGTGCGCCACTCGGTCACGTCGACGAGCGGCTCCATCTGGTGCATCCGCACCAGCTCCTGATCGGCGGTGTACGAGTTGGCGAGCGACTGAGCGAGGTAGAACCGCGCGCCCAGCAGGCCGACGAGCAGCATCAGCAGAGACAGCGCCGCGGCGCGGACGAAACGCACCGGCTGCCACGAGACGAGCCCTCGCTTGTACGCGACCGCCACGATCGTGAGCGAGAGCAGGTGCATCGCGCCGAGCACCACGCGGATGCGGTCGGTGTAGACGGTCGAGACGACGAAGAGCTCCATCATGTCGGCCGGCAGGCGCTGTACGTCGAGCAGAAAGGGGATGCCGACGACGGGGGCGACGAAGCTGCTGAGCAGCGATGCGCCCTGGAACACGAGCTCGTCGGCCCAGTTCATCTCGCGCCCCAGATACCAGGCCGAGAACGGAATGAACATGAGGATCACGTAGGTGCCGATGTTCGGAAACGGATACGCGAGCGGCATCAACACTTCGGCGCTCGAGTCGACGTCGTCGTGGGCCGCGTCGTAGCGCGCGAAGAGCGCCTTCACGTCTTCGATCAGCTGTGGCAACACGACGATGATCTTCGCGGTCGCGAAGATCGTGATGAGCGTGTCACGCGGGATCAGGATCAGATCGCGCACCTTGAAGGGCGTGACGGCGCTGACGAGCAGCGGCAGCACGCCGAACGTGAGCAGCACGGCGAGCACCGTGTACGTGATGACGTACGCCTGCAGGCGGCTGACCTCTTCGAGCGACATCGTCCCGGCCGTGCCCGCCGCGATCGCGAAGATGCCGAGTGGCGTCAGCCGGATCACCAGCTTGTTGACGTTGTTGAGGGCCGCGGCCAGGACGTCGAGGTTGTGGAGCAGGCCGCTGCGATCGCTCACGCGGCTCACGCCGATCCCGACCAGAATGCTGAAGAGCACGACCGCCGGAACGACGTTGTTCGCGAGCGAACCAAACGGATTGGCGGGGACGTAGAGCCCGACGAGATCGAACTGGGTCGGCGCAGCGACGAGGCTCGACGAGAAGAACGACGCCGTCTGCCAGGGCGGGAACGCGATCGGGGCGATCCACAGCACCAGGATGCCGATCGAGAGCAGCACGACCAGCACCGTGATCGCCGAGACGAGCAGCTCCTTGCTCTCGTCCCACGAGATGCGGCCGAGGTTCGCGATGAGCGAGACGACGATGTAGGGCAGCACCGTCATCTGGAGCAGCCCGATGTAGATCTCGCCCCCGACCGAAAGCGGCGCCGCGAGCTCTCCCAGGAAGAGTCCGGTCGCCAAGCCGAGGAACAAGCCGATCAGGATCTTGGCGGTGAAGGACATGGGCTCGGTGCGTGCGCCTCCGGGGCGGGGTGGACGTCGTGTCGGGGCAGCAGCCTAGGCGAACGCCCCGCCGGTCGCCGCTTCGCCTCCGGGCGCAGCTGGGCCAGAAAGGTGACGGAACGCGCGGCGCTGCTCGCCACCCCGTGCCCGAAACCGCACGCATGAGATCCAGTCGATCGGCCCCTTGACGAAGCAGCGCGCGCGCTTCCTGTTTGGTCGGATCGAACGGGAGTGGCTCTGCTGGCATCCATGTCCAGGACAGGCCCCCCCAGAAAACTCGAGGGCACCTGCGTGGACGAACCGCACCAACCATCCGAACCCCCCGACCCAGAGCCGACTTCCTTCTTCGACGAGCTTCAACGACGCGTCGTCGTTCGGACGGCCATCGTCTACGCGGCCAGTGGCTGGGCCATGCTCCAGGTGTCCGCGCTCGTCCTGCCGCTGATCGGTCTCAACAGCAGCGCGATCCGCTGGGTGCTGTACATGCTGATCGCGGGGTTCGTCCTCGCGATCGCGCTCGCCCGGCTGAGCGAGCTGCGAGCCGAGCGCGGCGAGCCGCCGCTGCGCGTCTTCTCGAACCACGCCGTGGTGATCGTCCTGCTCATGCTCGGCATCGGCGCACTCGCCGGAGCGGGCGTCGACCCGTGGTTCGACGAAGACGAGCAAGCAGCGCAGCCGATCGTCATCGCGGTGGAGCCGTTCGACACGCGCGGCCAGACCGAATCGGCACCGACGCTCGGAGCCGATCTGGCAGACGAGCTGACGGATGCGCTCGCGCGATTTCGTGGCCTGACGGTGCGACGAGCGCCGGAGATGCCCGAAGACGGGGGCTTCCTGGGGCTCGAGTCGCTCGCGATGCGCGACCGGTTCCGGCTGACCGGCAGCGCTCAGGTCGACGGCGAGACGGTGCGGGTGCGCGCCCAGCTCGTCGAGCCCGACTCGGGGGTCGTGCGGTGGTCGGAGAGCTATGACCGCGAGCTCACGACCGGGCCGCTGCTCCACATTCAGACCGACATCGCGAGCCACATCGCCGCGACGCTCGCCGACCATACGGTCAATCACAGCCTCTTGTCGCCCGCGAAGCGCTTCACGATTCGGCCCCATCATCGGTCGATGGCCGAGTGCATCGCGATGGCCGACCGCTACTTCGAGGTTCACACGGACGAGCAGCATGCGGCCGCGCGCGAGTGCCTCGAAGCGGCCGTCCAGCGCGAGCCCGACGACGCCGAAGCGTGGGCCCACCTCGGCTACCTGTACCGCGAGGAGTATCTGCACCGTCGAAACGAGCGATCGGCCCCGCTCGACCGCGCGCTCCGCGCGGCGCACCGTGCAGTCAGCCTCGATCCGACGAGCGCCATGGCCCACTTCGCGCTGTCGACCGTGTACTTCAGCCGCGGTGCCCTCGACGCCGCCGCGATGACCGCCGAGCATGCCATCAAGCTCAACCAGAACGACGCGACCCTGCTCGGCCTGCTCTCCACCCAGCTCGCGGCGGCCGGCCGCTGGGAACGCGCCATCGAGGTGGCCGAGCGCGCGGCGAGCCTGAGCCCGCACCACCCCGTCACGCTCCACAACGTCGTTGCGCTCGACCACTACATGAGGGGCGACTACGAAGCGGCGCTCGACGCGCACCGTCAGATCGCACCCCTCGACAGCATGCGCGGTGTCACGCGGGCCGCCGTGCTCGCCCAAGCCGGTCGGACCGATCAGGCCGCCGAGGTCATGAGCGAGCTCGAGCGCGACGACCCGCATCTCGCGCAGGATCTGATGGCCGAGCTCGAGCGCATCTATGTCGACCGGGGTCTCGTCGAAGCGCTCGCAGACGGCCTGCGGAGTGCCGGCATCGAGCTCGAGCCGCGTGCCCGCGCCGGGACCAGGAAACACTCGTACTCGACCCGATCGCGCGGGTACCGCGCTCGGCGCCAGACCGCGCTGTCCGCTTCGCCCCCCGAGCGCTCGGGCGCGCCGCCGCGAGGCGCGACAGACGCACCCGAACCCGAGGCCGAGCACCGCCGCGGTCCCATCTCGTCTCCCTGAAGCCGGAAGCCGGAAGACGGCCGCGCTTCGCCGCGTTTCTTTTGCCGCGCGGTGGCGGCCTCGATTAGGCTGGAGCTCTCGCTCCGACCGAACTCGAGGTCCCCATGAAGCACGCGATCCCCACTCGCTCCACCCGGCTGCTGCCCCTGCTCGCGCTCCTGACCCCGCTCGCTCTGACCGCGTTCGCCCTGCCCGCGGTCGCGGGCGGCGAACGCGGGCGCGCAACGCGGTGCGAGATCGTGATCGTCGGGGGCGGCGCTTCGGGCCTGTACACCGCTTACCGGCTCGGGCCCGAGTACGGCGCCCGCGTCTGCGTCTTCGAAAAGAACGAGCGACTCGGCGGACGAATCAAGGACGTCGCGAACGAGCCGGGCGGGCCCGTCTTCGGCCTGGGCGCGCTGCGCGTCGTCGAAAGCCAACGGGTCGTCATCGACCTCGCGGCCGAGCTCGGGATCGAGCTGCAGTTCGCCCCCAATCGCGAGAGCATCATCAGCACGCGCGGCTTCCTCGCGGCCGACGCCCAGACGCTCAACGAGCAGGCCTTTCCCGTCGTGCCCGACGACGTCACCGAGGGCGACCTCTACGACGAGCTGCAGTTCGGCCCGCTGCGCCGCGAGGCCGACCAGTACCCCGACTTCCGCTCGTACGCGCGCGCGGCGATCGGTGTCGAGGGCTACCAGTTCCTGCGCGACCTGTCGCGATTCCGGGGCGAGTTCACCGACCCGATCGATGCCCGCAGCTTTCTCGACTGGCTCGACGAAGAGTCGACGGTCTGCTGCATCGCGGGCTACCCGGTCGGCGGCATGTCGCAGTACATCGATCGGCTTGCAGACGGCGCCAGGGCCGCGGGCGTACGCATCTTCACGGGCGAGCCGGTGCTCGACGTGTCTCGCGCACGGCGCGGCAAGGGGGCGAAGCGTCGCTACGAGGTGACGACCACGAAGCGCCGGCTGCGCCCGCGCTTCGTGGTCATCGCCGCATCGAAGCGGGGCGTGGGCTTCATCGAGGGCGACGTCATCGACGACATCCGCCGCCAGACCGAGTTTCAGGACATCGAGGCCGTCAAGGTCGTGACCGTGACGCAGTGGTGGACGAGACCCTGGTGGCGAAGCGCCCCCGAACGCGAAGAGGTGAGCCGCGTCTGGAGCACCGAGGCCGCGCTGAACTTCATCGAGATTCCGGTCTGGCCCTACGCCGAGGCGCAGAACGTCACCCGCAGCGTGTACGACGACGACCCGGCGACCGTCGCGTTCTGGGAGAACACGGCGTCGCGCTCGACCGAGGCGGTCGAAGCCGAGATTCGTCGCGGCCTCGAGTATCTCTTTCCCGGCGCACGCATCCCCGACCCCGAGCGGACGGTCGTCCAGATCTGGCCGGATGCCTGGGCCTGGCTGCGGGGCGGGTCGAGTCTGCGCAACGTCGATATCGCGCGCTGGGCCATCGAGCCGCTGCCCGGGGAGGCGGTGGCGCTCGTGGGTGACTCGTACTTTCCGCAGCGCGCCACGTGGAGCGACGCCGCGTACAAGTCGGCGATCAACATGCTGAACGAGCGATTCGGGTTCGAGCTCGAGGGACAGACCGTCGGTCTCGACGACGAAACCGAAGCGCCCGAGCCGATTCGTCCCTACCCCGGCACGCTGCGATAGCCCTCAGGAGAAGCGGCGTCGCGACGCCGCAGCCGATCGACCGCGAAGCACCGACTCAAGCTTCGAGCGCGTCGCCCTCTTCCGGCGAAGCCGCCGGATCGGCCGGCGGAACCGCCATGACGCTCGACTGAACGCCGCGCAGCACCATCTCGGCCGTGGCGCCAAGGCGGTCGCCGATCTCGCCGGGCCGACTCAAGGTGCCCATCACGATCAGGTCGAAGTCGTGCTCCCGGGCGAAGCGAGGCAGCGCTTCTCGGGCTTCGCCCTCGACCAGGTGGACGTGCTCGCTCGGCACCGAACCGTCGAGCTGCGACACCAGACGATCGAGCCCCGCTCGCGCGAGTGTTTCGGACTCGCGGCGGTACGCCTTCCACTCGTCTTCCTGAATCGACTGCTCGAGCAGCTCCGAACCGATCGCGTGCCAGGCGGTCACGAGATGCACCTCGGCGCCCGAGAGCCGCGCGACCTCTTGCGCCCGTTCGACGATGCGGCGGGCCGCCCGCTGACGCACCTCGTTGCCGGTCGGGTCGACCGCGACGAGGATTCGGCTCGGCAGAGCGCCTTCACCGCCCACCACCCAGACCGGACACGCCGAGCGACGAAACAGGTGGAGCGCGGTGGAGCCGAAGAACACGCCGCCTTGCCGCGTGAGGCCGCTGGCGGGCTTCACGATCAGGTCGAACCCGCTCTGTCGACACTCCTCGAGAACGACCTCCCAGGCGACGCCCCAGCAGACGCGCGCCGTCACGTTCGGCACCGAATCGCGCAGATCACGCGCCATCGCCTCGAGCTGCTCGGTCTCGACCTCGAGCAGGAGGTTGCGAATCTTGGCGGTCTGCTGACAGAGCTCGGCGCTGGCCGCGGGGCCGACGTTCTCTTCGAGGACGCGAAGCAGCGTCACGATCGCACCGGCGCGCTGCGCCAGATGGCGGGCCAGGGACAGCGCGCGACCGGCGCGATCTTCGGCCGGTACGAGAACGAGGATGTTCTGCATGTCGACGCCTCCGAACGGAATGGGTCAGTCGCTGAATCGACCGCCCCGATCGGAAACTTGAACCCAGACGCCAACGGCCGCGTGATCGAAGCGCCGCGCCGGCATGGCGGGCTCTCGCGGGCATCCCCGATCTCGGGCGGTGGGGGCGCCGAGCGCGCCGTGCGGATACCGGCACACATGCCCGGGCGTGCGTCCGCGCCGGATCGGGCGGGCAAGGACGGCGTCAGCCGTGATCCTGCGGCAGCACCACCCACTCGGGGTCGTCGAACTCACCGACGACCCGGATCTCGACGTGCTCGGCCTGGGTCTCGATGATCGACTGCACGCGCGGGTCTCGCTCGGCTTCGGCGGCGTCGCGCTCGGCCTTGCTCTCCCAGCTCGCGATCGCGAGCAGCACGCCGTCGCGCCCGATGGCCCGGTGCAGGCGCGTGCCCCGTGCCCCGGGCGCCGATTGAATGATGCGGCTCGCCTCGAGCCAGGCCGCGGCGTAGGCCTCAGCCGTGTGGCCGGCCCGCACGTGGACCTCGAAGACGAAGATCATCGGTGAGCTCCCGTTTGGAGCGCGATGCGAACCGGGTCTCAGAACGCGCCCGAGTCGCCGCCGTCGAAGCCGTCGCCCCCGCCGAACGCGTCGCCGCCGCCACCGAAGCCGCTCGTCGGATCGAAGCCGGGCCCGTCGCCGCCGCCCCCGAACGGTCCGCCCTCCATGGATCCGAAGCTGTGACCGCCGGGCGCCGCGTCGTAGGGATCGTCGCTGAGCGTCCAGTCGCGAAACTGCGCGTAGCGGCCCTCGAACTCGAGCTTCACGGTGCCGGTCGGGCCGTTTCTCTGCTTGGCGATGATCAGCTCCGCGAGGTTCTCGTACTCGGTCTCCTTGTTGTAGACCACGTCGCGGTAGATGAACGCGATCACGTCGGCGTCCTGCTCGATGGCGCCCGACTCGCGCAGATCGGCGAGCATCGGGCGCTTGTCTTCTTTGCGGGTCTCGGGGCCCCGGTTCAGCTGCGAGAGCGCGATGACCGGAATGTTCAGCTCTTTCGCGAGGCCCTTGAGCCCGCGGCTGATCTCACTGATCTCCTGTTCGCGGCTCGGTGTGTTCGAATCGCCGTGGGCGAGCTGCAGATAGTCGACGATCACGAGGTCGAGGCCGTGCTGCGCATGCAGGCGGCGGCACTTGGCGCGCATCTCGAGCACGGTGGCGGCGCCGGTATCGTCGATCCACATGCCGGCTTCGGCGAGGTTGCCGGCACATTGAATGATGCGTGAGTGCGTGTCGGGCGTGATGAGCCCGGTGCGCATCATCGAGAAGTCGACCTGGGCCTCGCTCGAGAGCAGGCGCAGCACGAGCGAACGGGTCGTCATCTCGAGCGAGAAGATTGCGATGTGGGCATTCGCGTCCATGGCGGCGTTGCGCGCCACGTTGAGCGCGAAGGCCGTCTTGCCCATCGAGGGCCGCGCCGCGAGGATGAACAGGTCGCCCGGCTGCAGGCCGCCCGTCATGTCGTCGAGCTTCTTGTAGCCCGTCGACAGCCCGGTCAGATCGCCGCTTCGGTTCATCAGCTGGTCGATGTGATCGACCGCGTCGTGCATCTCGTGGCCGATCGAGCTGAGGCCACTCGCCGCCTTCTCGGTCGACAGCCCGAAGATGCGGCTCTCGGCCTGGTCGAGCAGCTTGTCGGCCTCTTCGCTCGGGTCGTAGCCGAGCGCCACGATCTCGCTCGCCACCGCGATGATCGATCGCTTGATCGACTTCTCGCGCACGCGCTTGGCGTAGAAGACCGCGTTTGCCGGGGTCGCCTCGTAGTCGGCGATCTCGGCGAGCGCCACGGCACCGCCGACGCTCTCGAGCAGATGCTCGTCCTGTAGGTACGCGGCCAGGGTCACGAGATCGACCGGCTGGTTGGTATCGCGCAGCTGCACCATCGATCGGTACAGGATCTGATGAGCCGGGTGGTAGAAGTCGTCTTCCTTCACCTCGGTGACGAGCAGGTGGATCGCGTCGTTGTCGAGCAGAATCGACGACAGCACCGCCTTCTCGGCCGACAGATCGCTGGGCGGGACCCGCCCGAGGATCTCCTCGTCGGCCATCGGCGGCCGATCATCGCGGTCACCGCGTCGACCGCGCCGGCCTTCGCCTCGACCCCGGCCGCGCCCCGCGTCGCCGCGTCCGTAGCTGTCCGGTCCACCATCGAGCGACAAGCGCCCCGCCTCCCACACCCCGAAATGCGTCGTCGAACACGTTGGCTCGAAGCGCGATCGGCCGATGCAGACGTCGTCGCCTCGTGTCCGGCCGCGACCTCACTCTACCGCGACTGTCCGGTCCCCGGATTCCAATCGCGACATGCGCCCGAAAAAAGAGAACGGCCCCCGATCGCGCGAGGCGATCGAGGGCCGGGGTCCGTTCACGAACGACGTTCGGAGATCAGCTCTCCGGGGTCTCGTCTTCGTCCGGGGTCTCTTCAGCGTCGGTCTCCTCGGCCGGTGCATCCTCTTCGGGGGCGCCACCGAGATTGCCGGGATCTTCTTCGACCTCTGCTTCGGCTTCGGGAGCGGCTGCCGCCGTGCCGATCACCGTCAGCTGGATCGTTGCGCGCACGTCGCCGCGCACCTTCAGCGAGACCTCATGATCGCCCACCATCTTGATCGGATCCTTCAGATCGATCTTGCGACGGTCGATCTCGACGCCCTTCTCGGCGAGCTGCGCAGCGATGTGCGACGACGTCACCGAGCCGAAGAGCTTGCCACCCTCGCCCGCTGCCGCCTCGAACTCGAGCTTGAGCTTCTCGATCTTCGTCTTGACGGCTTCGACGTCCTTCATCTCCTTGGCGAGCTTCTCGGCGATCACCGCCTTCTGGTGCTCGAACGCCTTGACGCGGCTCTCGGTCGCGATCTCGGCCTTGCCCTGGGGAAGGAGGTAGTTGCGCGCGTAGCCCGGCTTCACGCTGACGAGATCGCCGGCGTCACCGAGGCCATACACCTCGTCCTTCAGAATCAGTCTCACCTGAGCCATGGGTTCTCGACCTCGCTCACATGTGGTTCGGCGCGTAGGGCAGCAGCGCGAGGTGCCGCGCGCGCTTGATCGCGACGGCCAGCTGGCGCTGATGCTTCGCGCAGGTGCCCGAGATGCGGCGCGGCGTCATCTTGCCGGTCTCGGTGATGAAGAGGCGAAGCGTCTTGACCTCCTTGTAGTCGATCTGGAGGTTCTTGTCGGCGCAGAAGCGGCACACCTTGCGGCGCTGGAACATGCCCTTCTGCTTGCGCTGCTTCCTCGCCTTCTTGCGCGCGGCGGCGCGCAGGCGCCCCTTCGGGCTCATCGGCGGCCGGGGCGGCCGATCGGGGCGGTCACCGCGCGGGCCGCGGGGACCGCGGTCGAAGCCGCCTCCTCCTCCGCCGCCGCCGGGGCGATCCCCACTCGGGCGATCACCGCTCGGGCGGTCGCCGGCCGGTCGATCCGTCGTCGGCGCGGAAGCTTCGGTCTGGGGCCGCGGGGAATCGATGGTCTCGCTCATGCCGAGGCCTCCTTCGTGCTGTCGTCATCGCCGGCCGTCTCGGCCGCGGGCTCTTCGGCCGCGGTCTCTTCGGTCGGGGTCTCGGTCGCCTCGCCTTCGGCGGGGGCCGCGGCGGCAGCCTCTTCCTCAGCGGCCTTGGCCGCCGCCTCGGCAGCGGCCTTCGCCGCGGCCTCGGCCTCGGCGGCCGCGCGGGCCTTCGCCTCTTCGGCTTCGCGCGCCGCCTTCTCGGCGAGGCGCTTCTGCAGCTCGGCTTCCTTCTCGCGGGCCGCGGCGACGCGCCCTTCGACGTCCTGCACCTCGTCCTCGACCTTCACGGTCAGGAAGCGCAGGACGCTCTCCTCGATGCGCAGCGTGCGCTCGAGCTCGTCGACGACCTTGCCGTCATCGAGGAACGACAGCAGGTAGTAGTGACCCTTCTGAAACTTCTGGATCGGGTAGGCGAACTTGCGCTTGCCCTGATCGTCGAGCAGCAGTCGGGTCGAGCCCGCGCCCTCGAGGATCTCATCCAGCTTGGCGAGCAGCGTCGCGGAGCCCTCTTCCGAGATCTCCGGCTGGATGATGAAATTGAACTCGTATTCCCGCACGAACGACTCCTCCTGGACGGCCCGGTGAAGGCCGGGCCCACGCGGTTCTCTCGTCGGAGGGTTCTCTCGTCGAGAGTCGGCGCGCCGTCGGGTGGACGCGCCGCGCGTGGACCGAGGTTGGGATGAAGGGCCGGCGAAGCGACCCGTTGGGATCCGGGGGTTTACCTCAGATCCGGGGCGGCTGCCAAGCCAAGCCCCCGGGGCCGATCAGCCTCCCAGCCAGGCCGCGTGCACGCGCAGGTCGTCGGTCAGCTCGGGGTGGAACGTCGAGGCCCAGACGGCCCCCTGCCGCACCAGTACCGGCTTCCCCTCCACCCGCGCGAGCACCTCGACGTCGGGGCCCAGGCCGGCCAGCACGGGCGCCCGGATGAAGACGCACTCGAGGCCGTCGAAGGGCGTATCGGCGTCGGCATCGGCCGGCGCGATGAACGAGTCGAGCTGGGTGCCATAGGCGTTGCGCTCGGCGACGGCGTCGAGCAGACCGAGCGTGCGCACGGGGTGGTTGCGGCTCTCGCGCGCCAGCAGGATCGCGCCCGCGCACGTGCCGAACACCCGACCACCGCCGGCTACGAAGGCCTGGATCGGCTCTTCGAGGCCGTGCCGTTCGAGCCCCATCGAGATCGTCGTGCTCTCACCGCCCGGCAGCACGAGCCCGTCGAGGCCCTCGAGATCCTCCTTGCGGAGCACCGGGCGCACCTCGGCGCCGAGTCGCTCCAGGGCGCGGCGGTGTTTCTCGACCGCGCCCTGAATCGTAACGATGCCGATACGCGTCTTCATCGATCCAGCCCCATCCAGCCGACGGCCGGCCTACCAGCCGCGGTTCGCGAGGCGCTCGCTCTCGTCGAGGGTCGACATCTCGATGCCCTCCATCGCCGAGCCGAGGCCGCGGTGGGCCGCGAGGATCTCACCGGGATCCTCCCAGTGCGTATTCGCGTGCACCACGGCCTTCGCGCGCTTCTCGGGGTCGCTGCTCTTGAAGATGCCGCTGCCCACGAACACTGCCTCGGCGCCGAGCTGTCGGCAGAGCGCCGCGTCGGCGGGCGTCGCGATGCCGCCGGCCGCGAAGTTCGGCACGGGGAGCTTTCCGTTGTCGTGGACATAGCGGACGAGGTCGTAGGGCGCGCCGAGATTCTTGGCGACCGTCATCAGCTCGTCGGGGCGCATGGCCTGAATCTGGCGCATCTCGCCGACGACGCTGCGCAGGTGCCGCACCGCCTCGACGATGTTGCCGCTGCCCGCCTCGCCCTTGGTGCGCATCATCGCCGCCCCCTCGCCGATGCGCCGCAGCGCCTCGCCCAGGTTGCGCGCGCCGCACACGAAGGGCACGGCGAAGGCGTGCTTGTCGACGTGGAACTCGTCGTCGGCCGGTGTCAGCACCTCGCTCTCGTCGATGAAGTCGACACCCATGGCTTCGAGCACCGACGCCTCGCTGAAGTGCCCGATGCGGACCTTCGCCATGACCGGGATCGACACCGCGCGCTGGATGCCCTCGATCATGTCGACGGCGCTCATGCGGGCCACGCCGCCGTCCTTGCGGATGTCGGCGGGGACACGCTCGAGGGCCATGACGGCACAGGCCCCGGCCTGCTCGGCGATCTTCGCCTGCTCGGGGTCGACGACATCCATGATGACGCCGTTCTTGAGCATCTCGGCGAGGCCGATCTTCAGCTCGAAGGCCTCGGCGCCTCGGCGCCCCTGACCGTTTCCACCACTTCCGTTGGTTCCTTCTCTGGACATCTCGTCCCTCCTAGCCAGAGCGCGGTCGCGCTCCTTCGATGCGTTGCGAACCAGCGCTACAGGTGCAGGCTCGCCCGATGCAATGCGTGCCGGCGCTACAGGTGCAGGCTCGCCGGCTGTCGTGCACTCGCGCCGGCGTCGACGTGGGCACGCACCACGCGCCCCAGCGCCTCGACGCCCGCGCGAATCTGCTCTTCGCTCGTCTGCGCGATCACGATGCGCAGACAGGCCGAAGCGCGCCCGTCGGCGTTGAACTGCGAGCCGGGCGCGAAGACCACGCCGGCGCGCGTCGCGTCGGCCAGCAGCTCGCGCGTATCGATCTCGTGGGGCAGCTCGACCCAGACCTGGTAGCCGCCTTCGGGCTTCGTGAAGCGGGTGCCCTCAGGCATGTGCGCCGCGAGCGCTTCGGCGAGCGCGGCGTGTCGCTTGCGCAGCTCGCGGCGAATGCGGCCGAGGTGGCGATCGTAGGCCCCGCTTGCGAGGAACTCGGCCATCGCCGCCTGCAGCGGCGCCGAGTCGGAGAGATCGGTCGCGTGCTTGAGCGCGACGAGCCCGTCGAGGGCGCGGCCACGGGCAAGGATCGAACCGACGCGAGCGCCCGGGAAGAGCGACTTCGACAGCGAGAAGAGGTGGGTCACGATGCCGCGCTCGTCGAGCGCCGCGAGCGACGGCACGGGCCGACCGCTGCAGCGGAGATCCATCTCGAAGGCGTCCTCGATCACGGGCTTGCCGCAGCGCGCCGCGACCTCGAGCAGCGTCCGGCGAGCCGCCACGCTGGTGGTCGTCCCCATCGGATTGTGAAAGGTGGGGATCGTGTAGAAGGCCTTCACGTCGGGCCGACCGAGCACGCGCTCGAGCGCGGCGAGATCGGGCCCGTCGCCGGTCATCTCGACCTCGACGGGGCGCACGCCCTGCCCCGCCATCGTCGCCAGGACGTTGTGGTACGTCGGCGCCTCGACCGCGACGGCGTCGCCGGGCTCGGTGAAGAGCCGCAGGGCGAGCGAGATGCCCTGGCTGGCGCCGTGGCACAGCACGAGGTCGCGCGCGTCGACCTCGATGCCGGCCGCACGAAACCGCGCGGCCAGGGCCTCGCGGAGCGGCGGATGCCCCTGGGGCTCGCCATAGAGAAAGAGCCGCTCGCCGCCCTCGGCCACCGCGCGGTTGAACGCCTTGCGAAAGTCGTCGACCGGATACAGTGCGGGATCGGGGATCAGCGAGTGGAACGGCACGAGGTCGCCGGCCGCGCCGAAGCGGGGCCGAGCCTTCTCGATCTCGAGCAGGCGATCGACGCCGTCGGCGAGCGTGACGGCGACAGGCTCGCCCGCGGCCGCCGGGGTGCCCCGCACGAACGTGCCCCGGCCGACGACCGACTCGACGAGGCCCTCGTCGGCCAGGCTCTCGTAGGCGAGCGCGACGGTGTCACGGTTCACGCCGAGATCGCCGGCCAGGCTTCGAATCGGGGGGAGGCGCGCGCCCGCGCCCAGCTCACCGCTCGCGATCTGCTCGCGAATCGCGTCCGCGATGCGCCGGTAGACCGGCCCATCGGCCGCCGGATCGATCTGAAAGGCCCCGGTCGCCATGGTCGGCAAGGTAGACGGGGGCCTCGACCCGTTCAATGTCGTTTTGTCGGGACAATCTGGGAAAGATCGGGCGCCTCTTTGCGGCCCGATCCGGACAATTCCCGGGACACCCGGGGGTCAGTCCGGGAGCGGATCCTCGCTCGCGCGCGCCTCTTTCGAGGCGCCCGACGCGGCGAGCCGCGCCTCGTCATCGGCGGCCTCACCCACCCCGAGGAGCCGCCCGAGGACGAGCGCCGCCATCCCGACGAGGCCGGACAGCAGGGCGCCCATCTTCGCCTGGCCCTGCATCACGAGATCGTCCGAGAAAGCCGCGTCCGCCACGAAGAGCGCGACGGTGAGACCGAGCGCGGCGATGAAGCCGCTCATCACGAGGTCATTCACGTTCATGCCATTCGGCAGCTTGAGCCCCACGGCCTGCGCGAGCAGCCCGGCCCCGGCGATCCCGATCGTCTTGCCGACCACGAGGCTGATCAGCACGAGCCACGTCATCGTGCCCGCGCTCGTCAGCTCGACGCCGGCGTTGCAGAACGCGAAGAAGAAGAGGCCGAAATCGACGAAGAACTTCGTCTGATGCTCGTACTTGTCGAGCGTCGAGTGCTCGACGTGCAGCTCGGCGGCGAGCTCGGGCCCCATCTGCTTGTACTCGTCGCGCTGATCGAAGAGACCGAAATCGCGACGCGGGGCCGGCAGGAACGGCACGACCACGGCGAGCGCGAGCGCGGGATGCAGGTGCGCCATGATGAGACCGCTCCACGAGAGCGGACCCGCGACGAAGATGTACGGCTGCCACGCCTTGACACCGAAGCGACGCATCAGAAAGGCGACCAGCATGCCGCCGAGCGTGAGCAGCAGAAAGATCGGCTCGGCCGGCTGATCGGGGTCGCCGTAGAACGCGGCGATGATCACCAGACCGATCGCGTCGTCGGCGACCGCCAGCAGCAGCAGGAAGGCGACGGCGGGGTGCCCCTTGCCGAAGACCGTGCGCGCCACGAGCCACGCGAGCGCGATGTCGGTGGCCGTCGGGATGCCCCAGCCCCGCGCCAGGTGATCCCAGTCGTCGACGACCGGGTCGTAGAGTCCGAGCTGAAAGGCGCCCCAGAGCCCGAGGAAGAAGACGCCGACGGGGCCGACGACCCCACCGATCGTCGCGATCAGCGGCGTGACGGCCTTGGCCGGCGGGTTGAGCGCGCCGCCCGGCAGGCAGCTCTCGGTGATCTCCTTGGCGGCGATGCCGAAGAAGAACACCATGAAGATGTCGTTCACCAGAAAGTGGAAGTCGAGCGTGTGCTTGAAGAGCTCGAGCCCGGCAACCGGCTCCCAGTGCAGGATGCGCTGATAGGCCTCGGGCGCTGCGTTCGCGACCATGAGGGCGACGAACACGCCCGAGAGCAGCGGGATCGAGAACTCCTGCAGGAGTTCGAGCACGCCGCGTTCCTGGTTGTCCTTCGCGCTGGACACTCGCCGCCCCTACACCGCTTCTACGATTGCCGATGATCCCTGGGCCGCTGTTCGCGACACGCTGATGCGGACGACATCGAGCGGAACCCCGTGCGCATCGCTCACGCGCGCATGCGGGTGGGGACCGGGGTGTCGACCGAGATCGGAGGCTACCGGGATTCGCCGCGCCTGGCTGCACCGTCGCGTGCCGAAGTGTTCGTGCCGCGGGGGCGCGCGCTCGCGCCG
The DNA here is from genome assembly GCA_965250285.1 of Myxococcota bacterium. Lineage (GTDB taxonomy): Bacteria > Myxococcota_A > UBA9160 > UBA9160 > UBA4427 > CAYYSY01. The sequence continues at coordinate 3,384,940 of OZ252299.1, forward strand.
TGTCGGCTCGAGCGCACCGGGCCACCGCACCTGCGCCGAGTTCAGCCGGCCAGGTCGGGGCCGCCGCGGTTCGTCTCTTCCATCGCGCGATCGAGATCCCGCCCGAGCCAGGCGTCGATTGCTGCGACCGCTCGCCCGATCGTGCCCCTGAGGGGCTCCGTTTCCTCGGGTCGAAAGTCGCTGAGCACCCAGTCGACCACCGCCACGCCGTCGGCCGGGCGTCCGATCCCGATGCGCAGCCGCGGAACATCGCGGGTGCCCAGCCGATCGATCACGTCCGCGAGCCCGCGCTGCCCCCCGGCGCCGCCCGAGCCGCGCAGCCGCAGGCGGCCGAGCGGCAGGTCGAGATCGTCGTGCACGACGAGCACGTCCGCCGGCGAGAGCTCGGGGTGCTCGGCGAGCGCGTCGGCGAGGCTGGCGCCGGAGCCGTTCATGAACGTCGTCGGCGCGAGCACGCCCACGACGTGATCCGGCCCGCCTGCGTCGGCCTGCGTCGGGGTGTGAATCTGAGTGTAGAGCCCGTGGTGGCGCGGTACCGGCGCGGGCGCGCCCGCGCGCTGCGCCCAGGCGCGCACGGCCATGAACCCCACGTTGTGGCGGTGGGCGGCGTACGCGGGGCCCGGATTGCCGAGCCCCGCGATCAACCGGGTGAGACGACTCAGTCGTCGCTGCCGCCGGAGTCGGCCTCGGCCTTCTCCTCGCCGCCCTCGGCGGCTTCGGCGCCCTCTTCGCCCTCGGCGGCCTCTTCTTCGTCGGCCGCGACACCGCGCGGAATCACGATGGCGGCGACCGGCAGCTCGGCCGGCGTCACCATCTCGGCGCCGTCGGGCAACGTCAGCTCGTTCACGTGCAGCGATTCACCGAGGTCGAGGTGGCTCACGTCTGCGACGAGCTCGTCGGGGATCGCGCCCGCCTTGCAGCTGATGTCGACCTTGTGGAGCGAATGATCGAGCAGGCCGCCCATCATCACACCGTGGGGCGAACCGGTCAGGTGCACCGGCACCGAGACCGAGACGCGCGCCTCGGTGTCGACCTCGAACAGGTCGACGTGGCGGATGCGGCCCTTCAACGGATCGCGATCGAGATCCTTGACCATCACGGTTCGGCCGCCGACGCCGCTGTCGCCTTCGAGGTCGATCAGCGCGTTCAGGCCCGCGTGGTGAGTATGGATGATGCGGTCGAGGGTGCTCGGATCGAGGCTCACGGCCACGGGATCCTTGCCACCCCCGTAGACGACAGCGGGGACGCGGCCGGCGGCGCGCATCTTGCGCGCTGCGCCCTTGCCACGGCTCTCGCGTGCTTCGACGGCCAGGGATACTTCGCTCACGACTTGACTCCCACGGCGCGGATCGCGCCGACTTCTAGAACAGAGAGCTCACGCTCTCCTCGTTGTTGATGCGCCGAATCGCCTCACCGAGCTGTTGAGCCACGGAGACGACGTGAATCTTTTCGCTCTCGACCGCCTCGGGTCGGAGCGGGATGGTATCGGTGACGATCAGCTCACTCAGGTTCGACTCAGCGATGCGCTTGATCGCGGGCCCCGACAGCACGGGATGCGTGATCGCGGCGTAGACGCCCGCGGCCCCCGAGTCGAGCAGGCTGTCGGCCGCGTTCTTGAGCGTCCCTGCGGTGTCGACGATGTCGTCGACGATCACGCAGGTCTTGCCTTCGACGTCACCGATGATGTGCATCACCTCGCTGACGTTCGCCCGCTCGCGGCGCTTGTCGATGATGGCGAGACCGACGTCGAGGCGCTTCGCGTAGGCACGAGCCCGCTCCACGCCCCCCGCATCGGGTGAGATGATCGCGATCTCGCCAGGCACACGCTCCTTGATCGCATCGATCAGCAGCGGGGTGGCGAAGAGGTTGTCGACGGGGATGTCGAAGAAGCCCTGAATCTGACCCGCGTGCAGATCCATGCAGAGCACACGATCGGCGCCCGCGGTCGTGATCAGATCGGCCACGAGCTTGGCCGTGATCGGCACGCGCGGCTTGACCTTGCGATCCTGTCGCGAGTAGCCGTAGTACGGGATCACCGCGGTGATGCGCCGCGCGGAGCTGCGCTTCAGCGCATCGATCATGATGAGCAGCTCCATGATGTGCCGGTTGGCCGGCGCGCACGTCGGCTGCAGCACGAAGACGTCCATGCCCCGCACGTTCTCGCCGATGTCGACGTTGCACTCGCCGTCGCTGAAGGTCGAGACCTCGCAGGTGCCGACCTCCATGTCGAGGTAGCGCGCGACGGCGTGGGCGAGCTTCGGATTCGCGTTGCCGCTGAAGAGCTTCATGCCGTACTTCATGCGCCTGTCTCTTCTGCCTTGGCCACCGCGGCCGCCTTGCTCGCCCGATGCGCGCTCTGCGCTCGGCGTTTCGAGCCTCGGATCCACGCGCCCGTCGGCCCCGAACCGGGGCCACGCAGGCTCACGTCTTCCGCTTCGTCGGTCCGAGATCGTCGGCCCACGCTCCGCCCCAGCGACCCTGGTTGGGGCGGTAGGATTCGAACCTACAAATGGCGGCTCCAAAGGCCGCTGCCTTAACCATTTGGCGACGCCCCAAGAACGGCGAGCTCGCCGCCCTGGCCGGACACGTTGGGCCCGTCGCCCCGCGCCCGGTCGCTCCGACCGAAACGATCTCGATCGGCGCATGTCGGGGCCGACCCCCGCCGCGCCGTAGCCGAAGTGGCCAGGCCTTCGACGGGTGAACCGGCCCCGGAGCCAGGCTCGAGGCGGGCCAGAATCTAACGGGCGCCGGGCGAAACCGCGACCCGGAACCACCCGGAATCGTTGACCGAAAGCCCCTCGACAGCCCGCTCGGCCGCCGTGCGACCAGCAAACACGCCGAAGACGGTGGCCCCGCTGCCGCTCTGCGCGCTGGCGAGTGCCCCCTGGCGCTCCAGCGCCGAGCGCAGATCGCGCATCGCCGGGCAGAGGGCCTCGGCGGCCGGCGCCAGATCGTTCTCGAGCAGCCGAGCCCACGCCGGGCGGTCGGGCCCGAAACCGGCGGCGCGAAGGCCCGCGATGGCGGCGGCCAGATCGCCCTGCGGGGCGAACGCGGTGCCCCCTTCGGCCCGGCCGCGGAACACGTCGGCGGTGGCGACGTCGACGCGCGGGTTCGCGAGCACGAAGACGAGCTCGGGCCAGTCGCCGAGCGCCTCGCGGTGCTCACCGATGCCGGTCACGACCGCGGGGCGCGGGTCGAGAAAGAACGGCACATCGGCGCCGAGCCGGGCGGCGACGTCGGCGAGCGCTTCTGGGGCGAGATCGTCGGGAAACAGTCGGGCGAGGCCGCGCAGTACGGCGCCGGCGTCGCTCGACCCGCCGCCGAGACCGGCCGCCGAGGGGATGCGCTTGCGCAGCGCGATCCGGATGGCGGCGCTTCGCCCCGCTCGGTCGAGGAACGCGCGAGCCGCGCGCACGGCGAGGTTTCGGTGATCGGTGGGGACATCGATGGTGAGCGCCGGGTCGGCATCGCCCGGCGCGAGCTCGAGGTCAATGGCATCACCGGGGCCGGCCTCGAGTTGCACGTCATCGTGCAGATCGACCGGCACGAACACGCTCTCGAGCAGGTGGTAGCCGTCGGCGCGCCGGCCCACGATGCGGAGGCCGAGGTTCAGCTTGGCGGGCGCTTCGAGCTCGACCCGGTCCAATCGCTTCTCCGACTCGGTGGTCGCATGGGCTGCGCGCGCGCCGCGGCTGCTCAGTCGGGGGGGCCGAGCTTGAGGAAGTGCATGCGCAGCTCGTAGAGGAGACTCTCGAAGAGCTTGTCCTCTTCTTCTTCGAGGTTGCCTCGCGTCTTTTCTCGCAGCATGACGAGCGTATCGATCGTCTGGCGCGCAATGGTGCGATCGGGTGTCGCCTTCGTGCCCGACGCGGGGTCGGGCACGAGCCCCATCTGGTAGAGGGCACTCGTCGAGAGCGAGAGCAGGAACGTCGAGAAGTCGATGGCGGGCAGCTCACCCGCCTCGTCGGTCCCCTGCGCTTCGTCGCTGGCCCCGTCGTCACTTGCCATGGGCGACCTCCTCCCCGTGCGAGCTCGATGCGTCGGGCGCGCCGTGACCGACCGGCGCCGCTTCGACGTCTTCCTGCGCCGCGCGCGCGGCGTGCGCCGGCGGCGCGACTTCCGCGACCGGCACGGCCACCTCGACCGATGCGCCGTCGGTGGCCCGAGCGAGATCGAGCTCGTCGAGACTTCGCCGGGCCACGGTGAAGCGCTGGACGACCGTGATCGTCGCGCCCACCGCGAGTGCCCACAACGCGATCTCCATGATGCCGAAGACGCCGCCGGCGACGATGATGAAGATGCGCTCACCGCGCTCGACGATGCCGACGTGCAACTCGATGTCGAGCCCTTCGGCTCGGGCGCGCGTGTACGACGTGAGCACGCTCGCTGCGAGGCCGACGCCGGCCACCCACGCCGTCACGATGTCGCCCGACGACGCGAAGTGGATCGCGAGGCCGGTCAACACGGCCATGTCGACCAGGCGATCGAGGGTCGAATCGAGGAACGCGCCGAACGCGGTGCTCACGTCGAAGTGGCGCGCGACGACGCCGTCGACCATGTCGAACATCGCACCGCCCCAGAGCAGCAGTGCCCCCGTCAGCAGCGCGCCCTGCCCGAAGGCGAAGGCACCGCACAGACACACGAGGGTGCCGAGCACGGTGAGGAGGTTCGGATCGACCTCATTGCGAAACAGGAAGGGCACGCCCGCCTTGACCCAGCGGTCGAGCTCCTTGCCAAACTTGTCCTTGATCACGCCCGGATCCTCGAGCGCGCACCGGCTGGCCGTGCGGCCAGCGGGTGCGCAGCGGCTCAGACGGTCGAACCGCCGAACCCACCTTCGGGTGCGGGCGGTGCGGCCGGCGGCGGCGCGGCGGCCTCGGGAGCCGGCGCGGCCGCTGCGGCGGCCGGCGCGGCGGCCTCGGGGGCCGGCTCTTCGGTACCGTCGTGGATCTTCTCGGTGGCGTCTTCGAGGCCCTCGAGATGGGCCTCCATCTCGCCGGGTGCGAGCCAGCCGCGGCGCTGCTCGAGGCGGCGGTCGAACTTGAGCTTGTCCTGATCGTCGAGATTCATGTCGTCTCTCCTTGCCTTCGTGGCCGTGCGTGCCTTGCGTGCCTTGCCTTCGTGGCCGTGCGTGGTCGTGCCTGGCCGTGCGCACGCTCCACCACCGAGGACGCCCACGCGCGGGATGGGACCGGGACGAAACCGGCTCCGACAGCGGGCCGCCCTCGGGGCGCCCACCGGATGCGGCTCGATGAGGCGTCGCACCGGAAGAACCATCCCCGGCGCTCGGTGGTCGAATCGTGTGGATGTGGCCCGGGTCGTCCGGAAGCGCGAACAGTAGCAGAACCGGCGCCGCGTGAAATTGACACCCCCGCAGCCCGCCTCTAGCCTGCCGCCGCTCCCGCCCGGCGCGTGAAGGACCCCGCTTCGATGAGATCCGCGATCCGCCCCCACCGCCCCCTGCGTGCTGCGACCGGCGCAGCCGCGCGCGCGCTCGCGCTCGGATGCGCGCTGGCGCTGCTGGTCGGCATCGGCGTGACGGGCTGCAAGAAGGGCGACCCGAGCTTCGAAGACGTTCCGCCCGCCGACGAGCTGTGGGCCGAGGGGCAGCGCCGACTCGAGGGGCGCAACATCTTCGGCTACCGCTGGATCAACTACGGCAAGGCGATCGAGTCGTTCCAGGCGATCGTCGACAACTACCCCTACAGCGAATACGAGATCGACGCCGAGCTGCAGATCGCCGACGCGTACTTCAAGGACAAGAAGTACGAAGAGGCGCTCTCGTACTACCGCGACTTCGCCGAGCTGCATCCCCAGCACCCGAAGGTGCCGTACACGGTGCTGCGCTCGGCGCTCTGCCACTACGAACAGATCGAGTCGATCGACCGCGATCAGACGAACACCCGGGCGGCGATGGAGATCCTCGAGGAATTACTGCGGCGGTTCCCCTACAGCCCCGAGACCAAAGAGGGCGAGGTCATCCTCTTCGAGCTGCGCACCCGGCTCGCCGAGAACGTGATGGAGATCGGGGACTTCTATCTCGTCCGCGATCAGTATCAGAGCGCTGCGAGCCGCTATCGAACCGTGCTCGACGAGTATCCCGGGCTGGGGCTCGACGCCGAGGCGCTCTACAAGCTGGGGCTCTGCTACGAGCACATGAAGCTCGAGGACGAGGCGCTGCGGCTCTACCACGTGGTCGTCGAGAACTTCCGAAACACCGATCTGGCCGCGAAGGCGGCCGAGCGCATCGCGCGCGCCAATTGAGGCCCCGCTCCCGCACGATGTCGTGACGCCTGCACACTTTTGGGCGGACGGCCGCGCTGCCTCCGATTACAATGCGGCTGGCGGCGCTCGCCGGGGGGTCGAGCGCAGTCGGGTCGATGCCACCGCATCGACCGACCGGGCCGAACGGGCTCGCGCCGCGAACCGAGGCCGGTTCTGCCTCACGTCTCGCCTCACGCACGCAGCCTCCCGGACGGAGCAAGTCCCGATGGCGCAGCCGGTCCCGACGTCCGCGCAGATGACGGCCAACGAGCGCGAGTCGTACTCGCGCGGCCGCGCTCACTTCGAGCGCGGTGAGATCGATCCGGCCCTCGAGACGTTCGGTGCGCTGCTGCGCACGAAGGATGGCTTCGCGGACGTTCACTACATGGTGGGCGTGCTCTTCGACCGCAAGGGCGACCTCGACGCAGCCGCGGAGAGTCTGCGCAAGGCGATTCGCCTGAACCCGAACTATGCCGAGGCGCTGCTCGCGCTCGCTTCGATCCACGAGCAGCGCGGCGACTTCGACCGCTCGCGTGAGCTGGCGGAGCGCGCCGCCGAGGTGTCGCGTGCCGGCGCAGGCGCGCTCGACGCGACGACCCAGGGCAAGCTGGCCAACCTGCAGGCGGCCGTCGGCGACGCGTATGCCGAGGTCGGCGACCGCCGCGAGGCAATCGAGGCCTACCGGAAGGCGCTCGAGCGCTGTCCCGACTTTCACGACATTCGCCACCGCCTGGGCGTCACGCTGCGCGAAGCGGGACTGCCGGCGCAGGCCGCCATCGAGTTCAGGCGTGTGCTGCGCGCGAATGCCCAGCTGCAGGATACGCGCGCACAGCTCGGCCTCACGTACTACTCGCTCGGGCGGACGCGCGACGCGCTGACCGAGTGGCAGCGCGTCGAAGCCGAAACGCCCGGTCGCGCCGACGTCGCGATGTATCTGCAGCTCGTCGGCGAGGCGATCGGCGACGACGGCGCGGAGCCCGCGTGACGCCGCTCGACGGCATCGTGCTGACCGTCATCCTCGCCGCCCTCGCGCGCGGCCTCTTCATCGGGCTCGTGCGCGAAGGGTTCTCGATGGTCGCGCTCGCCTCGGCCGTGCTGATCACCCGAGCCACCGCACCCACCGCGGGCGTCTGGCTGAACGAGCGCACCGGCGGACAGATCGGCGAGCTCGCCGCGCCCTGGGTCGCCGGCTTCGTGATCGCGCTCGCGACGGCGGCGGCCATGGGCCTCGTCGGTCGACTGGCCCGCAAGGGGGTGCGCCTGGCCGGACTCTCGTGGTTCGACCGCGTCGGCGGCGGCGCGCTCGGCCTGGCCGAGGGCGTGCTCGTATCGGCCCTCGTCGTACTCGGCGCGGTCTGGATCGTCGGCCGCGACCACCCGGGTGTCGCCGATTCGCGCAGCCTCGCGACCTACGACGCGATGCAATCGGCCGTGTTGGAGCGTGCGGACGAGCTGCCCGATCTGCCCGAGCTGCCGTCGGTCGCCCTGCCCGGGGATCGCTGACTGCTCAGTTCGCGAGCACGCGCGACCGGGCCTCGGCCTTCTCCCACATGCGCACGTAGCCTTCCGCACTGCGGAAGAACGGTTCGAGCTCTGCGTCGGTCACGCCGTCACCGCGGACGTCTTCGATCAGCTCGGGCAAGAGACCGAGGTGAGCGAGCCCTTCGGTGTTGAAGTCGATGCTGCGCTCACCGAGCGTGGGCGGCTCGAACGTCACGTCACCCGCGTAGGACGTGAATGGGTAGGTGACCGGGTCGCTCTGATCGGTGCACCCGCTGGCAGGGCCGAAACGCGGCCCACGCGCGCCGGCGAAGCCGTTCAGGTCGAGGCCGAAGCCTTCGGCCGGGTAGCCGCCGTTCGCCTCGATGAGCGCAATGCGCGCCTGCCACCCGTCGTCGACGGTGGCGGGCTCGGTGCCACGGCACGTGCCGAAGCCCGACTTCGAGACACCGCCCAGGGCATAGAGCGCACCGCCCGCGTTGAGCCCGTGCGTGCCGGCCGCCGGATAGTCGGCCGCCTCCATCATCTCGAACGCCCGCGCATACGAGCGTCGCGGCAGATGGTCGATCTCGAGGATCATCCCGCGCGCCATCATCTCCTCGATCAAGAACTCGCCGAGCATGGTGAGACCGGTGCCCTGGCACACGGGACCGGGGTTTGGAGGCGTGACGGTCGGGAAGAGCACGCCAATGACGTCGGGGCTCAGCACCGTGCCGATCGGGTCGACCGGGAACGCCGAGAGATCGGGCGCCGGCTCGGGCGACGCGACGTCCCCGCGGTTGATCTGCGGGAACGCGATCTCACCTCGATCGAAGACCGTATTGATCGACGTGTCGCAGTCGGTGACGAAGTCGTTCCAATCCCCCGTCTGAAAGAAGTTGCCGAGCTCGATGACGGACTTGTCGCCGTCGCCCGCCGAGAAGCCGTTGTCGTACTTGTGCACGGGGAAGAGGGCTCGAACGCCGCGGCCGTAGTAGGCGTCGAGCGACGCGACGACGTCGGCCTCAGTGCAGGCGGCGAACGGCGGTCGCGGGTTCTCGAAGCAGTCGAAGAGGTTCGACGTCTCGATGCCGAGGATCACGGCCAGCTTGCCCGACTCGATCACCGCCCGCGCCTCGGCGGGCGAAGTCACGACGCGAAAGAACCCCCGCCCCGGACCGCCGTACTGGGCATCGATGTAGTCCTGCATCGCCCACGTTTCGTCGACGATGCGATCGACGCCGACCATGTCGTTGCACGAGTACCGCACGGGTTGGGTGCCGGGCGCGGCCAGGATGTCGCAGATGATCTGGTTCGTCGTCGCGTGCTGGACGATCAGGCGCAACCCGCCCATCCAGGCGCGCTCGATCCATCGCCAGTACTGCACCTGGTGCGTCGAGCTGAAGGGGGCCGCCGGCCAATCGGTGAAGGTCGGCCAGCCGTCGGTCGCGTGGCTGTCTTCGGGTGTCTCGCCGGTCGCGAAGCTCGTGAGCAGCACGTTCGGGTCGGCGCTCTCGCCCTGATCGAAGCCGTAGCCGAAGAGATCCTGGCGCCCATTCACGCCGTGGAATCGCTCGCAGTCGCCGAGTGCGTGCTCGATCCCGAGCGCGTGAAACGGCGAACCGTGAAAGATGCCGCCACCCCCGAAGCCGAAGTTCGAGAGCAGGTGCGAGTGCGTATCGGCGAAGCCGAAGAGGTCACCATCGGGCCACGTCGTGCGAGCGACCGCCCCCGTCGCGTTGAGATCGGCCTCGGGGAATGGGGTGCAACCCGCGCGCTCGACGAGATCGATCTCGAGCGCCCGCACCAGCAGCGGCGTCATCTCGCCGCGCTCGACGAAACGACCGCTCTTCTGGTGGCGCAGGTGGCGCACCGACCGGTCGGCCTGACGCGTGACGAACGTCCACTCGGCCTCCGACTCATAGCCGTCGTCGACGAGGGTGATGTCCGACTCGAGGGCCTCGTCGCGAAGCAGGCGTTCGCCGTCGGAGACCACGAACCCGCCCCGATCGTCGCGAAGCAGAAAACGGCCGATGCCCGAGGGCTTGAGTGAGAACGGCGTCGCCCGGCCCGGCGTCGCACTCGTGAAGACGTAGCCCGAGTCGTCGCGCTCGACCTCGAGGTGGTAGACGAGCCCCGAGTTCAGATCTTTCCCGCGGACGGCGTAGCACCCGGGGTCGATGCGTCGCGTGTCGACGGCGTCGCCCTCGACACCGCTCTCGTCATCGCAGGCACTCGCGACGAAGAGCAGGAGGGGGAGGACCAGCAGGAGCCGTAGACGAGAGTGCATCGGCGGACGATGTCACGTTCACGGACTGAAAGGCAACGCCGAAAGGGGCGCCGCGTTGACTTCGCGAAACGCGGAGCCGCCGAAGCACAGACCCGAGAGCGGGCCTCGAATTGCGGTTTCAGCTCGACTCGGCGTCCATCGGTGGGTCGATCCAGCGACCGTGCTCGCGGATCAGGTCGACGAGTCGGTCGGGCGCTTCGGTCTGCGGCACGGCGCGCTGCACCACCTCTTTGCCGACGTAGAGGCTGACCTGGTCGACGCCGCTGCCGACGTAGCCGAAGTCGGCGTCGGCCATCTCGCCCGGCCCGTTCACGATGCATCCCATGACGGCGATCTTCACGCCCGAGAGGTGTTCGGTGCGGCTCTTGATGAGCGCCGTCGTCTCTTCGAGGTCGAAGAGCGTGCGCCCACACGAAGGGCACGAGATGTACTCGGTACGCGTCGTGCGCCGGCGTGCGCCCTGCAGGATGCGATAGCAGGCGTCGACGGCTTTCACGGGGTCACCGAAACGCGCGAGGCTCACCATGTCGCCCACGCCGTCGCAGAGCGAGGCCCCGAAGTCGACCGAGGCCTCGAGCAGAGCGGCCTCGTCGGCCGTGTCCTCAGGCCGGCCGTGGCGCAGCACGATCGGGCAGGCGTCGGCCCCGAGGCGCGAGAGCGCGGCGGCGAGCACGCGCACGGCGTGGGTCTCGCGATGCGACTCGACGGAGAAGAGCGGTGTTTCGAGGCCGGCCTCCCGCGCGACGCGCAGGGTCTCTTCGGCGAGCTTCGGCAGATCGGGACGCTCACCGCGCAGACACCACTCGAGCGCGACGCCGCGATTGGCCGCGGCGGCCGCTGCGGCGTCGACGGCCGAGGGATCGCTGTTCGACTCGACCTCGGCGATGACGCGCGCAGGTCGCGTCTCGCCCCCGACCACGGCCGGCACGAGCGCAGCCGGTGCGCGCACCGCCAGGGGCAGCGAGACACCGAGCGACTCGAGCTGCGCGCGAAAGCGTGGCCACTGCGCGATCTCAGCGGGATCGGCGATGCGGATCGCGAGCGACTCGGCCTCGACGTCGGTCTGCAAGGCGAGCGCAGTCGCGACTTTCGCTGCGATCGCCTCGCCGTACGGCAGCGCGCGACCGAGGTCGATCTCGACGCGCGGAGGCGCATCCCCCCCGATCGTGAGCCCGCCGGCATCCACCCCTTCACTCGCCCGCGGTACGTGCGCGTAGGGGGAAGGCGCTTCGCCGGCCTCGAGCGGAATCGGACGTGTGTCGAGCTCGGCGGCCATCTGATCGGCCATCCAGCGGCGATGGGCGCGCTCGGCGAGCGCGCGCGCGACCGGCACTTCTTTCACGGGGTCTTCGGTCAACGACACCCGGATCGTGTCGCCGAGGCCATCCTCGAGCAGCGCACCGATGCCGATGGCGCTCTTGATCCGCCCGTCTTCGGCGTCGCCGGCCTCGGTCACACCGACGTGGAAGGGATAGCCCGGTTCACCGGGCGCGCGGGCCTCGAGCCGCGCCGCCAGCAGACGATAGGCGTGGATCGCGACCTGGGTGTTCGACGCCTTCATGCTGAAGACGACGTCGTGGAAGCCTTCGTCTTCGCACACGTCGAGAAACTCGAGCGCGCTCTCGACCATGCCCTCGGGCGTGTCGCCGAAGCGGTTCATGATGCGGTCGCTGAGCGAGCCGTGGTTGGTGCCGATACGCATCGCGACGCCGTTCAGCTTGCAGCGTTGCACGAGGGGACGAAACCGCTCGGCGACGCGGTCGAGCTCTTCGGCGTACTGGGCCTCGCTGTACTCGCGTACCTCGAACTTCTTCTTGTCGGCGTAGTTGCCCGGGTTGACGCGCACCTTCGCAACGTGGTCGGCGGCGATCAGAGCGGCGTTCGGCGTGAAGTGGATGTCGGCGACGAGCGGCACCGAGACACCCCGCAACTGTAGCTCCCGGGTGATCTCGGCCAGGTTCTCGGCATCGCGGATCGAGGGGGCGGTGACGCGGACGATCGGGCAGTCGGCGTCGGCCAGGCGCTCGATCTGATCGGCCGTCGCCTTGGTATCCATCGTGTCGGTGTTCGTCATCGACTGGACGACGATCGGCCCGGGGCCGCCGATGACGACGTCGCCCACGCGCACCGGTCGCGTCAGGCGCCGCCTAGGCGCGAACACGTCGTGCACGTAGCTGAGCGAATCGGGCTTCTTCATCTCTACTCGGTTCGACGCTGCGCGCGTCCTCGGCGTTTCACGCCAAACGCGAATCCCCGCGGCCTCGCGCGTGCGGGCGCGTGGATCGCGTGCAGCGCCCTAGGCGCCGACGATCTCGTAGAAGCGGGTGAGGGCGTCGTCGATCTTCGATGCGTCCTTGCCGCCGGCCTGCGCAAAATCTGGACGCCCACCGCCGCCGCCGCCGACCATGCCGGCGAGCTCCTTGACGATGTCGCCGGCCTTGTACGACCCGATCAGATCCTTGGTGACGCCGACGGCGACCAGCACCTTGCCGCCGTTGTCCGACAGCAGGGCCACCACCGACGACCCGAGCCGATTGCGGAGGTCGTCGACCATCGAAGACAGCTCCTTGGCGTCGGTGCCCTCGAGCCTCGCGGCCAGGGCCTGGCCCCCCTCGATCTCGCGTGCCGACTCGAGCAGATCGCCTGCCCCCTGGCCGCGCTTCTCGGCGCGAAGCTTCTCGAGCTCGCGCTCGAGCTCGCGGCGTTCGGCGATCAGCTTCTCGACGCGGTCGGGGAGCTCGGCGACCGGCGCCTTCAGCAGCTCGGCCGCGCGGCGTTCGCGCTCTTCGCCGGCGCGCACGTGCGCCAGTGCGCCGTGCCCGGTCAGGGCTTCGATGCGACGCACGCCCGCCGCCACGCCCGACTCGCCGACGACCTTGAGCAGGCCGATCTCGCCCGTCGCCTGCGCGTGGGTGCCGCCGCAGAGCTCGGTCGAAGCATCACCGAACGACACGACGCGCACCTCGTCGCCATACTTCTCGTCGAAGATCGCGATGGCGCCACTCTTCACGGCGTCGTCGTACGACATCAGAGCGGTCGAGCCGCCGCTGTTCTCTTCGATCCACCCGTTCACGAGATCTTCGATGCGATCGATCTCGTCGCGACTGAGCGGCGAGTCGTGAGTGAAGTCGAAGCGCAGTCGCTCCGGCCCGACGAGCGAGCCCTTCTGCATCGCCTGGGGCCCGAGCACCGCGCGCAGCGCCGAGTGGAGCAGGTGCGTACCGGTGTGATTGCGCACGGTGGCCTGCCTGGCCTCGGCGTCGACGTGCAGGCTCGCTTCGGTGTCGACCGCGAGCTCCCCCTCGACCACCTTGCCCCGGTGCACGAAGAGGCCATCGACGGGCTTCTGGGTGTCCTCGACCTCGACGCGTCCGGTCGAGGTCGTGAGCAGGCCGCGATCGCCCACCTGGCCACCGCTCTCGGCGTAGAAGGGTGTCTCGTCGGTCACGACCTCGACGGCGTCGCCGAGCCCCGCCCGATCCTTCGGCTCGCCGCCGACGAGCAGCGCCGCGATGTTCGATGTCGCTTCGAGCCCGTCGTAGCCGACGAACTGCGTCGTGACGTCGGAGGCGATGCGACCGTAGACCTCAGCGATCTGTGTGTCGCCGCTGCCCTTCCAGGCCGCCCGCGCCCGCTCGCGCTGCGCGCTCATCGCCCCGTCGAAACCCGCCTGGTCGACGTCCATCTCGTGGCCACGCAGGATGTCCTCGGTGAGATCGACCGGGAACCCGAACGTGTCGTAGAGCTTGAAGACGCTCTCGCCCGGCAGCGTCGTCTCGCCCTTCTGCTTGAGATCGGCGATCTCGTCTTCGAGCAGCAGCAGCCCCTTCTCGAGCGTCTCGAGAAAGCGCTCTTCTTCGCGCCGGATGCGATCGGTGATGAAGGCGCGTCGCTCGACGAGGTCGGGGTACGCGCCGCCCATCTCGTCGATCACGGCATCGGCGACGCTGTGGATGAAGGGCTCGCGCACGTCGAGCAGCACGCCGTGGCGCGAAGCGCGCCGCAGGATCCGACGCAGCACGTAGCCGCGCCCGGCGTTCGACGGCAGCACGCCGTCGCCGATCAGGAACGAGAGCGCCCGAGCATGGTCGGCCACCACGCGCAGCGAGACGTCGCTCTCGTCGGCGGCGCCGAGCTGAACGCCCGAGATGTCCTGGGCCCGGGCGAGGATGCCCTCGAAGAGGTCGCTGTCGTAGTTGTTGCGCTTGCCCTGGAGCACCGCAGCCCAGCGCTCGAGACCGCCCCCGGTGTCGATCGACGGCTTCGGCAGCGGCGTCTGCTTGCCGTCTGCGTCGCGGTTGTACTGCATGAAGACGAGGTTCCAGACCTCCATCCAGCGACCGCAGTCGCAGGACGGGTCGCACACCGAGCTGGGGCAGTCGTCGGGTCGACCGAAGTCGAAGTGGATCTCGCTGCAAGGGCCGCACGGACCGGTGTCGCCCATCGACCAGAAGTTTTCGCTCGCACCGAGGCGATAGATGCGCTCGGCGGGGATCCCCATGCGGTCTTCCCAGATCGAGAACGCCTCATCGTCGTCTTCGTAGACCGAGATCGCGAGCTTGTCGCCGTCGAAGCCGACCCCGTCGGTCAACAGCTCCCACGCGTACTGGACCGCTTCTTCCTTGAAGTAGTCGCCGAACGAGAAGTTGCCGAGCATCTCGAAGAAGGTGTGATGGCGCGGTGTGCGGCCCACGTTCTCGAGATCGTTGTGCTTGCCCGAAACCCGCATGCACTTCTGCGATGTGGTCGCGCGGCTGTAACCCCGCGACTCCTCGCCGAGGAAGACCCGCTTGAAGGGCACCATGCCGGCGTTCACGAACATCAGGGTCGGATCGCTGTCGGGGACGAGCGAGTAGCTCTGGATCCGGCGGTGGCCGTTCCGCTCGAAGTAGGAGAGGAACTGCTCACGGATCTCGTTGGCCGCGAGCGGCATGGCGATTTCTCCAGCAGGGTCGCGAGGATGCGCGAAGCGGGAGAATACCGAATCCCCCGAGGAAGGGGCATTGCCACGCGCAGCGCGCCGTGTGTTCGAAGGCCGCTCGGTGCCTTCGGCGGGCGCCTCGCCGGATCGGTCGGGAAGCGGACGCGATCTGACCCGACGCGTCCGGTCGGCCGACCCACGCGTGCTTCGAGAACGCCGTGACCGATGCCCGACTCGCCGCGTTCGGGTGAGCCGGGGCGGTCGCCGAACGGCTGGGCCGATCGAGCGCCCTGCCCGAGAACGACTTCGAGCGCAGCACCACGGTGGCCGAGAACGACTTCGAGCGCAGCACCACGGTGGCCGCGAGCTTGGCCATGCGACGAGCGGCGCGCGTCGGCACGCCCGGCGTCGGGCCTCCTACGAACGTGCCTCGGGACCCGAGCGGCGGCCGAACAGCAGGACGATGCCCGCGCCGAAGAGCAACGCCGCGGTCGGCTCGGGCACTGCGGATGTCGGACCGCCCCCCGGCGGCGAGTCCGATCCGACCATGCCTCCTCCGAGACCGTCGCCCGCGCCCGAATCGTCGCCGCCGCCCTGATCGTCGCCGGCGCCGGGGTCACCGGTGCCGCCCCCTTCGTCGTCCCCCCCTGGCAGAGCCGGCCCGCCATAGTTGCCAGGTTGATCCGGATCGTAGATGCACGGGGACACGGGGTGGCCTTGGCCACTCGGCGTGCAGTACCGAATCCAGTCGCTCGACGTCACACCGATCGGGTCACCGAGCGCGACGAGATCCGTGAAGTCGATGCTGGGGAAGTCCGTCGGGTCGTCGTCGAGCGTGACGATGTTCCCGGCGCCGAAGGCGAGGAGCAAGCCCGCGTCGCCCTGGCCGGACTTCTCGAACACCAGCGTCGCCAGGAGCTCACGATCCGACGCAACGCCTACGGCCGCATCGGGTCTGTGGAACTGACTCGAGATGAAGTCGACGTTGACCTGGTTGGAGTGGACGGGCCAGGGTGTGGGCGTCGGCGAGAGCGGCTCGAGGAACCGGGCCGGATCCCCCTTGCCCCCACTCGGTCGGTACAACGGATAGGGGTTCGTCGACGAACTCGTTTGCACGTAAGACATGACGCCCGGATCGAAGAAGACCCCGACCGACAACGCGAGCGTGCGCGTCTCGTCGGCGGTATCGAGAAAGAGGTCGACCGAGACGGCGTCGCCCACCTGCAGCGTCTCTACGCTCTGGTCGGCTTCGAGCCAGAGGCGATAGGCCACCGCGGTCGACGGCAGTACCAGGGAGAACGAAGTCGCTACGAACAACGCAGCGGCGAGCATCCCCTTTTTCAGAGAAGCACGATGATCAGTCTTCGGCATCGGTCCCTCCGTATCTCTTCCTTCATGCGCAGGCCGCACGGCCAGACCAAACGCTTCGCGTCCGTCGCCACATCATTGTATCTGCGCGCGATGCAGAGCCGACAACGAATCGCGGTTCGAGCAGGCACGGCCGGCTCACCGCCTCCACGCAAGCGTCACCGATCACGCACGATCCTCGGCGAGTTCGTCCGCAGGCACGGGCTCGACCTCGGCGTACCCGCCGAGGTCCCGGCGAGATGATCGCGGCATGGCAGCGGTCACTTCCTCGAACGAGCAGTGGCGTCGATCGCGACGAGCGCAGCCGCCCCACGCGGATAGAGCCGCACCGACCGATGCGGCCGCTCCCCTACTCCAAGGCTCGCCGCGCGCCGCTACGCTGCGGCCGAGCGCCAACGACGACGTCGGGCGCGATCATGAATTCGAGAGAGCGAGGAGCCGACCGATGACCGACCCCGAGCCCACACCGACCGAAGCGCCCGTCATCGACCAGGCGCGCTTGAACTACGCGCTCGAGCAGCTGCGAAGCGAAGAGAACTTTCCGGTCGCCGTGATCGCGGGCGTGCTCGCATCGGCGGTCGGCGCAGCGGCGTGGACGGCGATCACGGTGGTCACGGGGTATCAGATCGGGTTCATGGCGATCGGCGTGGGCTTCCTCGTCGCGCTCACGATCCGCGCCACGGGCAAGGGCATGAGCACGAAGTTCCAGATCCTCGGCGCGCTGCTCGCCCTACTTGGCTGCATGGCCGGCAACCTGCTGACGGTGTGCTGGTTCATCGCCGAGAACGAGGGCATCGCGTTCCTCGATCTGCTCGTGCAGATCGACCCCGTCGTGATCCCCGAGATCATGATCAGCACGTTCTCGGGGATGGACCTCGTCTTCTACGCGATCGCCGTCTACGAGGGCTACCGACTCTCGCTCCGCTCGATCACAGAGGACGAGCTGATCCACCTCGGTCAGTCGAGCGCCCCAACCAGCTGACATCGGCGTGCGCGCGGCGCCGCATCGAACCCGGACGCCCCCGCCCCATCAGAGCACCAGCTTCGCCCGCTCGAGCATGTCTTCGCCGTGTCGCTGCTCGACCGGCCCCATCTCGCCGCACCACTTGCCCCCGCCCAGCGTCCAGCGATCGCCGGGCGGGACACCAAGCTGCGCGCGCACCTCTTCGAGAGGCTGCTCCATCAGCGGCTCGGTCTCGAACCCCGGCGCCATGTAGTTCACCGTGACGCCGCGGCCACGATGAAAGGCGCTGAACGCGGCTTCGGGGTCGAACTGGTTCTGCCACGTGCTGACGGTGGGATCGAGCGTCACGCCGAACTGAAACTGTGCGGCGAGGAGCACCGTGTAGTTGGCATAGCTGTCGCTCCCCGTGAGCGCCTCGTCGAAGAAGCCGACGCAGATCTCGCCGAGCGGCGTCGTGTCGTAGCCGGCGAGGACGTGGTGCAGATCGTGGCGCGTCAGGATGTTCGAAAAGAGCGCGCCGCGTGTGCCGGGCAGACCGAAGTCGTTGTCCTCGTAGTAGTCGACGAGCGTGCGGCCCAGGGTGCCCGCTGGCAGCTCGGCGTAGCCCTCGAAGCGCTCGAGCGTGTGTTTGTCGCCGTCGAGATGGAGCACGCCGCGTGTCGTCTGCCAGAGCTGCTTCAGGATCGAGCTGTCGAGCTCGACCCGACTCGCCCGCAGCTGGTGAACGAGCAGCGACACCCGATGTCCCTTCGTGACGGCGATCGCGTCGTGCACCGCCGAGTCGGCGATGTGCCAGCGGTCGGCCAGGCGCTGCAGCGCGTCGGTGCGCCACTTCACGTTGACCGGCTCGAGCAGCGGGAGCAGCGCGCCGAGATGCAGCGTCATCGATCGCTGCTCGGCGTCGGTGAGCGTGTCTGCGTCGTCGAAGACGGCGGGCAGGCTCTCGATCTTGACCGGCGTGTCGAGCACATGACGTGCGATCGCAGAGATCGTCTGCTCGTGCACGTCGTGCAGCGGCACGCGCCCCTCGTCGGTCGCAATGCCCTTGAGCAGAGTCAGGATCGTCGCCGCCGCGGTCGGCGAGAGATTCGGAATCGGCTGATCCATTGAGCGCGCACCTCCCAGCGTGACTCTTGGGTCACCGAGGCGCAGCGAATCGTTCGCGACCGGTTCGGACCCGAGCGCGTGACACGATAGCCGCAGCGCGCCCCAACCGGGCGAAGGCATGCCGCCTGCGCGCGCGAAAGCGCACCGAATCGAAAGACGCGCGGGATGGGTCGAGCTGCACCGGAGTCAGGCGGGCCGACCCCGACGCGCTAGAAGCGGTCGATATTGAAGCCGTCGTCGTCGTCGCCACCGAGCAGATCGTCGATGGCGTCGCCGCCGCCCTCTTCCTTCACCTCTTCGCTTCCGCCGCCGTCGTCGCCGAAGTTCTCCCAGTCGCTGTCGCTGGTGCTGGCGATGCCGCGGAAGCGCAGGGCGAAGTCGTCGGGGTTCGAGACGTGCTTCAGTGCCTCGTCGTACGTCACGAGGTCTTGCTTCACCAGGCTCATGAGGCTCTGGTCGAAGGTCTGCATGCCGTACGTCGTGTAACCCTTGCTGATGGCGTCGGGCAGCTCCTTGGTGCGGTCCTTGTCGGCGATGAGCTCGCGCACGAGGCCCGTCGACACGAGCACCTCGAGCGCCGGCACGCGGCCCTTGCCATCGGCCCGGGGCACGAGGCGCTGGCTGATCACGGCCTTGAGGATCGTCGACAGCTGCAGCCGCACCTGCTTCTGCTGATACGGCGGGAAGACCGAGATGATGCGGTTGATCGTCTCCGTCGCGTCGAGGGTATGCAGCGTGCTCATGACGAGGTGACCGGTCTCGGCGGCGGTCAGCGCCGTCTCGATCGTCTCGAAGTCACGCATTTCGCCCACGAGCACGACGTCGGGATCCTGCCGGAGCGCGGCGCGCAGGGCGTTCGAGAAGCTCTGGGTGTCGACGCCGATCTCGCGCTGATTCACGATCGAGCGTCGGTCGCGAATCAAGAACTCGATCGGGTCTTCGATCGTCATGATGTGTGCGGTTCGCTCGCTGTTGATCTGCTCGATCATCGCCGCGAGCGTGGTCGACTTACCGGAGCCCGTGGTGCCGGTGACGAGCACGAGGCCGCGGTGCTCGCGGCTGATCGCCTCGACGACCTTGGGCAGATAGAGCTGATCGATCGTCTTCACACCGAAGGGGATCACGCGGAAGACCATGCCGACCGTGCCGCGCTGCTGGAACGCGTTCACACGGAATCGGCCGAGGCCCGGGACCCCGTAGGCGAGGTCGGCTTCGCGCGCCTCGTCGAACCGCTTCTTCTGGATCGGGTTCATGATCGAGAACGCCATGTTCTGCAGCTCGTCGGGCATGATGCGCTCGCCGTTCTTGAGCGGCACGAGCGCGCCATCGACGCGGAACATCGGCGGCAGCCCCGACTTCAGATGGATGTCGGAGGCGCCGCCCTTGATGGCGACCTTCAGGATCTCGTTGAGCTCCATCCCCATGAGCGATCAGGTCCTCGGCCGCGTGTCGCTGCGGCTCTCGTGTGAAGGCGGCGGTCTGCAGGCCGGCCCTGCGACGTTTCGGCGCAGCCGACCTGCACCCCTTTCACGGATGCACCCCTCGTTTCGACCTTTCTCGGGACCGGCTTGAGGCAGGGATGAGATCGCTGTCACAGGTCTCGTTGCGCCCAGATCGCCGAGAGGCCCGGTTCGCCCGACCGACTCGGGCCCCGATCGGCCCCGGAACGAAAGAAGCCCGCGGCCCCCCTCTGAAAGGGAGACCGCGGGCTTCGAACCCCACGCATTCGCGCTCGATCGGATGGCTCCGATCCCAGCGGACACACGGCCGCCGGGCGCCATGGCTGGCGCGGACGGGACGCTTCGGTCTAGGCCTCGGCCTTCGCCGCCTTCTCAGCCTTGTCGGACTTGTCGGCCTTCGCGCCGGACGCGCCCTCGGCTTCGGCCGCCGGTTCACCGGCGGGCACGGGCAGCTTCAGGCCACGGGCCGCGTAGACCTCCTCGGCAAGGCGGTGACCGATGTCCGGGTTCTCCTTGAGGAAGCGCCGGGCGTTCTCGCGCCCCTGACCGATGCGCTCCTCGCCGTAGGAGTACCAGGAGCCACTCTTCTCGACGATGCCGTCTTCGACGCCGAGGTCGATGAGGTCGCCCTCCTTCGAGATGCCCTCGTTGTAGATGATGTCGAACTCGGCCTGCCGGAACGGCGGCGCCACCTTGTTCTTGACCACCTTGACCCGGGTGCGGTTGCCCTTGACCTCGTCGCCTTCCTTCAGTGCGGCGATGCGTCGCACGTCGAGGCGCACCGACGAGTAGAACTTGAGCGCGTTGCCGCCCGTCGTCGTCTCAGGGCTGCCGAACATGACGCCGATCTTCATGCGGATCTGGTTGATGAAGATGATCGTGGCGCCCGACTTCGAGACCGTACCCGTCAGCTTGCGAAGCGCCTGGCTCATGAGCCGAGCCTGCAGGCCAACGTGGGCATCACCCATCTCGCCCTCGATCTCGGCCCGCGGCACGAGCGCCGCCACCGAGTCGACGACCACCAGATCGACCGCCCCCGAGCGCAGCAGCACGTCGGCGATCTCGAGCGCCTCTTCACCGGTGTCGGGCTGCGAGACCAGCAGCGAACCGACGTCGACGCCGAGGCGCCGCGCGTAGTTCACATCGAGGGCGTGCTCGGCATCGATGAAGGCCGCGACACCGCCCGTCTTCTGCACCTCGGCGATCGCGTGCAGCGTGAGCGTCGTCTTACCGCTCGACTCGGGGCCATAGATCTCGACCACGCGCCCGCGCGGGTAGCCCCCGATGCCGAGCGCCAGGTCGAGACTCGGCCCACCGCTCGAGAAGTAGCCGATGTCGCGATTGACACCGTCGCCGTCCATCGTCTGGATCGAGCCCTTGCCGAACTGCTTCTCGATGGTCGACACGGCCATCTCGATGGCCTTGCGCCGCCCGGTATCGTCCGACCGGTCGACGTCGTTCCTCGTCTTCGTCACTGCCTTCGCCATTGCGTCCATCCTCCGAGGGCCGTGGCCCTCTGCACCTCGAGTGCGTAGTGGGGTGAGTGAGTGGGGTGTAAGTGAGTGGGGTGAGAGTGAGTGGGGTGAATCCTGGGTTCTGAAAAACGGGTTCGTGAAAGAGCGGACCGCCTGCCTACCGGGCCCCGCCCGGCGCATTGCCTCCGCCCTGCCTGCGCAGCAGCGACGGCCCGACGAGCTCGTGGCCCTGCAGGTCGCGCCGGATCCAGTCCAGGCCGACCTGGGCCGTGAGTGCCCGGTGTCGTGTGCGATCGAGGGGAAACGTGAAGTGATCGACGTGGGTCGCGACGCCGTCCGCGGTCTCGCAGGCCAGCGCCACGTAGACGAGGCCGACGGGCTTCTCTTCGCTGCCCCCACCCGGCCCCGAGATGCCGGTCGTGGCGACGCCGTAGGTCGAGCCGAAGCGCGCGCGCACCCCCTCGGCCATCGCCCGGGCGACGGGCTCCGACACCGCGCCGTGCTCGGCGAGCATCGCCTCGGGCACGCCGAGCATCGCCTGCTTCGCCTCATTCGCATAGGCGACCACGCCGCCCAGGAACCAACCCGAAGACCCGGGCACGTCGGTGATTCGCTCGGCGATGCCGCCGCCGGTGCACGACTCGGCGGTCGCCACCGTGGCACCGGCGCGCTCGAGCTCACGGCCGACGACGATGGCCATCGTGTCGTCGCCTTCGCCGTAGAGCAGATCGCCGAGGCGCTCGTCGATCGCCTGTACCGTCTTGTCGATGCGATCGTCGGCCGCCGCTGCGCTCTCACCGCGCGCCACGACGCGCAGGTAGTTGTCGGGGAAGGTCGTCCGGAACCCGATCTCGACGTCGCCGTCGCGCGCGAGATCGGCCAGCTCGGCCTCGAGCGACGACTCGCCGATGCCGAAGGTCTTGAGCAGGCGAGCCCGCACGAACACCGCGCCGCGACCGTCCCCGGCCGCGTGCGCCCCGATGCGGGGCAGCACCTGTTCGTCGAGCATCAGCCTCAGCTCGCGGGGGACGCCGGGCATACAGAAGAAGAGCGTCGTGCGCCCCGATGCACCGGCGTGCTCGAGCATGAAGCCCGGCGCCGTCCCCACCGGGTTGGCCAGCACCTCGGCGTCAGTCGGGAAGTAGGCCTGCTTGCGATTCACGTCGGCCATCTCTCGGCCGAGCCGGTTGAAGAAGCCACGAATCTCCTCGAGCGACGCCTCGTCGAGTTGGAGCTCGCGCCCGAAGGTCTCGGCCATCACCTCGGTCGTGATGTCGTCTCGCGTCGGCCCCAGGCCACCCGAGACCAGGACGACGTCGGCGCGCTCGGCGGCCTGCTCGAAAGCGAAGCGCATGTCGGCCCGGTCATCGCGCACCGAGGTCTGGTAGTGACACTCGATGTCGAGCCCGAGCACGCGCTCGGCGATCAACGCCTTGTTCGAGTCGACGATCTCGCCGCGGAGGATCTCGTCGCCGATCGTGATGACCTCGGCCTTCATGCCTAGCCCTGCGCCCCCGCCGTGGCCGCGCCGGCGGTCACCCACACGAGGTAGGTCGGCACGATCAGCACGATGGCCCCGTAGATGCCTGCCACCACGTCGTCCGCCATCACCCCTGCCCCGGCTTCGAAGCGCCGCTCTGCCCACCGCACTGCCCCCGGCTTGCGGATATCGAACCACCGGAATGCGACGAATCCGGTCACGACGAGCAGAGAAAAGAGCGAAACCTCGAAGGCGCCCGACCCCGAGAGCCCGAAGCTCAGGTCGAAGAAGCCGAGCGAGCGGCCGTGCAGCGGCACCAGCGGCCAGAGCGTGATCAGCTGGCCCGCCACCTCGTCGATCACGATGCGGCCGTCGTCGTGGCGGGCGAAGTCGCGCTCGGCGGCGGTCGAGGCCCAGACGCCGACGACCGTCACCGCGACGACAAGCACGCCGTAGCCGAGCCCACCGAGCCCCGCGAAGACCGGGGCGAAGAGCACGACGGTGCCGAGGGCCCCCCATGTGCCGGGGGCCCAGGGCCCGAAGCCGAGCCCGCCCGCCGTCGCGATCCACACGGCCAGGGTCTTGGGCACCTCGCGCGTCGGCCGCGCGGGCGAGCCCTTCGGCGCGACACCGGCCGTCGCTCCGGTGGCTTCGGGGCGTTCGGTTCCGGCTTCGGCTCCGGGCTCTCTTCCGGGCTCTTTTCCGGTTTCGGTTCCGGATTCTGTCGCGCTTGCATCCGAGATGAGACGACCCCGTCCACGATCCGAGTTACCGGGCTGCCTGCGCCCCACACTCGGAAATTCTTCAACCCGGACAACGACTTGTGCGCGTTCGCACGAGCCCTTGGCCAGCGGCGATGATGCCTCGGGCCGCAGGGACGGGGGTGCGGCGCGCGGGGCGGCGATCGGGGGGGGTGATCACGTGCGAGGGTGCCACCACGGCCCTGGAGCGTCAATCGAGCGAGGCGAAAAAAAGGGAAAAACGCACGGCGTCCAGGGTGTGACCGGCCCCATCAAGCGGGTCGCCAAAGGCGTCGATGAAGGAGGGGCTCCGATCGGGAGCCCACGCGGTGGGGGGCCGCGCGGCGCACGCTCGTCACCCGTCCCCCCGGCCAGGATGGACCGTGCGCGCATGACCGAGGCAATGAAGAGCGAGGCATCGGCGGGCACGCCGACGGCGGCGCGGACCGTGGCCGATGCCACGGGCCTGCTCGTCGAGCTCGCCCGCGCCTGCAAGGGGCTGTCGTTCTACGGCGAGGGGCACCCGGCGCGCACCGACTTGATCGACCGGGCCTGGATGGCGTGGCGCCTCGAGGTCCAGCGTGCGGGCCGCCTCGACCTCACGTGTGAACGCGGCGGCCTGCGGATCCGCGGGCTCGACCAGCTCTTCACACCCGCGGCGATCGACGAGCTGCACCACGCGCTCCTCGACCGCGACGTCGAAGCCCTGGCGCTCGGCGAGGACGTGACGCGCGAGAGCTTCGCGGCCCTTCTCGACCTGCTGGGTCAGCCCCCCGAGTACCTGACCCGCAGCGGAGGCCTCGCGCTCGCCCTCGCTCAACGCTGCGACCACGGCATCGGCATCAACGGTCAGCCGCTCGGCGGAGCCGCTCCGAGCATCGGCGACGCGAGCGCGACGAGCCTCGGCTCGGGTCTGCTCGTGTCGACTCGAGACCTCATGCATCGCGGCGGCGATGCCCAGAGCGCGCCCGACAAGCCCGCCGTCGACGACGATCCGCTGGGCGCCCCGGGCGCCGACGAAGCGAGCGAGACGCTGCGACGCGAGCTGCTCGCCCTCGATGGCCTGTCGGACGACGACGCCTACGAGCAGCACGGACTGAGGCTGCTCGAAGCGGCGCTCGAGGCCTTCGCGCGCGGGCGTCACGAGGACGGCTACCGCACGGTGCTCGTCTTCTGCGATCACGCAATCGGCGAAGGTGGCCGCTCGGCCCGGCAGGCGCGGCTCGCGCACGAGGCGACGCAGGCGCTCTGCACCGGCGCTGCGCTCGACGAGATCATCGACCGCGCCTGCGCTTCGGACGTCACGCGGAGCGTGCGCGCCAGCCGGGTGCTCCTGCAGCTCGGTGCTCCGGCGGCCGACCGCGTGCTGGTGCGCATCACCGACGAGCCGCACGACGGCCGTGCGGGCCAGCTGCGGGCGATCCTGACCGCGCTCGGCGAGCACGCCCGCGAGCCCCTCGAGCGCGCGCTCGAGGGCGGGGGCCTGCGCGCCGCCGCCACGGCGGCGCGCCTCTGCGGCGATACCCAGAACCCGTCGCTGGTGCCTGCGCTCGCCCTCGGGCTGCGCCGGCCCGACCCGCCGCTGCAGCGCGCGGCCATCGCGGCGCTCACCCAGATCGGCGGGACCGAGGCGGGCGACGTCCTGCTCGGCGAGCTCGCGCGGGCCGACTCGCAGATGATCCAGGCGTGCTGCCAGGGGCTCGCCCAGCTCGGCGAGGACCGCTTCGTGCTGCCGATGCTCGCCGCGCTCGACCGCGCCGAACGCCGGGGCGACGGCGAGCTGGCGGTCGAGCTCGTGCGCGCACTCGGGCGCCTCGGCAGCGAGCGCGCCGTGCCGCGCCTCGCCTCGATGCTGCGCCGACGACGCCTGCTCGCGCGCAGTGCCCGCCTCGAGCTGCAGGCCCGCGCTCTCGAGACGCTCGCCGAGCTGCCCGGACGCGAGGCCCGTCGCACCGTCGAATGGACGGCGCGCAGCGGCCCGCGCGGGCTGCGCCAGCGCGCGAAGTCGTTGCTCGGTCGAGCCGACGTGCTCGACGACGATCCCCCCCGGCTCGACGAGCCGTCGGATCCCGACTCGGCCCCCTCCGACGCGACCGTGGCGACGCCCGGACCGGCGGGCGACGCACCGGCGGCTTCCGTTCCGAACCACGCGGGCGTCACCACCGGGAACGATCCCGCACACGGCGGAGGTCGCGCGGCGGATCCCGCAACCGATCCCGCAAGAGACGATCTGGCAAGAGGCGACTAGACTCCCGCATCTCATGCGCGTGCTCGGCCTCGATCTCGGACAGAAACGAATCGGCATCGCCGTCTCGGACGAAGAAGCGTCGATCGCGTTTCCGAGCGGCGCGCTCGAGAGCCGCGGTGCCAAGAAGGATCTGAAGGCGGTGCTCGAGCTGATCGAGAAACGAGAGATCGGACGCGTCGTGGTCGGGCTGCCCCGCCACCTCGACGGCCGCGAGGGGCCCGAGGCAGAGGCCGCGCGCGCCTTCGCGAGTGCACTGCAAGCAGCGAGCGGGTTGCCCGTCGAGACCCTTGACGAGCGGTGGACCACCGTCGAAGCGGAGCGCGTGCTGCACGCCCAGGGGCGCAAGAAGAAGAAGCAGCGGGCGGTCGTCGATAGCGTGGCCGCCTCGATCATCCTCGGCACCTACCTCGACCTGCTGCGCAATCGCGAGGCGGGGCTTGCCGTCGACGCCGACGCCGGCTCTGACTCCGGCCCGGGGGTCGACCGGGCATGATGCGCGCGCTCGTTCTGGTGACCACGCTCGCCGTCCTCGTCGTGAGCGTCACGGCGGCGTGGGTCGCCAATCGGCTCGAGCCCGCCAGCGACGACCCGATGGCGCCGACGTTCACCTTCGAGATCTTGCAGGGCGACTCGCTCGGCGCCGTCACGCGCGCGCTGCAGGCCGCCGACATGATCCGGGACGCGCGGGCGATGAACTGGCTCGCCCGGCTTCAGGATCGCGCCGGGCGCCTCTATGTGGGCGAGTACGAGGTCTCGCCGACGATGACGCCCGACGAGATCCTCGACATGATCACCACGGGCAAGGTCAAGCTCCACAGCGTCACCGTGCCCGAGGGTCTGCGCGCGACCGAGATCGCCGCTCGGCTCGAAGCCGCCGGGCTCGCCGAAGCCGAGGCCTTCATGGCCGTGGTCAACGACCCGGTCTTCACCGAATCGATGGGCATCAACGAGCCGACGCTCGAGGGGTATCTCTACCCGGACACGTACCGGATGGCCAAGGGTCTGCCGGCGTCCGAAGTGGCGCGGGCCCTCGTCGACCAGTTCATGCGCGTGTGGGCCGAGCTCGCGCCGCTCGCCGAAGAGCGGGGCTTGTCGATGCACGAGGTGGTCACGCTCGCCTCGATCGTCGAGAAGGAGACGGCGGCCCCGTCCGAGCGACCGCTCATCGCGGCGGTCTTCCTCAATCGGCTCGACAAGGGCATGCGCCTCGAGACCGACCCGACCGTCATCTACGGCATCGTCGACTTCGACGGCAACATCAAGAAGAAGCACCTGCTCGACGCCTCGAACCCGTACAACACGTACAAGATTCGCGGCCTGCCGCCCGGCCCGATCGCATCGCCCGGCGCCGATGCGCTGTCGGCCGTGCTGAACCCGGCCGAATCCGAGTATCTCTACTTCGTGTCGCGCAACGACGGCACGCACTACTTCTCGGAGACCTACCGTGAGCACGTCGACGCGGTGAACCGCTACCAGAGGAGGAGGCGGTCGAGATGAGCGCCCAGGCCGACCCCGCAGTCTTCTATCGCGAGCGCGTCCCCGCGCAGTTCAACCGCACCTTCGACGAGCAGCAGGCGCGCGCCGCGAGCGGCGACGCAGACGCAGCCCGTTCGCTCAACGGCATGCGCACCGTCAACGCGACGATCCAGGTCGAAGTTGCGGGCGACACCACGTATCACCTGAACGTCGAAGCCGGGCGCATGAGTGCGGGCGACGCCAACGCGCATGCCCCGTTCATGACGATGCAGCACGACCTCGAGAGCTTCGCCGTGCTCGAGCGAGAGAGCGGCGACTCGGTGCTCTCGTTTCTCGGCGGCCTCGCCGGCATGGGCGACGCCATGCTCCTCACGAGCCAACGCATCCAGAACCTCGCCGGCCTCGACGGCTCGCTGCTCTTCGAGCTGACCGGCTCGAAGGCGTTCAAGGTGCTCGTGCACTTCGGCGAGAATGAGATCGCCGCCGAGCCGACTTGCCACATCTCGGTCGACGGCGACAGCTACGACCAGCTGCGGTCGGGCGAGCTCGGCCCCCAGGACGCCTTCCTGGGCGGCCAGATTCAGGTCGAAGGCGACATGGCCATGGGGATGCAGGTGGCGCTCGCGGCCTTGTCACCCGAGTAGTCGCCCGCGTCGTCGCCCAAGCAGATGGATCGAGACCGGCCTATTCGACCGAGCGAGCCCGAGCGGCCGCCGACGGCTCCGGCCCGCGGCCGGATCCCGTATCAGCCCGCCCTCGATGGCCTGCGCGGCTACCTGCTGCTCTTCATGCTCTGCTTCCACGCCGAGCTGCCCTTCGCCGTCGGCGGCTTCCTGCCGATCTCGTCGTTCTTCACGCTCTCGGGCTTCTTGATCACCAGCCTCTTTCTCGCCGAACGAGAGGCCCGCGGCCGCATCGACCTCGGCACGTTCTGGATCCGGCGCATGCGGCGGCTGATGCCCGCCGCACTGTTGACGCTCGCGGCGATGCCCGTCTTCGGCGCGCTCTTCGCAACGCAGGCGCAGCTCGATCGCCTCTCGAGCCAAGTGGTGGCGGCACTGTTCTACGTGGCGAACTGGCAGCTGCTCTTCTCGGGCGCCGACTACACGAATCTCTTCGCCGCGCCGTCGCCCGTCCACCACTTCTGGTCGCTCGCCATCGAAGAGCAGTTCTACGTGCTCTATCCGCTCTGGACCGTGGCGGCGCTCGGGGCGGGCGCTCGCTGGCGTGGCGCCGCGGGCGAGCGGCTCGTACTCGGGGCCACGCTCGTCGCCGGCATCGCCGGTTCGATCGGCCTGTCGGTCTGGCTGACGCTCGGCGGCCATGGGCCCGACCGCGTGTACTACGGCTCGGATACGCGCGCCGCCGAGCTGCTGATGGGGGCCCTGGCCGGGGTCGTGCTGAGCCGGCTCGATCTTTCCGGCCGGCGCTCGATGGTCGTCGCGTGGATCGGCCTTGCGGCCCTCGCCTGCATGACGTGGACGTGGACCTGGGTGCCGCTCTCGGCCCGCTGGCTCTACCTCGGCGGCTTCGGGCTCTACTCGATCCTGTCGGTCTGCGTGATCGCAGCGGCCGTGCAGTCCGCCGGTCCCGTGCGACGTCTGCTCTCGCAGCCGGCCCTCTGCTGGACCGGCCGCGTCTCGTACGGCGCGTACCTGTTCCACTGGCCGATCTTCCTCGTCCTCACCGAGGCGCGGACCGGGCTCGACACGGCGCCGCTCTTCGCGCTGCGCGTCGCGGCGACGTTCGGGCTCGCGGGCCTCGTCCATCGGGTGCTCGAGTCGCCGATTCGGCGCGGGCACACGCTCGCGGGCCGCAGCGGTGCCGGCGCCGTCGTCGCGGCGGCGGCGCTCGTCCTCGTCGGCGCGCTCGTCTGGATCCCCGCCGAGCGCCGCGCGGGACACGCCGACGCAGCGAACGTCGATGTCGAGGCCCTCGACGCGTTCATCCTGGCGGCGCAGAACAGCGATGCATCGGTCTTCACCATCGACCCGAACGCGCCGGCACCCGGGCGCGGCCGCGCCCGGCCCCGCATGTCGATCTTCGGCGACTCGAACGCTCTCTACCTGGGGCTGGCGCTCGGATACGTGCTCGATCACAAATGGGGCGCGGTGACGGCGACGCCCGGTCTGGCCGAGCCCGGATGCGGTGTGCTCGACGAGGGCCTCTTCCGGTGCCGGGGCGAGCCGCGCGAGCGCTTCCTCCGCTGCTCGGATCGCTCCGATTGGGGCGACGCGCGTGCCTACGGTCGCCCCGATCTCGTCGTCGTGTTCGTGGGGCCGTGGGACGTGTGCGATCGCCAGCTGCCCGGGCGCGAGGATTGGCTCGCGCCCGGCGACGCCGCGCTCGACCGCGCGCTCCGCGACAAGGTGACCGAGGCGGTCGATCTGCTCTCGGCCGACGGGGCGCTGGTCGTCTGGCTCACGCATCCCGAGATCGAAGCGCGGGGCCGCGGCGGCCGCCGGCCGACGACGCCCTACCCCGAGTCGGATCCCGCCCGGATGGCGCGCTTCAACGAGGTGATCTTCGAAGCCGCGGCGCTGCGCCCGGGTCGCATGGCCGTGGTCGACCTCGCAGCCTGGATGGCCGACCGGCCCGAGGGCTCCCTCGACGACACCGAGCGTCCAGACGGCACGCACTTCTCGACCGCGGGCGCGCTGCGCGTCATCGACGCATGGCTGGGCGAGGCGATCCTCGAGGCCTATCGCAAAGCCGCCCCCCCGCCGCCCGGCTGAGCCGCTAGGCGTCACCCGCGAGCAGGGCAGGCCGCGCCGGCGACAGCGCGGCGCGCTCGTCGGGGTCGACCGGCGCGCGCATCAAGAGCGCCGCCGCGAGTCGCCCCGCCTCAGCGCCGCAGACCATGCCGGCGCCCGCGAGCCCGGCGACCCAGTGAAGCCCGTCGACGTCGCCATCGGCACCGATCACGAATCGACCGTCGGCCGTCAGCGTGCGCAGACCGCACCAGAAGTGTCCGGCCGCCCCATGCAAGAGCTCGGGCATGAAGCGCGCGGCCTTTCGCGCGATGAGCTCGCGCACGGCGTCGTCGCGACGCAGGCCATCGGGCTCGGCGTCGGTCAGGTCACACGCGCAGAGCAGCATGCCTCCGCTTTCGGGGCGTGCATAGAAGGCGTCGTCGCCGAGCTGCCAGACAACGGGCCAGTCTGGATCGATCCCCGCCGCCGGGCGAGTCACCATCAGGTGGCGTCGGGTCGGACGGAGCCGCACCCGCGAGCCCGCGCGGGCGCCGAGTTCGGCGGCCCATCCGCCGCTCGCGATCACCACGCGCGGCGCGTCGATGCGGGCGCCGGTCTCGAGGCGCACGCCTCGGACACCACCGCGCTCGACCGCGATCTCGGCGACGGGTGCGCTCTTCACGATCTCGACGCCGCGTGCCCGGGCGCCCCGCGCGAAGCCGAGCGTCAAGGCCGCGATGTCGATCTCGCCGTCGTCCGGCAGAAACACGGCGCCGGCGCCCTGGGGCTGGATCCATGGGTGACGTGCCGCGATGCCATCCCGATCCAACCACTCGAAGCGCAGCCCCTCGCCCACCGCCTCGGCCTGGCGCTCGAGTGCCCGCTCTTCGCCCTTGGCGGCGAGCAACAACAGGCCGCGCGGGCGCACGAGCGGCACGTCGGCAAAGTCGACCGGCGGCGCGCGCAGGAACCCGGCGCTGCGCAGCGCGATGCGGCTCGTGAGCACGTCTTCGTCGAGCGTGCGGAGGATCGCGGCGTTCAGCGCGCTCGACTCGGCCGCGAGCATCGCGTTGCGCTCGACGAGCACGACTCGACCCGCATCGCGGTGCGCCGCCAGGTGGTAGGCGGTCGCGAGGCCGGCGACGCCGCCCCCCACGATCACGATCTCGGCCGTCGACATAGAGCGAGGGTACCAGAGCGCCCGCCGACCTGAAGTCGGAGCCCCGCGCGAGCGGCGCTCGGGCCGGCGCGCGCACGGGGCGCGGGGCCCAAAACAGACGGGGCGCATCCCGGTGAGGATGCGCCCCGCGCGTCACTTCGAGTCGTTCGGGGTCTCAGCCGAGCGCCACCTCGCGCAGCAGCGAGATGTTGTCGAGGGCCTTGCCCGCGCCGTGCACGACGGCCGTGTACGGATCTTCGCTGCGCAGGATCGGCAGCTTGGTCTCCTGGCGCAGCACCTGGTCGAGATCCTGCAGCAGGGATCCACCGCCCACGAGCATGATGCCGCGGTCGACGATGTCGGCGGCCAGCTCGGGCGGCGTCTTCTCGAGGGTGAGGTGCACGGTCTCGACGATCGCGTGGATCGGCTCGACGAGCGCCTCGCGAATCTCTTCACTGGTCGTCACGACGACCTTCGGGATGCCCGCGACGAGGTCACGGCCCTTGATCTCCATGGTCGACTGCTTCGTGTCGGGCGAAGCGGTGCCGATCGTCATCTTGACGCTCTCGGCGGTGCGCTCACCGATCAGCATGTTGTACTTGCGCTTCACGTAGTTGATGATCGCCTCGTCCATCTTGTCGCCGCCGATGCGAATCGATCGGCTGGTGACGATGCCCGAGAGCGAGATCACGGCGACGTCGGTGGTGCCGCCGCCGATGTCGACGACCATGTTGCCGGTCGCGGCCGTGACGTCGAGGCCCGCACCGATGGCCGCGGCCATGGGCTCCTCGATCAGGAACACCTCGCGTGCACCCGCCGACAGCGCCGACTCGCGAACGGCGCGCTTTTCGACGCTGGTGATGCACGGGGGCACGCACACGACGATGCGCGGGCGCGCGAGCGTCCGACGGTTGTGTGCGCGGTGGATGAAGTAGCGGAGCATCGCCTCGGTGATCTCGAAGTCGGCGATGACGCCGTCCTTGATCGGGCGGATCGCATTGATCGAGCCCGGCGTGCGCCCGAGCATCTCCTTGGCCGCATGACCGACGGCGAGCACGCGCTGACCGCGTCCATCGGATTTGTCGGTGACGGCGACGACCGAGGGCTCGCTGCAGACGAGGCCCTTGCCCCGGCTGTAGACGAGGGTGTTCGCCGTCCCCAGATCGATGGCGAGATCGTGCGAGAACCATCCTGCGATGGAGTCGAGCAGCATCGGCGTGTCCTTCCAGGCAGTCGGATCGCTCGGGGGGGCGTCGAGACCTGAAGGACTGATCGGCAACAGCGCGCAGCAGTTGAGGCAAAACTGCGGCGCTGCAGTTGAAACGGACGGGCCGGGTGATCCGGGACACGCAGTGGGCGGCTCGTGCGCGCGAACGCGCGCATGCGGGGCATTCACCCCCCCAACCGCGACACGATCGGGCAGCGTTTCGCCACTCGGCTTCAGATGGATCGCCGTGCGCCCTGCGAACCGGGCCGCACGCCCTGAGGTCGCCCGGAGGCTCAGTGCCTCAGAAGTCGACGACCCTCGGCTCGGTCGCTTCGGCCTCGGGCTCGGCCGCGGCGGGCGCCTCGGAGGCGCCGCCGTCCCGTACCTGGGATTCGAGACCGCCGGCCGCGGCCGCCGGCGAGCCCGGCTCGGCGTGGGCGAGATCGCTGACCGCCTGGGCACGGCTCGCGAGATCGTCGACCGCGCTGCGCACGGTCGCGAGATGGGTGCGGTGCGCGTCGAGCTCGGCGCCGACGGCCGCGAGCTCGGCTTCGAGCGACTCGATCTGCGCGGTGAGCTGATCGGCCCGCTGCCCCTGCCACAGCGCGAAGACGACGGTGATCGCCAGTGCGATGCCGAGCAGCAGCGGCAATCGGCTGCGCCGCGGCGGTGCTTCGGTGGGCGCCGGGGCCGGGTTCGGCGGCGGCGTCGAGGCGGAGGGCGCGGGCTTGGGCGTGGGCGCGGGCGTGGGCGTGGGCGTGGGAGAAGGCGAAGGCGCGGACGCCGACGAAGCGCCGGGCTCAGGGGACGGCGCCGCCTTGGGCGCCGGCTCGCTCTTCGGCGCGGCAGCGGCGGCGCCGGGGGCCTGGGTGCCCTCGGCGTCGCCGTCGACCACCTTCAGGTCGGGCTTCGCC
The DNA here is from genome assembly GCA_965250285.1 of Myxococcota bacterium. GTDB lineage: Bacteria > Myxococcota_A > UBA9160 > UBA9160 > UBA4427 > CAYYSY01. Next base: position 3,418,185 of record OZ252299.1, read on the forward strand.
TCGGGCTGGAGATCAGTGGAGTCGTTCGATGCGGACACGGCGCGGCCCTCCGGTGCGGTGACGCCGGCGGCGCGGAGCGAGTCGTTCGGACGAGTGAGCCGCTTTCGGCTCGGTCTGGCTGGGCTTGCGCTCGAGGGGCCGGCTCGGATCAGCTCTGGATGACCAGCTTCGAGAGGCTCGTCTTGCGCAGGTTGGTCTTCTGAATCGTCCGCACGAGCTCCGCCACCTTCTCGGTGTCGGTCTCGAAGGGATTGTTGCAGATCACGCGGACGTTCAACAGGTTGCCGAGCCGGATGTTCGACCAGTCGAGGTCGTACTGGATCGAGTTCTCGCGGGCCAGCTTGATGAACTCGCCCCGCATCCGGGCGCGCGTGTCGGGCGGCGGCTCGCTCTTCGCGGCATCGACCTCTTCATCGCTGAAGACGCGCTCGACCGCGCCCCGCCGCTCGAGCAGGTAGTAGAGGCTGCGGTCGCGCTGGATGTCGTGGTACTGCAGGTCGAGCATGAAGACCTTCGGATCGCTCCACGACGCGCCATGGCGATCGACGTAGCTCTCGATCAGCTTGCGCTTGATCACCCAGTCGACGTGCCGGTCGAGCTTGTTCGGATCGTCGTCGAGGCAATCGAGCACGTACTGCCACATGCCAACGGCCTGCTTGTGCTCGTCGTCGACCGGATACTGCTCGATGTACTTCTGCGCCATCTCGCAGTACTCGCGCTGGATCTCGATCGGGCTGTACTCGCGCCCGTTGTCGAGTCGCAGCTTGCGCTTGCAGGTGACGTCGTAGGTGATGTCCTTGATGGCCTTCACGGGGTTGCGCAGCGTGAAGTCCTTGTTGATGTAGTTGTCCTCGATCATCTGGAGGACGACCGAGCAGGCACCCACCTTCACGAAGTTGGTGTACTCGCTCATGTTCGAGTCGCCGACGATCACGTGTAGGCGTCGATACTTCTCGCGGTCGGCGTGGGGCTCGTCGCGGGTGTTGATGATCGAGCGATCGTTGGTCGTGGTGCCCGAGATCTTCTGATAGATGTGCTGGGCACGCTGGCTGACGCAGTAGTGCACGCCGTCCTGGGTCTGGAAGACCTTGCCCGCGCCCGTGTAGATCTGGCGCGTCACGAGGAACGGGATCAGCTGCTCGGCCAGGTAGTAGAAGTCGACGTCTCGGTCGACGAGATAGTTCTCGTGACAGCCGTAGCTGTTGCCCACGAAGTCGGTGTTGTTCTTGAAGATCGAGAGCTTCCCGGGGATGCGCTCCTCGGCGATCTTCTCTTCGGCGTAGTTCTGCAGATCCTCGAGGATCCGCTCACCCGCCTTGTCGTAGATGATGAGCTGCTTCGGCGAGATGCACTCGGGCGTCGCGTACTCGGGGTGGCACCCGGTGTCCTGGTAGAAGCGCGCGCCGTTCTCGAGGAAGACGTTGAGAAAGTGCTCGGTGGTGATCAGCTTCTCGAAGAGAAAGCGGATGGCCTTCTCGACCGGCAGGGTCTTCCGCCCTTCGGGCGTGAAGATGATCCCGTACTCGGTCTCGATTCCGTAGATCCGCTTCTGCATCTTCCTCGACCTTCGCTCTTCTTCCTTCGCCCTTCGTCCGCGCGACCTTCCACTCACCACTCACTGGCCGACTGCGGGCCATCGTTCGACCGAGCGGCTCGGGCGCCGAGCGCCCCTCGAAACCGGTCGCGCGACCGGGTGCAGAGACCCTAGCGCTTCCGTTGCGAGGCCCGGCGCCCGTGGCGGCGGCCGCCCGGGAATCCGACGAATCTGGACGAAGCTGTCCAGGACACGCCGTCAGCCTCCGAGCAGACCACTGACCTCATCGGCAGAAAGCCGTCGGAACTTGCGGCGCCCATCCTCGCGGTTGAGAACGCAAACTTCCATGTTCTCCGGAGCCAGCGGCCCGCCGCCATCCCGCCCCGCTTCGAGGGCGCGCCGCCCCAGGGTGAGCCCGGCCGCCAGATCCATCCCGGCCCGGAACTCGTCGCGGAGCACCTGCTCGACGCCATCGACGTTGCCGCCGATCACGCAGAAATCGCGGTGATCGCTGATGAAACCGTCGAAGCTGATGCGGTAGAGGGCGTTCTCCTTGTGGTCTTCGTAGCGGTCGTCCCCCACCTCGGCCACGATGAGCTCGATCTCGAGCGGCTTCATCTGGTTGGTGAAGACTTCGCCGATCGCCTGGCTGTACGCGTTGGCGATCGCTTTGCCGCGCACGTCCTCTCGGCTGTAGGCGTAGCCCTTCGTGTCGGCGAAGCGCACGCCGAGCTTCCGCAGCTGATCGAACTCGCTGAACTTGCCGACGCCGGCGAACGCGATGCGGTCGTAGAGCTCGCCGACCTTCTGCAGTGTCGTCGAGTTCTCGGCCATCATCAGCACGCCATCCGCACACTCGAGGACGGCGATCGACTTGCCACGCGAGATGCCCTTGCGCGCAAAGTTCGCCTTGTCCTCCATCACCTGTTCGGGTGAGACGTAGAACGGCATGCTCATCGGGCTGTACCTCCGCCGATGCGTCGGCGCTGCGTTTCAGATGCGGCCAGCGAGGGCCCGCAAGAGAACGGCATGCTCATCGGGCTGTCCCTCCGCCGGCGCGGCGCTCCATCAGCGCGCGATACAGAGACTCGATCTCTGCTTCTTCGACATCGGTGAGGCCCGAGTCGTCGCAGGTCTTGATCACGGGGAAGATGCGGCGCTCGAGATCGACGCCGCCGGTGGCCCGATCTTCGTCGGCCGCCGCCGTCAGCGCGGCCACGCCGGCAGCGACGGCGTCTTCACGCGACATGTCGGTGCCCCAGTCGTGCTTGATCGACTCGCGGGCGTACAGACCACCCGAACCGGTTGCATCGAACTCGGCCTCTTCGTATCGGCCACCGGTGATGTCGAACTTCCAGAGACGACCGTGCTTGCGACGCTGATCGAAGCCCGCGAACAGCGGCACCACCGCCAGGCCCTGCATTGCGGCCGGCAGGTTCTGGCGGATCATCTGGCTCAGCTTGTTGGCCTTGCCCTCGAGCTCGAGGGCCTCGCCCTCGATCTTCTCGTAGTGCTCGAGCTCGACCGAGAGGATGCGCGCCATCTCGATCGAAGGCCCCGCCGCACCCGAGATCGCCATGAGCGAGTGAGAGTCGGTGGCAAAGACCTTGACCACGTCACGCGAGGCCACGCTGTGACCGGCCGTGGCGAGTCGGTCGCCGCCCACGAGGACGCCGCCGGCGTAGCGCATGGCAATCACGGTGGTGCCATGCGGCACCTGAATCGCAGCACTCGCCTGCCAGGCAGACAGGTCGGGCAGCAGCTGCGGATGTTCGTGCTGGAGCAACTCGAAGAAGCTCGAGCCCTGATACGTGCCTGTCGCCGTGCTGAGTGACGTGGCTTTCGGAAGCACCGATCCCCCCAATCGATGACGCCGCCTCGCTTGTCTGTGGAGCCTCCCGCAGACCTCGCGGACGCGCCGATGTCTCGAACCAGATGGAGCCAAGGACTCGCCCGTGTCGGCCTACTCGCCGCCGCGCTGGACGTAGTTCTTGACGAACTCCTCTGCGTTCTCTTCGAGCACGTTGTCGATCTCATCCAGGAGATCGTCCATCTCGCCCTTCAGCTCGTCGCCCTTCTTGGCGAGCTTCTGGCCGCCGTCGCCCTTCTCACCCGACTCTTCGTCGCTGCCGCCACCCTTGCTCTTCTGCTTCTGGCCGCCTTCATCGGCCGCCATGAAGATGGTGGCGTCGCTCCGGGCCTCTCGGCGGGCGAGCTCATTCGCGTTTCTCACGATTCTTGCCATGGTGTCACCTCCGGGGTTCCCAGTGCCGCCGAAGCAGCCGCCGAGTCACCCGTTCATGTTCGCCAGCAGATCTGATGCACTGGCGGAACGATCGAGAAGGTCTTCGACCATCGCGCGCGTGCCCTTCAACGGCTCGGACATCATCACGCGCTTGATCGGCTCATCTTCGAACCCGAACGAGATCGAGTCCCAGTTGACGCCGAAGACTTCACCCGTGTAGCGGCGCAGACACTCGCCACGGAAGTACGCGCGCGTGTCGTCGGGCGGGGTAAAGACGGCGGCATTGATTTCTTCGTCGCTCACGATGCGCTCGACCTTGCCCTGGCGCTCGAGCATGTAGTAGAGGCCCTTGTCGGGTCGCGTGTCGTGGTACTGCAGGTCGAGCATCTGCACCTGCGGTGACTGCCAGTCGAGCTCCTTGCGCTGCATGAAGCTCTCGATCAGGTTGCGCTTCGCGATCCAGTCGATCTGCTCCACCAGCTCGTTCGGATCGCGCTGCAGGCACGTCATGACGTGCTCCCACTTCTCGACGACGTCACGCGTGACGGCATCGACGCCCGTCTTCGCGACGTAGCGCTGCGCCATCTCGAGGTACTCGCATTGCATCTCCACGGCGGTCATGTACTTGCCGTTGTCGAGGTGCAGCTGGTGCTTGAGCGACGGATCGTGCGAGACCTCCTTGATGCCGCGCACCGGGTCTCGAAGGGCGAGGTCGCGGTCGATCGCGCCGTCTTCGATCATCTGCAGAATCAGCGCCGTGACGCCGTTTCGCAGGTAGATCGTGTATTCGCTCATGTTCGAGTCGCCGACGATGACGTGCAGGCGTCGGTACTTGTCGCGGTCGGCGTGAGGCTCGTCGCGGGTGTTCACGATCGGCCGTTTCACCATCGTGTCCAGTGCGACCTCGGTCTCGAAAAAGTCGGCTCGCTGCGAGATCTGATAGTCGCAGGGCTGGACACGATTCTCGCTGCCGACCTTGCCCGCGCCACAGTAGACCTGGCGCGTGGTGAAGAACGGCAGCAGGTGCTCGACGATGCGCTTGAACGACGTGCGGCGATCCATGAGATAGTTCTCATGGCTGCCATAGCTGTTGCCCTTGCGATCGCTGTTGTTCTTGTGGAGAAGCATCTGCGCGCCATCGGGCAGCAAGCCATTCGCTTCGCGCCGACTGATCTCGACCACGCGCTCGCCGGCCTTCTCGTGAATCACGAGGTCTCGCGCATTCGTGACCTCGGGACACGAGTACTCGGGATGCGCGTGATCGACGTAGTACCGCGCGCCGTTCACCAGCGTCTTGTTGCGTGCGATGTTCTCTTGCTGATTGGGCGTGTACTTCTCGCCGTCGACCTGGAAGCCACGCGCATCGGCGAGCGGATTCTCCTGCTCGTAGTCCCAGAGAATCGTCCCATCCGGGTCTTCGCGATACGCGTTGACGAGGAGGACGCAGCTCGAGATCGGGTCGAAGTCGGGATCGTTCTTGACGATGATCCCGTACTCGATCTCTGTGCCCATGACGGTCGGAATGGCCATCGGCTCTCCGGTCCCCGCTTCTAGTCCGCCTGCGCTCACCGCGGCCGCGAGAGGCTAACCCACCCACCGCGCATCGGCGGGCAGGCGCCTGCGGCCGCCCGATGCCGGCCATGCCGGCATCGGGCGTGAGGTTTCAGACGTACTGGCCCTGGCCGGCGGCCACGTTCTCGACCATTTCTTCTTTGCGCTCGACGCCCGTGATGAGCGTGCGGACATTGATGATCCGCTCGCCCTTCCGGCCCGAGATGCGCGCCCAGTCGTCCGGGTTCGTGGTGTTCGGGAGATCCTCGTTCTCCTTGAACTCCTCGCGCACCGACTCGATCATGTCGACGAGCTTGATGCCTCGCTCCTCGTTCTCGATGAGCCGCTTGACCGCCTTGCGCTTCGCGCGTGCAACGATGTTCTCGATCATCGCGCCACTGGCGAAATCCTTGAAGTAGAAGATCTCGCGCTCGCCCTTGGCGTAGGTCACCTCGAGGAACTTCATCTCGTCGCCGGTCGAGTACATGTTGTCGATGACCTTGTCGATCAGCGCACGACACGCCGCGGCGTTGTCGGCTCCGCCGTCTGCGCTCTGAGAGGTCGAGAGCGCCGACTCGTGGATCGGCAGGTCGGGCGTGAGATACTTGCGGAAGATCTCTCGCGCCGAGTCCGCGTCGGGTCGCTGCACCTTGACCTTCAGGTCGAGTCGACCGGGGCGCAGCACCGCCGGGTCGATCAGATCCTGGCGATTCGATGCACCGATCACGATGACGTTCTCGAGCGATTCGACGCCGTCGATCTCCGAGAGGAACTGAGCGACGACGGTGGCCTCCATGTCGCTCGAGATGCCGCTGCCGCGCATGCGGAAGAGCGAATCCATCTCGTCGAAGAACACGACCACCGGGATGTCCTGACTCGCCTTCTCGCGCGCCTTCTTGAACACCTCGCGAATCTTGCTCTCGGTCTCGCCGACGTACTTGTTGAGCAGCTCGGGACCCTTGACGTTCAAGAAGTACGCCGTCGTCGTCTTGCCCGTGCGTTCCTCGAACTTCTTGGCCAGAGCGTTCGCCACCGCCTTCGCGATCAGCGTCTTGCCGCAGCCGGGCGGGCCGTAGAGCAGGATGCCCTTCGGCGGCTTCAGCTGGTGCTCGGCGAACACGTCGGGGTGCAGGTAGGGCAGCTCGACCGAGTCGCGCAGGATCTCGATCTGGTCGCCCAGGCCGCCGATGTCCTCGTACGTGACGTCCGGCACCTCCTCGAGCATCACCTCTTCGACCGCCGACTTCGGCATCTTCTCGAGGGCGTAGAGCGTTCGCGTGTCGATCATCAGGTGATCGCCCACGCGGATCTTCTCGCTCCGCAGCGGCTCGGAGAGGGTCACGACCCGCTCGTCGTCGGCATGGCCCATCACCAGCACCCGATTCTCGCTGACGAAGTCGGAGACGGTGACGACCTCGCCGCGCTGGGTGTAGCCCGAGGCCTCGACGACGTTGAACGCCTCGTTGAGAACCACGAGCTGGCCCTCTTCGAGCTGGAACGGATCGAGGTTGGGATGTGTGTTGACGCGCATCGGCCGACCGTCGACGACGATCTCGCTGGTGCCGTCCTTGTTCGCCCGCGTGAAGATCCCGTAGGTGTTCGGCGGCGCGCAGAGCTTGTCGACCTCTTCCTTCAAGAGCTCGATCTGCTGCTTGGCCTCCTGGAGCATCGCGACCAGCTTCTCGTTCTGTCGCTCGGCATCGCGCACCTGGGTGCGACTCTGCTCGTAGCGGCGTCGAAGCGTTTCGAAGTCGGCGAGCACGCGATCGAGGCGATGCCGGAACTCGGACGAATCACTCCCGAAGAAGCGCATCGCGTCTTCGAGGTGCTCGAGCTCACTTTGCGCACGGGGCTCAGAGGGACCGGGACCCTCGGGTCCGTCCTCCGCCGAGGGCGGTGTGGCGGGGTTGATCCGCCGCATCACGTCTCGGACGAAGCCCTTCCGACCGTTGCCCGAACCGGAATCGTTCTCGCTCATTGCGCCGTCTCCTCGTAGGGGTCCCTTCGATCACCGATGGGGCCGCTCTCTCTCCCCTGGTCTATGCGAGGGCCGTGCCAAACTCGACTGCGGGCCCGGAATTCCAACCAAGGCGGAGCGCTTGCACCTTGGCGGTCCGGGGGGGGAGCCGCGCAGTCGCCTTGCGACCCAGCAGCAGCGTCGAGCCAGCGGGAACGCCTCGAGGCTGCGTACGCGCCGCTCAGGGCCCGTGCAGCCATGCTCTCGAGCTCTCTCGCACACGAGCCCGAGCCATTTTTCAGCGGGGGGATCAGGTCTTCGGCCGTCCTGCAAGTCCCTGTCGGTGCGCTGAAAAGCAGCATCCCGTGAGATGCGCGGACGGCGCGCTCGTCGTTTCTGAACGCTTGCGCGAGGGGCAGCGGCCCTCTCGGTGGCCTCAGCGGCCAGGAGCACAACGACATCTTCGGACGACAGCTGGATCGGCGGCTTGAAACGTCGAACCTCTCGGAATCTCGCGTCTTTTGAGCTGACTTAAGGGTACTGGCGATCGCCATCGTGTCAACCACACTACACACGCACGTGACTCGCTAAGCCACCGTTTCAAAACCGCTTTATGCTGGCGCGACGGCCTGCCGGAAGTCGCCGTGCCAGCCTCCTATAAGTGAGTTGCCGAAACCACGGTCGAGGTGCCGCACAACGCGCACCTTCCGCCGAAAAACGTCGCCACGGAACGAAGTGCTGCGCGGCGCCGCATCGGGCGGCGGGCGCGCCCAGCACCGATTTCGACGGATTTCGAACGGGTGGCGTCGGGTTCCGAACGTTCCCCGGGGCCGCCCGAGGCCGCAAAGCCTTGCAGGCGACGGCCCGCGACCGCAGCGTTTGGGGTCAAATGAGCAAGGCGACGGCGCCGTGAGGGCGGCCGAGCGGCGCTCTAGGGGCCCGAAGCGTCGCCCCCGGCGATGCCCGGCTCGAGATCGACGACCCGGACACCCTCGACGGCCTGCCACTCGAATCGACTGGCGGGCGGCTTCTGGTCGAAGCGCACGTCGGCGAAGCGCAGCTCGGTCACGTTGCCGAAGAGATCGAAGATCGTCGTGCCGACGACGACCGAGTTCGCGTCGACCGCGATCTCCAGCTTCTCGTACGAAGCGTCCTGTCTCGGCAGAAGCGCGAGCCGCACCCGGTCGGCCTCACAGCCCGCGAGATCGACCTCGAACGCGTCGGCGATCGCGCCTTCGCCGAGCAGAAACTGGAGCGCCGCCCCGGCGAGGTACCCCGAGGTCACCTGCGCGCGCGTCACCTCTCGGGCCGGCACGTCGTAGATCCAGAGCGTCTGGCCGTTCGAGAGCACCAGACTCTCGCGCGGCGCCGCGTAGTGCCAACGCATGCGGCCGGGCTTCGAGATCTGAACCCGCCCCGTCGTGGCCTCGTCGTCGCCGAGCCCGGCCCCGCCCATCATCACCGAGCGCGTGGTCTGGCTGAATCGGGCCTCGAGGTCGCTGATCGCGTCGTACCGCGCCTGCACGCCGGCCACGACGGCCTCGACGTCGACCTCCGCACAGGCCGACGCCTCGTCGGCGCGCGCCGCGCCGGGCCACGCAACGAATGTGAGCAGGACGAGCCACAGCAGGCCGATCGATGCGCGCCGGCCCGACGGCGTCGCTGCGCGTCGGTCGCGCCAGCCCGTCTCGGGCATCGCGGTGGGGGCGTCTCGCATGGCGACGCAGATCCTCACAGGCGCTCGGGTCATGGAGCGGTGGGACACCGCCGGGCCTCCCCCGGATCACCCGGCCTCGGCACCGGAGAGTGGCCTATTCGTCGGCCGCCAGCTCGCCGCCCTCGCCCTCTTCGGGGTTGGGCAGGAAGATCTCACGCGGCCGCGTACCGACCTGCGGGCCGATCATCCCACTGTGCTCCATCTGCTCGATGATGCGAGCTGCGCGGTTGTAGCCGATCTTCAGGCGGCGCTGGATGTACGAGATCGAGGGCTTGCGCGACTCGGCCACGATGGCGACGGCCTGATCGAACATCTCGTCGACCTCCTCGTCGTCGACCTCACCGCCAGCGGTCTCGGGCCCCTGCTCGGTGAATCGGACGAGCTCTTCATCGAAGACCGGCTTGCCCTGCTCCTTCAGGCAGTCCACCAGCTGCACGACCTCCTTCTCGCTCACGAACGAGCCGTGCACGCGTTGCAGGGTCGAAGTTCCCGGCGGCAGGAACAGCATGTCGCCCATGCCGAGCAGATTCTCGGCCCCCTTCTGATCGAGGATCGTGCGCGAGTCGGTCGACGACGAGACCTGGAACGAGACGCGCGAAGGGAAGTTCGCCTTGATGACGCCGGTCAGAACGTCGACGCTCGGGCGCTGGGTCGCGAGCACGAGATGGATGCCGGCCGCGCGCGCCATCTGCGCCAGACGCTGCAGCGACTCCTCGACCTCCTTGGCCACCATCACCATGAGATCGGCGAGCTCGTCGATCACGACGACGATGTACGGCATCTCGGCCCAGGGCACCTCTTCGGGCTCGCCCTCGGCGTGCCCCTGCTTGGCCTTCAGCGTGAACGTCTCTTCGCCCTCGGCGATCTTCTCACGCGCCTTCTCGTTGAACTGTTTGATGTTGCGAACCTGCACCGAGCTCATCATCTGATATCGCTCTTCCATCTTGCGCACGACGCCCTGCAGCGCAGCCGCGGCCCGCTTCGGGTTGGTCACCACGTCGGCGATGAGATGGGGCACACCCTCGTAGATCGAGAGTTCGAGCAGCTTCGGGTCGACCAGCAGCAGCTTGAGCTGATCGGGCGTCGCGCGACAGAGCAGCGACGTGAGCAGGGAATTGAGGAAGACGCTCTTGCCCGTGCCGGTCGAGCCCGCGACGAGCACGTGGGGCATCTTCGCGAGATCGGCCACCACCGGCGCGCCGAAGATGTCCATGCCCATCGCGACGGTGAGCGGTGAGTCGTTCTTGCGAAACACATCGGCCTCGAGAACGGTGCGCAGGTACACGATGTCGCGGCTCGCGTTCGGCACCTCGATACCGACCACGCTCTTGCCCGGCAGCGGCGCGATGATGCGAATCGAGATCGCGCGCAGCGCCATCGTCAGGTCATCCGTCAGGTTGACGATGCGGTTGACTTTGATGCCGGCCGCCGGCTCGAACTCGTACATCGTGATCACGGGACCAGGGTGCACGCGCACGACCCGCCCCTCGACGCCGAAGTCGGCGAGCTTCTTCTCGAGGATCTTCGAGTTCATGAGCAGGCTCTCGCGGTCGTACGACCGCTCACCGCTCTCGGGCTTCGCGAAGATCGAGACGTCGGGCAGCTGGAAGGGGCCGACCGGGCCTTCCTCACGGAACTCGAACGTCTCCTGCTCGGGCTTGCGCTGCTTCGAGCGTTCTTCCTCGTGATCGACGATGTCGGGCTCGCCCCCGCGTGCCGTGCGCGGCGCCGGCGCCGGCGCGGCGTCGACCTCGATCGGGCGCGCCTTCTTCGGCGCAGTTTCGGCGGGCTTCGGCGGCTCGGCCTCGGCGATGGGGTCTTCGATCTCGGGTCCGCGGCGATCGAGGACTCGCTCGCGGCGGGCCTGCTGCTCTCGCCAGACGCGGAAGCGCGCGGGCCACTCGCGCAGCCAGTCGACGCTCTGCTCGACACCAGTCGCCACGAAAGCGAGCGCCTGGCGCAGCCCCTGACCGATCCAGAGGGCGCCGGCCGCAGTGACGCGCCCGGTCGCGGCCGCCGCGCTACCCACGGCCGCCAGCGCTTGGCCGCTCGAGATGCCGACGGCGCCCAGGCCCGCGACCAGGAGCAGAGCACCGTTCACGACGAGCGCGCCCCAGCTCGACAGCAACAGCGACTCGGCACCACCGAGCTTCGCTCCGAGCCAGCCACCCGAGGCGGCGACGGGGGGCAGCGCGCCGGGAGCGACCCGGCTGACCAGCTCGGGGAGCGTCGCGCCGACCACCAGGAGCAACCCGCTGGCGATCCAGAAGCGGGAGAGCAGGGGCGGCATGCCGCGGCCGAGCACGAGACGGCCGCCGACGACGGCGCACGACGCGACGAGCACATAGGCCGCCACGCCGAACGCGCGAACCAGACCGGCCGACAGCGTGGCGCCGATCGCGCCGAGCAGGTTCTCGACTTCGACCAGCTCGAGCACCGGGTCGTAGGGTGAGTAGGTCGCGAGGGCGAGCGTTGCGATCAGGGCGAAGAAGAGCAGTGCGAGCCCGGCGGCCTCGGCCCCGACGCTGGCGAGCAGGCCGGGGCCATCGCTGGGCGCTGCGCTCTTGGATCTCGCTCGCTTCGCCGCTGCTCTAGCCACGTCGTCCACCCCGTCCGGACCCGAAAGCGGGTCTGCGGGGGGTGTCTTGGTTCTGAACGTGTGGTCGGTCGAGCGCGCTGTCTGCGTCGGCCCATGCGCGCGACTCGGCCGGGTGGCCGGGATCGACGCTCGGATCATGGAGCCTCTGCGGGCGCGGCCCGCGCGGGCCTGCCGCACCGTTCACGATGAAACGCTGTTCGACCAGACGGTGCTCGCGCAGAACACTCGACATCTTCCCTCACCCCCCGGAAAGGGAACCACCCGGCGAGCATACCGGTGGCGCCCCGGACGCGCCATCGACGCGTCGGGGCGCGCGCGAACCGCGATCGGTCGGGTGCGGGCGCGACCGCGGCCGGATCGAGCCTTGACTGCCCCGAGAGTGGCTGGGATCATCGTTTCTTCATTCCCCCTTTCGAAGTCCCGATGGAGCCCCCCATGGCCGGAGTAAACAAGGTCATTCTCGTTGGCAATCTCGGTCGCGATCCGGAGCTGCGGTACACGCAGAACGGGCAAGCGGTCGCGAACTTCACGCTCGCGACGACCGAGAACTGGAACGACAAGAACGGCGAGCGGACCGAACGCACCGAATGGCACCGCATCGTCACGTGGGGGAAGCTCGCCGAGCTGTGCGCGCAGTACCTCAACAAGGGACGCACGGTGTACGTCGAGGGACGACTGCAGACGCGCGAGTGGGAAGACCGCGAAGGCAACAAGCGGCAGACCACCGAGATCAATGCTCAGACGGTCAACTTCCTGGGCGGGGGTCGCGGTGAGGGTGGCGGCGGCGGCGCACCGCGCGGGGGCGGCGACGGACCGGGCGGAGCCGGTGGCCCGGCAGGAGGTCCGCCCGGCGGCCCGCCCTCGGCCGACGACGACATCCCCTTCTAGAGCGGCCTCGCACGCGACGGCGAACCCGTCCATGTGGCCGAGTCGCGATCGGCAATCGCGGAGCGGTGCGACGCGTGCGCGCGGTGGTCACACGCGAGCGCGCGATGGTCATACGCGTGCACCCGGTGATCGACTGTGCGTGAAGCGGGTCTGCGCGGGATGCGGCGGCGCCACGCGCCGCGCGCTCTCAGCTCTGGGGCTGGCCGATCCGAAGCGAACGAATCAGGACGTCGATGCGCGCCCGATCTTCGGGCGAGAGCTCTTCGAACTCGATGCCCATCCCGGGCGGGTTCAGCGCATCACCCGGCGTCACGTGGACGACCCGGCCAATGGTGCGCACGGTCTCGTCGCTGCCGGGTAGGTTGAAGTGCATCGTGACCTCGGTGCCCTGCAATTGCGGCTTCTCGGTCTCGATGAACAGGCCGCCCTCGTTGATGTCCCGGGTGAACTCCGAGAACATCTCATCGACCGTCGAGTAGTCGACGCGAACGATGAGCTCCGTGCGCAGGCTGCGCCGTCGCTCCTCGGCCTCCGAGGCCTCTGCGCTCTCGAAACTGACTCGCGCCATCGTCTGGCTCCGACCGGCGTGCGCCCCGCGCCCCTTGCCGCGTGACAAGGGACCCGGTCGCGTCCCATCGCACATCGCATCGGCCTCGCGGCCGAAGAACCTGAGCCGGACACCCCCTCGTCGAGGAGGAGCCGCCTGAACGACCTGGGCGACTGAAATTCAACGTGGCTGAAAGATTGCGCTCAAGGAGCCCGCACGCCGGCCGATGAACAAGAAGCTTCCGCGGCGCGACGGCGACCCCGCGCGCACCCTGTCGGGAGCACATTCGAAACGGCGACGTCCAGTGAGGCGCGCCGTTTCGTCGTTTCTGGGCGCCGACGGACGCGGCGGCGGACGTGCAAGTGTGGCCCGAACGCGCCTCATGACAGCGCGCCGGCATCCTCGAGTTGCCCGGCCTCTCGAAAGCTGTAGTAGCCGTCGCCCGCCACGATCACGTGGTCGACGACACGAATGCCCACGAGACGACCCGCCGCAGCCAACCGTTCGGTGACGGCGGCGTCTTCAGCACTCGGCGAGGGGTCGCCGCTCGGATGGTTGTGCGCGATCAGGATCGCCGCCGCGCTCTCGCGGACCGCGAAGCGAAAGACCTCGCGCGGGTGGACCAGGCTCGCCGTCAGGGTTCCGACCGAGACGACATGCTCGGCCCGCATGCGGTGCCGCGCATCGAGGCCGAACACACGGAACTGCTCGATCTCGAGATCGCGGACGAGCGGACGCAGATACCGATCGACGTCGGACGGTGCTCGAAAGGCAACGCCGCGCCGCGCGCGCCGCGTCGCGACCCACCGACCGAGCGCGACGGCCGCGACCAGCCGATCGGCGCCGGCCCGGCCGACGCCGGGCAATCGCGAGAGCTCTTCGGCCGTGGCCCTCGCCAACCCGTCGAGGCCACCCACGCGATCGAGGAGCGCCTCGGCCAGACCGAGCCCACCCGCGCGCCGACGGCGAGGACGCAGCACCCGGTGCACGAGCGCGGCGGGTGCGAGGTCGCCGGCGTCGAACTCGCCGGATTCGTCTTCGTGGCTCGCGCCGGCCCGCGCGATCGGCGCGCTGGCGGTGCGCTCGGACAACGCCTTCATGAGGAGTCCCGGGGACCGGGGTTGCGCAGCCTATCTCGACGCGGCGCGAGCGCCGCCGCAAACGGTCAGACTTCGGTCAAACCCGCCGCGCGGGCGCGCAGGTCGCCTCTGATTTCGACGCGGCGCGAGCGCCGCCGCGAACGGTCAGACTTCGGTCAAACCCGCTGCGCGGGCGCGCAGGTCGCCTCTGATTTCGACGCGGCGCGAGCGCCGCCGCGAACGGTCAGACTTCGGTCAAACCCGCTGCGCGGGCGCGCAGGTCGCCTCTGATTTCGACGCGGCGCGAGCGCCGCCGCGAACGGTCAGACTAGGGTCAAACCCGCCGCGATGGCGCGCAGGTCGCCTCTGACTCACGCCCCCGAACGGCAGCTCGCCTCGCTCGTTCGGGCGGCTTCGACTGCGGCTCGGAACGCCGCGGGCGGCAGCTCGGGCCCGAGCAGGCCCCTCAGCGCGTCCTCTCGAGACGCTTCGGGCTCGAGCGCAGCGACGAAACCGTCGAGCAGCGCGAGGAACCCCCGGGCCGCGCCCGGCTGCGTCAGCGCCATCTCGAGCTCGATGTCGACGCCCGGCCGGTACCGCGTGCCGTCTTCGAAATCGACGACACCATCGGCCGACAGGTCGCCCAGGCGTCGCATCGAAGCGCGCACGTAGGGGTCGACGAACGAGCCGCGCGGGACCAGCGCACGAGCCAGCTCACCGGCGTCGAGCTCACGACGAAGCGCGTCGTCGAACGCGAGGCGACAGCCCTCGATGACCGAGGCATCGAGGCCCGCGAGCGCCGCCTGCGCGCGGCGGACGACGTCGGCGCCGCCGTCGGTCGGAGCCAGCTCGAGCACGAACGCATAGAGCTCGCGCGGCGCGTCGTAGTCCTGACGCGAACGCAGCTCGGATCGCTCGCTGCCCTCGGGCGTGAGCACCATCTTCACCAGCAGGTCCTCACCGAGCTGCTGTGCGTAGCTCTCACCGATGAGCGGGCTGTGGATCTCTTCGACGCTCGCGCGGGCCCGCTTCGTCATTGCCGTCTCATTGAGGATCAGCGAGAGGCCGTCATCGCTCTCCTGGACGCGAAATGCAAGCGCCTCCTTCGTCATGAACGACAGCGACGACCGGCCCGCGAAGTATCGGTGGCCGACTGCCTCGAGCCGATTCGGGAGCGGCGAGAGATCGATCATGACCTTCTCGACGCCGGACCGCACCTTGATGCGGCGCGTGCGCTGCTGATAGCCCTCGGCGAACGCGCGGATCGTGAGCGTGTCGCGGGGTCCGGCATCGAGCCGCGACGGCAGGATCACGCGCACCGGCGCTTCGGCCTGCTCGAAGCGTTTCTGGAAGCCCGCGCGGACGTAGAAGAGATCGACGTAGCCCCCAGGTGGCGTCGTATCGATCTCGATCTCGCGGGCCGCGTAGAAGTGCGAGCGCCCCCGAAACAGAGCACCGATGGGCGCGACGACGTAGCGAAAGCTCCATTCGTCGGGTTCGGGCGGCGTGAGATCGAGGATCTCGGGCTCGGGTGCCGGTGGCGATTCGTCGGCATGGACCGACCGCGGCACGAGGCCGCTCGAGAGCGCGAGGCACACGAGGACACCGGCGCAGAGGGCGCGGGCGAAGTCGGGTCGATGCGGCGGGTGGGTTCGGCGGTTCGGCGACATGGGGCGGCTGAAGACGGGCGTTTGCGGTCGTGGGCGGAGTTCGATGCGCCCAGGCAGCAACTCGATCGAACCTGCGCCGCGCGCGCCCGGAGAGTACATGGGCCGTGCGTCGGTGCACGACGCGGCGGCGTTCCCGACCCGATGAAGACGAGCCCTCGCCGCGGCGGCGTTCCCGACCCGATGAAGACCAGCCCTCGCCGCGGCGGCCGCGAGTTCGGGCTCGGGGCCGGCGGTCGGCGGTCGGCTCAGGGCTGCTCTTGGCTCAGGGCTGCTCTTGGCTCAGGGCTCAGGGCTGCTGCTGCGCCGTACCGACGGCGGCGAAGTCGTCGGCGAGCACGGCGCCGAAGTCGCCGCCGGCGTTGCGCAGGCGCTCGACGATGCGGTCGAGCGAACCCTGCTCGGCGGCGTGCCGCGCGAGTCGGTCGACCCACAGCTCCTGCTCCGCGAGGGTCAGCTGCGAGAGCTGCTGGGCGAACTGTTGCGGGTTGCCCTCCAAGATCGCGAGCCAGTCGTCGCGTGAACGCGGCTGCGCGCGCGCCTCGTCGCTGCCGACCCCGTAGCGCGCGGTCGGCGCGACCGCCGGGCGGCGCAACGTGGCATCGAGCGAGCTCGCATCACCGAGACCGGCCGGATTGCGACCGGCGACGGCGATCGACTGCGGCGGCGCATGGCCCGCACCCCACTCGGATCGGAAGGGGACGGGGGCCGGTACCGGCGCCGCATGGTTCTGGTCGATCTGATACGGCGGCGGTGTCGTGTCGAGCGCAATGTGCAGTCGGACGATCGGCGCCGGGCCGGCCGCGGGGCCGGAGGATGCGTCGCGCTCCGACGCGGCGGGCACAGAATCGGCCGGCGCGAGGCTGGCGAGCTGCGAGCCCGCCGTGGTCGTTCTTTCGCGCGCTCGCAGCGCCCCGGTGTCGTTGGCGCCGTTCGCGGCCTGCACAGACACCGGTACCTCTTCGCGCGCGACCTCGACCGCGTCGCCGACGACCGGACGCATCCAGTCTCCGCCGGGCTCGAAGAGACCCACCTGCTGGCCCCAGAGCACGAAGCCCGCCGAAAGCAGCGCGGCCGACGCGGGGGCGAGGACGCGCGGTGAGAACGCGTCTTCGAAGAACGCGTTGACCCGATCCATGAAGGAGGGCTTCGCGTCGCCATTGCGGATGCGCCGCATCACGTTGGCGCTGAAATCGCCGGGTACCTCGGGCTCGGGAAGGCTGCGGAGCAGACCGATCGTGGCACGCATCTGGGCCACCTCGGCTGAGCACACTGGGCAACCGTCGAGGTGGGCATCGAGCAGAGCGCGGTCGGTCAGACCGAGCTGGCCCTCGAGGTAGTCGCCCATCTTGGCGCGAACTTCAGCACAGTTCACGGGTTCTCGGCCCTCTCCGGCGATGCGCTCCGGTCGGAGGCCTCGCGCGTTGCAGCGGATTCGAAACGGAAGGTCGACGTCGCACGCCGTTGGGCGGTGCGCGTCGCGTCGACGCCACGCGGGTCGAGCGCAGGGCTCACAGCACGGCGTCCTGATCGGCGCGGGGCAGCAGGCTCTTCAGCTCGTCGCGTAAGGCCTTGCGTGCTCGGTGGATGCGACTCTTCACGGTGCCTTCGGCGATGCCGAGCACCTTGGCGATCTCGCCGTAGGAGAGCCCCTCGATGTCGTACAGGATCACCGGCATGCGCAGCGAAGGCGAGAGCTCTTGCAGCGCCTCGCGCACGCGCGCGGTGAGCTCGGCCCCCGCGGTGGCGTCCTCGGGGTTGCGCGGCGCGGTCGGCAGATCGTCGCCCGCCTCGTTGCGCACCTTGAGCTTCTCGATGCGCGCGCGGCTTCGGCCGAGCGAGCGCCGGCGATTGAGCGCGGCGTTCGCGGCCACGCGATAGACGAAGGTCGAAAAACGCGACTCGGCGCGAAAGCGGCGACCGTGCCGGTGGAGACTGAGGAAGGTCTCCTGGGCGACGTCCTCGGCCTCTTCGCGGGTCCCCATCATGCGCATGAGCAGGCGGAAGACCCGCTGCTCGTGCCGCTTGACGAGCTCCTCGAAAGCCGACTCGTCGCCATCCTTCCAGCGATTCACCAACTCGATGTCGGGGTCATCCACGATGACGCGACCGCGGCCAGCTGCGGCGGCGGTGTGGGTGACCATGGGGGCCTGACTGCTCTCGACGTACGGGTATGCCATGAATCGCCTCTCGTGGTCGGAGGGATCCCGTCCGGACGTCTCCGGTTCCCGTTCGGGGGTCACATTTTCGCTCGAATCCTCACGGGGGGCGGCCTGGGGGCCTTCCGACGCACGTGTCTCGTCGGCCTCTTGCCCCTCGGGGCGCGGGGCCGCATCGGGCTCGTGGGCGTCCGGGCCGGAGGCGATCAATCCTCTCCCGCGAGGGGACGCTCGCCTTCACCGGGTCGCACCCAGGTGCCACTCTTACCGCCGCTCTTCGACGCCAACCGGACCGCGTCGATCGTCATGCCCCGGTCGATCGCCTTGCACATGTCGTAGAGCGTGAGCCCGGCGGCCGAGGCAGCGACCAGCGCCTCCATCTCGACACCCGTCTTCCAATGGGCCTCCACCCGCGCCTCCACCCGCACCAGGCTCTCGGCCGGGTCGGCCTCGAAGAACACCTCGACCGAGTCGATGGGCATGGGATGGCAGAGCGGGATCCACTCTCCGGTACGCTTGGCCGCCTGGATCCCGGCGATGCGGGCCGTCGCGAGGACGTCGCCCTTCGGCATCTCACCCGCACTGATGCGGGCGAGGGTCTCGGGCGCCATGTGCACCTCGCACCGCGCGATGCAGACGCGGTGCGTGACGGCCTTCTCGCCGACGTTGACCATGCGCGCACGGCCTTCGGCGTCGAGGTGGGTGAGCCCGCCGGGATCGTCCGCCTGCGAGCGGCTCATGCCGAAGCGCCCTCCAGGGCTGCATCAGGTGTGGCGGGCCGCGAGGCCTCGGTCTCGGCGAGCTGCGCGTCGATCCAGTCGAGCAGGTCGGTGAAGACCTGCTCCTGCTCGGGCTCGTTGAAGATCTCGTGTCGCAGCTCGGGATAGACTTGGAGCGCGCTGCCCGCGACGCTCGCATGCGGCAGGGCTTCGAAGAACCGCCGGCTGCCCTCGGGCTCGCAGAGCGGATCGTCTTCGCCGTGCAGCAGCAGCATCGGCTGCCGCACGTTCGGTGCGGCCTCGAGCGCCTGCACCGTGATCTCGTTCATCGAGGCGCCGAACGCCACCGACGCCTTGCCGTGCACCAGCGGGTCGGCTTCGTAGGCGCGAATCACCTCGGGGTCGCGCGAGAGGCCCTGCACGTCGAGGCCGGCCTCGATCGCGAGGGTCGGCCAGATGCGTCGCAGCACGCGGGCGAGCCACAGCTTGAACGAAGAGACGCCCTTCCCCACCGCGAGCGCGGCCCCCGACGTCGCGACGAGATCGGCATCGGGCGTCCGCAGGCCGGCCAGGCTCGCCACGATCAGGCCGCCCATGCTGTGCCCGAGCAGCACCAGCGGCAGGCCCGGGTGCGCGGTTCGCACCTGCTCGACGAAGCGCTCGAGGTCATCGTGGAACCAGTGGAAACCGTCGACGTGGCCGCGGCGTCCACTCGACTGCCCGTGCCCCACGTGGTCATACGCGTGAACGGCGAAATCCCGTTGAGCGAAGAAGCGAGCGAGGGTCTCGTATCGGCCCGAGTGCTCGCCGAAGCCGTGGACGACCACGAGGACGGCCCGCGGGTCGGGGGGCAGCCACGCGCGGCGGAACAGCGAGCGGCCTTCCGCCCCCTCGAAGCGCGTCTCCACCCGCCGAAGATCCTGTAACGAGGCGCTCATCGCCCGCTCCGACTCACGCGCCGCTCCTTCGCGTCCGCATCGGCGTCGCCCTGCAACGCGCAGCGCGACGGATCGACGTGCATGGTACGCGATCGATGGCGCTTGCCACGAAACGGCGCGGGCTGAAGGCGCGACGCCTCGAACGGAGTCGTCCGGCCGACTGGGTCAGATGGGCCAGCGGGGACGCTGGATCAGGAAGCAGCGAGCTCGCGGACGCGGTCGCGGGCGGCGAGCACCTTGGCGAGGTAGCGGCCATCCCGCACGTCCGTCCCCCAGAAATACGCGGAGATCCCGCGCTCGAAGCCCCACCGGCGGATGTTGTCCGAGAGGATGAAGCAGCCCGCCTCGATGTTGCTCTCGACGGTCATCGCGTTCCCCGCGAGCGCCATGGGGCGCATCATGTGCGGCATCACCTGCATGAGACCCAGCGCCCCCTTCGGCGAGGACGCCTCGGGCCGGGCATCGCTCTCGACGATGATCACGGCGAGCACGAGATCGGGCGGCAGCTCGTAGCGGTGGGCCGAGCGGAGCACGGCCGACACGATGCGATGGCGCTCGTACGCAGCGAGGCCGGGGTTCGCGAGGGCCAGCACCTCGTCGATCTGCTCCGCGGTGGTCGGCACGGCGGCCGCGCTCGGCGCCGAGACCGACGAGGTGTCGCGCAGGGTCGGCGCGCTGAGTAACCCGAGGGACAGGGCCACCAGGGTCAGCACGAGCATCCGACGCGGCGCGATGTCGCGCGCGCGACCGACTGCGTCGCCCTGGGGATCGAGCTGAGGCTGGGTCTCGCTCTGGGGGGCCACCGTCTTCTCCTGGACCGCTCGCCCCGGAGACTGCGCTGGCCGAGCGCCGCATGCAGCGGCACCGACCAAGCCGTGTCGGGGGGCGGCTTGGTGAGGAACGACACCAAGGATACCGGTGGCCCACCTCGAGAGCCACGAAATCCGGCCCCTGGCCCCCGCCGGTGCACACCTCCGCTCCGCCGTGGGGCAATCGACCGGCAGGACCCGATGAAATTTCAGGTGGAATCGGGGGTATCTTTTTCGAACGCCATTTTGAAGTCGGCCCCTGACCGCCAGTCTGGTAGCTTGACGGGGCGAAGCCGCAGACCCCCCATGACCCACCGCGACCCTACGATGGATGCGCCGCCTCGAGTACCCGATGCAGCCCCGCTGCCTCGCGATGCAAAGGGCGTCTCGTGCGCGCGACCGGGCGAAGGATCGCCCGGTGGCTTCCACGACGAGTCGCGAGACGAGCTCGAGGCCCGCTGCGCGCGACAGGCCGAGCGCATCGCGTCACTCGAACGCGACCTGCACGCGCTGTCGCATACGATCCGTTCACCGCTCGTTGCATTGAAGGGTTTCGCAGGCCTGCTCGAAGAAGACGTCGCCGAGCGCCTCGGCGACAACGGCCGGCACTTTCTCGGCCGCATCGTCGAGGCGGGCCGACGCATCGAGCTCCGGCTCAACGACCTCTCACAGCTGATGAACCTCGCCGAGCAGCCCCCCAACCCCGGCTGGATCGACCCGATCGGCATCGTCGAAGCACTGGCCGCCGACTTCAAACCGGCCCTCGACGACACGGGCATGCGCATCCTCGTGTCGCAGGATCCGCCGCTCGTCTACTGCGATGCGGTCCAGCTCGAGCTCGCGCTGCGCCATCTCATCGGCAACGCCCTGCAGCACGGCGCACCGTCAGAGCCGCGCCACGTCGAAGTGCAGTTCGTTCGCGACGACGACGGCACGCACGTGCGCGTCGCCGACGCCGGCCCCGGGATGGATCCGAGCGTGGAGGGACGCGCCTTCGAGCCCTTCGACACGGCGGGCGGCCGCCAGCGTCGCTTCGACGAAGGGCGCGAATCGAGCGGCGTCGGCCTCGCCCTCGTCGAGCGCATTGCCATCGCCCACGGCGGCCGCGTGCGGCTCGACACGTCAGCCGGTCATGGCACGGCCGTCGTCATCACTTTCCCCCACGAATAGCCCCACGCGGCGACGCGCCCGTTCGACGCCGCGCCGGCGCAGAAGGCGCCCGCTGCCCCGTGCACCCGCCGACGTCATCGGATCGATTGCCGCCCCCGTCCCCATCCCGTAGGCTGCGCCGCCATGTACCCGATCGTCTTCTCCATCCCGCATCCCTGGGGCGAGCTGACCGTCACCACCTTCGGGCTGATGATGGCGCTCGGCTTCCTCGCCGCGTACTACATCACGGCGAAGGCGATGGCCGAAGATGGCCTCGATGTCGAGCAGGCACCCAACCTGCTGATCTGGATCATGCTCGGCGGCGTCTTCGGCTCGAAGCTCTACTACGCGGTCGATGTGTCGATCCGCGAGGGTCTGCCCTTCACACAGTTGCTCTTCGACCGTGCGGGCATGACGTGGTACGGCGGGCTGATGGGCGGGGCGCTGATGGCGATCATCGGCGCGCGCGTCCACAAGATCCCGGTCGGGACGTTCGCGAAGAACGTGGCGCCCGGTCTCGCCGTGGGTCAGGCCTTCGGACGCATCGGGTGTTTTCTCGTCGGCGACGACTACGGCAAGGTGACCAACGTGCCGTGGGGCGTCTCGTTCCCGCAAGGCGCCCCGCCCACGCTCGATACGGTGCACCCCACGCAGCTCTACGAAGTCTTCTGGCTGCTCCCGATCGCCGGCCTGCTCTGGTCGCGACGGCACACCAGCCCGTGGCTGATCGGCGAGTACCTGATGGCCAACGGCGCCGGCCGCATCGTGATCGAGCACTGGCGGGTCAACGACCGCGTGGCGCTCGGCATGACCGAGCCGCAGTGGATCGGCGTCGCGCTCGTGGTGATCGGCTTGAGCGGCTGGCTGTATCAGTTCCAGAAGCAGCGCACCGCCGCGACCGCCGCGAAGGCGTAGACGCAAGCGAAGGCAACATCGTCGACGCTCCTTGCCATCGCGGCGAACGTCAGGTCTCGTCGGCCCCGGCCTGCTCTGACAATCGATCGCAGAGCGTCTTGGCCCGGGCGACCAGCTCGGCGGCGTCATCGCCTTCGACGAGCTTGTCGAGCCGGGCCATGGCCGCCGCGGCGTAGCGCGCCTTGATCGGCGCCTCGTGCGCGCCTCCGGCCTCGCACCAGGCCCCGAGCGCATCGACGCTCTCCGCGTAGGCGCCTCGCAGGAAAGCGCGCATGCCCTCGGCATATCGAATCATGTTGCGCGTCAGCGCCGGATCGGCCCCACGCTCGGTCGCGAGCCCGAGGGCCTCGAGCGCCTCTTCGAAGTAGGCGCTCTCGAGGTAGGAGCGTGCGACGACGAGCGCCGCCGCCGGGGCCCCGCCGTAGAGCTCATCGAGCAGATCCTCCCCCGGTCCATCGTACGCCGGCGCGACGAAGACCCGGTCGACCTGCACCGCCCGCTCGTGCAGGCAGCGCGCGAGCAGGCCACTCGTCGCATGCTCGGCGAGCAACGCACGCACGTGTCGCCGCGCCAGCTCCATGAGCGATCTTGCCTCGTAGAACGCCTCGTGCAGGTGTCGCCCCGAGAGCTCGAGCAGATGCTCGAGCTCTCGGATCGACTCGGCGTGGGAGGGCTTCGCCCGGGCGCGCAGCCGTTCGAACCGGCCCGCGTAGGCCTCGATCTGGTAGAGGTTCTCGCGGAGCTTCATCGCCTCGTGAAAGAGCGAGCCCGCGACCAGATCGAGCAGCTCGGCTGGACCGATCTCGCCGGCGTCGGGCGGGCCGGATGCGCGCAGCAACGCGTGGCAATGCTCCTTCAGGCGGTAGAGCACGCTCGAGGCGTCGTCGCCCGCCCACGCCGCGACGTCTTCGAACGAGAGACGATCCTCGTCGTGGGCTTCGACCAGCCGCGCGAGGGCCTGATGGGCGTCGAGGAAGTCGCGCAGCAGATCGACGACGATGGACTCGGTGCGCTTCATCGCGTCAGTATACCCACCGGTGAAGGGCGCTCGCGCCCGTGATGAGCGCTGCGCGCGCGTCCGAGGCGATGCACACCCAGCCCTTCAGCGGCTCGCGGCCCTGACACGACGGTGCGAGAATCGCGCACCGATGCCCCCCCAGACACCCCACCCTGCGCCACCGCTCTCGGGCTCGGGCCGCCGTCCGGCGATCATCGTCGTCGCGACGACGATCCTCGTCGACTTCGTCGGTTTCGGCGTGCTCGTCCCCGTGCTGCCCGAAATGGCACACCGATTCGGCGCCGACGCACTCGGCATCAGCCTGCTGCTCGCGGCCTACGCCGGCGCCCAGCTCGTCTTCCTCCCGGCATGGGGCTGGTGCTCCGATCGCTTCGGACGGCGTCCGGTCGTGCTCGTGTCGCTCGCCGGCACCGTGGCGTCGTTCGTCCTGCTCGCCTTGGCCGACGGGCTCGCGCTCGTGTACGTCAGCCGGATCCTCGGCGGATTCTTCGCGGCGAGCGTCGGCACGGCGCAGGCGGTCATCACCGACATCACGCCGCCGAGCGAACGCGCGAGCGGGATGGGCAAGATCGGCGCCGCCGCGGGCGTCGGCATGGTGCTCGGGCCCGCCCTCGGTGGTCTGCTCGACGACGTCGGTCCCGGCTGGCCCTTCTACGCCGTGAGCGCGATCGCGGCGGTCAATTTCGTCGGCGCCCTCTTCTTTCTGCCCGAGACGCGACCCGCGGGCCTCGCGCGACCCGACTGGCGCGAGCTCGCCCCCACCTTCGTGCCGACACCGCTGCGTGTGATCGGGCAGGCACACGACCGCCCAATCGGCATCTTCCTGTACCTCTGGCTCCACCTCTACCTGGGCTTTGCGGTCGTCGAGGCGAGCCTGCCGATCTACCTGCTGCAGCGCTTCGAGATGCCGCCATTCGACATCGGCCTCCTCTTTGCCGCGCTCGGCGTCGTCGTCGTCTTCACCCAGGGATGGCTCGTCGGACGTGTCACCACGCGGCGCAACGAGGGCGCTCTGATGATCGCGGGCTGCATGGTCATGGCGGTCGGCCTCGGACTCGTCCCGCTGATGGGCAACCAGGCCGGTCTGTACGCCGTGGGCATGTTGATCGCGCTCGGCAACGGCTTCACATTTCCGATCTTCACGAGCATCTACTCACGGGCGTGCGCCGCGGGCGAGGCGGGTGAGTTGCTCGGCGAGGCGAACGCCATGGGCATCACCGGCCGCGTCCTCGGCGCGATCGGAGCCGGCATCTTGATGGACGAGGTCGAGCTCGGCGCGCCGTTCTGGGCCGCTGCGATGGTGCTCGGCACCGGCACCGTGTTGCTGCTGGCGCTGCGCGGCGTGCTGGCGCCGAGCGACGAAGCGCGGGATTGAGCGCGCGCGCTTCAGCGAGTGCGCGCTCAGCGACGACGAAAGCGCGAAGTCGCAGGCCCGAGCTCGAGCGTGGCCGCGCGCTCGGGGTGCAGCTTCTTCGCACGCTCGAAGAGGTCGGTTTCGTACTCGACGCGCCCGGGGTCGGGCACGCAGACCGCGACCGGACACACCGCAGCGCACTGCTCGACCGCATGGAAGCCGACGCACTCGGTGCATCGCGAGGGATCGATCACGTAGATCGCGCCCGCTTCGTGGATCGCCTCGTTCGGACACTCCGGCTCGCAGAGGCCGCACGAGATGCACTGATCGGTGATGCGGGTGGCCACGCCTCGAACCCCTGTCTCGCGGGCCTGCCACCGAGCAGCCAATTGCTGCGTCGATGGCGGCGCCCATCAGCCGGCCCCTTCGCGGGCTCGGCTCCTTGCGTCATCGGACCGGCTGAGCGGCGTCTGAAGCCATCGCGGGGTTGGACAAACCGGCACGCCGCGAAGGCCGGCCCCTTGGGGTGTGCCCGGAATGACTCCAGGTTTCCTTGTTTGGCCATGCCCCCTCGCCTACTTTCGAGCGGTCATCCGCGCCCACTCGGAGTGCCCCGGAGCGCCTGAGACAGCCCCTGAAAGCCACGGCTCCCAGCAGCCGCCACCGGAGGTCCGGTCCAGCGACCGGCCGCCGGGGTGGACCCCGGGGAGCCCAGCGAGGAGAGCACAGTGAGCGAGATCGAACGCGAAAGCATGGAGGTCGACGTCCTCTACGTCGGTGCCGGCCCGGCCAACCTCGCCTCGGCCTACCACCTGATGAAGCAGGTCGAAGCCCACAACGAATCGGCCGAGGCCAACGGCGTCGATCCGATCGAGCCGCCGGTGATCCTGGTGATCGAGAAGGCAGCGGGCGTCGGCGAGCACCAGCTCTCGGGCGCGGTCATGAACCCCAAGGCGATCCAGGAGCTGATCCCCGACTTCGTCGAGCAGGGCTTCCCGACCGAGCACGTCGCGACCGACTCTCAGTTCCTCGCGTTCTTCAGGGGCGGCACGGTCAAGTCGCCGGTGACGCCCCCGCAGTTCCAGAAGAACGGCTACCACGTCATCTCGCTCTCGAACGTCGTCAAGTGGCTGGCCGAGAAGTGCGAGGAGATGGGGATCGAGATCTACCCCGGCTTCGCCGCCAGCGAGGTGCTCTGGGATGGCGACAAGGTCATCGGCATCCGCACCGGTGACATGGGCCTCGACGAGTCGGGCAAGCCGAAGAGCACCTTCCAGCCCGGCATGGACATCCTCGCGCCGGTCACGGTGTTCGGTGAGGGCGTCCGCGGCAGCTGCTCGAAGACGATCATCGAGAAGCTCGGCCTGCACGGTCAGAACCCGCAGACCTACGAGACGGGCATCAAGGAGATCTGGCGCGTCAAGCCCGAGAAGCACAAGCCCGGCCGCGTGATCCACGGTTCCCTCTGGCCCGACCTGTTCGGCCAGATGGAGGGCATGTGGCTCTACGACATGCAGGACAACCTCGTGTCGTTCGGATACGTGACCCCCCTCAACAGTGAGAACCCGCGCAACGACCCCCATATGAACGCCCAGCGCTTCAAGCAGGTGCCGTTCATGCAGGATCTGCTCGAGGGCGCCGAGCTCGTGCGCTACGGCGCGAAGTGCGTGCCTTCGGGCGGCCTCTATTCGATTCCGAAGCTCTACTGCGACGGTGCGATGCTGGTCGGCGACTCGGCCGGCATGCTCAACATCATGAAGCTCGCTGGAGTCCACACGGCGATCAAGAGCGGCATGCTCGCCGCCGAGACGATCGTCGAAGCCATGGCGAAGAAGGATTTCACGACCACGACGCTGGGCGGCTACACCGAGCGCTTCAAGGACAGCTGGCTCTACGAGGAGCACTACGAGGCGCGCAACTTCCAGGGCTCGATCGAGGTGTCGCCGTTCTTCCTGATGGCGGTGAACACCCCGGCGATGCTCGTGACCGGCGGCCGCGGCGTGAAGGACGGGCTCAAGACCCACGCGCCGCACGACCAGGTCAAGAAGGTCTGGGAGCTGCCGCCCGGGTACTTCGATCGCAAGTCGCACGCGCCGATCGAGTTCGACGGCAAGACGACGTTCTCGAAGGAGCACCTCGTCGGCTACTCGGGCACCCAGCACGAGATCGACGAGCCGAAGCACCTGAAGGTGGCCAAGCCGGACGTCTGCGAGACCGACTGCGTGCGCGACTACGGCAACCCGTGCCAGCACTTCTGCCCGGCCGCGGTGTACGAGATGGTGCCGAAGAAGGACGATCCCGAGCGGAAGGAGCTCTTCATCCACCACGAGAACTGCGTGCACTGCAAGACCTGCGACATCGCCGATCCGTACCAGATCATCACCTGGACGACGCCGCAGGGCGGCGAAGGCCCCGACTACCAGCAGATGTAGTCGCTTCGCACGCGCGCGAGCCACGAGGGCGGGGCCCGGTCATCGACCGGACCCCGCCCTTCTCGTTCGAGCCCACCGCCTTGTCGACGAACGCGGGCAGCGAACGTCAGACGTGGACGCGCACCGGGAACTTCGGGCCGGTCATGCGGTAGGTCGTGTACGACACCGCGACGAGCAGCGTGCAGAAGAGCGCGGGCGCCGTCTGCTCGAACGTGTCGCGCACGATCACGTGCGCGGCGACGGCTCCGACGAAGTCGATCGTGAAGCCCGCGTAGACCCACTCCTTGAGCCGCGGAAAGCGGGGCACCAGCAACAAGGGTGCCCCGGCCAGCTTGGCGAATCCGATGAGCGAGAGGTGATAGTGGGGATAGCCGAGGCGATCGACGGCTTCGATCAGCTCGGGCGCGTGGCGGATGTCTTGAATCCCCGCAGCGAGCATGGCCACGGCCAGCAACACCGTCGAAACCCAGTAGATGCGTCGAACCACGCGCGCTCCCCCGTCATGAGCGCCGGCGGGTCGGCGCCTCGCGCCCAAGCATCCACCGTCCGCGGCAGCGAATCAACGCACGCCAGGCGACGACGACGCGGCCTTGCGGCCGCGCGTTCGGCGGCGCGGCGCCCACACGATGGCCGCGACGAGGGGGCCGATCCACACGGCCTCGCTGGCGAGGATCTCGAGGCCCCGCCCCGAGAAGAACGCGCGCAGCGAGAGCGGCGACGTCGCAATCGGTCGAAAGGGCGCAAAGACGCGCGCGTCGTCGAATGGGATCCACAGCCCGACGCCGTGCCCCGCGTCGGTGAACGCGTCGAGCAGACCGTGCGAGGCGATGGCGAAGAACAGCAGCACCGCGGCGATGCCTGCCTGCCGGGCGCCGGCCGAGCGCCACAGTGGCCAGGATCCGAGGCCGACGATCGCCGCGAAGGCGAGCGAGTGGGTCCATCCACGGTGGCCCCAGACATCCTCATAGGGCACACCGAGACGAAACCCGATCACATCGAGGTCAGGCGCTGCCGCGGCCAGAGCGAGCACCAGGCCGACCCAGAGTCGCTGCCTCGACGGCGGCAACCGGGTCGCGAGGGCGGCTCCGACCGCGGCATGTGCGAAGGCGCTGGGCACCGAGCTGACTCCGGACCGGTTCGGGGGCGAAGCGAGTCGCCGAGCGAACCATGCCGCCGTGCAACCCGCGTGCAACGCGGCGGGCAAGCCCGAGGCAACATGGCGGCCCGGCGAGGCGTCCGACCGAGAGCTACGCGCGCAGCGTGCGAGCGCAGCCGGTGCCGCCGAACGAGACGCCCCCCGCTCTCAGCGCGCAGAGATCGGCCGCGCGAACGAAGCGGGGGCCAGCGGCCCTTTCAGCCGAGCCTCACCGACCCGCGGGCCACCAGAGATAGTGAAAGCCCGGGCGCGAGAGACCCGCTTCTTCGAGCAGGGCCCCCCAGTCGCTCTGCGCGCCCACCACCGCAGGGGCGGGCAGCGGCGGCCGGGTGTAGAGGTTGTTCCGATACTCGGCCCCGCGGTGATACGTCACCACGCGGTAGTCGCCGACGATGCCCGCGCGCTGCGCGGTGAGATCGGCGGTCTCCTCGAGCGAGGAGACGACGTCGACCAGACCGTTGTCGACCGCCTGGCTCGCACTGAAGACGCGACCGTCGGCGAGTCGGTCGATCGCCTCGGTGTCGAGGTTCGGCCGACCGATCGCGACGACATCCTTGAATCGATCGTGCAGATCGTCGACGACCGACTGCAGGTGAGCCCGCTCTTCGGGCGTCATGTCGCGCAGGAACGAGCCGGCGTCCTTCTGCGCGCCGCCCGTGATCGTCTGATCGCGCACGCCGAGTTTGTCCATCAGCCCTTCGAAACTGACCCCCATGAAGAGCACGCCGATCGAGCCGGTCACCGTCGTCGGCACGGCGTGGATCTCGTCCGCCGCCATCGCGACGTAGTACCCGCCCGATGCGGCGACGCCCATGAACTGCGCGACGACCGGCACGCCTGTCTCACGCTTGAATCGGTCGATCGCCCGGTAGACGTCGTCGCTCGCCGACGCGCTCCCGCCCGGCGAGTCGACCCGCAGGAGGATCGCGCTGATGTCGCCTGCGCGGCGCGCCCGATCGAGCTGTTCGACGACGCGAGCAACCGTGCTCTCGCGGCTGCCTTCGAGGAGCGTCATCCGCTCGTGCTCTGTGATCGGGCCGTCGATGTCGAGCAACAGCAGCTTCGGGCCGCTTCGACCGAGCACCGTCGTCTCTTCGAGCTCTCCGCGACCCGCGCCGCCGATGTTGACCGAGATGCAGCCACTCGTGAGGGCGATCAGGGCGACCCCGAGCCACACCACGCTGCAGCGCCACCCGAAACGGTCTCGCGGCTTCCGCAACCCGCTCATGGACGAATCCTCCTTGACCATCGCGGTCATCGCGCGCCGACGTGCCCCGGGCTGCCCGGTCTCACCGTCGTTCGCGGCGACGCACAGCGTAGCGAGCCCCGAAAAGGGCAGGAGCGCGGAAGCCTGGTCGACCGCCCCCCAACGGTCTCCCCGCTTCCGCGCTCCTTTGAGACGCCGCCGCCGCATCAGCGAGGTGCGTCCAGGCGCAGAGCGCCTTCCCCCAATCCTAGCTGCAGCCGCTCGTGCTCCCGCAGTTCGGGCACTTGTAGCAAGCGCCGTTGCGGATCATGATCGTGCCGCAGTCCATGCACGAAGGTGCGTCGGCCTGATTCACGAAGGACGACGTCGCCGACTGCGCTGCGTCGCTCGTCGCCGATCCGCCAGCCATCGCGCCGCCCGCGGCCGGAGCGACCCGGACGGGCGCCGGTGCCACATCGCCCGAGCCGTCATCCGCCGGCGCATCTTCGACCGGCAGCTCCGACTCGAGGTAGCGGCCACCGAGATACCGGAACACGTAGTCGGTGATCGACTTTGCGATCGGAATCTCGCGGTTGCCGGTGAAGCCCGAGGGCTCGAATCGCGTGTGGCTGAACTTGTCGACCAGCGCCTTGAGCGGCACGCCGTACTGCAGCGACATGGACGTCATCGTGGCGATGGTGTCCATGAGACCCGAGATCGTGCTGCCCTCCTTCGCCATCTTGAGGAAGATCTCGCCCGGCTGGCCGTCTTCGTAGAGGCCGACCGTGAGATAGCCCTCGTGACCCGCGATCGAGAACTTGTGCGTGAAGGCCTGGCGCTCGTCGGGGAGCTTGCGCCGGTACGGCCGCATCTCGTCGAGCTTGACCAGCTCGCCGCCGCTCTCCTCTCCGGCTTCGTCCTTGCCCGCGTTCAGCGGCTGGGTGCGCTTGCTGCCGTCTCGGTAGATCGCGAGCGCCTTGAGGCCGAGCCGCCACCCTTCGGTGTACGCCTCCATCACATCCTCGACGCTCGCGTCTTCGGGCAGATTCACCGTCTTGCTGATCGCGCCCGACAGGAAGGGCTGAACCGCACCCATCATCCGCACGTGCCCCATCCAGTGGATCGACCGCTGGCCGTTGTGCGGCCGGAAGGCGCAATCGAAGACCGAGAGGTGCTCGTCCTGCAGGCCCGGCGCCCCCTCGATGGTCTCCTTGTCGTCGATGTAGGCGATGATCGCGGCGATCTCGTCTTCGCCATAGCCGAGCCGGCGCAGCGCCATCGGGACCGTGTTGTTCACGATCTTCAGGAACCCGCCGCCGACCAGCTTCTTGTACTTGACGAGCGCGATGTCGGGCTCGACGCCCGTGGTGTCGCAATCCATCATGAACGCGATCGTGCCGGTGGGCGCGAGCACGGTCACCTGACCGTTCTTGTAACCGAACTGCTCACCCAGCTCGAGCGCCTCATCCCACGCCTCGCGGGACGCCTCGGCGAGATCGCTCTGCACGCCTTCGGACGGCACGGCGTAGGCCGCGTCGCGGTGCATGCCCATCACCTCGAGGAAGGGCTTGCGGTTCATGCGATACCGCGGGAACGGCCCCATCGCCTCGGCGATCTCGGCGCTCATCCGGTACGCCTGGCCACACATCAGCGACGTGATCGCGGCCGACAGGTTTCGACCGCCCTCGCTGTCGTAGGGCAGCCCCTCGGCCATCAGCAGCGCACCGAGATTCGCGTACCCGAGCCCGAGCGGGCGGTACAGGTGGCTGTTCTTGGTGATCGCCGGCGTCGGGTAGTCGGCGGGATCGACCACGATTTCTTGCGCGAGGATCGTGATGTCGACCGAGTGCTTGAAGTCGTCGACCTGGAACTCACCCGCCCCGTCGACGAAGGTCATGAGGTTCAGGCTGGCCAGGTTGCACGCCGTGTCATCGAGGAACATGTACTCGGAGCAGGGGTTGCTCGAGTTGATGCGCCCCGACGTCTTCACCGGGTTCCACTTGTTGATCGTGCTGTCGTACTGGATGCCCGGATCACCGCACACGTGGGCGGCGTCGGCCATCTCGCGGAGCACATCCTTCGCCTTGAGCGTCTCGACGACCTCACCGGTGGTGACGGCCTTGAGATCCCACGAGCCGTTCGCTTCGGCCGAGCGCATGAACGCGTCGGAGACGCGCACCGAGTGGTTGGCGTTCTGGAAGAAGATCGAATCGTAGGCGCCGCCAGGGACGTTGAAGCCCCCGTCGTAACCGGCGTCGATCAGCGACCAGGCCTTCTTCTCTTCATCGGCCTTGCAGTGGATGAACTCGTCGACGTCGGGGTGATCGACGTTCAGGATCACCATCTTCGCCGCGCGGCGCGTCTTGCCGCCGCTCTTGATCACGCCCGCGAAGGCGTCGAAGCCCTTCATGAACGAGACCGGCCCCGAGGCCTCGCCCCCGCCCGCGAGCTTCTCCTTCGACGAGCGGATCGACGAGAGGTTGCTGCCCGTGCCAGAGCCGCCCTTGAAGAGCATGGCCTCGGTCTTAGCGAGCTCCATGATCTCCTGCATGCTGTCATCGACCGAGTTGATGAAGCACGCGCTCGCCTGCTGGGGCGTGTTCTCGACGCCGAGGTTGAACCAGACCGGCGAGTTGAACGCGACCTTCTGATTGACGAGCAGGTAGGTCAGCTCGTCGGCGAACGTCTGGGCGTCGTCGTCGGTGCGGAAGTAGCCGTACTCCTCGCCCCACTCACGCATTCGGCCGACCACGCGGCCGATCAGCTGCCTGACGCTGCGCTCGCGCTCGGGCGTACCGACGTGCCCCCGGAAGTACTTCGAAACGACGACGTTGGTCGCGAGCTGCGACCAGGTCTTCGGGATCTCGACGTCGGTCTGCTCGAAGACCGTCTCGCCCTTCTCGTTCGTGATGATGGCGCTGCGCAGCTCCCACTCGACGCTGTCGAACGGGTCTTCGCCGGCCGTGGTGAAGTAGCGGGCGATGTCGAGGCCACGAGGCTTCGACTTCTTCTTGCCCTTCGCCTTGACGTCCTGCTCCGTGCTGTCGTTGATGTCTCGAACGCTCACTTCGTCCTATCCCCCAAGATGGACTGGCGAGCGGGAATGGTAGGGCTGCGTCTCTGAGGGTGTCGACCGTCCCGTGCGTTGCCGTGTTGCTCTCGATGCCGCGCGCCGCTCTCGGTCGGCTGCGTCGGCTCGCTGGTGCGCGCTCTCGGTCGTGGGATGGAAGCGTCCGGTGTCTTCGCGCGGCCTCGCTTGGTCTCGCGGGGCTGCGCTGGGCTGTGTGGGCGGTACGGCTCGGGCGGTCTCGATGGCGCCTGGGCTCGGTCTCGTGCTCCGAACCTCTCGGCCCGGGGCGCGCCTCACATGCTCACCTGCTTCGCATCGCCAGTCTCAAGAGGGGCACCGGATGGGCGGTCGGCCCCAGCTGCGGCTTGGTCTCGATCCGCGGCCCTCGATCCCCGAACTGGCCAATCCCTTTCTGCGGTGGCGAGTCGTCCCTCGGCCCAGCCCTCCCGGGCCCGTTGGAGATCTCGCATCTCTGATTCGTGGTTGGTTCGCGGTTGGTTCGTGTTGGTGTGATGGCCGATCCGTCCGGCGACGGAGTCGGGTTCTGGGTTGGCTCGACCCGGTGAAGGGGTCGCTTGCCGCGACGGGTACGTCTTGGTTCGGGCTCGGATCGGTCGCCGCGGGTGCTCGCCCCTCGGTGACCTGGCTTCGATCATCTGGCCCTGACCTGGCCTCGCGGACCGCCGGCTCGGCTCAGCCGGTGCGATGGGGGCGTCTCTCGTGGACGACCCCGCACGCGC
Organism: Myxococcota bacterium; assembly: GCA_965250285.1. GTDB lineage: Bacteria > Myxococcota_A > UBA9160 > UBA9160 > UBA4427 > CAYYSY01. The sequence continues at coordinate 3,451,614 of OZ252299.1, forward strand.
GTGACGTTGTCGGACTCGCTTCCCCTCTTGGCTCTTGTTGCCTCTCGTTATCTCTCGTTGCTCTCGTTGCTCTTGTCGTTCTCCGACCGGCACCCCCGCGCCGAGCCCGAGGGCACGACACCGCGCCCGAAGGCACGAACGCCTGACCGCCTGCACTTGATTCCCGCTGGTGTTCGGGAGTCGCTGGCTCGGGCCCCGCGTTCAGAGGGGAAGCCGAGATGAGAGGGGCGCCGGTGACAGCTCTCCATTGTTCGCCACCACTGGCGCCCCCGAACTGAGCAGGGCATTGAATCCGGCAGGTCCCGGGAACGCGGGCCCAAGGCCCCAGATCCCCGTTCACGCTCGACTTCACCCTGACTCGAGCTCGCGTTCCTCCCCGCAACCGCCAAGTTGCGACCCCCCCAGGCTACAGGAGGAACATCACATCCCCGTGCGACTCAAAGTGCCCTCGCGCACTCGTCCCGTCAAGCGTGAATCTCACAAAATGTGGGGGTCAACGGCGAGTGGGACCACAACCCCTCGTAGTGCACGACCGACTTCGCACAACCGTCGTTCGGATCTGGACGAACCGATCTGGGGACCGAGTTGCGCACCCCATACACACGCGTTGCGTGTCCATGATGGCGCGAGCCCAACTGCACACAGCGCGGCACAGACTCGGTGGAGAACGCCTCAGTGCACGGCCGGACCACGCCCGCCGCGGCGCTGCAGCACGTCACTCATGGGCGCCGCGCATCTCCGGAAGCTGCGGTGCGTCCGCCGGACGCCGCAGCGGCGCGCTCGCTGGGCGGCGCATCGATGTGTCAGTCGGGCAGGCCGGTCAGGCGAATGCCAAAGCCTTCGGGCGCCTTGTAGCGGATGTTCAGACCGATGAGCAGCGCGGTGATCTCTTCGACGATCTTGGCGTTCGCGAGCGGTCCGCCATTCACCGCGCGCAGGCCGGGGACCAGCTCGCACAGGGGCTCGATGCGCTCGCGTGCGGCCTTCTTGCCCGAGACGATCACGTCGCACTCGACCTCTTCGTCGAGCTCGCGCAGGCGATGCGCCGACACGTTCTGGAACGCCGACACCACGTCGACACCGGTCGGCACGAGCGACTGCACCATCTCGGCGGCCGACCCCTGCCAGATGCCGATCGTGCGCATCGGCCCATCGCCGATGGCCGTTGCGAGCGGAACGGCCATCGAGACGACGACGTCGCCGGGCTCGAGCACCTCCTTGATCGACTTCACGGTTCCCGCCGTGTGCTCGAACGGCACAGACAGGATGATGAGAGCGGTCTTCGTCGTGGCTTCGGCGTTCTCGTAGCCCTCGACGTCGGCGCCCGGCACGGCCGCCTTCACCTCTTCGACGGCTGCCAGGGCCTTGTCGGCCTTGCGCGAGCCGATCACGACCTTGCGGCCAGCCTTCGCAAAACGGAGCGCGAGGCCGAGCCCCTGGTCTCCGGTCCCACCCAAAATTGCAATCGCGTCGTCGGTCTTCGTCATGGCGCCGGACGGTAGCAGGGCACCCGGCCAGCGGGGCGTCCTGCCCCCGGGCCAGCGACTGCGCCATGCGTGCGAACGCCCGGACGCCGGCGCCGGCCCGGCGGTCGCGACCCGGTATGCTGTGGCGATGGATCACGCGAAGGGCGGCACACCCGCGACCACCCCCACCCGGTTCGAGCAGGCGGGGCCGCAGGCGCTCCGGATCGACTGGGCGGACGGCGCCGCTTTCGAGTACCCGGTGCGCGCGCTGCGGATCGCATGCGCCTGCGCCCATTGCGTCGACGAGTGGACCGGTGCGAACCTGCTCGACCCCGACAGCGTCCCCGAGGACATCCACCCCGTGCAGGTTCACCCCGTCGGGCGCTATGCGATTCAGATCGACTGGAGTGACGGCCACGCGACGGGCATCTACAGCTTCGAGCGACTCCGCGAGCTGGCCGACCGAGGGGTCGCCGCCGCGATCGCACCGGCGCCCTGAGCCCACCCTGCGCGGTCACGTACGCCCGCGCGCCCCGCGAGCCCCGATCGAGAAGCCACAGAGAGCCCCGATGTCGAAGACGCCCCCTGAGCCCGTCCCCTCTGCCACGATCCTGCTGCTGCGCGAAGCCGACCCCGCGATGGAGGTCTTCATGGTGCAGCGCCACCACCAGATCGACTTCGCGACCGGGGCGCTGGTCTTCCCGGGCGGCAAGGCCGACCCCGCCGACGCCTCGAAGGGGCTGCGCGATCACTGCGACGGGGCCGACGACCTGGGTGACGTCGAGCTCTCGATTCGGGCCTGCGGCATTCGAGAGACCTTCGAAGAGGCGGGCGTCCTGCTCGCGCGGGCCGAGGGCGAGACCGAGCTCGTCGGCGGCGATCGCCTGCGCGGGCTCGAGGCGGGTTGGCGCGAGGCGCTGCACTCGGGGGATCGCACGCTGCTCGAGTTCGTGCGCGACGAGCAGCTTCGCCTGGCGTGCGACGCGCTCGTGCATTTCGCCCACTGGATCACGCCGGTCTTCATGCCGAAGCGCTTCGACACGCACTTCTACCTGGCGAAGGCGCCCGCCGACCAGCTCGCGCTGCACGACGGCCACGAGTCGGTCGATTCGGTCTGGACGACCGTCGACGACGCCGTCGATGCCGAGGCGAAGGGTGAACGCACGATCATCTTCCCGACGCTCGTGAACCTGAAGAAGCTCGGCCGCAATCACCGGGTCGACGACGCCTTCGCGGCCGCCCGGGCGAAGCCGATCGTCACGGTGCTGCCCGAGGTGCACAAGAACGACGCCGGCGAGGCGATGCTCACGCTGCCGGCCGAGGCCGACTACGACATCGTCGAAGCACCGCTGGACGCGCTGCGATGAGCGCCGCCCTCGAAGACGCCGAGCTCGATGCCGCCCTCCACTCGGCTTGTGCGGCCAGCGACGCCGCCCGGGAAGAGATCCTCCCCCGATTTCGCGATGTCGCGGTCGAGTGGAAGCAGGACGGCTCGCCGGTCACCGAGGCCGACCGGGCGGCCGAACGCACGATCCGCCGGATTCTGCAGGCGGCACACCCGGGCTTCGGGCTGCTCGGCGAGGAGTACGGCGGCGACGACGCCAAGGCCGACGCGCCCAATTGGATCATCGATCCGATCGACGGCACGATCAGCTTCGCGCGCGGCATTCCGCTCTTCGGTACGTTGATCGCGCTCGTCGAAGACGGCCGATCGACCGTGGGTTTGATCGACCTCCCGGCCCTCGGCGAACGCTTCGCCGGTCGCCAGGGCGGCGGCACCACCCGGAACGGACAGACCGTGCGCTGCTCGGAGCAGACCGACCTCTCGCGCTCGATCGTGTCGCTGGGCGATCCGATCTGCTTCGAGTGGGCCGGAACGCGCGAGATCTACGAGCGCATCGGTCGCGAGGCGCCCCTGGTGCGCGGCTACACCGACGCGTTCGGCCACGCGCAGGTGCTCGCGGGCGGCGTCGACCTGATGGTCGACTGCGATCTGAACCCGTGGGACGCAGCAGCGACCGAAGTGCTCGTCGCCGAAGCCGGCGGTCGGTGCTTCCGCCGCGACCGGGAGAAGGGCAAGATCGACTTGATCTTCGGCGCGCCCGCGCTCGTCGAGCAGGTCGCCGCCTGGCTCTGACGGCCGAGCCAGGGCGCTGACTCCAGGTCCCCTTCGACGGCCGCAGCAGATCTGTACACCCGCGAATTCGCAGGCGAATCGGGGATCGCGACGCTAGACTCGGTACCTCGGCGCGCCCCCCGTTCACCAGGCCCGACGCGACCTCGGCCTCGCCAAGGACGCCACCGCAGCCCGGTCCGAAACACAGCGACGAACCATTCGCCGAGCGCGCGACCCGAGGGTCCGCCGCCCGCCTCACTCAGGAAGACGACATGTCCGATCACCCCTCCCTCCAAGACGCCCAGACCCTGGTCGCCGCCGCCACCACGCTGCTCGAGGATTCGCTCGCCGCCGCGAAGAAGCTGACCGACGGCGGCAAGAAGATCGACTCGCACCAGGTCGCGACCGAGCGGGTCGCGTACGCCGCCACCGAGGTGGCCGCCGCGCACGAGGTGATCGCCCAGTACCAGGAGGTGGTGAACGAGGGCCGCGGCACGCCCCACTTCGAGCGCGTGGCCGTCGCCGGCGTCGGCGAGCTGGTCTGGAGCCTGCGCGATCGCCTGTCGGCCATCGCCGACGATCTCGTGATCGGCGACGCCGCGGTCGAGAAGGCGTTCCCGGCCGAGGTGCGCGACCTGCTGCGTCGCGCGACGAGCGAAGCCCTGATGCGCGAGATCGGCGTGACGGTGCTCGAGCAGCGCGGCGTGAACGACACGCCGCTCGATGAGATGCACGAACAGGTGCGCGCCCAGGTTCGCGAGTACGCGCTCAACGAGGTGAGCCCGCACGCCGAGCACATTCATCGGACCGACGACCTCGTCCCCGAGTCGTTCATCAGCGGCATGGCCGAGCTCGGGTTCTTCGGCCTCTCGATCCCCGAGGAATACGGCGGCGTCGAGATGGGCAACCTCGCGATGATCCTCACCACCGAAGAGCTCTCACGGGCGTCGCTCGCCGCAGCCGGCTCGCTGATCACGCGCCCCGAGATCCTCACGAAGGCGCTCATGGGTGGCGGAACCGAGGAGCAGAAGCAGCACTGGCTGCCGAAGCTCGCCTCGGGCGAAGTCATGGCGGCCGTGTCGGTGACCGAGCCCGACATCGGCAGCGACGTGGCGGGCGTGAAGTGCCGCGCCGAGCGCGCGACCGTCGACGGACAGGAAGGCTGGGTCATCAATGGCCCGAAGGCCTGGTGCACGTTCGCGGGCCGCGCCAACGTGCTCGCCCTGCTCGCACGCACCGACCCCGACTTGAGCAAGGGCGCCAAGGGCCTGTCGCTCTTCATCGTCCCGAAGGAGTCGTTCACCGGCCATGCGTTCCAGTGCGAGTCGCCTGGCGGCGGCAAGATGGAAGGCAAGGCCGATGCGACGCCCGGCTACCGCGGCATGCACTCGTTCACGCTGCAGCTCGAGAACTACTTCGTCCCGGCCGAGAATCTGGTAGGCGGCGACGGCGGCGAGGGGCGCGGCTTCTACCTGCAGATGGCGGGCTTCGCGGCGGGTCGGCTGCAGACCGGCGGACGCGGCTGCGGCCTGGCTCAGGCGGCCATCGAAGAGACGGCCAAGTACTGCGTCGACCGCAACCAGTTCGCGCAGCCCATCAGCGAGTTCCAGCTCACCCAGTACACGCTGGGGCGCATGGTCGCCAAGACCGCAGGCGCCCGAGCCATCACCTACGCGGCCGCCCGGGCCTTCGACGAGGACGAGCGCGCCGCAGCGCCGCTGGCCGCCCAGGCCAAGCTGCTCGCCTGCGACGTGGCGGTCGACGTCACCCAGCAGGGTCAGCTGATGCACGGTGGCTGGGGCTACGCCGAGGAGTACCCGATCAGCCGCTACGTGGTCGACGCGACGGTGCTGCCGATCTTCGAGGGCGTGAAGCCGGTGCTCGAGCTCAAGGTGATCGGGCGGGCGCTGCTCGCGGCGTAGGGTTTCGGGACAGGGCGGGAGGGGGTGCCGGGGTCGGAGGACGTGTTCCGACTTCGAATCCCTCCTTTGTGGGCTTCGCGGTCGGTGGCCGCTCTTGCTCGTCCCTGATCGCTTGCGCATCCAACAGACCTGCGCGGCCCGCGGTGGGCTCACTTCGGGGCCAGCGGCGGCGTGCGGGGCGGCGGCGGTCGCTTCGCTGGAACACGTCCCCCGACCTCGCGGCTGCCTCTCGATCCCGAGACAGAGACGGGCGCGAACAGATGTCCTGCTGGGGCGGCGGGCGGCGGTGCCTCTCAGCTCGAGTAGAAGGCGGTCAGGACGTCGATCATCGGTGCGACGTCCTCGGTGCCGGCCATCTCGCGGCAGCTGTGCATGCTGAGCATCGGGTTGCCGACGTCGACCGTGCGCACGCCGACCCGCGCGGCACTGATCGGGCCGATCGTCGAGCCACACCCGAGGTCGCTTCGCGTCACGAAGTGCTGGGGCTCGACGCCGACGCCCCGGCAGAGTGCGGCAAACTCGCCGGCGGTCTCCGCATCCGAGGCGTAGGACTGGTTGGCGTTCACCTTGATGACCGGGCCCCGGCCGATCATGGGTCGGTGGGCGGGCTCGTGGCGATCGGCGTAGTTCGGGTGGACGGCGTGCGCCATGTCGGCCGACACCAGGCGGGATTGCGAGACGGCTCGGGCGAGGCCCTGCGCCTCGCCCCCCTTGTACGCCTGCACGCAGCGTTCGAGCACGTCGGGGAGCAGACTGCCGGCGGCGCCCTGGGCGCTCCGACTGCCGACCTCTTCATGGTCGTACAGCACGAGCATCCGGGTCGCGGCGCTCTCGCCCCGAGCCGACGCTGCCAGCAGCGCCGTCAGCCCAGCATGGCTCGACGCGAGATTGTCGAGGCGCGGCGCGTTGATGAACTCGCCACGCGCGCCGAGCAGACCCGAGGGCTGCGTGTCGTACGCCATCAGATCGAACGAGAGCACGGCGGGCGGCCGAACGTCCGCGAGCTCGCGCGCACGCAGCTCGGTCGCCAGCAGCTCGCGCACGCCCGGGCCCCCTTCGAGGCCCATGATCGGCACCATGTGCTGCTGAGCGTTCAGCTTGAGCCCGTCGGTGCGTAGCTCCCGGTAGAGGTGAATCGCGAGGTTCGGCACGCGCAGCAGCGGCCGGCCGAAGTCGATGAGATGCGTCTCGACCCCGCTCGACCCCTCGACGGTCACGCGCCCGGCGAGCGAGAGGTCGCGGTCGAGCCAGGTATGCAGCAGGACGCCACCGTACGGCTCGACGGCGAGCTGGCGATAGCCCTGGGCATCGCGATCGGCGATGGGCTTGAGTCGCAGATTCGGCGAGTCGGTGTGCGCGCCGATGATGCGGAAGCCCGCCGCGCTCGGCGCCGCGCGTCCGACCTCGAAGGCCACGATGCTGCCGCCGGCCCGCACGACGTAGTGCTTCGCGCCGGGCTCGTGGGCCCAGAGATCCGCCTCGTCGATGGCGGTGAAGCCCGCGGCTTCGAGTCGGGCGGCGGTCTCGGCGACGGCGTGATAGGGCGTCGGGGAGCGGTCGATGTAGGTGAGCAGATCGGCGACGGGTTCGGCCATGGCGGAACCATAGCGGCGAAGCGACTCGAAGGGCGGCCCGCCCGGATTCGAAACAGCGCGCGGTGCCTTCCCGCGCACCCGGGCGCAGTGCTGAATGCGGGCCTGCCGCGTGCAACCGTGCAGCACCGAATGCGCGTCTACTGCGCGCGCCCGCGCTCCATCACCTTCTGTCTCACCTCGCGGATGCCCTCGGCGGTCACACCCGCGGCGCGGTTCGCGTCGCGCTCGATCTCGCGTCCCCGGCCGAAGGTCTCGGCGAAACCCTGATCGATCACACCCTTGTACGCCCGCACCATGTGCGATTGGCATGAGAGCATGTCGGCGGCCAGGCTGCGGCACGTGTCGAGCAGCGCCTCCGGCTCGACCACGCGGTTGAGCAAACCCCATCGCTCGGCCGTTTCGGCATCGAGGAAGTTGCCCGTGAGCGAGAGCTCCTTGGCGCGGTAGATGCCCACGAGCCGCGAGAGCTTCTGCGACAGCCCCCAACCCGGCATGATGCCGACCCGCGCGTGTGTGTCGGCGAAGCGGGCCCGGGTCGAACCGATCAGGACGTCGCAGGCCAGGGCGACCTCGAAGCCTCCGGTGATCGCCACGCCGTTGATCGCTCCGATGATCGGCTTCGAGCAGTCCTCCATTGCGCGAATCAGATCGTTGCCCGAAGTGACCGCCGCGGCCGAGTCGGTGGCGCCGGCCGGGGCTTCGCCCGAGAGCTCCTTCAGGTCGAGGCCGGCCGTGAAGGCGCGCTCCCCGGCGCCGGTCAGGATCACGACGCCGATCTCGTCGTCCGCGTCTGCGTCGAGAAAGGCCCGGGTCAACCGTGCCCGCACCTCGTTCGAGAGCGCGTTCATGGCCTTCGGACGGTTCAACGTGACGAGGGCGATGCCCTCCTTCTTCTCGATCAGCACGACGGGTTCGGGCACGACGGGGCTCCTCGACGATTCGGGCGCGGGAGTGCGCGGATCGAGGAGTATGGCGCACGGGGTGCGCGGGCAAGCCGGCGGGTGCTGGCTGCTTGGCCGGTGCTAGAAGGTGACTTCGAGCGTCGCGAAGGAGCGGCGGCGTCCGGGTGCGCGCACCTTGACGACCACGTCGTTCTCGGCGACGCGCATCGGCTGCTCCACCACCAGCGGCCCGAGCTTCGGGCGCTCGAGCATCACGATGGGCTGCGCCGCCGGGCGCTCCGGACCGAGCTCTTCGTCGCCGTACAGCGTCCGGTCGACCGAGGAGAGCGCGCGCGGGATCGTGTCGAAGCGCGTGTCGTCGAGCGCGCTGACGGGCGCCGGCCGCGTGACGGTCGCGGCCGCATAGGCCGATTGCAGCGCGGCGAACTCGGCGACCATCGCCGACGTCGCAGTGACGCCGTGGGCCGAGGTCACCGCGATGGCCGCGGTATCGGCCTCGCTGGCCTGAACCGCGCCAGCGAGCGAGCAGATCCACGCCGTCACGCCCGCCAGCACGAGCGCACGGATCTCGATCCGTCCGTCCGACCGGCTCATCGCGCGCTCGACCGCGCTCTGGTGACTGCGACCCCGCATCGGCTCGCCTCCGAATCCCTCGAGCTCGTGGCTCACCCGTTGAGGGCGGTCTCGATCTCGCGGGTTCCGCAGATCCTCCTCCGATCGCTGGGCGAGCGGGGGAGGCTCGACGCCCCTCGCGACGAGAAGATTGCAAGGCGTGTGCCGTTGCCGCTCGCCGAAGGGATGCGACTCAGACTACTGCCATGGGCCCGTGGGGCCGTGCGGGGCATCACACGTGTGCAACTTGGGTAGTGCACTACCGATGGGTGCCGATCGACCACCGCCGCCCGTCACGGACTCGACACCCCGAGGTGCCTGCCCCCCACCCGGGGCTGCCGCTGGGGCGCTCCCCAGCCGAGCGCGTCCCCCGCTCAGCGCGAAGCGAGCACCGTCGGCACCTTGCGCGCCATGCGCAGCAGGCTCTCTTCATCGGTCATCGCCGCGAAGCGCTCTGGGCTGAACCACTGCAGATCGATCGACTCTTCGCTCGTGACGAGGGGTTGATCGGGATGGGCCCGCAGCAGGAACCGAACGTCGTGGTGCTCGTGCGCCGGCTCGTCGCCGCGCGCCGGGATCAGGTGCACGTCGACGTCGAGGGGAATCGGCACGCCGCCTTCGTCGAGGGAGAGCACGTCGAACTGCGCCATCCCCGACTCTTCCTGCGCCTCGCGCAGCGCGACCGCGAGCGGGTCGGGGTCGCCGTCGGCGTGTCCGCCGAGCTGCAGCCAGCGCTCGAGCTTGCGGTGATGCGTGAGCAGGCAGGCCTGCTCGTCAGGCGAGAGGATCCAAGCCGAGGCGGTCACGTGCCCCGGCAGGCAAGTGCGTTCGAAGCAGTCGGCGTGTCCCTCGACGAGAGCGCGAATGCGACCCACGCACGCGTGCTCGTCGGGATGACGAACGAGATAGCGGTCGAGCATCTCGAGGAGCGGGCGGCGATGCACCGTTTCGTCAGTCCGGCGCGCCGACGGGCTCGCGCATCGTCACGAACTCTTCGGCCGCCGTCGGATGGATGCCGATCGTCGCGTCGAACTGCGCCTTCGTCGCGCCCGCCTTGATCGCCACCGCGAAGCCTTGAACGATCTCGCCGGCATCGGGCCCGACCATGTGCAGCCCGACCACGCGATCGGTCTTGCGATCGACGATCAGCTTCATGAGCGTGCGCTCCTCGCCCCCTGTGAGCGTGTGTTTGAGCGCGCGGAACTCACTGCGATAGATGTCGACCTTGTCGCACATCACATCGGCCTGCTCTTCGGTGAGGCCCACGCACGCCACCGGCGGCTGACTGAAGACGGCGTGGGGCACCTCGTGATGATCCGGCTTCGTCGGGCCCGAGTCGGCGGCGAAGAGCAGTCGGGAGACGCACGCGCCTTCGTGGATCGCCACGGGCGTCAGGTTGATGCGGTTCGTGACGTCACCCACGGCGAAGATGTTCGGGACGCTCGTACGAGACTCGTCGTCGACCACGATCGCGCCGTCTCGGTCGAGCTCGACGCCGACCTGCTCGAGGCCCAGATCCTTCGACAGCGGATGGCGTCCCGTGGCGCACAGCAGCTGGTCGGCCTCGACGACGCTGCCGTCGTCGAGACGGGCGCGGATCCCAGTGTCGGTCTTCTCGATCCGCGTCGGCACGGCGTCGAAGCGAAGATCGATGCCCTTCGAGCGCATCTCGTGCGCGAGATGGGCGCGGACGTCGGCGTCGAACCCGCGCAAGAACAGCGGCCCTCGGTAGAGCTGCACCACCTCGCAGCCGAGATTGTGGAGAACGCAGGCGAACTCGACGGCGATGTAGCCGCCGCCGACGATGACGATCCGCCGCGGCATCTCATCGAGATGGAACATCTCGTTCGAGCTGATCGCGTGCTCGACCCCTTCGATGCGCCTCGGGAGGGTCGGCCACCCGCCGACGGCGACGAGGATCGACTCGGTCGTGTAGTGCCGATCCCCGACGGCCACGGTGTGCGCATCGACGATGCGGGCGCGGCCCTGGATCAGCTCGCAACCCGCCCCTTCGAGCAGCTGGCCATAGATGCCGTTCAGGCGAGCGATCTCACGATCCTTGTTCGCGATCAGCGTCTTCCAGTCGAAGCTCGGCTCGTCGACCGTCCAGCCATAACCGGCCCGCGCGTCGTGCAGCTCCTCTCGAAAGTGAGAGGCGTAGACGAGCAGCTTCTTGGGAATGCAGCCGACGTTCACGCACGTGCCGCCGAGGTCGCGTTCTTCGGCGACGGCGACCCGCGCGCCGAAGCCCGCCGAGAAGCGAGCAGCGCGCACGCCCCCCGAGCCGGCGCCGATGACGAAGAGGTCGTAGTCGTAAGAGGACATGAGGGTCGGGTGCGCTCCAGGGGTTCGTGAGATCGGGGGCGCCAGGATAGCCCTGGTCGGTCGCGGCCGACGTGGCCTGCCCGTTATCTTCCGGGCTTCGATGCCGACCTCGACCGAACGAAACACGGACGCCGCCGACCCGGCGGGCCCCGCCGCTGCAAGCGAGCGCGTGCCTGCGCTCGTCGTCTCGGGCTTCCTCGGCTCGGGCAAGACGACGCTGGTGCGGCAGCTCCTCGATCAGGCTCAGGCCGAGGGTCGCCGTGTGGCTTTCGTCTCGAACGAGCTCGGCGAGCTCGGCGTCGACCGCGCGCTGCTCGGCAGCGGCGGCGAGGCCTACGTCGAGCTCGAGGGTGGATGCGTCTGCTGCGAGCTCTCCGACGACCTCGTGAACACGCTGCAGATGCTCTACGAAGAGGTGCGCCCCGACCGCATCGTCGTCGAGACCAGCGGAGTCGCCCTGCCCTGGGACACGCAGCTCAACTTCTGGCGCGATCCGGTGCGCGACTGGGTCGGCGACGACATGGCGGTCGTCGTCGTGAACGCCGAGCAGGTGGCCGAAGGCCGCGATCTCGAGGGCACGTTCGAAGACCAGGTGTCGAGCGCCGATCTGCTCGTCCTGCACAAGGTCGATCTCGTGAGCGAAGCCCAGCTCGAAGCGGTCCGCGCGCACCTCCGGTCGATCGAAGACGAGGCACCGATCGTCGAGGCGGTCCACGGCGATGTCGACCCCGAGCTGCTCTTTCCACCGAGCGCGACCGAGGTCGATCGCCGCGGTGACGCGCCCGCGTCGCGACCGCACCACCACGAGCAGTTCGAGACCGAGCTCTGGGAGCCGGGCGATGCGCTGTCGCTCGACGCCATCGAAGCCCGGCTCGAGGCCGAGCCCGAGCTGCTGAGGGCCAAGGGGTTCGTCCGCCGCGACGGCGCGGTGTACGTCGTGCAGGTGGTCGGGCGCCGGGTCGAGATCACGCCGCTCGAGGGCGAGTTGCCCGAAGATGCGCCCGGGCGAATCGTGCTGATTCGACGCAGCGACGCCCCCCCGGTGGCGCACGGCTGATCCACCACTGCGGCGGCGACGTGGTGGCGCTCGGCGGCCGAGTCAGCGCGCCGACGACCTGCGCGTCGCCTTCTTCTTGCCCGGGGCAGACTTGCGCGGCGAGCGCTGCTTCTCGGCGCTCTTCTTCTTGGCAGCTGTCCTCTCCTTGGCAGCGCCCTTCTTCGTCGAACGCGCCCGCTTCGCAGCCGCCTTCTTCGTCGCCCCCGCCTTGAGCTTCGAGCGCGAGCCCGGTCCGCCGCCGCCGGCTTTCGCTTCTTCGCGCATGCGGCGCTTCGTCGCGGCCCAGCCACAGATCGCGCACGACGCCAGATCGTGCCCGCGCGCCGGGCAGTGTTCGCGACCGAAGAAGATGATGGCGAGGTGCAGCCAGCCCCAATCCGACGGTTCGAAGAGCGCCTTCAGATCACGCTCGGTCTTCTCGACCGAGGTCTCGTCCGACAGCCCCCAACGCGCCGCGAGCCGGTGGATGTGCGTGTCGACCGGGAACGCATCGCGGCCGAATGCCTGCGCCATGACGACGCTGGCCGTCTTGTGCCCGACACCGGGCAGTGCTTCGAGTGCCTCGAAATCAGCCGGCACCTCACCGCCGTGCTGCTCGAGCAGCATCTCGCTGAGCCGCTGGATGTTGCGGGCCTTCTGCGGCGCGAGGCCGCAGCTGCGAATGTGAGAGAGGATCCGATCCGAGCCCAGGCGAGCCATCGAGGCCGGCTCGGGCGCCTCGGCGAAGAGCGACGGCGTCACCTGGTTCACCCGCTCATCGGTCGTTTGCGCCGAGAGCAGCACCGCGACCAACAGCGTGAACGCGTCGCGATGGTCGAGCGGAATCGGGGGCTCGGGATACAGATCGCGCAGGATCCGGGTGATCTCGCGAGCCTTCTCGGCGCGGGTCATGGGCCCTCTGTTCGACTTCGCCGGAGTGTGGCCGCGGCCCTCGTTTCGGCTCGACCGAGAACGTGGCCGCCGCCCTCGATGCGTCGGCAATGGCGCGCACGCGACGCGCGGACGGCGCACGATAGCGAACGGTCGGCACCGGGTGGGCCCGTGTCGTCGCTTCCCCTCTGCGAGGAGACCTCCTACCATCCGGGCGGTCCGACGACGCGCCCTTCACGTCACCGCCCGGTCGCCCGCAATCGCGAGCGACCCCGCGATGTGCGTGAACCGGCGCCGTGCGCATGGGGGACGGATTGCTCCGCACCGAGACGACGACGCCCACGATCGCGACGAGGGTGCAACCGCGATGAGTGACGCGACGCATCGATCGGGCTCACCGCTCGACGCGCTCGAGACCGCGGGCGCGACCGACGTCGGTCAGGTGCGCATGGCCAACCAGGACGCGTTCGGAGAGTTCCGCGACGCCGAACGCCATCGTCACATGTTGCTCGTCGCCGACGGGATGGGCGGGCACCGGGGCGGCGAAGTCGCGAGTAGCATGACGGTCGATACGGTGCGCGACTTCTTCGCGAGCGAAACAGGGCCCGCGGGCGAGTTTGTCATGTCGGCGCTTCAGCTCGCCAACACGCACGTCTACGACCGGGCCTCGACCGATGGCCAGCTCGCGGGGATGGGCACGACCGCGGTGGCGCTGCTCTTCGACGAGAGTCGTGAGGCCTGGGTCGGCCACGTCGGCGACAGCCGCTGCTATCGACTCCGCGATGGCGTGATGACCCAGCTCACCGACGATCACTCGGTCGTGGGTGAGCTCGTGCGACGCGGGCAGCTCACACCCGACGAGGCCCGCGTTCACCCTCAGAGCAACGAGATCCTGCGCGCGATCGGCACCCAACCGGATGTCGTCGTCGACGTGCAGTCGGTGGACGTGCAGCCCGGCGACCGATACCTGCTCTGCTCCGATGGCCTCTCGGGCATGATCACCGACGACGAAATCGCCGAAGTGCTCGCGAGCCAGGCACCGCAAGAGGCGGTGCGTACGCTGATCGACCGCGCGAACGAGGCGGGCGGCACCGACAACATCACCGTGCAGATCGGCGTCGTCGGCCCCTTCGGCGAGGGAGCGGCGACGGCAACGTCGGCCCCGAGCCCGGGACCGCCTGCGCGCCCGAGCGAGACGCCCGTGCAAACCGACTTCGGCCTGCTGCCGTGGCTCGTGCTCGCCGCCATCGTCGCCCTCGGCCTCGTGTGGTGGCTCACCAGCTGAGGGGCGGCCGGGCCCCGTGACAGACGCATCCTCGCAGAACGACGAAGCGACCGAAGCCTCGACGCCGGGGCCGCCCGACGATCGCCCGCGGCTCGGCGAGTACGTGCCCGAGGGCGAACTCGTCGACGGTTCGGCGATCCTCGATCGATTCATGCGCTGGGTCGCCGACACCGGGCTCACCCTCTACGAAGCACAGGAGGAAGCGCTGCTCGAGTTGATGGCGGGGCAGCACGTCATCCTGTCGACGCCGACCGGAAGCGGCAAGAGTCTCGTCGCGCTCGGCATGCACTACATGGCGATGTGCCAGGGCAAGCGCTCGTTCTACACCGCGCCCATCAAGGCGCTCGTGAGCGAGAAGTTCTTCGATCTCTGTGAAGCCTTCGGCGCCGAGCACGTCGGCATGCTCACGGGCGACGCGACCATCAACTGGAGCGCGCCGATCGTGTGCTGCACGGCCGAGGTCCTCGCGAACATGGCGATCTCGAGCGGCGCACGCACCGATGCGCCCTGTGTCGTGATGGACGAATTTCACTACTACGGCGACCGCGACCGCGGCGTGGCCTGGCAGCAACCCCTGCTCGAGCTCGCGCGCACCCAGTTCCTGCTCATGTCGGCCACGCTGGGCGATACGTCCGAGATCGAGCGGCACGTCGAAGACGTGACGGGACGAGCCGTTTCACGCGTTCACTCCGACGAACGCCCGGTCCCGCTCGACTTCAGCTACGTCGAGACCGCCGTCCATGAGACGGTCGAGTCGCTGCTCCACGGTCACAAGGCGCCCATCTACATCGTCCACTTCACGCAGCGCGAAGCCGCCGAGCAGGCCCAGGCGCTGACCAGTGCACAGATCACCGACAAAGAAGAGAAGAAGGCCGTCCAGAAGGCAATTGCGGGGTTTCGCTTCGACTCGCCCTACGGAAAGGACGTGAAGCGCATCCTGGGCCACGGGATCGGGCTCCACCACGCGGGTCTGCTGCCCAAGTATCGGCTGCTGGTCGAGCGGCTCGCCCAGCAGGGCCTTCTCAAGGTCATCTGCGGCACCGACACTCTGGGCGTCGGCGTGAACGTGCCGATTCGCTCCGTGCTCTTCTCGAAGCTCTGCAAGTTCGACGGCGAGAAGACCGCGATCCTGTCGGTGCGCGACTTCAAGCAGATCGCCGGGCGAGCCGGGCGCCGGGGCTTCGACGACGCCGGCAGCGTCATCGTCCAGGCACCCGAGCACGTCATCGAGAACAAGAAGCTCGAAGCGAAGGCCGCGCAGAAGCCCGGCCGCAAGAAGGTCGTCAAGAAGAAGCCGCCGACGCGCGGCTACGTGGCATGGAGCGATGAGACGCTCGAGCGACTGATCGAGAGCCCACCCGAGACCCTGAGCTCGCGCTTTCGCATCGACCACGGTCTGCTGATCGGCTGCCTCAAGGCCGAGGCCGCGGGCGGCGCCGCGGGCTATCGGCGTGTACTCGAGCTGATCGATCGCTGCCACGAACCCGCCGCAGCGAAGCCAGGGCTTCGTCGGGACGCCGCCGCACTCTTCCGCTCGCTGCGTGTCGCGGGCGTCGTCGAAGTCGATCGCGGATCGCACGGCGGCGAGATCCGGGTCAGCGAAGATCTCGACGCCGACTTCTCACTGCACCACGCCCTTTCGCTCTATCTCGTCGAGGCCGCGTCCGCGCTCGACCCGTCCGCTGACTCGACCCCGGTCGACGTGCTCGCCTTCACGGAGGCCATCCTCGAACAGCCGCGGCCGATCCTCATCGCCATGGAGAAGAAGGCCCGCGGCGACGCGATCGCAGCGATGAAGGCCGAGGGGATCGAGTACGACGAGCGCATGGAGAGACTCGAGAAGATCACGTACCCGAAGCCCAACGAAGACCTCATCTACGAGACGTTCGCGCTGTTTCGCGACGCGCATCCCTGGGTGGGGGCCGAGGCGATTCGGCCGAAGGGCGTCGCACGCGAGATGTTCGATGGGCTCGCCGCGTTCGACGACCACGTGAAGCGCATGGGCGTCGCGCGCGTCGAGGGCGTGCTGCTTCGCTATCTCGGCCAGGTGCACGACACGCTGGCGCGCTCCCTGCCCGCTCCGCTCCGCACGCCCGCCGTGCAAGAGATGATCGGCTACTTCCGCTCGCTGATCGCTCGCGTCGACACGAGCCTGCTCCAGGAGTGGGAGAAGCTCGTGCACCCCGACGAGGACGACGCGGCGGCCGAGACGGCGGCCCGCGCGTACGACCTCGCGCAAGACGAGGCCGCGCTGCGCGCACGCATCCGGAGCGAAGTCGGCGGGCTGCTGCGTGCGATCGCGCACGGCGAGCTCGTCGAAGCCGCCGAGCGGCTCCGCCCCCGCGACGGGGGTGCCTGGTCGTCGAGCGCGCTCGAGCGCGAGCTCGCGAGCTTCTACGACGAGTTCGAGCGGGTTCGCTTCGACCCGACCGCGCGCCAGGGCCACTACACGGTGATCGAAGATGCGGGGCCGCGTCGCTGGCGGGTCCGCCAGGTGCTGCTCGACGAGCGCGACGAGGGCGTGTTCTACCTCGATCTCGAGGTCGACCTGACGGACGAAGTCAATCCCGAAGGCCCATTGCTCGACCTGCGCGCCGTCGCCAGCTAGCGATGCTCTGCAGAACTCGCTCCCCGCACGCGAGAACAGCTCTGGGGGGTGAACTCGATGGCTGATCAGCAGGCGTTCGCGGGCGAGGCTTGGAAGCGGAAAGGCAATTCGACGCGCCGCGAGCGCTCCCTCGCCGAGAGTTCTGCGCTGCGACCGAAGCGCCCCGAGGCCGGGGCAGGCGGGGGTACCGCGCGCAGTTCGCAGGCGCGACGGGCGCAGCAAACGAGCTTCCCAGACAGGTCGCGCCGAGAATGTCTGAGCACGGTGCCCCCGCCTGCGCCGGCCCTGCGACGGCGGACCGTGCGGAGGTTCCCTAGGCGCCGGGGCCACCAGCCACGGGCTGGGGCCGCCCCCTAGGCATCGGAGTCTTCCGCCGGCGCGCGGCCGGCCGACGGCGCTTCGAGATCGGCGTAGCCCGCGAGCTCACGCTCATATGCATCGAAGCCGACACGCTCGCGCAGCGCGGCGAACGAGAGCATGTCTTCGGGCGTGCGACCGGCACGCAGCTCGTCCAGCGCACGCTCCATCGCCGCGATGGCCGCGGACAGGAGCGTGAGGGGGTAGGCGGCGAGCTGATAGCCCATCGACTCGAGGCGCTCGGGCGAGAGCAGCGGGGTGCCACCCCCCTCGAGCATGTTCGCCATCTTGGGCCCCGGAATCGCCCGACAGAGCCGCTCCATTTCGAGCTCGGTCTGCGGGGCCTCGAAGAAGACGAGGTCGGCGCCGAGATCGTGGAACGCGAGGCAGCGCTCGAGGGCTTCGTCGAACCCGTCGGTGGCCCGCGCGTCGGTGCGCGCCATGACGAGCACGTCGGCGCCCGCGTCGCGTGCGTCGACGGCGGCGCGCACGCGCTGCATCGCCTCGGCGCGCGGCACGACCGCTTTCCCACTCGTATGACCACACCGTTTCGGCGCCACTTGATCTTCGATCATCGCGCAGGCGAACCCGGCGCGTGCGTACGTCTCGACCGTGCGCTTCACGTTCATCGGATTGCCGTAGCCGGTGTCCGCATCGCCCAGCACGGGAATGTCGACCGCTCCGCAGATCTGTCGGCCCTGATCGACCATCTCGCCGAACGAGATCAGACCGGTGTCGGGCAGCGCAAGACGAGCCGCCGAGACCGCGAAGCCGCTCATGAACGTGAGATCGAAGCCCGCGCGCTCGATGAGACGTGCCGACATCGCGTCGAAGCAGCACGGCATCACGTGGAGCCCACCCGATTCGAGGAGGCGCGCGAGCCGCGCGCGAGGCGTCGATCGTTCGGCATCGGATTCGAAGGTCATCGTGCGGTCGCCCCGAGTCGCCCGGCCAGCGCGCGCGGCCGAGATCGCTCCGCAGGCTAGCACCGCGCCGGCTGCGGCCGGCGCCCGTGGCACAACCCGGGCTAGCGCTCGTAAGCGCCGACCTCATCGTCGGCCGACATCAGGCCAGGCAGATCGATCGTGAAGGTCGTCCCGGCCTGGGGGGTCGACTCGACGTTGATCGTGCCGCCGTGGTTGCGAACGATGTGATAGCAGATGGCGAGACCGAGCCCCGTGCCTTCGCCCACCGGTTTCGTGGTGAAGAACGGGTCGAAGATGCGATCGCGGAGTGCGGCCGGGATGCCGCAGCCGTCGTCGTGTACGCGCAGGATCGCACCGCCCGTACGCGCCTCGGACGAGACGACGACGCGCCCTTCTTCGCCGACCGCATGGATCGCATTCACGACGAGGTTCACGATCACCTGCTCGAGCTCGCCCCGGCGGCAAGCGACATCGGGCAGCGCGCGATCGAGTCGAAGATCGAGCTCGACGCCTGCCGCCGCGCCCGAAAGCGCCACCCGCACGGCGCGTTCGACGAGCTCGTTCGGGTCGACCACCGTCCGCTCTCCCTGCGCTGGCTCGGAGAAGCCCTGGACGTTGCGGACGAGCGCGGTGACACGGTCGACGCCCTCGAGCGACTCGCCGATCAGGTCGTCGCCCTCTTCGACGATGTCCTGGGCGCGTTCGCCCAGGCCGGCCTTGTCGACGTCGAGGGTCAGCACCTGCCAATGCAACTTGAGATCGGTGAGGCTGCCTCGAACTTCGAGCATCGGGCGCATGATCTCGCGCGCGATCCCAGCGCTCAGATCGCCGACTGCAGCCAGTCGGGCCGAGTTGACCAGACGATGGCGGAGCGCGGCGACGTCTCGGCGATCCCGCACGATGAGCGCGTAGCCCACCGGGCCGCGCCGCTCGTGCACGACGGCCACGGGCGAGGCGACCACCGGCAGATCCCGCCCATCGCCCCGCCGCAGCACCAGCTCGGTCCCGGGCGCGACGTCGTCGAGCGAGCGTGTCATGCGCGGAATCAGGTCGTGCACGCTGCGCCGCGCGGCTTCAGCCGGCGCCAGGTCGGCCAGCTCGGCCAGATGCGGATTCAGATAGCGGATCGAGCCGTCGCGTCGAACCAAGGCGACACCGTCGGGCAGTGAGCCGATGATCTCCTCGGCGAAGGCGTCAGCCGAGAGGAGCGAGAACCCGTAGCGCTGGAGATGGACCGCGATGACGCCGCAGGCGACCGCGAGCGCGGTGCTGCCCATGAGCGGGGGATAGATGTCCATCAGGGGCAGCAGCGCATCGCACACAACGGCGAGCACCAGGGCCGCGCCCAGGCTGGCGACGACGACCGTCGTGGTTCGACGCTCACCCCCCGATCCGTTCTGCGGCGCGGACGCGCGCCAAGCGACGAGCACGAGGATCGCCGGTACGACCGCGATCGCGAGCGCCGGAGCGAAGAGCCAGCCGTACTCGAGCCGCCAGCCCGTGGGCGGCGTCGCCTCGAGCGAGATCAGGCCCCACGGCGTGAAGGCATAGGTCACGGCGAAGAGCGCGCTCAGCCCGTAGAGCCATGGGGTCAGCCGATGAATCGAAGACCGACTGTTGCCGCGCAGCTCGGCGAACGTGTGAAAGAAGAAGGCCGAAACGGGGATCCAGCCGAGCCCGGTCAGCCGCATGATCGCGGCCGCGCTCTCGTTCGACGGCGCCATCGCGCAGAGCGACTCGCAGAGCGCCCACCAACCCACGCAGCCGATGACGGCGCCCATCAGGCGATTCGGTCGGAAGCCGGGGTCGCGCACGATGATCGCGGTTGCGAGCGCAATGCACGCCATCGCCGTGAGCATCTTGAAGAGGATGAGCGTGCTCACGCAACGCCCTCCCCGGGTCGGACCGCGTCCGTCTCGTGGGGCAACGCATCGTCTTCGACGGGAAAGAGCAGGCGCACGCGGGTGAAGCCGTCGTCGAACTCCTCGACCTCGAAGTCGCCGCCTTCTTCTTCGACGATCTCACGCGCGATCACGAGCTGGATGCCGCCCGACGCCACGCGACCTGCCGGCTCCGACATGCGCGCGGCCCGGTCGGTGCGGAGCTCGAAGACGATCTGAACGTGGTCTGCGTCGAGCGACGTGCCGACCTCGACGCCCTGGCCGTCGGCGACGTGCGCGAACGCCCACTGCGCCACTCCGAACAGCGCCTGCTTGAGCTCCTGCCCGCCGATCTCGATGCGCGGCAGGTCGGCCATGCTGCGCTCGACGCGCTCGCTCGATCCGCGATGCAGCGAGGCGAGCTGCAGTGCGCTCTCGAGCAGCTCGTTCACATCGGCGAGCTGTCGTCGGCCCTGACCAGCATGGGCGAACGCGCGCACCTCGCGCACGATCGACGAGATGCGGGCGAGACCCGTCAACGCTTCTTCGACGCGGTCCGAGCCCGAGTCGACGAACTCGGGCGTGCACGCCGGATCCACACCGTCTTCGGCCAGCAGGGCCGCGAGCTCGGCGTAGTGTCGGCGCATCAGATTGAGATTCGCCTGGATGTAGGCGACCGGGTTGTTGACCTCGTGCGCGATGCCGGCGGCCATTTCGCCGACGGTCGCCATCTGATTCGCGGTTCGCAGGTGACTGCGCAGGAACGCCTGCTCTCGCAGGTCGCGGAGCGATACGACGTGGCCGACCGGGCCGCCCTGCCGATCGTGGATCGGCGAGATGCTCACGGCCACCGGGATCGGATCGCGCTCGAACGGCAGCAGCTCTGACTCGCGCTCGTCGTCGAGCGCCAGCAGCTCGGGCAGCGGCATCAGGATGAGGCTCGAGGCCGAGCGACCGATCAGCTCTTCTCGCGGCTCACCCATCCACGTCGCCAGCGTCTGGTTCACGCTGCGCAAGCGGCCGTCGGTCTCGATCAGCGCGACACCGCTCGGCAAGCGCTCGAGGATGCGCCGGGCGAGACCCGCCTCCGAGATGGCTCCGTCGAAGCCGCTGAAGTAGTGCAGCCAGGCGGCGCCACCGAGCACCGAGATCGCGAGGACGCCCACGCGCGGGAAGTCGATGCCCATCATCGGCAGAACGCCCTCGGTCACGAACGCGGCCAGCAGCGGAATCGCGATGAGCACCGCGAGCAGCAGATCGGAGCTGCGCAGCGGCGCCCGCGCGCTCTTGTCGGTGGTCGCGGCCAGCGCCACGATCGTGATGAGCGGCGGCACGAGCCCCTGCACGAGGATCAGCGGAAAGAGCGGCCCGGCTTTCAGTCGCCAGATCGTCATGAGCGAAGGGACGACCCCCTCGACCACCCACGGCGTCGCGAGCGCGAGCACGGCGATCGGCAACCCCGTACAGACGGCGCCCAGCGAGATGATGCGCAGTGCACGCGCGTGGCCGGGACGGAGCGTGCCGAGCGCGAGCGGCAGCAGCGGACCGAGCGCGATCGCCAGGACCGCGATGATGCGCACCCAGATCACCGCGCTCTCGGCGTCCGGACTGGTCGCCGTCATCAGCTCCATCAGGGCCCAGAGCGACGCGAACGAGAGGATCACGGCCGAGACCCGGGTCGCAGCGTGCTGAGGCGCACGGGCGACGCTCGCCGCCGCGATGGCGGTTCCGAGGACGCAAGCCGTGAGCGGCACGAAGACGTACGGATGCATGAATCCGGGGCTCCCCGGACGATTCATCGACGCGCCGACACGGCGGCTTGACTTGACGGCACAGGGCTGTCGGCGCCACACTTGCGGCATGCCGAAGCGTTCCAAAGTCACGGGCAACCGAGACGCAGGCCCCATGCAGGTCATGCGCAGCTCGTTTGCAGCAAGCGTCGAGCGACCTCGCTCGAGCGCCGTGTCGACCCGCGCCGCGCGCCGCTTCGGCCCCCTGCTCACGACGATCCTGACGCCGACGAACACGTCCACTCTGACGTCCACTCTGACGTCCACCCCGACGTCCACCCCGACGTCCACCCCGACGTCCACCCCGACGTCCACCCCGACGCCCTAGTCGGAAGAACGGATCGCACGACGCGGTGAAGCCGCGACCCGATGACCGCTCTTCCGACGGACGGAAGGGTGTCTTCGCGAGGTCGCGAACGCCGTGCGTGCAAACGCAGCTCCACGACCTCGCTTCACCGTGTGATCCAGGCCGGCCACGCTGGCGGACCACACGACCCAGACGAGGAGGCAAGACCGTGGAACGCACGACAACTCGAGAACGAGACGGCGCGAGCCGCCAACCCCAGGGCGTCGACGTCGGCGTCGTCGGTGCGACGGGCGCCGTCGGCGAGGTGCTGATCCGCCTGCTCTTCGAGCGCGGCTTTCCGGTGCGCGAGCTTCGACCGCTCGCGAGTGAGCGCTCGGTCGGCCGACGCGTGCTCGCCGGTGGACGCGAATTCGAGGTCCACCAGGCCGATGCGGGGGCCTTCGACGGGCTCGACGTCGTCTTCTTCGCAGCGACGGGCGGGCTCTCGGGCGAGCTCGCCCCCGCGGTGGTCGAAGCCGGCGCCGTCGCCATCGACAAGTCGAGCACGTTTCGCATGAAAGCGGGCGTCCCGCTCGTCGTGCCCGAAGTGAACGCACATGCGCTGCGCGACCACGACGGCATCATCGCGTGTCCGAACTGTACGACCATCGGGCTGGTGATGGCGCTCGCGCCCCTCGAGACCGAGGCACACCTCGACCGGGTCATCGCTACGACGCTGCAGTCGGTTTCGGGCTCCGGGCGGCCGGGCGTCGATGAGCTACATCGGCAGCTCGCCGACGACGAGGCGGCGCCCGACGTGTTCGCCGCGCCGATCGCCCGCAACGTCGTGCCGCTGTGCGATCAGGCCTTGCCCGACGGCGCGTCGAGCGAGGAGCACAAGCTGGTCGACGAGACGCGCAAGATCCTCGGCCGCCCCGATCTGCCGGTGCACGCGACGTGTGTCCGCGTCCCGGTCGAGGTCGGGCACTCGGCGTCGGTGATCGTCGAGACCCGGCGTGACCTCGACGCGGTGGGCGCACGCGCGGCCTGGCGCGCCTTCCCCGGCGTCGAGGTCGTCGACGACTGGCCGGCCGGCGTGTTCCCGACGCCCCGCGACGTCGAAGGCCGCGACGAGGTGCTCGTCGGGCGCGCGCGCCCCGACGCTGCGACGGGCGGCCTCGCCTTCTTCGAGGTTTCGGACAACCTGCGCAAGGGCGCCGCGACCAACGCGATCCAGATCGCCGAGACCCTCTTCACGCCCGGTCGCTGACCCGCGCCTTCGAGGGGACGGGGAACCGGGGCTCGCCTATTCTCGCGCGCCCCGCCCGGCCGAGAGGCCGCGTTCCCCGCCCCTCCCAGGCGCATACCCAGGAGCCCCCCATGGAGCAGGCCGCGCTCGACGAGCTGATCGACATCCTCGATCTCGAGGAGCTCGAGCTGAACCTGTTTCGCGGACGCAGTCCGCAGGAGGAACGGCAGCGTGTGTTCGGGGGCCAGGTCGCCGGGCAGGCGCTCGTGGCCGCGTATCGCACGGTCGACGATCGCGCGGTGCACTCGCTGCACTCGTACTTTCTGCGCCCCGGCGATCCGAACGTGCCCATCATCTACCAGGTCGATCGCCTCCGCGACGGCCGCAGCTTCTGCGCGCGCCGCGTCACGGCGATTCAGCACGGCCAGGCGATCTTCGCGCTCGCGGCCTCTTTTCAGGCGCCCGAAGACAGCTTCGAGCACCAGGCGCCCATGCCCGACACGACGCCTCCCGAAGAGCTGCCCACGTTCGCGGAGCGCATCGCGCAGCGAATCGCCGCCGGAGAGAAAGAAGAGCCGTGGATGCGGCGCCCCCGGCCCATCGACACGCGCATGGTCGAGCCGGTCATGGACTACACCGGCAAGGCCATGCAGGCGCCGGTCGGACAGGTGTGGATCCGAGCGAACGGCAAGCTGCCCGACGATCCCGTGCTGCACACCTGCGTGGTCGCCTATGCGTCGGACATGACGCTCGTCGATACCGCGGCGCGGCCGCATCCGATCGCGTTCGATGAGACGCTCCAGCTCGCGAGCCTCGACCACGCCATGTGGTTCCACCGCCCGTTCCGCGCCGACGAGTGGCTGCTCTACGCGCAGGAGAGTCCGAACATGTCGAATGCCCGCGGCTTCACGACCGCGCGGTTCTTCACCGCCGACGGTCGACTCGCCGTCTCGGTCGCGCAGGAAGGGCTCTTTCGGGTTCGCGACTGAGGGCGGGCGCGCTCGATTCCGCCGAAATGTCGAACCGTGGGACGGTTCTGAACGGCCGCTGGGCGCGCGTGCGCGATCGATGGGCACGGATCGAACGTTCTGCACGCAGGCCCATCGCTCGAATGGGCCGATTTCGGCTCATTTCGATCACGGGATGAGCCGGCTCGAGCGCACACCAGCAACCCCGGTGCAGCTTCGATCCCCCCTCGACCGGCCTGAGTGGGCCGATCGCTCCCCCGATCGAGCGGCCGGGGCCGGCACGAACGACTCGATCGAGTCCTGTGTGGGCGGTGTGCCGCCCATCCCATCAGCACGTGCTCGCTCGATGTGCAGGCCCCAGCCCGCTCGCCGACGAAGCGGGCCCGATCAGGGCCGCGGCTGACTCAGAGCGCACTCAGCCCCACGTGACCGCCTTCACATCGTCACAGCGAGTTGGCACGGCCGTTGCTTTATGAGAACGCGATTCGAGACATCCGGCCTTTGGTTCGCCACGGGGAAGGGTTCCCGGCCGGTTCGAAAGTGAAAGAAAGCACCCAACCAGGATTCGACAGCGAAAAGGTCGGCCGGCCGCAGAAGCGGCGCCAACCCGAATCACCCCCACATGGAGATGAAAATGACTCGCAAGCTCGCCCTCATGGCCTTGACCGGTGCACTCGTCGTGCCCGGGCTGGCGCTGGCCGACGACGGGATCAGCCCCGGCACGTTCGTGGCCAACAACGTGTGGATGATGCTGGCCGCCGCGCTGGTGTTCATCATGCACCTTGGCTTCTCGATGGTCGAGACCGGCCTCACACGCGCCAAGAACACGGTGAACATCCTCTTCAAGAACGTGTTCATCATCTGCGCCGGCATCCTCACCTACTACATCATGGGCTTCAACCTGATGTACCCCGGTGACTTCAACGGCTTCGTCGGCTTCGCAGGCTTCGGCCTCGGCGCGGGCTTCGACCCCGAGTCGGTCACCACGGCCTACGCCGACGGTGGCTACACGTACTGGACCGACTTCCTCTTCCAGGCGATGTTCGCTGCGACCGCGGCGACGATCGTCTCCGGTGCCGTGGCCGAGCGCATCAAGCTCACCTCGTTCATGGTCTTCGTGATCCCGTTCGTCATGGTCGTCTACACGATCGCGGGCAGCTGGAAGTGGGGCGGTGGCTTCCTCGACGGCATGGGCTTCTACGACTTCGCGGGTTCGACGCTCGTGCACTCGGTCGGTGGTTGGGGCGCGCTCGTCGGCATCCTCTTCCTCGGACCGCGCCTCGGCAAGTACGCCAAGGATGGCCGCATGACGCCGATTCCCGGCTCGAGCATGCCTTCGGCCACGATCGGCGTGTTCCTGCTCTGGCTCGGATGGTTCGGCTTCAACGGCGGCTCGGTGCTGTCGGCTGACCCGGCCCTGACCTCGTTCGTGCTCGTCACGACCTGCCTCGCTGCGGCCGCCGGCGGCCTGGGCGCGATGCTCGCCTACTCGTTCGTGAGCTCGAAGCCCGACCTCTCGATGTCGCTGAACGGCATCCTGGCCGGCCTCGTGGGCATCACGGCCGGTGCGGACGTGATCAACCCGCTCGCCGCGATCTTCGTCGGTGCCGTCGCCGGTGCCCTCGTCGTGGCTTCGGTCATCACCTTCGACAAGCTCAAGATCGACGATCCGGTCGGTGCGACCTCGGTCCACCTCACGTGCGGCATCTGGGGCACGCTGGCCGTCGGCATCTTCTCGACGAACCCCGATCACAGCTTCATGACCCAGCTCATCGGCGTGGGGGCCTACGCGATCTTCACGGTGATCTGCTCGGCGATCATCTTCGGTGCGATCAAGGCCACGATCGGCCTGCGCGTCAGCGAAGAAGAGGAGATCGAGGGTCTCGACCTGGGCGAGCACGGCATGCACGCCTACGACATCGCTCCCAGCACGGGCCCGTTCGACGACGCCCACCTCCGAGGGGCCGGCAGCGCTGCCGCCGTCGCCTCGACCAAGCTGGCGACCGAGAGTTAACGCGGGGGCAACAAGAGCCGGGGGGCTCGGTGAGAACCGGGCCCCCCGAATCTCCCCCCCACTCAATCACCCACTCCCACGGAGTACAGAGCCATGAAGAAGATCGAAGCGATCATCAAGCCGTTCAAGCTGGACGAAGCGAAGGAGGCCCTGAGCGGCATCGGCATCCAGGGCCTCACGGTCAGCGAAGTGAAGGGCTTCGGACGACAGAAGGGCCACACCGAGCTCTACCGAGGCGCCGAGTACGTCGTCGACTTCCTGCCCAAGATCAAGCTCGAGATCGTCGTGAGCGAGGATCTCGTCGAGAAGACGACCATGGCCCTCACCGAGGCCTGCCACACGGGCCGCATCGGCGACGGCAAGATCTTCGTGCTGCCGGTCGAGGACGCGATCCGCATCCGCACGGGCGAGCACGGCGAAGAGGCAGTCGCGACGAGCTGATCGCGACGGTCGACCAGGGACGACCAAGAGGGCCGGCGATGCGTTGCATCGTCGGCCCTCACTCTTTCTGGACGCCGCCCCCGGCGTCAGGGCTCGACGACGAGCTTGCCGACGGTGCGGCGCTCGTCGAGCGCGATCAGCGCCTCGCTGACGCCCTCGAGCGGCACACGCATCTGGATCAGCGGCCGGATCGCGCCCGTCGAGTACAGCTCGGCACAGCCGCGGAAGGCCTCGGCCATCTTCTCGGGGGCATGGTCACGGTAGGCGGGCCAGTGAAGCCCCGTGACCGCGATGTTCTTGAGCATGATCCGGTTGGCCCGGATCTCGGGAATCGTCCCCGACGCGAAGCCGACCACGACGAGGCGGCCATCCCACGCGATGCACTTGAGCGAGCGCTCGAAGACGTCGCCGCCGACCGGATCGAAGATCACATCGGCGCCGCGTCCATCCGTCTCACGCTTCACCGCCTCGACGAGATCGTCGGCCCCTGAGTCGAGCCCGACGTCGGCGCCCGCATCGCGCGCGACATCGAGCTTGTCGGCGCCGCTGGCCGTCGCGATGACCCGCGCACCGAGCGCGCAGCCGATCTGAACCGCGGCCAGGCCGGTGGCACCGGCCGCAGCATGTACGAGCAACGTCTCGCCGGGTTGGAGCGCCCCGCGAAAGACGAGACCTGCGTACGCGGTCGGGTACACGATCGGCAGGGCGGCGCCTTCATCGAAGGGCATGCCTTCGGGCATCACGGTCGCAAGGGCATCCGCGACGACGACCTGCTCGGCAAAGGCGCCCGTCCCCGTCAGCGCGAAGACCCGTTGCCCGACGCGATCGCTCGGCACGCCCGGCCCGACCGCGACCACCTCGCCCGCGGCCTCGCGACCGAGAATGAAGGGGAGCGGTGGCTTCTCCTGATACTTGCCCCGCATCAGGAGTAGATCCGAGAAGTTGCACGCGGCCGCGCGCACGCGAATCGCGAGCTCGCCGTCTCCGGGCTCGGGGGGGTCGATCTCGCTCACCCGAAGATCTCCGGGCTCCATCAATCGATCGATCACGATCGCGCGCACGGTCTGCTCCTCCATGGCCCGAGACGGTCGCGGGGCGCCGATTCTACCGGGGCCGCTCGCGGTCGAGCCACTCTCGACGCCGGCGACGCAGACGACACGGGCAGCGACACCGCCCGGGCCGGGGGCGAGAAGCGTGCCGCGCTGGCTCGCCGACCGAACCCGTTACACTCGACGTCCGTCTCACACCTCGACCGCTCTCCAAGCGAGGCCCCATGCCGAAGATGTGCTCGTCCCTGCGCTCGATTCGTACCCAGGCGAGGGGCCTCGCGCTCGTCGCGCTGGTTGCCCTCATGGCGGCCGCGCCGCTCGGTTGCGCGAGCGACGGCAAGGCGAAGTCGCCGCCCGCCGGGCCGGGCCCGGACGCGCTGGCGCTCAAGGAGGCGCTCGGTGCCGGGCCGGTGCCCGCCGACCCGCTCTTCTGGCGCGTGACGCCGGACGGCGGCGCGACGCTCTACCTGCT
Source organism: Myxococcota bacterium (assembly GCA_965250285.1). GTDB lineage: Bacteria > Myxococcota_A > UBA9160 > UBA9160 > UBA4427 > CAYYSY01. The sequence goes on from OZ252299.1 coordinate 3,479,804, forward strand.
CGGATCGATCCACTTCGGCCCGCCCGCTGGCTGGCAGCTCTCAGGCCCGGTCGTCGACGCATTCAATGGCAGCGGCACGCTCGTGGTCGAGGCCGATGATCGCGGCATCGACCAGAATCAGATGCAGTCGATCATCATCCGGCACGCGCTGAACCCACCCGGCTCGACGCTGCGAGACATGGTGTCGGTGGAGACATACGGCAAGCTCGAAGCGTACTTGAGGGCACGCGGCGAGAGCGTCGACACGATGCAGCCCTTTCGACCCTGGATGGTCGCGACGGTGCTGACGATGAGCACCGTCAACGAGCTCGGCTTCTCAGCCGAGACCGGCGTCGACCGCACCCTCCTCGGCAACGCAGGCGAGCGCGAGGTGATCCCGCTCGAAACGATCGAGTCTCAGCTCGAGATCTTCAGTCGGCTGTCGCCGCAGCTCGACGCACTCTTCCTGAAGGACACCCTCGACCAGCTCGGTGAGGCCGGCACGATGCTGCTCGACATGGCCCAGGATTGGCGCGTCGGCGACGAGCCGGGGCTCGCCGAGCTGCTGAGCGAATCGCTGGACAGCGGAGGCGAACTCGCCGAGCTGCACGATTCGCTGATCGTCGAACGCAACAAGGCGATGACCCGCGCCCTGGCGGCGCTCGCACGCGACCCGAACCGAGCGGGGCAGGACGTCTTCGTGGTCGTCGGGGCCGCGCACTTCGTCGGCGAAGCGAACATTCGACAGATGCTCGAGCGCGACTACGACCTGACGTCGACCGCGCTGCCCTCGGCGGTGGCTGCGACCGACGGGTCCCGCCGTGGCCACTGACGCTGACACCGAAGCCCTCGTCTCCATCCACCCGACGGCCTGGTGCGCGCCGGGCGTGCAGATCTACGGCAAGGTGACGATCGACGAAGAGGTGTCGATCTGGCCGAATGCCGTGATTCGCGCCGAGTGCCACGAGGTCCAGATTGGGCGCTACACGAACCTGCAGGATTTCGTGATGGTGCACGTCGGGTACGACGCGGGCACGCGCGTCGGTGCGTTCTGTTCGATCACCCACCACGCGACGATCCACGGCTGCACGATCGAGGACGAGTGCCTGATCGGCATCAACGCGTGCATCATGGACGGCGCCGTCATCGGTCGCGGCTCGATCGTCGCCGGCAACGCGATGGTGCGCGAGGGCAGCGTCTTTCCGCCCGGCTCCGTGGTCGCGGGTGTGCCCGCCAAGCAGATCGCCGAACGCGACAACGCCCGCGCGAACCGACTCAATGCGTGGCTCTACCACTTCAACAAGCAGGGCTACGAGCGCGGCGATCACCGCGTCTGGACGGGCGACGAGTACCGCGCCTGGCTCGCGGAGAAGAAGAAGCAGATCGAAGCGGACCGGGATCTGCTCGGGCTCTAGCCCGACGCGTCGTCGCTACACGACGCCCGTCGCGTGCCCGGCCCAGTACGGTGCGCGCAGGTCGCGTTTCATGATCTTGCCCGAGCCGTTGCGCGGGATCTCGCTCGTGAACGAGACCGAGCGAGGCAGCTTGTAACCGGCCAGGTGCGCCCGCGCCCATTCGACGAGCCCCGCTTCGTCGAGGCCGCTGCCGTCACGCGCGACGAGCACGGCATGCACGCTCTCGCCCCACTCCTCGCTCGGGATACCGAACACGGCGACGTCCATCACATCGGGGTGCTGGTCGAGCGTCGCCTCGATCTCGGCGGGATAGATGTTGACCCCGCCCGAGATGATCATGTCCTTCTTTCGATCACAGATGAAGTAGAAGCCCTCATCGTCGAAGTACGCCACATCGCCCACGGTGTGGTAGTCACCGCGCCGGTCCGCTTCGTACTTGTCTCTGGCCTTGTGGTACTCGCTGAACACGCTGCCGCTGCGCGCGAACAGCTCGCCGCGCTCTCCCGGCCGGGTCACCTGCCGGCCGTCGTCGTCGAAGAGCGCGAGCTCGACACCGGGGGCCGCGCGACCACACGATCCCTTCTTCGAGCGCTGATGCTCCGGCCGCAGGATCGTGTTGACGCCCAGCTCGGTCGAGCCGTAGACCTCGAAGAGCGATTCTTCGGGAAAGTCGCTCAGGTAGGCCTCCTTGAGCGCCCAGGACCACGGCGCCGCATTGGCGACGAAGACCCGCATGCTCGATCGGTCGTAGCGGCGCTTCACCTCGTCGGGCAGCTGGGTGACGAGCCGAATCGGCGTGGGGGCGCCGAAGGTGCTCGTCACGCCCCAGCGATCGACCAGGCGCAGCCAATCCTCGGCGTCGAACTTGCGCTGCACGACGACGGTCTGCCCGAGCAGCTGTGCGATCGACATGAATCCGCCCGGGCCCGAGTGGTAAAGCGGGCCGGTCGTCAGGTAGACGTCGTCGGCGCCGTAGCCGAACTCGGCGATCAGAGCCTGGGTGATCTTCGGGTCGCCGAGCCCGCGCCGGACCGCGCCCTTCGGTTTGCCGGTGGTGCCCGACGTGTAGATCATCGTCGCCGCTTCTTCGGCGGCGGCGTCGCCGCGCCACTCGTCACTCGACGCCACCGCGAGCTTCGCGTCGGCCGACACCATGCCCTCGCCCGGCTCGCCGTCGAAGACCAGTACGTCTCGCAGCTTCGGCGCCAGCGGTCGCACGTCGGCGAAGAGCGATACGAAGTCGGCGTCGATGTACGCGAGCTCGGCATCGCAGTTGTCCACCACGTAGCCGGCCTCGTCGGCCGCCAACCGGTAGTTGAGCGGTACGGCGGTGGCGCCGAGCTTGCGCGCCGCGTTCATCATGCGGACGATGCCGGGCGAGTTGAGTCCGCACCAGACGATGCGCGTCCCTCGGCGGGCGCCGTGATCGGCGAGGACGTGCACCAGCCGATTCGCCTCGGCCTCGAGCTCGGCGAAGGTCCACTGGGTGCAGACGCCGTCGCCCGGCCGATCGTCGACCACGGCGATCTTCTCGGGCTGCGTTTCGGCCAGGCTGGAGAGCGGATCGCGGCGCGCTTCGGTCATCGCGGTCTCCCGTTCGCGGCGCGCCCACGGGCGCGCCGTCGCACGGCGAACGTAGCGATGCGTGGGGGGCCGTGACCGCCTCGAGGGACGGGTCTGCTCGTGGGTCCTTCGCCGGCGTCAGCGAGAGGGGGGCGTGCGCTCCGACGAGGGCGTGGGCGAGGGCGAGGGCGAGCCTGCCGGGGCCTGCCCCAGCGAGGCCGGCCGCGTGGCGCGCTCGGGTGCGGACGCGCGCGCAGGCGCCGCGATGCCCCCGAAGACGAGGTCGACCCCGCGTCGAATCGCATCGAGACAGGCGTCGTCGCCGAGCAGACCGTGCGCCCACGGCACCCGGGCGCCTTCGGTCACATGGAAGATCACTCGCGCCGCCTCCATGACGTCGACGCCCTTCGCGAGATCCTTGTTGCGCATGCGACCCATCTGCAGAATCTCCATCACGAGACCCACCGTGCGGTCGTGCAGCTTGAGCACGTCGCGGGCGACACGCTGATCGGGCTTCGTGATTGCGCGCATCGCGATCGTCGTAAAGTCACGATCGGCGACGAAGAGCTCGTGCTGCGTCACGAGAAAGGCGTAGAGGCGCTCGCGGGTCGGCGCGTTGCGGTCGTCGCGCTTGCGGAAGCTGAGCCACGCGTCCTCTTGGAGCCGCGCCAGCTCGTCGACGAGCAGCTCTTCTTTGCTGCGCACATGGCGGTAGATCGAACTCGCACCCATGCCGGCGCGCCGCGCGATCTCGCGCAGCGTGGCGCCGTCGAAGCCCCGCTCTCGAAAGAGCTCGATGGCGGCCGCGCGAATGCGATCGCGACTCTTGCGGCCGCGCACCAGCCGCCCGTCGTCGGCGCGCAGCTGCGTGCTGCGCGCGCCCGGGTCGCGCGGCCGGGCCTCGGTGGCCGGTCTGGATTGCTGGAAGGCGTCGCTACGGGCCTCGCCCGCCGCCGGCACCCCCCCAAGTGCACCGGTGTTGCGATTCACGTCCATCTGGCGAAGAAGGATCGCATAGCTGCGGCGATCCGTCAGGTCGCCGGGCGTCGCACGCACCCGACGCCCTCGGCAGCCGCCGACCGGGGCGCCTACCCTCGCCCGCCGCGGACCCGACGGCACGCCCGATACGCCTGATACGCCTGATACGCCTGATACGCCCGATACGCCCGATACGCCCGATACGCCCGATACGAGAGGAGCCCATGCGGACGATCTACTTCGAAGACTACGGGCCTGGCTGGTCGTCGACGGGGGGCGCCTATCGCGTCACCGAAGCCGAGGTGCTCGAGTTCGGCGCTCGCTTCGACCACCGCCCCTTCCACACCGATCGTGCGGCCGCCGAAGCGACGCACTTCGGTGGGCTGATCGCGCCCGGCTGCCTGGTCTTCTGCATCCGCACGCGGCTCGGCCTCGAGCAGGACAGCGTGCCCGACCTCATCGCCGGCCTCGGCACGGACGAGATGTCGCTGCTCGAACCGGTGCGACCCGGGGACGTGTTGAGCCTGCGGCAGGATTTCGTCGACGCGCGCCCATCGCGGTCGAAGACCGACCGCGGTCTCGTCCGAGTGCGCAGCACCGTGACGAACCAGCGCGGCGAACCGGTGATGACGATGGTGGCGAAGCTCCTCGTGCGCAGACGGAGCGCGGTCGCCAGCGGCGACTGAAGGCAATCCAGGGCCGTGAGCCGGACGGTGCGACACGCTCCACGCGCGTTGCGCCTCGCCACCCTGCCATCCAGCACGCACGCAGGTCCTGGATGCAAGAAGGCCGAGCCTGGCGGCCCGGCCTTCGCGCGCCGGATCGACCCTTCCCAGAAGGATCCGGCACAGGCGGCTCCGCTCACGGGGCCGCGACTCCACTATACGCCCACGCCCCGGGCGCGACGCAAGCGAAATCGCGCGACCGGCGCTCGCTGATCCCTTCGGGCTCCTCAGGGCGCCGGGCGCCGAAGTCCGACCACCTCGACCCCGAGGATCTCGCGATGGGCCGCGGGCTCGAAGCCAAAGCGCCGGTAGAACGGCACGAGCTCGCTGCGGTCGGTCTCGACCCAGGCGGGCCCGGGATCGGCCGCGATGCCCTCGAGCCAGCGGCCGACGAGCTCGCCCCCCAGGCCGCCCCCCTGGGCTTCGGGCTCGACGCCGACCATCGCGAGCGTCCAGTGCGGATCGTCCGGCCGAATCGCGGCCAGCTCGCCCTGCACCCGGCTCCAGCGCAGGGTCGCGCCGAGTCCCTGCCGCAGGAGCAGACCGAGCTGGCGCAGGCTCGGTCGCTCGGGCGGGGGCCGGACCGGCTCGAAGCCGATCAAGGCCCCTTTGGGGGCGTGACTCGAGGCGTCGCCCGCGCCGCCCACGAGGACGTGCCCGGCGACCCGAGCACGATCGAGCAGCAGCTGCGCGCCGAGGCGGTTCGCGCGCACCCGGGCGCTCGGCCCACGGCGGAGCACCGCGCGGTTCATCGGATTGTCGCGAAAAGCGCGCGCCAGCAGCTCGGCGACGACGCGTCCCCCCTCGATGAACGCGCCCGCGTCCGATGCGCGGCGCGCCGGCGCCGGGGTGTCCGCATCGGGAGAGCCCGGTGCCTGCATCTATCCGCCTCCCTGGTCGGGCTGCAGTGTGGCGCGAATCGCAGGGTTCCGGGGCATCTCCCCCTCAATCTTCTGGCGCGCCACCCGATGAGTGTGATGTGGCACCCATGTTGGCTCTGCCGCTTGCGTAACCGGGGCACCGCCCCCCCACCCGGGTATGCGAATTGAGGACGACTGCGTTTCTGACCCTCACCGGCACTGGCACGGTGATCCGAGAATGGCTCAATCAGCTCGCTGCAGGCAGCGCAGCCGCGCCCGAACTGCTGTTGCTGGGCGCCGCGATCGTCGGTCTCGGCCTTCAGACGCTTCGTTCTCACCGCGCCGAAGCGCCGGCGAGCGGAGCCGCGCCGACGACGGAGGTGCCGAACGCGACGCTCCCCGTCGTCTCGTCGGCCCCGAGTGGCGCTTGATCGCGAGCGGCCCCGCCCACATCGGGCACCAGACGTTCCGGCTCTCTTCGATCCCCGAACACGTTCTGTCTGCCGCCGCCGCGAGCGACCCGCCGCGACGGGGTAGACTCGCGCTCACTCCCCGCACACCGCGCCCGCGCTCTCTCGGCGCGCGGGGCTGACGGAGGGCTTCGTGGCGACTGCGCGCGCAGCCTGCATCCTGCGACTCGACGGCGACGACGGCGCGCGCGACCAGGTCTTCATCGTGGGCGACCGCACGGTGATCCTCGGACGCTCGGCCGACTGCGACATCGTCGTGCCCGAAGAGAGCGTGTCGCGCCGTCATGCGCGCTTCGGTCGCTCGGGCGACGGCTGGAAGATCACCGATCTCGGCAGCAAGAACGGGATCCGGGTCAACACCTTCAAGGTCGACGAACAGCGCCTGCGCGACGGCGATCGCATCGATCTGGGGACCGTCCGCATTCACGTCGAGATCGGAACGCCACCCGCTTCGCGGCGCGCCGACGTCGTCTTCAGCACCAGCGAAGAGCCGAGACTGCACACCGAGGTGCTCGACATCTCGGGCCTGACCTCGCTGCTCGGCAACGCGCCCGAGGCTTCCGTCGCGGCCGCGCCCAGCGTCATGGATCAGCAGGCGCCGGCCTCACAGGCCGCCGCCGTGAGCGGCTCGCTCGTCGGGCTGGTCAGCGACGCGGCGCAGGCGCTGCTCACCTGCAACTCACTCGAAGAGACGCTCGATCGCATCCTCGCGCTCGTCTTCGACCATCTCCCCGCAGAGCGTGGCGTCATCTGCCTCTACGACGAGGCCAATGACCTCACGACACCGGCGGTGATGCGCACGCGCGACGGGGTCCCCGACGCACCGATCTCGATCAGCTCGAACATCGCGAACGACGTCGTCCACCACCGGCAGGCCCTGCTGGTGCGCGATGCGCACCTCGACGACCGCTTCGGCCAAGCCGAGAGCGTGATCGCAATGGACATCCACTCCGCCATGTGTGCCCCGCTGTACACCGGCGCCGCCGAAGGTGAAGGCGACACCGTGAGCGGCTACATCTACATCGATCGCCAGAGCGGTACTCAGCCCTTCGACACGCCCCACCTGCATGCGCTCTCGACGCTCGCGCTGCTCTCCGCCCTCGCCGTCGAGCAGGCGGGACTGCGCGACCGCGTGCGCGAGGAGCAGGCGCTGCGCTCGCGCCTCGCACGGTACAGCTCGCCGGCCGTGGTCGATCGCATCGTGAACGCGCCCGGTGCGACCGAGCGCACCATGAACGCGGACGAATGCGACGTCAGCATCCTCTTCGCCGATCTCTCGGGCTTCACGGCCATGGCCGAAAAGCTGCGCTCGGCCGAGACCATCCAGGTGCTCAACCGCGTCTTCGAAGAGCTCACCCAGGCGATCTTCGAGCTCGAAGGCACGCTCGACAAGTATCGCGGCGATGGTCTGATGGCCTTCTTCGGTGCGCCCCTCGCCATGGCGGATCACGCTGAGCGCGCGTGCGAAGCCGCACTGCGCATGCAGGAAGCGCTCACCCGGCTGAACCACACGACCGGGGCCGAGCTGGCGATCCGCATCGGGGTCAACTCGGGCAACGTCGTCGTCGGCGACATCGGATCACCCCAGCGCAAGGACTACACCGTCATCGGCGATGCGGTGAACATCGCGAGCCGCCTCGAGAGCGAGGTCGCGAAGCCGGGGCAGGTGGTGATCGGCCCGGGCACACGCGAGCTCGTCGCTGCGCGCTTCATGGCCGAACCGCTCGCCGAAGTACAGGTCAAGGGCCGGAGCCGAAGCGTCTCGCCGTGGCTGCTGACGGGGCGCATCGACGAGCCCGGGCAGACGCCGACGACCTTCGCGGTGCGCGAGGTCGACTGAGGCGGGGATCGAGTAGACTCTCGGGCTTCCAGCGCCCGAAGGATCCCCATCGTCATGACCGAGCAAGGCAAGGAGCCGGGCAACGCCGCGCTCCTCGAGCAGTTCCAGAGCGTCCTCGTCGGCAACTACGCCCCCGCACCGATCGCGCTCGTGCGCGGCGAGGGCTGCCGTCTGTTCGACGCCGACGGCCGCTCGTATCTCGATCTGATGGGCGGGATCGCCACGGCCGCGCTCGGCCATTGCCATCCGCGGGTGGTCGCCGCGCTCGAAGCGCAGGCGAAGAAGCTGTGGCACGTGTCGAACCTGTTCGTCACCGAGCCCCAGACGCGACTGGCGCAGCGCATCGTCGACCACTCCTTCGCCGACCGCGTCTACTTCTCGAACTCGGGAGCCGAGGCAAACGAGGCCGCGCTCAAGCTCGCCCGGCGCTACTACCACGACAGGGGTGAATCGCGCTTCGAGATCATCGCCTTCGACGGGGGCTTTCACGGCCGCACGCTCTTCACCGTGTCTGCGACCGGCACAGCCGCGTACCACGAAGGCTTCGGCCCCCTCGTCCCCGGCATCCACCATGTCCCCTACGGCGACCTCGACGCGGTGAAGTCGAAGCTGAACGAGCACACCGCCGCGATCCTGATCGAGCCGATCCAGGGCGAAGGCGGCGTGCGCCCGGCGCCCAAGCAGTTTCTCGAAGATCTGCGCCGGGCAGCCGACGAGAACGGCTGCCTGCTGATCTTCGATGAGGTGCAGTCGGGCATGGGGCGAACGGGCCGACTCTTTGCCTACGAGCACACCGGCGTCGAACCCGACGTGATGACGCTGGCGAAGGCACTCGGCAACGGCATCCCCATCGGCGCGATGTGTACCCGCAGCGAGCTGGCCTCGAGTCTCGTGCCGGGCACGCACGCATCGACCTTCGGCGGCAACCCGCTGGCCGCCGCGTGCGCGAACGCCGTATTCGAAGTACTGCTCGACGACGGCGTGCTCGCGCACGGCGCGGAGATGGGGCACCGGCTCGCGGAGCGACTCGAACAGATCGCCGAGAAGGCGGGGCCGAGCGTCGTGCGCGAGACGCGAGGCCTCGGCCTGCTGCGCGGCATCGAGCTGGCACCGGAGGTGAACGCGAACGACGTGCGCTCGGCCTGCACCGATCGGGGCGTGCTCGTGATCACCGCCGGGGGCAACACGCTGCGCATGGCGCCGCCGCTCGTCGTCACCGAAGCCGAGCTCGATGAGGGGCTCGCCGTGATCGAAGACGTGCTCTGCCGCGCCGTTCCCAGCTAGTCGACGCGGCGCCTTCGTGCGCGGACAGCCCCGGGCGGTCGCGGCCGCCCTCCACTTCGGTCAGGAGCCGGCGGTGGCCAGCTCGGGGTCGAAGACCCAGCCCATGTCTTCCATGCACTCGCCGGCGAGGGCGAACTGATGGAGCGGGTGGGCGCGCACGTAGCCCTCGTCGGCGAGCAGCTTCTCGCGGCACGTGCGCACGTCGGCCAGCGCGTCGCGCTCACCGGGCTGGCCGTCGGGCCAGCGGACCATCGTGACGGCCTTCTCATCCCACTGAGAGACCTCAGCGTTGCGCTCCTCGACGGTCATCGAAGCGAGGTCGGGGCCCGCCTGCGACGGCAGACCCGCGCCGCCACGCGGGCGCATCGGCTCTTCATCGACGCCGCATGCGGCGGCTGCGAGGGCCGCGATCACGAGAGCTGCTCTCAACGCCTTGCCATTCATCGTGCTTCCTCCGTTGCGCGTGTTCGGGCCGGGTGCGCAGGACCGACGCGCGTCTCGTGCAATCGGTCGATGCAGCGCTGCGCTCGAGCCCATTGCGGCGTTGGAACCCGGTCGTTCGACGCCGTCTTACGCCAGCGCGCGGGAGTGTGGACGAGCAGGCTCGCGTTCGGAAGTCGGACGAAACCCGTGTCCCCGCGGGATCCGGGCCGGCCCGGGTCGCGCGCTGATAGACTCGCTGCCATGGAGCGCGCCCCGAAGGTCTATCTCGCCCGAGCGCTCCTGCTCTTGGTGAGCCTCAGCCTCGTCTTCGCCGTCGGCGAGATCTGGGTGCGGCTCGCGTTGCCCGATACGGACCCGATCCGATCGGCAACACCCGACGAGGTGCGCGGGCTGCCGCTGCTGAAGACCATGCACGAGCTGCGGCAGCCGAACGTGCGCGGGCGGCACGTCAACCAGGTGCACCGCACGAACTCCTTCGGTCTGCGTGGGCCCGAGTGGGCGCGCGAAGCCGCGCCCGGGACGACACGAATCGGCGTCGGTGGCGATTCGGTGACGATGGGATGGGGCGTCGAGGAGTCGGATCGCTACAGCGACCAGCTCGAGCGCGCCCTCGACGGGTCGGCGGGCGAGGCGTCGACCGAGGTGGTGAACACCGGGCTCGCGGGCTTGAACGCGATCCAGGGGGTGCGCCGGCTGCTTCGCTTCGATGACGTCTACGGCTTCGACCTGCTCGTGTACGGGTTCACACCGAACGACGTCGAGGGCCCCGACTACGTGCACCTCGGTCCGGAGGGCGGTCACGCCGGCCGCTTCAAGCGGTTGACCCGTGCACGCACGTCGCCCTCACGGCTGTGGCGGCGCGTGTGGCCCGGGCTGATCACCTTCTACGAGCAGATCGCGCCGTGGGAGCAGACGCTCGAAGAAGAGCTCGCGTACAACATCCTCGAGAACGAACGCGCGTGAGCGCAGATCGACCAGGCCCTCGCGCTGCTCGCCGACGCAGCGGCCGCGAACGGCCGATGCGGCCTCGTCCTGATCCACACCCCGCTCACGAACCTCTCGCCGATGCGTCCGCTCGACCGGGCGCTCGAGAAGGTCGAGCGCTCCGCCACCGATAAGGGGCTGGTCGCGGTCCCGACGCTCGACGCGTTCACGGGCCTGTACGGACCGAACCTGTGGGTGAGCGGGTTCGATCCGCATCCCAATGCCGCGGCGCACGCGCTGCTCGCCGAACGACTCGAAGCGGCGGTGCGCGACCTTCCGCCGACGTGCTTCGAGCGGTCGCGCGTCGCCGGCTAGCGCCCCTTCCAGACGGGCTTGCGCTTCTCGGCGAAGGCGCGTGGCCCTTCCTTGAAGTCGTCGCTGCGCAACATCGCGCCGATGCCGTCGTAGCGCGCAGCCATGGCGTCTTCGATCGAGCCGTGCGCCAGGCCTTCCATCGCGACCTGTTTGGTCGCGCGCACCGAGAGCGGCGCACACTCGATGATCTGATCCGCCCACCGATGGGCCGCAGGCAGCAGGTCTTCGGGCGCGACGACCTCGTTGACGAAGCCGAGCCGCTCGCCCTCTTCGGCCGACACACGACGACCGGTGAGCAGCATGCCCATCGCCTGCTTGAGACCGATCTGGCGCGGCAGTCGGTGCATGCCGCCCGCGAGTGCCGCGAGCCCGACTCGGGGCTCGGGCAGCGCAAAGGTCGCCTTGCTCGACGCGATGATGAGATCACAGGCGAGCGCGATCTCGAACCCGCCGCCCATCGCCACGCCGTTCACGGCGGCGATCAGCGGCTTCACGTTGTCGTAGCGATCGGTCAGTCCGGCGAAGCCCTTCTTCGGCACGGCCACTTCGCCGCCGCCCGCCTGGAACTTCAGATCGTTGCCGGCCGAGAACGCGCGCTCGCCTGCGCCCGTCAGGATCGCGACCCAGAGGTCGGAATCTTCGACGAACTCGTCGAAGACGGCCTCGAGCTCGAGGTTCGCCGGAGGATGGAGCGAGTTCATCACCTCGGGGCGCTCGATCGTCACGGTCAGAACGTGTCCGTCGCGGGACGTACTGCAGAACTCGGGCATCGGGGCCTCCTACAAGTCGACGGTCGAAGGTACCACCGGTGGGCGCGGCGGCGCGGCTTCGCAGCCGGGTCGGCTCCGGGCGGGCGCGAGCTCGAATCGGAGTCGGAGTCGGAGTCGGACCGGCGAACCACGTGGCTCGGCTCGAGACCCGTCAGCAGCTAGCCCCGGCGCTTGCGAACGGCCTCGGCGAGCTCGTCGAAGAGCGGGACGGTCTGCTCCCAGCTCATGCACTTGTCGGTGATCGACTGGCCTCGGGTCAGGTGCTCGGTCGAGGCGCTCTGCTGCGAATGACTCTGATTGCCCTCGACGAGAAAGCTCTCGAGCATCAAGCCGAAGACGTGCTCACCGCCATCGCCCACCCGTCCTGCGAGATCGCGGGCGACATCGGGCTGGACACGGTGATCCTTGCCGCTGTTCGCGTGGCTGCAGTCGACCATGACGCGCGGCGTGAGTCCGGCCGATTCGAGGCGCTCGGCCGCGGCGTCGACCGACGCCTTGTCGTAGTTCGGACCGCTCTTGCCGCCTCGCAGGATCAGGTGGCACGCATCGTTGCCCTTGGTCGCGACGATCGCGGCGACCCCCTGCTTCGTCACCGAGAGGAAGTGGTGCGGGTTGGCGGCCGACCCGATCGCGTCGACCGCGATCTGCACCGAGCCACCGGTGCCGTTCTTGAAGCCAACGGGCATCGAGAGCCCCGAAGCGAGCTCGCGGTGGACCTGGCTCTCGGATGTGCGCGCGCCGATGGCGCCCCACGACACCAGGTCGGCGTAGAACTGCGGGGTGATCGGATCGAGGAACTCGCTGGCGGCCGCCAGCCCGAGATCGAGCACGCCGAGCAGGAAGCGTCGCGCTTCATGCAGACCCTCGTTGATCGAGAAGCTGCCATCGAGATGGGGGTCGTTGATCAGCCCCTTCCAGCCGACGGTGGTGCGGGGCTTCTCGAAGTACACCCGCATCACGATGCAGAGGTCTTCTCTGTACTGCTCGCGTGCCTGGGCGAGGCGCGCCGCGTACTCGAGCCCCGCCTCGGGGTCGTGGATCGAGCAGGGACCGCAGACCACGACGAGGCGGTCGTCCTCGCCCTTCAGGATCGCGCCGATCGAGTCGCGCGCATCGGCGACCGTCGTCGACGCGGCCTCGGTGAGCGGCAGCTCCTCCATCAGGATCGCGGGGGAGATGAGAGGGCGGAGCCCCTCGATTCGGAGATCGTCGGTCTCGTGGAACATCTCGGGTCCTGGGCCTCGGACGGCCCCTCCAGGCGCGGTGCGAAACCGGGTGTGTATCACCCTTGACGACCGGTTTCACGCCGGGGCGCGGGGCAGCCCTGATTCGCCCCCGAGATGGTTCAGACGCGGCCGCCCCGATTCGCCCCCGAGATGGTTCAGACGCGGCCGCCCCGATTCGCCCCCGAGACGGTTCACGCGCGGCCGCCCCGGTTCGCCCGCGAGACGGTTCGCGCGAGGCCGCCCCGGCTCGCCCCCGAGACGGTTCACGCGCGGCCGCCCCGGTGTCGCCCCCGAGATGCGTCCGTCGAGCCCGGCCCGTGCGGACGAGGACCGCGCTCGGGCGCAGCGGCGGCGGTCAGTCGTACCCGCGCCAGTCCCGAGCCCCTGCGTACGCAGCCCAGACGCAGATGCCGTGCACGAGGAATCCCGGCAGCAGCACCGCCGAGTAGGCGAACCCCGTGGCCAGGAACCAGAGCGCGCCGGCGAAGAGACGCCCGTTGTAGACCTGCCCCAGCCCCGGGATCACGACCGAGAGCACGGCGGAGATGCCCGGGCTGGGCGCACGGCGGACGTAGACGTCGTCGGGCAGGGTGTCTTCGTAGCGACTGATCATGCGGGTTCTCCTCTGCGGCCGGGTTCGAATCAGGGCCGCACCCGCGATCGCGAGCGCGCCCCTCGATGCACCCCGTGAGCCATGGGCCATGAGCGAAGAGCTATTGGCTATGAGCTATTGGCTATGAGCTATGAGCTATGAGCAAGCTGCGTGCCCGCCCGATCGAACGCCGAACGGGCCCCAGAGCCGCGCCCTCGGGAAAGCCCAGCGATGTCCGCAGCTCTCAGGCGACAGTGCAACCGAATCCCTGCATGCGCGCCGACGCATCCTGCGGGGATGCGCCGCGGATCGCCTACACTGAGGCCATGCAATCCGACCCGACGCGGCGCTTCGCCGACCTGGCGGCTCTGCCCGATCCCGAGATCGACGTGGCGCTCGGCGCATTCCTGATCGCGGCCGAGCAGGCGCCCGGCCTCGACGTCAGCGCCCAGCTCGAGCGCCTCGACCTGATCGCCGATCGCCTGGCGCCGGAGGTCGCGTCGGCGCCCGACGACGCGGCGCGGATCGAGCTGTTGAATCGTGGCCTGTTCGACGATCTCGGGTTCCATGGCAACCGAGACGACTACGAAGACCCGCGCAACAGCTTTCTCAACGAGGTGCTCGATCGCCGTACGGGCATCCCGATCACGCTCGCGCTCGTCTACGTCGAGGTCGCGCGTCGGCTCGGCATGAACGCGGCCGGGGTCGGGTTTCCGGGCCACTTCCTCGCCAAGATCAGCGACGTCGCCACGCCCGACGGCAACGACGAGGTCGTGATCGACGCCTTCTTCGGCCGGACCATCGGGCTTCACGAGTGCCAGGAACGGTTGCGCCAGGCGCTCGGCCCGGGCGCTCACCTCGGGCCCGACAGCCTGCGCGCAGCCACGTCACGCGAGATCCTGACCCGGATGCTCTCGAACCTGAAGGGCCACCACCTGCGCCGGGCAGAGCCGCTCGACGCACTGTCGTGCATCGATCGCATCTTGATGCTGTGGCCCGGCGCCGCGCTCGAGTACCGAGACCGCGGCCTGATCAACGACCAGCTCGGCTTCAGCGAGCCGGCCCGCGCCGACCTCGAGCGCTTCCTCGAGCTCGCGCCGATGCATGAGAGCGCGGCACAGGTGCGTTCGACGCTCGAGCGCATCGGGACGACCCGACCGCTGATTCACTGACGCGGGCGCGTCTCAGGGATTGGCGAGGAGCGCCGGCCAGACCCGGTCGACACCGGCGGGCGCGGCGACCGATCCATCGATCTTCCCGGTCCAGACGTACGGCGCGAAGCCGCTCTCGATGTCGTCGAAGACCTGGACCTTGCCTTCGAGGCTGGGGGCCGTGCTGCCACCGACGGCGACCTCGAGGCGCCCATCCCCATTGAGGTCGGCGAGCATCGGCGCGAGCACTTCGAGCTCGAGTCCGGGGATCGCCGCCGACTCGTTCACCACCAGGCGACCGAAGCCGGCTTGTGCGTCGTCGTAGACGTCGATGACCGTCCGACCGCTGCGGTGCGAGGCCACGACGATCTCGGCGCGTCCATCGGCATCGACATCGCCCCCGGCCACATCGGTCGCGCCGTCGTAGTCGAGCGTCGCGTAGAGCGGGACGACGTTGACCAGATCTTCGAACGTGCCGCTCGGGCGGATCGGCTGGTACAGCTCGAGCGCGTCGTCGAGCACCGTGATCGTGCCCTGCCCCTCTTCGGTTCGACCGATCAGGATCTCATCGCGTCCGTCGCCGTCGACGTCGGCCAGCGACGGCTTCGTCGATCCGAACGAGTAGTAGAAGACGCCGAGGCGCGACGAGAGCGAGAGCGTCGAGATGCGAGGGCCCGACGTACCGGACATCGTCGCGTAGTTCGCCCCCTGGTCGTCGAGCATCATGATGCTCGCCCAGGCCGACGCACCCAGGCCCACCGCAATCTCGTTCAGGCCGTCGCCATCGACATCCCCACACGCAGGGATCGTCTCGCCATTCGAAGCCGCGTAGTCGGGATCGGTGCCCACGATCACTTCTCGGTCGACGACCGCGAGATCTTCGAGTGTCAGCAGGAGCAGGCGCGACCCCGACCCGCGCCCGAAGCCGACCACCAGGTCGCGGTCGCCGTCGTCGTCTAGGTCACACCACGTCGGACGGGCGCCGTAGTTGCGAATCAGGTCGTCGCGCACCAGCAGCTCGCTGCGCCCGTTGAGCCGCAGCAGACGCAGGCTGTCGCTGACTGCGTAGAGACCGACCACCTGGGACTCGGGCGTGGCCTGGGCGACCGGGGGAAGCCCGGGGAGCGCCCCGGGACCCGAATCCGGCTCGGGATCGGGCAGGACCTGCGCGTTCGCCACCTCGAACGTGCCCGTCATCGGCGGACTGGCGACGCCGGTCGCGCCGTTCTCGGACCACGCGACGACCTCGTACGAGTGCATCCCGTCGGAGAGGAGCGCCGTGTTGAAGGGTTGGATCGTGGCGGGGCCGCCGCCGTCGCCGGCGAGCGACCACGGCGCGGCGTTCTCGATGCGATACAGCGCGCCGTCGATCGCGAACGTGACGCTCTCGACGGCGCCCTCGACCCGCGCGGTGACCTTGATCGCGCCATCGGCGACCGTTCCGAAACCGCGCACCGACGTGACGCGGGGGCGCGGCACGGCCTCGAGCGTGATCTGGTTCGAGGGGACCGACACGAGCCCACTGCCCCAGGCCTGGAGCGACGCGATCCACGTGACGCTGTCTTCGATCTCGACGACCGCGCTCATCCGCCCGCCGACCTCGGCCGGGAGACCCAGCGCGTGCTGAACGGTCTCGGCTCCATCCGCGCTTCGCAGCGTCAGGATGTAGCCCTCGACGCCCTGCGAAGGCGACGGGAGCCACTTGAAGGTGTGATTGGCCGCATCGGCCCAGGCCGCAGACGCACACGCGAAGACGGCGGCGAGGGCGGCAGCCGCGAGCGACGCGAGCGAAGAGAACGGGCGGGCGCGGGTCAGTGCCGGGCGTGAAGAGTGTGCGAGCGCAGACACACGAGGCGCGACGCTCCACCACGAGGTCGAATTCGGGTTGTGGGGAGCGTGCATGACGGGCGGGCGCGGACCTTCTGCAAAGAGGACGGGTCTTCGAGGTGGCCCATCGTTAGCAGCGTCCGCGCCGGGGTTCGGGAACTGACGTCACAATTCTCGACCTATTTCGGATGAATCGATGCGAACGCATGTTCGACCTCATGCGTTCGCGTCGGCCGGTCTCCCGGTGCGACCGGACGCGACCGGTTGGCCCGGCCGCACCCTTCATCTTCGACCTCATGCGTTCGCGTCGGCCGGTCTCCCGGTGCGACCGGACGCGACCGGTTGGCCCGGCCGCACCCTTCATCTTCGACCTCATGCGTTCGCGTCGGCCGGTCTCCCGGTGCGACCGGACGCGACCGGTTGGCCCGGCCGCACCCTTCATCTTCGACCTCATGCGTTCGCGTCGGCCGGTCTCCCGGTGCGACCGGACGCGTGTTCAGTCGCGGGGCTCGAGCGCCGGAAAGACCGCGCCGTCGCCCGGGGCCCCGACCACGATGCCCTCGGCATCGCCCGTCCAGATGAGCGCGGAGAAACCCGTAGTGAGGTCGTCCAATACCCGAATCTCGCTCGCGTTCGATGCGCCGGGTGCGGGCCCGACCACCAGCTCGGCGAAGCCGTCGCCGTCGATGTCGGCCACGCTCGGCACCCCGGCACCGAGAATCGGCCGCCCCGTTCGGTCTTCGACCATCCGAGCGAAGCCCTGCGTGGCGTCGTCGAGGACATCGATCATCGGGCCGTCCGCTGCCATGAGGGTGACGGCGATCTCGTCGATGCCGTCGCCGTCGAGGTCGCCCACAGCGATCCGCGTAGTGCCATCGGACGCCTGGTAGGCCGCATCGGTCACGGCCTCGAGCACCCCGAGCTCGAGGCGCAGCGGCTCGAAGAGCGCAAAGCCGGTGGTCGCGTCGTCGAAGATCGAGATCGTTCCGCCCGCACCTTCGCTGCGGCCGACCACGATCTCATCGATGCCGTCGCCATCGATGTCGCCCAGATGGGGCCGGGCCACGCCGTCGCGGGCGTAGTCGATGCCGAACATCGCCACGAAGGGCAGCGATCGAAGCAGGTTGCGGAGCGATGCCTGCATCGGGGCGTAGCCCGTCGCACGATCGTCGAAGATCGACATGCTCGCGATCGACATGCCGCCGAGCCCGACGACGAGCTCGCTTGCGCCATCGCCATCGATGTCGCCGCAGCTCGGGAAGGTCTCGCCATTGCGACTGATGTAGCGACCGTTCGTGCCGGCCATGTCGCGCTCGTCGGTCACGCTGAGGCCGTCGAGCTCGAGCAGCAGGACCCGGGCGCGCGAGCCCGGCCCGAAACCGATCACCAGATCCTGATCACCATCGCCATCGAGGTCACACCAGTCGGGGCGCAGATCGCCGGCCGCGGCGAACTCGCTGTTCGTGATCAGCGTCGTCGATCCATCGACGTGCACGGCGACGATGTCACCCGACGGCGTTCCCTGGAGACCCGCGACCGCGCCGGCCGGGCCGCTCGGGATCGGGTCGGGGACGGGATCGGGATCGGTGGACGTATCCGGATCGGGATCGGGCGTCGGGTCGGGCACCGGATCCGGATCGGGGATGGGATCGACCTGATTGTCGACGTAGAACGTCGCGCTGACCGATGCGCCCTCGACGCCGCCGGCCGAGTCACCCGAGTAGCCCACCGCGGTGATCGTGTGCTCACCGTCGGGCAGCTGCGTCGTGTCGAACGGTCGCTCGGTTCCGATGTCACCGTCGTCGCTCTCGATCGAGTACGGCAGTGCGTTCTCGATGCGGTACGAGCTGCCATTCAGCAGAAATTGCACGCTCTCCGTCGCGCCGTAGACCTGCGCAACGACGACGATGTCGCCCGAGACGACGCCGCTCGCGCCATCGATCTTCGACACGCCGAAGCCGGGCTCACCCGGTGCCGGTGCAGCCGCCACGACGATCTCGTTCGAGTAGTCGGAGACGACGCCACTCCCGTACGCACGCAATCGCAGGTAGAGATCGACGCTGTCTTCGAGCTCCATCACCGACTGGATCTGACCGTTCTGCTCGGCCGGAAGCCCGAGGTCGAAGGTCGACGCCGTGGCGCCGGAGCTCGTACCGACCGCGAGTTCGTAGCCCTCGACGCCATCGGAAGGCGACGGGATCCAGCGCACGGTGTAGTCGCGGAGCTCGGCATGCGCGGGCGCGCCCGAGCCGAGCGCGACGAACCCGACGCAGAGCACCAGGGCGGCACGCGCGATCGCGATGGAGATCGTGGGACGAGCAAAGACGTCGAAGGGGCGAGCAGCGTGACGTGTTCGCGCGAAGGAGCGGACGGACGAGTCGATCATCATGGGCCGATTGATCGGAGTCGACCTCACGAGGTCCCGTGATGATGCTCACCCCATGTCACGACTTGAACGAACTCGCGAAAAAAAGATCGCGAGACTTCGGAACACGCGCACGTATCGCGTCGAAAAGCGACGTATGTCACGACGCAGAAGACGATGCATGCGATCGACACGTGCGACCGAACGCCGAGCGTTGCGCACCGAGGCAACGCCAGTCACGTCATCGCCACACGAAGTGCGACGTGCATCACGCGGTCATGAGCACGTCGTTGCGATGCGGATCACGTCGTCGAAGAGAGCGTTCGCGGCCGCATGAAGATCGTCGCGACCCGCCTCGCTTCGGTGCATATCGCGGTGCAGAAGCGAACTCGCGGACCGAGATGCAACGAACGTTCGACACGCAACGCGTGACAACGCGGTGGGTCGAAGCGCCCGATCTCTCGCACGCGAACGACCCTGCCATCGTGACCCGGTGATTTCCCCGAGCGCGCACCGGGCTCGTTCCGTGTTTCACCCGATCACCGAACGGGTGAACGGTCGACACATGATCGCGTCCCCCTACGCCCGCCGATGCAGCGGCGGTCGCGTGCCTTCCCGATGAGACCCGGCGCTGCGCCGACGACGAAGAGCCGGCGTCGCACCGAGAGATGCCCGGCGACGCATCGACCGGGCAGACGTCGAAGAATGCGATGGGGGTCACCGGGCCGCGGTGGTCGATCGGGTCATCGGCCGCGGCCGACCTCGATGTGCCAGCGCTCGAGGGTGAGGAGGGCGCCCCGGACAGGATTCGAACCTGTGACCGGTCGCTTAGAAGGCGACTGCTCTATCCAACTGAGCTACCGGGGCGCGGCGGGTCGGAACCGAGGGACCGCTCTGGGCCCGCGTCGGCCGTGACCCGCAGACGCGCTGCGTCGGATGCGGTGCCCCTCCAGCAGCCGATCCGGCGAAATCAGGGAGCTGGGCCGTCGATCCGGCCACGTTGACACCCCCAGACGCCGAAGATAGCTTCCGGCGCCCCGAAAGCTGGCGTGGCGGGCGTAGCTCAGCTGGTTAGAGCACCGGATTGTGATTCCGGGGGTCGCGGGTTCGAGTCCCGTCGCCCGCCCCAGCGCGGCTCCTTCGCTCGTTTGGGCCGAGTCTGCTCTCGTTGGCCGACGCCGCGGCCCGGCCCGCGGCGCCGCGGGCCGAGCGCTGCGCCGCATCTGGATCCGCCCCTTGGGAAGCCGGGATGGGGCCCTCCACACGGCCACCGCGCCCGGTGGCCGATCGAAAAGCCCTTTGGGCACGCGCACCTGCACCGACCCCTCGCCGCGGGCGCTAAGATGAGGGGCGACCGCCGCCGCTGCACAAGGACCCCCCGATGAACCGCATTCGCGCCGCCCGTCAGGCCCTCGGCTGGACCCAGAACGACCTTGCGATCAAGGCCGGTGTCTCTGCCCGCACCGTGCACGCGGTCGAGAAGGGCCGTCCGTGCCGACAGACGACGAAGCGCCAGATCTTGAATGCGTTGGGTGTGCCGTGGGAGATGCGCGACGACTACTTCGTCCGCGCGCGCCCGGTCCGCCGGCCGGTCACCAACGAGACGTCGCGCATCCGCACCGCCTGATCCGAACCGTTCATCGCGTCCATCGCGTGCACCGGGTGCAGCGTGTGCATCGATCCGCAGCGCGATCGTGCGGGCCGCCGAGCCGCCTTGCCTCGAAGGTCGCACCACGCCGGGCCGGTCCCGGCAGAGCGAACCGCGCCGGCGTCGGGGTTCAGGTGGCCACGCCCGCGCGCAGCGCCTCGGCGAGATCGAGCACCTCGCTCACCGTGCGATCCATGAACGCAGTCAGCATGACACCGGCACGGTCTTCTTCGCCGGCCGCCGCCTCACGCCGCGCCTCGCGCTCCACTTCGATGCGCTCGCTCTCGACGCGCGCTTCGAAGGCCGCGAAAGCAGCGCTCACCTCGGGCGCCTTCGTGGCGTAGTCCATCATCACCGCTTCGTTCAGCTGGTGAAACGTCCACCAAGCCGAGTCGAGATCGCCGGGGGTGAGCTCGCCGTGCCCGCGCGCAAGTGCGGCCGGCAGCGCCCCCTGCAGATAGACCGGGATGAACACGCTGATGCACGGTGATCCGAACGACACGTAGACCGCCCACGGCGCCACGCGGTCGATGGGGAGCGGCGCAACCAGGCTCGCCGTCGTCGTGCCCGCCGGTTCGGCATGCATGCACAGCGTGTAGTAGCCAGCGTCTTCGGGCGTGAGGTCGAACGGCGGCGTCGTGGCGCCGTCGCCGTGATCCCGCAGCAGCGCCTTCATCGCCATCACGTCGTGCTTGCCGCGCCCGGCTTCGAGCAGCGCGCGCGACCGGTCGAGGCGCCCTTCCGAGAGACGCCCCGGCACGTGGGGGTTGCGATACGCGGTCGTGAGGTCGAGCCGTTCGAGGTCGCGCCACCACCCCTGCCCCCGCGCGAACGACTCGAGATCGCGTGACCCGATCGACCAATCGTCGTGCAGCGTGATGTGGTTGGAGAGCGAAGAGAGCGCGACGGGTTTGCCCGCCCAGCGTCGCCCGCTCGTCTCGAGCACCCAGGCCGTCTCGGGATCGGCGATCAAGAAGCTGTTGTGGTAGCCGCCCTCGCCCGGCCCGAAGGCCGCGCCGCCCTGGCCGTGTTGCTCGAGCAGCGTCGCGATCACCTCGAGCGCCTCTCGCGCGTCGCGGCCGCGTTCGAGCCCGAGCCGCACGAGATCCATGCCGATCAGGCCGGGCGTCTCCTCGACCGGCTCCTTCGAGAACACCGTGTGGTTGCCGATCGCGACGCCGTGCTCATTGACGCCATGCTCGAAGCCCCACACCCACCACGGCGAGGCGCCCATCGCCGCATACGTCTCGGCGACCTGGGGGATCTCGATGTGGGTGCAGCGCACCGTCGAGCCGCGGGGATGAAACGCCGCCGGCTGCTGGACGAAGGGCTGGCATTCGCCGCGGTGGCGATCGCTGTTCTTCGCGAACAGCGTCGTGCCGTCACGGGTCTCTGCGCGGGTTGCGACCACCGAATCGCACATGGGACGATGCTAGCAGGGCTGGCATCGACGCCCGAATCGGACACCTCAGCCTCGCCTCCGTGCAAGGATCGAGATTCTGGGGGTCGCCTATCCTCCCAGGATCGCCGCGCCGCGGCCAACCCTGCGGATCGAACTCGCCTTGGAGAGGACACCCGATGCTCGATTGGGCCCAGCTCGAAACGAATCCCTACCTCCGCGACAACGCATGTCCGATCGAGGAGGAGATGGAGGTCGCCCGGTGCGAGGTCATCGGTGAGATCCCCGAAGCCCTGTCGGGCGCCTTCCTGCGCAACGGCTCGAATCAGCAGTACGAGCCGCGCGGGCCCTACCACCTCTTCGACGGCGACGGGATGATCCACGCGGTCTATCTCGAGAACGGTCAGGCGGGCTACCGCAATCGCTGGATTCTCTCGAAGGGGCTCGAATACGAGCGGAAGGTCGGGCACGCGATCTGGGGCGGCATGCGCGACGTGTTCCCGCCCGACGAGCAGGCCCTCGCCGAGGTCGGCCGGGCCAAGAACGTCGCGAACATCCACCTCGTCGAACACGCGGGCCACCTGCTCGCGCTCTGGGAGGCGGGCAAGCCCACTGAGGTCACCGCGCAGCTCGAGACGGTCGGTGAGTACAGCTTCGGCGGCAAGCTGAAGGGCGGGTTCTGCGCGCACCCACACTTCGACGAACGGACCGGCGAGATGTTCGGCTTCGCGTACCGGCCGATTCCGCCGTTCCTCATGTACTACGTCGTGGACAAGCACGGGCAGCTCAAGGTGAGCGAGGAGATCCCGGTCGAGAAGCCGGTGATGATGCACGACTTCGCGATCTCGGAGAACTACGCCGTCTTCTTCTATGCACCCGCGGTCTGGGACGTGATCAAGGCGATCCAGGAGGGCGGCCCCGCGATGACATGGCAGCCCGAGCGCGGCTGTCAGATCGGCCTGATGCCGCGCTATGGCAAGGGCAGCGAGATTCGCTGGTTCGAAGCCGACGTCGGCTGGTGCTTCCACTTCGCCAACGCGTTCGAGCGGGGGAACGAGGTGATCCTGGATGCCGTCCGCACCGATCGCGTGGACGACGACGTCAACGCGGCCGACGACGGCGGCTACACGGTGGGGTCGTTGCTCACGCGCTTCACGGTCAACCTCGAGACCGGCGGGCGGGCGACGACCCAGCAGTTCATGACCGAGCGACACTGCGAGTTTCCGCGCGTCGCGCGCCACATCGAGGGCCAGCATCACCGCTACGCGTACATGCTCGGCACCGACAACGCGACCGACCTCGTCGCGTTCGACAGCTTCAACCACGTTTGCCGCTTCGACTACGAGACCGGCGAGAGCAACGTGTTCAAGGTGGACGACCTCGGCGGCGACGCGACCGAGTTCTCCTATGCGCCGAACCCCGAGAGCGACCGCGAAGAGGACGGCTGGCTCATGGGCTACGTCTATCGCAAGGCGACGCACTCGAGCGAGCTGGTGATCCTCTCGGCGGGCGACCCGTCAGCTGGGCCGGTCGCGCGGGTCCTGCTCCCCCAGCGTGTGCCCGAGGGCTTCCACGGCTCCTGGATCCCCGGCCTGCCGTTCACCTAGGGGGCGCGGGCCATCTCCGAGCCGACCCCGACCACGTCGAGCGCCTCCGACGGGGCGCCGCCCGCCCCGCTCGACCCGCTGACCGCCGAGCGTGGCGCTGGCTACGCGTTCGCGCTCGGCTCGGCTCTGTGCACGGCCGTCGCCACCATCCCCTACAAGCTCGCGGCCACCGAGGCGCCCCTCGAGGTCGTGGTGTTGCTGCTGCTGGCGAGCGCGGCGAGCCTCAACACGGCGACCGCCCTCGCACGGGGTGGGGCCCGCTGGCTGCGCGCGAGCGTCGCATCCACGGCCAACGGCGACGCCACGGACGGGGGCGACCCAACCGAGGGCCCGGGCGCCCCACTGAAGAACCAAGTCTCGTGGCGCATCACGCTCTGGGCGAGCCTGCTGAGCGGGGCCCTGGCCGCCGGCGCGAACGCCGGGGCGACCGAGGCGATCGCCCGACTCGATCCATCGGTCGCGGTGCTGCTGATCCAGCTGCAGGTGGGCGTGGCGGCCGTGCTCGGTTGGCTCTGGCTCGGCGAACCCGTCTCGCGCCGCTTCGTCGCGGGCGGTGTGGTCGCGATCGTCGGCGTCGCGGCCCTGGCGGAGGGCGGTCTCACGGGCGATCTCGATGCCGCCGCCGTCGGGTGGGGCCTGGTCGGTGCGCTGTGCTTCGGCAGCCTCCACGTGGTGATCCGCCGCTACGTCGACCGCATCGATCTCGTGTGGACCAACGCCCTCCGCCTGTGGATCGCGGTGGCCGTCGTCGCCGCCAGCTCGGGCGCGCTCGCCGAGCTGCTCGGCGCGCCCCCGCGGATCGTGCTGCTGTCGGCCACCGCGGCGACCGTGGGCCCCTTCGTCGGTCGACTGATGATGATGCGGGCCACGCGCAGCCTGCCGGCCGCGACGAGCACGCTCTTCGGCCTGGCCTCGCCGGTCCTGACCGTCGGCACGGCCTGGCTCTTCCTCGGCACCCTCCCCTCGCTGCGCGAAGCAGTGGCGGGCGCCGTCGTTCTCGGCGGGCTCGCGCTCGCCCTCACCCCCGCCTGGACGGGATCCGTTCGCACTCTGGAAAGGAGCACACCGTGATCGAGTTTGCCCCCGAGAAGACCTGGCTGCCGGTCGAACAACGCATGGAGGACGAGACCAACCCGCGCATCCGCTCGAACCTCGAAGAGGTGCGCAACCACATGCGCGCCGAGATTCGAGGCGAGCACGGCCCGCTGATGGAGACGCTCACCCAGGATCCGCAGTATCA
The DNA here is from genome assembly GCA_965250285.1 of Myxococcota bacterium. Taxonomy (GTDB): domain Bacteria; phylum Myxococcota_A; class UBA9160; order UBA9160; family UBA4427; genus CAYYSY01. The sequence goes on from OZ252299.1 coordinate 3,504,486, forward strand.
CATGTGGGGCCTCCCCGAAGAGACCGGGCCGAAGGGGCGCGAAGTCGTCTCGGAGTTCTACGAGAACATGATCGCCACGGGCGGCAACCGGTTTCACTTCGACGTGCGACTGATCTGCGCCGATGAGCGCTCGGTCGTGACCGAGGGCGTCATGCGCACGCTGTTCACCGGACAGGTGGTGAAGGCGATGGGCATCGAAGAGGTCGAGGGAGAAGCGGTCGAGGACAAAGACGAGTACGTGAGCGAGTGGCAGATCCTCACGGTGTGGCCCATCGACGAAGCGGGCAAGATCATCGGGGAAGACATCTACTTCGGAAGCACGCCGATGAAGACAATCGGCCGGCGCGCACCGTGACCGACGAAACGGGGTGCGCGCCGGCCGCCGGATCGACGACGTGACGATCGATCTCGGGGGCCGGGTCGCCATCGTGACCGGCGCGGGACGAGGCATCGGGCGCGCGACCGCGCTCGAGCTCGCGCGCCTCGGCGCGAGCGTCGTGGTGAACGATCTCGGCGTCACGACCGATGGCGCACACGCCGACGATGCGCCGGCTACGCAGGTCGTGCGTGAGATCGAGGCCGCAGGCGGACGCGCTGCCGCCAGCACCGACTCGGTCGCCGAGTTCGACGGGGCCCGCGCCATCGTCGCGACGGCCGTCGAGCAGTTCGGTGGCGTCGACATTCTCGTGAACAACGCCGGCCTATCGGCCGGTGCACCGATCTGGGCACTCGCCCCGGATCTCTTCGAGCGCGTCTGCTTCTCGCACGTCGTCGGCGCGTTCAACTGCACGCGCTGCGCCGTCCCCGTGATGATGGATCGAGGCTTCGGCCGCATCGTGAACCTCGTCTCGCGAGCCGGCCTGCTCGGCATGCCGGGGACGGCTGCGTACGGCGCCGGCAAGGGCGGTGTCTTCGGGTTGACCAACGTGACCAGTCGCGATCTCGCGCCCCATGGCATTACGGTCAACGCCGTGAACCCGGCCGCCACCGATACCCGCATGGTGACCGAAGCCATCGATCGCATGCAGAGCGACGGCGACCCCGAATCGATCGACGTCGCGCGCGGCCTCCGTGCAGCGCTGCAGCGTCCCGAGGCGGTGGCCTCGGTCATCGGAGCGCTCTGCTCGCCCCAGGCGAGCGGGATCACCGGCGAGATCTTCTACGTATCGGGCGACGAGGTGGGCGTCTTCGAGCCGCTGCACGTGCGGCAGACGCGGCGGCGCGAAGACGGGTGGACGAGCGAGGCGCTCGTCGACGTGCTCGGCGAGTTCGAGACGCACGCGCTCGAGGGCCCGTACTCGGGCGAGCGCGAAGCGACCGACGGCGACGACACGACCTGATCGCGCGAGCGGCGCACGCGTCCGCATCGGCTTGCCGGACCGGCCGCCGGGTGTCTCGCGCTACGCGCGAAACCCATCGAGCTCGCGCCTCGATCGCGCATCGACCGCGTTGCTCCCCCCACGATGCTCCCACCCCGAGCGTCTTCAACGCGGCTCCTGGCCAGCGGGTTGCCGCAACCAATCGCAGCACGCCCAGGAGCGGCTCCTCAATCCACGGGCACCCGCCGTGAAATTACGCCCGGCTGCGCGTGCTCTTCGCCCCGATCCGACACGCGTCGGTGGCGAGCGTGCGCATGGGTTGGCCGCGCTCGACCTGGACGACCTCAGGACAACGCGCGCTCAGCGGCACGCGGCGCCCGTGCTGACGGCCGCCCCGCGTGAAGATTTCCGACCCGCACCTGATCGAATCGAAATGAGGTGCAATCGTCTGCAGCAGTGGCGACGGCGGTGGCTACGCCGAAGCTTCGGACGAGCGCACGGGCCAACCACCATCGCATCGACACGTCCACTGCGGTGGGGACCCGTTCGGCGCTCGCGCAGCCAAACGGGGGATTCGCACATGAGCGATGCGTCGTCGGTGTCGAGCGGGTCCGACGCCTACAACTACACGGTGGTGCGCCAGTTCACGATCATGACGATCGTCTGGGGCATCGTCGGCATGCTGGTCGGTGTCGTGATCGCAGCACAGCTCGCGTGGCCCGAGCTGAACTTCGACGTGCCGTGGCTGTCGTACGGCCGTCTGCGGCCTCTGCACACCAACGCGGTGATCTTCGCATTCGGTGGGTGCGCACTGTTCGCGACGTCGTACTACTGCGTGCAGCGCACCTGCCAGGCCGGGCTCTTCGGTGGTCCGCTCGTCGCATTCACGTTCTGGGGCTGGCAGCTCGTCATCGTCGCGGCCGCGATCAGCCTGCCCCTCGGCATCACGGCGACGAAAGAGTACGCCGAGCTCGAGTGGCCGATCGATGTGTTGATCGCGCTGGTGTGGGTCGCGTACGCGGTCGTCTTCTTCGGGACGATCGTGAAGCGCAAGACCCCCCACATCTATGTCGCCAACTGGTTCTACGGGGCGTTCATCCTGACCGTCGCTGTGCTGCACATCGTGAACAGCCTGGCGATCCCGGTCACGATGACGAAGTCGTACTCGATCTACCCGGGCGCCCTCGATGCCATGGTTCAGTGGTGGTACGGACACAACGCCGTGGGCTTCTTCCTGACCGCCGGGTTCCTCGGCATGATGTACTACTACGTACCGAAGCAGGCCGAGCGTCCGATCTACTCGTACCGGCTCTCGATCGTCCACTTCTGGGCGTTGATCTCGATCTACATGTGGGCGGGTCCGCACCACCTGCACTACTCGTCGCTGCCCGACTGGGTGCAGTCGGTCGGCATGGTGTTCTCGTTGATCCTGCTCGCCCCAAGCTGGGGAGGCATGATCAACGGCATCATGACCTTGAGCGGCGCCTGGGAGAAGCTGCGCGACGACCCGGTGATTCGATTCATGGTCGTCTCACTCTCGTTCTACGGCATGTCGACCTTCGAGGGCCCGATGATGTCGATCAAGACCGTGAACGCGCTCTCGCATTTCACCGACTGGACGATCGGCCACGTCCACTCCGGCGCGCTCGGATGGGTCGCGATGATGACCATCGGATCGCTCTACTACCTGATCCCGCGGCTCTACGGACAGACGCAGATGTGGAGCGTGCGGCTGATCAACACGCACTTCTGGCTCTCGACCATCGGCGTCGTGCTCTATGTCGCCAACATGTGGATCGCGGGCGTGATGCAGGGCCTGATGTGGCGCGCGGTGAACGAGGACGGGACGTTGACGTACACGTTCGTCGAGAGCCTCGAAGCGACGTGGCCCTACTACGTCGGTCGCCTGCTCGGAGGATTCGTCTTCTTCACGGGCATGTTCGTCATGGCGTACAACACGTGGAAGACGGCGAGCGGGTCTGGAGCCGAGGCGAGCGACGAGTCGCTGGCACCGGTGGAGGTGCCGGCGTGAATCACGATCTCATCGAAAAGAACATCGGGCTCATGATGGTGCTGATCGTCGTGGTGATCAGTCTCGGCGGGCTGGCCGAGATCCTCCCGCTCTTCGCCGAAGGCATCGCGAGCGAGCCGGTCCCCGGCCTTCGCCCGCTCACCGCGCTCGAGCTCGAGGGACGCGACATCTACCAGCGCGAAGGCTGCATCGGCTGCCACTCGCAGATGATCCGCCCACTGCGGGCCGAGACCGAGCGCTATGGCCACTACTCGCTCTCCGGCGAGGTGGCGTACGAGCATCCGTTCTTGTGGGGCTCGAAGCGCACGGGGCCCGACCTCGCTCGCGTCGGGGGTCGCTACAGCGACGACTGGCACCGACAGCATCTGATCAATCCGCGCATCCTCGTGCCCGAATCGAACATGCCCGGCTTTCCGTGGCTCGAAGAGACGCTGCTCGATGGCGCCGAGACCGGCGCCAAGATGTCGGCGCTCAGGATCGTGGGCGTGCCGTACACCGACGATCAGATCGAAGGCGCCCAGGCCGCCGTCGCGGGCAAGACCGAGATGCAGGCGGTGATCGCCTACCTCCAGCAGCTGGGCACCCACCTCGACCGGGGGGCGCGCTGATGGAAATGGGTTGGGCGCGCGGCGTGATCGCCGTGCTCACGCTGGTCGTGTTCCTCGGAATCTGCTGGTGGGCCTATCGGCCGGGGAACAAAGAGCGGTTCGAGGAAGACGCGATGATGCCGTTCGCAGACGACGACACGTCGGCGCGTGACGAAGGCGACGAAGGAGCGAATCGATGAGTACCGGCTGGAGCATCTTCGTCATCGTGCTCATCGTGGTCAACGTCGTCGGCTGCATGTGGCTGCTGTTCGCGAACCGCACCATCAAGGTCGACCCGGAGACCAAGGGCAAGTCACTGGGCCACGACTTCGACGGGATCGAAGAGCTGAACAACCCACTCCCGGCATGGTGGAGCTGGCTCTTCGTGCTCACGGTGGTGTTCTCGATCGCCTACTTCGTGCTGTACCCGGGCTTCGGCAACGTCGCTGGCGTGCTCGGGTGGACGTCGACCAATCAGTACGACGCCGAGGTGGCGGCCGCCGACGCACAGTGGGGGCCGATCTTCCGTGGCTACCTCGAGACGCCGATCCCCGATCTGCTGAACGACGAGCGGGCGCTGCGCATGGGCGGGCGCATCTTCGCGAACAACTGCTCGCCCTGTCATGGATCGGACGCGCGCGGCAACACGGGCTACCCGAACCTGACCGACGGCGACTGGCTCTACGGCGGTACACCCGAGGCCATCGTGCACTCGGTCACCCACGGCCGAAACGGCCTGATGCCGCCGTTCGGCGATGCGGTGGGGGGCGAGCCCGGGATCGCCGCTGTGACCGAGTACGTGCTGTCGCTCTCGGGCCGCGAGCACGACGCCGCGCTGGCCGCCGACGGCAAGCAGCACTTCGATACGATCTGCATGGCGTGCCACGGCATGGACGGAACCGGGAACCAGGCCATGGGCGCACCGAACCTGACCGACGACATCTGGCTGCACGGGGGTCGACGCGAAGACATCCAGTATCAGGTGCGCGTCGGAAGGCTCAACCAGATGCCCGCCTGGGGGCCGATCCTCGGCGACGAGCGCGTGCATCTCGTCGCGGCCTACGTGCTCTCGCTCTCCCAGGGCGACGAGTAACCCGCGTCGACGGATCGACCCATCCAACCCGACCGAGAGCCCCTCGAAGGACGCCCGCTGAGACAGGATCTGCCGTGAACACCGCCGCCCCTCAATCCGAACCCGAGACGATCTCCCTCTACGAGAAGTGGCGGAAGATCTACCCCCTGTGGGTCGACGGATCGTTCCAGACCTGGCGTCGGATCACGCTCGTCGTCCTGCTGCTGATCTTCTACGTGAGTCCGTGGCTCACCTGGAACGGGCAGCGCGGCGTGCACTTCGACCTCGAGCATCGCCGCTTCACCCTGGCATTCGTGACCTTCGTGCCCGAAGAGTTCTACCTGCTTGCCTGGGCGCTGATCATCGCCGCGTTCACGCTGTTCTTCGTCACGGTGGTCGCCGGGCGCATCTTCTGTGGCTGGGCCTGCCCGCAGACCGTCTGGTCGCTGGTCTACTTCACGATCGAGTACCTGGTCGAGGGCGACCGCAGCGCGCGAATGCGCCTCGACCAGGGGCGATGGAACGCCAACCGGATTCGCAAGAAGCTGCTCAAGTTCTCTCTGTGGACAGTGCTAGCACTCTCGATCTCGATCACGTTCATGGGCTACTTCCAGCCCTTGCCCGAGTTCTTGCCGCGGCTCGCGCGCGGCGACCTCTCGGGCATGGAGTGGGCGATGATCGGCCTGCCCGCGCTCGCCACGTTCATGATGCAGGGCGTGCTTCGCGAGCAGGTCTGCTTTCACATGTGCCCGTACGCGCGATTCCAGAGCGTGATGTTCGACCGCGACACGCTGATCATTGCCTACGACAAGGAGCGCGGAGAACCCCGGGGCAAGCGCCGGCGCGGCACCGACCCCGACGAAGCCGGCCTCGGGTCATGCATCGACTGCAAGAAGTGCGTGAGCGTGTGTCCGACCGGCATCGACATTCGCGAAGGCCTGCAATACCAGTGCATCGGCTGCGCGAACTGCATCGACGTGTGCAACGACGTGATGGACCAGATGGGCTACCCGCGCGATCTCGTTCGCTACAGCAGCGAGAATCGCGACGAACACGCACCACGACACAAGCTGCGCCCGCGCCTCGTCGGCTACCTGGCCATGCTCGTCCTGGTCTCGAGCCTCTTCGGTTGGCAGGTGACTCACCGAGAAGCGCTCTCGATGGACGTGTCGCGCGATCGGTCGCGTCTGTACCGAGAGAACTGGGATGGCAGCGTCGAGAACGTCTACACCCTGCACGTGCAGAATCGGACCGACGCACCGGCCGCCTACGCGCTGACCGTCGACGCCGAGGTGCCCCTGACTTGGGAAGGGCCGGAGCAGATCGAGTTGGCTGCGCGCGAACGTCAGAGCGTATCGATCCGCCTCGTGATGAGCCCCGAAACCCCGACGAGCAGCACGCAGAGCCCCGTGTTCTTCGACATCCGAGCGCTCGGCGAGAGCGACGCCAGTGCGCGCAAGCAGAGCCGGTTCATCCGGCCCGAAGAGGTGTACCGAGAGGGGGGCTCCCCGTGAGCACGACGGCCCCCCTGCCCTGGTACCGGCACTTCTGGCCCTGGTTCGTGCTCGGCCTGCTCGGCACTTCCATCGTCGGCAGCCTGACGACCGTGTACATCGCGTTCTCGGGTCGCGACCCCGAGGTGCGCGACACCTGGTCGAGTGACGCCAAGGCCGTCACGCGCGACGACGCGCCTGATCAGCTCGCGGATGCACTGGGCCTGAGCGCACGGATCGTCGCGCTCGACGGTGCACCGATCGTGCGCGTGACCCTCTTCAGCACCGCCGACGCCGCGCTGGCCGATCGAATCACCGCCCGGCTCGTCCACCCGACGCTCCAGCAGCGCGACCTCGAGATCACGCTGCGGAGTGTGGGCGTCGACGCGTACGAAGGCGAGCTCGCTTCGCCGATCACGGGGCGATTCCACCTGCTGCTCGAGGGTGAAGCACGCGTTCTGGGCGAGGCCGAACCCGCGCCCTGGCGGCTCGGCACCCGGACCGACGTCGTCCGCGGCCGCGCGATCGAGATCGGCCCGATCCCCGACGCCGGTCGGGTCGGCTCTTGACTGCCGCGCCGCAGGACGGCGGCGGCGACTGCTTTCACTGCGGGCTTCCGATCCCGCGCGGCTTTCATGCCGAGGCCTTCGTGCTCGGCGCCGCGCGGCCGATGTGCTGTCATGGCTGCGCCGCCGTGGCGCGGACGCTCGAAGCGCAGGGTCTCTCGGACTACTACCGACATCGCACCGAACGTCCGATGACGCCGGCCGAGCTGCCCTCGGCCCTCGAGGCCGAGCTCGTGCCCTTCACGTCTGCGGATCTCGCCCATGACGTGGCACCCCTCGACGATGACGGCCTTCGCACCGCGTCCCTGCTCGTCGAAGACATGCGCTGCGCCGCCTGCGCCTGGCTGATCGAAGAGCGCCTTCGAGGCCGACCCGGCGTCGCGCGCGCGAGCGCGAACCTCGGCACACATGTCGTCCACGTCGCGTTCGAGCCCGATACGACCTCGCTCGACGAGACGCTCCGCACGCTGCACGAGATCGGCTACCGCGCGCGACCTCGTCGCCCCGACACGCTCGCCGCGCACCGCACCCGCGAACACCGCCGCGCCCTCATCCGACTCGGCGTCGCGGGGCTCGGCGCCATGAACGTCATGACCTACGCCGCGGCGCTCTACGCAGGCGCATTCGTCGGCATGGAGGCTCGCTACGAGACGCTCTTTCGGTGGGTGAGCTGGGTGGTCAGCACACCGGTCCTGCTGGTCGCCGGCGAGCCGTTCTTGCGTGCAGCCTGGCGCGACCTGAAGGCGCGGCGCCCGGGCATGGACGTGCCCATCGCGCTCGCGATGACGAGCGCGTACGTCGCGAGCGCGTGGAACACGTGGCGCGGGACCGGCGAGGTCTACTTCGACTCGGTCTGCATGTTTGCGTTCTTCCTGACGCTGGGCCGCTCGATCGAGATGTGGGTGCGGCATCGATCGGAGGACGCGACCGACCGCCTGCTGCGCGCCGAGCCCGAGACGGCGTGTCGACTCGAGCACGGCGAGGAGAACTGGGTCCCCGCCGCATCGCTCGAGGTCGGCGATCGGGTGCTGGTGAGACCGGGCGAATCCATCCCCTGCGACGGGCGGATCGTCGACGGCCGGACGAGCGTCGGCGAATCGCTCTTGACCGGCGAGCCGTGGCCGCGCGACGTCGACGTTGGCGGTCGTGTCCTCGGCGGCAGCACCAACGTCGATCAGCCGATCGTCGTCGAGGCCGTTCGCCCCGGACGCGAGTCGGTGCTGGCCTCGATCGTCGCGCTGCTCGCCCGCGCGCAGAGCGAAACGCCCCCCATCGTGCAGCGCGCCGATCGCGTCGCCCGCTGGTTCGTGAGCGGCGTACTGCTGATGGCCACCGGGACGGCCGCGGTCTGGCTTCGCATTGCGCCCGATCGCGCCTTCGAAGTCACGCTCGCGGTGCTCGTGGCGACCTGCCCCTGTGCGCTGTCGCTCGCCACACCGGTCGCCATCGCCGCCGCGCAGTCGGCGCTCGCCGGCGCGGGGTTCCTGGTGACGCGCGGCCACGTGGTCGAAGCGCTGGCCGAGACGCGGCGGATGCTCCTCGACAAGACCGGCACGCTCACACGCGGACGACCGACGCTCGACGTGACGCACGCCCAGCGCGAGGGCGACCCGAACGCCATGCTCGCGCTCGCGGCCCGCCTCGAGGTCGGCTCGGAACACCCGGTCGCTCACGCGCTGCTCCGCGCCGCGCAGTCCGTGCCCGCACACGAGGGCGAGCTCACCGAACGACAGGCCGTCCACGGCTCGGGCATCGAAGCGCTGGTCGATGGTGAGCGCATTCGGATCGGTCGCCCCGACTGGGTCGATGCGCTCGCCACCGACGCGCGCGCTCGGGCCGAAGAGCCCGCGCAGGACGATCACGTCTGGGTCGCGCTCGGTGACGAGAAGGGGCGCATCGCGCTCTTCGGCCTGATCGACCCGATGCGAGACGATGCGCCTCCGGCCGTCCACGACCTGCAGGCGCTCGGGCTGACACTCGAGCTCGTCACGGGCGACTCGAGCCCAGCTGCATCGCGGCTCGCCGACGCCCTCGGAATCGAGGAGCACGTCACGGGCGCGTCGCCGAACGCCAAGCGGGAGCGGATCCGCACTCTGCAGCGCCAGGGGGAGCGGGTCGCGGCCGTCGGCGATGGCGTGAACGATGCACCGCTGCTCGGTCAGGCCGAGGTCAGTATCGCCATGGGCGGCGGCACCGACCTGGCGAAGGTCGGCGCCCACGCCGTGCTCATGAACGATCGACTTCGGTTGATTCCACGCGCGGTGTCGCATGCGCGCCGAACGCGGCGCATCGTGCGACAGAATCTCGCGTGGGCGGCTGCGTACAACACGGCCGTGATCCCGCTGGCCGTGCTGGGCGAGCTCGCCCCCTGGCAGTCGGCCCTCGGCATGTCGATCAGCTCGCTGCTGGTCGTGGTCAACGGCGTCCGCGCGGCCCGGTGGAGGGCGGCGTCATGAACATTCTGCTGCTGCTGATCCCGCTCGGTCTCGGGCTGCTCGCCATCGCGCTGGGATTTTTCGTGTGGGCCGTCCGAAACGGTCAGCTCGAAAATCTCGACCAGGAGGGCATGCGCATCCTGTTCGACGAAGACTCGCCGAACGACATCGGCACCGAGCGCCGATCGGATGGCGAACGCAAGGACGAGCCGTCATGAGCGAGTCGATGGCGGCATCCACGATCGGCGCGTTCTTGTTCGGTCTGTTCGGGAGCCTCCACTGCGTGGGGATGTGCGGCGGCATCGTGTCGGCGCTCGGCCAGGCCGGCTCGGCCGGCTCACCGCACGGTGCCAGGGTGGCGACCGAGGCGATCCCCTATCACGTCGGGCGCATTTCGAGCTACGCGGTCGCCGGCGCAATCGTCGGCCTCGTCGGAGCCGCCTTCGCGCTGAGCCTCGACGTGCGGTGGCTGATGCGACTCGTCGCCGGGCTGCTGCTGATGGCGGCCGGCGCGTACGTTGCCGGCTGGTGGCTCGGCCTCGCGTCGCTCGAGCGCTGGTTCGCGCCGCTCTGGCAGCGCATCTCGCCCTGGACGAGTCGACTGCTCCCCGCCGACACCGCGGGTCGACGGCTGGCGCTCGGCGCGCTCTGGGGCTGGCTGCCGTGCGGCCTCGTGTACTCGGCGCTCGTGCTCGCTGCGGCGAGCGGGGGCGCGACCGCAGGCGCGCTCACGATGCTTGCCTTCGGCCTCGGGACCGCGCCGAGCCTGCTCGCGGTGGGCGCCTTCGGCGGGTTCGTCAGCGGGCTCGGGCGACGCCTCTCGGTGCGCCGGGGCGCGGGCGTCGCGCTGTGCCTCTTCGGCGTGTGGACGGCCATCGGGCCGGGCCTCTTGCCGGGCGGGCATCATGGGGCCCACGGCCACGGGGGCGGGCCGTCGCACGCACCGAGCGCGCCGTCCGACCCGACGACCGAGACGCCGTCGCCCCACCATGGCCACCACGAGCACCCCGGGCCGACGCAGCCCTGACCGCATCGCCCGCCACAAAGGACGTCGCCGCCGCGGGATCTTCACCGGTTGCGGCTGCACCGGGCGGGGCGCGCTCCTATGCTCGCCGCGTCCACCGCTCGAGGAGGCCCAGATGGCTCGGCGACCCCACCCTCTCACGAGCGCGCTCTTCGGCATGCCAGCCGCCGCGCTCGGGTCTGCGCTCGCGCTCGGCCGCACCCTCTCCGTCGCGCTCGTTCTCGCGCTCGCACTCGCCGGCACGAATGCGCAGGCCGACACGGCCCGCGGCACCGTCTTCGAGGACGCCAACGGGGACGGCGTGCGCAGCGCCGGCGAGACGGGCGTCGCCGGGGTGCGCGTGTCGAACGGACGGTCGATCGTGAAGACCGACGCCGACGGGCGTTACGAGATCGACCTCGAGCCCGGCGAGGTGCTCTTCATCACGAAGCCTTCGGGCTGGATGACCCCGGTCGACGCACATCAGCTGCCTCGCTTCTACTACGTGTACTCGCCCGAAGGATCGCCGAAGCTTCGCTACCCGGGTGTCGCTCCGACCGGCCCGCTCCCCGAAGCGATCGACTTTGCGCTCGTCCCGCGCGAGGAGGCGTCCCGCTTCGAAGTCATCCTGTTCGCCGATCCACAGCCCCAGAGCGAGATCGAGCTCGGCTATCTGCGCGACGACATCGTGGCCGAGCTGATCGGCACCGACGCGCTCTTCGGCATGACCATGGGCGACATCCTCTTCGACGATCTGTCCTTCTTCCCGCGCTCCAACGCAGTCATCGCCCAGATCGGGGTGCCCTGGTACAACGTGCCGGGCAATCACGAGCTGAACCTCGACGCAGCAAACGACGCCGAGTCGCTCGAGACCTTCAAACGATTCTTCGGCCCGCCCTACTACTCGTTCGAAGTGGCCGATGCCGTCTTCTACGTGCTCGACAACATCGACTACCAGGGTGCGGGCGAGAGTGATCCTGCCGACTTCAGGCGCAAGGGCAGCTACGAAGCCCGAATCGGCAAGCGGCAGCTCGATTGGCTGAAGCGTGATCTGCAGTCCGTGCCCGACGACCGGCTCGTGTTCCTCGCGATGCACGCGCCCCTGCGCACGTACCTGGGCGATTACGCTGGGGCGAACACACAAGACCGCAAGAAGCTCTTCGACGTGCTGCGTGGGCGCGAGCACCTGTACGCCGTGGCGGGCCACACGCACACGACCGAGCACCACTACTTCGGCGAAGACGACGGCTTCCGTGGGCCCGGCGAGTTCCATCACCACGTCCTCACGACGGGTTCGGGCAGCTGGTGGAGCGGCCCGGTCGACCCGCGCGGTGTCGCCGCGGCCGATCAGCGCGACGGGACGCCCAATGGCTACCACGTGCTCGAGGTCGACGGCGTCGAGACGACGGTGCGCTACAAGGCGGCGAGCAAGCCGGCCGACTTCCAGATGCGCATCATGATCGACTCGACCGAGCACCTCGTCGAGGCGCCCGTGATCCGGCAGTACCGCCCGGGAGAGCTCCTCGACGGCCAGGTGCGGGCCGACGCGATCCCGCCGGCCCGCGTTCTCGTCAACCTCTTCGACGGCGGCCCCAAGTCGAAGGTGGCGTACGTGATCGACGACGGCGCGCCCGTCGAAATGACGCGCACGTCGATGATCGATCCGTTCGTCAACGAGCTCTACGTTCGCCACCCCGATGAGACGAAGCCCTGGGTGAAGGCCATGCCATCGAGCCACATGTTCGTCGCGCCCCTGCCCGCCGACCTTTCGCCGGGCACGTACACCCTCTCTGTCCAGGCCGTCGACGAATTCGGCCGCACACACCACGGCCACCGGGTGCTCGAGATCATCGGGTCGTCCGGGCGCTGATCCCATGAGACGAGCCCAGGTGACGGGTTGACCGTGCAGAGCTGGATCCTACTCGGTGCGGTGCTCGCCGCGGTCGATCTGGCTTCGTGCGTGGCCTTTCATTCGAGCCAGCGCCGCCGCGTCGCCCGTCGCCAGCGACGTGGTGGTGTCGACGTCGCAGTCGTGCTCTTCGGCGGCTCCCCTCACACGGGTGCGCTCGATGCGACGACCTGCAGGCGCCTCGAACGCGCGCTCGCGTTGCTGCGCGACGGACACGCCCACGCCGTGCTGTGTGCCGGGGGGGCGCGCGCACACGCCGACCACGTGGGCGCCCGGATGATGCGCGAAGGGCTGCTGGCAGATGGAGCCGATCCGGCGCGGGTTCACATCGATGCCGGCTCGTGGGACACGGAGAGCAGCTGGCGGAGCGTCGTCGCGGCGTGCCAGGCGCGCGGCTGGCGAACGGCGACGTTCGTGAGCGGGCCCGTTCAGCTCGCCCGAATCCTCCGGTACGCCGAACGCGACGGGGGGCTCGACGCGTCGACCGACGCGATCGATGAGGAGGATTCGATTCGGGCCATCGGCGCGCTGCGTTGGTGGCGCGGGACGCATCGGCGGCTCGCGCTCGCTCTGGTGGAAGGGCTGGTGCCGACGTCGACGTACCGGCGTTGGGTGCGCCAGAGACGCTACGAGGCCGCGCCGACTAGTCGGCGCTGATGGCTCCGGGCGGCTTCATGTAGCTCGGCACCGACAATCCGTAGAGGTCGAGCAGGAACGGCGCCATGTCGAGCGTCGAGACCTCGGCCCGGTGATTGTTCGCGTACTCGTGCTGCGGGTCGTAGAAGATCAGCGTGCCCTTTGGGATGTGGTACGCCGTGCTGCCCGCTTCGTCCTGAACTTCGTTCACCGCGATCCCGAGCTCCGAGAACGTGCGCGCCTCGTCGCCGACGTAGATCGTCTCGTAGCCGGCGTCGAGATTCTTGCCCGGTACGTTCCAACCGACGAAACCGCCCTCGTGCACCGTGGGCTGGATCGTCCACTCGAGCAGTCGAATCGACTCGAGATACCGGACGAGCTCGTCGACGCGCTCCGGCGCAACAACGACGGCGACGCGCGGCTCCATGGCGTGGCGCTTCTCGAACTCGTCTGCGCCGAAACCGCCCGCTGCCATGAACTGCGTCAGGTCCCCCACCGTCACCTGATTCTTGACGACCGCCGACGACTCGGGCCCCTGGCCCATGCTCGACGAGATCATCACCCGGTACTCGGGGTGCTTCTCGGCGAACGCGACGGCCCGCCCATAGAAGTCGTCGGCGATGTCCATCGAGAAGAGGATCTCGCTCGAGTAGCGGGCCACCCACTCGTCGTCGAACTCCATCTCGTCGCTGTCGAACTGTTCGGGGAACGTCGCGGCCCAGTAGCGATGCATCGACGACGCGACGTGATTCGTGAAGACGTTGCAGAAAGCGGGCTGCGTCTTCTTGAGCAGGTGCATGAAGAGGTCGTAGGCGACGACAGGCTGATACGAGCGACGCCGGATCTTCTTCCACGGCGTGCGACGCTCGTCAACGAGGTGACGAAGCACATCGACGCCCGTCTTCGGCCTCAGGCCGATGAAGGGCGCGCGTAGGAGGAACCCGAGGGCCGATGCCCAGTCGATGCCCGACTGGACGTTCCGGCCCGACGCGCGGGTCATGATCAGGTTGAATTCCTGGAACGACTCGAGCGACTTCGGCCAGCTGCGCGCGTCGCCGGCGAAGGTGTCAGGCAGATAGAACGCGTACTTGTCGAAGTCATCGGGGAGCGGGTAGCTGTTGAACGGACCAAATACGCCCGTGCTCACACCGCCATCGGCCAGCAGCGACCAGATCGCCGGGTACTCGTGATTCACCTCGGACAGCACCTGCCCGATGTTCTTGATGCCGTGCGTCGTCTCGGGGACGCCGCGATGGTACGTCGACCACGTGCGCCAGGGCGCGAGCGGCATCGAGTCGGGGGAGACCGTCGTGTACTGCTTGCAGCGACCGATCGTTCGGGCAATCAGCGAGTCGGGGCGCTGGGCGCAGTAGTAGTCGAAGATCTCGTACGGGACCTCGTTGAGCTCGATCGAGATCAGCTTTCGTTCCACAGCCCGGTCTCCTCACTGGCGTGGGTAGGTGGCAATCCCGACGGGATCGGTGACGCCCGAGTGTGCGTCCTCGCGCGATGTGATCGGCCTGGGCTCACATCCAGCTGAGCGCGACGAGAACGGTTGCGCGACGCGCGTTGGCCAATCCGACCACAGCGCCAGATCTTACGAGCGGCCCTGCGTGCTTGTAAAGCAGCATCTCCCATCGGCAGATCGGGGGCAAAGTGGACGACCCTTCGCTCGGACGACGTGTCTCCTTGCCGGCGACCCACCCGAGGGGTCGGACGGGTCCATCGATCGGTTTGCCTGTCCGGGCGCGGTGCGGGTCCGTCGCACGCTCGTCATCCGTTCTTGCGCCTCGCTTGACCGAGCCACGGGGGCGGCTGCCGTACCCTTCGGCTGCCCCCCCGCGGAGTCCGCATGCGGCCGACGCGAAGCAACCTTCTGTGTGCCTGTCGATGCATCTCGATCTGGATCGGGATCACGACGGCGGCCGTCGCGGGCGACGGTCGAGAGACGCCGGCGCACCTCCTGGCACCCCGTCCGATCGAGCTCGAGCACCCGATTCACGTCGACAGCGTGGTCGACGGCGGCTCACTCCTGGGCGAGGTGTGGAGTGTCTCGCCCGCCCCCTTCGAGACGGTGGCCGCCGAACTGCGTCACCCCGAGACCTGGTGCGACATCGTGACGCTCCACCTGAACGTGAAGGCGTGTGTCCACGAGGTTCGCGACGGCCAGCAGTGGATCACGATGTTCATTGGCTACCGCACCTTCCAGACGCCCGAACAGGCCCACCCGCTGGTCGCGGTGCTCGACGTCGACGAGGTGCCGGGTGAGCTGCGCGCGACGCTCCGCGCCGCCCGAGGCCCGTTCGGCACGTCGAATCATCGACTCGATCTCACCGCGAAGCCCACGGCCGATGGTCGAACGCGCCTCGAGTTCGACTTCACTCAGCGCTATGGCTGGTGGGCCAAGCACGCCATGAAGGTCTTCCTCGCCACCTGGTCGCGACATCGGGTGGGCTTCACCGAGCTCGAGCCGGGGCGCTGGGTGCGGGGCTTCGAGGGGCTCATGGAGCGCAACGTCGTCCGCTACCACCTCGCGCTCCAGGCGTACCTCGAACATCCCCGAGACGGCCTCGCCGCGACGCGGGAGGCCCGCTGGGCTCGGTGGTTCGCGCTCACCGAGCGTCATCCTCGGCAGCTCCGCGTCGTCACGCGTGAGGCGTATCTCGAAACGATGCACCGCGAACACGCCGAGCAGATGCGGCTTCAGAGCGCCGTGTCGAGCGAGCGAGTGGCGCTCGCGCACTGACGGGTCACCGGTGACGAATCAGTCGCGATGCTCGAAGGTCAACCCCTCGAAGCGTCCCGAGCTGCGCCACTTGTCGATGTACTCGAAGTACGCCACCGGCCCCTGCGGAAAGCCGGAGAGCCCCAGCCGCTGTTGGCGCTCGATCGGGCCGCCCTCATTGTTGTAGTAGCCGGGCGTGCAGTCGGGGTTGCCGAGGAAGGCGCCCTCGTTCGATTCGAGCAGCGCGACCCAAGCCTGCTCGGCCTCGCTCGTCACCTCGACCTCGTCGGCGTCGGTATCGATGGCGTGGCGCAGGATCGCCGCAATCGTCGAACCGGCCTCGGTCAGGTTGTGGGTGATGTTCGAGATCAGGTTCGCTCCCTGGCCAGGACCGACGATGAACAGGTTCGGGAAGCCGTGCACGTGGATGCCGTGCAGGGTCTCCATGCCGTTCTTCCAGCGCGCAGACAGGTGCATCCCGTCGCGACCCACCGGGTCGAAGCCGGCCCGACGGTCGTAGTCGGTGCCGACCTCGAAGCCCGACGCAAAAATCAGGCAGTCGAGTTCGTAGTGCTGGCCTCCGACCCAGACACCGGCCTCGTCGATGCGCTCGACACCCTTGCCGCTCGTGTCGACGAGGTGCGCGTTGGGTGCGTTGTACGCCTGCAGGTACTCGTCGTGAAAGCAGGGACGCTTGCAGAGCTGGCGATACCACGGCTTGAGCGCGGCTGCGGTGGCCTCGTCCCCGATGATCGAATCCACGCGGGCACGGATCTCCTCCATCTTCTCGTCGTCGCTGTCCTCGTAGGCCTTCTGCATCAGCTCCGGGCCGAGCTGTGCCCCCTCTTTCCCCAGCTCGGCAACCACTCGGTCGCGAATGCGCTGCGAGATGTCGGTCCAACCATCCTTCACCAGATCTTCGTCGGCGAAGCCCCCGGTCTGCAGCGTCGCGAAGTTGAGCAGCCACTTGCGCTGCCACCCGGGCTCGAGCGCATCGAAGAAGTCGTCTTCGATCGGGTGGTTGTTTCGCTCGTCGATGGACGAAGGCGTGCGCTGAAAGACGAACAGCTCTTGCGCGTCCCGCGCCAAAGCGGGGATGCACTGCACCGCGGTCGCGCCGGTCCCGATGATGCCGACCCGCTTGTCAGCGAGCTTCTGCATCGGGGCGCCTTCGTAATTGCCTCCGGTGTAGTCGTAATCCCAGCGGCTCGTATGGAATGCGTGGCCGCCGAACGTCTCGATGCCCGGGATGCCGGGAAGCTTCGGTCGGTGAAGCGGCCCGGGCCCCATCGTCACGTACTTGGCGCGGATCTCGTCACCTCGGTTCGTACGGATGATCCAGCGCCCGATCGATGCGTCCCACTCGAGGCCGGTCACCTCGGTCGAGAACAGCGCGTTCTCGTAGAGCCCGAAGTGCTCGGCGATGCGCCGCGCGTGGCCATAGATTTCGGGGGCGAAGACGTACTTCATCGACGGCTTGTGCCCCGTCTCCTCGAGCAGTGGCAGGTAGATCATCGCCGCCGTATCGCACATCGCGCCGGGATAGCGGTTCCAGTACCAGGCCCCGCCGACGTCACCGCCGCCCTCGATCAGACGAACGTCGTCGATCCCCGCCTCCTTCAGTCGGGCACCGACACACAGCCCCGAGAAGCCGGCGCCGATCAGCGCAACCGTGACCTCGTCACGAAGCGGCGCGCGCTCGGCCTTCTCGACATACGGGTCATCGAGGAAGTGCGCGAAACGGCCGGTCGGCTCGATGTACTGGTCGTTGCCGTCGGGCCGAATGCGCTTGTCGCGCTCTTCGGCGTACCTCTTTCGCAGGGCGTCGCGATCGATCGTCTGAGCAGGGGTCGTCACGCAGGGTCTCCCGGGCGCATCGGGGAATGAAAGATCCTACCGAGCCACACGGAAAGCCGCCGCAAGGGGAAGCCCGAACGTCTCCTATGAGAAACGCCGGAATTCGTCCGCATTGCGACGCGTCAGCCCAGGACCTTCGCAGCGATCTCGCCGAGCAGATGGATGCGCTCGGTCAGATGACCGTTCACCGGCAGATCGACGGTCACGCCGTCGAGCCCCTTCGACACGGCCTGCTCGAGCGCCTCGCCGACGGTGTCGGGATCGCCCGAGATCAGCTGGCCCTTCGCGGCCTCGACGACCTGGTCGTTCCACCCCTTGGCCTGCGCCACAGCGGCGTAGTCGGCATCGAGCTCTTCCTGAGTCGGCGCAACCGCGACCATCATGAGCTTCGTGACCGTCACCTCTTCGCGGTCACGGCCGAGCCGCTCACAGTGGCCGGCCAGCGCCTCGAGCTTGCGCGGGACCTCGTCCGTCGCGCAGATCAGGTTCGACTCGTCGGCGTACTGGGCCACCATCCGCAGTGTCTTCTTCTCGCCCGAGCCACCGATCATGATCGGGATGCGCGAGATCGGCGCCGGCTGGTTGGCGGCCTCGGTCACCCTGTAGTGCTTGCCGGCCAGCGTGGGGCGTTCGTCGGAGAGCATCGGCTTGATGATCTGCAGCGCCTCTTCGAGCTTCTCGAAACGCTCGCCGAAGGTGCCGAATTCGAAGCCGAGGTCGTCGTGTTCCTTCTGGAACCAGCCTGCGCCGATGCCGAGCGTCGCCCGACCATGCGACACGTGGTCGAGGGTCGTGAGCGTCTTCGCGAGCAGCGCCGGGTTCCGATACGAATTGCCGGTGACGAGGGCCGAGAGCCGAACCCGCTCGGTGTGCTGCGCGAGGGCCGAGAGCATCGCGTAGCACTCGAACATCGGTTCGTCGTACGCGCCGATCCCCGGCAGCTGATAGAAGTGATCCATCACGAACACACGGTCGTAGCCGGCGGCCTCGGCAGCCTTGGCCTGCTCGACGACGTTGTCGAAGATCGCAGCGGGCGCAACGCCGGGATACGTGAAGTTCGGGATCTGGTAGCCGAGTCGGGTCATGCCGAGCTCCTCTGTCGGGTGGGGGTAGGACGGGGTCGCACGCGCACGCTGCGACCTCGATCCATGGATGCCGTCGCGGGCGCGCCGTCGCGCGCCCCGCCGACATGACAGCGGGCCTTCGCGCAGATCAGCCCTTGGGGTGCACCCGCACCTTCATCTCGTGGTAGCCCTTCACGAACGCGCTCTTCACGCGGGTCGGCGGCTCGACCACCTCGATGAAGCTGAAGCGCTCCATGATCTCTTCCCAGAGCACACGCAGCTGCATCTCGGCGAGTCGGCTGCCCATGCAGAAGTGCACGCCCCAACCGAACGAGAGGTGCTTCTTCGAATCCTTGCGGTCGATGATGAAGTCGTTCGCGCGCTCGATCGCATCCTCGTCGCGGTTCGCCGAGACGTACCACATGACCACGCGATCGCCCTTCTTGATCTGCTTGCCCGCGAGCTCGGTGTCGCGCGTCGCGGTGCGCCGCATGTGCGCGAGCGGCGTCTGCCAGCGGATCATCTCGTCGACCATCGAGGGGATCACGCTCGGGTCGTTGCGCAGCTTCTCGTACTCGTCGGGGTTCTCATTGAGCGCGAGGACGCCGCCCGTGATCGAATTTCGCGTCGTATCGTTGCCGCCGACAATCAGCAGGATCAGCGTGCCGAGGTACTCGAGCGGCGAGACGTCGGGAGCGACATCGGCCGTCGCCTCCGAGTTCGCGAGCGCCGAGACGAAGTCGAGCTCGCCACTCGCGGGCTTGTCCTTGCGTTCGTTCCACAGGTTGGTGAAGTAGGCGAGGCACTCGCGTAGATCGCGCTCGCGGTCGTCGGGCGTCTTGCCCATCTCGGCGAGCTGCTCCTCGCTCACGGTCGTCATGTCGGACCAGTACGTGAGCTTGCGACGCTCCTCCCACGGAAAGTCGAACATCGTCGCGAGCATACCGGTCGTCAGCTCGATCGAGACGCGATCGACCCAGTCGAAGGTCTCGCCGACCGGCAGGCCGTCGAGGATCTCGCAGACGCGCTCGCGGATCAGCGGCTCGAGGCGCTTCAGGTTTCGCGGCGAGGCGACCGGCTGCACCGTCTTGCGGTGGCGATCGTGTCGCGGCCCGTCCATCGAGATGAACCCGGCCTGCAGCGGAAACTCGGGATCGGGATCGGCAATGACGATCGAGGGCTCCGAAGAGAACGTCTCGGGATCCTTCTCGACGGTGACGATGTCGTCGAACTTGGTGACGGACCAGAACGGACCGAACTCTTCGTTGTCAGCGCAGTAGTGGACGGGGTCCTCCTTGCGCAGCCGTTCGAAGTAGCCCCAGAGCGTGTCGGTCTCGAACAGCTCGGCATCGGAGACATCGATCTTCTCGAGCGCGATCGAGTGCGGATCGACCCCCGCCTGTCCCTTCGAGGGAAACGGATTCGTCGTATCGGTGGCTTCACTCATGGGGGACTCCGGGGTTGCGGCCGGGCGAGCCTGGATCGAAAGAAACGCGGATTGCATACGCTACCGCGGCTCGCGCGCGAGGCAGCACACAACGGTGTGGAAATCGTCCGGCGCCCGGGATTTCAGTTTGCGGGGTGTCCCCGAGTCGGGTGAATCCCCGGCTCGGCGTTCGCGCGAGCCCTCGCGCCGATCTCGCACGCAACGCAGCGCGTCGACGCCGAGTCAGGCCGGCAACGCTCCCCCGCCGCGCGGCGCGCGGGGGCATCGACGCCCCGCCCGGTCAGCCGAGGGCGACGTGCATCGACTTGATGCCGTTGATGAAGTTCGACTGCAGCCGATCGGGTGCACCCGCGACCCGGGCGCCGGGAAACCGCGCCAGCCAGGCTTCGAACGCGACGCGCATCTGGAGCCGCGCCATGTGGCTGCCCGCGCAGAAATGGGTGCCGGTCCCGAAGGCGAGGTGCGGGTTCGAGGTGCGGGTGATGTCGAAGCGCTCGGGCTCGTCGAACACGGCCGGGTCGCGATTGGCGGCGCCGTAGTACATCACGAGCTTGTCGCCGGCGCGTACGGGCTGCCCTCCCACCTCGACGTCCTGCGTCGCCGTGCGACGAAACTGCATCACGGGCGTGACCCAACGCAGCATCTCCTCGATCGCCCTCGGCAGCAGCTCGGGCTCGCGCAGCAGTCGTTCGAGCTGATCGGGGTGGGCGCAGAGCGCCTCGAAGCCGCCCGAGAGCGCGTTGCGGGTCGTCTCGTTGCCCGCCACGATCAGCAAGAAGTAGTTCATGCCGAGCTCGAGATTCGTGAGCGGCGCGCCATCGATGTCACCGTGCACGAGATTCGAGAAGATGTCGTCGGTCGGGTGACGACGACGCCGACGGGCTGCTCGGGCGGCATAGAAGAAGATCTCGAGCACCGCCAGACGCCCGCGCAGCTGACTGCTGACCTTCGGGTCGGATGAACCGATCAGCTTGTTCGTCCACTTGTAGAACTTCTTCGCGTGCCGGTCGGGCACGCCGAGCAGATCGGTCAGGCCTCCCAACGAGATCGGCGCCGACACGTCCTCGACGAACTCGCAGGTGCGCCGCCCTTCGAGCCGATCGAGCGCCTGGTCGACCCGCGCGCGCATCCGCGCCTCGGTGCGCCGGACGGCGCCGGGCTTGAAGTGCGGGTTCATCAGCTTGCGCAGCTTCGTGTGCCGCGGCGGATCCATGTGGATCAGCTGTTGCTGCATGTTCGCGAGATCGCGCGGCGGCAGATCGACCAGCACCGACGTGCCGATCTCCGACGAGAACAGCTCGGGATGCTTCGATACGAAAGCGACGTCGGCATGGCGCGTGAGCGCCCAGTAGCCCGGGCCAGGGGGCGCCCCCGACGCGCCGACCTCTTCCTGCCAGTACACGGGCGCGTGCGCACGCAACCACCGGAATGTCTCGTGGGGCGGGCCGGTGACGAAGCTGGCCGAGTCGGAGAGATCGACGAGCGGCGGCGCCGGCGATCGAGCGGGTTCGGCGGCCTCGGTCATCGTCGATCTCCGGCGGCCGAAGGCGGGGTCGCCATCGTCGCGATGCGGGCTTCGATCTCGGCACCGGTCGGCGCGGCAGGTTGGGCGCCTTCCCGCGTGACCGAGATCGCTGCACCGGCGTTGGCGAAGGCGAGGGCGTCGGAGCGTGCGTCGCCGCGCGCCAGCGAGGCCGCAAGACATCCGGCAAAGACGTCCCCGGCGCCGGTGCTGTCGACGCAGTCGACCCCCTGCCCTTCGACATGCAGCGCGGAGTCGGCGTCGACCCAAAGCGCGCCCTCGGCTCCGAGCGTCACGACGACCCTGCGCGCGCCCTGTGCGCGCAGCGACTGAGCCGCACGCCCGGCCGTTTCGACGTCATCGATCGCGAGGCCCGTGAGCTGCGTAGCCTCGGTGACGTTCGGCGTCAGCACATCGACGCGCGCGAGCAGTTCGCCGGGCAGCGTCTGCGCCGGCGCGGGATCGAGCACGACCTGTACGCCGGCACCGTGCGCTACGTCGATCGCCGCCGCGACGGTGTCGAGCGGTGTCTCGAGCTGCACCACCAGCACGTCGGCCGCCTCGATCGCTGCGCGCTCCGCCTCGACGTGCGCCGGTCGCAGCGCCGCGTTCGCGCCCGAAGCGACGGCGATCGCGTTCTCGCCGGCCTCGTCGACGACGATGAAGGCGACGCCCGAAGCGGTACCGCTCGCTGTGACGAGGCCGCCCACGTCGATGCCCTCGGCCTCGAGGCCCGTGCGCGCCGCGGCGCCGAGATCATCGTCGCCGACGCTGGCGACGAGACGAACGTGGGCGCCGGCCCGCGCGGCGGCCACCGCCTGGTTCGCGCCCTTGCCGCCCGCGGCCCGCGCGAAGCGACCACCGATGACCGTCTCTCCCGCGCCAGGCAGGCGCGGCACGCGGACGATCATGTCGGTGTTCGAGCTGCCGACGACGACGATCTCGCCGCTCATCCTGCGTTCTCTCCGAGCCAGGCCTGCAGGAGCCCCGCGTTCAACCGCGGCAGGTCGACGTCGCGCGCAGCCTCGATGGCCGCGCCCGTCGGCTCCATATGAGCCACCGCTCCCGAATCGAGGCGGATCTTCACGGGTTCGAACCGGCAGACGTCGGGTTCGACAAGGGTCATCGCGGCGAGCGGGTCGTGCAGGTGCACGCTCGGCCGCTTCGACTTGAATCGCGTGCGCTGCACCTCCAGCCACTCCGTACAGAGCCGCGCAAGCGCGCGCGCGAGCTCGTCGCCGCCGGCCAGTCGGCCCCACTCTTCCTCGGGCAGCAGCGTCCGCATGGTGACCTCGATCGGGACCACGCGCGGGGGCGCGAGGGTAGGGGGAGAAGCGCCGAGCACCGCCACGACCGCGTCGGGATCGCACCACCAGTTCCACTCGGGAATGTGATGCAGTGTGCCGGGGATCTCGACGTCGGCGAGCTTGCCCCCCATCACCGTCAGCGGCGGCAGCACGTGACCGGCCCGCGCGAGCGCACCGAGGTTCGTCATCGGACCGATGGCCAGGCACGCATCGGGCCGGGCGGTAGCGAGGGCCACCGCCAGCGCGTCGGTGCGCGCGGCCGGTTCGTCGTCGCGGTCGACCCGCATCCGAGGCGCGGCGTCGTCGAGGAGCCCGCGCCCTTCGTGCCCGAACATGTGGCCGGCCCGCTCGGCCGTGAGCGGCGCTCCGAGGCCGGTGACGACGGGCACGCCCTGCGCCCCGGCGAGCGCCAGGAGCGCTTCGGCGATGCGGGTGCGGAGCGCGACGTCGCCAAAGACGGTCGACACCCCGACGAGCTCGATATCGGGGTGTCGCAGCGCGTACGCGAGCGTCAGCGCATCGTCGACGTCGCTTCCAACATCGGTATCGATCCAGAGCCGCATGATCTGCCACCCGAGTTCGCGCCGGGGAGGCCAGCGCGCTTCGAGCAGCGTATTTGCTGCGCCGCCGGGTGTCAAAATCCGACGGGCGCGCGCGACGAGCTCGACTCGGACGCAGCCGCGAGGTGTCGCGCAAGGCGATGGCCTGTGGTTCGATTGGGCGCGATGAAGGGTCTCGTCACGCATCGCGCTCGTCGCTCGGCCGGCGCCCTACCGGCCCGGGCACGCGTTGGGCGCCCGACCCAACTCGCCGACGCGATCCGGCGGCCCCGCGCACACCCGAGCCATCGCTTTGGGTTCTGACCTCAACGAAGCACAGAAGAAGCGGCTCTTCACCGCGCTCACGGTCGTCGGCTGCTTTGTGATCATCGCAGGGCTCTTCGCGGTCGCCCTGCTCGCGCTCGGCGCACGCGGGCCCGCCACGCTCGGCGACGTCTGGACGCTGGCCGACGACCGAGACCGCGCCGAGCTGCAGAACTTCTTGCAATCGCAGGTCGGCGGCATCCACGACACCGTGCCCGATCCCGAGATCGGCCGGGTGCTGCAGCGCAACGTCACGAAGCCTTTCGGCGGCGTCGAGGTGCGAACGAACAATGCGGGGATGCGGGACGATCGAGCCTACGGCCCGAAGGCTGAAGGCACCTTCCGCATCATCGTGCTCGGTGACTCGTTCGCGTTCGGACACGAAGGGCTCGAAGAAGACCGCGTCGGTGAACAGCTCGAGGCGCTACTGCGAGCGCACGCGACCGTGCCGGGTGACCTCGAGGTCGAGGTGCTGACGATCGCCCAGGGCAGCTGGACCGGCGTGAACGAGACCGCGTACATGGTGAGCCATTTCACCGCGTATGACCCCGACCTCGTGATCGCGCTGCTGGTGCCGAACGACCTCGACGACACCCAGGGCGTGCGCGGTTTCGGCGCCGTCACCAACTCGTTCAGCCCCGAGTACCGCGACGACGGCTCGACGTTCTTCTCCCTCGGCAACCCGGCCCACTACGGCTTTCGCACGATCAGTCTGCTCTATGGCGGTCTCGGCCCAGAGTCGATCCGGCGGTGGAACAAGGTATTCTCGGGCTTCGCCCGACTCGAGCGCGTCGTCGAAGCGGTCGACGCTCGCCTGCTTCTCACGGTCTTCGATCCATATGCGTCGATCGCCGATTGGAACCCGATGAGCCTCTGGCGAGATCTCGTGATTGAACACTACGACGGCGCGCAGCTGACCAGTCCGCTGCTCTTCGTCGACCCGTACCTCGAGCCCGACTCGATCGTCGGTGTGCACCCGAATCGCCGGGGCCACGCGACCCTGGCCACACACTACGCCCACGCGCTCGAAGCACTCGGCTGGATCGATGTGCAGGCCGACGCCCCTCTGCCGGTTGCGCACCCGGGCATGTCGATGGACATGCGACACGCGGCCGACGCCGATCGCATACGCCGCCTGCGCGCGGGCTGGGTCGATGCCCATCTGCGACCTCAGCTCGACTTCACCCGCATCGACCGTGCGGCCGCGATGAGTATCTACGCGGGAGCTCTCCCCGACGGCGAGTGGATCTCGGCCGCGAGACGCATGGTCTTTCTGCTCGCGCGACCCGAGGCGGCCCACTCGATCGAGGTGCGCGTAGTCGTCCCGGAACGCCCCGAGCTGTATCCGTTCACGCTCGACGTTTCGGTGCAGGGCTACCCGGCCGGACGCTTCGAGCTCGCCGACGTCGGTCAGGCCGGCGAGCACACGTGGCGTGCGCCTCTCCCAGGCGAGCTGCCGGCGTCGGGCGCACTCGAAGTCGAGCTGCGCGCGCACTCGCACTGGTCGACGATCGAGGACGCGACCATGCGCAGCTACTACCCCTTGCGCGTTCGACTCGTCGAGTGAACCCAGTCGGGTGCTCAGCGCGGCTGCTGCATCAGCCCACCGAGGCGGGGCCGGGGTCACCGGGAGCCGGCTTCGCATCCAGCTCGTAGTAGGCCCCGAGGAACGAGTCGTACTCGTTGACGCACAGACGCTCGGCGAGATCGGCGGGTGCGGGGGGGACATCGAGCGCCAGCAGGCGGTCGTTGACGGCGGCCGCGTCGCGCATCAGCTCGAGCGCAAGCACTTCGCCCCATTTTGCCTCGGTGACGCGCTCGGCGAGGGCGCCGAGATCGAAGACGACGGGATACAGCCGTGCACGCAGCACGGAAGAAAGGGTGAAGCACCAGGTCTCGGGCGTGAGTGAGGGCAGGAGCGCGACGTCGCATCCGCTCTCGGCGATCACGCGTTCGGCCTCTTCGGGCCGGTACCGGCCCGACACCTCGACGCCGGCCTCTTCGGCGTCCGCGTCGTTCATCGTGTAACCAACGACCCGAAACCGGATCGGCAGCTTGCGGCGCCGCGCATCTTCGGCGCACTCGAGGATCAGCGCGTAGCCCTTCTGCTCCCCGATCGCGCCCGGCACCGCGACCCGGATCGGATCCCCGGGACGGCGGTTCGCCGGCGGCGCATGCGATGCCGAGGCCGGCAGCCGCTCCGGATGGGGCCGAATGCTGTACTCGACGTTCGGGAAGTAGCGCGCCATGCGGTCGGCGACGTCCCGGCTCGGACAGATCACGCGACGCGCGCCGTCGAGCAGCGGCTGCCAGCTCGGGCGCCAGCGCCACATCGGGTAGTAGCCGTTCGGGCTGCCGAACGACGCGACGCAGCGCTCGCACTCGTCGATGTCCGGTTCGCCGCAGTAGTGCCCATCGGGCAGGTTGAAGTGCAGCCGCGGACACACCGGGGCGTAGTCGTGAAGCGTCAGGTCGTAGGCACAGCCGAGCCGCTCCGGCAGCGAGCGAATCCAGTCGGTGCCGAAGAGCCCGAACCCCCCCGCGTGATGGACGTGCACATGATCGACCCCGAGCAAACCCAGCGCCTCGATCAGCTCGTCGCGACTCTGATTCATCGCGATGCGCTCCGAGTTCGGCAGCAGGTGTCGCTTGTTGCGCAGTCGCGGTCCGCGCAGCGTGACGGCTGGCGTCGCGTGATCTTCGTAGGGCTGCAGTCGAAAGACGTTCACCCCCTCGGCCTCGAGTGACCGCGTCATCAGGTCGACGTGCTGCTCGACCCCGCCGCCCCAGTCGTGCACCACCATCAGCACCGTGCGCGCAGGCTTGGCATGTCGCGCCGAGCGCCGAATGCGCGCGGCGTCGAGCCGCAGGCGCGCCGCGACCATCGGGTCTCGCGCGATGAAGCGCCCGACATCTCGCTCGTAGTCGGGGTAGCGATCCATCAGCCGCTCGAGCGCCCTGCGCATCTTCTCCTGCTTGGCGCGGCCGCGCCCGAACGAGACCGAGCCGAAGTGCGTGACGAAGACATCCGCGGCGAGGATGCTCGCAAACCCCGACTCGGCTGCGCGCAGGCAGAACTCGTTCTCTTCACCGTACCCTGCTGCGTAGGCCGCATCGAAGTCGCCCACCTCGTCGAGGCAATCGCGGCGAATGTACAAGCAGAAGCCGACGCCCGTCGGCACGTCGAACGCAAGCCCGGCATTCACCTCGCCCGCGATCGCATCGAGCTCGGCGTGACTCAGCTCGAGCTGATTGGGGTTGTCTTCCATCCAGCGCGGATAGCTGGCGAGCTCGCCGTTGTTCGTCAGCGGTGTCACCGTGCCGACCCGCTCGCCGCTGGGCGACGTTCGGCTCGCCGCGCGCTGCAGCCGCGCGAGCCAGTCGCCGTAGACCACCGTGTCGCTGTTCAACAGCACGACGTCGCGATCACCACGCAGCGCCATCCCTCGATTGACCGTCAGCGCGAAGCCGAGGTTTCGCTCGTTTCGGTGCAGCTCGAAGAGGCCGAGCTCGGCGAGATCGGCCAGCGCCGCACTGAGCTCGGCCTCGGGGCTCGCATCATCGATGACGACCAGGTCGGTGGTCGGGTCGGCATCGAGCACGCTGTACAGACAGGCGAGCGTCTCGTCGTAGCCCTTGTAGACCGGCACCACGACCGAGGGCGCACCGACGCCCCCGACCGCCGCGGCACTTCGGCGCGCAGCGAGCGCCTGCCACTCGGTTTCGGCGGGGGCGGTGGGATCTTCGAGGCGTCGATTCAGCAGCTCGTTTCGACGCCACTCGCGGTAGTTCGGACTCCACGTGAAGAAGCGCCCCGCCCGCCGATAGATCGCCCGCTTGAGCTGGCGCTTTCGCTCGGGGCCGAGCGGAACCAGTCGATAGAGTCGGTTGATCAGGTAGTGGGGACGCATCGAACCTGGGGCGGTGGGGTGGCCGGGATCGCGCGCGATGGCGCTCCGAGAGCGTAATCGATCGCGGCCCGCCCCGTCGCCCGGTGCGGGCCGCCGCTAGAAGCGGAAGGTCCAGACGAGCTTGACGGCCTGCTCACCGCGCGCGGGGTCGAAGGTGCCTCGCTCCTGCTCGTCCCAATCCTGTGAGACGACGATCCAGAGGTCGTTGCCCGGGTTGACCTGCCAGCGAAAGATGCTCGAGAAGCGCAGTACGCGCGTCGAGCGCTCGTACTGTGCCGTGTTCGTCCAGCTGACTTCGGGCGTGAAGGCGAAGTTGACGTTGAGGCGCATCAGGCGTTTCACGAAGTCGCCCTCGGGCAGGTTGCCGTCGTCCTGCTCGTACTCGAACTCGAAGAACGCATACTTCGTGGGACGCAGCGCGATCGTCCCGATCAGCTGCAGCATGTCGCCCGAGAAGAAGCTGCCCCAGATGACCTCGGCGGCGACGCTCACCGGTCGCGCGTTGGCTGTGTCGAAGAGGACGCTGTATCGATTGAAGCGGTAGTCGCCGAGCGGGATGACGACGCCCGGATCGATCTCGAAGGGCTGGCGCAGCAACCGCTCATCGTTGTACGAGTACGAGAAGCGAAGCCCGTCGCCGAGCTGATTACGCAGCTCGAGCGGCACCCAGGTGACGCGCACCGTCTCGAGCTGCTGCTGACGGTCGGTGACGACGAGCCCGGTGACCGACGTGTCGATCGTGCGCAGGTATCCGCCCGGGCGCCAGCGACGTCGCCCGAAGGCGTCGTACTGCTGGATCCCGCGGCGAATCACGAAGCCGAGGCGGGGATCGAAATCCTGGCCGATCTGGGTGTACGCCAGCCTGCCGTTCCAGCGATCGTTTGGATACTCGAGCGAGACGCCGCCCGCCTGCACGTCGTCGCCGCCCTCGTTCGAGAAGGTGCGCATGTAGTAGGCGTTGCTGGTGAAGATCTGGCCGTTGCCGATGTCGCTGTTGTAGTACTGAAAGTCAGCGCCCACGAGACCATTCTTCGTCTCGTCGCTGGGGTCGCCCCAGGTGCCGATCACGCCGATGGCCGACTCCTCGAGCACTCTGTACTGCGCGCGCCCCACGACGAGCTGAGTTCGGTCGATGCCTTCCTGGGCCGGCTGCGTCACGCCGAGACCGCCGAATGTGAGACGCCCGAGGCGCCCGGTCACCTTCGAACCGCCGCCGATCTCGAGGGGCTGCTCGTTCAGCCGGCCGATGCGGCGCGAGAAGAAGGGCTGGCCGTTGCCGCGAAGCCCGCCGAACTCGAAGATGCCCGCATCCTGCAAGAAGAAGTCGCGACGCTCGGGCAGGCTCGGGGGGAACCGCGTGAGGATCGTGCGCAGGTCGTCGGGCGGCGCTTCGATGAAGTTGGTGTTCATCGTGCCGAGGACCACGACCGACGGATAGACCTTCATCGCGACGTCGCCGGCTGGCTCGACGATCGACTGGCTCTCGGCCGAGGTGAGGTCGGGATCATCGATCGGCCAGGTGCGGTCGTGGCCGAGCGCGAGGCTCGGCTTCACGTCGATACCGGTCGCCTGCACGTCGCGAATGCCGTCGATCACGCCGATGCCGGCGACGTCGACGATGCTGCGATTCTGTCCCGGGTTGGCCCAGCGATCCTTCTCGTTCTTGCGCCGGATGATCCGCTCGGCCTCGAAGCCCCACTTCGCACTCTCGGCCGACATCGAAACGGTCTGAAACGGGATCGCGAACTCGGCGGTCCAGCCGAGCTCGTCGACGTGGGCCTCGGCGTACCAGATGCCGTTCCAGTCGCGCCGAAAGACCGAGTTGTTCTCGATCAGGGCGTCGCTGCGCGTGCCAACGGGGTTGATCTGAAAGAAGTAGGCGTTGCGGTGATCGAAGAACGTGTCGAAGACGAGGTTGATGCGATCGTCCGACGTCATGTCGCCATCGAGCACCATCTGCTTCGCGATCAGCTTCTGCGGATCGGTGTCGTACATTCGAACGCCGACGTAGATGTAGTGATCGTCGAACCCGATGCGCATGTCGGTCGGCTCGGTGGGCACCGCCCCCTGCAGCGGCTCGCTCTGCACCATGGGCCCCATCGGCGGCAGCTCGCGCCAGATGGCCTCGTCGAGCCGCCCGTCGATCTCGGGAGGCACCGAGACACGCTCGAGGATCGCCGTGCGAGGGCCGATCGACTGCGCCGATGCACCGGTCGCTGCGAGAGCGACCCAGCTCGCGACGAGCGCGAGGCGGCGAAGCAGCAAACCGGCGGGCATCGCGGGATCGAATCATCGCCGCGCGTCCCGGTCAAGCGACCCAGGCCCGAGCGTTCAGCCGGGGGAAGCGGTGCGAGCAGCGCCCGTCGCCGCTTTGGCGCTCACCAGATTCTCCACCAGGGGCGCGAGGGCGGTTCGGCCGCCAGACACTTCGGGTGCAACAGCCGCAGGGCGAAGGCACCGTATCGCTTGCGCGCGGCGCCGCAGGCGCCGGGGTCGACCGGGCAGGTCAGATCCGTGCCCATCGCCTGCGATAGCTCGGCGATGCGCGCGTCGACCATCGCTTCGATCTCGGGGGTTCGGTAGCTGCAGCAGTTCACGGCCTCGTCCCAGACCGGCGTGACATAGTCATCGAGATCGAAGCCGCGCACGACGCGAAACCTGCGCTCGCCGAAGAGCCCGAGGCGGCGACCACACTTCACATAGGGCCGGGCGCGTCGGCTGCGCTTCGCCAACGGGTCGGCGCCCTCCCCCACGAGCCGCGACCAGAAGCGCAGGCCCTCGAAGTTCGCCACGAGGTCGGCGTACGAGCGAACGCCCGTGGTATAGCGACCGAAGTACGTGTCCTCGGTGTCCTCGCCCCAGGTCATCGCGGCATCGACGCCTTCGCCGTCGAGCTGCGACCGCTCGAAGTAGGCCCAGCCCTCGACGACGAAGTGCCCGATCTTGTCGACACCCATCACGGTATCGCCGACGCGCACGACGCTGCTGAGATCCTTCCAGTGCAGGCTCACGCCGTCGAGCAGACCGAGGTCGCGATAGATCGAGTCGCTGCGCAGCACGCGGCGCCGATCGAGGGTCTCGTCGGCATCGAGCGACTCGGTGATCGAGTGCCCGATGAAGGGCCAGGCGAAGGCGTCGCGCAGCGCGCTGCGAAGCGCGGCCACGTCGCAGACGCTCCCCGACTCGTTGGCTTGGTCGACCGCTTCCTGCAGCGCGGCGTCGAAACGCCGCTCGATGCCGCGCCGGGCATCGCGCAGCGGCTCATCGCGCCGCGTCACGCCGTCGATCTCGGCCGCCGCAACCGCCCCGCCCGCGCACACCACGAATGCGAGGACGAACCATGCGGCCAGGCCCCCTGACCGCCTGCGGCGTCTCTCGAGTGTCGGAGCCGATCCCATCTCGGACATTCTAGGCGAGCGCCCGGCCCGCCTGACGGCCGGGCATCGAACCCGGTACGCTGCGGCCGACGTGCCCCTCCCACCCCGAGGTCCCGACATGCTCGAGCTCTACCACAACGCGTTCTCCAGCTGCTCGCAAAAAGTGAGGATCGTCCTCGGCGAGAAAGGCCTCGAGTGGAAGAGCCACGAGATCGACCTGATGGGCGGCGGTCAGCACGACCCCGACTACGTGAAGCTGAACCCGAACCACGTCGTGCCGACACTCGTCCACGAGGGTCGTGTGCTGACCGAGTCGACGCTGATCAATGAGTACCTCGACGACGCGTTCCCGACCCCGTCGATGCGACCCGACGATCCGGTGGCCCGTCACGCGATGCGCCTGTTCGTGAAGCACGTCGACGAGGGCGTCCACCCCGCGGCCGGCGTGCTCACCTACGGCATCGCGACGCGTCCGATGGTGATGGCCCGCCCCCCCGAAGAACGCGCAGCAGCCTGGGAGAACATCCCCGACCCCGCGAGACGCGCAGCGCGCAAGAGCGTGGTCGAGCACGGCGTCGCAGCGCCCGAGATGCGCGGCGGGATCGCGTCGTTCATCGGCATGCTCGACGAGATGGAGAAGCGCCTCGCCGACTCGACGTGGATCGCGGGCGACGCGTTCAGCCTCGCCGACGCCGCGGCCCTGCCCTACGTGCTCCGGCTCGAGCACCTCGCGCTCGGCGATCTCATCGCGGCGAGGCCCCGGGCCGCCGACTGGTTCGCGCGCATCCAGCAGCTCGACTCGTACCCGGCGATGATCACCGATCTTCTCCCCGAGCCGATCGTGGCGCTCTTCCGAAAGAACGCCGAAGACGTGAAGGGCGAGCTCGACGCGCTGATCGCGTCGCTCTGAATCGACCCGCGCCGGACGTCTTCAGGAGCGACCGCTCGGCGGCCAGGGCACCCAGACCGAGGTGCGCTGCTGGTAGGCGCGGTAGTCGGCCTCCCGCTCGGGCACCGCGAGCATCCGGCGCTCGGTCATCACCGTCACACCGGCGAGCACCGCCGAGTTGAACGCCGTGCCGATCACCACCCAGGGCTGTCCGCACATCACGCCGAAGCCCGCGATCGACCACCAGAAGAGCTGCTCGCCGAAGTAGTTCGGGTGCCGCGACCATCGCCAGATGCCGACGTCGAGCAGGCGCACGGGCGCTTCGCCCGCCGCGCGCCGCGTTTCGTTCGCCCGCATGAAGCGATCGAGCGTGCCGTCGGCCGCGTGCGCGACGCCGATGCCGGCGAGCGCCGAGGCGAAGAGCATTCCGTCGGCCGGGCCGAAAGGCACGTCGAAGAACGACAGCGCCCAGAATGGCAGTGACAGACCGACGAGCATCGCGTGCTGGGCGAGGTGCACGACGAAGAGCTGCTCCCACCAGAAGCCCGGTCGCTCGCGCCGCATCTTGGCGTAGCGCCAGTCTTCGCGCAGACCGAATCGCCAGCCCTCGCGGCGAAAGTAGTTCCAGGTGAGGCGCGTGCTCCAGATACCGAGCGCGAGCCACGCGAGCGCGAGGCGGGCCGCGTCGAAGTCGGCCAGCGGATGCGTCGCAAAGAAGAGCGCGATGAGCGGCGGCAGCAGCGTCCAGTATGGGTCGATCAGCCAGCTGCTCCGCTGCACGAGCGCGATCGCGAAGAACGCAGCGTCGAAGAAGAGCAGCACCATCAAGTTGATGCTCGCGATCGGGTGGTGCAGCAGCCACGCCGCGAGCGCGTCGGCATCGCCGACGTCGGCCCAGGCGGGGGCGGGGGGAATCGCGCCTTCCGGGAACCAGTGAAAGAGCACCCAGGCCGCGACGACGGGCGGCACGGGCACGATCGCTGCGATCGCGGCGTTGCGCAGGTTGTCTGGGCCGAGACGGGGCCACTGCGCCGTGTCGGGTAGGCCGATCTCCACGGTCATACGATGGCACCTCCACGCACCGATCTCCATGCGCGCGGGCCAAACGACGACGGCCGGCACCCCGCTCGGGTACCGGCCGCCTCGGATCACTCGTGCACCGACGCTAGGGCAACGGGATGAAGTCCTCGACGAGGTCTTCCCAGGTGCCGAGTGAAGGATCGACGAGACCCGACGACCACTCGTCGAGCGTCACGCCATCGATCGTCTGCGAGTAGAAGAGCGGGCTCTGCACCGCGGTGTGCGAATCGTCGCCGCTCTTGATGAACCGCTTGTAGCGGTTCGGGTGGTTGGCCTGCAGCTCGCCCGACTGCTCGAGGATCAGATCTCGGTACGCCTCCTGTGTCGGAACGTTCAGGAAGAACCGGTTCGTGGCGTCACCGTCGGTCTCGTACCACGCCTCGCGAATCGAGCGATCGCGCTCGAGGCGCCAGTCGATCACGGCCGTCGCCTTGCCGAACGCGCTGCACTCTTCGCAGCTCTTCGGGTAGAACTGGCCGAACTGCCAGTCTTCGGCGCGGGCGGCGATCGCATCGACCTCGTCGAGGTTGACCGTGACCGGCCCCGCATCATTCAGCACGGAGAGGTCGGCCCGGTTGCCCCAGAGGAAGCGAGCGAGGAAGGGCGCGAAGCCGTCGACGCCGACGCCACCGGCGCTCGAGCCCGACAGCGTGATGTTCTTCGCGTGGGGATAGAGCGACTTGGCGACGTCCATTGCCGCCGACTGGTTGCGCAGGCCGCGGTGGAAGCGAACCGGACCGAACGGGAAGTTCGGATCGACCACTTCGTTGTCGCCCGAGAAGACCGAGCCGTCGCAGTACGGCATGTAGACGATCGAGTAGTCGGCGAACGGGTTGTCGGGGTTGTCGAAGTCGTAGATACCGACGGGCGGTGCGGGCGGCTCCTGGTCTTCAGACAGCACATTGCAGAAGTAGAAATCCTGCCAGCAGGCGCCGCCGCCCTGCTGGAAGATCAGCAGCTTCTCGGGGTCGCCGTCGCGGGTGAACGCCGAGAACGGCGTGCCGGCGATGCAGATCGGACCCTCGCCGCCGTCGGGGTCGAAGGTGTGCTTGGTCCAACCGTCTTCGATCTCGGTTGAAGACGCCGGCGTATACTCGCCGAGATACTTGTTGACGCCCGCAGCCTTGAGCTCGAGCTTGGCGAAGAAGTCGAGGCCCTTGCAGCGCGCGCCTGTGAACAACAGCGCGACGAACACGAGCGTCAGTACGAGAAAAGTGCGATGGCCGGGCTTGCGAGTCACGGGACCCTCCTCCTGTGGCAGCCTGATAATCGAACTCGCACCCTCTCATCGATGTTGTGGCGGTGTCAATGCGAAAGCTGCGCCTTCGTGCGCCCGACTGAGCTGCCCGCCCACCCCAGGCTGAACGGGTGCGAATCGCCTCGGACAGATCGGAACGGGCAGCGATCGCGGAGCCTTGGGACGCTGCGACTTCGAGTCATGTACGAACCGCCCGCACGCCGTTGCGCCGGCGCGGAGTGGTAGCGTTGGCGATCCGCCGGCCCCGGTGAAGGAGGATCCACCCCATGCGTTCGACCCCCTCGCTGCCCCGCCGCGCCCTGGCGTGGCTCGCGCTGCCGCTCGTCGGCCTGGCCGGCTGCTCGAGCATGCAGATGCCCGACCTCACCCAGATCTTCACGGGCTCGGGTGCGCTCGACGAGGCCACGGTCGCCGATGGCCTGCGCCAGGCGCTCACGATCGGCACCGAGCGCGCGACCGAAGAGCTCTCGGCGCAGGGCGGGTTCGCAGACAACCCCGCCCTGCGACTCGTACTGCCCGACCAGCTCGATCCGCTCGTCGACACGGCGCGAACCATCGGGCTCGGCTCGGTGGTCGACTCGCTCGACGACGGCATGAACCGCGCGGCCGAGCTCGCCGCCGGCGAAGCGGTACCCGTGTTCGCATCGGCCATCAAGCAGATGACGATCGCCGATGCGTTCGCGATTCTGCGCGGCCCCGACGACGCTGCGACGCAGTACTTCCACGAGAAGACCACCGGGCCGCTCGAAGCGCGCTTCGAGCCCGTCGTGAAGCAGGCGATGGACGACGTCGGCGTCTACGCCCAGTACAAGAAGCTGATCGGCCGCTACGAGATGCTGCCCTTCGCGAAGCCGATGCCGCCGAGCCTCGAGGGCTACGTCACGCAGAAGACGCTCGACGGGCTGTTCAGCGTGCTCGCGCAAGAAGAGGCCCGTATCCGCGAAGACCCGGTCGCGCGCACCACCTCGCTGCTGCAGAAGGTGTTCGGCTCGCAGCAGGCCGAAGAGGCCCGGGCCACGCCCTGAATCGACGAGCCGAGCGCGCACCCACCGGCCCGGGTGCACGGCGCCTGTCCGACCGGCTTCCCACTCCACGCGAATCTTCCTCTCCCGCTGCGCGGCTCTGCGCTGGGTTGCGGCGAGCGTGATTGCGCTCGCCCCGTGCCCACGGAGCGCCGATGTAGAGACGCGCCCGCGCGGTCTCGCGCGAACGCGGTAGGAGAGATTCGCATGAGCGCCACCCGTGAGCCCCGGCGCAAGCCGCCCGGGCGGATCACCCGATTTCTGTGGTCGTGCGCGGGCGCCGACCCCGACATTCTCGCGCGCTGTCCGCACACCGACTCGGTGAAGTTCCAGGGCGTGGGCGGCGTCGTGCTCGCGACGTCGGTGCTCGCCTTCGCCTCGGGCTCGTATGCCTTCTATACCGTGTTCGAGCCCAAGACCGGCATGGCCCTCGCGCGCGACATCCACTGGCCGACGGTCGCGATGGCGGTGTTCGCCGGCCTCGTCTGGGG
Organism: Myxococcota bacterium; assembly: GCA_965250285.1. Classification (GTDB taxonomy): domain Bacteria; phylum Myxococcota_A; class UBA9160; order UBA9160; family UBA4427; genus CAYYSY01. Next base: position 3,540,351 of record OZ252299.1, read on the forward strand.
CCTGGTCATCTTCAACATCGACCGCTTCATCGTGTCGAGCACCGGCAAGGGCGACGGCACCGAGGCGGTAACCCTGCGCGAGATCGGTCAGTCGATCCCGCGCCTCGTCATGGCCGTGCTGCTCGGCGTCGTGATCTCGGCGCCTCTCGAGATCCGCATCCTCAAGCCCGAGATCGATGCCCAGCTCGAGCTCGAGCAGAACGAGTACCTCGCGCAGCTGAATCAGCACTCGCAGCAGATGTTTCAGGCTTCGAAGGACGAGCTGCGCGCCAAGCTCGCTTCGGCGATGAGTCGCCTCGACGAGCGCGAGAGCTACTTCGAGAAGCGTCGCATCGAGATCAACGCGCAGCGACGCCTGCTCGAGCTCGAGGCCGAGGGCCGCACCGGCAGCGGCGTCGCCGGCCGGGGCCCGGCCTGGCGCGACAAGCGCGACACCCTCGACCAGATGACGGCCGAGCTCGAACGCGACCGCGCGCGCGACGCCGAGAAGAGCGAATCGATCGTGCAGGAGGTCGCGCGCTGGAAGACCGAGCTCGCTTCGGTCGACGACCGCCTCGACGAAGCGATGGCAAGCAACCTCGAGCAAGCGCGCCATCTCGACGGCTTGATGAAGCGCATCCACATCTCGCACGAGATCGGTGGCGTGGTGCCCTGGGTGATCCTCCTGCTGCTGCTCGCCATCGAGACCGGGCCCATCTTCTTCAAGATGATGCTGCGCAAAGGCGCCTACGATCATCTCGTCGAAAACGAGATGCGGGTCGCCATGGCCAGGGCCGGCATCGAGGTCGATGCGCAGATCTATCTGCCCGACACGCGCGAGGAGATTCGCGTCGACGTCTACCACCAGGCCGAGGCCGCGTTCGAAGACGCGCGTCGGCGCATCGCGAGCGCGCGGGCGCCCGGGGCAACACCGCGACCGCAAGCCGCCGCGGCGCCGAGCCCTCGAGCCGAGGTCGAAGCGCCCAAGTGAACGACGGCTGGATCGAAGGACGCTTCGAGGGCACCTACGAAGGCGAGCGCCTCGACGACGATGGCGGCGCCGCGCGCGGCCGGCGTTTCAGCTTTCGTCTGCGCTCGGGCGCCGTGCTCGATGCGACGCCCGTCGATGGCCCCTTCGAGCGCGATCCGGCCACCGAGACGCCCGACGAGATTCGGCAGGACCGCGTCGGCGAGATCCGACTGACGGTGCCGGTGCTCGAGATCGATCGCAGCGACACGTCGCTGTTCGATGTGCGCATCGTCGACTGGCGCCTGTCGCACGGGGCCGAGAGCAAGCGCCGAAGCCACGGGCGCATCGTCGGGCGCGTGCGCGCACGGCTCTTGCCCGGCGCGCCGCCGCCGGTGCCCGAGGAGCTCGATGAAGCGCCCGATCTCGAGACCACTGCGTTCACCGAGCTCGAAACCCACGACGCAGCCCTCGAGCTCGCCGAGCCGCCGCGACGCGCACGCGTTGCGCCTCGGGTCGCGACGGGTGAGCTCGCGCATCCCGCGTCGACCGAGGTCGAGGCCCCCGATGCCGACCTCGTCTATGACCGGCTCTGGTTCATCGCCTCGGTGATCGCCGCACTCAGCGCAGCGCTCGCGATTCGCATCGGCTGCGGCGAACGGCTGGCCTGGCTCTGGCTCGCCGCAATCGGCACCGGCATCTTGCTGCGCTATTTCGCACGCGACGCGATCCGGGCACAGACCGGCGGGCAGACCGCGCTGGCGACGCTCGTCGTCGGCTCGCAGCTCGTGCTCTGGCTCGAGCCGCTCGCCTGGGGCGCGAGCCTCTGGTGCACGACACCGACGCAGTGGCAGCTCGGCGGGCTCGGTGGCGCCGTGCTCGCCGCTTCGTTGCTGCGGCGGCGCATCGTCTTCGCGACGACCGCGCTGGTCTGGACGGCGACGGTGTGCCTGTGGTGCAGCGCGATGAACGGCGCCTGCGTGGCGCCCGCTGCGGCGTTCGGCGAACGGGATCCGTCGTCGCTCGAGACCCCGCCGCCCGCGTCGACGACGCCCCATGCAGCCCCCCCGCGCACGTCGCCCGACGGGCACTGGCCGGTCATGCCCGGCCTGCGGCCCGGCGGCGGAGGCGGAGGGGGTACCGGCCTTGCGGGGCAGCCTGGTTTCACTCGCCGGGGTGCCACCGGCGGCAGCGCCGCGGGGAGCGGCGGAGACCGCTGGTCGGGCGCACCGGGCGCACGCGCCCCGAACCTCGACGCACTGGCGGCGGGCTCGGGCTTGGCCGCGAGCGCGGGCTCCAGCACGCGTGCGAACGACCAAGCGATCACCGATTCGCCCGTGGCGTCTTCGGGTGAAGCCGCGTCTCGACTCGGCGCCGCGAGCGACCGCACCGAAGCACCGGCGCCGCCCGACGCCGCGCCGAGATCACCGCAGCCGCGCGGCAGCGGCGCGTCGACCACGCGCGGCGGCTGGGTCGCCGCCGACCACCGCGAGGCGAGCGGCCGCGCCGAGCTGATCTCGCTCGAACACGCGAACCGCGTGCCGGGCTCGTTCTTCGACAGCGGCGGCGAGCGCCGCGTGTACGTACCGACCGATGCGATCTTCGAGCCGGGCAGCGCCGACGTGCGTGCGACCGGGGCGCTCGCACTCGGCCGCGTCGCCGCGCTGCTCGAGCTCGAGCCCGAGCGGCGCAAGCTGCTCGTCGTCCACACCGACGTCGGCGCCGGGCTCGACGTGCAGCAGCGACTCAGCGATCGCCGCGCGGCGAGCGTACGCGACTGGCTGCAGTCACGGGGCCACGTCGAGGGCGACCGATTCGAGGTCGTCGGCGCAGGCGGCGCCTACCCGCTGGTACCGCCCGACGGGAGCTACGCCGCCCAGGCGCCGAATCGGCGCATCGAGATCGACCTGATCGACTGAGCCGCGGGGCGAGTTGCCGGCGCGTTGCCGGTGAACTGCACATTCGCAAGCGGCGGGCTCACCCGGGCCCGACCTGCGTCGCGCACACCCAAGAATACCGGCACGTGCGCCGATGTAGCCGAAGACACCATGGAAGCCTCGCCCCGTCAGCTCGCTCTCGATCGACTCGAGCAGTTCCTCTCGTATGGGACCGCGCGACTGTCCCGCGCCGATCTGCTCCTCACCCGCCGAGCGCGCGGCTTCGGGCTCTTCGGGCTCGGGATCGTCACGCTCATCGCGCTGGTTGCCTCGATCAGCATCTCACCCGCCCTCGTGCTCGTCGGCTGGGCCGTGCTGGTGTCGTCGATCGCGGGCTCGCTCTCACTCAGCTTCGTGAAACAGGCGCGCTACACGCGCCTCTTCAGCCACTTCGGCATCGGCTCGATCCTCGCGGGCATCTTCGCGACGTCGCTCTACATCGGGCCATCGGCCGGCGTCGGCGCGACTTTCCCGATTCTGCTGATCCTGGTCACCTGCTACATCCTCGGCGCGAAGGCGGCCGTCGGTTGGACGGCCATGGCCATCGCCGCCCTCGGCTTCGAGACCTTCACGAGCGATCCGGGCTTTCATCAGGTCGCGGGCGTCGAGTCTTCTCGCGAGTCGTACTTCGGCCTGCGCGCGCTGGTCTTTCTGGGCGTGTGCGCCCTCGCGGCCATCGAACGCCGCTTCGCCGACGGCAAGGATGCCCAGCTCGAGTTTCTCGCCCGCCACGACGAGCTCACCGGGCTCTGCAACCGTCGGGCGTTCGAAGAGCGCGCCACCGAAGGCCTGGCCCGAGTGAAGCGTCACGATCGCAGCCTCGCGATGCTCGTCATCGATCTCGATGGCTTCAAGGCGGTGAACGATCGCTACGGCCACGCTGCGGGCGACGCGGTGTTGCGCACCGTCGGCCAGCGCATCTCGAGCCGCACGCGCTCGACCGACACGGCATGCCGCATGGGCGGCGACGAGTTTCTGGTGCTGCTCGAGGACGTGCGCGAAGAGAAGGACGTCGTGCTCTACGCCGAGCGTCTGGCCCATGTGCTCTGCGAGCCGGTCGTCGTCGGCAACGACGCGCTCCGCGTGGGCGCCAGCGTCGGCATCGCGTTCGCACCGCGCGATGGCATCACACCCGAAGACCTGAGCCGCGCCGCCGACATCGCCATGTTCTCGGCCAAGAAAGAAGGCGGCAACGGAGTGCACGTCTACGACGGAGCGCCGCTGGCCTGAATTCGCGCGAACGGGTCCACCCGCACGGGGGCGTCAGTACCCGGCCGCGAGCCCGTCCTTGCGCCGATCCGACGCACCGTGGAGCACGCCCGTCTCGGGATGAATCGCGATCGCCTGCCCGCCTCCGAAGCCGCCGCGCAGGGCTGCGTGGGCGGCGGGCCGAACGGTGTGACCGCGGGCTTCGAGCGCTACGCCTTTCTCGTCGGTGAAGTCGTGTTCGAGCGCGACGTCGCAGCCGCCCATGAAGTTGAAGCGCGGCGCATCGAGCGCCTCTTGCACGTTCATCCCGTGATCGACGAGGTTCGAGACGAACTGCAGGTGCGCCTGCGCCTGGATGTCGCCGCCCATGATGCCGAACGAGACGAGGGGCCGGTCGCCTTCGAAGAGCATCGCCGGGCAGAGCGTATGAAAGGGGCGCTTGCCCGGGGCGAGCTCGTTCGGGTGCCCGGCTGACAGCGAGAAGCCGCGACCCCGATTCTGCAGCACGATGCCCGTGTCGCCCGCCACCAGGCCCGAGCCGAAGGGCCCGTAGAGGCTGTTGATGAACGAGACCACGTTGCCCTCACCATCGGCCGTCGTGAGATAGACGGTGTCGCTGCCCCGGGGCGGCGCGCCGCCGAGATCGCGCGCGGCGCGCGCCGGATCGATGGCCTGGGCCCGGCGGCGCAGTGCTTCGGGGTCGAGCATCGCCTCGAACGAGCGCGTCATGTGGTCGGGGTCGGCCACGTCGGCGTCACGGTCGAGAAACGCCGCCTTGACCGCCTCGACGCGCAGGTGCAGTGCGTCGACCGAGCCGGGCTCGAGCGCGGGCATGTCGAAGTGCGAGAGCATCTCGAGCGCAATCAGCGCGGTGATGCCCTGCGAGTTGGGCGGCACCTCGAAGACCCGGTGCCCCCGATACTCGCCCGAGATCGGCTCGACCCAATCGGGGCGCGCTTCGGCGAAATCCGTCGCCGTGAACTGGCCGCCTTCGGCCTGCAGGGCCGCCCGAATGGCGACGCAGAGCTCGCCCTCGTAGAACGCTCGGGGCCCTTCCTTCGCGAGCACGCGAAGCGAACGCGCCAGATCTTCGAAGCGCACGACTTCGCCGAGCTTGGGCGCACGGCCCGACGGCGCAAAGCAGCACCGGGCCGCATCGTTCTTGAGAAAGCCAAGATCGACGACGGCGCCCCATTCGAAGCCGATCACCTCGCTCACGGCGAACCCGGCCTCGGCGATCTCGATGGCCGGCGCGAGCGCGTCGCCGAACGAGCGGGTGCCGAAGCGGGCGAGCAGGGCATCCCAGGCGCCGACCGCGCCCGGCACGGTGACGGTCTCGATGCCCTGGGCGGGCATGACTTCGTGGCCGGCGGCGCGCAGCCGCTCGGCCGAGGCCGACGCGGGGGCGCGACCGCTGCCGTTCAAGGCGTACAGCTGCTGGTCGCGCGCGCTCCACACGAGGGCAAAGCAGTCGCCGCCGATGCCGGTGTTGTAGGGCTCGACCACACCGAGCACGGCCGCCGCGATGACCGCGGCGTCGATCGCGTTGGCGCCCTCGCGCAGCGCCTGCAGCCCGGCCTGCGAGGCGAGGGGCTGGCTCGCGCACACCACGCCGTTGCGCGCGAGCACCATCGAACGGTGGCTGCGAAAGGGATCGCGCGCGGCGAGGCGTCGTGAGCCGAAGGCAGGGTGGGACACGGGGCGGTGCACTCCCTCGTCGTTCGCGGCGGCCGGGCTCCGAGGCCGGCCCACCGCGCGCATCCGAGCAGGGTATCACGCAGGCGGCCGCGGCTCGGTGCGCGCGTTCAGAAGGGCTGTCGCGGCAGCACATCGCGCGGGTCGACGGGCGTCTCGCCCACGCGAATCTCGAAGTGAAGATGCGGGCCGGTCGATCGGCCGGTCGATCCCACTGTGGCGACGGGGTCGCCCCGAGAGACCCTGGCGCCCTCACGCACGAGCAGGCTCGTCGCATGCGCATAGAGCGTGGTCGTCTCATTGACGTGCCGCACGATGACCGTGCGCCCGTAGCCGCTCAAGCCGTCATCCGAATAGATCACGGTGCCGCTCGACGCGGCGTAGATCGGCTCGCCGACGTCGGCCGCGATGTCGATGCCCTCGTGCGCCCGGCCGCCGCGCTGACCGAACTCGCTGCTGATGACGCCCGCCTGCATCGGCCACGCCCACCGCGAGTCGGATGTCGGTTCGGGCGGCGCTTCAGGGGACGGCGAGGGACGAGGCGCACCGCCCGGCCCGGGCATCGGCGCGATCACGCCCGCGTCTTCGAGCACGTCGAGCACCTCGCGGCTGTCGAGCTGCCCGTCGTCGTGGTAGCCCTTCAGCTTCTTTGCGATCGAGGCGTAGTGGTCGTAGCGCTTCAGCTTCTCGCGGCCCTCGGGTGTGACCGAGAGATACGCGCGCGTGACCTGGTCGGCGATCTGGCAGTGCGCGTTCGTGATGACGACCGAGACGAGCAAGGCGACGCGTGCCCCGCGCCAAAACGCGCCGCGGTGGTCGAAGGCGCGAGCAGGTAGTGAGGCGCGGGCGGGGTCGAGCATCGGTCGGGTGCTACAGCAGCCCGTTGCGACGAATTCGGCGCACGTAGTAGAGCACGAGCGGGATCGTCACCGGAAAGGCCAGCGCCATCGTCGTGAGGCCGAGCCAGTACGCGGCGCGTTCACTCGGCGGCGCGGCGCGAATCTCGGGCCGCCGCGGCTCGAACGCGGTGGCCGTGTACAGATGGTCGTAGTCGGCGAAGCGCGCCTGCATGGTCGAGATCCAGAGGCGCAGTCGATCGAGCTTGGGCTCGGTGCGGATGATCTCGTGCGCCTCGCCAGGCACGCTCGCGCACATCTGCACGAGGCCGAAGAGCTGGAGGTCGACCGTGTCGGGAACCTCGCCCGCGATGAAGTCTTCGCCGGGCGCGAGGTGCGCCTGCCACCCCGCGAGCGCCTCGACGACGGCGTCTCGCCCCGGCGGCTCGAGGCGCCGGCCGAACAGCCGAATGATGATGAAGAAGTAGAACATGGCGAACGAGCGCCAGAACTGATCCCAGAGTCGAGCCGGCCACGCTGCATCGTCGGCGCGGACGAAGCTGAAGCGGTGAAAGAAGAGCCACGCATCGTCGGTGCGGCGCAGGGCGGTCAGACCGAACAGGCCCTGCAGCGCGCTCCGATCTTGCTCGGAGACGGGCGCGTAGCCGAACGCGCCGAGGATCCGCTCGCTGTCGAAGGTCCACGGCCCGCCGTCGATGCGGGCCGCCGGCATCAGCACACCGGCTTCGAGAAAGAGCGGCAGCGGCGGGGCCAGGTCGATCGTGTGGGCGATGCGCTTCTCGTGCAGGCCGAGCAGCACGGCCTGCACCCACGGCGAGTGATCGTTGCCGCAGAGCCGAACATGGCGCGGCAGGGCATCGGACATCGACGAATCGCGATCGGGCACGCCGCCCAGTCTAGTTCAGAACGCCACGCGGCCCGGCCCGCGAGCGAGCCACGTGGTGGACCTGCGCCGCGCCACGCCGAACCAAGCCAGAGCGGCGGCATGACCGCGGCCCCTCTGGTAGAGTCCGCCCGAAGCCGGCGCCCTCGTGGCGCCGCACCCAGGGTTCACGCCGGGGATCCCCTCCCCTGCCAAGCGCGCGCCGGTAGCTCAGCTGGATAGAGCATCAGGCTTCGAACCTGAGGGTCGGGGGTTCGAATCCCTCCCGGCGTGCCATTGAATCGAAGTCGCTATGTGCTTCGCCGTCGGTGACCCTCAGGTGCCTGACCTGAGCGTCGAGCCTGGCTCGCTGCGCGAATCGCGGGCGTGCACGCGCAATTGCGGACATGCTCCGCCGATCCAAGCGCCGAATCTCGCCAGCGAAATCCGGCGAACGGCCCGCGCTATCCTTCGAACACAGCCCCTACGCGGCGTCCGCCACGGCGTCGCGGCAAACGGTCGCCAAACCCCATGAGCACACCCAACGAACTCGAAGACCAGATCGTCGCGTCGATCCGTCGGATCATTCGCGCGATTGATCTCCAGTCACGGCGCCTGCAAGATCGCCACAAGCTGACAGGGCCCCAGCTCGCCACCCTTCGAGAGGCGGAGCGCGTCGGCCAGCCGTCGATCAGCGCCCTCGCCCGCGCCGTCCACCTGAGCCAGCCCACGGTGTCGGGGATCGTCACGCGCCTGGAGCGCCGAGGTCTGGTTACGCGGAAGCGATCAGAGGGCGATCGACGCAGCGTGGGCATCGAGGTCACGAGGGAAGGACTCGACGTCCTGGACGAAGCGCCGTCCCTCCTTCAGGAAGACTTCCGCGCCGAGCTGGCGCGGCTCGAAGACTGGGAGCGCCACTGGATGCTGTCCGCGCTCGAGCGGATCGCGTCGATGATGGATGCCGAACACCTCGACGCCGCCCCGATCCTCGAGACGGGCCCGGTTGCGCAGCCGGCCGAAGAGGCGCCGACGCCCGGCGGACTGGACCCCGAAGGGGATCCGTCGTAGGCGACACGATCAATCCAATCCATTGTGTTCTCAATGAATTTTCGGTCGAAGCGGCCTGAGAACCCCCTGAACGCCCAATTGAGACTTCTCGTTCCATAGTTCTCACTCGGTCATTGCATTGCACTGAATGGATCTGACGACTACCGTGCCCCTCTTCCGCGGGCCGGCTCTCGGCCCCGAGATCTTCGCCAGATAGAGGGGCCCATGTCGTCCAATCCGACCGAAATCCTTCGCGAGCAGGCCGAACGATCACTGCGCGCCGTCAACCAGGAGTTCGGCGAATCGCCGACCGACGTTCGCGAGACCAACCACTACCAGGCCGAGTACGTCCAGACCTTCGTCGAGAAGTGGGACGAGCTGATCGACTGGGGGTCACGCGCCGAGAGTGAGGGGCGCTTCTTCATCGAGCAGCTGAAGGCGCGCGGCAAGATGAAGGTCCTCGACGTCGCGACCGGCACCGGCTTCCACTCGATCCAGCTCGCCGACGCGGGCTTCGAGGTGACGAGCGTCGACGGCAACGCCGTCATGCTCGCCAAGGCGTTCCAGAACGCGACCGACCGGCACCTGATCCTCAAGACGATTCACGCCGACTGGCGCTGGCTGAACCGCGAGGTGCATGGAAAATTCGACGCGATCATCTGTCTGGGCAACTCGTTCACCCATCTCTTCGACGAGCAGGACCGAAGACGCGCGTTGGCCGAGTTCTACGCCGCGCTGAAGCACGACGGCATCCTGATCCTCGACCAGCGCAACTACGACTCGATCCTCGACAACGGCTTCTCGTCGAAGCACAAGTACTACTACTGCGGCGACGACGTCAGCGCCGAGCCCGAGCACATCGACGAGGGTCTCGCCCGTTTCCTCTATTCGTTCCCCGACGGCTCCGAGTTCCGACTCAACATGTTCCCGCTTCGCAAGAACTACACGCGCAAGCTGATCCGCGAGGCCGGCTTCGCATCGGTCAAGACGTACGGCGACTTCCAGGAGACCTACCAGGAAACCGACCCGGACTTCTTCGTGCACGTCGCCGAGAAGCACATGGATCACCCCGATGCCTGAGGAAGCCGGCGCCGCTTCGGTGACGGCCACGACCGAGGCCTACTACGACAGCGACGAGGCAGATTCGTTCTACGCCGAGATCTGGGGTGGCGAAGACATCCACATCGGCGTCTACCAGGGGCCTGACGAGGACGTCGCCACGGCGAGCGCGCGCACGGTCGAGACCGTGGCGAGCCACGTCGACTTCTTGAAGCCAGAGCATCGCGTGCTCGACCTCGGCGCGGGCTACGGCGGCGCCGGGCGATACCTGGCGACGAGATTCGGCTGCCAGGTCGACTGCCTGAACCTCAGCGACGTTCAGAACGAGCGCAACCGTGCCCTCACCGAGAAGGCTGGGCTGTCCGACCGCGTGCACGTGGTGCACGCGAACTTCGAATCGATCCCCGGATCCGATGCTCGATACGACGTCGTGTGGTCGCAGGACGCGATCCTCCACAGCGGCGCACGCGAGCGGGTGCTCGCCGAAGTCGCACGCGTTCTGAAGCCCGGCGGACACCTCGTCTTCACGGACCCGATGCAGACGGACGACTGCCCGCCCGACGTGCTCCAGCCCGTGCTCGACCGCATCCACCTCGACTCCCTCGGTTCACCTGGCTTCTACCGCAAGAACCTGGGCAGCCTCGGCTTCGAAGAAGTTGCGTTCGCCGAGATGACGAACCAGCTGCGCAACCACTACGACCGCGTTCGACAGGTGCTCGGAGCCCGCCGCGAAGAAATGACCCGGCGCTGCGGCGCCGACTACGTGACGCGGATGCTCGAGGGATTGGGGCACTGGGTGAACGGAGCCGATCGGGGCCATCTCACCTGGGGGATCTTCCACTTTCGGAAGACGGGCTGAGCGCCAGCGTGAAAGCAGACTGGTCGCGCATCGAGCCGGCGGTCTTCCTCTCGTCGGCCGGGGTCGTGCTGGCCCTACTCGCGTTCGGCGTCGCCGACCCGGCGGGAGCGAAGGATCTCTTCCTCGGGATCCAGGACTGGATCGTCGGCACCTGGGGCTGGCTCTTCGTCGGCTCGACCGCGTTCTTTCTGCTCTTTTCGGTCTGGTGTGCGCTCGGCAAGCGGGGCGCGATCCGGCTCGGTCCAGAAGACGAGCGCCCCACGTTCGGCCTGCCCTCGTGGTTCGCCATGCTCTTCAGCGCCGGGATGGGCATCGGCATCATGTTCTTCGGCGTCGCCGAGCCGGTGACGCACTTCGCGAACCCGCCGGTCGGGCCCGCCGGCACGCCCGAAGCCGCGCGCCAGGCGATGACGATCACGTTCTTCCACTGGGGCCTGCACGCCTGGGGCGTGTACGCCGTCATGGGTCTCGCGATCGCCTACTTCGGCCACCGCCAGGGCCTCCCCCTCGCGATCCGCTCGACCCTCCACCCACTCTTCGGCGACCGGATCCATGGATGGCTCGGTCACGGTGTCGACGTGTTCGCCGTCTTCGGCACGCTCTTCGGCCTCGCGACCTCGCTCGGCCTCGGCGCCATGCAGATCAACGCCGGTCTGGCCCGGCTCTTCGATGCTCCGGTGTCGTCCAGGGTGCAGGTGGGGGTGATCGCTGTGATCACGGCGGCTGCGACGACGTCGCTCGTCCTCGGCCTCGACCGCGGGATCAGGCGGCTTTCCGAGCTCAACGTCGCGCTCGCAACGCTGCTTCTGCTCTTCGTCGCGTTTGCCGGGCCGACATGGGCCTTGGCCCAAGCCTTCCCCACTCTCCTCTTCGACTACGTCGCAGCGCTCGTTCCAATGGGCAGCGGGGTTCAGGCGATCGGCTCGCCCGATTGGCAGAAGGGATGGACCCTCTTCTACTGGGCCTGGTGGATCGCCTGGTCGCCCTTCGTCGGAATGTTCATCGCCCGCATCTCGCGCGGCCGCACCATCCGCGAGTTCGTTCTCGGCGTCTTGGTCGTGCCGACGCTGATCAGCTGCCTCTGGTTCACCGTCTTCGGCTGGTCGGCGATCACCCTCGACACCCAGAGCCCTGGGCTCGTCGCGGCCGTCGAGGGCAACAATGCGATCGGGATCTACGCCCTGCTCGAGCGACTACCGGCCGCCGAGTGGACCTCGCTTCTCGCCGCCTTCGTCGTGGCGATCTTCTTCGTCACGAGCTCAGACTCGGGCTCGTTCGTGGTCGACATGCTGACCTCTGGCGGCGATCCGGACCCTCCCATCTGGCAGCGCGTCTTCTGGGCCGTGAGCGAAGGGGTCGTGGCGGCGGTTCTGCTCCTGGCCGGCGGGTTGGCCGCACTTCAATCGGCCGCGATCAATACGGGGCTCCCGTTCTGCCTGATCCTGCTGGCGGTCTGCGCCGGACTCGGGCGAGCGCTCTGGCGCGAAGGCGCGCCAGGTCGATAGGCCTCTCGACCGCAGCAAGCGTGCGCCGTATTCGCATCGCTTCAGCTCCGGGCTGGAGGGCGCAGGCGTGTGATCACGATGAGCGAGAGGAGCGTCGTGGTGGCCGCGTAGATTGCGGGGGCGTAGTCACTCGCTGTCCGTTCGACCAGGTAGGTCGCGACCAGCGGCGTCGTACCGCCGAAGACGGCCATGACGAGGTTGTAGCCGATCGAGACTGCGCTGCAGCGGACCACCTTGGGAACCTGATCGGCGAGCACCAGAACACAGAGTCCATAGTACGGGGCCAGGCCGAGCGTCAGCCCCAGTTGACCCACGAACACCCGCACCACATCCGTCTGGTGCATGAGCCACCAGCATGGGAACGCGATCAGCAGGGTGTAGACGCCGCCGACCCACAGCACTGGGCGATACCCGATCGCGTCGGCAACCCGAGCGGCGACCATCATCGCGACGACCAGCACAGCGAGGTTGATCGTCGACACGTCGAGGGCGGTCGCCGACGAGAAGTGCATCTCGTCGACGAGAAACGAGGCGCCGTACACGAAGAGCAGGAAGTACCAGATCGCGCACGGCAGCAGCAGCCCGACCATCGAGAGCATGTCGCGCTTGTGCGAGCGAAGGGCCACGAAGACGGGGGAGACGCGCTTCTCGCGCGAATCGATGTCGAGCGTCTCGGGCATCGTCACGCGTAGGGCGATCGACGCCAGGGCCACGACGCCGCCCAGAAGGAACGGGATGCGCCAGCCCCAGGCGATCAGCTGGTCGTTGCTCAGGGCGCTCGTGACGGCAGCCGGAACGCCTGAGCCAACGACACAACCCGCGATCATCGCGCACGGCACCCACGCGGCCAGACTGCAGCGACGACCTTGCGGGGCCGATTCGACGATCAGGATGCCCGAAGAGGTGAACTCTCCGGCCACCGAGACCCCCTGAACGACACGCAGCAGGATCAACAGCACGGCGGCCCAAGCGCCCAGGGTGTCGTAGGTCGGCAAGAGACCAATCAAGACCGAGCAGGCGCCCATGATTGCGATCGACACGATGAGGGCGGGCCGCCTTCCGATGACGTCGCCGATGTGGCCGAAGATCAGACTGCCGATCGGGCGGGACAGGTACCCGACCGCGAGAACGGCGAACGAACTCAATAGGGACGTCGTCTCGTCGTTGGACGGAAAGAACAGGCGGCCGATGATCGGCGCCAGGAAGCCATAGGCCGTGAAGTCGTACCACTCGAGGACGTTGCCGCTGCTCGCCGCGAGGATCGTCCGCTTGGTCAATCTCGGAGCTCGTTGCGCATCGTCGGCCATTGCGAGCTCCCAACCGTTCTCGGGTCAATCCGCGTGGGTCCGTCCGAAGTTCTTTGCGGGAGGAACGGACAAGGGAGGGAAGCCCGGATTCCGACATGCGACAAGGCCGTATGCGGCCGGTGCGCGTCGCGTCTCGCTCGGCGCCGAGGACGGCCGCCGCCCAGCCGTGATGGGCTTCTGACCGGCCTGCATTCCTCAGAGCAGTGTCTCGTAGAGAACGGCCCCATAGCGCCCGGGCTCTGGAAGCACGCGGGCACGAACGGGTCATCCCCTGTTTCGGAGTCGGATCGAGCCGCTTCGCCCGAATAGAGCCGGACTCTACGCCGTCCCACTCCCCTGTGTGCCGCGATCTGCAGGGCCACCGCCGCAACTCCCCGTTACTTCTTGCGTCTGGATCGGTCTTCGAACCTGAGGGTCGGGGGTTCGAATCCATCCCGGCGTGCCAGGCTTTTGCGCACTTGCGCCCTTCGTACAGCAGCACCCGGCCCGGTCTCGGCCCGGTGACTCCTTTCGGTGTCGGGTTGGTCATCTCGAGGCAATCGATTCCCTGCTACCAATCGACTCGGCGCCCGGCCCGAGCCCGGTAGAAAGCCGAGCAACCAGCTTCGCGATGGGTCACGCCGAGGGGTAAGCGCGAGGTCGCATGTAGGTCCGCGAGTTCACACGAGCGAAGGAAGGGAGCAGCTTGCCTGGCTCATTCCTATTGAGCTTGGGGCGCGGCAGAGAGTGCCTCGTGCAACACGGATAGATGCGTGACGTATCGTACACGGCGGCTGCGCATCGTGCCTTCCTGCGCGCACTGCACAGGTTCATGACGCCCATCGAGTCTCAAGGTCGATCGCCTAGCTCTCGATCAGGTGCATGGACCCGAGGAGAACCCAATTGAGGCTGATCGTTCCTCTGCTTGTTCTCTTCCACGCCTGGTCTGCTCATGGTGATGAGCGGTCTTTCAGACTGTCGATGACCGCCTGCACCACGATCGTCGGTCACCTGTCGAACCCAGAAAAGGGTTTGGAGATTCGGGAGGAAACACCTGTGAGCTGGCGCTGTAGCAGGGATGAGAGTTGGGCGACGTGTTCAGCAGACGGTAGATCGTCGGACGATTCTCGCACGATTCGCTTCGCTGTCACCGTCGATGCGCCGATGCGGCTGCGGTTGCTTAGTGTGAACCGTGCCAGCACCGTGACGGTACGACCCGATATCGGGTCGGTGGCGATGGTGACCCAAATACTTGGTGCAGACTACTCTGGCTCGACCGTCTGCGTCGGGTCATACGAAGACATCTAGGGCGTGCGCGAGCAGCCCATTGCGGAGCCTGAACACATCAGGGTCCCGGCTTGACACAGCGTGGAGTGATCGGGCCTCGAGCCTAAAGCGGGGCTTGAAGCGCCTCACGGCGCCATGCGGGCACCTGGCCATGCCTTGGGGAGACCCCTGGGCGGCGATGGCCGCAGCGGCACTTGCTCGCCGACGACTAGCCATCGAGCGCGGCGATGGCTTCCTTCGCGGCCCGTTCCCCCGACTCGATCGCGCCCTCGATGTATCCGGTCCATTCGGTTGCGGTCTCGGTGCCGGCCCAGTGGAGCGGCCCGACGGGGTCACGTAGACATTCGCCGAACTGCGTCAGGGTACCGGGTGGAGCGTAGGCGCCATAGCAACCCCGAGACCATCGCTCCCGCGTCCAGTCGTTCTCGACGTAGTCCACCATCCGACAATCGGGCTTCCCCAGAAAGCGCTCGATCGTTTCGAGTACGCAACTCTCTCGGGCCTTCTCGCTCTTTGCGCTCCATTCGATGGCTGCGTTCCCGTCGAAGAAGCCGGAGATGATTCCAAGCCCTTGGCCAGGCGGCGATACGTCGAAAGCAGGAGAAAAGGGAGCCTCGTCGCTGAACAGCATTCCGTTGAGGCCCGCTTCTCGCCAATAGGGTCGTTCGAAGGCGACCCACACCTTGATCACCGAGCCCATGCTCATGCGAGAATGCAAAGCCGAGTGGCGCTGCGGCAGCAAGGGCTCAAAGTCGATGCGCTCCGTCAAGGCGGGCGGGAGCGCGACGATCGCCCTGTTCGCACGATACGCTCGTCTCGGCGTCGTCACGACTACCTCGTCGTCTCGCACGAGCTCGACTGTGTGGACCGGCTCGCTCAAGCGAAGCGAGTCGCCGAGTTCCGCGGCGAGGCGCGTCGCGACCGAGTGCACGCTTCCGTCGAACAGGAAGTTCTGCGCGCCGCCTTCGGCAGCCGAAACGAGAATGGCGATTCCACCCGCCGCCTTGCAGTAGTGGACCAGCCATAGGAGCGACATCTCCTGGGGCTCAGCGCAGAAAACGCCGGCAACCAGGGCGGTGAACGTCGCGCGAACACGGGGATTCTCCGCCTGCTCGTTCAACCATGTTGCGACGGTCTTCTGGTCGAGCTCGCGAGCGAAATCACCGGCCCACGGCGCAGCGGGATCAACCTTCTCCGACATCGCGTAGATTTCGCTGAAGAGTCGGCCGAACTCGGCCAGCTCCTCGGGCTCCAGTGCATTGTCGAGTCCCTCGCCGGGCGAGCGGCTCATGACGCCGTCCACTTCCCAGACGGACTCGCCCTCCAGCGGGTTCTTGTAGGTCGAGACCCCGAGTCGGTCGGCAAGCGCTGCGAGACGAGTTTGCGTCGGACCCAGCCACATTCCGCCGAGGTCGATGGGGATCCCCGCCACCGTTCCGGGCTTGGTTCGACCGCCCACTCGATCACGCGCCTCGAGCACGCACACCGTCTTGCCGGCCTCCTGGAGCTTCTTGGCAGCCGTCAGGCCAGCAAAGCCCGCTCCGATCACGATGACATCCTGGTCCACGACGAGCCCCTCTCCTGTATCCGCACCGCGACCTGAGGATCGGCACGATCGCGTTGCTTGTTCCCAAATGGGAGCATATACTTCCTTTTAGCGAGTCGCCAGACTCCAGGGAGCGATGCCTTGTCGAGATCGTCAATTCAGCTGCGTCGTGTTCCGCGCCAGGCGCGATCGCGGGAGACTTTCGAACGCATCCTTCGAGCGGCCGTCGAGGTCCTCGAAGAGGAGGGGTGGGATGGGTTCACAACCAACCTCCTGGCGGAGCGGGCTGACATCGCGATTCAGGCGCTCTACCGGTACTTCCCCAACAAGCTCGTCGTGGTCGCCACGCTCGCGGAGCGAATGACCATTGAGTGGGACGGTTGGTTCGAAGACTTTGCCGACGCGATCGACGCGGGGGGCATCTGGAGCGAAGTCTGGGCCGATTACATCGACGTCTTTCTCGAGGGCGTGCGCGACATGCCGGGCGCCCTCGCTGTCCGCCGCGCGATGGCAGCGAACCCCGAACTTCGAGAGATCGACCAGAAAGACAATGAGCGTCTCGCGAGAGGTCTTGGTGGATCGCTGCGGCGATGCGACCCAAGCCTGTCTGCCCAGGAAAGCTACGCGACTGCGCGAATGTTGATCGAGACCGCAACCGCAACGATCGATTCGGCGCTGGTCTCTCCGCCTGCGACGGCGCGAAGAATGATCACCGAATTGAAGTCGATGCACATCGCGTACTTGCGAGAGCGCGTGAAGTTCGGCGGGCCTACTCGAACACGGCAGCGTCGATAGGAGAGACCGCGTGACAGAAGCACGGCGATCCATGGGAGCGACGAAGCGAACTGGCTTCGTTTGGCACGAGCGGATGATGTGGCATGACCTGGGCGCCGCTACGGGACCGGTGGCAACCCGTGGAATCTACCAACCCGGCGTCCACGTCGAGAACCCTGAGACCAAACGCCGCCTGAAGAACCTTCTCGACGGCTACGATGTGACGCCCTCGCTCGAGCTCATCCATCCTCGACAAGCGACCGAGGAAGAGATTCTCTCCGTGCACGCCGAGGGATACCTCGAACGGGTGAGACAGCTGAGCGCGGGGCAAGGCGGAGACGCGGGCGAGTTCGCGCTCCTGGGCCCTGGCAGCTACGAGATTGCGTTGCTCGCCGCCGGGGCCGCGATCTCTGGAGCGGAGGCGATCGCGACGGGTGCCGTGACGAACGCCTATGTGCTGTCGCGACCGCCTGGCCACCACGCCGAGCCTGATCGCGGACGAGGATTCTGCATCTTCAGCAACATCGGCATCGCCATACGACACCTGCGCGACCGATTCGGTATCGGAAGGGTTGCGGTCGTCGACTTCGACGTCCACCACGGAAACGGAACCGAGACCATCTTCTATGAGGATGCGCAGACCCTCACGATCTCACTTCACCAGGACGGGCTCTATCCGGTCGGCCGCGGGGGCCTGGAAGATGCGGGGATGGGCGACGCCGCCGGCAAGAACATCAATGTTCCGCTTCCGCCCGGCTGTGGTGGCGGCGCGTACCTGCACGCATTCGACGAGATCGTACGCCCCGCGCTCTCGGCATTCGAGCCCGAGTTCCTGGTGCTTGCGGCCGGATACGACGCAAGCATCTCGGACCCGATGGCGGCCATGATGCTCACCTCGACGCACTACCGCGCGATTGCAGACCAGATGGTGTCATGGGCTGACGCGCACGCTCGTGGGAAGCTCCTGGTCGTTCATGAAGGAGGCTACTCGGCGGACTACGTACCGTTCTGCGGCCTTGCCGTGATCGAGTCGATGCGTGGCGCGAAGAGCGGCTGTGTCGACCCACTCGTCGTACTCAACGACCATCTGCCCGGGCAAGCGCTACAGCCCCATCAGGCCGCCGCCATCGCCCGAGCTTTGGAGGCGTCGCCTCTCTTGTCGTGACGAAAGAGGTGAGAGCCGGCTCGGCGCGGAATTGATCGTGCCTTCTGCCTCGTCGGTCTTCGACGGTCCCTTCCGCGCTCGATCTCTTTCGCGTGGCCGCCCTCCCGAGACAGGTTCGATTCTCACCGAACCGCTCGGGCGCGTCCTCAGCTCCGTCGCAGCCCGTCGCGTCTTCTACGCCCGCCGAAGCGCCTGCCAAGCGAAGCCGATCACGAGAAAGAGCAGCGCGAGAACGAGTCGTGGATCACCCAGCTGAAACCACGGGTCGAGTGGAAACGCGATCGTCTTCTGGATCGCGGCGGCCTTGAACTCGTGGCGCCCAGCATCTGGCGCAATGGCGCCGCTCGAAGCGTTCGCCGTCGCGCTCACAAGCTCATCCTGAGCGAGCCGCCCGGCGGCCCGAGCCAAGAGTGGCTCTTCGATCTCGCGGTCGACCCGTACGAGCGATCGAACATCGCGGCCGCCAATCCGACCCTTGCCGCCGATCTGCGCGCGCAGCTGGATGCGCACTACGCCACTCTGCCCGAGTCGGCCTGGGCGCCCTACATCCATGCGCCGATCAACGTCGACCGAGATGAGTCTCAGCCCGCGCAGCCTGAAGACGAGTTCGCCTACTGGTCGAACTGAGCGCCGCTCGAACCGCCACGAGGCACGCTCGGTGACCGGTACTTTCCGGACGATCGACGCGACGGGCATTCACGCGAGGTTGCTCGATTTGGCCTTGGAGTCGCACCGCGTGCGGCTTCGGCTGGCTCCTCGCGTCGTTGTTGTAGGCTCGCGGGCTGCCTCCACACCGATCGGAACCGCATGCAGCTGCTGAACGAATCCACTGTCCTGCCCGAAGAGATCGACTCGCTTGGTCACATGAACGTGCGCCACTACATGACGCGCATGGAGCTGGCCAACCGCGCGCTGATGGCCGAGCTGGGCATCGGCGAGGGCGCGCCGGCCGCGAGCTTCCTGCGTCGTACCGACACCTACACGCGCTTTCGCCGCGAGCAGTTCGAAGGCGCGACGCTGCACGCGATCGGCGGCCTCCTCGGATTCGGCGAATGGGGGATGCGCAGCTACGTCGAGATCAAGAACCCCGATACTGAAGACGTCGCAGCCGCGTTCATCGTCACGACGGCTCTCATCGACTCGGCGACGCGCCGCGCTCTGCCCATGCCGATGCCGGCGACGTCCGCGATCCGGGTCGAGGTGCCCGACTTCGCGCGTCCCCGCAGCCTGTCGCTCGACGCGGCGAACACGCCCGTCTCGCTCGAAGAGTTGGAGACCCGTGTGCCCGACACCGAGTTCGGGGGCACGGTGAGCGGCCGTCGCGAGCTCACCCTCGAGCCGCCCGACGTCGACGAGTCTGGCTGGCTTCGCCAGGACGTCGAGCTGATGTTCCTGCCCTTCGCCAGAATGGCTCAGGAGCCCGGAGTCACGCCGGGGCCGCCCGTATATGAAGCGTCGGATGGGCGACGCATCGGTTGGGCGGTCATGGAGACGCGCACGCAGAGCTTCGGGCAGCCGCGGCTCGGCGACGAACTCATCTATTTCAGCGCCGACCTGGCACTCGAAGAGAAGTCACGCACGTCGAGGCGCTGGGTCCTCGATCGACGCTCGGGGCAGCTGTTGGGCATCCACGACATGGTGGGCGTGTGCCTCGACCTCGACGCCCGGCGCGCCATCCCGTGGCCGGACGAGACGCGCGACGAGATCGAACGGCATCTGCAGCCCGATCTCGCCTGACTTCGCCTCGAGGGGTGAGGCGAACCGGGGCTGATCGAGCCTTTTTCGAGACGATTGAAGGGGGAAGTTGCCGCGCGTCCCCATCTCGACCGAGGCCGAGCGCGAGGCTAGGGTCGCAGTCACTCGTCCGTGGCACGAACCGGCCCATCGCCGTGCATCGAGGCGACGGAGTGTCTCTGGCTGACCCTTCGATCGGGAGTCCCGTGAATCGCGAGCGCTTCTCCACCGAGCCGGTCTTCGCCCGGCTGGGTGTCGCCCTGGTGGCGCATCCCGTCCGCTGGCTGGTCGCCAGCCTCGTCGTCACCGGGCTGCTCGCCTCGCAGCTTCCGAAGCTCCACGTCGACACGTCGGTCGAGGGCATTCTGAACCCCGACTCGCCGGCGATCGGTCAGTACGCGGCGTTCAAGAATCGCTTCGGCAACGACATGATCTTCATGATCCTCGTCGAGACCGAGGACGCGTTCGCGCCGGCCTTCGTCGACGCGCTGCGACGCTTCCACGCCGCCCTGCGAGACGAGATCGAGACGGTCGACCGAGTCGACTCGCTGGTGAATGCGCGGCGCAGCTACACCGTCGACGGTGAGCTGCACATCGAGGCGCTCCTCGAGGACGCGCCGCTCGACGACCCCGCCGCCCTCGAAGTGCTGCGCGACTATGCATCCTCGAACACCACCTACCAGCGCTACCTGATCTCGGACGATCGCCAGCTCGTGAGCGTCATGGTGCGGCTCCTTCCGTTCCAGGTCACCGAAGACGAAGCTGGCCACGCGGTGCAGCGGCCGCTGCTCGAGGCCGATCTGGCGGTTGCATCGGCAGCCATCGACGAGATCGTCGAGCGGTTCGGTCGGGAGCTTTCCACCGAGGTGCACGTCGCCGGCGGACCACGCCTGCAGGTCGAGCAGGGCAAGATCTTCCAGGCCGACTTCGGCAATCTGACGACCCTCGCGATCGTCATCATTTCGGCGCTGCTCTACTGGGTCTTCCGAAGGCTCTCGGGCGTGCTGATCCCGATCACCGTCATGGTCTTCGGGCTCGTGGCGACGTTCAGCGCCATGCCGCTGCTCGGGGCGCCGATGCAGCTCACGTCCGCGATCCTGCCATGCTTCCTGCTGGCCGTCTGTGTCGGCGACAGCATCCATCTCCTCAATGCGTTCTTCGCGCGCTATGACGCCGGGGGCGACAAGGCCGAGGCGCTGCAGAGCGCGCTCGTGCACACCGGGCCAGCGCTCCTGTTCACGACGCTCACGACGGCGGCGGGTCTGCTCACGTTCAGCACCTCGAACCTCTATCTCGTCGCGAACCTCGGGACCTTCGCGGCGATCGGTTCGGTGGCCGCGCTCGTCTACACCGTGGTGCTCGCGCCCGTTCTGATCGTGCTCTGCCCGCTGCGTCGCAGCCCCACGCCGAGGCGCGAGTCGACGATCTTTCATCGCTGGGTGGAGGGCTGCGTGCGGGCGGCCGTCGTGGCCCCCCGAGCCATCAGCATCGGGGCGCTCGTCGCGTTCCTGGGCTTTTCCGCACTGGCCCTCCAGCTCGGTTTCAGCAACGACACGCTGTCCTGGCTCGATGCGGCGCACCCGACGCGCGTCGCCATGGCGAAGGCCGAGGATCGGCTGGGGGGGACGATCCCGCTCGAGATCGTGATCGATTCGGGTCAACCGGGGGGCGCCGCCGAACCCGCGCTGCTGCGGCGCCTCGATGCCTCGCTCGCCGAGTTCGCCGGTTGGCGGGAGGGACCCATCTGGGCGACGAAGACCACCGGGCTGCCCGAGGTGGTGCGCGAGATCAATCGTGTGCTCAACGACGGAGACGCAGCCCACGATCGCATCCCCGACGACCGTCAGGCCGTGCGGCAGGAGCTTCTTCTGCTCGAGATGGACATGCCGGACAACCTCGTCCAATTCACCGACAGCGAGGTTCGCTATCTGCGCGCGTCGGTGATGGTGCCCTGGGGCGATTCGATCTTCATGCAGCCCTTCAGCGACCGTCTGGCGGATCATTTCGCGACCGAGTACCCGGAGTTCACGGTGACGCTGACGGGCGTGGGTGTCGTGCTGAGCCGCGTGTTCGTCGAGATGCTGCGCACCACGATTCAGAGCTACGTGATCGCGTTCATCGCGATCGCCGCCTTGCTGGTCCTGCTCATGGGCGATTGGCGCATGGGCCTGGCGAGCCTGCTGCCGAACCTGCTTCCGATCGCCATCGTCCTCGGCTCGATGCAGCTGCTCGGGGGGGCGCTCGACATGTTCAGCCTGATGGTCGGTTCGATCGCGCTGGGCATCACCGTCGACGACACGGTGCACTTCATTCACCACTTCCGCCGAAACCTCGACGTCTTCCCCGACACGGAGGGGGCGGTGAGAGAGACGCTGCGCACGACCGGGCGGGCAATGACGATCACGAGCGTCGCGCTCGCCCTGGGCTTCTTGTCGTTCGGGGCGAGCGATCTCCTCAACCTGAGGAGCTTCGGCCTGGTCACGACGGCGTGCGTCGTTCTGGCTCTGCTGGCGAACTTCGTCGTCGCGCCGGCTCTGATGGTCTCGCTGCTCGGCCAGGCGAAGCGCGTCAGCGCGTAGCGCGTCAGCGCGTAGCGCGCGGCTTCTGCGGAATCTCGAAGAAAGCGCGCAGATAGTCGTTCAGGAAGACGCCGTCCGGGTCGACGTCGTCGCGCACGGCGAGGAACCGGCTCCACGTGTCGGCGTCGCGGTACTGCTGGCGCAGATAGCTCCGCATGCCGCCTTCGGGAAAGTCGGGATGCGGCCATTCCTGACACGGCTTGGCCTGGTGGCATCGCACCTGGCGCCCCAACGCCTTGTGAGACGTCGTCATGACCTCGTTTGCGCGCTGTGCGAATGCCTCCCAAGCGGGGTGGCCGGCTGAGGTCACGAGCTCGGGGGCGGCGTAGCGAATCTCGTCGCGGCCCTCGGCGGATTGATAGGCCGGGCTCATGAGGGCCGGGCTCGCCGCGAGCGTGCGCATCTCGACCGCGCTCGCGATGGGATTCGATCGCGGGTCGAGCGGCGAATAGCGGTCGAACGCATCCACGACGAGGTCATGGAGCTGGGCGAACGACTGCCGCACGCGCTCCCAGCCTTCGCGGTCGTCGAGCGGGGCGCTCGGGCGGAAGGGCACGCTCCATTCGCTCGCCATGGCCGGCATGTACTCGACGCCGGCCGCGTTCACGAAGTGATTCGCGTCGTACTGGGGCATGACGAAGCGACCTGAGCGCGCGCGCACCCAGAGGTTCGTGAAGCAGCTGAAGTAGGTGAGAATGACCGAGGCACGGGGAAAGCGTCGGGCGGTTCGAAAGACGAGGCCGCCCGTGAGCATGCTGGCGAAGTCGATGACCTGGAGGTGCAGGAACCGGGTCAGTCGACCGCGCGGGACAGCATCCGCAGGCACGTCGCGCTTCGTCGCCAGCACCCAGAACTCGGTGTTGATCGTCGGCTTCGAGAGAAAGGGCAGACCGCTGAAGCAGAAGGGCCACCAGAAGACTTCGACCGAGGTGTGCTCCTCGTGTAGCCGGCGCAGGTTCTCGCGCGCTTCGTCGGTGTCGGCGAAGTAGTCCTCGTACCGGTAGGTCTGGGCGATGTGGAGCGCCTCGTAGCGCGGCTCGACCTCGAAGGTGATGTCGTAGATCAGACCGAGGCAGCCGAGGCTGCACTGAATCGCCGCGAGCTCGTCTTCGGAGGCGGTGTCACGGTTCCAGCGCCGCACCTCGCCGAGGCCGTCGACGAAGGTCATGCCCACGACCATGTCGGACACCGACCCGATGTCGATCCCCGCGCCATGGGTCGCGGTGGCGGCCATGCCGCCGAGCGTGAAGCAATCCTCGAACGCGCTCGCCGGCATCGAGTAGCCCTGCTCCCAGAGCCAGCCCTCGAACTCGGAGGAGAGCAGGCCCGGGGGCACAGTGGCCAGCGCCTTGCCGCCGGGCTCCCGCGGCGGCTCGAGTCGCAGGTTGAACCAGCCGCCCGTCGAGTTGATCAGGCGGTTATCGACGACGTAGCCGTCGTCATTCGGCACGAGCGAGGCCCACGAATGCGACGACCCGAAGACGCGAACCGACACGCCCTCGCGTCGCGCGTCGCGCACGATCTGCTGGAGGTCTTCGAGAGAGCGAGGCGAAGGCCACGGGCCACGGGAGTCGTCGCAGTAGAGGCGACGCGGCTCGCTCGTGAGCTCTTCGCTCCAGTTGTGCCAACCACGGCGGGTCACCCGAATCGTCGAGTGGACCCACGGCAACCCGCGGCGGCGCGCCCGGATGCCCCGCCTGCGCTCACGGCGTTCGGCTGAGTGGATGTAGCTGGCTGCGAGTCCGATGATCGCAGCGGCCAGAAGAACAAAGACGAGGTATGACACGTGCTCAGGCTCGCTCCCTGGATGTTGCCGGCATACACACACACGGTGATTCATTGCCGATTTCAAGAGAACTCCGTCGACCAATACCGCGCTGTGTTTGTGATAGGTGGCAAGGCGTCCCGGCTTGGCGGCCGATGCGAACGCGCCCATCTCTCACGGTCGTCGAGTGCTTCGAGGTGCGGCCGCCGTGCGAAGGCATCGGCCATCGCGCTGTTCGAGGCCGATCGTGCTGCGGACCGGTACACGCGAGCGCGAGCGCGCCGCAAAGGTGAGCGCTGCTGCGTTGCTTCGCGTTTGCCGAGGGCTCCGGCTCGACGCGTGGCCGGTCGATCGACACACCCGCGACGGTGAACGGGCTGACATGCGCGACCGCGCGAAGGCAACCGAGCCGATACCTGAGCAACGTCAGGCCCAGCAGGGGGCCGAACCCCGTCAGACCCCTGCTCGACATCGTTCGGTGTGATTGGTCCTCCGGTAGACAACGTGGGTTGAAACTCCGACCCAAGGCGGCCGGATCAAAGCGTGTCCAGCTGATCCCCCGAACGTGCAGCCGAGATCGCGCACTCGTTCCCCAGCTGCCGAGGGCCAGGGCGAGGCCAAGCAGGAGGTGACACGCGGCGGCGGGGCTCGGGAAGGTTCGGGTCGACTCGCGCATCGAGGCTCATCCTGGCTGCGACGCATGCGGCTGGAAGCCGGCTCGGTGACGAGCGGCGCCTGACGCTCGACGCCTCCGCCCGAATGCGATGGAACGGAGAGCGATGCGATCCTACGACCACATCGCCGGCGTTTCGTGACCGAAGGGGGGATCACACGGCGTCTGCACGAAATTCGCACGAATCCGATGCGAGGATCCCGCCCGCGTGAGGCGAGCCGCCCGAGGCGACGCGCTGCGGCGGGGGCGCTGGGCCGGACTCAGCGCACGGCGACGTGCGCGCGGTGCGTCACTCGGCCAGGGCGGCGTGCGCCTCGGTGACGAGCGGAACGTCTTGACCGTCGATGTCCGCGAGCAGCCGGTCGAGCTCGGCCCGAGCGTGACGTCGCTGCTTCGCGGTCTGGGCGAGTCGCGCCAGCCCCACCGCGGCCCCCAGCCCCTGGGTCGGTGCGCCGATCGCCGACGCGACGGCGATCCCCTTGCCGTAGGCGGCCTCGGCCTCGCGTCGCTGGTGCGCCGCCTCGGTTCCCGGCCGTGCCAGCAGCAGATCCCCATGCACCTGGTGGAGCGCGGGCTCGCTCCCTCGCTCGCCCGAAGACGCGGCGATCGCGAGCCCCGCCGCGACGGCCGCGAGCCCCGCCTCGACGTCCCCGTTGAGCGCGTGCGTCTCGGCGAGCATCGCCTGCCAGAGCGGCATCCCCATCTGCGCGCCGGCCCCCTCGAGCAGGGCGATCCCCTGGCTCGCCTGTTGGGCGCCCGCCGCAGCGTCGCCCTGCTGCGCGGCGATCCACCCCTGCACGATCAGGGTCGCGGGCACGAAGAAGGGGAAGCCCTTTTCGATGCTCATCGAGAGGCAATGGTCCGCGGCCGCCTTCGCGCCGTCGACATCGCGAAAGAGCTGGCGGAGCGTCATCGCGTAGTAGCTCGCATGCACCTCGCTCGGCAGGTGCTCATGATGTCGGGCCAGCTCGATCGCGCGGGCCTCCCACTCGAGCGCCCTGCCGAGTTGGCCGAGCGCACCGAAGACGAGGCTGCCGCAGCCCAGGGCGTTGACGCCGTGGTCGGTCACCACGGCTTGCATGGACGGGCCGTGCAGGGTCGGGTCGTACGCCTCGATGCACGTCTCGACGAGTTGTCCGGCTCTCTGCGGCTGACCGATCGAAAGGTTCGAGATCGAAAGACAGAGCGTCGCCACGACCCGATCGAGGGCATCGCCCGTGGCGCCGGCGAACTCGACCTGCTGCGTGGCGATTCGAATCGCCTCGGCGTGATCGCCGCGCAGCTCGTAGTACGAATGCAGTCCATTCAACACCGTCTGCGCTTCGGGCGCGAAGGCGTGAAGCTCGCCCGAGAGCTCGGCTGCACGCTCGTAGACCCGGTGGACCTCCGCGTCGACGTACCCGACCGTGAGCGACAACGCGCGGCCGAGGCGCGCGAGCAGCGAACACTCACGCTGGGTGCGGTTCTCGTCGTTCTCGAGCCGTCGAAGCAACGACAGCGCGTGGCGAAACTGCTCGATCGCTGCCTCGTGCTCGCTGCGCTGCATCGATTGCTCGCCGGTTCGCTCGAGGTACATGACCGCGCGTTCGAAGTCGCCGCCGCGCTCGAAGTGCATCGCGAGCGCGGCGGCGATGGGAGACGCATCGCCGGCGTGCAGCGCTTCGAGGTGGGAGCCCAGCGCCAGGTGAAGCCGCTCCCTCCGCGGCGCCGACAGCCGGTCGTAGAGGAACTCCTGGTAGATCGAGTGCACGAAGTTCCGGTTCGCGCCATCGACTTCGACGATGCCGTGCTCGCGGGCGACGCGGAGCAAGGCTGCGTCGAAGTCGGCCTGATCGGCGTCGAACGCAGCGAGGCTCGTGGCCGAGAAAGCGAGGCCCGCGACGCTCGCCGTCTCGAGCACGTGCTGGTCTTCGCGCGTCAACTGCCCCAGCTGGAACTCGACCATCTGGCGCACGCCCAGGGGCATCTCCTGGCGCGCGTAGTCGCGGGCGAGCCGCCAGCCTTCGGGGGAGCGCTCGAGGCTCCCGTTTCGGACCATCTCAGAGACCTGGCTCACCATGATCAATGGGTTGCCTTCGCTTCGCGAGTAGACGAAGCGAGACAGGTGCGCCGGGACGTCGAAGTCGTCGAGCCGCGTCCCGAGGTAGTCGCCGACCTCCTGCTCGCTCAAGAGCTGTAGCGGCAGGTCGGTGCACAGATCGTGGAGTGCGAGCTCCGCACGGAGGGACACCAGCTGTGCGAGATCTTTGCGGGCGCCGCTCGCCGCGACGGGCCGATGCGTCCCGATGATCATGAGCCGCGCGGGCTCGGTGCGCCGAGCCAGCACGTCGATCGCGTTGAGGGTCGCGGCATCGCTCCAGTGCAGATCCTCGAGCAGGATCACCAGCGGCCACTCGGCACTCAGGGCCTCGAGGGCGCGCGAGAGCTCGAGCAGCATCCGATCGCGATCGACGCGAATCACGCTCGCGCGCACCCGCTGCAGGTCGGCGGGCTTGAGCAAGCCGGGCATCTCGACTAGCCAGGTCGGAGCGAAGCGCTCGAGCAGCTCGACGGCTCGGTCCCCGCCTGGCTGCTCGCAGAGCCGCTGCAGTGCCTCGAGGATCGTCAGGTACGAATCGAACGCACCGGGCCCGTGAGTGCACTGGCCGTGGGTCACGCGAACCCCCGCGTCCGTGGCCGCCTCGCCGAGGAACGCCTGAGTCAGGGTGGTCTTGCCGATGCCCGGCTCTCCCGAGACGAAGAGCACCTGCCGCCTTCCGCTTCGGGCGACATCGAGCGCCGAGCGCAGCCGATCGAGATCCTCGTCGCGACCGACGAGTGCGGCCTGCGAAGCGGTCCTCGGGCCTGGGCGAGACAGTGTCGGCTCCAACCCTTCCGCCTGCTCGACCTCGGCGATGAAGCGATAGCCCCTCCCGTGAACCGTCTCGACGAAGCGCGGAGCGCGCCCATCGTCGGAGAGGGCGCGCCGCAGCTCGCGCAGCGTGCTGCGGAGGGTGTCGGGGCTGATGCGGGTGTCGAGCCAGACGCGGTCGAGCAGCTCCTCTTTCGAGACCAGCTGACCCGGGTGCGAGAGCAAGAAACCGAGCATCGCGCTCGTGCGCGCGGTGAGCGGCACCTCTTCGTCGCCGCGCCACAGCCGCTCGCCGTCGCGGTCGTAGCGAAAACCTTCGAAGTGGATGAGACGGGCTCGGGACATCTCGCTGGAGCGCTACCGGAGGCGTCGCGTGCCGTTGTCGGTGTCGGGGCGCTCGCGCATCGCGATCATTCTCTCATGGCTCGCGAGGGCAGACAAGGTCGACGACACGCCCGGAGGACGGGCCGCCGCAGCAGCGTCGGCGTCGGCCTTCGATCGACACGCGGGGCTTCGTCTGCGTCACCGTCCGCGCTGCGCTGGTGCGCATCGAGACTCGTCGCGCATCATGGCTTCCTGAGGACGCTTCGAGCTGCGGCTTGAATCGAGCTGCACCGTAGCCCGCCAGTGAACGGCTCTCGCGCGTTTCCGGGTCGCACGCTGACCCGGGCTCTTCAGAATCGACACGGCGTACCTCGGACGAGTGTCCCGCGCCCATTCGGCCGGAACTCAGGGTCGGAGATCGGTGTGCGACACCCGAGTGCGTGCCGTTCTCTGCACGGCCAGCGACTCGGCTCGCCTCCCCCGCTCCGTCCCGCGAAATGCCGCCACCTACGACCTGAGTCGCCGTTTGATCGAGGGCTTGCCTGAGGCTTCGAACCGGAGGGTCGCGGCTTCGGTCGCCGAGCCCAAGGCGAAGCACGTCGGCAGGCGATCACGCAGTCGCATCGGAGCACCGCGAGGGCCTTCAGCGCTCGTCGGTGTACGGCCTGAGCAGGGCCTCCATGCTGCGCACCCCTTCGCGGATGAAGGCTTCCTTCTTCTTGGCCGATCGAGAGCTGAGCCAGCCGCGGTACGTCGCCTGCACGACGGCGTACTGGAACTCAGCGAGGATGGCGGGCTGCGCAGGCAGTGCACGCGGGTCGCCGGTCGAAGCTCGAATCGTCGCTTCGATGGCCGGAACGATGAGCTCGGGCAGCGTCGGGATGCCGTGTTCCTGCAGCAGGGGCGCGCTGGAGTCGACGAGGGCGAAGAAGCGACGGTCTCGATCCGCGAAAGCGATGAGGGCGCGGACGATCTGCTCTGCCTGCGGACGGCCCTGATCGCGAGGCGCGAACTCGGCGATCGCATCGCGGGCATACGACTCGGTGAGCGCCCGAAAGATCCCGAACTTCGAACCGAACTGGTGGTAGAGGATCCCCTCCGATACACCGGAGCGCTGAACGATCTGCTTCGTGGTCGTCTTCTCGAACCCGTTGGCAACAAAGAGCTCGCGGGCGGCCTTCAGGAGGCGCTCGCGCTTCTCTTTCGGGTCACGGCGACGCGGCGCGTCCTTCAGGGTGTGAGCGGCGCTCAAGCCTCTGCCTCCACGTTCGGCGAATCAGCGCGTCAGATCTCGTCTGCGATCCAGCTGCCGTGGAAGCCGAACGGCACGCGAACGCCCAGCTCGACCCGTGCGATCGGCCCCTTCTCGGGCTCGCGCGCATCGAGAACGACGAAGTCGCTGGTGTTCTTGCCTTCGTCGTACGTGTAGAAGAGGAGGTATCCGTCGTCTTCGGAAGCCGCGTTCTCGCGCGGCGCGAACACGGGCTCGCCACAGGACTCGCCACCTGCGAGCCGGAACTCGGTCATCTTCTCGGCTTCGAAGTCGTACTTGACGATACCGCGCCCTGCCGGCACGTCGTCTCGCATGTGCACCATGTAGCCATACTGGTGCTTCTGCCCCACGAGCGAATCGGGAACACGCGGGAACTCGACGGGCACCTCCATCAACCGCTTCTCATCGACGGTGCCGGCCGCCGTGTCGATCGTCCAGCGGGTCAAGAGCGTCGGGACGGGCGGGACGTCGGGCTTCATGAAGTGATCGAATCGACAGGTGTCGATCACGATCTGGTCGCCGTCTTCGAACGCGTTGACCGGGTGGAAGAGGTAGCAGGGGTCGATCTCGTACCAGACGACATCTGCGTTCGAGCCGTCGCGGGGCATGACGCCGAGGCGTGCTCCGTATTCATCACTCCATGCGAGGGGGATCCCGCCGTCGGCCGCCTTCGAGAGGTCGAACATCACCGGCAGATCCATGAAGATCACGTGGTTCTCGGTGATGTTGAAGTCGTGCACCATCGTTGCGGCGCCGACTTCGATGACTTCGGACTGAACGAGTTCGCCTTGCGCGCTGACGCGGTGGTAGGTCAGGTAGGGGGGCACGAGGCCGTAGGCAAAGAAGAGCAGCTCGCCCGTCTTGGCGCAGATCTTCGGGTGTGCGGTCATGCCCGTTGCGAGCTGGCCGCCGAAATCGTAGGCGCCGACCGTCTCGAGTTCGGGCGTCATCTCGAACGGATAGTGGAGCTCTTCGAGAGCCAGGATCTTGCCTGCGTGCCCGATGACGTGCGTGTTGCCGAGCCCGTTCTCGAGGCTCTCCATCGCCTTGGCGAAGTAGTTCTCGCCCTCGGGTCGACCGAGCATCGGCGTCTGGATCAGCTTGCTCTTGAACCAATTGGCCTTGCCGCCAGCGAGCTCGATGCCGTGGATCATGCCGTCGCCGAGAAACCAGTGCTCCGACGGCCCCGACATGGGATTCGGTCCGGTGCGGAGGTATCGCCCGCAGAGGTCGTCGGGCAGGCGCCCCACGACCTCGAGCGACGACGTCGAAACCTCATCGGGCGTCGGTGCGAAGTTGTCTCTCAGCCAAAACGGAGCATGGATGGCATCGCTCATGGGTCTCTCCTCGAGGCCTTCGTGGGCGGGGTGCAGGATCGCGCGCCCGTATGGAGCGAGACTTTATAGAGTGCCGCTCCATAAGTCAACTCGCCGCTCCGGTGCCGGACCGAAGCCCGAAACGCGACCGATCCCACCAAGCTGTTCGCCGAGGCCCGCGGCCCGACTGGGGATTTCGCCCTCCCCCGCATCGAGGTTTGCGGCCGGCCTCGCGATCGGCCAATATGAGAACGATCGATCTCAGAAAAAGACGGGAGACAGCATGGCCGCCTACTTCGTCGTCAGCCTCGACGTGCACGACCGCAACCGCTTCGACGAGTACGTCCAGGGCGTGATCCGGACCCTCAAGCCCCATGGCGGCTGGATCCAGGCCGCCGGCTCTGCCGAACAGCTCGAGGGCGAAGGCCAGGCACACGACCACAACGTGATCATCCGGTTCCCGACCACCGCACATGCCAAGGCCTGGTGGGACAGCCCCGAGTACCGCGAGATCGTGCCCATTCGGCTCGAGAGCACCGGGCCTGCGCGCCCGTACGTTCAGCCCGCGATCGACGGCGATCGTCCGGACATCTCGGGCCTCGAGCTCCCCAAGAAATCCGTCGACGTGCTCGGCAAGCGCATGGCCTACGTCGAGGTCGGCGAAGGTGACCCGATCGTCTTCCTGCACGGCAATCCGACGTCTTCGTATCTCTGGCGCAACGTCATCCCCCATCTGGCCGATCAGGGGCGCTGCATCGCGCCCGACCTGATCGGCATGGGCGACTCCGAGAAGCTCGAATCGGGCGGGCCCGATCGCTACCGGTTCGTCGAGCACCGCCGCTACCTCGATGCACTGCTCGAGACGCTCGGTGTCGACGAGCGCGTGACGCTCGTGATTCACGACTGGGGCTCGGCGCTCGGCTTCGATTGGGCGCGGACGCACGCGGCGTCGGTCGCCGGCATCGCCTACATGGAGGCGATCGTGCGGCCCATGGACTGGAAGGACTGGCCGAAGGCGGTGACCCCGCCCTTCCAGATGCTGCGATCGGAAGCCGGCGACGCGGCAGTGCTCGAAGACAACTTCTTCGTCGAGCGCATGCTGCCCATGTCGATCATGCGCAAGATCGGAGACGCCGAACGCAACGCCTATCGTCGCCCTTTCGCGAACGCGGGCGAGGATCGCCGGCCCACGTTGACGTGGCCGCGTGAGATCCCGTTGGGCGGTGAACCCGCCGACGTCGTCGAGATCGTCGGGCAGTACGCCGATTGGCTGGCCACCAGCGACATCCCGAAGCTCTTCATCAACGCAGAGCCCGGGGCGATCCTGACCGGGGCGAACCGCGAGTTCGTCCGCACCTGGCCGAACCAAACCGAGGTCACCGTGCGCGGCCTCCACTACGTGCAGGAAGACTCTCCCGACGAGGTCGGGCGCGCGATCGCCGACTGGCGTCGCGGGCTGGCAGGGATGAGCGGATGAGCCGGGGCCCCAACCCCTCCTACGACCGAGACGAGGTGCTCGAGCGCATCCTGCGCGTCTTCTGGCGCCGAGGCTACGCCGCGACGTCGATGCGCGAGCTTCGCGAGGCGACGGGTCTCGGGTCGCGCAGCCTCTACGATGATTTCGGCAACAAGCGCGCGCTCTTCCGCGCCGCGCTCGCGCGCTACCGCGAGCGAGCAGTCCTGCCGATCTACGAGCCGCTCGAACGAGCCGACTCGCCGCTCGGCGGGCTGCTCGCCTTCATCGATCGGTTCGAAGCGATGCGCCCTTCGGACGTGCGCCTGGGTTGCCTGATCGGTGTCGGGATGGCAGAGACCGTCCGAGGCGAAGACCGTCGACTCGCCGACGAGCTGACGGCGCTGGCCGGCGAGATGAGAGACCGGCTCGAAGCGTCGATTCAGGCCGCCATCGATCGCGGAGAGATCGAAGACGCCCTCGCCGCCCCCGAGCTGGCCGCGATGCTGGTGGCCGCGCTCCAGGGCGCCCACTTGATGGGGCGCGCCCGCCCCGACGGAGAACTACGAAGAGACGCGCTCTCGGGAGCGCGTCATCTGCTCGAACGATTCGCGACACGAACGCCCGGCAGCGAGGCCACACGCTGATTCGAGAGCGAACGCGCGGCTCGATGGTCGAACTGCCTCGAACATGCGTCGGCCGCCCGCAGACCTGAACGACCCCACCCAGCGAGGGAGCCACAAAGTGCAGATTCGCCCCGAACTCACCGCCTCTCATGACCGGGTCTGGCGCAGCCTCGCTGCCCCGGGCACGTGGCTGACCGGCGCAGAGCGCGTCGACGTCGCGCGGACCCTGCGCACCGCTCGAGATTGCGCGCTGTGCCAGGCGCGCAAGGCGTCGCCCCTCCCGATGTCGGTTCAGGGGCGGCACGAGGCGGCCGTGGCCGACATGCCCGAGGCTCGCGTCGAGCTGATCCACAAGCTGGTCACCGACCCCGGTCGCATCAGTCGTGCCTGGGTCGAGGGACTCTTCGCAGAGGGCATCCCGGACGCCGAGTACGTCGAGATCAGCGGCCTCGTGAGCGCGGTCCTCGTGGTCGACACCTTCCACCGGGCATTGGGGCTGCCTGTGCGGGCCCTCCCCGAGCCCGAAGCGGGAGCGCCCACGCGGCGGCGCCCGCGGACTGCGGTGCTCGACGACGCCTACGTGCCCATGATTCCGGCCGATGGCTTGACCGACGACTTCCTCGACCTTTACGAACCCGGTCTGCCTGTGGCGAACGTGCATCGTGCATTCACGCTCGTGCCCGACGTGACCCGCCTGGCAAACGACCTGATGGCCTCGCACTACTTTCCGTACGAGCACGTCACGCGGTACACCGACGCCGATCACGACTACGCGATCACCAAGACACAGATCGAGCTGACCGCAGCACGCGTTTCTCGCTACAACGACTGCTTCTACTGAACGACCGGGCACGCAGGGCTGCTCCGTGCGGGCGGCGAGCAAAGCGAGACCGAGGTCGACGTCGACGTGGTGCTCACCGGCGAGGGGAATGGCGGCATCGCCCACGGCGATGCGATCGTCGCTTTCGTCGACGCAACGATGGAGGCGGTGCCGGCGGCGATCGAAGCTGCGCGAGAGCGGCTCGCCGAGGCGATCGGCGACCGCGGCGTCGTCGATACGGCCGCGGTCGCCGCGATGTTCCAGCTCAATACCCGCGCGGCCGATGCGGCGGGCGTCCCGATCGAAGAGCCGACGCGCGAGAACCGGAGCCGGCTCGGCGAGCACCTCGGGTTCGATCCGAGGTCGGACGGGCAAGCGCCCTGAGGCCGGCGAGACCCGCAAGGCGGGAAGCACGTGCCCGACCAGCCAATGCAGTCGGTCTGTGAGGGTGCTGAAGGCGCCGCCACGTCGAAACGCATCGAGTCGCGCCGCGACCGGCCGCTCGAGTTCCGGCCGCGTTTGGTCGACACGAGGGCATGGCCCTCCGCCGAGACCCAAGACCGTGACGACCGCCTCGCCCGCCCTCGCGCAGATCGAGCGCGCGATCTACGACGATCGCCTCGTCGTCGATGGCGATCGGGTCGTCATCGAGGCGGCGCACGAGAATCGCGACTGGGTCGTCAGCCGGTATCGACCGGTCGCCGTCGATCTGCCCGAAGGCCGGTTCGCACTGCGCTCGGCCGAGGCAATCGAATCGACCCGTTGGCGCTACGAGCTGACGCGATGGGAGAACGCCGACGGCGACGCACCGTCGCTCGAAGTCACCTACGACGCAGCGTACGTCGACGCGCGCGACCGACTGCACCGCGCCTCGAAGCTCGGTGACGTCGCGAGCGTGCTCACGGCACCCCTGGTCTTGCTGCTCGGCTTTCTGCCCTCGGGTGTCAAGCAGTCGCTGGCGCTGCGCGTCGCGTTCGAACCCCGCGCCGCGACGATGCTGTCGCTCACGATCCAGCGACTCGCGATCTTCGCGCTCGCGGCCCTGATGGTCGTGCACTGGTCGACGGGCAGCGCGCTGACTTCGGAGCTCGACGGGGGTGGGTTCGTGCTCGCGGTGCTGCTCGTCGATTGGATGCTTCGCTTCAGCGCGATGCAGGACGAGAGCGCGCGCCCGCTCGGGCTTCTCGAGTGGCTCTGGCCGGGGAGCTGGGATCGGGGGTGATCAAGCCCACTGCTCGGTCAACGAGTCGAGGGAACGAATCGCCTGGCCGTTTAGCACGTGCGTGTCCGTACGGGAAAAGACGGCGCCGAGCTGCCCGGTATCGCCGACGTCAAATTGTCGCAGCAGTCATCTGAGATGAACGCCCTGCAACTGACGGGCCCCGTTTCGTGCGGCGCGGTCTTCCGCCCCGTCAGGTCATCGCGAAGGGGAACTTCGCGGTGGTTCCGCCGTCGACGATCAGAGTCTGCCCGTTGACTCGCTCGGCGAGCGAAGAAACGAGGAAGAGCGCCGCGTTCGCGACGTCTTCGGGCTGGGCGATCCGGTCGAAGATCTCGGGCTCGGGCCGACGCACCTCGCCCGCATCCCACTGCGCCTGAATGCGGGCCGTGTGCACCGCGCCGGGCGCAACCGCATTCACGCGGATCCGGTGCGCGAACCACTCTTCGCTGAGTGTACGCACCATCGCCATCAATCCCGCCTTGGCCACACCGTAGGCCCCGTGATGGGGCGCCGAGGTGATGCCGCTGACCGAGGCCACCACCGCGATCGCACCGCCTTCACCGCGCTCGATCATTGGACGAGCTACGGCGCGAGATACGTATAGATGCTGCTTCAGATTTAGCTGGTGATCGCGGTCCCACGTGTCTTCGTCGACCTCGAGGAGGCTCGACCAGCTGGCCTGCCCGACGATGTTGACGACGACCTGGATTCCGCCCAGCGTAGCTGCCGCTCGTGCCACGGCCGAGATGCACTGATCCTCGTGCGTGACGTCGGCGCCGATCGCCACACTGCGGCGGCCGAGCCCCTCGACTTCTTTCGAAACGGCTTCGGCCCTCGCCTGTTCTAGATCGACGACGGCGACGTCGGCGCCGACCCGCGCAAGCGCCAGGGCGGCCGCGCGCCCGATGCCCTGCCCGCCGCCGACGACCAATGCGACTCGATCCTGCAGGCCAAACAAGCTCGACTCGGACATGATCGTCTCCTTTCAAATAGTCGGTGCTGGCCCCTCGCCGCCGACCGCGCGCCCGTCGATCGACCGAAGGGATCGGTTCAGGAAAGGGCTCGAACTCGCTCGGCGAGGGCCTCGTTCATCGCTTCGAAGGCGCGCTGCGTGAACCCGCGCATCTCGCCGTCCATGTTCTCGGCGAGGCGGCCGCGAAACTCCTCGTACTGATCGAAGCGGATCCGATTCGCGCTGAGAGGCTCGATTGCGAAGACGTGATCGGTGTCGAGGACGCCGCGCTCGCCGACACACCCGCGCCAGTGGAGCACGCGTTCGGGCTCGGCCCGCATGACGGTCGGCTCGACGACGAGCGGCTCGGGCCAGTTCGCCTGAGTGATCTTCACGCGCAAGATGCGCCCGGGCACCAGCTCTCCGTCGAGGGCGAGCACGTACGGGTTCCACTCCGGGTAGCGCGCCAGATCCGACAGCACGGCCCACGTCGCTTCGGCGCTGCCCTCGATCTCTAGCACGTGACGAATCACGAAGAGCGGCGGATCGCGGTGGGGGTCGGCAGATGCGCCGGTCTCGAGACTCACGTTTGCATCGTCGCGGCCGAGCTCGGCGACGCCGATGCAGCCGTGGCCATCGGCCGAAACGTGTCGACGACACGCCGGCACCAGTCGACCGCGTGACCCACCTTCTCGGCGGGCGTGTTGCCGAGGCGCACCACGACGAGATCGAGCTTGGGGCTGATCAGCGTGCGCTGACCGAACGCGCCCTGACACGAGAAGAGACCGAGGCTGCCGGGAATCACCCAGAAGTGCGCGCCGTAGGTGCCACCCGGTGACTGCGGCGAAGGGGTGCGGCTGTAGTCGACCCAGCCCTCGGGCAGAATGCGCACCCCATCCCACACGCCGTCGCGCAGGTAGAGGTAGCCGAATCGCGCGAAGTCACGCGCGCTGCAGAAGCAGAAGGCCGAGCCGACGAACGTGCCGGCTTCGTCGAAGCGAGGCTTCGGCGTGCGCATGCCGAGGGGCCCGAAGAGCTCGTCGTGCATGAACGCCCGCATGCCCGCCTCACCGCCGCCGACGATCTCGCCGACGAGGCGCGCGAGCAGATTGCTGGCGCCGCTGTTGTAGTTCCAGCGCGCCTCGGGCTCGGCCACCTTGGGCAGGGTCGAAGCAAAGCCCGCCGTGTCTTTCTTGCCGTCGCCGAACAGCATCGGGATCACGTCGGATTCATCGGGCGGGTAGTAGTAGAGCCCGCCGTCGTCGAGCGTCTCGGCTTCGCGAAAGCGCAGGCCGTCGACCATGCGCAGCATTTGATCGACGGTGATGCGGCGCCGCGGATCGTCGCCCGTCCACTCCTTGACCGGGATGGGCTCGCGAATGTCGAGTCGCCCCTGCCGCACGAGAATGCCGACGAGCGCACTGGTGATGCTCTTGGCCATCGACCAAGAGCCGAACGTATCGTCGGGACTCGCGTCGTGCGCGTAGCGCTCGCTCACCAGGCGCCCCCCCTGGATCGCGACGAACGCATGCGAGCGCGCGAGATCGTCGGGCTCCTCGGCGGCGAACGCGTGACCCAACAGCTCGTCGAGTGTCGCGACGTCGACGCGGGGGTCGAGCGGGCCGGTGGGCCACTCGCGGGTCGGCCACGCGACGTCGGGCGGCTGGGGGTTCAGCGGCAGAAGGGGTGCATCGGGCACGTGGGGCTCCTCACATCGATCGGCAGAGGCGCCATGGTGCCACGGCGCGGCCAGCAAAGGGGGGCGCCGGGCCGGGCCCACGCCTGATATCCTTTGTATACCTTCATCTTCGATCAGGGAGCCGCCCCCATGGCCAGCCATGCTTCGATCTCGAACTCCATCGACGTATCCCGCCTGACGGGCTCTCTGGGCGCCGAAGTTCGCGGCTTCGACCTCGCGAGCGCCGGGCCGGCCGAGGCCGAGTCGATCCTCGAGCTCGTGGCGGAGCACCTGGTCGTCTTCTTTCCCGACCAGCACCTGACCCCCGATGAGCACATCGCGTTTGGGCGTCTCTTCGGCCGGCTCGAGGGGCACCCGAACCTCGCGCTCGACGCCGAGCGCCCCGAGTTCTTCGAGCTGCGCGCCGAGGGGGGCTCGGGCGCCATCGCCGACGAGTGGCACAGCGACCTCACTTGCCAGGCCGAGCCCTCGATCTTCGCGATCCTTCACATGAAGAAGTGCCCGCCGTTTGGCGGCGACACCATGTGGGCCAACATGTACAAGGCCTACGACGAGCTGTCGCAGCCGCTGAAGGATCTGTGCGAAGGGCTCTCGGCGCTGCACGACGCAAGCCCGCACTACACGCCCGAGCGCAAGGCGATCCACCCGGTCGTGCGGGTCCACCCCGTCACCGGGCGAAAGTCGCTCTTCGTCAACGAGCACTTCACGCGGCGCATCGTCGAGTTGAGCCACGACGAGAGCGAAGCGCTGCTCGGCTACCTCACCCGGTACGTCTCGAGCAATCGATTCACGGTGCGCTATCGCTGGAGCGAGGGCACCATCGCGATGTGGGACAACCGCTGCACGCAGCATCACGTGCTGAACGACTTCGAAGGCGAGCGCGTCATCCAACGCGTCACCGTGATGGGCGACCAGCCCGAGCCCGCCGCGCCGCCGCGCTACGAACCCTTCTCGAACGAGTTCAGCGCCGCGAGCTGGCACGACAAGCCGCTGTCGGATTTCTTGCGCGGGAAGACGGGCTAGCCCGGCGCGCCGGGCTCGCCCGACCCGACTTCGATTCGCTGGCGCCTGTCGACCTGCGATCGAGTGGTCGAACCACTCAGCTCCGCGAGCGCGACCGATCGTTGGCGCGCCGACTGAGCCCCAGACTCGCAAGCCCGAGCCCAACGAGCAGCGCAGTGGAGGGCTCGGGGGCCAACACGAACGAGTGCTCGAAGTAGCGGGTGCCCGTCGCGCCGCTCCCGACATCGACCGTCCAGTTCTCGGGCCCGACCGTCAAGGCGCATCCGTCACTGGTGGGCGACACCGCGCGGGCGCCACAGACGCCTCGAATCGACACGTCGATGCCAGAGAAGAGAGCCGGGGTGCCGCCGACCGGCAGACCGGCACCGTCGAGCTGGGTCTGGGTTCCGATCACGATCGTGGCCAGCTGTCCTGGATCGATCTCCCAAAGACCCGCGCTGATCTCCGTCGCCTGCAAGCCCGATGCGGTGTAGGTGGTCGACGTGAACAGAATCGACTGAACGCCGAGGTCAGGGCCGTCGACCGCTTCGAGGAGCAGCGACGTCACCGAGATCGCCAGATCGATCTCACCCGATTCGGACAGGACCGCCGTGCCGGTGTCGCTGACGGAGACGCCGTCGAAGGCGAAGGTCGTCACCGCGAGGTCACCACACCCGACGGTGCTGGTGCATCCGAAAGCATCGGTCGTCACGAGCGGAACGCTGTTGTAGCTGAACCCGTAGGCCGCCGAGACGAGCGGACCGAACGAGAGCAGCAGGGCCAATTGGAATGAGAGCATCAGGTGTCGCATGGCAGTCTCCTGGAGGGCAGCCAGCAGCACGAAGGGCGTACATCGCCGCCGCGCACCGGGCCGAGAACACGAGAGAACTCTCTCGCGAGCAACACAGAATTGTATCAGGCGGCTTCACCGCACATTCGGCACGGTCACCGCACATTTGCATGCGTCGGCTCCGACCCATGCCAAGCGGCGGCGATCCAACTTCGATCGCCACATTCGCGACGCGGCTGCCACAATACGCTCAAGGGCCGTGGCGAGAGCCGCTCAGGAGGCAGCCGAATGGACCAGATTCGACGTCAGCGATTCGCGATGCCCGCGGGCTCGCTGATCTCGTTGCTTGTGTTCATCTGGGTCGCGCCAGCCAGCGCGGCGCGCATCGTCTACGGCAGCCAGCAGCTCTACGTCGGCGCGACGCACTACATCGACGTGGATGGCCCGATCGCTGTCGAAAACTACGAAGAGGGCGTGAACATCCCAGCGGCCTTCGCTGAGGACGCCGACGTCACGACCTCGACCACTCATCCAGAGAATCCATCGGTCGTCGAGCATGGCATTCGCACACTGCACTCCGACGGCGCGTTCTCGGTGATGGCATCCGTCGAGAATGAGGGGCCGCAGAGCTTCGCGATCGTGGGACACACGGTGGTCACTCAGACCTTCCAAGTCGACGAAGCGCTCGACATCCTGCTGACGGCTGAGGTCTCACACACCGGCTACCGCAGTCTGTTCTGGGCGAATGGAAGCGCTTGCCATCCTGTGCGGCGGACGATCGGGCGGCGGCGTCATCTGCGCGGGAAGTCCCAGCGTATGGGCGAGCGCGAGCCCGCCGAACACGGGCGACGCGATCACGGACAGAACGACGTGGGATGACTCGCTGAACGAAGTCATTCGCCTCGAACCGGGTGTTGACTATGTCGTGCGCGTGCAGCTCAACGCCGGGTTCGAAGGCACATCGACGGCTTCGGTCACGCTGACGATCGTGCCCGAGCCCTCGACGGGCCTGCTCGTGATGCTCGGGATGGGGCTCGCGTCGGCCCGCGCGAGAGCGATTCGTAGGCTGAACTAGCTGACTCCCGATCGCGCCTTCTGGCGACCGCTGCATCGGCCGCAGACCTGCGACGCCGACGTACCGGGCCCGGGATCGCCCAGCCCGACCCGCCACAGCCGGCGCTCGAGAGATCGCGTCGCCCCGACGTTCGACGCGGGCGCGCGCGACTTCGAACCTACGCCCAGCTACTCCGCCGCCAGCGCCAGAATCACGGCCTCCGAAGGCGGCACGCGACCTTCGACGATGCGGCGATAGGCGGCCTGCGCGGCCTCTGGGGTCTCTGAGCGCGAGACCTTGATCCATCCCCCGTCGACCGCAGCATCGACGAACGCGGTGAGCGCGGCGTCGGAGCGCGCGTCCATCTCTTCTCGGCCCCACCGGGCGAGCAGATCCTGGATGACCGAGGGGGCGAAGAACATCTCGAGCTTCGGGCGTAGATTTCGGGCCGCCCACTTCTTGATGAAGGCCGGGCCCATCATCTCGGCGATCATCTTGAGAAAGCCCGACGGCCCGAAGGCCGTGAAGACCGAGCTCTCGGCGTCGGAATGCGTGCCGCCGACCGCGAACGCCTTCACGAACTTCGCCTGGCTGCGCTTGTAGATCTGGGCGTCGCCGGCGACGTCGACCAGCAGGTGGCGCAGGTGCTCGTCGCCCGGAAGCCCCGCGTCGTAGGTCACGACATCGTCGTAGAGCTCGGTCGACCGGACGAAGTCGGCGTTGGTCTCGGCGGTGTAGCCGACGATCTTCTCGAGCCTTCCCTCGTCGCGCTCCTTGCGCAGCAGCAGTGCGGTGGCGAGCGACAGCTTCGATGAAGCCGAGCTCAACACGACCGAATTCGCGCCGTAGAAGTCGTTCATGCGAAGCAGCTCGGCCATGATGAAGCCGCTGCCAGCGCCCGGTGCCGAGGCCATGGCCAGGTCGGCCTTCTGGCCGCTGCCGCGAATCGGCGAATGACCGTCGGGATCGACCGTGAGAAAGCCGTTGTAGGCCGGGTTGATCTTGTCGCGATCGCCCCCGTACGCCGTGAAGCCCTCGGGTGTTCGACGGGCCTTCATCTGCACGACGTTGGTCATATGCAGGAACCCGCGAAACCGGTCTCCCGCCGAGAACTCGGGGTTGCGCGACTCGGTGACGGTCGCGACGCCCCAGGCCGGCACATTGGCGAGGTGCTTGTTCGAGTCGCCGAGGGGATAGACGGCGAAGAATTTGAGAAACGGCGCTTCGCCCATCTGCGCGTAGAAGAGGTTGTTGGCCGAGAGCCCGATCTTGTCGACACGCAGGCGGATCTCGCTCTGCTCGAGCGGCGGCAGCTCGTCGCGAAGCACGACGGTCTCTTTGATGTCGTCGCGGACGCTCGCGATCATGATGCGCGGCGCAGTGTCTGTCATGGGCCTTCTCTCCTCGGTCGAGCGCGCTTCGAAGTCGCCGAAACGGCTCACGCAGGAACGAACTCGAACTCTTCGGCGAGCCACAGAGGTGAGCGCTCGAGATCGATGAAGCGACGCTCGTCTTCGAGCAGC
Source organism: Myxococcota bacterium (assembly GCA_965250285.1). Classification (GTDB taxonomy): domain Bacteria; phylum Myxococcota_A; class UBA9160; order UBA9160; family UBA4427; genus CAYYSY01. Next base: position 3,582,041 of record OZ252299.1, read on the forward strand.
GCCTTTGCGGCTTCAGCGCCGCCGGGGCGCGTCATGCCCTCGGCGATCGCGGCCTCGCTCTCGAACCAGATCTCGGCCACGCCGTCGTAGGGCTCGGGCCCGCCGCGCGATGCGCGGATGCCCTGACTCAGCTCGTCGTCGCGGGTATGCACCTGCACGTAGCGCCGAATGCCGAGCACTTCGGCGTGCTCGGCGACGAGGGGCGCGTGGCGCTCGCGCCAGTAGGTCTGGAACGCTTCAAGGCTGAGATCCGATCGACGACGCAGCACGAAGACGAGCTTGATCACGGTGCACTCCTTCTTCTTTGAGCGACGATCGCAGCGGCCGCGACGGCCCCCGAGACGATCCCCCCGGCAGGATAGAGCCTCGCGGGATCGACGCGACGGGGCCTGTCGCAAGCGACTAGTGAGAGCGACCTCCTCAGGCTGACGCCGGCTCGCCGCCGACCGCCACGCCCTGCCCCGCTCCCATCCGAGTGACCTGCTCGCGAATTGCCGGCGCGCCCCCGGCGAGTCACCCCGGCCGCCCGACGACATCGAATCGACTAGAATCAGACACACACCGGGTCGATGTCGCGGGTTCACGTTTGCGCGATGGCGTCCCCCCACCGAGTCGCTCATCCGAACGACCGGTGAGCCCCCCGGCAACTCGCTCGACCCGAGCGCGCCCATGCGGAGCGAAGTGCAGATGAACATGAACGCGACGGCGTACCCCGACCGGGTCATGCAGCAGCGCGACGCCAACCCCGTGATGTACGGCGAGGTCGACTTCTCGACCGTGCCCGAGCGCCTCGACGTCGAAGCTCGGGTCGATGACGCCCGCTTCGCCGAGATGCGCTCAGCGGTGCGCCGGGTGTTCGCAAAACCCGACCTGATCGAGACCGTGCGCGGCTACACGATGCTCGGCGACCGCGTGGTCGACGCCTATGCCGCGTTGATCCCCGAGTACGGGTTTCAGAAGCTCGGCGCGATGCTCGACACGGCCTGCGAGCAGGGCATCGAGGCCGTCGAAGACGCGCCGGCCGAGCTCATCGACTTCATCGCGGCCATGGAGAACACGCCGAGCTGGGTCGACCTCGAGCTCGTGAAGCAGGGGGCGCACGAAGAGCGCATCTCGATGGCCACGGCCGTGCCGCTGACGATCCGCGGCGCGTTCCTCGCGACCTTCCTCAACAAGTACGCGGCGCTCCCGATGACGATGACGGGCACGCTCTCGGATGAAGCCGCGGCGAAGCGCGTCTTCGAGACGGCCAGCTTCTTCACCGCGACCACGCTGCCCGGGGCACTCGACCGATTCGGCAAGGGGTTTCACGCGGCTGCGAAGGTGCGCCTCATGCACTCGATGGTGCGCTTTCACCTGCTGCGATCGGGCAAGTGGGATGTCGACACCTACGGCATTCCGATCCCGCAGGTCGACCAGATGCCGGCGGGTCTGATCGGCGTGTTCCTGATGTCGGCGCGGCTGCTGCAAGAGGGCAAGACCGAGTTCACCGCCGCGCAGAAGGCCACCGTCGAGCTGTCTCGCTATCGCTGCTTCTTGCTCGGGTTGCCCGAGGATCTGCTCGGCGAGACACCGCAAGAGATCGTCGACCTGCTGATCGCCCGCCACGTCACGCTCCGCGAGGCCTACGACGACGAAACGTGCGGAGCATTGGTGCGCGGCACGCTGAAGGCCGATCTGTTCGACAGCGCGTCGGTCACCGGGCGCGTGCATACCTGGCTCGAAGACGGGCTGTCACGCCTCGTGCTGATCAAGAGCTTCCTCGGCGGCGACGCCGGTCGGGCCAATTCGATCGGCATCGACTTCGGGCTCGAGAAGAAGCTCGCCGCGACGGTGGGCATGGCCGCCGTGGTCACGCACTCGCTGTACTACCGCGTGGGGCTCCAGGTACCGGGCCTATCGCAGCTCGTCGACGATCAGCTCAACGCCCGCCTCGCCGGCCTGCTCGAGCACTACGGCCACGCCGACTTCGTCACCGACCCCGAGCGCTACAGGGTCAACGCGTCGGCGTAGGTGTAGCCCGGCTCGCGCACCGCCTCGCCCCGAGATCGCGGCCTCACGCGCCGGCCGCCACCCCGTAGACCGCCACGACGCCCCCTGCGATGACCAGCTCGACGACGAGCGCGCGTCAGCTTCCCAACAGCTGCGACATCGCTGCGCGACTCTCTTGTGCGGTCTCGAGCTGGAGCATCCGGTCGGCGTAGTCACCGAGCTGGCGCGTGTCGTCGAGCAGATCCGCTGAAGCGCGTTGGCCCAGAACCCGCGCGTAATGGAGCGCGGGCAGCAGCGCGCAATCGGCGAGGCTCCAGGTGTCGCCCACCGCGAACGAGCCGACGCCCACGAAGTGATCGACGACCCTGACAGCGGCACGCGCCCCATCGGCCGCCTCGCGCGTGGGCTCCGAGACCATCAGGGGTCGGAACGCCGGGAACAGCGTCGTATCGACGAGCTGGCAGATGAGCTCCATCCGACTTTGCGCGATCACATCCTCCGGAACGAGCGCTGGCCCGGGCAGAACTCGATCCAGGTAGCCGCAGATCACCTGCGATTCGGGCAGCGCCGTTCCGTCGTCGAGAACGAGGCACGGGATCTTGCCGCCCGGATGAATGCGGAGGTAGGCGTCGCTCTTCAGACCGCCCTCGGGCAACCCGACCAGCTCGACTGCGTCGGGCTTGCCCTTGAGTGTCCATACGAGGTGCACGCGTTCGAAGTACGGCGAGAACCGAGCGCCGTAGAGCTTCATGCGGGGCTCTCCGAAGGCAGAACCTCGGCAGCCGCCCGTCGGGCAATCGCCGCGACGGGATACCCCGCGTAGTAGGCGAGGTGGAGCACCAGCTCTCGAATCTCGTCGGGACGCACGCCCGCGCTCAGCGCGCCCCGCATGTGAAAGCGAAGCTCTTGCTCACGGGCGAGCGCCGTGAGTGCGGCGACCGTGATGAGGGAGCGGTCTCGAATCGCGAGCCCCGGGCGCATCCAGATCTCGCCGAAGAGGTGCTCGAGCCCGGGCGACAAGAACCCGTCTTCTGAGGTCTCGGGGATCGCTTCGATGCCCCACAAGCGCTTTGCGAGCGCGCGAGCGCGCTCGTTGCGCTCTTCGGGCCCGGGGTTCTCGCCCGCGTTCTCGAGGTCAGGCACCCGGATCATCCCGATCTGCTCGAGCACCGATGCCAGGTTCCAGTTGTCCTCCTTGCGCCGAATCTTGTCCCCGCGAAGCCAGAAACGCGAGCTCGACCTGACAGACCATCGAGCGCCCGATTCGGCGGCGCTGCCCGACATCGTGAGTTCGACCGAGGCCTGGTCTTCCTCGATGAGCATGCTGTGGGGCTCGAGCTTCAGATCGGGGGCCATCGCCGCGCTCGAGCGGACGAACGCTCGCAGTGCGTCGAGCCCCTCGCTCGTGCGGTCGAGGGCATGGTCATGAAAGACACAGTCATCCGTGAACACGGCGGCCACGGCATCCGGGTCGAGCGCGTTGAACGCTTCGTAATACCGATTCAAGATCGCTTCGACGTCGCTTCGCAGCATGGCTCGGTTCTCCAACGGGGCGCGCACTTGCTTATCGATACTGACAGGCTAGAGAAGTCAGTCTCGATATGCAAGTATTGGGCGATGGGCGCCCAGAGAGTCGATCCGTTCGAAGCGGCGGTCGCCGAAGTGGGCGACGAATGGACGTTTCTGCTCACGCGTGAGGCGTTCTTCGGCGCGCGGCGCTTTGGCGACTTCCTCGAGCACACGTCGATCCCGCGGTCTCGATTGAGTGAGCGCCTGGCCCGCTTGGTCGCAGTCGGCGTGTTCGACCGGCTGAAGTATCAGTCGAACCCCGAGCGCTTCGAGTATCGGCTCACCGAGAAGGGGCTCGCGATCTATCCGGTCGCGCTTGCGCTGCTCGCCTGGGGTGATCGATGGCGGCCGACCGAGAACGGCGCCGGGCCTCTGCAGCTGACGCACCTGACCTGCGGCAAGCGGCTTCGTGTCGAGATGCGCTGCGGCGATTGCGGGCGACCGCTCGACGTCGACCACATCGATTGGCCGACGCCCGGTGCGCAGCCAACGAAGAACGCAACGAAGCGGCGCCGACGCATTCGATCCGTGGTCGCCGCAACGAGTCGCCCCGATTCGGTGGCGAGGGCCCTCGATTCGCTCGGCGGCCAGTGGACCATGTTGGTCATGCACTGCGCGCTTCGGGGAACGAGTCGGTTCGTAGACTTCGAGCACGAGCTCGGGATCGCCACCAACGTGCTGTCCGACTGCCTGGCGCGCCTCGAGGCCGACGATGTGCTCACGCGCCGGGATCAGGCCCCGGGCTCTCCGGCCGGCTACGCGCTCACCGCTTCGGGTCGCGATGCGCTGGCGGCGGTGTTGACGGCCCGCCACTTCGGCAAGCGCTGGTGCGCCGGCACCGCGCGATCTACGCCGCGACATACGCTCTGCGGCGCCCGCACCGACGGCATCCTGGTCTGCCGAGCCTGCGGCGAAGAGGTCGTTGCGACCGAGGTCAGCTACCGACAGACCGAAGCGGCGAAAGCACTCACGGCGCCTCGCCCGGAGGGCTAGTCGTGTCAGCGCCCTACGGCTGCGCCCTCTCACGCGCAGCATCGACCCAGGTGGCCCGGTCTTCTTCGCCCCCGAACGAATCGGGATCGAGCAGCCCATCGACGATGCTGAACTCGGCGGCCCCCGCCCGCGGCCAGGCGTCGAGGGCCCCGACCAGATCGGCAACCAGCTCCGGCCGATCAGCCGACTGGTCACTTTCTTCGAGCGGGTCTGCGTAGACGTCGTACAGCCTGGGCGGGTCGCCTTCGATGAGCTTCCAGGGCGGGCGATAGAGGGCTGCGCCTTCGAGCAGACCCGTGACGACGTAGTCGGGTGTCTCGCTGCCGGTCGGATCGCCCCGAAGCGCGGCCCACTGGCTTCGGCCGTCGAGGTCGTCGGGGATCGCGTCGGGCGCGCCGATCGCCTCGAGCAGGGTCGGCAAGACATCGGAGACCGTCATGAACCCATCGTGACGGCCGGCTTCGAGATGCCCGGGCCACAGGATCGCCGCCGGCACGCGGGTGCCGCCCTCGGCGACGCTGCCCTTCCCTCTCGACAGCGGGCGGTTGTCGCTGCCGCCGTCGAGCACGTTCGCCGCGAAGAACTCGAGCCCCGGGTGAAAGAGCGGCCGACCGAACCAATCGGTCAGCTGGCGCAGTACGATGCCCGGAAACGTGCCTTCGTAGACGCCCGAGTTGAGCCCGCCGTTGTCACTCGCGAACAGCACGAGGGGGTCGTCGAGCATCCCCTCGGTTTCGAGTGCGGCGAGTAAGCGACCGATGGCGACATCGAGCTCGTGCACCATCGCTGCATGCAGCCGGCGCTGCCGATCTTCGATGTGCGCGTAGCGCTCGACGACACCCGCCGGCGCTTCGTTCGGCAGGTGGGGCGCGCTGAACGACGCGAAGAGAAAGGTGGGCCTCGACCGGTCACGCTCGGCCAGCAGTCGCACGGCCTCGTCGGCGAGCAAATGCGTCACGTAGCCCTCTTCGCGCAGGGTCGTGCCGTTTCGCTGCCAGTCGTAGCCGCCCCCGTGCACCCGATCCCAATAGCCGACGCCGCCCGAGAGAAAGCCATAGAACGACTCGAAGCCCCGCGCGTTCGGAAACAAGTCGGGCGTCGAGTGCCCGAGATGCCACTTGCCGACCATGAGGGGCTGATAGCCCTGGCGCGCCAGGTGCGTTGCGAGCGTGGTCTCGGCCACCGGGAGCCCGCCTTGCTGATTCTTCGAGATCGGCCGCTCGATGCCGAGACGCTGCGGCGACTTGCCGGTCATGAGCGCAGCGCGGGTCGGGCTGCACGAGGGCTGCGCGTAGAAGCGGTCGAGCTCGACGCCCTCTCGGGCGATGCGGTCGATCGATGGCGTGTCGATCTCGCTGCCGTGATACGACACGTCTCGCCAGCCGAGGTCGTCCGCGAGAATGAGCACGACGTTCGGCCGAGCGGCCGGCTCGGGCCCGCTCGCCTCGGCGGCGCCCACGGGCGGCGCCAAGGCGAGCAGAGAGGCGAGCGCAGACGCCAAGACAAAGCCCGGCCCCCTCCCGACCCACGCATCTGCCGAGCCCTCCGTACGACGAAGCGAGGCCGCCGTGCCTCCCGTCGACACGACCGCGCCTACTCGGTTCGCCAGGGGATCCGCGCGCCCAGCCCGTGCAGCGGCTCGTCCGCATCGGGGTCGGCGTCTTCGACGTCGTGCACCGAGGGCGAGTGAAACGTCGAGTCGGGCGTGATGCGCACGACGACACGGTCTTCTTTCTCCATCACCTTGCGAATCACGGGGCGGGCTTCGTCGGGCACCGGGTTGCCGCTCATGATGGGGATGATGCGCGTGGCGACGTCGACGACGTGATCCATGTCGTTCGACAGACTCGCCTTGCCATCGACGACGAGATACTCGGGCGGCCATGAGAGGCCCGCCTGCTCGCCGGCGAGAATGCAGGCCGAGAGCTGGCCGAGTCGGTTCACCGCCTTCGCCTTCTGGCGGGCGGCCATCGTGAGAAAGACGATGTCGTCGCCATCCATCGCGTAGTGCACGATCGACATCGAGGGCGGGGCCGTCCTGCGTGCGTACGAGATGACGCACGTGTGGTTGCTGCGGACGAAGTCACGTCGGGTCTTGGCATCGTTCATCATGGCCATTGAGGTTCTCCTTCGAATGGCCTCAGGATGCGGCGACCGGGTATGTTCAGCTATTTCGCCATGCGACTCCGATATACTTTCATGGCATAACCCTAGAGTGCCTCACACGCGCCTCAGCCGCCCACCGAGTCGAGCACGCTCGTGAGAAGCAGCTCGACGGCCGGCGGCAGCACCTCTTGCCGGTGGATGAACCCCGCCGCGAGCTTGGGCAGCCCGCCGATTGCCAGCGAAGCCACCTGGCCGGCTTCGAGCTCGCTTCGCATCGCGCCGCGAGGCAGCGCCGTCAGAAAGTGCTCGCGCATCACGAGCGCCTTCAGCAGATCGAGCGAATCGGTCTCGACGCTGATGCGAGGTGAGTCGATGCCCCGCGACGCAGCGATCGCCCGAAACATCTCGATGATCGAAGGCGGTCGGCTGATCAGCGCCCATCGCTCGTCGGCGAGCGCAGCGAGCTCGACCTTTCTCTTCTTGCGCAAGCGGTGCTCGGGGTGGCAGAGCACGAGCACGGGGTCTTCGACGAGCCCGTGCACCGTCAAGCCTTCGTGCGCCTCACCGGGCACGAGCAACGTAAACGCCCCATCGATCTCACCGCTGCGGAGCGCGCGCACCAACGCATCATACGTACCCTCGATCACCGTGAACGTGATGCCCGAGCGTTCGGCCGAGAGCCGCTCGATCGCGCCCGGCAACAGACTCGACAGCGCCGGCGCGATGCCGATGCGCGCGTGCCCCTGCACCCCGTCGCGCAGCGACTGCAGCTCGTCGAGCGCCTGCTGCCGATCTCGAAGCACGAGCCGCGCATGCCGCTCGAGCAGCGCGCCGTACACGGTGGTGGTCACGCCCTGACTGCTTCGCGTGAGCAGCTGGACGCCGAGCGCCTCTTCGAGCGCTCGAATGCGACGGCTGAGCCCCGGCTGCGCAACGCCCCGCTGCTCAGCAGCGCCGAGGATGCTTCCGTGCTCGACGACCGCGAGGAAGTCTTCGAGATCGCGTATATCCATGGATGAGAGTATGCGAAAAATGCATATCCCGCGCTTGGGCACAGGTCCAATAGGGCATCGCCGCGAGCGCGAGGCCCGGGCCGAACCCCAGCATGATGCCCGGGGTGCTGGCGATCTGCCGTTCGAGAGGATGGCGCGGCACTTTTTTGAGCACTGATACGGAAGATCTCCTTGGGAGATTCAGATCATATGATATGCTTTGGCTCAACCGCCCGGTCCGTCTAGCCGAGAAGGATCATATGATCTATTCGGGGAGGCAGTGTGGGAAGAGATGAACTCCGAGCAACCACCATCACGATGGCGACTGAGCAATGCGTGAACCACCCAACGACCATGATCTCGAGTGGGTCCGGGAGCAGATCATCATACGGGCGCGCGCCAGAAAGCGTCGCCGTCGAGGCTTCACGAGCGAGCGACCCACGCGATGGGCACCCCGCGCGGTTCTTACACCGACGTCACACACGTGCTTCAACGACGCCGATGCTTGGCGGTTCATTGCAGACCAGGCCGAAGCCGGTGCCGAGATTGGAATCGTGGCTCTCGAGAAACCACCGGACTGCATCGGCTACGTGATGCTCGTACCGGGCGGTGACGGCCGGCGCAAGATCTACATCAAGGTGGAGTTGGCTCCCGACGGTTCGATCATCGCTCGGAGCTTCCACTACAGCGATTACTAGAGGTTTGACGGTGCTAGACGAGAACATCACTGCTGATTCCAGCTCGATGCACTGCCCGAGGTGCGACGGTCGGGCAGGGGCCCGGTTCGAGATCGACCAATTCGACTACGGGGCCGGTGAGGATGCCGTCGAGCTGCAGGCACGCGTCGTGGTGTTTCGGTGCGATGCTTGTGACTACGACTTCATGGACGCATCTGCCGATGATGCGCGGCATCGCTCGGTTTGCGACCACCTCGGGCTCCTCGCACCGGACGACATCAAGTCGATCCGGAAAGCCTACGGGCTCTCAAGGGTGGATTTCGCTGCGATCACCCGACTCGGCGAGGCAACCGTGGGTCGGTGGGAGCGCGGCGAGCTGCTTCAGAACGCTGCGTACGACAACTATCTGCGGCTCTTGAGTGACGAGCACAACTTCAGCTTCGTACGTGACCGCGACCGTCGCGAGTCGGTGTCGACTCAGAGAGTCGCAAGCGGTGGCGTTGGCCAAATCGTCGAGTTGAGAGCGTTCAAGGATTCCCCAGACCGATTGGAATCGTCTCTGCGTAGGCAGAAGACCTTCCAGCTCTAGGTGTACAGATAGTGTTCGTAACGACCTTCTACTCATTCAAGGGCGGTGTTGGACGCACGCTGTCGATGGCGAACGTCGCGGTTCTCCTGGCACAGTCGGGGCGAAGTGTCCTCGTGGTCGACTTCGACCTTGAAGCGCCCGGCATCGATACTTTCCGCGAATTCGCCCCTCTGAAGCCCAACCGTGGCGTCGTCGACTTCGTCCATGATGCTCTGGAAGATGGCGCGACTCCTGATGTGTCAGCGTACGTCTATACGTGCACTGGGATCGGAGCGCGAGGCGGCGTACTTCGGGTGATGCCCGCAGGTATACGTGACGAGGGATACGCCCGACGTCTCGCGGACATCAACTGGAGGCAACTCTATGAACACGGAGACGGGTTCCTGATTTTTGAAGACCTCAAGCAGCAATGGGAAGATCGGTTCAGTCCTGACTACGTCTTGATCGATTCGAGGACCGGTCACAGCGACGAGGCCGGCATCTGTACTCGTCAGCTTCCCGACTGCGTCGTGGCGCTCTTCTTCCCGAACGCGCAGAACCTCGAAGGTCTAGAGAAGGCGGTGTCCGACATTCGAGCAGAGAGTCAGGGCGTGGATGGGCGGCGGATCGAGTTGGTCTTCGTCATGTCTAATGTGCCTGATTTGGACGACGAGGATCACGTAATCAGCGACCGCCTGGGGGAGTTCGGCCGACGGCTTCAATTCTCTGAGCCCCCCGAACGGATTCATCACTACAACAGTCTCGCTCTGCTCAATCAGTCGATTTTCGCCATCGACCGTCGGCGCAGTCGACTCGCCCAGGAGTACCGGCACCTCACTACTCGGATTCGACGACTCAACTCGAGCGACCGCGAGGGGGCACGACGATTCCTCGCCGACCTCGGCAGGGCGCGGACTCGTCGCCCCATCGAAGAGGAGATGTCCGCGAGTGCGATCGAGGACAGGCTCCTTCGAATCCAAGTTGAGCATTCGGAAGATGGGGAGATACTGTACCTACTCGCACGGCACAGAATGCAGCAGGGTGAGCTCGAGCAGGCACGGGAGATCTTCTGGGATGCGCAGCGAACGGGCGAAGCGCCAAGCGACGTTTGGCTTCGGCGCGCTGAGTGTGCTCGCAGCCTCGGCCTGAAGAACGAGGCTCGCGATGACGCGTTGGCCTACCTACGCGAAGACCACGGCGACCTTCAGCCGTTCGATGTGATCGTCGCTCTAAGGATCTTGAGGCAAGTTGACCCCGAATCTCTCTCGGAGATCGCAGAGACGAATGCGGTCGAGAAGCTGAGAAACGTAGACCGCGTGTGGATCGCCAGGAATCTTGCGCGGTCCGCTCGCGAGCTGTCCTCGGCGTGGACCATCCTTCAGCCTGCGCTGGACGACCGACGAACGCATGAAGATGCACTGCAAGCTGCCAAGCTAATTCTGATCGGTCTAGGACGGTTCGACGAGGCTCTCGAGGCGTTCTCTGACAGTAGCGAAGCGCAGCCCAGCCTCCCTGATGCGTTCAATCGAGCAATGGCTACCTGGGGGAGGGACGGTCAACCAGATCGATCACTCTTCGCCGAGATCGTGCGACTGTCCGAGGGCTACGATGAGCACGAGGCCAACTTCTTCCAGTGCATGGCGCTCGCCAATCACGTAATCGGGAACTCGGCTGACGCCAACGAGTTCTTGTCGCGCGCTCGGACGCGTGCGATCGGATCGCCGCAGCCGATGTTCAGCTGCTGGCGGTACCGCGAAGTCGGAACAGACGCATTTCTTGACGACTTGAGGTCCATCGAATCCCTAATGGAAGGGGCGGACGAAGTGCCGAAATTCATCTCACGGCTGGCGGCGGGGGAATAATGCTAGATCCCGCGAGCCTTGAAGCGCTGCAGCTCCAGATCGATGAGGCTATCGAGGCCGACCGAGGTCGATTCGATGAGCTGTGCGCAGAAGTGAGTCCCCTTGGGCGGTCGACCAGGCGCATCAAGCCGTACAGGACTACCGCGATCTCGCTCGTTGGTACTGATGGCGGGAACAACCAGGTCTCGTTCGATCCATTCATGGTTCAGCTTGTACGAGTCGTCGACTCAAGCAACAACGAGTACTGCCTGGAGGCCGTTACCCCGTCAACCCCCTTCGATGTTCTTCATGCTCGTCACTTGTCGAGCGAGGGCAAGGGTCTGACGGCGCTTGGTCGCATGATGGAGCTACTTGGTGTCCGCACGCTGCACGAACTTTCGATGATCTCGCCGCCTCCGGAAGAACCGAAGCCCTCATGGGTTCAGGTTTACCGTGAGCTGACCGAGTGGGCGATTCTCCTCGACCTCGTGCGCTCGCGGAGTTTCGCAACGGATACGTTGATCATCCAAGATGGGCTGCTGCGGAGCAAAGTCTTCCGAGGGTACCTGTTTCGCGACTATCGACGAGCTCTCGAGCAGGCGATCGAGGACCAATACAAGAAAGACCGTCGGCGTGTCTTCGTCGCTGGCGTTTCGAAGCACAGCAAGGTTCTACAGACTTACAATCTCGCGATGCACTCTAAGGGCGTGCTCCGGACAGAGTACCCGGCGTTCGTTGAAGTCCCGCGCGCCATCGAGCTCTCTGTCTACAAGTGGGAAGAGTATGCGCGGGGCGGTGACGATGAGGGCGCTGGAGGTGAGGGGAACAAGTTCGTCGCAGGCCGCATGTACTTTGTGAAGTTCGGGACGAGCCCAATCGACCCGGTTTGGGCGGTCGACTTGTTCGAACCCCAAGTTACCGAGGCGGACAGGATTTTCGGCTACATGCTCGAGGATGCGATTGAGGGGTTTCCCGTCCCCTTCTACCCGCAGTGTCTACAGCGTGCCCACGACAATGCCGCGCTGGCGGGCTTCGACATGGAGATTCTCTCGGATCAGATCAAGACAGGCGTCAAGGCGTCGCTCGGCGAAGCCGGCTCGATCGTTGATGAGCTCGCGGTGATGGTCGACGACCCCGCTGCGCGTCGATACGGAGCCTGACATGTCCGATCTGTTTCCGAAGGAGATGGTCATCGGGGCCTTTCGGGGGTTTTCTCAAGGGGGGCTCGAGTTTCACGCGGACCTCGCGATCCCGTATCGGCCAGATCTCCACTCAGTCCCCATGCACGGGCAGTTCGTCGTGGTCCAACTCGAGAACCCCGATGAGGGTGTACTCGGCCGAATCACCTCCCTCTCCGCAGACGGCCGACTCTCAAGCAGCGTTGGAGAGGACTACAACATTCGTGCGATTCGCGAGGATCGACCGATCTCGGAACAGCTTCGTAGCGACTACCTGAAGTACCGAGTCGGCATTCGAGTGCTCGGCTTGCTCCATGTCAGGGACGACGAGCCTGCTTTCGTACCGTCGCATCGACGTTTGCCGCATGTGGGCAGCCCTGTTGCGTTCCTAGATCCGAAGATTCTTCAGACGCTTGTTGGCCACCGCGGAGCAGGGGCCGACATCGGCGTGTTCGCGCTTGGCGAGTACGTGTACGGACGGGGCAGCGATCTGATTGAGGCGGAGGACTGGATGCAGATCGAGGATCCGGAGATCGTAGTCCGGTTCCCAATCATGAATCTCGTCTCGCGTCGGACGTTCGTCTTCGCGCGGGCGGGCTTCGGAAAGTCGAATCTAAACAAGCTGCTGTTTTCGAAGCTCTACGAGAAGACTCCAACCGTTTCCAAGCGAGGCGGGCGAGAGGTTCCTGTTGGGACACTAATCTTCGACCCAGAGGGTGAGTACTTTTGGCCCGACGACTCAGGCCGCCCTGGCCTCTGCGACTGCCCGCAGTTGTCGGACCAGATCGTCGTGTTCACGCCCCGAGAAGCACCCAGCCCGTTCTATGGAAGCTTCGTTGCAGGCGGAATCAAGCTCGACGTCCGGAGACTTCGCCCTCGTGACGTGATCTCGATCGCGCTGCCTCCCGAGAAACAGGACCAACAGAATGTCGGGAAGCTGCGCAGCTTGAACTCGGGCGCATGGGCGGAACTCGTGGACCTCATCTACGCGCAGGGGCGGGGTGCCGACCTCGACGAGATCCAGCGCATCCTGAATCTAGAGAGGGACCAACAGAAGGCCGAAGCGCTCGCTGCTCGCTCGAACATGGCTCTTGTAGTCGGCGGACTGCATGATCCATCTAGTCAGTTGATGGACAAGCTGCTTGCCGCTCTTTCGGACGGAAAACTCTGCATCGTTGACGTCTCGCAGATGAGAGGCAACGCTGCTTTGATTCTCTCAGGTCTGATTCTTCGAAGAATCTTCGACCGGAATCAAGAGGAGTTCACCCGGGCGGAGCCGAGAACGATTCCTACGATCGCGGTTGTGGAAGAGGCACAGTCGGTTCTAAATGAGAAGGCATCCGCGGCCGGGCCATACATCGAGTGGGTAAAGGAAGGGCGGAAGTATGATCTCGGGGCCATGCTCATTACGCAGCAGCCGGGCAGTATCCCGAAGGAGATTTTGAGCCAGGGCGACAACTGGTTTGTCTTCCACTTGCTGTCGGAGGACGATCTAGGCAGGGTGCGATCTGCGAACGCACACTTCAGTCGAGATCTGCTCAGCACTCTTCTCAATGAGCCGATCAAGGGGCAAGGTCTCTGCTGGAGTTCAGAGGGCACGGCCCAGTTCCCCGTTTCTCTGCGTGTGGCATCGTTCGAGTCACAATACTCGAGACTCGACAAGTCGTACTCTCGAGATGCGGTCGAGTGCTATGCGGGGACGCTAAGAGACCGTTTCGATTCGAATCGCTCGGTGTTGGCACCTTCGATCCGCGAGAAGGCCGAAGCTAACGTTCCGGATGCGTCCGACGACGCGGCTGGGTTCAGGCTGACTGGATCGCCACCTGACCACTTCCGATCGCACCAAGACACCGCTATCGACACTCTGCGAAACGATCCCAGTTTCTGGGCCTCGATCGACGCCGGCGGTATCCCGTATGGCAAGGTGGTTGGAATCCTAAAGGATGCCTTGCCGGAAGACCTGGATGGTCGAGGCGACCTAGCCTTCAATTTGGTGCCGGCAGCCCTGGACGAAGTCTTCGATGGTGAGCAGGAAGTCGCCTGGGCGACCGAGATACGCACCACGAGAAGTGGTAAACCAACAAGATTCGTCGTGCGCGTTCGGAGCTAGCCTGTCACAGCGTACACGTCGAACTCCTGGCGCGACCTCCCGATACCTCGCGCAAACTGGTCGGATTGGCGTTTGCCATCTGTCGCCGCACCCGCGTCGCGACGTGTGACGATCTTCCAGCCCGAATCCTGGAACGACTGCATGCACACGTCGACGGGGTCTGCTCTTCGATCATGGATGCCTCCAAAGCGGCACACGAGGCGCGCGCTGGAGTTGGAAACAGCCGCGCAGGCACGCCAAACATCCCGAAGCTGCGCGGCGAAGCTCTCCGGGCTGTCGTGTTGAAGCTGGCCCGATTGCTGGCGGTAGTCGATTTCATCCGATGCGCCAACGAACCAGTCTCTGAGCCACTGGTCCTGCACGTATGTGCGGAGGCCGTAGTACGGTGGTGACGTCACGATCCAGTCTACGCGATCTACGTCACGAAACGAATCAGGTTCACGAGCGTCACCGCACACAATCGTGTTGTCCGCGGTCGGAAGGGCGTCCGCCAGGTACCACGTCGCCCGCTTGCGTACGACGTCTAAGACCCGGACACCCGGCGGGCGGAGCCCTCGCCTTGACCAAAAGCCGATCGCGTAGCGAGGCTTCGGCGCAAACGTTCGAGGTGCTTGGTTGGAGAAGTAGGATGGCTCTCCTACGTTGAGCGGCCCGTGTAGCGCGCCGAGCATGATCCCTCGAAGCGCGGCTCGGGCGGGGCTCCGGCAATCGCGCATCAGCGCTTCCCGGACCTTGCAGATGTCGTGGAGAGTCCGAGACGAGAAAGCCAACCGCCAGAACATTCCCTTCGGAATGTCGGGTGAGTTCGATTCGTCGTCCAGAATTCTCTGCGCCGCCCTAACAACCTGAGCGGCGGTAGTCGCCTCCATCTTCGATCGAGAGATGGCAGCGGCTACAGAGCTGCTGTCGATTCCTACCGACGGCAGGCCAAGCACCCGGGCCGCGAAGGTAGTCGTCCCGCGCCCGCAGAAAGGGTCGAGGACACGGTCGCCAGGCCGTGCGCGGCGCGCAAGTAGACGCAGCGGGAAGTCGAGCGGGAACATCGTAAAGTAGGGGCAGATCGCGTTCAGACGCGGCTGGCGAGTCGGTACCTGGAGTTGATTGATCACGGGGCCCCCGGCGAGAAACTAGATTGCGACCTGGTCGCTCACAACGTGTTCAAACTTAGCGCCGACCACGAGGCGCCGTGGCGATCAGCTCGACCGGTCACGAGAACCGGCTTCCGCAGACTGCCAGCAGCAGCTTCAGGGCGACCCGAAGCAACAGACGATGTGCCATCTACGCCGCGTCCGCCTGTTCGAATCGAAGTCGCAGCACTTCGCGACGCGTGCGATACACCTGACCTACCGCCTCATCTGAATCATCGGCGGCGTGATTGGCGTTGAGTTCTTGCTTCGAGCCGGCACGAACTGATAGAACCGATAGCACCCATTCTCGAAAGGGATCGCAATGCCGGGTCTATTTCGATGCGTATTGCTCTCGCTATTGGCTGCTGGAGTGGTTGGTTTCCCCGCGGCCTCCCGCGCCGCCCTCCTGATCGACGGCTTCGATGGCTCGCAGCAAGCCGAGGGCGGCCTCACGAGCCATCTGCTCGCGAACGTGCTCGGCGGTGAGCGCGACGTTCACTCGGGCTTCCCCAACTCGACGGCGCGGGTCGAGAACGGGCAGTTCATCGTCGAAGCCGCCGAAGGCGACATCGAGGTCGAAGGCTGGTTGATCTACGACGGCATCGACGACTCGCCCGTGCGCGACGTCGACGGTCTCGGGGGCGTCGACCTGACGGCGGGCGGCACCCTCGACGCGTTCGCGATCAGGCTCGATTCGGCGAGCGCCGAGTTCAACATCCGCATCTGGATCTACTCTGCGACCGATCTGAGGATCTACCAGTCGCCCTCGATCGATCCGTCCGAGCTCGTGGCCCCTGTCGACCTGATCTTCCCGTTCGCCGACTTTCCGCCCGGCACACCGCTGACCGAGGCCGGGCTGATCCTCGTGAACTTCGAGAACGACAGTCGAACGACCGGCCTCGAGCTGGCGGTCTCTTCGATCAAGCTGATCCCCGAGCCCAGCACGGTCCTGCTCACCGGGGTCGGGCTTCTGTGGCTCGGCCGATGCAGTCGCCGAAGCGGTCGGCGACTCATCTTCTGAGGCCTGCCTGACGACCAGCTGCTCTGTCGAGGATGCGGGGTGAGCGCAGGCCGCCTACCTAGCCCGACGATCGCAACCCCGGAAGAATCGCGAAGCGGGTCTCTCCCGTGAGCTCTTCGACGCGGATCTTCTTGAAGGGCGCGTAGGCGTCTGATTCGTAGAGCTCGCGGGCGACCTGGGCGCTCGGCACCTTGACGATGACCGTCCAGTTGCCCGACCACTCGCCCTCGAGCACTTCGGGCTCAGACGTTGCGACGAGAATCTCGGCACCGGCCTCGGCGAACATCCGACCCACGGGCATGCCGTATCGCTCACCGTAGGCTTCGAAATCCTTCACATCGATCATGGCGACCATGTACACGGGCGATTCCACTGCCGTCTCCTCTGTGTTCATGCGAATCGAATCTCGGCGACGGTCACTGACCGCCCGCGGCGCCGCCCTACCCTGAGCTCATTCGCTCGCCCAACGCTCCCAATGCGTGCAGTCTTCAGGCGGTTTGCGTCGCGGTCGCCCCCAGCCGCCGACCGGGTATCCGACCGGGATCAGGGCCACGGCGCGAACGGTGTCGGGCAGCTCGAGTACTTCGCGCACCGGCGTGCACTCGAGCGCGCCGGCGGGGCAGTAGTCGGAGCCCAGCGTCAGCAACACCGTGCCCAGTCCACGCGAACGAGCGGCCAGCATCAGATTCTGGATCGCCGGATAGATCGAACCGAACAGACCCGACGCCACCGCGGCGCTGTCGGGGCACGGCACCGTCAGGCAGGGCACGATGATCGCCGGCGCCTCGTCGAGGTGCTCGACGTTGTGCATGGCCTGGCCGTACACGCGGCGCTGCTCGTCGCCGGTCGCGGGGCTCGCCAGCACCCCGTCGCGGATGTAGCGGCGCCCCGCCTCGCGATACGCGACCGCGATCTGCTCGCGTTGGCGAGGCTCGGTGACGACGACGAACGACCAGAGCTGAAGGTTGCCGGCGCTCGGCGCCATGGTCGCCGCCTCGATGACGTACTCGAGGTCGGCGCGCGGCACGGCATCGGGCAAGAGCCGGCGCATGGAGCGCAGCGTGAAGATCGCATCATGCGTCGAAAGATCGGCCATGCAGGTCTGACTCCTTCGCGTGCGCGCGGGGCGCTTCCGCGCCGATCGGTGTCGATCGACCCGGCGAAGCGCCTCATCGGGGCCACCCGAGCGGCGACGAGCTCAGTCGAGCTGGATGATGTCGAGCCCCTCGACGTCGCCGTAGGGGTTCGTCGGGTTTCGGCTTGCTTCGATGTCGGCATAGCGAACCCGAAGCGCCTGCTTCGTGATGTCGTGGGTGAAGATCCAGAACTTGTCCTGGCGCATCGCCTCGACGATGTCGCCCGCGACCTGCGTCGTCGTGATGCCCATGGCGGTGATCGCTTCGCGCAGGGGCGCGATCGTCGCGGTCTGCGCCGCGGTCATCTCGGCGCCGTCGTCGCGGTTGCGCTCCGAGTGAAAGATGCCGGTGTTCACCAGGTTCGGGCAGAGGCAGTGCACCGATACGCCCGTGCCCTCGAGCTCGCGAAAGAGCGATTCTGAGAGGCCGACGACCGCGTGCTTCGTCGCCGTGTACATGCCGAGCACGGCGCTCGATACGTGACCCGCTTCGCTCGCCGTGTTGATGATGTGGCCCTCGCCCGCCTCTTTCAGGATCGGTCCGAAGGTCGTGACACCGTAGGCGACGCCGAGCACGTTCACGTCGACGATCCACTTCCAGTCGGCCGGGGTCGTCTCGAGCATCGGCCCGACCGGCGCCACGCCGGCATTGTTGACGACGACGTGCACTGCGCCGTAGTGCTCGAGGGTGCGGTCGGCGAGCTCGCGGACCGACTCGGGGTCGCGCACGTCGCAGACGACCCCGACGACGTCGGCCCCCTCACCCGAGAGACGCGACGTCTCTCGGTCGAGCGAACCCTGCTCGATGTCGGCCATCACGACCTTCATGCCTTCGGCGACGAAGCGCTCGGTGACCCCCAGACCGATGCCACCCGCGGCACCGGTCACGACGGCGACCTTCCCGTTGAAATCCTGCATTTCTCTCTCCTCGTCGCAGCGCTCGATCGAGCGCTCGTCACGCGATTCGTCCCGCGGCGAGGCGCGCGGGGCCCCGAGTCTAGCCGCCGCGGAGCCGGTCCGACGGCGCGGGTTCACGCGTCGGCGAGGCGCAACGTGCGACTGCGCGGGGCCACGGGCCGGCCCGACCCGTTCGACCCGGGTCGGAAGACGGGCCACCATGTCGAAGCGACGCCCGAAGAAGCCATGGAGACGAGCGTGCAAGCCGATTTCTGGAAGAACCGCTGGGAGCAGCATCAGCTCGGCTGGCATCAGCCGAAAGCAAACCCGGCGCTCGTGCGCGAGTGGCCCGGGCTCGGCCTCGACGCGAGCGCGCCGGTCTTCGTGCCGCTCTGCGGCAAGAGCCTCGACATGCACTGGCTGCGCGAGCGGGGCCACGAGATCGTGGGGTGCGAGCTCTCACCGATCGCGTGCCGCGAGTTCTTCGCCGAAGCCGAGATTCCGGTCACGCCGGTGCCCGACGGCGCGCGTGAGCGCTACGAGGCCGCGGGCTATCGACTGATCTGCGGCGACTTCTTCGACCTGACGCCTGAAGACCTCGAAGGGGTCGGCGGCGTCTTCGATCGCGGCGCACTCATCGCACTGCCACCCGCCATGCGCGCCCGCTACGCCGAGCACATGGCGCACATTCTGCCCGCGGCGGTCGAGATCTTGCTCGTCACCCTCGAGTACGACCAGTCGGTGGTCGACGGCCCGCCGCACTCGGTGCCGACCGATGAGGTCGAAGCGCTCTTCGGCCGAAGCTTCGCGGCCGAGCGCCTTCATCTTTCCGAGCCGTCGAAGCCCCAGCAGCCGCGCTTCGAGGCGGCTGGCCTCGAGGTGTGGCAGGAGGCGATCTGGCGCATCACACGCACACCGGGCGGGTCGACCGGCGCGACGAGCTAGAGGTGGGTCAAGCCGTACCAGCCCGTCTGGAAGAGCATGATCACCAGACACACCTCGGCGAGGAGGAACGAGCCCGAGCGCCACGGCTGCATCGCCTTCAGGTAAGCCACCGTGAAGACGGTTCGCAACAGGGTGAAGACGACGAAGACACCGGTGGCAAGCCCGCTGCCAGGATCGGTCGCGAGATAGATCATGCCGAGGATCAAGAAGGGATACGTACTCTCGACGTGATTTCGGTGAAGCCGCTCATAGCGTGAGATCTCGGGGTGCGGCGCGCCGACCTCGCCATCGTCGAGATTGAACGCAGCAAAGTCTTCTTCGTTCGTCGCGTGACCGACGGCGATTCGCCGAAAGCCGGTCAGATGCCCGACCCCGAGCATCAGCAGAATCAGGTAGCTCGAACACAGGGCGAACATCGGAAAGGCATCGTGTTGCAGGAGCTGGCTCACGGTGTTTCCTCCAAAGCTTGAGTCGGCCGGTGCGCGTCGAGCGACGGCCGATCGCCCGTCAGGCGCAGAAGCCGCCGTCGACCGGGATCTCGGTGCCGGTGATGAAGCTCGACTCGTCCGAGGCGAGATAGACGGCGAGCGACGCGACCTCGCCCGCCTGCCCGAGCCGGTTCATCGGATGAGCCGCCCCCAGCGCAGCGCGCGCGGCCTCGGGATCGCCCCCGGCTTCGAGGAACGGCGTCACCATCGGCGTCTCGATCGCGCCGGGATGGATCGAGTTGCAGCGAATCGGCCAGCCCGCCTCGGCACAGCGCAGCGCGACCGACTTCGAGAGCATCCACACCGCCGCCTTGCTGGCGCCGTAGACCGGGAAGAGCGAGCCACCTCGAATCCCCCAGGTCGACGACACGTTGATGATCGAGCCCGGCGCCTCGCTGCGGCGAATCGCTTCGAGGCCGTACTTGCAGCCGAGGAAGACGCCGTCGGCGTTGATCGCCATGGTCTGCTTCCACTGGGCGTAGTCGACCATGTCGATCGGCCCGCCGGTGCTGATGCCCGCCGAGTTCATCACCACGTGGATCGCGCCGAAGGCGGCTTCGGCCTCGGGCACGTGCTCGATCCACTGGGCCTCGTCGGTCACGTCGTGCTGGATGAAGTGCGCCGCTTCGCCGAGCTCGGCCGCGAGCTTCTCGCCGCGTTCCTGCTGCAGGTCGAGCAGCACGACGCGCGCGCCCTCGGCCAGCATCTGCCGCGCAGTCTCTTCGCCGATCCCCGAGGCGCCCCCGGTGATGAGCGCCACCTTGCCTGCCAATCGTCCGGCCTCGAAAGCCACGGCTTCCTCCTCTGTGAGAGCCGGCGATGGTAACCCGCCCGGCCGACACGGTGGAACGCCGAACGGAACGAACGTCCACAACGAATCGGACATACCCGAAGCGCGATGGGGTATCCCAGGTGAGGCGACCCAGCCCCGCGCGCCGGCGGATCGGTCGACGGTCGAGTCCTGCCGCGCGCGGTGTATTCTGAGAAGCCACTCCGCCCTGCTACGGAGATCCAGATGAGCACGCACACATCCTCGCCCCCCGCCGGCCTGCCCCGAGACTACGCGAGCGCGCGACGCGATTTTCTCGCGGCGTGCGAGACGGCCGGCGCCACGGTCCGCAGCGCGGTGCACCCCCAAGCCGGGCCCGATGGCGAGATCGCCATGGACATCGCATCGCTGGGCCCCGCGCATGCAAAGAGCGCGGTCTTCGTCGTGAGCGGGACCCACGGTGTGGAGGGCTACGCGGGCTCGCCGCTGCAGACCCATTGGTTGCTGAACCACGCGAGCTCGCAGCCCGAAGGCGTGCGCAGTGTCTGGCTGCACGCGCACAACCCGCATGGGTTCGCCTGGACGCGTCGTGTGAACGAAGACAACGTCGATCTCAATCGCAACTACATCGACTGGGCGGAAGCTCCCGTGCAGAACCCCGGGTATGACCAGCTCGCCGATCTCCTTGTGCCCGCCGACTGGAGTGAGGCTTCGCAGCAGAGCTCGACCAAAGCGCTGCTCGAGTTCGCGGCCGAGCACGGCATGGCGCAGATGCAGGCGCACATCAGTCAGGGGCAGTACGCACATCCGACCGGGGTCTTCTACGGCGGATCGGGGCCGACGTGGTCTCATGAGCAGATGCATGAGATCACGCGCCGCGAGCTCGCAGGCCTCGACCGCGTGGCGGTGATCGATCTGCATACCGGTCTCGGCGAGTGGGG
This sequence comes from Myxococcota bacterium, assembly GCA_965250285.1. Taxonomy (GTDB): domain Bacteria; phylum Myxococcota_A; class UBA9160; order UBA9160; family UBA4427; genus CAYYSY01. The sequence goes on from OZ252299.1 coordinate 3,603,390, forward strand.
ATACGGCGAGATGATCAGCCACCACGCGATGGGTTCGAATGCCTACCAGCGCGCGGCGCAGTGGTGGAAGGGCGTTCGCTCCATGGTCGATGGCGACAGTGTGTCGGCGCGGCTCTACGGCGACTGGCTCGATCGCTTCGACGACTGGATGGCAGGCACCGAGGTCACCTCGGCCGCGCTCGAGTACGGCACCGTCGATCTGATCGCGGTGCTGCAGTCGCTGCGCGCCGATGCGTGGCTACACGGTCATGGCGATCCGCACGGCGCCGCGGCCGAAGGCGTGCGCCGCCAGGTGCGCGCCGCCTTCGCCGACGACGACCCCGCTTGGATCGCGAAGCTCTGGCCGCGATTCGTCGAGGTCCTCGAGGCGAGCTACACGCAACTCGCGCCGTGAGACCCTCGTGATCTTCGCTCTGAGCGCATGAAGCCCAGCCCTCGCTCCGGATCATGCCAGGGCGAAGCGCGTCGGCCCAGCGTTCACGGCCTCCGTGCGTCGCCCAGCGCGTAGTCGCACACGCCCGTCGGGAAGATCTGGTCGAGTTTGGCCCGCTGCGCCGCGTCGAAGACGACGCCCCCGTAGACACCCGCATCGATCGCATCGTCGACCGACTGCAGATGGCACTTGAAGACGTCGCCGGTGACCGGCCCGCCCGCGACGATGCGACTCGTCGAGTACGGCGGCAGCGCCTGTGCGCAGGGGCCCTCGGGCTCGTCGTTCAAGATGCCGTCCCAGGCGTCTTCACCCGCGTAGATCAAGGTGCCGTCGGGCGCGAAGCAGCTGTCGACGGCCATGGCGGGCTTGTTCTCTGCGACGCTCAACCAGGGCTTCTCGGCGATGTTGCGCATCCACTCGTCGATCACCTCGAAGGCCATCGGCGTCTGGTCGAACTGCTCGAGGTCGGTCATCCAGATCACCTGGTTCGACGCATCGCCGTCGTGATCGAGCAAGCGCTGGCGTGCGGCGAACGACTGGATCGAGTTGTGCATGTCGAGATCGGTCTCGAGATAGTTGCGCCAGTCGATGAGCGGAATCTCCACGTCGCCCGTCATCACGTGTCCCATCTCGTAGGCCCGCTCGATCGCGCTTGGGTCTGCCTCACGCCGCGGGGCCGGTGTCGCGCCGCCGTCGGGCGAGAGCGCCATGTTCCGCGCGCTCCAGTAGTCGATCGTGTTCGGCCAGATATCGGGGAACGGCGGCAGCACGAGTAGACCGCCGAGATCCGTCGGGCACAGCTCGAAAATGAACGGGCAGCCCTCCTGGAGCATCTCCGACTCTTGCTTCCACGAGCCGACCTCGGCATTCAGCTTCAGAAACTCGTCCACGCCGATGAAGCCGTTCGTGAGGGCCTCGAGGCCGTACTGCACGCCGATGTTGTCCCAGGTGCTCGCCGCGAAGCCGTCGTCGGCCACGCCGTAGACGTTGATCGCGTCTGCGTAGTGCGTCCACTCGGTGGCGACCTGGTCTTCGAGCGAGATGCCCGGCGCAGTGCCGAAGAGCGGGTTGAGCGCGAGCGGCGACAGGCCACGCCATGCGTTCACGCATTCACTCGAGCCAGGCGGAAGGAAGGGAAAGAGCTGCAGAAAGTCGTTGTCGAAGCCGTTGATCGCGTTCAAGCCCTCGATCTGCGAGCGGCTCGGCCAATCGGCCCACTTCGTGTTGCCCGCGGCGACCTCGAAATCCATCCAGCGCTCGAGCAGCTCGCAGTCGCCGATGTGAATCGTCTGCGAAACCATGTCGGGGTACGAGTACTGCGGCACGCCGGCGTCGATCAGCCCGCGATGATTCTGCCCGTACACGTACTGCTGGATACCACCCCCCGAGCCGCCGACGCCGACGGTGTAGTCGGGGTCGCCGTATGCGGTGACGAAGCGATCCTTGACCATGACCGCCGTCTCGCCGCCGAGCACCAGGTTGTAGTGCGTGCCGGTCTTCGTGCCCGTCGAGTACGCGATGGCGTAGCCCAGACCGAGACCATGGTCGTAGAGCATGCGGCTTCGACTCGGGTCGCCCTGGTAGTGACCGATGCCGACACCGCCCTGGAAGTAGTAGATGAGGCGATGGTTCCAGGCCGAGAGATCGGGCTCGTCGACGTTCTGTGCATCGGGCGAAAGCACGGCGATCGAGTAGATGAAGCGATTGATCGTGCCGCGCTCCCAGCGAACGATGTAGTCGACCGTGTCCCCATCCATGGTGGTGGTCTGGGCGAGATCGGCGGGCGCCGGCGCGGCCGGATCGTAGTCGGCCCAGCCTCCACTCGTCGTGCGGTACTTGAACGAGACCACGGTCTCGACCGCGCAGTCTTCGTCGAGCGCTGGCCCGAGCTCGGCGTTCGCGCGGTCGCCGTCATCGGCGCACAAGAACACGTCTTGCTGCGGGCCCGAGAACATCGGCCCGCTCGAGGGATGGTTGGTCAGCACGACCTCGGTCTTCGGCGCATGGCCGAAGAAGCTGCGCGTGCCGACGCTGAGCACGTTGTCGCCGACGTCGAGACCGTCGACCACACCTTCGAGCACGAGCGGCCAGCGCTCGGTCACCTCGAAGCCGTCCTTCACGTCGCGGCCGTCGACCTCGATCTCGAGCCAGCGGCTCGAGAACGCGAGCGGTGCGATGACGAGAACGCGCGCATCGCCTCCGCTCACCTGATCGGGCGGGCTCGACAGCACGTCGACGTAGTAGAACGAGCACGACGTCGGTGCCCCTGTGCCCATCAACAAGAGCGCGGTCAGCGCGAGGAGCGCGGCGCGCGTGTGCCTTCGCATTCCATCGACTCGGCGATGCTGTTCTCGGTGCGACTGCAGCTCGGTCATGACGGCGCCCTCCTCGATCCGCGGGGTCGGTCCATTCTATGAGCCAGATCGAAATCGGGACAAGCGAGAAGAGACCGAGGCGTGAGGGGAGGAGCCAACACCCTGTGGGCGAGACTCGCCGACGTCTTGCTGAGCGCGCGGCGCCCGCCGTAGCACGCTGACCCGCGACGCAGACTCAGTCGCTGGCTGCGCGCCGCAAGCGATCGCGAATCGCCGCCCAGGCCGGTCCTTCGGGGGGCGCGCGTACGACGATGCGCTCGACGTTCGCATCCGCCTCGAGCCGACGCAGCTCGGCGTAGAGCATGGCCCCGGCGCGCGCGGCGTCGGCGGGCAGCTCGATCACCCCCACGCCGGGCGCGGTCGCCACTGCGCTCGAAGAGGCGTCGACGATCGACAGCGGCTTGCTGGGTGCGTAGTGGCGAAGCCGTTGGCCGGGCGAACGTGCGGGCTCGGTCGCTTGCGCGCTCGAAGAGCTCGAATCGACGGCGTCGCCCGGCTCGACGACCGAGGGGTCGAGGCGCAGCATGCCGGGGCGCAGCACGCGCGGCGGCGAGACGGTGACGTCGACCACGGTGCTCTCGATGCCCACCGCGCACGGCCCCCCGTCGATCACGACCAGATCGTCGACGTACGGGCCGAGCGAATCGACGACGTGCTGGGCCGTCGTCGGCGACACCTGCTCGGAGCGGTTCGCGCTCGGCGCCGCGATGGGCAGCGCCGCAGCGCGCAGCAGCGCCTGCGCCACCGGGTGATCGGGTACGCGCAGCGCGACGGTCGGCCCCGAAGCAGTGACTCGGTCGGGGACGCTGGCCGCCTTCTCGACCACGAGCGTGAGCGGCCCGGGCCAGTGGGCCCGCGCGAGCTCGTCGGCCGCCGACGGCCAGGTCGACGCGAGCGTCCGGGCCGACTCGATGCCCTCGACGTGCACGATCAGCGGGTTGTCGGCCGGACGCCCCTTCGCGGCGAAGATGCGACCCACGGCCGCCGGGTCGAGCGCATGGGCCCCGAGCCCGTAGACCGTCTCGGTCGGGAACGCGACGAGCCCGCCCGCGCGCAGCACGCGCGCCGCTTCGGCCAGACCGGCGGCGTCGGGTTCGAGGATGCTCGGGGCCATCGCCACGAGGGTATCCCGTACGCACGACGCCGCGAGCGCCGGTCGATGTCGACCGGTCGCTCGAACGCAGTGTCTCGGCTGGCCCGGCCCTGCGCCGATCGCGCACGCGCGACCGCCCCGTGCTTCGATCGACCTCGGTCAGCGCCTCGGGCGGGCGCCGACTGCGCCCACGGCGAGTCCGGTCGTGATCGCGACCAGGGCGATCCACGAGAGCCAGTTCATCGTCGCGGCCAGGCCCGAAAGCGTGCGGCCCGCGCCGAGAAACAGATGCGCGCCGAGCAGCGCGGCCCCCCCGCCATTGCTGACGATGCCCATCGCGACGATGCCCCACGGCATGCGCCCTGCGCGCACCTCGAGCAGCCCGGCGGCGTACCCCACGATCAGCGCGACGTAGCACCAGCCGAGCAGTCGAAGCGAGAAGAGCGGCGTCGGGACGACGCCCATCAGCGGCTCGAGCAGATCACGCGAAAAGAACAGAAACGGCATCGCCCAGAGCAGCGTCGTGAGGATGATCTTCAGCACGAGGGTGCGTTCGAGCAGCCGAAGCGAGCCTGCCTGCGTTCGTTCGAGGCCGCGAAGCAGCGATGACATGTGGCGTTCTCCCTGGCGACGACGCGCCGCGCGCTCCGCTGAGGCCAGGGGGCGCACCGTGCACGGCGGGTGTGTGGCGCCGATCATCGGGTCTCCGGGCCCGCACCGACACTGGCGCGAAAGACGTTTTCTGTGCAAAATGCGCCAATGCCGAAGCTCGCGATCCTCACGCTCGACGGGTGCCACGCCGGCACGGTGTACGGGCTGCGCGACCTCGTCGCCGCCGCGAATCGCGTGAGCGAGATCGCGGGCCGCGGGGCGGAGGCGCGGATCGACGTGCGCCTGCTCGGGCTCTCGAGATCGGCGGCGGTCGCGGCCGACGGCGGGGCGATCGAGGTCGACGGAACGCTTGCACGCGCGCGCAGGGTCGACGCGGTCGCGGTGCCCGGGTGCATGACCGACCCGGAGCGTCTCGAAGAATGCATCGGCACCCACCACCGAGCCGCGGCCGCACTCGACCGCGCCCACGCCGCCGGTGCGATCGTGGCCGGTCACTGCAGCAGCATCTTCTTGCTCGGACAGGCTGGCCTGCTCGACGGACGCCGCGCCACCGTCACGTGGTGGGCGCAGCCGCTGTTTCGAAAGACGCACCCGCACGCCCGCCTCGACGAAGAAGAAGCGCTGACCGAGGACGGCCGGGTGCTCTGCTCGGCCGGCCCCTTCTCACACCATCGGCTCGGTCTCCGCCTGATCGAACGACTCGTCGACGCCGAGATCGCTCGCCTGACGGCCCAGTTCTGCATGCTCGATCTCGCGTTCCCCGGCCAGTCGGCGTTTCGGTCGGCGGAGATTCAACAGCACGAGTACCCGCTCGCCTATGCAATCGAGCTGGTCGTGCGCCGCCGGCTCCCCGAGGTGCCCTCGGTTCGAGAGCTGGCGCGAGAGCTCGGGCTCTCGCACCGAACCCTGCAGCGCAAGCTCGATCAGCTGGGGCTCGCGAGCCCCCGCACCCTCATCGAGCGCGTGCGCATCGACCGCGCCCGCGAGCTGCTCGGCGCCACCGAGACGCCGCTCGCTGAGATCGCGAGCCAGGTCGGCTACGCCGACGCGAGCCGGTTCGGTCGCGCATTCGCACGCGTCGTCGGCACGACTCCCGCCGATCACAGACGACGTCTTCGGCGAACGCAGAGCGCGATGTCGGCCCCAGCTCGCCCGCGCGGTCGCTAGGGCGCGCCCGTCTCTTCGCCGATCTGCAGACGGACCTCGATGCGGGTCGCGTTGCCCGCCTCGTCGGTGGCCCCCAGATCACGTTGCCCCAGGCCGCCCTCGCCGATCTCGAGCACGACCGTGGCTTCGCGTGCGGTCGACTCGTCGTCGCCGATCGTGGCGACCTCGTCGAACACGAGCCCGACCTCGGCGGCATCGATCTCGAACGTATCCGAGCCGGTCGAACCCGCTTCGGTGCACGCCGCGGTCACCGTCGCGACCAGCACGAGCATGGGCAGGCCCTTGAGTATCGAGCGGGGGCGTCGCGTCATGGCTGATCGGCTCCTCGTTGCGTCACCTCGACATCGACGGGCGCTCGCAGGATCTCGCCATCGGCATCACCGAAGATCAGATCGAAGGGCGCGCCCCCACCCGGCACCGCAGCACGAATCTCGAAGCGACCCTCGCTGTCGACGGGGCGGGTCTCGTCGCCGAGCGTCACCCGGGTGGCCCCGGCCGGTGCCGCACCCGACAACGCGACCCAGCCCGCGCGGGCGATCGGAGGCGCCGCGTCGCGCCGCGGCTCGACGTCGGTCTCGCAGGCGTCTCCCACGCCGTCGCCGTCGTGGTCCCATTGACCGGCATCGGGAACGAACGGGCAGACGTCGAGCGCGTCGTGCCAGCGATCCCCGTCGGCATCGGCCTCGGGCGGGATAACACCGATGGCGGCCAAGGCAGGAGCGGGCACGGGATCGGTCGGATCCCCCTCGGTCAGCTGCACGTCGTAGAGGAACGCGAGCGGGGCTTCGCGCTCGAAGACGAGCTCGACCGAGGCGGCTTCGCCCGGGGCAAGCACGGACCCCGCTTCGAGCACGAACACGACGGGCCGGCCCGCCGCGTCGGCCGCCGCCACGTCGGGCATGGCGACCCCCAGCCGATCGATCAAGATCGTCGCCGCGAGTGGACCGACGAGATCCTGCTCGCGCGTGTTCGTCACGGTGAGCCGCGAGGTGCTCGTGAGGGTGCGTGTCAGGGGGTCGAGGGTCGTGCGCTCATCGCCGATGCCGAAGCCCAGTGCTACCTCGCTCGAGAACGAGAAGTCTTGCCGTACCGGGCCGGCCGCGCTGACCTCGACCTCGGCCGAGCGCTCGTCGCCATCGCGGCTCGCCGTCACGAGCCACGTGCGAGGCTGGCCCTCGGGCGTGAGCGGGGCCTCGCCGAGCGAGTAGGCACCGAGGGCATCGGTCGTCGCACTGCCGCCCCAGCCCGAACCGACGAAGACGCCCTCGATGGGCTCGCCCGTGCGCTCGTCGGTGACGGTGCCGACGACCTCGCCGAAGCCGCCGGGCGGGGACCCGAACTCGACGAAGATCTCGGCGCCGCAGAAGATCGTCACCGTCTTCGAGGCCGAGATGAAGCCGGTCTTCGACGCCGTGATCTCGACCTGCCGGGGCGAGTTCGAGAAGCCGGGCAGGATCTTCTCGAGCCGAAATCGCCCGTCGACATCCGTATCGACTCGCTGGCTCGAACCCGAAACGCGCAGCGTCGCGGCTTCGAGCGGCTCGAGGGTTTCGGCGTTCACGACGACGCCACTCACGGCTCCGCCCTCGCAGCGCAGCAGGCGGTCGAAGTCTTGCACGATCGTCTGCCCGGGTTCGGCGAACCTCGTGAACGACTCGCCGTAGTAGCGCCGCTCGACGTCGCCTTCGAAGATCGACGACTCGAGGCCCTGGATCACGAACGAGGTCGGCGTGTTGTCGACGCCGGGCGAGACGCGTTCGAGTCTGTAGAAGCCGTTCTCGTCGGACAGGACCGTGATCCGGCCATCTCGATCGTTCTCGACGCGCACGAACATCTCGGGCAGCGCCTCGCCGGTCTCGCGGTCGCGCACGATGCCTTCGACGTTGATGAAGTCGACGGCCTGGACGCTCAGGTCGACCTCGACCGTCTCGTCGGCGAGCACCTCGAACGTCTCGCCGATAACGCCCCAATGGGCGCCGCTCTCTTCGGCCTCGACGAACACCACCTCACTTCGATCTTCACCCGTGCCGACGAGGATCTGCAACGAGAACGATCCGTCGCCCTGCGTGCGCTGACTCGCGAGCGTCGTGCCCCGCTCCCGCGCCACGCGCACGTCGGTGCGGACGGGTTCACCCGTCTCGGCGTCGCGGACGAAGCCCGACACCGTCGCGAAGTTGTCGACGGGCGGCAGGGGGCGCAGCTCGAGCGTGATCCGGATCGGCTCGAAGGTGTTCTCGCCGCACCGATCGGCGAGGGGCTCGTTCTCGATCGTGACTCGGAACGTCTGGCGACCCGGCGGCGGCGTCACGAAGAGGTCGGCCGTGCGCTGCGAGTTGTTGGTGCCGGGCTGGAGGACCGAGCGGGGCAACGTGAACGATCCGTCTCCCCCGACCGGGACGCGCTGCGTGTCGGACGTCGTGCGCCAGTTGACCTGCGCGCCGACGGCGGGCGTGCCGTCGGGGTACAGGACCGTGCCCGATGCCTCGACGATGAACTCGCACTTCTCGACCAGCGCAAAGTCGAGCATGGCCGTGCCTTCGCGCGTGATGTTGACCGACGTCGAGGCGGGCCAGTAGAGGTCGTCGCGGAACGCACGCGCGAAGTAGTCGACGGGACCGTTGGTGCCCTGGCTGAGGCCGATGCCGACGACCGTATAGGCGCCGTCGGCCCCCGTCTCGCCGCGCGCACCGCCGACGTCGACGGTCGCGCCCTCGATGGGCTCGTCGGTCGGCGTCACGGCGCGCGACGCGCTCGTGTCGTCGGGGTCGGCCACGCCGACGAAGACCCGGCCGACCATCGTGCCCGTCTCGATCGGCACCATCGCGGCATCGAGATTGGCGACGTCGTCGCAGCGCACGTCGGCACCCAGGGCGAGCGAGTAATAGCCCGCCTGGTTGAATCGCACCGAGTAGCGTCGCACGTCCACGTCGAGCAGCTCGAACAGCCCGGCGGCGTCGGTCGTCGTATCGAACCCGGTCGTACTGACGCGGACGCCCTCGAGAGCGGCTCCCGTGTAGGCATCGCGCACGACACCCGCGATCCGACCGAAGCACTCGGGGATCAGGCCGAAGACCAGGTTCGCGGTGCCCGACGTCACCCGCACGAGATCGCCCGAGACGCCCTGCACGACGACCGGTACGGGCTCTTCGGGTGCACTCGGGGGCGCGGTGACGACGAGGGTCGACGTCGCGCCGACCCGCACCGTGCTGCGCGAGAACCGGGCCGTCCAGCCCTCGGGCAGATCGATCGCGCTGAGCGTCACGTCGCGGCTAAAGCCGTTCAGGCCCGTCACGAAGACGGTGAACTCGGCCGACTCACCCGGGTTGATCGCGGCCGACGGCGGATCGAGTCGCATCGAGAAGTCGGGCGACTCGACCTTCGGCTCGGGCAGGCGCGTGATCTCGATCTCGACCGCGTCGCTGCTGGTGGCGCCGTCGGCATCGAAGACACGCGCCGCGATCAGGTGCCGGCCCACGCTCAGCTCGTTCGCTCGAACGTCGAGGCGTGGGCCCGATCCGAGATCGCCGTCTCGGCTCGACCACCAGAGGATCTGGTCGGGCGGCACACGGCCGTCTTCGCGGTCGAACGCATCGACATCGAGGCCGAGCGCCTGCGAGGCCGCAAACCGGCTGTCGGCCTCGGGCGACTGGATCAGCGCAACCGGCGGATTGTTGGCGATGCTGAACGCCTCGGATGTGACGGTCGTCGAGCGCACGCCGTCGCTCGTCGTCACGCGAAACCGCGCCTCTTCGCCTGCTCTCAGCCGCCCGCGCGGCAACTCGAACCGCGGCGTCTCGAGGTCTAGGGCCAGCGGCACCCAGGTCGCGCCGTCGTCGTGGCTGTAATCGAGCGCGTGAAAGAGCGCGTCGCCGTCTGCATCGTCGGCCACCCAAGTGAAGACGACCTCGTCTGAAGACTGGGTGCTCGCGGCCGCCGGTGCGACAGCAGCAACCGTCGGCGCGTTCGCGCTGGCCGCCACCCGCAGCAGCTCGTCGCCGCCGCGGCGAATCACGACCTCGGCCACGTCGTCGCTCGGCTCGGGCAACGCGACCAGAAAGGGCACCGCATCGGGCTCGAGCACGGGCGGGCCATCGGGGTCGGGGCGCGCCGCGTCGGCGACCGACGGATCGATCTCGATCAGCGTGAAGCTTCGCGACGCGAGCGTCGAGCCATCGGCCCCCACCAGCTCGGCCGTGTAGTCGCCCGGCCGATCCTCGAAGGAGGCGCTCTCCATCACGTAGACGGGCTCGAGCACGGCGTTGGTGGTGGGATCGTTCGGGCGCACCGCCCCCTTGAGCAGCACCTTCTTCTGCTGCTCGAGCGCCGGGAACGGGAAGACTTGAGTGAAGTCTCGGCCGCGAAGAAAGTCGATCGTGGCCTGATAGGTGTCGAGCGAAATCCATTGCTGGTTGCGTGACTCGTTCGCACCATCGACCGGCGGGTCGACCTTGCAATAGCTCATGACGGGCCAGTCGCCGTTCGGGTTCGCGATGGCGAGCGCCTGAAACGCATCCCAATCGGCAATGTGGGTGTCGACCCCCCAGCCCTCGACGTCGCTGTCGCGAAGCGCCGAGAACAAGAGCGGGCCGAGGGTCGGCCGCTCGCCGTTGTCGCCCGCGCCGAGCTCTCCGACCCGATCACTGAAGAGCGCGAAGTCGGGAAAAGCGGTGCCGGGCACGCTTAGCGATCCGCAGGCCCCATTCACGTACTCGGCCCCGTCTCGAATCTGCGTACCGAACAGGCTGGCTTCGCCCGGGTGCTGCATGCCGAAGTTGTGAAGCAGCTCGTGCGAAGCGGTGTTTCGGTGATAGCCCGCCGCGTTGGGCGCTTTCGCTTTGCCCACCGAGCTGACCGAGACAGGCAGGCCGAAGTCGAACCCCGCGGCCTTGCCCTCGATGCCCGCGCCGCCGGCTGCGAGGCCATGGATCCGCGTCTGCGTGCAGGTCGGGCTCGAATCCGATTCGCACTGCGTTCTCAGGTAGTAGAGCAACAGCTCGGTGAGCACGGCCGAGTCGAGGCGCTCGAGCGGCAGCGCGACGCCCCCACCGGGCTCGGTCGGCACCGCAAACGCGGCGCCCTTCGGCGCATACGACTCGATCGACGCATCGATCTCGCCGACGGGGAGCATGGCCTGGGCCCGTCGAATCTGCTCTTCGATGTCGGGATCTTCGAGCTCGACAACCGGCAGCAGCGTCGGCGGCGTGGCGCCGACGTCGACCGGGCGAGCGGGTAGGCCCACCCAGACGACACTCGGAAAGTCGATCTTCTCGAACGTGAGTGTCTTCTCGCAGCGCTCGCTCACGAGCCCATCGCCACAGTCGACGCCGTTCGGCATCTCGAGGTAGAAGGTGACGTCGGTCGAAACCTGGCCTTCGGGCACGGCGAGCCAGTCGGGCGGGATGCGAAAGTTGAGACTCGACTCGGCGAAGTCGCGCGCCTCACCGGGCCGACAGTCGAAACGGCCCCGCAGACTGCCCGTCGGCAGAAGCGGCGCCCCCATTCTCACGCCCTCGCGAAAGACCTCGAGGCGGCCCGTGGCGGTGGCCGTCGCGTCGGCGTCGACGCTGCACGCTACCGGGCCGCCGGGCTGCAGAAAGGCGCGCACGATCGTCGCCTTGCCGGCGATCAGGGGTACTTCGTCGTCCCACGTCTGCACCGACTGGTTGACTTCGAGCGCGCGCAGGGCGACCGGATCGGCGAGGCAGTTTTCGCCGGCGAGCACCAGAATCTCGGGCGTGTTGGTAGCGAAGACGAGCTGGCCATCGCCGTAGACGGCCGAATCGAAGGCCTCGATCGCCGCGATCTCGTCGAACTGGCTATCGGCAAACGCCGCCACCGAGAGCCGCTCGACCGTCTGATCGGCCTCGAACCGAACGAACTGCGAGGCATCGAAGACGCTCGGGCCGCGGTTCGACGAACCGTCGGTCAGCAGACAGAGCCGCTGCTCGGCCGCATCGCCGACACCGAACGCGGCGAGGTGCGCTGCGCCCTCGAGAATCGCGGCGCCCCCTGACGTCTGATTCCGAATCTGACGCATGCCCGCGATGACGGCCTTGATCGCATCGACGTCTTCTTCACTGCTGATCTGGGTCAGGCACTGCTCGACGCGCACGAGCGGCTCGCCCCCGAACGACGAGTACTGCAGCACGGCGAGGGCCAGGCCGCCGTCGCGCGAGACGAGCCCCTCATCGTCGAGCAAAGCGGTGAGCGCATTGCGCTCGAGCACCCAGTCTTCGTCACTGATGCTGAGCGAGCCGTCGACGAGCAGCGCCACCTCTCGCACGACCGCAGACCCCGCCGGCAGGGGCTCACAGTTCGGCGGGGTCTGGGCCGCTGCACCCGAGAGCAGCGCCATCGACCAGGCGCACTGCACGGCCGCCAGCCAGAGCGCCAGGCGAAGGCCGCGAACCCGGGGCTGCGGTCTGCGCGCGCGGCGCCCTCCCCTGCTCATCGACGCCGGGCGGCGCGTGCGCCGCGACCTCGGGTCGACGCGCACAGGGCAAGCCCCACCCCGATCAACACGGCGGTGCCGGGCTCGGGGATCGGCAGCAGTTGCACGTCGTCGATCTGCACCGCGCTGTCCCCCGCGACAAAGGCCAGCTCGAACAGCTCGAACGTCGTTGCGACGTAGGGCGCCGGCGTCTCGAACTCGACTTCGACGTGGAGCCAACCCGCCCCGCGCTCGGCGGGCGAGACAGACCCGAGGCCTGCATACGGGCCCGACGCATCGGCCGTCAGCACCGAGACGGCGCCCGACGCTGTGCCCGAACCGGGAGCGACGTCGGCGCCTTCAGAAAGCAGAATCGATACGGTGAAGACGTCGGGAAACCCGAACGGGTCGGCCGGCGTGGTGGCGCCGAGGCCCGAGAGAAAGTCGAACGCCAGCACGGTGCGGGGCGCGAGCACCTCGACGACCTGCCAAGCCGCACTACTCGACCCGATCGCATCGGTGAGCTGCAGCGTGCCGTCGACTGCCAGAACCGGCCCAGTCGATTGCCAGCCTTCGAGCCCGGTGTCGAAGCTGCCATTCGAGAGCGCCTGGCCGGGCGTGGCGATGCTGACCGCTCCGAGAATCAGAGCAGTCCAGATGACGCACATCGACGCCCTGACAGGGCGAACGAGTCGAGAAAGAGAGCGTCGCCACCGGCGGTCTTCCGGGGGCACGGCGGCCAGCTGCATCTGCTTCTTCAGCTCCTGCGGGTGCGACGCGGGGGCCACACAAACAAAGAGTGGGGGCACGAATCGCGAAGTGTTCAGAATTTTCATCTTCGTCGATCTTTTCCCTGCGGTGCAAACACCGAACGTGACCTTGCTGTGATTCGGGTCAGCGAGACATCCGAGCCCATCGCGCACACTGGGCGTCGGGGGTTCGCGACGGCCCCAGCGACTCGGCGATTCCGCGAGACAGAACCCAGGTGCGCCTGGGTTGCTTCTCGCCTGCATCGCTGCCCTCGCCCCCGCCGCGCCCCTGCGCAGGAGTTGCCGATGCCAGCTGAGCCACCAGACACACAGTTGACGAAATACATTTCATGTTGTTAACTACGCCTATCTCGCGAGCTCGGCCCGACCGGCTCGAAGAGGAGGAACGTCGTGCAGAACGATCGACTCGAAGACGCGGCCACGAGCCGCACCATCGCCGTCGCGCCGGGCGATGGCATCGGCCCCGAGATCATGGCCTCGACCCTCGCGATTCTCGAAGCGGCGGGTGTGCCGTTCGACTACGAGCTGATCGAGCTGGGCGAGAAGGCCTACCTGCGCGGCGAGAGCTCGGGCATCCCCGCGGCGTCATGGGAGTCGATTCGGCGCTGCGGCGTGCTGCTGAAGGCGCCGATGACGACACCTCAGGGCGGCGGCTACAAGAGCGTCAACGTCACCCTGCGCAAGTCGCTCGGTCTGTTCGCGAACGTGCGCCAGTGCAAGTCGTACGATCCCTTCGTCGTCTCGAATCACCCGGGCATGAACCTGGTGATCATCCGCGAGAACGAAGAAGACCTGTATGGCGGCATCGAGCACCAGCAGACCAACGAGGTCGTGCAGTGCCTTAAGCTCGTGTCGCGCCCCGGCACCGAGAGCATCATTCGCTACGCCTTCGAGTACGCGCGGGCCTACGGCCGCAAGCACGTGACGTGCATGACGAAGGACAACATCATGAAGCTCACCGATGGGCTCTTCCATCGGGTCTTCGACGAGATCGCGGCCGAGTACCCCGACATCGAGAGCCGCCACGAGATCATCGACATCGGCGCCGCAAACCTGGCGGCCAACCCCACCCGCTACGACGTGATCGTGACGCTCAACCTCTACGGCGACATCCTCTCAGATATCGCCGCGCAGGTCGCGGGCTCGGTCGGGCTCGCGGGTTCGACGAACGTTGGGCGCGAGGCCGCGCTCTTCGAGGCAGTGCATGGCTCGGCGCCCGACATCGCCGGCCAGGGCATCGCCAACCCGTCGGGGCTGATCGTGGCCGCCACACAGATGCTCGTGCACCTCGGCCTGCCCGAACCCGCCGAGCAGATCAAGAACGCATGGCTGCGCACGCTCGAAGACGGCGTGCACACCGGCGACATCTTCGTCGAAGGCGTCTCGGCCGAAAAAGCGAGCACCGAGCGGTTCACCGCCGCGGTGATCGAGCGACTCGGCCAGAAGCCGCGCAGGCTCGAGCCAGTGCACTACGCGGGCGCAGGCATCGAGATGCCCGAGTGGCAGGCAGCCGAACCCAATCACCGCGAGCTCGTGGGCGTCGACGTCTTTCTGGCCTGGAACGACGCCGATCGCTCGCCCAAATCACTCGGCACCCGGCTCGAAGCGCTCGCGGGCGAGCAATTCGAGCTCTCCGTCATCACCAACCGCGGTGTGCGCGTCTACCCCGGTGGACTGCCCGAGACGCTCTGCACCGACCACTGGCGCTGCCGATTCATGGCGCAGGAGACGATCGACTACCGCAGCGTGATCGATCTGCTGTCGGCCATCGACGAGGTCGGCCTCGAGGTGATCAAGACCGAGAACCTCTATCAGCACGAGAGCGGCGAGCCGGGGTTCTCGCAAGCGCAGGGGCAGTAGAGGCGCAGCGGCGAAATCTCCCAGAGCGTGTGGGTCGCGCACCGCTGGGTCTCTCTCGAGCGAGCCGCCGAATCGAGCGCCCCTGGCTGATGGTGCGTGCGCTCCGTCAGCCCGCGAGCGATGTTCTGCGTCGATGTCCCCGAACCCCACCGCACCCGCAATCGACGGAGTCGAGACCGAATGAGCCCGACCGCGCACTCAGCGACGGCGCTCATCCCCAACCGGCGCATGCACCGCGCGACGTTCGTCGCCGCGGCGGTCTACAACGTCGTGTGGGGGCTCTACTCGGGGCTCGATCCGCAGTGGGTGTTTCGCTTCGCAGACATGCCGCCCATGCAGCACCCGGTCGTGTTCGCGACGGTGGGCATGGTGATCGGGCTCTACGGGGTCGTCTATGCCGAGGTCGCTCGCCGACCCGAGCGCGGCTTCATGCTTGCGCTCGTCGGCCTGCTCGGGAAGATCTTTGGCCCCATTGGGCTCGCGTTCATGATCGCCACCGGCGCGTGGCCCGCGAAGACCGTGTGGGTGATCTTGACCAACGATCTGATCTGGTGGGTCCCCTTCGGTCTCTACCTGCGCGACAGCTGGCCCGCGTATCGCGCCGATCTGCTCAGCGGGTGGCCTTTCACCCGTGAAGACGGCGTCTGACCGCCCGGCATCGCGACCCCATCGAATCGGCGCTCGCCCCGTCCGCTACGGCTCTGACTTCGGCGGCCGCTCGACGTGCTGGCCCCACAGCCCCTCGTACTTCGTGACTTCGAGATCGCCGAGCACGCTGCACTGGCACGCCAGGCGAAGTCCGCGCTCGGCTCGATGCGGCGGAAAGTCGAGCCGCCACTGCTCGACCGACGTCGGCGGACTGACGGAGCCCTCGATGCGCACGGCGCAGGTACCGCACGTACCGAAGCCTCGACAGTGGATCGCGCGCGCCACCTTCGAGTAGAGCGGCACCCGCGCCCGCAGCAGCACGGTCCGCAGGTTGGCGCCCTCTAGGCACTCGATCTCGCGACCTTCGAACCGGATGATCGGCATGGCAGTCTCCTGTGCGCGCCTTCGTGCGATGCCAGGAGGGCCGGGGAGGACTCGCTCGGTCGCCTACGACTCGGTCGGGGCACACCGGGCCGCCCGAGATCCAGCTCACAGCCGGTCGAGGATCGGCACGGTCGGCAGGGCCTCCATCTCGCTCGGTCGGTAGCTGTCGACGGTCTCCTGAATGAAGGTGCTCGACATGAGTGAGCGGAAGAACTCAGCCCCGGGGTAGTAGTTGATCATCACGCGATCGAAATCTGCGTCGCCTTCGAGCGCGACCGCCTCTCCCATGTGGAGCGGGCCATAGCCGCCCTCGGCCATGGCGCGCATCATCTTGCGAGGGTGGGCGCCGGTCGAGGCTGCCTGCTGTTCGGGCGTCTGATCACGCATCAGATTGACGAACACGAGCCCATCCTGTGCGCGGGCACCGAGCGAGCCGAACAGCGCGGCGAAGCGCGCGTTCCGCGGTTCGTCGATGTCGATGCTCGTGTCGATGACGACCGGAAAGATCGACGGCTTCAGCGTCACGAGGTCGAACAGGCGCACCCCGAGCAGCATCTGCGGCAACACGAGGTTCAGCGCTGCAGGCCGCGTGATGCCTTGCGCAAACGAATGCTCGAACGGCGCGCGGACAGCGTCGAACGATGCCAATTCATACGCTGCACGCGAATCGAACTGCGCGAGCAGCACCGCGTCCCACGCTGAAGTGTCGAGCTGGTCAGACACGATCGTGCTGCCGGCGGCGCGGCCGGCGTAGACCGGCGCGCCCTCGGCCGCCTCGATGGCGCCGACGAAGCGACGCAGCGCGGGCTCGAGCGGTTGGCCGGCAGGAAGGTCGAGCAGCCAGAGCACGTGGAACGCATCGCCGGCGTACAGAGACGGCTGCCGATCCTGCGCGTGGTGTTGCCGAAATCGCTGATAGCGGCCGTGCTGCCAGAGCATCGCCGACCCGACGACGAGCAACACTGCGAGGGCGATCCATGTAAGCCGCTTCATGTGCGCGGCCTCGCGGTGGTCGCCTGTGCGAAGTGGGGGCAGTGGTCATCGGGGCGTGCGGTCATCTCTTCCTCCGAGCGCTGACACGGCCAGGTCAGCCCCAAGCTGATCCGCGGAACCTCAGATACAGAACTAGAATTCTTATTCTATTTATTGCGGGATCAATGGTCAACTCGGTGCGCGCGACGGGCCGAGCCGACGGGCTGGCTTCGCCGAGGCATTCACAGGGCAAGAGGTCGCCGAGCTGGGGCGGTCGAGGGCGACCGCAACGAGACACCCGATCCGACCGAGAACAGGGACATAGATAGAGAGAAGGAAGGAGCACCGGTCGACCACCAGTAGGGCCTGACTCGATTGCCATCTGTGGCGAGATGAGACATAGTTGTCTCAAATGGAATCACTCAGACTCAGTTCGCGCGACGCCGTTCTCACGGCCGCGCTCCAGCTCTTCGCCCAGAATCCCGGCGCCTCGCTCTCGGCCGTCGCCATGAGGGCCGGGGTCGGGCGGGCAACGCTGCACCGACACTTCGCAACCCGCGACGCGCTGATTCGGGCGCTCGCCATCGAAGCGCTGGACGCAACCGACGCCGCCGTGGCCGGCCTCGAAGCCGTCGACGATCCCACCGAGTCGCTCGCGCTCATGTTCGAGCGGCTCGTGCCGCTGGGCGACCGCTTCCAGTGCCTGGCGCACCTGCCCATCGAAGACCCTGAGATCGATCGCCGCTACGCCGCGCAGATCGACGCGCTCACCACCCTCATCGATCGCCTGCAGGCCGGCGGCGTCATCGATCCGAGCGTTCCAGTCGGCTGGGCGGTCCGCATCGCCGACTCGTTGATCTGGACGGCCTGGGGCTCGGTGGCCGAAGGCGATCTCACCGCCCGCGACGCGACGCAGCTCGCGCTTCGCACGTTTCTGGCGGGTGTCGGAGGAGAACGAGATGCATGAGATGATGACCCTTCGTGCCGCCACCGCGGCCCACCCCGGGCAAGGCGTGGCGCTGCCCTTCTCGGCCTACCGTGAACCGGATGTGTTCGAGCTCGAGATGGAGCGCGTCTTCCGCGGCGATTGGGTGGCGGTCTGCTCCGCCTCGATGCTGAAGGATGCCGGCGACTACGTGGCGCTCTCGATCGGCGGCGAGCCCGTCGTGGTGCTGCGCGGACAAGACGGCGAGCTGCGCGCCCTCTCGAACGTGTGCCGCCACCGCGGCACACCGATCCTCGACGACGGGTTCGGTCACGGCGGCTCGCTCGTGTGCCCCTACCACGCGTGGAGCTACGCCGACGACGGGGCGTTTCGCGGCGCACCCCACACCGGCAACGTCGAGATCGACGCGAAGCGACACGCCCTCCCCCGCTTCGCGCTCGAGATCTGGTGCGGCGTGGTGTTCGTGAACGTCGACGGCCAGGCCGAGCCCCTCTCGACGCGCCTCGCCGACCTGAGCGACGCCCTCGCGCCGTTCGAGATGGGCCGATACGACACGGCGCTCGGCGCCTTCGACGCCAAATCATGGAATGCGAACTGGAAGCTCGTCTACGAGAACGGCGTCGAGTCGTACCACCTCTTCAAGGTGCACAAGAAGACGCTCGAGCCGGTCACCGCGACCCGCCATGCGTACTACGCGCTCGGTGATGCGCGTGGATCCATCACCGGCGGGCCGCTCGAAGGCACGCGCGATCACCAGTTCGTCGTCGCCCTGCCCCCGTCGTTCATCGCCACGTTGACCCGCGAGTTCTTCGGATGGATCGCGATTCATCCCGTCGCGCCCGATCGCACACACGTCGTGACGGGCGCGCTGGCACCCCGCGACGTATCGGCCTGGATCGGTGCCAGCGCCGACACGAACGACACGCTGACCGATGCGTTCCTCGAAGAGGATCGCGTGATCTGCGAGCGCAGCCAGAAGGGCATGGCCGCCCGTCACAGCCAGGGCGGTCAGCTGGTCGAGCTCGAGCGGATCGTCGGCGACTTCCACCAGTTTCTGGGTGCACGGCTCTTCGGTCAGGTGCCCGAGCCGATCCACCGCGCACGATCGGTGACGGCATGAACCGGCTGCGCAGCTGGGCGGCCGCACTCTTCGTCGCGTGGGTCACGCTCGCCAGCGCCTCTGCACAGGCGCCGGCCCCGGCTGCCGCCTTCGATGCCGAGGCGCAGCACCGCCGCTACGCCGAGGCATGGGCCTCGGCCGACGGCCTCTTCGACCTCGAAGCGCTCGGCGCACTCTACGCATCGGATCCGGGCGCCGTGTTCTTCGACGAGTACATGCGAACGCCTCAAGACTGGAGCTTCTCGCGGCTGTTCGCGCGCGGCCGTCAGCCCGTGGCACAGGGCGTGGCATCCCTGCGGCTGGCCCCTTCGACCCCAGCACGGGTCGTGGCGATGAGCGAGGGCCGCGTCGTGACCGTCGGCGCCTACCGTCTCGATGCCCGCTTCGAGGGCATGGCGCCAATGTCGGGCACGCTCCGCCACACAGCAGTCTGGGAGCGCCGGGGCGACGATTGGGTGCTCATTCACGAGCACCGATCGATCCCGCTCGAGGATCTGTATTGAGCACATCGACCGCCGCACGCGAAGCCCCCACTTCGAAGCCGCGTACCCTCGTCGCCCTGTCGGCGCTCTGGCTCTCGACCCTGCTCGGCTGGAGCTGGCCGTGGGGCGTGCTCTTTCTCTGGATGACCGTCGAGTCGCTTCGCAGAGGTGAAACGAGCCTCGTCGAGTCGATCACCCGCGCCGAGAATCCGGTTGTCTTCTCACTGACGGTGGCCACCTGGTTCTCGCTCAGCGTGGCGATGATCGTCTGGGATGTCGTGCTCGTCTTCGCACCCGGCTGGCTCACAGGCAGCTAGCCCGGCGAGCCAGGGCAGTCGAGCTCGATCGACTGCGCCGACCTCGAGCGCCGCCTGCGGACGGGCACCGCCAGCCGGATCGGTTCAGAGACCGAGATCGGACAGCGAGGGATGGTCGGCCGGCCGCGTAGGCGTCGTCCAAAGAAACTTGCGATCGGAAGCTTCGATCGGAAGATCGTTGATGCTGGCAATGCGTCGCATCATGAGGCCGTTCTCGGCGAACTCCCAGTTCTCGTTGCCGTAGGACCGATACCACTGGCCCGTGTCGTCGTGGCATTCGTACGCGAAGCGCACGGCGATGCGGTTGCCGCCGAACGTCCACAGCTCTTTGACCAGTCGGTAGTCGAGCTCGCGTGCCCACTTGCGGCGCAGAAACTCAGCGATCTCGACTCGACCGGCGATGAACTCTGCACGGTTGCGCCACGACGAATCGGAGGTGTATGCGAGCGCGACCTTGTCGGGATCCTGGCCGTTCCAGGCGTCTTCGGCCATGCGCACCTTCTGCTGTGCACTCTCGAAGTCGAAAGGGGGAAAGGGAGGTTTCGGCTGATCCATGCGCTCCATTCCTTGGGTCGGCGACGATTCTTGGACGCTCGGCCCGGACGGGTCGTTTCGTGTGCGCCCCGCGCGACCGGACCGAAGGGCGGCGTCGGGGGCTCAGGCCGCATGCAGGGCGCCGGGGCCGCTCAGATCGCAGCGGGTGAGAAGAGATCGTCGAGCATGCCCTATGCGCCTCGGGGCGCGATCTGCAGCGAGGCAACCCGCCCGTCTTCGAGACCGGCCACGAGCCAAGCGCCATCGGGTGACCAGGCGAGCGCCGAGACGGCCGCGCCCTGACCGGGTCGGCCCGTGATCGCATCGCCGTCGATGTCACAGATCAGCACCGTGCCGTTGGAATAGCCCACCGCGAGGGTCCGTTCGCTGGGATGAGCAGAGATCTGCGTGACCACGGCGCCATAGGCGTACCCACACTCGTCGGGCATGCGGCCCGACGGCCCATCCCCCCGACAATCCCAGGCCGTCGCGACCTCGGCGCCGCTGGCAGCAAAGAATGCCCCGTCGTGGGTCCACGCGATGGAGCGCGACTTCGAGAGGAACCCGGCCATCCGCATGTCCTTGCCGTCGGCAAGGCGCCAGCAATGAAGCTCTTTGTCCTGCATCGCCGAGGCGACGAGCCGTCCATCGGGGCTCCAGGCCACGGCGATGTGCGAGCCGTGCCACTCGAGACGTCTTGGTACGTCCAGGGTGTCGACCTGCCAAATCGAGACACCCCCGTAGTGGGCGACGGCGAGTCGTCGCGCGTCCGGAGAAAAGGAGAGCCCTGCGATCGTGCTCGGATGATCCTCGAAGCACGCGACGATGCGACCGCCGGCGTCGACGATGCGAGCGCTGCTGCCCGTTGCGAATGCGCAGACGCCTCGAGCCGAGCCCACGAGATGCTCGATCCACCCATCGTTCTGCTCATAGACCGTCTCTGCGGCCGAGCCAGTCAGCCGAAGCACGCGCCCGTCATCCGTGCCGAACAGCGTCGCTCCACCTGCACCCGGCGCCGCGCACAGGGGCATCGCACCGAGCATCGAGACCTTCTTCGCGCTCGCAGTTCCCCGAACGCTCCAAACAGCACCTGCTCCCGTGCCGACGAGCGCCTCGTTCGAATCCCCGACGAAACACACCACGAGGGGAAACCCGTCGACGGCGTGCTCGCTGAGGCGAATGCGATCGGATACGACGCGCGCACCCGCGTCGGGCGAGACACCCGGTGCGGCTGAAACGCTCATTGAATCTGCGTACATGCAAGGAAGTCCTTCTCGAGGGCGATCGGATCGAGATCGCGACCGATGAAGACGAGGCGACTCGCGCGAGGCGTGTCGGCCCAGGGCGCGCCCCACGCGCTGTCCATCACCATGTGTACGCCCTGGAAGACGTATCGACGCTCGTGGTCGGCGACGTCCAGGATCCCCTTCGAGCGCAACACGTCGACGCCGCGCTCCATGATGAAACCGCGGATCCATTCGGAGAACTTCTCGGGGCTGACCGGCGCCGTGGCGGTGATCGAGACACTCTGGATCGACTGATCGTGCTCATGGTCGTCCTCACCCTGCAAGAGGTCGGGCTCGATCTCGAGAATGCGTCCCAGATCGAATGCGCCGCAGCCCAGCACCTGGTCAAGGTCGATGTTGCTCTCGACGGTCGGATGAATGCGCGCGAAGCGATTCAAGCTGCGCACTCTCTCCGTCACCTTGACGGCCTGAGTCGAGTCGACCAGATCGGACTTGTTCAGCAGCAGCACATCGGCGAATGCGACCTGTTCGGCGGCCTCGTGCTCGGTCTCGACGCAATCGAGGAAATGGCGCGAATCGACCACAGTGACCACGGCGTCGAGATGAACCTTCTCTCGAACCTCTTCGTCGACGAAGAACGTCTGCACCACGGGCGCCGGGTCGGCCAGCCCCGTGGTCTCGATGATGATGCCGTCGAAACCCTCGGCGCGTTTGATGAGCGTCGAGATGATGCGAATCAGATCGCCTCGCACGGTGCAGCAGATGCAGCCGTTGTTCATCTCGAAGATCTCTTCGTCGGCCCCGACGACGAGCTCGTTGTCGATGCCCACTTCGCCAAACTCGTTGACGATCACGGCGTATCGCTTTCCGTGCTGCTCGTTCAGGATCCGATTCAGGAGCGTCGTCTTGCCCGCGCCCAGATAGCCTGTGATGAGCGTGACGGGAATCTTGGCTCGTGCGTTCATGTCTGGCACTCCTGCTTTCGTTCGAGGCAGTCGCCGGGCTAAGACGCGGACCGATTGAGCGGCGCACTCGCCGCCATCGACGCCCCGTTCATGCGCCTCTGCCCTCCTCGCGTTCGACTCTCATCGACCTTCGCCTTCCCCCTCTACGAGATCGCCGCTTCGACCTCCGGCTCGACGGCTGCTTGCAGATCGGGAGCTTCGAGGTCTTCTCCCGGCCGTACGACCGGCGGATGGCGGGGGTCATAGCTGGGCGACGCCAGCTCCTCTGCAAACTTGGCGGACCGATTCACGAGAAACTCGATCAAGTGGTTGCGAAGCGGGTAGTAGTTCGGGTCGTGGTGCATGTCGTGTCGCGTGCGTTTCGGCGAAAGCGTATTGCCGACGAACTCACACACACGCGCATCCGGGCCATTCGTCATCAACACGATCTGATCGGACAGGAGAATGGCCTCGTCGATGTCATGCGTGATCATGAAGACCGTCTGTTTCGTCTCGGCACAGATCGTCAGCAGCTCCTCCTGCAACGCAGTGCGCGTGAGAGCATCGAGCGCGCTGAACGGCTCGTCGAGCAGCATGATCTGCGGCTCGATCGACATCGCGCGGGCGATCCCGACCCGCTGTTTCATGCCGCCCGAGAGCTGGGCCGGCCGTTTGTCCTCGGATCCCGTCAGACGAACCAGATCGATGTACTTCTGAGTGTGCTCGCGAATCTGGTCCTTGCCCCAGTCGGGGTGCCTCGACTTCACGGCGAATGCGATGTTCTCGCGCGCCGACATCCATGGCATGAGGGCATGGCTCTGGAAGACCACCGCGCGGTCGAGGCTCGGGCCGGAGATCTCCCGTCCACCGACCACGACGCCGCCCGCACTCGGTTCGTCGAGACCGGCCAGGATGTTGAGGAGCGTCGTCTTGCCGCAGCCCGAGTGCCCGATGAGACACTTGAATTCACCCGGCTCGACGGTGAACCACACATCCTCGAAGATCGCGACTTCTCCGTCGCCGTCGACCGCCGGAAACCGCTTGGCGAGCCCCTCGACGCTGATACTCGCTTGAAGGCTCATCGAGATCGCGACCTCAACCGTCTACTCCTCATAGGTCACGAAGCCGGCCACGTAGCCGAGAGACAGGTCGAGAACCATGCCGATGACGCCGATGAACAGGATCGCGGCGATGACGTTGGTGATCGACAGATTGTTCCACTCGTTCCAGACGAAGTATCCGATGCCCGTACCACCCACGAGCATCTCAGCCGCGACGATGACGAGCCACGCGATCCCGATCGAGATGCGCATGCCGGTCATGATCGTTGGCGCGGCCGCCGGCAGAATCACCTTCACCGCCGTCCGCCAGGGGCTGACCTCCAGGGTGCGGGCCACGTTGATCCACTCTCGGCGCACCGAGGCGACCCCGAAGGCGGTGTTCAGCAGCATCGGCCAGATCGAGCAGATGAAGATCACGAACACCGACGAGAGGATCGAATCCTTGATCGTGTACAAGGCCAGTGGCATCCAGGCCAGCGGCGAGATCGGCTTCAGGACCTGAATGAATGGATCGAGGGCCCGGTACATCAGGGGTGACATACCCACGACGAACCCGAGTGGCACGGCGACGAGCACTGCCAGACCGAACCCGATCAGCACCCGAATGATCGAGAAGCCGAGCTGAATGCCGATGCCCTTGTCGTTCGGCCCAGCATCGTAGAAGGGGTCGGCGACGTGCTCCCAGACCTGCTTGCCGACCTCGAGCGGGCCGGGCATGGCCGACGCACCTTTTGCCGTCGCGCCCATGAGCGCCGCGTACTCGGGATCCATCTCGACGGTCTCTTCTTTCGACCCGACCGATGCCTCCCAGATCATCATCGAAACCACGAAGATGACGATCGAGAGTACGTACGCCTGCAGCTTGAGCGGAGAGCTCACGCCTCCCCCCTAGCTCCGCTTGATGTCGAAGCTCTCGATGTACTCATCGGGCTTCGTCGGATCGAACCACTTGCCCATGATCTCGTAGGTCTCGTACGTCTTGGTCGGCGGCGTCGCATAGGGGCCTTCGAGCGCCATCTCGGTCATGAGCTTCTGGGCGTCGGTTGCGAGGTACACCTGTTCCGCGACCTTCTGGTAGTCGATGTCTTCCTTGACATAGCCCCAGCGCTTCATCTGCGTGAGGATCCAGACCGCCATCGAGTTCCAGGGGAACGGGTCGAAGTCGATCCGATCGGGCACCCGTTTGATGTTGCCCAACCCGTCTGCGTACGTGCCCGTCAGCACCTGCTCCAGGACCGTGACGGGCTGATTCAGGTAGTTCTTCGGCGCGATCGCCTTGGATATCTCCTTGCGGTTCGATTTGATCGACGCGTAGTTCGTCGAATCCATGATCGACTTCCAGAGCGCCATGAACGTATTCGGGTTCTCGTTGATGAAGGCCTGACTCGCGGCGAACGCGCAGCACGGGTGCTTGTCCCAGATGTCCTTCGTCAGCAGATGAATGAAGCCGACACCGTCGTAGACCGCCCGCTGGTTGAAGGGATCAGGCGACAGGTACCCGTCGACGTTATCGGCGCGTAGGTTGGCGACCATCTCGGGCGGCGGCAGCACTCGGATCTGAATGTCGCGATCGGGGTCGAGACCATGTTCGGCGACGTAGTATCTCAGCAGGAAGTTGTGCATCGAGTACTCGAAGGGCACCGCAAACTTGAAGCCCTTCCACATCTTGGGATCGTTCTTGTCTTTGTGCTTGGTCGATAGGACGATCGCCTGCCCGTTGACGTTCTCGACCGCGGGCATGGTCCAGGGTGCGCTCGTCGAACCCGCACCGAGCGTGATCGCCAGCGGCATGGGTGTCAGCATGTGCGAGGCGTCGTACTCGCCTGACAGAGATTTGTCGCGGGAGACCGCCCAACCTGCGGTCTTGATCACTTCGACGTCCAACCCCCACTTCTTATAGAAGCCCATCGGGTGCGCCATGATGATCGGCGTCGCACAGGTAATGGGCACGAAGCCGACCTTGAGGTTCGTCTTCTCGAGCGCCCCCTTGTTTTCCATGGCAACGGCTTTCGCCTGTTCCAGCGGGAAGATCGAGCTGATTGCGGCCAGCGCCGTCCCCGACCCGACAGCGCGAAGAAAGCTACGGCGGCTGACGTCGGTCCCGAAGATGCCCTTCAGCACGGCTGACTCGACGCACCGCTCGAGCGCCGCATCCATGTCGTCGCCCGTGGGTTCGTCCGCTTCGCTCGCGAGCGACATGCTCGACGGGGCGTCGCCCGTGGCAGGGCACATGGGATCGACGCAGTCAGGATCGAGACATTCGGGCTGGCCCGCGAGCGACGCGCCCCCAGCAAACTTGATCTGTGGCGTAGGCGAGGCTCGGTCTGGCTTGACCTCTTCGCAGACGAATCTCGAAGCGGCATCCACCTCTCCCCCGGCCATCGCCATCTGATGCTCGATCAGCGAGCGGTGACGTCCACAGGGGCACCCGTTCCAGAGAAGCTTCTTGGGATCAAAGGGGTCGGCGTAGGCAGCCACGTTGTCGGATCCTCCTTGCACGTTCGACGTGCACAGTTCGACCGGTTCTGTCGGGCCGAGTCGGTCGGGGTCATTCGACCCGCTCCGTGCCTCTCAGCCCCTCTCGCCGTTGACTACCAGTTTCGGTAGGGCAGGAACTTGCCGTTGTACGTGATGACGACTCGATCGCCCTTCGGATCTTCTTCGCGTTGAATGTCGATCTCGAAGTCGATTGCACTCATGATCCCGTCGCCGAACATCTCGTGGACGACCGCCTTCATCGATGTGCCGTAGACCTGCATGATCTCGTAGAAGCGATAGATCAGAGGATCGGTGGGGACCGATGCGTCGAGGCATCCCTTGAGCGGAAAGTCCTGGAAAGCCGATTCCGCCTCGGGAGACAAGCCGAGGAGCGCGGTGAGCTTCGACGCTTCGGCTTCGGGCATGCTCGCCTGACCCTCGATGGCAGCCGCGGCCCAGACCTTGTCGCACCCCACCGCCTCTCCGATCTGTTCGTACGTCAGCCCCTTCGCCTTCTTGGCCTCCAGCGCCAGCGTCTTCGCCTCCTGCTTGTCCATGATCACGCCCTCCTCTTCGGTCAGATCGGTGCAGAGTGAGCACGCACACGACCGATTGAGTCGTCTCGCGCGCTCGTGCGCCGAAAAAAAGAAAGGGCGCAACTCTCCCGCATGGGAGAGAAGCGCCCTTGCCTCTCGACAGCCGTGTTGGCTGCGCCACTACAGGGCTTGGTAAGCACGGGTCGTGCCAAGTCGGAGGACCGCGCAGCCGGGCAGATGAGGTGCGTGGCAAACCAAGCCGAGTTGTGCAGGATCGGTACGCCAACGGCGGCGAACTGCACGAAGCGAGTCGACCGAATGCCACGAAGCACGATCAGACGACGATCGCGGCAGGCTTTGTGCGCTGAACGTCGCGTGGCCCCATGCACAGCGATCTGGCAACGCCTGCTCAGAAACCATGCCGATTCGAACAGCCGCCCACCCAACCGATCGCCCCAGCCGGTGCACTCGTGCTTGCAACCTCGATGAAGCGCGAGGCTTGCTTCTTGCATCGGTCGCCACGTTCAATGAACCGAGTGGACATCATCGAATCGACTTGGCCTTCGACTTCGGCCGAGAAACCGGCGAGCGCGATCCATCGAGTTCGCGACGAAGGCCAAGAACGAGCGGCACGTGCCGTTCGAATTCAAGACCTTCATGGAGGCGACGTGTGATCAGCGACGCGGTGACGCTTCGAGTCATGTTGATCGACGACTGCGAAGAGCGAGCCGTAGAAGTCACGAGTCTCTTGGAATCTGCGGGGTGCGAGGTGGTAGCCATCGACTCGTCGACCGAGCATCTCGAACGGACCGTGGCCCGTGTTCGCCCCGACGTCTTGATCATCGAGCAAGAGGCGCCACGCCGCGACACGCTCGAGAGCATGCAGCGGCTGACGGAACAGAACCCCTATCCGATCGTGATGTTTGTCGACGAGACCGACCCGGATGCGATTCGCACGGCCGTTCAGGCGGGTGTGGCGGCCTACGTCGTTCGGGGACTGAGCCCCGACCGTGTCCGGCCCGTGCTCGACGTCGCCATCGCTCGGTTCGAGGAGCATCGAAACCTGCTCGAGCGACAGCACGATCTCGAGCGAGAGCTCGACCGCGCGCAGCAGCGCCTGACCGAGCGCCGAACCATCGACCGGGCCAAGGGCCTGCTGATGGACCACCACGGGTTGACCGAGCAGGCCGCCTACGACGCGATGAGACGAATCTCGATGGAACGCAACCTCACGATGGGCGAGGTGGCCCGCATGACGATCGAGGCGTTGGCGAATCCCGGCCCACGACGCCGAGGATGAACGCGCGCAGGGCCGAGCCCACGCCACCGACTCTTCACGCTGGGGGCCCGCGCCCACCAATATGCGAAGCGCCCTAGGGTGAGGGCTCCCCGATCGGCCCAGGGGCGACTCGCTCGGCACCCGGTCTGCATCCCAGGATGGCGGCCGCCGCCGGCAGCAGCGTCACTGTCATGAGCAGCGACATCGGCAGCCCAACGAGAAGCAGCGTCGCCACGCTTTCGATGCCAGGATGTCGCGTCCACAAGAGCAAGCCGACACTCGCGCACGTGGTCGCTGTCGTGAGCAGAATGCTCGGCGCCACCGAGCCGACTGCGTCTTCGATCTGCCGCGTGCCGGGCTCGATCAATCGGTGGACGGTGTGGATGCCGTCATCGACGCCCAGCCCGAGCAAGACCGGAATGGCCACGAGCGTGATCGTATTGAAAGAGAAGCCGAACGCCGTGAGCAGGCCCACCGTCACGATCGTCGACGCCGTCACCGGTAGAAGCGCCAGCAGCACGAGTCGGGGACGCCTGAAATCGAGGAACACCATGAAGAAGATCGCGATGACCACGGCTGCGAGGATCGGCGGCAGCCAGGGGCGCTCGGTGCCGATCAGCGCTTCGTAGAGGACGTTCATCGAGGTGGCATCGGGCGCAATCGATTGGGCCACTCGACGCTCACGCGCCGCGACCCGCGAGTCGAGGGCCGGCTCGGCCGAGTAGGCATAGACGATCAGCTCACCATCGGGGCCGACGAGTCGGCTCCTCAGCACTTCGGGGAGGCCGTCGAGCTCGGGCGGCCCCTGGTTGTCGGCGACCAGCAGCATCGTGAGCGGCGTGATCGCGTCGCGGGCGCCCTCTGCAGCCGCCCCTTCGAGCTGCATGGCGGCGAGCTCCCGCTCACGCACCCGCCGCGTCAGCTCATCCGATATCCCGCCCAGCGTCGCGCGGCGCTCGTTGGCATCGGGCAGGAGGAGCGACGACAGGCTCTCGACGCGGTCGAAGGTGGGCTCGGCCTCGAAGGCAGCCGTCAGCGCGCGGGCCTCGTCGAGATCGCCGGCCGTCGCGACCCAGGGACTCGGATCGATGCCGAAGAGGTCGTGGATGCGCTGGGCCGTATCGACGGCGTCGATGTCGCGCGAGAAGACGCGTTCGAGGTTCGTCTCGTAGTGAATCTGGCCGAGTTCCTGGGCCGAGAGCGTCACGACCCCGGCGATCACGACCAGGGTGACGATGGCGTTTCGACGACAGAGCCCCGCGACGGAGCGAAGCCAGAGCGTCGCGGGCAGACCGGGCCTGCGCGCGGGGGCAGCGCTGCGGCGTTCGATCGCACGCCACTGCGGCGGGAGCGCAGTGATGAGGAAGACGAGACACAGGATGAGCCCTACCCCGCCGGCGAACCCCAGGCGCCGAAACACCGGGTCGGGCGAGAACGCGAGAATGAAGAAGGCGCCGGCGGTCGTCGCCGCCCCCGCGACGACGCCACGACCCGTTCCGGTCATGGCCCGGTGCAGGCTCGTCTCGAAGTCCTCTCCGGCGGCGCGCTCTTCGCGCATTCTCATCAGCAGATGGATCGAGATGTCGATGCCGAGCCCGAAGACGAGTACACCGAACACCGATTCCATCAACGTGAGGCGACCGGTGACGCTCCCGATCAAGGCGAGCGTGCACCCGATGCTCAGCAGCATCGGCCACGCGATGCTGGCGAGCACGAGCAATCGCCGCTCGACGAAGAGCAGAATTGCGAGCACGAGCACGAGCGATGCAGGCCCGAGCCAGCGAAGGCGCTCGAGCGTCGCCTCGCGTTCCTGCGTCACGATGGCTGGCATGCCCGAGAATCGCGGCGTCACCCCCAGCGGCTCGACGGTTTCGCGCACGATGCGGCGAATCTCGGGATACACGTCGGCATCGAGGGCGAGCTCGAACGTGTCGTGACTCATCACGATGGTGACCAGTCGCTCACCGGGCGGTGCGCGAGGCGCCCGAAGGTCGGCCAGCGCCTCGAGCTTCGCGATCACGGAGCGGCTCGCAGTGGCGTCGGCGGGCGCTTCAGCCAGCGCGACCCACTCGTCGAAGACGTCGGCATCGACCAGATAGGGCGCACGCGCCATCAGCCAGTCGCGCGGAGGCGGCACGAGCACCTCGCGAATGTCGTCGCGGCCATCGAGCGCCAGCTGCACATCGACCACCGCGTCGTCGAGTCGATCCTCGGGCCCTTCGAGCAGCACGGGGATGATGCCGCCCAGCCCGAAGCGCTCCGAAGCGGCGAAGTAACGCTGTACCTCGCGGTTCGAGCGATCCATCACGCCCGCGAAGCTGAGATCGACGGGCACGCGCAACGCCTGCAGCGAACACAGCGCAGCGATCAATCCACCGACGACCACCCAGCGCGGTCGGCGCTCGGTGAGCGTCGCAATCCGGTCGAGCACCGCCTCGATCATGTTCGGCGCCGGCCTGCGCGGTTCACCGGTCGAGCACCGCGTCGAGATCGCCCTGGGCCTCGAGACAGGCGTTGACCCCCGGCCCCTCGAAGACGACCTCGTCGTCGACGAGTCGCCTGAGCTGGACACCGACGTTCGACGTCATCGTCTCGGCCACGCGTTCGATCATCTGCTCTTCGTAGGGAGCATGCAGGATCGCGCCGTCAGACTTCTCGGCATCGACGACGAGCCGGTGCGTTCGGTTGCGAATGGCGAGATGCAGGTGGGTCTCGCTCATCTCGAGGCGTTCGAGCACGCTGCCCGTATACGTGGTGAAGCGATGCAGCTCGCCGTCGAGCAGAAACGCGATGATGTAGCCACGGAAGGTGCCGGTCAGCCACGGGATCATCGCGACGGCGGCCGTCAGCGAGATCCCGGCGCGCGCGAAGTGATTGCTGTGCACCCACACGTATCCGGCCGGGAAGCTCCGACCCCAATCCTTCTCGACGTAGCCTCGCCCGCCACGGTAGTCGGTGGTGACGTCGTCGACCGAAAGGGTGCCGTCGAGCGCGTGGTCGAGGCTGAGGATGCCATGATTGCATTGCATGAAGGGGACGAAGCTGTAGGGGCCCATGATCCCCGGCGAGAGCACGGTGACTGGCCATGGCTGCCAGGGGCCGAACTTCACCTCGCCCTGAACGCGCTGATCCGCACTCGAACCGCCCGGCTCGATGTCGAGGCGGATCCCCGACGTCGAGAAACGGCTGCCGGCGATCTCGATGTCGAAGCACTCACGCGCCGCGCTGAAGGCATCGATCGGAAACCGGTGATACGTCGCGGTGCCGGCCCGACCATCGAGCACCTGGATGAACGCATGGCGATCCCGACCCAGGAAGACACCGGGGATCAACGCATAGGGCTGCCGACCATCGTGGTCGACCAGCTTGACGTACCAGCCTTCGAACGGCCCGCCGCCCCGCTCGAGGAGATGGTGATAGTGGAAGACCT
Organism: Myxococcota bacterium; assembly: GCA_965250285.1. Lineage (GTDB taxonomy): Bacteria > Myxococcota_A > UBA9160 > UBA9160 > UBA4427 > CAYYSY01. Next base: position 3,634,508 of record OZ252299.1, read on the forward strand.
CCGGTCTCCAGATGTTCCGCAGACGATCGAGCACCGGACTCCGTTGCACGCCGGGCCATCGATCGTGGGCGCGCGCGTCGTCCTTGTGATGCTGCCTGAGAGTGGATCGGTTCGGGGGCTCGACTCGCCCACGCATGCTCTCCGCCCGGCGAATGACCCGCCGCACAGCGGCCGTCGGATTCGATCGAGGCCGATCGTGTCACGCGCGCTGCCCGCGCTGCTCGCCCGTTCGCGCCGGCGGCCCGAGAGCGATTCTATGCGGCCCTCGCCTCGCGCCGAACCATCCAGAGCGAAACGCCGCCCATGGCGAGAATCAGTAGCCCGAGCCCGAGCGGCAGCAGACTCGGCACGGCCGCAGGGCAGTCGGCGGGGCAGCCCGCTTCGCCGGGATCGCAGATGCCGTCCCCGCACACCGTGTTGAAGCTCACACACATCGAGGGCTGAATCTGTTCCGGAAGGCAGGCGATGCGCGTGCAGGCGGGTGTCTCACCGCACGTGCAGTAGTTGCAGCCGTCGAACCACGAGTCGCAGGTGCCCGGGCACTCGACTCGGCAGTCGTAGCTGCAGCCGTCGCCGTTGGCGGTGTTGCCGTCGTCGCACTCCTCGCCCGGGTCGAGCACGCCGTTGCCGCAGGGTGAGCCGAACTCGAGGCACTCGGCCGGCTCGATCTCGTTGGGCGCACAGAAGCGCTTGGTGCAGGCGGGCACTACGCCGCACTGACAGGTGTTGCAACCGTCGAACCAGACGGCGCACGAGCCAGGGCAGAGCTCGATCTCGCAGTCGGCACTGCAGCCGTCGAAGCCGACGAGATTGCCGTCGTCGCACTCTTCGCCCAGCTCGACTTCGCCGTTGCCGCAGGCCGCGAAGTCGAGGCACTCGGCCGGTTGGATCTGGTCGGGTGCGCAGAACCGCTGCGTGCACGCGGGCACCTCACCGCACTGGCAGGTATTGCAGCCGTCGAACCAGACTTCGCACGAGTCGGGACAGAACTCGTCCTGACACTCGGCGCTGCAGCCATCAAAGTCGATCAGGTTGCCGTCGTCGCACTCCTCACCGAGCTCGACCTCGCCGTTGCCGCAGAGCGCGAAGTCGAGGCACTCGGCCGGCTCGAGATCAGCGGGCAAGCAGGCGCGCTTCGTGCAGGCCGGCACGTCGCCGCACAGGCACGTGTTGCAGCCGTCGAACCAGACCTCACAGCTGTCGGGGCAGAACTCGTCCTGGCAGCTGGCGCTGCAGCCGTCGAAGTCGACGACGTTCCCGTCGTCGCATGCCTCACCGGCTTCGACCACGCCGTTGCCGCAGACGGCGTCGGCGGCGGAGGGAACCGCGGCGAAGAGAAGCAATGCGAGCGGGATCAAGAGGAGCGACCGGGCCATGGGGCCTCCGCGAAGGGCTGGATCGGGCAGAGCCCCGATCGTTCTCGGCCCCGAAGGTCTCGGCGCCATCGCTCATTCTATCGGAATGCAGCCGCCCGAGCCGAAGGATCATCATCTCTGACGCAGCGGAGTGTCGTGATGCGGATCGCGCTGGCAGCTCAGCTGATCCTTTGTGGTGTCACTGGAAACCCGATGTGTCGTTCGCGGCTGCTCGGCGAGGGCCGCGCTCGGTCTCGCGCACGCCGAAGCAGGCATGAGCGCAGGCTACGTGTCCGTATGCCTGAAGTCGGCGGGGATCGGGCAGTCGCTGCACACACGATCGTCACACAGGCGGCACAGGGTGCGCCGCTCGAGATCGGTCGGCTCCATCGAAGACAGCAACCTCTGCAAGAGCGTGCCCAACGCCTCCTGCTCGTCGCGCGCCAGCGGCTCGACCAGCTGTTGACCGATCGACTGGGCCGGCTCGACGTGCTGCCGATTCAGGATCTGGGGATCCAGCGCGGCTTCACGAGTTCGTTCCGGCGGTCGACCAAGCCGGTTGCCCGCGCGATCGAAGACCGCGGCGAGCGCTGGCGCCCTTACCGCAGCATCGCGAGCTGGTACCTCTGGCGTGCAGCCGACATGACTCGGTAGACAGGTGTTCTCATAAGCGGGCCCGCCGCGATCGATGCGGGTCGAGCCCTCGCGACCAGCATCGATCCTCCGACCCCCCACCCGGCTCGACCGACCCTCGGCGCCGACGTTGCCGCGTGCGCGCTCGGTGGGTCACCTGCGCGATCGGGTCGCATCACTCGATCTCGCGGACGCGCTTGGGCCAGGGGTCTTCGAACGGCGCACCACGTTGCCAGGCTTCGATCTCGTCTTCGGTGCACAGGGCGCCGCGCAGCGCCGCTGCGAAGGCCTCGCGCGCGGCGGGGAGCCCGATCAGCGTGAGCTCGTTGTGCCGGTCGCCAAAGACGGGGTGCTCTGTCTCGAGCCGACCGCGAAGCAGCTCGGCTTCGCTGGGCGTCAGCTTGCCGTAGCGGTTGTGGACGGCTTCGGCCCGCCAGATACCCGTGAGCTCGAGCGCGATCTGGCTGCCCGATTGCTGCCAGAGCAGCACGTCTTCGGGGCGCGACGCGAGCCACAGAAAGCCCTTGATGCGATACAGGCCGGTGCCGAGCTCGCGCTGGCAAGCGTCGTAGAGCCGCTGCGGATGGAAGGGGCGCGGATCGCGGAAGACGATCGCCTCGAGATCTTCGACGGTCGCCGCCTCTCGACTGAGCCCGAACTGCCTGGCGCGGCGTTCGAGCTCACCGAGGTTGGGCGCTGGCGTGGGGTCGAGCTGATCGAGCAACAGCCCCGCCTGGGCGGAGAGCCCGACCGTGGCCTGCGGCGCGAGCTTCTGCAGCGTGCGCACCTGGGCGTCGACGACCGACCGGGGAAGCGTGTCGATCTTGGTCAGGATGATCACGCTCGCAAAGAGGATCTGCTCGGCCAAAACGCCGGCAGCGCGCGCGAGCGCAGGATCGTCGGGCACCGTCGCTTCGCCCGTGAAGACGAGACCATCGGCGAAGTCGCGATGCAGATTCAGCGCGTCGACGGTCACGATGAAGTGGCGCAGGAAGAAGCGGTCGTCCTGCGTGAGCGCCGTGATCAGCGGCCACGGCCGGGCAACACCCGTGCTCTCACACAGAACATGCGGGGGCGCGGGATCGAGCGTCGCAATCTCGCCCAGTGCTCTCTTCGCCGAGGGATGGAGCTGTTCTCTGGCGTGGACGCCATGCAGAGCGGCTACGCGATCGACGAGACGGCCGGCCTGGGGCTTCACGTCGTCATCCGACAGCAGCTCGGCGTCGAGGCCGAACTCGCTCAGATCGTGCACGACGAGCGCGGCGTCGCGCAGCGCGTCTTCGTGGCGCCAACGCCTGAGCAGCGTGGTCTTACCCGACCCCAGAAACCCGCACAGCACCGTTACCGGGATCTTCCTCGACGTGCTCATGCGCGAGGCTCCAGCTTTGACCGACCCCCGGAAGCCTGAACCGGGCACTCGGCGGTCGGGACGGCAGTGTAGCCGGCGCGGGCTGAGTGCGATCCCCTGCATCGAAGCGCTCCAGAAGTTCGGCCGTGATGCGAAGCGCTGGTCGAAACCCGAATGAGCCTCGAGCACCGCGGCGATGCGACTCGGGCCCGCGTCCGCTTCAACCGGCGACGCCCGTCAGATACTCGATGAACCCCCGCACGCGCGCAGGCAGGAAGCGCCGCACCGGGTAGACGAGCCAGACGCCGCTGTCGAATGACGTGCCCGCCACCTCGTAGTCGGGCAGCAGATCGACGCAGCGATTCGTCTCGAGATCGCCATCGATCAGCCAGTCGGGCAGCACCGCGAAGCCCAGCCCTTCGAGCATCGCCGTACGCACCGTGGCCGCGCTGTTCATCAACACGCGCGGGCGAAGGGGCACATGGATCGTCTCGCCGGTCGAAGTACGCGCGTTCAGCTGATCGCGAAGGCCTGGAAGACTCATGGCGATGCACGCGGGGCCAGCGAGGTCTTCGGGGTGCGCGACCTCGAGCTCGTCGGCGAAGCCCCGCTCGGCCACCACGCGGTATCGAACCGACATGAGCTTGCGTGCGACGAGACTCGACTCGGCGGGCTTGCCGAGCCGGATCGCCAGGTCGACGCGCTCTTCGATGAGGTCGAGCACCGCGTCGCTGAGCTGCAGATCGAGATCGAGCGACGGGTGCTGCTGCAGGAAGCCCCGCAGCCGCGGCACCAGCCAGTGTGCTCCGAACGACACCGACGCCGTCACACGAAGATCGCCCTCGAGCGCATCGGTGCCCGAAGCCAGGTGTTCGCGCGCGTCTTCGAGCTCTTCGAGCAGCGGCTTCACGCGCAGATAGAACTGGCGCCCTTCGGCCGTGATCGTCATTCGGCGGGTCGTGCGCTGAAAGAGCCGCGCGCCGAGCTGGGCTTCGAGGCCGCTGATCGATCGTGAGATCACCGACGGATCGACGTGCCGCCGCTTCGCGACGGCCGCGAAGCTGCCGACGTCGGCCACCTCGAGAAAGACCGTGAGTGCGTCGGTATCCATTCGTGCAGATTACGCACTTATTATTTGGTAGGCACGCCATTTAATGCGATTGATTCGTTCAATAAGTTGTTCTCCGTCATCACGGCCAGCCAGCGAGCGCCTTGCGAGCGGCCCCCGAAGGGAGAACAGCATGACTTCGATCCCCAACACGACCGCCATCGTCACCGGCGCAAGCCGCGGGATCGGTGAAGCGACCGCACGGCACTTCGCGGCGCAGGGCATCCATGTCGTGCTCGTCGCCACGCACCGGCCGCGGCTCGATGCGCTGGCCGAGGCGCTGTCGAGCGGCCCGGCCGAGACGCGCGTCGTCGCCGGAAGCGTGGCCGACTACGCGACGCTCGAGGCGGCTCGCGATGCCGCGCTCGCCATCGACGGCCGGCTCGACATCCTCGTGAACAACGCAGGCCTCATCGATCCCATCGCGCGACTGGCCGACAGCGAGCCAGCGAGGTGGTCGAACGCCATCGACGTGAACCTGACCGGCGTCTACCACGGTCTGCGAGCCGTGCTTCCGCACATGACCCGGGCGCGGCAGGGCACGGTCATCAATCTGAGCTCGGGCGCCGCCACGAACGCGCTCGAAGGTTGGAGCCACTACTGCGCGTCAAAGGCCGGCGTCCTCGCGCTGACCCGATGCGCACACAAGGAGTCCGCACCGAGCGGCGTCCGGGTGATCGGGCTCAGCCCCGGCACCGTGCTCACGCGGATGCAGTCAGAGATTCGCGATTCGGGGATCAACCCGGTCAGTCAGCTGCCGAGCTCGGCCCACATCCCCGCCGAGTGGGTCGCGCAGGCGATCGCCTATCTGTGCGGTCCGGGCGGCGACGCGCACGGCGGCACCGATTTCTCACTCAAGACGAACGAGGGTCGGCTCAGCGTCGGCCTTCCCCCGATCGAGGCGTAGCGGTCCATCGGGCCAGCACGAAGGATCCATCGCATGCAGCACTACGGCGACATCATGTTCACCGACACCGTGAAGGCCGAGCAGACGCGCCGCGGCTCGCGCACGGCCTACGAAAAGATGACCGCGCGCCCCGCGCCGAGCGGGCTCGGCGAGGCCGAAGCCGCGTTCATCGAAGCGCGCGACTCGTTCTACATGGCGACGGTCACCGAGACCGGCTGGCCCTACATCCAGCACCGAGGCGGGCCGGCGGGTTTCTTGCGCGTGCTCGGGCCGAACGAGATCGGGTTCGCAGACTACCGCGGCAATCGGCAGTACATCTCGAAGAGCAACCTGGAGGGGGAGAGTCGGGTCTCGCTGATCCTGATGGACTACCCGGGCCGGGCCCGGCTCAAGATCGCCGGTCGAGCGGCGGTGCTCGACGCCGCCGAGGCGCCCGACCTCGCCGACCGGCTCGCCGTCGAGGGCGAGGGCCACGTCGAGCGCCTCTTCGTCATCGAGGTCGAAGCCTTCGACTGGAATTGCCCGCAGTTCATCACGCCGCGGTTCACGGCCGACGAGGTCGTCGATGTGGTCGAACGTCGACACCGCTCGCTGGTGGACGAGAATGCCAAGCTGAAGGCGCAACTGGCCGAGCTCGAGGCAGTGGACGAACGCGCGTAGTCGCGACCCCGACTCCGCTCCCTCATGAGACGTGCTATCACCGCTCCGTGTCAGGGCGCGTATGGACGCGCCTCGGTCTGACGTCTCGTGAGTGGCCGATCCCTGCGCGGCCGGTCCGAGAGACAAACACGCGGCATCGTGCCCTGACGTGCGCGGTCGGCCGATCAGAAGGAACCCACTCGAATGGCAATCAGCGGTCCGGTCCCCAACGTTCGTCGCATCGCGGGCACCGAGGTGCACCGCGCCGTCGATACCCTGACGATGGCCTTCGCCGCTGATCCGACGATGCGCTGGCTCTGGCCCGAGAGCGACGTGTATCTGCGGAGCTTTCCGAGGCTGGTCGCCTCATTCGGTGGTCGCGCCTTCGAGCATTCGGGTGCCCACGCGGACGAGGCGTTCGGCGGCGTCGCGCTCTGGCTGCCCCCCGGCGTCACACCCGACGGCGACGCCGTCGTGGCCCTGTTCGAAGAAACGATCCCGCCGCCGCGGTGCGATGAGGCCCTGAAGCTCCTCGAGCACATGGATGAGCACACCCCGGCCGAAGCGCACTGGCACCTCTCGTTCATCGGAGTGGACGCGTCGCGTCAGGGCGAGGGCCTCGGCAGCCACGTGATGCGCAACGGGGTCGAGATGTGCGACGACCACGGCACCCCGGGCTACCTCGAGTCTTCGAACCCGTCGAACATTGCGTTCTACCAGCGACATGGCTACGAGATCGTCGGTGAGATTCAGGTCGGCTCTTCGCCGGTGGTCACACCGATGTGGCGCGCGCGCGGATGAACGGGCGGCGGCGACCGCCTTCGCGTTCGGCGCGCTGAATCGGGCATCGCCGTCGACCTCGCGCGGCGATGCTACGCCGGCCCGGCCACGACCGGGGGCCGTCGCTTCCAGTGCTCGGTGGCCTGCTGGAAGGCGTAGGCGAGCTGCAAGACGCCGAAGTCGTCATGCTGGCGACCGACGATCTGCAGCCCCACCGGCCAGCCTTCATCGGTGAAGCCGCACGGAACCGAGATGGCCGGGTGCCCTGTCAGCGTCACGAACGAGGCCGACTTCATCCAGTCGATGTAGGTCTCCATCGCGACGCCTTCGATCTCGGTCGGGTATTCGAGCTCGATGTCGAAGGGCGGCACCTGGTTGACCGGCATCACCACGAACTCGTTCGCCGCGAGCAGCGACGCGAATCGCGCGACGAGCGCCGTGCGGCGGGCTTCGGCCTCGGCGAGCTCGGTGGCCGATAGACCGCGGCCCAGCTCGATGTTCCACCGAAGCGTTTCTTTGAGGGTCGCCAACGCCGCCGGCGGCAGGCTCGCGAAGCCCGATGCAAAGGTGTGCGCTCTCAGCACCTGAAACGCCTCGTTCGCACCCGACCAGTCCATCGTCGAAGGCTCGACCGATGCACCGAGCGACTCGAGTACGGGGAGAGCGGTCTCGATCACCGCCTGAACACGCGGGTCGACCGGCAGGCCGCCGAGATCGGCGTCGTAGGCGATGCGCGTCTCCTCGAAGTCGCGGTCGAGGGGCTCGGCGAACCGCGTGCCCGGTGTCTCGAGCGAGAGCGGCGCGCGCGGGTCGGGGCCCGCCATCACCGAGAGAAGCAGAGCTGCGTCTTCGACGGTGCGACCCATGGGGCCGAGCACCGAAAGAGAATCCCAGCCCGAGGTGGCCGATACGCTCGGCACTCGGCCCACCGAGGGTCGAAGCCCCACGACGTTGTTCCAGTTGGCGGGGTTGCGGAGCGACCCGCCCATGTCGCTGCCGTCGGCGAGCGGCACCATGCCGGTCGCCAACGCGACGCCCGCTCCGCCGCTGCTCCCCCCGCAGCTTCGCGTTCGGTCGTACGGGTTGCGTGTAGCGCCGAAGACGGGATTGAACGTGTGCGAGCCCGCCCCCGCTTCGGGCATGTTCGTCTTGCCGATCGTGATCGCGCCCTGGGCGCGCACGCGCGCGACGAGCAGGTCGTCGGCGGTCGGCACGTGCTCGGCCAGCACCTCGAGCCCCATCGTGCTGCGGATGCCCGCCGTCATGACGGCGTCCTTGTGCGCGATGGGCAGCCCATGCAGCCGACCGAGCGGCTCACCGCGGGCCTGCTTTTCGTCGGCAGCGAGCGCCCACGCTTCGGCCTGTTCTGCGACGAGCGTCACGATGGCGTTGACATCGGGGTTGACGGCATCGATGCGAGCGAGGTGCGCGGCGAGCAGCTCGCGCGCCGACAGCTCGCCGCTCGCGACCCGCTTCGCCAGCTCGACCGCCGAGCGATCGCAGAGATCCGTGTCCATCGTCGCGCCCTCCAGGTGCACGCCTGCGAAGGGTAGAGCCCTACCCCGCTCGATCCATGGCGCGCAGGCGCATTCCGCACGACTCAGCGATCTCGACCGGGTGTTCTAGCGTTGCGCTGTCCATGAACACGCGCGGGCATCGAGGAGACCGCATGAAGACGCTCGTCATCGGAAGCCACGGCCAGATCGGCCGCATTCTCTGTCGCAAGGCGGCGACGTACGGCCTCGAGCTGCGCGCGATGGTGCGCGACGCGTCGCAGGCTTCGGCGCTCGCCAGCCCGGCCGTCGACGTGGTCGAGGGCGACCTCGAGGGCGCCTTCGCCGATGCCTTCGAGGGATGTGACCGCGCCGTCTTCACGGCGGGCTCGGGCGGCCACACCGGCGGCGACAAGACCCTGCTCATCGATCTCTACGGGGCGATCCGCGCCATCGAGCTGAGCGAGACGCGGGGCATCGAGCACTTCGTGATGGTGAGCGCGTTGCGCGCCGATCGACCGCTCGAGGGACCGCCGGCGATGCGCCACTACTTCGTCGCGAAGAAGCTGGCCGACGACCGCCTGCGCGCGAGCCCGGTGCCGTCGACCATTCTTCGGCCCGGGCGGCTCACCGACGCGCCCGGCAGCGGCCGCGTGACGACCGATGTGACCCGGGCAAGCGGCGTCGACATCTCGAGAGAGAATGTCGCCGACTGCATCGCAGCCGCACTGACACACGCGAACGCGCGCGGGCGGGTCGTCGACCTGCTCGACGGAGATCAGCCGATCGACGCGGTGTTCGCCGAGCGCTGAGGCCTTCGCCTGCGGCCCGGCCACGAGCGCAGCGCGTCGCTTCCTTGATCAGTCATGCTGCGGGCTCCGGGAGTGGCATCGGCTGGTCGGGTGTACCCTTTCCGATGAATTCCGTTTGCGCACTCGGCGTGATCGATGTGATCGGATTCGGTGCGAACCAATGACGAGGAGCATGCACGATGAGCGCTGCCTACCAGTTCGATGGCGAGAAGATCGATTGGACGCTGATCGAAGATCCGACCCAGCCCTACCCCTGCAAGTACGAGATGGCGATTCTGGGCGCCGACCCGGCTACGGGTCGCCTCGACCTGATCGTGCGTTGGCCCGCGAACTCGTACTGCCACTTCCACCGCCACGTCGCCGACACCGCGGTGCTGGTCCTCGAAGGGGAGCAGCACATCATCGAGATCCATGACGACGGGAGCGAAGGCGAGCACAAGGTGCGGCCCGCCGGCACGTACGTGATGAGCCCCGGTGGCGAGGCCCACATGGAGCGCGGCGGCCCCGACGGTGCCCTCGTCTTCTTCTCGCTCCTTGCGGGAGACGGCCCGGTGTTCGAGACGCTCGACAAGGACATGAACGTGCTCGACGCCGCCACGGTCGCAGAGATGGCCGAGACCCCGACCCTCGGAGCGAAGTGACCGCCGCAGGGCGAGACGTGTCCATTCCCGACCGCGCGAAACACGAAGCGGGCCGAGCGATGCGCCGCACCGGCGATCGCGAAGGCCCGCGGATCGATCTCCCATCCGACGAGCCTGGAGCCACCCGATGAATCAGAAGCTGTTCGAGAAGTACAAGGTCATCGACATCGACACCCACATCACCGAGCCGGCGACCGTGTGGACCGACCGCGTCGCGAGCAAGTGGGGCGACAAGGTGCCGCACATCAAGCAGATCGAAGGCCGTGATACGTGGTTCATCGGCGACGCGCCGGTCGGCGGACCCGGTCTCTACACGATGGCCGGCCACACGGGCACGTATCCCGACGCGCCGTTGACCTACGACGACCTTCCCGCCGCCTCGTACGACGCCCACGCTCGCCTGAAGCTCATGGACGAAGAGCAGATCCACTCGATGGTGCTCTACCCCAACCTCGGCGGCTTCGGGTCGGGCGGCTTCTTGCGGCTCGGCGAACCCGAGCTGATGCTCGAATGCGTGATCGCCTACAACGACTTCCTCGCCGACTGGGCGAGCGCCGATTTGAACCGCCTGCTGCCCGTCATGGCGTTGCCCTTCTGGGACGTCGACGCCTCGGTGAAAGAGATCGAGCGCTCGGCCGCCAAGGGGCATCGCGCCGTTCTGTTCGGGAGTCGACCCGAGACGTTTGACGAGCCGCCCCTCGCCCACAAGCACTGGGATCCCATCTGGGCCGCGGCCCAGGCGGCGGGTCTACCGATCAGCTTTCACATCGGCGCAGGAGACCTGAGCGATCTGATGGACGACTCGGCCGAGATGGGGTTCAAGGCGAACTTCGCCCGCGGCAGCTCGCTCGCTCTGCTCGACAACCAGCGCTGTCTCGCGAGCCTGATCTTCGGGGGCGTCTGCGCGCGCTTCCCCGATCTCGACTTCGTGTCGGTCGAGAGCGGCGCGGGTTGGCTCGCATGTGCGCTCGAGATGTTCGACTGGCAGTGGGTGAACGGCGAGGTCCAGAAGGAGCATCCCGAGTATGACCTGTTGCCGTCGGAGTACTTCGCACGCCAGATCTACGGCTCTTTCTGGTTCGAGAAGGGTGCGATCCAAACGGCGGTGAGCCGCTTCCCGAACAACGTCATGTGGGAGACCGACTACCCGCATCCGACGAGCCAGTACCCGAGCCCGAACAGCATCGCAGCGAGGCCGGCCGACTACGCCGAAGACGCACTGGCCGGTGTCGACGAGAACGTCGTTCGCGCGATCCTGCAAGACACGCCGGCGCGGCTCTACAACGTCGAGATCTAGCCGGCGTCAGGCCGACAGCAAGCCACCGCCGACCGAGATCGGCCGTCCGCCACGTGAGCGTGGCGGCGGCGACAGAGGTGACATGAGCGAGTCCGTATCCGACGCCGAGCTGGTCGAGCGATTTCCCTGGGTCCAGATCTCGCACGATTCGAAGCACCACTTTCGCGGGTGGCTCGACCGGCGTCTTCTGATCAATCGCTGTACCGATTGCGGCAGCTTCCACCATCCGCCGAAGCCGGTCTGTCCCGAGTGCTGGTCCGAACGCATCGTGCCCACCGAAGTCGAGGGCTCGGGCGAGGTCCATCTCGCGATGCATCTGCATCAGGGCCCGCCAGCGCCCGGGGTCGACTACACCGCCGGGCCCCATCCCGTCGTGACGGTGGACCTCGACGGCACCGACGGCGTGCGCTTCAGCAGCACCGTGATCGATCTGCCGCGTGAAGAGATCGTCATCGGGCTGCGTGTCGAGCTCGACTGGATCGAACGCTACGGCCATCCCTTTCCCGTGTTTCGAAAGCAGGGGGGCTGAGCTTGGCGACCCGGAACCCGATGCGGGACGAGATCGCGATCATCGGCGTCGGCTCGACCGAGTTCAGCCGGGACGCCGGCGAGGTCTCTCCGGCGAAGCTCGCAGCCCGCGCCTCGATCGCGGCGATTCGCGACGCGGGCATCGACTCGAGCGAGATCGATGGTGTCGTCGGGGCGCTCGAGCCCGGCGCACCGCGCGCGAACCAGATGTCGTCGATCCTCGGCCTCACCGACATCACGCATCACTCGAGTCCGATGCCGGTCGCGATCTTCGGGCTCGTCGACGCGATGACGGCGATCTACTCGGGACAGTGCGACACCGTCCTTCTCTATTTCGCGTTCACCCGCGCACCCTGGAACTCGCGCTCCGCGGCGCAGGACCCTTTTCGCAGCTATCTGGCGGGGATGATGGGGGGCGGCTTGAAGGCGCCGCCCATGCCCGAATCGATCGATCCTTCGTCGGCGTATACGGCGTGGGCCGCTCGGTACATGCATGAGTTCGACGTGCCGCGCGAGACGCTCGGGCGGGTCGCTCTCAACATGCGCGCCAACGCGGCTCGCAACCCCAAGGCAACGATGAAGAAGCCGCTCACGATGGAGGCCTACCTCGGAGCGCGGATGATTCGCGACCCGCTCTGCATGCTCGACATGGACATCCCGGTCGACGGCGCAGACGCATTCATCCTGACGACGACCGAGAAGGCGAAGGCGCTCACGAAGAATCCCGTCGTGGTACACGCGGCCACCGCCGGCATGGTCGGAAGGAACGACGAGGATCAGCTCCCCTCCCTCGCGCGACACGGCCAGCACGTCGTCGTCGACGCGCTCAAGGCGCGCAGCGACGTCTGGATCGACGACATCGACGTGTTCTTTCCCTACGACGGGTTCAGCATCATCACGCTCGGCTGGATCGAGAACATGGGCTTCGCGAAGCCGGGCCAGGCCGGCCGGTGGATGCAGGACCAATGGGACGACGACCTGGGTTGTGTGATGATCGACGGCCGCGTCCCCATGAACCCCCACGGCGGATCGCTTTCGGAAGGGGCGTCGCGCGGAACGGGACATCTTCGAGAAGCCGTGACCCAGCTGCGCGGCGACGCCGGCGAACGCCAGGTGCGCGACGCCGCAACCGCGCTCATCGGTTGCGGTGGCTTCTTCTTCAACTCACAGGGGGCGGTCCTCAAGCGGCTCTGAGAGACGGCCGGCGAAGCGTCGCCGAGCGCCGAACGCAACGCGTAGAGCCGCGCTGGCCGAACATGCTCGGAGCCCCTGCACGATGCCGGGTCGTGCGCCCCGGACCCCATCGCCCGGCCACCACACACGAAGGAGCTCACATGCTCGAAGGCCATCGCATCCTCGTGACCGGAGCCACCGGCCAGGTCGCCCGCCCGCTCGCCGAGAAGCTCAACGCTCACAACGAGGTCTGGGCGGCCGCGCGCTTCTCCGATCCCGAAGCGAAGGCCGAGCTCGAAGCGGCCGGGATCGGCACTGCTCGGTTCTCGCTCGGCGAATCCGACCTGTCACACCTGCCCGACGTCGACTACGTCTTTCACTGTGGCGTCAATCAGAACCCCGAGACACCCGGCCAGGGCTTCGAGCAGAACGCCGAGGGCACCGGCTACCTGATGCAGCGGTACCGCGACGTGCGCGGGTTCCTCCACATGTCGTCGTCCAGCGTCTACCGGGTCCCGGCGAGCTCACCCGAGCCGGTCGATGAAGACCATGCACTCGGTGGCTACTCGACGTATGCACCGCACTACGCTTCGAGCAAGCTCGCAACCGAGGCGGTCGTACGTTTCCAGGCCCGAGCCCTGGGTCTGCCGACCGTGATCACGCGGCTCGACGTGGCCTATGGCGCCCGCGGTCACGGCGGCGTCCCCATGGTGGTGTACGAATTCATGAAGCACGGCATGGCATACACCCGCGCCGAGAGCGGTGAGAGCTACTGCTCACCGATCCATGAGGACGACATCGCCGAGCAGGTTCAGCAGCTCATCCTGAAGGCAGACGTTCCGGCCGTCGTCGTGAACCTCGGCGGCGACGAGACCACGTCGGTCGAGGAGATCATCGCCTATGTCGAGGCGTTGACCGGGTTGGAGATGAAGATCGAGACAGGCCCCGACGCATCGTGGGGCATGAAGGTGCTCGACAACACGAAGCGCAAGGCGCTCGCGGGCCCCTGCCGTGTGCCGTGGCGGGAAGGCGTGCGGTCGGCGCTCGCACGGCGGCATCCCGACGCGATCATCGAGAGCGAGGAGGCGAAGCCCGCATGAGCAACCCGAACCCGCGCTACCCCGTCCCCGAAAACGTGAGCGCCGAAGCGAGAGCGTTCCTCGCCCAGCCGGTCGACATGAGTGCCGGCGACCGGCCTTCCCCCGCGTCGACCGCCGAGTGGGAGGAACGCGTCGCCGAGAGCAACGGCATGTTCGAGGGCCTCGTGCGCGAGGCGATCGAGAAGGCCCCCGTCGTCGTCGAAAAGTCGACGCTCGCCGGCGTGATCGTGCGCGAGGTGCGACCGCGAGACGAGTCACTCCTGAAGCCCGGGCGCCTGCTGCTCAACCTGCACGGCGGCGGCTACACGATGTTCGGCGGCGATCTGAGCGTGCTCGAAGCGCTGGGCCTCGCCGCCGCCGGCTACCGGGTCGTGTCGGTGGACTACCGCATGCCGCCGCACCACCCGTTCCCCGCTGCCGTCGACGACGGCGTCTCGGTCTACGAGAAACTGCTCGAAGAGCTCGATGCGCGAAAGATCGCCATCTTCGGCACTTCGGCCGGTGGGGCGCTCACCGCTTCGGTGATCCTCGCCGCGCGGGACCGGGGCTTGCCGCTGCCGGCCGCGGCCATCATGCACACACCGTGGGCCGACCTGGCGAAGATCGGTGACAGCTACGAGACCAACGAAGGCGTCGACCCGACGCTGTCGAGCTACGCGATGCTGGGCGACGCGGCCGTCGCCTACGCTGGGGGCGAAGCCCTCGACCACCCCCTGCTGTCGCCCGTCTACGGCGACTTCAGCGAGGGCTTCCCGCCCTCGCTGCTGTCGACGGGCACGCGCGACCTGCTGCTCAGCTGCACCGTCCGCCTGCACCGCGCACTGCGCGCGGCGGGCATTCCGGCCGACCTCCACGTCTACGATGCGATGTGGCACGGGTTCCCGCTGATGGTGCCGGTCGAGGGGCAGGATCTCGATCGCGAGACGCTCGCCTTCCTCGAGACGCACCTCGGCGACTGAGCGCACGCGTCCGGGAGCACCCCCTCACCTGCCCGACTCAGGAGCGACCGACGTGACCCACGAGCACTACGACGCTGTCGTCATCGGAGCCGGCGTCAGCGGGATGTACGCACTCCATCACCTGCGCGAGATGGGTCTGTCGGTGCGCGCGTACGATGGTGCACCCAGGGTGGGCGGCACGTGGTGGCACAACCGCTACCCCGGTGCACGCGTCGATGGCCCGAGTGCGCCGCTGTACGGCTACACCTTCTCGAAGGAGCTCGTGCAGGAGTGGGACTGGACCGAGACGCAATCTTCCCAGCCCGAGGTGCTCGCGTATCTCGAGCACGTCGCCGACCGCTTCGACCTGCGTCGCGACATCCAGCTCGAGACCTGGATCAGCGGCGCGCGCTACGACGATGACGACCAGCGCTGGACGGTCGAGACGAGCGCCGGCGACCAGGTCTCGGCCCGCTACCTGATCTGTGCCGTCGGCGCGCTCTCGACCCCGAACAAGCCCGCCATCCCGGGCATCGACCGCTTCGCGGGTCAGTGCATCCACACGGGCGATTGGCCTGAGCGGGCGGTCTCGTTCGATGGCCAGCGCGTGGGCGTCATCGGCACGGGCTCATCGGGCATCCAGGCGATCCCCGAGATCGCGAAGCAGGCGGCGCACGTCACGGTCTTCCAGCGCACACCGCAGTACACCGTGCCCGCGCGCAACCAACCGCTCACCCCCGAGGCGCTCGCGCTCGTTCGCGACAACTGGGACCAGGTGCGCGCTGGGATGGTGGCGCCCCCGCCGCCCGATGCGCTGCTGCCGATGATGCCGGGCAACGGGCGGTCGGCCTTCGACGAGACGCCCGAAGAGCGACGCGCGCTCTACGAAGCGCTGTGGGCGCAGGGCACCCTGGCGTTCGTCTTCGGCAACTACCCCGAGCTCCTCGTGAACGAAGAGATCAACCGCGAAGTGGGTGCGTTCATTCGCGGGAAGATCGAGGAGATCGTCGACGACCCGGCAACCGCGAAGAAGCTGAAGCCCGACCACTTCTACGGCACGAAGCGCCCGATCCTCGATGACGGGTACTACGCGACCTACAACCGCGACAACGTCACGCTCGTCGACCTGCGCGACGACCCGCTCGAAGAGGTGACCGCGACGGGCGTGCGCACGGCGTCGGGCGAGCACCGGATCGACGTGCTCGTGCTCGCTACCGGCTTCGACGCGATCAGCGGTTCGATGCTGCGCCTCGACCCGATCGGGCGCGGTGGCATGAAGCTCAGCGAGCGGTGGGAGAGCCAGTTCCACAACTACCTCGGCTTGATGATCCACGGCTTCCCCAACCTCTTCATGATCCACGGGCCCGGCACGCCCGGGGTGCTCTATCTCATGCCGCTCGGTGCCGAGCTCGAGACCGAGTGGATCGCGAACTGTGTGCGCCACCTGCAGGACGAACGCATGGGGGCCGTCGAGCCGACGCAGGCCGCTGAGCGCGCGTGGGACCGCGAGGTCACCACACTCGCTGACCAGACCCTCTTCCCGCGGACCGAGTCTTGGTATACGGGCGCGAACATCGCCGGCAAGCCTCGACAGTTCGCCGTCCACCTGGGCGGGCCCGCCTACTTCCACCGCATCGCCGAGGTCGCCGCGCAGGGCTACGACGGCTTCGTCTTCGAAGCCGAGCGCAACGGCAGCGCGGGCCCCGACTGACGCCGCAGCGCCTGGAGCCCGTGAGACGCCTCCGACGCGAGCCCGATTGCTTTTTACGTAATGACGGTTACGATAAAGGCATGCCTCGGATCGTCGACCACGAAGAGCGCCGCCAATCGATCGCGACGGGGGCCGTCCGCGCGATCGCCGACCTGGGCCTCGAGGTCAAGATGACCGACATCGGTGCGGCCGCGGGCTGCACGACGGGCGCCGTGACCCACTACTTCGACGACAAGGACGAGGTGCTGGTCGCCGCCCTCCGCGAGCTGAACCGCCGCGTCGCCGAGCGCATGGAGACGCATCTCGAGAACGAGTCGTCGGAGCTCGTCGACGTCATCGCCGAGGCGCTGCCCCTCGATGCCGCGCGACGCGAGGAGTGGCGCGTCTGGATCGGCTTCTTCGGCCGCTCTGCCTGGAGCCCGGCGCTCGCGGGCGAGCTGCGCGATCGCAACGGCGAGTGGCGCAACGCGGCCACCGAAATGTTCGAGTGGGGCATCGAGCAGGGCCTCTTTCGACACGACATCGACGTCGAACTCGAGAGCGAAGCGCTCCTGCTCTTGATCGACGGCATCGGCTCGAATGCCATCCTCGACCCGCGCCGCTGGACGGCCGCTCGCCAGCGTGCCCAGGTCGATCACTTTCTCTCACGACTGCGCCCGTAGACCGCACGCACCGTCGATCGACGAGGAGAACGACGCATGCCCTACCAACCCCTCAAAGCCTGGCGCGCCCTGAAGAAGTCGTACGCCGATCCCGACGACACCGTCGCCGTCTTCGAGCTGCTCGATGCCCTGAGCGGCAGCTCGTATCAGCGCGACTTCGACCGCTTCGCCCAGAGCGAAACCGGCCGCCGCGTGCTCGACGAGAAGCGCGATCTGCTCGATACGCTGCGCGACCGCACGTATCTCGAATCGTTGCCCGAGGGCAGCTTCGGGCGAACGTACGCCGAGTTCACGGCGCGCGAGCAGATCAGCGCGGACGGACTCGTCGAGGCCAGCAACGGAGCCGAGTACGACGCAACCGACATCGGCGAAGACCGAGCCCGCTTCATGGCGCGCTATCGCGACCTGCACGATCTCGAGCACGTATTGACCGGCTACGGGCGCGACCTGCGCGGCGAAGTCGCGCTGCTCACCTTCGACCTCGCTCAGTCGTGGAGTCTCGGGCTTGCGGTCATCGTGGGCACGGCGCTGATCGAGAGCGACCGCGAGCAGTGGCGGCTCGTGCGCGAAGCCTGGCGCCGAGGCAAGAACGCAGCCTGGTCACCGGGGGTCGACTGGGAGGCACTGCTCCCACTGCCCCTCGAAGACGTGCGTGCGCGCCTGTCTGTCGGCGCGCCGCCCGCGTACGAGCCGCTTCGGTCGGCGGGCGCGCCCTCGCTCGCCTAGCCCCCGCCCTGAACGGAGGCCTCGAGCACGCGGAACTACAGGCACGCCGGCGCGTTCGGAATCGGCCGGGCATCGGTGCGGCGAGTGACGATGTCGGGATCAGGGCGTCGTTCCCTGCTCCGAGACGACGCGCTCGATGAACGCGTTGCGGCGCCGAATGAGCTCGTGGAGCTGGGCCCGGAACGCCGGGTCGCGGATCGACCAGGGCACCGACGGCGGCGCAGTGTCGCGAAGCATCGAGACGAAGCGGGCGTAGCGCGGCTGGCCGCGCAGCGAGGTGATCTGCGGTGCCCCGTAGCTGACGATCGGGTGGTCGTCGGTGTTGACGGGTCCATCCCCCGCGTAGGCACCCAGCGCTTCCGACTCGGCGATCAGCATGCCGAACAGGCTCGGGTCGGTCTCGAGGTCGAGACCCGCCAGAGCGCGTCGCAGGTCTTCGCTTCGAACACGCCGGTCCATCCAGCCGGGCCCGTACTCGGGCCACTCGTCGCGTACGCCGACCAGGGCCACGGCCGGGGAGTCGAGTCGCACCTCGACCATCACGGCGCGTGCGCTCGGAAACGCGCTCAGGAACGTCCGGATCACGTCGCGCAGCGTGGGCTCATCGAGCTGGTACATCGGCAGCCACTGCACGAACAGCCCGCCCCGATCGAGCCGCTCCCGCACCGCTTCGAAGTGCTCCCGCGTATAGAGCATGCCGCCGCCGTCGCGCGCGGGATGGAACAGATCGGCGATGATGACGTCGAAGGTCTCGTCGCTCGTGCGCACGAATCGTCGGGCATCCGCCGCGTAGACGCGCGTGCGCGGCGCGTCGATCAGGCTTCGGCCTTCGACCACGAAGGCCGGCAACGCGTCGACGACCTCGGGCACGAGCTCGACGGCATCGACCTCGACGCCGGGATGATCGGACGCCGCCAGCGCAGTCAGCCCGGTCCCCAGACCGAGGTAGAGCGCACGCGTCGGATCAGGATGCAGCAACAGCGGGATGTGCCCCTGGCGAAGCTGCATGCGCTCACCGAGCGGCGTCGTGCCGCCCATCGCGAACCGATTGTTGACGCGGAGCGCGCGATGCCCCTGCTCGTCTTCGAGCACGGCGACCGAAGCCATGACGCCCTCGCGGTAGGAGACGATTCGCTGCCCCTCACTCGTCTGGATCCAGCGCAGATCGGGCAGCACGAGCGCGAGCAGGATCGGCGGCACGAAGAGAACGAGCCGGGGGCGCGACAGGGCGGCCGCCAACGCCAGGTAGCCCAGCGAGACCGCCGCGAGGGCCCAGCGGGTGCCGACGACGGGCAGGACGAGGACGCCGACGACGAACGGCGCGAGAAAGCCGCCCGCCGTGTTCGCGGCGAGCGCCTCGCCCACACCCGCGCCTCGGCTCTTGGCCTCTTCGGTCAGGAGGCTGAAGATCGAGCCCATCAGCGCGGTGGGCAGCAACAGGGCGGCCGCGGCGACGACGACCTCGGAGATCAAAACGCCGCGGATCGAGTTCCCAAAAGTGAAGCGGCCAAACTGGTAGATCTCGGGGCTCACCGCGAACACGACGCCCCCGATCAGGCACGCGGTCGAGAGCAGAGCCAACAGCCGCGCGGCGACTGACGCGGGCGCTCGGAGCCGGCCCTGCAAGCGCTGGTACACCGCGGCCCCCGCCGCGGTGCCGAGCAACCACACACTCAACACTGCCGCGTAGCTGTACACCGTGTTCTCGATGACCTGCGCGAGGATGCGAAGGGCCACCGCTTCGTACCCGATCCCGAGGAGCCCGGTGATGAAGAGCGCGGCGAGAAGACGGCGGCGCAGCGGCGTAGGGTCGGCGGCTCGCTCGAGTACGGGCTCGACCTCGGGCGACGCGTCCCCGAACGATCGCAGCCAGACCAGTACGAGTACGGCGCACACCGCGTTCAGCGCCGCGACCGACAGGAGCGTCGTGCGGTACCCCAGCATCGGGACGAGCACGAACGCCCCCGACAGCGTGCCGATCACCGCGCCGAATGTGTTCGCGGCATAGAGACCGCCGACGTGCCGCCCACGGCCGGCCTGCGCCGCGACGAGGCGCTCCATCGCGGGGAGCGTGGCGCCCATGGCGGCCGTGGCCGGCAAGAGAACGAGCAAAGGCAGACCAAACGAAACGACCCACTGCAATGCGGGCGCCGGCATCGGGCCCATGAGCCAGAGCGCGAGCTCGGTCGTCGGCGCCGCGATCCATGCGCACACCACGCCCCACACCGCGATGAGACCCTCGAGCGCGGCGTACCAGAGGCCGGGCCGCTCGCTGCGACGAATCGGCCGATCGAGCAGCCAGGCCCCGAGGCCGAGGCCTCCGAAGAACGCACCGACGATGGCGAGGGTGGCCGCAAGCTCATGCCCGAGGCCGACCGCAAACATGCGCACCGAAGCCATCTGAAAGCCGAGACCGGCCGCCCCCGAGGCGAGGAAGATCGCGTGCAGCATCCAGCCGCGCGATCTCGGCATGGTCACGGCTTCTCCGACGAGTGAACGATTGACATGGAGGGTGTGTGACCCCGCGATCGCCGTTTCGGCGCTCGCAGTGGCGTCCTCGATCGAGAAAGGAAGACGCCGAAGACCCTTAGCAGGTGCCGCTCGCGGCGGCCGGGTTCCTCGGGCCCATGCTGCGCTCCTCGAAGACAGCCGATGCTAGGATCGAGGCCCACGCACCCCTTCGAAGAGGACGGGCCCCATGCTCGAGATTCACCAGTTCGGATGTCTGTCCGACAACTACGGCTTCCTCGTCCACGACGCCGACTCGGGGCTCACGGCATGCGTCGATACGCCCGAAGCCGGACCGATCCTCGCCGCGCTCGAAGCCAAGGGCTGGTCGCTGACACACATCTGGAACACGCACTGGCACCCCGACCACACGGGTGGAAACCTCGAGATCCAGAAAGAGACGGGCTGCGAGATCTTCGGCCCGCGCAACGAGCGCGAGCGCATCCCGGGGATCGACCTGGAGCTCGACGAGGACAGCCGCTTCGAGTTCGGTGCCCACACGGTGCGCGTGTTCGACGTGCCGGGCCACACGTCGGGCCACATCGCCTACTGGATGCCCGACGACGCGGTCGCGTTCGTCGGCGACACGCTCTTCGCGCTTGGCTGCGGTCGGCTGTTCGAGGGGACCGCCGAACAGATGTGGGATTCACTCGGCAAGCTGGCCGCGCTGCCGCCCGAGACGGTCCTGTACTGCGCGCACGAGTACACCCAGGCCAACGCGCGCTTCGCCCAGAGCGTCGACCCCGAGAACGAGGCCCTCGCCGAACGCGTGCAGGAGATCGACTCGCTTCGCGCGAAGGGGATCGCGACGGTGCCCACCTCACTCGGGACCGAGCTGGCGACGAACCCGTTCCTGCGCGCCGAAGACCCCGGGCTGCAGCGGGCACTCGGCATGGAAGGCGCCGACCCGGTCGAGGTGTTTGCCGAGACGCGCAAGCGCAAGGACAACTTCTGACGCATGCAACGCGCAGCGACGCGTCTCGCCCATCGCCGACGTCGACGCTGGGGTCGCTCTCGATGAGCACCATCGCGCACCCCGCCGACACGACACGGTCTATGGCCACCTCGGAGGTTCCGATGACACAGTCGAAGCCCTTGCGACACCCCACCGAGCTGCGCCGCGCAGCCTCTCTCCTCTTTCTCGGGCTCCTTCTGCTCTCTGTCGGCTGTGGTGATGTCTTCGGTCGGTCGAACGCGGAGCAGGTCGACACCACCGACACGACGGTTGCGCCGGCGGGAGACTCGGCGACGGACGGCGCCGAGCTGCTCTCCGCATTTTACGGTCTCGATGACGGGCTCCCGTTTCTCGCGCGGTTTCTGGTGTGCGGCGGCTCGATGGGCAGCGACGGCATGCCGGTGATCTTCTCCGAAGAGCTCGACCTCGACACCGTGCAGGCGGGCGACTTCCGCGTCGTGCTCGAAGGCGGAGGCACGGGTGAGATCGTCTGCGTCACCCCCGCGCCGGCCACCGACGCGGGCGAGCTCCGTACGATCCTGATGATCGGCGACTTCGGCTCGATCGAGAATCAGCCCGCGCGCGTCGAGATCGTGGGCAACGTGCTCTCGCACGACCAGCGATCGAACTTTCGAGGCAGTCAGGTCGACGCGACCCGGCTGGAGGCGGGGCCGACGCTGCTCCACGCCGAGATCGTCCCGCAAGATGAGTGGGAGCTCGGCAAGTCGCCCACACGCTTCCCCTTCGGCGGCGGCAGCGGCTGCCCCGACTCGACGCGTCAGGTCGTGCGCGTCGTGTGGACAGGCGGCGTGACGAAGCCGGGCGGCGGCGAGATCGACGACGTCGAACGCGAGGCGTACAGGGTGTTCGTCGAAGACGACGCGGGTGAGGTCACCGCACTTTCGCCCTTCGCCATCGGGGACCTCGGTGATGGCGACAACAACCACGAGCTCTGCCTCGACACCGAGGCGCCGGCGCTGCGTGTCGAGTTCCCAGCAGGGCTATTGACGGACCCGCGCGAAGACCTCAATCCGGCCACGGAGGTCGCCGTCTCACGATGAGGGGTGAGACCGGGCCATGGCGCGCTCAGGCCGTTTCGCAGCAGCCTTCGTAGACGCAGAGGCAGTCGACGCAGTCGCGCAGCGTTTCGACGCCGCAGTGGTCGCGCATCCTCTTCTTGAGCGCCTTGCGCGCGCGGTGCAGCCGCACCGTGGCGTTGTTCACCGAGATGCCGAGCACGCTGGCCGCCTCGCGCAGCGTGAGGCCACGCACGTCGACGAGGCTCAGAATGACGGCATAGTTGTCGGCCAGCGTCTGCGTCTGGCTGATGCTGCAGGCACACGAATCGACGCGAGCCTGGGTCGCGGGGTCGGGCAGCTCATCGATCGTTCCGCCGAACTGTTGTCGTTGACGCGCGCGGCGGCGCATCAGATCTGTGGCCACGTTTCGGTACAGGCGGTGCAGCCAGGGCACGACCCGATCCCGATCGCGAAGCGAGCCCGCACTGCGGATCGCGCGCATCGCGGCGATCTGAAACGCATCGTCGAGATCGTCGGGATGCACCCGCGCGCGCAGAACACCCCTCAGGGCGACCTCTTCGGCGCGAAGAGCGTTCGCGACGACTTCGTCTTGGAAACTGCGCACGGCCATCGTGCCTCGAAAGCTAAGCTACTTCTGCGTTGCGGGACAGCCGCAGCTCGCTTCACAGCGACACGCATCGCCACATGCGCACGTCTCTCCGCAGCAGCAGCCCGTTGGGGTTCGCTCGCACGCACACGGGGTCGGACAGGGACACTTCGTCGCTTCGGCCATCTCGAAACTCCAGGTGAAGCCACCGCTCGATCGCGGTGACGCAGCTCTTCATCACTTGATTGGATTGACGATCGACACCCCGCATTCCTTACAGTCGCCGCCCAGATCCCAGAGGGGCGCCCCTGCGATCCCGGCGAGCGCGGGGTCGACGCTGGCCCCGGCGCCGAGCCGTGCTCGGGCTGCGGAGGCGCCGCCGCCCATCGACCTGCGGCGGCGCGAGCTGATGAAGGGCTCGCTGGTCGCGGCCGTCGGCTTCCTGGCAGGCTGCAGTGTCGTGCCGCGGTCGAACCCGCCCGCGCGATTGGTCGACTTCACGCCGGTGCCGCTCTCGGCCTCCGACGGCAAGACGATCCAGATCGCAGACGAGTACGAGCTTCAGGTGATCGTGCCTTGGGGTGAGCCGCTGACGGCGGGTGCGCCGGCCTTCAGCTGGCCCCCTTCGAGCGAGGCTCAGGCGCAGCAGATCGGGACCGGGCACGACGGCATGACGTTCTTCCCGCTCGACGAGGATGGCCACCACGGTCTGCTCGCGCTCAACCACGAGTACGGCCTCAATCGGCAAGTGCTCGGTACGAAGCGACCGAAGACCCTCGAACAGGTTCGCGCCTCGCAGCACGCGCATGGTGTGTCGATCATCGAGCTGCGCGAAGCCGACGGCGCCTGGCGGGTGGTTCCTCAATCGGGATACGCCCGTCGCATTCACGTCGGCACCGAGATCGACATGTCCGGCCCGGTCGCCGGGCACGCGCTGGTGGCGAACCGCGCCGAAAACCCCGTGATGGGGACGCTCAACAACTGTGCGAACGGCGAGACGCCCTGGGGCACGTTTCTCACGTGCGAAGAGAACTTCAACCTCTACTTCGGAAGCACCGAGTCGTTCGAGCCGAGCGAGCGGCAGCGACGCTACGACCTCGTCGGAGGCGCGGGCTACTACGGGTGGCACCACTTCGATCCGCGCTTCGACCTGGCGAACGAAGACTACGCCCACGAATCGAATCGCTTCGGATGGGTGGTCGAGATCGACCCGAACGATCCCACGACCCGGCCGGTGAAGCGAACGGCACTTGGGCGCCTCAAGCACGAAGGGGCTACGGTGGTGGAGGCCCACGACGGTCGTACGGTCGTCTACATGGGCGACGACCAGCGCTTCGAGTTCATCTACAAGTTCGTCTCGAGTGGCGATTGGCGTGAGCTGCGCGCCGCGGGCGCAAGCCCGCTCGACGAAGGCACGCTCTACGTGGCGCGCTTCGATGAAGACGGCCGCGGCGCGTGGCTGCCGCTCACGATCGACGACCCGGTGCTCGCCGAGGCGTTCGAAGATCAGGCCGATGTGCTGGTCCACGCGCGGGTGGCCGCGTCGCTCGTCGGCGCGACGCCCATGGACCGCCCCGAGTGGATCACGGTCGGGCCCGGAGGCGAGGTCTACTGCACGCTGACCAACAACGTCGAGCGCGACGAACCCGATGCCGCGAACCCGACGGCACCCAACCCCCACGGTCAGATCATTCGCTGGTGGGACGACGACGGCCACCTGGGCACGCAGTTCGCCTGGGATCACTTCCTCGTATGCGATGACGTCTACGAGACCGAAGAGAGCCTCGCCAGCCCCGATGGGCTGTGGGCCGATCCCGATGGTCGACTGTTCATCTGCACCGACGGCAAGCAGCTCGAGGGCAAGCCGAACCAGCTGCTGGTCGCCGATCCCTTCACGGGCGACCTGTCGCGCCTGCTGGTCGGAGTCACGGACTGCGAGATCACCGGCCTCGCCACGACACCCGATCGGCGCGCGCTCTTCGTCAACGTGCAGCACCCGGGCAACGGCAACCCGAAGGTGACGAGCTTTCCGGCCCCGGACGATGGCAAGACGGTGCCGCGAGACTGCACGCTGGTCGTCCGACGCAAGGACGGCGGGGTCGTTGGCAGCTGAGCGGCGGGCAAGCCAGACCGCCCGATGCGACCGATCTCGACGAGGAGCGTCGGCCAAACGTGGGGCGGAAAGAGAACGCATGTCGTGAGGATCACGCGCGAAGGATCCGCCGAACGCCATGATCGCCGGCGGCTCGATGGCCGGCCTGTTCGCCGCAATCTCCCTACCCCGGGCGGGGCAGCGGGCCGTGCTCTACGAGCGAGCGCGAGAACACGCAATCGCACGGCGGGCATCGTCACCCACGATCGACTCTACGCGCCGCTGCAGAAGGCCGGCGTCGAGCTTCATCCGCAGATGGGCGTAGCCTGCGTTGGCCGCAGGACGAAGAAGCCGCGGTGAAGGAAGCGGCCCGTTCAGGCTCGAGCGCCGTCCACGTGCCGCTCGAGAAACGAGGTGAGCACGCGATTGAAGCGCTCCGGCGCCTCCATCGGCGACATGTGACCGACGCCCGCGATCTCGACGCGCTCAGCATGGGGAAGCCGGCGCACGAGCAGACGGGCGGCGGCGTGAAAGTGGGGCAGATCTCGTTCGCCCACGACCACGAGACACGGCGCTTCGATCTCTTCCAGCCGCGCTTCGGCTTCGGGCTTGGTGCGCTTCTCGGGATCGCGGTGCATCCAATGCCAGCCATCGTAGTCGTCGAGCATCTCTTGGATCGCTCGGCTTACGTCTTCGTGCGCGCGTGCACTCTCGAAGAGGGCACACTCGATCCAAGCGCGCTTCGCCGACTCGACGCCCTCGGCCGCCGCATGTCTCGCAACGTCGTCTCTGATCGCAGCAAACTCGGGCGACAGCTTCAGCCCATTGATGTTGGCCCCCGCCAGCGCGAGCGTGCGCACGCGCTGGGGGTGGTCGAGCGCGAACGTGATGGCTGCGCGCGCTCCCCTCGACAACGCGACGATGTGCGCATTCTCGATCTCGAGCTCGATGAGGAGCGCTTCGAGATCACTCGACGACGAGTACTCAGCGCCCGTGAGCGCCGAAGAGCGCCCGAAGCCGCGCATATCGTATGCGATCGTCCGATACCGCTCTGCAAAGAAATCGATCTGAGCCTTCCACATTCGCGTATCGAGGCCCGTCCCGTGGATGAAAACGATGGGAATACCCGCGCCACAGTCGACGACGTGAATCTTTGCACCGTCTCGAAGCGTGACGAAGTCGTTCATCGATGCTCCGTCGCGCGCGATCGCTCGGGATCGCCATTGATGCGGGGTCGGCCGCCGAGTCGAACAAGTCGGGTCTCGCGACCTGACCTGCCGACGCATCTCGGCGTTCGAACCACACCCAGTCGCTGGCGGCGCAGCGCCGAGACGAGCCGCTCGCGCCAGTCGACGCATCGCGCCCGCTGGTTGCTGTTCATGAACCTTGCGCCTCGGCCAACGTCTTCAGATTGAGGAGCTGCCTGCGCATCATGAACAGGTCGAGACCCGGGCCGACCAGCGCAACGGCCCGGCCCAGGACGCCCGGCCCGAGATGCAGCGCGAGCTTGACGCGAAGCCGCGCGTGCCCCGGCGCTGCCGCTTCGACCACGTACGAGATCGCAGAAGGCGGAAACCGACCTGATTCGGGCAATCGGATCGTCACGTGATGACCCGCCTCGAACGACGCGAGCTCGAAGATCTGCATGAACGTCTGTCCGACCTCGAGCTGCTGCAGCTCGGGGGTCAGAAAGCGCGGCGACTGACGCCCGAAGTTGTCGATCCAGTCGTAGCTGTACGGCGCCACCCGCATCTGGCAGAGCCAGGGAAAGACCGCTTCGGGCGCAGCCTCGACGTCGACGCCTCGCCACCAGCACTCGTTCGCGTTGGGTACGACCTCGTCACAGGGGTACGAAAGCCGCTGTTCTTCGAGGGTCGTTCCCCAGGTGCGAAATGTGTGCTGCCAGCTCATCTGGTCTCGATCGATGCACCTGCTTCGCTCATGAACCCGCTGGGTTCGCGTCGACCGGCGTCGCGCGGTAGTAGCCCGAGCCGTCGGCGTTGCCGGTGCCGTTGAAGCCGAGCGCATAGTAGCCGGCGAAGCTGCCATCGGTCGGATCGACACGGTCGACCGACATCTCGAACCGCGTGACCACGTGCCCGATCACGGCCCAGAAACAGTAGAAGCGACCGTAGACGATGTTGGCCGAGCCGTTGTCGTTGATCGTGACGCGAGCGGTCGAGCGCACACACTGGGGCGGGATCCCGTTCACGCGCGTATGGAACCGCGAGCGGAAGCTCCAGCCAGCCGGATCGACGTTGACCTCGTCGACCGAGATCTCCGAGAGGTCGAGCAGCAGCGGCAACAAGGTGCCGCCGACGCCCGTCGCCGAGAGACCGTCGTCGGGGTCTTCGCAGACACCGGTCTCGGGATCGGCCTCGCAGAACACGTAGCCCCCGGGCGCATTGGCGGCGAAGAAGAGCGCCTCGAGCGAGCGGGACAGGTCGGTGTCCTCTTTCTGGGCCTGAATGTCTGTGGCCTCGGCCGCCGGGCGGTCGAGCTCCACCGGCTCGGGTGCCTCGACGTAGCGAGACGCGCAGCCCGCGAGTGCCGAAAGTAGAAGAACAAGGGCCAGGTGCGAAGGGGCCGTTCGTGCTCGTAACATATTGATTCCGATCGGTTTTATTGTTGGGCACGCTCGAATCATGCAGCCCGGGCGCGGGGCGAGGCGCGTGTCGTGAAGCCCCAACGATAGCCGTTGACTTGCAACTTGCAAGTCAGTAGTATCTGGGCATGCGATCCACCCCGTTCGACCTTCACGCCCCTGCCCAGCGACGGCCCGATCGCCTCGCCGGGCCCACTGCGTTCGAGCGGCTCGTCCGCGGGCTTCGTCTCGACCGAGCCACCGTCGGTGTCGACTTCGGCCCGGGCAGCGCGGGATCCGACTGCGACGGCGCCGAGCCGACCGAGACCGAAACGGTGCTCGTCGCTGTGACGAGAGGCGTGATCGATCGCGGCCGTCGCGGCGCGTTCTCGCGCGAGCTGCGGGCGGTGCTGGCGAAGATGACGGCATGCCCGGGCCTCGTCGGCTTCGCCGCGCGGCAGCAGATCCTCGGGCGCGCGGTCTGGACGCTCTCGGCGTGGACCGACGCCGAGGCGCTGCGTGCGTTCGTGCAGTCGCAAACGCATCGGCGCGCCGCAAAGCACGGCGGCATTCCAGCGACCGCGGTCGAAGCCGCCTTCGTCGAGCTGCCGCGCAGCGTGCTGCCCCTCGGCTGGGACCAGGCTGAACGGATCCTGGCCGAACACCGGCGACGCGTCGCCGGCCTCACCCCAACGGTTCGAGAGGAGTAACGACGTGCGCCCCAACCGCTTCGATCACTGGCCCTGCCCCATCGCACGCAGCGCCGATCTGCTGGGCGACCCGTGGATCCCGATGGTCCTGCGCGAGTGCACCTACGGCGTCACCCGATTCGACGAGTTCCAGAAGCGCCTGTCGATCTCGCCGAACATCCTGGGGGCGCGTCTGCAGCGCATGGTGGAGCAGGGGATCCTCGAGAAGGAGCTCTACCAGGAGCGACCGCCCCGGTACGCATATCGGCTCACGCCGATGGGCTACGACGCGACCCTCCTGCTCGCCGCGATGATCCGGTTCGGCAACGACTGGATCTTCGAAGAAGGGCAGCACCCGATCGATCTCTGCGACCGCGAGACGGGTCGCGTGGTGCGGCCGCTCGTCATCGACGAGCTGACCGGCAAGCCCATCGACCCCACCCAGGTGCGGCCCGGTCCGGGCCCCGGGTTCCCGGCCCCGAAGTCGTTCCAGGAGACCTGGTTCTACCCCGAGCGAGCGCACGGCGAAGAGGAAGACGCATGACGGTGAAGCGAAGTTGGAAGTGGATTGGAGCGGCGACGCTCATCGTCGCAGCGCTCACCGTCGCGGCGGTCGTGCGCATGGCGGCGAACCGCGACGTCGACGACCCGGCGTCGCGTCGTGCGCTGGCCATCGAAGTGACGCCCGCCGAGCAGACTGCGGGCTTCGAGCGTGTGCATCGCTTCGTCGGCCGCGTCGAGTTCGCCGAGTCGGCCGAGCTCGGCTTCGAGCTGACGGGGAGACTCAGCAAGATCGTCGTCGACGAGGGGCACCGCGTGGCCGCCGGCGACACGATCGCCGAGCTCGACACCGACCGGCTGCGGGCGCAGCGGGCCGAGCTCGTCTCGACGCGCAACGAGGCCCTCGCCCGCCTCGAGCTGGCGACCTTGCGGGATCAGCGCGCCATCGCGCTGCAGGAGCAGGACGTCGTCGCGCCGCAGCTCGCCGACGACGCGCGACTCGAGCGGTCGGCGCGCGAAGCCGGCCTCGCTCGCGTCGACGCCGCCATCGCACGCGTCGATGTCGATCTCGCAAAGTCGGTGCTGAAAGCGCCGTTCGCGGGCGTCGTGTCGGCGCGCCACGTCGACGTCGGCGAGGTCGTATCGCCCGGTCAGCCGACCGTGCGACTGCTGAGCGTCGAGCGACCCGAGGCGCGCATCGGTGTCTCGCGGCGCGTTGCGGCCCGCATCGACGAGGGCAGCGCCGTCGAGCTGAGTGTCTCGGGTCAACCCATCACCGCAGTCGTGCTGTCGGTGTTGCCCGAGCGAAGCAGCGCGACGCGCACGGTGCCCGTTCGCTTTGCACTGAGAGAATCGGAGACCCGCCTGCACGAAGGCGACCTGGTCGAGCTCGCCTGGAACGAAAACGAGAATGCGCCGGGCTTCTGGCTGCCGAGAACGGCGCTCACCGAGGGAGCCCGCGGCCTGTGGGCGGTGTACGTCGCGGTGCCGGGCAATGCAGTCCCCGGCCCCGAGCTTCGCGCGCTCGAGCGGCGACCCGTCGAGATCCTCCACGAAGCCGGTGAACGTGTCTACGTGCGCGGTGCCCTGCGCTCGGGTGAAGACGTGGTGCAGGCCGGCGTCCACCGTCTCGTCCCCGGCCAGATCGCTCGCGTGACGAGCGGCGGGCCGCAGCTCGCGGGTCTCGCGGAAGCGGCCGGGGAGCGCCGACCGTGAGCCTCTCTGCCCGCCCTGCCCTGTCGCTGCTCGAGAATCGACACCTGCTCGTGATGGTGCTCGTCGTCCTCATTGCCGCCGGGACGAGCGCCCTGCTGTCGCTGCCGGTCACCGAGGATCCGCGCATCGCCATGCGCGGCCCCATCGTGTTGACGCGGCTCCCGGGTGCCTCACCCGAGCGAGTCGAAGCGCTCGTATCCGAGAAGATCGAAGAGAAGCTGAAAGAGGTAGCCGCGATCCGCGAGGTCGACTCGACATCGCGCGCGGGCATCTCGGTGGTCGCGATCACCCTGCGCGACGACGTGTATGACACCGAGGAGGTCTTTGCCGAGATCCGCGATCAGATCGGGGCCGCGGTGCCCGAGCTCCCGGCCGAAGCGACGACCCCCATCTTCGACGACAAGCGCGGCGCGACTTCGTTCTCGCTGATCGTCGGCCTCACGGTCGAGCAGGACGGTCAACTGACGATCGCGTCGCGGCTCGCCGAAGAGCTTGCCGATCAGCTGCGCGGGGTGCCCGGCACCGAGCTGGTGCGCATCTACGGCGAGCCCGACGAAGAGCTCGTCGCATTGATCGACGACGCCGAGCTGTCGGCCCTTGGGCTGACGGCGGCCGACGTGGCCGCATCGCTCCGGGCAGCCGATTCGAAGCGGCCGAGCGGCCGCTTGCGCAGCGAAGACAGCGACATCGTGATGGAGGTGCACGGCGCCTTCGAATCGGTCGACCGCATTCGCCGTGTGCCGATTCGGCGGGCCGGCGACGGCGCCGTGATTCGCGTCGCCGACGTTGCGCAGGTCGAGCGCCGCTGGCGCGATCCGACGCGCGAGATCGGGCTCTTCGACGGCGCACGCGCGGTCTTCGTGGCCGCGCGCATGGGTCCGGGCGAGCGGGCCCAGACCTGGTCGGCCCGAGCCCGCAGCATCGTCGACGCCTTCGACGCCGAGGTCGGCGGGCCGGGCAGCCCGGTCGCGCGGCGCATCGTCTTCGACCAGAGCATCTACACCGCCGAACGACTCAACGACCTGACCGCGAACCTGCTGCTCGGGGCCGCGGTGGTCGTGGCCGTGGTGCTGTTCACGATGGGCCTGCGGGCCGGTCTGGTCGTGGGCGCCGCGCTCCCGCTCACCACGGCGCTCGCACTCTTCGGGTTGATGATGACCGGTGGCTCGCTGCAGCAGATGTCGATCTTCGGGATGATCATGGCGCTCGGCCTGCTGATCGACAACGCGATCGTGATCGTCGACGAGGTCAACGCGCGGTTTCGCGCCGGCAGCAGGCGCGCCGATGCCGTGCGCGGTGCCATCTCGCATCTCTTCGGCCCCCTGGCGGCCTCGACGCTGACGACGGTGCTCTCGTTCGCTCCGATCCCGCTGCTGATCGGCAACGTGGGCGACTTCGTCGGGCCAATCGGCGTCTCTGTGATCGTCGCGCTCGTCGCCTCATTCGTGCTTTCGATGACGATCGTGCCCGCGCTCGCCGGGCTCTTCTTGAAGGAGCGCCCGAGTCAGTCGAAGGCGGCCCACTGGATGGATCACGGCGTCGACGTGCCGCGGCTCGCCGCGGCCGCCCGTCGGCTGCTCGCAGCGGGCATGCGGCGGCCCTCACGGGCCATTGCGGTCGCCGTCGCGCTGCCACTGCTCGGCTTCGCCCTGGCGCCGACCCTCGGCAGTCAGTTCTTTCCCCGCGTCGATCGCAACATGTTCGACGTGCAGGTGTGGCTGCCCCGCGACGCATCGCTCGACCGCACTCGCCGGTCGGTGGAACAGATCGAGTCGATCATCCGGCAGGACGAGGCCGTGCGCCGCGTCTCATGGGTCATCGGCGGGAGCTTCCCGAGCGTCTTCTACAACCTGTTGATGAACCGCGACGATGCCTCCTACTACGCGCGTGGGGTCGTCGAGACCAACACGGCTGCCGAGGTGAAGGCCCTGCTGCCCGAGTTGCAGGCCGCGCTCGATGCGCGCGTGCCGAACGCGCAGGTCGTCGTGCGGTCGTTCGGCCAGGGGCCGCCGATCGACGCCGAGATCGAGCTCGAGCTGCGCGGGCCGAGCCTCGCGACACTGCAAGAGCTCGGCGAAGAGGTGCGCCGGCTGCTGGTCGCGCAGCCCGATGTGCTCCACACGCAGACGACCCTCGAGCGCGGCGAGCCCAAGCTCTGGGTCGACGTCGACGAAGACGAGGCCCGGCTCGCGGGGCTGACGCTCTCAGATGTCGCCCTTCAGCTCGAAGGCCGACTCGAGGGCTACACGGGTGGATCCATGGTCGAGAGCTTCGAAGAGCTCCCGGTGCGGGTCCGCACGCGCGACGAACGGCGGGGCGACCGCGGCCGACTGTCGTCGATCCAGCTGATCGGCCGTGCGGGCGGCTCGGGGGACGCGTCGGAGTGGCTGCCGCTCGCGGCGCTCGGCGAGGTGAGGCTCGAGCCCGAGATCGGCGGCATCACGCGCTGCGACGGCGAGCGCTGCAATCAGGTGCGTGCCTATCTACGCGCCGGGGTCCTGCCCATCGACGTGACGCGCCAGCTGCTGGCCGAGCTCGAGCAGAGCGACTTTACGCTGCCGCCCGGCTACAGCCTGCGCGTCGGTGGCGACTCGGAAGAGAGCGGCGCCGCCGTGTCGAGTCTGCTCACGTACGCGCCGATCCTCGGCGTGCTGATGGTGACGACCGTCGTACTGTCGTTTCGCAGCGGGCTGCTCGCGACGCTCCTGTTCGGGGTCGCGGGCCTGTCGGTCGGCATGGGCCTGCTCGCCACCTGGGTCAGCGGCTTTCCGTTCAGCTTCACGTCGATTCTCGGCACCGCGGGCCTGATCGGTGTCGCGCTGAACGACTCGATCGTCGTGCTCGCGGCGATTCGCCACGACCCGCGCGCATCGGCCGGCGAGGTCGATGCGATCGTCGACGCAGTCATGGGCTGCGCGCGCCACGTGATCTCGACGACGCTGACGACGATCGGCGGTTTCTTGCCACTGCTCATCTTCGTCGGCGGTGACTTCTGGCCGCCGCTCGCCGTCGTGCTGGCCGGTGGGGTCGGCGGCGCGACGCTGCTGGCCACCGTTTTCCTGCCCGCCGGCTACCGGATGCTGGCGACACGGGTCGGCCGACTTCGGAGCGACCCCGATCCGGAGACCGAGCGGCCCGTTCGCGTCGTCGCGCTGGCGCCGCAGCCCGAGACCGCACTCGGGGGCTAGGCCGGCTTCATCGAGCGCCGCACCCACTCAAAGGAGAAACCATGCGATCTCGACAACACCCCCGATTCGTTCGCAGCCTGCTCTTCGTCGCCGCTTGCGGCATGACGACGGCGCTGGCCGCGCCAGCGGCCGCGGTCGATCTGGTCGTGTTCATTCAGGGGGTCCCGTCGGACGAGGGGCAGGTGCGCTGTGCTCTCTTCGCCGGCGAGCCCGGCTTTCCGATGGATTCGGACGAGGCGCTCGAACGCGCCTCGCACGAAGCCCGGCCGGATGGCGTCGAGTGCCGCTGGGAGGGGCTCGAACCGGGCACCTACGCCGTCGCGGCCAACCACGACGTCAACGCCAACGGGCGCACCGACAAGAACTGGCTCGGCATTCCCACCGAAGCTTGGGGCGTCTCGAACAACGTGCGCCCGACGCTCCGGGCGCCGCGCTTCGACGAAGCCGCGTTCGATCTGCCCGATGTCGAGTCGCTGGAGCTCGAGATTCGGCTGGGTCGCTGAAAGGGCGATCGCAGGACTCGCGCCTGAGTCACCGACCCCGTGCGCCGAATCTCGGCTCGGGCAGCCCGCGAACACCGAGGCCGTGCACGGCGAACACGCTCCCGGGCTTCGGGTGTCGCGCCAGCTCTTCGGCCGTGAGGAACGACTGCTGTGAGGTGACGAAGAGCGTCTCGTAGTCGTCGCCCCCGAACGCGATGCACGTGGGGCTGCGCACCGGCATGTCGATCTCGCGGTCGAGCCGGCCGTTCGGATCGACGCGCAGGATCTTGCCGCCCAGGTTGAGGGCGAACCAGTAGTACCCCTCGGCGTCGACCGTGGCGCCGTCGACGATCGCGGGCTTTCGGTCGGCGAGCGAGAAGAAGGGGCGGCGGTTGTGGATCCGTCCCTCTTCGATGTCGAAGTCGAAGACGTAGATCATCCCACCGAAGGTGTCGCCGAAGTACATGCGTGTGTCTTCGGGGTCGAACGCGATGCCGTTGCTCACGATGAAGTGAAAGTCGGGGGCGACCTCGCGACACGTGAGGTCGGGCTCGAGGCAGTAGAGCCGCGACGCCTCATCGGTGAACGTCGGCTCCATGCTGCCGCACCAGAAGCGCCCGCGGCGATCGACCTTTCCATCGTTGAGTCGGTTGCCCGGCTTGTCCGGCTCGGGATCGAACACGGGGGCGAGCGCGCCCGTCTCGAGATCGATCGTGCAGAAGCCGCTGTTCGCCGCACCGACGAGACCGCCGCCTTCGCGAAGCCCGATGGATCCGACCTGCTCGGGCATCTCCCAGACCCGCCGCTCACCCGTCGCGACGTTCAGGCGACGAACCGAAGGCCGCCGCGTCTCGCCCGGCTCGATCCGCGGCTCGACGTGATCCGCCCAGTAGAGCGCCGACTCGTCGGGCGACCAGATCGGGGTCTCGCCGAGCCCGTCGTCGCACTCCCAGAGACATTCGACTTCGACCATGCTCAGAACCCCAGCGGCGCGTGCGCCCGGCTTCACGGCATCTCGCCGCAGCCCGGGTGGCGCCGAGGGCGAAGATAGACCTTCGTCGCCGGTTCACTCCGAACGCGTCGCAGTGTGTGACACGAAAACCGACGGCGTCGCGCCGTCGACCGACGAGGCCGCGCGCGCCGCGGTGCGATCCGATCGGCCAATGCCCTTCAGGCGGACGCGCACCAGTGAGATACGCTTACCGGCATGGACGAGCTCAAGCCCGAGGCGAGGCAGTTTCTGACGCACACGCTTCGCGGATTTCTGGGTCTGGCGCGCGATGCCGGCGACTACGAGAGCCTCGTCGAAGTGGTCCAGGGCTCGCGGCTCCCCGAGCTCTTCGAAGCGCACGAGCGCTTCGCGATGGCCGACCCCGACGTGGCTGCCCTCGTGCGCAAACGCTACACACCGCCGCCCTACGACATGGACCGGCTGCTCGCGATGCCCGCGGGCTCGCTCGGGCACGAGTACGCGAACTTCCTGGTCTCGCAGGGGTTGTCGGCCGACAAGATCATCGACGATTTCGACGCGCAGCCGTCGTGGGAGCATGACGTCGACTACCTGTGGTCGCGCCGCTTTCGTACGCACGACATCCACCACCTGCTCGCGAACTTCGATACGAGCATGGCCGGCGAGATCGGCGTCGCCGCGATCTACTACGTTCAGCTTCGCAATCCGGTCGGTCCGGTCGCCCTCGCGGGCGTGCTCTCGCACGCGATCCTCGAGCCCGAATGGCTCGAGCCCATCGCCCAGGCGGCCGCCCATGGCTACCGGGTCGGCCGCGACGCCCGCAACCTCTTTGCGTTCAAGTACGAAGAGGGCTGGGAGCGCCCGATCGACGAGTGGCGCGCCGAGATCGGCATCGAGGTGCCGCCCGACATCTCGACCCATGCCCTCGAGCAGGCCTGGCACGCATCGCACTGAAAATCGGGACAGGCCGTGCCGTACATCGCGCGGGCCGACCCCTCGGCGACGCGCTGATTGCCGCACAGGCGCGACGATTCTCGTTGTCCCCGTTAGACTCCGCGGCCCACCGCGAGGAGCAGAGCATGAGTTCGGACGGAAACGGCGCATCGAACCACCCCGGCGACCGAGAGATCGGCGGTGGCGACGCCGCGACTTTTCAGACCGCCGGCGAGATCCTGCTCGAGATGAGTGCTTTTCAGCACCAGCTGGGCACCCTCTTCGGCGAGTTCCTCGACCGGACGAACAGTGCTCGACTCGAGATGCTGCTGAACCTCGTCGCAAAGCGGGCGCATGCATGCGAGCGCGATCTCGCCGAATACGTGGCGGGCATGCCGGCGGATCTGAAAGAGACCCGTGTCCAGTCGCACATGCACCACACGCCGAAGTCGCTTCTCGGCGACCTGTGCGACGTCGAGCAGCCGACCTCGGACGACGTCACGCGGGTGGGCCTCGAATCGGATCAGTACTTCGAGGATGTCTTTCGCGAGCTGATCGGCATCGCCGATGCGAACGGCACCGAGCGGCTGAAAGACGTGTTCGAGAACCTGTGGCAGCTCGAGCTCGAGGCGCGCAAGAGCTTCGTGCGCCAGGTCAACGCGCTGCAGGACATCTGAGCCCGCCCGCCGCCTACGCGGCCAGCAGTGCGTGCACCGAAGCGCTGAGGCTGCGGGTTGCGGCCGCCACCGAGAGCCGCTCGTGTCGTCGCAGCTCGTCCCAGTGACTGAACGAGATCACCGCCCTCAGCGCGGCGACACGCTCCCGGCGCTCGCGATCGCCGAGCGGCGCGAGCTCGTCGACGAACATCCGCCGCACGGCCCGCCGAATCTCTCTGCGCTGCCAGTCATAGCGGTCGCGCACCGTATCGGAGAAAGGCTCGATCAGCAGAGCGGCGCGGCGCACCGGCGCCGTCAGCTCGAAGGCGCGCGCCGCGCGGGCGACGAGTGAATCGACGCGCTCCGCGCGCGAGCCCTCGAACTCGAGCGGCGGCAGCTGCGTGACGATGCGCTCGCTCTGAAGCGCCGCGGCCTCTTCGATCAGGTGCTCGAGGCTCTCGAAATGTCGAAAGACCGCACGTGTGGAGACCCCTGCGCGCTCGGCGACGGCAGGCGCCGACGGGCGTAGCGTCCCGGCCTCGATGCACTCGAGCATCGCCTGCGCCACTGCGGCGCGTGTCCGGTCGGAGCGCGCATGCCGCCCATCCGTTGTGGCCATCGCGAATCTCTCCTATTGTCACCTGAAGTGACGATAGCAGGACCACCGACACGCGCTCGACGTTTCGAACGACATCGGGGCCTTGGCGACGCGACGCCGAGACGCTCCGGGAGACTCACCCCATGAAGCGAATCCTCCTGATCACCGTCGGCCTCGTCGTCGTGCTGGGCCTCGGCGCCTACGCGATGCGCAAACCGCTCACGATGCGCGCCATCAGTCGCGTCGCCGAAGGCAACCTGGCGAGCAGCGTGATCGACGAGCTCCCCGACGGGCTGCATGTCGGCCTCTGCGGGGCCGGCTCTCCGCTGCCCGACCCCGAGCGTTCGGGGCCCTGCACAGCGGTGATCGCCGGCGACCAGCTCTTCATCGTCGACTCTGGATCGGGCTCGGCGCGCGTGCTCGGCCGCATGCGCATACCGCAGGGCGAGGTCGACGCCGTCTTCCTGACGCACTTCCACTCCGACCACATCGACGGGCTCGGTGAGCTGATGCTGCAGCGCTGGGCCAACGGCGGAACGACCGAGCCGGCGCCGCTTTATGGGCCATCGGGCGTCGAAGAGGTCGCGCGTGGCTTCGACGTCGCCTACCAGCAGGACTATGGCTACCGCGTCGCCCACCACGGCGACGACGTCGTGCCCCGAAGCGGCGCCGGAGCGCGTGCCATGCCATTCGCCGTGCCACCGAACGGTGAAGGCGAGCTGCTGATCGACCGCGACGGCGTGAAGGTGACGGCGTTTCGCGTCGATCACGACCCCGTCGAACCCTCGGTCGGCTACCGCTTCGACTACGGCGACCGCTCGGTCGTCATCAGCGGCGACACGGCCAAGTCATCGAATCTCGAAGCGTTCGCGCGCGATACCGATCTGCTCGTGCACGAGGCGCTCGCGCCCCAGCTCGTCGCAGTGCTGACCGACGCCGCCCGGCGGGCCGGGAACGACCGGCTCGCCAAGATCACGGTCGACATTCTCGACTACCACACGACCCCGGTCGAAGCGGCCGAGTCGGCGCAGACCGCGGGCGCCCGCCACCTGCTCTTCAACCACATCGTGCCACCGCTGCTGCTGCCGCCCATGGTCGAGATCTTCACGGAGGGGGTCGACGACGCATACGATGGCCCGTTCACGGTGGGGAAGGACGGCACGCTCGTCTCGATGCCGGCGGGTTCGGACGAAATCGAGGTGTCGCTCAGCCGGGGGTTCTGAGGTGAATCGAACGGCGCGATATCACGCAGGGGGCGATTCCCTGCTCTCGTTCGAGCCGACCCCCCGGATGCGACGCTAGACTCGGTTTGCCTTTCCTTTCGTCCGAGACCGCGACCCCGCGTCGCTCGAGGAGCCCCCACCATGGCCGACTTCAGCGAGATTCCCTGGATCGCAGAGCACATCGCCCTCTACAAGAGCGACCCCGAGAAGGCCCATCACTGGGATTCGACGCCGCTCGGCGGGCCGGGCGTGTTGCCGACGCTGCTGCTCACGACGATCGGTCGCAAGTCGGGCGAGCCGCGCCCGCTGCCGCTCATCTACGGTGAGGCCGACGGCGCATACGTGATCATCGCGTCGAAGGGCGGCATGCCGAATCACCCCATCTGGTTTCTCAACCTCGAGGCGAACCCCGAGTGTGATCTGATGGTCGGACCGAAGCCCGTGAAGGCGCGTGCCCGCATCGCCGAGGGCGACGAGCGCGAGGCGCTCTGGAAGCAGATGGCCGAGATCTATCCGCCGTACGACGACTATCAGAAGTCGGCCGGCGACCGCGTGATCCCGGTGGTCGTGCTCGACCCGATCGGTTGACGCGCTCGCCGCACGTTGGCCTGCACCCGCGAGCGGGGTAGCCTTCTACTTCTTCGTCTTCGTCGAGCGCGCCCTGCCCTCGCCCTCACGCACCCGAGTCGAGTCATGCCGATTTCGCGACCGCATCTTTGAATCGACCCGAGCGCCGGAGTCTCCGGCGCCGGAACGACGCGGTCGGCGTAGCAGGCTCCTGCTGCGGCCTCGCCGCGCAGGAGCCCCCCATTGGCCGCACGCCCGAAACCCGGTGAGGATCTCACCCGGCGCTTGCCCATCACCGCAGCGCCGAGCGAAGACGATGCATTCGTCGTCGATCTGCGCCGCTGCATCGGCTGTCATGCCTGCAGCGTCGCCTGCAAGACGGCGCACGACGTGCCGCTCGGTGAGTTCGCGCTGCGCGTGCGCTGGCTGCCTCGCCCCGACGGCCAGACCTATGCCTTCGTGCCCGTGTTCAGCGAATCAATGTGCGGCGGCGACCCCGAGAGCCTCGCCGTCGGTCTCGATCCGGCCTGCGTGCGGGCCTGTCCGACCGATGCGCTGGTGTACGGCGCGGGCACCGACGCGCGCATCGAAGCGCTTCGAGCGCAACACGCACCGCAGCCGCTCGCCGGGCCCAGGGCCACCGACCTCAAGACGAACGTGCACTACATCGGGCTGGCCGGCTTCGAGGGCGAGCACCTGAATCGAGGGGCGGCGCTCGACCCCGCCGACCCCGATCCGATCTACGAGCAGAGGTAGGCGCGATGGGGCTCAAGCGACGCGAGTTCATTCGGCTCTCTGCGAGTGCAGCGGCCACGATCGCAGCGCCGGGATGGCTAGCGTGCGCCACCCACCGACCTGCGGGCGACGCCGCCGCCCCGCCTCCGGTCCCGATCGACTACCGCCGAGCCGAAGCGAAGCCCACGATCTGCTTCGGCTGCACGACCCACTGCGGCGTGATCGGCTGGGTGCAGGACGGCCGCGTGCGGCTCATCGAAGGCAACCCGAACGATCCGAACAGCCAGGGCACGATCTGCAGCAAGGCGAATGGCCTCATCGAGGCGACCTACGACGAGGAGCGCCTGCTGTATCCGCTCCGGCGCATCGGCCCGCGTGGCTCGGGCGACTGGGAACGCATCTCGTGGGACGAGGCGCTCGACACCGTGGCCACGAAGCTGCGCGCGCTGCGCGAGGCGGGCACGCCCGAGCAGTTCGTCTTTCACTACGGGCGCGACAAGACGAAGGGCTTCAGCAAGCGCTTCACGAACGCCTACGGCACACCGCACCGCCTGAACCGACGCTCGATCTGCAGCAGCAATCGGCGCGTGCCTCTGATGAGCTTCTACGGCCGCGAATTCGAGTGGGAGAGCCAGGACGTCGAGCACACGCAGCTCGTGATCAACTTCGGCGCCAACCCGATGGAGGCCCATCAGGGCGGCCAGTTCATGCGCAAGCGGTTGATGGATGCGCGCGTCGATCGCGGCGCCCGCCTCGTGACGTTCGACGTGCGTCCTTCGGCGACGGCCAGCGTCTCGGACGAGTATTTCGCCGTGGCGCCGGCGTCCGATGGCGCGATCGCGCTGGCGATGGCGCACGTGATCGTCGACGAAGGCCTCGGCGACGAAGCGTTCTGGCGACGCTGGGCCAACATGCCCTACGAAGAGCTGGCGCCGATGCTCGCGCCCTACACGCCCGAGTTCGCCGAGGCCGAAAGCGGGGTCGCGGCCGACGACATCCGCCGCCTTGCCCGCGAGTTCGCAGGGGCCGCCCCGGCGTGCTGCACGCTGTCGAACCGTGGTTCGGCCAAGCACTACAACGGCGTGCAGGCCGATCGCGCGATTCGCATGCTCGACGTGCTCGTGGGCAACGTCGGCCGGCCCGGGGGCTTCTGTCTTTCGACGCTGCGCATGTGGAACAACCGGTACGGGCAGGAGGGGCTGCCGGTCATCGACCAGCCCGGGCCGAAGCCCAAGTCACCCGCGCCCTGGCGGCCCGGCACGCGCGAGTTCGAGACCCTGCCCGAAGACGTACAGGCACGCGTCGCCGCGTTCCCCGAAGCCTGGCAGGCGAAGTACTACGGCGAGCTGGCGACGCCGTCGGAATACCCCCTGTCGTGGCACTGGTATTCGATGCGGGTCGGCCAGATGGTCTACCCGTACATCAAGGAAGGGAGGCAGAAGGTCGGCGCGTACATGTCGTACACGCTGGGCGCCGCCTACGGGTTCCCCGAGACCGACGTCGCGCGTGAGGTGCTCGAAGACGAATCGCTGATCCCCTTCCACGTGGCGATCGACATCAGCTACGGCGAGCAGACGGCGCTGGCCGACATCATCCTCCCCGACGCGACAGCGCTCGAGCGCTGGGATGCGCACTCGACCAACAGCTACGGGCTGCGCCCGTACACGGGCATCCGCCAGCCGCTCGTCGAGCCACGCGGCGAGGCGCGCTCGGCTCAGTGGATCTGGCAGCAGCTCGCCCAGCGGATCGGCGGCGGCATGGAGCAGTACTTCGCGTTCGACGACCTCGAAGACTTCTATCGCGAGTGGTACGCCGAGGTGCCGGTCGAGTGGAAGACGCTCAAACGCGACGGGATCTGGCAGGATCCGAACCGTCCCCTCGACTACGAGCTCTACGAGCGACCGCTCACCGAAGCCGAGCTCGAGGGCACGACGGTCGACTCCGAGACGGGGCTCGTCTATCGCGGCACAGGCAAAGCAAGCAGGAAGAAGCCGGTCGGCATCATGCGCGAGGGACAGGCGGTGCGCGGCTTCGATACGCCCACGCGCACGATCATGGTCGAAGACCCGGTCTTTCCCCTCGCGGCCGAGAAGACGGGGCTGCCGCTCGACGATCCGAACGCGCAGTCGCGACCCCTCTACTTCAGGGTGCCCGAGCACGAGGGGCTCACCGACGACGAGTTCGTGTTCACCACGTTCAAGTGGAACGTGCATACGCAGGGGCGTTCGGCGAGCTGGGCCCAGGCCAGTGAGGTCGTCCACACGAATCATGCCTGGATGGCGCCCGAGACCGCGGCCCGGCTCGGCGTCGAGACGGGCGACTGGGTCGACATCACCGTCGGCCGACCGAAGGGGCGCACGTATCGCTCCGGCGAGGCCGAGCCCGTCGGCACGCTGCGCAACCAGGTGCGCGTCGTACCGGGCCAGCATCCGCGGGTGATCTCGTGCTCACACCACGCGGGTCACTGGGAGCAGGGCACGACGGCGCGCGCAGCAACGGCGAGCGACCAGAAGGCCGCACCGGCAGAGCCGCGCGCCGATCTGTGGTGGTCGCGAGAGCGAGGCGGCGTCGGCAACGGCCAGGCGCTCAACCACGTGCTGCCAATCAACCCGCAACCGCTGGTCGGCGGACAGAACTGGTTCGACAACGTCTGCTCGGTGCGGCGCGTCGATTCGGCGGAGAGCTAGGCAGATGTCGAGCTGGATGCAGGGGATCCTGGCGATCGTGGTCGCGCTCATTGCGCCAGCGGCCCTGGCCGAAGAGACGCGCTCGATCGCGTTCCACTACGAGACGACGATCGGCCCGGTGCCGCTGGGTGCCGGGCCGGTCCACGTCTTCATCCCGCTCGCGCGCAACGACACCGACCAGCGCGTCGTCGCCGAAGCGATCGAGGCGTCGATCCCGGGCGGCATCGAGACCGAGGACGTCTACGGCAATCGCTTCTGGCACGGCCAGCTCGCCCGGTCGACGGGCGAGCCGATCACCGTCTCGGTCGAGACGACCGTCGAACGCGTCGTTCAGCGCAAGGCGCCCGTCGAATCGAGCGCGGGGCCGTCGGCGCAAGAGCGCGACGACCTGCGCCGGTATCTCACCTCGAACGAGCGCGTGATCGTGGGCCACCCGATGCTCGACCCGATCCGGGCCGAGATTCGAAGCGCGGTCGGCGAGGGCAACAAGGCGGCCACCGCGCGCGGCATCTACGACTGGGTGGTCGAGAACGTCGAGTACAAGAAGGTCGGCGACGGCTGGGGCAACGGCGACATGTTCTGGGCGTGCAACGAGCGCCATGGCAACTGCACCGATTTCCACGCCCTCTTCATCTCGCTCGCGCGCAGTGAAGGGATCCCGGCGCGCTTCGAGATCGGCTTTCCCGCGCCCGAGGGCGACGCCGCCGTCGCGATCGGTGGCTATCACTGCTGGGTCGAGTTCTACCTGCCCGAGACCGGCTGGTTTCCGATCGACGCCTCCGAGGCGGCCAAGCACCCCGAGCAGCGCGAGCTGCTCTACGGCACCCAGCCCGCCGACCGCATCCACTTCTCGACGGGCCGTGATCTTCGCCTGGGTCCCGACCACCGCGACGCGCCGCTCAACTACTTCGTGTATCCCCACGTCGAGGTCGACGGTGCGCCGTGGCAGGGCGAGGTCGAGCATCGCTTCGTCTCTCGAGGGGGCGCCGAAAGCTGAAACGTTGAATCGCAGCGATGTCTCGATGCGCCGCGGCCCCTTCGATTCATCGCGGCGCGAGTCACGGCGCTACGGCAGCCCCGTCTCCTCGGTGATCGTGCCGTCGTTGCCGGGCGGAGATCCCGCACCGCCGGTCGAGACGAGGGCGCCCGTCGTGATCGTCGGCGCGACGAGGGTGATGCTGCCGCCGTCGCCGCCCATCGAGCTCGGCGGCTCTTCGAGCACGTCTCCGCCCGAGGTGTCGATCGTCGGTTCGATGAAGATCGTGCCCGTGGTCGAATCGGTGACGCGGGCCACGTCGATATCGACCGGGCCTCCGCTCG
The DNA here is from genome assembly GCA_965250285.1 of Myxococcota bacterium. Taxonomy (GTDB): domain Bacteria; phylum Myxococcota_A; class UBA9160; order UBA9160; family UBA4427; genus CAYYSY01. Next base: position 3,677,888 of record OZ252299.1, read on the forward strand.
CGGCGGTCAGCACGGCCGCCCCTCCGCGCGACCGAATCGCAGAGACGCCGGTCAGCACGATGCGCTGGGTCGCGTTCGTGGGGTCATTGAAGATGCCGATCCCGATGTCGCCGCCGTTGCCCGCCAGGCTGCCGAGTGGGCCTCCATCGCCGCCCTTTGCGCTCAACGAGCCCCCGATCAGCACGTCGCCCGCCGGGACATCGGCGGCGCTGGGATCGGCCGACGTGTTGCTGGGCTGCGTCGAGATGGCGATGGGCCCACCCGCACCGGCTGAGAGGCCGGACGACGTGTTCCCACCCTCTGCGACGACGGATCCGTCGATGGCCACCCTTCCCCCGCCGGCCTGGATGGTGATGGGCGCGCCTTGCCCCGCGGACGCGGCGAGCCCGTCCCCGCCGCCCGAGTACGTGCCGCCTTGCAGGAGGACGTCGCCCCAGATGGTCGCCACCGCACTCACGCTGCCGCCCATGCCACCGCTCGCGCCGGTGCCGCCCCGCGCATCGAGGGTGCACGCACAGCGCACAGAGCGAAAGGTCCCGAGTTGAATGTCGCCGGCGCGACCGCCGGCGCCGCCGGTCTCGGTGCTATCGCCCCCAAACGACAGCATCTGCCCCCTGAACTCGATTGAGTCGGCGCTCGCAGAGACTCCGGTGAAGAACGAGATCGTGCCGCCGTCGCCCGCATCGCCCCCAGCGTTGTCGGCGCCGTAGCTCGCGAGCCGGCCCGATGCGTAGGCGCCGGTCTGCACGAGAATCGCGATGCGGCCCCCCGACTGACCGGCCAGCTCGCCGAACGTGAGCATGCGACCCGAGCCGAAGTAGCGCGCGACGGTCAGGTTGATGCCACCTCGCTGCGCAGCCGTCACGTCGGGGATCGTGACGGTGCCGTCGTTGAGCAGGTCGCCGGGCAGAAAGACCAGCGCCTCGTTCTCGCCATTGAGCGCAAGCGTGAGGGTCGCCCCTTCTTCGACGGCGAGGGTATCGACGGGCAACTCGTCCTGGGTTTCAGCGTCGCCATCCGACACGTAGAGTCGATCGGATCCCGTCAGCGCATAGATTTCGCCCAAGGGCGGTGCGACGGGATCGAGGGCCACGCTGCGATCGCTCTCGACCACGAGCACGACACCGAAGTTGCCGTCGAACCCGACGTCGCTCGGGCTCCAACCGGCGTCGACGTCTCCATCGCGCACGATCTCGATGGCGGCTCCGCCGTCGTAGAACAACCCGATCCGAATCAGCCCACCGACTCCACCCGAGAACCCCTCGCTGGCGGCCGAACCGCCCGAGGCGTCGATCACGAATCTCGGGCCCGACGCGTCGTCGTCTTTGCAACCGAGTGCGCCCGAGATCAACCCGAGCACGATCAACGCCAGGCCGATTCGGCCCGTTTCTCTCATTCGACCCCAGAAGCGCATCTGCATGACTCCATCGTCCGTTGGGGGCACCGGGATGGATGCCGCCTCGTACCTTCGGCCGGTCGAAGGAGTGTCGCGCTTCGCGGCTGCGCTTGCGACCTACTCAAAGCGCGGCCGGGGCGGGGATCAAACCTGCACCCGCCGGACGGCGAAGAAGCGCGTCCGGCGGGCGCGGCTCGTCAAGGCGTCGTCTGATCGGCAGCCGACGTCGCGGCATCGGCGGCCGAGTTGGCTGCCTCGGTGCCGGCCGCTGCGCCCTGGGCCGCCGCATCCGTCGCTGCGGCTTCGGCCTGGGCGCCCGCGTCGGTCGCCGCCTGCGCGGCCGCGTCCTGCGCAGCCTGGGCATCGACCGGCGGCGGCGCGGCCACGTCGGGTTCGTCGTCGATCGAGACGCAGCGGAACTTCGCCACGCGGGTCGTCGGCGTGGCCGCCGTCTTGACCACGGTGAAGCGCGCGGTTCGCTCGTACTTCGCGCACTCCTTCTGCGCGAGGTCGGTCGCTTCGCCGAGATCTCCCGCCTTGGGGAACTCGATGGCGACTTCATCGGGGGTCGTGGTGAGGACCTCGGGCCGGGCGGTGGCACAGGCCGTCGCAAGGCCTGCGGCCGCCATCACGATCACGGCGAGTCGAGTGACATCGTTGCGGGGACGATTCGTCATGGGGGACTCCAATTCAGGTTCGATGGGGGTGAATCAGCTAGACCCGCACCCTAACACGAGCTCGTGTCGACTCGTGTGCGGTGAAGTCCCATCACGGACGCTGTAAGTGCTCAGAATCGTCCGAGACGTCGATGACGCGCCGGTTTCGTGCCTGACTCTGCGTCGAATTCGCCGAACGAAGCGGCACGATCAGCCGACATCTCACGCGCTCAGCTGCAGCAACCCGGCGCCGAGGTTGACCGCGGCTTCGACCGCGTCGACGGCGAAGATCGTGAGCATCGGCCCCGACAGAACGGGCCAATAGGCCTCGCCCTGGCGCTCGCCGCCCCGGAGCACCGGCACGTTGAAGTAGAACTGTGAGAAGTGAGCGGCCGCGAGCACGAACAACACGATCGCGCGCTCGCCGGGTGCCGTGAAGAGGGCGCTGCCACTGAGGGCGAGGGTCAGCAGCACGAGCGACATGAGGGCAAAGGCGGCGTTGAAGCCGCCCAGAAAGCGCACGCCCGCGGCGTAGGTCTTGAAGATCGGCGAGTCGCGCTGCGACCGGGCCACCATCACCTTCGCGGCCGTCTCGGGCTGATAGCTGAAGTAGCGAAAGCCCATCGTGAACCACACGAGGCTCGCGAAGAGTGCAAACACATAGGCGGCGGGGGCGATCATGGGAGGGTCTCCGGAGGCGTGCGTCCAGTCGGTTGCGTGCGTTCGCGGGCTGAGGCAAACTAGTTCAATCTTGAACTAAATAGTTCGGACTCGAAGTCTTGTCAAACGGCCGGCGCCCGCGCGTCTTTCATCTACTGCATCTCGCCCACGGCGCGATGTTTCGCGCGCTCGACCGACGACTGCGCGAAGCCGAGGGGATCGTCACCGCCCATCAGGTGGTCCTGTTCACCCTCGCGGCCGAGGACGGTCTGCCGAGCTCGGAGGTCGCGCGCCGCGCCGGGCACACCAAGTCGCGGCTCACCGGCCTCGTCGACACGCTCGAAGCGAGCGGTCTCGTCGAGCGCAGGGTCTCAGACGAGGACGGCCGCGTGCATCTGCTGCATCTGACCCGAGCCGGGCGCGCCTTGATCGCCCGCACCGTGTCCGAGACGAACGCGCTCAACGCAGCGCTGCTCGCACCCTTCGACCGCAAGGAGCAGGCGGTGATCCAGGCGTTTCTCGAGCACGTTCGTGCCGAAGCCGAAAAGCTCTAGCGGGCGAGCGTGAGCTCTTCGAGGGTCTCGGGCGCGTGCGTCAGCGACACGTTCCCCTCGTCGGTGACGAGGACGGTGTCCGAGAATCGAAAGCCGCCGATGCCCTCGAAGTAGATGCCGGGCTCAATGCTGAAGAGCATGCCGGGCTCGACCACGCGGTCATACCCGATGGCGAGGAACGGCGCTTCGTGGCCAGTCACGCCGAAGCTGTGGCCGGTGCGGTGCAGCACGTGGTCGAGGTAGCCGTGCTTCTCGAAGCAGTCGCGGGTCGCCTGGTCGACGGACGACATCGACACGCCGGGTCGCAGCAAGTCGAACGCGATCTGCCGCGCTTCGAGCATCACGTCGAACCGTTCGCGAGCCAGGTCGGGCACGATGTTCACGAAGTACGTGCGCTCGACCTCGGCCCCGTAGCCATTGACGCGGCAGTTCACGATGGTCACGTGAGGACCGCCCTCTTCCTCTTTCAGTGCAGCGCCCGTGAAGTTGTGGGGGTCGTGGGAGATGCTCGGCGGCTGCGCCACGGCAGCGAAGCTGCAGGCCAGGTGATTCGGGTTCGGCACCTCGCGGTACATGCGAAACGTCATGGCTCGGCTCACGTCGCCGAAACCCACGCCTTCGAGCAGCTGAGCGTGGCCCTCACTGACCACGCTCGAGGCATGCGCAATGCGGCCGATCTCGTACGGCGTCTTCACGAACCGAGCCTCGTCGACGACGTCGAGTCGAACCCGCTCCGCATCGATGGCTTCGTAGACCTGGAGCGGGCAGATCGACTCGACGCCCACGCGCTTCGCCTGGCCGAGCGCGGCGCGCAGCACGTCAGCCCACTCGCCGCCGGCCGGCGCCGGGAACTCGGCGTATCGGCAGGTGTCGACGTCACCGACCGAGCGCGCTCGCACGTGCGCCTCTTCGAGGTGCGGCACGACGAATCGGATCGGGCCGGTCGGCGCAATCACGAGCACGAAGGGGCGCTCGTGGATGTAGTTCGCGAAGTGCGTGAGGTAGTAGACGTTGTCGGGGCAGTGACAGACGTAGGCGTCCAGCTCCGCGGCCGCCATGCGCGCGCGCACGCGAGCCAGTCTGCCCTCCATCTCTTCGGCGTCGGGCGGGGCCATGATGAGATCGGGGCCGCGAGCATCGCTCATGAGCTTCTCCAGACCGCGCCGCGGGGTCGCCTCGAAGGCCGAGACGCGGGCTCAATCCGTGTCGACGCCGGGATAGCCTGCCTCGGCGACCTTCGTGATGCGGTCCGTGTACCGGGGCGCACCGCCCCAGTACGCCATGTAGCGGAACTGGCCCTCGCCGTGGCCCTCGACATTCGCGTTGTAGCCGGTGAACCAGCCGCGGCTTCGGCGCATGAGCATGCGCTCCTGTGAAGCGATGACCTCCTCGCCCCAGCCCTTCTCGGCTTCTTCGCGCGCCTCGAACCGGGTGATCCCCCGTTCGCGGACGTGGGCGAGAAAGTCGGTGATCCAATCGACGCCGCCTTCGATCGCGCGAGGAAAGTTCGTCGAGCCCGAGACACTCTGCGGCCCGGCGACCATCAGCAGGTTCGGAAAGCCGCAGGTCATCAGGCCGATGAAGGTGCTCGGCGATTCTTTCCACTTCTCGCGAAGGACGCGGCCGCCCGCCCCCCGAATGTCGATGCGATCGAGCGCCCCGGTGATCGCATCGAAGCCCGTCGCGAGCACGAGAAGATCGAGCTCGACCGTCGCATCGCTCGTCTCGACGCCTCGGGGCGTGACGCGTTCGACCGGCGTCTCGGAGAGGTCGACCAGATGGACGTTCCGTCGGTTGTAGGCCTCGAAGTAGTTCGTCTCGAGGGGCAGCCGCTGCAGGGCGAAGCCGTGATCCTTGGGGATCAGCTTCTCGGCGATCGCAGGGTCGTCGACGCGTTGCCGGATTCGCTCGGCGACGTACTCGGACATCTCCCGGTTGGCCGCTTCGTCGAAGAAGATCTCGGGGAAGTTCCCCGCCATGATCGCGAACCCGGGCTGGGCGTAGAGCTCGTCCCACCTGGCCTTGCGCTCTTCGGGCGTCACCTCGTAGAAGCGCCGCTTCTCGGGCAAGTGCTCGAAGCCGCCGTGGGTCTGCGCGCAGGCCTCGAAGATCTCGTCGTAGCGCGAGCGGATATCCGCCATCTCCTCCGCCGAGATGGGCGAATTGTTGAGCGGCGTGCTCCAGTTGGGCCGACGTTGAAAGACGAAGAGCTCACCGACCTTGTCCGCGATCTCGGCGATCACCTGGATGCCGGTCGCACCGGTGCCGACGACCCCGACCCGACGCCCGGCGAGCGGCACCGGATCTTTCGGCCACCAGTACGTGTGGAAGCACTCGCCGTCGAAGTCTTCGAGGCCCGGCCAGTCGGGGGTCGTCGGGATCGACAGCACGCCGAGGCCCGTGATGACGAAGCGCGCCGAGAACCTGCGCCCGTCTGCGAGGTCGAGCTGCCAGAGACGCTCGTCTTCGAGCCAGGTCATCGCTTCGACGCGCGCGTCGAACCGCATGTGCCGACGCAGATCGAACTTGTCGACGACGAAGTTCAGGTATCGCAGGTTCTCGGGCTGCGGCGAGAAGCGCTCCTTCCAGTGCCACTCGTCGAGCACCTCGCGTGAGAACGAGTAGCCGTACGTGTAGCTCTCCGAATCGAAGCGGCAGCCGGGGTAGCGGTTGCGGTACCAGGTGCCGCCGAGGTCGTCGTCGGCTTCGAGAACGATCGCATCGACGCCCAGATCGACCAGGCGCTTGATCTGGTAGATGCCCGACGCGCCTGCGCCGATCACGATGATCTCGTGGTGCTCCGACTCGCCCATCCGCGACGTCTCCTGAGCATCGACCTCGACCCGTGGATCGAGCCGAGGCGAGCCGTTGACGAGTATACGTCGTCGCAGACTGCGCGATCATCGGTCGACGGTCGTCACGACCGACGCCGCGCGCTCGTCAGGCGTGAAACGTCCCCGGCTCGGCGAAGACCCGAAACGGCGCAACATCGCGAAAGCCGACCGACGCGTAGAGCGACCGCGCCATCGTCGTCGAGTGCAGGACGGCACGGGTTCGGCCACGGCCGCGCGCGGCGGCGAGCGCTTCGATACACACGCGTCGACCCAAACCGAGCCCCCTCGCCTCGGGCTGCGTGACCATGCCGTAGACGCCCACCGCCGCTTCGGAGTCGTGGGTGACGCACTTGGCGACCGGTGTGCCTTCCTTCATCGCGAGCCAGGCGCGATTGGGCGAGCCGGGCGCCCCGAAACGAAGCACATCGGCGAAATCGAGGAGCTTCGATCGAGCCGAGCTCGGCACCTGCCAGCGGTTCGCCACGAACTCGAGGAACGGGGGAAACGCGCGATCGGGCGTGACCTCGACCAGCTCGACGTCAGTCGGCAACTCGTCCTCTGCGGGGAGCTCCGCCAGATCGGCAGTCATCCCGGCGAGCACCTCCGATTCGGCGAGCCCGCGCTCAACCAGCTGCGCGTCGATGTCGGCGGGGGTCGCGCTCGGATGCACGAACCAGAGAAACGGGACACCCGCGTCGGCGTACCGCTGAAAGATCGCGTCGATCGAGGGCGCCGAAGGCGCGTCGCCGCGATAGCGCAGCACCATGTTGTAGGGCAGAACGGGCATCGGGGTCTCGACCCAGAGCGCGTCGCCCTCGTCGTGCAGCGCGCAGCCCTTCGCCCGGCCGAGCTGCGACCACATCGAACACAGGTTCTCTTCGACCGCTGCCACCGCGTCCATACCCAGAAGGTAGCGGCGAAGTCGCCGCACGAGCGAAACGCTCCCGGTACACACCGGCGTGTGCCGATCTTCGCCCGCGAGCCGCGTCGCCCGGAGCCAGATCGCGCTCGTAGACGCGCTACGCGCTCTCGCGCGCGGTGTAGGTCCCCATACAGCCCATGATCATCTTCAGGTCGAGGTACGTCTTGAAGCCGGGCTCATCGGCATCGCAGACCAGCGGCACGGCGTTTACGCAGTGAAAGGCCGTGGTCGAGAGCCCCTGGGCCACTCTCTGGTCGTGATTGAGCTCGGGAGGAAAGTCGACGTCGATGTTCAGGTTGACGTCGCCTTCGAGCGCGATGCGCCAACCACTCTCTCGCGGCACTTCCATCTTGCGCTCGAGCCGCCCGTGACTTCGGTCGTCGACGTACCAGATCTGCTCCTGGATGATCTCCATGCCGCAATCGGTCGTCCCGATGTGCTTGTGATGGTTGAGACCGATCTGCCCCTTCTCGACGGTGCCGATCGCGCATTCGATGTCCTCGGCGGCGAGGATGTAGTCGTGGGTCGCCTCGTAGCTCACGACCTTCACACCCAGACCGTCGGCGATCATGTCGATCGACTCGAACCAGTTCTTGGCGAGGATCTCCTTGAGTGGGTTGTTCTCGGCCTGCTCGGGCGGCACACCCAGGTTCATCACCAGACGCATGACGCCTTCGCTGCTGTATTCGCGGCAGTCGCCGCACTCGGTCATCTGGATGCGATCGATCTGATTGCACCAGCCGCTGAAGGTCAGCGGGAACCGCTCGGCGATGCCGCCCGGGTTGCAGCCCGAGGCCAGGAACGCCACGCCGCCCTTCTTCGCAGCCGCGTCGATCTGGTCGGCGATCTCGGGGCTCTGCACGAAGGGGTAGAAGTACGGACACGGCGTGACGACGTTCTTGCCGGCCTCGAGCAGCTGACAGATGTCGTTCGGATCCCACGGCAACGGGCAGTAGATGACGCAGTCGGCGTCCGAGGCCAGCACCGCCTCGACGTCGCGGCTCGCGATCACGCCGGTGTCGTCGGCCTCGATGATCGCGCCGGCGTCGAGCCCCTCCTTCTCTTCGCTGTAGACCTTGACCCCGACGAGCTCGAGCTTCGGGTGGCGAAGGATGCCGCGAAGCGACGACTTGCCGACGACGCCCGTCGCCCACTGATAGACCTTGTACTCGCTCATGCCCTTCTCCTCGAGGCCGCTCGCACGCTCGGCTCGGGCGGCGCCACGCCCCGGAGCTCGCGTGGCTCCGGCAATAAATTACACGCGTGTTACTTTACACGGGCACGAGGCGGCTGCAAGCACCGATGCACACGGAGAGCTCGATGGCGCGCAAGGTTCGCAAGCTCGGCAGGCCCGCCGGTTCGAGCCGCGAGGACACCATCGCCCGCGCTCTCGTCAGTGCGCGCCGCCTCTTCGCGACGAAAGGCTACGCCGGCACGACGCTCAAGGACGTGGCGCACGACATGGGCGTCACCCACGCGACGCTCTACCGGTACTTCGACTCGAAGGTCGATCTCTACTGCCAGACGATTGACGCGACCCAGGAGCTGCTTCGACCCGAGTTCGAAGCCGTGCTCTCGATGGAAGGCTCTTGCAAGCAGCGACTGATCGAGCTGCTTCGGGTGGCACTCGGCGACCGCGATCCCGAATCGGGCCGCTCAGCCTTTCTCGCGGCCGTGCCCATCGAGCTGATGCGCCACGACGACCTGCGAAGAGCGATCGACTACGAGCAGAACCGCATGGCGCAGACGCTCCTCACGCTCTTCAGCGAAGGCCTGGATCGCGGCGAGATCGTCGCCGACGCGACGGCCGAAGACCTGATGGTGCTGTTCATGGGCGGTCTCCTGGGCATGAACGTCTTCCATCAAGGCGGCCGCATCGGCTCGATGGAGAAGGTCTTCGAGCTGTTCGTGTCGATGTTCGATCACGGTGTGTTCGCGGTGGACGAGCTTGCATGAGTCACATCGCGCTGGCTTCGAAGCAGCGTGGGCGACGTGTGCACCGGTTCAGGACGGGCTCCGCTCCGCGTCCCCGAGAAGCTGCACATCGCGGCGAGGCACGGCGATCGTGATCGCCTCTTCGTCGAAGCGTCGCTTCACCGTTCGGTTGAGGTCCCAGTACACGTCCCAGTAATCCTCGGTCTTCACCCAGGGGCGAACGACGAAGTCGACCGACCACTCGTTGAGCTTGTGCACCTTCAGGAGCGGCTCGGGCTCGTCGAGGATCCGCTCGTCGGCCTCGAGGATCCCCCTCAGCACCGACTCGACGCGATCGAGATCTTCCGAGTAGGCGATGCGGAAGGTCATATCGACGCGACGTTCGCTCTGGTCGGTCACGTTCTTGATCACGTCACCCCAGATCCTGCTGTTGGGCACGACGAGGGTCTGATTGTCGATGGTCAGGATCGTGGTCGCGATCAGACTCATCTCCGATACCCGGCCGAAGACGCCCGCCGCCTCGATGAGATCGCCGACGTCGTAGGGCCGAACGGCGAGGATCATCACGCCCGAGGCCAGATTGCCGAGTGAATCCTGGAGCGCGAAACCGACGATGAAGCCGGCGATCCCGAGACCCGCAAGGATGGGCCCGAGCTCGACGCCGAGTTGCGAGAGCGCGACGAGCACGCCCAGCAGGGTGATCGACGTGCCCGCCACCGACGAAACCATGTTCTTCAGCAGCTGCGAGGCGTCGACCCGCTCCGACGAGAGGGTCCTCGTGAGGATCGCGCGTACGATTCGAGCCAACAGCGAGAAGGCCAGCACGATCAACACGAACGTCGCGGCCTTGAACGCGTAGCCGAGCCCGTTTTCGCGAACCCAGAGCTCGGCTTTCTGAAACGCTTGATCGACGAGGCCGAGCGCGACCTCCTTCTTGAAGATGTCGGCCGTGACCTCGCCCGTCGAACTGATCAACAGCTGCTGGTACTCGGCCGCGGGCAGCTCGAGACGCTCGAGCAGTCGAATGGCGATCGAGAAGGTACGGACCGTCCGCTCGCGACGATCCTCGACCGAGGCCAGCTGAAGCTTGAGATCTTCGTCGTCGGGTTGCTCGGCCAGCAGCGACGTGAGCTGACGCTCGCGGTCGACCAGAAACGTGAGTCGGCGCGACAGGGTCTCGGCCACTTGGCTGACCAGGCCTTCGAGCTCGGCCCGCTCTTCATCTGCATTCATGCCGAGGGCCGACATGTCGTCGACCGTGTCGGCGTACGCGCGAAAGAGGGTCACGCCCCACTCGTTCTCGGCCGCGATCTGCTGATCGATCTCGAGCAGCTCGGTCTTTTCGGCGCTCTCGCGGCGCTTTCGCAGCCGCGCCATGCGTTTCGAGGTCGAGTTGATGTGGGAGACGATTGCGGGCGCCAGCCGGTCGACCAGCGCCTCGACGCGCTCGCGCTGCTCGGGGCTCTCGATCTCAGCAAGATCCTGGGCGACGACGTTGTCGACGAGCCTCGAGACGATCCGGATGAGGTCGACCCGCAGCTCACCGATCTGGCGGTTGAGGCCGATCAGCTGCTCGCCGCTCGCCCGCCGCGCCTCGACTCTGAGCGCATCCAGCTCGGCCTGCCCCGCTTCGAACTCGGCGAACAACTCGCGCCCCTCGACGATGAGGGCGGGCTCGTCGGGCTCGTCCGGCTCGTCTGCGACCTCTGCGATCGCTTCGCCGTCGGGCGCGGCCTCTTCGCTCGGTGATTCCTGCGCGTGCAGCGGCGGCGCGAGGCAAAGCACACACACGACCCACGCCCACGCAGCGAGCGAACGGGGCTTCGGCGGCATCATGACGATCTCCTCGCGCGATCCAGACTCGACCAGTGCCGAGTCGAGGCTGTGCTCAATCTTGCCCTTCGGCCAGGAACTGCTGCAGCTTGGCGGCCGCGCGGAGCGCGGTCGCCGGGTCGGGGCCCCGCCCCTCACTGAAGCTGCCCGGGTTGAGCCGCGACTCATCGAGCCAGCGCTGCACCTCGGCGTGCTCGCTCCATGTGCGCATGTTCTTGATGTGCTCGAGCATGCCGCTGAAGAAGTCGGGCGTGCGATCGGGATGCGGGATCACGGCCGCGAGCGCGTTCTTCTCTTCGAGCGTCGCAGCGAGCGTCTCGACCAGACCGATCAGCGCCGCGCTGAAGACCTGCTGACAGCCTCGCACCGTCTGCAGGGTGATCCGGCCCTCGGCGAAGACGGGCTCGATCGGACGGGTCTCGAGGCCGTCGGCCGTGCAGTCGACGTAGACCGACGCTTCACCGCGATCGAGGGCGCCCTCATCGAGCTCGAGCTTCGTGCGGGTGACGCGCTTCACGCGCCCGAGTCGCACGACGTGCTCGACGCGCCGCAGCTGCTCGAGCTCGGCCTCGGACACCGTGGCACATCGATACATCGTCGGCTCGGTGGAGCGGTCGATGCGCAGCATGTGTCCGGCGGCCTCGAGCCGAAGCCATGCGTCCGAGGCCGTCTCGGCGTCCGCGATCATGTCGAGCTGGTCGCCAACGCGAAAGCCGTCACCCGGCTGCGTGATCGCTCGATTGATCAGCCACGAATCGCGCGGGACGATCCAGGTGATCTCGTCGGGATCGACGTGGTTCGCCAGCAGCCACAGGATCGCGTCGAAGGCGGTCTTGCCGGCGCCGACGATGACGTAGCCGTCCGCCGGTCGATCGACCTTGGGCAGTTCATTGGGCGGCACGACGATGACGCCCGGCTCGATCGCGTACTTCGGTGGGTGCGTCGAAGGCACCGCCACCTTCATGTACGTGGCGTCGACCATGGCGCGGCGCGCATGCACCTCGAACGAGCGACCCGACGGGCTCGAGACGGCACGCTCGCCATCGAATCGCGTCGAGCCAAAGAACTGCACTCGCCCCGACGGCAGAAATCGTCGGTTCATGACCTGGTCGTAGTACGCGCAGACCTCGGCCCCCGAGGCCAGCTCGGAGAGGCCCGCATTGAGACCGGTCTCGTCGATCGCGTCGGTGCCGAGGCGCATCGAGTTCACGCCGTAGAAGAAAGACGGCTGGTGAAGCCGAACGAAGGGGTACGCATCGTTCCAGTGCCCGCCGGGCCGCGCGCGCCGGTCGATGAGCGCCACCGACGCATCGGAGCGACTGAGGATCTCGTCGGTGAAGGCGATGCCCATCGCCCCCGCGCCGACGACCACGTAGTCGGCCTCGATCGCTACACCCATGACAGCACCGCCGCCTGCTGGGGCGGGACACCCCCCGCCACGATGCGCTGATACGCGCGCTCGATCGCATCGGCGCCGGCGGCCCGCTCGATCTCGAGCCAGCCGCTCGACCACTGGGCGAACGGCTTCCAAGCGTCTGCAAACGCGCGGTGGTAGTGCTCGAGCCCCTCCGACGCCGCGCGCTCTTCGGCCACGTTCGGAATGAAGAAGAAGCGAGGGCCGGGCCCCGGCATGGGCAGCGGCTCATCCGACGGCGCGCGGTGGGTGGCGCCCACGAGCACCGAGTCGACGAGCCGATCGCCGAGCGCCACGTGCGCCGCGGATGTCGCCCGCGCATTCCCCGCGATGTCGACGTAGGCCACTCGGGACGCAGCCTCGACGGCATCGAGCTCGTCGTACGTGCGCACGCGATCGTACACACCCAGGCCCTCGACGAATGATCGATTCGCCTGGGAAGTGATGCCGACGCACCGAGTGGGCGTGTCGAGATGAGAGATCGACCAGGCGAGCGACAGCGCAGTCTTGCTGGAGGCGCTCGACACGAAGACCTCGTCGACCGTCTCTACGAGCTCGCGCGCCAGCATCCAGCCCGTCATGAGCAGGGCCCAGAGCACGGGCTGCAGCGTCGCCGTGTCCTCGGCGAAGAGCGGGTCGCCCTCGCAGCGGTAGTAGCGGTTGTACCAGGCGTGCAGCGCTTCGCGGTGTGCGGTCGCATCCGAGAAGCACAGGGTGCTCACATCGACCGGCTTGAGCGTGAGCGATGACGACATCGGCAGGTAGCCGAAGATGCGCTCGCCCACCGTGACCTCGGGGCATGCGCTCTCGGCAACGCAACCGAAGCCCCAGACCGGCACCCGCCCCCAGCCCGACTCGGCGGGGAAGTAGGCCCAGTAGCCGAGGGCATCGCCCATCGCCGCGTAGCTCACGTTGTTGGTCGAGAGCCCGAACGACTCGACGTCGAGGCGGATCTCACCGGCCGCGAGCTCGGCGGCGTCGGAGGTATCGCGGAGCTGCGTCTGCGCCACGTCGGCGCGGTTCACCAGGATGTCACTGCGCACGATCGGCTGCTCCCTCAATGTGTCGGCGTGGCCCTGCCGAGGCCGTACGGCCTCTTCGTCGTCGATCTCGACCGAGTCGGGGCTCAGGTGCCCCCGACGAGCGGACAGCGCAAGGATCGTCGGCGCCACCCGTCCCGGCAAGGTGGGCGGAGCCCGCGCAAGGTCGGCCTCGGGCGAGTCGCTGGCGGCGGCTCAGCTCTCGCCCGAAGCCTGTCGCGGCCGTCGCGCGCATCGACCGGAGCCGTGTCACGCGAGAAAAGAACGAGGCATCGAAGGCTTTCACGAGCCGCCCACGATCCGCGCTGGCTCGGAGGCCGGCATGCGACCCCTCCTCCCGCTTCTGGCGTGCATCGCTGCGGTCGTGGCGACCGACACCCCCATCGAGGCTGAGCCCCTGGATCTCGAGCCGACCGAGTACATCGACTCGACGCACCCCGACATCGCGTCGACCGTGGCGACGATCGCGCCCGAAGCCCTCTCGCAGCGCGAGCGCGCGATCCGGCTGCACGACTTCGTTCGCGACGAGATCGCGTTCGGTTGGGCGCCGGCCTTCTACGACCAGAAGGCTTCCGAGGTGCTCTCGAGCCGAGTCGGCTTCTGCAACACGAAGTCGACGCTCTTCGTCGCGCTCTTGCGCAGCGCGGGCATTCCCGCGCGCCAGCACTTCGTCGACATCGACGCGCGGATCCTGAGCGGCCTCATCGACCCGGGCACACCGTACGTCGACCATTCGTTCGTCGAGGTCGAAATCGAAGGCCGATGGATGCGCGTCGACAGCTTCATCATCGACGCACTGCTCGCCAAAAAAGCGAGGGCGCGTCTCGAACGCGAAGGAAAGCGCGTCGGCTACGGCGCCCACCGAGGTGGCGTATCGAGCTGGGACGCGACGGGTGACGCCTTCTCGCAGTTCGTCGACGACGGGTCGCATCCGGGCCTCACGAACGAAGATCACGGGGTGTTTCGAGACGTGGGCGCATTCTACGCGTCGGGCCTCGGCCGAAATCGATTGAATCCCCTGCTCCGGATCGGCTTTCGTTTCTTCGCGCGAAGGGCGAATGGGCGGATCGATGCCATCCGGTCGTCGGGAGAGACGCCCTGACAGGCGCCCCGGCGGCCGGCCGAAACGTTCGGTCACGTTCGGCGAGCCGACCCTGCGTGACCATCGACGACCAGGTCGCGGGTCGGGGATCAACGATGCGCACCCCCCGCGCTCAGCTCGAAGCCGCGATCGTCAGCGGCTCGACCTCGGGCCAGGCTTCGGCGCCGTTACTCCGCAGCATCTCGACGGCCGCGGGCACGATCCAATCTTCGACGGCCACCGCGTAGGCGGGCAGCGCCTTCACGCGCGCGAGCCAATCGGCGACGCGCGGCCGCTGCGACGGGTCGAGCACGGCATCCATCGCGAGGTGCTCGAGCCGCAGCACGTAGGGCAGAAGAGAAGCGTCGGCGAGGCCGAACATCGAGCCCGACAGCCACGGGCCTTCGGCGAGCTCACGCTCCATGCGATCGAGCGTATCGAGGAAGACACGCAGCGCGCCGGCGAACTCGGGCGCCCGTGCACCGTGCTCGAGCACGCTGCGGCGAATCGCGCGCTGTGCGGGGTCGGGGATGCGGGCGAGATTCGCCTCGCGCACGGCTTCGGGCTGCTCGAGCAGCGCGCGCCGAGGCCCGATCGCGAACGTGACGGTTGGCGCCGCGGGATGCAGCGCGGCGTCGAGGTGCATGAGCCACGCGTCGACGTGATAGCGGCCCAGCGCGTCGCTCGGTCGCATCGGCGGCTCGGGGAAGGCGTCATCGAGATACTTGACGATCAGAGAGGACTCGACGAGCGGGCGGCCATCGTGCACGAGCGTCGGCACGACGTGCTTGGGATTGAGCTTCACGTAGTCAGGCGCGTGCTGCTCGCCCGCCATCAGGTTCACCTCGCGCGACTCGAACGCGACGCCCTTCTCCGCCAGCACGAGGCGGACCTTCTGCGAGCAGGTCGAGAAGCCGAAGTGGTAGAGCTCGATCACGGCGCATCCTCCCATCGCCTGGTCTTCCGAATCGTCCGAGCCGGAAAGTCGTCGGCCGTCGACGCGCTTTGCCTGGTCAGCCCAAGCTATTCGATCGACCAGCCAAAATTCGCAGCTTGCATTTGACTTGTCAAATGAATAAAGTGATGTCATGGCGGCGAGCACTCCGACTGCGCGCGATCGACAGCGTGAGGCGACCCGCGAGCGGATCGTCGAGGCGGCCGTCGAGGTCTTCGCCGAGAAGAGCTTCGCCGGCGCGAGCACGCGCGAGATCGCTCGCCGGGCCGAGACCAACCAGGGCCTCATCACGTATCACTTCAACAGCAAGGAAGACCTGTGGCGCGCCGCCGCAGACCACATCTTCAATCGACTCGGCGCACAATTGACGGAGCGCCTCGGCGCGCTCGAGCTCTCGGCCCCCCGCGAACGGGCGCGCGAGGGCATCAGGCAGTACGTGCGGTTCGCGGCCGCACACCCCGAGCTCTTCCGCATCATGGTCGACGAGGGGCGGGTCGCCGACGAACGCATGAACTGGCTCGTCGACACGCACCTGCGCCCCCGCTTCGAGTCCATCGTGAAGGGGCTCGTCGACGTGGTCGGGATCGACGACTCGATGCTGCCGCATGCGTTCTATGCGCTCGCGGGGGCGGCTTCGTTGATGTTCGCCGTCGCGCCCGAGTGTCGGCGGCTCACGGGCCTCGACCCGCACACGGCGCAGGCCATCGAGACCCACGCCGACTACGTCGCGCATCTGCTCGTCCCCTAGCCCCCTCTCTGCCCCAGATCTCCTCCGGCGACGGCGCCTGAGCGGTCTGAGGCCGCGCTCAGCCCGCTGAGCCGGCTGGCCGGTCGCCTCGCACGTACGAAATTATTCGATTGACAAGCCAAAATCACTGGTGCATATTCTGGCTGTTCAATTGACCAGCCAAATGGATCGGAGCCGAGATGAAGCGAATCGAGACCGACGTCCTGGTGATCGGAGCCGGACCGGCGGGCCTGACCGCGAGCGCCCTGCTGGCCCGCCTCGGCATCGACGCGCTGACGCTGACCAAGTACGCCACAGCCGACGCCCCGCGCGCGCACATCACCAACCAGCGCGCCGTCGAGGTGTTTCGAGACCTCGGCATCGAAGAGAAGGTGCAGGCCCGCGCGCTGCCCCATCACCTGATGGGCAAGCAGGTCTTCGCCACGTCGTTTGCGGGTCGCGAGCTCTCGCGGCTCATGACGTGGGGGACGGGGGACGACCGCATCGGCGACTACCGAGCCGCGAGCCCCTGTCAGATGTGCAACGCACCCCAGCACATTCTCGAGCCGATCCTCCTCGAGCGCGCGCAGCAGCTCGGTGCCGACATCCGGCTGCATCATGAGGTGGTCTCGGTGACGCAGACCGAGCGGGGCGTGACCGCGCATGTGCGTCCCCGCGACGGCAGCGACGAGTTCGAGGTGGCCGCGCTCTACGCGATCGGATGCGACGGCGCGCGCACCGTGGTCGGGCGCGACGGCGGCTTCGAGTACGAGGGCGAGACCGGGCTCGGCGATGCCGTCACGGTGTGGATCGAAGCCGACCTCTCGAAGTACACCGCCCACCGGTCGGGTGCCCTCTTCTTCACCGTCAACCCCGCCAGCCCCGACATGCTCAGCATCTGGACCTGCGTCGAGCCCTGGACCGAGTGGAGCACGATCCTCCTGCGCCCCGACCTCTCGTCGAACGACCTCGAAGAGACGGCGGTAGCCGAGAGCGTACGCGTCGCCATCGGCGACGACGACATCCCCTTCACCATCAAGAAGACGAGCGCCTGGCAGTTCAACCACATCGTCGCGTCGGGCTACCGACGCGGGCGGCTCTTCATCGCGGGTGACGCCGCGCACCGCCATCCCCCCGCGAACGGCCTCGGCAGCAACACGTCGATCCAGGACGCGTACAACCTGGCGTGGAAGCTGGCGCTCGTCGTCCGCGGCCAGGCCGATGACGTCCTGCTCGACAGCTACAGCGACGAGCGACAGCCCGTCGGCCGACAGGTCGTCGATCGCGCCAACCAGAGCGTGCGCGAGATGCCCGCGTGGCTGGCCGCGCTCGGCCTCACGCCCGGCATGAGCTCGGATCAAGTCGACGCGCGGCTCGCCGAGCTCTACGGCCCCGAGGGCCACGACCAGCGCGAAGCCCTGCTCGCCGGCCTCGAGCTGATGCACGGCCAGTTCAACGCCCACGGCGTCGAGCTCGGGCAGCGCTACCGCTCCGGGGCCGTCGCGGAGGAAGCGGCGCCGCCGCCCTCGCCCGCCCGCGACGCCGAGCTCTACTTCGAGCCGTCGACTCACCCCGGCAGCCCGGTCCCGCACGCCTGGCTCGCGGCCCACGACCGCGACGTCTCGACGCTCGACCTGTGCGCCTACGACCGGTTCACGGTGATCACGGGCGCCGGTGGCCAGGCGTGGCTCGACGCCGCCGGGAAGGTCGCGGCGGAGCTGAATGTGCCGATCGAAGGCGTCGCGGTCTCGCTCGGCCTCGAAACGAACGACGTCTACGGCGACTGGATGCGCCGCCGCGAGATCGGCGATCGGGGTTGCCTGCTCGTTCGCCCCGATCGCATCATTGCGTGGCGCGCGTTCGATCTCGAAGGTGACCCGACCGACGCGCTTCGCAGCGCGATGTCCAACCTGCTCGGAAAGGGAACGTCCGCATGACCGACACGACCAAGACCCCTCGACTCAGCCTCTCTCACACGACGCTCGCCGCGCGCGACCTCGACCAGCTCGCCGGGTTCTACCGCGACGTGCTCGGCTTTCACGTCACGAACCGCGGACCGGTGCCCGGTGGCTCTGAGATCGCGTTCCTCAGCCAGGATCCGGGTGAACACCATCAGATCGCCATGGTGGGCGGGCTCGAGCCGCCGAGCGCCGACTTCGTGATGGTGGATCACCTCGCGTTCCGCACCGCGACCCTCGACGACCTGCGTGCCATCCGCGCGAAGCTCGACGCCGCCCAAGTCGAAGGCGTCATTCCGATCTGCCACGGCAACGCCTGGTCGCTCTACTTCAACGACCCCGAAGGCAACGGTCTCGAGTGCTTCGTCGACTCGCCCTTCCACGTCGCGCAGCCCTTCGCGCAGGGCTTCGACCTGGATCAGTCGGACGAAGACATCCTCGAGGCGACGCGCAAGATGGTCGAGGGCGAGCCCGAGTTCGCGCCGATGGGCGAATGGAGCGCCGCGTTCGCGAAGCGCCTCGACGAGAGCTGAAGCAGGGGCGCTACCCCTGCCGACCCATCAGCCCCTTCACGTTCGACTCGATCGTCGACTCGAGGAGCGCGATCGTCGGCGCGTGCGCCATGCGCTTGTTGTTGCGGAACGCGGGCTGCTGCAGCGTCGTCGCGAAACGGGTCGCCACTTCGATCGCGCGCGCTTCGAGCGCGTCGGCCTCGACCACCTCGTCGAGCATGCCGCAATCGGCCGCGGCCTCGGGCCCGTAGATCTCCGACTGCACGATCACCCGGTCATAGTGACGCTTCGAGAGCGCCGCGCGAGCGAACTCGATCGCGAAATCGGGCAGCGTCATCCCGATCGCCGTCTCGTTCGCCTGATACTTGAAGCGACCCGTCGCGCCGACCCGGTAGTCGCAGACCATGGCCATGAAGAGACCCATCGCGACGGCGTGGCCGCCGACGGCGGCGATGATCGGCTTCGGATGCGTGTAGATCTGGAGCGCGAGCTTCCCGCCGTTGGCCACCATCTCGGCCGCCGCTTCGGGGCCCTGGGCCATCGTTCCGAGGTCGAAGCCGGCCGAGAACATGCCGGGCCGGCCCGTGAGCACGACGGCGTTCGCGTCCTTCTCGGCGGCCTCGAGCGCGGCCATCAGCTCGGTCGAGAGCGCGGTCGATACCGCGTTGGGCTTGCCGTTGTCCATGCGCAGGACGCGCACGCCTTCGTCGTGGTCTTCGGTCTGGATCAGGGACATCGGGGCTCCTCGTAGATGGGACGCGCCTTGAGTGGATACATCAGTCTTCGCCGGATCAGAGATCGGATCGCAGCCGGTCGTTCGACGCGATCGAGGCGCCTCCCGACGCGTAGCTCTCGCGCCGCTCCTTGCTCCAGCGATCGACCTCGCCCTCGGGTACGCCGTAGGCGAGCCCACGGCCGACGCCCGGCCGAGCCCGGACGCGATCGATCCACGCCATCACGTTCGGCCGATCGGTGATGTCGACCTTGCTCCACTTCCAGCCGCGCAGCCACGGGTAGATCGCGATATCGGCGATCGTGAACGTGTCGCCGCAGACGAAGTCGTGGCCCTCGAGCTGACGGTCGAGCACGCCCGAGAGCCGCCGCGCCTCGGTGCCGAACCGTTCGAGGGGGTGAGCGCGCGCTTCGTCGGGCACGTCGGTGATGTAGCGGGTGTACGCGAGCTTGTTTCCGAAGATCGGGCCGACGTTGGCCGCCTGCCAGTAGACCCACGGCAATACGTCCCAGCGCGCGTCGCCCTCGGGCAAGAGCGGTGAAGGGAGCTTCTCGCCGAGATACTGGAGGATCGCGCAGCTCTCGATCACGTTGCGGTCGCCATCGCGCAGCGCCGGGATCTTCTGGTTGGGATTGACCGCGGTGAAGGCATCGCTGAACTGATCGCCCTGCATGATGTTGATCGGCGTGACGGTCAGATCCGAGAGCGCGAAGCCCGCTTCGCGGAGCTCCTCGACCATGATCGTCACCTTCCAACCGTTGGGCGTGGGCGACGTGAAGAGTTCCATCGGCATGGGCACCTCGGGCGCGTCGCGGGGTCGACGACGCATGGGGAGATCGGGCGATTCAGACTGAGTCCACGTCGACGGTCGAGCGCGGGGCGCTCGCCGGCGCCTGGGAAACCATCCAACAGAACTCGCGCCCGTGCACGCGGGCGCGGCCGCATCGGCTCGAGCGGGTCGACAGCCACACCTCAGGCACGTGGGCAGAGCTGAGCGCCGCCCGGCCCCGCCTCAGACGCGCAGGCGAAGGTGCGCCCCGGCCAGGCCCGTCAGAATCACCACCAACGCCACGAGGCCCGGGGCCGGCAGGACGGGGACGGCCTCGGCGACCGGAACACGCTGGCTGCCGACCAGCGGAATCGTGACCGACGAAGGTCGAGCCGCGTCGAGGTACACCACGTTCGAGCTGAACTCGAAGAACGGCAGAAATCGCAGCACATCCGACTCGGGGGTGTGGCCGTTCGTCGGGTTGACGTCCTGGTCGTCGCGATTCGTGATCTCGAGCCGAATTCGATGCCCGGCCGGGATCCGACGCCCGGTGATGCTCAACGGGATCGTCAGCGTCGCGGGCGACGTGTCGGCCATCGCGCTGCCCACCGCCAACAGAATGGGCTCGTCACTCGCGGATACGTCGAACAGATGGACGTTCAGCTGATAGCGACTGCCGGTGCCTTCGACGTAGAGCGTTGCGGTCGGCTCTCCGACGACGAGCGCCTCGTCGAGGAGGGGGTCGGTCTCATAGGTCAGGACGTCGCGATTGAACGCGCTGCGAAGCGTATTGGGGTTGAAGTTCGGCGCGGTCGCCCACGTGAGGGCGCCCGGATCGTTGACGAACGCATCGCTGGCACCGACGCTCGCGGGCGCGACGGGATCGAGCCGACTCGAAGGGCCGAGGTAGAGCGTATCGGTGGCCTGCCCCGGCGGCGGCCAGCTCGCGTACGAGACGTGCTCGTTGGTGCCCAGCAAGGCGACGCGGATCGCGTCTTCGGCGTCGATGCCCGTCGCCTCACCCTTCAAGTGGTAGTCGAACCAACGCAGGCGCAGATCGTCTCGAAAGGCCGAGTCGTTGTTCGGCGTGCCGTGTCCGCCGGTGCCCAGATAGACCATGCGCTGCGACGAGGCGGTGAGGGCCAGATGGTCGCTGACCGCGTGCGTGCCGGGCCATCGCGCATCCAACAGAGCCAGGTGGTTCTGAACCGGGATCGTGATCGACGGAAAGTTGGCGATCACCGGCCCCATGACCGCATCGAACGTCGACTCGACCAAAGCGCTCGGGTACTCGCCACCGAGCACCAATGCGGTGTCGGCCCCGGTCACACGCTCGAGACTGCCCTGGCTCACGATGTAGTCGACGAAGTTGTGGTAGGCGAAGTTGTAGGGGACGGCGGTCGCGAGCGCGTCGGTCAGCAGCACGCCCGACCACGTCGTGTAGCCGCCGAGCGAGTTGCCCGTCATCCCGAAAGCGGCCGCGTTCATCGGCAACGTGACGCCGGCTTCGGCTTCGAAGCCGGTCAACAGCCACGCCTTCAGGGCAACGATGTCGTTGGCGAAGTTGGGGGGCAGCCACTCGTCCGATGGCCGGTTGGTGTAGGACAGGGTGACGTACCCAAAGTCGGCGTAGCTGCCGGCCAGGCCCGAGTTCGAGTTCTTGCTCCCGCCGGCACCGTGCGCAAAGAAGACGACGGGCCAGCCGCCCGCGGGCGGGCTGCCCGTGTCGGGCCAGCGGACGTCCACATCGAGGTCGACGCCCGGCGCGACGTTGACGAACGTCGCATACGGTCCGTTGAAGGCATGTGCACTGGCGGCCCCCAAGCAGAACGCGAGCGCGGTCGCGAGCAGAGATGAAGGCAGGCCGAATCGACCCAGGGTCTTGGCCTTCATGAAGCGTTCTCCTTTCGCACCAGACGGACGCCGCCAGCGGCCAGCAGCGAGATGACCAGCGCCGCAAGCGCAGCGGGCGGCATCACGGGCACGGCGACGGCCGGCTGCGGGCCGTTCCTCGCGAGAAAGTCGAGCACGATGACCGCCAGCTCCTCTCCCTTGTCCTCTTGCAAGAAGTGCCCTGCAGCTTCGATGATGACGTGCGGTTCGTCGGCCGCCCCGGGCACGTGCTCGATGAACTTGAGCTCGCCGCCCCAGGTGATCCGATCGCCGTCGCTGAAGGCGGTGAGGAAGGGTTTGTCGAAGCTCTGCAAGCCGACCCACGCCGCCGCGGTCTCGCTGCCAGCCGCGCCGACGAGCGTCGGAAACTCACGCGCGCCGGCGAGATAGACCTCGGCTTCATCGGGGAATGGAGCGCGGTAGGCCTCGCGGATCGCCGTCGACAGCGCCGTTTCGGTCGCGCCATCGACGATGGTCCCGGTATCGAAGACGGACACCGTCTGTGAATAGTCGAGCCACTCCGAGAAGGAGAGGCCGGGCGGGCGCGGATGTTCCGGCGGTCCGATCGTCGTCACCGGGCCGCCGGGCAGCGCCGTGTTCGCGGCGACCACGCCAGCGAACCAATCCGGGTTCTCTCCCACCAGCCGCAGGCCAATCAATCCGCCCCAGTCCTGGCCGAAGAACGTGATCTCGGTAAGGCCCAGCTCGACGATGAGCTCGGCGACCCAGTTCGTGTGCCGGGTGTACGTGTAGTCGTCGCGACTCGTGGGCTTGTCGCTGCGACCGAAGCCGATCAGATCGGGGACGATCACGCGGTAGCCCGCCGCTACGAGCGGCGGGATCATCTTGCGATAGAGGAACGACCACGACGGCTCGCCGTGCAGCAACAGGATTGGCGGGCCGTCGAGGGGCCCCTCGTCGACGTAGTGCATCCGAAGATCGCCATCGACCTGGATGTAGTTCGGCTCGAACGTGTACCCAGGCAGCCCGACGAACTGCGTGGCCGGCGTCCGGACGAACGGGATCGGATCGAGCGCTCGAGCCGGTGCGGCGCATGCGAACACGATGGCAACCACGAGGGGTATGTTCCGCATCGAATCTCCACGTCGGCGTCGGTCGGCATGCCGCGATCCACAGCCGCGCGGGGCAGCGCGGTGCGATCGGAGCCCTGGACGGCATTGCGTCCACCCGGCTCGAAGCGATCGATGGAGAGGTCGGCGCGCGTTGCCGCAAACGACGCGCCACTGCCGTGGAGCCAAGAACCCGAAGCTACGACGACTGGCGCTTCGAACTCAAGCGAAACCTGGGGCGCGCTACGTGACGTCGAGTCGCATGGCACGCGTCGATCCATCGACCGGCAAGCACGACGCATCGCTGCGGGACGGTGCTTCGGGTGTGCGCGAGGAAGCGGCTGCAGAGCACGCGACGTGCCGATCCGGGCCGAGGATCGAACGCTCGTACGAAGCGCAGTTGGCGTCGCCAACTACGACCGCGGTGCCACCTCGTAGAACCACACGTCGCCGTTGCGCACGACGTCGTTGGGATCACCGAACCCATCGCCAAGGCCGTACTTCTCGACCAGCTGCTCGAGGACCGGCGCGACCATCGGCCCCTCCATGATGCGGACGAGCCTGCGCTCGTAGATCACGTCGTCGACGCGCAGCAGGATCCGATCGTCCTTCGCGATCTCATGGGGCCACTGCTTCCAGAGCTTGCCGAAGGTCGAGTTCATGTAGCCCGAGACGATATACGGCTTGCCATCGTGCTCTGCGATCCAGGTGATGCGCGAGCGCGCGGGCTCGAGCAGCTGAAACTCGACCTCCTGCCGCGTTCGCATCGGCGACCAGTCGGGCTCGGGACCTTCGTAGAGCTCGCCCGTGGTGAACGGCCCGCCGGCGATGATCACGACCGGCCCGTCATGAAAGCGTGCGTAGATAAGGAGGACGGCCACGGCGAGGACGATCACGCCGATGAACCCACCGACGATCTTGAGCGTGGTCTGCATCGATTGGCTCCTTGGAAGAGGCTTCGCGGGGAGAGGCTTCGCGGCATGGGCGCCGGGTCGCGAGATTCTGCCGCAGCGTGACCGCTTCGAGAAGATCGATTCGTCGATCTGTCGAATCGGAGCTAGCTCGAGGGGGCCTCGATCGGGGCCGCGGGCTCACGCCCGAATCGCGTCGGCCGCGCTGCCGCCACACCGGTCGCACCGAGCAGCCCCCACAGAATCGGACCACTGCCGACCGGGACCGGCGGCGCGCTCGGCAGATCGACCACGAGCGTCTGCCCCGAAGCCACATCGTGCTCGACGAGCCACGGGAGCGTCGCGCCGGGGGCATAGACACGAACCCGGTGCACCGAGCCCGCGTGGTCGCCCAGACCGAAGTGCGCAACCGGCTCGCTCCACGCGAGAAAGTGCGGGCCGCCGGTGATCTCACGCGACATCGAGACGGCGCCGGGCTGTGCCTCGACCTCGACGCGCGCACCGATCGCGTCTCGCACACCGCCCGCGGTGCGCACGCGCACGCGGAGCCACGCGCCGTCGTTGCCCCCGTCGTTGCGCAGAAGGTGCGGTGCCTCGCCGTTCGCGACGACGAAGACGTCGAGGTCGCCGTCGTCATCGTAGTCGAACGTGAGCAGCCCCTTGCCGGCGGTCGTCGCTGCGAACCCGGCGCTTGCGGCGACGTCGGGCATGACCGTGCCCGCACCGTCGTTGCGGAAGAGACGCTGTGGATCGAAGTTGTAGGGCCCGACGAGCCCCCCGAGCCCGACGAAGCGCTGGCCGTTGGTCATCGCGAGGTCGAGGTCGCCGTCGTTGTCGTAGTCGAAGAAGGCGGCGCCCCACCCCCAGCGCCCGTCGCGTACGCCGTAGGTATCCGTGCCGTCGCTGAAGCTGCGAAGCCCCTCGTTCAGATAGAGTCGGTTGCCCGACGTCCCCCAGTTGCAGAATTGTCCGCCGTTGCAGATGTCGAGGGGATCCCAGATCGACGTCACGAACCAGTCGAGGTCACCGTCGCCGTCGACGTCGCCCAGCGCAGCCCCCATGCCGTTCTCGTCGGTTCCGACGCCCGCCGCGATCGTGCCGTCGGTGAAGGTGCCGTCGCCGTCGTTCCAGAAGAGGCGCGTCGTCTCGAAGTCGCTCGCGATCAGCAGATCGGGGTGGCCATCGAGGTCGACGTCCGAGAAACGCGAGGTGAACGCGAAGACGCCACCGGGGATGCCGGGCACGTCCGACAGGTCGAGGCCTGCGTCCACCGTCTCGTCATCGAAGTAGCCCGGAGCAGAAGGGCCACGGTTGCGCAGAATGCGAGCGTGGGCCTGGCTCGAGCCCCACTCACAGATGTGGAGGTCGAGCCATCCATCGCCATCGTAGTCGCCGACGGCGACGCTCTGTCCGCCGTTCAGCTCGCCGTCATCGACGTCGGCACCGCGCAGCGCCGCTTCTTCTGTGAAGTGGCCCGTTCCATCGTTGACGTAGAGCAGGTAGCGGCTCTCGCGCACCGTCGACACGAACAGGTCGAGATCGCCATCGTTGTCGATGTCTGCGAAGGCCGCTCCGTTCGTCTGCATGTCTTGCGTGAACCCGGCCAGCACCGATCCCGTCGACGAGAACGTGCCGTCACCCTGATTCAGGTGCAGCAGATCGGTGTCGTCGAAGCGGGTCGTGAAGAGGTCGACGTGGCCATCCCCATCGACGTCGCCGGCGGCGGCGCCCCCCGTCATCCACAGCATCTCGGTGAGCGGGCCGCCGGGCGCCACCCCGTGTTGGTCGTACACGAGGCCGGCGGCGGCCGCCTCGTCGCTGAAGGTCGGCGCGGCACGAGCGGGCAACGACGCGAGCATCCCCACCACCGTGAGCACGATGGCGATCCAGCCCGCCGGCTTGCTCGATGCCATCGATCCTCGCCTCGTCGTTGCGTTCCGAAGCCGCACCGGCACCCCCTCCGACGGATCCGCGCGCTGACACACGATCTTGCCATCCCGACCGCTCGGGGTGAATGCCGAGTTCGCTCGCGCGGGCGCGAGGCAGCGGGACCCTTCGATTCGGCATAAGAAAAGAAATCCCTCGAAAGAAATACAGATGGACAGCGCGTCGGCGACGCACGTAGGATGCGGGGGCTCCCGGGTGATCGGTTTGGGAAGGCCGGCCACCTCGTCTTGCGCGGCATGCGGCTCGCGCGCGATGGCCTCGGATAGGGCGGAGCAGTCGAGGGGCTCGTGGCATGCGCCCGAGCCCGGAGAAGGGGATATTGCGATGCGATGCGGGAGACGTGCGCCCATGCGGCGGGCGCACTCGACGATCGGCACGATCGTCACGGCATGCCTGTTCGCGCTTGCGATGGCAGGCAGCGCTCAGGCACTCAAGTTCGACTACCAGATCGGCAATCAGAACAGCTCGGGTGGGATCACCGTCTCGGACGGTGGCTACACGGCGACGGCCACGGGATGGGGGGGCATTTCGAATCCCCAGAACAGCCTGAACCCGACGAATCCGGGCGCGTCCGGCGCTCAGAACCTGGGCACCAACATCGGTACGGCGCTCGGCTTCGGGCGCGGCATCGGCTGCGGCACGGTCATCAGCATCAGCCAATGTGATCTCATCGCGCCGTCCGGCGAAGATGCGCTGCTCATCGAGTTCAGTGCGCTGATGGAGATCACGCGCATCTACGGCACGCTGCTCGAGAACCCCGACGACATCTCGGCGTGGAGCTGGAACGGCAGCAGCTGGGACCTGATCGGTACGGACGACTGCCCCCCCGACGGCTTCTTCAACAACTGCGGATCGTTCGGCCAGTTCGACGGCGAGGACATCGGGCACATCGACCTCATCGGTGGCGGCACGCTCCTGCCGTCGAACCCGACCGAGTATCTGCTGATCGTCGCCGAAGACACCAGCGCGAGTGCGTTTCGGCTGGGCTTCATCGAGGCGACGGTCATCCCCGAGCCGAGCACCGCGCTGCTGATCGGGGTCGGTCTGGCGGTGGCTGCTCGCGCTCGCCGGGGCCGAAGCGGCGCCTAGCGGGCATCGAGGGGGGCCGGGCCTAACGCGCCGAGTTCGAGTTCGCTCGACTCGGCGGGGCGCGTTCGCAGCCGACCTGATCGCCCGGTTCGCGTGAAAACCCGGGAGCCGACGCGCGCTGTTGCCGCAGCGTTGCGTCGGCTCGGGGCGCGGCCCCGATCTGCACACGCTCCCGGACGGCTCACGCCGTGAGCCGCTGCGGTTGAGACGTGGCGCGCAGATTGTCCGACACAATCGGCGACCCCACACCACCCATTCAGAACACGAAGCCTTGCGGGTCTCGACCATTCGAGGGCCCGGAGGATGCTGTGCGTGCCCGGCCGGTGTCTTCGATGCACCGAATACCGGATGTGATGTGACGTTGACGTAGAGACGCTGGAGTTCCCGATGATTCGTCCGCTCGCCCTTTCCCTCTGCTTGTTCATGGCACTCGCCGGTCCTGCTTCGGCCATCACGATCTACGACGAATCGGTCGATGGTGACCTGTCGGGCGTGCCGTCTTCGCCGGATGCCCTGGCCGTGTCGGTCGGTGCGAATACGGTGATCGGCAGCGTCGGCCAGAACGGCGGCACCGGCGCGACCAACGGCAGCGACGCCGACTACTTCAGCATCACGATCGGCGCCGGCGAATCGCTCACGGCACTGACCATCGACAGCTACACGTTCGCCCCGTCGAACCCGGGTGCGAGCTTCATCGGCATCGTGGCGGGGGACGGCTTCAGCGGTCAGGGGGGCGGCAGCGTCGACAACTTCGTGCTCTTCAACGCGTTGTCGGCTGACGTGCTGCCCGGTCTCGCCGGTGGACCGCTCGGCGAAGGCACCTACTCGTTCTGGGTGCAGGAAGTTTCGCCCACCGTCGTCGACTATCAGCTCACGGCGACGGTCGTGCCCGAGCCGTCGACCGCACTGTTCGTCGGCCTCGGCCTGTGCGGCCTCGCCGCCCGCGCGCGACGCGCCTGAGCGTTGCCCGGCGCCCGGCGCGCGCGCGCCGGGCGACGATTCGGCGCCCGGGAAACGCAGCCGTCGACGCGCAGGTGACCGGCCCCTAGGATCGGGCGGATCGGGGGCTCTGGCTCGGGTCCACCCCATGCACCCCTGATCCTGCGCGGTCGGTCGCGCTCGGAAGAGGCGAGCACACATGGTGCGATTGAGCGACCTCCCGCCCGAAGAGGCCGAACACCTGCTGGCGAAGGCGTGCGACCCCTTCGACACGCAGCCGTGGGTCACCGGTGTCCCGCTTGCCGAGCGACGGGTCTCGATCGTCACCACCGCCGGACTCCACCGAGCAGATGATGCGGCCTTCGCCGCGATCGATCTCAGCTATCGCGTGATTCCGGGTCATGCGGCGGCCACCGATCTCACGATGACCCACTCGTCGATCCATTTCGACCGGGTCGGCTTTCGGGAAGACACGAATGTGGTGTTCCCGATCGACCGACTGCACGAGCTCGAGCGCGATGGCGTCATCGGGTCGGTCGCCGACTACCACTATTCACTGATGGGCGCCGGCTGGCCCCCGGCAGCCATCGAACCCACCGCACTCGAGCTGGCGCAGCGGCTTCGGGAGGATGGGGCGGATGCGGTCTGCCTCGTCCCCGTCTGACCGAACTGCACCCGCGCGGTCGGCGCGGTCAGCCACTACCTGGAGCGTGCCGGCATCGCGACCACGGGCATCAGCCTGGTTCGAGAGAACACCGAGCGCATGCGCCTGCCGCGTTTTCTCTGGGTGCCGTTCGAGCTGGGCCGGCCGTTCGGCGCGCCTCACGAGCCCGACTTCCAGCGCCGCGTCCTGCGCGCGGCCCTCGAGCTGCTCGAACGCGACGATGGCCCGGTCGTTCTCGAGGACTTCCCCGACGATGCCCCCGTGGCCGTCGGCGATGGAGGCGAAGCCTGGTCATGCCCGGTCTCCTTCCAGCCGACGCACGACGACGAGACCGAGCTCGTACGCGACACGCTCGACGAGATGGCGCAGCTCGCGCCCTGGCACGAGCTCTACACCGCACGCACGGGGCGCTCGGCGCCCGCCGCCTCGGGTCTGTCTCAGGTCGACATCGTGCGCGGACTCGGTGACCTGGCCGAGGACGAGACGGCCTCGACCGTCACCACGAACCGGCCGCTCATCGAGTGGGTTCGGCTCGGCTGTGACGACGTCCGAACCTGGTACCTCGAGGCGGCCCGCGGCCGCCCCGGCACGGCCTCGTCGACCGAGCTGAACGCCTGGTTCTGGGAGCAGACGGCCTTCGCTCGTCTGATCGCCGAGGCGGCCACGACGCTGGCACGGTCGAGCGACCCGGGCGTACAGCTCTTCGCGCGGCGCTCGATGGTTCCGCGCGCGCACATGCCAGCCTTGATGCCCGGCGTCGCGCCTTCGGCCGGCGAGCTCGTCGGCCCGGACAGGACGAAGCCATGAAGATCACGCCGCTCTCCCCGGTCTTCGGCGCCGACATCGAAGACGTCGATCTCGCAACCGTCGACGATGCGGGCTTCGAACCGATCTACCGAGCCTGGATCGAGCACGGCGTCCTTCGCTTCCGAGGCCAGAGCCTCGACGACGCCCAGCTCGAGGCCTTCAGCGCGCGGTTCGGCCCACTCGAACGAATCCCCTTGAAGCTGACGCCCGAGCAGGAGAAGCGGTTCGCGAGTCTGTACGTGACGCCGTTGTCGAACATCACCATCGAAGGTCGACCCATCGGCGGCCTGGGCAATGCCGAGGCCAACTGGCACTCGGACATGACGTACCTGCCCGTCCCACCGACTGCGAGCGTGCTGCTGAGCGTCGAGATCCCGGAAGAAGGTGGGGACACGCAGTTCAGCTGTCAGCACGCCGCACTCGATCGGTTGCCCGCTGCCCTGCGAGCGCGAGTGGATGGCCTGCGCATCAAGCACGACGCGTCGCACACCAGCATCGGAGACCTCCGGGCGGGCTTCGACGCGATCAGCGATCCGCGCGCGGTGCCCGGCGCTACGCACCCCGCCGTCCGAAGCCACGAAGAGAACGGTCGCGATGCGCTCTACCTGGGCCGCCGCGAGTTCGCCTACGTCGAAGGTCTCCCGCTCCCCGAGAGCGAGACCTTGCTCGATGAGCTCTGGCAATACGCAGCCCTGCCCGAGCACACGTGGACCCAGCAGTGGCGCGTCGGCGACGTGATCGTCTGGGACAACCGTCGCGTGCTCCACCGTCGCGACGCGTTTCCGAACCACATGCGTCGGATGCTGCGGCGTTGCCAGGTGCTCGCGCGCGAGGCGCCCTGACGGCCCGGTTGCGGCAGAATCTCAGCATGTATGATTCTCACTCGCCGTCCGATGAAGGCGCGCGCGAGCGGTCGCCCTTCGAGCATTTTGCAGCGAGCGCCGCCTTCGTCCTGGTCGCGTTCGCGCTCGGCGCATGCGCAAGACCGGCCGACCCGGCCTTCGACGCCAGCGTGAGCGGCGCAGAAGCGCGACGGGCTCGATCGGCGCCGACGACTCCCGAGACGCGCGGGGTCGACGTGCTCGCCACGGCGGCCTTCGAAGAAGGCGTGCCCGGGCGCACCTTCCCGGTCGAGGTGACCGTCGCCGGCGGCGATCACGGCGAGCTGCTCTTCGAGTTCAACGAAACGCACTCACCCGGATCGGGCGCGATGTGGCGCGCCTCGGAGCTCTCGGCCGCGGTCCAGGCAATGCTCGCGACGAGCGTGCCCCCCGAAGGCCTCGAGATCACGTACTCGGTCGAGGGCGACCTCGATGGTCCGAGCGCCGGGGCGCTGCTGACGATCGGCCTCATGGCGGCGATGCAGGGGCACGCCCTGCGCCCCGACGTCACGATGACGGGCACGATCAACCCCGACGGGTCGATCGGTGCCGTCTCGAAGATCCCCGAGAAGGTGGTCGGTGCGGGCAACGAGGGCATGAAGCTCGTGCTGATCCCGGTGGGCACGCGCCGCGGCCTGGATGGCCAGGGCCCCGACGTCGTCGAGGTGGGGCGTCGAGTCGGTGTCGAGGTGCGCGAGGTCGCCGACATCTACGAGGCCTATGAAGCCATGACCGGGGTCGCATTCGTCGGTGCGGGCGAGGCCGACGACGTACCGACGTATGGCGGCGCGTTCGCTCGGCGCTTCGACGAGAAGTCGGCCGAGTGGCGTGCGCGCTTCGAGCGCAACGAGGTGGCGCTCATCGAGATCGACCCGAAGCTGCTCGCGCGATTCGGCTCGTTCGCGGCGATGGAGCGCGCCCAGGCCGAGCTGAAGGCCGCGAACCTGCTTCGCGCCGCCGGCCACCACTCGGCGGCCTACAACACGACGGTGACTGCGACGCGCACGATTGCGGCCGCGCGCCTCGTCCCCGAGGCCCTCGAGCGGCTCGACGAAAGCGGCGCGGCCTCGGTCGAGGCGTGGCTCGAGCGCGGCGGACACGTCGAGCAGGATCTGATCGCAACGCTCACGCGCATTCAGCAGGTCGAGCCACGGACCTTCAACGACCTGACCGCGCTTGCGATCATCTACGCAACCCTGCTCGAGGGCTTCTCGCTCGAGCGGAGCGCGGGGCGGCTGTTCGACCGCGCGCGCGAGCCCGGCCGCTCCGAGGCCGAAGTCGAAGCCCTGCTCGCCGAAGCGGTTCGTCGCGAGGTCGAGGCGGCGGCCTTCAGCCTCTTCGCGATCGACTACCTCGACTTTCGAGCGGCGCTCGGCGACGGCGGCCGCGCGGTCGAGGTCGACCTCGATCGGGTCGCCGACCTCCTGCTCCAGGCGGCCGACGCGAACCTGATGCTCTTCGAGTCGATCACGCTCGCGACCCTGGCCCAGGCGAGCGGCCTGCCGCTCGAAGTCATGCGGAAGCGCTTCGAGTCGCAGTCGCGAACGTACCGCGAGGTCATGGCCGTCGAGGCGTTCCGCTCGCGCATCGATCCTCACATCAGCGATCCGCGACACCGGGCGCTCGCGCGCGTCGGCCTCGACCTCTGGCGCTACGTCGGCGCCGCCGAGCTGCTTGCCACGCACTACTCGCTGTCGGTGCGGGTCGACCCCGAGACGCTCGCCGTCGAAGCGTTCGCGGTGACGCCTCCCCTGGTTGCGATGTTCGAGAGCTCACAGAAGCAGATTCACCGCGCGCTCTACGCCATCGACGAGCTCGACATCGATCCGCAGCTGGTGCTCGCGATCAACGAGGTCGGCATGGAGGCAGCTCGAAGCGCCGCGGCCCTCGGCAACGGCCCGATGATGATGCGCAGTCTGCGGGCGATGTGGATCACGCGCGTGATCACCGAGGCCTTCCTGCTGGGTCTCGAACCCGACACCTGAATGGCGATTGAGGGGGGATCGACCCATACGCGTGTGCCACACCGTCGGCGTGCCGGTTACTCTGACCCGAAGCGCGTGCGAGCCCGACGCGAGGGAGGAGCGCCTCATGAACCGCATCGTCTGCATCACGGCGGCCCTGGCCGCGCTCTCGCTGGGCGGCTGTGCCGAGCGTGAGGAGGACACGCCCGCCGCGCAACCGACACCGGATGTGGTGGTGCTCGCGACCGGCGCCGAGATCTCGGGCGCGAATGGCATGCATTTCTCACCCGATGGTCGACTCTTCGTCGCTTCCGTCACCGGCTCCGAACTCGTCGTGCTCGACCCCGACACCGGTGCAGTGCTCGAGCGACTCGCCGACGGCATCGATGGTCCGGACGACGTCGCCTTCAACGCAGACGGCGACTTCTACTGGACGTCGATCCTGACGGGCGAAGTCGCGGGCATGACCGCCGACGGCGAGCGCATCCAGGCCGCGTCGCTGACCCCCGGCGTCAACCCGATCACGTTCTCGCCCGACGGACGTCTCTTCGTCTCGCAGTGCTTCTTCGACGACAAGCTCTATGAGGTCGATCCACGCGGTGTCGACCCGCCGCGGCTCCTGTCGGACACGCTCGGCCCCGGCTGCGGCCTGAACGGCATGGACTGGGGCCCCGACGATCGTCTCTACGGCCCGCGCTGGTTCCAGCAGTCGGTCGTGAGCTTCGACGTGGACGAGCTCGACATGCGCGTCGAAGCGAGCGGGTTCGCTGTGCCGGCCGCGGTCAAGTTCGACTCGCAGGGCCGACTGCACGTCCTCGATACGGGCAAGGGCGCGGTCGTTCGAGTCGATGGCGACGACCAGACCGTCGTCGCTCAGCTGGCACCCGGCCTCGACAACTTCGCCTTCGACGAGAACGATCGACTCTTCGTCTCGAGCTTCGTCGATGGCGCGGTGTGGCGCGTCGAGCCCGATGGTGAAGCGGTCGCCCTCGTGCCGCCGGGCATGGCGCATCCGGGCGGGATCGCAGCCGTGCGGAAGGAAGACGGCATCCAGGTCTTCGTGGGCGACCTGCACGCCTTGCGGGTCTTCGACGGCACGACGGGCGACCTCGAGTTCGTCGAGCGGAACGTCCTGGGCGTCGGCGAGCTCGGGTCGGTGCTGTCGATTTCGCGCGACGGCGACCGTCTGATCCTGGCGTCGTTCACCGACGGCGACGTTCGAATCTTCGATCCGGCGACACGGCAGGTGGTCGAGCGATTCGATGGTCTGACGATGCCCGTGAGCGCTGTCCGCTATGGCCCGATGCTCGTCGTGGCCGAGCACGGGTCGGGCAGCGTGCGCGTCGTCGACGGTGGGCCGGCCGAGACGCTCGCCCAGGGCCTCCCCGCACCGACCGCTCTGCTCACCGATGGTGAACGCCTCTGGGTCAGCGACCGCGAGCTCGGCCAGGTGCTCCGAATCGCCGAGGGGGGCGCCGCGATCGAGCCCGTCGTCGAAGCCGAAGGGCTCGCTGCACCCGAGGGCCTCGCGCTCTGGGGCGAGCGACTGCTCGTTCGCGAGGGAGAGTCGGGGCAGGTGTTCGAGATCGGGGGCGAAGAGCCTCGGCTGCTCGTCACGCTCGGCGCAGGCTCGCCTGCCGCGGGCGCAGCGCAGCCGCCCAGCATGATCGTGAACGACATCGACGTGGTTGGCGACGTGCTGTTCGGCACCAATGAAGGGCGCCGTGAGCTGGTGCGCGTTGAGCTCGCGGACTGAGGGCATGCGAATGGCCGCGCGGCGTCAACGCATCCTCAGGTCTCCGAAGTAGAACCGAGCCACCTCGTTCAGCACGTCGGCACGCTCCCATTGAAGGAAGTGCCCGGCTTCGGGCACGACGAGCGGGCCCGTTCGATTCGGAAACGCGATCTCGCACTTCTTCGCGAAGTCACGCGGGACGACGTGATCGTCAGGGCCGTACAGGATCAGCGTCGGGGTCTCGGTCTTCTGCATGACCATGGGCATCTCACGCATCGGCCGACCAAAGCCGAGCTGGTACACCGCCCAGCTCGCCTCGAGATGATCGATATCCTCGAAGGGCTCGCACATGAACGCATAGTCCTCTTCCGCGAATGCGCCCTCCGACGCCCAGAGCCTGTGCTCGTAGAAGTCGCGCACGTAGCGATGACAGCGCTCGGGGGTGTCGAGCTCGGCGCGGAGTGCAGCCGGGTCCCGCCCCTGTCGCACGCGGTAGTCGCCCGTCGGGCCCTCTTCGAGGGGCGCCATCGTGAGTCCGTGCGCGGCGTACCACTCGGCTTCTTCCGGCACGATCGGGGCCGCGGTGTTGAAGAGAATCATGCGGTCGACGAAGCCGGGGAATCGATTCGCCAGATCGACGATGACCATCCCGCCGACGTCGCCCGCGACGAGGCCGACACGCTCGTGGCCGAGGATCTCGTGCGCGAGCGTGTGCACATCGCGTGAGTAGAAGACGAGGTCGTACTCGTCCTTCGACGAGAGATCGGAGTCGCCGTAGCCGCGAAGATCGGGAACGATCACCTCGTAGCCGGCTTCGACGAGCGGGCGGATGTTGCGCCACCAGATCCGCTTCGTCTCGGGATACCCGTGCAGCAGAACGAGCGGATAGCCACCCACACCCTCACGTACGTATGCGATTCGAAGGTCGGGCTCGACCTCGGCGAAGTGGATCTCGAACGCATCGGGGGCAGGCGTTTCGGGCTGCGCGGGGCGCGGAGCGCTCATCTTGGATCCCTCTCATGGGTTGTGCGTCGAACATCGAACACGCGGGGTCGCTCGCCGGCTGCCGAACCGGCCTCGATTCGCGGCGAGACTTCGACGCGATCGAGCGATGGCGTAGCGCGGATACGCGGGCGTGCACGTCGACCAACGTGATGATCGCGCCGGGCCCGGGCCGGCAGAGGGTGCGCTCCACCACAGTCGATGCGCCGGTCTTCGCACGGCGAAGCCGCGGCCTCTCTTTCGGCGGCGCGGCGCGGACCGCACGGCGCTTCGAGCGCTCGCGGACGCCACGCGCGTTCGCCCATTCGGGCGGAACAAGTGACGCAGAGCACCAAACAGCCGGGCCCGGCGGGTGCGATCCTTTCCTATTGTCCCGGTGTCACAATGACCGCCTCGGCTATGGGGCGCTCCGCAGATGGGCGATGAACTCGCGACAGAATGAAGATGACCTTACGGCCCCCCCGCCTTCGCGCCCTCGCCTATTCGGCACTCGTCTGCTTGCTGCCTGCGTGCACGCTGTTCTCTGGCGGCGCGCCGCCGCCGGAACCCGTCGTTGAGCCACTGCCGCCGCCGACGCGTGTCGTTTGTGCCGAGCCCGTCCCGCCCGCGGTGAAGGAGACCGGCCCTCTGACGATCGGTGCCACCGAGCGCGTGATCCTCCAACCAGAGGGGATCGCGTTCGAGGCGCGCATCGACACGGGGGCGGAGACCTCTTCGATGGGTGCGGCCAACATCACCGAGTTCGAACGCGACGGGAAGACCTGGGTGAGCTTCGATGTGACCGGTCAGGGCGGCACGACCGAAGAGATCAAGCGACCCGTCGTGCGCTTCGCCCGGATCAAGGTGCATCGCGGTGAGCCCGACCGCCGTCCGGTCGTCAAGCTTCGCGTGATGCTCGGCCCGCTGGAAGAGATGCGTGAGTTCACGCTCGCCGATCGTTCCCAGTACGAGTATCCGGTGCTGATCGGGCGCAACTTCATCCGCGACAACGCCCTGGTGGACGTCAGTC
Organism: Myxococcota bacterium; assembly: GCA_965250285.1. GTDB lineage: Bacteria > Myxococcota_A > UBA9160 > UBA9160 > UBA4427 > CAYYSY01. Next base: position 3,713,778 of record OZ252299.1, read on the forward strand.
GCGAGAACACGCAGCGCCCCGCTCGCCGCAGCGAGAGCCGGTAGCACACGGTGTCCCCCCGCCTTCAGCTCTCGGTGGTGATCGCGCTGTTGGTGGCGCTCGGTTCGGGGCTCGCGATCTACAAGAGCCGCGTGCTGGGGTTTCCCTTCGTCCCGGGTGAGGCGACCCGTGTCTTCGTGGCCGAGGCGAAGATCGAGTTCGAGGCGGAGGGGAAGCCCGTCCTGGTCTCGTTCGCGCTGCCCGAAGACACGCGCACGCTTCGCGTCACCGACGCGAACTTTGCATCGCCCGGCTACGGCTTCTTGCGACAGAAGATCTCGGGTGACAGCCGCGGCGTGTGGAGCAAGCGCGAAGCCAGCGGCTCGCAGACGCTCTACTACCAGGCGCACGTCTTTGCGTCGCCCGGCAACCCGCCAGCCGACGACGAAGAGGCGCCGCCGACGCCAGAGCCGCCCTTCTTCGAAGAGCCGCAGAAGACGGCCGCGCGCGCCGTCGTCGATGCCGCGTACAACCGGTCGGCCTCACCCGAGACGCTCGCCGGCGATCTCATGCGTCGGCTCAACGAAGCGGCGCCTTCTCAGAACGTCGAGCTGCTCGTGGGCGACGTCGAGACGGCGGAGCAGCAGGTCGCGCTCGAGGTCAAGCTGCTCGCCCTGGCCGAGATCTCGGCGCGGGTCGTCCGCGGGATCCAGCTCGAAGACGGCCGCCGACGCCAGAAGCTCGTCGAGTGGCTCGAGATCTGGAACGGCGACGAGTGGGTCCCCGTCGACCCCGAGACGGGTCAGCTCGGCTTTCCGCCGAGCTTCCTGCCCTGGCAGCGGGGCGGAGAGTCGTTGCTCGACGTCACCGGTGGCCACGGATCGAGCGTCCGCTTCTCGACCCTCTCCGAGCTGCGGCCCGCGCGTGCGACGGCGGTCTCGATCGGCGCGAGAGAGCACGCCGCGCTCGTCGACTTCTCGATCTACAGCCTCCCGATCGAAGACCAGAACGCCTTCAAGCTGCTCCTCCTCGTGCCCATGGGCGCCCTGGTGGTCGTCGTCATGCGTAACCTGATCGGCGTGCGGACGAGCGGGACGTTCATGCCGATCCTCATCGCCCTGGCCTTCATTCAGACGACGCTGGTCACGGGCCTCGTGCTCTTCGTGTTGATCGTGTCGATCGGCCTGCTGATCCGCGCGTATCTCTCGCGCCTCGACCTACTACTCGTGCCGCGCATCGCGGCCATCGTGATCGTCGTGATCCTGCTCTTCGGTGCGTTCGCCATCGTGAGCCACAAGCTCCAGCTCGAGGGCGGCCTGCGCGTGACCTTCTTCCCGATGATCATCATGGCGTGGACGATCGAGCGCATGAGCGTGCTCTGGGACGAGGACGGCCCGGTCGAGGTGCTGGTGCAGGGGTCGGGCAGCCTGGTCGTGGCGACGCTCGCCTACCTGGTCATGGTGAACCGCTACGTCGCACACCTCACCTATTCGTTCCCCGAGCTGCTCCTGGTGGTCCTGGCGCTGATCCTCGCGATCGGCCAGTACACGGGCTACCGGCTCACCGAGCTGCGGCGCTTCGAGCCCCTCGTGCGCGAGGGCGACTCGCCGTCATGAGCCTCTTTGCATGGCCGCGGCAGCTGCGCGAGTTCGGGGTGCTCGGCATGAACGCCCGCAACGTTCGGTACATCGCGCGGCACAACCCGCGTCCCCTCTACCCGCGCGTCGATGACAAGCTCGAGACGAAGCGGTTGGCCGAAGATGCCGATCTCGCCGTGCCGAAGCTGCTCGGCGTCGTCCGCTATCAGCATCAGGTCCGTGAGCTGCCCGGCTTTCTCGAAGGCCTCGACCAGTTCGTGATCAAGCCGGCGAAGGGGGCAGCGGGCAAGGGCATCCTCGTGGTGCAGGGAAGGCAGGACGGGCTGTACCAGAAGCCGAGCGGCGCGCTGGTCGGCGAGCAGGACGTGGCTCGGCACGTCACGAGCATCCTCGCCGGGCTCTTCAGCCTGGGCGGCAAGCCCGACGTCGCGATGGTCGAATCGCTCGTCCACCTCGCGCCCACCTTCGACGGCTACTCCTACCAGGGCGTGCCCGACATTCGAACCGTCGTCTTTCGGGGCTACCCGGTCATGGCGATGGTGCGCCTCTCGACCGAGGCTTCGGATGGTCGAGCCAACCTGCACCAGGGCGCCGTCGGCGTGGGGCTCGACATCGCCACCGGACGAACCCTTCGGGCCGTGCAGGGAGGCCAACCGGTCGACGCGCATCCCGACACCGGGAGCGCGTTCGGGAAGCTCGAGATTCCGCACTGGCGTGAGCTGCTCGTGCTGGCCAGCCAATGCTTCGACGTCACGGGCCTGGGCTTTCTTGGCGTCGACATCGTGCTCGACGCGCATCGAGGCCCGCTCATTCTCGAGCTGAATGCGCGCCCGGGCCTCGCGATCCAGGTCGCCAACCGCGCGGGCCTCGCGCCCCGGCTGCGCGACATCGAGCGCCTCGACGAGATTGCGAAGCGGCCCGAGGCGCGGGTCGACTACGCGGTGCGGCGCTGGGGCGCCTGAGCGAGCGTCCTCGTCGGGCGCGCTCCGGCCGAGCTGTCTCGCCCCCTCCAATCGACGGATCGACCTGTAACAATTCGATATTCCTCAAGTAAATAAAATACATACATCGATGAATAAATTTGCTACCGTGCCGTCATGCAGCGACGCACTCAGGCACAGCGATCGGCAGCGACCCGCGAGGCCCTCGTCGAGGCGACGCTCGATCTGCTGGTCGATCACGGCTGGGCGGGCGTCACATCGGTCGCGGTCTGCGCGCGCGCAGGCCTGACCCGCGGCGCCTTCGTGCATCACTTCGATGGGCTGCCCGCGCTGTTCGCCGCCGCGCTCGAGCACCGCTACGCCGCGCTCGCCGAAGCCGCGACGGCGCGTCCAACCCCGGCGTCGATCACCGATCTGGTGACGTTCACGTGGGAGTCGATGACGACGATCGACTTCAAGGTCGTCATCGAAGCCTGGCTCGCGGCTGCCAACGACGAGGCCCTCGGTGAAGCCATCGGCCCCGTGATCGAGCGCTTCGCCAAGCTGGTCCATCCCGAGCAGCAGTCGGTTCTGCTGAGCGACGAGAGCGCCCAGGCGTTCTTCTTGCTCGCGCGCGAGAGCATGCTCGGGCTCTCACTCGGGCGCGCCACCAATCGGGCGCCGCTCGCCCACGAGGCCCGCGTGCTCGAGCAGCTGCACCGGCTCGCAGACCAACACGACGCCCGACTCGGGCACGAAGGAGCCCAATCGTGACGACGAAGCCCGACTCGAACGAGCGCACCGGCTACTCGATCTGCTCGATCTGCGACATCGGCTGTCAGTTCCGCACCACCGCCGTCGACGGCCGGGTCGAACGCATTCGCGCGCATGACTCCCCCGCCCTCGCCAAGAACATCTGTTACAAGGGCACGGCCGCACCGCACATCCACAACCACGCCGAGCGGCTGCGCGTGCCGCTCAAGCGCGTGGGTGCCCGCGGTGAGGACCGCTGGGAAGAGATCTCGTACGAGCAGGCCATGAACGAGATCGCCGAGCGCCTGCACGGTGTGATCGACACATACGGCCCGGAAGCCTTCGCGGTGTCGACGTCGGGCTGGAACACCCAGGTGACCAACGGGCTCGACCGGCGGTTCATGAATCTGCTGGGCGCGCCGAACTGGATCTCGGGCGTCTCGCTCTGTGCGGGCAACACGGCCGCGGTGAACCGACTCACGTACGGCTGGATGCCCTTCCCCGACATCGGCAACGCGAACTGTATCGTGCTGCTGGGCCACAACCCGCGCAAGCACTCGTGGACCCCGATCTACAACCAGATCGAGAGCGCGCGCAAGCGCGGCGCGACGACGATCGTGGTCGACCCCCGCATCTCCGAGCAGGCCGAGCGCGCGACGCTCCACCTGCAAATTCGTGCGGGCACCGATGCGGCGCTGCTGCTCGGCTGGACCAAGGTCATCATCGACGAGGGGCTCTACGACAAGGATTTCGTCCGCGACTTCTGCGTCGGCTTCCAGGCGCTCTGCGATCGCGTCGACGAGTATCCGCTCGACCGCGTCGCCGAGATCACCGGCGTCGATGCCGAGTCGATCGCCGAAGCGGCGCGCATGTACGCCAACGCCGATGGGGCCGTCATCCCCTGGACGCCCATCACCGATCAGCAGCTCGACTCGACCTCGGGCATCCGGCTGCAGTCGATTCTGCGCGCGATCACCGGCAATCTCGACGTCGTCGGCGGAGAGAGCCTCGGCGGGATCAACCCCGACTTCCGCACCGAGGCCGAGCTTCATCTGCACGACGTCATCTCGCCCGAGCAGCGCGCGAAGCAGCTCGGCTACGAGAAGCACCCCGTCTACACCTACCGAACGGCCGAGATCCTGAAGCCGCACATGGAGCGGGTGTGGGGCGCACCGTGGGTCGACCAGGTGATGGGCTGCCACATGGCGAACCCCACCGAAGTCTTCCGCGCGATGGCCGACGGCGACCCGTATCCGGTCAAGGCCTTCTTCGTGCTCGGCAACAACGCCCTGCTCTCGTACCCGAATCAGCACCAGATCCACCGCGGGATGCTGAATCAGGATCTCATCGTCGCACACGAGATCTTCATGACGCCGACCGCCATGCTGGCCGACTACGTCCTGCCGGGCGACGTCTTCAGCGAACGCAATCACATCGCCGACAGCTGGGCCTGGACCTCGCGCCTCGCGCTGAACGAGCAGATCGCCGAACCGCCCGAGCAGGCGAGCTCGACGTTCCGCTTCTGGACCGACCTCGCTCACCGGATGAACCTGGGCGAGCACTTTCCGTGGCGGTCGGTCGAAGAGCTGCTCGACTACCGGCTCGAGCCTTCCGGCCAGACGTTCGAGGTGTTCCGCAAGTCGAAGCTGATGGACATGCCGATTCCGCAGTTTCGCAAGTACCGAAAGACCGGCTTCGCCACGCCGTCGGGCAAGGTCGAGCTCGCGTCGTCGATCCTCGCCGATCTCGGCTTCGACCCTCTGCCCTATCACCGACCCGCGCCCGAGCCGAGCGCGGACTATCCCTACCTGGTCTTCTCGGGTGTGCGTGAAGATCCGTTCTTCCAGACTGGACAACGCAACATCGGCGTCCTGCGGCGGCGTTCGCCGGCGCCACAGTTCTTCGTGCACCCCGTCGACGCCGCTCGCGATGGCCTCGAAGAAGGCGGCTGGGCGCGACTCGAGACCGAGCATGGCCACGTGTACGCGAAGATCAGCGTGCAGGACGGCATGCGACCGGGGCACGTCCGCGTGCCGCACGGGTGGTGGTACCCCGAGACGCGGGGCAGCGTCGATCTCGCGGGCGCGTTCGTCTCGTCCGATGCGGTGCTGACGACCGACACCGACGAACTCCTCGACCGCGAGCAGGGGATTCCGCACTTCAAGGGCTACCCGGGTCGGCTCGTCGCGTGTGATCCGCCGGCGGGCATGTCGGCGACGACGCTGGGGTGATGCGATGACGACGCGAAACGAACGCGATCAATGGCTGCGAGAGCTCAAGGAGTCGCTGATGACCCGCGTCGCGAAGCGCGCGCTCTCGACGCGCACGACCGGTCTCGACGGCATGGCCAAGTCGTTGCTGGCGCGCAGCGCGAGCAGCGGTGGCGAGCCCGACCCCGAGCTCGAGCATCCCGACGACTGGGACCGACCGATCGACTGACGTCGAGTGCGCCGCCGCTGCGCCGTTCTTCGGGCGCGTCCCGGTCGAGTCGATGCGCCGAGCGCGACCGGGCCACTCCGCCTCGGTGTGCCGACTCGATCTCACCTGTTCGCATCGCCGATGCCCGTTTCGCGTCGCGACGCGAGCTGCGCGAAGCTCGCAGCGATGCCCCGCCTGCTCCTCCGACTGTTGATCGTGTCCTGGTCCCTGTTGGGGGGGACGACTGCGCAGGCTCAGATCGTGGCCGTCGGTGATCCGATCTCGGCTTTCACGCTCGACGACATCTCCGAATCACTGATCTCCCTTGGCAGCTTCAACGTCTCACCCGGAGTTGCTGGAGCGCGCGTCAAAGGCGACTCGGGCAGCGACCTTACTCCGTTCGACATCGCGCGAGGCTCGATCGAGATCCCGATGTGGTTCTCGACGCCGATCGACTGGCTCAGCGTGTTCGCCGAGGTGGGCTACGGCTCGGTGCGGCTCGAAACTCGGTTCGGCTTCGAGAACACGTCGGGCGAGCAGGTCGACGTTCACTCCGAGATTCGGGTGCGCACAGGTCGGATCGGTCTGGGCGTCGACTTTCTCGTGGCGCCCGACCTGCACATCACCCCGTTCTTCCTGGCCGCGATCACCGGGATCAGCTCTGATCCGACGCTCTCGACGGGACCGGTCGATCCGGCGGTACTCAGTGATTCTGAAGTGCTGCTCTTCACCGACTGGACCGTCAATGCCTGGACCGTCGCGGGCTTGCTCGACGTGCAGTACCTGCCGTGGATCGTGAAGGACAAGCACCGACTCGACTTCACGGCGCGCTACGCATCGCTCTGGTCGAAATCGTTCAATGAATCGGTCGACGGCGGCTCGGTCTCGGCCCTGCGTCACACGCTCTCGGCCGAGATCCTCTGGCACGTCATCCTGCGTTGGAAGCTGCTCGGGAGAAATCTGTCGCCGAATCTGTTCACCAACGCGACGACCTTTCCCGGTCAGGATCGCGACGACCTGGGGTTCAATGCGTACTTCGGGGTGGGCGCCGGGATCGACCTGTACTCGCCCAAGCCGCTCTTCGGCCTCGTGCGGCGGGACTTCATCGGGGTGCGCGGCGCGGCCGTGCTCGGCAATGGTGTTCGCGGGTGGTCCGTGGTCGCGTCGATTCGACGCTGACTGGCGGCACGCTCAGACGCCCAGCCCGCGCGCCAACGCGGCGACATGGTCGGCCGCGAATCGTTTGCCCATCGCCGTCCCCGGCAGCAGCTGGAAGCCGTGGCACGCGTCGGGGTAGACGTGCAGCTCGACCGATACGCCTGCGCCGAGTAGCCGCTTCGCGTAGTCGATGTTCTCGTCGCGAAAGAGATCGAGGGCCGCGGTGAACATCCAGGTGTGCGGCAGCCCGCGGCAATCCTCGACTCGGGCCGGCACCTGCGGCGCCTCGGCCGGGGCGTCGCCGAGGTAGCTCTGCCAGCCGAAGCGATTCTGCGCGCGGGTCCAGACGAACTCACCCACCAGCGGGTCGCCCGGCTGCGCCTCGGTGCCGGTGCGATCGTCGAGCATCGGATACGTCAGCTGCTGATGGCAGACGGCGTACTCGCCGGCGTCGCGGGCCTTGATCGCGAGGGCTGCCGCGAGGCCTCCGCCTGCGCTCTCGCCGCCAATGGCGATGCGTTCGCGGTCGATGCGCAGCGCGGCCGCGTTCTCGTGCAGGTACGCGAGCCCCGCATAGCAGTCGTCGAGGGGTGCGGGGATGGGGTGCTCGGGCGCGAGCCGGTAGTCGACCGAGAGGATGACGACGCCGAGTCGCTTGCAGAGGGCGAGGTTGGTGATGTCCGAGCCTTCGGGCGAGCCGGTGATGTAGCCGCCGCCGTGGATGTGCACGTAGCCAGGGTGCGCATCGGCGGGCGTCTTCGGCGTATAGAGCAGGCAGCGGACGTCGCCGTCGACGCCCGGGATCCGGATCTCCTCACGCACGACGCCGGCGCGATCGGGATCACCCATCACGACGCGCTCGGCCCCGACCGAGCGGATCAGCGCGAGGTTGTCGTTGCTGATCTCGACGGCCGGCATGAGGTCGAGGAGCGGATGGAGCTCTTCGGCGAGCAGCGACTGGGTCGACATGACACTCCACGTGTGCGCGACGACCGCGCGAGCGACGGGCGAAGGCGCGCGTCGGGCGTTGCGGTTGCGCGCTGCTTCGGTAGGCCCGAGTCGGCGCCGCGGCTACAGCCCGTGCTGCAGCTCCCGCAGAGCATCTCGCGTCGCGGCCTGGAGGTCGACCCCGGTCGGGTCGGCGAGCCACACCTCCATGGCCGCGTTGCTCGCCGCGTTGAGCGCATGCGTCTGCGTGCGCACGCGCAGACTGCCCACCGGCTCACCCAGCCGGCGGGCCACATCGGCTGCGATGCGGCTCAGGAACTGCTCGCCCATGGCGATGCCGCGCGGCGCGAGCTCGGGCGTCGACGCGAGCAGGGCGATGTCGGCCGCCTCGTCGGCGCTGGGCTTGATCTGCGCGACATCGGGGCTCATCGAAACGGCGATACAGGCCTCGATCGGCGATTCGTGTGCGGGGCGGGCGCAGACCGCCTCGACGATCGCCTGGGCGCGGCGGCGCATGCCCTCGAGCGCAACGCCCTCCTTGCTCTCGAAGTAGCGAAAGAAGGTGCTCTCCGAGACGTCGGCCGCCTCGGCGATCTCGGCGATGCGGGTCGCGCGAAAGCCCTGCTGCGAAAACAGATCGAGCGCCGCCCGGTGGAGACGCGCGCGGGTCTGCTGCTTCTTTCGCTCGCGCAGACCGAGCGACACGACCGGGGACGAATCCCGTTCGAGGGAGGTGGCTTCGGGCGTCATGGCGAAGACCCTACCGCATCGGTCATCAAAGTGGAAGCTCTCTCAATTGACAGTATTTGCAATTTTTGCGAGTGTGAGGGCATGGGCGGGCCGCCCAGCTCACCGTGCCCGGCGTCCGGCCGGCGGCTCCACCCGATCGCCCCAAACCCAGCCGAGGAGTTTTCGAGATGCTCGATACCGTGATTCAGGGCGCCACCATCGTCGACGGCACTGGCGAAGCGCCGCGCAGCGGCGACGTCGGCGTGCGCGCAGGCCGCATCGTCGAAGTCGGCGCCGTGACGGAAGCGGCGAAAGAGACCATCGACGCACAGGGCGCTCTGCTCGTGCCCGGCTGGGTCGACGTCCACACCCACTACGACGGTCAGGTCACCTGGGACGACACACTCGACCCGTCGGCCTCGCATGGCGTGACGACCGTGGTGACCGGCAACTGCGGCGTCGGCTTCGCACCGGTGCCGCCCGGCGGCTACCAGGATCTCATCGAGTTGATGGAGGGCGTCGAAGACATCCCCGGAACCGCCCTCTACGAGGGCATGCCCTGGGGCGAGTGGGAGACCTTCCCCCAGTACCTCGCGCTGCTCGACCGTCGCGCCTTTGCGCTCGACGTCGGTACGCAGCTCTCTCACGGCGCGCTGCGCAACTACGTGATGGGGGAGCGCGGGCGCGCGAACGAAGCGCCGACCGACGACGACCTGACCCGCATGCGCGATCTGGTGGAAGAGGCGATGCGCGCGGGCGCCGTCGGCTTCTCGAGCTCGCGGCTGCTCGCGCACCGATCGATGAGCGGCGAAGTCGTGCCGGGCACCCACGCCGACGAGGCCGAGCTCGTCGCGCTGGCCGAGGGCATGCAGCGCGCGGGATCGGGCGTCTTCGAGATCATCCCGATGATCGAGGAGATGGGAGGCGAAGAGGTCTGCACCCGCGAGCTCGACCTGATCCGTCGGATCGGCGAGGCCTCTGGGCGGCCCGTGACGTTCACGACGGCGCAGCCGCCGCCGCTGCCCAACGTGTGGAAGACGGTCCTCGACTACAGCGCCGAGCAGAACGCGGCCGGCGCGCAGCTGCGGCCCCAGGTGGCCTCGCGACCCGTCAGCGTGGTCACGAGCTTGCAGACCTATCACATGTTCATGCGGCGCAAGACGTATCTGTCGCTCGAGCATCTGCCGATCGAGAAGCGCATCGCCGAGATGCGCAAGCCCGAGGTCAAGGCCGCGATCCTCGGCGACGTCGACGTACCGCCCGAGAACCCGGGCTCGATGGCGAATGCGTACATGCTCTTCAAGCTGACTGCGCCGATGATGTTCCCGATCACGGCCCCGATGGACTACGAGCCCGACCCCGACGACCGGCTCGGGGTGCGCGCCGAGCGCGAGGGCCGGTCGATCGACGACCTGATGTACGACTACCTGCTGGAGAATGACGGCAACAGCTTCGCCGTGATGTTCCTCGCGAACTACGCCGAGGGGAACATGGACGTGATCCACACCATGCTGACCGACCCGCACACGATCTCGGGGCTGTCGGATGCCGGGGCCCACGTCAATCTGATCTTCGACGCCGTGGCGCCGACCTACCAGCTCATCCACTGGGCGCGCGATCGCAAGCGCGGGCCCAAGCTCCCGGTCGAGTTCGTCGTGCACAAGCAGACGGGCAACAACGCCGAGCTCTACGGCTTCAGCGATCGCGGCACGATCGAAGTGGGCAAGCGTGCCGATCTGAATCTGATCGACTTCGACAACCTCGGCCTCGGCGAGCTCGCGGTGCACCACGATCTTCCGGCGGGCGGCAGCCGCATCCTGCAGCCCGCAACCGGATACCTCGGCACGTGGGTCAACGGGGTGCGCACGCGGGATCACGACACCGACACCGGCGCGCGCCCCGGCCGCGTCGTGCGCCCGGGCCAGGCCTAGGCGGAAGCTCCGATGACGCGCACGCGGTGGATCTGGCTCGTCCTGGTGGGCCTCTACGCCCTCTTCTTCGGCTGGTACACGTCGTTTGGTGGCCCGCTCAGCGACGAAGAGATCGAGCACTACATGGCGATCGTTCAGGCCCGTGAGCCCGACGCCCGGCCCGCCGACCTCGAGCAGATGCGCCGCTTCATGGAGGAAGACAGCGGCGACGACTTCGTGATGGTCAACGTGATCGACATGTATGAGACACCGCTCGCGATCGAAGGTGTCGCGCCCGGCGAGTCGAGCGACGAGGTGCTCGCGAAGTACATGGCCTACATGAATGGCGCGCTCATCAGCCGGGCCAGTCACCCGATCTTCTTCGGCCGCGCCGCCGCACCCGCCATGGACCTGATGAACGCCGACGGCATGGAATCCTGGACCACCGGGGCTGGGATGCGCTACCGCAGCCGCCGCGACCTGCTCGAGATCGCCATGAACCCCGAGTTCGAGGCGGCCCACAAGTTCAAGGTCGCGGCCATGCGCAAGACCATCGCCTTCCCGATCGATCCGTGGGGCCAGCTCGGCGACCCGCGCCTGGTCCTTGCGCTGCTCTTCGGCCTGATCGGATGCGCCCTCAGCTGGCGCGAGGCGGCGCGAAGGAGCCCGTCTTGACCGAAGAGATCCGCTCCGAGCGCATCCGGGCGAACGGTCTCGAGTTTCACGTCAACACGTGCGGCGAGGGCGACCGACTCGCGCTCTGCCTTCACGGCTGTCCCGAGCTCGGTCTATCGTGGCGCCGACAGCTGCCGTTGCTCGCGTCGCTCGGCTACCGGGCCTGGGCGCCCGACCTGAGGGGCTACGGGCAGAGCGATCGCCCGAAGGGGATGCGCCACTACGCGATCGAGGCCCTGCTCGAGGACGTGGCCGGTCTCATCGACGCGGCCGCACCGCGCGAGACCGTGCTCATCGCCCACGACTGGGGCACGCTCATCGCCTGGCCGTTCGCGGCTCATCGCGTGCGACCGCTCGATCGCCTGGTCATCCTGAATGGCGCGCCCGCCGGCCCCCCGCAGCGACCGTCCCTCGCCGACCTCCGACGCATCGGATACATCCTCTTCTTCCAGCTGCCCTGGCTCCCCGAGTGGAGCCTTGCGCGCCGCAACTTCGCCGGCTTCATGAAAGCCTTCTCGGCCGCGGCCGGAAAGCCCGAACGCCTCGACCGGGACGACCTGCGACAGTTCCGCGAGGCCGCGGCGCAGCCCGGCGCCCTGACCGCGATGATCAACTACTACCGCGCGCTCATACGAGGCCGCGGCGCGCGGCGTCTGGCCGCGCGCGGCTTCCCGACGATCGAGACGCCGACGCTGATGGTCTGGGGCGCCGCCGATCCAATCCTCATCCCCGAGACGACCGATGGCGCCGACAAGTGGGTCAAGGACCTGACCCGTCGCTTCATTCCGGGCGTCGGCCACTGGGTGCAGCAGGAGGCGCCCGACGAGGTGAACGACATCCTCTCCGCCTGGCTGACCGACGAGTCGGTGCCCGGCAGCGAGCAGTACTAGATCGAAAGGCCGCCTCGAATCGACTCAGACGCGCACGACCCGGCCGGGCCGTTCGCCGGTATCGGCGTCGTTCTCGCGGGTCTTCACGCCGGCCACGAAGGTGTTCCGATACCCCTGCGCTTCCTGCAGAATGCGCGTCCCACCGGCGGGCAGATCGCTCTCGACGTGCAGCGCGCTGAGCGAGAGTCGATCGAGATCGAACACGTTGAGGTCGGCACGCTTGCCGACTGCGACGGCCCCTCGATCATGCATGCCAAAGAGCGCGGCATTGCGCTGCGTCTGCTTGTGCACCATCAGCTCGATCGGCATACGCGGGCCGCGGCTTCGGTCGCGGACCCAGTGCGTGAGCTGATAGGTCGGCCCGACGGCATCGAAGATCAGGTTGACGTGCGCGCCAGCGTCCGAGAGGCCGATCGTCGTGTTCGGGTGCGTCAGCATCTCTTCCATCACTCGGAACGAGCCGTCGACGTAGTTGGCGCCGAGCAAGATCGCGAAGTCGTTGCCGTCGCCCTGGGTCAGGTAGTCGTACATGAACGACGGCACGTCCTGCCCCTTCGCGGCGGCGAGCATGGCGACGTTGCCCGAAGGCTCGGGCTCGTAGTCGATCGGCATCTCGATCGGGTACATCACCGGCGCCGCCATCCCGAGCAGCCCGTAGATGTTGGCCATCGTGCCGGGCTGATCGGGCGGCACGTCGCTGTCGGCGAGGATGGCCGCCTTCACCTCGGGCTTGCGCATCTCGGCGAGCCGCTGCTCGATCGGCAGGTCGGCGAGCTTCAGGTAAGTCTCGCGGCGCATGAACATGTGGTACGAGCGCAGGCTGGTGACGAAGCCGATGGGCCGACTCGCGATCTGAGGGGTCACCTCGATGCCCGATGCGTTCGCCTCCTCGACCAGCTTGATGCAATTGCGCCACTGATCCGGTCGGTCGACGTTCTGCACGAGCGTGAATGTGCACGGTCGGTCGGCGGCGGCAGCGATCTCGGAGAAGAGCGCGACCTCCTGCTCGGTCGTCCAGCGCTCGGGCCCGGCCAGGTCACCGACGACGCCGGCCGGGACCGCCTGGAACACGCCCTTGCCGGCCTGCTTCATGGCGCCGGCGATCGCGAGCAGCTCGGCCTTCTCAGCGAAGGTGCCCGGGATCTCGTCGCCCCCCACCGAGCGATGGCCGACCGTGCGACTCGTCGAGAAGCCGACGGCGCCCGCGGCCAGGCCTTCGGTCACGATGGCGCCCATTGCAGCCAGGTCTTCGGCCGTCGCATCTTCATGGGCGAGCGCGCGCTCTCCCATGACGTAGTACCGCACGGCCGAGTGCGGGATCTGGGCCGCCACGTCCATGCTGAAGGCGCGCGAACCGAGATAGTCGAGATACTCGGGGAAGGTCTCCCATCGCCCCCACTCGATGCCCTCGTGCAGCGCGGTGCCGGGGATGTCCTCGACGCCCTCCATGAGCTCGATCATCTGCCGCTCATGGCCTGGCGGGCAAGGCGCGAAACCCACGCCGCAGTTGCCCATCACGATGCTGGTGACGCCATGCGAGAACGACGGCTCGATCGTGTCGTCCCAGCTGACCTGTCCGTCGTAGTGCGTGTGCACGTCGATCCAACCGGGCGTCAAGAAAGCCCCCTCGGCATCGATGACCTCGCGCGCCGAGCCTTCGCAGGCGCCGACCGCGGCGATGCGGTCGCCCTCGATGGCGACGTCGCCTTCGAAGGGGGCGGCTCCCGTTCCGTCGACGATGTGGGCGTTCTTGATGAGATAGTCGTGCATCGTGGTTCTCCGATGGGTGGGCTCGAGCGCGAAGATACCGACGCCGGGCGCGCCCGGGTACTGCGTCGGATCCCGCGTGTCGGGGCCCGGCGCGGACAGCGCGAGAGGCTCCGCGGCGCCCGATGCAGGGCGCTGCCGGTGATGGACAGACCCCGGGGAGGCGTCGCTCGCGGACGCCGTCTCTGTCATCATCGGGGGCCGGCTGCGCGATCGAGGTCGCTGACCACGACGATGCGCGGCCCCCGCGCCCCCCTCCCAACTGGCCCCAAAAGAAGGATTCGAACCCCAGATGATCACGCTCTACGGCGCCAACGCGTCCCCGTTCGTTCGCAAGACCATGGCCGTGCTCGCTCTCAAGCAGGTCCCCTATGAACACGTACCGTCGATGCCGTTCTCGGGCGACCCCGAGCTGGCCAAGGTCAGCCCGCTGAGCAAGGTGCCCGCGCTGGTCGACGGCGATCTCAACATCGCCGACTCGAAGGTCATCTGCCGATACCTCGAGACGGCCTACCCCGACACGCCCGTGTACCCGACCGACGAGCAGCAGCGCGCCCGGGCGGATTGGCTCGAGGAGTATGGCGGCACCGTGCTCGCCGAGTCGGCGGCCGGCATCTTCTTCCACCGCTTCATGGTCCCGAACGTGTTCAAGCGTCCGGTCGACGAGGAAGCCGTGAGCAAGATCATCGACGAAAAGCTGCCGCCGCTGCTCGACTATCTCGAGAGTCAGGTGCCGGCCGATGGGTTCATCTTCGGCGACCTCACCGTCGCCGACCTGGCCCTCGCCTCTCCGTTCGTCAACGCGGGTTACGCCGGGTACACCGTCGACGCCGAACGGTGGCCGAACTTCGCAGGCCTGGTCGACCGCGTGAAGGCGCACCCGGTCATGGCCGAGCTGCTGAAGACCGAAGCGGCGGCGTTCGGCGGCTAGGGAACCTCTGCACAGTCCGTCTTGCCAGGGCCGGGGCAGGCGGGGGCACCGTGCTCAGACATGCTCGGCGCGATCAGGCTGGGAAGCGCATTTGCTGCGCACGTCGCGCCTGCGAACTGCGCGCGGTACCCCCGCCTGCCCCGGCCTCGGAACGCCTCGGTCGCGGCGCGGCACTCTCGGCGCTGGTCTGGGATGAGGGGAGCGAGCTCTGCAGCGCATCCCTAGCCCCCCTGCCGAGCGTTCAGTGCGGCAGGATCTCGCGGATGAAGTCGTTCGTAAAGCGTCCCTCGGGATCGGCGTCGCGCGCGGCCGCCGTGAATTCGTCGACGGCTGCATCGCCGTAGAGTCGTCGCACGTCCTCGGCGCTGAGATAGAAGAGCTTGCCGAAGTGCGGACGGGCGTCGAAAGCGGCAGCGAGGGCGCGCGTCAAGAACGATGCGTAGGCTTCGAACGGCCCGATCTCGCGGGCGTAGCTGAAGAAGCTGATCGTGTAGACCGGGCCGCCCGACGACTGCGAGAGCAGTGTGTCGTCGCGTTTCACACGCCGAAATGACATCGGGTAGTTGAGCGTGAAGGTGCCGCTTTGCTGCTCGAGCTCATCGCGCAGACTCGCTCGATCGAGCGCCTGCGCGACGGCTGTCGGCGGCTCGACCGGCTCGCCGGCGAAGCGCTGCGTCACGAACCGGACGAGCGTCGCGGCCGATGCGATGTGATGTTCGGGCACCGCGATCTCGCACTCGACGTGGCGATAGAGATGGTGCGCGAGCGTCAAGGCCCGGTCGCTTCGATCGAGCTTCGGCGTGTTGCGCAGCAGCAGAGGGCCCACGGCCACTCGGTAGAGCCACCGCAGCCGCGCTGGGCGGTCGAGGAGGTGCCCCGCCTTCGACATCAGCCAGTGAAAGCCGTGGTCCACGAACGCGAAGTAAGCGGTACGCCGGAGCCAGGCGCGCACGCGCGCGCGGCGTGATGGCGGACCGATGACCGGATGGCGGTGGAAGGCGACGAATCGCCAGTCGAAGGGCAGCCACAGAAAGTACTGAAGCGGCTCGGCCCCCAGCTGTTCGAGCACGTCTTCGATGCGGGACCACCGTTTCACGCGCTCACCCACGGTGTACTGACGCCGGCACGCGATGCGAACGCCGACGACGAGCCCGAACGCACCGAGCCCGCAGCGCGCGGCCAGGAGCGCTCGCATGGCGCGTTCGGCATCTGGCTCGTCGGGATCGACGTCGTCGAGCGAGAGGGTCTCGACGACGGCTCGCCCGTCGCGAAAGCGCGCGATCTCGAGCCCGCGAACGTGGTGCGAGATCGAGTGCTGCCCGGAGCCATGGGTCCCCGTCGCGATGGCGCCCGCAATCGTCTGCTCGAGCACGCCACCGATGGCCGGCAGCGTCGCGTCGGCATCTTGTTGAAGGACGTGCACGAGCTTTCGCATCGTGCATCCCGCGCCCACCCTCGCTTCGAGGCCACCGTCGTGGCTCCGTGCGAGCTCGACCGAGTCGAGCCGCGACAGATCGACCAGCACCTGATCGACCTCGATCACCCGGCTCCACGAGTGCAACGAGCCGATCGCACGAATGGATCGGGTGCGGTGCTTCTCGAGCACGCGCAGCACCTCGCGTACGCTCGAAGGTCGCTCGATTTCTTCCGGGTCGAGCAGGACGTTGCCACCGAAGTTGCGCTTCGACACCGGTGCGCCTCCATACTCGGCGGGGCGGGCGATGCTGCGCGCCCTGCCCGGGACGCCTCCGATCCCACACCGGCCCTCGCAGGCGGGACGCGGTCTTCGCGTGGTCGGCTTCGACCACGTTCGATGTTCGACCTCGCGCTCCCGCATTTCAACCGCTCATTTCGTATCCCAGACGACACGGGGCGCACGCCGCGCGGTGATAGAATCAGAGCAGCGTCCGACGAACGTGCCGTTTTGCAGCTGGTCCTGGAGCCCTCCCCCCGCTCATGGCATTCAGAGTCAAGATCCCCTGGCTGGTCGATGTGTTCCTCGTCTGGCGTCCACTCGAGATTCGAGAGCTCGAGGCGACCGACGCCATCGACCGCCCCGTGCCCGATGCAGGCGCATGGCTCAATCGGCGCATCGGCCGGCGTATGGATCCCGGCCTGCGCTTCGACGGCGTGTTGCTGCGTGTCTTTCGCAGCCGTGACGACGTGACGCGACGCGGGCCGAACGGCCGAAGCGCCCGGTTCTCTGGACTGCCGACGCACGACCCCGCGCGGCGCGCCCACCTCGTGTCGCAGCTCGCACGCTACGTCGCGGGCTACCCGGGGCCCCGCAGCGTCGGCAGCCTGATACAGGAGGCGCTCGGCACCCAGTTCGTGCCCGAGTACCGGTCGACCGAATCGCTCTACGCGGCGGCGCGGCGTATGGAGCGATGGTTCGGGATCGGGTCTGCTCTGGGGCTCGGCGCGCGACGACTCGCTTCGGCTCGGCGACGCCTCCACTCGGCCGCCGCCGGCGACCTCGACTGCTTTCATGCAACGACCTTCGCCGTACACTCGGCGGTCGACGCCATCGAGCGGATGCGCGCGCACGTGCTCGACGACCGAACACGCCGGCTCGCCGCTCTCGAGGCCGTCGATCGTTGCGCCCGCCCGCCGAAGCGGGCGCTGCGCACGAGCGTCCGGGCGTTTCAGCCGAGCTTCCGTCGCTCCCCGCTTCCTGCGCATGTCCTCGTCGTCTATGCCACGCGACGCGCGCATCGCATCGATTCGACGCTCGTCGATCCCTTCGCGGGCCACACGTGGAGCGAGTGCCCCGGCGATGACATGGTGCGCGCCCTGCTGCGCGACGTGTGGGAGGCGCGCCGCGCCGACTACCCGATCATCGCCCCGCGCGTGTGGTGCTATGAGCGGCTGGCACGGTTCGTTGGCGAGCGGCTACTCGGCGCCTTCACGTGGCACAAGCTGCCGGGGCTGCTCGGCGTGACGCGCCTCGTCGGCTTCCGCACGATCCTGCGCGAGCGCGTGCTCCTCGATGGCCAGCCCGCAGCCCAGGGCCCCGCCCCCACCCCGACTCGCAGCCAGCTCGCCCACCGCAGCGCCGACGGCACGTTCAACGATCTCGACGTGCCCGACATGGGCGCCGCGGGACAGCGCTTCGCACGCAACGTCCCGCCCACGGCGCCGGCGGCGGGCGACTTGCTCGACCCCAATCCCCGCGCCGTGAGCGCCGCGCTCATGACACGAAAAGCGTTCGTCCCGGCGCCGACGCTCAACGTGCTGGCCGCGGCATGGATCCAGTTCATGGTGCACGGCTGGTTCAACCACGATCCCGACGAGCACCGCACGATCGCACTCAGCCCGTCCGGTCATGCCGACGACCCATTCGGCGAGGCGACACTCGACATCCCCGCGAGCAAGCCGTCGCCCAGCCAAGTCGGTGAGCCCGAGAGCCTCGGTCCGTTCTTCGACAACACCGAGACGCATTGGTGGGATGGCTCGCAGCTCTACGGCAGCGACCCGGTGCTCGCCGAGGCGCTGCGCGCCCCCAGCGGTGGCCACCTCTTGCTGCCGAACGGCTATCTGCCGCTCGACGAAGCCGGCCTCGAGCGTTCGGGCTTCGTCACCAACTGGTGGATCGGCCTCGGCGTGATGCACACGCTCTTTGCGCGCGAGCACAACGCGGTCTGCGATCATCTCGCCCGAGCCCACCCGGGCTGGAGCAGCGACGAGCTCTACGGTCGCGCCCGGCTGGTGATCGCGGCGCTGATCGCGAAGATTCACACGCTCGAGTGGACCCCGGCCATCCTCGACCAGCCGGCGCTTCATCTCACCGGGCTCACGACATGGCAAGGCGTGCTCCGCCGGCTCCCCGACCACGTCTTCCCCCGCGAACGTTTCCGATCGGATCTCTGGCGCGGCGTGCCCGGCTCGGAGTCGACGCATCACGGCGTCCGCTACGCGATGACCGAAGAGTTCGTGTCGGTCTATCGCATGCACCAGCTGCTGCCCGACTGGTTCGAGTTTCGCCGCGTCGAGGACGACGTCGACGTCTGCGGGGCGGGCCTCGACCGTTTGCTCGGGGCGGACGCCGCCCGCGTCCTTCGGCGCGTCGGCCTCGAGAGCAGCTTCTATTCGCTCGGCATCGCCCATGCGGGTGCGATCGTGCTCGACAACTTCCCCGCGACCCTCCAGCACTTTCGACGCGCCGGTGAGTTCGACCTCGACCTTGCGGCCGTCGACATCCTGCGCGACCGCGAGCGGGGCGTGCCCCGCTACAACGCATTCCGCGAGCGGCTGCTGCTGCCCCCGATTCGTCGCTTCGAGGATCTCACCGACGACCGCTCGCTCGTGCAGCGGCTGAAGGCTGCCTACGGCGACGACGTCGACAAGCTCGACCTCCAGGTCGGGATGTGCGCCGAGGCCAAGCCAGCTGGCTTCGGTTTCGGCGAGACGGCCTTCCGCGTGTTCACGCTGATGGCGGTGCGGCGGCTCAAGAGCGACCGCTTCTTCACCACCGACTACAACGAACAGACGTACTCGCGCGAAGGGCTCGAGTGGATCGCGAACAACACCTTCGCGAGCGTCCTGGCGCGTCACGTCCCAAGCGCCGCGACGCGCGCGCAGCAGGCCGCGAACTGCTTCGCGCCGT
Source organism: Myxococcota bacterium (assembly GCA_965250285.1). GTDB lineage: Bacteria > Myxococcota_A > UBA9160 > UBA9160 > UBA4427 > CAYYSY01. The sequence continues at coordinate 3,733,060 of OZ252299.1, forward strand.
GGCCGACGAACCGCTGAGCGGCGGGCCCCCATCCCGACGGGAGGACCAAGAGATGCACGCGAACTACGAGGTCAAGAACTGGGGCGGCACGATCACGTCGCATCCGTCGCGACTCGAGCGACCGTCGTCGATCGACCAGATCCAAGACATCATCCGGAACGAGCGCGACTACCCGTCGCCGGTGCGTGCCGTCGGCTCGAATCACTCGACGACGCGATGTGGCGTCGCCGACGGCGGGACGCTGCTCGAGATGTGCGACGTCGACCACATCCATGTCGACCCCGACGCCTGCGAGGTCACCGCAGGCGCCGGCGCGATCTACATCGACGTCGCAGAGGCCGTGGCCGAGCACGGCTTCCAGCTCTTCGTGAACCCCGAGATCGGCAACGTCTCGGTGGGCAGCGCGTGCTGCGGGGGGACGAAGGACGCGTCGATGCCGGGTGAGAAACCCCAGCTCTCGAGCTACTGCGTGCGCATGAAGGTCGTCCGATCGAACGGCACGATCGCGACGATTCACGAGGGTGATGACGAGATGCAGATCATGCGATCGAGCTACGGCATGCTCGGCATCGTCTACGAAGCCACCTTTCGCATCAAGCCGACCGTCGCAATGCGGTTCTCGCACGAGAGCATGAGCGTGGAAGCGTTCATCCGAAACTTCGACGAGATCAGGCAGAAGCCCTGCTCGATGATGCTCTACGTGCTGCCGTTCCGAGATCGCATCGTCATCGAATACCGCGAAGAGGTCGAGGATGGCCCCTTCTTTCGCAGCGACGCGCTGAAGTGGTGGCTACGCAACAAGGTCTGGAGCTTCATCGCGCCCGCCTTCGGCCGACTCTGCTCGTTCTGGATCCCGTTTCGACGCCCACGCTACGCGTTGGTCAATCTCTTCAACGATCTCGTCATCTGGGTGCTCTGCAATGTGCTCGAAGGCCGGGGCAGTCACCCGAAGGATCAGATCATCCGGTATCCCGACAAGGGAGGCTGGGGGATGTACACGTTCAGCATCTGGGCGTTTCCCGAGGAGCGGTTCCCCGAGACCGTTCGAGACTACGTCGCCTTCTGCAAGCGCTACGACCGCGACCATGGGTACCGGTGCAACATGCTGAACGTCGGGTACCGCTTCGCTCAGGACGAGGGCTCGATCCTCTCGTACTCGTACACGGGCGACATGTGGAGCCTCGACGTGGTCTCGACGGGCGACGACGGGTGGGACCGCTTCGTTTGGAGCTACAACCGCTTCTGCAGCGAGAAGCGGGGCAAGCCGCTCTTCAATCAGACTCGCTCGATCACGCCCGAACAGGCCGCGGACGCTTTCCCCGGCCTGCTGGAGCAGTACCGCCAGGCGATCCTCGACCAGCCGAACTACGAGCGATTCCTGAACCAGTACTTCGCGTGGCTTCTGCGACTCTCGCCGGCATCGGCGGCCGTGCCGGGCGCACCCGGCCAACCGTAGGCGCTCCGCCCGAGCCGGTCCGACGCTCGCGTCGTGCCGCTACGTGGTGGGTTGCTGGTGCGGATACCCGCCCTGGATCCACTCGTCGATGAGGCGGGTCACTTCGGCGGGCGCCTCCTGCTGCATCCAGTGCCCGCACGCCACGGTATGAACCTGCAGCGGCAGGTTGGCGTGGTTGATCATCCAGTCGGCTCGTTGGGGCGGCACCAGGGGGTCGTACTGGCCCGCGAGAAAGAGGATGGGGACGGCCTGGCTCTGCGCCGCGGTCGGCGACGGCGTGTACTGCGTCGGCTTCTCGGGCGGCGTCGACGTCGCATTTGCCTCGGCCTGGCGGTACGCGCGCCAGTCCGACCCGAGGTTGCGGTACCAGTTGATTCCGCCGGTGAAGCCGGTGTGGCTGTACATGTCGATGTAGACCCGAATCTCGTCTTCGGTGAGAAAGGGGAGATCACCGAGCGGCGGATCGTCGAGGAAGATGCCGACGGGCAGGACGACCAGCTTGTCGCCGAAGACCTTCATCAGCTGGGGAAGCGTCTTCGTCGTCGTTCTCAGGATCGTGCGAAAGACGCGGCCGACGTCTCCCTCGAGGACTGTCTCGGCCACCGCGTCGTTCGGGAGGACATCACTCAGCTGGCGCTGGAAGCACACGACGTAGTTCTCACCGCCGCGCTTGGCGGCCAGCGCCTCGATCGGGTTGATCGCGAGCTTCTCTCTCATCGGAATGTTGAGTGAGACGATCGCCTTGCAGAGGCCCGGCTGCATCGCGCGCATCGCGTACGCAAGATTGCTGCCCATGTCGTGCCCCACGAAGACGGCCTGTTCGATCTCGAGCTCGCGAAGCAGCGCGACCATGTCGCCCACGAGCGTCTTCATCTGATACTTCGAGGCGTCCTTGGGCGCGGTCGTGTCTGCGTAGCCGCGCAGGTCGGGGGCGATGGTGCGGTAGCCCCGCTCCCCGAGCGCTTTCAGCTGGTGCCGCCACGAGTACGCCATCTCGGGAAAGCCGTGAAGGAAGACGATCGCGGGCTTCTCGTCGCTCGGCTCGATCTTGTCGGAGTGCTGGTACACGCACATCTCGATCTCTTTGTCGATCTGCACGATCGTGTGCGGCGCAAAGTCGAGCGGCATCGGGGCGACCTCTCCTCGGTCAGTTGAGAAGTCACCATACCCGACGCGTCCCCTCGTCGACGGAGCGGTTCGAAGAACTGCAAACCGATTTACACACTGGCGCGAGACCGCGTGGGGTCTGCGCCTCACCCCAACACGGGGCGTTCGGGCTTCGTCAGGGGCGAGCCACGCGGCTGCTCACGTAGACCGACGTCGAGGGGTGATGCAGCTTCCACGCGAACCAGTACGCCTGAACGCCGACCATGCGTTCGAAGCGCTGGCCGTCGGGACCGCTGAGCCCGGCTTCTTCGACGCGCCAGCGCAAACCGGCTGCATCGACGAGGTAGTCGGCATCGGGCTCGCGCACGACGCGCTCGAAGCGCACCCCCTTCACAGCGTATGCCCGCACTTCGGCACCCGCTTCGTAGCGAAGCCGCAATCGAGTGCGGGCACTGCGCCCATCGACGCGAATCGGCGGGCGTGGCGCAACGATCACGACGGATCGATCGCCGAGGCGATCCTGCACGAGCCTTTCGCGGGTGAGATCTCGAATGGTGTAGGCGCGCACGTCGTCATCGGCCTCGAGCCCGAAGACGCGGGTCTTGGGCGGCATCAAGGGCGTCGGCTGCACCGGAAACATGGTGTCGCCCGAGGCGAAGTAGTCGGCGTAGGCCGCGCCCGGCTCGTAAGGCCGACGATGACCGGTCTGCAGCGAGAGCACCTTCGTCTCGGGGTGTCGACGGCGCCAGTCGCTCCACGTCGTCACGACGCTGGGGAGGGCCCGCAATCGAACGGCAGGACCGTCGACCAGCGGGCCCAGCACGGGGCGCCCGCTCAGCTGGTCCCACAGCGTGCGCGTCTGGCGGTCGACCATGAGCTTGTTGCTTCGCATCAACAGCCCCGACGATCCGAAGTCGTACACGGTGCCGTCCGGAGCGCGGCGATCGTATGCGATCCCCGAGCCACAGAGCGTGCAGTAGGCGAGCGCGATGGGGACACCACCGATCGTGTCGTTCGCCATCTCGTGCCAGTCGAGAATTCGCAGCGGATACGCTCGCGCGTCGCCGTCGACGACGATGCCGAAGACGGGCTCCCCCGGTCGCAGGTACGACGCCGCGCCAGCATCGATCATGGTCGGGTCGGCGAGCGCCGGGATCCCCTCGTAGCGCACACCGCCCCAGACGATCTCCTCGACGCGGATCGCCGAAGGCATGCCCGTCGCGAGGAGCGGCCCGAACGCTGGGTCGATTCTCGAAAGCAGCTGCCCCTTCCAACCCGTGAAGCCGGGCGGCGGCTCGTGCTCATGGGCGGCATACCAGCTGACCCAAGCGGACCATGCGTCGCCCTGGGACTCGCCGCTCAGCGCTTCGAGCGAGGCGACCAGCTCATCGCGACGCAGTCCCTCGACGAGGTCGAGATCGTCGGCGCGCAGCAACTCGATGAGCGGGGCGATGAAGCGCGGATCACCCGTCGCGCCGGCTTGCCGCACGGCCGACCGCGCGGTCGTCGGATCCCGGCTCTTGAGCGCGCCCAGCAGCAGCGCGACTTCGCTCGGGGCCAGCTCGGCGGCGCGGGCGATCGTCGGGACGGGCCCGCTCGAGACCATAAGGCCAAGGAGGAGAAGACAAGAAAGAAGATGCGATCGTCCGCGTCCCGGCGGGCCTCGGCGGCTCAGCATGTTTGACTCTACGCCCTCTCGTGGCAGAGGTTACGCCCGACTCGGCCCACGCGACCGACCCGAGAGAAGCGAAAAAACGAGCAAACTCAATAGGTCAAGACCCGATCTGCACATGTGTTGCGCATCCGACCGCGGCCCCTTGGGCGACCGCCCCGCGTGCCCCCTTCGGCCTGTCACCCAGTGATGGGCCGGTGGATCTCCGCTCACGCGATCTCCTCGCGAATGCGGATCGATTTCTCGACACATTCGGTCCTCAGACGAATACGATGGGGTCTCCTGGGAAGGAGAAGTACTTATGCGGCCCTTGGTACGTCTGGCCTCCCATGGAGGCCTGCGAACGTCGCTCTTGGCGTTCGTGTTCATCGCGGCCCTGGCAGTGGGAGGGTCGGCGGCAGCCGGCACGATCCTGCCGGGCCAATACTTCCTGCTCGATCATCCCGATGGTGAGATCAGCCCTCCGCCGTACGGCTTGCGGATGGACGATCTCGGGTACACGTTCAGCACCGAGCTCAATGGTGCGAGCGTGATCCTCGACTGGGACGATCTCGCGGGAACCGCCACGATCAGTGGCACGCTCTGGAACAACCAGCTCAGCGAGCTGTGGACCGTGAGCTACACGCTGACCGGCGTCGTCGCAGAGCCCGGCAATCTGGGCTTCAAGGCGAGCGCGGGCAGCGGCTTGCTCACCGATCCGCTGCTCAACGACACGGTGCTGACCGGTGAGTCGATGGGCGGGGGTGGCCCCGTCTTCGAGTTCCTCGCCGACGGCTATCGAATCTCGGGCGACAACGACACGCCCGTGGGACGCGGCTGGCTGCTGCCGGCCGGGTCGACCGATGACTGGCTCGTGACCGCGGTGCCGGTGCCCGAGCCGACGACCGCGCTCATGCTCGGACTCGGTCTCGCCGTGATGGGTGTTCGACGACGCAACTGACGCAACGCAACGCAGCAACGTATTCGCGCCATCGAAGACGCGCTCCGGCCGACCGGCCAGGGCGCGTCTTCTTCGTTCGGGCCCGGCTCTCCGGGTGAGGATGCAGCACGCGCTGCGTCACGGCCCGATCCGCCCGCCGATCGGGACGGTCGTGCGAGGCGCACCGGCCGCCGGCCGCCGGCTGCGCTTCAGTGCGTCGTTTCACCCGCGCCCGCGCGGGCGGGCACGCATCATGCCTATGTGGGCCCTTCGATATCGATTGAGTCGAACACACGGGTACGCGTAGGATGTGGAAGGCCGCATCCACCCACCCTGAGGATCCCGACATGACCCGCTCGGTTCGACTGTGCCTCGCCCTGCTCCTGCTCCTCGTCACGCTGCCGCTTCTCGGTACGAAGTGCAGCAGCCCCTTCCTGCGCGCCGGCGTCTGCAAGCGCGACATCACGCCCATCAGCCCTTCGCTCGCGTCGGCGTACGAAGCGCAGTTCGGCGGCGTGGCCGAGGTGAATCACACCGATCCCGTCTGGATCGCAGGCTTCGGCAGCGGTCGCGCTGCGACCGGGTACAACGATCAGATCTGGGCGCGCGGTCTGGTGCTCGAGGGGCTCGGTCAGCGCGTCGCGATCGTGTCGCTCGACCTGATCGGCTACCTGAACGGCGAGGTCGATACGATCCGCGCCCTGGTCTCCCCCGACAGCGAGATCGACTACGCCGTCGTGACCAGCACGCATCAGCACGAGGGTCCCGACACGATCGGCATCTGGGGCCCGAGCGAGCTGGAGACCGGGATCGACTTCGGATACCTCGACTTCGTGAACGAGAGCGTCGCATCGTGCATCGATGAGGCCGCAGAAAACCTCGAGCCCGCCCGCGTCAAGTTCGCGACCACCGACAGCGTCGGTCTCAGCCTCGGCCTCGACGTCGAGGACGACGGAGACGGCGTGGCCGACAGCCGCGTCCTCGTGGGCGACGACGAGATCGCGCCCGACACCGACGGGCGCATCGTCGACTCGCGCCTGTCGATCATGCAGATCACCAAGCGGTGGGGAAAGAAGGACGTCCTCGCGACGCTGGTCAACTTCGCGAGCCACCCCGAGAGCCTCGGCAGCAACAACACGCTGATCACGAGCGACTTTCCGCACTACGCGCGTGAACGCATCGAAGCCGACGCGGGCGGAACGGCGATCTGGGTGAGCGGCGACCTCGGCGTGCTGCTCGGCCCGCTCGACATCGACGTGCTCGACCCCGATACGAACGCGCCCGCCGTGCGCCGCACCTTCCGATGGGCCGAGGTGCACGGTGACCAGCTCGGTGAGCGCGTCGTCTCGGCGATTCCGAGCAAGCGAGGTTCGTCGTTCGGCCTGCTTCGCTACTCGACGAACCCGACGGTCCCGGTGCGACTCGACAATCCGTACTTCCGCTTCTTCATCGCGATCGGCGTGCTGAACCCGCGTCTCGATCTCTTCACCGATGGAGAGCCCGATGACGGCGTCGGCTTCCCGTACCCGCCGCCCTTCGACTCGATCCCTCTGGCGACCGGCGACGATCTCCAGACCGAGGTGGGTGTCTTTGCATTGAACCACTCGAGCTTCGCCGTCGTGCCGAGCGAGCTCGACCCGCAGATCGGCGAGCAGTACCGGGCCGCCATGACCGGCGCGGATCACACCTTCATCATCGGGCTCGGCAACGACGAGATCGGCTACCAGCTGCCGGCCGAGAAGTGGGACGACAGCTGCCACGCCTGCGCGCCGTTCGTGCTCGGGGGCGTGCCCGAGCTGTGCCCGCTGTTCCCGAACATCGACTGCAACACGGTCTTCCAGAACAACGTCGGGCAGGAGGTGGATCCGACCATCTCTGCGGCGCTCTACCCGCTCATCGAGGAGCTTCACTGAGCGGATGACTTCGCGGGAGCGCCGGGGCAAGCGCGTCTCTCGGGCGCGTGACACAGACCGCATCGGGTTCAGCGCGGCGGCGGGCTTGCGGTTCGGCGCACGGTCGACGCTGCTCTTGATCGCGCTCGCAGCGACCGCCGCGTCGAGCCACATCGTCTACGGGCAGCCGACCCTGATGTCGCTCGTCGGCGGGGCCGACGTCGTCGCCTACGTGCGCGTGGTCGACGCGAACGGCCACGTCGAGGTCGGGGCCCATCGTGCGCAGCACGCGCCCGATGCCCACCCACACGGCACGCCCGATCACGATCACGCGACGGGGACGAACCTGGCCGGGCACGACCACGGCCCCGATGGCGCACCGGTCTCTCGGACGCCCGATCGGCGGCCCGTCACTCGGGTCGAGGTGCTCGAGGCGCTGAAGGGCCCGGTGAGCGCGGGCGAAACGCTTCAGTTCGCGGCGCATGGTCACGGTGTCGCCGAGTACGTCGATGGCGAGCGGGCCCTCGTCTTTCTGCTACCGATCGAAACGAACCAGGAGCTCGACGTGCTCGCCCAGAGTGGTCTGCGGTGGGTGTCGTATCAGGAGCACGCGACGCGGTATCCGATCGAGGGCGAAACGGGCGAGCGCGCGCTCGCCGCCGCGAGGCGGTACGCAGCAGCGCGACGCATCGACGACCCCGAGCAGCGCATCGCCGCTCTGCAGGTCGCCACGCTCGCTGCGTTGCGATCGGGCGACGACCGGCTCGCGGCCGATGCCGTGCAGGATCTCTCGATGGGCGAGTCGACCCTGCAGCTCGACCCCGCGAGCGTTCCGCAGCTCCTCGACGACATCGTCCACGACGCGTCGACGTCGATCGGGGTGCGCGTGGCGCTGCTGAACGAGCTCGGACAGCGGCAGCTGGTCGAGACGGTGCCCCACTGGCTGAACCTGATCGAGACCGTCCCGTTGCCCGACCGGCTTCAGGTCGTGCGCGCGGCCGGTCTGCAGCGCTCGCCCGCCATCGAGCGTCGCCTGGTCGCGATGCTCAACGACGAGCGGGCGCTTGCCGAAGCTGCGGCGCTCTCAGACAAGGCGGCGCTTCCAGAAGCCGCGGCGCTCTCAGAAGCCGCGGCGCTCTCAGAAGCCGCGGCGCCCTCGGAAGCCGCGGCGCTCTCAGAAGCTGCGGCGCTCGCCGAAGCCGCGGCGCTCGCGCTCGGCCACCCTCACCACGCGGCCGCCGTGCCCGCCCTCGCGCTCGCCCTCGACGCCGACGCGCCGCGCACACGCAACGCCGCGATTCGGTCGCTCGGCCGCATCGGCGACCCCGCCGCCCTGCGCGCGCTCGAGTCGGCGGCCGCAAACCACGAAGACGCATCGACCCGCAGACGCGCCGGTGCCGAGATCAGGCGAAGACAGCAGGGGTCATGAAGCGGGGCGCGTCGCCGCCCCGACCTAGGCGGCGTCGCTCGGCCGCGGCCCGAGCAGCTCGGCGAGATCGGTCTGATCGATCTTCTCGCGTTCGAGCAGGCGGGTGGCCAGCGCCTCGAGCTGATCGCGATGCGCTTCGAGCAGCGCCTTGGCTTCGGCGTACCCGCTCTCGAGGATCGCGAGCTGTTCCTCACCGAGCCGCCGCTCGATCTCGGCGGAGTGCTCGCCCGAACCGGACCGGTTCCCGAGAAAGTCGGGCTGACCCGCACCGAGCGACAGGTTCGGCATCTCCTGGCTCATGCCATACACGGTCAGCATGTCGCGAATGATCCGACTCGCCTTGTCGAGGTCGTCCGAGGCCCCGGTCGAGATGTCGCCGAAGACGAGCTCTTCGGCTGCACGACCGCCGAGCAACGTGCGCACGCGGCCCAGCACCTCGCTGCGCGACATCAGAAAGCGGTCCTCGAGCGGCGCCTGCAGCGTGTAGCCCAGCGCGCCCTGCCCGCGCGGCACGATCGAGACCTTTTGTACGGGGTCGGCACCCGGCGTGAAGTAGCCGACGAGCGTGTGGCCGCTCTCGTGGTACGCGACGCGCCGGCGCTCGGCCTCGTTCATGACGCGCCCCTTGCGCTCGAGGCCGCCGATCACGCGCTCGAGCGCATCCTGGAAGTCGGTCATCGCCACCTCGTCGACGTCTCGACGCGAGGCGAGCAGCGCGGCCTCGTTGCAGAGGTTCGCGATGTCGGCGCCCACCATGCCCGCGGTCTCACCCGCGAGCCGGTCGAAGTCGACGTCCGCCGCGAGCGGCAGCTCGGCCGCGTGCACTTCGAAGATCGCGCGGCGGCCATCGCGGTGGGGCCGCCCGACGAGGATCTGACGGTCGAAGCGCCCCGGCCGCAATAGCGCGGGATCGAGCACCTCGGGGCGGTTCGTCGCGCCCATCAACACGACCGCCGAGTGGGCGTCGAACCCGTCGAGCTCGACGAGCAGCTGATTCAACGTGTTCTCGCGCTCGTCGAAGCCGCCGACCGGCGACTGCGCACCGCCCCGCGCGCGCCCGATCGCGTCGAGCTCGTCGACGAAGATGATGCAGGGCGCGCGCTCCTTGGCGGCCCGAAAGAGATCGCGCACGCGCGAGGCGCCGACCCCGACGAACATCTCGACGAAGTCCGAGCCGCTCAGGCTGAAGAACGGCACGCCCGACTCACCGGCGACGGCGCGCGCGAGCAGCGTCTTGCCCGTGCCCGGGGGCCCCACGAGCAGCACCCCCTTCGGCAGCTTCGCGCCAAGGCGCGTGAAGCGATCGGGCTCTTTCAAGAACTCGACGATCTCACGCGTCTCTTCGACGGCCTCGTCGACGCCGGCCACGTCCTTGAAGTGAACCTTCTCTTCGGCCGAAGCCTCATAGACCTTCGCCTTGCTCTGACCCATCTGAAGCGGACCGCCGATGCCGGCGCCCGACATGCGCTTCATGACGAAGCCCCAGACGATGAACAGGATCGCGAACGGCAGGATCCAATTGGAGAGCAGGTTGCGCAGGTAGTGCGTCTCGATGCGGCGGCTGAACTCGACCCCGTGCTTGTGCAGCCGGTCGACCAGGGTCGAGTCGGTCACCGGCGTGACGACGAAGTGAAGCTTCGCTTCGGCCTCGGCGGCCGCCTCGGAAGCCTCGATGCGCGACTCGACCCCCTTGAACCAGCCGACGATGTCGAAGTGCCAGGGCGCCTTCTTGACGGGCGGCGTGTGAGGCGCCTTCGTCTCGTCCGACTTGGGCTTGCTCTCGTCGCGCAGAAGCCCGTAGATCTTCTCGTCCGTGAGGACGACGCTCTGCACCTTGCCGGCGTCGATTCGATCAAGGAACTCGCTGTACGGCATCTGCGGGCTCGGCGAGCCACCGAACAGCGCCGAGTCGAGCAGATAGATCGAGCCGAAGATGAAGATGTAATAGAGGAGCGATACGCCGGCGCGGCCACCGAGCGACGGCATCGGGCCCCCTCCGTCGGAACGCTCGGGCGTGCCCTGGTCGCGCGCGTCAGCCATCCCCGTTCTGATTCCTCCGGACCCGCGTGGTTGCGATGACAGCGGCCCGCCGCAGACCGGATCGCCCGTTTCGGGTACTCTGCCGGCTACGCACCCGCTTCGCCAGACGTCGCGACGCGAAGCCCGATGGCACGCGACCGACCGACAGCGCGATGGGACCTCTTGGGAGCAGATCGATGCTGAATCTACAGAGCCTGCTCGTCTTCGTGGGCCTGCTGGTCGTGCTGAACTTCGTGCTGAGCGAGGTCGACTACGGTGTCCATATTTCGATCGTCGGCAGCCTCGTGCTCACGGTGGTCGTCTCGCTCGTGATGGGCAGCTTCTCGAACCGACGCTGACGCGACGGTGCACCCGTGATCGCGGCGTGCGTGGCCCGTGGCGGCATTCGCCGGCAGCATCACTTCCTGCGACGCCGGCGAGAGCGCGCGCGATCGGCCGAAGACGAAGCGCCGAACGCGCTGTGGAACCGACGGTGCAGGGTCGCGGCCGAACTGAACCCACACTCGATGGCCGACGTCATCTGGACGGTGAAGGCGCACCGACTCGACGAGGCGGGTTACCCGTTCGCAGCGTCGTTCCCGTGGCTCCGCGCCTGGTTCGATCGCGCGCGGTCTCGGAACAGCGACCGCGAGGCGATCGGCCGAGACCTCGGTGCGGCTTCGCGCTTCATGCGCGTGCGGGGAGCCGTGCAGAACATGCTCGGCCGCGGGCTGCGCAGCGCGGCGGGCTGAGCGAGAGGCCACGGCCCCGAGACGCCGCGCAGCGGGGTGCGCGGGTGGGCTTGCTTCGGCGCGCGTCCTGTGATTCATTCAACCATATGGTTGAACATTCGACGGTTCTCGATCGCACCTTCGCTGCGCTCTCCGACCCGACGCGGCGCGCGATCCTGTCTCGGCTTCGCGCGGGTCCGTGCACGGTCAGCACGTTGGCCGAGCCCTTCGACATCAGCCTGGCCGCGGTCTCGAAGCACCTGCGCGCGCTCGAGCGTGCGGGCCTGGTCGCCCGGGCCGTCGAAGGGCGCGAGCACCACCTCTCTCTCGATGCGAACCCGCTGCGCGCCGCGGCCGAGTGGACGGCCGAGTACCGCGACTTCTGGTCGGATCGACTCGACGCCCTCGAGGCCATGCTCGAGCAGACCGATCCGCGAAGGAGTCGCTGATGGCGCGCCCCCCGCTCGTCTTCGAACGCATCCTGCCGGCCCCGCCCGACGTGGTGTTTCGGCACTGGAGCGACCCCGAGCACCTGTCGAAGTGGATGCGCCCCGAGCCGACGATGAGCGAAGCCAAGGTCGAGGTCGACTTTCGTGTGGGCGGGCACTTTCGCATCACGATGGTGGGTGAGCAGGAGTACACGCAGCACGGCGAGTACCTCGAGATCGAACCCGACGCGCGCATCGTCTTCAGCTGGGTCTCCGAGTGGATGCCGCCCGGCGAGCAATCAACCCGGGTCAGCGTGTCGCTCTCGCCGGTGGGCGACAGCGAGACCCGACTCGAGCTCGTGCACGAGGCGCTGCCCGACGGCGACGCCTACGCCGGCCACGAAGGAGGCTGGAATCACATCCTCGACGATCTGGCCAAGCACCTCGTCGACTGAGCATCGATCGGAGACACGACCATGAGCCAAGCGACCGACCTCGATCTACGCGAAGCGCTCCGCCAGGCAGAGGTCGCACTGCGCGATCAGCGCGAACGCGTCGCCGAGCTGCGCCGCGCGCTGCCCCGTGACACCCCGACCGAGGACTACGTGTTCGAAGAGCGCGTCGGCGACGACGTGCGCACCGTTCGGCTCTCGGAGCTGTTCTCGGGTGATGCCAAGCCGGTCGTGTTGATGCACTTCATGTACGGCAAGGCCCAGACCTCGCCCTGCCCGATGTGCACGATGTGGGCCGACGGGTACGTCGGCGCCGTGCCGCACCTGTCGCGACGCATCGACTTCGCCATCCTCGTGGCCGGCGACCTCGACGGCTTTCACGCCCACGCTGCGCGGCGTGGCTGGCAGGGCGTGCGGATCCTCTCGGCGGCCGACAGCACGATCAAGCGCGAGCTCGGCTTCGAGAACGAGGCCGGGGGCCAGATGCCGGGCGTGTCGGTCTTCGAGCGCGACGAGTCGGGAAAGCTCACGCACTTCTACTCGGTCTGCGCGTTCGGTCCCGACGGTGGTCGCATGATGGATCTGCTCTCGCCGGTCTGGAACTTCCTCGACCTGACGCCCGAGGGCCGAGGCGACTTCATGCCGAGCCTGCAGTACGACTGAGCCTCTGATCCGGGTGCCTGCGCTTGCAAGCGCGCGGCAGCCCGCCGTGAGAAAGCAAGATCCCGCCCCGCGGAGATCGCGGAGTGAGCTCGCATGCTTCGTTCGCGAGTCGATCCTGCGACGTGCCGATGAAGTCGATCCCGGACGAAAGCGCGCAGGATCATGCACACCCGGCGGGGGATACGGAGCATCGAGAGGGCTCTCCCCCTCACCCGAACGAGCAGCCGCGTGAGCGCGACGACGAGGATCGTTGCGAGGCCGCGCGAGAAACGGACGGATGCGAACCGCTCGAATTCGTCGGGCACGGTGTCATCCAAGCGCAACCCTTCACGCACGCTTCGATGCAGCGGGCCGCAGCGAAGCGCCGTGCCTCGGGCGACGGTCGATGCTACGTGTCGGCCGCCGCCGACCGCATGATCGCATCTCGCGAGACGAGAGCGCTCTCAGGCCGGTCCTAAACCTGCACCGCCCGAGACTGAATTGGGGTTATCATGACCCCGTCTCAGAATCGGTACGGCCAGGGCTCGACGCGGAGAGGGATCGGCATGATGAGCAGGGTGGTTCCTGCGTGGCTCCGCCGGCGTTCTGAAGCCTTCTTGACGCGTCTTCAGCCCCGTTTCGACGCCATTGGCAGTCCGCTCTTCCGCATCGCTTCCGACGACTTCAATCGTCGCCCGAGCGCAGAGGCCGTCAGAGCATCCGACACACCGTCCATCGAATCGACCCTCGAACGTCTCGATGCACGCGGCGCCTCGATGTGGGTCGTCACGACGTTCGATCGGCCCGAAGCGTGTGGAAGGGTGATCGACGGGCTCCGCCGCAGTGCGCCGTCGCTCGACGAGAAGCCTCTGGTCGTCGTCATCTGCGACGCATGTGATGCGGACTACGGGGACGTGCGCAACTCGCTGCAGCGGGGATTCGGCGAGCGCGGTGTCTTCATCGAAGCCACACGGCACCTCGGGAAGAAGGAATTCTGGCGGATCCACCAGCTCATCTTCGATCTGGTGCGCGTGTATCGGCCATCGTCGGTGCTTCAGCTGCAAGACGACGTCGAGCTGATTCCAGGCGGGCTCGAGAGCGCGCGTGCGATCCTCGATCATCTCGGCGAGCCCGCCGTGGCTGCGCTCTCGCTGTTTCCGGGCGCCGAAGATGATCCCGCTGGACGTTGGATCCGATTCGAGCGCGAAGCGACCCCGTGTGGACGGGCCTGGCTCACGCAGTGGCTGGATCTGCCCGGCTTTCTGGCGACCCCCAGATTCTTCGAGGCGCTCGAGTACCGACTGCGCCCGATTCACGCTCTGCGCTGGGCGTTCGACTCGACCAAATCGAGCGGAGTGGGGCGCCAGATCACCCGCCGCCTGCGTGCCCACGACGTGGGGTTGTATCAGGTGGTCCGGCCCCTCGTCCTGCACGGCAGCGAGCCGAGCCGAATGAACCCGGAGGCGCGCTCGCTGCGGCCGATGAACAATCGCGCGGACGCGTAGGGCTTGGCCCGAGGCTGGCCCGGCGGTCGAAGCGACCGGGCGCACAGCTCGGGCACGGTGCGCGCCCGGCCACGGCGGACCATGGGTCGCTCAAGAGGGCCTCGGGCGTCGCGCCGCAGACCGCTTGGATCTTCGCCACCCCGCATCTCGGGAGACTCGATGATGAGCGATCCTGACCGCTTCGATCCCGACCGCGGCAGCGAGTACGAAGTGGTGCTCGACCGCGCTGGCACGCGCACGGCCGCACACCCGACCCGCCCCGAGATCAGGCTTCTCGACCCCGAGTTCTATGTCGACCCCGAGCCGCTCTTCGCGTGGATGCGCAGCAAAGCGCCCGTCTACTGGGACGACGCCACCGGCATCTGGGGCATCACCCGCTACGCCGACATCATGACCGTCTCGCGCGACGCGGCGACGTTCTGCTCGGGCCAGGGGTCGCGGCCCGAGTCGTCGGTGCCGAGCATGATCAACACCGATCCCCCCGATCACAACCGGCGACGGGGCATCGTCTCGGCCGGCTTCACGCCGCGGCGCGTGCAGGCCCACGAGCGGTTCCTGCGGCAGAAGGTCGGCGAGCTGATCGAGGCGGTATCGAAGCGCGGGGCGTGCGACTTCGTCCGCGAGATCGCGACGCCCCTGCCGATGTGCATGATCGGCGAGCTGATGGGTCTGCCCGAAGCCGACTACGACAAGCTGCTCGAATGGTCGGATCTCTTCGCGACCGGCGGCGACGAGATCCGCGGTGAGGTGGGCCCGGCCGTCGTCGACTACGCCGACTACATCATGGCGATCATCGAGGCGCGCCGGGGCAGCTCGAGCGACGATCTCGTCAGCCTCGTCGTGAATGCCGAGTTCGAGGGCCAGCGCCTCACCGACCCCGACCTGATCTTCGAGACGATGCTGATCCTCGTGGGCGGCGACGAGACGACCCGCCACGTGATCTCCGGCGGCCTCGAAGCCCTGATGCGTCACCGAGATCAGTGGGATGCGCTGCGCGAAGACCGGTCGCTGTTGCCGGGTGCGATCGAAGAGATGCTGCGCTGGGCGACGCCGATCCAGAACATGAACCGCACGGCGACCCGAGACGTCGAGCTCGGCGGGCAGACGATTCGCGAGGGCGACCGACTGCTGCTGCTCTATCCGTCGGGCAACCGCGATGAAGACGTCTTCGATGATCCGGCGCGCTTCGACATCCGACGCCAACCCAACCAGCACATGGCCTTCGGTGGCTACGGACGCCATCACTGTCTCGGTGCCCAGCTGGCGCGCCTCGAGCTCACCGTGCTCTTCGATGAGTTGCTCGACCGAATGCCCGACATCGAGCTCGCCGATCCCGGCGCGCCGCTCGTGCGCCGTCGAGGCAACTTCGTGCTCGGGCTCGAGACGCTGCCCGTCGTGTTCGGGGTCGCGTAGCGAGGGGCTCGGCGCGGGCGGCGGCGTCACGCGGCTTCCGAATCATCCTTCGAACGCGCTGTGGCGGACCGGGTCGGCGCCCTGCCATGATGCAGGCCTGACCGGACCCGTTTCTGGGTCACGTCCGACACGCGACCGGAATCGAACCCCCATGACACTCACGCCGCAGTTCGAAGCGACCTACGCCCGACTCCCCGAGCGGTTCTTTGCTCGCCTGGCCCCGACGCCGGTCGCTGCACCGAGCCTCGTGAGGCTGAACGAGCCGCTGGCACGCGAGCTCGGCCTCGACCCCGAGCAACTCGCGTCCCCGGACGGCGTAGCGATGCTGGCGGGCAACGCCGTGCCCGAAGGCGCCGAGCCGATCGCGATGGCGTACGCGGGGTTCCAGTTCGGCAACTGGACACCCCAGCTCGGCGATGGCCGCGCGATCCTGATCGGCGAGCGCGTCGGGGCCGACGGCGTGCGACGCGACGTCCAGCTCAAGGGCTCCGGACCGACGCCGTATTCGCGACGCGGCGACGGACGTGCCGCGCTCGGGCCGGTCCTGCGCGAGTACATCGTCAGCGAAGCGATGTGGGCGCTCGGTGTTCCGACGACCCGCTCGCTCGCGGCGGTCGCCACCGGCGAGTCGATCATGCGCGAACAGCCCGAGCCCGGCGCGGTACTGACGCGCGTGGCCGAGAGCCACGTGCGGGTCGGCACGTTTCAGCTGCTGGCGAGCCGCAGCGATGAAGAGGGGCTTCGCGCGCTCGCCGACTATGTCATCGAGCGCCACTTCCCCGAGGCGGCCGAGACCGAGCACCCCTACCTCACGATGTTCGAGACGGTGCTCGACCGGCAGGCCCGGCTCATCGCGCGCTGGCAGAGCATCGGCTTCATCCATGGCGTGATGAACACCGACAATACATCGGTCGTCGGTGAGACGATCGACTACGGCCCGTGCGCCTTCATGGACACGTTCGGCTACGACACGGTCTACAGCTCGATCGATCAGATGGGTCGCTACGCGTACGGCAATCAGCCCGCCATCGGCCAATGGAACCTGATGAGCTTCGCGAACGGCCTGCTGCCCGTGCTGGGCGCCTCGCAGGAGGAAGCAGTCGAACGCGCTCAGGGGGTGCTCGACCTGTACCCAGCCCGCTTCGACGCGGCGTATCGCGCGGGGTTCGACCGCAAGCTCGGGCTGAGCGGGCGCCGCGAGGGCGACGACGCCCTCGCAGATGACCTGCTCGAGATCATGGCCGCCCAGGGTGCGGACTTCACGCTCACGTTTCGCGGTCTCGGCGAGCTCGTCGAAGGCGCCGAGGGCCCCGACGAGGTCGTTCGCTCGCTCTTCGACGACCCTGCGGCGTTCGATGCGTGGGCCACGCGTTGGCGCGCGCGCCTCTCCGACGAGGCACGATCTTCGACCGAGATTCGGCGCGACATGGATGCCGTGAACCCCGTCTACATCCCGCGCAATCATCGCGTCGAAGAGGCAATTCGCGGCGCCGTCGACCGCGCTGACCTCGGCCCGTTCGAAGATCTCATCGCGGTGCTGTCGAAACCGTACGAGCGACAGCCCGGTCGCGAGCGGTACGAAGCGCCGCCGCGCCCCGACGAGGTGGTGCACGCGACCTTCTGCGGCACCTGATCCCGAGCTTCTGACCAAACGCATACGCAGCGCGCATGCATGCTCTGCGCCTTCGGGCGAAACGGCACGCGTGCACACGCGATTCGAGCGGGGTCGTGAGCGGATGCGCACACGCGCACGACACGGAAAGCGCCCGGGTCAGCCCGCGAATCGTGATAGGCTCACGAGCGACGAATCGCCCCGCGGCATGGACCAGGTCGTCGGGTGCCCCATGACACGCAAGCGTCTTGGTGAGACCAACTTCGGTTGGCCGCCCCTCGCTTGCGTGCATGCAGCCAGCAGGAAGAAGCAGAAGATGCAGTCGATCCCGAGCAAGACGTGGAACATGCGAGCCGCCGTCCTCATTCTGATGCTGGCCGGGTCGGCGGGCCTCACTTCGACGGCCGAGGCGTTCCCATCGATCCGCAACGCCTGGAAGGCGCAGTACCCCGGCTCGACCACCGATGACAACGTGCAGGCGGGCACCGGCGCCGAGTGCCAGATCTGCCACCGCTTACCGGGGGGAGGCAACGGCTGGAACCCGTACGGCTGGCAGGTGCGCCAGGGCGTCGTCGGGAGCGGCCTTTCCGCGACCGATGCGATCATCGCGGCCGAGGTCTTCGACTCGGATCTCGATCCGACCGGCTCGACGAACATCGCCGAGATCAACGCGGGCACTCAACCCGGGTGGACTCCGGGGGCGAGCAACACGATCTTCTTCAAGAACGGAACGACGCTCGTTGCGCAGTCCCCGCCCCCGATCGCCGGTGACCTCGATCCGACGGCGACGCCCGTGCCGATCGCCGGCCCGTGGGCGCAGGGCCTTCTCGTGCTCGCGATGGGGCTGCTCGGCTCGGTCGCGCTGCGACGTCGGCGAGTGGCGTAGTCACCGACGCCGGGCTCAGCCCGGCGGATCGATCCAGATCGGCGACGACCAGGCGCGTTCGCGAATCGTCGCGGGCACGCGCGGGTCGGGATCGCGCCCGAGCCGAATCGCATCGTACGTCGACCAGCGGCACGTCGGATTCTGCAAGACGCGAACGTAATAGAAGGCGCCTCGACTCGGGTCGTAGTCTTCATCCTGCCAGGCGGCCATCAGCTCACCGGCGCCGAGGCCAGCCTGCGGGCGGCAGTTCGCGAGATCGACCGAGGCGCCGTTGTCGGGGCATCGACGCGTCACGGGGTCGACCTCGAGCCCATCCGAACAGACGACGTCCTGCACCGACTCGTGCGTCTCGCCCGCCTCGTCGATCCACCCCTTCACGACCTGAACGCGTTGCAAGGGTGCGCTCATCCAGTCGGCACCGGCCCAGACGAAGAAGGTCGGGCTCTCGTCGCCGACCTGGTTGAGCCGCAAGACACCGCCCATCGGAACCCCGCCATTGGTGGCGACGGCGACGGGCTCGCTCTCGCCGACGATCGACTCGTCGAAACCGAAGCCCGCGAAGAACCGCAGCGTGATGCGGGGACCGGATGTGGCGTAGGCTTCGCGGCGCTTCATGCCTTCGAAGATCGAGTCGCGGGTGTTCTCTTCGGCCCAGACCGCAGCGAGCCCGCCCGAACCGTGATCTTGCAGGATGCCCTGGTGCGGCTTCGCACCCGGCTGCGTGCGCAGCCTCCGCACCGCCGGTGAACCGACGGCGCCGACCTTGCCCGTGAAGTCCCACTCCTCGGCGTCCCCGGGGTTCGAGTTGTGGGCGTCGGTCGCGGCGACGAAGCCGAAAGCGAGGGGGTTGAAGCCGAGCTCGCGATCGAGCTGCATCCCGATCTTGAGACCCTGTCGGGCGAACGACGACTCGAAGGCGCAGCCTGAATCCTGCCCCGGCTCGCAGGGCTCGAGCACCTGCTCGAACGCGCACTCTTCGTCGGTCGCCCCGACACCGAGTGCGCACTCGGAGGCGCCCTTCACCTGATACATCTCGGCCAGAGGTTCATGCCGCTTGCGCAAGCGCCAGGCATCACTGTCATACGCTCCGCCGTCCCACGTATGGCGGCTGTAGAAGAGACCCCACCCCTTGTTCATGTTGTGCGGAATCGTCAGGAAATCGCAGTCACCGGTGCACGCCGCCTCGAGCCCGCGCCACAGCTCGACGGCATTGGGGACGTCCTGGGACGAGATCGCACGTTCGGGCAGCGCATCGCCGTTGAAGATCACGTTGCGATGGTGCTTGCCCGCGCCGTCGAGGACGGGCGAGAACTCGTAGGCCGCAAATGTGGTGAACACGCCGGGCTCGTTGTGCTCGTCGGCGAGCGACTTGTAGCGTGCCCAATCCGAGCGGCTGTCGCGCACGCATCGCTCCATCCCGCCCTCTCCCCGAGTGCAGATGGGGAACGCGGCCAGCGAACGCGGTGTGCGGGATCGATTCTGATACACGCCGGCCGGCACACTCGGATCGGGCGCGAAGTCGCCCCCCCGGCTTTGGCGCTGCATTAGGAAGAAGGCGGTCATCCAACCCGGCGTCTCCATGAGCCAGCAGTTGACCTGCTCGAGCAGCGTGGTGTCGTCGTCACCGCATCGCGTGCGCAGGCCGAAGCCCTCGGCGTGGTCGGTGATCGCGACGAAGTCGAGGGGCCGCGAGAGCTGCATGAGCTCCCCGCCCGCGCTGCGTAGGGGCTCGCCCCGCGCGAACGCGTAGGCATCTTCGACGCTGGCCGTCGTGCCGAAGAGCACGGCGTCGAGGCTCTCGACCGTGTGCACGTGCACCTCGCCCCAATAGACGTTCTTGAGCTCGTCGTAGGGTCGGGGCTCGAGCACCTCGGGTGTCGGGATCTCGATCCGGCTGTCGTCCTGCAGTGCGAGGTCACCCGGTGCAGTGGCGGGCACGATGGCCTGCGACAGCTCGTACACCGGCCGCAGGACGAACCAGCCGATGATCCCCACGACGAGCAGGGTGAGTGCGCCTGCCCCGAGCACGATCCGCTTCAGCACCGAAGACGCCCTCCTCCGCGACGTCCTCCTCGCCAGACACGGCTCGGGGCGACGCGAACGGTGACCACGCGATGCGTTCACATATCACATCTGACGATGTCATCGGCGCCGAACTCGCGCCGTCGCTGCTTCGGAACGAGGGCGAGGCCCCTCACACCTCGCCGGAGTAGGCCTCGCAGAGATTCCAGAGGCGCGCGCGGTCTTCGTCGGATTCACGCGTCCACGGAAGGAGGTGCGTCTTTCGCGCACGGCGATCGAAGTAGAACCGACCGCTCTCGATCGTTTCGCTGTCGCTCGCCGCGAGCCACACGACCGTATCGGCCCCCTCCGCCGGCGAGCGCAGGATCGCCTCGGTGACCCGGTGAAAGGTGGGGAGCGACGAGGCGACGGCTGGGGTGTCGGCCCAGCCCGGGTGCATCGACGTCACGGTGACGCCCTCGGCCTCGAGTCGCTCGGCCCACATCTCGGCCAGCACGACCTGCGCGCGCTTCGTCTCGGCGTAGGCGAGCACGCCGTCGTAGTCGCGCCGCGACCAATCGGGATCGTCGAGGTTCAGCGCTCGCGTGTACATCCCCCCGGACGAGACCCAGATCAAGCGACCATCGGACGACGCCGCGAGCCGGTTCTGGAGCATCCGCGTCAGCAGGTAGGGGCCGATGCAGTGCGTCGCCCAGGTCAGCTCGATGCGTTGCGGCGACAAGACGCGCATGTCGGGCAGCACCCCGGCGTTGTGCACCAGCACGTCGACGGGCGACTCAGCCAGCCGCTTGCCCGCTGCACGCACCGAGTCGAGATCGCTCATGTCGACCACCTCGAGATGCACCGCCGCGTTGCCGGTGCGGGCCCGAATCTCTTCGACGGCGGCGCGCCCTCGCCCCTCGCTCCGGCAGAGCAATACGACCTCGGCACCGAGATCGGCCAGCGCCTCCGCGGTCGAGCGGCCGATGCCCGAGTTGGCGCCGCTCACGAGACATCGCCGTCCGCTGAGATCGACCTCGAGGTCGTCGGGCTCGAACGTGAGCGAGTGGATGCGATAGCCGGTGCGATCGAATGAGCCGACGATCAGCGGGTCGACGACCCGCGAGAGCGCCTCGCCGACGATGCGCTGCGCGCGTGACACCTCGATGCGCTCGTCGAGGCTGGGTGCATCGCGATCGAGCGCCGCGAGAATGTCCTCCGGGCGGGCGTGGTCACCCGCGACCTCGCTTCGATGGCTGAACGTCAGGCGCCCACCGGGTTGGATCACGAAGGCGCCGCCGAGCTGCCAGGGGTCGCCCTGGACGCCTTCCTGGCGATGCCCCGCGGCCAGCGCGCGCCCGGCATTCACGGCGAGGCGCGGTGACAGCACCTCGACGCGGCCGCGCCGCAGCCCCGCGGCGCGATAGGCGCGCAGCTCGGGGTCGACCAGGAGCGGGCCCTCGAGTGCGAAATCCTCACGAAACGCCTCGGCGAAGGAGCGAGCGCCGTTGCCGACGATGACCAGCTCGGCGCCTTGTTTTTGGATCTCGGGAAGGGCGTCGCGCAACTGCGCGACCTGCTCGCGGCAGAACAGTCAGCCGAAGTGGCGCAAGAAGACCAGGACCGCCGGGCGGTCACGCCAGTACGAGCCCAGCGCGAAGCGGTCGCCCGCCGCGTCTTCGAGCTCGATCGGCGTGAGTTGGCGCACGATGTCCACGGTCGACTCCAGTCGGTGAACCAGGCAGATGCCGGCCGCGGCCCGAAGGTCACGCTCCGACCCCCGGGCCGGCGCTGAGGATCGTCTCGAGCGCCGGGCCGCGGCGACGCGGCGAAGCAGCCGCTCTACGCCACGCGTCGCAGCCTTCGCGATCGCTCGCCGCGGCTGTGCTGCGCGCGGACCCGCACTTTGGCCGTCTGCGTGCGCGCCAGGTAGCGCTCACGCAGAAACACGTAGGCGCCGCCGAAGGCGATGAACGAGATCGCCACCCCGAACGTGAGGATCTGCATGTCATTCATGGTCATGACTCCCGATGAGCAGGTTGGCGGCCGAGAGGATCGACGGGACCCAGAGTCCGACGAAGATCCCCTCCTCGCGCTGACCAGCGAAGAAGAGGTAGACGGAGGCGGCGAGCGACAGGCCCGCAGCAAGAAAGAAGAGCGCCTTTGGCGTGGTGACCCCGAGCGCCGAATCGATCGCGGCATCCTCACGGTCTTCGCGCCGGACGTGCTGCACCTTCACCTCCATGACTGACCTCCGCGCTGATCCGGGCGATGAGGACCCGGCCTGGGCCACGCAGCGCGGTCTCTCGCCGCTTCGCGTCTCCCAATGGCTTCTCAGATGCACCCTCTGATCATGAAGTATCGTTTTTGTTTAATATTACTTGTTCAAAATTGATATTCGGGGCATGTTCTCCGTGGGAGCACGCCACGATGAGTGAGGCGAACGAGACCAATCGGCGGGAATGGGCGGCGCGAGCGTTGGGGGTTGCGGTGGGCCTTTTCGCCGCGGCCGTCGCCTGGTCGACCCTTCGCTGGCCAGCCCCTGCGATCGCGTTCGCGCTGGGCTTCGGGGCCTATCTCGCGGCGAGCCCGAAGGAACACTGAGCGTCGCGGCCAGGTGATCCGCGCGCGCTGGTCGGCGATCCGCCATTCGGCGTAGGCTCAGACCTGGCCGCGCGTGAGCCCGCGCAACAATCGATCAGCCGTCTCGAGCGTCTCAGCCCGGTCCGCCAACCTGTCGAGGCTTCGAACGGCCATCGACGTACGGGGGTAGCGACTCAACCGGTCGCGATGTCGGTCGACGAAGCGCCAGTAGAGCGCCGTCAGCGGGCACGCCGCGTCGCCGACGCGCCGCTTCGGATCGTACGCGCAGTCGCCGCAGTGATCGCTCATGCGGTTCATGTACGCGCCACCCGCCGCATACGGCTTGGACGCCATCTGTCCGCCGTCGGCGTGGAGCCCCATGCCGATCACGTTCGGCACCATCACCCACTCGGCCGCGTCGACGAAGCTGCGCTCCATCCACGCGAGCAGATCCAGCGGACGCACGTCGGCCAGAAGCCCGAGATTCGCGAGCACCATCAAGCGCTCGATGTGATGCGCCCAGCCCCGCTCATGCACGTTGCCGACGGCGGCGCGCACGCAGGCCATCGATGTTCGAGCCGGATCTTCGAAGCTCGGCAGCAGCTTGCGCCGCGCACCCAGTGCGTTGAGGCTTCGGTAGTCGGGCATCCAGAGCCAGTAGACGCCCCAGACGTACTCACGCCAGCCCGCGATCTGACGAACGAAGCCCTCGGCGGATGCGATCGGGACGCGCCCTTCGCGGTAGGCGCGCTCGGCCGCCTCACAGACCTCTGCGGGATGCAGCAGCCCGATGTTGAGCGCCGGGCTCAGGAGCGCGTGGGCCAGATGCCACGACCGCGTCGTCATCGCATCCTGATGCGGGCCGAACTGCGGCAGGCAGTCGTCGACGAAGTGACGCAGTCGCTTGAGCGCCGCGCGGCGCGAAGTGGGCCACCAGCCTTCGGGATCGGCTCCAAAGCCTGCTTGCCCGATCTCATCGAGCACCTCGCGATCGATCGCGTCGAGCTGTGAGCGTACAGGCGCCGGCCAGACGCCCTCCTTCGGCGGGGGCTTTCGGTTCTCGGGGTCGAAGTTCCAGCGCCCGCCCGCCGGCTCGTCGCCATCCATCAAGTACCCGAGTCGGGCGCGCTGCCAGCGGTAGAAGTTCTCCATGCGCAGCGCGCCGCGGTCGTTGGCCCAGGCGCGAAATGCGTCGGGATGACACAGGAACTGGTCGTTGGCCACGAGCTCGACGCCCCAGTGCTCGAGCCGTTCGGCCGCGCCGAAGCGGCTCGGCTCCATCGCGACCACGCGCTCGGGAGCGTGCTGCGCCACATGCGCTTCGAAGCCGACGCGCATGCTGGTCGCCTTGCGATAGTCGACTTCGAAGCCCGCCCCTTCGAGCTCCGAAGCGAATCGGCGCATCGCAGTCATGTAGAGATGAAGTCTCTGACGGTGCCAACGGTGGGCGCGAAGGCGGGCCTCGCTCTCGACGAGCAGCACGCGTGTATCGGCCGGGGTGCAATCGCGCAGCGAGGCGATCTGGCGGTTCAGCTGATCTCCCAGGATCCAGACGGTCTGCATGGTTGCGGCCCCTCGTTGAAGTCGTTCGAGCGCACGCACGCCCGATCCGGAGCCGCGGCTCGCCCCGCTTCAGCGCTCGTCGGCGTCCCGCGACAGCTTGAGCTGCCCGAGCGCCTTGCGACGCAGGTAGGCGTACTGCTCGAGCAGCGGCAGCCCTTTCGGACAGACGTCGTGACAGCCCATCAGCCCCACGCAGCCGAACACACCCTGGTCGCTCGCGACGACGTCGAACCAGTCGTCCTCGTCTCGGGCGTCCCGGGGATCGCGCATGAATCGCGCAATCCGATTCAGGCCGGCCGCTCCGACGAAGTCGTCGCGCACGTTCGCAACCCCGCAGCCGGCGATGCAGCAGCCGCACTCGATGCAGCGCTCACCCTCGTAGATCGCCTGGGCCAGCTCATCGTCCATTCGTTCTTCGACGGCCTCGGGATCGAACGGCGCCTTCTCGTGCACCCAGGCACCGACGCGCTCGGCCATGTTTCGAAACCACGTGCCGGTATCCACCGAGAGATCGCCGACCATCTTGAAGACAGGCAGCGGCTGCAGCCGAATCGTGTCGGGCAGGTCGCGGGTGAGCGTCTTGCAGGCGAGCGCCGGCCGACCGTTCACGACCATTCCGCACGAGCCACAGATGGCCGACCGGCACGCAAAGTCGAACTGCAGGCTCGGGTCGAGTTCTTCACGGATCTCGTTGAGCGCCGTGTACAGGGTCATGTACGGCTTCTCGACCAGCTCGAACGTGTCGAAGCGCGGCTTCGAGTCGGGGGCTTCCGGGTTCAGTCGGAAGACTTCGAACACGAGGGTGCGGCCGACGTCGATCGAGACTTCTTGCACGATCATGGACATTCGATCACTCCTGCACGCTACTCGCTGCGCTGCGGCGGCGACGTGTGATCCGCCGAGTCTTGC
Organism: Myxococcota bacterium; assembly: GCA_965250285.1. Classification (GTDB taxonomy): domain Bacteria; phylum Myxococcota_A; class UBA9160; order UBA9160; family UBA4427; genus CAYYSY01. The sequence continues at coordinate 3,758,279 of OZ252299.1, forward strand.
CAGCGCCCCCACCGCATCCGGCTGCCCAGCGGTTCGGAAGGGTCAGGTGCACCGCCGGCGCCCCAGGCAGCGCCGACGGCGCGGTTGTAGTCCTCGATCGAGGACTCCATCCCGACGGTGAGACTCTTGCCGTAGCCCCGGTCGCCCGGCGGCAGATCGATCAAGCCCACCGGCTCGTACGAGAGGCGGGCCGCGCCTTCGTCGTGGGACCAGTGGGCGAGTGTGCGGTTGAGCCAGCGATCGTCGTCCCGTGCCGGATGGTCGGTTCGGTAGTGGGCACCGCGGCACTCCGTACGAGCGAGGGCGCCCTGCGCGGTGATCAGCGCGAGGCGCGCCATGCCCTCGAGGCGCAGCGCGAACGTGAGCTCGGGGTTCGCGCCGGGCGCCTTCGAACGCAGGGCCGCACGGCCGACCAGCGCGAGCTGCCCTTCGATCTCCTTCGTCGCCTGCTCGAGCTCTTCACCGTTGCGAAAGACGCCGACCTTGTGATTGAGCGTCTCGGCGATCGCGTCGCGAATCGCGTACACGGTCGGGCCATCGGCGGATCGCTCGAGCCAATCCACGAGCCGGCGGTCGACGTCGTGGTGGAACGCATGCGCGACGGCCGTGTCGAGGGCGAGCGACGTCTGCGACGCGAACTCGGCCACGTGGCGCCCGACGAAGCGTCCGGCGACCACCGTCTCGGCGAGGCTGTTGCCGCCGAGCCGATTGAAGCCGTGCAGATCCCAGCAGGCCGCCTCACCGACGGCGAAGAGACCGCGCAGGCCGTAGGCCTCGCCGTGCTTGTTGACGCGCACACCGCCCATCGAATAGTGCTGGATCGGCCGCACCGGGATCGGCTCGCGCGCCGGATCGAGGCCGTTGAAGTCGCGACAGATGTCCCAGACCTCGCGCAGCTTCGTTCGCAGATGCTGCTCACCGAGATGTCGAAGATCGAGCCACAGGTGCTGGCCCGCGTCGCTCTCGACGCCACGCCCATCCTTGATCTCGGCCATCATGTGGCGCGAAACGACGTCGCGGCTCGCCAGCTCCTGCTTCTCGGGCTCGGCACGCACCATGAAGCGCTCGCCCTGGGTGTTGAGCAGATACCCCCCGTCCCCGCGACAGCCTTCGGTCACGAGAATGCCGCTCGGGACGAGCCCGGTCGGGTGAAACTGCACAGCCTCCATGTTGCCGAGCGGAACGACACCGGTATCGAGCGCGAGCGAGGCGCCAGTGCCCTCGTTGATCGTTGCGTTGGTCGTGTAGCGACCGTAGATGCGGCCGTGGCCCCCGGTCGCGACGACTGTCGCCTTGGCGACGAAGGAGGTCAGCGCGCCGGTGCGCAGGCATCGGGTCACGGCGCCCCAGCAGCGGCCAGCGTCGTGGATCAGCGAGAGCGCCTCGATGCGATCGATCACGCGAATGCCGAGGCGCACGACCTCGCCATCGACGGCGTACAGAACGGCGTGGCCCGTGCCCGCCGACGCGTAGCAGGCGCGCCACTTCGCGGTCCCGCCGAAGTTGCGGTGCATGATCAGGCCGGCCTTCTCGTCGGGCTCGTCGATCTCGACCTTCTGCCCCTTGACGAAGTAGGTGTTTCGGCCGGGGCGCACGCGCGTCCAGGGCACGCCCCAATGCGCGAGCTCGCGCACGGCGACGGGCGCCTCTTCACTGAAGATCCAGGCGACCTCCTGGTCGGCGCCCCAGTCGGATCCACGCACGGTGTCGAGGAAGTGCAGCGTCGGGTCGTCGCCCTCGGCCTTCACGCAGTTGCCGAGTGCCGCCTGCATCCCGCCTTGGGCGGCGCAGCTGTGGCTGCGGCGCGGCGGCACGAGTGAGAGCAGCGTGACGTCGTGCCCCGCGACTGCGGCCTCGATGGCGCAACGTTCACCGGCCAGCCCGCCGCCGATCACGAGGACGTCGGTCGATCGCAGGTCCATCGCAGCTACCCCTTCAGCAGGAAGGCGAGCGGCGGATCGGCCCACCCGGCCAGCACGACGAGCGTGACGGCGCCGAGGCCGAGAAAGCCGACGAGCAGCACGCGCTCGATTCGGAGCAGGGTGCGACGACCCAGCCGGGCCCCGATGCCCCACTTCACGGCAAAGCGATAGAGCCCGACGCTCGCATGGAATTCGACGCAGAGCAGAAGTACGGCGTAGACGACCCAGAGCCCTGCCCCCACCCGGGCCTGCGACGTCGCCGCCTCGATCCCCGTGCGCTCGCCGAACAGCGGCGTCAGCACGTCGACGGCGACCAGCACCAGATGGAAGCTGCCCAACACGAGCAGCGTCATGCCCGTCCAGACCTGCCAGAGCCAGAGAGACGACTCGACATGCGGCGTGTAGCCCGTGCCGCGTGCCTTCAGCTCGTCGCCGAGAGCGCGCAGCCGCCTTCGCTCGCGAATCTGGGCGGGGATCTTGCGGCTCGCGAGGGCGGCGTGCGTGAGAAAGAGCGCCGAGATCGCAAACACGGTTGGCTGCGCGATGTAGACGTGCTCGAGCCCCGACGCGAGCCAGTCGAAGCCGCGCGCGCCCGTGAGGATCGAGCCCACCAGCACCATGTGGCCCCACATGAAGAAGGCCAGTCCCACCCCCGAGAGGCCACTGGCCAGCTCGTACACGAGCTGGCGCTGGGCCTCCCGGCGGAGAGACGTTGCCCCCGCCCGCCGCTGCCAGGGGAGAGGGGATGCGCGGCGGGCGGGGGGTGAAGTGCGGTCCTGGGGGGTGGCAGCTGCCATGACTGGAACGTATGGCACCCGCATCCCAATGTAAACTCTTTGAATACATTTTATTTGACAAAGAGTGTTCTTTCGATAGCTTCCCGTTCGTCGAGATATAGGACCGCGCGGCTCACCGGCCCGTCGGCTCGCGCACAAATCCTCGAACCGGGCAGGAACAGCGATCGTGTCCACGTTCTAGTCGGCAAAAGATGTACCGTCGGCGAACCCGTCGACGCGAGAAAGAGGAGGTCGACGGCGATGACCCCGCAGCCCCAGGGACCGTCCAATGGAGGGGGAGCACACGTGGCCCAGCAGGATCCCGATCAGTCGCTGTATCGCGTCGGCACGGCGGCGCAGCTGAGCGGCGTGCCGCCGGCCACCATCCGTGCCTGGGAGCGGCGGTACGGTGCCGTCGACCCGAAGCGATCCGAGACCGGGCGGCGACTCTACGACGATGAAGACGTCGCGCGGCTGCAGTTGATGAAGGCGCTGACGGATGTCGGCGATCCGATCAGTGCGATCGCCAACCTCGATTATGCCGAGCTCCGCGATCGACTCGATCGCCACGCTGCCCGGCCCCAGCCCATCGACGGCGATTCGACGATGGCGACGCGGGTTGCCCTACTCGACCCCGAGATCGAGGAGCAGATCCGCGCGAACCCCGGCGACTTCTCGCCGCTCGAGGTCGCCGGGGCGGATGGCTCGATCGACTCGTTCATCGAGCGGCTGCCGGGCATGCAGGCCGACGCGCTCGTCATGCACATCGACCGACTCGGCCCCGACCCGGTGACCGCCGTCGATCAGGCGCTCAAGGCGGCCGGCGCGAACGTGGCGGTCGTCCTCTACCACTTTGCCGCTGCGCCCACCCTGCGGCGACTCGCCGATCGAGGCGTGCGGCTGCTCATGCTGCCGACGCGCGTCTCGTCGCTTCGACGCACGATCCGCGACTTCATCGACATCCGCCGGGCGACGGCGGTCCGCGACGCCCTCATCGCGATCGAGTCGCGCGCACCGGATGACCGCGCGTCGGCGGCCGCCGAGCGACGCTTCACCGATGCCCAGCTGGCCCGGCTGCAAGAGATCACCAGCTCGGTGGAGTGCGAGTGTCCGAGCAACCTGTCGGGTGTGATCAAGAGCCTGGTCGCGTTCGAGCGCTACAGCAGCCAGTGCGTGAGCGACAGCCCCCGAGACGCCGAGCTGCACCGGGCGCTCGAACGCGGCACCGGCCACGCCCGCGCGCTCATGGAAGAGCTGCTCATGCGCGTCTGCGAGCACGACGGGCTGACGATCTGACCCCCGCGCTGCCTGCGAGCCCCCTGCCGTGACCACCGCCCTGCTGCTCGTCCACTTTGCGTGCACCTGGTACCTCGTCGGTCTCTGCTGGCTCGTGCAGCGCGTGCAGTACCCGCTGATGAGCGCCGTCGGCGAGGAAGCCTTCACCGAGTACGAGCAGGGTCACGTCGCGCGTATTACGCCCGTCGTCGCACCGCCCATGCTGCTCGAGGCGGCGAGCGCGATGGCGCTGGTGATCGCGGCGCCCGCCCTGCTGACCTCCCCGCTCTTCTTGGCCACGGGCGTGCTGCTCGCCGTGATCTGGATCTCGACCTTCGCAGTGCAGGTGCCGCTGCATACCCGGTTGAGCGAGCGATTCGACGCCGCCGCGCACCGACGACTGGTGCGCACCAACTGGATCCGGACGGTGAGCTGGTCCCTTCGCGGGCTGCTGCTGCTCCCGATCGTCTTCTCGTGGATCCGCGGGACGGTGTGAGCTGAAACGCCTTCAGGCGATGCGCAGGACGGCGTCGCCCGTGCGTGCTCACGGCGTAGCGGCCGGTTCCTCGCGCGGCGCCTCGGCTTCCGTACGGCGCAGCACCACGGTCCAGTACCAGAGCTCACAGGCGTAGCGGGTCGTGTGACGCCGGTAGAGCGCCTCGAAACGGCGGTAGAAGGCATCGCTGAGTCGCTGCACCTCCGTTTCGTTCTCGGCCGACGGCTCGAAGAGCTGCGTCCGCAACGTCGAGTCAGCGAAGGCCCGCGTGTAGCCCGTGTAGCGCTCGGCATACAGATCGGGGCGATCGACGAGATCCGCGAAGACGTCGCCCGGGTTCACCGCCGCGGGCTCGACCGCGACGTGCTCGATCTCGAACGCCCGCGCGAGCGCCGCATCTTCGACGAGCGGCCGTCGCACCTCGGCTTCGGTCATGAACCAGAGGCCGAAGACGAACGCGTCGAGCACGTCCGGGCGCAACAGGCCTTCGTCGACCATCTCGCGTGCGACCCGCTGCAGAGCGCGGTAGATCCCCCGCCCGGAACACGCCGACCCGTTCGCCTCGTTCGCATCGGGGACCGAGCCGAGGGACGAGACCAGCAGCGCACCGCCAGGGCGAAGCTCACTGGCCCGGCACTTCAAGAAGCGCCGCCAGTCACGCTCGGCGAGTGCGGCGAGCGCATCTCTCGGTGCGCCGTCGAGATCAGCGAACCAGACTGCGTCGGGCGCCTCGACGTGCGGCGCCGCGCTCAGCCAGTGGGCCGCCGCGAACGAAGTGCCCAGAACGATGGACCCCGGCGCAGCACATACGTCGTAGAAGCTGCCGATCGACGCCTCGGTGCGCACAGGGCCGGGACCAGCGCCGTACCCCTGCTCACCGGTCGCGCGCCGAAAGAGGGCGTTCCAATCGTTCCCCGGCTGATCCACGTGGCGCACCGTGATCGGCGCTTCGGCGAAGCGCGCGCGCAGCGCCTGCACCGCTGGAACGACGGCCTGCACGGCGGTGGGCCCCGGGCCACAGCCGTAGTCGGCGATCTCGATCTGGGCCGCGCCCACGTCCACCCGAGCCGCGAGCGCTCGGATCCGCGCTTCGTGAAATCGGATCAGCTCGAACTGCGCCCGCGAGTTCTCGCCGTACTCGACCATGCCCTCGGTCGAAGGGGGCGCGGCTCGCTCCGTTTCCTGCATGTGTTCCTCGCGTCGGCTCACTCGACGAATCGCCGTCTTCCGCCCGGACGGCCGACTTCACGTCGATCAAGATACCAGGACGGCTCGCCTCCGAGCGGATCGCGAGGGCGTGAGGAGAGGTAGCGGAGCGCTCCGCGACTCGGAGGTCGCGGGGTCTCGCTCGTCGCAGGGCCCGGCTCGCCGGCTGCTCGCGACGCACACCCGATCCGGCCCGTTCGGGCCGTCTCCGAGTGCACGCTCGGCGCGAGATCGGGCGTAACCTCGAGCGCGCCAGGGCGTATCGAGATCTGCGACCCGCGATGTCGCAACGCCTCGCTGAGGAGGGACTCGATGAGACCGACAGCATCCTTCGCACCGACGGTGCCCCTGCCTTCCTTCGTCGATCGCCGCCGACGCGCAGCGCTGTGCATGATGCTGGGCGTGATCCTCGCGGCGATCCAGCCACAACCGACCCACGCAGACGTGCCCCCCGAGCTCGGCCGCGTCGACTGGCAGCGCGATCTCGACGCCGCGCTCGCCGAGTCGGCCCGCTCGGGGCGGCCGGTCTTCGTGCTCTTTCAGGAGGTCCCGGGCTGCGCCACGTGTGTCTCGTTCGGACGCAACGTGCTCGATCACCCGCTGCTTGCCGAAGCGATCGAGACCGCGTTCGTTCCGATGCTCGTGTACAACAATCGCGGCGGCCGCGATCGTGCGTGGCTCGCGCAATTCGGTGAGCCCGCCTGGAACAATCCGGTCGTGCGACTGCTCGATGCGAACGCCCGCGATCTGGTGCCGCGTCGGTCGGGCGTCTGGACCCCCGAAGCCATCGGCGCACGCATGATGCAGGCCCTGCAGGCGGCAGGGCAGCCCGTACCCGACTATCTGTCTCTCGCCGTCGAAGAGCTCGACGCGCGGCCGGCGCGCCGGGCCGTGTTCGCCATGCACTGCTTCTGGGTCGGTGAAGCGTGTCTGGGTGAGATCCCGGGCGTGCTGTCGAGCCGTGCGGGCTTTCTCGCGGGTCGAGAGGTCGTCGAGCTCGAGTTCGACGAGCGCGTCGTCTCGTACCCGGCGCTGCTCGCAGCGGCCCGTGCGCAGGGTTGCGCGCGGGCCGTCTACGCTCTGACGCCGAGCGACCTCGAGGTGGCACGCAAGGTCTTCGGCGACGCCGCGAGTCTGGCCGAGACGATTCCGCGCAGCGCACCCGACTCGGATCAGAAGCGTTCGCTGCGTGGCACACCCTTCGCGCAGCTCGAGCTCACGCCCCGCCAGCAGATGCGCGTGAACGCCGACCTCGCAGCGGGCCGATCGCCGGTGCGCCACCTGAGCCCACGCCAGCGCCGTGCGCTGTCCGCCGCGAGCGGCCGAAACTCCTGAACCTCCCGCGAGCACACCGCGCTGCGGTTCGCCCGCGCGAAGCGGCGCCCAGAGCGCGCACATTCGCCTTCGGGGCTTCGAAGGCGCGCATCCGGCCCCACCCCTTTCGAATAGCGTGGTACTCGATATAATTAGAGCATGGCTCTAAAAAAGACTCGAGTCGCGGGGCGCCGTCGACGAGGCAGACCGCCTGCGGATGCAGCCGCCACCCACGCCTGCCGCGATCGCATCGTCGATACCGCCGCGGCCCTGTTCGCGCGCAACGGCTTCGCGCGCACCACCACCGCCGCGATCGCGCGCGAATCGGGCACATCCGATGGAACGCTCTTCCACCACTTCCCGACCAAGCGCGCCCTGCTGGCCGAAGTCGGCCGCCGCGAGGGGCAGCGCGTGCTCGATCTCGCCTTCGACGGAGTCGATCCGGCCGCGCCCCCGCCCGATCCCCGACAGCTGATCGGCCCGCTCTTCGACTACGCCCATCGCGCCCCCGACACCTATCGACTCTTCGCGATGGACGGCGACCTCGAAGATCTCGAGAGCGGCTTCTCGGCAAAGCGAGACCTCATCGTCGGTGGTCTCGCCGGGCTGCTGGCGGGCTGGAGCGCACGCGGATTCGTTCGCCGGATGGATCCCGACGTCGTCGCGGCACTGGTCTTCGCCGTCGTCGACGCCGCCGTGCGCCGGCTCGTGCTCGAAGACCGCTGGTCGGAGCGCGAGGTGTGGGAGTCGGAGTCGTGTCGCGCGGTGCGCACGCTCCTCGGCCTCGCGGCGGCTCCGAGCACCGGGTGATCGAGAGGAGACGAGCGTGGATCGAAACGACGGCGCACATGTCACACGAAGGCCCACCACCTCGATCGCCCGCCGCATGGCGGCCGCGATGTGGCGTCAAGCCGAACGCAGTGTCGTGTGCCCGGCCGAGCCCCGGCTCGACGAACGCGTCGCCCTCGTGACCGGCGGCGGCCGGGGGATCGGGTTCGAGACGAGCCGCGGGCTCGCCCGGCGCGGCGCCGAGGTCATCCTCGCCGCCCGCGGCGAAGCTGCGGGGCAGAGCGCGGCCCGCGCGCTCGAGGCCGAAACGAACCGACCCGCCCACTTCGCGCCCCTCGATCTCGCCGACCTGCAGCAGATCCCCAGGGCCCTCGATCACATCGAGAAGCGGCTCGCTGGGCGTCGGCTCGACGTGCTGGTGGCCAACGCCGGCCTGTGGCCCGCGCGCCATGCGCGCTCTGCGCAGGGATACGAGATCGCGTTCGCGACGAACGCGCTCGGTCATCACGCCCTGATTCGAGGGCTCCTCGAACGCGGTCTGGTCGGCGACCAGGCGCGCGTCGCGGTGCTGACGGGCGACATCTATGTCTTCTCGAACGAGTGCACGGCCGACTTCGAGTATCGCGGGCGACTCGGCGGCCAGCTCGCGTACTGTCGAAGCAAGCTCGGCAATCTCTGGTACGCACGGGAGCTGGCGCGCCGTCAGCCGCGCCTGCGCGTGCACGCAGTGCACCCCGGCGTCGTGGCGTCCGAGCTCGGGGGCATCGAGGGCGGGCTCGCGGCCTGGTTCAAACGCAGGACGATGATCTCGCTCGAGCAAGGCGCCCAGGCCTCGCTCTACTGCGCGACGCAGCGCGACCTACCGAGTGGCAGCTACTTCCACAACGTACTGGGCCGCATGGAGCTCGATCCGCGCGACGCCGGCGCCGACGAGGCGAAGGCGCGCGCCTTCTGGGACTTGCTCGAGCGCCTGTGCTGACCGGCGGCGACTCGAGCAGGCGCTTGGTTCGGCTCGATCACGCGTCGCGCATGATTCGCCGCGCGAGCCCGGGGGCGAGCCGCATGAGGGGAGGGAGCAGGCGCGCCTTGCCGATGTAGATCTCGTCTTGACCGGCGTCGAGTTTGGCCAGCAGCGCAGCACAGAACGCGCCGGGCTCGATCGCCCCGTCGTGGCGCCCTTCGGTCATGGGCGTGCGCACGAGCGGCGTCACCACGTCGACCACGCGCACGCGACGGCCCGCGGTCTGGTACCGCAGCGTCCGTGAGAAGCTCGAGAGCCCGGCCTTCGCCGCGCAGTAGATCGGCGCGCTGGCCTTCGGTGCGATCGCGAGCCCCGACGAGAGATTCACGATGCAACCCGAGGCCGCCTCGACCTCGCCCATCAACCCCGCGCAGAGATGCATCGGCGCCACGAGATCGATCGCGATCTCACGCTCGATGTCGCCTGACTCGAGCTTCGGACCCACCTCGCAGAGCTGCTGCACGCCGGCGTTGTTCACCAGCAGGTCGAGCCGGGGCGCTTCGCCGCGTACCCAGTCGATCAGTGCATCTCGCTCGGCTCGCTCCGCCAGATCGAAGCGGCGATAGGTGGCAGCGGTGGCCAGCTCTCTCGGCGCGTCGGCTCGGGATCCGGTCGTGAGTACGCGCATCCCGCGTTCGCAGAGTCTCGACACGAGCTCGAGGCCGATCCCCGAGCTTCCCCCCGTCACGAGTGCAGTGGCTTCCATCCTGCGTCCTCCTCGATGCTCGATCTTGCCGGCCGCGTGGCTGCGGGGCTTGAACGATCGCGCCAGAATCGAGGCGGAGAGGAGAATCGATGTCACGACGCACGCCGACGACCGACGACGCCTTCGCGCACGCCGGCCTCGTCGCGCTGATCCTCGCTTCACTGCGCCAGGACGCGCCCGAGCTCATCCCGGCCGAGCTCGCGGCGCCCGACGGCGTGCGCCGGGCCCACGCGCCTCTCCACCTGAAGCGCGACCTGCTCGTTCTCGCCTGGCAGACCCGCGGGCCGCGCTTCGTGTTCGACATGGGGCGCTGCATCGAAGGCTTCGAGACGCACCCGATCCTCGAAGCGATGCTGCGATCTCGGGACGGCGACGTCCTGCTCGAGAAGTGGGCGCGATACGAACGCTATGCGCACGGCCGCCACCGCACGCGTCGACTGCGAGCCGCGGCGGGCGACTACGAGCTCGAGCACTTCGCACGCGCGGGCGCGCCCCCGACCCCGGCCGAGGACATCTTCATCCTCGGTTTCCTCGCCGCCCTGCTCGAGCGGCTCGCGTTGCCCGACATCGGGGTCGGCTTTTCGCGCCGCGATCGCCGCCTGATCGAGGGGGGCGTGCGACTCGAAGTCGGCGAAGAAGCGTTCCAGGGCGACACGTCGCGCTGGCGGCTGACGTTCGCGCCCGGGTTGCACGCGATCAGCGCAGCCCCCGCGCCGGCCGACCCCGGTGACGCCGCCGGGTGCGTGCGTGCGCTGCTCCGGGAGGATCCGGCCCGAAGCTGGAGCGTCGCACAGGCCGCGCGCGCCACCGGCCAATCTGCTCGCTCGCTGCAACGTCGGCTCGCCGCGAGCGGAACCGCCTTCGCCCAGCTCGTGCGCGAGGCCCGGGTGGCCGAAGCCTGTCGCCTGCTCGAGACGACGTCGCACTCGCTCACCGAAGTGGGCTACGCCGCCGGCTTCAGCGACGCGGCCCACTTCTCCCGCGACTTCCGGGCATCGACGGGCGCCACCCCGACGGAGTTTCGGGTGGTGGTTTCCTGACCGAGACCGAGAGGGGTGTTGTTGCGCACTCATCGCTCATGATCGATGAATGGAACGTTGTCGGCTCAGGCCTCTCCGACCGTCCCCGCCCAGGGTTCGAAGTCACCGCGAAAGGCGAACTTGCTGCGCATGATCCGCGGCGCCGCGCGCGCGTTCGGCGCCCCCGAATGCCCCACCAGGGGGTGGAGCAGCCAGGCGTCCCCGGCTCGGCCAACCATCTCGTGCACGCGCAGCACGATCGGCTCCTCGAGATCTCGCCCCCCGACCGACTCGACGATCTCGTCGCGCTCCATGAAGGTTCGGATGCGCTCGTCTCGCGAGCGCGCGCCGCCCTGCTGGAGCTCGTCGAGCCAGGGATGACTGCGAAACACGGCCGCTCTTTGCACCGCCTGCTTCGCGCTCCGCTCCTCGTCGGTCCACGTGCGGTAGAGATGCACCGAATAGGCGTGCAGGCCCTCGATGAAGAGTGTGGTGCCCCCGCCCGGCTCGTGATCCTCGAGCAGAACGAACAAGTGCACGCCCGGCGTACCGGGCGCACGCCAGTCTGCGTAGGGCGCGATCGGACTGTCCCAGTGCCAGCGCTGCTCTGGCAAGAACCACTGATCGACGCGCTCCAGCTGGGGAAAGGTGAACATCATCATCCCCCAGTCGGACCCGCCGTGAAGCGCCCATTCAGGCGAACTGAAGACCTCGCTCAGGGCCGCGTCGAGGTGCGGCGAGCCTCGCTCGTGAACCCGCGCGAGACGACGGGGGCGCTTGAGATTCTTCGGCGGTTGAACCCACGTGCCCGGATCGCCCCGCACGACCCCATGCAGGTCGGCGAGCTCGCGCCACGCGGTGTCGACGATGCGCTCTCGCTCGGTTTCGTCGATCGCGCCCGCGAGCCGGCCGAATCCGCGTCGGCGGATCCCGTCGAGATCGAGCTCGGTCGTTCGCGTCGACTGCATCATGTTCGCAGCGTGCTCAGCCGTCGTGGCGCGTGCTCACGCCACCTGCTGAAGCAGTGACCTCGCCGTACCGAGCTCGGGGAACACCGCTGCGTCATCGAAGCGTGCACACGTCGAAGAGAGCACGGCCCGCGCCTCGTCGGTTCGGCCCTCGGTCAGGCGAAGTCGCGCGAGCCCCGCGACGGCTCGTAGCTCGAAGAGGGTCGCACCCTGCGCGCGGGCGGTGGCGATCGCCTGCTCGAACGTGCTCGCGGCCGCGAGACCGTCCCCGGTCTGCGTCAGGACGTGGCCCTTGTCGGAGAGCAGCCACGGATCACTCCAGATCTCGCCGGTCTGGCTGCTGAGACCGAGGCCGCGATCGAGGGTGGCGATGGCCTCTTCGTGCTGTCCGGCGAGCGCGAGCGCACGCGCCAGATGGCGCATGCCGGTCGGCGCGAAGATCAACCCGCCCGTCGCGCCATAGCTCGCGAAGCCCGCCTGCATCTCGACGAGCCCCTCTTCGACGGCGCCGCCCTCGGCGAGCGACAGCGCGTGAAAGACCCGCGCCATCCGCCAATTGGGAAACTGCTCGTCGCGCGCATAGCCCATCGCCCGCTCGGCGAGGTCGGCGAGCTCGTCGCCGCGGCCTTCGAGGGTCGCCGCGAGCCCGGTCGCGAACGTCAGCGAGTAGCCGATGCTGTGGATGTGCCCGAGCTGCTCCGAGTGCGCGATGCCCTCTTGGCTCGCCTCCCAGGCCGACGTCGGATCGCCGCGGACGGCCAGAATGAGCGGCAGGTAGCAGAGTGACGTCGTCTTCTGATCCTGCGCGTTGATCGTCGCGTGCTCGAGCTCGGCCGGGGACGCCATGTCATAGAGCTCGATGGCGCGGCGGATGGAGCGCTCGGCCGTCTCGTGCTCGGCCATGGAGAAGGCGGCGCAGCCGATCGTTCGCGTCGCCGCGACCCGGTGGATCAATCGGCCGTGCTGCTCGGCCGTCTCGTGGAACTCACGGGCCACCTGCTTCGCCTGCTCGAGACGACCACCCATGTGGTGGAAGCCGAAGAGCCCCGGATAGGCTTGCAGCTTCGCATCGGCCACGTCGAGACGAGCCGCCGTCTCGAGTGCGTGCGTGTACGCCTCGCCGGCGGGCGGCGACGCGAAACCGACGGCCCCTGCGTGCGCCTCGCCGAGGCCGAGCCGCAGCTGCATCTCGGTCTCTTCCCGGTCGGTGTCGTCGGGCAGGTGCTCGAGCAGACCGATCGCCGTGTCGTAGGCCGAGATCGCCTCCGAGAAGGACGACCGCGACGCCGCGCGTCGACCACCGCGAAGCCACGCCGCGATGCTCTCGGGGAACATCCGCGCCTCGCCGTAGTGCCGCGCGAGGAGCTCGGGCTGAAGCCTGGCGACGTCTTCGAACTGCCCTTCGATCGCCAAAGCGATGCGCGCGTGCAGGTCGATGCGCTCATCGCGCAGCATCAGGTCATACGCCGCATTGCGCAGCAGGTCGTGACGGAACGCATAAGCCGCTTCTCCGTCGCCGAAGACACGCTGCAGCACGCCCGCGCGCTCGAGCGCCTCGAGACTGTCGACCAGCTGGTCGCCTGCGAGGGCGCTGACGGCTTCGAGGAGCGCGTGCGAGAAGCTCCGCCCGAGAGCCGACGCCGTGCGCGCCACCCGGCGCGCCGAGCCGAGACCGTCGAGGCGCGCGACCAGCGAGTCGCGAACGAGCAGCGGCATGTCGTCGGGCTTGCCGCTCGATTCGAGTGCATCGGCGCCCACGTCGATCGCCGCGCGCGTGAGCTCTTCGACGAACAACGGGACGCCAGCTGCCCGGTCGATGATCGATTCGACGACTTGGGCGGCGAGCGGCGACGAACCCGTCATGGCGTCGATGATGCCCTCGGCCTGCGTCCGGTTGAGCCGATCGAGCGGGACGTGTTCGACGTGCTCACCGAGGGCGCCGGCGAGTCCATCGGTCCAACGCGAGGTCACCAGGACGAGCATGCGACGATCCCGCGCCCGCAGGCAGAGCTCGCGCAGCACGTCGGCCGTCGACGGATCGATCCAGTGCGCGTCTTCGAAGATCGCGACCGCGACACCGTCTCGGGTGAGGGCATCGATGGCGTCGAGGGTCAGCCGCGTGACGTCCGACTTGATCTGCGCTTCAGCGGCGGCCGTCCGGGGCTCGGCCGCCGCGTCGGTGAGGCCGAGCATCTCGGCCGCGACCGCGGCGTACCGATCCTCATCGAGCGAGAGGGCAGACAGCAGCGCGCGAATGCGATCGGGCGTCGAGCTGCCGGGCGGCGTCGCGATCCGCGCGAGGCTCGCTCGCAGCTGACCCACGATGGGATGGAAGGCCGTCGCCTGATGGTCGGCCGAGCACTGAAGTAGGTGACGCCGCCCTCGCGCCCCTCCACCTGCTCGCGAAACTCGGCGACGACGCGCGATTTGCCGATCCCGGCTTCGCCCGACACGAAGACCGCGCCGCCGCGTCCGGCCCGCGCCTCGGCATAGCGCGCGTCGAGATCGTTGATCTGAGCCGTACGACCGACGAGCGGGGCGTGGGGCGCGACCCGGGCCGCGAATCGCCCCTCGACCGCGCGCGGCGCGTCGACGCGCCAAGCGGGCACGGGCTCGGAGAAGCCTTTCAGCCCCGAGCGACCGAGCGAGACGCCGTCGAAGTAGCCCGCCGTCAGGCTCCGCGTCGACTGACACACGATGACTTCATCGGGGGAGGCGAGGTTCTGCAGGCGCGCCGCCAGCGGCAGCGCCTCACCATGCGCCGTGAGCTCGCGGGCAGGACCATGGCTCTGCACCTCACCCACGACGACCTCGCCCGTCGCGATCCCGACCCGCGTGTGCAGGGGCCCGCCATGGGGGACGTCGAGCTTCGGGATCGCCTCGGCGAGTGCGAGACCGGCGTCGATGGCGCGGCGCGCGTCCTCGCCCCCCGACTGCCGCACACCGAAGTAGGCGAGACTGCCGTCCCCCGCGTAGCGAGCAATCATGCCCCCGTGCTCGTGGATGATGCGCGTCCCGCACTCGTTGAAGATGTGGATCGTCTGCTGAACGTCTTCAGGGTCGAGCCCCGACGCCAGCTTCGTGTAATCGACGAGGTCGTAGATGAGCACGCTCAGCGGGCGTCGTTCGACGACGATCTCGGCCGTCGGCATGCCGCACTGCGAGCAGAATCGGCTGCCCTCGGCGAGTTCGAACTGGCAGCTCTCGCATCTCATCGAGTGGGCCCCGTTCGTGCGCTTCGCGGACGCACCCGCGGCGGCCCCGAAGCGAACGTGGCGCACCGGCTGGACGACGTCGCCCGGCCGGGGTGCGTTCAAGCCCACACCTTATCATGAGGGACTCGCGCCTACCGATCGAAGTCGATGGGCGCTTCTGCTGGGGACGTGTCAGGGGCGACCCGTGGCCCCGCGACGGCGATCAGAAAGTCGCCAGATCGAGTCGGCCGGCGCCCACATAGCGCGGCAGCGCATCGGGGACGGGCGTCACGGCGTGCCGCATCAGATCGCGTCGGATGTCTGCCGGCAGCGCAGCGCAGCCGAGCCGCAGGCGCTCTTCGATGAGCAACGCCACGGCCCCCGCAACGATCGACGTCGCGACCGATGTGCCACTCGATCGAACGAAGAGCTCGGATCGCCGGGTCGCCGATGCCGATGCTTCGGGACCGAGGCGCGCAGCCGGAGCCGTCGACCACACGTTCAGGCCCGGCGCCACGAGGTCGGGCTTCTGGCCGAGCGGAGGTTCGACCTGGGCGCCGAGGCGGGCCGGCTTCGCCCCGCTCGCCGGGGCCGTCGCCACCGTGATCGCGCCCGGTGCCGCGGCGGGACACGTGATCGCGTGGCGCGTGGGGGCGCTTCGGCCGTGCCCGCAGCTCTGGACGAATTCGTTGCCCGCGGATGCCACGACCACGTGCCCGAGCGCCACGGCCGTCTCGACCGAACGACACAGGACGCACTCGGCGGCGCGGCAGAGCCAAGCATGGCCGTTGCGACGATCCGCAGATTGATGATTGAAGCCGAGGCTCAGGGAAAGGACGTGTGCCCCGCCCGCCACCGCCGCCTCGATGCCGCGGATCACGTTCGTGTGGCGCCCGCGGCCATGAGCATCGAGCGCCTTGACGTTGAGGAGCTCCGCATTCTGCGCGATGCCTCGATGGATCGAGTCGCGCGAGGCGATCGTGCCGGCGCAGTGCGTGCCGTGTAGACCCGGGACGCGGTCGGATTCGTCGCACACCGAGACCGACTCGGCGACCTCGAGATACGGGTGATCGAGGTCGACACCCGAGTCGATGACGGCGACGCGCACCCCTTCGCCTCCGCAGCCCGGATGATTGCGCGTGAACGAGTCGAGACCGATCTCAGGGGGCCCGAGGTGAACGCCGCCCCCCGCCGTGACGAGATGGGGGTCGTCGAGCTCGATGCGCTCGACGCCGGGCAGCTCGGCCAGACGTGCGATCTCGTCGGGATCGGCGCACAGAGCCAAGGCGTTTGCCGAGGGCAACGCGTGAATCCGGGCCGCGACCGACGGCTCGAGCCGTTCGCCGAAACGCTCGATCGCGTTCTCGGCGCGTCCACGGTACGCGACCCAGCTCGAGGACGCCGCGGGGGCGATGCGCGGCAGGCGCACCGAGATCGGCAGCGCGTCGGCGGCAGCGGTCGTGCCGCTGCATGCGCCGCCACCGAGCTCCTCGGCCAGTGCGGCGCGCACGCCGCTCGAGGACGCTTCGAGTTGACTCATCGCATCGAGAAGTCGGTCGGCGATCATCGATCACCTCCAATTGCACGCTCGAGTGTCGGGACGGAGTGGGGGGCGGGCGAATCCTGCGACGCTGCACCGTGCGCCGCGGATGGATACGCCCGCCCCAAGCTCAGGGCGCCCGCCTGCCCCACCCGGTGCAAGCACACACGGTGGTTCGACACGGCCTGCGGCGGTCGGCCCGACTGCGGCTGCAGTCGAAACCGGCGCGTCGCACACCTAGGCCCCCACGAGCCCGATGACCCGCTGCGGCGGTGAGGGTCATCCCGAGCCCCGAGTACTCTCGGGTCCCAACCGGTCGGTTTCGAGTCGAGCTCGACGAGGTGGTCGACGCGCCCGTCGGATTGCCGCGCGTCGCGGCCACGCGACGGCGTCCCTGGCATCGCCACGCTCGAGCGATCGTGGTCGCACGATCTCTGCTCATCCTCTCCTCCGATCCCGGTTGACCGAGTTCGGAGACGAGCGTGGCATGCGATGCGATCTGGATCTGTAAAGCAGGCGACAGGCCCGGCGAGGTGTCAACCAGATCACACGGGCGCCCGCGAGGCGGGCAGAGGCGCGCCTCAGCCGGTCCGGGTGACTCGGCTCGGCGCCCGGCCATCGAACGCGGCCGACGCCAGCGCTTCGAAGTCGGGGATCGTGATGGTGCGACGCTCGTAGGAGATGAGCCCTGCACGACGCCACTCGGAGAGGTGCCGGTTCACGCTCACGCGCGTGAGCCCCACGCTGTCGGCCAGATCCTGCTGCGAGAACCCGTGCTCGATCACGATGGTGCCGCTGGGCTTGCGCATGCCGTACTGCTCGGCGAGGCCCCGGATGCGCAGAAAGAGCCGAGCCGCCGCGGGCAGCAGCACCGCGCTCTCGGCGAAGCTCGATGTCTGGCGGATCCGCTGGCAGAGCACGGCCATCAGCTCGCGGCTGGCGTCGGGATGCTCGGCGAGCACGTCGAGAAAATCGCTGCGTTCGATGACCACGGCCGTCGTGCGGGCCGCGGCGATCGCATCGGCGCAGCGGGGCTCACCGTCGAGGAGAGACATCTCGCCAAAGAGCTCACCCGGCTCGATCACGTTCAGGATCACTTCGCCGCCGTCCGGTGCGAGCGCGCAGATCTTGATGCGCCCCTCGAGCACGACGAAGACCGACTCGCCCTCGTCGTCGCGCCGAAACACGAACTCCCCATCGGCCAGCTGGACGTGGCGGGCGCGTGCGGCGAGATCTTCGAGGTCGTCGCGGTGCAGGACACCGAGCAGAGTCGAGGCCGCGAGCGACTCGACGACTTTTTCGTTGGGCGTGCTGGACATGGCTCGTCATCTCGCTGGTGCGACGCGATCACGGGCGCTCGAACGATCGCTTGATCATCGCGCGTCTCACCGTGCACCGCCAAGCCCCGGCCCGTAGATCCGGGGCCACGAGCGGTCGCTTGGGCGCCCGTTCGGGGCGTAATGAGGCCGCCTGCGCGACGCGCGGTACGGGTCAGCGCTGGGGGCCGCCCCGGCCCTGGCCGCCTCGGTACTCGGCATAGAAGCGCATCACGGCCGCGCCGAGCGGCGTCGCGCGCATGGCGCGGACCCAGTGCGCGCGATCTTCGTCGAGCTTGTCGATCGGCGGCCCCTCCCACGCACCGCCGGCGTACTCGGGCGGCATCAGCGCGAGCGAAGCCAGGCTCGAGGTCGCGATCCACCACGCCCTGCCCTCGGCGCCGGCCTCGGGCGACGGCCACGCCGAGGCATCCCGCGACAGCTCGTCGAAGAACGCGGCGAGGTGTTCACGATCTTCTGCTTCTCGCGCGTCGGACAGCCCCATCAGATCGGTCACCGTCGCCATCACGATGGGCTCGGCCCGCTCGAAGAAGGCCTGCTCGGCCTCGGTGAAGCCCTGCATCATGCGGGCCTTGAGCTCGGGGCGCGTGGGCTCGAGCAGCGCGCGGTAGCCGATGCGCCTCGAGGCCGGCCCGATCTCGTGATCCAGGCGCTGCTTCCAACCCGGGTCGATCGCGGCGACGTAGTGCTCGAGCACCGCCCACGAATCGCTCAGCATCTCACCGCCCGGGAGACACACGAGCGGCACCCCGTGCTGGCGACGATCGACGTCCTTGCCGGTCTCGGCGCCGGGGAAGCTGCCGTCCGACCAGGTCGACCGGTCGGCGCGCAGCGAGGCGATCGGCTCCATGTGCGAACCGATCGCATACGCCACCTCGGTGTAGGCGACACCGGCATCGTCGAGCGCCCAGCGCGCGAGCTCACAGAAGTGCGAGTAGCGAATCGTCAGCAGGTGAGGACGATCGATGGTCTCGGGGTCGAATCGAAGGGGAAACAGAGGGGACTCCGTGAATCACGCGCAGGGGCCTCGATGAGGGTCTCAAGCGGGCGCGCCCGTCGAGACGCGCAGCATAGTCGATCCCGAAGCGCGAACCGGAGAGAGTGGCCCGTTCACCGCGGCCGAAATGCGCTCGGCGGCGAGCCCGTCCACTTCTTGAACGCGCGTCGAAAGTTCGTGGTCTCCGTGTACCCGAGGAAGCTCGCGATCTCGTCGATCGTGAGCTCCGACTGGGCGAGGTAGTCCTTCGCCAGATTCGACCGCACGTCATCGAGGATGCACCGAAAGGACGTACCGAGCGCATCCAGCTTGCGACGCAGGGTGCGCGACGTCATTCCGAGCTCGCGCGACACGGCTTCCATGTCGGCGAGTCGACCGGGTGTCCGCAGCAGTGCCTTGCGAGTGCGAACGATCAGATCATCGGCCTCGTCGTGCGAAGCGAGCAGATCCTCGACGAGCCGCAGCGACATCGCGGCGCTCGCCGGATCGGCGTGCTTCAGCGCGCGGTCGCCCGGGATGTCAGTCCAGAAGACGTTCTGCGCCTGGTCGAAGCGAGGCTTGCACCCGAACATCCTCGTGTACGCTTCGGCGTGCGCGGGACGCGCGTAGCTGAGCGACAGGTCGAGTGGGCGCACGGGTCGGTTCATGTAGACCGAGCCGACCGTGCAGATCCCGGCGACCATCTCTTCGACGCAGAAGGGCAGCAGCGGGCCGAGCGGGATCGGCGCATCGAGCTGGAGGCGCATCCGGCCGTCGTCTTCCGTGGCCGAGATCGAGAGCAGCGTCGACGCCGCGTTCTGGAATCGCAGCCCCACGTCGAAGGCCTCGCGCTCGGTGGCACAGCTCATCACCGCGTAGCCGAGGGCGCCCCACGTGCCGAGGTTCTCACGCGCCCCGACGACCAGACCGAGCTCGGGCAGCTTCGAGAGCGCGATCGCGCGCTCGATCACGGCGAGCATCTTCTCGAGCGAGATCCAACGATCGACGTCGGCGAGCTGCGCGGGCCCGAGCCCGGTTCCGGCCAGCACGTCGCCGGGGGCGAAGCCGCGCTCTTCGAGCACCGAGACGATCAGCCCCGCGAGCTGCGGCGGCAGCGTCCGGTGGATCGGGTCGGTCGTCGAGGTCGGCGTCGGGGGCATGTCCGAAAATGATCAGGTCTTCGTCCGAATTGAACCTCTCCCCGACCGGCCCTGCAAGGCAACCTGCTCGCACCTTCTCCCCCCTGCTTCATGGAGGCCCTGACCATGGCCAAGCTCACGACGCTCGATCCCGATGCGATCCTCGACGAGATCATGGACGCGGTCGATCGCGACGGCGCTGTCATCGTGCGGGACGTTCTCTCTCCCACACAGGTCGATCAGCTGCGGAGCGAGCTCGACCCGTTCCTCGAGTCGACATCGAACGGGGTCGACGACTTTCACGGCAAGTGCACCACCCGCACGGGCGCCCTGATCGCGCGATCGGCGATGTGTCGAGAGATGGTGCTCGACCCGCGCGTGCGCGGCGTCTGTGATCGTGTGCTCCTCGAGCATTGCGAGCGCTACCAGATCCATCTGACCCAGGCGATTCGCATCCGGCCGGGTGAGTCGGGCCAGCTGATCCACAAGGACAAGTGGGCTTGGAGCTCGTACTTCAACGACCTCGAGCCCCAGATCAGCTCGATGTGGGCGCTGACCGACTTCACGCGGGAGAACGGCGCCACACAGGTCGTCCCCGGCTCGAGCGATTGGCCCAACGAGCGGCAGCCGACCGAGGACGAGATCGCCTTCGCCGAGATGACGAGGGGCTCGGTCCTGATCTTCACCGGATCGGTGCTCCACGGCGGCGGTGCGAATACGTCGGACGGCGACCGCATCGGCGTGCTGCTCGACTATGCGCTCGGCTGGGTGCGGCAGGAGGAGAACCAGTACCTCTCCTGCCCTCCCGAGATCGCGAAGCACTTCGAGCCCGAAGTTCGGGACCTGCTCGGCTACACCATGGCCACCTTCACCCTCGGCTACTACACCCCCCCGCTCGCACCGGGTGAGGGCCCCGAGGCCGTCAGCCCGGCATACGCGCTCGACCCGACGGTCGAGACCGGTGGGTTCGGCGGCGATGCGCTCCGCGAGGCGATGGAGCGCGACATCCTGGGGGACGCCGAGGTCGTGCACGGCTAGCCCGCTTCCAGAAAGCCCGCGCTCCTCGATGGGGCGTGCGACCTCGGCGCGCGCGGGGGGCGCGATGCGATCCGGTCGAACGCTGCACGCTCGGGCGCGGGACGTGGCGCCGTCGAACCACGGCTCGGGCGCGCGATCCGCCCGGACATCCACGACTGGCAGCCGACGCCCCGCCTCCCCCGAATGGGTTCGCGCAGCGCGCTCGACTTGCGGGTTGCCCGACGCACAGTGTCCGCCGTTCGTCACGCCAATGCCCTCGAATCGATGCCGTAGGGTCATCTCGCGGGTCGACCATGTTCGCTGGGGGGTTCGGTCATGTTCGAGCCGCAGTGGATACCCGCGCTCTCGGCCGCCGCCGCGACGGGCGGCAGCGCCCTCGTCGCGCGCGACTATCTGCGCCGTCGGCTCGTCGGGCAGGAAGACCGCTTCATGGCGCTCTTCAGTCGAGACGACTGGGACGCCTGCAACATGGACATCGTCTTCCAATTCGACGCTGGATCGGACGACCATGTCAAGCGCGTCTTTCGCGAGCGGCTCGTGCGACTGATCGAGGCCGCTGATCCCGAAACGAGCCTGCTTCACGAGGTGGGGCGCCTCGACGGGCCTGGTCTCGACTTGCGACGCGTCCCCTTCGTCGACCTCGACGACCTCTGCCTACCCCAGCGCCACGGGGTGCGACTCGAATGGGACGCGCCCGGCGAGATCCGCATCGTCTGGAATCACGTGCAGACCGACGGCGTCGGTCTGTGGGAGACGTTCCGGCCCGCATTCGACCCGAGTCCGCCGCTCGTCACGTACGACGATGCACCGACGCCCCCACCCTTCCTGCCCGAGCTGATGGCGATCCCTGCAACGACGCGCCGCCTGCTCTGGCGCGGTCGCCTCAATCGGCTCTGCGGGGATGAGCAGAGCACGCTCGTCCACATCTGGCCGACCGAGCCGATCCGGGCCCTGCGCCAGGAGCTGAAGGCCAACTTCAATCTGGTGTCGGCCGCGTTGATGCTCGAGCAGATCTTCGAGCGCCATCCGGAGGTTCCCTACCTCGTCACCGGGATCATCGTGTTCTTCCCGTTCCTCGAGGGCCGCAACCGGTACGGCGTGCTGACGACGAAGGTGCAGCGCGCGCCCGTCGACGACATGGTCCGCCAGATCGAGAGTCAAGTTCGGTTCCCGATGCTGCGGTGGGGCACGGCATCGACGCAGACCTACACCCTCGCTCGCCTGCCCGAGCTGATCTTCGAACCGGTCATGCGCTACTACCGGCGCCAGGTCGACGTGCTGATCAGCAACCTGCCGGTCGGGACGACGCCCGCGCTGATCGACGGCGTACCGATCACGATCTCGTGTCATCCCTGGGAGCTGAGCGCGCCGTACTACCTGCTCGCCGTCGGCACGCGCGACACGCTGCACATGTCGATCAACTCGCGCTTCGACCAGGCCGCCGACTTCATGAGGGGCCCGATCGGCTCGGCTCACCGCTGACGCGTGCTCAGAACGAACGGGTGATGCTGAAGAAGGGGCGCGGCGCGCAATTCGACGTGCGCCCGCAGTCCGCCTCGGACCGGTTCGTGTCGACGTAGGCGAGGCGCGCGTCGAAGCCCCAGTGTGACGCTGCGAGGCCGACACTCCAGTCGAACTCATCGGCGCCCTTGCCCGAGCCGTTGCCGAACTGGTAGCCGACGTGGGTCTCGAGGCTCAGGGTCCAGACGAGATCGATCGCGACGTCGAAGGCGGGATAGTAGGCCGGATCGCCGGCTTCACCGTAGTTCCACGTCAGCGCGAAGAACCCCCCGGTGCGCACTCGGCCGAAGTCGTAGACCGCGTTGATCGTGAACTCGGGATAGAACGTCTCGATGTCGAGCAGCGGGTACATGAAGTAGACGAAGCCGAAATCGAGCTCGAGATCGCCGCGCTCCATCACGTAGCCGGCGAACAGGTCGAGCTCGAAGCTCGGACCGTCGCCGAAGTCGACGTTCGAGATCCACGTGCCCACATAGAGCCCGTTCGCGAAGCGCCAGTCGACTTCGGCCTGGCCCGCCGGCTTGCGGCTGCTCTGGCTGACGCCGCGCCACACGTACTCGGTCGCGAAGGTCAGCGAGGCCGAGAAGCGGCCGGGCAGCGGGCCGAGCGCGTGCCCGGCCGTCGGGACGGGCTCGGCGCGCTCGGAGCCGGGCGGGGCACCCGCGTCGCGCTCCGATTTCCTGTCTTCTGCCAGAGCCGCGAAGGGCAATACCCACACGACAGATGCGGCGGCGACCACCTGGATCCAAATTTGCCGCGCCCGCTGCGCACGATGCATGGTCATACGATACAGAGCGTCGCACGCAGACCGAGCGAACGGGCCCTCCGGCCCGCCCGGCGGCGTGCTTTCGCATTCGCCGTGCGTGGTAGGCTCAGGCGTCGAGCGCGCCGCCACTGCGCGACCTGTTGACGGCGTAGGTGAACGAATGGCCTCGATCCGCCAGACCGTCGAATGCCCCGAGTGCGGCCTGCGCCAGACGAAGCGCGAGCCGAAGCCCCATCGCGACGTGCTCTGCGAGCGCTGCGACAAACGCCTCGCCCGCACGCGACGCAACGGGCTCGAGCGCTCGTTCGCATTGACTGTCTGCGCTCTCGTGCTGCTCGTCATGGCGTTCGCGGCGCCCCTGATGGACCTCGAATACCAGGGACGCACGCAGCGAGCGCACCTGGTCACCGGCATCGTCCAGCTCTGGAGGATCGGTTTCGAACCCCTGGCGGTGCTGATCGCCTTCACCAGCGTGATCGCGCCTCTGGTCGGGCTCGTCGGGCTTCTCGCCGTGGTGCTTCCACTCGCCCTGAACAAGCCGATGGCCTACATCGCGCCGCTCTACCGACGCGTCATGATCCTTCGTCCGTGGTCCATGCTCGAGGTGTACCTGCTCGGCATGATCGTGGCGTACGTCAAGATGAGTCAGCTCGCGTCGGTCGATCTCGGGCTCGGCGCGATGGCCCTCGGCGCGCTCATCCCGGTCTTGATCGGCGGCTACGACAGCCTGGACGCACGCGTGATCTGGCAGAGCTGGGATGCGAGCCAGGCTGCGGATCCGCCCGAGAGTCCGAGCCCGGGGCCGACGGTGCTCACCTGCCCGACGTGCGGCTATGCGGTCGCAGCCGAGTCAGGCGAGGGCGACGCGCGCTACCACTGCCCGCGCTGCCACGACCGCTTCGCGCGGCGGCTGCCGTTCTCGCTGCAGCGCACCTGGGCCCTCGTCATCACAGCCGCGCTGCTCTACGTGCCCGCGAACGTCTGGCCCATGATGCACATCGACAAGATGGGCCACGCCGAGGACGACACGATCCTGGCCGGTGTCGGTGAGCTCATCAACGATGGAATGTGGCAGATCGCGGCGCTCATCTTCTTCGCGAGCATCGTCGTCCCGATGCTCAAGATCGTGGGGCTGGTGTACCTCATGTTGGCGATCCAGCTCGAATGGCCCAGTCGAAGACGCTCGCTTCACCGCTTGTATCGCATCGTGGAAGGCATCGGACGATGGTCGATGATCGACATGTTCGTCACGTCGCTGCTGGTGGCGTTGGTGCAGATGGGGCAGATTGCCACGATCGTGCCGGGACCAGCCGCGACGTGTTTCGCAGGGGTGGTCGTTCTGACGATGTTCGCGGCTATGAGCTTCGATCCGCGGCTGATCTGGGATCGGGCCGAGGCGGCCGCGCCGGTCACGCCTCGGGCCGAGGTCGCGAAGGCATGAGCTGTAGCGCGCGAGGAGAGGTGGCCGATGAGTGAAGCCGCGACCGGGTCTGATTCGTCCACGGCGAGGAAGCAGCCGTTCTGGCGCAGTATCTCGGCGGTGTGGCTGCTTCCGCTCGTCGCCGTGCTGATTGGTGGCAGCCTCCTGGCCCGCTCACTCGAACAGATGGGCCCGACCGTCAAGATCCGCGTGAGCGCGGCCGGCGGTCTGAGCGCAGATCAGACCACGATCAAGTACCGCGAGATGGATATCGGCACCGTCACCGACATCGAGTTCGGCGACGATCTAGCGAGCGTGATCGTGCGCGCTCAGCTCCACCGGGCCGCCAAGCCATATCTGACCGAGAGCGCGGCCTTCTGGGTCGCCAAGCCTCGCATCTCGGTCGAGCGCATCTCGAATCTCGATACGCTGGTGTCCGGGCACTATCTCGCCTTCGAACCGGGGCGCACCGACGACAAGCCGTCGCGCGATTTCACTGCGCTCGAAGTTCCGCCCATCGTCGTCGCACGCGGTCGGCGCTACGTGGTCGAGGCCCAGTCACTGGGCCACATCGGGGTCGGCGATCCCGTGTACTACCGGGGCGAACGGGTGGGGACCGTCACGGCCCACGAGCTGCATCCCGACGGCGACTCGGTCGGCATCGGCGTGAGCATCGACGAGCCCTACGTCCCGCTCGTGCGCACGAACACCGTCTTCTGGAACTCGGGTGGCATCCACGCCAGCCTCAGCTGGCGGGGGCTCGACGTGCAGACGCCGTCGCTGTTGTCGATGCTGGCCGGCGGCGTCTCGTTCGCGACGCCCGACAAGCCCGCCGGCCGGGCCGATTCGGGCTCGGTCTTCAAACTTCATCCCGAGGTCGAAGACAAGTGGCTCGATTGGTCGCCCAAGATCGAGCTCGGCAAGATCGACGACCGCGAGTCGCTGGTCGAAGAGCCCGTCGCGATCGTCGAACGCAACGACGCGAGCTTGTTCCATCACAAGGGCGACGCCGCCGGCCAACCCGAAGACGTCGAGTTTCGAAAGCACTGGTTTCGCGATCTGGCCGATCGCGTCTTCGAACCGATCCTCGGGCCCTGACACGACGGCCGCTCACAAGCCCAGATCGCGCCTCGAACGATCGAGATAGTCACCGAAGTGCTTCGCAAACGGCGGTGAGTCGGCCAACGCGAAGAGGTGTGCAAACGCGCGCGGATGCGCCGC
Organism: Myxococcota bacterium; assembly: GCA_965250285.1. Lineage (GTDB taxonomy): Bacteria > Myxococcota_A > UBA9160 > UBA9160 > UBA4427 > CAYYSY01. Next base: position 3,783,923 of record OZ252299.1, read on the forward strand.
CGGCTCGCCTTCGCTGATGAGATGCAGCCCCTGCGCCTCGAATGACTTGCGAGCCCCACGCTCGTTCAGGAACTGACCGAAGTCACAGGCGAAGGCGATGTCGGCGAGACTGAGGGCCTCGCCCGCGATGTGCGACGAAGACTCGAGCGCGCGCTCGATACCGTCGAGATAGAACGCATACGCGGCGCTCATGCGCGCATGAAGCTCGGCGGTGACCTCACGAGGCCCGAGCGCCAGCAGGTAGACCTGCGCTTCACGTGCGAACACGAGCGTCGCGTCGAGAAAGCTGTCGATGCGCGAAGCGTCATAGCCATCTGCTCCGTAGAGCCCGTGCGCCGACGAACCGGCACGCGCCACGGCCCGCATGATGCTGTTCGACTCGAAGACGCCGATTGCGCCATCTGGGCTAAACGCGGCGGGCACGGTCCCGTACGGATGCGCCTCGAGGAAGGCGTCGGTCTTGTAGAGCGTGCCCGAGAAGCCGCGCTGGCTCGTGCGCGCATGCGGGCTCGACGGGGATCGCTCGTCGTCTTTCAGAGGCCGGGCGTCGAAATCCCACAGCCAACCGGGGAGCGCCATCGGGGCGTCGCCGCACACCTCGACCTCGACGCCTCCGAACTCGGCGGCAATCAGCGCCTTGTAGACGCGGGGGTTCGGGAGGTAGGAGAAGATGCGGAGGACCGGGTTGCCCATGGCTTCCTCGTCGTTCTAGTCGAGTGCTTGGAGTCGCGCGCGCGCTTCTTCATTCGCCCCGGGACCGGGCTCGAAGGCCAGTTGATCGGGCCGCAGGGGCGCGCCGTGTCGATCGCGAACACGCAGCGCCGGCACCGGGCGCCCGGTCGACCGGTCGACGAGCAGCACGGGCTCGTGGCCCCGACCGAACACGTGGTGGTTCGACCATTGCATCAGCGCGATCAAGACGGTGTCGAGCGCGCGCCCCTTCTCGGTCAGACGATAGGCGTAGCGCGTGCCTCGCTCGCCGACGTCTTCCTTGACGAAGAGACCCTCGCCTTCGAGGAAGGCGAGGCGGTCACTCAGCAAGGTCTTCGCGATGCCAGTGTTGCGCTGGAAGTCGCTGAATCGCGTCACGCCATAGAAGGCCTCGCGCACCAGCAGCAGGCTCCAGTGATCCCCCAGCACATTGAGCGCCCCAGCGATCGCGCAGGTTTGCGTGTGGCGGTTCGACATCTCTGGATGCGGCCCCTTTCATTTGGTACACAAAAGCTACCAAATGATTCGCACGCGGCAACCCCCGCGGAGGAGCCCGACGACATGGCCAGCCGATCGACCTGCCTCATCACCGGCGTGGGCCCCGGCACGGGCTCGGCGCTCGTGCGCCGCTTCGCCGAGCAATACGAAGTGGTGATGATCGCCCGCGATGGTGATCGCCTGCGGGCGCTCGAGCAAAGTGTGCCGGGCACCCACGCCTATCCACTCGACGTCACGGATCGCGAGGCAGTCGCACAGATGGCCGACGCCGTGCGCAACGCGCACGGCGCGCCGTCGATCGTCGTCCACAACGCCGTCGGCGGCGCCTTCGCCGAAGTGCTCGATGTCGACCCCGCGGTGCTACAGCGGAACTTCGAGATCAACACGATGGCGCTCCTGCAGCTGATCCAGACCTTCGGCCCGGCGATGGTCGAGTCAGGCCGCGGCAGCATTCTCGCGACGGGCAACACTTCGGCCTACCGAGGGCGGGCGCGGTTCGCCGGTTTCGCGCCGACGAAAGCGGCGCAGCGCATCCTGCTCGAGTCGGCGGCGCGCTCGCTCGGTCCGAAAGGGGTGCACGTCGCCTTCGTCGCGATCGACGCCGTCATCGACGTGCCGTGGGCCCGTCAGGCCTTTGCGGACAAGCCCGACGCGTTCTTCGCGCGGCCGATCGACATTGCCGACGAGTGCTATCACATCGCGCACCAACCCCGTTCGACCTGGACATTCGACGTCATGATTCGGCCCGACGGCGAGAATTGGTAGCGCTCGACGAAGGCGAACCCGAACTTCGGCGCCGCGCGACCGCTTGCCGCCCGCCTCGCCTTCGCTGACACTGCGGGCGGGAGGTGTCGCATGCGCTTCGCGCGACCCGGCCGGTTCGCCGTCGCTCTGTTCGTCTTGCTCACGAGTGGAGCGGCCGCGATCGCCGACGAAGAACCGGCCGCCGAAGCGAAGGGTGAGCCGTCGACGACCGCGGCGCCGACCGTGCAGGCTGTCGACGTCGCCCCGGTCGAGCCGTCGCCGGGCGAGCCGACCGAGCCGACCGAGCCGACCGAGCCGACCGAGCCGCAGCAGAAGCATCGCCGACACATCCTGCCGATCAATCTGCATCTCGAGACCGATCGCATGCACGGGATCGAAGGCATCCACCTCGACGTCCCGCAGGTGGCGACCAAGGTCACGATCTCGGGCTTCATCAAGGCCGACCTCGTGCACGACTTCGCCGAGATGGGAAGCCTCGCGAAGTTCATTCCCGCAACGATCACGGTGCCCGGTGTCGATCAGGGGCAGACAACGTTCTCGGTCAATCCGTCCCGTCTGATCATCGGCTCCGCATCGGAGAAGGGACGCCGTCGACTCACCACGATGTTCTCGATGGACATGTTCGCGAACGCAAACTCGCGCAGCCCTGCGCCACGGCTGCGCCAGGCGTTCGCCCAGCTCGACGGGCTGCTGTTCGGCGGCGGGATTCGCATCGGCCAGTCGTGGTCGACCTGGGACGACGTACCCGCTCTGCCCGAGACGCTCGACTTCGAGGGACCGAACGGATCGGATCAGACGCGGCATCCACTGCTCCGCTGGATCCGCCCGATCGGTGAAGACTGGCTCATCTGGGCGGCCATCGAAGATCCACAGAGTTCGGTCGAAGGCCCGGGCGACCCCGAGGAGCAGACCCGATCGCCGGACGGCGTCTTGTCGATGCAGTACCAGCGCGCGGGCAGTCACATCAAGATCGCCGCAATCCTGCGCGACATCGGCGCCAGCGACGGCGGCCCGACGGTGCACCAGTTCGGCTGGGGCGTGCAGTCGACCGGGCGCGTCTCGTTGCCGGGCCCGTTCGAGCGCGACGACGTTCGCTACCAGATCCAGTACGGACGCGGCATCGGTCGCTACATCAACGCCGGCCTCGCCGATGCCGTCGTTCAAGGCGCAGAGATCGAGGTCATCCCCTATTTCGCCGGCTACGTGGCGCTACGCCACTACTGGTTCGGTCAGCTGCGATCGACCGGCACCTTCGGCTGGGTCGAGGTCGACAACCAGTCGCTCCAGGACACCACGGCTCTCAGTCGGACACGGTACGCGTCGGTGAATCTCGTCTATTCACTCGCGAACTCGATCGACACCGGGATCGAAGGGCTCTGGGGCGAGCGCCGAAACCGCAACGGTCAGAGCGCCGACAACTGGCGGATCCAGTTCACGACGAAGGTCGGCTTCTGAGCGCTGCGAGCGCGACGCCGCTCAGCCTGCCGGCGTCTTGCTCACGACCCCGATGATGATCGGCCCCCAGAGCGTCAAGAACACGTTCGCCACCGCGTACGTGACCGTGAACGAAACGACGGGCGTGGCGTTGCCCGCCTTCTCGAGCAGCGCGGCGAAGCCCGGGTTTGCGCTTCGGCCGCCGGCGACGCACGCCAGAAGCTCGATCGGGTTCTGGATGCGCAACAGGTAGTACGAGACGAAGAAGACGATGACCTGCGGAATCAGCGTCACGGCGACGCCGAGGAAGAAGAGCGTCGCGCCGTATTCCTGAATGCTCGTGAGCGCCTGGGGACCGGCCTTGATGCCGACCACGCCCACGAACACCGCGAGCCCGAAATCGCGCAAGAAGTTCGACGCACCCGTCGGCAGCGCCGCAAAGCGCGGGTGGGTGCTGCGAAGCCAGCCGAAGAGCAGCCCCGAGAGCAGACAGCCGCCGCCCGAACCGATCGTGACGGGTACGCCTCCGATCTTGAAGCTGATCATGCCGATCAGCATGCCGAGAGTCATACCGATGCCGAAGAAGACGAAGTCGGTGACCGCCCCGGCCGGGATCTCGAAGCCGATCAGCGACCGAACGCGCGCCAGGTCGACCGGTCGACCGGTCAGACGCAGCTCATCACCGCGATGCAGCTCGAGGCCGGGGAGCAGGGGCAGGTCGTGGCCCATGCGCGACACGCCGGTGAGAAACGCTCCGTGCCAGCGTTCGACGTCCGACGACCGAAGCTGCGCGACGGTCTCGCCGTGCAGCTCCTTGTTCGTGAGGATGACCTCCATGTTCGCCTCGACGAGCTGAAAGCCATCGGGCGGATCGACCTCGGGACCGATGCGCGACGGCAGGTCTTCGAGCAGGTGCACCTGCCCCGTCAGCGCAAGGATGTCGCCCACCCGAATCGGCGTGTCGTCCTGCAGCTCGACGGCCGCATCGTCTCGAATGATCGCCTCGACCGCCGCATCGGCGAGATCGGCGTCGACCTGCAGCGCCGTGCGACCGGCCGCGCTCGATGAGTCGGTCACGCGGTAGAAGCGGGTCTTGACGCGATGGACGGCGTCGAACTGACCGGGCTCGAGCTCGGCATCGCCCCCCGCCATCTTCTTCGCGAGGGCGAGGGCCTCCTTGCGGATGTCCCACCCCATGATCGTCGGGAAGAACCACGAGACCATGATGATCGGGCCGAGCGAGCCGAAGATGTAACAGACGGCATATCCGACCGCGACGTTGGTCTCCATGATCTTCATCGCCGCGGGCGACACGTCGAGTCGCTCGATCGCCGAGCCGGCCGTGCCGATGATGGCCGACTGGGTGAGGCCCCCGGCCGCGAGCCCGGCCGCCATGCCCCGGTCGAGATCGAAGAGCCACGCAGCCGCGAGCACGGTGAACAGGCCGACCAGGCACATGAGGAAGGCCGACACCAGCTGATTGAGCGACTTGCGGTTCAGCGATTGGAAGAACTGAGGCCCGCCCTGATAACCCACCGCATAGATGAAGAGCGCGAAGAAGACCGACTTGATGCTCGAATCGATCGGCACGCCGAGCTGCCCGACGACGACGCCGACGAGCAGCGTGCCGGCGATGCCGCCCAGCACGAATCGACCGATCTTGATCTTGCCGACCAGATAGCCGAGCGCCAGCGTGACGAAGAGCGCGATCAGCGGCACTTCGTCGAAGAGTTGGTCGAGCCATTCCATGGAGAGCGTGCTCCTCGCTACGACTTGCTGGTCTGCCAGCGTTCGTGGTACTCGGCCAGCAGCTCACTGATGCCGGTCCCGATCGCGGTGTACGCATCGTCTTCGAGATTCGCCAGCGAGACGCGCACCGACATGTTCGGCGCGTCGAAGCCCCCGCCATCCATCAGCACGATCGACTTCTCCTCGGCGAGGCGCCACACGAAGTCGATCGCCTCGTTCTCGGCGACGAGCGCGTCGGCGAACGCCTGACCGTACCGTTCGGCGGCCAGCTTGGGGATGTCGATCGTCGTGTAGTAATGAGCGTCGAACGGCGTCTCGGGGTGCGGCACGCCCACGGCGGCGTAGAGCGCCTGAAAACGACTGATCACGACGTCTTGTGCGTGTTCTTTGTACACGCCCTCGCGGTCGGTCAGGCAGGCCAGCGAAAGCAGCACCATGAAGACCTGCTGGGGCGTCGACAACCCCGCCGTGTGATGCAGGGCCACCGTCCGGCTGTCGGCGACCATCCGGTCGATCAGCCGCGCCCCGTCTGGATCGAAGAAGACCGTGTGATAGCGCTCGTGCAGCGCCTTGCTGTCGCTCTCTGAAAGCGCCGCCACGGCGTCGTCGAGGATGTTGTCGCGCGCAATCCCGATCACGCCGAGCCGCCAGCCGGTCGCGCCGAAGTATTTCGAGTACGAGTAGACGAGGATCGTGTTGCGCGGTGCGATCGCGGCCAGCGACCGGAACCCGTTCACGAACGTGCCATAAACGTCGTCAGTGAGGATGATGAGATCTTTGCGACGGGTCTCGACCAGCTCGCGGATCAGCTTGAGGGTCTCGGGGTGCATCGCGACCGAGGTCGGGTTCGATGGGTTCACGACGAAGAGCGCCTTGACCGACGGGTCGGCGAGCCGCTCGATCTGATCGGGCGCGTACCGCCAGCCCGATTCCTCGTCCTGGGTGATTTCGAGCTCGACGAACTCGAAGTCGTTGAGCAGCGGGATCTCGAGGTACGGCGTGAAGATCGGCACGCCCAGCGCGATCTTGTCGCCCTTGTGGAGGAGCTTGTTCTCCATCAGGGTGTTGAACACGTACGTCATCGCCGCCGTGCCGCCCTCGGTGGCGAACAGATCGAAGCCGCCCTTGGGCCACTGACCGCCCGCCATCTCCTGAGCCAGGTACGCGTCGACGATCCGCTCACTGCACTCGAGCATGCGATCGGGCACGGGATAGTGGTCACCGAGGATGCCGTCGACCATCTCGCGCACGAAGTCGGCGGCGTCGATCGACAAGTCGTCTCGCACGAAATCGAGCGAGCGGCGCAGGAGATCGACGCCCGGCTGCCTCGCGTTCTCGCCGAGGAACGCCTCGAACCGCTCGACCATGCCGTCGCTGTTCGGCGTCCCACCGATGCCGGGCCGAATGGGCACGCGCTCCGACTCGGTGATGGCGAAGCGACCCAGCTCGAAGTAGGCGCTCCGCGGCTCGAGTGCGACCCAGTTCGGGTTGCCGCGCCCGGCATTGAGCATCATCCGCTCCGAGTGCGACTGGGCCATCTCGATCAGCTTGTTCTTGATCTCGAATGGGCTCAGCTGCTCGTATCGCTGCTCTTCGGATCGACTCGCCATCGTGCTCTCCTTCGCTTCACCGCCGCGCGTGCGCCTGGGGGCGCGCTCGCCACGATTCTACTGCGTCCGCCGTCGGCGGTCGGCGGAGCCGGCCGCGATCCCACAGCTCGCGCCCGCGCGCAACGCTTGGCTGCGAGGCGTGCGGGAACGAACGCGCCGAGCCGAAGCCCTGGTCGTCCAGATTCGAGACCGGGGTGGCGGGTGCTCGCGCCAGCGTGAGCCGCGTGCCGCATGACTGTGACTCGACCGAAACAGGTCGCAGCGTCGACGCGAAACCGTCGATCCCCGACCGTGCGGCTCGCTCCCCCCAGCGCATCTCGATCGGCCGATCGGTGATCCACCGGCCGCCTGCGAGCGCTGAGCCACCTCGCCTTCAGTCTCGAGCACCCCCGCCGATGAGATATGGCAGGAGGAATCATGCTGCTCGGCCTGGGCGTTCTCATCCAGATCGCGGTCGATCTCTGGATCGGCACGAAGCTGCTGTTGCTCGCCCGGCGAACCCGCGGCTTGCCCGAGCTCGGCTTCGGTCTCTGCCTCTTGCTCTTCGGTGGCATCGGCATGCCGCTGGCGGTGGTCGCGCGGGCCGCCGCGGCCGACGCGCCCGCGCTCGGGCACGGCCTCCTGACTCTGGCCCTGGGTCTCGAGAACGCGGGCAGCTTCGCCCTCTTCGTCGCGACGTGGAAGGTCTTTCGACCCGACTCGAGCATCGCGCGCGCCTTCGTCTGGCTTGCCGCGGCGGCGTTCGTCGTCTCGACCCCGGTCAGCGGCAGCGACGGCGGCCTGCTGTACTGGCTCGGCTGCGCCTTTCGCGGGCTCGCCTTCTTCTGGAGCGCGACCGAGTCGATCCGGTACGGCGCGATGCTTCGCAGGCGTCGGGCTCTGGGGCTCGCCGAGCCCATCGTCGTCCAGCGCATGGCACTCTGGGCGCTGTCGTGCACGGCGTGCTCGATCGGCTTTCTCGTCTTCGTCGGCGTTCGCGCGTTGGGCGTCGACCCCAACGTCGCGCCCGTCATGATCGTGCAGTCGACCGTCGCCACGATCAGCGGCGCAGCGCTGTGGCTCGCCTTTGCGCCGCCGGCCTGGTACCGGGCGCGGTTCGCCGGCCTGTCGACTTCGGCGGGATCCACGGCGCCCCGCTGAGCCGCCCGCGCCTCGCAACCGAGCTAGTCGGCGCCTCGCCCATCTTCCGAATCGACGCCGAAGCGGGTCTGGTACCGCTCGAAGGCCGCCCGTAGCTCGGCGCGATCGTGGCCGGGGAGCATGCGATCGTACGCATGGGCGCCGCGGGCATCGGCACGCGCTTGGCCGAACACGCTCGACATGGCGTTCTCGATGCCGTGGCCGAGCTCGAGCCCGAACTGTGCGTAGAGCTCCCGCACCGTCGCGATCGGATCGGAGCCGAAATCGCTGAACAGGCTGTGGTGGACTTGCGGCGCGGGCAGCGTGCCGGCGTCGTGCCAGTCGACCAGGCGATCGAACGTTCCTCGGTAGCGCGCGACGTGTTCGTCGACGATCGCCTGGACATCGACCTCGTCGGTATACGCCCACCGAAGCGTCGCGATCAGGCTGGTCAGCGACGCGAGCAGCGTCAACGGATCGCGGTGCGTGATCGCGACCCGAGCGTCGGGGTAGGTCTCGAAGAGCGTTGGCAGCGAGTGCAGATGCACGGGGCTCTTCAGCACCCAACGCGTACCGGGGCGCCCTCGCTGCAAGACCTGTAGCACCAGTCGATGCATCCGGTAGGCGGGCGTCATGTCGCAGTCGAAGAGCCAGGCGGCGTAGCTCGGGATCGCGTAGCGCGCCGTGAACTCTTCGGATTGGAACGCGAAGGACATCGCCGACAAACACTCCTTCGGCTTGCGCCCCCCGTACTCGTGGATCGACCGCAGGCCCTGAACGACGCTCTGCGCCGCGACGAGCTCGCGATCGGCGAGCTCGATGCGCGGGTCGTCGACCGCAGCGCGCGTCGCCCCCGGCGAAGGCGCCGGGCGAAGGAGCTCCCAGCCGAGCGGCACGCGGTGTCGATCGTCCGCCGCGAGCATGTCGAAGAGGATCGTGGTGCCAGTGCGCGGCGCGCCGGCGACGATGAGGGGACGTTCGATCTCTTCGTCGACTACGCCCGGGTCTTCGTCGATCTTGCGCATCAGCTGGGTGCGCACCTCGAGCAGGCGCAAGACGAACCGCCGGGTCAGCACGCGACCGATCGACGTCAGCGAGGCCTCGCGGTCGATGGCTTCGAGCAGTCGCTCGAGGTGGCTCGTCACGGCATCGGCCTCGAACCCCGGGCGGCCCAGGGCTCGGTCGATCGCATCGGCCGAGGCGCCATCGAGCCCCTGCCTCGCCAACGCCTCGCGTACGAGCGCGTCACGATCGAGCGACAGCGCCGCCTCTTCGGCGATCGGCCCCTCGGTCGAGGCGTTCGCGGCGCGCACCCACTCGGGCCTTTCGGGCGGCTGCCAGCTCATCGCGACACGCGCTTCACGTGCGAAATCTCCAGGCCAGGTGGGCTCGGCGCGCGGCGATCGCCTGCTCGCGCTCCGACGCCGTCACGACGGGCGTCTCGGGGGGCAACGACGCTCTGACGCCATCGATCGCGACGACCCGGGTCGTCATCGGCGGGTCCCCATTCGACCAGAACCAACGAGCCGTCAGCAACCCTTCCACGTGACCGCCGACGTCGAGCCAGTTCGGCACGCCGGGATCGGTGTGCGCGAGCACGAACCGCGCGCGACCGTCGTCATCGATGAACACCTGACGGTGGTTGATCGACGTGACCCGGTGCACGGGGTCGATCGGCGCGAACCAGCCGAGCCGCGCGAGCTGCATCCCCCAGTAGCGGGCATCGGGCACGTCGGTCTCGACGATCAGCGCTTCATCAGGCCGCAGCGCCCAGAATAGAAACGCGTACCGGGCCGCCGAGAGCCCCTTTGCCACCTGCCCCTCGATCAGGAACGCGTTCGCCGGCGCCTTCGCCTTGCGCTCGCGCAGATAGTCGTTCCAGCCGATCAGCGAGCGTTCGGTCTGCTCGAGAGCATGGTCGATCTGCGAAGCGAGCTCTTCGCCGCTGCGAGGCCGAGGTGGGTCGGGGTCGAGGCACTCGATCGTGAACACCGCGGGCTCGATCGGCTGCCACTCGGTGTAGTACTCGCGCAACGAGACCGTCGTCACCTCGGGCGGGATCTCGATGCACGCGGGATCGCCACCGTCGCCGCCGAGGAGGATCTCGAAGCGATCGCCCTGCTCGATGCCGAGCTCGACCGAAGACCGCGAAGCTTTGGTTCCCCACTCGGGCATGTGCATGAAGCCGACACGCAGGGTCAGTGCGAAGTGCTCACAACCTCGCATCTCGCCGCGAATGCGATAGCGACGCGACGGATCGATTCGCGCGTGCCGGTACGTGTTGTCCTGGTTCGGACCGCCCCAGGGCGTGAAAAGATCGTTCGAGCGGTGGAAAAACGGCGCGGCCGGATCGGCGTGGCTGATCGACCACCCGAGCCAACATGATACCTGGGCAGCCAGGTGCGCGATGCCCTCTGTCGGCGCGTCCGCGGTGTCGGGAAAATCGTCTTCGAGGATCCGAGTCCCGAGCGCCTCCATCTTGCGACAGAAGCGCTGCCAGGCGACCACCTCGGGCCGTTCGTCGTCGTCCACGCGTCCTCCCGATACCGACTCGGCGCGCGCCGCGGGGCACACGCGGGCTTCAAGCCCGCATCACGCCCCCACCGTCGACCATCAACGTCTGTCCGGTCAGATACTGGCTGGCGTCCGACAAGAGAAAGGTGATCACCGGAGCGATGTCGGCTTCGGGATCCCCATCGCGACCGAGCGGATGATCGGCATACATCTCGGCGAATGCAGCCGCGCGATCGCCGTCGTCGTCGCCGACCGGCATGCGATGGGCGACCGATGCGGGGCAGACGCAATTGACCGTCACGCCGTACTCGCCCCACTCGCGGGCTGCACTGCGCGTCAGGGATCGAACGCCTTCCTTCGCCGCCGAATACGGGCCGTACCCGGGCGCTCCCGTCAGGCCCATGGCCGAGCCCATCGTCACGATGCGGCCCCGACCGAGCGTCCGCATGTGTGGCAGCACCGCCTGCATCAGCCAGAGCGTGCCTTTCGGCCCCGTATCGAGCACCGTGTCGAAGTCATCCTCCGTCACTTCGGCCAGCGGCGTCACGGGTCGCAGCGACTGCGCGTTCGCGACGAGACCGTCGATCTTGCCGAAGGCCTCGACGGTGGCGGCGGCGACGGCTCGACACGCGCCTCGTTCGCCGACGTTCGACGCGAAGACGCGAAACGGAGCGCCCATCGCGCTGAGCTCGTCGGCGATCGCGTCGAGGCGCGCCTGCTTGCGCCCCGTCACCATCAGTTCGACGCCGGCACGAGCGAGCACGCGGGCAATGCCGAGACCGATGCCCCGGGTGCCGCCCGTCAGAATCACGGTGCGCCCTTCGAGATCGGTGGGCATCTTCGAATCGATCATGACGCCCGATGATCGCCTAGATCGATCGCACGTGTCACGTGGACGATCGCGGTGCTCGTCCGACGCGCGCGCCCTTCGTCGTGCAGCTCGACGCGAATCACTTCCTTGCGATGCGAGTCGAGCCAGCTCGCACGACTCACGACGGGCCCTTCGCTCACGGGGCCGAGGTAGCGAAGGTCGAGTGCCGAGACCGCGCAGGGCCCCAGTCCCGCCGACTCGGCGAGCGCGAGCGCCGCGCACTCGATCACGAGCGCCACGAGGGCCCCCTGCAGCGCGCCTTCGGGATTCATCAGCGCAGGCCGCAACCCGAGCTCGACGTGGCCCGTCGCCGCATCGCGCGTGACCACGCCCGCTTCGAGGTCGAGCGGGCGCTCGGGCGGGTGCCAGGGGATCGTTGCCGGTATCGACAGGCGAGCCACGTCGCGCGGCGGTCCGACATGTTCGACGCGCATGAACGTGCTCTCGCCGAATGCGTAGAGCGCCCCACCCGCCTCGACCCGAACGGCGGTCGTCACGAAACGCCGGCCCGTACGGAGCGGCGACGCAGTCGCTTCGAGTCGCTCGGGTGCGCCCGGCTGCGGGATGCGCAGCGACAGGTCGAGGGTGAACGTCGAGTCGTCGCCCGCGGCCTCGCGCGTCACGATGCCAGCGGCGAGGTCGACGGCCGACGCGATCACGGTCGCGCGCAGCACACCGGCGCGTAGGAGCTCGGGCACTGGCTCGACCGCGAGCAAGGCGTCGCCCGATGCGGGCCGAGTGAAGCCGTATCGCGTGTAGAAGAGAGGTGTGGCCTCGTCGACCAAGCCGACTAGCCCCCCAACCCCTCGGGCGTGGGCGTCGGGTACTGCGACGCGATCCCGCCGTCGACGGGCACGACCAGGCCGCTCACGAAGCTCGCCTCGTCGGACGCGAGGAAGAGCGCGGCGTTGGCGATGTCTTCCGGAAGGCCGAGCCGACGCAGCGGAACGCCCGACTGCATGTGGTCGCGCAGGCCGGGCACCGAGTCGAGGTACGCGCTGAAGCCCTCGGAGAGGATCGGCCCCGGCGAGATCACGTTTGCGCGGATGCCAAACGGACCGAACTCGGCGCAGATGCTCTTCGCCAGATTGATCACCGCCGCCTTCGCCATGCCGTACGCCGCCAGCCCGGGCACCGCCCCGAGCCCCGCGCCCGAGGCGGTGATCAGGATGCACCCCCCACGCTGCTCCTTCATCACGCCCAGCGCCGCCCGCGCGCCGTGGAACACGCCATCGAGGTTCAGCGCGAGCACGCGGCGCAGATCGTCGTCGTCGACCTCTTCGGTCGGGCGCGGCAGCGCGCCGCCCGCGTTGTTGAACATGACATCGAGCCGCCCCCAGCGTGAGACCGTGGCCTCGACCAGAGCGTCGACCTGGGCCGACACCGTCACGTCCGTGCGCTGCGCAGTGGCGCGCCCGCCGTCGGCGACGATCGCGTCGGCCGTGGCCTGCGCGTTCTCATCGTCGACGTCGGCGACGACGACCGCCGCCCCTTCGGCCGCGAAACGAAGCGCCGAGGCGCGACCGATCCCGCGGCCGCTCCCCGTGATGATCGCGATCTTGCCATCGAGGCGACCGGGCATCCGGGCCCACCCTCCGTACGCGACGACGCCAGACGCGGCGCTGAACATGACGCTCACGTCGAAGCGTATCGCGATCGACGAGCAGGGGCCGCCGCACCTCGACGCGTCGCGCTCTGGCCCCATCCCGTCGGCCGCACCCGATCTCGATGCGTGTTGTATTCGAGTGTCGCCGACCGGTGGAATGCGCGGGATGTCGGTAGAAGCGCCGGGCGTTTTTCGCGTCTCGGCCATGCACTCGGTGGCGGCATGGCTGGTCGTACAGATTGCCGACGCGACGTTCGACGTCCTCGGCATCCCGCCCTCCCCCACCGATTGCTGATCCTCGCGGCGGCCGCGGGCCTTCCAATCGCCGTGATGCCGGGCTGGCTCTACGACTGGAGCGGCGGCGAGCAGAAGCGCACCGCGCCCGCCGGGCACGACACCGGCGACGCCGATGGTGAAGTCACGCGCCTCCGCGGGCGACGACGCATCGATCTCCCCATCATCGTGTTCCTCGCGCTTGCGCTTGCGATGGCGATCTTCGACCTAGCTCACGCGATCAGCTCGTTGAACGGCACCGGCTCCCCCTTGAGCTTCCCGGCGCTCTCTCGGCCGGCGACCGGCAGCCCACTCGGGTCGAGCAAGCCGATCTGCACCAGGACCGACGCCTGGTCCCAATAGATGTGCTCGTGCGCCAGCTTGCCGTCGCGAAACCCGGCGACCACGACGAGGCCGACCTCGACGGGTCGACCGGTCGGCGCCACGCCGGGCAGCAGAAAGTCCATCTCGCACGTGTGCGTGAACTCGATCATCAGTTCGTCGACCAGCTGATCGCGACCGACCGTGCGCGAGATGGGCGTGGATCGAAAATCCGGCGGCAGCCGATTGACGAAGTGATGGCCGTAGAAGGCGCGCAGACCTTCGACACCGCGGCCGCCCGTCATCGTGGGGACGTGATTGACGGTCGCATCCTCGACCATCGTGCCCACCGTCGCGTCGGCGTCGTGCGTCTCGAACTCGTAGGCGAGGTGGCGTTCCCAGATTTCGATCATCGCACGCTGCTGTGCGTCGAACTCGGCCATCGCGGTCTCCCGGTGATCGCGCACCGCGCGAAAGGCGCGTAGCCCGAGCGTACGAAGGCCGACGGGATGCTTCAATCACCCCCGAGCCGGTGCCGATGCGCCTCGATCGGGTACGCTCGCTCGACTTCTGCCCGTTCGGAGCTCGCGTGGAGAACCGTGCAGCCTCTGCCCCCGAGATCGAGTCGGCCCTGCGCCGCTGGGGACGCTCGGCGCTCTCGTTCGATCTGCTGCTCGAGCCCGAGCGCTACGACACGTTCGCCTCGGTCACGTGCCCGGGCGCAGTGGTGCCGTTTCGGCGCTATGGGCGAGTCGACGTGCTCATGGGCGACCCGCTCGTACCCGAAGATCAGCTCGAGCCGGTCGCTCGTGAGTTCTTGTCGGCACGCCGTGCCGCGCACCGCCCGCTGCTCGGCTTCGCGACCTCACGCGAGTTTGCGCTCGCATGCGTCGACGCGGGTTGCGCTGCCGTTCAACTGACGGCCGAGCCCGAGATCGACCCGCTGCACTACGCGCCGACGGGCAAACACGCGAAGAAGCTCCGCAGCCACGTGCACAAGCTCGAGCGAGCCGGCGTCGACGCAACGGCGCTGCCGGCCGGCACGGCCGAGGTGCCCACAGAGTTTCGCATCGCGGCCGAGCGCTTGGTCGCCGACTGGCTCGCGCACGGCCCACCGCGCGAGGCGCACCTGCTCGAGGTCGACCCCTGGGTGCGCACCGCCGACAAGCGTTACTTCGCAGTCCCCGACCCCGCCGACCCCGCGCGTCTGCTCTCGCTGCTGATCGCCCACCCCATCTACGGACGGGGCGGCTGGCACTTCTGTCACCTGATCCACGCATCAGAGGCCCTGCGCGGCGCCAACGAGCTGAACGTGCTTCGCGCGGTCGAGGCTCTGGCCGCCGAAGGCTGCAGCTACGTGACGTTCGGACCGTTTGCGGCGCCCTCCGCCGGCGAGTTCCACGGCTTCGGCGGGGTTTGGCGCCCCCTGATCCGGACGTTCTACGACCGGGTCGCGCTGCGCGCGGGCTACGCCGATACGCTTGCGTTCTATGAGAAGATCAAGGCGCCACCCTTCACACCGCGATTCATGGTCATGGCGCCTCGACACTTTCCGCTGCGGGCGATGCTCGCTCTCAGCCAGGTGACCCACGTGCTCGGCACCCACGGTCGGCACCCGACGGCGGGTCATGTGCCGAGCGCGGACGCCCCCCCTTGTCCGGATTCGGCCTCCTAGTCGACGCGACGCGCTGCATGCGAAGTCGTCGCCAGGGCCCTACTTTTTGGGCGGCACAGGAGAGGAGCCTCATGCTGGACGTACTCGACGAAACTTCGGGTGATCTCGTGGCGATTCGCGTCTCGGGTCGCCATCTCACGGACGAGGCTCACAAGCTCGCCTCGCTCATCGATGCGCGCATCGAGGCCCATGGCCACGCGTGCGCGTTCGTCGAGATCGACGACACCGATGGCGTCAGCGCGGGCGCGCTGAAGGAGGGTCTCGAGTTCGACCTCCAGCACGGCAAGCAGATCAAGCGCTGCGCCATCGTGGGCGATGCGTCGTGGGAGCGCGGGCTGGTTCGGCTGCTCGGGCTCTTTTTCACCAACGCAGAGGTCCGCTTCTTTGGTTCGGACGAGCGCGCGACGGCGCTCGAGTGGGCGAGCGGCTCCTAGACGACGTCGGATGAGGCGCATCGCATGACGCGCGTCGAGACCGACAGCACGAGCAACACCGCGGCCGACTCCGGCTGCTCTTCGAGCGCACCCACGCGCGGCTCGCACGGCTTCGCTGCGCCGGGCTCGCGATTGGGCGGGACGCTCTCGGGTCGAATCCGGCGCCTCGCGGGTGAAGGTCCGGCATGACGCGTCTGCTGCTGCTCTACCGGAGCGTGCTCGGCAAGAAGGCCATCGTCGCCGTGACCGGCGCGATCATGATGGGCTTCCTGCTGCTCCACGCCGCGGGCAACGTGAAGGCCTTTCTGCCCGATCCGACCCCCGGTGTCCCCGACATCGACGTGTACGCGCGTTTCCTTCGCACGATGGGCGAGCCGCTCTTCCCCTACAGCGCCATCCTGTGGCTGGTGCGCGTCGTCCTCGCCGCTTCGCTCGTGCTCCACGTCGTGTGCGTGGTTCAGCTCGCGCTGCACAATCGAAGAGCAAGGCCGCGGGCGTACGATCAATACGACTACACCGAGGCCACGACTTCAGCGCGCTGGATGCTGTACACCGGCGGCCTGCTGCTCTGCTTCCTCGTGGTGCACCTGCTGCAGTTCACCACGGGTACGATCGACGCTTCACGCTTCGTCGAAGGCGAGGTCTACGGCAACCTGTACCGAGCCTTCCATCAGTGGGGCTTCGTCGGCTTCTACCTGGCGGCGATGAGCGTGCTCGCGCTGCACCTCTATCACGGCGCCTGGAGCCTCTTTCAATCGCTCGGCCTCGACAACCCCGATCGCAACCGCGGACTTCGTCGCCTGGCCCTCGTGGTCGCCCTACTGCTGCCCCTGATCTTCGCCACGCTGCCCGTGGCCTTCATGTCCGGCCAGATGGATCCGCCGCCCGCGCAGATCGGCCGGCTCGGTGGGGACCCCCGATGAATCTCGATGCCCGTATGCCCGAGGCACCCGTCGAAGACATGTGGACGACCCACAAGGAGCACATGCGCCTGGTGGGGCCCCGCAACCGACCGCGCTATCGCGTGATCGTCGTCGGCACCGGCCTGGCAGGGGCCTCCGCGGCGGCGTCGATGGCGGCCATGGGATACCACGTCGACTGCTTCTGCTTTCAGGACAGCCCGCGTCGTGCACACAGCATCGCGGCCCAGGGTGGGATCAACGCCGCCAAGGACTATCGCAACGACGGCGATTCGGTCTATCGGCTCTTCTACGACACCCAGAAGGGGGGCGACTACCGCGCACGCGAGGGCAACGTCTGGCGACTCGCCGAGCTGAGCACGCACATCATCGATCAGGCCGTCGCCCAGGGCGTGCCCTTCGCCCGCGAGTACGGCGGCCTGCTCGCCAACCGCTCGTTCGGCGGTGTCCTGGTCGAGCGCACCTTCTATTGTCGGGGTGAGACCGGCCAGCAGCTGATGCTCGGCGCGTGTTCTTCGCTCGCCGAGCAGATTCACGCCGGGCACGTGTCGATGCACACGCGCACCGAGCTGCTCGACGTCGTGATCATCGACGGCCGCGCCCGCGGCATCGTCGTGCGCGACCTCGTGACGGGCCAGATCCGCTCGCACGCAGCCGAGGCGGTGGTGCTGGCCACCGGCGGCTACTCGAACGTGTACGACCTCTCGACCAACGCCAAGGGCTGCAACGTGACGGCCACGTGGCGGGCGTACAAGCGTGGCGCCGGTTTCGCCAACCCCTGCTTCAACCAGATCCACCCGACGTGCATCCCGGTCTCGGGCGAGCATCAGAGCAAGCTCACGTTGATGAGCGAGTCGCTTCGCAATGACGGCCGCATCTGGGTGCCGCGGCAGGCGGGCGAAACCCGGGCGCCGGGCGAGATCCCCGAAGCCGATCGCTACTACTACCTCGAGGAGCGGTATCCGCGCTTCGGCAACCTCGTGCCCCGCGACGTCGCTTCACGCAACGCGAAGGACGTGTGCGACGACGGGCTCGGCGTGGGCCCTTCAGGCCTCGGCGTCTACCTCGACTTCCGCGACGCGATCGTCGAGCACGGCAAGGACGTGATCGGCGGTCGCTACGAGAACCTCTTCTCGATGTACGAGCGAATCACCGGCGAGAGCCCGTGGTCGACCCCGATGCGCATCTACCCGGCGCCGCACTACACGATGGGCGGGCTCTGGGTCGACTACGACTTGATGACGACGATCCCGGGCCTGTTCGCGATCGGAGAGGCGAACTTCTCCGACCACGGCGCGAACCGGCTCGGTGCCAGCTCGATGATGCAGTGCCTGGCCGACGGCTACTTCGTGATCCCGCTGACGATCGGCGACTACCTGAGCCGCTACCCCTACGGTGACGTCGAATCCGATCACCCCGCCTTCGCCGATGCCGAGCGCGAGGTGCGAGCGAGCACCGAGCGCCTGCTGTCGATCGGCGGATCGACGCCGGTCGAATCGCTCCATCGCGAGCTCGGCCGTCTCATGTGGGATCACTGCGGCATCGCGCGCAGCGCCGATGGGCTGAAGCATGCCCTCGTCGAGCTGCCGAAGCTGCGCGAGCGCTTCTGGAGCGACCTGCGCATCGTCGGCGGCGGCCAGCAGCTCAACCAGAGCCTCGAACACGCGGGCCGCCTCGCCGACTTCCTCGAGTTCGCCGAGCTGATGTGCCGCGACGCGCTCGAGCGCGACGAATCCTGCGGCTGCCACTTCCGAGAGGAGCACCAGACCGACGAGGGCGAGGCACTGCGCAACGACGCCGACTTTGCCCATGTCAGCGTCTGGGAACACACCGGTCACGACAGCGCGCCGTCGCTGCACAAAGAGCCGCTCACGTTCCAGGCCCTCCCCCTCGCACAGCGCAACTACAAGACTTGACGGTCACAGCGAGCATCGAACCAGCCACGCGAATCGAAGCACGACGCGCACTCGACGGGACGACACGACATGAAGTTCACCCTGAGCATCTGGCGACAGTCCGGTCCCGACGCAGAAGGCCAGTTCGTCGACTACGAGATCGACGACATCGAGCCGACGACCTCGTTTCTCGAGATGATGGACACCCTCAACGAGCAGCTGACCGAGGCTGGCGACGAGCCCGTCGCCTTCGACAGCGACTGCCGCGAGGGCATCTGCGGTATGTGCTCGATGGTGATCAACGGACGTCCCCATGGCCCGCAGTCGGGCGCTACCACGTGCCAGCTCTACATGCGCCTCTTCGAAGACGGCGACCGCATCACCGTCGAGCCCTGGCGCTCGGCGGCTTTCCCGTCGCTTCGTGATCTGATCGTCGACCGCAGCGCCTTCGACCGCATCATGCAGGCCGGGGGCTACGTCACGGTGCACTCGGGCCCCAAGCCCGAGCCGAACGCGATGCCGATCGACCCCGAGGTGGCCGAGGAGGCGCTCGACGCCGCGTGCTGCATCGGATGCGGCGCGTGCGTGGCGGCCTGCCCGAACGGATCCGCGTCGCTGTACACGGCGGCCAAGGTCTCCCACCTGGGGCTGCTGCCCCAGGGTCAACCCGAGCGCTATCGACGTGTGCGCCACATGGTCGATCAGATGCAGACCGAGTCGTTCGGTTCGTGTCGCAGCTATGCCGAGTGCGAGTCGAACTGCCCGAAGGAGATCAGCATCAAGTTCATCGGGCAGATGAATCGCGACTATCTGCGCGCGATCTTGAAGGAGCCCATCGATCGGCGTGGCCCGATGGATGCGCAGTAGCGGGAGGTCGCCATGCCCGAAACGCACGCACGCGCCGAGCTCAAGACGCTCCCGCCGGCCGAAACGACGACGGCGCTCGCGATGGCGCAGCGCTGCCGCGACGTGGGCGAGCCCGAAGAAGCGGAGAGCATCTGCCTCGATGTGCTCGCCGCCGAGCCGGCGCATCAGGAGGCATTGATCCTGCTGGTCCTGGCTCGGACGGATCTGCTCGACCGGGGCCTGCCGGGTGGGGTCGAGCGCGCGCGCGAGCCTCTCGAGAAGCTCGAGAGCGAATACGACCGGGCGTACTACGCCGGTATCATCTGCGAGCGGCAGGCTCGCCATCTGGTCCAGGCCCGCGGCCGCCGAAGCTCGTTCGTCGCCTGGGACTGGTTCCAGAACGCGATGCGGCATTTCGAAGAAGCGGCCCGCCTGGCGCCCGAACGCGTCGAGCCGGTGCTGCGGTTCAACACCTGCGTTCGACTCATCGAGCGAAACCCGCACTGCGAGCCGGGCCCCGACGACCTCGAAGAGCACGGCATCGAGTAGCCCCCGCCCGCGTCAACTCGCGGGTCTGGGATCCTCGTAGCGCGCAAGGTCGAGAATGCCCGCCTTCGGGCCATCGCGCCGAGCGAAGTCGTCGCGCACCCAATCCATGGCCGGCCAGAAACGGGGGCTCGAGCGGCGGATCCCCCAGCGATCGACGATGCGCAGCCAGGCGGCTTCGCCATCCGATGCGCCCATCTCGTCGACGAAATCGGACAGCTCTAACTCGGGCACGTCGAGCATGAAGTTCGGGTAGCTGGCGAAGTAGCCGCGCACGAGCGTCACGTCGTCCTTCTCAGGCTGCAGACGACGACCCTCGCGGAACATGTGGGCGACGTTCGTGTGCGCACGGTTGTGGACCACCGTGTAGACGATCGGCTCGTCACCCGGCTCACTCGGCTGAACGCGCAGGATCGTGACCTCGGGCAGCGCGGCGATGGCACCGCCCCGCCGCTGCGAGAGCGGGCGAAGCGCACGCTCGGCGCTTCGCTCGAGCGGCGTGGCGCCCGGGCGATCGCAGGGTTCAGCGCGGCACGCATTCAGCAGATCGGGCGAGTGCGCGATCGAAGGGGTCCGCGTGGCGACGCGCTCGAGCAGCTCGGCCTTCGGGTCATCCGTCTCGTAGACGATGCGTGTGCCGTGAACGTGCTTCTTGTTCGTGTCGGTGATGCGGTACTTGCGCTCCCGCGTCGCACCTTCGTACCACGAGCGCCGAATCGGCTCGCGCACGTCCGGTGGCAGGAAGCCGAGAAAGACCTCCTCGGCCTGCATCCGCAAGAAGTTCATGTAAAGCCGGGTCGAGACCTGATGCGAAACGTTTCCAAAGACGTCGAAGCCCGCGACCAGGTCGTAGTAGATGCGCTCCAGCACCGGGTAGTCGATCACCCAGGCCGTTTCGGGCGGCCCCCCGATGAAACCGCGCCGGACGGTCGCGTTGTCGAAGTTTCGGAAGACGGTCAGCAGGGCGTTCGGATTCGTGCCCCCGCCGCCGTCCCAGATCCAGTCGAGCTCGGGCCCCTGCTTCGCGGGGTCGGCTCGGTCGTAGCCCTTCTGCATGAGATCCCGGTAGCGCTTCTGCTTCGCGTCGTAGCGAGCCCAGAGCATCTCGGGCGCCCAGTCACTGCCGTACTCGGCCGGCATGGCGAGGAACTCGGCGACCTCGTCCATCAGCTCGGGCTGCGTCGAGAGCAGATCGTGAGCGGGATCGACGAACATCACGAAGAATCGATCTTCGATCACGTCGACGGCGACCTGGCCACGGCACACCGGGCCGCGAATGAACGTCATGATGAAGTACTGAGCGTCGTCGAGCAGGAACCGGTAGCGAGCCGACACCGGCATCTCGGCGAACGAGACGAAGGGGTTCGCGGCCTGCTTCGGGTCGTAGCCCGGCAGCTCGGTCGGGCTCCAGTCTGCACCGAGAAAGAGCTCGCGCACGCGCGCCATTCGACCCTCGTCGAGCCAGTACAGGATGCGCGTCTTGTGAAGCGGCGCGCCGGTGACCGGGCGCAGTCGATAGAAGAACGGGTCGGAGCCAGGCGAGTCGAAGGGGCGCCGGGTCGCGATCGAGTCGATCGGCTCTCCGGGCCCGGTCCGCGATCGCACGATGCGGAACACCGGGCCCTCTGGATCGGTTCGAAACCCGAGATGCGCGATGAACCAGTGCTCGTACAGGTAGCGGGCGGTGATCTGCTCCTTCAGGCCGTCCTGATTGAGGAACGCCTCCCACGCGTCGACCTGCCGGCTGACCCGCTCGTTCAGCAGAGTCGGCGACGGGTCGGTCACTCCACCGGCATCGAGCCACGACGCGAGCGTCTCGTACTCGGAGCGACTGAGGGGCGCCGTGCCGTACGGCATGCCACCGTGCGGATTGGCGCGCGCGTACTCATCTGCGTCGTCGACCGTCGGGCAGGTGAGCTTGCGCGTGATGTCGAGCTCGACGTCGACGGGCAACGGCGCGCCGGGCGTGGGCGGATGCGTCCGCCCGAGCTCGACGAGCGCGCGCATCAGCGATGCGGCGCTGGGCTCCGCATCGGGCATGACCGAGAAGAAGCCCTTCTTGCGCCAGGCATCGACCGTCGTCGCGTCTTCATCGAGCCGGGTGAGCGGCGCTTCGTGCAGTCTCGCCGCGTGGTAGACCGCCTCCTTGCTCGCCCCGCGTTCGATGCCGGCCGCTTCGCTCAGGACGAGCTGGCACGGGGCGTCGTAGCAGCCATGACAGACGACGCAGCGCCGCTCGAGCACGGGCGCGACATCGCTCGCGTAGTCGGGGCGGACGGTCGATGAGGCATCCCGTGCGACGCCGCCGGCGGCCGGAGGAGCGACATCGGGCGACGCGGCCTCCACCCCCACGCTCTTCGGGTTCGCGCTCGAACCCGGGCGACACGCGACACTCCCCGATCCGAGGATCAGGACGATCAACAGTCCGCCCACGAGCGCCGGCATGCGCCTGCGGACAAGGCCACAGGAGAGCACACCGCCCGCAAGGACGGTCGTGCCCTCGAATCGACCGCGGGAAAGTGCGCACGCGTCGGCGCTCCGCGCTCGGGTTCGCAGCTTTGGATGTCGATGAATCGGCACGGCGGGCTCTCTGGGCGACTTCACTTCGGCCGGCTCGAACGGCACAGCTTCGATTCGCCGAGCGCATCGCACCCCGAAACGGAAGCTCGGCCGTCGCTCGGCCTTCGCTCGGCCTTCGCTCAGCGCGGCGAGACGGATACCACAGGCACCCCGTCGATCCACGCGATCCCGCCGGAACGTTCAGGCTGCGCCGATGCGCACCGAGACCTCGGCGTTGAAGTGGGCGAGCGCTCCTTCGAATCGGCCGAAGCGAAGATGCTCGTTCGCACCGGTCGAGAGCGTCCGCTGGATCCCCTCTCCGAGATCGAAGTCTTCGTCGAGGGTCGCGACGGTGAAGTCATGG
The DNA here is from genome assembly GCA_965250285.1 of Myxococcota bacterium. Classification (GTDB taxonomy): domain Bacteria; phylum Myxococcota_A; class UBA9160; order UBA9160; family UBA4427; genus CAYYSY01. Next base: position 3,806,633 of record OZ252299.1, read on the forward strand.
TTCGCGCGCCAGTAATCGGCGCGGCCTTCGGTTCGGCTCTCGGCCGGTACGAGCGTCGTCATGCGCACGACGGTGTCGTCGACCGCCACGGGGTTCATCTGAATCAGGATCACGTGATCGTTCTGGACCAGCAGCTGGCTGGTTGGCATGAATGAGTACAGCACGTTGGTCACGTCTCGAATTCGCCAGGCCTCGCGGGGCTTTTCCGCGAGGTCGCCGATCGTGTTGCGCGCGAGCACCGAACGCAGGTGGGGCCCCTCGGCCCGATAGGTCGACAAGTTGTCCTCGAAGAGTCGACCGACGGTCGCGCGGTGCGCCACCTTGAAGTGATACGACTCGATGCCCCCTTCGACCAGGATCTTCCAGTTCACGCGCCGACGCTGCTCCGTGCTCTCGAACGGAACGTGGGACGCCAGATCGAGCGCCTGCAGGTCTTCGGCGAGCCCGCCAAGAAAGGCGTCGAGATCGTCGGGCTCATCGCTCCCCAGCTGGACCCACACGAAGCCGTAGGCCTCGACACACGAGACGGCGGCGAGACGAACGCGGTCCTTGTCGAGGGTCGGGAACCCCGAGCGCTGATGCGGCACGCCGACGAGCTGTCCCGACGTGTCATACGACCATGCGTGGTAGGGGCATACGAGACGACGCGTGCAGCCTGCATCGTCACGCACGAGCTGTGCCCCGCGATGGCGGCACGCATTGACGAAGGCGTGCACGACGCCCTCGCCGTCTCGGGTGAGCACCAGGGGAACGCCCGCCACCTCGCGACGCACGAAGCTGTGAGCTTCGGCGAGCTCGGCCGCGTGCGCGGCGATCTGTGGCATTCGCCGGAGCAGGCCGTCTCGCTCGGCCTCGAACCGCTCGGGTGCGAGATAGTTCGAGACGGGCGAAGACGCCTCGGCATCGGCCAAGAAGGGGCTGCGCTCGTCGTGCAGGCGCATCAGCTCGTCCAGCAGCTCGAGTTCGGTCTCGCGATTCATGGGGAGGCCCTCTCAACCGGGTCGGGGTTGACATGCTTACCGATCGGTCAGATAATCCTGACCGATCGGTAAGCCGACGTCAACCCCGCGCGCATGCCGCACGGATCGGAGGACCCGCGTGCCCGTTTCGACCCGCCAGCAGCTGCTCGATGCTGCCCTGCACCTGTTCGCCCGTCGCGGCTTCGACGGTGCGAGCCTCTCGAACATCGCGGATGAGCTCGATTTGACGAAACAGGCCCTGCTCCATCACTTCGGGAGCAAGGAGAAGCTCTACGGCGAGATCCTCGCGCAGGTCTCCGACGTGATGCTTGCGCGCGTGCGCCACACACGGGCCGAGCACGCGGCTCCCGCCGATCAGCTCGAAGCGTTCCTCCTCGATTTTCTCTGTTTTCTGCCAGCGGACGTCGATCGCGCGCAGCTGCTCATGCGCGAGCTGCTCGACAATCGAGACCGCGCGGAGAAGGCACGCACCTGGTACCTGCGCCCGTTCCTCGACGAGCTCGTCGCGATCACGCGCGCGCTGCCCGCTCGGGCGCCGATCGACGATGTGCACGCGTTCGCGTTCGTCTACTCGATGCTCGGCGCCGTCCACTACTTTGCCGTCTCGCAGCCGACACTTCAGAAGATGTACGGGCAGCGGCGCTACGCCGCGTATCGTCGCGAGATGTCCGCCGAGCTGCAGGCGCTCGTGCGCGCCCGCGTCGCGAGCCTGACCGACTGACTGGAGGACGCGTCTACGGCTGGAAGCACTGGAGCCCGACGTCGCGCAGCCACCCCTCGACCTCTTCTCGATCTTCGGGGATGAGCTGCTCACTGATCCGACGCTGAATCATCCGCCTCGACCGCTCCGGATACGGGCGTGCCAGATAGCTGGTCGTCTCGCCGTAGGTATCGATCTCGAACGCCTTGCGACCGGCGGCCAGCGCCTGCGCGTTCGCGACGACGAAGGGCGCGTACTCTGCGGCGCCCAGCGCGACCACGTGCTGCGCAAACGGCGTACTCGCTGGAAAAGGCGCGAGATCGCGGCCCTCGACTCGTGCGGCCGCTTCGAACGCACCGCCCTCGGCCCATGCAACGACCCGACCGTAGGGCGACAGATCGGGAATCGGATCGGCGTGGGTGTGGGCGTGGAGCCCACCGAGCAGGATCGCATCGACGGCGGTCGGACGATCCCCCAGCGCGAAGGCCGTGTGTTCGAGCTGCGCGTCGAGCGCCTGCAGCAGGCCGAGGTATTCGGTCTCCGCCGCTTTCTGTTGCCCTTCCGACTCGGTTCCGGTCGCGCGACATGCGCGCGGCCCCCATCGCGCCATCGGATGCTCGCGCGCTGCGTCGGCCGACAGCGTCTCGCCGGTCAACTCTTCGATCACGTGCACCGTATTTTCGATGTAGTGCCAGCGAAAGTGCACCATCACGCGCGCCACCCACTCGTCGAGGATCTCCTCGACGACGTGGACGAGCACCCCCAAACGCCCAGCTGGAAAGAGCCGGCGCGTCGGGTACCGCGCGTCGAGCAGCTCGAGGATCGGCGTCGTATCAGCAAGCGCCCAACCCTCGGGTGTTTCGAGGATCGGGATCTGATGCGTCCCCGCGCGCTGACCGACCCCGCCTTCGCCGATGCCACGTGGTGCGCGCTCGAAAGGGAGCCCGTAGAACGCGAAGGCCGCTTCGAGCTTGCGGGTGAAGAGGCTCTGGGGGATGCCGTGGATCATGTAGCCGGGCGCAGCGAACGACGTCATCTCGACAGAGTACGCCGCGGGCGCAAGATCCGCCCAGCCCTACGCTAACGCTGGCACTGCTCGCCAGGGATCCCGATGCACCCGGGCGGATCGCTCGGCCCCGGATCGAAGTCGGGTACGCTGAACAGGCCGCAGGTCGTCGGATCGCAGACGAGCGTGCGGTCGATCGTTTCGGTCTTGAACTCGAACGCCTTGGGCGTCGGCAGCGGATGCGCGAGCGACGTCGGCTCGCCGTCGGGAATGTCTCGCTCCACGATGTCGGCGAGCAGCGTCGTGCTCTCGTCGCGCGAGATGTCGTTCAGCGCGCTGACGCGGTACCGCCGCTGCGACGCGACTCCGCCGAGCCCTTCGATGGTCGAATCGTCGATCTTCTCGATGCTGCCCGGGGCCCCGCCGACCGGGACGCTCACCCACTGCGACGTGTTCAGGAAGACCCCTCGCTTGTGGCGAGCATCGTTGCTCAACACGAACGCTCGGTCGTCGAGACTCGTCACCAGCGTGGTCCCTTCGCCCGTGTTCACTTCGACGTGGATCGTGCTCGAGCGCGGCCGAACGATGGCCGATGGCGTGCGAATCTCGGTCGCCGCATCGGATGCATCGAGTCGCGTGGTGAACCGCACATGGCCATCTTCGACCTTCACGAGGGGCCCTTCGGCGCCGTCACCTGGCCGGAGGCTCAGCTTCGTGCTCGGTCCCATCTCGATGAGCAAGGCCTCGCCGTGCACCAGCGCGCAGCCGGAGCTCAGACCGGTCTCGACCTCGATCGCGCCCGAGGCCGGCACATCGACGCTCCGACCGACCGCGAGCTCGCTCCCGTCGGCGCGCACCGTGCCGAACGCCGCCGTCACGACGGTCTCTGCGGCCATCGCCGAGAGTGCAGTGCCCGAACCGACGAACCAGCAGACCAGACCAAGTGCGACCCGCGCGAGTTGTCGGCTGCAGAGTCGGGCAGCCGCCGAGCGACCGGCGCGAGCCTCTTCACACGCTTCGTCGCCGGCGCGGATCCGACGATCTCGCCTTCTCAGAAGTTCCATGTGAAATACGCTCCGAAGAGATGTCGATCGTACTCGAGCACGTCGATCTGTGAGCTGCGGAAGTTCATGTTCGCCGCGAGGGCCACCGAGAGCTGCCGCCACAGCGGTACGTTCAGATCGAACGAGAGATTGTGGACGTTCTCGTGACGCCGCACGCCCTGGCCGGGCGCCGGGGGTTGGGTCCCGATCTGCTCAGGGAAGATGCTCGGGTTCTGGTACCAGAGCCGCGCGTAGCGATAGAGGGTCGAGAAGGTCATGCCGCGCCACGGCAGAAGCACGCCACCGCCGACATTCAGCTCGAGCCCGCGGTAGTCCCACTCGGTGCCGTCCGTCGAGCGACTGAGGTAGGCCGCTCCGAAGCGCGCAGACGAGAAGAGGCCGTCGAACATCAGAATCTGGTTCAGACCGACGGCCTGGCGGTTGCCGTTCTGATCGAGCTCGGGCGAGACGGGCGGCAGGAAGTAGTCGTCGAGCTGAATCTGGTAGAACGCCTGCGTGACGCCGAGATCACCGGTGCGCAGGTTCACGATCGGCTGAATCGAGTGCGTGCCACGGAACTTCTCAGTGAAGTCGAGCAGCGTGATGCTGTAGTCGTACCGCACACCGAAGCTCGCGTTCATGTAGTCGTAGGTCGCCAGAGCGCGGGCGACATGCGTCTGCTCGTTCACGAGGCTGTCGTTCGCGTAGCCCGCCAAGAAGCCATCGTAGCCGGCGCGCAGCGTGAACCCGCCCCCGCGATACGCGTCGACGAGCGCGCGCAGGCGGAACGAGCCGAGCACGTCGGCATCGCTGTCGATCACCTTACTCGCGGCGGTCGGGTTCGTGTCGGCTTCGATGCCCGCCGTCGCGCTCACGAACCAGATGCGGCTCTCGGTGAGCGGGGCCATCTGCTCCCTCAGCGCGCGGGCCGAGTTGCCGAGCGGATGGCCGGGCGAATCCTCTGCCAGATCCCCGAACGCAGCCGACGAGGCGTAGAGGTTGCCGAGCGCGATCTGAGCCAGCCCCGTGTAGTAGAGCGACTCCCGCTCGAGTCCGGGGTCGAGGCGACGCGCCTCCTCGAGGTCACCGATCGCCTTGCGCGGGTCTCCGGTTCGGTACTCGGCGATGCCCGCGTACAGCAGCAGGTGCGGGTCGCTGGGGGCCATCGTGAGCGCCTGTCGCGCCTGGGTGCGGGCCGCGTCGTTCTGTCCGGCGAGCAGAAGGGTCTCGGTGAGCACGGTCTGCGTCGCGACGTCGTCGGGATCGAGCTCGGCGGCCCTCCGCAGGGACGCGATGGCGTTTTCGGTTTCGCCCTGCTTGCGCGCGATCAGGCCGAGGTAGACGTGGGCGTCGGCGTCTGCCGGGTTCTGCTCGACCACGGCTTCGAAGGCTCTTCGCGCCGCGACATCGTCGCCGGTCCCGTACGCGGCGACGCCCCGGTTGTAGAGCAGCTCGGTCTGATCGGAGGCCGACGCAGATGTGACACACAGAAGCGTCAACAGAACGAACGCAGTCAGCACGCGCACAGCGGTGCGGCGGCGACGTCCCGTCGCGAATGGGCTTCGCTGCTGCGCTGCGTAGACCGGCACGGGCGACATCTTCGTGGGAACGGTCGCGCTTGTCGAGGACCCGCCTCGGACCCACGCGGGGCCTGCGCACCCGAAGCGGCGACCCGGTTGCCGCCAAGCTGCACGAGAGCTGCCCACGCGACACGTCGGCGCGTCGATGCCACAAGACTTGGCCGGAATTGGGAATTCCCGCACGCGATTCGTGTCGAGGCGCTCACTCGCGCCCGGATCCGCCCGCCACAGCTTCGTGCCGGTCGGATATCATCGGGCGTCCGTTCGGGGCCCCCTCCAGCCGAACATCCCCCTCTCCTTCGTGCGTCGGTGTGGCTGGCATCACGCTGCTCTCGGGATCTCATCTTGGGTGATCCGCCCATGACATCCGCCGATCCGACGCGACCGTGCTACGGCATGGCTTCGCTCGGGGACGCCCGATGAAGAGGGCGCTCCGGCGGACGCGTGTGCGCTCTTTGACCGACGGGTCTGCAACCAGACGCCGAGCCGTCGAGCGACACGTCCTTCTCTGGTTCGTCTTGCTGACGGTCGGGCTCGCAACGGCGCAGAGCGCTGCGGCGCAGTCGGTCACGCTCAGCGCCGCCCCCGACACGATGCCGACCGGCGGCACCAGCACGCTCACGTGGGTCACGGCCGACGTCGACACGTGCACCGCGTCGGATGGCTGGACGGGCGCGCTCGATGCCGCGGGAGGCAGTCAGGGCGTCTCGCCGACCACGACGACGCTCTACACCGTGACCTGCGATGGGCCCGGCGGACAGGCTGTCGACTCGGCGACGATCACCGTGGGCCCCGCAGTCACCGCGACCCTCGGCGCCGACGTCGACACGATCCCTCTCGGCGGCACCAGCCAGCTCACCTGGAGCAGCACCGACGCCACGAGCTGCATCGGAACGAACTTCGACACCGCCGGTGCCGCGAGCGGCAGCATCAGCGTGACGCCCGCGACGACCACCCTCTACTCGGTGACCTGCACGGGGACGGGCGGCGCCACGAGCGCGCCCGCGCAGCAGACCGTCAGCGTCGGTCCGGCGGTGACGGCCACGCTCGGTGCCGATGTCGACACGATCCCGCTCGGTGGCACCAGTCAACTGACGTGGAGCAGCACGGACGCCACCAGCTGCGCAGGCACGGGCTTCGATACGGGCGCCGCGACGAGCGGCAGCGTCGCCGTCGCCCCGACGACGACGACGCTGTACTCGGTGGTGTGTACGGGGGCCGGCGGTGCGACGAGCCCTGCAGCGGAACAGACCGTGACCGTCGGAGCCGCCGTGACGGCGACGCTCGGCGCCGATCTCGCAACGCTCCCGCTCGGCGGCAGCAGTCTGCTCACGTGGAGCAGCACCGACGCAACCAGCTGCATCGGCACGAACTTCGACACGGCCGGCGCGACGAGCGGCAGCGCGCCCGTCACGCCGCTGACGACGACGCTCTACTCGGTGGTCTGCAGCGGTGCAGGGGGAGCCACCAGCGCACCGGCGGAACAAACCGTGACGGTGGGGGCGGCGGTGACGGCCAGCCTCGGCGCAGACGTCGATACGATTCCACTCGGCGGCAGCAGCCTGCTCACCTGGAGCAGCACCGACGCGACGAGCTGCACCGGGACGGGCTTCGAGACCAGCGGCGCGACGAGCGGCAGCGTCGCCGTCGCGCCCACGACCACCACACTCTACGCCCTCGTCTGCACCGGCGTCGGCGGCGCCACGAGCAGCGCGGCCGAGCAAACGGTCACGGTCGGCGCGGCGGTCACAGCGACGCTCGACGCCGACTTCCTGAGCGTGCCGCTCGGCGGCACGAGCCAGCTGACCTGGAGCGGCGCCAACGCGGACTCCTGCACGGGCACCAACTTCACAACGGGTGACGCCGCAGCCGGCAGCGTCGACGTCTCACCGACGGCGACCACGGTGTACTCGATCACCTGTACGGGTTCGGGCGGCGCGACCAGCAATCCCGTCGACGTCACGGTGAGCGTCGACCCGGCCGTCTCGGCCACGCTGATCACGACACCGAGCGCAGTTCCCCTCGGTGGGTCGGCCGACCTGACGTGGAGCAGCACGAGCGCGACGAGCTGCACGGGCACGGGGTTCTCGACCGGCGGTGCACCGAGCGGCAGCATCTCGGTCGCGCCCGCCACCACCACCGCCTACTCGGTGACGTGCGCGGGCAATGGCGGCGCGTCGAGCGCGCCGGCCGACGGTTCGCTCACGATCGGCCCCCCGGTGACCAGTAGCCTCAGCGCGAACCCTACGACCATCGCGCTCGGTGGATCGAGCGGTCTCACCTGGGGCAGCACCGACGCGATCAGCTGCACCGGCACCGGCTTCTCGACCGGCGGCGCCGCCAGTGGGACGGTGTCGGTGTCGCCCGGATCGTCGACGATCTACTCGGTGACGTGCGTCGGCGCGGGCGGTGCGACGAGCAGCGCCGCCACGGCGAGCGTCGCGGTCGGAGGCGGCGTCACCGCCTTCCTGACCGCCGACTTCGACGCGATCCCACTCGGCGGCTCGAGCCTGCTCTCGTGGAGCAGCTCGAACGCGACCAGCTGCACGGGCACCGGCTTCACGACCGGCGGTGCCGTGGCCGGCAGCGTGCCGGTCTCGCCCACCTCGACCACGGTCTACGCGGTCGACTGCACGGGCTCGGGTGGTGCGAACGACTCGGCCGAGTTCACGGTCGCGGTCGGGCCGGCGATCTCGGCCGCGCTCACGGCGACGCCCGACACCATCGCACTCGGTGGAGCGAGCAGTCTCGAGTGGAGCAGCTCGAACGCCACCAGCTGCACCGGCATCGGCTTCTCGACGGGGGGCGCGGTCAGCGGCCAGATCGACGTGTCACCGACGACCAGCTCGGCGTACGGCGTGACCTGCACGGGCAACGGGGGCGCCAACAGCCCCATCGCCCAGGCGACCGTGACCGTGAGCGGACCGGTCGCCGCGTCGCTCAGCGCGACGCCCGCGGCCATCGCGCTCGGCGGATCGACGACGCTCGAGTGGAGCGGCGTGAACGCGACGAGCTGCGTCGGCAGCGGCTTCGACACGGGCGCGGCCGCGAGCGGATCGGTGGTCGTCACACCGACCGCAGACAGCGACTACTCGGTCACGTGCACGGGCGCCGGCGGTGCAACCAGCGCCCCGGCCTCCACGTCGGTCACCGTCGGCGCGGCCGTCGGCGCGACGCTCACCGCAACGCCCGGCCAGATCGCCCAGGGCGGAACGAGCACGCTCGACTGGAGCGGCGACAACGCCACGAGCTGCGTCGGTGTCGGCTTCTCGACGGGCGGCGCACCGAGCGGGAGCATCGACGTCGCGCCGGCGACGACCACCGCGTACTCGGTGACGTGCAGTGGTGCTGGCGGCGCCACGAGTCCGGTGGCGAATGCCACCGTGACGGTCGGTGCTGGCGTCACGGCCTCGCTCGTCGGCAACCCGACATCGATCGCGTCGGGGGGCTCGAGTGAGCTGACGTGGGGCAGCACGAACGCCACGAGCTGCACCGCGTCGAGCGCCCAGGATGCCGCGTGGAACGGCGCTCGCTCGCCGGGCGGCGGGACCGTCACCGTCACGCCAACGGTCGACTCGACCTACGCGCTGACGTGCACGGGCGCGGGCGGCGCGTCGAGCCCGCCAGCGACGACGACGATCACGGTGGGCGCCGCCGTGACCGCTTCGCTCGCAGCGAACCCGACCGCGATGCCGCTCGGCGGGACGAGCCAGCTCACTTGGGGCAGCACGAACGCGACAAGCTGCACGGCGTCGAGTACGGACGACCCCGCCTGGAACGGCTCGCGGGCAGTGGGCGGCGGCACCCTCGACGTCACGCCAACGGCCACCGCGACGTACACGATCGTCTGCGCGGGCGCGGGCGGCGCCGAGAGTGCGCCGGCGAATGTGACGGTCGTCGTCGGCTCGGCCGTCACCGTCGCGCTGACCGCCACGCCCGAGTCGATCGCACCGGGCGGCTCGAGTCAGCTGACGTGGAGCAGCGGGAGCGCGACGAGCTGTACGGGCACCGGCTTCGACACCGCCGGCGCCCCGAACGGCTCGGCCGAGGTCTCGCCGACGACCACGACGAACTACTCGGTCTTGTGCACCGGCGCAGGCGGGGCGACGAGCCCGAGCGCTGCGGCCAGCGTCACCGTGGGCTCGGCCGTCGCGGCCACGCTCACCGCCACGCCCTCCTCCATCGCGCAGGGCGGCTCGAGCGAGCTCTCGTGGAGCAGCGTCAACGCGACGAGCTGTACGGGCACCGGCTTCGCGACTGGGGGCGCGACGAGCGGCAGCGTGTCGGTCTCACCGATCTTGACCACGGCGTACACGCTGACGTGCGAAGGTGCCGGTGGCGCGACGAGCCCGGTGCAGAATGCGAACGTCTCAGTTGGCCCGGCCGTCACGGCGAGCCTCGATGCGACCGCGCTCTCGATCGCGCTCGGGGGGTCGAGCGAGCTCTCGTGGAGCAGCACCAACGCGACGAGCTGCACCGCCTCGAGCGCGCAGGATCCGAGCTGGAGCGGCGGGCAGCCCATCGGCGGCGGCACGCTCACCGTCTCGCCCACGGTGACGTCGACGTATACGCTGACCTGCGAAGGCGCGGGCGGTGCGACGAGCACGCCTGCCAGCGTGACGATCGCCGTGGGCGAAGCGGTGACGGCCACTCTCGGCGCGACACTGACCTCGATCGCGCAGGGCGGTACGAGCGACCTCACCTGGGGCAGCGCCAACGCGTCGAGCTGTGTGGCATCGAGCGCCGAAGACGCCAGCTGGAACGGTGCGCGCAGCGTCGCGGGCGGCACGGTCACCGTGACGCCCACGGTCACGTCGACGTACCAGCTCGTCTGCGCAGGCGCAGGCGGCGCGTCGAGCACCCCGGCCACCGTGACGATCAGCGTGGGCGGCAGCGTCAGTGCGCAGCTGAACGCGGCCCCCTCGATCATCGCTGCCGGCGGCTCGAGCACCCTCACTTGGTCGAGCTCGAATGCCACTTCGTGCTCGGGCACCGGCTTCTCGACCAGCGGCGCGACGAGCGGCAGCGTCTCGGTCTCTCCCACGACGTCGACGACGTACTCGATGTCGTGCTCGGGTGAAGGCGGCGCCGGCAGTGCGCCGGTGAACACCACCGTCACGATCGCTCCGCTTCCGACCGTCACGCTCACGGCGACGCCCTCGACGATCGCGGCCGGCAACTCGACGACGCTCGACTGGGTCGTGAGCGAAGCCTCGAGCTGCATCGCGTCGAGCGACGAAGACCCGAGCTGGGCGGGCGCTCGCTCTCCCACCGGCGGATCGCTCGGCGTGACGCCCGCCGAGACCGCGACCTACACGCTCTCGTGCACCGACGCGTTCGATCAGCAGGTCGAGGACAGCGTCACCGTGATCGTCTCGGCCGGGCCCACGGTCGAGCTCGTCGCGAGCCCCGAGACGATCGCACCGCTCGGCTCGAGCAGTCTCAGCTGGTCGGTGGACAACGCGGTGAGCTGCACTGCGTTCAGCGCGCAGGATCCCGCGTGGACGGGCAGCGTACCCGTCGACGGCGGCCCCGTGCTCGTCACGCCGCAGACGAACGCGACCTACACGCTGACCTGCACCGACGCCGTGGGTCAGGCCCAGAACGCCGAAGCAACGGTCAACATCACGCCGACGGTCACCCTCACGGCCGACCCCAACAACGTGCTGCTCGGCGGTTCGACGGCGCTCGCCTGGGCGACGACGAACGCCACGTCATGCGACGCTTCGGGTGCGCTCGACTGGTCAGGAACGGTCTCGACCGGACCAGCGGCAGCGCTCGTCACGCCGACCGTCGACACGGTCTACACGATCACATGCACGGGCCCGGGCGGCGTCGCGATCGATACGGCCGCCGTGACCGTCAGCTCTTCACCCGGGGATCCGCCGCCGACGGTGATCCTCAATGCCGATCCGCTCGAAGTCGGCAACGGCGGGTCGAGCACGCTCAGCTGGGTCACGACCGATGCGGTGAGCTGCACGGCATCGGGCGCCGGCGACTGGAGCGGTTCGGTTCCCATCGGCACGGCGAGCCGGGTGGTTCGGCCCACCGCCCCCGAGACCGTGTACACGCTCACATGCGCGAACAGTGTGGGTGCAGAGCGCTCCGCCGACATCACGGTGCGGGTGGCGCCCCCTCCGGCGCTCGAACTGAGCGCCGACCCGGTTCGTCTGGCCGCGGGCGCTTCGACCCAGATCAACTGGTCGCCCACCGACGCACAGAGCTGCTCGGCCAGCGCAGGATGGAGCGGGGCGAAGACATCGGACGGCGACACCGAATCGATCGTGGTGAACGAGACCACGACGTTCACGCTCGAGTGCACGGGCTTGAGCGGCACCGTCAGCCAGAGCGTGACCGTGACCGTCGTCCCCGAGCCGACCCTGTCGTTCACCAGCACGAGAACGCTGATGGCCGCCGGTGGACGCACGCGGCTTTCCTGGAGCACCACGGACGTCGACACCTGTGTCGCCGGGGGCAGCTGGCAAGGTGCGCGCGACCCGAGCGGCACGTCGGCGTGGCTGACGCCGCTCGAGACGGCTGACTATACGCTGACGTGCACCGGCGTCGGCGGCGTCGCCTCGGAGACGCTGCAAGTGGTCGTCGACCCCGAGCGCGCCGTCGGCCGTCTGGCGAGCTGGGGCGAAGACGTCGAGGCGTTCCGCAACGACCTCGTCGTCGTGGCGAGCTTCGACGACGGCATCCACATCGTCGACATCTCGGACCCGACCTCGCCGACGATCGTCGACGCCTGGGATCCGGTCACGTGCATCGATGAGGAGATCTACGGCCCCGAAGTCGTCGACTTCATGGTCGAGGACGTCGAGATCGATGGCAGCCTCGCCTATCTCTCGACGGGTCCGTGTGGCGTGTGGATCGTCGACCTCGACGCGCTCGGCGACGACCCCGTCGCGATCTTCGACACCGAAGGCTGGACCGAGGCCGTCGAGCTCGCCGGCGATATCGCCTATGTGGCCGACTACAACGGCGGCGTCGTCGTGCTCGACGTGAGCGATCCGGCCGATCCGTTCGAGCTGACGCGCGTGGGCTTCGACGACCCGGACATGGGCGCGGTGCTCGACATCGACGTGAGCGGCGACACCGCCTACGTCGCAGCCGATGGCGGGCTGCGTGTGCTCGACGTCAGCGATCCGAGTCTCGCCATCGAGATCGGTCGGTTCGATACCGAATCGATCCCGGGTGCGATCCCGCAAGACGTCCTCTACGTCGACGGGGTCGTCTACATGCCGATCTGGACGGCGGGTCTGCTGATCCTCTCGGCCGACGACCCGACGGCGCCGGTGCAGGAGGACTCGATCTCCACCGCGTACGCGATGTACGAAGTGAAGGCCGAGGGCACGACCTTCTACGTCTCGGAGGGCACCGAAGGCGTGCGTGTCCTGCGCATCACGACGCCGCAGGATCAGACCGAGCTCGAGCGGATCGACCCGGGCAAGTTCGTCTGGGGCATCGAGCGCACCGGGGGCCGCACCGTCGTCAGCTTCGGTGACCTCGACGACGACAGCGGCGGTCTTCAGGTCATCATCGATCGCTGAGCGGGTTTCGGCGCGCTGCGCCGATGCGCCGCGACGTCAGAACTCGATCACGCCGGTATCGGGCATCACCTGGATCAGCTGCTCGATCTCGACGCCACCGGGCAGCTCGGCCACGAACGTGTGCAGGCCGGGTGCGATGACGAGATCGGCGATCGGCGCGACGCCGATGCGCTCGCCGTCCACGCTGAGCGTCGTGCCCGGCTCGAGCTCGACCCGCACCCGGGCATAGGCCGCTGCCGGCGCGCCGGGATCGGCCGCGTCGCGCGGGCCGATCACGATGGCCGTGACCGAGCCGTCGGCGGCCTCGCGGGCGGGCTCATTCGTCGACGCGGGCGTCGCAGATCGATCGCGCGCCGCCGGCGTTCGCTCGGGCTTCGCTGCGGGCGCTCTTCGCGCGGCGGCGGGTGTCGCCGGCACCGGCGCGCGAGCGGGCGCCGCCGCTGCACTGGGCGTGGCCAGCGCGACTGCGCGCGCCGTCGACGGCGCCGTCGACTCGGGCGAGGTGGTCATCGCGGGCGACGGGGCGACCGCCGCACCGAGCGCCGGCTTCGACTCGGGCCGGCTCGGCGCCGGGCGCGGAGGCGCAGCCGGCGCGACGGGCGCACGCGCGAGCGGGCCCGCCATCGGCGGCGCCAGCGCCGCGAGCGGACGGTCGGGCGCCAGGATCATTCGACGCGTGGGCAGATCGTGCGAGAGCAGCGGCAGCGAAGCGGATCCCTCGGCCTCGATCTCGACCGGCTCGGGCGATGCGGAGGCCGCCTCGTCGACAGCCGCCTCGGCGGTCGCGAGCGTGGGCGCGGCGGGGTCGCGATCGACGCGGCCCGCCATGTATCCACCCATGACCGCCGCAACCACCACGGCCGCCATGAGGATCCACTGCCGCTTCGCTGCCCCGATCGGTCGCGACGGCTCCGGAGCCGCCGCCACGGACGCGGCTTCGCCTCTTTCTCCTGTTGTCGTCGTCGTCGTTGCCGACGCGGCATCGGCCACGCGCGGCGAGGCGGGCGGATCGGCCAGGCCGGTGGGGGGCGACGCTTCGGTCGACGGGGCCGAGGTGCGCGCGGTCGCCGGCGGCGACGACGCGCCGACCTGCGGCGCGGGGCTCAGCGGCCACGTGGAGGCAGCAGACGTCAGCGATGACGCCGGCGGCGGGGCCGAGGTGCGGTCGACGTCCGTTGACGCCGGGCGCTGTGTGTCCGGCGCTGACTGATCTCGGCCCTGCGCGCCCTCGTCGGTCGCCGTCTCGTCGGGCGGCACGAGCGGCCCGATCCCCGTCTTGAGAAAACCGGGGGGAAACAGCTCGTGCATCGGGTCCGACGCCTCGGCGCTGCGACGCGCGTCGCCCCCGAGGAGCCCGCCGCCGAGGCTTCCCTGGGCGTTCCAGACGTCTTCGAACGGCTGCGTGCGCGGGCGCGCGGGCGAAGCGCCCGGGTCCGCCGCGCCGTCATAACGGTCGGGAATCGGTTCGCCCGCCGCGAGCCTGCGCAGCGTCTCGTAGGCGAGCGCGTTCACGCGCCGCGGGTTGCCACGCGCCCCCTCGGTCACGTAGCGCATGGCTGATTCGTCGAACTTGTCCTCGAGTGCGGCCGCGTCGGAGGACTCGCCGAGATGACGACGGATGTACTCGGCGGTCTCCTCCGCATCCATGGGCGTATCGAAACGGACGGTCACGACGGCCGCTTCAGCTCCGATCTCGCGTTCGAACGACGCCGCGTCGGCCTCATCCTCGGTCACCGCGAACACGACGCAGAGATCACCGCGTGCGCGCGTCGCGGCGCGGACCAGCTGCCGCGACGATGCGACCGGCGCATGCGTGGCCTGATCGACGATCACGAGCACGCGCCGCCCACGCGCCGCCGCATTGCGCGCGGCCAGCGCGAGTGCAGCCGAGGGATCGCCCTCGTCTTCGCGCTCGACCTCGAGCTGGTCGAGCACGCGGTGTGAGATCTCCATCGAGGGCGAAGGCGAGACCGCGATCCGCGCGACTCGCCACGAGCCCGCGAATCGCTCGTCGAGCACCGCGAGCAACATGCTCTTGCCGATCCCGGCCGGTCCGCGCAGAACGACGGCCGGCGCCACTTCGGAGACGAGCCGCTCGAGCTGGCCCAATGCGTCGTCGCTCGCGGGGCGCGAGACGTACACGCGCGCGTCCACGGCGACTTCGAAGGGATTGATCACGTTCGGGAGGCTCACTGGCCCACAGCTCCGCGCTGAACCGAATCGGCTCGACCCCGCGCACGAAGGTGATCGAGCGCGAATCAACCGGTGCCGCGCGCACCGACGGCGGGCACCCCGGAACACTCAAGGGTGCACAGCGCTGGCGGCGATGACAACCCGAACGACCGGGTCGACGGGCGCGATGCCCACGAGGCGCCCGACCTACTCGGGCGTGCCTATTTTTGTCAACAAATTCAATTGTTTACGAAGTCGACCCGATCGCGTCGCCAGCGTCTGAATTCGGAACGCGAGGGCGCAACCGCGGCCGCGACACCCGCTCGCGTCGCGCGAATCGGGGGACCGAGCGGGGCCGCGTGCGGGCGGCCACGAGCCAACCGCCCCGAGCCGGTCGAGCGTCGAAGCGCCGGGTGCGGGCCCTGTATCGTCTGCGCGGATCGATCGAGGAGCGGTGGAGCCGACATGCCGGAGCCCGAGCCGAAGGCACAGGACGAACCGCAGTCGCGAGCGGAAGTCGTCGCCAATCTCGTCGTCGTCGCGTTGCTGCTGATCGCGATCGGCGGCGGCCTGCTCGTGTACGTCGATCGCGATGGCCTGGGCCGCACGCAGGACGCCGTGGTGGCCGCCGACTCGATCCGCGTCACGGCCAACGTCTCGGGGCCGATCGACGAGCTCGCCGTCGTCGACAACCAGCGGGTCGAAGCAGGGGCCCTGCTCTTCCGCATCGATCGCCGGCCCTTCGAGGCGCGCGTCGAAGCGGCCAAGGGCCAGCACGCCGCCGCGCTCGCCACTGCCAAGGACGCGCAGATTCGCCTCAAGCGCGTGCAGGAAGAGTACGACGCGGGCAGCGTCGTCAGTCGGCAGTCGCTCGACGACGCCACCGCGGCAGCGGATCACGCGCAGGCCGAGGTCGCAGAGACGGCGGGCCTGCTGGCGCTGGCCCAGGTCGAGCTCGCGTACTGCGAAGTGCACGCGCCGTTCGCAGGCATCGTGACCGGGCTCGACACCCAGGTCGGCGAGTACGTTTCGGCCGGCGACACGATCTTCGCTTTGATCGACGCCGACAGCTTTCACGTGCTCGCGTACATGAAGGAGCAGTATCTGGCCCCCGCCGTGCCCGGTGCTCGCGCCGAGGTCACGCTCTGGCAGTACCCCGACGAGGTCTTCGACGGCGAGGTCGTGAGCGTCGCGCGCGGGGTCTACACCCTCGACAACGTGAGCGGCGTACCCGTCGTCGAGAAGACGCTCGATTGGGTGCAGCTCGCCGCGCGGATCCCGGTGCGGATCCGCCTCGATACCGATCGCCCCCTCACGATGGGCACGACCGCCCACGTCCGGATCGTCGAGTGAGTTCGCTCGCGATTCGACGCGCGCTCGTCGCGGCGTTCGCGGCCGCCGTGGGGGTCGGCATCGGTCACGGGATGACCCTCGGGCACTCGCATTGGTCGGTCATCACCGGGCTTACCCTGATCGCGCCCGCAGCCGACGGCACATGGATGCGCGCCTGCCTGCGCGTCGCCGGCACGAGCGCGTGTGCGATCTGGGTGATCGCCCTCTTCGGCGTCGCCGATCCGCAGCCTCAGTGGATCATCTTCGTGAGCCTCGCTGCCATGGTGTTGGGCTTCGCCATCGTCCCCTACACGCGGGCGCAGTACGCGGTGACGCTCTTTCTGCCTCTCAGCGCGATGTTCGCCATGTCGGCCCTCGACGCACCCGAGACCGCGCCGACCCTCGTCGGCGACCGCATCTTCTTCATCGCGCTCGGCGCCGTCCTCGTCACACTCGGCTGCGTCGTCCTGCGGTGCGAACGGGGGGCGGCCGGGCCACCGCCGGCGATGACGCTGACCGAGAGCCTCGACCGCGCGCTTCGCATCGGGCTCGCATGCGTGCTCTGCTCGGTGCTGGCCGCCGTCGTCCGCCGCCCCGAGCTCGCAAGCATGATGTGGGTCACGACGCTGGTGCTCGGCCTGGTCACGGGGCACGGCGCGCGACGCGACAAGGCGTCGCTCCGCCTCGGGGGCGCGCTGGCAGGCGGCATCACGACCGTTCTCGTCTACGTGTTCTTGATGGACTCGATGACGAGCATCTACAGCCTGATGGTCGTGGTGTTCGTCGTCACCTGGCTCTGCGGGCTACTCGTCAGTATGCCGTCGGTGTCGTACCTGGGCGTACAGGCGGGCATGGTCTTCGCGTGGAGCCTCGGCGACGCGCCGCGGCCGAGCGACGATCTGATTCAACCCCTGACCCGTGTCTTTCAGGTCATCGCAGCGACGGTCATCCTGATGGCCGTGTACCGGATCAGGCTGCCCTCTCGAGTCTTCGCGAACACGAAGGCGGCCTGAAGACCGCAGCGGCTGCCCGGCGAGCGCCTCGTCGCGAGCCTGACTATGCTGCCGCCACTGCTTCGCCTGGTCGTCGCATGACGATCGACGCGCTTCGAATCGACAGAGGGAGAAGGTCGCCATGAACCGAGCCACGACGCGGATCCGACGAATCTCGAGCCACCTGTTCCTGGCCTCGATGCTGGCCGGGGGCGCGTTCGGTTGCGGGAGTGACGACGACTACCGAGGCCTGCAGCCCGCTCATGAAGAGGCGGTGCCGAACTCGGACGCGCAGGATGCGATGACCGAGGAAGAGCGCAAGAAGCAGCAGATCCGCATGGAGCAGGCGACCGAGGCGAAAGAGTTCGAAGAGGCGCAGCAGCAGTAGCGCTTCGCTCTCGCGCATAATGCCTGCGCGTACCGCCGCAGACGCTCAGCCCGAATCGGCGTTCTTCGGTGAGGCCGACTCTTCGACCGGTCGACCCGTGCGGAGCGTGCTGATCTCGACGATGCCCGGCCGAAAGAACGTGCCCCAGAGCCAGTCGAAGGCGATCTGCAATCGCCGGGCGAGGCTTGGCATCTTCGACCAGTAGATCGCGCGCCACATCAGGTAGGCCGGCCAACCGGTCACATGTCGGCCGAACGGGTTGCCCACGGCGCGGCCGCGGCCGACCGCCGCGAACATCCCCTTCGTGTGATAGCGGAAGGGCTTGGGCTGACCCCCAGCGATCACCGCCGCCAGGTTCTCGGCGAGCTGATGCGCCTGCCGCACGGCGAACTGGCCGAGGGTCGGCGAGATGCTCCCGTCGAATGCGTTCGGCACCGCCGCGCAGTCGCCGAGGGCCCAGACGTCTTCGCGCCCCTCGACCCGCATCTCGCCCGAGACGACGACGCGTTTGCGGTCCATCGGCAGCGACGCCTTGGCCAGCAGGGGTTGCACGTTGGTCCCGACCGCGCAGACCACGGTTCCGGCCTCGAGCGAATCGCCGTCGCCGAACTCGATGCCGTGCGCCGTCACGGCCTTCACCGAGGCGCGATTGCGCACCTCGACGCCGCGGTCTTCGAGATCGCGCTTTGCGCGGGCCGACAGATCTTCGGGGAGCGGCCCGAGGATGCGTGGGCCGCCGTCGACCAGCGTGACGCGCCGATCCGCCGGACCGAAGCGTTCGTAGAAGTCGGTGGCCTCGATGAGGAGGTCCACGATCGACCCGGCGACCTCGACGCCCGTGAAGCCGCCGCCGACCACCGCGAAGGAGAGTCTGCGCGCGCGCTGCGCGGGATCGGGCTCGTCCTCGGCCATCTCGAGCTGTTGGATGACGTGATTGCGGAGCGCGAGCGCGTCGCCGAGGGTCTTGAGCGGCCAGGCGTGGTGTTCCATCCCCGGCACGATCGTGAGGTCGGCCGCCTGGCCGCAGGCGAGCACGAGGTGGTCGTACGGCTCTCGGAGGGTCTGGCCGCTCGGGCTCTCGTAGACGACCTCTCTGGCGTCCAGATCGATGTCGAGGATTGCGGCGGTTCGGCAGGACACCCCCTGGACCATCTCGCGCACGGGCCACACGACGTGAAGGGGGTCGACGGCCGCACCCACGACCTCGGCCAGCAAGGGCGTGAAGACGAAGTGGTTCTCTCGACTGAACACGAGGATCTCGTAGCCCGCAGGCAGCTTGCGGCGGAGATCACCCGCCAGCGTGGCGCCGGCAAAGCCGCCACCGATGATCACGATCCGCCCCGACCCCGACATGTGTGCAAGCTACTCCATCTCGGCCGGTCGGCACTCGAACGCGGCTTCTCAGTCGACCGTTTCGCTGATTCGAGCGCGCAGATCCGTGTATATTCGCAGGCGGCGTGGGCGGCCTCGAACGTCGCCCCTCGACGAGTGATCCTATCGTGCACCCCCGAACGGCGCGTCGATCTCTGCACCGTGTGGCCGTGGGCGCGACCACCGCCCTGACCGCACTCCTGCCCGCCGTCGTCGTGGCCGAGGACGCCGCGCCGGGCTCGACGAGTGTGTTCGCGGCGGCCTCGGTCCCCGCCCAGGGCATCGTCGAGTACAGCCATCTCGTCATCGGCATCTGTGCGGCGATCTTCGTCGTCGTGATGAGCCTGATCGCCTTCACGGTCGTGCGCTACCGCGGACGACCGGGCGACGACGACCGCGAGCCCGCCCAGGTCTACGGCTCGAATCAGCTCGAACTCGCTTGGACGGTCGTGCCGATCATCATCGTGTTCGTGCTCTCGCTGGTCACCGTGCGCACGATCCTCGAGCTCCAGATCGACGAGCAGCCCGAGGGCTGGATGCCCGTGACCGTCGTGGGGCACCAGTGGTGGTGGGAGTTCGAGTATCCCGAGTACGGCTTCACGACGGCGAACGAGCTGCATCTGCCTTCGGGCCGGCCGACGTTCCTCAACCTGCAGAGCGCCGACGTCGTGCACTCGTTCTGGGTCCCCCAGCTGGCGGGCAAGACCGACGTGATCCCGAACCGTGAGAATCACATGTGGGTCGAGCCGACCGAAGAAGGCGTGTTCGTCGGTCAATGTGCGGAGTACTGCGGCACGCAGCATGCGCACATGCTCTTGCGGGTCACTGTGCACACGCCCGAGGGTTTCGAGGCGTGGGCCAGAGCGCAGGCGCGCGAGGCCAGCCACGCGCAGGGCGTCGAGGCGGGGCGACAGATCTTTCTCGAGACGGCGTGCATCAACTGCCACACCGTGCGGGGCACGGTCGCCAACGGCCGCTTCGGCCCCGACCTCACGCACCTGATGGAGCGCCAGACGATCGGCGCCGGCGTCGCGCCGAACGACGCCGAGAACCTCCGCGCCTGGGTGGCCGACCCCGACCACCTCAAGAGCGGCGCGCTGATGCCCGCGATGGGGCTGAACGATCACGAGATCGACGCCGTCGTCGCGTATCTGATGACGCTGGAGTAGCCGAGCGATGACGACACTCGACCCGCCGGTGCAGACCCCGATCGAAGCCACGCGTACGCAGCGCGCGGGATGGACCGAGGTGTTGCACGAATGGGTCGTGACGGTCGACCACAAGAAGCTCGGCATCATGTACATCACGTGCGGGGTGGTGTTTCTGGTCATCGGCGGGCTCGAGGCCACGGCGATGCGCCTGCAGCTCTTCTTCGCCGAGAACGATCTGATGGAGCCCGATACGTTCAATCGGCTCTTCACCGTGCACGGTACGACGATGGTCTTCTTCGTCGGCATGCCGATCGTCACCGGCTTCGGCAACTACCTGCTGCCGCTGATGGTTGGCGCCCGAGACATGGCCTTCCCACGACTCAACGCGTGGGGCTTCTGGATGTTCCTGTTCGGTGCCCTGCTCTTCTATTTCAGCTACATCGGCAGCGAGGGCCTCTACGGCGCCGGCTCAGCACCCGACGTCGGCTGGTTCGCCTACGCCCCCCTCACGGGCAAGGCCTTCTCGCGGGGCAACGCGACCGACTACTGGATCCTCGGCATTCTCATCTCGGGCTTCGGCAGCATGTCGGGCGCGATCAACATGATCACCACGGCGCTCACGATGCGGTGCCCGGGCATGACGCTCGCGAAGCTGCCGCTGTTCGTCTGGATGATGATGATCGTGTCGTTCCTGATGCTGATCGCCCTGCCGCCCCTCACGGCCGCCCAGGTGATGCTGCTCTTCGACCGGTTCCTGGGGGCTCACTTCTTCGATACCCAAGCCGGCGGCGACGCCGTGCTCTGGCAACACTTCTTCTGGTTCTTCGGGCACCCCGAGGTCTACATCCTCATGCTGCCCGGCTTCGCCTACGCGTCCGAGATCATCCCCGTGTTCTCGCGCAAGGTGATCTTCGGCTACCCGATCATGGTGGCAGCGACCGCCGCGATCGGCGTGCTCTCGCTCGGCGTGTGGGCCCACCACATGTTCACCGTCGGCATGAGCCAGCCGCTCAACGTCTGGTTCGCGCTGGCGACGATGCTCGTCGGCGTGCCGACCGGCATCAAGATCTTCAACTGGATCGGTACGATGTTCGGCGGCAAGATCCGCTTCCGGCCGCCGATGATGTTCTGCATCGCCTTCCTCTTCCAGTTCGTGATCGCCGGGCTGACGGGCATCATGCTCGCCGCAGCCCCGTTCACCTGGCAGCTCTCCGATTCGTACTTCGTGGTGGCGCACTTCCACTACGTGCTGATCGGCGGCCTCGTCTTCACGATCTTCGGCGCCATCTACTACTGGTTCCCGAAGATGTCCGGCCGCATGGTCGACGAGCGACTGGCCAAGGCACACTTCTGGCTCTTCGTCGTCGGCTTCCAGATCTCGTTCAACACGATGCACGTGCAGGGGCTGCTCGGGATGCCGCGCCGGGTCTACACGTACCCGGCCGACCGAGGCTGGGAGATCTGGAATCAGATCACGACGCTCGGCATCGCGTTCCAGATCATCGGCCTGCTCTTCTTCGTCGCAGCGATCCTGCTCGCGCTGCGCAAGGGTGAGCCGGCGGGCCCCGACCCGTGGGACGCCTGGACGCTCGAGTGGTCGACGAGCTCACCGCCGCCGGCGTACAACTTCGAAGAGATCCCCGAGGTCAAGAGCCGTCGACCGCTGTGGGACGCCAAGCACCCCGAAGACCCGGATTGGTTGTATGAGTAGTGCGCAGCCCGACATTCATGCGGGGCACGGTCTCCCGGGCGCAGCGCATGGCGACGGGCGCGGGCGCGTCGGCGTCGCGCTGCTGATCCTCTCCGAGTCGGCGTTCTTCGCGGTGTTTCTCGCGGCCTACGGGTTCTACATCGGCAAGAGCCTGCATGGCCCGATGCCCGCCGACGTGCTCGAGTTCCCCGCGCTCGGCACGATCTGCCTGCTCTCGAGCAGCGGCACGATCATGCTCGCGACCCGCGGCCTCGCGGCCGGCGCCATCGGCCGGTTCGCGCTCTGGCTGGCCGTGACGTGGGCACTCGGCTCGGTCTTCCTCGCGGTGACCGCGATCGAGTGGGGTCACCTCTTCTCGGCAGGGCTCACCATTCGCACCAACCTGTTCGGAACCACCTTTTTCTCGCTGGTCGGCTTCCATGCGGCCCACGTCGCGATCGGCGTGGGGATCATGACGCTGCTCCTCGCGCTCAGCGCGCGTGGCGTCATGCAAGCTGCGCATACCGAACGGGTCGAGCTCTTCTCGTGGTACTGGCATTTCGTCGACGTGGTCTGGATCGCGGTGGCCACGCTCGTCTACGTGATCGGCCGATGATGATCGGCGTGCGGAAGAGACCATGACCGAAGAGCACGACACAGCGCACGAGACGACCGAAGACGGGATCGACCTGCCGACCCCGACGGCGTGGCCGGTCGTCTTCGCGCTCGGCATTTCGCTGCTCTTCGCCGGACTCGTCACGAACGTGATCGTCAGCTGGGTCGGCGCCGTGCTCTTCGTCTCGGGCGCGGTTGGCTGGTGGTTCGACATGTTCCCGGCCGAACGACACGAACGGGTCGCGCTGCAGCCCGCTTCGATGCGCCCGCCCCCGATCACGCCTCGTCCGGCGGCCGTCGAGCACCTGCGCGCCGGCGAAGGCGGGCATCGTGTGCGACTGCCCCTCGAGGTGCAGCCCTACTCGGCCGGGCTCCGGGGGGGCGCCGCGGGCGGGGTCGCCATGGCGCTCGTCGCCATGCTCTACGGCGTGCTGGCCCAGGGCAGCCCGTTCTATCCGATCAACCTGTTCGCGGCCACGGTCATGCCGTCACTCAACACCGCCGACCTCGAGACGCTGCGCGCCTTCAACGGCACCGCGTTCGGACTCGCTTGCGTGCTGCACTTCGGCCTCTCGATGTTGGTCGGCCTCGTCTACGCGGCGCTGCTCCCGACACTGCCCGGCCGCACCTGGCTGTGGGGTGGGCTCATCGCCCCGATCGCGTGGAGCGGCGTCGCCTGGGTGACGCTCGGCCTGGTCGCGCCTGCGCTCAACCAGCGCATCGACTGGATCTGGTTCATCGCATCGCAGGCGGCCTTCGGACTCGTCGCCGGGTTCGTGATCGCGCGCATCGAGCCGATTGCGGTCCTTCAGCGATTGCCCCTCGCGTCGAAAGCGGGCCTCGAAGCCCGCGGCGTGTCGCCATCGCACGACGATTCGGAGGCCGACTCGTGACCCGGCTGCCCATGATCGCGTGCACCGTCACCGGGCTCGCGCTTCTCGCGTGCGGCGACCTGCCGGGCAAGCCGACCGAAGCCGATCGCTTCGTGCATCCGCAAGAGATCGTCGACTTCGACACGCTCTATGGCCTGCACTGCTCGGGCTGTCACGGCGAGGAGGGTCGACTCGGTCCGGCCCAGGCGCTGAACGACCCCGTCTATCTCGCCTACGCGCCCGACGAGGTGATGGTCTCGATCGTCCGCGACGGCGTGGCCGGCACGTCGATGCCGGCCTTCGGCATCGAGCGAGGCGGGCCGCTCACGGCCGCCCAGGTCGAGGCGCTGGTCGGCGGCCTGCGTGAGCGGTGGCGGGGGACGCCGCCCGACGACGTGCCGCCGTACCGTGCGACGGCTTCGGCCGAACCGGTCGACGAGCGCGAGGGGGCGCGCGTGTTCGAGCAGTTCTGTGGACGCTGTCACGGCGCCCATGGCCGGGGCACGAGCCAGGCCGGTGCCGTCGTCGACACGACCTACCTTTCGCTGCGCAGCGACCAGGGCCTGCGCACGACCGTCGTGGTCGGGCGGCCCGACCTCGAGATGCCCGACTGGCGAAGCCATTCGCGCCACGGCGCGATGACCGAGCCCGAGATCGACACGGTCGTCGCCTGGATGATCTCGAAACGCAGCGCCTATCCCGGGCAGCCCTACCCCGATGACGCCCCGGCCAACGCAGCGCGCGCAGACGGAGGAATGCGCTGATGTCCGACCCCGAAGCGTCCAAGCCCGGGCGACCGCCCAGCGTCCCGCCGGTCACCCGCCGCAGCTTCTTGTTCAAGCTCGGCCTCGGCCTGAACGCGATCGCCGCTTCGGCGCTGGCGATCCCCATCGTCGGCTTCATCTCGAGCGCGGTCTTCAAGCGCAAGGCGCAGCAGGCCTGGATCCCGCTCGGCGACATGACGCACTTTCCCGAGCGCGAGACGCGGCTCGCGACCTATCGCAACCCCTTCACGCGACCTTGGGATGGCGTCACCGGCGACATCCCGTGCTGGGTGCGTCACATCGAGGGCGGCCAGTTCCAGGTCTTCGCCATCAACTGCGCTCACCTCGGCTGCCCCGTGCGGTGGTTCCCCGAGTCGGGGCTCTTCATGTGCCCGTGCCACGGCGGCGTCTACTACGAAGACGGCTCGGTCGCTTCGGGTCCGCCGCCGCGTGGGCTGTTCGAGTACGAGTACAAGATCGAGAAGGGACAGCTCTGGGTGCGCGGTGGTCGCGTGCCCACGCTGTCGCAGTCGGTCTAGCGGGCGGCGTTTCGATGAGAGAGAGACTCGAAGCCCTGGGTGCCTGGCTCGATCAGCGACTGAAGCTGCAGTCGCTCTACGCTTCGTCGGCGGGGCACATGATCCCGCGGCGCTCGGCGAGCTGGTGGTACGTCCTCGGCAGCGCGACCCTGCTCTGCTTCGTGATTCAGATCGTGACCGGCATCTGTCTGTCGCTCGTCTACGTGCCCTCGACCACCGAGGCCTACGCGAGCCTCGAGTATCTCAACTATCAGCAAGCGATGGGCTGGTATCTCCGCGCCGTGCACTTCTGGGGCTCGAACTTCATGGTCGCCCTGCTCACGCTCCACGTGATTCAGGTCTTCCTGTTCGGTGCGTACAAGTACCCCCGCGAGCTCACCTGGCTCGTTGGCTGCGTGCTGCTCGTGCTGACGCTGGGCGCCGCGTTCACCGGCCAGATCATGCGCTTCGATCAAGACGCGTACTGGGGGCTGGGCATTGGCGTCTCGATCATCGGCCGCGTGCCGCTCGTCGGCCCCGAGCTCGTCTCGCTCGTGCTCGGGGGGCCGATCATCGCGGGCGAGACCCTGTCGCGCTTCTTCACGCTGCACGTCTTCATCGTGCCCGGGCTGCTCATCGCACTGATCTTCCTGCACCTGCGCCTCGTCCTGACGAACGGGATCAACGAGTATCCGACCCGCGGCCAGGAGGTCGATCCCGAGACGTACGACGAGGAGTACGAAGCCCTCGTCGAGCACGAAGGGATCCGCTTCTTCCCGGATGGCGCCGACCGCGACCTGGTCTTCGCCTTCGTCGTGCTCGCCGGCATCCTCGGCTGTGCCGCCATCTTCGGCCCGGAGGGCCCGAACGGCCCGCCCGACCCCACGCTGATCAACACGGCCCCCCGGCCCGACTTCTACTTCCTGTCGCTCTTCGCGGTGCTGGCGCTCTTGCCGCCGGCGATCGAAGACTTCTTCATCCTGGGCGTGCTGCCGCTCATCGTACTGATCCTCTTTGCCGTCCCGTTCATCTCGAACCGCGGTGCGAAGCACCCCGCCGACCGGCCGATGTCGGTGATCCTCGTCGTGCTCGTGATGACGACGATCGTGACCTTCGCGGTGCTCGGGCTGCGTTCACCGTGGTCGCCGCACATGGACGCGTGGAGCGGCGAGCCGATGCCGCCGGCCGTGATCGAGGGTCGCGCACCGCTCGAGCTCGCCGGCGCCGCCGTGTTCCAATCGAAGCAGTGTCGCAACTGTCACGCGATCGACGGGTCGGGCGGGGAGCGCGGGCCCGATCTCGGCGACGTCGCCACGCGCCTGACCTCGGATCAGCTGACGCGCCAGGTGCTGCAAGGCGGCGGCAACATGCCCGCGTACGGCAAGCACCTGAGCCCGGCCCAGACCACCGCCCTCGTCGCGTTCATGCGCACGCTCTACCCGGCCAACCAGCTGCCTGCACGCGACTCGGCGATCCCGGCCCGACCCGAGCCGCAATGACCCCAGCTCGAGCCGGGCCCCGGCGCGCGCGCACTCGCCCGTCCGGCGACAGCGGTACGATCTGCACGTGAACCCGCACCTCGCTGCCGCGCTGCTCTCCTGGTCGATCGAACCCGCGATCGCCGTCGCGATCGCGCTCACGGCAGCCCTCTACCTACGCGGGTTCTCTTCGCTGCGCCGCCTCCATCCCGAGCGCCTCCCGACATGGCGGCGCACGGCGTTCCTCGCCGGGCTCGGCACATTCTGGATCGCGGTGGCGTCGCCGATCGACGCGTTCGCCGATCTGTTCCTCCAGGCGCACATGGCGCAGCACGTCTTGCTGATGCTCGTCGCGCCGCCGCTCGTCTGGCTGGGCGCTCCGGCCAACCCGATCCTGCACGGACTGCCGCGGCGCGTGCTCGCTCACGGACTCGGGCCTTTTCTCGGCTGGCCAGCGCTCGGCCGGGTCGGTCGGTTCCTCACCCATCCGGTGACGGCCTGGCTTCTGTTCTCGGCGACGCTCTGGGCGTGGCACGCGCCGCGCGCCTACCAGCTCGCCCTGCGCGATCCGTTCTGGCACGACGTCGAACACCTGAGCTTCTTCGGCGCCGCGCTCCTCTTCTGGTACCCCGTCGTGCAGCCCTGGCCGGGGCACGCGGTCTGGCCCCGCGCCGCCATGCTGCCGTACCTGGCGCTCGCCGGCGTTCAGATGACCGCGTTCTCCGCCGTCTTCGCGTTCTCGTCCCACGTCTACTACCCGGCCTACCTCGAGGTCCCTCGCCTCTTCGCGACCTCGGCGCTGACCGATCAGCGCGCGGCCGGCGCGGTGATGTGGGTGCCCGGCTCGATCGTGCTGCTCGTCGCGATCGGCGGCGCTGCCTTCTCGGTCGTCGAGCCGCGCATCGTGCAACCGTCGACACGCGGCACTGCGCCGATGAAGCAGGCTCCGCCTCTTTGGCGCAGCGCCGTCACCAGAACGCTCATGACGCCGCGAACGCGCCGCGTCGCGCAGTGGACGCTCCTGCTCCTCGCCCTTGCCATCGTGATCGACGGCGCCTTCGGCCCCACGCTGGCCGAGCGCAACGCCGCCGGCGTGCTGCCGTGGACCTTCTGGCGCGCGTGCGCTGTCGTCGGCCTCGTCGTCGCCGGCAACTGGGTCTGCTTCGCCTGCCCCTTTACCCTGCCCCGATCGCTCGCCCGTCGCTGGCTCGGCGGCGACCACACCCCGCCCCCGATCCTGCGCAGCAAGTGGATCGGCGTGGCGCTGTTCGTCGCATTCCTGATCTCGTACGAAGTGTTCGATCTCTGGAACCGACCGGGCTGGACGGCCACGATCATCGCCGGCTACTTCGCCGCCGCCTTCGCGGTCGATGGTCGATACGGCGCGGCCACGTTCTGCCGTTCGACGTGCCCGATCGGCCAGTTCCAGTTCACCGGCGCCCTGGTCTCGCCTCTCGAGGTCGGAGTGCGCAGCGACGCCGTTTGCGCGCGGTGCACGACCCACGAGTGCCTCGTGGGCGATGCGGCGTCACCGGGCTGCGAGCTCGACCTGTTTCAGC
Source organism: Myxococcota bacterium (assembly GCA_965250285.1). Taxonomy (GTDB): domain Bacteria; phylum Myxococcota_A; class UBA9160; order UBA9160; family UBA4427; genus CAYYSY01. The sequence goes on from OZ252299.1 coordinate 3,834,397, forward strand.
CAGCGAAGATCGGCAATCTCGACTGTACGTTCTGCTTCGACTGCGCGACGGCGTGCCCGCACGACAACGTGACGCTGCGGGCCCATTCGCCGCTGCCCGATCTCGTGAGCGACGCGCCCCGGGCCGGCCTCGGCCGCCTGTCGGCCCGCGCCGACCTCGCGGCCTTCGCGCGCATCTTCGTCTTTGGCGCCTTCGCGAACGCCGCCGCGATGGTCGCGCCCGTCACGGCGCTGCGCGACCGGCTCGCCGCGGCGAGCCCCGTCGGCGAAGACGTCGCCACGGCGATCCTGCTCGCGGTCGCCCTCGTCGCCGTGCCTTTTGGCGTCACCCGGGTCTGCACGCACCTCGGCGCATTCGTCGCGCACGATGCGCGCGCTACGGCCGAGCAGCGGCGCATCGAGCGGCGATTCGTGTTCGGGCTCGTTCCGTTGGGTCTTGCTCTTTGGCTCGGCCACTTCGTCTTCCACGGTGTCACCGCGGGACCGGCCTGGCAGAATCTCGCGGCGCGCGCGAGTGGCGAAGTCGGTGCCTCGATGGCTGCACCGTGGCTCGCGATCGAGTCACTGATGGCGTTCGAGATCGCCGCCCTGGGCGTGGGTCTCTGGATCAGCGCCGCGGCGCTTTGGAAGATTGCTCTCGATCTGGCACCGAACACGCGACGGGCATTCTCGTGGTTCATGCCCTGGGGCGCCCTCGCCCTCGCACTGTGGGCGCTCGGGCTCTGGATCGTCTTTCAGCCGATGGAGATGCGCGGCGCGATGACGATGGCGGGCATGGGATGAATCGACGCCTCGGCGCACTCGCCCTCGTCGCGGCCGTCGATCTCTGGGTCGGCGTCGCGCTCGCCGACGGTGGGCGGCTGATCCTGCGTGAAGCGCGCGACGGAGTGATCGCAAGCGTGCTCGCCGCGCCGGTGCCGCTGCGTGTCGGTGCGGCCGCGTTCGACGTGCTCGTGCAGGATCCCGATACGGGCGCGCCCATGGCGGTCGACGCGGTGCGGCTTCGCGTGACGGGACCCGACGTCTGCGGGACGACCGAGCTCGACGCCCGCACTGAGTCGGGCGTCAACCGGCTCTTCTACGGCGCTTCGATGCGTCTGCCGATGCCCGGCCGTTGGCAGGTCGAGGCCTGGATCGAAACCGAGACCGGCGCGACCGTGTTCACGACTGAGCTCGAGGTCGCGCCCGCCCTCCCGCCTGCGCAGCGCTACTGGCCATGGATCGCCGCCACGCTGGTCGGCCTCGTCGTTCTGTTCGTGCACCAGGCCCGCACGCTCGGCCGCCCGCGATCGGATCGTCGATCGCCGGGTCGACTACGCTGAGCCGGGCCATGGCGATTCGGCTCTTCTGCGTCCTGTCTCTTGTCGCGATGTCGGCGTGCATCCCGATCTCGGTCACCGACTATGAGCATCCACCGACGATGGCAATGCGCGACCAGATGCAGAGCGGTCTCGTCGACCGCACGTACGACGCGCTTGGCCCCGAGCTGGTGGTCGTGCCCGACTTCGAGCGGTTCGCCGAGCACGAGCGCAATCGCAATCGCCTCGGTGTGCTGCGCTTCGCTGCGAAACAGCCTCGTGCCATCGAGATCGAGTCGGCGACGCTCCGAGACGATGCGACCGGGATCACGATCGACGCCGAGCTCGATGGTCGATCCCGGGTCGAGATGCGAGTCCCCCCGGCGTACGCCTACTACCCGTATGACGGCGTCGATTTCGAACACACCGAGGGCCGCATCGTGCTCTTTCGGCTCCCCGACGCGCGATTGGCAGCGTTCGGCTCGCCGGATCGCATGACGCTCGACGTCCGCTTTCGAATCGCAGGCGAACCCGGCGAGCGCAGGTCGACGTTCAGTCTGGAGCGGGTGGAGAAGACGCTGTGGGTGACCGACTAGAGCCCGCCTTCAGCGGATCGGGAAGTCGAAGTACGTGTCGGGGAACGGCTCGTTCGCGAGGGTGAAGTGCCACCACTCGTGTTCGTACGGCTCGAAGCCGTGCTGCATCATCAGAGTCCGAAGCAGTAGACGATGGGCGCGCGCCTGCGCCGAGACGTCGGCGCTGAGCGGCGCAGAGGTCGGGCCGAAGAAGTCGAATGGCGTGCCCATCTCGAGCAGCTGCGGCGTGCCGTCGCGCAGCTCGGCGATGGACAGATCGAGGGTGCTGCCCCGGCTATGGCTCGATTTCGCCGCGATGTAGCCCTTCGCAAAGAGCTGATCCTTCGGCACGTCGGGGTAGTAGCGCGCCTTGGTTGTGCGATCGGTCTCGTCAGCGGCCCAGCGGACGAAGTCGTCGACGGCGCGCTGCGGGCGATAGGCGTCGAAGACGACGAGCGTCAGGCCGAGCGCTCGGAGCTCGGCCTGCACGCCTGCGAGGGCGGTCGCGGCGGGCCTCGTCAGCAGCAATCGATTCGCCTCGTACCCGTCGATGCGCCGCCCCACGAAGTTGTCGTCGCCGAAGTAGCGCAGATCGACCACCAGCCCCGGGATCGAATCGACGTAGGTGAACTCATCCGGCATGGTCGTCGGATCCTCGCCCGCCGCGACCGTACCCGTCACACCGATGCAGATCGCGGCGAAGAGGGGCATCGCTCTCATGACGGCTCCAAGGTGGGAGGCGGAACGCGTCGAGCGTATCACGCATGCGTGGGGGGAGCGGTCGCCGCGCGCACCGAGCGAGCCGCCGCTAGCGGTCGGCGCAGTCCGCGTAGAAGCAGCAACGGCCACCCCCGGCCGCCTTGGCCGAGTACATGGCCAGGTCGGCGGCCTCGTTCAGCTCGGCCGCCGTCTCGCCATCGTCGGGATAGATCGCCGCGCCGATGCTGAACGAAACCGCGACTTCGGACTGATCGGGCATTGCGAGTCGCACGTCGAGCGCCTCTTCGATCCGCTGAGCGACCGCCCGGGCGGCGTCCGGCGATTCGATCTGCTCGGCCAGGATCGCAAACTCGTCGCCGCCGACGCGCGCGATCGCATCGGTGATGCGCGTCAGGCCTCGAAGCCGCTCGGCAACGGCGAGGAGCACGTCGTCCCCCGCAGCGTGGCCATGCGCGTCGTTGATCGGCTTGAAGCCGTCGAGGTCGAGGACGAAGAGCACGAGGTGCTGCTTCGATCGGGCGGCGCGACCGAGCGCGATCGTCTGCATCTCTTCGAAGAGGCGGCGATTCGCGACGTTCGTGAGCGGATCGTGGCCGGCGGCGTGACGCAGCTTCTTTCGCTCGGCGTCGAGCTGCTCGCGCATCCCCATCTGGATGCGGTCGTGCAGCACCGCCATACAGGCTGCAGCGCCGCATGCCGTGGCGAGGATGACGAGCAGGCTCGGCACCCACGCATCCTGCGAGACCGGAATCACGTGCAGGTGCCCCGCGGCTTCGGCCACGTGCATCGCCGGCGCCAGGGCGACCAGCAAGACGGCCCAGGCGATCGCGGCGCGACGCCCCGTCAGGATGCCGGCCATCTGCGGCAACACGGCCCAGAGGATGAGAACGGGCGACGCGATGCCGCCGTGCGCGATCGTCGATGCGGCGACGACCAGGAAGGTCGTCCCGCAGATGACGTGGGCCCCGAACCGGACCGGGGCGCCGAGATGGAGCGCGATCAGGGCACCGATCAGACCGAGCATGAAGGTCGCGGTGGTCCACGCCGAAAGCACCACCGAATCGTCGGGCAGGGGCAGGACGAGCTGCGTGGATACGAGACTGAATGCGCCGAAGACGACGAATGCGAGCGCAAAGCCGACGACCAGGTCGGCACGCAGTCGCTCAGCCGGCTCGCTCGGCAGCGGACGATCGAGCACCCAGCGCGAGACCGCGTGAAAGCCGAAGCGAGCCGGATCGGCACCCGCCTCGGCCTCGGGCGCTTCGACGAGCGATGCGATCGGGGTCTGACCGTCGGTCATGCCGGGATCTTCGGTGGGACCGCTCAGGGGCTTGAGGTTGCGACCGGGGCCGTGCCAGTTCTTGCGCGCCCGCGGCGACGGGCACGTGGCGACCGCGCCGCAGCCGCGATTAATTTGACGCCATTTTTTTATCGCCGTAAAGTCATCGCATGCCCCGACCTTCGATGACCCCGCAGGAGGTGGCCGCGACGCGCAGCGCGCTGCTCGACGTGGCCCAGCGCCTCTACGAGGCCGGCGGCGACGAGGCAATGTCGTTTCGCGCGATCGCGAGTGGGTACGGCTGCAGCAACACCATGCCGTACACCTACTTCGCCTCGAAGGCCGAGATCGTCGACGGCCTTCGGATTCGCGCGTATCGCTGGCTGAAGCAAGAGCTCGACGTCGCCGCGCGCTCGAAGCCTGATCCGCTCGATGCGCTGCAGGCACTGGCCACGGCCTACGTGCGAGCCGGCACCGAGCGCCCCCGACTCTACGAGCTGCTCTATTCGACGCGGGGCGCGATGTCCGAGTCGGCGCCCGAGCTGATCGAGGCCAAGCTCGGGGCACTCGGCGTCTGCCAGCGCGTGATCGAGGCCGCGGCCGAGGCCTCGGGTCTCGCGCTGCGATCCGACCCGAAGACGACCGCGCACATCTTCTGGGCGGCGGCGCACGGTCTCGTCTCGCTCGACAGCGGCGGCTTCCTGGTCGTTGGCCGCTCGCTCGAGCAGCTCTACCCCGTGCTCTTTACCGCCATGTCGGCCGGGATGGTCGACGAGGAGGCGACATGACCGAGACACCCCGCGCTGGTGAGATCGTCGTTCGCAGCATCCCGTTCGAGTTTCCCGATGAGCTGCCGCCCGTCTGGAGCCCGCACCACGAGTGGTCGCACATGCTCAACGGGGCCTCGCTCACGATGCCGTACCTCGAGCCCTTCCTGATCGCGACGCTCAAGGAGGCGATGGACGAGATCGACGACGAAGCCGTGCTCGAAGAAGCGAGAGGCTTCAACGGACAAGAAGCGCAGCACTACAAGACGCATCGCCGCTACAACGAGCTGCTCAAGGCGAATGGCTATCCCGAGCTCGCTGAGATCGAGGCGGGCATGAAGGCCTCGTACGACAAGCTGCGCGCGCGTTCGTTGACGTACCGCCTTGGCTATTCGTGCGGCTTCGAGACGATGACGATGGGTGTGACGCGATGGCTGGTCGCCGAGCGCGCGCGCCTCTTCGGCGGCTCGGATACGCGCGTCGCCTCGTTCGTGATGTGGCACTTCGTCGAGGAGGCCGAGCACAAGCGCGTCGCCTTCGACGTCTACCAGGCGGCCCGCGGCAGCTACTGGCCTCGGCTGGTCGGCACCTTCACCGGCTCGGCCCACGTCTTCTGGTGGGCGCGCAAGGGCACCGTCGCCATGCTGAAACGCGACGGCCTCTGGCGCGACCTGCGCTCGCGCCTGCGGCTGTGGCGACGCACGGCCGAGTTCTTCTTCGCGATCGCGCCCGTCGTTCTGCGTGCCGCCAGCCCCTGGCACGACCCCCGCAACGAGCCGGATCCGCCGTGGGTGCGGGCTTGGATCGAAGGCTATGCACGGCGCGGCGACGCGAGCGTCCCGCTCGTCGACACAGACGATCCCGAGATCCCCGTGCCGTTCGCTGGGGAGGCGATCGCATGACCGATGCAACCGATGCCGAGGCTGCGCTGACCCTTCGCTGCCAGAGACTGCTCATCGGCCACGGCGCACTCGTCCTGCTGGTCGGCTTCGCGATCGGGTTCGGGTTCCTCTTCTTCTTGATCGGCCGCATCGAGCTCTGGCCGATCCCAGGCCACATCGACTACCAGCTGCCGGGCAGCTACGACGCGTGGCGCATGGCTCATATGGAGGGGATCGTGAACGGCTTCGGTCTCTGGATCGTGGCGCTCGTCCTCCCGGTCGTGCCGCTGTCCGAGACGCTGCGGGTTCGCGTGACGTGGGGGATGGTCGTCGTGGCCTGGACGATCGTCATCGCCTCGGCGATCGATCCGCTCTTTCCCGACGCGCGCGGTCTGACCTTCGGCGAGAACGGCCCGAATACGGTCGCCTTCTTTCTCTTCTATGCTGGCATCCTGACGGTGATCTGGGTGGTGGCCATGATCGCGATCCGGTCGCTCTCGGCGGCCCGCACGGGTCGCGGCTGAACGCCGCCCACGCCCCACGACCGAACGAGGCGCGCGCATGTTCGAGACGCTCAGCGATCGACTGCCGGCTCGCTGGCGTCCCACGCCGCGACCGGTCGCGCCCGCCGACTACCGCGCGGCCGCCGAGGCGCATCTGCCGCGCTTCATGTGGCGCTATCTCGATGGCGCCGCCGGCGAACGCCAGAGCCTCCACCGAAACGCCGAGGCGCTTCGGCGACTCACGATCCGGCCTCGGGTGCTGAGTGGCCTCGGCGAAGCCGACGCGAGCGTCGAACTGCTCGGTCGACGCTGGAGCTCGCCGATCGCGCTCGCACCCGTCGGCGCCGCCGGCATGTGTGCGCATCGCGGCGAAACCCTGGCGGCGCGCGCGGCGCAGGCCGCCGGCGTTCCGTTCACGCTGTCGACGGTCGGTGTGTGCACCACCGCCGAGGTGTCGACGGCGGTGGGCGGGGCGCCCTTCTGGTTTCAGCTCTATGTGATCCGCGATGGGCGCGCGCGCAGCGCGGTGCTCGAAGAGGCGAAACGCGCGGGCTGCGACACCCTCGTCTTCACGGTCGACATGCCGGTGCCCGGCAAGCGCTACGACGACCTGGCCCCGGGCGGGCTGGCCGACGGCGGTGCGGCTGCGGGGCTGCGGCGCGTGCTCCAGGCCGCGGCCCGACCGCACTGGGCGGTCAACGTCGGTCTGCGCGGGCGTCCGCACGTGCTCGGCAACGTCGCGCCCTTCCTGAAGCCCGGGGAAACCGGCCTGCAGGATTTCTTTCGCTGGATGCGCGAGAACTTCGACCCGACGATCGACTGGTCGGTGCTCGACGAGATTCGCGGCCAGTGGGATGGCCAGCTCGTGGTCAAGGGCATCATGGATCCCGAAGATGCGAGACGGGCGGCCGCGGCCGGCGCGAATGGCATCATCGTGTCGAACCACGGCGGCCGGCAGCTCGAGGGCTCACCTGCGACCGCCGAGGTCCTTCCGCGCATCGTTTCGGCCGTCCGAACGACGTTCCCAAAGCTCGCCGTGCTGGTCGATGGCGGCGTGCGCTCGGGCACCGACGTCTTTCGCATGCTCGCCCTCGGCGCCGACGCGGTGCTCGTCGGACGACCCTGGGTCTACGCGATGGCCGCCGCGGGGCAGGCCGGCGTCGAGCGCTGGCTCGAGCTCGCCCGCGAAGAGCTGATCACCGAGATGATCCTGGCCGGCGTCGACTCGATCGACGCCATCGACGCGAGCTGCCTCGCGTCTGGCTGACGGCCGAAGCCGCGACCGAATCAGCGGACGCCGAACCGACGCGCCGCCCGGTTCGCAGCCGCGGGGCCGGCGAGCTGCCGAAGCAGCAGGAGCCCGTCGACCATCGCGATCGCCGCCTCGGCGTGGGCGCGCCGCTGCGCGGTCGTGCCCTTCAGGAACTGCGCCGACCACGTGATCCACGTCTCGACCAGTAGCGGCACGACGGTCTTGTAGGGCTCGCGGCCGGCCACGGCGAGGCCGTTGGCCTCGAAGAAGAGCGCGAACAGCGGATCGACATCGGGCTGCGCGAGCACGCCCCACGCGGCCCGGACCAACTCGACGTGGTCGTCCGCCGGGCTCTTGAACGCGGCGGCGAGTGCCGTCTGCAGCTCGATGCCCATCGCCATGAGCACCTCGCGGATCAGGTCGTCCTTGGTCGGGAAGTAGTAGACCACCGTGCGGTCGCTGATGCCGAGTCGCTCGCCGACGCGGGCGAAGGTCAGCTCGCTCAGGCTCGCCGAGAGCGCCACCTCGAGCGCGCCCGCGAGGATCTCGGTCTTGTCGTGGCGGTGTCCCATCGCGCTTGATCGTAGCGCTGACTACGGTTACCGTTTTGTAGCGCTCACTACAAAACACGGGAGACTCCGATGACCCGAAACCGCGCCGACGCCCCTCAGTGGCCCGAGCCCGGGCTCGCCAAGACACACCTCGGTGAGATCGAGTACCGCGACATCGGCGACGGCCCGGTCGTCGTCTTTCTTCATCTCGTGCTCGCGGAGGGCTCGCACTGGGACAAGATGCCGCCGCTCCTCGCGGACCGATTTCGCTGCATCATCCCGACGCTGCCGATGGGCGCGCACCGCGTGCCGGCCCGCGCCGACGCCGACCTCTCCGTGGACGGGCTGGCGCGCGCCGTCGCCGAGCTGCTCGAGCAGCTCGGCGTCGACGACGTCACGCTGGTCGGCAACGACAGTGGCGGCGCAATCTCACAGGTCGTCGCCGCCGACTACCCCGAGCGGCTGGGCCGCGTCGTGCTGACCAACTGCGACATGTTCGACGACTTCCCCCCGAAGCTCTTCGCCTACTTCAACCTGCTGCCCCATCTGCCCGGGGGCCTGGCGATCGCCGGGCGCGCACTCAAGGTGCGCGCGTTCTGGGGTCTGCCCTTCGTCTTCGGACGACTCGCCAACGAGATCGACGCGACGAAGATCGATCGCTGGGCCGACGCGCTGATCGCGAGCCCCGACGTGCAGCGCGACGCACGCAAGGTGCTGAAGGGCTTCGGGCCCGCCGTGACGAACCGGGCGGCGCGCATCCTGCGCGACAGCCGGCTGCCGATCCTCGTCGCATGGGGCGCAGACGACAAGGCCTTCCGCCCGCACCTGGCCGAGCGGTTCTGCGCCGAGGTGCCGACGGCCGAGCTCGTCTGGATCGACGACTGCAAGACCCTCGTGTGCTGGGATCAGCCCGAGCGACTCGCCGAGCTGATCAGCGACTTCGCCGCCCGCGGATGAGACGGCGACGCCCCCGACTCAGACCACGCCGGGTCGGGGGTCGAGCTGCACCAGCTCCTGTGACGCGAGGCCCGCATCGCGGTGCACCGCGATGCGCTGGTATGCGTCGCTCTGGGTCATCTCGAGGAACACGGTCTTCGAGGGATACTCGGCAATCGCGACCGCATCCCAAGGCAGATCGCCATCGCCGATGACCAGCACGTTGGCCGGGGCCGAGTAGACGATCCGAGCGCCGATCTCGGCGAAGATCTTCACGACCTCCTGGCCGTAGAGACCGTACGCTTCGGCGCCCGTGAGCTCGGTTTCGCGCCCGTCGGGGTACTCGGCTCGCTCCTTGAACTTGAGCAGGTTCAACATGTGGATCGGCCCGTCTTCGGGCGCGTTCTTCATGAGCTGCTCGATCTGCTCGGGGCGGGGGTGCGTGGGCATCGGTTTCTCCTGTGGATGACGTTCGTCGATGGGCGCTCAGATGTCGGGGCGGGCGCTCAGCGGGCCTGTGCCCGAAGGAGCACCGAGATGGCGCGGGCCCAGGCGCGGCGCGTTTGCATCGGGCTGCGCTCGTAGGTGAGCCGAAACTGCTCCCACGACTCGACGGAGGTCAGCGTCGCGATCAGCGCCAAGGCGTCGTCGCGCTGCGCGGCGGTGAGCGCCGCGAGCTCGGGGCCGAAGTGCGCCCGCGCTTCGTCGACGAGCGCGCGGCGGCCCCGGTCGATCATCTGCGCGGCACCGGGATCTCGAAGCCCAATGCTGCGCTGCAGCCGAGCCAGCAGGTGCACCTGCTCCCACAGATCGACGCGCGCAGCCGCGAAGCGCTCGGCGCGCTCATCGAGCGGCCCCGCGCCTGGCTCGGCGACGTCCAGCGGCGGGAAACGCTCCATGACGCGCGCCATCGCGTCGCGTCGCATGACGTCGAGGGTCTCGAAGTAGCGAAAGAACGTCGCCGTCGAGATGCCCGCGCGCTCGGCCACTTGTTCGGTGGTGGGCGGCAGGTTGCCCTCGAGCACCAGGTCGATGAAGGCGTCGATCACGCGGGCGCGACGTCGGGTCGATGCCGACGTGCGCTCCCCTTTCGGCGAAGCGTCGCTGGGGCTCGCGGACATGCTGCGATTCTCCGACGTGAGAGCGAAGCTCTCAGCATCGAATGAGAGTTCCACTCTCATCTGGGGTTGTCAAGCTGGCCGTGCGCGACCGAGCGACGACGCGGCGCGATGCCGTTGCGGAGGGCGACGGGCTCGATGCTCCATCGACGATCGCGACGCTCAGTCGTTCGTCGGAGAGGCGACCGAGTCGACCGTCACGACGACGGCGGTCGAGTTGTCCTTGCCGCCGTTCTGGTTTGCCGCATCGATGAGCCATGCGACCGCCGTGTGCGCGTCGGGCGCGCCGGCGAGCATCGCGCGGATCTCGTCGTCGGGCAGCATCTCGTACACACCGTCGGAGCAGAGCAAGAAGACGTCGCCCGCTTCGACGACGAACGAGTCGACGTCGGCTTCGATCCGCCCCTTCGCGCCGAGGGCGCGCGTGAGCACGCTGCGCCGCGGATGCTTGCGCGCCTCCTCGGGTGTGATTTCGCCATTGGCCAGCAGCTGCCCGGCGAGCGAATGGTCGGCGGTCATCGACTCGAGCGCGTCGTTGCGCAGCCGGTAGAGCCGACTGTCGCCGACGTGCGCAACGCACGCCGTGCCGACACCCGTGAGCAGCAGCGCGACCACCGTCGTCCCCATGCCGTCGAGGCGGCGCGACGTCGCCGCCTTCTCGTGGATCTCGGCATTCGCGCGATCGACGGCGGCGCGCAGGCGCGAGGGCCCGTCGCCGTCACCCGCCCAGCCGAGGCTCCCCAACGTACCGACCGCCATCGCGCTCGCGACCTCGCCGCCGCGATGCCCGCCCATCCCGTCGGCGACGACGACCAGCAGCTCGTCGCCCGCCGGTGCATCGAAACGATCCCAGCTGTCCTGATTGTCCGAGCGGACGCGCCCGACGTGCGTCATCCCCGCGATGCTCAGCGCCCACCTTCCCCAGAGCTCGCGGCCTTCGTCGTCTGTCTGTCGAGTGGACACGCCGTGTTCGTCTTCTCGGGCTCTCGTGAATGCACACTGATCGTGCCAGGCACGACACGCGCGCGGCGGCCGACGAACGCCGGCATCGCCGCTCGGCCAACCCCGGCGCCTCGGCGCCTCGGCGCCCGCATCAGTGACTCGCCTCTATCGTACCGCCCGCGGAGCAGCTGGCCGCTCGGCCATTTTATTTGACACTTGCAAGTAATCTGCATAGGCTCGCCGGATGGCGATGACGAAGAGCCTGCAGCGGATCGAAGCCGCGATGGAGCGCCTCGCGCACATCGGTCAGAGCCGGCGTTCGAGCGCGCGCCGTGCCGCCGACGCCGGCGTCGAACTCTCGGGCGCCGCCCAGCGGGTGCTGCGTTCGGTGCTCGAGCTCGCACCCGTGCGCATCTCCGACCTGGCGCGGGCGACGCACATGAGCGACGCCGCGGTCAGCCGTCAGGTGACCCAGCTCGAGACCGACGGTCTCGTGATGCGCGAGCCCTGCCCCGACGACGGTCGGGTCGCCCGCGTGCGCGCCACCGCGAGCGGACGACGCAGTGGCCAGCGGCTGCGAGAAGCCGCCGACGAGATCTTCCAGTCGCATCTGTCGGGCTGGCGCGCCCGCGACCTCGAGCAGCTCGCCGAGCTGATGGAGCGCCTCGGCGATGATCTGATCGGGAACGAGAAGCGGCGCGGCTGAGGCTGGGCCGCAGCGCAGCCGGGGCTACAGGAGAGCGGATGTACTTCGACACGGAGATCTATCGCAAGGTGCTGACGGCGACGTGGGCCCGCAAGGATTGGCCGGGCCGAAACCGCATGCTCGTCCGGCTCCTGCTCATCGAGCCGGTGGTCGCGCTGTTGCAGAACCTGTTCATGGCGCTCGACTACGTCTTCTTTCCTTCGCTCTGGCGACAAGAAGTCACTCGACCCGTCTTCATCGTCGGGCATGCACGCAGCGGCACGACTTTGATGCATCGTCTGATGGCCGCCGACGGAGATCGCTTCAGCTACTTCCTCTACTGGGAGATGTTCTTCCCTTCGCTCACGCTCAAGAAGAGCGTTCGTCTGCTCGGCCTGCTCGACGAGAAACTGCTCGGCTCGGCCCTCGTAAGGCGCATCCAGGCGTGGGACGACCGCACCTTCGGCCCCTATCGCCACATGCACGACATGAGCCTGTGGAACCCCGAAGAAGACCAGTTCGTCATGAACGCGGCGTTCGTCACTCAGCAGTGGGCGCTCGAGATACCGCTCATGCACGAGATCGACATCTTTCACGTCGATCGCCTCGACCCGCGTCGTCGGCGTCGCTGGATGCGCTTCTACAAGGCGTGTGTCAAGCGGCAGCTCGTCCTCCACGGCGCCCACAAGACGCACCTGAGCAAGAACCCGATCATGAGCGGATGGGTCGCCGGCCTGCTCGAGGCGTTCCCCGATGCGCGCTTCGTGGTGATGATGCGCGACCCCGCGCGCTGCATCCCGAGCACCCTCAAGCTGGTCGAGGTCAGCTGGAAGGGCAAGCGTTGGCAGCGCGAAGACTACGAGCCCGCGCTCCGCGCGCTCACCGAGCTGTCGTTCGACTCGTTCGACCTGCCCCGGGCGACCCTCGACGCCCGGCCCGACGTCCCCCACGTGTTCGTCGACTATCGGCAGCTCACGGCCTCGCCCCGCGAGACGGTCGAACAGGTCTACGCTGCGCTCGACATCGACCTGTCGCCGGCCTACTCGGCGTATCTGAAGGGGCAGGAAGAGAAAGAGAAGCAGCACGCCAGCCACTTCGAGTACAGCATCGACGACTACGAGATCAGCGCCGGCGAGATCGAGGCACGACTCGCAGCGCACTACGCACGCTACGACTGGCCCCGCTCGAGCGAGCGCGTGGCCAGCGCCGATACGACGGAGCCCCGAGTATGAAAGACACGATCGAAGTCACGAAGAACCTCCGCGCCGCGTTCGATCGCATGATCGAGCAGCTGCAGGCCGCCCGCGACGCCATCGACACCCCCGAGCTCGACCCGGTGCCGGCCGACGAGCGCAACCTGGCAGAGGGCTATCGCTATCTGATGGGCTACGTGCTCGGCGGCATCGAGCGCGCGCTCAATGACCCGCTTCACCCGAGCTTCATGCGCGCGATCCAGCCGATGAACCGGGCGACGATCGACAACTCGGACGCGGTCTACCTGTATACCGAGATCGATGGCAATCATGCCTACCGCATCCGTGGCAAGGCCCTCGACAGTCGACACTGGCGTGGTGAAGAGCCGGCCACCGGTCGGAGGGCCCCGCAGTACGTGATCTTCGAGCTCGCGAGCGGTTACGCGGGCGATTCGGGATCGCTGGCCGAGTTGATCCCGGGCACCCGCATCAACACCGGGACGCTCGACTGCCACGCGCTGCAGGTCGAACCCGACGGCACGTTCGAGATTCTCGTCGCGCCCGAGAAGCCCGAGGGCTACACGGGCAACTTCCTGCTCAGTCGCCGCGAGAGCCAGGGCAAGGAGTACGTCGGGCGCTTCCTCACTTGCCGCGAGCTCTTCCACGACTGGGCGAACGAAGACGTGCTCGATCTCGAGATTCTGCGCGTCGACTGCGAGAAGACCCCTCGGCCACCGATCGACGAAGCCGGCGCGATCGAGATGATGCAGACGATCGGCGACTTCACGAACAACCAGATGCGCTTCTGGAACGTCTTCTATACCCAACTGCTCGAGACCTACGGCAAGACGCCGATGGGGCTCTCGGAAGAAGGCGCCCCCCAGTTCATGCCCGTGAACGACATGAACCCGCCGAACGCGCTGGGCATCGCGACCGGCGGCGGCCAGAGCACGAACATCTACTCGGGCGGCGTCTACCAGCTCGCGGAAGCCGAAGCGCTGATCATCGAGTCGACGGTGCCGGTCGAGCCGAGCTTTCTCGGCTTTCACCTGTCGAATCTCTGGGGTGAGTCGCTCGACTTCGAGAGCTACCAATCGAATCTGAACCCCGCCCTGATGGACTTCAGCGAAGACGGCGTCTACCGCTGGGTCGTCGCCCACGCAGATCCGGGCGTGCGCAACTGGGTCGACACGACCGGGCTCGGCCACGGCTTCCTCACGGTTCGGTACAGCTACGAGCGCCAGCCTCCCAGGGAGGACTGGCCGACGCTGCATGTCGAGAAGGTCGCGCTCGCCGACGTCCGCAATCGCATGCCGGCCGATACGCGCGGCGTCACCCAGGCCGATCGCGAGGCCGCGATCCTCATGCGCCACCGACACGTGCAGCGGCGCTACCGTCAGTACTGAACGCGCCACCGACATGTCCGGCGGTACCAGGGCCAGTATTGAACGTCCCACCGACATGTCCTGCGGCGCTCGCGGCCGTACCGAACGAGTCGCTGCCCAGAAGGAGACGCCGCGTGCCGGATGAACCGAGGCCTCGAGTGTGGCCCAAGCGCATCGCGATCCTCGTCGGGGTGCTCGCGATCTCGTACCTCGTCGTCAGCCAACTGCTGGCGCGCGCCGACGGACCGGTCTTCGTCTTCGCAGGGGGCCCATTCCAGACCGGTGAGATCATCGAGTTCGACGACTTCGACTGGACCGCAGCCGACGAGCTGCACGAGCTCGAGCTCGAGATCGTCGGAGCCGAGCGCTCGCGCATTCTCTGGTTCAGCGTCGACCGCGGCGTCCCCTATGTGGCGTGCGATCTCGACTGCGTCGATGGTGTGCTGAAGCGCTGGCCCCAGGAGATCGCCGACGACGACCGGGTCGTCGTGCGCATCGAGGGACAGCGCATCGAGGGTCGGCTCATCCACGTGCCCCATGGCTCGACCGAGTACACCGAGGCGAAGGTGCGACGCAGCGAGAAGTACTCGGGCAACGACGGGGGACGCGCGGCCGCCGAGACGGCCGCGCACAACACGGTGGTCGACGTCGGCGAATCGTTGACGGGCCGCGATCAGCGCGCCGAGCCCGGCGACCGACTGTTTCGCATTGCGCCGCGCCAAGCGGGCGAAGCGGGATGAGGCCTTCGCGCCGACCGAGCCGGCGGCGTCAGGCCGTGCCGCGCAGCTTGGCCGCGACCTGCGCGAGCGACTGAATCGAGATCGCGCCGACGTCTCGCGGCATGTCGCGTGAGCCCGGGACGATTCGCACGAATTCGACCCCAGCCGACCGGATCGCGTCGAAGCGCGCAACGGCCTCGTCGATCGGGCCGGCGATGCCGAAGCGGTGGATGAAGTCGGCATCGAGGGCCTGGGCATGCGCGCCCGCCGCGACGGCGTGGTTCGCCATGTCGTAGCCGGTGCGCAGGTGCGCCGCCGCCGGGCGCACGTGCTCGGGCAGCGAGTCGATGTCCATGCCAGAGAAGCCCGAGAAGTGCGCGAACACCGAGAGTCCGCCCCGGATCGCTTCGCGGGCCACTTCGCGATCTTCGTTGACCACGCAGTTCACGTACGCGCCGAAGCGCAGCGCACCGGGATCGCGGCCCGCGGCTTCAGCGGTCTTGCGTGCACGGGCGATGCAATCGGCGAGGCGCTCGGTGTCGGCCCCGACTGCGAAGCAGATGCGATCGGCCCGGCGTGCGGCGATGTCGATGACCTTCGGCCCCGTCGCGGCGACTTCGATCGGCACGTGCGGCACGTCGCAGTCGTCGAGCCACTCGATGCGGCTCGAGCTGCCTGCGCGGTCGACGGCTTCGCCGTCCATGTAAGCGCGTAGACGCTCGAGGTAGAGCTCGAACTCGGCCGGCGGTGCCGGTCGGCGGCCGATCTTCGCCATCGACGAGTCGCCGCGCCCGATCCCCAGGACGGCGCGCCCTGCGCTCGCCACCTGCAGCCCCAGGGCGGCCGATGCGGTGACGGCCGGGTCGCGACTCACGGGGTTCGTGACGCCGGTGCCGATCTGGATGCGTTCGGTCACGCCCGCCACGAGCATCAGCTGGCTCCAGACCTCGGGCGTGAGACACTGCGTGTCGGCGAACACGAAGCTGTCGAAGCCGAGCTGCTCGACCATGCGGCCCATGTCGGCGGATCCGCCCGGGCTCGGAAACATCAGCAGGCCCATCTCCATGCGTTCTTCTCCTCTCGGCTCGATTGGCGGGCCGGGCTCGTTCGCCCCACGATCGTGTGTCGGCGCCCGACGTGAATCCGCGCGGCGACCAACTTAGCTCGGCGACCTGCGGCGGGATCGGTTCGGGGCATGCCGCTCGGTCCAAGTGTGCCCAGGAACCCGTGCGGTGTCGTCCCCCCAATCGACCCGCGCGGGTGAGGACGGCTTCAGAACGGCTCGGCGTCTGCCGATTCGTCTCGCGACGGGCGAATCGTCGTCCGCGTCCAACCGGGATTCGCCATGGAAGCCATCGCCGGCGTCGTGATCCTCGCTCAGTTCGTGCTTGCCGCCGTCGTTGGCGTTCGGCTCCTGCGTCTGCCGACGACTGAATCGATGGCCCCCGAGCGGTTGCTCGGCCTCTTCTTCGTGGTCGGGCAGTTCGCCGGGGGCGCCCTCGTCACGGCTGCCTACGCGGGCTGGCAAGCGCACGGGAGCGGTACATCGCCAACGTGGGTCGTGCAGACACACGCGGTGGGTCAGCTGCTGATGGGCGTCGGCTACAGCTGCCTCATCGCGTTCACCTGGCGCACGTTCTCGCGCGACCAGGCCTGGGCGATGGGGCTCTGCGGGCTCGGCGTGGCGGCGATGTGTGCGAGCTATGCCGGGCGCGTCACAGTCGAGGGCTTCGCGATCAGCGTCGACCCGGGCTTCCACCACTGGCTCGCGTACGGCGTCCGGATGGCCGCGCTCGTCTGGATGGGCACCGCGGCGGTGTTCTACTGGCTGCAGATGCGTCGGCGCATGAAGCTCGGCCTCGCCGATCCGCTGGTGACCAATCGACTCGCGCTCTGGGCGATCTTCGCCTTCATGCAGGGAATGACCGCGCTCTCCGAGCCGATGGCCCGTCTCGCCTACGGGCTGATCGCGGGCGACACGGCCGGGTCGGCCGATGGCGTGCAGAACGTGGCGGGGAGCGTGATCCACCTGGCCCTGCTCTTCTCATCGTTCTGGGGCTCGGGCAGCGTCGCCGTGCTGTTCCTCACGTTCTTTCCGACCGAGTCCTACGCGCGTTGGGTGCGCCAGAGCGGTTCCGACTGATCCCATCGATTTCGAACCGAAGCGCGCGTCGCTTCGAGTAGCATGACGAGGCAACCGGGTGCCGGCCTTCTGGGCCGAGCCCGCAGGAGAGACCTCGCCATGTCGATCACGGACGGCTCCGCCCTCGTTCTCTCGCATGCCTACGCCCGTGAGGGTGTCCCCCATGATCTATGGACGCGGCTGCGCGCCGAGTCGCCCGTGCACCTCTGCACGCCGCCGGGCTTCGAGCCCTTCTGGGCGATCACGAAGCACGCCGATATCTGCGAGATCTCGAAGCAACCCGACATCTTCTCGTCGGCGAGTGGCATTGCGATGATCGCCCAGGATCAAGAAGAGGTCGTGCGGCAGCAGAACCTGGGCGGATCGATGCGCGTCATCATCGAGATGGACCCGCCCGAGCACCGCGCGTATCGGAGCATCTCGAGCGCCGTGTTCACGCCGCGCGCCGTCAAGGCGCTCGACGACGCGATCGTCAAGAGCGCGCGCGAAGTCGTCGATCGGCTCGCCGGACCCACCGGCGAAGGGGAATGTGACTTCGCAAACGACGTCGCGGCGGCGCATCCGCTGCGCATCCTGTCGACGATGCTCGGCGTGCCGCGAGAGAGCGAACCCGACATCCTGCGCCTCACCAACCAGCTCTTCGCGAGCGATGATCCCGACCTGCAGCGCGAAGGCGACGATCGACGCCAGGCGCTGATGGATCTCGGTCTCGACCTGTATCGACTCTTCGACGGGATCATCCAGGATCGCCGCGCGCATCCGCGCGACGACCTCGCGAGCCTGCTCGCCAACGCGCAGATCGACGGCGCGCCGATGGGGCCAATGGAGACGCTCGGCTACTTCCTGATCACGTTCACCGCGGGCCACGACACGACGAAGAACGCTCTGGTCGGCGGCATGCGCGCGTTTCTCGAGCACCCCAACCAGCTCGATCGCCTGCGGCAACACCCCGAGCTGCTCGACACGGCCGTCGAGGAGGTCGTGCGCTGGACGTCGCCGGTCAACCACATGAAGCGCAAGCTGAACCGAGACTACGAGCTGCGGGGCCAGAAGCTGCGCGAGGGCGACTGGGTCGTGATGTTCTACGCGTCAGCCAACCGCGACGAAGAGGTGTTCGACGGGCCCTTCGAGTTTCGCATCGACCGCAAGCCGAACCCGCACCTCGCCTTCGGGATCGGCGAGCACTTCTGTCTCGGCGCGAATCTCGCGCGCCGATCCCAGCGCGCGCTCTGGGCCGAGCTCTCTCAGCGTCTCGAGTGGGCCGAGCTGGCGGGCGAGCCCGAGCAGATCCACTCCGCGTTCGTCGTCGGGTTGAAGAAGCTGCCGATGCGCTACCGCATTCGAGCGGCCGCCTGATCTGTTCGCCGCGGGCTCAGTGCCCCTCGACGCGATGAACCCAGGACCAGACGAGGCCGGGCATCCAGCGGCGCATCACCTGCGCGATCTTCGTCTGCGTGTTCGGAAAGCAGAACGGCTTGCCCTTGTCGAGATCGCGCTCGACGGCGTCGAGCACGGCCGCCGGCGTGATCGGCTTGCCCATCTCGAGCACCTTCGGCTTCGACGTCGCCTGGGCGAGCAGAGGCGTATCGACCGGGGGCGGACATACGGCGATGATGCGCACACCCTTGCCGAGGTTCTCGTGGTAGAGCACTTCGCTGAAGGCCACGACCGCAAACTTCGCTGCGTTGTACGCGCCGAAGTGCATGGTCGGGCCCCAGCCCGCGATCGAAGCGAAGTTGATCAGGTCGCCCCGGCCGCGCTCGAGCATGCCAGGCAGGATCGCCTTTGCAACGTGGACGACGCCGTTGTAGTCGACCTCCATGATGCGCAGGATCGTCTCCGTATCCTGCTCCATCAGCAGGCCAGTCGGCATGATCGCCGCCGCGTTGTACACGCGGTCGATCGGCCCGAGCCGGTCCTCGACGGTCTTCACGGTATCGAGCACCGCCTGACCGTCGGTGACATCGAGACGCCACGTCTCGATCGACTCATGGCCGCGCGCCGTCTCGGCGAGCCCGGCCTCGTCGACGTCGACGGCGGCAACCCGCGCACCGGCCTCGGCCATGCGTTGCGCGGCGAGGCGCCCCATGCCGCTCCCGCCTCCCGTGACGAATACCACCTGACCCTGAAACGACATCGATCTTCCTCCTGCTGTCGCTCGCTCACGCGAACGCGCTAGCGGGCACCCTGGCCATCATCGACCGTGATGACGGTGCCCGTGACGCACTCCGACGATGGCGACACGAGATAGAGTAGCGTCCCATCGAGCTGCTCGGGCTGCCCGATGCGCTTGCGCGGAAAGCCGCGGGTGATGTCACCGACCCGCTCGATCATCCCGTCCATCATCTCCGAAGAGAAGGCGCCCGGGGCGATCCCGTTGACGTTGATGTGATTGCGGGCCCACTCGACGGCGAGTACCTCGGTCATGCGGGCAATGCCCGCTTTCGTAACCGAGTACAGCGCGGCCCCGCCCCCGGCATAGTGGAAGGCGCCGACCGAGCTGATGTTCACGATGCGTCCGGGCTGCTCGAGCTCGATCAGTCGACGCGCCACTTCACACGCGAGGATGTAGGGGCCGCGCAGGTTCGTGTCGATGACCGCGTCGATCAGCTCGAGCGACATCTTGTGGGCGCGCTGGGCATCGGGGATGCCTGCGTTGTTGATCAAGATCGAGACCGGGGCGCCGAGCGCCGCCTCGGCCGCTGAAGGGGCGGCTTTCGCTGCCTCGGCGTCGCACATGTCGAGGGGCAACTCGTAGGCCTGGCCCCCCGACTGCTTGATCTCGGCAGCCACCTCGGCGAGGCGATCGAGACGGCGGCCCGCGAGCGCGACCTGCGCGCCGCACCCCGCGAGCACCTGCGCGAAGCGGCGACCGAGGCCCGAGGTGGCTCCGGTGACGAGGGCGACCTGTCCGGACAGATCGGTGGACGTGACGTTCGGGGGCGGAGGGGTCGTCATGCCGGGCGCAGCTCGTTCAGCTCGGCCGAGTTGCGGTAGAGGATCTTCTCCTGATCCGCGAGCGACAGCCCATCGAGCTCGTGCTCATCGAGGATGTCGCGGGGCCGCTCGAGTCCCTCCATGTGGGGCCAGTCGGAGCCGTAGATGACCCGGTCGACGCCCATGTGCTCGACGACGTCGGTGATCTTGTCTTCCCAGAACGGATTGATCCAGACGTTGCGTCGAAACAGCTCACTCGGATCTTCACCGTAGTACCAGGGCATGCGCTCCTTCGAGTTTTCGAGCTTGACGAAGAGGTCGCGCAGGAACCCCGACCCGTTCTCGACCGAGCAGATGCGCAGATTCGGGAAGCGCTCGAACATCTTGTCGAACGCGAACGTCAGCAGGAAGTCGTAGATGGCGCGCTCGGGGATCAGCCCCGCGACGGTGGGCTTCTTGCCGCCGCCGAGCGCATCGAGCGCCGCGTTGCCGCCATAGCCGTTCGCCGTGTAGGCCGTGCTGCCCACATGCGCGACCACCGAGACCCCCGCTTCGTTGACGCGCGCCCAGAATGGATCGAAGCGCTCGTCGCAGTGCGAGAACCAGCCGTCTCGGGTGCAGATCGGCGACGGACGCATCACGACCACGCGCGCGTCGTGCTCAAGGGCCCACTCGAGTTCGCTACACGCCCAGTCGACATCGGCCAGTGTGATGTAGGGTGCGGCGAAGAGCTTGCCCTTGTAGTTGAGGCCCCAGTCCTCTTCGAGCCAGCGGTTGAAGCCCTGGGTCAGCACACAGAGCGCCTTGATGTCGTGGCTCATGGCCTGCTCGTAGAGCACGCCCGCCGTCGGGAAGAGCCAGGCGCCAGCGAGGCCCTGCTCTTCGACCTTCGCGACCCGTGCGTCGCGATCCATGTACTCGGGCGGCAGGGGCTCGAGCGCCGAACGAATGAGGTCGCTGAACGTCTTGCCCTCGGGGTTGCCCTTGTAGTACTCGCGCAGCACCCCGGGCTTCGAGATCGGGTTGAACGTCGGGTTGCCCACGGCGTGGTTGAGCTTGCCTGCGACCAGGTGCCGACGCTTGCCGTTCATGTCGACCCACTGCACGCAGCGACTCCACATTCTGCGCGGCACGTGGCGCATGAATGCGTCCTCGGCCTCGTAGTAGTGGTTGTCGCAGTCGAAGATCGGACCGTCGTATCGTTCCATGGGGTACTCCTACGCACGAGACGCCGACTAGCGCCCCTTGAACTCGGGCTTGCGCTTCTCGCGAAACGCGCGGATGCCCTCGCGGACGTCTTCCGACCGCCCGATGATCGTCTGATTTCGCGCCTCGAGATCGAGCAGACTCTCGAACGACAGGTGGTCGCTCTGGTACACCGCCTCCTTGGCCTTCCCGTACGCTCGGGTCGGG
Organism: Myxococcota bacterium; assembly: GCA_965250285.1. GTDB lineage: Bacteria > Myxococcota_A > UBA9160 > UBA9160 > UBA4427 > CAYYSY01. Next base: position 3,855,693 of record OZ252299.1, read on the forward strand.
CCGTGGGCCAGGCGGTCGGCCCATTCAGCCGTCGCGCTCGCGAGCGCATCGGCGGCGACGACCTCGTTCACCAGCCCGAGGCGCAGGGCCTCGTCGGCCGCGATCAGCTGGCCGGTGAACAGCAGCTCGAGGGCCTTGGCGGGCCCGACCAGCTCGCGCAGCATCGCCGACGCACCGCCGTCCGGCCCGAGGCCGATCTTCGAGAAGACGACACCCATCCGAGCCGCGTCGGACGCAACGCGCAAATCGGCTGCCAGCGCGAGGCTGCAGCCGATGCCGACCGCGTCCCCGTTGAGGCTCGCGATCACCGGCTTCGGCAGCCGTCGCAGCGCGAGGATGCAGCGATTGCCGCGGTCGAGGATGTCGCCGCCCGCATCACCGGGGAAGGCGGCGCGCTCGGTGCGGCGGCGCTCCTCCTTCGAGACCGGCATCAGATCGGCCCCGGCCGAGAAGCCGCGCCCAGTGCCGGTCAACACGACCACGCGGACGGCATCGTCGGCCTCGATCTCGAGCAGCATGCGCTCCATGTCGAGGAAGAGGCCCGTCGTGAGCGCATTGCGTGCTTTCAGCCGATTAAGCGTCAGCGTCGCCACCCCACCCGTGAGGTCGAAGAGCAGCGGGGTCTCCTGATTCGCATCGGCGTTCTCGGTCATTCGATCTCTCCCCCGCTCAGGCCAGATTCACCGGCATGCGCTTGATCGCGCTGATGAAGTTCGACTGGAGCCGCTCGGGGGGTCCAGCCAGGCTCACGTCAGGATACCGGCGAAAGAACTCTTCCAGGGTCACGCGCATCTCGAGGCGAGCGATGTGGCTGCCCATGCAGAAGTGCGTCCCGACCCCGAAGGCGAGATGGGGATTCGGCTTGCGCGTGATGTCGAACGACTCGGGTGCATCGAAGACCTCGGGGTCTCGATTCGCAGCGCCGTAGTACATCACGACCTTGTCGCCGCGCGCGATCGACTGCTCGCCGATGCGCGTGTCGCGTGTCGCCGTCCGCCGAAACTGCATGACCGGCGAGACCCAGCGCAGCATCTCCTCGATCGCTCCGGGCAGCAGCGATGGGTCGCGACGCAGGCGGTCGAACTGCTCGGGATGCTCGCACAGCGCCTGCAATCCACCGGAGAGCGCGTTCCGGGTCGTTTCGTTGCCCGCAATGATGAGCAGAAAGAAATTGACCTGGGTCATCATGCGCGAGAGCGGCGCACCGTGATACGTGCCGTTCACCATGCTCGAAAAGACGTCTTCTGCCGGACGCCGACGGCGCTCGCGGGCGAGCAGCGCCGACTGAACGAAGATCTGCAGCAGCGCGAAGCGCGCCCGGAGCAGATTGAATCGGCCCGGCTCGCCGAACGACATGATCTGGTTCGTCCAGCGGTAGAAACGGGCGGTGTAGTCGTCGGGCACACCGAGAGAGTTCGTCAGGACACGCAACGAGATCGGCGCCGAGACGTCGTCGACGAAGTCGCACTCGCCGCGGTCGCCGATCCGGTCGAGGGTCTCGACGACGACGCGACGCATATGCGCTTCGGTCAGAGCCACGGCCCGCGGCTTGAATGGCGCGTTCATCAGGTTGCGGAGCTCGGCGTGATCGGGCGGATCCATCTGGATCAACTGTTCGCGTGCCAGCCTTCGTTCGCTGGGTCGCACCTCGTTGAGGGCCGACGTCCCGAGCGCCGACGAGAACAGATCGGGGTGCTTCGACACGAAAGCGACGTCTTCGTAGCGGGTGAGCGCCCAGTAGCCCGGCCCCGGCAGAAAGACCGGGATCTCGCACTCTCTCTGCCAGTGCACGGGCGCCTGCTCGCGCAGCACGCGGAAGTACGCGTGCGGCACCCCGTCGGCGAAGGTCTTCGGATCGGAGAGGTCGACGTCGCCGGGCCGAAGCGAGGCCTGTACAGGCATCGAGGCGCCAAAGTCGAGCCGGGTCGGTTGGGTTGCAGTCATCGGGCACCTCCCGTCAGCGAGCCCACCGCTCAGCGATCCGACGCGATCCACGCGACGGGTCGCTTGAACTCGTCGGGCGCCATCCGCTCGGCGGCGCGGGCGGCCGCCTGCATCGAGTCGGTCATGAGCCGGCGCGCCGCCTCGGCGTCGCCCGCCTCGATCGCGGCGATGACGCGCTCGTAGCTGCGCAGCGCCGAGCGCCGCTGCCGCTCGTCCCAGTCGGCGCTCTTCTCGCCCGACATGCGATGCAGCGCCTCGACGAGGATCGCCAGCACACGGTTGCCCGACGCCGTCGCCGTCAGGCTCATGAAGCGCCGCGCCTCCTCGCGAAACAGATCGGGGTCGTGCTCACCCTCATGCAGACGCGCGACGCACTCGTGCAGCGCTGCTATGTCGGCCGGGCCGGCGTTCTGCGCCGCCTCGGCCGCGAGCACTGGATAGATCGAGCAGCGCGCCTCGACCACCGACCGATACGAAGCATCGGCGAACTGCAGATGGAGGGAGAGCACGCTCGCGAGGTGATCGGCGCCGGGCGCGCTCACGACCGGGCCGCCTCCGGGCCCGGCCTTGATGCGCAGCGCGCCCTGCAGCTCGAGAAAACGCAGCGCCTCACGCACGGTCGCCCGCGACACGCCGAGCTCTTCGACCATCCGATGCTCGGCCTCGAGCTGTGTGCCCGGGCGCAGGCGCCGGCGACGAATCTCGCTCACGAGCCGGCGCGCGATGCGGACCGCTGCGCGCTCGGGGCGTCTCTTGCGGTTCATGGGCGACGCGCCTCCGGATCGTCGATTGCGGACCTCCCGGGCCTCGCGACGTTGACGACGGAATAACTAGTATCATAGTATTGATCGGGACGCGACAGCGAACCCCCTGGAGGCCCCATGTCGATCGCGATCTCGGACGAGCACCAGGAGCTGGGACGCGTCGCGCGCTCTTTCCTCACCTCTCACGATGCCCGCAGCGCGTCGCGCGCCATGCTCGAGGCAGCGGACGATCGCGTGCCCGACTTCTGGAAGGCGATGGCCGAGCTCGGCTGGCTCGGGCTTCACATCGACGAGGCCCACGGGGGGCAGGGCTTCGGGCTCTCCGAACTCTCGGTCGTCGTCGAGGCCCTCGGCTTCGCGATGGCGCCCGGCCCTTTTCTCCCCACCGTCGTCACGTCGGCGCTCATCAACGAGGTCGGCCATGAGTCGGCCCGCACCGCGTTGCTACCGGCGCTCGCAGGCGGTGCGTGCATCGGCGGCACAGGCATCAGCGGTGATCTCGCGTTCGGCCCGGAGGGCCGCGTCAGCGGATCGGCCGGCTGGGTGCTCGGCGCCGAGCTCGCCGGCGTGCTCGCACTCGGGGTGGGCGACGATGTCGTGCTGGTCGAGGCGGGTCAGCCCGGCGTCTCGATCGCAGCGCAGAAGAACCTCGACCCGAGCCGGCCCGCCGCGCGCGTCGAGCTCGACGGTGTCGAAGTCGATCCGTCCCGCCGACTCTCTGCGGCTCGCCCACGGCTCGTCCGATTCGTCCGCACCCTCGCTGCCGCCGAAGCAGCGGGCGGCGCGCGCGCCGTGACCGAGATGGCGGCCGACTATGCCAAGGAGCGCGTGCAGTTCGGGCGGCCCATCGGCACGTTCGGCCCGGTCAAGCACCACTGTGCCGACATGCTGTCTGCAACCGAGCTGGCGACGGCCGGCGCGTGGGGCGCCGCCCGTGGAAACCTCGATCGCGACGAGGCCGAGCTCGCCGCGGCGATCGCGTGCGGCAACGCTCTGTCGGCGTTCTCTTTCTGCTCGAAGCTCAACATTCAGGTGCATGGCGGCATCGGCTACACGTGGGAGCACGACGCGCACCTCTACCTGAGGCGAGCCGTCGCCCTCGAGGCATTCGCGGGCCCGATCGACGCGGCGCGCGAGGACGTCGTGCGTTGCATGGCCCGGGGCGCTCGAACGCGCCGGAGCATCGAGCTCCCGCCCGAAGCCGACGCCTACCGAGACGAAGCGCGCCGCTTCGTCGACGAATATGAGGCCCTGCCGAAAGAGTCGAAGCGCAAAGCGCTCAGCGATAGCGGCTACCTCGTGCCGCACTGGCCCGAGCCGTGGGGGCGCGATGCCGGGCCGATCGAGCAGCTCGTCATCGAGGAAGCCTTCAAGGGCGTCCGCCGCCCCGACCTCAGCATCAGCGGTTGGAACGCACTCACGATCTCGCAGCACGGCAACGCCGAGCAGGTTGCGCGCTTCGTACGACCGGCCCTCGAAGGCCAGATCGAATTCTGCCAGCTCTTCAGTGAGCCGGGCGCCGGTTCGGACGCCGCGGCGGTTCAGACCCGTGGGTTTCGGGTCGAAGGCGGCTGGCGGGTGACGGGCCAGAAGGTCTGGACGAGCAATGCCCATCGCTGCACGCATGGCTTCGCGACCGTGCGCACCGACACCGACGCCGCCAAGCACGCGGGGATCACGATGATGGTGGTCGACCTGAAGGCCGAAGGCGTCGAGATTCGACCGCTGCGGCAGATCACCGGCCATGCCCACTTCAACGAGGTGTTCTTCGACGACGTCTTCGTCCCCGATGAAGACGTCGTGGGCCCGGTCGACCAGGGCTGGACCATCGCACGCAGCACACTCGGCAACGAACGCATCTCGCTGGGCGGCGGAACCGACGGCGGTATGGGCGGCGGCCCGGATCTGCTCGACCTGCTGCGACGCCATGCGCCGGACGACGTCGGCCTGGCCCGCGAGGTCGGCGAGGCTCTCGCCGAGACCGAAGCCATCGCCCTCATGAACCTGCGCGGCGTGATTCGCGCCGTCGAAGGCGCCGAGCCCGGCGCCGAGGGCAACGTGAAGAAGCTGATCGGCGCCGAGCTCGCCCAGCGCAAGGGGGCGCTCGCTGCCCGCCTCGTCGGGCCGGCCGCCGCCGTGCGCGAAGGTGAAGACAAGCGCGCCGGCACGTGGCTCATGGCGACGATGGCCGCGACCATCGGGGGTGGCACGTCGGAGATCATTCGCAATCAGATCGCCGAACGGATCCTGGGCCTGCCCCGAGATCCCTTGATCTCGTAGGAGAGCACTTCATGTCATCGGATGGCGGCAACGAGAAGCCGGGCGCACACCGCATCGTCAAGTGGTCGCCGCCCTACCGGCGCGAGAACGTCGAGGAGCCCGAGTTCGATCTCATCGAGATCGAGCGCGACGGACCGATCGGTCGAATCATCCTCAATAGTCCCGAGAAGCGAAACCCGCTCGGCTACGAGCGACTCCTGCAGATCGAGATGGCGGCGAAGCTGCTCGAGCTCGACGAGGAAGTGCGGGTTCTCATCATCAAGGGTCAGGGCCCCGCCTTCTCGGCCGGGTACGACATCACGCCGGTCAAGAAGGGCGAACGCCAGCGAAACATGCCGCCGGGCGGCTACATCCACCCCGAGCGCGACCGACTGTGGCAGTCGTACGACCTCGAGCACGCGCGCGTCTACATGACGCTCTTCGACCTGCAGAAACCGGTCATCGCGCAGATCCACGGCGCCTGCCTCGCCGGCGCCACCGAGCTCGCCGGGTTCTGCGATCTGCGCGTCGTGGCGGACGACGCGAAGATCGGCTGGCCCGTGGGCCGCAACTGGTCGCCGGGCAACCTGCAGTACATCCCCTGGCTGGTCGGAATGACCCGGGCCAAGTACTACATGTTCACGTGCGAACCCATGAGCGGCCGCGAGGCATTCGAAGGCAACTGGGCGTCGGAGTCGGTGCCGCCGGAGCGACTCGAAGAGCGCACCGAGGAGCTGGCGCGACAGATCGCGCTGACACCCACCGATCTGATCATGCTCACGAAGCGCAGCATCAACCGCCAGTTCGAGGTGATGGGGTTCAAGACCGGCATCTCGACGAGCGTCGACCTGCTCGCGCTCTCGAGCTTTCGCGAGGGGGGGCTGTACTCGAAGAAGTCGCGCGACGGCCAGGGCGGCGACGAGTTTCTCGAACGGTCGCATCGAGACGGCCTGAAGTCGGCGCTCGAGTGGCGCGAGGAGAAGTTCGGGAACCGCTACCGACCGGGCGGCGACGATGTGGAGCCGGGCGCCGAAGACAGCTGAGGCGAGTGAGAACCCACCCGGAGGCGCGCGCCTTCGACGATGGAAGGAAGACTGCATGAGTGCCCCTGCCCTCGATGCCAACGAGCTCGAGTTCTATTGGGAGAATGGGTATGTGGTCAAGCCCGGGCTGATCCCTCGAGCCGATCTCGATCGCTGGCTCGAGCGGCTGGACGACATCGTGCAGCAGCGCGTCCCGAAGGCCGACGGCATGCTCGTCATGAAGGACGTCATGGTCGCGAAGGGAAAGGTCGAGCCCGGCAACCAACTCGAGGCGATTGCGAAGATTCAGGACTATGAGAAGGATCCGGTCCTCGACACATACACGACGCACACGAGCGTGCTCGATGTGATCGAGTGCATCGTGGGCCACGACGTGCAGACGATCCACACGATGCTGATCAACAAGCCGCCGAATGTCGACGGCCGACACCCGATTCATCAAGATCTGCTGTACTTCCCGTTCCGTCCGGCTGACCGCATCGTCGCATCGTGGACGGCACTCGAACGCGTCACGAAAGAGAACGGCTGCCTCGTCGTCGTGCCGGGGAGCCATCGCGGCGAGCTCCTCACGCACGAGAATCCGCCCGACATCGAAGATCTCAACATGGGCTACTTCGGAGCGGCCGACATCGGCGACCAGATCGATGGCCGTATCCATCTCGAGATGGAGCCGGGCGACACCGTGTTCTTCCACCCGGTGCTGCTACACGGGTCGGGTCGCAATCGAACCGACGGCTTCCGACGCGCGATCTCGGCGCACTATACGGCGCTCGACGTCGAGTGGGTGTGGAAGCAGGATGACTTCTCGGCCCGCAAGTACCGCATCGTGCGGGGCCCGCGCGCAGGCGAGCGCTGGGCCGGCGCTCGGACGAACGACGCCGACACCGTCATCGACCCCCGCGACAAGATCAGGGGCTTCGGCTCGGGCCGGTGACAGGCCGCGCTAGCGACCCGTGAAACGGGGTGCGCGCTTCTCGAAGATGGCGCGGACTGCCTCGCGCCCGTCTTCGCTCGTGAGCGCGCGAGCGGCGAGTCGAATCTCGTCGCGCAGGTGTTGCTCGAGATCCGCGAGCATTCCCGCACGCGTGACGAGCCGCTTCGTCTGACGTGCCGCCATTGGAGCGATCTCGGCGATCTCATTGCAACGTTCGTGGAACGCCCGATCGAACGACGCTTGCGGCACCACCTCGCCCACGAGCCCGAGAGCGAATGCTGCTTCTGCTTCAGTCATACGCGGACGAAGCAGGAAGCGCATCGCCTGCTCGTGCCCGATCAGCTGCGGCAAGGTCCAGGACAAGCCACAATCGGGTGAGCTTCCGGCGCGCGCGTAGCCGGGGTGAAAACGTGCGCGAGGACTCGCGACCCGGATGTCGGCGCACATGGCCAGGGCGAGACCTGCCCCGATCGCGATCCCGTCGATGCCTGCGATGACCGGCTTCTCGCAGTCGACTCGAATGCCCGAGACCAGACGAACGACTTGATCCTCTGTACTCGGGCGTCCCTCAGCGATCGCACCGCGAGGTCGTCGCTCCTTCAGATCCGCACCGGCGCAGAACGAATCCCCTGCCCCCAGCAAGCCCACGACGCGAATTTCACCGTCGGCCGCAGCGGCCGCGATGCCAGCGATCAACGCCTCGACGAGATCGCTCGAGAGCGCGTTCTTCTGCTCGGGGCGATTCAGAGTCAAGATTCGGACACGGTTGACTGTCTCTTCGAGCAGTACCTCGGCGTCTTGCGCATCGATCGTCGCCATGCTGCCCTCCGCCCGTTGCGATTATGCCAGCCGGTCGCGGCTGCCCGAAAGCTCCGCCAGCAGCTCGAGCCCCTCGACCTGCTTGCACGACAGCGTCAGGCCGGTCGCGCCGCTGCCCTCCCACTCGCGGAAGCGCTCGCGAATGCGCTGCGGCGGCCCGATCAACGCCTGCTCGTCGCAGAACTCGTTCGGCACGGCGTCGATCGCCTCGCGCTTGCGACCCGCGAGGTAGAGCTCCTGGATCTTCTGGGCCGCCTCGGGGAAGCCGCGGCGCACCATCATGTCGTTGTGGAAGTTCTTGTTGCGATGGCCCATGCCACCGACATAGAGGGCGATGCCGGGCTTCATGCGGTCGAAGGCCTGCTCGATCTCGTCCGTGACCAGCACGGTGACGCCGGGCTGGATCTCGAAGTCGTCGAGGCTCTTGCTGCCGCCCGCTCGACGGAACCCCTCCTCGAGCCACGGCCGGTAGAGATCCATCATGCCCGGGACGAAGGCGAGCGGGAACCAGCCGTCGGCGATCTCGGCCGTGAGCTTGACGTTGCTCTCGGTGCCCGTGCCGAGCCAGATCGGGATCTTCGGATTCATGTGCAGGATCGACTTGAGCGGCTTGCCGATCCCCATCGCTCCGTCGCCGGTGAACGGCAGCGAGATCTCTTCACCGTCGTGCTCGACCGGATCCTCGCGTTCGAAGATCTTGCGCATGATCGAGACGTAGTCGCGAATGCGGTAGTAGGGTCGGCCCCAGGGCTGGCCATACCAGCCCTCGACGATCTGGGGCCCGCTGACGCCCAGCCCGGCTACGAAGCGGTCGCCACCCGCGAGCGCATCGATCGTCGCCGCCTGCATCGCCGCCATGGCCGGCGTGCGCCCGGCGAGCTGCATGATCGACGTCCCGAGTCGGATCCGCTTCGTGACGGCGGCGAGAAAGGCGAGCGGCGACGTCGCGTCGGAGCCGTAGGCCTCGGCCGTCCACACCGAGTCGAAGCCCAGGGCCTCGGCCTTCTGGACGAGTTCGACGGGCAGCTTCATCTCGGCGCCCGAGTAGCCGAGCATCAGACCGAGCTTCATGGGACGTCACCTCGTCGGCATCGCCTTCGCCCGACTCGCACGCGCGAGCCGGCGGCTAAGCGGCCTCACTCAACCGATAGCGAATCGGCAGCTCCTTCAGACCGACCACGAAGCTCGACACGATCTGCGCCGGATCGCCGGCGAGCTCGAGCGACTCGACGCGCGCGATCAGTTCGCGCAGCAACGCGCGCTGGGACATGCGCGCGAGGTGGGCGCCGAGACAGAAGTGCTCCCCGATCCCGAACGCGAGGTGGCGGTTCGGGCTTCGGTCGACGCGAAAGCTGTAGGGGTCGTCGAAGACCGACTCGTCGCGGTTCGCCGACGCGTAGAAGAGCACGAGGTTGTCGTCCTTCTTCAGCTTCTGACCGCGAAACTCGGTGTCCTCGGCGACGACGCGCTTCATGTAGTTGACCGGTGTCGTCCACCGAAGGATCTCTTCGACGGCCGAATCGACGAGTTCGGGGTTGCGGCGCAGCTTCTCGAACTCGGCCGGGTTCTCGGCGAGGGCGAGTATGCCGCTCGCCAGCGCGTTCTTCGTGGTGTCGTGACCTGCCGTGAACGTGATGAGGTAGTAGCCGAGCGTGTCCATCAGGTTCATCGGCTCGCCGTTCACCCGAGCGTTCGCGAGCACGCTGGCGAGATCCTCGGTCGGATGGGCCCGTCGATCTTCGATGATCGCGTTGAAGAGCTGAACGAACTCCATGATCATCGCCTGCACCGCCTCGCTGCGATCGTCGCCCTTGCGCTGCAGGTCGGGGTCGTCCGAGGCGAAGAGCTCGTTCGTCAGACGGAGCAGCTGCGGCTCCTTCTCGCGCGGCACGCCAATGATCGTCGACAGGATGCGCAGCGGATGCGCCGCCGCGATCTCGTTCGCGAACTCGCACAGCCCCTCTCGACCGCTCGCTCGCTCGACGAGCCCGGCGACCAGGTCGCGCGCGCTCTCCTGCACGATCGCATCGACCCGGTCGATGGCGCGCGGCGTGAACCACGGCGAGGCGACCTTGCGAAAGTCGCGATGCTCGGGTGGATCCATCACGATGATTGCGCGCATCTGGCCCGCGGCCTGGTTCGCCTCGGCGAACTTCTTCTGGGCGGCGCTCTCGAGCACGATGCCGAAGCGACTGAGGAAGAGGTCGGGTCGCTTCGACACCTCGCAGATGTGATCGTGCCGCACGACGGCATGGAAGGGATCGAAGCCGTCCGGTGCGCAGGCGTGCAGATGATCGAGGGCGCGCAGGGCCCGGAACCGTTCGTGGGGGACGCCCTGCTCGCCGTAGGCGATGGGCGAGATGAGATCGAAGCCATCGGTGTCGGCAGGATCGGCGGTCACGAAACCTCCTCGATCGCGGGCGCTGGATCGCCTCAATTAGTATCATAGTTTCGAGTGATCGCATAGATCGAAACAGAGGGAGACGCGCGTGTATCCGGGACACCACGCAGCGACCACACCCGACAAGCCGGCGGCGATCCTCGCTCGCACCGGCGAGGTGCTGACCTACGCGGAGCTCGATGCGCGGTCGAATCGCCTCGCCCAGCTGCTCCATGCGCAGGGACTGCGTCGCGGCGATCATGTCGCCGTCTTCCTCGAGAACCAGCTGCGCTACTTCGAGGTCGCGTGGGCCGCGTTTCGCTCGGGCCTCTATCTCACGACGGTCAATCGCTACCTGACGGGCCCCGAGGCGGGCTACATCGTCGACGATTGCGGCGCTCGGGTGCTCGTGTCGTCTCGCGCCGTCCACGCCGCAACGGCAGAGATCCCCGCACTCGCGCCGGGCTGCGAACGCTTCCTCGTGATCGACGGCGTCCCTGACATGGCCTCGGATCGATTCGAGTCGTACGAGGCCGCGCTCGAGCGACACCCCGCCGAGCCGCTCGACGAGGAGCCTCTGGGCGAGCTGATGCTCTACAGCTCGGGCACGACGGGTCGACCAAAAGGCATCACGCGAAAGCTCGCGAACAAGTCGGTCACCCGGGGCCTCGCCATGGGGATCACCCTGAAGAGCCTCTTCGAGGTCGACGGCCAGAGCATCTACCTCTCTCCCGCGCCGATGTACCACTCGGCACCCATCGGTTTCACGACCGGCGTCCAGTCACTCGGGGGCACGGTCGTCTTGATGGAGCGCTTCGATGCCGCCGCCGCACTCGAGGCGATCGAGCGATACCGGGTCACCCACAGCCAGTGGGTGCCCACCATGTTCTCGCGCATGCTGAAGCTGCCCGAAGCCGAGCGCACGCGTTTCGATCTGTCGTCGCATCGCGTCGCCGTTCACGCGGCCGCGCCCTGCCCCCGCAAGGTGAAAGAGGAGATGTTCGGCTGGTGGGGCCCGATCCTCTACGAGTACTACGGCGGCACGGAGCTGAACGGCTTGACCTTCGTGGGCCCACAGGCCTGGCTCGAACACCCGGGGACCGTCGGCAAGGCCGTGATGGGAAAGCTGCACATCTGCGACGAGGCAGGCCAGGAGCTGCCGAAGGGCGAGCCGGGCCTGGTCTACTTCGAGCGCGAGCGCGTGACGTTCTCGTACCACAACGACGAGAAGAAGACGCGCAGCGCGCAGCACCCGGTGCACCCGACCTGGACGGCGCTCGGCGACGTCGGGTACCTCGACGATGACGACTATCTGTACCTGACCGACCGCGCATCTTTCATGATCATCTCGGGGGGCGTCAACATCTACCCGCAAGAGATCGAGAACGAGCTGATCATGCACCCGAAGGTCGAGGACGTCGCCGTGATCGGTGTACCGAATGCCGAGTTCGGTGAAGAGGTGAAGGCGGTCGTGCAGCCCGTCGCCGGAGCCGAGCCGGGCCAAGCCCTCGCCGACGAGCTGCTCGAGTTTGCTCGCGAGCGCCTGGCGGCGTACAAATGTCCGCGATCGATCGACTTCGAGGTCGAGCTGCCGCGGCTGCAGACCGGCAAGCTCTACAAGCGGCTCCTCAAGGATCGCTACTGGGGCGAGAAGCACAGCCGCATCGTCTGAGACCGCGACGCGCTCGTCGCGGCGCACGAGGGAGCCACCGATGCCGCCCAGCGATCTGCACGTCGAACCGGTCGAAGGGCCCCTCGGTGTCGTCGTCGAGGGCATCGATCTGAGCGAGCCGATCGAGTCGTCGCGCATCGACGAGCTCCGCCGGCTGCTCTTCGAGCATCAGGTGCTCTTCTTTCGCGATCAGCCGCTCGATGACGAGGCGCACCTGCGCTTCGCTTCGTGTTTCGGCAAGCCGAACGTCTACCCGGTCAACGAAATGATCGGCCGCCACGAGCCCCTCGAGATCGTGCGGGATGGCCCCGACCGCAGGCCGACGGCCGCGGGGTGGCACACCGACGTCACGTGGCTCCCCGATCCCCCGAAGATCGGCATGCTCAACGCGCAGGTCATCCCAGAGAGCGGGGGCGATACGCTCTGGTGCAGCCTCTACTCGCTCTACGATGCCCTGCCCGAGGCCGAGCGAGACGCGCTGCGTGACCGGATCGTCCACAACGAGCCCGGCCCGGTCTTCGTCGAGCTCGTGATCAAGACGATCGATGAGCGCCTCGTCGAGCCCTTCCTCGAGCGCTACGGCGCGGGCGCGCAACACCCGCTGATCCGCGAGCACGACGTGACGGGGCGTCCACTGCTCTACCTGTGCGGCGGCTTCATGGATCACATCATCGGGATGGAGCGCGACGCCGGGCGCGACCTGCTGCGCCGCTTGACCGAGCAGGCGGACGACCCCTCTCACCACATTCGCTGGCACTGGCGGGTCGGCGACGTCGCGCTCTGGGACGAGCGCTCGACCATGCACCGCGTCGACGCTTCGCACTGGCCCGAACCCAGGCGCATGCGGCGCTGCACCGTCAGCTGAGTCGACTCTCGGGCGCTCGGCGCGAAGGCCGATCGCCCGTCGCGGTCGACGGTCCGGCGCTCAGCGCGGCGGCAAGTCGCCCTCCATGATCGCGATCGACTCCTTGCGCGTGACGAGCTTGTTGATCGCGTATGCCTTTCCGGGGAGCTTCGAAAGATCTCCGGCGATCGCGCATGCCCGATCGATCGCCTTTCCCTCCGCAACGACCTCATCGAGAAAGCCGGCTTCGACCGCGCCCTCGGCCTCGTAGACCCGCGACTGCACGATGGACGGGATCCAGAGCTGCCGTGACAGGCGCGCCTTGAGCGGCTCGAGCGACCACGGGCCGAGCCCCATGCCCATCTTGGTCTCGGTCATGCCGATCTTGAACTTGCCCTCTTCGCCGATGCGGGTATCGCAGGAGCAGAGCCAGATTGCGCCGATCGTGAACGCGTGGCCGGTGCACGCCGCGACCAGCGGCTTGCCCATCGACCAGAGGCGCAGCGCGAGCTGCCCACCCGCCTGCCCGAGCGCCATGGCCGCCTTCATGTCGCCGCCCGTCATCGTGGCCAGGTCGAACCCGGCGCAGAACGAGCCGGGCCGGCCGGCGAAGACGATGGCCTTGGCGTCGGCCTCGGCCTTGTCGAAGGCGACGTGCAGGTCGGCCAGAGCTTCGTGGGTGATGGCGTTCTTCTTGCCGTCGTCCATGGTGATCAGGGCGACGTCGTCCTGGAGGTCGATCGAGACGTCCATGGTTCTTCTCCTTGCGGGCCACGGATGGGCCCGGGCGAGTCAGCCGCGCAGAAAGCCGCCCAGGCGCTCGTCGATGATCTGCTGGGCCTCGGTCATGATGCGGTCGATGAGCTCCTGGCACGTCGGAATGTCGTGGATGAGACCGGCGACCATGCCGCACGACCACGCACCGGCCTCCATCTCACCATCGGTCATGATGCGCGGGTACACGCCGGCCACCTCGGGCAGGATGTCCTTGAACTCGAGCTCGGCGCCGAGCTCGCGCTCCTTGGTGAGCAGGCGCTCGACGGCTTCGTTCGTCAACACGCGCTCGGTGTTGCGAAGCGGTCGCATGATGAGACGCGTATCGAGCTCGGAGGCGGCCACGATCGCCGCCTTGACGTTGTCATGCACGGGCGCCTCCTTCGTGGCGATGAAGCGCGTGCCCATGTTCATGCCCTGCGCCCCCATTGCGAGCGACGCAACGAGCGAACGACCGTCGGCCATGCCGCCCGAGGCCACGAAGGGGATCTCGAGCTCGTCCGCCGCACGGGGCAGCAGGATCATGTTGGGGATGTCGTCTTCGCCGGGGTGTCCGCCGCACTCGAAGCCATCGACCGACGCGGCGTCGCAGCCCAGGCGCTGTGCTTTCAGCGCGTGACGCACCGACGTGCACTTGTGGATGATCTTGATCCCGGCGTCCTTGAGAATCGGCAGCACCTGCTCGGGGTTTCGGCCTGCCGTCTCGACGACGGGCACGCCCCCCTCGACGATTGCCTTTGCGTAGGCCGGATAGTCGGGAGCCTGCAGCGCCGGCAGGAACGTCAGGTTCACACCGAAGGGCTTGTCGGTCATGTCCTTGCAGCGCGCGATCTCGTTCGCGAGGTCGTCGGCCGATCGCTGGGTGAGCCCCGTGATGATGCCGAGGCCACCGGCGTTCGACACCGCCGCGGCCATCTCGGCAAAGCCGACGTAGTGCATACCGCCCTGGATGATCGGATGCTCGATGCCGAACATCTCCGTGATCGCCGTCTTCATCTCAATCTTCTCCTCGTCTTCGTGGTCACGTGAGGGCGCAAGAGTGGGGGTGATCGGAGAGCGCGTCGCGCTCGCGATGGGTCAACGCGGCTCGGACTCGTTCGGGCGCGCCTTCGCGTCAGGCGCTCGGGTCGCGCGATGCCTGCGGCCGGCCAGCCTGGGGCTGACCCAGGGCGCCTCTCCCGGCGTGCGCGCGCGCTTGGGCCAGCCGGGACCGGCCACGATCTCGAGGTCGGTGGCGTCGATCGGCTGGCCATCGGCATCGACCGCCACGAGCCCCGCGACTTCGCGACCGGTGCTGCGCTCGCGAAACTTCGCGGGTACCGCCGATTCGCCGAAGATCCACTTGTCGCCCCAGAGGCGCAGCGCCGTGATCGGGATCCACAGATCGCGCCCCTTCCGCGTCAGGCGGTAGGCGTAGCGCTGACCGGGCTCGTCGAGCCGCTCCTTTTCCATGATGCCGTCGCGCACGAGGCGACCGAGCCGATCGGAGAGCACGTTCTTCGCAATGCCGAGGTTCGACTCGAACTGCTGGAATCGCGTCGCGCCGAGCAGCGCATCGCGCACGATGAGCATCGTCCACCAGTCGCCGAGCTGCTCGAGCGCCTGGGCGACGCCGCAGTTCATCCGGTCGAAGCGGGTGCGCGACATGAGCAGGGGGCCTCCGCGCCGGGGCAGGCCCTCTCGGGCGCGCTCGGCGCTGGACATTACAGGTTGCTTGAAGCAACCTACGAGACGACGCGCGCCCCGTCAACCACCAGCCACAGGCGACCCTCGCAGGTCGTCTGCTGGCGACGCGCGCCCCTTGCCTGATAGCGTCGAGCTGCGCCGGCCCATCTGGAGCGACACACGACCGTGCCCTCTCTCCCGACTCGATCCATGACCGCCCGAGCCCTCCTCTGGCTCGTCTCGGTGTGTGGACTCGGCGCGCTGCTGCCCTTCGCAGCCGCCGCCGAGGGCCCGCGCGGCGAGGGCGGCTACGACCGCGACGAGCCGCGGGTCGCGGCCGCGCTGCTGGTCGATGCCGAAACGGTCGCGCCGGGCGAGAAGGTGCGCGTCGGCGTCCACTTCACGCTCGACCCCGACTGGCACATCTACTGGCGCAATGCCGGCGATGCCGGTGCGGCGACGCGGCTCACCTGGGACGTGCCCGGCGCCGAGGTCGGGCCGACGCAGTGGCCGGCGCCGACGGTCTTCCGCGAGACCGAAGTGCTCCTCGTGACGTACGGCTACACCGGCGACGTGCTGCTCGCGAGCGACGCCGTCTTCGCGC
The DNA here is from genome assembly GCA_965250285.1 of Myxococcota bacterium. Classification (GTDB taxonomy): domain Bacteria; phylum Myxococcota_A; class UBA9160; order UBA9160; family UBA4427; genus CAYYSY01. The sequence continues at coordinate 3,871,395 of OZ252299.1, forward strand.
CCGACGCGTTTGGCCCCACCCGCATCGACGTCGATGCCGAATTCGTCGTGTGCAAGATCGACTGCATCCCCGGCCGAATCGCGCTCTCCCGCGAGATCATCGTCGCGGCCCCCGGCCAGCCGCCTAGCGAAGAGGTGCGCCGCCCCTTCGATGAAGCGGCGCTGCGAGTGCCCAACCGCCCCGACGCGCTCGGCCTCTTCGTCGCGGCTCGGCTCGGCCCGAGCGCCGTTCGGCCGGGCGACAACTTCGAGCTCGCCCTCGACGTCGTGTCCTGCGTCGACGCCGACACCGATGACTGCGTGCCGTGGCGACTCGACGCGACGCTCAACGACGAAGCGTTCGTGCCCGAGGCGCTGCCGACCGTCCGGCTCGCGGCCCGGGGGCTCGGCCGACCGCCGACCGCCGACCCGGGCTTCTCGCTCATCGTCGAAGGGCACGCGTTCGATGATCCCGGCGTCGAGACCCAACCGCTGCGCGGCGTCATCCCGATCGTCCGCGGCACCGATCGCACCTTCGTCGAGATCGACGTGGCGCTGCCGCGGGCGCCCGCCGAGGCCGCAATCACGCCGGCCGCCCTCGGTGGCTTCGAGGTCGTTGCCGCGCTCGAAGAGCCCCGGGCCGCATCCCACGACGCGCGCGACGCGGCCGGCGCAACCGACCCGGCCACCCCTTCCCTCGCGCTCGCCCTGCTCTTCGCGCTGATCGGCGGACTCGTGCTGAACCTCATGCCGTGCGTTCTGCCCGTGCTCGCGATCAAGGTCTTCGGTGTCGCCGAGATCGCCCACGCCGATCGCGCCACGTTGGTCCGGCACGGTGTCGCCTACCTCGCCGGCGTCCTCGCTTCGATGGCCGCGCTGGCCGGCGTCGTCGTCGCGCTGCGCGCCGCCGGCACCTCGGTCGGGTGGGGCTTCCAGTTCCAGGAGCCGGTCTTTCTCGCGGCGATCTGCACCCTGCTCGTCGTCTTCGCGATGAACCTCTTCGGCGTGTTCGAGGTGACCTGGCAGCCTTCGGGGCCGGCCAGCGCGCCAGCGGTCGGGCCACCGACGACGCAGCGAAGCTTCTTCGAGGGCACCCTCGCCGTGGTCCTCGCCACGCCGTGTACGGCCCCGTTTCTCGGTACGGCCGTCGGCTTCGCCTTCGCCGGCTCGACGACGGTGATCTTCGCGATCTTCCTCGCGATCGGCTTCGGTCTGGCTGCGCCGTATGTGCTCATCACCTTCGTCCCGGGGCTCGCGCGATTCGTGCCGCGACCGGGCGCCTGGATGCTGCGCGTGCGCAGCGTGCTCGGCTTCACGCTCCTCGCCGCGGCCGCATGGCTGCTCTGGGTCATGGGCCGGGCCGTCGGTGTCGATGGTCAGGGGCTGCTGCTCGCCTACCTCGTCGGGGTGGCCTTCCTCGTCTGGGTCTTCGGCACGCTCCAGGCGGGACCACGCACCACCGCAGCCCGCGTCGCCGCTGCCTCGATCGCCGCCTTCGTCGTCGCGGCCCTCGCGTTGTTGCCGCTCGACCCCGCTCCGGTCGAAGCGGTCGAGGTCGCCGACGCGAGCGCAGGCGGCCCAGCAGGCACCTGGTCGCGCTGGGCGCCGACGGCCATCGATCGCGAGCGCGCGGCGGGGCGCCCGGTCTTCGTCGAGTTCACGGCCGACTGGTGCATCACGTGCAAGGTCAACGAGTCGGTGGTCCTGTCGACCGACGCCGTGCGTCAAGAGCTGACGCGACTCGACTTTGCCACGTTCAAGGCCGACTGGACGCTCCGCGACGAAGAGATCGGCCGAGCGCTCGCCGAATGGGGTCGTGCGGGTGTTCCGATGTACCTCGTCTATCCGGCCGACACCGCGCAGCGTCCGATGCTGCTGCCCGAGCTGCTCACCGTCGAGACCACCGTCGAGGCCCTGCGCGCCGCCGGACAGGGCGAAGGGGTCTGAGCTTGCCCCGAACAGTGAGAGCTGTACTCTCACCTACTTGAGAGTCCAACTCTCAATCATGGTCGGCACGCTGCGCAGCGGGTCGCCGGCCGACCGAGGAGGAATCGCGATGAAATCGATGACGCTGGGGACGAAGCTCGGCTTCGGTGCGTTGGCCCTGGCCCTGATCTCGCTCGTCGCGTGGCAGTACCACATTCGCACGGTGGACATCCCCGAGAACCGGACGCTCTTCGTGATCGCGTTCGTGACCGCCGTCGCGCTCGGCATCGCCGCTTTCGTGAAGGGCGCGGGCTGGGCGGGGCGAATCGCGGCGGTGTTCGCGATCTTCATCGGGACGCTCTTGCCGTTCACGATCTCGGTCAGTCGACAGGATCTCGCGCCCGGCGCGATCTCGGTGGGCGACACCCTGCCGGCCTTCGCATCGGTCGACGACCGAGGCGAGCCCTTCGACTCGGAGCGCTTGAGAGGCCACCCCGTCCTCATCAAGTTCTTTCGAGCCCACTGGTGACCCTACTGTGTCGCCGAGTTACGGCGATGGGAAGAGTTGAGGCCCGAGTTCGATCGGCGCGACGTGCAGGTTCTGACCGTCAGCACCGACCACCCGGAAGAGATTCGTGAAGGCCGAACGCGTCATGGCTTGCAGGCCATCATGCTCTCCGACCCCGAACTCGTGGTGACCGATGCATTCGGGCTGCGCAATACGGGCTTCCACTCGGCGCCGCCGAGCGACGACACCGAGGCGTTGCCCGTACCGGCTTCGATTCTCGTCGATGCCGACGGCACCGTACTGTGGATGGACATCGCCGAGAACTACCAACGGCGATCGCCCCCCTCGGTCGTCCTCGCGGCACTGCAGCGGTACCTCGACTGAAGACAGGCGCGGACGAACACTGACACCGGCGTCTTCCATAGAGCCCCCAGGAGCCCCCCCATGAAGATCGGACTGATCCCCATCAACGTCACCGTCGCCAGCGTCGACGCCATGGTCGCGCTCGCGCAGAAGGCCGAATCGATCGGCCTCGAGTCGGTCTGGACGTTCGAGCACGCCATCGTGCCCACCGACTACAGCTCGAAGTACCCCTACAGCGCGGACGGCAAGATGGGGGTCACGCCCGAGACGAACTTCGTCGATCCACTCATCGCGCTGTCGGTCGTCGCCCAGGCCACCGAGACGCTCCGCCTCGGTACCGGGGTCAACATCCTCCCGCAGACGAACCCGCTGATGCTCGCCAAGCAGGCGGCCAGCCTCGACTTCGTGTCGAAGGGTCGCTTCATGCTCGGCGTCGGCATCGGTTGGTTGAAAGAAGAGTTCGAAGCCATGGGGACGCCCTTCGAGAAGCGCGGCGCCCGCTTCGACGAGTACATCGAGGCGATGCGCAAGATCTGGTCGGGCGACACGGTCGAGCACCAGAGCGAGCACCTCAACTGGACCGGCTTCAAGAGCCATCCGCTGCCGATCCAGAGCCCCTTCCCGGTCGTGATCGGCGGTTCGAAGGGCAAGGTCTTCGAGCGCACGGCGCGCTTCGGCAACGGCTGGTTCGCACCGACGGTCAGCGCCGACCAGCTGAAGCCGATGCTCGCGCCGCTGAGCGAAGCGTGCGCGGCTGTGGGACGCGACCCGAGCGAGATCGAGATCTCGGCGATGTGGGTGCCGGCCATGGGGCTCGACAGCCTGCGCCAATACGAAGACCTCGGCGTCTCGCGCCTGATCGTGCCGGGCCAGACGCTCGGCGGCGATCCCATGGCCGGGCTCGACGGCCTCGCCGACGACGTGCTCGCCAAGCTCTGAAACACGAGCACGCGCGCCGAGGAGCACCGTCAGAATCGCGGCGGCCGGCGCGGCGACACTCGCTGCGACTCGCCGCGGCTGAACGCAGTCGAGGGAAGCCATGATCAAGAAGGCTCTGCTGGTCGTCGCCGTTCTGCTGCTGGCGTTCGCAGCGTGGCTCTACGCCGGCGCGAACGGATGGCTCGGTGAGATCGAAGCGCCCGGTGAGATCCACGCCGGCGCCCGCCCCGCTGACACGGTGGCCGCGTACGCCGATGCGCAGACCGAGACGGCGCGCCTGCTCGGTGCGCCGCCCGACAAGCAGATCCTCTTCGGCGACTTCCACGTCCACACGACGTTCAGCTTCGACGCGTTCTTGATGAATCTGCCGCTGGTGGGTGGGGCGGGCACCCATCCTCCGGCCGATGCGTGCGACTTCGCGCGGTTCTGCTCGGCGCTCGACTTCTGGTCGATCAACGACCACGCCGAGAATCTGACCGCTGAGCTCTGGGATCGCACGGTCGATTCGGTCCGCGAGTGCAACGCGGTCGCGGGTGATCCGGCGAACCCCGACCTGGTCACGTACCTCGGCTGGGAGTGGAGCCACATCGGCGACCGGCCCGAGAACCACTACGGACACAAGAACGTCGTGCTGCGCGGCCTGGCGGACGACGAGATCCCGACGCGGCCGATCGCTTCGCGCGGCCCCGCAACGCGTTCGGGGCTGAACGTGCCTTTCGCGGCCCGCGCTGCGCTCGCCACGGCGGGTGGTCAGCGTGGCCGCGACTTCGTGAAGCTGATCGGCGAGGTCAGCGACGCCGACCGGTGTCCCGAGGGCGTGCCGGTGCGCGAGCTGCCCGACGACTGCCTCGAGTCGACGGCGACCCCCGAGGCGCTCTTCGCGAAGCTCGATGACTGGGGCTTCGACTCGATCGTGATCCCGCACGGCACGTCGTGGGGCCTCTACACGCCCGCGGGCTCCGATTGGCGCAAGCAGCTGAAGGGACACGACCCGGCGCGGCAGACCCTCGTCGAGCTCTACTCGGGCCACGGCAACTCGGAGCAGCTGCCGAGCTGGCGACCCGTCGACATGGCGGCGGACGGCTCGCTCACGTGCCCGGCGCCGAGCGACGGCTACCTGCCGAGCTGCTGGCGCGCCGGTGAGCTGATCGAAGCGCGCTGCAAAGAGCTGGGTGAGAGCGACGCCGAGTGCGCCCGCCGCGCCGCCGACGCCCGCGCCAACTACGTCGCCGCGTTCCAGGCCGGCTGGAAGACCCTGCCCGGCTACGAGCCGAATGACTGGGTCGACGCGGGCCAGGCGCCGCAGAGCATGTTCCAACCCGCCTTCAACTATCGGCCCCGGGGCTCGGCGCAGTACATGCTGGCGATCCGCGACTTCAGCGACCCGGCCAAGCCCAAGGGCTTCGACTTCGGGTTCATCGGCTCGAGCGACACCCACACGGCACGCGGCGGCACTGGCTACAAGGAGCAGTACCGCGGCGAGATGACCGACGGGCGGGGCAGGCAGGGCGACGCACAGACCGACGGCGGCGGCCTGTTCGGTTCGAGCAACGACGCCGACGCCCCGGTCGACGCGTCGGTGCCGTTCGTCAGCAGCGGCGAGAGCCCGCTGCAGCTCTTCGAGATCGAGCGCGGCTCGGCCTACTTCGTGACCGGCGGCCTGGTGGCCGTCCATTCCCCTGGCCGCGATCGCGACTCGATCTGGAACGCGCTGCAGAAGAAGGAGGTGTACGCGACGAGCGGTCGGCGCACGCTCCTCTGGTTCGACCTGATCGACGGCGGCGCAGCGATGCCCATGGGCTCGACGACGAGCCGCAGCGACAACCCGCGCTTTCGCGTGCGCGCGATGGGCTCGTTCGAGCAAGCACCGGGCTGCCCCGATCACGTCGTCGATGCCCTCGGCGCGGATCGGGTCGATCACGTCTGCATGGGCGAGTGCTACAACCCGAGCACCGAGCGACGCCCAATCACCCGCATCGAGGTCGTGCGCATCCGACCCCAGATCGCCGAAGACGAACCGGTCGACGGGCTCGTCGAAGATCCGTGGCGGGTGCTGCCCTGCCCGGCCGACGGATCGGGCTGCGTGGTCGAGTTCGCCGACGCCGAGTTCGCGGGCTCGAGCCGCGACGCCGTGTACTACGCGCGCGCGATCGAGGCGCCGGACGAGCTGATCCACGGCCGCGACCAGCTCGGCTGCGAGTACGATGCCGAGGGACGATGCATCGCGATCACCCCGTGCGGCGCGAACACGCCCGTCGCAGACGATTGCCTGGGCGTCGCCGAGCCCCGCGCGTGGTCGTCGCCGATCTTCGTCCACCACGCGGGTTCGTAAAGCGCCGATCCACGTGAAGGCGTGCCGCCGGGATGGCGGACCACCAGCCGCTCAGTTCGACCAGTAGATGTACTCGTCGTCGGGCGCGTCGGGCTGCGTCAGATCCTTGTCGATGTTGACCGGGAAAGACGCCTGACTCGCCCACGCCGGCTCGACCTGTTCGGCGTTGTGCGCCGCCAGCGCGGCGTGCAGCTCGGCCAGCTTGTCGGGTCGCTCCGCCGAGAGATCTCGCTGCTCGGTCGGGTCGTTCGTCAGATCGAAGAGCCAGCTTCGACCGGGCGGATCGCTGACGTTGAGCTTCCAGCCGCCGACGAGCGCCGACTGAGAGGCGCCGCTGCGCCAGAAGAGCGCCTCATGCGGCACGCCCTCGACCTCTCCCGTCGCGAAGGGCACCAGGTCGACGCCATCCATCGTGCGGTCGTTGGGCATCGATGCGCCGGCCGCAGCCGCCGCGGTCGCATACATGTCGAAGTGGTGCACCGGTGCCTCGACGACCGTGCCGGGCTCGATGCGCGCCGGCCACTTCGCGAAGTACGGCACGTGAATGCCGCCCTCGAAGAGCGTGATCTTCCAGCCCCGGTAGGGGTCGTTCACGTCGGGGAGCCCGAGATACCCCGCACCGCCGTTGTCGGACGTGAACAGGACCAGCGTGTTGTCTTCGAGACCGTTTCGCCGGAGCGCCTCGAGCACCTGCCCCACGCCGCGGTCGAGACTGCGAATCATGGCCGCGTACACACGTTCGCGGTGGAGCTCGATGTGCGACAGAGCTTCGTAGTCTTCGCGGGTCGCCTGCAGCGGCGTGTGCGGCGCCCAGTGCGCCAGATAGAGAAAGAAGGGGCGATCCTTGTTCGCGTCGATCACCTCGACCGCCTGCTGGGTGTAGTAGTCGGTCAGATACCCGTCGGGCTCGAAGGCCTCGCCGCCGTTGAACGATGCCGCGAACCCCATCGAGGCCCAAAGGAACCGGTCGATCGGGTCGAAATCCTGCTTCGAGTTCACGACGTCGGGATGGTCCTCGGGCAGATAGAGCCCGTTCGCCATGAGCAGGCTCTCTTCGAAGCCCTGATCTTCGGCGGCCATCCCGCCGCTGCGCCCGAGATGCCACTTGCCGATGTGCACCGTGTGATAGCCCTGATCCGCCAGCAGCTCGGCGATGGTGACCTCAGAGGGCGGCATCCCCATCTGGGCGTACTCGACCGACTCGGCGCCGTCGTTCGGAATGGCCGGGCGCAGGCGGTTCGCGCGTTGGGGCATCAGGCCGACCAGCTGCATCATCCCGGGCGGTGTCGGCGTGAACTCGAAGCCGAAGCGGGTGCCATAGCGGCCCGACATCAGCGCGGCGCGCGACGGTGCGCATGTGCCATTCGCGGCGTAGCCGTTGGTGAACGTGGCGCCGTCGCTGGCAATCGAGTCGATGTGCGGCGTGGGAACGGTGCCTCCGGCAACCCCACCGCCGCCGAACGTCAGATCGTTCCACCCCAGATCATCGGCGAGGATCAGCACGACGTTCGGCGGACGTTCGGCGGGCGCACGCCCCATCGGATCGGCACCGGTGGCCCAGACGATGTCCTGGTTCGGACCGATGGACTGACGCTGCTTCGCCATGAAGCCGATGAGGCCAAGGGCGATGTCGTCTGCGTTCATTGCCACCACCACGAGCAGCGCGAGGAGCCCCACGCTGACACCGCTGATCCACTTGGCTCGTCGACTCATCGTCTCTCCTTGCACGACCGGGCTCGCTCGCCCCATCGCCATCCGACCCACAGAATCAGTGGGCGGCGAACAGGGTCTCGCAGCCCGTGCCGTCGAGGGTGCGATCGACGACCGAACGGGCATCGTCGTCGAGGGCGGCGTAGCGTTCGCGCAGCCAGCGCAGGCACTTCGCCTGGTACACGAACGGATCCTGCACCCACGGCTGGCCATCGATCTCGCACTCGACGCGGAGCGCCCCCGACGAGACCGCGGCGGCATTGCCGAGGAGGAAGGGGGCGTAGACGCGACCGATCTCACCGAGCAGCGCGCGAAGGGTCTCGGGCGGCTGGGTGAGGTCGACCCAGTCGTCCTCGCTCACGTCGAGGCCACTCACGTCTTCGAGGCGCTCGGTCCAGGCGTAGGCGCGGGGCGATACGTCGAGCGCGACGGCGGCAGGCGTCGGATCGGTGATCACCAGCATCGTCATCTGGCCGTAGCACGCGAAGTCGCCCGCACCGGGCCGCTCGCCGAGCAGATACGGGGTGCTCTGCATGTGAGCGTCGAAGAGCTCGAGAAAGCGGCGCCAGCTGGCCTCGATGATCGGCGCGGTCACGTCGTTCGACCCGACGACGCCGATGCGCGAGATCTGGCGCTCGGCGATCATCTTCTCGAACTGATCGCCCTGCTCGCGCGTCATCTGAATCGCCTGGCCGTAGGGCATGTACGCGCTGGCCTTCTTCGTATCGGGTGCGTAGGCCCAGCGGTAGTGGAACATGCACTTGCTGAGCCACTCGTCGGCGTAGTCTTCGATCAACGCGTCGATGAACGCGAGCGCCGGGTTCGTCGGGCGCAGCCGGCGAGCGCTCGAGAGCTCATCGAGCCGGTCGAAGATCGGCGTGGTGTCCGACATCGCTTCACCCGGCTCGCCATCCGCCCCGGGCAGCACCAGCCAAGGCAGCAGCGGCAGCGGACGGTCGGGCAGCGCCGCAGCCTCCTTGCTGCCGACCACGACGAAGCGAAACGGGAGCCGTCGAAAGCGCAACGCCGCGCGCAGCTTGCGCGTGTACGGCGAGGCGCCGACGCCGACCAGCCGCAGGTCGCCGTTCACGCGTCGACCTCGCCGCCGTCCGGCTCGGGCGCGCGACCTTCGAGCAGGCGATGAGGCTCAATGCCGACTCGTGCGGCAGGAAGGTGATCGTGCATGGCGGGACGCTCCGAGGTGAGAGTTCGACTCTCAATCCCGGATGAGAGTCCCACTCTCACCGAGCGCCGTCAAGGGGGTCCCGGGCGACCTCAGAGCGCCGGCTTGGGCATCGTCACCGGGGTCGACACGACACCCCCGTGCACGCCGTAGAGCTCGCCCGTGACGTACGAGGCGGCCGGCGAGGCCAGGTACAGCGCGCAGGCCGCGACGTCCTCGGGCGCGCCGAGGCGCCCCATGGGTGTGCGTTCCAGCATCATTCGCTCGAGATCTTCGTTCATGAAGCCGCGCAGCGCGTCGGTCAGGATCGTGCCGACGTTGATCGCATTCACGCGAATCTTCGGGGCGAAATCCTGCGCGAGCTCACGGGTCATGAATGCGAGCGCGGCTTTCGCGGTGCCGTAGGCGACGAAGCCCGGCTGGGCGTGCACGCCCGCCATCGACGAGATGTTCACGATCGCGCCGCTGCCGCCTTCGGCGACCATCGCCGGCGCGGCCGCCTGCGAGAGCGCGAGGGCCTGGGTCACGTTGAAACGGAAGCACGCGTCGAAGTCGTCGGCCGTGAGCGTGAGCGAATCGGTGGGGCCCCAACCCCCCGCGTTGTTCACCAGCACATCGAGGCGCCCGAACGTCTCGGCCGTGCGCGCGAGTAGCTCGTCGCGTGATTCGGCCTCGAGGACATCGCACGGAACCGCGAGGGCCCGCACCCCGCGTTCGCGCACCTGGTCGGCGATCGCTTCGATCGCGTCGACGCTGCGCGCCGACACGACGACGTCGGCGCCCGCATCGGCCATCGCGAGCGCCGTCGCCGCGCCGATGCCGCGGCCCGAGCCGGTGACGACTGCGACCGCCCCATCGAGCCTGAATCGATCGAGGATGCTGGTCATGGATCCCTCTCGTTCGTCGACGCTCGGCGCGCCGCTCAGTCGATGTCGCTGGCGTTGTGCCGCTCGGGCACTCGAAGCTCTTCGGCGCCCCACACCTTGTTGACGCGCTGACCGCGGCGCACCGCCGGACGTTCCTTGATCTCTTCAGCCCACCGCAGCACGTGCTCGTACGACTTCACGTCGAGAAACTCGGCCGAGTCGTAGAGCTTGCCGAGCACGAGGCCACCGTACCAGGGCCACGTGCTCATGTCGGCGATCGTGTAGTCGTCGCCGGCGAGGAATCGGCGGTCAGCGAGATTTCGATCGAGTACGTCGAGCTGGCGCTTGACCTCCATCGCATAGCGGTCGATCGGGTACTCCCACTTCTCGGGGGCGTACGCATAGAAGTGGCCGAAACCGCCACCGAGGAAGGGGGTCGCCGCCATCTGCCAGAAGAGCCAGGACATGCACTCGGCGCGGTCGGCGCCGTCTGCGGGCACGAAGTGGCCGAACTTCTCGGCGAGGTAGAGCAGGATCGCGCCCGATTCGAAGACGCGCGTGGGCAGCGAGGTCGAGTGGTCGACGAGCGCCGGGATCTTCGAGTTCGGGTTCGCGCCGACGAAGCCGCTGCTGAACTGGTCGCCTGCGTTGATGTTCACGAGCCAGGCATCGTACTCGGCGCCCTTCTCGCCGACAGCGAGCAGCTCTTCGAGCATGACCGTGACCTTGACGCCATTCGGCGTACCGAGCGAGTAGAGCTGGATCGGGTGCTCACCGATCTGTAGATCTTTCTCGTGGGTCGCGCCGGCGATGGGTCGATTGATGTTGGCGAAGCGGCCGCCGCTCTCCTTGTTCCAGGTCCAGACGCGCGGCGGGGTGTAATCCGATGAGTCGCTCATGATGGTCTCCTCCAGTGGGCCTCTTCGATGACCCGACGGGCCGGGGCGTCACAGGCCGCGCTGGCGCGACCCGGGTGAGTAGTGAGTTCAGCGCGTCTCGTTCATCGCGTCGGCGGCCGCGACGCGCTCATTCACCGAGCCCGTCGATGAAGCCGTCGATTGCCTCGAGGCACACGGCCTCGGTGAGCAGCGGGGCGTGCCCCACACGGGACACCGTCAGCGTGGCGAGGTCGGGCTTCTCTTGCTGCATGCGGTCGAGGGTGGCTGCCGCGAGGATGTCGGACGTCTCTCCGCGCACGGCGAGACCCGGCACCTGGGCGAGCGCTGGCCAGAGCCCCCACAGGTCAGCGGGGGCCGCGCCGCCCGACTCGCGGAACGGCTCGGAGATGCGCGGATCGTAGTCGGGGCGCAGGCGCCCATCGTCGCCGAGCGCGTAGGTGCGTTCGGCCATCTTGCGCCAGTCGGCCTCGTCGAAGTCGGGAAAGACGACGTCGTTCGTCTCGCGAACCGCCTTCGTCGCCTCCTCCCACGTCGATGCTTCGCCGCCCTGACCGACGTAGCTCTGAATCCGCGCGAGGCCGCGGGCGTCGATCTCGGGGCCGATGTCGTTCAGCACGACGCCCGCGACGACGTCGGGCCTCGCCGACGCGAGCATCATGGCGAGCAAGCCGCCGAGCGAGGTGCCGATCACGACGACCCGGGGAGCGGCTGCGGCATCGAGCAGCGCCAGCACATCGCCCAGATAGGTCGTCGGCATGTAGTTCGCCGGCGTGGGATCCCAGGCCGACCGGCCGCGTCCGCGCAGGTCGGGCGACAGCACGCGACGCCGACCGTCGAGGTGCGCCGAGAGATCGTCGAAGTCACGGCTGTTGCGGGTGAGACCCGGCAGGCAGAGCACCGGGACCCGACCTGCGGGGCCCGCGCGGTCGCGATAGAAGAGCTCGAGCCCGTCGTTCGAGGCGTAGGTTCGTTCGTTCACCATGGGAGGAGCATACGCCAGGGCCGCTTGCGGCGCGCTCAGGCCTTGGGGCGCTCGGTGCCGAGGATCGAGACCCGACCTCCGACACGTCGATGCGGAAAGTAGTCCCAGAGCGCGTGGTGCTGCGTGCAGCGGTTGTCCCAGAACGTCAGCGTGTTCGGCGTCCACCGTACCCGGCATGTGATCTTCGGGTTGCTCTCGATGTGACGGAACAGCATGTCGAGCATCGAGCGGCTCTCGGCGCTCGAGAGTCCGACGATCTTCGTCGTGAAGCCGCTGTTCACGTACAGCAGCTTTCGACCGGTCTCCGGGTGGCGCACGACGATCGGATGCTCGGCCTTCGGGTCGCCTTCGGGGTCTTCGACGCCGAGCCCGAGCTCGCGCTGCTCCTTGTACGGACCCGCGCCATCGTGGATCGCCGTCAGGTCGTCGAGGAAGGACTTCATCTTCTGCGACAGCAGCTCGTAGGCCATGTACATGTCGGCGTAGAGCGTGTCTCCGCCACCGACGGCCGGACACTCACGGATGTAGAGCATCGAGCCGAGGGGCGGCATGTCGTCGCACGTCACGTCCGAGTGCCAACCGTCGCCCGGCGTGAAGGGAGAGTGCTCGTTGGTCACCACGGGCAGGATCTCGGGGTACTCGAGGTCGGCCCCGCGCAGCTGCGGGTGCACGTGCAGCTCACCGAAGTACGCGCCGAGTCGCTTGTGTTCGGCGGGTGAGAGATCCTGGTCGGGAAAGACCAGCACCATCCAATCGAGCCAGGCCCGGCGGAGCTCCTTCAGCTGCACGTCGGACAGCGGCTGCGAGAGATCGAGCCCACGCACCTCGGCGCCGATGTGCGGGGTGAGCGTGGTCAGCTCGAAGCCGTCGTAGTCGAGGTCGCGCTCGGGGGCGGGGACGTGGTCGGGCTTGTGTTCGAGGGCCATGGGGCATCTCCTGGCATCGTCCGCGAGTCTAGCCCGTCGGCAAAGGCGGCGACGCGATTGCATGCGCCCCCCGCGCGCGCCCCTTCAACCCTCGACCGCGACGAGGACATCATCGCCCTCGATCCGCACCGGGTAGCTCTCGATCGGCTGGGTCGCGGGCGGGCGCAGCACACGGCCGTCGCGCACGTCGAACGCGGCGCCGTGCAGCGGGCACAGGATGCGATGGCCGCGAAGTCGTCCCTCGCTCATCTTGGCATCGGCGTGCGAGCAGGTGTTGTCGACGGCGAAGAAGCCTTCATCGAGGTGGCAGATGACCAGCATCCGTCCCTCGACTTCGACACAGCGCATCTCGCCCACACCGATCTCGGCCTTTGACGCAACGCGCCGATACGTGGGTTGGGCCAACGGGGCCTCCTCTCGCGCCGGCGGGCTCAGCGCTCGAGAAACTCGTCGAGGGTCAGGTTGAGCCGGCGCAGGCGCGACTCCTGGTAGTTGCCGAGCGTGCCGCTACCCCGGCGGTTGATCTTGAACCCCTTCTGCTGTGCATCGAGATTGCTCGTATCCTGATCGTAGACCGGCGCGAGCCAGCCGAGCCCTTCGGCCTCGGTGTACGACTGATCCATGTCGAGGCGAATCGGGTCGGGCGGGAGCGGGGCCTCGGCGCCCTCGGGCAGCGGTTCGAGCAGCAGCACGTCGAAGATGCACTTGTCGACGGCGTCTTCGTACGGCCGGAAGCGGTACACCATCGGGATCAGCACGCCGGCGAACAGGAACATGTTCGGAAAGAGGTGATACTCGATCGAGTCCTGCATCACCGGGTCGCTGACGTCGGAAAGATCGACTCCGATCCGCTCGCCCAGCTGCTCACGAAGCCCCTCGGCGCTCGCGGCGCGCGATGCGGCGCTGTCTTCGAGCGGGGGCTGATCGCGAAACCGATCGGTCTGGTAGTCGTCGAGCGCCGCGGCGCTGTGATACCAGAACGTGTGGATGAAGCGCGACACGTACTTGCCGAAGATGTCGTACTGGGCGTTCGCACCGTTCGGCGCGTTGTGCGTCTCGACGTTGTGGTACGCCTCCATGAACGCCTCCTGCGCCGCCTTCCAGTTGGCGGGCAGGATCTTCTCGACGTGCACCGTGATGTGCCGCCGCTCGAGCGGAAAGTGCGCGAAGTGATCGGGCAGTACATCGAGCACGTCGCGCAGGGGCCCCGCATCGGGGTCCATGTTGATGAAGACGAAGCCACCCCACTGCTCGCAGCGCACCTCCTGCAGGCGGTGGGTGTCGTCGCTGACGTGCGGGAAGTCCCAGCGGGCGGGAATGTTGCGGATCGAGCCATCGAGATTCCACGACCAGCCGTGAAATGGACACGTGAACTGAGCGCAGTAGCCCGCCCCCTCCCCGCCGAGCAGCTTCGTCCCGCGATGCATACAGCTGTTGAGGAAGGCCTGGATCCGATCCTCTGCCGTTCGCACGACGATCACCGAGTAGGGACCGACCTCGTAGACGTAGTGATCGCCCGGTTCGGGGATGTGCTCTTCGCGACAGGCCCACTGCCAGGCACGGGGCCACAGCCGCTCGATCTCGCGGTCGAAGAATGCGCGCGAGGTGTAGCGGCTGAAGTCGATGTCTTCGTCGCCGAGGTACTCAGGTCGCTCTTCGAGCAGCGGAGCCGGTCCCGGCTTGCGGTCGGCGCGCAGAATGTCGGCGACGGACGGCCCCTTCGCGCGGGCATCGCCGGGTGCAGCTCGCTCGGTTCGCTTCATGTCGCCTGACCTGTCTGCCGACTCGCCGGCGGGCACCGGCAGCGGCGTGCGAGACGCCAGATTATCGCATGGATTTCGCACACGAGACCATGCCTGCCACGCGCGGGGCGTGTCATCCTGCAACCCAACGAGACCCTCGACGACGGGTGAGGACACATGAATCGAGAGATCGGAAAGACGCCCAGCCTCGAAGCCATCGCGGATCGCATGGCGATCGAAGAAGTGATCCACACGCATAGCCGGGGAATCGACCGTTGCGATCGTGCCTGTATCGAATCCGCCTACTGGCCCGAGGCCGAGGTGGCCTACGGCGCGTTCGACGGGCGAGCCCACGACTTCGCGGCCATGGTCGTGCAGGCGCTGCAGGGCGGCTACGAGCTCACGCAGCACTGCGTCGGAAACGTGCTGATCGAGCTCGACGGCCACCAGGCGAGAAGCGAGACCTACGTGTCGGCGTACCACCTGCAGAACGGCGCCACCGAAGAGATGTACTTCTCGGGCCGCTATCTGGATCGTCACGAGAAGCGGGACGATGCCTGGAAGATCATCCATCGCACGGTCGTGATGGACTGGAGCCGTCAGTGGCCGGTCGTCGACGAGCGTGACAACCCGCTCTTTGCTGGATTCGCGAAGGGCGCGCGTCTCGACGACGACCCGCTTCACGCTTTCTTGAACCGAGACTGAGCCTCAGGTGACCCGCATGCCGAACGACCCGATCGACACGCTGCTTGCGAAGCAGGACATCTACGAGCTCTCTTGCCGATACATGCGTGGACTGGACCGCCTCGACGCCGACCTGATCAAGTCGGTGTTCACCGAAGACGCCTGGTGCGAGTACGGCATGTTCGACGGCCACGCCGCCGAGTTCGCCGACTTCGCCATGATGGCCCTCGGTGCACACGTCGCCAATCATCACATGATCGGCAACACCCTGATCGATGTCGAAGGCGAAGAGGCGTTCGGCGAGGTCTACTTCAACGCCTACCACAAGGTGCCCGCGCCCTCGGGCGATGGCTTCGAAGACCTCGTGATCGCCGGGCGCTATATCGACCGGTACGAGCGCCGAGACGAGGTGTGGAAGATCGCCTATCGCAGCGAGCGCAACGACTGGTCGCGGACATCGCCCACCCACGAGCCGTTCTTCGAGATGATGCCGAACACGCTGCGCGGCGGACGCCGCGACGATGCCGTCTACGAGCGAGCGAACCGGCGCCGCCCGGGCGAGCGCTGACTCGCCGGTCAGCTCGCGCGTTCGCGCTGACCGCCGTGCAGGATCACCTCGGGCGCGCTGCCGTGGAACGCCTGTGAAGCACCGCCGGTCGTCTGCCCTGCGTCGGCGACGAGGGTCTGGCCGGTGATGTAGCGGGCGTCGTCGCTGAGGAGGAAGAGGATCGACTGCGCGATGTCGCCGGGGTGCCCCGCAATGCCCAGCGGCGACATGCTCGCGATCGCACGGTCGGCCTTGTCGTGCGCGTCGGGATCGCCTGCGATCAACGCGCTCGTCATGTCGGTCACGGTGTTGCCCGGCGCCACGGCGTTGACGCGGATACCGAGCGGCGCCATCTCGCACGCAGCCGACTTCGTGAGACCGACCACGCCGTGCTTGGCCATCGTATAGACGTGCGGGCCAAGGCCACCCGTGATGCCCGCCGTGCTCGCCACCGAGACGATGGCGCCCTGCCCCGCTTCACGCATCGCCCGGCCCGCGTGCTTGATGCCGAGAAACACCGCGCGCGACAGGATCGCCATCGTGCGGTCATACGCCTCGGCGCTCGTCTCCATGATCGAACCGACTGCGCCGATGATGCCGGCATTGTTGACCATGCCCTGCAGCCCACCGAAGCTGCGCTGGGCCGTCGCAACGGCCTCGGCAATGTCGTCTTCGATGCACACGTCGGCACGGCAGAAGACGGCGGCCGAGCCCAGCTCGCTCGCCAGCGCCTCGCCCTTTTCGTGCTGGAGGTCGGCGATCACCACTCGGCCGCCCTCCGCGACGACTGCGCGCGCCGTTGCCTCACCGATGCCGCTCGCCGCGCCCGTGACGACGACGCTTCGCCCTTCGAATCGACCCATCGAATTTCTCCAGTCTGGGGACCGAGACGAGTCGAGACGCCGCTCGCACCCGGGTGGCGATGGACGGTAGCAGCCCGCCCGGGCCCGAACGCCACAGTCGCCCCGCGGCCAGTGGTATCGTCGTGGTGAAGCGATGAGCCCTCCTGCGCCCGACTCGCCGCCCGACGCGAACCCCCCGACGCCCGCCCCGCTGTCTCGAAGCCTGGTGGTCGCGTACGGCAGTGGCCAGGCATCCGAAGGCATCGCGAACTACCTGCTGTCGACGTTGCTCCTCTTCTACTACACGTCGATCCTCGGCCTCGACGGGCGTCTGGCCGGCCTCGCCTTGCTTCTCGGCCTCGTGTTCGACGCGATCACCGACCCGCTGGTCGCCGTTGCGAGCGATCGGACGCAGTCGCGCTGGGGCCGTCGTCATCCCTACATGTTCGCTGCAGCGCTGCCACTCGCCGCGGGGCTGATCCTCGCCTTTCGCCCGCCAGCCGAGGTGGGCGAGCAGGCCGGCCTCTTCGTCTGGCTGCTCGTGATGGTCGTCGGGATCAGGTCGGCGACGACACTCTTCCACGTGCCGCACATGGCGCTCGGCGCCGAGCTCAGCACCGACTACGACGAGCGTACGCGGGTCGTCACCGCGCGCGCCATGGCGAGCATGTTCGGCATGGCCGCCATCATCACGCTCTACTTCGGGTTGCTCGCGCTGTACGAGTCGCCCGAGTACGCCGACGTGCGTCTCAACCCCCTGCCCTACGAGCTGCACAGCCTCATCGCCGGGCTCGCCGCCGCCGGCTTCGTGCTGATCTCGACGTTCGGGTCGGCGCGCGCGATTCCCTGGCTCACGCATCCGGACGACGACGATGGTTCGAAGTCGCTCTTCGGTCGCGCACTGCGCGACATGTCCGACACGCTTCGCATCCCGGCCTTTCGCACGCTCGTCGTCGGATTCACTCTGTGCTCGCTCAGCTGGGGCTTCTCGAGTGCGATCTCGACGCATCTCGCGCTGTACTTCTGGCACGTGAGCATGGAGGTCCAGGGCATCGCCGGCGCAAGCCTGATGATCGGGATCGTCGTGGGGATGGCGTTCTGGCGGCGCGTCGCCGAGCGGACCGACAAGAAGCCGGCGTTCGTTCTCGGCATGCTCTGGTACACGGTGTTCGCCGCGTTCGCGCCGATCGCCAAGGCGATGGGCCTCTTCCCGCCCGAGCACACGACTGCACACACGGTCGCCTACACGACCATCTCGGTCCTCGCCGCGTTCGGCGTCGCCTCGATGCTCGCGCTCTCGGGATCGATGATGGCCGACGTGACCGATGAGGACGAGCTCGCATCGGGCCGCCGACGCGAGGGCATCTTCTTCGGCGCGCACTCGTTCGCGACCAAGCTCGCCTACGGCCTCGGGGCCGCACTCGGCGGCTTCCTCTACGAGCTCGTCGGCCTCACCCAGGGCGTGGCACCGGCCGACGCGCCCGAAGGCTCGGGCCTGCGACTCGGGCTCGCGGGGGGCTGCCTCATCGCGCTGATGATCGGCGCGGGCACCCTCACCTTCTTTCGCTACGACCTCGACCGGAGCCGCCACGCTGCGGTCCGTGCCGAGCTCGACGCGCGCATCTCCGAGACGTGAAGCCGCGCCTTCGATGTCGCTCACACCGAGTGAAGCGGTACCATCGCGGGTCCGTCGCGTCGCCTGGTGCCCGCGCGCTGTGCCCGAACAGAGAGATGCTGGAGCCGATGCCGAAGTCGTGGATGCACTTGCTGCTCGCCGCTGCAATCGCCCTGCTGACGGCGGCGTGCACCGGCGACGAGCCAGGCGAAGCTGAAACCGACGGGGACACTGCGGACCCGCGGCCGTCGATCGTGCTCGTCGTGATCGACACGCTGCGCGCCGACGCGGTCTCGGCCTATGGCCGCGTCGATGGCACCACGCCGCACATCGACGCGCTCGTTCGCGAAGGCGTGCTCTACCGGCACGCCTGGGCGACCTCGCCGTGGACGTTGCCGTCGCACGCGAGCCTCTTTACCGGCACCGACGTCGAGACCCACCGCGTCGGCATGCCCGGACGCGTCGACCTCGACGATTCGGCCGTCACGCTGGCAGAGCTGCTCGGTGAGGCGGGCTACGACACGGCGGCCATCTCAGAGAACCTGATCGTGAGCGATACGTTCGCGCTGCTGCAGGGCTTCGACTGGAAGCGCACCTCGTACAACGACAAGTCGGTGCAGCCCAGCCGCATGCGCTGGATCGACGCCTCCGATGCCATCGAAGAGTGGGTCGCCGATCGCGACGACGACCGCCCTTTCTTCCTCTTCATCAACCTCTTCGATCCGCACAACCCGTACGAGATTCGCGACGAGAACCCGTGGGTGCCCGAAGACGCCACGAACGAGGACATCCAGACGCGTCCGCCCCGACTCGAAGGCTTGATCTGCACGGCCGTGCCGCCGCCGCCCCAGCGCGAGGTGCTGCGGGGCCTGTATCACGGTGACGTCCATGCGGGCGATGCGAAGCTGAACACGATCCTCGAGCGCATCCGCGCCGTTCACGACGGTCCGATCCACACCGTGATCACCTCGGATCACGGCGAGGCGTTCGGCGAGCGCGATCTGATGGGGCACGGCTTCGGGCTGCAGGAGTCGGTGCTCTGGGTACCCCTCATCGTGCACGGCGTCGATGGGGTCGAGCCCGCTCTCATCGATGGCAGCGTGGGCCTGATCGACATCCTGCCGACGATCCTCGGCTGGGCGGGGCTCGACGCCGACCCCGAGCTGCCCGGGCGGCCGCTGCCCACCACCAACGCCGCCGCCGAGCAGCTGCCGGCTCGATCCCTGCGCGCCGCCTACAGCGATCGATTCCAGGAGGCCGAGCGCGACTGGACCAATCAGTTGACCGATCTCGATAAGCTGCGCCAGTTCTGCGGCACCGAAGATCGCGTGTTCGGTGGGATGTACTCGCTGCTTCGATACCCCTACAAGTTCACGTGGTACGAGCAATATCCGCCCGAGCTCTTCGATCTGAGCTGGGACGCGACCGAGCGTTCGGATCAATCGGCGCTGCAGAAAGACGTGCTGCGCGGCTTCCTCGAGGAGGTCGGCCCCGCGGTCGAGAGCGCGGGGCTCAAAGGCGGCCCGGTGCTGGGGGAAGGACTCTCGCCCGAGCGCCGCCGCGCCCTCGAGGAGCTGGGCTACATCGCGACCGAAGAAGAGAACGCCGCGCCCGACGAACCCACCCGAGAATGAACAGGGGCATCAGCCAGATGGCGCTTCGAGCGCGGCCTCGTCGGCGCGCGGTGCCCCGAACGCGAGCAGCGCGAGCACGCACAGGCTCGCGATCACGGTGATCACCGAGGCCCCGAAGTATTCCTCGTACGTGCGATAGAACAGCCAGCCGTTCGCGTTCCAGGCGAGACAGGCCAACACGAGCACGCCGACGACGGCCGGCCGGCGCGCAGCCCACACGAAGCCGAGTGGTACGAACTCGTAGTAGTAGTTCGTCGGGTCCGTGAGAAACGGGATGAGCGCCAACCCCGCGAGCGGCGCCTCCCAGACTTCGATGCGCGGCAGCGCCCATCCGAAGAGCGCGAGCCCGGCGAGTGCGGTGACCCCACGCGCAATCGTCGAGAGGGTCGAGTCACCGAAGGTCCAGGCGACGACGGTGCCGAGCCCGACGCGGTTCGTCACGTCGAGCTGAGAGAACGTGCCGATCTTCTCAGCAAAGCCCGCGAGGCCTCCGAGACCGCCGGCATCGACGATGGCGATGCCCCCGAGCAAGATCGTGGTGAGGCCTGCGATGACGACGAATCGCAGACTCGACGCATCGATTCGCCGCTGCCTGAACGATTCGACCAGCCCGTGAAGCACGACCGCGCCCGCCGGCACCGCGGGAAAGACCCGCAGCGTCGTCGAGAACGCGAGCATCGCGCCCGAAGCCGCCGGGCGTCCGAGGCGCAGCAGGCACACACCGGCGAAGAGCGCCGACCACCAGAGATGCCGCAGGTACCCGTCCCCCGAAAAACCGTATCGCCACAGGTAGCCCGTGCCCCATGCGATGATGACGAGACACGCCACCTCCCAGCCGAACGCCCACGCGACGCAGGCGAAGCCAGCCCCGATCAGAACACGGTCGAGATTCTGCAGCACGAACCGAGCGGCTGGGTGATCGATCGGCAGCGCGTTCGCGACGGCACCGCCGACGGCGTTCCAGACCGGTGAGGCGTTGTACCCGAAGTCCTTCCACACGTCTCGCGGAATCGAAGGGCCCCAGTGCGGGATGAACGACACGACGTCGTCACCGAACTCGGTCCATCGCTGGGCCGAGAACCGATCGGGGCAATCGGCGCCCTCGGCGAGGACCCGCTTCACGCCGACCACTTTCATCGTGCGCAGGTCGCGCGCTCCGAACTTCTGGCCGGCCGGGGCGACACCGCGCTCTTCGATCGCGACCAGCGAGCACTCGTAGAGCCCGAAGTACCCGAGCTCGTCGGCGTACTTCGAGCCGACGTAGTAGTGAAAGACGTCGGTCGATCCGAAGTCGCTCTTGTAGTTGCCGAGAAAGAGGTGGTAGTACGTGGCCACCGAGGCGAACGTCAGCGCGATGAGCAGCACGTCGCGCACGCGCTTCTGCATGGGCCGTGTTTCGAGGCGCCGACCCGCGGCAAACGCGAAGACGCCGAGCACGAGAAGCGCGGCCCGGACGAAGACGAGTTCACGGTCGTGCAGTGGCCCTCGATCGGCGCGGCGCCGCTCGGCATCTTGCGCGCGCTGATGCGCGCGCTCGGCCCGGCTCGCGCCGCTCGCTGGCTTCGCACCCTGCGCCGGGGCGACGGATCTGTCGCGCGATCGGCGATTCGCTTCGATCGGAAGGAAGCTCTTGGGTGGCTCGAGCGGAGCGAGCTCGACCTCTGCCGCGCCCCGTCGCGAATCACCGGCACCGGGGAGCACGCCGATCGTGGCCGAGAAGAGCAGCGTCGCCGCAAGAGCGACGATGAGGCGAAGCGCACTGTAGGGGACGACCACTCTCGTCATCTTCGCTCGCTCGCGCGCTCCCATTCGGTGCGAGGCACGCCCCTGCAGGCATTCCCCGTCAACGGCCGCGCCGCGAGCATAGGGGACAGCGGCTACCCTACGCCGCCATGCCCCGCACCCTGCGCCGGACCCTCATCGTCGCCGCTGCATTGGTCGCGCTGATCGCGATGGTGGGCCTGTTCGTCGTTCGATCGTGGACGCCTGCACCGCCCCCCGAAAGACCGGCGGTCGCCCTCAGCGAGAGCCCGGCGGCCGCGGCGTGCCGCGTGAACGAGCCCCTGCGCCAGGCACTCTTCGGTGATCTGCACGTACACACGTCGCTCTCGAGCGACGCCTGGATGTTCGACGTTCGGGTGCGACCGACCGACGCGTATCGATACGCAACCGGGGGTGAGGTGCTGCTCTCACCGATCGGCCCCGATGGTCGTGGCACGCGCCCCGTCCGCATCGATCGACCGCTCGACTTCGCGGCCGTGACCGATCACAGCGAGTTCCTCGGCGAGGGACGCATCTGCCTCGACCCGGCGGCGCCCGGCTACGCGAGCTCGTTCTGCGACATGTTTCGCCAGGGCGACGGCCGCAGCCCGCGCCTCGTGCTGAAGATCATGAGCCCGTGGAGCGCACGCGACGTCGAGACCTGCGGCCCCGACGGCGAAGCCTGCCTTCGCGCCTCGAGTCGCGCATGGCAAGAGGTGGTCGACGCTGCCGAAGCCTGGAACGACACGAGCGACGCCTGTTCGTTCACGACGTTCGTCGGCTACGAGTACAGCTCGCACCGGCTCGGATCGAATCTGCACCGCAACGTGATCTTCCGAAACGCGATCGTGCCGCCGGTGCCGATCAGCTATCTGGAGGCCCACCGCGAGTGGGAGCTCTGGGAGGCCCTGCGCCGCGACTGCATCGACTCGGGCACGGGCTGCGACGTGCTCGCAATCCCGCACAACTCGAACATCAGCAACGGTCGAATGTTTGCCGTCGACTACCCCGGCGCCGATACGCTCGAGGGCCAGCGCGACCGAGCCCGGCTGCGCATGCGGGTCGAACCGGTCGTCGAAATCATGCAACACAAGGGCGACTCCGAGTGCCGGAAGGATCTCACGAACGTTCTCGGCACGATCGACGAGCTGTGTGACTTCGAGAAGTTCGAAGACTTCGCGTTCGATCGGCAGCCAGGCCCCGGCGACGTACGGGCGTGCAGCGAAGGCCGGCTGGCCGACGCCATGCCGCATCTCGGCCCCGACTGCGTTTCGCCGCTCAGCTACGTGCGGGGCGCCCTGATCGAAGGCCTCGCCGAAGAGAAGCGCATCGGCGTGAACCCGTTCAAGTTCGGCATCACCGCGAGCACCGATACCCACAACGGTCTCGCCGGAGGCGTCGAGGAACGTACGTTCCCCGGACACCTCGGACGCGGCGACGACACAGTCGACAAGCGCGTGCGGTGGGATTCTTCCATTCCCGGCAACGCGTCGAACAACCCGGGCGGGCTGATCGGTGTGTGGGCCGAAGAGAATTCGCGTGAGTCGATCTTCGAGGCGATTCGTCGCCGCGAGGTCTTCGGCACGAGCGGGCCGCGCATCCAGCCAAGGTTCTTTGGCGCGTGGGACGAGCCACAGGCGGCATGCGGAGATGCCGATCTCATCGCGGCGGCCGACGCGGCGGGCGTCCCGATGGGCGCGGATCTGCCGCCCCGGCCGCCCAACGCCCCTTCGCCCGTATTCGTCGCGACCGCCCTCGCCGATCCGGGTGCCGACGACAGCGGTGCACGCCTGCAGCGGCTGCAGATCGTGAAGGGATGGGTCGACGAAGACGGGCGGCACAACCAGCGCATCTTCGACGTGGCGGGTGCGGCCGACCGCGGCGCCGACGTCGATCTCGAAACGTGCACGCCCCGTGGGCCGGGCGATGACTATCTCTGCGCGGTCTTTCGGGATCCCGAGTTCGACCCGGACACAGCTGCGGTCTACTACGCGCGGGCCGTCGAGAACCCGACCTGTCGCTATTCGACCTGGCAGTGCCTCGAGCTCGACCCGAGCGAGCGGCCCCCCGAATGCGGCGAGGCGAACCCCGCGGCCACGATTCAGGAGCGGGCCTGGACGTCGCCCATCTGGTACACGCCGCCCGAGAGCGGCGCGTAGTCGCGCCGAACGAGCCTCAATCGCCGTCGGCTGCGAGCTCCTGAAATCGCCGTCGCTGCTCGGCGCTGCCAATCATCACCAGCTCACTGCCCGCCGTGAGCTCGGTGGACGGCGCCGGGTTCGCCGTGTACCGGCCCGAATCGCGCAGCGCAACGACGGTGAGGCCCGTTCGCGCCCCGATCCCGCTCTCCGACAGCGGTTTGCCCACGAGCTGCTTCGGCGTGTCCTCCGAGAAGAGCTCGGTGCCTTCGCCCAGCACGATCAGCTCGCGCCCGCGGACCATGGCCATGATCGTCTGAATGGCAAGCGAGCCATGCGACAGCGCGAAGTCGGCCCCGGCCCGGTGGATCGCCTGCAGGTTTCGATCGTGGCTGATGCGGCTGATGATGTGCGCCTGGCCGCCGAGCTTGCGGCAGTAGATCGCCAGGAAGAGATTGGTCGCATCGTCATTGGTCGTCAGCACGATGCTGCGCACTTCGTCGATGCCCGCTTCCTTCACGGTCTCGAGGTTCGACGCATCGCCGATGATGACGCGATCGGCCACACGCATCAGATACGGACGTAAGCGCTCGTCGGCATCGAGGATCGTGACGGGCACCTCGCGCTCGCGCAGAGCCCGGGCGACGGCCTGCCCGACCATGCCGCCGCCGATCACGAGGACCGGCGATTCGGTCGCCTGGTAGATGACGAAGAGCGCGTCGAGCTCGGTGAGCTGCTCTTCGGTGCCGACGACCACCGGCACGCTGTGCTCGGACAGGACGGTCTCGGGGCCGGCGGGCAGGAGATGCCCCTTCTCCCAGACGGCGACGATGCTGAGCCCAGTGAGCTCACGCAGCCGGCTATCGCGCACCGTACGTCCCGGCAGAGAGGTGCCATGGATCGGGAACTCAGCGATGACGAGCTCGCCGAACGACCCAATGCGCTGGGCCGATTGGATCACGTCGGTCACGCGAACGGCCAGCTGCTCACCGAGGCGCTGCTTGAGCGGCAGCACCTCGGTCGCACCGGCAAAGTGGAGCACGTCGATCGAATCGACGTTCTCGGCGAGGGCGACGATCGGCACGTCCTGAGCGATCTCACGTACGGTGAGCGTCACGTTGGTGTTCTGCGTGTCGCTGAGGTTCGCAAACACCAGTCGGGCCTGATCGACCTGCACCCGCTCGAACGTTCGCGCGTCGTCCCGCGGGCCGGCCACGACCTCGAGGCCGTCCCCGTTGAGGTGCGCGGCCCGGGCGACATCGGGCTCGATCACCACATAGGGCACTTCGAAGCGATCGAGTCGCTGCACGAGCCCACGCGTCAGCTCGTCGTAGGCGCAGATGACGACGTGGCCCGTGGTGCCTTTCGGGACGCGCGTCGGCGCCTGTGCACGCACCTGCGCCTCGAGCCACGGAGCGTAGAAGAAGCGAATGAAGGTGAAGGGCGCGACGATGAGCAGCATCACGATGCCGTAGACGAGCACGAAGATCGTGAAGGCGCGGCCCATGTCGCTCTGGAAGGTGATGTCGCCGAAGCCCAGCGTGCTCATCACCGTGAGCGTCCAGTAGAGCCCGGTCAGCCAGGAGTGATCCTGCCCCTCATAGACCATGATGAGGTGGAAGAGGACCGTAAAGACGGCGATCGAGCCGGCGAGCGCGAGCGCAAAGCGCGCGAGGGCCCGAAGGTTCTGCTTCGAGTCCGGATCCTCGAGCAGGAATGAGAGCTGCGAGGGCATGAACTTCACGCCCGGGAGGGTACCTCCAGCGTCGTTGCACGCGCCATGTCGACGAGTCGCCAGCGATGGGACTCGAATGCGTGCGAGTGAGTTCTCCGTCAGCTCTGGTCGAGGCGCTCGACGCAGCGCAGCACCTCGGCCTGATAGGCCTTGCCACGCTCATTCACCAGGTCGATCACGTTGAGCGAGGTCGGGACGTAGCCGAAGCCGATCTCGCGACGCGGGTTCCACTGGAAGATCGAACCGCCGAGCCCCATCCAGCCGAAGAAACCCTCACGGCCGTTGTTGAACGCACGGTCGCGTCGCGAGCTTCCGGGGGGCAGCGTCTGAAACTCGTTCACCCCGCCCTGGGTGAAATCGGTCGCGATGAAGCCCATGTCGGCGTGCACCGCATCATCGTGCATCGCCTTCCACGCTGCCTCGCCGATCAAGCGGGTGCCCTCCCACACGCCCCCCGCGGCCATCATCGACGCAACGCGAGCAAGACCCCGGGCCGACGCGTTGGCGTTTGCCGATGGCGTCTCACCGCGGACGACGACGGGGTCGTTGAAGTAGGCGATTCGATCCATCTTCTTGAACGGCGGCGGTGCACCGCGCACCGATGCCTTGCGAATCATCGGCAGCAGTCGCAGGAATCGGCCGATGATCTGGAAGATGTTGAGCTCGATGCGCCGGCCGAGAAACTTGGGCTTCAGGCTCTGCAGCAGCTGGAACACGAAGCCGAGTGGCGCGACCCGCGAGATGCGACCGATGTCGGGCTCTTGAACGCCGATCTGCACATCGGCGTCGATGGGGCCGCTGACCTCTTCACGCAAGAACTCGCCGATCGTGCGACCCGCCGGATCGACCCGGCGGAAGAGCTCGTTGACGATCCAGCCGCGCGTCACCGCGTGGTACTCGCGACGCCCCTCTCGCGGAAAGCGCTGGGGATGCGGCTCGATGACGCGCCCGACCCGATTCTGCTTGATGTGCTCGACGAGTAGATCCTCGGCGTCGAGCGACGTATTGAAGGCCGCGAGCCCCGCTTCGTGCCGCATCAGGTCGGCGACCTTCAGGTCGCCCTTCCCGGCGTCAGCGAACTCGGGCCAGTAGTCAGCGACGCGCGCGCCGTAGTCGAGCAGCCCCTTGCCCGCCAACCAGGCGAGCGCAATCGATTCGAGGCTCTTGCCGCTGCTGAACACGTTGGCGAGCGAGTCGGCGCCGAACGCATCGTCTCCGACGGCCGATGCCCATAGATCGACCACCTTCTCGCCGCGGTGGTACACGCAGAGCTGCGTGTTGCGCTCCTCGAGCGTTCGCATGTTGTGTTCGTACAAGGCCCTCACCGACTCGAAGCCGGGCGCCACGGTGCCTTCGATCCGCAGTCGATCTCGCGTGCGACTCATCTGCTCTCCTGTGCGCGATCCCGATCGCCGGGCGCCCGGCCGAGCCCGAGCGGGCCGGACGAGCCGCGCCGGACGGGCCCAGTCGAAATCGACACGCTGCGAGCGGGCGATCTCGGGGGAACGACCCGAGACGCTTAGCACGCCGTCTTACCGCGCGACGCGAGGCTCGTCCGGCGACGTGTGCGAGGGCGATCGCGTGCCGAGCGAGGCGGACGGTGGCTCAGTGTCCCTGCGTTTCGGCCGCAAGAGCGACCTCGCCCGATGCTAGAGTGACGAGACATCGTCTGGAGGGACATGCATGTCGGATGCGCGCGTCGAGATGCTGACGGAGAGCGCTGCCGTCGAGGCGGCCGGCATGATCGGCGTCAACGAGTCGATCGCCAAGCTGAACGTGTTTCGTACACTGCTGAGACGCCCGAAGACCGCCAAAGCGGTCAGTGATCTGCTCTTCTCGCTGCTCTTCGGGGCCGAGCTCTCCGACCGACGTCGCGAGCTGGTGATCATGCGCATCGGCTGGATCACGGGCTGCGACTACGAGTGGACGCAGCACTGGCCGATCGCCCAGGACGTGTACGGCTGCACGCCCGAAGAGCTGCTCGCCGTGCGGGAGCCCGCGGCGAGCGACCTGTTCGACGAGGGCGATCGCGCGATCCTCCAGGCAACCGACGAGCTCGTGCAGACCGGCGAGGTCACGGAGCCGACCTGGCGGCGCTGCCACGACGCGCTCGGCGACGAGGCCGCGATCGACCTCATCGCGTCGATCGGCTGTTGGGGCATGATCTCGAAGCTCGCGCGCGGCCTCCACATTCCGCTCGAGGACGGTGTCGCGTCGTGGCCGCCCGACGGGCTGGCTTCGCTGGAGGAATGACATGAGTGGCCCCCTCTCACTCCCCGATCGCGTGTCGGCTGGCGCGGTGATCTCGGGGCGCGATCGCGAATCGGTGCTGAGCCACGTTCGTCGGATCGAAGACGCGGGCTTCGACTCGGCCTGGGTCGGCGATCACGTCTCGTTCTTCATCCCGATCGTCGAGTCGCTCACGTTGCTCAGCTTCGCGGCGGCCGTGAGCGAGCGCATTCGACTCTGCACGGGGATCTACCTGCTGCCACTCAGGCCGCCCGCCGTGACGGCCAAGGTCACATCGACCCTCGATGTGTTGTCGGGCGGGCGACTGACGCTCGGCGTCGGGGTCGGGGGCGAGTTTCCGCCCGAGTTCGAGGCGGTCGGTGTCCCGGTCGGCGAGCGTGGGCCCCGAACCGACGAGACGATCGAGATCCTGCGTCGGCTCTGGAGCGAAGACGGCGTCGAGCACCATGGGCCTCATTTCGACTTCGGCCCCGTCAGCCTCGACCCGAAGCCCCTGCAGCCCGGCGGCCCGCCGATCATCGTCGGCGGACGTCGGGGGCCGACTTTTCGCCGCGCGGGACAGCTCGGCGATGGGTACATCTCGCACATGTGCGCGCCCGATCAGTATGCGGCCAACATGAAGCTGATCGGCGATCACGCGCTGGCGGCCGGACGCGAAGGAGCGGCTTTCGAGTCGTGCGCCTTCCTCTTCACCGTGCTCGACGACGACTACGACAAAGCACATGCGAAGGCCGCGTCGATGCTGAACACGATCTATCAGCGCGACTTCACAGAGGCGGCGAAGAAGTACTGCCTGCTCGGGCGTCCCGAAGATTGCCTCGAGCAGATGCAGGCCTTCGCGCGCAGCGGGGCGCGCCACTTCGTCTTCTCGCTGCTCTCCGACCAGGACGCGTTCTTCGAGTCGTATGAATCGGTGATCGGGCCGGGCCTCTCGCAGATCGACGTCTGATGCCGCCCGAACCGGAGCAGCGAGCTCCGCACACCCACCCGCCCTCTGCAGGAGCCCCACCATGTCTGCCGCCCCCTTCGATCTGACCGAAACCGACCGGCTGCTCTCGACCACCCGCGCCGTGCGCAAGCGGCTCGACGTCGACCGGCCCGTCGAACGCGAGGTGATCCTCGACTGCATTCGCCTGTCACAGCAGGCCCCGACGGCGTCGAACACCCAGACATGGCGGTGGATGGTGGTGATGGACGCCGAGCTGCGCGGCGCGATCGCTGAAATCTATGGCCGAGGCAAGGCCTTCCTCGAGCAGGCACGCGCCGACATCCCCTCCGAAGACGCGCAGACCCATCGCGTGTACGACTCGGCCGAGTGGCTCGTCGATCATCTGCACGAGGTGCCGTGCTTCGTGATTCCGTGCGTCGAGGGCCGCCTGCCCCAGGGATCGCCGAACGGCATGGCCGCCGCGGTGTACGGGTCGATCTACCCGGCGATGTGGAGCTTCCAGCTCGCGCTTCGAAGCCGGGGCCTCGGCTCGGCGCTGACCACGATTCATCTCTTCTTCGAGCAGGAGGTCGCGGCGCTGCTCGGGATCCCCGAGGACGTGATGCAGGTGGCGCTGCTGCCGGTGGCGTACACGCGCGGGCTCGACTTCAAGATCGCAGAGCGTCCCGGGCCCGATACGATCACGTCGTTCGATCGCTGGGGCCACTGAGGGCGCACCGATGCAATTCGAGCGGGGCCAGGCCGCCCCGGTCGCCCATCGGCGCGGCGGATGCTGGCCGCTCCAGGTGCGAGCTTCTACGCTGGCACCATGACCCCTCGACTCCTCGCTTCCATCGGCTGTCTCGCCTTGCTGAGCGCGTGCTTCTCGCCGGCAGACGACCGTCCCAACGTCATCGTGATCGTGGCGGACGATCTCGGCTGGAACGACGTCGGCTATCACGGCGGCGACATCGACACACCATCACTCGATCGGCTCGCCGCCGAGGGCACGCAGCTCGATCGCTTCTACACCACGCCGATCTGCTCGCCCACCCGCGCCGCTTTGATGACGGGACGCGACCCGATTCGACTGGGTCTCGCGTACAGCGTGATCCTGCCCTGGGACAACAACGGCGTGCACCCCGACGAGCACTTCCTGCCCGAGAGCTTCCAGGCCGCGGGCTACCAGACGGCCATGGTCGGCAAGTGGCATCTCGGTCATGCACAGCAGACCTACCATCCGAACGAACGGGGCTTCGAGCACTTCTACGGTCATCTGCACACCGAGGTCGGCTTCTATCCGCCTTTCTCGAATCAGGGCGGGAAGGACTTCCAGCGCAACGGCGAATCGATCGACGACGAGGGCTACGAGACGTTCCTGCTCGCCGACGAGGTCTCGCGGTTCATTCGCGAGCGCGACGACGACAAACCGTTCTTCCTCTACATGCCCTTCATCGCGCCGCATACGCCCCTCGATGCACCCGAAGAGCTTCAGGACAAGTACGCCGACATCGATACCGATCTCGCGCCGGCGCGCTCGGACCACACCGATCGCACCCGGCAGATCGCGAAGATGCGCGGCGAACCGAGCGCGCGGCCGATGTATGCGGCCGTCGTCGACGCCATGGATCAGGCGGTCGGCCAGGTGCTCGACACGGTCGACGACGAAGGGCTCACCGACGATACGATCGTGCTCTTCTTCAGCGACAACGGCGGCGCAGCCTACGCGGTGGGTGGGGCCGACAACGCGCCGCTGCGGGGCGGCAAGGGCGAGACCTTCGAGGGGGGCATTCGCGTCGTCGCGCTGATGCGTTGGCCGGGTCAGATCCCGGCGGGCGGTCAGATGGACCAGATCATGTCGGTGATGGACGTCTTCCCGACCCTGGCCGACGCCGCCCGCGTCGCGCCGCGCAACGTGCGTCCAATGGATGGCCACTCGATGTGGCCCGCGATCCACGCAGGCGAGGCCCAGCCGCGCGACGGCTACCTCTTCTTCACGTCGGAGATCCCGATCTACGGGCACTTCAACGTCACCGCCTTCGACGACCAGTGGAAGCTGGTGCAGGAGATCGACCAGGATCAGCTCGAGACCCGCGTGAAGAGCTCGCTGTTCGCGATCGACGAGGATCCCTACGAATACACCGACGTCGCGGCGCAGCACCCCGAGCGCGTCGCGGCGATGACCGAAGCCATTCGCGAGTGGCGCGCGCTCCATCCGGTGAGCGGCGTGCGATCAGTGATCGCGCCGCCCCCGGGCTGGCGCGCGCCGAAGGATTGGGCGAGCTACCCGCGACCGCTCGACGAGCTGCAAGACGAAACGACGGTCGGCGTCGCACCGACCGAGGGCTCACTGCGTTCGCTCGACTGGATGCACGGCGAGCGTGGACGACTGATCTATGACTGCCCGATGCCGACCGGCACGCTGCGCGAGACGCTGGCGGACGAGCCGAAGTGTCCGATCACCGGCGGGTTCCCGGAGTACCACGACTAGCTTCGACCCAGCGGCGTCTCAGCGCTTGCGCTTCTCGAGGTAGGCGCGACGCGCCTCTGCACACTCTTCATCCTGGAAGGCCGTGACGAGGCCATCGGCGTCGCCCCAGCTGCGCATCGTCCCGACCATCTGATCGGTCACGGCGTTCACGTGGCGCTTCGTCGAGACGAGGGCGTGCGTCGCCTTCTCGGTCAGCGAGACCGCCAGGTCTACGACGTGCGCATCGAGTTCGCCCTCGGGCACCACGCGATTGAGGAACCCGAGCGACTTCGCCTCGGGCGCGTCGAAGGGGCGGCAGGTGAGGACCAGCTCTTTGGTGAGCGCCGGACCGATCTCGCGCACCAGCCGCGGGATCCCGCCCCAGGCGAGCGGAATGCCGAGATCGACCTCCGGGATCGAGAAGCGGGCGTCCTCGGCGGCGACGCGCAGATCGCATGCCGACGCGAGCACCAACCCGCCACCGACGCACCAGCCACGGATCTTCGCGATGGTGAGCGCGCGCATGGCTTCGAGCGCGTCGGCCATCTCACGGCCGCACTCGGCACCGTCTCGCGTCGACATCTTGGTCGGTCCCGAGAAGCTGTTCAGATCGGAGCCCGCCGAGAAGGCTCGCCCGGCCCCCGAGACGATCACGACCTTCACTTCGCGGCGTTCATCGAACCACCGCGCCGCGTGGGCGAGCTCGACCAGGGTCTCGGTGGAGAGCGGGTTCAGCTTGTCGCCGCGATCGAGGGTGAGTCGCCCGAGGGCCCCCTCGGCTTCGACACGCAGGGTCTCGAACATGGTGGTGCCTCCCGGGTCGCCCGACCCGTCGTCTCCGAAGCTAGATCTCGAGCACGGTTCGCACGCCCCGGCTCGCGCGCACGTCATCGAAGCCTTCGTTGATCTCGGCGAGCGGCCGGCGCGTCGTGATCATCGTCTCGAGGTCGAGCCGACCGTTGCGCCACAGGCCGATCAGGCGCGGGACGTCGCGCACCGAGTTGCAGCCGCCGAGCAGCGTCCCCATCAGCTTCTTGCCGCTCACCGTGAAGAGCGACGCCGGCGCGATCGTAATCGCCTGATCGATCGGCGGAGCGCCGACGCACACGACGCTGCCGCCGTTTCGCGTGGCGTGGAAGCACTGCGTCACCAGGTCGGCAACGCCTGCGGTCTCGAACGCGTAGTCGACGCCGATGCCATCGGTCAGATCACGCGCGGCCATGATGATCTCGTCACTCGCAGGATCGAGCACGTGCGTCGCACCGAGCGTCTTCGCCATCTCACGACGCTGGGCGACGGGGTCGGAGACGATGATCTTCGATGCGTTCGCCAGCGACGCGCCCTGGACCGCCGACAGGCCGATCCCGCCGAGACCGAGCACGAGCACCGTCGCGCCTTCTTCGACCTCGGCCGTATTGAGCACGGCCCCGACGCCCGTCTGCACCGCGCACCCGATCACACACGCCACGTCGACGGGCACGTCCTCGGGGATCTTGATCGCGCCCGAGGCCTGCGTCACGACGTACTCGGCGAAGCCCGCCACGTTGAGGCCGCGGTAGACGACTTCGCCGTTGCGCGAGAGACCCGTCGTTCCGTCCGGGAACGAGTTGGTCATGATGCCGGTCGAGTTGATGCAGACGCTGAACTCGCCGCGCTGGCAGAAGTAGCACTGGCCACACGGGGGCGCGGGCGTCAGCACGACCTTGTCGCCCACGGCGTGCGTGGTGACGCCCTCCCCCACCGCTTCGACGACGCCGGCCGCCTCGTGGCCGAGGATGAGCGGCGAGATCGCCCCCATGCCGTCGGCGATGCTGATGTCGGAGTGGCAGATTCCGCAGTTGTGCACCCGCACGAGCACCTCGCCGATTCGAGGCGGGCGAATGTCGACGTCGTCGACGATCTCGATGGGCTTGCCGACCTCGGTCATCAGGGCTGCACGCATGGCTTCTCCATCTCTCCAGAGGAACGCAGAGTATGGCACGCACGCGCACCGGACGGGCGCCGGGTCGCGAGCGGCCCTTCGGTCACGACCGAGCCGCGACGAGCGCGTCGTGGACCAGCTCGAGCCGATCGTTGCCGAAGTACATGTCGTCTCGGTTCACGAACATCGTCGGCGAGCCGAAGCCTCCGCGCTCGATCAGCTCTTCGGTCGTCGCCCGCAGCCGAGCCTTGATCTCGGGCGTCGCGATCGATTCGAAGAAGGCGGCCGGCTCGAGACCGACGCTGGCCGCGATCGGTTCGAGCACGTCGGGCAGCGAGATGTCGTGCCCCTCTCCCCAGTAGGCCTCGAAGACGGCGCGGGCGAAGGCGGGCAGCACGCCGGCATCGAGCGCGACGAAGCAACCGCGCATCGCCTTCACGCTGTTCACGGGGAAGACGGCGGGCGAGCCGATCCGGATGCCCCCCTTGCGCGCCCAGTCGGCGAGATCCTTCGCGTAGTAGCGCAGCTTCGCCGGAACGGGCTGGGCGCGCTGCGCGTACACGCTGTCGTTGACGGCGTTGAACACGCCCCCGACCAGGATCGGCTTCCACACCAGCTCGGCACCGGTCTCGGCCGCGAGCGCCTCGATGCCGTTGAACGCGAGGTAGGTCCACGGACTCGAACAATCGAAGAAGAACTCGAGCGTGCGCATGTCACCCGCCTCGGCTGGGCCACCCTCGTGGGCGGACGAACACGACGATCGGGGGACGATCGCCTCACGTCGATTTTCGCAGACGCCCGCGGCGGCGTCCCCTTCCTGGGTGAGAAATCGACCGACCCAGCGCCCCAGGCGGTCGAGCAACCGGATCCCGTGGCGCGTACCATCGATCGAGGCCGAAGGAGGGAGAACAGGTGATGACGAGTCCTGGCTCGAGGCACCGATGCGCGGCGCTTCGCATCATGGCGGCGGTGAGCGCCGTCGTGCTCCTGAGCGTCGCCTGCGACGGGTCTCGCCCCATCGAATACGAGGGGCCCGTCGCGGCGTGGTCGGCCTATGGCGGCGACATCGGCGGCACGCGCTTCTCTCCACTCACCCAGATCACCCCCGACAACGTCGACGATCTCGAGATCGCATGGACGTATCACACCGGCGACGTCGACTTCGGCGAGGAGACGCTCGCCGGAACGAGCTTTCAGAACACCCCGATCGTCGTCGGCGACACGATGTACGTCTGCTCACCCCGCAACCGCGTGATCGCGCTCGATGCACGCACGGGTGAGGAGCGCTGGGTGCACGATCCGGGGGTCGATGTCGAAGGCATGTACATCGTGACCTGCCGCGGCGTGTCGTACTACGCCGACGCGAACGCCGAAGCCGGCTCGGCCTGCGCGGAGCGCATCGTCATGGGCACGATCGACGCGCGCCTCATCTCACTCGATGCCCGAACCGGCACGCCATGCGAAGGCTTCGGCGAAGCGGGCGTCGTCGATCTCAGCGAGGGCATCGGGCATCGACTGCCGGGCGAGTACGGGGTGACGTCGCCGCCGCTGATCCTCGGCGACCTGATCGTCACGGGCACCCTGGTGCTCGACAACATCCGCGTCGACTCGCCCGGCGGCGTCGTGCGCGGCTACGACGCACGCACGGGTGAGCTGCGCTGGAGCTGGGATCCCCTGCCGCCAGGTCAGGAGTACATCGAATCGATCGACGTGAGCGGCGAGACCGTGCGCTTTCGCCGCGGCACGGCGAACGCTTGGTCGATCCTGGCCGGCGATCCCGAGCGGGGCCTGGTGTATGTGCCGACCGGCAACACGTCGCCCGACTTCTACGGCGGCATGCGGGAGGGCCTCGACTACTACTCGAGCAGCATCGTCGCGCTCTCGGCCGAGACGGGCGAGGTCGTCTGGCACTTCCAGACCGTGCATCACGACGTGTGGGACTACGACGTGCCCTCGCAGCCCGGGCTCTTCACTTTTCCCGGTGCCGACGGCCCGATCCCCGCGGTCGTGCAGGCGACCAAGATGGGACATCTCTACTTTCTGAATCGCGAGACCGGCGAGCCGATCTTCCCGGTCGAAGAGCGCCCGGTACCCCAGGGCGGCGTCGACGGCGAATCGCTCTCGCCGACGCAGCCCTTCCCCACCCGCCCCGCGCCGATCCACCCGGGCGAATTCACCGCCGACGACGCCTTCGGGTTCACGCCCATCGACCGCGCGCAGTGCCGGCGCAAGATCGAGGCGCTGCGCGC
Organism: Myxococcota bacterium; assembly: GCA_965250285.1. Lineage (GTDB taxonomy): Bacteria > Myxococcota_A > UBA9160 > UBA9160 > UBA4427 > CAYYSY01. The sequence continues at coordinate 3,906,523 of OZ252299.1, forward strand.
CGAAGGCATCTATACACCGCCCGACGTGAAGGGCTGGGTTCAGTTCCCGAGCTACTTCGGCGGCACGAACTGGGGCAGCGTCGCCATCGATCGCGACCGCGGGCTGCTCATCGTGAACACGAGCCGCATGGCCAGCGTGCTGCGCCTGATCCCACGCGACGAGTACGACGCGGCCCATCGCGCCGCGGCCGAGGCAGGCGAGCCCCCGCCGAGCTGGGAGCCCCAGATGGGTACGCCCTTCGCGATGACGCGCACCTTCCTGCTCTCCGACTGGGGCATCCCGTGCAGCGCGCCACCGTGGGGCACGCTCGTCGGCATCGACATCGAGACCGGCGAGCACCGCTGGGAGGTACCGCTCGGCACGACCCGCGACTTGTCGCCCATTCCGATCGGTCTGCCGCTCGGCGCGCCGAACCAGGGGGGCCCGATCGTGACCGCATCGGGGCTGACGTTCATCGGCGCCGCCATGGACGACTATCTGCGCGCATTCGACAGCGAAACGGGTGAAGAGCTCTGGAAGGCGAGGCTGCCGGCCGGCGGACAGGCGACGCCGCTCACGTACCGCGTCGACGAAGACGGCAAGCAGTACGTCGTCATCGCGGCCGGCGGACACGCGATCATGGGCACGAAGCTCGGCGACTCGGTCGTCGCCTACGCGCTGCCCTGAGCCGGGGCGCGGCTACGCTTCCAATCCTGCACCGATCGCAGCCCGAAGCGGTCGACGCACATCGACCTCGCTCCACCTCGCCCACCGGAGGATCGTCGTGACCGAGCCGCGCATCGACCGACGCCGATTCATCCGCGGCACGCTGGCGGCGGGTGTCGCGCTGGGGGCGCCCCTTCCGCTGCGCGCGTGGGGCGACGAGGCGTTCTCGTACGGCGACCTCGACGCCACGGCGATGGCGCGCGCCGTGCGCGCCGGCGACATCACGCCGACCGCGCTCGTCGAATCGGCGCGCGACGCCATCGAGCAGCTCAACCCCCGGCTCAACGCCATCGTCACCACCTTCTACGAGCACGCCTTCGAGCTGGCGGCCGAGAGCGACCGCCAGGGCCCGTTCGCCGGCGTACCCTACGTGATCAAGGATCTCTCCGAGTACGCCGGCTTCCGGACGACCTTTGGTTCGCGGATCGGCCAGAACCACATCTCGAAGAAGACCCATCCCGTCATCGAGGCAGCTCTGCAGACGGGCCTCATCCCCGTCGGCAAGAGCAACACACCCGAGTACGGCCAGCTGCCCACCACCGAGCCGCTGGCATACGGCGCCACGCGCAACCCCTGGAACCTCGAGTACAGCGCGGGGGGATCGTCGGGGGTCTCGGGCGCGGCGGTCGCATCGGGCATGGTGCCGATCGCGAGCGCGTCGGATGGCGGCGGCTCGATCCGCATCCCCGCTTGTCACTGCGGCGTGTTCGGATTGAAGGTCACGCGTGGGCGAAACGTGGCGGCCGACCCGAGCCCCATGGCCTTCTCGGTCCGCGGCGCGATCAGCCGGAGCGTGCGCGACAGCGCGGCACACGCCGTCGCGGTGCAGCAGACCGGCGGCAACGCCCCCTGGCAGCCCATCGACCTGGTGACGGGCCCTGCGAAGCGCCGATTGAAGATCGGTCTGCTCTTCGACGGCATTGGCCACCAGCAGCCGAGCGACGAGGTCCGCGCGGCGATCCTCGAGACCGCCGAGCTGTGTCGGTCGCTGGGGCATACGGTGTCGGAGGCGACGTTCCCCGACAGCGTTCACGCCATGGGCATCCGCATGATGGACGCCACATCGAAGCGCATCGCCGGCATCGGGCAGTTCGCCGCGCAGCAGCTGGGGCGGCCCGCAGATGAGCGCGAGTTCGAGCCCTGGACACTCCAGATGATCGAGTACTCGAACAACGTCGCCCCCGAGCTCTTCGAGCAGAGCGTCGCTCACCTGACGCAGCAGGGGCGCGACACCCAGGCGATGTTCGAACGCTTCGACGTGGTGCTGATGCCGATCCTCACCACGCGGCCGGCGAAGATCGGCGCCTTCGCCTCGACCCCGGACGTGTCCTTCGAAGAGATGCTGCGACGCAATCAGGCGTACGTGGCCTACACGACGGCCTTCAACGTGTCGGGCAACCCGGCCATGTCGGTGCCCCTCTACTGGACGCAGGATGACCTGCCCATCGGCAGCCACTTTGCCGCGGGCATGGGCCAGGAGGCCACTCTGCTCGGGCTCGCGTACGAGCTCGAAGAAGCGCGTCCGTGGAAGGATCGACATCCGCCGATCTCGATCTGGAGCGACACCTGAGCAACGCACCCTCGAGCGCAGCGCTGCCCCAGCAGCCCGAAGAGATCACACCCCAGTGGCTCACGGCGGCCCTCGCCGAAACCATGCCGGAAGCCCGCGTCGACGCCGTCGAAGTGGCGGCGATCCAGCAGGGGACGAACGCGAACGCGCGGCTGCGCGTCACGTGGTCTTCGCCCGCCGGCGCACCCGACACCCTCTTTCTCAAGCTGCCGCCGCTCGACGCGAAGCGACGCGCCTCGGTGAATGCGACCGGCATGGGGCGACGCGAGGCCCTCTTCTACCAGACGCTCGCCGACCGCGTGCCCATGCGCGTCCCGCGCCGCTACGTCGCCCGCTTCGACGAGGCGACGAGCGATTTCGTCCTCGTGCTCGAAGACCTCGAAGCGTCGGCCTGTCGCCTCCCCGATCCGGTCGAGGGGCTCAGTCCTGCCCAGGCCCACCTCGCGATGGACGACTTCGCTCAGCTGCACGTGCGCTACGAAGACGAAGCGACGCGGGCGCGCGAAGCCGGCTGGGTCGAGCCGATGCCGCCCGGCAACGCCTACGGCTCGTCGATGCTCGGCTACGCCCTCGAGCATCATCGCGATCTGTTGACCGATGCGTTCGCCGAGCTCGCGGTGCTCTACGTCGAGCAGCAGGCGGCGTACGAAGCCGCGTGGGCGCGGGGGCCGCAGACCGTGATCCAGGGCGACGGGCACATCGGCAATCTCTTCCTCGACGGCGATCGCCCCGGGTTCTTCGACTGGGGGCTCATCCAGCTCGGGACCCCGATGCGCGAGGTCGGCTACTTCATCGCGCTCGCGCTCTCGCCCGAGCATCGCCGGCGACACGAGCGCGAGCTGATCGCCCACTACCTCGAGGCGCGGACCGCCGCGGGGGGCTCGGCGATCTCGTTCGACGACGCGTGGCTCGATCATCGACTCGTCGCGAGCTACGCGGTGCCGGCCTCTTGTTCGATCGTGCTCTTTCCGGGCGGACGAAGGCCCCCGCGCGACGGTCTTTCGGGCGCGTTCCTCGACCGGGCCGAGTCTGTCATCGAAGATCTGGGAGCGCGCGAAGCACTCCGCGAGGCCACCGGGCTCTGAGCCGAGCCCGGCGACCTCGCGATCGGCTCAATGCCTAGGCGGTCTTCTTCGGTCCGCCGTGCTCGCCGGGCCAGCGCGAGCCGCTGATCGTGTCGGAGAAGGGCCAGTAGGCGTCGGGATCGAGCGGGCCCTCGAGCGTGATCTCGCGGGTCGTGGGCACCGCCTGCTGCAGCCGTGCGGACACATCGCCCCGGATCGGCAGCTGCTCGGCGATCGGATCCCAGGGGCTGTCACGCAGCAGCAGGTCGCCCTCGACGTTCTCGATGTGCACCGGCTGGTAGGCCGACTTCACCTGCACGACGTGGGGCGGGAAGTCGTAGGCCTTCTCGGCACCGCCGACCGCGCGCGACACCTTGACCCACCACTCGTACTCGGTCCATTCGCTCGACTCGGCCGCGCCTGTGCGGTGGCCGGCGAACTCGGCAAACGTGTAGCGCTGGTGCGTCACGCGCGCGTTCACGTTGTCGCCCATGAGGTAGTAGTCGATGTCGGCGAGGTACTTCGGCTGACCGTTCATGTCGCGGCTGATATGCACCGCCGCCTCTTGGTCGATCGCATAGCCGAGCGCGTACAGGCCCTTCTGACCGCGATAGTCGGCGTCGACCGTCAGCAGGCAGCCGTACTCGGGCTCGTCGGGCACGGGAACACAGTAGATGGAGAGGTGGACGCCCGCGCTGTCGCTGGGATCGATCCCCGGCGGCAGCAGCGCGGCGATCTTGTCGGCATCGGTCGCGTAGTCGATCTTGAGGATCGGCCAGAACGAGATGTCACCGGCGTTCATCTTCGGGGATTCGGTCATCGTCTGCTCCTTGCCCCGGATCGGCGGATAGGTGACGCGCTAAGGCATTTAGGGCCGGGGTCGATCGAGGCTAGTGCGCGCCTCGGGCGACGTCGAGGGTCGGGCCCACACCGACGTGCGAGACGCTCCTGAGCGCACTGCCCCCGCGCTTCGTCTTACTGCGGCGCGATGTAATCGAGCGCGAGTCGAGCGCGCTTGTCGATGCTGTTCAGGAAGGGCAGCGTCTCTTCGCGAATCATGTGTTCGAGGCGCGGCTGCATCCATGCGAGGTGCGCGCGCTCGCCCTCGTTCGCGGTGCGGAGCCGATAGAGCAGATTGGCCATCAGCTGCTCGCGAAGCCCGTCGAAGTTCACCTCGAACATCATCTCGTCGAAGAGCCCTTCGCCGCTCTCGCCCGCGAAGATCTGCTGCACGATCTCGCCGCGATCGACGTCCCAGTTCTCATCGAGGTCGACCAGGAACGAGCAGTGTTGGCGCAGGCCCTCGAATCGAGCCGAATCGTTCATCATCGAGCGAAAGCTCGACATCGGCCACAGGTCGAGGGCACGACGGAATGCGGGCGGAGCGATGTCGGCCACGTCGAAGCGTCCGCTCGACTCGACGTCGAGGTTGTGCATGTTCTGAAAGTCGCCGACCGGCAGGCGCGTTTGCGCGAGCGGAACCAGCCCATCGAGGGGGTTCGCGATCGAGAGCGCCGAGCAGTCGAACGGGATGAACGCGCCGCGCATCGCCTTCAGGAACGCACTGCCATTGAGCATCTGCCCGACCCCGGGCATGAAGCGCTCGACCCATCGAGGCAACCGGTGGGCGTCGATCCGCTCGGGGCCATGACGGCTGAAGTCGCTCGGCCGCTCGGCGATGCCGTCGAAGGGCGCGCCCAGCCCCACGGCCAGGGCCACGGGGCTGTAGCGATGCACGCGGCCGCTTCGAGGCGAGTAGAGGAAGCGGCGCTTGTCCTTGACTCGAACGCGGCGCATGCCGAGCTGCATCGCACGGAGCGCGACCAGCCCGCCCTGACTATGGCCGATCAAGATCATCCGGGGCGCGAACGCATCGAAGATGCGATTGATGATCTTGAGCGCCTTGTCATCGCTCAGGAGGTGCCGCTCGCCCTCCAGGTCGACGTCGAACTCGGGCAGGAACGACGCGAGCTCGGTGCGGTAGCGCCCCTCGATGCCGACGAAGGCGTCGACAGCGGTCGCCGCGTTCAGCCCCGCCAGTCGCCCGATGCGAATCTCGAAGCTCTCGTCGTGCAGGCGTTCGAGATAGTGCGACTCGGCCATCTCGCGGGAGAGCACCTGAGCCGTCGGCGAGTCGTCGAGACTGAAGATCTCCCGGATCACGGCCGGGCGATCCTCGGCTCGACGACACGAACTCTCGAGATGATCGACCAGGCGCTCGATCGTGCGCTTGAACTTTGCGGCGCGCGTGAGCTGGATCTCCTCGAGCTTGCGCCGCGCGTTCTCCTCGAGATCCTGCGCGGCGATCACCCCGAGATTGGTCCGATTCACCACCCGGCGCAGGTTCTGCTCGGTGACGAGGTGATCGGTCAGGCCACGGCCGCTCGATGCAGGGCCGAACGTGCCGGCGATGAACTCGACCAGATAGTTCTTCGGAAGGATCGACGGACGCGTTGGCGCTGGCGCCGCGCGCTGCATGTCCGTGCGCGATCCCCCGAGCCACGCGGGCGTGATCGAATCGGAGACCTGATCGACGGCTTCTCTGATGCTGCGAGCGACGAATGCCATGGGATTGCCGGTGAAGTCGGAGCCGAGGCTCCGGGGTCGGCCGAATTGTAGCGTCACGCACCCAAGCCCGGGGTCGCGCGGCAACCGACGTGCAGCTACGCGGCTAACCTCGACCGCGGCCCCGGTGTCTCACCGAGCACGCAAGCTGCTCATCGGCCCGTGTCCTGGACAGTCCGCAGGTCGGGCGCTCCTTCCCGCCGCCGTCGGCGGGCCGTCGCCTCGGCGCCTGCCCGGGGTCGCTCAGAACGCACCGGGACCGGATGGAGGAGCACCGTGGATCTCGACCGCTATCTCGCCCGCATCGGGTACGACGGCCCGGTCGCCCCCGATCTCGCGTGCCTGACTGCCGTTCATCGCCAGCACGCGCTGTCGATCCCCTACGAGAACGTCGATGTCCAGCTCGGACGACGACTCGACTTCGACCCGACCCGCATCTTCGAGAAGCTGGTGACGCGAAAGCGGGGCGGCTGGTGCTACGAGATGAACGGGCTGCTCGGCGCCGCGCTCGAAGCCATCGGCTTTCGCGTGACGCGCCTCGCCGGCGGCGTCGCAAGGTCGACGATCGGTGACGAAGCGCTCGGCAACCACCTGGTGTTGCGCATCGATCTCGAAGAACCTTGGATCGCCGACGTCGGCCTGGGCGACGGCGCGCTCGAGCCGCTGCGACTCGTGAGCGGTCCCGTCGAGCAGAGCGGCCGACACTACGCGCTCGAGGCGCTCGCGCCGGGCGAGTGGCGCTTTCGCAATCACGAAGGCGCCCTGCCCCCTGACTTCGACTTCATCGAGGCGCCCGACGAGGCGAGCCTGACGCGCTCGTGTGCACAGCTGCAGGACGACCCGACGTCACTCTTTCGACAGAACCTGCTCGTCATGCGACCGACCACGGCGGGGACCCATCTGCTGTTCGGCCGCGTGTACAGGGCACCGAGTGGAGAGAAGCACACCCTGGCGGACGGCGACGCCCTCGTCGCGACTCTGAACGACGTCTTCGACATCGAAGACGACGGGCTGCCGGCGCTCTGGCCGGCGGTCGCCGCGCGCCATGCCGAGCTCTTCGACGACGCCTAGCGTCGACTTCGTTCAGTCGCGACGCGGGTCTTCGTCGCGGAAGAGCAGCGGGATGCCTGTGAGCGAGCCCGGCGTCGATGCCCCGCCGCACGACAGAACGGCCCCCGAAGGCAGGATCGCGATCGAACCGATCGACTCGTCGCCGTCGTCGAAGATCGCCCCATCATCGATGAAGAAGCCGGTGCCGTTGTAGCTCGCGCGCAGCAGACCATCGGGCGTCGTACTCATCCAGAGCGCATCGGTGTGACTCTGCGCGTTGCTGCGTTGACCGGCGACCATCAGGTTGCCGTCGTCGCGCAGGGCGATGGCGTGCAGCCGGGAGCCGCGGCCAAAGAGCACGTCGGGGTTCGCCGTCAGCGGATCACCGAGGGTCACGATGCCGAGCGCCTCGTAGTCGGCGCCCGGTCCGAACGGGTTGCTGAGGCCGCCCACGAACGCTTCGTCGGGCGCGCCCTCGTCGTCGAGGCGCCAGATGGCGACCGATTCGAGCTGCTGACCGGTCGCGCTGCGCAGCGTCGCCGAGCCCGCAACCACGAGATGCCCGTCGAGCGGATCGATGACCCCGGCCTGACCGAGGCCGATGCCATCGAGCGGCCCGGTGTCAAAGATCGCCCAGTTGTCGACGATGCCGTCGGTGCCGTAGGTGAGGTCGAGGTCGCCGTCGTCTTCGAAGGCGACGATCTGCAGGTCGCGACCGCCGCGACCGACGTTGAAACCCGCGCCGACGGTGAGCACGCGATCGCCGTCGAGGACGACGTCGACGATCTCGTCGACGGGCGCAGCCGGCACCGTGACGTGCGAGACCACGCCGCCCGTACCGAACGTCGCGTCGAGCTCGAGCGCACTGGTGAGGCGCAGCAGCAAACGACGCATGCCGGTCGGCCCGTTGCTGGCGCCGCCGATCCAGACGCGACCCGTCGAATCGACTTCGATATCGGCACCGAAGTCGACGAGGGTCGCGTCACCCGACAGCCCCGAATCGAGATTCACCACCTCGAACTCACCCTCTTCGTCGACCTGGGCGACGAGGATGTTGCTCTCGAAGCCGGTCGTCGACACGCGCTGCGCGAGCACGAAAGCCGTACCGTCGACCGGTGAGACCGTAAGCGCGATCGCGCGCAGCGCGACGTCTTCGCCGACATCGTCGGCCGCGAGATAGGCCACACCGCGTTCGCCGAAGTCGGGATCGAGGGTGCCGTCTTCGAGCGTACGCCCGACGGCCAAAGCGACCCCGATCGGGTCGCGCAACAGGTAGTAGCTGTCGCCGACGGCACCCGCGGCGACACCCTCGCACGCCCCCTCGAAGTCGAGGTTCGCGTCGGTCGCGAGCGGAATGATGAAGCCCGCCCCCGCGCTGAAGTAGCGCGTCGAGAACGCCGTCTCGACGAAGACCCGCGCGTCTTCGACCGCCTCGACCCGCAGGTCGGGATTGCGACTGCCGTCGCTCTTCGGCGAGAGGTACGCGATGCGGTAGAAGCTGTTGGCCTCGGCCGACAGCTCGCGACCGACGCGCTCGAAGCTCTCGACCAGCTGCCCGAGGCTGTCGACGAAGACCGAGCCGTCGGGCCCGAGGGCCTGCAGCGCCTCGCGATCGATCTCATTGCCGACGCCGATCGAGAACGCCGTCACGTCTTCGATCGCCGCCACCGCATCGGCGAGGGGAATGTCGTTCGCGTTGTGCCCACCGTCGGTGAAGGTGACGAGCGCCTGCGAGATGAACTCGACCTCGCCGTCGGCCAACACATCGACGGCTTCGTCGCCGAGCTCTTCGGCGGCTTGAATGACGGCGCCATAGAGGTTCGTGCGATCGTCGAACACCTCGATGCGGTCGACGTTGTCGAGCGCCTCGTTGAGCGACACGGGATCGTCCGAGAAGCCGAGCGGGCGGAACTGACCGGTGATCGGGTCTTCGATCGTGGCGGGGACGACGTCATCGGCGCCGAAGAAGAAGAGGATCGAGATGCGCGACGAAGGGTCCTGCGTCACGACGTTGATGTAGGCCTTGGCCGCGTCGATCTCGGCCGCCAGCGCCTCGGGATCCTGCGAGATCGACGAGCTCAGGTCGAGGAGCAGCACCGAGAGCAGCTGATACACACGGGGCAGCGGCAGCAGCTGCTGCTGCGCCTCGCTCGGTGAGATCGAGTCGTCGTTCTCGTAGAGGCGAAAGTCGTCGGCGGTGAGGCCGGGCAGCGGATTGCCGCGCTGGTCGAGCACCTGGATCAGCAGCGAGACCCGGCCGGGCAGATCGATGCGCGGCTCGCCTGCGACATCGATGATCTCACCGATGCGCGGCGTGTAGCTCTCGGGCCCACCCCCTTCTTCGGTGCAACCGACGACCCCGACCAGAGTGGCCATCGCGACGAGCAGGATGCGGGTGCGCATTTCGTCCCCCGTGCGGCATGCGCGAGCGAGTACGACGACGACGGCTGGGCCGACGCTCGCTCATGGACACCAAGTGCCTGGGGGGTTTCGCCACAGTCTATCGCTCCGGCCTCGATCCGGCACGACAACCCGTACCGATCGAGGTCGGTTCGACGGTCGAATGAAGTCGGTCGGAACAGAAGGTCGGCGCAGACGGGCGCAGCAGTGTCGCTCGTCACACCCGGGGCCCAGGGTTCGGCCGGGTTGCGTCAGTCTCGCAGCAGACGACGCTGCTCGAACCGGAACGTCATGCCGCCCGAGAGTCGGGCCAGCTGCAGCTCCTGGGGCTCGGGCGCCGGCTCGCAGCTCGGGTCGACCCCAATCTCCCAGGCGTACTGCGCCGCCCCGGCGTCGGCGGCGTGTACCCGAGCGCGGGGGTTCACCGCCTGCGCGATGGCGACGAGGGCCGGGTGGGGCGTCGCGCCCAGCTGGGCGAACCACGTGAGCGTCGTCTCTTCGTGGAGCGCCGGGCAGTCGTGCAGCTCGAGGCGCACGCGCCCGGCTTCGGTCAGGGCCACCCGCAAGTCGACGTAGGTGCGCGGCTGAAAGCTCGGATGCAGCTGGAAGACCTTGGCGATCGCCTCGACGTCGTCGCCCTCGATCCCGAGCGGCGCCTGCAACCGATGCACCGCCGCCATCCCGTGCCCCACCCACGTGCGGCGCAGCAGCTCTTGTGCCTTGTCCTCACCGAAATGCGAGGCCTGGCTCACGCCGTACGAGTGCATCAGCAGCAGCGCCTGCACGGCGAACTCCTGTGCGAGCGCGACGAGCGCGCTGTGCGAGAAGTCGGCCAGCTGGCAGCCCGGGTCGAAGGGCCCGGCGTAGTCGGCCCAGCCGCCCGGCTCGGCGTCGCTGCCCGGTCGCTCGACCTCGATCGCCGAGAGCTTCGACGCACGCACGACCTCGAGATTCGGGTGCTGTTCATAGGGCTGGTTGGATTCGCCGACCGACACGATCCAGCGGCAGTGCGGCCAGCGGCCCGCGCCATTGCCGCTCGGATCGTCGATGCGCGGCGGGCGATGGATCGGTCGCATCGTCATCTTCGGGTTCGTCGCCGCCGCGGTGGCGTCGAACGTCGGATCCTCGATGTCGTGGCACATGATGCGCACGCCACGCTCGCCCCCGCTGCGCTCGACGTCGAGCAGGGCGCCGCAGTGGCAGAGCCAGAACTCGCCGTAGTCGGGCGAGTCGAGCCGGAACTGAAAGTCCATGAACTGCTGGGGCGCACCGATCTCGAGCTGCAGATTCTTGAAGACCGTGCCGACGTCGTCGCCTTCGAAGCGCATCAGCCGCTGCATGCGCTTGGAATAGATCGGGCTCGCGCCCATCCACTCTTCGATGGCCGAGCGCGTGTAGCCCTCGGCGCCGGCCTCCATCGCGACGAGGGGCTGGCCGACGCGGTCGAGCAGATGTCCGATCAGCAGATACTCGTGACCGAGGCGTACGAGGAACGAGCGCGAGAAATCGGCGAGGCCGAGATCGGGATCGAAGGGGCCGGTGTAGTCGTCGCGCAGCGGCACGGGTGCTCCTGAGTTCGGGTCGGTTCCGATCGGACGGCGGGGGGCGCGCCGCGCGCCCGCGGCGTTCGGGTGGGACCCCGAAGCGTACCCCCTCGAGGTCGTGCACACCCCGCGCGGGCGCCGCCGAAGTGCCTCGCCGCGTCAGCCGATCGCGCTGGCCAGCGCTGCAGGCGCGATTGACGCTGGGCCCCGCCGCCGCCCGCGCTCGGCAGGGACGGCCAAAAAACCTGCGAGACAGACATTTCCGGGCCGCTCCGACGACCTAGAGTCATTCATGAGGAGGCCCCGCCGATGCCCTTTCCCAGGACGCTCTACAACTCCGAACACCGCGACATCGATCTGAAGGTCGTCGACGGGGTGTGGCCCGAGGGGCTGACCGGGGAGCTGGTCATCGCTGCGCCCGGGCCGCGCACGCCCGACCTCCCCTATCAGCTGTTCGCCGACGGCTACACGATCCGCATGTCGCTCACGCCCGGCACCGACGGCGCGGCGCCCGATCGGCTGGCGTGGCGGGCGAAGAAGATCCGCGGCCCGTCGGTGCGCCTGCGCGAGAAGCGACCCGATGTCTGCGTGCCCGGTGCCGCGGGCTATTCGTCGCCGTTCGGCCTGCTCAACATGGCGAACACCGCGGTGATGCCCTGGGGCAAGCGACTCTTCGCGACGTGGGATGTCGGCCGCCCCAACGAGATCGACCCGGTGAGCCTCGACTTCCTCGGCGAAGTCGGCACGAAGAAGAGCTGGGGCACGTCGATCCCGATCCCCGGTGCCCTGCCCTTCATCTTCTCTTCGGCGCACCCGGTCATCGACCCCGAGCGCGACTGCCTGTGGTCGGTCCGGCTCGCGCCGTCGCCCGATCATCCCGGAGAGATGGCACCGCACATCGTGCGCTGGGACGGCGAGAGCACCCAGGTGCAAACGTGGCCCGTCGAGGGCGCGCACTTCCGCGGCACGATGCACACCATCACCCAGACTCGCGATTGGTTGATCTATATCGACTCGGGCAACTTCAAGCCCGACCCCGGTGAGATGGCGGGCGGCGAGCGCACGGTGCTGATCGACGAAGAGTCGCCCGTCTGGCTGGTGCGCAAGGACGACGTGCTCAACACGAAGCCCGGCCAGCCGGTACCGAGCAAGCCCTTCATGATCGCGCCGCCCACCGCGCACTTCTATGCGCGTTACGACGACTCGGATGGCATCAGCGTCATCTTCGAGAACATGGATCTCGAAGACCTCGCGATCTTCCACAAGCCCGGCGACATCAACATGCTCGGCGAAGAGATCGAGGAGTGTCATCTCGGCTTCTACAACATGGCGATGGCGCCTTCGTCGTTCACCGAGGTCGAGTTCGACGTCGACTCGGGCAAGGTGAATGGACGCGGGCGACTGAGCGACGAACACACCTGGAGCAAGCAGCTCTCGGCCATCGATTGGAGCCTCAAGGGCCTCAGCAAGCCGACCCTGCATCATCAGCTGTGCCACGGGTTCCGGCCCCACGGCATCTCGAAGCGCGCGCTCGAGGTCTACAAGGACCGCGTCGACTTCGACGTCATGCCCGACGCCGAGACGCCGTGCACACTCACGACGATGAAGCGCGGCTCGCTCGACATCCACAGCCGCTACATCTACCCGAGCGTCGACGATCTGCCGACGTCGCCGATCTTCGTGCCCCGAAACCCCGGCCAGGACCGATTCGGGCTCGAAGGCACCGACCCGGGCGGCCACGACGGCTGGGTCGTCATGCCGGTGCTGAAGGATTCGGGGCTCGAGGTCGACGTCTTCGACGCGAACGCCGTGGGCGAGGGGCCCGTCGCCCGGGCCGCGGCGCCCAGCGGCGAGACCGTGCCCATGGTGCTCCACTCGTGCTGGATGCCTCATCGCGTCCCGGCGCCCGAGATGGAGCGTGTGCGATTCGGGGACGACTACGAGGAGGGCGATCTCGTCGCCCTCGACGACTCTCTCAAGGCGGTCGTCGGCGAAGTCGCGCGGGATCTCGCCGAAGGCCGCTGAACGCGCAGTTCTCGGGACCCGCAGGATGAGTGCGCTCGGGGTGCCGCAGGGCGCCGCGCCGTCGCGTACCCTTCCCGCATGAACGACGCGCACCGCCCTTCCGACCGGCTCGCCCGCGCCGAGACCCTCCCCGCCGAGCTGTACCACGGCGTGGGCCCCTTCGAGGCCGAGCGGCGAGCGATCTTCGGTCGATCGTGGATCCTGCTCGGTCACGAATCCGAAGTCGCCGAGACGGGCGACACCCTCGCCGAGCGGCTCGCCGGCTGGCCGATCTTCGTGCGGCGCGGTCGCGACGGCGTGCTGCGCGGCTTTCACGACGTCTGCCGTCACCGCGCCGGACCGGTCGTCGGGATGCCCGAGGGCGACACCGCGCTCGCTTGCCGCACGCCGCTGTTGCGCTGTCGCTATCACGGTTGGGTCTACGACGAAGAGGGTGTGCTCGAGCGCACGCCCGACTTCGGCGACGCCGAAGACTTCGATCCACGCTCCTTCGCCCTCGCGCCCGTGCGCGTCGACATCTGGCGTGGCTTCGTGTTCGTCTGCCTCGACGCGTCGGCGCCGGCCCTCGCCCACACGCTCGGGCGCCTGCCCGAGCTGACCGCGCACCTGCCCCTCGAAGCCCACCGCTTCTACGGCCGCACCGCCCACCGGCTGCGCTGCAACTGGAAGACCTACGTCGAGAACTATCTCGAGGGCTACCACATCCCGTACGTCCACCCGAGGCTGCACCGTGAGATCGACTCGTCGGCCTACGCGGTGAGCGCCGAGAAGCAGGTGGTCACGCACAGTGCGCCCGCGCGAGATCGCGTCGCGGCGCCGGTCTACGACGGGCTCTGGGCCTGGCTCTTCCCGAATCTCGCGCTCAACGTCTACGAGACCGGCCTCTCGGTCGAACGCATGATGCCCGTCTCGCCCAACGAGATGCGCATCGAGTATCTGTTCTTCTTCGCCGAAGGCGTCGACCCCGAAGCCGCTCTGGCGATGTGCGAGGAGGTCACGGCCGAAGACCGCGCCATCTGCGAGGCCGTGCAGAACAACCTCGAGGCGGGCGTGTACGACCGCGGGCGACTCTCGCCCCGGCACGAGGCCGGTGTCTTCTTCTTTCAGTCACTGGTGCGCGAAGCGCTCGAACGCAGCGCCGACGCGTAGCTGCAGTGCGGGGCGGCGGAGCTGGGCGCGCCGGGTGATACTGACCCGTCCGGCCCCCTGCGGCCGCGTCCGAAGGAGCACCCCCCGATGATCCAGCCCCTCGCAGGCCTGCGCGTGGTCGATGCCGCCGACGAGAACGGTGAGCTGTGCGGCCGCCTGCTCGCCGACCTCGGCGCCGAAGTCATCCGCATCGAGCCGTCGTCCGGTGCACCCTCGCGCCGGCTGCCGCCGCTGAGCGACGACGGCGACACGAGCCTCTACTTCGCGACGCGCAACGCCGGCAAGCGCGGGGCGCGCATCGACCTCGAGACCGAGGCGGGCCGCGAAGCACTCGACGCGCTGCTCGCCGAGGCCGACGTCTTCGTCGAATCGGGCCGGCCGGGCGAGATCGACGTCGCTGCGCTGCGGGCGAAGCACCCGCACCTGGTCGTCACCTCGATCACCGACTTCGGCCAAGACGGCCCGTACCGCGACTACGTCGGCACCGACATGGTCGGCGTCGCCATGGGCGGCATGCTCCACCGCGCCGGCGTGCCCGAGAAGCCGCCGGTGATGATCCCGGGCCACCTCGCCTACGACGTCGCCGGCATCGCTGGCGCGTTCGGCAGCCTGATGGCGACGTTCAAGCGTCTTGCGAGCGGGCGCGGTCAACACGTCGACGTCTCGACGATGGATGCGGTCACGGGCCTCGCCGACTGGTCGATCCCGAACTACTCGCTCAACCCGAATCTCGGCCACCGCTCGGGCGCCGGCATCTACACGCTCTACCGCTGCGCCGACGGCTTCATTCGCATGATCATCCTCGTGCCGAAGCACTGGCGCGCACTGCTCGAGTGGGTCGGGCAGCCCGAAGAGCTGATGGATCCGAAGTACGACCAGTTCGTGAATCGATTGATGGAGCTCGACAAGATCGTCGCGGTGCTCGAGCAGTTCTTCGCCGACAAGAAG
This sequence comes from Myxococcota bacterium, assembly GCA_965250285.1. GTDB lineage: Bacteria > Myxococcota_A > UBA9160 > UBA9160 > UBA4427 > CAYYSY01. Next base: position 3,921,544 of record OZ252299.1, read on the forward strand.
AAGGTCGACGTGGCAGCCGAGGCCCAGCGCCGCGGCATTCCCGCGACGCCTCTGCTCGCGCCGGGCGAGGTGCTCGACAACGAGCACACGATCGGCCGCGGCACCTTCACATCGATCGAGGTGGCACCGGGCATGACGGCGCTCATGCCCTCGGGCTTCCTCACCGTCGATGGCGAGCGTGCCGGGCCGCGCGCCGCGCCGCCGGCCCTCGACGGCGAATCGGCGACGAGCTGGCAGAACGACGCGGCCCGCGCCGCCCTCGCAGGTGCCATGCAGGCCGCGGGCGGCGACGCACCGGCCCATCCACTCGCCGGGCTGCGCGTCGTCGACTGCGGCGTCGGCGCGGTCGGTGTCGAGGTCGGCAAGTTCATGGCCGAGTACGGTGCCGAGGTGATCAAGATCGAGTCGAGCGACGCGCCCGACTTCATCCGCGTCATCATGAGCAGCTACATGAACCCGTCGTTTCTCTCGTCGAGCCCGAGCAAGCTCTCGTTCGGCGTCGACCTGACGAAGCCCGAAGGCCGCAAGCTCGTCGAGCAGCTGGTCGCCGACGCCGACGTGTTCATCGAGAACTCGGGCACCGGCACGTTCGAGCGGCTCGGCTTCGGCGCCGAAGATCTCAAGCGACTGAATCCGCGCATGGTCAGCTTCTCGAGCCAGAGCGTCGGCTCGTACGGACCATGGAAGGATTGGATCGGCTACGGGCCGAACACGCATCCCGTGAGTGGGCTGCAGTACCTGTGGAACTACCCGGAAGATGAGGCTTCGCCGGCGGGCTCAACCGCGGTGCATCCCGATCACCTCGTCGGGCGCATCGGCGCGCTCGCGATCCTCGCCGGGCTGATCCGCCGGACCCACACCGGTGAGGGCGGTCACTTCGATGCCGCCCAGTTCGAGACGCCGGTCGGCCTGCTCGGGGACCTCTTCGCGAAGGAGTCGCTCTCGCCGGGCAGCGTGCGTCCGGTGGGCAACGCGAGCGAACGCGGCGCGCCCTGGGGCTGCTACCCCTGCGCGGGCGACGACGAGTGGTGCGTGGTGTGCGTGCGCTCGGACGACGAGTGGCAGCGCTTCAAGGCGGCCATCGGCGCACCCGCGTGGGCCGACGACGCCCGCTTCGACACGACCGCCGGGCGCCTCGCTGATCGGGCGGCCCTCGACGAGCACGTCGGCGGCTGGACCGCCGACAAGACACCGCGCGACGTGATGGAGCAGCTGCAGGCCGTCGGCGTGCCGGCCGGCATCGTGGCCCATCCCGAGCACCACCTGGGCGACCCTCAGCTCGCACACCGCGAGTTCCTGAAGCTGGTGATCCAGCCCGACTACGAGGCGATCATGCTCGAGGGGCCGCCCTTCCTCGGCGACGACCTGCCCGACGTCATCGTCGAGCCGGCACCGATGCTCGGTGAGCACACGCGCGACGTCGCATCGCGCGTGCTCGGTCTGAGCGAGGACGAGATCGAGCGGTTGATGGCCGAGGGCGTGCTCGAAGATCCGCCCACCGAGTTCAAGCTGCTCTAGATCTCGAGGCCTGCGGCACGGGGCCCGCTGTCGCCCAGGCGCTCAGAACGGGCCGGCTCCCGGATCGAGGCCCAGCATCACGCGCCCGTAGCGCTCTCGCTGCGCGTCGAGATCGAAGACGATGTGGCACGACGCGACGTTCACGTCGCGCAGCGCGCGCTGCAGCGGATCGCTGTTGAACTGCGCGCTCGCGCCGCTGCCTTCGGCCACGTCGCCGATGACGCGCCGGGCCTGGTGCACGGCGTGGGCGATCGAAGCGCCCCAGCGCGCTCGATCCTCGATCGTCGCTTCGTCGCGCAGCGCCATCACCTCGCGCGCCACCTCCCGAAGCAGTAGCTCGGCCTGGCGCACCTCGGTCTCGACCCGGGCGAGTCGCATCTGCGCCGGCGGCGTCTCCTTCGCCTTCTTCGGTGACATCATGCGCGTCCGCTCACCGAGGCGTTCGCGGTATCGGCGGACGACCTCGACCGCATGGCCGACGAGCGGCATCGAGGCAGCCAGGGTCAGGATCGGGATCATCGGCGTGCGATAGAGCGGGCCTTCGTGCAGCGTCGCCCCATGCGCGCAACCTGCGCTCATGTCGATGATCGAGACGGCCCTCGATTCGGGCACGACGACGTCGGGCACCACCATGTCGTGGCTTCCAGTTGCCTGCATACCGGCGACGTCCCACGTATCGTCGACCTCGACATCTTCTCTCGGCAGCGCGAAGAAGAACACGCCCTCGCCTTCGACGATCGCGCCGACGATCACCCACGTCGAGTGCATGACCCCGGTGCCCCACGACCAGCGACCCGAGAGCCGGTAGCCGCCGTCGACCTTCTCGGCCCGACCCGAGGGCGCGACCGCTGCGGGCGCGAGCACGTAGTCGGCGCTCTCGAAGAGCTCGTTCTGAAAGGCCTCGGGGAACTGACAGAACATCCAGTTGTGCTCGACGAGGAAGTTCGTCACCCAGGCCGTCGAGACGTCAGCGGCCGCGATCGTCAAGCCCACCTCGACGAACGTGTCGAGGTCGAGCTCGAGGCCGCCGAGCGCCCGCGGCACCATCATCCGGAAGACACCGGTCTCTTCGATCGCCTTCCACGACGCATCGGGGATCCGCCGCAGCTGCTCACCTTCGCGCGCGGCTGAAGCCAGCTCGGGCACGATCGCCGACACCCGCTCGACCAGCGCGCGTCCTTCTTCACAAAGCTCCGTCTTCATCTCGCCTCCCCTCCGCCGCTCATTCGTCCGTCGCGTCGACCATCGCCATGACGTCGGTCGACGCGCCCTCGGGTGCGGCGATCTCGACGACCGGATCGTCGACGTCGTCGTACTCGAGTCGCAGGGCGCGGCTCATGGTCGCATGCATCGCGTAGGTGCACGTGATGTAGGTGAATTCGAGGATCTCGGTATCGTCGAGATGCGCCCGCAGCGCGTCGAAGACCGCGTCGGGGACGCGTCCGTTCTCGAGCACGAGGCAGTCGGTGTAGGCGAGCACCGCTCGCTCGACGGGCGAATAGCAGTCGGCGACGCTCCAGGCGCGGATCGACTCGATCTGCTGCTCGCTGAGGCCGACGTCGCGCGAGGCCTTGCAGTGCTGCGAATAGACGAACTGACTGCCCACGACGTAGCCCGCGCGCAGCTGGCCGAGCTCGCGCAGCTTCGCCGAGAGCTTGCGATTCGGGCTGCGGTAGAACGCAAACCCCGACGTCGTGTGGTCGAAGGCATCGGGTACGCCGGCGAAGACGGTCCACCAGTTGCCTGGCGTACCGGTGGCGGTACCGGGCTCCTTCACGGGGTCGCGGTCGCCGAAGAGCATGTCGTAGATGGTGATCGCGGTGGGATGTGCATCCTTGCGGCCCACCTCTCGCAGTCGGGGCATCGGGGGTCTCCTATCGGCTAGGCGCTCTCACCCGCCTTGTGGAACTGGACCTTGGGCGTGTCCCCGGCCGGCGCGGGCGACTTGGCGCGCAGCAGCTCGAGCGCCTCCTTCGCGTCGTCGTCGGTGAACGGTCGGGTCAACCGCGCGAACTCGACGACGTTGCCGTCGGGATCCTCGGTGTAGATCGAGTGGATCCAGCCGTGATCGATCTCGAGCACGTCGAGGCCATGGTCGAGCCAGCGCTGCCTTCGGCGCACTATGTCGTCGGCATCGTCGGCCTGGAAGGCGAAGTGGTTCATCATCGGGTCGAGCCCGAGATCGCGATTGAGATCGGTGCGCGGGTTCTCCTGGCCGGGCACGTTCGCGACGTCCCAGAACGCGATCAGCCCCTCGGTCGTCGAGCCGGTCGAGTAGAAGACGTGCCGGCTGAAGCCGCCCTTCGCCTCGGCCACCTCGACCTTCACGAGCTCGAAGCCCATGGCCTCGGTGTAGAAGGTGTGGGTCGCTTCGATGTCCTTGATGGTCACCGCGATGTGGTTCACGCCCATGGTCAGTCCTCCCCGTTCGAGTCTCGCTCGAGCGTCAGCAGCCGCTCTTCGTACGCAGGCCAGCCGAGCAGCTCGCGCGCGTCATCGAAGCGAACGCGGCTTTCGCCGCTCGCGCCCTGCTGCGCCAGCTCACGCGCCGCGCCCTGCATCGCGTGGATGGTGTGCAGCAGCAGCGACACCGGATACAGCACGACCGCGTAGCCGATGTCGGTGAGCTCGTCGGGAGAGAGCCAGGGCGTCTTGCCGTCTTCGACGAGATTCGCCGTCTTGAAGCCCGGCACGCCCTCGCAGTAGCGACGCATCTGCTCGACGCTCTCGGGGGCCTCGAGGAATGTCACGTCGGCCCCCGCGTCGACGAAGGCTTCACAGCGCCAGAGCGCCTCGTCGAAGCCGTCGGTCGCGCAGGCGTCGGTGCGGGCCATGATGAGGACGTCGAGGCCGTGCTCTTCGCGCACGCGGGCGCATGCGCGAATGCGCTGCACCGCCTCTTCGCGGTCGACGATGGCCTTGCCCGCGGTGTGGCCGCAGCGCTTCGGCCACTGCTGGTCTTCGATCATCACGCAGGCGAGCCCGGCTCGGGCGCAGCCGAGCAGCGTGCGCTCTGCGTTGATTGCATTGCCATAGCCGGTGTCGGCATCGCCGATGATGGGCAGCGCCGTCGCCGCGCACACGCTTCGCGCCTGATCGAGCATCTCGCCGTAGCTCATGAGACCGACGTCGGGCAGGCCGAGCCGGGCGGCCGCCACCGAGAAGCCACCGACGAACCCCGCGTCGAAGCCAGCCGATTCGAGCACACGGGCCGAGAGCCCGTCGAAGCAGCCGGGGGCCTGGACCACCGAGCCCGCTTCGAGCAGCCCCCGCAGCCGTGCACCGGGCGCCTCGGACTTCGGAAACAAGGTCACGGCGTCGGGCCCACGGCCCGCCGCTCGTCGGCGTGGGCCTGGTCATGGGCCGCCACGAGCGCGTCCTTCGCCTGCAGCACGTGCTCGGCCATCAAGCGGCCGGCCCGCTCGCCGTCGCCCGCGCAGAGCGCGTCGACGATCAGCCGATGAAACAGCGCCGAACGATCGAGCTCGTCACGCCCGAAGCGCTGGTACGCGCGCAGCACGAGCGGGTTCTCGATCGTCGAGTCGAGGGCCATGCCGAGGAAGGGGTTGCGCGCCATGTCGGCGATCTTGTGGTGGAGCGCCGCGTTGGCGGCACGCACGGCGACGAAGTCGGCGCTGTCGTCTTCGCGCGCCGCGACGTCGAATGCGTCGGCCAACCGATGCAGCGCGTCGCGATCGGCGTCGTCTGCCCGGCGGGCGGCGAGACGGCAGGCGAATGCCTCGAGCTGCGCGCGCAGCTCGTAGAGGTCGGCGATCTGCTGGCCGGTGAGCGCCCGCATCGTGGCGCCGCGGCGCTTCTCGATCTCGACGACGCCCTCGCGTTCGAGCCAGCGCAGCGCCTGGCGGACGGGCGTGCGCGAGACGCCCGCCCGCTCGGCGATCTCGGCCTCGACCAGCCGCTGGCCCGGCGCGTAGCGACCCGCGGCGATGTCCTCGCGGATCGCCTGGTAGGCGCGGTCGGTCTGATCGGGTTGAGGAGAGGACGCGGACACACTTTTGGTATACCAAAAAGGCCGATTGTAGCCAATAATCTTCGACCGAAGGCCATTTGGTATACGAAGTGAGCGCCTCGGCGCATTCAGGGCGTCGCGACCGCCTTCATCAGCTCGATCGTCTCCTCGTCGACCCCCGCCTCCCGCAGCACCTCTTCGGTGTGCTGCGAGAGCGCCGGCGCGGGCGAGCGGCCCTCGAGACGATGCCCCGACAGCTGGAACGGGGGCGTCACGCTCTCGAAGCGGCCGTGCTCGGGGTGGTCGACCTCGACGAAGCAGCCATTGGCCCGCGCCATCGGATCAGCGGTCGCCTCTGCGACGGTGCGCACGGGCGCGGCGATGACACGGCACTGCTCGAAGTGCGCGGTCCATTCCGCCAGCGACCGGGTCGCGAACACCTCATCGAGCAGCTCGACCAGTGCGCGACTGTTTCGGTAGCGGCCACTCGCGTCGACGAAGCGCTCGTCGTCCTTCAACTCGGGACGCTCGATGGCCTCGACCAGACGCGGCCAGTACGCGTTCGAGTCGAGCATGACGAGGAAGATCCAGCGCCCGTCCTGGCACGGATAGAAGTTCCACAGCGGGTTGCGCGGCGCGCGGCGATCGTGACGCGGCGGCACCTCGCCCGTCACGACCGACTGGGCGGTGTCGTTGCCGTTCACGTAGAGACCGACCTGCTGCAGATTCACGTCGACGATCTGCCCCTCACCCGTCTGGTCGCGCATGCGCAGCGCCGTCAGCACGCCGGAGAGCAGCGCGAGCGCCGCGGGGTGATCGCCGGCGCCACCCCGCGGAAACGCCGGCGGCGAGTCGGGATCGCGCTGTTGGTCCATCAGGCCCGAGAGCGCGAAGAACGCCGTCTGATCGAAACCGGGCGCGTCGGCCTGGGGGCCGTCGGCCGAGAAGCCGCCCATGCGCGCGAGGATCAGCTCGGGGCGCTCGGCCCGCAGCGTCTCGGCATCGAGTCCAAACTTCGCGAGGCGGCCGGGCAGCACGTTCGTCATCACGATGTCGCTGCGATCGATCAGCTTCGCGAGCACCTCTTGCGACTGCGGCAGGGCCAGATCGAGCGCCACCGACCGCTTGCCGCGGTTGTCCATCTCGAACGCGAGCCCGAGGTCGATCTCGTGTGTGTACCCGTTTCGGTACGGCGTCGCGTGGCGGTAGACCTCGCCCCAGGGCACCTCGACCTTCACGACGTCGGCACCGAGCTCGGCGAGCAGCGAGGCGGCGGCCGGAACGGCGATGTAGTTGGCGATCTCGAGCACGCGGATCCCGTCGAGGGGTCCCTTCATGGCTGTTTCCTCGTCTCGGACGCGCGGGCCCGACGGTGGATCTGCTTCGGTCGACCCCGCCGAGGCGGGCCCCCCACGATAGGGGGGCGCAGCCGGGCTGTCTCGATCGTCTGGTCGCGCCCTGGCGCTCGCCGCGCAGGCGACACTTGGCTGCGGCGCCGCCGAGAGCGCATAATGACCCGGATGTCCATTCACGATCGACTCACCGAAGAGATCCGCAAGGGCCCGAGCGGCCCCGAGGTGGGCGCCTTCTTCGACCTCGATCAGACCCTGCTCGCCGGTTTCTCGGCCTCGGCCTTCTTTCAAGAGCGCCTGCTCTCGGGCCGCATGGCGCCCGCCGACGTCGCCGAGTCGCTGCTCGGGACGCTCTCGTTCGCGCTCGGCCGCACCGGCTTCTCGGGCCTCATGTCGGCCACGACGGCCGCCTACCGCGGCATCGCCGAGTCGACGCTCGAGACCGTGGGTCAGGAGGTGTTCGAGAAGCACCTGGCCACGCAGATCTTTCCCGAGTCGCGCGCGCTGGTCGAAGCCCACCAGGCCATGGGACATACCGTGGCGATCATCTCATCGGCGACGCGCTACCAGGCCGAGCCCATGGCGCGCGAGCTCGGGATCGAACACGTGATGTGCACCGAGCTCGTCGTCGAGAACGGCGCGTTCACGGGCGAGGTCGTCCACCCGACCTGCTACGGCGAAGGCAAGGCCGACGCCGGGCGTCGACTGGCGCGGCGCCACGGGCTCGACCTCGACCAGAGCTGGTTCTACACCGACAGCCACGAAGATCTGCCTCTGCTCGACATCGTGGGACGTCCTCGCCCGCTCAATCCGAACCCCAAGCTCGCGCAGATCGCCAAGGAGCGGCGCTGGCCGGTGCGGCGCTTCACGAGCCGCGGGCGTCCCAGCGTCGGCGACCTCGTTCGAACGGGCCTGACGTACGCGAGCGTGGCGCCCTCGCTCTGGGCCGGGGCGGCGGCCGGCGTGGTGAACGGCTCGATGCGTGAGGCGATCAACGTCGCGGGCGCCGTCTGGGGCGACCTGGCGACGTCGCTCGCGGGCATCGACCTGCGCATCGAGGGCGAGGAGCACCTCTGGAGCGATCGTCCGGCCGTCTTCATCTTCAATCATCAGAGTCAGCTCGACGCCGTATTGATGATCAAGATGCTGCGCCGCGACCTGACCGGCGTCGGCAAGCAGGAGATCAGGCGCAACCCCATCTTCGGACCGATCTTCGGCGCCGCGGGCGTCGTCTTCATCGATCGCTTCGATCGCAAGAAGGCCATCGAGGCGCTGAAGCCGGCCGTTCAGGCGCTGCACGAGGGGCGCTCACTCGTCATCGCGCCCGAGGGCACGCGCTCGCTGACGCCCCGGCCCGGCCCGTTCAAGAAGGGCGCGTTCCACATCGCGATGCAGGCGAAGGTGCCGATCGTGCCCGTCGTTTTTCGCAACGTGCTCGACGCGATGCCGAAGAACGCGCTCGTCGTGCGCCCCGCCACCGTCGAGGCGGTCGTGCTGCCACCGATCGACACCAGCGACTGGCGCGTCGACGAGCTCGACCGGAACATCGCCGATGTGCGTCAGCGCTACCTCGACGTCCTCGACTCGGATTCACCCGGCGCCGAAGCCCCACGACGGGCGGAGTAGGAGTCGATGCCGATGGAGCTGCGCGTCTCGGTGCTCGGCGCCGGATCGTTCGGCACCACGATCGCGCACCTGGCCGCGCGCAACGCGCCGGTCACGCTCTGGTGCCGCCGCACGGAGACCGCGGACGAGATCAACCGCGCGCACACGCATACGCGCTACCTCGACGGGTATTCGATCGACCCCGACGTTCGGGCCACAGCGTCGCTCGAAGAGGCCGTGCGCGAGGCCGACGTGCTGGTGCTCGGCGTGCCGTCGGTGGGCATGCGCGAGGTGCTGGGCGAGGTCGCACGCCACATTCGACCGTGGGTGCCGATCGTGAGCCTGGCGAAGGGCCTCGAGCCCGAATCCAACCTGCGCATGACGCAGGTGATTCGCGAAGAGCTGCCCGACCACCGCGCCGGCGCGCTCACCGGGCCCAACCTCGCGAAGGAGATCATGGGTGGGATGGCCGCGGCGAGCGTGATCGCGTTCGAAGACGCCGAGGTCGCGCGGCAGCTCCAGGCCGTCTTCAACTCGGGCCTCTTTCGCGTCTACACGAACCCCGACGTGATCGGCTGCGAGCTCGGCGGCGCACTCAAGAACGTCATCGCCATCGCCGCCGGAATGGGCGATGGCCTGGGCGTCGGCGACAACACGCGAGCAGCGATCCTCTCGCGCGGCCTGGCCGAGCTGACGCGGCTCGGCGTCGCCATGGGGGGGCAGCCGGCCACGTTTGCGGGCCTGGCCGGCATCGGCGACCTGATCGCGACCTGCAGCAGCAAGCAGAGCCGCAACCGCTTCGTCGGCGAAGAGCTCGGGCGCGGCCAGAAGATCGACCAGATCATTGCCGGAATGAAGCAGGTCGCGGAGGGCGTCAAGACGACGCGCGTGGTGATGGATCTCGGTCGGCAGTTCGACCTCGACCTGCCGATCACGCGCGACGTGTACGGCGTGCTCTATGAAGGTCGGACGGCGCTGCAGGCCTACCGCGGCCTGGTGCGGCGCGACCCGGGCGCCGAGAGCGAGCCGGGCTGAAACCGAGCCAACGATACGGATATTCAGCGAGCCCGGCTGAGCCCTCGGCGCGCCCGCTACTCGGGCACCGCAAGATCGCTGCGCCAGATGCGTCGACACGTCGACAGCGCCTCGACGACGATGTCGCGGCTGAGACTCGAGTTGGTGAACGTGTACCGGATCGGCACCTCTTCGATGCGCAGACCCGCGCGGTAGACCCAAGCGAGGGCTTCGATGTGGAAGTCGAAGGCGCGACACCCCATCGGTGCGCGCACGAGCAGCTCGGCGGCACGTCGTGAATACGAGCGATAGCCCGACGTCACGTCGGTGAGGCGCGCGCCGCCCCAGGGCACCCGTCGCCCCTCGAGCGCCAGGTTCATCAATCGGTTGCCGGCCCATGAGAGCAGGCGACGCCGCATCGGCACGTCGATCACTTCATCGCGCACGCCGAGCACGAGGTCGGCGTCGGCCCGCTCGACAAAGAGCGGGATCGCATCGGGGTCGTGCGAGAGCCCGGCGTCCATCGTGATGCAGTGCGTGTAGTCGCCGGTCAATGCCCAGCGAAAGCCGTCGAGGATCGCGCCCGCGATGTGCGTGTTTCGCTCGTGACGCACGACGTGGACGGCCCCCGCTTCGGCGGCGAGTTCGGCCGTACCGTCGCGGCTGCCGTCATCGACCACGCAGACGGGCGCGTGTACGCGGGCCCGCTTCACGACCTCGGCGATCGTGTCGGCTTCGTTGAGGGCCGGCACCACGACCACCGGCCGGGGCGCATCGGGCGCGGCGGCCTGGGTCAACGGCGCTCCCCGGCGCCCGCCCTCGCCGCGTCGGCGCGCTCGCGGTTCTCGATCTCGGCGCGCTCGATGTCCTCGGGTGTGTTGATGTTCACGTAGACGTCGCCGATGTCGAAGGCCCGTACAGGCAGCCCGTCGTCGATCGCGCACTGGATCAGATCGGGCAGCTCCTTCTCGTTGCGACTCTGGTTGATGGGCGTGAGGTCGATGTAGTCGAAGATCTTCGACCGGAAGATGCAGTTGCCGGTCCCACGCACGTCGTTGTGTGGCCGGCGAGGCTTCTCGATCAGGCGGTAGATGCGTCGGTCGCGATCGTCTTCGATCACCGCGTAGGTCTTCTGGATCTCGGCCGCATCGGCCTCGTGCACGACGCCGCAGATCACGAAGAGCTGCTGCTCTTCGAACATGCGCACCATCTCTTCGTGGTGCGGCGACCAGAGGATCTCATCGGCCAGGAAGAGCATGAAGTCGCTGCCGTCGACGACCTCTTTCGCACACTCGATGGCGTGCACGAGACCGTGCCGGTCCTGCTGGATCACGTAGCGAATTCGCGTGCCGTGATACTCGATGCCGAAGGCGTTGATGATCGCCTCAGCGCGGTACCCGACGACCATCACGATCTCGTCGACGCCGGCGCGCACGGCGTTCTCGAGGCTGTACTCGACGAGCGGCTTGCCGAACAGCCGAAGCATGCACTTGTTGCCGTCGTCGGGCTGCGCACCGAGCCGGCTGCCACGCCCCGCAGCGAGGATCAGCGCCTTCATCGAGCCGCGCCCCCGGCCATGGCGCCTTCTCCGTCGAAGAGCGCGCGATGCGTATCGACCCACTCGATCAGCTGCGGCACCCCCTCGGCAGGTCGCACCGTCGGCTCCCAGCCGAAGCCCTCGCGCGCCCGCGTGATGTCGCAGACGAAGTACTTGAGATCACCGAAGCGCGCCGGCTCGAATCGAACTTCGGTCTTGCGGCCGCTGACGCGATCGATCTCGTCGATGCACTCGAGCAGCGAGATCATGTGATCGGGCCCACCACCGACGTTGTAGATGCCAGCGGCCCCGCGCTCGTAGAAGCACTCGAAGGCGCGCGCGACGTCGGTCGCATACAGGATGTCGCGAAGCTGCTTGCCGGTGCCGAAGATCGTGACCGGCCAACCGATCGCGTTGCGAATGCAGAAGTTCGCCACCCAGCCGTGGTCCTCACCGCCGAGCTGGCGCGGCCCGTAGATGCCGGTCAGCCGAAAGCTCGCTGCTCGCAGGCCGTAGCTCGACGCGTAGACCGACACGTAGTGCTCGGCCGCGGCCTTCGACCCGTGGAGCGGGGTCAGATACCCCTCCATGGTCCGGGCGTCCTCGGCGATGGCCGGCGGATCGAGCTCGTAGCGGGTCTCGGTCTCGGTGAGCGCGTCGTTCACCCAGTTGCCGTACACGTGGACGGTCGCGCACGACGCGACCGGAATCGAGTGTCGACGCGCCGCCTCGAGCACGTGCACCGTGCCCGTCACGTTCGTCGACAGGTCGAGGAGCGGGTCTTCGAGGCTGATCGTGACGGCGGGCTGGGCCGCGGTGTGCACGATGTAGTCACATCGACTCGCATGGTCGAGCACGGCGTCGAGGTGGCGGATGTCTTCGCGCACCATCTCGACGCCCATGGCCTCGAGCAGGTTCCAGTTGTGGTCGCGGGCGAGGTCACTCTGATAGCCGGTCCGGTCGAGCTCCGACTTCGTCATGTTGTCGAACGAGACCACCTCCCAGCCCAGGCCGAGAAAGTGCTCGCAGACGTGCGAGCCCAGAAAGCCGCACCCGCCGGTCACCATCACTTTCACGTCGACGGCCTCGCGCTCGTCGTCGGTGCCTCGAACGGGCCCGACAGGGAAGGGAGGGCGATTCTATCACGGGTCGTCGGTCGGGATCTACGCCCGACCGGGGTGGCCCAATGCGTGAAGGGCGCGTGCGTCAGGGGTCGAAGGGGCGGATCCAAGGCTTCGCGCGGTCTTCGAAGTTGTTGTAGACGGGCCCGCGCACGCTGTTGAAGAACTCTGGAGAGAATGGACCGCTTCCGCTGCGGGCGGAGTGACCGATGATCGCGATCGGCACGGCCGAGGCGATGAACCCGATGCCGACCGCGAGGGCCACGAGCTCGGCGAACGCCGCCCTTGGCAGCACGCGCGCGAGCGCGATGCCCGCCGTGAAGCCCCCCCACATGGCGGTCAACGAGAAGAGATCCCAGTCGTAGGGCCCGTACACGGGGCGGATCATCAGGGCATAGATCCCGAGCGGGACCAGCCCCGCGAGCAGAAACCGCATGTCGCGATCGCCGACGAAGACGTGCCGCTCGAACGCGACCAGGCAGCCGAGCAGCCAGGGCGCAACGGGCGCCATGATGAAGAAGGCGTTGGCGAGATAGAAGACGTGCTCGGGTGAGAGCAGTGTGTATCGCGTGCCGGGGCCCTCGGCCTGGAAGACGCGAATCCACACGTCGCCTCCAGTCGCCTCGTCGGCGGTCCCCCAGCGCACGAACTTGTCGACGGCGGGCTGGAGATCGGCCGCGTGGCCGGCGAGCACGAGCACGACGAGAAACACGATCGTCGGCGCCAACGCGACGACGGCGCCCCGCGTGAGCCGCGACACGACCTCATTCGTTGCGGGCATGCGGCGCGCATCGACGTCGCGGCCGAAGAGCACGAAGAGCAGGCTCGGACCGAGGAACAAGAACTGCAGGTGGACCCAGACGCCGACCCCGTACGCGAAGCAGACGACGGCCGGACCGACCCGACCCTGCGAGTGCGCGACCGACGCATAGAGATAGACGCCGGTCGCCGCGAGCACGTAGGGATAGACCTCGATGTGCCCGAAGAACACGCGCACCAGCCCGGTGCCGACCGCCAGCGCGACGATCCAGCCTGCCTGGCGGACGTCTCCCACGAGGCCGCGGGCCGCGGCGTAGAGACCGAAGACGGTGATCGGGGCGCAGACGCTCGCCAGCAGGTGGACGAGTCGCTTGCCGCCGATCCCGGTCCACTCGCCGAAGCGGAACCCACCCTGCAGAAAGAACGTCGCGCCGATGTCGGGAAAGAAGAACAGCGCCGGGTCGACATTCATCGCCCAGAGCAGAATGCGCGAGTCGCCGAAGATCAGATCGGTGCTGAGCGCGAAACACAGCGCCGTCAGCGCGACAGCGGCTGATCCGGCAGCGACACGCCCATGCCGAGCCCCAAGGACGAATGGGGCCTCGATGATCGGGATCAAGGCGCGGCGCACGGCCGGGACCGACCAGGCGATGAGCGCGACCGCGAACGAGACCCCCACGAACGGCGGCAGATAGCGCCAGAGCGCCGCGCCCCAGACCGCGCTCGCCGCCGGCCACACGTCGAGCTCGAGCACGAAGACGAGCGGGAGCCCGACCGCGAGCCCGATCGTGGCGACGTGTGCGAGTCGAGCCGAGCGATCGGTGGCCATCGCCGGCGCAGCTTAGGGGATGGCGCCGTCGCGGGCCGGCGGCCGTGGCGACGCGTCGTCGAGCGCGTCGGCGATGGCCTCTGCGGCGACGGCGTGCCCCCGGCTCGTCGGGTGGTAGAGATCGAAGAAGAGAGGCGCGTCGCTCTCGACGGCCGCCTGTTCGAAAGCGGGCAGCAGATCGATGAAACCGGCCCCGACCTCGGCCGCCACTTCGGCCAGCTGTCCTTGTAGATCGACCCCCTGCCCCGACTCGAGCTGAGCTGGATGCGGAAAGCCCACGATCACTACTCGGGCGCCCTCGAGGCCAGCGGTCTCGACCATCTCGGCGTAGCGATCCCGCAGCCATTCGCGGTGGGGGCCTGGCTTCAGATCGATGGCAGCCATCGAGCGCAGGATCTGCAGCGAATCGTCGGGGGCGATGATCGCGCGCAGCCGTCGGCAGATCTCCCACGGACCACATGGGTTCGCCCGGGCGACGCGCTCGCCGCCCGGGAACGCCGCATCGGGCAGCTCGCCGAGGGCGCCGCGCGTCGCCGCGTCGAAGTGCAGCGTGGGATCGTTGAGATCGTTGATGCAGAACTGCACGAGAACGACGTCGGGCGCGTAGCGCATGCCCCTTCCTTCGAGCCACGCGGCCTCGTTGAAGGGCCCATACCCGCTCACGCCGAGATTGACGACCTCGGTGTCACCGTCTTCAGAGAGCCGCGCCTCGAGGCGGCGCGCGAAGGTCTCGGCCTCGGCGACGCCATAGCCGAACGCGAGCGAGTCACCGATGACCACGATGCGCTCTGACCCAGGAACGCGCGCGAGGTCGACCTCCGGACCGCGATGGCCCGCTGCGTTGATCTCGTAGGTCGTATCACCCGAGACGGTGAGCGTGGTGGTGGCCCCGGGGCGGGGCCCGTAGAGCCACGGGGCACCCGGCTCGACGCGATGGAGGGCGCGCAGCCCCGGGTCCCCCGACGGTCCGTCGCCCGGCAAGTTCCGCAGAACGCACTCTCCGAGCCCCAGGACGAGAACGAACGTGCAGATCATCAGCAGCCAGCGAAGCAGGGTCGATTTCACGGCCCGATGGTGCCCCACTCGTTGCAGCCGCGCTGGAGGCAGCGCGCAACATGCGCGCGAGCTGCCGCCCGGCACGTGCGTGCTGGACACCCAGAAGCGCCGTCCCATATAATCGCGGGCCCGCAGCGCGTGGATTCGAAGCGCGTGGAGACTCGCCCGCATCGATGGCCCAGCTGCTGATCCTCTTCTTTCTCTTCTTCGCCTCGGGCGTCGCGGCGCTCACGTATGAAGTGGTCTGGATCCGTCTGCTCTCGCTGACGCTCTCGATCACGGTGTACTCGCTGTCGACCGTGCTGTGCGCCTTCATGGCGGGCCTCGGGCTGGGTGCCCTCATCGGCTCGGTCGTGGCCGACCGCCTGCGCAAGCCCCTGATCACCTTCGGCGTGGCCGAGCTCGGCATCGCCTTCTGCGGTCTCGTCGTGCCGACGATCCTGTCGTCGCTGGGCCCGGCGTACGTGTGGATCCACGACTTCTTTGGCGGCGAAGGCGTCCTCTTTGGCGCTTCGCGTTTCGTGCTCGCATTCTCGGTCCTGCTCGTCCCGAGCACGCTCATGGGCATCACGCTGCCCCTGCTGTCGCGCGCCGTGATCGACCACGACGAGGTCGTCGGCCAGCGCGCCGGCGCCCTCTACGCGTCGAACACCCTCGGCGCGGTGCTCGGCTGCATCGGCGCCGGCTTCGTGCTGATCCCCGAGCTCGGGCTGCAGACCACCAGCCTCTTCGCCGCGATCCTGAACGTCGCCGTCGGCGTCGGAGCGTTGGCGCTGGCCGGCCGATTCACCGTCGAGCCCCGACCGGCGCCGGCCGACAGCGCCCCGCGTGCTCCGGTCGCACGCGGCGTGCAGATCGCCGCCCTCGCCTACGGCATCTCGGGCTTCACGGCGATGGGCTACGAGGTGCTCTGGACGCGCGCGCTCGAGCACTACACGCACAACTCGACCTACGCCTACACCGCGATGCTCGGCACCTTCCTCGCCGGTCTGGCCGTCGGCAGCGCCGCCGCCAGCCGACTCGCCGACCGCATCGAGCGGCCGATGCGCGCGATCGCGGTCGCCCAGCTGGGCGTGGCCGTCGCCGTCATCCTCTCGCTGCGCATCTACATGCACTTCGAGTCGATCGTGCCCGCCATCGCCGATCTGCTCGGCGGCCTGACGGGCTGGCGCCAGGTCGTGATGCTCATGTTCGGCGAGGCGTGGCTCTCGATGGGTCTGATGACGCTGCTCCTCGGCGCCATGTTCCCGCTGACCGTTCGGCTCGCCGTCGACTCGCTCGACTCGGTCGGCCAACGGGTCGGCCTGGTCTACATCGCCAATACGACCGGCTCGATCATCGGCTCACTCACGGCGGGCTTCGTGCTGCTGCCGACGATCGGGATGCACGGTGCCTTCTCGCTGCTGATCTTCGTGAATCTGGCGACCGCCGCCTTGCTTGCGCTCGGCTCGAGCGAGCGGGGGCGCTCGGTGCCGGTCGCTGTCACGGCGGGCGTCTTCGCCGTCGTGGCGTTTGTGGCGCTGCCCTCCGACCTCTTCGAACAGCAGTACGTTGCCCGCTTCGGCGACCTCGTCTTCTACCGAGAAGAGGTGACCGACACGGTCATGGTGACCGAGGACGAACAGGGCGAGCGGGTCATCCGCTACTCGGACGGGCGGGGGACGGCCGGCACCGGCACGTTCATCGGTGACCGCATGTACGGACACATGCCGTTGCTGCTGCATCCCGAACCGCGCAACGTGCTGCAGATCTGTTTCGGCGTCGGCAACTCGCTCTCGTCGGTCTTGCAGCATCCGGTCGAGCACGTCGACGCGGTCGAGCTGTCGCCAGGGGTGCTGGCCGCGGCGCCCTACTTCACGAAGACCAATCGAGACTCGATGAACGACCCCCGCGTCTCGATGATCATCAACGACGGGCGCAACTTCCTGCTCACGAGCCGGGATCAATACGACGTGATCCGCCTCGATCCGCCCGAGCTCCACACGCGCGGCGTCGTCAACCTCTATACGAAGGAGTTCTACGAGCTCGCCCGCGATCGCCTCGCACCCGGCGGCATCTTCAGCATCTGGATCAACATCGTGATGACGCCCGAAGAAGAGATCAAGATGCTGCTCCGCACCATGCGCGAGGTCTTCCCCAACGTGTCGGTCTGGCACGATCCCGGGCTGTACTCGTGGATCATCAACGGCAGCATGGAGCCCCACGGCCCGGATCTCGCCCTGCTCGCCGAGAAGTACGACGACGAGCGCGTCCGCAGCGACCTCGAGTCGATCGACGTCGGCGACGAGTATCGCTTCCTGCAGCACTTCGTCTTCGCCGGTGATGAGCTCGACGCCTGGGCCGGCGAGGGGCCCCTCGTCGTCGACGATCACACGCGGCTCGACTTCTCGGTGCCGCGTTCGCAAGACGCCTTCTTCGGCATGGCGAACTTCAACACCGACTACTACCTGCTTCGTTTCATGCTCGAGGGCGGCAGCGACGACATCGGCAATGCGAGCCGCATCTTTCTCACCAAGGCCGCGAGCCTCGCCGCCGTGAAGGAGCCCGTCGTCCCCTACCTCGAGAACGCCGACGCAACCGGCCTCTCCGAGGCCGAGCTGACGACGCGCATCGGACCCGGCAGCTGACGCACACCCGCATGGCGCGTGTCGGTGCGCGCGCCCCGTGACGCGTCTGCGCGAATCGGTGATCCTCCGCTCGAGGAGCGTCCGTGACGACCAGCCAGCGCAGCTTCATCAGCTACATCGACCGCACCCGCGACTTCTACGCCGCGCAGGGCTACACCCAGCCCTATCAGTGGGCCCACTACGACGAGGTGCCCTTCGCGGCCCTGCCCGGGCCGCTCACCGAATGCCGCGTCACCGTGATCACGACCGCCAGCCCGCTCGGCTCACCGACCGATCCGGGCTCGCTCCGGGCCGGGAAGGACGTCTGGTCGGGCGCCACCGATCGATCCCCCGAGCGGCTCTTCACCGATCACCTCTCGTGGGACAAGGAGTCGACGCACACGGACGACGTCGAGTCGTTCCTGCCCCTCGAAGCGCTGAGAGCGCTCGAGAGCGCCGGCCGCATCGGGGCCCTCGCACCGCGATTTCACGGCGTCCCCACTGACTACAGCCAGCGACGCAACATCGAGATCGACGCACCCGAGATCTTGCGGCGATGCCGAGAAGATCAGGTCGACGTCGCCTTGCTCGTCCCCCTCTGACCCGTCTGTCACCAGACCGTGAGTCTGGTCTCGAGGCACCTCGAAACGGCGGGGATCCCGACGGTGGTGATCGGCTCGGCCCGCGACATCGTCGAAGAGTGCGGGGTGGCGCGCTTTCTCTTCAGCGACTTCCCGCTCGGCAACCCGTGCGGCGCGCCGTGGGATCGCGCCATGCAGCACGCGATCGCCGGCCAGGCCCTCGATCTGCTCGAATCGGCCACGCTGCCGCGCACGACGGTCCAGACACCGTTCAGATGGAGCGGCGATGCCCGCTGGAGAGAGCGGTACGCGCGAGTCGACCCCGAAGAGGCCGCGCGCCTCGAGCGCGCTGGCGCAGCGCGTCGCGCCGCCCAGGCGCGCGCCAAGGCCGACGGCGGATCGGCCTGAGACGACGGCCGCTCAGGCCGGGACGCGATCGACGGCCGCCGCGAAGTGCGCACGCAGCCAGGCGTTCGCCTCTCGAGCGGGTGTCGTGTTTTCGTCGAGCAGATCGAAGCCGTGGTAGCAGCCCTCGAAGACCCGACACTCGACGGGCACGCCCGCAGCGCGCAGCGCTTCGACGTAGGCGAGCGTCTCGTCGAGGAAGGGGTCGAGATCGCCGACGAACGTCGCGGTCGGCGGCAGTCCCGCATAGTCGCTCTCGCGTGCGACTGCAGCGTACTTCGGCACTTCGTCGCCTGAGAGCCCCCCGAGATAGAGCCCCCACGCGACGCGGTTGTGCTTGACCGACCAGACCGGCGCGTCGTTGTCACGCATCGAGTCACTCGTCATGCGGTCGTCGATCATCGGGTAGAGCGGCAGCTGGTAGGCGATGCGCACATCGCCGCGATCGCGGGCCATCAAGGTCACCGAGGCCGTCAGACCGCCGCCGGCGCTCCCCCCGATCACGATCAGCTGGTCTTCGCGAATGCCGAGCTCGGCGGCGTTCTTCTTCATCCACAGGAGCGTGCCGTAGCAGTCGTGCAGCGCGGCCGGGTACGGCACGTCGACCGACTTGCGATAGTCGGGCGCCACGATCACACAGTCGCGCTCGTCGAGCAGCGTCTGAAAGCTCGAGCCGAACATCTCGGGGTTGCCCATCGCGAAGCCCCCGCCGTGCAGAAAGAGCACGCCGGGCAACGGACCGTCGCTCGACGGCGCTTTCGGCCGAAAGATGCGCACGCGCACCGACACCCCTTCGTCGAGCGACTCGACCGTGCGCTCGTCGCCGTCGAGGCCGGGCACGTCTTCACCGTCGCTGCGGCGACCCATGCGGCGGGCCAAGCGAAAGAACCACGCGCTCGGTCTGAAGAGCAGCTTCGCGAACGTGCCTGCTCGGCGAAGCTCGGGGTGGATCATGTCGCGTGTCACTCGCATGTCTTCCTCCAGGTCGACCTACCGATGATGCCAGCCCCGCCTGCAGGCGCCAGGCTCGGCTCCGGCCGCGAGCGCCGCGGTCAAGCGCCCGGCGCCGGGGCACTCCGAACGATGCGAAAGACCCGAATGTTGCGGTCCGTGCGGCGCTCGTACACGCGCATCTGCGGGATCGTCTCGCAGATCGCCGGCCAGAGACGCTCCTTCTCGGCGTCGCCGAGCACCCGGGCCGTGGCGCGGTAGCGCTCCCCCCGCACCTGGATCTCGACCTCGGGGTTCGCCTCGATGTTGTAGCGCCAGGCGGGATGCCGCTCCTGGCCCATCGCGCTCGCCACGACGAGCGGATCGCCCTGCTCGACGTGATACGCGAGCTGCACGGTGCGGGGCCGGCCCGAGCTGCGACCGATCGCCGTCATGGCGAGCATGGGCAGCGTCGGCACGAGCGTCGACGTATAGCGACCGTTCGTCGCGCGGAAGATCCAGGGATCGACCTTCGAGCTCACGGTCTTCACGAGCCACGACCCGAAGGCCGTGGCCGAGAGCCCGTTGACGAATCGGGCGTAGCGGGAGGGGCGCGTCATCGCTTCGCCGGTCGCTCCCGCCTCCCGATCAGCCCGACGCCCACGAGCATCAGCATGACCGCTGCGATCCACTGCCCGACCGGGCCCGCCACGGGCACCGCGTGGGCGCACGCGCCGGGGTTCGGCACGCAGTCGTTGCCGTCGGCCGGATCGAACTGATCCATCACCCCGTCGAAGTCGGCATCGGCCACCGACGACTCGAGATAGTCGGGCGTGCCGTCGCCATCGGTGTCGGCCAGCTCGGTCTCTTCGAAGTCGGTCGCGCCGTCGCCGTCGCTGTCGTACGAGCAGACCGAGACGAAGACCTCGGGCAGGCATCCGTCGTCGTTGGCCGGATCGCTCTGGTCGACCGTGCCGTCGCCATCGGCGTCGGCGATCGACGACTCGAGGTAGTCGGGATCGCCGTCTCCATCGGCGTCGGCCGTCTCGCCCTCGGCGAAGTCGGTCGCACCGTCGCCGTCGCTGTCCTGCGTGCACTCGGCGATGAAGACCTCGGGCACGCACGTGTCGGCGTCGGCCGGATCACTCTGGTCGACCGTGCCGTCTGCATCGGCGTCGGCGATCGACGATTCGAGATAGTCCGGGGTGCCATCGCCGTCGGTGTCGGTCGTCTCGCCTTCGGCGAAGTCGGTCGCCCCGTCGCCGTCCGTATCCTGGGTGCAGGCTGCTACGAAGGCTGCGGGCACACACGCGTCGTCGTTGGCGGGATCGGTCTGGTCATCGACGCCGTCGGCGTCGGCATCGGCGAGAATCGACTCGAGATAGTCGGGCGTCCCGTCGCCATCCGCGTCGGCCAGCTCGCCCTCGAAGAAGTCGGTCAGCCCGTCGCCGTCCGAATCCTGACCGCAAGCCGCCACGAACACCTGCGGGACGCAGGTGTCGACATCGTCGGCGTCGGTCTGATCGGGCGTGCCGTCGCTGTCGGCGTCGGCGACCGACGACTCGAGATAGTCGGGCGTGCCGTCGCCATCGGCATCGGCGAGCTCGCCCTCGGCGAAGTCGGTCGCCCCGTCGCCGTCGCTGTCCTGCGCACACGCGGCGATGAACACCTGCGGCACGCAGGTGTCGGCGTCATCGGCATCGGCCTGATCGGCGGTGCCGTCGCTGTCGGCGTCTGCGAGCGACGACTCGAGATAGTCGGGCGTGCCGTCGCCATCGGCGTCGGCGAGCTCGCCCTCGGCGAAGTCGCTGACGCCGTCGCCGTCGGTGTCCTGAGCGCACGCGGCCACGAAGACCTGCGGCGCGCACGCGTCGCCGTCCGCTGCATCGGCCTGATCCGGCGTGCCGTCACTGTCGGCGTCGGCGAGCGACGATTCGAGGTAGTCGGGCGTGCCGTCGCCGTCGCTGTCCGTCAGCTCGCCTTCGGCGAAGTCGGTGGCGCCGTCGCCATCGCTGTCCTGGGCGCACGCCGCCACGAACACCTGCGGTGCGCACGCGTCGGCGTCGGCTGCGTCCGCCTGATCGGGTGTGCCGTCATTGTCGGCGTCGGCCAGCGACGACTCGAGATAGTCGGGGGTGCCGTCGCCGTCGGTGTCGGTGAGCTCGCCTTCGGCGAAGTCGCTCGCCCCGTCGCCGTCGCTGTCCTGCGCACACGCGGCGATGAACACCTGCGGGACGCAGGTGTCGGCGTCATCGGCATCGACCTGATCCGCTGTGCCATCACTGTCGGCGTCGGCGACCGACGACTCGAGGTAGTCGGGCGTCCCGTCGCCGTCCGCGTCGGCGAGTTCACCCTCGGCGAAGTCGGTCGCGCCGTCGCCGTCGCTGTCCTGCGCGCAGGCGGCGATGAATACCTGCGGGATGCAGGTGTCGGCATCGTCGGCGTCCGCCTGATCGGCCGTGCCGTCGCTGTCGGCGTCGGCGACCGACGACTCGAGGTAGTCGGGGGTGCCGTCGCCGTCGCTGTCGGTCAGCTGGCCCTCGGCGAAGTCGCTCGCGCCGTCGCCGTCGCTGTCCTGCGCACACGCCGCCACGAAGACCTGGGGCACGCATGCATCGCCGTCGGCCGCGTCGGCCTGATCGGCGGTGCCGTCCGCGTCGGCATCGGCCAGCGACGACTCGAGGTAGTCGGGGGTGCCGTCGCCGTCGCTGTCGGTGAGCTCGCCTTCGGCGAAGTCGGTCGCGCCGTCGCCGTCGCTGTCCTGGGCGCACGCCGCCACGAAGACCTGCGGTGCGCAGGCGTCGCCGTCCGCCGCATCGGCCTGATCCGGCGTGCCGTCACTGTCGGCGTCGGCCAGCGACGACTCGAGGTAGTCGGGGGTGCCGTCGCCGTCGCTGTCGGTGAGCTCACCTTCGGCGAAGTCGGTGGCGCCGTCCCCATCGGTGTCCTGCCCACAGGCCGCCACGAAGACCTCGGGCGCGCAGGCGTCGCCATCGGCCGCGTCGGCCTGATCCGGCGTGCCGTCACTGTCGGCGTCGGCCAGCGACGACTCGAGGTAGTCGGGCGTCCCGTCGCCGTCGCTGTCGGTCAGCTCGCCTTCCGCGAAGTCCGTGGCGCCGTCGCCATCGGTGTCCTGGGCGCAGGCCGCCACGAACACCTGCGGGACGCAGGTGTCGGCGTCGCCCGCGTCGGCCTGATCGGGCGTCCCGTCGCCGTCGGCATCGGCCAGCGACGACTCGAGGTAGTCGGGGGTGCCGTCGCCGTCGCTGTCGGTCAGCTGGCCCTCAGCGAAGTCGCTCACGCCGTCGCCGTCGCTGTCCTGCGCACACGCGGCCACGAACACCTGGGGCACGCACGCGTCGCCGTCGCCCGCGTCGGCCTGATCCGGCGTGCCGTCGCCGTCGGCATCGGCCAGCGCCGATTCGAGGTAGTCGGGGGTGCCGTCCCCATCGCTATCCGTGAGCTCGCCTTCGGCAAAGTCGGTGGTGCCGTCGCCGTCGCTGTCCTGCGCACAGGCCGCCACGAACACCTGCGGTGCGCAGGCATCGCCGTCGGCCGCGTCGGTCTGATCCGGCGTGCCGTCGCTGTCGGCGTCGGCGAGCGACGACTCGAGATAGTCGGGGGTGCCGTCGCCGTCGCTGTCGGTGAGCTCGCCTTCGGCGAAGTCGCTCGCCCCGTCGCCGTCGCTGTCCTGCGCACAGGCCGCCACGAACACCTGCGGTGCGCAGGCATCGCCGTCGGCCGCGTCGGCCTGATCGGGCGTGCCGTCGCCGTCGGCATCGGCGACCGACGACTCGAGATAGTCGGGCGTGCCGTCGCCATCGGCGTCGGCGAGCTCGCCCTCGTCGAAGTCGCTCGTGCCGTCGCCGTCGCTGTCCTGGGCGCACGAAGCGACGAACACCTGCGGAACGCACGTGTCGGCGTCGTCCGCATCAACCTGATCGGGCGTCCCGTCGCTGTCGGTGTCGGCGACCGACGACTCGAGGTAGTCGGGGGTGCCGTCGCCGTCGCTGTCGGTGAGCTCGCCCTCGTCGAAGTCACTCGTGCCGTCGCCGTCGCTGTCCTGAGCGCACGCCGCCACGAACACCTGCGGCGCGCAGGCGTCGCCATCGGCCGCATCGGCCTGGTCGGGCGTGCCGTCGCCATCCGCATCGGCGAGCGACGACTCGAGATAGTCGGGCGTGCCATCGCCGTCACTGTCGGTGAGCTGACCCTCGGCGAAGTCGCTCGCGCCGTCGCCGTCGCTGTCCTGTGCACAGGCCGCCACGAACACCTGCGGTGCGCAGGCGTCGCCGTCGGCCGCGTCGGCCTGATCCGGCGTGCCGTCGCCGTCGGCATCGGCCAGCGATGACTCGAGGTAGTCGGGCGTGCCGTCGCCGTCGCTGTCGGTCAGCTGGCCTTCGGCGAAGTCGCTCGTACCGTCGCCATCGCTGTCCAGCGCGCAGGCGGCGACGAAGACCTGGGGCACGCACGTATCGCCATCGCCCGGGTCCGACTCGTCGGGCGTGCCGTCGGCGTCGGCGTCGGTCAGCGACGACTCGAGGTAGTCGGGCGTGCCGTCCCCATCGCTGTCGGTGAACTCGCCTTCGGCGAAGTCGGTGGCACCGTCGCCGTCGCTGTCCTGCGCGCAGGCGCCGACGAACACGTCGGGCAGACACGCGTCGGCGTCGGCTGCGTCTTCTTCATCAACCGTGCCGTCGCCGTCTGCATCGTCGAGGGACGACTCGAGGTAGTCGGGCGTGCCATCGCCGTCGGTGTCGACCGTTTCTCCCTCTTCGAAGTCGCTCGTGCCGTCGCCATCCGTGTCCTGGGCGCAAGCCGCGACGAAGGCCGTCGGCACGCACGCATCGGCGTTCGCGGGGTCGAACTCGTCGGTGACGCCATCGGCGTCGGTATCGGCGAGCGAAGACTCGAGATAGTCGGGGGTACCGTCGGCGTCGGCGTCGGCCAGCTCGGTCTCGTCGAAGTCGCTCTCGCCGTCGCCGTCGCTGTCCTGTGCGCAGGCGCCGACGAAGACCTCGGGCACGCAGGGGTCTGCGGGCGCGCCGTCGGTCAGGTTGGGCGTGCCGTCGCCGTCATCGTCGTCGAAGACCCCGAGATCACCCGATTCGGCCTCGCGCAGGAAGCTCGCGAGCTCGGTCACCGTGCCTGCAGGAAGGCTCGCGAACGCGGTGTGCGCGGTGATGGCGGCCTCGAGCGTCTGAGCCTCACCGTCGTGCAGGAACGGCGGGGTCGACCAGGCGCCGACCAACCCCGGCGAGTCGAAGCCGTCGAGGGGGGCATTCAGGCGCAGGCCGCTCGCCGCATCGATCGTGCCGATGTCGTGGCGCAGGCCGAGGGGAGAGTCGGTCAGCTGGGTGGCGCTGTGGCAGTCGAGACAGCCCTGTTGCGCGAACTCGATCTGACCCGCCTGCGCGGTCGCGCTCATTGCGCCGGCGCTCGGCCGATGCGGACTGGTCGGCGTCTCGGTCAGCGACAGGACATAGGCCGCGAGCGCATCGAGGTCGGCGTTCATGCCGGCCTTCGCCGCGCCGAGCGGGTCGCCGGCCGCAGCGAACTGTGCGGGCGTCAGGAAGCCGAGCCCGAGGTTGAGCGACCGAATCTGGCCCTCGAAATCCTGCACCTCGTCGAAGTTGCCCGTCCAATGCAGCAGACCGTGGCCATCGCCCTTGCCCTTGAGCGAGATCGTCTTGCGCAGCCCCTCGCCGAACTGACCGAGATCCCACGTTCGACCATCGTCTCGGCCGTTCTTGTGGCACGAGGCGCAGCTCATGTAGTTGTCGAGCGAGAGACGATCGTCGGCCGCGTCGTAGAAGTGCTGCTTGCCGAGCAGAACGTCGGGCGTCAACGACTCGACGCTCACGACGGGCACCGGCGAGAGCAGGTTCGTCGCCGGCAGGTTCTTCTGCAGCATCTCGGTGAGGTCGAAGCGCGAGACGCTGCGGTCGAGGAAGTTGTGCACGTAGGCGCGGCTGCCGTCGGTCGACAGCGCGACGCTCTGCGGCGCGCGGCCCGTGGGCAGGCGCATCAGCTGGAAGCCGTTGAGCGTGTCGTAGACCGCGAGCTCACGGCTCGTCTCGAGCGTCACGAACAGATATCGATCGTCACCGCTCAGCGCTGCGCCCGTCGCCACACTCGAATTGTCGTGATCGACGCGGAAGAGCGGATCCTCGAGCTCGGTCGACAGGATGATGCGCGACGTGTTCGCGCGCACGGTCGACTCGAACGTCATCCCCGGCATGCCGCGGAGCAGACCGGTCTGGATGTTGTCCTTCTTGGTCGGCACGTAAGCGAACTGGCCGTCGAAGCTCACCACCGGCGCGCCGAGATAGTTCGGCAGGCCCGGCCCCTGCACCTCGGACTGCGAGCGTCCATCGTGGGGCAGGCCGATCGTCGTGCCGAGCGTCATCGCGGCGGGATCGACGGTGAAGACTTCGCCGCCACCGGCGCCGAGGTTGGGCGTCACCGTGTACTCGTCGGGGACCGGCGGGGTGATGAAGTTGCTGACGAAGAGCTTGCTGTCGTCGTGCGTGAGCGACAGGTGCCTGGGCGTGCCGCTCAGCGGCAGGCTCGCGACCAGCGAGTGGTCGGCTGCGAGACGCTTCTCGAGCGTGGCCGTCGCCTCGAGCACGACGAAGTAGTGCAAACCGTCGCTGCTGAACACGATGCCGTGAGGCGCCGTGCCATGAGGCAGATCGAACGTGTGGTCGACGGCCAGCAGCACCGTGTCGATGACGCTCACCTGCGCCGACGCCTTGTTCGTGACGAACACGCGATCGGCCCCGGGCTGCTTCGCGAGCGACCAGGGGTTGTCACCGACGACGATCTCGGCGACCACGCTGCCGGCGTCGTCCATGGCGCTGACGGTGTCGTTGTCGGGGTTCACATTCCAGATGCGATCCCCGGCGCCGGTGTCCTCGACCAGCAGGGTCGTCGACAGACGCGGCGCCGAAGGCAGGGGCGTCACCGGCACGAGCGAGCTGATCGAGATCTGGCCGATCTCGGTCCGCCGCGCGGTCGGTGTGGGGTAGTCGGCGCCGGTCTGGTCGTCGAGGACATCCCAGGTGGCCCCATCCGTGCTGCCCTCGAGGAGCCAGCGCACGGGGTCGCGTCCGTCCTGATCGTTCGCCGTCGTGAACGTATAGAAGTCGATCTCGACGTTCTGCCCCATGTCGAGCACGAGGGGCTGTCGGTTCGTATCGCGCCACTTCGTGTTCGTGTTCTCGTCGTTGACGCGCCCCGCCGAGTCGTTGCTGCCGTTGTTGCCGCCGGGGTTGGTCACCGCGAAGGCGAGCGTGCGCGTCGCGCCCTGGTACAGCGAGAACTCCGAGAGCTGTACCGAGTTGGCGCCCGCGTCGTCGCGCAGCTGGGTCGGCGTGAACCGGTAGTAGCGATAGCCCGGGAAGGTCGTCGGGATCAGCCTCGCGTCGGCCCAATCGGCGCTGTCCCCGCAGCCGTCGCCGTTGTCGAAGACCTTGAGCGTCAGCATCTGGGCGCCTGCGACGTCGAGGTTGACCACCTCCGTGAGCGTCGTATCGATGAAGCTCCCGCTCGCATAGACGTTGACGTGATCGAGATCGACCTCGAAGCTCACGTCACCACACAGGCCGTCCCTTTCATCATCGAGGCCGATGCGCGAGATGAACCGGTCGTACTGACCGTCGAGGCGCACGTCGATCTCACTGAACGCGTGCACGCCGATGCCCTTGTCGTAGATGACACCATCGAGCGTGAGCGGCCCGCCGTCTGCAATGGCCGCGCCGCCGTTGGCGCTGTCGCGTTCGGCCGGCCCGAGGCCGTTGACCTCGCTGTCCCAGACGAGATCCGAGACGTAGACGCCGCCCTCGGGCTCGGGCGGGGGCACGAAGGCGCGCTGCACGTTGATCGTCTCGCCGATCGAAGGCGTCCCGTCGGCCTGCACCGCGAACAGCCAGTAGTTGCCCACGATGAGCACGTTCGGGTTGGCCGGGAAGCTCACCGTGAACGTGCCGTCGCCGTTGTCGACATGGCTCAGCGGCAGGAAGCGCTGGTCGGTGTTCAGGTGATGCGTGGTGCCCGAGAGGCGCACGATCGAGAACGAGGCCGTATCGGCGCTCGCGGTCACGACGAGGTCGTCGCCGGCGTTCAAGACGGTATCTGCCGGGACCGACAGGGTCGGACGCACGGCCGGGCTGTCGTCGCTCTCGAACAGATACGGCGGCGAGAAGATCTGGCCATCGAGGTGATTCGCGCTGCAGCCACCGCACGCGCCACCGCCCGCCGCGAGCACGCGGCCATCCTTGAGCAGCAGAGCCGTCGAGTGGTAGTTGCGCGGGATCGAGATCGCGTCGACGACTTCCCAGCTGTCGGTCGCCGGATCGTAGATCTCGGCCGGCAGCACCGAGCCTTCGTCACTGAAGATCTTCGCGACGGTATTGCCACCGATCACGAGGACCTGACCGTTCGGCATCACCACCGAGTTGCTGAGCGCGCGGGGGAAGGTCATCGGAGCGCCCTGCGTGAGTAGGGGCGCGGGGCCGTTCAGGTCGATCAGGTAGACGTTGTCGACGGTGGTCGGGGGATCGGCGCGACGATCGGCCCCGCCGATCAGCATGAGCTTGCCCGCGTCGTAGTTGACGGCGTTGCCGTACATGCGGGGGCTGTCGCCGATCATCTGGCCGAGGACGACGTTCGGTGCCCCCCCGATCGGATCGAATCGATGCCAGGTCTGGGTCGGGCCCGCCATCATGATGTCGCCCTGGGGCGCCACGGTGAGATGCGACCACCACTCGTGGTTCAGCGCGCCCGTCGGGTTGGGCGCCGACTGGATCGCACTCTGCTCGCTCACCAGCGTCTGCATGTTCGCGTTGGGCGTGGCCGTCCAGGTATTCGTCGCGGGGTCGTAGAGCTCCGAACGGTTGCCCGCGTCCTTGCCGAAGCTCGAGAAGACCCGGTTGTCGGGCATCGTCACGTTCGTCGCGTACCAGCGACGGTCGATCATGTCGGCCCGGGGCGACCACTCGAGGCTGTCGGGATCGAACGCCGACGTGCGCCGATCGCTCGGATTGCCGCCGCTCGCGAGGATCGTGCCGTCCTCGAGGGTCGTGATCCCAGCGCAGAACATGTCGTGAAAATTGCTGTCGGCGTTCAGGAACGACGCGTCGGTCGGGTCGAAGACCGA
The DNA here is from genome assembly GCA_965250285.1 of Myxococcota bacterium. Taxonomy (GTDB): domain Bacteria; phylum Myxococcota_A; class UBA9160; order UBA9160; family UBA4427; genus CAYYSY01. The sequence continues at coordinate 3,949,987 of OZ252299.1, forward strand.
GGCGTGGGTGAACGTCGGGCCGCTCGGGAAGCGGTTCGTCTCGGTCGACGACCACGAGACGATGCGGCCATCGGGCAGGTTGGCCGCCGAGATCGCAATGTGCGGCCACTGGATCACCGGCCCCCAGCTGCCCACGAGATGCTCGTCCGAGCTCGTGTACGAGAGCACCCCGTCGGGCGGGATCGGCTCGTAGGTGGGGTTGCCCGTCTTGTAGCCGGCCTCGATGAGCTGACCGCCCGTCTTCTCGAACATCTCGACGCGCAGGTCGTGCAGACCCGGCGTCAAGGTCACCGAGTTGACGACCGTGGTCGGGCCGTGGAGACCGTCGTTGTCGACGATCAGCACATCGTCGATATAGAGGCGAGAGCCGTCGTCCGAGCGCGTGTAGAACTCGTAGTCGGCCTCGGTCGGGACATCGATCTGCTTGTAGAAGACGAGGCCGAAGTTGTCGGTCAGCCCCTCGTTGACCGCGGCCGACACGTGGATGGTCGGTCGCACCACGGTGGCGACGGGGGTCAGCAGTGTGAAGTCGGGCAGCTGGTTCCAGCTACCGCTGTAGACGTCGACGTCGAACTCGGCCTCGGCCCGCTGCGCCCCGCCGGCGAGGCCTAAGAACGTGAGAACGACCGCCAGCACGAGTCGGGCACGGCGTCCCGGCGGGAATCGAAGCACGTCGGTGGGGGGGATCGGGCGCACGAAGACTCCAGCGGCGGCGCACGATTCGACGGTCGAGCCCGGGCCCGGATCGACCGGGCAGCGAGGACCGCCAATCGCGTGACGATTCGACGATATGGGGCCCATCTGCTGCGGCAGGCTCGCCGGCGGCAACCCAGCAAACCCTCGTCACGGTGGCGCCGGGCCCCTCGGCGCCCCATGTCGTGAGTGTCGATTCTACGCACTTGGTGGCGCTACGTGACGAAGATTACGGACGGATCCGGCAAAATCGGTCGCGCGTCGAGCGCGAGCACAGGGCGGCCTGGGACGAGCCGCGACCAGCCCCGCGCGGATCGGCCCGGTATGCTCGTAAGTCACCGGATCCGCGCTTCAACTCGCCCGCGATCCAGCCGAGAGAACCCGCATGTCGACCGATCATCTCGCCGCTGTCCGCGCCACGGCCAGGCCGTGCACACGCCGAACGAAGTTGTCGACATCGACCCCGCCGATTCGTGCACACCGATCCCTGATCGTCGTCGCGATCACGTGCGCAGCGCTCCTCGCCCTCGCGTGCGACGACCGACCCACCCAAGATCCGCAACTCGACCCGCAGCCGCTTGCCAACACTGAGGAAATGCCCGCTCCGGCGTTCAGTGACGCCGAGCTCGCCCTCCTCGAATCGCTCTCGATTCGCGCTCTGCCGGCGCCGCCACCGAGCCCCTCGAATCGGGTCGCCGACGACCCCGAAGCGATCGAGCTGGGCCACCGCCTCTTCTTCGATCCGAAGCTCTCGGGCGATGGCCGCATCGCGTGTGCGAGCTGCCACGCACCGGGGCTGCTCTTCACCGACGGCCGACCGACCGCCGTGGGCATGGCCGCGACCTCGCGCAACGCGCCGACGGTGGTCGGGGCGGCGCACTCGGCGTGGCAGTTCTGGGATGGCCGCCGCGACAGCCTCTGGGCCCAGGCGCTCGGCCCGCTCGAAGCCGCCGCCGAGATGGGCACGACCCGCGTGGCCGTCGTGCGGGCGGTCGCGGCCGACCCCGACCTCGCCGCGCGGTACGAGCGCGTCTTTGGCGCCCTGCCCGACCTCACGGGCCTGCCCGAGCGCGCCGGCCCCTACGGCGATCGCGAGGCGCAGGACGCCTGGTACCGGATGAGCGAGGCCGACCGCACGGCGATCGACACCGCGTTCGCCCAGGTCGGCAAAGCGATCGCCGCGTATGAACGCCGTCTGCAACCCGGCCCCGCTCGCTACGACCGGTGGGTCGCAGCGCTCGGCGCAGGCGACTCGAACCCGCCCGCCGACGCGCGACTCGACGACGAAGAGATCGCGGGCGCTCGGCTCTTCATCGATGCCGGACGTTCGCTGTGCCTGCGCTGCCACAACGGACCGCAGCTCACGAATCACGCCTTCCACGACGTGGGCACCGCCCTCGGCAATGGTCGACTGCCCGACTTCGGCCGGTTCCTCGGCCTGCAGGCCGTATTGATCGATCCGTTCAACTGCCTCGGCCCGTACAGCGACGCGCCGCCGAACGAGTGCAAGGAGCTGCGCTTCATCAACAAGCAGCACGCCGAAGGTGAGATGGGGAAGTTCAAGACGCCGACGCTGCGCGGCTTGCCCCGCACGGGGCCCTACATGCACGATGGCCGGTTCGCGACACTCGAAGAAGTCGTCGAGCACTACCGCTCGCCGCCGGCGGGCCCCGACACGCTCGAGATCACACCGCTCGACATCGACGACGCCGAGGCGCGGGCGCTCGCCGCCTTCCTTCGCACGTTCGACGGCGACGTCGCCAGCGATCCGCGGTGGCTGCGCCCCCCGGCGAGCTGACGCGAGCGGAGCAGGTGAAGCGGCTGGCTCAGGCCCCGCGGGCCTCCCCGGCCTTCGCGGCCTTCTCTGCAAAGGCTTCGAGGCGGTCGAGCCCGCCGTCGCCCGCGAAGAAGAAAGCCGGCACGAGCGCGCGAGCGACCCCCACGTCTTCGAAGCGCTCGATCCCGGCTTCGGGCTCCATGATGTCGATGAAGAGCGCGTGCAGGGCCACCTCGGCGCGCGCGCGATCGGCCTGCTTGCACGCGTCGTCGAGGGCCCGGGCGCGATCGGCGAGCTGGGCGGGATCGGTCGTCCCGGGGAAGTAGCCATCGCCGCGGCGCACGGCACGGCGAATCGCGGCTTCGGTGTCGCCGCCGACGAGCACGGGGATCCGACCGGCCGCCGGCCGCGGGCTCGACGTCACGCGGTCGAACGAGACGAACTCGCCATCGAAGCTGGCCGCCGAATCAGCCCAGAGGGCCTGCATCGCGTCGAGGTACTCGTCGGTGCGCGCACCGCGTCGCGGCCAGTCGACGCCGAGCGCCTCGAACTCTTCCTTCATCCAGCCGACGCCGATGCCGAGCTCGACACGACCGCCGCTCATGCGGTCGAGCGTCGCGAGCTCCTTGGCCAGGATGAGCGGATTGCGCTGGGGCACGATGAGAATGCAGGTACCGAGGCGCAGCGTCGGCGCGGCGGCGGCCACGTAGGCGAGCCAGATGAGCGGGTCGGGCACCGGCGTGTCGTGGTCGCCCGGCGCCGCGCCGTCGGCCGTGTACGGGTAAGGTGACTCGATCTCGACGGGCCGAATCACATGCTCGCCCCCCCACACCGAGTCGAAACCGAGCGCCTCGGCCCGGCGGCAGAGTTCCAGAGCATCGGGGCCTTCGATGGCGATGCTGCTTCCGAATGCGAGGCCGAACTTCATGCGAGGGTCCTTCGGTCGTGGCGGGGGACGTCCAGCGAGACGTTCCCGCCCGGGGCGCGGGCGCGCAATGCGATCGAGAAGTGCGCGGATGTCCGATCGCTGCGCAGCGGCGCGTCACGGACATGCAGCCCGATATCGAATCGCGTCGCCGAAGGGCGTCGCGCGCCGCCCTCGCGCGTCAGAGTACGCCGCCGTCGATGCGCAGCAGCGCGCCGGTCGTGTAGCTCGAGGCGTCGCTCGCGAAGTAGAGCGCGGCGCCCACCACTTCGTCGGGCTCGCCATTGCGCTGCAGTGCCGCGCGCCGCGCGGCGTAGGCCTTCATCTCGGGCGTCCACGCCTTCGAGATGTCGGTGAGGAACGCGCCCGGTACGATGCAGTTCACGCGCACGTTCGGACCGAACGTGTTGGCCATGCCGAGCGTCAGCGCATTCAACCCGGCCTTCGCCGCACCGTAGGGCACCTCGGCCGCGCTCGGGCTGAATGAGGCGATGCTGCTGACGTTGATGATCGAGCCGTTGCCCTGCTCGGCCATGTAGGTCCCGGCGAGCGCCATCAGTCGAAACGGCCCCTTGAGATTCACGCCCAGCACCTTGTCGTACAGCTCCTCGCTCACCTCGGCGATCGACGGATAGAGCGGCGACATGCCCGCGTTGTTGACGAGCACGTCGATGCGACCGAACCGGTCGAGGGTCGCGTTCACGAGCTTCTCGCAGTCGGCCCACTCGCCGGCGTGAAACGCGACCGCCAGGGCCTCGGTGTCGTAGCGCTCGGTGATCTCGGCAACAAGCGCCTCGCACTGGTCTGCCTTTCGACTCGCGACGACGACCCGGGCCCCCTGCTCGGCAAAGGCGAGGCACATCTCGCGCCCGAGACCCCGGCTGCCGCCGGTGACGATGGCCACCTTGCCCTCGAGACCGAAGATCGCTTTGGCGTCGTAGCGCTCTGCGGGATGCGCGTCGCTCATGGGGCTCCTCCATCCATCGCCGGCGTGCAGCGTCGCCGCCGCATCAGTCGTCGCCGACTTCGATCATCACCTTACCGGCGATCGACGCATCGCGGGCGACCTCCAGTGCTTCGTCGAAGCGCTCGAGCGGAAAACGGTGCGTGATCATCGGCGAGAGATCGGCGCGAGCGAGCACATCGACGCCCCGGCCGAACTCGTCGGGATACTCCATCGCGCCGCTGATCTGCAGCTCGCGCATCAGCACGAGCAGAAAGTTCACCTCGACGGGCTGGCGGTGCAGCGCCACGATCGACAATCGCGCCCCACGTCGCGCGCCGCCGATCACCTGCTGGATCACCGCGGGCGCGCCCGATGCCTCGACATACACGTCGGTCGCCGGCACCGGGCCGCCGAAGAAGAGCGTTTCGCCGTGCAAGCCACGCAGCTCGGCGAAGACGTCGACCGCGCTGGCGTCGAGCGTCGCTCGCGCGCCGAGCCTTTCGGCCAACGCCAGACGTTGGGGCGAGAGGTCGACCGCGACGATGTCTTCGCAGCCGAGGTCGCGCAGCGACGCGACGGCCGATAGCCCGATCGGACCGGCGCCGAAGACGACCGCCTTCTCGTGGGGCTCGAAGCGCAGCTTGTCGACCGCGTTCATGCCCACCCCGAGCGGCTCGGCGAGCGCGCCCACCTCGAAGGACATGCCGTCGGGGAGCCGGTGCAGGCGGCCGCTGTCGGCGTGGCGCACGCGCAGGCGCGGCGCGAAGCCGCCGTCGGGGTGGCCGTTGCCGATCACGCCGCCGTCGGGGTCACGCGGATCGAGCGCGACCCGGTCACCCACGGCGATCCGCTCGACGCCCGGGCCCACCGACTCGACGACCCCCGCCAGCTCGTGCCCGATCGCCATCGGCTCAGGGCCGGGCCCCGCCACGCCGCCCAGGGCGATGTAGCCGAGGTCGCTCCCGCAGATGCCGCAGGCGCGCACGCGCACGATCGCCTCACCGGGCCCCGCCACCGGCTCGGGGACGTCGTCGAGCCGCACGTCCCCCGGACCGTGGATACGCGCTTGAATCATCTCGCTCCTCCCTCGGCCGGCGTGCGGCGGCGCCCTCATGCCGCGCATGCGCCCGGTCGCGCTGCGTCGGGGCTCGCCCCCGGAACCGCGGCGAGCCCGCCGCGGCCCTACTTCGCCATGAAGCCGCCGTCGACGCAGAGCGTCTCACCGGTGATGAACCGCGCCTCTTCGCTCGCGAGAAAGAGATAGGCCGGCGCGACCTCGTCGGGCTCGCCCCAGCGCGCCATCGGCACGCGTTCGAGCTCGGCCTTCTCGATCGCCTCCATGCCGTCGAGCTTCATCGCCGCGGTCATGCCCGTCTCGATCAGGCCCGGCGCGACCGCGTTCACCCGCACGTTGTCGAGCGCCCAGGCCGCGCCCATGTTGAGCGTCATCTGCACGAGCCCCGCCTTGGCCGCGCCGTACCCCGGCACGATGGGCACCGCACGATACGCCGACATGCTCGTCGTGTTGACGACGCTGCCGCCGCCGCGCAGACCACTGGCGGCGAGCTTGGGCTTGAGCCGCGTGGCCAGCGTGAAGGCACTGACCAGGTGCATCTGGAGCGCCTGCGCGAACGTCTCGGGCTTCCACTCGTCGAGGGCGATCAGGTTGCCGCCGGCGTTGTTCACGAGGACATCGAGCGCATCGATGCCGTCGGCCAGCGCCTCGAGCTGAGACGAGTCGGTCATCTCGGCGGCGCGATACGTGAACCGCGACAGGTCGACGTCGTACTCGGCCGCCGCCGCACGCCGGCCCGTCACGGTCACGTCGGCGCCGGCATCGGCGAACGCGGTCGCCACGCCGAGGCCGATCCCCGAGCTGCCACCGGTCACGAGCACTTTGCGCCCTGTGAAGTCGAACCGGGTCGTCGCCATCCGTCTGCTCTCCGTTTCTCGGTACGGCTCTTCGAGGGATCTACCGCTCGAGAGTGATCGGCCGCCGGTTCAGTCGACCTCGATGCGCACGGGGAATCGCTCGAGATAGAAGTCGAAGCCCTCGCGCACCTTCGCCGGCTCGGCACCGAAGTCGGCGCGGAGGTCGTAGACCACTCGTCCGTGCTTGCCGCGACCGTGATCGTCGAGGTGCGCCCGGATCTCGGCGCGCGCCGCGTCGTTCATCTCGAGGCCGGCCACGTCGTAGATGCGCTCGACCATCGCGAAGTCGTCGGCCATGAACTCGTGGAAGAGGACGTCGATCGTTCGATCCTCGGGCAGCAGATGCCGGTCTCGCACCGAGGCCTCGAGCAGCTGACGCATGCGCCGGGTCCAGTAGTCGAGATACCACTCGGGATCACTCGTCCTGTAGCTCATGCGCGAGGCGTAGCAGGTCATCGTCGCCGCCGATTGAATCACGGCGACCGGGTCGCGATGGGTGACGGCGAACGTCGCGTCGAGAAACGTCTCGACCAGCGGGCCGAGCTGCTCGAGATGCTGCGGGCACTTGAGCACCCAGCGATCCCGCGGCATGGACCACTGCAGGATCTTCAGCCCCGTCTTCATGTACTCGTAGTGGGGCCGCTGATCGTGGGCGAGGTAGTAGTCGACCCACTTCGGCACGCGGCCCACCCACTCCTGGTTGTAGCTCGAGAAGTCGGGCAGCATGAGCTCGAGCTCTTCGTGCACGTGGTCGGGGTTCATGGGATGCATCGCCGAGATGAGCGGCGACATCGCCTGCATCTGCTCCCACGCCTGCTGACAGCGCGCAAAGCGCGGGTCGTGCTCATCGCGGGTGGGGTTCTCCTCGGCGACCGGCGCCTGCCCCTCCCAGAGCGGCATCGAGCGAAGCCGCCCATCGGCGGCGATCAGGTTGACCAGATGCGTCGTCCCCGAGCGCGGGAGCCCGACGACGATGATCGGCGCCGGGATCTCGACGTCGTGAATCTCGGGGTGCGCCTTCAGCAGCGCATGAATGCGCAGGCGATTCGACGCGTACCGGACGCAGTCGTTGAAGACCATCAGGCGGCCAAGCTGAGTCCGGTCGGGGTCTTCGTCGGGCTCCGAAAGCCAGAGACCGAGTCGCTCTTCGAAGTCGTCGGGACCGAAGTCGTCGAGCCCGGTCGCCTGCGCGGCTGCGTCGAGCACCGCACCGACGCTCAGATCGAGCTCGAGGGTCTCGCCATAGGCCAGCGCGGCCTTCTGGGCGTCGCTGAGCTCGGGATTCGCGAGGTCGGTGATGCGGATGACGTCACCCGCCATGGGCGTCCCTCCCTGATCGCGCACAGGACCGGGACCACGCCCGGCACGGCACGATAGTCCATCCCCGGCGCGTGCATTCGACGCCGGTGGGCTCGGGGTCGGGCGGATGCTTCCTCACCTGTTCAGCGAGGGCGCTGCTGGATCGGGGCGTGGCGTCGACGCAGCACCGCCCGGCCGGCGCCTAGGCCGCGACGCCCGCGCGGCGGTCGAGCTCGGGCACGGCGCGCCGCACGACATCGAGGTAGCCGTGGGCGATCGAGTCTTCGTAGCCACGGAAGAACCCGCGCTCGACGAGCAGCCGATGGAAGCGCGGCAGGTTGTAGGTCGGCACGCCCGCCACGAAGTGGTGCTCGAGGTGATAGTTCACGTGATTGGGGCACAGCACGAGCCGCTCGAGCGGGTGGGCGATGGTCGTGCGCGTGTGCAGCCGCGGGTCGGGATCGTAGAGGTTCGTGACGTGACCGTGCTCGGCCACCTGGCGGATGCGCGCGAAGAGCGGGTAGGTCGTGACGTACGCGGCGACCCACAGCAGAAAGAGCCACGGGTGACCGAACGCCGCGAGAACGCCAAAGAGGAAGGCGTTCGCGATCAGACCGTGCAGCCGCGACGCCGGCTTCTCACCCTTGCGCATCATCAGGTCGGCGCTCTGACCGCTGAGCGTCCCGATCAGGTTGCGCATCCCGGTTCGCCCTGTGAGGTCCCGCTTCAGCTTGCGCAGAAAGCTCGCCTTCGAGATCGGGTACGCCTCGTAGTTCGGTAGATCGGGATCCTGCCCGGAGCCCGCGTGTCGATGGTGTTCCCGGTGCGACGCGGCGTACGCATCGGCGTCGGCGAGGATCGGATGCGCAAAGAGCCACTGGCCCAGCCAGCCGTTCAGCGCGCGCGTCTCGAAGAGCGTCTGGTGACCCGCCTCGTGCATGAGGATCGCGAGCCCGAGCTGACGCCCCCCGAGCACGATGATGGCCCCGACGATCGTGAGCGGATTCGTCCAGGTCGCCACGACCCAGAACGTGAGGGCGATGAGACCCCAGTTGAACGCGACGACGCCCGCCGCCTTCGCGTCACTGCGCGCGGTGAGCGAGCGAATCTCGTCCTTCGTGAGCCAATCGGTGACCTTCATCGGCCGGCCTCCCTGCAGCGTCGCTCCGCGCCGCCGCCCCGTGACCAGAGGGTACCGAACCGGCCGCCGGCGCCGGGGCGGCCGGATACACGAGCACGTGGTCGAGCCCAAGCGCGGTCGTGCCCGCAGCAACAGTGAAGCGAAGCCGAAGCTCGCTCGGCGCTTCGAGCGCGCCCCAGCGAAGCGGCAGCCGCACCCCTGCGGGCTCGCGGGGCCGCTCGGCCCAGGGCGTCCTGTCGATGATCGACAGCCAGGGACCGCCTGAGGCCGTGCGCGCCTCGACTGCCACCGACTCGACCTGGCCGGCCGCCGCATCGAGGCCGAGCACGATCAGGTCGTGTGAGGCCGGGTCGAGAGGCAGATCGGCAGGCGAGCTCACGGTCAGCCGGTTCGACCCCGTCTCGGGTACGAGTTGCCACACGCCCCGCGTCGGCGTCGCGTGCCCCCCGCCATCGATGCGCCAGCCGTCGTCGGCGGCGTGCCGAAAGTCTCCGAACGTGTAGAGGATCGCACCGCGCGGCAGGTTCGCGCGCTCGTCGAGGAAGAACCGGATCGCGTCTTCGAGCGGGGTGCGACGCAGCGCCATGAACGACACGAAACCCGGGTGATCGGGGTGATCCCCGTTGATGCCGTTCCACGCCATGGGCGAGACGAAGCCCGCACCGTAGTTGAAGACGTCGCGCAGGGCGCCGTAGTCGACGCCGTAGCCCGGTACGATGTCGGGCGCGTGCAGGTCGGCCGTGTGGAACTCGACGATGGCCCAGCCCGGATCGAACGCGCGCAGGGTCGCGAACAGACTGCGACCGTTCGACATCTCGACGCGGTTGGTCGCGCTATCTCCATACAGGATCGCGCCGATGTGGCCGTCGCGGGGCAGCGCGCCTTCGAGGGTCATGCCGCCCGCGTCGTAGTTGACGATGCGGTCGTCGAGCGTGATCGGGAACGGTTCGATGAGCCCGCTGCGGGGCGAGAAGCCCTGCGACGAGTAGATGCGATCCCGTGCAATCCCGGCTTCGTGCGTCCACGTCGAGAGCTCGTCGTAGTGGAGGTCGACGAGATGGCGCCGAAAGCGCTCCCACACCTGGAAGTGCGGCACCTTCCAGAACTCGACGAGACGCGCATCGGCGAGCCGCGGGCCGTCGACCTCGTCCCATGATGCAAACCCGGTCTCGGCGCGAGCGTTGAACGCTTCGAGGCTCAGGGCAACGTCGCGGCGATACGCCGACAGATCGGGCTCGCCTTCACCCAGATACGGGCCGTCGCCGCGCAGCCAGTGCCTGAACTGTCGAAGGGTGTCAGGGTTGTAGTCATACCACTGCCTTCCTTCGAAGAACGGATTCACGTAGACGTCGGGGTCGAGGTTCACCCCGACGAAGAGCTCGGGATGCGCCGCCGCGAACCCGGCGACCCACGACGCGGCAGCCTGGAGATTGCGCTTCTTGTAGCGCCGCACGTCGGTCGCGAAGACGTTGAGCGTGAGCGAGCGGGCCAGCTCGACGCCCCCGATGGCCGAGGGCAGCCCCGGGTCGTCGTCGGCGAGCACCTGGTCGAGCTGGTTCCACTGGCAGTGGGCGGGCTCTTCTTCGAGATGGTCGGTGAGATCCCACTCGGGCGCGGTGCCGCGGGCATCGCCCCAGACGCCGCCGTTCAGCGTAAACAGAACGGGCACTTCGTGGCCGGTCGCCCAGGCGGCCGTCTCGACCAGCGAATCCTCGGCGACGGGCACCGCGCCGCGCATCCGCGTCGTGTCGAAGTCGGGGTCGAAGACCCAGTCGGCGGCGCGCCCCTGCGTCGTGCGCATGTAGAGCACGGGGATGCGCATGCCGACACGCAGGGTCTCGCTCTCGTGCGCGGCAAACTCGGCCTTGATGCCCTCGGCCCCCCCGGTCGGCAGCGAGCTCGTCGCAAAGAGCACGTAGAAGCGCTCGCTTGCGAGCCCCGGCCGCTCTTCGAGGAGCCGGCGCCAGCGGTTGCGCTGCGGCCCGATGGCGAGCGGCTGCCCCAGCCGCGTCTCGTTGCCGGCGAGGTCGGTCACCACGACGTCGACGTGACTCGATCGCAGGGCGAGCAGGTCGGCGTCGACCCGCGCATCGAAGCCGGCGTGCATGCTGCCCGGCACGCCCGGATGCACGCGCGCAACGTCGGCCCGTTCGATCCCCGTTTCGAGGGGCCAGCGCGTGCCGTCACCGGCGACGAGGTCGACACGGGCGACGCCATCGGGGTCGAGCGCCCAGCCCGAGATGCGATCGCCGACCGCGTCGAGCGAACGCGGCGCCGGGGTGTCGAGATAGCCGAAGCTCGCGCGTTCCGCCGGAGCAACGCTCGCTTCAACCTCGACAGGTGACGCGTCTTCAGAAGACGGGGGCGGGGGCGCGAGCGGAGTGACGGGCTCGGTGACGTCCGTACAGCCGACCGCCGTCGCGAGCAGCGCGACGCCGATGCGCACGAGCGTCCGTCCCGTGGCGGCCCTGCACCCGCGCCCTGCCCGCTCGTCGCTCAAGCGACCGATCCCCCTCGAGCCGCGGCCGCGTCGGGCGCGCTCGGCGCACACAGGGTACGCCAGCCACGCCGCTCGGCGTGCGGGGCGTTCGGTGCGGCCGAGCGCTCAGTCGGCGCTGCTTCGCTCGCGCTCGATCTCTTCGAGCATGACTTCGACGGCGGCGTGAGAGCCCACGCGAAGCTTCTCGATGCGCTGCTTCTCGTCGAGCGCCGGGTCGGGCGACAGCGGCGGCGCGATGCGAACGTCGACGCGACGCTCACCGCTCTCGTCCATGTCGACCGCGTGTCGCGACAGCAACGAGAACGTGCCGTCGATCGCGATCGGCAGCACGGGTCGGTCGGCGGCGACGGCCGCGCGAAATGCACCGCTCTTGAAGGGCTTCAGCTGGCCGTCGGCCGAGCGCGTGCCTTCGGGAAATACGAGCAGGCGCTGACCGCGCCCGAGCACCGACTCGAAGGCTTCGATGACGGCCATCGCCGCGTCGCGCCCCGCCTGACGGTCGACCGGCACGTGGCCCGCGAGTCGCAGATGCCAGCCGATCACCGGCACGTGCATCAGAGAACGCTTTGCGGCCCACTTGAAGTCGTCGGGCAACACGGCACCGAGCACGAGGATGTCGATCAGGCTCTGATGGTTCGAGGCATAGATCACCGAGCCGTCAGGAATGTGCTCGAGGCCGCTCGCATGGATCTCGATGCCGAGACCGCGGCACGAAGCGGCGCTCCAACGCTGCGCGGCCCACGTCGAAGCCCGTCCGCCCGTGAACGGACCGATCAAGAGCGAAACGACGCCGTAGCCGAGGGTGCGCAGGCCGAAGGGCACCCACTGTCGAACCCATCGCACCTTGTCGTTGGTGGCGAAGACGCCCCACTCTTCACGAATCCAGCGCAGCATCGGGCCCCCCGCGATGAATCAGACGAGCGCGTTCAGGTCGACGTGATCGAGCCGCGCCTTGAGGCGCAGGCGCCACCGGTGCATCAGCTCCTGCCCGCGTCCCTCGTCGATCGCGACGTCGCTCGTCGGCGCCAGCGCGGCGAGGCTCGCGAGCAGCCCGCGCTGGTAGTCGCGCTGGAATCGATCGAAGGCGTAGTCGTCGACGCCGAGCGCATCGTGGTAGATCCGCAAGAGCCGCTGCTCGGCCTCGGCGCTCACCTCGGGCTCGAGCGCGCCACCGAGGAAGTAGGCGACGTCGTACGCAGCAGGACCAGATCGCACGAGCTGCCAGTCGAGGAACGCGATGTCGTCGCCGTCGAAGCAGACATTGTCGAGCCGCAGGTCGCAGTGGATCAGCGTCCGCGGCGCCTCACTCGCGAGCCGCCGCACGAGCTCGCCGCCCAGCGAGCGCAGCTTCTCGACGTAGGGTTCGAGACCGGGCGGCGCGACCTCGCGCAGGGCCTTCGCGCTCTTGCGAAACACCCCCGCGCGGATGCGCGCGTCGAGCGCCAGGGGCACGAGCCAGAAGCTCTCGTCGAGCGAGTCGCAGCCCCAGAACCGACGGTGGATCGCCGCGAATGCTTCGAGCACGCGCCGGCATCGTTCGACCGAGGCACCTGCGAGCTGATCGCCGACCTCGAAGCTCTTCAGGTCTTCCATGATCAGGACATGACGTCGGTTCTTGTTGCCCGAGATCCGCTTGCCGAGCCACGCGACGAAGCCGTGGGTAAAGCCGGGCAGCGCATCGACCTTCTCGAGGATCTCCTTCGGATCGGGCGAGTCGTCGTCGGGATCGCAGTCGCTGTAATAGATGCGCGGGATGCGCGCGGGCACGTTCGCGCCGAAGTCGTCGAAGAAGCGGGCCTCGCGCTCGTACACGCCGAGCAGCTCGCCGATCGGCCGATTCGCCAGCTTCGGGATCTTGGCGACGACCGACGGGGGCAGCCCCTCGGCGTCGGTATCGAGGTGAAGACGGACGATGTCGCCGAGAAAGCCCTGGCCCTCGCCGAGGATCTGGCGCTCGACGCCTTGAATCGGTACGCCGAGCGCGCCCGACAGCCACTCGGCCGTGATCTGCTCGGGATGCTCGGGGATCTCGGGGCGGGTCTCAGCCTGCGTTGAGCTCATCGACGATCCCCAGCAGCTCGGTCAGTGCGCCGATCGTGTAGTCGGGGTCGGCCGTGACCTCGAGCCCCTGGCTGAGCGGCGCCGCACCGGCGCGATCGGCAATGTGCACGGCGCGCAGCCCCGCTGCGCTCGCGCCGGCGACGTCGTGGTGGAGCGAGTCGCCCACGAAGAGCGCCTCGTGGGCGCCGAGCCCGCCCTTCTCGAGCGAATAGTGATAGATGCCGGTGTGCGGCTTGCACGAGCGCGCCTCTTCCGAGCTCGTCCAATCGTCGAGGACCGCATCGAGGCCATGCTTCTCGACCAGCGGCGCGAGCTGGTCGTCATCGATGTTCGAGACGATCGAGAGATAGAGACCGCGCTCCTTGAGGGCCGACAGCGTGGCGAGGGTGTCGTCGCGCAGGGGCAGATGGTCGACCACCGCGCGGGTCTGGGCCTCGGCGAAGCGATCGGCGACGCCGTCGGGCACCGACTTCTCGAAGCGCGCTGCGAACGACTGAAGCGTCTGGTCGAAGAGCTCGCGGTGCAGAAAGAAGTCGCGCTCGGCGAACGTTCGCATCGTATCGGCGTTGCATTCGCCCCAAGCGCGACCGATGTCGCGCTTGCGCGCCTCGATGCCGAGCGCCTCGGCGGCGTCGAAGATCGCGCGCCCCATCTCGGGCCCGAGGTGGTAGCTGAAGAGCGTGCCCCCCAGGTCGAACAACAATCCACGAACCGGCTTCGCCATGCGCGGATGGTGCCACAGGCCCGCGTCCGACGCGCTCGAAGGCGCGCGGAACGGCGCCGGTCGGGTGGCGTGGCGCTCGCGCTCGGCCTTCGATCGCGCGGCGCGTATCCGATCCGGTCGGCGCGGCGCGTGCGGCCCTTCGCTCACTCGCGCCGAGCGACGACGAATCGACTCGGCGGCTTGAGCGGGAAGGTGCCCGTCTCGTCGACGCGAAATCCGTTCGCGGTGATCAGCCCCTCGAGCTCGGCGATTGTCATGCAGTGCACGAAGGGCGCCGCGCCGACGAGCCGCGCAGCGCCGATCACGATCTTCCAGAGCTTCGTCTGCTCGCCCAGGCAGACCGTCTTCGACACGAACACGCCGCCCGGCCGCAGCAACGCGTGGATCCGACGCATCGCGGCAGGTCCATCCTCGATCAGGTGGATCAGGTTGAACGCGAGCACCGCGTCGAACTGCCCCGGCTCGAGCTTCTCGTCGAAGAGCTCGGCCTGTTGAAATCGAAGGGATGGCACGGGATCGGCTTCGGCCTTCTGCCGGCCGATCTCGATCATGCGGCCCGACACATCCGTCGCGACGTATCGCTCGACGCTCGGGGCGAGCCGCAGCGCGGTCGTGCCCGTGCCGCAGCCGAGCTCGAGCACCGTGTCGTTCGGCCCGAGTCGAGCGCGCGTCTGCTCGAGGCATCGCTCGTAGCTCTCCATATCCTTGATCGGCGACTTCGCGTAGCCGTCGGCGTGCTTGTCCCAGAAACGTTCGGTCGTGGCCATCGGGGCTCCCAGGGGCGCGTTTGCAGAGACGAACGGGCGCGGGCGCAGCCCGAGCTCCGAGCTGCTCCCCCTGTGTGTACGTTCGGGCGCGCGAGAAATTTCAGCCGGCGGACGCTTCGTCCGCGATGAAGCCGTCGGGCGAGACGGTCGCGGCCCACTCGCTCTGCGGGTCGCCGGCCACACGCACGTGCACCATGACCCGGGGTTCGCTGCGCGTGTAGGGGCGCGCGCGATGCAGCAACCTGCGGTTGTCCCAGAGCGCGACATCACCCGGCTGCCAGCGATGCTCGTAGACGCGGGGCGGCTGGCAAGCGAACGTCAGCAGCTCATCGAGCAGCGTCTCCGACGCCTCCGCCGACAGCCCGGGGATCTCGTGCGCATGTCGACCGATGTACAGGGCCCGATGCCCTGTCTGGGGATGCACCTTGACGATCGGGCGCAGCGGCTTGCCGTCTTCGTGAAAGCCGTAGCCCCGGCCCGGCTTCGCTCGGTGACCGAGCTTCGCCTGGGAATAGTAGATCGAGTGGTACGCCGAGAGGCCGTCGATGCGGACCTTCATGTCGTCGTCGAGCGCGTCGTAGGCAGACCGCATGTCGCCCCACTCGGTCCCGCCGCCCTCGGGCGGGACGACGCGCGCCGATAGCACTGAAGCGCGTGCGGCGAGCCGCATGTACGAGCTGTCGGTGTGCCAGCCCTCGTTGCCGCGCAACACCTGCACGAAGTCGAGCTTGTCGTCGGCGAGCGTGCCGTCCTTCGTCACGTTCGAGAGCGGGACCGCCTTCATGTCGGGGTTGGGCGTCAGGCGCTCGATCTCACCGAAGTGCTCGGCGAAGGCCACCTGATCTTCCGACTCGAGGTGCTGGCCCGGAAAGATCAGCAGCCCGTGCTCGAGAAAGGCGGCGTCGATCCAGTCCCAGGGCAGCGCGCCGGGCTTCGACAGTTCGACCCCGGTCACGAAGGCACCGAACGTCGCGTCGCAGCGCTCGAGGGTCGGCGTCATGCGTGGCCTCCTCGCGTTCTCTCTTCGGTGCCGGGCCAGCGTTCGACCAGCACGTCGAGGATCTCCTGCGACGCGCCGAGCGCGCCGATGTGTCCCTCGCCCGGATGCACACGCAGCTCGGCGTTCGGGAGCCGGGCGGCGAGATGCTGACCGTGCTCGAGCGGCACGATGCGGTCGGCGTCGCCATAGCGGAGCAGCGTCGGCACGGTCACGTCGCACAGCTCGAAGCCCCAGTGTCGGCCGAAGAGCACGCCGTCGATCCAGACCGCGTGCATCTGAGTCTTGCTGCCGCGCAGCAGGTCGTCTTTGAACATCGCTCGGGTCGAGGCATCGGACAGCACGAGCTTGTCGCCGGGCGGCATGGCGCTCGCGAACAGATCGATGGCGGTCTCGGCCGCCGGCTCGAGCAGCCGGACGAGCCCGCGCATGGCGCTGCCCAGCGGCGCCCAGGTGCGCGCGACGACCGGCGACATGGTGCGCGTGAGGTCGTTGGCCCCCCCGCCGATGGCGTCCTCGCCCACCGACGGCGCCACCCCACCCAGTACGATGGCGAGCGCCACCCGCTTGGGCAGCTCGTGGGCACAGGCGAGCGCGTAGGGCCCTCCGCCCGAGAGACCGACCACCGCGAATCGCTCGATCCCGAGCGCGTCGCAGAGCTGCTCGATGTCGCCCGCGAAATCGACGACCGCGTCGTGCACGTGGGGCGACGAGTCGCCGATGCCCGGTCGTTCGACGGCGACGATGCGAATGCCCTGCCGCCACGCGAGCCGCCTCGCGTCGGGCGCGATCTGCCGTCGACCACCCGGTGTGCCGTGAAACCAGAGCAGCGGGAGCCCGTCGACGGGACCGAACTCGGCGAAGCCGAGCTTTCGCTCAGCATCGAGGCGGATGCTCCCTTCGAAGCGCGGCTCGTCCAGCAGCGTGTTCACGCGCAACCCTCCGTCGCGTTCGATGGTGTCGGTCGTTCGAGGCGCTCGCAAGCCCGCGCGGCGCCGTGCGTCCGAACTTCGCCGGTATGACGCTCACGCGCCCGGGGGCGCCTCTGCGCGCCGCGGGGCGCGCGGCCATGATGCCCGACCAGGGGAAGCCAGTCGGTCTGGTACCGTGTCGTCTCCGTCCGGAGAGCCTCCTGGAACCGACGCTGCCCACGATCCCGCTCACGAGCCTGCTGCTCGCCTTCGCGCCGAGCGTCGTCCTCGTGGTCGTGTTGTGGCGCTGGCGAGTCGATGCCCGCGAAGCCGTCTACGCCAATGCGCGCATGCTGGGGCAGCTGCTGCTCGTCGGGTACGTCCTGACCTTCGTCTTCACCACGGACCGACCGGTCGTCGTCGTCGCCGTCTTCGTCGTGATGATGATCGCAGCCGCGTGGATCGCCATGCGCCCGATCCGAAGCCTGGGAACGCGTCGCTACCTGATCGTGCTCGTCGCGCTCGGGGGCAATGGTCTCCTCATGCTCGCTCTCGTCACCCAGGTCGTGCTCGATCTGCCGCGCTGGTTCGAGCCTCGTTACACGGTGCCGCTGGCAGGCATGGTGTTCGCCAACACGATGAACACCGTGAGCCTCGCCGCCGAACGCTACGCATCGGAGCGCCGACGTCACGCGAGATGGATCGAGGCACGCAACGCCGCCCTCGACGCGGCCCTCATCCCGCAGGTCAACGCGCTGCTCGCCGTTGGTCTCGTGTCGCTGCCCGGCATGATGACGGGCCAGATCCTCTCGGGCGTCGAGCCGCTGGTCGCGGTGCGGTACCAGATCATGGTGATGTGCATGGTGTTCGGCGCCGGGGGCCTGGGCGCCGTCTCGTATCTCGCGCTGGTGCACCGATTCGACGAGGCGGTCGACGATGCGAGCGATTCGGACATTGAGTCGACGAGATCGCACGGATAGTCTCGCGCGACACCCCACCCCGGAGCCCCGATGGCCTTCACGCGAACGTGTCTGCAGGTTCAGTCTTCGTCCTACACGACGGGCCTCTTCCTCGTGCCGATCGAGGCCGCACGCAGCATCGTGCCCGACGACTACTTTCGGGTCGCCGAGATCTTCGATGGCCAGGCCGTCTTCTTCGTCGGCACCGGCGAGTTTCGCAAGGCCGACCTGGGCCCGTACCGCGAGCTGTACGTCGGGTTCTACACCGAGAACCGCGAGACGAGTGAGCCCGCCACCGTCGCGTCGAACAAGGCCGAGTTCGAGCGCAACGCGTCGAAGATGTACATGTGGAAGAACTGGGTGAACACGGACGTCGCCGTCCGAAAGATGGACGAGGTCGGGTCGAGAGTCTTTCGACGGGGCGAGATCGACCACAGCGTCGCAGACGGCGACGCGATCTTCTGGATGCAACACCCGAGCGAAGGCTCGATTCGATTCACGTGCCCCACCGAGTCGGCGCTCGTGCAGCGCGACTTCGCGATGGAGCGCA
Source organism: Myxococcota bacterium (assembly GCA_965250285.1). Lineage (GTDB taxonomy): Bacteria > Myxococcota_A > UBA9160 > UBA9160 > UBA4427 > CAYYSY01. The sequence goes on from OZ252299.1 coordinate 3,968,169, forward strand.
CGCACTACGGCCGACTGCACGAAGAGCCGTCGCGCTGCACCCTCGAGCTCGAGATCGACTCGATGGTCACGAGCCCCGGGCAGGGCCGGCTCGTGCTCGAGGGCGAGATCGCGCGCGAGTGCGAACCGCTGAAGCTCGCCGATCGGCCGATCGTCTCGATCTGGATCGAAGAGATGCACTTCGCCATGCAGAAGCCGCTCGGGCTGCCGGCCACGCCGCCGACCGCATGAGCTCGCACCTAGGCCGGGCTACTTCGAGTCGGGCCCGCCCTCGCGCCCGCGATAGTCGCCGAACTTCTCGTCGCGCTTGCTGAGCGCCTTCTTGTGGTCTTGCGCCATCTCCTTGAGATAGGCGCGGGCCGAGGGCTGATGAAACGCGAGCGCCTGCATCTCGGTGCCGGCGCGGATCGCCGCGCGCGTACCCATGATCTCCATCGCGCGGTGCACCGTGCGCTTGTTGAGCTGCTGCAGATCGCTGGGAATCTTCGCGATGCGCTCGGCCTTGTCGAGCACGGCCTCGTCGAGCTCGTCGCGCGGAAACGCACGGTTCGCGAGGCCCATCTGCACGGCCTCGACGCCGCTGATCGAGTCACCGGTCAGCATCATCTCCATGGCGTTTCGCATTCCGGCGAGCCAGGGAAAGAACTGGTTGTCGGGCGGGCTCATGAGCCGCACCGGCGGGTACCCGATCTGCGCATCTTCGGCGACGTAGGCGAGGTCGCACGCCGACATCAACTCGGTGCCGCCCGCGAGGCAGTAGCCGTGCACCTGGGCGACGACCGGCTTCGCGAGATCCCAGATCTTGAACGCCCCTTCGACGACATGCCGCGGCCAGAAGCCGTCGCCCATGGCCGTATCGAAGGGCATGTGGGCGGCCGGGTTCTGGGTGAGGTCGTAGCCAGCCGAGAAGCTCTCGCCCGCGCCGCGCAGAATGCTCACGCGCACGTTCGGATCGGCGTCGGCCTGCTGCAGCGCGTCGAGGTACTCGCCGCGCAGCCGATTGCTCAGCGCGTTGCGCTTGTCGGGGCGATTCAGCGTGATGCGCCGCACGCCGCGGCGCGGATCCTCCACCACGATGTGTTCGTATTCGGTCGTCGTCATGGGTCCATCCGGTGTACGGGTTTCGGGTCAGTATATGTCGCATCCGCAGGGGCCCTCCATCCAGGATGCGCGTGGCGTTGTGTCAGAGACGGGCGTCATCGACGCGTGGCGGATCGGGTACGATTCGACCATGCGCGCTGCTCCGCTCCGAGACATCACCCGCGACGAGATCGAGCGCTTCGACCGCGACGGCGCGGTGCTGCTGAAGTCGATCCTGCCCGAAGCCTGGGTGCGCGTGCTCGAAGAGGGGCTCGACGACGCAATCGCCCACCCGACGCCGCTGTCGTCGGGCGTCGGCACCGACCTGCGCACCGATCAGTTTCCGGCGAGTCACTCGAAGGGGCTGGCGCGCATCGTCGAAGAGTCACCGGTCGCCGAGATCGTCGGCCGCTGCCTCGAGAGCTCGGTTCGTTTCTACATGGATCAGATGTTCGCGAAGCGGGCCGGCCCCATCTCGGCGACGCCGTGGCATCAGGACACCTGCTACTACAACCTCGATGGCCACGATCTGATCCGCGCCTGGATCTCCCCCGACCCGATCCCGCGCGAAGCGAGCATCGAGATCGTGCGCGGCTCGCACCACTGGAACGTGACGTACAGGCCACTCGCGGGGCGCGACCCCGATCACGACGCCGAAGCGCGCGCGCAGCAAGAGCGCGCCTCGGATGCCACGCCGATGATCGGTGCCGACGCGCACAAACAGTGGACCTACTTCGACGGCGTTCGCGACATGACGCTGCCGCCCGTGCCCGACATCGAGGGCCGGCGTGCGTCGTTCGACGTGCTCGGCTGGGCCTACGAGCCGGGCGACGTGCTGCTCTTTCACGGACACATCCTGCACGGTGCGGCCGGTGGGGCCGAGCTGCCGAACCCGCGCCGCGCACACGCTTCGCTCTGGGCCGGCGACGACGTGCGCTACCTGCACCGCAAGGGCCAGGTCGTCCCCGATCCCGAAGCGCTCTACGCGTTCGAGCCGAAGTCGGGGCAACCGCTCTCCGACTTTCCTTCGGTGTTCCCCGTTGCGTGGGCGCCCGAAGCCCGGCGCGGCTAGGCGCACCCGGGCATTCGGGCATTCGGCGCGCGTCAGCTCGCGTCGCGCATCGTGGCGAAGGTCTCGGCGTCCATGATGCCGGCGATCGACCCGTCGGGCGCGAACATGGCCATCGGCCCCTCCGACGCGAACAGGTAGATCGTCTCTTCGGGGAACTCGGTGCGCTCGTGCACCGCGCCCATGGGTTCGCGGGCGAAGCAGCCTGCCGTCGCGACCCCGCCGCGGTACTCGATGCGCCCCGAGAGCACGAAGAAGTCGGCGGCCGAGAGATGCTTGTGCGGCGGCGCATGGGTGCCCGCTTCCTGTTTGAAGAGCACCGTCCACGCCCCGGTCTCGGCGCAGGTCCGCAGAATCTTGCCCCAGGCGCCCTCCCCCATCGGGATCCAGGGCAGATGCTCGGTGTCGATCACGAGTTCGGTGGGCTCGAACGCCACGCTCATTCTCCTCGGTCGGATGCCTCGGGCTCGACGCCATCGACGATGCCCGCCCCACGCAGCCGCGCGCGACCGGCCGCGTCGTAGCCGAGCTGGTCGAGGATCTCGTCGGTGTGTTCGCCGTGCAGAGGGGCCGTTGCGCCCGCGGCTTGCGGGGTCTTGTCGAAGCGAGCGGCCGGTCGCGCGCCGCGCATGCGCCCGGCCGTCGGATGATCGCGCTCGTAGATCGCTTCGTTGTGCACGATCTGCGGGTCTTCGAAGATCTGCTCGAGGTCGAGCACCGGCGCGGCCGGGACGCCTTCGGCCGAGAGTCGCTCGACGAGCTTCGCCGTGGGCTGGGCCGCGAACTCCTGTACGAGCATCTCACCGATCGCCGCACGGTTCTCGGGGCGCGTGACCTCGCGCAGCGTCGAGAAGCGCTCGTCCTCGAGCCACTCTTCGCGGCCGAGCGCACGGTAGAGCCCGTGATACTCGACCTCACTCGCGACGAAGTACATCATGTGGCCATCGGCGGTCTCGGTCAGGTGATACGACTCGTAGAGCGTCGGACCGGGCCGGCGCACGTCGTCGCCGACCATCGTGTGCCGCATCATGCCATCGGGCCAGAAGAACGCGAGCGATGCGTCGAGCATCGGGACGCGGATGTGCTGCCCGCCCGCGCCGCGCTCGCGGGCGAAGAGGGCCGCCGTGATCGCCTGGGCCGCGGTGTACGCCGACGACTTGTCGCTGACCACGTTGCGCACCAGATCACGAATCGGCACCTCGGGGTTCAGCTGGACGGCGACATGCCCCGTCAGCGATTGGATGATCGGGTCGTAGACGCGCCGATCGCTGTAGGGCCCGGTGTCGCCGTAGCCGCTGATCGAGCAGTAGACGAGACCCGGATTGATCTCGCGCAGCGCCGGCTCGCCGAGCCCCAGGCGCTCGGCCGCGCCCGGCCGCCAGTTCTGCACGAAGACGTCGGCCTCGCGCACCAGCTGCTTCACGATCTCGACGCCCTCTTCTTGCAGCAGGTCGATGGCGATCGCGCGCTTGCCGCGATTGTTGTTCGCGAAGAACGCGGTCAGGCCGCCGCGGCGGAACGCACCGAGCCGCAACAGATCGCCGTCGCCGGTCGGCTCGACGCGCACGACATCGGCCCCCTGATCGGCGAGCATCATGGTCGCGAGCGGCCCCGATACGACCGCCGATACGTCGACGACCTTGATCCCTGCGAGCGGTCCCGGCATGGCGCTCCTCCCGTCAGGGCGAGTGTCGGCCGGCGGCGGCCCGCTTGTCCACACGAATCGCGCGACCTTGGCCGCGCCCCGTGCTGGTTGTCGACCGGCCGGTGGAGTGGCAGCCTTTCGGCATGGCTGCCCCCCTCGACGGAATCAAGGTGGTCGAGGTCGCGAGCTTCGTCGCGGCCCCGGCCTGCGGTGCCCTCCTCGCCGACCTCGGCGCCGAAGTCGTGAAGGTCGAGGTGCCCTGGGGCGAGATCTATCGCCACAGCGTGCCGCGACTCGCCGGCTACACGAGCGACTTCGCTGGCGCACCGCACTTTCAGATGGACAACCGCGGCAAGAAGTCGCTCGCGCTCGATCTCGCCCTGCCGCAGGCGGTCGAGGTGCTCGCCCGACTGGTCGAGAGCGCCGACGTGCTGCTCACGAACATGCTGCCCGAGCGTCAGGCGAAGTACGGCATCGACCCCGAGACGCTGTTGGCGAGGCACCCCCACCTCGTGATCGCCCGGCTGTCGGGCTTCGGCCCCGAAGGCGACGAGGCGAACGCGCCCGCCTTCGACTACTCGAGCTACTGGGCGCGCACCGGCCTGATGGATCAGCTGCACGAGCCCGGTGCACCGCCGGCGTTTCAGCGGCCCGGCATGGGCGATCACTCGGCGAGCCTCTCGCTCGCCGTCGGCATCCTGTCTGCGCTGCGCATGCGCGACCGCGAGGGGCCGACGTCGGGCGCCGGGCAGGTGATCGACGTGAATCTCCAGCACATCGGGCTCTACATCGAGGGCAACGACGCGGCGATGACGCTCGTGACCGGTGAATCCCCGCCGCGCCACGATCGGCGTCAGGCCCGCAACCCGCTCTGGAATCACTATCGCTGCGCGGACGACCGCTGGCTCTTCCTGGTGATGATCGAGTCGGATCGCTACTGGAAGGCGTTCACCGAAGCGATCGATCAGCCGGCGCTGGCCGACGACGAGCGCTTCGCGAGCGCGGTGCCGCGGTTCAAGCACTCGAAGGCGCTCATCGAGGCGCTCGATGCGGTGTTCGCCACGCGGAGCCTCGACGACTGGACGAAGGCCTTCGAGGGGCGACGTCTCATCTGGGCGCCGGTGCGCACGGTGGCCGAGGCGGTGCAAGACCCGCAGGCCATCGCGAACGGCAGCTTCCCGACCGTCGAGCACCCCGAGTGGGGCGCCTTCAAGACGATCGCACCGCCGCTGTCGATGAGCGGGCACGCCATGACCGGCACGTCGCCCGCACCGGGTCTCGGGGCCGACACGCTCGAGGTGCTGACCGAGGCCGGCATCGACGACGAGACGATCGCGCTGATCCTGGCCGCCGCAGGCTGAGCGGGGAGCGACGCCCTACCAGTTGAGCCCGAGTCGCACGCCCCAGGTGCGCGGCGCCTGGAACGAGTCGAGGATCGGGTTGCCGACCAGATACGAGCTCAGGGTCTTCTGCGCGATCACGTCCTGATCGGTCACGTTGTTGACGAAGCCCTCGAGCGACAGGCGCCGGTCGTTGCTGCGCCAGGTGAGCGTGAAGTCGAGCAGACCGTACGCGGGCTGGAGATCGGTCGCCGGGTCGTTGACCGCGCGAAAGAACGAGTCGTCCGAGTAGAAGTAGCGCACAAAGGGCATGATCGAGCCATAGCGCCCGAGGGTCTGCTCGTAGGCGGCTGTGATCGTGAACGTATAGAGCGGTGCGCGCGGAAGCTCGTTGCCCGTCCAGTCCTGCGGATCGAAGTCGGGGCTGAACGGGTTGCAGGTATCGGGCTCCTCGACGAGACACCCGTTCTCGAAGTCGGTGAACTCGCTCCACGTCAGACCGAAGTTGAAGGTCATCAGGAACGTGTCGATCGACAAGTCGGGAATGTCGAGATCGGCCAGCGGGGTGAAAACAGCTTCGAATTCAAAGCCGGTCGCCACCGCCGAGTTCGCGTTCTGGGTGACCAGGGCCGTCCCGACGAGCGTCGACACCTGGATGTCGTCCCACAGGTACGCGAAGCCGGTCAGGTTCGCCTGCAGCTTGTCGTCGAGGAAGCGGTTCCGGCTGCCGATCTCGAACGCGTTGATGCGCTCGGGTTTCGTATCGGGCTGGGGGACCACTTCGCAGCCAGGAGCGCCGCGCAAGAGCTCGACGGTACCCGGCTTGAAGCCCGAGTGGTATGAGACGTACGCCATGTTCTCATCGGTGTAGCGCCACTCGGCACCGAGCCGACCGATGAAGCTACCCCAATCGCCGTCGCCCCCGTCGTCGATCGGGATACCGACGCAACTCGGCGGAAGGATGTTGGACGGGAAGTAGGCGTCCGACCCCGTCGTCACGAGCGAGCGCGAGCTCCAGTCGTGGCTGTATCGCAGCCCACCGAAGATCGTGACGTCGTCCCAGAGATTCCAGCGTGCGTTGCCGAAGAGCGCAGCCGAGTGGTTGCGACTGGCCGACCTGGAGGCCGCAGCCGGATACCCTTCATCTGCGTCGCCCGCCGCGACGAAGAAGAGCAGGCCGTTTGCTGCTTCATCCGTCGAAAGCTGGAAGGCGGTGTTCGTATCGGTCGTCACGTCGTTCTGACTGCCGAAGTAGAACGCACCGACCAGCCACTCGAGCGACATCCCATCGATCGGCAACGGCGACTCCGCTTCGAAGCTCGCCTCGGCGACCCATTCCGACCGATCGCCCTTGATGTCGGTCGCGATCAGCGGGAATGGCCCCGGAGGTTCTCCAAGTACCGGACTCCCGATCGAGGGCGCATTGCTGAAGTCGAGATCACCCTGGCCCGCCTGGTCACTGTACTGATAGCCGCCGAAGATCGTGAACTGTGCGTTCTCGGTACCGGGGAGGTCGTCGAGCGCGGCAACGAACGTCGAGTTGACCATGATGAAGTTTCGATCGTTCTGCGTGGGCGAATCGAGATAGATCTGCCTCGGGTCGGTCGGATTGGGCTGCGGCGCATTGTTGTAGATGAAGACGTTGATCGGCTCGCCGTCGACCGGGTTCGTGAGCAACGGCACACCTTGCGGGTACTCGCCATTGATCTTGAGACCGATTCCGTTCGAACGATCGCGCACATAGGTCGCACGGGTGATCCAATCGATATTGTCATTGGGCTGCACCCGCACCTGACCGCGGATCGCCATGGTGCGGTCGTCGTCGAGATCGCCGCTCCTCACGTCGCTCGCGAGGTTCTCCATGAAGCCGTAGCGCCGATTGACGATGCCGCTCGCGCGGATCGCGATCTTGTCGTCGACGATCGGCACGTTGAGCACACCGCGAATGCGACGCTCGTGATAGCTGCCGACCTGGATGTCGCCGAACGCCTCGAAGTCGAAGCTGGGCGGATTGGTGAGCACGTTGAGAGCGCCGGCGTTTGCATTGCGCCCGTACTCGGTGCCGGTGGGGCCGCGCAGCACCTCGACACCCTCGAGGTCGAAGAACGCGATGCCCGAGGCGGTGTACGGGTTCTCCTGATAGATGCCGTCGATGTGAAAGGCGGTCGCGCTCGAGCCACCGAGCGACTGAATGCCGCGAATCGTGAAGCTCGCGGCGCCGATCACCTCGTTGTACTGGAAGTTGGGGATGCTGGGCGCGAGGTCTTCGAAGGTCTGGATGTTGGCCGTATCGAGCTGCTGCATGTCGAAGGTCGAGACGGCGAGCGGCGTCTCCTGCAGGTTGCCCTGCCGCTTGGTGCCGCGAACGCGCACCTCTTCGATGCTGTCGTCGTCGACGAGCTGGCCCTCGGGCCCGGGCTCGTCGGGCAGCGGCTCGGCATCGAGCGGTAGCTCTTCTTCGTACTGCTCGGCCGTGTCGAAGTCGAAGTCGTCGCCGGCGTCTTCGATGACGTCTTCGGCGGCCGAGCTCGCATCGCCTTCGGCGGGTGCTTCGTCTTCCTGCGCCGCGGCCGCGGTCGCGATGGCCAGGGCACAGACCGCGCCCATTAGAAGAAAGATTCCCCGCCGAATGCGCTCGATCGATGTCACGAGTGGCTGCTTCCCTTTAGTCGCTTGCCCGCAGGCTCTCGAGCGCATCGCGCTCGCGCGGGGTGGCTTCGCTGGCTCGTCGATCTGCTTCGTCGACGCTCGAGTCTTCGACCACCACCACTCGTCTCGCATCGTGCGTCATGCACACCTCGACGACTGCCCGGCCCGCTGCGTCCGAACACGCAGCGCCGCGCCCCATGCAAACATTTTGCTGGAGTCGAAGCCGGCGCCGGTCTAATCTGACCGGCACCGAACGGGGCGCGTCCTTCGATCCTCGCATCTCAGACGCGGGGTTGTCGAGAGTCAATCGAGCCATCGACGGCGCTCGCGTTCGAACAAAGCCCTGATACGGACGTTCGAACCGTCTGCCGCGGCGGACGATGCGGACGGCGCAGACGGCGCAGACGGCGCAGACGGGACGGAAGGCAGAGACAGTGCGTGTGAGTCGCCCCGGCGTGCTAAACGACCGTTCTCGGCGGCGTGCCCAAGAAGACGGGCGAGATGTGAACGAGGTGTGTTGGAAGTGGAGCAGTCCGGCTTGAAAACGACGATTCTACGAAGCGCGACGAAGCCTTTCGCAGCACTCGCGGCTGCGACGTGCGTTCTGTTCGCCGGCAGCGCCGCCGCCGAGCCCCAGAACGAAGCCGACCGAATTGGCGGCATCGTCTATGACGTGGGTGTCCTGCGCACCACGGGCCTGCTCAAGCTGGTGATCGGCTCGGCACTGTGGGTGCCGGCCTACCCCATGTCGCTCGGCAGCGAGCAGAACCCGCAGGTGACCGAGAGCCTGGTGACCGAGCCCGCCCGCGACACGTTCCAGCGCCCGCTCGGCGACTTCTAGGGCTTCGAAGCAGGGCGAAGGACTAGGGCTTCGTACTAGGGATTCCAACCAAGCCTTTCGACCAGGCCTTCCAACCAGGGCTTCCAACCCGACTGTCCATCCACGACGCGCTTCGACGCATCGCGGCGACGCGCGGCACAGGGCGCGCTGGTGCGTTCGTGCATCTGCCCCGGTGGTTCGGCCGCGCTCGGCGTTCACCCTGTGGGCGAATCCGAACGTTCACTTCGCTCGTCAGGCGGCGACGACCCGCTCGCGCCACGAACGCGACAGATCCGAGAGCACGGCGGGGTGGGCCATGATCGCCTCCCACGTCGCATCGCAACCGACGCGCTTCGCAGCGGCGATGCGGGTCGACACGACCGCTTCGGCCAGCGTCCCGCAGTCGGCCGAGGCGAGGCCCAGATCTTCGACCAGGAAGTCACGGAAACGCGCCGGGATCTGCTGCAGCTCGGGCAGCTCTTTCAGCAGCGCCGGGCCGTGTCGCGTGGCGTGCTTGAAGTCGACGTCGCCCCCATCGTCGATCACACGGTCGAGCAGACCGACCGCTTTCATCGGCACCCCGATCATCACGAAGAGCGCATGCATCGCCTCGCGCGGCGTGGAGAAGCGCTGGCCGGTGCAGATTTCGATGAAGCGATGCACGCGCACCGAGTCGAGACCATCAGGCAGCTCGAGTCGACCGTCATCGTCGAGACCGATGCCCGCACCGACGAAGGCCCCCATCACCTTGTTCACGACTTTGCGCACGACGACGTTCATGGCGGCGCAAGCTAGCCGAGCGATCGATCTCGAACGTCGGCGACCGTCGGACGCGACCACGTCGAACGACCGATTCAGCCGTCACGGCGAAGTGAGTGCAGCCCCCGCGTGGATCTGACTCACGGTCCGCTGAAGGTCTTTCCCATCGCCGGTCGCTCGAGGTAGTCGCGCTTCGGGTCGTAGTCGAGCGCACCCTGATCGCTCCAGTAGGCCAGCTCGGCTCGACCGACCACGAACCAGTGCACCTCGTCGGGCCCGTCGGCCAGGCGCAGCGTTCGCTGCCCGGCGTACATGTCCGAGAGCGGCGTCCACTGCGAGACGCCCGTCGCACCGTGCACCTGGATCGCTTCGTCGATGATGTGGCAGACGCGCACCGGCACCATCGCCTTGACTGCACTCACCCAGACGCGGGCCTCGGCGTTGCCGAGCACGTCCATCGCCTTCGCCGCCTTGAGCACCATCATGCGCATCGCTTCGATCTCGATGCGCGACTTCGCGATCGTCTCGGTGTTGCGACCGAGGTGTGCGACGCGCTTGCCGAAGGCTTCACGGGCGAGACCGCGCTTGGCCATGAGGCCGAGGGCGCGCTCGGCGGCGCCGATCGAACGCATGCAGTGGTGGATCCGGCCCGGGCCGAGTCGCACCTGCGAGATCTCGAAGCCGCGACCCGCGCCCAGCAGCACATTCTCTTTCGGCACGCGGCAGTCGTTGAAGCGCAGGTGCATGTGGCCGTGGGGCGCATCGTCCTTGCCGAACACGTGCATGCCGCCGAGGATCTCGACGCCCGGCGTATGCATCGGCACGAGGATCTGCGACTGCTGCTGATGCGGCGGCGCATCGGGGTTGGTCTTGACCATCACGATCATGATCTTGCAGCGCGGATCGCCGGCGCCCGAGATGTAGTACTTCTCGCCGTTGATCACCCACTCGTCACCGACGAGCACCGCTTCGCACGAGATGTTCTTCGCGTCGGACGACGGAATGTCGGGCTCGGTCATCGCGTAGGCCGAGCGAATCTCGCCGTTCAGCAGCGGCTCGAGCCACTCCTTCTTCTGCTCGGGCGTGCCGACGCGCTCGAGCACCTCCATGTTGCCCGTGTCGGGTGCCGAGCAGTTCAGGCACTCACTCGCGATCGGGTTCTTGCCGAGCTCGGCGGCGATGTAGGCGTAGTCGAGGTTCGAGAGCCCCTCACCGGTGTCGGCGTCGGGCAGGAAGAAGTTCCAGAGCCCCGAAGCCTTGGCCTTGGCCTTCACCCCGTCGAGCAGCTCGAGCTGGCCCGGCGCCCACGACCAGCGATCGTCGCGCCCTTCGCCAAGCTGATGGAACTCGAGCGTGATCGGCTCGACTTCGTCGCGAATGAAGGCCGTGACCCGGTCGAAGAGCGGCCGTGCGCCCTCCGACATCCTCAGGTCGTTCATCTCCGGCGTGGTCACGAGACCCGACATCGAGCTTCCTCCTGGACATGCGGTCGCGCGCGAAGCGGCGCGAGAAACGGGCCCTCGACTGTAGCAGCGGGCCGGCCCGGGGTTCGGCGTGCCTCGCCTGCGTGTGCGCCCGGCGGCGCGCGTCCAGATCGGGCCGCCCCCGCTAGCGCCCCTCGAAACGCGGCGCCCGGCGCTCGCCCATCGCCCGCGTGCCCTCGGCGAAGTCGGCCGTCTGACGCAGCCGATCCTGCTCGCGCTGCTCGTGGTCGGTCGCCGCGCGAATCTCCGCCGCCAGCCCGCCGCGAAGCGTCTCGCGAATCGAGGCCACCGCGAGCGGCGCCGACCCGGCGATCTCGACCGCCAGCGAGTGCGCCGCGTCGCGCAGATCGGCCTGCGGAACCAGCCGGTCGCACAAGCCGATCGCGTGGGCCTCGTCGCCCTTCACCCGGCGACCCGTGTAGAGCAGCTCGGCCGCGACCTGCGGGCCGACCAGCCTCGGCAGAGTCACGGTGAGCCCGAACCCTTGGTGAAAGCCGAGACGGGCGAAGTTCGCGCTGAATCGCGCCTCAGGCGCGGCGACGCGGAAGTCGGGCATCAGCGCCAGGCCGAGCCCACCGCCGATCGCCGCTCCCTGCACCGCGGCGACGACCGGCGTCTTCGTTTCGAAGAGCCGCACCGCAGCGTCGTACAGATGGCGACCGGCGCCGTCGCGGTCGGCCGGGCGCCCCGAACCGAAGTCGGCGCCCGCACAGAAGTGGCGGCCTTCCGAGGCGAGTACGACCGCCCTGCAGCGCTCGTCTGCGTCGAGCGCCTCGATCGCTTCGGCCAGTGCATCGATCAGCGCGAGGTCGAAGAAGTTGTTGGGCCCGCGCTGAATCTCGGCCAGCGCCACGAAGTCGTCGCCGAGCTCGACCGCGACGTCACCGAACCGGCCGAACTCGCTCATCGCGGCAGCCCGACGAGCTGACGCGCGACGATCATCCGCTGGATCTGACCCGTCCCCTCGACGATGTCCATCGCCTTGACGTCGCGGTAGAGCTTCTCGATCAGGTGATCGCCCCGCGCACCCACGAGCCCGAGGATCTCCATGCCGAGTCCCGTCGCCTGTTGTGCGATCTGGGCGGCGAGCGCCTTCGACATCGACGCCTCGACGATGTTGGGTCGCTCCTCGTCGGCGAGCCATACGGCGCGCAGACACACGAGCCGCGCCTTGCGCACCATGCGCGAAATGGCCTCGATGCGATCGCGTACGCGCGCATCACCGAGCAGGTCGTGCTCGCACGCGAAGGCGATCGACTCGTCGAGCGCCGCGCGCGCCATCCCCACTGCGTTCGCGGCGATGATCGGTCGACCCGCATTGAATGTGCGCATCGCCGTCTTGAACCCGGCACTGCTCTCGTAGCGGGCCTCGCCGCCAAGGAGGTTCGCCGCGGGCACGCGGACGTCGGTCAGGGTGAACGACGTCGACTCGTACGCCTTGAGTCCCATCTTCTTCTCGATGTGAAAGCCGCCGAGCCCCGGGGTGCCCTGTTCGACGAAGAAGGCGCGCTGCGCAGACCGCCCCTTCTCGGGGTCGAGGGTCGCCTGCACGAGGATCCAGTCGGACCGCGAGGCTGCGCCGATGAAGCACTTCGCGCCGTTCAGGATCCAACCGTCGCCATCCTTGCGGGCCAGGGTCGCGATCGCCGCGGCATCGGAGCCCGCGCCCGGCTCGGTCATCGCGAAGCACGCCCAGCGCGGCCGCTTCGGCTCGATGAACGGGCCCAGGTAGCGTTCCTTCTGGTCGTCGGTGCCGATGGCGAGCACGTTCGTCTCGGGCAGCCCGGGGCCGGGCGTCGCGTTGATGACGCCGCGATCCCAGTACGCGAGCTCTTCGGCGACGAGCATGGTCGAAACGATCGACGTCGCCTTCGCGTCGCTGCGGCTCGGGGGCGGCACGCCGAGGCCCGGCCACCGCGTGCGCCCTTCACCGCGCTCGATGCAGCGGTCGAAGAAAGCGTGATCGACGGGCAGCGGGGCCCCGTTTCGGTCGGCTTCGAGGCCGGCCGGACGGTACTCGCGGGCGCCGAGCTCCCGGGCGGCCTCGATCTTCTCGCGGGTCGCGTCGTCGATGTGCAGATCCATCTAGAGCGCGCCTCCGCGACCCGGCGCGAGCGGATGAAGCTCGCTGCAGAGCGCCCGCCCCGCGTCGTCGATCGCCGCGTCATAGCCGCCGCACGCCAGACCGAGCGCGCGCGCCTCGCGCATGTGCTTCTCGACGGGATAGTCGGCCATGAACCCGTGGCCGCCGAGGATCTGCACGCCGTTCGGCCCGACGAGTCGCGACACCTCGATGCACTCGGCCCACGCCGACGCCGCCTCGGCGTGACACGGCAGCCCCTGGTCGACGCGCCACGCTGCATCGTGCACCACGAGCCGAGCGGCATCGAGGGCCATACGCATGTCGACGATCAGAAACGCCAGCGCCTGGTGATGACCGATCGGTCGGCCGAATGCCTGGCGATCCTGAGCATACGCGGCCGAGAAGTCGCACGCGGCCCGCATCACGCCGAGCAGCAGCGACGCGTGATACAGCCGCGCCCGGGCGCGGGCGCGCACGACGCCTTCACCGTTCTCGAAGCGGGCGGCGATGGGTGCGGCTTCTGCGCGCAGCGCCCCACCCCCGGCCGCGCGCAGCCCGGCACCGCGCACCGGTTCGATCTCGAAGCCATCGCGCACGAGCAGCGCTTCGTCGTCGCGCAAGACGACCACCGCCTGTGCGGCCGAGGCGGGGACGTAGGGCACGTCGAGCCGGATCGCGTCGCCCACGCGCTCGACGGCGCCGTCCTCTTCGAGCACCAGAAGTGCGCGATCGTCGTCGGCCGACAGAGCGTCGACGAGTGCGGCCGTGGCGTCGGCTCCCCCGACTTCGAGCAGCGCCGTCGCGGCCGGGCCGAGTCGATCGAGCGAGACCGCCGCGCCGACGTCGCCCGCAGCGAGCTCTTCGTTCACGAGTGCGCGGGCGAGACTGCCCAAGCCGGCTCCGCCCAGCTCGGCGGGCAGCTCGAGCGCGGCGAGACCGATCTCTTCGAACGCTGCGCGCAGGCCGGGATCGACGGCGCGCGCGCGCTCGGCCTCGCGCAGCCCGGGCACGAGCGCCTCGGCAGCGAGCTTGCGAACCGTGTCGACGACGAGCTCGAGCTCGGCGTCGAACGCGAGGGTGAGAGTCGGAGCGTGCGCCACGGGAGACCTTTCGATTCGAGGGACGGGCGAAGCGTAGACCGTCGAGAGGCGCTGCCAGAACGCGCGGCGACCCCGGCCAATCTTTCGCTCGACTCTCTCGACCGCTTTTAGGAAAAGTCACTGATCCGAAAAGAGACGTCGGCCGAGCCGCAAGGGCGGCATGAGGCGCGGCGCCAAGCCTCTGTTTTTAAAGCGCTTTCGGGTTGGCTCCCACGGCCGGCCCCCCCATTTGGGAGGGGTGATCTAGGCTCGCGAGAGGCGGGACAGCCGCCGACGCATCCGGGCCGCCCGCCCGAGCAGGCTGGCATCCATGAGCGGCAGCGACGACGACGGATCAGAAGCCGGGAACCACGCGCCGCCGAGGCGCGGTCGCGGCCGCCCGGCCACCCCGCCCGAAGAGCTGCGGGCGCGCCTGATCGACGCTGCCGAGCGCCGCTTCGAGGCGGCCCCCTTCGAAGACGTCGGCGTGATGGAGATCGTCCGCGAAGCGAAGATGTCGTCGCGTTCGTTCTACCGGTTCTTCGAGAACAAGGCCGACATCGCGCTCGCCCTGGCGCGGGAGCGCGCCGAGACCTTCATCACCGACATGCGGCAGATCGTCGAAACCTCGTCGACGACCCACGAGATGGTCGACCGCATCCTGATGGCCTACCTGCGCGATCTACCGATGGTCGTCGCCGATCTGCAGCGCGTTCCGCCGTCGACGAGTCAGCACATCGAAGGGATCCTCGACGAGTATCGTGGGCGGATCGCCGATGTGATCGTCGCCGAGCTCGACCGCACCCTCGCGTCGCGGCACGGCGCGACGCGACCCGACCCGATGGCCGTGCTGCTCGTGATCGCCGGGATCGAAGGCATGTCGATCCGCTACAACACCCGACGACGCCGCGAAGATCTCGTCGCGCTGCATCCCCAGATCCTCGCGGCCATTCGCAGCATCTTCGGTGAGTGGGTCAACGAGAATCAGCCGATTCGCTGACGCGTCGCGCGTCATCCGCCCCCGCGCCGAGGTCGAGCCGCCTACACTCGAGGCATCGCCCACTCGTCGATGGAGACCCGACATGAAGATCGCCCAGGCCCCGACCCCCGAGCAGTTCAAGAAGCTGATGGAGGGGCCGGCCGACCAGCCCGTCGTCATGGTGAACCTGCTGAAGTTCAAGACGCAGGCAGACGGCGGCAATGAGGGCATGACGGGCGCCGAGTCGTACAACCTGTATGGCCAGAAGATGCGCGCCTTCGTCGAGTCGAAGGGCGGGCGCTTCCTCTACATGGGCACGGCCGATTCGATGGTGCTGGGCGAGAGCGACGCCGATTGGGACGTCGTGGCGCTCGTCGAGTACCCCAGCCGCCAGGCCTTCGTCGAGATCGCGACGAGCCAGCACGTCGCCGAGATCGGCCAGGATCGAAGCAAGGGGCTCGAGGGTCAGTGGCTCATCGCAAGCACCCAGGTCGGCGGTCTGGGAATGGACTGACGGTCGTCGGCGTCGCGTGCCCGCCGAACGCGGGCGCGCGACGCCGAACGCCTCGAGGCGTCAGTACGCTTCGAATGGAACGACGACGGCGCGGCCTTCGATTTCGCCAGCATGCAGCGCGCGGTAGGCCTCGGCGCCGCGCTCGAGCGGGTACGTCGTCACCTTCGACTGCACGAGCCCCCGCGCCGCTAGGTCGAGCAGCTCGACCAGCTCGGGCCGCGCCCCCCAGTACGTCGTCTGAATGCTCACTTCGTAGGGCACCGAGAAGAACGACACGGGCAAATGGCCGCCGCCGATGCCGACGATCGTGAGGTCGGCCATTTGCCGCGAGGCCAGCGCCGCCATGCCGAGCGTCGCATCGACGCCGACGAAGTCGAAGACGACGTCAGCGCCGCGCCCGCCCGTCGCCGCGCGAATCTCGAGCGCGGTCTGATCGTTGCTCTCGAGCGCCAGGTCGGCGCCGTGCGCCAGGGCGATCTCGAGCGACGACGTCCGTTGATCGACGGCGATGATGCGCGCCGCGCTCGTCGCAGCCAGGATCTGCACGGCCATGTGCCCGAGCCCGCCCACGCCGATCACGACGGCCGTCGAGCCGGGCACGAGCTTCGGCAACGAGCGCCGAATCGCGTGATACGGGGTCAGCCCCGCATCGGTGAGCGGCGCCGCGTCAGCGGGCGAGAGGCCGTCGGGGAGCGGCACGAGCAGCCTCGGGTCGGGGACGAGCATGTACTCGGACATGCCGCCATCGAGACCGAGCCCTCCACCGCCTCCGGCGATCGGTGCCTCGACCAGATTCTCGCAGTACATCTCCATGCCCGGCGTGCAGCGCTGGCAGTGTCCGCAGCCCCATGGCCCATAGACGGCCACGGCCTGCCCGGGCTCGAACTGCGTCACGCCCTCACCCACGGCATCGACCCATCCCGCGTTCTCATGGCCGAGGGTGAAGGGCAGGCTCCACGGCATCGAGCCCGGCTCGAAGTCGTGCATGATGTGCAGGTCGGAGTGGCACGCGCCGGCGCCGCCCACCTTGATCACGACCTGGCCGGGCCCGGGCTCGGGCTTCTCGACCTCACGCAGCTCGGGTTCGGACTTCCACTCGAGGAGTCTCAGTGCCTGCACGCTGCTTCCTCCCGGCGATGACGGTGGAGGGACGATCCGTCGATGCCGCTAGCGAGGCGTCAGTCGGAACAGATACGCCTCGTCGACGTTCTCGTTCCGCGGACGCGTCCCGTACTTCTGCTGGTAGGCGTCGCTGAAGCGATCGAACTCGGCCTGCTCGGTGACCCGGGCCGCCGAGAGCTCATAGAGGGCCGCCTCGGCCTGCAGCCGCACGTTCGGATCACGCTCCATGTGCTCGATCCAGGTGGCCCGGTTCGCCCCCGCATGCACGTAGAGCGCGTCGTCGAGCGCCACGACCCAGATGTTGACCGAGTACGGCTCGGCCGGATGGGTCTCGAGCTGAATCGTCGAAATGTCGTCGGTGAACGCCCAGCCATCGGGCGTCGGCGCGACGTCGCCTTCGAGCGCACCGCCGGGCAGCAGCACCAGCGGGCCATCGCACGCCGAGAGGAGCAGGCCGAACGCGATCACGGCCGTCGCAGTGAGCGATCGATGCATCCGATTGGTCCTCCCCGGGCTCAGGCCCGACGCGGCGTCGAGCCGCTCTGGCTCGCCGTCGCCAGGAGTGTGCCCTGATCGCTGAAGATACTCATTTCGCCGTGGAAGAAGCCCCGGCCCAGGCCCTGAATGCGCGCGTCGAGCAGGCACCACTCGGCCGGCTGGGTGCGGCCGATCCGGAGCGTGTTGTCGAGGCTCGACGAGCCTCGCGTGATGGGGATCGCACCCGGCAGGAAGTCGGCGAAGATCGCGAGGAGCCCGGCCGTCATCGGCTCGCCGGACGTCGCGCGCATCCACATCCGCGCATGTCCGGGGTGATCGGCGTCGTTGTCCTCGACGGTGCGCCGCTCGATGCGACTCATGAGGTCGCCCTGGTGGCCCCACTCGGGCTCGTAGCGCTCGCAGTCGGCCGGCGGGGGGACTTCGGGCATCGGCAGGTACTGCGCGTCTTCTTCGTCGCCCTTGTCACCGAGCGCGGCGTTCACGGTGAGGATCGCGCGGTGACCGACGCGGCTCGTCGCGCGGGCCTGCGTGACGCTTCTCCCCGTGACCGCGGCCTCGACGTCGATCTCGACCGTCTGACCACGCTGGGCGAACGACAGATACTGGGCCGTAGCCCAGACGAGCGGGCGACCCGTGGCGGCCTCGAGCGCCATGACGGCCGAACCCAGACCGACGCCTCCCATCATGAAGCTGCGTTCGGGCGGGCCGACGAGCAGCTCATCGGCGACGCCCAGCTCGAACCGGGTCGGCGTCGACGTGGCGGCGGGAGCGTAGAAGGGGCGGTCGGCCATGCGCTCAGTCCGCGGCGTCGGGGGGCGACCCGGCGCTGGCCTCGAGCTCACCGAAGTCGTGCTCGAGGATCGGCTGCACGACTTCGGTCCAGGCGGCGTAGCCCTTCGCGTTCAGGTGCAGGCCGTCGAGCATGAACACATCGTCCCGCGGCTCGCCCTCCTCGCCGAGCAGCGCGTTCGAGACGTCGATGTAGCGGAGCCGTTCGTCCCCGGCGGCGTACGCCTCGATCATCTCGTTGGCGCGCTGCATCGTCGGCCACTGCGCCCAGCGCAGCTTCGACGGCTTGATCGACAAGAACGTCACGACGGCGTCGGGATGCTTCGCATGCACCCGATCGACGAAGGTGCGGTAGTCGTCGAGCACCACCTCGGGTGTCTTCGGCGAGCTGCGCTGCAGGTCGTTGTCGCCCGCGTACACCACGACCATGCGCGGGTCGTAAGGCGTCACGACGCGATCGACATTGTGCACGAGGTGATTCATCTGCGCGCCGCCGAAGCCTCGGTTCAGGACCGGGAGGCCCGCCATGTCGTCTTCGAGGCTCGACCAGAAGCGGATGCTCGAGCTACCGACGAAGACGATGCCGCCGGGCCGGGGCGGCGCTTCGGCATCGCTCGCTTCGAAGGCGACGATGGCGTCCTCGAACCAGTCGTCGGCGAAGCTCTGCTTCGTGCGCTCGCTGAGCCACCACAGCCCGAGCGCCGCTGCGACAGCGACGAGGACGACGAGCCCACCGAGGGCCATCCCGATCTTCTTCCACATGGGCGTGCGCTCCTGACCGAGCCCGGTCGCTCCCGACAGGGGATCGCATCGTGCAGCGCGGGGCAAGCGCCGCGATGGCACTTTCGGTGCGCCTCGATACGCTTCGAAGGGCGCGACAGGTCGCGCCGGGAGGTCGATGTGAGGCTCGTCTTCGTGCACGGCTCGGGCTGTACGGCTCACGTCTTCAAGTATCAGACGGAACGGTTCCCCGACGCCCTCGCGGTCACCCTGCCCGGCCACGGCGCAGGCGAGCATCTCGGTTCGGTCGAGGCGATGGCGACGTGGCTGCACGACGAGATCGAATCGGCGGGCGACGCGCGCCCCTTGATCGTCGGACACTCACTCGGCGGCGCCATCGCGCTGCAGTTCGCCCTCGATCACCCGGGCGCCGTCGCCGGTCTCTGCCTGATCGGGTCGGGGGCGAGGCTGCGCGTGGCCCCGACCACACTCGAAGCGCTCGAGACGTCGATCGACGAACCCACCGCCTACCACGCGATGATGACGGAGACCTGGCGCCGAACCGAGCCCGAGTTTGCGGGCGAGATGGAGGCCCGGGCAGCGGCGCTCGGCCCCGTCCCCTTTCTGAACGATCTGCGCGCGTGCGACGCATTCGATGTGATCGCGCGCCTCGACGAGATCGACGTGCCGGTGCTCGCGATCGTCGGCTCGGGCGACGTCATGACGCCACCGAAGTTCTCCGCGTTCCTGTGCGACCACATGCCCAACGCCAAGATGGAGGTCGTCGACGGAGGCACGCACTTCGTTTTCGCCGAGCTCCCCGAGCCGGTCAACGACGCGATCGCGCGCTTCGCCGCCGAGCTCGGCACCCCCCACTCGTAGACCCCAACAAGGAGAGCCCCATGCTGCGATGGCAGATCGGTGACGTCCGCATCACGCGCGTTCAGGAGCTCGAAGCGCCCGGCCTCAGCTGGCTGCTGCCCGACGCGACGCCCGACAATCTCGCGACGATCCCGTGGATCGGCCCCTTCGTCGATGCCAACGGCAAAGGCGTCGCCAGCGTGCATGCGCTGATCGTCGAGGCGCCCGACTGCACGGTGGTCGTCGACACCTGCGTGGGCAACGACAAAGAGCGCTCGGTGCCTTTCTGGAGCGGGCTTCAGACACGCTTCCTCGATGACTTCGAAGCAGCCGGTCCCGGGGCCGCGGCCGTCGATGCGGTCGTCTGCACGCACCTCCACATCGATCATGTCGGCTGGAACACGCGCCTCGAAGGCGATCGCTGGGTGCCCACGTTCGAGAACGCCCGCTATCTGGTCGGACGCACCGAGTGGGAGCACTGGAACAAGGAGGGCGACGACGACCAGCAGCAGATCCTGACCGATTCGGTCCGCCCGATCTTCGACGCCGATCAGGTCGACCTGGTCGAGAGCGATCACCGGATCTGCGACGAGGTGCGACTCGAACCGACGCCGGGCCACACGCCCGGCCATGTCTCGGTGCGGGTCGAGAGCGGCGGGGAGAGCGCCGTCATCACCGGCGATCTCATGCACCATCCCGGACAGATCGCGCACCCCGAGTGGTGTGCCGTGGTCGACAGCGACGTCGAGCAGGCGCTCGATACGCGGCGCGGGTTCCTCGAGCGCTTCGCCGATACGCCGACGCTCGTCATCGGGACGCACTTCGCCGGCCCCACGGCGGGGCGGCTCGTGCGGGAAGGCGACGCCTACCGATTCGACTACTGAGCGACGGGTGAGCGCTCAGCGCTCGGGCCAGGCGGCCTCCATCGCTTCGAGCTTCGAAGCCATACCGAGCTGGTCGACGGTCGATGCGCCATCGACGGCGAAGATCTGGCCGCTGACGTACGAGGCGGCGTCGCTGACCAGAAAGAGCACCGCCTGAGCCATCTCGGCGCGTGTGCCGTCGCGGCCCAGCGGCACCGTCGAGCCCTCGCTCCCGCCCACGGCCGCATCGAAGCGCGCCATCCCTTCGGTGTCCGCAATCGGCCCCGGCATCACGCCGTTGACGCGGACGCCGTGGCGCCCCCATTCGACGGCGCACGTGCGGGTGAGCGAATCGACACCGGCCTTCGCGGCGGCGACGTGGGCCTGCAGCGCAGCCCCCTTGCCCTCGAAGGGCGCCGAGATGTTGACGATGTTGCCGCCGTGGTCACGCAGCCAGGCCTCGTGCGCGAGCTTCGAGCAGTTGTACGTCCCGAGCAGATCGATGTCGACGATCGTCTTGAACCCGTTCGGCGAGATGCGGCCGAGGGGCGCGGGGAAGTTACCGGCCGCGTTGTTCACGAGAATGTCGATGCGCGCCCAGCGATCGAGCACCGCGGTGATCATGCCGCGCACCTGCTCGACGTCACGGATGTCGCAAGGGACGTGGAAGACGTCGAGACCTTCCGCTGCGAGTTCGGCCGTGGCCCGTTCGAGATTCTCGACCTTGCGACTGCAGATGCAGACCCGAGCACCGTGCGCGCCGAGGGTGCGCGCGATCTCGAAGCCGATGCCGGTCGCCCCTCCCGTTACGATCGCCACCTGATCACTCAAGATGTCGTCTCGAAACACGCTCGCCATACGGCCTCCCCTTCGAAGAGGCCACGCTAGCGCAGCAGCTTCCGTCGGCGGGCGTCGCGTGGCTGGGGCAGGAAGCCACCCTGGGCCGGCGCGAGGTGTGCCAACGTTGTCGACGCAGGCGACGCCAGGCGATGCGCGTCGTACACGAAGGAGGACGAACGACCATGACCGACGTCATGACTGGGATCCGCATTCTCGAGGTGGCCGAGCACACCTTCGTCCCCGCAGCGTCGGCGATCCTCTCGGATTGGGGCGCCGAAGTCATCAAGGTCGAGCACGCCGAGCGCGGCGATGCGATGCGCGGGCTCGCGAGTACGGGCACCGTGTCGTTCGGCGGCGGCGTCCACGTGCTGAACGAGCACTCGAACCGCGGCAAGCGTTCGATCGGCGTCGACCTGACCCAGCCGGAGGGTCGAGAGGTGCTCTACCGGCTGGTCGCGACGAGTGATGTGTTCCTGACCAACAAGCTCCCGGGTGTGCTCACGAAGCTGGGCCTCGAAGTCGACGACCTGCGCGCACACAACCCGAAGCTCATCTACGTCCGCGGCACCTCGTTTGGCGCCCGGGGCCCCGAGGCCAACCGCGGCGGTTACGACATGACGGCCTTCTGGTGTCGCGCGGGCAACGCGGCAAGCGTGACGCCCGCGGCGCTCGGGGGTGTGCTCGCTCAACCCGGCCCCGCCTGGGGCGACTCGATGGGCGGCATGACGATCGCAGGCGGCATCTGTGGCGCGCTGTTGAAGCGCGAGCGGACGGGGGAGCCCTCGATCGTCGACGTGTCGCTGCTCGCAGCGGGCGGCTGGGCGCTCTCGGGCGCGATCGCGCTGTCGATGCAGACCGGCAACCCGTGGGCCAACGCCATGCCCGGCGGACGGCTCCCGATCCCGAACCCGCTCGTCGGCATGCACCGCACGGCCGACGAGCGATTCATCAGCCTGGTGATGCTCCAGGCCGACAAGTACTGGGCCGATTTCTGCGAGCACATCGGTCGCCCTGACCTCGTGACCGACGACCGCTTCGATACGGCCGAGAAGCTCGCGGCGAACGCGGGCGACGCCTACGAGATCATCTCGGAGGTCATTGCGACGAAGACGCTGACCGAATGGTCCGAGCGGTTCCAGACGCTCGAGGGCCAATGGGCGCCCGTGCAGAACACACTCGAATACGCACAGGATCCCCAGGTCATCGCGAACGGCTACGTCGCGCGCGCCGCGACGAGCGAGGGCGTCGAGTTCGACCTGGTCGCGTCACCGGTGCAGTTCGATGAGCAGCCCACGGGCACGCGGCGCGCGCCCGACTTCAACGAGCACGGCGACGCCATTCTGGCCGAGCTCGGGCTCGACGAAGAGACGGTGCTCGATCTCAAGATGAAGGGCGCCGTGACGTGAATCGCGGCGACGACGTGGGAGCACAGAGCAGCCGACGTTCAGTGATTCCACCAGGCGAGGTCGGTGAACGAACGAAGATCGAGCTCGTGCGTCCAGGTCGACCGGTGCTGCTGCGATACGTGGTAGTAGGTCTCGGCGATCTTCTCGGGCACCAGCAGGCCGTCGTGCTCGCGGCCCCGCGTCGCGCGCAGCTGCTCGAAGCCCTCGGGGCCGAGCATCTTGCCGAGGGTGTCGGGCGCATCGACCGCGCCGTCGATCAGGAAGTGCGCGACGTGAATGCCCTTCGACGACAGCTCGGCGTTGAGTGACTGGCAGAGCATCCGGCGACCGCCCATCGCTGCGGCATGCGAATGCTGCCCTGCATTGCCTCGCACGGCGGCCGTCGCCGAGGTCACCAGGAACGTGCCGTGGCCTCGCTCGAGCATGTGGGGCACGACAGCGGTCGCGGTCCGAAACAGCGCGAACGTCGCGAGCCGCCACCCCATCTCGAACGCCTTGTACGTGGTGTCGGCCAGGTCTCGGTTGCCGATCTGCGCGCCGAGGTTGAACACGACGACCTCGATCGGCCCGACCTCGGCCTCGACCTGAGCGATGCGATCCTCGATCGAATCGGGCTCGGCCGCATTCAGCAGAAAGCCAGTCGCCGAGTCGCCGGCTGCCGTGATCCCCTCGACGAGGCGATGCAGCCCCTCTTCGTCGCTCCGGCGACACAGCACGGCGTGGTAGCCCTCGCGAGCGAACTTCGTACCGACGGTGCCTCCGATGCCGGCACCTGCGCCGATGACGAGACAAACGGGCTTCATGGGTTGGACCTCCGATGGACGCGCCGTCATGGTGGCGCATTCCGCGGCATCCGACTCGCCGGCCGCACGCCGGCCCACCTCGCCCGAACGACTCGGGTGCGGGCAGACGCCCCCTGCCGGCGCGATATTCGTCGCCTCCGCGCCCCGATCGTGGTAGTCAAGAGGAATCATCCCGGAGGCCGCACCCATGCAGAACAACATCGGCTGCCTGCTCACGAAGCGAGCGAGCCTCAACCCCGATCTCGAGGCCGTCTTCGACGTCGCCACCGACCGACGATTCAGCTACGCCGAAGCCAACGCCCGCTGCAATCAGACGGCCAACGCGCTGCGCGCGCTCGGCGTCGCCAAGGGCGACCGCGTCGGCCTGCTGCTGATGAACAGCATGGAGTTCTTCGAGAGCTTTCTGGCCATCGCGAAGGCCGGCGGCATCTGCGTGCCGCTCAATTGGCGCCTCGTCCCCGACGAGCTCGAGTTCATCCTGAACGACAGCGGCACGACGACGCTGATCTTCGGCGACGAGTTCAAAGACGCAGTGGCCGACCTGCAATCGCGCCCGACGCTCTCTGGCCAGGGCGACGGCGCCACCACCATTGCGCACTATCTGCAGGTGGGCGGTGACCTCGCGCCCTTCGCACTCGACTACACCGACACGTGCGGCGCGGCCTCGACCGACGAGCCCGAGATCACCGCCAGCGACGACGACGAGCTCTACATCATGTACACGTCGGGCACGACGGGGCTGCCGAAGGGGGTCGTCCACACCCACGCGACCTCGATCTGGGCGTGCGTCACGATGATCACGACGTGCGAGATCCGACACGGCGACCGATACATCGTCGCCCTGCCGCTCTTTCACGTTGGCGCGCTGTCACCGATGACGCTCAACGTGCACCGCGGCTGCACCAGCATCATCATGCGCGCGTTCGACCCGAGTCAGGTGTGGCACATCATCGAAGACGAGAAGGTCGACAACATGCTGGCAGTGCCAGCCATGCTGAACTTCATGCTCCAGGTGCCCGACCACGAACAGGTCGACTACTCGAAGCTCCGATGGATCATGAGCGGCGCGGCGCCCGTGCCCGTCGAGCTGATCAAGAAGTACGCCGAGATGGGCATCGACATCCACCAGGTCTACGGAATGACCGAGAGCTGCGGGCCTGCGTGCCTGACGAGCCCGGAGACGGCGATCACCAAGGCGGGCTCGACGGGCAAGGCGTTCTTCCACACCGACGTGAAGGTCATGCGCGACGACGGCACCGAGGCCGACCCGGGCGAGCCCGGCGAGGTGTGGATCCGCGGGCCACACGTCATGAAGGAGTATTGGAACCGGCCCGACGCCACCGCCGAGACGCTGGTCGACGGCGGATGGCTTCGCTCGGGCGACGTGGCCACCGTCGACGACGAGGGCTTCGTCTACATCCAGGATCGCAAGAAGGACATGATCATCTCGGGCGGCGAGAACGTGTACCCGGCCGAGGTCGAGAACGTGATCTTGGCGCATCCGGGCGTCGCCGACGTCGCCGTCATCGGGCAACCGAGCACCAAGTGGGGCGAGTCGGGGTTCGCGGTCGTGGTGAAGGCCGACGATGGGCTCGCCGAGTCGGACGTGCTCGACCACTGCCAGGGCAAGCTCGCACGCTTCAAGCAGCCGAGAGGGGTCGCGTTCATCGAGACGATCCCGCGCAACCCGAGCGGCAAGGCGCTCAAGCGCATCCTGCGAGAGCAGTTTCCGGGGCCGGCGAGCGAGTAGCGCAGCGCGCGTGGGCGCGCGCTTCAGTCGCGTACGCGACGGACGTATCCGGGCGGCTTCGACCCGTGTTCGTCGACGAGGTCGAACTCGTCGGCGAGATCCTCGACCCACTGGATCGTGCCGCTGCGCTCGGCGGCGCCGCCCGAGGCCGCCAGCGCCGCGACCGCGCGCCCGACGAAGAGCGGCGTCTGCAGCCCGGGCGGCACCTGGCCGCCCGACGACTCGACGATGAACTCGGTCGAGACCGCGCCCGGGTAGAGCGAGATCGCCGCGACGTCCTTGCCTTCGGCCTCGAACTCGTGCGCCATGTCGGCCGTCAGCCGGTCGAGCCCCGCCTTACCCGCCCCGTACGACGAAGAGAAGTGATAGCTCTGCCCGCCGGGCGAAGACACATTCACGATGAGCGCGCCGCCCGGCGCGGCGAAGAGCAGCTTCGCCGCGTGCCAACTCGCGACGTAGTGCGCACGCAGACCGATCCCCACCTGATCGTCCCAGATGCGGATCGGATGATCCCAGAAGCCGCCGCCCCAGGCGGGCGGGCTCGGCACGCGATAGACGTTGTTCACGAGCAGATCGATATGCGACTGCTCGCGGCCGATCTGTTCGAAGAGCCGTGCGATCTCATCGTCATCGGCGTGATCGCAGCGGATCGCGATGCCGCGGCCCCCGGCCGCGTCGACCGCGGCCGCCGTCGCTTCGATCGTCCGATCGCCCGCACCGCTCGTCGTCCCGGTCAGGTACACCGTCGCACCGAGTTCCCCCAGCGCGATCGCAATGCCGCGGCCGACGCCGCGGCTCGCGCCGGTGACGACCGCGATGCGTCCTTCGAGCGCGCCGCTCACTGATCGCCCTCGCTGAGACGCGCCATCGCGGCCTGCATCGAGGCGGCGACGTCTTCGGCGCGAGGCAGCCGCCGCGTCGAGGTCCCGCCGTCGATGTGCAGGTTCGAGCCAGTGATGAACTTCGACGCGTCGCTCGCGAGAAAGAGCACCGCGTCGGTCACGTCTTCGACCGTCGGGAGCTCGCCCATCGGCGTCTCCTTCTCGAAGGCGTCGGTGAAGCCAGGGATCTTGAACAAATTCTCGACCATCGGTGTCTCGACGGTCGTCGGCGAGACGACGTTCACCCGGATCTGCTTCGGTCCGTACTCCGAAGCGGCGATGCGACTCGCGTGGTTGATGCCCGCCTTGGCACCGGCATAGGGCGCATAGCCATCGGCCACCAGCGTGCCGGTGAGCGAAGACATCGTGATGATCGAGCCGCCCTCGCCCATCGCGTTCGCCATGTGCTGGATGAAGTAGAGCGCACCCGTGAACTGCACGGCGACCATCGGCTCGACGTTCTCTTCTTCGAGATCGGCAATCGGACACATGTGCTCGAAGCCGGCGCAGTTCACGGCCACGTCGAGGTGCCCGAACGCGTCGAGCGCGGCGGCGGCCAGCGCCTTCAGATCGGCGAAGCGGCTCGCGTCGCACACCCGAGACTCGACGCCCAGCTCGCTTGCGACCTGCTCGAGCTTCGCCTGCCCGCGCGCCGCGATCATCACCTTCGCGCCCTCGGCGACGAATCGCCGGGCGATCGATTCACCGAACCCACTCGAACCACCGACGACGACGGCGGCCTTTCCGTCTAGAGAACCCATGATGAGAGGATCCTAGTCGATGGCGCGCCGCCCATGCACGATTCGGGCATTTCTGTCTCCCCGCCGGAGCCCATCCAGCGCGGCCCGCGCCTGCTCGGTGCGAGATCCACCCTCTCTTGTGTCGCGCGGGATTCGATCGCTGCCCGCCGCCTCCCGGTACCGCATCATTGGAACGGGAGCGACGAACATGACCGCATTCTCAGGCTTCGACCCGGGCGACCCGAGCGCGCAGCAGAACCCCTTTCCGCACTACCAGCGGCTGCGGAAGGAGGCGCCCGTCTATCGGCACCCGAAGACGGGTGTCTACTACGTGTCGCGCTACGCCACCGTGCGCACGGTGCTCGCCGATCCGGTGACGTACTCGTCGCGATTCAGCAATGCCGCGACCATGCCCGAGAACCCGGCGGTGCTCGCCGAGCTGGGCAAGATCGCGTCGAAGGCCGCCGGCTACCTGCCCCCGAAGCCGACGATGGTCACGGCGGACCCACCGGTCCACACGCGCTACCGCAAGGCGGTCGCGCCGCTCATCGGCCCCCGTCGGATCCGCGCCATCGAGGATCGCATCCGCGGCATCGCGCGCGACCTGATGTCGAAGTGGCCCGACGCTGGACGCGTCGACTTCAAGCGCGACTTCGCGTCGAAGCTGCCCAACCGCATGATCGCCGGCCTGCTCGGCATCGACCGCGACGGTGAGGATGCCCTCGACAAGTGGTCCGATGACTGCGTCGCCGCGATCGGCGCCGACATCGACGACGACGCACGCATCGAGGCGATGAAGGGCATGGTCGACATGATGCTCTTCTGGGCCGAAGAGATCGAGCGTCGCCGCGCAGATCCAGGTGACGACATCGTGAGCGATCTCGTCCGGGCCGAGATCGAGCTGCCCGGCGAAGAGAAACGCCCCCTCGACCCTCAGGAGCTGCTCTCGATCATTGCCCAGCTTCAAGTGGCGGGGAAGGAGGCCTCGACGAAAGGCATCGACGAGGTGATGAAGATGGTCGCCGAGCGACCCGACGTGTGGCAGCGCATGCGCACCGAACCCGAATCGATCCGCAACGTCGTCGAGGAGGGCATGCGGCTCGCGTCGCCCAATCAGGGCCTCTTTCGCACCTCGACCGCCGACAGCACGCTCGACGGGGTCGAGATCCCAGCCGACTCGACGCTCTGGGTGATGTTCGGATCGGCGAATCGCGACGAGGCCCAGTTCGACGATCCCGAGCAGTTCGATCCCGACCGAGACAACCTGCGCGATCACCTCGCCTTCGGCATCGGCGCCCACTTCTGCATCGGCGCCCCCCTCGCCCGAGCCGAGCTGAACGTCTCGCTCGAGGAGCTGACGAAGCGATACGCACGCGTGCGCCTGCCCGACGATTTCGATCTGGTCTACGAGCCGAGCTTCATCCTGCGCGGCCTCGAACGCCTCGAGATCGAGGTCGAAGCGGGCTGAGCTCGGCTACGACGTCTCGGCGCCGGTCACCGCATCGACCGGCGTGATCGGAAGCTGGATCTCGGCGCAGGTCCCACCCGCCTCGGGACAGTTCAACGCGATCGCACCCCCGTGCCGCCGCACGATCTCGTACGAGATCGCCAGGCCGATGCCGGTGCCTTCGCCCACGGCCTTCGTCGTGAAGAACGGGTCGAAGACGCGGTCGCGGACCTCGACGGGGATCCCGACGCCGTCGTCGCGAATGCGCACGGTCACGCGGGCTTCGTCGGCCTCGGCTTCGATCCGAACGAGGCCGTCGCCTTCGATCGCCTGGCTGGCATTGAGGATCACGTTCAGAAAAACCTGCTTGATCTCCTGGGGCGCGCAGGCCACGCGGGGGAGCTCTGCGAAGTCGCGCTCGACACGCACGCGCGACCCGAGCTGTGGGGCCGCCACTCGGAGCACCGATTCGAGCAGGTCGCGAAAGTCGACGGTCTCGCGCTCGCCGCTTCCTCCGTGTGAGAAGCCACGAATGTCACGGACGATCGACACGGCCCGATCGACGCCCTCGAGCGCCTCTTCGAGCAGCTCACCCGACTCGTCGACGAGCGAACGCAGCTCGGCACGGCGGGCTTCGGCGTCGGGCAACGACTGACCGAGATCGTCGGCGAAGCCATCGATTGCCTTCATGTGGCGCCCGAGCAGACTCACGTTGGCGCGCACGTAGGCGAGCGGATTGTTGATCTCGTGGGCCACGCCGGCGGCGAGCTCACCGACGGCAGCGAGCCGCCCCGACAGGAGCAGCCGACTGCGCAGGGTCACGAGCTCACGCTGATCCTGCACGACGATGACGAGCCCGATGCAGAGTCCCCGGTTGTCGAGCAGCGGCTTCGAAGTCACGACGACGGGCAGCAGCCCGCCGTGGGCATCGGAGAGCTCGGCCTCTTCGTCTCGAAGTCCATCCGAGAGCACTTCGAGCGAGAGCGTGAGCAACTGCTGGATCGGCACGTCCTGCAGCGAACGTTGATCGCGCCCCGACAACTTCTGGAGGGCGGCGTTGCTCGAGCGAATGCGACCGTCGAGATGCGTCATCGCGATGCCCTCGGGCAGCGTGTCGACGATCTGCTCGGTGAAGGCCGTCGGCACGAGCAGCGAGTAGCCGTAGCGCCAGGCCGAGTACGCGCCGACGATGCCGACGAAGGCGACCGACACCGATCCGAGATAGGGGAATCGCACGCCGAGCATGGGCAAGAGGCCATCGGTCAGCGAGGCGACGGTTCCGGGTACGAGCAAGCCGATCGCCAGGATGCTCGTCTGACTCCGCTCGGCCGCCGAAGGAGATGCGCGCACGTCACTGACGCCGAGCCAGATTGCGGTCGACGCGAGCGCGAAGATCCAGGCGTAGGCGAACACGAACCCGTCGCCCAGCACGAAGGCCCAGCCCCACGAGGTGCGGACGACGTCGGCATGAATCAGCGGCGTCGCCATGTCGAGCACGATGAAGCCGAGCGTGATGGCATACATCCATGGCACGAAGCGCCGCAGCCGAGGCCGCGCGTGGGGCATCGACTTGAGGACGAGGTGCAGGGCGAAGGCGGGGATCGGCACCCATCCGAGCCCGGACATCCGCGCGAACGCCAGCGCCGACTCGGCGGTGCCCGCCGAGCACCACAACGCTTGGGTCGATGCCCAGACGACCCCGCAGCCCAGCAGCGCCGCGGCGAGCCGACCGTCGGTCTGCCGAGAACGCGACGAGAGCAGCGCGCCGGCCAGGGTCGCGTTCACGATGGCGCTCGCGATGAGGAGGATGATGTAGGGGTGCATGCAGGAAGGCCCTGCATCCTCTATCGGTGTCGTCCGAATCGAGCTTGACGCCGGCCCGCTCGATGCGGGGCAGGATGTCCTCCGACCGGGGTGCAACGTTGCCACCCCACGCGAATCGGGCGCCGCGCGGCGACGCGTTCAGGGTTTCTTCTGAAGATCGCTCACGGCGGGCGCGGGCCGCGCCATAAGACGCGCGAGGGTGGCGGCGTCGGGCCGCGGTCGCGCCCCCGCAAGAGCGAAGCCGCCGAGCACGCTCTCATTCAGCGCATGGTGCGGGACTTCCCCCGAGAGCAGGCGCGTCAGATCCCCCACCACGATCTCGCCCTGGTGCGCGCTCACCTCTCTCGTGTTGCCACCGATGTGCGGCGTGCTGACCACGTCGCTTCGCTGCACGAGGGGGTGATCGGCGCCCGGGGGTTCGACCGAGAACGTGTCGAGCGCCGCACCCGCGAGGTGCCCCGCCTCGAGCGCGTCGACGAGCGCCGCCTCGTCGATCAACGCAGCCCGCGCCGTGTTCACGAGGCAGGCCCCGGCTTTCATCGCGCCGAGCTCGGCGGCCCCGATGAGCCCCTCGGTCTCGGGCGTCACCGCCGCGTGCAGGCTCACGAAGTCGCTCGCGCGCAGCAGTGCATCGAGGGGCACCCGCTCTGCGCCCGACGCGGCCGCGGACTCGGCAGTGACGAACGGGTCGGCGACGAGCAGGCGCACGCCGAACCCCGCGAGCCGGTTCGCCACCGCGCGCCCAACGGCGCCGAACCCGACGAGACCGACCGTCTTCTGCCACAGCTCGCGTCCCCGGAGCGTCGCGAAGGCGCGCCCCATCGAGGCCAGGTCGCCGGGTGCGACGCTCGGGTCGTGCAAGAACGAGATCGCGTCGGGCAGTCGTCGCGCGAGCATGAGCAGTGACGCGACGGTCAGATCGGCGACCGCGTCGGCGTTTCGCCCCGGCGTGTTCAGCACCGGGATGCCGAACGCGGTGCACGCGTCGACGTCGACGTTGACCGCGGCGCCCCGGCAGCTCGCGACGATGCGCAGGTCGGGCGACGCATCGATCGCGCGCGCGTCGACGAGGTCGATCTCGGTCACGAAGATGTCGATGCCGCGGAGCGCTTCGATCAGGGCATCGCCCTGCAGCATCCGCCGGGCCTCGCGATAGGGCGCATAGTCGACGTCGGCGATCGTGCGCAGGGCACCGAGCGCGGCCGCGTCGAACTCGGCCGTGACGAGCGCCCGCGGCCGGGTGGCGGCGGCGACGCGCGGCCCGCTTGCGGCATCGGCCCCGACCGCGAAGGGCATGGTCAGCGTCGCCGCTTCGGCATCGGCCGTCGCCCGCGCGGCGCGCAGGTTCGACCAGCGCTCGAAGAGCGCTGCGTGCTCGTCGGCCTCTGCCGACACGGGCGCGACCTCGCGGGTTCGGACCAGCGTCGCCGTCGCGGCCTGCAGATCTTCGAACGCGCCGGCTCCCACCGCGGCGCAGAGAGCGGCGCCCAGGCCGGTGGCGCCGGGATCCACCGGCACGCGGATCGACTCGCCGAGCACGCCCGCCACGATGCGCGTGAAGGTCTCGCTCTGCGAGAGACCGCCGGTGAGGCGCAGTGGCCCGCGCGCGCCCTCGACCTCGGCCACACCGACGACCTGCTCGAGGTTGGCGCGCAACGCGCAGGCCATCCCTTCGACGACCGAACGCACGAGATGCCGCCGGGGCGTGTCGTCGTCGAAGGTCGAGAGATGGCTGAGCGTCAGCTGCCCGACGGGCAGCCCCATCGCCTGCGCATTCATCACCTCGGCACCGAGGCTCGACAGGTGTCCCCGCGATCCCGGGCTCGACGTCGCCGCTTCGCCGAGCAGTCGCTGCACCGGCGACACCGAAGCGCCGCGGTCTGCGTAGAGAAGCCGGGCGAACCAGCCGAGGGTCTCACCGAGCGGACCGCAATTGCTCTCGAGCACGCGGCGCTCTGGCACGACGTGGTGCCCCGACCAGAGGCGACGCGCCGGATCGACCAGCGCGGCGTCGGTCACGAGCTGGATCGGCCCCGTCGTGCCCGCGACAGCGGCGACGTCGCCCCGCGCGACCGCGCCGGCGCCGAGGAGGCCGCACTGCGTATCACCGCCGCCGACCGCGATGGCGATGCCCGGCGTGAGCCCGAGCGCTTCGGCGACGTCGCCTCGAAGCTCGCCGAGCCATTCCCCCGACTCGCGAATCGGCGGCAGGATGTCGCGCGGCAGCCCCAGCTGCTCGGTCCACGCATCGCTCCAGCTGCGCGAATGGAGGTCGAAGAGCAGCGTCTCGGCCGCCTGACTCGGATCGCTCGCCCGCTCGCCGCAGAGCCAGGTCGCCAGCCAGTCGCTGACCGAGAGCACGTCGGTCACCCGCGCGAAGTCGTCGGGCCGCTCGGCCTTCAGCCACTGCAGCCTCGACGCGGCGTGAATCGGGAGCGGCCACTGCCCCGTCGCCTCGTAGAGCGCCTCACCGTGGCTCATCGCGAGCCCGATCCCGGGGCCGGCGGCGCGCGCGTCGCGGTTGGGCACGGCGAGCACCGCGTCGCCAGCCTCATCGAGCAGCACGTTGCCGAATCGCACGGCGGTCGCGGCGATGCCGATGATCCGACCGGGCGCGACCCCTGCCTGCTCGATCACCTCTCGCGTGGTCGCCGCGAATACGCTCGTGATCGCATCGAGGTCGAGGTCGAAGCCCAAGCCCCCGGTCTCGGGCGCCGTCGCGAATCGCCAGGCGCGCGCGGCCGTCCACGAGCGACCCGACTCGAGGTCGAGCAGCACCGATCGCCCACCGCCTCCGCCGAAGTCGAGTCCGATGACGTGGGTGCTCATGCTGCGATTCCTCGGCGAGGGTTCGTCTCGCGACGCGCCTGCGCGAGGCTATCGCCGGGGCGGCTCGCTCGGCCACTCCCGAACGAAAGTCGTTCGCCTGCGACGACACGACCTCGATGTGCGGGAGACGTGGGCGCGTTCAGTCGCGCGCCGGTCGCAAGCAGTCACAGCGCGCGGTGATCGCAGCGAGTGCGCTCGTCGTCGCGCCGGCCGCGGCCCGCTGCTGCAGCGCGCGAATACCGTCGATCTCTGACGCGCGCTCGGCAAGGAAGGCCTCGACCGCCACGCCGGGCTCATCGCCTCGCTCGAGCACGGCCTCGGTCAGAACGCGGTGCAGATCGAGGACGCCCTGGCGCAGATCCGAGAGGATGATGCGATCCCAGTACGACGCCGAAGGCACGAAGGCGAGTCGTTCGTACAGCCAGTTGAGGGCCGCGCCCTCGCCGATGCGGGTGTAGATCGGCGCGACGGTGGCCGCCGCCGTGCCCGACGACTCGGCCACGCGAAGGATGTTGAGGCCCCGGTCGACCAGCGGCAGGCACGCGACGCGCTCGGCGACCGCCTCGCTCGGACCGCCGGCCTTCAGCTGATCGACGCGCTCGTCGAGTCGGCGCAGCTCGCCCGGCGCGAGGAAGTCGCGTACGCCCTCGAAGAGCGCGTCGAGGGCGTCGCGCCACTGCGCGACCAGACCTTCGTCGAGCACCGCGCGGTTCGACTTGACGAGGAAGCGCGCCACCATGCGCTTCCCCTCTTCGAGCTCGATGAGCGCCTCGTACAGCTCCGAACGAGGCGCCGACCAGGCCTCGTTGAGATCGTCGCGCACGGCGTCGGCACGCATGATGTCTTCGGCGAGCACCAGTGCCGACGCGGTCGTCGCCGCGTCGATCCCGAGCTCGGCCTGGAGCGACGTGAAGAGCGTCGCCCCCCCGACGTCGAGCAGGTGGTTCACGACCCGAAGCGCCGTGATCTGATCGCGCAGCGAGTGACCGTCGAGCGCGTCGCCCCACTCCTCGCAGAAGCGCTTCGGGAAGTAGCCGCGATAGGTCCCTTCGAGGTAGGGATCTTCGGGGAAGTCGCCACCGAGCAGCGCCGCCTGTGCCTGGTGCTTCGCCAGCCCCAGGATCACGGCCAGCTCCGGGCGGCAGAGCCCACGCCCTTCGAGCATCCGCGCGTGCACGGTGTCGGCATCGGGCAGCCCGAGATCGGCGGGATCGAGCCCCGCATGACTGCAGAGCGTCGTGATGGCGCCCGAGAACGCTTCGGGGTCCTGCTTCGAGCGCAGCTGGTCGAGCGAGATCGACAGCGCCTGCGCGCGGTTGTGCGCCAGCACCGATTCGCATGCTTCGTCGGCGACGTCGAAGAGCAGCTCGCGTCGCGCTGGCGCATCGAGCTGGCCCGATCGCACCAGCGGCGCCAGGGCGATCTTGTAGTTCACCTCGTGATCCGAGAGGTCGACCCCCGCGCTGTTGTGGATCGCGTCGGTATCGAGCAGCACCCCCTGCTCGGCCGCCTCGACACGCGCCGCCTGGGTGAGGCCCAGGTTGCCGCCCTCACCGACGATGCGCGCACGCAGCTTCGAGGCCTCGACGCGCACGGCGTCATTCGCGCGATCACCGACCTCGCCGTCGGTCTCGTGGGAAGCGCGCACATAGGTGCCGATGCCGCCGTTCCAGAGCACGTCGACGTCGAGACGCAGGATCGCGCGGACGACGTCCTGACCGCTCGCCTCGGCCCCCAGGCCGAGACGCCCCTGCAACGGCTCGGGGATCGGCAGCCTCTTCGCCGAACGCGGCCAGACACCGCCGCCCGTCGACAGCAGGCTCTTGTCGTAGTCGTCCCACGTCGATCGCGGCAGGTCGAAGAGGCGCTGACGCTCGGCGTGCGAGACGGCCGGATCGGGATCGGGGTCGAGAAAGACGTGGCGATGATCGAAGGCCGCGACCAGCTTCGCCCGGCGCATCAGCAGCAGCCCGTTGCCGAAGACGTCGCCCGACATGTCGCCGATGCCCGCGACCTCGTAATCGTGCTGCTCGGGGTCGATGCCGAGCTCGGCGAGATGATGTTTGACGCACTCCCAGGCGCCGCGCGCCGTGATGGCGTAGCGCTTGTGGTCGTAGCCCTCGCTGCCGCCCGAGGCGAACGCGTCGCCGAGCCAGAAGTCACGCGCGAGCGCGATCTCGTTGGCGGTGTCGCTCAGATGGGCCGTGCCCTTGTCGGCCGCGACGACGAGGTACGGGTCATCGCCGTCGAGTCGACGCACGCCGGGCGGCGGCCGCACGCCGCCGTCGGGATCGAGGTTGTCGGTGACGTCGAGCAGGCTCGCGATGAAGTGGCGGTACTGGAGATCGGCTTCCTGTCGCGCCTCGGCGGGCGACT
The DNA here is from genome assembly GCA_965250285.1 of Myxococcota bacterium. Taxonomy (GTDB): domain Bacteria; phylum Myxococcota_A; class UBA9160; order UBA9160; family UBA4427; genus CAYYSY01. Next base: position 4,003,418 of record OZ252299.1, read on the forward strand.
GCCCCTCGCGGCGCAGCACGAAGCCGCCCTTGGCGCCGACGGGCACGATGATCCCGTTCTTCAGCATCTGCGTGCTCATCAGCCCCAGGATCTCGACGCGCAGATCGTCGTGGCGATCGCTCCACCGCAGCCCCCCGCGCGCGACCGGACCGCCGCGCAGGTGGATCCCCTCGAGATCGGCCGAGTGCACCCAGATCTCGCGGTGGGGCACCACACCGGTCAGCTCCTCGATCGCCTCCGAGTCGAGCTTCAACACGACGCGATGGGGCGGCGAGGGAGGCGCGAAGAAGTTCGTGCGCAGCGTCGCCGAGATCAGCCGGTGAAAGCCGTTCAGCGCGCGGTCCTCATTGAGCGACGAGATCCGGTCGCGGTACGCCTCGAAGTCGGCCTCGAGCTCTTCGGCGCGGCGCTCGCGCACCGCGTCGTCGAGGTCGGGATCGAATCGATTCTCGAACGCGTCGACCAGCATGCGCGCTGCAACGGGGTTCTCGAGCAGCATGCGAATCAGGTAGGGGCGGGAGAGCACGCCCTGGATCTGCTGGAAGTACTCGACGTAGGCGCGCAGCAGATCGACCTGACGCCAGTCGAGGCCGGCGCCGAGCACGAGGCCGTTCAGGGCATCGCTCGAGGTCGTGCCGCCGAGCGCCGACTGCAGCGCCGCGCCGAGTCTTGGGCTCAGCTGATCGAGATCTTCCTGGCTGCGCCCGAGCGGCAGCACTCGGAGCGATTCGATCGAAGCTGCGACGCGGTCGCGGGGCGTGACTTCGAAGAGCTGGGCATCGAGCACGCGCAGCCCGAAGTGGTCGGCGATCGGCAGCACGTCCGAGAGCAGCGGGGTCTCGCTCAGGTACAGACGCAGCGTCGACGTCTCGCGCTCGTCGTCGCCCTCGTCGAAGTAGAGCGCGGTCTGAGGCTCGCCTGTCGCTGCGAGTCGTTCGAGCCCATCGACGTCGCGCACCGCGTCGCGCGGATCGGTGGCCCGCTGCAATGCCTCGGGAAAGGCCTGCTCGAAGCGAGCGGCCAGACGAGCGGCTGCGGTCTCGTCGCCGCGGTGACGCAGCGCCTCGTGCAGCCGATCCTCCCAGGGCGAACACAGCTCACGCACCTCTTCTTCGAGCCGATCGAGGTCGGCACGAATCGTCTCGCCCTCGGCCGCGGTACAGAAGCAGTGCACGATCGCCGCGCCCTCTTCGACGAACGAGGTGCGATCGTCGATGAAGCGGGCCCCGGTGCGGCGCTCGAGCAGCTCACGCAGACCGACGCGCAGATCTTCGCGGTAGTGCTCTCGAGGGATCAGGATCGCCGCGTAGAGCAGGCGACCCCGCGGATGTGTGCGCGTGACGAGCTGCACCGACTTCGAAGATGCCGCGGCGACGAGCTCGGGCAGCAGATCGGCGAGCCGATCGACGTCGGCGCCGACGAGCAGCTCGATCGGCAACGAGTCGAACGCCGTGACGATCGCCTGGTGCGCGTGCGATCCGTAGGTCAGACCGAGTCGATCGACCAGCTGACGCAGCCGCTCGGAGAGCAGGGGGACCTGCGACCCGGGCGTGCGCAGCACGCGCTTCGTGAACAACCCGACGAGGATCGCGAAGCCGACGACACGCCCCTGGTCATCGTGCTCCTTTACGAGGATGCGATCGAGGCGCCCCGCCCGGTGGATGCGCGACTCGAGGCGCGACTTGCTGATCAGGATGATGCGTGTGTCTTCGAGATCCTCGCAGATCTCGTACGGCACCTCCGAGCCACAGAGCGGCTCGACGAGGCGGCTCGACTCGTCGTCGCGCCACATGCCGAGGCCGGTACCCGGCACGATCTGCACCTCGAGGGCGTCGGGCACGGCGGCGCCCTGCCCCATTCCCTCGATGCCGGTCACGCGATAGCGCCGCATCCCCACGAAGACGAAGCGGCCGTCGATGATGAAGTCGAGGAAGTTCTGCACGCGCTCGGTGCGGGCGCGGCCGCCCTCGAGCGCAGGCCCGGCGAACTCGAGATTCGCGCTCAGCTCGCGCACCGCGCGAATCATGCGCCGGTGATCCTGCGTGATCGCGTTGACCCAGGCCATGACCTGGTGCACCGCGTCGGTGAGTACGGCGAGCTGCCCGCGGTCGTCGGTCGCGATCGCGAACTCGATATAGACGTACGACTCGCGGGACGTCCCGTTGGTCGCGGCCGAGATGTCGATCAGACGACCGTTCGCGTCGCGCTCGACCTGCATGATCGGGTGCAGCACGAAGCGCTCGTGCGCGCCGAAGCGCGCGAGGAGCAGCTCGAGGGTATCTACGATGAACGAGTGATCGTCCTGCAGCACCTCGAGGATGCCGTGCCCCGGACGATCTTCGGGCTGCGTGACGCGCACCCGCGTCTCGCCCCCCTCGCGCGTCGAGATCCACTCGAAACCGGCCACGACGAGCCCGGCCAGCGCGCTGGGTCCGAGGGTCGGATGCGACTCGACCCCCTCGAAGAGACGCTCGGCGAAGCGCTCGAAGACGGCGCGGTCGCCGGCGTCGATGCGGTCGCGAGCTTCAGCGATGACGTTCTGCGCGGCGCCCTCGGACATGCGGCGAAGGGTAGACGATGCGCGCCGCGGCGCGGCAGGGGGCAGTGAGGAAAGCGCCCCGGCGTGGGCGATCGTCCAGATCGGTCTCGACCCCAGGCCCCTGGGCCGTCGATCGGACGTGCCCGAATGGATAGAATCGGGACATGTCCGCGCCCACCGAGCCGTCCGCGACGGCCCCGCCCCGAGAAGGTTCGAAGCCGCTCTTCTCGCCCGCCTACCTGCGATACGCGCTCGGTCTGCTGACCGTGGTCTACGTCGTCAACTTCGTCGATCGCCAGATCCTGTCGATCCTGTTGCAGTCGATCAAAGTCGACCTCGGGCTCTCCGACTTTCAGCTCGGCCTGCTCGGTGGCACGGCGTTCGGGATCTTCTACGCCACCCTCGGCGTGCCGATCGCGCGCATCGCCGACTTCTCTTCGCGGAAGGGCGTGATGACGATCTGTCTCGCGATCTGGAGCCTGATGACCGCCGCTTGCGGTCTGGCCGTCGGCTTCTGGTCGCTCTTGCTCCTGCGCGTTGGGGTCGGGGTCGGCGAGGCCGGCGGCAGCCCACCGGCTCACTCGATGCTCTCCGACTACTACCCGCCCGAGCGTCGAGCGACCGCGCTCGGCGTCTACTCGCTCGGCGTGCCGCTCGGCGTGCTCGTCGGCTTCATGGCCGGCGGTTGGCTCGACGACACGCTCGGTTGGCGTACGGCGTTCATGGTCGCCGGGCTCCCCGGCGTGGGTCTGGCGCTCATCGTGGCGCTCACGTTGCGGGAGCCACCGCGCGGTCACTCCGAACCGGCGGGCGCCAATCTGAGTGCCCCGGTGCCCCCCAGCGCGAGCGAAGCCGCGCGGTTTCTGTGGCGCAGCCGCTCGTTTCGCCACACTGCGATCGGCTCGGGGCTCTACGCATTCGTCGGCTACTCGACGACCAACTGGGCGCCCGCCTTCCTCGTGCGCACACACGGCATGTCGTCGACGCAGATCGGGGTTTCCCTCGCGTTGATCATCGGCGTGGGGGGCGCCGTCGGCATCTATCTCGGCGGTGTGCTGGCCGACCGGTTGGCGGCCGACGACGTCCGCTGGCGCAGCTGGGTGCCGGCGATCGCGACCGCCCTCGCCCTGCCCTTCGGCTTCGTCGTCTACACGACATCGAACACGATGCTGGCGCTGGCCATGCTCGCACCGCCGACCTTCTTCGGCTTGATGTATCAAGCGCCCGCCCTGGCGCTCGGTCAGTCGCTCGCGACGCCGGCGATGCGCGCAACGGCCGGGGCGATCCTGCTCTTCGCGATCAACATCATTGGCCTCGCGATGGGGCCCGCGGTCACCGGGCTCGTCTCGGACGCCCTCGAGCCGCGCTTCGGCGAGCAGTCGCTCGGCTGGGCGATGCTCATCACCTCTCTCGCCTTCGCGTGGTCGTCGCTGCACTTCTTCCTGGCCTCGCGCACGGTGGCGGACGATCTCGAGTTCGCCCGGGGCGCGACCGAGCGCGAGCTGCGCGGCGAGTCGATCTGGGGCTGAGCCGAACCCGGCGCCGCCCGCCGCGACGAAAGGCCATGTTGGACTCGCAGCGCATCCGCACACTCGAGAACGCGGCCCTGGTCGTGTCGCTCATGGCCGTGGCGGCGGCGTGCGTCAAGTTCTTCGACTACGGCTACGACGACGCCTACATCACCTACCGCTACGCCAAGAACATCGCGGCGGGCCACGGCTTCGTCTACAACCTCGAGCACAACTTCCTTGGTACGACGACGCCGCTCTATACGCTGCTGCTCGCGTTCGGCGGTCTGGCGTTCGACATCCCGCGCGTGAGCGCCGCGTTCACGACGCTGAGCCTGCTCGGCTGCATCGTCCTGGTCGAGGCGATCGGCCGCCGGCATCGCATTCGCTTCGCGGGCCCGCTCGCCGCGCTCACCCTCGCCGCCAGCCTGCCGATCTACCGCGTCTGGGGCACCGAGACGATCTTCGTCTACTTCCTGGTGGTGCCGCTCGGCTACTGGCTGCACCTCACGGGGCGCACGCGTGCATCGGCCTTCGTGCTCGGCCTCGCCGTGCTCGCGCGCATGGACGCCGTGCTCTTCGCGGGCCTGCTCTTCGGCTGGCAGGCGTGGCGCGAGCGGCGCATCCCCTGGCAGGAGGGCCTCGTCCTCGTCGCCACCCTCACGCCGTGGTTCATCTACTCGCTCGTCGTCTTCGGCGCACCCTTCCCGTCGACTCTCGGCGCCAAGGTCGCGCAGGGCGAGTCGGGGGGCTGGCCGCTCTTCGTCGAAGGCGGCCTGCGCGACTTCGCCCGCATGGTCGAATACCGCCCGGGCTGGCGTTTCTTCTTCGGCGGCGTGCTGGCTGCGGGCCTCTACCGCATCGCGACGCGCGAGCCGGTGTGGGCGATCTTCGTCGTGAACGCCGTGCTCTTCACGGTCGCCTATCAGTGGGTGCTCGGCGTGTCGTTCAGCAAGTGGTACCTGGCGAACCTCTGGGTGACGAACGCGCTGGTGCTCGGCGCCGGCGTGCGCCAGGTATTCGCGTGGTGTGGCCAGGCCGGCGCAGCGGCGATCGACCGCGGGCTCTCGGGCCCGCAGAGTCGCGCCGTCGCGGGCACCCTCATCGGCGTGATCGTCGTGCTGCTCGGCCTCGCGCAGGCACAGAAGATCGCCCGCGTCGCCTGGTTCGATACGCGCAGCGTGCGCAGCGATGCCTATACGCGCCTCGGGCTCTGGCTGCGCGATCACACGCCCGACGATGCCACCGTCGCCTACTACGAGATCGGCTTCGTCGGCTACTACTCCGAACGCACGATCCTCGATCCAGTCGGGCTGGTGACGCCGGGCGGCCTCGAGGAGATCCGCCGAGGCAACACGTGGTGGATCTTCGACGTCTACGAGCCCGACTACTACGTGCACCGCACCCACCTCGGGCCGGGTGGTCCGCTCGCCCGCCCCGGCTTCCTGCAGCAGTACGAAGCCGTGCATCGCCTCGATGAGCCAGGGCGCGGACGCGATCTGATCGTGTATCGGCGGCGCGGGCCCGACGAAGTCGACGACTAGGCGCCCAGGAGGGGCCCGGGCACGACGAGACTGGCTACGCTCTCGGGTCCCACACCCACCCAGGAGAGACGCCCTTGCTCGGCTACACCACGATCGGCACGAACGACATGGAGCGCGCCGTCGCGTTCTACGACGCCCTGCTCGCGGAGATCGACGTCCGCCAGCTCTTCGGCATGGACCGCATCAAGTTCTATGGCACGTCGCCCAACGAGCCGATGATCGCGCTCTGCATCCCGTACGACGAGCAGCCCCAGGAGCGCGGCAACGGCTGGATGATCGCGATCTCGGCCGGTTCGAAGGAGAACGTGCAGAAGCTCTACGCGAAGGCCATCGAGCTCGGCGCGACCGACGAAGGCCCCCCCGGCGACCGCATCCCCGACGTGTTCTACGGCGGCTACGTGCGCGACCTCGACGGCAACAAGATCTGCTTCGCCGAGTACAGCTTCGGCTGAGACGGCCCGCGCACCCGTGGTCGACAAGGCGCGACTGCTCGAAGCCTTGCGCGAGGTCGTCGCGGCCGACCGTGAGGCGCTCGAGCGGCGCCAGCGTGATGCGCAGGCCGGTTCGACGCACGCAGAGAGTCGAGCCGAGCACGCGAAGGACACGCGGGCGACGGAGCAGAGCTACCTCGCCCGGGGCCTCGCCGAGCGGGTCGAAGACCTCGCGCGGACGGCGGCCGCGCTCGAGACGATGGAGCTGCGCGCATTCGGCCCGGGCGACGCGATCGCCGTCACGGCGCTCGTCGTGCTCGAGGTCGACGAAGGCGCGGCCCCTCCGCGGCGCGAATCGTGGTGGATCGTCGGGGGCGCCGGTGGCATCGATGTCGAGTACGGCGACCTCACGGTGCGGACCGTGACCCCCGTCTCGCCGCTGGGTCGCGGCCTGCTGGGGCTGCACCTCGGCGACGAGGGCGAGGTGCGCACACCCAAGGGCACCCGGCGCTTCGAAGTGATCGAGGTGTACTGACCCGCGAAGCCGAAGGAGACAGGACCATGGCAGGACCCCTGACGATGACGAAGGCCGAGCGCGAGGCGTTCCTGGCCGAGGTGCACGTGGGTGTGATCAGCATCGAGCGCGACGGCGCCGCGCCGCTCGCCGTGCCGATCTGGTACGACTACACACCTGATCTCGGCGTCTGGGTGCTGACCGAGCCGACGTCGCAGAAGGGCCAGGCGCTCGAGGCCGCCGGCCGGTTCTCGCTGTGCGCACAGGTCGAAGAGCCGCCCGGCTACCGCTACGTGAGCGTCTCGGGTCCGATCGTCGAGACACGTCCGGCGGATCGCGAGCGCGACAGCCGACCGATGGCCCACCGCTACTTCGGCCCCGAGCTCGGCGACTGGTACGTCGAGAGCAACCCCGGCGCATCGAACGTGTACATCATGCAGCCCGAGCGCTGGTGGACGGTCGACTACCGCAAGCTCGCGCCCGGCAGCTGAGCCGCCGCCCGTCTCAGGCGCTGCGGTCGAAGATCGAGCGACCGATCGCGAGCGCGGTCGCCGGCTCGGCGCCGAAGGCCTGCAGCGTGTCCCACGCATCCTGATTCGGATCGACGCGGTAGCTCGACGGTCGGGGGCCGACGCGCTTCGGGCACCACCACGAGTGCAGCATCAGCGGCAGGTTGAACCCGGGCGCCGTGGCGCTGGCGATGGGCCCGCGCTCGATCGCACCCGCGTCGAAGAGGTCGATCGACTTGTCCCCGTCGCGGTGCACGAAGACGAGCACGTAGCCGTCGGTATCGTGCCGACAGCCTTCGCGCGGCACGAACGTTGGCGGATGCGGGAACGCACCGTCTTCGTACGCATAGACCTCGGCCACGCGCGGTTCGTCGAGCTCGAAGCGCGCGAGCGCGCCGGGGATCGGCGCGCCGGGAAAGTCCCGCGGCGCGACGAACACGTTCTCGTGCACCTCGGCGTAGGTCCGCCACCAGCGCTCGCTGATCAGCGCCGGATCGTGTCCGGTGCCGGTGACCCAGAGATTGCCCGGGCGCTCACGCGATCCGGCCAGGTGATGATTCTGCGTGAAGAGCGCGCCGCCCCAGAAGCGCTCGGTGTCGACCGCCACCTTCGCGCTCACGACCTTGCCCGACTCGACGTCGATCTCGTAGCGACCGACGCCGGTCGGCTGATTGCCGATCTCGGGCAGCCCCTCGTAGTCGGCGTCGATCAGGTCGCCCGTGAAGTGACCGCGATCGCCGGGCTCGAGGCCGGCGCCGAGGTCGGTCATCGGGTGATGGGTCACGAAGAGCGTCAGCGTCTGACCGTCGTCGCCGTAGTCGACCGCCATGTGACCGCCCATCATCGGCACCACGAGGTGCTGGGTCGGTACCGCCGAGCCTGGCGGCGTCGCCGCGAGGTCGGCCTTGCGCACGATCCACACGTTCGTGTGATCGCCGACCGCGCGGCGGGCCTGTGCGGGATCGGCGCCAAACGGCTCGACGACGAACGGCAGGTCGCTCACGACGACGAAGCTGCGCGTCACCTTGACGTCGTGGATCGAGTCGAAGTGCGGCACGTCCTCGATGCGCCAGTGCTCGATCTCGCCTTCGAGATCCCAGCGGCAGATGCGAATGTGGCGATCGGGCGACAGCGGGATGTTCTGGTAGTTCGCGAAGAAGAGCGCGTTTTCGTCCCAGTCGTTCCCCGGATGCGCTGCGACGGCGACCATCGGCTCGACGGGTGCGGGCAGCGTGACCAGCCATTCGGCGTTCGCGCCGACCGGCGTCACGACCTCGAGCGTCTCGGGATCGACCTCGACCGGGCGCCCGACGTCGTAGCCGAGAAAGAGTCGGTCGCCGATCGACTGAACGTTCGTGTTCGCGAAGTTCGTGAACCCGAAGGGCGAGACCTCCTGCACGCCGCTTCGCCGGAAGAGACCCGGCTGCGCGTCGCGCAGCTTCGAGATCGGTGTCTCGACGCGTCGCAGGTCCATCGGGATGCGGCCGCTCGCGTCGGGGCGCACGCCGATGCGACAGAGCACGCCCTGCCCGGTGAACCAATGACCGCCCGGCTCACTGCGCTCGGGACCGACGTTGAACAGCCAGCCATCGATGTCATCGGGCCATGCGCCCGAGACCTCGAGATCAAAGCGGCCTTCACCGGTCCCGCGAAAGAGATTGCGCGTCAGCGTCGCCACGTGCGCAGAGGGGCTAGGCACCGCTCGAAGGCGGAGCAGCCTCCCCGTCGAGTCCCTCTTCGAGCGGCTTCCAGTGGAAGAGCCCGTAGATCAGCGTCTGCACGAAGTGATGGCCCATCGAGCCACCCGCGCGCTCGAACACCGGTCGCTTCCAGACGAACTCGACGACGTGGGCGACGAGCGTGATCACGAAGGCCCACTTGCCGACCGTCGCGATCATGCCGCTGCCGAGAAACCATGCCGCCGCGGAGGCGACCCAGAAGATCCAGATACCCTGCTTCTGCATGCTCGAACGGGTAGCGTGACGGCCCGGGGGCAGCCACCCGCCGATCGCGCCCGACCGGCGCAGCCCCGACGTGAACACACCCCATTCGCCGCCCCGCATCCCGCGGGTCAAGCGCCCCGCTGCGGCCAACCCATCGAGGTCGACGACTCGGAGGGCCTCAGGCGCTCTCCTGCTTCACGAGCTCGACCCCACGACCGAGCATGTCGAGGCGGTCGCCTTCGCTGCGACCCGTCGGGTGCAGCATCAGCTCGTCGATGCCGACGTCGCGGTAGCTGCGGATGCGCTCGCGCACCCGGGCCTCGTCGCCGATCAGCGTCGTCTGCCACACCATCTCGTCGGGCACCGCGGCCGCAGCGCCCGCGCGGTCGCCCGAGAGCCAGATGTCGCGCACCTCGGTGCACGCCTGCTCGAAGCCGCTGCGCGCATAGGCATCGTTGTAGAAGTTGACGGTGGGTGAGCCCATCGCCGAGAGCTGGAACGCGATCATCGGCTTCTGGCTCTGGATCAACGGCTCGGGATCGTCGGTGATCGCCACCGTCACGTTGACGCACAGCGAGAGGTCCGCCAGCGACCGGCCGGCCTTGTCGGCGCCGCGTCGCAGATGCTCGAGGTGGGCCTCGGCCGCATCGGGCGTGAACGACGTACCGAGCCAGCCGTCGGCAAGCTCGCCGGTCAGCTCGAGCGCCCGCGGCGTGAGCGTCGCCAGATGGATCGGCACGTCGACCGGCGGGAGCGCGAGTCGCAGCGCCTTGCCCTGTCCGCCGGGGCGGGGCAGCGAGAACGCGCGCCCCTCGTAGGCGAGCTTCTCGCCGCGCGAGGCCAGCCGTACGATGTCGATCGTCTCGCGCATGCGCGTGAGGGGCCGATCGAAAGGCTGGGCGTGCAGGCCCTCGACCACCTGGGGCCCCGAGTTGCCGAGCCCGAGGATGAAGCGCCCGCCGGTCACGGTATCCATGCTGAGCGCCGTCATCGCCGTCGAAGCGGGCGTGCGCGCGCAGACCTGCATGATGCCCGTGCCCAGCTCGAGCCGCGTGGTGCGGGCGGCGATGAACGCGAGCGGGGTCACCGCGTCCATGCCCCAGGCCTCGGCGCTCCAGGCGCGGTCGACGCCGAGCTTCTCGGCTTCGACGCTGAGCTGCACGATCGACTCGAAGTGTTCTCGGCCGCCCGTGTTCGGTCCGCCCACGCGAATCGACGTCTTCATGGTGCTCTCCCTGAGTGGCGCGACGGCGTGCAGTGCGTGCGCCGGCGCGGGCAGTTCGAGCCTACCGCAGCCCGGCCGGCGCCACGCGGCGGCGCAGGCCTGCGCGCAGCGCTCTATCCTCGCAGCATGATCCGACGACACTACGGGTTCCTCGAGGTGCTCGACGCACCCGTCCCGGAAGCGGCCGCCCAGCTCGAAGCCGATGGATTCGCCGTGCTCGAGCAGGTCTTCGATGGCGACGCAGTGGCCGAGCTGGCGCGCGAGATCGATGCCGTCTTCGACGCCGAGCCGATCGACGACCGGCCGGCGCGGCTCAAGACGCCCGAGCACGATCAGCACCGCTACGCGATGTTGAACCGGAGCGCCGCGTGCCAGCGCGCGATCGCCCACCCGCGCATCCTCGAGACGATCGAGCCCCTGCTCGGCGCCGACTGTCACGTGATCGCGAACACCGCCTGGCGCAACCCGTCGGGGGTCGATGGATCCGACGAAAGCGACATCTGGCACATCGACGCGGGGCCGCACGTGCCGCGGCCCGAGGGCACGGCCTGGCCCGACGAGATCCCGTACCCGGTCTTCGCGATCGGCTGCCACATTCTGCTGATCGACTCGCGGCTCGAAGACGGGCCCACGGCGGTGATCCCCGGCTCGCACCGGTCGGGGCAGCACCCGCCCTTCGATCACCTGAAGGATGCAGCCCTCGAGTGGCAAGGCGAGGCGTGTCGCCCCCTACTCGGTCGCTCGGGCGACGTCGTGCTGTTCGTGTCGGACGTCTGGCACCGACGCATGCCGACGCAGGCGGGGGAGCACGGCCGGTTCTTCCTGCAGGCGCACTACGGCCGACGCGACCTGGCGCAGCGGCTGTGCACGACCGCCGAGGTCAACCAGGTCAGCGACGAAGCGACCGCTCGCGCCGCGTCGAAGCGCGACCGCACGCTGATCGGCTTGCACGCGCCCGGCTTCTACGACGGCTGAGACGCGCCCCGCGCCCGCTTCACGCGTTCGCGTCGGCCGGCTCTTCGACGAAGCCCTTCCAGCCCGACATGTAGCCGAGGAACGCCTCACCGAGGCCCTGCTCGCGCAGATAGTCGGCGCTGACCGGCACGGCCACGCTCGCGAAGTCGGCGTCGGCTTCGAGGCGCTTCGGGAAGTCGTGATGGAGGATGCCGGCGCGGCCGAGCAGCACGAAGTCGACACCCGCGCCGAGGCACGCGCGCACGTCGGCTCCGCTCATGATCTTGCCCGCGACCCCGAGCCGCACACCGCCTCGATCGATCGCCGTGAAGTGATCGAGCAGCTTGGTCCCGGCGTAGGCCTCTTCGGCCGGCTCCTTGAACACGTCCCAGAGCGACATGTCGAGGAAGTCGATGCGCGCCTCGTCGCAGAGGCGCGTCGCCACCTCGACGGATTCGGCCAGCGTGATGCCGAACCGCTCGGCCGAGAGGCGCACGCCGACGATGAAGTCGGGGCGGCAGCGCGCCCGTACGCCCTCGACGATCTCGAAGAGCAGGCGCGCGCGGTTCTCGAGCGAGCCGCCATACTGATCCTCGCGCTGGTTGATCTCGGCCGAGAGATACTGGCAGACGATGTAGCCATGGGCGCCGTGGATCTCGACCCCGTCGAAGCCGGCGCGTTCGGCTCGCACCGCAGCGGCGATGAAGTCTTCGATGAGCGCTTCGGTCTCTTCGAGCGACAGGGCCCGGGCGCCGGTCTCTTCGTTGTCCGACGGACAGACCGGCGTCGCACCGACCAGATCCGCCGGCGATCGCATGCCCGCGTGGTGCAACTGCGCGAGCGCCACGCTGCCGTTGTCTCGAATCTCCTTCGCGAGGCGGGTCAGGCCTTCGAGGTGCTCGTCACCGAAGATGCCGAGCTGGCCTGGAAAGCCCTGCCCCACGGCCTGCACGTGCGCCGCGCAAGTCATGACGCTGCCGAAGCCGCCGTGCGCGCGCATCGTCAGCCAGCGGTACTCGTCATCGCTGAGGGTGCCGTCGGAATGACTCTGCAGGTTGGTCAGCGGCGCGAGCATGACGCGGTTCGGCATCGCCGGACCGTGGGCGAACGAGAGCGGCGCGAAGGGCGTGGGCGTGGGCGGAGATGCAGTCAACGGGCTCGAGACCTCGGTCTGGGGTGGAAGGGCGGGGCCCGAGCCTCCGACGGGGGCCGGGCGCACGGGGTAGAATGCCAGATGACCCGCCGAAGTTTCGCGGGGGGCCGGATCGGATGCGTCGCGCGTCCCCGGCCGCTGGGTGAGCCCGGCGCGTGTCCCGAGAGCCGGGGGCGGGCCCGAACACGCCCCGAAACCGAGGAGACGAGCTCATGGGCCTCCGCACCTGGCTGAAGCCGCGCATCCAGGAGGTCGTGATGCGCGCCCTCAACGAGCACCGCCCCGACACGATCCGGCTGGCCTCGGGCGAGGTGCTCGAGGTCGGCTTCGGCACGGCGCTCAATCTTCGATACTACGGCGACGAGGTCCGCAACGTGACGGGGCTCGACCCGATGCCCACCGACGGCGTGCCGGTGGTCGAAGACCGCATCGCCGAGGCACCCTTCCCGGTCGAGCGCACGACCCTGCGCGCCGACGGCGACCTGCCCTTCGACGCGGGTCGCTTCGACACGATCGTCACCACGTGGACGCTCTGCTCGATTCCCGACGCCGCCGCCGCCCTCGCCGAGATGCGCCGCGTGCTGAAGCCCGGTGGACGCTACGTGTTCATCGAGCACGGGCGGAGCGACGAGAGCAGCACCGCACGCTGGCAGGATCGGCTCGACCCGATCTGGACGCGCATCGCCGATGGCTGCCACATCAACCGCAAGATGGACCGTCTCGTCGAAGACAGCGGCTTCGAGCTGCAGTCGATGGATCGCTTCCTGGGCGACGGCCCCGCCATTCTGACCACGCTCTATCGCGGCGTGGCGACCCGCTCGTGAGCGCAGCGCCCACGTCAGGCTCGGGCGGCGCCCTGCGCGCCGAACGCGAGCGCATCGTCCGTCAGCACATGCAGGCCGAGAACGAGCTCGACTTCGACGCGGTGATCGACACGTTCGACCACCCGAGATACGAGCTGATCGCGACGGGCCGCACCTTCGACGGCGAGGCCGAGGTCCGCGCGTACTTCGCAGAGTCTCGAGGCGCGTTCCCCGATCAGCGGAACGAGCTGATCTCGCTGCGGCATGCCGACGACGCGGTGATCGTCGAGTTCTGGCTGCGCGGCACGCACGAAGGACCGCTCGGTCGACTCGCACCGACCGGGCGCCGCTTCGAGTGCCAGATGACGGCCTTCTTCGTCTTCGAAGGCACGAAGATCGTTCGCGAACGGGTGTACTGGGATACCGCGACGATGCTGCGACAGCTCACGGGCGACGCGTAGCGCCCTGCGACCTCACGGGTCGGACAGCTGCCGGAACGCCTCCGACGGCGGACGCGCCGCGTCGCGCGGGAACGTATCGCCCATCGCCTTCAGCCAGTCGTAGAGCGCCTTCATGTGCGGACCGATGATGCCCTTGCCCGTCGTCAGCAAGGCGACCGAGATCGCCCGCTCAGGATCGGCCCAGCCGAAGACGTTCGACAGGCCGAGGTGTCCGAAGGCGAACGGGTTGTCGCGACCGAAGAGACTCAGATTCTTTCCGCCGAGCATGAAGCCGAGCCCGTAGCGAATCGGAATGCCGAGCGTGAAGTCGATCTCCCAGATCGCCTGCTCGGCGGTCGCGCGCCGGACGGTGCGCGGCTCGAAGACGCGCTTGCCCTGCCACTCCCCGCTCTGAAGCAGGCACTGATAGAAGACCGAGAGCTCGTCGGCCGTTGCGCAGGTGTTCGCCGACGGAATCACCCCTTCGAGAAAGCGTCGATCGTTCGACAGCTCGACGACGTCGGGCAGGTTCAGCCCGAGCGCGCGCTGCAAGATCTGCTTGAGCGGCGGCACGACCGGCAGACCGGTGAACGCGTTGACCGCGACCCGGTCGACATCGTCGGGACGCACCCCAAAGCTCATGGTGCGCGCGCCGAGCGGCTGACCGATCTCATTGTCATACACATGGCGGATGTCGTGCCCCGTCACGCGTTGCACGACCTCGGCCAGAATGAAGCCGCCAGTCACCGCGTGATACGCGAGCGCGCGCCCGGGGCGCGAGACCAGATCGGCCTCACAGAGCAGATCGACGACGTCGCCCGGCCGGCCGAGCAGGTCGAGATCGATCGCCTCTCGCGGCAGGTTGGGGACGCCGGCGCGGTGCGAGAGCACGTGGCGCAGCGTGATGAGGTGCTTGCCGCCCCTCGAGAACTCGGGGATGTAGTCGCAGACCCGATCGTCGAGGCGCAGCACGTTCGCCTCGTCGAGCTTGTGGATCACCATCGCACTCACCGCCTTCGAGGCCGAGAACAGACACAGCGGGGTCTGCACGGTGACGGGCGTCTTCGGCCCGGTCGGCGGGTCGTCGGGGCCGCCGCCCGACGCGTAGCCGATTGCGCGGTGCAGTACGCGGCGGCCGTTGTGTCGCACGCAGATCGCGAGCGCCGGGTGCGCGCCCGAGCGGTAGATCTCGCGGGTCGTCCGCCAGAGCGCTTCGACCTCGCGCCGGGTGATGCCGTGCGGCTCGTCCTCTTCGCCGAAGTCGGTGACGCGGTCGAGGTCGCCGGGGACCGGGCAGCGCCGATCGAATCGCGGACGCCAGGCCGGCGGCCAGGCGAAGCCTCGGCCAGTCGAGCGATGGGTCGCGTCCGTCATGGGCGGGCCTCCCGGTCGCCCGTGGGCGACCCCCTGCTCGCGTCGGGCGCGAGCGCACGGGGCCCTTGATTGTACCGGTTGCGGCGCAGTGTGACCGGGCTCGGCCGTGCGGGGCCTGCGCGCCCGCTCAGTCGCTCGGGGGCACGTAGCGCTCGGGGTCGAGCACCGGCCAGATGAACGCGTCGAAGAGCTGGCGCACCGTCGCCGGGTCGGACGTATCGAAGACGGGGCTGGTCTGGAATCGCCACGAGACCGCGAGGCGACCGAGCCACTCGGCGATCCAGTCGGACGGGAGCGGCGCGATCCAGCCCTGCGACTTCCAGTGGTCGAGCATCTCCCGCTCGGCGCTGACGATACCGCCGAGCAGAAAGTCGGCCCGAATGGTGACGTAGGGCAGCACGAGCTCGGGGTCGTTCTCGACGAGCGCCGCGATGACGGGCTTGCGGTAGAACTTGCACACCGTGAACTCGGTCAGCTCACAGAGCACGTCGTGCGCCGGGTTCTCGCCCTCGGGCGTGCGCGCGAAGATCTCGCGCACGCGCTCGAACAGCTCGGCGTAGTAGAGCGACAGCTCGCGCTGGATGAAGGCCTGCAGCAGCTCATCGCGTGAGCCGTAGTACCGATAGACGGTCATCCGCGTCACGCCGGCTGCGCGGGCGATGTCGACCATCGACGTGGCCTTGACACCCTTGGTCGCCAGAGAGCGCTCGACGGCGTCGAGGATGCGATCGGCGGTCTCGGAGCGCTGGGCGTCCCGTTCACCGTCATTCGTCACCGCATCGTCTCCCCGTCCCAAGGCCGAACCTGGACACTACCGGCTCGAGGGGGGTCGCCGCCGCCCCTCGCCAGAGGGGCCGTCGATTTTCCGAATTCGATCGAGGTGAAGCCGATCGACCCATCCGCGCTCGAGCGGGCTGACGATTGGGCTCAGTCGCCGCCCGCGGGTTGCCGCTCGGGGTCGAGCACCGGCCAGATGAACGTGTCGAAGAGCTGGCGCGCGGTCGACGGGTCGGACGTATCGAAGACCGGACTGGTCTGAAATCGCCAGGAGAGCAGGAGCCGCCCGGCCCAATCGGAAATCCAGTCCGAGGGGATCGGCGCGATCAGACCGCGCTCACGCCACTGGTCGAAGTACACCCGCTGCGCCTTGACGACTCCGGTCAAGACGAAGTCGGCATTCGTCGTGATGGCCGGAAGGGTGATGTCGGGGTCGTTCTCGATGAGCGCCGCGACGATCGGCTTGTGGAGGAACTTGCTCAGCGAGTACTCGAAAATCTCCCCCAACACGACTCGGGCCTCGTTCTCGCCGTTGCGCAGTCCTGAAGCGAGCTTCTGCGCCCGCGCGATCACGTTCGTGTAGTAGAAGCCCATCTCGCGCTCGATGAACGCCCGGAGCAGCGCCTCGCGCGAACCGTAGTAGCGATAGACGGTCATGCGCGTCACGCCGGCGGCGCGCGCGATGTCGGCCATCGACGTGGCGCGAATCCCGTTCTTCGAGAGGGCATCCTCGACGGCGTCGAGAATGCGATCGGCGGTTGCCGGGCGCGGCAGCGCCGGTTCGCCGACGTCGGTCGTCATCGCATGGTCTCCCCGACCCACACCCCGCAGACACACTACCCGTTGTCGGCACGCGCCGTTGGGCGAAATCACCGAGCGCCGGAGATTTTCCAAATTCGGAAACACGCAGTCGATGCGCAGGTCGGCAGCCCGGTTATGCGAACTGCAGACCGAAGCATCGCTAGCGAATGAGCAGCCGGTTGCAGTTCTCGCAGTGCAGCACCGCGTCTTCCGGTTGCTCGCGCATCGTCTGCATCTCGAGCCGGGGCAACGCCATGCGACACCCGCCGCAGCCCTTCTCGGTGAAGGGCGCCGCGGCGACGCCGCCGAGCCGCTCGTGACCGCGGAGCTCTTCGTACGCATCGAGGACCGGGCGGGGCAGCCCGTCGGCGTAACCCGCCTTCTCGCGAGCGAGCTCGCCGATCTCGGCATCGATGACCGATTCAGCCATTTGCAGCGACTTGGCCACACCCCCGAGCTCCTGCTCGATCTCGGCCCGAGCCGCGCGGTTCTCGGTCATCTCGCCCTCGACCCCTTCGATCTCTTCGAGCAGTTCGAGCTCGCGCGTCTCGAGCGTCGACTGCTCGGCTCGAATCCCCTCGATCTCTTCTTGCAGCGCGGCGAGGTCGCGCGCGGCCGTCACGGTGCCGCCGTAGAGGGTGTCTTCGACGCCCTTTGCGCGCGCCGCGACGCCGGCGACCTCATCGGCGACGGCGTGCTCGCTGCGATCGATCTCGGCCCGGCGTTCGACGAGCTTCGCGTGCGCGACGTCGGTGTCGGCGATGCGCGCCTCGATCTTGGCGTGCTGGGTGCGCTCGGGCAGATCGCGGCGTTGCGCGCGCAGCCGATCGCAGGTGCGGTCGATTTCCTGAATCTCGAGCAGCGGTGCGAGCAGCCCCATGGCGTCAGGCTACCACGACCATCGCCGCCCTCGGCCCACCTCGCTGCCATCGGGGCGGCTGCGGGCGCGGCCGGGGTGCTCTGGAGCGCGTGTGCCCGCTTGGACCCATCGCAGTAGAATGAGGTTCTGCGCCCGTTCGAGGGAGATCCCCGATGCCGCCCGCCCCGCCCGCCTCCGCCCCCGCCGCCTCGCCGCCCACTCTGCCCCAGGGTGTCGAGATCCAGCCCCGTCGTTTCGCGTTTCGTGAGCTCGGCGCGATCCCCAAATACTGGTTCGGCGGCAACAAGATCGTGACGCACCTCGAGAACACCTTCTCGATCATGATTCCGCCGGGCGAACGCTTCTTCATCCAATCGGTTCGCAACTATGCCGACCGCGTCGACGACCCCGAGCTGCGCCAGCACGTGCAGGCCTTCATCCAGCAAGAAGGCCATCACGTTCGCGCGCACAACGCCTTCAACGCCCATCTCGGCGAGCACGGAATCGACGTCGCACGCGAAGAGGCCTACGCGGCGAAGGTCTTCGAGCGCGCAAGCCGCTGGCTGCCCAAGCGGATCCAGCTCGGCATCACGGTCTTCTTCGAGCACCTGACGGCGACGGGCGCGCACGTACTCTTCGCCGAGCCGAAGCTCGCCGACCTGATGCATCCCGAGGCGCTGCGCTTCTGGCGCTGGCATGCCGCCGAGGAGCTCGAGCACAAGGCCGTGGCCTTCGACGTGCTGCGCGCCGTCGGCGGCGGCTATTGGACTCGGATGCTCTCGACCGTGATCGGCCTGCTCTGCTTCGGCCCGCCCTTCGCCATCATGGCGCGGCGCATGATCAAGGCCGACCCCGAGCCGACCACGCGCGCCATGCGCATCCAGGCGCGCGAGATCGAGACGCTCTCGCGCGATGCCCAGGCCGAGCTGCTGAAGGCGTGGTTCGATCGCAGCTTCCATCCGTGGAACCAGGACGACCAATCGCACGTCGCCGCGTTCTACGCCGCGCCCGAGATCGCGTAGGCGGCCGCATGCGGCTCGCCGACAAGATCGCCGTCGTCGTCGGCGGCGGACAGACGCCTGGCGACGAGATCGGCAACGGCCGCGCCACCGCGCTGCTCTTCGCGCGCGAAGGCGCGCGCGTCGTCGTCGTCGACCGCGACGAGACCTCGGCGCAAGAGACGTGCGCGCAGGTCGAAGACGAGGGCCTCGAAGCGAAGCCGGTGTGCGCCGACATCACGAGCGATGCCGACTGCGCACGCGTGATCGAGACCTGCATTCGCGCATACGGTCGCATCGACGTGCTCCACAACAATGTGGGGATCGGGACGGGAGACGCCAGCGCGACGTCGATCTCGGAGGAGGCCTTCGATCGCATCCTCGACGTCAATCTCAAGGGCGCCTGGCGGATGTCGCGCCACGCGCTGCCGCACATGCGCGACCAGCAGAGCGGCTCGATCGTCCACATCTCTTCGATCGCGGCCATCTGCTCGGCCCCGATGTTCGCGTACAAGGTCTCGAAGGCGGCGATGAACGCGATGACCCACGCGCTCGCCATGGGCAACGCCCAGCACGGCATTCGCGTGAACGCGATCATGCCGGGCCTGATGAACACGCCCATGGCCATCGAGGGTGTGTCGAAGGCCCTCGGCATCGACAAGCCGAAGCTCGTCGCCGCCCGCGATGCGCAGGTCCCCCTCGGCCAGAAGATGGGCACGGCGTGGGATGTCGCCTACGCCGCGCTCTACCTCGCGAGCGACGAATCGCGCTTCGTG
Source organism: Myxococcota bacterium (assembly GCA_965250285.1). GTDB lineage: Bacteria > Myxococcota_A > UBA9160 > UBA9160 > UBA4427 > CAYYSY01. The sequence goes on from OZ252299.1 coordinate 4,022,566, forward strand.
ACGGGCGTTCTGCTGCCCGTCGATGGCGGTCAGAGCGCACGCATCGGCTGAATCGACCGGCGATCGCTCGCGAATCAGAACCAGCCCGGCCGGCCCGAAGGGCCTACCGTCTTTGTGTTTCGATCCCGGAGGTCGCATGCGCCGCGCACTCGTCTCGATTCTCGCACTCGCGGCGATCATCGTCGGCTTCGGCTACGTGGTGAGCCTGGGCTTCTTCGGCGAGCCCCAGACCGGAGGCGTCGTCACCGACCGCGCGCGTGACGAGGCGATCGTCGCTGCGAAAGAGTCGTCGCAGGCCGAAGCGCGGGCGCTGCTCGAGGTGCCGGGCGAGACGCAGATCCTCTTCGGCGACCTGCATGCGCACACGACGTTCTCGTTCGACGCCTACAGCATCAGCCTGCCCATGAATCAGGGCGAAGGCGCGCACCCGCCTGCCGATGCGTGTGACTTCGCGCGGTTCTGCGCGGGGCTCGACTTCTGGTCGATCAACGACCACGCCGAGAGCCTGACCGCGCGCAACTGGGAAGAGACGCGCGAGATGGTGCGCTCGTGCAACGCCGCCGCGGGCGACCCCGCGGACCCCGACATGGTGACGTTCCTCGGCTGGGAGTGGACGCAGATCGGCAACACGCCCGACGATCACTACGGCCACAAGAACGTGATCCTGCGCGACACGAGCGACGACGTCGTGCCGGCCCGCCCCATCGCGTCGCGCGCGCAGCTCTTCCCCGGCGACGCGAATCCCTACAACGCGGTGATGCGTCTCGGGCTCATCGCGGGCGCGCCGGGGGGGCAGGGGCGCCAGCCGTACAACGACTTCGCGCTCTACCTCGAAGAGCGCCGCGATCGCATCCCCTGCGCGTCCGGCGTACCGGAACGCGAGCTGCCCTCCGACTGTCAGGAGAGCGCGGCGACGCCCACCGAGCTGTTCGCCAAGATGGACGACTGGGGCTTCCCGTACATGGTGATCCCCCACGGCAATACCTGGGGCTTCTACACGCCGCCCGGGACGACCTGGGACAAGCAGCTTGCGGCGCACGTCGAGCCCGATCGGCACGAGCCGTTGATCGAGGTCTTCTCGGGGCACGGCAACATCGAGAACTATCGACCGTGGCGCGCGATCGTGACCGACGCGAGCGGGGAGCCGAGATGTCCGGCGCCGAGCGCGGGCTATACGCCCGAGTGCTGGCAGGCCGGCGAGATCATCCGTGCGCGCTGCGTCGTCGAAGGCGCGAGCCCCGACGAGTGCGACGCGCGTGCGGCCGATGCGCGGCGCCAGCACGTCAAGCTCGGCGGCAGCATCGGGTACCTCACGGTGCCCGGCAGCAGCGTCGCGGAGTGGCTCGACGCGGGTCAGTGCACCGACTGCTACATGCCCGCGTACAACTACCGACCCGGGGGCTCGGTGCAGTACGCGCTCGCGATTCGCGACTTCGGGCCAGGCGACGACGCCACGCAGGCGAAGCGGTTCCGCTTCGGACTCATCGGCTCGAGCGACGTGCACACCGCGAGACCCGGCACCGGCTACAAGGAGGTCGATCGCATGTCGATGACCGACTCGGCGCTCGGCATGCTGGGACCACCGCCGATCCTGCGCACCTCGCAGGACCCCGTCGCAACCGCGACGCCGGCCGACGAAGTGCCGAATCTCGGGCCCTTCTTCGAGCGCTTCTCGTCTTTCTTCGGGGCAGGTGGCCTCGTCGCGGTGCACAGCACGGGTCGGGACCGCGACTCGATCTGGCAGGCCCTCGATCGCAAACAGGTGTACGGGACGAGCGGCGAGCGGATCCTGCTCTGGTTCGATCTCGTCGATGCCGCGACCGGCGAGCGCCAGCCGATGGGCAGCAGCGTCGAGCGCACCGAAGCGCCGACCTTCGAAGTGCGTGCGCTCGGCGCGTTCGTGCAGCAGCCCGGCTGCCCCGACGATGCCACCCTGGCCCTCGGCGCAGAGCGGCTCGAACGCGTCTGCCGCGGCGAGTGCGACCACCCGAGCGACCAGCGAAAGCGCATCGACCGGTTCGAGGTGGTGCGCATCCGCCCCCAGGTCGAGCCGTCTGAGCCCGTTGCCGAGCTGGTCGAAGACCCGTGGCTCGTCTTGCCGTGTCCGGCCGGGACCTATGGCTGCGTCGCGACGTTCAGCGACCCCGAGTTCGTGTCGTCGGGCCGTGACGCGGTCTACTACGTGCGCGCGATCGAAGAGGCGACGCCGACGATCAACGGCGACGGGCTGCGCTGCACCGAAGACGAGAGCGGCGCCTGCGTCGCGGTGAATCCGTGCTTCGCCCGCGAGCCGACAGCGCGCGACGACGATTGCCTGGCCGAGGCGGAAGAACGCGCGTGGTCGTCGCCGATCTTCGTCGACCAGGCCCGAGGCCGACCCGCGAGCGGCTGAGGCACCCGTCGGCGGCGCTTTTCAAGACCCGCCGGCAGCGCTTTTCAAGACCCGCCGGCGGCGCTCTTCAAGACCCGCCGGCAGCGCCGCTCAAGCCCCACCGCACGGGCGCCGATCCAGATCGAAGCGGGTATGCTCCCGCGCTCCCCGAAGCGGCCGCGTCGCCGCCCCCTTGCGGTCCGTGCGCTCCGCGCTCGACTCGGCCGCACGAAGCCCCGGCCGGAACCAACCGAACCCCATGCCCGTGCGCCCCCGCTCGACCCTGCCCGCCTTCGTGTTCGCACTTGCGCTCGTCTGCGCGGGGACGGCGACGGCGCAGGTCGCGCCTTCCGCCGACTCGAAAGCTGGGGAGGAGTACGTGCGCGAGCGCGGCTTCAGCGTGTCGCTCGGCTACGCGCACGCGATCCAGAACGTGAGACACCCCGATGAGGCTGATGTCACCGAACCCCAGATGCTGGTGATGTCTGCGCAGCTCTTCGCCGAGCTTGCCGACTGGCGAAGATCGGGCCGGCACGGTGGCTCGGCCCTCGACATCGTGCTCGAGCCCCAGCTGCTCGTGAACTTCTCGCCTTCGGCAGGCTTCGCCGGCGCCGTCACCGCCGGGTTCCGCTGGCGCTTCCTCCGCAATGCAGGCTGGCAGCCGTTTCTCGTCGGCGTGGCGGGCATCGGCGGCACCGACTTCGACCTGGTCTATCAGGACGACGGTTTTCAGTTCTGGCTCGAAGGCGGGATCGGCGTGCGTCGTCCGCTCGCATCGGGACGATCGCTGCTCTTCGAGACGCGCTTCCATCACATTTCGAACGCAGGTACGCATCCGCCGAATCTCGGCATCGACTCGGTGCTGTTCACGGTCGGCGTCGAGTTCTAGCCGAGCCGTGTCGTTCCCGATGCGCTCCTTCCGACGGCCACGGCGGCGGACGAAACCTCAGCCCGCGCAGACGCCGGGCTTGCGTTCGCCCCAGCGCACCTCGGCTTCGAGCTGGCTCGCCACCCGAAGCAGCAGGTCTTCGCGCCCCATGGCCGCGACCAGCTGGACGCCGATCGGCAGCCCCGCCGCGTTCCAGTGCAGCGGCAGCGAGATAGCCGGCTGGCCCGTCACGTTGAACGGAATCGCGAACGGCAGCAGGCTGCCCGAGCGCATGAACGCATCCATCGGGTTGGCGGGGTCGGGGATCATCTCACCGACCCGCGGCGGCGGGGCGGCGATCATCGGCGTGACCAGCAGGTCGAAGCCGCCGGCCCACCACGCGGCCATGGCGCGCTGATAGGCCTGGTAGGCCTGCATGGCGGCGAGGTACTGGGTGCCGGTGACCTGCTGACCGATCTCGGTCACGGCCCAGTTGCTCGCGTCGAGGTCTTTCGGCCCGAGCGTACGCCCGATGAGCTGACCGAAGTCTTCGACGGCCCGCGCCTGGTAGCACGAGATCACGTTCAGGGTATGCGGCAACAGCTCGGCCGAGGTGACCGGCGCAGGATGCGATGCCTCGACGTGATGCCCGAGCCCCTCGAGCAGCCGGCCGGCGGCCTCGGCCGCCTCGGCACAGTCGGCATGCACCGGCATCTCTTCGTGGTGTGCGAGGACGCCGACCCGCAGTACGCCGGGATCGACCCCGACCTCCTCGACGTACGGACGCGCTGGCGCGGCGACGCCGTACGGATCGCCCGGCATCGGCCCGTGTACCGCATCGAGCAGGCCGGCCACGTCGCGCATGCTGCGCGCGACCACGAACTCGAAGATCATGCCCGCCCATGACTCGCCCACGTCGGGACCGAGCGAGATGCGCGCTCGCGAAGGCTTGAGGCCGACGATCCCGCACTGACTCGAGGGATTTCGGATCGATCCCCCGCCGTCGCTCGCGTGGGCCGCCGGGACGATGCGCGCCGCGACGGCCGAGGCCGCCCCTCCGCTCGAGCCGCCGCTCGAGTGATCGGTGTTCCACGGGTTGCGACACGGGCCGTAGGCCTCTGACTCGGTGACCGACCACGCGCCGAGCTCGGGGACGTTCGTTCGACCGACGTCGACCAGCCCTGCGGCGAGGAATTTCTCCACGAGGTACGAGGTCGAGGGGGCCGTGTAGCCCGCTTCTTTCAAGAAGCGGGCGCCCCAGTGGTGGGGGTCGCCGGCGCGATTGCCGCCGCCGAGATCCTTCAACAGGAACGGCACGCCTTGGAACGGTCCGGCCGGCAGTGCGCTCGCCGCCTCGGCCCGCGCCCGCTCGTCGTGGCGGTGGATCACGGCGTTGAGCTGCGGGTTCAGCCCGTCGATCAGACCGATCGCGCAGTCGACGACCTCGGCCGGCGTCACCTGCTTCGACGCGATCAGCTCGGCCAGTCCCGTGGCATCGTGCTCGGCGTACTCCGAGGGCTTCATGCGATCTCCTCTTCGGTGTCGTGGGTCGCGGGGCCGCGGCCATCACGCCCCTGAGGCCCTGCACCGGTCGTCGTGCGCGCGTGCGCCGATCATGACGGCTGCACCTGCAGCCCTTCGACCCAACACCTCGAAGCGTACCCAGCGCCAGCGGGTTCTGCCCAACCCGTCGAATTCAAGCCTCGGCTCGGCCGCGAGCCCGGCGCAGCCGATCGGCCCCCGCCTTGATGCGACCGGCCGCCTCGACGTGCGGCCGGCCCTGCAGCTCGCTCGAGATCACCTCGTAGCTGAGCGGCGCACGGCAGCCGCTCGCGTCGAGGATGTCGAGCACGTGGGCAATGTCGAAGGCGCCCTCGCCGCAGGGTCGCCGGTGCTCGAGGCAATCCGCGAAGTAGTCCTGCTCGGGGTCTTCCGGCTCGAGTGCGCCGTCGCTCAGCTGCACCGAGACGATTCGGTCCCCGGGCAGGGCGCGGAGCTGCGCGTCGTCGCGCGCGCCGCGAAAATGATGCCAGACGTCGACGCAGACCCCGCCATTGTCTCGATCGGCGGCTTCGACGATCGCGAGCGCCGTCTTCGCGTCGGGCACGTCGTTCGGGGGCAGAAACTCGATCGCGACGCGAAGCCCCACCTCTGCCGCCCGGTCGCAGACGCGCGCGAACGCGCGCCCGGCGGCGTCGATCGACGTATCGACGGGCCCGGTGACCTGCAGATGGCGGGCGCCGAACACGTCGGCCATGTGGCAGGCGGTTTCGAGGTGGTGATCGGCGACGGGTCGCAGCGGCGCGCCCTCGGGCGCGGCCCAGCCCAGCAGGGCTTCGATTTCGACGAGCGCGAGCCCACGCTGATCGAGCGCAGCCTTCAGCTCGGCGTCGCTGCGCCCCGACTCGACGAGCTCGAGATACTGGTGCAGCAGCATTCCAACACCCTCGAAGCCCGCCTCGCGTGCGGCGTCGAGGCGTTCATCGAACGTGGCGTGGCGCAGGCTGAAGAACGAGAGCACGTCGTCCCGGGCATCGAACGAGCGCGGATCACGCGTGGTCGCCACGGCCTCCCTCCGGCGCATTGGCGGCCCACTCGACCGCCATCCGCTGCGGCCGCCAACGGTACCCGGCGCCGCCCCACGCCGCCGCGCGAATCGGAGACTCGATCGACCTGATCGGCCACACCGAAGTGCGATACGAATTGGGGCTCGGCCGTGACGGCTACGGAGGCCCCCCATGGTGTACCGCCCCTCCCGCGGCGATGGTCCGCGCCGGCACGGCGACGGCGTACCCCAGCTGCCGGGGATCCCGCCCTCGAACCTCGACGCCAGCGCATATACCGACCCCGCGCGGTACGAGCTCGAGCGCACGCGCGTCCTGCGTCACAGCTGGCTCGTCGGCGGTCGCAGTGAAGAGATTCCGAACGCGGGCGATCACGTGCTCTATGAAGGGCACGGCGAGACCGTCGCGATCGTTCGCCAAGGCGATGGGAGCGTGCGCGCGTTTCACAACGTGTGTCAGCACCGCGGCGCGCGCATCGTCCACGAGCCGCGTGGCGAAGGCGCGCACGCCTTCACGTGTCCGTGGCACGGCTGGGTCTACGGCCGAGACGGCGCGCTTCGTGGCGTGCCCGACCGAAGCGACTTTGCGAAGGCGCAGCTCGAGGGGCTCTGCGCCCCGCCGGTGGCGGTCGAGGAGTGGGGCGGATGGCTCTGGATCTTCCTCGCTGGCCCTGACGCGGCACCGCCCTTCGTCGAGTCACTCGGGCCGATCGGCGACGAACTCGCGCGCTATCGCATGGAGGACATGGTCGTGCTCGAGAAGTGCGCGTACGACCTGCCGTGCAACTACAAGGCGATCGTCGATGGCTTCAACGAGACGTACCACATCGAGGAGACGCACAAGGTGCCGAAGTCGACGGTCACCGCTTCGCGTGAGACGTCGTACGCGGTCTTCGGCCCGCACTCGATGATGGTGGTCCCGCTCGACCCGGTGAGCCTCGAGCAGCTTCGTGCCGACGGCGACCACTTCGAACACGCCACTTGCCACTACGTCGTGTTTCCGACCGCGGTGTTCAACAACCTGCCCGAACATCTTCAACTCTTTCAGCCGATCCCGACCGGACCCCACTCGACGCGCTTCGTCTGCTGGGAGCTGATGTACGCCGATGGCGGCGAGGCGTACGAGGAGCGGGTCGGCAACTGGTGGCACCAGATCTTGAAACCGATCGTCGAGCAGGACGTCTTCGTCTTCGAGCAGCTCGCGAAGACGCGCGATTCGATGGGCTACACGGCGAACCGCTTCAACGATCGCGAGTGCAAGCCCACGGCGTACCACGAAGAGATGGCGCGGCGGGTGGGCGACGACCTCGCGCCTCGTCGCATCGAGAAGGAGACCTCATGAACACGGATGCACACGGCCTGGCCGATCGACTCGCCATCTCGGACGTCATGGCCCGGTACGCGCGCCACGTCGACGATCGCGACTACGACCGCTTTCGCAGCCTCTTCGACGAGAAGCTCGAGGCCGAGGGCTTCGGGCCCGAAACGCTCGTCGGGCCCGATGCCTGGATCGATTTCGTTCGGACGGCCCTGTCGGCCTTCGGTCGCACGCAGCACATGCTGGGCCCGGTGCTCGCCGAGGTCGAGGGCGACCGAGCGCGTGCGCAGACCGACCTGCAGGCGATCCACGTCCATCAGCCTCCCAAGACCGGCCTCTTCATCGTCTGGGGGACCTACCGGACAGAGATGGCCCGGTTCGAGGAAGGGTGGAAGATCGTGCGCCACCGGCTCGACATCGCGCACGTTGGCGACGGTTGATGCGACCCGCGCCGCGACGGGCCCTCAGCTGCGGGCACGCCCCGGTGCATCGACCTCTTCGAGGATCAGCCGCGCGACCACGTCGGGGACCTGCATCGGCAAGAAGTGCGTGAGATCTTCGAAGTGGATCTCCTGCGCGTTCGGGAACTCGGCCACGAGGCCCGGCCACGTCGGCGACGCCGAAAAATCCATCACGTCGCGATCGGGGTCGGGTCGCTTGGCGCGGAGGATCAACACCGGCAGCTCAAGCGAACGCACGCTGTCGTAGACCCCCGCGTTGGTGCGGCTCGTCATGTAGATCGCCGCTTCGAACTCGGGCGGGCAGGCCAGTTCGTAGCCCTCGCCCGAAGGCACCGGCCGCAGCCCGAAGCGGCAATACGCATCGAGCGCCTCGGGCACGAAGACGTCGTAGGGCTTTCGATCTCGAAACCGGTCGATCATCGCCTCGGGCGAATCGAAGAAGCGCTTGCGCTTCGACGTCGGATGCGGCGCGCCGGACAGCTTCGAGATCGTCCACCCGCCCGTCTGGTAGTCGTCCGCTGAAGCGATCACCGGATCGATCAGCACGAGGTTGCGAAATCGGCTGCGCTCGGCCGCAGCGGCGTCGACGAGAGCGTGGGCCCCCATCGAGTGCCCGACACCGACCAGATCGACGAGATCGAGGGCCTCGACGAACGCGGCGAGATCGGCTCCGAAGACGTTCCAGTGGTCGAAGCTACGCGGTTCGCTCCGCCCGTGGCACCGCTGGTCGACGGCCACGATGTGGCGGGCGCCGAGCCGAGACACGACGGCATCCCAGCACCTCGCGTGGAACCCCGTCGCATGGACGAGGAGCAGGGTCGGCCCGCTGCCCCGATGCTCGGCCCCCCACTCGAAGTACGCCTGTTCGAGGCGGCCCGTGGCGATGCGATGTTCGGTCGGCTCCATCGCCGCTTCGGTCTCCCCGCGAATCGGATGACGGGCGCGCGCGGCTAGGCAGGCGCTTTCGTGAAGCTCAGCCGCAGCTCGAGGGTCCCGAGCATGATACCGGGCTGATGGACGAACGTGTTGCCGGGTGCGTACTCGAGCGACTCGATCCGGTCCAAGAGTCGCCCCCACGCGAGCTGCTGTTCGAGCCGCGAGATCGGCGCGCCAGGACACGTGCGGGGGCCCTGCGAGAACGCGAGATGACCGGCGACGCGCTTGCGGTCGAGATCGAGATCGTACGGGCACTCGTACTGATCTGGATCGACGTTGCCGGCGCCGAAGCGCAGGTGCAGCAGCGAGCCAGCGGGGACCTCGACACCCTGGAACACCTCGTCGCGGGTGGTGATGCGCGTCGATAGCCCCTGGGTCGGCGCGCGCAGCCGCATCGCCTCTTCGGTGAAGGCGCGAATCTTCGACCGATCTCCGCGCAGCGTGCGCATCAGCTCGGGGTCGTCGCACAGCAGCTGTGCCTGTTGCTCGAGCGCGTACTGGGTCGTCTCGAGGCCGCCGAGCATCATCGCGTAGACGATGCCCGCGATCTCGGCATCGTGCAGCTTGCGGCCGAGCGCCTCGTAGGTCACGTCGGCCAGAAAGCTGATCATGTCGTCGGCGGGCTGGGCGCGCTTCGCCTCGATCTGCTCGCGCACGTACTCGTCGAAGCCCGCGAGCGCCTGCATCTGTTCGGCCGATTGATCGGGCGTGAGCTGATTGCGGTGCCCCCGACCGTGGACGAACGACATGACCATCGCGGTGCCCCAATCGGCCAGCCGCGGGATGTCCTCGGCCGGAAACCCGAGCACGTGTGCGGCGACGTGCTGGGGGAGCGGCCGCGCGAACTCGCCGACGAATTCGACCTCACCGCGATCGATGAACGCGTCGATCAACTCGTCCGCAGCGCGCACGATCATCTCTTCGTGCCGGGTCGAACCCGGGCCGACGAAGGGATCGGTCAGCTCCAGCTTGTGCGTGCGATACAGGGCCTGGGTGGGACGCAGAGTCGCCATCGAGGCCAGCATCGTGCCGAACGCGACGGGAAAGTGCGGTTCGCCGCCGTCGGCGTAGGCCTGCTCGACCTGCGGGCGCATCGCCTCGACCGCCAGCGTGATGGTCGCTCGAAAGCGCTCGGGATCCTTCACCACTCGGGCGATGTCCGAATACTTCGTGAGCACATACCCGTCGGTGCCCGGCGTCAGCCCCTCGCCCTCGAGCTTCTGCACCGGCGCCTGCTCGTGCAGGATCGGATACGCGTCGTACCAGTGTTCCTGGCTGCCGGCACCGAACAGATCCACGTCATCGAGGTGGACGGGGCACTTCATCGGGCCAGCGGCGTGCTTCGGTGTCTTGGTCGACTTCATGCTTGGATCGCCTCGTTCCCCCGGTGCAGAGGGTGCGCAGGCCGGCGGCGCCCTGCAATGCGCCGATCGCGGACGATCGGTGTCCGATCCACCGGGGGCGCGCCCTCAGCCGATCGCGTAGACGCGGTAGCCGAGGCCACGGGGCGCGAAGCGCCCCACGCCGACGCACACCACGTCGTTCAACCACAGGTAGCGTTCATCGCCGGTGCGGAAGATCGGCGTCGTTCGCAGGTAGTAGTCGGCCGGATCGCAGGCCGCGATGTCGATCGGCCCCTCGAAGGCCGCCTCGGGCAACAGAACGAGCCCCTCGTAGCGGACGTAGATCTTGGCGCCGTCGTGGGTCTCCCAGACGGCGCGGGCATCGATCTTCATCGAGTGGCGACCATCGTTCGAGATCGCCGGCCAGTCGCCGCCGCCCGGCAGCACGCGGCCCCGCATGCGCGGCCCCTCGAACTCGCCCTGCTCGATGTAGTCGATCATTGTGGCGCCGAAGGGCGAGTCGATGCGACCGGGACCGTCACTGCGCGCCGTCACGCGCACGTCGCAGATCGCCTCGCCGCGCAGCTCGAGGGGTTCGAAGAAGGCTCGGTCCATCGCACGGCTCCGTTCGACGTCGGCCCACATGGGCGCGGGTACACGTGCAGGGTAACTTGCCGGGACCGAGGAGGGTGGCATGTCGGACGTCGCCGAGCAGAACAAGCAGCGCGTGCGCGAGATCATCGACCGGATCGTGAACCAAGGCGATGTCGATCTGGCGGACGCGTACTACCGCGAAGACTACATCCAGCACAATCCACTCGTCGCTCAGGGCCGCGCCGGCCTCAAGACGCTGCTGCGCCAGATGCATGCTTCCGGCAAACCGCGTCAGGCCGAGATCGTGCTGATCAACGCCGAGGACGACATGGTGTGGGCGCTGCTTCGCTGGTCGGGCGGCGACGTGGCCCCGGGCACGCCGGCCCTGCAGGTCTCGACCGAGGTGTTTCGCGTCGAAGACGGCATGATGGCCGAACACTGGGATTGCATTCAGGTCGGCCCCGAGCCCGGCTGACGGACCAGACCCACCCATCGAGGAAACGAACATGGCCACGTTGCTCGTCCACATCCGTGTCAAGCCAGGCGCCGAGCGCGACTTCGAGGACATCGCGCGCGTGCTCTACCGCGAGACCCACGCCCACGACACCGGCTGCCTTCGATACGAGTACTGGCGCGGATCCGAGCCCCGGCTCTACTACTCGCTGCTGTCGTTCGACGACTACCACGCGTTCATGCGGCACCAGACGAGCGATCACCACGAAGAGGAGTCGCCGCGCATCGGCGAGCTCTGCGAAGACCTGAAGCTCGAGTGGGTCGACCCGGTGCCCGGCGCCTGCGAAGCCTCTCCCACCGAGATGCAGCCCCTGCCCGACGGTGCCGACGAGAAGACCGAGCTCTATCACCGCATCTTCGCGGCCGTCGTGCAGGAATGGTGGCCGCGCCCGGCCTGAGACGTTTCGACCCGCCGCCGGATCGCTTTCGGTAGACTCATTGCCAACGACCGTGCGCCGGTCGCGCGCCCACTCGAGGCGCGGGCCATGCCGATCCCCATGCCAGACAACCGGAGAGCCTCCCCATGCCCGGATCGACCCTTCGCCTTGCACTGCTCTGCGTCGTCGCGCTCGCGTCGGCGCTCTGCCTCGCCTCGATCGCGTCGAGTCAAGACATCACGATGGGCAACGGCGAGAAGAGTGCGATCGACGTAGAGGGCATTGAGCGCGAAGGCCGCGTGCTCGAGTTCGACGAGGTGACCCTCGAGAAGCCGGGGTGGCTCGTGCTGCATCCGTTCAAGGACGGCAAGCCGAACGGGAAGATCTACGTCGGCGCAACGTATCTGCCGGCCGGCACCCACGAAGACGTCGAGGTCACGGTACAGACCGCCCCCGAGCCCGAGACCGGCACGATGTACGTGATCATGCTCCACGAGGACGTGAACGACGATCAGACCTTCGACTTCGTCTTCGTCGACGAGAACAACGTGGCAGACAAGGCGGTCTTCGAGGGGACGACGATGATCGCCCACATCATCGCAGCGCCCTGAGACGATCGCGCGATCAGATCGGCTGACGCGCCATCTTGCGCAGGGCGCCGAGCTTCGCCGAGTCGGGGACGAGACGCAGCACGGCGTCGCGGGCTCGGCACGTCCACCGACCCTCGAGCTGCCCGACCTGCCCCAGTCGACGCGACTGATTCTGCACCCAGCGGACACGCGAGATGCGGCGGTCGTAGAGCCGAGGCAGCAGCGCGTCGACCGAGAGCCGCTCCTGCAATAGATCGGCGAGGACCCAGGCGTCTTCGAGCGCCATCGCGGCGCCCTGGCCGATGTTGGGCGTCATGGCGTGCGCGGCGTCCCCGAGCAGGAGCACCCGGCCAGCGAACCACGGCCCGTCGACCCGCTCTTCGAGGTCGTTGTGAATCAGCTCCTCGGGCTTGCGCAGCGCGTCGAGCACGGCCGGGATCTGCCCACCGAACTCGGCAAACGTCGCTCGAAAACGCTCGATGCGACCCTCGGGCGGGTCGGGCCGGCCGCGCGGCGCGTTCGCGGTGGCGAAGCAGTAGCTGCGGCCGCCGCTGATCGGCACGACGCCGAAGCGCTTGCCTCGACCCCACATCTCGCGCAGCGCGACCTCGTCAGATTCGAGGTCGACGACACACCGCCAGCACGTGTAGCCGGAATACGAGAGCGCCTCGGGCCCGAAGAGCAGCTCGCGTACTCGTGATCGCACGCCGTCGGCGCCAATGACGAGCCCGAAACGCTCCTCTCGGCCGTCGGTGAGCCGAACGTCCACCGCATCGCCGCGCTGCTCGATCTCGTCGACGCTCGTGCCGAGCGAGATCGGCACGCCCTTCGCCGCCTCGAGCAGCACGTCGTGCAGCTCGGCGCGATGCAACGCAATGGTCGGGCCGAACTCGGGCTCGAGGAGCGCGAAGTCGGTGCTGCCGATCGGCCGGTCGAGGTGGTCGGTGATCGCACCGCGGCCGAGCGCCGTGCCGACTTCGACAATGCGGTCTGCGAGGCCGAGCTCACGCATCACGCGCATGGCGTTCACACCGAGCACGATGCCGGCCCCGATGGGTGCCCAGGCCTCGGTGCGTTCAACGACTTCGCAGGGGACGCCCGCGCGCGCGAGGCCCACGGCCGTCGCCAGGCCGCCGATCCCGCCCCCGACGATGAGTGTGCGCTCGGTCATTGTGACTCTCCCCTTCTTCTCTTTCGTCTCACTCGTTTCTTCGCGGGTTCGGTCACCGCGATCCCCTGGAGCTGGAGCTCCAGCGAACGGCGCAGACCGCGTTCGGCGGCCGTTTGCCCGACGGCGCCGGTGCCCAGCCAGAGCTGAACCCAGAGCACGTAGTGCGCGCCGAGCGCTTGCGTGAGCTCGGCGACCGAGCAGTCGCCCCGCAGCTCGCCGCCTGCCACGCCGTCTTCGACGATCCGACGCACGCGACCGAAGAACTCGGCCGACTGCCGCTTCATGCCGTCGGTCTGATCGGGTCGGTAGAGCAGATCCTGCACGAAGACGCTGGCGAGCGGTCGATCGCGGCCGTACATGCGAAGCAACGCCCCGAACAGCGTCATCGCACCTTCGAGCACGCTCTCGCCGGGGCGCAGGCCCGTCGGCACGCGCGCGAAGACGCGGGTCGCGAGGGGCTCGAAGATCAGGAAGAGCAGCTCGCGCTTGTCCTTCACATACAGAAAGAGCGTGCCCGTCGCGATCCCGGCGTGCTCGCAGATCTGGCGCCCCGTCGTCGCTTCGAAGCCCTGCTCGCGAAAGAGCTCGGTCGCCGCCGCAATGATGCGCGCGAGCTTCTCGCGCTTGTTCTGCTCGCGGCGCCCTTCCCCGGCGCGTGAGGCGGCGGGGGTCGGCCTTGCAGCTGTCGGGGAAATCGGCGGGCCTCCATAAAAAATGATCGTGATCAGTTTTAGCACAGCCGTGCCGGCGCGCACACGCGGGGCGCGCCGAAGGCACGCGAGCGCCGCTCCCCCGACGCGCGCGCCGACTCGACGGCAATGACGCATTGCACCGCAAACGACGGGCGATGGAGGCATTGCGCATGTCAACGAATCGCGTTCGTATTCGAATGTGCGATCCCGCCTCGGCGTTGAGGTCGATCAGAGACGAGAGTGGGGGTTTTCACCGAGCGATGACGAAGAGAGTGTCACCCGACGCACGCGCTTCGCGAAACGTTGTAGTGACACCCCTTCACTCCACCGTTCATCCTGATCGATGCATACGCGACAGTACGCCGCTCCGCGCAAGTCCAATGAAACTCCATTGTGTCACCTCTTGCCGTGCGCGCGCTTCCGACGTAATCGTTCGAACGGGGAAAGTCTTGTTGTTTCGAGGCCATGGCCGGTCGACAGCGCTTTCGGTCACCGCGCACGTGGTGTGGGGGAGGCACGATGGTCACTCGCGTCGTCTGCGGCTCACGCTCGGTTCACTCCAACATCATTCGCACATGCTTCACGGTGCTGTGCCTGTTGGCCCTCGCGATCCCCATCGGCGACGCGATGGCGCAAGACCCCGAAGATGTCCCGGTCGAGATCGACGAGGTCACGGCCGAAGAGATCCCCGAGGTCGACGAGTTCGATGAGATCGACGAGGTCGTCGACATCGATGACGACCCGACCGCCGACGACATCCCCGCCGCCGATCAAGCCAACATCGGCGGAGAAGAGCCGAGCGGCCGGGGCATCGAAACCATCACCGTGACCGCGCGCAAGCGCGAAGACGACCTTCAGGACGTCCCGATCCCGATGACCGCCTTCTCGGGCCAGACCCTCGACGTCAACCGCATCGAAGACACGCTCGATCTCCAGTTCAACGTGCCGAACCTTCTCTTCAGCCGGACGAACTTCACGGGCTCGAACCTGCAGATTCGCGGCATCGGCAATCAGGTCGTCGCCGCGAGCGGAGAACCTGCGATCGGTATCCACGTCAATGAAGTCCCGCTGACCGCTTCTCGGCTCTTCGAGCAGGAGTTCTTCGACATCGAGCGCATCGAGGTGCTGCGCGGTCCCCAGGGCACGCTCTTCGGACGCAATGCGACGGGTGGCGCGTTCAATATCTACACGCGCAAGCCCACTGATGAGTACGAGGCCACTGGCGAGGTCTCGGCCGGCAACTACAAGTCGGCCCGCGTGAAGGGTGCGGTGAACATTCCGCTCACCGACAGCCTGCGCACGCGCGTCGCCGGCATGTACCTGCGACGCGACGGGTTCATCGAGAATCTCAATACCGGCAACGACATCGACGACCGAAGCCTCTACGGCGTGCGCGGCAGCATCATCTGGGAGCTGACCGACAACTTCTCGATGGACGGCATGGTCTCGTGGTTCAAAGAGAACGACAAGCGCTCTCGGATCGGCAAGCAGCTGTGTACGAAGGACGACCGCCCAGGCGTCTACAGCCTCGGCTGCACGGACGCGCCACCGACGACCGAGAGCGTCGCGAGCTATGCGACGCTCGGCGGCATCCTCGAGCAGCACACGATTCCGCTGCTCGGCCCGTTCTTCGGTCCCCCCTTCGACACGCTGCAGCCGCTCTACACCCCCGGCTACGACCTGCCAGCGATTGGCGTCGTCTCGGACCCCTTCGATGCCGAAGGCTTCAACCCGCCCGACCTGCGACAGCACTTCTCGCGGATCGACCCCAGCTACGAGGCGGACGAGCTCTTTGCGAATCTCGCCTTCAACTTCGATCAGGACTACGGCTCATTCAAGGCCCTCTTCGGGTACCAGAAGACCTCGATTCACACCGTGCAGGACTACAACATGGGGTCGCCGACGATCCCGTACAACAATGCCGCCGGCCTCGCCGCGGCCATCGCGCTCGCCGGCATGACGAACTGCACGTCGGCCTCGGGCAACCCCGGCTTCACCGACGATCGCTTCGGCTGGGACTTCGGCTGCGCCGACCGCAGCTTCGCTCAGGACAACTCGGATGCGGAGGCGGTGCAGGTGAGCGCCGAAGGCCGCTTCACGTCGGACTTCGACGGCCCGTTCAACTTCACGGCCGGCATGATCTACACCTACTTCAGCGTCAGCACCGACTACCGCGTCTTCTTCTCGGGCGCCGAGCTGGCGTCGCGCATCTGGTCGCTGATCGATACGTCATACGACGTCGAGAACCTGCGGCACTTCAACAACGAGTCCGATCCGGCCCGCACGAAGTCGTTCGGCCTCTTCGCCGAGGGCGAGTACGAGTTTGGCGAGAGCTGGACCTTCACCGGCGGCCTCCGGTACACCAACGACCAGAAGGAACAGCGCTCCCGCAACTACCTGCTGAACGGGTTCCTCACCGGCAGCACGAGCTCGCTGCCTCAGTTCGAGAAGCAGGAGGCGTCGTGGAACGAGGTCACGGGCCGCGCGATCATCCAGAAGGATCTCGACCTCGACTTCGCCGATCAAGCCAACGTCTTCCTATCATACTCACGCGGCTACAAGCCCGGCGGCTTCAATCCGCCGGCCGCGGCGGATTTCCCCGGCACGAGCGAGACGTTCGACCCCGAGTACATCAACGCCTACGAGCTGGGCACCAAGGCGCGGTGGCTCGAGAACACGCTGCAAACCAACGCGAGCGTGTTCTTCTATGACTACAGGGGCTATCAGATCTCGAAGATCGTGAACCGCACGTCGGTGAACGAGAACGTCGATGCGTTTGTCTGGGGCGCCGAGCTCGAGCTCGTCTATGAGGTCATCGAGAACTTCTTCTTCACGACGAACTTCGCCTACCTCGGCACCAAGATTCGCGATGCCGAGTCGCTCGATCCGGCCGATCCGGTCGGGGGCGAGCCGGGTTGGGCTGCGATCAAGCGGCTTGACAACGCATCGAACATCGTGTGTGTATCTGCGGATGGCATCAACTGCGACATTCCTCCGCCCGCAGAGGGCTCAGCCGAGCCCTTTTTCCCGGCCACATACGAGGACGCAGATGGCAATCTGAACCCAGGCTACGCAGAAGGCTTTGCCAAAGACCTGAACGGCAATGAGCTGCCGAACGCGCCCAAATTCAACATCAACATCGGCGCGAGCTACACGTTCAAGCTGATCGTCCCCGGCGAGTTCACACCGCGCATCAGCTACTACTGGCAGAGCGAGATGTACGGCCGGCTCTTCAATAGCGAGCGCGACAAGATCGGAGCATGGTCACAGGCGAACGCCGGGCTTCGCTGGAACGACGACGAGAACCGCGTCTGGGTCGATTTCTGGATCCAGAACTTCACGAACAACAACGACATCACGACGCAGTACTTCACCGACGCGAGCTCGGGCAACTTCACGAACGTGTTCCTGCTCGACCCGCTGACGGTCGGCGGCACGGTCGGCTTCAGCTTCTAGTGGACTGAGCCAGGCCGGCCTAGAGGATCAAGGCGGCGAGCTTGCGCCGCTGGAAGAGCGCGTCACCGAATTGGCTCTCGCCCCAGATCGCGCGGCGGCGATACAGGCCGGCGTCGCACTCGTACGTGAAGCCGTAGCCACCGTGGAACTGGATCGCGCGGTCGCCCACGAACGCGAGCGCCGGGCCAGCGGCCGCCTTCGCCATGCGCACGGCGACCTCTCCTTCTTCGCCGCGCTCGAATGTGTGGGCCGCCGCGTAGACGTGCGACCGCGCCTGCTCGATGCGCACGTGCGCATCGACCGTCGTGTGCTTGAGTGCCTGGTACGCGCCGATCGGGCGCCCGAACTGCTTGCGCGTCACCAGCCGCTCGACCGTCGTGTCGATGCAGCTCGCGCCGGCGCCGACCATGTCGGCGCTGGCGAGCAACGCGCCAGCGAGCTCGAGCCGCGCGAGGCCGGCGTCGATCCGCCCCGCATCGAGCAGCGCGCCCGCGGGCACGCGCACGCCATCGAGCTCGAGCGCGAACGAGCGCCGCGTCTCGTCGATGACAATCTCGCGCCGCATCGAGCAGGCCGCGAGCGCATCGGCATCGAGGAGCATCAGCGCCGCCCGCCCATCGAGCGTGACCGACACGATCGCGTACTGCGCCACGTGCGCATCGAGCACGAACGTCTTCGTGCCCGCGAGCGCGATCTCGCCCCCCTCGCGCTTCGCGGTGCATGCGCCGTGGGCGGCCTCCCAGTCGCCACCGGGCTCGCTCAGGGCGAGTGTGGCCGGCTCGCCCGAGACGAGCTTCGGCAACACGTCGCGCTGCTGCGCCTCGGTCCCGGCCGCGATCAGCAGCTGCGCGGCGAGGGTCGTCGAGACGAATGGACCGGCCATCAGGCGGCGCCCCATCTGCTCGACGACTGGCACGGCCTCGGCGAGCTCGAGGCCGGCGCCGCCGAAGGCCTCCGGCACGGCGATCCCGAGCCAGCCGAGTTCGGCCACCTCGGCGAAGACCGACGGATCGTGGCCGACCTCGTCGTCGATGAGCTCGCGCACGCGCGACATCGGCGATTTGTCGTGGCAGTACTTCGAGGCCGACTCGAGCAGCTCGGCCTGCTCTTCGCTCAGGCCGATCCGGCCGGCCCGCTCACGCGCCGCGTCGAGATCACTCATCGCTTGGCCCCCGCGTTGTGCTTCGGAAGACCGAGCACGTGCTCGGCGACGATGTTCGCCTGCACCTGGCTGGTGCCGCCGCCGATCGTCGCCGAGAAGGCGTTGAGATAGGCACGCTGCCAGAGTCCGCCATCGACGGCCTCGGGCTCATCGATCCAGTAGCCGCCGCGGGCGCCCTGCATGGTGATGGCGAACTCGTTGAGCCGGCGTACGAACTCGGTGTTCATCAGCTTGCCCGAGAGCGGCAGCGACATCGGCCGATCCTGAACGAGCGGGCCGATGGCCGCCCGGGCCATCGAGAGCTGGATCCCGCGCCCCTCGATCATCAGCTCGACGAGCTTGTCGGCCACGACCGGGTCTTCAGCCGCGGGCCGTCCGCCGCGTCGGACGCGCCGAGCGAGGTCGATCGTGCCCTCGTGGTCGGGCACCGTGATCGAGAAGCCGCCCGCCTGGCCGCCTCGCGCGTTTCGCTCGTACTCGAGCGTGCGCATCGCGACGGCCCAGCCCTGGCCCTCCTCGCCCATCAGGCAGTCGGCGGGGATCCGCGCATCGGTGAAGTACGTCTCGGTGAAACCGTACTCGCCCGTCAGCTTGCGAATCGGAACGGCCTCGACGCCTTCGACGGTCATCGGCGCGAGAAAGAACGAGAGCCCGGCATACTTGCTCGGCGCATCGGGGTTCGTTCGCGCGAGCAGGATCATGTACTTGGCGTAGTTGCCGTGGGTCGTCCACGTCTTGGTCCCGTTGATCACCCAGGCGTCGCCCTCGCGCACCGCGCGGGTCTGGGCGTTGCCGAGATCGCTGCCGTTTTCGGGCTCGCTGAAGCCCTGACACCAGATGTCTTCGGCCGACAGGATGCCCTTGATGTAGCGATGCCGTTCTGCCTCGCTTCCCATGTCGAGGATCAGCGGCCCGGCCCAGCTGAGGCCGATCGTATTCATCATGATCGGGCTGCCGTTGCGGCGCATCTCGTCGGTCGCGATGTCCTGGAACGCCTGATGCAGTCCGCCGCCGCCGTACTCGGCGGGCCACGCCGCGCCGAGGTAGCCCGCTTCGTAGACGCGGCGCTGCCAATCGCGAAGAAAGTCGAACTGCTGGTCGGTGCCCACCTCCATGAAGGTGAGCGGGAGCATGAAGTCGGGCTGGGGTGGAACGTTCTCGGCAAACCACGCTGCGCACTGCGCGCGAAAGTCGTCGAGCTCGTTCTGGGGCGGTCTCGGCATCGGGGATCCTCGGGCACCGGTCGGCGCGCAGCGCGTCGACCGGGCAGCGAACGTTACCGACCGCGCCGGGGCGTTCCCACTCCCCTTGGGCGACGCCGCGCGACTGTCATGGGCAGGAGATCGCCGCCCCGATCTCGCCTTCTTCGACCACCCCGTCGACGTTCGCGTCGTCGAATGAGAAGCAGCCCGAGCACTCGGCATCGCCGTGCAGATTGAAGTGGCCACCGACGCCGAGATCGACCAGGCGAGCCCCGTCGCGGTTCACGCTCACGTCCCCGAACACGAGACAATCGACCGCGCTGAAATCTTCGACGTGGACGTTCAGATTGCCGTGCACTTCGCACTGGGCGATCGACGAACGGCCGTTGTTTTGGTTGAAGCTCGCGTCGCCCAGCAGGCGAACCCCGCGCAGGCTGACCCGGCCCTCGTGTGCGTTCAGGTTGCCATCGACGACCGAGCGATCGGGCCCGAGCCCCAGCACCGCGACGTTGGCGTCGATTCCGAGATTGAGGTCGGCCATCGCGGGCGCATCGGCGTTGTCGAGGACTTCGATCAGGGTGTCGAAGCCCGGCGCGTGCAGGTCGATGCTCGAAGTACGTGCCGTGGCGTCGATCACGTCGGTTCCCGGGCCGGTCGCGTAGCAGAGCGTGTCGAAGCGCGCGTCGTCGACGTCGATGACATCGGCGACGGTGGTGCGATCGCATACGCCCGCCCGGTCGTCGGCGCCGATGCAGCCGTCGCCGTCGACCTCGTCGGGACAGAACGCGTCGTCGACGCCCACCCAGTCGCCGTTCGAGTACACGACGACGTCCTGCTCCTCGAAGCCGGGCGGCTGATCCGAGCCCGGGCCGTCGCCGCCGCCACCGGGCGGATCCGTCGGCTCCGGCGGATCAGTGGGATCTGAGCCGTCGTCTCGACACTCGATCGATCCCGTCCGCTCCTCGGGCTCGACCCGATCGTCGCCGTTGCGGTCGTCGAACGAGTAGCAGCCCGAGCACCGCGCATCGCCGTGCTGGTTGAAGTGGCCGCCGACGCCCAGACCGACGAGGGTCGCACCATCGCGGTTGATGCTGACGTCGCCGAACACGCGACAGCCCACGGCGCTGAACTGCTCGACGTGCACGTTCAGGTTGCCGAGGATGCGGCAGTAGGCGATCGACGAGCGACCGTCGTTCGAGTTGAAGCTCGCATCGCCTTCGAGGGTGACATTGCGCAGGCTGACGTTGCCGCGGTGCGCGTTCAGATGGCCGCGCACGATCGACCGATCGGGCCCTGCTCCGAAGACGGCCACGTTCGCCCCGAGGTCGAGATTGAGATCGCCCCGCGCCGGTGAGCTGGCGTTCTCGTCGACCACGACGAGCGTGTCGCCGCGATCGCCGTACAGGTTGAGGCTCTCGTCGAGCGACGTCGCATCGATCACGTCGACCGCATCGCCGGTCGCGTAGCAGAGGACATCGAAGTGCTCGCCCGCCACCACGGCGACGTCGGCCACATCCGTGTCGGCGCAGGCGTCGGCGCGGGCGCCGGCGCCGACGCAGCCGTCGCCTTCGACCTGGTCGCCGCAGAAGTCGTCGTTCGACGCCGTGGAGAGGCCATTCTCGTAGTAGACGACCTCCCCCTGCTCGAAGCCAGGCGCCGAGATCACGCCGATGCCGCCCTCGTCGAGCAGCGGCTCGGTACACCCCGTACCGATCAGCGCAACGAGACCGAGAGGGAGGGTCAGCGTCAGAACGCGGCTCAGCCGCCTGGCCGTCATCGCTTCGCCTCCCGTTCGAACGCGGCGTCGCCGCTGCCGATCACGTGCCACCGGGCGCGCTGCCGTCGGCGTTCAGACCGCGCGCTGCGCGGTGGGCCATGACCTCGACTCGATACTCGCAGTCGACGCACTGGCGCATCGCTCGCTTCATGTTCTCGTTCTGAGCGCGCAGCCGATCGATCTCGTCCCGCAGCGCCTTCGGGTCTTCCTTCGCTTCAACCCGACCGAGGATCCGCCCGAGCAGACTCGCAATCAAGCGCCCGGCTTCCACGTCATGCGCGCGGTACACGATGTCTCGGGCAGGTGCGGCTCGAACTCCATCCGCAGCGCCGTGTCCTCACCGTTCATCAGGGCCTCGAACGCGCCCTTGCAGATCAGCAGGCAGCCCTCTTCGGGCAGCTTGTCGGGGTTCGGCAGATCCTCCTGTCGACCGCAGACGTGCCAGGCGCAGTCGGGGATCTCCATCGTCACCTTGCCGTGTGCGGGGTCGTACTCGCTGATCTTCGCCGGTCCGGTCAGGAAGCCGGCCGGGTTGAACATGTCGAAGACCAGAGACTGAAACCACGTCGGCTCGGTCGAGCCGTCTGCGGCGCGGCGCGTCTTCTGCTTCGTCTTGGCGGCGGGCTCCTTGGCCATGCCATCCATCATCTCGAAGAACTCCGCCGAGTTCTCGCGGCCGAGCGCCGCGGCGGTCCCGACGACGATGTCCTCGTACTGCGCCTGGCTGAAGTGCTTGCGCAGCTCGAGCAGAGCCCACTCGGCTTCGCGCACGAAGTTGCCGTAGCGCTTGCGCCAACGTTCGCGTGGCGAGTCGAACAGACGGATCTTCTCGCGGCGCGCCTTGATGTCGGCCCAACCGCGGTCGACCACCTCGGGGTCGGTCGTCATGCGGAGGATCGGCAGAAACGTGTAGGGCACGAGCGGGCCTGCGCGATCGACGAGCATGCGCTTCGACATCACCATGTCGATCCACGCCTGGGGCCCCCAGTGGTACAGCAGCCCGCGCCCCTGCGACGCCGGGCCCGAGCGTGCGCTCGGCGCCGAGGCAGACTCGATGAGCGGTGCAGATTCGCTGGCCATCGGGCACCTCCCGCGCCGCGAAGCGGCGCCTCAACGCCCTCAAGTTAGCAGTCGCCCGCGTGCCCGCGTCGCGGCCGGGCGAGCGAGGATACGCCTGGCCTCGGATCCGACAAATCAAGTGGCCGCACTCCATGCGCATGTCGAGACCGAGATCGCTGTGCGCACAAGAGGCCCGACGAGGCTGGCCTAGTCGTTCGATTCAGCGGGCGGCGGATCCGCAGCGGTCTCGATCAGCACGGCCCCCAGCCCGGCCTCGGCCACGAGGAACCCACCCTGCTCGGTGAAGTGCACGCCGTCGTGCCGCACCGGCTCCGCGTCTTCCGTCGATTCGATGCGTGCGACGAGGCGGTCCAGGTCGAGCAGCACGACATCTTCGGGCCGCGCGTCGGCCACTTCGCGAAGCAGCTCGTTGAGGCGCAGACGCGCGCCCTCCCAATTCGCCTCGTCGTGCGGAAAGCGCCGCGGCTTCGGCATCGGCGGCGTCGTCAGCCACACGACGCGCGCTTGCTTCGACCGAAACGCGTCGATGTACCGGTGCACGCCATCGCGCAAGGCGTCGTCCAGCTCGGGGTCACCCAGCTGTCGAAACCCACCGGTGGTCGGATCGCGCACGCCGACCACGTCCCACTCGCCGAAGAGGACCAGCGCGATGCGCGGCCGGTGTCGCTCGAGGTAGTCGACCGCATCGGCGCGTTGGTCGAGGCAGCGTGCCCGCACACCCGCGTAGGGGCCGCGGGGGGAGATCCAGGGCGCGCTGTCTTCGCCCCGCCGATCGAGCTCGTCGATCCACGCCGGGCCGAGCACACCGCACCCGAGCTCGACCACGCCCGATGCCAGCGCGAGCTCGGGCGCCGACTCTCGGATCCACGCATCGAGGCCCCAGGCGAGCGACAACGCCGACGAATCGCCGAAGAGCGCGACGCGCGCGCGGGTGACCGGCGACCCGTCGGCGGGAATCGGCGTCGAGGCGCGCAGCTCGGCGGCGATCTGCGCCGGCGATGTGGGAACGACGATCGCGACGATCCAGATGATCAACGCCAGACCGAACGCACGCGCGGGATTGCGGCCGAGCACACCCCGCCCGCGTCGAATCGGCTCTTCGAGCGTCGCATACGAGAGACCCGCGATCGCCAGCGTGAGCGGCGCGCACACGGCGAACCGCAACAGGGGCGAGAGCTCGGGCCAACCCGCGTCGAGCGCGACGTAGATCGGCCAGTGGACGAGGTACGCCCCGTACGAGACGCGACCGACCCAGACCAGCGGCGCGAGCGACAGCCAATGGTGCAGGGGGCCTCGACCGGCCAGACACCCTGCGATCCAGACCGCCGAGACGAGGGCGTAGCCGACGAACCCGCCGCGGTAGAGCCAGGCCGTCTCGAGGTCGACGAGCGACCACGCCGCGATCGCAACGCCCATCGCGATCAGACCGAGGCGCGGCCACGCGGCGTGCGCAGCGATCGGTCGCGTGCCGACCTGCACGCGCAGGCCGATCGCGAGCAGCGTCCCCATCAGGAGTTCGGGCAGGCGCAGACCCGTGCCGTAGTAGATGCGATCCCAGCTCTCGGGATCGCCGCCCATCCATGTCATCATCGCGAGGCTCGCGGCGATCCAGCCGACCGCGAGAACGACGAGGGGGCCGCGCGCTCTTGGCCTGCGGCACGCGATCCAGACCACAAGCGGGAAGACCGCGTAGAACTGTGCCTCGATCGAGAGCGACCAGAAGTGCTGCACCCACGAAGGCTGGCTGAACAGCAGGGTGTAGGCGTAGTCGCCCGACAGGAAGCGCCAGTTCGAAACCTGCAGCAGCGCAGAGAGCAGGTCGGTGGCGAGGCGCGCCCGCTGCGCCGGCACCGTGAAGGGCGGCGCAGCCAGCGCCAGCACCGCGATGACCGCCAATGACGCGGGCGCGAGCCTGCGAATGCGTCGTCGCCAGAAGGCGGCGAGATCGACGCGGCCGAGATCGTCGACGTCACGCAGCAGCAGCTCGGTGACGAGCAATCCCGACAGCGTGAAGAAGGTCGACACACCGAGGAAGCCGCCCGACATGAAGTCGAAGCCCGCGTGAAAGAGCAGCACGCCGAGCAGACACGCGGCCCGGAGCCCGTCGAGCGCGGGCTCGTAGGCCCGGGCCTGTCGGGGTGCGCGACCGGGCGCGGCGCGCGATGCCTCGGCCAGCGGCCCGGCGTCGCCCATCGTCTCACGACTCCTCGCGTCGGTGTGTCGTCGCGCAAAGGGGTGGCTGCGAGAGCGTAGCTTCGGATGCGCCCGACCGAGCGAGCACGGGCTCGCGGCGAGTCGGGCCGACCCAGCGAGCGACTTCGCGCGCTTCGACCGGAGGGAACCCGCTCCGAACGGGTGCGCGCGTCGTTCTCGCTCGGCGGTGCGCGCACCGGGGCGCCGCGGCTCAACCCTCGTTCATCGCCTCGCCCAGCTCGCGCGCCTCGGCCGCATCGATCCCCAACGCGCGCAGCCCGCGCTCGATCGCGCGCCCGATGGTGAATGCATCGGCCTGGCCTTCGATGATGCGCCGAATCGTCATCAGCAGCAGACCGAAGACCTGGTCGATGGTCGCATCGTCGGGGCCCGTCTCGAAGCGACCCTGGGCGTGTCCCAACGCCAGGTCTTCGCGCAGGTAGCCATCGATGTTCTGATGGACGTAGGGGCGGTGTACCAGCCGCAGCAGCACGCGCCCCCAGGTCGGATCGGCCTCGGCATGGCGCAGCACCCGCGTGCTCGCGATCGCGAAGCGCAGCGCGGGATCATCGACGGGCTCGTTCGCGGCGTCTTCGGCCAGGGCGACGACGACGTCAGCCGCGAGCGCGTCGAGCAGCGATTCGCGATCGGGGAAGTAGTTGTAGAAGGTGCCGTTCGCGACGCCCGCCTCGGCCGTGACGTCGCTGACCGAGAGCGCCTCGCCCTTCTCGGCCAGCACCCGCAGGCCGGCCTCGACGAGGCCGCGGCGGGTCTTCTCTCGCTTGCGGAAGCCCCGCGTCGGGGGCGTGAGGTCGCTCTGGGTCGCCATGGGCGCATCCTAGCCGAAAAATGAGATCCTTTTCAATATTGACAATAGTCTCATTTTACGATGAACTCCATCGCGATGGCCGGCCTGCCCGTCGGCTCGGCCCGGAGGATCCCCATGGCGCTCCACAGCTTCCTCGGCATGCAGATCGGCGTGCCCACACCCGAGGATCTCGCGACGTTCTACGCCGGCCTCGGCCTCGAGGGTCGCGACGCGCGATGGGGCAGCGCCGACTGTCCCGACCAGATCGAGATCGTCGAGCACCCCTATCGACAGCTGCGCACGCTGCGCGTCGGCTGCGATGCGGAGGCCGACCTCGATGCGCTCCGCGGCCGACTGCGCGGGCTCGGCATCGACAGCACGCAGCGCGAAGGGCGCGTGGTCTGCCTCGACCCGACGGGCACCTGGCGCATTCAGGTCGAGGTGGCCGAGCCCCTCACGCTGTCGTCGCCGCCCGAGCGCCCGCTCAATCGGCCGGGGTCGCGCGGTCGACCGAACGACCGGGCCGAGGTCGTGGTCGAGTCGACGCCGCGGCCGCCGCGGCGACTCGGTCACGTGGTGGTCGGCTCGCCCGACCCGCTCGGCACCGCCAAGTTCTTCATGGATGGGATCGGCTTTCGCCTGTCCGACGTCGTCGGCGGGCTGCTCACCTTCATGCGGTGTTCGAGCGATCACCACAACCTGCTGGTGATGCCGGCGCCCTGCCCCTACCTCAACCACTACGCCTTCGAGCACGACGACGTCGACGCCGTCGGTGCAGCGGCCCGTCGCTACCTCGAGGGTCAGACAGAACGTCACGTGGTCGGGATGGGACGGCACGTCGTGGGGTCGAACGTCTTCTGGTACATGAACGACCCCACCGGCACCATGTTCGAGCTGTTCAGCGACATGGACGACATCCCCGACGACGAAGCCTGGACGCCCGGTACCGATTGGGAGCTCGGTCGCTTCTCGTCGTGGGGCCCGCCGGAGCCGCCGCCCGAGTTCGTCGTGCCGGCCGATATCGAAGACATCGTAAAGGCGCACCAGGCGTCGATGGAGGCATCGTGAATCTCGGGATCGAAGGCAAACGGGCCATCGTCTGTGCATCGAGCCGCGGGCTCGGCCGAGCCTGCGCCGAGTCGCTCGCGCGCGAGGGCGTGCACGTGGTGCTGAACGCGAGGGACGCCGACGGGCTCGAGGCGACCGCGAGCGAGCTGCGGGCGGCGTTCGGCGTCGAGGTCGACAGCGTCGCCGGCGACATCGAAGACGAGTCGACCCGCGACGCCCTCATCGCCGCGTGCCCGGCGCCCGACATCCTCGTGAACAACAACGGCGGGCCGCCGCCAGGCGCCTTCCGCGACTGGGATCGCGATGCCTGGATCGCCGCGCTCGACGCAAACATGCTCGCCCCGGTGCTGATGATCCGCGCCGTGCTCGACGGCATGGTCGAGCGCCGCTTCGGCCGCATCGTCAACATCACGTCGGCCATGGTGAAGACCCCGCTCGCCCCGATGGGGCTGTCGACCGGGGCGCGCACGGGGCTGACTTCGGTGGCGAAGGCGCTCTCGAAGCAGGTGGCGCACGCCAACGTGACGCTCAACAACATCCTGCCCGAACGCATCGATACCGGTCGGCAGAAGCAGATGGCCGAGCTGCGCGCCCGCATCGGCGGCGTGACGATCGAGCAGGCCTACGACGAGATGAAGGCGTCGATCGCAGCCCAGCGTCTCGGTGAACCGAACGAGGTCGGCGATGCCTGTGCCTACCTCTGCAGCGCCCAGGCCGGATTCATCTCGGGCCAGAACCTGCAGCTCGACGGCGGCAGCTACGCCGGGCTCGTTTGAGGAGCAGACCCATGAAGCGCATCGAAGTGCCGTTTCTCGTCGTCGGCGGCGGACCCGTCGGCATGCTGGCTGCGATCCACCTCGCTCGCGACGGACGCGACGTCCTCGTGATCGAGCGGCGAGGCGGCCCGCAGAAGGCACCGGCTGCCCACGTGATCAACGCGCGCACGCTCGAGATCGCGCGCCAGGCCGGGCTCGACATGCAGGCGATCGACGCCATCGCCACCGACCCGGCCGATGGCAGTCGGGTCTTCTTTCTCACGCGCCTCAACGGCGAGGTCTTCGGCGAGCTGCCCTTCGAGCAGCAGGGCGAAGACTGCCTTCGACACACGCCGACGCCGCTGCGCAACATCTCGCAGCATCACCTCGAACCGATCCTGGTCGACGCACTCGAAGCGAGCGACCGCGCCACGCTGCGCTACGGCTGCCAGTGGGAAGACGCCGTGCAGGACGACGAAGGCGTGACGTCGACCGTGCGGGACGTCGCGACCGGTGAGACGTTCGAGATTCGCAGCCGCTGGGTGCTCGCGGCCGACGGCGCAGGCAGCCGGGTGCGCAAGTGGACGGGCATCGAGATGGAAGGCCCGCCCAGCCTGCAGACGTTCATGATGATTCACTTCGAGGCGAACCTGCGCGAGGTCGTGAAGGATCACCCGGGCGTGCTCTACTGGGTGCTCGATCCCGAGTGCGCTGCGACCCTCGTCGCCCACGACATCGAGCGCGAGTGGGTCTGTATGGTCGGGTTCGATCCCGAGAAGGAGAGCGAAGCCGACTTCGACGAGGCGCGCTGCGAGGCGCTGGTGCAGAAGTCGATCGGCGAGGCCGTACCGCTCGAGATCCTCCACCGGGGCGCGTGGAACATGAGCTGCCAGGTGGCCCAGCGCATGCGGGATGGCCGCGTCTTTCTCGTCGGCGACGCCGCCCACCGGTTCCCGCCCACGGGCGGGCTCGGTCTCAACTCGGGTGCACAAGAGGCCCAGGGCCTCACATGGAAGCTCGGCGCCGTCGAAGATGGCTGGGCCGATGCGGCCCTGCTCGATACGTACGAGATCGAGCGGCGCCCGGTCGCCCAGCACAACGCAGAGCAGAGCCTGAAGAAC
This sequence comes from Myxococcota bacterium, assembly GCA_965250285.1. Classification (GTDB taxonomy): domain Bacteria; phylum Myxococcota_A; class UBA9160; order UBA9160; family UBA4427; genus CAYYSY01. The sequence goes on from OZ252299.1 coordinate 4,050,985, forward strand.
GCCTCGAAGCTCTTCATGATCCACCAGGCGCTCGGCGTCGATGTCGAGCCGACCACCGCGAAGATGCAGGCGACCCTCGCCGACGCGGACGGGCGGCGCCGCGTCGAGGAGGCCACCGCAGCCCAGGCCGAGCACTTCGACATGCTCGGTCTGCAGATCGGCTTCGCCTACGAGGCGGGGGCGCTCGTGCCCGATGGCAGCGAAGCGCCCGAGGTCGAAAACCCGGTGCGCGAGTACGTCGCGTCGAGTCGTCCGGGCGCGCGGCTGCCGCACGCGTGGATCGAGCACGGCGGCGAGACCGCCTCGACGCTCGACCTGGTGGCCTCGGGCGGCCTCACCCTGCTCAGCCAGGGCGAGCACGAGGCATGGTCGAGCGCGCTGAAGCAGGTCGACGGCGTGCCCGTGCGCCACGTGCGATGCGGGGTCGACTTCGACGACCCGAGCGGCCACTGGTCGAGCGTATGCGGCCTCGAATCGAACGGAGCGCTGCTGGTGCGCCCCGACCAGCACGTCGGCTGGCGCGCAACCCGTCTGACGGCCGATGCGCCCCAGGCCCTCGAGCGGGCGATCGACGCCGTGCGTGGCGTCGCATCCCCCGGGTCGGAGTGAACCCGATGCGAAGCTTCGTACTCGCCCTGGTCGGGGTCGTCGTCGTGGCGGGCGTTGCGCTCGTCGTCGCAACCGATCGACTCGCGCAGCCGAAGTTCGACGACCGGCTCGAGCACGATCCGATCGCCGAGATCGAGATCGCTCCGCTCGGCGAGGCGCTCACGTTCGCGCGACGCATCGCACCCGAGCCTGCGGTGCTCATCGTGACCGAGGCCGGGCCCGACGGCCTGCGCGCCGTCGATCTCGGGGCCGCGCTCGACCGCGAGTTCGACGACGCCATCGAGGCCATCGGCACCGTCGGAACCGAAGCGATCGCGCGCGTGGCTCGCGAGGGCGAGGCGATCACGGTCGAGTACGCGAGCCTGGGCCTGCCCTTCGAAGCGGGCGCCCGGCACGTCGCGGCGGGCACCAACTACCGCGCGCACGCCGAAGAAGTCGGCGTCGACGACGGCCCCTTCCTGTTCCCGAAGCTCACGGCGCCCACGTCGTGGAATGCGGACGTCCCCGACCGAGACCGCCTCGATCACGAGATCGAGATCTGCACGGTCACGCTCGAGCGGGGCGATGACGCGTCGCCCGCGCCGGTCGGGTTCTCTCTGTGCAACGACTTCACCGATCGCTGGACACTGCTTCGACAGATCGACTTCGACCAGCCGATGGGCGTGACGGGGTTTCCCGACGCCAAGGGCGGCCCGGGCATGCTGCCGATCGGTCCGCTCCTCGTCGTGCCGCACGACCAAGAACGCTTCCACGACGACCTCGAGCTGTCGCTCTACGTGAACGGCGCGCTCCGGCAACAGGCCCGGGGCGGCTGGATGGTCTGGTCTCCCGACGAGATCACGAGGCAGGCCAACGCGCACTGCGACGTCGACTATCAGGCCGAGGTGGGTGCGGTGCGCCTTCCGACGTGTGACGGAATGCCCGCGCGCACGATCGTCCTCACCGGCACGCCGGCCGGCGTGATGTTTCACCCGGCGACGGTGTGGAGCAAGGCCGCCTATCTGCAGCCGGGCGACGAGGTGATCGCCGTGGCCACGCATCTCGGCGTGCTGCGCAACGTCGTACGCTGACCGGACCCCGCACGAAAGTCCCGCACGCAGCCGTGCGGCGCCGCACCGCCTAGTGCACGTGCCCGAACCGGCCGTGCATCGAGCCACCGAGCAACGAGCGAAAGGCTTCGCCGCTCACGTGGACGAGCCCTTCGTGGTCGCCCGCCTCGAAGTACACGTCGGGCAGCCGGAGCAGGCTGTCATCGACCGCGAGCGGGATCGCGTGGGTCGCACCGACCGGCGGCACCGCGCCGCGCTCGCAATCCTGATAGATGTCTTCGAGCTCGGCCTCGCTCGCCAGCTCGAAGTGACGGCCGAGCGCGGCGTCGAGCGCATCGATCGACAGCCGGCACGAGGCGGGCAGGATCGCGAGCACGTAGCCCCGCTCGTCCTCCAAGAGCACGCACTTGGCCACGCGGCCGCTCGGCACGTGCGCCGCCTGGGCGCTCGCCCGGCTGGTCCACGTATGGCTGTGGTGGATGATCTCGTAGTCGACGTCGTGCGAGTCGAGCACCCACTTGAGGCGTCGGGCGATGGTCATCGGGTGTCCTCCCTGTGGCCCGGTTCGATCGGCGGACCGAGACGGCTTGCAGGGCGGAGCGGTTGCGGATGACACCAGGCGCAGCGACGGCGGGGGCCACGGTCGACCGGGCTCTCGACCCGATTCTGCACCGGGGCCGCCGCGTTGGAAAGGCGAATCGCCCGCGATTCGGCGCGGGGACCAGAGCGAGCACGCCCGCGGGCATCCTCTTCAGTACCGACCGAGGGGCCTACTGATAGCGGGCGAGGGTCGCGTAGAGGCGTCGCCGGCCCGACGCCCGGTGTCGCACCTCGGTGTCGAGGTGTTCGATCACCTCTCGAAAGACAGCGTGCGCATCGGTCTCGACGAGCGTCCCGTGCGCCATCAGGATCCGCTCGAAGGGCCAGGCCGCGATCTCGTCGAGTCGAGCACGCGCCGCGTCGGGGTCGTCGGTGTAGAGCCTGAACTCGGGGGACGGCAACGCCCGCCCGAGCACCCCGCCGAGCCGGGCGAGCGTGCGCGCCACCTGCCCGGGCACCGTCTCGGCCGCGATCGTCTCGACGAGATCGGCCACGATCAGCGTGCGCGATGCGCGGTGAAGGCAGACGACCTCAGAGAAGAAGCAGTTGCCTACGGTCGCTCGCTGATCGATCGCATCGGCCCAAGCCGGCTCGGGCGCATTGCCCAGAACGCCGGTGAACGACAGATCGGAGCGCCGCTCGGGCAGCCCCGGGGACGCCCATATCTCGGCCTTTGGATACCGCGCGCGAAAGCTCGAGAGGCCCTGGTTGTGGATCTTATTCGGTGAGAGCACCCAGGTCACGTCCCCCAGCGCGTCGAGCGCGCGGGCAAGCGGCTCGCTCATCGGCAGCGGCGAATAGACCCAGAGCCTTCGACCGGCGAGTCGCGCCACGACCATCCGGGTCTGCAGTCGGGCGCCGTAGAAGCGCACCTCGTCTTCGACGTAGAAGAGATCCTCGTGGAGCGCCTTCCACCCCGGCTCCGTCACGACGCCTCCTCGAAGCTCGGTCAGCGACGCTCGTCGATCGCGCGCCGCAGCGTCGACACCAGGTCGCTCGAGCTGAACGGCTTCTGGATGAACGCGTCGGGCTGCTCGGCTCCGAGTTGGGCACTCGCCTCTTCGGCCGAGTAGCCGCTCGACAGGATGATCGGCACGACGGCGCCCGCCTCGCGAAGCGCTCGCAGTGTCTCGCGCCCACCCTGCTCGGGCATCGTCATGTCGAGGATCACGGCAACGAAGTCGCCCTGCCGTTCGGCCCAACGCTCGAGCGCCTCGCGCCCATGCGCGGCCGGGACGACCGCGTAGCCGGCACGCTCGAGCGTGCGCGTCAGGACGCGGAGAACGGGCGGTTCGTCGTCGGCGATCAGCACGGTGCCCGTCCCGAGCACGGAGGCGTCGCCTTCGATTGCGCTCGCCAGCGCGCTCGGTCGAGCCAGTGCCTGGGGCGCCGGCGGGAGCACGAAGCGAATCGTCGTGCCCCGCCCCGGGGCCGAATCGACGTCGATCGCGCCCTGGTGGGCGCGCGCGATGCCGAGCACCGCCGAAAGCCCGAGGCCGCGGCCGGTGAACTTCGTCGTGAAGAACGGGTCGAAGATGCGCCCCGCGGTCTCGACATCCATCCCCGCGCCGGTGTCGGAGACCTCGAGGCAGACGTAGCGCCCCGGCTCGATGGTGTCGCCGAGCTGGTAGCGGCCGAGCACGTCGCGACCGATCTCGAGCTCGCGGGTCGCGACGCGGATCGTGCCGCCCTCCCCCTTCAGCGCGTCGGATGCGTTCGTGATCAGGTTCATGATGACCTGTCGAATCTGCGCCGAGTCGCCCTCGACGAGCGGGACGGGCTGCAGGTCGAGCTCGATGCTCGCCTTCTTCGAGATGACGGCGTGCAGCAGCTGTCTCGTTTCGTCGGCCAGGTGCGCGAGGTCGATCGGCGAGAGTACGAACCGGCTGCGGCCCGAGTAGGCGAGCATCTGATTGGTCAGCTCGGCCGCGCGACGCGAAGACTCGAGGATGTCCGAGACGAGGCCGTGGAGCGACGAATCGGACGGCACGCTGGCGAGCGCCAGGTCGGCGTTGCCGAGGATCCCGACCAGCAGATTGTTGAAGTCGTGCGCGATGCCGCCGGCGAGGATGCCCAGGCTCTCCATCTTCTGTGCCTGCAGCATCTGGCGCTCGAGCTGATGTCGCTCGCGCTCGGCGACCCGCTCGGCGGTCACGTCGAAGAAGCTGAAGACGCGCCCGACGACGGCGTCGTCGAGGACGAGGGGCCGGGAGGCGCGCTCGATGACGCGGCCGTCGTGCAGCAGCATCTCGCGTCGACTCGAATCGCTCGACGCCTCACCGAGCGACGTCAACTCGGCGCGGAACGCGTCTGCATCCGAAGTCTGTTCGAGCACGGGCTCGAGACCCTCGCCTTCGGTCGTCGACCAGAGGTCGAGGAACGCCCGGTTCGAGTAGATCGTCTCGCCCTTCGAGTCGACGACGAGCATGCCCTGCTCGGCCGAGCCGAGGATGGCTTCGAGCACCGTCGCCTGCTCGCGCACCTGCTCGCGCGCCTGGAACAGCGCCGATACGTCGCGCAGTCGCAGGCCCGTCCCGAGCCAACGGCCGCTGCGATCGGGGATCGGGATCACGTGCAACTCGACCCGTCGAGCGGGGTCGGCCGTGAGTCGATAGAGCGTGCCGCTCGCAGATCGTGCGCGACCGCCGATCTCGCGTTCGAGATCGCGCGCCGAGACACGATCGCCGCCGGGCTCGGCTCGCAGGTGCTGGGCCAGCAGCTCGAACACCTCGAGGTTCGGCGCGAGCACGCTCCCGTCAAAGAGCCGTTCGGCGGCCGGGTTCGAGTGGAGCAGCCGGTTCGCGCGATCCATGACCAGCATGCCGTCCTGCTCGTGCTCGATCAGGTGATGCATCGAGATCGAGCTCAATGCGAACAGCCGGTCGCGATAGATCCCGGTGAAGAAGAGCGCCATAGAAACGCCCAGGCCGGCCGACGTGAGGTCGCCGACGCCGTCACCGAGCAGCCCCGAGATCCACGAGAAGTTGAAGAGCACGGGCGTGATCGACGCGACCGTCATGATCGCGAGCTGCTCGCGCACGAGCCGGTCGGTCGACCGCGCGCGCAGCCACAGGAAGAGGCCACAGAGCGCAACGAGCAAGACATAGTTGACGACCGTCTGGGCGTACCAGATCGCGTGGAAGTCGTTGCGCGCATCGAGATGCGGGGTGATGAAGGCGCCGTGCCAGCCATGGGTCAGCATGGCGATCCAGAACGCACCCGACAGCGCCAGCGGCCCCCACTGCAGCACGGCCCACTTCGGCGGCAGCCGCACGCCGTGCATCTCGGCGAATCGCAGCCCGAAGAACCACCACGTCGCCGGGAGCCAGAGCAAGCCCGTGTAGTGCACGGCGAGCCAGCGCGAGTACGCGAGCTCGCTGTCGGCGACGTAGTTGGCCACCACGGCACCGAGCGTGAGCACGAAGCCGAGGGCGCCGACGAAGAAGAGGCTCGGCCAGAGCGGCGCCGGCGGTCGGCGGACGAGCACCATCGCCGCGAGCGCGGCGGTGAGGAGCACGGAGAGCCAGCTGACGAGCTCGGAGAGGATCAAGATCGCGCCATCGCTTCGGATCGAACCCGGGGGACCGGTGCTTCGAGGCGCGGGCCGCGTTGCGGGACGGCCGCCGCCCGCGTTCCGGGACCACCCCGGTCCGAGTGATATAGCACCCGGCGGGTCTTCTCTGGGCCCTCGTCTGCCCGCAGCGGCCTGTGTGCGCCCTCACCCCGTCGCTGCGCGGCTCGGGTCGGCGCTCAATGAAGCGACCGCGACCGCCGATGGATAGGAGCAGGATCTCGTACGGATCGAGGAGTCGACATGCCCCGCTTCATCCACGCCGCGACGTTCTCGGTCGTCGCCATCCTCGCCGCCTGCCTGTTCGGGCTCGTCGCCGCTTCGTCGGTGCTCGCCGACCCCGGGCCGGCGTCGATCGCGAAGCCGTCGGCGCTGACCCCGCCCGCTGCCGACGCACCCCAGCTCGAGCACGCCGAGTACTGGCGCGCCCGCGCGGCCGCCGAGTGGGCCAAGGTCGAGGATGCGCGCGCGCGTCTCGATCGCGCCAACGGCGCCGTGAACCGCATGCGCCGCCGCAATCATCCGCGCGGCGACGCGCGCGCCGCGCTGCAACAAGAGCAGCGCGACGCCCAGGCCGATTGGGAAGCGGCGGTCGAGGCGGCCGAGGTCGACCTCGCGGCCGAAGCGGCCGCGGCCGGCGCCGATCCGCGCTGGATCCGCAAGCCTTCCTGATCTCGAAGCAGGACCGACCGGCCCGGTTCCCGAGCTCGAAACGCGAAACGGCGGCGGGGCCCAGGGCCTCCGCCGCCGTTTGCATTCGTTTCGTCGTGTGCGACGCGCCGGCTAGAGGTCCTCGCCCTGGTTGTTCAGGCGCTCGATCTCGGCCAGCTCCTCTTCGGTGATCGGCAGATAGATCGTCGTCACCTTGTGCGGCGCCTTCTTGTCGCTGCCGGGCGGCTGGCGGAGCAGCACGACGACGGTCTCGCCCGAGTCGATGAGCTTCTGCAGCTCCTGCGGCACCCAGGTCTTGTCATCGATGTCGTTCAGCATCTTGCCGCTGAAGTTCGCGCGCACCTGCGTGATGCTCATTCGGCCACCGCTCACGTTGACCGGGAAGTCGCCCTGCGCGAGCACCCTCGACTTGCACTTGGCGGGGATCTTCGACGCGGACGGGGCACCATCGGTCTTCGGGAAGAACTTGGACTGGCTGCCCTTCATCTTCTCGAGCGTGACCGACTTGTTCGCATCGTCGTAGCCGGTGATCTTCGCGAAGGCGGAGCAGCTCTTGCCCGCGTGGGCACTGCCCGCCGCAAAGAGAACGCCTGCCGCGGCGAGAACCATGATGAGAGATCGCATGTTTTCCTCCTGGATCGCGGGGCCTGGAATCTAGCCGGGGGTTGGGCGCCTGCACCCCAAAAAAGAGGGGCCCCGGCCCGAGCGGCCCGCCCCCCTGGCGGGTGCCCGAAAAACGACCGGATTCCGGGCACATGGCCCTCTCCGATCTCGTCTCTCGACCCCTGCCGCCGCGCGCCGGTTCGGCGACAGCGCGAATTCCGGCAGCATCGCCACGATTCGCGGCACCCGCGCGCGGGATGCCCCGCGCCGCTCCCTCACCGGGCGGCGGTCACGCTCGCAGCAGCCGCTTCGGATCTCGGCCGTCGACGAAGCCGATGAACGGGAACTGCATGCTGTAGCCGAGGAGCGATTGGATCGTGTCACTGCACTGCCGTGCGCGGTCACGCGAGATCGCGAGGCTGTAGTTCTCCTGCTGCCGCGCCCACGGTTCACAGTACTGGGTGGTGGCGGCCAGGCGGGGGGCATCGGTGCGATTCGCACCCGCGCAGTGCCAGAGCGTGCCGACGAAGAACACGGCGGAGCCGGCGGGCATGACGGCGGGGACCATCTGGTCGACGTCGATGTCCGCCGACGCGACGTCGCCCCAGCGATGACTGCCCGGATACACGAGCGTCGCGCCGTTGTCGGCGGTGAAGTCGTCGAGCGCCCAGATCAACGCCGCACCCACCGGAGGGCGGGGCCTCGGGATCGGATAGAAGCCATCGTCGTGATGCAGCGGCTGCCGCACCTCGCCCGGCCCGACGTCGATGACCTGGAGCTGCGAGAGCAGATAGCTCGGCATCAAGATCTGGTCGAGCAGGGCGAGCACGAGCGGATGCTCGACGATCGGATTGCACGAGAGCGTCTTCTCGATCACCGAGTAGATGCGACGCGTCTTGAAGCCTTCGAATTCGTTGCGGCCGTCGAAGTCGAGAAAGGGGCGCGACTCGGTGCGAATGCGGTCGATCGCCTCGGCATCGATCAGGTCGCGGATGATGACGAAGCCGTGCTCGTCCACCTCGTCGAGCAACGACCGAACGCGATCGGCGTCGACGCCGTGCCGCTCGGCCGAAGCCGCCAGCGCCGCCTGCTGCTCGGCCACGATCTCGGGCCGGATCGACCCGTCCGCATTGATGTAGGCCCGTTTCCCGATCATGGCCCTTCGCCTTCTCGTTCGGGCACCGCTTCGCCCGGTCCCCACACCATCGCACCGCCGTCGCGCGGCGCCAGCGGCATTCGGCGAGGCTGCGCCACCCGGCGAAGCGCGCGGGGTGCTTTCCTCAGCGAGGCAGCCACGCTGCGAAGAACCGAAAGGCGTTCCCACCCATCACCTTGCGGATCTCCTCCCGCGTGAACCCCTCGTCGAGCATCGTCTGCGTGAGCACGGCGATCTCGGAGGCGTCGAAGAACACCCGCGTGGCGCCGTCGAAGTCGGAGCCCAGGGCCACGTGGTCGACGCCGAGCAGATCGATGCCGTAGCGAATCGCGCGCACGACGCCCCGAGGCGACGCGTCGCAGACCGCGCCCGACCAAAAGCCGACGCCGACGAGGCCGCCGCCGTGCGCGATCTCGACCATCAGCTCGTCGTCGAGGTTGCGCGCCGAGTCGCAGACACCGGCAAACCCGCCATGCGAGAGAATCACCGGCCGGCTCGAGCGGGCCAGCGTCTCGCGTACGCTCGCTCGCGAGGCGTGCGCCACGTCGATCACCATCCCCCGCCTGCCCGCTTCGTCGACCAGCGCCCGACCGAGCTCGGTCAAGCCATCGCCCGAGACGCCGTGCAGTGAGCCGCCGACCTGATTGTCGAAGAAGTGGGTGAGCCCGACGACGCGCACGCCGAGCGCGTCGAGTGCATCGAGGTTCGCGAGCTCGCCGTCGAGCGCATGAGCGCCCTCGATGCCGAAGACGGCGCCCAGGACCCGCGCGCCCCCGGCGCGCGCGGCTTCGAGCGCGGCGAGGTCGGCGCGCGAACGAATCACGCGCAGCGAGCCGCCCGAGCGCAGCGCCCAGTCCTCGAGACGGCGGCCCTGGTACATGGCCCGCTCGAACGGACTGCCCCACGTCGCCGGTGGCCAGCCCTGCATGACCATCAGCCACCGGAGCGGATCGGTGTCGGAGGCGTTGCGTTCGTAATTCTGTCCCGACGGCGTCTGGGTCACGGCGGTCATGACCTGCAGCGCCAGCCCGCCCTCGAGCGCACGCGGCAGGTCGGTGTGACCCCGCTCGGCGCGCTCGAGCCAGTCGCGGCCCCAGAGCGTCGGGTCGGCGTGCAGATCGGCGACGGCGATCGAGTCGTGGAGGGTGCGAGCCCGGGCCGAGATCGGCCACGGCTCGTGGGGCGCGACGCGGTTGAGGCCCTGCTCGACGAGGGCGGGCCCGACGGTGAAGAACGCGACGATGGCGACCCCGAAGATCGCGGCCATGACGAGCAGGAACGGCTTCATCCGGGCTCCCCGGCCGTCCAGTCGACGGACCTCGGCCTGGGAACCTATCACGGGGGGCGCGGGGTGCTCCGCGCCCTAGTGCGAAGCCTCGGAAGAGGCGCTCAACGCCATCGAGAGCGACTGCGCGACCGCCAGCGCATGGTCGAGCAGCAGGGCCACCTCGGGCGCGAAGGCAAAGCCCCGAAACGCGCTCGTCGAGAGCTCCATGAACGGGCCCGCCATGTCGTCGGGCTCCTCCACACGCTTCAGCCCCTCGCGGATCCCCGAGAAGAAGGCGTGCTGGTCGGCGTCTCCGAACGCGTCGGTGAGTCGGCAGAGCTCATCGATGAGCGGGAGCAGGTCGCCCTCGACGACGTCGCGGGTCTCCTTCAATGCCGACATGCCGCCTCCCACCTCAGGGCCCGTCGCGGCTGACGATTGCAGCGCCGCTCGCAAGCTCTCCGAGCATGGCCAGCGCGCTGGTCGCCGTCATCGCGTACGGGTCCATCGCGCCGCCACCTGAGTACCGCAGCACGATGCTTCGGTTGACCTTGTCGAGATCGACGCTGCCCATCCGCCAGCTCGTGAACCGTCGCTCGTCGACATCGGCGTAGTGGATCAGCGTGACGTCGTAGTGGCGTGGATCGCGCGCGATATGCGTATAGAGCCGATTCACCTCGGCCCGCCCGCCCTCGAGCACCTGAAGGAAGAGGCCCGGCTCGCGCTGCACGCAGAGGATACCGGTGACACCCAGCACCTCGTTGTTCTGCCGAGACTGGCGCAGAATCGACGCCATCAGCGCGTCGTCGACCGGCGCCATCGCCCGGCTCGCATAGACGAGACGAACCAGCACGGTCTACGACCGCGCGTCGATGAGAGAGAGGAACTCACGGCGCAGCGATGCGTCCTTCAAGAACGAGCCCCGCATGATCGAGTTGGTCATCTTCGACTCACCGTCCTTGACGCCGCGCCACTGCATGCAGAAGTGGTCGGCCTTCATGACGATCGCGATGCCGTCGGGCTGCATCTTGTCCTGAAGCACCTCGGCGACCTGATCGATGGCCTCTTCCTGGATCTGCGGTCGAGACATGATCCAGTCGATCAGGCGCGCGTACTTCGAAAGCCCGATCAGCTCGCTGTGTTCGTTCGGCATCACGCCGACCCAGACGCGCCCCATGATCGGGCAGAGGTGGTGCGAGCAAGCGCTGCGCACGGTGATCGGCCCGATGATCATCAGCTCGCTCAGCTGCGACACATTCGGGAACTCGGTGACGGGCGGGGCTTCGCGGTAGCGACCGCCGAAGACCTCGCGCAGGTACATCTTGGCCACGCGGCGCGCCGTATCCTGGGTGTTGTGGTCGTCATCGATGTCGATGACCAGAGCTCGCAGCACCTCGGACATCTTGTCGGCCACCTCGGCCTGGAGCGCCTCGAGCTCGCCCTCGCGAATGAACGCATGGATGTTGTCGTTGGCGTTGAAGCGGGCGCCCTGCGCCTGCAGTCGAGCTCGAATGCGATCGGCGACGGGGGTCGTGCTGCCGGGGTCCTCGAACAAGGCCGGTGCCGGTGCGGCTGCGGACGAGCGGGCGCGCTCGGGGGCGACGAGGTTCTCCAGGGAAACGCTCATGAAGTTGGGCTCCGATGGATGGGGTTCGAGCGGGCTGCGCCGGTCGAACGACGATGGCTTCTGCCTAGAAAAAAGCTGGACAATATCGACTGGTACAGATTCTAGACGCACGAGATCTGTACTGTCCAGTTCTGATGTCCAAATTTTCTGGACGTTTCGCGCTTTTCGTCGATGAGAGCGAGCTGAAGCGCTCGACAGCGCTTCAGGCAGACCGCTCAGCGGCCGGCAGCCCCGACCAGTGTCCGGGATCCTGGGGACCCGCGGCCGGCATCACCTCGACCGGGATCCCCGTCAGGCGCGACATGCCGCTCACGGGCTCGACGGCGTCGACGCCGTCGGCCGCGAGCAGATTCACGTTGACCCCGCTGGTGCGGCTGGCGACCGAGAGCCCGGGCGCACCCTGGTGCCCCCAGCCGTGCGGCAGCGCCACGCTGCCGGGCAGCAGATCGTCGAGCAGCTGGATCGGCACCCGCACCGTGGCCGTCGCCGACCGCACGTCGGCGAGATCGCCCGGTTCGAGCCCCGCCGCCTTCGCGTCCTGGGAGTGCATGTACAGATAGTTGGTGTGGAGCGCGCCGCGGACGAACTCGGCGTCATTGTGCGTCCACGAGTTGTGGGTCTTCACGTGCCGCTTGGTGATGAGCCGAAGCCCCCCGACGTCACGCTGCTCGGCCTCGAAGGCCTGCTCGAGCACCGCGGCGCGCTCGACGAGACGCGCCGGCGCGAGAGCGATCTTGCGGTCGGCAGTCGCCACCCCACCCTCGCGCAGCGAACCCACTGGATGCGCCGGACGCGATCGACCGTGGGTCTCGGCTTCGAGCGCATCGAAGCCGCCGTTCTTCGTGAGGCGCAAGATCGACGACATCAGAAACTTCTGCGGGACCGAGCGCGGCCGGTCGGGGTTCTTCTTCGAGTGCCGCGCGGTGCCCCACTCGAGCAGTCGCTGCGCGATCCCCGAGCCGAAGAGCGGCGCGCCGCACGCATGAGCGAGATCGAGATAGATCGTCGCTTCGTCGCGCTGGTCGCCGGGCGACGCGCAGACGGGCTCGGTTGCCTGCAGATACGGTCGCGACTGCATCCCCATGAGCAGCGGAAACGCGAAGGGCAGATCGAAACGCTCGAAGGGGGTCGTCGCCGGCAGCTGCCAGTGCGCGAGGTGCCCGGTCTCGGTGGGCAGGATGTCGATCGTCACCAGCAGCTCGAGGCCCTCGAAGGCGCGCTTGAGGCGTTCGCTGTTGGCCATCGTGATGAGCGGATTGCCGCCCGTGACGAACAGCGCCTTCAGCTGGCCCGGCCCCTCGGTCAGCATCTCGTCGGCCATCACGCCGCCCGGGAAAGCGTCGTTGACCGCCTGGAACCCGCCGATGCGCGACGTCTCGCTCGAGAGCCCGAAGCCGCTGCGCTCGCCGAGCTTGGCGAAGTCGAGAATGCCCCGGCCGAGGATCGTGCCGCCCCGGCGGTCGAGGTTGCCGCTGACGGCGTTGATCACCTCCTGCAGCCAGAACGCGAGGGCGCCGTGCCCACCCATGTTCACGCCGGTCGAGCTGTAGAGCACCGCGCCGTCGGCCTCACGGTACGCGCGCACCATCGCGCGCAGGGTCTCGGCGGGGATCCGCGTGACGTCGGCCGTGCGCTCGGGGCTCCAGGGCGCGACGATGCGCTCGACCTCGTCGAAGCCGGTCGTCAGCGCTTCGACCGTTTCGCGATCGACCCCGCCCGTCGCGATCAACTCGTTCAGGAACGAGAGATAGAAGAACACGTCGGTGCCCGGCTGGATCGCCACGTACTCGCCCGCCGTCTTCGCCGTCTCGGTCCGGCGCGGATCGACGACGAAGATGCGACCGCCCCGCGCCTCGATCTCCTTGAGGCGCTTCCCCGGGTTGGGCACCTGCAGGAAGCTCCACTTCGAGACGACCGGGTTCGCGCCGACGATGATCAGGCACTCGACGTGCTCGACATCGGGGAACGGCTGCGTGAAGGGAAACCCGTAGACCTCTCGGGCGACGGCGAACTTGTTGCTGCAATCCTGGGTCGCCGAGGCATAGATGCTCTTCGACCCGAGACCGGTCATGAAGCCCTGCGCGAAGATCGGGTGGAGCAGGCTGAAACCGGCGGCGGTCCCGACGTACATCCCGACCGAGTCGGGGCCGTGATCACGCACGAGCTGCTTCACCTTCGCGCCGATGTCGCCCATGGCGTCGTCCCACGAGGCATCGACGAAGCCCCCGTCCACCTTCTTGCGCGGGCGCTGGAGCCGATCGGGCGAGGCGTAGAGCTGGTGCTGCTTGAGCCCCTTGACGCAACCGAAGCCGTCGGTCGCCACGTGCGCGTCGTCGGGCCGGATGCGCGTCACCGCGCCGTCCTCGAGCGTCACCTCGAGGCCGCAGAGCGATTCGCAGATGCGACAGAAGGTGTTTCGCGTCTCGGTGATCGGGGCGTGCGACTCGGCCACGGGCGTCCTCCGTTGGGGCCGGCGATGATAGCCGCGACCCGACCGGCGCCGAGCGGAGTGAATCTGGACAGCGCCCGCCCTCGGCTCAGACCTTGAAGCGGATCGTCTCGACGAGCGCCTCGAAGTCGGGCCGGCCCGCCTCGAAATAGTGCTGCTCGGCGGCGCGGTACTCGAAGCGATAGATCCACGGACCGACGGCGCACCCGACTTCGACGGTGCGGATCGGCAGGCCGGTCTCACCGCGAAACTGGTAGTCGATCTCGTAGCAGGCGCGGCCATCGACGACGGCCGGACCATTGCCGAGCACCTCGAGCCCCCCGACGCCGTCGTCGAGCCGGCGACTGTCGAGCGAGATCTCGGCGATCTCGTGGGGCATGAGGTCGCCCTCGAGCGTGCGACCGGTGCCCTTCACCTCGGTCGTGAGCTTCCAGCGTCGCAGGTGCATCGAGTCGAGCTCGATGCCGTGGCGCGTGAGGAAGAGCCCCTCCGAGAACGTCGCCGCCATCCACTCGGCGGGCACCACCATCTCGAGCTGCAGCCAGATGTGCGTGTAGGGCTTCTCGTTCGACTTCGACCACGTCGCGCAGCCGGTGCCGGCGACCTGGAGCGCGACAGCGAGGACCAGCGGCGCGCCGAGGCGCCGAAGCAGCGAGCGAAACGGGGTCATTGGGACGCGGGCTCCTTCGAGTCGATGCGCTCGAGATAGTGGGCCGCGTGGGCGGCGTCGGGCGCATCGGGGGCGGCCTTCAGGTAGCTCGCGAGGTGCGCCCGGGCCTGCTGCCCGCTGTCGCCCCGCTTCTCGAAGTCGCGGTAGTACAGGAAGCCGAGGCCACGGTGGGCCCCGGCGTGACTGCGATCGAGCGCGAGCGCGCGTTCCCAGGCTTCGATCGCGCCTGCGCGGTCCGGGTTCGACTTCGAGCGCAGCCGCGCCTCACCGAGAACGACCCAGGCGTCGGCGTCGGTCTCGTCCTGGGCGAGGGCGAGCTCGGCGGTCTGCCGCGCCGAGTCGAAGCGGCCACGATCGAGTTCGAGGCCAGCCTGGTGAACGCGCACGGTGTGCACGCGCGCGTTGAAGCGGTCGGCGCCCAGGGTGCGCCCTTCGGCCGCGGCCGACGCCGCGTACTCGCCGGCGATCAGCTTCTCGTAGCCATCGATGCGGTTGCGCATGTGGATCGGGGTGCCGAACGAGAAGCCGAGCGGGGCGGGCGGCCGCTGCGCGTTGACCTCGGCCAGATACGCGACGCTGCGCTCGAAGAGTCGCGGCGCCTCGTTCAGGTCGTAGCCGGCCGCATCCATCATCTCGAGACCGATGCGATCGGCTCGCTTCTCGAGCTCGTGGTGGTACCCGGCCATCGAAGAGAAGCTGCCGGCCTGGAGGAACATCTGCGCATAGCCCCCGCCCTGAACCGGCGACGAGAAGACCCGCGTGGCGGCGAGCGCGTTGCCCGTCTCGCGCGTCGTCCGGTGCTCGAGCAGCGCGTGTCGCTGCAGCACGTGCGCGATCTCGCGGGAGAGCATCGTGGCCAGCTGCGCCTCGTTCTCCATGTGCGCGAGCAGCGCCGTGTGGACGTAGATCACGCCGTTCGGGAACGACATCGCGTTCATGTCGGGGTTCGAGAGCACCGTGATGCGCGGCTCGAGGCCAGCCGTCGCGAAGGCGTCCCCAGCGAGCAACGTCGCGACCTCCACCATGTAGGCCTCGAGGGCCGGATCCTCGAAGCGCATGCCGCTGCCATCGAGCGCGACCTGGGTCTCGCGGGCCCGCGTCCAGAGGTGCTCTTCGTCCTGGGTGCGCTCCGCGCTGGCGTCGAGCTGATCGAGCGACGCGACGGGCATCTGCATGCAGCCGACCCAAGGCCCGACACACACGAACAGGACCAGCGCGCAGGCGCTTCGGCGGATCGACCGGGTCATTGCGGGAGCCCCTTCATCAGGGTGTCGACCAGAGCCTGGTCGGTCGCCTGATCGCGCAGATCCGTGAACGGCAATGAGAGCGAGTTGAACCAGAGGATGTCGCCGGTCTCGGTCTCGACGAGGGCGAGCATCAGCTTCGCGGGCGTCGCCCCCGGCCCCGCATAGCTCGCGGTCATGGCGCTGACGGCGATGCCCGCAGCGACCAGCGCGGCGCGTTGGCGTGTCGGCACGTGATCGGTGGCGATCACCAGCAGGAACGCGTCTGCGGGGGTGGGTCCGATCAGCGTGCTCGCTTCGCTCCCGAGCGTGTAGTCGAAGTCGGAGATCTTGTGGGGAAAGGTGTTCCAGGGGTCGTAGGCGTGACGCAGGATGGCGAGGCTCGCCGCCTCGAAGAGCAGCCAGGTGTCCTCGGCCTCGGTGTAGCCGGCCTCGGCCGCACGAGCGGCAGCCGCGTCGTCGCGCCGGATCGTGCGATGCGGCAGGTCGGCGCCGGCATAGGGAACGAACTCGCGGCCCAGCTCCTCGACCTCGGCTTCGACGGCCGCGACGACGTGGGCATACGCCGACTCGCTCCAGTCCCGCACCTCTTCTTCGGTGTCGCCCGCCGACATCTCGTAGACCGACACCTTGGGCGGCACGAGGGTGATCCGCCGAACCCCCTCGAACCGCGACTCGAAGTCGGCGGGCTGACGCTGCGGCGGCGGGGTGGCGCAGGCCACTTGCCCCGAAACCGCGAGCAGGACGAGCCCCGTGAAGAGCAGCCCGCGCGTGCGGGCGCGTCGCATCGACTCAGCCTTCTGCATGATCGTTCGCCTTCGCCTTCCCAGCCTTGCTCGCCTTGTCGCTCTCGGCCTCGAGATCGACGAGCTTATCGCCCGTGTAGCCGCACGCCTTGCTCGGAGCGTCGAGCAGCTGCTTCGCGAAGAAGATCTCGCGGCGCTCGTCTTCGTTGTGGCCCGGTCGGTCGGCGACCTGCTCGAGCATCGCACGCCCCTCGTCGAGGCGCGCGTCCTGCTTCTTCTCGGTGCCGATGCACAAGAGCTGCGTGCCGACCTCGACGCGGTAGTCGAGGCGATCGGGATGCAGCGCGAGGGCCTTGCGGCTGTGGGCCAGCCCCTTCTCGCGATCGCCGCGCACGCCGAAGAGCCACTTCACCCAGATCGAGTCGGGCACCACGCGGTTCCAGTTCGCGCTCGCGTAGTACAGATTGGCGAGGGTCGAGCTGCCCGGGCCGTCGCTGTGGGTGGGCTCGAGCTCGATGCCCCGCTCGAGCAAGCGGTTCATCTCGCGCGCCTGGCGCGCGGCCGACAGCAGGCCGCGGGTCGTCGCGATGCGCGCCATCGCCGAGAACTTCCACATCATGCACTCGCCGCACGCGTCGTTCGCGTCGATCCCTCGCTGAGCGAGCGCCTTGGCGCGCTCGAAATGCTCGAGCTTCGCGGCGTCGGCCGCCGCGTCGTCGAGGGGCAGCAGCTCACCGGCGAGCCAGTGCGCCCGGGCCGCGCGCCAGTAGCCGTTGGGGTCGCCGCCGGGCGCATCGGCCACACCGAGAAACAGCGCGGCCGCGCCCTCGAGGTCGTTCGAGAGCTCGACCGGATCGGCGGCCGCGTCTGTGAACGCCCGAATCTCGACCTGCGACGCGCGCTCCCAGTCGGTCGGGGCGGGGCTCGGGTCGGCCGCTGCCTGGGCACTGGCCGGCCAGGCGAGGGTCAGCGTGAGCAGCAGGGCGGCGAGGGGCGAGAGCGGGCGACGGATCATGTCAGGGTCTCCTCTGGACGCGTCATTCGGCCTCGGGGCCGGGCTCGCGTCGTCGAGGGACAATCTGCCCGAGGCGCGACACGGGCGGCAGGGGCCGGATGGCCCACCCCCGATCGGCATGGGTCGGCGGCCGACGACGACGGGGTGCGACCCGGCACGGCCGGTGGGGCGGCGCAGACCGATCCAGGTCGATGCCGGTCGATCGCCTGCGCCAGGCTCCATGCGGATCGGTCTCTGCGCTCCTTCGAAGCCACGCGCCGACTCGAACGCGCGTGCATGCGCAGGCACAGCCCAAACGTGACGATTCCCACTCGATTTTCGCCTGCATCGCAGCCCGGTGGTGCCTGGATGTGCCCGCGGGTGCTCGAGTCGCACTCGAATTCAAAGTCGATCGGACGTTGAACCATTCAGGCACTGGCGGTGCTGGACTCGAGCCACCGCGCTCTCTAGGCTGCAGGAGATGACGACCGCGTCCGACCAGACCCAGGCCGCCCGATCGCGCATTCAAGAGGCCGCGCACCGGCTCTTCGCCGAACGGGGCCCGGACGAAGTGACCATGGCCGAGGTCGCCCGCGCCGCCGGTGTCGCGCGAGCGACCGTGTTCAACCACTTCGGATCGAAGCGCGCCCTCATCGAGAGCATGACCGAGGGCGTCCTCGACCTCTATTTCGAGCTGCTGCAGGGGGCGCTGGCCGACGAGGATCGGCCGACGTCGTCGCTGATCCGGCATCTCTTCGTCGTGATGGGCTTCGGCATCGAATCCGAACGACAGTTCCACCGCGCCGTGTTTCGCCAGATCACCCGGCTCTCGCTCGGCATCGACGAGGGCGGCGCCACCAACGCCGCCCGCCAACGCAACCAGGATGCGGTCGTCAAGCTGATCGTCCGGGGACAAGAGCGCGGTGACATCACGAAGGCACACGCAGCCGAGACCTTGGCGGGTGCCTTCGCGAGCCTCGTGACAGGCACCGTGACGCATTGGCTCTACGACGACGACACCCAGCCGCTGCGCGAGCGCATGCGCGACGCTGCCGATGTGTTCCTGGCCCCGGTCGCCGTCGAGTCTGGGGCGCCGCCGCCCTTCGAAGCGGTGCGGGGCGACTGACGGGGCACCGCCCGACGCAAGGCCAGCTCCGACGCGATCCGAGGAGACTGCACCGATGGCCGAGCACCTCGAACTCTCCGGCAGACGCTTCGACCCTCGCAAGGCGCGCTGGCGCGGACCGCTGTGGCAGGAGGCGCGTCGGGCGTTCGATGCGCTGATGAACGACCCCGACGATACGCAGAAGGCGCTCGACGTCATGTACGCGCTCGACCCGGGCGCACTGCAGCGCGACTTCGCGCGCTTCCTCGCCCATCCGAGCGGGCGGCGCCTGTTCGCCGAACGCAGCTCGCTGCGCGAGGCGCTCGCCCCCGAGAAGCTGCGCAGCCTGCCCGAAGGCTCGCTCGGCCGCGCGTACCTCGCCCACCTCGAGCGCTGGCAGCTCGACACCGAGAAGCTCTTCGAGCTCAACTGGGATCACGAGAGCGCCGCCGATGCCGACGAGGGGCTGCGCTGGTACATCGAGCGAAGCGTCTTGCTGCACGACATGTGGCACGTGCTCGCTGGCTACGGCGCGGACGACCTCGGCGAGGCGGCGCTGCTGCCGTTCAGCCTCGCGCAGCAGGGGGGGCTCGGCCGTGCATTGCTGAGCCTCGGGTCGGTGCTCCAGGCCTGGCGACAAGCCGATCGCGACTGGCCGCGCGACGTCTTCGCCGCGTGGCAGCAGGGGCGACGCGCCGTCGACCTCGGCTGTGTCCCGTATGAAGAGCTGCTCGCCGAGCCGCTCGACGAAGTGCGGACCGCCCTCGGCCTGCACCCGCCCGCATCGGTGCACCGCGGCCGCGTGCCCTGCGGCCACGGCTCGGCGCTGCAGCGCCGGCTGCGGCGCGCAGCCTGACGCGCCGGAGCCGCCTGCCCGCTGATCGCGGCGCGCCTGTGCGCGTCGATGCGCAGTCGTGCGGCGCACTGCTAGCGTCGGCGAGCCCCTCCACGCGTCGAGATTCGAGATGCCCCGCTTCCCCGAGCCGCCCACGACCGACTACGCCTCGATCTATCTCGAGGATACCGACCGCGCGCTGCCGGAGACGCTGAACCCGAGCACGCGCTACACGCACTTCACCACGATCGCGCGCGGCGGCAAGTCGATCATCCAATCGTGCCGTGACCGCTATCTCGCGCGGACCATCTGTTACAAGAAGCTCAAGCCCGAGTTGCGAACGAACGTGACCGAGACGGCTCGCTTCTTGCGCGAGGCCCGCGTCACCGCTGCGCTTCAGCACCCGAGCATCGTGCCGACCTACGAGCTCGGTCGCGAGCGCGACGGCACGCTCTACTTCACGATGAAGCTCGTCCACGGGCTCACCATGCGCGAGCTCCTCGACGAGGCGTATCGCGAACGGTACGACCTCGTCCAACTCGTCGACGTGCTCATCCACGTCCTGCAGGCGCTCCGGTACGCGCACAGCCATCGCGTCGTCCACCGTGACATCAAGCCCGAGAACATCCTCGTCGGTCGCTTCGACGAAGTCGTGCTGATGGATTGGGGACTGGCCAAGGTGTGGGCTGAAGACGGTCGAACCGACGACCTCGCGAGCCAGGAGCCCGTGGACGTCGAGGCCGCGGCCACGACGCTGACCGGGGCTGGCAACGTCGAAGGCACGATCGCCTACATGTCGCCCGAACAGGTGCGCAAAGATCCCGAGATCGACTACCGCACCGACATCTACAGCGTCGGGGTCGTCCTCTACGAAGTGCTGGCCCGGCGCGTTCCGTTCGTCGGCGACACGATCGAGCAGATGACGCGGCAGATCACCGACGCCCAGCCGCCCAAGCCCTCGTCACTGACGTCGATCCGAATTCCGGGCTGGCTCGAGGCCCTCTCGATGCAGTGCCTCGCGAAGGATCCCGACGATCGCGTGCAGACCACCGACGAGCTGATCCGACGGCTGATCCAGGGGTTCGAGCGCTAGGCCCGCCCGTGACGTCGCCGGCCCGGCCGCGCACATGCCCCGCGGCCTGCTACACCCTTCGTGTGAGGCCGCGTGGTCGGGCCCCCGACTCGGGTGCCCAATCGAGCCCCCCCCCGGGGCAAATCGGGCGTGCTGCGACCCTGCCCGCAATCTGGGCAGAGTGCCTTCCAGATGGGCAGATATTCCGCCCAGATGAGCCAGAGTCGTCCCACATTCTGGGCACGGTTGCTGCAATATAAGCCGACTTCACAGCACGACTTTCACACCCCCATTCGCAGGAGCAACGAGAACCATGAAGAGCAAGCTGGAGTACATCTGGCTCGACGGCTACGAGCCGACGCAGTCCTTGCGCAGCAAGACGCGCGTCGAATCGGATTTCTCGGGCAAGCTCGAGGATTGTCCGATGTGGTCGTTCGACGGCAGCTCGACCGAGCAGGCCGACGGCAGCGACAGTGACTGCCTCCTCAAGCCCGTCGCCATCTTTCCCGACCCCGATCGCAAGGACGCGTACCTCGTCATGACCGAGGTCCTCAACGCCGACGGTTCGCCGCATTCGTCGAACGGCCGCGCCACGATCGACGAAGACGACGACGACGACGACTTCTGGTTCGGCTTCGAGCAGGAGTACTTCCTGTGGGATCCGGATACGGACAAGCCCCCGGGATTCCCCCGCGCCGGCTTCCCCCGAGCCCAGGGCCCGTACTACTGCTCGGTGGGCGCCAACAACGCCTACGGCCGCGAGATCATCGAAGAGCACTTCGACCTCTGCCTCGAAGCCGGCATCAACGTCGAAGGCATCAACGCCGAAGTGGCGGCCGGTCAGTGGGAGTACCAGGTGTTCGCGAAGGGCGCGAAGAAGGCGGGCGACGAGACCTGGGTCTCGCGCTACCTGCTCGAGCGCACGTCCGAGAAGTACGGCATCGCGATCGAGTGGCACCCGAAGCCCCTCGGTGCGACCGACTGGAACGGCTCGGGCATGCACGCCAACTTCTCGAACAAGGTGATGCGTGAGTCGGGTCAGGAAGACACCTTCAACAAGATCTGTGAGCAGTTCGGCAAGAACATCGATCGCCACATCTCGGTCTACGGTGCGGACAACGATCAGCGCCTGACCGGTGCTCACGAGACCCAGTCGATCGACCAGTTCAGCTACGGCGTTTCGGACCGTGGCGCGTCGATCCGCATCCCGGTCGGGACCGTCGAGGATGGCTGGAAGGGTCGTCTCGAGGATCGCCGGCCGGCGTCGAACGCCTGCCCGTACAAGGTGGCGGCCGCCATCGTGAAGACCACGAAGGAGGCCGGCGTCTGATCCCAGACGCTTGCTTTCGAGCGAGTCCCGGAGCCGGGGTTGGACTGTGTCCGACCCCGGCTCTTTCGTTCTCTCGAGCCGCTACCAGCGCTTCTTCTTGCCCTTGTGGCGCGTTCCGCCGCCGCCCTCGTGGCTGATCTCGAGGGCCAGCTCGGCTACGGCGCGGGCGGCCTCGTGGATCGTCGCGTAGCCGTCTTCTTCGAGCCGCTGCTTCGCCGCGCGTAGATCGTCGGGCTTGAAGCTCGTATTGACGCGGGGGCGGAGTGAGAACAGGTGCCCCATGTGCACCTCGCTGGCGCTGATCGGTCCCACGCTCTTCGGCCGGGCGGGCGCCGTTGCGGCGGCGGCCACCGGCTGCGCGGACGACGGCTCGGACGTCTCCTTCGGGGGGGCCTGTTTCGGCGCCGCCTTCGAGGCGGCGGCCTTCTCGGCGGCCGGCTTCTTGGGCGCCGACTTCTTGGCTGCTGCGCTCTTCTTGGCCGCGGCCTTCTTGCCCGCAGCCTTCTTCGCAGCGGGCTTCTTCGCGGTGGCTTTCTTCGCCGTCGATTTCTTCGCGGTCGTCTTCTTCGCGGTCGTCTTCTTCGCGGTCGTCTTCTTCGAAGCCGACTTCTTCGAACCCGACTTCTTCTTGGCAGCCATCGTCACCCCCCAGCGACCGGGCGTCCGCGTGCGTGGCCCGCTCGACTGGATCGAGCGTGACCGCGGAGGCCTCCCGGCTCGCACGATACGGCAGATCGACTCACGCGTCGGGGGGACGGCCACGCCATGGGTGATTGCCCCCGGATCCCGCCGGACGAGGCGGTAGACTCCACCGAAGCGCGCGGGCCGACCCAGCCAGGGGCGGCCGCCGCGCCTCGTGGAGAACATCGATGGAACGACTGGATGGGCGTGTGGCCGTCGTCACGGGCGGCGCGAGCGGCATCGGGCGGGGCATGGGGGAGGCCTTCGTCGCCAAAGGCATGAAGCTCGTGATCGCCGACGTCGAGATCGCCGCACTCGAGCAGACCGTGAGCGAGATGAAGACGGCCGGGCACGACGTCACGGGCGTGCGCTGCGACGTGACCGATCCGACCTCGGTCGACGCACTCGCGCAGGCGACCCTCGACGCGTACGGCGCCGTTCACGTGCTCTGCAACAACGCGGGCGTGGCCGGCGAGACCGGCCCCACGTGGGAGCGCTCGATCGAAGACTGGGACTGGTTGATGGGCGTGAACCTGCGCGGCGTACTGCACGGGATCCGCAGCTTCGTGCCGATCATGATCGAGCAGGGCGATGAAGGGCACATCGTCAACACCGCATCGATGGCCGGGCTCATGCCGGGGGGCGGCACGTACGGCGTCAGCAAGTCGGCGTGCGTCGCGCTCTCGGAGAGCCTCTTCGGCGAGCTCAGCGGCGCGGCCCCGAAGATCGGTGTCTCGGTGCTCTGCCCCGGCTGGGTGAAGACGCGCATTCTCGAGTCGGAGCGCAACCGACCCGAGGCGCCCCGCAAACCCACGGGGCCAACAGACCCGCTCGTCGAGCGGTTGCGCGGCGTGGCCACCCAGGCTGTTGCAGACGGCCTCGACCCGCGACGCGTGGGCGACATCGTCGTCGACGCAATCACTTCACGGCGCTTCTACATCCTCACCCACGACTGGCAGGACATGATCGAGCACTACATGCATCTCGTGATCGACGGCAAG
Organism: Myxococcota bacterium; assembly: GCA_965250285.1. Taxonomy (GTDB): domain Bacteria; phylum Myxococcota_A; class UBA9160; order UBA9160; family UBA4427; genus CAYYSY01. The sequence goes on from OZ252299.1 coordinate 4,074,266, forward strand.
GATCCGGTCGGCAAGCCACCGCCGGGCTTCAGCCCGGCCGAGATCATGGCCGCGCTCGGAGGATCGAATGACGGATGAGGTTCGATACGAAGAGAAGGGATCGATCGCGATCATCGCGCTCAACCGCCCCGACAAGCTGAACACCCTGACCGAAGGCGTCGTCGCCGGCCTGGCGGACGGCATCGATCGCGCGACCCGGGCGCGCGAGGTGAGGGCCATCGTGCTGCGCGGCGAGGGTCGCGTGTTCACGGCGGGCTACGACCTCGTGGCCTCGGGCGCCGGCGGCTGGGGCAGTCCCTACGACGCGCCCGGGCCCGAGCCGCGCGAGGGCGCGTGGGATCCCGTCCGCGACTACCAGTTCATGAACCGAAACGTCGAACGCTTCATGAAGATCTGGCACTGCCCCAAGCCCGTCATCGGTCAGATCCACGGCTTCGCCGTGGGCGGGGCCACCGACATGGTGTTGTGCTCCGACCAGCTCTTCATGGCCGAAGACGCGTTCATCGGCTACGCGCCGTCGCGCATCTTCGGAACGCCGACCACGATGATGTGGGTGTACCGGCTCGGGCTCGAGCACGCGAAGCAGTTCTTGCTCTCGGGCGAGGCGATCGATGCCGAGACGGCGCTGCGCATCGGACTCGTATCGAAGGTCTATCCCGCCGATGAGCTGCCCGCCCGCGTCGAGGAGCACGCCGAACGCTTCAAGCACATCCCGGGCAATCAGCTCGCGCTGAACAAGATGCTGATCAACCAGGCCTACGAGAACATGGGCCTGCGCACGACACAGATGCTCGGCACGTTCTTCGACGGGGTCACGCGCCACACCGAGGAGGCCTACCGCTGGGCCGAGTCGTTCCGCGAGAAGGGCTTTCGCGAGGTCATTCGCGAGCGCGACGCGCCTTGGGGCGACTACGGCGAGCGACCGCGCGAGAAGGACTAGGAAGTGTCTGCAGAACTCACTTCACGCACGCCAGAACACCGCTGAGGGTGAACTCGATGGCCAATCGGCAGACGTTGCAGGGGAGGCTCGGAAGCGGAGGGGCACGGCGACGCGCCGCGAGCGCTTCCCGGCCGCGAGCGCTGCGCTCCAACCGAAGCGTCCCGAGGCCGGGGCAGGCGGGGGGACCGCGCGCAGTTCGCAGGCGCGACGTGCGCAACACCCGAGCTTCCCGGGTGGATCGCGCCGAGAATGTCTGAGCACGGTCCCCCCGCCTGCCCCGGCCCTGGCACGCCGGACTGTGCAGAGGTTCCCTGGCCGCCGCTCAGCCGAGCCCGTCGCGCACCTCGGGCCAGCGAGCGAGGAATCGCTCGCCATCGGCGCGACCCATGTCGAACGTCTGCTGCACGCCTTCGGGGTTGGTGTAGTCCCACTGCGTGATCGGGATGTCACCAGAGGGCTGCACGTAGGTGCGGTTCGCCCCCTCGGTTCGGTTCGTCGGGCCATGGGGAAAGCTCAGCAGGATGAGCGCCGGGCCATGCCGGTCGACGAGCGACGCGGGTGCGTTGTCGACCACACCGCCGTCGACGACCGGCCTTCCGCCGCGTCGGTAGTACGGCATGATCGGTGGCACACACGACGAGTGCAGAATCAGCTCGACGAGCTGTTCTGGCGACTCGCATTCGCGCGCCGATACGAGCTTGGGGCTGAACCCGAGGCGCGTGCCCCAGCGCGCATGCACCAGTCGCTCGCGCTGGTTCAGCATGGTCGCGACCACGCCGAGCGCGAGCGCCCGACGCGCCCCGAGCATGCGATGGGGGTGCGCGATCAGCGCACTGAACTCCTGTGTCTCCTGCAGATGTCGCAGGTCTTCGGGGCCGATGTGGTCGCGCAGGACGCCGCCATAGATCCGCTCGTGGGGAAACGCGCGCTCGCCCGCCTCGCGCTCGCGGCGTCGCAGGTAGTTGCTCGGGTTCAAGTCGACGCGCACCTTGAAGTCGGCGAGCACCTCGTCGATGCGACCGAGGGCCGCGGCAACGGCGAAGGCCGCTCCGGCGCTGACGCCTACGAAACGCTCCGGGGCCAGCCCGATCTCGGGCGCCACCACCTGCCAGAAGCCGATCTGCCAGAAGCAGCGACAGCCGCCGCCCGCGAACACGGCCGACCGGTAGGGCGCGACGGCATCGCCACCCCGCTCGGCGGGTGAATCGCTCGGCTGCGGTTCGATCGCGTCACTCATCGACACCACCCGATCCGCGGGTCGCCCGCATCGCCTGCGCGACACCGGGTCGAGGCTCTTCGGTCCATCAAGCGGGGACCTCCCCCTCGATCATGTAGCGCCAGAAACGTCGCGGCTCACCCTTGGCGAAGTCGCCCTTCGCCTTGTGCTGCACCGACGCATTGTCCCACACGAGCACGTCGTGGTCGTGCCAGCGGTGCTCACACGCGGGCGCGTCGGCCTCGGCGCGGTCCTGGAGCGATTGAAGGAGCGCGCGTCCCTCGGCCTCGTCGAGCTCGCGCACGCACTTCGCGCGATCGAGATCGATGAACAGCGCCCGCGTCCCTGCGACGGCGTGCGTTCGTACGAGGGGATGTTCGACGTCGACGAGCACCTCACCCTCACCGCGACAGGCGCGACGCGGCGGAAACGCATCTTCGTTGTTGAAGCCGTAGACGACATGCAGACCGTCGATGCGCTCACGAGTCGCCGCGTCGAGCCCCTCGTAGGCCGCGCGCATGTCGAGAAAGCACGTGGCGCCTCCGCCACTCGGAGGCAGGGCCCGTGCATGCAGCACGGTCGCGCGCGCCGGACGCTCGGTGTACGAGTCATCGCTGTGAAACGTCTCGAAGAGGCCGGGGCGATCGTCATCGAGCCCGCCGAACGAGAGATCGCCGAGCTTCTCGCGGAGCACATCGGTCAGCACGAAGCCGGCATCGATCACCTGACGCGGCTCGCTGTAGCGGTGGGTTCCACCGTCCTTCGTGCGGCCGACCGGATCCTTGATCTCGCCGAAGAGGCGGGCGACGTGCTGCAGCTCTGCGTCTTCGAGCGCGCGAGACAGGCGCAGACACAGCACCCCCACGCGCGCGAGAAGCGCCTGAAGCTGTCCGGCGTGCTCGGCCGTCGGCGCGGTCGCGTCGAGGCCGCGCACCTCGGCGACACCGAACCCGGGCTCGTCTTCGCGAACTTCGAGCACCGTCGTCTCCCTCGAATCCACTTCAGTGCGATGCACCGCCGGCGCCCCGCGTCGCGGGGCGACGGCCTCGATCGCGACCCTCGAGTGTCGCCGAATCGAGCCACGCTTTCCCCGTGTGCACGGCGGTGCCCGCCGCGGCGCGCGGCCCCCGCTGCACGGGGCGGCCATCCGCCGCTCGCGGAGGCCGCCCGCGCGCGGCCAACGGGGACGGCGCGTGGCCCCGCGCCCGCGGGTCGTCGCAGGCGGCCCAAGAGCATGGGAATTCTTCCCGTTTCGAGTTCAAAACCGCGATGCGCTATGAGAAGATGAGCAAGCCGGGTGGATTCCCCTTCGAATTTGTCCGGACTTGCCGACTTGAATTGCCCTGGCCTGCCCTCGTCGACTGCCCGAGCCGTTCCACATGCCCTTCACCCCGACCGAGCCGTCCCCCGCCGCACCTTCGCCCCAGCTCGCGCGCACCGTGCGCCGCGTGCTGCGACCGCTCGTGCGGCTGATGCTGACGCACGGCGTGACGGTTCGGCCGGCCGCGGAGCTGCTCTCTCAGGTCTACGTCGAGGTGGCCATGGCCGAGCTCGAGCGGGACGGCAAGAAGCCGACCGACAGTCGGCTCTCCGTGATGACGGGGATCCATCGCAAAGCGCTGCGCGCACATCGCACTCGATCCGAGCCTGCGCCCGCCGGCTCGGGGACGTCGGCGCTGAGCGCACAGCTCGTCGCTCGCTGGCGGACCGACGCGGCCTACTGCGAGCCCGGAGGCCGCCCGCGTGCCCTGCCCCGGCGCACGAACGACGATGCCGCGCCGAGCTTCGACGGACTCGTCCGATCGGTCAGCAGCGACGTGCATCCGCGGACGGTGCTCGATGAGTGGCTGCGCCTCGGCGTCGTCGAGATCGACGGGCACGACCAGTCGATCCGCCTCGTCCCTTCGGCGCTCGTTCCGGCGCAGGACCTCGAAGCGAAGCTATCGGGGCTCGGCGGCAACGTGCACGATCACCTCGAGACCGCTGTCCACAATCTCGAGGATCGCGGCCCGGCGCGATTCGAGCGCAGCGTGACCGGCGACGGACTCGATTCGGATTCGGTGAACGCACTCAGCGGCTTCATCGAGCAGGCTGCGACCGAGGTGCTCGATGCGATCGAACGACGAATCCACGCGCTCGAGGCCCGGTCGATGCGCGCGGTCGGCGACGCCGGCGAGGCGGCGACGGCGCACGATTTCGATGAACCCGACGCGAAGCACGAACGGGTCCGGCTGGGCGTCTACTTCCACCGAGAACCCGCGCCGGTCGAACCCGAAGAGCAAGACGGCGACGAGCGCAGCCTCGATCGATAGAGAGCCTCGCGCGGCCGGTGGACGTCCAGCCGGCGCGCGCGCTCCGTCGTGCCCGCCCCTCTCGCTGGAAGCGCCGCGGATCAGCGTGCGGGACGGAATCGAGGCACGGCGAGATCGTCGCTCATGTCCTCCCACACCACCTCGACGGGCATCCCGATCTCGATGTCGTCTGGCTCGACGTTCACCAGGTTCGAGATGATGCGGAGGTCGCCCGAATCCTCGAGGGCGATCACGGCGATCACGAAAGGCAGCTTCATGTCGCCGGCCACCGGACGATGGACGGTCGTGAAGGTGTAGACCTCGCCGCGCCCCGAGACCTCGTGCCACTCGGCGCCGTCGTGCCGGCACGCGGGACAGATCGGCGCGGGCGGAAACCGGGTCTGCCCACAGGCGGTGCAGCGTTGGACGACCAGGCGGTGCTCGGCGGCCTGCTCCCACCAGCCGATGGTCGTGGTGTTGGCCAGCGGCGGCGGCATGCTGTCGGGAAAGAATCGCTCGCTCATCTTCGACTCCTCACTTCTTTCCGAGCACAACGGCGCTCGACGGCACGCACGCGCCGCTCGTCACCAGGCAGACCTCGGCGCCATCGACCGGGCTCGTGCTCTCGCCGCGCAGCGACCGCACGCCCTCGACGACGTGATTGAGACCGTGGATGTAGGCTTCGCTCAGACTTCCGCCATGGGTGTTGGTCGGCATGCTTCCGCCCTGCCACGCCAGAGCGCCGCTCTCGATGTACGGCCCGCCCTCGCCGCGCTTGCAGAAGCCGTAGTCTTCGAGCTGCATCAGCACGCAGCCGGTGAAGTGGTCGTAGATCTGTGCGACGTCGACGTCGCCCGGCCCCACCCCCGACTTCGCCCACAGCCGATTCGCCATCTCTTCACAGCCGCCCGTCGCGTAGATCTCGTCGGCCACGTTGGCGTTCGTGAAGGGACCGAACCCGTAGCCCTTCGGCGCCCCCTGCTCGCTGCCGAGAATCTCGACTGCCGGCTTCGCCAGATCGCGAGCGCGCTCCTCGGTGGTGATCACGACCGCGCAGGCGCCGTCGCTCTCGAGGCAGCAGTCGAAGAGGCGATGCGGGTCGGCGATCATGGGCGATGCGAGGTAGTCGTCCATCGTCATCGGCTTGCCGCCCATGACGGCGCGGGGGTTGCGGCTCGCGTGCTCGCGGAAGGTCACGGCGAGCGTCCCCAGCTGTTCTTCGGTCGTCCCATAGAGGTGCATGTGCCGGCGCGTCGGCAGCGCGTACGCGGCCGCGGCCATCAGCAGGCCGTACGGCATCGCGAAGCCCATCGAGGTCAGCAGCATCGAGCTGGCCGACTGCACCGTGGGCGGCGGCGGATCACCGGCGGGCGCCATCTGGTCCATGCCCGCGTTGCCAAAGCGAAAGAACTGCCCCTGACAGAGTGAGCGGTAGACCACGACGACCTCGGCCTGGCCGGTCTCGACGGCCATGGCCGCATTGCCGATCGCAGCGCAGCCGCCCCCGCCGCCCGGGAGCCACACCATGTTCGCGTAGCGCAGCGCGGGCAGGCCGAGCTCGGCCGCGAGAAAGACCGCCTCGTTTCGATCCTCGGCGAACGAGGCCAGGCCGTCGACGTCGTCCGTCGAGAGACCCGCATCCTCGACCGCGCGCGTGATCGCCTGCAGCGCGAGAGCGTGCTCGCTGACGTCGCCGATCTTTCCCCACCGCGCATAGGCGCTCTCGCCGACGCCGACGATGTGGGCCTTCGAACCGCTCATCCCGTCTTCCTCCGCTGCGACCCCGCGGCGCAGAGCACGCTCGCCGGGGCGCACCATTCTAGTGAACGCCGTGGCACCCGCGGCGATCCCTGACTGAATGAGCCACCAGATTCAGCGGCCAAGAAAAGGAAACGCCCGCCCCGGCAGACCGGAGCGGGCGTTTCGGATCGCGCGTGACGCGTGGGATCAGCTGAAGATCTCGAAGAGACCCGCGGCGCCCTGACCGCCACCGATGCACATCGTGACGACGCCCCACTTGGCCTTTCGGCGTCGCCCTTCGAGCAGCAGATGACCGGTGCAGCGCGCGCCCGTCATGCCGAAGGGATGACCGATCGAGATCGAGCCGCCGTTCACGTTGTACTTGTCGTTGTCGATCCCGAGCTGATCGCGGCTGTAGAGGCACTGGCTCGCGAACGCCTCGTTCAGCTCCCACAGATCGATGTCATCGACGCGTTTGCCGGCACGATCGAGCAGGCGCGGTACGGCGAAGACCGGGCCGATGCCCATCTCGTCGGGCTCGCAACCGGCCACTGCGAAGCCGCGGAACGCACCGAGCGGCTCGAGGCCGCGACGTTCGGCCTCCTTCGCCTCCATCATCACGACCGACGCCGCACCGTCGCTCAGCTGCGACGCGTTGCCGGCCGTGATGAAGTTGCCCTCGCCGCGCACCGGCTGCAGCTTCTGCAGCCCCTCGAGCGTGGTGCCCGGGCGGTTGCACTCGTCCTTCGTGACGGTGTAGTCGACGATGCTCTCTTCGCCCGTCTCCTTGTCCTTCACCATCATCTTGGTGTCCATCGGGACGATCTCGTCGTCGAAGAGACCGGCTTCCTGCGCCGCGGCCGTGCGCTGCTGGCTCTGCAGCGAGTACTCGTCCTGATACTCACGGCTCACCTTGTAGCGCTCGGCGACGATGTCGGCGGTCTCGATCATCGGCATCCACAGGCCGGGGTACTGCTTGTAGAGCTCCTCATCGACCATGTGCGGGAACTTTCCGCCGAGTGAGAGCGTGATCGACTCGACGCCCGCCCCGACGACGATGTCCTCGCCGTCGACGATGATGCGACCGGCTGCCGTGGCAATCGCGTTCAGACCGCTCGAGCAGTGCCGGCTCACGACGACGCCCGTGGTCTCGATGGGGCAGCCCGCCTTCATGGCCGCGATGCGACCGACGTTGTTGCCGCTCGTGCCCTGGGGCGTGCCGACGCCGAGGACGACCTCGCTCACCTCGCCCGGGTCGATGCCCGCGCGCTCGATCGAGTGCTTGATGGCATGGCCGGCCATGGCCGGGGTGCCGGTGTTGTTGAAGCCACCGCGGTGGCTCTTGGCGAGCCCGGTCCGGGCGGTCGATACGATGACGGCTTCGCGCATGGGGGACGTTCTCCTGGTGCGGGTGGGGGGCGGTTCGCCCTCGGGACCCGTGAAATGGGCGCCCGATGTCGGGGTCGCCGTTTCGAAAGGACAGGGCCGGGGAGCGTAGCAGCCAGGATCGGCGCGCAGTGGCCGGTGCGTTTCCGCCGCGGGCCGTTCGCAAGGGCCTGAGTGGGACGCTCAGCCCGTCGCATCCGCGCCCACAGGTGGCGTCTCAGCAAGCCGACCGAGGTGATCCGGTCGTCGCCGGGCCACACCGCGTGTAGAGTTGCGCCGATCTTTCGGTCGCGCTCCCAGGTGACCGCTCGAGCGAGGGCCCCGTGACTTCACCCGAATCATCGAACACGAACGGGGCTCGCTGGATCGCGCTGGCGGTGGGCGTGCTCGTGATCGCTGCGGGCATCGCCTGGCTCGTCGGCGCGCGCGACGAGCAGCTGCCCCGAGCCGCCGAGAAGACGCGCGCCGAGACGACCCCGACCGCAGCCGCCGAATCGGGCACCTCGATGCCAGATGCGACGCCAGAGCCCGCCGGCGCGGCCCAACCGGCCGCCGTCATCACCGACAAGGGTCGGCTGACGGTCGTCCTGGCCGACCTCGCCGAGGGCGAGGTCGCGGCGGTCGGCCTCGACATGCCCGATGACGTGCGCGGCGAAGGGCCCCGGCCGACGAAGATCGTCGACGTCTCGCGCCAGCGGATGCTCGAGCTCGAGGCCCAGCCGATCAGCGGCTCGGGCACGGGCGTACGACTCGAGATCGATCCCGAGTGGCTCGAGCCGGGGCAGTACATGATCCAGGTCGACACCGCACCGACGACGCACTTCCCAGTACGGCGCTACGTCCTCGAGGTCCGGTAGACGCGCTCACCACGCGAGAGGCCCCGCTCGCACAACGCGAACGGGGCCCCGGTCTTCCTCGACGGGCTTCTTGGGCGGACCGAACCGCCGACTCAGGCCTGCTGCGACGCCAGCACCCTGCGACCGGCGAGTGCGAGGGCACCGCCGAGCACGAGGAACCCGACGCCGGGCAGCACCGGCACGACGTTGCCCACGCCGGGGAAGTCGGCGGGGTCGTTCGGGTCGTGGCCCTGAGCGATCTCTTCGTCGTCGTCGAAACCGTCGCCGTCGCTGTCGGCGAGGGCCGGGCTCGTCCCCGTGTCGTTCCCGTCGACGAAGACACCGGTGCCCGTCTCGACGCCATTCGGCAGCGTATCGCCGTCGCGGTCGACACCCATGCGCGTGCCCGAGCCCGGCGGCACGGCGGTGTACGTCAGCGTCTGGCCGGCGCCCGCTCCGTTCGCCTTGGCGCGAAGCGCGGCCTCGGTGATCGCGGGGCCGTTGTCGTCGGGCAGGTAGGTGCCGTCCGCGAGCCGCACGTAGCCCTTCTCGACCCCACCCTCGACGGTCTTCACGACGACGTCGCACTCGGTGGTGGTTCCGCCGAGGATCTTCGAGTCGAAGGCCGCCCCGGCGCGCGCGTCGATCAGATCGATGCGGTCGTTCACGTCGGTGACGCCGAAGTTCGCCGGTGAGATCGTCACCTGCTGACCCACGATCGGCGCGATGTCGGTATCGGACGCCAGCGTGAACGCTTCGAGGTCGCGACGCTCGTTCACGGTCACGTCGAAGACGCTCGCGCCCAGAAAGTCGAACACCGTCGGCACCGAGCCGTCGTGCAGGATGCCCGTGCCGCGCACCTCGTCGTTGCCCGAGTTGAACATGCCGATCTTCTGATAGACGTTGCGGATGTGCGGCACCTTGAAGTGCTGGGTCTCGCCCTCGAAGCTCTCCTCGCCGCCCGTGCCGTAGAAGCCATTCACGGGGTCGAGGTTGTGACAACCGTCGCAGTCTTCGACCGTATCCGTTGCGTTGGCGTCCAGCTGTGCGCACTCGGTCGTGCCCGGTCCGCACGAGAACCACTTGTCCGATCCGTCCTGCTCCTCGCTCGTCAGCGAGTTGTCGAGGCTCCGAATCGGGTTCGGCGGCAGCTGCACCTGCAGAATGAAGTCGGTGAACGCCTGCATGTCGGCATCGGCGATCAGCCCCTCGTGACCGATCAAGCCCTCGAAGGCCACGATGAAGTTGTTGAACGAGAGCTCCTCGTCGCAGGGTGCCTCGGTCTGGTTGCCCACCTGCGAGTAGCCCGGCGTGTTGCACGGGTCGGTGCCGAAGTGGCCGTCGACGCGGTCCCCGCGCCAGTGCATGCCGCCATGCGTGCTCATGCCACGCAGCGTCTGCGTCGTCATCGGGCCCTTCATCGGGTGAAAGGGCTCCGTCGGCTCGACCACCTGCAGCACCGGATCGGGCTGCGGCTGGTTGTTGATCCCCACGCCCCCGTCCGGGTCACCCAGATTCCAGGCCAGCGAGTCGAAGTCGCCGAAGATGTGGCAGCTCGCGCACGACGCTTCGCCGTTGCCCGACGTCTCGACCGCGTCGTAGAGAAAGCGTCGACCGTCGACCACCGAGGCCGGCTCGGGGTTGTGCAGCGCGTGGACGGCCGTCGTGAGGCCCGTCCCCAGGTCGATCACCTCGACGCTGTTGTTGAAGCGCGTCGTCACGTAGAGGCGGTCGTTCGCCTCGTCGAGCGCCATGCCGCTCGGGCCACCGCCGAGGGTGTCGAGGTAGGCGGCGCTGGCAGAGGTCGGGTCGAAGTTGGCCTCGAAGCTCGGGTCTTCGAGGTCGCTCTTCGAGAACACGCCGATCTTCTGAGAGCCGAACGCAGCGATGTAGATCGTGTTGCCGTCGCTCGAGACCACCGGCTGGAGCGGGGTCGAGAGACTGTGCGGCTTCTGTGCCTCGATCGCGGCGTGGTTCGCGCCCGCGTCGGTGTGAAGCTGTGCGTAGTCGATGTGCTGGTTCAGGTGCTGAATGTCCTGCGAGGGACCGCTCGGGTCGAGCACCGTAACGCGGCTCAGCGCGAGCCGACCCTGTACCGTCGTGCCGCCGTGATCGCCCGGACCCTCGAACTCGACCTCATTGCCCGCATCGGTGTTGGTCACGTAGACCTTGCCGTTCGACGGGTTGACGACCATGTTGAAGAGAATCGTGCCCACCGAGCTCCACACGGTGCCCTTGGCCAGCGTGTTCGCGTTGAAGGCAAAGACGTCGTTGTCGGGCAGGTCGAAATTCACGTTCGCGCTGCGATCGTTGCCCTGCGAGTCGAGCCACTGGTTGCCGATCTTCTTCACGATCACGCCCACGAAGGGCGCGTTGACGCCGTCGGCGTTGTCGGGCGGACCGGGGATACCGGCCGGACCAAAGTTGTTCGGGACGACCGTCTCGTTGAGCGGGACGGTCTGATTGCCCGAGTGAAAGGCCGCGACATAGACGGTCGTGCCATCCGTCGCGAGCGCGCGCGGCGTGTCGGAGAAGAACGTCAGAACTTCGACCGGCGTGCCGCCGATCGTGTTGCCGAGGCTCGTCGCATCGAAGACCCAGACGTCGTTTCGATCGACGCCCGAGGTCGTGAACTGCGGATCGGCCGGGTTGCCACCGCCGAATACGCCCGAGATCGACGGGTGCGTGCGGTGCTGACCACGGTGGGCCGTCGTGATGAACGCCCGGTTGCCACCGGTGCCGGCGAACACGATGTCGCGCGGCTCGTCGCCCACCAGCAGCGTACGCGTCACCTGCGGTACGCCCGACAGATCGACGATCGACACGCTGTCCGAGAGGTGGTTCACGACCCAGACCTCGGTGTTCGTGCGGGCCGCGACCGAGACCGGCTCCATACCCACCGGCACGGCGGCCGAGAAGGTGAGACCGCCCGCGCCCACGTCGAAGATCTCGAGTGTGTTGTCGGGCGTATTGACGGCGAACAGCTTCGAGCCATCGGGCGAGAGCGCGATCGGACGGACGTGGCCGCTCTCGAACTCGATGAAATTCGGCTGGGCCGAAGCGCTGCTCGCCGCGACGACCGCGACGAGGGCCATCAGGCTCAGGAATAAGAAGCAGGATCGAACGTGAAAGAACCCACGACGGGCGGGCATGGGAAACCTCCGGGTCGGCTGGCGACGGTGATCAGCGAGGCTGAATCGGAAGAGCGAAGCGCAGAGCTGTCTGAATTCGGACCGCATCACGGCGGCTGAAGTCGAATCAAGCCATCGATGTCCCCAGGGGCCGCATCCCCGGAGCGACGGCGACGCGCAATCGCGTACTGCATTGTATCCGAACGACCTTATGAGGCGTCGAGGGAATGTCTTTCATCCAGGAAAATCGGCCAGAATCTGCGGCTTCGTGCAGGAAACCTGCACATCGTGTTCGCAACGTCCAACCTGGATCCAGGACGACACCGGTCCGAAACTCCAGCCTCCGCCGGCGGCGTGTCCCGCTGCATTCGCGTTCGCCGAGAGGACTCCTTGATCTACGACGTCGCCGTCCCCCTGATTCTGCTCGTGATGATGATCGCCATGGGCATGGAGCTCACGCTCGACGACTTTCGCCGCGTCGCCGTGATCCCGCGTCCGGCGCTGGTCGGGCTCTTCGGTCAGATGGTGCTGCTGCCGCTGGCCGGTCTCGCTTTCGCGCACGCGCCGACCTTTGCGCCGTCGGTCGCGATGGGCGTCGTCATCGTCACGGCATGCCCGGGCGGCGCGACGTCGAATCTCTTCAGCTACCTCGCCCGCGGCAACGTCGCGCTCTCGGTCACGCTCACCTCGCTGTCGAGTGCGCTCTGCTTCTTGACGATCCCGTTCTGGATCGAACTCGGCCTCGATCTGTTCATGGACGATGGCACTGGGGAGAACACGCCCCTCGACCTGCCGGTCGCGCGCATGGTGATTCAGCTCTTCGTGCTGACCTTGATGCCGATCGCGATCGGCATGGGCATTCGCGCGCGCTGGCCCGAGTTCAGCCTGCGCATTCGAGGGCGACTGCGCCGCGCCATGACGCTGCTCATGGCCGTGGCTCTGGCCGCCATCCTCGGCAGCGAGTGGGAAACGGTGATGCGCGACCTGCGCGTCGCCGCCGCAGCGGCGCTCCTGCTCGTCACGTCGATGCTCTTCGTCTCGTACGGGATCGCCCGCGCGGCGCGGCTCGAGCAGCGCGACGCGTTCACGATCTCGATCGAGGTCGGCCTGCAGAACGGCGCGCTCGCGACGACCGTCGTCGTGACCCTGCTCGGGCGCCCCGACCTGCTCGTCTTTCCAGGAACCTACGCAGTGCTGTCGTTCGTGCCCGTGACGCTGTGGACCGTGCTGATGCGTCGCCGCGCCGACGACCCGGACGCCGAACCGGCGACCTGACGCGGTCGAGGGCCGGGCGCTAGAGCGACCGTGTCGAGTTCTTGCAGAACTCCGAGACGCTCCGCGCGGTCTCTCGACTGATCTCGGGACAGAGCAGCGGCATGATCTCAGCGCCGTGCATCGTCCCCATGACCTGACGGCAGCGGGCCTCGACGCCCTCGCGCATCAGCAATCGGTAGAAGTTGATGCCCTCGTCGCGCAGCGGATCGCATTCGTTGACGCTGATCATCGTCGGCGGCAGACCTCGCACGTCTTCGCCGCTCGCAAAGCCGGGCCAGGCGAGTGGATTGCGCTTCTCGAACTCCTCGATGCCGTACGCCATCTGGCCGGTGTTGTTGTGCAGATCGAGCAGGATCCCGTTGTTCTCGATCGACGAGGGGTTCTCGTCGAGCGGCCACTCCCCCGCGATGTACGGGCAGAGGGCGTAGAGCCCGGTGATCCAGCCGATGTGCCCGTCGCGCAGCAGCTTCATGCCGGTCGCGAGCGTGAGATTCCCGCCCCCACTCTCGCCTGCGACGATGATGTGCTCGGGATCGACGCCGAGCTCCTCTGCGTTCTCGACGAGCCACTCGACGCCCGACACACAGTCGTTGAGACCCGCCGGGAACGGCGCGACCTCGGGCGCTGAGCTCGGCGAGATCGCGTTGCGAAAGTCGACCATGGCGACGTGGACGCCCCCCGCCGCGATCATCTTGCCCCACGCGCGGTAGTTGCCGAGAAAACACGACAGGGCCTGCATGCCGCCGCCGTGGATGTAGTAGACGCAGGGCAGCGGCTCGCTCGATTCGTTCCGGATGAGCTGCACCTTGATCGTGTTGCCGTCGGGCTTCGACGTGAACTCGCGCGTCTCGACGGTGAGCCCCGTCGACGGCGCGATCTCTTCGGTGTCACACATCTCCATGAAGCCCTGGAGCGCCTGCTGGGCCTGGGCCGCTTCGGGCGAGTTCGCGCGCTCGAGCAGCTCTTCGCGGCTCGCGACGTTGGCGCTGGGCGGCATGTTGAGCAGACCCAGGGCGCCGCGAATGCGGGGATCGAGTCTCGGGTCTTCGGCGGGGTTCTTCGCGGTCATCGGGTTTGCTCCAGCGACATGGGGTTTCAGGCGAGCGGCAGGCGCAGTCGCGCTCACGCCTCTTCGGGCAGGTACTGCTGATAGTGCTCGCCCAGATCTTCGTCTTGATGCGTCGGTACCCGGTAGTACGTGCGGATCACCACCGAACCGTCGGGTTCGAAGCGGTAGGTCTCGATGCTGTAGCCGACCCGAGATTCGCCGCTCTTCGTGTCGATGTGATTCTCGAGGAGCCAGGCGACCTCGTTGTCGCAGATCATCAGCGTGCCGTCGGCGATCTTGAACCGGACGTTCGGCTGGAAGAGATCGAACGAGGCGAGTGCGCACTCTTCGAAGCCGTGCTTCTCGGGTGTGCCGACGGGGTCGAGCATCCGAAAGTCACCAGGCGCGACCTTGCGCCAGTTCGCGGCCCAGCCGTCCTTGTCGCCCGCGTTCCACAAGGCGACATACTGATCGGCCCAGTGCTTGAGTTCGTCGAAGGTCGGCATCGGCTCTCCTCAATCTGACTTCGTCGGCGACGCACGCCGCTTCAATCGAAAGATCCGGATGTTCCGGTCGGTGCGGGCCTGGTACACGTCGAGCTGCGGAATGGCTTCGCGCATCCGATCCCAGACCCGCTCTTTCTCTGTATCGTCGAGCACAACGGCATCAGCCGTGAATCGCTCGCCGATCGCCTGCACCTCGACCTCGGGGTGGACTTCGATGTTGTAGCGCCATGCGGGGTGCTTCTGCTGCCCCATCGCGCTCGCGACGATCAGCCAGTCCCCCCGATCCTCGACACAGGCGAGGTGCACCGAGCGCGGTTCGCCCGAGCGCCGGCCGCGCGCGGTCAGCGTCAGCATCGGCATCGCCGGCGGCCCGAAGGACGTGAGGCGGCCGTTGGTCGCACGAAAGAGCCAGGGGTCGACGCGGGACGAGAAGTTTCGGATCAACCAGGTGCTGACCGGATTGGTGGTCAGCCAGACGACGGCCGAGCTCATCGCGAGACCTCCGACACGAACGCGAACTCACTCGATCCGCTGCATGCGAACGCCTTCGTACTCGCGCATCGCGGGTGCGGCGATCCACTCGAGGCGCTGGAGACGCCGGTGCAGCAGCGGCACGAGCACGGCGTCGTCTTCGGCCGTGCTGGCGGCGATGCGCTCTTCGAGAAACGCGGCGCCCTCGTCGGCGGTCGTCGGCCGCTTGCCGTAGGCCGCGGCGATGTCGTCGAGGTTCGCGGCGTCGATGGCCGGGCCGAGGCGATCGACGCGCTCGAGCACCTGCGCGAGCCGCCACGCCGAATCGCGTTCGTAGCCCGCCTGATCTCCCGAGAGGCTGCGTTCGGTCGTCGACATCGCTTCGCCCCGGGGCGCCAGCTTGCCGACCAACGCATCGGCGGCGGCGCTGAAGCGCGTATCGGTGGGCTCGATCGTTTCGACCGGCTCGAGGGCGAGGCCCATCCCGTCGGCGATCACCTCGAGCGGGCCCTTGGCGTAGACCAGATACCAGACGAGGTACTGCGTGTAGTCGAGCGTCGGAATGTGTCGCGCGAGCATGGGCGCGACGATCATCGGCGTGCAGGTCGAGAACCGGACGGTGTGATAGTCGATGACGCTGCGATCGATCCGTTCGCCAACCTTGTTCTCGTAGTACTCGATCGCCGGGCCGATCGGACCGAGCGGTTCGCTCAGGTCACGACAGCGCAGCGAGCCGAGATCGGCCGCGGGATCCCCGATGTACGCGAGCTCGAGGTCGATGAGCCCCGTGATCCGATCGCCTTCGAACATGAACTGGCCTGCGTCCGCGCAGAGCAGGCTCCGCTTCGTGCGGCCCTTCGGCACGTTGCGCAGGAGCCACGCGATCAAGAACTCGACCTCGGGCTCGGGACGCGACTTGTCCCGTCGGTAGTTGCGAATCCAATCGTCGAGATCGCCGAGGGCGAGCCCCTCTTCGCCCTCCGGCATCGCGAGCCCGAGATCCTCGAAGCGCTCGGCCGGCACGGCGTGCAGGCGGGCGAGGACGTCCATGTAGTCGTTGATCACGGCCGATCGCTGGGCATCCGACGCCGCGGTCGCGAGATTGGCCTGGCCAGGCAGGCAGTCCATCACGATCCCGCCGGGCTCGCGACTGAACGCATGGACGTGGGGGACTGGGATGCCCTCGCGCTCCATCGCGCGCATGACGTTCGCCTCTCGCTCGAGCTGCTCGAGCCCGTTCGGGATCTCGGCGCGCTGACCGCGCCAGTAGAGCGAGCGCCGCTCCCCCTCGCGTTCGAGCTCGAGAAACCAGGCGGGGCGCCAGCGGGGCTGCCGTCGGACCTCGACGATGCGACCGTCGAGCTCACCTTCGAGCCAGGCGAAGGCGGTCTGCCACTCTGGATCGAGCCCCGAGAAGACGTCGCGCGTGGCGGCGTTGCTCACGCCGCCTGCTTCCGAATCTCGCCGAGCTCGGGGCCGATCCGGCTCGCGATCTCCTCGAGCCGCGCGCGATCGAAGCCGTACACGTCGACCGCCGTACCGCCGAGCATGCGACGAATCTCGTCCTCGGGGTACTCGGCGAACGTCTCGCGCAGCTTCTCCATCGTGTTCGGCCACGTGCCTTCGAGGTGGGGGTAGTCGGTGCCCCACATGTATTTGCCGAGGCCGATCTCGTGGCGGTCGGCCCCTTCATCGGGCGCGAGGAACGACGCACCGAACCAGCAATGCCGCTCGAAGTACTCCTTCGGCGAGAGGGAAAGGCCCGCCGTGAAGTACTTGAAGATGGGGTTCGACGCGTAGCGATCGAGCAGCCGCAACGTCTCGCGGATCCACGTGCAGCCGGTCTCGGTGAAGATCAACTTGAGGTTCGGGTGCCGCTCGAGCACCCCCGACCAGACCAGCGCCGCGAAGGGTCGCTGCGCGAACCCTGCGACCTCGGTGATGTACATCGCGGTGGCGGCCGGGACGTCGCCGTAGTCGGGCGACCAGCCCGAATGCGATTGCAGCGGCATCTCGAGCTCGGCGCACGTCTCCCAGAGCGGCTCGTACACCGGGTCGTGGTAGTACGGGTTCGGGCCGGTGCTCGTCGGCAGCAGCACGCCCCCAAAGAGCCCGAGATCCTTTGCTTCGCGCACCTCCTTCACGGCGCGCGGAATGTCGTCGACGTTGATGAGCGCGACGCCAGCCTGACGCCCGGGGTTCTGCTTGCAGAAGTCGGCGAGCCAGCGGTTGTAGGCCTGGATCCCCGCCCAATTGTCGTCGGGATCGACCGCGTGTCGATACTGGATCAGCCCCGCACCGAAGGGCGCCATCTGTGGAAACACGACCTCGCCCGCCACACCGTCTGCATCGAGCTCGGCAATGCGCGTGTCGATGTCGAACTCGCCGCGCCGGGGCGCGAACGGGCTCGACTCGTCCGACATCATCTGCAGCAGCGCGTCGTCGGTGATGCCTCCCTCACCCTTCCCGCGCTGACTCCAGATGCCGCGCTGGCCGTCTTCGCCCGCGCCCTCCGAGTATGCGTCGACCGCCTCCTGGTCGAAGAAGGTGCCGGTCCGACTCAACATCTCGCGGGCGTACGAGATCCACCATGTCCGCGCCGCCGCGTGGTGACGCTTCGGCATGTACGCCTCGTACATGCTCGGCAGGGCCCCGGCATGGCAGTCGGAGCTGACGATGAGGATCCTGGACATGCTTCGCTTCTCCCCTGGCGCGTTGCCGTCCGATGATTGCTGATTCTCAAGTGCGAATCCCGTCGTCGGTGAAGCATCTGCGTTGGCGCCGCGCGACCCCAGAGGGATCGAGTTCGTGTCCAGATCGCTGTGATAGGGTCGGTGGATGGCCGAACGCCTCCCCCAGCGACTCGTCTACTCCGTCTTCCATCTCACCGACCTCTCCGCCGAATCCGAGACCGCCTTCGCCCACGCGCTCGCGATCGCGCTCGTACGGGGGTCGAAGCTGACCTTGCTGCACGCCGGCGGCGGCGCCGACGAGTGGGACCGGTTCCCCCACGTCCGGGGCACGCTGGAGCGATGGGGACTGCTCGAACCCGGCAGCTCGCGCAACGACGTGTTCGAGAAGCTCTCGGTTCAGGTGAAGAAGGTGAATCTGGCGAAGTCGAGCAGCGTGTCGGCGGTGCTCGACTACCTGAGCAGCGATCCCTCGGAGCTCATCGTCACCAGCTACGACGCGCATCGGGGCATCACGGGGATCAGCCGCGATGCGACCGCCGAAGACCTGGCGCGCAAGTCGGACGCGATGGCGCTCTTCGTGCCGTCGAAGGGCCGCGGTTTCGTCTCGGCCGAGGACGGCTCGCTTTCGCTGCGACGGATCCTCGTGCCCATCGCCGCCGAGCCCGCGCCGGCCTTCGCGATCGAGGCCGCGCGCCGCATCGCCCACCTGCTCGGCGACCCGCCGGTCGAGATCGTGCTGCTGCACGTCGGCGAAGGCGCACCGACCATCGACGCGCGCGACGATGCGCACGTGCGCTTCGAACTGCGCACGGAGTCGGGGGAGGTGATCGACTCGATCATCGAGGTCGCCGAAGAGATCGGTGCCGACCTGATCTCGATGGCGACCGACGGACGCAACAGCCTCGGCGAGACGCTCCGCGGCAGTCACACAGAGCGCGTCGCCCGCCGCGCGACCTGTCCGGTGCTCGCGCTGCCCGAGTCCTGGAACGATTTTCTGTAGCCCGTTGCCCGATTCGTCGCGGCCCGATCCGAACCGCTCGGGCCCTGCGTCGGCTACTCCGAAGCGATGTCGTAAGCCGCGACGTAGTCGGCCATGACGTCTCGCACCATGGCCTCGTCGAGCCCGAAGTCTTCGAGCCGATACTCGTGCTTGCCGAACTTGCCCTTCGGCTTATCCCGCAGATACGCCTCGACCCTTGCCTCGTGTCCTTCGGGCCACGCGAGGCCCGACCGGTCGTAGATGCGACGCAACGCCGCCGCCGGCGACTCGATCAGGTCGAGATACCGGCTGTCGACGAACGACGCGTCGGGCAGCGCGCCGCTCTCGCGCAGGCCGCGCACGAGGCCGAGCATGCCCGCGAAGCCGTAGAGGGCGATCTGGCCCTGGGCCGCGCGGTCGACCACGTCGGCGCGAAGCCAGTTGAGCATGGCCGTGGTGCTCGCCGTCGAACCCACGAACTTCTGAGGGTCACGGTGGGTCTGGATGATCGTCGCGTCGGGGTACTGGCCGAACAGCGCCTGGATCGTCGCGAGGTGCCCGGGCGACTTCAGCAGCCAACGGCGCCGCGGCCCGCCGTACTGCAGTGTCTGGAGGAATCGCCGGTGCTCCTCGTACGTGCGGGCGACGACCTCCGGCCGGGTCGCGACCCATTCGTTGTACGAAGGCGTCACGTAGTGCATGGTCCAGTAGCTCGAACCGAAGTCGACCGCGAGGAAGTGAACGCACTCGCACGGCAGGTCACTGCGCAGCTCGTGCAGGGTCATCAGCTCGGGTTGAATGTCGGCCCAGAGCTCTTGCTCGGCCTCGGCGGCGGCCATCGCGGCCGCCTCATCGGGCACGGTGTCGTGAAAGACGGGGTGATGCGCCTCCCACGAGATCGGCGCCCGCAGCTGTGGGTCCAGGGCGAGCAGCTCGAGCAAGATCGTCGTGCCCGTCCGCGGCGCACCGACGATGAAGAGCGGTCCGTCGATGGGCTCTTCGAGGATCGCCGGCGTCGCACGCCAGGCCGCGTGCAACCGAAGCCGCGTCTGCAGCGCTCGGATCGCTTCGGCACGACACAGCAGCCGACCAACCAGATTCGCGCCCGACTCGGTATCGATCGATTCGATTCGCCTTCGGTACGTCTCGAGAAAGAGCGCGTCGCCGACCTCGTCGAGGCCGGTCGACGCGCGCGCGGTTGCGAGCATCTCGTCGGCGTCGAGCGGCACGACGTGCCGCGGATCACCGGTGGCCGGACCGAACTGGTTGAGGCGCCGCACCCAGTCGGGGCGCTCGC
Organism: Myxococcota bacterium; assembly: GCA_965250285.1. GTDB lineage: Bacteria > Myxococcota_A > UBA9160 > UBA9160 > UBA4427 > CAYYSY01. The sequence goes on from OZ252299.1 coordinate 4,094,075, forward strand.
GATAGGGCTGCATTCGATTCTCCATGGGGCCGCTTCGTTCGGCGGGCGCCGGTCAGCCGCGCAGCGAGTCGACGGGCACGACCTCGGCTTCGATGGCAGGCGGGTTCTCGGCCGGCAGCAGGAAGCGCCAGAAGACCATGCCCGTCTTCTGTCCCGCCGCATCGAGCCAGTTCGGCACGCCGGGATCGCGGTGAGCAACGACCATGGTGAAGTGACCGGCGTCGTCGACCACCGTCTGCACGCGGTTCAGCGAGACGCAACGAAACCGGTAAGGCGCCGTCTGGAGTCGGTGATTCCAGAGGACGACGTTCGCGAATCGACATCGCGTCCAGCGTCCCCGCATGACGAGGGCATCGTCGGGACCGAGGTCGTAGCGGGTCTGCAGATACGCGTTGTCGGCCGCGGCGTAGCCGATCTCCTTGTTGCTCTCGTCGTAGGCCGAGTTGTCGAACGCATTGACTTCGTTCGACACCCAGGCCGGCATCGCCTCGGGCGGCAGGTCGGGAAAGCCTACGGTCGCGCCTTTGATGAAGTTGACGACGCGGCGCACGCCGGCCGCGATCGCGGCGTCGTCCATGACCGGGGCGGGGCCCGGGTCGACCACCGGCTCGATCCAGAGCGGCACGTGGAAGCTCGGGTCGGCGGCGACGCTGCGATCCCACTCCCAGTAGTGGCGGGTGGTGATCGTGCCTGCGCCGGGCTCGAGTCGCAGCCAGTTGCCTTCGTGCGGCTCGGGGCTCGCGATGATCTCGTAGCTGCCGTCCGCACGAACGTCGAACTCGGTGTCGTTGAGGGTCGAGACCACGCCTTTCGACAGGTGCCCCTCCATCGCGCCGGCCTCGACGCTGAACGACGTGTAACACGCCCCGTGCACGTTGCCGTGGATCCGGTACGTACCGGCGGGGTCGCACACGGCGCCGTAGTACACCGCGTCGGGGTTGTCGCCGAGCAGCTTCTTCGTCGGCGAGAGCCAGCGGTGGAAGACCGGGCGCTGCGGGTCGACCTCGAACCAGCACTGAAAGCCGTGCTGCATGGCGTTTGCCAGCAGGTACCGACCGGCCGCCCGCTCCTCGGGCGTCGACATGCCCCGCTCCGCCGTGACGTACTCGGCCTCGATCTCGGCGAGCGCCTCTCTGAGCTCGGCCCATGCGGCGGGCGAGACGTCGCCGGATTTGTCTGTGACGGCGTTGGGGTCGGTGCTCGACATCGGCGTCGCTCCTCGAATCGGGCGCCCCGCGGCGGGGCCCGGCACCCGAGTCTACCCACCGGCGGGCGTTGCGCCGACCCATGCAGCCAGACGCGGCCAAGAGAAAGGGCCCGCAGCCGAGTCGGCTGCGGGCCCCGTTGGACGCGGTGCGATGCGGGTCGGTCTCGGATCGACCCGCATGCACACCCGACGGTCTGGTCAGAGACCAGCCGGGATCAGCACCTCGTTGATCCCCTGCACGGTGGCGCCGGTCAGCTCGTTGTCGAAGTCGACGACGCGTGCACCGTTGATGCGCACCCCGAAGAACCACAGGAACCGAGTGGCCACAGACTGACCGAGCGCGGTGTCGGTCTTTCGCTCGAAGATCATCTCGATGATCGACTTCTCGGACGGGATCACGTGGTAGAGCAGGATCGTCGAGAGCGTCTCCGGATCGTCGAGCAGCGCGTTGATGGTGTCTTCGCCCAGCGCGGCGAAGGCCTCGTTCGTCGGCGCCAGGATCGTCACCGGTCCGAGCGCGACGAGATCCTCGGCGATGCCGGCCGCCTGGATGGCGGCAACGAGGGTCGTGTAGCCCTCGGCCTCGAGCTCGTCGAGGATCGACGCGTCGGGACCGGTGGGCGGGAGAAGCACCTGCTCGATGACGTGAATCGTCGCATTCGGCGAGCGAGCGTCGAAGCCCGATACCGTCGAATCGTTCACCTTCAAGCCCTCGCGAGTGAACTCGACGTCGACGCGGCCGCCCTGGAGCGTGGCCGCGCCTCCCTGGAAGAAGAGCGAAACGGCGCCCTGCTTGCCATCGAGCAGGTGGTAGGTGAGGATGCTCTGAAGCAGCGGGATGTCATTCTTCACCGCATCGAGCGTGTCCTGGCCGAGCAACGCGAAGGCGTCGTCGGTCGGAGCGAAGAGCGTGAACGGACCGCCGTTGACCGCCGTGTCGGCGAGGCCGGCCGTGACCACGAGGTCGATGAGGGTGCCGAAACGACCGTCGAGGGCGAGCACGTCGACGAGGCTCTCGACCTCGAAGTCTTCCGCATCGGGGATCAGCACCTCGCCGATCACGTGCGCACGGCCGTTCGTGGCGCGCACGTCCTCGATCAGAATCTCGATGCCGTTCACGCGAATCGCGCGGCTGTCGCGAATCGCAACCACCGGCTGTCCCTGCAGCGTCGAGAAGACCGTGTCGTGCTTGAGCGTCCAGCTCGGCACGTCGCCGGGCAGCACGTGGTAGAGCAGCACCTTCTCGAGCTCGTCCGGATCGGCGACCAACGAATCGAGGACACCGTCGGGCAGCGCATCGAACGCGTCGTCGGTGGGCGTGAAGACGGTCAGCGCATCGGCGTCGGCCACCACACCCTTCAGGCCCGTCGCTTCGAGCGCGAAGAGCAGCGTGCCGAAGCGGCCGTCTGCCTCCAGGGTCTCGATCAGGTCGAGGGTCGGCGCGGGACCGCGACGGAAGCGCGCATCGGCCGAGGGTGCAGAGACCAGGACGGCAAAGGCGACCAGGCCGAGCACCGCTGCGCGGCCGAGTCGAAGGGAACGGGGATGGACGTGCATTGCTTCTCCTAACCGGAAACGAACCGGTATGTTCATATTTAATCTACACGTAGATGCTCTTTGTCCGTACATGACACGGATCTGTCTCGGATTTATTCCATTTTTAGTGTACAGATTCGCCGAAAATCCAATCCGCTCGTAGGTTTCCAGGCGGCTCTGCGCCCTCCACAATTTTCTGTCCAGATCATCGATTCGTGCTTTTTTGGGCCTGAATGGGTCGATCGTCGCGCGATCGGGGCGGATGCCGTTGGCCGCGAATCTGGACCGAACCCGCCTGCGACCGTGCCCGACCGGAGAGCGCCTGCGTACACTCCGCCCATGCCGAACACCCGGAAGCAACACTTCGTCGAGGAGCTGAAGCGCCACTACGGCGAGATCATTGCGGGCGCGCGACAGGCCGAGCTCGGCACCGCCGACGCCGCCGACACCCTGCAGAAGGAGTCGCGCAGCCGGGACGAGGCCAAGCAGGCCGCCGAGTTCGGGCGCGTCTCGGTGACGCACAGAAAACGACGAGAGCGCGCCGTGCGCGACGTCGATGCTCTGATCGACTTCGTCGGACCGGGTCTGCGCGACCTGCCCCGCAACGCCAAGGTTCAGCTCGGCGCGTTCGTCGACGTGAGCATCGAGGACGGGGAAGGCGAGAGCGAAGAACGTACGTTCTTCGTGTTGCCGGTCGGCGCGGGGACCGAGCTCAGCGGCCCGGGCGGTGATGGCTTCGTCTCGGTCGTCACGCCGCAGTCGCCGGTCGGCAAGGGGCTCATGGGCTCGATGGTGGGCGACAGCTTCGAGATCTCGACGGGCGACGTCGACCGAGAGTGGACCGTCCTCGACATCGGCTGACCGCACCTGAGACCGCCCGGGTCGACCCACGCCCCGGCGCCGTCCCCACGCCGACGTGCACGACCGGACACGGCGACGCCGGCCGCTCGATTCACCCGGTTCGGGTTCTCGCCTGCACGAGCGGCGCACAATCGCACGCGACCCTCTCGAGTCATTCGCTGCCCTTCGCGGCAGCTTCGACTCGGAGGACCGCATGTCCGCTTCGATCCACTCTTCACCTCTTCGAACGCCCCCTCGTCCTTCGAAACGGGTGCTCGAGCTGTGCGCGCGCATCGCGCGCTTCGTGGCTCGCCAGGCGCTCGTCTTCGCTTCGCTGGTTGCGACGCTCGCGCTCGGTATCGGCTCGCAGGTCTATGACGGCCCGGGCGCCCGCTTTGTGGCCCGCGACGTCTCGGCCGCGATCTATGCCCTCGCCTGGTGCTTCGGCCTCGCCTTGATGCTCTGGCGATGGCCGCCTCGGGCCGTGGGCGTCGGGGCGCTCGCGGTTTGCTTCGCGGTCGAGCTGAGCCAGCTCTGGCATCCGCACTGGCTCGAGGTCGGGCGCGCGACCTGGCCCGGTCGGCTCGTGCTCGGCAGCACGTTCATGTGGAGCGATCTCGCGTGGTCGGTCGTCGGGGTCGGCGTCGGCCTCATCTGGCTGCGTTGCCTGCCCTTCGCTCGCGGGTCGCAGACCGCGATCACCGACGACTTCGTCCGACCACTCGGTGTGCGCCCGCTCTGACGAAGGCCAGCGCCACGTCGATCCAGGACGCGTGGATCGGTGGCCCGGTCGTTGACCGGCAGATCGCACGCAGCGTTTGCACGGTTTCTGCACGAACCCGCCCGCGTCTCGCCCAGGCTCATTCATCCCCGCCGCACGGGCGCATCGCACCCTGCCCCTCATGCCGCGATCCCCCCGTATCCGCCTGAGCCGCTTCGCCGGCGAACCCATGGGTGCCCGCCCGCGCAGCTTCGCGTTCTGGCTCGCCGGCCCGGGCCTCGCCGCCCTGGTCATCGAGCCGGCCGTCTGGCTCGGCCGAAGCTGGCTCGACCCCTCGTATCAGAGCGACGGCTGGATCGTGGCCGCGATCACCGCGGCTTTGCTGCTCGCGTCCTTCGCGAGCGGCTCGGCGCCGCCCGATCGCCGAGACCGCCGGCGCGCCCTCGTCGCCCTCGCAGCCACCGCCGGCGTTCGACTCATCGGGCGCCTGCTCGCGGTCCACACCATCGGCGCACTGGCGCTCGTCGTGGACGTCTGGGCCGTGGCCGTACTCGTCGGCGTGCGACGTCGGCCCTTCGCGCTGCAGCCCGTCGGCCTCGCGCTCTTCTTCGCGCTGGCGCTGCCCGTCGAACACCTCGCCCAGCGACTGCTCGGCCATCCACTCCAGCGCGCGGCAGCGACGACCTCGGAGTGGGTTCTCGCGCCCTTCTTCCCCGAGCTCACCCGCGAAGGCGTGCTGCTGGTGCATCCCGACGCGATGCTCGCCGTCGACCTGCCGTGCAGCGGCGCGCGCGGTCTGGTCCTGCTGACGGCCCTCGCCCTCGGGCTTTGGACGTGTCGCGCGCCCGGGGTGCGGGGCACGATCGCGGGCTCGGCTGCCGTCGTCCTGGGCGCTTTCGCCGCGAACACGCTGCGCATCATCGCGCTCTTCATCGGCGGGGTCGTTCACGTCCCGGTGATCGAGGAGCCCTGGCATTCGGCGATGGGCGCGCTGGTTCTCGCGATCGGGGCCGCGCCTCTGCTCCTGATCGCGATGCGCGCGCCCGCACGGCGACCCACCCGCCCGCCCCTGTCGGCCGGGCTCGGCAGTGGCGCGCCTTCTGGCCATCACCGGTCGATGCCATGGCCGCTGGCACTCGCCGTCAGCCTGATCGGCCTCGGCATCGCGTTCGCGCCCGAGCGGCCCCTCGACGTCTCGGGCCCCGTCGAACCTCGAAGACTGCCGACGACGCTCGGCCGCTTCGTTGGCCTCGAAGTGCCGCTTCGCGAGCGCGAGGCGATCTACTACACGCGCTTCGGCGGCTACGCGCAGAAACGCATCTACGATGACGGCGGCGGCGACGCGATCACCGCCCTGCTCGTGCGCACGCGTTCACCGCTGCGACACCTGCATGGCCCCGAGGCCTGCCTGACCGGCGCGGGGCACGACGTGACGCGCCTCGGCGTGGTGCCCGGCGCGACGCCCGCCGTCGTCTACCGAAGCATCGACGCACAGGGCCGGCCCTGGCGAATCGAGGCGAGCTTCGTGAGCGATCGCGGCGAGGTGGCGACCAGCGTGTCCGAGGTGGTCTGGCGCTGGCTCGAATACCCCGACGCCGCGTGGAGCCTGGTCGAACGCATCACACCCTGGTCGACGTGCGAGCGCACGCCCGGCCGTTGCCGCGAGCTCGAGACTGCGCTCTTCGCGAGCCTCGATCTCCCCGTGGAGAGACGCCCATGAACACACCCATCCTTCGCTGCGTCGGTGCGCGTGCACCGATCGAAACCCGCGCGCGCGAACGCTTCGTTCTACGTGCATGGGTCGCTCTCATGATCGCGACGGCATGCTCGATCGCGATCGGCGCGACCTCGGTGCAGGCAAGCCCGCACGACGGCACCCGACCCGAGCTCGTCGCAATCATCGACGGAAACGAGGTGCCGCTGCCGACCCTCGCGCTCGACATGAAGGCGAAGATCCAGGGGGATCTCGCGACGGTGATCCTGAGCCAGACGTTCGAGAACCCGAACGATGTGCCGATCCACGCGCGATACATGTTCCCGCTGCCGCCCGACGCGGCGGTCTTTGCGATGCGCTTCATCTCGGGTGACCAGATGATCGAAGCCGAGATTCGCGAGAAGCAGGAGGCGCGCGCCGTCTTCGAAGCCGCGAAGAAACGCGGCAATCAGGCGGCCCTCACCGAGCAGCATCGCCCGAACGTGTTCACGCAGGAGGTCGCGAACCTCACGCCCGGCTCGCGCGTACGGGTCGAGCTCGAGTACGCGCACGTCGTCGACAAAGAGCACGGCGACTACCGGTTCCACTTTCCGATGGTCGTCGGTCCCCGCTTCGTTCCACTCGCGCCTTCCGGGGGGAGCGCGGGTGCCCCCACCCGAGTGCCCGGAGAACCCGAGGCACTCGAGGTGGGGGTCTGGAACCTGCCGCCGACGATGCCCGTCGCACCGCCCGATCGCGTCGACCGCGATCGCGTCTCGATTCACGTCGAGCTCGACGGCGGGCTCCCGGTGCGCGAGCTCACGAGCCCGAGTCATCCGCTGAAGGTCGAGCAGGACGGGCGGAGCAAGCGGACGATCACGCTCGGCGAGGGGCGCACGCTCGACAACCAGGACTTCGAGCTGCACTACCACCTGGCCGATGACGACGTCGCCGCGGGGGTCACGAGCTTCGCAGACGGCGGCGACGGCTACTTCTCGTTGCTGATCGAGCCGCCCGACGAGGTCGCCGACGGCCGGATCGCTCGGCGTGAGATGGTCTTCGTGCTCGACTGCTCGGGTAGCATGTCGGGCGTACCGATGGCGGCCTCGAAGCGCTTCATGCGCCGAAGCCTCGCGGGCCTGCGACCGGGCGACGCATTTCGCATCATCCGCTTCAGCGACTCGGCGACGGCGTGGAGCGAACAGCCGCTCCCCGCGACGCCCGAGAACGTGCGAGACGGGCTGCGCTACGTCGACTCGCTCTTCGGCAGCGGCGGCACGCACATGGCGAGCGGCATTAGCGCCGCACTCGCGCCGGCTGTGCAAGAGGGCCGCGTGCGACTCGTCGTGTTCCTGACCGACGGCTACATCGGGAACGACATCGAGATCGTACGCCTGCTCGAAGCCGAACGCGGCGAGGCGCGCCTGTTCTCGTTCGGCATCGGAAACAGCGTCAACCGCTACCTGATCGAAGAGATGGGCCGCGTGGGGCGCGGCGCTTCGCGCATGGTGCGCCCCGACGCCGATGCCGAGCAGGCCGCCGACGAGCTGGTCGCCCGCTTGGACGCGCCCGTCCTGACCGACATCGAGATCGACTGGGGCGACGCCGATATCGCCGACGTCTTTCCGCGCGAGATCCCCGATCTCTTCGCGGGGCAGACCGTTCGAGTGATGGGCCGATACGAAGCGCACGGTCGGCACCGGGCCATGATCCACGGTCGGATCGCCGGGGCACCGGTGAAGCTGCCCATCGATCTCGATCTGCCCGCACACGAGACGGGGGTCGAGGGCCGCGCCATTCCGATCATCTGGGCGCGCTCCCAGATCGAGGACCGCATGATCGAGTTCATCTCGCCCGCATCCGATCAAGAGGACCGCGACGCGCTGCAGGCCGAGGTGACCCGCCTCGGGCTGACCCATCGCCTGCTGACCCAGTGGACCTCGTTCGTCGCCGTGGCGCGCGAGGTCGTGAACCCCGGCGGCGAAGGGTTCGACGCCGACGTCGAGGTGCCCCAGGTCGAAGGCGTCGCCGAAGCCGCGTATCCGCCCGGCGCGGTCCCGACGTCACCCGGGGCGAGCGCCGTCGCCGCGTCGAGCCCGACGAGCGAATCGGAGACGAGCGGCTTCGACTTCGGCCCGGCCGCCGGCAAGGGGGCGCTCGCGCCCGCAGCGCCCGTCTTCCACGGCGCGCTGCAGCTCGTTGCGCAGAACGGGTTCACGGGCGCGTCGGGTCCGGAGCCCTCCACCTGGCTCGCGCTCACGGCGATCGGGCTCGTCGGCAGCGTGTTGTGGTGGCGCCGCACTACGGCAAACTCGTAGCGGGGGAGAGACCGGCATGGCCCGCATTCTCGTCGTCGACGATGACGCTCACATTCGCGAGGTGGTCTGCTTCGCGCTGGAGAAGGCGGGCCATGCAACGAGCGAAGCGGCGGATGGCCGGGCGGCGCTGGACGCGTTCGCCCGGTCGCCCGCCGAGCTCGTCGTCCTCGACATCCTCATGCCCGAGGTCGACGGACTCGAGGTCTGCCGTGAGCTGCGCCGCGAGAGCGATGTCCCCATTCTCTTCCTGTCGAGTCGCGACGAAGAGCTCGACCGGGTGCTCGGCCTCGAGATGGGCGCCGACGACTATGTCGTGAAGCCGTTCTCGCCGCGCGAACTCGTCGCGCGGGTGAAGGGCATCCTCAGGCGGGCGCAGCGACGCAACGCGCCCCCGACGGGCGAGGCGGGCGACCGCGAGCATGTGATCGAGCTCGGACCGCTGCGCATGGATCTGCAGCGCTTCGAGTGCACGTGGGAGGGTGTGCCGATCACGCTGACCGTCACCGAGTTCGGTCTGCTGCAATCGCTGCTGGGGATGCCCGGCAAGGTCTACACCCGCGACGAGCTCGTCGACCGGGCCTATGGCGATGGCCACCACATCACCGACCGCACGGTGGACAGCCATATCCGTCGCATCCGAAAGAAGTTCAAGGCCGCCGGCGGCGAGCCGGTCGAGACGGTGTACGGACTCGGCTATCGCATTCGGCTCGAGCCGGGCGACGCGACCCCGTGAGACGCGCACCCGGGGCGGGCGAAGCGGCGGGCGGCGAAGCGGCCGGCCGCTGGCGCCCGCGCATCGGGATCCGCGAGCTGCTGCTCGCGGTGAATGCGTTCGCCCTGCTGGTGCCGCTCGGCGCCATCGTGCTGCTGCGCATCTTCGACGATCAGCTGATTCGCCGCACCGAGGCTCAGCTGATCGGTCAGTCGGTGTTGATCGCCGAAGCCTGGCGCGAGGCGTGGCTGCGTGAGTCGGGCCTGTCGCCCGAGAACGCCCCCGACTGGATGCCCCCCTCGGCGAAGGGCCGAACCTACTTCGCACTCGAGCCGATCTTGAGTCTCGACCAGGGTGTGCTGCCACCGACCCCGGACGAGCCGGCGCGGGTCGGTTCGGCACGGCAAGGGGCCGCCTGGCGCGCCGGTCGGGCGATCGAGCCGGTGCTCGAACGGGCCGTGCGGATGAATCTGTCGAGCGCCCGGGTGCTCGACGACCAGGGTTGCGTGGTGGCGTCGAGCGGATCCCAGCTCGCGGCCTGCTTCGGCGACCTCGCCGAGGTGCGCGGCGCCCTCGAAGGCCACTATGCGGCCGTGCTGCGTCACCGCGTCAGCGACGATCCGGCGCCGGCCTACGACAGCATCAGCCGACGCGGACGCGTGCGCGTCTATACGGCGCTCCCTGTGCTCGCTGACGGCGAGGTGATCGGCATCGTGCGCATGTCGCGCACGGCGATCGATCCGGGCAAGGCGCTCTGGTTCGATCGCTACCGGCTGCTCGCGGTCCTCGTCGGGTGCGCCGTCGGTACGGCCGCACTCTCGCTCTTTCTGTCTCGCACGATCGTCCGGCCGCTGCGGGCCATCACGCGCGTCGCGCGCGACATCGCGAGCGGCGCAGGGCGCGAGCCCGTTGCCCTCTCACGGTTGGCTCCCGACGAGCTTCGCGAGGTGAGCGATGCCCTCGATCAGATGATCGACCAGCTCTCGGACCGCGCCGAGTACATCGCCGAGTTTGCCGCCACGGTGAGCCACGAGCTCAAGACGCCGATCACCGGCATTCGCGGCGCTTCCGAGCTGCTCGCCGAGCAGTGGGACGAGATGAGCGACGGCGAGCGACGGCGGTTCATCGACAACATCCAGAGCGACGCCGACCGCATGGAGCGCCTCGTCACGCGGCTCCTGCATCTCGCGCGCATCCAGAGCGCGCCCGAACAGGTCGAAGACATCGACCTCGACGCGTTCTGTCGCGGGCTCGCTGAGCGCTACGGCCCGGGTCTCGCGATCGAGGTCGAGCGTCCGGGCCTGCACGTGCGCATCCAACCCGAGCACCTCGAATCAGCACTTCGCAATCTGCTCGACAACGCGTTTCGGCACGGCGCCGGTCAGCCCGTCGGGCTCCACATCGGCGCGCGCGGCGAACGCCTGGCGGTCCACGTGACCGATCATGGGCCGGGCATCAGCGAAGGCAACCGCGACCGCGTGTTTCAGCGGTTCTTCACGACGGAGCGCGACAACGGCGGCACCGGGCTCGGTTTGGCGATCGTGCGCGCCGTCGCCGAGATGCGGGGCGGATCGCTGACGTTCGAGACGAGCGACGCCGGCACCACGTTCGAGCTGTTGCTCTAGCCAGGCCGCCGGACCGCCGCGGCAGCCTAGAAGGGCTTGTCGCCCGCGATGGTCACGCGCTCGACGCGACGCACGGCCGGCCTATAGTCGAAGGCGGCGTAGTGCTGTACGGCGCGGTTGTCCCAGAAGGCCACCGAGTTCTTTCGCCAGCGAAAGCGGCACTGGTATTCGGGCACGGCGGCCTGGCGATAGAGCATGCGGAGCAGGCGCTCGCTCTCTTCGGGCTCGACATCGAGGATATGCGTCGTGAACGCCGCGTTCACGTAGAGCCCCTTGCGACCCGTTTCGGGATGCGTGCGAACGACGGGGTGCACCGCATCGGGGTACTGCGCCTCGAACGCGGCGCGCTTCTCTTCGTCCATGTTCTTCGCAAAGACCCGGGTGAAGCTGTGGTTCGCCCGCGCGCCGTCGATGCGCTCCTTGATCTCGTCGGGCAGGCGCTCGAAGGCCGAGATCATGTCGGCGAAGAGCGTGTCTCCGCCCACATCCGGGATGATCCGCCCGCGCAGGATCGAGCCGAGCGAAGGCTCTTTGCGCCACGTGACGTCGCTGTGCCAGGTATTCTGGCCCGCCTTCGAGTTCTCGTCGTGATGAATGATCACGACCTCGGGGAAGTCCTCCCGGTTCGGGGTGAAGGGATGGATCTCGAGCTCACCGAAGCGGCGGCCGAACTCGACATGCTCGCCGACCTCAACGTCCTGATCTCGAAAGAAGATGACCTTCCAGTCGAGCAGGGCCTGTCGAATCTCCTTGATCTGCACATCGGTGGCATCGCCGTTCATCCGAAAGCCACCGACTTCGGCGCCGATGGTCGGCGTCATCGGGGCCACGGTGATGCTCTCGTAGTCGCGGGTGATCGGCGTCGTCATGGTCGATTCTCCATCGCTCGGCGTCTCGGTGTCGGTCGGGTCACGTGATCACCGCGCGCTGCGCGGGCGGGACGCCGCGATCAGGTGAACTGCCATCGGCGCTTCGGGGGCGCAGCGGTCTCGATCACCTGGACGTCGAACCAGATGGGCAGCAGATAGCGGAAGTAGAAGGCGTGGGTGGTGACGTCACCGACGACGAGATCTTCGTACTCCTTCACCTGAACGCGATCGTCTCGCTGCTGCCACGCATGCACACGGGCGAGCTTGTCGTCGACGACTGCGCGGTCGTCGTAGAGAAACCCGAGATGATCGTAGCCGGGCGACTCGATGTGAACGTCTTGCTCCATGAGCAGCAGAAACTGGCTGGTCTCGTCGTCGGTGCGGAGCAATAGACCGGTCTTGCCGAAGAGCGGAACCTCGAGGGCATCGAAGCCGAAGACGTCGCCGTAGAAAGCCTTGATGTCGGCGCGCGCCTGCTCGTCGAGCGCGCCCTCGGGCATCGTCAGCTCCATGTGATTGAATCGGAGTTCGGGCATGGGGGCCTCCTCGTCTGCACGATAGCAATGGCCCCGGTGCGTTCTCTACCCTCCCCGGCTCACGGTTCGACGACGAGAGGAGCGCCCCGATGAGCGAGTTCTGGATCGAAAGCCGGCACGGGACAGTCGCGGTCCTGACGTTCGACCGCCCGCCGAAGAACTGGATGAGTCTCGAGGCGATGACCGAGCTCGTCGGGCACCTGCAGCGGCTCGCCGATGCGACGGACGAGGTGCGGGTCGTCATGCTGACCGGCGGCATCGACGGGTTCTTCATCGCGCACGCCGATCTCGACGACCTCGCGAAGATGGCGAAGGGTGAGCAGGTCGCGGGCGATCCACGCGCGTGGGTCGATGCGCTCGCGCTGCTCGAGTCGATGCCCCAGCCCACGGTCGCGGCGATCGACGGGCAGGCCTGGGGGGGCGGATGCGAGACCGCCCTCGCCTGCACGATGCGCATCGGCAGTGCGCGCGCCCACCTCGGTCAGCCCGAGGTGAGCGTCGGCATCATCCCGGGCGCGGGCGGCACGCAGCGATTGCCTCGTCTGGTCGGTGCCGGCATCGGCGCCGAGCTCTGCGTCACCGGCCGCATCGTGCAGGCCGACGAGGCGCATCGCATCGGTCTGCTGAACGCGATCCTGCCCACGGAGGGCTTCATCGAAGCCGCCGTCGAGTGGTGCGGTCGCATCGCGCGCAACCCGGGCGCCGCGGTCTTCGCAGCGAAACGGGCGGTCGTCGACGGGCTGAGGCTGCCACTCGAGGACGGGCTCAAGCTCGAGCGCGAGCTCTTCGCCCGTGCGAACGCTTCGGATGAAGCGCGCGCGGCCAACGCCGCCGTGCCGCGCCCCGACTGAGGACGACGTGCCGGAGCCGGGTCGAGAGATGAAGCGCAGGTCGCGCAACGTGCCGCCGATTCCGATCGGCTGGTACTGCATTGGCTACGGCGACGACTTCGGCGTGGGCGAGGTGCATGCGCTGCGCTGCTTCGCGCGCGACCTCGTCGTCTACCGGGTGCAGAGCGGCGCGATCACGTTGGCCGAGGCGCACTGCCCGCACCTCGGCGCCCACCTGCAAGGGGGCTTCGTCGACGGCGATGGGCTGCGCTGCCCGTTCCACCACTGGAAGTTCGACGCGGGCGGGGCGTGCATCGATGCACCGTACGCAGCGCGGACGCCTTCGGCAAAGCTCGCGACCCTGCCCGTCGCCGAGGCGAATGGCTTCGTCTGGGCCTGGTACCACCCGCACGGCGAGGCGCCTTCCTTTCCGCTGCACACCTTCGACGAGATCGCTTCGGGGGAGTGGACGCCGTACCAGAAGCGCGAGTGGACGATCTCGACTCATGTGCAGGAGACCGGTGAGAACGCGGTCGATAGCGCGCACTTCCTCGCGGTCCACGGCGTGCCCGATCTGCTCGCCCGGCCGGAGGTTCGGTTCGAGGGCCACCTGCGCACATCGGATCTCGCGATGGAGCTGACGCGCATCACCGAGGCGAAAGGCCTCGAGCGCGGCCGGTACGTCGACGGGCACATCGTGACGATGAACTCGGGCCCTGGGCAGACGTGGACGCGACAGCTCGGCGTCGCCGATCTGCTGATCATCGGGCTGCCGACCCCGGTCGAGCGCGATCGGCTGGTCCTGCGATTCGCCTGCTCGGTTCCCAAGGCGCAGGTCGAGACGAAGGGACGCCTCAGCCAGGCGATCATCCAGAACGCCTTCGACCAGGTCGAGCAGGACATCCCGATCTGGGAGCACAAGCGCTACCTCGAGCGCCCCGTGCTCTGCGACGGCGACGGTCCGATCGCCGAGTACCGGCGCTGGTTCGCGCAGTTCTACGCCTGAATGGCACGCGGGCCAGCCTGCGGTCGCGACCCACCCGCGGCCGGTGCGGCGCCAGCGGAGCGCGGGATCGGCGCGATCCCGGCTCCATGAACTGAGCTGATTTCGGCACATATCACCCAGACGCCCCCTCTCCTCACCGCTTTGGGGCTGCGTGCCCCAATGAGCTGATTCGAGCCTATTTCAGCACACAACTGGCCAACGATCGTGTACACAGGTGCACTCTCATGCCCACTCGGGAACGATCGGAGTCATTTTTGAGCTCGAAGTGCGACCCGATGATCGACCTCGCCCGGCCGCGCACGGTCGCGATCGCCGCCGTCGCCGGCATTCTCGGCCTGCTCGCTCTTGCGGGCACGGCCCAGGCGGCTGACGGGCTCTCGCGGGGCGACACCGCGTGGATCCTGGTCTCCACCGCCTTCGTCCTGTTCATGAACATCCCGGGCCTCGCGCTCTTCTACGGCGGCCTCGTCCGCACGAAGAACGTGCTCTCGGTGCTGATGCAGTGTCTCGCGCTGACGGGTGTCATCACGATCGTCTGGCTCGCGTTCGGCTACAGCGTCGCGTTCAGCGAGGGCAGCCCGCTCGTCGGCGGCCTGTCGAAAGCCTTCCTGCGCGGCATCACGGGCGACACGCTCTCGGGATCGATCCCCGAGGTGCTGTTCTTCAGCTTCCAGATGACGTTCGCGATCATCACGCCGGCGTTGATCATCGGCGCCGTCGTCGAACGCATGCGCTTCACCCCCCTGATGCTGTTCTCGGTCATCTGGGTGATCGTGGTCTATCTGCCGGTCTGCCACGCCGAGTGGGGACCGGGCGGACTGCTCGGCTCGATGGGCGTCTTCGACTTCGCCGGGGGCATCGTCGTGCACATCACGGCCGGTGTCGCGGCGCTCGTCGCCTGCATCGTGGTCGGACCGCGCTCCGACTACGGCCACACGCCCATCTTTCCGCACAACATGACGATGACCGTGACAGGTACGGCGATGCTCTGGGTGGGCTGGTTCGGCTTCAACGGCGGGAGCGCGCTCGCCGCCGACGGCGGGGCCGCCATGGCCATCACGGTGACGCACATCAGCGCCGCCGCCGCCGCGTGCACCTGGTCGGCGATCGAGTGGGGCCAGCACGGCAAGCCGACGACGCTCGGCTTCGCCACAGGTGCGATTGCGGGGCTCGCGGCGGTGACCCCCGCGTCGGGCTTCATCGGCCCGTTCGGCGGCTTCCTCATCGGCATCACGTCGGGCGCCGTGTGCTACGTCGCGTCGACGATCGTGAAGATGAGGCTCGGCTACGACGATTCGCTGGACGTCTTCGGTGTACACGGCGTCGGCGGATTCATTGGTACGGTCATGGTCGGCTTTCTGGCGAACGAGTTCTTCGGCGGCAACCAGGGCGATCTCGCGATCGGCTCCCAAACAGCGCTGCAGCTCGGCGCAGCGCTGGGCGTGGCGGCCTATACGGCGGTCGCATCCTGGGTGATCCTCAAAGCCGTCGGCGCCGTCTCACCGCTGCGCGCAAGCGAGCAGGAAGAGACGACCGGCCTCGACATCACACAGCACGAAGAGGCTGGCTACCGGTACTGAGTTCTCGGGCGTGCGGATGCACTCGGCCCGATGGAGGCGACATGAAGAAGATCCAAGCGGTCATCAAGCCGTTCAAGCTCGACGAGGTCAAGGCGGCGTTGCACGACATCGGCATCCAGGGCCTCACGGTGACCGAGGTCAAGGGCTTCGGCCGACAGAAGGGGCACACCGAGATCTATCGGGGTGCCGAGTACCAGGTCGACTTTCTGCCGAAGATCGAGGTCGAGATCGTGACCAGTGACGAGAACGCCGACAAGGTGGTCGACACGATCATGAACGCCGCGAATACGGGGAAGATCGGCGACGGCAAGATCTTCGTCGTACCGGTCGAGCAGGCGATCCGGATCCGCACCGGCGAGCGCGACGAAGCCGCGCTCTGAGGCGCTCGCCCGACCCGGCACGGGCGATCTCAGCGCGCGCGCCGGGCCCGATCGGCGAGATACTCGAGCGTCCGCGCGTCGCCGCCGGGCTCGACGCGCCCGACGTAGGCTTCGAGCTCGGTGACGCCCGCATCGGCCAGTCGGTCGAGACCGGCGTCGAGCGCCGACTCGTCGCCGGCGAGCACGTAGTCGCGCACGTCGTCGCTGCCCTCCCGTTCGATCATCGCCCGGTAGCTCGGCAGGCTGCGATACGTCTCGAAGAGCGGGCCGAGCTTCGCGTGGGCTTCGTCGACCTTGGTGGTCAGCAGCACGTTGACCCCCGCGACGACGCGTGGCGAAGGCCGACCGGCGTCACGGGCAGCCGCAGCGATCGTCGGGACGATGTGCCGGGCGATCGTGCGGGGACCGGTCATCCAGAGGATCGTGCCGGCGGCACGCTCCCCGGCGATGCGCAGCATGCGCTCGCCCAGCGCCCCGATCAGCACCGGCACGTCCGCTCCGCCGGGCACGTCGAGTTCGAGCGCGCCCGAGATCTCGGCCCCGCGGTGCTCCGCACGGTGGCCTCGCAGCAGGGGCTCGAGCAGCGCCATCTGCTCCCGCATGTGGCGCGCCGGACGGGCGTACGGGAGCCCGTACATCGCCTCGATCACGACCGGATGCGACAAGCCGATGCCGAGGGTGAAGCGCCCGCGGCTGGCCGCGTTCGCCGTGAGCGCGGCCTGCGCAGTGGCTGCCGGATGGCGCGGCTGAACGGGGACCACCGCCGTCCCGATCTCGATGCGCTCGGTCGCGCGCCCGACCAGCGCCGCCGCCGTGATCGCGTCGAGGCCGAAGACGTGGGGGATCCAGAGCGAGTCGAAGCCCATTCGCTCGAGCTCCCGGGCGCGTGTCTCGATGTCGGTGAGGGCGCCCGGCTGGGCGCGTGTGGCGAGCATGACTCCGATGCGCACGCGGTCTCCTTGCTGGTGGCGGCGGGCACGACCCGTCGACCGCACGCGGCCTCGGCGCGGGACGACGTCGATGTGCATCCGGCGCGCAGGCGCCGTGCAGGCCGATCGACGCCAACGAGCGACTTCGACCACCATCGACCCTAACTCGGCCCGCGTTCGATTCAAGCCGTGCCCGTCTCAAGTCGCTCGCCTCGAAGCCGATGGCAAGAGGCAGACTGCCTGTCCGCGCGGCACTCGGAGCGCAAGGAGACCCCCCCCTTGAAGAACTCGTGCATCAAGGGATCGATCATCGACCGCCTCGTCGAAGACGTCTGCACCCTGCGCGAGGTCAGCGACAAGATGATGTCGCGCGTCGATGCCTATCTCGATGCAGAGACGCTCGAGCTGCTCGAGACCAAGGTGAATCCCGTCAGCTGGTACGCGCTGACGACATACGATCAGCTGTCACGCGCCTTGCTCGACATCGAGGGCCACGGCGACGTCGCGTACCTGCGCGAGCGAGGCAACGCCATCGGGCGGCGCACGATGGAGGCCGGGCTCTATCAGCAGCTCGAGTATCTGAGCCGCACGCGAAACGCAGTCAGTCTCGACGCCTATCTGCGCGACATGCGACTGATCGTGACGTTGCAAGGGGCCCTCGTCAGCACCGGCACCTGGACGGCCGAACCCGACACCGAGCACGCCGAGCGGGTCACGCTCCTCGCACGCGACGTCGAGGGCTACCCCGAGACGCTGTGCCACAGCACTGCGGGGTTCATGACCGGGGTCTCGGCGTTGACGCACGACAGCGGCATCGAGTGGCGATGGGAGCGCCCCTCCGAGAACGAGGTGCACTACCGCATGGACCGCGACCTTTCGGCGCTCGACTGAGACGGATCGAAGAGCCGCGACCAGAGGCAGGCCATCCCCCAGGCCGCGGGCACGATCATCAGCGCTTCGAGGAGCAGCCTGAAACGCGCCGACGTGATGATCCCGCCGAGCGCCACGACCAGGCCGAGTGCAGCCGCAACGACCAGCCAGTCAGGCCCGCGCGGCCGACCCCAGAAGCCGAGCCCCACCCCCGAGAGCACCGCGAGCCCGAGATAGGGCAGCCGGTAGGGCAAGGCGAACGAGCGTGGATTCGTGTCGTCGAACCACGCGATCATCGCGAGCCGTCGCAGGACCATCTTCGGGTATTGGGCGGGCGCTGCGGCCAGCTCGCGGCGAATCCGCTCGCCGAACCATGCCATGCGCGCCCGCTCATCGGGGAGCGCCTGCAGCGCCTCGACCTCTTCCGCCGCGAGCCGCGTGTCGACGCTCACCGCTTGGCGACGCGCTGCTTCGAGGCCCGACTCGAGGTCGGCTCCGCCGATGCGCCAACGCAGTGTCGCCGCCGTCGCAGCTTCGACGGGCCGCTTGTCGGTGCCCGATGCCCCGACGTGGTTGCCCTGCCAGAACACGTACCAGAACGAGCTCTTGATGAAGGTCGGCGCACCGAGTGCGCCGGTGTTGCGGGCGACCCAGGGCAGCACGCAGAGCGCCGCCACGAGAGGCACCCACACGACGTGGGGTGCGAAGCGTCGAGCCGAAGGCGGCGCTCCCTCGCCGGTCGGTCGCGCGAACCCACCGAGCGCGAGCGGCCACCACGCCAGACCGAGCGGCAACGCGAGGATCGGCTCGCCGAGACAGGCGACACCGACCCCGAGGCCCGCCTCGATGGCGCGACGTCGGCTCGGGCGCTGGGCGGTCCGCGCGAACAGGCCCAACACGAAGAGCAGCATGCAGACCGACCAGGCGATCGACTGGATGCGCGTCGCCATGTACACGAAGGCAGGCGCCAATGCGAAGCCGGCGAGGGCCAGCTGCTGCCAGGCGGCGACGCGGGTGGGCGATTCGGCAGGATCGGACGTGAGGCGACGTTCGCCGAGCAACCCCACGAGCCAGGCGAGCCCCATCAGACCGGGCACGCAGAGCGCGGCCATCACGAGCTGCGCCGCCAGCGTCGCCGCGGGCGTCGCGACGCCGAAGATCGCGTAGCAGAGGGCCAGCAGCGCGGGAATCACCGGCGCCTGGGTGGCCGTCGGACCGGCCTCGAGGGCATAGAAGGGAAACGCGAAGCCGCCGCCCGAAACGAGCTGGCGCGCGATGACGTCGTGCTCGTACGCACCGGCGGCGGCCGGCCCACCGGTCCAGGTGCCGAGCAGCACAATCGCGGCCAACCGAACGCACAACGCGAGCCCGATCCATGCCGCGAGCTGACGCTCCGATCGCTTCACGCCATCAGCCCAGTCGCTCGACAGACTTCGTGCATGCGATCAGCCGGCGCCGGTCAGGTGTCAAATGACGGAAACGGGCCTCGCGCTTCGCGCGGCATCAGCGCGTCGCGCATCGGCACGGCCTCGTTGACCGTCACGATGTAGACGACCTTCTCGTTCACTTCACCCTCGGCGTGCCATGCGCCTTTCGGGATCACCAGCCGATCACCCGGTCCGATCGGCACGCGCTGCTCGTCTTCGTCGAGCAGATACGTCTCACCCTCGATCACGTAGCCGATGATGTCGTAGTCGTGGTAGTGCACGGGCAGCTCGGGGGAGCGGCCCGAAAGGAACGTCGTGGGCCAGAAGCCCGTCTTGCGAATGTCGTCCATCACGTCGGAGCGTGTCTCGAAGTAGTTCTTGTCGACGACCATCTTCGGTTCGGGTTCGGACATCGGTCGTGTCTCCATCAAATGCGTCGCTCTGCGCGAGTGCGAGCGCGTGACAAGAGGGTACGTCGGTGCGCGGGCTTCCTGCTAGCGTCTCGATCACGATGAGAGCCGGCGCACGTCAAGGCGAGAATTGCATCGGAAGACGGCGTGTCGGCCGACTCGACGAGACGCCCCGACCCGTTCGGGCGGTTGCCCTCTCCGCCGCGTTCGCGCTCGCCCCCGCGCTCGCCCTTGCCGTCGCCCTCGCCCTTGCCCTCGCCCCCGCGCTCGGCCATGCCGACGTGGCGGCCGCGGCGGGGCTCGTTCCGCTGCCGCCGCATCCGGCCGAGGTCACGTGGCCGACCGAGTCGTGGCCCGAAGCCCCGTTCCCACACGACGTCGATCAGGCCGCATTCGACGAGGCCGAGGCGCAGCTCTTCGAGAGCACGGGTCGCACGGGCGTGCCCGACACACGCGCCCTGTTGATCGTGCGAGACGGTCGCATCGTATTCGAACGGTACGGCGAGGGCTTCGACGCAAGCAGTCGGTTCCAGTCATGGTCGATGGCCAAGAGCATCACGAACGCCTTCGTCGCACTGCTCGTCCGCGATGGGCAGCTCGAGCTCGATGCGCCGGCGCTCGTCGAGGCGTGGCAGGGCGATGGCGATCCGCGTGGCGCGATCACGCTGCGCCACCTGCTCCAGATGCGCAGCGGCCTCGACAACGACGATGGCTTTGGGGCCGACGACATGACCGACTCGTTCGTCTCGCGGCTGCTGTTCGGCCCCGGCTCGAGCTCGCCCGCGGCGTACGCGTCCGACGTACCCCTCGCGCATCCGGTGGGTGAGCATTGGGCCTACTCGACCGGTTCGAGCACGTTGCTCGCCGCGATCGCCGGCGAGGCCGTCGGCGACGGGGCACCTGACACCCTGGCGTTCCTGCGCGCGCGCCTCTTCGAACCGCTCGGCATGCACAGCGCCCAGCCCGAGTTCGCACCCAGCGGCGAGTTCATCGGCGGGGCGTTCATGCACGCCAACGCCCGGGACTGGGCGCGCTTCGGCTACCTCTATCTGCGCGACGGTACGTGGGCCGGCGAGCGCCTGCTGCCCGAAGGCTGGGTCGACTTCAGCCGCACGCCGAGCCCGGCCTCGAACAACGGCATCCACGGGGCCCACTTCTGGCTCAACGGAGAGCCCGGCCCGGAGCAGTGGGTCGTGCTGCCCGGCGCGCCCGAGTCGGCGTTCATGGCCGAGGGCGCGATGTTCCAGATGGTCGCAATCATCCCCACCAAGGATCTGGTCGTCGTGCGACTCGGCGAGTCGCAGGGCAAGGATCACAAGGTGCTGCGTGAAGACCTCGCTCGGCTGATCGCGGCTTTTCCGGAGCGAGCGGGCGCAGCCCCGGACACCGGAGCGGAGCGATGAAGCGATGGTTGATCGCTGGCGCGGGGGTCGCCGTGCTCATCGCAGTCATCGTCGTGTGGACCGAGCTCGTCGTTCCGACCCGCAAGGCCGTCGGCATCGGCACGAGCATGCTCGCGAAGCAGATGTGCTCCTGCATGTTCGTCGCCGGCCG
This sequence comes from Myxococcota bacterium, assembly GCA_965250285.1. GTDB lineage: Bacteria > Myxococcota_A > UBA9160 > UBA9160 > UBA4427 > CAYYSY01. The sequence goes on from OZ252299.1 coordinate 4,115,118, forward strand.
AAGTCAAGCCGACTGCCGCGCGGATCAATTCTCGACGATGGATTCGATCGACGTCGAGATCGACCGGGACGCCCGTCTGGTGCGCGCGTCCGTGCCGGTGCTCGGCGAGCGCAGCGCCGCCTATTCGGAGGATTTCGGATGCATGCTCCGCTGAATGCCCGCGGTTGGATCCTGCTCGGAGCCATCGCCAGCCTGGCCGCTTGCAGCGGCCCTTGCGGGCTCCTGCCTGGAGGCGCCCTCGTCGGCGCCGAGAAGCCCGTGCCCTCGAGCTTCGCCTTTGCGGGCGACGCAGGGACGATGCAGCTCGAGACGAATCCCACCGAGCCATACTCGGTCAACATTGCGTACACGTTCGTCGACGATGTCTTCTACATTAATGCTGGAGACACCGAGACGCAGTGGGTGAAGCACATCGACGCGAACCCCGACGTCCGGGTGCGCATCGACGGAACGCTCTACGAGATGCGGGCGGAGCGCGTGCGCGACGCCGATGAGATCGCGAAGTTCGGCGAGGCGTGGACCAACCAGTCCGTCTTTCGGCGAGATCCCACGGCGTTCGATGAGGTTTGGATCTACCGACTGACCGCGCGACCCGAGGCGTCGTGAGTCCCCTCGGCGCCGACAGGCTGGCCAAGCTGCGCGCGCAGCTCGAAGACCTGGTGCGCAGCCTGCGAGAGCAGATCGACGGGACGCGCGAAGCGGCCGAGCCCGTCGACCTCGACGAGCCGATCGGTCGCGTCTCGCGCATGGACGCGATCCAGGAGCAGAGCATGGTCCAGGCGAACCGAAGCGCGGCGCAGCGACGACTGGCGCTCGCCCGTGCCGCCCTGGAGCGGCTCGAGGAAGACGAGTACGGAGACTGTGCGAGCTGCGGCGAGGAGATCGCGCCGGCCCGGCTCGAAGCGTCACCCGAGGCCGCGCTCTGTGTCGAATGTCAGGGACGACGCGAGTCGCGCCGCTGAAGTCGGGGCATCTTGACCGCCGCGCCCCTCATGTCCCCACCTGACGCCGGCGTTCGAGCTCGGCGAGGATCTCCTGATGCCGGGCCCGCGTGATGCGGTAGCCGCGCAGGAAGACGAGGCTCAGCAGATACAGCACGAACATGCACGGCCCGACGGCCAGCCCGAGCAGAAAGACCTTGTCGGGGGGCACATCGGTGGGCGCCGCCTGCTTTGGGAACGACACGACGTCGAGCGCGACCCCCGCAACGAAGCCGCCGAGACCCGACACGGCCTTGCCGGCGAACGCGATGGCCGATGAGAACATGCCCTCCTGGCGCTTGCCGTTCTCGAGCTCGCCCTCGTCGATCACGTCCGCGATCATCGACGAGAGGATGATGCCGATCATGATCACGGCCGCGACGAGCACCACGCTGTGGACGATGAGGAGGGGGAGCAGCGCGGGGTGGCCGTTCGGCGGGAACCATCCGATCAGTCGCAGGAAGATCGGCAGCGGGCCCCACACGATCGCCGCGCCGGCCATGATCAGCGCCGTGCGGCGCTTCTCGAACTTCTGACTCACCGGCCGGGCCAGACCGACTCCCACGAGGAGCGCGATCAGCAGGAAGAGCGCCATGGTCGCGATCTGCTCGGAGCTGAGCCCCCAGAAGTAGGTCGACATGTAGAGGCCGACGACGTCGTTGAAGCCGCCCGCGACCGATGCGAAGAGCAGCCCGATCACCAGCATGAAGTAGGAGCGGTTTCGGAATACGTCTCGCATCTCACCGACGATGCGTCGCAGCGAGAAGGGCTCCGACTCGGGAGGCGACTTCAGCCGCGGGATCAGGCGGTGGGTGCCCAGGCTGCAGACCAGGATCGCGACCACGATGGCGACGGCGCTCACCAGCGCGTAGCCCCCGTAGGCCGCCGCATCGAGCCGACCGTCCTCGAGCCCCGGCTTTGCGACGAAGAAGAACCGGTAGCCGACCTGTCCGATCGCGATGCCACCGATCCAGCCGAAGAAGAATCGCCAGGATACGAGCGTCGTGCGCACGTCGTAGTCGGACGTGAGCTCGGCAGTCATCGAATTGCTCGGGATCGAGTAGAAGGTCATCGACGTCCGCACGGCGATCGCGAACACGGTGAACCAGGCGAAGAGACCCGTCTCGGTGAGCCCTTCAGGCGGATTGAAGAGCAACCAGATCGAGAGGCCCATGGGCAGCGCGGACGCGTACATGAAGGGGTGCCGTCGCCCCCAACGCGAGTGGAGGTTGTCGGACAGCGACCCGACGAGTGGGTCGGTGATCGCATCGACGCAGAGCGCCAGAAAGATCGCCGCGCCCGAGAGGGTCCCCGAAAGGCCCAGCACCGCGTTGTAGTAGAAGAGCAGGAACGTGTTGAACGCGGTGTTCTTCACGCCCTCGGAAACCGAGCCGAAGCCGTACGCGACCTGAGCCGTGAACGGCACGCGGTCGCCTGCCGAAGCGCTCGGCGCCTCGGCGCCGCCACCGGGACCGGCTTCGACGGGCGGCCCTTCGGCCTCGGTCGTCATCCGCGGCTGAACTCGATCCCGTCGAAGTCGCCGGCTTCTCGCCAGGCCTTGAGGATGCCGAAGTACTCGATCGACCCGCCGCCGTACGGCGCGCCTTCCGCCGCGCGCGGGTTCGGCTTGCCCTCGTTGTTGTAGTAGCCCGGCGTGCACTCGCCGCCGGCCGCGGCGGCCGGGCCGCCGGTCGCCTTCGACACGATCACGTCGGCCCACGCCTTCTCGGCCTCGGGGGTCGGCTCGATCACCTTGCTCCCGGTCTCCATCGCGTGTTTCACGAGGTGTGCAATGTGCGTCGAGACCTCGTCGAGCATGTGCGGGTAGTTGGCGGTGAAGCCGCCCTGCATGATGCTCATGATGAAGCAGTTCGGATGGTCATGGGTCATGATGCCGTGCAGGGTGCGAATGCCGTCCTGATCCCACTTCTCGGTCATCGTGCGACCATCGCGACCGATGATCTCGTAGCCGGCGCGCCGTGCGTACGACGTGCCGACCTCGAAGCCGGTGGCGAAGATGATGCAGTCGACCGGATACTCGACGCCGCCCACGACGATGCCATCTTTCGTGATCCGCTCGACGCCCTGGCCGTCGGTATCGACGAGCTCGACGTTCGGCCGGTTGAAGGTCTGCAGGTACTCGTCGTGGAAGCACGGCCGCTTGCAGAACATCGCGTAGTAGGGCTTGAGCGCTTCGGCGGTCTCGGCATCGCCCACGATCTCTTCGGCGCGAGCGCGGATCTCGTTCATCTTCTCGAAGTTCGCCAGCTCGAGCATCTCGGGCAGGGAACGCCCGCTGCCGTCCCCACCCGAGCGGAACATCCGCATCATCTTGCCGATCAGATCGGTCCAGCCGTCGTCGACGAGGTCGACGGGCTGCGGCACGCCCGAGACGAGCGCGTTGAAGTTCTCCATGCGCTCGCGGTGCCAGCCGGGCTCGAGGCTACCCGCCCAATCGGGATCGGTGGGTCGATTGTCTCGCACGTCGACGCCCGAGGGCGTCCTCTGGAACAGGTAGAGCTGCTTCGCCGCCGCGCCGACGTGCGGCACGACCTGAACGGCGGTCGCACCGGTGCCGATGATGGCGACGCGCTTGTCGGCCAGCCCGTCGAGATCGCCATCGGGTGAGCCCCCGGTGTAGTCGTAGTCCCAGCGGCTGGTGTGGAACGTGTGCCCCTCGAACTCGGTGATGCCGGGGATCCCGGGCAGCTTCGGCCGGTGCAGGGGGCCGTTCGCCATCGCGACGAACCTCGCGCGGATCTCGTCGCCTCGATTGGTCGTCACGATCCAGCGCGCGGCGGCGTCGTCCCAGCGCATGCCCGTGACTTCGGTCTGGAAGAGCGCACCGTCGTAGAGATCGTAGTGACGCGCGATCGCCCGACTGTGCGCCAGGATCTCGGGGGCGTGCACGTACTTCTCGGTCGGGACGTAGTCGAGCTCTTCGAGCAGCGGCAGGTAGACGTACGACTCGACGTCGCACTGTGCACCGGGGTAACGATTCCAATACCAGGTGCCGCCGAAGTCTCCGCCCTTCTCGATCAGGACGATGTCTTCGACGCCGGCTTCGCGCAGCCTCGCCCCCGCCTGCAGGCCGCCGAAGCCACCTCCGATCAGTACGACGTCGTGCTCAGCCGAGATCGGTGCGCGCTCGAAGCCCGGGTCGACGTAGGGGTCTTCGACGTAGTGACCGAACTCGCCCTTCACCTCGATGTACTGCTCGTTGCCGTCGTCACGCAGACGCTTCTCGCGCTCGACGCGGTACTTCTCACGCAGCGCGACGATGTCGAAGTCGATGTCATTGCCTTCGGGTGCTTCGGGGCTGCTGCTCATGATCCTCCTCTCGCTCCTGTCGCGGTCGGGGGGGCTTGCGGTCGGGCTGTCGTCGAGGCCGACTCGATCCCCATCTTCGGTGCGGTGTCGGGCCGAATCCAGATGGGCGAGCTCCAGGCCCGCTCCTGAATCGTACGCGGTAGATCGCTGCGTGGCTCGACGCCGACGCGCAACGCGTCCCAGGTCGACCAGCGGCACGTCGGGTTCTCGAGGGCACGCGCGTAATAGAAGGCACGCTGCCCCTTGCGCCAGCTCGGGTCTCGCCAGGCGACGCGGAGTTCGCCGGCGCCGCGATCCGTCGAAATGGCGCAGGTATCGGGATCGACCTTGGCCCCGTTATCGGGGCAGCGATGGGTACTCGGGTCGACGCGGCCGCCATCGGTACAGGCGACGTCGAAGACGCGCTCCCGCGTCTCGCCGTCGTTGTCGACCCAGCCCTTCACGATCTGCACTCGCTGGAGCGGCGCCGTGGTCGGGTCGGCGAACGCCCAGACGAGGAAGCTCGGCGCCGAATCGACGCCGTCGAGTTCGCCGCCCATCGCCACGCCCTCGGCATACGCGCGCTCGACGACGTCGGGTGCGTCGATCAGCTCGCGGTCGTAGTAGTGGGCGCCGAAGAAGCGCAGCCGGATGCGCGGGCCCGACGTTGCGAAGGTCTCCTTGCGACGGAACGCGTCGTAGATCGACGCTCGCGTGTTCTCCTCGGCCCAGACTCCGGCGAGCCCCGATGCGCCGTACGTCGGCGAAGCGCTCGACGTGTAGAGCTTGCCGTCGACCTCCTTCCCGAACTCGGGCGCGACGAGGCGAACCGCGAGCGAGCTCCAGAAGCCCATGGGCGTCGAGCCGCGCAGGTCGGGTGTCGCGTCGAGGAGGCCGATCTTGGCGAAATAGTCTGACTCGTCGATCGAGGCGGCGGCGGTGTGCGTGTCACTCGAGCCGATCACGCCGAACGCATAGGGGTTGGTCACGCCGCGCGACTCGAAGGCGATGCCTTCGCGCAGCGCGTCTCGCACGTAGCTACCCTTCGGCTCGCTGAGCATCATGGTCGCCACGCGGTAGGGCATGATCTCGAAGTCGGCCCACTCGTCACGCGCCGACAGCACCGGGTGGGTCTCCGAGGTGCCCTTCACCTGGGTGATCTCGACGAGGGGCTCATTGCGAACCCGCTGGCGCGCGTAGGCGTCGTCGATCGGGTCGCCCGCCCAATCCTCGAGCTTGAACATCTGCCCGTTCGAGCCGTTCGAGTTGTGCGGGATCGCGAGCGCCTCGATCCCCTGGGCGCGCAGGCCGTCGAGCCAGTCCCACAGACCTTCCGGGTTCTGCGAGTGGAATCTCGAAAACGGCACCGCCGGCAGCCGGTCGCTCCCGCGGAAGATCACGTTGCGGTGCAGGTTGCCGCGGTCGTCGCTCGACGTCGTGTACTCATAGGCGACGAAGGTCGTGAATCGGCCGGGCACGTTGTGGCGCTCGGCCGCCTCGATCGAGTCGCGCCAGGCGCTGCGGGTGATGTCGAGGGTCTCTTGGCGGTCGAGCTCACCCCGGTCGATGGCTTCGAGCAGGCTCGGCAGGAAGCCGGCGAACGTGCGAACACGTCGGAAGAGACTCAGCAGATCGTCGCTGTTGTCGGCGTTCAGATCGTTGAGGGGCTTGCCCACCTCGGTCTGCGAGAAGGCGGTCGACGTGTCGCCCGCGGCCGCTGCGGCCCCCATGAACATCGCGTGGTCGGTGACGGCGTAGAAGTCGAGGGGCTCACCCAGCTGGACCTCGAAGCCCGCCGGGTGCTCGATCGCCTCGCCGCGCGCATAGCGGTACGCATCGTCGGGCGTCGCCATCGTGCCGAACGCATACGCATCGAACGAGTAGGTGGTGTGGACGTGCAGATCCCCGAAGAAGGCTTCGCGGGTGGCGCCCCGCGACGGCTCGAGGTCGAGGATCTCGCCGTCGTCGACGAAGACGTTCGAGACCGACAGGCGGCGCATCAGGTCGTTGCTGTCCTCGTCGGTCTGCATGAGCGGCTCGGGCTCGCCGGAGCAACCGATGAGCGCCCCCAGCGCCGCGAGCAGAAGGGGCCAGACGCGGCGAGCGATGCGGCGGGAGGGGGGCGCACACGGGACCACGAGGGCTCCTTCTCAGTACCGGACGGCGGGCCGCGCTCGGGCCCGCACGGGGTGGGCTGTGGAGGTTGACCGAAGACGGGTTGGGCTGCAATTTCGCCCCCCGACTGCCGAAGAGACCCTGGAAGGCGGTCTCCGCGACGAGACCCGCGCCCGACCCGAACCGCTCCCCACGGAGAATTCAAGCCATGACGGCCTCGACCACCCTCGGCGACACCCCCGCGAAGCCCTGGGGCTCGGTCCCGAAGGATCGCTTCATCGACACCCTGCGCGCGATGCCTCGCATTCGCCGCGACATGCTGGGGGTCGTGAGCGAGCGGCACGAACGTCATGGCCCGGTGGTGCGACAGAGCCAGGGGCCGATCCGCACCGTGAACCTCTTCGGCCCCGACGCCAATCGCCTCGTGCTGCTCGACCGCGACGGCATCTTCTCGGCGAAGGGCTCCTGGGATCTCATCATGGGCCGAATCTTCACCAACGGCCTGCTCCTTCGGGACGGCGAAGACCACCGCTTCCATCGCCGACTCATGCGCGAGGCGTTCCGGACGCCCGCACTCCAGGCCTATCTCGATGCGATGAACGACGCGCTCATTCCGTGGGCCGAAGAGCTGGCGCAGCGCGGCGGTCAGATCGAGGCGTTCCCGACGATCAAGCAGATGACCCTCGACATGGCTTGCCGCATCTTCCTCGGCCTGCCAGCGAACGAGGACAACACGAAGCTCAACAAGGCCTTCGAGGCGACCGTGGCGGCGTCGATGTCACTGGTCCGTCTGCCGATCCCCGGCCTCGAGTTCAATCGCGGACTCGAGGGCCGCAAATACATGATCGAGCGCTTCACGCGCCTCATCGAGGAACGCCGCAGCGGCGCAACCGGCGGCCCCGACATCTTCACCCGACTGTGTCTTGCAGAAGACGAGAACGGCGACCGTCTCGCCGATCAGGAGATCATCGATCACATGATCTTCCTGATGATGGCCGCACACGACACGACGACGAGCGCGCTGACGTCGATGCTCTACGAGCTCGCTGCGAATCCGACGTGGCAGGATCGACTTCGCGACGAAACGCGCGCGCTCTCGAAGCCGGCCATCGAGTGGGACGACCTGCTTGAAGTCAAGGATCACGTGCTCGCGATCCAGGAGGTGCTTCGGCGCTACCCGCCGCTCTCGACGATCCCCCGCATGGCGACTGCCGACTTCGAGTGGCAGGGGTACCAGATCCCGGCGGGCACCATGGTCGTCATCTATCCGATCCACACCCATCACCTGGATGCGTGGTGGAGCGATCCGTACCGATTCGACCCCGACCGCTTCGCCGAGGGGCGCGAAGAGCACAAGCGTCACAGCCACTCGTACCTGCCCTTCGGCGGGGGGAATCACATGTGTCTCGGGCTTCGCTTCGCCGAAACGCAGATCAAGGCTGCGCTGTTCCAGCTGCTGCAGAGAGTGCAGATCAGCGTGCCCGATGGCTACGTGATGCCGGTGCAGCAGGCGCCGATCTCGAAGCCGATGGACGGCCTGCCGCTCACGCTCGAGCGGCTGTAGCACGACCAGCGCAACCGATCGCTTCATGTCGCTCGCGCGCCGGCGCGCTGGCCTACCCTCGCAGCATGGCATCCGATCCGCCCCGCACGACACGCGCGCCCGGCGAGTACGGCCATGAGGACACCTCGTTCCGCACGATGGGAGGCGAGGCGGGCGTGCGCCGGCTCGTCGATCGCTTCTACGATGCGATGGAGCGGCGTCCCGACGCCGCGCGCATTCTCGGAATGCACCCGAGTGACCTGACCGTCTCGCGCGACAAGCTCTTCACCTTTCTCTGCGGCTGGCTCGGCGGCCCGAAGCGCTACGCCCAGCGCTACGGACCGATCCGCATTCCGAGGGCCCACGCGCACCTCGACCTCGCCGAGCCCGAGCGCGATGCCTGGCTCGCCTGCATGCAGGAGGCGATCGACGGGATGGACGTGCCGGACGATTTCAAGGCCTACTTCATGCGCGAGATCCGGGTGCCCGCCCAGCGCTCGATGGAGGTCGCCCAGCAAGCGAAGCGCGAGAAGGCCGAGAAGAAGGCGCGGCGCACAGCGGGGCGCGACTAGGGGGGCGGGGCGCGCTCGGGTGGCGCCCGGGCGCAGGTCTTGACCCACATCTCAACCGAAGGCGGCGTCCCGCCGAAACCCTCTCGAGGGAGGGGATCTCGTGCTGGACGTTCTGAGCGCCATCGGCGTCGCGGCCTTCGGCGTCGTGAGTCTCACCGTCGGAGCGCGCCTGCTCCTGCTGGCGGCACGCACCCATGCGCTGCCCGAGCTGGCGATCGGCATCGGCTTCGTCGTCGGTGTCCTGCTCGGGTTCGTCCCCGAGACGCTCCTCTACTCGACCGACCTCGTCCCCGCCGCCTGGCAGCTGCCCCTCACGCGACTCGCCGAAGTCTCGATTCGAGTCTGCGCCGCCGCGATCGTCGTCTTTACCTGGCGGGTCTTCGCACCCGACGCCCCCTACGCACGGGCCGTCGTCGCCATCCTGCTCGGCTGCATGATCGCCTCGCACGTGATGGCGCCGTACGGCGACCTGCACGCCGAGACCGAGGCCGCTCGCCGCTGGGTGAAGCTCAACTTCGTGGCACGAACCGCCGCGCTGCTCTGGGGCACGATCGAGGCGATGCGCTACTGGGCCGCGAGTCGACGCCGGGCGGCGATCGGCCTCGCCGACCCCGTCGTGAGCAACCGGTTCCTGCTCTGGAGTGTCGCGATGGGCGCGGCGAGCTTCCTCATGGGCTCCGTGCTGCTCGCGCCGGTCTTCGGCCTCGAAGCGTCGGACATTCGCTGGCTGCTCGCCGAGTCGGGCTTCGGCAGCCTCGCCGCCGGCGCGATCTGGCTGACGTTCTTCCCGCCGAAGTTCTACCTCGACTGGCTGGGGGAGCGCCGCGACGCGGCGCCGGCCAGCGCCTGACGCCAGCACACGCCTCAGCTCACGACCATGCCCCCATCGCACGTGATGACGTCGCCGACAGTGAATGCGCCGGCGCGCGAGCACAGAAAGATCGCGAGCCCCGCGATGTCCTCGGGCGTGCCGACGCGGCCGCGGGGGTTCGTCTGACCGAGTGCGTCCCAGTCGGTGCCCTCGACGTCGCCGCCCGTCCCGACGCCCGTGCTGAGCATCCAGGTCGGGAAGGGACCGGGCGCAATGGCGTTCACGATCACGTTGCGCTTCACGAGCTTCGCGCCGAGCTGCCGGCTGAGGGCGTGAACGGCCGCCTTCGACGGACCGTACGAGAACGTCTCGAACGCCGGCGCCTGGATGCCGTCGATCGACCCGATGTTGACGACGCGCGCGGGGTCTTCGGCCGTGCCGGCGGCCTCGAGCAGCGGAAGCAGGCGCTGAATCGTGAAGAAGACGCCCTTCACGTTCGTATCCATCACTTTGTCCCAGCCGATCTCGGGGAACTCCTCGATGGGCGCCCCCCAAGAAACACCCGCGTTGTTCACGAGGATGTCGAGCTTCGATTCGCGGCTCCTCAGCTCGCCGACGACGGCGTCGATGCCGTCGAGATCGGCGAGGTTGCCCGGCAGTGAGATGCACTCGCCTCCGTACTCGCTCGAGAGTCGCTCGGCGGTCGCGTCGCAGACCTCGGCCTTGCGCGAGCTGATGTAGACCTTCGCACCGTTCGCGAGAAAGCCCGCCGCGATCATCTCACCGATGCCGCGCGAGCCCCCCGTCACCAGGGCGACCTTGCCCTCGATCGAAAAGAGATCCTTGATCTGCATGTCGTCTCCATGGACGGCGCCAGGGCCGCGTTCAACTCTCAGGCAGCGTCGCCAGGCGGCGCCTCGATCACGACGACCGGCGGGTCATCGAGACCGTGCTGATCCCGGCAGAGGCTGCGATAGATCTCGAGCATGAACGGCGCGTCGACCACGAGCTCGACGGCCCCCTTTGCATCGAGGTTGAGGTTCGCGCCGTGGACCGCGAACCAGACGTCGGTGAGCTCGGTGTTCGTGTCGGGCACGGTCAACGTGTGCACCGAACCCGCGGGCTCGTAGAGATAGGATCCCGCGGTGTTGACCGCTTCGGGGCTCTCGCGGTAATGCCACGAACCGGACAGCGTCACTGCGTACACGTGCCCCGTATGCTTGTGGGTCTGTACCACGGTGCCAGGATCGAACTTATTCCGGACGATCCAGATGCCCTGGGCGAGATCGACCTGCAGCACCTGGAGGGTGTTGCCCTCTCCCGCCTGCACGAAGGGTAGATCCTGCTCGTTTCGATGGATGGTCGGGGGACCGAGGGGCTGATTCATCCCGCACTCCTTTCGTCAGGTGGCCGCGCTCTAGAAGCCCGTCAACCGCGCGAATCGGTCGCGGTGGTAGCTGCCGTCGCCGAGGGTCAGCTCCGCGGCCTTCGCACGCTTCAGGAAGAGACCGATCTCTTCTTCGTCGGTCATGCCGATGCCGCCGTGCATCTGCAGACCTTCGCAGGTGACGAGGCTCGCGGTGTCCGAACAGCGGGCTTTCGCCGCGCTGACGATGCGCGCGGCGTGCGGGCGGTCTTCGTCGAGGGCGCGGAGCGCGTCGAGGGTGATCGCCTGGCTGAGCTCGACCTCGCAGAACATGTTCGCCGCGCGGTGCTTGAGCGCCTGGAACGTGCCGATCTTCGTCCCGAACTGCTCGCGGGTCTTGAGATACTCGACCGTCCGCTCGAAGACCTCGGCGATGGTGCCGACCAGCTCTGACGAGAGCGCGGCGGCGCCGCGATCGTACACGGCGTCGAGCAGGTCGCCGCCGGCATCGATCTCGCCGAGCACGGCATCGGCACCGACCTCGACACCGTCGAGGTCGACGTTCGCCGCGTTGCGGCTGTCGACCATCATCGTGCGCGACACGCTGCAGCCCGGCGCCGCTGGATCGACGACGAAGAGGCTGATGCCATCGCGCTCACCGCTGGCGCCGCTGGTGCGTGCAGCGACGACGAGGCGATCGGCGACGTGACCATCGAGCACGAAGCGCTTTCGTCCACTCAGGCGATAGCCGCCGCCGCTCTTCTCGGCCTGCATCTCGATCGCGAACGGAGCGAAGCGACTCGTCTCCTGATGCGCCAGCGCGAGCAGCGTCTCGCCCTTGCACACGCCGGGCAGGATCTCGCTCTTCTGCGCGTCGCTGCCCGCGAGCGCGACCGCGCCGCCCCCCAGCACCACCGTCGACAGGAAGGGATAGGGCGCGAGGGTGCGGCCGCACTCCTCCATCACCACGCCCAGGTCGGCGAGGCCGAGGCCCGCACCGCCGAGCTCTTCGGCGAACGGGATGCCCGCCCAGCCGAGGCCGGCCATCTCCTGCCACAGCGACTTCGAGAAGCCCACCGCGTCGGCATCGTCGCGCAGGGCGCGCAGGTGCGTGACCGGGGCGTGCTCCTTCATGAACTCGGCAGCGCCCTGCTTGATCAGCTCCTGTTCTTCGGTCAGTACGAGGCTCATTCTGTCTTTTCTCCGGGTCGCGTCGGGTGCGCAGTCGTTGCGTGGGCTTCGCCGCGCTTCAATCGGGCAGGCCCAGGACGCGCTTTGCGATGACGTTCAGCTGCACCTCGCTCGTGCCGCCCTCGATCGAATTGCCCTTCGAGCGAAGCCAGCCGCGCGTCTCGGCGATGTCGGCCGGCGAGAAGCCCTCGCCTTCCCAGCCGAGCGCGTCGGCGCCGCGCACCGTCATCGTGATCTCGTTGCGGCGCTTGTTCATCTCGCTGGCGTAGAGCTTGAACATCGAAGTCGCAGGCCCGGGCCCCTGCCCCGCCTTCGCCTGCTGCCCGCTGCGCTTGAGGCTCAGGCCGAAGCAGAGCGAGTCGAGCTCCCACTGTGCGATTCGGTCGCGCAGCACCGCGTCGGAGAGGCGGCCATCTTCTTCGCTGCCGAGATGAGCACGTGAGGTCTCGGCCAGAAAGCTCTTGGGTGCGGGCGGCGGGCCGGTCTTCTTCTTGCGGGGTCCGGCGGGCACACCGCCCGTGCCCATCCCGCCCGAGAGCATCGCGCGCTCGTGCTGAAGCAGTCGCTTCGCGATGGTCCAACCGCCGTTGAGCTCACCGACGAGGTTGTGCTTCTCTGCGCGGACGTCCTGGAAGAAGACCTGGCAGAATTCGCTCGCGCCGCTGATCAGCTGAATGGGAGAGATCGTGACGCCAGCCTGGCGAAGATCGAAGAGGATGAAGCTGATGCCGTCGTGCTTCGGCGCATCGGGGTCGGTGCGCGTCAGGCAGAAGATCCAGTCGGCGTTGTGGGCGCCGGTGGTCCAGATCTTCGAGCCGTTGATCATGTAGTGGTCGCCTTCGTCGACGGCTCGGGTCTGCAGACTCGCGAGATCCGAGCCCGCGCCCGGCTCGCTGTAGCCCTGGCACCACTGGATCTCACAGCTCGTGATCTTCGAGAGGTGTTCCTTCTTCTGCGACTCGTTGCCGAACTCGAGGAGAACGGGGCCGAGCATCGTCGTGCCGAAGAAGCTCGCGACGGGTGACCAGGTCGTGTACTTCGCCTTCAGCTGCTGAAGCACCTGATCCTCGGCCTTCGAGAGACCGCCGCCGCCGTACTCGCGCGGCCAGGTGGGCGTCGTGTAGCCGCGTTCGATGTAGGCCTGCTTCCACGCCTCGCGGTCGTCGGCGGTCGCCTCGTTCCCGGGCCGGAGCGATTGGGGACAGTGGGCGTCGAACCAGGCTTCGAGCTCGGTGCGGAATCCATCCAGCGCATCTTCGGACACGGACACTCCTCTCGTCTCGGTGAGGCGCCCGCGGTTCTGCGAGGGCGCGCGCGGCCGAGCACGAGATGATCCCTCGGGCGGCGCCCGCGTCAATGGAGTCGGCTGTCGAAAGCCGATCCGATCGAATCGCGGCCGGGAAGGCCCAGAGGCGCCGCGCGCGGGATCCGCAAAATCGAGCCCGGGGACGCTCCCCGCGCCGCGATGGCCGGTTCGGACGCGCAATCGCGGCGGGCGGGGCTCGCACGCGGGCGACCCACGCAGCGCCCGCCGACCCCCCCTGCGAACGGGCGGTCACCGCTCGATCAGCGGCGCACTCTCGCTGGCGCTCCAAACGGAGAGGGCCGCGTCGATCGACTCGACGCGGCCCTTGGAGCTTTCTGCGATCACCTCGACTCAGTCGAAGGTGATCACCTGCCGAGCGACCTGGCCCGACTTCATCTGCTCGAACGCATCGTTGATGTCGTCGAGCTTGATGCGGGCCGAGATGATCTCGTCGAGGTACAGCCGGCCGTCGAGATAGAAGTCGATGTACTTGGGCATGTCGAAGCGGAACGCGTTCGAACCCATGTACGAACCGGTCACGTTCTTCTCTTGCAACGTGAGATCCGAAGCCGGGATCGGCACCATCTCACCCATCGGCACCACGCCGACGAGCACGGCAGTGCCGCCGCGGCCCGCCATTGCGATCGACTGCTGGACGGTCACACCGAGACCGATGCACTCGAAGACGAAGTCGGCCCCGCCCCCGGTGATCTCGTGCACGGCCGCCACCGGATCGCCATCGCTCGCATCGACGCATTCGGTCGCGCCGAGCTTGCGCGCGAGGTCGAACTTCCACTTCTGCGCATCGACCGCGATGATCTTGCCCGCACCGCGAATGCGCGCCCCTTGCAGCGCCGAGAGCCCGACGCCACCGCAGCCGATGATCACGACGCTCGCGCCCGCCGGGATGTTCACCGTGTTGAGGGCAGCGCCGAGACCCGTCGTCACACCGCAGCCGATCAGCGAGGCCCGGTCGAGGGGCATGTCGTCGCGAATCTTCACGAGGGAGCGCTCGGGGCAGAGCATCTGCTCGGCGAATGAAGAAAGGTTGGCGAACTGGAAGATCGGATCGCCGCCCTTCGTACAGATGCGCGCCTTCATGTCGGGCGGGCGGCCTTCGAACTGGCCGGGGCAGAGATAGGGGCGACCGCCCGTGCAGAACTTGCAGACGCCGCACCAGTTCGTGATGCAGCCGATCACATGATCACCCGGCTCGAAGTCGGTGACACCCTCACCCACCGCTTCGACGATGCCGGCCGGCTCGTGCCCGAGCACCACCGGCGGCGGCATCGGCAGGCTGCCTTCGATCACGTGGAGATCGCTGTGGCAGATGCCGGTGGCGGCCGTCTTCAGCAGCACCTCACCGGGGCCGGGTTCATCGATCTCGAGCTCTTCGATCTCGAGGGGAGTATTGAATGCGCGCAGCACAGCTGCCTTCATGACGCTTCTCCTTGGCAAAGTCGCTCGACCGATCACAGCGTTGCGAGTCGGCCGGGTTGAATCGCGTCGGCCGGCTCAGCGCCGGTCGTAATCCTCGAGCCTGGGTCGGGCCATCTCGGCCTCGAACCGATCGTAGGTGAATGGCCAGGCCGTGGGGAGCCCGGTTTCGTCCAGGTACCAGCTGTTGCATCCGCTCGCCCAGAGCGTGTGGGCGGCGGCCGCGCGGCGCTCTTCGTCGAAGCACGCCATGGCCTCGCGCGATACACAGAGCGAATCACATCGCCCGGCCGCGATCTCGTCGACGAGCTGAAGGATGTAGTCCATCTCGAGCTCGGCGACGTCGATCAGCGAGAAGTTGCCGACCGGGCCGTTTGGCCCGTTGAGCATGAAGAAGTTGGGCATCTCGGGCACCGAGATCGCGAGATACGCCGAAGGGCCTTTCTCCCACACGGCGTCGAGCAGCCGGCCGTCACGCCCCGCCACGTGCATCGGCCGCACGAACGAGTCGACGCGAAACCCGGTCGCCATCACCACGACGTCGAGCTCGTGCAGCGTGCCGTCGGCCGTGCGGATCCCACGCGGTTCGAAGCGTTCGATCGCCTCGGTGACGACGTCGGCGTTGGGACGCGAGATCGCGGGGTAGAACGTCCCCGACAGGATCAGCCGCTTGCAGCCCGCACGATAGTCAGGGCGCAGCTTCTCGCGCAGCACGGGGTCGGCCACGCCCTGCTCGAGCGCCTGCTGGCAGGCGGCGTGCATGGCGTCGAGCAGCGGGTGCTCGCCGTCGACGAGGACGTTCGCGAACCCATCGATGAACTGCGTGCGCACCTCCTGTCGGATCTCGAGCATGCCGGCGTCATCGCGCTCGAACCCTGCTCGCTGCTCGGGCGTGTAGGGCACGTTCTCCATGGGCATGACCCACTGCGCCGTGCGCTGGAAGAGCTCGAGGTGATCGACCTGTTCGGCCGTGGCAGCGACGATCTGGATGGCACTCGACCCCGTGCCGATCACGCCGAGGCGCTTGCCCGCGAGGTCGAGATCGTCGGGCCATCGAGCGCTGTGAAACGCCTGCCCCTCGAACGCATCGAGCCCATCGAAGGTCGGCTCGTTGATTTGATGGAGCACGCCGGTGGCCGCGATGATCACGTGGGCCGTGTCCTCGACCCCCGTCGCCGTCTCGACGTGCCACTGCCCCGCTTCGAAGTCGCAGCGCGTCACCTGTTCGCCGAATCGAATGCGGTCGCGCACGTCGAAGCGGTCGGTGGCACCTTCGAGGTACTGCTGAATCTCGTCGCCCGGCGCGAAGCGCTGGCTCCAGTTCGGGTTCAGCGCAAAAGAGTACGAGTAGAGGTGCGAGGGCACGTCACAGGCAATGCCGGGGTAGCGATTCTCGCGCCACGTGCCGCCGATGCGGTCGGCCTTCTCGTAGATCACCCAGTCGTCGTAGCCGGCCTTGCGCAGGCGAATGCCCGCGAGAATGCCGGCCATGCCCGCGCCGATGATGATGAATCGGAGATCCCGCTCGGGCCTGCGCTCGTGATCGGCCATGACCCGAGTCTAAGCCGCACCCGCCCGCCGTGGAATGGCCTGGCAGCGCGAAGAGGGAGGCTGACGCAGGAAGGCAGTCGGCTCCGGCGCGGGTGCCCGTCTTCGCGCGGAAGCCCCCGGCGCGACCGGTTCAGTCGAGGGGAAGGGGCGCGTCGTCGACCGACGCGAGACCCGCGTGCGTCGCGACGAGGTCGACCCGCCACGTGCTGCCGCCGAGATCGGGCTCGAAGGCGCCGCCCTCACCGAGGCGCCAGTAGTGCAGGAGCGCTTCGTCGCCACTCAGGTCGAGCGCGTGACCGCCGGCGTCGATGGCGGCGATCTCGGCGGCCTCGAGCGGGCGAGCGTAGATCGCCGTGTGGCCGATCCGCCCTGCGTAGCCTTCGCCGATGCGAATCGCGCCGGTGAGTGCGCTCGGAGCGGCTCCATCGGTCAGCACGGCGACGCTCGACGGCGCGACCGCGGCGCCGGCGATGATCAGTCGGACGGGCGCGCTGGCATCGGGGTCGATGACCACGGCCACGTGCTGCCAGACGTCGTGCGTGACGGCATCGGCGAAGGTCGCCTCGTAGAGCACGTCTCCAGCCGCACTGCGCAGCGAAACGAGCAGGGCGGTGCCATCGATCAGGTCGACGTCCAGGGCGCTGTCGTCGACGTCGCTCGAGACCGAGAGGAGACCGCGCAGCTCGTCGGCGCTCGTCCAGGGCCGCAGCCAGGTCGAAAGCGTGAGACCGCCGTCGATCGCGTCGTCGATCGAACCCACGAGATGAGAGCCGCTGCCGTCGAACTCGATCGAGCGCCAGTCGCCTTCTACGGTCGTCGTGTCGCGGCGCGCGTCGGCGTTGGCATCACTGCTCGCAGCATCGCCCGTCACCGACGACGCGGCCGGGCTCGCGGTCGTCGGCGAAGCCATGCCGGCCGAAGGCGCGGCCATCGCAGCGCTCGCCGCCATCGCGTCCTCGATCAGATCGTCGCCCGTCACCGTGATCGTGTTCGACGGTGCCGACGTGATGCGATCGCCGTAGGCGTAGAGGGTGAGCTCGTAGTCCTGGTCGGTCTCGAGATCGACCGGATAGCTCAGCCGGTCGTTCGCGATCTCGTTCGCCGACCCAAGCGGGATGTTCACCGTGCGGTAGTCGCCGCCACCGACCACGTCGATGTCGAGCCGGTAGCCCGCGACGCCTTCAGAGGGCGAGGGCACCCAGCGAGCGGCATAAGCCACGACCGACGGCACGGCCGGCGCGGGCGGTTCCGGGGCCGGCGGCGGGGGTGCGGGAGGCGCCGGCGGTGCCGGGGCAGGCGGTGCCGGGGCCGGCGGCGGGGTCGGTGCGTCGCCGCCTCCGTTGGTGACACCACCGCCGCTGCTGCCAGAGCCCGAGTTGCCACCGCCAGTGCTGCCACCCGAGCCGGAGTTGTCACCGCCGGTGCTACCACCCGAGCCCGAGTTGCCACCGCCGATGCTGACGATGTCTCCGATCTCGAAGGGCGGCGTGTAGCCGGTGTCACCGGGCTGCAGCTCCTCGACGAAGCTGCACGCGCCGCTGGTCGCCACGATCAGACTCAGGAGCCCAGCGCGAATCCAGCCCGAAACGGAGGGGCGGCGTCGGGGCTCGCTCGAGGCGAGGAGATGTGCGTGGCCGGTGACTGTCATCGAAGAACTCATCGCCCCGCCCACCCCGACGCCGGGTGACGGCCGTCACCGGGGGGTTCGCCCCTCTCTCTTTTTTCGGAATTCTTCGAGCGACCCGATCTGGATCACACTCAGGGCGAACTGAGGGGGTCTAGAGGAAGTCGGCCCACCGAAAGATGAGCGGTTTCCCCGCGGGTCAAGTCACTTCGGTGCGAACGGCGGGCACCCGATCGCGGCTTGATGGGCCGACCGCCCTGCCCCACGCTGCGGACATGCCGATCGACCGCATCCGCGACATCGACCTCTACTGGGAACGCGCCGGCGATGGCCCGCCGCTGCTCTTCATCGGGGGCTCGGGCGGTGATCTGCGGCAGAAGCCGAACGTGCTCGACGGCCCCTTCCCGCGACACTTCGATGTGGTCGCGTTCGACCAGCGAGGACTTGGCCGGACGAGCCACCCCGACACGCCCTACACGATGGCCGACTACGCGCACGACGCGGCGGGTCTGCTCGATACGATCGGTTGGGATCGATGCAACGTCGTCGGCGTCTCGTTCGGCGGCATGGTCGCGCAGGAGCTCGCTGTGACCTTCCCGGATCGCATCCGGAAGCTCGTGCTGTGCTGCACGTCGAGCGGCGGCGAAGGGGGCGCGTCGTACCCGCTGCACGAGCTCGAGCGCATGCCGGCCGAAGAGCGCGCCGTTCGCTCCCTCGAGATCGGAGATACCCGGCACGACGCCGCATGGCGAGCGGCCCATCCCGATGTCGCGGCGAATCTGATCCAGCTGCAGCACGACATGCAGGCGCTCGGTGCGCACGAACCCGATCGCATGATGGGCTACCGCCGCCAGCTCGAAGCGCGCCGAGATCACGACACCTGGTCGCGTCTGCCGGCGCTCACGATGCCGGTGCTGGTCTGCGGCGGGCGATTCGATGGCATCGCGCCGCCCGCGAATCAGCAAGCGCTCGAGCGACAGATCCCGAACGCCACCCTCGAGATGTTCGATGGCGGGCACGTGTTCATGATGCAGGACCGCTCGGCGTTCCCGCGCATGATCGAGTTTCTCGAAGCCGAGGCTTGACCCGAGCCCGCGTCAGTGCGCGCCGTGCTCATGACCCGGGGCCGCGTCAGTGCGCGCCGTGCTCATGCGCCGGGGCCGAGTCAGTGCGCGCCGTGCTCATGCGCCGGGGCCGCTGCAGGCGCGCGGCGCACCTCGGCCACGACGACGAGCTCGTCCTGCCCTTCGACGGCGAACCGGATCTCGACCTTCTGGCCGAGCTCGAGCTTCTCGGGTCGGATGAACATCACGTGCAGCCCACCGGGTTCGAGGACGACCTCGCCGCCGCTCGGCACCTCGATCGCGTCGATGCGGCGCATGCGCGCGACGCCTTCCTCGACCCAGCTTCGGTGGATCTCGGTGCGCGCCGCCACGTCACTCGCGACGCCGACGACGCGGATCGGCTCGGCGCCGGCGTTCTCGAACACGAGGTAGCCGGCTGCGTTGGCCCCCGGCGGCGGCTGACGAACCCAGGCGCCCGACACTTCGAGGTCGTCGGCGGAGGCGCCCGTCGTGGCGCTCATGGCGATCGGCACGAGCGCGAGTAGAGATAGAAGAAGCAGGCGCCCCCCGCCCGGTCGAGCCATCACGTATCGCTCCGATCGACGGCCTGAATACGGCGCACCAGATCGACGAAGGCCGCAGCGTCGGTCGGTTCGTGCAGGATCGCGTGGAGCCGCGCGTCGGGACCCACGAGAAAGAGAGACGAGGCGTGGTCGACCAGATAGCCCTCGGCGCCTGGTGTTCGGGGCTGTGCCTTGTTGTAGGCGCCGATGGCGCGCGTCAATCGCTCGATCTCACCGGGCTCTCCCGTCGCGCCGCGCAGCGCCGGGTGGAAGAACGAGACGTACTCGGCCATGCGGTCGATGTCGTCTCGGGCCGGGTCGACCGAGACGAAGACCACGCTCGGATCACCGGTCTCGACCAGCAGATCCTGCACGGGCGACAGGCTCTGCAGCGTCGTCGGGCAGATGTCGGGGCAGTACGTGTACCCGAAGAAGAGGAGGCTCCAGCCCCCCTCGAGCGAGCCGCGGGTGAACGGGGCGCCTTCGTGGTCGACCAGCTCGAACGAGTCGATCGCGAGCGTCACCGGCAACACGTGAACGTCTTGGCCGAAATCGGGGACCGGCGGCGGCGCGCTGCGCCAGAGCACGGCACCGAAGCCGACGAGCACGGCGACGACGATCGCGCCCAGCACGATCGCGCTGCGATCGCCCTCGTCCTGCGGATCCTCGCCGGGCGGTGATGCTTGAAGCGGTTGGGACATGAGCCACGTGGTTTGCGCGGGCGGGGGCGCAACGCGCGCGTTCGTTCGAAGGTAGTGCAGGCACCCGGGAAGCGGCGGGTTCGAACCCGCCACCGAGCGTTGCGACCCGGCAAGCGTTGCGACCCGACCCCGGGGTGCCCACGACGGCCGCGGCGGCTCGACGCGCTCACGCGGCCGACCCGGGCCGACGAGCGCCGGCCGCGGCCGGTGCCGCGCGGCGCCGGGTCAGGCGGCGGTGAAGAGCGCGCGCACCCGCTCGACGGTCTCGGGCGACGCGGTGTCGGGCGTCCCCGAATCGAAGGGCGGGCTCGGCGCGTACTCGAGCCCGAGCTGGACCGCGCGCGCCAGATCCTCGCCGGCGACCTCGGCCATCAGCGCGAGACCGAAGTCGATGCCGGCGGTCACGCCGCCCCCGGTCGCTCGGTTTCGATCGATCACCCAACGCGAGCGGACGGGCTTTGCGCCGAACTGCTCGAGCATTTCGAGCGCCATCCAGTGGGTCGTCGCTTCGTGTCCCTCGAGCAGACCCGATGCGCCGAGCACGAGCGCCCCCGTGCAGACGCTCGTCACCCAGTCGGCCTGGGCGCCGCGCGCGCGCATGAAGTCGGTGACCTCGGCGTCGCCCATCACCGCGAACGTGCCCTCGAGGCCGCCCGGCGAGAAGATGATGTCGGGGTCGGTCCATGCGTCGTCGAATGCCTGGCCGGGCACGACGGCCATTCCGGTATCGGTCATCACGGGATCGGTCGACTTCCATACGGTCTGGGTCTCGGCCTCGGGCCAGAGCGACCACACCTGCAGTGGACCCACGAGGTCGAGCAGGGTCATGCCCGGATACACGAGGAGCTGAATCTTCATCGTTCGAGACCTCCGCGGCCGTCGCCCGCCGGCGCGGCCGCACCGGTTCATCCCAGCAGTCGCGACGTCTCGCCGAGCCGTGGGGCGGCAGATCAAGGTGCGTCGTCGGTCGCCGACGTGCGCCGAGTCGGATGGTATCGACCCCGCCCTTCGGCCGCCGCGCGCTACGGGCACCGAGCATCGGGGGGGCGCGCGTCGCGCGTCGTCATGCAGGGATCACGCCGTCACCCGTTTCAGGGGGATCGACGCAGAAGGCGTCGTGATACGCTCGAAAGCGTTCCCCGAACCACCAGGAGCCCCCCATGGCACGCTACGAGCACATCCTCGCCACGATCGGTCGAACGCCCGTCGTCCGCGTTCAGCGTCTCGAGCCCGAGGGCAGCGAGCTCTACGTGAAGGTCGAGTCGTTCAATCCCGGTGGCTCGGTGAAGGACCGACTCGCCCTCGGCGTGATCGAGGATGCCGAGCGACGCGGCGCGCTGAAGCCCGGCCAGACCGTCGTCGAGGCGACGAGCGGCAACACGGGCATCGGCCTCGCGGTGGTGTGCGCCCGCAAGGGCTACCCGCTCGTGGTCACGATGGCCGAGAACTTCAGCGTCGAGCGACGCAAGCTCATGCGCTTTCTCGGCGCGAAGGTCGTGCTCACGCCGGCCGCGCAGAAGGGCAGCGGCATGCTGCAAAAGGCCGAGGAGCTCGCCGCCGAGCACGGCTGGTTCCTCGCGCGCCAGTTCGAGAACGAGGCCAACCCCGACATGCACTCGCGCACGACGGCGCGTGAGATCCTCGAAGACTTCGAAGGCGACGGGCTCGACTACTGGGTCACCGGGTTCGGCACCGGAGGGACGCTGACCGGTGTATCTCGGGTGCTGCGAAAGGAGAGCCCGGCGACGAAGGTCGTGGTCTGCGAGCCCGACAACGTGCCGCTGCTCGGCAGCGGCGTCGCCCAGGCCCGCACCGACGACGGTCGTCCCGCCGAGAGCCATCCCGCGTTTCGGCCGCACCTGATGCAGGGCTGGTCCCCCGACTTCATTCCGAAGATCGCGGGCGAGGCCGTCGACGAGTCTCTGATCGACGAGATCCTGCCGGTGGCCGGCGCCGACGCCCTCGAGGCCGCGCATGCACTCGCGACGCAGGAGGGCATCTTCGTCGGCATCTCGGGCGGCGCGACGTTCGCCGGCGCCGTCGAGGTGGCGAAGCGCGCGCCGAAGGGCAGTCGCGTGCTCTGCATGCTGCCCGACACGGGCGAGCGCTACCTGACCACCCCGCTCTTCGAGGGGATCGCCGAAGAGATGACGGCCGAAGAGATCGCGCTGTCGAAGTCGACCCCGAACGTGCGCTTCGACGTCTCGCCGCCGCCCCCGCCGCCGAGCGACGAAGAAGAAGCCCCCGTCGCGATCACTCCCGAGGCCCAGGCCTTCCTCGACCGCACGCTCGCCTCGAAGGACGACCCGGTCGTCATGTTCGCGCTCGAGTGGTGCGAGTTCTGCTGGTCGGTCCGCAAGCTCTTCGCGCGGCTCGACATCCCCTACGAGACGGTCGACCTCGACTCGGCCGCCCATCAGAAGGACGACTGGGGCGCGCAGGTGCGAGCTGCCCTCACGGCGCAGACGAGCATGAAGACGATCCCGCAGGTGTTCGTCGGCGGCGAGTTCATCGGCGGCGCCACCGAGACGTTCGATGCCTGGAACGAGGGCCGGCTGAGCGACCTGCTCTCGGGCCTCGGCGTGGGCTTCGACCAGGGCGCCCGGATCGACGCCTATGACTTTCTGCCGAAGTGGCTGCAGCCGCGCTAGCCGGGCTTCAGCGGGGCTTCGCCCAGGTCGGTCGCTCCTCGATCACGTAGTCGACCACGAGGTACTCGCCGTCGCGCACGAAGACGAGCTTGACCGGCGCGTCGACGCCGTACATGTAGAGCCACTTCTGAAAGTCACCCACCGATTCGATGCGGTTGTGCGAGAACTGGACGAGCACGTCGCCGGGCTGGATGCCCATGCGCTCAGCAGGCGACTTCGGCCAGACGTGCTCGATGCCGATGCCGCCTCGGTGACCTCGTGAGGCGGGAAACATCGCGCGCTCATCGTCGTTCAGGGAGCGCACGCTGAAACCCGTCCAGGGCGACTCGAGGCTGCGCTTCTGCTTGATGCTGTCGTAGATGTTGAAGGCGAGAAAGATGGGCAGGATGTGGAGCTCGTCGGGGTCGTCGACGTGTCCTTCCTCGGCCTCTGGGGCGTAGGCCGTGTAGAGGCCGATCACCGCGCCTTCCTTCGTGAACACCGGCCCTCCGGTCGCGCCCACCGGCAGCGCGATCTCGGCGCGAAACATCGTCGATGTCAGACTCTCCTGGTAGCACTCCCGCGTATTCAGGCCGGCTACCCGACCGCGCGCCAGCGCCAGATCCTGGCCATCGAGGGTCGTCGGCACGTAGATCTCACTCCCGACGTCGAGGGCCCGCTCGCGCTTCACGCTCGAAGGCTCGAACGTCTCATCCGAGACGATCTCGAGCACGGCGAGGTCGATCGTGGGTTCGACGCCCACGATGCGCGCGGGGAACCGCCGCCCATCTGCTCGCAGCGTCACGGTCAGGTCGGTCAGGAGCTCGCTCGTATCGGGATCAACGAGCGTGTGATAGGTCGTCAACACGAACCCCTCACGCTCGGTGACGAAGCCCAGGGCGCGGTGCTCGCCCGACGCGTCGGCGGCCGCATCGACGGTGACGACGGTGGGGACAGGCATCGGTTCAGCTGCTGCGCGCGACGCATCCCCGAGCGCAAGCGCGACGAAACCAATGATGATCCAAGCGACTCGCAGCCTCGGGATCACGGCGTGAAATCCTGGTTGAAGGGGTTCACGCCGGTGCCGGGCGTGATCTTGATGAACTCGTGCAGGGTCGCGGCGTGGCACGTGTTGCATGCGTCGATCAGCTGGTTCATCGCCCGCTCGAGCTCCAACTGGTTGCCGCCCGGCGGTGTCTGTTTCGCCAGCTTGGCGAACGCGAGCGTGGGTGGCAGGCCGTGCCGGTCGATGAGCAGCGCGATCGGCTGACCGTCGTATTCGGGCACGTCGCTCTGAATCTCTTTCAGCTTCTCGATCGATTCATAGGCGTAGAACGCCGCGAGCGCGCCGTTCCCGGCCGCGACCGAGAGCGCGAGCTTGTGGGTGAGACGCTGCAGCTCACCCATGTAGGGGGCCAGCTCGACGCGCAGCTCGCCATCGTCGAGGGGCTTCAGCTCACCGGCAGGCGGATTGGCGACGCCGGCGGTGGCGAGACACACGATGAGCGCCGTGGCCGCCGCGAGGCAACCGACCCGTCGCCGGTGAGGGGGTTGCCGAGTGGATGTCTTGAGAGACTCGATCATGACCTCCTGAGCTTGCCCGATTCCGAGCCGGGAAACGAACGTGGAGCGGCCCACTCCGTCGTCAGATCGGAGTGGGCCGCTCGTGGTCCCGCGAGCGAACGAGCCGCTCGCCCTACGCGCGTCGGCGCAGGCGCCTCCGTGCCGCGATCAGCACAGGCACGATGAAGGCCAGCTCCGCACCGAGACCGCAGAGTCGCAGACCCTTGACCTGGAGATCCATCGTCACCATGCGGTGATCGGAGGCGTCCAGTAGATCGGCCGTCAGGTCGGTGGTCAGCGGCCAGTACACGAAGCCCTGCTGTGGGGTCAACGCAGCCTGCGAAGGCAGGACGTAGTCGGCGCGCAGATTGAAGCTCGCCGTCTTCGTCTCACGCTCGCTGCCCGAAGGCACCTGCTCGAGCGCGCCCTCACTCGTCGGCGTGATGGTCGAGTCGACGAAGGGGCTGTCCAGCAGGAGCAGCGCGGGGTTGAAGGTCGCGTCTCCATCCACCGGGTCCGCGTTCTGGTCGCCCATGATCACGAACCGCGCACCCTTCATCAGACCGCCGCGGCGCTTGCGCAGCTTGGGTGCCCGACCCTTCTTGTCCCACTCGCGGTCGTCGTAGATGTACGCGCTCTTGTCGGGATCGACGTAGTCGGCCCAGAAGCGAATCTCATCGTGGTTCCGCAGACCATTCACGTCCGCGACGTTCGGGTCGGGGTAGACCGTGGCCGTCCCGTCGTCGAAGACAGGCGGGGTCGGGTGGCTGGCGAGCACGTGCAGCACGCCGTGACCCGGGATCCACACCGGCACGTCCATGTGGGTCTTCGACGAGAGGCGGTAGATCTCGAGCTCTTCGTCCGTGAAGTAGCTCGTGAGGTCGCCGTCGCCGTCCGTGTCGTTCGGGTCGGGCGGCAGGAACGCGCCCGGCATGTCGACCCAGCGGAACTTCTGGAACGTCCGCACCCGGTGCTCGAGAATCTCGTGCTTCGAGAGCACGATCATCGCGAACTGACCCGCGTGGTTGCCGAAGCCGAAGGCGTCGCCCGGCCCCCCGACGCTGCCGTTGTTGTCGAGGTCGAGCCCGGCAGGCACACCGGTGTTCGACGGCGACACGAAGGCGTAGTCGTAGTAGACCGGGTCGGTGTCGTCGGCTTGGGCGACCTCGAGGTAGTTCGCCTTGAAGTCCTCGATCGTCGCCAGCGTGGCAGCGAGGCCGAACTCGCCATTCTCATCGTAGAGCTGATCGTACTCGTTGATCAGCACGATGTCGGCGTCGACCCGCTGGATCACCTCGGCCACCTGCTGGATCTGGCCATCGGCCCCCGACGCCAACGCGGTGGCGAGGTCACCCGAGTTCGGGCGATTCATCGACGTGTTGAAGCTGGCTACGCGCAGATTGCCGAGCTTCTCTGGATCGACGTATTCGGTTACCTCGACCGCATCGACCTGGATCGCGTCGATGACGCTGCCCTCACTGTCGGTCACCGTGAGCGCGACGGTGTAGACGCCCGCCGCCGCATACTCGTTGGTCGGCCCTTCGGCGTCGGACGTGTTGCCATCGCCGAAGTCCCAGGCCAGATCGTAGGGCGGCACACCCCCGGTCACCGTCGGAATGAAGGTCACCGAGCCACCGCTCCGCGTGAATGCGAAGCCGGCCTCGAGCGGTCCGCCGCGCTCGGCGATGCAGACCTGGTCGACGCCAATGCGCTTGGTGGTGCCACCGCTGTCCCCCGCCGACTCGTAGAGGAACGCCACTCGAACGTCTTCGCCGGTCAGACCGATGATGTCGGATGACACGTCGATCCAGGCGTCTGAGGTCGATCCGTCGAGCCCGGTCGGCGTGATGTCGACCCAGCTCGTCGTGGTCGGGTCGCCGGTATAGCTGTTGGTGACCAAGACCGAGAGCGGCTTGTCGATGGTATCGCCGAAGTTCTCGTAGTACTGGAAGTCGACGCCCGTGTTCGGGTTGCCGACGAAGATCGGCGGGCTGATCAGCCAATCCTTCGCGGGCGTGCCGCCTTCGATGCCACCGGGCGGCGAGCCGAAGTTGTTGTTGATCGCGCCCTGCTGGCCGGCTCGGTTGTCGTAGATCCAGCCGAACTCCGAGCTCAGATTGACGATCTCCCACGGCGTCGACGGATCGTCGGCGATGTCGCTGTTCTCACCGCCTTCGAAGTCGAAGCCACACTGGCCCTTGATGATCACGTCGTCGACGTTGAACCGGACGCTCTGGCCGCCACCCCCGCCCAGGCTCTGATAGCGATAGGCGATGTACGCCGTGCCATCGATGCCCGAGATGTCGAAGGGGCCCTGCGGCGTCAGCGTGCCGTCTTGCGACGTGTCGATGTTGATGACGTTCCACGTCGCCTCGTTCGGATCGGCGTTGCTCAGCGGATCGTAATCAGTCGACCAGAGCACCTCGGGTGCGGGACCGCTGAACGCGATCTGCGCGTCGTAGGTGAGACTCTCTTCGCTGAAGAAGAGGAAGTTGATCGGATTGGTCGTGATCAGCCAGTCTTCGGTGGGCGTCTCGCCACCGAAGCCGTTGCCCTGAATCGCGCCCGTGCTCCCGAAGTCCCAGAGGACCCAGGCGAAGTTGCGATCGGGGCCCGCCACGTCGACGGGCGTGAACTGGCCGAAGCTGTCGGGCACCTCGAAGTTCTCTTCGAAGATCACCGGCAGCAGCGACACGAGGGTCGTGCCCTCGGCCGTCGCGCTGAGCGCGCTTCGGCCGTGGATGTTGACCGCCCAGATCCGGTAGCTGTACGTCAAACCCGACTGCACCTCGGTGTCGACGTAGCTCGTGAACGTGCCGGGATACTCCCGCTCGACCACTTCCCAGGCGGCGTCGCCCGGCGACTGGCGCTCGATGCGGAAGAACTTGGCGTCGCTCTGCCCGTCCCAGGTGAGATCGAGGCTGATCTCGGTCGCGTTGGCGGTCGCCAGGCCGGTCGGCGTCGCCGGCGCCGTGCCGGCATCGGGCGAGCCCACCCATGCGATCAGCTCGGCGTCGAGGCGAAGATCCGAGCTGCCGTCGTTCTCCTGGTGCACCGAGATCGCGAGCACGTTGCCTGTGGCCTGCAGCGGCACGTCGGCGCCGGTAATCGGGATCTGCTTCCAGTCGGTCTCGGCCGACTCGTTCTGGCTGGCGAACGTGTCGTTGTCCACCACCAGGTCGAGATTCAGGTTGTAGCGTGCGACCTCGACCCCGTTGACGTACACGACCGCGCCGTCGTCGACCTTCAGGTAGAGGTCGAAGAGCGCGATGTTGGTCGGATCGGCGAGGTCGAACTCACGCCGGAAGTAGTACGCGGCCGCGCGAGGCGACGGAGGCTGGACGAGATCGGTGGCCAGGCGACCGGCCGACTCTCCGTAGCCGAGCATCGTCGGCACCGGCCCCGTGGGCGTGCCGTCGGTGGCGACGTTCCACGACGCGTCGGGTACGAAACCGACTTCGTTCCAGGATGCGCCCGGGTCGACCCCGTCGACGCGGTAGTCCCAGAGATCTCCATTCGCGATGAGAGGCGTGCGCAGCAGATCGCTGCCGCGGCCGGCGAGGTTGATCAGCACCAGCTGGCCGTTCTCGACCAGCTCAGCGCTGTCGGAGAGGCCGTTGCTCGTATGCACCTGGATCGACGAGGCATACCAGCCCTCGCCCAGGATGTCGGCCATGCTGATGACGCCCGACGACTCTTCGTTCGTCGTCAGGAAGGCCGAGCCGCCGTCGAAGAACACCTCGCCATCGTGCTCGGCGATCTCTTCGAGCTGGCCCGTCGTGATGTCGTACTCCCAGATCTTCGAGAGCCGCGCGTCGCCACCGAGATCTTCCTGGATGTAGAGCTTGGGCAGGCCGCCCTCGATGCCGAAGCCCATGTTGTCGAGGCTTCCGAGGCGGTTCTCGGGGCCATCGAGGAGCAGGGTCATCGTGCCGCCCAGGGCGGGGTTCGACAGATCATCGAACTCGAGCCGCCAGAGGCGGGTCGGGGCGTTCAAGCCACCCGACGACGTCCCCTTGGTGACGAAGTAGAAGGTGTTCTCGAAGCCGGGGCGCGTATCCCAAGCGCCGTCTTCGGGCCCGCCCATCTTCAGGCTCTCGAAGGTCTGAGCCGGGTCGACCGGAGTAATGGTGTCGGTGCCGCGGTTCGTGGTGTCGTTGCCGTCGACCGGGCGGTTGCCGTCGGTCCCGATCAGCTTCAGCGTGAAGGGTTCGACCGTGCCGACGGCCGAAGCGAGGTCGAGGTCGAGCTCGAAGGGCTTGCCGACGACCGCGATCGCGTAGAGATTGCCGCCGACGAGACCGGCCTTCTCGACGTCGTTGCCCGTGGTCTGCTTGGTGCCGACGTAGACGTAGACCTCACCGTTGGTGGCATCATCGAGGAGCACGGCCACCGTCGTATCCTGCTCGAAGGGGCTGAGGACGAGGTTCTCGATGGCCATGAAGCCCAGGTGCTCGAGGTGGTACGACCGGCCGGCGTCGGGGCCCGTCACGACGTGGCCCATCGCGCGGCCCGTCGAGAAGCTCTCTTCGCCATTGAAGTAGAGGATGTTCTGGGTGCCCAGGCCCGTCGCCGAGTTGTACAGCGCGGTCGGCGCGGGGCGATCCGAAGAGCAGAAGCGATCGAAGGTGAGAGAGCCCGGGACGAAGGTCTGGGTCGTCTCGTCCCAGTCGAACGTCTCCTTGATGAGGTCATCGCCCTCAACGACCTCGTGCGTGACCTTGTCGACCTTCCACTTCGACACGAAGGCGCCCGCGTTGCCGTGGTCTCGCGGGATGCCCTGGGTGCTGTTCAGCTCGTGATTCACGATGAGATAGAAGAAATCGGGCTCCGGCGGCGAGAGCTCGGCGCCATCGATCACGCCGATGCCGTCGGGAATGCCCGCGAGGCGCGTCGTGCCGCCCCCCGTCTTCGGCACCGTGCCGTCGTCGACCGTCAGGATCGATTCGATCAGCACCCCAGGCACCGAAGGGAGTACGTAGGGGGGCACGGTGGTCGACGGGCTGGTGGTCTGGGCAAGAGCCGAGGCCGACAGCAACAGCGCAAGGACGGCGCCGAGAAGCACCGCCGTCGGGCGGGTGAGGGAACGGACAGCGTGCGGCATCGCCGGTTTCTCCTGGATGGCCGCGCCTCGGAGGGCGGCTTGGCTCGCGGCGTAGATGGACGTCATCGAGGCGAGACCTCGCCCACGATGGCCGGCACCCTATCCGTTCGTACGAATTCACGCGGTTGAAAAACGGTGGCCTTCCGGTCGCGCTCGCCGTGACAGTCGACTCGTTTCGCCGAGTGGTGTGGGCGAAATCGTGGAAGTGCCGTGACGGTCGGCATGGAGAAACACCGTTCGTTCGAGACCCGCGCGATCCGGCACTGAGCGCAACGCGCCGACTTCTCGCCTG
Source organism: Myxococcota bacterium (assembly GCA_965250285.1). Taxonomy (GTDB): domain Bacteria; phylum Myxococcota_A; class UBA9160; order UBA9160; family UBA4427; genus CAYYSY01. The sequence goes on from OZ252299.1 coordinate 4,144,840, forward strand.
TGTACGGCGACTTGCAACGCCGCGAAGCGATCGGGGTGACGCGCACACGCGCGACGCATGGAGCGAGAAGTGTGTCGTTCCGGTGTGGGGCGGGATGGCGATGCCATGGATGCAAAGCGTCGGCTGGCCGCCGCGCGCCTATGCTCGCGTCACGGCAGTGCGGCGATCAGGACACAGAAGCGATTCGAAAGTCTTCGATCTGGATCTCGGCGCCGTAGTCGGCGAAGTCGCCCGCCGAGCGCTGATCGCGAAAGTGTGCCCACGAAATCTCGCGAAAGCGCGGTGACTCGCCACGCGCGAGCAGGCCGGGCAGCGGCGCACACACCGTTTCGTAGCTCGGGTTGAAGAAGAAGGGTGCGCTGCAGCGCACCCGATCGCGATGCACGATCACGCGGTGCAGGGGCGAGCAATAGCGATCGTTGCTCCAGACCTGGAGCATGTCGCCGAGGTTCACGTTGAGCGCGCCCCGCACGGGCTCGATCGTGACCCAACGCTCGCCGAAGTAGACCTGCAGCCCCTCGACGTCGTCCTGAAAGAGCAGTGTGAACGCGCCCGCATCGGTGTGATGGTGAACGCCGAGATGCCCGGCCTCGGGAAAGAACGGCGCGTCGGCTTCGGCGGGCTCGTCGCACGTCGCGTAGCGATTGAGGCGGACGAAGCTCGAGTCGTCTTCGAAGTGGGCGTCGAGTGTATCGGGCGGCAGGTCGAGACTGACACAGAGCGCGTGGAGCAGGCCCTGGGCGACACGCACGCACGCCGCGTGATGATCGAGCATCGCTCGCCGAAACGTCTCGTCTTCAGCGCCGCGTCCACTCGGCCACTGGTTGACACCATCGCTGTGCCCACCGCCGACGCGGTCGGCGCCGTAGTCGAAGACCTCCTTCCAATCGGGGCGGTTCTTCGTCAGCTCTTCGTCGTAGTAGCCCCAGGCGTTGTCCCGCGTGCGCAGCAGACGACGTTTCTCTTCATGGGGCCGATCGAAGAAGGCGTTCATCTGCGCATCGAAGTCGCTCAGCTGGTCGACCGGCACGCCGTGGCCGACGATCTGGAACACGCCCCACTCGGCGCAGGGCCCGGGCAGCTCGGCCGCGACGCGCTCGAGCGCACCAGGCTCGCCTTCGGCGAGACCGCTGACATCGAGGACGGGGGGCTGTTCGGCCATGCCCCCAGGATACCGCCGGCGACGGAGGTATGATGGAATGCCTCGTGACCCCCTCGCCGAACGACACACGACCGACGATCCCCGCGCGGGCCGACTACGGTGGCGGTTGCTATCGGCGCGCGATCGCCCTCGAGGCGGCCCCGGGCGAGGTCCGCGGAGAGCTCGCCGACGACTTCCACCACTTCGCGGTGCGGATCACGCACGGCGAGGGCTTGGTGCGATCGGTGGGCGGCGAACCGATCCGTGTGCCGTGGACGACCTGCCCGAGTGCGCTCGTCCCGCTGCGGCGACTCGAAGGCGCGGCCATCTCGCTGCCCCTGCGCGAGCTGACGCGCCTCACCCCCGCCCGCGAACAGTGCACGCACTGGTACGACCTCGCCTGTCTGGCGATCGCCCATGCCGCTCGCGTGGAGCGCGGCGGTGAAGAGACACGGCGCTACGACGTCGAGATGCCCGACCGCGTCGATCGCATCACCACCTGCGCACTATCATGCGACGACACGCCGCAGCTGCGGTGGCGCATCGAAGGGATGCGCATCAGCGACGCCGACGGCCCCACGTTTCTCGGCACGACGATCGGCCGGCGCGACTTCCGATCGCGCCTCGATACTCTGACCGATCCCGATGCCTTCGAGGCCGCCTGGATCCTGCAGCGCGCCTGCTTCATCGGGCTCGGTCGCCAGCACGACTTCGAGGCGATGCAGACAGCCGAGGCGTTCGGTGCGATGGTGGGCGGCTCGTGCCATACCTACTCTCCCCAGCACATGGCGGCGGGGCTCCGCAACACCGGAACCGTGCGCGACTTCTCGGCCCTTTCGCGAGCGCCGCTGCGCGCGGACGAGACCGTCGAGCCCTAGGGAGCCTCTGCACGGTCCGCGGTGGCAGGGCCGGGGCAGGCGGGGGCACCGTGCTCAGACATTCTCGGCGCGACCTGCCTGGGAAGCTCGCATGTTGCGCCTGTCGCGCCTGCGAACTGCGCGCAGTACCCCCGCCTGCGGTAGCAGGGCCGGGGCAGGCGGGGGCACCGTGCTCAGACATTCTCGGCGCGACCGACCGGGGAAGCTCGTTTGCTGCGCACGTCGCGCCTGCGAACTGCGCGCGGTACCCCCGCCTGCCCCGGCCTCGCGACGCTTCGGTCAGAGCGCAGCACGCTCGGTCAGGAAGCGCTCGCGGCGCGGCGTTTCGTGCCGCAGGCCGAGGCGCCCCAGTAGGAGCATTTGCGTCCGAAGTCATCGCGCGCGCTGTGGGCGGATCCGATCGGGGGCGGCCAGCCGGTCGAGCTGCCGCCATCGATGTCGAGCGGGTCGGGATCGTCGGCGACCCGCTCGAGGTGCGCTGAACCTCTGCACTACTCCTCGATGAAGGCGTCGAGTCGCTCCATCGTGTCGGCGTACTCGACCGCGAACTCTTCCATCACGCTGCGTACGCTCTTCACGTGGTTCATCGAGCCGACGACCTGGCCAACGAAGTAGTTCGCGAGCTGGCGAGCGCCGTCATTGTTGTGCGCGGTGCGATTGATGCGCGCCTGGTATTCGCGGGTGAGCCGCGGCTGCAGCGGCATCGGCAGCGGGTCGGGGTTCGACTCGTCCTCCCAGGCGTCGGTCCACGCGCTGCGCAGCTGGCGCGCCGGCTTGCCGGTCAGCGACCGGCTGCGCACAGTGTCGCCCGGGCCGGCCTCGAGGAACTTCTCCTTGACCACGGGGTGGGTCTCGGCCTCTTCGGTCGTCAGCCAGACCGAGCCGCACCACACGCCCTGGGCGCCGAGCGCGAGTGAAGCGGTCAGCTGGCGTCCGTTCCCGATGCCGCCCGCGGCGAGCACCGGTACGCGATCGCCGACCGCATCGACCACCTCGGGCACGAGCACCATCGTCGAGATCGTGCCGGTGTGGCCGCCCGCCTCGTAGCCCTGGGCCACCACGATGTCGGCGCCGGCCTCGACGTGGCGCTGCGCGTGCTCGACCGTGCCCGCGAGGGCCGCCACCTTGACCCCCTTCTCGCGACCGGTCTCGATCATCCAGGCCGGCGGTGGGCCGAGGGCCGAAGCGATCAGGCTGATCGGGTGATCGAAGAGCATCTCGACCACTTCGCGCTGACTGTCGGCGCCCACGGCAAACTGCTCGCCGACGGAGGCCCCGTCGGGCAGCTGCGGCACGCCGTGCTGCTCGAGCAGGTCGTCGAGGAACTTTCGATGCGCTTCGGGGATCCGCTCGTCGAGCTGACCGCCGTCGAACCCACCTCGGTCGCTGCCGGCGAACTTGGTCGGCAACAGCAGGTCGACGCCATAGGGCCGATCACCGACGCGCTCTTCGATCCAGCGAAGCTCGGCCTCGAGGCCGTCGGTCGAGTGCGCGGCGACGCCAAAGACGCCCATGCCCCCGGCTTTGCACACCTCGACGACGACGTCGCGGCAATGGGTGAAGGCGAAGATCGGAAACTCGAGGCCGAGCTCCTCGGCCAGCGGCGTACGCATGGGTGGATCCTCCGGATGAGTCTCGGGTCAGGATGCCTGGGCGAAGCCCTGCAGCTCGGCGGCCTGGGCTCGCAGCTGCTCGGGCCCGCCGAGCAGGTGACGCGCATTGGCGATGCGCTTGAACCAGAAGTGGAGGTTCTGCTCGTCGGTCCAGCCGATGCCGCCATGCACCTGCGTCGACACGCTCGCGATCTCGCGGCCGACCTCCGAGACGTGCGCGAGCACCTGTCGCGCCATGAGCGGCGTCTCATCGGGCACCGCGTCGAAGCTGTGCGCCGCGTACCAGAGCAGGGACCGGGCCGGCTCGACCTCGGCGATCATCTCGGCACACATGTGCTTCACCGCCTGGAACGATCCGATCACGCGATCGAACTGCTTGCGCTCCTTCGCGTAGGCCACGGCCTGATCGACCATCGACTCACAGCAGCCGAGCGCGTCGGCGGCGAGCGCGATGCGGCCGGCCTCGAGCATGCGGCGGATGGCCTCGCCGGCCCCCTCGACGACGGCGCGGGGCTCGGCGCCGTCGAACACGATCTCGGCGGTGTCGCGGGTCGCGTCGACGGTGAGCAGCCGTTCGACCGACACGCCGGCGGCGTTTCGGTCGACGACCGCGAGCGTCTCATCGTCGACGGCCACCAGCAGCAGATCGGCCGCCGTCGCATCCAGCGCCATCATCGCCTTGCCCGAGAGTCGTCCCTGCTCGAGCGACAGGCCCGCCTCTTCGCGCACCGAGAAGAGCTCGGTGGCGGCGACGCCGAAGACGACGTCGCCCGTCGCGATGCCCGAGAGCCAGGCCTCTGCATCGGCGCCGCCCAGCTCGCGGAGCGCGGTCACCGCCATGACCGCCGTCGACAGAAACGGCGCTGGGGTGGCCGCGAAGCCGATGACCCCGGCGACGAGCGCCGCGTCGAGCAGCTTGAGCCCTGCCCCACCCTGCGCTTCGGGCACGAGCACCCCCGTCACGCCGAGCTCGGCGAGGGCCGACCAGATGCCCCGGTCGTTCGGCTGCGCATCGTGGCGCAGCTCGCGCACACGCTCGATCGGCACCTGCTCGGCGAGGAACCCGCGCAGGGTCTCTTCGAGCATCTTCTGATCGTCGGAGAGTCCGAAATCCATCGTGCGTACCCCCTCAGCCCTTGGCCGGCTTCGGCTCGCGCGGCATGCCGAGGCCGCGCTCGCTGATGATGTTCTTCTGGATCTGTGCCGTGCCGCCCCCGATGATCAGACCGAGCGAGAACATCGAGTGGGCCTGCCACCAACCGCGATCCCGCTCGTACTTGGTGTGGTCGTAGAGCGCACCGAGCTCGCCCATGGCGTCGATGGCGAGCGCCGCCATGTCGAAGCTCAGCTGACAGTTCTGCAGCTTCACGATCAAGCCTGCGACGCCGGGGCTCTCGTTCTTGAGCGTGCAGGTCAGCATGCGCATCGAGTGGTACTTCATCGAAAGCGCGCGCGCGTGCAGCTTCATCAGCCGGTCTCGGTACACCGGGCTGGCCATGAGCGACACGCCGTTCACCGTCTCTCGCTCGAGCAGCCGGGCGAGCTTCATCCACGTGCCCTCGGCGTTGGCGTTCAGCGAGCTGCGTTCGTGCTTGAGCGTGGTGTTGGCGATCTTCCAACCTTCGCCGCGCTGCCCCACGACGTTGGCTTTCGGGATTCGCACGTCGGTCAGGAACACCTGATTGAACGAGTTCTCACCGATGTCGCCGCTCATCGTGCGCAGGGGCTGCACTTCGATCCCCGGCGTCGACATGTCCATCAGGCAGTAGCTGATCCCCTCGTGCTTCTTCGCGTCGGGCTCGGTCCGAATCAGGATGAAGCACATCTGCGAGAGGTCGGCGGTGCTCGTCCAGATCTTCTGGCCATTGACGATGAAGTCGTCGCCATCTTCGACGGCCGACGTCTGCAGGCTCGCGAGGTCACTGCCCGAGCCGGGCTCGCTGTAGCCCTGACACCAGACCACCTCGCCGCGCAGCGTGGCGCCGATCCAGCGCTGTTTCTGTTCTTCGGTGCCGTGAGCGAGGAGCGTGGGCACGAGCATCGACGGCCCCTGAGCCATCGTGCCGCGGGCGACGCCGGCCTTGTTGAACTCTTCGTCCATGATCACGGTCTCGAGCACGTCGGGCGCGGCGCCAAAGCCGCCGTAGGCCTCGGGGATCGTGCGCGCCCAGTAGCCGTGCTCGATCAGGGTCGAGAGCCACTCGATGCGAGCGGCCTTGCCCTTCTCATCCATCCCGATGCGACCGGGCGGCTTGTGCTTCTTCAGGAATTCCTGCACCTCGGCGCGGAACGCGTCGTACCGGGCGTCGATCTCGAGATCCATGGGGCTCCCCTCTCTCGTCGGTTCGGCTGCGCTCAGGCCTTCGGACCGGTCATGGGTCGGCTGCGCTCAGGCCTTCGGACCGCGCGTGCCGGGTGCGGGCGGATCGACCGCACCGCCCGCAAAGCACTGTGCGATCGCCATCCATGCGGTTGCGACGGGGCCCGTCACTTCGAGCGCCGTATCGGCGACGTTGCGTCCCTGGGTGACGACGTGGCAGAAGTCGATGGCCGTGCCCCGTACGCACTCGGTCTCGCTTGGCTCGCCGAACTCCCAGACCGCGCCCGAAGGCGCCTCGAGTCGGACGTAGGGCGGCGGGCCCGGCGGCTCCTGCTGACGGTTGATGAACGTCCAGCCGAACGTCTTCACGCCGATCGTCGCGATGTGCTTGATGCGGTCGGTGTAGCCGCGGGTCGCGCCCGCCAGATCGTAGATCTCCTGACCGTGGGCCCAGGTCTCCATCAACCGAGCGGTCGTGAACATCGGCACGCCCATGTCCGGCCCGAACCAGGGCAGGCGGCGCTTCGGCGCCGACGCCCCCAACGCGTCGGCGAGCTCGAAGGCGGTCTGCTTCCAGGCGGTGAGCAGACCGGGCGCGTCCAGGTCGCCGAAGCGCTCGCGCGCGAGCTGCTTGTTCTTCTTGCCCTCGACCAGGGCGGCCATCAGGGTGTCACGTTCGCCTGCGAATGCCTCTTCGCCTGCGAGGGACGCCATCGATACGACGTCGAAGTAGTGGAGATGGGCGACCACGTCCCAGGGCGTCCACTCCATGAAGCCCGTCTCTTCGGCCCACTGCTCGGGTGTGAGCTTCTCGAGAAACGTGTGCAGCTCGTCGACTTCGTCCTTGAAATCCTGACTGATCGGAAGCACGTGGCTCCTCCTCGTTCGGGTCCGTGCGCGCTACTCGCTCTGTGCCCAGGGCGGCTTCTCTCGCTTGAGGAAAGCCTTCATACCGGCGGCGGCCTCTTCGCCCTTGAAGAGACCGGCCGAGAGCTCAGACGTCCACGCGAACGCCGCTTCGCGCTCCATGCCCGGGACCGTGTAGACGAGGCGCTTCGCCTCACCGAGCGCAGTCGGCCCGCCCAGCCGAAGGTCGTCGAGCACCTCACCGACCGCTGCATCCAGCTGGGCTTCGGGAACCGCGCGGCTGATGAGACCGTACTCGGCGGCCTTCGCGGCCGTGAAGCGGTTGCCCCGCAGAAAGGCCTCCATCGCCTCGCCGCGCCGCATCTTCGGCAGGCAGACGACCGAGATGATCGCCGGCGCCACCCCGAGGCGAACCTCGGTGAAGCCGAACTTCACGTCGTCCTGCGCGATCGCGATGTCGAGCGCCGCCGCAAGGCCGTTGCCGCCACCGACCACGTGCCCGCGGATCTTGCCGACCACCGGCGTCGGCGAGCGTTGGATCATCATCAACAGCTCGTCGAGGCCGACCTTCGGGCGCTCGCCGGCCTCGGCCCCCGACTGCTGCTTCAGATTCGCGCCCGCACAGAACGTGTTGCCCTCATTGGTGAGGACGACGGCCCGGATCGCCGGGTCGTCGTTCGCGCGCTCGAGGCCTTCGTAGATGCCGTTGATGACCGGCGCGCCGAGCGCGTTGCGGTTCTCGACATCGGCCAGCGTGATCGTGAGGATGCCGTTCTCGACTTCGCTGCGGACCTCGCCCATGCGCGTGGCTCCTTCCTTCTATCTACCTATGCGACCGGCCGCGTGCCTCTCGCACCGCCGCCGCGACGCTCGCTGGGGACCTCGGTCGCGGACGGATGAAAATATGACTTGCCTACCATTACCGCAAGCGTTACCTCTCAATGGGTCGACGCACAGCCTCAGTCGACGGCCGTCAACCGATCCCCCAGGCCCGGCCCAGGCGCGTGCCCGGCGGATCCTCGCCGGGGATGCCATGCCGACCTCGCCCACGACACCCGCCCTGCTCGCGCCGCCGCTGCGCTCGAATCTCGACGTGCGCAGCCCCGAGTTCGCCGAGAATCGCGACGCGATGCTGAAGCGCCTCGAAGAGATCGAGGCGCTGCTCGACGAGGCCGAGCTCGGCGGCGGCGCGTATCACCACGAGCGCCTCGCGAAGCGCGGCAAGCTGCCCGTCCGTGAGCGGATCGCACTGGCCCTCGACCCCGACTCGCCCTTCCTCGAGATCAGCTCGCTCGCCGGGTACAACAGCGACTACGCCGTGGGCGGTGGCGCCGTCATGGGTATCGGGATCATCGCCGGCGTCGAGTGCGTCATCTTCGCGAACGACCCCACCGTGCTCGGCGGCGCGCTCACGCCCTACGTCAGCAAGAAGTGGATGCGCGCGCTCGAGATCGCGCGCGACAACCACATCCCGTACGTCAGCTTCGTCGAGAGCGCCGGCGCCGATCTACGGATGGGCGGCGACGATGACGACGGGGACAAGAAGAAAAAGAAGAAGAAGGGCGCCAAGGTCAATCACTTCGCCGAGAGCGGCCGCTTCTTCTACGAGATGATCGAGCTCTCGAAGCTCGAGATCCCGACGATCTGCGTGGTGTTCGGCTCGTCGACGGCGGGCGGGGCGTACCAGCCCGGCATGAGCGACTACAACGTCGTCATCAAGAAGCAGTCGAAGATCTTCCTGGCGGGCCCGCCGCTCGTGAAGATGGCCACCGGCGAGGACAGCGACGACGAGAGCCTCGGCGGCGCGCAGATGCACGCCGACACGTCGGGGCTCGGCGAATATCTGGCCGAGGACGAGCCCGACGCGCTGCGGCTCTGTCGCGAGATCGTGTCGCATCTCAACTGGCACAAGCCCGGCCCGGCCGCGTCGCTGGCCGCCGATCCGCCGGCGCTCGACGAAGAAGAGCTGCTGGGCATCATCGACCCCGACCTGCGTCGACCGGTCGAGATTCGGGACGTGATCGGGCGCATCGTGGACGGCTCGCGCTTCGAAGAGTTCAAGCCGCGCTACGGGCCGACCATGGTCTGCGGCTTCGCCTCGATTCAGGGCTACCCGGTGGGCGTGCTCGGGAACAACGGCGTGATCTATCCCGAGGCCGCCGAGAAGGCCGCGCACTTCATCCAGCTCTGCAATCAGATCGACATGCCCCTCGTCTTCTTGCAGAACCTGACCGGCTTCATCGTCGGCCGGGCCTTCGAAGAGTCGGGCATCATCAAGAAGGGCTCGCAGCTGATCAACGCGGTCACGAACAGCGAGGTGCCCCACATCACGATCATCGTCGGCGCCAGCTACGGCGCCGGCACCTACGCCATGAGCGGCCGCGCCTACAACAATCGGTTCACGTTCATTTGGCCGAGCGCGAAGATCGCGGTGATGGGCGGCAAGCAGATCGCGGGCGTCATGTCGATCGTACGGCGCGGCCAAGCCGCCAGGAAGGGCCTCGAGTTCGATGAGGAGGCCGACACGAAGATTCGAGAAGCCGTCGAGCGCGCCCAGGAGGCCGGCTCGATCGCGCTCGAAGCGAGCGGCGCGATCAGCGACGACGGCATCATCGACCCGCGCGATACGCGCACCGTCCTCGGGCTCTGTCTCTCGGTCGTGCGCAACAAGCCCGTCGAAGGCACCGACGGCTACGGAGTGTTCCGGCTGTGAAGCGAATTCAGACCCTCCTCATCGCGAACCGGGGCGAGATCGCGCGACGCATCATGGAGAGCGCCCGCGACATGGGCATTCGCTGTGTTGCGGTCTACACCGATGCCGACGCCGATGCGCCTTTCGTCACCGAGGCCGACGAAGCCATGCGGCTGGCGACGTCGTACCTCGACGCCGACGCCGTGTTGGCCGCCACCAAGTCGACCGGCGCCGACGCCGTGCACCCCGGCTACGGCTTCCTGTCGGAGAACGCCGACTTCGCGCGCGCCGTCGAGACCGCGGGCATCGCATGGGTCGGGCCCTCCCCCGAGGCCATCGAGCAGATGGGCGACAAGATCGCCGCAAAGGCCCTCGCCGAGAAGGCGCAGGTGCCGACCCTGCCGGGCAGCGAAGACCCGGCCGATGCGGCGAGCGTCGGCTACCCCCTGCTCGTCAAGGCCGCGGCCGGCGGCGGTGGCAAGGGCATGCGTGTCGTCGAGCGAGCCGAGGATCTCGATGAAGCCGTCGTGGCGGCCAAGCGCGAGGCCCTCGGCGGCTTCGGCGACGACCGCGTGTTCATCGAGCGCTACGTCTCGCGCGCGCGGCATATCGAGATCCAGATCCTGGGCGACGCGCACGGCGAGATCGTGCATCTCGGTGAGCGAGAGTGCTCGATCCAGCGGCGCCACCAGAAGATCCTCGAAGAGTCGCCCTCGCCGCGCGTCGACGATGACCTGCGCACGACGATGGGCGAAGCGGCCCTGCGCCTCGCGGCCGAGCTCGGCTACCGCTCGGCGGGGACGGTCGAGTTCCTCGTCGACGACGACACGGGCGAGTTCTTCTTTCTCGAGGTGAACACGCGCCTTCAGGTCGAGCACCCGGTGACCGAGCTCGTCACGGGCATCGACCTCGTCCGCGAGCAGCTGCGCATCGCCGCCGGCGAGCCGCTCGAGGTCGAGCAGGACGAGATCTTCGCCGAAGGCGCGGCCATCGAGGCACGCCTGTACGCCGAAGATCCCGCGAACGACTTCCTCCCCGCAACCGGCCGGCTCGCCGCGTTCGCGCCGGCCGAGCAGCCGGTCGTGCGCTGGGATTCGGGCGTCGAGCAGGGCTCGGTGGTCGGCACCGACTTCGATCCGATGCTCGCCAAGGTGATCTCGTTCGCGGCGACGCGCGAAGAGGCCGCGCTGCAGCTCGCGCTCGCGCTCGAGCGCACGCACATCGGCGGCGTGACGACGAACCGCGACTTCCTCGTGAACGTGCTGCGCACCGACGCGTTCCTCGAGGGCGATACCACGACCGACTTCATCGAGCGGGTGAACCCCCCGCGTCACCACCAACCGACCGAAGCCGAACGCGAGCTGCTCGCTCGGGTGGCCGCGATGTGGATCCAGGGTGAGAACCGGCGCAACGCCCGGGTCTGGCAGGAGGCCCCGTCGGGCTGGCGCAATGCCCGCCTGCCCGACCAGAAGCTCGTGCTCCACGTCGGCGACGCATCGGAGACCGTGCTGTATCGCTCGCAACGCGACGGCCGATTTCGCTTCCCCGACGGCGCGACCGCCCGGGTGCACGCCTGGCGCGACGACGGCATCGACGTCGAGATCGGTGGGCGACGCATCGACGCACGCGTCACGCGCGACGGCGACGTCATCCACATCGGTGGGCCGAACGGCGACGTGAGCTTCCAGATCGAGCCCCGCTTCAAGCTCCCCGGCGCCGACGACGACGCGGGCGGCTTCGTGGCCCGCATGCCGGGCAAGGTGATCGAGCTGCGCGTCGGCGTGGGTGACCGCGTCACGACGGGCGACACCGTGCTCGTGCTCGAGGCGATGAAGATGGAGAACCCGGTGCGCGCTGCCGAAGACGGCGTCGTCACCGAAGTACGGGTCGCCGAAGGCGATCAGGTCGAGGCGGGGACGGTGCTGATCGTCGTCGAGACCGACGCGAGCTGAACCGGGCGCGGCGCCCGGCGCCGGGCCGAGCCTGCTTCGACCCAGGGCGCGCCGCTGCCCCGAGGAGACCGACCGATGGCCGATCCGATCCGAATCGCGAACTGCTCTGGCTTCTTCGGCGACCGCCTGACCGCCGCGCAGGAGATGGTCGACGGCGGGCCCATCGACGTGCTGACCGGCGACTGGCTCGCCGAGCTGACGATGCTGATCCTGGCCCGCACCCGCGTGAAGCGGCCGAACGGCGGGTACGCGCGCACCTTCGTGACCCAGATGGAGCACGTGATGGGCACGTGCCTCGACAAGGGCATCAAGGTGGTCAGCAACGCGGGCGGGCTCGACCCCGACGGCTGCGCCGAGGCGGTTGCCGAGGTCGCCCAGAAGCTCGGGCTCAGCCCGAAGATCGCCTACGTGCGCGGCGACGATCTGCTGCCGCGAATGCAAGAGCTGATCGCCGCCGACCAGCTGATCCACTTCGAGACGGGAGAGCCGATCAAGGACGCGTCGGCGTTCCTCACCGCCAACGCGTACTTCGGGTGCTGGGGCATCGTCGAAGCCCTGGATGCCGGCGCCGACATCGTCATCACCGGACGCGCGACCGACGCTGCGATCGTGTGCGGACCGGCGGCGTGGCACCACGGCTGGCAACGCACCGATTGGGACGCGCTCGCGGGCGCCGTCGCCGCCGGCCACGTGATCGAGTGCGGCACCCAGGCCACGGGCGGCAACTACTCGTTCTTCCAGGAAGTCCCGGGCATGGAGCGCATCGGCTTCCCCTGGGCCGAGGTCGCTGAAGATGGCTCGACCGTCTTCGGCAAGCACGAAGACCGGTTCGGCGGCGAGGTCTCGATCGGCACCATCACCTCACAGCTGCTCTACGAAATCGGCGGGCCCGAGTACTTCGGCCCCGACGTGACGACACGCTTCGACACGATCGAGCTCGAGCAGATCGGCCCCAATCGCGTGCGCATGAGCGGTACGCAAGGCGAGCCACCGCCCGAGACCCTGAAGGTGTGCATCAACCGTCCGGGCGGGTTCCGACAGGATCTCAACATCTGCCTGACCGGCCTCGACATCGAGGCGAAGGCGAAGTGTGTCGAGGACGCGTTCTGGGCAGCGTGTCCCATCGACGAGAGCGATTTCGATTCGGTGACGAAGAAGCTCGTGCGCACCGACAAGACCAACCCCGCGAGCAACGAAGAAGCGACGGCCTTCCTCAAGATCTCGCTGAAGGACAAAGATCCCGACAAGGTCGGCCGCGGGGTCTGGAACTCGATGATCGAGCTGGCGCTCGCTTCGATCCCCGGTTTCACGAGCGTCGGTGGCGGCGGCAACAGCGGCCGCCCGTTCGGCGTCTACGAGCCAGCGCGCGTGCCCGCGACGATCGTGCCCCAAGAGGTCGTGATCCTCGGCGGCGACACCACCGAGGTCTCCTCGGTGATCCCCGATGCCCCGGCGAACGTGACCCCGCACCAGGGGCCCGGCGCGACCGCACCGAGCGGCGCGACGCGGCGCGCGCCGCTGGGCACGCTCTACGGCGCACGTTCAGGCGACAAGGGGGGCAACGCCAACCTCGGCATCTTCGCGCGCAGCGACGCGGCCTGGGCCTGGCTCGACGGCTTCCTCACCGTCGACAAGATCAAAGAGCTTCTACCCGAGGCAGCCGACCTCGAGGTCGAGCGGTTCCGGCTGCCGGGCATCCGTTCACTCAACTTCGTGCTGCACGGGTTCTTGCAAGAAGGCGTCGCGTCGTCGACGCGACAGGATGCCCAGGCAAAGAGCCTCGGCGAGTGGCTTCGTGCGCGGGTCGTCGATCTGCCCGAGGCCCTGTTCGAGTGAGAGACTTCGCTGCGAACACGAAGGCGCCGCTCGAGTGAGCAACGATGCTGTCAACAAGAAAGCGCACATGCGCTTTCCGGGCGTGCGCGCGCCCAAGCCCCTGCTCTCGCGAGAGGCCGAGCGCCAGCTCTCGGCGCGGCAGCTCGAGTTGCTCGACGCGCTCGAGGTGAAGCTCGCTCAGAGCGGACTCGGCGAGAAGACGATGGCCGAGATCGCCGGTCTCGTGGGCTGCTCACTGCGCACGCTCTACGCGATCGCACCCAGCAAGGACGAGCTGCTGCTCACGCTCGCCGATCGCCGGCTTCATCGCATCGGGCGCCAGGCGATCGAAGCGCTCGACTCCGACATGCCGCCCCTCGAGGCCCTTCGCACCTATCTGCGCATCGCGAACGAGGCCGTCCGGCCCGAAGCCATCGTCGTATCGGCCGACGTGTCGCGGGTCGCGGGGGCGAGCCGAGTGGTCGACGCGCACGAGGGATACCTGACCGCCGTCGTTCAGAGTCTGCTCGACCGGTCGGTCGCCGAGGGGGCCATCGCCCCGGTCGACACCGCGGCGGTGGCGCACGTGCTCGGCGGCCTGGGCCGGGAATTCGCTCGGCCAGAGGTCGCCGAGATCGTCGAGGGCACGGCGAACCAGGCGGCCGACTCGGTGACCGACCTGATCCTCGAGGGCCTGCTCGCGCGCCGCTGATTCGCCATCATCCTGTCGCCCGCGCCTGCGCCGATTCGCCCCGTCACGCGCCCGGTACCGAGGAGCCCCGATGAGCCAAGAGACGCCGCGCCGCGGCGATCCGATCCACTGGCTGAGCAACGCCTTCGCACGCATTGCCGGCTGGTCGTTCGACCATCGCTGGGCGCTCGTCGCCCTCTCCGTCGCGCTCGTCGGGGGCATCTTCTGGCTCGCGTCGATGGTGCGGATCGACAACAGCTACGAGTCGTTCTTCGATCCGTCCGACGACACGTTCACGAAGTACGAGCAGTACCGAGACGACTTCGGTTCGGACGAGATCTCGTACGTGCTCTACGAGGCGCCCGGGGTCGAGCACGGGGTCTTCGACCTCGACGTCATGCGCCGCATCGCCCAGCTGTCCGATGCCCTGATCGACGAGGTGCCCTTCGTCTACGACGTCAAGTCGCTGCCCAACGCCGAGCTGACGATCGGCACCGAAGACGGCATCGAGATCGAGAAGCTCGAGGATGATTTTCCCACGACCCAGGCCCAGCTGCTCGCCCTGCGAGACCGGTATCTCGAGAAGCCTCTGATCGTCGGCGGACTTCTCTCGGCCGATGCGAGTCACGCGGCGCTGATCATCGAGATGGACCGGTCGAGCACCGATCCGATCGACCAGATTCAGCTCGACCCCGAGCTCGGCAGCGCGCTCGAGAACGTCTACCCGCAGGCCACCGAGACGGTCATCGCCGAGATCCTCGCGCGACCCGAGTACGACGGCATCCGCTTCTACCACTCGGGCGACGTCCCGCTGAACGCGTACTACGCGCGGGTGATCGAACGAGAGAGCGGCGGCCTGATGCTGGCGATGATCGCCTTCGTCGCGCTGATGCTCGGCTTCTTCTTCCGATCTGTGGCCGGCGTGGTCGGCCCCATCGTCGTCGTGACCATCGCCTCGATTTCGGTCGCAGCCTTCATCGTCGTCATGGGTTGGACGATCGACATGACCTTCTCGGGCGTGCCGACGCTGATCGTGGCGATCGGCGTCGCCCACGCCGTACACATTCTCTCCGAGTTTCGACACCGCTTCGTCGAGCTGGGCGACCGCAGGTCTGCGCTCGTCGAGACGATGCAGCTCGTCGGTGCGCCGGCTCTGCTCACCAGCCTGACGACGGCGGCAGGGTTCGGCTCGATGAGCTTCGTCCCGATCAAGGCCATCGCGCACATGGGGGCCTACAGCGCCTTCGGCGTGATGGCCGCGTTCGTTCTCTCGGTCACGCTGTTGATGTCGTTTCTCTCGTTCGGTCCGCGCGAGCCGACGGCGCGCCAGCGAGCCCGCGTCGACCGAAGCGACGAGGGGCGCACGATGCGCCCGATGCTGCACGCAGCAGCCAGCGCTGCCATCCGCTGGCGCCGCGCCATCCTGGTGTTGGCCGCGGGCGTCTTCGTCTTTGCGTTCGTCGGCATCTCTCAGATCCACGTCGACTCGAACTGGATGGACGACTTCCGCGACGAGGTCGAGCTGAAGCAGATCACACAGCGCGTCGATGACGTCATGGGCGGCACGGCCAACTTCATCTACCTCTTCGAGACCGAAGAAGCAGACGGGATCAAGGAGCCCGCGGCGCTCCACGAGATCGACCGGATCCAGACCTTCGTCGAGCGCAACCCCGACCTGGTACGCAAGACGTACTCGATCGTCGACATCTTGAAGGACATCAACCGCGCCTTTCACGGGGACGACCCGGCCTACTACCGGATCCCCGAGTCGCGCGAGCTCGTCGCGCAGTACCTGCTGCTCTACGAGATGTCGGGGGGCGAGGAGACCGAGAAGATGGTCTCGCCGGACTACCGCCGCGCGGGGCTCGAGCTGCGCATTCGACTCGGTCCGACGAGTGAGATCGCCGGTCTGCACCGCGAAGTGATGGCCGAGGTCGAAGCCCACCCACTCGAAGCGACGCAGATGTCGCCCACGGGCATCGGCGCGCTGTGGCTGCGCCTGATGGACTACATCGTCTCGAGCCAGGTCGAGGGCTTTCTCATCGCCTTCTGCGTGATCGCGGCGATGATGGTGGGCGTCTTCAGCTCGTGGAAGGTGGGGTTGATCTCGATGGTGCCCAACCTGGCACCGGTCTTTCTCGCGCTCGCTGCGCTCGGCTGGCTCGGGCTGCCCCTCGACTACTCGAAGATCAGCATTGCGGGCGTGGCCATGGGCATCGCCGTCGACGACACGATCCACCTCGTCTCGCGCTTCAAGCGCGAGTTCGAGCGGCTCGGCCGCTATCACGATGCGCTCTATGCGGCGATGGGTGACGTCGGTCGCGCGCTCGTCATCACCTCGGTCGCGCTGGTCGCTGGCTTTCTGGTGACGACCCGGTCCGAGCTCGCGAGTCAGGAGGTGCAGGGCTACCTGCTCGCCGGGACGATCGTCGTCGCCCTCATCGCGGATTTCCTCTTGATGCCCGCGCTGATTCTGACCTTCCGCCCGTTCGGCCCGGAGACCGCGCAGACGACCCAGTCGACCCAGGCCGAGTTCCACGAGGCCGCCTGAGGCCCGAGCGCCGAAGAATTCTACTCACGCGGTGCGGCGTCGCTTATCATGAGCGGGCCCGTCCCCGATCCGCTCGCGGCACCGACCGAGCGGGCTCGCGCCTTCACCCAACCCCCCGCGACGAGATCGCATGACCGACGAACGCGGACCGGGCGACGCACTCGCGGCGCCCGCCCCTCTCGGCGAGGCAGAGCGCGCGCTGATCGATCGCTATTGGCGGCGCAACGTCGCCTTGATGTCGGGGCTCCTCGCCATCTGGGCCTTCGTCAGCCTCGGCTGTGGCGTGCTCTTCGCCGACCGTCTCAACCCCTGGCACATCGGCGGTTTCCCGCTCGGCTTCTGGTTCGCGCAGCAGGGCAGCATCATCGTCTTCGTGCTGCTGATCTTCGTCTATGCCTGGGCGATGACGCGGCTCGATCGCGCCCACCATGCCGAGCTCGATGCGATGAAGGGGCACGGCGCGTGAGCATCCAGACCTGGACCTTCGTGTTCGTCGGGCTGTCGTTCTCGCTGTATCTCTTCATCGCCTGGCGCTCGCGCGTGGCCGACACCAAGGGGTTCTACGTCGCCGGCCAAGGCGTGCCCGCGTCGGCGAACGGCATGGCGACGGCCGCCGACTGGATGAGCGCCGCTTCGTTCATCTCGATGGCCGGCATCATCTCGTTCATGGGGTACGCCGGTGGCGTCTACCTCATGGGCTGGACGGGCGGCTACGTGCTGCTCGCGCTGCTCCTCGCACCCTACCTGCGCAAGTTCGGCCACTTCACGGTGCCGGACTTCGTCGGGGACCGATTCGAGTCGAACGTCGCGCGGGTCGTCGCGGTGTGCTGCGCCATCTTCGTCAGCTTCACCTACGTCGCCGGACAGATGCGCGGGGTCGGCATCGTCTTCTCGAGGTTCCTCGAGGTCGACGTCACGGTGGGCGTCGTCATCGGCATGGCCATCGTGTTCGTCTACGCCACGCTCGGGGGGATGAAGGGCATCACCTGGACCCAGGTCGCGCAGTACTGGGTGCTGATCACCGCCTTCCTGGTGCCCGCCATCGCGATCAGCATCAAGCTGACGGGCCAGCCGCTACCGCAGATCGGGATGGGATCGGACTTGATCGAGGGCGGTATGCCGCTGCTCGACAAGCTCGACGCGATCCATGAAGACCTCGGCTTCGACCCCTATACCGAGGCGTTCGTCGGCCGATGGGATCGCATCAACGTGCTGTGCACGACCCTCGCCCTGATGGTCGGCACCGCGGGCCTGCCCCACGTGATCGTTCGCTTCTATACGGTGAAGACCGTCGACGCCGCGCGCTGGAGCGGCTTCTGGGCGCTGCTCTTCATCGCGGCGCTCTATCTCACGGCACCGGCGACGGCGGCCTTCGCCCGGTACTACATGATCGACAGCCTGAACGACAAGCAGGTGCACGAGCTGCCGGCCTGGTACCGAAGCTGGAGCCAGACGGGCCTCATCCTCTGGCTCGACGATGGCGACGGTCGCGTGCGCTACACCGGCGGCGAGCGGTCGGCCGAGAACGAGCTGTTTCGAAGCGGTGGTCTGGGGGCCGCCGAGCTCGCCGAAATTCGCAGCGAGCACCGCGCGTGGATCGAGAGCGGCGGCACGAACGGCGCGGACGGTCGGGAGGAGATGCGCGCGCTCGGCCTCACGGGCCCCGACCGAGACATCATCGTGCTCGCGACCCCCGAGATGGCCGGCCTCGCGAGCTGGATCATCGCGCTGATGGCGGCCGGCGGGCTGGCCGCGGCGCTCTCGACGGCGTCGGGGCTGCTGCTCGTCATCTCCTCGAGCGTGGCCCACGACCTCTACTACCGCGTGCTGAAACCCGAGGCCAGCGAGAGCCAGCGCCTGCTCGTCGGCCGCGCGGTGATCGGCGTGGCCGTCGTCGTCGCCGGACTCTTCGGCATCTTTCCACCCGGCTTCGTCAGCCAGGTCGTCGCGTTCGCGTTCGGTCTCGCAGCGGCCAGCTTCTTTCCGGTCATCGTGCTCGGAATCTTCTCGAAGCGGGTCTCGACGATTCCCGCAGTGGCGGGCATGGTCGCGGGCATCGGCTTCACCGCGACGTACATCCTCGGTGCGGTCTACGGCGGCATGCCGCACTGGTGCTTCGGGATCGGACCCCAGGGCATTGGCACGATCGGGATGCTCGTGAACTTCGCGGTCACGCTGGGGCTGACGCCGCTCTTCCCGCCGCCATCCGAAGAGGTGAAGCGGATGGTCGACGCGATCCGCGAGCCCGAAGGCGTGGGCCCGGCGGTCGACATCGAGGCCGCGATCGACCACTGAGGGGCGGCGCGCCGCCCTCGGCCGCGCCGCTCAGCCTTCGAAGACGGCCTGCAGCTCGTCGAGCGCCTGCTGCTCGACCGCCGAGACGTGGGGGCTGCGCTCGAGCGCATCGCCCGCCGCCTTCGCCACGCGTTCGGCACGACCGAGCAGGTTGCGGGCGAGGTTCTCGGCCTCGCCGTCCTTGAGCTCGTGCTTCAGCGCGCCGACGAAGGCCTTCCAGGCGATCAGCAGATCCTCGGGCGGTCGCTCGAGGGTCCAGATCTCGAGCAAGCGATAGGGGATGCTGTCGCTCTCGAGACCCGCAACCGCGGCGGCCTCGAGCACGGCGGCCCGTTCTCGGACGTCCATCTCGCCGTCTGACCAGGCGACGTGCACCAGCGGGAAGAGCGACAGCGCCGACAACGTCTCGACGCGAATCCCGAGGCCCGCCAGCTCGGCCAGCACGGCCTCGTCGCGAATCCCCGTCGCCTCGGCGATGTGATCGCGCGCCTCGAGCTCTTCGAGCGCCAGCTTCAGGCGCTCGCGCTCGGCGTCGGCCTCACCCGAGAAGAACGCGTCGCCAAGACGCGCCTGCTCCGAGTCGAGGCCGCCCTGCTCCGCAGTCGGCGCATCGGCGCTCTCGCACGCCGACTGCAGGGCGTCGAACGAATCCTGCAGGCACTGCGCGTAGAAGCCCGGGTCGGGCATCATCTCACGGCAGCACGTGATCGCGATGCTGATCTGGCCCGAGTAGCTGAACACCGGGTGGATCAACCCCATGCCGTCCATGATCGGCCCCATCCCGTGGAGGGCGACCATCTTGGCACCGGTGAAGTAGAGGGGGATCTGCGGCCCGGGCACGTTCGTGATGATCGTATTGCCGATCGGCTTGATGCGCGTCGCGAGGCCGAGTCGGGTGTACACGCGAGCGGCGAGTCCGGCCAGCATGCCGGGCATGAACTGAGTCGCGTCGGTCATCGTGCGGGCACCGACGGCCTCCGACGTCGCCTTCGACGCCTTCGTTGAGGCATGGATGCGGCGAAGACGCTCGAGCGGATCGGCGAGATCGCTGTGCAGCCCGACGCCCATCATCGAGATCTTGTTGCCCGCGGTGCCCTTCTCTTCTTCGGTGCGCACCGAGATCGGCGCCAGGGCCTTGAGGGGCTCGCGCGGCAGCTCGCCGTGATGCTCGAGGTATTGGCGCATGGCTCCGCTGCAGATCGCGAGCACGACGTCGTTGACCGTCGCGCCCGGCACACGCTTTCGAATGTCGCGGATGTCCTGCAGCGAGAACGACCGGCCCTCGACGACGCGATACGACGACACCCGGCCGTTGAAGCGCGTGCGCGGCACCTCCTCGTCTTCTTCGTGGTCGACCTCGGCCGTCGGATCGGATCTGAAGAACGTCGACAGCCCGACCGCATTGCGCGTGAGCATGCGAGCGAAGCGGAACGGCGAGCGGACGTTGTTGGCCGTGGCGCGAATCGTCAACTCGAGCATGCTCGGATCGCGCTCGGGCACCCAGGGCCGCTCGGGCGGCACCACCGTCGCCTCGGGCTCGATGTCGTGGATCGCCGTCGCGAGCTCGGCGCCCGATACGCCGTCGATGGCCGCGTGGTGGATCTTCGTCATGACCGCAAAGCTGCCCGGCGGCGCGCCCTCGACATTGTCGAGGCCCTCGATCACGTACATCTCCCACAGCGGCTTCGACAGATCGAGCGGGCGCGCGTGCAGGCGCGCCACCTGGATGCAGAGCTGTCGCCAGTCGCCCGGGTGCGGCAACGCGATGTGGCGGATGTGGAACTCGATGTCGAAGTCGGGGTCTTCGATCCAGTACGGGTGGTCGAGGTCGAAGGGCGAGTGGACCAGCTTCTGCCGGAAGCAGCGCGCCAGATGAAGGCGGCTCTCGACGTTCCTCAGGATGCCCGTGAAGGTGACCTGGCCACCCGGGGCGGTCGACTGATCGTAGATCGCGAACGAACCGATGTGCGTCGGCGCGTTCGCGGTCTCGAAGTAAAGGAAGGATGCGTCGAGTCCGCTGAGCTGCTCCACGTTGGTGCCTCCGTCACTCCCCCAGGCCCCACGACACTACCGCGGACTGCGCGCTCTGGCCCGGCATCCGACGGTGGCAGGCGCGGACGGGCTCGGAGCCGCTCTCGGGCGGAAAGGCGCGTGTCGCCACCCCCTCGCCTTGATCGCGACGCTGGCCCGGCAGGCGGTGCGCAGGCCGCGTGCGGAGGCGGACCGGCAGCGCACGTGCAGGCCGCGAGATCCAACCGACCCCCGCGCCGGCGCGTGCCTGAGCGGCGTCAGCGGGCCGCCGCGCGAACGAGCTCGTCGACCAGCGCATCGCCGGCCATGTGTCGGATGCAGCGCTCCGAAGCGTAGACACGCTCACCGCCGAGGCGTGGATCGGTCGCAGCGCGTGCCGGGTCGTCGATGAAGAGCACACCGATCACCCGAAACGCTTCGTCCCGTCCCTCGACGTCGACCACGATCTCGTACTCCTGCGCCACCGAGGTGAGGCTCACCCACTCGTCGAGCAACGTGTAGCCACGGATCGACGGCATGAACGTCCCGAACAGATGCTCGTAGTAGCGCCGCGCATTCTCCATTCCCTGCATGCGGAGGCCCACCGGCCAGAACTCGTAGACGGGGTCGTCGACGAGGGTGGCGAGCGTACCGTCGAAGTCGCCCTCGTCTTCGAGCCGCGCGTGCCGCGAGCCGAGCTCGAGCATCCGCTCCACCGTCCAGGCCTGCTGGGCATTCGACACGCGGATCCCTCCCTGGCCGTTTCGAGGAGGCGTCTGAAGCACGCCCTCGTCGACGGCCGCGGCGCGAGCATAACCGGGTGAGAGCGCAGGGGCCGGGTCTTTGCGAACCTCGACCGCCTCGACGCGACGCCAGCCAACCCGGTGAGCGTCACCGCCACCGATCGACGAAGAGGAGATTCGAAGACATGGCCAGCGACGCACTCGGCGCGATCGTCGTCGGCACCGGCTTCGGTGTCATCACGCATCTGCGCGCGCTGCGGGCGGCGGGCTTCGAGGTGCACGCCCTCGTCGGACGCGACCCCGACAAGACCGCGCAACGCGCTGCCGACTTCGGCGTGGCGGCCGGGCTCACGTCGTTGAGCGAGGCCCTCGCGCTGCCAGGGGTCGATGCCGTGGCCGTGGCGACGCCCCCGCACACGCATGCCGCGATCGTGCTCGAGGCGATCGAAGCCGGGAAGCACGTCGTGTGCGAGAAGCCCTTTGCCCGCAACGCCGACGAGGGCCGGCAGATGCTCGAGGCAGCCGAGCGGGCCGGCATCGTTCACATGCTCGGAACCGAGTTCCGTTGGTCGACGGGTCAAGCGCTCGCGACGCGCGCCGTGCATGCGGGTGAGATCGGTGATCCGCGCCTCGCGACCTTCATGCTCCACGTGCCGGCGCTCGCCGAGCCGAGCGGCGAGGTCCCGGCGTGGTGGGGCCGAGCAGAGGACGGGGGCGGCTGGCTCGGCGCGTACGCCTCGCATGTCATCGATCACATGCGCACGATGTTCGGAGAGATCGTCGGCGTCAGTGCATCGCTTCAGCTCATGTCGGCGCGCGACTGGTCGGCCGAGGATACGTACACCGTTCACTTTCGCACCGAACGCGGCGTCGAGGGGGTGCTGCAGAGCTCGGCCGGCGCGTGGGGGCCGCCGCTCGTCTGTGCCCGCGTCGCGGGATCGAAAGGCACGCTCTGGATCGAAGGCGACCGCGTCCATGTCGGCGATGCAGCGGGCGCACGCGAGATCGAGTGCCCCGAGGAGCTGAAGCTCGCCGCGCCGATCCCGCCCGATGCTTCGCTGCTGCACACCGCCTACGACATGCTGCACTCCGGCGGCATCGATCTCGCGCCGTACACGCGACTCTTCGAGATCTTCGCGGCACGCATCCGGGGCGAAGGCGGCGGGGAAGACCCTGCACCCGCCACGTTCGTCGACGGTCTCGAGGGTCAGCGCGTGCTGGATGCGATTCGTCGTGCGTCGAACGAACGCACATGGATCACGATCGAGCGCTGAGCGAGCGCGCCCGAGCGTAGGCCGCGCCCGAAGCGCGCCCGGCGAGTCGGGCGGGCGAGCGGCGCGTTTGGCCCCGCGCGACCCCGACGAGCGGGGCCGCGCGGAGCCGGGGTGGGTCCTACGCGAGATCGTCGCCGCGGCTCGGGAGCATCAGCCCCCCGGCGGCCAGCAGCAGCAGTCCGAGGGCAAATGCGCCCCACGGACCGACACCCGGCACGAGGATCTCGATCTCACAGGTGGACGAGCAGCCGTCTTCGTCCGCCGTGTTGCCGTCGTCGCAGACCTCGCCCGGATCGAGCACGCCGTTGCCGCAGACCTCGGGCTGGCAGACGGCCGAACAGCCGTCGCCGTCGTCGACGTTGCCGTCGTCGCAGCCCTCGCCCGAGTCGATGACGCCATTGCCGCAGCTCTCGAGCTGACAGGTCTCGGAGCAGCCATCGCCCCCGATCGCGTTGCCGTCGTCGCAGCTCTCGCCGACGTCGACGATGCTGTTGCCGCAGGCTTCGACGGCGCAAATGGCCGAGCAGCCATCGCCGCCCATCGTATTGCCGTCATCGCACGCTTCGCCTGGATCGAGCACTGCGTTGCCGCAGACCTCGAGCTGACAGACGGCCGAGCAGCCATCGCCCCCGGCCGTGTTGCCGTCGTCGCAGGTCTCGCCCACGTCGACGACGTCGTTGCCACAGGCCTCGGCCTGGCACGTGTCGGAGCAGCCGTCGCCGCCCACCGTGTTGCCGTCGTCACAGGTCTCCCCGACGTCGACCACGCTGTTGCCGCAGGCTTCGATCTCGCAGGTCGCCGAGCAGCCGTCACCGCCAACGGTGTTGCCGTCGTCGCACGCCTCGCCTGCATCGACGTTGCCGTCGCCGCACACCTCACCGAGCGAAGGTGCCGTGCCCACGAGCGTCATCTGCACGTCGTTGTAGACGAGGCTGGTGACGGTGATCTCGACCGTCGTCACGAAGAACAGGCAGCCGATGAAGGTCACCGCGCACTCGTTCACGTCGGTGACGACCGTCGGCGAGCTGCCCAGGTCGATCAGCATCTGATTGGCCGAGATGTCGAGGATGGTGTCGCCACCGGCCTGGCTGAGCGTGCCCGAGAGCGGCAGATCGCCCGAGCTGCTGAACGGCTCGGCCCCGATGCCGTAACTGATGATGCCGGTGACGGCGCCGTCCGAGACGCCGGTGAACTCGAAGTTCGGGGTGCCCGAGAAGGCCCCACCCGCGAGCGGCATCGTCAGCGGTGCATTCAGCTCGAGGCCCTGTTCCACGATGTTGTAGACGAGGTTCAGCGTGAGCAGGTTCGCCCACACCATCTGCCCCGTGCCCGACTGACCGACGAGCCCGCCAATGCTGAGATCCTCGAGCGTGACCTCGCCGGTCTGCGTATCGAGCGTGACCGTCCCATCGGCGGCGTAGCCCGGATTCATGACCGTCGCGCTGCCGGTCGTGAACTGCGCTCCGAGCAGTCCGTCGCTGTTCGCGATCACGTCGAAGTTCACCGTGATCGAACCCGAAGTGAACGTACTCTGCGTCTCGTCTACGTCGAAGACCTGCTGCGCTGCCCCCGCCGACCCCGTGAGGCCAATGCTGGCCAGGGCGACGAGGAACGCAGTGACCAGGGCCCCCTTGCCCCGAGCGCTGCGACGCCGCGATCTGCCCAACTGATTCCACTGACTTGCCAACGTCAACATCCGATTCTCCATTCGACCCGGTCGATCAGCCCACTTCTCGACCGGAGATCAAGATCAGTACCCGGTTCTGCACTGTTCGTCGTTTGCCGTTCGTTCTGGTGCTCGGCTCGAGTCGCGTTCGTGGTGTCGTCAAAACGCGCGTTCGAACCGCTGTCGATCCTACGCACGCTCGTCGCCGAAGTGGAAAGAAAGCGATCGAACGATCTGCATTCGCTCGACTTGCCTACCCGATGCGAGTGCGGTCGTTTCATGCGAGAAGCATGCGTTGAACGCACTCGTGTGTTCGTGTCGCCATTCAGGCATCGAAAACCGGCCGATCGGCGTTCGTGGTACGGTTCTGTCGATGAGCCAGTCCCGCTGGCGTTGTCACACGCCAGCTCGACCCGCACCGATCACACGTGATGTCAGATTCGAAACGCAAAGGAGATCGTGCGAAATGGCGAGTGACGCAGAAGAAGCCGTGGCGCCGAGGCGGCGCACGCTGACGCGAGCCGAGCGCATCGTCGCCGTCGTCGGCTTTCCGCTGCTCATCACCGTCGACGTCACGGTGTACATCGCCGCCATCGAGCGCGGCGTCGACGCGAACCTCGCCGCCACCGCGCTGATCGTGATCAGCTTCGCAGCCATCGCGGTGACGGAGCGTTTCTTTCCATGGCAGCGCAGCTGGCTCAGAGCCCAGGGCGACGTCTTGACCGACATCGGGCTCGCGCTCTCGAACAACGTCGTGGTCAGCATCGGGGGACCGGCCGTGCTCGCCATCGTGGCGACGCTCGGCGCCGCGGCGTCGGAGGCGATCGGCGCGGGCCTCTGGCCGAGTGCGTGGCCGTGGGTCGGGCAGCTCGCGCTGGCACTCGTGCTCGCAGAGCTGGGCGAGTATTCGTTTCACCGCGCCATGCACGAGATCCCGTGGCTGTGGCGCCTGCACGCGACGCACCACAGCGCGCCGCGGCTCTATTGGCTGAACGCCGCGCGATTCCATCCGCTCGACCTGTTCGTCGTCACGGTTCTAAAAGGGATCCCGCTGATCCTGCTCGGCGCGCCGCTCGAGGTCTTCGCGCTCGTGAACCTCTTCTCGGCCGTGCACGGCGCGTATCAGCACGCCAACCTGCCGGTGCGGCTCGGACCGCTCAACTGGGTCTTCAGCCTCACCGAGCTGCATCGCTGGCATCACTCGCGGCGCATGGAAGAAGCCAACCACAACTACGGCGGCAATCTCATCATCTGGGACGTCGTCTTCGGCACGCGCTGGCTGCCCGACGACCGCGATCCCCCCGAAGAGATCGGCATCGAGGCCCTGCCCGCGTTTCCGAAGGGCTTCTTCGCGAACCTGCTGGTGCCCTTCCGGTGGAAGCAGGTCGAGGCCGATGCTTCGCGCGACGCCGCGGGCTGAGGACGCGCCGCAAGGGTCGGGCACCCGCCCGCCGACAGCCGGCTCATCGACCGTGCCGGCCGACGACGGTCGGAGGGAGCCGATCGGAATGGGCGACTCCGCGCGGCGGCGTCGGTCAGCTCGGGCTCGACACCTCTTCGAGCCCACCGGTCTGAATCTGCTCGACGAGCAGCGCGCGCTGCACCTGACCGGTGGCGGCCGTGCGCGGCAGCGCGTCGATCAGGAAGAGCCGGCGCGGCTTCTTGAAGCCGGCGAGCTTGCCTTCGAGCGCCGCAGACAGGGCCTCGAGCGAAAGCGCAGCGCCGCCGCGCGCGACCGCCACGGCGCAGACCACCTCGCCCCAGTCGACGTCGGGCACACCGACGACGGCGATCTCGTCGACGCCCGGTGCGCCCGCCAGGGCCGCTTCGACCTCGCTCGGCGAGATGCTCTCGCCCCCACTGCGAATCAGCTCCTTCTTGCGGCCGACGATCGAGAGGTACCCCTCGTCGTCGAACGCCCCGAGGTCGCCGGTGTAGTACCAGCCGTCGCGCAGGCTGTGGGCCGTCGCGTCGGCATCGTCGAAGTAGCCATCCATGAGAAAGGCGCTGCGGCAGCGAATCTCGCCTTCGTCGGTGAGCTCGACGTCGACGCCGATCGATGCCGGCCCGACGCTGCCGGGCTTCCGAAGCACGTCTTCGTCGGCGAGGTTCGTCGCCGACCCGCACTCGGTCGAGCCGTAGTAGATGCGCGTCACGGTGTCTGGGAACCGATCCTTGAGCGACCGCACCAGCTCGATCGGCACTGCCGACGTACCCGTGTCGAGCTCGCGCAGCGCGGATAGATCCCAGCGATTCGTATCGAGCGCGAGGATGCGGTTCCACACGAGCGGGATGCAGTAGATGCGATTCGATCGATGACGCTCGGCCGCATCGAGGATCGCCTCGGCCGTCGCCTGCTCGACGAAGGCGATGTCGCCGCGCGTCTGCCAGGCCGCGAGCGCGAGCGTGAACGCCGCCATGTGAAAGAGCGGAAACATGCAGACGGTCTTCTCGGGCGCATCTCGAAAGACGCCCTGGAACGTCCGTAGATGATTCGCACGGTGGGAGAGCACGACGCCCTTCGGGCGACCGGTGCTCCCGCTCGTGAAGAAGACGACGTGCGGGTCACCCTCGCGCAGGGCCGGCTCGTCGAGATCGCGCGCGTCGTCGAAGCGCGCTGGCTCGAGGATCGGGTCGAAGCCCGAGGCTGCGCCCGGATAGAACGCAACGCGCTCGATCCCGGCGACCTGTGCGACGCGTTCGGCGTCGCTGGCGCGCACCGCGTCGACCACCAGGAGGGTCGCGCGAGCCAGCCGGGCGACCTCGGCCGCCTCGTCGGCGCCGAGGCGCGCGTTGAGCGGCGCAAACACCGCGCCGAGCTTCGCGAGCGCGACGAACAGCGGCAGCACGTCGAGCGAGGTGTCGGCCCACGACACGACGCGGTCGCCGTGCCCGACGCCGAGGGCCCGCAGCGCCCAGGCGAGGCGGTTGCCATTCGCGTCGAGCTCACCGTGCGTGACGACGCGGTCACCCAGCGAAGCCGCAGGGCGGTCGGGGACGACCCGCGCGTTGCGCCGGAAGAGATCGCCGATGAGGAGCGGTCGGGTTGCCATGAGCCGAGATCCAGAATACCATTCTACGCTCTGGGAACAATGTTCTCTCGCGAGATCTCGGGCGCGCCCGGCCGAATGGGCCGCCGACGCCCGATCAGGAGTCCACCTTGGCCGATGCCCTGCCCGCCGCTTCCGCCGTGGTCGAGCGCTCGCTCGCGAGCCGTCGCGCGGCCGCCGAAGCCGAGGTGGGCCGGCTGATCGAGGCCGCGCTCTCGGTCATCCAGCGTACGGGGCAGCTCGAGCCCCGGGTCGGCGAGATCGTGCGCGAGGCGGGTCTGCACAATCAGGCCTTCTACCGGCACTTTCGCTCGAAGCACGAGCTGCTCGCCGCGGTGCTCGATCACGGCATCGCCGTGCTGGCGAGCTACGTCGACCACCGAATGGCCGCCGCCGAGACACCGAGCGACCGAGTCGAGGCGTGGCTATCGGGGGTACTCGAGCAGGCCCTCGACCCGTCGGGCGCCGACGCGACCCGGCCCTTCGCGCTCGCGCGTGGACGCCTCGCCGAGGTCTGCCCCGACGAGGTGCGAGAGTCGGAGCGCCGACTCACGGCGCTGCTCGCCCACGCGATCGAAGCAGGTCGCATGTCGGGCGACTTCCTCGAGGCCGATGCCGAGGGGGATGCCGAGCTCCTCTACACCCTGGCCATGGGCTTCGTCGAGCGCGCACTCGCGGCGAACGCGACGCCGTCACGAGACGATGCCGCGCGACTCGTCGACTTCGCGCTGGCCGGTCTGTCGCGCAGCGGCGGTCGGTAACCGATGGAACGCGAGGTCTTTCTCACCGGCATCGGCGGCCAGGGCGTCCAGCTCGCCGCGCGCATCCTCGCGCTCGCCGCGATGGAAGAAGGCCGCGAGGTGATGTCGCTCGGGACGTACGGCGGCACGATGCGCGGCGGCAACACCGACTCGACCGTCGTCGTCGCCGACACGGGCATCGGCGCGCCCCCGATCGTTGCGCGGGGCTGGTCGGCGCTCGTGATGCACCCGCGCTACTTCGAGCCGCTGCGCGCGAAGCTGCGCGCCGGCGGCGTGGTCGTCTACGACGCCGGCCTCGTCGAGGGCGAGCTCGACGTCGGCGATGCACGCGCGTTCGGCGTCGATGCCGGCGCGCTCGCCAAGCAGGCCGACGCCCGCGGCGCAGGCTCGATCGCGCTGCTCGGTGCGTACTGCGGCCTCACGGGTCTCGTCGGGCTCGACGCGCTTCGCTCGGCCATGAAGGCGGCGGTGCCGCCCTACCGCCACGACCGACTCGAGGCGAACGAACGCGCCCTCGCGCTGGGCTTCGAGACCTTGCCGGCTGCGCAGATGCCCGCCTGGGAGGACGCCGCATGAGCCATCGACTCAGCCCCGCGGAAGGAGTCGGCGCATGAGCGAGATCGAGTCGCGCGGCACGGTTCGGATCGCGACTGAGCGCTGCAAGGGCTGCGAGCTCTGCGTGCCCGCCTGTCCGCCGAAGGTGCTCTCGATGTCGGCGACCCAGAACGACGCGGGCTACGCCGTGCCCGAGCTCGCGCCCGGCTGCACGGGCTGCGGCGCCTGCCTGCTCGTGTGCCCCGACTTCTGCTTCGAGATCTACCGGTACGAGACGCCCATCCGGCACGAGGTGAGCTCGTGACCCCGCGATCCACAGCGCGCGACGAGGTGAGCCGATGACGCGACGACTCATGGAGGGCAGCGAGGCGATGGCCGAGGCCGCGATCGCGGCCGGCTGTCGTTTCTTCGCAGGCTATCCGATGACGCCCTTCACCGAGCTGCTCGAGGCCTTCGCGAAGCGACTGCCCGAAGAAGGCGGTGCGTGCATCAACGCCGAGAGCGAGCTCGAGGCGATCGGCCAGGCGTGGGGCGCCGCCGCGACCGGGTCTCGCGCCGCGACCGGCTCGACGGGCCAGGGGCTCTCGCTCATGCAGGAGTCGATGTCGGAGATCACGCGCGCCGAGATCCCCATCGTGTTCTTCAACATGGCGCGCGGTCAGGGCGACTACTTTCAAGCGACGCGGGGCGGCGGACACGGCGATTATCGGCACATCGTGCTCGCGCCGATCGACGTGCGCGAAGGCGTCGAGCTCACGCAGCTCGCCTTCCACCTGGCCGATCGCTGGCGCCACCCCGTGCTGCTGCTGGGCGACTACCTGCTCGCGCATACGGCCGAAGCCGTCGACGTGACACCGATCGAGTTCGACCCGCTGCCCGAGAAGGATTGGGCCGTCGACGGGTCGCTCGGCGGCACGGGTCGATCGCGCAACTTGAACCCGATCGGCATGGTCAAGGGCACGAAGGGCATCGACCCCGACGCGTTCTGGCGGAAGCTGCAGCAGAAGCAGGACCACATCGAGGCGAGTGAGCAGCGCTTCGAAGCCGAGCACACCGAAGACGCCGAGATCCTGATCGTCGCCTACGGCACGCTCGCCCGGTTCGCGCGGCACGCCGTGCGCGAGCTCCGCGCGGAGGGTATCCGCGCCGGCTACTTCCGACCGATCTCGCTTTGGCCCTTCCCGAGCGCCGCGCTCGCCGAAGCCGCGCGCGGCGTGGCCCGGGTCGCTTGCCTCGAGCAGAACGCGGGACAGATGATCGACGACGTGCGGCTCTCGGTACTCGGCGAAGCGCCCGTCGTCCCGATCGGCGGCATCTCGACCGACGCGGCCGGCTTCGGCATCGGACCCCTGCTCGACCCCGAGGTCGTTCGCTCTCGCATCGAGGCCGCCATCGAAGGCCGGGCCGTCGACGGTGTACTCGGAGGCGCCATCGCATGAAGATCGATACGAAGACCCAGCCCGAGAACGCCGAGCGCCGCGGAGATTTCGCGTCGCCGCTGCAGCTGACGACCGACCACGACCTGTGTCCGGGCTGCGGCGAACCGGTCGCGCTGCGCGCCATGCTCGATGCCGTCGAGAAGCTCGATCTGCAGCGGCGCACGATCGGCGTGATCGGCATCGGCTGCTACACCGCGCTCACGTCTCTGATCGATCTCGACCTGATCCAGGCGCTGCACGGCCGCGCCCCGTCGGTCGCGACCGGGGCCAAGCGCATGCGGCCCGACCGGCTCGTCTTCACGCTGCAGGGCGACGGCGACATGGTGAACGAAGGCCTGCAAGAGGTGATTCACACCGCGGCACGCGGCGAGAGCGTGACCTGCGTGTTGCTCAACAACGGCGTGTTCGGCGAGACGGGAGGTCACATGACCGCGACCACCGTGATCGGCCAGCGAACGAAGAACTCGCTCGAGGGCCGCGACCCGAGCTATCACGGACATCCGATCCTGATCTCGGACATGCTCGCCGGGCTGGGGGGGGTCGGCTACGTCGCACGAGGTTCGGTGCACGACGCCGCTGGGGTGACGAAGACCCGTCGCTATCTCGAGCGCGCCTTCGAGAGTCAGATGAAGGGCGAGGGCTTCTCGTTCGTCGAGATCCTCACCATGTGCCCGACGGGCTGGTTCATCGGCACGCCCGAAGGACCGGGCTATCTCGATGAGGTCATGGGCAGCGTGCACGTGACGGGCGAGCTCAAGGTCGGCGGCGAGCTACAGCCACGCTGAACACCGAATCTCCACACCTGTCTACAGACGGATCCTCGTCCGGACGAAAGCGTCCGAAGCGGTGCACGCCGGCATCGCCGGCCGATCGAGGATCTCGACGATGGATGTGAACGCGTACTACAGCCATTCGGGCCGATTCAACCCGGCCGGCGTCGTGCTGATGATCGCGGCGGCGCTCGTCGTCGGCCCGCTCCTCGGTGTCGTGTACGGGTACGTCGTCGCGTTCAATCCGTTCATCTACATCAACTTCCTGGCCACCCTCTTCGCGGGCGGCATCGCCGGCATGCTCGTGGGCAAGATGTCGCGTCCGGGCAAGGTGCGCAGCCTGGGTGTGTGCGCCGTCGCAGGCGTCGTCGCGGGCATCGGGTTTCAGTACACGCAGTGGTGGGCGACCCTGCACTACTACGGCGCCGAAGTGGCGATCGATCAGCCGGCGGCGATCTGGTCCTTCATCGGCGAGCTCGCCGAGCTCGAGCCGTGGACGCTCATGGGCATCTCGCTCGGCTCGACAGGCTTCATGATCCTCTGGGCCATCGAAGGGCTGATCCTGATGGTCGCACCGGTGACGCTCGCCTGTGCCGAAGGATCGACGCCGTACTGCGAGCGCTGCGACACCTGGGCGGTCGATGCGGAGCCGCTCGGCCCCTTCGACTTCGTGAGCGACGTCGACACGCTCAAGGCCCGCGTCGATCGGCGCGACCACGAGCCGCTCAAGGGCTTCGGACGCCCCGAAGCGACCGAGGATCGCTTCAGCACGATCACGCTGGCCTCGTGTACCGGTTGCCTGGGCCTGCGTCTCGCCACGATCAAGAACGTCGAGATCGAAGTCGAGAAGGACGGCGACACCAAACAGAACGAGTCCGAGATCTTGACCCACATCGTGCTCGACTCGCCCACCTACGACGCCCTCGCCAAGCTCTAGTCGCCCCGTCGTGGGGCCCCCAACTCGGCGAGACGGCGAGCCCCGAAGCGCTTATGATCGAAGGGGGCGGCCGGCGACCCCGCCGGCCTGCCCGCGACGAGGTGCTTCCGTGATTGATGATCCCTGGCGCGTCTTCCACGTTCGCGAGCTGCTCGAGAAGCAGCGAAGCGCCGGGACGCCCTACCTCGAGTTTCTGCGCGTCCCGAACCTGAGCTGCGGGCTCTATGAGCTGAAGGCCGGATCCAAGGATCTCCAGAGCCCCCACGACGAGGACGAGGTCTACTTCATCATCGAGGGGCGCGGCCGGCTGCGGGTCGGAGACCACGAACAGGCCGTCGAGCGCGGCTCCGTGCTCTTCGTCGGCGCGAGCGAAGAGCACAGCTTCTTCGAGATCGAAGAAGACATGACCCTCCTCGTCTTCTTCGCGTCGGGTGGCCCCGAGTAGCCCCGAGCCCACGCCGTCTGGCGAACGTCGCCGGGATTCTCGATGCTCCCGCTCCACGCAGCGCTCAGCTTCGGGCGCGCGAAGGACGGAGTGACGGGCATGGCCGACAACGAGCGCGGCGAGGGTGTGGACACGGTCGAGCAGCCCCTGCCTTCGGAGACCGAGGCCGCGCGAGGCGGCTTCTTCCAGCGCCTCGGCCTCACTTTGCTCCTCGGCTTCGTGCTCTGGGTCGTCGGCGCCTGCGCCGTGCTCTGGTGGCAGCCGAATCGCTTCATCCAGCTCGGCGTCATCGCCGTCGCCGTCGTCGCAGCGCTGCTGATCCCGAAGCGGCACTTCGACCGCATCCTCGCGGCCTTCGCCTGCCTGCTGCTGATCGGCGCGCTCTTCTACCTGCCTTCGTATCTGATGACGACGGTGGTCGAGTTTCAGATTCGCAACACCGACCGCGACGCGGCCCGCGAGACCTACCTCATTCACACGAATCGCGGCGCCAAGACCCCGAGCGACCCCGGCGAGACGTTCGAGAACATCGATGCGCCGCTCTTGTGGAAGGTGAACTCGTCCGACGTACAGGGGCAGGCCGAGAGCCTGAAGGGGCAGCGCGTGCGTGCGCGCGTGTTCGGCATTCGCTTCGCCGACTTCAGTCAGTACCGCAACGTGATCTGGCTCGAGCCCGCGACCTGACCCACATGCGCTAGTCCGATTCGTCGCGCTCGGCGTCGGCCCGCGGCCAGGCCGGCCAGTCTTTCGCCACCGAGCCCTGCCACTTGGGCGGTCGTCGCTCGACGTACGCGAGGCCGCCCTCGATGGCGTCGGGCGCCCCCATCAGCACATGGTGCAGCTCGGTCTCGAAGCGCTCGACCTCGTCTCGACTGAGATTCGGGCTCTGCCACAGCAACCGCTTCGTGATCGCCGCGGAGAGGGGCGCGGTGTTCACCGCGACGTCGCGTGCCATCTCGAGGGCCGCGGGCAGCACCTCGTCGGCGGGCAACGAACGCAGGGCGAGGCCCATCGCCGCCGCTTCAGCACCCTTCACTCGCGTGCCCGTCAGCATCAGCCACGCCGCCCGCTCGAAGCCGACGATGCGCGGCAGCGTGAAGTGACAGCACGCATCGGGCATCACGCCCCGCCGCACCTGCAGGACGCCGTACTTGCCCTCGTCGGCGACGATGCGCACGTCACACTGAAGCGCGAGGGTCAGCCCGAGCCCCACCGCGTGGCCGTTCACCGCGGCGATGACCGGCTTTCGGACGTCCCAGGGCGCGGGATGAACGGGCGTGGCGCTGAAGCCCGATGCGTCCTGCTTCGCGAACGTCTCTTCGCCTCCGCTCATGTCTGCGCCGGCACAGAACGCACGCCCCGCCCCCGTCAACACCACGGCGCGCACCGCGTCGTCGGCATCGCAACGGGCGAGCGCGTCGCCGAGCTCGTCGCCCATGCGACCGCTGAAGCTGTTCATCGCCTCGGGTCGGTCGAGAGTGACGACCGCGACGCCGTCTTCGAGCTCGAAGCGGATGTCGTCGTAGGTGTCGTCGCTCATGCGCTTGGCCGTCCCCGTCGCCGCTCAGTAGGGCGCTTCGCCGTCGATCGTCACGCGATGGATCGTACGCGGCGCATCCCCATAGTCGGCGACGGCGTAGTGATGCGTCGAGCGATTGTCCCAGATCGCGACGTCGCCCTGGCTCCATCGCCAGCGGCACTGCAGCTCGGGCTGATTCTGATGCTCGAAGAGGAACGCGAGCA
This sequence comes from Myxococcota bacterium, assembly GCA_965250285.1. Classification (GTDB taxonomy): domain Bacteria; phylum Myxococcota_A; class UBA9160; order UBA9160; family UBA4427; genus CAYYSY01. The sequence goes on from OZ252299.1 coordinate 4,179,048, forward strand.
CGGCGTCGGCCTCGCCCGGCGGCAGCCCTTCGATGTGTGCGGTGAACGTCGGGTTGACGAAGAGGATCTTTCGCCCCGTCACCGGATGCGTACGCACGACGGGGTGGATCGCGTGGGGCAGGCTCGACGTGTCGGGCACCTGCCCACCGGGAGCCTTCGTCTGCTGCGAACGCTCACGCACGATGTTGCGCACGGTTCCGTTCAGATCGTGCAACGCAGTCAGACCCTCGAGGTAGGCCTTCATCCGGTCGGAGAGCAGGTCGTACGCCGCGGCCATGTCGGCCCACATCGTGTCGCCGCCGTACGGTGGACACTCGACCATGTAGAGCACCGACCCCATCGGCGGCTCGGGCGAGATCGTGACGTCGCTGTGCCAGACGTTGGCGCGGCCGCCCTTCTGACCTTCGAGCACCACGATCTCACGGTGATCGGGGTGCGTCGGAAGGTACGCGGGATGGTCGGTGAAGATCGAGCCGAGCTTCGCGCTGAATGCGATCTGCTGCTCGGGCGTGAGCTTCTGGTCGCGGAAGAAGAGCACCTTGTGCTCACACAGCGCGGCGAGGATCGACTCGGACACGGTGTCGTTCTGATCTTCGCCGACGAGACCGAGGTCGATGTCGCGCACTTCGGCGCCGAGTGCGCCGGATACGGGGAGGAGGTCGAGCGGGGAGGTCATGTCGTCTCTCCAGGATCGAGGGGCGGGGCCCCGTGTGGGTGGGTTGCGGCGCAGCGTTCAGGCGCCAGGCGCCGGCGGGGCGACCGGGGCGCTCATGCCCCCGGTCACGAATTCGAGCAGCTCGGACACGTAGGCGTCGAGCCCCTCGCCGAAGGTCGATGGGCCCTGGGCGAGGCTGAACAGCATCACGTCGATCGCCCACTTGGCCCGCAGCAACAGCAGCGGTTCGGGGACGTCGGGCAACGCGGCGCGCATCAGCGGGCCGAGACGTTCGACCCCGCCCGCATGCCGGCCGATCACCCATTCGCGGTCGATGTCGCCCTCGGCGTGGAGACGCGAGATCAAACGCAGATAGCGGAGCCCGGCCGGGCCCTGCTCGCGCAGCAGCTCGGCCATGGGCTGGAGCAGGGTCGACAACACCTGGCGTGCCGTCGGCGGTGTGTCGGCGGCCTCGAGCGCGTCGAGCAGCTCGGCCCGGCGGCCCATCAGCGCCGGCATGCGCCGCTCGAGCAGCGCCTCGACGAGTGCCTCCTGGGTTCCGAAGTGGTAGTGGAGCGCCGCGGGCGAGAGACCGGCCTCGGCGTTGATCGCGCGCAGGGAAACGCCCCTCAGGCCGCGCGCGGCGAAGAGGTTCTCGGCGCAGTCGAGGAGGCGCTCTCGCGCAGAGGGGCGGGCCATGGCTCGGAACCTAGCCTTATCACTTGATTCAATCAAGCGATAAGTTACTCTGAATCGGCCTTCTGGGGCGGGTGCGCCCGCTCGGGCGGGCCACCATCGACCGTCGACCCAGCGCCGGCCTCGCCGCCGGCCCCTGCCCGAAGAGGGAGCGCCCCGACATGAGCGAGTTCGCACCGGACGTCGTCGTCATTGGAGCCGGCCACAACGGCCTGGCCACCGCCGCCCTGCTGGCCGACCGCGGCCAACGCGTGCTCGTGCTCGAGAAGAACCGCTACGTCGGCGGGATGGCCGGGACGCGCGAGATTCTGAAGGGCTGCCGAAACGACGTCGGCGCTTCGCTCCTGTTCCCGCTCGCGAAAGAAGTCACGGACGCGCTCGAACTCGATCGTTGGGGCGTTGAGCTGCTCGACCTCGACGTCATGTCGTGCACGCTCTCGAGCAAGGACGACCCGCCCGTCGTCTTCTACTCGAACCCGCTCAAGCTCGCCCTCGGCATCCTGAAGCGATTCGGCTTCAAGGCCTTCGTCGGGTTCGCCAAGCTCGTCGCGTTCACGCGCTACCCCGCCAAGGCCATCGCGCGCTACGCCGCCTGCACCGAACCGAAGTCGTACGAGACGCTGCTCGCCGAGGCCCCTAACGAAAAGGCGCGCGAGGCGCTGCGGCTCACGTTCGAGGGCAGCGCGATGGATCTCATCGATCGCTTCTTCCCCGACGAAGAGCGACATCGCCCGCTGCGAGCCCTGCTGGCGTTCGCAGCCGTGCAGTCGACCTACAAGGGCCCCTACACGCCGGGCAGCGCCTTCTGCCTCGTCTACACCCTGTCGCCGAACGATTCGGGCGGCATCATGAAGCGCGTCCGCGGCGGAATGGGCTCGCTCAGCGAGGCGCTCGTGCGATCGATCGAGGCGAAGGGCGGCGAGGTCCGGCTCGGCCAACCTGCCCGTCGCATCGTCGTCGAGGATGGACGCGCTACGGGCGTCGAGCTGAAGAACGGCCAGGTCGTGCACGCCCGGCACATCGTCTCGAACCTCGACAAGCAGGCGACGTTCTTCGGCCTCGTCGGCGAAGACGACACGCCCGCCGGCGTCGCCGAGACGATCTCGGCGATCGATCATCGCGCGGCCTACGTCCACCTGCTCTTCAAGCTGAAGGGGCTTCCCGAGTACGGGGGTGCGCTCGCGTGGATGAACGACGACCCGGCCACACGCTTCAACATGTCGCTCTTCGCCGAGCCGCGCGATCTGCAGGCGAGCTACGAGGCGAGCCTCGCCGGTGAGCTGCCCACGAACCCGCCGGCGGCGCTGCAGATCCCGACCGTGGTCGACCCGACGCTCGCGCCCGAGGGCTTCCACATCGGCACGACCTACGGCTTCTACTTTCCGTTCGACGCCCACAAGGACGTGCGCGGCAAGCTGCGCGACGAGATGGCGGAGCGCATCATCAACCGCATCGAGGGCGTGTACCCCGGCTTTCGCGAGCTGATCGTCGAGCAGGCGATCTTCTCGGCCGACCACTTCGCCACCATGCAGGGCGCGACCGGCGGCGACTTCACGCATGGCCTGCTCCACCCCGACCAGATGCTCGGGGCGCGGACGCTCGTCGAAGGCTCGGCCCATCGCACCCCCATCGAGGGCCTCTGGCTCTGCGGCGCGAGCTGCCACCCGGGGCCGGGGGTCACGTTCCTCCCAGGCTTCGGCTGCGCCGCCGAGATCGGCGAGACGCTCGATTCGAGCGACGGCTGATCCGACACCCACCGCGAGTACACGCTCGTCGAGTGCGACGATCCGTGAGACGACACCGAGAGAAAGAGAAGAGGACGCAGGTTCGATGAAGATCGATGGAAACATGCTGGTCGACGACCCCGCCGAAGCCGGCCCGATCGCAGCGACGCTCGAGAGCAAGGGCTACCACGGCGCGTTCACCTACGAGGGCCGCCACGACCCGTTCTTTCCGCTGGTGGTCGCGGCTCAGTCGACCTCGCGCATCGAGCTGATGACGGCGATCGCGATCGGCTTCGCGCGCAATCCGATGACCCTCGCAAACATCGGCTACGACCTGCAGCTGATGTCGAAGGGGCGCTTCGTGCTCGGGCTCGGCACGCAGATCAAGCCCCATATCGAGCGACGCTTCAGCATGACCTGGTCGAAGCCCGCGGCCCGCATGCGCGAGATGATCCTCGCGATTCGGGCCATCTGGTCGTGCTGGCAAGAGGACGAGCGACTCGAGTTTCGCGGCGAATTCTACGAGCACACGCTGATGACGCCCGTCTTCAATCCCGGCCCGAATCCATTCGGTGTACCGAAGATCTTCGCTGCCGGCGTCGGTCCGCGCATGACCGAGGCCGTCGGCGAGGTGGCCGATGGCTTCTTCGTGCACCCGTTCCACACGACCGACTTCCTGCGCACGCAGACGACGGCCTGGCTGAGTGCGGGGCTCGAGACCTCTGGGCGGACGCGAAGCGACTTCGAGATCGCCGGCCAGTGCATCATCGTGACCGGCCGCACCGACGAAGAGTTCGAGACGGCGCGCAACGGTGCTCGCGCCCAGCTCAGCTTCTACGGTTCGACCCCGGCGTACCGGCCGGTGCTCGACCACATCGGCATGGGCGATCTGCAAGAAGAGCTGAACCGGCTGTCGAAACAGGGCAAGTGGCTCGAGATGGCCGGTCTGATCGACGACGATCTGCTCGCTCAGCTCGCCGTCGTAGCGCCCCGCGACGGTCTCGCCGAAGAGCTGCGCAAGCGTTACGCCGGCGTCGTCGATCGACTGAGCCTCGTCTCCCACACATCCCCCGACCCCGATCTGTGGGCCGACGTCGTGCAGGCGCTCGCCGACGCATGACGGTCGCTGCGCGCAGGGGCGGCCGAGCGGCCCCTGCGGAGCCCTCCCGATGAGAGACCAGTTGATCCTCACGCGAGCCCTCACGCGTGCGCTCGTCGACGTCGGCGTCGATGCGTGCAGCGATCCCTTCGGAGGGGCGCTGCCCCTCACCCCGGCGCCCTTCACCGACCCGAGCGTGCTCGCGAACCTGTTGCAAGCGCACGGGGTCACACCGTGGCCCGTCGACGAACGCCCCGAACGCATCCGTGAGACAGCGCGCGAGGCACCGAGCAGCAACTGCCGCAACTCGGTCCTCACGCTCGATTGGGCGAATTCGGCCGGCGCGGACGCACCGGCGTCGATCTTCGTGAAGCAACCGTCTCCCGATCGACCGACGCGTGTGTTCGCGAACCTGATCGGTTTCTGGAAGATCGAGTGTGCCGTGTGCCGCCACCTCTCTCGACAGCTGCCGATCGCATCGCCCCGAATCTGGGCCGTCGACGAGCGACGAAGCCGATTCGTGATCGTGATGGAAGACCTCGCCACGCGACCGAGCGCCCGGCTCTTCGTGAACCGCGCGATGCTCGAAGGCATCGACATCGAGCTTGCCCGACGGTGCGTGCGCACGCTCGCCAAGCTGCATGCCGGGTTCGAGGGCTGGCCGAGCGAGCGCCGCGAAGCAGCATTGCCGCTCGCCCTGCATCCCTTCCTCTCGCCGTCGCTCGAGCCCATCATGCTCGCCGTGAATCGCCTCGCCGTTCCGCGCTGCGCAGAACGATCGAATGGGATGGTCGGAGACAGCGAAGCCACCCTCGCACACCGCGCCTTCGCACACTGGCCGGCCCTGCAGCGCGCGTGGTACGGCGAACCCTGGACGCTCGTTCACGGCGACAGCCACATCGGCAACTTCTTCGAGGTCGGTGGCGAGCTGGGCATGCTCGACTTTCAGGGGGCCCACTGGGGGCGGGGGACACGCGACGTCGCCTATTTCCTGATGAACTCGATGCGTGCCGACGTGCTCGCCGAGCACGAGCGCTCCATCGTCGAGACCTACTGCGAAGCGCGCGCCGAGCACGGGGCGCCGCTCGACCCCGAGACCGCGTGGCACGAGTACCGCGGCTTCTCGTTCCAGACGCTGATGACGTCTGTCGTCTCGCTCGGCCTCGGCTCGTTCACGGACAGCGACGCCGTCATCGACGCCATGCTCGAACGATCGGTCGCGGCCGTGCGTCGACTCCGGTTCGCCGATTGGCTCGACGAGGCGATCGATCGCGACGCCTCGGCTCACGAAGGCCTCGCGGCATGAGCGATCGCGTCGAATCCGAGAGCGAGATCGTCGGGGCGCGCATGCAGACGCGAGCACCCGGGTTCAGCGCACCCAACCCTGCGTCGCCGCACCGCCTGCGGCGCGCCCCATCACCCCCGGTCGAGTCAGGAGAATCCGAATGAACGCCCAACCCACCGCGCGACGCACGGGTCGCACGGCGCAGATCGCCCGCGTCGTCTGTGGCGCTCTCGGGCTCGCCTCGGCGCCCTTCGCCGCGATGCCCGCCATGGCGGCTCCCGATCAGCCGAACGTGATCATCTTTCTTGCGGACGATCTCGGCTGGTCGGACGTCGGCTACCACGGCGAAGAGGTGATCGAGACGCCTTCGCTCGATCGGCTCGCGGCAGAGGGTGTTCAGCTCGATCGCTTCTACACAACGCCGATCTGCTCCCCCACGCGCGCGGCGCTGATGACGGGGCGCGACCCCATTCGACTCGGCGTCGCCTACGGCGTGATCATGCCCTGGCACACCAACGGCATTCACCCCGACGAACGCTTCATGCCCGAGAGCTTCCGCGATGCGGGCTATCAGACGGCCATGGTCGGCAAGTGGCACCTGGGCCATGCGCAAAGCACCTATCACCCGAACGAGCGCGGGTTCGAGCACTTCTATGGCCACCTCCACACCGAGGTCGGGTACTTCCCGCCCTTCGCGAATCAGGGCGGTAAGGACTTTCAGCGCAACGGCGAGTCGATCAGCGACGAGGGCTATGAGACGTTCCTGCTGGCCGACGAAGCTTCTCGCTATATCCGTGAACGAGACCCCGAGAAGCCCTTCTTTCTGTACGTGCCCTTCATCGCACCGCATACGCCACTCGACGCGCCCGACGATCTGAAGGCGAAGTACGCCGACATGGACGACGACCGCAAGGCGGCGCGCAGCAAGAACACCGACCAGTCACGCCAGATCGCCAAGCTGATGATGCGCCCGAGCGCCCGGCCGATGTACGCAGCCGTCGTCGACGCGATGGATCAGGCCGTCGGCCGAGTGCTCGACACGCTCGATGAGCAGGGGATCGCCGACGACACGATCGTCCTCTTCTTCAGCGACAACGGCGGCGCAGCCTACGCGACCGGCGGCGCCGACAACGTGCCGCTGCGGGGTGGCAAGGGCGAGACCTTCGAGGGCGGCATCCGCGTCGTTTCGGTCATGCGCTGGCCCGATCAGCTCGAAGCAGGAACGAAATTCGAGAGCATCATGAGCGTGATGGACGTCTTCCCGACTCTGGCTGCCGCGGCCGGCGTCGACCCGCAGCCGAACTTCGAGCTCGATGGGAACGACCTCTGGGCCGCCATTCGGGAGGGCGAACCGGCGCCGCGCGACGAATACGTCTTCTTTGCGTCAGAGACCCCGATCCATGGGCGCTTCAGCATCACGGCCTTCGACGACGAGTGGAAGCTCGTTCAGCAGATCGAGCAGGGCCTGCTGTCGGCCGACGTCGAGAATTACCTGTTCCGCATCTCCGACGATCCGAACGAGCACAACAACCTCGCCGACAAACACCCCGAGGTCGTGCAGAAGATGGCGGAGGCCATTCACCACTGGCGAACCATGTACCCGGTGGCCGGCACCCGGCACGAGCTCGTACCGCCGCCGGGCTGGCGAGCCCCGAAGGACTGGGTCGACTATCCCGTGCCCGTCGAGGATCTCCAGGATACGCCCGCCCCCGGCATGCCCCCGCCGTATGCCCTGCGGCCGCTCGACTGGCAGCACGGAGAGGTCGGGCGTCTCATCTACGACTGCGAGCCCTACGCCTGGATCGGTGGCGGCCTCTGCAAGTAGCCGAGCGACGGCGCGCGGCGCCGAGTCAAGGGAGACGACATGGCTTCACTGCAGCGAGAGACGAGCACGGACGGGGTCTGCACGCTGACCCTCGACCGCCCCGAGCGCAAGAACGCAATCGACTTCGACCTGGCCGACGAGCTCGATAGGGCGCTGCATCAGGCCGAGGCCGATGCGGGCGTGCGCGTCGTCGTACTGACGGGCGCGAACGAGACGTTCAGCGCCGGGGGCGATCTGGGAGGCGGCGGCGACGAGGGCCACATGATGTCGACGATGCGTCGCATCACGGCGCCCGCCCTCACGCTCCATCACTTCTCGAAGCCGACGATCGCGAAGGTCGACGGCACCGCGGCCGGGGCCGGGTGGAACATCGCACTCGGCTGCGATCTCGTCGTTGCGAGCGACCGCGCTCGCTTCTGCCAGATCTTCGCGAAGCGAGCGCTCTCGGTGGACTACGGAGGCACGTGGCTCTTGCCGCGGCTCGTCGGCCTCCACAAGGCCAAAGAGCTCGCGATGCTCGCCGAGTTCGTCCCGGCCGAAGAGGCACATCGCCTCGGGCTCGTCAATCGAGTCGTGCCCGCTGCCGAGCTCGACGCCTTCGTCGACGACTGGGCGAGCCGACTCGCCGCCGGCCCACCCATCGCTCTGTCGCTCACGAAGCGCATGCTGACCGATGCTTCGTCGCGCACGTTCGACGATGCGATCGACGCCGAGAACGTCTCGCAATCGGTGAACATCGCGACCGAGGATACGCGCGAAGGCCTCACCGCGTTCTTTCAGAAGCGCGCGCCCGTCTTCAAGGGGCGCTGAAGCCGAGCGGTGCTCGTCTCGAGCCGCGCCCGAGCTCGGCTCGGATCACATCGCGGGCACAGCTCGCAGGATGATCTCGGTGCGACGGTTGCGTGCACGGTTCTCGGGCGAATCGTTCGGCACGAGCGGGGCGAAGGGACCGCGCGAGACCGCGCGCAGTCGCGTCGGATCGACACCGTTCTCGGAGAGCTCACGCACGACCAGGGCAGCGCGTGCGCCCGCAAGCTCCCAGTTCGTGGGGTAGCGAGCGCGCAGGCTCTTGCCCACCGGCACGTCGTCGGTGTGACCCTCGACGAAGATGATCGCGTCTTCGTCCTTGATCTGACCGGCGACGCGCGCGATCAACGAGGTCCCGGTCTCACCGATCGTCGTGCCGCCCGAGCTGAACAGCAGCTCGTCGGAGACACCCAGGCGGATCCCGTCGACGACCTCCTGGATCGTGATCTGACCGGCTTCGACCTCCGACTGCAGCTCGCGGACGAGCTCACCGTAGGTGCTCTTCATCTCTTCGTTCTCGGCCCGCAGGCTCTCGAGCTGACCCGCGATCTCGGTCTGCTCCGCGGCGAGCGCATCGCGCTCGGCTTCGAGCTCGTTGTACTTGCCCGAGGAAACGCAGCCGATGGACGTCACGGCCGTCAGCGCCACGGCGAAAGCGAGAGAAAGGATCTTTCGATGATGCATGTCAGGACCTCCAGGCCGGGACGATGCCACTCCTCCAATCGAGCGCAACGCCGGTGGGTGTTGATCGTGACCCGAGTCACCCCCGACTGCATCACGTCGATCTCTGAGTGGGGGCGTTTCGCGTCGCCCGCGTGGGCCGCGCTAGGCTCTTTTGCCCTGGAGGCTTCATGCAAGACCCGATCGAGCGCTGTTTCTCGCCCGCCCGTGTGCGCGGTCTCACGCTGCGCAATCGCCTGATCAAGGCCGCCACCTCGCTCGGCATGAGTGAGAACGGGATCCCCGGTGATCAGCTGACGCGAGTCCACGAACGCATCGGCGAGGGCGGGATCGGGATGACGACCCTCGCATACTGCGCGGCCGAGAACGATGGGCGGCTGCATGAACACATGCTCTACATGCACGAAGGCATCCGCCCCGAGCTCGAACGCCTGATCGGCCGAGTGCATGCGACGGGCGCAGCCGTCTCGGGCCAGCTCGGTCACGCAGGTGCATTCACGAAGAACAAGCAGCTCGACGGCCGCCGGCCGCTCGGCCCGAGCCGCGGTCTGAACAGCCTCGGGGTCGCGGCGGGCATGCCCTTCGCCGGTGCGCTCACGATCCCGCAGATTCGCGAGCGGGTCGCGGTGTTCGCCGAGGCCGCGCGCTTCATGAAGAGCGTCGGGTTCGACGCGATCGAGATTCACTTCGGCCACGGCTACGGAATCAGCCAGTTCATCAGCCCCCGCACGAACAGGCGCAAGGATGCCTACGGGGGCTCGCTCACGAACCGCATGCGCTTTCCCCTCGAGGTGCTCGAAGCGGTGCGCGGCGCTGTGGGCGACGACTTCCCCCTGCTGGGCAAGATCAGCATGCACGACGGTGTGAGCGGCGGCATCGACTGGGACGACTCGGTCGAGATCGCGGCCTTGCTCGAGCAGAGCTCGCTCGATGTCATCGTCTGCAGCGGCGGCACGAGCAGCATGAACCCGATGATGCTGTTTCGCGGCGACTCGCTGTACCAGGGGATGCTCGAGAACGAGACGAACCCGATCATGCGCCTCGGCCTGCGCCTCGTCGGGCCGCGCCTCTTTCGCGACTACCCCTACGAAGAGCTCTTCTTCTTCGATCACGCCCGCCGCATTCGCGACCGGGTGCAGTGTGGGGTCTGCTACATCGGTGGCGTGTGCAGCACCGAGAGCATCGCGAACGTCATGCAAGCCGGCTTCGACTTCATCCAGCTCGGACGCCCGCTGATCTACGACCCCGACTTCCCGAAGCGCGCCGAGGCCGACCCAAAGCACGTGAACGGATGCAGCCACTGCAACCGCTGCGCCACGCTGATCGAGGCCCCGGGCGGCGTGCACTGTGTCGAGCGCCCACGCAGCCTCGAGTAGAGCTTCGACGGGCGATTCGTCGGCGCCGCGCGACCGTGTCACCCCGCTCAGGCGTCATCGCGGACGCGCTCGAGCGTGGACCGACCGATCTCGGCGTGGGCGGGATGATCGACGAGTCCGGTGTCGAGGAGCACGGCCCCGAAGAGGACGGCCCAGCCCCTGGCCCGCGCAACGGTGGCGGCGTCGACGCCACCCGCGGATGCGATCGCGCGCTCGCGCGCGCGACGCGTCCCAAGGAGCATCCAGATCGACGCGAGATCGGTCGCACGGTCTCCGGCCGCAAGGTCTCCCCAATCGATCACCGCCCGCAGTCGACCATCGGTCACGAGGACGTTTCGAGGGTGGAGATCGCCGTGCAGCCAGGTGCGCACGGTATCGACCGGGGCCGCGAGCGCGTCGCGCCACACGCGACCGACCGCCTCGTCGACACACTCGACTCTTTCGGCCAGCCGCGCGAGCCGCTCTTCGACGGCGTCGCGACGCGCGGCGAGCGGAACGCCCCGAACCGGGTTGAACGGAGCATCCGCAGGCGCCGCGACGTGCAGCGCGGCGAGGAGGGCACCGAGACGCTCCGCCTCTTCGTCTGCGAGGGGTGCGATGTTCGCCGTCTGCCCCTCGAACCAGGGCACGATGCTCCAGCGCCACGGGTGTGCGGCGTCGCCTTGGCCGACCCGCACCGGCGCAGGCACGTCGACGGGGAGCATCGACGCGAGCACGGGCAGCCAGCGCTGCTCGTGCTCGATCAGCTTCGCGGCCGCCGCTCGGCGCGGAATGCGCATCACGAGCCCATCGCCGACGCGCACCATCGCGTTGTCCCAGCCCTCGCCCGCGAGGGCCAGCGGCATCTCGGCCAGGTCGGGGTGTTGACGCTCGAGGAGCGTGCGCGCCAAGTCGGTGTCGACGTCGATCTCGGCTTCGGGCGTGCCGCGGGTCATGGCCAAAGGTTGCCACGTCCCTGTACGAGTTCCATCCAGCTGGAGGCGAGGCGCGCGTGCGACACCCAACGGTGTGCAAACTCACGCAGTTCGCGCGATTCGCCGATGAACGGTGCAGGGAGGAGCCTGGCATGGTGCCTGGGTCCGACACGTCACCGCCTCGTTCTGGAGGCGAGCCCTGGCGCTCGAGCGACGTCACGCAGCTCGAGCCCGGGATGGATGCGCGCCTGCGCCGGATCGTGCTGCTCACGGCGGCATGTGTCGCGACCGCCCTGTCGGGCACCTTCTGGCTGATCGGCGCCGCCAAGGACGTATCGTCCTCTGAGCGCGTGATCGTGCCGATGCTCACGCTGCTCTTCGGCACCGTCGGTCTCATCACCTGGCGCGGCCATCTTCGCCACGCCGAGCTGCTGCTGCTCTCGGTCGGCGGTGGCGTCCTGATCGAGCGAGTCCACTTCACGACGATGCAGGGCCGACCCGGCCTGATGCCGATCACCGACGCCTACGAGCTCTTCATCTGGTTCCCGTGCGTGTTCGTCTTCGCATTCCTGCTGCTCGAGCGGCGGGAGGCCATCCTCTTCAATCTCGCCGTGCTGGGCGGCGGCATCTTCGTCGTTCGAGACTGGCTCGTGCCCGGCGGCGAGATCTACCACGCCGATCTGAGCGAGTTCTTCATCGGCCTGCTCGGGTGCGCGGGCATCCTCTACGCGTTCGCCTACATGCGCGAGCGCTTGATCGACACCCACCGGATGGCCGTCGACCTACGCGCATTCGCCGAGACCGACTTTCTGACGGGCATCGCGAATCGGCGCGCCATCACGACCCACCTGGAGCGCGAGATCAAGCGGGCGTCGCGCGATGCGACACCGCTCGCCGTCCTGCTCTTCGATCTCGACCGGTTCAAGCGGATCAACGACGGGTACGGCCATGACGAGGGCGATCGCGCGCTGCGGCGGGTGAGCCTCGTCGTCGACCGTGCGCGGCGCGACACCGACTTCTTCGGCCGCTGGGGCGGCGAGGAGTTTCTGATCGTGGCGCCGGGCCTCGATCTCGATCGGGGCGAGCAGGTCGCCGAGCGCCTGCGCGGCGTGATCGAGGCAAGCGCAGCTGGCGGCGCCATCGCCGTCACCGCCAGCTTCGGGGTGAGCGAGTACCGCTTCGGCGACGATGGCGCCAGCATGGTGAAGCGGGCCGACGAGGCGATGATTCGCGCCAAGGAATCGGGGCGAAACCGCGTCTGCCGCGAAGCGTGACGAGCCTCGCCGAGACGAACGCGCAGCGAGTCAGCTCGCCATCAGGTGAAGCGTGACGAGCCTCGCCGAGACGAACGCGCAGCGAGTCAGCTCGCCATCAGGTCCCGAATCATCGCGATCGTGTCGCCGACGGTAAACCAGAGGATCGCGACCAGGATCGCCGGGACGACGAAGCGCAACAGCACGCGCCAACCGAAGAGCAAAGACGCGAAGCTCGACCCCTCTGACGCCTCTTCGAGGGCGTTCGGCATGAACCAGCCGACGAAGAGGGAGAGCATCAACCCACCGAGGATCAGCAGAAGGTTGCCGCCGATCTGATCCATCAGGCCGAGCACGTCCAGTGAGAACGCCGCCGGCACACCGAGCAGCGCAATGCCCGCGCCACACGCGATCGCGGCACTGCGTCGGCTCACACCGAGCGAGTCGATGGCCGACGAAACGACGACCTCGAGCAGCGAGATCGCGCTCGTGAGGCCGCCAACGAGCAGGGCGAAGAAGAACGCAACGCCCACGAAGGCGCCCACGCCGCCCATCTGACCGAAGGCGCCCGGCAGCGTGATGAAGAGCGCGCCCAGCGTGCTCGCACCGACGTCTTCTTGCAGGCCGAGCGCGAACAACAGCGGAAACACCACGAGGCCGGCGATGAAGGCGACGCCGAAATCCGAGATTGCGATCGTCACCGACTCGAGGGGCAAGTCGGTGTTGCGGTCGAGGTAGCTCGCATAGGTGAGGATCGCGCCCATGCCGAGGCTCAGGCTGAAGAAGGCCTGGCCCGCCGCGTCGCGCAGCACGTCGCGACTCCAGATCGCGCCAAAGTCGGTGTTGAAGTAGTAGGCGTACCCCTCGGAGGCGCCCGGGAGCGTGCTCGCGTAGATCGCGAGACCGACGACGATCAGAGCGAGCAGAGGCATCAGAATGATCGAGGCGCGCTCGATGCCCGACCGGATCCCGCCCGAGACGACTGCGACGGTGATCGTCATGAAGAGCAGGTGCCAGCCGAGCGCCGGCCAGCCGCTCGCGATGGACGTGAAATGCCCACCGGCGTCGGCGGGAAAGCCGACCATGACCGACTCGACCGCGTATCGGAAGGTCCAGCCGGCGATCACGCTGTAGTACGCGAGGATCAAGAGACCGGCGAGTACGAAGACGCCACCGAGGGGACGCCAGGCCGGGCCGCCGTAGTGCGCGAGCGCCTGGATCGGGCTGCGCCGCGCCCCCCGGCCGAGTGTGAGCTCGGCGAGCATGACGGGCAGCCCCACGATCAGGGTCATCACGACGTAGAGCGAGACGAAGGCGGCGCCGCCGTTCTCGGCGGCCATGTACGAGAACCGCCACATGTTGCCGAGGCCCACGGCCGAGCCGACGGCCGCGAGCGTGAAACCCAGCCGACCAGACCAGTTCTCTCGTGCGTTCTCCACCCCCCGCCCCCCTCTCGGGCGCGATGATACCGGCCGCGCGCGACCGCAGAAACAGGGGGGCTGTCAGGGGAGAACGCCGGCGTACTCGATCCCCGTGAGGTGATGCATTTCGCGGTCGAACGTGGCGAGGTCATCGACGGCGAACTGATCGAGGTGATCGTGACCGCACGCGCGAGCCATGACGCGCATGAGCTCGGTCGATGAATCGAGGAAGCGCGTCAGCCGCCTCGCTGCGAGCTCGATGTTCAACCGAGCGCGCAGGTGATCCTGCTGGGTGGCGATCCCGACAGGGCAGTTGTCGGTGTGGCATGCGCGCATGGCGATGCACCCGATCGCTTGCATCGCCGAGTTCGACAGCGCGATGGCGTCGGCGCCGAGCGCCAGCGCCTTCACGAAGTCGGAGGGCACCCGCAGGCCACCTGTGATGACCAGGGTGATGTCGCCGCGGCCCGTGCGATCGAGGTGGCGACGCGCACGCGCGAGCGCCGGGATCGTCGGAACGCTGATGTTGTTGCGAAAGATGAGCGGCGCCGCGCCCGTGCCACCGCCGCGACCATCGAGGATCACGTAGTCGGCGCCCCCCCGGATCGCCGCCTCGACGTCGCGCTCGACATGCTGGGCCGAGAGCTTGAAGCCAATCGGGATCCCCCCGGTCGCCTCGCGGACCTCGTCGCCGAATCGCCGGTAGTCGTCGAGGTTGTCCCAGTCGGGAAATCGCGGCGGCGAGATCGCGGGGGTGCCTTCCGGGATCCCGCGCACCTCGGCGATCTTCCCCCTCACCTTGTGCCCGGGCAGGTGGCCCCCCGTGCCCGTCTTCGCCCCCTGCCCGCACTTGAAGTGAAAGGCCTGGACGCGCGCGAGCTTGTCCATCGAGAAGCCGAAGCGCCCCGATGCCAGCTCATAGAGATAGCGGTCGTTCTCGGCCTGCTCCTCGGGCAGCATGCCGCCCTCCCCAGAACAGATGCCGGTGCCGGCTGCCTGTGCGCCGCGGGCGAGCGCGACCTTGGCCTCCTCCGACAGCGCGCCGTAGCTCATGTCCGACACGAAGAGCGGCGTCTCGAGCACGAGTGGCTTCTTCGCATTGGGCCCGATCACCACCCGCGCGCCGACCTCGTGGTCGTCGAGCAGCGGCGGACGATGCAGCTGGGCCGTCATGATCTGGATGGACTCCCACTGCGGCAGCTCACCGCGGGGTACCCCCATCGCGTCGACGCGGCCGTGGTGGCCGGCGCGTTCGAGCCCGTGCTCGGCGAGCTCCTGAATCCAGTGATTGAAGGGCTCGTCCGGGGTGCCGTGTGGATCGGCGTAGGTGCCGAGGTCGGCCTCGCGGTCGTAGGGCTGGGGATGACAGCGCTCCCACTCGCGGATCTCGTCGGCATCGACGAATACGCCGTCGTCCTCGACCCAGTGGGTGAACTTCTCGAGACGCTCGCTGTTCGTGTACGCGCTGACGCCCGTGCGAAAGCGGTAGTCCCAGTTGTGCAGCCCGCAGATGAGATCCTCGCCGTCGACGTGACCATCCGAGAGCAGCGCGCCGCGATGAAGGCATCGCCCATAGAGCACCGACACGTCATCGGCGCCGGGCCAGCGAACGATCACGAGATCGACGTCCTCGACCAGCGCGTGCTCGGGCTTCGAAGGTTCGAGCTCGCTGAAGGTGGCGATCCGGACACGTTGCATGACGGGCTCCTGACGCGCGGCTGGGGACCAATGGGCCCCCTAGCCTAGCCTCGCTCGCCCTTGTTGCGACGGTTCGCCAGATCCCAGACCGAGTCGAGGGCGCCATCGCCCCCGAGCAGGAAGTCGGGGCTGCGCTTCTCGATGTGGCCGATCAGGTGGTTGTACACGCCATAGCCGACGAGCTCGCGCAGCCGCTTCGAAAAGCCACGCACGACGGCGGGCGAAATCCCCAGCTGCTGATTCTCCTGCTGTCGAATGAAGCCCGCACAGTAGTTCATCGCGATGCCGACCCGGCGATCACGCGTCGCGTTTGCGCCGCCCCCGTGCCAGAGACTGCCGTTCCAGACGAGCACGCTGCCGCGCTTCATTTCGGCGGCGATGCTCTCGACGGCTTGATCGGGTCGCGGCGCGTGGTCGGCGAGGTGGCTGCCCGGCACCAGCCGGGTCGCTCCATTCGCCTCGGTGAAATCGGTGAGCGCCCACATCGTGTTGCAGACCAGTGCGTCGTGCGGGCGGCGAATCGGCAGCAGCTGGTCGTCGGCGTGGAGCATCTGCGCCTTCTCGCCCGGCGCGATGTCGATGGACGACAGAGAAGAGATCAAGCACCCGCGATCGAGCACGGCTTCGACGAGCGGCAGCACGGCGTCGTCCGTGGGGATCGGCTCGAACGTGCGGTCGTGGGCGAGCAGGTTGTAGACGCGCGTCGTCGAGAAGCCCTCGAAGTCGTTCGGCCCGCGACCGATCCCGAGCTCATCGACCAGCCGATCGAGCGTCGCGAGCCAGCCCGCCGCGGCGTCGGCGTCGAAGACGTCCTCGATGACGGTGAAGCCGTCGGTCTCGATGCGCTCGAGATGCTTGTCGAGCCCGCCTTGATTGGTCGCCATGGCCTCTTCCCGCGTCGAGTATCCCCGGCCTCTCCCGCCGAGCGTGACAGAGCGCCGAGCTGCGCGCCACGCAGGCCTCGCGCGGAGCGAAACCGGCTCAGAGGTCGATCACGCCGCGCAGACCGATGGCCACGGCATTGCGCCCACTGAAATGGGGATCGATCACCAGCTGCAGGTCGGGCTGCACCGCGAACCAGCGAAAGACCTGGGCGCGGTAGCTCAGCTCGATGATCGACTCGTCCGAAGTCACGTTCTGGCCCGAAGCACGGACGAAGTCGAGGTAATCCTTGCCGAAGCGCTGATACGAGAAGCCAACGACCATCGCGTCTTCGTCACGGCCGGGGAACGGGGTGCGCAATGCGAAGCCACCGCTCAGGTACCAGTCCGTGGCTGACGTCCCGACCTCCGGCGTGCCGAAGACACGCGCGAAGAAGTCCAAGCCCGGGCTCCACTCGCCCGGCTGAACGATCTGGAGGTCTGTGACGCCATAGAGCGAGGCTCGGCGACCGACCCGGTCGCCGGTGCTCAGGTCGACGAGTTCGGTCCGAACACCGACGACGCCGATCGAGAACGAGGCCAATCGACCAAAGAGGCGCGGCCTCGCGATCGCCTCACCAAAAACGGTGAAACCGTCGTCGAACGACCAGTCGAAGCCGATGTTCTCTCGCGTATCGTCGCCCGCCGATGCGGTGTAGATCGCCGATCGAAGCTCGAAGCGTCGATCACTCGTCCGAACACTGACGAGGACGCCGGGGGCTGCGACCGGATAGAAGGGTGTCAGCTGCCGGGCAAATGCCAGAAAGCCGAACGTGCCGTTCAGCAGCAGTGAGGAGGTGCTCGACTGGTAGAACTCGCCATCCGACGTGAGCTGACCGACGTCGATGCGGATGCGGTCGTTCCAGAGTTCCTGACGCAGGGCGATCTCGAAGAAGCGGACACCGACCGCCGCCTCCCACCCCGAGAGGGTCTCACTCGGGAATTGACCGATCAGCTCCTGCGAAGGCTGCCCACCGTGGTACGAGTTCCAGTTCATCCGGAACGAGGCCCCCGGCCAGTGCACGATGCGTTCGAGGTCGAGCCCGAAGCCCCAGGTGGCGAAGCCCTCGTAGCGAATGCCGGTGTCGAAGCCGCCCTTCGTGTTCGCCCAGAAGCCGGTGGTGTACTGCGCGAAGACGTCGACACCCCGCCCGGCGAGCTTCGAGCGAAAACCACCCCAGCCGCCGGTGGCGCCCGGCCACTGCGTCCAGCGAAGCTCGGGCGCAGCCGCGCCCTGATCTTCGGCCAGTGCGCCCGCTGGGAAGAGCAACGAAGCCACGGCGAGGGCCGCCGCAGCAGCGCGCCGCGCGCGCGTGCCCCTGCGCCGACGTGCGGCCGGGGTTCGATGGGATCGGGCCCCGAGGCCGTCGCGCATGGCGTCACGGCGCAGCGCAGGTGCTCTCGAGCTCGTGGAGCAGAAGAATGCGGCGCACCTCCTCGATCGTCTTGGGGTGCGCCTGCGACGAGTGACTCACCCGCACGACGAGCTCTGACTGAGCCTCTTCGATGTGCGCGCTGCGGTACTTCACGACGCCATCATCGCCCGTCTCGATGTCTTGCCCGGGCTTGACCGAGATGATCGAGTGCGCAGGCACGCTCGGCGCGACCGGGATCGAAGACAGCACCTGGATGAACTCGTCGTTCGGCGACATGTTGTCGATGCTGGTGCGCACGCGCACCCCGCGGTAGACCGACTGCGGGTCGTCGCTGATCCCCGACGCATCGGCGGCCACCTGAGCCAGGTCGGCGGGGAACCGGATCGCCCAGCTCGAGAGCCGCCGCAGGATGTCGGACGACGCGATGTAGCTGCCACGATGGGGCGTCGAGATGAAGATCACCCGCCCGACGGCTTCGTCGGGCTCGATGAACACGGCCTCTCGCAGCAGGGCCTTCGTCGCGTCGCTGAACCGCGTTTCTTCGAGGGGCTCGTCGAAGAACGAATCCCAGATCGTGTCGCCGCTCTCGATCGAGATGCCCTTGGCGAGGAGCCCCCCCTGGCTGTGGCCGATGATCACGGCGTCTCGGAGGCAGGCGTCGGTGCCTTCGGGGTCGAGGCTCGTGATTGCCCGATCGAGCGACCGACGCAAGAGCATCGACGAGTAGAGGATCGGGTTGCCCGACTCGTAGCGGAAGAACAAGAACTGATAGCGATCGCGAATGATCGGGTCGTTCTGAAGGTCGTTCACCATGTCGGCCCAGATGACTGGCGTCGACATCGTGCCGTGCACGAAGACCACGGGGATCTGCCCTGACCGGCGCGGCTCCCAGCCGAAGAACCGATTGTCTTCGTTCACCTTGGTGAGCCGACCGAAGAAGACGCCGAGGCGGCCCTCCCAGACGTCGGATTCCTCGAGCGAGGCCGCGAGCGCGACCGAGGGCTGAATCTCGAGCGGCAGGGGCTCACCGTCGATAACCACGGGCTCGGACTCGGCCGCCGGCGTGATCAGCAGCCGCGACTCGATGACTCCGGTTTGCAGCTGCGCGCGGGGATCGGGGATCAGCAGCAGCGCATTCACCGCCACCACCGCCTTGTGCGCGACGAGGTATCCAGCCGGGTCGTTCGGGTCGAGCGGACGCGTGCGCGCAGCGAGCGGCGCGCCGACGCCCGAGCGGCGATAGCGATTGCGCAGACCCTCGATCTCGAACTCGTGGGCCGGGAGGAAGTCGATGAGCAGCCGGTTCTGCCAGCGCAGCTCCGTCTCGTCGAATGCGACGTCGAGCTCGCCGAAGGGCAACTCGAAGCGCCCGCCCGTGAACTGCTGGTACTCGTCGAGGTCTCGGAACGATTCGACCAGCCCCCGCGCGTAGAGATCGGCCGCGACGCGCACGCGCGGATCGATCAGCGTGACGGTCGACGCCTCGTCGTCCGAGAAGAGGAACGTGTAGGCGTAGACGACGGCGGCCCGGTAGTACTTGTTCGCCTCGCTGATCAGCGGGGCTTCGTCCGACGTGTAGATGGGGTCCTTGCGGACCATGCCCCGGTTGATGCGCTTCTCACGCGCCCGCGCACGCCGCCACGCCTTCCGCTCGAGGCCCTCGGCATAGAAGAACGAGAGCTCGGCCAGAGCGAAGTACTCGTCCGAGCCACCCCGGCCTTCGAGGACCTCCTCGTGGAGCGCGACGATGGCTTCGGGCGGCGACTCGTCGTAGCGCTTCAACAGCTCGTGGTTGCGGAGGACGATCTTGCTGTAGTCGCTCAAGTCGCCCGTCGCGGCCACGTTGGTGTGCGTCGCGCGTCGTGCCGCGTCGGTCGAGGCATGCTCGACGCGCAGGGGCGAGCCCCCGGCGCACGCGATCGCGCTCATCCAGACGGCCAGGCACCCTGCGGCGATCGCTCGCGCACTTCGCATTCGATCTCTCCCCCGGCCGGGCGGCCGCGCGCTCAGATACCGAGCGCCCAGCCGACCTTCGCCTGCAGCCGCTCGAACCACTCCTTCTCGTAGGCGTTCTCGGGCTCGGCGCGGACCATCTCGTCCATCACCTTCGCGTCTTCGCCGACGAGGATCCGCCAGCGGCCCTCGCGCACGCCCGTGAGGATCACCTCGGCCGCCTCGGCTGCGGTCATCGGCGCCTGCGTCTCGAACGCTTCGCCGCGGGCGATCAGAATCTGACGGATCTGATCGGTCGTCCAACCCGACGTGTCGACGCCCATCGCCGAGATGCGCTCGCGCGCCTGCTCGATCCCCTCGTCGTCGAGCTCCTTCGGATCGAAGCCGAGGATCTTGCCCGAGTTCTTCACGATCGCCGTGCCGATGTGGCCGGGCATCACGACCGAGACCTTCACGTGCGGGGCGTTGTTGCGCAGGTCGTTGACCAGGGCCTCGCTGAAGCCCTTCACTGCGAACTTGGCCGCCGAGTACGCCGTGTGACCGGTGGAGGGCCCGATCGACGCCCAGAAGCCGTTGACGCTGCTCGTGTTGATCAAGTGGCCTTCCTCGGCCGCGATCAGCATCGGCAGGAAGGCGCGCGTCGAGTAGTAGACACCACCCCAGCACACGTCGAACGTCTTGTCCCACTCTTCTCGGCCGTCGATGATCATGCTGCCGCCACCGCCGATGCCCGCGTTGTTGAACACGAGGTGGACGTGATCGGTCTCGTGCGCATCGGCCACGGCCGACTGGAACGAGACGACGTCGGCCTCGTCCGAGACGTCGGCGACGTGAGTCGTGACGCGCGTCCCTGCCGGCGCGGCTTCTTCACACAGCGCCTTCGTCTGCGCCATGTTCTCTTCGGACAGGTCGCACATCGCGACGTGGCACCCCTCGGCCGTGAGCTGCCGACTCAGCTCTCGTCCCATGCCCGTGCCGCCCCCCGTGATGACGGCGATCTTGCCTTCGAACCGCTCCATGCCTTCCTCCTAGACGAACGACGAGGGTACCGCGAACGCGCGCATCGTGGAGCGGGGGATTCGGCACGCAGAAGTGCTTCGGCCGGAGATCCGGCGCAATTGGAAGAGCGAGATTCAGGTCGACTGGAGGGTGTGTTCGGCGACGATCTCGAAGAGGCGCTCGCGCCGGTCGGGCGCCCACGTGTAGAGCGCGAGGCGGTCGAGGCGAACCCTCGGCGAACCGAGATCGAGCGCCTCGGCCCAGTCCAGCGCGGCGCGTCGCTGCCGCGCGTCGGCGCGGCGCCCGATGCGCGCCAGCGTCACGTGGGGCAGCGGCGGTCGATCGTCGGGCCGGGCCCCAGCGGCCGCGAGCATCGGCGCGCGGACCGCCGCGATCCCATCGGCGACGCGCTCGGCGTTCGCCTCGAGCAGCGCCGACAGCGCCGACGGCTTGCGCCGCGCGCCCAGCCCACGAACCCCGCCCAGCCGCACGCCGAGCGGGCCCGTCGGCCACGACGGCGCGAGCGCGAAGGCCCGACGCGCAGCGCGCTCCTGGACGCCACCGAGGAACGCGACCGTGGCGTGCAGGTCGCTGGCCGCAAAGAGCCGCACCTCGGGCGGCGCAGGCGAGAGGGCTTCGAGCCACGGCCCGGCCGCGACCGGCAGCGCGATGAACCAGTTGGGTCTGGCGGCGGCCACGCGTTCAGTCCGCCCCGCGAAGGACGCGGTGTCCGACGTGCCCGGGTCGCAGCGACGCCAGGCCGACGCTCGCAGACGCGGGTGCGCGCACGGCCGCGAGCGAAGCCCGCATCGCGCGACGACAGACGAGCGACGTCAGCGCTGCAGCACCGTCACGGCGGACACGCCCGGAAAGCCGTAGACCTGCGTGAAGCCGGTCTTCGGATCGCCCGGGACCTGGCGCTCACCCGCCTCCCCCCGCAGCTGCGTCGCGATTTCGTAGACCTGCCGAAGGCCCGACGCGCCGATCGGCTCGCCGTTCGCAAGCAGACCGCCGTCGGTGTTGACCGGCAGGCGGCCGCCGATCTCGGTCTCTCCGGCGGCGATCCAGGCCTCCTGCTCACCGTCTTCGCAGAAGCCGCACTCGGCCATGTGCATGATCTCGTGACCGACCTCGGTGTCCTGCAGCTGAGCCACGTCGACGTCCTCGGGCCCGACGCCGGCCTGCTCGAACGCGACCTGCGCCGCGAGCACGGCCGGGCTCGACGTCATCGTCGCCGGCGTCGACGGCGAGAGCGTCTCGAACGAGCCGTACTGCCGCGTCTTGAAGACGGCGCTCTTCACGTAGATCGGCTTGTCGGTGTAGCGCTTCGCGTCCTCCGCCCGACACAACACCATGGCGGCCGCGCCTTCCGAAGGCGAGCAGAAGTGAAACTTGCGCAGCGGATCGCAGACGAAGTCGGACTGCGCGATCTCGTCGTACGAGAGCGCCTTGCGGCGCCACGCCTGCGGGTTGCGCGCGCCGTTCGCGAACGCCTTGACCGCCACCCGATTCAGGCAGTCTTCGGTGATCCCGTGATCGTGCATGTAGCGCCGGGTCTTCATCGAGAAGTACTGGGGATTCAGCGCCAGACCGGTCTCGCCGTACCATTGGCCGAGACCGATCGCCTCGAGCGTGTCCCCCACCGAGAACGCACCGCGCGGATGCTTGTCGAGGCCGACGGCGAGCGCGAGATCGCCGACGCCCGCCGTGATCGCGTTGGCGGCCGAGATCAGCAGATTGCCGCCGGTCGCGCAGCCGTTGTAGAGCGTCGTGAACGGGATCCCGGTCAGGCCCAACCACTTGTTCATCGTGTCGGGCTGAAGCACCTCGAGGCTGCCCGCGTAGGCGGTGTCGATCTCTTCCCACCGCACGCCCGCATCGTTCAGGGCGTGGCGCGCGGCCGCCGCCCCCATGTCGAGGGCCGACACGCCGTCATGGCGGCCGAACGGGTAGAGCCCGATGCCAACGATCGCGACGTCCATGATGCGGGCGCTCCTATTCCGAAACCGGCGCAAAGGCGAAGGTCATGAGCGACTCACCGCCCTCGCCTTCGGCGAACTTCTCGATCACGAGCTCCATCGTCTGGCCGATCGCGAGCGCGTCGGGGTCCGCCGTCGTCAGACGCCCCTCGACCCGCACGCCTTCGGGCAGCTCGACGTAGCCGACGCCGAAGGGCTCGAAGGTCTTCGGGTCGCCGATGTACGGGTGCGGCGGCGGAAACCGCTGGATCGTCCAGGTCCACAGCACCCCCCGCGGCGAGAGCAGGATCTCTTCGATCGACTCGCTGGCGCACGCCGGGCAGCTCGACTGCGCAGGGAACGCCACCTCGCCGCAGCTCTGGCACCGGCTCGCGATCAGCCGGGGCGAGGCGCTCGGCCAGGTGTAGAGCCCCTCGGCGATCGGGCGCTCAGCAGGCGGATTCAGGGCTTGCTCGGGCATATTTGACGCTCCGTCAGATTTGGCAGACTAGCACGATTCCGGTGCAGCGAGTCGATCGTCGCGGCCCGAAACGGCCCGCTCCCGGGTTGCCCGCGCGCGCCGACCGGGCGACGTTGGCGCGCGCCCGCTCGACCGCCCCGGCGCGCTCGGCGGCAGAGCAGACAGGACGCACATGCGAGTCACGCTCAAGGATCGGATCCGCTTCGCGCTCGAGGGCTGGCTGCTCGGCGGCCTCGGCCATCGGCTCCTCTTCGCGGCCGCAATCGTGCTCGGCGTCGCCGTCGGCGCGGGGCTGCTGCTCTCGACGGTCGATCCCGAGTTCACGCCCGACGCAGCGATCTGGTGGGCGTTCCTTCGACTCACCGACCCCGGCTATCTCGGCGACGATCAGGGCGTCGCGCGGCGCATCATCGCAACGGTGGTGACGGTGCTCGGCTATCTGCTCTTTCTGGGCCTGCTGATCGCGATCCTCACCCAGTGGCTCGACGACATGATCGAACGGCTCGAGGCCGGCGTCACGCCGGTCGGCATGAGCGACCACGTGCTCGTGCTCGGCTGGAGCCAGCGCACGCCGACGATCGTCCGGCACCTGCTCGAAACGCGGAATCGTGTCGCCCGGTTTCTCGCGCGCCACGGCGCCAGTCAGCTTCGTATCGTCGTGCTCGCCGAGAGCGTCGACGCCGAGATCTCGCGCGAGCTGCGTGAGCGCGTCGGCGCGGCGTGGGACGATCGCCAGGTCACGCTGCGCGCCGGCAGCCCGCTGCGACTCGACCACCTCGAACGCGTCGCGTTCGCCGAGGCCGCCGTGATCATCGTGCCGCGGGGTGACGATCGCGACGCACCGCTGCGCATCCTCGACGCCGAGACCGTCAAGACGCTGCGCGCGCTTGCCGTGCACGGGCACGGGGGCCCTGCCGAGCTGCCTGCGGTCGTCGCCGAGCTCGGCTCGGGCCAGAGCGCGCCCGTGGCTCGCAGTGCGTACGCGGGCCGCTGCGAGACCATCGCGGCCGACGAGATCGTCGGGCACCTGATCGCCCAGAGCGTGATCCAGCACGGCGTCTTCCACGTCCTGCGCGAGCTGCTGACGCTGAATACGGGCAACGCGATCTTCGTGCGTCGCTTCGAGGGCGACCGGGCGACCGACATCGACGAGCTTCGCCGCGACGTCGAGCGCGCGATCCCGATCGGCTTCGTTCGGGCAGGGGAGCGCGAGCCGTGCCTGAATCCTCCCGGTGACGTACCGATCCAGCCGAGCGACACCGTCGTGTACGTCGCGCGGCACCACGAAGACTGCACCCTGAAGCCGAGCGATCGCCCGCTCGTGCATCACGTGGGGCGCACGCTCTCCGTGCCCGAAGCCGACGAGACGTGTCGCATCCTGATCCTCGGCTGGAGCCGCAAGGTGCCGGCCCTGCTCTACGAGCTCGCCCGCTACGGCTCGGAGGTGTTCGACGTGCACATCGTCTCGTCGAAACCGATCGAAGAGCGCGAGCAGACGCTCGAAGCCTATGGCGCGACGATGGCCCGCGAACGGGTACGGCACTCGCAGCTCAGCACGATCGCCATCAGCACCCTCAACGCGCTCGAGCCCGAGCACTACGATCACATCATCATGATGGCGAGCGAGCAGCTCGACGGATCCGATCAGACCGACGCTGCGACCGTCTTCGCGCACCAGGTGCTCTCGACCCGGCTGCCCGATGGCCCCGATCGACCGCACGTCTTCATCGAGCTGCTCGGCGAGGCCGACCTCTTTCTGTTCGATCGCGACGTCGACGACGTCATCGTGAGCCCGAGCGTGGCCAGCTACCTGGTCTCGCAGGTCGCGCTGCGACCCGAGCTGCGCGGCATCTTCAACCATCTGACCGAGCCGTGGGGCTCCCAGATCGTCGAGCATCGCGCCGACAGCTGGCTCGCGTGCGATGGCGCGGAGACGGCGTTCAGCGACATCGAGCGCATCGCGGCCGAGCGGGGGCAGATCGCGCTGGGGGTGCACCTCGAGCGTGACGGTCTGCAGCTGAACCCCGATCGCGACTCGACCTGGGCGCTGCGACCGACCGACCACATCGTCACGCTCGCGACCTTCCTCGAGCCCGACGCGCCGACCTGACCCGAGCTAGACCGCCGTCGTTCGCGACGTCACGGGGCCGGCGATGCCACGCAGCAGCCGGCCGAGGATGTCCGAACCGGTGATGATGCGGCGATCCTCGGTCCATACCAGGATCACGTCGTGATCGACCACGTCATCGCCCTCGTACTCGCGGTCGACCCGAAACGCCGGCAGCGCGTCTTCGAGGGTGGCGCGCGGATCGTCGACCACGATCGGTACGTGACAGAACGCTTCGACCGGACGCGGTGAGGGACGAAGCAGCGCTTCGCGCAAGAAGCCATCCGCATCGAGGATGCGCAGCGGTCGACCCGCCGTCGACGTCACGACGACCCACTTCTGGCCCGACGCCTCGAGCTGCTGCAGGAACGGATCGTTCGCGACGTGTGCGTAGCTCGGGAACACCGGCGCGCCGTTCTCCGCGGGCAGCTCGATCACGCTCATCGGGTCGAGGGGCTCGCCCTCCTCGGTCACGTGCAGGTCATCGAGCGCCATGAAGTTGAGCGCGCCGATGCCCTCGACGCGCGACACCTCGCTCTCGGACGAAGCGATGAAGCGCTTGACCGTCTCGCGCAGCTCGTTCTCGGTCATGTAGTCGATGCTCTCGCCCCCGATCCAAGCGTCGAGAAAGAGCGCCGTGGGCTTCGCGATTGGAAACAGCATCAGCTGCCAGAAGCGCAGAAACGGTCGCGTGAGCGTCGCCATTCGGAGCGCGTGCCGCGAGAAGTAGGCCTGGGGGATGATCTCACCCCCGAACGTGATCGCGAAGGTCGAGAAGAAGAAGCTCGCCGCCCCCGCGAGCACCGACTCGGTGAGCAGGGTCAGCATGACGTTCGTCGCGACGTTGCCCCAGAGCACGGTCGCGAGCAGGAAGTTCGAGTCGCGGCGCAGCTCGAGCAGCCGGGCGGCGTCGGCGTTGCCGGCGGCCGCGAGCGCCTCGAGCTGGAGGGCGCTGATGCCGAAGAGCGAGATGTTCAGCCCCGAGAAGCCTCCCGACTGCAGCACGCACAGCACGATCCCGCCCCAAGTCAACGCGGTCGTCGCGTCCATTCGAGCACCTCCTGGCCCCAGACCCTGCCGGGGGGCTCCCGCCCCCGCAAGCCGACCCCTGCTCGCACGCGGCGCGGCCGGCCGCACACCTACGGGGCCCCGCGACGATGGGCGATGCGAGCACTAGAATGGGCGCCTCGCCGGCGGGCGCCGCCCCCGGCCTCTCGGTCCACTTCGACGCAACCCCAGGAGCCCGCCCCCATGCCCACCGCCACCGAGCAGGAAGCCCTCGACACGTACGCCCGCTTCGTCGCCCAGCGCGACGAGGTCGATGAGGGCACACGCGGCTGGGCCGATCTCGCCGACTTCTTCACCGAGGACGCCGCCTACATCGATCCGGCGTGGGGACGCATCGAAGGCCGCGAGGGCATCCGGAAGTTCTTCGTCGACTCGATGGCCGGGCTGACCGGCCACGGCTGGGAGACACCCGAGAACTGGACGATGGTCGACGGCCACCGCCTCGTCAGTCAGTGGGATCAGATCCTCGGTCGAAAGGAGAGCGGCGAGCCGTGGCTCGTGCCGGGCCTGTCGATCCTCTACTACGCCGGCGACGGCCTCTTCTGCTACAGCCACGACATGCTGAACATGACGCACATCGGGCAGACGATGCGCGACATGCAGTGGCGTCCGCCCACCGAGATGGTCTTCCCGCCCAAGGTCGTGAACCGCGACGTGTCGCTGCCCGAGGCATGGGCGCACCTGGCGAAGGGCTAGTGCCCGCCTGATGTCGCACCCGAGCAAAGACAAGGCAGCGCCGAAGATCGGCTTCGCGAGCCTCGGCTGCCCGAAGGCCCTCGTCGACAGCGAGCGCATCCTGACGCAACTGCGCGCCGAAGGGTACGAGACCGTCGGTGGCTTCGAAGAGGCCGATCTCGTCGTGGTCAACACGTGCGGGTTCATCACGAGCGCCGTCGAAGAGAGCCTCGAAACCATCGGCGAGGCGATCGCCGAGAACGGCCGCGTCGTCGTGACCGGCTGCCTCGGCGCCGAACCCGAGAAGATCGAAGCGATCCACCCGAGCGTGCTGTCGATCAGCGGCCCGGCCGACTACGAGTCGGTGATCGGCGCAGTGCACGAGCACTTGCCGCCGGCGCACGACCCCTTTCTCGACCTGCTGCCGCCCCAGGGCGTGAAGCTCACGCCGAAGCACTACGCCTACGTGAAGATCAGCGAAGGCTGCAACCATCGCTGTCGCTTCTGCATCATCCCTTCGATGCGCGGCGATCTCGTGAGCCGCCCGATCGACGACGTGATGCGCGAGGCCGAGCGCCTCGTCGCGGGCGGCGTGCGTGAGCTGCTCGTGATCTCGCAGGACACGAGCGCGTACGGCGTCGACGTGAAGCACACCGAGCACGAGTGGGGCGGACGCGCGTGGCGCACCCACGTGGTCGATCTCGCCGAAGCGCTCGGCGAGCTCGGCGTGTGGGTGCGACTGCACTACGTCTACCCGTATCCGCACGTCGATCGATTGATCCCGCTGATGGCCGAGCAGCGGATCCTGCCCTACCTCGACATTCCGTTTCAGCACGCGAGCCCCGCTGTGCTCGCACGGATGCGCCGCCCGGCGCACGCCGCGAAGACCCTCGAGCGCATCCACGCATGGCGGGCCGAGGTGCCCGAGCTCTCGATTCGCAGCACGTTCATCGTCGGCTTCCCCGGCGAGACCGACGCCGACTTCGAGCTGCTGCTCGAATGGCTCGACGAGGCGCAGCTCGACCGGGTCGGCTGCTTCCCCTACTCACCGGTCGACGGCGCAGCGGCGAACGATCTCGACGGCGCCGTCCCCGAAGCGCTCAGACAGGAGCGCTGGGAGCGCTTCATGGAGCGCGCTTCGGCGATCAGCGCCGCGCGACTCGGCGCGAAGGTCGGGCAGACGATGCAGGTGCTCGTCGATGGCCGCGAGGGCGACGTCGTGGTCGCCCGGACGCCCGGCGACGCGCCCGAGATCGACGGCATCGTCCGGATCCGCGGCGACGAAGAGCTGGGTGCCGGTGACTTCGTCGACGTCGAGATCACCGGCAGCGACACCTACGACCTCGACGCACGCATCATCGACTGAAAGCGAAGCCCGCGGGCTCAACGCCGGGCGTCTGGCTTGGCCAGGATCACGCTTCGCACGGCCGCCGGGTCGCGCAGCGGCTTCACGCGCGCGGCACCGACTTCTTCACGCGTGATCGGGGGCACCACCTCGACGCCGCCATACGTCGCGACGACCCAGTTGAGCAGCCTGGCCAGGCGCGCATCGTCGAGTGGCGCCTGGGCCGCACCCGGGACGCGCATCAGATAGTCACGGCCGCCCGGTCGCGTCGCGATCTCGCCGACGGCGCCGAGCCCCGGCACCACGCCGCCTACCCCTGCGCCATCGGATCCGTGACAGGCCGAGCAATGGAGCACGTAATCCTCGTCGACCGGGGGCGACTCGGCCGCGGCGACCCAGGGCATGAGCCCCACCATCACGCCGAGAAGAGCGCGGGCGCAGCGCCCGAGCCGCGTCACTTCTCGGGCTGCCCTTCGGTCGCGACCCCGAGCACGATCGCCACCGAGCAGTGGTAGGTCTGCACCTCGGCACCCGCGCACCAGTTGATGTCGTTGCTGCGGAACCAGTGGTAGTCGGGCCGCTCGCCCTCGTTGCGGTTGCACATGCAGCGACCGCAGAACGACTTGCCGCAGCAGTCGTTGTACGAGATCAGGTAGTCGCGATCGTCGGCCGGATTGCGGCACGTGCCGACCCACGTCACCGGGCTCGTCTCGGTGCCGGGCGGACACTGACTGGCGCTGCCACCGCAGCACGCGCACGCGAAGCCGTCGATGCCGCAGTGGCGCCAGTAGTCGCAGCGCGTCTCGTCCCCGGCGTCGCCGTCCGGCTCTGGGGCATCGACGCTCGCTGGCGCCGAGCCCCCGGCTCGCGCCACGGGCAACATCGGCATCACCGTGCCGCCGGCCATCACCGCGCCCAGCCGCGCGAGAAAGCTCCGTCGTCCGAGTCCGCGCGCGAGCCCACGCGACGATCGCTCGACCCACACGTCCAGTCGGCTGCGCTTCATTCGACCTTCTCCTGTCGCCGGGGCATCTCGTGCAGCGAGATCACCCGGCCGGGCTCGTCTTCGACTCGGCCCGATTCGTCGCTCGACCCCGCGAGGCTGCGCTCGGCCATGTGATCCTGGATCGTGGCGACGCCCGTATCGTCGGCGACGAAGAGGCTCTCGAGGTGCTCGCGCGAGTTCACGAGCCCGCGCGAGCGCAGCGTGCCCTGCCCGTCGATCAACACCGCCGTCGGGAGCTTGGCGACCTGATACGCCAGACCGAGATCGGTCGAGACGAGATAGGGGATGCCCTCGAGACCATGCGACTCGACAAACGCCCGGTGCGACGCGAGCGTGCCCCCGTCGCTCGCGAGCAGCAGACGCACCTCGTTCGCCTCGTCGCGCACGACCTTGCGAAGCGTCGGCAGCAGCGAGTCACAGACCGGACAGGTGGGCGAGAGAAAGAAGAGCAGCGTCCGCGGGCCTGCGCCGCCGACCCGCACCGGCTGCCCATCGAGGTCGGTTACCTCGAGCTCGGGCGCGGGCTCACCGACCTGCGGCCCCTGCGCGTGCATCAGCGCCCCGACCGGCGCGATGCGCTCGTGGAGCAGACCGATCTGCCGCGCGAGCGCCGCGACGACGCAGCCGAGGACGACCACGATCAGCCAGAGCAGCCCATTCGAGACGAGGATCGCTTCGTTCATCGCAAACCGCCCCGCTGTGCCGGCGCGACCGGGGTCGCGGCGAGCGTGTGAATCGACGTCCAGACGAGGGCGAGGGCCGCCCAGCCGCCGACGAGAGAGAGCGCGTCGAACCAGTGGAGGGCGCGCCCCGACGCCGGGAGCACCGCGAGGCTCGTCGCGGCGAAGGCCAGCACCGCGTTGCGCACGAGCAGCCAGGGGCCGATCCGCACCGAGCCGCCAGCGGGGCCCAGGCACCCGCAGTCGATGTCGCGGCGACCGCGGGCGAGATTGATCGAGATGGCCGTCGCGTACAGCGCGAGCAGGCCGACGGCGACGCACGCCGTCACCACGCCTCCCACCGAAGCCGGGCCGAAGCCCGTGAGGACGAAGCCGACGGCCACGGTGGCCTCGGCCCCCGATACGCCGAGTGCGACGCCCCGCGCCCAGCCCGTCGGCACCACTGCGTAGTCGGCGATCGTCTGCGCCGCCGCGCCGAGGTCGCTCGCCTTGTGCCACGCGGCCTGGGCGAAGACGCCGGCCAGAGCCAGCCGCAGCAGCCAGCCGATCATCGGGTCGAGGTCGATGGGCGGCGTCACGGCGTCTCCAATCGAGAGCCGCCGAGGCCCACCTGCGACAGGTCGCGTAGATGCTCGCCGGTCAGGCCGTCGAGCACCGAGACCGAGCCGCGCTCCGAGTTGCGCACGAACACGCGCGGCGCGTCGTCGCTCGAGACGGTGATCGTATCGGCACCTTCGCGGGGGATCAGCGTCTGCAGCAGCCAGGGCACGAAGCCATCCGGACCGATCTCGAGCATGTCGATCAGGAACGCCGCGGTGAAGTTCGGCAGCTCGACGCGCGCGACCCGCTCGCGGCCGACCGTGTCGAAGATCCACATCTCGGGCCCGGGATCCTTATGGGTGCCCGGCCCCCCCTGATGGAAGAGCACGTAGAGACGACCGGTCGGGGCGTTTGCCGCCAGCAGCTGGCGTCCGCCGGGCCGCCAACCGGCCTTCGCCTCGGCCTCGTCGACGAGCGACCAGCTGTCGACGGTCGGCGCGCGCCCCGGTGCGCCGGCGAAGTCGACGCCGTGAATCGCACCCGAGAAGGTCGGGAAGTACCAGACGTCGCCGATGCGGCCGGCGGCGAGCATCGCCGGATCGTTCACCGCGTCGAAGAAGGGCTCGCTCGCGACGTCGGCGACGAGCTGGCCGGCTTCGTCGAATGCATAGACGTGCACGGTGCCATTGCCGCAGAGCATCGCGAAGGCCCGCGGGCCGACGGGATAGATGCCAGCACAGCCGGCGGTCGGCAGCTGGTTCAGGTAGGCCCGCTGCTCGAGGTCGATGATCGTGACACCGGTGACCGGAAACTGGTTGAACACCGCCAGGTAGCGATCGCCGTCGAGCAGCGCGGTGTAGGCCAGCGACGCGGCGCTCTCGCTCGCGCGCGTCGGAAAGACGATGTCGCCCTTCACCTCGAGGGTCTCGTCGTCGTAGATCGTCACGAAGTCGGTGCGGCGACCGCGGCGACCGCGGTCGTAGACGATCTCGACCGAGTAGAACTCGCGCCGGTCGGGCGCATAGAGCGGCGGCTTCGGCGAGAGGGTCGTCCCGCTGTCGATGGTGGCGACCATTTCACCGCTGTCGCCGTCGTAGAGCTGGGCGTGCAGAAGGACGGCGTCGACCACCCACACGAAGTGCGGGCCGACCGGCGGCAGCGTCGCCGAATCGAGCCGACCCACCGACGCGGCGGCGGTGCGCTCGGCGTCGGAGGCACGAGCGTTCGCAGCGAAGAACAAGAGGGCGAAGAAGAGGGCGAGGCCGACGAGCAGCCACATGAACACCCGAAGCAGACTCGGGCCGTTCGATGGCGGCCGCTTCGCCAGGCGCCCCGTCGCCCCGGAGCGGAGGTACGGCGGGCACGCGAACTCGGTGCCGGAGGGCTCGATCACGGACCGGTCTCCTCACGTCGGCGCACCGCGGGACGCGCGGCTCTACGGCCGGCGGCCGGGGGGCGCCTCGACCCGAGTCTAGAGCCGCGAGGCGGGCACTGCATCGCGTGCGATCGGCCCCATGAGACCCCTCGACGAGACCCGGTGCGGCCCGGCTAGACTCGGTCGCAGCTCAGACACGAGGAAGGGGGCCATGGAAGCCACTGCCAACACGACACGCCGTCCCAGGCTCAGGCATCGCGCCGCGCGAACGGCGATCGCCTGCGCGTGCGCCGCGGCTACGCTCGGCCTGCTGTGCGCGGGCGTCGCCGTCGCGCAGGACGACGCCAACCCGCCGCCGCGGGGTCCATCGGGCTACGCCCGCCCGGGCATCTACCTCGCCGTCGCCGGCGGCGCGCTGATCAAGACGTTCGACCTGCCCGACGGCATCACCGATCAGATCGGCGAGAGCGCGTACATCGGGGGCAAGATCGGCTCGCGTCACAACCGCTGGATCGCCACCGAGACGAGCGTCGACTACGGCCTGAAGGCCTTCGAGCTCGACGATTCGAACGACTTTATCCCCGGCGTGCCCGTCGAGATGAATCCCCTCTACGTGTCGGGCAACGTGAAGCTCTACGCGCTCGATGGTCGCTGGCAGCCATGGGTGGCCGGCGGGATCGGCGGCGCCTGGGCGTTCTTCGAGGCCCGCGTCGCCGGATCGACGGTCAACGTAACGCGCGGCTCGTTCCTCGGACGCGTCGGCGGCGGGCTCGACTTCTACATCAACCGAAGCATCGTGATCGGCCCCGAGCTGTACTGGAACGCCACGACCGGCGACCTGCAGGATCTGCGCACCCTCTCGATCGGCGCGAACGTCTACTTCCGCTTCTGACCGCGTCCGACGTCATGACCCCGAAGAACAGAACCCCGGTCGAGCAGCCGCTCGACCGGGGTTCGTCGTGTTCAGCAGCGTCGAAGCCCGTGCCTAGCTGCGGCGGCGCCCCGCCACGCCGAGCCCCGCGAGACCCAGGCCCATCAGCAGCGCCGTCGTGGGCTCGGGGACGATCTCGATGTTGTCGATCGCGCCCGAGCCGCCCAGCAGGAACTCCGCCTTGACGAACTCGCCGAGGCCGAGCTCCTTCGAGGCGTACGGAGTGATGCGGTTGGCCGTGTTGTCGCCGATGTCGAGGCCCGCGAGCACGACGTCGAAGTCGATGCGGACCGAGGCGCCCGAGGCGTCCCAGAGCGTGAGCGCGCCGTTCTCGGCGACCGCGCTGTCGATGTCGATCAGGTCGAAGCCAAAGATCGACGTCGGCGTCGAGAACTCGAGGGTCAGCGTGCCCGCCGGGCGCCGGCCTTCGTCATCGGGCCGGCTGCAGACGCCGCTCTCACAGCCCGCGTCGTTCTCCTGGAGGATCAGCAGATTGCCGAGCACTTCGCCGACGAGGTTGCCACCGGCCCAGTCGTCCTCGAGGTCGCTGTCTTCGGTGCCGGTGGCGGTCGAGTCGAACGCCACCGCGTAGTCGAAGTCGCGCTGGAAGCTCTCGGCGATGATGGTGACACCCGAGACGTTCGTGACGACCTCGCCGTTCGCGAGCCCTTCGAAGTCGATCGTCAGGGCCGAGGCCGGGAGCGCCCCGAACACGAGAGACAGAAAGAGGATCGCGGGAGCCGCGATCACGGGGTGGAGCCGGTCACCGGCTCGGGGGGGTGTGGTTCGCATCGGTCGCATCCGCCTGAGAGCATCCATTGGAGTAGGCCGGCCCCCGAAACCAGGGGGTGGGCACACAGGGAAGTGGCGCGAGCGGGCGGTTTGTGGCTCACAATATGTCGATAGTCTTCGCGCCCGAGCGGAACCCGGTACGGGCTTGGGACGGGCGGCCAGCGGCAGACGACTTCGCGCGCGACGACGGGTTTGCCACCCACGTGGCGCCCGACCGCGGCCGAGCGGAGGTGTCGGCTCGGCGGCACGGGCAGATCTTCCCATCCTCGGGCGTCGCCCCCCGCGGCCCGGTCGCCGGGCGATGGTCGCGAAACCCCCAACTCGGTTATTGCTACCGAAATCGAAGCGAATGTGCTCGTCCGGGCTCACGGGGTCGGCTCGCTCGATCGACCAGAGGTGGCCGGGTAGACTGCCCGCGATGGCCCCTCCCCCCTCCCCCGGACGCCTACTGAATCGCGAGCTGTCGTGGCTGGACTTCGACCGCCGTGTGCTCGCGCTCGCGTCCGATCTGCGGCGGCCGCTGCTCGAGCGCCTGAAGTTCGTCGCGATCTATGCGCAGAACCTCGACGAGTTCTTCCAGGTGCGAGTCGCCGACTTGCAGGACCAGTACGAAGCCGAGCCCGGGCGCACGTCGGCCGACGGCCTGACGCCCGGCGAGCAGCTCGATGAGATCCGGGCCCGCGTCTCGGCCCTCGCCAGCGAGGCGCACGCGCTCTTCGAGCACGAGCTGCGGCCCGCCCTCGGCGAGGCGGGCATCGGCCTGGTGTCTTGGCGCGACCTGACGCCGACCGAGCGACGCGAGGCCAAGCGCCGATTCGATGTCGAGGTGATGCCGGTGCTGATCCCGCTGGCCGTCGACTCGGCGCACCCGTTCCCGTACCTCTCGGGCCTCTCGCTCTCGGTCGGCGCCGTCGTCTGCCATACGCCCACCGGCGAGGAGCGCTTCGCGCGCATCAAGGTGCCGTCGTTCGTGCCACGCTTCTTCCGGGTTGGCCGCGACCGCTGGGTGCCGATCGAAGAGATGATCCAGGCGAGCTTCCGACGCTTCTTTCCCGAAGACGAGATCCTCGAGCTCGGCTGCTTCCGCGTGACCCGCGACGCCGACCTCGACGTCGACGACCGCGACACCGTCGATCTCGCGAGCGAGATCGAGCACGAGCTGCGGCGGCGCACCCGGCAGAGCGACGCCGTCCGCCTCGAGGTCGACAAGGGTGTCGGCCGGCTCATGCGCGAGTACCTGATGAGCGAGCTCGTCCTCGACGACGACGACGTCTATGTCGCGCCGGGCATGCTCGACTGGTCGGCGCTCTTCGAGCTGGTGAAGCTCGATCGCCCCGAGCTGAAGGATCCGCCGTGGCAGCCGCGACGGATCCGCGCGCTGACGAGCGAGCGACCCGCCGACTTCTTCCAGGCGCTGCGCGAGCGCGACTTTCTCGTGCACCATCCCTACCAGAGCTTCGAAGGCTCGGTCGAAGAGCTGGTGCGCGCGGGCGCCGAAGATCCGCACGTGCGGCTCGTGATGTGCACGCTCTATCGCACGGGCGGCCCCGAGAGCGGGATCATGCGCGCACTCGAGCTCGCGGCGGCGCGCGGCAAGCAGGTGCTGGTGCTCGTCGAGCTGAAGGCCCGCTTCGAAGAGGCCGCCAACCTCGAGCGTGCACGCCACCTCGAGAAGGCCGGCGCCCACGTCGTGTACGGCGTGATGGGTCTCAAGACGCACGCGAAGATCGCGCTCGTGATCCGCGCCGAGCCCGACGGCCTGCGGCGCTACTGCCATGTCGGCACCGGCAACTACAACCCGGTCACCGCGCGCCTCTACGAGGACATCGGCATCCTCACGTCGGCCCCCGAGATCACCCTCGACGTCGCCGAGGTCTTCCAGCGACTCACGAGTGGCAGCGGCGCTCGCGACTACGCCCGGCTGTTGATCGCGCCGGAGCGCCTGCGCGAGGGCCTGCTCACGCGCATTCGAGAGCAGACGCACCGCCACGGTCGCATCGTGTTCAAGATGAACAGCCTCGCCGACCCCACCATCATCGAGGCGCTCTACGAGGCGTCGCGGGCCGGCGCACAGATCGATCTGATCGTGCGCGGCATCTGCTGCCTGCGCCCAGGGGTCGACGGCCTCTCGGAGCGCATTCGTGTGCGGTCGATCGTCGGGCGCTTCCTCGAGCACTCGCGCATCTTCCGCTTCGGTGACCCGGTCGACGGCGCCGAGTACTGGCTCGGCTCGGCCGATCTCATGCCTCGCAATCTCGATCTCCGGGTCGAGACGCTCGTCCCGGTCGACGACCCTGCGCTGCGGTCGCGCCTCGACCGCGTACTGGCCGTCTACCTGCAGCCCGATATTCGCGCCTGGGAGCTGGGCGCCGACGGCCGCTGGAAGGAGACGGGCGGCCAGCGCGACGCGCAAGAGGTCTTCGTGCGCGCCATTGAGCGCCAGGACGCCACGCGCTGAGCGCCAGGACGCCACGCGCTGAGCGCGATCCGGTGTGCGCAAGGTTTCGCACACCCACCCCAACGAACCGGCGACGACGCGGCGCCTGCGACCTTCGATTGGGCAGCGCCTGACCCCCGCGTGCGCACGCACGCGCCGGCTGCGTGCTCTCGAGGCCCTTCGCGCTTCGGTATTCGACACAATCGTTGGCACGATTGTTGGAGTGTGATCTCCCATGCGCCCGAGGCTCGATCCTGCGAGCGGGGGCGCCCGGGGGATTCACCATGGAGATCGTCACCGAAGCCAAGCTCGACCCGCCGCGCCTCAATGTGGCGCCGCCGCTCTTTCGCCGGCTGCCCGACCCGCTCGACCTGCGCGACGAGGTGCAGCTCGAGTGCCTCCTCGCCGCTGCCGACGAGCTGCTCGCACGCGCCGACGACGCCGCGACCCTCGACCAGCTCGACTGGATGGCGCACGCCTCTCCCGAGCGCTGGTCGATTGCCGCGCGCCTGGTCGTCAAGCTCGCTC
Source organism: Myxococcota bacterium (assembly GCA_965250285.1). Classification (GTDB taxonomy): domain Bacteria; phylum Myxococcota_A; class UBA9160; order UBA9160; family UBA4427; genus CAYYSY01. Next base: position 4,215,653 of record OZ252299.1, read on the forward strand.
GCTCGAAGCAGGCGGTGCAGCGTCGCGTCGGTCCCCTGCACCTCTCGGTCATCGTGCCGCTCTACAAGGAACACGAGCGCATGCTGCGCCCCGAGTCACATCCGAACGGCGAGGCGTTCATCGATCGCAAGATTCGCCAGCTCGACTGGCTGCTCGCCTCGAAGCCCGGGGCCGAGTGGGAGCTCTGCCTCGTCGATGACGGCTGTCCGTTCGACAGCGGTCGACTCGCCGAAGCCTGGCTCGCCGAACGCCACCCCGACGCGAACGCGCGAGTGCTCTTTCTCGAAGAAGCGATCCGCGACGGCGTCGCGCCCGTGCGCGATCTCGGCGGCGTCGACGAGAGCCGCAAGGGCGGTTCGATCCATCTGGGGCTCCACGACGTCACGCGCGTCAAGCGGTCGGGGCACGTCGTCGTCTACACCGACGCCGATCTCTCGACGCATCTCGGACAGACCGGTCTGCTGATCGAGGCGATCGACGAGCCCGGCACGCTGATGGCGGCCGGGTCGCGCCGACATCCGCTCTCGGTGGTCGCGAAGAGTGCGGCGCGAAGCGCCCGGGGGCGGCTCTTCATCTATCTCTGGAAGAAGCTGCTCCCCGAGCTCGCGTATCTCGACGACACCCAGTGCGGGTTCAAGGCGATGGCCGGAGGCACCGCGCGCCGACTCGTCGAGCGTCCGCTGCTCGAGCGCGGCTTCGCCTTCGACATCGAGCTGCTTCTGCGCGTCGAGCAGAATCTCGGTCGCGCGGTCGCCGACGTGCCGATCGCGTGGATCGACAGCGAGGCGGCGTCGACGACCACCGAGCTCGAACCGTATCTGCCGATGCTGCGCAGCGTCAGCGGGCTCTACCGCGCCCTGTGTCCGCCGCGCGATGTCTCGGATCGGTTCGCAGACGCCATCGAGTCGATGAGCGAGGCCGACTGGCGGCACGCGGTCGACGAGCTGGCGCCGCCGCTCGAGACCGTCGACACGGCGCTCGATCGATCGAGCACGCCGCTGCCGGCTTCGGCGCTGCTGCAGCAGGCGGCCTGACCCGCCGCACGCGGCGCGGCTGCAACAGGCGGCCCGAACCGCCATACGCGGCGCTGCTGCAACAGGCGGCCTGACCCGACGTACGCGGCAGCGCCGCGTTTGTATGCCCCATCAGCGATTGACATCGCCGCTCCGCCTGCCATCGTCGCCGCCGGAGGGGCGACATGGTGGCGCCGAGGGCCGCGGCCCGACCCAGCGAAGGCAGCGGGCGAGGGGTCGACACGCGCGCGCCGTTTCGGGTGATCGCCCACCGCGGTGCATCGGCGCATGCGCCCGAGAACACGCTGCCCGCGTTCGAGCACGCCATCGAGCTCGGTGCGAAAGAAGTCGAGCTCGACGTTCGGTTCTCGGCCGACGACCAGATCGTCGTGTTTCACGACGACGCCCTCGATCGCAAGACCGACGGGTCGGGACGCGTGCGCCACCACACCGCGGCAGCGCTACAGCGCGTCGACATCGGCACCTGGTTCGATGCCACGCACCCCGACGCCGCGCGAAGCTATGCGGGCACGCCGATCGTGCTGCTGGGTGCCGTGTTCGAACGGCTCGGCGGCCGCGTCCGGTATCACGTCGAAATGAAGGGCTTCGACGACCTGCTCCCGCTTCGACTCCTGCAGACGATCGATGCGTTCGGGCTGCGCGAACGGGTCACCGTCACCTCGTTCTCGCTGCGGCCGCTGCTGCAGATGCAGAGCCTGGCCCCCGAGCTGCCCCTGTGTCTGCTGCTGCGCGACGCCCACGATGCGCTTCGCAGCGCCGAGTTTCGTCCGCAGCTCGAAGGACGCAGCGCTGAGGAAGTGCACGACTACTGGATCGACGTCGCCGCCGACTCGGGCTTCGCGCAGGTGGGCGTGCGCGCTGCCGACACGCAACCCCGCACCGTCGCCCGGGCCGCCGACCGCGGCGTCGACGTGCGCGGCTGGGGCGTGGGCGACGAAGCCGACCTGCGCCACCTGGTGCAACTCGGCGCCGTCGGCGCCACCGTCGACTGGCCGGGGCGCGCACTCGAGATCGTGGGGGAGATGGGGGCAGGCTGAATCGAACGCCGCGCAGCGCCGGACTCACGCCCTGTTCGGAGCGACGTCGAGAAAGCGGCCCCCGAGATCCTGATAGTCGGGGAACTTCTGCATGCGCTGCCACATCCAGTCGCCGTAGACGAAGGGCTCGAAGGGATGCGCGCTCAGCACCGGCTCGATCCGTGCATCGACGGCCGGCTCGAAGAAGAACGGGATCGAGGTGCGGCGGCGCGCCGTGCCGACCACGCGGTGCTCCGTCGCTCGGACGGCGCCACCCGTCCAGAGCTGCAGCAGCTTGCCGAAGTTCACGGCCAGCCAGCCGGGCCCGTGCGGCACCGGCGTCCAGTCGCCCTCGGCGGTGCGCGCCTCGAGCCCCGCACCCGCGTCCTGATTGACGAACGTGACGCAGCCCGAATCGGTGTGTGGCAGCACGAGCTGCATCGAAGCAGCCGCGCCGCTCGACCCTTCGACGGCCAAGCGTGCGCACAACGCCTCGTCCCACTCGCCGGGCTCGGGGTGGCGCGCCAGCGTGAGGGTCGAATTGCCCCGTTCGAAGTGGCGGGTCAGCTGCCCGGCCTCGACCTGCAGCACGCGCTCGATGGCCGCGACCACGCAACGCCCGAGGGCTTCGAAGCCGGCAAAGGTGCGCGCCGCTTCGTCGCGCCAGCCAGGCAGCGCCGCTTCGTCGGGCAGCGCGCTCGCCTCCTGCAGCACGTCACGCGCGTCGCCGAGGCGATCGGCCGAGACGACGTCCGGCCCGACATCGAGATTCTCCGTGCCGATGCCCGCGTCGGGCTTCATCGGCGCGAGGCCGCGATAGCGATTGGGGTTGGCCTGCACGAAACGCTGTCGATACAGACGCTGCTTCGCGCTCGGCGAGAGATCGAACACCGAGAGCAGCAGGTCTCGCCGCGCGGCATCGAGGCACGCGGCGCCGGGCGGGGGGACGACCGCCATGAAGCCCGTCTCGTGGCAGGCACGCTCGACGAGGCGGTCGACCGCGTCCCGGTCGCGGCCGGGCGGGCCGCATAGCGCTGCGCCGTCGACCACCGGAATGTCGGCCGTATGCCTCATGGACCGCACGCTATCACACGCCGCGAAGGCGACGCGCAAAGCCACCAAGCCCGATTGACTGATGCTCACCTGGCAACGCACCATATCGGGGCGAGGTCGATCCGGCCGGAGGTCCAGCGTGAACGCCGAGCGCATCGCAGCGAACCCGATCCTGAGTGTCGATCCGACCGATCCGGGGATCGGTGACAACGTGAACGGGCCCTCACTCGTCAAGGTGCCCGACTGGATCGACGCGCCGCTCGGCCGCTACTACCTCTACTTCGCGCACCATCGCGACACCTTCATTCGCCTCGCGTTCGCCGATGCGCCCGAAGGGCCGTGGCACGTGCATCGACGCGGCACGTTGCGGCTCGAAGACACGCCGTGCCTCGATCACATCGCGTCGCCCGATGTGCACGTGCTCGACGACGCGCGCGAGATCCGCCTCTACTACCACGGGGTCGTGCACCACGACGACGACGTGCCCGACCCGCACGCCAACGCAATCGACCTGACGCGACCGTTCGTGCAGCGCACGTTCTGGGCATCGTCTCGCGATGGCCTGCACTTCGAAGCAGGCCGAGAGCTCTGCGGGCCGTCGTACTTTCGTGTGGTTCGGCGAACCGATGCAACGTATGCGCTCGCGATGCCGGGCCTGCTCTACCGCTCGCCGGACGGGCTGACCGGCTGGGAGCGCGGCCCGCAGCTGCTCGACGACGCCACCCGCCACCACGCCCTGCTGCTGCGCGGATCGACGCTGCACGTGCTCTACACCCGCGCCGGCGATCGCCCCGAGCGCATCCTCCACACGCGCGTCGACACGCGCGGCGACTGGCGCGACTGGCGCACCGAGGGCGAGACGACGGTGCTCGAGCCCGAGGCGAGCTGGGAGGGCGCCGACCTGCCGCTGCACGCCTCGGAGCGGGGTCAGGTCATGGCGCCGGTGCGGCAGCTGCGCGATCCGTGCATCTTCGAGGACGAGGGCGCCCTCCACCTCGTGTACGCGATTGCCGGAGAGCAGGGCCTCGCGATGGCGCGCCTGCGGCTCGACTGACCTGTGCGGCCACGCCGACGGCATCGCGCACACCTGCGGCGAAATCGACACGAATCGGACGAAAGATTTCTTCGGCCCGGGCGGGCGCGCGGCCTGCGCTCGTTTAGTCTCGGGCTTCGCCGCCCGGTGCGCGCCGGCCCGTCCAGGGACGCGCGCCGCGATCGGCCGACCTTCGCGGCCTGCAAAGGCCCGCCTTCGAGGAACCCGCGATGAAGCCCGTCGAAGAATACGACCTCTACGACCCCGAGACCGTCGAGACACCCTGGGAATACTACGCCGCGCTGCGATCCCAGGCGCCCGTCCACCAGGTGCCTGGCGGCATGGTCATGGTGTCGACCTACGACCTCTGCGTCGAGGCGATCCGCGATCCCGAGACGTTCTCGAGCAAGTTCATCCAGAAGATGTCGGGGGGCACGGCGGGCGCCGACGGCAACTACATGGGGCCCGAGACCCTGCTCTCGAACGATCCGCCCGAGCACACGTACTTTCGCAAGCTCGTGAACAAGACCTTCTCGCCCACCCGCGTGAAGAAGATGCAGCCCTACATCGAGCAGATCACGAGCGATCTCATCGACCGGATCCTCGAAGGCCCGACGACGTTCAACGCAGTCGATGCCTTCGCCGTGCCCCTTCCGCTCACCGTGATCGCCGATCAGCTCGGCGTTCCGCGCAGTGACCTCGACAACTTCAAGATCTGGTCCGACGCCACCATCGTGCCGATCGGGGGCATGGCGACCCCCGAGCAGCTGATCGAGTCGCTCAAGCTGGTCGAGGAGCTCAAGGCCTATCTCGCCGAGCGATGCCGTGAGGCCAAGGCGAGCCCGCGGGACGACATGATCAGCGACCTGGTCACAGCCGACGTCGGTGGCGAGCGGCCGATCGAAGAGAAGGAGGTCATCAGTCTGCTTCAGCAGTTCCTGGTCGCGGGCAACGAGACGACGACCAACCTGATCAGCGCAACGCTGATGTTCCTCTTTCAGAACCCCGAAGAGTACGAGAAGCTGAAGGCCGACCCGACCCTGCTGCCGAACGCCATCGAAGAGGCTCTTCGGCTCGAGACGCCCACCTCGGGCATGTGGCGCGTCGCGACGCGCGACACCGAGCTCGGCGGCGTCGAGATCGCCGAGGGCAGCATGGTGATGCTGCGCTACGCGGCCGCCAACCGCGACGAGGCCGTGTTCGAAGACCCCGACACCTTCAAGATCGACCGACCGAACGCCAAGGAGCATCTCGCGTTCGGCCTGGGCATCCACTTCTGCCCGGGCGCCGCGCTGTCGCGTGAAGAGGCACGCGCGGGGGTCGGGCGCATCCTCGAGCGATTGCCCAACCTGCGGCTCGCGCCCGGCAACGACTTCAAGCACCACCCCAGCGTCCTGCTGCGCGGGCTGATCCGGCTCGACGTCGAGTTCGACGGCTGAGCCGCGACGCGGAGGTGGCGCTCCTCGCCCGGGGCGCCGGTTGCCTCTGCCGATCCCGCGTTCGCCCCGCTAGCTTCGAAGGGGCTCGCCGACCCGGCGGGCCCCTTCTTCGTTTCGAGGCGACGCCATGACGCACCCCTATCAAGACCCCGCGCTCAGAATCGACGAGCGCGTCGACGATCTCGTCGGGCGCATGACGCTCACCGAGAAGCTCGTCCAGATCGGCTGCGTCTGGTCGACCCAGCTGGTGGACGACGAGGCCTTCTCGGCCGCGAAGGCCGCCGAGCAGATGCCTCACGGCACGGGCCACGTGACGCGGATCGCCGCATCGACCGGGCTGCGGCCGCGCGAGAACGCGGCGTTCATGAACGACATCCAGCGTTGGCTCGTCGAGGAGACACGGCTCGGCATCCCGGCCCTCGTGCATGAAGAGTCGGCGGCGGGCTTCTGCGCCCGCGACGCAACGCAGTTTCCGCAGGCCATCGGGCTGGCCGCGACGTGGGATCCCGAAGGTGCGCGGCGCATCGGCGAGGTGATCCGGGCGCAGATGTGTGCGGTGGGGGCCCGCCAGACCCTGGCGCCCGTGCTCGACGTCACCCGCGAGCCACGCTGGGGCCGCACCGAGGAGACGTTCGGCGAGTGCCCCTACCTCGTGTCACGCATGGGCGTCGCCTACGTGCAGGGGGTGCAGGGCGACGACCTCTCACGCGGTGTCGCCGCCACGGGCAAGCACTTCCTCGGCTATGGGATGCCCGAGGGCGGTCTCAACCACGCTTCGGCGCGCATCGGTCCACGCGAGCTGCGCGAGGTGTACGCGCGCCCGTTCGAGGCGGCGATCCGAGAGGCAGGGCTTGCCTCGGTGATGAACGCCTACAACGACGTCGACGGGCTGCCCTGCGGCGGCTCGCGCGCGATCCTCGATGATCTGCTGCGCGGTGAGCTCGGCTTCGAGGGCGTCGTCGTCGCCGACTACTTCACGACCGGGCTGCTCATCCACTGGCACAAGGTCGCGGCCGACAAGGGCGAAGCGGGGCAGCGCGCGCTCGAGGCCGGGCTCGACGTCGAGCTGCCTGCGCTCGACTGCTACGGCGGGCCGCTCGAAGAGCGCGTCGAATCGGGCGCGCTCGACGAGGCCTACGTCGACCGGGCCGTGCGCCGGCTGCTGACGATGAAGTTCGAGCTCGGCCTGTTCGAGTCTCCGACCGTCGAGCTCGACGCGGTCGAGCCCGCGTACGACGATCCCCAGGCCGTCGAGCTCGCCCGAGATCTGGCGGCGCGCTCGACGGTGCTGCTGACGAACGACGGTGTGCTGCCGCTCTCGAACGAGACCGGCTCGATCGCGGTCATCGGTCCCTGCGCCGACGACATCCGGCTGCAGCTGGGCGACTACCACTACCCGTCGCACCTCGAGATGATCTTCAAGCGCAAAGCAGACGGCGAGCAGGGGATCCTGCCTTCGAGCGACGTCGTCGCCTTCGCGCCGGGGCCCTACTACCGCCCCTCGGTCTCCCTCATCGAGGGCATTCGCGCAGCCGCGGGAGAGACTTGCACGATTCGCACCGCGCCGGGCTGCGCGCTGAACGACGACGATCGCAGCGGCTTCGACGCGGCTGTCGAGGCCGCGCGCGCCAGCGAGGTCGCGATCGTCTGCGTCGGGGGCAAGTCGGGCCTGCTGCCCGAAGACACGAGCGGCGAGTTTCGCGATGCGTCCGACCTGTCGCTCACCGGCCAACAGCAGGCCCTCGTCGAGGCGATCGTCGCGACGGGCACCCCGACCGTGGTGATCCTCGTGGGCGGTCGCATCTTCTCGGTGCCCTGGATCGCCGAGCACGCGGCGGCGCTGGCCTTCGCCTTCTGTCCGGGCGAGCAGGGGGGGCATGGCGTGGCCGACGTGCTCTTCGGGCGCGTGAACCCGGCCGCCCGACTCCCGATCTCGATGCCGGTCTCGGTGGGTCAGGTGCCGGTCTACTACGACCACCGTTCGGGAAGCGGGCGCTCGCAGATGCTCGGCGACTACATCGATGGACCCACGCGGCCGCTCTTCTCGTTTGGTCACGGGCTCTCGTACACCCGCTTCGAGTACGGCGCGCTCGAGCTATCGACGACGACCCCCGATGCACAGGGGGTCGTCACGGTCTCGCTCGACGTGACGAACACGGGGGACGTCGACGGCGACGAGGTCGTCCAGCTCTACGTGCGCGACGAGGTCGCGCGCTGTAGCCGCCCCAACAAGCAGCTCGCCGGGTTCGTACGAACAAACATCGAAGCCGGCCGCACCCGCCGCGTGCGTTTCGAGCTCGACGTCTCGCAGCTCGGCTACTACGACGAGGACATGCGCTTCGTGGTCGAGCCCGGGTTCGTGACGGTCGAGCTGGGCGCGAGCGCCACCGACGTGCGCCAGACCGCACGGTTCGAGATCGGTGGCGCGTTGCGGGTGCTGTCGACGGCCGAGATCGTGCCGACCGGGGTGCACGTCGACTGAACGCGTGACGTCGGCCGCCGAAGGGTCTCGCGTCCACGCACCTCAGTCGGCCTCGAAGCCGATCTCGGCGTGCTGGCCGTCACAGAAGGGTTTGTTCTTCGAGGCGCCGCACCGACAGAGCGCGGCACGGTCGCCCTGCCACGCGACTCGGCCGCTCGCCGCGACGATCGAGAAGGCGCCGCGCAGCAGAATCGGCCCGTTCGGGATCTTCTTCACGCTCAGCGGGCCCCCTTCGGTCTCGATCCCGGGGCCGGTCTCACCGACCGCGCCGTAGTCGACGAAGCCCGCCTTCTCGTGCGCGCCGTCGCAGAACGGCTTGTTCTGCGAAGCACCGCAGCGGCAGAGCGCAGCGCGAAACGCGAGTGAGGGCTGGTCTGCGCCGGCGCCCTCGACGTCGAGCTCACCCTCGAGGTAGAGCGGCCCGTTGTTCGCGACGTTCACCGTGTTGCGCGGCGCCGGTGTCTCACCTTCGACGTCGGTCTTGTGGTCGATCGACAGCGCGCCGGTCGGGCAGCGAGAGACGACATCGATGACTTCGTCGAGGCCCACGAGATCGGGCTGACACCAGGGCTTGCGCCCGCCCTCGAAGAGCTCGTTCGCGGCGCGGCCACACTCACCGACGTGAATGCAGAGCCGCCCGTCCCAGACGACGTCCGCCTCATTGCCCTCATACCGAACCTTCTGATCTTCGTCGGCCACTTTGCCCTCCTCCTGCGCATTGGCTGTTTCGCTGGGATGCCGGGCCGGCCATCGGGATCCGGCGGCGTGCTGGTCCCGGCCCAGCGAAGCCGCTACCCCTCCCGGACAGCCCATGGCGCGGTCGCTTCGACCGCCGCACGAACGATAGGAGTCCCCCTTGATGATCGTCGAGCCCGAGGCCGTCGGCCTCTCGAAGACCCGACTGCAGCGCATCGTCCAGCACCTCGACGAGCGCTATGTGCAGCCGGGCAAGATCCCTGGCTGCCTGACGCTCGTATCGCGTCGGGGCGAGGTCGCGTTTCTCGAGGCCCAGGGTCTGATGGATCGCGAGCGCGAGAAGCCGATGGGCGAAGACACCCTGTTTCGCATCTACTCGATGACGAAGCCGGTCACCTCGGTCGCGCTCATGATGCTGATGGAGGAGGCCGGGTTCGACCTGAACACGCCGGTCTCGAAGTTCATCCCCGAGTTCAAGGGGCTGCGGGTCTACGCCCAGGGCACCTACCCGAACTTCGTGACGACGAAGCCCGAGCGCGAGATGAACATCAAGGACATCCTGACGCACATGTCGGGCCTCACCTATGGCTTCATGTACCGCACCAACGTCGATGCCGCGTACCGCCGCTCGAAGATCGGCAACGTCGAGCACCGCGAGGGGCTGACGCTCGAAGACTTCTGCTCGACCCTCGCGACGCTGCCCCTCGAGTTCTCACCGGGCACTGCATGGAACTACTCGGTCTCGACCGACGTGTGTGGACGCGTCGTCGAGGTCGTCTCGGGTCAGCCCCTCGACGTCTTCATGCGCGAGCGCATCTTCGAGCCCCTCGGCATGACCGACACGTTCTTCGAGGTGCCTGAAGGCAAGCTCGAACGATTCGCCGCGTGCTACGAGCGCAACCGAAAGAAGGAGCTGCGCCTCCAGGACGACCCCGAGACCAGCGCGTACCGAAGCGTGTCGTTCTTCTCGGGCGGGGGCGGCCTCGTCTCCACGATCCACGACTACCACCGCTTCTGTCAGATGCTGCTGCGGGGCGGCGAGCTCGACGGCGAGCGGCTCCTCGGTCGCAAGACGATCGAGCTCATGACGACGAATCACTTGCCGAACGGCGGCAGCCTCGTCGATCACTCGGTGGGCCTCTTCGCCGAGGTCTCGTTCGAGGGCACGGGCTTCGGCCTCGGCTTCTCGATCAACGGGGGACCGGGCGCCACCAGTCAGATGGGCAGTGCGGGCGAGTATGCGTGGGGCGGCGCGGCCAGCACGATCTTCTGGATCGACCCGAAAGAAGAGCTGATCGTCGTCTTCATGACCCAGCTCATGCCGTCGCGGACGTTCGACTTTCGGGGGCAGCTGAAGAATCTCGTCTACTCGTCGATCGTCGACTGAGTCGACGCGGCCCGGGCGGCACACCGGGCGACCCGAGCTTCAGAACCGCAGAACGACCTGCGCACCGAAGGTGAGAAAGCGCATGTCGCCGAGGCTCCCCGTCGGCATCACGTAGGCGACCTCGCTCGACAAGGCGAGATGCTTCGTCAGATAGAAGTCGAGGCCGCCACCGAAGCGACCGGCGAACGCGACTTCGTTGTCGTCGAAGCCGGCGCCACCACAATCCATCGACGCTCCGCCGAGGTCGCGGCAAGCGAGATTCGCCCACAGGAAGCCCGCGCCACCGGTCACAAAGGGCTGCAGTCGCCCGCCGATCGGATACAGGCGCAGGTTGGTGAAACCGAGCAGCGTCTTCGCGTCGATCGAGCTCGCATCGTCGTTCGACAGCTCGAAGCCGTTCACGGTGTAGTCGAATGCGAGGTCGAGCGAAGCGAAGCGGTTCCAGCGCGTGCCGAGCCGGCCGCCGACGAGGAGCGCATTGCTGACGTCGTGACCGCGCGGGTCGAGATCGCCGTGAAAGGTCTCGAACGCGCCACCGACACCCACGGCCGCGTAGCTGCCCGAGCGGCCGAACGGTGACTCGGCACGCGCGGCCGCGGCGCCGAGAACGAGCACGACGAGCAGCAGCACGAAGCGCAGCCGGACGGCAGCCGGCGAAGAGATCCACTCGAGCAACGAAGACGAAGAACGCATGAGCTCCCCCCGACCGCCCTCGCCCGGCCCGCCGATGGCGGGACGCGAAGGCGGCACCGATGTCTCACGACTCGGTGCTGGGAGCCAGGCGAACTGCGGTGGGTTCCACCCTGTGGAGCGGATCGCCGACGGCGAGCATGCTCGACGCCCTCTGCGGCGTCAGGCGCGTTTCAGCGCCCCGCGGAGTCGAGGTCGGGCGTCAGCGCGACGGCGGCGGGGCGATCAAGTCGCGCTGCAGACCAACGAGATCGCTCACTTTCTCGACGATCGCGGTGTCGGCGTCACGCCGCATGACCACCAGAGCCGACGTGCACAGCGTCTCGAGCTTCTTCGGGCGCCATCCGCCTTCGAGCTTCAGGTTGCGCTTGCGATACACGAGGGTGCCGTCGCCGATCGGCTCGAGCAGCGCTGCGTCGGTGACGGGCATGAGGTCGACGCGCTCGTTCTCGAGCACGGCGCGCAGCATCTTGTGCTGGAGGTTCTGCGGGTCGGTGACCCAGACGACGGCGTCGAACTGGCCGACGGCGAGCTGGTTCACCGCGAGCGTGCCGTACTGCGGATCGGTCTCGTTGCCCGCGAGCGCGGGATCGAGCTGGGAGAGCCAGCGCCACGAGGCGGCGGCGCCGCTCTCACTCGGCCCCACCGCGATGTCGAGCGGGGTGCCGCCCGGCGGCGAGCGCAAATCGTCGAACGTCTTCACCGCGCCATCGACCCGGTACGCAACGAAGAGACATTCATCGGCGAGTCGGCCGATGACCTGCAGATCAGCGGTCTCACCCGCGCGGTAGGCTCCTGCGAATACATCGGCCTGTACGAACGCGATGTCGGCTCGCGACTCGTTCAACGTCACGATGTTCTGCGCCGAGCCCTCGCTCTCCCGAAACAACACGTCGGTGCCGCGCAGCAACGAGGCGAGGTTCTTGCCGTAGACGGTGCGGTACGTGCCGCCCTCGGGCCCACTGGCGAGCCAGAGCACCTCCTCGCCGCTCGGCTGTGCGAGCGCGGGCGATGCCAGGGCTGCACACGCGCAGGCGGCGGCGGCGAGCGGGACCAGGGAACGAACGAAGCGGGTGATGCGCGCGGGCGATTCGGACATGCCCGGATGATATCCCGAGCCTGCCGGCTCGGAATGGCCGCACCACGAGGGCGAGTTCGGGGCGTGCGGGCCCTCTGAGCGGACCTAGTTCAGGCGGCCTCGCCAGATCTGAGCCACCTCGCGCACGGCCTCGGCGGCCGATCCGCACGCGCGGCGGTCGACCTCGCCCGGCCCCTCGTCCTCGACCACGTAGACGTCGGCGCGCTGTGCGTCGCGATGGATGCGCAGCGTGCGGCCTCGGCCGGGATCGCGGAGTCGGACGCCAAAGGCGAAGGGGCGGGTGGCCATGTGCGGTCTCCTGGCCGCTGCGGGCGGAAGGCCCGTGGCGGCATGCCCTCCTCTCTTCGGCACGGCGGCCCCGCTCCTGTAGGAAAAGTTCAACCGCGGCGGATCGCCCCCGCCCCTCTACGTGGCTAGGCTCCGGCTCATGACGACCCTCCTCGACCTCGACCCCGACCAGCTGCTCTCCACCACGCGCGCGGTGCGCCGCCGCCTCGACTACGACCGCGATGTCCCGGTCGAGCTCGTCCGCGAGTGCATCGAGATCGCCGTTCAGGCGCCGAGCGGCTCGAATGCGCGCGGTTGGCACTTCGTCGCCGTCGGAGATCCCGAGAAGAAGAAGGCCATCGGCGATCTCTACAAGCAGGGCTTTGCGGCCTACCGCGACATGCCGGTCTCGGCGCATGCGCTGGCGCAGCAGACCGAGGGATCGGATCGAAAGACGATGGACGCCGTCGTCGACTCGGCCGAGGCGCTCGCCGAGAACATGCACCGCGCACCCTGGCTGGTCATTCCGTGCGTCACCGGGCGTGCGCCGGCCATCGAGGGCCCCTTCGGTGACATCGGCCGCGCATCGATCTACGGCTCGGTGTTGCCGGCGTTCTGGAGCTTCATGCTGGCGGCGCGTGCGCGCGGGCTCGGCACCGCCTGGACGACGATCCATCTGCTCTTCGAGAAGGACGTCGCAGGCCTGCTCGGCATCCCCTACGACGAGGTCATGCAGTGCGCGCTCACGCCGCTCGCGTTCTCGATCGGCACCGACTTCAAACCGGCGAAGGGGCGCGACGTCGACGGCGTGCTGCACGTCGACGGCTGGTAGCGTCGCGCGACGCGGTGATCCGGCCCAGGCCGAGGTGGTGCGGGTTTCGACCGATGGCCGCATGGGCAAAAGGCCTGAAACACGCGTTCGAGGCCGCGGCTCACCGCGATCGAGGGGCCGTCTCAGCGCGAATTCCCACCCGATTCGGCAATCGTTCTTCCATCCGAAACCACCCGGCGGGTAGGATGCGCGTATCTGGACGCACCCGTGCCCGGCTCGCTCGCCCGCGAGTCGAACCGTTTCTCACGCGCGCGCCTTGATTCGAGCTGCGACCCGCCCTTCTCGGCCGGCGGCTGCGGCGCTAAAGGAGAAGCTCGTGCTCGCCTCGCACCGCGTCCACGCCTGCGTCCTGGCCCTGGTCGCCGGCGTGTTGCTCCTCGGCGGGCTCGCCGCGCCCGCAGCCGCTCAGCCGAGCTACGTCAACTTCGACAGCGGTCCGGTGCGACCGATCGCCGCCTCCCCCGACGGCAGCCAGATCTTCGTCACGAACATCCCCGACAACCGGCTCGAGATCTTCGACGTCGCGGGCGGCAGTCTGGTGCACGTCGATTCGGTACCCGTCGGCCTCGAGCCCGTCGCCGTCGCCGCGCGCACGAACACCGAGGTCTGGGTGGTGAACCACCTCTCGGACAGCGTATCGATCGTCGACCTCTCGGCGAACCCGCCGCGCGTCGCACGCACCTTGATCGTTGGCGACGAACCGCGCGACATCGTCTTCGCGGGCACCGGCGGGAACCGGGCCTTCATCACCACCGCCCATCGGGGTCAGCACCGCACCGATCCGTCGATCAGCGGCGTGACCGGCGCCGGCGACCCGCAGCTCACCACCGAGGGCATTGGCCGAGCCGACGTCTGGGTGTTCGATGCGACCGACCTGGGCGCCACGCTCGGCGGCACCCCCGACGCGATCGTCAGCTTCTTCGCCGACACGCCGCGGGCCCTCGCAGTCAGCCCCGACGGCAACACGGTCTACGCCGCCGCGTTCCACTCGGGCAATCAGTCGACGGTCATCAACGAAGAAGACGTCACGAACGGCTTCGGCGCCAACGGGGTGCCGGGCCCCAACGACAACGCCGATGGCGTGAGCGCGCCCGAGGTCGGCGTCATCGTGAAGTGGAACGGGGCTCAGTGGGTCGATGGCGATGGCGCGAACCGAAGCAGCGATGTGAACATCGATCTGCCCGACCACGACGTGTTCTCGATCAACGCGAACACGCTCGCCTCGAACTCGATCGTCGAGTTCGATCACGTCGGCACGATCCTCTTCAACATGGCCGTGAACCCGGTGAACGGCAACGTGTACGTCACGAATACGGAGCTCCCGAACCACATCCTGTTCGAGGGACCGGGCGTTCACGGGGGTTCCACCGTCCAGGGCCACCTCTCCGAGTCGCGCATCACGGTCATCGACCCGTCGGGCCCCAGCGTGACGCCCCGCCACCTCAACTCGCACATCGACTACGGCGCGCTGCACACCGACGCGGGCGCCGACCATGCCGCGATCGAAGCGCAAAAGGCCCACACGCTGGCAACGCCGCTTCAGCCCGTCGTCTCGGCCGACGGCTCCAAGCTCTACGTCGCTGCGTTCGGCTCGGGTCGAGTCGGCGTGTTCGATACGGCCGCGATCGAATCGGGGAGCTTCGACCCCACGACCGCGAGCGCCGACTACATCTCGACCGGGGGCGGCCCTTCGGGCCTGATCCTCGACGAGGCGAACGACCGCATCTACGTGCTGACGCGGTTCGCGAATCAGGTCGAGGTCTTCGACGCCACCACCGGCAGCCCCGTCGCGACGCTCCCGCTGCCGAGCCCCGAACCGGCTTCGGTCGTCGAAGGCAGGCCCTTTCTCTACGACGCGGACGCGACGTCGGGCAACGGCGAAGCATCCTGCTCGAGCTGCCACATCTTCGGCGACCTCGACAGCCTGGCCTGGAACCTCGGCGACCCCGACGCCGCCGTCACTCAGAACACGAACCCGATCGGGCCAGTGTCGTCGCTCGGCAACCAGCTGCACCCGATGAAGGGGCCGATGACCACGCAGACGCTGCGCGGCATGTCCACGCATGGGGCGCTGCATTGGCGAGGCGATCGCGTCGACGGCTTCTTCGGGATCGACCCATGCAACGAGCCGACCGGGGCCGAGTGCGACGAGGATCTCTCGTTTCGCAACTTCATCGTGGCCTTCGAGGGCCTGGTCGGGATGGACGGCACGATCAGCAGCAGCGAGATGCAGGCCTTTGCCGACTTCACGCTCGGCAGCGGTGCTGCGACGGGGTTGATGCTGCCGCCGAACCCCGTCCGCAACCTCGACAATAGCCTCACCGCGTTCGAGCAGGCCGGGTCGGATTTCTTCTTCGATCAGACGAGTGACATCGTGGCCACCTGCGACGGCTGCCACACGCTCGACCCCGCTCAGGGCTTCTTCGCCGCGAACGGCGAACGCACCTTCGAGGCCGAGCCGCAGGAGTTCAAGGTCGCGCACATGCGCAACATGTACGCCAAGATCGGCATGTTCGGCGACTCGGGCTCGAACGACCTCGGCGACCAGGTGCGGGGCTTCGGCTTTCTTCACGACGGCAGCATCGGCTCGATCAAGCGATTCCTCGAGAACCCGCTCTTCGGCACGAACAACACGCAGGAGCTGCAGCTCGAGGCGTTCTCGATGGCGTTTCCGACCGATCTGGCGCCGATCGTCGGGCAGCAGGTGACACTCGACGCGTCGGATCTCGCCAGCGTCAACGGACGGATCCAGCTGATGATCGACCGGTGCAGCACCATCTACGACACGCTGGTGATGGGCGGCGCCGTGCCCGAGTGCGACCTCGTCGTGAAGGGAACCGTCGGCGGCGTCGAACGCGGCTGGCTGAAGCTCGCGGGGAGCACCTTCCAGGAC
The DNA here is from genome assembly GCA_965250285.1 of Myxococcota bacterium. Classification (GTDB taxonomy): domain Bacteria; phylum Myxococcota_A; class UBA9160; order UBA9160; family UBA4427; genus CAYYSY01. The sequence goes on from OZ252299.1 coordinate 4,231,574, forward strand.
GATACCGGTGCGACGATCGGCGACGCCGACCTGCGAGACCTCGCCACGACGCTCGGCGAGGGCCCGCTCACGTACACGGCTGCACCGCCCGGTTCCGGTCAGCGGATGGGGATCGACCGCGACCTCGACGGGGATCTCGACGGCGTCGACAATTGTCCGTCGGTCGCGAATCCCGACCAGACCGACACCGACGGCGACGGCACCGGCGACGCGTGCGACGTCGCGTCTTCGGACGGGGATCTCGACGGCGTCCCCGACGCCACCGACAACTGCCCGAGCGACCCGAACCCGGGGCAGGAGGACTTCGACGGCGACGGCCTCGGTGACGCGTGCGACCCCGACGACGACAACGACGGTCTCCTCGACACCGTCGAAACCGACACGGGCACGTTCAACGGCGCCGGCGACACCGGTACCGACCCGTTCGACGCCGACAGCGACGGCGATGGCTGGAACGACGGCGACGAGGTGACGGCGGGGACCGACCCCAACGATGGCCTCGACTTCCCCAGCGCCGTCCCGGTGCCGCTCCTGCCGGCGTTCGGCCCGGCGCTGCTCGCGGTCGCGTTGGCGGCGGGCGCCGTCACGGGGTTGAGACGACGACGGTCTCGCTCGGGGCTGGGCTGAAGCGCGCGCGATCCGAATCGGCGCCGACCCGGAGCGCGCCCGGCGACGCCGAAGCCTCCGCGGCGCGAGCCGCTAGTCGACCTCGATGGCGAAGCGCCGAACGGGGAAGTGGGCGTCCTCGGTCGTCTCGACGTTGACGACGTAGCGCCCGGGCTGCCGGAGAGCGTCCGCCGGCACATCGATCCGCACCCGATCGCGCGCGCCGCTTGGCGGCAGACTCCGCATCTCGAACCCGGGCCGCCCGATCGGCAACAGGTGCACGGCGCGCGGCTCATCACTCGTCAGCGGCACCGGGATCTCGAGTTCGAAACGCACCGCACCGTCGCCGCGTGCTTCGACCGCGGCCTGGTCGAGATGCACGGTGGCACCGGGTGGGACCGCAACGACGCCGTCGATCGATCCGCGCACTTCGAGGATGGGCGCTCGATCCATGGGCTCGGCCGACGTCACCGGAACGGCATCGATCAGGGGCTCGCCGTCGATGCTTCGTCGCACCGTGCCCGTTTCGCCCTGACCCCACCACAACGCCACGGCAGCCGCCGCAAGCGCTAGGCCGCACGCGGCGAGCAGTGATGCGCGCTTCTTTCCCCTTCGCGATGCGGTCCCGACCATGACGGCAGTCTACCTCGCCGCGACGCTATGTTTTCGAGATGGGCTCTGCAGCAGCAGCCGATCGCCACCTGACGGGTTGGCGCGAACGCGTCCGGGTGGTCATCTTCGAGGCCGATACCCGCACCGGCCGGGCCTTCGACATCGGCCTGCTCGTGCTCATCGTCTTCTCGGTCGCCCTCGTCATGATCGAGAGCATGGGCGACGTGCGCGAAGACTACGCGTGGCAGCTTCGCGGTCTCGAGTGGCTCGTCACCATCCTCTTCACGATCGAGTACGCGCTGCGACTCGCCTGCACGCCGATGCCATGGAGCTATGCCCGCTCTTTCTTTGGCATCGTCGATCTTCTGGCGATCCTCCCGACCTACCTCAGCCTGCTCTTCCCGGGCGCCCACTCGATGATGGTGATCCGAGGCCTGCGCCTCTTGCGGATCGCGCGGGTGTTCAAGCTGGGTCGGTTCCTCAGCGAAGGCAACGTCCTGCGCCGCGCGATCTGGTCGAGTCGACGCAAGGTCACCGTGTTCATCGGCGCCGTGCTGATCTGCGTCACGATCATCGGCTCTGCGATGTATCTCGTCGAAGGCGAGGAGAACGGCTTCACCAACATCCCGGTGTCGATCTACTGGGCCATCGTCACGATGACGACGGTGGGCTACGGCGACATTGCGCCGCAGACTGCGCTCGGCAAGCTGATCGCCGCGGGCGTCATGGTGCTCGGCTACGGGATCATCGCCGTGCCGACGGGGATCGTCACCGCCGAGATCGTCGAATCGGTCACGCAGAACCGGGTCGTCACGACGCGCAGCTGCCCAGCGTGCTTGAGCGAGGGCCACCTGTACGAAAGCCGCTTCTGCAGGGATTGTGGGGCGCCGCTCCCCAAGCCGACGCCGCCCGAGGTCTAGCTCGACTTGCGGCCCTATTCGGCGGCGCGGGGACGAAAGTACAGGTTGATCTTGTCGACCTTCAGGTACTTCTCGATCGGTTCGTAGCCGTTGGCCTCGAAGTAGGCGCGCACAGCGTCATACTGGCGCGTCTCGATACAGACGAGATCGGGGCGGAAGCGCTTGATGTCGAAGCCCGCGAGGGCGCCGAGCTCGGCGCCCTCGATGTCGATCGAAAGGAAGTCGACCTTCTCGATGCCCTGCTCATCGAAGATGCTGTCGAGCGTCGACGTCTCGACCTCGATCGTCTTCTTGACGCCGCCGACCCAGCCCTCGATGACCTCTTTGTCGAGACTCGCGAAGACGCCTGAGACGTGCAGTTCGAGCACCTCGCCGTCCTTGTCCGACACCGCCGCGTGCACGAACGTCGCGTCGGGGCGCTCGCGCGCCCAGGCCTTGCCGTAGTGCTCCATGACGTCGACGGCGACGCCCGTCCAACCGAGGCGCTTCTCGAGGTAGTACGTCGTGCTGCCTTTGTTCGGCAGATACGCGCCGATATCGGCGAAGACGCCCCCTTCGCGATCGCCGAAGAAGTCACGAATCACCAACTCTTCGAAGCCTTGTGACGAAACCGGCTCGGCGTCGGCCAGCTCGGGCGACAGCACATCGCGAAAGTCGAGATCGGGGCGCACCGAGTTCGGCATCAGGGTGAAGAACTCGGTGCGGTTCGCGTAGAGCGCCTTCTGCTCGTCGGTGAGCGGGTCGAATCGCAGCTCGGTCCCCGAATCCGGCGCGGGGTCGGCCGTCGCGTCGACGCCGGCGACCTCTTCGGTGACCACCGTCGCCGCCGGCTCGACCGGGGGCGATCCATCGGTTGCCGTCGAGCCGCTCTGTGGCTCGCAGGCAACCAGAAACAACGGGAGCAGCGCAAGCACGGCCGGCTGGAGGGTGGATCGAATGAACTCGAAGATCGGCATCCGCTGATTGTACAAGGCCTCGCGATCACGGGCCGCGATCGAGGCGGGGTCGAACGGTCCGTGCGCGCCGCCGGCAATGTGCGAGCTTCTTGCGCATGACGGCTTCCACGCGACGCGCCGTTCGGCTGATCCCGCGATGAGCGAACCGGATCCTGGCGCTCCGAGCCTGCACCGCTACATCGGGCTTCGCTCCGCCATTGCCCTCGTCATCGCGAACGTGATCGGGGCCGGCATCTTCACCACGACCGGTTTTCAGGCCGCTGATCTGGGCCACCCCGGCTACATCTTTGCGCTGTGGATCGTCGGCGGCGTGCTCGCGCTCTGCGGGGCGCTCTGTTACGCCGAGCTGGGCGCCGCCACGCCGGGCGCCGGCGGCGAGTACGTCTACCTGAGGGACACCTACGGCGGCGCGTTTGGCTTCATGAGCGCCATCGTCTCGCTGATCGCGGGCTTCTCGGCGCCGATCGCCGCCGCCGCCAAGGCCGTCGTGCGATACCTCGTGCACTTCTTCCCTGCGCTCGACGACGCCGGCACAGGCGCGATCGGCATCACAACGGCCGACGTCGTGGCCCTGGTCCTCGTCTGGACGCTGATCGCCGCGCAACTTCGGGGCGCGCGGGCGGGGATGAAGCTCGGCGACTGGCTGACCGTCTTCAAGGTCGTCGGTCTCGTCGGCATCATCGTCGCAGCGGTGGCTGTGGGCCGCGGCAGCCTCTCGAACCTCACCGAGATCGGCGCGGTCTACGAAGGCCTCGGCGCGACGGCGAAGTACGAGGCGCTCGGCACGTCGCTCGTGTTCGTCATGTTCTGCTACTCGGGCTGGAACGCGTCGGCCTACGTCGCCAGCGAGTTCGAGAACCCCCAGCGCGATCTGCCCCGCGGCCTGCTCCTCGGCACCGGCTTCGTCGTGCTGCTGTACCTCGCGATCAACGCCGTCTACTTCTACGGCGCGCCGGTCGATGAACTCGCGGGTAAGGTCGAGGTCGGCCTGGTGGCGGCCCGTGCCCTCTTTGGCGGCGCGGGCACGAATGTGGTGGTGATCGTCCTGCTCGTCTCGCTGGTGGCATCGGCGTCGGCCATGACGATCGCGGGTCCCCGCGTCTACTACGCGCTCGGCAGCGACTATCCGTTCTTCGGCTTCCTCGCGCGCACCAACCCTCGCACGGGTGCGCCGGTGACGGCCCTCCTCGTTCAAGGCGTCGTCACCTCGGCGATCCTGCTGCTCGGGCGAGTCGATCAGATCCAGCAGTACTCGGGCTTCACGCTCAGTGTCTTCGCGAGCCTCGCGGTGTCGTGCGTCATCGTGCAGCGCGTCCGCAGACCCGAGCTGCCGCGACCGTTTCGCGTCTTCGCATACCCGTTGACGCCGTTGCTCTTTCTGAGCGTCTCGATCTGGATGATGTACTGGGCGTTGCGCGGACGTCCGCTCGAGTCGCTGCTCGGCATGGCCACGGTCGCCTTCGGCGGTCTGCTGTTCTTCGCCACGAACCGTCGCGGGGCCGATCGCGCGTAGCCGCAGCGTGGGAGCGCAGCGCCGGTCGCGCCCTCAGAGCGGCTCGGCGCGCGCCTTCTCCTCGTACCATCCCTGCAGTACGTCGAACGCCATCTTGCGGTCGCCGTCGTCCGACACGAGGCCCTTGAGATTGCGGTAGTCCTGTACGCCCTGGTACATGCGCAACGGCGCTCTGAAATCCTTGAGGATCCAGGGCGATACCCCGGCCAACCCCTGCTGGTTCTCGAAGAACTCGAGCTGCTTCTCGTAGACGAGCGCCTGGTATTCCTCACTGAAGACGGCGAGGTCCTCGGCGTCGGCGCGCAGGCCCTGCTTGGCGCCCGCTCCGGTCTCGCTGATCACGAAGGGCTTGCTGCCGGGGTGCCCGATGCGGATGCGGTCGATGTGGTCGAGCATCACGCGCCGCGCGTGGTGACTGCTGAAGGGCGTGACCGCAGCCAGGCCACCCGAGTAGTACCAGCCGAAGTACTCGTTCAACGCCGGAACGTCCACCGTGTCATAGAGCGGGTCGTGCACCGGGTACACCCACTCGTCGCGCTCGATCCCGACCAGCGCCGGCAGATACGAGGAGAGGAAGAACTCGGCCAGCTCGCGCGGGTCGGTGATGAGCGCAGCCGTGACGAGCCGGGTGTCATCGAGGCCGCGTACGTGATCGGCCATCGCGCCGAGAAATCGGTTGCGCGCCTCTCCCTCAGGCGTCTCGTTCGCGATGCTCCAGAGCACGACCGAAGCACGGTTCTGATCGCGTTCGATCATTTCGCGCATCTGTTGCTTTGCGATGGCGAGGGTGTCGTCGTTCTCGAAGTCGACGGCCCAGTAGACGGGGATCTCGGCCCACACGAGCAGCCCGAGCTCGTCGGCCAGCCGCGTCATGTGCTGGGGATGCGTGTAGTGCGCGAGGCGCACGAAGTTGCAGCCCAGATCGCGGGCATGGGCGAGCAGCTCGTCCGCCTGCTCGGCGTCGTGCACACGGCCCTCGCCATGCAGCGCCTCGTCGTGGATCGAGATGCCGCGCAGAAAGATGGGCTCGCCGTTCAGCCAGATCTCGTCGCCGCGGGTCTCGACGGTCCGAAAGCCGATGCGATCGGCGACGACGTCGCGCCAGCGCTCGGTCGCGGCCTCGACGACGTAGAGCCGCGGTGTGTCGGGTGACCAGCGCTCGGGGGCCGAGGCGACCCGCACCTCGCCGCGGCCTTCTTCGTCGGTCTCGATGCCGACGTCGATGCCGAGCTCGCGGATGCGCAGTCGCGCGCCGGCGCCACGCTCGGGCCCGGCGAGCTTCACCCGGGCCCGGATCTCGCTCGGATCGGCGGGATCGAGACCGACCTCGAACGACTCGACGTGCGTCTCGGGCACGTCGATGATGAGCACATCGCGCGTGATGCCGCCGTAGTTGAGCCAGTCGGTCATCGGCGTCGGCACGTCTTCGTCGCGCATCCGATTGTCGACGCGCACGACGAGCAGATTCTCGCCGTCGCGCAGCCGGTCGGTCACGTCCCAGTTGAACGGAGTGAACCCTCCGACGTGGCGGCCGACCAGCTCGCCGTTCAGGTACACCGCCGCTTCGTAGTTCGCGGCACCGAACCACAAGAAGCTGCGATCGCCGGGCGGCGTCTCGTGCGTGAACGTGGTCTTGTACCAGACGATGCCCTGGTAGAAGACGAGTCGGGGATCCTGGCTGTTCCAATCGCCGGGCACGTCGAGCTCGAGACCGTTCTCGAACGAGAACTCGGCGAGGTCGCTGGGCGTCGCCGGCTCCATCGCCCGGGGCGCGATGCCAGCCAGATCGCCGCGCCCGTACGGATCGATGACCGCCTGCCAGCGGCCGCCGAGGCTGACGTGATCGCGTGCGTAGACGTCCTGGATCGTCGGGTCGCCGCTGTGGGCGCTGCGCTCACCGATCGAGCGCTGGTGGTCGACGATCTCCTTCATCTCGTTCGGCCAATCGCCGAACCAGACCCAGCCCGTGAACGCGAGCATCGCTGCCCCGAGCACGAAGAGGACACCACCGAGCAGGAGGAACACCGCGCTCTTCATCTGGACTCCGTCGAGACGCCCGTCTCACGCCTTCGGCGCGAGCACCATCTGCGTCTGGGTGACCAGCGCAACGAGCTTGCCGTCGTCGCGCTCGATGCGGGTCTGAAACACGATGGTCGAGCGACCCACGTGCAGCGGCGTCGCCACCGCGACGACCTTGCCGCCTTCGACCCCGGCCGAGAAGAAGTTGGTCTTCGATTCGAGGGTCGTCGTCCCGTGCCCGGGCGGCAGATTCAGGAACGCGCCGAAGGCGCCCAGCGAATCGGCGATGCCCATGAGCGCGCCGCCGTGCATTCGGCCTGGGAGCGTGCAGAGATCACGCGTCACCTCGATCTCGGCGCGCAGCTCGTCCTTCGACGCATCGAGCATGCGAATGCCGAGCTTCTCGGGGAAGAAGCCCTTCATCGCATTCTGCACATCATCGGCCGTCGCCATCGGCGTCACCCCTCCCGCTCGGCATCGAGCTTCTCCCACACCATGTCGGGCTCGACGTCGACGCCCAGTAGCGTGCGGGGGTGTTTGCGATCGACGTGCCCCATCACGTTGCGGTAGATCGAGTAGCCGATCAGCTCTTGGAGTCGCGCGGGGTAGCCCGCGACGACCTCGGGCGACGTGCCGAGCATCAGGTTCTGCTGCTGACGGCACCACCCGGCGACGAACTGGATCGAGAGACCGAAGCGCTCCTCCTGCTCGGTCGAGTTGGTCCCGCCCCCGTGCCACGTCGATCCGTGCAGCACGACGGCGCTGCCCGCCGGCATCTCGACCGGAATCGCCTCGTGCCGGTCACCCGGCTTCGGCATCGACTCGAAGCGATGCGAGCCGGGCACGACCAGCGTCGCGCCGTTCTCGGCGGTGAACGGCGAGAGCGCCCACAAGGTCGTCACGAGCGTGGCGGGATGCGGCCGCGGCAGCGAGATCATCCCGTCGTCGGCGTGCAGCAGCTGCGCCGTCTCACCGGGCCACAGGTGCATCGACGTCGTGCCCGAGAGCAGATAGCCCTCGCCCAGGATCGCCTCGACGATCTCGTCCATTCGGTCGTGCAGCACCAGATCGCGGAACGCTTCGCTGCGCGAGATCAAATTGAAGATGCGACGGGTTCGAAAGCCCTCGAAGTCGTTTTGACCGAATGCCACGTCGTGCTCGCGCTCGACCCGGCGCACCTCGTCGATCAGCGCGGCACAGGCCTGCGAATCGAGGAGCCCCGTGACCACGGCGAAGCCGCGGGCCTCGACCGCCTCGGCGACGCCGGCGCCGAGGCCAGCGCCCCCGGCCGGCAGCGGATTACCCAGTTCGGTCGACATTCGCTAAGGCTAGCCCCATGCCCCCCTCCTCGTCAGACACGCACCGCGACGAGACGCTGCTCGACAATGCGGTGTGGCACGCCCTCAAGGGCCCGCTGGCCCGCTGCGCCGACACCGCGTCGACGCCGACGGCCGTGCGCTTCGATCCCGAGATCAACCTCTTCGCCGCCGCAGAGCGCGCGGATGACGCAGGCTGGGCGAGCCTGGCCGAGATGGTGGGCATCGGCGGCTTCGCCGTGCTCTTCCGCGATGCGATCGCGCCGCCGCCGGCCGGCTGGCAGGAGCACTACCGAACGAGCTGCTTCCAGATGGTCGCCGGCGAGCTGCCGGCGCGACCGGCGCTCGACTGCACCACGCTCGGCCCGCGCGACGCGGCCGAGATGCTCGAGCTGGCGCAGCTGACCGAGCCCGGCCCCTTCTTCATTCGCACTGGCGAGCAGGGCCGCTACGTCGGTGTCCGGCGCGCCGGTCGACTCGTGGCCATGGCGGGCGAGCGCTTTCGCGTGCCCGGCTATGTCGAGGTCAGCGCCGTCTGCACGCACCCCGACACGCGCGGTGAGGGCCTCGGCGGCGCGCTCACCCTCGAGATCGCGCACGGCATTCGTGCGCGCGGCGACGAGGCCTTCCTGCATCTGCTCGACACCAACGAGACCGCGCACCGCCTGTACCTGAAGCTCGGCTTCCACGATCGGCGCATGACCGAGGTCGTCGCCGCGCAGTGGCACGACGACGGGCTCCCTTGCGACACCGAACGCGAGGCGGGAGACGAGGCGGCGATCGGTGCGCTGCCCCACCCGGGCGGCCCCGACCGTGAGAAGACCGGGTGAGACCCGTGTCGCTCGTGGTCGGCGGGTTCCTCGCCGCCGTCCTCTGGTTCGACCTGATGTTCGACGTGCAGGTGTTCGGCCAGCCTCCGGGCCCGCTCGACGCAGCGGTGCTCGACTCGATCGCGAGCTACTACCAGCGCGTCGTGATCGACGCGTCACCGATGGGCCGACTCGTCGGGCTCATGATGGGGATCGGCTGGCTCAGCGTCGGCTTCCAGCTGCGACGCCGCGAGCTCGTCGGCGCAACCGGGTGGACGACGGCCGCGCTGCTCTTCGCGCCGACGACGCTCGCTGCTCTGCGCGTCGTCCCCAACGCGGCCCGCCTCGCCGGGCGCGCCGACGCGGTCGAGGTGCAGAGCGAGCTCGCGCGCACGATCGCCTGGGATCATGTCGTGTGCCTCGGCGCGATTGTCGCATTCGTCGCGCTGCAGCTCTGGACGGGCCGCGCCCCGGCGCGCGCACGTTGAGATCGAGATCACCGACCGCGTCGCGAAAGCGTGCCGCTGAGATCATCACCCCCGGCCGCGCCCCGGCGCGCGCACACTGAGATCAGCCCCACCCGGTCGCGCCCCGGCAGCGGGCCTCGAAACGACGAAGGGCGCCCCGGCTCGCACCGGGACGCCCCTCGATTCGACGCAGGCTCGTGCTCAGAGCGTGGCGATCAGCGGCGCCACGAGCAGCGAGACGACGCTCATCACCTTGATCAGGATCGAGACGCCGGGGCCCGACGTGTCCTTGAAGGGATCACCCACCGTGTCGCCGATGACGGCCGCCTTGTGCGCATCGGAACCCTTCGCATGGCCCTCGAGGCCGCCGGCCTCGATGTGCTTCTTGGCGTTGTCCCAGGCGCCACCTGCGTTCGCCATGAAGAGCGAGAGCGAAGCGCCCACCGCCACGGCGCCCGCGAGCAGACCAGCCAGCGCCTCGGCACCGAGCACGAAGCCGGTCAGCACCGGCGCGATGATGGCGACGCAGCCGGGCAGCACCATCTGGCGTAGCGCGGCGAGGGTCGCGATGTCGACGATGACCTTGCCCTCGGGCTCGGCGTTGCCCTCGCGCAGACCGGGGATCTCGTTGAACTGGCGGATGATCTCCTGGATGATCGCCTGGGCCGCCTTGCCCACCGCGATCATGGTCGACGCGCCCACCGCGTAGGGCAGACACGCGCCGATCAGGATGCCGACGAGGATGCGCGCGTCATCGAGGCGGGCGTCCATCGGTGCGATGCCCGCGGCCTCGCGCACGTGGTTCACCTCGAGGATGAACGCGCCGAAGAGCGAAAGCACGGTGAGGGTCGCCGAGCCGATGGCGTAGCCCTTGCCGATGGCCGCCGTCGTGTTGCCGACCGCGTCGAGCTCATCGGTGATCGCCCGCACCTCGGGGCCGAGCTCGCTCATCTCGCTGATGCCGCCCGCGTTGTCCGCGATCGGTCCGTAGGCGTCGACGGTCATCACGATTGCGGTGCCGGCGAGCATGCCGACGGCGCCGAGGGCGATGCCGTAGAGGCCCATGCCCTCGGGCATGACCATGTTGCAGACGAAGCCGATCACGGCGACGACGGCGAGGGACGCCACCGTGCTCTCCATGCCGACGGCGAGGCCCGAGATGATGCCCGTGCCGGCGCCGGTGGTGTTGGCGTCGGCCACGCGCTCGATCGGGCCCCAAGCAGTGTAGTACTCGGTGATCAGGCCGATGGCCGCGCCGCCGATGGCGCCGGCGGCGATGGCGGCCGTCACGACCTGCGAGACGCCGAGCATCGGCATGATGATCGCCGACACGACTGTGATGATGAGACTCGGCACGACCAGCGCGGCGCGCAGCACGACCGAGGGCGCGCTGTTCTTGAGCGCGCGTGCGATGAAGATGCAGACGATCGAGACGGCGAGACCCACGCCGGCGAGGAACACCGGCAGGGTCACGGCGAGGAACTTCGCCTCGTCGGCCGTCTGGCCGCCCGTGAAGAGGCTCTCGATGTGCGAGGTGTTCGCGGTCAGGCCGATGGCCATGGCCGCGACGATCGCCGCGACGAGAGATTCGTAGATGTCGGCGCCCATGCCCGCCACGTCGCCGACGTTGTCACCCACGTTGTCGGCGATGCCGCCGGGGTTGCGCGGATCGTCCTCGGGGATGCCCTCGACGACCTTCCCCGCGATGTCCGAGCCGACGTCCGCGGCCTTGGTGTAGATACCACCGCCGATGCGCGCGAAGAGCGCGATCGACGACGCACCCACCGCGAAGCTGTGGAGGATCGTCGCGAGGTGCGGATCGTCGATGAAGACGTAGTAGAGGCCGCCGAGGCCGAGCAGCGCACCGGCCGCCACGAAGAGGCCCATCACGGCGCCGCCGTCGAGGGCGGTGAGCAGCGCGTTCGGCTTCGAGCCCTCGCGCGCCGCCTGGCTGGTGCGCACGTTCGCGTACGTCGCGGCCTTCATGCCGACGAAGCCCGCGAGTAGCGAGAGGAAGGCGCCGAGCACGAAGCACAGGCCCGCCAGCAGGCCTGTGCCCTGAAGGCTCTGGAATGCGAAGAAGAGCGCGATGAAGACGGCGACGGTGTAGGCAGCGAGCACCTTGTACTCGCGCACGAGGAACGCCATCGCGCCCTCACGGATGTACTGACCGATCAGGTTCATCGTATCCGTGCCCTCGGGCAGGCCCTTGACACGGAAGTAGAAGAAGCCGGCCAACCCCAGCGCGGCAATGCTCGCGAGAATCGGCGCGAGCGTGAGTTGCGCGTTCAGATCACTCATCGATCGTTCGTCCTGTCCAGCTGTGCCGCGACCGGCCCGTGCGTGGCCCGGATGCTTTCGGGCGACGCGGAGTCATGCAGCCGATTCGAGGCGTCGACACACCGACCGGGGGGCCCGGTGCGCGGTTGACTTGGCGCGTGAGCTCGCAGGGCGAGCCCGATGCGATTGATTTGGTGCACGAACTCACAACGCGAGCTCGATGCGATTGACTTGGCGCGTGAGCTCGCGACTCGAGCTCGATGCATTCACATGGTGCGTGAGCCCGCGACGCGAACTCGATCTTGCCAGGATGTTCGAACTCACCGAGCGAGCTCGACCATGACACGGAGGCAGTCGCTCGCCCGAGCGAACCCGGTCCATCGGCCACCTTCCCCCTGGGGCCAAGGTGCGAGAGATCCTGCCTGGACGGGTGTTTAGCGAGTTCGGCGTCGCTCCGAAAGCGGGCCGACCGCCTCGCCCCGTTGCATCTGGACAAGCGCTGGGGCCCGCGACCGATTCTGTATCCTGACCGCTCCGCGCGCATCGGATTTACGATCGGAGGTGCTGAGAAGGCACCTAGCGCCGCTTGGCGGGCCGAATACACCACGGCAGGCCGCCGTTCGAGCCCTTCCGCGGGCCCGATGAGAACCGAGATCAGGAGCCGCACGCCCAATGGCCAGCCCCACCGCAGCACCGAGCATCGACCCGACGGGCGTCGCCAGCGACCGCCTCGAGGGTCACCCGCTGCTGCTCTTCGACGGGGTCTGCAACTTCTGCCACTGGGCGGTGCAGTTCATCATCGCCCGTGACCCCGACGCCCAGTTCCGGTTCGCCTCGCTGCAGTCCGAGACCGGCCGCGAGGTGCTGCGCAGCGCGGGCCTGCCGGGTGACGTCACGACGATGATCCTGGTCGAGCCCGACGGTCGCGTCTCGTCGCGCAGCAGCGGCGCGCTTCGGGTCGCCATGCGCATGGGGGGGCTGTGGCCGGCGCTCGGCGTGCTGCTGCTGGTGCCCAGCTTCCTGCGCGATCCCGTCTACGAGCTGATCGCGCGCAACCGCTATCGCTGGTTTGGTCAGAAGGACAGCTGCCCGATGCCCGACCCCGCGCTCGCCGATCGCTTTCTCGACTGAGAGCCGACGCGCCGCGATGGGTCGCACCTGGCACTCGGCGCGACCCCGCCGAGGTCGACGCGCTAGCGCGGATCGAGCGGCAGCGTCATCCACCCGTGCAGGATGCCGATCGGGATGCGCTGCCCCCGGTCGTCGCGCACGCGCACGTCGGGCAGCAGCTGCACGAGCGCCTCTAGACCGATACGCGCTTCGAGCCGCGCGAGATGCGAGCCGAGGCAGTAGTGAATGCCGTGCCCGAAGGCGACGTGATCTTGACGACGTCGGTCGAGGTCGATCTCGTCGGGTCGTTCGAAGTGACGCGGGTCGCGGTTGGCCGCGGCGAACATCACCATCAACACGTCGCCTTCGCGAATGGTTCGGCCGTGCAGCTCGACGTCGGTGGTCGCAATGCGCGCCAACCCGTTCACGGGCGACTCGAGTCGCAGCAGCTCGTTCACCAGCTTCGGGATCCGGCTCGGTTCGTCGCGCACGAGCCCCTGCAAGTCGGGGCGCGCCTGCAGACACAGCGCCGCATTCGAGAGCAGATTGGTCGTCGTCTCGTTGCCCGCCGCCCAGAGCAGCTGGCACAGCCCCACGAGCTCAGCGGGCGAGAGCGGGTTCTCGTCGTGCTCCGATGCGTCGATCAGCGCCGAGAAAAGGTCGTCCCGGCGGTCACTTCGACGCATCTCGATCAGCTCTGCGAGCGCGTTCGCCATTTCTCGCATGACCGTCGGGATCGAGTCGCTGCCGACCTCGGCGGCGCCGACGACGCTCGAGGTCGCATTCCACAAGAGCAGCCGCTCCTGCATCTCTTTCGGGATGCCGAGCATTTCGGCGATCACGTTGACCGGAAACGGGCTCGTGAAGTGGCGCACGAGGTCGACGGGCTCGCCGTCGGCGAGCCGCGCGCGCAGCTCGCTCGCGAGGCCGGCCGCGATCTCGCGCAGGCGATCCTCTCGCTCGGCCGTGACGCGCGGCGTGAAGGCGGTGCTCAGAATGCGTCGCAGGCGATCGTGATGCGGCGGGTCGTCCTGGATCAGCGGCTGCCGTGGGATCCCCGCTTCGGCAAACCGTCCCGTCGCACCCCCCTTCGAAGAGAAGCGCTCGGGGTCGTGCAGCACTCGGATCACATCGTCGTATCGCGTGATCATCCACAGCTGATCGGTCTCGTTGTAGTACACGGGCGCTTCGTCGCGGAGCATGGCCCAGACGGCGTAGGGATCGGCGACGTAGGCAGGCTCGTGAAGGTGGAACGTCGGCAGCATCGCGATGAAACCTCCGCTGCGCCGCCCGCGCCTCAGCTCGGGTCGGCGAGATAGAGCGAGACGAGCGTCTCGAGATCGTCACGGCGTGACTCGGGCGGGATCCAGCTGGCGACCAGATAGCCGAACACGCTCGTCAGAAAGAGGATGGTGGCCTGACCGGGCTCGAGACCCACGCGCAACTCACCGCAACGCGCAGCCTCGGTGAAGCGTCGCCCGAGCTCGGTCACGAGCGGAAACGGTTGCGACGCGAGCACGCCCTCGTTCGAGCGCCGGGCAAACACGCCGGTCATTTCTCGAAACAACGCCGGGTCGCCGAGCTTCGTCTCGCACTCGATCATGCCTTCGACGAAGGCCGCCATCGCAACCGCGAGCGCCCCGGTCGGGCGAATGCGATCGACGATCCCGACCTCCATGCTCCACTGCAGATCGAGCAGCACGTGATCCTTGGTCGGGTAGTGGAAGTAGAAGCTCGGCCGCGAGACACCGGCGCGCTTCGCGATCGCCGCGACGCTCGCGCGGGCGAAACCCACGCGCTTGAACTCGTCGATCGCCGCGACGAACACGCGGCGGCGCGTCGCCTCGCGCTGCTGCTCGCGGGCGGATGGGGTGCGGAGCGGCAGATCCATGTCGCCAGCCTGCCTCTTCGATTTACAATCGTCAACGAAATCAGACGAACGTCAGCCAAATGAGCACAGCGAAGCCTCGACGGGTTCCCTTGGGGGAACCCTGTCTCAGCTCGCGTTCAAATGCGCTCGATGATGGTCGCGGTCCCCATCCCGCCGCCGGTGCACATCGTGACGAGGCCCGTCTGCTTGTCCTGACGCTCGAGCTCGTCGAGCAGGGTCCCGATCAGCATGCCGCCCGTCGCTCCGATCGGGTGGCCGAGGGCGATCGCGCCGCCGTTCACATTGGTCTTCTCCGGCGACACGCCGGTCTCCTTGAAGAACTTCAGCACGACCGACGCGAAGGCCTCGTTCACTTCGAACAGGTCGATGTCGTCGAAGGTCATCCCCGCCTTCTCGACGCAGCGGGTCGCGGCCGGCGCCGGCGCCGTGAGCATGATGACCGGCTCGGTGCCCGCGACGGCCGTCATGACGACCCGCGCGCGCGGCTTCATGCCGTGGGCCTTCGCGTACTCGGGCGAGGCGACCAGCACAGCCGACGCACCGTCGACCACGCCCGAAGAGTTGCCCGCGTGATGGACGTGCCGAATCTCGCTCTGCTCGGGATACGCCTTGCGCGCGAGCTCGTCCATCGAGAGGTCGCGCCCCTCCTGCACGTAGGCGCCCATCTTCTCGAACGACGCCGCGAGCTGACCGAGCGATTCGACGCTGCCGCCCGGCCGCGGATGCTCGTCGCGGTCGAGGGCGAGCGTGCCATCGTCTTTGTGGATCGGGATCAGCGCGTCCTTGAAGCGACCATCGTTGATCGCGGCCTCGGCGCGGTTCTGGCTCTCGACCGCGAGCGCGTCGCACTCTTCTCGGGTGAATCCCTCGACGGTCGCGATCAGATCGGCCGAGATGCCCTGGGGCACCATGTCGTACTGATCGCGCAGGTGATTGTTGTTCGCCGTGAAGCCGTCGACGTGCGCCGGAGCGGGTCTCGACATCGACTCGACGCCACCGGCGACCACGAGATCCTGGAAGCCGGCGCGGACGCCCATCGCGGCGAAGTTGACGGCCTGCTGGCCCGAGCCGCAGAAGCGATTGAGCGTGACGCCCGGCGCATCGAGATCCCAGCCCGCGTCGAGAGCGGCCATGCGCGCGATGTCCATCGCGTGGTCGCCGCCGCCGGCGCCGCAGCCCATGACGACGTCGTCGACGTCGGCCGTGTCGAAGCCATTGCGCGCCTGCAGGCCGTTCAGCACCTGAGCGAGGATGCGCTGAGGATGCACCTCGTGCAGCGACCCCGTCTTCTTGCCCTTGCCCCGCGGCGAGCGCACCGCGTCGATGATCCAGGCTTCACCTTCCATCTCGAGTCTCCTCCGGTCCGCGGCGGGTCGCCGGGGCGAACGAGACCTATAGCCCAGGGTCGGGGGCCGCTGGATGTCGGGTCAGCCCCGCCTCCGGCGGGCCCGCCAGGCGCCGCTGCCGGCGATCGCCAGCCCGAGCGCGGCCCCGCCCGGCCATGCGGCGACGGGCACCTCGAGCGGGGGGCCGATGACCATGTAGTCGCCGGGGCCGTGAAGCGTCTCGCCTTCGGCCGCCGCCTCGAGCTCGATCGCGAGCGTGGTCGGGCCGGTCGAGATCCACTGGGCTTGATCCGTCCACACACCGCCAGTCTCGGCTTCGTCCGAGCGCTCATCGGCCGTCTCGTCTTCGACGCCACCGGGAGACCACTGCGCATGGTCGGCGATCGTGTTGCCATTGCCGAAGCTGACGGGTGAGAAGTAGAGCTGGATCCCGTAGGCGCCCGAATCGAAGGGCAGCGCGAAGGTGCCGAGCGAAGACACGTCGATGCGCTGGGGATCGCCCGGAGGCGCGTCGTCGAGCGTGTGGATGAAGAGCGCGTCGCCGGGCCCGAGATCGATGCCATTCAGACCGATCGCCGAGGAGTAGCGGCGGATCTGGTCTTCGTCGTGCGTGCAGAATCGCCAACCATCGAGCGACTCCGTCGCGTCGCCGAAGTTGCGAAGCTCGATCACGCCGGTCGTGAAGTCGAACGAACGCATCTGGACGTCCCGCGGCGCGGCCCCGGCGGTCGACGCCAGGGTCAGGAGGGCCAGCGCCTGTGCCACGATGATCCCGAGCCGGGGCAGGTCGATGGGCGACGGCGCACGAATGGGGTGTCGCGGCCGCAGGGCCGGAAGGGCTCGGACCGCCGGGGCGAGAGAGGGCATCGAACGCGTCTCCTGAGTCGCGCCGCCGGGGGCGCCCGGTGCGCGTTGCGCTTCGATGCGTGCCGCCGGACTTCGCTCCCGAATTTTTCGGTTCGATTCGACGAAATCGATCGCCCGTCGGCATCGAAGCCGTCGAGCGTCGGTCGGGGAGCGGTGCCCCTCGCGGGGACTCAGATCCCAGCTCGGGCGGGCCGATGATCGGTCCGATGACGCAGCAGGTGAGGTGAGCCGGGCTACACTGCTCAGACTCCCCGAAAGCTCGCCGAGCGACGCACCCGGAGCGCTCGGCCCACATCACTTCGATCGGCGGAGCGCCGAGAAATTCATCTGTCCGGGCGCGCCGCGCCCGGTCACGAACGGCACAGGCACACTCTCATGGCCGCCAGCTCGCCCACATCGCAGCTTCGCTCTCTCCTCGGGCGCCTTGCTCCGCATCTGCGCGAGAACCGCCGCCTCTATCTCGGCGGCTCGATCTTCCTCGTGCTCAGCACGGTCACCACCCTCGCCTATCCGCAGATCGCCCGCATCGTCGTCGACGAGGCGGTGCTCGGGGGTGAACTCGAGCGCCTCAATCCGCTCGCGTTCCTGATGCTCGGCATCCTCGTCGTCGAAGGTTTTGCGCTCTGGCTCTTCCTGCTGCTCTTCGGCATCGCGGCCCGCAACACCGCCGAGTCGATACGCGAGGAGCTGGTCGAGCATTTCGTCGAGCAGGAGATCGCGTTCTTCGACAAGGAGAGTGCGAGTGATCTGATGGCGCGACTGGTGAGCGACGTCGCCGTCGTGCGCGATCTCGTCGGCAGAGCGATGCCCGAGGCCGTTCGACAGGTCTTCTTCTTGATCGGTGGCCTGGTGCTGGTGATCGAAGCCTCGCCGCTGCTGGCGGCGACGATCGGGCTCGTCTGGCCGCCGGTGTACTTCGGCACCGCGCGGCTCAGTGAGAAGGTCCGAGGCGCGGGCAGGGAGGTCCAATCGGCCGAGAGCGACATTGCCAGCGCCGCGCTCGAGAGCCTGGAGGGGATTCGCACGGTGCGCGCCTACGGGCGCGAGCGCAGCGAGAGTCAGCGCTTCCGGCGCTTCGTGCAGGCGAAGTTTCAGAGCTCGACGCGCGGCATCAAGGCCCAGTCGATCCTCGAGGGCTTCTCGAAGGTGGCCACCGAGTCGAGTCTGATCCTCGGCCTCTGGCTCGGCGGCTGGCTGATCGCACGCGATCAGCTCACGACCGGCGCCCTCGTCTCGTTCATCCTCTACGCCGGTCTCGTCGCTCGATCGACCAAGAACCTCTCGAACTTCTACGCGGTCGTCGCGCGGACGCACGGCACGACCGAGCGCATCTTCTCGTATCTCGACCGCGAGACGCGCATGCCGATCGAAGGTGGTGAGCGCCTCGACCCCTTGCGAGGCGAGATCAGCTTCGAGAACGTGCACTTCTACTACGGCGAGCGCGGCGACGACGAATTCCCGCACGGCCTCGAAGGCATCGACCTGAACATCGACCGGGGCGAGGAGATCGCGATCGTCGGCGCCTCGGGCTCGGGGAAGAGCACGCTGATGCGCCTCGCCGTGCGCTTCTACGACCCCGACGAGGGCGTGGTGCGACTCGACGGCCACGACATTCGCACGCTCGACCCGGGCTGGCTCCGACGCAACGTGACCTTCGTCGCCCAGGATTCGTCGCTCTTCTCGCGGACGATCGACGAGAATCTGCGCTTCGGTCGCGAAGACGCCGAGCCCGAAGAGGTCGCCGCCGCGATCGAGGCGGCCGGCGCGCGCACGCTGATCGCATCGCAGCCCGACGGGCTCGAGACGAACGTCGGCGACCACGGCTCGCGGCTCTCGGGCGGTCAGCGCCAGCGCATCGCGCTCGCGCGCGCGCTTCTCTGCGAAGCGCCGGTGCTGATTCTAGACGAGGCGACGAGCGCGCTCGATTCGGAGAGCGAGTCGCACATCAAGGAGTCGCTGCGCAAGCTGTCGTATCGCCCGACCGTGATCTGGATCGCACACCGTCTGTCGACGGTGGTCGACGTCGGCCGGGTGATCGTCGTCGATCGCGGCCGTATCGTCGCCGATGGCTCGCACTCGCAGCTGATTCAGACGTCGCCGGTCTATCGCGACCTGGTCGAGACCCAGCTCGTCAGCGAGTAGCCACCCCGCTTCGCCGAGCCGGCGCGGCGCAGCGAAGCGATCGGGCGTGATATCGTCGCGGCCTCATGCGATCGGCTCTGACCATCCCCCATCTCATCCTCTCGAGGCCGTCGCGGTGCGCCGCGGGCGCGCTTGCGCTGCTGCTCGCCGTCGGTCTACTCGCAGCGCCGTGCGGCTGGGCGCAGGCCGCAGACGCGAAAGACGAGCCGCTCCTCGGGCAGCTGCTGCCCGAGGACGAGAGCGAGGACGGCGAAGCATCCACGCCCAATGCGGGCCGCAAGGCGCGCAGCCTCGCCTCGATCCTGCAGTCGCAGGGCGCGCTGGCGTCGGAGCTCGCCGAGCTGCAGGCCCGGCTCGAGACCGAGGCGGCTCGGGGCCGCGAGGCCGTCATTCGCGAAGAGATCGGCGAGATCTCGGCCAAGATCGAGGCGCTCGACTACAGCTTCAGCGAGCTCGCCGCCGAGATCGACCCGAACGATTTCACCGACGACGAAGAACAGGCGCGCCTCGACCTCGGGGGCGAGATCCGCGAGCTACTGGGCCCGCTGATCGGCGAACTCAAGCGGGCGACGAGTCGCCCACGCGAGATCGATCGACTGCGCACCGAGATCGACCGCACCGAAGAGCAGCTCGAGCTGATCGCGACCGGGCTCGGCAACCTGGCCGTGCTGACCGCGGGCGTGCAGGATCCGAGCCTGCGGGCCGCGCTCGAGCAGGAGCGCACCGACTGGGTCGCCCTGAACCTCGAGCTCGCGACCCGCTACGAGATCGACCGCCAGCGACTCGACCAGATGCTGTCCGAGCAGACCTCGTTCGGCGAGGCGCTCGAGAGCGTCTTCCAGCTCTTCTTCAAGAGCCGCGGTCGCAACCTGATCCTCGCGCTCGGCGCGACGATCCTCTTCATGCTGCTGCTGCGCCGACTGCAGGCGCAGGCGCTGCAGACGAGCGCCATGCAGCGCCGCGGCGACTCGCTGCTGCCCCGCATCCTGAACTTGCTCTTCGTGGTGTTCATGGGCATCGGCGGGGTGCTCGTCTTTCTCCTCGTCCTGTACTTCTTCGGCGACTGGGTGCTGCTCGTGCTGGTGCTGCTGGTCGTCTTCGGCGCACTGTGGGCGTCGAAGCAGGCGATCCCTCGCTTCTGGACCCAGGCGACGCTGCTGCTGAACCTCGGCCCGGTGCGTGAGGGCGAGCGCATCCAGATCGACGGACTGCCGTGGCGGATCGAGCAGCTCAACTTCTACACCGACCTCGTCAACGATCGTCTGACGGGGGGCAAGCTGCGGCTGCCGATCGGCGATCTGACCGACGCGCGGTCGCGCGAGTGGGACGAGGCTGAACCCTGGTTTCCGTGCGAAGAGGGCGACTGGGTCGTGCTCTCCGACGACACGTTCGGCCAGATCGACGTGCAGACACCCGAGCAGGTGGTGCTACGCCTGATGGGCGGGGCGGTTCGGACGCTCCCGACCGCGACGTTCCTCGAGGCCCGGCCCACGAACCTCTCGCAGGGGTTCACGGCCAAGAAGGTCTTCGGCCTCGACTATGCCCACATCGGCATCGTCACCGAAGAGATCCCTCGACTGCTCCAGACGTTCGTCCGGGACGGACTTCAGCAGACGCCCGTCGCCGAGTGGGTCGAAGACGTCGAGGTCTTCTTCGACGACGCCGCTGCCTCGTCGGTCAACGTACGCGTCATCGCGACGATCGCGGGGGGAGGCGCTTCGTTCTACAAGATCGTGCCGCGCATGATCGCCAAGCTCTGCGTCGACGCCTGCAACGCCTACGGCTGGCAGATCCCGTTCGCGCAGCTCACGGTGCATCGGGCCGACCTGCCCACCGACGGCGGCGACGCCTGACTCCGACGTCGAACCCGAGCCCCGAAAAGAGAAAGGGCGGGTGGAGCCTCGGCTCCACCCGCCCTTCGCTTTGTCGTCTTGCCGACGGGCCTAGAGGATCTGGGCCAGCTCCGGCGACACGTGCCGGGCAGCGGTGTCCATCAGGATGTTGCCCTGCTCGTCCTGGAAGAAGATGCCGTGCTCGTCCTTCGAGATGATGAGCGTCCGCGTTGTGCCCTCGGGCGAGGTCAGAACGGCGGTGATGGTGTCATCGAGCTCGTGAGTCATCGTGACCTGGGTGCCGTCTTCGGTCGTGAACGACTTCGTGCTGCCGACGTCGTCCTGCGCGGCGCCCGGCGTCACGGCCGGCTGACCACTGACCGGATTCTCGCCGGTCCAGAACTCCATCGAGTTCACGACCAGCATGTCACCCATGCCCGCGAAGGGATAGACCGGGATGATGTAGAGGCCGAGGAAGAGGAACCAACGCTCCCAACGGCCGTCGACGGTCTCGAGGTTCCACTCGCGCACCTTGCCCGTGAGGGCAAATTTGCCGATGCAGGCGGTGCTGAACGAGGCAATCAGTGCGAGCGCCATGGTCAGGGCGACGAGTCTCTTCTTCATCTGAATCACTGCTCCTGTCGAGCGCGCCGGCGTGCGGCGCCTCCTTCCCCCTGCCATCGCGCCGGTCGACGGGCTTGCCCCGCACCCGATCACGCGCTGGCCCGCCCGACACGACCCCCGCGGCCATGTGGGTGATTCGGGATCAGCCAAATCGTACGCGTCGGACCATACACGCTGGCGCATGGCCGTGCATCGGGCAGATTTCCCCACGACTCGCGATATTCGATCTTCGGTCGAGATGCCCGTTCGCACGGGCGCCGGGTGGGCCGTGCTTCGGCGCTCAGCCCCGCGACTGCGCCTGCTCGAAGCGCGCGCGCTGGAACGTGATGCAGGTCGAGTCGGCGGGGATCTCGTCGAGCTCGGTCGAGACCAGCTCGGGCGTGATGCCGAGGGCGTTCGCTGCCGGCCTCAGCTTTTCTAGATCGAATCCGTACAGATTCGCCGCGTTCTCCCCCAGCATCATGCGCACCTCGTGCTCGGTCACGTCCGAGAATGCGAAGCGCATGTTCTCGCGCGAGTAGGGGTAGCAGCCTTCGTAGTGCGGGTAGTCGTTGCCCCAGAGGATCCGATCGAGCCCGACCGTGTCGCGGCCCTTGATGTCGCGGGGGCCTGGGAAGCTCGCGCCGTACCAGCAGTTTCGCTTCGCGTAGAAGCTCGGCGGCTCCTTGAGCGCGGGATCCTTGCTGGTGTCGATCTCGCCGATCGCGCCGGCCTTCCACGCCATGTACATGGCGTCCATCTGACGCATCAAGCCCGGCGCCCAGGCCGAGCCCGACTCGGTCAGGATGAACCGCAGGTTCGGGAAGCGTTCGAAGACGCCCCCCATGATCAGCGTCGTGTACCCGCGCTGAACATAGAAGGGCATCTCCATGGCCCAGAGCGCCTTCGAGCCCTGGTGCTCGCCGTACTCGGGCGAGCCCTGGCCCGAGTGCTGATTCATGACCAGCGCGTGATCCTGGATCACGGCCCAGAGTCGATCGTAGTCGGGGTGGTTGAGCGGCTTGAGCCAGTGTTCGCTCGGCGACGGCAGGGGCAGCAGCACCCCCCCGCGCAGCCCGTGCTCAGCGATCCACTGCACGTCTTCGATCGCGTCGTCGATGTCGTTCAGGTGAATCAGGCCGATGCCCGCCCGCCGATCGGGCTGCTCGGCGCAAAACTCGGCGAGCCAGCGGTTGTGTGCGCGGGTGCCCGCCAGGGCATGCTCGTACTCGTCGGGTCGAGGCGGCGGCGAGACGTGGAAGGCGCTCTTGTAGAAGGGCGGGACCGTGTTCGGGTAGATGACCTCGCCGACGACGCCGTCGCTCTCGAGGTCGTTCATGCGGAGATCCGAATCCCAGTTCTTCAGCTTCTTCGAGCCGACATGCTTCTTCGCCGGGTTCTTGTAGCCGCCGCGCCAGGCGTCGAAGTCATCGCGATACTTTGGGTCGAGGTAGTCGCGGTAGCTGTCGATCGATGCGCCCGCGTGCGTGTCGGCGGTGATGCAGACGTAGGGTGCGTTCTCACCGGTCGGCGTGGGCGTCGTCGAATGCGGGGTCGGGGCGGCGGACACGGTGGCTCTCCTGCTCGGTGGGCGCGATCCGGTCGAGATTCTACCCCGACGATCCGGCGGCCGGGCAGCCGCGCCCCGGCGTGCCGTACGACTTCGAGAGAAGTCTTCGCCATACAGTCGACGTCACCGAGGTGCGTGTCGCCGAGACGGCCATCTCGCGCCGTTCAGCGCCCGAACCCGGCCGCGTTCAGCGCACGCACCAGCCCCTCGGGAGTGTCGGGCGAGCCCATCAGCAGCGCCGGCGTGCAGATCGTCGCGACGCTCTCGCGCTCGCCATCGCTCACCTTGAGGGTTCGCGGCAGGTAGACATCCGTGTCACCGGCGAGGATCGAGAAGAGGCGCTCGTCCTCGACGTCGAGCAGACCGAGATCGTCATTGGCCTGCACCGCCTTCAACATCACGTGCTTCGCGTTCTTCGGATCGGTGATCCAGGCGACGGCGTCGAGTCCGCCGTTCGCGAGCTTCACGAGCGCGGCTTCGCCGTCGGTGTAGTCGACCCCGGCGTTCGACTGTTCGGGCAGCACGCTCGCCAAGTGGATCCAGGTCTCGGCCATGCCGCCCTCCTCGGGACCGACGCCGACGAGCGCCTCGCGATCCCCGACGTTGCGCGCGAGATCGTCGAACGAGTCGATCGGCGACCCCTCGAGGTACGCGACGAAAACGCACTCCTCGGCGAGCAGCGCGATGATGTCGAGGGGCGCGAAGACCGTCGGCTCTTCGGCGATGCGACTCGCGAACACGTCGCCCTGCGCCAGTGCGAGCTCGACCTCTCCTTCGGAGAGCAGATCGAGGTTCTCGGTCGAGCCGGCCGTGGGGCGGGACGTGATCTTCCACGACACCACGCGGGCATCGATCTCTTCGCCATAGCGTTCATAGCTGCCACCGGCGACGCCGCTCGCGATCGTCACCTCGCTGATCACCGTCTCGCTCTCGGTCGGCTCCGCAACGGCTGCCTCGGGCGGCGGGGCTGCCTCGGGCGGCGGCGTGGTCGGCTGATCTCCACACGCGACGAAACCGAGAACGAACACACAGATGAGAACGATCGGGCGGCGAAGAACGAAGGGCATGCGAAACCTCGTCTGGATGGAGCGCAGCGCTCGAAGGGGCGCCGCGCTCGATTGAACACGGCACTCGATGGGGGCTGCGCTCGGTCGCACGCGGCGCTCGCCCACCGAGTCCGCGCGGTATGTCGCTGCTCGGTTCGGTCGCTCGATGCTAGCTTGTGTCCCCGGGGCCCGGGGTGACCCCGTCGGCATGCTCGAGCCATCGACTGACCGACCGCCTGCACGCGCCCTCGATGTACCCGACCCACGAGCCCAACCGTTGCCGACGCACCCCACCCAACAGGCCGAAGAGGCGATCCGACGCATCGCGGCCGACGCGCGCGTCCCTCTGCCGCCGGCGCGGCCGGTGCCGGGCGAGTGCTGCGATCGCGGCTGCGATCCGTGTGTCTGGGACTACTGGCGGCGGGGCCTCGAGCGCTGGGCCGATCGCCATGGGTTGACGGACCAGGTCGCGCGGGTGCTCGCACAGGACGCCGAGCGCTGAGACCGGACGCTCAACCGCGCGCCTTCGGTTCGGCGGCGACGATCTCCTGCGCACGTGCTTCGACGCGCGTCCCCTCGAAGAACCCGGGATTGAGTCGCGTATAGAAGCGGATCGGGTTGTCGCAGACGAACGCACGGAAGTCGTCGTCGTCGATCAGCTCTTTCTCGACCAGCTCGTAGGCTTCGGGCAGGATCTCGCCCATGTCGCGGACATCCCAGTGACCCATGTCCGAGCTGAACATCGCATTGAGTCGCATGCCGAGGGCGTTGAAGCGACGGTCGAACGCGAGCGCCACACCCGGGTCGTCGGCCTCGCAGCCGAAGAAGAATGCGTCGACGAAGCGCGCTTCGAAGTCCCCCTCATGCTCGATGCCGCAAGCCTCCCACTCGTCGAGAAACGGGGGCTCGGGCTCGAGCTTCGCGAGCGCATCGGCGAGCCCCGGTACGTCGGCATGAAAATGAGCGTCACCGTACGCAGCGAAGAGCTCGACGATCAGGTCGAGATCGAGGCGCTTCGGGTCGAGGTGTGAGATCGACTCGCAATTGCGCTTCTCCCAGTGGCCGACGATGTCGGCGAAGAGCTGACACGCCCACGATACGCCCCCCTCGAGCAGCCCGAAGCCGAGCTCGGGGAACCGCTTCGTGACGCCCCCCATGAAGAGCGCACGACACTGCGCCTCCATGCTCGCACCGAACGATCCGATGTGGTTCGCCATGTAGTTCGAGACCGATCGCCGGCTGCCCCAGCCCATGCCGGGCGTGTGTGATGCAGGCACGACACCGAGCTCGACGCAACGCCGCCAGAACGGATCGTAGTCGTGGGCGCTGTCGAGCGAGAGACAGTCGAGCCACTCCCCCGACCCGGATCCCCACGTGGGCAGCTTCGGATCGCGCGGCCCCGCGGCGCCCGTGATCGGGCGATGGACGAGACCGTTGATCATGATCGCCTTCAGCCCGAGTTCGCCCACGGCATGCTCGAGTTCGGCGATCGCCTCGTCGGGGGTGTTCATCGGAATGTGCGCCGCCGGCGTCATCCGGTCGGCATAGGGCGCATAGACCTCGGCGTTGAACGCATTGAGCGCGCGACACGCGACCTGGCGCACCTCGTCGTCGCGGATCGCCGTGGTGGTGAGCGTGCGGCTCCCATAGAGGACCGCGAAATCGAGACCGAGGTCGTCGAGCCGCTCGTACATCAGCTTGGGGATGTGCGACGTCGCCCGGTCGAGGCTGTTCGCCGCGGGCAGCGACCACCAGGACGGCCGAGTCGCCCAGTTCGCACGCCGCTCTTCCCAACTGAGGCGACTCCACGGCCGCAGCACCATCTCGTCGAAGTCCATGCCGCCCGAGCGGCGAAACTTCTCGGCGAGGTCACCGCCGCCGATCTGCTTCACGTAGTCTTCGAAGAAGGGCAAGAAGACCGGCGCCGTCTCGATGATGTGACCGTCGGCGTCGACGACCGGGTGGCCGAGCTTCGCGCGCAGACGGCCCGCGGGCGTGTCTCCGGTGCCGATCTTCATCACGGTGCACCTTCTCGTGTCTCGTGAGACGCCGCTCGCAGTCGCGCCGCCTCCGCCCGGACCTGGGGCAAGACGTCGGCCACGGCCGCGCGGTCGATGAGATCAGCCACGTCGGCCGCCCCGGCGCGCATCAGGAGCGCAGGAAGCCGACGCTCGATGCTCTCGAGCGCGAACTCGACCGGATCGCCCATGGCCACCGGATCCATATGAAGCATCTCGTTCGTGTGCGCACGCCACGAGATGTAGTGGTAGTGCGGGTCTTCGAGAAAGCAGTCGAAGCGCAGCAGCTCGCGCTCCTCTCCATCCTGATTCGCGCAGACGTGGATCGCGACCCCGCGATCGTCGAGGTCGGTCGTTTGACCTCGCTCGTCCCCACGCGCCGACTCGAGCTGCGCGGCCGCGACGATGGCGTCGTCGAGGCGTCGGTACTCGACGCCGAGACGCAGCCCCCCCGCGTCGAACCACGTCGTGTGCGCCTCGATCGGTGGAATCGGCATGACGCTGTAACGAGTGATGTGGTCGGCCATCTTCACCCAGGACACACGCAGCGCGCGTCAACGCTCGACGGTGAGCACGCGCACCATGCTCGTACTGCCCGACTCACGCTCGACGCCGTGGGTCACGACGAGCAGGTCGCCGAGCTGGATGAACCCGAGCTCGCGCCCCCGCTCGATCGCGAAGGCGAGCAGCTCCGTATCCGATCGACCCTCTGGCGCACGCATGCCGATCACGCCCCAGTTCATCGCGAGGCGGCGAACGACCTCGGCATGCGGCGTGACCGCCAGGATCGGGCACGAAGGTCGAAACTTCGAGATCGACCGGCTGGTGAAGCCCGACTCGGTGAGGGTGACGATGGCCGCGGCGCCGAGTCGATTCGCCATGCCGATCGCACCGTGGCTCACGGCATCGGTGACCTTCTCTTCGGCGGCCTCGACGTGCTGCTGCAGATGTCCGTACTCGCCCAGCGATGCCTCGGCCGAGAGCGCCAGTGCCGCCATCGTGCGCACCGATTCGACCGGGTGCCGGCCGCTCGCCGTCTCGCCCGAGAGCATCACGGCCGACGTGCCGTCGAAGATCGCGTTCGCCACGTCGCTCACCTCGGCGCGCGTCGGCGTGGGGTTGCGCTCCATCGAGTCGAGCATCTGGGTGGCCGTGATGACCGGCTTCCCGTTCTGCACCGTCTCGTGGATGATCTGCTTCTGGACGACCGGCACGTCCTGCAGCGGCACTTCGACCCCGAGATCGCCGCGCGCGACCATCGTGCCGTCGGCCGCGCGGATGATCTCGTCGAGATTGTCGACGCCTTCTCGGCTCTCGATCTTCGCGATGATCGGGATCTGCGCCCCTGCCTCGTCGAGCAGCGCGCGAATCGCGTGGACGTCGGAGGCGCCGCGCACGAACGACGCAGCGATGTAGTCGATGCCCTGCTCGAGGGCGAACGAGATGTCGAGACGATCCTGTTCGGTCATCTCTTCGCGAGGCAGGCGCAGGTCGGGCACGTTGATGCCCTTCAGGTCGCCGAGGGTGCCGCCGCGGACGACCTCACAGCGCACCCGCTCACTCGTGACTTCGCGCGCGATCAGCTCGATCTGGCCGTCGTCGACGAGCACGCGCGTCCCTTCGACGACATGGTCGAAGAACGAGGGATGGGTGATCGACACACCCGTCGCATCGCCGAGCCGGTCGACGGGACGAAGCTCGAACGAGGCCCCGACCTCGAGCTCGGCCTTGCCTCCCTCGAGTCGACGCGTCCGGATCTCGGGGCCCCGGGTATCGATGAGGGTCGCGACCGGCCAGCCCGCGTCGGCGGCAGCCGAACGAATCCGCTCGAGTCTCCGGTGATGCTCCTCGTGCGTGCCGTGCGAGAAGTTGAGACGCGCGACGTTCATGCCCGCCTCGATCATCGACTTGATGATGGCGGGATCATCCGAAGCCGGACCGATCGTCGCGACGATCTTCGTCTTTCGCAGTGCGGCTCGATTCAAGCCTTCGTCCCCTCGCTCGATGCGCACCGCAGAGGATAACGCCCGCGCGCGCTCTGGGGACCGGGCCTACTCGAGATCGCCGATTCGGCAGAGCTGCTTGCCGAGGTTCTTGCCCTCGAAGAGTCGGTTGAGGCAGGCGGGCACGTTCTCGAAGCCCTCCTGCACGTCGACCTCGGCGACGAGCTCGCCCGCGGCGGCCCACTGCCCCATGTCGGCGATCGCCTCGGGCGTGCGCGAGATGTAGTCCATCACGATGAAGCCCTCCATGCGGCACCGCCGGATGACGAGCTCCATGATGTTGCTCGGCCCGGGTCGCGGCGTCTCCTCGTTGTAGCCCGAGATGCCTCCGCAGAGCACGATCCGGCCGCCCTGAGCCATGTTGACCAGCGCCGAGTTCAGGATGTCGCCGCCGACGTTGTCGAAGAAGACGTCGATGCCCTTGGGACATTCCTCGCGCATCCGCCGCCCGACGTTTTCGCTCTTGTAGTCGATCGCGGCATCGAGCTTGGCCTGCTCGATGAGCCACTTGCACTTCTCGGGACCACCGGCGATCCCGACGACCTTCGAAGCCCCTTTGATGCGAGCAATCTGTGCAGCCACCGAGCCCGTCGCGCCCGCCGCACCGGACACCAGCACGACGTCCCCTTCCTTCGGCTGCCCGACGTCGAGCAGGCCGAAGTAGGCGGTGAAACCGGTGATGCCGAAGATCGAGAGCATCTGCTCGGGCGTGGCCCCCGGCGGCAGCTTCGTCGCGGTCCCGAACATCGTCGGGCGCTCGAGGTCGACCACCGCGTACTCCTGCCAGCCGGCCATGCCCGACACGATGTCGCCCACTGCGAGCTTGGGCGACGCGCTCTCGATCACCTGGCCGACGGTCGCTGCCCGCATGACCTCGCCGATGCCGACGGGCGGGATGTAGCTCGGACGATCGTCGAGCCAACCGCGCATCGCGGGATCGAACGCGACGAGCAGCGTCTTGACCAGCACCTGACCGTCTTCGAGCGCGGGCGTCTGCTCTTCGATCAGATCGAAGTTCGCCTGGCTGACCATGCCCTTCGGTCGGCTCTTGAGGACCCATTTGCGGTTGGTTCGAGATGCCATCGGTGCGGCCTCCAGCACGCTGCGAACGGGGCAGCGCGCGGTCGGGGGGTGAGATCGAGACGTGCGAGCCTATCGCATCGAAGGCACGGGGCGGCGCTTGCCCGGCTTCAGCCCGGGCCGATCCCCCCCACCCGCCGGGTGTCGCCGCCGGATATACTCGCCGGGTCGAGGTGCAGGCCCATCGACGCCGCATTCGCGCTGCTCGCGCACCGGGACCCGCCGATGATCGCTCGCTCCATCCTGATCCGTACCGTGCTCGCCGCCGCGCTCCTCGGAGCGTGGGCCGCGACCGCGGCCGACCCGGCGCCGACCGACCCGCCGGTCGACGAGGCCGCGCTGGGCGAGGCCGAAGCGGCTCGCGCCGACCTCGAGGGCGCGACGGCCATCGAAGCATTGCCCGCGGAGGGCGCCGCCTCTGCGTCCGCCTCTGCCCCCGCCCCCGCGCCCGCCCTCGCGCCCGCCCCCGCCCCCGATGGCGCGGAGGCCGCCGGAGCCGCCCCGAAGGCCGACGACGCCACGGCCGAGACCGATGATCCCACCGCGATCGACCCCGCGGCCCTCTACGGCGTCCAGGCCGACGAGGTCAGCAGCTGGCGGCGGCGGGTCGACGCCCTCGAGCTCGGCCTGGCCACCGGCCAGCACGGTCCGGCCGACGTGAACGCGCTCTACGGCGAGCTCTCGGCCGAGCTCTGGCCGATGCAGGAGGAGGTGCACGACGCGATCCACGCCGACGCGTCCGACCTCATCGAGCGACATGCTGCACTCGCCGAGCTCTACGGGCTTCGCAGCCGCCTCTTTCCGCTGCTCTCGCGCGACCTCTACTTCAAGCTCACGGGTCTGAGCGCGCTCGGCCGCGCCGAGGCCGGGCGCGAGCTCGACTACTTCTCGGCCAACATCGAGTACCAGCAGCACATCTTCGAGGGCGGCCTCTTTCACCTCTGGTCGGCCTTCGAGGCCGAGCCATTCACCGCGCTCTGGCGCGCGTTCCAGATCGTCCTCGCATGCGTCGCGTTCCGCTGGTGGCGGCGGTGGGCGAAGCGCGGCATCCCCGACATGCGGACACGCCTCGTCTCGAGCCGGCCGCGCACCGCCAGCGCGCTGCGACGCGCGCGCGTCCTCTGGTACGTCGATCGCGTGCGCCGCCCGCTCGAGTGGCTGGCCCTGCTCTGGCTCGTCGCGGGGTGGATGCAGCCGCCCGGCTTCGAAGAGGTCTCGACGCTCGTCCAGACGATCGTGAAATGGCTGTTCATCGGGACCGCCACCGTGCTGCTGATCGATGCGCGGGCTGCACGCCACGCGCGACGCTCGAAGTCGGACACGAACCGGCTGCGCATGCGCTCGCTGCGCCTCGTTGGCTACGGCGGCGTGCTCTTCGGGCTCGCGCTCGATCTCACCGATCGCTACGCGGGCACCGGCGTGATGCACGCCTGGGTCGTGCGCGCCGGGCTCACGCTCGCGCTGCCAATGCTCCTGCTGCTGCTCCACTGGTGGAGGCAGCCGATCTTCGATCGCCTCGAGGAGCGCGCCAGCGGGTCGGATCAGGCCCAGCGCCTGCTCGCCCGCCGATCGGGGTTCGGGAGCTACACCGCGGCCATGCTCGCCGGGCTCTATCTGCTTCGCGACTCCACGCTTCAGGTCATCGTGCGCGTGCTCTCGGGCTACGAGGTGGGCCGTCGCATCGTGGCGCAGCTCGTCCGCCGCGAGGTCGCCAGGGAGGGCGAGCACGAGTCGCGCCCCGACGAGACGCCGATCGCCGACGAGATCATCCTGCCGCTCATCGCCGCTCGCCAGGTGCGCATCGACGAGATCGCCAAGACCGAGCTCGGTCTGATGTACGCGTCGATCACGGCCCGCGCCGGGGGCGCGTGGGCCGTGATCGGCGAGCGCGGCGCAGGCAAGACGATCTTCCTCGAACGACTGGCCGAGCGCTTCGACGGCGGCATGCGGATCGTGCGATGCCCCGTCGGCGGGTACGAAGCGCTCGAGCGGGCGATCGCCGAGGCATTCGAGATCGAGCCCGGCGAAGGCTTCGCCGCGCGCCTCGATGGTGCCCTCGAGAAGGAAGGGGTCATCGCGATCGGGCTCGACGATCTGCATCGACTGCCGCGGCCCTGGCTCGGCGGCCAGCGCGGGCTGGGTCACCTCGCCGATCTGATCGGGCAGCTCGATCAAGACGTCGATTGGATCTTCTCGTTCGACCGCAACGCGTGGCGCTACACGATGCTGGCCGGGGGCGAGAGCGCGCTGCTGCACGATGCGATCGAGCTGCCCGCGTGGACCGAAGAGCAGCTGGCCGAGCTGGTCGACCGAAGGGCCGACGCGATCGAGCTCGAGCCCGACTACGAGCAGATGGTGCTGCCGCGCCAGCTCGACGCGGGTGAGCACGACGACGACGAGCAGCGCAACCGATTCGGCTATGCGCGCATCCTCTGGGAGCTGGCAGACGGCAACCCCGAGGTCTCGCTCTATCTCTTTGCCGAGAGCCTCCGGCGCCGGCCCGATGGCAACGTGATCCTGCGGCTCCCCCAGCTCTCGTCGCCCGACTCCCTCGTGAATGCGCACCACGACGCCATGCTCGTGCTGCGCGGTCTGGTCCAGTGTGACGTCGCCTCGGCCGAAGACCTCGCGCGCGGGCTGCAGATGACGGTCGAGCGGGTCGAGCAGGTGCTGAGCTTCTGCGGACAGAACGGCTGGGTCACGACCGAGTACGGTGGCTACCGGGTTTCATGGCGCTGGTTCCGATCGGTCACGCGCGCCCTGGTTCGCCAGAACCTGATGACCCGGTGAGCCGGTCGACCCAAGCGATGCGGAGGATCCTCATGAAGCCCGCCCAACGAAGACTGCCCGAGCGCCTCACCCTCGCCTTCGCGCTTGCCCTCGCACTTACCCTCTCGACTGCCGCCTCGGCACAGGATCCGACTGAGGCCGTTCAGTCGGTCACGACGCTCGCGAACATGGTTCGCTGGGGCGGGCTGCTCGCTTCGCTCGTTGTGATCGCGGCGGCCTCGCTCCTGCTGTCGTTCCTCGACCGCATTGCTTCGGGGCTTGGGGGTTCGTTCGCCGAGTACCGGCTCACGATCCAGAAGGTCGCGGCGTTCACCCGCTTCGGCGTCTACTTCGTGACGATTCTCATCGTCGTGATGCTCTCGTTTCGCATCAGCCGCGAGGTGCTCGCGATCCTCGGCGGTACCGCGGCCGTTGCCATCGGCTTCGCAATGAAGGATCTCGTCAGCTCGATCGTCGCCGGTGTGATGATCATGTTCGATCGCCCCTTCCAGGTCGGCGACCGCGTGAGCTTTGGCGGGCAGTACGGCGACATCCTGAACATCGGCCTGCGTTCGGTGAAGCTGCGCACGCTCGACGACTCGATCGTGACGATCCCGAACAACCTCTTCCTGAACGAAGTCACGTCGTGCGGCAACTACGGCGTCGCCCACATGCAGATCGTCGTCGACTTTCTGATCGACGCCGACGCCGACGCGACGCGGGCCCGCAACATCGTGCGAGAGGCCGCCGCCACCAGCCGCTACATCCACCTTCAGAGCCCGCTCGTCGTGCTGGTGAATCAGGTGGTCGAAGGCAGCTACGTCGCCATTCGAGTTCGGCTCAAGGTCTACGTGCTCGACACGCAGCACGAGAAGAGCTTCGAGACCGACGTCACCCTTCGCGTACTCGACGCCTTCCGCGCCGAGGGCATCCGACCGCCCGCCGTACTGCACCGAGGTCGCGACGAAGACCTGCCGCCCGCGGCGCTTCGGGCGGTCGAAACCGGCGGCTAGACACGGCGAAGAGCGCGGGCGCCGCTGCGCTACTTGCGAAACTGCTTGAAGTCGGGGTCGCGCTTCTGCATGAACGCGGTGACCGCCTCGATGTTCTCGGGCGACCCGGCGAGCCGCATCATCTCGGCGTCTTCGATCTCGCGCGCATCGGCGATGTTCTGCAGATGGGTGCGCTGCAGCGTGCGTTTGATCGCGACGAGCGACGACACCGGCCAGCGCGCGATCTCGCGCGCCTTCTCGAGCATCGCCGGGAGCGCTTCGCCCTGGGGCAGCACGCGGGCCACGATGCCGAGGTCGAGCGCACGCGGGGCATCGATCCATTCGGCGGTGAACATGATCTCGTTGGCCCGCTGGCGACCGATGTTCATCTGCAGCACGTAGCTGCTCGCGATCTCGGGAACGAGACCGAGATTCGCGAACGGCAACCGCATGCGCAGCCCTTCGCCCGCGTAGGCGAAGTCAGCCGCCATGGCGATGGTCGCACCACCACCGATGGCGACGCCTTCGACCGCCGCGAGCAACGGCTTCGCGCACGCAAAGATCGAGTCGACGCACGCGAAGAACCCGCTCGGCTTGCCGTCGGCGCGCGGCTCGGGGGGCGCACCGCCGAACGAGCCGAGATCGACCCCCGACGAGAAGATCCCGCCCGCGCCGGTCAGGACGACGACGGCCACGCGCGGGTCGGCGCTCGCTTCGTCGAGCGCACTCGCGAGCTGATCCCACTCCTGGTCCCGAAACGCGTTCTTCTTGTCGGGGCGGTTCAACGTGAGGAGCAGCACGCCCTCGTCGTCGAGCTCACGCAGCAGGGTGGGGGCGTCTTCGGTGGTCATGGAGTCTTCGGTCCTCTGAGCGATCCATCGCTCTCGCGCGGCTTCATCACTTCGTCGGCCACCGGCTCGCTCGCCGAGTCGTCTTCGGGGTCGACCGCAGCGTCGCTCTCTCGGTCGGCCTTGCGGCCCTTCGCCTCTTCTTCGTCGATGTCGACGATGTCGTCGCCAGTGTAGCCGCACGCCTGCTTGGGCTCTTCGAGTAGCTTCTTCGCGAAGTAGATCTCACGGCGCGCATCTTCGGTCGCGGGGACGAGCGCGATCGTCTCTTCGAGCACGACGCGACCCTCGGCGAGGTGATCCTTCTTCTTCTTCGATGTCCCGATGCACAAGAGCTGCGTCCCCAGCTCAACCTGGTAGTCGAGCCGGTTCGGATGCAGCTCGAGCGCTTTGCGGCTGTGCTCGAGCGCCTTCCACTTGTCGCCGCGCACACCCACGAGCCACTTCATCAAGAAGAAGTCGGGGACCAGCCGATTGAAGATCGCGCTCGAGTAGTAGAGGTTGCCGAGGCTCGAGTTGTCCGCCGAATCCTGATGCGTGGGCTGCAGCTCGAATGCGCGCTCGAGCAGCTCGTTCATCTCGGGCAGCACGCGCACCGCGTCGACGATGCCTCCGGTGGTCAAGACGCGACCCTTGGCGATGAACTTCCACAGCATGCACTCGCCGCAGTTCGGGTCACGCTCGATCGCGAGCTCGAGCAGCGACTCGGCGCGCTTGAACCGAATGAGCTTCTCCTCCTTCTCTTCGAGAGGCAGCTGCTCGCTCGACAGCCACAGCGCGCGGGCGGCGCGCCAGTGGCCGGCGGGATTGCCCGACGGCGACTCGGCGACGCGCTCGAAGTACTCGCTCGCGCGCTCGAGGTCGCGGGCGATCGCATACTCATCGCGCCCCTCGTCGTCGGTCAGCACGCGCAGCTCGATCTCGGTCGCCTGGTTCCAGTAGCGCTCGACGTCTTCGGGGCTGAGCTCGTCGGGGGGCGCCTCGATGACGGGCGGCGGGCGGAGATCGCGCGGCTCATCGTCGGCCGTCGCGGACCCGACAGCGAGCGCGGCGACCGCCACCACCAACATGGGGCGCGCCCACACTGCAGCCCTGCTCTTCGCAGCGACTCGCCGGATCTCCCTCATCTCGCCGCTTCTCCTCATTCGATCGCCATGAAGCCCGACCGGGAGGGGGTCGGCGGCCCCCGATGGTTCCACGAATCGGCCCCCCTGCGCCATGCCCCGATCGATTCGGTCGTGATCCGAAGTCAGACGGTTCGGCCTCGACTCGCGCGTTCGGCCTCGACCAGCGTCTGAGCACGGCGATAGCTATCGAGGTTGCCGATGTCGTGGCGCTCGCCGCGCATCGCATGATGAAAGATCGGCGCGCGCGAAACGCACCACGCGACGAGTGATCCGGGCGCATCCGCGTTGGGTTGGGCTTCGAGCAATCGCGGGATCTCGGCCAGCGCATCGTCTTGCCAGAGATAGAAGGGCGGACAGACGCGGTCGCCCGGCGGCTCGTCGGCCTTCTCGACGAATTCGACCAGGCGGCCGTCGCTCGGGTCGATCACCGCGACCCCGCTGCGCTGGCGCGCCGCGAGGTCGGGCTCGACGTAGGTCAGAACGAGGTTGCGCGGTCGTCCACGAAAGTCGTCGACGAAGGCACCGAGGTCGAAGCGCACCAGATTGTCGGCTGCGGCGACGAAGAGCGGCCCAGTCAGCTCGGCACGTTCGATCGCGAGCTGCAGGTCACCCAGCGCACCGAGCCGGGTGTCGTTGGTTTGGGCGCCATCGTCGATGATCTCGAGCTCGGCGCGCGGCCACTGGCCCCGCGCGCGCGCCCACCACGCCTCGAAGTCGGCCGCGAAGCGTCCGTTGCTGACGAGGACGAACTCGCGCAGCCCGGCGTCGCGCACGCATCGATCCATGAGATCGTCGAGCAGGGGGCGCCCACCGACGTCGAGCAGCGGTTTCGCCTGATGTTCGGTCAGCGGGTGCAGTCGAGTCGCGAAGCCGGCACACAGAAGAACGGCCTTCATGAAAAGGCTCCGGCGGCCGATCGCTCGACGCGCACGCCGTCATCACTCGCCACGACGAAGACGCGGGCACGCGCCTCGAGCTCGGGAAAGGCATGCACGAACGCCGCCCGCACCGACTCGACGGCAGCGTCGGCCCGCGCCGGTTCGACGAGGGCGATCGAGCAGCCGCCAAAGCCCGCTCCGCTGAAGCGGGCCCCGTAGACACCGGGCGTGTCGACGAGGATCGACTGCAGCAAAGCGAGCTCGCGGGAGCCCGTCTCGTACTGGTGCAGTGAGCTCTCGCAGGATGCCTTCATGCGCTCGCCGAATCGCACCAGATCACCGCGTCCCCAGTCTTCGAGGCCCGCATGCACTCGGGCGCGCTCGCCAAAGAAGTGCTGGGCCCGGCGGGCGAGCTCGGCCGGGATCGAGTCGACATGGCGCTCGAACACGGCGTCGTCGAGGTCGCCGAGCCGAGGCCGTCGGTCGACGGGCGGAGCGAGCTTGGCGGCTTCGAAGAGCGCCTCGGCCGCGCGGTGGCACTCTTCGACACGGTCGTTGAAGCCGGAGGACGCCAGTCGCCGCTCGATGCCCGTGAACGCGACCAGCACGCGGGGCATCTCGACGCCTTCGCCCAGCGCGTGCGACGCCCAGGTCTCGGTGGCCGAATCGATGAAGAGCAGCTCATTGCGTCTCGCCCCTTCGATCGAAGCCGGGTCGAGGATCCCCGACGCCACGCCGACGATCTCGTTCTCGACGCGGCGCGAGAGGGCGACCCGTTCGTGGGGCGTGAGCGCGACCTCGTTGGCGTCCGCAAAGGCCGTCAGGTACGCGAGCAGCACCGAGGCCGACGAGCTGAGACCGCTGCCGGGCAACGTGCCCGCGAGGCGACCGACGAGCCCGACCGTGGCCGACTCGGCGCGAGCGCGAAAAAGCGCGGCGGCACCGCATGCGTAGACACCCCAGTGCGGCCCGTGCGCGCGCGGGTCGACGGCCGAGAGATCGAACTCGACCGGGCCTTCGAAGTCGGCGCTCGTGAGCGAGACGCGGCCATCCCGAGTCGGCACGTAGGCCAGCAGCGTGTGCGCGTCGATCGCCATGCCGAGCATCGAACCGCCCTGATGGTCGACGTGCGCGCCGATCGGACAGACGCGGTAGGGCGAGACGACGACGCGAACGTCTTCCTCGGAGACACCCGCCCTCTCCGCCACGTCGCCGACGAGCCGCGCGCGCTGCGAAGCCCCCGCTGCGGAGGTCATCAAGCGCTCCGCGAACTCGACTCGAGCGCGGGTTCGGCGCTGGCCGCGTCTCGGGCCGGGCCGCCGGTCAACGCCGGCGACTTCGCCAGGTGCCTCGCGAAACCGTTCATCACCGCGAGATGCGCCCACGCCTGAGTCGATTGATACAGGCGCCAGGGCAGCGCCGGCGGGTAGTCGTGAATCGCCGCGAGCAGCGCGCGACCGCCGAGCACCTCGCGCAGCTCGAAGCGCGCCTCGCCGCTGTGACCGCGCCGCAGCAGCCGGCCGGCGACGATGTCCATCACGAGCCGGTCTTCGGTGCTGCGTTCGGGCAGGCTGCGCAGCACGATCATCGGGCCCCGGATGCCGGTGATACCGAGGTGAGCATCGCCATTGTCGAGCACCCGCACGCGAATCAGCGGTCGCCAGAACGTCGGCAAGAAGCGAACGTACTCGGCGGCCGCCCAGGCCGCCGTTCGACCGGCCGGCAGCGGCAGGCGCTGGACCGAACGCACGCGGCGCGAGGCCTTCAGCTGAGCCCGCGAGCGCGCGTCGAGCCGAATGCTCGAGGTCGGCTCCTGCGGCAGCCGGGCCTCGTCGACCGCACCCTCGACGGCCTCCTCGAAGCTGAGCGCCCCGTCGG
The DNA here is from genome assembly GCA_965250285.1 of Myxococcota bacterium. Lineage (GTDB taxonomy): Bacteria > Myxococcota_A > UBA9160 > UBA9160 > UBA4427 > CAYYSY01. Next base: position 4,269,072 of record OZ252299.1, read on the forward strand.
CGATCTCGTCCTGCAGAGGATTCGGCTCGGCGATGAGGTCGTGCTGCAGCGACCGAACGAGCGGCGCCACGAGCGTGGCCGGCGCCTTGCCGAAGAACATCACCCAGAGCGTCGAGAGCCTCGGCGAGAAGAGCGAGACGTTCAGCATGTAGAGCCGCCGGTTCAGCACGCCAGCCACTGCGTCCATCATCTCGCGATACGTCAGGACGGTGGCGCCTCCGATGTCGAAGGCCCCCGTGAAGCGGTCGGGCTCGGCCAAGGCACATCCGACTGCGCGCACCACGTCGGCGAGTGCGATCGGGTGTGACCGCGAATCGGTCCAGCTCGGCAACACCATGAAGGGCAGACGACGCACGAGATTGAGCAGGATCCAGAGCGACGGCCCACCCGGGCCGACGATCAGACCGGCGCGCAAGGCAGTGACGGGCACGCCGCGACTGCCGAGCGCCTCGGCGACCTCCGCGCGGCTGCGCAGATGCGGCGAGGCCGCCGAGCCCTTCGGGAGGAGACCGCCGACGTACACGATCTGACGCACGCCGGCTTTGGCCGCAGCCCGGGCGAAGTTGTCGGCCAGGAGCAGATCGAGATCCGAGAAGCTGCCCTGCACGAGCCGCGCGCTCGGCTGCATCGAGTGCACGAGGTAGATCGCACGGTCGGCGCCTTCGAGGGCCTGCTCGAGCTCCTGCAGCCGAAACAGATCTGCGGCGCGCCACTCGACGCCCGGCGGCGAGTCTTTCGGCGGCGTCTCGGATCGCGACAGGCCGATCAGGTGATAGCGGTCGCCCAGCGCTTCGAGCAGCGCGCGGCCGACGAAGCCGCGTGCGCCGGCGACGACCAGCGTCTCTTTCTCGGGAGGCGCGGCCGCGCCCTCGATGGAACCCGTCGCCGTCATCGGGCGGTTGCCTCGAAGAGCCGGCTCAATCTTCGAGCACGCTCGGGTCGCGGCGAATCTCGCGCCGCGCCATCGCCTCGAAGAGGAACGGGAAGCCGTTGCCGTCGATCATCGCGCCGGTGCGATCGGCGATCTCGCTCGGCATGGGGTGCCCGCCACCGAGCGCCTCCATGTGCCAGGCCTGCCGGCACCGCCATTCGAGGGTCAGGCAGCGCAGATGGGCCTGGCGCAGATCGCGCGCCACGATGAAGACCCCGTGATTCGCGAGCAGGGCCCACTTGTGGTCGCCGAGCGCCGTCACCGCCGCGTTCGACTCGTCGTCGTCGTCGACCGTGCCACCGTACTCGTCGAACACCGCGATGTCGCCGTCGACCTGGGCCGACGTCTGATCGTAGATCGGCGGCACGCGACGCGCGTTGGCCCACAGCGTGCCGTAGCGACTGTGGTTGTGAATGATCACCTTCACGTCCGCGCGTGCTTCGTGCACGGCGAGATGCAGGCCGATCGCCGGGGTGACGTTCCAGTCGCCCTCGAGCACCTTGCCCTCGCGGTCGACACGCAGCACGTCACCGGCCGTGATCTCGTCCCACGCGAGCTCCCAGGGATTCACCAGCAGCGTGCCATCCGGTTGGAGCACCGTGATGTGGCCCGCGATGTGGTCGTCGTACCCTTCCTGAAAGAGCATGCGACACATCAACGCGACTTCGGCGCGGGGCGAGAGCTCGGGCAGCAGCGGATAGCGCCCGGGGCGCGGAGCCAGCTGCTTCATCAGATCATCGGTCATGACGACCTCCTTGTGAGACGCGCTCGCGCGCGAGCTGCAAAGACGCAACGTCGCCGATCAGGGCAGGCAGACCTTGGGCAGCGGGTGCTTGTAGAGCTTCGACGCGTTCTCGTGCGCGATCATCCGAATCTCTTCGTCGGGCAGCTCGTGCAGCACGTCGTACATCACCTGCTGCGTGTCGGGCCACGTGCCGTCGCCGTGCGGGTAGTCGGATTCGAACAGGATGTTCTCGACCCCGATTCGATGCCGGGTACACACGGTCGATGCGTCTTCGATCATGCAGAACCAGAAGTTGCGCTTCAGCACCTCGGTCGGACCGAGGTCCTTGTCGGGCCAGCCGCTGCCGTAGCCCGATCGGCTCATGATGTTGTCGAGGCGATCCATCAGCATGGCCACCCAGCCGATGCCGCCCTCACTCATCGCGATCTTGAGCTCGGGATAGCGCGCGGGCCAGCCGCTCCACAGCCACTCGGCGCACGCTTCGACCGCCATCGGCCCGAACATCGTCGCCCCGAGCTCGAGCATGGGCGCACCGGCCGGCATCGCCGGAAAGCCCGACGCGCCGATGTGCAGGTTCAGCACCGTCTCGGTCTCGGCACACGCGCGAACGATCGGCTCCCAGCAGGCGTCGAATACCGGCGGGTAGCCGAGCTTGTGCGGCTGTTCGGGGAACGTCACGGCGGTGAAGCCGCGCTTGGCGTTGCGGCGGATCTCCTCGGCGCCCTTCTCGGGATCGGACAGGAACGTGATGCCCAGCGGAACGATGCGGTCGGGATACTTCTGGTACCACTCTTCGAAGAGCCAGTCGTTCCAGGCCCGCATCGAGGCGAGGCCGAGCTCGGGATCCTTCGCCTCACTGAAGAGCGTGCCGCCGAAGCCGGTCACGCCCGACGGGAAGTTCACCGACGCGTACACGCCGTTGATGTCCATATCCTTGATGCGAGCGTCGATGTCGTAGCAACCGGGGCGCATCTCTTCGTAGCGCGCGGGCTCGAAGCGATGGTCTTCTTGATCGCGACCGGCCACGCACATGAAGCCCACCTGAAAGTAGGGCTGCCCCTCGAACGACCAGACCTGGTGGCCTTCTTCGGTCTCGACGACGTGGGGCGCGAGATCACCGAACTTCGCCGGCATGCGCCCCTCGAAGACGTCGGGCGGCTCCATCAGGTGATCGTCGACCGAGATCAGCGTGTAGTGCACCTGGCGCGGGTCGGGATCGGGAAGCAGCGGCTTCGTCACGGGGCGCTTGATGCCGAGTTTGATGACGCGGGGCATGGGGGTCTCCTTCGTGTCGCGCTGGATCGGGGCGCGCGCATCTTGCTGCGAACGAAGAATCGGGCATCGGGCAGGGCCATCTCGGCGTCACGCCGTTGCGCCGCCCGGGCGCCCGTTCATACGTCGATTCTAGCCGAGGCCCGCGCTCTGCGGGACGCCGCGCCACGCCCTACCGTGTGCGCTCGGTCTCGCGCGAGCCCCGTCGGACCTGGACGCCGCGAGCCCCCTGACCTGGTGAGACACCCCGAGCGACATGAGAAGAGCCGAGTGAACGAGTACGACCGCACCCACATCTGGCATCCCTATACGTCGATCGTCGATCCGCTGCCGACCTACGAGGTGGCGAGCGCTTCCGGGGTCCGCATTCGGCTCGCCGACGGGAGAGAGCTCGTCGACGGCATGTCGTCGTGGTGGTGCGCGATCCACGGCTACAACCACCCCGTGCTGAACGAGGCGCTGCGTGCGCAGAGCGAGCGGTTCAGTCACGTGATGTTCGGCGGCTTCACGCACGCACCGGGCGTCGAGCTCGCCCGTCGGCTGGTCGACCTGACGCCCGAAGGCCTCGAGTACGTCTTCTTCAGCGACTCGGGCTCGGTGGCCGTCGAGGTCGCCCTCAAGATGGTCATTCAGTACCAGCACGCGCTCGGTCGGCCCGAGAAGCATCGCCTGCTCACGATCCGGGGCGGCTATCACGGCGACACGTTCGGCGCGATGTCGGTGTGTGACCCGGTGACCGGCATGCACGGCCTCTTCACGGGCACCCTGCCCCAGCAGCACTTCGCCCCCAAACCGCTGACCCGCTTCGGCGAGCCCGGGGCCGAGGCCGACCTCGAAGCCCTCGAAGCCGAGCTGTCGGCGCATCACGCATCGATCGCCGCGTTGATCCTCGAACCCATCGTTCAGGGGGCCGGGGGGATGTGGTTCTACTCGGCCGACTATCTGCGCGGCGCAGCCGAGCTCTGCCGTCGGTACGACGTGCTCTTCGTCTTCGACGAGATCGCGACGGGTTTCGGCCGCACGGGCGCGCTCTTCGCCGCCGAGCACGCCGGGGTCTCGCCCGACATCATGTGCGTCGGCAAGGCGATCACCGGCGGCGTGATGAGCTTCGCCGCCACCATCGCGAACGACCTCGTGCGCGACGGGCTGTCGACGGACGGCGGCGTGCTGATGCACGGCCCCACGTTCATGGGCAACGCCCTCGCCTGCAGCGTGGCTACGGCCAGCCTCGACCTGCTGATGCAGGGCGACTGGCGAGGCAATACGGCGCGCATCGAGGCGCGGCTGCGTGCGGGGCTCGAGCGCTACCGCAACCACGACGCCGTGGCCGACGTGCGATGCCTGGGCGCGATCGGCGTCGTCGAAACGAATCGACCGGTGCAGGTCGCCGAGATGCAGCGCGTCTTCATCGAACGCGGGGCCTGGATTCGGCCCTTCGACCACCTGGTCTACCTGATGCCGCCGTACGTGACCGAGGACGCCGATCTCGACCTGCTCTGCGACGCGATCGGGCCGGGCCTCGACGTGCTGCTCGACTGAAGCGCGCAGGCCGGTTCGCCACCGGCGCAGGCTCAGACGGTGTACTTGCCCGGCGAGCCGTCGGTCGGGTAGCTCGGCTGGACGAGCCCGCGCTTGATGCCGGCCATGCTGCGCACCATTTGATCGCGGATCGGCGGCACCGCCTTCGCCACGGCGAAGCCCGCGCGGCGGAAGGCTCCGAGCCCGGGCACCGACGACTGGAAGAGGTGCGTGACCCAGCGCGTGGCGAGCGAGTAGTAGTGCACGTGGTGCTTGCGCATGCGGGTGTACTGCGCGAGCGCGGCATCGACGTCTTCGGCGTGTTCGATGGCGTAGGCCAGCGCCCAGGCGTCGCACAGCGCCAGGTTCACACCGTTGCCGAGCTGGGGCGTCATCGCGTGCGCGGCATCGCCGATCACGACCGCGCGATCCTTGTGCCACGCCTTCATCGTGACGTCCCAGTAGCCCGCGTACATCCAGTCGTCGATCGTCTTGATGTGCGAGAGCGACGCGTCGAGCCGCGGCAGGTACTGCAGGATCTCGTCGGCGATCGCCTCGACGCCACGGGCCAACTCGGCCTGGTGGCGATCGGCCCGCACGCTCCAGAAGAGCGACACCAGCCGATCGTGGCGCTCGCCGTGGGGCGGGATCCCCGTCGGCAGCACGCCGAGCATCTTTTCGGTGCCCCGCACCACCTGGTGCAGGAACCCGCCGAAGCGGCCCCGCTCGTCGGGCACGACCGCCCAGAGCGCGCCCCACTTGTGCTCGACCGCGCGGTGAGGCAGGCCCAGCCACTCGCGCGCTTCGCTGCGCGACCCGTTCGAGAACACGACGAGATCGAAAGGCCCTTCTTCGCCGTGCTCGGTGTCGAGAATGCGCTTGCCGCCGCGCAGGCCGACACCGGTGACCTCGACGCCCGTCCGCAGCTCGGCCCCGGCGTCTTCCATGGCCTGCACGAGAAAGTGAAGGAACGTCGGGCGGTACATGCCGACCCCGAAGAGGCCGTCGCGCAGCATGTCGTACTCGAGCGAGATCATCGGCCGCCTTCGACCGGGTCGAATGAAGCGGTCGATGCGGAGCGAATCGATCACGCCGCCGTGCGCGATCACCTCTTCGCGCACGCCGATCTGGTCGAGCACCCAGAGCCCGGTCGGCTGGATGACGAAGCCGGTGCCCACTGGCAACAGCTCGGGCGCGCGTTCGTAGAGCGTCACCTCGTGTCCCTGGCGCGCGAGGAGCGTTGCGAGCAGCGGGCCTGCGCTGCCACATCCGACGACACCCACGCGGTACTTCGAATTGCTCATGTCTCGACTCACTTTCACACACCGAACACTCGAGATGCGCGCGCCATCGCGCGCCGACTCATCCGGCTCTTGCTGTTTTTGCTGCCTTGGCTGCCTGGGCCCCTTGGGCTTCGGGGGCCGCCTGCGCGGCCGGCAGGCCGACTCTCTCGCACTGCACCGCGATGCCCGTCAGCCGCGCCATCCCCGACAGCGGCTCGAGCGACGCAGCACCATCCCGTGCGATCTCGTTGAAGTTCTGGCCCGCGGTCTCGCGCGCAACGCTCAGCCCGGTCGCGTTCTGGTGCCCCCATCCGTGGGGCAGCGAGACCGTGCCGGGCATCATCTCGTCGGTCACGTGAACCGGCACCTCGATCTCACCCACGTCGGTGCTCAGGCGGCACGGGTCGCCGTCGGCCAGGCCGCGCGCGTCGGCGTCGCTCGGATGCATCGCCAGTCGATTCTCGCCCCCGCCGCGCACGAAGCGCGCGACGTTGTTCATCCACGAGTTGTGCGACGTCTTCTCGCGCCGTGACACCAGCCGCAGCTGATCGGCCGTGGCGCGTTCCTGCTCGAAGGCGGCGTCGAGCCCTGCGGCCGCCTCGACGAGACGCCGTGGCGCGAGCACCACCTTGCCGTGGTCGGTGAGCACGCCCCGGCCGAGGAAGCGCCCGGCCTGCGGCGGCGCCAGCGGCAGACCATGCGGATGGCGCCGGATCTCGTGGAACGACCGGCCGTAGAACCACGCCAGTCCGCGATACCCCATCCGCGAGAGCGCTCGACGCCAGCGCAGCGATCGCCCATCGGGTCCGCCGACCACGAACGAGGCGATCCACTGCACGATCTTCCAGCCGAGCAGCGGCGCACCGCAGGCGCGGCCCAGCTGCGTGAAGATCCACCATTCGTCGCGGGCCTCGCCGAGCGGCGGCACCACTGCTTCGGCGTACTGCATGTACGGCGTCGGCTGATAGCCGTTGATGCCGAGCGGCATGTCGTCACGCTCGAGGAACGACGTCGCGGGCAGCACGTAGTCGGCGAGCTCGCCGGTCTCGTTTCGAAAGAGGTCGATCGTGACCAGCAGGTCGAGCTTCGAGAGCGCCGCGCGCATGCGCCTCGAGTTCGGCGCAGCCAGCGCCGGGTTGCCCGCCGACACGAAGAGCGCGCGCAGCTGCCCACGCCCGCGGGTCTCGATCTCTTCGGGGATCAGCCCGATCGCCTCGCACTCGAACACGCTGCGGATGCCTCCGATGCGCGAGCGCGTGTAGCGGAGCCGGCTGCCGTGCGGATACGTCGACCGCGCCGCCTGGGTCATCGGCCTCGGGACGAGCAGCCCGCCCTTGCGATCGACGTTGTCGGTCACCAGGTTGATCACGTTGGCGAGCCAGCTGCAGAGCGAGCCGTGGGCGCCCTGATTCACGCCGGTCGACAGATAGATCGCGGCGCCGTCGGCCTCGCGAAACCGGCGCACGAGCGCGCGCAGCGCGTCGGCCGGCACCCGGGTCACGGCTTCGGTGCGCTCGGCCGGCCAGGGCTCGAGCACCTCGCGCAGCTCGGCCGCACCGATGCAGGCCTCGTCGACGCGCACCGGAATCGCGCGACGCAGCAGCAGCTCGCGCGCGAATGACAGCAGAAAGAAGACATCGGTGCCCGGTCGAATGAAGTGCTGCTCACCGACCAGGTCGGCACTCTCGGTGCGGCGCGGGTTCAGGAAGGCGACGAAGCCGCCCCGATCTTCGATGGCCTTCAGTCGCTCGCGGATGCGCGGTGCGTTGATGAAGGTCATGTTCGAGACGACCGGGTTCGCGCCGATGAAGATCATGCCGTTCGTGTGATCGATGTCGGGCACCGGCTGGATCATCGGCGACCCGTACATCTCTTCGCTCGCGACGAACTTGTTGTTGCAGTCGAGCGAGGCCGACGTGTAGATGTGCGTCGTGCCGAGGCCGGTCGAGAACGCCTTCGAGAACACGAGGTGAAGCGGCGAGAAGGGGGTCGGATTGCCTGCGTAGATGCCGAGGCAATCCGAGCCGTACTTGCGCTTCAGTCCCTTGACCCGCTCGCCGATCTCCTTCAGCGCCTGGGCCCACGAGATCTCGACGAACGCGTCTCCCACCCGCTTGAGCGGCGTTTCGACGCGGTCGGGAGAGTGATGCACCTCTTGGTACTGAGTGCCCTTCACGCACGCGAAGCCCCGACTCACCACGTGGTCGGGATCGGGCTTGATCCGCGTGACCTGCTCGCCCTCGACTTCGACGAGCAACCCGCAGCTGGCCTCGCAGATTCGGCAGAAGGTGGGGTGTGTCTCGCTCAAGAGGCGTTCGCTTCCATCTCGCTCACGGCGACGGGGAAGCCACAGAGTAGCCGGTACGGTCGCTCAGCGACCGATGCCGCCGGGAGAGCGACCCAGCTCGAAGGCGAGGGCCGACGCCAAATCTGGACGCGTGAAGCGATAGCCCGCGCCCTCGAGCGCGGCAGGCCGCACGAACGCGCCTCTCAGCAGCATCTCGTCGGCCATCTCACCGAGCGCGAGGCGCATCGCAAAACCGGGCGCCGGCAACACGGCGGGGCGCCGCAAGACGCGACCCAGGGTGTGCCCGAACTCGCGGCTCGACACGCTGCCCGGCGCGGTCGCATTCACCGGGCCTTCGACGTCGTTTCGCTGCAGCGCGAAGTGGATCGCGTACACCAGATCGTCGAGACCGATCCACGACAGTCCCTGACGGCCGTGCCCGACGGGCCCCCCGAGTCCCAGCTGAAACAGCGGCAGCTGTGTCGCGAGCGCGCCGCCCGACGCGGTCAGTACGATGCCGATGCGCAGGTTCACGACCCGTGTCGAGGTCGCCGCCAGGCCCTCGGTCGCCCCCTCCCACTCGCGGCAGACGTCGGCCAGGAAGCCGTCGCCCGGTGCGGCCTTCTCGTCGACCTCGCCCTCGGGTCGATCGCCGTAGAAGCCCACCGCCGAAGCCGAGATCAGCGTTGCGGGCGGCCGTTTCATCGCGGCGAGCGTGTCGCAGAGCAGGCGCGTGCCCGCGACCCGGCTCTCCCGGATCGCGCGCTTCTTGGCCGCCGTCCAGCGCAGGCTCGCGATCGACTCGCCTGCGAGGTGCACCACGGCGTCGACGCCCTCGAGACCGGCGGCGTCGATTCGACCCGCCGAGGGATCCCAACCGACGTCGGTCGACCCGGGCCGCGGGCGGCGGACGATGCGCGTCACGCGGTGACCGGCCACCGACAGAAAGCCCTCGAGGCTGCGGCCCACGACACCGGTCGCGCCGGTGATCGCGACGTGCAGCGGCTCACCACCGTACCGGGCGATCTGCGCGAGGTCTTCGAACATGCGCTCGTGTCGAAAGCGGAACATGCGCTCGAGGGTGTGGCGCGCGAACGCGCCACCGAACGTCTGGCCGAGCCAGCCGAGGGGCAGCGCGTAGTCGATGTGGTCTTCGAGCACCGAGCGGTCGGGCTGGCCAGGCAGCTCGAGGCAGCCATGTCGATGAGTCCAGCGCGCGAACGGGCCCGAGGCCTGGTCGTCGGTAAACCCGCGCGGGGGCTCGTAGTCGCGGTGCACGGCCACCCAACGGACACCAACGACCGGCGGCCCCATGCGCAGCACGACCTGGTCGCCATTCTGGATGCCGCCGGGCTCGAGCACGCTGACCGTCTGGAACGGCGGCAGCATGCGCTGCAGCGCGCCGGGGCGCGTGTGGTAGTCGAAGAGCCGCTCCTGTGAGACCGGCATCTCGCTGCGATGAACGAATGTGGGCAAAGCGAGCTCCCTCCGGGCAGGCCGCCGGCCGGGGCAAGCCCCCGTCCGTATGCGGGCCACGCGACGCGCGGGCGACAGATTCCCGCGATTTTCTGCGCAACCCCAGCGGACCGTACCGGTTCGACGTCTCGAACTGGGATGCCGCAAAGCCTGCGGCGAAGCCTCGATTCGGGCCGAGATTCGGCTCGCGAGGCGAGACGGGCCCTGGCCCGTCGAGGGGCGTCGCGCCGCGCCCCACGGACGGCGCGCAGAATCGGGACAAACCCGAAGAGGAGTCCAACCGATGAGGAACCTTTCGATCCTGCTGCTGCTGCCGCTCGGTCTCGCCCTGTCGATCGGCGGTACGGGCTGCACCGAGGCGAGCAACGCCGCCGGGCCCTCGGCCGACTTGATCGACGATGCGGCCGCCATGGCTGCCCTCGCCGACGGCGACGGCGAAGATCTGAGCACCGCGATGGCCGCCATGAGCATGGACGATGCCGTCATGGAAGACGTCGACGTCGAGCTGCTCGAAGAGGACGACATGGCGCGCGCGTGCCGCTTCATCGACTTTCGCCGCCGCGTGATCGCCGAGTACGACACCGACGAAGACGGCGAGCTCGATCGCGACGAGCGCTACGCGCTGCGCGACGACCTGGCTGCCCCGCCCTTCCGACTGCGCAAGCACGGGCGGCACTACCGGCTGAAGCGCCTCAAGTGGATCTACGACGCCGACGACTCGGGCGCCCTCGACCCGGCCGAGCGCGACGAGCTGCGGGGCGACCTCGAGCTGCGCTGCATGAACCGCGAGGCGTGGCTCATCGAGCGATACGACGAGAACGGGGACGGCGAGCTCGACGACGACGAGTTCGGCGATGCGGTCGACGCCCTCGTCGAACGTCGCCAGACGCGCCGCGCTGCGTTCGTCGACCAATACGATGAGAACGAAGATGGCCGGGTCGACTATTTCGAGCGTGTCCAGGCGCGCATCGATCGGCTCGAGCGCATCCTCGACCGACACGACGCCGCGATCGACGAGTACGACGTCGACGGGGACGGCACGCTGTCGACCGACGAGCGCGCGCCGTTGCGTGAGAAGCTCAAGGCGCGTGTCCGCGGTGAGCACTTCGGCGACGACCCGCTTGGCGACGGAGAGGACGACGACAGCGAGGAGTCGGTCGAGTAGGCGCGAGCCCACATCATGGCGAAACCGAACGCCCCGAGACCGCGCGTCTCGGGGCGTTTCTGCTGCACCTCGTTACAGCCAAGGGTGATCCGCGAAGGGCGGCAGGCCCTTCGCCCTGCGCCTAGACTGCGGCCATGATCGTACGCAACGGAAGCGGGCTGAAGGCCGCGCTGCGCATGCTCTTCGTGAAGAACTGGCTCGTGATCGTCGTCGTGCTGGCGCTCGAGGCGGCCGCCCTCGAGCTGCACCGAACGCTCCCGGCGCTGAAGTCGAATGCATTCTCCGAGGCTGGCGTTGCGGTGCTCGCGGGCACGGTCGGCGTCTTCCTTGCCTTTCGATTCAACGAGGCGTACGGCCGCTGGTGGGAGGCGCGCATCCTCTGGGGTGGCATGGTCAACTCGAGCCGAACGTTCGCGCGCCAGGTGCTCTCCTATGTCGCGACGACGCCCGAGGCTGCGGCACTGCGGCGCGAGCTGGTGATGAGCCAGGTCGCGTACATCAACGCCCTGCGCTGCTCATTGCGGGGAGAAGACGCGATGGAGGCGGCGGCGCCCTTCCTCGGCGAAGCCGCGCGCGAAGAGCTCGAGGGCTCGAAGAATCTGCCGACCCAGATCATCGCGCGCCAGAATCGACTGCTGTCGCAGATGACGCGCGACGATGTCGCCGCTGCGATCACGCTCTCGCGATTCGACGCCACGCTGAGCGAGCTGACGAACCTGCAGGGCGGCATGGAGCGCATCAAGAACACGGCGTTCCCCGATCGAGTGATCTTCGTGTCGCGCATGCTCGTGTGGGTGGTCGCGCTGCTCGTGTGCCTCGCCTTCATCGACCCGATCGAGGTCGTCTACGTGCTCGAATTCTTCGCCGTGTTGATGATCGTGCTGAGCTTCAAGCTCGTGGTGCAGCTTGGTGAAGAGTTGAACGACCCCTTCGAGAATCGGGCCAACGACACACCGATGACCGCGCTCTGTCGAGTGATCGAGATCGACCTGCGGCAGATGCTCGGCGAGACCGATCTGCCCGAGCCGATTCAGCCCGAGAACGGCATCCTGATGTAGGCCGCGCGGGCCGCCTGGCGGCCGCTGCACCTCAAGAGAAGTCGAGCAGCTCGTGGGCGCCGAGCAGGCGTTCCTGAATCGGAATGCCGACCGGGCAGCTCCCCATGCAGGGTGCCGCGCAGCCGGCGCAGGCCGACGCGTTCGGCTGAAGCTTCGCGTAGCCCTCGAGCGCCTGTCGCTCAGACCGGTAGTCCTCGAAGTACATGCGGTGCCGCAGGACGTCGGGGATCGGCACGCCCTCGGGACACGCCTCGAGGCAAGCGCCGCAATGCGGCGCGCAGTAGGTGCCCACGATCTGTCGGTCGTAGCGCTCGAGCACCGCCAGATCGGCAGGCGTCATTCCCTTGCCCGACGCATACAGGTACTCGTCGACGTGCTGCATCTCGTAGAACGAGATGATCGACGCGGACACGTTCGGGTTCGACGCGACCCACTTGAGGGCGGCCTGGGCATACGAGCCGCGGTCCTCTTCGAAGCCGGCCAGGTTGCGATGGCGAGCGCCCTTGAGCGTCTTCATCGCGACGACGCCCATGTCCTGCTCGTTGCGCGCGCGGGCGATCACGTCGTCGAGGTGCGACCAGATGCCGTGGTGGTAGGCGAGCATCATCACGTCGAAGCGACCGCTGTCGATCGCCGCGTTCGCGACGCTCTCGAGCCTGGGCGTATGGGAAGAGAAGCCGAGAAAGCGTGCCTTGCCCTCGGCCTTCAGCTCGTCGAAGGCCGTGTGCACGTTGGGGTCGAGCAAACGGTCGACCTCGTCACACGAGTGGATGTGGATCAGATCGACGTAGTCGGTCCCGAGTCGCTGCAGCGACTCCTCGATGACCTGCTTGTACTTCGGCACGGGCGTACCGGGCGGCAGGTGCCCGAGCGGTGTACAGAACTTGGTCGCGAGGAAGAACTGGTCGCGCGGTACGTCGCGGATCGCCTGCCCCACGAGCTGCTCGCTGCCCGCCTCGGAGTAGTCGGGGGACGTGTCGATGTAGTTGACGCCGCGGTCGAGAGCGAGGCGCACGATGTCGGCGCCCTTCTCGCCCCGGAGCGGCCCGGTGCCGACGACGATGTCCGAGATCGGCCACTCGGTGCGGCCCAACCGCCCGTAGTGTTCGACGCGGCTGCCCTTCCAGTGCTCTTCCCACGTCGGGTGCGTCTCGGGCACCACCTTGCCGAAGATCTCTGTCCCGGTCTCCTGCCAGCCCCCGGCTCCCGTCCCGACGCCACGGCCCGCGCGCGCGAAGATGCCGCCGACGCCGGCGACGACCGAGCCCAACGCGGTCCCGGCGCCCACGAGGAAGAGTCGGCGTCCGGCGACGCCCCCGACCTCGCCCCGGTCTCGGGCGTCGGCCCGCACCGCGCGCAGCGCGAGGTAGACGCCCGCGGCCGCGATCAAGAGGATCGTCCCGAAGCCGAGCACGATCCCGCCCACCGCCTTCGGGACGCCGGGCGCGAGCTTCTGGGAGAGCTCGCCGCCCGGGAACGCCGAGGGGTCGAGACCGACCGCGGTGAGGTAGATCCACTCGCCGGCGAAGGTCAGCCCGGCGATTAGCGACGCGAGAATCGTGACGAACACGGCGATCCGGGTCTTCATGCAGGCGCTCCCCTCTGCGTTGGCGACCCGAGCATAAGTCAGGCAACGCACGAGAGCGCCCGCAGGCGCCGATTCGGTGCGGTTCGGGCGGGGCGAGCCGACCCCGGGTCGGGCCTCTGCGGCCAGATGGCGTACTCTCGGGGCATGGAACGTTGGTCGATCCACCTGCACAAAGAAGATTTCAAGTTCTCGGCCGCGCACTTTCTGATCTTTCCCGACGGATCGAAAGAGCGGCTGCACGGACACAATTATCGGGTGGCCGTCGAGCTCGAGGGGCCGGTCGGCGACGACGGGATCGTGCTCGACTTCAAGGAGGTCAAGCCCGAGATCCGATCGCTGTGCAATGCGCTCGACGAGTACTGGCTGGTGCCGGGCGAGCATCCCGAGGTGAAGGTCGACCAGCGCGACGACGGCCACACCGAGGTCGTCTATCGCGAGTGTCGCTACCTCGCCCCGACCGACGAGGTCGTCGTGCTGCCGATCGCGAACACGTCCTCAGAGCTGTTCGCGGCGTGGATGGCCCGCGAGCTCGATCGCCGACTCAGCGGGCGCTTCGGCGCTGACAGCATCTCACGGCTTCGCGTCTCGATCGAAGAGACGGCGGGCCAGCACGGCGCCTTCGAGATCGATCACGGCGACGCGTGACCGACGGCCGACTCGCTCGGCTCATGCCTGGCTCATCCCCTGGGCGAGCGCTGCGTAGAGCGAGAGCGACGCCATGATCAACATGACGTGAAAGAAGTCGTGGTAGCAGAAGCGCCCGGGCCAGAACCGGGGACGCTCCCATACGAAGACCGCGAAGCCGACCACGTAGAAGATCAACGCCGCCCCGAGCAGCTGCATCGGCGTGCCCGGGAAGTGGTCCGCGAACGCCTGGAGCAGCGGCACCGCCATCAGCGCCTGGGCGAATTGAACCGGCATCGACCAGGTGACCGGCACGTTCGGCCACCAGATCTTCTGCGCGACACCCGGAATGGCCACACACCACACGCCGGCCACGACCACGTCGTTCCAGCCGCCGGCGTCGACGACCAGCGCAAGAGCCGTCGCCGTCCCGGCGACCTTGAAGTAGATCATCGCGTGATCGGCCCGCTGCCAGCGGGCCTTGTTGCGCGGGGTCCAGTCGATGCCGTGATAGAGCGCGCTGACCGTGAAGAGTGCGGTCTGCGTGAGCGGCAGGACGACGAGCGCAGAAGAGAAACGGGACGTCGCGTGGGGCCACGATAGGATCGCCGTCAGCGCGCCGAGCGAGAGCGCCACACCGAGCAGATCGAGCCCGAGTCGAACGGGGTTCCTGAGCCTCCAACCCGCGAAGGTCGGTGCAGTCGAAGTCAGCAAGCTCGGCCTCGATGCCTCCATGGGGGAGCAACGAGATCATCGCCCCCACGCGTGCCAGCTCGATGACCGGCAGGTTCGATCTCGGTTGAGCCTGCGTGCAAAGCGCGCGCGACTTCATGAAGCGCGCGCGGGTTTCGCCAAGACGACGCATGGCGCTCACGCGTTCGTCACCGGGCCTGACGATGCTGTTGAGTTGGGGGGCCTGACTCGAATCGGAGCGGGGCCAGCGAAGGCGCACCGCCGTGCCAGTGCACGTGGTCGCCGCAGTTCGGAGAGAGGGCATGCCCGACTACGACGTCATCGTCGTCGGCTCTGGGGCGGGCGCCGGCGCGGCGGCATCGGCCCTGGCCGACGCAGGCGTGCGTACGCTGGTCGTCGAGCGGGGCGAGCGACTTGCCGACACACGCTTGCTTCAGGACGAGCAGCGCATGCTGATCGATCGCGTCGCGTCGGACGACCGTCCCATCACGATCGACGGCGAACGGGTGCGACCCCTGATCGGGGGGACGCCCGGCGGCAGCACGAGCCTCTACGGCGCTGCGCTGATCAGGCCGTCGCCCGAGGACTTCGTGCCCGGTCGTCACTACGGCCCGCGCGTCCCGCGCGCGGTCTGGGACTGGCCGTTCCAGTACGAAGATCTCGCGCCCTACTACGACCGGGCCGAAGACCTGTTTCGCGTCTGTGGCGACGCCGCAGCCGTACCGCCCCACCTCGGCCGGCGTCCTTGCCCGTACGTTGCGCCGACCCCGCCGCTCGATCCATTCAATGCACGCTTGCGCGCAGCGCTTCGCCGCGAGGGCACGCGTCCGTTTGCGTTGCCCCTCGCCATCGACTTCGACCGCTGCCTGCGGTGTCCGACGTGCCCAGGCTACGGCTGCCCGACGGGCGCACGCACATCGACCGACACCACGCTGCTGCGTCCGCGCGCCGAGAAGCACGAGCTCGACCTGTGGACGGGGGTCGAGGCCCTCGAGCTCATCCAGCGTGGCGGGCGCGTACGCGGACTGCGCGTGCGCCAGCGACGCACCGGCCACGTGCATGAAGTGTCGGCAGAGCACTTCCTGCTGGGTGCAGGCGCGCTCGGCACACCGGTGCTCCTCGAGCGCTCGCGACTCGCGGAGCGCAGCGGTCAGCTGGGACGAAACCACATGTGCCACATCGGCGCTGTGGCGATCGCCGTGTGGCGCCGTTCGATCGGCGCCGACGAGACCTTTCTCAAGCGACTGGGGCTCACCGACTTCTACTTCGGCACCGAGTCGCTGCGCGAGAAGATGGGGCTGGCGCAGTCGATCCCCGTGCCCGGCCCACGCTCGATCGAGAAGCAGCTCGGGGTGCGACTGCCCCGCGCCGCGACCGAGTGGGCACATCGGCGCAGCCTGCTGATGACCGGCACGGTCGAAGACCTGCCGCGCCCGGGCAACCGTGTGCAGGCGACCGACGACGGCGGCCTCGCGCTGCGCCGCCGCTTCGGTCGGTATGACGTACAGCGGGCGAAGGTGCTCGCGGGTCGGCTGGCCAAGCTGCTGCGCCGATCGGGTGCCGCGATCGCCCTGCCCCACGTCGCGTCGAACGACCGCGATCATCTGGCGCATCAAGTAGGAACGTGCCGCGCGGGCCACGACCCGACCACCTCGGTGGTCGACCGTGATGGCGTCGTGCACGGCGAAGAGAACGTGCGCGTCGTCGATGGCAGCGTCTTCCCGACCTCACTCGGTGTCGGCCCTGCGCTCACGATCGCCGCTCACGCGCTGCGTGTGGCGGACACCCTGATCGAACCGCCTGTCGGCCACCGCATCGTGCGCCGACCGGGCGACCGCCGGCCTCATCCCCCGCACCAGGGAGACGCTTCATGACGAAAGTCGCCATCACCGGCATCACGGGCAGCCTCGGCGCCGCCCTCGGCTCGTTCTATCTCGACCGCGGCGCGACCGTGGTCGGCGTCGGTCGCAAGGCGAACGCCGGCCTCGACGTCTGCAGCGAGCCGATCGCCAACGCGCAACGAAGTCGCGAGGATGCGAGGAAGCTGCTCGATCTGGACGCCGACCTGATCCTGCTGTCGGCGGGCCAGATCGAAGAGGAGGTCGGCCGGGCCGGCCTGCCCCTGCCCGAGGTCGCCGATTCGATTCACACGATCAACGCGCAGTTTCCGCAGTGGGTGGCGCTCGAGGCCGCCGAGCGCGAATGGGATCATCCCGTCGACATCGTCGCCATCGGCTCGATCGCCGACGGCAGCCCATCGGTGTTCGGCCCCGTCTACCACGCTTCGAAGGCGTCGCTGCATCAGTTCGTGACCGGCACCGGGCCGATCATCCACTCGGCCAACCCGAACGTGAGGCTGCGTCTGTACCGACCCGGGGTCATTCAGGGGCCGCTCTCGTGGTCACCCACCGTGCGGCTGAACGAGCGCGGGCGACGGATTCGTGCGAGGCGCTGCGAGGCGGCGCCGCGGGCCGAGGCCGTGGCGGCCCGCGTCGTTCAGTTCGTCGACCGGGACCGCTGGGTCGGCAGCGACCGCGAGCCGCTCTCGTTCCGTTTTCTCAAGCTCTTCTTCGGTCTCGCCCCCGAGCTCTACTACCGCCTGCAGATCCAGGCGTGGAAGCGCGGCAGCAAGTTCACCGGCGAGTGATCGATCGAGCCCCACCTGCGGCGCGACGCGATCGCCCCGCGATCAGCCGACGAGCACCCGTGACAGGCGACCGACCAGGCCGGGTCGGTTCGCGATGACCATGGCCTTTCGGTACTGCTGAAGCAGATTTCCTGTCTCGACATCCCAGGTGCCCTCTTCAGCGAACTTCCTCGCCTGCACCGCCAGGTGTCGCCGCTGACCGTCCTGGCGAAGCAGCAGCGAAGCCGCTTCGCCATAGGCGCCGGGCGTGTCTGGATCGACCAGCAGGCCGTTGTCGCCGTGGCGCACGAGGTCGGGGATGCCGCCTGCCGCGGCCGCTACGACGGGCGTGCCCGCACTCATCGCCTCGAGCACCACGAACCCGAGGGTCTCGGTCGTCGACGGCATGACGAAGAGATCGGCGCTCGCGAAGGCCGCCGCGAGATCATCGCCGCGCAGGAACCCGGTGAAGACCGTGCGATCGGGGTCGAACGTCTTCTCGAGCGACTCGCGCGCCGGGCCGTCGCCGACGATGCAGACGCGTGCCTCGGGTGCGGCATCGAGCACCTCTTGCAGTCGATCGATCTTCTTTTCGGGCGAGACGCGGCCCGCATACATGACGATCGGGCCATCGGGCCGGCCGCCGCTCATGCGCATGCGCATCTCGACCGAACGCTTGCCGGGATGGAAGCGCTCGGTGTCGACGCCCCCGCGCCAGAGCCCCACCTCGTTGATGCCGTTGTCGATCAGCTCACGGCGCGTGAAGCTCGACGGGCACAGGTTGACGTGGGCGCGATTGTGGACGGCTCGCATCACGGGCCAGACCGCGGGCGCGAGCCAGTCGAGGCCGTAGCCCGGCAGGTAGCGCGGCAGATCGGTGTGGTACGAAGCGACGATGGGCACCCCGAGGCTCTTGGCCGCGGCCGTCGCCCAGAGCCCGAGGCAGACCGGACCGACGATATGGACGACGCTCGGGCCGAAGCGCCACAGCTCGTAGAGGATGCGCGGATCGGGCGCTGAGACCTGCAGCCCTGGGTACGGCGTGAAGGGCACGCCCGGGATCCCGACGACTCTGGCCCCGTGCAGCTCTTCGACGCTGCCCTCGGGCGCGATGACCAGCACCTCGTGGCCGCGCTCCGTCATGCACTTGATCGTGCGGTCGAGCCTGTTCGTGATGCCGTCGATCTTCGGAAGGAAGACCTCGGTGACGATGGCGATCTTCATACGTCCTCCTCTCACCCCGCGGCGGAGACTACGGACGCATCGACACGGCGCTGTATCTGGACGCGCACGATTCGGCAACGCTCGTGGCACACCTGCGCCAAGAGCGGTGGGCATTCGTGGGCAGGTCGAGGGCCCGCACGTCACAGATGTGTGACGATCGACGCCTACGTGAAGTCAGGAGCGGTTCAGCGTGGCTTCGGCTGCGTTTCGGTGAAGCGCCACACGACGAGCTCGCCATCGTCGTGGTTCGGGGGTCCGAGCAGCTGAGTGAGCTGTTCGATGACGCGCGGCCCGACGGCCGGCAGGTCGCGACCGTAGACGCGATGCCGCTCCATCAACGCACGACCCGAGTCTGCAAGCGGCGCGGAATAGACGTCGGCCCAGTAGCGCTCGACCTCATCGGCGATGTCACGATGCACGATGAGCGCGTCGATGCCCTCGCGGCCATCGGCCAACTGGGCGACATCGACATAGAGCTCGGATTCGACCCTCGGCACACCGGGCGCCAGCGCACCGAACGTGCCGACGCGAACGTCGTGGCCGTGTCGGCGCGTGAGCGCCGCGAGGTAGTGCATCGATCGGTTCGGCAACGGAGGCGCCTCGACCACGACGAGTCGGGTCGGGCTGCCCTCGAGCGCCGCGTAGGCGGGCGAGAGCTTCACGTCGCCGGCCGTGAAGGCGGGCAGCTCGAAGAGGCCGAGATAGGTGTTGGCGAACCGATCGAGGGGCGGCGCGAAGGGCCCGCGCGGCCCGACGACGAAGAGGGCGACCGCGACGCCGATCCCGACGGCCTCGACGGGCAAGGCGGGCACGCGCGCGCGCAGCGCGCGTCCCAGGCGCACGCTGCCGAGCGCGATCAGCACGCTCGCCGCGGCGGCCGAGGGGAGCAGGTAGCGGGCGTACGCATACGCGTCGCCAAACGGCGACGCGAGCCAGAGCAGCACCGGCGGCACGTACACGGCCGCGCAGAGCGGCGCCGCATCGACGCCCCGCGTGCGAATCTGGTCGATCGCCGACGCGACGAGAGCAACGACGCAGAGCGCTGCGCCCGACGACGACCCGGCGAGCACGCCGATCACGTCGAAGGCGCCGAAGTCGCCGTAGTAGAGCTCGTCGCCCTTGGCGCCCACGAACGCGAGCAGCGAGTCGAACGCCGCCGCGTGCAGCGCGAGGGCGACGACCGCCGACCCGGCGAAGCCGACGACGACCGGATGGGTCGCCAGCCGAGCCGCCCCGCCTCGCACGACTGCCCTCGCAAAGACGCCGAGCCCGAGACCCAAGAGAAAGAACACGCTCGTCAGGTGGGCGAACGCGGCCAGGCCCCCGACGAGCGCGATCCAGCCCGCGCGAGACCAGGCAGGCCGTCTGTCGCCCGGGCCCGGCGCGCTGAGGATCTGCACCCCGATACACAGGAGCGCCGCCAGCGAGTAGCTGCGGCCGAAGTGGCCGTAGAAGACGAAGACAGGGGCCAGCGCGACGATGAGCGCTGCGACCCACGCCGACGCGGTGTCGGCCTCGGTGCGTGCAAGACGAGCGACCGCCGCAATCAGCAGCAGGCTCGGCACGAACGCGACCGCGCGAAGCACCGGCAGACTCGCGCCGAAGGCGTCGACGAGGCCCTTCTGCACGAGCGGCAGCGCAAGGCCCGACCCGACCGCGTCATACCGGGCGAGCAGCATCGACCAGGGCAGCTCGAGGACCGTGAGGCTGTGCAGCTCGTCGCCGAACAGAAGTGCGTTCGCGAGGGGAACCGCACGCAGCCACACCCCGAGCAGCAGACCCGCGCCGACCGCGAGCCAGACGAGGGCCTGGCTCGGCGATGTCCCGGGGCGCTCGGTCACGGTCGGGATTCTAGTGCAGCTCGAATGCGGAGGGCCTTCAGAGTGTGATCTCAGCAACGCGCACCACGGGTGCAGCGATCGCCGTGGAAGCCCGGGCGCTCCCGGGTTTCTTCGAGATCTGCGCATGCCCGTTTCGTGCCGGGGCGTCGCGTCAAGTTCTCGAGCTTTTTCGCCGATACACAGAGCATGATTCGTCCCCTCCGCCGACACACGTGCGTGCGCACGATCACTTCCACCGTCATGGTCGTGCTCGGCGCCCTGCTCTTCACGGGCACGGCCCGCGCGCTCATGATCAGCGAAGTCATGTACAACCCGGTCGGCGGCTTCGGCAGCGACGATGGCCTCGAGTGGATCGAGCTCTACAACGACGACGTGACGACGGTCGACCTGTCGGGCTTCAGCCTCGGTTGGGGCGGCAGCGACTACACGTTCGGCAGCCTGCAGCTCGCGGGCAACCTCGCGCCCGGTGAGTTCATCGTCGTCGGCGGCCCCGACCCGGGCCCGGGTGTGAACTGGCTCCCCGATCCGATCGACCCGAACCTGCCCGATGGCTTCATCACCGCGGGCGGTGTGGGCCTCTTCACCGGCACCGAAACGTCGGGCACGCCGATCGATGCCGTGATCTTCGCGTCGGGCATCGGCTTCAACTTCAACGGTCTGATCGACGAGACCGGTGCGGTGGCGGGCGTCGACGCGACGATCGGCGGCGCCGGCGACTCGATCGAGCGCATCAGCACGATCAGCTGGGTGACGAACGCAACGCCGAGCCCCGGCGTGAACCCGGCCATCCCCGAGCCCGGCACCGGCGTGCTCCTCGCCGCGGGCCTTGGCCTGCTCGCGTGGCAGCGCCGACGCTGAGCCCACCCGCGCCGCCCCTCGAACGAACGCCGCACGAGCACGAGACGCAAAGCGGTCGTCTCCGAGCGCGATCGGGCTTACCCTGACCCGATGTCGGTGCGTCTTCGCGGCGTCCAGCACAGCTATGGCAATCGGCCCGCCGTGCAGGCGCTCGACCTCGAGGTGCGGCCCGGTGAGCTCTTCGGTCTGCTCGGCCCGAACGGCGCGGGCAAGACCACGACCCTGCAGATCCTGGCGGGCTTGCTCGAGCCGGCCGCGGGCGAGGTCGAGCTCTTCGGCGACGCCGCGCGGGGGCGCACCCGCGAGCTGCGGCGCCGCATCGGCCTCGTGCCCCAGTCGCTCGCGGTCTATCCCGACCTCTCTGGCCTGGCCAACGCCCGCTTCTTCGGCCGACTGCAGGGCCTGCGCGGCCGCGCCCTCGAGCAGGCGGCGCGCGACGCCCTCGAGCGCGTCGACCTGACCGAGCGCGCGCACGACGCGGCGGGCCAGTACTCGGGCGGCATGCAGCGGCGACTGAATCTGGCGTGCGGCCTCGTGCACGGGCCCGAGCTGCTGCTGCTCGACGAGCCCACCGTCGGCGTCGATCCGCAGTCGCGCGAGCACCTGCTGCAGGCGATCCGCGCGCTCGCCGACGAAGGCACCACCGTCATCTACACCTCGCACTACATGGAGGAGGTCGAGCGCCTCTGCGATCGCATCGCGATCCTCGATCAGGGCCGACTGATCGCCCTCGGCAGCCAGCGCGAGCTGCTCTCGCTGGTGGGGCTCGGTGAGATGATCGAGGTGCACGGGCTGGGCGACAGCGACGCAGCCACGGCTGCCCGCGGTTGGCCGGGCGTGCGGAGTGTCGATGCCGAGGGAGAGGACCTGCGTGTGCAGGTCGACCGCGCGGCCGACGTGCTCTCGCCGCTCGCGCGCCTCATCGAGGACAGCGGGCGCGCAGACACCGCGAGCGTCGAGATCTATCCCGTCGATCTCGAGCGCGTCTTCATGCACCTGACGGGGCGGGCGCTGCGAGACGAATGACCGGGCGCCTCGCGAACTGGGCGCCTCGAAGCGCCGCTTCGCGGGGTGCCGCGCTCGGCGCCACGCTGCTGTTCGCCGCGGCGTTCGCCGCGCAGGCCGAAGATGAGCCGGCGACGCCCGAGGTGCATCCTGCCCAGGCCGCCGTGCGCGAGGCCCTGGCCGAAGCGCGGCGCGTCGTCGAGGGTCCGGGCGACCGCCCGGCCAAGCTCGAACAGCTGGGCGACATCAGCCGCGCTCTCTTCGACACTGAGTCGATGGCGACGCGCGCGCTCGGTTCGCACCTCGAAGGCCGCACCCCCGAGCAGCGCGCCGAGTTCATGGCGCTCTTCGATGAGTACATCGTGCGCGCGTATCTGCAGAAGCTGCTCTTCTTTCGCAACCCGCGCTTCGCGTTCGCGAAACCCCGCGTCGAGGGCGACTCGGTGTGGGTGCGCACGCGCATCGTGACGCGCAAGGACGACTACTTCGTCGACTACCGCATGGAGCAGACCCACGCGGGCTGGCTCGCGAGCGACGTGGTCGTCGAGCACATCAGCCTGGCCGACAACTTCGCCGCGCAGTTCACGAGCCTGCTCGAACGACGCACATTCGACGAGCTGCTGGCCAAGATGCGCGCCAAGGTCGATCGCCACCGAAAGAGGCTCGAAGGAAAGAAGCTCGAAGAATGACGGCGCTCTGGGTCATGCTGAAGGATCTCGAACTGGTCGTGCGCGACTGGGCGGCGCTGCTGTTCATTCTGCTGGTGCCGGTGATCGTGATCGGCATCTCGGCGACGAGCCTCGGCGGCAGCGACGGGCCGCGCATCATCGTGCCGGTGGTCAACCTCGACGAGGGACCGGTGGCCGAGGTGCTGCTCGAGGTGCTCCAGAAGAACGTGATCGTCGAAGAAGTGGAGCTCGACGAGGCGAAGCGTCGCGTGCTCGTCGACCAGAGCTCGGCCACGGCGCTCGTGCTGCCCGAGCGGCTGTCGAAGCGCTACCTCGCGGGCGACGAGAGCACGCTGACGCTGCTGACCGACCCCGCCAAGGGCTCGGAGGTGAACGTGGTCAAGGCCTACCTGCTGCTCGCCGACCGCGACGCCGCGGCGCTGGCCGACCCCTTCCACGAAGAGCTGATCACGATCGAAGAAGAGAGCCTGACGGGCAGCCAGCTCACCACCGACAACTTCGAGCAGACGATCCCCGGCTTCAGCACGATGTTCATCTTCATGGGGCTGATCTTCGGCGTCGCGTTCGGTCTCGACGACGAACGGCGCTGGGGCACGCTGGTGCGTCTGCGCACGGCGCCCACGAGCCTGGTGCCGATCCTCTTCGGCAAGGTCGCGGCGCGCATCGTGATCGGGTTCGTGCAGGCGGCGATCCTGTTCGGCTTCGGACGCCTCGCCTTCGACCTGGCGCTGGGCCCGTCGATCGCGACGTTCGCGCTGATGCTCTTCGCCATCGTCGTGGGGCTCACGGGCCTCGCGATGCTCGCGGTGCCGCTCATGCGCACCCGCGAGCAGATCATCCCGCTCGGTCTCACGGTCGTGCTGATCGCCTGCTCGATCGGCGGCTGCTGGTGGCCGCTCTTTCAAGAGCCGATCTGGCTGCAGCGCATCGCGTTCGTCTTCCCCACCGCGTGGGGGATGAACGGCCTGCACGACCTCATCCTGCGCGAGAAGACCTTCGTCGACGTCCTGCCGACGCTGCTCGTGCTCGCCGCCTACGGCGTCGGCGGGACGACGATCGGGGCGGTGCTGTGGGTGAGGCGGGAGGTGCTGGCGGGGAGGTCGGGGTAGCCAATCACCCCACCACCCCATCGGGATCGGGGATGTGCCGCGCCACGAGGTTCGAGAACGCTACGCGGCCGGGGCCGAACTTGAGCAGGTCGGCCTTGGCGAAGCGCGCGGCGTCGGCCGAGATCGGCTTGGCGTCGCGAGCCTTCATGTGGGCCTCGGCGACGCGCTCCATCTGCACGAAGAGCCCCACCGCTTCGCTGACGCGATCGCCCACGGTCAGCAGGCCGTGGTTGCGCAGGATGATCGCCCGGTTGTCGCCGAGCGCGTCGGCGATGCGGCCGCCGGCCACCGTCGACTGCACCTGCACCTCTTCGTCGTCGAAGATCGCGTGGTCCTCGAAGAAGACACAGCTCTCCTGGGTGATTGGCTCGATGGGCCGCACCTCGGCCGAGAAGGGCGTGCCCCAGCCCGTGTGCACGTGGCAGGCGCTCACCGCGTCGGCGCGGGCTTCGAGGATCGGCTGGTGGATGTAGTAGGCGGCCGAGTTGATGATGCCTTCGCCATCGGCGAGCTCACCATCGGGGCCGACCAGCACGAGGTCGGGCACCGTCGCCTGGTGGTACGACACGCCGTAGCGCAGCAGCCAGAAGCAGTCAGTGCGCTCCGGGTCGCGTGCACTGATGTGGCCATCGCCTGCATCGCCCCAGCGCATCGCCGCGAGAATGCGGTAGCCGAGCGCCACCTCGCGCTTGCGCCGCGCGCGCTCCGCTTCGATCGAATGGGCCTCGCTCATGGTTCGCTCCTCTGCTTGCCGGATCACAGCCGCTCGGATCTGGGCGCTTCGACAGGCCGATGACTACGAGAGCCGGAACCCCTCGTAGCCCTTCGCCGCCACCTCGTCACACTTCGCCGCATAGGGCGGAAACCCGATGAAAGGCATGAAGACGCGCGGCTTGCCCGGCACGTTGGCACCGAGATACCACGAGTTGCACGTCGGAAAGATCGTCGCGTCGGCGATGGTGTTGACCACCGTCACCCACTCGTCTTCGGCAGCGAGCTCGGCCTCGATCACTTGCTTGTCGTGCTCGGCCATGTAGGCGAGGCAGTCGGCGACGAACTCGACGTGCTGCTGGATCGACACCAGCATGTTCGTCAGCACCGACGGGCTGCCCGGCCCCGAGATCATGAACATGTTCGGGAAGCCAGCGACCTCGAGCCCGAGATACGTGCGCGGCCCGGCCTCCCACTTCTCGCGCAGCGAGAGCCCTTCGCGACCGACCACGTCGATCTTGAGCAGCGAGCCCGTCATCGCGTCGAAGCCAGTCGCAAAGACGATGGCATCGAAATCCCAGGTCTCGTCGCCGACGCGCACGCCCGTCTCAGTGATGGCGTCGATGGCGCGGCCGCTGATGTCGACGAGCGTCACGTTGTCACGGTTGAACGTCGCGTAGTAGCCGGTGTCGACGCACATGCGCTTGCAGCCGATGCGCTGATCGGGCGAGAGCAGCTCGGCGACCTCGGGATCGTCGACGATCTCGTGAATCTTCTCGCGCACGAAGGCCGCGGCTGCCTCGTTCGACGCCGGGTCGACGAGTACGTCGGCGTAACCGCCGAGAAACGGCAGCCCGCCGATCTCCCAACGCGCTTCGAACTGCTCGCGGCGCTGCTCTTCCGAATCCTGCATGGCCGCCTCGCGGCCGGGCGGCAGCTCGGCGCCGAAGCACGACTGCATCTGGCGATTGGCGGCGCGCAGCTCGCCGTAGCGCGCCTTGATCGCCGCCTGCTCTTCGGCCGGAATCGGCGCGTTGTGCGCGGGCACCGAGTAGTTGGGTGTGCGCTGGAAGACGTGCAGGTGCTCGGCCTGCTCGGCGATGATCGGGATCGACTGGATCGCCGACGACCCCGTACCGATCACGCCGACGCGCTTGCCGGTGAAGTCGACGGGCTCGTGGGGCCAGTCGCCCGTGTGATACCAGTCGCCCCGGTACGTCTCGAGGCCCGGGAAGTCGGGCAGGTTCGTCGACGAGAGACAGCCCGTCGCCATCACGAGGAACCGCGCCGACACCGAGCCGGCCGAGGTCTGCACCTGCCAGCGCCGGTCGTCGTCGTGCCAGTGCGCCGACTCGACCGTCGTCTCGAACACGATGTCTCGGCGCAGGTCGAACCGATCGGCCACGTGGTTCACGTATTCGAGGATCTCGGGCTGGGTCGCGTACTTCTCCGACCACGCCCACTCCTGCTGAAGCGCCTCGTCGAACTCGTACGAGTACTCCATGCTGGTCACGTCGCAGCGGGCGCCGGGGTAGCGATTCCAGTACCAGGTGCCACCGACGCCCGAGGCGCGCTCGACGATGCGCGCGTCGAGGCCGAGCCCGCGCAATCGGTGCAGCATGTAGAGGCCGGCGAAGCCGGCGCCGACGACGACGGCGTCGAGGGTCTCGGGGATCTTCGAAGTGTCTTGGGACATCGCGTTGGGCCTCGGTCAGGGATGCGGATGGGCCGGGTCGGCTGGGCCGAACCTTCATTCTAGACGAGGCTGAGGCGGGCTGCGCTCAGGTGGGCACGTACGCCGCCACCGCCCGCTCGAACGCCGGTCGGCTCATCGCGCGCTCGCCCCATTCCACCAGGCGAGGATGCGCATCGAGCTTCACCCCGGCGGGCGCGAAGCGATTGTGATTCACGACCCACGAGACGTCGGCCAGACCGTAGGCCTCGCCCGAGAGCCACGGCGCGTCACCGAGGGCGGCCTCGAGCACGTCGAGGGTCTCGGCCAGCTCGAGCTCGGCCGCGTCGACCCGCCGCTGCCAGGCGGCTCCCTCCTCGGCGTAGTCGCGCATGAAGTCGGCGAGCCCGGGGACGTCGGCCTGATCGAAGAGCTCGAGCTCGTCGCGGCTGATCTTGCGAAAGGCGCGAAAGAGGCGGTCGTGGGAGATCACCTTGAACGCGCCCTGAAAGGCGCTTGCTCGGTCGATCAGCGCCTGCATGCGTGCGCGACCTGGGGTGTCGTTCGGCTGCAGGCTCGGCTCGAGGAACTCGGCCTCGAGGTAGGCGAGGATGTCGTTCGACTCGATCACCACCTGGCCGTCGTGCACGAGGGTGGGCACGACCCGGTTCGGATTGAGTCGGCCGTAGTCGGTCGTCAGGTGCGCGTGGCCCGGCAGGTCGAGGTGATGGCTCTGCCACGCGAGGCCCTTCTCTTCGAGGGCGAGGCGCACCCGCTGCGAGCAGTTCGACAGCGCGAAGTGAAAGAGGTGCAGGCCCCGCTTGCCGGGCACGTCGGGGTGGTCGCTCTCGTAGAGACCCATGTCGTCGCGGCTCCCGCTCGGTCGCTCAGGGCTTCGGGGCGCTGCCCCACTGCGTGCCGAGCGCGATGCCCGGGTCGGCGAGGCCGGTCTCGTGCTCGTCGTTCAGCAGGTCGCCGTCGGTGAAGTGCTCGTGCACATGGCCCCACGGATCCTGCCAGTAGTCGAACACCTGGGCGCCCAGGATGTGCCGCCCGACGCCTGCGTGATGCGTGTAGCCCGCCTGGGTGAGGACGTCGTGCCCGGCCATCACCGCGTCGAAGTCTTCGACCTCGAACGCGGCGTGGTCGAAGCCCGGCTCACCGAGGCCGATGCACAGGAACGTGTGGTGGTCGGTGAACGCCTTGCCGCGGTCGCAGCGCATGAACGACAGGATCACGTTCGACTCTTCACCGAGGTAGACCTCGTCCGACGACACGAAGCCGAAGCGCGACTTGTACCAGGCTTCGCTCGTGCGGAAGTCGGTCGACTTGACCACGGCGTGGCCCAGGCGCTTGACGCGCGCCGGCCCACCGGGCACCCGCTGCAGCGTACCCTCGCGCGCGTGATCGCTGCCCCGGTTGATCGGGGCCGCGCCCACGACGTCGAGTGATGGCGGCGCCTCGCGGCCGTGCACGAGCTCGATCGGGAAGCCGTCGGGGTCGGTGAAGCGCACCACCCGGCCGCCGCCGGGCGCCTTCAGCTCTTCGATGGACGAGGCGCCCTCGAAGCCGGCCGCCTTCTCGAGGTCTTCGGCCGAGCTCGCCTCGAAGCCGATGCCCGCGAACCCGGACTCACCGAGGTGTGTCACGTGACAGTACGGCGAGGGATCGGTGCCGCGCATGTAGAGGGTGTCGCCCTCGCGCGCCGTCACGAAGAGGCCGAAGTCGGTGCCGAACTTCTCCATCGCGTCGAGGTCGGGCGCCGAGAAGCGCACGTAGGCGATGTCGTGAACCTTGATCATGGGGTCCTCCGATTCAGTCGATGAAGGTCGTCGTGGCCGGCTCGTCGATCACGCCGTTCTCGAGCTCACCGAGCTTGTCGATGGCGATCTTCACGACGTCGCCCGACGCCAGCAGCTTCGGCGGCTTCATGCCGATGCCGACGCCCGACGAAGTACCGGTGGCGACGATGTCACCCGGCTCGAGGGTGAACGAGGTCGAGAGGTGCTCGACCAGCGTGAAGCAGTCGAAGATGAGCTCCTTCGTATTCGTGTGCTGACGCAGCTCGCCGTTGACCCAGGTGCGCAGCTCGAGCGCGTGCGGGTCGCCGACCTCGTCGGGCGTCACGATGGCGGGGCCGATCGGACCGTGGGTGTCGAAGCTCTTGCCGATCGTCCACGTCGGGATCCGCAGCTGCCAATCGCGCACCGTGACGTCGTTCACGATCGTGTAGCCGGCGATCACCGAGGCGGCGTCTTCGCGACTCACGTGGCGGCAGCGCCGACCGATCACGAAGCCAAGCTCGCCCTCGTAGTCGAGCACATGCGACGCACTCGGCAGGTGGAAGGGCGTGTCGGGGCCGATCACGCAGGTGCTCTGCTTGTTGAAGAGCGTCGGAAACTCGGGCG
The DNA here is from genome assembly GCA_965250285.1 of Myxococcota bacterium. Classification (GTDB taxonomy): domain Bacteria; phylum Myxococcota_A; class UBA9160; order UBA9160; family UBA4427; genus CAYYSY01. The sequence continues at coordinate 4,297,855 of OZ252299.1, forward strand.
TCTCGAGCCCCGACTCGGCCACGTGGTCGGCGTAGTTGAGACCGATGGCGAGGAACTTCGGCGGGCGCGCGATCGGCGCTTCGATCGTCACGTCGGCGAGCGGCAGCGTCGCGCTCGAGTCTTCGACCGCCCGGGCCGCATCCATGGCCGAGGGGCCTGCCTCGAGCAAACCGAGCATGTCGGTGGGCAGATCGGGGGCCGCCGCCGAGAGATCGACGACGACGTCTTCGCGGGCGAGGCCGATGCGGGTGCGGCCGTCGTGGGTGAAGGTCACGAGCTTCATTTCGGGTGCTCCTCATTCGTGGGGCTGGGGTCGGGGGGACCGAGCAGGAGATACTCGACCGCGCGCGCGTGCTGTTCGACGTGCGCGTCGTCGAAGGGATCGATGTCGGCGAGCAACCGGCACTCTTCGGCCTGATGAAAGATCAGCCCGACGGAGCCGGCGATGATGTAGTGGAGGTGGATCGGCGGCAGATCGGGCGGCAGACGCATCGTCTGCCCCGTGCGCGCGACGATCTCGGCGATGCCGCGATAGAGCGGCGCGACGTGGGTCTCGACCAGCCACTCGGTGCGCGGCCCCGGGCGCTTGCCGACGTCGTGCATGATGCGCACGAACTCGGGGTTGCGGGCCGTGAACCGCACGTGGTTGCGGATCATCAGGCGCATCCGCTCGTCGTCGCTGGTGATCGCGTCGTCGCCCATCACGCGCTCGACGCCGTTCTTCAGGTCGGCGAAGGCCAGATCGACGGCGGCCATCCACAACTTCTCCTTGCCGCCGAAGTGGTACTGGAGCAGGCCGAGGTTCACGCCCGCCGCATCGGCGATCTGCCGGGTGGTCGTGCCGTCGTAGCCCTGGGCCGCGAACACACCGAGCGCCGCGCGCGCGATGCGTTCGCGGGTGTCGCTCTGCTCGCGGTGGCCCGAAGTCGGCGCGGCCTGGGCGGCGGCAGTCGTGGACGGCATGGGAGGCGCGATCGGGAGGCTCCTGGCGGCCGCTTCTCGGGCCTTGGTCAAACGACTAAGGCCCTGTTTATACAGATGACCAATTCGCTTCGCAACGCCTCGGGCGAGATCCGAAGCTCGAGAAGTCGGGCGGCGTTTTCTGATCCAGTCAGGTTGACATCGTCTTCTGAATCGTAGACACTGTCTACATGCAGCCGACCCCGCCCCACGCCTCTGATGAGGAGCTCGCCGCCGCCCTGCTCGTGCTCGAGCAGGAGGGGCCGGCCGCGCTGAGCGTCGAGCACGTCGCGCGGCGGCTCGGTCGGCGCGGCGGGGCCGCGGCGATGCCCTGGCCCGATCCGCACTGGCTGCGCTCGGAGCTCGGGGCACTCGGTTTTCGGCGCCTGCGCGCCGCGGTCGCCGAGTCGGTCGCCGAGGTAGCGACACGCACGGACGATCCGGGCGAGCAGCTGCTGGCCGCCGGACGCGCCTATGTCCGCACGGCGGTTCGCAGCCCGCGCCTCTTCACGATCATGTACGAGCGATCCGACGCCGACTTCGCGCACCCCGACCTCGGTCGCGATGCCTCAGCAGCCTTTGCCCAGCTGCGCACGCTGGTCGAGTCGGTGCAGCGCACGGGCTTCCAGCCCGATCGCACCGCCGACGAGGTCGCCCTGCTCGTGTGGGACAGCGTGCATCGGCTCACCGTCAGGTGGGCCGATGCGGCGCTCGATGGCCCCGTCGACCCCGAGATGGTCGAAGAGGCGATCAACCTCGAGATGACCCTCGTGCTCGGCGACTTCCCCCGAACGCACACCGCCGCCGAGCGAGCGTACGCATGACCGCCGACACGCTGCCCGCGCCGACACACGACTCGCCCGCGCCCAATGCAGACGCGCCGCTCGCCGACCGTCTCGTGCAGGCGACGATCGAGCTGCTCGCGAGCGAAGGGCTCGAATCGATCACGCTCCGGGCCATCGCGCGGCGCGCGGGCGTCAGTCATGGCGCGCCCCTGCGTCACTACCGCTCGCTCGCCGATCTGCTCGCTGAGGTCGCGGCCTTCGGGTTTCGGTTGCTCGAACGCAGCCTGCAGGAGGCCGCCGAGGCCGCGCCGCCCGGCGCCGGCCCGCGCGCGCGACTCGATGCGGCCAGCCGTGCCTACGTGCACACCGCGGTCGCGAACGATGCGCTCTTCGGTCTGATGTTTCGTCCCGACACGATCGACGTCGAGAACGCGCGCTTTCAGGCCGACTCGATGGCCGCCTTCGACCGGTTGCTCACCCTCGTCCGCGCCGCGCAAGACGCCGGCTGGCGCACCGACCAGGATACGCGCTTGCTCGCGGGCGTCGCCTGGGCCCAGGTCCATGGCCTCGCCACGCTCTGGGCGAGCGGCGCCTTCCAGGGCCCGGTGCCCGAGGCCACCCTCGAAGAGACGATCGCCCTCACACTCGATCTCACCTTCGCTGGCGATGCCGTGCCCCAACGTTGAATGCACCTGCAGGTGCGCACGAGACCAACACCCGCGCCCCACATCATCCCCCCAACGAGAGGAATCCAGCCATGACCGCCAATCCCTATCTCGAAGGCAACTTCGGCCCCGTCGACGACGAGCTCACGAGCTTCGACCTCGAGGTCGAAGGCGAGCTGCCTCGCGAGCTCAACGGACAGCTGCTGCGCATCGGGCCGAACCCCGTCGCCGCCGACCCGGCGAACCATCACTGGTTCATCGGCAACGGCATGGTGCACGGCCTGCGGCTCGAAGACGGCCGAGCCGCCGCCTACCGTCGCCGCTACGTCCGCGACGGCCAGGTCACCGAGCACTTCGGCTGGCCCGAGGTGTCGGGACCGCTCGGCATCCTCGGTTCGGGGGTCGCGAACACGAACGTCACGCGCATCGCCGGTGAGATCTACGCGATCGTCGAAGCGGGCAACTACCCGGTCCACCTCGACGCCGGGCTCGAGACCCTCGAGCGCACCGACTTCGATGGCGGCCTCAAGGCCGGTTTCTCGGCCCACCCGAAGGTCTGCCCCGATACCGGCGAGACCCACGTGGCGGTCTACAACCCGTTCGACGAGTACGTGCACCACGTCGCCGTCGACAAGGAAGGCCGCGTCATTCGCGACGAAGGGGTGCACCTGCCGCACAAGCCGATGGTGCACGACTGCGCGATCACGCCGAACTACTTCCTGGTGCTCGACTTTCCGTGCGTGTTCGATGCCGAGGCAGCCATGGCCGGGGCCCCCTTGCCCTACCGCTGGCATCCTGACACGAACCCGGCCCGGGTCGGCCTGCTGCCCCGCACCGGCTCGGCCAGCGAGATTCGCTGGTTCGATGTCGAGCCCTGCTACGTCTTCCACCCGATGAACGCGTTCGAGACCGCAGACGGTCAGGTCGTGATGGACGTCGCGCGTCACCCGGCGATGTTCTCGAGCGACCACCAGGGCCCGAACGAGGGCGCCCCGACCCTCGATCGATGGACGTTCGACCTCGCTTCGGGCACGACGAAGGAGGAGCGCTTCGACGAACGCGGGCAGGAGTTCCCGCGCCTCGACGAGCGGCTCGTCGGCAAGCCGTACCGCTACGGCTACTCGGCGGCGATCGACGATGGCTTCGAAGCCTGGGGCCTCATCAAGCACGATCTCGAGCGCGGCAGCTCGGTCACGCACACCGAGGGCGACCACCGGCACTTCCTCGAGCCGGTGTTCGTGCCGAAGAGCGAGAGCGCCGGCGAGGACGAGGGCTGGGTGCTCGCGTACGTCTACGACGCCCGCGACAACCGCAGCGATGTGATCGTACTCGACGCGCAAAACTTCGACGCCGACCCGATCGCCACGGTGAAGCTGCCCGAGCGTGTGCCCTACGGCTTCCACGGCAACTGGATCGCCGACTGAGCCGAAGCGAAGGGGCTCGGCGCCACCCACCCGCCGAGCGACGAAGACCGGGGCCCTGCGCCGCATCTGGCCGAGTGACGCGGGCCGCGCGGTCTGACACACTCCCGAATCGGGCCGATTCAATCGGCCCGATTCGGGGAGACCCTTCGATTGGCCGCCGCGTGGAGCTTTCTCTCCCGCCACATCGACTTCGGGATGGCCTGGAAGGGCGCGCTCTTCCTCGGCCTCGTCGTGTTCGGCGTCAACTACGTCGACCACGGCGCGTGGGCGGCTCTGCCTGCAGCCCTCAAGCAGGCGACCTACACCTACTTCGTCGCCGGGTTCATCACGCGCCTGGGTGAGAACCTCGCCGTGAAGATCGAGCCGCTGCCGCTGGCGATCGCGGCTGCCGTGCTCGTCCCCAGCATCATCGCGATCTCGCTGACCTTCGGCCTGCACTCGATGCGCGGCACGCCCGAGCCGCTCTACTCGACGCTCCCCACCGCGATCACGGCCCCGCCCGCCTTTCTGGTCTGGGGTTGGCTCAAGCGGCGCAAGCGCGACGAAGGCGACGGGGAGGCGCGCGAGGGGGTGGAAGCATGAGCGACGGCGAGGAGGCCGAGGCATGAGCGACGGCGAAGAGAAGCACATCGACATCAGCCGAAACGACATGAGCCGCGCCGCGCGCCGCATCACGTCGTTGGTCGCGCGCGCCACCACATCGGAGCGACGCAAGAAGCTGATGGATGGTGTGCGCGAGCAGCTGCGCAGGTGGCGCGGCGAGCCGCACCGCGTCGTCTACTTCCACGAGGTCGGTGACCCCTACAGCCACCTCGCAGCACAAGCCCTGGCGCCGCTCGCCGCGCACTACGAGATCGAGATCGAGCCGCGCGTCACGTCGATGGAGACGGGCATCAACCGACCCGAGCCCACGATGCTCGACCGGCACGCCCGGGTCGATTGTGCGCTGGTCGCCCCTCACTACGGCCTGCAGTTTCCCGAGAACGCCGCCGCGGCCGACCCCGAACTCGTACGCCGTGGCGAGCGGCTGCTCGTCTCGGTCGAGTCGGGCCCGCTCGACGCGTTCAGCCGGCTTGCCGTCGCGGTCGGCGACGCGGTCTGGGCGGGCGATGCCGCCGCCCTCGAGGCGCTCGAGCGCGAGGCTGCACCGGCCGACGCGACCCGGACCGACGCACGCACGACCGAGGCCCGGGGACTTCGCGCGAAGCTCGGCCACTACTCGGGCGCGATGTTCCTCTACGGCGGCGAGTGGTACTGGGGCGTGGATCGCCTGCACCACCTCGAGCGCCGACTGACCGAGCTCGGGGCCGCCCGCGAAGACGCCTTCGTCTTCGGCCGACCGCCCCTCGAGACCGACGAAGTCGAGCGGGCGAGCGAGATGACGCTCGAGATCTTCCCGTCGCTGCGCAGCCCCTACTCGGCCATCGGCTACGAGCCCGCGCTCGATCTCGCGAAGGCGACGGGCATCGGGCGCACGACCCGGCCCGTGCTGCCCATGGTGATGCGGGGCGTGCCCGCGTCGCTGACCAAGGGGCTCTACATCATGCGCGACACCCGCCGCGAGGCGGCCGCGCTCGGGATGCCCTTCGGCCGCAGCGTCGATCCGATCGGCGAGCCGGTGAGACGGGCCTTCTCGCTCTGGCCCTGGGCGCAGTCGAAGGGTCGAGGCGAGGCGCTGCTCGTGCACTTCATGCGCGCGGCCTGGGCCGAGGCCGTCGATACGAGTGGCGAGGCCGGGCTGCGGAGCGTGATCGAGCGCGCCGGCCTCGACTGGGCCGAGGCGCGCGGGCGGATCGGCGACCCCGCCTGGGAGGCCGAGCTCGAGGCGAACCGACGGATGATGATCGACGAGATGGGCGAGTGGGGCGTGCCCAGCTTTCGTCTCAAGGGCCCGTCGGGCGAGCCCGACTTCATCGTCTGGGGCCAGGATCGGCTCTGGCTGCTCTCGCGCGAGATCCAGCGGCGGGGCCGAGCCCAGTGAATGCGGGTTCGAGGCCGGTCTCGGTGCGCCCTGCCCCCGACCGCAGCGTTTGAGCGCACCGGCCGAAGTTTCGCGTTCCGGGCCTTGCATCCCTCGCCGCTGCCTTAAACTCCACCGCCCCGATCGCCGTACGTGCGCCCGGCAACAGGAGAATCGCCATGCCCATCCAGCACATCGTTGCCCCCGTCGACTTCTCGCCGGCCTCGCGCCGCGCCTTCGACGCGGCGATGGAGCTCGCCGTCGCCACTGGCGCGAAGATCGATCTCGTTCACGCCATCGAGGTGCTCACCTACCGGGGTGTCCAGTACCAGGAGGTCCTCAAGACCGGCACGATGGAGGACGAGCGCACGCGGGCCACCGAAGAGCTCGAAGAGTGGGCCGACATCGCGCGACAGAAGAACGTCGACATCACGTGCAAGATCCTCGACGGCGACAGCCGCGGCGCGATCGTCGACCACGCGAGCCACGTCAAGGCCGACGTCATCGTGATCGGTGCGAAGGGCCACTCCCGGCTGCACGACATTCTCGTCGGCAGCGTGGCGATGTCGGTGATGCACGCCGCGCACTGCTCGGTCTACCTGGTGCGCTGAAGGCGTCACCCATCGGGCGGCCGCGGCGCCAAGACCGCGGCATCAGACGTGATTGCGGAGCATCAGCTCCTTGGGATGCGGGTCGAGGTGGACCTGCCCCTGCAAGTACTCGATCTCATACAACCGCACGTAGTGGCGGATCAGCGTGATCGGCACCGAGAGCGGCACGAGCCCCTGGCGATAGTCCTCGATCACCTCGGCGAGCTCGGCTCGTGAAGCCGCATCGAGCTGCTTCTTCAGATAGCCCGCCGCGTGCTGCAGGACGTTCGTCTGGCGGCCCGGCGTGGCGATCCGCTCGAGCGCAGACATGAACTCGTCGACATAGGCCGAGACGAACGCCTCGCGGTCCATGGATGCGTGCTCGGCGACGAGCCGACCGAGTGAGCGATACGCCTCGGGCGAGTGCGCCATCAGGTGCAGCTTCTGAGCGGTATGGAACGCGAACATGTCGCCCGCAGTCCAGTCGCTCGAGAAGTGCGCTTGCAATCGGTGATAGGCGAAGACGCGCTCGATGAAGTTCTCTCTCAGGGGCGCGTCGTTGAGCCGCCCCTCCTCTTCGACGGGCAGGTTCGGCTGCGAACGCATCAGCGCCTGGGCGAAGAGCCCTACCCCATCGCGATTCGGCATCGCGTTCTCCGAGTACAGCTTCACCCGCGTCATGCCGCAGCTGGGCGAATCCTTCTTCAGGATGAAGCCCGACAGGTTGGCCTTCTCGAGTGCGGCGACGCGTTCGTCGGCGAAGCGAAGGAGCTGTTCGGTCCGATCGATTCCGCTCTGGGTCTCGACCATGCGCACCTCGTCGCCTTCGCTCCGCACGAGGCGCAGCGCGGGTCGCGGCGTCGGCATGCCCGACTCGACCTCGGGGCAGACCGGAACGAACTCGACGAAACGCTCCAGCTCGTCGGTCACGAAGCGCGATCGCTTGTGTCCGCCATCGAAGCGGACGGGACGGCCAAGCAGACAGGCCGAGACGCCGACGCGGATCGGCGCCGCCGGGTCTCGGGAGATGTCGGTGGCCGCGTTCGTCAAACAGCCGCTCCTGCGACCATCGCGTTGATGCGAGCGACCTCTTCGAGGTCGGGGTGGTCTGCTGCGTGCTGTACGTCGTGCACCCAGTGGATCTCGTGGCCGCGCGTGAGCATGACGCCCGGCATTCGCCAGATGTCGCCCGAGCGCGGACCGTTCGTGTGCCCCTTGTCAGCGGCGCGCTTGCGCGCGCGCCAGACCGGCGGGCCGAGGTTCTTCAGCAGACCGCCGCGGGTCACTCCGAACGCATCGTAGAGCTCTCCGGTCGGATCGGCGACCGCGCGCACCTCGGGCCAGTAGCGTCGCAGGAAGGCGCGCCCTTCCATGGGCGTCCCCTGAAAGAAGAAGAGCGTCCGCGGGAAAGATTCGATCTCACCGGTCGCCTCGCGAATGTCCGCGATGGCCTCGCGACAGAAGATGCAACCGAAGTGGCGCAGAAAGACGAAGAGCGTCGTCTCGTCTCCCAGCTGATCCCGCAGCCGACCTGGCGACAGGTTCATGCCCGTGACGACGAAGTCGAGCGCCTGCTCGGGGATGGGGCGGCTCTGCTCCAATGCGTCTCCCTCGACTTCGTTGGGAATGTGATCGAACTCGAACGCGGCACCCCGCTCGAAGCGGCTGAATCGTGCGTCGATCATGATGCCACTGCCGCCGGCTGTCGGGTACGGCCCGGATGGCTGTGAAACCGCGCTCCCTTCCACTTCAGGACCAGCGCGTGCCAGTAGATGCCAACCGCCACCGAAAGGGTCATGAGAGGCGTCCGCATCAGGGCCGATGCGAGCGACCGGCCCGTGATGGCTTCGCGGCGCAGCGAGACCGCCGCCTGAAACACGGCGACGTCGTCGGCGTCTCGGCTCTCGATGCCGAGCCCGAGCCGCTCGCCCGGCACCTGAACTCGCCAGAGATAGCGCTGGTCCATCGGCATGAAGGGCGAGACGTGGAACTCCTTGGGCTGCTCGACCCGCCCGGCCTGGTCGGCGCCATCGACGGAGCGAAGGTCGAGCACGTAGCAGTGCGTCTCGTCCCAGGGCGTGTTCGTCACTTCGGCGACCAGAGCCTCGAGGGTCTCGCCGTCTTCGGCGTAGCAGTAGAAGAAGCTCACGGGATTCATCCGGAAGCCGGCGACACGGAGGTTCGTCAGCAGCCGAACCGGCCCGAGTGAGCGCGGGCCGAGCCGCTCGCGCACGAGGTTGCGCACGCTGTCGGCCAGCGGCTCGCTCGGATCACCGAGATGATCCTCTCTACGAAACCGGCTCCAGGCCCGCCGCTTCGTCGACCACAGCCAGCGCCCGGCGAAGACTGCGTCGAGCTCGTCGAGGTCGAGCCACGCCATGTAGATGCGGCGTTCGAACCGGTGCTCGAAGGGCTCGATGCGGCGATGCATCACCCGGCCGACGTAGAGCGCGCTGTTCACGACGGCCACTCGACGCCGAGATCGCGGCACACGCGCAGCGCGCTCTTGACCCCGTCTTCGTGAAAGCCGTAGCTCCAGTAGGCGCCACAGAAGTGGGTTCGATCGACCCCCGAGATGCGCGCGTGCAGCTGCTGGGCACGGATCGCGTCGCCGTCGAAGACCGGGTGGTCGTAGACGAAGCGCTGCAGCACCTTGCGCTCGTCGATGCGGCCGCCATCGTTCAGCGTCACGAGGAAACGGTGCTGGGTGGGCAGCGACTGCAGCCGGGTCATGTCGTACGTCACGAGCACTCGGCCCGGGTCTTCGTCGGTCACGCGGTAGTTCCAGCTCGCCCGAGCGCGCTCTCGCTTCGCGAGCACGCTCTCGTCGGTGTGGAGTACGACGTCGTTGCGCTGATAGCCGATCGACGACAGCACCTTTCGTTCGACGGGGTCGGCGTCGCCCAGCATCGCGAGGGCCTGGTCGCTGTGGCAGGCGAAGATCACGTGGTCGTAGGCCGCGCTCCCCTCCTTCGAGTGGATCTCGACGCCGGCCTCCTGCCGCATCACGCGGCGAACCGGATCGGCGAGACGCACGTGGCCGCCGAAGCGAGCGGCCAGCACATCGACGTACGAGCTCGAGCCGCCGCGCAGTACGCGCCAGCGCAGCGACGGCTTCGTCGACAGCAACCCGTGATTGCGAAAGAAGCGGACGAAGGTCGTCGCCGGAAAATCGAGGAACCGCGACGGGTCGGTCGACCAGATCGCTGCACCCATCGGCACGACGTAGTGCTTCACGAACGCCTCGCCATAGCCGGCGCCGCAGAGGTAGTCGCCGAGGGTCACCTTCTCGTCGCCGGCGGCGATCAGGGCCTGCGCGTCACGATTGAAGCGCAGAATGTCGCGCACCATGCCTCGGAAGGAAGGCCGAAAGACGTTGGTCGGCTGCGCGAACACGTTGGCGAGCGTACCACTCGCCCACTCGCGACCCGTGCGCTCACAGCTCATACCAAAGCTCATGTCGCTGCGCTGGGTGTCGACGCCGAGCTCGTCGAGCAGCCGCACGAAGTTCGGGTACGTCGTCTCGTTGTAGACGATGAAGCCCGTGTCGACCCGGTGGCGTTCTCCGAAGGCATCGACATCGACGGTGTGCGTGTGCCCACCGAGGCGCGGCTCCGATTCATAGAGGGTCACCTCGTGCTCGCGCTGCAAGACGTGCGCACACATGAGCCCGGAGATGCCACTGCCAATGATGCCGACTCTCACTTCGCACCCTCCCGCTGACCCATCAAGACATGGGCGACCATCCACTCGTTGCCATCGTTGAAGCCGAAGAGCTCGGCGCACGCCATGAAGAAGAGCCGCCAACGCACGAACCACACGGCGGCCTGGTCGTCGCCATAGGTCTCGGCGAGCAGCGGCATCAGCTCTTTGCGATGGGCGTCGAGGCGCTCGAGCCAGAGGTTGCTCGTGCGCTCGTAGTGGCGACCGTTCACGCGCCACAGCCGCTGCACCGTCAGATCGCGCTGGCAGCGCAAGAAATAGTCGGTCGACGGCATGATGCCGCCCGAGAAGAAGTGCTTCGCCATGAAGTCACGATCGGATTTCGCCTCGTAGGGGTAGAGCGTCTCGCGATGGGCGAAGTGGTGCAGAAAGAGCCGACCGTCGGGCTCGAGCCAGCGCGCGACCCGCGAGAGCAGCAGCGGGTGATTGCGCACGTGCTCGACCATCTCGACGCTGACCACGCGATCGAAACGCAGGTCGGTGTCGAAGCGGTTCACGTCCTCGGTGATCACCTCGATGTTCTCGAGGCCCCGCTGTGCGGCTCGACCGAGGATGAACTCGCGCTGATCCTTCGAGTTCGACACCGCCACCACCCGAGCGTTGGGGTGACGCCGCGCGATCCACAGCGAGAACGAGCCCCAGCCACAGCCGAGGTCGAGCACCCGCATGCCGTCCTCGACACCGGCGCGCTTCTCGGTGAGGGCGAGCATTCGCCGCTCCGACTCCTCGAGGCCGGTGTCTCGCTCGGGGTGCAGACCGCAGCTGTACTTCAGGTGCGGCCCGAGCACGGCCTCGAAGAAGGCCGGCGGCACCTCGTAGTGCTGCTCATTGGCGAGCTCGGGGACAAGCGCGATCGGGCCCGTCCACCACTCGGTGAGCAGGGCGTGCTCTGCGCGGTCGCGGGCCTCGACGTCGTCGAGGAAGAGTTGGGAGAGCTGGTCGGCGAGCCGGCGTCGAATGCCGGCCCGAATCAAGGCATCGGGAACGCGGCCCGATTCGACGAGATCCATCGTGTTCATCACGCACCTCCAAGGCTCGAGACGTCGGTCTCGGCAAAGAAGAAGGCCGGCCAGACCAGCGCGTCGAGGACGACGGTCTGCAGGCCGAAGGGAAGGAGTCCAACGAGAGCGAGCCAGCGCTCGAAGCGCGGGCCGTCACCGGGTCGAAGAACGAGCTCGAAGAGCGCCAGCGTGCCCAGCGCCACGAGTCCCAGATCGAGCCGCACGGTGACCCATGCGAGGTTCGAGCTCACCTCGAGCATCCAGGCGGTGAGCGGCACCCAGAGCGCCGACGGAATCAGCACCAGCGCGTAGGCGCAGAGCATGCGTCGCCCGAACTGATCGACGTCGCCCGACGCGTCGGCGCGGTGCAGTCGGCGCGCCGCGACGGCCGAGAAGCAGAAGTAGCCGGCGGCCGCGAGGAACATGTTCGTCGTGTAGAGGGGCCGCAGCGCATCGGGCACGCCGCCCCAGAGCGCAGCGCCGACGCCAGGGGCCTGGACGCCCCAGACGTAGCTCCCGAGCACCGCCGAACCACCGATGACATTCAGGGCGACGAACCGTACGAGGGTGCCGGAGCGGCGCTGCGCGGGAGCGCGCGTATCGAGCGGCTGGGTCGTCGAGCTCATTTGACGTCCTCCAGCAGCTTGCTTCGAAGCTTGCGGTCGAAGGGCTCCTCGCCGAGCCAGATGCCGAACATCGCGCGGGCGAACGGCTCGCCTGCGACGACGCCGCGCGCGATGCCGTTCTTGGTGAGCTCGGTGCCGACGCCCGGCACGTACGTGATCGCGTATCGATCCCCGGGCTCGACGTCTTCGTAGAGGGCGTTCAGCGCCTCGATCGAGGGCTCGAGTGCCGCGTACTCGGCGGGGGTCACATTGCGCGCGATCCGCTCGCGCGTCATGCGCCGGAACATGCGGGCCGGAATCGACAGGAACGTCTGAAGCTCGAGGCGCTTCGGGGCGTCGGCCTCGATCACTTGCGCAGCGGTCCGCGTCTGAGGCTCGGCCGCAGGGTCGACATAGAGCGCCATCGCGTACAGCTTGATGAAGACGCGGTAGCGGTGGAGACCGAGCCCCTTGATCTCGAGTGAACGGCCGCCGGCCTCGCTCCGATCGGCGAACGCGACGCCCGAGACTTCGTACGCCGCGCGAGCTTCGGATGAGCCCGCGAGCACGAGCACCCACAGCAGCGCCGCGGCCACCGCCCCAGCACGGCTCCTGCGGCGGGCCGATCGCCGGATCTCGCTCGTGCTGTCCAGATCGGGGTGCATGATTGTCGGATCTCCTGGGGCGCCGAACGGCGAAAAGCGTGCCCCCCTCTCGTCGAGCTGTCAAGATATTTCCTTGACAGGACTTCGAGAAAATCTGGACTAAAATGACTTTCCCCTTTATTTTCGAGACCCAATCTCGATCTTGTACGGGACAAAAATCCGTAAATCCGGATTTTTATGTGGACATGTCCTGAATCCGTCCTATCTTGTGCGCCATGGCACACGAAGAATCCGAGACGATCGAGATGACCTACCCGCTTCGCGCGGCGTCCCGCATCACGGGTCTGTCCGCGGAGCTTCTCCGAGCCTGGGAGCGCCGATACGGCGTGGTCGTGCCCATGCGCACGCCGGGCGGCACACGTCGCTACCGCGCTGCCGACCTCGAGCGGCTCCGCCTGGTCAAGGCCGCCGTCGACGCGGGGCACCGCATTGGCCGCGTGTCGGAGATGAGCGACCACGAGCTGCGCGCGGCCGCCCAGCCCGAGTCGGTCCTACCCAAGAACCAGGCCCACCTCGAAGAGATCATGGTCGCCCTCGAGCAGCTCGACACGGTCGAGACGCAGCGCCTGCTCTCGCTGCAGCTGTCGGCGCTCGGCCCGGTGCGCTTCTCACGCCAGATCGCGAAGCCGCTCGTGTGTGAGATCGGCGAACGCTGGAGCCGGGGCGAGCTCTCGATCGCGTCGGAGCACATGGCGACCGCCGTGCTGCGATCGATGTTCGGCGCCGCGCTTCAGCCGACGGCCGCGACCGCGATGGGGCCGCGCATCCTCTTCGCGACGCCGCCCGGCGAGCGCCACGAGCTCGGCCTGCAGATGGCAGCACTGACGGCCATGGGCGCGGGCGCACAGGCCATCTATCTCGGGGCCGATCTCCCGACCGACGAGCTCGTCCGCGCCATCGAGCGCACCCGGGCGGTCGGCGTCGGCGTCAGCCTCGTCACCCTCGACGTGGCCGATGCCATCGCCGCGCTCCGCGAGCTCGAGGCCACGGTGCCCGCACCGGTGCATGTGTGGGCAGGCGGGCGACTCGCCCGCGAGATCGACCTCCCGAACCGCGTCGAGCTGATCGAGAGCCTCGAGGATTTCGAGCGCCGCATCTCGCTGCTCGGGTACGACAAGGCGAGCGTGATCCGCCGCTAGATTCGCGCCGGGCCGAGGGCCCGGCGCAGCCTCAGCCGCTCCAAGCCGCGCGCGTGCCCGTTTCGGCGTCGATCGCGACGTGGCCGGGCTGCGACTCGAAGCGCTCGATCCATGCCTGCACGCTCGGATACGCACCGAGCTCGAAGCCGCCCTCATGGGCGACATGCGTATACGCGAACAGCGCGATGTCAGCGATCGTGAGCGCGTCGCCCACGAACCACGGGCGATCTGCGAGGTGCCTCTCCATCACCGAGAGCGCATGGCGACCGCCCTCCATCTTGGCGGGGAGCTCGTCGCGCTTGCCATCGGCCTGACCGGAGAAGTGCCAGAAGCGGGCGACGGCGATGAACGGCTCGTGGCTGTACTGCTCGAAGAACATCCACTGCAGCACCTGCGCTCGCGCCCACGTGTCCTCGGGCCAGAATCGCGTGCCCTGGGCCAGAAAGAAGAGGATCGCGTTCGACTCGGCCAGCACGCGGCCATCGGGCAGCTCGAGCGTCGGCACCCGATGATTCGGGTTCTTCGCCACGAAGCGTTCGCTGCGCGTCTCGCCCTTCAGGATGTCGAGGTGCACGCGCTCGAAGGGCCGCTCGAGCAGCGTGAGCAGCAGCCGCACCTTGTAGGCGTTGCCCGACTCGAAGTAGTCGTACAGCCTGAGCTTTTCCATCGTGCATCCCTCTCGTGAGGCATGGGCCGGCGAGCGGCGAGGCCCGGCCACCATAGCCCGGCGCCCCCCGGCGGCGGTGAGGGGATGGTCAAGAAACGATCGCACCGCGGTCAGGACCGAGATCGAGACTGCGCCGATGATCCCGTCGAACCCGAACAGGAGATCCGGCCATGAACCAGGCCCACCCCGCATTCTTCGAAACCCAGATCGAGCCGCGATTCAACGGCCCGCCCGGCATGGGCAACGGCGGCATCGTCTGCGCCCTGCTCGCAGAGCACTGCGAAGGCGCTTTCGAGGCCGAGCTGCGCGCGCCGGCCCCGCTCGAGCAGCCGCTGACGATCGATCGCGGCGTCGATGGTGAGATTTCGCTGCGCGACGGCGATCGGCTCATCGCGTGTGCGCGCGAGCGGCGCCTCGAGCTCGACGTGCCTGAGCCGCCGAGCTGGCGCGACGCCGAACGCGCGCACGCCTCGCGTGTCGATGCCGCGCATCCGTTTCCGCACTGCTTCGTATGCGGGCCGGCCCGCGCGGCGGGCGATGGCCTGCGGGTCATCGCGGGCCCGATCGAGGGACGGGACGGTCTGGTCGCCACGCCGTGGCGCCCCGATGCGTCGTTCGTCGACGAGACCACAGGCGTCGTGGCGGAGCGCTTCGTGATCGCCGCCCTGGATTGTCCCGGCGGCATTGCCGCGCTCCGTGGCCGGCAGTCGCCGATCCTGCTCGCGCGGTTCCACGGCCACGTCGCGCGAGCTCCCGTTGCCGACGAGCGCTGCATGCTGATGGGCTGGCCGATTCGCAGCGAGGGGCGCAAGCACGTGGCTGGGTCGGCGCTGCTCGACGAAGCAGGTCGAGTGCTCGGTCGGGCGGAGGCGCTCTGGATCGAGCCGCGCGGCTGAGCCGAGGTCAGACCGAGGCGATCGCGAAGGTCTCGATCTCGCGGTCGCCAATGCGCGCGGGCCTCGACTCGACCGCCACGCCCGAGCCGACGACCAGACCCGCGAAGGCGTCGGTCGCCCAGGCTTCGCCGGGTGACGTGACGGCGACCAGCGCGACGGCGTCGTCGACCGCCGGCCCTGAGACCACGAGGGTCGGCGCGTCGTCGGCCCCGCCGCCGTCTCGCTCACGGCACTCCACCTCGCTGCAGTGCAGCGCCGCGCGAAGGGTGCACCCGTGACGCTCGGCCGCCGCCGAGATCGCGAGCGCGCAGCGCGCGGCCGAGGCCGGACCATCGAAGAGCGCGGCCCACGCCGGGGCGTCGACCTCGACGCGCTGACCGCGGTGCGCGACGACGCACTGGTCGATGGCGGCCACGAGGTCGGAGGGGGCGCTGTCACCTCCATCGAGCAACAACAGCGTGGCGAGTCGGCGACGGGCCGTGCCTGCCCCGTCGCCGGTCTGCGCAAGCCACGCCTCGAGCGCTTCGGAGGTCTGTTCGGCGGTCGCACCGAAGAAGGGCAGATGATCGACCCCTTCGAGCTCGACGAGCCGGGCGCCCGCGATTCGCTCGGCCAGCTGCCGTCCGTGCGCGACGTCGATCACCGGATCGCGCGTCGAGTGCACGACCAGACAGGGCGTCTCGAGGAGCGGCAGCACGTCGCGCACGTCGATCGACCGGTTCATGCTCCAGAGCTCGAGCGCGGCCCCCGGGCTCGCGCCGACCAGCTCGGCGCGCCCCGCCCACGCGTGCATCGCCGGGTCGTCGTCGCGGCTCGCCACCGCCGTCGAGACGGATCGCCCCTCGCCCCAGCGCGTCGAGATGTACGACTCGAGCCGGGCGATGTCGTCCTCGGTCCAGCCGAACGCCTGGTCGTCGTCGCGCGTCATGCGCGCGAACCCACCGAGCAGGGCCAGCCCGCTCACGCGCTCGGGTTGACTCGCGGCGTAGAGCAGCGCCATCGGTGCGCCCTCTGACACACCGACGACGTGCGCGCGACGGCTGCCGACCGCGTCGAGCACGGCCGTCAGATCTTCCATGCGCTGGGCGAGACCAGGCAGCTCCTTGACGCGATCCGAGAGCCCCGTGCCACGCTTGTCGAAGAGAATCAGTCTTGCGTGTCGGGCGAGCCGGTCGAAGAACGCCGCGAGCGGTGGCTCTTCGAAGATCGACGCGATGGAGAGGACCCAGCCGCTCACGACGACGACGTCGATGGGACCATCGCCGACGACCTGATACGCGACGTGCGTGCCGCCCGCATTCGTGAAGGCCGAACGCGCCGCGGGGGTCTCGGCGACCGGCCGGGTGGGGCGCGAGGGCGGGTCGGCGCCCTCCTCGACTTCGGCCGTGAAGCGGTAGCCGACGCGGGCGTGGGTGCGAATGAAGGGGGGGTCGTTCTCGCCGTCAGCGACCGCGCGACGCGCGAGGCTCACGGCGCGGGCCAGTGATGCCTCGGTCACGGCGGCATCGGCCCAGAGCGCGTCGAGCAGCTCGTCCTTCGGCACGACGCGCTCGCGGTGGCAGACGAGGTACAGGAGCAGCTCGAAGACGAGCGGCTGGACCTCGACGACGGCGTCGCCGCGACGAAGCTCGCGGCGCGCCGCGTCGAGCACATACGACTCGAAGCGATACTGCATGGGACGATGATGGCAGCGTCGGGCGCGTGGCGTCCACCCGGTCTCGGCCGGGCGCCCCGGCGCGGCTACACGGCGTCTTCGCCCCGCTCCCCGGTCCGAATGCGGATCGCTTCGCCGAGCGGCAGCACGAAGATCTTGCCGTCACCGATCTTGCCGGTCGACGCCGCGGCCGTGATGGCCTCGACGACTTCGTCGACCTTGCCGTCCGCGACGATGATCTCGAGCTTCACCTTCGGCAGGAAGTCGACCGTGTACTCGGCACCGCGGTACAGCTCGGTGTGCCCCTTCTGTCGACCGAAGCCCTTGACGTCGCTGGCCGTGAGCCCCTGCATACCGAGCTCGCTGAGCGCCGACTTCACGTCGTCGAGCTTGAAGGGCTTGATGATGGCCTCGATCTTCTTCATCGGGTGCTTCCTTTAGGTTGAGCCGGGGGCGCACCGGCATCCGCACCTAATCGTGCCGAAACGCCGCGAGAATTCCCACTGCGAAGAACCGGCGGCGGGCCTCCGAGCTGGGCAGGATCTGGCTCAGCGGGGGCACTCCGCCCCGATTCTTCGCTGCTCAGCCTGCCTGGGCCCCGTCCGGGGCGACATCGTCGGCGAGATAGACGCGCTCACCGCCCAGCCAAGTCTCGAGGACCACGATCTCATCGATCGTGTCGGGTCGGTCGAGCGGCGAGTCCGAGAGCACGACGAAGTCGGCGAGCTTGCCCGCTTCGATGCTGCCCTTGTCGCCTTCTTCGAAGTGCTGCCATGCCGGCGTCGCGGTCACCGCTCGCAGCGCCGCCATCACGGGGATGCGTTGATCCTCGCCCACGACGAAGTCGCTGCGTGTCTTGCGATTGACCGCAGCCCAGACGAGCCGAAGCGGCTCCATCGGCACGACCGGAGCGTCGCAGTGAATCGTGAACGGGATCCCGCGATCGAGCGCACCCTTCGCGGGGCTCATTTGGGCCGCACGCTCGGGGCCCATGAAGATCGTGCGATGCCGGTCGCCCCAGTAGAAAGTGTGCAAGCTGAAGAAGCTCGGCACGACGCCGAGCGCCTGCATGCGATCGAGCTGATCCTCGCGCGTCATCTGCGCGTGAATCACGATGTGTCGCGCGTCTTCTCGAGGGTTCTTCTGCTGCGCCGCCTCGATCGCATCGAGGATGTCATCGATCGCCGCATCTCCATTGCCATGGATGGCCAGCTGCAGGCCGGCCGCGTGGTAGCGGTCGACGAGCTCGAACAACTCTTCGCGCGCGACGCGCGGATAGCCGCGGTACGTCGGGTCGTCTTCGGGGGGAACGTGGTAGGGCTCGCTCAGATAGCCCGTGTACCCCTGGATCGAGCCATCGGCGACGATCTTCACGGCCCCGACCCGCATCTGGTGCACATCCCAGTCGGGCGGCTCGAAGTCGCCGGCGACCCACGCGTCGCCCCCCTGCGTATCGGGCCACACGATCATCCGCACCGGGATGAACCCGAGCCACGACATCCAATCGAGGATGCGAACGAGGTTCGGGTCGGTCAGCCCCGACTGGACCGTCGTCACGCCTTGCGACAGCGCGCGCTCGCCCGCTGACCGGAACATGGTGAGCGCATCGCCGAACCCGGGCACGAGCATGGGCGTGAGCGGCATCATCGCCATCTCTTCGAGCACGCCATCGGGCTCGGTCGAACCGTCGCGGCGCCGGATCACGCCGCCTTCGGGATCGGGTGTCGATGCATCGAACCCCAGACGCTCGAGCCCGATCGAGTTCACGACCGCCAGGTGACCCGAGATGTGCGAGACTGCGACGGGATGCCGAGTGGACACCCGGTCGAGATCATCCCGCGTCGGATGACGTCGCTCGTCGACGAGGGTGTCGTCGAAACCCATGCCGACCACCCAGTCGCCCTCGGGCACCTCGGACGCCCGCGCAGTCAACCGCGCGACCAGATCATCCATCGTCTCGACATCACCGATCGGCGGCGCATTCAAATCGACCGCCACGTCGAACATGCCCTCGCCCGGATAGTGTCCGTGCGCGTCGACGAATCCGGGCAGTACGGTTCGGCCACCGAGCTCGATCTCATGGGCGCCACGACGCTCGGCCCATGCGCGGACCTCTTCGTCGGTGCCGACGACAGCGATTCGATCGCCTTCGACGCCGAAGGCGGTCACGATGCGGTCCGTGTCATCCATCGTGATCACTTCGCCGCCCGTGAACGCGACGGGGCCCGAACCGCAACCGACGGTCACGGCCGCCGCAAAGCCGGCGATTGCGACCGCGATCAGACCGGAGAGTCGGTGGCGCACGATCTTCAAAGGCATCGATCGAGCATAGGGGAGAACCGCGCTTGAGTGACATCGACGCCACGATCGACGCCTGGGTGCGGCCTTTCTCCGACGGTCTCTCGGCCATCGTGTTCTTCGAGGTCCCGATCGGCGATGCGAACCTGCCGCTGGTCGTGCTCTGGCTCGTGGCCGGCGCGGTCTACTTCACGATTCGGCTGCGCTTCGTGAACATTCGCGGCTTCGGCCATGCGATCTCGCTCTTGCGCGGCGCCGACCGCGGCCCGGGCGAGGTCTCGCACTTTCAAGCACTGGCGACCGCGATCTCGGGGACGGTCGGCATCGGCAACATCGGCGGCGTCGCGGTCGCCGTCAGCATGGGCGGGCCCGGGGCTGCCTTCTGGATGATCCTCGCCGGCTTCCTCGGCATGTCGACGAAGTTTGCCGAGTGCACACTCGGCGTGGCGTACCGCCGCGAGAACGAAGACGGCAGCGTATCGGGCGGCCCGATGTACTACCTCGAGCGCGGCCTCGCCGAGCGCGGCTGGCCCGGGCTCGGCCGTTTTCTCGGCGTCTTCTACGCGGTCGGCATCGTGATTGGCTGCCTCGGCATCGGCAACATGTTCCAATCGAACCAGGCCTTCACGCAGCTCGTCGGCGTGACCGGCGGCGAGACGAGCCCGATCGCCGACAAGGGTTGGCTCGTCGGTCTCGTGCTCGCGTTCTTCGTCGGGCTCGTCATCGTCGGCGGCATTCGCAGCATCGCGCGACTGACGCAGAGCCTCGTACCCTTCATGGCGGCGCTCTACATCGCCGTGGCGCTCGTCGTCCTGATCATCAACTACGAAGCCGTGCCCTGGGCCTACGGGCAGATGATCGGCGGCGCCTTCAGCGCCGAGGGTGTCGCGGGCGGCGCGCTCGGCGTCATGATCATCGGGTTCCGACGCGCGCTCTTCTCGAACGAGGCGGGGATCGGCTCGGCGACCATCGCTCACTCGGCCGTCAAGACCGACGAGCCGCTGACGGAAGGCTTCGTCTCGATCCTCGAGCCGTTCATCGACACCGTCGTCATCTGCCACATCACCGCACTCGTGCTCGTCACCACGCTCTACTTCGAACCCGCGATCGGCGAGCGTCTCGGCGGCATCGAGACCACATCGGCCGCCTTCGAGCGAGTGTTGCCCTGGGCGCCGATTCCGATTGCGATCGCCGCCACGCTGTTCGCGCTGTCGACAATGGTCTCGTGGTCGTACTACGGGCTGAAGGGCTTCACGTATCTGGTGGGCGAGGGCAGCCGCGGCGAGATCGTGTTCAAGGCGGTGTTCTGCATCTTCGTCGCGCTCGGCTGCTCGATCCGGCTCGATTCCGTGCTCGCCTTTTCCGACGCGCTGGTCTTCCTGATCTGCGTACCCAATCTGATCGGGCTGTACTGGCTCTACCCGGTCATCGAGGACCGCTTGCGCGCATACCCGTGGGGCAGAGACGGTGGCCGAGCGGGCTGACGGCGCTTCCGCCCCCTCGGCGCACTCGCGTAAACATCTGACCTAATTCACTTTTTCTGAGATCAGAGAGCAATCAACTCGCGATCAGGACCGATTTGGCCGCTCGGCCGATCCTCCTGCTGAGCGACCGAGAATCAACTCGGCGCCACAGGAGAAACCCGATGAAGCGCGTCCTCTATCCGACCTTTGCGGTGCTCTGCTACGCCGCGTTCTTTGCCTGCTTCGCCTACACCGTGGGCTTCCTCGCCAACTTCGGCGTGCCCAAGACCGTCGACGGCGACCCGACGTCTGGGCCGCTCGTCGCCGCTCTGATCAACGTGGCCGTGCTCGGCGTCTTCGGTCTCCAGCACAGTGTGATGGCTCGTCCGGGCTTCAAGCAGTGGTGGACGCGGATCGTGCCCGAACCGATCGAGCGCGCGGTCTACGTGCTCGCTTCGGTGGCGGCGCTCGCGCTCGTCATGTTCGCCTGGCAGCCGATGGGTGGCACCGTCTTCCAGGTGCAGAACGAGATCGCCCGCGGCGCAATCTGGGCGCTCTACCTCGGCGGCTACGGCATGGTGTTCTTGTCGACCGTGCTGCTCAACCATTTCGAGCTGTTCGGCCTGCGCCAGGCGTTCCTGTACGGAGCCGGTCGCGAGTACACCGCCCTGCCCTTCGAAACGCCCTCGGTCTACAAGTACGTGCGCCATCCGCTCTACGTCGGCTGGTTCATGGTGCTCTGGAGCACGCCCGACATGAGCATCGGCCGGCTGCTCTTCGCGGGTGTGTCGTCGGCCTACATCCTGGTCGCCCTGATCTTCGAAGAGCGTGACCTCGTGGCGCACTTCGGCGAGACCTACGAGCGCTACCAGAAGCAGGTGCCGGCCTTCGTACCGCTGCCGCGCCGAGCCACGACGCGCACCGCTCGCACCGCGAGCTGAGCCGATCGCTTCACGGGCGCTCCATCCACCCGGCCCTGCGCAGACGCGCGGGCCGGGTCGGATGGGAGCCCGAGGCCCCAGCGACCCGCGCTGCCCTCACCGAGCGGCCGGGTCGATGCGCGTCCGGCGCCTTGGGGCAGATCTTCCCTTCCGTTCGCGGCTCGTCGCGACGGCCAGCGATGCGTCAGCCTTCGTCGAGTTGCCGGATCGCCCGCTTCGGCGCCACCATGCGGTAGCCCTCTTCGAGCAGCCCGGCGACGACGCCCCAATCGACCTGGCCCTCGAGTCGAATGCCGATCCAGCCGCTCGGCCCGACGTAGGGAGGCACGAAGAATCGCTCGGGGTCGGATTCGACCAGCCCCTGCTGGTCCTCCTTGCGAAACTTCACCCAGACCGCGATGCGTCCGTCGCCGTGATGATTTTCGTGAAACGTCGCGAAGGTCTTCTTGCCGCCCCACCAGGTGGGCGCGCCATGCGAGATGCGCTCGTCTGTCTCGGGCCAGGCCGAGATGATCTCGCGCAGCTTGATGAGCGGATCTTTGCGTCGAGGCATGACCAGAGCCTAGAACGGGCCGACGGCCCGGCCAACGTAACCGGGCAGCCGCCTACGAGGGCGGCTCACCGACCATCGCGCGCTCGAGCGATCGCAGCTCGGCGCGGGCCTTGCCGTTCGAAGGATCGAGCTCGAGCGTGCGCTCGTAGTCGGTGATCGCGGCGTCGGGCTGCCCGAGCCGCACGGCCATGCGTGCACGCTGCAAGTGGGCGAACGCGCTCCGGGGATCGGACGCGAGCGCGCGGTCGATCTCGACGCGCGCTTCGTCGATGCGGCCCATCTCGAGCAACGCTGTAGCGATCGTCGCCTGCACGAAGGCCGACGCGGGCATGCCGACCAGCGCGCGGCGCAGCGGCACGAGTGCGCGCTCGGGCTCGCCGGCCTGCATGCGCAGCTGGCCGAGTGCGACGTTCGCGTGGACATGATTCGGATAGATGTCGACGGCGCGCTCCAGCTGCGCGACGGCCGCCGTATCGAAGCCGCCTTCGAGCAGACGCATGGCCTTGTAAAAGAGCGCCATGACGTCTCGGTCGTGCACGGCGAGCGCGTGATCGAAGAGTGCATTCGAATCACGCCATGTCGACGCCTGCGCACGCGCTGCGGCCGCGGCCGGAACGAGCAACAGCGCCGCCAGCCCGCCCGCGACGACCGGACGCCGGGGAACGGCCTCGAGCAGGCGCGCCGCCGTGAAGGCCAGAGCCACGAGCAGACCGATCATCGCGAGCTGCAGCTGTCGGTCGTGCATCATCCGAAGGCCGATCGGAACGAGACCCGCAACCGGAACGATCATCACGAGGTACCAGAACCAGCCTGCGAGTGCGGGCCGAGCAGCAGCTCCAGCGCGTACGAGCCCCACGGTGATCAGCGCGATCGCGACGAGCCCGAGGGTGACCTGCCACAACGGCACGGGCCCGAGCCCCATCTGGATCGTCGTCGGCGCCGTGAAGGCCAGATCGCTCGGCCAGACGATCCGACCGATGCCCGTGAACACGTTCGCGACGACGATCCCGAACCGCTCGAAGAGACTCGGATCGGCGCCCCACGGACTCGTCACTTCGGCATCGGCCACCAGCCGCGCAGCGAGGCCCACGATGCCGATCACGAGCAGCGGCGCCTTCTCGGCGAGCAGCAACGCCGGCGAAGCTTCGGGTCGATCGGCGAAGCGACCGATGCGCGTACCGGCAAAGCCGAGTCGACCGAGCGGCCACACGTCGAGCACGAGCAGGAGGAAGGGCACCGCGGCGAAGCGGCCTCCTGCAAGCACGCCGCCCATCGCGCAGAGCACGACGGCGGCAAAGCGCACGCGGCCAGGACGATCGACGTAGATGGCCCAGGTGCCGAGCAGCGCAGCAAAGAAGAAGTGCGCGAGCGCGTCAGCCCGACCAAAGGCCCACGCGACGCTCTCGGCGGCGATCGGGTGCACGGCGTACATCGCCGCCACGAACGCGCTCGGCCAGAAGGCACCGGTGAGCCTTGCGAGCGCGAAGAGCAGCAGCAGCGTCGTTCCGATGTGGAGGGCGAGATTGCCGAGCAGCACCGGCCCGGCGTCCGACAGTCCGTGCCACTCGTCGCCGGCCTGTAGGCTGATCCACGCGAGCGGCTGCCACGGCAGCCCGGGCTCGATCTCGAAGGCGCGGGTCACGTTGCCGTCGTTGAAACCGCGCTGGACCAGCACGTTGTCGACGATCATCCGCTGATCGCCGTAGTCGACGTACTCGTGCAGATTGACCCCGCTGAAGATTCCGAAGGTCAGAACCGCGATCACGATGTAGACGGTGGCGGGGTGCACGGCGCGCGATTATGCAGCAGATCGCCGGCGCGAGGGGAACAACTTGCCGGCGACCACACGCGTGGCCGCCGGCAGAGCAGTGCAGATGCAGAACGCGGGCAAGCGAGCTGCGCTCGCAGCGCCCACCGTCGCTAGAGGCTCGTTCGCGTGAGCTCCACGTCGGCGCGCGCCCAGGCGTTCTCGAAGCCCTGCCGCGCCCACTCGGCCTCGGGCGCCTTGCCCTCCTGCTCGAGACCCTCGGCCAGGCCATAGAGCGCCCAGCCGTTTCTCGGATACTGCTCGAGATCGACGCGGTACACCTCGACCGCCCGGGCCGACTCGTCCATGTCGAGCAGCTGTGCGCCGAGCGCGAGGCGCGGCGAGGCGTACCAGGGCGGCGGCTCCATGTACGCGAGGGCATCGTGCTGCGCGGCCGCGCTCTCGAGCGCGGCGACGGCCGCTGCATCGTCGCCCGCGAGGGCGGCGATCTCACCCGAGAGATGCGCCTCGGCGATGGCCAACAGCGACTGTGCGCTGGCCGTCCCGCCGGCGAGGATCAAGGCCTCGGCCTCGGGCCGCGCGCCCTGCCTCTTCAGTTCGGCGAGCGCGGCGTTGGCCTCGTCGGCGTTGCCCTTGCGCGCGTGCGCCAGGCCACGGGTGTAGCTCGAGATGCCGGCGAGGTAGACGTAGGCATCGTCCGGTACGGGCTCGCCAAGCACGGCGTCCCACTCGCCGAAGCGCGCGAGCGTCAGCATCGGTACGGCCGCGAACTCCTGCGTGAAGGGGGCTTCGTCGAGGCCGTCCCGCGTCGCGGCGGCGAGCTTGCGGGCCGTACTGATCGCGAGCTCGCTCTGACCCTCGGCGCTCGCGGCCGCCCATAGAAAGTGCACGTTGTGGGGGTAGTAGGCCGCGCGGTAGAACGCGTCGGGGCCACACCACGAGAAATACTGCTCGTCGGCGGCGGCCGCGCGCTGATTGATCTCGGCGGCCTCTTCGTAGCGGCCGACCCGCCAGTAGATGTGCGAGGGCATGTGGACGAGGTGCCCCGAGTCGGGCGCGAGACCATTCAGACGATCCGCGGCCGGCTCGCCCCGCTCGGGAAAGAACTCTTCGACGGCGTGGATGTAGAGATGATTCGCGCCGACGTGATCGGGCTCGGCTTCGATCACCGCCTCGAGCACCGCGAGCAGCTCTTCGGTGTATGCCCTGGGCTCGCCGTCGTCGGTCCAGTAGTTCCAGGGGTAGAGATCCATCAGAGACTCGGCGAAGAGCGTCGCTGCGTCGACGTCGGCGGGGTCGGCGAGATGCACCTCACGCATCGCGTCGGCATACGCGAGGTCGAGGCCCGTACGCGACTCGGGGATCGTCTCGCTGTAGCGCATCGCGAGCGCCTCGATGTAGGCGCGTTCGCGCGGCGTCGCGTTGGCGGCGGCTTCGAGCGCGCGCTGCGACGCGGCCCAGGCCTGCGCCGCGGCTTCGGGCCCCATCGGCCGGTTGATGTTCGGGCCCAGGCCGATCGCGACGCCCCAGTGGCACATCGCACAGTCGGGATCGAGACGCAGCGCCTCTTCGAACGATCGAATCGCGGCTTCGTGGTTGAAGCCATAGAGCAGGATCAGGCCCTGGTCGAAGTACTGCTGGGCCTCTTCGGTGCTGGTCGTGATGGGGTGATTGGCCGCCGGGAGCCCTTCGAGCAGCTTCGGCCGACCGTGGGGGGCGGTCTCGGCGGTCGCCGGCTCTTCGGGTGCGGCGGGGCCACCGTCGTGGCCACACGCGACGAACGCGAGCGTCGCGATCGACGCCAGGAGAGTCAGGGTAGAAAGCAGCGGTCTGTGGATCCGGAGGGAGCGGCCGATCATGACGAACTCCTCTCGGCCGCGATGCGGGCGCGACCGGTCACGCGCGCATCCCGGCACGGCCCCTGCCATCCCGGAATGCGCGCTGCGCATCGAGCATGCCCGATGCGCAGCGCACCCGCGATGGGGGCATCCCCCCTACATCGCCGGAATGCCTGCGGGATCGATCGGCAGGTTGCCCTTGCCGATGCGATCGGCGCGATCGGTGAGCGTCGCGTGCGCACCGTCGTGGCCGATCATGATCACGAACTGGCCGTCGCGGATGCCCTGGAGCGCCACCTGCGCGAGATCATCGAGATCCTGGAACTGGAGCTCCATGCCCGCGGCCTTCGCCGCCTGCTTGAAATCCTCGATGCTGGGAGCCGGCGCCGCTTCGGTTTCACGGGCGAGCTCAGCCGGGCGGTTTCGGGCCGTCGTCCAGATGCCCGTCTCGAGCAGGCCGCCCGAGGGATAGAAGATCGACGCGCCGAGCTTGGTGCCCTCGCTCTCGAGCTGGGCGGCGAGACACTCGGTCAGACAAGAGACCGCGGCCTTGCTCGAGGCGTAGACCGACTGGTACGGCAGCGGCGAGATGCCGCCGTCGCCCGACGACGTATTGATCACCCAGCCCTCTTCGCCCGATTCGATCATGCGGGGCACGAACGCGATCACCCCGTGCATCACGCCATTCACGTTGACGCCGTGCACCCAGCGCCAGTCGTTCGGGGTCGTCTCCCAGACGTTCGAGTTCGGCGCGGCAACGCCGGCGTTGTTGAAGAGCAGATGGCATGCGCCCTCGTTCGAGAACACGTCGTCGGCGAGGCTCTCGAGCGACTCGGGCTTCGAGACGTCGACGACGACGCCGCGCACCTCACCCTCCCCCTTGAGCTCGTCGACCGCCGCTTCGAGCGCCGACTGCTCGACGTCGCCGATCACCACGCGCGATCCCTCGCGGAGCAGCGCGCGCACGAGCGCCTTGCCGATGCCCGAAGCGCCGCCCGTCACCACTGCCACCTTGCCGCTGAAGTCGTCCATTGCGTGTCTCCGTCATTCGCGGCGCACCGAGCGTGCATCGCGGGTCGAAATGGAGGCAGGCGCGAAGCCCGCCGAGACCCATGAGTCAATCGAATGGACCGAAGGGTTTCAACTTCGCGGCGCAGGCACCACTCGGATGAAGGTGTCGACCCGGCGCCGGGGCGATCGGGCGACGCGCCATCGGCTTCGCCGGGCAGCTACTGCGGGCCCGCGACCGAGATCACGACCTTGCCGAGCGCATCCCCCGAGGCCACGCGCTCGATCGCGGCGGGCGTCTCTGCGAACGAGAAGACGCGATCGACGGGCACGCGCAATCGGCCGTCGCCGTGCATCTCGAGCAGGCGCGCGTGCGCATCGAGGCGGAACACGCGGTCGTAGCCCGAGGGCATCACGCCGAGCACCGAGTAGTTTCGCTGAACGAGATGCGCCGCGCGCGGCTCGCCCCAGCGGCCGCTCGCGTAGCCCACGACGAGCAATCGGCCCTCGTGGGCGATGCAGCGGGTGGCCGACCGGAACGCGTCCCCGCCGACCGTGTCGTAGACGACGGCCGCGCCGGTGCCACCCGTGATCTTTCGGACGGCCTCTTCGACGTTCTCCGCCGACCGATCGATGACCGCTTCGGCACCGAGGGCCCGGCAGTAGTCGACGCGCGCGGCGCCGGCGGCCGTCGCGATCACCCGGGCGCCCAGCGCGGCACCCAGCGAGATCGCCGCCGAGCCCGTCCCGCCCGCACCCCCGAGCACGAGCAGCCACTCACCCGCTTCGATCCGAGCGCGCCGAACGAGCCCGACCCAGGCCGTGTGCGTGGGGATCGCGATCGCCGCGGCCTCGGGCCCGGCGAGCGAATCGGGCGCGGGCAACGCGAAGTCGTCGTAGAGCAGACACTCGTCGGCGAAGCCCCCGCTCCCGGTGATGAACGCCGTGACACCGAGCACGCGCGCACCGAGCTCACTGACGGCGCCTTCACCGGTCGCGACCACCTCGCCGACGACCTCCTGGCCGGGCGTGAAGGGGCGCGGCGGCGTCAGCGCGTAGGCGCCTCCGCCGCGACACATGAAGGCGTCGGGCAGGCCGACACCCGCGTGCGAGACGCGCACGCGGAGCAGGCCGGGGCCCGGGTCGGGCACCGCGACGCCGGTGGCGAGCTCGAGGGCCTCGGACGGCGCGCCTTCGCGCACGACTTGCCAGGCTCTCAAGCCCCGCCTCCGATCGTCGCAGCCCACGCCCAGCTCAACGCGGTACCAGCCCGCCGTCGATCCCGAACGTGGCGCCCGTGACGAAGCTCGAGGCGTCGCTCGCGAGGTAGAGGGCGAGCGGCGCGACCTCGTCGGGCTCGGCCGCGCGCTTGAGGAGCGCTGCCGCCTTCATCGCCTCCTGCGCCTCGGGCGGGTTGTTTCGCACCATGTCGGTATCGATCGTGCCTGGCGCGATGCCGTTCACGCGCACGCCCCGCAGCGCGAGCTCGGCGGCTTGCGAGCGCGTGTGTGCGAGCAGCGCGGCCTTGGCACCTGCATAGAGCGAGATGTAGGGCGAGAAGAGAAAGGCGCCGGCACTCGCGACGTTGATGACCGACCCATGGCCCCCCGCCTCGAGATGCGGGAGCGCGTACTGCGTGAGAAACACGGGCCCGCGCAGGTTCACGTCGATCGACTTCTGGAACGCCTCGGGTGTGAGCTGGCCGAATGGCTGAGCAAGCGGGTTCGCCGCGTTGTTCACCAACACGTCGAGCCGGCCGAATGCTTCGACGGTGCCTTCGACGAGTCGCTCGAGATCATCGAGCTCGCCCATGTGGACGGCGATCGCCTTGGCTTCACCGCCGGCTCCACGAATGTCGGCGGCCACCGTCTCGCATGCATCGAGCTTTCGGCTCGCGACCACGACCCGAGCGCCAGCGAGGGCAAAGGTCTCGGCAATCGAACGGCCAATGCCGCGGCTACCGCCGGTCACGATGGCCACGCGGCCTTCGAGAGAGAACGTCGCGTCGAATCGCGCTCGGTCCAAGCTTCATCATCCTTTCGGTCGATCGAGGGGCGACCGGCAACTCGTGTGCAGCTCGCTCGCCTCGTGCACGCCAAACTCGCGCTGTGCGTCGTTGCGCGTGGAGCATCATCCCCTCAGGCGCAGAATCTGGACAACGTACGAAACGGAGCCGTCGAATATGTCGACGAAACCCCACTGCGTTCGCCTGTTCACCGCACTCCCAGCGAAGCGGGATGGTATCCGAGTCGTCCTCGCGCGCAGACCGAACTTCGAGGGCCTGAGCAGCATCGCACCCAGGAGTGAGATGTGACGCTCGCCCCGGCATCGAGTAATCTCCGAACATCCGTTCGGCGCATTCGTCGGGGCCAAGGCAACACATCTCCGGCGGCGTTCGCGTATGGCACTGCATCCCAAGCGGATCCGATCCCGCCCAAGTGCGTAACCAGAGAGACGAACGAGCAAGACGCACCGCACGACGAAGACAGCGACGAAGAAACCGAACCAGAGGCAGCCCGTCCCGAGGTCACAGAGTCAAAGAGGCAATGAGCCGATGTCCTCCCCGCACGACGTCAGCGATGTTCGCGAAGTGACCCATCCGCTCCCCACCGAGGGTGCGTCGGATCCGACACGCGATCGCAGCTCGGGGTCGGCCGAGACGCGCGAGCGACTCCTCGACGCCGCAGAGCGATTGTTTGCCGATCGCGGCTTCGAAGGCACGTCGATGCGCGCGATCACCCAGGCCGCGGGCACGAGCGTGTCGGCGGCGAACTACCACTTCGGTTCGAAGGAGAAGCTCCTTCACGAGACGATCCGACGCGCGACCGAGCCGGTCAACGATCGACGTCTCGAGCTACTCGATGAGGCCGAAGCCGGCTCGGGCGGCGCACCGCTCTCGCTCGAGACGATCCTCGACGCATATCTGCGCCCCGTCATCGAGTACCGGCAGCAGGGCATGACCGAAGAAGGACGACAGATCAGCGCGCGTCTGTTCAGCGACCCGCCCGAGCTGATCCAGTCGATCAAGATCGAGATCTTCGGCCCGATGAGTCGCCGATTCATGTAAGCGCTCGGTCGCACGCTCTCGGATCGACGCGCCGTCGACGTCGAGTACGGATATCAGTTTCTGATCGCGGTCATGGTGTACGTGATCAGTGGTCAGCTCGAATCGAGCAGCCTCGCCGCGATGCAGCCCGAGGGCATCGACGACGATAAGCTGCTCGCACGGATGATCGAGTTCGCAGCCGCCGGGCTCCGCGCCCTCCCGACGGCCTGACACAACACGGGAAGTACCATCCCGATGAAGCCCGCCTGGCGCCGCGTCGTCGCACCGATTGCGATCCTGATTCTGGGTGTATGTATCGTCATCGTCGTCTTTGCGACGAAGCCGACGGTCACGCCCCGCCCCGCCGACATTCCCCGACCCTTGATTCGGACCGTCACGGTCGAGCCCCAGCGCGTGCAGTTCGTCGTCGAGGCGAGCGGTACGGTCGCACCGACCACCGCCGGCGATCTGGTGCCCCAGGTCTCGGGCGAGGTCGTTTGGGTCTCGCCCGCCTTCGTCTCGGGCGGGTTCTTCGAGAAGGGTGAGCCGCTGCTGCGGATCGATCGCGCCGACTACGAGGTCGCCCTCGAATCGGCCCGCGCGAACGTCGCCGCAGCCGAGAGCGAGTTCGCTCGCACGAAGAAGGAGCTCGAGCGCCAGCGCCGCCTCGCGGATCGATCGGTCGCGAGCGAAGCGCGCATCGATGACGCCGAGAACGCCTACCGGGTCGCGCGCGCCCGGCTGCGCGAGGCGCGAAGCGAGCTTCAGCGCGCCGAACGCGACATCGAGCGCACGGAGATCCTGGCTCCCTACGACGGCCGCGTGCGCAGCGAAGCCGTCGACGTCGGCCAGTTCGTCAGTCGCGGGACGATGGTCGCTCGGCTCTATGCGGTCGACTTCGCCGAGGTTCGGCTGCCGCTGCCCGACCGCGAGCTCGCCTACCTCGACCTCGCCCTCGACTACCGCGAGCGAAGCGAGATCGCGCTCGAGCCCGGCGAAAGCGAGCTGGTCATCGAGCAGGTCGAGCCGATGCTCGTCATCGAAGACCCCGCGGTGATCCTCGAGGCCGAGTTCGCCGGCGCCCTGCACGAATGGGAGGGCCGCATCGTGCGCACCGAGGGCGAGATCGACCCGAAGAGTCGGATGGTGCACGTCGTCGCCCGGGTCGCCGACCCATATGGCCGCTCGAGCGATGTGGCACGCCCGCCGCTCGCCGTCGGCCTCTTCGTCGACGCCGAGATCATGGGCCGAGTCGTCGACGACGCGTACGTGGTCCCCCGCGCCGCCCTGCGAGCGTGGGAGGGCTCGGACATCGATCAAGTGCTCGTCGTCGACGCCGAGTCTCGGCTGCGCTTCCGAGCGGTCGAAATTCTCCGCACTGAACGCGACCGTGTGATCATCGGCGCAGGGCTCGAGCCCGGCGAACGCGTCTGCATCTCACCGATTCGCGCCGTCACCGACGGCATGTTCGTCGAGGTCGCGGACGCAGTGCCGGTCGGCGCCACGAGCGCCGTGGGAGCGGGATCGTGAGGCGCCTCGCGCAGAGCCGCGCATCGCGGTGCGTGGGTGCGCCGCTCTGCGGGTCGCGTGAAGGAGCGCGGTCGTGAGGCCGATCATCGGCTGGTTCGGCGCCAACCCGGTCGCCGCGAATCTGCTGATGTTCATGCTGATCTTCGCGGGTGCCGCGACGCTGCCCTCGGTTCAGCAGAAGTCGTTCCCCGACATCGACATCGACGTGATCCAGGTCGGCGTGACCTATCTCGGGGCCGCGCCCGCCGAGGTCGAAGAGGGCGTCTGTGTCCGGATCGAAGAGGAGATCCAGGGCATCGAGGGGATCGAGAAGATCACCTCGTCGGCGGCCGAAGGCGCGTGCGGGGTCTCGGCCGAGCTGATCCAGGGCTACCCGAAAGACCGCGCCCTCACCGAGATCAAGAACGCCGTCGACGCCATCACGACCTTCCCCGAAGAGACCGAGAAGCCGGTGGTCAGTCAGGTCGTGCCCCGGCGCAACGCAATCAAGATCGCGCTGTCGGGCGATGCGCCCGAATCGACGCTCAAGGCCGTGGGCGAGCAGCTGCGAGACGAGATCGCGGGCCTGCCCGACGTCACCCAGGTCACGCTCAACAACACGCGGCGCTACGAGATCTCGATCGAGGTCTCCGAAGATGCTCTGCGCCGCTACGGCCTGACCTTCGACGACGTGGTGCGCGCCGTACAGCGAAGCTCCCTCGACCGACCCGGCGGCTCGATCAAGGCGGATACGGGCGAGATCCTGCTGCGCACGAAGGGGCAGGCCTACACCGGAACCGACTTCGAGCAGATCGTGGTCCTCACGCGCGAGGACGGCACGCGCTTGATGCTCCCGGATGTCGCGCGCGTCATCGACGGCTTCGAAGAAGACGCCAGCTATGCCCGCTTCGACGGTGAGCCGGCCGTGCTCGTGCAGGTCTTTCGAGTGGGTGACCAGCGGGTCATCGAGCTCACCGACAGGGTCAAGGCCTACGCAGCCGAGGTCTCCAGTCGCCTGCCCGAGGGTCTGAACTTCACCGTCTGGCAGGACGGCAGCAAGAGCCTGCGTGACCGCCTCGACATCATGCTGCGCAACGGTCGCAGCGGCTTCATCCTCGTGTTCATCGTGCTGGCGATCTTCTTGCGCCTGCGCCTCGCTTTCTGGGTGTCGGTGGGGGTGCCCGTGGCGATGCTCGCCGCGCTCGCGCTCTTCCCGGCACTCGACCTCTCGATCGACGTGATCAGCGTCTTCGCGTTCATTCTGGTGCTCGGCCTCCTGGTCGACGACGCCATCGTGGTCGCGGAGAACGTGCACTCGCATCAAGAAGCCAGCGAGGAGCCCCGGGAGGCCGCGATTCGGGGCGCCCAGGAGGTGTCTGTCCCGGTCATCTTCGGCGTGCTCACCACCGTGGCCGCGTTCCTGCCCATGATCTTTGCGCCCGGCGTCATGGGTCAGATCTTCGGCACGATCGGCGTAGTGGTGATCTGCTGCCTCTTCTTCTCGGTCGTCGAGTCGCAGCTGGTCCTGCCCAGCCACCTGTCGCACATGAAGATCAAGGTCGACGACCCGTCGAAGCCGCCGAACGCCTGGAAGCGATTCCAGACGCGCGCGGCCGGAGCGCTCACACGCCTCGCGCGACGTCGCTACCGGCCACTTCTCGAGCGCGCGCTCGAGTGGCGCTACACCTCTGTGTCGACGTGTGTCGTGCTCCTGATGATCGTCCTCGCCGTCGTCGCCAGCGGGCGGATCAAGTTCAGCTTCTTTCCGCCGCTTCAGGGCGACTACGTATCGGCGAGCGTGACGATGCCGCAGGGCACCTCTTCGGAGGTGACGGCGGCAGCCGTCCGCCAGCTCGAGGCGGCGGCACGACGCACCCGCGATCGCCTCGATGCCGAGTACCCGATCGCCGACGGCAGCATGATCCGCCACGTCCTCGCGTCGATCGGTCAGCAGCCGAGCACGGGCAGCGGGCCGCCGGGGACCACCGAGGTGGTGCCCGAGACGCATCTCGGCGAGGTGTCCCTCGAGCTCGCGCCCGCCGACGTCCGGCCGATCGATGCCGCGCTCGTCACCCAGGTATGGCGCGAAGAGACGCCGGCGATCCCCGACGTCGAGGAGCTGACGTTCAAGTCGACGCTCTTCACCGCCGGCGACGCGATCAACATCGAGCTCCAGGCGGCCTCGGTCGATACGCTCGAGCTGGCGGCCGACGAGCTCAAGGCCAAGCTCGCCGAGTACCCGGGCGTCTTCGACATCACCGACTCGTTCAGCAGCGGCAAGGACGAGATCCAGCTCGACATCCTGCCTGCGGCCGAGACCCTCGGTGTCAGCCTCGACGATCTGTCGAAGCAGGTACGACAGGCCTTCTACGGGGCCGAGGCCCAACGGATCCAGCGCGGCCGCGACGACATCCGCGTGATGGTGCGCTACCCGGCCGAAGAACGACGCTCCCTCGCCGATCTCGAGAACATGCGGGTGCGGACCGCCGATGGTGGCGAAGTGCCCTTCTACGCCGTCGCCGACGTCGAGAAGGGCCGCGGCTTCTCGACCATCAAGCGTGCCGACCGCCAGCGCGTGATCAACGTCGTCGCCGACGTCGACCTGAGCCAGGGCAACGCCAACGAGGTGCTCGCCAATCTGCGCGCGGGCTTCCTCGAAGAGCTGCGCGCGCGCTATCCCGGCCTGACGTATCGGCTCGAAGGCGAGCAGCGCGAGCAGCGAAAGGCGTTCTCGGCGCTGCAGCGCAACTACGTGCTCGCCATGGCCCTCGTCTACGTGCTGCTCGCGATCCCGCTCAAGTCGTACGCGCAGCCGCTGATCATCATGGCGGTGATCCCGTTCGGGCTCGTCGGCGCGCTGGCGGGGCATTTCTTCATGCGGCTGTTCATGCCGATGAACCTCAGCATGATGTCGGTCTTCGGCGTCGTGGCGCTCTCGGGTGTGGTCGTCAACGACAGCCTGGTGCTGGTGCACTACATCAACAAGCGTCGCGCGGAGGGCGCGCCGATCCAAGAGGCCGTCCGCGAAGCCGGCGTGGCGCGCTTCAGGCCGATTCTGCTGACATCGATCACGACCTTTGCCGGCCTGACGCCGCTGCTGCTCGAGCGCAGCGTGACGGCGCAGTTTCTGATCCCGATGGCGACCTCGCTCGCGTTCGGCGTGCTCTTTGCCACGGTGATCTCGCTGATCCTCGTGCCGTGCCTGTACCTCGTCATCGACGACCTGGGTCACATCGCGCGCGGCGTCTTCTCGAGGTCGAGCGAGCCACCCCCCGAGATCGTGCCCGGCACGAGCCGCTGGCGCCGCCCGCCCGCGACCTAGAAGAACAGCCCCAGCGTCGGATAGTCGATGTCGGCCATGTCGAGCACGATCTCGCGATCGGCGATGCGCAGGCCTTCGTCGGTGCGGCGCAGCACGTCGCGTCGCTGCCCGGCGTACAGGAAGTTGCGGCTGCCCGGTCGCGCGTAGTGCAGATGAAAGCTGCTCGTCACGCCGAGCGCGTCCTCGGCTACCTCGAGGATCTCGACGTTGCCGATGATGCGGCGCGTCCGCGCGGGCGGATTCTCGGCCCACGAGTTTGGCGCGAATGCACGCATCACGCGCATGGCGAGATACGGGTGGCTCTCGTCGCGCAGGGGCAGTCGGTCACCGGCCTGATCTTCGAGCTCGCGATCGACCGAGATCATCGACTCGTGGCCGCGCTCGGCGTTGTCGACGAGGGGATTCGCGCGTGCGGGCATCACGTAGCGGATGTCCTCGGTACAGAGGGCGAACCACGTCTGATATTGGCGGCCGTCGAGCAGGCGAGCCTCGTAGTAGTAGAACTGCTCGACCTCGTGCTGCAGCTCGAGTGTGACGCTGCCCGGATCTCGCCCCATCACGCGCCCTCCACCGCCTCGAGGGCGGCTCGCCAGCGCTTGAAGAAGTGACGCGCGTACGCCTCGTTGGCGGTGCTCGTCACGAGGCCGGGCATCTCGGGATGCGGCGCTTCTTCACCGAGACCCAGCCCGTAGAAGTAGGGCCGGTCGTCGGCGAAGTCGAAGTTGCTGCCGCGGTGCTGCTGCATCCACGCCTCCGAATCCTCCTGCTCGACGATCCCCCCCGGTCCGAAGAACGACGTGTGGTTGCTGCGCAGCACCTTCTTGATCTCGTCGGGCGCGTCGGCCGGCACCACCGACCAGCACCAGTACTCGACGCGGCCCGGACCGCGCGGGTGGCTGACCTTGAACGCGGTGTTCGACCAGAGAAACGACAGGTTCGGGTAGACCCCGAACGTCAGGCCCTTGAAGCGCGCGCGAATCGGCCCCACGCGCTCGGCCGCCTTCGCATGGATCTCGCGCAGATAGTCATGCACGACCGGCCCACCCAGCAGCGTGGCGAGCCCTTCGAAGCCCCAGGCGACCTGCTCGACCGGTGCGTCCTCGGGCATCAGGCGAAACGTCGCGCCGTGCCCGGCGCCCGGGATCGCGCTCACGCCGTGATCGACGATCTCCTGGTTCGCCGAGGCCGGGATCACCGATGCGTGGAGGAAGGGGCCGTGGTTCACGTCGCCGAGCTGATTCTCCATCGGGAGCTTCCAGTTCGCGTCGATCACCCAGCGCTGGGGCGAGCCGATGAACTCGACGCCGGCCGGAAACCGGTCGAAGAACGCGCCGAGGTAGTACTTCATATCGCCGAGATAGGCGTCGAGCGACTCGATGCCCTCGTCGAAGCTGCCGAAGATGAGGCCGTTCCAGCTCTCGACCCGGGGCACCTTCTTGAGTCCGAGCTTGCTCTTGTCGGGGCGCTCCTTCAGCTGGCGCTCCTGCGGAATCGCCTGCAGCTTGCCCGTCACGTCGTAGTTCCAGTTGTGATACGGACACACGAAGCTGCGGGTGTTGCCGTGGTCGGCGCGACACACCGGTACGCCGCGGTGAGTACAGCTGTTGATCGACGCATGGACCGCTTCGTCGGGGCCGCGCGCGACGATGATCGGCGTCTCGCACATGTAGGCCTGAACGAAGTCGCCGGGGTTCGGGATCTGGGACTCGTGGGCGAGGAAGAGCCAGGCGCGCCCGAAGATGCCTCGCTTCTCGAGCTCATAGATCGCAGGATCGGTCCAGGCCCGGCGGCTGATGAGGGTGGCGTCGTCATTGACGACGTCGCGGATCGGCAGCGTCATGGCGCCCTCCATGGGTCGACAAAAAATTATCAGGCGATAATTTATCTGCAAGGGCCGACGTCGCGCAGGGGAGTCACCGATGAGCGCAGTCAGATCCGCGCAGCACGACGATGCGAGCGCGCGCGCGCGGCCGACCAAGGGGGAGCGCACGGCGGCCCGCATCCTCGACGCAGCCGAGGGGGTCTTCGCCGAACACGGCTACGAGGCGGCCTCGCTGCGCGAGATCGCGCGCCGCGCGCGCCTCCAGCAGCCGGGGCTGTACAACCACTTCGGGAGCAAGCGAGATCTGTACGCGGCGGTCCTCGACCGCGCGCTCAGCCCGATGGCCGAGGCGATGGAGACGCACATGCGCGACGACCCGCCGCTCGCCGTGCTCGCCACGCTGCCGGCCGTCATGACCGATCACCTCCTGGCGCATCCCCACATGGCGGCGCTCTTCCAGCAGGCGCTGCAGGATCAGGCTTCACCCGGGCAGGCGCTGATGCGCGACTGGCTCGACCGGCTGCTCGTCCAGGGGGTGGACACGCTGCGCGGGGCATTGCCGGGCCCGGTCGATCGCGAAGAGCTCGCGTTGCAAGTCATCGCCATGTTCAACCTCACGACGGGCTACTTTCTGTCGCAGCGCGCGTTCGACAGTCTCGGGCTGTCGAGCCTGGCCGACCCAGACAACGTCGCGCGTCAGAAGGCGCTGCTCGGGCGCATCGCGGGGGCGCTCACGCGCAGATAGGGAGGTCGAGCACACGATGTGGTGGAGAATCGCAGCGAGGGATGCCGTCTTCATCGGCGCGGTCGTCGCGCTCTGGCGTTTTCTGGCGCCGCTCTCGGGTGGCGATGGCGCCCTGGCCGACCTGAGCGGCCTGCTGATCGGGCTGGGCGTCGGTGTATCGACGTTTCTGCTGCACGAGTGGGGACACCTGCTCGGTGGCCTGGCGAGCGGCAGTGACGTCCGCGCGCCGAAGACGCTGACGTCGGCGTATCTGTTCAGCTACGACACGAAGGCCAACTCGCGCCGACAGTTCCTCGTGATGTCGTTCGGCGGCTTCATCGTCACGGGGCTCGCCATCTGGCTCGCCTACGCATGGATGCCGGGTGAGCTGCTCGCGACCCGCGTCGCGCGCGGCGCGATCGTCTTCCTCGCCTCGCTGACGGTCTTCATCGAGTTTCCGCTGGTGATCTTCTCGCTCTTCCGTTGGCAATCGATGCCCTCGGTCGAGGTGTTCGAGCCCGAGCCGCCCGAGCCCGAGCGCGCCGGCTAGGGAACCTTCGCACAGCCCGCCGCGCCAGGGCCGGGGCAGGCGGGGGTACCGCGCGCAGTTTGCAGGCGCGACGGGCGCAACATCCGAGCTCCCCTTCCGGCTCGCGCCGAGAATGTCTGAGCACGGTGCCCCCGCCTGCCCCGGCCCTGGCACGCGCGAAGCGAGACCTACAGAGCCTCGCTAGGTGAAGAGCCGTCCGATCTTCGTTCCGAACAGGAACCGGATGAAGCCCTGCATCTGATCCTCTGACTTGCGCGTGTAGGGGTAGTTGCTCTGCCCCTTCTTGCCGATGACGATCGGATGGGGGTGCGTGTACCCGCGCAGGCCGACCTCGCCATTCACCTGCCCGACCCCCGAGCTCTTGACCCCGCCGAACGGGGCCTCGGGAATGCCGTACGTCACGGCCATGTCGTTCACGCAGACGCCCCCGGTCTCCATCTTCTCGGCGATTCGGGCGCCCTTCTCGAGATCGCGCGTCCAGACGTTGCCATCGAGGCCGTACTCGCTGTCGTTCGCCAGCGCGAGCGCTTCGTCTTCGTCGCGCACCTTCTGAATCGCCAGGATCGGCCCGAAGGTCTCCTCGCGCATCAGTGCCATGTCGTGGTCGACGTCGACGACGACCGTCGGTTGAAAGTAGAGACCCTGCAGATCGGGGTTGCGGGCGCCCCCCACGAGCACCTGGGCGCCGCGATCGACGGCGTCCTCCATGTGGCGCTCGATGATGTCCATCTGCTTGTCCCAGAAGACCGCACCGACATCACACTCGCCGGTATCGCTCTGGCGCAGTGCCTTCGTCTGTTCGACGACGCGTTCGAGGAACGCGTCGTAGACGCTCTCGACGACGTAGATGCGCTCGGTGCCGCAGCAGTAGTGGCCCGTGTTCATACACGAGCCCATGACGGCGCCCTTCGCCGCGACGTCGAGATCGGCGTCGGCACACACGATCATCGCGTCCTTGCCGCCGAGCTCGAGGGTCACGGGGATCAGCCGCTCTCCGCACGCGGCCGCGACCTTGCGACCCGTCGCGGCGCTGCCCGTGAACGAGATCTTGTCGACGCCGGCGGCGATCAGATCGGCGCCGGTCTGGCCGTCCCCGCGCACCACCTGATAGAGACCCTCGGGCAGACCCGCCTCGCGGACGAGCGACTCGATCAGGAGCGCCGAGAGCGGCGTCACCTCGCTCGGCTTGTGCACCACGGCGTTGCCCGCCATGAGCGCCTGCACCATCGGGTTCATGGCCAGGACGACGGGGCCGTTCCAGGGCGTGATCAGCCCGACGACGCCGAGCGGCTTGTAGACGAGCTTGACCTTCTTGGCGAGGCCCATGAGCCCGGCCGGTCGACGCACCGTCGGGGCGAGCATCTTCTTCGCGCGCTTGGCGTAGTACGAGATCGCGGCGCAAGGTGAGAAGACCTCCATCGCGATCGCCTCACTGCGCGCCTTGCCCGTCTCCTTCACGACGATGTCGACGATCTCGTCCTGACGCGCGACGACGCGGTCGACGAGCCGCCACATGATCTCGGCGCGCTCGTCGAACGAACGCTGCGCCCACTCGGCCTGGGCCTTGCGCGCTCGATCGACCGCCGCGACGACTTCATCCTTCGTCGCGGCATCGAAGTCGCCGATCGGCTCGAAGGTCACCGGGCTCTTCACTTGATAGCGGCGACGACCGGCGTCAGAGGGGATCGATTCGAAGATGGCCATGAGAGAATCTCACCTGGGAAGCCGAACGCTTCCGAATGGGGTGGGCGTGATGCGCAGCGTTCGAGGCAGGGTAGCCTTCCCCTCATGACCGATCACGCCGCCACCCCGCCCCCCGTGCATGCCGCCCTGCGCATCAACATGACGGGCCTGCAGCCCGACCCGCGCGCCGAGTCGGAGCGCTACCGAGCCGCCATCGAAATGGCGGTGTACGCCGAAGAGAACGGCTTCGACACGGTCAACCTCGAAGAGCACCACTGCGCCGACAACGGCTGGCTGCCCTCTCCCCTCGTACTCGCAGCGATGATCATCGCGCGCACGAAGCGGGTGCGCGTGAGCGTCACCGCACTGCTCGCGACGCTCTACGACCCGATCCGCCTCGCCGAAGACGTCGCGGTGCTCGATCTCGTGAGCGAGGGGCGCTTCACGTTCACGGCCGGCCTCGGGTACCGACCGATCGAATACCACGCGACCGGCAAGCGCTGGGACGAGCGCGGCCGGCTCATGGACGAGCTCATCGAAACCCTGCTGACGGCGTGGAAGGGCGAGCCGTTCGAGTACCGCGGTGAGACGATCCGCGTGACGCCGACGCCGATGACGAAGCCGCACCCGCTCTTCCTCGTCGGTGGCATGAGCAAGGTCGCGGCGCGGCGAGCCGCTCGCTTCGGCTTGCCCTTCTATCCTCCGCAGCACCAGCCCGAGCTCGAGCGCTTCTACTACGCCGAGCTCGAGAAGCACGGCAAGCAGGGGTTCTATCTGCATCCCGGCGAGGGCAACTCGATGCTCGTCGTCGAGCCCGACCCCGAGCGGGCCTGGCAGGAGCTTGCGCCCTACTACCTGCGCGAGCTGCAGGAGTACGGAAGCTGGAAGGTCGAGGGCGTACCGCGACCGAGCGAAGAGCACGTCGAATCGATCGAAGAGCTGCGCGCACAGAAGCGCTTCGAGATCTTCTCGCCCGAAGACGCGCTCGACGAGCTCGCGAGCGGGCGACGGCCGACGGCCGTGCTGCATCCACTCGCGGGCGGCGTCCCGCTCGAGCGGGCGTGGCGACAGCTCGAGACGTTCAGTACCGACGTACTCGCGCCGGTGCGACGCGGCGACGTGGCGGTCTAGTCGTGGCGGAGACATTCGTCGGTATCGACGTCAGCCGGCGTCGAGGTTCGGCCGTGGCCGCCCTCGACGAAGCCGGGCGCATCTTCGAAGCACGCTGGATCGAGCCCGACGCCGATCTGCGCACCGAGATGCTCGGCCTCGTCGACCGATACGAGCAGCCGACGTTCGGCATCGACAGCCCGCGCTGTCCGCTCGAGCAGCCGCGCGACTGGTACTGGACGCGCGACCGCTGGACGCGGCGCAGCGATCAGGAGGGCTGGGGTCGACACTGCGAGGTCGTCGTGAGCGCCCACCGCCTCGCCCGGCCCCAGTGGACCCCGCACGGCTCGCAAGCGCCCGAGTGGATGCAGATCGGGTTCGAGATGTTTCGCAGCCTCGACGGCCGCGCGCCCGCGCACGAGGTCTTCCCGTCGGCGGCCTACACGCTGCTCGATGGCGACACGAGCGCCCGATTCGACCTCTCGCTCGACGGGTTCCGTCGCAACCCCAAGGACATGCTCGACGCGGCAGTCGCCGCGCTCAGCGTCCGAGAGTTCGCAACGGGGCGCGGCTGCGAGGTCGGGGGCGGGGACGGACTCGGCACGATCGTGCTGCCCCGCCCGATCCCGAGCCCGATCGAAGCCGTCCTCAGCTGGCCCGAACGCGCCGGCGCCTAGCGCGCAGCGTGCACGACGCCCTGGGCAGCCGCCTCGAGCGCTTCGAGGGCGACCGGGATCCCGTCCGCGATCGCCTGGGCGTCTTCGACCAGATCGGGGTCGACCAGAAAACCGAAGTCGATTCGATCCATGTACGACACCGCCGTCACGTTGAGGCCATTGCCCACCTGCAGAATCGACATCGGGTACATCGCGTCGACCTTCGCGCCGGCCATGTAGACGGGCACCGGAAGACCGCGCACGTTCGAGAAGACGAAGTTCCCCGGCAACGGGACGTAGTCGAGCGCCAGACCGCTCGCCGACATCAGCCACTGGATCGCGTTCGGCGAGAGCACCTCGCCGACGGCGCTCATCAGATCGAATCCGCCCCGCGACACCTTCCTCTTGGCGTGCGCGGCGCTGCGATGAATCGACTTGAGTCGCTGGGCAGGGTCGGCCAGGTGCGTCGCGATCGACACCGACATCGTGCCGATCTGATTGTCGAGCGTCTTGTCGCCCGCCTCGCGGCGCGAAACCGGGCAGCACGCCACGAGCGAGTCCTGCGGCAGCGCGCCGCGTTCGCGCATCGACCGACGCAGCGAAGCCCCGACGAGCTCGAGCAGGACGTCATTCACCGTGACGTCGAAGTGCTTCTTGAGCTCGCGCACCGACTCGAGGGAGACCGAGGCCGACGCGAAGCCGCGCCGCGGCCCGACGCCCTCGTTGAACTCGGCGCGCGGCACCTCTGCCGACCGCGGTGCATACCGGGTCGACGGGTCACCGAGCCACTGCTCGCCGAGCGACTTCAGTGCGCTGACGCCGTGGTCGAAGAGCTTGCCCGAGCGTGTGATCGCGTTCTTCGCGGCGCGGGCCACGATCTCGTTGGCCGCCGGCGCCGCCGGAGCGTGCTCCTGCATCTCGACCGGGATCAGCGGCTGGTCGGCATCGGGGGTGAGATCCATGAGGATCTCGGCGAGCCCGACGCCGCCTTCCCCGTCGAGCAGGCAGTGGTGCATCTTGATCAGCATCGCGACACGGCCGTCGGCCAGGCCCTCGATCCACCACGCCTCCCAGAGCGGGCGCGAGCGATCGAGCGGGCGCGCGTGGAGCAACCCCGCCATGTCGTGGAGATCGCGCAGCGTGCCGTCGCCCGCCAGCGCGATCCGGTGGATGTGGGATCGCGGGACGAAGTCGGCATCTTCGACGAAGTACGGGCGGTCGAGACCGAAGGGCACCTCGAGCAGCTTCCAGCCGAAGCGTGGCACCAGCGAGATGCGATCCTCGATGCGGGCGACCATCCGCTCGAAGCCGAAGCCGTCGACATCGCGGCCATCGATGATCGTGAGGCCGCCGATGTGGCTGGGGGCGCGGTCGCTCTCGACGGCGACGAAGATCGCATCCCCGTCGGCGAGCTGGTGGATGTGTCTCTCGTTCATGACGTGTTCTTTTCTT
This sequence comes from Myxococcota bacterium, assembly GCA_965250285.1. Taxonomy (GTDB): domain Bacteria; phylum Myxococcota_A; class UBA9160; order UBA9160; family UBA4427; genus CAYYSY01. The sequence continues at coordinate 4,340,332 of OZ252299.1, forward strand.
CCGTCTCGAGATCGCGCCGGGCCCGGGTCCCATCGGGCGCGCGATGCTCGAATTGCGAGGTCACCGGCAGTGTGTGCACCTCGAGTGACGACACAAGCACGATGGCGAGGCGTCTTCGAAGCAACACGATTCGGCGCTCGAATCGAGGCGGGGCAAACCGCAGATGCGGTGCCACTTGATTTCGACCACGTGTGTGAGACATCCACCGGGGCGCCGGCAGCGCTCGTTCGGATCCTCCAGTCCCGACGTTCGTCGGGTACCGGGGTTCCATCCCCGACCGCGAGGACGCGGCCTGACTCGGGGAACGGCGCGCAGTGTATAGACCGACGCTGCCCGCGCAAGCGCTCGAAGCGCGCCGCGCCGTCACATCATGGTTTCAACACGGCGCCTGCAGATTGTGCGGTGCACCTCGAAGCGCTGCGCTGAGCGAGAGTCGCGGGCAGAGGGGGTCGCCCCTCAATGTCGACGATCGGCGCAACGAACTGCGGCGCCGCCAATGCGCGCGATCCGGGCGTCACCGAAGGGTGTCCCGACGCCGCTGTTGACGGTGAGCGCAACCGACAATTCGCGATCTGGATCGGCCCACGCCCCCGAGCCGCCGAACCCGAAGTGGCCGAAGCCCCGCGGAACGCGCCCGCGCGTCGTGAAGACACGGTGGTAGCCGAGTCGAAAGTGCATCGGCACCGGGATCACCCGGCCCATGCCCCGGTTCTGCACCGTGCCCATGGCCTGCACGGTTTCGGGCGACAGCAGCCGCACACCGTCGAGCTCGCCACCGGCCGCGAGACAGGCGTAGAGGCGCGCGAGCGACCGGGCCGTGAACAGACCGTTGGCCGCCGGCACCGACGCCGAGCGGTATTCGGCCGAGTTCATGTCGAGCAACGCCATGCCCTGGGGCGAAAGGGCTCGCATCGCTTCTCTCGGGTCGTAGGAGACGCCCACCCGGCGCAGCCGTCGGGCCCAGCGGTCGGCCCCCGCCCGCATCCGCTCGAGACGCCGCACCCGCTCGGCGTCGGTGCCCTCGAGCATCGATGACATCAGCTTCGCGACCCGGTGGTGCTCGCTGTCGGGCGCGCCGCAATAGAGCCCGTCGAGCCCCAGCGGTCGGGCGAGCTCACGCTCGATCAGCTCGGCGAAGGGCTTCCCACCCAGCAGGCGCCTTGCCAGCTCGCCCACGAGCCAGCCGTACGTCAGCGCGTGATAGCCGTGGGCGGTACCGGGCTCGTAGCGGGGCTCGCTCTCGGCGAGGCGACGCGTCACGAGATCCCAGTCGAGCATGTCGCTCGGCGCGTCGACGATCCCCTCGGCCGAGTGCAGGCCGGCTTCGTGGCACATCAGCTGTCGCACCGTGATCGCCTGCTTGCCGGCCTGGCCGAACTCGGGCCAGACCTCGGCGACCGGTGTGTCGTACGCGACCAGGCCCCGGTCGGCGCAGACGTGCAGCAGCGTCGACGCGACCCCCTTCGTCGTCGAGAATGAGAGGCTCAGCGTGTCTTCCTGCCAGGGCGTGCCTTCGGGGTCCTTCGTGCCGCCCCAGGCGTCGACGACCTTCTCGCCGCGGTGATACACGCAGACCGCTGCGCCCCCGGGCCCGGTCTTCGGAACGATGCGCCGCAGCATCGTCGCGACGCCGGCAAAGTCGGGATGAATCTGACCTTCGAGCACGCTGCTCTCCTCGCTCTGGTTCCGGACGCGCGGCGCGAGCCGCGCTTCAGGCGCTGGCGCTGGCGACGATCCCCGAGCCCGCGAGCTTCGCGATTTCGTCGGGTGCGTAGCCGAGCTCGCCGAGGATCTCTTCGGTGTGTTCGCCGAGCAGCGGGGCGGGGCGGCGAATCTCGCTCGGTGTGCCGTCCATGCGCTCGGGGGGGCGCGTCTGGCGCACGAGACCGACGACCGGGTGCTCGTCTTCGACGACGATCCCGTTCTCGATGACCTGCGGATGCAGGTGGACGTCGTCCCTCGTGAGCACGGGCGCGCATGGCACGTCGGCGTCATCGAGCACTTTGAGCCAGTGCGCACTCGGCCGGGTCGCGATGACGGCCGACATCATGTCGAGCCGCTCCTTCGCGTGGCGGACGAGCCCGGCCGTATCCTGGAATCGGTCGTCCTCGAGCCACTCGGGCTTCTCGGCGGCCTCGCAAAAGGCGACCCACTCGCGGTGCGCCACCGTCGAGATCATGATGTGGCCGTCGGCGGTGGCGTAGACCAGATCGCGGCGCGCGACCGGCTTCGCCTTCGGCAGATCGGGCGAGACGAACGTGTGATACGCCATGCCTTCGGGCCAGACGAACGACAGCACCGAGTCGAGCATCGACAGCTCGATGTGCTGACCGACTCCGGTGCGTTCGCGGGCCAGCAGCGCGGCCGTGATCGCCTGCGCCGCGGTCAACGCCGTGACCTTGTCGGGGACGATCACACGCACGAGCCGCGGTCGATCGGTGCCGAAGCCCTGGATCTCGGCCAGCGTCGACATGCCCTGGATCAGCGGGTCGTAGACCCGCTTGTGCGCATAGGGCCCGCTCGCACCGAATCCGCTGATCGAGACGTAGACCAGACGCGGGTTCAGGCCGCGCAGGCGCTCCGGGCCGTAGCCCATGCGTTCGGCCGCGCCGGGCCGGCTGTTCTGGATGAACACGTCGGCTCCCTCGACCAGGCGGTCGAGCACGTCGTGCGCGCCCTCCTTCTTGAGGTCGAGCACGACCGAGCGCTTGCTGCGGTTGATGGTGGTGAAGGTCGGGGCGAGGCCGCGCAGGCCGCCCATGTGCCGCAGCGTGTCGCCCCGCGGTGGCTCGACCTTGATCACGTCCGCGCCCTGGTCGCCCAGGATGCGCGTGGCGAGCGGCCCCGAGATCACCTGGGTCGCGTCGATGATGCGGAAGCCGTCGAGTGCGCCTGCCACGTTCGATCCTCGCGTGAGGGGCGGCCGGGCGGACGCGCGCGTCTCGCCTCAGTCGGCCGGCTTCCAATTGCCATGGAAGCCCCACGGTATGCGGGCCGGGCACTGGATCGTAGCAAGCGGTCCGGCTTCGATCTGCTGGGCATCGAGCACCAGCAGATCGCTGCGATTCTCGGCACCGCGGTACACGATCGCGAGGACGAAGCCGTCGCCCTCGGCCGCATCGGGGCCTCGGGGCACGAACTGCGGCTCGCCGGTCGCGTCGCCGTCGGGCAGCCTGTACGTGCGGCGCGCGCCGCTGCGCATGTCGTAGTGGAAGATGCAGTTGTTGTTCATCGGCTCGCCCGCGGCGCGGGGGATGCCCTCGCTGCCGAGCGTCCAGGTGTCGGCGTAGCGCTTGCCGACGAAGCGCGGATCGACGCGACCGAACTCGGCCGGCGACTCGTCGAGGGCCTCGTCCTTGAGCGAGCCCGACTCGAGGTCGATCGTCCATCGGTGGAGGGTCGGCGGGCTCGGGGGTGCGCCGTCATCGGCCAGGCGCAGCGCGACGTGGTCGAGGTGGAAGACGTCGGCGTAGACCGTCTGCCCCTCGGTCCACGCGTTGACGTAGTGAAAGACGTACCCGGCCTCTTTCTCGATCCACACGATGTCGTCGTTGCCGCCATCGCGGGGCATCACGCCGATGTGCGAGCCACGCTCGGGCTGCCAGCTGAGGAGAGAACCGTTCTCGGCCATGCGTTCGAAGTCGAAGATCGCCGGATGGTGCGGGAAGATCACGTGCTCCGAAGTCGTCACGAAGTCGTGCATCATGTTCGGGAAGGGAGCATCGACGACGTCGGATCGTTTGACGTGTCCATCGGGACCGATCACGTGGTAGACCATCCACGGCGCCATCGGGCTGTAGCCGAAGCCGATCAGCTCGCCCGTGTCGGGGTCTTCCTTCGGGTGCGCCGTCATGATGTCGGAGCCCATCTGGCCGAAGCGCTCGCGAGAGAAGGCGCCCGCGTCGTCCCAGACGCCGATGGTCTCGAGGGTCACCGGGTCGAGCTCGGTCGGAGGGCCTGCCTCCCACAGAGCCAACAAGCGACCGCCGTGCCAGATGATGTTCGTGTTGGCCGTGTTCCCGCTGACGCCCTCGGTCTTCGCGTCGCCCTCCCCCGAGCCGAGCCCGCCGAAGAGCGACCGGCCCGCCTCGCGCTCGAGGTCGAAACGCGCGGTGCGCACCCAGCGATTGCGGTAGTCGCAGCGACCGTCTTCGAACCAGAAGCCGTGGATCATGCCGTCGCCTTCGAACCAGTGATACGACGGCGACGGCGCGAACTGCGGGTTCGAGCCGTTTCGGTAGTACGCCCCGCGCAGCTCGGCCGGAATCTCACCCTCGACCACGAGGTCGGGTGCGTCGCTCTCCATCAACAGAGGGGCGAAGTTGCCGCTCAGGAACGGGTTGTCGGGGAAGGGTCGACTCATGACGAGACCTCGAGCAAGGGGGCGCTGCGTGAGCCGGGCGGCCGGCCCTCACTCGAGTGTAGTGCGACGGGGGCGCGCCGGTGTGGGGCCGGGATTCGTGATCGAATCGATTCCGTGTCGAGAAGGCACGGGCCGATCGGCGCAGATCGCTATGCGTCGCCCGACGCCGCGGCGGAGTGGGTGGACACCCGCGCATGGATCGCGACGCGCACCGCGTCGGCCAGGGCGCTGGGTTCGTAGGGCTTCTGCAGAAAGTGGGCGATCCCGAGGGCGCCGAAGCGCGCCAGGGCGTCGGCCTCGGGGTAGCCGCTCGACAGGATCAGCGGGATGTCGGGATCGAGGGCGCGCATGCGCCGAGCCGTCTCGACGCCATCCATCCGCGGCATGGTGAGGTCGAGCACCACGCACTGCACCTGGTGGTGATGCTTCTCGAAGAACTCGAGCCCTTCGACCCCGTCGCTGGCCTGGTCGACGTGCAGCCCGCGGCGTTCGAGCACGGTGGCGGCAAAGTCGCGGGCGGCCTCGTCGTCTTCGACGAGCAGCACGCGACCCCCGACGAGGTCGGTCTGAAGCGGCCGCGCAGGTGCGGCGGGCGCCTCGGACGCTATGTCGTCGATCCAATCGACCGGCGGCAGCAGCACCGTCATCGTCGTCCCCGCGCCGGGCGCACTCGCAATGCTCAGGCCCCCGCGATAGCGGCGCACGATGCCCAGCACGGCGGCCAGCCCGAGGCCGCGCCCCTGGAACTTCGTCGAATAGAACGGCTCGAAGAGGCGACGTCGCGTCTCCTCCTCCATGCCACCGCCGTCGTCTGTGACGCGCAGCAGCACGTAGCGACCCGGTTCGAGGGTCTCGCCCAGCAGCACGTCGGCGAGCATGGCGCGGTCGACGTCTTCGATGGCCACATGGATATCGACGCGACCCGGTCCGTCGCCGATCGCTTCGGCGGCGTTCGTGATGAGATTGAGGACCACCTGACGCAGCTGGCTCGGATCGGCTTCGACCCCGACCGGCTCTGCGCTGACGTCGACCTCGAGCGCGATCGTGCTCGGGATCGAAGCGCGCAATAGCTCCTGCATCTCGTCGACGACGTCGCGCAGATCGACGCGCTCTTCGACCACCGAGCCCATGCCGGCGTAGGCGAGCATCTGCTTGCAGAGATCGGCCGCCCGGCGCGCCGCGCGCTCGATGCGGGTCAGGCTTCGTTGGGCCGGATGATCGGAGTCGAGGTCTTCGCGGGCCAGACTCGCGTGGCCGAGCATCGCGACCAGCAGGTTGTTGAAGTCGTGTGCGATGCCGCCAGCGAGCCCACCCAGGCTCTCGAGTCGCTGGGTTTCCTGAATGCGCGACTCGAGCTGGGCGCGCTCCTCTGCGGCGCGCCTTTGATCGGTGAAATCGAGGGCGACCCCGTCGAGGCGCCGGCCCTCGTGCGTCTGGGTCACGCTCACCCGCTGACGGATGAAGCGCACCTCGCCGCCCTCGCGCACGATGCGGTACTCGCTGGCGGCCTCGTCGAGATCGCCGCGGATCAGCGCACGATACGTGCTCCGAACGCGCTCACGATCCTCGGGGTGGACGAGGTGGCCCCAGTTCGTGTGCTTCTCGAGGTCGTGCATCGTGTGACCGCTGATCACCTCGATGAAGCGCGACTGATACCGAACTTTCACCGTGCCGTCGGGCAGAGCCAACGTGCTCCACACGTAGGCGGGCAGCGAATTGACGACCGACGCGAGCTCGTCGCGCGCGGCCTTCTCGGCGACCTCGGCCTGGGTGCGGCGGGTGACCTCTCGAGCCAGCCGCGAGTTGGCCACGCGCAGGCGCTGATTGCGCAGCCGTCCCATCCAGGCACTGCGAAGCGCCGTGGTCAGCAGAAACGCGACGACGATCCCGCCCATCAGCAGGATCGCAGGCAACGGGGTGAGGTACGTGCGGACAACGGCCGGCGACGGCGACACGGTGACGGTCCAGGTCTGATTGCCGACCGACACGTCGGCCGACCGCGCGTACCGCATGACGCCATCGACGCTCCGGCGATCCCCGAGCCGACCCATCGTGCCCGTGATCTCGACGTCATAGCGGGTCGCGACGTGCGTCATCAGCGACTCCATCACGACCGAGCCTTCGTAGATGCCGACGAGGTACCCGGCCGACTCGCCATCGACGATCAGCGGGTACGTGATGGCGAAGCCGATCTCGCCCGAGATGAGTTCGAGCACGGGCGAGACGTACCCCGCCGTCCAGCGCGAGGCGCCGTCGTACTCTGTGTGATTCTCGGCGAGCTGCTCGATGCGGCGCCCGACGGTCGACTCGACCCCCGGGACCGACACCATCCAGCGTATGACGAAGTCGGGGTCGACCCACTGGATCGATCGGATGTAGTCGAAATCCTTGATCAGCCGGCCGGCATGCGGGCCGAACTGGGCCTCGCCGATGCCTTCGGGGCTCGACCAGCGCGCGCGCAGACGGGAGAGCGCCGACAGCTGCGCCTGCATGCGCAGATCGATCGTGCCGGTGATCTCGCGGAGTGCGCCGTCCGTCGCTTCTTCGAGCGCGAGTCGTTGGGCGGCGTATTGCTGCTCGGCGACGACGACGGTGCCGCCGAGCACGGCCAGCCCGATCAGGAGCGGGACCCAGCGCACCGCTCCGGCTTCGCGGGGCAGCAGCAGCCCGAAGGGCGATGAAGCCCTCGTCGCACGAGTCGAGCTCGCGTCGTCCGAAGCCACCCGGCCTCCTTACACCCCCGTACCAGCCAGACTAGCAGAGGCGCGTGTTCACAATGGAAACGAATTCGGTCGGCATCGCGCACGCGGACGACTTCGTTCGCACGCGCGTTCGCTACCGCCCGAAGAGCCCGTCGATCCCGCGCTGAATGTCCTGCTCGATGCCCTTCGACCCCGAACCGGACGTGTCGGATCCGTCCTGTGATTCTTCGGGCGCATTCGACGTTTCCGAATTCGATGCCTCATCGGACTTTTCGCGGCGTCCAGATCTGAGCAGGCCCTCGAGCGCGGATGTCGCGGTGCCGACGGCGGTCTTGGTGAGCGCCTGACCGAGGTACTTCTCGTCGACCTTGACCGTCGGATCGGTCACGTCGCCGGTGATCTCGACGGGCACCACCAGGCGACCGACGTGATCGAGCAGATGCTGCGTGGGGCCCGCTACACCGACGAGACTCGTCGCCAGGGCCGGGCTGCTCTTGAACTCGGTCTTCAGGTCGACCGATCCATCGAGGCCGATCGTCCCTCCCCCGACCAGCCCGAAGTCGTCGGTCTCGAGCGCCAGATCGTTCGTTCGCAGCTTGCCCTGTTCGATCTCGACGTCGGCGCCCATCTCTTTGAATACGGTGTTCCCCGTCGAGAAGACGCGGGGATGCTTCTCTTTCACCTTCGGCGAGATCCATCCCGACAGACCCGGCACGCCCGTCGCTCCCCGCAACACCTCCTCAGCGAGGTTGACGTTGATCAGCTCACCGTCGTGGATGTCGATGCGGCCCTGCCCCATGAGGCTCTTGAGGAGCGCATCGGTGTCGAGCCCCTGTGCACCGAGAGCGAGGTCGGTATCGATGCTCCCCGCGACGACGGCCCCCGCTGCCGGAAAGTAGACGCTCACGATCTCGGCGGCCTGCACACCGCTCAGCGTGAGCTTGCCGCTGTAGCTGGGCGATTCGGCGTCGGTCTCATCGAGCGCGCCGTTCATCGAGATCGCACCGCCGAGCATCTTCGCCGTGAGCGCTTCGAGCTGCATCCGCGCCCCGTCGACGCTCGCGCGACCTTCCAGCTCGGTGTAGTCGATGCTCTGAAGCCGACCGTTCGGCGATGCGAAGCGGACGTCGGCGACGAGATCGTCGCTGCGCAGGTCGGCACGACCGACCGCGCGGAGCGCGCGCAGCTGGTCGTCTTGCTCGGTGCCCGGCTCGAGCACGCCGACCGCGGCGAGCGGCAGGGTCGGCGCGTCGAGCGCGAACCGCACCTCGGGCGCGTTCAGATCGGCGACGTCGGCCTCGAGCTTCATGCCCGCCCCGCCGACGTCGAAGGTCGTGTCGCGCAGCTCGGCCGCCTTGCCCTTCAGCGTGAGGCGGGCTTCGAGGTGCTCGACCGGCGGCGTGTCGGCCATGCGAACCGCGACATCGGTGAGCGAAACGGTGCCGTCGAGGCTCGGCAGATCTTCCGAAGACGACTTGCCCCGCGCCCGCACGTCGAGGTTGACGCGGCCCTCCACCGGAATCCCCGCCGCCGCAGGCAAGAGCTCCCCCCAGCCCCCGAGCGGCACGTCACTGCCGCGCACGCGCGCGTCGTACGCGCCGGCTGCGTCGAGCCCGACCTTGGCCTGACCGTCCACGCGGGCGCCTGCGAGCGTGAATGCGAATGCATCGACGGTCGCCGTTTCGGTCTGTGCCTGGCCCTGGGCCTCGAGCTGCAGCGGCGTCGCCGGCTTCTTGACGAGATCGCTGCCCATCTCGAGATCGGCCTGAAGAGCGTCGACGTTGACGTTGAAGCGCACGTCGTCGGGCGTTCCCGAGGCAGAGAGGCTCGCGTCGAGGGTGCCCCCCATGCGCGTGTCGGCGGGCAGCGCCGCGGCGACGTCTTCGAGCTTCGCGACGTCGGCGAGCGAGAGCGCGTCGAGGGTGAAGTCGACGTCGAACTCGAGCGGGGTATCGCCGGCGCCGAGCACCGGCCCGGCCGTCCCCTCGCCAAAGAGATTCGGCGAATCGGCGCCGAGCAGGCTGGCCGACAGCGTGAAGTGAAGAGGCGCCGAGGGCCCGATGTCGTCGACCTCGAGGTCGACGTGGTCGATGACCGACTCGACCACCTCATCGCCCGTTCGGTCTTCGAAGACGACGCGTCCGTCCGAGATGCGAAGCGCAGAGATGGTGAGGTCGAGCGGCGACGCCTCTTCGGTCTCGGGGGTCGCCGTCGCCTCGTCTTCAGGGATCATGCTCTCGAAGCTGAAGCCGCGCGCATCCCGAATGATGCGGATGTCGGGCGCAGCCAGCACGATCTCGCCGATCTCGATGCGCCCGAAGAGCGCGGGCAGAATCGAGATGCGCACGACGCCGGTGTCGAGCGTCAAAAAGGACGCGTCGCCGTAGCTCGGATCCTCACCGATGCTCAGCCCGTCGATCCGCACGCCGAAGCCACCCCAGAGCTGCACTCCGAGATCGTCGATGGTCACGGGTCGGCCGATCGCCGAGCCGATCTCCTCTTCGATCATGTCCTGGTTCTCGTCGAGCCACGCGTCGAGGTTCATCGCCGCCACGGCGACGACGGCCACCACGATCACCGCGAGGCCACCGATGACGATCCATCGCTTCTTCATGCAAGGTCCCCCCGACCCGATTTCGACACCACGCAGGCGAAGAAGGTGCCGATGTGCCTGCCTCCGCACGAACGGCGGCGCCGTGTGCGAGTGCCTTGCCCGGCTCTAGTGCCGAAACGCGACCAGGCCGCCGCCATCCATGACGAGCGTCTGGCCCGTGATCCAGCTGCCGCCCTCCGACGCGAGATACGTCGCCGCGGCCGCGACGTCCTCGGGCGTGCCCAGACGTTGAAGCGGGTAGCGTCGAATCGCGCGGGCCTCACCCTCGCCCTCCCACAGGGCGCGGGCGAAGTCGGTCTTGATCAGCCCCGGTGCGATCGCGTTGACGCGCACCTTCGGGCCGAGCTCGGCAGCGAGCTGTTGGGTGAGGTGGATCAGCGCCGCCTTCGTCACGTCGTAGGTGCCGATCACCGGGCTCGTCGAGAGGGCGCCGACGCTCGCAATGTTGAGGACGACCCCGCCGTGCTCCTGCATCGCCTTCTGCCACGCGGCCTGGGTCCATAGGAGCGGCGCCGTGAGATTGATCTCGAACGTCTTGTCCCAGCGGGCGCGGTCGATGTCGATCGTCAGCCCGGCATAGGGGCTCGTCGCGGCGTTGTTCACCAGGATGTCGAGGCCACCGAGGCGCCCGATCGTCGCGTCGATCACCCGGGCCCGGTCTTCGTCGTGACCGATGTGCCCTGGCTCGAACTCGACGCCGCCTCCGATCTCACGCGCGGCCTCCTCGCAGCTCTCGGCCTTGCGCGAAGTGATCATCACCCGCGCCCCCGCACCCGCGAACGCAGCAGCAATGCCCTTGCCGATGCCCCGCGAGCCGCCGGTCACCAGCGCCACCTTGCCAGAAAGATCGAGCTTCATCCCACCTCCTCAGATCTCGGGAGTCTACGCGCTCTCGTGTCGTGGTGTGGGTGGGTTTGCATGGATCGTCGGACGCAGAACCGCGCGCCGAACGATCCCATCGAGCCGAATCGCGCGAACGGTGCGATCGCTGCGGGCCGAACGCGCTCCGCGCGGTGCGTCCTGCGGCCTAGAGCAGGGGCGAGTACGGCATCGGGAAGAGCCGCATCATGCGCTCGCGCGGCGCCACCTCGCGCAGCGGGCCGAAGAAGCCCGCCTCCATTGCCGGGTCGGCCGGCGCGTAGGGCAGCTGCCCCGGGTTGCCGCGCCAGAGGTCGATCACGCGGCTCGGATCGCCGACGACGTCGCGCCACGACGCGAGGATCGGCAGCTGGGCTGCGCCCATGCCGAGCAGCTTCTTGAAGTCGGCCATCCGGCCGGGCAGGACCTCGAGGATCGCGAACGTGTACTCGCCCGCCGGCTTCTCGCTGGCCTTCGCAATGCCCGCGTCGAGGCTCTCGGCAGCCACGGGCCCGAGATCTTCGAGCAGCGTCGTGCCGCGCGTCGGCGCGAGCGCTTCGTCGACGCTGCGCAGGCCGGCGAACTCGCTCCCCTCTTCGACCGATCTACGAGCGCGGTCGAAGGCGGCGAGGTCTTCGAAGGCCGTCACGTGGGTCACCTGGAAGAACCACTCCTCCGTCGAGAAGAAAGCCGCCTTCAGCTGCCCGCCCTCCGACGCCCAGCCGGGCACCAGCGTCTTCTCGGCATGCTCGATGAATCGGTCCCGCGTGGCGGGCGAGGCCGGGTGCAGGTCGAAGGTCTGCTTCAGAAAGATCATCGCGTCGTCCTCGGTGTCGTGTGTCGCTCACGCGGACCGCGCGCGCCGACGAGGGCTCGCCCCTCATCGTGCTCGCCCGCGGGCCGTACACCCAAGGCTAGGAGGCGTCTTCGCTCGACTCCACCCCCGTTGCCTGCTGGTGGATCGACGGGATGTCGATGAATCGTCTGGACCGTCGAGATGTCGTCTCGCGGCGCTAGATTGAGCGCGATCCGACGTGTAAAGGAGCCGCCATGGAAACCAGCGAGACCCGCGACCGCGTCGACCGCGCCCTGGCCCGCATCCACGCCCACGCCGACGAGGACGACCGGGGGTTCACCAGCCACGCCCCGATGGTGGTCGACGCGCTGGTCGCGCTCGACCGAGCCGACCGCATCGAGCCCTTCCTCGATGCCTACCTGCCGGCCTTCGCCGAGATCGACCCGGCGCGTGACCCCGTCGAAGCGGCGGCCCGGACCTGGATCGAAGCGCACGGGGCGGCCGATGACTGGGCCACCGTGCTCGACGCCGAGCTGCGGTCGCTCGCGCCGAGTGTCTTTTCGGCGGCGACGCACGGGCTGATTCGCGCGGCCCACGCCACCCGCATGCTCGCCGAGCACGACAACGCAGTGCGCCGCCACGAGCTCGCCCGCGCGCTCGCCTACTGGCGCGCCACCGAAGCGAGCCTGCCCGGCGAGCCAGGCTCGGCGGCCGAGCCCGACCTCACCGCCGACCGATTGATCGCCGACCTCGTGGTCGTGCCCAACGAACAGCGCAACTTCGGGCTCTTCACCGAGGGCGTGAAGGTACTGCCGGAGCATGCCCCCTTCGGCGAGACGGTTTCGCGCCTCGTCGTGCCCGATCGCGTCGACGGCGACGGCGTGTCGGCGCTCACGCGCGCGATGCTCGGTCCCTACTTCGAGAGCCCGCTCCTGCGGATCGCGTACGTCCATACCATCACCGCGCCCAGCTCGATTCGGCTCGTCGCACCGCACGTATCGCAGACGACGCTGCGCGCGCTGTATCGCTACGGCGTGCAGTCGGTGGCGGCGCTGCATGCGATCTCGAAGCTGCCGACCGACACGACCGTCGACGACGAGGTGCGTGTGCTCGCCGGCGACGTCGAGGCACTCGCGAGCCGGGCGGCCGACACCCTCGAGGAGCACGTCATCAAGTTCACCGAGGCGTGCCTGCGCGAACGCGCCGCGAGCGGCGACGCGCGCTTCCTGCTGGCCGCAGCCGATGCGACGGTGGCGGAGGAGCGACGCGCAGCCGCATGATGACTCGACGCGCCTCGGGTCAGTCGCGCGGAATCTCCGCGACCGGTACGACGCGCACGTTCGGCTCGGGATAGCCGTCGGTCAGCACGTAGCGCAGCGCCATCGTGCCGTGGCGGTGACCGGCGGTGTCGATCCAGTTTTCGACGCCGCCCGGATCCTCGTGCGCCACGACCAGCCGGAACGATCCGTCTTCGCGGTACTTCGCCTGGCCGCTGTTGACGTGCACGTTGCGGAAGTCGTAGTCGAGGCTCTCGGCCCAGATGTTGCCCAGCTGGAAGTTCCAGTAGTGGCAGTTCGGCGGCGTCGTCTCGATGACGAGCGCCTCTTCGGGGCCGAGCTCCCAGCGACCGAGGAACATCCGAATGTTGGGGTCGCCGCCCATCACCCGGTGCTTCTCTTCGTCGGGCAGATGGAAGTCGTTCTTCGGCGCCTTCTCGAGGAACTCGGTGACCCAATCGGCGAACCAGACCGAGGCGCCGATCGCGTAGAGCGCCCCACCGAGCAGCATGCCGGGTACGCGCTCGGGCTCGAGCGGCGGCGGCGGGCCCTCGCTCTCGAGGCACTCGATCTCGAGGTCGACCTGCTGCTCGCGCTCGCGGTGCAGGAACGTCTGGCGCACGAGGATCTGTTTGGTCTGATCGGTCATGCGCAGCCAGTTGCCGTCGTGCTCCTTCGTGCTCGCGATGATCTCGAAGGTGCCGTCGTCGTTCAGCTCGAGCTCGCTCGCGTTCAGATGGCCGGCGCCCCCCGTGATCTTGTCCTTCGCGGCGAAGTTCTGATTCTGCGCGGCGAAGCTCAGGTAGTGGATCGTGCGGCGATGACCACGAATCCGATACGTGTACTGCGGGCTCACCGACGCGCTGACGTAGTAGTTGTCGGGGTTGTCGAGGCCGAGCTTCACGCCCTCGGGCATCTTGCGAAACTTCGGGTTCTCCATGGTCGAGAGCTCACCGAAGCTGAACAGCCCGGCCCGAAGCAGGCGCGCGAGGTAGCGGTGCCCCTCGCCCCGGTCGAATGCGTCGGTCTCGAGGTCTTCGCGCAGCAACACCTGGCCGGCCTGCTTGAGCAGATCACAGAACTCGTTCCAGGCCTCGCCGCTCATCACCTTGTCGACTGCTTCGTTGGACATCGGGTTTCTCCGCGCGCATGGCGCCAGGGGTGAGGCGCTCACGCGCCGGGCCTTCGAGCATCGCGAAAACACTTCGCGCGATCAAACGTGCACATCCGACACGGTGCGCGATTCTGTCGCGTCCCCTGCCGATCCCGAGCGATCCGCGTCCGCGTTCGGTACCCGAGCCCCCGGCCTGCATGCAGGGCGCACGCTGCGGCGAACCGGGCCGCGGGATGCGCTACTCGTGCCGATGAGGCGACGCCTTCCAGGAGAAGCAATCCATGTCCGTGACGATCTTGCTCATGATCCTCGCCGTGGTGCTCGTGCTGGTGGGTCTCGGCGGACTCATGCTGCCGGCCTTGCCGGGCGCACCGTTCGTCTTCGCCGGCCTCTTCGTCGCCGCCTGGGCCGAGCATTTCGAGTACGTCGGGACCGGCACGCTCGTCGCGCTCGCGGTGCTGGCCGTGCTGACGTACGCCGCCGACTTCGTCGCGGGCGCATTCGGCGCCAAGAAGTTCGGCGCGTCGAGGAAGGCGATGGTGGGCGCCATGCTCGGCGCGGTGGGCGGGCTCTTCTTCGGGCTGCCCGGGATCGTGCTGGGGCCCTTCGTCGGCGCGGTGATCGGTGAGTACATGGAGCACCCGGACATCTTCAAGGCGGGCCACGCCGGTCTCGGCGCGACGCTCGGCCTGGCTCTCGGCATCGCGGCCAAGATGTCGCTCGCCTTCACGATGATCGGCATCTACCTCTTCATGCGCTTCTTCTGAGACGACGGCGTCGCGCAGAAGGCATTCCAACGACTTGTTTTCAATGAACTTTCCGGAAACCGCACGCGATCGCCCAATATTTAGAAACTTTTGATATCTTCTAAACATCGAATCGACAGCAAGCCAGCTGCGAGACCAGAAAGGAGGCCGCCATGCCCCAGCCCGCCATGCAGAAGCAGGACGCCCTGGCCGCACTCGCCGCCCTCGCCCACGAGACCCGACTCGACGTGTTTCGGCTGCTCGTGCAGGCGGGACCAGAAGGGCTCGCCGCCGGCGAGATCGCCGAGCGGCTGGGGGTTCAGGCGGCCACGCTCAGCCACCACCTGAAGGAGCTCAAGAGCGCTCGGGTGGTGCACTGCCGGCGCGAGGGCCGGTCGTTGATCTACTCGCCCGACTTCACCGCCATGGGCGATCTCGTCGGTTACCTGAGTGAGAACTGCTGCGCAGAAGGCGGCTGCCATCCAGGCCCCGGCGGCGCGTCGATCGTCCAAGACCGCGGCTGATCCGTCGGCTGCTCGGCGCCGAGACCGATCTCGAACGAACCCAAGAACGCAGGACCAAGAACGAAACAGAGGAGATACCCAGATGCGACTCCAACTCGCTCTCAACGTGCGCGATCTCGACGAAGCCGTCGGGTTCTATTCGAAGCTCTTCGGCACGTCCCCTAACAAGACGAAGCCCGGCTACGCCAACTTCGCCATCGAAGAGCCCCCGCTGAAGCTGGTGCTCTTCGAGTCGCCCGACGCCGACGAGCGCCTCAATCACCTCGGCGTCGAGGTGTTCGAGGATGAGCAGGTCGACGAGGCGACCGAGCGTCTGCGCTCTGCGGGCCTGGCCGACCTCGTCGAAGACGAGACCACCTGCTGCTACGCCAAGGCGAACAAGGTGTGGGCTCAGGAGCCCCAGGGGCTGCGCTGGGAGTTCTACAAGGTGCTCGAAGACTCGGAGACCTTCGGCCGCGACCCGGAGATTCCCGCGGACGCCCGAATGGCCGCCGGAGACGGATCGGAGATCGGATGCTGCTCGTAGTCGCTGGCGACGTCGAAATCGATCCGTCGAACCGAGACGCCGCCATCGAGGCGGCGCGCAAGGTCATGGCCGCGACCCGCGAGGAGCCCGGCTGTCTCGAGTACACGATCTCGGCCGACGTCGACGATCCCGGGCGCTTCGTCATCCTCGAGCGCTGGGCGTCGCCCGAGGCACTCGAGGCCCACTTCGCGACCCCGCACATGGCCGAGTTCCAGGCGGCCATGGGCGGTCTGGGCGTGCGGCGGGTCGACGTGAAGCGCTACGACGTCGCTCAGGAGGGCCCAGTGAGGGGCTGAGGCCCCGCTTCTGCTGCCGCCTCCGCGCGCCTCGCCGTCGCGCAGGCCGGGGGCAGCTCTCGACCTAAGGTCGTGAATCTCCTGCGCCGATAAGAGGACGGCACGGTGCGGCCCCGCTCAGCGGGCCGCGCCCGTGCCCTTCTTCTGATCACGCGCGAGGGACGACATGACCTGTACGCCGCGAACCCACGCCGGCTCTCTCCATACCCACACGCTGCGCCTCGTCGCATGGGCGGTCCTCGCGACCGCGATCGGCTGCGGCGGGGGCGGCGATACCTCGAACCCCGCGAAGCCCCAGCTCGGCGTGAACTCCGACCAGGAAGGCCTGACTTCGTGGGGCCAGGCCCAACGCGCCCAGGACGATCGCGGCGAGATCGTGCCCGGCTTCGCCAACGCATGGGATCTGGCGCGCGACTTCGCCATCGACACCGGCGGCAACGCGCAGTTCAACGGCGCGCTCGTGCTCGAAGTCGACGGCACCCCCTTCCCCGCCGATCTGAACTACGACGACCTGCAGTTCATGACGCCGGTCTTCGGCACCGCAGATGGCCTGGTCGCGGGGGTCGTCTACGACGGCACCATCAGCGGCTTCCCGACGGGCGCGGGCACCTACTCACTCGCGATCGCACCGACGCAGAGCTCACGCATCCAGCAGAACATCGACCTCAGCAACGCGGTCGCACCGATCACGCTGGCCTTCGCAGCGCTTCCGCTGGTCGAGGAGAGCGCCTTCGCCGACGAAGACGGCTGGGTCCGGGTTGCGATCAAGAACACGGCCAACACGATCCTCCAGACGGTCTACTACCTCGACAACGACGGCACCGAGATCGGCAGCTTTGCAGCCAACCTCGACGCCTACGCGGGTCAGGTCATCCGTCTGGCCGTCGAGGCCCGCTCGACCCCCGATTCGTCGCTGCTCTTCGACGACTTCTCGATTCTCGACAGCGATCTCACCGAGTACGTCACGAACGGCGATTTCGAGCGCGGTGATCTGGCCGGTTGGTCTCGCGGCACGCCCGCTTTCGTTCGAAACGTCACGACACCGTCGCGCACCGTCGAGGGGCTCGACGTCACGCGATCGTTCTACGCGACGCCGAACTCGGACTGGGCGCGCATGGTCGACGTCTTCACCAACTCGTCGGGCGCTCCGGTCGATCGCACGATCGGCTACCTCGTGACGCTCGATGCGGGCGGCGAGGGCATCATCTACGGCGCAGACTCGACCGGAACGATCTACCCCTACGACATGGAGAACGACGCGGCGCAGGCGGTGAGCGCATGGGACAGCGTCGCAGGCGGCATCCGCAACATCGGTTGGGCCTTCGGCGACGCGGACAACGTCAGCTGGGAATCGGACGATGCCCTCGGCGTGTCGGGCAACGGCGACGACAACATCCTCGTCGAGTTCGACATCACCGTGCCGGCGGGCGAGAGCGTCGCCCTGGCCCACTTCGTCGTGCTCGACACGACGAACACCGGCAACACGGCCACCGCTCTCAGCGATCAGTCGCCCTCGGTCGACACCGACCTGCAGGCGATCCTGAATGGCTGGCCCGCCGACGGCGTCGTCAACACCTACACGAGCGGCCTCACCCAGGGCCAGATCGATGCCGTCGTGAACTTCTGACGGCACGCAGCGAGTGCAGAGCCGGTGGCGCAGATCACCATCGCGCGCCCAAACGTGACCTGCGACACGCTGCGGTGACGACTCTCGGCGCTTCGGGTCACGGGTGACCTGAAGCGGCCGCTGCGTCTAGCCGATGCATCGGGGAACGGGCCCGCGGGCCAGGAGGACCCTCGATGAAGACCTTCGAACGCTACCGGCGCCGCATGACGTGCGAGCTCATCGTGGAGGGCTCGCGTCACGGCGGTCTGATCACCGACCTCTCGGCGAGCGGTCTCTTCGTGCGCACCAAGCACACGTCGCGCGCGGGCGATCGCGTGCGCATCGTGCTGCACCAGGAAGAAGGCGAGCTCGAGATCGACGCCCGTGTCGTACGCGAGCATCGCATGAGTCGCCACCACACGACCGGCACGCCCAGCGGCATCGGCGTCAGCATCATGTCGGCGCCCGAGGGCTACTTCCACATGCTCGGGCGGCTCATGAGCGAAACGCGCCCGACCGCCTGACCGCCTGACCCTGCCCGCAGCCCGGGCGACGTGCCCGGACCGGCTTGCTAGGCCGCGCGGTCGACCTCGAGCGGCGCCAGATCGATGCCGTAGAGATCGGCGACGTTCTCGCACAGAATTCCGCGCCGCTGCTCATCCGTCAGGTGCGCGCCATGCTCGGCGAGCATGTCCTGACTCCACGGCCACGTCGAGTCACTGTGAGGGAAGTCGTTGGCCCAGAGCAGACGCCGCCAGTTCATCAGGTCGGCGACCTTGAAGGCCACCCAGTCATCCTGGAAGGTCGTGTAGATGTGCTCCGAGAAGTACTCGCTCGGCAGCTTCGAGAGCGCCTGACCGGCCGGCAGCCAGTTGTGATGCCGCTTGTAGGCGTGATCCATCCGATACATGTAGTGGGGCACCCAGCCGGCATCGGCCTCGACACATACGACCTTCAGGTCGGGATTGCGCTCGAAGACGCCGCCGAGCACGAGCGTCCCCATGATGTCCTGGCAGCCGCGGATGATCGACAGGAACCCGTTCATCGCCGGTCCGCGCACGGGCGCCGTCTCTCGCGTCGTGAGGATGTGAAACGAGAGTGGCAGCTCGAGCTCGATCGCCTTCTGCCAGAACGGGTCGTAGACCGGGGAGTGGTAGTCCTCGACCGCCGGGTTGCCCGGCATCATCACGCCGCGCAGCCCGAGATCCTTGATCGCCTGTAGATCGCGGAGGCCATCCTCGACCGACCGCATCGCGGTCTGGCCGCAGCCGAGCAGGCGGTCGGGATGCGCCGAGCAGTACTCGGCGATCCAGCGGTTGTACGCCTCGAAGCACGCCTGCTTATAGTCGAAGTCCTTGTGATTGCAGAGCACCATGCCGACGGTCGGGTAGATGACCTCAGCGGCGACGCCATCGCGCACCTGATCGGCCATGCGCGCCTCCGGGTCCCAGCCGCCCCGATGCAGATCCTCGAAGTTCGAGCCGGTGACCCGAATCTCCTCGGGCTTCTTGCCTGCGGCGGCGACGAGACCGAGCGGAACGGGCTTGTCCATGCCGTCGACGACGAAGAAGTCGCCTGCATCGCCGAGCCGTTCGATGCGCGGCGCCTTGTCCTTCCACTTGGCGTCGATGCGACTGGTGTAGGTGTCACCCGGCTCGGTGATGTGGGAGTCGGCGGAGATGATCGGGTACGACATGGCGGGCTCCTCGCTGGCGGATCGTTCGGACCGACTGGGGGCGATTGGGGCCAGTCTCAGGTGCGCATGTGGCGCATGCAGGTGCGCACCTCGTCGACGAAGGTCTCGGGCTGCTCGAACGCGGCGAAGTGACCGCCCTTCTCGAGCTGGTTGTAGTGCACGAGCTTCGGAAAGCGCGCCTGACACCAGCGCTCGCTGCTGCGGAAGATTTCCTTCGGGAAGATGCTGCAGCCGACCTTGACGTTGACCGGATCGAACGGCGGCGTGTTGAAGCTCTCCCAGTAGAGGCGTGCCGAGGACGCCCCCGTCGCGGGCAGCCAGTACATCATGACGTTGTCGAGCAGCTCGTCCTTCGTGAGCACGTTCTCGGGGTGGCCGTCGCAGTCCATCCAGCTCCAGAACTTCTCGACGACCCACGCCATCTGGCCGACCGGCGAATCGACGAGGCCGTAGCCGAGCGTCTGCGGCCGGGTGCTCTGCTGCTTCGAGTAACCGCTGTCCCACTGGTTGTAGTGGTTCATCCCCTCCATGGCGCCCTGCTCGAACTCGGTCAGGTTGTCGAGCGAATCGGGCGTCGGCGGCGCGATCGGCATGTTCAGATGGATGCCCGCGCAGCCGTCCTCGTCTTGCGCGCCCACGCACGTCGTGACCATCGCGCCCCAGTCTCCACCCTGGGCGACGTATCGCTCGTAGCCGAGCTTGCGCATGAGCGCGCCCCAGGTATCGGCGATGCGTCCGACCCCCCAGCCCGTCTCGGTCGGCTTGTCACTGAAGCCGTAGCCCGGCAGCGAGGGGCACACGACGTGGAACGCATCCTCGGCCTTGCCGCCATGCGCGACCGGATCGGTCAGCGGACCGATCACCTTGTGAAACTCGACGATCGAGCCCGGCCAACCGTGCGTCATCACCATGGGCAGCGCGTTCGCCTCGGGCGAGCGCACGTGAATGAAGTGCACGCCCAGACCGTCGACCTCGGTCTTGAACTGCGCGAACTCGTTCAGGTGCGCCTCGCGCGCGCGCCAGTCGTACTTCTCGGCCCAGTAGCTCGCGAGCTCCTGCACGTACGAGAGCGGAATCCCCTGAGACCAGTCGTCGACCGTCTCTTCATTGGGCCAACGCGTCGCCTGGATCCGCCGACGCAGATCGTCGAGTTCTTCGTCGGTCGCTTCGATTCGAAAGGGAGTGATGTCGCTCATGGGGGGCTCCGGGGTGGGTGGGTCGGGAGGGGGATAGTCTCGATGAATCTGAGACTGGAGTCCAGCCGGGCGTGGGGCGGTTGGTTTGGGGGTGGGGTCGGGTTTTCGGGGGTGTCGTCCTCAGATTCCGGCGGGCGGGCTTTACGAGGTTGCACGGCTTTCGCATGGAGCGCGGGGTGGTGCAGCTTTGGGCGCCCGCCTTCAACTTGCGGGCGCCACCCCCGAAAACCCGAAGGGATGGTTTCCCCCATTTTCTTTGTTGCGGAGGGGCCCTCGGCCTTTTGGGCCTCGTGCCCGGTGCTTGGCGGCAGGTCCTCGACAAGGTCGCTGAGTCGAGCAGCAACGAACGCAACGGGGGCTTTGCAAGAACCGCTCGCCGCGGCCGCAGGCCGCGGCGAGCCCCGCCCCAACAAGCACGGCGGGGCAGGCCGATCGGTCAACCCCCTCGCGTTTTCGGGGGTGGCGCCCGCAAGTTGGAGGCGAGCGCCGAAGCCGACTCATCGCGACGTTCCAACCAAACGCGGCGCGATCCCGTAAGGCCAGCTCGCCGGAATCTGAGGACGCCACCCCCGAAAACGCGCCCGGCCTTGCACCCCGGTTCACTCACCCGGCGGCAAGAACTGCCCCGTCTGCGCCGTCATCCCCCCGTCGACCGGCACCAGAACGCCCGTCACGAACGAAGCCGCCGGCGACACCAGAAATACGATCACCTCGGCCACCTCGGTGGGCTCGCCCCAGCGCTGCAGCGGGATCCGGCGAGCCATGGCTTCGTACTCGCTCGGCGCGGCACGCTCGATGAATGCGGTCATCGCGGTGCGGGTCGGGCCCGGGCACACGCCGTTCACGCGAATGCGACGATGGGCGAGCGATACCGCGCAAGAGCGCACGAAGTTCACCGCTGCGCCCTTCGCGGTGTTGTACGCCCACATGCCCGGATCGCCGCCGAGCCCCGAAGTCGACGCCGTGACGACGACGGCGGGCGCGGCCGAGGCCTCGAGGGTCGAGAGCGCGGCGCGCAGGCCGAGGGCCGGGCCGTGCACATTCACCGCGAGCACGCGCTCGAAGTCTTCCATCGACAGCTCTTCGAGGCCGCCGAGACTCGGCACACCGGCATTGAGCACGACCCCGTCGAGACGGCCGAAGGCATCGACGGCACGCGCGACGGCCGCATCGTTGTCGGCGGGTCGCGTCACGTCGCCCACGATTGCTTCGACGTGCCCGTGGTCTTTCGTCCAAGCGAGCGCATCCTCGGTGAGATCCATCGCGACCACGCGCCCGCCCTCATCGGCGAGGCGTTCGACGGTCGCGCGACCGATGCCGCTCGCCGCGCCGGTGACCCAGGTGACGCGTGCTTCCGCGTTCGCACCGCTCATGTGTTCTCCTCGGGCGGCCCCTTGAGTTCGACCACGTTGCCATCGGGATCACGGACGTACATCGAAGGCCCCTGACCGAGGGCACCGTAACGCGAAGCCACCTCGCCCGGCTCGATGCCGTGCGATTCGAGATGCGCCCGCAGCGCACGCTCGTCGAAGCGCGCGAGCTGCAGCGCGAAGTGATCGACGTTGCGCCCGGCCTCGACCGGAGCGCCGCCGCCCGCGCGACCGAGCGGCGAGTCGACGGGCACGAGGTCGACGAGGTGCGCGCCGAGTCGCACTTGGTGCAGGCCGATCTCGGCGAGCTCTCGCTCCATCTGCCCACCGAGCGCATCGACGTAGAATCGCGTCGACGCCGCCAGATCGACCACCCGCACCACGACGTGGTCGAGGCCCACGACCTCGACCGCGCTCTCCCTGTTCGAAGTCATCCCGCCCTCCGCATCCGTCGATGATCACTTGCCCGGCCGAAAAAGAGAAGGGCGCCCTCACGAACATGTGAGGGCGCCCCGGGAATGCATGCGCGCTGATCGCTCAGGTGTTCTTCAACTCGACGAGGAACTCGTAGTAGGTCTTCTCGCCCACGTTGTACGCCCATTCGACGCCGCCCTTGGGTACGAACACGGTGTTGCCTTCGGGCGGCACGATCCCGACGAAGGCATCCATCGGACCACCTTCGGGCATGACGCCGGCCACGAGGTCACCCTGGAGAATGATCAGGTAGTAGTCGTGGTCATGGCGATGCAGCGCACTCGCCTCGCCGGGCTCGAGCTTCATGTCCCAGATTCGGACGTTGTCGTCTTCGAAGAGAACCCGGCTGCCGACGCCACCGATCTCGTCGTCCTTGTGCTCGTCTCGAAACTGGTCGAGGCGGGCCTTCATCTCGGGAGTGATCTCGGCGTATTGGGGCTCGGAGTAGATCACGATTCGTTCTCCTGCGGGCGCGAGCGCTGGCTGCGCGGTGTGTTCCGACCCGATGGGTCGTGTGGATGGCGGGCGCGCCCGGGGGCACCCCCGATTCGAGGTGGCTCTGCGATGGGCGGATCGTCGCGCTTCGCGGAGCGCCCGGATTCTACCGGACGCGGAGACGACCGACCCCTTCGCAGGCGTCATCGAGCGATGGCTGACGCCGGAAGCGAAACCCGTCGACTCAGCGCAGCGATCCCTGCTCGATGTCGCCGCCGTCGGCGGGCAGCACGAAGTGCATCCCGTCGTCGCCGATGACCACGCCATTCATGTCGAGGTCGCGGGCGAAGATGCGCTCGACCAGCCGATTTCGTAGCGGCGGAACGTTGTGCGTGAGCACGAGCAGGTCGACGCCCGCCTCGTCGGCCAGCGCCTTCGCCTGCGTCGGACTCGTGTGGTAGTCGAGGATGTCGTTCGCAAGGTGGCTCTGCCGCTCGCGTCCGGCCTCCCCGAGGATGTTCGAGATGCGCTCGACCAGCTCGAAGCTGAGCGCCTCGTGGATCAGCATGTCGGCGCCGGTGGCGGCGGCGACGAGGCTCGGCGACGGAGCCGTATCCCCGCTGATGACGACGCTGCGGCCGCCGAACTCGACGCGATAGCCGACGGCCGGCACGACCGGCGTGTGATCGACGACGAACGCCGTGACCGTCAGCCCGTCGTCGTCGATGATCGTGACCTGCTCACCAGGCGACGGCATCTCGAACGCACGCGGCGCGCCGAGCCCCCCCGATGCCGGCATGAACTTCGCCGTGTGGTGGTCTTCGCGATGCACCCGATCGTGTGAGTAGGCGCGATTGAAGCCCTCGACGACCTCGTCGACGCCCGGAGGACCGTACACCGGCAGGGCCGCGTCGCGGCCGCTCGCGATCCACGACTGCGTCACCACCTCGCCGAGCTCGCCCATGTGATCGCTGTGGAAGTGCGTGAGCAGCACATCGGATACACGACCGATCGGCGTGCCCCACACCTGCAGGTTCTCCCAGGCGCCGGGGCCGGTGTCGAAGACCATGAACCGCCCACCGGCGATCACTGCGGTGCACGACGCGGCCCGTTCGGGATCAGGCAGCGGCGAACCGGTGCCGCACAGAACGACGTGCAGATCTCCGTCGTCGGGATCGATCACGGGCGGGGTCGTCGCCTGGTTGCGGATCACTCGATCGACGATCGCGTCACACGCGACGCACGTCGAGCAGACGATCGCGAGCACGAACAGCCTCGCGATCCGAAGCCTCCAGCCGGCCCAGCCGTGCATGAACATGCCTCCTCGTCGGCCGCTCAGTCCTTCCAACCCGACGTCGCTCCCTTGACCATCGCGAAGGGGCCGACGGGCCAGTTGAAGCAGTCGACCATCAATTGGTTGACCTCTTCGTGACTCGCGACGCCTTCTGCGACCACCGCACCGGCCTCACGCAGCATCGCACCGTAGATGCGGTTCGCGACGAACCCCCAGTGCATCGGGTTGTCGTTCACGACCACCGGGTGCTTGCCGCAGGCGCGCGCGACATCGCATACGCGCTCGATCGCGTCTTCGTCGGTCTTCGGCGTGCGCACGATCTCGGCGAACTTCATGACCGGGGGCGGCGATGCCCAGTGCCAGACCACGACGCGCGACGGCCGATTCGTCACGGCCGCAATCGCGGTGAGCGGAAACCCCGACGTGTTCGAAGCGAGGATCGCGTCTTCGGGCGCGCGCGCGTCGAGATCGCGGAAGACCTCGAGCTTGAGCCCCAGATCTTCGGGGACGCACTCGATCACGAGCCCGGCGTCGGCGGCGAGATCGAGGTCGGTCGTGAACGAGAGCCGGTCGAGGGCGGCGTCGGCTTCGGCCCGCTCGATCTTGCCCCTCGAGACGGCGCGCTCGAAACCGTAGCGCCCGGTCCGAACCAGCTCGCCGGCCTTCTCGACGGCCGCCTCCGAAGTGTCGAAGCCGACCGTCTCGTAGCCCGCCTGCGCGCAGCTCTGCGCAATGCCGCTGCCCATCACGCCCGCCCCGATGACCCCGATTCGCATGCGCTCGGCTCTCCTTCGTCACCCCGTCCTCGGGGATCGAGGCGCCGAGCGTAGCAACGACCTCGCCGTTCGCGGGCGCGCGCTAACGTCGTCGCGGGCTCTCCGGGCGAACACAGCGCGCCCGCGACGGCGGACGAAGGGGCGCACGTGGCCAACGAACGGATCCTGGTAACCGGTGCAGGGGGCTTCCTCGGCCAGGCCATCGTGCGCGAGCTCCAGCCCCGGCTCGCCGATCCCGAAGATCCGCTCCGAGAGATCCGGGTCCTCGACCTCGACGGCGAGAAGCTCCCGCGGCACGAGGGCATCGTGCCCTTCGCCGGCAGCGTGACCGACGCTGCGTTGATCGAGAAGGCCTGCGATCGCGTCGATGGGATCATCCACAGCGCCGCGGTCATCGACTGGGGCAACATCTCGGACGATGTGCTGCGCGACGTGAACGTCGGTGGCACGCGCAATCTGCTCGAAGCAGCGCTTCGGGCCGGCGTGAGATCGTTCGTGTACACGAGCTCGATGGACGTCGTGTGCGGTCATGCCCCGGTCGTCGACGTGAACGAGGAGGTCGCGATCCCCGACGACCTCGAGAACATCTACTGTGAAACGAAGGCCGAAGCCGAGACGCTCGTCCTCGATCACGACGGGGCCGAGCGAGCGCGCCGTGCTGACGATGCAGAGGGTGCACCGGCACAGATGCACACGGCGGCGGTGCGACCCTGCGGCATGTACGGCGAGGGCGATCCGTACCACGTCAAGAACGTGGTCGAGGTCGTGCGGAGCGGTGGCCTGAAGGCGCGGCCGGGCGACGGCAGTGCGAAGTTCGAGCATGCGTACGTCGAGAATGTCGCACTCGTTCACGCGCTGGCGCTCGATCGCCTCGATGCGGGCGATGAGGCGACCTTCGGCCAGGCCTTCTTTGCGACCGACGACACGCCTGCCGCCGACTTTCTCGACTTCATGGAGCCGATCATGGAGGGGCTCGGGCTCGAGCTACCCCCGCGCAGTCGCCGGGTGCCCTATCCGATCATGTGGATCGCCGCCGTCGGGGCCGAGTTCGCTGCCTTCGTCGGTCGCCCGTTCGGTGCCAAACCGCCCGTGCTGACCCGGTCGAGCGTGCGGTTCATCTGCAAGACGCACACGTTCGACGGCAGCAAGGCCAGACGGGTCCTGGGCTACACGCCCCGCGTCTCACATGAAGAGGCGATCGCCCGCACGATCTCGTGGTGGCGAGATCATCTGGAGAAGGAAGCCGCCTGAGCTCCGCGGAGCTCTTCAGAGCTTCTCACACTCTCCGAACTCACCGAACATGTGCTCGCTCCAGGCCGAGAGCAACGGGGCCGCCGTCTCGAGGCCAAGCGCTCGCAGCTCGGTCGCAATCTCATGGTCGCCGAGCTCGAGCGCCACGCCTTCGCCGCCCGGCGTCGTCTTCTCGCCGCGACCACCCCGCGTGAACGTCAGGCTGTGGGGCACGCCTTCGATCACCGTGTAGCCCACGGCCTCGCTCTCGGGTGTCTCGCCGTCGCCGCCGCGCGGAACGGTCAGGGTGAGCACGTGCTGCCCGCCCATCTCGAGCCGACAGGTCGCCGATGCGTCTCCATAGTTGAAGTCGATCGTCTCGACGCTCTTCGGAAAGCCCCAGATGCGGCAGCCGGCCTCGCAGGTGAACGACTGATTCACCGGCAGCTTGTAGATGTACGAGCCCATCTCGGCGTCGGGCTGACCCTTGGGCCGCACGAAGAAGACGATCCCGACCTCGTCGTAGTCGCCCAGGTCGTTGTCCTTGTAGTCGACAATGACGATCGTGCACTGCGTCTGGCCGGGTGCGGCTTCGACGACCTCGAAGGCGTCGGGTACCAGCTTCGCGGCCGCGTCGGCGGGCACCATGTACATGACCGACCCATTCGCCGCGTCGCGCACGACGGCGGGCAACGTAACGTTGCGTCCCTCGATCTCGTAGCTCTCTGCGTTCGACACGTCGCTTCTCCCATCGTCTGCGGCTCGTCCAGATTCGGTGTCTCGCCAAGCAGAGAGTATGCTGTGGACGACCTTGCCAGCGCCAGGCCACCGAGGACCCCGCCGTGCCCCCTAGACTCTCGACCCCCCGCATCGCACCGCTCGCAGAAGACGACCTGCCCGAGGCCGCGCGCGTGAACATGGGCAGCGGCCCGACGCTCAACATCTTTCGCACGCTCGCGAACCACCCCGACCTGGCGCGACGTTGGCTGGTGTTCGGAAATCACATCCTCGGTAAGTCAACGCTGCCCGAGCGCGATCGCGAGATCGCGATTCTGCGAATCGGCTGGCTGTGCCGGTCGGCCTACGAGTGGGGGCAACACGTGGTGATCGGCAAACGCTGCGGGCTCGACGACGACGAGATCGAGCGCATCGCCGAAGGCCCGGACGCGGCCGGCTGGTCGGCGCTCGATCAGGCGATCCTGCGCGCGACCGACGACCTGCACTCAGACGCCTTCGTGAGCGACGCCCACTGGGCCGCGCTCGCCGAGCACTACGACACGAAGCAGCTGATGGATTTCGTGTTCACGGTCGGCCAGTACAACCTGGTGTCGATGGCGCTCAACACCTTTGGCGTGCAGCCCGAGCCGGGGCTGCCGCCGCTGCCGGAGGTCGAGCGATCATGAGCGAGACGACGCAGAGCGCTCTTACTCCGGGTCGCTTCGCGGCGATCAACGTCGTCATCACGACGGCGGCCCTCGGCTTTCTCGTCTGGCTCGTCTACTTCCACGACGAGCCCGCGTCGGGTGGATCGACCCAGCTGCCCGCGTTGAATGCGTTCTTCAACGCCGTGGCCGCGACCCTGCTCGTGCTCGGCCGCCGCGCCATCGCGCGCGGCGAGCGCAAGCTGCACCAGCAGCTCATGCTGTCGGCGTTGGCTGCTTCGGCGCTCTTCCTCGTCACCTACATCTACTACCACTACGGGTACGGAGACACGAAGTTCGCCGGCCAGGGCTTCATTCGGCCGATCTACTTCGCGATTCTGATCTCACACATCGGTCTCTCGGCGATCGTCTTCCCCGCGATCCTCACGAGCGTCTACCTGGCGTTCACGAACCGCATTGCCACCCACAAGCGCGTCGCCCGGTGGACGTGGGCGGGCTGGATGTACGTCTCGGTCACGGGCATCGTCATCTGGCTGATGCTCCACGTGATCGCCTGGGGCTGACGCGGCGCAGCGGCTCAGCCGCCGGGCGGGCCCGTCGGCAGCTTCATCGCCGCCGGGATGACCTCTTCGGCCAGTCGCCGGGTCTGCTCCATCAAGTCCCGCTGCTCCGACGCCACCGGGATTGCGACGAACTTCGTGATGCCGCCGCGCGCATACGCGGCGAAGTGCTCGATCAACGCATCGGCGGTGCCCGTGACCACCAGCTTCGACGCCGAGCGCAGCGGCACAGCGGCCGCGTCGGTCTTGCGAGCCGACTCCTCAGCCGTCTCGATGCGATAGAGCACCGTCGCGCCGTAGTGATCGTCGGGGATCGGCTTGCCCTGGGCCTCGCCTTCAGCCCGGATCTCACCGGCTGTGGTGATGGCCCCGTCGATGTCCTGCAAGCCGGCGAGCCAGCCCGTGCCGTAGCGCACGGTGCGCACGATCGCGGCGCGGCTCGAGCCGCCGATCCAGATGGGCAGCGGCTGCTGGGTCGGCCGCGGTGAGATCGTCGCTTCTTCGACCTCGATCGACTCGCCCGCGAAGCTGACCTTCTCTTCGGCCCACAGCCGGGTGATCACCTCGAGCGCCTCGTTGGCGCGCTTGCCTCGACCGGCCGGCGTGCGTCCGGTCGCTTTCCACGCGTCGAGCCCGCCGTTGCCGACACCGACGACGGGCAGCAGCCGTCCCTCGCTCAAGTGATCGATCGAAGCGCATTGCCGCGCAAACGTGACCGGGTCGCGAAACCCGAGCACCACGGCGTTCATGCCGATCTTCAGCCGACGGGTGGCGCCGGCGATGACGGCGAGCAACGACAGCGGCTCGTGAAAGGGCTCGTTCGAGATCACGCGATCCGATTGCCAGATCGAGTCGATCGAGCTCCCCTCGCACGCATCGACCCAGGCCCGAAAGCCCGGCACGTCGTCGAAGACGAAGCGCCCCACACCGATCCCGACTCGTACGCCCATGTCGCCTGCCTCCTGGCCGAATGCTGCCGCGCCCGCGGGCGCTTCGCTCGTTCGATGCCCGCAGGGCGAATCCGGTGCACCCGCGATGCTTTGGCTGCGATGCAGCACGCCGGATACCCTGTCGAGCCCGCCTCGGGCGCCTCTCACGCCCGCCCCAGGAGCCCCGCCATGAACCTCAAAGGAAGCCCTGCCTACGTGGGCCGCCACTGCGGCTCGAACGAGTACGACGTCACGCAGGAGGTCGTCGACTTCTATGTCGATGCGCTCGGCGAGCCCAGTCAGAGCGGCCGCAAGTTCGCGCCGCCGCTGCTGCATCACAGCGAGTGCTACGAGCACCTGGGCGAGTGGTATCTCAAGAACCTCTTCGGGAACCTCCACGGCCAGCAGGATTGGTTCCTCTTCGCCCCCATCGAGATCGGCTCGAAGATCAGGACGCGCTCGACGATCATCGATCGCTTCCACAAGCGCGGGCGAGACTACGTCGTGAACGAGACCGACATCATGGACGCCCTCGACGGCCGGCTGCTCGTGCGCGGCCGCACGTTCCAGTCGTTCCTGCCGCCCAGGGACGAGACCGAGAAGAGCGACGGCTTCGTGGTCGACGCGGCGACGGCCTCGAAGAAGAAGGCCGAGCGGGCGGCGGCTCGACCGCCCTTCCCGACGGCGACGGGCCGCGATTTCGAGTCGATCCCGAAGCTCGTCGACGAACGCCGCTGCTGGATGTTCTCGGGTCCGGGTGCCAACTATCACACCGACCGCGAGCAGGCGAAGAAGCTCGGCTTTCCGACCATCGTCGTGCAGGGCATGATGACGACGTGCTTCGTGAGCGAGATCATGGAGCGCGAGTTCGGCGAAGGCTGGCTCACGGGCGGCCGCATGTCGGTCAAGCTCACGAACGTCGTCTGGGTCGACGACGCGCTCTCGGTGCATGGCCGCATCAAGCACGAAGAGCCCGAGGGCACCCAGACTCGCGTGCACTGTGAGGTCTGGGTCGACAAGCAGGACGACGATACGACGCGGGTGCTGCTCGGCGAGGCCAGCGCCGTCGTCTAGCCCCGCGCGCCGCCGAGCTCACTCTTCATAGATCTCGGTGTACACCTCCACGTGGCAGTCCGAGCCGAACCCCGCGCCGACCTCGAAGCCGTCTCGACCGATCAGATCCTCGTTGCCCAGCACGATGACATCGATGAGCCGTGCGTTCCCACTGCCGAAGATGTACTCCCAATCGCGCTCGTCGGGCCGGTGCCGGTACTCCCGCCAGATCGAGCTCGTCCACTGCAGCGGGCCGCCATCCCACTCGTCGACCCTGAAGCTGAAGCGCAGATCGATCTCTTCAGAGGCGTCGAACGGGACCGAGACCCGCGTGCCCGAGACGTCGACGTCCTCGCCGACCGCGGCCGTGAGCGGCACAACGGCCGACCCGAGGAGCGTGAAGGTCCGGGTATCGCCGCCCTTCCCCCCGGTCCGGATGGTCACCTCTTCGATCTCAACCGTAAGATCGAAGTCGCCCGGGCCCCCGGCGCCGGGATCACAATCGGAGTAGACGTTCATGGCGGTGATCTCGGCCGTCACATGCGGCGGGGCCATCGCAGCTTCGTCGCACGCAATGAAGAGAAGACTGCCGAGGCAGAGAACCGAGCGGAGCAGCGTTCGAATCGGGTGAGCGGGCGTCGTCAGCATGATGTCAACGTGCCACAGGGCCCCGCCCGAGGGCAGGTGCCGATCGGCAGGGTCATGGCCGCTGCACCGCCGTCGTAGGCCGAGTTGCCGGGCACGGATCGCGACGAGTTGCGCGTCTGTTGCGGGTCAACGAGCCAGGCTCGAGATCGTGCGTCAGCCGAAACCGCCTGACCGACGCAGCGATCAGGCGGCCGTCACCGCCCGGTGCGTCGCCTCGAAGCGACGCAGCGCACCAAACGTCGCCGCGGCCAGCACGATCTCGGCCGCCCCCGCGACGAGGAACGCCGCTCGGTAGCCCGCGGGCCAGCCGAAGCTCGATGCCACAGACTCGCTCACGAGGCCGCCGACGATCGGCCCGACGATGAAACCGAGGCTGCCGGCGGCGTTGAATGCACCGAGCGAAGTGGTGCGCAGTCGCTCCGGCGTCAGCTCGGTCGTCATCAGCATCGAGGGCACGAACATCACGGCGGCGAGTGTGCCGTTCACGAACATGAAGAAGGGCAACGCGCCGGGCGACCAGAAGGTGAGGCTCCCCACCGCGAGACCGTAGAGCGCGCTCCCACCGCAGAGCAGCAGAGCCAGCGAAATGCGGCGCGAGAGCAGGCCGAGCGGGACAGACAGCAACGCGAACGGCAGCATGAAGGCGGCGATGAGCCCCCCGACGCCCGCCGGGTCGAAGCCATGGATGCGCGTCAGGTAGAGCGAGAACGTCGACGTGAAGAAGCCGACCGTGAATCGGTCGGCAAAGGCGAACGCGAGCGGCGCCGCGACGAGCGGGCGATCGCGCACCATGTCGATCATGTCCCCGAGCCCGGCGCGTTCGCGGCCTGCCACGTGCGTTTCGCGCAGGACCGCGATGGCCAGAACGGCCGTCCCGAGCAGCAGCACAGCCCCGAGACGCAGCGGGACGAGCGGGTCGTCTTCGCCGAGCACGCCCCCGATGGGCGCTCCGATCGCGACGCCGAGCAATAGACCTCCGCCGGCGAGGCCCATCGCGAGGCCGCGCTCGGGCTCGGGCCGCGCACCGTGGGCGAGCCCGAGCAGCAGCGAGAGCGCGACGATGTGCGCGCAGCCTTCGACGAAGCGGATCGACATGAAGAGCGGAAAAGAGACGTCGAGCGTCAGCGCGAAGAAGCAGAGCGCATCGAGGACGAGCGCGGCGGCGATGAAGAGTGGGCGGCGCAGATGGCGGTCGGCGAGCAGGCCCGCGAGGGGGGCCGCCACGGCCGCGCCGATCATGTTGATCGACATGAAGAGCGACGTCGCCAGCTCGGAGACGTCGAAGCGGTCCTGCACCAGCGTGCGCAGGACGGGCACCGGCAGTGTGACCGGGATCAGGATCAGCACCGCGAGTAGAGCGAGCGCGGCGAGTCGCCACGCCTCGTACCGCGCGCCGCTCGCTGCATTCGCGTGGGGGTCGAGTGTCTCGCTCATGGGCGGAGCGCGATTCTAGCGCTCCGACCCATCGACGACCGAGCGTCGTCGCGGATCTCGCACGGGGCGAGACCCGCGACGGGCTCCTCTGGATCAGGTGGGGTCGGGCGCCGGCGTGTTCGGGCCGCTCGCCGGCAGCTCGGGGCGCGCGACGAACTCGGCGTCGACACGGCCGGTGAGCGAGCCCAGGAACGCCTCGATCTCGGCGATCTGCTCGGCCGTCAGCTCGGCCCCGAGCTGGTGGTACCCCATCAACCGGATGGCCTCGGCGAGGGTCTCGATCTGACCGTTGTGGAAGTAGGGGCCGGTCTCGGCGACGTTGCGCAGCGACGGCACCTTGAACATCTGCCGATCGCTCTCCTTGCCGGTGACCTCTTCGAGGCCCTTGTCGGGATCGTCGTACGGATGGACGACGCCCAGCTTCTGGAAGCTGCCCGCACCGAAGAGCGCCCCGGTGTGACAGGCCGTGCACCCCGTATCCATGAAGCGCTTCAACCCGGCGAGCTGCTGCTCGTTCAGCGCGTCGTCGTCACCGCTCAGGAAGTCGTCGAAGGGCGACGGCGTCAGCAGTTGACGCTCGAACGCGCCGATCGCCCGCCCCATGTTCTGATACGTGATCGGCTGCTCGTCGGCCGGGAAAGCCGCGGCGAAGAGCGGCGCATAGCCGGGGATCGACTGCAGCACGGCCTCGACGGCTTCGGCGTTGGGCATCGCCATCTCGATCGGGTTGAGCGGCGGACCGAGCGCCTGCGCTTCGACGTCGGGCTCGCGCCCATCCCAGAACTGCGACACGTGAAGCGCCGCGTTGAGGCTGGTCGGCGCATTGCGACCGCCCTTCTGGCCTCGGTGCCCGGTCGACGTCGCCAAACCGTCGACGCCGAATCGGTCGAGCAGGTGGCAGGTGTTGCACGAGATGTCCTGGTTCTTCGACAGGCGCTCGTCGTAGTAGAGGATACGCCCCAGGTCGACCTTCTCGTCGGTCACCGTGTTCTCGGGGTTCGGCGCGTCGCTCGGCAGCACACTGAACACGAGCGTGGCCCGCTCGCGCAGATCGTCGGCGTCGGGCGCGGCCAACGCACCGGCGAACGGCGCGAGCGCGACGATCAGCAAGGCTGTGACGGCGCCCCATATTCGGCGCGGTTGCCGCGCGACTCGATTGATAGCCACGATGTTGTTCCTCCCCTGGCGAGCGCTCCGCGACCGGGTGCGGTCGGCTCTTCTTGGATGCCGTTCGATCACGACGGCGTCACCTCGTCTCGGGCCGTCGTGAGCGACTCGGCCCTCTCCTGGATCGCCGCCGACATCTCGGTGAAACCTCGACGGAGCTGTCCACCCAGAAGGCCCTGGACGATGGACGAGACGGGCCCGGCGATCTCGAATCTCGACATGTAGCGGCAGCGCTCGGCGTCGATCGGTTCGATCTCGTGACAGCGCTCGCTCCTGAGTGCGCGCCCCGGCGTCTTCGACATCGCGTAGCAGAAGCCTCGGCCGGGCTCGATCGAGGTGATCCACTCGCGCTGTCGCTGGGTCATGAAGGGCAGAACGCGCACTTGCATGTCCATGGCAGCGCCGACCTCGAGCGAGCAGCTCGCGGCCACGACGAACGGGTTCCAGTCGCCGTAGGCCTCGAAGTCGGTCAGAACCTTCCAGACCACCTCGGCGGGCGCGTCGATTTCATGGGTGTGGTCGATTCGGAGCGGCACCGCCCATGTCTACACCAGCCGCGGCGGGCTCGAAAGCGGCCCGAATCTGGACACGCGCGCGCCGCTTCGATCAGCCTGCCGTGCCCCGCTCGAGGCGGACGAGCGCCGTCGTGAAGACGAGGGAGAGGCCGAGCACGAGGCCGCCCATCGCGTACAGCGTGGTGCGTTCACCCACCGCGTCGGCGAGCACACCGTAGGGCAACGCCATGAGCCCAAAGCCGGCGAAGGCGAGCAGCGTGAGAGACATCACGCGCCCGATGTAGACGGGCTCGACCCGCTTCGCGATCACCGCGGAGTTGAGCGCCTGGAACCCCCCGCTCGCGACGCCCGCACCGAACATGGCGACCGACGCGACGGTCCAGTTTGGTGCCGCGGCGAGGAGCACCAGAGAAGCGCCGAAGCCGAACGAGAACGTCGAGTACACCAGCAGGGCATGCTTCGAGTCGGCCAGCCGCGCGACGCCCAGACTGGCCGCCAGCGCGCCGACGGCCGACCAGACGAAGAGCCCGCTGACCTGCTCGGGCGGTAGATCGAGCTGATTCGCGAGCAGCCCCGGCAGCACCGTCACGTGGGGAAAGCCCGCGAGGATGACCGTCACGAAATAGAGAAGCAGCAAGCGCACCTCTTTGTGCGCCCATACGTAGGCGAGACCCTCGCGCAGATCCGCGAGCACGTGCTTCTCGGTGGCGCCTTCGCGCACGGGCGAGTGCGGCAGCCAACCGACGCTCAGCGCCGAAACCGCATAGAGCGAACCCATCACCGCAAAAGCACCGGCTGCGCCGAACGCCGCGAACGAGAGGCAGAGCCCGGCGGCCGCCGGGCCGAAGACCCGCGACGCCGTGTTCGCGACGTTGGTCAGGGCCATGGCGTTGCCCCGCAGCGCATCGGGGACGTACTCGATCGCCAGCGCCTGCCGCGCCGGTCCGAGAAAGGCGAAGCTCGCGCCCATCACGAACGCCCCGCCGGCGAGCCACGCCAGATGAATGCGCTCGGCAGCGACCAGCGCGGCGAGCATGACGAAGACCGCGGCGGCGACGAGCTGCCCCGTCGCGATCACACGGCGCTTGGGCAGACGATCGGCGTAGGCGCCGCCGATCGGACCGAGCAGCGCCATCGTCACGCCCTGCGCAAAGACGACGCTGCCTACGGCGTCGTTGCGGCCGGTCAGATCGAAGGCCACAACGCTCTGAACGACCGTCGACATGAAGAAGGCGAGAAAGGAGAGGAGCGTCCCGACCCATAGCAGCCGGAACGACGGGAGTGCGAGCGCCGCGAAGGTCTCGGTGAAGATCGATCGCATCGTGGGCGCCGGCCTCCGAGGCGGTGAGATCTAGCCGAGCGCCTTCACGCGATCTTCGATCCATCCACCCATCAGCGCGTACATGCCTTCGATCGCCGTCTTCAGCTCTTCGGGCGTCGTCCCCTCTATGGGCGTTGCCTCGCAGCTCCAGCTGAGCGTCGTCCGGCCGGCCGAGTCGTCGACGACCATCGTCGCCTCGTACCCCGTGGCCGGAAACGGCGCGCCCTCGTCATGGATCTTGTAGACGAGCGTCCGCGCGGGCGCGTCGAGCCGAACCAGCTGCTCGCGGATCACGCCCCCCACGACGCGGGTCATGCCGACGCCCTCACCCTCGAGTTCGACGCTCGTGCCGGCGGGCATCCAGCTGCAGTCGCCGAAGTTCTCGATCAGTGCCCACAGCGCATCGGCGGGGACGTCCATGTTGCGGGTGGTCGCGGCGGCGGGCATCGGGTGTCTCGCTTTCTCTTCGTCTAGCCTGTTGCGGGTCGGGATCGGCGCGCGCTTCGGCGCCTCGACGCGCGCGCCCCTCGACGTTGGCCCATTCGCGCCAGTGCGTCCAATCGCAGGCGCACCGCCCACGCGAACGTCATCGGAGCGGAGGAGAACCGTCATGCCGAGAGCCTGCGTCGTCGGTGCGGGGCCCTCCGGTCTCGTCGCGACGAAGACACTCCTCGCTGCCGGCGTCGATGCCGACTGCCTCGAGATGTCGACCGTGATCGGGGGGCAGTGGGCTTACGACAACCCCAATGGTCGCTCGGCGATCTACCGCTCGATCCATACGAACACGACACTGGCGATGAGTCGGTTGAGCGACTTCGAGATGCCCGCGGATTGGCCCCCCTTTCCGACCCACGAGCAGGTGCTGGGCTGGTTCGAGTCGTACATCGACGCGTTCGACTTTCGAGACCGCATTCAGCTGGGCGTCGAGGTCGTCGCCGCCGAGGCGCTCGAACCCACCGGCTGGCGCATCACGGTGCGCGACAGGGCGAGCGGCGACGTCAGCGAAGAGCGGTACGACGCGCTGCTGGCCTGCACCGGCAACTACTGGGCACCGAAGCGGCCCGAGGTGCCGGGCGTCTTCGCGGGCGAGGCGTTCCACTCGCAGGCATATCGCGACCCCGAGACGCCGGCGTCACTCGCCGGTCGCCGCGTCGTCGTAGCCGGCACGGGCAACACGGGCTGCGAGATCGCGTGCGAAGCCGCCGAGGCCGGCGCAGAGGCCGTCTTTCTGTCGGCGCGCGGCGGCACGTGGATCCTGCCGAAGTTCGCAGAGGGCCGGCCCGCGGCCGAGGGTGCGCCGATGATGCACCCCTGCGATGACGTGCCGGGCGCGTTCGCACGGTTGCCGCGCAGCGTGCGCGAGGCGGCGTTCGCAAAGCTCAGCGGCGTGATGATGCGCAAGCGCTTCGGTGAACGCATGCGACGCTTCGAAGCGCTGGGGCTGCCGCCGCCGCCCGCCGACGTGGGCGCAAAGCGCGCGACGGTGTGCGAGCCGCTCCTCGATGCGCTCGAGCGCGGCGTCGTGCAGGCGCGACCGACGATCTCGCGCTTCGACGGCGAACGGGTCGCGTTCGAGGGGGGCGGGGTCGAAGCGGCGGACGTCGTGATCTTCGCGACGGGGTTCCACCTGCAGTACCCGTACCTGCCGACCCAGCTGGTCGACACCCACGACGACGACCTCGACCTCTTCATGGGCACCATGCACCCCCGACGCCACGACCTCTTCGTGCTCGGCGTCGGTCGACCGACAGGATCGTTCTGGCCCATCGCCGAGATGCATGCGCTGCTCGCGTCCGCCCTGCTGAGTGGCCGATACCGGCTGCCCGGCCAGCGCGCGATCGATCGCGACACGAAGCCGATCCTCGGTGGGCGCTCGTTCAATCCGGCGCTCTTCGGTCTCGCGATCCGCGAGGAGATCGCGCGCGGCGAGAAGCGGGCTCGCTGATACACGAGGCCTCGAACGGCCGTCGCAAAAAACCCACACATCAGTCCATCCCCCGATCCCCGTCCGAGTTTCATCAAGCCGTTCGCCGAACGGCCGATGAGAGGGGCTCACTCGAACCGCGCTCCCAGCCGGCGGTCGCGATCGGATCGCGTCCCCGCCCGAGCGACTCCAGATGGATGGATGAAATGAAGATCGCACGCGCCATTGCGGTACTCGGCACGATGCTCCTGCTCGTTGCCTGCAGTGACGACTCGAATCCCGAGGTCACGGGTGTCTTCGTCGACGCCGAGGTCGCGGGCCTCGGCTACGAGTGCGGGGACGACACGACCCGACGCTTCACCAACGCAGCGGGCGAGTTCACCTGCCCCGCCGGCAGTGAGGTGCGCTTCTACATCGGCGAGATTCTGCTCGGCAGCGTCACCGCCACCCTCGACCTCGAGGTCGTCACGCCCTCGATGCTCACCGGCGCCGATGTCGACGACCTGGCGGCCGTCGGCTACGGCGGCTCGATGCCGAGCCCCGAGCTCTTCTCGAGCGTCAACATGGCGGCGCTGCTGCAGAGCTTCGACGAGGACGGCGATCCCGACAACGGCATCGTGATCACCGACGAGATCCACGACGCGTTCCCCGTGCCGGGTGAGTGGGACTACGACGAAGAAGAGTCGCCCGTCGTCGAAGAGCTCTTCGACGCCCTCGAAGAGCTCGAGATCGAGCCCGTCGACGAAGAAGAAGCCTTCGAGCACCTGCTCGAGCAGACCGAGAAGCTGCTCTACGGCATGTACGAGGGCACGGTCGTCGACGAAGAAGAGACGATCGAGATCGACCTCTTCCTCTTCTACAACGCGGGCGGCGGCAACGCCGATCCGGGCATGCAGGCCCGCCTGCTCCTCTCGAACCTCGATGAGTCGGAGCCCGTCCAGATCGAGCTGGGTGTGCCCTACGTCTCGATGGACGACGTCTACCTGGCGATGGACCTCTCGCTGAACGGCATCGTCGTGCGCGTGTACGACGCGGTCGCCATGGCGGAGGCCGAGTTCGAGCCCCCCGTCACCGAGGACGGCCAAGCCGACCTCGCGGCGGCGAGCCCGTACCTGATGCACACCGTCAACCTGGTGAAGACGGTCGACACGCCCGACGTGACGATCCTCGACATCGGGACGTTCCTCGCGCAGCTGCCCGAGGGCAGCGAGGTGCCCGAGGATCTCGACGAGATCAGCGGCCCGCGCGTCGGTATCTTCGCCGCCATCCCCGAAGAAGAGTCGCCGGCACCCATCGCCGGCTTCTCGCAGGGCGGTGAGCTCTGGATCTACGGTCAGGCGCAGAAGACCGGCTTCGGCGGTGGTTTCCTCGACCTCTACGTCGATGGGGGTCATCTCGTCGTCGAGAGCCTGAGCGAGTCGACGCTCGTCTACGTCGGCCGCGCGTTCATGACGCGGTACGAGATCATCGAAGAGCAGTGGGTCGATACGACGCTCTGGGGCGACGCGCGCATTCAGATCAACGTCGACGGCAGCGTCCAGTTCGACGTCACGGCCGACGACGGCGTCTCGTTCAGCGAGTCGCTCGAAGTCATGGAGGCCGGAGTGGGCCAGCCCTTCTAGCCCGCACGATCGAGCCGAAACACCCGGGGCGGGGCCGCGCGAGCGGTCCCGCCCTTCTTCGTTTCGGGCCGCGCACGGGAGCGTTGGGGCGCGGGAACGCGCGGCCCACGTCGAGCGAAGGCCTGGCTGCTACCCTCCGAGGGCGGCGCCGACGTGCGCCCGCGCCTGGAGACGACGGTGTCCGATCACACCGAATACGAAGAGCTCGAGAAGGTGCTCTCCTGGGAGCAGCCCTCGAAGGAGGCGACCGAACGCTTCCTTTCTCTCTTTCGCTTCTACTTTGCGCCCACGTTCCATGGCACCGCGAACCTCGACGCGTCCCGCCCGACGATGTACGTCGCGAACCACTCGATCTACTCGTTGGCCGACCCGGTGTTGATGATCGGCATCTACGACACGCTGGGCGAGGTGCCCCGCGGCCTCGCCGACCGGCTCCACTTCAAGCTGCCCTTCTACCGCGACTTCGTCGAGTCGCTCGGCGCCGTGACCGGGGATCGCGAGCTCGTCCGGGGCCTGATGCGCACCGAGCAGAGCATCGTCGTCTTTCCGGGCGGCAGCCGCGAGGTGATGAAGAAGCGCCACGAAGGCCATCGACTCGTCTGGAAGCAGCGCACCGGCTTCATTCAGCTCGCGATCGAGATGAACTACACGATCACACCGGTCGGTGTGGCCGGAGGCGATCACTGCTTCGACGTCGTCGCCGACGCCGACGACTACATGAACACCTTGATCGGCAAGTGGGTGCATCGGTCGGGCCTACTCGACCGCTTCCTCCGCGGTCGCGACGAACTGCCGCCCGTCGTGCGCGGCATGGGTCTCTCCGTTCTGCCCAAGCCGGTGCCGATCCACGTCAGCTATGGCCGAGCCATCGACGTCGCCGAGCTGACGAACGGGGCCACGACCGACCCGGCACTCTTCGCAGCGCGCGAAGAGGTCGCGAAACAGATCGACCTGCTGGTCGAGCAGGGGCTCGCCGCGCAGGCCCGGCAGCAGAAGTCGACGTCGTGGCTTCGGTGGCTTCTGACGCGCAGCTAGGCTTCACCCGCGGGCAAGATGCCGGACGGGCGAAGCCGTCGTGAATCCACTATCCCCTCATGTCAGCGATTTCGACTCCGGACCGCCACCGCGGCGCGCATCCGGAGGAACCCCCAAGGAGACCCCAGGTGGCAGAGCAGATCCCCTTCGTCGACTACCTCGTTCTGGGCGACGACCCGCACCTCGAGGCCAACGAGTGCACCGCGTGCGGCGCCCGCTTCTTCGATCGCCGCAACGCGTGCGCCAACTGCTCGGGCACCGAGTTCAAGCGGGCCCGCATCGCCACCCAGGGCACGCTTCGCACGTTCACGATCGTCTCGTTCGCGGCGCCCGGGATCCCGGTGCCGTTCGTGGCCGGCGTCGTCGACTGCGACGGCACCAGCGTGCGCGCCAACATCGTGAACGTCGAGCCGACCGCCGAGCACGTGAAGCTCGGCATGCCGGTCAAGCTCACGACCGTGCCCGTCGGCACCGACGGCGAAGGCGTCGAGGCGGTCAACTTCGCCTTCGAGCCCGCGGCCTAGGCAGGGCGGCCTCACTTCGATCTGCGCCCGAGGCTCGACCCGGGCGACCCCCAAGACCACGATCCATCGATCCAGGAGAAATCACATGGGTTCGAACGACGTCTACATCCTCGGCATCAACATGACCAAGTTCGGCAAGCACAAGGAGCTGGACGTGGCCGACCTCGCGTCGCAGGCCACGCTCGCCGCGATCGCCGACGCCGGTGTCTCGATGAAGGACATGGGCATCATCGCGGCCGGCAACCTGATGGGAGGCCCCCTGCCGATCGCGCAGACGATCCAGAAGCAGTGCGGCCAGACCGGCATCCCGGCCTACAACGTCTCGAATGCATGCGCGACCGGCGCGACCGCGCTGCGCGTCGCGATCATGTCGGTCAAGGCCGGCGAGAGCGACTTCGGCCTCGCGGTCGGCGTCGAGAAGCTCGCCGGCGCAGGCCTCCTCGCGGGCGGCAGCGCCAAGAAGGACGGCGACAGCTGGCAGCGATCGGGCCGCTTCGGTGCCGTCGCAGGCGTCGATGGGCGCATCGGCACCGAGACGATGCCGGGCGTGTTCGCGCAGATCGGCCAGGAGTACGGCCACAAGTACGGCGGTGCCAACTTCGAGCTGTTCGCCAAGATCTCGGAGAAGAACCACGGGCACTCGACGCTCAACCCGCTCGCGGCCTACACCAAGGCGATGACCGTCGAGGAGATCATGAACGACATCATGATCGCCTACCCGAACACGCGGCCGATGTGTTCGGCCAACTGCGATGGGGCTGCGGCGGCGGTGGTCGTGAGCGGCTCGAAGCTGGCCACGCTCTCTCAGGAGCAGCAGCGACGCGCGGTGAAGGTGAGCGCTTCGGTGCTGACGAGCGATCCCTACCAGGAGGCGTGCCAGGTGCTGCCCGACGTCAACACGCTCACCCGCCAGGCCGCCACCCAGGCCTACGAGCAGGCGGGCATCGGCCCGGAGGATCTCAACCTCGTCGAGCTGCACGACTGCTTCGCGACGGCCGAGCTCGTTCACTACGACAACCTGATGCTCTGCGAAGAAGGCGGCGCCGTCGACTTCTTCAAGAGCGGCGCGCCGTACCGTGACGGCCGGCTGCCGGTCAACGTCTCGGGCGGGCTGCAGTCGAAGGGTCACCCGATCGCCGCTACAGGCATCGCGAACATCTGGGAGATCTGCCATCACCTGCGCGGTGAAGCCGGCCCGCGCCAGATCGAAGGCGCGAAGGTGGGCCTGGCCCACGTGATCGGCCTGGCCTCGGCCTGCGGCGTGCACATCCTCGAGAGCAACTCGGCCAGCTAGGGTCGACGTTCGAGGCTCGAATCGAGACGGGGGATCGACGCAAGTCGATCCCCCGTCGTGCTTTGGCCTCCGCGATGCGGCTTCCCGAAGGAGCGCAGTCATGGCGAGCGAGCAGTACCACGCATTGATGGCCGCCCTGCCCGGCGGCGACGTGCACCACGAAGACCCGATCGAGATCGTGCGCGAGAAGATGCACGCGATCCATCCGAACGCGGCGAGCCCGGGCACCGTGGTCGAGCCGGTCGAACTCGACGGCATCGAGGCCAAGTGGATCTACCTGCCCGAGCACCGCGACAGCCCGCGCGTCGTGCTGCACGTGCACGGCGGCGCGTTCGTCTCGACGGTCATCGACCACTACTTGATGTACGGCGAGCACCTCTCTCGCCATTGCGATGCGAAGGTCGTCTGCTTTCAGTGGACCTGGGCCGACGAGGCGCCCTACCCCCGCGCCGTCGACGACACGGTGCAGGCCTACCGTGCGCTCGTCGCTTCGGGCATCGCGCCCGACCGCATCGTCGTCGCCGGCGATTCGTGCGGGGGCGGGATCGGCCTCGCCGCGCTCTGCGCGCTGCGCGACGCCGGCGATCCTTTGCCCGCCGGCCTGGTGGGGCTCACCCCGTGGCTCGATGCCGAGCAAACGGGCGACGCGGCGGTTCATCCGAGGGGCGACGACCCGTTCGTCGAGGCGAAGTGGATCCGCGCGCGCTTTCGCGACTACGCGGGACCGAACGGCGACCTGACCGACCCCGGGATCTCACCGATGCATGCCGACCTGACGGGTCTGCCGCCGATGTACCTGGCGGTGGGCGAGATCGACACGACGTCGGACGATTCGACGCGCCTCGCGATGCGCGCCGCGCAGACCGGCGCGTCGGTGATCCTCGACTGCGCCGCCGAGATGGTGCACGGCTATCTCGGGCTCTGCGGGATGTTCCCCGAGGCGACCGAGGGCATGCAGCGCGTCGGCGCGTTCGTCAAGCAGCGCGTGCCGGGCTGAGCCCGGGCGCACTGCCGGGGGCGAGAAGACGCGCTTCAGTCGCCGAGCATCGCGACGAGGGCGTCGAGCTTGTCAGCACTCTCCCGCTCGAGCGCGGAGAGGGCATCGAGTTCGTCCCGATCGGCCTGGGGCATGTCGTCGCGCTTGAGACCCTGCCAGGCCTGGGCCCCCTGGCGCTCGGCGATGGCCTGCAGCGCGAGCTGCTCCTTCAAGGGCAACGCATCGAAGGTCGCGTAGTAGGTGTCGCGGGCCCCGGGCAGCGCCGCCTCGATGGCAGCGAGATCGCTCGCCACCACCGGGAACAGCGCGTCGGCCCGAATCGCGATCTGCTCCTCACTCGCCGCGCACCCGAGCAAGACATCGGCATGCTCGGGGAGCGCCGCGGCCCAGGCGCGGTAGCGGTCGGCCGCTCCGCGCTCGAGGCGCGCCAGGAACCGCGGCACCGACGCCGCGGGCACCTGCGAGAGATAGGGCCCGAGCAGGGCGCCGAAGTTCGGTGCATCAGCGGGGATCGATTCGGCCATGCGGCCCAGGCTAGCCGATCGGTTGGCCCGTGCGGACGCGACGCCGAAGCGGGTAGGCTCTGCGCCACGAGACCGCGAGGTCTCGAGAGGAGGACGTCCCATGGGAACCATCGCCATCACGGGGGCCGCTTCGGGCATCTGCGCGGCCGCCGCCGACCGACTGAAGCGCGAGGGGCACCA
Source organism: Myxococcota bacterium (assembly GCA_965250285.1). GTDB lineage: Bacteria > Myxococcota_A > UBA9160 > UBA9160 > UBA4427 > CAYYSY01. The sequence continues at coordinate 4,383,334 of OZ252299.1, forward strand.
CATCATCGGCGTCGACGTCCAGCCGACCGACGTCGTCGCCGACCTCGGCACCGAGTCGGGGCGCGCGCATGCGTCCGAGCGCGTCCGCGAACTCGCCTCGGGTCGACTCGACGGCCTCGTCTCGGGTGCCGCGCTCGGCCCCTACGCCGACCCTGCATCGATCATCCGCGTCAACTACTTCGGCGCGGTGGCCATCCTCGAAGACTTGAAGGACGTGCTCGCCGCCGGCGACGCGCCCGCCGCCGTCGCGATCTCGTCGATCGGCGCGATCTTCGCCGACGTCGTCCCCGACAACGGCGTGCCCGCGTGCCTCGACGCCTGCCTCGCGGGCGACGAAGCCGCGGCCGTCGACGCCATCGAAGGTCGCGACGGTACGACGGCCTACAGCTGCGCCAAGCGCGCGCTGGCGTTCAAGGTGCGCGCGCTCACCGCCGACTGGGGCGCCGCCGGCATTCGACTGAACGCCGTCGCACCCGGCACGACCGAGACGCCGATGCTCGATCAGATCTACGCGACGCCCGAGATCGCCGAGCCCGTGCGTGCGCTGCCGATTCCGATCGGACGCACCGCACCCGCCGAAGAGCTCGCGAGCGTCGTGTGCTTCCTGCTGGGCCCCGATGCACGCTTCGTCCACGGCGCGGTGCTTCACGCCGACGGTGGATCGGACGCACTGGTGCGGCCCACGACGATCTAGCCCACCTGACCCGCTGGTCGTCGGCACCGACGCAGGCGCACGCCTTGATGTGCGTCGCGTCACGCGTGTGACCCACTCATCCAAGCTGTGAACCGATTCGTTCGCACCGCGCGTTCAGCGGTGTCGTGTGTCATGAGACGGCCGACACACGCGCGCGACGACTTGGCGCGGAGTGATCGGCCGGGTGATTGCAGTCACGGGCGATTCACCTGCCGAACCGATTCATGCCCCATCAACCCTCGAGCCTGCGCATCGGCTCGGGGAGCTCTCATGAACGCGCCGCCGGGCGCGTTCACACCAGGGGATGGATCTGATCATGGAGCGAAAACGTCGAAACGAACTGATCACGGTGATGACCGTCGGGCTCACCGCCCTCACCACACCCGCGACGAGCGCGTTTGCGCAGAGCAAGACGAAGGAGGTATCGCCCGCGCGCCAGGTCGAGCGCCGCGACCGCGACTCACACCACGAAGACACGCGACGTGATCGCAAGTCCGACTTCCGCACGCTCGATGGCAGTGAGAACCACACCGGCGATCCCGCGATGAACGCCACCGACACCCCCCTGCTGCGGGTGATGGGCGCCGACTACAGCGACGGGCTGTCGGCGATGTCGGGCATCGACCGTCCGAGCGCGCGCGTCGTGAGCAACGCCGTCTGCGATCAGTCGGAGCTGATCGCCAACCCCTTCGGCACCAGCGACTTTCTCTGGCAGTGGGGGCAGTTCCTCGATCACGACATCGATCTGACCGAGGGCACCGATCCGCCCGAGCCGGCGCCGATCCCGGTGCCGGCGGGTGATCCGTTCTTCGACCCACAGGGCACGGGCGCGGTGTTCATTCCCTTCAACCGCTCGATCCATGACCACGACGCCGAGCCCGGAGACGTGCGCGAGCAGCTGAACGAGATCACGGGCTGGATCGACGCCTCGAACGTCTACGGCTCCGACGAAGAGCGGGCCGCGTTGCTCCGGACGCTCGACGGCACGGGACGGCTGCGCGTCGGCCCGGGCGACCTGCTGCCCGATGACGAAGCCACGGGCGACAACGCCACAGGCGGCTCGGCTCAGATCATGTTCATCGCCGGCGACATCCGCGCGAACGAGCAGGTCGGCCTCGCCGCCATGCACACCCTCTTCGTGCGTGAGCACAACCGCGTGGCCGACGAGCTGCGGCGCGCGAACCCGAAGGCGAGCGGCGATGAGATCTACGAACGTGCCCGCATCTGGGTGGGGGCCCTGATGCAGGCCATCACCTATCGCGAGTTCCTGCCCGCGCTGCTCGGTCGAGACGCTCTGCCCCGGTACGAGGGCTACGACCCCGACGTCGACGCGCGCATCGCGAACGCCTTCTCGACCGCGGCGTACCGCTTTGGCCACAGCGCGCTCTCGCCGACGCTGCTGCGCCTCGACGCGAATCTGCAGGAGATCCCCGAAGGCTCACTCGCGCTCCGCGATGCCTTCTTCAGCCCGGATCGCATCCGCGACGAAGGCGGCATCGAGCCGATCCTGCGCGGGCTCTCACAGCAGGCGCACCAACGCATCGACCCGCTCGTGATCGACGACGTGCGCAACTTCCTCTTCGGCCCGCCCGGCGCAGGCGGCTTCGACCTCCCGGCGCTGAACCTGCAGCGCGGCCGCGACCACGGCCTGCCGAGCTATGCGGAGGCACGCCGCAAGTACGGCCTGTCGCGCGCAAGAAGCTTCGCCGACGTGTCGAGCGATCCGGCCGTCCAGACGCGGCTCGCCGAGGCGTACGGGGACGTCGCGTCGATCGATCTCTGGGTGGGCGGCCTCGCTGAAGATCCCGAACGTGGTAGCCAGCTCGGACCGCTCTTCACGCGCATCATCGCCGACCAGTTCGCCGCGCTGCGCGACGGCGATCGCTACTGGTACGAGCGCACGATGAGCGAAGAGGAGATCCGCGCCGTCAACGACACGCGGCTCGCCGACGTGATTCGCCGCAACACCACGATCGGCAGCGAGCTGCCGAGAGACGTGTTCCGGGTCGGTGGCTCGGGCGGAGGATCGGAGCGAGACCGCGACGGTCGTCGGCGACGTCGCTAGCCCGACGCTGCATCTGACGCGGGATCGTCGTCGCTGCGGCGACGGTCCCGCATCGCCTTGCAGCTTCAGGCATTGCGCACGGTCTGTCCGCCATCCACCAGGAGGTGGACGCCGTTGATGTACGACGCCGCAGGCAGCACCAGACTCAGCGTGGCGTGGGCGACCTCTTCGGGCTCGCCGTAGCGCTCGAGCGGCACGCGCCGTCGCGCGAACTTCGCCTTCGCGTCGTCGGGGATCGGCGCGGTCATCCCCGTCTTGATCGGCCCCGGGCAGATGCAGTTGACCGTGATGCCACGCGTCGCGAGCTCGACGGCGAGCGAACGCGTCAGGCCGATCACGCCGTGCTTCGTCACGGTGTACGGACTCCCGAACTTCGTCGCGCCCACGCCTTCGGTCGACGCGATGTTCACGATGCGGCCCGCGCCGTCGGCCTCGAGATGCGGCAGCGCCGACTGGATCACGTGAATCTGCCCCTCGAGGTTCACGGCCAGCGCGAGCTGCCACGCCGCGGCGTGGCCCTCGTGGTCGATGGGTGCAAAGCTCGAGACGCCCGCGTTGTTCACCACGATGCCGAGACCGCCGAAACGCTCGACGATCTCGCCGACCACTCGAGCCACCGCGGCGGCGTCCCCCACATCGAGCACCCAGCCGGCCGCGCTCCCGCCGGCCCCTTCGATCTCGGCGACCACGGCTTCGACCCTGGCAGCGTCGACGTCGGTGACGGCGACGTGGGCCCCTTCGTCGGCGAACAGGTGGGCGGTCGCCCGACCCATCCCGCTCGCGGCACCCGTCACCAGCGCGACGCGGCCTTCGATCGAACGGGAGAGTCGGGTCAGTCGGCGCGCTTCGGTCACTGTTGCCTCCGGGTCTCGGGGAGCGCGCACTGTAGCGTGCGCGCCCCGCTCACTCGTGGGCGGCTGCGCGCGCCCCGGCACGGGTCGCGGCGCGGCTCAGAGCGCGCTCACGGCAGGCCGCACCCCCACATCAGACTCCAGGGCGCTTCGAGTCAGCGAATCCCCCGCGGCGCCGAGGGGGCCGGGGGTGCATCGGCGCCGCCCTCCGTCACTCTCTCGTTTCATCTCGCGCTGGAGGTTCCACCCCGTGGTCTCGCACCTGCTCGGCCTGCCGGAGACGCCGCTCGTCACGTTCCTGACGCTGGTGGTGGGCGGGCTGTCGCTCTTCTTCATCCTCGGCGCGCTCTCCTACGCCTTTTTCTTCGTGGTGCGGCGAGACCGGTTCCACCCGCAGTACGAGGCCGATGGCCGCTCGGTGCGCAAGGCGATGAAGTGGTCGGCGATCTCGGTCATCGGCAACGCGATCCTCGTCGCGCCGTTCCACTATCTGCTCGCCCAGGGCTACGGCGGCATCTACTGGGACGTCGCCGAGCATGGCTGGGCCTGGATCTTCGGCTCGGTAGCGCTGATGCTCGTCTGGGGCGAGACGCTCATCTACTGGATCCACCGCGCCCTGCACGGCAACTTTCTCTTCCGCCGCCTGCATCACATCCATCATCAGTGGCGCGAATCGACGCCGTGGGTGGGCGTCGCCTTCCATCCCCTCGACGCCTTCTTTCAAGGCCTGCCGCACCACGTCTTTGCGTTCGTCTTTCCCGTGCACGCGGGCGTCTACCTGCTGTCGGTGAGCCTCGTGTCAGTGTGGGCGGTTTCGATTCACGATCGCGTGTCGTTCGTCCGCTGGCCCTGGCTCAACAACACCGGGCATCACACGCTCCACCACTGGTACTGCGACTACAACTTCGGCCAGTACACGACCTTCTGGGATCGCCTCTGCGGCACCCACAAGTCGCCGTTCTACGATTGCGAAGACGTGCCCGAGGGAGTGCTCGCGGAGACCTGGCGCGCGGCGCGCGCCGAATCGCCCGAGGTCGAAGCGCGGCAGGCCGCCGCCTAGCCGGCGCGAGCGCGACGCCGCCTACTCGCCCGCCAGTACTTCGATGCGATTGCCGTCGGGGTCGGTCAGGATACGCGCTGTCTCGCCGCGTCGGAGCACGCGCAGCACGACCGCATCGATCCCGATCTGCCCCTCGCGCGGCGCGTCGAGCGCGGCGGTGTCACCGCGGGGCTGCCAGAGCTTGAGCGTCGAGCCTCCGGCGTCGAAGCCATGGCGCGTCACCCCTTTCGAGATCTCGGCGGGCGGCTGCGCCTTCAGGCCGAGCTCTCGCTCGTAGAAGGCGCAAGACGCCTCGGCGTCGCGCACGGTGAGCCCGACCTGGATCGGCCGAGGCGGTGGCGGAGCGCCCAGGCCGATCAGCTCGAGGGTGTTGCCGTCGGGGTCGCGGGCGAAGCGAATCGCGAGTCGCCCGGGCAGATCGACCCCCGGCGCAACCCGTCGCCCCAGCGCCTCGAGGCGCGCACACACGGCATCGAGGTCTTCGACGAGCAGCGCGACGACGCGCAGGCCGATCGCGTCATAGATGCCCTTGGGCGATGACCGCTCCGCCTCGCTGGCGCGCCGGAAGGCGAGCCTCTGTGCACCGAGCGACACGGCGGCCTCGGCGCGCCACGGCGTCGCATCGGCCACTCGCCCGGCCCCGAAGTTCTCCTGGTAGAACGCCGCCAGCCCCGCCGGGTCGGCTGTGGCGAGCACCAGATCGAGTCCTTCGGTCACCTTGATTCTCCCTTGGTGTGAGTCTAGGCGAGCCAACCGGGGCGTGGCCCTCGTGATCGACGGGCCCGGCCCGAGCCGCGAGTGGCGTGGCTGCCGCGATCGGCGCGGGTTAGCCTCGCCGGTCCGCCCGGGCACGCCCGGCGGCCCCGGATCACCCTGCCAGGAGACGCGCCCATGTCCGAGCCCCAGATGTCCTTCGAAGAAGCCTGCGCCGAGCTGACCGGCGAAGGCGGTCGTTTCGAGATCAGCGAGGCCGAGATTCGCGGGGAGACCTACCGGGTGTTCAAGGCGACGCCGCCGCACCTGCGCATCGCCTATCAGCTCGCGAAGTCGCGCGGCGACGCCGAGTTCCTGATCTACGAAGACGAGCGCTACTCGTTCGCCGACGTCGTCGGCCAGGCCGAAGAGCTCGCCGCCGCCCTGGTGAATACCCACGGCGTCCAGAAGGGCGACCGCGTCGCGATCGCGATGCGCAACTACCCCGAGTGGATCATCGCCTTCACGGCGATCACGAGTGTGGGGGCCGTCGCGGTCTGCATGAATGCGTGGTGGACCACCGACGAGATGCAGTACGGCCTCGAGGATTCGGGGGCGAAGCTGCTGATCGCCGATCAGGAGCGCCTCGACCGCGCGAAGGGGTTGCTCGAAGGGCTGGATGCCCGCTGCATCGCCGTACGCTGCGAGGGTGAGCTGCCGCCGCGGACGATCGCCTGGGCAGATGCGCGCGAGCCGGGTGCGAGCTTTCCCGACATCGACATCGACCCCGATGACGACGCAACGATCCTCTACACGTCGGGCACGACGGGCAACCCGAAGGGCGCCGTCTCGACCCACCGTGCGATCTTCTCGGCGCTGCTCTCGTACGCGTGCCGCTCGGCGACGCAACAGATGATGTACCCGCCGAAGGAGGAGAGCCCGTACCCGACGTGCTTCATCCTCTGCGTGCCGCTCTTCCACGTGACGGGGCTGATCCCGGTCATGATGAGCTGCTACCTCGGCGGCTTCAAGCTCGTGATCATGTACAAGTGGGTGCCCGAGCGCGCGCTCGAGCTCGTCGAACGTGAGCGCATCACGCAGTTCGTCGGTGTGCCGACGATGTCATGGGACATGCTCGAGTCGCCCGACTTCGAGAAGTACGACACGTCGAGCCTGGCCTCGATTGGTGGCGGCGGCGCGCCCGCACCGCCCGAGCTCGTGTCGCGCATCGACAAGAACTTCAAGCGAGGTGCGCCCGGCATCGGCTACGGCATGACCGAGACCTGCGCCTACGGCCCGCAGAACAGCGGCGCCGACTATCTGCGCAAGCCCCGCAGTGCGGGTCGCACGGTGCCGACCATGCAGGTGAAGGTCGCCGACGAGGCCGGCAACGAGTTGCCCCGGGGCGAGGTCGGCGAAATCATGTTCAAGGGCCCCAACCTGATTCGCGGCTACTGGAACAAGCCCGAGGCGACGGCCGACACGTTCCTCGACGGCTGGCTCAAGAGTGGCGACCTCGGGCGCATGGACGAAGAGGGTTTCATCTTCGTCGAAGATCGCGCCAAGGACATGGTGTTGCGCGCCGGCGAGAACATCTACTCGGCCGAGGTCGAGGCGGTGATCTACGAGTTCGAGGGCGTGTACGAGGCGGCCGTGTTCGGCCTGCCCCACGAGCGGCTGGGCGAAGAGCTCGCCGTGGCGATCGTGCCGAAGCAAGGCGTCACCATCGACGTCGATGCGCTGAAGGCGCACATCGGCGCGCACCTCGCCGCGTTCAAGGTGCCCAGCTACGTCGAGTTCCACGACGAGCAGCTGCCGCGCAACGCGTCGGGAAAGATCCTCAAGCGATCGCTGCGCGACGCGATCGTCGAGCAGCGCGGCAGCTGAGAGGCCGCTACGCGGCGGCCGATGTGCCGCGCTACGCGGCGGCTGAGAGCCCCGCTACGCGCTGGCACCGTCGAGCTCGTCGCGAAACGACTCGAGCGCGGCGATCGTCTCGGCGGGACCGACGAAGCCGCCCGGCCGACCGCCGACGAAGGCGGCCGCGGTGTCCATCGCACGCAGACTGACGTGGGTGCCACCGGCCTCTCGCCAGAAGGCGAGGTCGGCTGCCCGTTCGTCGGGTGTGTGCGAAGCGTCGATGACCGCTTCGAGGCCGAAGTCCTCTCCGACCGCGCGACCGTGCGATTCGAGACGCACCCTCAGGTCGTCGAGCATGCGTGCGCAGCGGCGCGGCGGCGCGCCGAAGACGAAGCCGTCGCCGAGGCGCGCGGCCCGCTCGAACGCGGCGGCGACGAAGCCGCCGAACCAGATCGGCAGGCCGGCGCGGGCGCGCGGCAGCAGCCCCGCGCGGTCGACCCGGTGAAAACGACCCTCGAAGTCGACCAGTCGTTCGCCAAAGAGCGCGCGCAGCAGCTCGACCTGCTCGGTCAGACGCGCGCCGCGCGTGGCGTAGTCGGTGCCGAGCGACGTGTACTCGACGTGGTTCCAGCCGCTGCCGACGGCGAGCCGCACGCGACCTCTCGACAGCAGGTCGACCTCGGCGACCTGCTTCGCGACGAGCGCCGTCTGGCGCTGGGGCAGGATCAGCACCCCCGTGGCGAGCTCGATGCGCTCGGTGCACGCGGCCATGAACGCCATCGTGGTGAGCGGCTCGTGAAAGGCGTCGTCTTCGGTGTAGGGGCCGGCGAGCGGCGGGTCTCGCCTCTCGTGGGACGCCGCCAACACGTGGTCGAAGAGCACGACGTGGTCGTAGCCGAGCCCCTCGGCCGCCTGCACCCAGTCACGCACGGCCGCAGGGTCGTCGCCGATCTCGGTCGTCGGAAAGATCGCCCCGATCTTCATGCGCGATGTCCGGGGGGTCGGCCGAAGGTCACTCCCCGTCGCCCCCATCGCGCGCGCCCGGTCCGAGCTGCCCGCGCATCTGGGCCTCCATCGCCTGGATCCCCGGCCCCGCGAACTGTTCGCGCAGCGCGTCGAGCTTCTCGTACCCCGAAGCGGCCTCGGCGTCCCACTCGTCGGCGAAGCGCCCGCTTTCGATGTCGTCGGTGAGTCGTCTCATGATCGGAGCGAAGTCGAGGGCGTCGTACTCGCCCCGCCTCGAGAGCTGGCCATACTGGCTCGCCGGCGAATGGAAGCCGAGCTGTCCGGTGAAGCCGACTTCGCGCAAGAGTCGATAATTGCGCTCGACCTCCCCCGACATGAACAGCTCGGTGAGGATCGCCTCCATCGGGATGCCAGCCCCGAGCATCGTGAGCACGAAGCTCTGGTTCACGTGAGCGAGCGCGGGCGAGAGCACCTGCTCGACGGCCAGGTCGAGCACCGCCTCCTGCTTCGGCGTCAGCTCGATCGCGCCCTCGCGCAGGCCACCGATCCCCTTCGCGACACTCAGCGTGCGTGCCAGCGCCTGCCCCGTGGCATCGCGGTGGACGCCGACGGCGGTGATGAAGCCGGCGCCCTCTTCGTAGCATCGGCGCACCTCGGGCCCGAGCATGCGCGGCGCCACCATGCCGAGATCACCCGGCGGCAGCCAGCGATCGAAGCCGAACGCGTAGCCGCTGGCCACGATCGTGAGCGCGTCTTCGGCGCGCTCGATGGGCAGCTGCGGGATCGCGTCGTCGGGCACGAGCACACAGGCGATCTTCGACGCGCTCGCGTCTTCGAGATCACCCGTCTCGAACCCGTCGCGCTCGGCCTCGGCGCGCGTCTCGTCGGCGCGCACACACACCCGCACGCGGGCGCCCGAATCGCGGAGGTTGAGGGCCCAGCTGCGACCCTGATTGCCGTAGCCGACCACGGCGAGCGGCTCTTCACGAATCGGCGCGAGGTCGGCGTCGGCGTCGTGATGGATCGTCGTCATCGAAATTCTCCCTGCACGCGCACGCAGCGGTGTCGGATTGGTGCCGGTTCACCCATTCAAGCACACTGGTCTCGTTCGAGTTCGGAGATTCGATTGCAGGATCGGAAAGACGCGCGCATCGCTCTACCGAGCCCCGCCCGTCGCAGCTTCCTGAAGCAGAGCCTCGGGCTCGGCATGGGCGTGGGTACGGCTGCACTCGCCGGGCCCCTTGCCGGCTGCACCGGCGCGGAAGCCGAAGCGCCACCGGCCGGCGCCGACGGGTGGGATGCGGGCGAGGTCGCGCATCTGCTGCCGACCGCGAGCGACCGCCGCGTTCGACTGAAGGCCTCGTTCAGACGGCCCCAGCCCGACACCCCGCTGTTGGTCGTGGGCGACCAGCGCGTCCCCGGTGAGCGCACCGACTCGGCCGGCCGATTCTTCACATTCGACGTGGGCCGGCTGTCGCCGGCCACCGTCCATCGCCTGCAGCTCGTGCGCAGCGACGGGTCGCCGCTCTGCGAAGACTGGCCGCTGCGCACCTTTCCGACACCCGACGCCTCCCCCGATCGGTTCCGGCTGCTGGCCTTCACGTGTGCCGGCGGGCCCGACGATCTGTACTCATTCGGCTCGCTCTTCAACGCGTATCTGCCGATCGCAGCGCGGCAGCGGCTCTTCGCCCGCGCGCTTTCGTACGCCCCCGACGCGATGATGGCCAATGGCGATCACGTCTACTGGGACATGAAGAGCCGCTTCGGCTGGGCGATGGGCCAGTCGCCGATCGCGTGGTGGCAGGCGGGCTTCTTCGATCGCGACGCGCCGATCGCTGGACACCCGAACGAGCAGGTGCTCGTCCGCGCCTTCGAGCGCCAGATCGCAGGCCTCTACGGCGTCGCGTTTCGATCGACGCCTGCGTTCTTCTTGCAGGACGATCACGACTACGGCGAGAACGACGAGGCCAGCGATGCGCTGCGCACCTTCCCCGCCGATCCGTTCATGGTCGACCTCGCGCGCACGACCCAGCGTCTGTTCTACCCCGAGCTGCTCGCGGGCGAGGGGCTGCCGCGGGCCTGGCAGAGCAGCGATGGCCTCGCCGAGAGCTTCGGCACCCTGCGCTACGGCCGACTCTTCGAAGCGCTGCTCTACGACTGTCGGCGCGCCCTTCGCAACGCGGCCGATCCGGCCACCGGTCATGCCGACTCGGGTTTCGTACCGCCCGACATCGAGGCATGGCTCGTCGCGCGCAGCCGCGGCTCGGATGCAGCGCACCTCGTGCACATGCCGTCGACCCCCGTGCTCTGGACGGCCGGCAAGTGGGGGGAGTGGTATCCCGATGCCAAGGACGAAGCGGGCGCATTGCGGGCCGATGGGGCGAAGCCCTACTGGCCGCAGGGTTGGAACGATCAGCACGATCGTCTGCTGGCCGCGCTCGCCTCGCGCACCGACCGCACGCCGGTCTTCGCGAGCGGCGATCTGCATGCGATCGCATCGGGACGCATTCACGCGAGCCGCGAGCTGAACCTCGACGCAAACCCCGTGGTGAGCTTGCTCGTCGGCCCGATCGGCACTGGTGCCCTCGGCTGGCCTTCGAAGTTCCGAGCCCAGCGCCCGAAGCCTTCGGGCACGCTGACCGCAGAGGAGTGGACGAAGCCGATCGAGGAGAACGGCTTCAGCCTGCTCGACTTCACGCCCGACGCGATGACCGTCTCGATGTTCCGCTGGCGTCCCGAGCAGGGACTCGACGCCATCGATTCGCTCGAGCCGTTCGAGGTGCGCCGGCTGCCGCGACCCGGCGCCTAGGCGCGGCCCGCGCCCGGCTCAGTCGTCGATCCGAACGGGCGGGTCGGTGTAGCTGCTGCGCGCGGCGATCACGTCGTCGGGCGTCTCGACCACCGCCTTGTACATCGCCTCGGGATAGCCGCGCATCCACGGCTTCTCTGGGTCGAACGCCGGCTGCGCGACCGCGCCGCCCTGCGACTCGAACGGCGCGGGCTCGCGGTAGCGCGCGAGCTCGTCGCTCGAGATGCCTGCGAGGTCGACCACCTCGGGGTCGATCCACGCCCGAGCGTCGATCGGCTCTGCCGACACGGCGACCTCGAGCGAGAGGTCTTCGGGGCCCGCAAAGTACATCGACTTGCACATCCCATGATCGATCGGCCCGATGACGGTCACGCCGCGCGAGCGGATCCGGTCGCGCAGTGCGAGCTGCTCTTCTTCGGTGTCGACGTTGAATGCGACGTGCTGCATGGCGCCGCCCGCGACCGGCTCGCCCGCGTTGCCCGAATGGGTCACGCCGAGCTCGCGCTCGATCGAAGCAACCCCCGGCGTGAAGACGAAGGCCACCGAACAGTGGTCGTTCAGCTTCATGAAGCCATGCCAGGCGCCCTCGACCCCGTGCATCCAGTAGAGCGCGACGAGCTCCATCCCGAGGACGTCGCTGAAGAACTCGATCTGCCGCTTCATGTCGGCGGTGGCGATCGCCAGATGGTGGACACCGTTGGTCAGCCCCATGGTGGCTCCTTCGCTCGAAGGGCGGCGCTCGAACGCCGCCGGTCCTCGGGAGGCTGCCATACGCACGCGACGCTTGCCCCCGCGATCCCTCTGCGCGCAGAGTCGAAGGCGTCTACGCTCATTTCGAGCGCGGGCGGCAGGCCGCCGGCCTCTCGCCGGGGAGCTGACACGCCATGTCGATGCGTCGCTTGCTGCTCGCACTCAGCCTCGGGGCGGCGCTCGGGCTGGTCGTGCTCTACGCGGCGGGCAGCGGCCGTTTCGGCTCGCCCGTCGTGGGTGGGCTGCCCGCCGCCGAGCGCGTCGATCGCGGGCAGGTCGAAGCCCGCGCGGCGCGCGACCGCGCCGCCGCTCGCGAGATCGGCGCCCCGGCCCAGAAGCAGATCCTCTTCGGCGACCTCCACGTGCACTCGGGCTTCTCGCTCGATGCCCTGGCGGCCGGCGTGCTCGCCGGCAACGAGCCGTACACCGTCGCCGATGCCTGCGACTTCGCGCGCTACTGCTCGGCCCTCGACTTCTGGTCGATCAACGATCACGCGATGAACCTCACCCCGCGGCGCTGGAGCGAGACGATCGACGCCGTGCGTGCGTGTGACGCGCGCAGCGCAGGCCCTGGCCCGCTCGATCTCGTGTCGTTTCTCGGCTGGGAGTGGACGCAAATGGGCACGCGACCCGAGAACCACTACGGCCACAAGAATGTGGTGCTGCGCGACCTCGACGACGCGCACATCCCCACACGCCCGATCGCGGCCGATTCACCGAGCGGCAATCCGTTCGACCTGCCGCCGCCGCTGGCCCTCGGCGCCCTGGCCGCGACGCGCGGCTTCGAGCAGGTCGTGCTCGACGCGCCCGCTTCGTTTCGCGAGATGGCCGACGTCGAGCGCTGCCCCGACGGCGTCGCGGTGCGCGCGCTCCCCGATGACTGTCGAGAGTGGGCGGCGACTCCGGCCGAGCTCTTCGCCAAGCTCGATGATTGGGGGTTCGCGTCGATCGTGATCCCGCACGGCACGACCTGGGGCAACTACACGCCGCCGGGTTCGAGCTTCAGCCGGCAGCTCAGCGGCGATCAGCACGACCCCGAGCGCCAAAGACTGGTCGAGATCTTCTCGGGCCATGGCAACGCCGAACCCGATCGCCCGTGGCGCGCGGCGGTCTTCGAAGACGTCGAAGGGGTGACGGATCCGGTCTGCCCCGAGCCGGGCGACGGCTACGTGCCGTCGTGCTGGCAGGCCGGTGAGATCGTCCGCAAGCGATGTCTTGCAGAGGGAGCGGACGAAGCCGAATGCGAGTCGCGCGCCGTCGAGGCGCGGCGGCTCTTCCTCGAGGCACCCGGCGGCACCGGCCATCTCGCCGTCGGAGGCTACGACCCAGCCGAGTGGGGCGACGCGGGGCAGTGCCGTGACTGCTTCCTCGCTGCTTTCAATCACCGTCCGGGATCCTCGGTGCAGGCGATGCTCTCGGCCCGCGAGCCCGACACCGGCGCTCGCTTTCGCTTCGGTGTCATCGGCTCGAGCGACACCCACACGTCGCGCGCCGGCTCGGGCTACAAAGAAACGGCTCGCGTCGACATGACCGACGCGAGCCTGGCCACCGCGACGCTCGCGCTGCTCTCGCGCGGGGCCGGCCCGGCGCGGGCCGAGACCGTCGAGCTCGAAGGCGTCGGCCCGGCCGAGCGGGCCGAGGTCGAGCGCATGGCCTCCTTCTTCTACACGGGCGGTCTCGCTGCGGTGCACGCGAGCGATCGCAGCCGCGGCGCGATCTGGGAGGCGCTCGAGCGGCGCGAGGTGTACGGCACCAGCGGTCCGCGCATCCTGCTCTGGTTCGATCTCATCGACGCGACCGATGCGGTCATCGTCCCGATGGGCGGCCAGGTCGCGACGCACGAGACGCCGCGCTTCCGCGTGCGCGCCGTCGGGTCGTTCGAGCAGGCGCCGGGCTGTCCCGACCACGCCGTGCGCGGTCTGGGCCCGGATTCACTCGACCGGCTCTGCCGCGGGGAGTGCGCGAACCCGACCGAGACCCGACGTCCGATCACCCGCATCGAAGTCGTGCGCATCGAACCGAAGGCCGGCCCGGGCAACGCGCTGAGCGCATTGATCGAAGACCCGTGGCGGGTGCTCGAGTGCGACGCTGCGGCGCCGGGATGCGCCGTCGAATTCGAGGACGCGAGCTATGCGACCGGAGCGCGCGACGTCGTCTACTACGTCCGGGCGATCGAAGCACCGAAGCCCACGATCAATGCCGGGGGGCTGCGGTGCGTGGTCGGCGACGACGGCGCCTGCGTCGAAGCGAACCCCTGCGTCGGCGTCCCCGAAGAAGACGACTGCCTCGTCGCCGCCGAGCCGCGCGCCTGGTCGTCGCCGATCTTCGTCGACTGGGCGCGGCGCTGACCTGAAGCACGCCGGAAGCGAATTCGTGGGCGGGCCTCTTCGCATATGCGAAGCTGCCCACACACGAGGTCACCTCAGCCCATCGCCACAGGAGCCTTCCTGATGCAGCAAACGCCCCAGATTCAGGATTGGGTCATCGACGTCGACACCCACGTCACCGAGCCTGGCGACGTGTGGACCAGCCGACTGCCGAAGCGGTTTCAGGACCGCGCACCGCACATCGTCCGCAACCCCGAGACACAGATGGATGCGTGGCAGATCGGTGGCCAGGACACGTTCCTGCCCGTCGGGTTCACGGCCGTGGCAGGCTGGCCCGAGCCCTTCCCTGCTGCGCCGAAGAACATGGACGAGGTGCCCGCCGCATCGTACGACGCGAGCGCCCGCCTCGAGTACATGGATCGAGTGGGGATCTGGGCCATGGCGCTCTACCCGAACGTCGGGGGCTTCGGCAGCCAGGCGTTCCTCAAGCTCGGCGACCCCGAGCTGATGCTCGCGTGCGTGCAGGCCTACAACGATTTTCTGATCGACTGGATCGCGCCCGATCCGCGTCGCTTCATCCCCGTGATGGCGACACCCTTCTGGGACGTCGAGGCCTCGGTCAAGGAGATCGAGCGCTGCGCCAAGCTGGGCCACAAGGCCGTGCTCTTCAGCGGCGAGCCCCAGGCCCACGACATGCCGATCCTCGGCAACCCGCACTGGGATCCCCTGTGGTCGGCCGCCCAGGCCTGCGATCTACCGATCAGCTTTCACATCGGCACGGGCAACTTCGATGACGGGTTCACGCCCGAGCGCTTCGAGATGATGGGTGCGGGCTGCATGAACGGCTTCGCCGCGATCTCGCTCTTCCTCGACAACGGCAAGCAGCTGACCGACCTGCTCTTCTCGGGCGTGTTGCCGCGCTTCCCCGACCTCAAGTTCGTCTCGGTCGAGTCGGGCATCGGCTTCATCCCGTTCATCCTCGAAGCCGCCGACTACACGTTCGAGTACGGCAAGGTGCGACAGACCAACCCCGAGTTCGAGCTCAAGCCCAGCGAGTACTTCCAGCGCCAGGTCTACGGGTGCTACATCTTCGAAGAGCATGCACCGCGTGAGCTGCTCGACACCATCGGCGCCGACAACGTGATGTTCGAGACCGACTATCCCCACCCGGTCTGCCTCTACGGCAACGTCCGCGAGAAGATCGACGCCGCCCTCGGCGACTCGAGCGACGAGGTGCGGCGAAAGGTGCTCTGGGAGAACGCGGCGAAGCTCTACAAGGTCGATGCACCCGACGTCGCGCCGCCCGTGCCGGCCGGCTGACGAGGCGACGCGCGCATCATGGCACTTCGGCCGCTCTCTTCGTGGAGACCCCATCGATGATCGAGATCAGCCCCACGCAGCCCTTCGGTGCCGTGATCGAGGGCATCGACCTGACGCGCCCGATCTCGGCGGCGGACGTCGACGCGATCCGTTCGGCCTTCGCCGAGCATCACGTGCTGGTCTTTCCCGACCAGCCGATGGATGACGACGACCTCGAACGCTTCTCGCTGTACATGGGGGATCTCGGCGAGGATCCGTGGTTCCCGCCCATCGAGGGCCGCAAGTACATCGCCGAGCTGTGTCGCGCAGCCGACGAGACGTCGCCGATCTTCGCCGAAGGCTGGCACTCCGACTGGAGCTTCCTCGAGAAGCCGCCGATGGCGACGTGCCTGCTCGGGCTCGAGATTCCGCCTGAAGGGGGCGACACGCTCTTCGCCGATCAGCACCTGGCGTACGCATCGCTCCCCGACGACCTCCGAGCCCAGGTCGATGCGCTCACGGCGAAGCACACGACCAACGGCATCTACGGTGCAGGCGGCATCTACGACGGCGGGCGCGACGAAGAGCAGTCGCGCACGATGAAGATCGTGCAGTCGGACGCCCCCGCGATGACCGGCGAGCATCCCTTCGTGCGCATGCACGAAGAGAACGGGCAGCCCGCCCTGTTCTCGACCCTCGGCTACGTGCAGGGCTTCGTCGGCGTCGAGCCCGCAGAGGCATTCGCGCTGCTGAAGGAGATCCAGCGGTACCAGACGGCCGAAGAGGTCACGCTGCGCCACCGCTGGGCGCCGAACATGCTCGTCATGTGGGACAACCGCAGCGTCCTGCACCGCGCGACGGGCGGCTACGACGGCTACGCGCGCGTTCTGCATCGCACGACCGTGATGGCGCGCGCGGCCGAGTAGCGCCCGAAGAGCGTTCTCCGCACCCCACCGCGACCACCACCCCACACGGCCGAGCTGGCCCGCGCGGCCAGCTCGGTCGTGTGGCGGCGCGTCCTCGATGGCATATTATTGCATACGATGTGCTATATGTTCGGTTCCCGGTCGTTCGAACCCAGCGAGGATCCCCATGCCCCCCTCCGATCGCCCCTACGTCTTTCATGCCTTCGAGGTGTCGTACTTCTCGGCCAAGGTCCGCTCGGCCCTGCGCTACAAGCAGCTCTGGGTCGACGAAGTGCACGCCGACTATCCGCTGATCCAGGAACGCACGGGCCACGCCTTCATCCCGATGGTGATCACGCCTGACGACGAAGCCTGGCAGGATTCGACGGACATCTACGACAAGCTCGAGGCGCGTCACCCCGAACCGCCGCTCTTTCCCGCCACCCCCGTCCAGCGCATCGCAGCACACCTGATCGAGATCTACGTCGACGAGTTCGCGCTGATTCCGGCCATGCACTATCGCTGGGGCAGCGAGCTCGGCGAAGCGTCGGCGCGCGCACGCTTCATCGCGATGGTCGGCAATGAAGAGTTCGGCACCCAGGCCGCGAAGCGAATGGCCGGCGCGCGGATCATGCTCGGCGCGACCGATGACACCGCCGAACCGATCGAAGCGCACACGACCGACCTGCTCGCGGCATTGTCGACCCACTTCCAGGCCCATCGCTACCTGCTGGGTGAACGCATGTCATTCGCCGACTGCGCGCTGATGGGCCCGATCGACGGGCACTTCTTCACCGATCTGGTGTCGCGCAAGCTCCTGCTCGAAACGGCTCGGCCCGTCGTCGGCTGGATCGAGCGTTGCAATCACCCGAATCGCCCGCCGCAGGGGGAATGGCTCGGCGACGACGCGCTCGCCCCGACACTGCGCGAGGCACTCTCGGTGATGGGCGGCGACGCGGTACCGACGGTGCTCGAGGGCCTCGACGTCTTCGAGCGCTGGGCCGATACGGGTGCAAGCGGTGGCGAGCCGCTGCCCCGTGCCGTCGGCACGATCGAAAGCCAGCTGCGGGGCGTGCCGCTCACTCGCTTTGCCGGCAGCTACGCTCCCTTCCTCGTCCAGCGTGTGCTCGACGACTACGGGGCGCTCGACGCGAGCGGCCGAAAGCAGGTCGACGAAGCCCTCGCCGGCACGGGCTGGGAGCCGCTGCTCGCGCACGAGCCGCGCCATCGCGTGATCAAGCGCAACTTCGACCTCTACCTCGACGACGCGTGACGCCCCCGCTTCAGGAGAACCCCATGGCCCATCCCAACGGTCTCGACTTCCTCGTGAACAAGAAAGAGTGGAGCCAGCACCGCTTCGAAGAGCCCGCGGCGCCCGCGGTCGGCGACGGTCAGGTGCTGTTTCGCATCGACCGCTTCGCGCTGACGGCCAACAACATCTCGTACGCGCTCTCGGGCGACATGATCGGCTACTGGCGCTTCTTCCTCGCCCCCGAAGGCTGGGGCCGCATCCCGGTCATGGGCTTCGCGGACGTCATCGAATCGAGTCACCCCGAAGTCGAGGTCGGCACACGCTGCTTCGGCTTCTATCCGATGTCGCGCTACCTCGTGATCGAGCCGAGCTCGGTGAGCGCGGGCAGCATCGTCGATGGGGCGGCCCACCGAGACGGCATCGCCCCGGTCTACAACACCTACAACCCGGCGAGCGGCGATGCCCTCTACCAGCCCGATCACGAAGACGCCCTGATGCTGATGCGTGGTCTCTTCATGACCTCGTTCCTGGCCGACGACTTCGTGACCGACCGCGGCTTCGGCGAAGAGGCCGTATTGATCTCGAGCGCCTCGAGCAAGACGTCGATCGCACTCGGCCACTGCGTTTCGTCCGCCGGCCGGGCGCAGGCCGTCGGGCTCACGTCGAATCGCAACCTCGAGTTCGTGCGCAAGCTCGGCTGCTATGACGAGGTGCTGACGTACGACGACGTGAAGTCGCTCGACGCGAACCGGCCGACCGTGTTCGTCGACATGGCCGGCAACGCCGCCGTGCGCCGCGCGATCCACGAGCACCTCGGCGACCAGCTGAAGCACTCGTGCACCATCGGCGCCACGCACTGGGACGCGACCGGAGGCGACGAAGATCTGCCCGGGCCGAAGCCCGAATTCTTCTTTGCGCCGGGCCAGATCCAGAAGCGATCGGCCGAGTGGGGCCCGGCCGAGCTGCAGCGACGGCTCGGGGCCGCATGGGAGGGCTTCCGCAGCTTCAGCGAGGGCTGGCTCGAGGTGAAGCGCGGCCACGGACGCGACGATCTCGTCCGCGTCTACGAAGACACCCTCGCGGGCCGAGCCGAGCCGCAGCACGGCCACGTGCTCTCGCTCTGGGATGCGGCGTGACACGCTCGGCCGCGAAGACGTCGGTCGAGACCGACGGGCGACGCCTGCGCTCGGAGCGCAGTCGCGAAGCGATCGCCGAGGCGCTCTTCGAGCTGATCGGCGAAGGCCACGCCGTCCCGACCGCACAGCAGGTCGCCGAGCGCGCGGGGGTCGGGATTCGCACGGTGTTTCGGCTCTTCAACGACATGGAGGAGCTGTACGCCACGCTCGACGCGCGGCTGATCGCCGAGGTCGAACCGACCCTGCGCGACGCACCGCCCGAAGGTGAGCCGCTGCGACAACGCGCCGCCTCGCTGGTGCAGGATCGAACCAGCCTCTACGAACGCATCGCCCCCTACAAGCGAGCGTCGACCTCGAAACGCGGCCAATCGCCCTTCCTCATGAAGCAGCACCGCAAGCTCGTGTGCACCCTGCGCGATCGGCTGCTGCGCTGGCTGCCCGAGCTGCGCGAGGCGCCGGCCGACCTGCGAGACGCCCTCGAGCAGGTCACCTCGTTCGAAGCCTGGGACCGCCTGCGCATCGATCAGGGCCTGTCTCGCCCCCGTACCCGCGCGGCCATGGAGCGCGCCGTGATGGCCCTGGTCGACGAGCTGGAGAGATCGACATGAAGGTGCTTCGCACGCCCGACCAACGCTTCGAAGGGCTCGAGGGCTACGACTTCGAGCCGCACTACACCACGATCGAGGATGCGGACGGAACCCCGATCCGCATTCACCACATCGACGAGGGCCCGCGCGACGGCGCGCCCGTGCTGCTGATGCACGGCAACCCGACCTGGGCGTACCTCTATCGAAACTTCGTCCCGCGGCTCGCGGCCGCGGGGCATCGCGTGATCGCCGTCGACCTCGTCGGCTGCGGGCGCTCGGACAAGCCGGCCGAGCGCGCCGACTACACCCAGGCCCGCCACGTCGACTGGCTCACGCAGTGGCTCACCGCGCTGGATCTGAACGACACGACCCTCTTCTGCCAGGACTGGGGCGGCACGCTGGGTCTCCACCTCGTCGCTCACCATCCCGAGCGCTTCGCCCGGGTCGTCGCCGCCAACACGGGGCTGCCGCTCGGCGAGGGCGAGAGCGCGTTCATGAAGATGTGGGTCGGCATGATGCGCGAGGCCGAGCAGTTCCCGTTCCAGCAGATGCTGCCGACCGGCATGACGCACGAGCTCACGCCCGGCGAGTTCGATGCGTACCTTGCGCCCTTCCCCGATCCCTCGTACGAAGCGGCCCTCTGCATCTTTCCGATGCTGATCGCCGTGCAGCCCGACAACCCGGGCGTGCCGGGCAACCGCGAGGCATGGGCCCGGCTCGGCACCTTCGAGAAGCCCTTTCTCACGCTCTTCGGAGCAAAGGATCCCGTCACCCAGGGCGGTGAGAAGGCGCTCATCGCCCACGTCCCCGGCGCCGCGGGCCAGCCTCATCACGTGTTTCCCGACGCCAGTCATTTCATTCAAGAAGACGTTCCCGACGAGCTCGTCGACCGCATGCTCGACTTCATCGGTTCGACGAGCTGAGTCGGCTCGCATCCCCAAGCGAGGCGTACGCTTTGCCCCCGTCCACCAGAGAGGAAGCCCCATGCTCGTCGTTCACTTCGCACCCAACTCACGCGCCGGTCGCATCATCTGGCTGCTCGAAGAGCTCGGCCTCGAGTACGAGGTCAACAAGATGGCCTTCCACCCGAAAGACCTGAAGTCGGACGCGCATCGCGCGCGACACCCGCTCGGCCGCATCCCCGTGCTCGACGACGGCGACGTCTCGATCTACGAGTCGGGCGCCATCATCGAGTACGTCATGGCCCGGTACGGCGACGGCGGCCTCAAGCCCGCCGTCGACGCGAAGGAGTTCCCCGAGTACCTGCAGTGGTTCCACTACTGCGAGGGGATGGTAATGCCGCCGATCAACACGATCATGGTGCACTCGGTGCTGCTCCCGCCCGAGCGCCGCGACGCCACCGTGCTCGCGCAGGCGCAGAAGCTGCTCGGCCGCGCCGTCGCGCCCGTCGACGAGGCGCTGGCCGGGCGCGACTACCTCGTCGGCGACTTCACCGCCGCCGACATCATGCTCGGTCACTCGCTCTTCATGTCGAATCGGCTGGGCCAGGTGTCGGACGAGATGGCCAACCTCAAGGCCTACGTCGGCCGCATCGAGGCGCGGCCCGCCTTCCAGAAGGCGATCACGATGTAGTCGGGCCGCCCGGTTCGGGGCGGCCCCGAGGAGTGCACGCGTGTCGAGCCGACGCCCATGACGAAGTGGCTGCTTCGCATCGCGCTCGCCCTGGTGGTGTTCTTTGCCTGGGCGTTCTGGCTGATCTTTCTCTCGTCGCGTCCACCGAACACGACCGACCCGGCCACCTTGGCGGGCGATGGCAGCGCGCTCGACTACTGCGCCCTCCCCGTGCTCGACGGCCAAGGCAAGCGCGCGAGCGAGATCCCGAAAGGCAACACGCCGGGCTGCAGCTACACACACTTCCCGCTGCCGATCCTCGCCGAGTGCACCGAGCCGCTCGCCTTCGGGGCGAGCGACATCCGCGGCCTGTGGGTCGGCGTCGAGGGGCGGCACACGGGCCACGTCGAGCGGATCGAACAGTGCGGGGCGCGCACGGTCGTGACGTCTTCGGGCATCATCCACGACGCCGGACCGAACAGCACGCTCGGCGAGACGACGAACGATACTGAAGGCGGTGTGCTCTTCATGGTCGGTGAACGCGAGTACTGCCCGCGCACATCGGCCAGCATGGTCTGGAACGACGGCGTGCTCGACTTCCACGTCTTCGGCTGGGGGCCGGTGGTCGTGCAGCGCTATCTCGAAGGCGAGCAGCTCGTGTGGGCGTACGCGGACGGCAGCGTCACGCGCATGGATCGGATCTGCACGCTGCCCGAGAGCGCGCGCGTGCCCGCGTCGCGCGGGCGCCGGGTGCAGATCTTCTGACGCGGTCCGCCGACGCGCTTCTGCGTCGGCGGACCGCGAGAGATGATCCAGCGACGCCGCTCAGTCCCAGAAGTTCCACCACGACTTCTCGGCTTCGGCCTGGGCTTCGTCGGCGCGGTCGGCCGCGACGTCGATGCCCTCTTGCGCCGAGTCTTCGGCGGCGTCGGCCTGGGCGCGGGCCTGGGCTTCGGCGTCGTCGATCTCGGTACGGGCCTGGGCTTCGGCGTCGTCGATCTCGGTACGGGCCTGGTCTTCGGCGTCGTCCATCTTCGCGCGGGCCTGGGCCTCGGCGTCGTCCATCTCGGAGCGAGCCTGGGCCTCGGCGTCGTCCATCGCCGTGCGGGCCTGGGCCTCGGCGTCATCGGCCGCGGTGCGGGCCTGGGCCTCGGCGTCGTCGGCTGCGGTGCGGGCCTGGGCCTCGGCGTCGTCGGCTGCGGTGCGGGCCTGGGCCTCGGCGTCATCGGCCGCGGCGCGGGCGCTCGACTCGGCGTCGGCCGCGGCAGCGTTTGCGCTCGCCTTCGCGTCGGCGGCGGCGTCGCGCGCCGATGCCTCCATGTCGTTGGCCGCCTGAGTGGCGTCGGCCTGGGCGTCGGCCTGGGCGTCGGCGGCTGCGCTCTCGGCCGCTTGCTGGTGATCGGCCGCCTTCTGTGAGGCTGCGTCGGCGTGCGCCTTGCCCATCGACTGGGCGGCGCCGTGCATGTCGGCGAGCGCCGAACCCGCGATGAGCAGGAATGAGGCGATGACGATGAGCGCGAGTCGGGATCGGTTCACTTTCTTCCTCCAGGGCCTCGTGGCCAAACCCCCACTTCGCGGGGGAGATGAAACTCGTTTCGAATCGGCCCCGAACACTACCGAAGCGCCGGGCGCGAAACGTGACGAATCTACACTTTTCTGCGAAACCACCGGGTTTCGCGAGCTCGACATGAGCGGGCGGCCTTCTGCTCGATCACCACCGCGTAGGCCCGACGAAACCGACTTGCCTCGCGCTGCCCAGTGGTGGGATGGTGGGATTCGAGTTGACAGCCGGCGGTCGTCGCCGCGAGGCCGCGGCGAGGCAGACGAGCTGAGGACCGAGGGAGAAGACCATGTGTGGGATCGTCGGGGGAATGCTGCCTGCGGGCCGGGTCGACGAAGGCCGGCTCGAGCGCGCGCTCGAGGTGCTGCACCACCGCGGCCCCGATGACCGCGGCCGATGGATCTCGCCCGATGGCCGCTGGTTCCTCGGGCATACGCGCCTCTCGATCATCGGCCTCGAGAACGGCGATCAGCCGATGCGTGACCCCTCCGGCCGTGTGCACATGGTCGTGAACGGCGAGTTCTACGGCTACCGGGCGATCCGTGAAGAGCTGCGGTCGGCGGGCTACGCCTTCTCGACCGATTCGGATAGCGAGATCGCGCTGCATCTCTATCACCGCGACGGCACGAACCTCGCCCAGCACCTGCGCGGCGAGTACGCCGTGCTCATCGCCGACCATGCGAACGACGCGATGATCGCGATCCGCGACCGCTTCGGCATCAAGCCCCTCTTCTACGCCCTGCACGAAGGCGGCGTCATCTTCGCCTCCGAGATCAAGGCGCTGCTCGCGCTCGGCGTCCCGGCGCGCTGGAATCGCGAAGCGGTGCTGCAGGAGTCGTATCTCGTCCGTCCGCACTCACGCACGCTCTTCGACGGCATCTACACCGTTCCGCCCGGCCACTACGCGATCGCGCAGCGCGGTGAGGTGTCGACCTTCCCCTACTGGGATCTCGATTTTCCGACCGCCGGCGAGCTCGCCCGAGACGATCGCAGCGACGAAGAGGTGGTCGCCGGCTTTCGCGAGGCGCTCGCCGACGCCGTGCGCGAGCGGCTCGTCGCCGATGTCGAGGTCGCGTCGTATCTGAGCGGCGGCATCGACTCGTGCGCCGTGCTCGGCCTCGCGCAATCGATGAGCGAGCGGCCGATTCGCGCGTTCACGCTCGCATTCGACGACGCGCGCTTCGACGAGAGCGCGCTCGCCGAAGAGCAGGCTCGGCTCTGCGGATCGACCTACCACCCGATCCCGGTGACGAGGGAGGCGCTGGCCGACGCGTACTCGGACGCCGTCTGGCACGCCGAGACCCCCTTCGTGAACGGCCACGGCGTCGCGAAGTTTCTCTTGAGTCAGGCGGTGCGCGACGCAGGCATCAAGGTCGTCTTCACCGGCGAGGGCGCCGACGAGATGCTCGGGGGCTACGCCCCCTTCCGTCGCGACGTGCTGCTCTACAACAGCGAAAAGCAGGATCCCGAGATCGTGCAGAAGCTGCTGGCCGAGATGCGAGCCAGCAATCAGGCGGTGCCCTCACTCGTCGGCAACGAAGCCGAGCCGGCCGCGATCCTCGATCTCGTTCGTCGCCAGCTGGGCTTCGTGCCCTCGTGGATCGAGATCTTCTCGCAGCTCGGCGAGCAGACGCGCGCGCTGTTCTCGAAAGAGATGCGTGAGATCGCCGCGGCGATCAATCCCTACGCAATGTGTCTGGCGCGCCTGCCGGTCGCGTCGAAGATGCTCGGGCGCGATCCGCTGAACCAGGGCCTGTACTCGTGGTCTCGGGTGCACCTGCCGAACTTCATCTTGACGTTCCTGAGCGACCGGATGGAGATGGCGCACTCGATCGAGGGCCGGGTGCCCTTCCTCGACACGCGCGTGGCCGAATACTGCACGGGCGTGCCCATTCACATGAAGATCAACGGCATGCGCGAGAAGCACGTGCTGCGCGAAGCGACCCGCGACGTCATCATCGACGCCGTCTACAACCGCGAGAAGCACCCCTTCACGTCACCGCCCGCGCGCGTCTCGACCGACGATCCGCTCTATGCGCTCTACGCCGACGTATTCGGCTCGAAGTCGCTCGAGGATCAGCCGATCTTCGACCCCGCCGCCGTTCGAAGAGCCTTCGACGAGTACGCGCACCTGCCCGAGGTCGAGCAGGTGATGATGGACGGCCTCTTCAACCGCGTGCTCAGCCTGACCCTGATGCATGAGCGGTTCGGGATGTCGGGCTGAACGCAGAGGCCGGATACGCACCGAGCCGCCCGCCACGGCCCCGCGGTGCGTTCGCCTCAGCGCGCAAGTAGCTGCCTGCACAACGAAATCGGGTATCCGGCAGTCCACGCGCAGCCGGGGCGTGCAGACGTCCCGGCCTTCGAGTACTCGCCCGCGCAGCGCGCTGGCTGAGGTGCAAAGCCCCCGACATTTGCGAAGCCGGGGGGTTCGGGCGTACTCTCGACCTGTCGACCTCCCGCCGCTCCGGATCAGCCGGGGCCGAGTTCCTCCCATGCAATCTCCGATCCGTGCCCTGCTCGTCGCTGGTTTCGTCGCCCTCGTGGCGATCGCCGCGATCAGTGCGCCCGCGATGTCGGCGCTGCATCTGCTCGAACACGCGGCGGTCGACGCGCCGGCCGGCGGTCTCGATGGCGCGCCCGATGCACCGCTCGGCGATGCCGAGCCCGAGTCGAGTTGCGATCTCTGCACGGCGCTCGCTCATGGCCGCACAGCGATCGACGCAACGGCACCGGCCCTGTGCCTCGACGAGACGCTCGGCGAGCGTCTCGCTCCGCGCCCCGCTGATCCGCTCTGCGCCGCAGTGCCGGTCGAATCCGCATCGCCGCGCGCTCCGCCCGTCCGCTGACTCTCGACCCATCCCCGCCACCCGGTGAAAGCCTGGCCGCGCCGTGCGCGCCCACTCGACCGTGTGGCCCTTCGAGACTCAGCTCTACGGGACCGTTCTCATGCGAAACATCAAGCCTGCCGGAGCCCCCGCTCCGGGGCGCCGCCAGTGGCACGACACCTACGACATCTTCGAAGCGCAGATCCGACCGCTGCTGCCCACCGTGCGCGCGACCGCGCGTCGCATCCTCGGCGATGACGACGCGGCCGCCGACGCGGTGCAAGAGGCGCTGATCTCGCTGTGGCAGGCCGGCCCCGTGCCCGATCACCTGCGCCGCTGGCTGCTGCGCACCGTGGTGCACCGCAGCCTGCACGCACGCCGCACCAATCACCGCCGAGCACACTGGGAAGACAAGGGCGGCGAAGCCGTGCTTTCGTGCACGCTGTGCGATCCCGAGCGACAGCTCGAGGTGCGCGAGCTGCTCGACGTGCTCGAGGCTTCGCTCGACGGCCTTTCACCCGATCAGCGCCAGGTGATCGAGCTGCGCGACATCGATGGGCTCGAATACCGTGAGATCGCCGCGCGGCTCGACGTGCCCGTGGGCACCGTTCGATCGCGACTCAACCGCGCGCGTGCGCGGGTGCGCGAGTCGGCGGACCGCTTGATGGCCGACATCCGATGAATCTCTCCGCTGCATCGTCGCACCGCCCGGTCGTCGCGCGTGCAGCCCGTCGCCTCGCTCGATGACGTCGATTGCGAGCCTCGGAGCGCTGTTGCTCGCGACGTCGACGCTGACCGGGCTCTGGCTGACCCGACGCGAGCTGATTCGGCGCCGCACGCGCGCGCGCCTCGCCGAGGCGACCGACCCGGCCGAAGAGGGCGCCCTCGCACGCACGCCCTCGGCCCGGCCCGTATCCGACCTACCTACGGTCTGGCCCAGTGCCTGCACGGCCGTCCTCACATTCGCGCTCTGCTCGATCGGCGCCGGCTGGACGACGGCCATCTCGAGCGGCATCGGCGCCGTCGCCGGCACGCTCTGCTTCGTGATGCTCGCCTCGCTGGCCCAGAGCCGAGCGCTTCAGCTCGAAGAGGGCCTGGCCGAGGTCGTATCGCTCGCGAGCTCGGCGCTGCGCGCCGGGGCGAGCCCGGTCGATGCCCTCGAGCGCGCCGCCCGGGCCGTGCGGGGGCCGGCCAGCCCCATCCTGCTCGACCTGTCGGGGCGGGTGCGCCTCGGCGACGACGCCACGACGGCCCTCGAGGCCATGGTCGAGCGCGTGCCGCTCGAGTCGTATCGCCTCTTCGCCGTGGCCCTGTCGGTGCAGTGGCGCGCCGGCGGCAGCCTCGAGCGATCGCTGAGCGTCGTCGGCCGCGCGGTGCGCGACCGGGTCGAGCTCGAGCGCCGCATCCAGACGCAGTCTGCGCCAACGACGGCTTCGATCTTCGCCTTCGTCGCGGCGACGGCGGGCATCGCCTACCTCATGTGGCAGAACGATCCGGTCAACATGGAGTACTTCCTCGTCTCGTCGATGGGCAGCAACCTGGTCGGCGGCGCCATCTGGCTGCAGGCGATCGGGACGTTCTGGATCTGGCACATGTCGCAGGTGCGGACATGAGGGCGTCGGCGCTCAGTCGAATCTTCGGGGCGCAGCCGCTTTGCCGCCCCGCCCGAAGTGGGCGGGCCTGACGCGATGTCGATCCTCACACTCGTCGCGCTGATCTCGATCGCCGCCCTGCTCGCGGGAGCCGCGACGCTCTTCTCGCTCCACTGGCGCTCGCGGGCCCGCGAACGTCTCTGGCACGAAGAAGAAGAGGCGCCGCACCGCGAGACGCAGGGCTGGCTCGCACGCTGGCTCGCCCTCGCCGGATATCGGCGCCCCGAGGCGCCCGGGGTGTTCGTTGCGATCTGCCTCGCGTGCCTGGCCGGGGGCGTGGCCGTGGCGAGCCTGCTGGGCCAGAGCCCCGTGCTACTCGGCTCGGCCGCTCAGATCGCGGGCATTCCGGTCGTCGGTCTCACGCTCGCGCGCGCGGTCATGTTGCTGCCGTGGATCGCGGCGCTCTTCACGATGGCGCTGCCGGCGCTGCTCGTGCGTGCACAGCGAGATCGACGCGTCGTGGCCATCGAGCAGGATCTGCCGATGCTGCTCGAGCTGCTCGCGACCCTGGCCGAGAGCGGGCTCAGCTTCGATGCGTCGCTCGACCGCGTGATCGACTCACAGCCGACCGAGCGGCCGCTGATCACTGAGCTTCGCCTCTACGCGCTCGAGGTGCGCGCGGGTGGCGCCCGCAGCGAGAGCCTCGAACGGCTCGCAGACCGCATCGAGGTGCGGTCGGTGACGAGCGCGGTCTCGGCGCTGGTGCAGGCCGAGGAGGTTGGGTCGGGGCTGTCCGAGGTGCTGCGGCCGCTGGCCGACGACCTGCGCCTGCGGCGCCGCGAACGTGCGCTCGCGCGCGCCGAGGCGCTGCCCGAGAAGCTCGTGTTTCCCCTGGTGCTGGGCTTCCTGCCGGGGCTCATGGTGTGGACCCTGGGGCCCTCACTCTTTCAGCTGATGAACACCGTCGACGCGATCATGCGCGGGCCGCGCTGACGCGTTCGACGCGTCGCCACTCGAGCGACCGCGCGACGACCCGCAGCCTCGACCAAGCGTGACCCGAGCAACGGGGTCGGCCGGCGCCCTCGATCAGGCGCGGCTCTTCTGCGCGCGTCGGCGACGCAGCGCGACCAGCACACCCAAGCCGCTCACGAAGAGCGCGGTGGCGCCCGGCTCCGGGGCCTCCGAGACGCCCATCGCGCCCTGCGCGTCGCACTCGGGATCTCGCTCGGCGTAGAGTCCGGCCGAGCCGAACGTGTCCCCGCGATAGTCGATCAGACCGTCGCCGTCGTTGTCGATGCCGTCGTCGCACTCGTAGGTCGTCGACTTCTCCGAGTCGTCCTCGGGGCTGTCGCAGCCCGGGTCGCCGCCGGCATAGTCGATCAAACCGTCGCGGTCGTTGTCGATGCCATCGTCGCAGAGCGAGAACACCATCTGTTCGTCGACGTACTGGCGCGCCACGTCTTCGGCGCCGACCGGGATCGACACGGTGCCCCACACCAGATGGATCGGCGATCCCTCTGCGAAGCCCGACATCGTGAGATCGACCTTCATCAGGTAGACGCCGAGCGACGGGAGCCCGCCGCCTGCGCGGCGCAGCTCGAAGTCGACATGGTCGTGCAGGCTGCCGTTTCCGTTCGTGTCGTCGATCACGAGGCCCGGGATCTCGCTCGTGCCGCCATCGGCGATGGCCTGGGTGCCGAGCTCGTCGAAGCGGATGATCTCGTCGAGCGGCACCGGCGTCCATTCGACGTCGTTCACGTCGAGACCGTTGAGATCGTCGTCGATCGCATCCCAGTACAGAACGTTGCGCGCCGGCCCCCCGCCCGTCGGCACCTCGGTGAGAAAGTCGACGTTCAGATCGCGGTTGCCGGGCAGGGGCGAGAGCAGCGGCTGTTCACTGCAGGGGCTCGGCACCGTCGAGAAGCCGGGATCGTCGGTCGAGTAGCTGCCGTCGAGGCGCTGGTCGAACGCGTAGACGGGGAATCGGTTGGCGACCGGAAACGTGTCGAAGTCGCGCGCGCCGACCGCGAGCTGCGAGTATTCGAGCGTCTGCGACGCGTCGAAGGTCTGCGTTGCGCAGTCCTCGCCGGTGATCATCAACCGAGCGACGAGAACGTCGCAGTGCGACCCCGTGCAGGCGGCCTGCGCGTGCGCCGAGGTCGCGGCGGTCAGAGCCATCATGGCGATGAGAAGGATGGACGAGGCGCGGACGATCATGTTCAGACTTCCTTGCGGGGTTCTCGGGACATTCAGGGTCCCCGAAAATGACGAGGCGCGGGGAGCGACTGCTTCGCTCCCCGCGCCTGGTCTTTCACGCGACAGGCTCGCTCAGGCGTTGACTGCACCGCGGCGCCGAGCACCCAGGCCGATCAGGCCGAGGCCCACCAGCAGCGCGGTCGTCGGCTCGGGCACGAGGGCGGCGATGCTCTCGACCGCTGCCTCGTGGGCTTCTTCATCCTCGACGCCGAAGTCGAAGACGTTGCCCCAGACGTCCGAGCTCTCGAGGCCTTCGATGTTCGTCTGACCGAAGATCGCGTAGAAGCCGATCGTCGGGTCATCCGTGCCACCGTCACCGTTCAGCAGGTAGTCGGGGTGCGTGTCGAAGAAACCGATGCCGCTCGTCGGATCGAGCTCGACGCTCGTCAGCACGCTGGTGCCGTCGAGAATGCCGCCGCTGCCACCGTTGCCGATGATGTCGAAGTACTCACCGTTCGGCACCGCGCTCCACGACACCGCGCCGGTGCCATCCCAGAAGAGGATGCTCGCACCCGCCACCGGCGAGTTGGGCGCCAGCACGAAGTCGACGCTGTGCTCGGCGTTGCTCGGCAGAATCGTGCCGAAGGGCAGGGCCGCCTGGCCGCCATCGGGGATCGCAAAGAACCCCGGCTCGTCGGCTACACCGACGATCGGCGTGCCCATGGTCGCTTCCAGCTCCGACTCGAAGGCCATCTCGGTCGTGCCATTCGGATCACATCCGGGCTCGCCGACGCCGCTGAAGCAGTCGACGTCGATGCCACCGATCTGCACCTTGCCACCGTCCTGGAAGACCAGGACGTCGTTGTGGCCCTCTTCTTCTTCGTCGGCCCAGGCGCCCGTCGCCACCACAAGCGCCGCGCTCGTGAATGCGACCAGCGACACCAGGCTCGACGCTCGCAATCTCTTGAGAACCCTCTGCATTTTCCTGCTCTTTCCCTGTTTTTTCACCGCATGAACATCCCACGCGACGCCCCGGACCGACCGGGCGCACCGCGCCTTCAAACGAACCTGTCCCAGGGGTTCGTGCCGCATTCCCGACCGGGCGAGGTCGTCTCCCAATGGGGGACGAGGTCGTCTCCCAATGGGGGATGTGCCGCACCCCCACCCCGGGTTCCCGCCATGGCTCGACTTTCTGGGTGCCACGGTCTGCGGTCGGTTGGCTCGCGGTGCGGGGTCGGAACGTTCCCGACGGCTGTCACGCCGTTGCCAAACTCGACTCGGTTCGGATAGCCTTCCTCGAATGCGCTCCCACTGGCAGGCCCCGCTGGGCACCCGTGCAATGCGTCGACGCCCATCGCGTCGAGCGGTGCTCGCTTGCCTGCTCGCCCTGCTCTGCATCGCGGCCGAAGTCGCCCACGCGCTTCATGAATCGCCGTCGGGGTCGTGCACCGAAGCCGGCGGAGATGTCGCGGTCAGCGCGCCCTGCGGCGTCTGCGAGTGGGTCGCGTCGCATCCGAGCGCCGGCGTCGTCTCACTCGACCTGCTCGCGGTCGCTCTGCCGCTCGCGGCGGCAGACCGGGTGCACCCGCCGCGCTTCGACGCGCGACCGGCCGTCGGCACTGAGCCGGCCGCACCGAGGGCCCCGCCCCACACCGCCTGAGCCGGTCCTATACGACCGGCGCCGATCGTCGTGGCCCGGCCGCGATGGGTCTCGAGTGCGCGCGGCGTGCTCGGTCTCACGCTGCGCGCCACGAAGGCCTCGAGTCGCGTCTCTCTCAATTCACTTCGGCGCGACTCCCTGAAAATCCCCCCCGCCGACGCGCTTCTCACGCGTCGGATCGAATCGTCGAGCCCGCCTGAGTCGTAGGACCCGTCCCGGGTCCGGCCCGCCCGTGCATTCGAGTCGATCGAGAAGGGTGACCCCATGGGTCGTCACACACTGCGCCTGTTGTGCGCGAGCCTGATCGTCGTGGCCATCGCCGGCGTCGGCCACACACAGCCGCGCACCGCCACCCGCGACGTGCTGCTCGGCATGCACGAGCGCATCGTGCTGAGCAGCGACGTTCAGCGCATCTCAGTCGGCAGCCCGCGCGTGCTGAGCGTCGAGGTGCTGAGCAGCCGCGAGCTGCTCGCGCTCGGCCAGGCCATCGGCCGCACGAACCTGATCGTCTGGTACGCCGACGGCCGCACCGAAGACTTCCAGTTCGCCGTCGTGCGCGACCTGTCGCTGCTGCGACAGATCCTGCGCGACATCTACCCGACGCTGCGCGCCTCGTCGGCCCCCGACCGCGACGCGATCATTCTGCGCGGGTCGGTGCCCGACATCCGCTACTCGCGACTCGCCGAGAGCGCCGCGGCCGGCTACCTGCAGGCGGGCGTTTCGGGTCGCCGCAGCGGCGCTCAGCCCGTTCTCCCGACCGCCGAGGCGTCGGTCGCGAGCGCGGAGAGCGCCGACGGCGCGGTCGAGATCGCCGAGACCGTGATCGAGCGCGCCTCGTCGCTGCTCGGCGTCGAAGGCGGCCGGGGCCGCGCGCAGATCATCAATCTGATCCAGGTGGGCGAGCTGCCGGCGACGCTCGAAGAGCGCGTGCGGGCAGCGATTCTGCCGATCGGCGGCGCCGACGTGACCGTGCGCCGCATCGTGCGCGGTCAGATGCGCAACGACGCCATCGACACCCTCGTGCTCGAAGGCGAGGTCGACGGGCAGGTCGAGCTCTCGCGCATCCTGATCGCGACCTCGACCGTCGTCACCGGTCGCGGCGACCGCCAGATCGACGTGCTCGCCAACGAAGCGGGCGCCCTCAGCAACTTCGGCGGCGGCGGGGGCGGCGGCGGGGGCGGCGGAGGCGGTGGCTTCGGCGGCGGTGGAGGCGGCGGGGGCGGCAACATCGGCAGCTCGGGCCTGCGCGTGAACGCGATTCGCTCGAACATTGCCCGGGCGAAGGCGCTCTCGACCGCCGGCGGCCGGGTGCTCGCGTTCATTCACGTGCGCGATATCCCCCAGGTGCGCGTCCAGGTGCGCGTGTTCGAGGTCAACCGCACCCGGCTCAAAGACTGGCTGCCCGAGGTCAATGCCGTGAAGGTCGACCAGGGCCAGAGCGTGCAGCCGCCGCTGATCCCGCCCACACCGGGCGGCGGCGGAGGCGTTTCGCCCGACTACAACGGCACCAGCTATCAGATGGCGACGCGCATTCTTCAGGGCGCGGCCTCGAGCCAGTGGCAGGTCGTCGCCAGCGATTTCGCGATCGACATCTTCATGGCGATCCTCGAGAGCGAGGGCGTCGCGCGCAGCCTCGCGCGTCCGACGCTCACGGTGCTCTCGGGCGAATCGGCCACGTTCAACGTCGGCGGCGCCATCCCGATCAACCGGACGCTCACGACCGCCGCCGGCAATCAGAGCTTCAGCGACGTGTTCTTTCAGGATTTCGGCATCTCGCTCGGCGTTCGGCCGCTCGTCGGCGAGGACGACGTGATCACGATGGACGTGAACCCCGACATCTCGTTCCCCGACGCCGCCCTCACCGCGGCGCTGAACATCGGCACGAGCGACGGCAGCAGTACCGCGGCCTTCGAGACCCGCACGCTGAGCACCAGCGCGCGCGTCGCCGACGGCGAGGTGCTCGCGATCGGCGGCCTGATCCAGCAAGAGAAGTCGATCGACTCTTCGTACACGCCGGTGGCCCACCAGATCCCGGGGGTGGGGTGGTTCGGCAAGAGCATCAGCCGCGATCAGGACGAGACCGAGGTGGTGATCCTCGTGAGCCCCACGATCGTGCGCGACCCGATCAACGGTGTCGGCTTGTGGGCCTATCCCGACCCGATGGAGCTGATGCCGCCGCCGCTCGATGAACCCGAGGCTTCGTGATGTACTCTCGGGAACCGAACCTCGAGGACAGGCACTGTGTGATCGGGGAGGTCCGCAGCGTCAGAGGATGCGGCAGAAAGCACACAGTCGTGGCCGATTCGTCTCAAGGAGTCGCCACGTCGCGACATGAACAACGAACGCCTCAACCGCCCAGTTCTCTGGGCGCAAGTTCATTGGTGAAGGAGTGAACCATGCGAATGCGAACCAAGCTTCAGCGGCGACGCCAGGGCGGTGCCGCTCTGGCCGAGTACGGATTGATCGTGGCCGGTGTCACGATGGTCAGCCTGGTGGCGGTGTCGGTCTTCGGCTCGAAGGTCGGCGGCCTGATCGGCACGTCGGCGACGTTGCTGCCCGGCGCGTACACCGATCAGAACGCGCCCGTGCAGGTCGGTCAGCTGATCGAGACCCGAACGGTCGACTCGAACCAGGACGGCGTGAAGGAGATCGTCGTCGACGCATCTCGGATCGCCGACGACGGCGGCGCGCTGCCGGGCAACGAGCCCACCGTACCGCGGCTCGGTCAGTCGATGGGGTTCGACGCGCACGACACGTCGCACCTCTATCAGCTGGGTGATCAGGACAACATGTTCCACTGAGCCGAAGGCCTGGGGGCGCAAGCCCAACTGGCCGTGGACTCGGGAAATGTTGAGGTCGAATGCAGACTCCCGATTCAAAGTCGAGGCGCCGCGAACGCGGCGGCGTGCTCGTTGAGTTCAGCGTCGCCGTCATGGCGCTCTGGCTCATCGTGGCGGCGACCCTCGACTTCGGCCGCGCCTTCGCCGCATCGCATGTCCTGCAGAGCGCAGCGCGCACCGCGACGCGCGCGCTCGCTCTGCAGGAAGTGGCGTGGAATGCAGATTTCAAGACGGCGCTGGGCAGCGTCTACGACGAGCGGTACCTCGTCCAGGACGCCGACTGTCTCGAGAACGTGGCGCGTGGCAACAACCGCAGCCTCGCCGAAGAGCTCGACGCTCAGCTGCAAGAGCAGGGGCTGATCCTCAACCGGATGCTGCAGCCGCTGATGATCTTCGAGGTCGTCTCGGTCGACGGCCCGGCGCAGCGCCTGATTCGGTATCCGGGCGCGCTGCTTCGAAACGGGTTGCCGCAACGCAACGAAAACCGGCCCTGCTCGACGCGATTCACGGTTGGGGTGCCGGTCGTCGACGACACCCTGCGTGAAGTCCGATTCCACGCGGTCGTCGAGGAACTCGATCCGGGGGCGTTCGGGCTGAGCGAGGAAGACCCGCCTGAGGACAACCGCGTCCTGCCGGGCACGGTCACGATGCGACTGCACTACCCCTTCCAGGCGGTCGGCCTGTCGGCGTGGCGGATCATCGGCGGCACGAACCGGCCGGTCGAACTAGGCGAGACGGATGGCTACGCGATCGAAGACCTGGACAAAGTTGGCGCCTCGATGATCGATGCCCTCGATGACGTGGACGCCGACGGATCGTCGCGCGCCTACGCGGTGAACGAGGCGGGCGCCACGATCCCGGTCTACGCGGGCCGAATGGGTCTCGGCGTGCAGGGACTGCTGAACAAGCAGGTGCGACCGTTCCGGCGCGTGATCACGGCCCAGGCCATCATGCCGCGCGAAGTCGTATCGACCCCGATCCCAGAGGCGTCGAGCGGCGGTCAGGAGTCGAGCCCGTGAGCCGGCGAAACGCAAGAAGAAGGCGTCGGCTGAACGTCTCGACCCTGCTGCTGCCGACCGTGCTGGTCGTGATGGCGGTGGGCGGTCTGGCCCTGGTGGCGTCGTCGCTCGGCTGGCTCGGCGGTTCGGACGATCGACCGCGCGGCCGACCGCCCGGCACCATCGCGGTGCCCGTCGTCGCCGTACCGATCTCGACCTATACCCGGGTGCGCCTCGAGCACCTGATCGACCCGCGCACCGGCGATCTGCGCGCGGTGTATCTGCCCGAGAGTTCGCTGCTGCCCGAGACGATCATCGACGCGAAAGAGCTGATCGGTCGCGTCGTCGCCACCGACAAGAAGGTGGGCCAGCTCTTCGGCCAATCCGACTTCTTTCCGCCCGGCACCCGCGAAGGCATCGTCGCCGGCATTCCGCCGGGCAAGCGCGCGCTGCGCATCGACGCGCGCAAGGTCTCGGGCATCGTCGGCCTCGGCCGAGGCGATCGCTTCGATCTCGTCGCGACGCTCGACTACACGCGCACGGCCGGCAACCGGCTGCAGGTCGAAGGCGCGCCGTCGGGCGGCCTCGGCAGCCTCGGCTCGCGCATGGGCACGTCGATCGTCGTCGAAGACGGCGCGGTGGTTCAGCCGCTCGAGACGCGCGCTGTGCCCGGCCAGCAGGCCCAGCTCGTCGAAGAGATGGTGATCGCGGTGGCGCCCGACGAGGTCGAGTCGCTGACCCGGGCCCTGCACTCGGGCGCCCGCATCGACTGCGTGCCGCGCTCGGGGCGCCCCGTCGACGTCTCGGCCGGCCCGCCCGCCGAGTCTTCACCGCGCCGCTCGGGCGGGCTCAACGTGGTCGAGACGATCACGGGCGGGCAGCGCCGCGTGCTCGCCGTGCCCTCGGGCTCCGACTTCGGCACACCCGAAGTCGCCGACGCCGACCCGCGAGGCCGCTAGCGATGCTGCCGCTCGTCGCCGTTCTGGCGTTCGCCCTGCTCTCGATGGGCGCCCTCGCCGTCGACCTCGGCGCGGCCGCCGCCCAGCAGAATCGACTGCAGAGCGCGGCGGAGGCCATGGCGATGGGCGCGCACCATCAGGAGCGCCGCTTACGGCTCGCGTTGTTGCGTGACGAAGACGACGTGAACGAGAACGGGAACGCCACCGCAGCGAGCATCAACTGCGACGATTTCTCGTTGACCGGATGCAGCGAAGAGATCGACCTCGCCGCAGATGCCTACGGCGAGCGCCTGGCCGACCTGATCCTCAACAGCGAGACTGTGGCCGCCGACCGAAACCCCACGGTCAACCTCGGCCCGGGTGCGGCGCTCGCGGACGTCGAGTCGATCGGGTCGGGCGCCGCCGAAGGAAGCGAGCTGGTCGGGGCGCTTCCGGAAGGCGTCGAAGACTGCGCCGATGGGTGTTGGGGCGCTCTCGTCCGACAGGCAATGCCGCTGCTCTTCGGTCAGGCGTCGATGCTCGGCTTCTCCGAAGGCGAATCGCTGCGCGACCTGCAGGCGGCCCGTGAGGACGGACAGGGGTTCGTGGGCGATGGCACGCCGGTCGCCGGTTCGCTGCGCACGCGCGGGATCCCGATCCGCGCCATCTCGGCCGTCGACGTCATGCCCGTCGTCGCCATCGGGCGGGCTCACGACGCGTCTGCCGAGGAAAGCGACCTTTTCCGCCCCATCGGACGAGCGCCCTTCACCCTCGAGTTCGAAGCGTGGGCCGACGGCACGTTCGAGCCCGGCAGCAGCCAGATTCTCACCGTCGAGGGCCTATCGCTTCTTCCCGCCACGGCGGACGCCGACAGCGGCCAGGCCGAGGCGCCTGCGGTGGGGCGCATCATCGTGGGCGCAGACCAGGGGCTGCGGGCCGGCGAAACGATGACGACTCAACCCGGGGTTGTGGCCGAATCGCTGCCGGGCGTCGATCCCGAGTGGATGTACGTCCCGTTGACGATGCCCACCGGCCAAGACGACGCACTTCCCATGGTCGTCGGCTTCGGACTGGTGCGGGCCCAGTCGGCCGCGGACGGTGAAACGCTCACCGTCGAGCGAAGCCCCTCCCACGTGCAGTTTGCGCTCGGCAATGCGAGCGCGTCCGCCCGCTCGCTCTCGAGGTCGAGCGACATCGGCGCCCTCCTCAGCATGCACGCGCAAGATGACCGCATCCGATCGCAGGTGCTGCAGGCGGCGGTCCCGCGATGACGACCGCGAACGACGCAGACGCGGCGCGCACGCTCCACGTGCTTGTCGTCGGGCCCGAGACCGAGCTCGGGGACGAGCTGCGCGAGGCGCTGCGGGCGACCACCGATACTCGGGTGTCGTTGCGCCAGAGCTTCGACTACGCCGAGGCGGGCGACGCCGTGCGTTCGCGCCAACCCGATCTCGTCTGCGTCGAACTCGGCGCCGATGCCGACGCGCTGCGCGGCTTCGTGGCGTCGGTGCGCGCGATGGCCCCCGACCTGCCCTTCGTCGGCGTACAGGCGCGCAGCAGCGACGGCGACGCCGCGGGCCGCGACGTGCTGGTGGAGGCGCTGCGCACCGGGTTCGTGGATGTCATCGAGCGGCCCGTCTCGAGCGCCGATCTACGCCGTGTCTGGCCAAAGGTCGTGGCCGCCTCGCGCGATCTGCACGCCCAGGGCCACGTCGTCGCCTTCCACAGCACCAAGGGCGGCGTCGGCAAGTCGACGCTCTCGGTCAACGTCGCGGCCGGGCTCGCGCGCAACCGCCCCGACCGCGTGCTGCTGATCGACGCCTCGCTGCAGCTCGGCGTCTGTGCCGCGGCGCTCGACCTGTCGCCGCGCACGACGCTGGCCGATGCCGCGCGCGAGCGCGACCGTCTCGACGAGACGCTGCTGCGCGAGTTCAGCGCGCGGCACGAGTGCGGGCTGCGCGTGCTCGCATCGCCCTACAACCCGATCGATGCCGCCGACGTCGACGACGAGTCGCTCGCGCGCATCATCGCGATCGGTCGGCGCGCGTTCGACTTCGTCATCGTCGACACGCTGCCGACCGTCGACGGCACGATGCTCACGATCCTCGACCTCGCCGACCGCATCTTCCTCGTCAATCAGGGCACCGTGCCCGACGTGATCGGCGCGGCGCGCCTGCTCGAGACACTCGACGAGCTCGGCATCGGCGAGGATCGCCGGTCGGTCGTGCTCAACCACAACCTGCCGCGCTTCACCGGCGCGCTGACCGCCGACGAGGTCGGCGACCGGCTCGGGCAGGACGTCGACTACGAGATCCCCCACGATAAGAAGGTGCTCACGGCGCTGAACCTCGGTGAGCCGCGGGTGCTGAAGGCCAACCGACGCTTCGGCTGGGGCCGCGCGATGCGCGAGCTGATCGAAGACGTCGACGAGCTCAGCGACACCGAGCCGACCGCGGGCGCCGGGGGCAGCGAAGACGTCCGCGAGCTCGAGCCCGAGTGGAAGATCGCCGAGGTGAAGGCGTGAGCGTGGCCAGCAAGCACGAAGATCTGCGTCGGCGGCTGCGCGGCACCCGAACCGACGAGATCCGCGGCTGGAAGCGCGCGCAGGCCACCACGCCGAACGAGGCCGAGCCGGCCCCCCAGAGCAACGCGCGATCGATCGATCTCAAGGGCGAGCTGCAGGCGCGCCTGCTCGACGAGATCTCGAGGCGCGGCCTGCTCGGTGCCGACGACAGCGAGATCGTCGAGGCGGTCAAGGATTTCGTCGAGCCGATCCTCGAAGAAGAAGATCTGCCGCTCAACGCGGCCGAGCGCGGCCGCCTCGTCGACGAGCTGATCGAAGAGACGCTCGGGGTGGGGCCTCTGGCGCCGCTCATGGCCGACCCGGCCGTGACCGACGTGCTGGTCAACGGGCCCCACGACGTCTACATCGAGCGCTTCGGGCGCATCGAAGAGACCTCGGTCGGGTTTCGGGACGAGGCGCATCTCCTGCGCGTGATCGAACGCATCGCGGCCCGCGTCGGTCGCCGCATCGACGCGGCGTCACCCATGGCCGACCTGCGCCTGCCCGACGGCAGCCGCGTCAACGCGACGATCCCGCCAGCCACGCCCGACGGGCCGACGCTCTCGATTCGCCGCTTCGGGCGCCGCCGCCTGCGCGCGCGCGAGCTGCAGAAGCTCGGGTCGTTCTCGGAGACGATCGGGGCGTTCCTGTCGACGGCGGTGCGCTACCGGTCGAACGTCTTGATTTCGGGCGGCACGGGCGCGGGCAAGTCGACGCTGCTCGGTGCACTCGCCGAGTCGATCCCCGCCAGCGAACGCGTCGTGACGATCGAGGACACCCTCGAGCTGATCCTCGACCAGAAGAATCTCGTGCGCCTCGAGGCCCGACCCGCGAACATCGAGGGGCGCGGTCTGATCACGGCGCGAGACCTGGTCGTGAACAGTCTGCGCATGCGCCCCGATCGCGTCATCGTGGGCGAAGTGCGCGGGGGTGAAGCGCTCGACATGCTCCAGGCCATGAACACGGGCCACGACGGCAGCCTCAGCACGGTGCACGCCAACTCGCCCCGCGATGCGCTCTCGCGCGTCGAGACGATGGTGCTGATGGCGGGCGTCGATCTGCCGTCGCGCGCGATCCGCGAGCAGATCGTGTCGGCGCTCGATCTGGTGGTGCACGTCGAGCGCTACGAAGACGGCGTGCGGCGCATCTCGAGCGTCGCCGAGCTGACGGGGCTCGAGGGCGAGACGGTGCTGATGCAGGAGATCTTCCGCTTCGAGCGCCGCGGACTCGAGCCCGGCCGCGTCGTCGGTGAGTACGTCGCGACCGGCATCGCCCCGCGCTGCGTGCAGGACTTCCGGGCGCGGGGGGCCGACATTCCCACCGCCTGGTTCCAGCCCACCGGGACGCGGCCTCGATGAAACGCCGCCAGCTCTTTCACTCGATCGCGGCGCTGGGCGTCGCGTTCGTCGCTGTGTTCGCCTCTGCGTGCGCCACCGACGATCCGCTCGGCCCCGGCTTGAAGGACCCGACGGTTCGCCTCGACGACCTCTTGAACGAGTGGTGGGCGCCGCGCGAAGAGGGCGGCACCTGTGCGTCGGGCGGAGGCAAGTACCCGTACGTCGACTGTGGCCGCGTGCAGGCCGAGATCGAGCGACTGGTGCTCGAGTTTCCGAACCACCCCGACGTGTTGCTCGCGAACGCGGTGATCGCCTTCGAGACACGTCAGCCCGAGAAGGCGCTCGACTATCTCGACTCACTCATGGAGCTCGAACACATCGAGCCGGGCGTCACGGTGCTGCGGAGCCGCATCGCGATCGACCAGGGCAACCTGCCGTACGCACGGCGCCTGCTCGAGGCTCAGGCGCACATGGCGCCCGATGCACCGGACATCCGAGAGGCGCTCGCGGCGGTGCACTATCTCTCAGGCGAATATGATGCGTCGCATCGCGAGCTGATCATCGCCGAGCGGCTCGGCGCACCGGCCTGGCGCATCGCCTTCAACCGCGGCCTGATCGAAGAGGCTCAGGAGAACTTCGGCGCGGCGATGGAGCAGTACCGCCTGGCTCTCGACGAGAACCCCGAGTACGAGCCCGCGCGCTCGAGACTGCGAGGCCTCGAGAGCACGCGTGGTCTTTGAGCCGCCGCGGCGCGGCTGCGCCGCAGCCTGACTCAGGCGCCGGCGCTCACCGCACCGTGATGATCACAGTGGCCGCCGTGAGGATGGTGCAGGTGGCCGTCGACGAGGTAGTCGATGTGATCGCCGTGCGGGACGGCCTCGTGGCCGCAGCCGGGGCCATGCGTGTGCGCCCCGTCGTGACCTGCGCAGGTGTGATCGGGCGTGCAGTCGGCCGGATTGTCGGCGCTCACCGAGAGCGAGTGCTCGTCGACATGACCGTCGTGCGGATGATGCAGGTGGCCGTCATGCAGATAGTCGACGTGGCCATCGTGCTGCACCGTCGTGTGGCCGCAGTCGGGGCCGTGGGTGTGCGGATGGTTGGCGTGCTGCTGGCATCGCATGAGCGGGTCTCCTCGATCGAATTCCGGGGACGCAGTGACCAGTGTAGCGTCGTCTCCGGCATCGACGCGCCCCGATCCACCGCGTACGACTCGTTCTCGACCGAACGCGACCGTGTGTTGAGTGGGGCCCGACACGCTCAGGCGAGCCTCGGCCGCCCGTGGCGTTGAAACGCACACACCCTAGTATCTGAATACGCGTTCGGTCCCATCGACCGCCGCGCGACCGAGTGCCGGGACGCCGGTCGCCCTGCCCCTTCGAGGAGAGGTCGCATGTCACGCGTCGAAGAGACGATCCCCGCGGCGTTGCAGCCCGCGGTCGATGCATCACTGGCCTGGTTCAACGCGCAAGAGAGTGAGCGCTTCGAGGTGACCGGCATCGTCGACGCCGCCGATGCGGGCGAAGTCTCGGGCGAGCAGCGGCTGCGTTTGATCCTCTGCGGAGGCGATCGCTGTGAGCAGCGCTCGTTTCGCGCGGTGCCCGAAGGCGACGCCTTCGCAATCTCGTTCCTCGACGAGCCGGCGCCGGGTGCAGACGCGCCCGAACCGCGGCTCGACCCGCCGCCCGGTGCCCGCCGCGGTTGGCTCGATGGCGTGCTCGGCCGACACGCATTCACCGTGCTCGTCTTCTACCGGGGCTTCTGGTGACCGCCCTGTCGCTCCGAGTTGCGGGGCTACGTGAAGGCAGGGGTCGCCGATCGGGTTCGAGCGGCCGGCGGCGAGATCTACGCGATCTCGAGTGAGCCACAGTCGCTCTCTGGCCGCGCCGCCACCGAGTGGGGGCTCGACTTCGAGTGCGTCGGCGATCCGCACCACGAGATCGCCGACGCGTGCCGCGAGCGCGGCCTCGTCGATCTGTTCGTGAACCAGGAGACCGAGTTTCTCGAACGCAGCGTCGCCGCCGGCGGGGCCGACTTTGCGCCCACGCATCCGAAGGGCTTCTTCCAGCCGGGCGTGCTCGTGCTGCGAAGCGATGGACGGGTGCTGTATCGGTGGCGCGGTGTTCCGACGCACAACAACATGGGCGGGGCCACCGAGCGCCCGACGGCCGAGTATGTCTGGTCGAACGTCGAAGCGGCCCTGGCGCAGGGCGAGGCGGTTGCCGACGCCGATCTCGACACCGAGCCGCAGCTCGATTCGCGCGGCCTTCCGTGGATCGTGTTCTCGAGCCTGTTGATCGCCAACGGCTGGTTCCTCCGCGGGCGGGGCTTTCGCGGCCCTCAGCAGATCATGCAGGCCGGCCTTCGGCTCGTTGGCTTCGTCGCAGCGTGGCTCGCTGCCTTCATCTGGCTCCCGACCCTGCCGGTCGCGGTCGCACTGGCGGGCTGGGTCGTCTACATCACGCCGAAGGTGCGCTGGCTCGGGCGCCAGTTTCAGGACGTGCGCGGATCGCTCTGACGGCGCCGATGCGGCGCGGCCCGAAACCCGGACAGAACGTCGCCCGGCTCTCAATGGCCACCCGCGTTCCCGCACACTTCGCGGCGATCCCGTCCAGATTCTGATTCGCGACCTCTCGGGCGATCCCGGTGTCCAAGAGACACCCCCGCGCCTGGAGAACACCGTGCCGGATCGACCGTGCCATCCTCTGCGCCGCCGCAGCTCGAGCCGTGGCTCGATGCTCCTCCCCTTCTCGATCGCGCTGATCGCGCTCGCGCTCGGCGCCTGCGCTTCGAAGCCACCCCCGCGCGAGTACGTGTTCGGATGGCCGGACTTCCCGCACGCCGACGTCACGCCGCGCGGCGGCACGAGCCTGGGCGCCCCCGTCACGCTGCGCACCGAGCCCACGAAAGCGTGGCTGGCGCTGCAGGCGAAGGATCTCTCGCCCGAAGAACGCGATCAGGCCGCGATTCGCGCGCTCGCCGGCGACTACCGCGTCTCGTTCGACTTTCTCGAGACGGTGATCTTCGACGACAATCTCGAGCCAGACCAGCCCTATCGGTCGTGGGGCACCGAGAAGGTCTACGTGCTCGAAGACCGACCGGGCTTCATCTCGCTGCAGCACGTGATGGTGATGTTCATGATCGACGACGACGACAACGTCGTTGGTCCGTTCGTGCAAAAGCACTGGCGGCAGGATTGGCAGTACGAGCCCGAACGCATGCACGTCTACGAAGGGTTCGATCAGTGGACGTGGCGTGCCGTGCCCGAGGCGAATCGCCGCGGCGCCTGGAGCCAGACCGTCTATCAGGTCGACGATGCGCCCCGCTACACGCTGCTCGGGCGCTGGACCCACGCCCCCGACTTCTCGACCTGGCAGAGCGAAGACGATTGGCGTCCGCTGCCGCGGCGCGAGTCGACCGTGCGCGACGACTATCAGGTGCTCGCCGGCCCCAATCGCATCACCGTGCTGCCGACGGGATGGATCCACGAGCAGGACAATCTGAAGCGGGTCATCGAAGCCCCGGGTGACGACGCGGGCCCGGTCATCGCACGCGCGAGAGAGATCGGGCTGGCTCGATACGAGGAGCTCGACGACTTCGACTTCGAGGCGGGCGATGCGTACTGGGAGCGCACGGGCGACGCGTGGGCCGAGGTCCGCGCCGGATGGCAGGCCCGCATCGATGCGTCGCCGACCCACACGATCGCGGCCAACTGCCAGGAGACACCGGTCTTCGTCTCGCTCTTTCTGCTGACCGACCCCGAGATGCGAGCCGCGCACGAGGCGGCGATGGCCGAGGCAGCCGCCGCCGAGGGCGACGAGGCCGCGACCGAACCGAGCGAGCCACCCGACTTCGACGACGCATTGGCCGAAGTGCTCGACTGCGTCGTGAAGCCGGTGGCCGGCTCGGCCGGTGATCAGCCGAGCGTGCCTACTTCCACTCGCCCGAGTCGGTATTGAGGCTGAGCACCTTGGTGGTGCCCATCGGGCTCAGCGCCACGGCGTAGTAGCGGCCCTCGTTGTGCAGGTAGAACGTGCCTGCACCGCTGCCCATGTCGCCGAGGTTGCACGCGGCGTCGAACGAGACGGGCATGCCCTCGGGCCGGAACATCACCCAGCTCGACGGATTGCCCGACGGGTCGCTGAAGCTCGAGCCGTTCGAGGTGCTGCCGGTGATCGAAGGATCGGGAGCGGGTGCGGCAACGAGCCCGCCGCCGCCGTCATCGCTGTCGTCGTCATCGTCGTCGCCACTCACGCCGCCGAGCGGCGCGCCTGCGACACCGCCCTGCGCGGCGCCGGGCGTCGCGCCCACCACGAGCGGGCCGAGATCGACGAGGGGCATCGGGTAGCCGGACGGCAGGTCGGCGACCTTGTCCATCTTCGACGCCTTTTCTTCGGGCACCGTGATCATCGACTCACCCGCGTCGATGCGGCAGTTCTGGTCGGCCGAGCCGGGCGCACCGTCGTTCACGATGGCGATCGAGACAGGATCGCCATTGGCATCGACCAACGGATTGCCCTCGGCGTCCTGGAACACGAAGAGGAGCTGCACGTCGCCGGTGCGGATCGCCTCGCCGCGCGCCATCTCCATCGCGCCGTCGAGCGCGAGCGCGGTGTCGCGCAGCTCGCCCGCCTCGCGTGCACTGTTGAGCCGCGGAACGGCGATCACCACCGCGACGGCCAGAACGGCCATCGTGATGCCGACCTCGGTGAGGGAGTAACCGACGCGACGCCGGTCGAATCGTGAAATGGACATATCGAGACACCTCATGGACCGCGAACCGACAGGCGGGTCGTGATCGGTTGCAACTCCTCGGCGCCGAGCGCTCCCCTCGACTGGCTCGGTGCGCGCGACTTTGCGCTCGCCCAGGAGTTCGTGCCCTCAGAGCGTGAGCAGGGACACAGAAACTCGTTTTTTCGTATCGGCTCACCGGGCGGGATCCTGAGGATTCTTGAGGCCTTTCTGCCCCGACACTCTATGGTGACGT
Source organism: Myxococcota bacterium (assembly GCA_965250285.1). Classification (GTDB taxonomy): domain Bacteria; phylum Myxococcota_A; class UBA9160; order UBA9160; family UBA4427; genus CAYYSY01. Next base: position 4,427,657 of record OZ252299.1, read on the forward strand.
TTCGCCCGAACTCGAAATCGAATGGCCTAGACAGCGATTGAGCGAGCAGCTGCGGGCGCATGCGCGCGCAACGCGGGCGCAGCTCGACTCGCCGCGCCATGCCACGCCGTGCGCACGCTGGAGCATTCCAGCTCAGGCGGAGTGGCCGCTCAGAGTCCCTCGGGCCGCGTGCCGATGACGCCCATCTCTTCGAGCTCGGCCAGGCGCTCGTCCGACACACCGAGCAGGCCGCCGAGCACGCGCTCGTTGTGCTGGCCCAGTGACGGGGCCGGCGTGCGGATCCAGTGTTCGATGTCGGCGTAGCGGCACGGCAGAGAAGGCAGGGGCATCGGCCCGACGACCGGGTGGTCGGGCGTCTCGAAGTAGCGCCGGGCCACGAGCTGCGGGTTCGTCTCGAGGAGTCGGCACGGGTTGGCCACCGCCGAGGCGGTGATGCCCGCCGCGCGCAGGGTTTCGACGAGCGCCTCGCGATCCTGGCGGGCGCACCAAGCGATGAGGTGACGATCGATCTCGTCGTGTGCAGCGCGCCGACCGTCGAGCGTGTCGAGCCCGGGATCCATCGCCCAAGCAGGCTCACCCAGCAGCGCGCGCAGGGCCCGCCACTGCGCATCGGTCGCGACCGACAGCGCAAGCCGCTCGACGACGAGGGGCTCCTTCTCGGCGCACGCGTACAGCCCCTGCGGTGCCGCGAGGCCCGACCGGTTGCCGTCTCGCTGCATCAGTCGCCTGTGCGCGCTCCACTCGACGACCTGCTCGGCCGCCACATTGAGCGCGCTCTCGACCATCGTGCTCTCGACATGATGCCCGGTGCCTTCGGCGCGCGCCGAACAGAGCGCGACCAGAAAGGCGACCGTCGCATGCATCCCTGCGATCGGATCACACGGGCCACGCGGGATCCGCGGCTGATCGTCGGCATGGCCAGTCACCCAGGCCATGCCCGACATCTGCTCCATCGTCTGGGCGAAGCCCGTGTGGTCGCGCCACGGACCCGACAGACCGAAAGCGGGCATGCGCATCATCACGGCCTTCGGATTGATCTCGCGCACGCGGTCCCAGGTGAGGCCGAAGTTCTCGATGACCCGCGGCGTAAAGTTCTCGACGACCGCATCACATTCGCCCACCAGCTGCTCGAGCAGCTCGAGCCCTTCCTTCGTGGTCAGATCGAGCGTGATGTCGAGCTTGTTCGTGTTGGCCTGCAGGAAGTGCGGGCCGGCGTCCCACCACTGCGGATAGTGCGACGCCATCATGCCGCCGATCATGCGCAGGCCGTCGGGTCGGCTGATCGACTCGACGCGGATCACCTCGGCGCCGAACGTGGCCAGCACGTGGGTCGCAAACGGGCCGGCCCACCACGCCGTGAGGTCGAGGATGCGAAGCCCCTCGAGCGGCAGCCGCCCCTCCCCGCCGAGACCCCGCAGCGCATCGACCCGAGGCGACGTGAATGCGATGGGCGCGGGCTCGGCCTCGAGCGCCGGGGCGGGCCTGGGCTTTGGCGGCTCGACGCCGTCGATGCAATAGGGCCGCCGGGGCTGCACGAAGCGTCCTGCTGCGTCGGGCACGAAGACGCCCCGATCGACGAGCTGCTCGTGCTGCTGCACCGTCTCACCGTTGCACACGGGCGCGACCGGAATGCGCAGGAGTGACGCCAGCTCGATCACCTCGGCGATCGTCTTGTCGCGAAGCCAGGCGCCCATGATCTCGGTCCACTCTTCGAAGCGCATCAAGCGACCGGCGAACTGCGCGAGCTGCTCGTCTTCCTGCAGATCGGTGCGTTCGATCATGAGCAGGAAGTCGGAGAACTGCTGCCGCGAGTTGGTGCAGAAGCCGACGTAGCCGTCGGCGGTGGGCTCGATCGAAGGCGTCTCGACGGTCGGCGCGAGGAAGGCGTGCTCGGGATCGGCGGTGCTGCCGTTCATCAGCCGGTTCATGGTCTCGGAGAAGTTGGTGAAGATGAGGTTCGAGGTTTCGAGCATCGAGACATCGACGTGCTCTCCCTTCCCCGTCGCCCGAGCCTGCAGCACCGCGGGCAGCGCGGCGACGGCCGCGAACGCGCCCGCGGCCCACTCACCGATGCGTCCACCCGCCTGGAAGGGCTCGCCTCCCATCAGCCCGCGCATGCCGATCGAACCGCTCTCGGCCTGCAACGTGAACTCGGTCGCGCTGCGATCCTTCCATGGGCCAGTGAGGCCGTAGGGCGTGATCGACACGATGACGAGCGAAGGATGCTGCGCGCGCAGCGCCGCGACGTCGAGGCGCTCGCCGGCGTCGCCCTCGAGGCCGTGGGCTTCGATCAGCAGATCGGCCTCGGCGATGAGGGCCCCGACGCGAGGGTCGCTCGTGGTGCCGACGACCGAGCGCTTGCCCGCGTGGAGATAGTCGAAGAGCGCCGCCGGCTCGGTGCCCGGCTTTCCAAGCTCGGTCGAGCGCCTGCGCAGCGGGTCGCCCCCCTGCGGCTCGACCTTGATGACCTCGGCCCCGCCGTCGACGAGCAGCTTCGAGCAATACCCGCCGGCGATCTGCGTAGATAGATCGAGCACGCGGAGACCCGCGAAACCCTGCGACATGGAGGCGCACTCCTCTGGCTGCGGCGCCGCGCCCCGCTCGATCGGCCGGACCCACACCCGCCTCGGGAGACTCGCTCAGCCGACGCGCTGAATCTTGCCAAAAACTGAAAATTGGTTCAAGATTCAATCATGCCGACGAACCCGAACCCGCCGCGTCCCGAAGCCGCCTCGCCCCGGGCGCCCTATGCGAAATCTCGCGACACCCGGGCCCGGATCCTCACGGCGGCGCTCGCCGAGGCCAGCGAGTCGGGTTTTCACAAGACCTCGGTCGCGCGGATTGCCGCCCGCGCGGGCGTGGCCGTCGGCAACCTCCACTACCACTTCGGGTCGCGCGAGGGCCTGCTGCGTGAGCTGATGGGCTCGCTCGTCGCCGACCTGCTGTCGCGCCTGCACGAAGTGGAGGCCAGCGACGAGGCCGACTTCTTCGAGCGCCAGCGGGCGAACCTGCTCGCCTATCTCGACTACCTGCGCGCCAACCCGGCCCACATCCGGCTCGCCGACGAGATCAAGCTCCACGCGCCCGAGCTCTATCGACGTGCCGTGTCGAGCTGGGTGGAGCGACTCGAGGTGCGTATCCGCGATGGCATCGACCGCGGCGCGCTGCGCCCGATGAGCGAGGCCGAGGTCACGGCCCAGGCGCACTTCCTGCTGGGTGCTCGGCAGTTTCTCGAGCAGATGATCGAGACCGAGCCCGGCGGCGCCGGGCTCGGCGACGAAGCGGTCGTCGACGCCTACCTGACGCTCATCCGCGATGGATTGATTCGACGCGACGCCTGAGGCGGATCGTCGGCGAAACCGAAGCCGCTCACTCACCCACGCGCGAAACGCGACGCGAAGAGAGACCCACGTTGGAAACCGCCGACTTCGACCTCGCCGACCTCGAGCTGACCCACAACGGCTTCCCCCACGCCCTCTTTGCGCGCATGCGGCGCGAGACGCCCATCGTCTGGCATCCGAACACCGGCGCCTACTTCAACGAAGACGACGCCGGCTTCTGGATCCTGTCGAAGTACGAGGACGTCCAACGCGCGAACCGTGACCCCGAGCTCTTCAGCGCGGTCGACGGGCCGCAGCTCGCCGACAGTCCCGAGATCGCCGGGGCCATGATGGTGTCGATGGATGGCCCTGCGCATCGTCGCCAGCGCAAGCTCATCAGCGCCGGTTTCACACCGCGCATGGTCGGACGCCTCGAGGAGCAGGCGCGCGGCTGGGCAATCGAGATCATCGAACGGGCCCTCGAGCGCGGCACCTGCAACTTCGTGCACGACATCGCCTATCAGCTGCCGATGCACATGATCGCCGACATCATCGGCATCCCCGTCGCAGACCGGGCCCAGCTCTTCGACCTGACGATGGAGTTCCTGTTCGCGGGCGACGTCTCGGACGACGAGAACCCCGGGCGCCACACTGAGGTGCGGGTCGAGCTGTTCCAGTACGCGCACGAGCTCGGGCAGGCGAAGCGAAAGAAGCCGCAGGACGACATCTGGACCATCCTCTCGAACGTCGAGGTCGAGACCGACGAGGGCGAGCGCTCGAAGCTCAGCCAGATCGAGCTCGACATGTTCTTTCTGCTGCTCACGCTGGCCGGCAGCGAGACGACGCGCAACGCCATCTCGGCCGGCCTGCTCGCGCTGCTCGCTCACCCCGACCAGCTCGACCTGCTGCGCACCCATCCCGAGATTCGGCCGACTGCGGTCGAAGAGATCCTCCGCTGGTCCTCGCCCGTCTCGTACTTCGCGCGGCGCGCGACCCGCGACACCGAGATCCGCGGCCAACAGATCGCGAAGGGCGACCGCATCACGCTCTGGTACCCGTCGGCGAACCGCGATGCCGATGCCTTCGACGAGCCCGATCGCTTCGACATCACGCGCAAGCCGAACCATCACGTGGCCTTCGGCGGCGGCGGCGCGCACTTCTGTCTCGGGGCCAACCTCGCGCGGCGTGAGATCTCGATCCTGTTCGAAGAGCTGCTGGCGCGCGTGAGCGAGATCGAGCTGATCGGCGACCCGACGTATACGCCGCTCGGGCTCCACAACCCGATCCTCGTCGCGGCCACCGACATCCCCGTGCGACTCGCGCCAAGCGGCGCGTAGACCCCGGCGGGCTCGCCCGACCTTCTCACCTTCACTGAATCGCGATCGAACACTCGATCGATGGGCGCCCTCGCGCCGCCTCGAAGCGTGCCGTTGCGTGCTCGACCCGGCGCGGGTCGCGTCGCATTCGCGTGGAATGTGTCGCCTTCGATCGAGAAGCGTCTTTGCGTGGCGCAACGACATGGCGCCGACGAGATCGAGGTCTTCGCCATGCCAACGCGAAGCTGCATCCGGTCGTTGCTCGTGCAGCCCACGGTTGCGAATCGAGGCGGGGTTCGCGGCGCGAACGAGTCAAACCAGGTTCAACTCGACCTCGCTCATGCGCGTGCATCGCCGCGATGCAGTGCAGCGATCTGTACACGCCAGATCGATGGGAAATCGCCGATCCCGCACCTATACAAACGCACGCGCCAGGGGGCGTCGAAGTCGCATTCCGGCGACGCGCAGCAAGGCGGCAGGGGTGTCGATTGCACGCGATCGCGCGACTTCGGAACGAACGTCAATGCTGAAGGGGAACCAAGTGGAAAGCGACAAGTACTTCTCGATCTACATGTTCACGATCATCGGCGGCCTGGCTGCCGTCCTCGCCGCGTCGATCCAGGCGGGCTACACGACGCTCCCGTCGCCGCTCGTCTTCATCGAGCACGTCGCGATGAGCTTGACCGTCCGAGCCGGCTACAAGAGCCTCGGCTGGGACTGGGGCCCGTGGACGTTCGGCCTGCGCAAGCGCACCGAATCGGTGGTGGCGACCGCGGCCGAAGTGGCCGACCTCGGCAGCAACGACGAGATCGCCGCGGCCTGAGCGACCGCACCGGTCTGTGCCCCCTCGGGCCGCCGCTTCGTGCGGCGATCCGAGGGCGGCCAGCGAGGCCTAGCGGGCCACCGTGGCCCGCTGCATCAGCGCAGCCACCATCGAGGACGCCGCGAGGTGGCCCATATGGGCGGCGGTGTTGATGTTCTGGTGGCCCACGTAGAGCAGGTCACCCGCCGCATAGAGCCCTTCGCGACTTGTTCGGTAGGCCGCGTCGACGACGACGGAACCGTCGGCATCGATGGCCAGTCCGAGCTCGTCCACCACGTCGCAATGACGCTGACGGGGCCACAGCACCATCGCCTCGCGCGAGACGGTCGAGCCATCTTCGAGCTCGACCCCACTGAGCGCGTCGCCCTGCCCGACGAATCGGCGCACGCGGCGATGCTCGATGCCGATCCCGTGCTCGACGAGCTCCTTCGCACGGGCGGCCGAGAGCTCGACCTCCGGATCGATGAAGAGCGTGACGTCGTCGGTCCAAGCCCGGTAGATCTCGGCCGCCTCGAGCATCTCGGCACGGTGGACGAAGATGCCCCACGACTTGCCACGCAGCTCGTACCCGTGACAGAAGGGGCAGTTGATGATCGTCGAGCCCCAGAACGAGGACAGGCCCGGCACATCGGGGAGCAGGTCGACCATCCCGCACGCAAGGAGCACGACTGCAGCCCTCGTCGTCGAGCCCCGCTGCGTCTCGATCGTGAACCCGGTGCGGATGTCGCCGTCGATGCGTTCGACGCGCTCGTCGACGAAGCGGGCGTGCGAGTAGGCCTCGATCTCTCGACGGCCGAGCCCGCGCAGATCCGCGGGCATCACGCCACCGCGACCGAGCACGCCCCCGATGCCGGCCGAGTCACGATTTCGATAGGTGAAGGGCGCATCGAACACCACCGTCTCGCGAAGCGCGCGAGACAGGTTCAGTGCGGCCGCCAGGCCCGCCGGGCCGGCTCCAATCACGGCCGCTTCACACACCTCGGGTTCGATCCGATCCGTCTCCACCCGCATTGCCCCCGCTCTCGAGAAGCCGCTCCAAAGAAATGACAGCCTACCCGACGCTCCGCGAGAGGCGCTCGGGCCGAATCGAGCGGTGGAGACCGCCGGTGCCCGGCACCGCGTTCGCAGACTGACTTCAGAAGACCTGCGTCGACGTTCGCGTCGTCGTATGGCCGACCCGGTTGGCGCGGGCGTCGGCGGATGCATCTGCGCGGCAGCCCCGGACGTTGCGCACATGCGCCGCGATCAGGAGCGCCGCCGAAACGAGCGTCACGACCCGCTCCCCCTGCTCGGCGTGATCGCCCATGAGGGTGTGTGCAGCCATCGCGCCCAGGGTCAGTCCGAGTAGGCCCAGCACGCCCAGCACCAGAACCCAGCGATCGCGATGCCGACGGCACCCCAGACCGAACGCGAGCGTCGAGGCCGGAACGACCAGCCACAACATCGCTCGGTGAAACGACTCGTCGCTCCCCACCCAGGCCGGCAGGGCCGCACCGGCGACGAGCAGGAGCGGCGTCGCCACACAATGAATCGCGCACGCAGCCGAACCCAGAATGCCGATTCCGTCCGCAACGGAACGGGCGCGCGATGATCGACTGAAGGGCATGGCGCCTCGGGTCGCGCGCTCGCGCGTTTCGTCGCCGCCCCAACACGGAGCGGCCCGGATCGACCATGCAGCAAGTGCCGCTCACAGCCCATCGGTTCCCGACCGGCGAACATCGATCGACTCGATTCGACACCGGGGAACCGGCCGGGCCCCGACGGCACTCTCTCGGAAGGGGCGGGGGGTTTCGCGTCGGGGGCGGCCACGCGTCGCCACGCCGAGAGAGCGTCGGCACTCCGTGGGCGGCAGCGATCGAGCCGCTTCTCGTACGGAGCCACCCGACGCGGTCGACACTGAACTCATCTGCAATGAACTCGGTCCGTCGCCTGCGACCGGCGGGCCGTCGACACGACGCGAGAGAGGCAACGACGCTCATGCGACCCGAGCTCGACCGGCCGCGCGACCGTGAACCGACACGGGGTGCGTCCCTTGGCGTTCATCTGCTCTCGGGGCTGCCCACCGAGTCGGTCTCACGTGGGTTCGAGCTGGCCGGCGAGGCAATGCCGGTCTTCTCTCTCGATTCGCTCGTCGACGTCGAGATCGGCGCCGCTGCCCGGATCGGCGTCGTCCTGCCGCCCTTCGTCGAGCCGTCCCTCGTCGTCGAGAGCTGGGAGGAATGTGACTTCCTCCCCCACCGATTCGGGTGCCCGGCCCACATCGAGGCCGTCTGGACCTTCGTCGACATCGATCGCGTCGATCACCAGCTGGCTTCGTCGAGCGCGCTGTCGACGATCGGCTGGGGCCAGAGCGAAGAGGACGGACGATCCATCGCAGACATCCTGGTCGGCCAGATCGAATCGGCCACCCGCCTCGCCCTCGTCGGCGATACCCGGGTGACCGAATCGCTGACCCGTGCGCTCGGCGCGCTCAACCCGACCGCGAAGCGCTTCGAAGTCGGCCCATCGTCGGACGCAGCGATCAGACACATCGCCGCGGCCCTCTGCTCGGCCCCCGCCCGCGCGGCGAGGCCGCTGCGATCGGCGCGTGTCGTCCCGCCCTGGCTCGAGGCGCTGAATGCAGAACGCGACCCCGCGGCCACGACGAGCCTCTTCGTCTATCGCCGCCCTCGCCCCTTCGACGCCGAGCGGTTCGGCGCCTGGATGCAGAGCGCGCCGGACGAACTGCTTCGCGGCAAGGGCCGCGTCTGGATCGAGAGCGACGCGATGCGCAGCTATGGCTACTCGTGCGCCGGATCGGTTCACCGCCTGTTCCCGGGTCCGCGCTGGTGGGCGAGTCTCCCGAACGGGACGTGGCCGACCTGCGACGCAGCGCGCCGCCGTCTGCTCGCGCGGTGGGATCCTCGTATCGGCGACCGCCGGCAGGATCTCGTGTTCATCGGCGTCGACCTCGACGTCGACGGCCTCTGCGCTGAACTCGATGCGTGCCTCACCGCCGACAGCGCCGCCGACCGTCTACGAACCGAAACCGGTCACGACGACGCGTCGTCCACCGATCGAGCAACGAGGCTCCACTGATGCTCGACTGGCTCATCGTCGGAGGCGGACCACACGGCGTCCATGCCGCCATTCGCCTGATCGCAGAGGCCAAGGTCGACGCGAGCTCGATTCGGATCCTCGACGACGAGCCCGAGCTGCTCGCGCGATGGCGACGGACGACGCGCAACACCGGCATGCGCTATCTGCGCTCGCCCGGCGTCCACCACCTCGACGTAGCGCCGAGCTCGCTGATGCAGTTCGCGCGCCGTCGCGGACGCCGGATCGAGCGCCCGTTCACCCGCCCGTACGACCGCCCTTCGCTCGAGCTGTTCGATCGTCACTGCGACGACGTCCTGTCGCAGTACAAGCTCGCCGAGCTGCACGTTCAGGGCCGCGCGACGGGCATGGAGCTGACCGAGACCGGCACCCGTGTGACGATCGATGGCGCCGAGTCGAAGATCGAAGCGAAGCACATCGTGCTGGCGCTCGGCGCCCCGCGAGAACCGATGTGGCCCGACTGGGCACTCGAGGCACGCAGTCGCGAGGACGACGACCGAGTTCGACACGTGTTCGACCCGGGATTCGACCTCTCGGTCGAGCCGGGCGACACGCGCGTCGCGGTCGTCGGCGCCGGCATCACCGGCGCGCAGACGTCATTGCGCTTCGCGGCGGCCGGGCATCGCGTCACGCTGATCTCGCGCCACGACCTGCGCATCAGCCAATTCGACAGCGACCCGGGATGGCAGGGCCCGAAGTTCATGACCGGGTACGCTCGCGTGACCGATCTCGAAGAGCGCCGCGCGATCATCGGTTCGGCACGTCAGCGCGGCTCGGTCCCGCCCGAAGTGAAATCGGCCGTGAAGATGGCGTGCAAGGCGGGCCAGATCGACCTGGTCGTCGCCGACGTGCAGGGGCTCGAAGCCCGAGACCATGGGCTGCAGCTCGATCTGGGCGAGCGATCGTGCGATGTCGATCGCGTCTTGCTGGCAACGGGCTTTCCGGGCCATCGGCCGGGGGGCGAGTGGCTCGATGCGTGCATCGAAGCGTTCGAGCTGCCCTGTAGTCCATGCGGCTACCCGGTCGTCGATCGCTGGCTGCGCTGGCACCCGAACGTATTCGTGACCGGGCCCCTCGCCGAGCTCGAGCTCGGCCCCGTGGCCCGCAACATCTCGGGCGCGCGACGGGCCGCCGATCGCATCGTGGACTTCGCCGCTTCGATGCTCGGCACGAACCCGGATTACGTCGGTGCGGACGTCCCGCTGAACGCCGTCTACGCCATGCCGTCGATCCCGAACGCGTCGGAGGACGGCGAGGCGACGCCGCGCCTCGAGCGCGCCGAGGCCACGCGCGGCCGGTGACGACCCCCGATGCGGGGCGTGCGCATCGGCGCGCGGCCGCCGTGGAGCGTGAGGCATGAGCGACATTCGCGAGCTGTTCGCAGACAACGAATTCGTGCGGGGCTACCTCGATCATGGTCCGCCCGCCTTCACGCCCGGCCATGCCGGTGTGCTTCAGATGGCCGCCGTGCTGCTTCGCGAGCATGCCCCCGCAGATGCCCACGTGCTCGTGGCCGGGGCCGGAGGCGGCCTCGAGACGCGGACCATCGCCGAACTCGAGCCGCACTTTCGCTTCACGGGCTTCGACCCCGCGCCCCAGATGCTCGCCCTCGCGCGCGAGGTGCTCGGCGAATCGCTGCTCGAGCGTGTGGAGCTGGTCGAGGGCACCGTCGACGCCGCCCCGGCCGGCCCCTTCGACGCAGGAACGTGCGTCCTCGTGATCGGTCTGCTGCCCGATGACGGTGCCAAGCTGAACCTGCTACGCGCGATGCATCGACGGCTCAAGCCCGGCGCGCCGTTCATTCTCGTCGATCAGTGCCTCGACCGGGCGAGTCCGGGCTTCGCCCAGCGCCTCGATCGGTACGCCGCCTACGCGCTGGCCTCGGGCGTCGGTCCGGACGTCGTCGAGAAGGCGCGCGAGGCGATGACGCAGAACCCGGGTCTCGTCGCGCCCGAACGCGACGAAGCGCTGCTCGACGAGGCCGGCTTCCAAGGGCGCGAGGTGTTCTACGTCGGGATGTCGTGGCGGGGCTGGCTCGCGCTCGCTTGACGAGCGCACGCTCCGGGGCCACAGAGCGACCTGCGCGAAACCGAACGCGCCTTCATGATTGGCTCTGGCCGACTCCCGCACCCGCCTGCGTGGCCGATCGCGCCTGATTGCGGCGACGGAGGCGCCCGACGCGCGATGGCCGCCTCGGGATCGAACGGACACCGGTGAATCCGACCCACCCGGCCCGCGCGGGCCTCGGTATGCTTGGTCTCCGTCACGCTCAGACGGGTGCGCGGGGTCAAGTCACGCGGGTGATGGCCGAATCAGGTGTACCCCCCGACCCGTCGAACCCGAGGCCCATGCGCATGCGGCTCCGCTCGCTGCTCTGTGTCGTCACGCTGCTGGGGCTCGCCGCCTCGCCGAGCGCCGCGGACGAGTCCACCGCGCCTGAAGAGAAGACCGATGCAGCCGCGCCCGCTGGGCGCCCCGCGCGCATCGAAGCGCCCGAGCTCACCCCCAAGCTGGCCGCTCGCCTCGCGCAGAACCCGCTCTCGAACATTCTCGCGATGCCGATCGTCGACGACATCTCGTTTCGCTCGGGGGAGGACAACGATCAGGTCGCCAACACCCTCGAGCTGCGACCGATCCTGGCCTTCCCGGTGCGGCGCTGGCGCATCGTGACGCGCTGGGCGATCCCGATCTCACGCATCCCCGACGTCTCCGACCCCGACCGCTCGGCCCACGGCCTCGGTGACATCGACATGACGACCTGGGTCGTCCCCCCGCAGTCGGGCGACTGGACCTTCGGGCTCGGCTTGGCCAAGGGATTCGCCACTGCGACCGATCCGCTGCTCTCACGCGGCGGCTGGAGCCTCGGCCCCGCGGCCATCGCCGTCTTCGAGCGAGGTCGCTGGACGGCGAGCATGCAGCTCGGATACGAGTACTCGTGGACCGACGATTCGCAGTTCTACTTTCAGCAGCTGCTCGCGGCCTATGAGCTCGGGGGCGGCTGGGCGCTGATTACCGACCCGCTCATCGTCGGCGCGATCGACAACCCGTCGGGCAGCTGGTGGAGCGTGCCCATCGGGGGCGGCATCCAGAAGGCGTGGACCGTCGGTCGCGTCGGTCTCGTCGGCTCGGTGCAGGCCTACTACAACGCCGTCCGGCCCGACTTCCAGGGCGCCGCCACGCTGCAGCTCGAGCTGACCATCTTGATGCAGGGCATCCAGCCGCGCGACTGGATCCCAAACGTCAAGCTGCCGTAGTCGCGTCGTGCGACCGGGGCCAGGCGAGACGCGACCGGCCGAGCCGTCGCTGCCTCTGCTGCACCTACGTCGCGTCGGCGATGTCGAGGTCTTCTCGCAGCTGACGCTTCAGGAACTTGCCACTCGCGTTGCGAGGCAGCGATTCGCGCAGCAGCCAGATGTACCGCGGGATCTTGTACTTCGCGAGGGTGCCGGCGCAGTGCGCGCGCAGCGCTTCGCCCGTGACCTCGGCCCCGTCGGCCACGACGACCGCGGCGGCGACCTCTTCGCCCAGGCGGTCGTCGTCGACGCCGAACACGGCGCACTCGGCGACCGCGTCGTGCTCGAAGAGCGCCGACTCGACCTCGGCGCAGTACACGTTCTCGCCGCCGCGCAGCACCATGTCCTTGGCGCGGTCGACGATGAAGACGAAGCCGTCTTCGTCGATGCGCGCGACGTCCCCCGTGCGCAGCCAGCCGTCGGCGTCGATGGCCTCGGCCGTCGCCTCGGGTCGATTCAGGTAGCCGCGAATGACCTGGGCGCCCTTCACGCAGAGTTCCCCGATCTCGCCTTGCGCCACGGCCTTGCCGTCCTCATCGATGCATTTCGCCTCGAACGTCGGCATCACCGGTCCGGCGCTCGCGGGCTTGTCGACGAAGAAGTCGGCGCTGTTCGCCGTGATGATCCCACACGTCTCGGTCATGCCGTAGCCGGTGTTCGGCCGCGCCGTCTTCACCTTCTCGTCGATGCTCCCGACGAGGTCGGGCTGAAGCGGTGCGCCCCCGCCGCCGAGGCTCTTGAGCGTCGACGTATCGGTCTTCGCAAAGTCGGGGTGCGCGATCAGCTCCCGGCTCATCACCGGCACACCCGACAGATTGGTGATCTTCTCGTTCTCGATGATCTGCAGGGCCTCACCCGCGTCCCACTTGTACATGTGGACGAGCTTGCCCCCCGACATCGTGCACGCGTGAGCGACACAGTTGTTGGCGGTGACGTGGAACAGAGGCGTGCAGAGCAGAAACGAGAGCGAGCTCGGCGCCGGCCCCGCATCCTTCGCGGGCGGCGCAGCCCCGGCCGCACGGGCCTTCGCGCTGGCCGCGGCCTGGCAGAGATTGATGAACGCGAGGCTGAAGACGTTGTTGACGCAGCCGCGATGCGTGAGCTGCGCCCCCTTCGGCTTGCCCGTCGTGCCCGAGGTGTAGAAGATGCAGGCGTCTTCGTCCGTATCGATCTGCACGTCGGGGAGCGTGCCGCCCGACCCCTTGACGTCCTCCCAACGCACGACGTTCGCCGCGTCGCCCTTCAGGCGAACACCGACCACGGTGCACTCGGGCACCGCGTCACGATGGGGCCCGAACGTATCGAGACGTTCCTGATCGCAGATCAGCACCTTGGGCGCGGCATCCTTCATGCCGTACTCCATCTCGGAGCCGGTCCACCATGCGTTCATGCCCACCGACGCTGCGCCGATCGAGACCGTCGCCCAGTAGGCGAGCATCCACTCGGGGTAGTTGCGCATCGCGATGGCCACGCGGTCGCCGGGCGCGACGCCCTGCTCGACGAGCCACGCCGCGACCGCGCCGACCTCGGCGTGCGCGTCGGCATAGGTCCAGCGCTCGTCCGCGTAGACCAGGTAGTCCTTGTCGGCGTGGGCCGCGCTCGCCAGCCAGATGTCGCGCAGCGAGTTCGGGACGGAGGCGAACGCATTCATCTCGACGCCGCGGACGTTCACCCGCGCCACCTCGAAGGGCGCCCCGGGGCCCGTCATCTCTTCCCACGTCTCCTTCAGCTGCGCATACATCGTCTCTGTCTCCCTGAGTCGCCACACGAGAAATCGAAGCCCTGGATCATTCCACGGCCTCGGGTTCGTGCCTAGAGCGATCTCGTGTGTGACGTCAGGAAGCGGGCCGGCGCCGCGATCGGTGAGCGGCGCCCACCCGGATCTGGACAAGGGGTGGACCTCGGGTCCCCGAGGGTCCGCGTTTCGCCGGCCGGCGTTCGGGTCGATCCGCGCGGGCGGCCGCGCTCAGTCCCCCGACACCCGCCAGGCCATGACGGCGTTGCAGCCGCTGCCCGACGAGAGCACGAGGTTGTCGCGAAACAGCTCGCCGGTGGTGCCGGCGCAGGCGCTCTCGAACTGCCGGACCCAGCAGGCCTGGTCGGGATCCCAGTCGATGCGGATGTCCTCGGACGCGAGCGGACCACTCCCGCCGCCGTCGTCCTCGAAGAGATCGACCTGGACCAGCACGCTCTGCTCGCCGGTCGCCGGGACCTCGCCCTCGACCCAGACGTCGAAGATCTCGATGAGCGCGCCGTCGCTGAGCGTGTACCGCACGTCGAGGACCTCATCGAGCACCGTGATCGTCTGGCTCGCGCCCTCGACGATGCGGTAGAGGATCAGCGAGATGTCGAAGTCGCCGGGGTTGGCGCCCGAGTCGCAGTCTGCGATGACGTTGATGGCCGTCACCTCGGCGCTGATCGGACGGCCCTGCCCTGCTTCGTCGCCGCAGCCCACGGCGGCGACCGTGACGGCCGCGGCTGCAAGGAGCAGCGGCGCGAGGCGCGAGCGTCCGCGTCGCGGCGGGCGGGCACCGGGTCGGTGGGTTCGATGCGATGCGGTGCACGGGTCGTCGAGCAGCGGGTGTGTGTTTTCCATGCCGCCAGAATCGACGGAATCGAGGCGCCTCGAAATCGGCCGATCGGCCCGTGCCGATCGGCACGGGTCGCGTTCATCCCGCCTCGGTGTGCGCGCGGTGCGGCGCAGCATCGGGGAGCGCGAACGGCGCCATCGCGCGTCGCGCCCTACGCGTGCGCCCGAAACGCGACGGGGGCGGCCCGATCCGGACCGCCCCCGCGAACACGCCGATCGACGTCGAAGCGTGTCAGCCGTCTCCGCGCACGTTGTCCGAGAGCTGCCACGAGAGACGTCCATCGCAGGTCGGGTCGCCCTCACCGATGCGAAGCGTTCCCATGTCGAACAGAAACCCGGTCGTCGTGCACACAAGCGTCCCAGGCACTACCCAGCACTGCTCTTCGGGGTTCCAGGTCGCCTCGGCCGTGGTCGTGTTGTAGCCACTGTTCGTCGACCCATCGCTCTCGTAGAACTCGATGTCGGCAATGATGGAGATGAACTCGTCGGCGGGGAAGAAGCCCTCGATCCAGATGTCGTCGAAGATCTCGGTGGTGTTCTGCTTCATCGGCACACGAACGTCGTCGATCGCGCCGACCAGCCGCTCCGAGCGGTCGGGCATCACCTCGCTGAGCGCGATGCTGACGTAGAACTCGCCGTCGCCACCGCTCGCAGACGGGTCGCAGTCCTGGAAGACCGTGAGCGAGGTCGCCTCGAGGCGCGCGCCGATCTGCGGGCCCTCGTCGTCGTCGGAGGCCTGCACGCAGCCCACCGAGACGGCGATCAGGAAGGCTGCGCCGAGCAGGCTTGCGACGCGCAGCGCGCGGGAGAGAGTGAAGGGAGAGGGGCCGGTGACGCGGATCGGGTGTGTGTTTTCCATGCCGACGATCTTCGTCGCATCTGCGCGATCGCGGCATGGGCCGGTCGGCGGGGGCCGATCGGCAGGGGTCGGGCCCCCTCGGGAGCCTCCGGCATCGACCGGCGGGCGTCAGGCGGTGCGGCCCCCTTTGCCGGCGTGGTCGCCCCGGATGCGAGGCCAGATCAGCAGGCCGGCACCCACGAAGACGACCGGCAAGAGGAGCACCCAGAAGAACTCCTCGACGAGCGCCGCGGCCGCCGAGGTCGCGACCAGCAGCACACCGAGCACGGCGAGGCGCCAGTCGAAGTGCACGCCGGCGAGCAGCGTCGTCAGCCCGAGGATCAACAGCGTCACGAGCCCGGCGTCTTCACGGTTGAGCCGCCCCGTGCTCTGCAGCAGGTAGATCACGTACACCGCGACGAGCAGAGAGCCCCAATGGATGACCTGCCGACCGATGAGCACCGTCGACGGACCGCTCTGCTGGCCCGTGCGCCGCAGGCCCACGGCGATACAGACCACCGCGAACGCGGGCACCATCCAGAGCCAGTAGGTCAGGCCGTAGTGGGCCGAAAAGTCGGAGATCGCCATACCGACCACCGACAAGAGCAGCAGGCCAGCAAGCGGCCACTCGTCTGCGCCGAGCCAGGGCCGACGCGCGGCGGGCTGGGGGGGTTCGTCTTCCACGCTGCGCCTCCATCGGTCGAATGAGGATCGCCGGCGCGAACGAATCCCTCCGCGCGACGCCGCCTATCCTATCGAGACTTGGGCAACGCAGCGAATACGTCGGGGCGCGACGCCGCGAGGCCGAACGAGCGCCCCATATGGGTGCCCTCGCGCCGCGTCGCGCGCCGTGGGCGATCGCGCCAGCCTGCTGACGCTCAGCGTGCCCGAGATGACCGTGCTCGTCTGTGGCCTGCGCGTGCTGAAAGCGAACACCGTTGGATCTCGGCGGCCTGCGCGTGCTGAACGCGAACACCGTTGGATCTCGGCGGCCTGCGCGTGTTGAACGCGAACACCGTTGGATCTCGGCGGCCTGCGCGTGCTGAACGCGAACACCGTTGGATCGCCGCATGGGGTGTTCACCGACCGACCCGGTACGCTCGACAACGCGTTCTTCGTGAACCTGCTCGAGATGTCGACGCGCTGGTCGAGATCGACGGAGACCAAAGGCGTCCACGAGGGTCGAAACCGTACATCGAACGAGTTGACGTGGACGGCGACGCCGGTCGACCTGATCTTCGGCTCACACTCCGAACTGCGCGCGATCGCCGAAGTCTACGCAGCAGGCGATGGCGACCAGAAGTGCGTCGTCGCCTGGACACAAGCGATGAACCTCGATCGCTCCGACGTGAAGTGACAGCGAGCACGTCATCTCGCCCCTCTCCGGGCCGCGGGCACCCCAACGGGGGTCGAGGCGGCCCGAAGCTCCGCCGGGGCGGCTGAGTTCGGCGCCCCTTCGATCCGATGCCCGCGCCCCACGCAGTCACCTGCGCCGACGAGATCCAGCGCCGCTCGAAAAAAGTGCTCTCCGCGCGCATCCGATCGCGCACCCCGTTCGAAGAGAAGTCTTGGGGATCGCAGTCGCGCGATGCCCCGACGACCAACCGAAGCACAGAGAGGGCGACGAATGTTCGAGGTGAATGATCGCGTGCAGTTCTCGGAGGAGCTGCAGATCGACGGGTTCGATCGTGTTGCGAAGGGCGAGATGGGCTGGGTCGAAGCCGTCGGCGCGGACGGCGGTGTGTGGATCCAGCTCGACCAGGTCCACCCGGCGCTCGCGTCGTGGCAAAACTGCGTCTACCTGCCCGCGCATTTCGAGCCTCGAGCGTTCATCGCGCGGATCGCATCACGCGCGGCGTGAGCATCGCCGAAGCCGAGCCGCAGCCCGGCTCCGCTCAGACACGGCCGTAGCGCGCGTGCGGGCTCGCGGCGTCGCCGCCCCCCGCTTCTGCGAGAGTCGATGCGTCGACGGTGACCCATCGCGTCTGCAACTGGCTGACTGGGTCATTGACTCGCGCGCACCGACTCACCCAGAATGATGCTGACGTTGGCCCAACACCCATATGCACCGACCGCGGCCAATCGAGAAGCAAGAAGCAAGACGCAGGGAGCACATCAGGAAGAAGGGGATTCACCGCATGTGGGTTCGACGCGAATCCGCTGCCAGTCTTGCCTTCGGAGCGGCGCTCCTCTGCGTCGCATCGATCTGCATGGGCGCGCCCGCACGGGCGCAGTCGATCCCCGCCGCCACCCATCACATCGAATCGAATGGGCGCGGCGGAACGACCCCCGACACGACGACCGGATGGTCGTTTCGCGTCACGCGCGAAGTCATCGTCACCGACCTCGGCTTCTTCGACATGCTCGAAGCGTCGAGCGGTTCGATCGGCGACGGTTTGCACGAACCGCACTCGGTCGGCATCTGGCACGAGAGCGGCACGCTGGTGGTCTCGGGCGTCGTGGCGGGTGGAACCGCAGCGCCCCTCGAAGCGGGCTTTCGATACGTGGCCGTCCCCGAGACGACGCTCGAGCCCGGCGAGATCTACGTCATCGGCTCGCATTGGCCCTCGACGTGCAATTTCACGATCGGCGGCAGCGGCGACTGCTCAGTGAGCTACGCGCAGGCCGGTGTGTTCACGCCGCCCAAGTTCACGTGGGACCCGGCCGTCTATCCGATCGAGCGTCGCTGGGGGGGCGTGGGCTTTGCGATGCCGCCCTCGTCGGGCCTCAACCCTGCGTTCGGCCCATCGTTCAAGTTCGAGCTCGGCGCCGCGCCTCCTCCCCCACCGCCCGCGCCTCCCGGAGAGGTCTCGATCGAAGATCCCGTCGGTGACGTCACGCTCTTCTCGGGCCCGCTCCCGCCCGGCAGCCCGAGCCCGCCCGAACTCGTGAGTGTGCGTGCGGGCTTCGATGCGACGCATCTCCACGTCGACGTCTCGTTCGCACCGGGCACGATGAACCCGGGTGGGACGGGGACCTTCTACCTGCTGGGCCTCGACCTCGATCTGAACGCACTCACAGGCGCTTCGTTCATCCCGGGCGCCGAGGCCATGCTCTTCTTCGCGAGCGACCTGCAGTCGGCAACGATCTGCGGCACGACGCTCGACCCGGCTGTCTGCACGACGTCGATCCCCGTCCAGCTCGGCGCCGACGACCTGAGCGTTTCCATCCCGCTCGGTCCGGACGGGATCGACGACGACGGCGCTGCCCGCTTCGGGTTCGTGGCGGGCTACTTTCTCGACGGCATTCCGGTCTCCGAAGACGTCGCTTTCGGCGGCGTCAGTGGGAGCCTCGACCGGGTGTTCGCCGCCGTCTCGGGCAACCTGCTCGCAGCCCCGGTTCCGGCACTCGCGCCGCTCGGCGCCATCGGGCTCGCGCTGGCGCTCGTCGCCGCGGCGCGCCGCGAACTCTGAACCAGCCCACATCGAAAACGACGAACCCAGGAGTCCCCAGATGAAGGTCAGCGTCGACCAGTACTGCATCAACGTGAGCGATCTCGAGAAGAGCCTCGATTTCTACGAGAAGGCGATCGGCCTGAAGATCACCCACCGCATCGAAGAGAAAGAGTTTCGTGAGGTCGTGCTCGCCGGCGAGAGCGGCAACCGCATTCAGCTCGCCTGGCAGCGCAATCAGGAGGGGCCGATCGAGCACGGCAACGGCTTCTGGAAGCTCTACCTCGACACCGACGACTGCAAGGGGCTGTACCAGCGCTGCATCGATGCAGGCGCCGAGTCGGTGACTGCGCCGGTCCAGCTCGACGAGTGGCCGGTCACGGCCGCCTTCGTCAAGGATCCCGATGGCTACCTCGTCGAGATCCTCGAGCATCATGGCGAGGCGAAGGAGATCAGCGGCTCGGAGGCCTGATCTGCACCAAGCGCGCACGCCAAGTGCGTCGATGGCCGCGGTCGAGCCCGTCGAGCGCCTCGACGCCGAAGCGAGACCAGCCAGAGAGTTGGTAGAGAAAGAAGAAGGCCGGGTGGACGCGCCCACCCGGCCTTTGTTCGACGCCCTGAGCGAAGCGCACGCGGAGCGACGCCCGACCCTTCATCGCCCGATCAGAGCTGATCGGCCTCGGTCGAGAGGTAGCTCGCCACACCCTCAGGGCTCGCCGTCATCCCCTTCGAGCCCTGGTTCCAACCGGCGGGACACACCTCGCCGTGCTCTTCGTGGAACTGAAGCGCGTCGACCATGCGAAGCATCTCGTCGACGTTTCGCCCGAGCGGGAGATCGTTCACGACCTGGTGGCGCACGACGCCCTCCTTGTCGATCAGGAACGAGCCGCGCAGGGCCACCCCGCCCGGCGTCTGTACGTCGTAGGCACGACAGATCTCGTGACGCGTGTCGGCCACGAGCGTATAGCCGACCGGGCCGATGCCCCCCTGGTCGACGGGCGTGTTGCGCCAGGCGTTGTGGGTGAACTGCGAGTCGATCGACACACCGATCACCTCGACGTCCTTCGACTTGAACGCATCCATGCGGTGGTCGAACGCGATCAGCTCACTCGGGCACACGAAGGTGAAGTCGAGGGGATAGAAGAAGAGGACCGCGTACCTGCCCTTCCGCGCCTCAGAGAAGGTCAGGCTGTCGACGATCGAGCCGTCCGCGAGGACGGCGGCTGCAGTGAAGTCCGGGGCGGGTTGCCCAACGAGTACGCTCATTTCGTGCTTTTCCTCCGCATTCTGCGCGCAGTGCATGCGGCAGAAACGATCGAGTGTCTTGCTCCTGGGGTTCGGATGCATGCGACGACGTTTCGGGTGCGTCCACCGACGTCGACACCGGCCTGGCCTGGGAGGCGAGTGTGTCGCCAACGCGGCGCCACACCGGACAGGCTAGCGAACGAAGCGCCGGCGAGCCGACGTTCCGTCTCATTGTGTCGTCGATGTGACGTCGTCGTGTGCGCGAGCATCGAACGTGGGCGAGTGAATTCTGTGCACATGCGCCACGAGTCGCACAGGCCGCCTTGTTCACGCCATCGCAGAGTCAATCCACGAGACGTGACGAGCCCGATCGGTTCACGCCCCCTTCGGCCCGGTCATCTCCGACGGAATCACGAAGCGGTCGAAGTCTTCGCCCGAGAGGTACCCCTTCTCGATCGCGACCTCGCGCAGCGTCTTCCCCTGCTTGTACGCCGTCTTCGCGACATCGGCGGCCTTGTCGTAGCCGATGTGCGGGTTGAGCGCGGTGACCAGCATGAGCGATCGATGGAGGTTTTCGTCGATGCGCTCGCGGTGGGCCTCGATTCCGACCGCGCAGTGCTCGTCGAACGAGATCGCGGCGTCCGCCAGCAGATCGATCGACTGCAGCACCGCGTAGGCGATGACCGGCATGTACACGTTGAGTTCGAAGTTGCCCGACGCCCCCGCCATCGTCACCGTCGTGCCGTTGCCGATGACGCGCGTTGCGACCATCGTGAGGGCCTCACACTGCGTCGGGTTGACCTTGCCCGGCATGATCGAAGAACCGGGCTCGTTCTCGGGGATCAGGATCTCGCCAATGCCACAGCGCGGCCCGCTTGCGAGCCATCGTACGTCGTTCGCGATCTTGTGAAGCGCCGTCGCGACGGCGTTGAGCACGCCGTGCAAGCCGACGAGGGCTTCCTTGCCCGCCATCTGCGCGAACTTGTTCTCAGCCGAGACGAAGGGCAGCCCGGTGCGCTTCGCGAGCGCCTCGGCCATACCCGCGGCGTAGCCGGCCCGTGTATTCAGACCGGTCCCCACGGCAGTCCCGCCGATCGCGAGCGCGTAGACCTCTTCGAGTGACCGGTCGAGCTGGCGCTCGCAGATGGCGATCTGCGCCGCGTAGCCCGAGAACTCCTGGCCGAGCGTGAGCGGTGTCGCATCCTGCAGATGGGTGCGGCCGATCTTGACGATCTCGCCGAAGGCTTCGGCTTTCTCTTCGAGCGTCTTACGAAGCTGCGCGAGCGCGGGGAGCAGCCGCTCTCTCACCTCTTCGGCGGCCGCGACGTGGATCGCGGTCGGGTAGGCGTCGTTCGTCGACTGAGCGTGGTTCACGTGATCGTTCGGATGCACCGGCGTCTTCGAGCCGAGCTCGCCGCCGAGCGACTCGATGGCGCGGTTCGCGATCACCTCGTTGGTGTTCATGTTCGTCTGTGTGCCGCTGCCCGTCTGCCAGACCACGAGCGGAAAGTGCGCATCGAGAGATCCGTCGATCACCTCCTGCGCCGCTGCCTCGATCGCCTGACCGATCTCGGCGGGGATCCCACCGAGCCGCGCATTCACCTCGGCAGCCGATTGTTTGACCAGGCCCAGCGCGCGGATGAGCGGCCGCGGCATGCGCTCGCTCCCGATCTTGAAGTTCTGCAGCGAGCGCTGCGTCTGCGCGCCCCAGTAGCGATCGGCCGGAACCTGCAGCTCGCCCATGCTGTCGCGTTCGATGCGGACGTCCATATGCGCTCACTCCTCTGCGGCAGCCAAGGTGAACGCGGGGCCGGCCGAGGAGTGCGACGACGTCGACGGAACGACGCCCTACCCACGAGCGGCGCAGACATCTCGCCGTCGCCAGCTGTGAAGATGACCTTCAAGCTCGAACAACCTATCGAAGCGATCCGGGCGCAACAAGCCAGCCGATGACGACGCCCGCGTCGACCCCGAACGTCCGGCTCAGGGCGTTCCGCACTCGGCCCCCTCGTAGAGACCGATGTCGTCGAGGGTCACGTCGAGTTCGCTCTGCGCCATGTCGAACGTCAGGCGCGCACGCGGATCCGTCTCTTCGGCGGTGAACACGAAGTGGAACGAAGCGAACTCATCGGTGAGCTGTGCGGTGTACGCCCCTTCGCTGATCTGTCGGAACTCGGGCTTGTCGGTATCGACGTATGTGATGATCTCGCGCGGCCCTTCGGCCTTCGCGTCGAAGCAGATCGAGTAGGTCTGCCCCTCCAGGACCATCAATGAGTGGTTCAACGACGCGTGCCAGGCTTCGGGCGATGCGGCGCTGATCGCGACGTTCATCTCTTCGTTTCGCACGCTGAACGTCGCAACGATGTCGACCGTATGCCAGTTCACCCCGAAGACGTTGCCGTCGAAGTGACCACCGGTGTTGAGCAAGTTGCCCTGATGCGGCGCGGGGCTCTGGGTCGAGTAGAACATCAGATCGTTCGAGATGCGACCGCCCGGATTCATCAGCTGAACGAAATGCAGGCCGCCGACGGGGAGCGCTTCATCCAGCTCGACGTCGATCAGCTCGTCGTCGCACGTGGGAAGACTGCCCGAAACGCATGCCACGTCACCCTCGACCCGGTGGCCGTCGACGAAGACGAGCGCACCCGCCTCGACGTGACGCCCATGCATGCGCAGGCTGTTCTCGTCGGAGAGGAACGTGAGGGTGGCGTTCACCTGCTGGACATGGAGAGGAATGCCGGTGTCCTCCCAGATCCCCGGTTGCGGCGTGTCGGCTTCGACGTCTGCACCGATACGGCCGGTCAGCGTCACGACGACATCGCCCGCAACGACCGCGGCGAGCAGGGCGGCGCGGGAGAACTCTCGACCTGCATCGCCGCGCACGCGGTACACGCCGTCATCCCAGTCGATGCCGAGGCCCTTCGGCTCACCGCCGACGATCTCGACTCCTTCGCCCTGTAGCTCGATCGCCTCTTCGCTCGCTGCGCCCTCGAGCACGTCGAGCAGCCTCGTCGTCTGGGCCGCACCCGCGCTCTCGGCTGTCAGCGTCACCTGTCTGCCAAATGCGCCGTGAAAGCCGGTGCTCGCCTGCAGCACCATTGCCCAGATGCCGTCCGTCGCTCCGATCGTCTGCCAGATGAACTGCTCGGGAAACCCGTCGTCGAGCACGCCGAGCAGGATCGCCAGATCGGCCGTGAAGGCCCGCCCCTGTGGCAGTACGAGGTAGCGGTCGTAGGCGCCTCGCCAGGTCGGGGCATCCATGCCGCTGCCGCGCGTGTTGGTGCTGACGAGGAATGGCTGCTTGTGGCATTCGCCGCAGGCCCCACCCCCGGTACCGCGCCCGCCAGCCGTGTTGCTCCGAATGAAGTTGAACTCGAAGATGCCGTCGCGTGCGATCGGTTCGAGCGCATTGTCGATCGGCCGCCGTTGCGCAGGCGGATAGGGGATGTTCAGCAGGAACTCCGAAAGGGCTTCGCGCTCGACCTGGTCGATCGCGCCGGCGAGCCCCTCGTCGTTGCTGGGACAAGCGTCTTGCAAGCACATCGTCGTTGCCATCCCCCCGTCGACGAGATGACGCGTGCAGCTGGCTTCGTCGCCGATGTCACAGTTCGGGTCGACATCACTGCGAATCGAAGCCGTATTGATGCCACCGTATGGATCACCGGGAATGCCGTCCCAGTGGTACGGCTGCGTATCGCGCAGGCCACGCGTCGGCATCGTCGAGCGAGGCGGGATCTGGGTGCAGCCGTCGATGTCGCAGACCGGCGTGTCGAGCACCCACAACAGCTGATCGGTGTGACCGTCGGGGTGGCAGCTCTCGCACGAGAAGGTCTCGGTGGTCGAAGCATTCGCATCGTGGAACACCTTGCGACCGGCCTTGACGATGGGCGTCGTCGGATCGTCGAGCTCGATGGTCGCCCGCACGACGAGCGCGCTCGGATCGCTGGCATCAATGACCTGCACCGTGTTGTCCACGACGTTCAGAACCCACGCCTCGGTCGCGACCCCGAGCGCTCCGGACCGGTAAACGAGCCCGCGCGGCACGGCCCCGACGCCGACGCGCGACAGCACCTCGCCGGTGTCGGCGTTCATGGCGAAGACACGATTCGAGCTCGCTGCGGTTGCGAGCACGGTCGCGTCGTCGGGGCTGACGGCGATCGCGAACGGCGTGGCGAGCGCGTCGCCGGGGGCCGGATGTGCAGGCGGAAGTGGCTCGAGATCGTGCCGCGTAGGCGCCGCGCAGTCGCCGGTGCTGCAGTCGATCATCGTGATCTGATTGAGAAACGCGCGGTTCTCCATCTCATCGAGGCCGTGCTTTTCGGTGCCGGCCTTGCCGTTCACTGCGTTGCGAGCATCGGTCTGCGCCACGAATACTCGCCCGTTCGAGTCGACCGCGAGGCCGTAGAGCAAAGTGCCAATGCCCTGCACTTCTTCGACGCGCTCATCGGTCGTCGTATCGAAGACGAAGAGATCGCGGTCGGGGAGCGCCGGGTTGACGACGATATCCGCGTCGTAGCCGAGCGAGAGGATGTTGTTGTTGAGCACGACGTGAGTCAGGATGTCGAAGGTGCAGAGATCACCGTCGATGTTCTGCGGAAGACAGCCCGAGATTTGGGTCTGGTTGTGCGACTCGAAGGGCAGGACGTAGAGCCGGTCACCCGCGACGACGATCGCCCGCGGGTCCTGCGCATTGATCGGCAGGCGGCTGGTCACGGCGCGGGTCGCCACATCGACGACCGCGATCTCGTTGTCGGGACCGAGGGCGACGTACGCCTTGTCGTCGCTCGCGAAGGCGATGCCCGTGGGTTCGTCGAAGTCGGTCACCAGACCGGAGTCGTCGAAGGCCTGCACCGTGGCGACGACATGGTGCAGCGTCGGGCTGTCGGGATCGGTGTCGATCACGCTGACGCTGTCCGAGATGTGGTTCGCGACCCAGAGCTCATGACCATCGGGTCGCACGGCGAGCGCCACCGGATCGACGCCCACGTGGATCCGGTGAACGACACGGCGTCGCTCCGCATCGATCACATCGACGGTGTCGGCCGGCGTGTTCGCCACGTAGATGTGCTCGCCCAGACTCGCGATCGGATGCACGTGGGGGCTCATGAACATCGGATGCCCGACCGCGGCACCGGCCGGCGCCGCGACGCCGACGTTCGTCTCTGCCTCTTCGGCGGGCTGCTCGGGATCATTCGAACAGCCGGCGACCGAGACGAGGGCGAATAGAAGAACCAAGAGCCTGAGGCGCATCCGTGTCTCCTCGGTGGCCCACCTGGGTGGACGGAGGCCATTCTGACACGGTGCGATTCATGATGGACCGACGGTTTCAATCGACACGGCGCGGCAACCCCGGGGGACGTCGGGCTGGAGCGCGGGTCAGGCCGCGACCCGACGCGGGGGAAGCGGGCCCTCTACGCGCCGCGGTGCTCGCGCAGCATCTTGCGCGCCACGCGCTCGGCGATCATCACGCAGCCGAGATACGTGTTGCCGGAAGGAATCGTCGGCATGACCGATGCGTCGCAGACCCGCAGACCCGCGATGCCCTGCACGCGACAGTCGGCGTCGAGCACCGTGCCCATCGGGCAGGTGCTCGTCATGTGGCCGTAGCTCAGGGGCATGCGCTCGAGCGCAACGGCCACGGCGTCGTTCGCCATCAGGTCGTGCGCGACGACCGGGTGACAGCCCAGCTCGCGCGCCGCGCTCGAAGTCTCCCACTTGGCGATGCGATCGAAGGCGTGCCGCAGGCGTGCTTCTGCGTGGTCGGGGAGCGGGGGGGCCTCGACCTCCGGCCCCGCTTCGAGCGACTCGCCCAACTCGACCCGACCGCGGCCGCTCGATCTCAGCAGGAAGACGGCCATCGTAAAGAACGTCGGGTCATCCCCGGGCGCGGCAGCGATCGGGAACGCGTGGTAGTCGACGTCGCGACCGTTGGACGCCCCGATGAGGAGCGTCTGCGCGGGACCGGCCACGCCTCCTCGCTCGCCGTCGTGCTGATACAGGATGCCGGGCCCCAGGTGATCGCTCATCGTCTGGCCGACCGGCAGATCGGCCTGCACGGTGATTCCGTGCGCTGCGAGCTGGGCCGCCGGCCCGATGCCCGATCGCAGCAACAGAAACGGCGACCACAGTGCTCCGGCAGCGACGACGACCTCATCGGCTTCGATCTCCTCGCCCGAGACGAGCTCGACCCCCGAGGCTCGACCGGCGCTCGAGACGATCGAAGCGACCTCGCAGCCCGTCCGCACGCGCAGGTTGGGCCTCGCTCTCACCGCCGGTGTCAGATACGCGAGACTGGTGGTCACGCGTCGATCCTCGGCGTCGATCGTGACCGGGAAGACGCCCAGGCCAGGCAGCTGCGATGGATCGTTGATGTCGTCGGCCGTCGGCTCGCCGAGCTCGCGCATGCCGTCATAGAACGCACGCTGCGCATGGCTGAGCTCGTCGCGGCGCCACCTTCGGACGGGGAGCGGGCCCCGGTCGCCGTGGATCGGCGAGTTGCCGAAGTCGGCGTCGCGCTCGGCGGCGATGAACGTACTCTCGACGTCGCTCCAGCCCCATCCCTCGAGGCCGGCCGCCGCCCAGCCGTCGTAGTCTTCGGGCAGGCCGCGCAGCGTCGCCAGTCCATTGAGGGCCGAGGTCCCACCGAGCAGCCGACCCTGGAGCATCGGGATCGGGGGCCCGGACGACCGGTGCATCGGCGTGACCACACTCGGCGTCGTCGCGCCCGACCAGGCCGTGGCCGCGCGCGCCGGCTCGAGCACGCCGACGTCGTAGGCGTCTTCGTCGGGGCCGGTCTCGAGCAGCGTGACGTCGAGCGTAGGGTCTTCGCTCAGCCGAGCGGCCAGGACGCAGCCCGCCGTGCCGCCGCCGACCACGATGATGTGTTTCTGCTCTGCCATCTTGCGACCCCCTCAGTCGAAGACCGCCACCGGACGGCCCAAGCGACCGACCAGGCGCTTCGCCTCTTTGTGAACCGGACGATCGGTCGTCGCCGCATCGAGGGCGTCGACGGCGGTCGCCGGCAGCCGCGCTGAGACGACGCGCCGAGCCTGCGCGTCGAGCCGCGCGAAGCGACGCCGTAGGGCATCGAGGCACTCAGCCCGGTAGGGCGCCGTAGGGACACGCCAATCGACGCCCTGCGCGTGATGGTGCACGAACGTGTCGCCCGAATCGACCGCCGCTGCGTTCGCCACCAGATACGGGAGATAGCTGTCGCCGACCATCTGAAAGAAGAAATCGAGGTCGTCGGGCAGCTGTTGCAGCTCGGGCGCCGCCTCGACATCGCTGGCTCGAAGCGACCAGAGGCGCGTCACCCAATGCGTCAGGTGGGGGGCGTGCTTTCGCATGAGCGCCCCGGGCGTCGGGTCACAGAAGAAGTGCCGAAAGAAGGGACCGAACAGGCCGAAGTCGGCGGCGCAGGGCCGATCGCCAAAGAGGAAGGGGCGCTTCGCGAAGATGCGATCGAGCTCGCGCAGCGAGTCGAGGTAGAGCGTCTCGATCGCGGGGGCCGTCTCGGCCGTGACGCCGTCCCGATCGAGATACACCCGTCGCTGTCGGTAGAGGATGAACCGGCGGCGTAAAGCCAGCGGCAGGGGAACGTCGCGAAGCAGCGTGCGCGCGATCTGGTTGCTCATCAGGCGCGCGTCTTCATCGAATGCCCAGCGGTAGTAGAGCGCGGGACGCCAGAACCACTCATCGAAGAGATCTTCGAACAGCGCACTGCAGAACGCCGTCGCCGGGTTGGCGGGCGTCAGCCGAGGGCCCGGGTGCTCCGACTCGAAGCGCTCGAGGATCGCGGTGGTGTCGGTGAGCCACTCACCGGCGGGCGTCTGGACACACGGCAGCTGGACGATCCCCGTCGCGCGACCACATGCCCGAAACTGCCTGCGCGTCATCTCTTCGAACCGAAACGGGATGCCCTTGGCCTGAAGGTAGGCCTCGAGCTTGCCGGTGAAGTACGAGCAGCTCAGCCCGTACACGACGTGAAGGTCTTCGCTCATCTAGCGCCCCTCCTGGCCACGGGTCTCGAAGAGCACGACCGGAATCTCTCGGATCCCGGCGGTTCGCTCTTCGTAGACGCGAAAGCCGGGATCCTGCTCGACGATCTCGTCCCAGACCCTCGCGCGCTCGTCGCCCTCGAGCGCGCGGGCGTGCACCGGGATCAGCCGATCGCGAATCTGAATCTCGACGTCGGGCTGCGCCATCAGGTTCAGGAACCAAACCGGGTGCTTCGGCTCACCGGCCCACGACGCTGCGACGGCCCACGAATCGCCTCGGTCGAGATAGATGAGCCCGTTGGTGCGCGGCTGGCCGCTGCGGCGTCCGCGGGTGTTCAGCAGCAACACCGGCGAATCGCCGAACCGTCCGAGTACGCGGCCGCGGCTCTTGCGGTAGATCCAGGGGTGCCAGCGAAAGAAGAGCTCCGAGAGCTTGTTTCGACGCGCAACGGGCATGGGGACGCCTCCTCGTGGGTGGGCCGGACGAATCGCGTCGGCCGGGTCGACCCTTCAGCGGCCCGAGACCGCGGGCAGGACCTGCTTGGCCAGCGCCTGCACCGACTCGGTGCGGACGACGGCATCCATGTCGCGCGAGCCCGGCACGATGCGGACGAAGTCGAGGCCCAGGTCGCGGATCTCACCGAGCCGTTCGACGGCTTCGGCGACCGGACCGGCAATGCCGAATCGATGCACGAAGTCGTCATCGATCGCCTGCGCGTGCGCGCTGCCGGCGACGCCGTGGTTCGCCATGTCGTAGTTCTGTCGAAGGTGCCGCGCCGATGCGCGCACGCCTTCGGGCAGCGACTCGATATCCATGCCCTTGAAGGCCGAGAACGTCGCGAACGAAGCGACACCCCCTCGCACGGCCTCGCGCGCGGCCGCGCGGTCGTCGTGCACGACGCAGTTGACGTAGGCGCCGAGCTTCAGGCTGTCCGCGTCGCGACCATGCGCGGCAGCGCAGCTTCGGGCGTGCTCGATACACTGCGCGAGACGACCCGGATCGGCGCCCACGGCGAAGCAGATCTGATCGGCGCTGCGCGCGGCGAGCTCGATCACCTTGGGACCCGTCGCCGCCACCTCGATCGGGACGGGGGCCACCTCACACTCATCGAGCCACTCGATGCGGCTCGGGCTGCCTTCGCGCTCGATCGTCTCGCCCGACATGTAGGCGTGGAGGCGCTGGATGTAGCGCTCGAAGTCGGCGGGCGGTGCGGGCCGCTTGCCGATCTTCGCCATCGACGAGTCGCCGCGGCCGATGCCGACGACCGCGCGCCCCTCGCTGGCGACCTGCAGACCCAGCGCGGCCGACGCGGTGACGGCAGCGTCGCGGCTCACCGGGTTGGTGACGCCGGTGCCGAGCTCGATGCGCTCGGTGGCGGCGGCCGCCAGGATCAGCTGGCTCCAAACCTCGGGGGTCAGGCACTGGGTGTCGGCGAAGACGAGGCTGTCGAAGCCGAGCTCCTCGATCAGGCGCGCGACGGCGGCCGAGCCGCGGGGGCTGGGAAACATCAAGATGCCCATTTTCATGCTGGATCCCTCCGGGTCTATGGCTCGGAGGAGAGGCGCGTCCGGTGCGCCTGGCCGAGCCGTTGAACGCCAGCAGGGTCTCGTAGCGACCCGGTTCGGGGCTACGTATCTTGGGCCAACGACTAGTCATTTTGAGCCAGATCGACCCGAACGGATCCGCGCCATGCCGAGCCCCTCGTTGGCGACCCAGCGCATGACCCCGACGTACTTTCGCCTGCTACTGCGAAACCTCGGGTTGCCCCGCGGCCAGATCGAGAAGGCCCTCGCGAGCGTCGAGCTGAGTCCGTCGGTCGTGGCCGATCTCGATCGCCCCGTCACGGTGAGTCAGCAGCTCGAGCTCTTCGCGCACCTCGTGCGGCAGCGGCCGGCGGACGGATGGCTGCGCGCCGGTCGGCGTTTTCACGTCGGCACGCACGGCTCTCTCGGCGTCGCCTTCATGAGCGCGCCCGACGTGAAGACGAGCCTCGAGATCCTCGAGCGCTTCGGACCCGTTCGCCTGCCCTATGCGCGGCCGCGCACCGCCAGCCTGCGCGGGGGTCGCTACGCGCTCGGGTTCGACGTCACGCCGAAGGTCGATCCGCGCGCGCGGGTCGCCATGATGGAAGTGATCGCCGTCGTTCGGAAGCATCTACTCGACGCGGTGACGGGCGAACCGATCTCGGGCGTCACGTTCGAGTTCGACTACCCCGCGCCCCGACACGCATCGCTGTACGAAGATGAGCTCGGCGTGCCCGTGCGCTTCGACCGCCCGAGAACGGCGATGATCGTCCCCGAGTCGCTGCTTCGCCGGCCCTGCACGACGGCCGATGCCGAGATGTTCCGGGCGGCCGTCGAGCGGCTCGAGCGTCGAGCACGCCAGCTCGAGGGCAGCCGACCGCTCGCGGCGCACGTCGAAGAGCTGCTCGATTCGGCCGGCGATGCGGGTCTGCCCGTCGACGAAGCCGCACGAGCGCTCGGCATGTCGCGCCGCTCGCTCGCGCGCCACCTGACCGAAGCCGGCACGTCGTACCGAGCTTTGCACGACCGACACAGAAGAACCCGTGCCGAGGCGCTGTTGCGCGACTCGAGCCTCGACGTGAACGAGATCGCCTGGCGCCTTGGCTACGGCAACGCCGCGAACTTCGGTCGCGCGACACGCCGGTGGTTCGGGATGCCGCCCGGGAAGTACCGCCAGTCGATCGAATGAGACTCAATCGGCACACTCATGTGTCGGTGACGACAGTACGCCGCCGGCAAGGACGCTCTGGCATACTGAATCGATGCGACGACGCGACCCCGAACAGGAATCGTGGCGACCCGGTGCCGCGCTCGGTGAAGCGACCGATCGCGTCGCCTTCGGGCGCTTCGAGCTGAACGAGGATCGGTCGGAGCTGCGCTGCGACGGCGAGCCCGTGCGGCTCGGCTCGAAGGCCTTGAGCGTGCTGACCGTGCTGGTCGAACAAGCCGGGCGCTTCGTGGCGAAGGATCAGCTACTCGCGCACGTCTGGCCGAGGACGACGGTCAGCGATGCATCGGTCTACACGACGCTCCGTGAGCTGCGGGCCGCGCTTGGCGACGACGGCCGCGGCCAGCAGCTGATCGAGACGAAGCGCGGACGGGGCTATCGCTTGACGGTTTCGGCGCGACGATCGCCGCCCGACTCGATGAGCATCGCTGAGATCGCAGATCGCTGGACCGAGCGGACGGGGCTCGCGGCGGCCCCGATCCTCACCGACTCGATCGTTCAGAGAACGAGCGGCCGACCCGAATGGGTCGATGCCTTGATCGAAGGCGTTGCCCAGGAGCGCGCCTCACCGTGGAATGCGGCGCGCCTCGTGGCGACGACGGCGTTGCCACGTCGTCTCTACGAGCGAGCCGATGAGCGGCTGGCCGGACTCGACCCCGACACGCATCAATTCTTGCGCGCCGCGGCGACGCTCGGCGGCGCCTTCGAACCCACGGTCGCCCTCGAGCTGGCGGGGGGCCGCGAAGCCGATCTCGACGCGCGGCTCGATGCGGCTTCGACGCGCGGCTTCATCGAGCCCGATCCCCACGAGCTGCGACGCATGCGGTTCTCCGACCCGAGCCTCGCCGAGGGATTCGCCGCGGGCGAGCCACTCTCGGAGCGAGCGTCGCTGCACGCCTCGGCGGCGCTGCTGCTCGCAGGTCGCAAAGACGATCGCGAGCTCGGACAACGCGCCGCGCTCCACGCTTTGCGCTCGAATCTCCCCGCTGCGCGGATCTTCGAGCTCTGCCTCGATGCGGCGCGCGCATCGATCGCCGACGGTGCCAGAGAAGACGGCCTCGTACTGCTCCACGCGGCGGTCACCGTCGCGAAGGCCGTCGACGTCGCGGCCCGCTACCAGGCGCTGATCGAGCTCGGCGACGCCCTCTTTCTCACGGGCGATCCCGACTCGGCCCGCAAGCAATTCGGCCAAGCAATCGACCTTGCGAACGAACTCGACGACCCGACGCGGCTCGCCGAAGCCACCCTCGGCTTCGCGGGGACGAACAACCACGTCGACACCGGCCTGGCTTCGACCCATCGCACGCGGCTGATCGAAACGGCGCTCCGACACGCCGACCGCCTGTCGACGTCGCTCGTGGCAGCGCTCCGGGCTCGACTCGCGCTCGAGCTCGCCTGGGCGCAGCGCCCGACTGAAGCGCGACGCATGGCCGATCTGGCTCGGGCGGCCATCGACCGGGGAGAAGTCTCGGATGCGCTCGCCTCGCGTGCGCTGCACGACGTGTTCTGGTCGACGTGGTCGCCCGACAACCTCGAAGATCGCATCGCGATCGCGAGCGCGATGCGCGATCGGTCGATGTCGGCGGGGCAGACCGAGGCGAACGCGATGGCGGTTGCGCTGCATGCCGCCGCCATGCTCGAGCGCGGTGAACGCGTCGAGGCCGATTCGGCGTACCTCTCGGCCACCGAACGCGTCGGGCCGGATCAGGCCGCGATCGAGCTGCTGCGGTCGGGTCGCGAGGTGTGCATGGCCTTGCTCGAGGGGCGCTTCGACGAGGTCGAAGGGCTGGCGATCCGTGCACATACGCTCGCTCGAGCGAACGGGTCGGTGAATGCCGACACGATCTACGCCGCCCAGATCGGCTGGCTGCGATTCGACCAGGGCCGACTCGGTGAGCTCGTGTCGGCCGTGGCGGGCAGCCTCGACGCGCCTCGGTTCGAGCAACGCGCCGGTCGAGCGCTGATCTTCGCCTACGCGGGGCGCGGCACCGAGGCGCGACGTGAGCTCGACGATCTCGTGGGCCACATCGATGCCATCCCGCGCGATTCGTTCTGGATGGCGACGCTGACGATGCTCATCGAGATCGCCGCGCATCTCGGCGCCAGCGATGCGGCCGGCGTGCTCTACGAGCGGCTTCTGCCGTATGCCGACCGCGCGGTGCTGCTCGGGATCCGGACGGTGTGTCGCGGCTCGGCCGAGCTCTATCTCGGGCTGGCCGCCCGCGCGCAAGGTGCGCACGAGCAGGCACAACTGCACTTCGAGCGAGCGGCCCAGGCCAACGCAAGGCTGCGAGCAGCGCCGCTGCTCGCACGGTCGCTGCTGCTCTGGGCCGATTGCACGGAGCAGCTCGGCGCGAGCGACGCAGTCGACGAGATCGCATCGGCTCGCGACGAAGCGCAGCGGATCCGCGCGCAGCTCGGCCTCGCAACGCACGCGAGCGCCGACTGACCGCCCATGTGGGCGACACACCGACGCGTCTCTCAGCGAAAACTCAGGTTCGCCTCAGATTCGGGCTGCCAACATCTCTCGGTGACGGCCGCAGGTGACCCGACGAGGTCCTCCGGTCGTGCGTCCGACGCGCGGTTCACGACTGAGGGATCGAGAGATGAATGCACACAGCCTGTCGAGAGGCACCGAGATTCGGCTCTCACCCATGCCAAGGCCGCGCGCCAGGTGGGCGCATTCCGCGACTCGATCCCCGCGCTGGGTCCCGACCGTCATCGCGGCGGTCTGGATCGGGCTCTCGCCGATGGCGTCGGCGCAGACCGTGCTCTATCACAGCCCGGCCGACGACGGCGCTGCAGCGACGGAGCCCGCCCTCGTCCCGGCCGGATCCTCGGCCTCTCTCTATCTGTACTGGGCGTCGGGACCGGCCGCGTCGAGTGCGGCCGAGGAGGTCTGCTCCGCGGGAGACGGGGACGAGATCTGCGCCGGGCAGATCGAGCTGCGCGCGGAGGGGTCGTTCTCGATCGACGCCTTCACCCCCGATGCCGCGGCCAACATCGTCTTCGCCGCGTCGCCCACGAGCCTCTCGATCAACGTGCTCGACCCGATCGGGCCCACGCCCGGCGTGAAACGGCTCGGGCAGCTCGACGTCACGACCGATCTCTCCACCGACTGCACGGCCACCGCGTGCGAGGTCGTCGTGGACCAGTTCGACGTCGTCGAGGCCGACCTCGCCATCGCCGCGGGGAGCTTCACGACGCCCACGAGTGCCATCGCGGTTCCAGAGCCCGGGCTGCCCCTGGCCTTCGGCTTCGGCGTCGCCCTGCTCTCTCTATTGGCGCGAAGGCGGCGACACGGTGTCAGGAACATCGTCGCAACGACCTTCATCGCGTCGAGCGCGACCCTCATCGCCGTCACCCCCGCCGAAGCCCAGCTGGAGGTGCTCGAAGACGCGCACTACATCACACGCTGCGCCGGTTCGGAACGGGACCTCCCCGTCGCGAACACGTCGTTCTGCGATCGGCCGAGGGCGTATGCCTGGACCGGGCCCCAGGGCGTGTCGATGGCGAGCGGCGAGGCGGTCGTCTCGGCCGAAGCGTTCTCGAGCCGTCCCCGGATCCCGAAGGGCATCCCCGAAGAGCTCGCTTTGCGATTGCAGCCCCTCCTGGCCGAGCCCTTCGTCGCAATCGCGTTCGTCCAGGCGTCGGCGACCTACGAGACGAGCGGCCCCTTCAATCCCCCGCCCGGCGGCACCGGCTTCAACTCGATCGCGATCGACGGCACGGCCGCGGTCGAGGCGACCTTCACCGTGCGACAGAAGGCCACCCCACCCATCGCAACGACGGTCGTTCCGCTGCGTCTTCGCGTCTTGGGCGAGATGACCATCAATGGCGTCGGCAACACCCAGGGTACCTTTCGGGTCACCGTCAACGGCGACGTCGACAACGCGTTCGAGTTCATCCAGTCGGCGACCGGCTTCTACAGCGTGAACAGCGAGTTCCCGGGCGAGATCTTCGAGATCGAAGTCGGGCAGACCTTCATCAAGCTGGTGCAGTGCTCGGCCGAAGCCCGCTGGCCCGGCGTCCCCGGCTTCTGCTCAGCCGTGCTCGACCCCATCATCGAGCTCGACCAGGAGACCACCGATGCGCTCCTCGGCCCCAACACCTTTCCCCTCGCCGACTACTTCGAGATCGAGTACAGCGAGAACTTTCTGACCGACGCGCCGGCGAACATCTGCGGCGACGTCACCCTCGACGAGTTCGTGCTCGAATCCGACCTCGACCTTCTTCGGCAGAGCTTCATCGGCCAGGCCAGCCTCTCGGCCGATGCACTCGATCGCTGCGCGACGCGCGCCGAGTCGACCGGCTGCGACCTCGCCGACGCCGTCGTCCTCGCTCGCACGGTGCAGGGCGGCGCCGCGCCGCGGGCGCCGGGGATCGCGCCCGCCTGTGCCGCCGTCACGAGCCCATGAGGCGAGCCGCCCGGTCTTGCGATGACGTATTCGTCGAGTCTTCGCCACGATGAACTCGACACCGGCTGAACCCGCACGTCGCGGACGGGGGTGAATGCCGCCGCGCGACGGGCACTACTCGCCTTCGCGTGACGAAACCGAGGCGCGGTGTCATCCGAAGCGCAGCCCTCCCCATCTGAGCGGCGTGCGATCTCCACACTCGAACGACGTTCCTTCATGGCGCTTCCACCAGGAAGTCATGTCGCATCTCTAGGCTCGGGGCGTTTCGGTCGTGAACCCCCACCCCAAGCGAGGTCGATGCCATGTCGAGTCCCAGCTCAGTTCCCGGTTTGAACCGGCGCACCTTCCTGCGCGCCTCCGCGATCGGCGCCGCGAGCCTGGCGGCACCGCTCGGCAGCCTGCAGGCGCGTCAGCACAAGGGCTGGCGCCCCGACTTCGCAAACGGCTACGGGCCACTCTTTCCCACGATCGACGAAACCACCGGCCTGCCCCTGCTGAAGCTGCCCAAGGGCTTTCGGTACCGCAGCTTCGGGTGGACGGGCGACGTCATGTCGGACGGCACGCTCACGCCCGACCGACACGACGGCATGGCGGTCGTCGACGTGGGCTGGAGCCGCAAGGAGGGGCTCGTCCTCACGATGATCCGAAATCACGAACGCGGCGCCGCCGAAGCGGGCAACCCGCTGCCCTTCGTGGGCGACGGCCTGGCGCCCGTGTACGACGAGTTCACCCTCCCCGGTCTCATCGACGGCATCGGCGGCGGTACGACGGCGGTTCGCTATAGCGTGTTCAAGCGCTCGTTCATCGGCGACGAAGCCACGCTCGGCGGGACGCTCACCAACTGTGCGGGTGGACCCACGCCCTGGCGCTCGTGGCTCACGTGCGAAGAAGTGACGATTCGCGGCTCGGCGATCGGCGCACGCGATCACGGCTATGTCTTCGAGGTGCCCTCGCCTCGCGCGGGCGCGGCGACGGCGGTGCCCATCACCGACATGGGCTTCATGGATCACGAAGCCGTGGCCGTCGATCCCCACACCGGCTTCGTCTATCTCACAGAAGACAACGGACCGAGCTGCGGGTTCTACCGCTACCGCCCGCACGAGCGTCCCAAGCGCCCGGGCGACCTCGAGCGCGGCGGCGTGCTCGAGATGCTCAAGGTCGTGGGCGTCGAGAACGCCGACCTGCGCGACGTGGCGCCGGGCGAAGAGTTCGACGTCGAATGGGTAGTCATCGACGACCCCGATGCCGACCCCGAGGCCTTCGCGTCGCCCGACCCGGGCTTCCCGCCGATCGAGGGTTCGGGCCGCTCGGGCCCGTTCCTTCAGGGCGAGGCGGCCGGCGGCGCGGTCTTCCGACGGGGCGAAGGCTGCTGGTACAAGAACGACGTGATCTACTTCGTCGACACGAGCGGGGGCGTCGCGGGCAAGGGCAGCGTGTTCGCCCTCCGCCTGCCCAAGGATCCGGTGAACGGCATCGGCCGACTGCGGGCGCTCTTCGTCTCGCCCGACGAGGAGACCGCCGACAACCCCGACAACATCACCGTCTCGCCCCGCGGCGGCCTCGTGCTCTGCGAAGACGGCGGCGGCCAGGTCATCGACGGCGAGCGGACGTTCGGCGCCCGGCTGCTCGGGGTGAATCGACGGGGGGAGTCGTTCGTGTTCGCCGAGAACAACGTCGTCATCGAGAGCGCTCTCGACGACAAGCCCTTCATCCTGCCCGAAGACTACCGCGGCAGCGAGTTCGCGGGCGCCACGTTCTCACCGTTCGGGTTCACGCTGTTCGTCAACATCCAGACGCCCGGGATCACCTTCGCCATCGATGGTCCGTGGTGGAAGGGCGGGCTCTGAGCACGGCCTAGACCGGCGCCACGCAAGGCAGGCGCGTCGCCGGATCGGGCTCGGGCGGCAGCGTCTCGGCCAGTTCCTCGATCATGGCGTCGCGCTGCGCGCGGTGCTGAGGGTCACTCCACAGGTTCTCGAACTGGTGCGGGTCGTTCCGCAAATCGTAGAGCTCACCTTCGCCGCCCTCGTACATCGAGCTCGCCTGGTAC
Source organism: Myxococcota bacterium (assembly GCA_965250285.1). Lineage (GTDB taxonomy): Bacteria > Myxococcota_A > UBA9160 > UBA9160 > UBA4427 > CAYYSY01. The sequence continues at coordinate 4,464,787 of OZ252299.1, forward strand.
CGCGTGCACACCCACTCGTCGCGGTAGAGCGTGCGCATCGAGACCGAGTGGCCGTGGTACTCGTGGTCCCACTCGGTGGCGACGCTCGCGCGATCGCCGCCCGCCTGCGTCGGCAGCGCACGGCCCTCGTTCCATTCGGGGATCTCGACACCCGCGATCTCGCAGAAGGTCGCCGCCAGATCGACGTGGCCGACCGGCTCGGGAATGACGCTCGGCGCGATGCGAGCCGAGGGCGCCGGCTTCCAGATGAAGGGCACGCGCATCAGCGCGTCGACGTGATAGGGCCCCTTGAAGACGAGCCCGAAGTCGCCCTGGAACTCGCCGTGGTCGCTGGTGAAGAACACGTCGGTGTCTTCAGCCCAGCCTCGGGCCGCGATGTGATCGAGCACGCGGCCGCAGGCTTCGTCGATCAGCTCGTTCTCGATGTGCGTCATCGCGTTGATCTCGCGAATCTGGTCAGTCGTCAGCTCGGCGGGCACGAAGCCCCGCGGCGCTTCGATGTTGAGCACGCCCCCCTTGTCGAACCAGTCGAGCCAGTGGCGCGGCTTGCGCGACAGCACCTCGCGACAGCGCTCGGCGCTGCCGGGGTAGCCGCTCGGCAGCTCGAGATCCCGCCAGTCGACGCGACCGATCTCGGACTGCGGTGGATCCCAGGGATGATGCGGGTCGGGGAAGCTCATCCAGCAGAAGAAGTCGGCGTCGGCGGGCAGCTCGTCGAGCCAGGCGATGGTGCGGTCGGCGACCCAGTCGGTGTGGTAGAGGTCGCGGGGCACGGGGTTGTGGTGCACCTGGCACGCGCCCGTATCGCCCCCACCCTCGTGATTCGGCTGCAGCTCGCCCTCTTCGAAGACGACCTGGCGATAGAAGTGGCGCACCTCGTCGCGGTGGGCCTCGTGCATGTACTTCGGGTAGTGCCCGAAGCCGAGGGGCCCGTGCATCACGAACTCGACGCGGTCGAAGCCGCGGTAGGGGCCGGTCGAGTTCTCGCGCGCGAGCCGCCCTTCCGAGTACGCACCCTCGGGATCGAAGGCCGGCTCGAAGTGGGCCTTGCCGAGCAGAGCCGTGCGGTAGCCCGCCTTCTCTTTCAGCCACGCCGCGATGCTGGGGGCGTCTTCGGGCAGGGGGACCCCGTTCATCCACACGCCGTGGGTGCGGACGTACTGGCCCGACACCATCGTCGATCGAGAGGGCATGCAGACGACGTTCTGCACGTGCCCTCGCTGATAGTTGAGCCCCTCGGCGGCGAGTCGGTCGGCGACGGGGGTGCGCGCGACCCGGCCGCCGTTGCAGCCGAGCGCATCGAAGCGCTGCTGATCGGTGGTGATGAAGAGGATCTTTCGGCCCATGCGATCAGCCTAGCAGGCCGACCCTGCGGCATCGGCCGGGTCGGCGTCAGGCCGCCTGCTCCCCCAACGCTCGACCGAGCTGGACATCGCCTTCGATCGTGGTGCGATTGATCACGCGCCGGACGCCGGGCTTCGTACCCGTCGTACAGTGCATCGCACGCCAGTTGTCCCACAGGATCATGTCGCCCGGCTGCCACTGGTGGAAGTAGTGGAACTCGGGCTTGCGGGTGTGCGCGACGAGGTCGCGCAAGAGCTCGTCGGCCTCGTCCGAAGTCATGCCGGCGGCTGCGGGATCGACGACCCGGTCGAGAAACTGCTCGACGATCTCGAGCACCTTCCGGCCGGTGATGGGGTGCTCGACGACCGCCGGATACGCCGCGTCGGGAAAGTCGGGGAACCCGATCTCGGCCGGCGTCTTCGGGCTCTGCGGACTCGGCTCGTACCCCGCATTGTCGACGAAGCGCATCGCCTTGCGCTGCACCTGAAACCGATACGCCACCTCGATGTCGGCGAGGCGCGCCTTCGTGGCGTCGTCGAGCGCATCGTAGGCGCGCGCCAGATCGCCGAAGCCGGTGAGACCGTCTTCGGCGGGGATCTCCACCGCTCGCAGCACGGCGCCGTGGTTCGGCTTGGCCGTGTAGTGGAGATCCATGTGCCAATCGAGCCGGCCCACGATGGGCTCGCCATGGTAGAAGCCGAAGGGCGCCCGGTCGTTCTCGCCGCCGCTCGAGAGGACGAAGAGCTCGGGATAGTCATCGGAGCGCGTCGGCTCGAGCGGGTGCACCTCGAGCGGGCCGAAGATGCGGCTGAACTCGATCTGTTCGGCCGGCCCGATGGCCTGGCCGCGAAAGAGCAGAATCGCGTGCTCGTGCCAGAGTGCGCGCAGCTCGTCTTTCGTGGCCGCGTCGATCGGGGCGGCAGCGTCGAAGCCGACGACCTCGATGCCGACGTGTTCGAGGGGTCTGATCTCCAGGGCCATGTTCAGGATCTCCACTTGCTAATTAGTGAACAGACTGTACATTAAATTGGGTGACCCAATCAACCTCGCGGCGGCGGGGCCGCCCGCGCGACGCCGAGCGCCATGCGGCGATTCTCGAGGCGACGCGCGATCTGATCCTCGAGGTCGGCTACGCGGGCGTCACCATCGACGCCGTCGCGAAACGCTCGGGCGCCTCGCGCACGACGATCTACGCGTGGTGGGGGCACCGGGCGCCGCTCGTCGAAGAGGCGATCTTCTCCGACTATGGCGAGTGGCCCGTGCCCGATGCGGGCCGGTTCGAGCGTGATCTTGGCCAGCTCGTCGACGAGCTGGTCAGCGAAATGACGCGCCCACACGTCGCGCGCGCCTACCCCGCGCTCTCTGCCGAGTTCCAGGCCAATCCGAAGCTGAAGGCCCAGCTGCGTTCGCAGTATGGTGATCCGATGACGCGGCGCTGGCAGTCGGTCTTTCGGCGAGCGGGCGAGCGCGGCGAGCTACCGAATGACGCGAATGCCGAGGCGGCGCTGCAGCTCACGCTCGGGGCCGTCATGACGATGACGCAGTCGAGGATCATGTCGCGCGCAAAGCTCACGCGTTATCTGCTGGGCTTGCTGCTCGGCGGGCTGGGCGGCGCGGCGACGCTCGATTGATGCCCCGGCGCGTCGACGCTCGATTGATGCCCCGGCGCGCCGATGCTCGATTGATCCCCCGGCGCGTCGGTCTCGACCCGGACACGAAAGACGGGGATCTCTGCGGCAATCGCCTCGAAGTCGGCCAGTGGCGCATCCTTCGAGACCGGCACATGGGGGCGCGCCCCCGGCGCGCGCTGCAGATACGCCTTGAGGATCGCCGGACGCAGGCTTTCATCGACAGGCTGCAATCGCACCTGCTCGGTTCGGCCGTGCCGCAGCCGCGCATGCCCGTCGGCCGCCTCGACGTTGCGCACCCACGCGACGCCCTGCCCCATCATCGAGACCAGATATCGCTCGTCGTCGACCACGGCCATCACGAGCGGAAACGAGATGACGCGCCCCGACCGGCGACCGCGCACCTCGAGGGTGACGAGCCAGTTGGGCGCGATGCCGGCCGCGTGCAGCCAGGCCCAGCCCCGATTCAGCCAGCGAGCGAGCCGGCCGGGTCGGTTGTCGGGATAGAGGTCGCGCTTGATTCGAGCGAACAAGGGGCGCACCTCCGCCCGGGCGAGTCGAGCGAGTGTGCGCCCCTCGGCGCATCGCACCGACTCGTTCCTGCCCAATGCGTCCGCGCAACCCTCGTCGAGTCAAGCGACGGGTTGCGAAAGCGTCACGCGAATTGAACTGAAGGTGGATCGCCTGCGGCGCGTGGCCCGTCGGATCAGTTCGGGGCGTCGCCCATCGCGAGGTCGGGGAACGGGTTCGGGAGCTCGGTCCAGCTGCTGCCGTCGCCCGAAGCGAGCTTCTCGTCGAGCAGACACGCGTCGAGACCGGCCCGAATCGCCTCTTCGTTCATGTCCTGGCCGATGAACACCAGCTCCTGCGCGCGGTCGCCGAATCGCGGATGCCAGTTCGCCTGTTCGTCGGGCCGCTGGCCTTCGGGGTGCCCCCAGTGCTCGCGCGGGACCGCCGCCCACCACATCCCGGCCGGGTCGACGCTGCTGACGCCGCCGGCCTGGGCCCATTCGTAGGCGACGGAATGATTGGCCGCGATCCAGAAGAAGCCCTTCGATCGAAGCACACCATTCCAGTTGTCGTCGTCGTTCATGAACGCCCACAGCTTCTCGGCGTCGAAGGGCTCGTGCGTTCGGTAGACGAAGCTCGAGATGCCGTACTCCTCGGTCTCGGGCGTGTGCTCCCCCTGCAGCTCACGAATCCAGCCCGCTGAGCTCGCCGCCTTGTCGTAGTCGAACAGGCCGGTGTCGAGCACGCTGTCGAGGGGCACCTCGCCTCGCGTGGCCCGCTTGATCTCGGCCCCCGGGTTGAGTGCCTGGATGATGGCCTCGACTTCGCACGCCTGGTCGTCGGTCACGAGGTCGAGCTTGTTCAGCACGATCACGTCGGCGAACTCGATCTGGTCGATCAGCAGGTCGGTCACCGTGCGGTGGTCGTCCTCGCCGAGTGACTCGCCGCGTTCTTGCAGCGCGTCGGCGGCGTTGTAGTCACGCAGGAGGCTCGCCGCATCGACGACCGTCACCATCGTATCGAGGCGCGAGACGTGACTCAGGCTGACGCCCTCTTCGTCTTCGAACGTGAAGGTCTGTGCGACCGGGATCGGTTCGGAGATGCCGGTCGACTCGATGAGCAGATAGTCGAAGCGCCCTTCCTGGGCGAGGCGCGACACCTCAGCAAGCAGGTCGTCGCGCAGCGTGCAGCAGATGCAGCCGTTCGACATCTCGACGAGCTTCTCTTCGGTGCGTGAGAGCTCGGCGCCCCCTCGCTCGACCAGCGCGGCGTCGATGTTGACCTCGCTCATGTCGTTCACGATCACCGCGACGCGGCGACCCTCACGGTTGTGGAGCACCTGGTTCAGCAGGGTCGTCTTGCCTGCACCGAGAAAGCCCGACAGGACGGTGACGGGCAGACGCTCCGGGCTGGGCGTCGTCGGCTGGCTCGAGCTCATCTCTCTGTTCCTCTCCTTTGTTCGAGAGTGCGTGGATCTGTCAGATCGCTCGACCGGCTCTGTCACATGGCCTGTTCGTACAGGCCACGAACGTCATCACGGCTCGGGTAGCGCGGCGTGTTGAGGATGATCAGATCGCGGAGCGCGTCGGTGGTCAGCCCCTCGACGTCGGCCGCCGTCGCGCCGAGATCGCTCAGGCTGCGATCCGTCCCCACGGTGGCCGAGAGCTTCTCGACCGCCTCGATCGCGGCGTGCGCGTCGCGCCCGGCGCCGAGCGCCAGACCGACGTCGGCATAGCGATCCTTCACCGTCTCGAGGTTGAAGCGCATGACGTGGGGGAGCATCGTGGCCAGCGTCTGGCCGTGCGCGATCCCGAACGTGCCCGAGACCGGGTGGCCGGTCGCATGCACGAGCCCGAGCAGCGGCCCTGCCGAGAACGCTCGGCCGGCGAGGTGCGAGGCAATCTGCATCGCCGCCCGCGCCTCGACGTCGCTGCCGTCTGCGACCGCCTTCGGCAGCCACTCGCCCGTGAGCCGAATCGCGTGCAGCGCGAGCCCGTCGGCGTACGGGTTGGCCAGCGTCGAGGTGTAGGCCTCGGTCGCATGGGTCAAGACATCCATGCCGCAGCACGCCGTCGCGCCCGGAGGCAGACCGACGGTGAGCAGCGGGTCGAGCACAACCGCCCGCGGCTTCACGTCTGCATGGCTGAACGTCAGCTTGCGATGATCGGCGCTGCGCGTGATCAGGCCGCCGCCATTGGTCTCCGAGGCCGTGCCCGACGTCGTGGGCACCGCGATCGTGGGCAGACACGGCGCGCTGGCCTGGGCCGCCGGCGCGAGCGTCGCGAAGTCGATGCGGTCTGCGTCGTCGAGCTCGGGCGAGAACGCCAGCGCGAGATCGTCGATGCCCGACGGCGCCGCCATCGCGACGTACTTGCCGCAATCCATCACCGACCCACCGCCGACGAGGACCATCACGACGCCCTCCATCCCGAACGCCTTCAGGGCCGCCACGCCGCTGGCGACGTTCGCATCGGTCGGATTCGGGTCGACTTCGACGAACGCCTCCCACTCGATGTTCTCGCTGGTCAGCGCATCGGTCACCGTGCCCAGGACACCAGCCGACTGCACGCCCTGGTCACTCACCACGAAGGCGCGGCTGCCGTGGGTGCGCACCTGCTGCGCGAGATCGGCGACGCTGCCTTCGCCGACGACCGTGGTGCCCATGGGTTCGAGGATGTAGCTGCTCATGATGTGTGCTCCTGGCGTTCAGCTCGGCCTGGGTGAGAGTCTCGTCGTGAGATTCAGGCGAGGCCCGAGAAGTCGATCTGGCCCGTCGTCATGAAGGCGTTGAAGCCCATATCGACGTTCAGATTCACGCCGTTCACGTAGCGCGATGCATGCGACCCGAGGAACGCGAGGCTCATCGCGATGTCTCGCGGTGTGGCGATCGTCCCGCCGATCTGGTCGACGGTCCAGTTCATGGTCTTCTCGGTGATCGTCTTGTTGAAGTCGGGCAGCAGCGGTGTATCGATGGGCGCAGGGCAGACGCTGTTCGTGCGCACGTGCCGGGCCAGCGTGTCCTTGGCGCTCTTCATCGTGTAGACCTGGACGCACTCTTTCGAGAACGCATAGCCATCGCCTACGAGCTCGGCGTGGTCGCGGCACCAGCCGAACAGCTCGTCGCGGCTCTCGATGGCGATGCAATCGAGCACCTCTTGCAGGTGCCCGGGCCACTGCCCGCCCGCAATCGAGGCGGTGTTCGCGATCGCACCATCTTCTCGGATCTTCGGCAGCAGCCCCTCCGAGAGCTGACGAAGACCGAGCCAGTTCACCGCCATCACGTCTTCGACCGGATGCGTTGCGGCGATCCCGGCGTTGTTGAAGAGCGCATCGATGGGCCTGTCGATCGCGTCGATGGCCGCATCGACCGACGCCGCAGCGCCCATGTTCGTCTCGATGAAGCGGTCGAAGGGGCCGGTCGGCTCCTTGATGTCGAGCACGATCACCTCGGGGCGGCCGAGCTCTGCGAGGACATCGAGGAGAGCCGCGCCGACGCCCGAGAAGGCACCGGTGATGACGACTCGCTTGTTCGAGTAGTCGAAGCAATGGGACATGAATTTCAACTCCAGTCAGGGGGCATCAGTGCCCCGGTTTCAGCGGGTTCGTGATCCGCGCCGTGTCGATGACCGCGGGGGATCTAGGGTGGGGGCACTCAGTTCAGTCCGCCGCGAGAGCTCACGATCGAGCCGGGCCAGGCGACTTCCTCGACCGAAGCCAACGGGACCGCGTCGATCGCCTCCTCCTCGGAGAGCAGGCACTCGTCGAGGGACGCAGCGAGCGCGGCGGCGTCGAGATCGACGCCGACGAAGGCGAGCTCTTGTCGGCGGTCGCCGAAGCGCGGATGCCACAAGGCGAGCAGTCGTCGACGGTCTTCGTCGCGCGCCGGCCACGCAGCACCGCTACAGCTGGCCCACCAGCGCGCCGCCGGAAAGACCCGATGCACCGCCCCTGCGCAGGAGTAGCCCATCGAGAGCTCGCTGCTGTTCGCGAGCCAGAGCTTGCCCTTCGCGCGCAGGATCTCACGAGGCGGATCGGCGAACCACTGCCCGAACCGCTCTGGATCGAAGGGACACGATCGCCGGTAGATGAGCCGATCGGCCGCGCACGGCGCGTCGAGCTCGGCCTGCAGCAGCTCGAGCCAGGGCGGCACCACACGAGCCGATCCGGCGACGCGGGAGGAGCGACTCCCGCGTCGCGGCGCCGTCAGAAACGCACACAAGGACGGATCCGTCGCTGCATCGAGCGCGAGGACTTCGGCGGTGGGGTTCAGGGTGGTCAGGACACGCTGCACCTCGCCGTGCGCCGACGCCGCGCCGGTCACGACCAGGTGGGTCGCCGATTCGATCTGCCCAGCGAGAATGTCGGCCACCGAGCGCACGTCGCGGGCTCGAGCCGACCAGCCATGCGCCGCGATGGGATCGCTCGACATCAGGTGGGCTTCGAGGTGGTCCGAATCGACGAGCGTCGCGACGTTGCCGATGCGCAGGTGGGCGCCGCACTGGCTGGACAGAAAGTCGTTCGCCTCCCAGTGCTCTACGATTTCGGATGTCTCGTCGTCAGGCGACAGCAGGACGCCGACGTGGTCTCCGTCGCACGGGCCGGGCGGATCGAAGTCGCGGAGCGGACCGAGCGGCATGACGGCGCGAATGCGGTCGAAGGCATGACGCACCGCGATCGTCGGCAGGCCACCGAAGAGATGGACGCGCTGAATCGGAGCGACCTCCGCCCCCTCGGTTTGCCGGGTCGGGACCGTCAACGGTTGCCTTGCTGGAGCATCGAATGCGAGGCCCCGCTCCCAGTTGGCAGCATGACGACGAGCGCGCGGCGTCGGCGCCTCACCCAGCGCAGGCCCCGCGTTCGTCCAATTCTCGAGCCGCGGCACGCACCGAAACCGGCGCGCCTCGGGTCAGGACCGCGTGCCGCAACGCGATCGCAGCGTTTCTCATCTGATAGCGCCGATCAGGGCCCTCGAGTTCCACGCGATCGCCATTTCTGCCGATCGGATCAGACGCGCGGGCGTGATCGCCGACACCCCAACGCGCCGACGGTGGGCCAGGGCACCTCGAGGGCCGAGTCCGCCCTGCCCGCTGAGCGGCAGCGCCGACCGCGCGTTGGCCGGGCTAACGCAGGGCCCGCGACTTGCCGAGAAGAAGAGGGTGGAGCAGTCTGGCGACACGCGAACCGGCACTGACTCTGCAACAGCGGGGTCGAAACTCGGCGCGTGATGGCCGTGCCCCCCTCTTTGATCAGGCGCCGCGCGCACTGCGGCGCGAACGGGGATGTTCCGGGTGGTCGAGTTCCGAGCGAATGCGACTGAAGCAACGGCTGGGCGGGTCGGCGGCGGCCTCGTCTCGTTTGCGATGATCTTCGCGCTGGCCGGCTTGGTCGCGGCGCCGATCTCGGCCGAAGACGACCACGGTCACCACGATCACGCGGCACCCCACGGTGGCACGCTCGTCGTCTTCGGCGACGAGGTCGCCCACGTCGAGTTCGTCGTCGACGAAGAAAATGGGGAGATCACCGCCTACGTGCTCGACGGCGAGGCAGAGCGCGGCGTCGCGGTTCAGCAGGCCTCGCTGACCGTGGTGATCGAGCCGGCATCGGGTCCCGACTTCGAAGTCGCTCTGTCGCCCGTCGAGAACGTCCTGACCGGAGAGACCCGAGGCAACACGTCTCAGTTCTCGGGTCGGTCCCCGAAGCTCGAGGGTCTTCACCACTTTCACGGCGAGATCCGAACACTCGAGATCAAGGGGCAGCGGTTCGAAGACGTCGCGTTCAGATTCCCCGAAGGCAACGAAGACCATGCCCATCCTGCGGAGAAGGCACCATGAGTGAGGATGCCCCGCCCACGCCGAGCGAACGAAAGAAGCCGACGACGGCCGCCCGCGTGGTGAAGTACGTCGTGATCACGACCTACGTCGTCGGGTTCTTGAGCTCGCCGCAGTGGCTGCCGCTCATGTTCCCGGAGACGCCCGTCGTCACCGAGCAGGCGGCGCTGGATGGCGTCGAAGCACAGGATTTCGAGACCATCTCGTGGAACCGGCTCGGCGGCTTCCCGTACGAGTTCGAGATGGCCGGCTTCCTCGACGACGCGTCGCCCGAGGTGCTCGCCGAACGCAACGAACGATTGATCCCGACCGAAGTGCGCGCCCTCGACGGCCAACCGGTCGCGGTGCGCGGCTACGCGATCCCCGTCTCGATCTCGCAGGGCCGGGTCACCGACTTCATCCTCGCCGCCAAGAACGAGATCGGCTGCTGCTTCGGGGCCGGCCTGGCCATGAATCAGTGGATCCATGTCGCCGTGCCCGAGGGCCAGGTCTTCGACATCGAGCCCTACGAGATCGCCACGATCCTCGGGCGACTCGAGGTCGGCGAGGAGGTGAAGCAGGGCACCGTGCTGAGCCTCTACCGCCTGCGCGACGCGACGGCCCGCCGCGGGTGACAGCGGCGCTTCACATCGAGGGGCTCCGAAAGAGCTACACCACACCCGAAGGCGAGCGCCAAACGGTGATCGACCTGCCGTCGTTCTCGATCGACGCGGGGGAGCAGGTCGCGCTGCACGGGCGCAGCGGCTGCGGCAAGACCACCCTGCTCCACCTCATCGCCGGCATCCTGAGCCCCGACGCCGGTCGCATCGTCGTGGCGGGCGAAGAGATCACCGTACAGTCCGAAGGCGAGCGCGACCGCACGCGCGGTCGACTGATCGGCTACGTATTCCAGAGCTTCAACCTGCTCGGTGCCTACTCTGCGCTCGAGAACGTGCTCCTCGCCATGCACTTCGGCGAAGGGGAGAGCGCCGACCGCGCGGCCGAGCTGCTCGAGCGCGTGGGGCTCGGCGATCGGATGCACTACCGACCCCCTCAGCTCTCGATCGGGCAACGGCAGCGCGTCGCCGTCGCCCGCGCGCTGGCCAACCAGCCGGCGCTGGTGCTCGCCGACGAACCGACGGGCAACCTCGACCCCGAGAACGCCGCATCGTCGCTCGCTCTACTCAGAGACACGGCGCACGAGATGGGCGCCGCGATGCTGCTCGTGAGCCACGACGACGAGATCTTGCGCGCATTCGATCGCTGCGAAGAGTTCGGCGAGCTCGCGCGCGCAGGAGCCGAACGTTGAGGGCGGGGCTCGGCCTGCTCGTCCGGCGCAGCTTGCGCGAGCATCTCTTCTCGAGCTGCATCACGATCGCATCGGTCGGCCTCGCCACCGGGCTGGTGCTCGCCGTGTTTGCGATTCAGGAGCAGAGCCTGCGCGCGTTCGCTGGGGGACCGCTCGGCTTCGACGCCGTGCTCGGCGCGCGGGGCAGTCAGCTACAGCTGGTGCTCAACGCCGTATTCCATCTCGAGACGTCGCCGGGCAACATCCCGTGGACGCTCTACGAAGCCATCGAGCGCAATCCCCAGGTCGAACGCGCGATCCCCTACGCCGTCGGCGACAACTACCAAGGCTTTCGCATCGTCGGGACGGTGCCGGCGCTGTTCGATGCGAAGGACGACGATGGCCGACCGCCGCTGCGCGTCGCGCCGGGCGGGCGGCTCTTCGATTCGGATCGGTCCGAGGCCGTCATCGGCGACCAGGTCGCGCGTGCGACCGGTCTCGGTCTCGGCGATCGCTTTCATCCCTATCACGGTCTCGTTTTCGACGAGGATGCGCGGCACGCCGAGGAGTACGTCGTCGCGGGTGTGCTCGAGTCGAGCAACACACCCGCAGATCGCGTCATCTGGATCCCGATCGACGGGATCTACCGAATGGCTGGCCACGTGCTCAAGGGGAGTGGCGAAGTCTACGAGGCCGGCGCGCAGGCCGAGATCCCCGACGAGCACAAGGAGGTGAGCGCGGTCATGCTGAAGCTGTCCGCGCCGCAGGCCGGCTTCATGCTCGACCAGATGATCAACAAGCAGGGCAAGATCGCCACGCTCGCTTGGCCGATCGGCGGCGTGATGGTGGATCTCTTCGATAAGCTCGGCTGGGCGATTCGGGTGCTGGGCCTGGTGGCCTATCTCGTCGTGCTCGTCGCGGCCGGCTCGATCGTCGCGAGCATCGTCAACACCATGCAGGAGCGAAGCCGCGACTTCGCGGTGCTGCGCGCACTCGGTGCGCGTCGCTTCACGGTCTCAGCCGCGATCGTGGGCGAAGCGGCGAGCATCGGCGCCCTCGGCGCGCTGATCGGCTTCGCGGTGTATGCGGCGATCTTCGGCCTCGCGCGCGCGGTCGTGCGCACTGAGACCGGGGTCGTCCTCGACCCGTGGATGTGGCATCCGGTCTTCGTGATCGCACCCGCTGCGGTGATCGGGCTCGCAGCGGTCGCGGGCCTGATCCCCGCGCGACTCGCCTACCGCACGGACGTCGCCACGCACCTGCTGCCGCCGAGCTGAAGCGGCGAGCGGGGGACGCGCGTGGCCGACGGCTAGAGCCGCTCGGCATGCCAGCGCAGGTGGTCCTCGATGAACGTGGCCATGAAGAAGTAGCTGTGGTCGTGGCCGGGCTGCCGACGCAGCTCGAGCGAGATGCCGGCCGAGCCGCATGCGGCTTCGAGCCGTTCGGGCATCAGCTGGTCTTGCAGAAAGCCATCTTCGAGGCCCTGATCGACGAGGATCTCGGGCACGCGCGCGCCGTCTTCGATCAGAGCGCAGGCATCGTACGCCCGCCATGCGCCGCGGTCGCTGCCGAGATAGTGCCCGAGCGCCTTCTGGCCCCAGGGACAGTGGCTCGGCGCGCAGATCGGTGCGAACGCAGACACCGAACGGAACGCGCCGGGGTTTCGAAGCGCCAGCGTGAGCGCCCCGTGCCCGCCCATCGAGTGACCGCTGATGCCGATCCGACCGTCGGCGACCGGCAGCTCGGCGACCGCGAGCGCGCGCAGCTCGTGCTCGACATAGCTGCGCATGCGGTAGTGGCGTGACCAGGGCGCCTCGGTCGCGTCGACGTAGAAGCCGGCCCCGAGGCCGAAATCCCAGGCGCCCTCTGGATCATCGGGCACGCCATCGCCTCGCGGCGACGTGTCGGGCGCCAGGATCACGAGGCCGAGCTCGCTGGCCACGCGCTGTGCCCCGGCCTTCACGGTGAAGTTCTCTTCGGTACAGGTGAGCCCCGAAAGCCAGAGCAGCGTCGGCGCCGGGGCGTCGAGACCATCGGGCACGTAGGCCGCGAAGCGCATTCGGCACCCGAGCGTCTCGGCGTCGTGCGAGTAGACGAACTGCGTGCCGCCAAAGCAGCGATTCGTGGATTCGGTGGTGATCGGCATGGGCGCAGTGTAGGAGACGTCGCCTCGCTGACGAGAGACGATGCACGAGTCGGCGCCGACGGCTGAAGCGCGGGCCGTGTGCGTCGCGCACTCACGACCCGAGGGGCGGCGGGCGAGACGCAGAAGCGCGCTCAAACACGTGACGGCAGAGGATGACATCGACCGACGCGCCGGGGTGTCCGCACACAATGTGTGACGAGATCATGACCTCGCCCTCGCCATCCCTTCAATCGACACGCGTCGGGCTTCTATAATCGACCGAATGTGGCGCATCGGTCCGTATCGACTCGACCCATCGACGTTCACGCTCGACCGAGACGGCGAGCCGATCGCGCTGCAGCGTCGCCCCTACGATCTCCTCTTGTATCTCGTTGCCCACAGCGACCGAGTCGTCTCGCGCGACGAGCTGTTGCGAGAGGTGTGGGGTGGCATATCGGTCGCTTCGGGCGCGGTGAGCACGGCCGTGTACGAGGTTCGAGCCGCGCTCGGCGATCTCGAGCGACCGCGCGACGAACGCTTGATCGAGACGATCCGCGGGCGGGGCTTCCGTTTTCGCGGATCGGGTCAGGTGACCGAGGCAGACCGACCGAACCACGACGCCCTGCCCTTCATTGGCCGCGGTCGAGTGCTCGATCGCTTGCGTACGCGGCTCGAAGCCGCGCGACGCGGTCGCGGCGGCGCCCTCGTGGTCGAGGGGCGCGCCGGGATCGGCAAGACCCGCGTCCTCCAGGAGCTCGTCGGAGAGTTGAGCGGCTTCGCGATCGAGACGGTGCACTGCGAGCCCGGTGCGCCTCCGCTCTGGCCTTGGACGCAGCTGCGGCAATCGCTCGGACACGCCGACGCCGTCGCATCGCCCGTCGAGCTCGACGAGGCAGAAGACGACGCCCGCCTGCACTTCGAGCGCATCGGGCGCTACGCGGAGCTGCTCGGCGAGGCGTCGCTCGCGCATCCCGTCGTCGTCCTGATCGAGGATCTTCACTGGGCCGATCCATCTTCGCGTGCCGTCCTCGAATCGCTCGCACCGCGCCTCTCAAATGAGCGCGTGCAGATCATCGCGACCGAGCGAAGCGAAGGCGACCGCGAGCCCGAGGGCGAGCGCGTCGGATCGAGTCGGGTGGAGCGGGTTCGTTTGAGCGCACTTCGAACGACGCAGCTCTACCCCTTCATCGAGTCGATCCTAGGAAGAATCCCGTCGCCCGAGCTCGTCGGATGGATCGAGCGCCACAGCCAGGGCATTCCACTGATGGTCCGCGAGCTCGCCGAGCGCGTCTCGATCGAAGGCGAGTCATTGATCGATGTGCCTCGAATCGCCGGGCTCGTCTTCGCCCATCGTTTCGATCGGCTCGACGCGACCTCTCGACTGGCGATCGGGGTCGCGTCGCTCTGCGGGATCCGGTTCGACGCGCCGCTGGTCGAAGCCGCCGCGGGCGATGCCCTCCCCGCCGATCGTGTGTGGATTCGCGAGGGCCTGCAGTCGGGCATCCTCGTCCACGTCACGGGACATCCGCTGCGCTTCGCGTTTCGTCATGCGCTGCTGAGGGACGCGGCCGAGAGCATGCTCGAAGCGACATCGGTGTCGGGCTGGCATCGGCGGCTGGCGTCGGCGATCGAGCGAGGGAGGCCCGAGCCGGTCGGATCGACGCTGTCGCAACTCGCCCGCCACTCAGCCGCCGCGGCCGTCGAGCAGGCCGATGTGAGCGGCCCGCTCCACTACGCTCTGCTCGCGGCGCAACGCGCTGCCCGTGTGTTCGAGTGGGCCGAGGTCGCGACCCACACGGCTCACGCACTGAGCTGGATCGAGTATGCCCCCCCTGGCCTCGATCGCGATCGCCAGGAGATCGAAGCAGCGCTCCTGCGCTGCGCAGCGATCGCTTCGTCCACCGGCCACGTCGAAGAGACCGCCGCGTTGCTCGAGCGAATCGACCCCCTCCTGCCACGATGCGGCGCCCCGTGGGCGCGCGGCGCGGCGGAGGCGTTCCAGTTCTCGAACGCGAGATGCGTCGGTGACTACGATCGCGCCTGGCAAGCCATCGAGGTGATCGAGCTTCAGCCCGAGCTCGCACGGGTCGCCGACTGTTGGCGACGCACGCTCACCGTCGCGACGGGCGACTTCTCTCCGTCGGCCGACGACGCGGACTGGGGCGCACGCCTGCCGCTCGACCCCGAGTTCCACGCGTTCGCTCGGCTCTCGGGGCGAGATCCCGGGATCGACCGATTGGGGCACGTCGCGCTCGCACACTTCGCGCGCGGCGAAGATGCGCGGGCCGTCGCCTGCGCCGAGCGTGCGGTGGCCTGGGCCGATGCGAGCGGCGACGCCCGCGGACGCATCTGGGCGCTCTTCCTCTTGTGCACGGTGCACGAGATGCGTCGCGACTGGGGCGAGCTTCGACGCCTCGCGCCCGAGATCGATCAGGCGGGCCGACGGACCGGGCTGAGCGCCTGGCTCGGCGTGGGGGCCGGGTTTCGGCTCTGGGCCGAGGCACGCGAGAAGGGCGATCCAAGCCCGGCGCTCATGCCGCTTGCGCGGATCCTTCACGACCGCGGCCGATCGACGAGCACCACCCTGACGACCCCTCTCCTGCTCTTCGCGAGCCGGGTGTTCAGCTGGAGCGGCGCGCACGAAACCGCTGCACGCGTGGCGCGCGAGGGCATCGCGTGGGTCGAACGCACGGGGGAGCACATGGTCTCGGCCGAGCTGTACCGGCAGCTCGGCCACGCCCTCGATCGAGGCGCTGCGCCCGAGGAGGCCGCCGCGGCCAGGCGGCGCGGCATCGAGCTCGCGCGCCGGCAAGGTCACGTCGTCAGCGAAGCCCGAGGCCTGCGCGATCGCCAGCGGGCCGGCGTCGCCACGCCGACCGAGCTGACCCGCCTGCTCGAGCTCGAAGAGACGCCTCCGGCAGAGACGTAGACGCGGCTCGCCGGGGTCCTCGCAGCGGCCGCGCAGCAAGGCGGCACTTCGAGCGCCGAAACACACGAACTGAAGAAACGCTGAACCTTCCGGGCGGAGCGAGCGCCCTTTGGGACGAGAAAGCGCGGCATGCTGTTTCGGCGCGGGAACGGGTGGCACCGATCCCCAGGAGACTCGAAATGGCGCCCAGCGAAGCAGATCCCACCACCCCGGCGACGGCCGACTCTCGCCCCGCGTGGGGACGGGTCGTCGGGCTCGTCGTGGCGATCTTCGGGTTCGTCTGCGCCAGCCCCTCCGTCGCGCAGGAGATCGTGCGCGCGTCCCCCGATGTGACGATCCCCATTGGCGCCGCAGCCGTGGTCACGCGCGACGATCAGGTCGCCGTCGACGACCGTCTCGGCGCCGTCACGGCCGACGTACTCGTCGGCATCCCCGAGACCGCGGCGATCGCGGCCTTCTCTCGCGTCGGCGCGTCGTACGCCGTGGCCTTCGAGACGCAGACCCAGCTGCCGGGCGGGCTCATCGCCGACCCGGCCGACGTCGTCGTCTACGATGCGCTCAACGCGGCCTACAAGATCTTCTTCGACGGCTCGGGCCTGCCGCTCGGCACCCGGGTCGATGCGGTCTCGTTCGCCGGAAGCGCGCTGCTTCTGTCGTTCGGCGAGCGCACGAACCTGGGATTCATCGTCGACGACGAAGACGTCGTTCGCTGGGACGGGAGCTTCTATACGCTCGCCTTCGATGGCTCGGCGGCGGGCCTCGATCCGGCCGTCGACACCGACGCGGTTCAGATGCTCGGACCGAATACACTGCTGTTGAGCTTCGACATCACGGGCGCGGTGGGCGGCATCGTGTTTCGCGATGAAGACGTGATGCGCTTCGAAGACGGTGTATGGAGCCTCGAGTACCAGGCGGCGGCCAGCGAGCCGAGCTGGATCGCGGCCGACCTCGACGCCATGACCGTGCCCGAGCCAACGACGGGGCCGCTCTTCGTGGCCGGCTTCGCTTCGCTCGCGGCAATGGCCGCGCGCAGACGGCGGCGCCGGGGCCCCGTTGCTGTGACGTGCACGCTGGCGATCGCGGCGCTGACCCTGGGCCCCGCCACAGGGGCCGGCGCGAGCGAGGGACGCCTCGAAATCAACCACACCTGCGCCACGCAGACGGGCTGCGGCGCGGGCGACACGCCGGGCTATCCGGTCACGATCACGAGCGCGAGTCGGCGCAGCATCGTGCTGACGAGCAACCTCGTCGTACCCGACGCATCGACGACCGCCATCGACATTCTGGTCAGCGACGTCACGGTCGACCTCGCAGGCTTCTCGATCCTGCGCAGCGGCTGCGAAGGCGCGACGGCGAGCTGCACGGATACGTCGGCGAGCAACGCCGGCATCCGCGCCATCGGCTCTCCCAGTCCGAGCATCGAGCTGTACGGCTTCCGGGTGTACGGCGGCAGCGCCATCGGCTTCAGCGACGGGGTCGTGCTCGGGTACGCATCCGAGATTTCGAACGTGCGCGCACGTTGGAACCGCTTCTCGGGCATCGGAACGATCGGGTACGGCGGCCTGCTCTTCGACAACACGACGCTCGAGAACCCCGAGTTCGGCGTCACTACCGGAACGTTCGGGCCCAGTGTCGCGATCGGCAATCGAACCCATCAGAACGGTGTCGGCCTCATCGGGACTGGCAGTGCCCTGGTGCTGGCCGACAACGTCGGGTTCGAGAACAGCGTCGGCGGCTTTTCGACGAGCACGTCGACCAGCGTATTCGTGTCGAATACGAGCTACGGCAATGCGGGCAACGGGCTCACCGTCTCGCCCGGCGAAGCCGCGATCTTCGAAGTGAATACGGTCTACGACAACACAGACGGGATCTTCGGTGGCGACGGCACCCTCGCGCGGGGCAACGTGGCGCGGAACAACTCGGGCATTGGCATCCGACTCGGCCCGGACGGTGGCTATCGCGAGAACGTCCTGACGAACAACGCGGGGGGCCAAGTGAGCTCGGGGATCAACCTCGGCGACAACGCCTGCTCGGGGCCATCGGGGGTGGCGCCATGTCCGTGAGCCATCTCGAAGCGGCTCCGCGCGCCCGTTCTCCGTTCGGCCGACGGGGCGGGTATCGCGCCGCTCTGCTCGCCTTCGCCCTCTTCATGGCGGGCAGCGATCGTGCCTTCGCGAGCGACGGATTGGTCGAGCTCGACCAGCTGTGTGCCGTTCATTCGGGCTGCATGGCGGGCGACACGCCGGGCTTCCCGATCACAATCACCGGCGCAGGGGGCCGCAGCTTCATCCTGACGACCAACCTCATCGTGCCGGGCGGCGG
The DNA here is from genome assembly GCA_965250285.1 of Myxococcota bacterium. Classification (GTDB taxonomy): domain Bacteria; phylum Myxococcota_A; class UBA9160; order UBA9160; family UBA4427; genus CAYYSY01. The sequence continues at coordinate 4,482,740 of OZ252299.1, forward strand.
GACCAATGCGATCTCGATCGACGCAACCGACGTCTCGATCGATCTGAACGAGCACACGATTCTGCGTTCGGAGTGCGTCGGCGCCACGACCGACTGCAGCAGCACCGCGTTCGGTGCGATCGCGATCGTACAGACAGCGCCGGCGGCAGCCGCTGGCGGTGCGACCGTCCGAGATGGGCGGATCCTGGGTTTCGGGCAAGGCCTGCTTCTCGGTCGGGGTGCGGAGGTTCGCAACGTCGTCACGCGATGGATTCGCGGCGCCGGCATCTCTTCGCGCGGTCACGGCACGCTCCTATTCAGCAACACCGTGGATCAGTGCTTCGGGAGCCTGCTCGCGAACAGCATCGATCCGGGCGGGGTGGCGATCGGCAATCGCGTTTCGGGCGGTGCGAGCTTTGGCTTCGCGGTGAACCAACCGGGCATCGTCGTCGTCGACAACGTCGCGCTCGAGAACGGCGCGGTCGGGCTCTTGGCCAGTGAAAGCGCAGTGATGGTCGACAACGTCGCCCAGGGGAACACGACGTACGGCCTGACCGCCGACGAAGGCTCGGTCGTCATTCGAAACACCGCCCATGACAACGACCAGGGGGGCCTGTTCGTACAGGGCGGCTCTCTGGTCCGAGGCAACGTCGCACGCAGCAGCTCGATCGGCCCGGGCATCACGGCAGCCGCACCGACGGGCCAGGGGCATCTGGAGAACGTCTCGAGCAACAACGCCGGCGGCGACGTCGTGGGCCCGCGCGTCGACCTGGGTGCCAATGCATGTGGCGGAACACCCGGGTGCCCCTGACACAGCGCCCACCCCGACGGAAAGGGGTCACGCCGATCCGCCGAACGAAACGACGCGCAGAAGCGAAGAGCAGCGAGACGAGACGCAGCGAAGAGCGTGCCCGAAGGAGAAGCCGAAGATGACGCAGAACCGCACCCGACCCACCTCGCTCGCGGCGGCCCTGGCCGCCGCGAGCCTCGGCGTCGCACTGTACGCGCCGTCGGCGGCGGCGCTCGACGGTCGCTTCGAGCTGAATCAGCTGTGCGCGACCGTCACCGGCTGCATTCAGGGCGACACGCCCGGCTTTCCCATCACGCTGACGGTGGCGGCAACGGCTGGCTACGTCTTGACGAGCGAACTCGTCGTCCCCGACGCGAATACCTCGGCGATCGTGATCTCGGCGAACGACGTGCACATCGACCTGAACGGGTTTCGCATCGTTCGCAGCGGGTGCGAGAACGCCGTCGCCACGTGTGAAGCCGCGAGCGGATCGGGCGATGGCATCGGCGTCGACGACTTCTCGCTTCGACGCGGAACGAGCGTGACGAACGGCAACGTCGTCGGGATGGGCCGATACGGACTGCTCCTGGGCCCGCAGGCCCATGTGACGCACATTCAGGCGCGTTGGAATCGTCTCGAGGGCATCGCCGTGAACGAGAGCGGGCGCGTGCATCGCGTTCGCTCGATCGAGAATGGAGGCGCGGGGATCTCGGTCGCCAGCGGCTCGACGGTGTCGGAAAGTGCAGCCGTCGGAAACGGCGGCGCCGGCATCTTCACCGCGACGGGATGCCACGTCGTCCGCAACGTCGCCTGGGACAATGACGCTCAGGGCATCCGCAGTACGACCGGCTCGGTGATCCGACACAACGCCGTCGGCGACAACGGCAACATCGCGGGCATCCAGGCCGCCGCTTCCACCGTGGCGGGCAACGCCGTTGCGAACCAATCGGGCGGGCCGGGCATTCTCGCGACGACCGGCTCGATGGTCGAGTCGAATGCGATCACCGATACGGCCCTCGGCAGCGAAGGGCTCTCGCTCGGAGACGCGGGCTACCGTGGCAACGTGCTGACCGACAACCCCACTGGCCATGTCACGGGCGGAATCAACCTGGGCGCGAACGCCTGCGACGGAGTGCTCTGCCCCTAGCGATCGGCGCCGTTCCGCGTCGAGTCCCGTGCCGCGGCGGCGCCCCGGCGCTAGTCCGCCTTCTCGAAGAGCAGCGTCGCCCGGTCGCTCTCGCCGATGGCGGTGTACTTGTCCTTGTCGACCTCGCCGAGCGCGAACGACGGCGGCAACGTCCAGACGCCGGCCTCGTGATCGGCCGGATCTTTCGGGTTGGCGTTGATCTCGCTCTGATCGACCAGGCGGAAGCCGTTCAGCTCCATGAGCGCGATGACGTCGGCCTCACGCAGATAGCCCTTGTTGCCGTCGGCATAGCTGTAGGGAGCATCGGGCTTTGCCCGGTGCTGCACGACGCCCACCATGCCGTCGTCCTTGAGCATGAGCCGCAGCGCCCGCAGCTCCTGATCGGCGATGTCCCAGCGGATCAGGTTGTGGAGCATGCGCGGGATCAGAATGCGGTCGACGGTGCCATTGGCCTCGTCGGGGATCGCGTTGCCGAAGTAGCCCGTCACGTTGTCGGCCGACACGCCCGACATGGCCTCGACACGGTCGGGGAACGTCTCGTCCCACGTCTCGAGCGCCTTCTGAACCCGCTCGATCGGCGTGTCGTCGCCGGCGAACACCACGCCGATGTACTGGCCTTCGTCGGCCACGTACGGCGCCAGGATGCGCGTGTACCAGCCGCCGCCCGGTGCGTACTCGACGACCGTGTGCGTGGGCTGCACGTCGAAGAAGCGCAGCGTCTCGTTCGGGTGCCGGTAGGCGTCCCTCGCCCGGTCGTCGTCGCGGCGCTCGTGCGCGAGCACATCGTTGAGATGCTTGAAGTCTCCGCTCGCCGCGCGTTCGGGCCGCGGGGGCTCGGTCGTTTCGGTCGGCTTCGTCTCGAACAGGGCGCAGCCCATCGAGGTGGCCAGGGCAGCAACCAGGGTGAGCATGGCGAGTCGCATCGGAGGATCCTCTCGTCTTCGGAAGGCGACGTTCGTCGCCGGTGGGCGCGTCCGCCGGGGCGGAATGGCGAGCTGCAGGCCGGAGCAGGCCCACGGCCCGCCCGATGCTAGGGACACGAAACGGCCCGGGCGAGACCCTGGTTCAGATCAGCGACGGCGAGACCGTCGACGTGCTCGATCCGTTCGCCACGGGCGTGTCGCCCTCGGACGAGTTCTCTGCGATCGACCTCACCGTCCGCTTCGACGAGAACGACACCGGCGGGCTGCAGGCTCGAGTCGGCGCTTCTACGGCTTCGACTTTCGCAGTGATCTCGCGTGCTGGACCGGCAGCAGCAGCCCCGACTGCCATCGCACCCGATGCCTCGGGCGCCCTGTTTCGCGACACCCTCTTCCTCAGCGACGGCGCGGCGTGCGATGCGCAGCTGACCTGGGCGCTCCTCCTCGACCGAGACCGGCGGCGGCGATCCCGCTCGGGCGAACGGGGCGGTCGAAACGTGCTTCGCAAGAGCGCAGCGGGCTCGAATGGGGCCGCTGAGTTCGCGCGGTGACGCCGTCCCCCACCTATTCCTAATTGGACATAATCTGTTTCTCATATCGTCTATTTTCAATTCCACCGACATGCCGAATCTTCCCCGTCGAGCCCCAACCACCCACCGACGGAGGGGACGACATGTTCACGCCGATGACGAAGCGCGAGTGGCAGGCCCACCCCCGCTTCCCCTCACAGACGCTCCTGCTCGGCTCGCACGAGAACTTTCGCCAGGTGTCGGAGGTGCTCGTGGCCGAAGCCGAGGGCGGCGGCTTCGTGCGACCGATCGACCGGCTGTACCGACGCTGGATCGGGGCCATGCGCAGCCATGAAGCCTACGAAGAGGGGAAGCTCTACCCCTACCTCGAGCGTCGGTTTGCCACCTCGTTCGAGGCCGCCGAAGCCGGGCATCGGGCCCTGCACGCCGCTCATGACGGCGTCGTGAAGGCGCTCGCCGAGGCCCAGGGCGGCGACGATCCCCGGGCCACCGACGCGCTGCACCAGGCCCTCGCTCGACACGACGGCGTGCTGGGCACGCATCTCGACGTCGAGGAAGAGCTCGTGATCCCGATGCTGCTCGCGCTGTCGCCCGACGAGTTCGTCGAGTACTGCGACACCCCGATCGACCAGCTGATGCTGCGCCTCGATGCGCGCTCGATCGAGGCCATGCGAAGCGAAACGCACGAAGAGACTCGAGAGGAGGCGAACGATGGGCCGGCTGGTTGACGGTGTCTGGAACGGCGAAGAAGAGCAGACGCGCATCGCTGAAGATGGAGCGTTCGTGCGAGGTGTGACTTCGTTCCGGGGCCGCGTGTCGCGTGACCCCGGGGCGGAGTTCGCCGCCGAAGCCGGTCGCTACCACCTCTTCGTTGCGCACAACTGCCCCTGGGCCCACCGTGCCGTCATCGTGCGCAACCTGAAGCAGCTGCAAGACACGATCGGTATGAGCGTCGCGAACACGCTCCGCAACGACGACGGCTGGTGGTACGCCGAAGGGCTCGACGACCATCAGCCCGTCGGCGGCCAGCTGCCCCTGCATCGTTTCTACTCGGCCGCCCGCGAGGCCTACACCGGCAGCGCCACCGTGCCGGTGCTGTGGGATCGCCGGCTCGGCACGATCGTGAACAACGAGTCGGCCGAGATCATCGAGATGCTGAACTCGGCGTTCGACGCCTTCGGTGACGCATCGGTCGACCTCTATCCCGAGCCGCTGCGCGAAGGCATCGATGCGATCAACGAGCGGGTCTACGCCACCGTCAACAACGGCGTCTACAAGTGCGGCTTCGCGCGCACGCAGGCCGCCTACGACGCGGCGGTGGTCCCACTCTTCGAGACGCTCGACGACATCGAGCAGACGCTCGCTCACGAGCGCTATCTCGTCGGTGACACGATGACCCTCGCCGACGTGCGCCTCTTCACCACGCTCGCGCGCTTCGACGCCGTCTACTTCGGCCACTTCAAGTGCAACGTTCGGCGGATCGTCGACTACCCGAATCTCTGGGCCTACACCCGTGATCTCTATCAGACGCCCGGGATCGGCGAGACGGTCCAGATCGACGTCTACAAGAAGGGCTACTACGGGCGCAGCCCGGGCATCAACCCGCGCGGGATCATCCCCTACGGCCCCGACCTCGACTTCGAGGCGCCGCACGGTCGCGCGGCGCTCTCTTGAGCACACCGCTCACTTCTTCACCCCAATGACGAACCACCGAGGAGAACGACGATGGACAATCGAGCAAACGTGCAGGCTGTGATCGACGGCATTCTGAAGGGCGAGATCCTGGAAACCTTCGATCGCTACTACGCCGACGGCGTGATCATGAGCGAGAACGGCGTCGATGAGCGCGTCGGCAAGAGTGCGTGCCGCGCATACGAGGAGGCGTTCGTGAACGGCGTGACCTTCCACGGTGCCGAGGTCGGCGAGGTGCTGGTCGACGGCGACCGATCGGTCGTCGAGTGGGTCTTCGACCTGACGCCGAACGGCGGCGACCGCACGTTCCAGAAGCAGGCGGCGGTGCAGACGTGGCGCGACGGCCAGATCGTTCGCGAGGTGTTCTACCACGGCTAGCCTGGGCGTTGCGCGTCGAGCGACCCCCGGCTCGCCCGACCAAGCGACCGCAGTCTGCCAAGCCGAAGAGACCTTGCCTGGCTGCGGTCGCAGCGCGAGCCCGACTTGACCCAGTCTCAGTCGGGCCATTCCATGACCACCGAATCGGCCGAACGCACGGGCGTTCCATCCATCACGGCTTCGATGTTGTTGCCATCGGGGTCGAGGACGAACGCCGCGTAGTAGCCGGGCTTGTAGGGTCGGGGCCCCGGGGCTCCGTTGTCACGACCCCCTGCGCCGATCGCCGATCGGTGGAACGCGCGCACGGTGGCGTGATCGCGCGCCTGAAAGGCGATGTGCAAACCCGTGCTCGCCGGGGCACCGGGACCGAACGAGAACTCGTCGATCTGCACGTAGTCGCCGCGATCGTCGAAGGCGACGTCCAGCGCCTCGAAGACGGCGCGGTAGAAGCGCTTCGACGCTTCGAAGTCGCGAACGTGAATGTGAACGTGATCGAAGAGGCGTCCGAAGTGAAAGCGCTTCGACATCGGTTCGCTCCTTTTCGCGTGTCGCGCTGCGAGCGTAGCCCCGCATGCGGTCGGCCGACCACGCGCCCGCTGCATCCCATGTGGCGAACGCGTTCGACATGCTTTCGCGAGCGCGCGACCATCAGCGGATGGACACCTTCTCCCTGACCCCTCAGGCCATCGACGAGGCCGTGCGCCAGTCGTGGACCGATCGACCGAATCGCTGCCTCGAGATCTCGCCGACGCATGCGCTCGCCGTGCAGGAGATCGACCCTGATCGGCTGCGCCCCGGCGCGCTCGTGCCGGGGCCGACGCTCTTCGCTCTGGCCGATCTGGTGCTCTGGTACCTCACGTTCGGCGCGATCGATCGCATCGAACCCATGGCCCTCACGTCCGACCTGTCGATTCGCTTCCTGCGCCCGGCCCAGGGCGAGAAGGCCTACGCCCGAGCAGACCTGGAGAAAGCCGGGCGCCTGATGGTGATCGGGACGGTGAGGATCTGGATGGACGACGAGCCCGACCGCCTCGTGGCGACCGCGCAGGGCACCTACGTCTTGCCACGGGAGTCGTAGCCCGACACCAACCCGTGTGCGGCCGGAGGCGTGCCTCGAATCAGACCTCGACGACACCGTGCTCGAGGCCGCCTACTCCAGCATCGAACCGAAGCGCCGCAACCGAGCGCTCGTGCGCCGACACGAAGAGGATCGCATGGTGGCAACGCATCACCCCCTCGACCATCTGGTCTACGCCGTCCCGTCTCTTGCGGAGGCCGTGGAGCACTTTGATCGAGCGCTCGGCGTGAGGCCCTCGCTCGGCGGTCGACATGAGGCATTCGGCAGCCACAATGCGATCCTGCCGATGCAGGGTGAGAGCTACGTCGAGCTGATCGCGCTCGACCCCGAGAACCCCGAGCCGCCGCAGGCGCCGCCCTTCGGCCTCGCCGAGCTGCGCGAAGCGCGACTCGTCACGTGGGCCGTACGCAGCGTCGACATCGACGCCAGCGCCGAGAAAGCGAAGGCGGCGGGCTACGACCCGGGTCTCATCGTTCCCGTTTCACGGCTGGCCCCGGATGGGACGCGGCTCGAGTGGAAGCTCAGCCTTCGGCCGCGCCCGACCGGTGACGGTCTCGTGCCCTTCGTGATCGACTGGGGATCGACGCCGCATCCCTCGAACGACGGCGGTTCAGATGATCAGAGGTGCCAGCTGCAGTCGTTTCAGGCGGTGCATCCCGAACCCGAGCCCGTCCGCCACGACCTCCGCGCTCTCGGCGCACAGCTCGAAGTCGGGATGGGCACGCAGCCCGGTCTACGCGCCGTGCTCGAGGGGCCGGGCGGGACGCTGGAGCTTCGCTGAACCGGCTCGAGGCGCGCGGGGCACGACCGATCGCGGCGCCGGAGCGGGCGGAAGCCCGCGATTCGACTGACGCATCGGCGTTCGACGTCCAAAACCCCCCATGCGCGACACGACGCCATCGTGCGACCTTCTCAGCGCCTCATGACGGAGGGGCCGTGCATGGACGTCCACTCGATGAGTGTCAGGGCCCGGCGCGCGTTCAATGCGAGCTTCGTGGCGATGGTCGTCGGGCTCCCACTGCTCACGTGGTACTTCGCCGTCGCCTTCGTGTCCCACGACGCCACACTCGTCTGGCCCGACGCCGCCTTCTGGCGATCGGTCGAGCCACCCAGTGCTCCCGTCGTCGCCGCGTATCTCGGCTGGCTCGCCCTTCAGGCGGCGCTGTTCGCGTGGCTCCCGGGCCGAACGACGACCGGCGTCGTCGAGCCCGACGGACGGCGGCATCGCTATCGGCTGAACGGGTTCATGGCGCTCTCGGTGACGGTCGGCGCGGCCGTCGCCGCCGTTGTCGCCGGGCTCGTGCCCGGCGGCATATTCTACGACGTCTGGGGTGCGCTCGTCACGACGGCGAACATCACGGTGCTCGTCGGCTGCGTCGCCGTCTGTGCGATCGGCCGCCGACAGGCGACGCCCGACGAGCGCCGGCTCAACTGGCTCGAGGCGTACACGCTCGGCGCATGCCGCAACCCGCGCGTCGGGCGCTTCGACCTCAAGTTCTTCTGCGAGTCGCGTCCGAGCATGATCCTCTGGGTGCTGATCGATCTCTCGCTCGCTGCGAAACAGTTCGAGCTACACGGCACGGTCAGCAACGCGATGATCCTCGTCTGCGCCTTCCAGATCCTCTACGTCGCTGACTACTTCTGGTTCGAGGACGCGATCCTCTCGACCTGGGACATCAAGAACGAGAACTTCGGGTTCATGCTGGGGTGGGGCTGTCTGGTCTGGATCCCGTTCTCCTATGCGCTGCAGCCGCTCTACCTGGTCCACCACCCCGAGCCCCTGCCGGCCCTCGGCGCCGCAGGCATCTTCGCGTTGAACGCGCTCGGCTTCTTGATCTTTCGCAGCTCGAATCTGCAGAAGCACCGCTTCTCGAGTGACCCGACGCGAGAGATCTGGGGACGCAAGCCCGAGGTCATCGAGACCGAGCAGGGCAATCGGCTGTTGGCGTCCGGCTGGTGGGGCCTGTCGCGACACGCCAACTACCTGGGCGACTGGTTGATGGGGCTGTCGTGGTCTCTGACCACCGGTTTCGGGGCGCTCCTGCCCTATTTCTACCCGATCTACTTCGCCATTCTTCTGCTTCACCGCGAGTGGCGAGACAACCGGCACTGCGCGGCGAAGTACGGCGACGACTGGCGCCGCTACACCCAGCGCGTGCGCTGGCGGATCGTTCCCTGGGTCTACTGAGGCGAATCATCGGCGGTGCTTCGTGCGCAGGCGGTCGCTAGCCTCGGTCGGGTCGATCGCTGCACCGGCGCCGTGACACGCGAGCTCATGGCCGTCGAGATACGGAGGAGGCTTCGATGGCGCCCTGGCTCGTCGATGGCCTCGTGCTCGCATTCGGGATCGCGCTCCTCATCGGGGGCGGCGAGTCGCTCGTTCGCGGCGCTGCGGCGCTGGCCCGACGACTCGGTGTGTCTCCACTCGTCGTCGGGCTCACGGTGGTCGCGTTCGGCACCAGCGCACCCGAGCTCGCAGTGAACCTCACGGCGGCGGTCGGCGGCTCGGGCGCGATGGCCTTCGGCAGCGTGGTCGGATCGAACCTCGCGAACATCGGCCTGATCCTCGCGTGCTCGGGCATCTTCCGTCGACTCTCGATCGAGAGCAGCGTCATCACGCGCGAGATCCCGATGATGCTGCTGGCGAGCATCGCCACCCTGATCATGGGCCTCGATGCGCTCCGCGCAGCGCCTTCGTCGAAGTACGACCGGGCCGATGGCCTGCTGCTGCTGCTCTTCTTCACGGTCTTCATCTACTACACCGTCGCAGCCAACCTGCGAAAGCGAAGCGAGGACACATTCGTCGAGCAGGTCCGCGACCAGCCGCTCGGCAAGCAGCGCGCGACGGTGCTGGGCGAGATCGGCTTCCTGATCGCCGGGATGCTCGGGCTCGCCCTCGGCGGCCGCTTCACCGTTTCGGGCGCCGTCGGCGTCGCCACGGCGCTCGGCGCACCGAAGGGCCTCATCGGTTTGACCGTCGTCGCGGTCGGCACGAGCCTCCCGGAGCTGAGCGCCAGCATCATCGCGGCCCGACGCGGCGAATCGGATCTCGCGATCGGCAACGTCGTGGGCTCGAACATCTTCAACCTGCTCTTCGTGCTGGGGCTCACGGCGTGCGTGAGCCCCGTCCCCGTGCCCGTCGACGGCTTCGCCGATCTGATCGTCATGCTCGGTTTCACGGGTGCCTTGCTCGGCTTCAGCCTGCTGCGCGGCCACATCGGGCGCCGCGAGGGTCTGACCCTCTTGATCTCGTACCTCGGCTACATCACGTGGCGCGTGGCGTAGCGCGAACGCGACGGATGCCGGACGAGCCCGCGAGCGCGGGGCGGGATCATGCCCCCTGCGATCGCGCGTGGTCGCTCGACTCGGGTTCACGCGAACGTCGTCCCAGCCGTTGACACAGCACGTAGAAGACGGGCGTGAAGAGCAAGCCGAGGATCGTCACGCCCAGCATCCCCGAGAAGACCGTGATGCCCAGCGCCCGCCGCATCTCGGCGCCCGGCCCGGTCGCGATGACGAGCGGCACGACGCCCAGAATGAACGAGAGCGCGGTCATCAAAATGGGGCGGAGCCGCAGCCGGGCTGCTTCGATCGCCGCCTGCTCGGGCGAGGCGCCCTCGTCTTCGCGCTGCTTGGCGAACTCGACGATGAGAATCGCGTTCTTCGCAGCCAGACCGACGAGCACGATGAGGCCGACCTGCACCAGGATGTTGTTGTCCCAACCCGTGAGCCAGATGCCCAACATCGCGAAGAGCAGGCCCATGGGTACGATGAGCACGACGGCGAGGGGCAGCCGAAAGCTCTCGTACTGGGCCGCGAGCAGCAGGAACACGAAGAGCGCGGCGAGCGCGAACACGAACACGCCGCTGTCACCCGCGAGCTTCTGCTGCAAGGCCAGCTCGGTCCACTCGAAGCTGAGCCCGTCGGGCAACCGCTCCGAGGCCAGCTGTTCGAGCTGGTCGATCGCATCCCCCGTGCTGGTGCCGGGCAACGTGTTGCCGTAGACCGAAGCGGCCGGGTAGAGGTTGTAGCGACTCACCCTGTACGGAACGGTTCGGTACTCGGTGCGAGCAACGCTACCAAGCGGCACGGCCTCGCCGAACGCGTTTCGTGTGCGCAGCGCAAGCAGATCTTCGGGCGTCTGTCGGTAGGGCTCGTCGGCCTGTGCGGTCACGCGAAACGTGCGGCCCAGAAAATTGAAGTCGTTCACGAAGGCCGAGCCGAAGTAGATCTCGACCGCGTCGAAGACACCCGAAACAGGCACGTTCAATCGGCGCGCCCGTTCGCGATCGATGTCGAGGAAGAGCTGCGGCGTCGCCGTATTGAAGAGCGTGAACACCCCCGTGAGCCCCTCGCTCTCGCTCGCGGCGTCGACGATGTCGCGCGTCGACGATTCGAGCAGCTCCAGCCCTCGACCCTCGCGATCCTGGATCATCATCCGAAAGCCGCCGGCGTTGCCGATGCCTCGAACAGGCGGCGGCTCGATGACCAGAACGAAAGCCTCCGGGGTCTCAGCCGCGACGTCCCACGCGGCATCGACCAGCTCCCTGAACCCGATCCCACGACTTTCACGATCCTCGAACGACGCGAACGTCGCGAAGATCGTGGCGGCGTTCGGGGCGTTCGTGAACGTCGCGCCCGAGAAGCCAGCGAAACCGACGGCGTTCTCGATGCCATCGACCTCGAGCAGACGGGCGGTCACGTCCTGCGTTACCGCGTCGGTTCGATCGAGGTCGGCGCCCGGAGGCAGCTCGATCGAGACGATCACGTAACCCTGATCCTGCGCGGGAATGAAGCCAGCCGGCACGATCCCGAACTGCAGAACCGCGAGGGCAACGAGCCCGACGTAGACGAGGGCTGCGATCGCCGACCGACGCCCAATGCCGCCCACGACCCTGGCGTACGTGCCCGAGACGCGGTGAAGGCCTCGGTTGAACGGGCCGAACACCCGCGCCGCGAGTCCCGACTCGTCTGACTCGTCTCGAGGCTCGAGCAGGAGCGCGGCCAGGGCCGGACTGAGCGTAAGTGAGACCGCGACCGAGATCATCGTCGCGGTTGCGATCGTCAGTGCGAACTGCCGAAAGAACTGCCCCGAGATCCCGGTCACGAAGGCCGCGGGCACGAAGACGGCCACCAGCACCAGGCCGAGCGCCACCAGCGCGCTGCCCACCTCGTCCATTGTGCGGTGCGCGGCGTCTCGCGCCCCGAGCCCTTCTTGGATGTTTCGCTCGACGTTCTCGACCACCACGATCGCATCGTCCACGACGATTCCGATCGCGAGCACGAGGCCGAAGAGCGTCAGGTTGTTCAGGCTGAAGCCGAAGGCGGACATGACCGCGAACGTGCCGACCAGCGACACGGGGATCGCCACCACCGGTATGATCGCCGCACGCCAGCTCTGCAGGAACAGCACGATGACGAGCGCGACGAGGAAGACGGCCTCGAAGATCGTCTCGATGACCGCGTCGACTGACTTCGCGATGAACTCGGTCGGGTTGTAGACGATCGCGTACTCGAGATCGTCGGGGAAGCTCTGGGCGAGCTCGGCCATCGTTGCCTGCAGCTCGGCGGCGGTCTCGAGCGCATTCGTGCCGGGCGTCTGAAAGATCGGCAACGCAATGGCAGGTTGATTCGCCAGATACCCGCGCGTCGAGTAGCTCTGCGCGCCGAGCTCGACCCGCGCGACGTCGCGAAGACGCACGATCCGACCGTCGTCTTCGGCCTTGACCACGATCTCCTCGAACTCTTCGGGCCGAATCAACCGCCCACGCGCCTGCACGCCGATCTCGAAGGCAAGAGGGGTCGAGGAGGGCGCCTGATTCATCGAACCGGCCGCGACCTGCACGTTCTGGCTGCGCAACGCGTTCACGACCTCACCCGCGGTCAACCCGACCGAGTTCACACGCTGGGGATCGAGCCAGACCCGCATCGCGTACTCACTGGCGCCGAAGAGTCGAATCTGTCCGACCCCGTTGATGCGCGCCAGGCGATCTCGGATCTGAAGCGTCGCGTAGTTGGCGATGTACAGCTGGTCATAGGTGTCATTGGGCGAGTAGAGGTTCACGACCATCATCAGGTCGGGCGAACTCTTCTGAGTCACGACGCCCAGACGACGCACCTCTTCGGGCAGACGGGGCTCGGCGATCGCGACGCGGTTCTGAACGAGCACCTGGGCTTCGTCGAGATCGGTCCCGAGCGCGAACGTGACGGCGAGGCTGAGCGCGCCATCGCCCGTCGAGTTGGAGCTCATGTAGAGCATGTTCTCCACCCCGTTGATCTCTTGCTCGAGCGGAGTGGCGACGGTGTTCGCGACGGTCTCAGCCGATGCGCCAGGGTAGGTCGCCGTCACCTGGATGGTCGGCGGTGCGATCTCGGGGTACTGGGTCACGGGGAGACCCACGTAGGCGAGCCCACCCAAGAGGAAGATGACGACCGAGAGGACCGCCGCGAAGATCGGTCGCTCGATGAAGAAGTGCGTGAAGCTCACCGGGCACCAGCAGCTTCGGTCGCCGATTCGTCCTGCATCGGGCGTGCCGCGTTGCCGATTCGAACCCGGTGGAAGGCGCCGGAGATCACCTGCTCATCCCCGGTCAGCCCTTCGCGGATGATGCGCCTGCCTTCGTGTATCGGACCGAGCACGACGAATCGGCGCCGTACGACGCCCTCGTCGTCGAGCACGAATACGAACTGACGCGCCTGATCGAACTGGATCACCTCGTCCGGTACGAGCACCGCTTCGTAGAGCCCGCTGCCCTGCAGCCTGAGACGACCGAACACGCCGGGCTGGAGGAAGCTGCCCGGGTTCGCCAACACGGCGCGTCCCTCGAGCGTGCCGGAGCTCGGGTCGAGCTCGTTGTCGACGAAATCCATCACACCATGGTGTACGAACTCGTCCTCGTCGAGCAGCTTGATGGCCACCGCGTTCGGGGTCGTGCGTGAGCTGGCGCGGGCGCCGCTCTCGTTCAGTCGGGTGTACTTCAGGTACGCGGCCTCGCTCGCCTCGAACACGAAGTAGATCGGATCCTCTTGAACGATCGTCGTCAGCAGCGTCGCCGAAGCGTTGCCGCCGCTGATGAGGTTGCCGGCATCGACCATCCGCTCGCCCACGCGACCGGCGATGGGTGCACGGACCTCCGTCCACTCGAGATCGAGCTCAGCCTGTGCCAAAGCGGCGCGGCGATTTGCCACACGCGCTGCGGCACTCTGCTGCTCGGCGAGCCTCTCGTCGAATTGGTCCTGTGGAATCGTGCGCGTCTCGATCAGGCGCTTCGCTCGCTCGACCTCGACTTCGGCGAGATCGCGTCTCGAGATCGCCTCTTGCAGATCGGCTCGCGCAGCGTCGAGCGCGATGCGGAAGGGTCGCTGATCGATGACGAAGAGCAGCGCGCCCTTTTCGACGACCTGCCCCTCCTGGAGCGCGACCTCATCAAGGAACCCGCTGACGCGCGCGCGCACCTCGACCCGGCGAACCGCCTGGAATCGCCCTGTGTATTCGTCGTACTCGACCAGCTCCCGGCGCTCGGGCCGAACGATGGGCAGCTCGAGTGGCTCGTCCGAGGGCGATTGCGCCCAAATCGGCGCGGCGACCCACATCGAGAGGACCGCGACGATTGCGGCAGCGAACGCTGCCTTGACACGTCGGTTGTCAGCGAGGATGCTCGCCGCGACACGGAGGTGAGCTGTGCGATCGCTTGGGCGCATGTTGTTCAGATTCCCGATCGTGGCGCTGGTTGCGGCGCTGGCGGGGATCGCCGTGGCTTCGACGCCGAGCGTGGGTGATCTCGCACCCGACTTCTCACTCACCGGCTCCGACGGCAAGACCTACGCGCTCTCCGACTACCGCGGGAAGACCGCCATCGTGCTCGCGTGGTACCCCCAGGCGTTCACCAGCGGTTGCACGCTGGAGTGCAAGTCGCTCATCGAAGACGGCGCGCGCCTCCGCTCGTACGGGGTGCCCTACTTCATGGTCAGCGTGGATCCGCCGGCCGAGAACACCCGCTTTGCGCGCTCCATGAAGGCCGACTTCCCGTTGCTCAGCGACCCGACCAAAGAAACAGCCCGTGCGTACGGCGTTCTCCACCAGGACCGCTTCGCACTGCGCACCAACTTCTACATCGGTGCGGATGGCAGGATTCTCCGGATCGAGCGCAACGTCGACCCGGCCACCGCCGCCGCTGACATCGCGCAGAACCTCGAGGAGCTGGGCTTCTCGGCGAAACCGCCACCCGGGTCATGAGTACCGCGGCCTCACTCAATCCGTCGTGACGTCCCGTCGGCCATCTTCGTCGAGCAGCGGGGGCGCGATCGACAGCGCGCGGTGGATCAACTCGACTCGGCTGGCGCAGCGCGTCTTGCGAAGGATCGCTTTGGTCTGAGCCCTGACCGTCTCGAGGCTCACTCCGCGCTGGTCGGCGATCTCCATGTTGCTCAACCCCTCGGCCATCGATGCGCACACAGCGCTCTCCGCGGCCGTCAAGCCGTACACCCGATCGAGCCCGTGGGTCGAGATGACGTCACGGCGCTCGGGGTCGACGGCCATCACAGCTCCTTTCGGAGCGTTCAGCCTAGGGCGAGCTCGATTCGGATCGCATCACCCTGCAGGGTGAGAACGGTTTCGTTGCATGCGCACGGTCACGACTCGACCCGAAAGCGAACGCGCTCCAGTCGACACGCGTCAGCGCGGCTGCATGCTCTTCACCGAACGGACGAACTCGGCTCGTTGGCGGCGCGCCTCACCGCTTCTGCCCCACGCGCCAGGCCGTCACACCGCCCTGACCGTCGAGCGCGGCGAGTGCGCGTCCGTCCGGACGCCAGTACAGATCGCTGACGATGTCGGCCAGCAGTGCGCCCCCGATCGCATCCCCCTGCCCATCGGGCTTGAGCGACCACACGACCACGGTGCAGTCGCGGCCGCCCGAAGCCAGGGCCCTTCCGCGACACGCGAAGGTCAGGGTCGTGACGAGTTGATCATGGAGCTCGAGCACGCCCGGCTTCGTTCCTTCGGGTCCGTCCCCCTCGAAGGACCAGACGGAGATCGTCGGCCCACCGCCCGTCGCCAGCAGCGTGCCCGTATCGTCGAAGTCGAGCGCGGAGGGCTTGGCCGGATAGCCCGCCATCATCGAATCCTGCCCCGTCGAGCGGCGCCAGAAGTGGACCGTGCTGTCCTGACTGCCGCAGGCGACGACGTCGCCGTCGGGGCTGAGCGCCATCGAAACCAGCGAGCCCTTCCACTCGAGCTTCTGATTCAGCTCGCCGCTCGTTCCTTCGAAGAACGCGACCTGTCCGTAGCAGGTCGTTGCGAGCTCACCCGCGTCGGACCACGCGATCGCGCTGACGGTGCTGGGGTGGTCGTCCGACCGCCAGATCTCGGCGCCATCCGGTCCATACACGCAGACCTGCTTCGCACACGACGTCGCCAGAAACCGACCATCGGGAGACCACGACGCGTTCTCCACCCAGCCGCGGCCGACGTCGATCGTGTGCTCGACCTGCCCCTCGGCGACACCCCAGATCAGGGCTCGACCGTCCTGCCCGGCCGTGGCGAAGACTCGGCCTTCTGGATGGACCGCCAATGCAAGGACGCCGCCCTCGTGCGTCCCCTTCTCCGGCCACGCTCTCTTGCCCGACTTGCCATCGAGCGCGTAAACGCCCCCCGCAGCGTCCGCCACCACCAGCGCATCACCGCGTTCGCTCCAGCCACCGGCGATCGCGTAGTCGTCGACCTCGGCGGTCCAGCCGCTGCGAAGGACACCGATCGTTTCGCCGACCTTCAGATCAGACATGCTTCGAAGCCCTCTCGCATGGCGTCCTCATCGAGGTTTCGGCCGATGAACACGAGCTGACTTCGCCTCGGCGCATCCCCCCATGGTCGATCCGGCTGACTATCGAAGATCATGTGGACACCCTGGAAGACGTAGCGATTCTCCTCGCCCTTGAGGCTGATGAAGCCCTTCATGCGAAAGATGTCGACACCGCGCTCTCGCAAGAGCTCACCGAGCCAGGCGTTGAGCTTCTCGGGATCGACGTCACCGTCCCGCTCGATCGAGATCGAGCCGACCTCGTCGTCGTGCTCGTGTTGGGCCACCCACGTGCGCTCGGCCTCGAAATCGACCGCCTTGCCATCGGCGTCCAGCACCCTCAGATCGAACTCTTCGGCCGTATGCTGGGCGAAGAGGCCGACGCGCGCCGCCCGATCGACCTCGAGCACGAACGACTTGCGCCCCTCGGCCTCGAGCTGCAGCTCGACATGTTTGCCGATCGGGATCATCTCGCCGGGCTGGATCGACTCGGGCGGCTCGGCGTACTGCCGCACGCACCACTCGGCACCCTCACGCAGCGCCGCATCATCGGTGCCCTGCTCTGGCGTGACGACGAGAGACATCGCCGGATCGGGCCCTTCGGCGAGGCTGAGCTCGTAGCGACCGGACGAGAGCGCATAGACGCCCGTCCACTCGAATGGATACTCGGGCTCGAGGAAGGTCGGACGACGCTCGAGCGCCGTATCGAGATCGAAGGCAGCGAGATTGAGAACCGTATCGACGGGGACGTTGCCCCGCTCGGTACGAACGACGCGGGCCATTCGGTTCATCTCGCGGAGCCGAGCCTCGACGACATCGAGCTTCTCGTCGTCGACGAGGTCGGTCTTGTTGAGCACGAGGACGTCGGCAAACGCGACCTGCTCGGTGCTCTCGTCGCTCCGGCCGAGCTGCTGGTCGATGTGCGCCGCATCGACGAGCGTGACGATCCCGTCGAGGGCGAACTCTTCGCCGATCTCCTCGTCCATGAAGAACGTCTGCGCGACCGGACCGGGATCGGCCAGCCCCGTGGTCTCGACGAGCACGTAGTCGAACTTGTCTCGGCGCTTCATCAGGTTGCCCAGCACACGAATCAGATCGCCGCGTACCGTGCAGCAGATGCAGCCGTTCGACATCTCGAAGATCTCTTCGTCGGCGTCGATGACGAGCGCTTGATCGATGCCGACCTCACCGAACTCGTTCTCGATCACGGCGATGCGCTTGCCGTGCTCTTCACTCAAGATGCGATTGAGCAGCGTCGTCTTGCCCGAGCCGAGGAAGCCCGTGAAAATGGTGACCGGGACTGCGCCAGGCGAATCCATCTAGTTCTCCTTGGTGCCTGTGGTG
This sequence comes from Myxococcota bacterium, assembly GCA_965250285.1. Classification (GTDB taxonomy): domain Bacteria; phylum Myxococcota_A; class UBA9160; order UBA9160; family UBA4427; genus CAYYSY01. The sequence goes on from OZ252299.1 coordinate 4,500,395, forward strand.
AGTAATGACAGAGCGGCGACGTCGACTTCGAATCCCCAGGCCTTGCAGACCTCCATGAGATCCTGGGGGCTCACATCGTCCGTGGGCTTATGCAGCTTGTGTTGAAGCTGAGGGCCGTCCGATCGAAGCAACCCGAACACGGTTTCGACCGGGGCGCAGTCTTCTTCGAGACAGGCCAGTTCGCTGACCGTGATCGTCGCGTCGTCACGCAGATCGAGCGCGTCGCGCAACACCTGCTTGATGCGACGGACGGTATCGAGATTCGGCTTCGTCGATGAGCGGCCGATCAGCATGCGACTTCTCCCTCTCGAGACACGGCGAGGCCGGCGTGCACGAGCCACCGGTTCGACAGACCCTCCGCGATCGGCCCGTCGAACACGATCCGCCCCTCGCGCAAGAGCACGACGCGCGCTGCCTGGGGCGGCAGCGCGTGCAGATCGTGTGTGGCCCAGATGCAGGCGGCCCCGTTCCGGCGAACCGACTGTTCCACGAGCGTCCGGAGCTCGTCTGCGGCAACGGGATCGAGCCCCGAGGTCGGCTCGTCGAGGAGAAGCAACGACGGCTCGGTCACGAGGAGACCCGCGAGCGCAACCCGACGCTGTTCACCGAAGCTCAGCTCGTGACACGGGCGTTCCCACAGATGATCGATGCGCAGCGCCGTCGCCATCTCGAGGGCGCGGTCGCGCGCTTGCTCGAGATCGACGCCCCGTCGAACCAGTCCCCACGTGATGTCTTCGTCGACCGTGCTCGCGATGAAATGATGCTCTGGGTTCTGGTCGAGCAGCGCGACGCGACCATCGAGTCGGGCGCCGAGCGCGGCACCGGGCTGCAGCGGAACGCCGAGACGATGCATCGCCCCGCCGGTCGGAGCATCGAGCCCAGCGAGCAAACGCAAGAGACTGGATTTGCCCGCTCCGCTCGGACCGCAGACGACCACCCACTCGGCCGGGTGCACGCGAAGGTCGAGCTGCTCGAGAACGCGCTTCCCACCGCGCTCGACGTCGACCGCATCGAGACCGAAGCCGTCGGCGGCGTCGGCACCGATCCGCGCGCTGCTCCGCAGCAGCGCGTTCTCCTCCACGCGCTCGAGGCGGAGAAAGGACTGCAACGCACCCTCGCCGAGCAGCGAACCCCAGGATGTGAGGGGCAGCCCCGGGCGCCCCAGGCGCAGGCGCGCCGCATCGCGCCGCTGCGCCCATTCGCGCCGCGTGAGCACACCATGCAGGAGCGCGTGGTCGAGGGCCGCAACGACGCGCTCGGGCACACGCATCCGAAGCATGATCTGTCGAAGCGAGGCCCAGTCGACCCGGGTTCCGAGCCAGAGAACCCAGACCACGCCGCACAGGACGCGAGCGCCGACCTCGACGGCACGACGTGTGTCGGAGCTGACGAGGACCCCGCTCAGCAGGACGAAGACCACGAGGATCATCGCCCATGCGAGGACCGGCTCGATCCGTCGTTGCCCGCGCGCGTACGCGACGCCGATCAGGACGGCGCCCACGCTCGCCCCGATCCCAGACACCACGGGATCACGCGCGCCCGCATTGACGACCAGCACGCAGAGAGTGAGTGCGAGGCTCGAGGCCGCGACCCACAGCGGTTGACGACGTTCGAAGAACAGCGAGTGCTCAGCGCTGATGTGCATCGCGCTGCCCTCCGAGCACACGCTCCCAGGCGCGGCCTGCCACGAAGCCGAGCCCGAAGAGGATGAGGATCGTCATCGCCAGCCCGAGCTCGCCCTGGCTGAGGTCGACGAGACTGCCCGTCGGTGGTCGCCCCGCCGTCTCGGCGATCGCACCGAAGACGGTGCCGTCGATGCCCTCGTAGCTGCAGCCCACCAGGCCGATCGAGAGCAACAGGACCATGGCCGATGCCCTGGCGAGCGGGGATTTGCGAAGCAGTCGCAGCGATTCGGGCAGAAGGTCGGGCCGACGCGCAACCAACAGGCGGACGATGCCGACCGAAGCGAAGGCCTCGAGCAGCGCCAACGGCACCTGCACGGGCGCAAAGCCGAGCAGCACTGCGGTGAAGGTGGTCGCGGGCGCCACCGCGCTCGAGAGTCCGAGCGCGAGCACCACGGCGTCGGCCATGTAGACGCTCAGATCGGCGAGGCCACATGCCAGGGCAACCCCGATGCCGTTCGAGACACCCAGCCGCTGCATCAGCGTCCACAGGCCAACCGCCGCCCACGGTCCCAATACGCCGAGTGTCAGGGTATTCACCCCGAGCGTGGTGAGCCCGCCGTGCGCGAAGAAGATCGCCTGCAGCACGAGTACGAAGAACGTCGGCCACACGATGTGACGGACGCCCACGATCAGCGCGAGTACCGGCGTCAGGCAGATGTGACTGGTTGCACCGACGACCGGTACCGGGAGCGGCAGCAACGTGGCCGCGAACAGCAGACTCGTTGCACCCGCCATCGCGACCGGCGCTGGTGCCGTCTCTGCCTGTGCGCCCCGTATGCTCCAGGCGACGACGGGCGCGGCCGCGACGCTCCATCCAATGGCCTGACCGAGCGGAAGCACGCCTTCGGCTAGATGCACGAGCACTCTCCCAAGTGCGGGGACACCAGCCCCGCCATGCTCGACCGCAGGGGCGGGGGCCGTGCTGCTCGCGGAGTGAATCCGTGGACGGCCTCGAGGAAGAGCGAAACGCCGTCGAAGATATCACGCACGCTCTCGCCAGGACGCGGATCGTCGACGGGTTCGACCGATCTCCCCGGCGTGGTACCGGCGATTCGACGAGGCCCAGGGCCGGCCCACCGACACGCCGTGGATCGAACATCGAAGAGATGCCGATGGGGGCCATCTTCGACCGAGGCGTGAAGATCGCGATACAGGTGGCATCGCTGCCAGCTCTCCTTCGGCTCGCGCGAGCTCCCCATCTCCCCGTATGAAGCGAAGACACGGGGCGTGCGGGATGAGGCGCACTCGTCCAGGTTCGTCGGCGGTGCGAGCCGTCCCGTCGCAACGTCGGCTCGTCCGCCGGTCTCTGACTCGGCGCGCCGACCCCCCCGAGCGCGCGAGGGGCCCGCACGTCGACGATCTCCGCGGCGAATCACGCGCGCCTCCGATGGCTCGGGGAACGAGCGAAACACCTGGGCACCGTCGGCGCATCCGAAGGCGACGGCCTGCTGAGGGGCATGGAGCAACGGTGGCCTGCGAGTCAAACGAACGATGACGCGAATGAGAGGCGCGTGATGAGCAACGGCGGAGCGCCACGACGACCGCGGCTCGACGCGGTGCCAGTGGACCCAGCGATCCCACGTCAATAGCGCCGGCCGGCTCGGTCGAGTTCCCCTCTGTCCGAAGAAAATCGACCGGGCCGATCTCACGGTTCGACACAGGGAGTGGGCCTGCGCACCTCATCCGACAGTGCGAGACTTCGGCGGGCTGTCACCCCGGGACGCCGCGACGAGAATGAATGGACACGAGGTAGACATGAAGGACATCAAGGGCGTCTTCCGCAACCTCGAAAAGAAGCTGATGCAGTCGAGCTGGTTCGATGACGACTGGGAGATCTACAACCGCGGCCCCTACCTGCAGCTCTACAAGGTGAACTGGCACAACGACAACCAGGGCGGCGTGCACTTCGAAACCTACATCGAGGCGCCGCAGATCAAGCAGAAGGAGTTCCCGATCTGCATGCATGCCGAAGAGGATTGTCCGTCGCAGCCCGAGTTCATCGAGACGTTCCTGGCCCTGGAGGGCGAGCGGATCGCGGGCTGGAAGGGGTATCAGACGATCGGCACGGGCTACAGCATCTGTGAGCGACGGCTCCCTCTGAACTTCAAGAACCTCGAGGGCCGGCTGGTCGAAGAGTTCAATCGCCTTCGGCAGCTCGAAGCCGGCATCGATCAGGTTCTGGGTCGACTCTAGGTTCGGCGACCGCAGATCACCAAACGCCTTCGCTTCGGAGCAGGACCATGAGCCGCGACAAGAATCCGTGCATCGACGTGTGCGAATTCTCTGGCCCGAAGGGGTGGTGTCTGGGGTGCGGGCGGACCCGAGAAGAAGCCCAGAAGTGGAAGTCGCTCAAGCCCTATGCGAGGAACATCCTGCTGAAGGAGCTCGAGAAGCGGCGGTCTCGCCTTCAGGCGCAGCAGTCCCGGTGAACGCCCGGCTCGCCCGCTGGCGGCAGAAGCGACACCATCCAGCCATGCCCCCGACTCGACCGCCCTCTCATCGCGCAGGCGGCGGGCCTCACTTCGCTGCAGCCGAACCGATCGGCGTGCGATCGCCTTCGATCTGGCCGAGGAACTCGTCGAGGCCGAGCTCGCCGAGCTGTTCACCCTCACCCGAGCGGACGTTGATCGTGCGGGCCGCGGTTTCCTTCTCGCCCACCACGAGGGCGTACGGGATCTTCTGCAGGCTCGCCTCGCGGATCTTGTAGCCGACCCGATCGTCTCGAACGTTGACCTCGACCCGCAGGCCGGCGTCGAGCAGCTGCTCTTCGACCTCGCGCGCGTAGTCGTTGAAGCGCTCGCTCACGGGCAGCACCACCACTTGGACCGGCGCAAGCCACAGCGGGAACCGACCCGCGAAGTGCTCGATCAGGATGCCGAGAAACCGTTCGACGCTGCCGTAGCAGGCCCGGTGGATCATCACCGGCACGTGCTTGTCGCCGTCGGCGCCGACGTAGCTCAGGCCGAACCGTTCCGGCATCGAGAAGTCGAGCTGGATGGTGCCGCACTGCCACGAGCGCTTGAGGACGTCGCGAATGTGAAAGTCGATCTTCGGGCCATAGAAGGCGCCATCACCGGCGTTGAGCTCGTAGTCCATGCCCGCGGCGTCGAGCGCCTCGCGCAGGGCATCCTCGGCCTGGTCCCAGATCTCATCGCTGCCGACGCGCTTCTCGGGCCGGGTCGAGAGCTCGACGCGTACGTCGTCGAGACCGAAGTAGCCGTACACCTCCTGAAAGAACGCGATCAGCATGCCGATCTCGCCGGCGATCTGTTCGGGCGTACAGAAGTGATGGGCGTCGTCCTGGGTGAAGGCCTGCACGCGGAAGAGCCCATGACGAACCCCCGAGAGCTCGCGCCGGTGCACGAGCCCCATCTCCTGAAAACGCAGCGGGAACTCGTTGTGGCTGTGGTTCCGGTGCTTGTAGACCAGAACGTGTCCCGGGCAGTTCATGGGCTTCACCGCCATGGGGCGGTGCTCTTCGACGTTGTCGTGGATCTCGTCGGGATGCGCCTCATCGCGCAGCTTCAGCTTCGTGAAGAACATGTTCTCGAGGTAGTTGTCGTAGTGCCCCGACACGTGCCAGAGCCGTTCCGAGAGCACGAGCGGCGTCTTGAGCTCTTCGTACCCCCGGCGCGAGAGCAGACCGCGCATCGTATCCACGAGCGTCGTGAACAGCGTGGTGCCCTTCGGGTGGAAGAACGGGAAGCCCGGCGCCTCCTCCTCGAAGTGGAAGAGATCGAGCTGCTCGCCCAGCACCCGATGATCGCGCTTGCGCGCCTCCTCGAGCAGATGCAGGTGCTCCTTCAGGTCGTCCTTGCTGAAGAAGGCCGTGCCGTAGACCCGCACGAGCTGCTCGTTCTCGGCGTCGGCGCGCCAGTACGCACCCGAGACGCTCGTCAGCTTCACGTGCTTGAGCCATCCGGTGTGGGGGACGTGTGGGCCGCGGCAGAGGTCGACGAACTCGCCATGCCGGTAGAGCGTGATCTCCTCGCCCCGGGCCTCGATGTCGCCGACGATCTCGGCCTTGAATCGGTTGTGCCCTCCATCGATGGCGCGATAGCGCGCGAACGACTCGTCGGCCTCCTTGTCGCGCACCACACATCGCTCGAACGGCAGCGCCTGCTTGGCGAGGCTCGCCATCTCGGCCTCGATGGCGGCAAAGTCATCGGGGTGGATCGCGCCGTCGGGCAGATAGATGTCGTAGTAGAAGCCGTCTTCGACCACGGGGCCGATGGTGAGCTGGGCCTCGGGATGGAGACGCAGGATCGCGTCGGCCATCAGATGGGCGGCCGAGTGCCGCAAGACCTCGAGGGCCTCGGGATCCTTGCGGGTCAACAGCGCGACCTCTGCACCGTCGACCAGGGGCTGGGCGAGATCCTGAACCCGACCCTCCACCCGGGCCGCGACGGCGGCCTTGGCGAGTCCGGGCCCGATTTCGCGGGCGAGATCTGCAGCGCTGGCGCCGTCCGGCAGGACGCGCGCGCTGCCGTCGGGCAGCGTGACTTCCATCGGTTCGTCTCCCTGTCTTGCGGGACGGCTACGATCCGCCCTCGCGCGGCATCCGACGGCTACGACCCGCCGAATCCCTCGAAGACCGGAGCGTGGCTCATCATGATCCTCAAGCAAGCCCGTCGACCCGACGTGAGCCTCAAGAGCGCCGCCGAGCTGGAGGGCATGGCCGCCGCGGGCCGACTCGCGGCGCGGTGCCTCTCCTGGATCGTCCGCCAGGTGGGCCCGGGGATGACGACGAACGAGATCGACGACCTGCAAGTGCAGTTCGCACGAGAGCATGGCGTGACGGCCGCCCCCCTGAACTACCGCGGGTTTCCGAAGAGCATCTGCACATCCGTGAATGAGGTGGTCTGCCACGGCATTCCCAGCGACCGAAAGCTCGTCGAGGGGGACATCATCGGCGTGGATGTCACGCTGATCGTCGAGGGCTACCACGGCGACACGGCCACCACGATCCCAGTGGGGGCCGTGGCACCCGAGGTGGCGCGGCTGCTCGAGCGGACGCTCGAGTGCCAGCGGCGTGGCATCGACGCCGCTCGGCCGGGCGCCCGCATCGGGGACATCGGGGCCGCGATTCAGTCCACCGTCGAGCCCGCGGGCTTCTCCGTCGTACGAGACTTCGTGGGCCACGGCATCGGGCGGGGCTTCCACGAGCCGCCTGAGATCCCCCACTATGGCCAGGCGGGCAAGGGCCGCCGCCTGCTCGCGGGCATGACCTTCACCGTCGAGCCGATGATCAATGCCGGCAGCTGGGCGACCGAGGTGCTCGACGACGATTGGACGGCGGTCACCGCCGACGGATCGCTCTCGGCGCAGTACGAGCACACCATCGCGGTCACCGACGACGGCTACCGCGTACTTACGGTGCAGAACGACACCGGTGCATGGGAGCCACCCGGCCGCTGGAGCCCATCGGGCTGGATCGACTGAGCGCACCGACCGGTTGGCGTGCCTGCGCATGGTGCTGATGGCGCTCGCGGATCGGACGCTCGCGCAGTGGACGCCTCGAACGGGGCGAACCAGACTCTCACCGAGATCCGACCCCGCCCGGGCGGCGTCGAATCGAAGGGGGACCCGACCGGGTCCAGTCCGTCGACCGCACGGACCGAGATGAAGAGGGAGACGGCGCGCGTTCCGAGGAACACGCCTTCGACGCCATGTCTGCAGGATCTCGAAGCACATCCACATCGCCCGGTTCGCGATCGATCGACGGCATCCTGCCGGCGCAGGGCATTCGGCAGCTCATCGATGAGGGCGCGGTCGGGCTGAGCGCCCCCATGAGCGATCGGCAGCTTCAGCCAGCCAGCCTCGACCTGCGTCTCGGCAGGAAGGCCTACCGATTGCGAGCCAGCTTCTTGCCGGGCCCGGGCCGCCCCGTCGAAGACCGGATCAAGCAGCTCGCCCTGCATGACATCGACCTCGCCGAAGGAGCCGTTCTCGAGACGGGCTGCGTATACCTCGTGCCGCTCCTCGAGTCTCTCGATCTGCCAGGCGACACCTCTGCTGCGACGAACCCGAAGAGCTCGACCGGACGCCTCGACGTCTTCACCCGCGTGATCGCAAGCGGCGCCAACGCATTCGATCAGATCCCAGCGGGCTATCGGGGCCCACTCTTTGCCGAGATCTGCCCCCAGACCTTCCCGATCGTCGTGCGTACGGGTTCGACGCTGAGCCAGATTCGATTTCGCGTCGGCTCGCCGGCCGAGACGGACGAAGGCCTGCGCAGCCTCCATGCCAGCGATGTGCTGGTCTCCGGAGCGACGCCGGCCGACATCCAGGATGGCATCGCCCTCTCGGTCGACCTGTCCCCGACGCTGGCTGAAGACTCGGGAGGGCTCGTCGGCTACCGCGCCAAACGAAACACCGGCCTGGTCGACGTCGACGCACCGTCCTCGTGCGCCATCGCGGACTACTGGGAACCGATCCAGCTGGATGCCTCCCAGAGCTTCGTGCTCGATCCCGACCAGTTCTACATCCTCGCTTCGAAAGAGGCCGTCCACGTCCCACCCACGCATGCGGCAGAGATGGTGCCGTTCAACCCGCTCGTCGGAGAGTTTCGAGTGCACTACGCCGGATTCATGGATCCAGGCTTCGGTCACGCTCCGGCCGGCGGCGGCGGGGCGCGCGTCGTGCTGGAAGTTCGTAGCCACAAGGTGCCCTTCATCCTCGAAGACGGGCAGATCGTCGGTCGGTTGATCTACGAGCGCATGGCTTCGACGCCCGAACGACTCTACGGAAGCGACCTCGGCAGCCACTACCAGGCCCAGGGCCTCAAGCTGTCGAAGCACTTCGTCTGATCTACGGATGGCGGGCGAGCGGAAGACGAGGGGGATGGATCAGAGATCGCTCGCCCCTACGCTCCTCTGCGTCGGCGATGATCCGCGCACCGCGCAAGCCAGGGCGGCGCGACGCGCGCCGACTACACGTTCGCCTACCACAAGCTCGACGAGAAGGTGCTCATCTCACTGCATCACTCTTCGCTGACGTGGATCCCGCCGGCGAGCTGAGTCGAGCCCGGGCCATCGTTCGAGTCAGAGCACGGGCCGCTCGAGCGCGCCGGTGGACGTCTGGCCCAGCGACGCGCCCTCGCCCCTCACGCCGCACGCTCGAGCCGCTGCGCAATGAACCGCTCGGCCCGCGCATCGGCTTCGGCGTACGCTGCGGCGACGGCCTCTTCGCCGCCGCGCATCAGCCCGGCCGCCGCGATGACCTCGACATCGTGCAAGCCGAGGAACCCGAGCATGTGTCGCAGCCAGGGTGTGGCGAAGTCGACCTCGCCCTCGATCTCGGTGCCGCCACTGGTCACGATGAGAAAGACCTTGCGATCGGCGAGCAGACCTTCGGGGCCGTCGGGCGTGTAGTGGAACGTGCGGCGCACGCGCGCAACCGCATCGACCCAGGCCTTCAGCGTCGACGGCACCCCGAAGTTGTAGATCGGCGTCGAGACGACCAGCACGTCGGTCGCCTCCAGTTCTTGCACCAGGGCGTCCGACTCACCGAGCCGCTCGCGCATGGCTTCGGTGCGCTCGGACTCGGGGGTGTTGGTCGCCGCGGCGAAGGCCGCGTCGACGGGTGCGATCGCCTGCGACACGTCGCGCGTGACGACCTCGACCTGCGGCAGCCCCGCAGCGAGCCTTTCGACCAGGCGGGACGCGAGCCCGCGGCTGACCGAGTCACCCGCGTCGTGGGCGCTTGCTCCGACGTTCAGAATCCGCATGGGTTCTCCTCTCTCTTTCTCTCTCTATTTCTGTGCGCTGCTGGTTTCGTCTGCGCTGGGCGCTCGGCGTGCGCGGTCCGAGATCGGCGCCTCAGAAGGGACTCTACGGACGCTCGGTATCTGACGTAATAGAGACTCTATGGGTATCTCTATCCCGATCTTCGGGATAATCTTCCGTCAGGCTGAATCGAGGGCGTCGTGGCGGATCGACTGACAGACATGCGGGCCTTCGCGCGCGTGGCGCGTCTCGCCAGCTTCGCCCGCGCGGCGGCCGAGCTGCGGATGTCGCCGACCGCCGTCAGCCGGCGCGTGAACGCCCTCGAAGAAGGGCTCGGCGTGCGCCTGCTCGAGCGCACCACTCGCCGGCTGCGCCTCACCGCCGAGGGCGAGGCGTATCTCGAGCGCAGCGAACGCATCCTCGAGGAGATCGAAGACCTCGAAGCCTCGGTGGCCCTCGAGCAGGCGTCGCCCCGCGGTCGGCTTCGGGTAGCCGCCGGCGTCTCGTTCGCGCTCGAGCAGCTGCTCCCCCTGCTGCCCGAGTTTCTCGGCCAGCATCCCGACCTCTCGGTCGACCTCGAGATGTCGGATCGCTACGTCGACCTCGTGGCCGACGGCATCGATGTCGCGATCCGAATCGGACGACTCCCCGACTCGAGCCTCATCGCCCGCCGACTGGCCGTCTCGCGGCTCGTGCTCTGCGCCTCGGCCGAGTACGCGGCGCGCGCGGCATTGCCCGATGTGCCCGCCGGGCTGGCGGGACATCAGTTCGTGATCGATCGCAACGGCCCGCGCGCCTTCGAGCTGCATGGACCGGATGGAGAGGAGCGGTTCACGCCCGAAGGACGGCTCTACGTCAACGACGCGCACGCCACGCGCGATGCCCTGCGAATGGGCCTCGGCATCGGGCAGCTGCCGACGTTCGTCGCCGGACCCGACTTGGCCGCAGGACGGCTCGTCCCCGTCTTGCCGCGGTACCGAATGCCCGTCGCGACGGTCAGCGCCGTGTACCCGCCGAGCCGACAGCTCTCGACCAAGGTCAGGGTGTGGATCGACCACCTGGTCGCGTGTTTCGGCGATCCGCCGAGCTGGGATGCGGGCCTGCCAGAGGGCGACCCGCTGTCGCCCTAGTGCGCACGCGAGCTCCGGGCCCGGGCACCACACCGAGCCACGACACCGGAGCGGATCCCTCGTGCGCCTTGGCTCAGCGGGCGGGCAACAGATCGAAGCGCGCCTGGCGCCGCAGCGCCGCGGTCGACGACAGCGTGGGCCAGAGAAGCCGTCGCATCGCCTGATCGGTGCGCAGCGCGGCACGGGGGAGCCTGCGCCAGAGCGGCCGTGCATCGAGCTGCGTCATCACCAGCTCGAAGACCGCCTCCTTCGCGGCACCGAGAGCAGGGCCCGCGAATGCGCGATCCCCGATGACCATGAAGCAGCTGAGATCGCCGAACGAGATCAGCGTCGGCTTGCCCGAAGGCTTGAACCGCACGAGCCGCCTTCGCTCGATGAAGCGCGCCGCATTGCGCGCGGCACAGACGCCCATGTCGAGCGCGTGGTAGCCCTGCTTCGAGATCGGATCGGGCAGATCGGCCGCATCCCCGGCAATGAAGATCTCGGGGTGATCGAGATGCTGCAGGGTGCGCTTCACGGGCACCCATTCACGCGGCGGCGCCAGCGCGGCCTCCGCCAGCAAGGCCGGGGGCGCGGGCCCGCCGGTCCAGATCGTCAGGTCGGATTCGATTCGGCGCCCGCCTGCGAGCACGACGGCGTCTTCGTCGATGCGCTCGACCGGTGAACCGAGACAGAACTCGACACCGAACGCCGACGCGAGCCCGCGAATGTGCGCGTCGAGCGAAGCCGGGGCCTCAGGCAGCAGTCGGGGCTGTGCCTCGACGAGATGCACACGAAGCGAATGCTGACGATGGGCGCGCAGAATCTCACCGAGCGCCTCGATCCCTTCGAGGCCGCCTCCGACGATCACGACGTCGCTCGCCGCCCGCTGACGGCTGAGCTTCGATAGCCGACGACCGATCCTTGCGCAGTCGTCGACCGACTTGAAGGGCAGCGCATGCTCGACGACACCCGGCACGCCTCGGGTCGCGTCGACCCCGCCTATGCCGACGATGAGCGCGTCGTAGTCGAGCGGCCGCTTGCGGCGCGCGAGCGACACGGCGTGGCCCTTCGCATCGATCGCCGTCACCGTGTCACGTACGAAGCGGTGCCCCGCGCGCTCGAGGATCTCGGCCAGCGGCAGGCGCAGCAGCTCGGGCGTCTTCACGCCCGAGAGCAGCTCGTGGATGTTGGGAAGGAACTCGAAGGCGCGCCGACGATCGACGAGCGTGACGTCGAAGCGATCGGCGTCGAGCTCGGTGGCAGCCGCGAGGCCCGCGAAGCCGCCGCCGAGAATCAGCACGCGGGGCTTCGCCTCGGCACGGCCCCTTCGGTTCGTATTCGAGGCGCCCATCCTTCGCGTCTTCCTTCTTCCTTACTTCCTGCTTTCGCTACTTCATTGCTTCTCGACTCGACGCGGTGTTCGAAGCGTCGCGTCACAGCGCGCGTGCTCGAGGTCGTAGCGACTGGGCTTCGATGTCGAACCGATCGCGCCCGTCACCGCGACGAGGCCGAACGCCGATGGCCCCGCTCGGGTCGCGTCGGCCGCGCTCGCACGAGGATCTTGGCCGGCCGGTCCCACACACGCGCCGCGGTGAGCCGCTCGAGTGTCGCGTACCCGCCCCCCGCCCCCCACGCGCGCAGCGCGCCGCGCACCTCGGCCGCATGGAGTAGAAGCGGAACTCCGATGCCCCACACCACCACCAGCGCGAGCAGGGTCTCGAGCTGCGTCAGGTCGAAGGTCGCCACGCCGAGCCGTCGGCCAGCGAGATACGAGCCGAGACCGCCGACCACGCCGAGCAGCGCCGACCACGCGACGCGTCCGCGCAGCCAGCTGAGCGACACGTTCACGGTCGTCGCGAAGACCATCCAGAGCGCCACGATCCACGCCGGACCGAGCCAAGCGTCCGGCCCCAGGCCGGCATAGCCGATGCCCCCGATCCGAATCAGGACAAGATCGGCCGCGATCCCGAAGGCCCCTGCTGCGAGCACGACGCCCCCCTCGAGGGCCGGCGCTGCGTGCTGCGCGAGGTGCCAAGAGAGCCAGGCAACGGCGACGATCGGGCCGAGCCAAGCCTGACCCCACAGGGCGCCGAACACACAGGCGCACCAGACGCCGTTCAGGCCGAGCTGGTAGATGAGCAGGCGGATCATGGGGCGAGATTCGAGGCCCCACCTCGAACGGATGCGGCGAAGAGCGATTTCTAGACGCGCTGCGCCGCGCCCCAGCGGCCTTCCCGATCTGGACGGCCCGCGTCCGGGCGGTGCGGCCTTCTCTTGTTCTGCGTGCCACCCGCGCTGCAGCCAGGCGTGGCGGCACGTTCTCGGGATCGGCTGCATCCAGGCATCGAGGCGCTGCGAATCACTTGTCGAAACCAGTCCCGAACCGAGGAGCCTCCGCCCATGCCCCGCGAGATTCGACACCACATGATGCCGCTCGTCCTGATGGCCCTGCTGCTGGCCGGCCCGGCCGCCGCCGCCGTCGAGTCGGGCGTCGAATTCGACGAGGTCGCGCGCGTCGATACGCCGCGCGACGAGCCCATCGAGCTGCCGCTCTGCTCGACGGGTCTGCTTCGCTACAAGCGGATCTTCCGCGGCTACGCCGCCGCGCTCTATCGCGCGCAGTGCGACGTCGCCGAGCCCGATCTCGCCGCCGCGCCCCTGCGGCTCGAACTGTCGTACTTCTGGTCGATCGGCGGCCATCGCTTCGGCGAGGCTGCCGAGCGGATGCTGCGAAAGAACCTCGATCCGGCCGAGTTCGCCGAGATCGAGGTGCGCATGCGCCGGCTCCACGCCGCGTACCAATCGGTCTCGCCCGGTGATCGCTACGCGCTCACGTACAAGCCGGGCATCGGCACCGAGCTCTCGCTCAATGGCGAGACGCTCGTCAACGTCGAAGGCGAAGACTTCGCGCGCGCCTACCTCGGCCTCTGGCTCGGCGACGCGCCCATGGATCAGAAGCTTCGCAACGCGCTGCTCGCGCGAGACGAGAGGAGATGATCTGGTGCATCGCTCCACCGCCACCTACCTTCCGCCAGCGGTCGTTTGGACCGGCCGCATCGGGGGCCCGTGGCCGAGTCGCTCTTCCATCGTATCGCCGCCGGTGACGAGGTCGCCGTGAAGGAGTGCGTCGACGTCCATGGCGGACGCGTCTGGGCGCTCGCCCGGCGCTTCTCGTCGGATCGCGCCGACGCCGAAGACGCGGTGCAGGAGATCTTCATCTCTCTGTGGAAGAGCGCGCATCGCTACGATCCCGCCAAGGCGAGTGAAGCCGCGTTCGTCGCGACGATCGCCCGGCGGCGCATGATCGATCGCCTGCGTGCCCGCGGAGGTCGGGCGCAGACCGTGCCGATCGACGAGCGGGAAGTGGCGAGTCACAACACCGCGGGTCAGGTCGAGGCCGCGGTCGACCTCGCGCGCGTGCGCGACGTCATCGAAACGCTCGAGCCCGAGCCCCGTCGCGTGGTCGAGCTCGCCGTGCTGCAGGGCTACTCGCATGGCCAGGTGGCCGAGGCGACCGGCATCGCCCTCGGCACGGTCAAGAGCCACGTGCGGCGCAGCCTGGTGAAGGTGCGAGACGCTTTGCGGCCGCAGGGCGGGGAGGCGCGACGATGAGCGAAGACCGACTGCTCGAGCTACTCGCACATCGCGCGACCGAAGGCCTCGGTCCGAGCGAGACCGTCGAGCTCGACCGTCTCCTGGCGGAGCACCCCGACGTCGACGAGTGGGATCTCGACCACGCCGCCGGCGCGATCGACCTGACCCTCTCGACCGAGCCCGACGAAGCGCTCCCCGACGCACTGCGCACCCGCATCCTCGCCGACGCGCCGCCGGTGCTCGCGGCGACCCGGGCCGAGCAACCGACCTCACTCGCGACCGAACGCGCGCGGCGCAGCCGCTTGTCGACCGTGAGCATGGCCGTGGGCTGGGCGGCGGCCGCGGTGCTGGCCGGCCTGCTGCTGATGCCGGCGCAGACGCCTGCGCCGACGGGCGACGCATCGGCCATGCTGCGCGCCGAGCTGCTCGCCGCCGATGCGCTGCAGATCCCGTGGACAGCCACCGGCGATGCCGCCGGCCCCGAGGCCTCGGGCGACGTGGTGTGGAGCAACGAGCGACAGTCGGGTGTCATGCGCTTCAGCGGCCTCGCCGTCAACGACCCCAACGTCGCTCAGTATCAGCTGTGGATCTTCGACGCAGCCCAGGACGAGCGTTACCCGATCGACGGCGGCGTCTTCGACGTGGTCGAAGAGGGCGGGGACGTCCTCGTTCGCATCGATCCGAAGCTCGCCGTCGTGTCGCCGACGCTCTTCGCCGTGACGGTCGAGAAGCCGGGAGGCGTGGTCGTCTCGAGTCGAGAGCGCATCGCCGTCGTCGCATCGGTCGAGAGCTGATCCGGCTCGTCGACTTTCTCGGCCCGCCCTGCATCCATGCGCCGCCGAGCCGCGAACCTCTCCGCATGAACCTGACGAACCGACGCTTCGGCCGAACCGGCATCCTTTCGATCCTGCTCCTGGCTGCATCGCTTGGCGGCTGCGCCTCGAGCCCGCCGCCGCTCGAGGCCCTCGACCGCAAGATCGAGGTCGAGCGCTTCATGGGCGACTGGTACGTCGTGGCGTTCATCCCCATCGACCTCTTCTTCTTCAGCGAGGCCGACGCACACGATGCGGTCGAGCGCTACGAGCTCGACGACGAGGGCGGCATCGACATCACGTACACCTTTCGCGACGGCAGCTTCGACGCCGAGCCGAGGGTCGTGACCCAGGATGGGCGCATCTACGACGAGGAGCTCGGCACCGAGTGGCGAGTGCGCCCGTTCTGGCCCTTCTGGTCGGCCTATCTGATCGCGTGGCTCGATGACGACTACGAGCGCGCGATCGTGGGCGTGCCTTCTCGCTCGAACGTGTGGGTGCTCTCGCGCACGCCCCACCTCGACGAGATCGAGCTCGAGGCGCTGACCGAGCGCGTCGGCGAGCTCGGCTACGACCCCGCCGCGCTGCGTCGCGTGCCCCACCGGCGCGCCGAAGCGCCTGGCGAGTGACCGTGACGGCCTCTCGTCGGATCGCGATGGCCCGGCGCGCCTCGGCGCGATCCGCAGATCGGTCTTGGGTCGCGGCCGCGGTGCTCTCGATCCTGATCTGCACCGTGGCCTCGGTCGGCCACGCGGGCCCGGCCGATCTCAACGATCTCGCCAATCTCAACGATCTCACCAAAGGCGATCGCGCGTGGGCGGCGCGGGCCGAGATGCTCGATGGCGACCGTGCAGATCCGACCCGCATCGAAGAGGCCATCGTGCACTACCGCGCCGCCGCCGAGGCCGAGCCCGACTCGCTCGAAGCGCGCTGGAAGCTGCTGCGGGCCCTGCACTACGCCATCGACTTCACCACGCTCTCCGAAGACGACCAGGAAGCGCGGGTCGGCGAAGCCGTCGAAGTCGTGCGCGCATCCGACGCACTCACCGCCAGCGACCGGCCGGCCGCGTCCGCCGACGTGGCCCGGCTGCTCTTCTGGAGCTCGATCGCATGGGGCACGCGTGCGCAGCGCGTGGGTCTGCTCACCATCGTGAGGGAAGGCGTGGCCAAGCGCATGTACGTCAATGCGGAGCGGTCGCTCGAACTCGATCCGAGCGTCGATCAGGGCGGCGCGCTGCGCCTGCTCTCGCGCCTGCACTCTGCGTTGCCGCGCGTACCCTTCGTATCGGGTTGGGTCGACCGCGACCAGGCGCTGCCGCTCGCCGAGCAAGGCTATGCGCTCGACCCCGATCATCCAGGCAATCGACTGGTTCTGGCGCTGACACTCCTCGAACGCGAGCCCGAGCGCGCCGAAGAGGCGCGCATGCTCCTGCAGACCGTCGCCTCGACCGAGCCGCGCCCGAGTTGGCTCGTCGAGGATCTGCGCATTCGCGAGCAGGCGAGGGAACGACTCGCCGAGCTCGACGGGCCTGCGTCGTGAAGCTCGGGCGAGGCCGGCTCATCGCTTACTCGGCGCCATCGCTGGTCACGTCGGTCGCGGCGCTCCCGATGGCGCTCTTCGTGCCCGCGTTCTACGCCGACGACCTCGGCGTACCACTCGCGGCCGTCGGCATCGCGATCGGCGCCTCGCGACTGCTCGACGTCGTGACCGATCCGCTCATCGGAAGCCTGAGCGATCGCTCGAAGCTGCCGTTCGGGCGTCGCAAGCCCTGGATGATCCTGGGCGTCCCGGTCTTCCTGTTCTCGCTCTGGAAGATCTTCGTGCCCGACGAGAACGTCTCAGCGACCTACCTGGGTGTGTGGGCCGCCCTGCTCTATCTCGGCTTCACGATGATCGATCTGCCGCACAAGGCCTGGGGCGCCGAGCTCTCGACCGACTACGACGAGCGCTCGCGCGTCACGAGCTGGCGCGAGGGCATCTCGACCGCCGGGCAGGTGATGCTGCTGGCCGGATTGGTCTGGCTCGCGGGGGAAGGAACCGACGCAGCCGCCGGCCAGCTCCGCGCCATCGCGCTGACGATCGTCGTTGCGTTGCCGGTTCTGCTCGCCCTCTGTGTCGGCGTCGTCGGCGAACGCGAGCCCGAAGCGTACGTGCACCCATCCCGTGGCTTCTTCGCAGGCCTCCGGATCGTGGCACGCAATCCGGCATTCCTGCGCATGGTGGGCTGCGTGCTGTTCTTCGTCTCGGGCGTCGCGATCCAGGGCACGCTCCACCGCCTGGTCCTGTCGGACGTGATGCTCGACGAAGGGCGGTTCTCGCTGATGATCCTGCTCGAGAACGTCGGGACGCTCGCGGCAATCCCCATCTGGCTCGCGATCTCGGTGCGCATCGGCAAGCACCGCGCCTTGATGGCGGCGGCGCTCTGGCTCGCGGCCTGGAGCCTGCCGCTCGTGACCCTGCGTGCGGGCGACGTCGACACCCTCGTCGTGATCGTGGTGCTGCGCGGCTCGAGCTTCGCCTCGATCCTGTTCCTCGCCAACTCGATCGCGGCCGACGTGATCGACGTCGACACCCTCGAGAGCGGAGAGCAGCGGTCGGGCCTCTTCTTCGCGGTCTGGGGCATGGTGATCAAGCTTTCGCTCGCCCTGGGTGTGGTGCTCGCGACGACTCTGCCCGCGGCGCTGGGCTACGAGCCCGCGAAAGACCAGATCGCGCCCGCGGTGCAGGGGCGCCTGATGATGGTCTACGGCGCCATCCCCGCGCTGCTCATGGGCCTCGGTGCGCTGTTCCTGCGGCGTTTTCCAATCACGCGGGAGCGCCACGACGAGGTGCGTGCCGAGCTCGAGGCGCGCATGCGTGCCGAGCCCCAGGCGCGCATGCGCGCGTAGCCAGCAGCGGCGCGCACCGTGCCAGCTCGCTTCGCCAGTCACATATCTCGCAAGTTGGACAAACCTCGATCGGGCGACGTCCGGTGCGCCGTTCAGGGTCCGGCAGCGCCTCGCGCTCTGGTATCGTCGGGACGCTCTCGACCAGAACGTTCGAGGTCGAGACCACCGAGATGACGCGCTGGAACGCGCACGTCGTCGCAACCCCGGCCTGTCCATCGCTCCGGGATCTGCTCACGCAGATCACACGATGAGAGCGTGCGGAGTCAACGCATGAGTGAGAACCCGCCCGAAAGATCGTTGGCAAACGACCTGCCCCCGTACGAGCCCCAGCGCATCGTCGACGCGCCCTTCGCGGAACGCATCCGCTTGGCGTGCACGATGTGGGCGGATTCGAGCCCGAATCGACCGAGCGTGATGGCGCTCTACTGGGGCAAGTACTTCTTCGTCCTGATCGGCGTCTGGGCCTTCTGGTGCAGCTTCAATGCCGGCTACACGGGCTTCTTCCAGTTCGGCGATTGGGTCTTCACCGCCGAGTCGTTCAAGAAGGCCATGGTCTGGTCGATGGCCTGGGAGCTCTTCGGCTTCGGCTGCGGCTGGGGGCCGATGAATGCCCGCTTCGACAAGTGGTTCGGTGGCTACCGCCACTTCGCGCGGCCGGGGACGATCAAGCTGCCTCTCTTCCGCGGCGCGCCCCTGATCGGCGGCGACACCCGCAACTACCTCGACGTCGGCGTGTACGTCCTCAACCAGCTGCTGCTCCTGCGCGTGCTGATTGCGCCCGAGGTCACGCCGGCGCTGTTGCTGCCCTGCTTCGTGCTCGTCGCCGTGAACGGCGTGCTCGACAAGACCCTCTTCCTCTGTGCGCGCTACGAGCACTACTGGGTGGTGATGGCGGCGCTGGTCTTCGCGTCGGCGAACGACGTCTGGATCGGCGGGTCGAAGCTGGTGTGGTCGTTCATCTGGATCTGGGCGGCCGTCTCGAAGTGGAACCGCCTCTTCTCGTCCGTGATCATGTTCATGATGAACAATGGGCCGTTCTTCCCCAAGTTCCTCAAGAAGCGGCTCTTCACGAACTTCCCCGACGACCTTCGCCCCTCGCCGTTCGCCGAGCGGATGGCGCTCTTCGGCCACATCTCCGAGTTCTCGATCCCGTTCATTCTGGCGATCGGAGCGTTCACGGGCGAGCCCCTGATCATCCTCGCGGGCTGCATCCTCTTCACCGGGTTCCACACCTTCATCGGGATCAACAACCCGAACGGGATGCCGGTCGAGTGGAACATTCTCATGATCTACGGCGGGTGGTTCCTCTTCTGGTTCAACCCCCAGGCGTCGATCCTCGACTTGACCGCGACCCCGATCCTGTTCGCGGCCATGCTCTTTTCTCTCGTCGTCGTACCGACGGTCGGCAATCTGTTCCCAGCCAAGGTCTCGTTCCTGCCGTCGATGCGTTACTACGCCGGCAACTGGGCGTACAACATCTGGCTCTTCAAGAAGGGCGGTGCGGTCGACAAGCTCGCGAAGCTCAAGAAGTCGAGCGCGCCCGTCTACGAGCAGCTGAAGGAGTACGTCGAGGATCCGATCGAGCTCGAAGCCGCCAAGACGGTGATGAGCGTCAGCCGCTTCATGCACTTCGAAGGACGTCCGCTCCTCGAGGCACTGCCCGTCGCCGTCGACGACATCGAAGACTACGACTGGTACGAGGGCGAGCTCGTCGGCGGGATGATCCTCGGCTGGAACTTCGGCGACGGTCACCTGAACGGTGAGCAGCTGATGCGTGCGATCCAGCCCATCTGCGGTTTCGAAGAGGGCGAGCTGCGCATCATCTCGGTGGAGAGTCAGCCCCTCTTCACGCCGACGATGCACTGGCGCGTCTTCGACGCGGCGGCGGGCAAGCTGACCGAAGGCGTCACGAACCTCGACGACTACGAAGACCACCAACCGTGGCCGACGGGCGAAGCCGCGGCCGCGCTGTCGAGTCGAGCGGGCGAGGCCGCCTCGGCTTGAGTGCGTCGTCTGGCGAGGTCGATGCCGTCGTCGTCGGCTCGGGCCCGAACGGGCTCGCAGCCGCCGTTCGACTCGCGGAGGCGGGGCGATCCGTTCTCGTCCGCGAGGCGAACGAGTACATCGGCGGCGGTCTGCACAGTGAAGAGATGACCCTCCCGGGCTTCCTCCACGACACGTGCTCGGCCGTCCACCCGATGGGCATCCTCTCGCCCTACCTGTCGCAGCTGCCCCTCGACAAGCACGGCCTCGAGTGGGCGGCGTCGGACATCTCGTTCGCGCACCCGCTCGACGATCGCCCGGCGGTCCTGCATCAGAAGGACATCTCGCTCGTCACGGAGCAGCTCGGCCCCGATGCGAAGCGGTACGAGCGACTCGTTCGGCCCTTGGCGAAGAACGTGCCCGCGCTCGTCGCCGACTCGCTCGCGCCGCTTCGAATCCCTCGCGCGCCGATCTCGTTCGCGCATTTCGGGCTGCTCGGCGCGCTCCCGGCTCGGACACTCGCGCGTCTCTTCTTCGAGGACGAGCCGGCGCGCGCGCTGGTGGCGGGGTGCTCGGGCCACTCGATCCTGCCGCTGACGCGCCCCTTCTCGGCGGCCGTCGGCCTCATGTTCATCTTGACCGGCCACGAGGCCGTCTGGCCGGTGGCGCGCGGCGGCTCACGCGCGATCGCGCAGGCCCTCGCGTCGTATCTCGAGTCGCTGGGCGGGCGAATCGAGACCGGCGTACCCGTCGACTCGATCGCCGAGCTACCGCGGGCGCGCGCCGTCTTGTTCGACACGTCGCCCCGCGAGCTGGTTCGGGTCGCCGGCGACGAGCTGCCGGCTTCGTACAAGCGGCGCCTTGGCCGGTATCGCTACGGCCCCGGCGTCTTCAAGCTCGACTGGGCGCTCGATGGGCCGATCCCGTGGAAGGACGAGCGCGTGACGATGGCGTCCACCGTGCACGTCGGCGGCACCCTCGACGAGATCTCCGCCTCTGAGAAGGCCGCGTTCATCGGGCAGCACACCGATCGCCCATACGTCATGGTCTGCCAGCAAAGCGATCTCGATCCGTCGCGTGCGCCGGAAGGCAAACGAACCGGGTACGCGTACTGTCACGTCCCGCACGGCTCGACCGCCGACATGACCCAGGCGATCGAGAGCCAGATCGAGCGGTTCGCGCCCGGCTTCAAGGACCGTATTCTCGAGCGCCGCACACTCAGCCCAGCGGGGCTCGAAGCCATGAATCGAAGTCTCGTCGGCGGAGCGGTCACGGGCGGCGTCGCCGACGCATTCCAGCTCTTCACGCGGCCTGTCGCACGACTCAACCCCTACACGACACCGAACCCGCGCGTGTTCATCTGCTCGGCCTCGACGCCGCCGGGCGGTGGTGTCCACGGCATGTGCGGGTACTGGGGTGCCGAAGCGGCGCTGAAGAGACTTCAGTAGGGCGAGCCGCGCCGCCCACGAGCGCTCGATCGACGACGCGCAACGAATCGATCACTCGAAGTCTGCGACTGGCCTCGGGGCTCACGCGGCACTCGGCCACTTTCGGAGCAGCAAGCACACTCGGTCGTCTCGCTCCGAGCCCTGATCGGTTCTTCGCCGAGAAGCCGACTTAGGCGCTTGCCCACGTCGACCCGACTCAGGTCTTCGGACGCCGCAACCTCGCGGCCTCGTCGTCGACGTCGTGGCGCCGTCGAATCTGCAGGATCTGCTGCGCGATGACGTCGGGGGTCCAGCTGTACATCGGATCGGCCGGCTTGGCTGTGGAAGGCTTCTGGCACATCGGGCGTCGCCGGCCCCACAAGAGGAGATACGGACACTTCTCCTCTTGAGCCACTCGCACCTCGATCGACACGGGGTACGAACCCTCGGTGTGCTCGCCACAGATCACGATGACCTGATCGACGCTCCGAATCACGGCGCGCAGGCGCTCCTCGCCGCCTTTGTCTGCGGTCGACACCGTCGACGTCGCGGTGACGTCGAAGCCCGACGCGGCTTCGGCCGCCTGGGCGAGGAGCAGATTCAGCAAGTCGCCGTCGTGCTCGAGGTCGCAGCTGGCATACACCCGAACGTTGACACCCGCATCGCCGGGCTCCGAGAGATCGTGTCTGGTCATGTGTCGGCCTCCCAGGGATCGTCTGCGCAACGTGCAGGCGGCACGTGGCGATCACCTCCCGGGCATCCCTTGGCGTCGGTGCTGCACCGAATCGAAGGCGGCCTAGGTCCGTACGCTCACGGTTCGAGGAGCGACGTCTCGCATCCTCGAGAGCATAGAGCCTTTCATGAGGGCAGGGCCGGATCGAACGATTGGCTTCGATCGCTGCGCGACGTGCGCGCCAGGCGTCCCGGCGCCCAAACCCGCCGCAGTCCCCCGTGTGCTAGGTTCGGGGGCATCGAGCAGGCGCGATCCGCGGCTGCTCTGCTTGCAAGCGCATCCCGAAGCGGGCACGACGCGAACCGCGCCGTCTCGCTGAGGGGATCTCGGCTCCACGGTGGAGCCCATCGATCGAGCGCTGCAACGACCCCTGGCCCCCTCGAACGGCCTCCATGTTTCAACGTGGGCACCACTGTGGCAGGCGGCTCCGGCCGTCACGGGCCGGTGACTTCGAGTATCCGGGTACGGGGCTCAACGGAAGAGAGCAAGAGTTTGTCAAACGGTACAGTCAAGTGGTTCAGCGACGAGAAGGGCTACGGCTTCATTACGCCCGAGGACGGGTCCCAGGACCTCTTCGTCCATCATTCGAACATCCTGGGTGAAGGCTTCAAGTCGCTGAGCGACGGTCAAGCAGTGACCTACGAAGCCGCCGAGGGCCGCAAGGGCCCCGAGGCAACGAGCGTTCAGCCGCGATAGGCCCAGATCCGTCTCGTGCGGCGCTGTCGAGGCGCACGGCATTCCGGTCGGGTCCCGACTGGATCTGTGCGGGCGCAGACAGTGCCGTCGCAGTTGCAACACCGTCGGCGACGGCTCGCATTCGAGTCGTCGCCGACGCGTCTCACGCACGGCCCGCGGATTCGCGCGGGGTTCTTCCTCACTGCGATTGGTTTCTCGGGGGTGCCGGTGCTTGAGCACAGTCAATCGACCACTCACGCCGACGTATCGAATGTCGTCGATGCGATTCGAGAGACGAGCACCCTCCTTTCATCCTCGTCTCGAGCAGACTACGTGTGCACCGAGCTCTTCTGCGTCGATCGGGCACTCTGCCGAATTCAATCGCAAGGTCTCGCCAGCGGGTCGGTGTTCTGCGATTGGGGGAGCGGGCTCGGAGGCGTGTGCATCATCGCCGCCCTCCATGGTTTCGAGTCGTACGGGATCGAGATCGACGCGAGACTCGTGACTGCGTCGAGAGCGTTGGCGGCGGATCTCGATCTTCCCGTCACCTATGCCGAGGGCTCATTCTTGCAGCCCGGAGACGAAAGCCTGCTGGCCGACCCTCCGCTCCGAACGCAGCTCGTATTCGATGGCGAAGCATGGCGTCGACTCCGACGCCGCCCGATCGACTGCGACGTGGTCTTCTCGTACCCGTGGCCGGGTGACGAGTCGTTCGTCGAGCGCGTGTTCACGTCTCGTGCTCAGGAAGGCGCGCTTCTGCTGACGTTTCACGACTTCGACCGCATACTGGCTCAAAGGAAGGTCTCGGAGGCCGGGGATCTCGACACCATCGGTTGGCTCTGACGCGTTTCCTCAGGCGAAAGCACGGAGGCCTCGAACCGAGCCGTGGGTCGCATTACGACACTGTTCGTGCACAAGATCGTCGCGCAGGTCGCACCCGGCATCGACCGAGCCGAGCTGCTTCGCAGTGTCGGCGTCGATCCCGATCGGCCCATCGACCCCAAGGCAATGATCGACGATGCCGAGTACTACGCGTTGCTCGAGCGCATTGCCGAAGCCGACGCGGCGGCGGTCGACCTGCCCCTGCGCACGGGCGCCTCGATGCGGTGCGACGAGTACGGCGCGCTGGGTCTGGCGATGAAGTCGGCTCCGACGGCACGGGGATCGTTCGAGCGCGCCGAGCGATACGCACGCGTCCTGACGAGCGTGTCGACCTACGAAGTGCGTGAGACGGGCGACGGCGTTTACGTGCATCTCCACCGCGAGGGCGAGCGGCGGCTGGGGCTGCGGCTCTCGAACGAAGCGACGATCGCGAGCCTGTTCTCGATCGCACGCGAGGTCTCGACCGCGCCCCCGCAGCCGTCGCGAATCATGCTGAAGCACGCTGCGCCCGGGGTGCACCCTCCGCACGCCGACTTCTTCGGCTGTCCCGTCGAGTTCACAGCCGAGCACGATGCATTGCTCTACGCGCCGGGCGCACTCGAGCAGCCCAACCGCATCGGCGACCCGAGCGTGGTTCGCTTCTTCGATACCCACCTCGCAGCCGAGCTGGCTGAGCTCGAGGACGACGAAGCGCTGGATCGCCGCGTCGAGATCGAGGTCTCGAAGACCTTGAGCGACGGCGTGCCCAAGATCAGCGACGTCGCTCGCGGGCTCGGGATGAGTGGCCGGACGCTTCAGCGACGTCTTGCCGATCAGGGCCTCTCATTCCAGGGCCTGGTCGACACCGCGCGGCGTAAGCTCGCCGAGAAGCTGCTTCGCGAGACCGACTATCCGCTCGCCGAGATCGCCTTCCTCACCGGGTTCGCGGAGCAGAGCGCATTCAATCGTGCCTTCAAGCGCTGGGGCGGACAGACGCCCCGGTCGTATCGAATCTCGACGCGCGGCGACTGACGCGCGCCCCCCCCCCCCCGGCCGCCTTGGCGCACACGGTCAATCCTCTGTCGCGGCCGGCCAAGAACGCATCCCGTGCCGCTCGTAGCTTCAGCTCCGAATGAAGGCCAGGGCCTGTCGCCCGGCCGCATATCAGGAGCAAGCCATGACCCGAAAGAACCTCGACCCCCAGCGACCGATCCTCGTTCTCGGTGCGACCGGCAAGACCGGACGCAGGATCATTCAGATGCTCGCCGACGAGGGTGTGCCGACGCGCGCCGGCTCGCGCTCGGCCGTGCCCGCCTTCGACTGGAACGACGAGGCCGGCTGGGACGCCTGCCTCGAAGGCGTGCGCGCCGTCTACATCAACTACGCACCCGACCTCGCGATGCCCGGGGCCACCGACGCGATCCGCACTCTGGTCGAGAAGGCGAGACGCGCCGGCGTCGAGCGGCTCGTGATCCTCTCGGGTCGCGGTGAAGAAGAGGCCCAGGCGTGCGAGCGCATCGTGCAGGCGAGCGACCTCGACTGGACGCTCGTGCGCGCGAGCTGGTTCAACCAGAACTTCAGCGAGGGCGCCTTCGTCGATCTCGTGCAGGCCGGACAGATCGCACTGTCGGCCGGCGACGTGCCCGAACCTTTCGTCGACGTGCAGGACATCGCCGAGGTCGCCGTCGCCGCATTGACGCAGCCCGGCCACTCGGGCGAGGTCTACGAGGTGACCGGGCCGCGGATGCTGACCTTCGCAGAGGCGGCGGCCGAGATCGGTCGAGCGACGGGCCGCGATGTCCGGTACGTCCAGGTGCCCCACGACGCCTTCGTCGAAGGGGTTGCAAGCTCGGGCGCGCCGAAGGACGTGGTCTGGATGCTCGACTATCTCTTCGCGACGGTGCTCGACGGCCGCAACGCCCACGTGACCGACGGCGTGCAGCGCGCCCTCGGTCGCCCGCCCCGGGACTTTGCCGACTACTGCCGTGAGATCGCCGCATCAGGCCTTTGGAACGCGAAGGAGGTGGCGTGATGTCGACGACCCTTCCGCTCCTCGTCGGGCTCGCCACGCTCGGCTCTGCACTGATCGCGGGGACGTTCTTTGCTTTCTCGAGCTTCATCATGCGTGCGCTCGGTGATCTACCGCCGGCGGCCGGCATCGCGGCGATGCAGCGCATCAACGTGGTGGTACTGAATCGCTCGTTCCTCGGTGCCTTCATGGGCACCGCCGTCGTGTCGCTCGGAGTCGGCGTGCTCGCAGTGTTCGGCTCGGATCATCCGGGCGCGGCCTGGTTTGTCGCCGGCGCGATGCTCTATCTGCTGGGGACGTTCGCGGTCACCGCGGCGGGCAACGTACCGCTCAACGATCGACTCGCCGCGGTCGAGGCCGAAACGCCCGCCGCGGCCGAGGTCTGGTCGCACTACCTGGTTCGCTGGACGCGGCTGAACACGCTCCGAACCGCAGCCGCCGCGTTGGCCGTCGCGGCCTTCTGCGTCGGTCTATCGCGGTGAGAGGGCGCGCGGCCGGTCGGCCTCGGCCAGATCGGCGTCGCCAATGGCGGCGACCAGATCACTGATCGCGCGGTCGCGCGCCGCATCGTCTTCCCGCCGCACGTTCACGTGCCCGATCTTGCGAAGCGGCCTGGGCGCCTTGCCGTAGTCGTAGAGCTTCGCCCCTTCGACCGACTCGACGGCGCCCGCCGGTGGCAGGGTGCCGATCAGGTTCAGCATCGCGCTCGAACCGTCGAGCGCAGTCGACTCGATCGGCCAACCAGCGACGGCCCGCATGTGATTCTCGAACTGGCTCGTCTGCGCACCATCGAGGGTCCAGTGACCCGAGTTGTGCACTCGGCACGCCATCTCGTTCACGAGCCAGCGACCGTCGACCTCGAAGAGCTCGATGGCGATCACGCCGCGGTAGTCGAGCGCCCCGCAGATGCGCGCGAGCCACTCGCGGCCCGTCGCGAGCTGGGCGTCGGTCAGCCCCGCGGCCGGCGCCCGCGAGATGCGAAGAATGCCGCCGACGTGGGCGTTCTCGGGCGGCGCCCACATCTCGATGGCCCCGTCGGCGTCGCAGACGGCGACGAGCGAGAGCTCGCGATCGAAGGGGACGAAGGCTTCGAGGATCGCCGGCCGGTCGCCGAGCTCACGCGCGGCCGGGGCGAGGTCGTCCGGGCCGTGCAGCCGCCACTGCCCCTTGCCGTCATACCCATCGGATCGCGTCTTCAAGATGGCGGGCAGACCCACCGACTCGACGGCGCGCTCGAGCTCTTCGAGATTCGAGACAGGTTCGAAGTCGGCTGTCGCGATGTCGTGATCGCGCAAGAAGCTCTTCTCGAGCAGCCGGTCGCGCACGACTTCGAGCGCGCGCGTGCTCGGGTGCAGCGGCATCTTCGCCTCGAGCGCGCGACACGTCTCGAGGGGCACGCCCTCGAACTCGTACGTGACGACATCGCAGTCTTCGAGGGCGCGCGCGACCTCGGGCGACTCGTACGCAGCCGTCAGGGTGGGCGCGACCTGCGAGGCCGAGCAGCCGGCTTGCGGATCGATGACGAGGACATCGATGCCGATGCGCTGAGCGTCTTCGGCGAGCATGCGCCCCAGCTGTCCGCCGCCGAGGATTCCGACCCTCACGCCCGCTCCTTCTTTCTTGACTCGAGTTCGTCGAGGGCCCTGAGTCGGCCCGATCAGCTGCCTTCTTCTTTCCAGGGCGGCGGAGTATGGAGGACGCGCTCGGTCTGCGCGAGGCGTCGCGCGCGCAGGCGGTCGCGCAGGGCGGCGTCGGCGTGGCCGAGCATCTCGGCGGCGAGCAGCCCGGCATTGGCCGCGCCTGAGGGACCGATTGCGAGGGTGCCGACGGCGACGCCCGCCGGCATCTGCGCAATCGAGAGCAGCGAGTCGACCCCGCTGAGCGCGCGACTCTTCACCGGCACACCGAGCACCGGCAACACCGTCATCGACGCCAGCATACCCGGCAGGTGGGCCGCCCCACCGGCGCCCGCAATGATGACGGCGAGCCCACGCTCTTCGGCACGGCGGCCGTACTCGAAGAGCAGCTCGGGGGTGCGATGGGCCGAGACCACGTGGGTCTCGTGCGCGACCTCGAGCTCACTGAGCACACTCGCCGCCTCTTGCATCGTCGGCCAATCGGAGGTCGAGCCCATCACGATGCCTACGGGTCCCGGGGCCGAGGCGTCGAGCCAGGCGGGGCGGTCGTCCATCTTCGAGCTCCTTCGCGGTGGGCGCAGGTTAGCTCGAAAAAGTTTGGGGGGCGGCGAGGCCCGGCCGAGCGATCAGCGCCTCCGGCGCCCTTTACGGCGCGGCGCTGCGGGGCGGCTTTCTCTACGTCGAGCCAGATCGTCGCGCGCGAGCCGATAGCTGCCACACGCCGATCGTGACGAGCCCCAGAGCCAAACAACCCAACCCGATCCCGGCCGGCGCGAGACCCGGCACCGCCACGCCGCCCGGTGCGTTGACGACGACCTCGAAGTTGTCGATCGAGAAGCTGGTCCCTGCCTCGTTGACGGCGCCGCCGAGGAACCCGAAGCGGATCGGGTCGCCCGAAGCCGAGAAATCCGGCGGCGTTCCGGCGTTGACCTCCTCGAAGTCGGCCTGCGCCAGATCGACCGACTCGACCGGGCCCCAGTTCATCAGATCGAACGCAGGCTCGGCCGTCGACGGCGCGTAGATGCCGCCACCCTGGGTGAAGGCGAAGACGAGCGTCGGTTGCGAGAGGTCGAGGGGGGCGTTCGTGCCGATGATGTCGGCTCGAAAACGCACCGTATCGAGCGGCCCATCCACAGCGGGATCCCAGCCGCTCGCAGTCTGGAACGTGCCCACGGTCGACAGCACGCCGGGCAAGATGAGAGCACGGTAGGCACCCGGGTTGCCGCCCGAAGCGAGCGTGGTCGACGACCCACCCGCGAACGTGAAGCCGTCGAACCAGTCGACGAAGTCGCCGTCGTTCACGACGAGCTGTTGTGCCCCGGCCGGCCACGCCAGGGCCGTGAGCCAGAGTGCAGAGACGATCCTCAGACCCAGACGGGGTCCGCGTCGAGAGCTGAATCGGCGAGCGGCGCCACCGAAGAACCAACGAAGCACCTCGTTTCGCATCCCGACCTCCGCACGATTGAGCGCCCAAGTCACGGCTTCCATCCTGCACTGTCGCCCAGCGAAAATCGACACAGAAATGCGACCGCGGCCCAATGAGATCCGACGGGGCACCGATCTGTACCGTTTCGGGCGCACGAGGCCCGCCCGGAGCCCGGCGGAGCGGGGCCGACCACAGCGGTCTCGATCGGCGCGAACGCAGGCCAGCACGTCGGTCGCCAGCGGTCGATCGGCTCTATGCTCTTCGCATGTCCGACGCGCGCACAATCGGTCGACCGCACTTCTCCGTGGGCGAAGTCGTCCAGCACGCGCTCTTCGGCTACCGCGGCGTCGTCGTCGATCTCGATGCGACCTTCCAGCTCACCGACGAGTGGTACGACGAGGTCGCACGCAGCCGGCCGCCTAAGGACGCGCCGTGGTATCACGTGGTCGTCGAAGACTCGGACGCCGTCCGCTACGTCGCCGAGCGCAACCTGCGCGCGGACGACACGGGCGAGCCGGTGCGCAATCCCCTGCTCGACGAGCTCTTCGCAGGGTTCGATGATGGGCGGTATCGGCGACGCGACCGGCTCCAGTAGGCCGCCGCCCAGCGCTGATGTGAGGCGTTCGCTCGGATCCGATCGCTCGCCCGAGGCGCGCCCTGCGCGCAGCGGACGCCGCACCGAAGGGCGGCTACTGAACAGTCAGCGGGCCGAGTCTCTGCGCAGCCTCGAGCTCTCGGCGCGCCTCTTCTTCGCGGCCGAGGCGGGTCAAGACCTGGGCGAGCCGCTGGTGCGACGCCGCGCTCGGGCGAAGCCGCGTGGCCTGTTGCAGCGGGGTCACCGCCTCTTCGAGTCGGCCCTCGGCCACCAGGACGCCGGCGAGCTGCTCGTAGGCGAGCGGCTGATCGGGCTCGGTCGCGATCGCCGCGTCGAGCTGGTCGATGGCCTCTTTGGTCTTGCCCTGCTGAGCAAGCACCAGGGCGAGGCCGACATGCGTGCGCGCGCTCGGCCCTTCGGCCAGCGCAGCGCGCAGGTGACGCTCGGCGCCATCGAGCTCGCCCCGGCGAGCGAGCGAGCTGCCGAGGTTGTAGTGCGCCGAGACCGACTTCGGATCGAGCTCGAGGGCGCGCTCGTACATCTCGGCCGCCTCTTCGCTGAGCCCCTGACGATCGAGCACGAAGCCGAGGTCGCTGTAGATCGCCGGGCGCGCTTCGATCGCGAGCGACTCGCGGTAGTGCGCCTCGGCGACCTCGAGCTCGCCGAGATCGATCGAGGCGAGCGCGATGTTGTTGTGCGCCTTCGTATGCTTCGGATCGACGGCGAGCGCCTGCTCGAGCGTCTCGACCGCCTCGGCGCTCAGCCCCTGCTGAAAGAGCGCGAAACCCTTCGAGTTGAGCAGCTCGACGTTCTCGGGCTCGACTTCGAGCCCGCGGTCGTACGACCGGACCGCGCCGGGATAGTTGCCCGTGCGCTCGTTCGCCATGCCCGCGCGCAGGAACGAGTAGGCATCGAGAAAACGCTCTTCGATGCTCGCGATCGAGTCGGCGGGGATCGGCACGAACTCGGGGATGTTCGCAGCGCGGTCGCGCTCGGTGAAGCGGTCGAGCACGACGGGCGGGGTCGATCGCCCTTCATCATCGATGTGCGTGAGAAAGAGCTGCGTATAGGGCGTGTACGCCTTCGACGAGAAGACCAGCCAACGCCCATTCGACGAGAAGCTGTGCCACGAGTTCATGAGCGGGGTGTTCGCGCGCAGCCGACGCGCCTCGCCGCCTTCGGCCGGGACGATGAAGAGCTCGCTGTCCGGCATCAGCAGCATGTAGTTCTCGGCCTTGCAGAAGACGATCCACTTCCCGTCCGGTGAGAACTTCGCGAAGAAGTTGCTCATGCCATTGTGCGACGCGCCTTCGATGGGCTCGGCCTGCCCCCCCATGCCCTCGTTGAAGGGCACGCGATACAGATCGAACTTGAAGGGGGCGCGATCCTCGACGAACTCGGGCACGTCCTCCCCGTCGAGCAGGATCGTGCTCGCATCGTCGACCCCGCCCTTTCGATAGGCCTTGGTGCGGGCGAAGACGACCGACTTGCCGTCGGGGCTCCACGTCGGATTGCTCTGCACGTACTCGGGATCGTCGGCGCCCGGCAGCGGCGCATACGTGCCGGTCTGCGTGTCGTAGACGACGAGGATGCCCTTGATCGGGAAGAAGAGCTGCGAGAACGCGATCTCGGGCGTCGCCACGAAGACGGCGCGATCCTTGACCGTGCTGATCACGTAGCGACCGTCGGGCGAGATCTGCGAGAGCAGGCCGAAGGTGAGCTCGCCGTCGTCTCGCTCGTAGTCGCTCCAGGTGATGATCTTCTCGTCGTTCATCACCATCTCTTGCTCGACGGGCAGCACGGCGTACGCGCCCTTGTCGTTGCCGTAGTCGACGTCGAGGCCCAGCACGCTGCCGTCGCCCGAGAACGAGTGGCAGTTGCCGCAGACGGGCAGGTTCTCGAGAACGATCGGCGGCCCTTCCATCGAATCGACCGAGCCGAATCGCCAGCGAATGCGCGACGGATCCTGCACGGCGTCGATGAACGGCAGCGGCACCTCGCGGTAGAAGATCGCGTCGCCCACCGGATCGGTGGAGGTGCGAATGCGCACCGTGCTGGCCGAGACGGGCTGGCCCGTCGGGCCCAGGCCAACGATGGCGACCTCTGCGTCTTGCTCGGTGCTGCCACCCTTGATCTCGGCCCAGTGCGGCTCGGCCGGTCGCCACTGCGGCTCGCTGGTCGAGAAGCGACGTCCATCGTCGTCGCCGTCCAGGCGCAGCATCACCTGCCACTCGCTGACTCCCTCGGTCTCATCCTTCCAGACGAACGTTGGCGCCACGATCTCGGGCGGAAAGAGCGTGTCGTCGAGGGGATACGTGATTTCGAGCGCGCCGGTCGCCGCTGCGGGGAAGGCGACCTTCGTCGGCGCGGCCTCGCGGCTGCAGCCCAGCCAGGCGCCAAGGGCGAGGGCGATGAAGAGAAGCGTCCGCGCGGGCGGGCGGAGTCGGGGGCGACTCGCATCTCGGGGTCGAGCATCGGTCACGGCGATCGGGGTCCTGCCTCGAGAGGCGATCGGGTTCCTGCCCTGGAAAGGGATCGGGTGCCTGCCTCGGGATCGGTGGGACCCACGAGTATGGGGCATCTGCGCGGGCGTGCCGACGGGTTTCGGGGTGAATTGACCTCGGATCTCTTCGCCTTTGCCGGGGCGTTCAGCACCAGGCCTTTCACCCACGCAGGATTGGACACGCCCACCCAGATGAGGAATTGACAGGCATCTGGCTGGCAGATTACAACCACAGGGCCACCAGAGTTGCTCTTTGCCCTCGGGTCGATCGAGACCGAATGGGGGCGACCTCTATCCGGAGACCGCGATGAATCGGGTTCGTTCTCTCACTCTGCTCCTCGCTGCGCTGCTCGCCGCCGGTTCGGCGTCGGCGGGCGTCCACACCGTCTCGCCCGGCGAGTCGATCCAGGCTGCGATCGACAGCGCGAGCCCCGGCGACACGATCCTGGTCGAGCCGGGTGTCTATCAGGAGCTCGGCAACGCCGAGTTCGGCCTCCGCATCTCGACCGACAACCTGCGCTTGATCGGCAAGGTGCGGCCGGGCAAGGGACAGGCAGGCAAGGTCCGCATCATTCCGTTCGGCACCCAGTACACGGGCATCTACGCCGCGCCGGCCGGCTGCGGCCCCGACCTCGGCGTCGGCCAGTGTGCCGACGAGCTGCACGGCGTCTACATCCGCGGCTTCACCGTCGAGGCCTTCGGCAAGAACGGCATCCAGACCCGCTTCGTGCGCGACTTCGAGCTCATTCGCAACGAGTCGGCGGGCAATGGCTGGGACAACGGCAACGGCATCTACCCGACCATCTCGGCCAACGGGCTGGTGCGCAACAACATCTCGTACGGCTCGGCCGACACGGCGATGTGGGTGGCGGCTTCGGAGAACGTCCGTGTGATCGGGAACGATCTCTCGTCGAGCGCGATCGGCTTCGAGATCACGGTCTCGAACAACGTCGTCGCGCGCCACAACGAGATCTACGGCAACACCGTCGGCGTGGGCCTCTTCCACCCGAACGCGGCCGGCAACGCCCAGCTGCCCGTGATGGCGAACTGGGTCATCGACCAGAACGACATCCACGACAACAACGGCATCGGTCTCGCGTTCCCCGGCAGCTTCCAGGAGGGCTTGCCGCCGGGCGTGGGCGTGCTGCTGCTGGGCGTCTCGGTGAACGAGATCACCGGCAATACCGTCTCGAACAACGGTCTGATCGGCATCGGCGTGCTCGGCTGGTGCTCGGCGACGGCGAACGGCGACCCCGATCGCAACTGCATCAACGCGCCGCCGACGGCGGATCCGTCGGCGAACGACAACTTCGTCGCCCGAAACAAGCTCGACAACAACGGCACGAACCCCTTCCCGCTGTTGCCGCCCGAGATCGCCGGGCTCGCGGCAGACATCGTCTACGTCAGCACGCCCGAGGCCGGCGAGGCGGGCACGGGCAACTGTTTCGAGAAGAACAAGCCCAAGAACGGGTTCACGTTCATCTCCTCTGAAGGAGTGCTGCCGACCGACGGCTGCTGAGCCACGCGACCTGCGGGTCGTCGCCCCGCGCGACCTAGGGGTCGTCGCCCCGCGCGACCCCGCAGCGTTTCTGCGCGACCCTCTTCGACGGGGTTCACACGCCCCCGGCCGATCTGGCCGGGGGCGTTCTCGTCGGGGCCCGGCAAGAAGGATCGAAGTGTCTTCCCCCCTCGCCACAGAGACGTTCGAGGCGCACGGCTGCCGCGTCGAGTGTCGTCGTTACGAGGGGCCGGTGGCGCGCGAGCTGTACCTGCTGGCAAAGCCGCCCGCCGACGCCCCGACCGCGGCGTCCCAGGCCGAGTCGGTCGACCGAGCGCTCGCCGCGGTGCTCGAGGCCCTTGGCGGAGACGCGGCATCGGCCGTCACCGAGACGGTCTTCCTCGCCGATCTCGACGCCGATCTCGAAGCGGTGCGTGCCGGGCGACGCGCCGCATTCGGGGGCTTTCCGCACGCCGCCACGCTCGAGATCGAGCAACCTCCGCTCGAAGGCGGGGCCCGCCTGCAGGTCACACTGCACGCGTCGATCGCCCGCGACGCACCGCCCCGCGTCGATGTGCTCGATCTCGCCGCCCCCGATGGCGACGACGCAACAGTTCGCCCGTCGGCGCTGTGCATCCACGCAGGCGACGAGACGAGGCTCCACGCCGCCTCGGTGCTGGGCGCGGGCAAAGATGCCTACGCCCAGACACTCGCGATGTTCGAGCGCGCCGATGACCTGCTCGCCCAGGCCGGCATGACGTTTCATGACGTTGCGCGCACGTGGATCCATCTGCGCGAGATGGATCGCGACTACGACGCGTTCAACCGCGCGCGGCGCACGTTCTTCGAGGCGCGCGGCGTCGATCCCCCGCCGGCGAGCACCGGCATCGGCGGTGCGCCGTGCGGTCGATCGCACGATCTCGTCCTCGGTCTCCATGCGTTGACAGCGCGCGGCAGCGTCGAGCGCACCGTCATGACGACGCCGACCCTGAACGAGGCGCCCGTCTACGGCTCGGATTTCGTGCGAGGCATGAAGGTGGTCGAGGCGAACAAGACCGCGCTGCACGTCTCGGGCACCGCGAGCATCGACGAACGGGGCGAGACCGTCCACACGGGCGACCTCGACGCTCAGGTCGACCGCATGCTCGTCAACATCGCCGCGTTGCTCGAAGGCCAGGGCGCGGGCTTCGGCGACATCGCCTCGGGCATCACGTACGTGAAGCGGCCGGCCGATGCGCCGCGCGTGCGAGCCCGCCTCGAAGACGCCGGCTTCGCAGGCTTCCCGAACGCGATCGTGGCGGCCCCGGTCTGCCGACCCGAGCTGCTCTGCGAAGCCGAGGTGCTCGCGGTGTTGCCGAAGACCGCGGCCAGCAGCTGAGGCACCGGCCATCGATGCCGTAGCGGGCCGCTTTCGCCTCGCCCGGGAACCGCCGGTCTGCGCATGGGAGACCGTTGTCGAAGGCAGAAGCCCTAGGCGCTCACGGCCTCTGACGGGGCGATGCGCGTCTCGAGGCGCTTCAAGACGCCGTCGATGCAGCGGCTCACCTGCGTGCAGTTGCGAATGATCTCGATCTTCGGCCAGGTGGCGCGCTCACCGTCGGCGACCAGGTCTTCGACCTCCCTGGGCGAGAGGCTCGAGAGCACCATCGACGGCTCGTAGAAGCGTCGGCTCGGCACGATGTTCACGTCGGCCGCGTAGTTCTGGGTCAGGACACTGAAGAGGAGCCGCGCGTAGAAGTCGACCGGGTGGCGATCGCGCACGACGCTCATCGCAAAGGGATAGACGGCGCGCAGCAGATCCTGCGAAGCCGACACGTAGATGCCCGTGAGTTGCGAGAGCAACGTGTCCTTCGCATGCGGATCGAGGGTGGCCCACAGCGTCACCGGGTTGGCCTGGCTGCTGATGAAGTGGTTCACGCTGTAGAGACGGGCCAGACGACGGGCCGGCATGTCGTCGGTGATCGAGCCGTCGACCCATTGACGTGAGGGCACGTAGGGTTGCCGCCGGCCCGACGCATCCTTCGCCGCCAGCGTGACCGGAGGGAACAGACCGGGGACGGCGCACGAGGCGAGCACGGCCTCGCGAATGCAGGCGTTGGGCGATGTCGCGGCGTTCAGCAGCCGCGAGCGCTGATGCAGCTGCGCGGGCGCGACCGCGACGTTGATCTGGCGGCCGGTCTCTTCGAACGCCTCGATGAAGGTCAGATCGGGGATGATCGATTCGATCATCGCCTCGAGCTTGTCGACCTCGAGGATGCGGCGCCGCGCGGGCGCTCCGTCGCCCCCGCGCAGAACCGCGAAGGCGCGTTGGGTCACGTCATCCGAGAAGAGGCGCTGGAGCGCGTCGGGTGCGTGGGTGCCGATCATGGCGGCGACGATCGATCCCGCGCTGGCGCCCGACACGACGCTCGGCACGAGATCGTGCTCGGCCAGCGCTCGCGCGACGCCGATGTGGAACGAACCCAACGAGCCGGCCCCCGAGAGCATCAGCGCCGAGCGCCCGAAGCAGGCCTGGGCGCGTCTCAGCAGCCCGACCTTGTCGTGCAGCGAGATCGCGTGCTCTTCGACGGCCTCGAGGTCGAGGATCGCCGCCGTCAGCTCTTCGATGTAGTCGCTCACGAGCTGCTTGGTGCCGAAGCGCGCATGGGCGTAGAGGGCCGACGAGCCCATGCCGCCCATGTTTCCGTGCAGGCCTTCATTGAGATAGAAGAGCAAGCGGTGCGCGTCGCCCGACCGGCGGATCGCGACGAGCTCGTCGTAGCGCAGCCGAATCACCCCATGGTCGTACAGCGTGCACGACTCTTCCGACTTCCAGGCGTCGGCCCCCGAACGTCGATCCTCCTCGATCGCCCAGGTCTTCCACTCTTCATAGGTCTTCGCGTGCTTCATCGGTCGCATCACTTGGCGCAGCTTCGCCGTGTCCTCGATGCTGCCAAAACAGCGCCGCAACGTCGATTCGAGGCGAGCCAATCGAGCAGGGGCTGTGCAGCCGGGTCAACGCAGAACGACGCCGGCACGGGGCGTTCTCCGCGAATTTGGGCCGCGCCTGGCGCGGGTGTGCGAGTCCTCAGTCGGTCTCGTCATCGGGCCGGCGTCGCTCCATTCGGAGAGATCGGCCGCAACGAGGAGCGGATGCTCGCCATCGGATTTGCTGGGCAATTACACCGAGGCGAAGAGCGTCTGGCCGCTGCGCTCGGCCGAAGCTCGTAGGGCCCCCTCGCGGGTGATCTCGCCATCAGACGTGACGAGTACGCTGGTCGCGCCGTCTTGCGCGTCTGTCTCGCCGAGGGCGAACGGCACGAATCGACCCCAGGACCGATCCTGGCCGAGCTGGTCACCGAACTCGGGCGCCTCACCGCAAGGCCAACCATAGGCGTACCAGAAGACACGCTCGGCAGGCTGAAGGATCTCGGCGCTCACCGTGCCCCAGGGCGCGTCTTCGTGGGGCGCTGCGTCTTGCCGGC
The DNA here is from genome assembly GCA_965250285.1 of Myxococcota bacterium. Lineage (GTDB taxonomy): Bacteria > Myxococcota_A > UBA9160 > UBA9160 > UBA4427 > CAYYSY01. Next base: position 4,537,045 of record OZ252299.1, read on the forward strand.
GCGTACCGTGATTGCAGATCGAGTAGCCCCAGCCCTCGAGCAGCGGGTTGCTGCGCGGGTCGCGCTCACGATTCGCATGATCCGAGAGGATGCACGCGAGCGCCTCGACGTCGAGCGCGCCGATCAGCCCTTCGGCGAGGTCGATGCCGCGTTGTCGCCGCGCGGCGTTGTTGTTTGCGGGCCGGTCGAGGGGTGCAAGCGGATCGTTGTGCGCCACGAGCTTCTCGGAGAGGTAGCAGTTGACGGCGAACACCTGCCCCGGATCCCTTCGGCTGAACTGCTGATGGACCGCGACGCCGAAGCTCCCCGCTTCGACCTGCGCAAGGTCGCCGTTCGCATCGGCCAGAATCAACGAAACCGGCAGATCGGACGACCCGGCCAACTCGAGGAAGGTGAGTGCGTCTGAGACCGTCCGACACCTCTGCATCAGGCCCTCGGTGATCTTCACGAACGAGAAGCAGGGCCGGTCGACGTCGGGCGCCGCCTCGAACGTCATCGCGCACGTGAAGGCGAGCCCGTGTTCGTTGATGCCGCGGGTGGTCTCACCGGGCCGGGCGATGTAGCCGCGCTCGATGAGCGAGTGCTCCGATGTCGAGACGAGCTCGGTGCCGATGTGGCGCGGGGCGCCTTCGGGTCGAACGATGCGCAGGAACGTCCGAATGTCGTAGGGGTTGTCGCTTACGCTCCCGATCAGGGCCTCGCCCGTCGGGTTCGCATCGTGGCCGGTGACGCCGATCAGAAAGCAGGGCATGGCTCGAACCTCCTTCGAGCGTACGAACGCGGCCGAGAACGCGCGGTCGTGCTGATCCTAGCCCTCTGGCACTCGGTCGACGGGCGGGCGCTTCCGGTGCCAGTCGGTGGCCGCCTGGTACGCGCGGCCCGCCGACACCAGGCGGGCCTCGGCCAGGTGGGGTGCGACGAGCTGAAACCCGATCGGCACACCGCGGTCGTCGAAGCCACCGGGCATCGTGAGGGCCGGATGACCCGAGAAGTTGAAGGGCGCCGTGAAACGCGTGAACGACGCGATGCCATCGGGCCCGGCGAGCGCCTCTTCGAGCCCTCCCTGCATGGTGAGACCCGTGCGCCAGCAGACCGGCACGAGGAGCAGATCGACTCGCTCGAACAGGGCGTCGAGCGCCTTCGAGAAGCTCAGACGCTCGACGTCGAGCTGTGCAATCTCGGTCGCGTGCACCGCGCGGCCAGCCTCGAGAAAGCTCCGAAAGTGGGGCCCGTATTCGTCCTGCCGTGAGGGAAACGTCTCGGCGTGGACGACCGCGGCGGCCGCGCTGCAATAGGGTGCGAAGAGCCGGGCGAGTGGATCCATCGGCGGCAGGGGCGTCTCGACGATCACGGCACCGACCTGCTCCAGCGTGGCCGCGACGTGCTCGAGCGCGCGGCGCACGACGGGCTCGACGCCGTCGAGCGAAACGCGCGTGTCGAGAGCGATCCGCATGCCCTGCAGATCGAACGACTCGGTGACGCAGTCGGGCACAGCTTCTTCGAGACACAGGGGATCGGCCGGGTCGGCTCCCGCGACGGCGTGCAAGACGTGCCCGGCATCTTCGGCGCTGCGCGCCATCGGGCCGACGTGATCGAGAGCGGCCGCCAGCCCGAACACGCCGTGCACGCTCACCCGGCCCCATGTGGGCTTGATGCCCATCACGCCGGTCATCGCGCACGGAAAACGGATCGAGCCGCCGGTATCGGAGCCGATCGATGCGGTGCAGAGCCCCGCCGCGGTCGCCACCGAAGGGCCGTTCGACGATGAGCCTGGCCAGTGATCGTGCTGCCACGGATTCACGGGCGTCGGAATCTTGGGGTGGTTCTCGACCATGCCCCCCTCGGTCATCGTCAGCTTGCCGAGCAGGATGGCCCCGGCCGCTCGCAAGCGCTTCACGATGGTGGCATCGAAGTCCGGCCGAAAGTCGCGATGGATCCACATGCCGCCGGTCGTCGGCACGCCCCGGGTGAAGCACAGATCCTTGACGGCCACGGGCACGCCGTGCAGGGGGCCTCGAGCTGCGCCGCTCTGAAGCTCGGCCGTGGCGCGTTCGGCCTGCGCCATCGCTTCGTCGGTGAGGGTCTGCATGTAGGCATGCAGTCGCGGGTCCAGCGCTTCGATGCGGTCGAGATGAGCGCGCGTGACGTCGACCGGCGAGTAGCGGCCGGCGGCATAGCCGCGCGCGAGATCGGTGATCCCGGCGAAACACACCTCGCTGTCTTCGAGAGTCGATGCGTTCACTTCGGTGTCATCCTGGCTCGTTCTACAAGCATAGGCGGAGACCATCGCGCAAGCCGAGCACCTGGCTTCTGGCGGGGTCAACGACCGTCGCGGCGCGGCCAGGGCACCAGCGCCGGCGTGCGCGCGGCGTAGTCTTCGAAGCCCTCGCGGCGCTCGGCGCTGCGCTCGTCGAGCATCGGGATGCTGAAGCCCGCGAACATCACGGTGATCGCGACGGCCCCGATGCCCGTCCACCAGGCCGATGGCGTCGCCGCCAGGGCGAAGAGCCAGAGCGAAAACCAGAAGCCGATCTCACCGAAGTAGTTGGGATGGCGCGACAGGCGCCAGAGCCCTCGATCCATCACCTCGCCCGGGGTCTTGCGCTCGGCGAAGATCTTCATCTGCTCGTCGGCGACGAGCTCGATGGCCGTCGCACCGACACCCACGATGAGCGCAATCGCATCGAGCACGCCGAGCCCGGGCGCGCCCTGGGTCATCGCCGGGTAGAGGGGCAAGAGCCCGAGGTAGACGAAGAACGTCTGCGAGATCACGACGCCGACGAGCCGGACGGCCCAGACCGGCAGCGGCCACTTCGACGCCAGCAGACCGAATCGCCAGTCTTCGTGATGGATCCCCGGCCAGTCGCGCCACCAGTTCAGGGTGAGCCGTGCGCCCCAGAAGACGGTCACGACGAGCACGGCCGTCTGGCGCGCATCGAGGGGCCCTGCGTCGGCCACGCCGAAGACGATCCAGAGCGCGGCCAGCGGCGGCATCACGCTCCACCACGCGTCGAAGACCGAGCCGTTGTCGAGCCGCACGATGTACGCGAACGCGACGGCCGCCGAGACGGCGAGCCCCGCCCCGAGTGCGACTTGGGGCGAACCGGGCCAGAGCCACCATGTCAGCAGCGCGGCGGGCATGATCACCGCGTAGGCGCGAAGGATGGTTCGGCGCGAGGCCTTCAGGTCGGTTGCTTCGGTCAAAGCCCGGGCTCCATCTGGGTGCGAAGGGGAGACTCGCCTGGCCACCGAATCGAGGCGCTTCGCTCGAAGACACGCCTCTGATCCGCGAGCGAATCGGTCCTTCGCGCATGAGCACCGATGATGCCGGCCTGGGGCCCCGCCGGCGAGGGGCCGGGTCGCCTCTGCGAAGCGCTGGGTGGCCCCGGGAGGGGCCGTGCCGCGAGCCACCCGACGAAGTCGGCCCGCGCATCGGGTTCGAGGGCGGGCCGAAGCGAACCCGTCGTCTCGAGCGGGCATCTATTCTTCTTGTCGTGCGCGCGCGCATGGCCGCGTGCGTGAGGGGGTGACCGTGACGAGGCAGCGATCGATCACCCGGGCGAGATGGGCCCGCGCCCGCACAGCCGTGTCCGCCATCGGGGCCATGCTCGTCGCGGGCATCGGCTGCGCGCCGAAGGCGCCGCCGGTCGCCCTCGCTCCACCCACCGTGTTCGACCGGCTCGAGCAGCCCGAAGAAGGCGCGGCGGGCTTCGAAGCGCGCCCGGGCGAGATCGACCCCGCTGAGCTCATCCCGCTCGATCTGTTGCAGGGCCCCCATCACGTGGTTCGCTCCGCTCGCCTCGACGACCGAATGCTCTACGTCTTCGTCGTCGACAGCGACCTCGGGCCGCTCGAAGTCACGGGCCGCGGCCTGCTTCGCAAGCGGGTGTACGAGATCGAGGCGCTGGCCACCTACGATGAACGCGACCTGAACAGCGGCGAGGTCTACGCCATCGAGCTGGCGAACGCGGCGAGCGAACCGGTCGAAGGCGTGCTGCAGATCGGGCGGCACCCGGTGCGGACGGTCACCAACATCCCGCGTGGCCTCGTGCACGTGTTCAAGGCCACCGGCGAGATGTTCAAGGGCGGCCGCACGCACCTCGAAGACGACTACACCGACGAGATGATCGGCCTGAGCGGGCAGAAGCGGCTCTGGGCCGCGCGCCTCGGCGTCGACCCGCACTCGACCAATCCCCACGTACAGGCGCGCCTCAAGCGAAACGGTTGGATGAGTCTGCTCGGCCAGCTGAGCGTGCAGGTCGCGACGATCCCGGTGCCGGCCGGCGCAGCCACGATTGCGATGTCGGGCGTCGGCGCGACGACGAGCATGAACGAGCAGCTCGACGACGAGTCGCCCGAGGACGTGCGCGTGCGCACGCGCGGCTTCTTGATGGACGAGCTCGGCACCGACGAAGCGCTCGCCGAGCGTTTTCTGTCGCACCCGTGGTACCCGCCGAACCACCAGGCCACGATCATCCGATCGCTCGGTGAGATGCACGGGGTGCAGGGGCGTCACGAGTTCATCGAGATGGCCTCGCAGGCCGACGAGGCGCACGAAGCCTATGCCTTTACACGCCTGGCATTGATGTTCGGCGAGATCCACGCGCGGCGGGCGCGTCTTTCGCGAATCGAGCCGACCGGCGACTGGCTCGTCGGGCGCGGCGTCGACGACCGCCCCATCGTGCCGCTCTATCTCGACCATCTGGTCTGGACGAATCGCGTCGCCGAAGCCGAGGCCGAACTCAATCTCGCGCTCGACGCCGACGAAGCCCCGGACCCGCTGCTCATCGTGTCGGGCGACCTGACCCCGCGTGCCGCCGATGAGCTCGCAGATCGCGGCTGGCTGACGACGCAGGGCATCGAGCACCTCTGGCTCGCGGGCATCGACCTCGAGCGCCACATGCCCGAGGGCCCCGACGAGGGCCGCATCCTGCCCGAGTTCGGCGGCTGGTCGTCGCTCGAGTCGTGGCGCATCGCCGCGCACCGCGCACAACAAGAGAAGCAGCCTCGACCCGTCGCGGACGAGATTGGCGAGGTGGAGCAGGTCGCCGTGCGAACGAGCGAAGCACCCGCCGAGTCGGGCGTTCGCTAGCCGCTTCGCCCGCGCAGACGTCGCCCGTGACCGTATAGCTCGGAGCAACCCAGAAGCCGCGATCGATGCCGGGTCGTTCACGCTCCGATCGAACCAAGCCACGTCCAGTCAGTGCGTGCGGGGACGAGCCCGCCCCTGGCTCGCGCGCGACATGCGATTCTCGCAGCTCTTCGGTTCGACCCGCAAAGCGATGCAATCGCCCGAGAGGGATCTAGGCGGCCCGCTTGCGCAAGGCTCCAGCTCGAGATGGAGCGACTCGCCCGCGTGAGGCCGCAGCGCTCGCTTCGCGGAAGGGGTCTGCAATCTCGGCGACTCGACGCTTTCGGGCGTCGGCGGAAAGCGGGAGGCACCGCGGCAGCGGATGAATCGATGCTTCTCGCCACGGACTGCCGCGGCGCGACGGAGCTAGAGGCCGCGCTTCAGCTCGAGCAACGCTTCGCGGGAGACGGCCAGCAGATCGACCCGGGTGGGGTCTGCAAGCCAGACCTCCATCGCCGCCATCGTCGCCATGTTGAGTGCGTGCGCCTGCACGCGAACGCGAACGCTGCCGAGCGGCTCTCCCAATCGACGCGCCACGTCCTGCGCCAGGATGTTCACGAACCTCTCACCCATGGCGATCGCTCGGGGCGCAAGCGCGGGGGTGGTCGCGATCAAGGCGAAATCACCCGCCTCGTCGACGTTCGGCCGAAGACCCGCGACCTCGACACTCGTGGCGACTGCGAGGCAGGCGTCGATCGGAGACTCGTGTGCCGGACGCGCACAGATCGCTTCGACCATCACCTCGGCCCGGCGGCGAATGCCCTCGAGCGCAACGCCCTCCTTGCTCTCGAAGTACCGGAAGAACGTGCTCTCCGAGACGTCCGCGGCTTCGGCGATCTCGGCGATGCGGGTCTGCTGATAGCCCTGCTTGGCGAACAGCTCGAGCGCAGCTCGGTGGAGCTTGTCTCGTGTTTCCTGCTTCTTGCGCTCACGCAGACCCTGCTGCGCGGGGGAGCTCGGTTCTTTCGGCTCTTTCGGTTCTGCCGTGTCTCGAGGCGTCATCGCGTCGAGACTACCAGACCGGCCCTCGATCATGAGATGGCCGGCACCAGTCCAACCGAACCGCGGCCCGTCGCAGCACGTGCAGTCCGGCCATCAATGCGCCTTCTTTAGCTCCCCTTTCGCGACTCCGCCCGCGACGGAAAAGGGCGGATCAACCCGAAGCGGTCGCAGCACGCTCGAGCTCGTGGGCAGCGCAGAAACCGGCCTCGCCCGAAATCTCGCGTTCGAATCGGTGGCGTTCGGCGATCTGCCAGTGAAAGAGCTGACCGAAGCCAAGACCGTGCGCTCCGAAGGAGAGCGTCGAACGCTTGGCGATACACGAGCGCCGCCTGACGCGTGCGTCGTCTCGGCCAGAGGAAAGGAGCCCTCCCGCGTGCTCGCAAGCGGGTGCGAGCTCCCCAGCGCCGGGTGAGCGCGGGCCGGCGCGATCGGCCCGCGTCGACATGCCCGACGCCGAAGCCCTCGACGAGCGCAACGAGGACGGCGGCGCTGGAGATCCCTGTGACGGCAGATCCGGATACCCGTCGCTCGATGGTCAGAAAATGATAGAACAGTCAATTGAAATAACTATCACTTCATGGCATGGTTTGGGCGGATCGCTCAGTCGGAGCTCCGCACGTCGGAGGAACCGGAGAAGCCCATGCCCCAGATCGAAGAGTCCGTCCCTGCCCACCTCGTCGCGGCCGCCGAGGCCGCCCGAGCCTCGTTCTCGGCGGACCAGGGCAGCGAGTTCAAGGTCACGGGGATCGTCGATCCGCCGCCGGCCGACGGCACCGAGGTCGCCGACCGCGACCTCCAGCTGATCCTCTGCGGCCAGCAGGACGGTCAGGACGTCTGCCTGCGCGAGCGCTTCGCGATTGCGCCGAGCGGCGGCGGCTTCGAGGTCGAGCGCCTCGAGAGCGAGCCGGACGTGGGCTCCCCGGCGCCGGAGCTCGACCCGCCCGTCGGCGTGCGCGCCCGTTGGCTCGACGAGACGATTGGCCGTCACGCCTTCACCGTCTTGCTCTTCTACCGAGGCTTCTGGTGACCGCCTTGTCGCCGCGAGTTGCGCGGCTACGCAGGTCAAGGTGTCCTCAAGGCGATCCGTGAGGCCGGGGGAGAAATCTACGCGATTACGAGCGAGCCCCAGACCGTGGCGCGCATGGCCCAGGACGGGTGGGAGACCGACATGGAGCACGTCGGCGATCCCCACCAGGAGATCGCCGACGAGTGCGCCGGGCGCGGCTGGATGTCGCTCTTCAAGTGGGACTTGCTCGAGGGGGCCGGGAGTCCCGAGGCGAGCTATCTCGGCAACGCTACGCCGGAGGAGTGGATTTCGCACCCAAAGGGTGCCTTCCAGCCCGGCGTGCTGGTGCTCGATCGCGAAGGTCGCGTGCTGTACCGCTGGCGTTGCCGGCCGACGCGCAACAATGTCGGCGGGGCGATCTCGCGGCCGACACCGCAGTATGTCTGGCGGCGCACCCAGGCCGCGCGGCTCGAGCCGACGGGCGCTCCCGACGCGCCGATGGACACCGACCCGGAGCTCGACATCCCCGAGGTCCCGTGGCCCATGTTCGTCGCCTTGCTCCTCGCGAACGGATGGTTCTTGCGGCCCAAGTTCTTCATGCAGCGCGAGGGTAATGACCTTGACGGCATGTCGCGCGCGGCGATCGCGCGATTCCCGCTCTTCATCGCGGCATGGGCGGCAGCGATCTGGCTCCTGCCGGTCTGGGCCGTCGCTCTGGCTTTGGCGATGTGGCTGGCAATGGTCGTGCCGGGCATCCGGATCGTGAATCGCCGCTTCCAGCACTTCGGCCCCGACGAAGAGCCCACATGAAGGTGGCCGCGTCGCGTTGCGACCGGGCGATCGATGCCAATCTGGTCTCCATCGGCGCACTCGCTGCGCCCACTCGACAAGGGCTTGCTGGCCGTCGCGAACGACCAAGCCGGGCTTGCCGGAGCTTCGGATCATCGACCTGAAGGGAGGAAGCATGCATCGGTGGCTCATCCGAATCTCGATCGGACTCGTCGTCCTGCTCGCTCCCGTCGTGGTGTATCGCGCGGAGATCGCGTTGGCCCTGGTTTCGTGGCTGGGCGAGTGGGCGCGGCGCGACGTCGGTCCGAACCGGCCCGTTCCCTGGGAGCAGGGCCCGGATACGGCCGCCCTCCCCGCCTCCGAGCGGCCGCCCAACGTCGTGCTCATCCTCGCCGACGACATGGGGTGGAACGACGTGTCGACGAACGGCGGGGGCGCGGGGAAGGGCTCGGTCAGGACGCCAAACATCGACAGGGTCGCCCGCGACGGCGTGAACTTCACCTGGGGCTACGCTGCGAACGGCAGCTGCGCGCCGTCTCGCGCCGCGATCCTGTCGGGCCGCTACGGCACGCGCTTCGGCTTCGAGTTCACGCCGACGCCCGGCGCAATGATGCCGGCCATGGCCGCGGTGATGAGCGCCGACCAAACGCCACGGCGCCCCGGGCTCGCCAACTTCGACGCGCGATCGACTCCCTGGGAAGAGATGGGGATGCCGTCGAGCGAGATCTCGCTGGCCGAGACGCTGAAGAAGGCGGGCTACCACACCGTGCACATCGGCAAGTGGCACGTGGGCGAGACGAATGGCATGGCCGCCAACGACCAGGGCTTCGACGAGAGCCTGAACATGGGGGGCGCGCTCTTCCTGCCCGAGGACCACCCCGACGTCGTGAACTCGAAACAGGCATTCGATCCGATCGACCGCTTTCTGTGGGCGATGGGCGGCTACGCCGTGCAGTTCAACAAGGGCCCCGGCTTCGAGCCTCGGGGCCACGTCACCGACTACTACACGGACCAGGCCGTGGAGGTGATCCGAGCGAATCGCAATCGACCCTTCTTTCTCTATCTCGCCCACTGGGCCATCCACACGCCGCTCCAGGCGACGCGTGCGGACTACGACGCCTACCCCGACATCGAGAGCCACACCGAGCGCACCTATGCGGGCATGATCCGCGCCCTCGACCGGGGCGTCGGACGCGTGCTGGACGAGCTGCGCGCGCAGGGCCTCGAGGAGAACACGCTCGTGATCTTCACATCCGACAACGGCGGGGCCGGCTACCTCGGTCTCCCGGACGTGAACGCGCCGTTCCGCGGGTGGAAGCTGACCTTCTTCGAGGGCGGCGTGCATGTGCCCTACATGATGCGCTGGCCGGCGCGGATCGAGCCCGGGCAGACGTTCGACCGGCCCGTCCACCACTTCGACGTGTACGCCACCGCGGCAGCGGCGGCCGGCGCGCCAATGCCCGACGATCGCAAGATGGACGGGGTCGATCTCATCCCCTTCGTCGAGGGCGCGGCGGAGGGCGTGCCCCACGAGACGCTCTTCTGGACCCAGGACCACTACCGCGTCGTGCTCCACCAGGGCTGGAAGCTCACGCGCAACGGCCCGAACGACGAGTTCGTCTGGCTCTTCGATCTCAATGAGGATCCCACCGAGCAACGCAACCTCGCCGACGCTCGCAAGGACAAGGTGAGCGAGCTCGACGCGCTGCTAGCCGCCCACATCGCCGAGCAAGTGCCCCCGCGCTGGGACTCGCGCGGGGCCGCAGCGATCACGATCGACAAGCACCGAAACCAACCCGAGTCACCCGACGACGAGTTCGTGTACTACCCGAACTGAGCGGAGATGCTCTTCGAGTCATGCCACTTTCTCGAGAGAAGGCCAACCCTTGGAATCGATCCGCACCCCGGATGAACGCTTCGCCAACCTGCCCGACTACGGCTTCGAGCCCCACTACATCGAGGTCGACGATCTCGAGGGCGGCCAGCTGCGCATGCACTATGTGGACGAGGGGCCAAGGGATGCACCGCCCGTCTTCCTCCTTCACGGGGAGCCGACCTGGGCCTATCTCTACCGCAAGATGATTCCCGGTCTGCTGGACGCAGGACATCGCGTGATCGTGCCCGACCAGATCGGTTTCGGTCGCAGCGACAAGCCCACCCGGAAGGCCGACTACAGCGTCGCGCGCCACGTCCATTGGGTGCGCTCCGCGATGCAGCAGATCGACATCCAGGACGGCACCTTCTTCGGGCAGGATTGGGGTAGCGTGATCGGCTTCACTGCGGCGTTGCACGAGGCGCCTCGTTGGCGCGCGATGGTCGCGGCGAACGCCGCCCTGCCCGATCCGCGGAACATGGAGCGCGTCCAGCAGGCCCAGGCGAATTCGAGCGACGAAACGGCCTTCGAACGCTGGCAGGCCTACGCGGCCTCGGTCGACGAGCTAGACGTCGGCGGGATGATGGTCAACGGCCCTCCAGGCCTCGAGGCGGCCCATGGAGGCCTCGCCCTCTCTGATGCCGAACGCGCTGCGTACGAAGCCCCCTTTCCCGACGCGCGCTATCAGGCCGGCGTCCTCGTCTTCCCAGCCTTGATCGGAGCTGAGAGACTCGGCATCGAGGGCATCGGACTCTTCGATGCTGCCTGGCGCGTGCTCGAGAAGTGGGAGAAGCCCTTCCTCACCGCCTATGGCAAGGCCGATCCGGTCCTCGGCTGGTTCGACACGGTCTTCCAGCAGCACGTTCCCGGCGCCCAGGGGCAGCCCCATCGAAGCTTTCCGGAGGGAGGCCACTTCATTCAAGAGGAGGAGCCGGTCGCCCTCGTCGAGGTAATCGTCGAGGCGGCTCGACGCGGCGCCGGCGCTTGATTCGGCGATGAGCAGCGATCCCTCGGACGACGCGATCGACGTATACGGTTCGGCCATCTCCTACTACACAGGCAAGCTCGAAGGCTATCTCCGCTACAAGGAGATCCCCTACCGCTTCATTCCACTCTCACCGAGCCATCAGCGTCGCCTGCACCGGGAGACGGGGGCCGCTCAGGTCCCCGCCGTGAAGCTGCCCGACGGTCGTTGGATGACGGATACGACGCCGATGATCGATTGGTTCGAGGCGGAGTCTCCACAGCCCACAGTGATTCCCGCGGACCCGGTGCAGAGCTTCTTCTGTCGCCTGATCGAAGACTACGCCGAGGAATGGCTCTGGCGCCCGGCGATGCACTATCGCTGGAGCTATCGCGGCGACGCTCTGCTCTCGAGTCGACGCATCGCAGAGGAGATCCTGGTCGAGGTCCCGGCGCCCGGCTTCCTCAAGCGCTTCGTCATCCGGCAGCGGCAATTCCGCGGCTGGGTGAAGGGCGACGGCGTGACCCGTGAGACCCGGGATCATGTCGAAGGCTGCTATCTGAAGATGCTCGACCAGTTGAGCGCCATCTTCGCACGGCGTCCCTTCCTCTTCGGCCAGCGGCCCAGCCTCGCCGATTTCGGCTTCTTCGCTCCCATCTTCCGCCACTACAGCCAGGATCCGACGCCCGCCGAGATCATGCGCCAGCGGGGGCCAGCGGTATTCGAGTGGCAGGCACGGCTCTGGAACGCGCGGGCCAGCGAGAGCGAAGGCGGTTGGGTGGAAGGCATCCCCGACGATCTGGGTCCGATCCTCGACGAGATCGGCAGCGCCTATCTCCCCTATCTCTGCGCCAATGCCGAGGGCTGGAAAGCTGGCCAGCGCCGACACGATGCGCTGATCCAGGGTGTGCCCTATTGCAACCTGCCGGTCTCGCAGTACAGGGTGTGGTGCCTCGAGCGCCTCCGCGAGCACTTCGAAGGCCTGCCGGGAGCGGCGAAGCAAGACGCCCGGAAATTGCTCGAAGCGCACGACTGCTGGGAGCCGCTCTGGCGGATCGAATCGCCCGATTCGGGCTATGCCAGTGAGTCCGTCCCCTTTCGGGGGCACAAGGTGCACTATCAGAACGCGCGGGCGCCCGCGTCCTGAAGTCGCGATCCACCCGGGTGATCGGCACGCGCGTCCCGACGCAGGCTAGAGCTCGAGCGGCTTGCTCGGCGAGGCCGAAACCCGCGCTTGGTCATCGCCGATCTTCGTGAACCACGCCGGCTCGTGAGCCGAATCTGGAGGACCGAACCACCATGTCTACCGAAGACTTCCTACCCGACGAGACCACGCTCGAAGCCCTGGGCGCACTGCCGGACGACGAGCCGGTCGTGATGCTCAACCTGCTGAAGTACTCGGATGACGGCGGCGAGGCCTACGCGAAGTACGGCCGCATCGCGTGGCAGCAGATCAAGAAGCGCGGAGGCCGCATCCTCTACGACGGCGCGCCGCTCGTCACCGATCCGGCGGCGGGAGACTGGGATCGGGTGATCTTCGTCCAGTACCCCAGCCGCGCCGCGTTCATCGACATGATGCGGGACCAGGACTATCGCGAGGGTCTCCCTCATCGCAGGGCCGGGCTCGAGCGCACGGTCCTGTATGCGTTCGAGCGCGCTCCCGGGGGACCGCCCTTGGAAGCCGTGAAGCCCCGCTCCGACGAGGAGATCTTCGTCCTCAACCTGCTGCGCTTCGAGCCGGAGGGCGGCCGCGAGGAGTACCAGAAGTACGGCGACGTGGTGCTCCCGATGATCCTCGAGCGCGGAGGCGGGCCCGCGCTCCTCCTCGACGCGCAGCTGCCGCTGGTCTCGGAGGAGACCTGGGAGGATCTCTACCTGGTCCGCTATCCGGACCTCGGCAGCTTGCAGGAGATGGTCGCTACCGAGGCGTGGCAGACGGCGAACCAGGATCGAACTCGCGGTCTCGACCTCACCTGGGCGTTCCCGACGCGACCCTGAGTCCCGCAGCGCACCCGATGCAGCAGGAGGCCCGATGACGGACTTCATCCGTACGCCGGACGAGAACTTCGACGATCTCGCCGACCTGCACTGCATCCGGGGCGAGGCGTGAGAGTCGTGGCCATCGTCCTGCTCGTCCTCGTGCTGGTGATGTGCTCCGCGATGCTCTGGCAGCACGCGCGCTACGTGGGCATCCGGCGGGACCTTCTCCACGATCGCCAGGCCACTTTCTACTCGTCGGACGTCTTCCATACGCTGGTGTTCCTCCGAACGGCGCCGGAGAAGGACGTGATCGAGGAGGTGCGGGCGTTCAAGCAAGCGACCGAGGGCTCGGAGGCGTCGTGGATCTACGCAGGGAAGTCCGCTTTGGCGGCTCTCTCGTCGTCGCAGATGGGCGAGAACGACTGGACCGCCGTCGTGCTCCTGCAGTACCCATCACGCGATGCGTATGCTCGACACGCCGAGTCGACGTCGATGAAGGCGGCGCTCGCGCGGTTCGAGGAGACGTACACTCAGGGTTTTCGTCGCGGGGCCCTCAGCAACGCCATGATTCCGCAGGGCCTGCTCGCGTACCGACTCTTCCAGCTCGTCACGTTCCGTCCTTCGTACTTCCCCTTCGCGAAGGCCAAGGACTACGAGCGATTTCCCGAGGCGGAGGAGTTCGCCCGCCAGCTCCTCGAGGAGAAGGACCTCGGCCGCGAGGCCCTCCTCATCGTGAACCTGACGAAGGCCGGTACGCCCGAGGAGCAGGCCGCCGATCGCGCGTACGGGGCGTCGATGCTCGGCGCCATGGCCGAGGCCGGCTACGGCCCCATCCATGCGGGGCGACCGGTTCGACTCGAACGCGACTACGACTTCGACCTGGTCCTGCTCGTCTTCTACCCCGGCGTCGAGTTCTTCGCCGAGATGATGAAGAGCGAGTTCTATCAGTCGATCTTCGGCGACAAGCAGGTCGGCGATACCCAGGCCAACATGACGGTTCCGATCCTGAATCGGCTCTAGAGGCGACGGGCGTTCGCTCGAAACCGGAGGTGTCCATGGCCGAGACGGACGTCGGCGTCCCGAATCCCAGCACCGTGTCGGTGTACGGTGTGGACCACTCACCGTGGGTCCAGGCCGTGTTGCTCGGCCTCCAGGAGCGTGGGATCGAGTACCGGACGAGGACCATCCCGCCGCTCGCGGTCTTCCTGCGTTCCGGGATCCTGATGCCCGCTGCCAGCATCAACGGCGGCTCGTGGATGCTCGACTCCGAACGGATCCTCGTCGCCCTGGGGTTCTCGGAGGTTCCGCGCGAAGTCCGTCGGGAGCTGACGGTGGCCTTCACGCGGTGCGCCGCGCACCGCCGTGACGACATCCCGGATTTCTGGCGACGGTTCGGCCTCGTGCGCGACGAGGAGCCCTCCTGGGCGCGGCGCCACTGGAACTTCTTCTGGCGGGCCTTCGCTGCCTTCTACTTCTTCTGTGTCCTCACCGTCGCCCGACGCGCGTTGGGTCCGTCGACTCCCGAGCAGACCGTTCAGCACTTCTCCACTCTCCAGAAGCGGCTCGACCCCGAGGCGGGGTACTTCGGGGGCGAGCGTCCGGACACCGTCGACCTGCAGCTGTTCGGCATCGTGCAGATGTTGGGCAGCATCCCGGGCCCGCCTCTCGGCGTGCTGCGCGAGAAACCGGCGCTCGAGCCGCTCCGCAGCTGGATCGCACGGATGCAGCAGCGGTTCGAGCACCACCCGGGCCTCTACAGTGGGCCCTACTTCGAGCCCCTGCTGCCGGCGCCCGAGACCGCTCGCACCTCGGAGCGCGTCGCCTTCGGGTGCGGCGCCGCCCTGATGTGGCTGGCGTTCCCGCTCACCTTCCCCACGGCGCTTGTCTACTTCGTCAGCAACCGGCTGCGTGGCCTCTAGCGCACGGGAATCGGTGACTTCAGCTCTAGCTCCACAGCCTCCTAGAGCTTCGAGAGCACCGGGATCGTCGCGAACGCCAGCGTGTCGCCGAGCTGCTTGCCGGAGGCGATCCGGTTCATGAAGGTGCTGCTCAGCATCGCCTGCATGTGGTCGATCCCCGGGTAGTAGACCGCGGCGAACGACGAAAACCGGCTGTCGCCCTCGACCGTGACGGCCCGTCCCATGTGCATCGGACCGTATGCCCCTTCGGCCATGCCGCGCACCATCTGGTAGCTGTAGGCGCGGTCGGCCGCCCGCTGATCGGACGTGCCCGGTAGGAGCAGGTTGAAGATCACGACCGCGTCCTCGCGCACGTCCCGGTACGCATCGAATCTCCCGAGCATTTCTTTCCCCCGTTCCCGGAACTCGGGGAGGGCGTCTTCTTCGCTCACCGGCTGGAAGGGGAGGATGTTGTCCCGGCGCCGAGCGATGTCGAGCAGTCGCACGCCTCCGAGACCGAGTGGGATCAAGAGGTTGGTGAGCGCCGATCGCTCGAACCCATGGACGTGGCTGTGCTCGCACTGCTGCAACGCATGCTTCAGCTCGGGGCCATTGTGACTTCGGTCGAAAGCCTTGCGCGACGGCCAGTGGGCGAGGATGGCCGCACTCCAGTCGTTCTCGAGCTGGGTCGAAGGCACCATGGTCTGCACGACGAGACCGGCGTAGACGAGCTGCCCGCCGCCTGCCTCGATCGCGTCGCGCACGGCGCGGAGAGCTGCGAGCTCACCATCACGCCCCGCTTCATCGTTCACCCTCAGCAGCAAGACGCCGTGGAAGGTGTGGCCGCCATGCAGAAGAGGCTGGCGGTCGTCGACGCGCTCGCGTCGGATCTCGAGGTATCGGAAGTGCTGCCACAGCGCGGCCAAGACCAGGCCGACCACGGCGAGGGCAAGAAGCAGGAACGCGATCTTCAGCACTGGACGAGTCTCCGGGGCGTGTTTCGTCGGACCGAGCGACAGAGAAGCGCTAGGGCTGCTTCTTCACGTGGATGTCGTTCACCTTCCACGCCCCGCCGATCTCGCGCCAGACCGTTCCGATGATGCCCTCCTGTTCGTCATTGCCGAGGATGAGATCCACCGGATGGTCGTCGCCCTCCGCGGGCAGAAGCACGGCCTCCTTGCGGGTGGGCGTTCCACCCTGCGGCTGCGGCCCCTGACCGAGGGCCATTGCCTTGGACATGCCTTCGGACGTGAACGTGGCCATCAGCCCGCCCATGTTCTGGGCGATCAAGTCTTCGATGAACTGATTCGCGGCTTCTTGCAGGTCGGCCATGGCGGCTCCTTCTCGATCGGGCGCAGGGGGTGCGCCGGTGTGTGTTCGGGGTCGGAGCGAGCGGCGGAATGGCCGCGACGCACGCACGACATCGGTGAGATCAGGCGGGCTCCTCGTCCGGGCCTCCTGCCGTGCAGCGCTCCAGCCGTGATTCTAGTGAGTCGAACCAAAATATGAAAGAACTTCCGATTGACAGTACTATCTATTTTTGAGAGGTTGCGGTGGGCCGAAGCAAGATCCCCACACCTGCAACACACCCCGTGGAGGTTCTTCGCAGCCAGACCCAGAGTCCCGCCACCCTCACGACTGGGAGCCTCCCGATGAAGCAGATCCTGATCGCGGCCCTCGTGCTCGTCCTTCCCGGCACCTCGACTGCGCAGGACGTAGGTCACGAGCTGCTCGACGCCTCGGCCGGTTTTCCGATCGTGGTCTGGGGAAACCAGGAGATCACGACCCCGGAGTACGACGCGCTGGTGCTCCCGCCAGGATGGCTCCGCAACGAGCCGCGTGAGGGTGTCGGTCAGGCAGGCCAGTTCCTCCGCTCCCCGGGTCTTCCCGCCGACGGCCAGTTCACGACCCAGGAGCTGTACGGCTTCACCTGGCTGCATCAGGCGTCGGTCGTGGGCGTGGGCGGCAACCTCGACCCGGGCGGCCTTCTGACGGCGAACACCGTCGAGAAGCACCACGAACTCGTGTGGCCAGCCGGCAGCAACGCGACCGTGCTGACGGCACCTGGCGGAGAGCAGTACATCCTCGTCTCTCGCGACGCGCAGCGCACGTCCGACACGCCGACCCTGCCGCCCGGCTGGACCCTGGATGTCAGGCTCGTTGCGTCGGACATCCTCGTCCAACTGCCCCTCCAGACCACGGTCATTCGGGCGGACAACGAGGACTCGTTCCAAGGCCCCGTCCCCGCCAGCGTCCTTCCGGTCCCCGCGCCCGTCCCCGTTCTGCCGACGCCCGGATGGGTCGTGATCGGCGCTTGTCTTCTCGCGAGCGGCGTGGCGCTCGCAAGCACAGCCGCCACGCCTCCGGGACTCATGAAGGACGGTTGACCCGGCGCTCGGACGCGGGTAGCTGCTTCATTGAGCGTCGGCGCCGCCAACACGAGCGAGGCACTATGGATCTCGGCCGAGATCTCCGCCCAGGCCTGGCTCGAGAGCTCGCCCTGGGCCACGGCCTCCTGACCAGCCTGCTCCGCCTGTGCAATGAGCTCGCCGATCTGCGTCACGTCGGCTGCGACCGAGTCGGGGCAGACGTTGCGGAAGACGAAGGCGTTCGCCGCGCGATCCGATGCGGCACCAACCGCGTCGCGCGACAGCAGATCGTGCCGCTGCACGGCGTACTTCGTGATCCCACCGACGAGGGGGCCAGGCGTGAGGTTCAAAGCGATCGAGAATGCACGCCGCACCGGCGAGGTGGAGCAGGTCGCCGCGCGAACGAGCGAGGCGCCCGCCGAGTCGGGCGTTCGCTAGGCGCTTCGCGCACACAGACGTCGCCCCAGCGCTGGCTCGATGCCATCGGCGGCGTGGCGTCTGCTCTGCTCCCTGAGGCGTGCGCTGATTGCGCCCAACGGGTGGCCAGGACCGTCTCGGGCGAACTCTGCTCTGCGGAGAGTCCCTGATTCACAGGGGGGATGTGCCGATCGGCCCATGTCCCGGCTCTCGGCCAGCCCATAGGCTGTCTCCGAGAAGATTCGGATCGAGCGGCCGAAACGAGCCGCGGCGTCCGGACGGCCGGGCCCGGAGAAGATGAGAGACGTCGCGTCGGGGTCGGGCACAGCGGGGATGCAAGGCGGCAAGCCGACCCCGGGAGAGCCTGTTCATGTCATGGCCTGATCGAGACTGCGGCGAGAGGCGTCGAACGCTGGGGCGGGCCGTCGCCCTACTCATGGCGACATTCGGCGCCCTCGCATGTGACGGCGAGAACTCGCCGCTGATCGTCGACGAGACGGCGATCATTGCGAACGCCGGCCTCAACGAGGTCGTGGCCTACGACGAGCCGAGCACGCTCTCGAACCCGGCGACGCCGAGTCGAGCGACCGACGAACCGCTCCTGCAGCCCTACGCCGTCGCGCTCGACGAAGACGGTTCGATCTGGGTCGTCGAGAACGTGGGCGATCCCGGGGCGATGCAGCCTGCCGGACACATCCTCCGCTATGCGCCCTTCGATCTCTCCGAGCCCGAGGACGTCTTCGATGGGGTTCTCAGCTATCCCACCGATCTGGCGATCGGCGACGACGGGCGCATCTGGATCGCGAATTCGGGGCTCGATTGGACTGGAACCCCTCGCGGTGGCACATCGATCACGACCATCGCTCCAGGCGCCAACGTCGTGTCGGCGGGCTTCACCTTCGACAACACGAGCTTCGGCTACCCGCTCGGCGTGGCGCTCGATTCGAATGGAGACGTCTGGCTGACGACAACCTATGGCCTGTTGCTGATGTTCGCGTCTCCGGTGGACGAGATCGGCGGCATGGCCACACCCGAGGTCATCATCGTCGGTTTCGGCGGCATGACCGACTTCTTCGACGAGCTGCGCGACGTCGTGCTGGATGACGAAGACGACGTCGTGGTTTCAGCCAGCCTCCGGGGACAGGGGCGCGTCATCGAGATCGCGCGCGACTCATGGGCAACGGGTGGGGCCGTGACGACCCTCGAAGCAGCCGACGTCGTGACCGAGCTGACGAGCGACCTCTACGGCAACTGGGGGATCGCCTTTGGCGAGAACGGAGACCTCTGGGTGGTGAACTCGACGGACCCAGACGACAACGCCGACAGCACCGGCAGCCTGTTGCGATTCGCTTCGGACGTCACGGGGACGACCTTCGAGACCACGCCGACCCTCGAGATCGACCTGGACTCGCGATTCACGCTCAGCGTCGCCGTCGGGCGGCCTTGAGCCGTGCGCGCCTGGGAGTGTCCGCGAGGTCGCTTCCTGGTCGGTCGATCCGGGGGGCTGGACAGATGCACCGACGACGGGGGGCCGGTGCTGATCGATGTCCCCTTCGAGGTGGACGCACCGCTGGCCGACGGCACGACCGATCGACTCGTCGTCTACCTGAGTGCGGTGGTCGGCGCTTTCGCGACCCCGGAGTCGATCGGATCCTACGAAGCGAGCGCGACCATGACGGGCGAAGCAAGCGTGAGAAAGGTGGGCGAGGGCGAGTAGCGACACTCGAGCTGCTCGCTCTTCCGGCCTTCGCACCGTTCGTACGCGATTAGCCCGACGGGCGGTCGGTCCGGTCTGGCGAGAAGGGGTCTCTGCAGCGGATTCGCCGATGGGTGGGCGGGTAGCGCACTCAGCTCGCCTGGGCGCTCCAGCCGAGCTCGCGGGCCCGCGCGCGCGCCTGCGCGGGGATGTCGGCGGCCACGAGCTGCGCATGCATGACCTGCACGCCGATCATGTGGTTGAAGACCGCATCGAGTGTGTTGCGCGTGGCGACGGTCGTCCCCGGTGCATCGTGCTGGGCGAAGAGTCGGGCGACGCCCTCCGCAGAGAGGAGCCCCGCCGCTTCGATCGCGCCCGGAGAGAGATGGCGGTCGGCGAGAGCCTGCATGGCCTTCCACTTCTCGGGGTCCGTATGCGCCGGCGGCGCCATGAAGGCGAACTTCTCGCGTTCGTAGAGGACGCGCGGGAGCAGGCCGCGCATCGCCTCGCGCAGCACCCACTTCTCGGTTCGGCCCTTGATTCGAACGGTGGGCGGAAGCGTGGCCGCGACCTCGGCCAGGTGGTGGTCGAGAAAGGCGGGGCGAGCCTCCATCGAGTTCGCCATGTCGACCCGGTCTCCGCCCCAGGTCAAGATCTGGCCCTCGAGCATCGTCTTGATCCACACGTACTGCGCGCGGTCGAGGGGATGGCGGCCCTTCATCGCGTCGGCGTCGAGCGCCTCTGCAATCGCCCGACCCGGCTCATAGCCGGCCAGGTCGGCTGCGATGTCGGGGTGGAGAATGCCCGGCACATGCGTCGAGGCCGCGAGCCAGGGCTGAAGGCAGGCGGGCGTGAAGCCCACTCGGTCGACGAGCGCGGCGTCGGTGACCGTGTCCTCGGCCAGCATCGCGCCCTTGAAGAGCGCGTTCTTCTCGTGGAGCGTCGCCTCCCACTCGCGTCGATCGGCTTCGGGCAGATCGTCGAGCCCGTGCAGAAAGAGGTCGTTTCGAAACGCGGGATAGCCGGCAAAGAGCTCGTCCGAGCCTTCGCCGGTGACGACGACCTTGTATCCGGCGTCGCGGACGTGCCGGCTCATGAGCAGCTTGGCCACGGCGAGCGTGTTGTAGATCGACCGCTCGGTGTGCCAGAGCGTCTCTTCGAAGTGGTCGTAGAGATGCGTGGCATCGAGGCGCAGCACATCTTGATCGGCGCCGACCGCTTCGGCCATCTCGCGCGCGATGGGCGTCTCGTCGTACTCCGCGCTGTCGAAGCCGATCGTGAAGGCTTTGACCGGCGATTGCTGGGCCGCCGAGGCCAGCCCGAGGATCGAGCACGAGTCGATGCCGCCGGACAGGTAACAGCCGACGGGGACGTCGGCTTCGAGCCGGAGCTGCACGGCCTCGAGGAGCCCCGCGCGCACCGCCTCCACGCATTCGTCGTCCGAGAGCTTCGCGTGGCCGCCCTTCTCGGGGAAGTCGATGTCCCAGTAGCGGCGCTCCTCGACCGTGAGTCTTCCGTCCCGGCGGCGGACGCGGACCGCATGGCCGGGTGAGACCTGGCGAACGCCTGCGAAGGCCGTCGTGCCGGGGACGATCGTCTGCATCAGCTGGTGGTAGACGCCCTGCGGATCGAATCGACGCGGCACGTCGGGGTGGGCGAAGAGCACCTTGAGCTCGGAGCCGAAGACCAGCGCGTCGTCGGTCGCGACGTAGTAGAGCGGCTTGATCCCGAAGCGGTCGCGCACCAGCGTGAGCTCGTCCTCCTCGCGGTCGTAGACCGCGAAGGCGAACTCGCCGCGCAGGTGTTCGAGGGTGGCGTCGATGCCGAGGCGCGGCGCCATGTGGAGGACCAGCTCCGAGTCGCTCTTCGTGACGAACCGGGCCCCCCGCGCAGTGAGGTCCGCCCGGAGTCGCTTGTAGTCATAGAACTCGCCGTTCTGGGCGAGCAGCCAGCGGCCGTCCCGGCTGACGAAGGGCTGGCGGCCACGCTCCTCGTCGAGGTCGATGATCGACAGCCGCGCGTGGCTCATGCCGACGCCGTCCATCGTCTTCCAGCCGAAGCCATCGGGACCGCGGTGGTATTGGATCGCCGCCATCGCGACCAGGGTGTCGGGGTCGACGGGGCGCGCTCGGTCGGCGTGGAAGACGCCAGCGATGCCACACATGGGACGGACTCCTACCGGTAGGTCTTCAGCATGGCCGAGAGCAGCGCCATGCGGATGAAGACCGCGCCGCGAGCCTGCGCGAAGTACCAGTTGTGAGGGGTGCGGTCGAGATCACGGGCGAGCTCCTCGCCGCGAGCGAGGGGGTGGAGCACGATGGCGCCGGCCTTGAAGGGAGAGCTCGCGTCGAGCCGGAACCGTGCGCCCATCGACTCGTAGTCGTCGCCCTTCCAGGCGATCGCGTTGATGTAGACGGCGTCGAGCTCGGGCAGCACGGGCTCCAGCTCGTTGACGACCGAGAAGCGCAGCCCCGCCTTCTCGAGCTCCTCCCGCTGGTCGGACGAGAAGGGCTCGGGCTCGTCGCTGATGATGTCGATCTGCTCGATGTTGGCCGCGAACTGCGAGAGCAGGATGAGCAGGCTGCGAACGGTGCGCATCTGCGAGGGGACACCCACGATCCCGATTCGGGGTGGCGCCTCGACCCCATCTTCCGCGAGGTCCGGACGCCACTTGAGCAGGGCGTAGAGATCGGCCAGTGCCTGGGTGGGATGCTCGTCGATCCCGTTGCCCGCGTTGATGATCGGAACGCGGAGCGAGTCGAGCATGTCATAGACCGAGTGCTCGTCGCTGTCACGCAGCACGACGACGTCACCATAGTGGTTCAGCATCTCGGCGATGTCAGAGAGCGACTCGCCCTTGGCGAGCCCGGTGGAGAGCGGGTCGGTGATCGACATGACGTCGCCGCCGAGACGATGCCAGGCGCTCTCGAAGGAGAGCCGCGTCCGCGTGCTGGGCTCGTAGAAGGCGCTGACCAGGATCTTGCCCGTGAGCGGGCGGCTGATCACCTGGGGCTGTGTCTCGTAACGGGCGGCGAGCCGCGAGAGCTGCACGATCTGGTCGCGGTCGAACTGGCGGGCCGAGATCACCGGTCGGTCCGAGATCTCGAGCAGCGGCGCGAGATTCTCGGCGATCGACTCGATCAGCTCTCGCGGGCGCTCGAAGCCCTGGATATCGAGCTCGTGCTCCTCGCTGGCGAGCCCGTCTTCGAGCGCAAGCTCGAGTGTTCTCCGTTTCTTCGGGTCTACCACAGGCGTCTCCCGCGGGCGTCGCGGATCCACAGCACCACGAGGATGACGGGCGCGAGGGTCGCTACGACAGTCGCGAGGGTCACCAATGCGCTCAGGAATCCGACGGAGGCTGTCATCGTCGTGTCTCCTTCATCCTTCGGTTCCGCCGAGTGAAGACCAATCGAAGGGCTCCGGGGCCACACGGACAGCGACGCACACGATGGCCATCGAGACGGCCGCCGAGACCAGTGCGGCCACGTAGAAGCCGATCGTCGAGTAGGCGATCAGTCCCGCCGCCGTCCCGAGGAACATCGCCGCCGACGCACCGACGGGGCTCGCGTTGCGCCAGTAGAGCCCGGTCGCGATCGGCCAGATCGTGCTGGCGACGAACGCGCCCGTGAAGTGGAGCAGCTCGGCGAGGGTGGCGAGCCTCGGCATGCAGAGGGCCCAGGTGAGCACGCCGATCCCGAGCACGATCCAGCGCGCCGCACGCGCGAGCTCTGCGGCGTCGGCATCGGGCCGGAGGTGCCCCTTGTAGAGGTCGGTCAGCACGAGATCGGAGGTGGCGGCGAGCAGCGAGTCGAGGCTCGAAGCGAGCGCAGCGAAGACGACGATGAAGACGAGGATCGCGCCGCCCTGGCCGAGCAGGTGAGCGGCCACCATCGGCCCGACCATGTCGGCAGACGGCACGTTCAGGCCGAGCGCGGGCACGGTCAGCGCGACGAACCCCGCGACGATGGGAACCGGGATCCAGAGGGCGCCGGCGATCAGGTAGGCGGGCAGACCCACCCCCTCCCGAAACGCGAAGGCTCGGCTCCACCAGACATTCGAGTGGAAGATCTCGCCGACACCGAAGAGCAGGTTGTTGAAGAGGAACATGATGGCGGCGGGGAAGAGCAGATTGAGGAGCTCGGGGCGCTCGGCCAGGGTGGCCTCGTGCATGCGATCGAAGCCGACGCGATCGATCGCGAGCCACGCCAGCACGCTCACGCCGACCAGGATGATGACGGTCTGGATGAAGTCGGTTCCGATCACGGCGCGCAGGCCACCGAGCAACGTGTAGGCGACGCAGATTGCCACGATGACGGTCATGCCGAGGCGGTACTCGATGCCCGTCAATGCGTGGATCAGGACCCCGCCCGCCGTGCCCATCGAGATCAGCCAGCCCAGGGCGTAGAAGAGCGAGATGGCGAGGAAGATCCGCCAGGCCGTCTTGCCGTAGCGGAGCCGAATGAAATCGCCGCTCGTGAAGCCGCCGGGCATCAGGCTCCGGATGCGGCGGGCAAGCGGAGCGAAGAGCAGCAGGCCGACGGCGCCCAGCGAGTAGCCGATCATGCCCCAGACCCCGAGCTGCAGCGCCAGCTGGGGAGCGGCCATGGTCGTGTTGCTCGTGACCCAGGTGGCCATCGCGGTGGCGACGCCCAGCGCCAGCCCCACGCGACGCCCCGCGAGCATGAAGCCCTCGAGATCCTCGGTCTCCCGCCCGAAGTACCAGCCGAGCGCGACCCACAAGACACTGAACGCCGCGAGGATGCCCCAGCCGACGTTCGGATCGAGGATGGCGGTCTGGACTTCACTCATGCTCGGCCTTTGCGAGTGCCTCGACCTCGTCGATCGCTTCTGCCGTGGAGAGCACGCGTGCGTAGCGATCCCTCAGCGTGGTGATGGTGGCCTCCTGGAGCTCGGGCGTGACGGTCGCGCAACCGTCACCGATCAGTGTCACATAGTAGCCGAGGTCGCAGGCGTCCCGGATCGCGGTCGAGACGCACTCGTTCGAGTACACCCCCGTGACAAAGAGCGCGTTGACGTCGAGATTGCGCAGGACATAGTTCAGGTTGGTCGAGTTGAAGACGCCGGACGCCGTCTTGCTGATCACGATCTCGTCGGACGCGGGGGCCACGATCTCGACGAACTCCGCCTCCTTCGACCCGGGCGGCGCATGGAGACCGAGGCGCTTGTGGCCCGGGCTGCGATCGCGGCCGTTCGCGGTCAGCGAGGCGATGCGGGTGTGGATGACCTCGAGCCCTGCGCCTCGAAATGCGTCTTGCAGCCGGCGCACGTTCGGCAGCACCACGTTTTCGAGCCTTCCGAAGTAGTACTCCTGGGCCTCGAGCGGCACCCCCGAGGCCTCGACGCGCGCAAAGACACCGTGGCCGCGAACGGCGTCGAGGTACTGCATGTCGATGCAGAGCAGCGCCGTATGCGCCCCCCGAAGCGAACGCTGAAGCGCCGGCGTCTCGGTGAAGGCCTCCCGATAGGGGGCCTTCAGCGGGTCGACGTTCAGAAACGACGGGTGATCGAATCGGACGGTCGGCTGACCCAGCGGTCCCTCTTCGTCCTCGTCGTTCATCGCGCCAGCTCCAGCATCGTATGGAGAAGGACGTTTGCGCCCCGGGCGATGTCCGCGGGCGAGGTCCACTCTGCGGGCGAGTGGCTGCGGCCCCCCCGGCTTGGGACGAAGATCATGCCGGCGGGTGCAACCCGCGCGATCATCTGCGTGTCGTGGGCCGCGCCCGAGGGCATGGGCAAGGGTGAGACGTCGAGTCGGTCGCAGGCGCTCTGCACCGCCGAGAGGACGCGTTCGTGACATGCGACAGGCTCGATCTCGCTCACGAGCTCGAACTCGAAGCCGAGGTCACGGCGGCGTGCGATCGCCGAGAACGTGCGTCGGAATGCATCCGAAAGGGTGTCGAGCGTCTGCGGGTCGGTATCCCGCACCTCGAGCGCGAGCCGCGCCTCGCCCGGCACGACGTTCGCCGCGCCCGGAACGAGCTCGATGCGTCCGATCGTCGCGCGACTGCGCGGGCTGCCGTGCTCTTCGAGGATGCGATCGATCTGGCCTGCGAGCTCGGCGGCGCCCCGGAAGGCGTCCCGCCGCATGTCCATGGGTGTCGTGCCGGCGTGGTTCGCTTCGCCGATCAACCGCACGTCCCATCGGAAGAGGCCGGTGATCGCGTCGACCATCCCAATCGTCGCGCCGTCGCGTTCCAACACGGGACCCTGCTCGATGTGCAGCTCGACGAACGCGTGAATCGAGCCCGGCGGCCGCTCTGCGGTGAGGGCATCGCGCGCGTGGTAGCCGCATTCGCCCATCGCAGTCTCGAGGCTGACCCCGTCGAGATCGCGAGCGAGCGCGATCGACTCGGGCGTGAGCTGCCCGCTCATCGCCTGCGAGCCCAGCATGCCGCCAAAGCGCCCCTCTTCGTCGGAGAACGCGACGAGCTCGACCGGCCGCTCGAGCGGCACGCCGTTCTCGACCAGCACCCGGAGGACTTCGAGACCGGCCACGACGCCGTACGCGCCGTCGAGCTGGCCGGCGTCGGGAACCGTGTCGAGATGGGAGCCCGTCATGACGCAGGGCACGTCGTCGAGCTCGGTATCGGGCCAGCGTGCGCCGAGGTTCGCGGCCCCGTCGACGCGCGTCTTCAGGCCGCACTCATCGAAGCGATCGACGAGCCACCGACGTGCGGCCATGTCGGCGGGGGTGAAGGCGCGCCGATTCAGGCCGGGCGTGTCGCCCGCCCCGATGCGAGCCAGCGCGGCGAGGTCGGCTTCGAGGCGCGCGGCGTCGATGCAGAGCTCAGCCATGCGCGGATCCCGTGGAAGCCCCCACCGCGTCCTTTCCCTCCGAGGCGGCGCCTCGGACGACGACGACGATCGTCCCCGCGAACACGAAGAGCCCGACCGCAAAGAAGGCGAGCGCGCGCCCAAGGGGATGGTGTTCGACGTCGACCTGCACGGGCTCGCTCGGGATCGACCCGTCGCCCGTACGAAGCCGGTAGGTATAGGTGCCGTCGCTTCGGCCGGTGAGCGTTGTGGCCTGATCCTGGCCCCGGTACACGACCCGTGCATCGCCGAAATCCGCCGAGCTCGACTCCTCGAGCACGGCGGGACCGCCGAACTCCCAGGACAGCTGGTAGACGCCATCGCTCGACTGAGAGGTCGAAGCCGTCAGCCTCGGGGCTGCGCCTGCATCCGTCGCGGCGATGAGCGGTGCCACGAGAAGGAAGGCCGACGCGATCAGGAGAGAGGAGGCGGCTCGCTCGAGCCTTCCGGTCGCGGGGGCTGGCACGACGAGCGAAGCGGCTGTGCTCCTCTGGCCCAATCTCACACCCTTCGCTGCCGCGGCCCACCTGCGGCCGCGCGAAAGCCGAGCAGGCTAGCAGCCCGATCCGGCGAGTGCCGTTCTTCCCGATCGCGGCCCGTCGGCGGCTTGGCTCGCCGCGCCTCGATGCAGACCGATCGAGAAAGGGGCGTGCTGATTCCGGCCGATCCGGGCAACTCGGTTCGAGACTCCGTGCGTCCTCGACGCATGTTCAGGGCCGACACGGAGCGACGGGCGGCGGTTTCGGGCTCGGGAGATCTGGTGTCTCCCACGAATTCCGCGATACGCCCGGAGGATACAGGGAAGAGGGTCCGACGCGAAATCGCGATCCGGCCGCTCACCGCGCGAAGAGCTGCTCAGACCTGCCTCGTGCGCGAGTTTCCTACACGGTCGAACACGGAGCGTTCCGACGGCCAGGTCGGAAGACGCAGCGATCTTCGCCCATGGTGCGCTCGAACGCGCCGTCAGCAGATCGACTTCCGGCGTTGGACCGCCCACGAGCCGACAGCAAGAAAGCCGCTCACCAAGCAAACGAATCCCGATGCGCCCAGCGCGGGGACCGGCTCTGCGGGTGAGAGGGCCTCGCAGGCGTTCTCGAGGTGCGTCGCGGCGTCATTCAGCGTCGACACATCGAGCGCGAGCGAGGCGCTCTGGATCTCCGCGGAGATCGCCGTCCAGGCCGCACTCGAGATCTCGCCCTGGGCCACGGCCTCTTGACCGGCCTGCTCGGCCTGCGAGATCAGCTCGCCGATCTGCGTCACGTCCGCTGCGGCTGAGTCGGGGCACGTTGCGCGGAAGGCAAAGGCATTCGTCGCGCGATCCGAGGCGGCACAGACCGCGTCACGCGACAGCAGATCGTGTCGGCGCACGGCGTACTTCGTGATCCCGCCGGATAGCGGACCGGGCGTCAGGCCCAATGCGATGGAGAATGGACGCCGCGCCGGCGAGTTGCCGATATAGAGCGACCCATCCGCACCCGACGTCAAGACTGCGATGCTCTCTTCGGTGCCGACCGTGAAGGAGCGGACGGCCCCGGTCTCGCGGTCGAGGGTTCCGTAGCCGACCGCCACCGCAAAGGGAATGCCGCTCAGAACAGGGCCGATCGCGGCCTGGAAGCCCAGCGCGTTTGCACCGATGGAAGGCAGGCTCAGCTTGAACTCGGTGTAGTCGGCTGGGAAGCCCTCGAACAACCCGGCGGTGCCTGCCTGCCAGCCCTGGACCCCGGTGGCGCCCTCGTCGAACACCTGGGTGATGAAGTCGCGCGAGGGAGCGAAGAGGGCATCGTCGTCGGACGATACGCCCACCGATCCCACGATCTGCTGGCCCACGTCCAGCTCCCAGATCGTCGAACAATCCTGAGCCGAGATCGCCAGCAGCTTGCCGGCGTCGTCGCCCACGTAGATTCGACTCCCGTCGGCCCGCAGCGCGGGCGTCGAGGCCGAGCCTCCCTGGAACGAAGCGTGGCATGCCTCTGTCACCTGGAAGCTGCCGCCGTCCGGGACGATGTCGAGCCCGTACAGGGCGCCGAGCTCCGAGACTCCGTCGACGGTGCCATCCTCTGCGTCGGGCGCCGTCGCTGCGATCCAGAGGCGACCGGTGAAGGGGTCGATCGAGAACATGTTGGTCACTTCCCTGCCCGCGCCCTGTGCGCCACTGACGAAGGGGGCGAAGGACCCATCAGGGGCGTTCACGAGCGTCTGCCACTCGTCTTCCGCGGCGGCCACGAGCGTCGGCGGCAGGCTGCCCCCCGCAGCGGGCGACGCCTCACCGGGAAGCTGGAACGGAGCGGTGAGCAGCTGGGCTCCGGTCGACCGATCGAGGGCGTAGACGAACCCGTCGACGGTGAGCGCAACGATCGCGTCCAGACCCGGGAGGTAGTTGACCCCGAGGACGCCGGCCGAGGTCGGTGGGGACCCGAGCGAGAGACCAGTGGGGACGTCCCAGATGATCGTCCCATCCGGGCTCACCGAGAGCGCCCGGTCGTAGAGCGCCAGGTAGACACGTTGCTCGCCGGGAGCGCTCGGCTCGTCCAGCACCATCGGTGCCGAGGTACCGGGGACGGCGCCGGTCCCGGTGATGGCCCAGCGTCTCGAGCCGTCGCTGGGATCGATCGAGATCAGGACGACGTTCTCGTAGGGGCGGTAGGGAGAGATGTAGAGATTCCCCGCGTCGTCGATGGCGGGGCCCGTCAGGTTGTAGGTGGCGGGCTCTGCGACCCACTCGGCCTCGATCACGGGGGCGATCGCTCGCGAGATCTCATCCGTGTTGATCGCGTCCCCATGGATGTTTCGCCAGGACTCTCTAGAGGGAACGACCGGATCGTCGTACGGCACCTGGCGGCAGCCGTCTGGGACCCAACTCGTTCGACCGGGAGGATCGAACGACACGACTCCTTGGGCAGACGCATCCAGTGATGCAGTTGTGGCGCACATGACCGCGCCAAAGAGAATGATCAGCTGAATCAACGTCGTACGCACGGCTGCCTTGCTCGCCTCCACGGTTGCTGTGTTCTCTTCTAGGACGATCTGCTGGGCGGCTCGATGGAGAGGCTGGTCTTCGGACGTCCGTCCTGGCGACGAGCGTCCGAGAGAGCCGAAGCCATCAGGGCCCGCACGGCTTCGCGCAACACCCGAGCCGCCGCTTCTTCCGACAGCCTCGAGTGGCGCCGCAGCTCCTCCCAGTAGCTGAACGAGAGCAACGCGCGGAGCGCGACGATCAGATCGCTGCGCTGGGGCTCCGACAGCGAATCCAACTCAGGAGCAAGCACGGCCCGTAGCTGCCGACGGGCGGCTGCGCGGCCGAACGCGTACCGGTCTCGGATGACCTTGGAGAACGGCTCGTAGAGCAGCGCCGCCCGGCGAACCGGAGCAATGAGCTCGTTGCGGCGGACCCAATGCCGAACGAGAGAATCCATTCGCTCTTCGAGCGAGCCCTCGGTCACGACCGGTTCGAGCTGCCCCTTGACCCGTTCGAACTGCAGCTGGGCGGCCGCCTCGAAAAGCGCCTCCATGTTCTCGAAGTGCCGGAAGACCGCGCGGGACGACACCCCTGCGCGCTCCGCCACCTGATCCGACGAAGGACGCGCCAGACC
This sequence comes from Myxococcota bacterium, assembly GCA_965250285.1. Taxonomy (GTDB): domain Bacteria; phylum Myxococcota_A; class UBA9160; order UBA9160; family UBA4427; genus CAYYSY01. The sequence continues at coordinate 4,566,594 of OZ252299.1, forward strand.
GGCTTCGAGGCAGTCGAGCATGGCCGCGGCAACCGCGGCGCGGGTCCGATGGGAGCGGGCCTTTCGACCGTCCTGTTCTTCTTCGACCATCTCTTGTTCCTATTTTGTCGGCCACTCTGACGATATCATATCTATTGTCTGAGTTACCGACAAAATATACGCTCGGAGCGACGGGAGCCTGCGCGAGTCGGCTTGCCCGATGCGGCGTGAGGGCGTCGGAGCCCCTCCCGTGGGGCTCAACCGCCCACGCCGCGTCTCGATGGGATCTCGCCGAGGCTGTGCGACATCACCGTCGAAGGACGCTCACCCGTCGGGCCGCATCACGAGATCTCCCGGCCGGAATGGGTCGAGCCGGCGGGGCGGGGGCCGCCTCAGTGGCGGGTCGGCTCCGCCAGTAGCGACATCGCTGCGGTGGGAGTGTCTTCTGCGCCCGCTTGCGAGCGCGTGCGCTCGAGCAAGCAATGGCGGAGCGGGCGGCCGATGGAAAACCGGCGCGACGGGATTCCAACCGCCCGAGTTCGCAACAGAGATGGTGCGACCGCACCGGCTCGATTCCAGAGAGAGCCGCGAGTCTCCGGTCGGAGTCGCGAACCGGTACCGGGCAAGACCCCGCGAACGCGCGCGCTCTCTCACGCCGCGTCTCGGATTCACTGGAATGTCTCGGAACGACCAGACCGACTGGCGGAGAGAGTGGGATTCGAACCCACGGTAGGTTTCCCTACACACGCTTTCCAAGCGTGCGCCTTAAGCCACTCGGCCATCTCTCCGTGGAGTCAGTCTGCCGTCGGGGGCGAGCCCCTCCCGCGCGCCGGGGTCGGTTCGATCGATCAACCAGAGCCAACGCCGATCCAACGCCGAGAGGGAGCCTTCAGCCAAGCGACACGGCTTGGCCGTGTCGCAGATACAGAGCCTTCAGCCAAGCAACACGGCTTGGCCGTGTTGCAGATACAGAGCCTTCAGCCAAGCGACACGGCCGCGCCATGTCGCGATGAATGGCGGAGAGGGAGGGATTCGAACCCTCGATAGGTTTCCCTATACACCCTTAGCAGGGGCGCGCCTTCAGCCACTCGGCCACCTCTCCGGGGGGCGAGACCATACCACGACTGCCCGGCGAGGGGCGTTCGACGGGCGCTTTTCCTCGTCGAATCAGGGGCTTGGCGCTTTGTCTGGATCGGGCGGCGGGGCCGTGCCGGGGCGGGTTCAGTCGCTCGGCGTGCGGTCGACGATCTCGGTGACGACGACCTTCGAGCGGCCGCTCGCCGCATCGACGGGCCCCGAGATCGGGCTGCCTTCGACGATGGCGTCGAGGCGATCCTGCATCTGCTCGGGTACGTCGATGAACTCGAGGCCGAGACCCGTGGTCGCGTCGGCGTGCACGACCACGCCGCGCAGCACGAGCGGCGGCGAGCCCTTGCCGCCGTAGAGCGCGAGCTTGAGCTCGTCGCCTTCGCCGATCTCGGGGTCGGCGGCGAGGCGCATGCCGCCGGCCGAGATGTCGCGGCTCACGACGGCCTGGGCCTGACCGCGCAGCGTGGCGAGCATGCGCTTGTGGAACGTCTTGCGCGCCGCGCGCCGTTGGTTGGCGCTTTTGGGTTCTTCGGCCGCCGGCGCAGCGTCGTTCGACGGCGTCTCGGCGGGCTTCGGCGAACGGGCGTGTTCGGTCGGGCCACCGACGCGACGCGCACCCGGATGCAGCAAGCTGCCGTGCGCAGCCTGCCCCTTCATGATCTCACGCAGCCGCTTGCGCGCAGCCATACTGGCGTCGCAGAACTCGAGCGCGACAACCGTGCCGTCGCCGGCGCGCGCATGCTGCGAGAGCACCCGCGCGCGCAGGTCGAGCTTGCGACCGCCGGTCCAGCTCGTCGGCAAACGCAGCGTGACCTCGTCGGCTTTGATGCCCTCGTCGACGTGCAGACCGCACCCTCGCTCCGACAGCTGAAGCAGCGTGGCACGCCGCGTGAAGAAGCCGGCCTTCAGCTTGACTTCGCCGCCGATCATCGCGCGCATGCCCTTGCGGCGTTCGGGCCCGCGATAGAGCGCGTGCTCGATCAGCGCGCGCAGGCTCGACGGATCGATCGGCAGCTCGACGACGAAGTCGCATGGGTGTCGCTCGAGCTCTTTGCGGAGCATGCGCGAGAGCGTCCTGCCCATCACGACGTGCGTGGCGGCGCCGACGCGTGTGCGCAGGCTGGTATCGGAGAGAGCGGCCTGAGGTGTGGTGATCAGCAGATCGGCCTGGCCGTCGCCTTCGGGCAGGCCGTCGCACCAGCCGATGCCCAGATCGTTCAGCAGGGTCTGCGTCGACGCGAGCTCACCCGACGCGTCGATCAGGCACACGCGGGGTTCGACCAGGGGCGGGGCTTCGGCCATCTCGACTCTCCAACCAGCAACGGCAGCGCGGATGAGCCCCGGATCGAAGCCCGCTCGGGGGATCGGCGCGCGCCGCCTCGGCCTGTAGAGTCAAAATCAAGATTCCTCCCCCTCATTTGGGAGGGCAGAGTGAACCCGCAGCAGAAGATGCGCAGGTGCGAGGGAAATCGCCGAGGCCTCGGCGCGCCGAATCAGGGAAAACCCCGAACCAGGCCCCACGAACACGCCTGCGTTCCGAACCCCGCTCGTTCCATACCTGCGCATGGTGGCAGCGCGGCAGTCACCATCCGTCCAGTGCCGCGCGCAGACGCGGTTCAGGCGACGCCGGGCTCGCCTTCATCGCTCGGGATCGTGCGGGCGACCATGGCGTTGCCCTCGCCCCGAAACACCTCGACGCCGTCTTGGTTGCGCAGGATGAAGCGCGTCGTCACGATGCCGCGATCGGGCTTGCTGCGGCTCACCCGCTTGCTCACGGCCTCGGACTCGAGCGTGAGGACGTCACCGGGATACACCGGGCTCGTCATCATGCACTCGCGAAAGCCAAGCCCGGCCACGACGTCGAGTCGATCGGGCTGGTCGATGGTGAGCTTCGACATGATCGCGAAGACGTGCGAAAAGCACGCCGAGATGCGCCCGAAGAACGTCTCGGCCGCCGCCGCGTCGTCGAGGTGCCAGGGCTGCGGATCCCACTGGCGCGCGTACGCGATCACTTCGTCGCGCGGTACGACATAGCCGGCGCTGCGCGTCGGCACGCCGAGCTTCACGTCTTCATATCGGATGAGGGACAGAGCGAGACTCCGGAGGGCGCCAGCGGGATCGGGTGATGCGTGGCTCAGTTGGAGGGAAGCACGAAACGCAGACTGCCAACGATCTCGTTGGTGCCGGTATCGAACTCGAACTTGCCCTCACGGGTACCGCCGCTGAACACGATGACGTCGGTCTTGCCGAGGTCGGCATACTGGTACCGCGTGTCGATGACCAGCCAGTCGGTCAGGTGGTAGGCGAGGCCGGCCCCGACCTGCCAGGCGAAGGTCGTGTTGTCTCGGCTGCCCGACGCGCCCGGGCCACTCGTCGACAGCTTCGCGCGCGAGAACCCCACGCCGCCACCTGCGAAGGGCGCGAGGTTCTTCAAGATCGGCGTATCGGGCATCAGTCGATCGAGGCCGTACTCGAACCAGAAGTTGCCCTGGATCTGCCAGCTATCGGCCGTGGTGACCCATTCCCCAGACGTGGTGCTGAACCGGTACGTGTAGCTACGCCCCCCGACGCCCTCGAGCTCGAGGCGCAGATCGCTCCAACCGAGGTCGAGGATCGTGCCGAGCGCCGCACCACCGAACGGGTTCTGGTCGTTGATCGTGGTGCTCGGCGCAGCACCGTCGGTGTTCGTCGAGCCCGTGAGGTCGGCGCCGACCCACGTACCACCGACCATCGCGTTGAGGTAGTAGCGGCGGGGCTTGCGCTTCTTGCCACCCTCGCCAGCGCCGTCGTCGCCGAGCGCGACGCCGCCCGAGAGCACCAGGCTCAGCGACACGAGAACGGTGAGCGTGAGGCGGCGCGCGCGGTGGTAGCGCGATCTCGTGCGCTCGGGCACTTCAGTCGAGGGGGCGGGTGTCGCGTCGTACATGGGCTGGTCCTTCGCGGTCTGGACGACCTCAGCGAGGCCGGTTCGGCGCGGAGGGTAGCCCATGCAGGAGCGCGGCCGATCAGACGCGGTCGCGTCGAGCGTCCGATCAGCGATGTCGCTCGAGCCACGCCTCTTCTTCGCCGGGCTCGGGCAGCAGCTCGCCGCCCTCCATGTTCCACTTGCTCGGCACGTCGACGGTCGTGACGCCGACGTCGGCTGCGTCACAGCCCAGCGTCTCTGCGATCGTGCGGCTCAGATCGGCGACGATCTCCTGCTTCTGCTCGTCGGTGCGACCCCAGCGGATCGAGCCGAGCATGAAGGCGGCCTTGCCAGCGGGCATCTCGCCCGCGGGTCGCTCCGAGAAGAACGCATGGACGAACGACGGCGGTGCGCCGGTCACGCCGCAGTGCACACGCACGACTTCTTTCGCGATGTGCGCGCGCTGCTCTTCACTGCTCAGACCTTCGCGGATGCTGCATCGGTAGAGCGGCATGGGGCTCTCCTCTCTTCTCAGCCCGGGAGCGGACCATCCCAGGCGGTGATGACGACTTCGTTGATGTGGCAGCCGGTGCGGTTCGACCAGAGGTCGCCGACGCTGCGCAGAAACGCTTCGCGCTCGTCGGAGGGGTAGTCCACCGGCACGCTGCGAATGATCAGCGACGACGTGCTCGGCTCGCCGGCCGTCCACGCCCAGCCCTTCTTCATGACGACCCAGTCGACCTCGGTGTCGCTCGGGTCGTCGCCGAAGCGCTCGACGCCGATCGCGCGCAGCTCGGCCTCGAGCGTCGCCTTCTCGCGCTCGGCGGCCTGCCCTTCCTGAATGATGCACGTGTACTTCTTCGTCATGGGGCCCTCGGTTCGGTGCCGCAGGGTCACGCGGCGGCCGCGGTGCGGGCCCCCTATTCTGCCTCGTCGACGGCGTCGACACCAACGCGGTGCGGGAGCACGTCGGAGAACGCCCTTCCGTAGATCTCCCATACCGTGATGAACAGCGCCGCGATGATCGGGCCGATCACGATGCCGAGCGCCCCGAAGAGCACGAGCCCCCCGAGCGTCGAGAGCAAGATCATCAGGTCGGGCATCTTGGCGTCGCGCCCGACGAGCACCGGGCGCAGCACGTTGTCGGCGGTGCCCACGACGGCGATGCACCAGAGCGCCAGACCGACGGCGGCGACGACCTTGCCGATGGCGACGAGGTAGATCACTGCCGGTACCCAGACGAGGGCCGTGCCGAGGCCGGGGATGATCGAGAGGATCGCCATCAGCGTGCTCCAGAACGCGACGCCCTCGATCCCCACGACCCAGAACGCCGCACCGGCCAGCCCGCCCTGCACGATGCCGATCACCAGCGTGCCCTTCAGCGTCGCGCGGGTCACCGAGACGAAGCGCTCGACCAGCAGATCTTCTTCTTCGTTGCCGAGCGGCACGTAGTAGAGGATCTGATCCATCACCTTCTTGCCGTCCTTCAAGAAGAAGAACATCGCGTAGAGCATGATGAACAGCGTGATGAAGAAGCTGACCGTGCCCTTCGCCGCCGCGGTCAGCACCGCGACGAAGAACGCACCGATCCGACCGGCCCACTCGCCGATCTTGCTCGCGATCTGACTCTGGTAGGGCGCGATCTCGCGCTCGATCCACTCGGGCAACGGCAGGCTGTTGAACAGCGCGTTGCGTTCGTGGGGCGCGGCGAGGTTCTCGTTCACCCAGGGCCCGACCGACTGGCTGACCTGCAGCGCTTCGCTGGTGACGATCGTGAAGAAGAACGTGACCGGGCCGATGATCACCAGCAGCACGAGCAGGATCGTGACGACCGATGCGGCGTTCTCGCGCCCCCCGAGCGCCTTGGCCAGCCGCTTGTAGACGGGCTGGCAGAGACCCGATGCCAACGCGGCGATGAGGATCGCCATCAAGAAGCTCTGGATCGTCGCGAGAAACGCCAGGCTGATCAGCAACACCAGGGCGATGAGAAAACCCTTCTGGAAGCGTTCACCCTCGCGTCGCGGGGCCGCGCCCTCCGACATACCTCACTCCTTCTCGGGATCGGCCAGGGTCGTCTCGAACCCGATTGGCTCGTGCTGCCAGGGATAGCCCTCCGCCGCCCGCGACCGCGCGAACTCGAAGAGCTCGTTCATGTAGGCGGTGTCGAAGTCTTCGGGGTGCTCGGCGTCGAAGTCGTTCGGGATGTACGCGAGGTTGAAATCCATGCCGAAGCGCTCGGCCACGGTGTAGATGCGATAGATGTCACCGATGCCACCCGCGGTGAAGAGCATCGAGTTCGAGATGAAGAAGATCGGCAGCGTGCTGCGCGCGACCTCGGAGCCTTTGTGCTTGAACTGCGCGTTGCGAATCAGATAGACGTGCCGTTCGCGATCCTGCACCAGGTGGCGCTCTTCCATCGCCTCGGCGAACGAGGGTGGAAAGAGAAAGCTCTGGGCAGCGACGCCCCCGTCGACGTGCAGCTCCTGATAGGGCTGCCCGTCGACCTCGACATCGAAGAGCACGGGCGGGAAGAGCCCGGGCAGAGACGCGGACGCGAGCAGCACCTTGCGAAAGAGCGCGAGCGCCTCGGGCGATCCGACCCGCGCGATCTCGCCCATGTTCCAGATCACGGGGCGCCGCGCGTCGAGATCGGCCGTCACCACCATCAGCCAGCGGCCGCGTTCGTACTGCGCGGCCACCTTCTCGAGCAGCGTGTCGTCGACGTGCTCGGCGATCAGCGCGGCGAGCGGGGCGCTGTCGGCCATGGCGTCGCCGCGCAGCAGCGACCACATCGATCGCTTCTCGTAGATCTGCTCGGGGCCGATGCCGGTGTAGACCGCCTTCAGCACGTCGTCGTACTCGTCGCCGACGAACGCGAACGGCGCGATCAGAGAACCTGTGCTCACCCCGGTGACGACGCCGAACTCGGGGCGCGTCCCCGCCTCGGTCCAGCCGTAGAGCAGGCCCGCGGCGAATGCGCCCTTGTCGCCGCCGCCCGAGATCGCCAGGAAGTGGCGCGGGGCCTCCCCCGTCATGCCGCGCGCGGCCCGGTCGGCGGCGCCGCGCTCCTGCGCCGCCGTCGAGTCGGCGATCATGCGTTCGAGGTCTTCGCGCAGGAAGTACCGCGCACCCGGCACGCCGGGCACGGTCGCCGCAGCCGTGCTGCCCGCCGGCACCGCCGGCCCGCGCTTCGGCTTGGCGCAGCCGACCGAGAGAGTCGTGATCAGCGCCAGGCTGAGGCCGAGCAGCAGCGCGGTGGCGCGGCGGCAGCTCATCGTCGAATCGATCACGCGCGCGTCCCCCTCGTCGGGAGACGTGCCTGCCCCCCTGCCGAGAAAGCGTAGCGCCGCGTTCAGCGATCCGACCGGCGCCGCGACGGGTTCTCTGGCCCGTCTGCGCGGGCGTCGAGTGTGAGGAATGGCGGAGAGGGTGGGATTCGAACCCACGAGGGCTTGCACCCTGGCGGTTTTCAAGACCGCTGCCTTCAACCGCTCGGCCACCTCTCCGGATCGGGCGGGAGACTAGCGCGACTCGCCCGGTCGACGGCGAGACACGCAGAGGGAGATGATAGAGTGGCCCCGCCTCGCGGCGAAGCCGGTACCGGCCGCGCGAGACGGCTGGCGGAGATGAGTTCGAATGAGCGAGGCAGCCTCGAGCCCGGCGCAGGCGATGCTCGGGCGACGCGTCGGCCCGGGCGCATCTCCCACGCGCATCGGGTGGTGGCTCTTCGTGGCGTTCGCGCTGCTCTACGTGCTCACGATGCACGGCCGCGCCTTCTCGGACAGCCGCTACCACTTCGAACAGATCGAGACGCTCTACGGCACGGGGCACTTCGTGATGTGGGAGGGGGGCGGCGAGCCGTTGCCCCGCCGCCTCGAAGCGTGGACCGGCCAAGGCGTCGACGGCCACTGGTACTCGCTGCTGCCGCCGGGCCAGGCACTCACCGCGACACCGCTCGCCGGGCTCGGCCGTGTCGTCGGCTGGCCCGAGCTTCGCACCGGCGCGCCGGGCGTACATGACGCGCCGATGATGTTCTGGGCGAGTCTGCTCATGCCGCTCGCGATGGCGGCGATGCTGGTCGCCGTGTTCCACGCCGCCGTCTCTGCGACCGGGCTCGTCTCGCGCGGGCTGCAGGCGGCCTGCGTGCTCGGCCTCGCGACCAACACCTGGTTCTACGCCACGACCTTCTGGACGCGCCCCCTCGCCGCGGCGTGCCTCGTCGGCAGCCTCGCCCTCGTGCTGCAGGCGCGCGACCGAACCGGTCGTTGGGGGCTCGCCGGCGCGCTGCTCGGCTGGGCCCTCGTCATCCGGCCCGACATGGTCTTCGCGGCCCCTTGGCTCGTCGGCCTCGCGTGCGTGCGCGGTCGAGGGCAGTGGCGCGCGCTCGTCGCCTATGTCGCGCCGATCGGCCTCTGCGTTCTGGGGCTCATGCTGTGGAACGAGCACCGCTTCGGCGACGCATTGAGCACCGGCTCACCGCACCAGACTTCGAGCCATTACAAGCTCCAGTACCTGCGCTGGGAGCTACCGCGCATCCTCTTCGGCGAGAAGGGCGGGCTGTTCAGGTACGTGCCGGTCCTCGTGCTGACCGCCTTCGCGATCCCGGCAGCGTGGCGACACCAGCGGGCCGTGCTCATCACGTGCCTCGGTGCATCGGCGACGCTCGCTGTCTTCTATGCCGCGTACGTGTGGGGACGCTCGGCGCCGCCCATTGCGTGGGGCGGGCGCCATCTCTACCCGATCGTCCCTCTGCTTCTCTTGCCGGCCTTCATGGTGCGCGACCACGCGCCGCTGCGGCCGATTTGGGCGTGGGTGCTCGTGGGCGCGTCGGTGCCCTGGCAGCTCTATGGCGTCTGGCAGAAAGAGTCGGTTCAGCCCGTGGTGTGGTGGCTCGACGAGCCGCGACACGCAGTCGCGGCAACGCTGCTCGCTGCCGCGCTCGCGTTCTCGATCCATCGCCTGGTTTCGTCGCTCGACCTGAAGGGGCCGGCGGCGCCGCCGTCGCCGGGTTCCGAACCGAACCGGGCCGACGCATCGGAACGAGCCACGGCACTAGATAAAGAAGGCTCTGGCCCTGCGCCGAGTGCCCCGTAGGGGGGGGCGCGGTTTTGGGATGCGTGCGCGCGTGGGTATCGGCGGCCCGCGGCGAGGCCCACGCCATGGCGCGCGAACGCGCGGCGATGCGTGCGCATCGAAACGCCCTTGCTTGAGAGTTGCGTGCTTGCGAATGCCGAAGTGCCGCCGCGTGCGTGCCCAGGTGGGATTGCCGAGGCGTCGATCTGATATGATCGGCCCGCTCGAGGGCCCGGTGCGCGGCACACCCAGCCCAGAGCCAAAGCGCCGGCGTCGGCGCACCTCGCACCGCGGCCAGGCGTCGATCGCACCGGGCCGCCCGTCTGCTGCGCCGAGGTCAGAGGTCTCCGAAGATGGCACTGGTGAGGCGCGAGCACCGACGGCGCATTGCGCTGATGTCGATGCTGATGCTCGTGCTCGCCTTTTCGTTCTGGAGCGGCTCGCGGTATCCGGTTCTGAACGAGAAGGCCATCATGGGCGGTGAGACCGCCGCCGAAGACCCGCTCACCTTCATGGCCTACATCCAGAACCAGCGCGGCGACCCGCTGCCGAAGCGGATCGTCGTCTCGGCGATCAACTGGGGCATGGAGAACCGCAAGGGCATGACGTTCGGCTTCTTGCTGGGCGCCGGCTTCCTCACGATCTTCAGCCTGCTCGATCGACGTGGCTCGCAGAACCCGTTCGTCAACTCGATCATCGGCGTCGTGAGCGGCGCGCCACTGGGGGTCTGCGTCAACTGCGCGGCCCCCATTGCGCGCGGGCTCCATTCGTCGGGCGCCCGAATCGAGACGACCCTGGCGGCGATGTTCAGCTCGCCGACGCTCAACATCATCGTGGTGACGATGGTCTTCTCGGTGTTCCCCACCTATCTGGTCGCGATCAAGCTCGGGCTCACCCTCTTCTTTCTGATCGTCGTCGTGCCCATCCTCTCGCGCACGGTCTTCAGCCACGAACGCATCGAGACCTACGACGACGGTTCGTGCCCGATCGAGGTTCCGATCGTCGTCGGCGAAGAATCGTGGCCCGATGCGATTCGGGGCGCAGGCAAGCAGTACCTCGCGAATCTGTGGTTCATCCTCAAGACGACGCTCCCCCTGATGGTCGCCGCCGGTTTTCTCGCAGCCACCGTCGTGCACATCGTGCCGCTCGAAGAAGTGGCCAACCTGCCGGTCTCGGTGCCGGCCGTGCTGGCCGTCGCCGCATTCGGTCTCTTCCTGCCGCTGCCGATCGCCCTCGACATCGTGATCGCCTCGACGCTGCTCGCCGCGGGGGTCCCGATGATCTACGTCGGCACGCTGCTGTTCACCCTCGGCATCTACAGCATCTACTCGTTCTCGATCATCTGGACGACGATGTCGCCTCGCGTCGCGAGCACACTCGCGGTGGCGCTGCTCGCGCTCGGCGTTGCGGGCGGCGTGATCGCGAGTCAGGTGCACCAGCACGAGATGGACGTCATGCTCGAGACCCTGGACGAGTTCAATTGATCCATCGCCTGACCCCGATCCTTCTCGGTCTCCTGATCCTCGCCGCGCCCGCTCGGGCCCAGGTGACGCCGCCGACGAACGCGGTGCTGACCGCGCGCGCCGAAGCGGCCAAGATCGATACGCCCGACGTGACCCTCGAGGCTGCGCCGCACCAGAAGCGGTCAGCGGCGGGCGAGCAGGCGTACACCCGGCGCCAGGGCAACGAGCTCGGGGTCGATCACATCGACCACATGACGCCGAACCACTTCTTCCCCCCGTTCTGGAACGGCCGAGGCCTGGGTGCCGGTGACGTCAACCGCGACGGCTACCAGGATCTGCTGGTCGCCACCGAGTTCGGCCCGCGCCTGTACATCAACCAGCAGGGCCTGATCTTCACTGAGCAGAAGATCGAGTACCCGGGCAAGGAAGATCACGCCGTGCACTCGGCGGCGCTCGTCGACGTCGACAACGACGGCTGGCTCGACGTCTTTTTCACGACGTACGCGAACGGCAACCACTACATCCGCAGCGACGAGGGCCAGTTCCCAGCCGCGAACCTGGTCGCCGTCGCGGGCTCGCCGCACGTGCTGACGATGGCGCTGTCGTTCGGCGACATCGACGAAGACGGCGATCTCGACGCGATTCTCGGCAACTGGTTCTTCGGCTACGCGAAGCAGGAGCCCGCGGCCGAGGCGGCGAACCGCCTGCTCTTCAACGAGGGCGGGCACTTTCGCGTGCAGACGCTCGACGAGATCCCGGGCGATACCTTGAGCGTGCTGCTCACCGATTTGAACCTCGACGATCACCTCGACCTGATCGTCGGCAACGACTTCAAGCCGCCGGACTACTTCTACTACGGCGACGGCCAGGGCGGCTTCGAGATGATCCGGCGCAGCGACGGCATCATCCCCGCCAGCACCGATACGACCATGAGCGTCGACACCGGCGACTTCGACAACGACCTGCGCCCCGACATCTACATCGTTCAGATCGCTTCAGCGGGTACGGGCGAAGCGGCTCGCGTGAAGCGTCAGCCCTTTCGTGAGTACTGCCAGGATCTGAACCGCGAGGCCGATCGCCGGCGCTGTGAAGAGAGCGTCGCGCAGTCGTACTACTTCGAGTACGGCTCACAGCATCAGCCGAGCAACATCACCAAGTGCAAGCAGATCCCCGACCCGAAGACGCGCAGCCAGTGCGCGGCCCTGATGGTGCTCCTGACCGCCGTTCAGTCGAACGAGCCGTCGCTGTGTGACCGCATGCCGAAGGGCCAGGAAGAAGCGGCCTTCATCTGCCGCAACTACTTCAAGCCGTCGGTGAAGGGCACCGATGCACAGTACGCCGAGACGGTCGAGATCTTGATGAACCAGAACCTGCTGCTGCACGGGCAGGCCGACGGCACCTACGAGAACGTCGGCGAGGCGCTCGGCGTCGCCGTGACCGCCTGGGGCTGGAACGCGCGCTTCTTCGACTTCGACAACGACGAGTGGCAGGATCTCTACGTCGTCAACGGCACGTGGATGACCGACCGGGGCACGCCACAGAAGTTCGCCTTCCGCAACATCGAGGGGAAGCGCTTCGAAGACGTGACCGACGAATCGGGTTTGCAGAACTACCAGCTGCAGAACAGCTACGTCACGGTCGACGTCGACAACGACGGCGACCTCGATCTCTTCGTCGAGACGGCGCACGGACCGGTCTGGTTCTACAAGAACAACGAGGTCGATCGACACGCCGTGACGTTCGAGCTGCGAGACGAGCAGGCGAACCGGTACTGCATCGGCTGCAAGGTGCGCATCCGCTACGGCGACGGCGCGAGCCGCGCTCAGCTGCGCGAGATCAAGGCCGGCGGCGGGTTCCTCTCGTTCGATCCCAGCGTCGCGCACTTCGGGCTCGGTGCGAACGATGCAGTTCGTGACATCGAGGTGACATGGTCCACCGGCGAGAAGACACGCATTGAGGGTCCGCTCCCGGCCGACGCGCGCTATACGATCACGCGTGGGGCCGCGCCCGACGCGCGCTAGTCGAGACGGCCTCGCTCGACCGAACGCGCCACCGCCCGCCCGAGAGGCCCGCCCCATGAACACCCTGCAGGCCCTGCCCTCGTTTCCTGGCGCCGTCGGCGTCTCGCATCTGCGGGTCTACGACAGCCGGGCCCCCGATGGGCTCCGAGGCGGCACCCCGCACGTGCACTCGGTGTGCACCGAGGCCTACTACGTGATCGCGGGCCGAGGCACCGTGCAGACGATCGATGGAGATGGCTACCGCGAGACGCCGCTCACACCGGGCGCGTTCGTCTGGTTCACGCCGGGCACGATCCATCGGTTGGTCAACGAGGATGGCGCGCTCGAGATCCTCGTGGTGATGGCCAACGCGGGGCTGCCCGAGGCTGGCGACATGATCATCACCTTCGAGCCCGACGTGCTCGACGATCCCGAAGCCTACGCGCGAGCCCATACCCTGCCCGAAGGCGAGCAGACGACGTGCGGCAGCGGCGAGGCCGCGCGCGTGCGACGCGACGCCGGTGTGCGCGGCTTCGGCGCCTTGCGCGACGCGTGCCTGCGCGGCGACGACACGCTGCTCGCCCGCTTCCATGCGCAGGCGGCTCGCTTGCTCGCGCCCCGGGCCGATGCCTGGCGGGCGATCTACGAGCACGGGCCACTTGCGGCCGTCGAGCAGACGGCGTTGCAGATCGAGTCGGTCGCCCGCGGCGATGGCACGCACCTCGGCGACGCCTCGCTGCATCAGCTGGCACCGCCGACGGGCGAGCGGCGCATGGGCTGCTGCGGGACACTCGGTGTGTACGTGGCCGAAGCGGCGGCCCACGAAACGGCCCGATGACGCACCGGAGCCCATCATGAGCACGCTGCGCTTCGCGGCGATCGGTCTCGATCACCCTCACATCTTCGGACAGGTCTCGGCGCTGCTCGCCGCCGGCGGCGAGCTGGTCGCATTCCACGCGAGCCTGCCCGACCAGGTCGCGGGGTTCGCTCGCGCGTTCCGCAACGCACGTCAAGCCGAGAGCGAGCAGGAGATTCTCGACGACGAGTCGATCCAGGTCGTGACATCGGCCGCGATCCCCGGCGACCGCGCCGCCCTGGCCCTGCGCGCGATGCGGCACGGCAAGGACGTGCTGATGGACAAGCCCGGCGCGACGACCCTCGACCAGGTGGCCGAGCTGCGGCGCGTGCAGGCCGAGACCGGTCGCATCTTCAGCGTCTTCTTCTCGGAGCGCCACGAGAACCGCGCCACGGTCAAGGCGTGCGAGCTGGTGCGGGGCGGCGCCATTGGCGACGTGGTGCAGATCGTCGGGCTCGGCCCGCACCGCGCCAACCTGCCCGCGAGACCGCCCTGGTTTCTCGAGCGCGAGCGCTATGGCGGCATCCTCTGCGACATCGCGTCGCATCAAGTCGACCAGTTCTTGTGGCTCGCTCAGGCCGACGACGCCGAGATCACGCACTCGCTCGTCGCCAACTACAAGCACCCCGAGCACCCCGGCCTCGAGGACTACGGCGAGATCCATCTGAGGGCCGGACACGTACACGGCCTGGCGCGCGTCGACTGGTACACGCCCGACGGGCTGCCGACCTGGGGCGACGGTCGGCTCTTCGTGCTCGGCACCGAGGGCTACGTCGAAGCGCGCAAGTACTGCGACGTCGGCGGTCGCACGGGCGAGAACCACCTGATCCACGTCGATGGCCGCGAAACGCGGCGCCTCGACTGCTCGCAGGTCGCCCTGCCCTTTGCCCCGCGCTTCGTCGCCGACGTGCGGGACCGCACCGAGACAGCGATGCCGCAGGCGCATACGTTCCGGGTGTGCGAGATCGCGATCGAGGCCGAAGCGAAAGCCGAGCGCCTCGGTCATCTGACGGGGGACGCGTCGTGAGCCGCAAGCTGCGCGTCGCCGTGGTCGGCCTCGGCGTCGGCTTTCAGCATCTCTCGGCGTATCGCACGCTGCCCGACCTCTACGAGCTGGCCGCTGTCTGCGACCCGGTCGAGTCGAAGCGCGATCTCGCGGTGAACGTGCTTGGCGTCGAACAGGGCTTCGACGACTTCGAGGCGCTGCTGGCGATGGACGATCTCGACGTCGTCGACATCTGCACGCCGCCCGACCTCCACCGGCCCATGGTCGAGGCCGCCCTCGCACGCGGCCTCGACGTCATCTGTGAGAAGCCCCTCGCCGGCTCGCTCGCCGACGTCGACGCGATCGCGGCGTGTGAGCGAGAGAGTCGCGGCCGCCTGATGCCGATCTTCCAGTACCGCTTCGGTCGGGGCATCGAGCGCATGCGGCGGCTGATCGCATCGGATGTGGTCGGCAAGCCGTACGTCGCCAGCGTCGAGACCTACTGGCGACGCGATGCGAGTTACTACGCCGTCGAGTGGCGCGGCCGCTTCGACACCGAGCTCGGCGGTGTCTGTGTTTCACACGCGATCCACTCACACGACCTGATCATGAGCCTGCTCGGCCCGGTGCGCCGCGTCTTCGCCCATGTCGATACGCGGGTGAACGACATCGAGACCGAAGACTGCGCGGTCGCCACGCTGCAGTTCGAGAACGGCGCGCTCGCGACCTTGAGCGCCACGCTCGGCTCGGCACGCGAGTTCTCGCGGCTGCGCCTCGCGTTCGAGCATCTCTCGGCCGAGTCGTCGACGCGCCCCTACCAGCCGGGCAGCGAGCCGTGGACGTTCGAGCCCGGCACCGAGGCCGATGGGGCGGCGATCGACAGCGCCCTCGACGGCTTCGAGCCCGGCCCCGAGCTGTATGCCGGTCAGTTCACGGCGTTTCACCGGGCGATCACCGAAGGCGCCACGCCACCCGTCACCGTCGCCGACGCGCGCGCCGCCATCGAGCTGGTCACGGCGATCTATCACGCATCGCGCAGCGGGCAGCCGGTCGACCTGCCGATCGACGCGTCGCATCCGCTCTACGCCGGGTGGATCCCGGGCTAGTCGGTCGCGGCCGACCCAGCCCGCTTCGGCAGCTCGACGATCAGCACGCTCCCGCCGCTGTCTCGCGCTTCACAGCGCGCGCGGCCGCCATGATGCGCCGCAATCTCGGCCACGAGCGCGAGCCCCAGGCCCACGCCGCCATGCTCCGTCTCGGAATGATCGACCCTGCGAAAGAACGGCTCGAAGATGCGTTCGCGATCCTCGGGCGGTACGCCGGGGCCGGCATCGGTGACGCACAGCCGGACCATCCCCGAAGCGTCGTCGCACACCACGTCGACCTCGATCGGTGGGGCGCCGTGCCGGTCGGCGTTCTCGAGCAGATTGCGAATCAGCCGTCTCAGCATACGCGGGTCGCCCGCGACCTCGGCCGGTCCACCGGTGACGCGCGCCGCGACGCGCTCGGCTTCGTCGCGGGCGAGTGCGGTCAGATCGACGGGGGCCGATGCATCGCCGCCGGCCGGCCCCGAATCGAGGCGCGCCGCGAGGAGCAGATCGTCGATCAGCGCGTCGAGCTCGGCGATGTCGCGCTCGGCCTCGGCCAGCAGATCGGGGCGGCCGGTCGCGAGCAGCTCGACCGCCGCGCGCAGCCGACCGAGCGGTGAACGAAGCTCGTGCGATGCGCTCGCGAGCATGCGGCTCTGCGACTCGACGGCGTGCTGAATCTTCTCGGCCGCCTGGTTGAAGGCGCGCGCCACGTCGGCGACCTCGTTGCGCCCCTCGACCTCGACGCGCGTCGAGAGATCGCCCTCGCCGAGCTCCGACACACCCGTGCGCAGCCGTTCGAGGCCGCGCGTGATGCGGCGCGACACCGGGTAGGCCGCCACCGCGATCGCAGCGGCGAAGAGCAGCATGAAGAGCCAAGGCTGTAGGGCCGGCGGACGCCGCGGGCCCCTCGACACCAGCTCGAGGAGCCCGCCGCCTGGCAGATCGATCGCGACGCGGGCGAGCGGGGGCGGCCGGCGATGCCCGCCGGCCCAAGGCGGACCGCGGTGATCGGCCGGCGACGCGTCTTCGCGCATGGGCCCTGCGCCGTCGTCCGGCACGCTCGCTTCGGTGGCTTCGGCGCGTCGACGGGCGCCCCGACCCGCCGTGGCCACCACGTCGCCCCGCGCGTTCCAGAGCACGGCCGTCACCCGGTGCGTCCGCGCGAGCGCGCGCAGCGCCTCGCGCGTGGCCTCGGGCTCGCCGCTCGGCGGCAACGCTTCGATGATCTCGACGCCCACCTCGCGCAGGCGCAGCTCTTCGGCCTCGAGCCGGCCCTGGAAGTACCAGACGCCGAACGCGCCGACGCCGAGCATCGCGACGAGGGCCGAAGCGATCACGCTCAGGTAGATCTCGACGTAGATCCGCCGCATCACGACGACGTCGTCTCGCTCGCGCTCGCGTCATCGGCGGCGACGAACCGGTAGCCCACCCCGCGCACCGTCAGAATGCGACGGGGATGGCGCGGGTCGTCTTCGATCACCGCACGAATGCGAGAGATGTGCACGTCGATGCTGCGATCGAACGCGCCGTGAACCTCACCGCTCGTGGCCTCCATCAGCGCATCGCGCGAGACCACTCGCCCCGCGCGCTCGGCGAGCAGCAGCAGCAGATCGAACTGGCGCGTCGTGAGATCGCACGCCGCCCCGTCGAGCCGCGCCGCCCGGGCACCGCGGTCGAGCTCGAGACGCCCGAAGCGCAACACGTCGGCGGCACGCGTCGGGCTGCCGACCGAACGCGGCCGACGCAGCACGGCGCGAATTCGAGCGAGCAGCTCGCGCAAGGAGAAGGGCTTCGGCAGGTAGTCGTCGGCACCGAGCTCGAGACCGACCACACGATCGGTCTCGTCGCCTCGGGCCGTCAGCATGATGATGGGGACGTCGCTCTCGGCGCGAATCTGCCGACAGAGATCGAAGCCATCGGCGTCGGGCAGCATGACGTCGAGCAGCACGGCGTCGAAGTCGTCGCGTTCGAGCGCTGCGAGCCCGGCCTCACCGCGCTCGTAGTGATCGAGCGCAAAGCCGTGCTCGCCGAGATAGTCACGGACCATCCCGGCGAGCCGACTGTCGTCTTCGATCATCAAGAGCCGTGCGCTCATCTCGCCTCGTCTCGGGCGCATCTCGCGCCGGCCTCGACGTCGTTTCGCTACTCGTCCGGCGTGTGACCGCCTCGCCGACCATGCCGTTCGAGACGCTCGCTCATCGCCGACGCGATCGCGACTCGCTGCTCCTGGCTCAGCAGGCTCGCCGACTCGACGAGCGCATCGAGCATGACCGCCTTCGACGCGGCCCTCACCTGCTCGTGCTCGAAGCGCAGCGCGTTGATCGCCGTCGCGTCGACCGTCTCGGCGGTGAGCAGCTCGAGCATCTGCTCGCGGAAGCCGCGGCGCGAGTACCCGTCGCGCAGCGCCTCGGCTTCGGCCTGGGCTTCATCGATGATCGCAACGATCTGCACGCGCTGTTCGTCGGTGGCCTCGGCCTGATCGAGCGCCTTGTTCAGCATGAACTCGCGAAACTCGGCCGAGCCATGGCGCCCGTGGCGCGGGCCCATGGCGAAGGCGCCGTACGTCGCGAAGACCAGAAGGGTGACGACACTGCCGGCCGCGATCCAGCGGCGCGAAGATCGATTCGGGGTTCGGGGCATGGTGGACTCTCCTCTTCTCTCATTCTCTCGGGCCGCGAGGCCCGTGCTCGGGGCGCGTCGATCGGGCCTTCCCGATCGTCGAGTCGAAGAGTCGTCCCCTCCCCTTGCTCGCGTTTCTCTCGAACGTAAAGAAGTGTAAAGACGCGATGCCCGGCGGGGCCGGGGTCAGTTGCGGTCGACGAGGACCCGCCCCGATCGCGCGAAGGACACCCCGTGCGTCCCGATCTTGCCGATCATGATCGCCTCGAGCATCGGCTCGTGCACCGAACGCTCGGCGACCCACTCGACCAGAAAGTTGGCGCCGACGCCGCCCTCGACGTCGCGCGTCGCGACCACGAACGAGGTGCTCTCGAGCGGGCCGAGGCTGAGGGGGCGCTCGAGGTAGGCCTGGACCAGCTCACCGGCGCTGTCGAAGTAGTCGACGCGATTGATCGTGATCGAGAAGGCGGGGTCGGTGTTGCGGACGCTCAGGGTCGCTTCGAGCGAGTAGGGCTGACCGCCGAGATGGTAGACGTGGCTGTAGATCGGGACGTAGACGAGCTGCCCGGCCGCGGCGCGGTCGAGGGGCACGCGGTCGGCCTCAGCGACGTTGGGGGTCGGGGGCGCGTAGTCGCGCGTCACCGGCGGCCGCGGCCGGTCGTCCGAGCAGGCGAGCATTCCCAGCGTGGCGATCACGAGCAAGATTCGAACGGCCATCCACCGACCTCCCAGCCTCGGAGGGTATCCCACGGGACGCCCCGACCGCGCGGGTGGCCCCGCGATCGTGTCCCGGCGCCCGGCACCCGCCGTCTATAATACGGCTCCACCCGACACGGAGAGAAGCCGAGCCATGCCTCATGACATCGTGATCCGAAACGGCGAGCTGGTCGACGGAACCGGCAGCGAACCCACCCGCGGCGACCTGGCCATCGAAGGCGGCGTCATCACCGAGATGGGCGAGGTGAGTGGGCGCGGCGCTCAAGAGATCGACGCCGAGGGACACGTCGTCACACCCGGCTTCGTCGACATCCATACCCACCTCGACGCCCAGATCGGCTGGGATCCGGGCTGCACACCCGTCAGCTGGCACGGCGTGACCACCGTGCTGCTCGGCAACTGCGGCGTGACGTTCGCCCCGTGCAAGCCCGACGATCGCGAGCTGCTCGCGGGCATGATGGAGACGGTCGAGGACATCCCGAAGGATGCGATCCTCGGCGGCCTGCCCTGGGATTGGGAGGACTACGGTGGCTACCTCGACGCGCTCGAGCGGCTCGAGCCCGGTCTCAACGTGGCGGGTTTGATCGGTCACTGCGCGCTGCGCTTCTACGTCATGGGCGAGCGCGGCGTCGAGGAGCAGGCGACCCAGGACGAGAAGCGCGAGATGGCCGCGCTCGTCGGCGCAGCCATCGACGCGGGCGCCGTCGGCTTCTCGACCAATCGATTCCCGCCCCATGTGCTGCCCGACGGCCGCTCGATCCCCGGCACGTTCGCCGACCCGTCCGAGCTGATGGAGATCGCGAAGGAGGTCGGCGCCCGCGACGCGCTGATGCAGAACGTGCTCGATTGGGGGGGCGACCCGGGCACGTTCGAGATGGTGCGCGAGATGGCGCGCACGTCGGGCGGTCGGGTGCTGTTCAGCTTTGGCGTCGGCGAATCGCCCGACGGGGCCGGCGCGGTGAGCGTGATGGATCAGATCGTCGACGGCGGCCTCGACATCAGCGCCGTCACCCAGCCGCGCGGCTCGGGCTGGGTGATGGGTCTGCAGGGCCTGCTGCCCGTGGGTGGGAGCGTGTGGCGGGAGTTCAGGCAGAAGGGCTTCGACGATCGGCTCGCGGCCATCAGCGACCCCGACTACCGACATCGCCTCATCGAGGCGGCGAAGACCGAGAAGCGGGTGATCGACGCCACCGCCTTCTACTACATGGGCGACGGCGAGTCGCCGCAGTATGCGGGCCTGTCGGAGCGCGACAGCCTCGCGGCGCTGGCCGAGCAGGTGGGGGAGCACTGGAGCGAGACGTTCCTGCGCCTCTCGCTCGAAACCCGGGGCAAGGCGCTCTTCACCTACCGCATGTTCAACGTGCACATGGATGCGCTCGAGCGCCTGCTGCAGCGCCCCAACGTGTTCCCGATCCTCGGCGACGCCGGCGCCCACGTGTCGCAGATCATGGATGCCGGCTGGTCGAGCTTCGTGCTCTCGCACTGGGTGCGCGACAAGGGTCTCTTCACGATGGGCGACGCGATCCGGCGCATGACCTCGGCGCCGGCGCGCATCATCGGGCTGGCGGATCGAGGCACGCTGGCGCCGGGCATGCGCGCCGACGTGAACGTGATCGATCCGGCGACCGTGGCCGAGCTGCATCCCGAGATCGTGCACGACTTCCCGGGTGAAGCGCCGCGCTACATCCAGCGATCGAAGGGGTACAAGGCAACACTGGTCAATGGTCGCGTCAACGTGCGCGACGGCGAGCTCACCGGCGAGCGCGCTGGCGGGGTCCTTCGCCACCAGTCGAGGTCGCCGCGCTCGGCCTGACTCGAGGTCGTCGCCCGCTCCTCTTTTTGATTGCGCGAGGACGTGCCAGGGGGCACGCTCCCGTCGACTCAGGAGGAGCGCCCCATGGCCCCGCATCACCCCATTCGCCTCGCCGCCTCGGTCGCCTGCGGGCTGCTCATCTTGGCCGGTGCCGGCTGCCGAGAGGCCGAGCCGCCGGCCGAGCTGCCGCCGCGGGCGATTCGTTGGACGGAGGTCACGAGCGACCTTCCCGCCGAGCAGCGCACGATCTCGGGCATCGTCATGGCCGTCGACGAGACGGCGCTCGCCTTCGAAGTGGGCGGCACGGTGCTCGACGTCGAGGTGAACCTCGGCGACCACGTCGAGCGCGACCAGGTGCTCGCGCGGCTCGACCCCGAGCCCTTCGAGCTGACCGTGCGTGACGCCGAGGCCGAGCTGACCGCATCGGTCGCCCGCAACGAGGCCGCGCAGGCCAACTACGAGCGCACCCAGGCGCTGTTCAACGAGAACGTGGCGAGCGAGCAAGAGCTCGACCGCGACATCGCTCAGCGCGACTCGACCTCGAGCCGCGTCGATGCCGCTCGTGCGCGGCTGAATCTCGCTCGCCGCGACTTGCGCCGTTCGGTGCTGCGGGCCCCCTTCGACGGCGCCATCTCGGTGCGCAACGTCGACCCGGCGATGAAGCTCGCAAGCGGTGAAGTCGCCTTCGAGATGGACAGCGAAGAGAGCGGCCTGCGGGTCGAGGTGCAGATGCCCGAGACGCTGATCGCGCGGATCGAGCGCGGCATGGTGGCCGAGGCGTCGTTCCCCTCCGTCGGCGCGGTGAACGATCAGGCCGCAGCGCCGGTCGAGGCGAAGGTCACTGAGGTCGGTACGCGCGCCGGCACCGGCAACGCCTTTCCCGTCCGGGCCGATCTGGTCGAGACACCTCCGGGGATTCGCTCGGGGATGACCGCCGAGGTCACCTTCTCGCTGCCCCGGGTCGACGCCGATGAGCTCGGCTTCGACGGGTTCCTGGTGCCCTTTGCGGCGATCCGCATCGAGGAGGACGGTGGTTTCTCGACGTTCGTCTTCGACGAGGCCAGCTCGACGGTGAGCATCACGCCGGTCGTGACCGGCGGGGTCCGCGACAACGAGATCGCCGTGCTCTCGGGGCTGAGCGAAGGCGACGTGATCGCAACCGCGGGCGTGTCCTTCTTGCGGGACGGTCAAACCGTCACGCTCCTCGAACAGCTCTGGGGTACGGGCGAACGATGAATCTCACCGGGTTCGCGCTTCGAAACCAACCGCTCGTCGCCACGATCGTCGTCGCGCTCGTGATCTTCGCAGGCATGGCCCTGCAGAACTTTCCGAGCCAAGAGGATCCGCCGATCACCGTGCGCGAGGCGGTGGTCACGACGTTCGTGCCCGGCATGGAGGCCGAAGACATCGAGCTGCTGGTGACGAGGCAGCTCGAGAAGGCGCTCGCCCGCATCCCCGAGCGCGACTACATCTACTCGTGGTCGCGTGACGGCATCTCGATCATCAACATCAAGGTGCTCGACTCGTACGTTCAGGACGACCTCGACATCATCTGGAAGGACGTCCGCAACAAGGTCAACGACGCCCGCGGAGATCTGCCCGACAACGCGATCGGCCCCTTCGTCAACGACGACTTCGGCGACGTGACGGTGGTGAGCGCCGCGCTCACGGCCGAGGGCTTCTCGATGGCCGAGCTCAACGAGGTCGGCAAGCGGCTGGTCGATGCGCTCTACCTGGTCGACGGCGTCAAGCGGGTCGATCTCTATGGGGTCCAGTCGGAGACGTTCTGGGTCGAGTTCTCGACGTCGCGGATCGCCCAGCTGGGCTTCTCGGTCTCACAGATCGGCCAGGCACTGGTGAACGAGAACGTCGTGCTGCCCGGTGGCACGATCGACACGGGCCAGCGCGAGATCATCGTCGTTCCGCGCGCCGATCTGCAGAGCGTCGAAGACATCGAGAGCGTGGCGATCGAGATCCCGGGCTCGGGGCAGATCATCCGGCTGCGCGACATCGCGAGCGTGCACCGCGACTACGTCGACCCGCCCGAGGCGCCCTTCTACTTCGACGGTGAGGAGGCGGTGCTGATCGGCGTCTCGATGGCCGATGGTCAGAACGTGCTCGACGTCGGCCCCCGCATCGTCGAGCGTCTCGAAGAGCTCGAGCAGCTGCTGCCCATCGGGTTTCAGATTCGCGTCGGCAACTACCAGCCGACCCACGTCGAGCGGGCCGTCGAAGGTGTGCGCTCGAACCTGATGCAGACGATCGCGATCGTGCTCGTCGTGATCATCGCGTTCCTGGGCCTGCGCACCGGCGCCATCGTGGGGCTGCACGTGCCGCTCACGATGATCGTCACCATCGTCGTGATGTATCTGCTGGGCATCGCGATGCACCGCATCTCGCTCGCGACGCTCATCATCTCGCTCGGCCTGCTCGTCGACAACGGCATCGTGGTGGCGGAGGAGATCGGCAAGCGGCTCTTCGAGGGCGAGGATCACGAATCGGCGGCGATCAACACCGGCAAGACCCTGTCGATGCCGCTGCTCACGTCTTCGATCACCACCGTCTTGATGTTCGTCCCGCTCGCCCTCGCACCCCACGCGGCCGGCGAGTACCTGCGGTCGATGTCGACCGTGATCCTGATCTCGCTCGGCGTGTCGTGGCTACTCGCGATGACCGTCACGCCGATCTTGTGCAGCCGCTTCTTGAAGCGGACCGAAGTCAGCCAGGAGGAGATCGACGCGCAGTACGACAAGCCCACGTACGTCGCCTACCGCAAGCTGCTCGTGGGCGTACTCGGCCAGCGCACGCTCTTTCTCGGCTCGATGGTGGGCGTGCTCGCCCTCGGCGTCTTCCTGTTCGGGCTGATCCCCGTCCAGTTCATGCCCGAGTCCGATCGCCCTCAGGTGCTGATCGACGTCAAGCTGCCGGCGGGCTACGGCATTCGCGAGACCGAGCGCCAGCTGACCGAGCTGTCGACCTGGCTCGACGACCCGAGCGACAACCCCGAGGTGCAGCAGGTGTTGACGTACGTCGGCAACGGCGGCGTGCGCTTCTTCGTCACCCTGAGCCCCGACCCGGCCGCACCGAACATGGGCTTCATCCTGGTGACGGTCGACTCGCTCGACGCGGTCGAGCCGCTGATGGCGCGCATTCGCAAGCACGCGCTCGAGACGTATCCGGCGCTCGATCTCATCGTGAAGCGCATGTTCATGGGGTCGGTCGAGACCGGACTCGTCGAGGCCCGCATCTCGGCGCTCGGCCTGCCGGGCCAACGCGACACGCTCTTCGAGGCGAGCCGTGAGGTCGCCGATGCGTTCGCCGATACGCCCCATACGCTCAACATCTACAACGACTGGGAGGACCGGATCGTCAAGGCCAATGTGCATGTCGATCAGGCCCGCGCCCAGCGGGCCCGGGTGACCAACGAAGAGATCGCAAACTCGCTCGAGGCGATCCTCACGGGCGGCACGGCGACGTCTCTGCGGGAGCGCGACGAGAACATCCCGATCACGGCCCGAGCCCTGCCCGCCGAGCGCCTGAGTTCCGACCGGCTGTTCACGGCCACGGTCTTCTCGAACGAGACGGGGTCGGCGGTTCCGCTCACCCAGATCGCGACGATCGAACCCCAGAACAGCTTCTCGGTGATCAAGCGCCGCGACTACGCGCCGACGGTCACCGTACAGGCCAAGAGCCTCACGCAGACGGCGACCGAGCTCGAGGCGACGGTGGCGCCGAAGATCGACGAGATCGTCGACGAGCTCGGCCCCGGCTTCAGCTGGGAGTGGGGCGGTGAGAGCGAGTCGTCGACCGATGCGCAGCAGGCGCTCTTCGCCTTCGTGCCTCTGTGCCTGCTCGGCGTGTTGGTGTGTCTGGTCGGTCAGTTCAACTCGTTCCGCAAGCCGATCGTCGTGCTGCTCACGATCCCCGTGGCGTTTACGGGCGTGGCCATCGGTCTGCTCGTCGGTGGCAGCTTTTACAGCTTCATGGCGCTGCTCGGCATGCTGAGCCTCGTTGGGATCGTGGTGAACAACGCCATCGTCATGCTCGAGCAGATTGACATCGAGTACCGCGCCGGCGCCGAGCACTACGATGCGATCATCAAGGCGTGCCTCGGCCGCATGCGGCCGATTCTGATGACGACGCTCACGACGATCCTCGGCATGCTGCCGCTGATCATCTCGCGCGATCCGCTCTTCTACGACATGGCGATCACGATCGCGTTCGGTCTCGCCTTCGCGACCGTGATGACCCTCGGCCTCGCGCCTGTGCTCTACGCGACGATCATGCGCGTGCCTTCGCCGCGCGACTGATCGAACCGCCGCGCGTCAATCGTGCTTGCCGGCGCTCCAGCCACCGCCGGCGAGCACCTTCTCGCCGAAGCTGCGCGGCGACGACTCGAGGGTCGTCGCCATCGTGTCGTTCCACCGGTTGAGGAAGCCGAAGAGCGCGATCACCGAGACGATCTCGACGATCTCGTCGTCGTCGAAGTGCTGCCTGAGTGCGGCGAAGTGCTCGTCCTCGACCGCGTTGGGGACGAGACCGGCAAACTGGGCCACGCGGAGCGCCGCGCGCTCCTTGTCGGTGAAGAGCGGGCTCGTCTCGTACTCGAACGCAGCCTCGATCTTCGCCTCGTCGACCCCGTTGCGATGCGCGGTATGGCTCGTATGCGCCTGACAGTACTGGCAGCCCGCCGCGCGGCTCGTGACGTAGCTGATGAGCGACTTGAGACCCGGCTCGAGCCGCCCCCCCGCGAGCACCGTCCCGGAGAGACCGGCGAAGGCCTGGAGCAGCGCCGGGCTGCGCCCCATGGTGAGCATGCTCTCGGGCACGAAGCCCATGCCCTGCTCGACCATCTCGAAGAAGGGCTCGAAGTCGGAGAGGGTGTCGCGAGAGAGGGCGGGGACGCGCGGCATGGCAGGGGCTCCTGGCGGGTGGACCCCGAGCCTAGAGCTTCTGCGCGCCGATCTCCCGCGCGCGGCCGTAGCGCTCGAGGGCGAGCTTGCGTCGCTCGGCGTGGTCGACGATCGGCGCCGCGTAGTCGGCGAGCAGCGGCGCCTTCCACGGTGTGTGGACGAGCTCATCGGGGAGCGGCGCGAGCTCGGGCACCCAGCGCTTCACGTACGCGCCGTCGGGGTCGAAGCGCTGCCCTTGGCTCGTCGGATTGAAGATGCGGAAGTAGGGCTGCGCATCGGTGCCGGTCGAAGCGGCCCACTGCCAGCCGCCGTTGTTCTGCGCCGGGTCGCCATCGACCAGGCGATCGAAGAAGTATCGCTCGCCCTGGCGCCAGTCGATCAGCAGATCCTTCACGAGAAAGCTCGCAACGATCATGCGCACGCGGTTGTGCATCCATCCCGTCTCGCGAAGCTGACGCATGCCGGCGTCGACGATCGGATAGCCCGTCCGCCCCTCGCACCAGGCCTCGAAGCCGGCGGGGTCATCGTTCCACTCGAGAAAGTCGTATTCCTTTCGGTGGTTCTCCCGCAGCACGCGGGGATGAGTCTCGAGCACCGAAGCCAGAAACTCGCGCCAGATGAGCTCGTCGAGCCACTTGCCGATGCCCTCGCGGGCGCGCGCATCGGCGGCGGCCGCCTCGGCGCCGCGATCGAAGCACGTTCGGATCGAGATCACGCCGAAGCGCAGATACGGCGAGATGCGCGATGTGCCATCGAGATCGGGGCGGTCGCGCCCGACGTGGTATTGACCGGCCGGTCCATCGAGAAACGCGTCGAGGCGGCGACGCGCCGCCGCTTCGCCCCCGGTCGGCAGCTTCGTCGCCTCGTCGGCGTCGGGTGCGACCGGAATCGGGTCGGCCTTGAAGCCGGGGATCGGGGGGGCCGTCCGCGGCATTCGAATCGGGCGGCGCGGGTCTTCTCGCCAGCACGCCCACCAACGGTTTCGATACGGGGTGTAGACCGCGAAGGGGCCGCCCGCCTGGGTGCGCACTTCGTCGGCGGTGTACACGACGTGGTCGACGCACGAGACGATGGCGTGCCCCGCCTGCTCGACGGCCCGCCGCACGTCGTTGTCGCGCGCGGTGGCGAACGGCGTGGTGTCTTCATTGAACGACAGGATCTGCGCGCCGGTTTCGTGCATGAGCCGCGGCAAGACGTCGTCGGGGCGACCGGCTCGAACGAGCAGCGGGACACCCTTGCGTTCGAGATCGGCCGAGAGCCGACCGAGGCAGTCGAAGAGGAAGCGGCGCCGCGGGCCGCCGGCTTCGTTCGTGAGACGCGGATCGAGTACGAAGACCGGCAGCCACTCGTCACAGCGTTCGAGCAGGGCCGCGAGGGCCGTGTTGTCTTGCAGGCGAAGGTCGTTGCGAAACCAGTGCAGACCTCGGGTCATGGATCGGCTCGCATTCGGGCGGGGAGGAACGGTGGGCGACCGCGTGCGTCGGAGAAGTGGTGGAGCCTCCGCTGGCTCTCAACAGCGGGTGGGCGGCTCCAAACTACGCACGCGGTCGCCGTTGCTCGCAAGGTGGGAAGGGGACCAGGGGCCACCTCACGAGCCAGATCGGCTAGTACGTCGGGCGAATGCCCGGCTCGGCTCCTTCGGTTCGGGCCTTGGCCTTCGCCTCGCGCATCGATTCGTCCCAGCGCTCGCGGAGGTAGACCCAGACGCCTGCGATCGCGATGAGACTCACCGCGGTCCCGAACGTCAAGAACTGCACGTCATTCATGACCGTTCCTCGAGTGAAGCAGCGTGCCGGCTGCGAGGATCGAAGGCACCCAGAGACCTACGAAGAGACCCTGCTCGCGGTCACCACTGATGAAGAGGTGGATCGACATCGCGAACGAGAGGAGCGCGGCCAGAAAGAAGAGGGCCTTGGGCATCCCGATGCCGGGCACGACTTCGGGGGCCGGGGCACGTTCGCGCTCGGCGCGCACGTCGGTCACTTCGATTCTCATGACAGCGCCTCCCGTGCGACGGGCTCGCCGTTGCGCTTTCGATCAGACTTCGGCTGGCTCTTCGCTGCGGCCGCGCTCTGACCGCCCCGCGAGGCCGCGGTGCGCTTGCTCTGCACGGTCGCCTTCGGGCGCGCCTTGGCCTTGCGCGGTCGCTGCGAGGCTCGGTCGCGCAGGGCCAGGGTGCGCGTGTATCGCCGCAGCCCCTCGGCCGCGCGCGACGCGATGCGGGGCAGAACGAGGTCGATCAGGGGATCGGCGATGCGCCCCAGACCGGCGAGATCGCAGCGCAGCTCCCAGGTGATCCGCGTGCCGCGCCCGCGCGAAACGAGCGTGATCTCGTCGACCAGCAGCATGCGGCCGTCGCCCCCGTGGAGCACGACGCGGCTCGGCGGCTCGAAGTCGGTGATCGCGTAGCCGTAGGTCGCCGTGCGGCCGAGCAGGCTGACCTCGACGCGAAAGCGGCTGCCGGCGCGGAGCGGCGCTCGGGTCGTGGCCTTCGCCGAAACGACGCCGGGGTCCCACTCGGAGGTGCGAGCGAAGTCGGCCACGAGCTCGAAGGCCTGCTCGATGGGCAGCGCGATGTCGATGACTTCGATGTGTCGGGCCATGTTGCCCTCCTCTGTCGCTCGGTCTCTAGGATGCCGCCCAGACCTGGACGTGTCAAGATATTTTCAGTACAAATCCTGTACGCAAGCTTATCGAAACGCAACAGGTGCGACTTGAGCAGCTCAAGTGGTGTCTGAATCTGGACGAAGAGCTACGCTGTCCAGATCGATCTGAGGCCGACCTCGCAGAGCGGCCGCACCTCGAGGTGATGTCATGACCCCCAAGGGCCCCTGGAAGCTCTCCGAGATCGACGCCTTTCTGGGCGACGCGCGCGTGCCCGTGCGCGTGGCCGTGAACGGCGCGAGCGGCCACCCGGTACTCGCCTCACTCTGGTTCACCCGTCGCGAGGGGCGGCTGTGGTGCGCGACGCGACGCGACGCCCACATCCATCAGCTGCTCGAGAAGGATCCGCGCTGCGGCTTCGAGGTCTCTGTCGAGGCGCCGCCCTACCGGGGCGTGCGCGGCACAGCGGTCGCCACGCTCGACCCGTCTCGGGGCGAGCTCGTGCTGCGCGAGCTGATCGACCGCTACCTGGGCGACGCGACGTCGAAGCTCGCGCGCCAGCTGCTCGCGCGCGCCGAGGACGAGGTCGCCATCGGCCTCGAGCCCCGCACGCTCGTCAGCTGGGACTTCACCGAGCGGATGCGCGGGATCGAGTAGCCCCGACCTACGAGGCGCCGCCCTTCCGCGCGACGCGGTCGCCGGACCAGACCGAGCGGCGTGTTCCAGCGAATCGTCGCCGTCGAAGACGGAGTGCTACCCCTCCGCTATGCGCCCCGACTTTCCGTTCCGCCCGGCGGCGTTTCCCTTCTTCTATGGCTGGGTCGTCCTCGCGGCGTCGACCCTCGGCATCGTGATGAGCGTGCCGGGGCAGACGATGGGAGTGTCGGTCTTCGCCGACCACATCCTCGACGCAACCGGTCTCTCTCGCCTCGAGCTCAGCAACGCGTACCTCGTGGGCACGATCGCAAGCGGCCTGGCTCTGCCCTGGGGCGGCACGCTGGTCGATCGCTTCGGTGTGCGGCGCATGATCGTGATCTCGTCGATCGGGCTCGCGGCCACCCTCTTGTTTCTCGCCCGCGGCGACGCGCTGATCGAGGCGCTCACGTCACGAATCACCTTCGCACCCGCCGGCTGGGTCGCGATGGCGGTCTTCGCGCTCGGCTTCACCGGCCTGCGGTTCACCGGCCAGGGCATGCTGACGCTGACGTCACGCACGATGGTGGGCCGCTGGTTCGAGAAGAAGCGTGGCTTCGTCGCGGCGATCTCGGGGCCCTTCGTCAGCTTCTCGTTCGCCGGCGCGCCGCTGCTGCTCTCGTGGTGGATCGGCCGTGCGGGCTGGCGCGGGGCCTGGGTCGAGATGGCCGTGGTCGTCGCCGTTGTGATGGGCGGCCTCGGCTGGCTGCTGTTTCGCGAGACCCCCGAGTCGTGCGGACTGCACGTCGACGGTGCTTCGACCGGGCCCGACGCCCTTGCACTCACGGCGAGGGAGACGGTCGAAGAAGCGGCGGGGCCCCGCGGCGACGAAGCGGTCGAAGACGACTTCACTCGACCCGAGGCGCTGCGCACGGCGGCGTTCTGGCTCGTGACGCTCGCCATCGGCAGTCAGGCGATGGTGGGCACCGGCATCACGTTCCACATCGTCGACCTCGGTGCCGAGATGGGTCTCGCCGAGCAGCAGGCCGTCGCGATCTTTCTGCCGATCGCCGTCGTCAGCGCGCTGGTCGGCTTTCTCGCCGGCGCAGCCGTCGACCGCTATCCGATTCGGCACCTCATCATGGTCATGATGGCCGCACAGTGCGTCATGTTCTCGGCGATGGCCCACTTCGCCGAGCCGGGCTGGCGCTTGGCCGCGACGCTGGGCTGGGGGATCGCGAGCGGGTTCTATGGCCCGCTCACGGTGGCGGCGATCCCCAACTTCTTCGGCCGTACGCACCTCGGTGCGATCCAGGGCGCCATGATGAGCGCGATCGTGATCGCGAGCGCGCTCGGCCCGTCGGCCCTCGCGGCCCTGCGCGACGGCTTCGACTCGTACGTGCCGGGCCTCTATCTGATGGTCGCCCTACCGGCGCTGGTCTTCTTCGGGGCGCCGCTCACGCCGGATCCGAAGCGACCGACCGCCTGAAGGCGGAAGGCCCGCACGACCTGAGCCCGCGCTACCAGAAGCTCTTCAGGATCAGATGATCGGGGATATCGTCTTTGATCTCTTCGTGCAGCTGCGGGAGCAGCGACCAGTGCACGCCCGGGCGCTTGTGGTGCGCCGTGTGGAGGCCGAGGTTGCACGTCACGAAGTTGTAGATGCGGTTCTCGCGGTTCACGCTGCCGACCAGATGATCGTGGGTCTCGCAGCCCGCGTGGTGCTCGTAGGTCGCCCAGATCGTGTGCGTCAGCGCGATGAACCCGGGCACGAGAAACACGATGACGGTGTTGAGCGGATTCAGCCAGAGCAGGAGGCCGAGCACCGCGTACACCGGCAGCTTCATGGCCAGCCAGTAGCGCATGTACCGCGGGTAGCGCAGGCCGACCTGATAGATGTCGGACTGATGCCGCAGCAGCATGTCGATCGTGTACTCGACGCGCGACATCTGCGCACCGTCGCGGCGCGTCCAGGCCGACTCGTCGGGCGACGCGTGCGGGTGCTGATTGAGATAGTTGACGTGGTGCCCGAGGTTGTGATGGAGCACCCAGCTGTACGGCCCCACACCCGTCTGCAGCGACAGCATGACGTCGTAGATGCGGTTCAGCGCCGGCGAACGGAACGTGTTGATGTGCTGATGGTGGTGGTTGATCGCCGCGACGAACATGCTGAGCACCGTCAACGGCACCGCGCACGCCAACGCGACCCACGGCCCGGCGAAGGCCCAGACCGCGAGATGCGCCGCGAACTTGGTGATGACGAACGCCACCGGCAGGCGGTCGGCCTTGTACTTGAGCACGCTGCCGCGGCGGGCCTCCTCCACGCTGATGCGCGAGCGGCGGCGCGACCCTGCGCCCGCGGTCAGCTCATCGAGTACGGGCGGCACGAGATCGGTGCTGGCTGTCATGATACGAGTCGACTCTCCGTCTTTCGGTCAGCGGGCGCGGGGTACCGGATGCAGATCGGCCAGTCGCGGCCGTCACACGAGCGCATGCGACGGGGCAACGGGCGTCCGGCGGTCGCAGATCCGTCCGCCGTTCATCGGGAGGCGGCGCGCAGTGTATGGGAGTCATCGACACGCCGGATCGTTCAGCGTGTGAAAGCTCGGTCAAATCGGGGCGGGCGGGCAGCCGAGGGCATAGGGTGATCACCCGAGCGAGCCACGTCCGAGGGGCGGCGGAGGCGCCGCGCTCAGCCCGGGTTGCGCTCGTGGGCCGGGATGTCCGGATTCGCGGGGCACCACGGCTGCGCCGAAGACGACCAGAACGAAGACGCCGGCTCGACCCACGACGCGTCATCGAGCGCACCCGTCTTCACGAAGAAGGCGCCGGGCATGACCTCGACCTGGCTGAACAGCTGTGAGCCGCAGGTGGCGCAGAAGCTCCGCTCGACCCCGCCACCGCTCTCCCCGCTGACGCGCCAGACGGCCGGCGTGCCCTCGAGCTCGAAGGCCGGCGCCGGCACGATGCAGAACGTGGCGAAGGCGCTCCCGGTCGCGCGCTGGCAATCGAGACAGTGACAATGGTGGGCCGACGGCGACGCACCTCGGTCGAACCGAAACCGGATCGCGCCGCACGCACAGCCGCCCGCGACCTGCTCGCCCATGATCGATCCCCTCTCGGTTCGGCCCGGCTGGAGCGCGGCGGCCCCAAGGGCCGGCTCGCGCAGCGTCGGCTCACTCGTAGTTGTTGAAGAAGAACGTCGCGAGCGCGAGGTGCTCGAGTACGTTCGTGCCCCCGCGCTTGTCGATGTACCGATTCTGGTAGCCGATCTCGACCGTCCCGCCGATGCGCTTCGAGTAGGTCCAGGCGACGCCGAGGAAGAACCGGTTCTCGTCGAACCCGGCTTCCTGGCCCCAGTCGGTGCTCTTGAGATGAAAGAACACCTCGTCGAAGGCCGCGATGCTGACCGGCGAGCCCTTGCGGATCGGCAGCGTCGTCTTGAAGAGCTGCCGAAGGCGCAGACCCACATCCGCCGAGTCGTCTCGCCATCGCTGCTCGAGGCGGGTGCGCCAGAGTCGCGTGAAGCGACCCGAGGGCTCCGACCAGCTGAACTGCTGCCAGAGCTGGTGCTCGTTGGTCTTCGGCGCGTTCTCCGGGACCGACCCGACCCACGTGTAGCCGAGCCACAGGCTGCCGCTGTCGAAGATGCGCCAACCGAGCGCAGGGCGAAGGATCGTCTGGCTGAACCCGTCGTTGCTCTCGAGAAAGCGCACCTGGTGATCGAACCAGTAGAGCAGGCGGTCGAGCTTGGGCGTGGCGCGGCCGAAGTCGCCCTGGGCGACGAGCACCAGCCAGCCACCGCCATCCTGATCGAGGTCGGCATGGGCCGGTGAGCCGGCCATGAGCAGGCCTGCGAGCACCGCCACGAGCATCGCGACGCGCTTCGTTCCCACCGTGTTCCCCACTGCCCGTCTCCCGTGCGAGGTCGTCCGGACATCCCCACCTGGGCCGCTCTCGGCTCGACGGACGGTCTCGGTTTCGCCGGGAGTACAGGTAGCCTGTGCAGCTGCAGATCACACCCAGGGTCGGCGCAGCTGCGCCGGCCGACCGTGCTCTGCGGGGTTCACCACCCGGGTGCCGAGTGCCCAGCGAGCAAGCGCCTCGCATGTCCGGATTCGAGATGAAGCGCGCAGCGTCCGAGTCGAGAAGCCGACTCGAGCGAGCCCACGGCGCGCGATCGGGCGTGTACCCTCGGACGTTCCCGATCCGACCATGTTCATGCAGGAGGACCCCATGGATCCCAACGACCTCTCCCAGCTTCAGGAGAAGTATCTCGACCCGCTCGTCGAGCAGGCCGTCGTCTTCGGCCCCAAGCTGCTGCTCGCGCTCGCCACGCTGGTGATCGGCCTCTGGCTGATCGGTCGCGTCGCCAAGGCGCTCGACAGCGCGATGGCGCGCAACAACGTCGAGGTGACCCTGCGCGGGTTCCTCCACAACCTGATCTCGATCGGTCTGAAGATCGTGCTCGGCGTCGTGGTGATCACGATGGTCGGCGTCGAGACCACCTCGATCGTCGCGATCTTCGGTGCCGCCGGTCTCGCCGTCGGTCTGGCGCTGCAGGGCAGTCTCTCGAACTTCGCCGGCGGCGTGCTGATCCTCTTCTTCAAGCCCTTCAAGGTCGGTGACGTCATCGACGCCCAGGGCTTCCTGGGCAAGGTCGAGCAGATCCAGATCTTCAACACGATCCTGCTGAGCCTCGACAACAAGCGCATCGTCATGCCCAATGGGCAGCTCTCGAACGGGCCGATCACCAACCTCTTCCACGAGCCGATCCGGCGCGTCGATCTCAAGTTCGGTGTCAGCTACGGCGACGACGTGGCGAAGGTGAAGCAGGTGATCAACTCGGTGATCGACGAGACGGACGGCATTCTGGCCGACCCGCCGCGGGAGATCTGGCTCGCAGAGCACGCCGACAGCTCGATCAACTTCGTCGTCCGCGTCTGGGCGAACAGCGAGGACTACTGGCCCGTGCACTTCAACATGATGGAGAACACGAAGCTCGCGTTCGATCGAGAGGGCATCTCGATCCCGTTCCCGCAGCGCGACGTGCACATGATCCCGCCCTCGGCCGCCTAGGCCGGCCTCGACCCGCCCAGGCCGAGACGCGAGCCACGAAACGAAGAGCGCCCGGTTCGAGATCGAACCGGGCGCTCTGGTTTCGGTGGCTCAGTCGGTCGTCAGTCGTTGCGACCGCCCAGCAGACCGAGCTGCATCGCCCAGTACAGCAGCGTCATGAGCGAGGTCGCGAACGCGGCGACGTAGGTCATCGCGGCGGCGTTCAGCACCTTCTTCGCGCCGGTGTACTCTTCGTCGGTGACGTAGCGACCGCGCAGGCACGCCAGGGCACGGCTGCTCGCGTCGAACTCGACGGGCAGCGTGACGAGCGTGAAGATCGTCGTCGTCGCGAAGAGACCGACGCCGATGTAGGCGGCCAGCGAGCCCCACGCGGTCGCGGTGCCGCCGAGGAAGACGGCTGCGATGATGACGATCATCGACAAGCCACTGCCGGTGCTCGCGACCGGCACCCAGGCCGATCGGAACTTCAACGGGGCATAGCCCTGCGCATCCTGAATCGCGTGCCCCACCTCGTGGGCGGCGACGCCAAAGGCGGCCATGCTGTTGCTGCCGTAGACCGGCTCGGATAGACGCAGGGTCTTCGTCGACGGGTCGTAGTGGTCGGTCATCGAGCCACGGATCGGCTCGATCGTGACGTCGGAGATGCCGTTCTCATTCAGGATCGCCTGCGCGACCTGAGCGCCGGTCATGCCCGAGCGCGTCGGAATCTGGCTGTACTTGCGAAAGCGACTCTTCACCGTCGCCGAAGCCCAGAGGCTGAGCACCATGCCGGCGCCGATGACGAGCCAATAGAGCGGGTCGAACAACATGTGGGGTGAACCTCCAATCAATCTGTCACCGAGGAGCGTGCGCGCGGCGGCGGCCCCGGCAAGGGCCGAGGCGACCGAGGGTAGCTCTGGGTCCTCTTCGGCCGAGGCGATCCTCCCGCTTTGGACGACCCAGACCCCGACGACGTTGCATCGAATCCCCCGGGGCAAGTGATCTGGCTCATCCTTGGGCCGCCTGTGGCCCGAGAATCGAAGGTTTTTCACCCCGATGTGGCTTCACTGGGGCCTGCGGAAAGCCGATTCAGAAACGAGCCCTGTGCGTTCCCCCCGGCGTGCACCGCGCCCACGCGGCCGGCGACGCCCGACGCGAGCCCCCTGACCGGAGTGCCCCCCATGGAAGCCATCCTGCGCCGCGTGACCGACCCGAGCGACCTCGCCCACGTGGCCCAGCCCGACATCCCGTACCGCTTCGACCAGATCTTCAGCGCCGAGGGCTTCGGCGCGAAGCGGCTCGAGAAGAAGCGGCTGAAGCTGATGAAGGCGATCGACGAGCGCGTCCGCACCTTCCTGGCCGAGGGCGAGACCGTCGAGTTCGTGACCTGGGGCGTCGATTACTCGTTCGCCGAGCACTACTTCATGGGCGTCTGGGCGCAGCTCATGAATCGACGCGCCGTGATCCTGACGAACAAGCGCATCCTCTTGATCCAGATCAACTCGCGCAACAAGGTCCT
This sequence comes from Myxococcota bacterium, assembly GCA_965250285.1. Taxonomy (GTDB): domain Bacteria; phylum Myxococcota_A; class UBA9160; order UBA9160; family UBA4427; genus CAYYSY01. Next base: position 4,601,911 of record OZ252299.1, read on the forward strand.
GCAGCTCAAGAGCCAGGTTCGCTACACGGCGATCACGAAGTTCTCGAAGGGCACGTTCGGCTATCTCGGGCTCGTGCTGCGCGACAAGAAGACCCTCACGTTGACCAGCGTGCCGCGCAAGGACCGCAAGCAGCTGCGCGAGCGCATTGCGGCCAACATGGAAGCGACGCGCATGGAAGCACCGGCGCCGGGCATGGAGAACCTTTGCCCCCACTGCGGCCACCGCGTGCTCGGCTTGCCCGAGCGCTGCAGTCAGTGTGCGAGAGATTTCAAGTCGGGGGCGAAGGCAGGCTGGCTCAGCCTGATCCTCCCCGGTCTCGGCGACATGTATCTCGGGCACAAGGGCCTCGGCACCATGGAGATGATCGGGGCGCTCTTCGCATGGGGCTTCATCGGCTTTGCGTTCCTCGGAGCGGAGGGCGGCGAGATCGACCCCATGACGATCGGCGTCGTGGCGACGATCGTCTTCTGCTTCGTGCATCTGCCCGACGCCTGGATCACCCGCCGCATGGGCCTGAAGGGCATCTACCCCGCCGATCCCGACTGACCCGGCCGCCCCAGGGCCGCGGTCTCACCCGCACCGGGGCGCAGAACCTTCGTATAATGGGCGCTCCCGGTCCGAACGCCTCGGCCGGCCGCGGGAGGCTCCATGCCCTTCGACAATCGAATCACGAATCTGCTCGGCGTCGAGGTACCGATCGTACAGGCGCCGATGGGCTGGATCGCACGATCGCAGCTCGCGTCGGCGGTCTCGAACGCCGGCGCCCTCGGCATCATCGAGACGAGCTCGGGTGAGCTCGACGCGATCCGCGGCGAGATCGCCAAGATGCGCGAGCTCACCGACAAGCCCTTCGGCGTCAACATCGCCCAGGCCTTCGTACGCGACCCCGACATCGTCGACTTCGTCGTCGACCAGGGCGTCCGCTTCGTGACGACGTCCGCCGGCGATCCTCGCCAGTACACCGAGAAGCTGAAGGCCGCCGGGCTCACCGTCTTTCATGTGGTGCCGACGCTCAAGGCCGCGCTGCGCGCGGTCGAAGCCGGTGTCGACGGCCTGGTCGTCGAAGGCGGCGAGGGCGGCGGCTTCAAGAACCCGCGCGAGGTCGCGAGCTTCGTGCTGCTGCCGCTCGTGCGCGAACACACCGACGTGCCGATCATCGCCGCCGGCGGCATCTGCGACGGACCGACCATGGCCGCCGCGTTTGCGCTCGGCGCGGAGGGCGTGCAGATGGGCACGCGCATGGTGAGCGCGGCCGAGTCGCCCGTGCACACGGGCTGGAAGGACGCCATCGTCGCGGCGGCCGAAACCGACACCGTGCTCCTGAAACAGCCGAAGGGCCCGGCCCTGCGCGCGCTGCGCACCGAAACGAGCACCGCGCTCGAAGCCGGTGAAGGCAACCCGATGGCCGTGCTGGGCGGGGGCGTGAAGGGCGTGTACTTCGAGGGCAACATGGAGGCGGGCCTCGCGCTGACCGGTCAGGTCGCCGGACGCATCGAAGCCGTCGAGCCGGTCGCGCGCATCATCGCCGACACGGTCGCGGGCTTCGAAAAGACGGTGAAGGCGCTGGCATCCGGCGCGACGGGCTAGCGCCCCGGCGTCGAGCAGGGTCGGAGCGAACGCGGTGAAGGCGGCGCCTCTCGTGGCGCCGCGTCGGAGGATCGACATGGGTTCCGACGACGAGAGCGCCCGGGTGGGGACCGAGCCGATCGGGCGACCGACGGCCGACCGCATCCTCGATGCGGCCGAAGCGCTCTTTGCGGCGCGCGGCTTCGCGGGCACCAGTGTGCGCGACATCGCCAACGCCGTCGGGCTCAACCCGGCGAGCCTGTACAACCACTTCGCGAACAAAGAAGCCCTGTACGAGGCCGTCCTCGCGCGGGGTGTGCGTCCGCTCGTCGAGCTGCTCGAGCAGGCGGCAAAGTCGGAGACCGTCGAAGCCGAGACGATCATCACGCGCGTGATGGAGCATCTCGCGCGCACGCCCCAGCTGCCGCGCCTGATCCAGCACGAGGCGCTCTCGGGCGGCGAACATCTGACCGAGGTGGTTCGCAACTGGGTGCATCCGCTGCTGGTGCCGGCCATGGCGGCGGCTTCGCGGCGCAGCGAGGGCTCGGGCTGGGACGAAGACGAGCTCGCGCCGATGATCGCGGCCTGGCTGCACATGGTGTTCGGACACTTCGCGCTGGCACCCATGCTCGGCGAGCTCTTCGGCGGCGATCCCCTGTCGCCCGAGAACCTCGAACGCCAGACCCGATTTCTGCGCAAGGCCAGCGTGCGGCTCATGGGCGACGGCGAGGACGCAGACGGGTCGGATTGATTCGGCTGCGCGCCGGAACGTCGTCGACGACCGGCCTCGCTCTCAGAGGCAGGCGTAGACCGTCTCGATGAGACGCTGGGTGCGGGGCGTCTGCCACCGGTCGCCCGGCAGGTTCATCACGTAGCCGAAAGCGACATCGTTCTCGACGTCGGCGAAGCCGAGCGCACCGCCATAGCCGTAGTGGCCGAACGCCGTCGCACTCGGACCGAGCGGTCGCGAGGGGATCGGCAGCTGGAACCCGATCCCGAAGCGCGAAGGCCGACCGAGGATCACGTCGTCGCCATCGACCTCGCCCCGCGTCGCCTCATCGCGCAGTGAATCGCTCGGCGGCGTCGCGAGCTCGACGCCCGACCGCAGGAACCCGGCGTAGAGCGTCGCCACCGCGCGCGCGGTGGCGTGACCGCTCGTCGACGGAATCACCGAGCGCTTCCACTCGGGCGTGTGCGACGTGCCGGTGCCACTGATCCCGGGTGGATTGAAGTACGTGTGCCAGCGCATGAGGTCGTATGCGCGGTCGCCCGTGGGCGGAAACGCGAGGGCCCACTGCGCTTCGTTCTCGAGCAGCACGCTTGGGCCGAGCCAATCGGCGCAGCGCGATAGGAGCGCGTCGGGCACGCCGAAGAAGAAGTCGGCGCCGGCCGGCCGCGTCAGGTAGCGCGCGAGGGCAGCGGGCACCGACAGGCCCGTCGCCCGCTGAATCACCTCACCGACCAGAAAGCCGTAGGTGTTCACGTGATACCCGTGCGCCGAGCCGGGTCGCCAATAGGGCCGCTCGGCGCCGAGTCGGGCGCAGAGCCCGGCCCAGTCGTAGACGTGGCTCGGGTCGAGCTTCTCGCGAATTGCGGGGAGCCCCACCTGGTGGCTCGCGAGCATGCGCACCGTCACGTCGTGCTTGCCGTGGGCGCCGAACTCGGGCCAGTGGTCGACGACCCGATCGTCGAACGAGAGCTTCCCATCCTCGGCCACGCACAGGAGCAGACCGGCGAGCACACCCTTCCCCACCGAGTAGACGCTCGCGAGCGTGTCGCGCTGCCACACGCGCGTGCGCGCGGCGTCCTGCCAGCCGCCCCAGAGATCGACGACGACCTCACCGCCCACGCGCAGGCTGAAGGCGGCCCCGACCTCACCGAGGTCGTCGAAGCTTCGCGTGAAGGCGTCGCGCACCGGCGCAAAGCGGGCAGCGCACTCGCCGTCGATGGTGGGCGCAGGGGCGGGCGGGTCGGATCGGGGCGCATCGCTCATGTGCGGTCGGTCCAGGGCGCGGCTCGTGGAATCGGGCCCGGGCGGGAGGCCTCGTCCCGCCGAGACCGGCATCTTATCATCCGCTGCTCGGGCTGCGGCCCGCCGCCTCGTCCCCCCACCCCGACCCAGAGGATCGCATTCGATGATCGAGCTGTTCACCGCCGGCACCCCCAATGGCTGGAAGGCCTCCATCACGCTCGAAGAGCTCGAGCTGCCCTACGAAGTGCGCGCGATCGACCTCGGATCGGGCGACCAGAAGAAGCCCGAGTATCTGGCGATCAATCCGAACGGACGCATCCCGGCGATCATCGACCACGATCTAGACGGTCTGCGCGTCTTCGAGTCGGGCGCGATCATGATCCACCTCTGCGAGAAGACCGGCAGCGACCTGCTGCCGACCGACGCCGCGCGGCGCGCCGAGGTGATGAGCTGGCTGATGTTCCAGATGGGCGGGGTCGGTCCCATGATGGGCCAGGCGAACGTCTTCTTTCGCTACTTCCCCGAGAAGATCCAGCCGGCGATCGATCGCTACCAGAACGAGTCGCGCCGCCTCTTCGAGGTGCTCGACGGCCAGCTGCAGAAGACCGAGTGGCTCGCGGGCGAGTACTCGATCGCCGACATCGCGAACTGGTCGTGGGTGCGCATTCACGGTTGGTCGGGCGTGCCGGTCGACGGGCTCGACGCCCTCGCGAAGTGGATGGAGACGATGCAGGCGCGCCCGGCGGTGCAGCGCGGCGTCGCCGTCCCCGAGCAGCCCCGCGACACCGACAACGCCGAGACGGCCGAGCGCCTCAAGAAGGCCGGCGCTTCGATGATCGTCCGCTGAGGCCCCTGCGCACCCGGGCACGGCGCCCGCCGCGCGTCCATTCGGCTCGACTCTCTCGGAGAACCTGCTCGTCATGACCCATCGCGTCGTCGTCTGGGGCACCGGAAACGTGGGCATCCCCGCGATCCGCACGGTGCTCGCCAATCCCACCCTCGAGCTCGCCGACGTCATCGTGCACGCCGAAGCGAAGGAAGGCGCCGACGCGGGCCAGCTCGCCGGAACCGAAGCTTGCGGTGTCGCGGCTACCCGCGACGTCGACGCCGTGCTCTCGAAGAAGCCCGATGCCGTCGTGTACGCCGTGAACCAGGATTTTCGGCCGGTCGAGGCGGCCGAAGAGATGCAGCGCTGTCTGCGGGCCGGCGTCAACGTCGTGACGTCGGGCCACTACGGCTTGCTGCATCCGGCCACGGCACCACCCGACGTGAAGGCCGCCTTCGAGGCGGCGTGCGCCGAAGGCGACGCCACGATCCTCTCCTCGGGCATCGACCCGGGCTTCGCCATGGATCTGATCCCGGTCGTGCTCTCGGGCGTGACCGCGGGCGCGCACGAGATTCGCATCATCGAGAACTTCAACTACGCCACCTACGACGTGCCCGACGCGGTGCGCGCGATGATCGGTTTCGGTTCGCCGATGGATCAGACGCCCCCGATGATCCTGCCGACGGTGCCGACCCGCGTGTGGGGCGGCGCGATTCGCTCGCTGGCCGACGCGCTCGACATCGAGCTCGATGACGTCGTCGAGGTCACTGAGAAGCACGCACTCGAACGCGACGTCGAGGTGCTCGGCCGCGCGTATGCGAAGGGCAGCCTCGGCGCGTTCCGCTTCGAGGTGCAGGGGTTGGTCGACGGCCACCCGCTGCTCGTGGTCGAACACATCACGCGCATCGTCGACGACACCGCCCCGCAGTGGGAGAGCGCGCGCGGCATGGGCTACCACGCGGTGCGCATCTCGGGCACGCCCAACGTGTCGCTCACGCTCGAGAGCGAAGACGAACATGGCGATCACGTCGCCGGCGGCAACACGACCGCCGCTGCACGCATCACGAACGCGATCCCCTGGGTCTGCGACGCTCCGGCCGGCTTGATGGCCGCGGCCGATCTGCCGCTCATCGCCGGGCGCGGCCTGGTGCGTCCGCCGGGCGCGGCCCGCGACTGATCGTCCGGCGGGGGCCGATCCCCCCGAGCGAGCCCGCCCCGAGGAACGTTCCGGCCAGAAATATCCAATCTGGGCGGATTTCGGATCGAAGGGGCCTCGGTGTCGGACGATCGGGCCTCGACTTCCTGCGAAACGCGGCGACTCACGGGTACGATGAACCGATCCCCTCGAGACCGGAGGTGCACGCCCGTGCAGCCCAGTCGCCGCCACCGCCTCAGCCAGACCGCCCGCCGCCTCTCGGCCGGCGCGATCGCGCTGGTGTGCGTGCTCGGCGTCGCGGGTCACGGCCTGGCGATCGAGCCGCCGGCCCCCGAGTCGCAATTCACCCCCGAGCCCGAGCGCTGGCAGGTGCTCGAGTCGCTCGCCGAGGGCTTCCGCGGGCTGCTGCCCCAGAACGAGACCTGGGAGGAGAGCGGCCTGCGCGAGACGATCGCCGGCACGGTGAAAGAAAAGAAGTACTTCGGCCGGGCCAATGGGCGCACGTTCAGCATCGGCCTGCACCGCCTGCCCGACCTCGGGCGCTTCTTCGCGCCGACCGGCCTCGTGCTCTCGACCGCCAAGAAGAACGTGCTGCGCACGAACGGCGGCAAGCTGGTCTCGTACGAGCGCCAGCGCATGGGCGACTACCCTGGCGCCCTGCTGACCTTCGAGCCGAAGGACGCCGACGGCGACTGGGAGATCATGGAGGTGCGGCTCGTGCTCGTCGGCTCGCGCCTCTACGTGCTGAAGGCGACCGACCCCGACAGTACCGGCGACCGCAGCGACGTGGACCGCTTCTTCGAGAGCTTCGAAGTCATCGAGTAGCGCCCCCCGCCGCGGTCCTCTCCGACGTCGCCCCGAGCGCCGCCCGCTCGGGCGCTCCGCACCCAAACGCCCGATCCGCCGTCGCCTCGCCCCTCACTGGGCCGGGGCTCCTGAGGTAGCCTTGGCGCCGCCATGATCGACCCCCACACACTGGCCGAGCGCCGGTCGGACATCGAAGAGAGCTGTCGCAAGCGCGGCGTCGACGTCGACGTCGACGCGCTGATCCGTCTGCACGACGAAGTCACCGCCCTGGTGACCGCGCAGAACGAGACGAATCGGCTGCGCAACGAGCACCAGAAGGCCGGCAAGCGCAAGATGAGCGATGACGAGCGCCAGGCGCACGTCGAGAAGGGGCGTGCCTTCAAGGACGACCTTTCCGCCATCGAGGAGAAGCTGCGCGGCGCGCAGACTCAGTTCGACGCCGCGCTCACCGGGATCCCCAACCACACGCACCCCGACGTGCCGGCGGGCGGCGAAGAAGACTTCGCCGTGCTGCAGGATGGCAAGCCGGCGAGCTTCGACTTCGAACCCCGCGACCACCTCGCGCTCTGCGACCAGTGGGATCTGGTCGACTTCGAGAATGCGGCGCGCGTGGCCGGCCAGAAGTTCTACTACCTGAAGAACGAGGCAGCGCTGCTCGAGGTGGCGCTGCAGCGCTTTGCCCTCGAGGTGCTGCTCGAAGAAGGCTTCACCCCCGTCGTGACGCCCGACCTGGCGCGACCCGAGGTGGTCCAGGGGCTCGGCTTCAATCCCCGCGGTGAAGAGACGCAGATCTACTCGGTCGCCGATCACGACCTGTGTCTCGTGGGTACGTCCGAGATCACGCTGGGTGGTCTCTACGCCGATCACATCTTCGACGAGGCCGACCTGCCGCTGCGCCTCGCGGGCATCTCGCACTGCTTCCGCACCGAGGCCGGCGCGCATGGACGCGAGAGCCGGGGTCTGTACCGGGTGCACCAGTTCACGAAGACCGAGATGTTCGTGTTCTGCAAGCCCGAGCACAGCGACGAAGAGCACGCGAACCTGCGACGCATCGAAGAGCACATCTTCGACGCGCTCGAGATTCCGTATCGCGTGATCGACGTCGCCGCGGGCGACCTCGGATCGCCGGCCTACCGCAAGTTCGATCTCGAGGCCTGGATGCCCGGTCGGGGTGAAGGCGGTGACTGGGGCGAGATCACGAGCACGTCGAACTGCACCGACTACCAGGCGCGGCGACTCAAGATCCGGTTCCGACGCGAGGGCAGCAAGAAGAACGAGCTCGTCCATACGCTGAACGGCACCGCGATCTCGAACGCGCGCGCGATCCTCGCCCTGCTCGAGAACCATCAGCAGGCCGATGGCACGGTGAACATCCCCGACGCGCTCCGCCCCTGGGTCGGACGCGACCGCATCGGGCCGCGCTGAGCGGGGCGGCGGCGATGGCGAAGGCGGGCGGCTCCGGCTCCGACCAGGAAGGCGATGCCCGCGACCACGCGCCGCTCGTGGTCGGCACGGCCGGCCACATCGATCATGGCAAGACGTCGCTGATTCGCGCGCTCACCGGTCTCGACCTCGACCGCCTGCCCGAAGAGAAGGCGCGCGGCATCACGATCGATCTCGGCTTCGCGCCCCTCGATCTGCCCGGAGGGCGGCGCATCGGCGTGGTCGACGTGCCGGGGCACGAGGGACTCGTGCGCACCATGGTCTCGGGGGCGACGGGCATCGACGTCGTGCTGCTCGTCGTCGCCGCCGACGAAGGGGTCATGCCGCAGACGCGCGAGCACCTCGCGATCTGCGACCTGCTCGACCTGCGACACGGGCTGGTCGCGCTGACGCGGAGCGACCTCGTCGACGACGAAACCTGCGAGCTCGCCGAAGCCGAGATGCAGGATCTGCTCGCCGGGACGACCCTCGAAGCCGCGCCCATCCTCGCCGTCTCGGCCGTGACCGGCGACGGCATCGAGGCCCTGCGCGAGACCCTCGCCCGGGTCTGTGTCGAAGCGGCGCCCCGCACCCCACGACAAGGCCCTGCCCGACTGAACGTCGACCGCGCATTCACGATGCGGGGCTTCGGCTCGGTGGTGACCGGCACGCTGGTCGGTTCGGATCTCACCGTCGGCGACGCGATCGAGCTGCTGCCCGAGGGCCACACCGCGCGCGTGCGCGGGCTTCAGCGACACGGCGACGCCGTCGATGCGGCCCACCCCGGTGCACGCTGCGCGGTCAATGTGCAGGGCGTCGAGCAAGACGCGCTGTCACGTGGGCAGGTCGTCGCGAAGCCCGGCACCGTCCCGACGACCGACGTCGCCGACGTCCACCTCCACTGGCTTGCGACCTCGCCCGAAGAAACGGGCGTCGTCGCCGTCGAGCTGCTCTGCGGCACGAGTGAACGACGCGCCCGCCTGGCGCCGATCGGCCCCGACGCGACGCTGCGGCCGGGCACCACCGGCTTCGCGCGGCTGCATGTCGACGGCCCGCCGATCGCCGTGTTGCCCGGCGAGCGATTCATCGTGCGCGGCTTCGCGCGACACGACCTGGCGGGCCACACCCTGGGCGGCGGCCGCTTCCTCGATATCGCCCCCCCGCGCCGCCGTCGCAGCGACCCCGTGCTCACACACGAGCTCGAAGCGCTCGACACCGGCGACGTCACCGAAGCCCTGGCGGTGCGCGTCGCGCGCGGCGGGCTCACGGGCGTCGACGAAGCAACGCTGCGCCTGCAGATGGGGATCGAGCGCGAGCCCCTGGCCGCGATCGTCCACGAGCTCGAGGCGAAGGACCGCATCGTGCGCACGGCCTCGTCGCGGCTCGTCCTGGCCGAAGCCATCACGCGACTCGCCGAGCGGCTGATCGAGGCGCTCGCGGCCTACCACGAGCGCGAGCCGCTGCGCCCGGGCATGTCGACCGCAGCGCTGCGCGCCACCCTCCCCGACAACGTCGCCCGCGATACGGCCGAGCTGACGCTCTCGCGCCTCGAGGCCGACGGGCGCATCGTCGCCGAAGGAGATCTCGTGCGGCAGCCCGCACATGCGCCAAGGCTCGACGACCGCGCACAGACGCTCGTCGGCCGCATCGCGAGCGAGAGCAGCGAAGCGGGCCTCGAGCCCCCCAGCCCGCGCGACCACTGCGCAGCACTCGGCATCGAGCTCACCGAGTACCGCGACCTGGTCGCGTATCTCGAACGCCAGGGCGCACTCGTGCGTGCGCCGGGCGATCTGTGGTTCGACGCCAGCTCCATCGATGCGCTGCGGGCGCGACTCGTCGCGCATCTCGAGGCCGAAGGCGAGATCGACACCCAGACCTACAAGAACCTGATCGGCACCACGCGCCGCACGGCCATGCCGCTGATGGAGCTCTTCGACGAGCTTCAGGTCACCCGCAGGCAGGGCGACGTGCGGGTGCTGCGCAGGGGCGCCGCGGGCAAGTAGAGCGGTTCAACGAACCAGCCCGCTCAAGACGTCGGCCAGGCCGGGCGCGGGTCGCCAACCCAGATACAGCACGACGGCCGTGCACAGACCGAGCACGATCACCTCGGCTGTCGAGAGGCCGGCCGTCCGGCCCGTCGGCTTCGGCCGCGCAAACATCGCGATGGGCACGGCGAGCAGATAGCGCCAGCTCACGCCGACGCCGACGAGCGCGACGATCACCGGCCACACCAGGCCTTCGGCCACCGCGGCCGAGAAGAGGTTGTACATCGCCCAGAACCCGCCCGTCCCCGGCAGCCCGGCGAGCGCGAGCAGAAAGAGCGCGAGCGCCGTGGCCGCCACTGGGCGCACGCGCGCGAGCCCGGCGAAGTCGTCGACCGTCTCGACATCGCGACCCCCGTGCGCGAACGAGGCCGTCAGGCCATGGGCGCCGAGCACGATGAAGGCGTAGACGAAGACGTAGAAGAGCACGGCCTCGAACGCCTCGGTCGACGAGCAGGCCAGCCCGAGCGCCAGATGTCCCGAGTGCGCGATCCCCGCGCACGCGAGCATGCGGCGCACCGAACGCGCAACGAGGGCCAGACCGTGCCCGACCACGATGCTCGCGACGGCCAGCACCTGAAAGAGCCCCGTCACCGGAGCCAGGCCTTCGGGGATCGCCTCATCGAGCAGTCGCAGCAGCACGATCACTGCGGTCGTCGGCATCGCGACCGCGAGATAGCCGGCGGTCACGTTCGGCGCGCCCTGGAAGACGTCGGAGACCCACTGGTGGAACGGAAAGAGCGCGAGCTTGAAGAGCAGCCCGCAGAGCAGCAGCCCGAGCCCGGCGAGGCCGAGCCAGTCGCTGCCATCGAGCCCAGCCCAGAGCGCGCCATAGCCAAGCTCGCCGGTCGCCCCGTAGAGCAGCGCCATGCCGAAGAGCATCAGACCGCTCGCGAAGCCACCGGTGAGGTGCAGCTTCAGACCGGCCTCGAGGCTCTCGGCGCGGCGCACGTCGTACGCGGCGAGCAGCGACAGGCAGATCGACGAGAGTTCGAGACCGACGTAGAGAAACGCGAGATGGCCGGCCCCGATCGCGACGAACATGCCCGCAGAGGCGAGGAGGACGAGCGCGTGAAAGGGGCCCTGCTCGAGCCGCGCGGCCGATAGCATCGTGACCGAGAGCCACAGCGTCGCGAGCGCGGCCGAGGCGAGAATCAACGTACCGACGCTCGTCAGCCGATCGACGAGGAAGAGCCCTGTACGCACGTCGAAGGCCGGCTCGACCGCGCCGACGAGCGAGCTCCAGGCCGAGAGCATGACCGCGCCGAGGGCGACCGAGCTCGTGAGGGCGAGCAATGGACCGCGCCGTGAAGGCGCGCCTTCGACGCCGCCGCGTCGCCGCCGGACCGACGCCGCGCCGTCGATCAGCAGCGCGACCAGCGCACCGAGCGTCACGAAGAGCACGGGCGCAAAGACGTCCCAGCGCGGGATCATGTCGATCACGGCCGCAGCGCCTCTGCTCGGTCCGCCTGAAGGGGCACGATCAACGGGCCTCCGGCCGAACGTCGGCGCTTGCCTGTGCGTCGTCGAACTCGGCAGGGGCGCCGCGCAGCTCCATCACGTGAAGCACCTCGAGCACCGCGGGCTCGACACGTCGGAGCATCGGGTTCGGCATCACGCCGAGCACCACCAGCGAGACGATCAACGCGAGCACGCCGAATCGCTCGCCCCAACCGAGATCGATCAAGCCGCGGTTCTCCGGATTCTCGACCGGCCCGAGCGCGACCGCGCGGTAGCCGCGCAGGAGACATGCACCGGTGAGCAGCACCCCGAGTAGCGCGACGAGCGTGAGCACGGGCGAGACCGCGAACCCGCCTGCCAGCACGAGCAGCTCGCCCACGAAGCCGAGAGTCCCGGGGATCCCCGACATCGCGAAGAGGGCCGTCGCGAGCAGCAGCGAGAACACCGGCATCGGCTTCGCGAGGCCCCCGTACGCCGCGAGCACGGTCGAGCCTCGCCGCTCGACCAGCAGGTTCACCAGGGTGAGCAGCGCCGCGCTTGCGAGCGCCACGCTCCAGCCATGCACGAGCGCGCCGACGATGCCGTGCTCGCCGAGCGTGAAGACGCCGAGCGTGACGAGCCCGAGCGACGCGGTGTGCGCGTAGGCCTGTAGTGTGCGCAGGTCACTCTGCGCGCCGGCGACGAGCGCGCCGTAGGCCAGCCCGACGACCGAGAGCATGCTCACGAAGGGTGCGACGGCAGCGGCGCCCTCGGGCAGCAGCGGCAGGCCGACTCGTACCACGAGATAGATCCCCACGACCCCCTGCAGCACGTCGAGCAGCACGAGGCCGTCCGGCGGCGCCTGCGCGGCGGCGCGCGCCGACCACACGTGGAAGGGGAAGGCGCGCAGTCGCATCGCGATCGAAACGAGCAGCGCGACGAAGAGTGTCGACTGCGTCGCCCAGCCGGGTCCGGTCGTCGGCACGTCGACGTCGAGGAGACCGGGCGCTGCGTAGCCTGCTCCGCTCACGAGATCGAACACCCAGACGTGCAGCTGTTCATAGCCGAGGCGGTGTACGACGATCAAGACGAAGAGCATGCCCATGCTGCCGAGTGCGGCCGGGATCAACCACGCGTAGGCCGCCGCCACCGGTCGCTCGCCGCCCCAGCTCACGATCATGAAGCCGATGGGCAGGAGCATCAGCGTCCAGAACAAGTGCATCTGCATCACGTTCATCGAGAGCAGCGCACCCAGCATCAGAGACTGCAAAGCGAGCACCCGCGCGACGGCGCCGGCCGTGAAACGCGAGGCATCACCGGGCGTCGACCAGCATGCGGTCGGCACGATGAAGAGCACCAGCAAAACGGGGAAGAGCGAGAGACCGTCGACCGCGAAGTAGAAATGGAAGCCGTACTGCGGCAGCCACTCCCAACGCTCGACGTGCTGTAGCCCGAGCAGCTCGGGATCGAAGCCTGACCACAACCCCGCCGCAGCGACCGCGAACTGCAGCGTCGTGAAGCCGATCCCGAAGCGTCGCCACACGCCCACGGGCGCGCGCTCGACACCGACGGCGCGGGCGACCAGCGCGTTCAGCGCCAGCACGAGCGCGGCCGCAACCAGCGGCGCGAGCACGAGCGCCGTCAGCCATCCGCCGAACGTGTCGGCCCCGGCTCCCATTTCAGAGCACTCCGCCGAGCGTCAGCCCGAGCACCACGAGCACCGCCCCCACCAACATCGATGCGAGCACACCCTGCGCATAGCCGGCCTGGCCGTAGCGATCGAAGAGGCCGCCCACCCAGTCGGCCAGCTTCGCAGGGGCCGTCTCGAGCACGAACACGAGCAGGCGCTCTCCGATCGGCCCCCGCGCGAGCTGCCGCGCCACGGCCGAGCTCGGCACGATCACCAGCCAGCCGAAGACATTGTCGGGATCGAGCGCGTCGACGACGCGGCGCCCCGGCCCTCGAAACCGGTTGCGCAGATCGAGCACCGGCTCGGCCCGATTGCGAAACAACAGCCGGGCGCCGACCGCGCCGGCGGCCATCGCGAGCACCTGCAGGCCGATCCACGTCGACTGCCGACCCGGCTCACCGCGCGGCGGATGAACGTCGGGCAGCACGGGCTCGAAGAACACCGACAGACTGTTCATCTGCTCGATCTCGAGCGCGTCACCGAAGATCTGAGACACGCCGATCACACCGCCGAACGCGCACAGGACGGCGAGCGCGCCGAGGCTCCAGAGCGAGGGCGTGCGCGGCTCCCAGGCGAGGCGACGTCGCGCGGGGTCAAACGAGCTGCGCACGGGAAACACCAGGTAGTAGAGACGGATCGTCGTCAAGGCCGTGAAGAACACGGTCAGCAGCACGAGCACGCACAGCGTCAGATGCCCGGGCAGCTCGACCGCGCGGTCGGCGGCGTCGAGCACCTGCTCGATCGAGAAGAACGCGATCGTCGGCGGCAGCCCCGCCATGGTCAGCGCACCCACGAGCGTGAAGGCCTGGGGCCACACCATCGCGAGGCCCAGCGGCTGCAGCTTCGTGCGATCGTGCTGATGCCCGCGCGCCTTGCTCGCGGTCGCGATCCCGAGAAACAGAAGCGCCTTGGCACACGCATGCGCCGTGACGTGAAAGAGCGCAACGTCGTAGGCACCGAGCCCGACGGCGAGCGCCGCGATCGAGAGCTGGCTGCCCGTCGTCCACGTCAGGATCGCGCGGCCGTCGTCTTCGGCGAGCGAGGCGAGCACGAAGAGCAGCGCGCCCGCGGCCGCCACCCAGCAGAGCGCCGTCTCGAGCAACGGCACCGCCTCGAACAGAAAGCCGACCCGCACGAGCAGCAGAATGCCGGTGCACGGCATCGCGACCGCCTGCATGAACGCCGACGCCGGCGAGGGCGCGACCGAGGCGGCGCGTAGACCGAACATGAAGGGCAGCACGAAGAGGCGGGACGCCGCGGCCAGCGCGAAGAGCAGCCCGGTGTAGACGGCCGGCGCGACTCCCGGTGCCTCCCCCTCGTGGGCAGGCGGCGGGACGGCGAGCAGCGTGTCGCGGGCGGCGCGGAGGCTCGACCAGGACAGGTCGGCGCCGCCGCCATCGACGAGCTGCCAGAAGACGCTCAGGAGCCCGGCGAGGAAGAGCGCGTCGCCGGTCCGTTGCCGCAGCGACACCTTCTGGAGCGCCGCGCGCCGATCGGCTTCGCCGTACCAGAAGCCGACGAGCAGCCGACCGAAGAGGCCGCACGACACCCACGCGGCGAACGCCAGCACCATGTCGTCGGCGAGCACGAAGAGCAGGACGGCCGCGAGCAACGCACACGCGTAGGCGCAGAAGCGCTGCAAGCCGCCGTCGTCGTGGTCATCGCGCGCCATGTGGATGCCCGCGTGGATCTGGATCGCGAGACCGACGTAGCTCGCGACGAGGCAGAGCAGAGCGGCGACCGGGTCGAATCGCAGGACGAACGCGACATCGAGCGCTTCGGCGCCGACGCCGAGCCCGAACCAGCTGCCGACGCGATCGACGATCGGCACCTCGATGCCGCCGCTCACGAGCCGTGCAAAGAAGAGGGTCGAGAGCAGCGCCGGCACGGCGAAACCCGCGGCCGCGACCCAGGCGATCGTGCGATCGGCGAGCTGACGTCGCAGCACCCCGCTGGCGATGCCAAGGGCGAGGGCGACGACGAGCGGCGCAGCGGGGATCCACACCAGATCAGCGGGGCCGGTCCAGCTCATCCCGCCTGCTCCTGTGCAGGCGTCGCGCTGCCTTCTGCGCCCCGCCCGGCGTGACCGAGACGGTTCGCGTCATCGACGTCGGCGCTGCCGCGTCGGCGCACGACGGCCAGCGCGAGTCCCATGCCGACCAGGAGCTGCACCACGCCGACGACGAGCACGATGAAGGCAAAGGCCTGGCCTTCGAGCGTGGGTGGCGCGCCGGCGCCGAGCGCGCGACCCGCCCACATGCGATTGAAACCGACGAACGCGAGTGCGCTCGCGAACGTCACCAGCTGCAGACCGAAGAGCACGACGACGGCGTGACGCCGGCGAATCGATCCGACCAGACCGAGCGCAAACAGCAGGATCGCGAGACCGAGGACGTGGTCGACACCGACCATCAACGATCTCCCTCGTCGGCCAGCACGCGACTCGCGACGAGACCCACGAGCAGGATCAGCGAGAGACCGACGAGCGGCGCCGCAAACTCGCGGTAGAGGGTCTCACCGAGGGCGAACACGCTCCCGAGCCCCGCGTCGACGGGGAGGTCGGGCCGCGGCGTGCTCTCGAGCGTGAGCAGCACGACGCCGGCGAGCGATGCAGCGGCGATGACGCCGAGGGCATTCAGGACGCGCCGACGCACCGAGCGCGCGGGCAGGGGCTCACTCTCGAGATCGACGAGCAACACGACGAAGAGCAGACCGACGCCGGCCGCCCCGATCACGAGGAGCAGCTGCGCGACGCCGAGGAAGGGCGCGGCGAGCAGCGTGAACAGACCCGCCAGCGCCAGCTGACAGAGCACCGCGCCCATGGCCGCCCCCACGGTCGTCCGCGCCGTCAGGATCAAGACGAGCGCGCCGACCACCGCGACGGCGGCGAGCCCCTGGAAGCCGATCGACGCCGCGCTCACGAGAGCCCCGGACGCGCGACGAGCCACCAGCCGGTCAGAAAGACGTTCACGATCGAGAGCGGCACGAAGAGCCGAAAGCAGAGAAAGCTGACCCGCGCTTCGGGCAGCGGCGCCATGCGGCTCCCGACCCACCGGATGAAGCCGAACACGAGCAGCGTCTTGACCAGAAAAGAGGTCGCATGCAGCGCGGCACACAGCAGCGCGCCGACCGTGAGTCCATAGCTCTTCGTCAGCACGGGCTCGAGCGTCGATTCGGCGAGCCACGGAATCGACCATCCACCGAGACCCAGCGTGACGACGTAGCCGGCGAGCAGAAGCGTGTTCACGAAGTCGGCGACGACGGCGTTGCCCAGCCGCAGGCCGCTGCCCTCGGCGTGCAGCGAAGTGAGTGACTCGGCGCTCGCCGCTGCGAGGTCGAAGGGCGGCAGGCGCAGCGCACCGAGCCCGCAGATCAAGACGAGCCCCACCGCCAGCGGGTTCAGCAGCACGCCCCAGAGCGGCAGGCGCACTGTGATGCGACCCGCTTCGGGCCATGCGAAGCCGGCGGTCGAGACGATCTCGGCGGGCGTGGTCGTCGTGTCTTGTCGGGCGGCGATGTCGACGAGTTCGAGCGAGCCGTACACGAGGGCGAGCGGCAGGGTGGCCAGCGCGAGGGCCACACCGTACGAGAGCGTCTGCGCACCGGCGCCGAGGCAGGCTCGGCGCGCGGCTTCGTCGCGCACCGACCAGCCCATTGCGGCGAACCCGAGCGCCGACATACAGACGAGCGCGACGGGCACGAGGATCGACGCGTCGACGTCGGCGACGACGAGCGACACGGGCCGCTCGCCGACCAGATACGACGAACCGAACGGGAGCACACCCAGGCTGGCGACGGCGACGACGACCGTCCAGGCCGGACCGAGCCGATCGAGCCAGGGGATCGTGCGTGCCGACGTCGGCTGCGTCGCATCGGCGCTCACGCCAACCCCCTCGGAGCGTGCGGTGAACCAACGGCATTCGCGTTCATGGGCCGTCGTCCTCGAGGCCACCTCGGGTGATCAGGTGTGCGAACCCGACGAGCAGCGGGGCCGTGATCAGCGCCGCGACCCCGAGCCCCGCCCGGCCGAGCGTCTCGACCCGCGCAGCCCAGGCCGCCAGCAGCAGAACCAGGGCCCCGAAGGCGACGAACAGCGCGGCGTAGACCTGGAAACGCGCGAGCGCGCGCAGCGAGTCGACCGGCGCGTCGGGCGGATCGCGGCGTGGGCGCCGGGGCGCGACGCGCACGTGAAAGAGCACGAGCAGGCCAGCGATCAGGCCGCCGACGGCGGTCAGCGTGAGCAGCGCCGCGTAGTCGCCCATGCGCCTCCCCGCGCCCGCACGGATCGGTCTGCGCACACGGGTCGGCAGACGCCGAGCGTGGGCAGCGTGCGTGCATTCGGGGGGTTCGAGGGGGGACGACGAGACAGGCCTCGTCGTCGAAAAACGTAGCCCGGCGAGCCCCGAAGCGTCAACGAGATTGGGCGGCTCCGCGGGCGGGCGGCGTGGCGGACGGGCTCGGTGCGACCCGTGCACGGTCATTCGAGGCGGGGTGTGGTATCTCGGCGGGGATGAATGTGCCCATCACCGTCCTCGGCTCCGGCAGCTTCGGCACCTGCCTCGCGATCCTCTGCGCGCGCGAGAACCCGGTTCGATTGTGGTCGCGATCGCAGAAGGTCGTCGACGCGATCAACGAGACGCGTCGCAATCCGCAGTACCTGACTGAATTCGAGCTGCCCGAGTCGGTCGAGGCCACGGCCGATCTGGCCACGGCGCTCGAGGGCAGTGAGATGATCGTCATCGCCGTGCCGAGTCACGGGTTGCGTGAGGTGATGGCCAAGGCCGCCCCGTTCATCCCCGACGGCGCGATTCTCGTCTCGACCGTCAAGGGCATCGAGTACGAGACCGGGATGACGATGCATCAGGTGCTCGAGGACGTGGTGCCCGAGACGCACCATCGCAAGATCGTGGCGCTCTCGGGCCCCTCTTTCGCCCGCGAGATCGCGGAGCACCGCGCCACCGTCGTCACCGTCGCCTGCGCCGACGAGGCCTTCGCCATCGCCGTGCAGGAGACGCTCTCCTGCCCCTGGTTTCGCTGTTACTCGAGCACCGACGTGATGGGCGTCGAGATCGGCGGCGCCCTCAAGAACGTGATCGCGATCGCCGTGGGCATGAGCGACGGCATGGACGGTTCGCTCAACAGCCGCGCGGCGCTCATGACCCGGGGCCTGGCCGAGATCGCGCGCCTCGCCGAGCGGCTCGGCGGCGATCCGACGACGCTGCACGGACTCTCGGGCATGGGCGATCTCGTGCTGACGTGCACCGGCGACCTCTCGCGCAATCGGCGGGTCGGCCTCGCGCTCGGCCGAGGTCAGCGCCTCGAGGAGATCATTCGCGACCTGGGCGAGGTGGCCGAGGGGGTGCGGACGACCCAGGCGGCCTGCCGGCTCGCGGCGCGCGTCGGCGTCGAGCTGCCGATCTGCGAGATGGTGCGGCAGGTGATCGACGGCGAGATCACGCCGACCCGCGCGGGCACCGAGCTCATGAACCGCCAGCTCGGCAGCGAGCGAGGCGGCGGCCGCTAGCGGCGTTCGAAGCGAGACAGCGTGCAGCGCGTCACTTTGCGACCGTGTTCGCCAATCGAAAACCGAGCCGGAAGCGCTGCCGCAAGTCCCCTCCAACGCTACGGTTTCGCGATCATGAAATCGAATTTCAACGAGGGCGACGCGGGCGAGCGCGTCTTCTCGCTCGATCAGGCTCAGCCGGGCACCGAGGTGGTGGTCGAACGCATCGATCTCGACCATGCCCCGGTCGGCCGTCGTCTCGTCGACCTGGGCCTGCTCCCCGAGACGCGCCTGAAGGTCGTGCGGCGCGCCCCGCTCGGCGACCCCACGGAGTTCGCCCTGCGCGGCTACCGGCTGTGTCTCCGCCGCAGCGACGCGGCCCAGATCTGGGTGCGCGAGAGCCCCGCCCCCTCACAGGACGACGCGTGATCGACGCCCTGCTCGAAGCCCGCGCATGGCCCCTGGTGCAGAGGACGATCGCTTGAGCGACGCGACGCTCACTCTCGGACTGGTCGGCAGCCCGAACGCGGGCAAGACGACCCTCTTCAACGCGCTGACCGGTCTGCGCGCGAAGGTGGGGAACTACCCCGGCGTCACGGTCGAGCGGCGCGAGGGACGGGTTCAGCTCGGAGATCACGCTGCGCGTCTGATCGACCTGCCGGGCACCTACTCGCTCGATCCGCTGAGCCCCGATGAAGCCGTGGTCAACGAGGTGCTCGACGGACGCATCGACGGCCTGGCGGCCCCCGAGGCCCTGGTCGTCGTCGCCGACGCGTGCTCGCTCGAGCGATCGCTGCTGCTGGTCGGGCAGGTGCTGCGGCGTGAGCAGCCGACGGTGCTGGTGCTGACGATGTACGACGAGCTCGCCGCGCGCGGGGGGGAGCTCGACCTTCCGCGCCTCGAAGACGCCCTCGGCGTGCCGGTGGTGCCCGTGGTCGGCCACAAGGGCGTCGGCCTCGAGCGGCTGCGCACCCTGCTCGGCGATCCGAGCGGATGGTCTCGCCCCGCCCTGCTGCCGCCCGAGACGACCGAAGAGCGGGCGGCGTGGGTCTCGTCGATCCTCGACCACGTCGTGACCGACGCGCCGCGCGACCACGACCTGACCGAGCGCATCGACCGCGTCGTCCTGCACCCGGTGGCCGGCCCCCTGCTGTTCGTGGCCGTGATGGTGACGTTCTTCCAGCTGATCTTCGCCTGGGCGAGCCCCGCGATGGACGCGATCGACGCAGGCGTCGGCGTGCTGGCGTCGGGGGCGCGCGGCGTGCTGCCACCGGGGCTCGTCGCCGACTTCGTCGCCGATGGCCTCATCGCGGGGGTCGGGTCGGTCGTGATCTTCGTCCCGCAGATCACGCTGCTCTTCGGGTTGCTCTACCTGCTCGAGGACGTGGGCTACATGGCACGCGCCGCCTTCGTCGTCGACCGCGCCATGGGTCGCATCGGCCTCGAGGGCCGCGCGTTCGTCGCGCTGCTCTCGTCGTACGCCTGCGCGGTGCCGGGCATCATGGCGACCCGCACGATCCCCTCGCCCCGAGACCGTCTGGTCACGATCCTCGTCGCCCCCTTGATGACGTGCTCGGCGCGGCTGCCGGTATACGCGCTGCTGATCGGCGCATTCGTGCCCGAGCGCACGCTCGCGGGCTTCATCGGCCTGCAGGGCCTCGTGCTCTTCGCGCTCTATTTCGTCGCGCCGGTCTTCGCGATGATCGTTGCGGCCCTGCTCAAGCGGACGATCGCGCGCAGCGACGCGATGCCCTTCGTGATGGAGCTGCCCACGTATCGGGTGCCCACCTTCAAGCTCTGGGGCGCGCAGCTGTGGCGCAGTGTCTCGGCCTTCTTGAAGCGCGCAGGCACGATCATCCTGCTCGCCTCGATGGTGCTCTGGGTGCTGCTCACGTTCCCCCACGTCGAGCCGCCCGCCGGGCTGGACGAAGAGCAGGCCGCTTCATACGCCCTCGAGAACAGCTTCGCCGGACGGGTCGGACATGCCATCGAGCCCGCCATCGAACCGCTCGGCTTCGACTGGAAGATCGGCGTCGGACTCGTCGCCAGCCTCGCCGCACGCGAGGTCATCGTGGCGACGCTGGCGCAGATCTACGCCGCCACAGACGAAGACGCGTCGCTCCGCGGCGCGATCCGCAGGGACATCGATCCGCGCACGGGCGAGCGCGTCTTCGGCCCGGCCACCGTCGGGTCACTGCTCGTCTTCTTCGTGTTCGCGCTGCAGTGCGTCTCGACGATCGCGATCATCGCGCGCGAGACGAACTCGTGGCGCTGGCCCTTGTTCGCGTTCACGTATCTGCTCGTGCTCGCCTACGGGGCATCGTTCGTCACCTATCGCGTGGTCAGCGCGTTGACCGCGTGAGCCACTGCGTCGGGCGGCGGCGCGGCGCCTCGCGTCGGTGCCGGCCGCTCGGCTGCTAAGGTCTTGTCATGCTTCGACGTCGCCGCTCATTCGTCCGTTTCGTGACGCTGCTCTGCGCCGGGCTCACGCTCGCGGTGCTCTTCGGCACCGGCTGCGCGACGCGGCCCCGAGACGACCGCATCATCAACCGCTACGGCCTCAACGTCTACCTGCGGAGCGATCGCAAGCTCTTCGGCAAGCCGCTCGATCGTGGCTACGCGCAGCCTTCCGACATCCCGGTCGAGCGGCTGCGCGTGATCCTGGGCAGCCTCGAGATCGAGCGGCGCGAGCGGGCACGCACGGTGCTCGAGCCGGCAATCCCGGCCGAGATCCTCAACCCGGTCAGCGCGGGCGTCGCCGAGGCGTTTCGCGAGGCGACCCCGGCCGATCGCATCGTGGTGATGGCCGAGCGCAAGCAGATGCAGAAGAAGATCTTCGATCGCAAGTTTCTCACCACGTTCGTCACGTGGATGGAGGGCGACGAGCTGATCGTCCATCTCTCGCGCGCCGACTGGCCGATCGACGAGAAGCGCAAGGGCGAGCTGCCCCGGCCGCACGCGAACAATCCCCAGCAGAAGTTCAGGCTCGTGACGAACGAGTTCGTCCACGCGTCGGGCAAGACCGGCGTGGCCATCGACTGGAAGAGCGACGTGTTCGGTAGCTTTGCGAAGGCGTCCGAGCTGCGCGGCGCACCGGTCTCGGCCGCAGCGTCGGGCGGTGCGGCGGCGAGCGGTGCCGTCGCCGGCGCCGGCGAGAAGACGGTGCTGATGGAGGCCGAGCCCGAGAAGCCGCCCGCCTCTGCGCCGCTCACCAGCGCGCAGCTCGAGGGGCTCGACGCCGACGACCTGCGTTGGCTGGCCGATCTCGAAGAGTCGCGCGTCGCCGGTGAGATCACCGAGGAGCAGTATCAGCGCCGCCGCGACGCGATCCTCGAGGCCGCTTCGAGCGACTGAGGCCGGCGCGATTGCGCTCGCACGCGAACCGTTGGGGGCGAGCGGCGTCTCACTGTCGATGTTGCCGGGCGCTTGCCTGTGGCTGAAGCCCCAGAGGGCAGCGGGCTTGGCCGAGCGCATCGGAACGTCGGATGACGCGCGCGATCTCGATCGGTTCGAATCTCGATCCGACACCCGCATGGCCCCGTGAGTCACCTACCTGAACCCGCAAAGAAGCCGCCCCTTTCGCCCCGCCATCGGGCATCATCAGCGGCTCCCGTGACGCGCCCGGACCGTGACTCGATCGCGGAACGCCGGACGTGCATCGACCTGCCGACCCGGCGGGTCCAAGAGATCCGGCGGCCCTGTGCGCTTCGAACGCGCGCACCCGCCCCACCGAGTACGGAGTACCGCCCTGCATGACCGCGTTCCAGGTCTTCCTTCTCTGTCTGGTCGCTTTCGTTGCTTCGCGATTCGCGCCCGATCCCTGGAAGGGTCGGCTGGTGAATGTCGCGAAGGCAGCGTTCACGATCGCGGCCTTCTGGGCGCTGCTCGCCTACGAGCTCACGAACGCACAGGGCGAGAGGCAGACGGTCTGGTCGATGATCGTCGAGATCTACGAGAACATTCAGCCCGCGACGTTCTGGTTCTGGGTGCTCGTCGCGACCGGCGTGAAGCTCGTCGGCATCCTGTGCTCGATGTATCGCTGGCAGCTCGTGCTGCGCGGCCAGAACATCGAGCTCCCGTTCCGCCACATCTTCGGTTCGTTCATGATCGGCCGTGCGCTCGGCACGTTCCTGCCGAGCACGGCCGGCCTCGACGGCTACACCCTCTACGACGCGGCGCGCTTCACCGGCCGCACCGTGGAGGTCTCGGCCGGCAAGTTCCTCGAGAAGATCTGCGGCTTCACGGGCGTCTTCCTCACGTTCCTCGTCACGCTGCCCTTCGGCATCGCGATCCTCGGTGACCTCGCCTGGATGGCGTACGTCTCGGCCGTGATCGCCATCGGGATCATCGGCGGCCTGATGATCGTGCTCTTCTACCCCGGCGCCGTGCAGTGGGTGCTGACGAACGTGCCGATCCCGGCGAAGGCCCGGCTCGAGGGCATCGTCACCCGCATCAGCGAGAGCGCCGGCGCCTACCGCGACAAGAAGGGCCTCGTCTTGATGATCTTCGCCATGAGCTTCATGGTGCACTTCACGACGGCGGCCATGTACTACTACACGGCGCTCGCGATCGGCGCCGAGGGCGCGAAGTTCTGGGAGATCACGTTCGGCTCGTCGATCCAGATCTTCGCCACCGTGATCAGCCCCTTCACGATCGCGGGTGAGGGCATTCGCGAGGCCGCCCAGGCCCTGCTGCTCCAGAACCAGATCGGCGCGGGCGCGGCCGTCATCTCGGCGGCGCTCGGCTTCTGGGCCGCCGAAGCGCCGACCATGCTCGGCTTCGTCTTCTGGTGGATCCGACCCGACGACTACAAGCCGGAGTATGCGCGGGTGAACGGCGTGCAGGTCGACTGGGACGAGGCGGCCAAGGCGTCGGTGGCGCTCGACCCTTCGCGCTCGAAGGAGGAGCTCGAGGCCGAGGTCGGCGCCGCGGCGCCGATGAGCGAGCGCTTGCTGCGCAGCGCGAGCGTCGGCTGCGGCTCGGGCGTGCTCGCGGGCATCGTGATCGGCCTCGCCGAGACGGCGGTGATCGCCCAGGGCGGCTTCGGCGACGACGCCCAGGTGCTCTGGTACGGACCGATGATGTACGCGGTCTTCCTCGGCGGCCTGGGCACACTCGGAGGTCTCGTGCTCGGCGTGCTGCCGATGGATCGAGACGAGATCCAGAGCTGGACGCCGACGCTCGGCTTCGCTGCGTGTCTCGTGCCGTTGGGCCTCTTCGTCACGCTCTTCCGGCTGCGGCGCGACGTCTACCTCGAGCAGATGCCCCCTGCGCCGGTTCTGGTCGGCGTGCTCGCCGGCTTCGCGCTGCTCACGTTCGTGATCCTCTACTTCGGCCAGCGCTTCTTCGGCTCACGCGTTGGCATCATCGCGCGTGCGCCGATCGCGATCGGGCTGCTCGTGCTCGTGATGGGCACCGGGCTGGCGCTGGGCATCGGCTACGGGCCCGACCGAACGCCGCCCGCCGGCAGCATCGCGAGCGGGTTGGGCGATCGACCCAACATCATCTTGATCATGGTCGACACGCTGCGCGCCGACTATCTGCCCTGCTACGGCGACGAGCAGGTGTCGGCGCCGCACATCTGCAGCCTCGGCGAAGCAGACGGCGGCATCGTGCTCGACGGCTACAGCCACGCCTCGTGGACGAAGCCCGCGACGGCCAGCCTGCTGAGCTCGCTCGTGCCCACCACCCACAACGCGATGAGCAAGCCCTCGCGGCTCTCGGACGAAGTCGATTTGGTCTCGGAAGTGATGCAGGCGCAGGGCTATTCGACCGGCGGCATCGTATCGAACATCAACCTCGCCGAGAGCTTCGGTTTCGATCAGGGCTACAACGAGTACCACTATCTCGCTCCCAGCTACCTGCTCGGGGCGGACGAGTCGTCGTCGAAGCTCATCCTCTATCAGATCTTTCGGAGCGTCTATCTCGGCGTCTTGAAGAAGGGGATCACGTTCGACGGCTTCTATCAGGATTCACGTGTCGTCAACGCCGTTGCCTTCGACTGGCTCGACCGATTCAAGGACGACCGGTTCTATCTCTTCCTCCACTACATGGACGTCCACGACCCCTACTTCGAGCATCCCTACGATGGCCGTGGCTTCTCGCGCGTATCGAATCCGTGGCCGAGCCCCGAGCAGACCGAGGATCTCAAGCGGCTGTATCGCGGCGAGCTCGAGTACCTCGACGAGGGGGTGGGCGAGCTGATCGCGCACCTGAAGCAGCTGGGGATCTACGACGACACGATGATCATCCTCACGGCCGATCACGGCGAGGAATTCTACGAGCACGATGGCTGGTGGCACGGTCTCACGCTCTTCGAAGAGCAGATCCACGTGCCGCTGCTGATCAAGCCCGCAAGGGGCCAGATGACGCCGCCCTACACGCGCATGGCCCGGCACATCGACGTCGTGCCGACGATCATCGACGTGGCCGGCGCGGCGCAGCCCGAGCGCATGCAGGGCGTCTCGCTCTACGTGAGCGAGGCCGATCGCAGCTCGAAGGATCGTCAGCACTTCGCCGAAGAGGATCACGAGGGCAACGTGCTGTGGAGCCTCACGGACGAGACGATGAACAAGGTGATCGTCGTCGAGAACGGCGGTGCTCACCGCGAGCTCCCCGATGCAGCCGTGTATGACCTCGACGACGACCCCGACGAGGCGCGCAATCTCGCCGAAGACGACCCGCTGCGGCTCGACGAACTCAAGAGCTACGGCGATCTGCAGCGCCGCGCCGCCGAAGGGGAGGCGGTCGAGTCGGGCGGCGACGTCGAGATGACCCTCGACGAGTGCCTGCAGCTCATGAATCTCGGTTACGTCGAAGACTGCGACCATCTGAACTAGGCAGGCCCCTCGTGTCGGCCGACCCGAAGCTCGAGGCCATGCGCCCGGGCGCATTCGACGCCGCGCGAGCCGGGTGGCGCGCCACGCGCGACGCGGTGGCCCACGCGTGCCGGAATGGGTAGATTCATTTGTCCGTGCGAGGCGCCCGGTCTCGCCCATCAACCCAGCCAAGCACCGGCGCGCCGGTCGGCGCATCGCGCAGCAAGGACGACACGACATGGCCAACGAAGAATTCGGACCGCTCGCCGCCCTCATCGGCACCTGGGAAGGCGATCAGGGCGTCAACGTCTCGTACGACTATGCCAAGAAGGGCGTCATCGAGCGCACCTACAAAGAGAAGGCCGTCTTCAACATCGTCGGCGACGTCGACAACGGCACGCAGAAGCTCTGGGTCATCGACTACACGACGGCGGCCATCCCGGACGACGATCCGAACGGCGACGTCTTCCACACCGAGCTCGGCTACTGGCTCTGGGATCCCCAGCGCGAAGAGGTCATGCGCTGCTTCATGGTGCCGCGCGGCTCGACGATCCTCGCGGGCGGCAACTGCAAGCCCGACGCATCGAGCTTCGACATGCGCGCCAAGGCGGGTGATCTCGGCTTCGGCGTACTCTCGAACCCCTACCTGCTCGAGAACGCCAAGTGCATCGAGTACACGCTGTCGTGCTCGATCAACGACGGCGTCTGGAGCTACGAAGAAGACACGGTGCTCGAGCAGAAGGCGACCGGCGAGGTCGTACACCACACCGACAAGAACACGCTGAAGAAGACGGGCTGAGCCCCACGCTCGCACGGCATCGAGGCTGCACTCGAACGCCGCATCGGCCTCGGCCGGTGCGGCGTTTTGCGTTCGGGGCCTCGGCCCGCGAATCAATCCGCCGATTCGTCGGGCGGCTTCGCCGAGAAGTACTTCGTGTGGTCGACCGCCTGGGTCTCACCGGCGGTGCGTTCGATCGCCGACTGAATGCCCGAGTTGCGCCGCGTGCGACCGGCGGCGTACTTGAAGCCGGCCCCCGAGCTCGTCTCGTCGCACTGCAGGCACGGGCTGAGCGCGCCGTCCTCGGTGTTGTTGGTCGACTTGCTGAAGTTGCCGCGCAGCGTGTTGAAGAAGCCGTACTCCTTCATGCAGATGCGCTTGCACTTCTTGCGGGTATGCCGCGCATTCGCCGCCCAGGCCTCGGCGCACCAGGGTGTGAACCCGACCTTGTCGATGAAGCACTTGCGTGACCGCGCGCCGATCAGCTTCATCGCGCACGCACGCGCGGGCGTGGTGAGATCGGGCGTGTCGAGATAGACCTTCAGATCTTTCAGCGTCGAGCAGGCGCCGCAGTGGTGATGATGCGTCACCACGTATCCGGCCTTGCGCGCCGCCTCGGCCGAATCGAACGTCGCGAGGACGTAGTCGCGCTCATCGGCGTCGACGAACTTGAGCGCGCACACCGACTCGTCTTCGTCGTAGTCGGCGTACCACTCGAGCACGTCCCGCCGCGCCGAGCCTTCCCACACGAGCTCCTTCGCCGCGGGGTAGTAGGGGTCGAAGGTCTCGAAGCGCCGGCGCTTCTTGACCTGCACGTCTCGATCCGGATGATCGACCAGGTCCAGCTCGGCGAGGATCTCGCGCATGTTGAGCACGTGGGTGTCGGCGAGGTCGCCAGCCGAAGCGGGCGCGGCCAGCCACACCGACACCACCGCCAGCAGCAGTCTTCGCACGACGATCGACCAGGGCCCCCGGCTCATGCGGGCCGCTCCGAGAGCGCTTCGACGGCCGAAGGCACCTCGCGGATGCCGCCCAGGACCGCCGCCGCCGGTGAGAAGTCGCCCCCGGCCGTCAGCGCATGGGGGATCGCGAGACAGTGCATGCCGGCCGCGACGGCCGCCTGCATCCCGCGCACCGAGTCTTCGACCACGACGCTGCGTTCGGGCGCCACCCCGAGCCGCTCGGCCGCCTCGAGATAGGGGTCGGGGTGCGGCTTGTGGCGCGCGTACTCCCCACTCGCGAGCGCGAACTCGAAGTGATGCAGCAGATCGCTATCGCGATGGGCCAGCTCGAAGTCATGTCGGTGCGCGCTCGTCACGATCGCCAGTGGGTAGCGCTCGCCGAGTGTCGCGACCGTCTCGTGCACCCCTTCGTAGACGTCGACGCCGGCCGCAACGCTCTTCTGATAGATCTCGTCGCGTCGTGCGCGCAACGACGCGATGTCGTCGTCGCCGAACCCGTGGTCGCGCAGCGCATCGAATACGCTCCGGCCCTGGCGCAGCGACAGATCGATGAACACCTCACGCGTCAGCTCGTGGCCGACCTCGGTGAAGATCTCGCGGTTGGCGTCGAAGTACAGGTGTTCGGTATCGACGAGGACGCCGTCGTTGTCGAAGAAGATCGCTTCGATCATACAGGGCTTATTCGTCGGTCTCGAGATCGATCGACGCCGAGTTGATGCAGTACCGGAGACCCGTCGGCGGCGGGCCATCGGGGAAAACGTGGCCGAGGTGCGCATCGCACTTCGCGCAGACCACCTCGGTGCGCACCATGCCGTGGCTGCGATCGACGTGCTCGGTGACCGACTCGGCCTGCTTCGGGGCATAGAAGCTCGGCCAGCCGCTGCCCGAGTCGTACTTGGTCTCGGACGAGAAGAGCGGCTCGCCGCAACACACGCACCGGTACGTGCCGGCGCGCTTCTCGTTCCAGTACTTGCCGGTGAACGCCGGCTCGGTTCCCGAGCAGCGCGTCACCTGGTACTGGGCGTCGTCCAGCTGGTCGCGCCACTCGGCGTCGCTCTTGGTGACCTTCTCGTCGGACATGGTCGATCTCCGTTTGGGGGGGGCGTGGTTTCGATGCCGGTCGGGCTCAGACGCTGCGGCCGAGAAGCGACGGGAGTTCGGGCAGCTCGAAGAATACTTCGGCTCCGGCGTCGTGCAGTTGTTCGGCCGCCACCTCGCGCGCGAAACCCAGCACGCGCATCCCCGCCGCCCGCCCCGCGCGCACGCCCGCAGGGCTGTCTTCGACGACCACACAGCCGGCCGCCTCGGCGCCCTGGGCCCGGGCGGCGTACTCGAAGACGTCCGGGTGCGGCTTGCCGCGATCGACGTGCTCGACGGCACTGTAGATGCGCCCCTCGAAGCGGTCCCAGAGCCCGGCGCCCCCCAGCGTGACGCGCATCTTGGCGGTCGAACCGCTCGACGCGACGCAGGTGCCGAGCCCCAATGCGTCGATGCCGGTCAGGGCCTCGTGCACGCCCGGCATCGCCAGATCGGCGGCGGCGAGCGCCGTGTGTTCGCGCCGGTCGAACTCGGCGTCGAAGTCGGCGGGCAGCGGGCGCCCGATTCGCTCTTCGATGATCTCGTAACACATCGGCATCGTGCGGCCGCGAAAGAGCGCGTTCGACTCTTCGAGGGTCAGATGCAGACCGACCTCGCCCATCAGCTCGACGAGCACGCGATTCGCGGGTGCCTCGGTATCGACCAGCACCCCATCGCAATCGAGAATCACGAGCTGCGTCACGTCGCGGGGTCGCCCTCAGCCGAAGATCGGCGGTGTACGCGCCGAGAAGAGCGTCTCGCGTTCGAGCTGCGCGGCGACATCGAGCAGCGTCGCCTCGTCGCCACTCGCCGCCACGAGCTGCACCCCGACCGGCAGGTCGGATGGCCCGCCGGCCTCGCCGGTCGTGAAGTGGCCGGGGACCGAGATCGCGGGCTGGCCCGACAGATTGAATGGCAGCGTGAACACGCCGAAGGGCGCGGCGCGCAGGAAGGGGCCCAGCGGGTTGTCGGGCATCTGCGCCATGTAGCCGATCTCGGGCGGCGGCTGGGCCTGGGTCGGTGTGAGGAGCAGGTCGAAGCCCTCCCGCCCGCCGTCGGCGCCGAAGAACTCGCTCACGCGTCGCCCGAACCCGTGGACGCCCTCGAGCGCTTCGAGCAGCTGCGTCGCGCCGAGGCCCTGGCCGCGCTCGGCCAGCGCCCACGTCATCGGCTCGACGCCCGCCGGGCCCACCGGCTGGCCGAGTCGTTCGCTCCAGCTCTGGAGCGCGCGCGCCACGTTGGCGCAGACGACGTCGACGTAGAGCCGCACGATGTCGGGCTCGTCGAGGGCCTTTGGATGCGCGAGCTCGACGACGTGGCCGAGCCCTTCGAGCCGCTCGGCCGTGCGCTCGACCGCCGCTACCAGATCGGCGTGCACCTCGATGTCGCGCGGTGCATGGCGCATGAGTCCGATGCGCAGACCTCGGCGATTCGCGTCGACCGCTTCCGCGAACGGCGCCGCCGGCGGCGACGCCGCGTAGGGGTCGCCGGTCATCCGGCCGGCGATCACGTCGAGCAGCGTCGCCGAGTCGCGCACGGTGCGGCTCACCACGAATTCGCACGAGAAGCCGCTCCAACGTTCACCGAGGCCCGGCCCGAACGAGCTTCGCCCCCGGGTCGGCTTGAGCCCGACGAGTCCACACATGCTGGCGGGGCCGCGAATCGATCCACCGCCATCGCTCGCATGCGCGACGGGCACGAGGCCCGCGGCGACGGCCGCAGCCGCGCCTCCGCTGGAGCCCCCCGCGCTGTGCCCGAGGTTCCAGGGGTTGCGGGTGGCACCGAAGGCCTCGGGCTCGGTGGTGGGCAGCAGCGCGAGCTCGGGCGTATTGGTGCGACCGAGCGAGACGAAGCCGGCCGAGCGGAGCTTGCGCGTCAGGTGGCTGTCGGCGCTCGCCGTGTACTCCGCGTCGCGCGCCGCGCGCAAGCCGGCGCAGAGCGGTCGCCCCGCCTCCTCGCCGCCGATGTCCTTCATGAGGATCGGCACACCGGCGAAGGGCGCATCCGCCACGCTTCGCGACACGTCGCGACGCGCGTCGTCGAAGGCCGTGTGAATGACGGCGTGCAGCTCGGGATCGATCCGTTCGATGCGGCGGATCGCGGCCTCGACGAGCTCGGCGGCGCTCAGCTCGCCACGACGTACGAGCTCGGCCTGACCGACCGCGTCGAGGTAGGCGAGCGAGCGGTCATCCATCGTTCGAGACCCGCTCGCGAATCGACACGCGCACGCCTGGCTCGTCGGCCCGCAGCTCGATCAGCTTCGGATTCTCGCTGTCCTCGCGAAACTGCAGGCAGACGCTGGTCAGGCCATCGCTCGTCGGCGACTCGGCGGCCTCGCCCGGCGCGTTCGGCCAGGCGCCGCACAGAGGGTTGCCGAGCACGCGCCACCAGGGCTCCTCTTCGGCGAGGTCCTCGAGACCGGCGGGCACGTCCTCTGCCGACTCGACGAAGGCCAGCTCGAGGCGCCCACCGGCGCCGTCGCTGCCGACCAGGATGCGGCCGACGTCGAAGGTGAGGACGTAGGCAATGCCGACGAGCGGATCGTCGGTGAAGCCGGTCGCCGCGCGGCGCTCGGCCCGAAGAATGCGTCCCCGCGCCTCGGCGGCGCGGTCGAAGAGCTCGATGCCCACGACGACATCCTCCTTGCACCCGGACGTGCAGAACCCGAACGAGATGGGACAGTCTACACTGCCGGGCGCGGCATGCGTCGCCGCGCCCGTCGCGCAAGCCCAGGCCCCTGGAGTGAAGCCCCCCATGCCGATCATCGACGACGACGACACGCTGGTCACCCCCGACGGTCTGACCGTGCGCCGGCGCCGCCACGAGCGGTCGCTGTCGCCGCGCGACCTGGTCGAGGCCATCGCCGACGCTCAGGAGCGCGAGACCGGCCTGCGTGACACGATCAAGCCGAGCCTGCTCGCGGGCATCGAAGAGCGCCGCGAGCGCATCCCGTGGTCGACGCTTCGGCTCGTCGCTTCGGGACTCGACTGCGACCCGATCGATCTGCTCGGGCCCGAGCCCGACCCCGACGCCAACCCCGAGATCGACACGCCCCGCGTGCTGGGGTGAGCCCCGGGCGTCCCGCACGCCGATCGACGCGCACGGCACCACACACGACCACCCATGACACACGAAGGGGAGCATCGACTTGAGCGGCTTCATCACGATCGACGAGGCACGCACGCGGCCCGGCCTGCGACTCGTCCTCACCGCTGGCGTGCCCGGGCCCTGGGGCGAAGCGGCGAAGGGCATCTTCCACGCCAAGGGCGTGCCCTTCGCGCGGGTCGCGCAGATCGGCGCGCAGGCGAACGAAGCGCTCGTCGAATGGACCGGGATCGACAACGCGCCCCAGGCGATCCTCGACGACGAACGGCCGCTGGCGGGCTGGGTCGAGATCTTGCTGCGCGCCGAGAAGCTCGCCCCCGAGCCCCGACTTGTCCCCGACGACCCGGCCGACCGCGCGCTGATGTTCGGCCTCGGTCATGAGCTGATGGGGCAAGGCGGCTTCTGCTGGACCCGCCGCCTGATGATGGTGACGCCGCTGCTCCAGCTGCCCGAAGACAACCCGGTGCGGGCCTTCGGCGACAACCTCGCCGCCAAGTACGGCATCGGCGACCCCGCCGAAGCCGAAGCCGCGCCGGAGCGCATGGCCGGCATCCTGAAGATGCTGTCCGCTCGACTCGCCGAGCAGCGCGCACGGGGCAGCGACTATCTCGTCGGCGATGCGCTGTCGGCGGCCGACATCTACTGGGCAGCGGCCTGTGCGCTCGTGCAGCCGTTGCCGCCCGAGGTCTGCCCCATGAGCGACATGATGCGAGCTTCGTATTCCGCGCCGCATCCCGTGATCGACGCCGCGCTCGACCCGGCCCTGGTCGCGCACCGCGACCGCATCTACGAGCAGGTCATGGAGTACCCGGTCATTCTCGAGTGACGCGAGTCAGTCGAGCGACCAGCTGCCGCAGCGTGTCGGGTGCGCCAGCGCGTCGGCGAGCGCGTCGAGGTACGACGTGCGCGGCCACTCGGTCGCGCCGAAACGCTCGAGATGGTCGGTGTGCACCTGACTGTCGACGAAGTCGAAGCCCCATGCTTCGAGTCGCTGCACCAGATGGACGAACGCGACCTTCGAGGCGTCGGGTACCCGCGTGAACATCGATTCGCCAAAGAAGACGTGCCCGAGCGAGACCCCGTACGCGCCGCCCACCAGCTCGCCGTCCCGCCAGCTCTCGACGCTGTGCGCGAAGCCGAGCTGGTGAAGCGCGCAGTACGCCTCGAGCATCGCCGGGGTGATCCAGGTGCCCGACTGCCCCGGGCGCGCGCTGTCGCGGCAGCCGATCATCACGGCTTCGAACGCGGTGTCGTAGCGCACGTCGAAGCGCCCACTGCGGATCTTCTTGCCGAGGCTGCGCGAAACCCGAAGCTCATCGAGTCGCAGCACGAAGCGTGGGTCGGGCGAGAACCAGAGGATCGGATCCTCGTCGTACCACGGGAAGATGCCCTGACAGTACGCAGAGATCAGTCGCTCGGGTCGGAGATCGGCGCCGAACCCGAGCAGGCCATGCGCATCGGCGGCGCGCGGGTCGGGGAAGGGATAGGCGTCGACGAGAGGGCGGAGCGCATCGGCGGGGACCAGGCGAAGCGACCGCTCGGGCGGCGCGCCGCTCATCGGAGGCCTCCGGGCCAGGGGCCCACCGGGATGCCGCGCGATCGCGGGTTCACGGGCTCGCAAAGCTCCGCGCATCGGCCGGCCAGGGCGTGGCCGAGTCGAGCGCAGGGATCACGTCGGCGACCTCGTCGACCACCGACCACATGTCGAGATGGCGCTCGCCCATGAAGCGCTCGCTCACGCTGCGCTCGAGCAGCTCGATGCATGGATCGAAGAAGCCCTTCTGGTTCAGGAAGACGAGCGGACCGAGGAACAGGCCGAGGCGCTTGGCCGTAATTACTTCGAAGACCTCTTCGAGCGTGCCGCAGCCCCCCGGCAGCGCGACGACCCCATCGGACGCCGCTGTCATGCGTCGCTTGCGCTCCTGCATGTCGACCACCGTCTCGAGGCGCGTGAGCCCCGAGTGCGCCCACTCGAGCTCCTCCATGAAATTCGGGAGGATCCCGATCACGTCGCCGCGCTCGGCGAGGGCTGCATCGGCGAGCGCGCCCATCGAGCCGAGCGCGCCGCCGCCGTAGACGAGCGTGCGGCCCGCTCGCGCGATCATGCGGCCGAGCTCGGCGGCCGCCTCGCGGTAGACCGGATCGGCCGCCGTGCTGGACGCACAGAAGACGAGGATGCTCTCGATGGGCCCTTGCTCGCGCATCGGGCGAATCTAGCAGCACCGCGGGGGCGATCGGCGACCGGCGCGGCGGCCTGCTAACGTCGGCCGCCGACAGACAAGGGTGATTTCAGGCGCTTGCAGGCCCACGGGCCCCGTCCCGATCGGGACGGCCCCCGATTCGGGGATTCGGTGATGTCGTTCGCGACACCCGCCGAGACGGCTCGGAAGACGTGCTAAGTGCCCCCACAGCCAGATCGCTGCTCTGGCGCGGCCGAGACCGCGCGATGGCGAATCAGTGGCCGCGACCCCTCCCCTCTTTCATGTGAGGTGGGCGGATCGCGCAGGGAGTGCAGGCCGGGCAGCGCCCGACCCCTCCGAATCGAGAAGAAGAGATGGAAGACGGCCCCCGCGAGCGTGGCGCCGCGACTCGATCCGTTCATGCGGGCGAGCTGCGGCAGCAGGAAGCCAACGCGATCACCACACCGATCTACCAGACGTCGACGTTCTGGTTCGAGACGAGTCAGGAGGTGATCGACTACCAGGAAGGCAAGACGAAGCGCGAAGAGTACGGGCGCTACGGCAACCCGACCTGGCGGGCCGTCGAGCGCAAGCTCTCCGAGCTCGAAGGCGGTGAAGAGAGCGTGCTCTTCGCCTCGGGCATGTGTGCGGCGACAACGACGTTCCTCGCCCTGCTGCCGCCGGACAGCCACCTGATCGTGACGAGCGACTGCTACCGACGCACGCGCCAGTTCATCAACGAGTATCTCGTTCGGATGGGCGTCGAGTGCACCGTCATCGAGCCGTGCAACCTCGAAGCGTTCGAGGCCGCGATCCGACCCGAAACGCGGCTGTTCTTCACCGAGTCGCCGACCAACCCGTACCTGCGTGTCATCGAGATCGAGCGGTGCGCCGAGATCGCGCACGCGAAGGGCGTGAAGGTCATCATCGACTCGACGTTCGCGACGCCGTCGAATCAGCGGGCGCTCGACTTCGGCGCAGATCTCGTCGTGCACAGCGCGACGAAGTACCTCGGCGGCCACAACGACCTGCTCGCCGGCACGGTCACGGGCGACGCCGAGACGGTCGAACCGATCCGCAAGGCGCTCGGCGTGCTCGGCGGCATCATCGACAGCCACTGCGCGTGGCTGCTGTTGCGCGGCATCAAGACGCTCGACGTGCGCATGGATCGCCACAACGCAAACGGCCTCGCCATGGCGCGGTTCCTCGAATCGCACCCGAAGGTGCGGCAGGTCTGGTACCCGGGGCTCGAGAGCCATCCCGACCATGCCGTCGCGAAGCGTGAGATGAAGGCCTTCGGCGGCGTCGTCACGTTCGAGATCGACACCGACCTCGACGGCGCGATCCGCTTCATCGACGCCACGCGGGTGCCCTACCAGGCGCCGTCACTCGGCGGCGTCGAGACGCTGATCGAGCTGCCCGTGACGATGTCGTACTGGGACTACGACCCGAAGGACCGAGCCGAGTGGGGCATCACCGATTCGCTGTGCCGACTCGCCTGCGGCATCGAGAACAGCGAAGACCTGATCGCGGACATGGAGCAGGCGCTCGAGAAGGTGTGACCGACTTCGGTTGGGTCTCGACGAACACGCCGCGCCCGGCGGCGGCGCGCGGCCCCGCATCGCGACCTCGTCCGGTTTGCGTCGCGACGCGTCGTGAGCGGTCGGCGCCGATCGGTCGGCGCCGACCTATCGACGACCCGCATGCGCTTCGCGCCCCCTCCTCGAATCGTTCGCGCTCTTCGCGCGCGACGTCGAGGTCAGGGAGCTCGAGATGCAGAGAGATCGATCGCGGTGCTCTTGCTGTGGGTGGCCATCGTCGGTGCGCCGCCCGTGCGCGCCGACGAACACATGGAAGCGTCAGGGCCCGAGCCCGCGGCTTCCAGCGAGCCGTCCTCCGCGACGACACCGAGCGCCGGCGATGCGATCCCCGAGAACGGCACGTCGACCGGCAGCCCGGATACGTCGGCAACCGAGGAGATTCCGCCCTCACCGACGAAAGCCGCCCCTGCACATCACGGCGTCTACGTGCAGCTCGGCGGCCTGACGGGGTTCGACATCGAGGTCGGCGACACCCTCAGCGGTGTCGTCCCCGGCCTGGGGAACGTCGACGTGAAGCCAGGCACCGGCCTGAGCCTGCGAGTCGGTGGCCGATCGGAGTATTGGGGCATTGAAGCGCTCCTCGATGCGATCCCGAATTTTCGCATTCAGAGCGGGGGCGTCACGCGCGCCAAGTACGGTCAGGTCATTGCGGGCGGCAATCTGCGCCTCTTTCTTCCGGTTTCTCAGCGCATCCAACCGAGCGTGATCGCCGGCGGAGGCTACGGGTTCTTCGTCCTCAAGGGCGCAGACGGCACCCGCGTGGAGTCGTTCGGCGGGGGGACGGTTCGCGCCGGGGGTGGCGTCGACTTCTATTTCACCGAACGGGTCGCGCTCGCCCTCGACTCGACGTACGTCTGGACGCTGGGCGACATCGAGGGCAGCGACTACGTCACGTTCGGTTGGGGCCTCCGATACCACTTCTGATCCCGTAAAGCGCGGTCCTCACTGATCGCCCCGGGGGCCGTCTGATCTCGTACGGCCCCGCCTCACCGAACCTCGCGTTTGTCCAGATTCGTCGCTCGCAACGGGCGCTGGACGTCGGGCGACCTGCCTGCTTGACCGCGTCGACCGATCCCAATTACGGTCTCGAGGTGTCGGTCGGATGAGCGCAGCGCGCGCGCCGACCGATCAGAGGCTGGTGTCTTGCTGAGACCCATCGACCAAATCACGGGTGTTCTGCTCATGGCCATCGCGTTCGCGATGCCCGCGGGCGCCGGCGAGCCGACGAACTCCGTGCCGGCGCCGACACCCGCCGCCGCGGCTCGATCGACCGAGTCGGCGAGCCAAGCCGCTTCGTCCGGCGAGACGTCCGAGCAGGCACCGCGCTTCGGGATTCGTCCCTACCTGCAGATCGGCGGCCTGACAGGCTTCGATCTCGATCTCGAAGAGCAGCTCAACGAAGACCTCTCGCCGAGCGCGGCGGGCTTCGAGGTCGACCCGGGCACCGGCGTGACGCTTCGCCTGGGCGCCGCGAAGAGCATGTTCCGGGTCGAGGCCGTGCTCGACGCCATCCCGAGCTTTCGCTGGCGCTACCGGGGCGCCGAGGTCGGCAAGATCAGCCGGGTCGACATCGGCGGCAATCTGCGGCTCGACCTCCCGGTCAGCGAGCGCATCCGGCCGAACGTCATCGTCGGCGGCGGCTACGGGATCTTGAAGTTCCGGCCCGAAGGGGGTCAGAACGTGCGATCGCTTCGAGGCGGCATCTGGCGCGGCGGCGGCGGGATCGACTTCTACTTCAGAGAGAACGCCGCGCTCGCCCTCGAGTCGACGTTCGTCGTGACGACCGGCGAGATCCGCAACACCGACTACGTGACGCTCGGCTGGAGCTTGCTGGTCTTCTTCTGAGCTCGGGCTGAGCCCGGGCGTGGGCCCGTGCTAGAGCAGCATCCCCTGGCTTTCGACGACAGCGGGGCGCTCCATCGCGAGCAGGCGCTGCTTGAGCTCGAGCCCGCCGGCGTAGCCCTGCAGCTGGCCGCTCGAGGCCACGACGCGATGACACGGGATGACCAGCGGGATCGGGTTCGCACCGTTCGCAGCCCCGACCGCCCGCACCGCGCTCGGCTGACCGATGGCGCGGGCGACGTCGGCGTACGACACCGTCTTGCCGTACGCCACGGCCCCGACGGCGTTGAGCACCTTCTTCTGGAAGTCGGTGCCGCGCAGGTCGAGGGGATGATCGAAGCTGCGGCGCTGGCCGTTCAAGAATTCATCGAGCTGCGCGCAGGCCTCTCGATTCGGCTCATAAGCGCTCTCGACGACGTCTTCGGGGGCGTGCCGTGCATGCCAGCCCTCGAAGCCGCGTCCGTTTGCGCGCGGCAGGCCAACATAGACGAGACCCCGCTCGCTCGAGACGACCCGCAACCGACCGATCGGCGTGTCGATCTTCGTGTCGTAGAGAATGCCCATGCTTGCGACCCCCTGAGTGCGTTGCAGTGAACGCCCCCGATGATGCCCGCCTGCCTCCCCCCTGGCTGGCCGCATGCGGACACGGTGTTGCGGAACGTTCGGTCCCCCAGTCTACCCCGATGCGGGCAGCGCGTCGTCGCCGATCTCGATTCGGCCGCGCGGCGGACCTCGGCGCTCCCGCTCGGTCCGCGCGCTCGGCTTCGCTACGGCGCCAGCTCGTCGTCCTCGATGTCGAGTCGCTTCAACATCTTCTGGAGCGACTGACGCGGGATCCCGAGCCGCTCGGCACCGCGCGTCTTGCTCCCGGTCTCGCGAATCGCCTGCACGAGCATGTGGCGCTTGAGCGCGTCGACCGCGCGGTTGAGATCCCATTCGACGATGGGCGCGTCGATCTCGCTCGAGGGGACGGCGCGCGGCGCCGCGCCCCGGATGTGCTCGGAGAGCATGTCGACGCCGACCGCCGTCTCGGCGCCGGCGAGCGCGCCGATTCGCTCGATCTCGTTCTCGAGCTCGCGCACGTTGCCCTTCCACTCGTACGCGGCGAGCCGATCCATGGCGGCCATCGTAAAGCCCTCGAGGCTGCGTCCCATGCGCTCGTTCACCCGCTCGAGAAAGTGCTCGGCCAGCGCGGGGATGTCCTCGCGACGTTGGCGCAGCGCCGGCAGCTCGATCTCGACGACCCGCAGGCGGTAGTAGAGGTCCTCGCGAAAATGGGCCTGCTCGACCTCGGAGGCGAGATCTCGGTTGGTCGCCGCGACGACGCGCACGTTCACGTGAATGGTGTCGGACGACCCGACCGGACGGATCTCGCCATCCTGGAGCACCCGCAGCAGCCGAACCTGCATGCTGGGCTCGGTCTCACCGATCTCGTCGAGAAAGATCGTCCCGCCGTCGGCGAGCTCGAACAGGCCCTTCTTGTCGGCGTGCGCACCGGTGAACGATCCGCGCTTGTGGCCGAACAGCTCACTCTCGAGCAGCGTCGCGGGCAGGGCTGCGCAGTTCTGAGCCACGAAGGGCTTCTCTTTGCGCACCCCGGCGTAGTGGATCGCGCGCGCGACGAGATCCTTGCCGGTGCCGGTCTCGCCCGTGATCAGCGTCGTCGCGTCGGTCTCGGCCACCTTTTCGATGACGTCGAAGACGCGCTGCATCGCCTGACTCGAACCGATGATGTTGTGGAACGAGTACCGATGCTCGACTTCGCGACGCAGCACCACGTTCTCGGCTTCGAGCTTCGCATTCGCCGCCTGCAGTCGGTCGGCGAGGCTGATGTTCTGCACGAGCAGATCGTGCGCTTCGAGTGCTCGCCGGATGCCGAGGCGCAGCTCGTCGGGCTCCCATGGCTTCGAGATGAAGCGATAGATGCGGCCGTCGTTGATGGCCCGCTGCAGCGATTGGAGATCGGCGTAGCCCGTCAGCATCATCCGGATGACGAGCGGCTTGCGTTCGACGACCTTCTCGAAGAACTCGACGCCGGTCATGCCGGGCATCACCTGATCGCTGATGACGAGCGCGATGTCTTCGCGCTCGATCACCTCGAGCCCCTCGTCGCCGGTGCGCGCCGTGAACACGCGATACTCGTCGCCGAGCGTCAGCTCGAGCGATTCGAGGATCGCCTCTTCGTCGTCGACGACGAGCACGCCCGCGCGTGCGTCGGGTCGGGTCTGTTCGGGGGTCGCCTCGCTCATCCCCTGCAAAGCTAGCGTGTAGGGGAGAGTCGCGTCGCGGTCGCGCGGGTCAGCGGAGCTGCTCGACGAAGGCCTCGTCGCCGATTCGGTCAGCCCAACTTCGCCTCGACCGCATCCATGAACGTCGCCTCGAGCTTCACGCCGTCGAGGGCGTTCACCTCCTGCACGCCGGTTGGCGAAGTGACGTTGATCTCGGTCAAACGGCCGCCGATCACGTCGATCCCCACGAAGAACAGGCCATGGTCGCGCAGCACCGGCCCAACGCGATCGATGATCGCGCGATCCTCGGGTGTGATCTCGGCCTTCGCCGCACGGCCTCCGACGTGCAGATTCGCTCGCACCTCGGCATCGGAAGGGACGCGCAGCACGGCGCCGATCGGTTCACCGTCGAGCAGCAGGATCCGCTTGTCGCCCTCGCGCACCTCGGGCAGATAGCGCTGCGCCATCGCCCAACGCGTCCCGAAGGTCGTCGACTGCTCGAGGATCGACGAGAGGTTCCGGTCGTCGGCGTGCACGTGAAAGATGCCCTCGCCCCCCTTGCCATCGAGAGGCTTGATGATCATCTCGCCGCCGAGCTTGGCCATGAAATCACGCAGCACGGCGATCTCGCGCGTGACCGTGGTCTCGGCCATCAGGTCGGGGAAGTGCAGCGCGAAGAGCTTCTCGTTGAAGGCGAGAATGTGGCGCGGATCGTTCAGCACGAGCGTCTTGCGGCAGATGCCCAGAATCTGGGTCGACGTGACGTACACCCCCTCGACGGGCGGGTCCTTGCGCTGAAACGCGACGTCGATCTCGTCGTCGAGCACGACCGTCCGGGGGGTGCCTCGGTCGACATGGTTCCCGACCTCGGAGCGCAGGGTGACCGGCGTCACGCGCGCCGACGGCCGTCCGTCGATCACTTCGAGGTCTTCGGGCTCGCAGAACAGCACTTCGTGACCGCGCGCCTGGGCTTCGAGCATGAGGACGAGGGTCGTCGACCCCGAGACGTCCTCAGCTTCGATGGGGTCCATGACGAAGAGCATGCGGCGGGGGGCTGCGGCCAATGGGAACATCTCCGGTGCTGCCGGTTTCGGATCGGTTCGCACGCACCCGGATCGGGGGGATCCGGGCCGGCGGAGCCCCATTCGATGCCCCGCGGTGCGAGACGCTACACCGGCCCGTGGGCGGCGGTCAGACCGTCGCGAACCGAGCCGGCCGGGTTCGAGCCACGCACCGGTCGACCGGGCGCGAAACCGGCGAGGCCGCCTCGAAGCGAGGCCACGAAGCTGCGATCCACCGCGCCCGAGCGGGGCAAATGTGCACCAGTCGGGCTAGCTTTCGGCCAATCTTGGAGAATTCGCCGCAATGACCCGGTCCAGGGTGCTTCGAGCCCTGCTCGTCCTCGTTCTTCTGCTCGCTGTCGGCGCTGCCGGAGGCGCTTGGTGGTTCTACGACGCCTTCCTCCGAGATCTGCCCGACATGCGGCGCATCGAGGACTACCAGCCTGCGATGACGTCGGTCGTGCGCGACCGCGACGGTCGGCCGATCGGCGAGTTCTATGAAGAGCGCCGCCGGCTCGTGCCCATCGAAGAGATCCCGAAGCACGTGCAGCTCGCGTTCGTCGCCGCCGAGGACGGCTCGTTCTTCGAGCACGAGGGCCTCGACTACCGCGGCATCCTGCGGGCCGCACTCGCCAACCTGCGCGCGGGCGGCGCCAAGAGCCAGGGCGCCTCGACGATCACCCAGCAGATGGTGAAGAGCCTGCTGCTCACGCCCGAGAAGACCTACCGCCGCAAGATCCGCGAGATGTTCCTCGCCCGCGACATCGAGAAGAGCTTCACGAAGGACGAGATCCTCTACCTCTATCTCAACCAGATCTACTTCGGTCAGGGCGCGTGGGGCATCGAGGAGGCCGCGCGCACCTATTTCGGCAAGCACGTCGGCGAGCTGACCGTGAGCGAAGCCGCGATGCTGGCGGGCCTGCCCCAGCGCCCGAGCGAGTACTCGCCCTATCGAAACCCCGAGTCGGCCGAACGCCGGCGGCGCTACGTGCTCGGCCGCATGTTCGAAGACGAGATCATCGACGAGGACATGTACGAGGCCGCGCTGCTCGAACGGCCCGAGCTCGCCAGCCCGCCCGAGCAGGAGCACTACGCGGCGGCGGCCCACTTCACCGAGCTGGTGCGCCGATACCTCTACGATCGACTGGGCGGCGACGCGGTGCTCGAAGGCGGCCTCACGATCGAGACCACCATCGACCTCGATCTGCAGCTCGCCGCCGTCGACGCCGTTCGCAGCGGTCTCGAAGCGCACGACCATCGCCAGGGCTATCGCGGCGTGCAGCGCACGGCGAAGCGCGGCGAGATCGATGCGGCCGTCGCCGAGGCCGCCGAGGCGAACGCCGATCTCTACGTCAAGGTGACCGCGGTCGATGTCGGTCTCGAGCCGGCGCCCGACGCCGAGACGCTGGGGGTCGAAGACGAAGCCGAGGTCGTCGAAGCACCCGCGCACGTCGTCGATGCCGAGAGCGAGACCATCGAGGTCGCCGAAGTCGACGAAGCCGAGGCGGACACCGAGGTCGATGCGGGCGAGATGCCCCTCGTGGTGCCCGAGCCCGAGGCGATCGCCCTCGACGTTCCCTTCGACGAGCCGGTGCTCGGCGTCGTCGTCGAGGTCGACCGCAAGGCCGAGCTCGCGAAGGTGGCCCTCGGAGAGGGGCTGGTCGGCACCCTCGCGCTGGCCGACGTCGACTGGGCGAGAAAACCGAACCCGAAGCGACGCCCGATCAAGGTGTCGCGCATCGACTGGATCGTGAAGGTCGGCGACGTGGCCGAGTTCGTCCGGCTGCCCGACCTGACGCCCGAACAGATCGAGGACGACGACCGCTCCGAGCCCGAGATGCGGCCGATCTACGATCCCACGATCGAACCCGAGGTGCTGGCGCAGCTCGAATCCGAAGACGCCCTGCCCGAGCCCATTGCCGAGCTGCCCGTCGCGCGACTCGATCTGTATCAGGTGCCCAGCGTGCAGGGCTCGCTGCTCTCGATGGAGGTCGAGACCGGTGATGTGCTCGCGCTCGTCGGCGGCTACGACTACGCAGCGAGCGAGTTCAACCGCGCGGTCCAGGCCAAGCGTCAGCCCGGCTCGGCGTTCAAGCCTTTCATCTATGGCGCGGCCCTCGCGAAGGACTACACGCCGGTCTCCGAGGTCGTCGACCGACCGGTGGTCTACACCGATCCGGTGTCGGGCTTCGTCTGGGCGCCGCGCAACTACGGTCGCCGCTTCTACGGCCCGATGCCGCTGCGCAACGCGCTCAAGAAGTCGGTCAACAACGCGACGGTGCATCTCTTCAGAGAAGTGGGCGTCGACTACGTGATCGACTACGCACGTCGGCTCGGCATTCAGGCGCCGCTTTCGCGCGACCTGTCGCTCGCGCTCGGCTCGAGTGCAGTCACGCTGCTCGAGCTGACCACGGCCTACGCGGTCTTCCCGAACCACGGCCACCGGGTGCTGCCCCGCTTCATCACGAAGGTCACCGCCGCCGACGGCACGGTGCTGCTCGAAGACGTGCCGCTGGGGCCGCCCCCGCCGCCGGTACTGCGACCGCTCGAAGACGGGTTCGCTGCGGCCGAAGTCGACGTCGCGCCCGGCGCGAGCGCCGTGCGCACGACCGCGATCGAGGATCTCGACGTGTATCCCGACAGCGAGATCATGCCGACGAACGAGATCATCAGTGAGGCGCAGGCCTACCTCATGTGCGACCTGCTGCGGGCCGTGGTGCAGGAGGGAACGGGGCAGCGACTCAAGCGCCTCGGCCGACCGCTCGCCGGAAAGACGGGCACCACCAACGAGCAGGGCGACGCCTGGTTCATGGGCTTCTCACCCGAGATCGTGACCGGCGTCTGGGTCGGCCACGACGACAACACCGTGCTCGGCTGGGGGGAGACGGGCGCCGGAGCCGCGCTGCCGATCTGGGGCGACTTCATGAAGGTCGCGCTCAAGGGGCGGCCGATTCGCGACTTCGACGTGCCCGACGAGAACATCGTGTTCGAGCGCATCGACCGCGACACCGGCCTGGTCGCCGACTCGAGCACGATGAACGCCTACTTCCAGCCTTTCATTGCGGGCACGCAGCCCCAGAGCACGGTGAGCGACCGACGTACGGCGAGCGACGCCGAAGAGGCGCTCCGCGAAGACCTCTTCTGAACGCGCACTCGATTCGAGTGCGTGGCTCGGCCACCGCTTGACAGCGACCCCGCGGCCGCGATAGCAACCCGGCCATGGGGGAGAACGAGGTCGGTCCTGGGAGATGGCCGGCGCGGGGTTCGTCGCATCGACGCCCGCGCGACCAGTCTCCGCGCGCGCTCATTGACGCCGTGTTTCCGGCCGCCGGAGACGACGCGCACGCCCCCACCGAGCCGGGCAGCTGGCAGCGGCCCGAGGCCGAGGCGAAGTCGGCGCGGCCCGGCGCCGCCGAGACACGTCGGGTCGAACCGCCCCCGCGCCGCCCGGCGCCCGAGCCGCCGGCGACCGAGACCGACGACTTCCAGGCCATCTGCCAGCAGGCACTCCATGCCGCCTGTGAATCGCTGGCGCTCGACGTCGGGCTCGTGCTGCAGCGTGATGCCGCCGGCGAGGCCGTTCAGCCCCTGGCGTCTTTCGCGCGCGCCGGCGTTCCCCGCACGCCCGAACGGGGTGAGCTCGCGCTGCTGTGGCGACAGCAACGCGCGATCGATCTCGGCGAGCCGACCCTGCCCGAGCTGGCGCGACTCTTCGCTCAGCGCACCGGCTTCAGCGCGGTGCGGGCGCTCTCGCGAACGCCTTCTTCGCCCGGCCTGCTGCTGCTCGTCGGCGGAGCCGACGATCGCCTCGGCCGAGTGCGGCCTCGCACGCTGGCGCGCCTCGACGCCCTCGCGAGCCAGCTCGAGGTGCCCCTCGAGCGCGACCGCACCGTCGCGCGCATCGGCGAGCTCGACGATGCCGTCAAGCGGCTCGATCGACTGGCGCTGCTCGGCTCGCTCGTCGCCGAGGTGATCCACGAGGTGCGAAACCCC
This sequence comes from Myxococcota bacterium, assembly GCA_965250285.1. GTDB lineage: Bacteria > Myxococcota_A > UBA9160 > UBA9160 > UBA4427 > CAYYSY01. The sequence goes on from OZ252299.1 coordinate 4,645,981, forward strand.
CTCGTGTCGATCAAGACCTTCCTCGAGCTGCTGCCCCAACGGCTCGACGATCCCGAGTTTCACGATTCGTTTCGCGGCCTGGTGCTCGACGAGGTGTTCCGGCTCGAGCGACTGCTCGACGAGGTGCTCGCCCATGCGCGCCCAGGCCACCATGCGCCCCGCCCCGAAGACGCCGACATCGCCGACGCACTCCAGGGGCTCGAGCAGCTGCTCGCGCACCGCGCGCGCGAAGCCGGCGTGACGCTGATCGCCGAGCCGGTCGACACCGCCTTCGGCATCGCGGCGCTCTCACCCGACGCGCTTCGCCAGGTGCTGCTCAACCTCTGCGTCAACGCCATCGAGGCGTGCGGCGAGAATGGCACGGTGCGCGTGAGCGCACGCCGCCGCGCGAACGGAGGCGGCGAAGATCACGTCGAGATCTGGGTCGAGGACGACGGGCCCGGCATCGACGCCCTCGACCGCGAGCTCGTGTTCGAGCCGTTCCACTCGAGCCGCAGTGATGCGCCCGGCGGGCTCGGGCTCGCCATCTCGCGGCGGCTCGCCGAGGAGGCAGGCGGCCGGCTCTTCGTCGCGCAGGCGACCGAGGGCGGCGCGCGCTTCGTGCTGCGGCTGCCGGCCGGGGGCTGAATCCCTGGCCCACCGCACCGCTAGCGCCTGCGGTCCAGGAAAGCGTCGACCGCGCGGCGCAGCTCGGTCAGGTGCATCATGAAGAAGTGATCGGCGCCCTCGAGGATCTCGAGTGTGATGCCATCGCGCTCGGCCGCCCACTGCGCGAGCACGTCGACATCGACGAATCGGTCGCTGTCGCCCGTCACCATCAAGATCTCGCCATCGAAGCCCGCGACGAGCGACGCATCGATGAGGGCCGGCGGCGGTGCGACGAGCACGAGTCGCTTGAGCCCACGCGCGGTGCGGGTCGCGCGCAGCGCGGTCGCCGCGCCGAACGAGTAACCCATGGCCATGACCGGACCGTTCACGGTCTCGCGCAGGAACGCCAGCGACGCCGCGAAGTCGACGTCGGCATCGGCCTCGTCGCCGCTGGGCGTGCCCGCGCTGCCGCCGACGCCCCGCCAGTTGAAGCGAAGACTCGACAGGCCGGCGGCGTCGAGCGCAAAGGCCAGCTCGGTGACCACGGGCGATTCCATGCTGCCGCCCATTAGCGGGTGGGGCGCCGCCACGACGCCGCCCGCGCAGTCGGGCTGCTCGGTCGCCGGCACCAACAGGCCCTCGAGTGCCGCGCCCGCGCCGAGCGCAGCGTCGGGGAGCGCGATGGTCGCGGGCTGTTCGAAGGCTCTGGGCATCGACGAGGCTCCGGTATCGGACGCGTCGAGATCGCACCGCCGACTCGGTCGGGCTGCATGACGCGTCGAGGCCGGCCGAGCATAGGTCATGACGCGCGTCATCCCGTCGACCGCTGCGCGGGCGCCGCGCTACACCCTGCGCAGAGGAGAACCCATGTCCGATGCCGAAGCGCCGCCCGTCCGCCGATCCGCGGCCTGGCTCAAGATCGTCACCGAAGACGTCGTGCTGCCGAACGGTCAGCGCACCGCGCTCGATGTGATCCGGCACCCGGGCGCCTCGGCCGTCGTGCCCTTTCTCGCCGACGACGAGGTGCTCCTGATCCAGCAATACCGGTATGCCGCGGGCGGCACGATCTGGGAGGTGCCGGCCGGCAAGCTCGACCCGGGCGAGTCGCCCGATGTCTGCGCGGCGCGCGAGCTCGAAGAAGAGACGGGCTACCGCGCGGGTGAGATCGTTCCGCTCGGCTCGATCCTCACGACGCCCGGGTTCACCGACGAACGCATCCACCTGTTCGAGGCGAATCGCCTCGAGCCCGCGACCCAGAAGCTCGACAGCGATGAGGTCATCGAGCTGGTGCCGATGCCGCTCAGCGCCGCGCTCGAACTGGTCTGGAGTGGGCAGATGGTCGACGGCAAGAGCATCGTCGCCCTGGTGAAGGCAGCGCGTCGCCGGGGCTTCCTCGCTTGACGCAGCGCGTGATCGCCGGCGAATCCCGGCGAAATCGGGTCCGCTCGGGGCCGGCCGAGCGTTCGAACGGCCCTGAGTGCTCTCAGCCCCACCTCACCTCTTGTCGAGATTTGCAGCCCTGCTGAAGTGCCCTGCAGCAGCACTGCGGCGTTGACTGAACCCCGCATGATTTCTAAGTTTTTCGGCGTTCGACGGGATCTCGCGCCCATCCCGCCGACCCGTTTGGGTAACAGTCGGCAGCGCCGTGATCGACACGCGCGAATGTCGGCCCAAAAGCCATGCGTGATGCGCGACACCTCGTGGTCGCGCGACACGATCGATCGACCGATCAGTGCTTTGCACGCGCGTCGGCATCGAAGGCAGTCCCGACCCGGTCGGTTTTGAGGAGCACGCTCGAACGTGTACGGACGCGGAAATCAGCTCGGCTTCGGGCCCCCCGTTACGCCCGACATCATCAAGACGTTGCTGATCGCAAACGGTCTCGTGTACATCGCCCAGTACGCGACGGGCGGGTATGGCGGACTCGTCGAGACGCTGGGCGTCGTCGTGCCCTCGGCGGTCTGGCTCGATCTCCAGATCTGGCGGCCCTTCACGTACATGTGGCTGCACAGCACGGCGTCACCGCTGCACATCATCTTCAACATGCTGATGCTGTGGATGTTCGGGTCGCCGCTCGCGCTGGTCTGGGGTGACCAGCGCTTCCTGCGCTTCTATCTCACGTGCGGCGTCGGCGCCGGCATCCTGATCGCCAGCGTGCCCTTCGTGCCCTACCTGCTCGGGCTCTCCGATTACATCATGAACGTGCCGACGCTCGGCGCGTCGGGCGCGGTCATCGGCGTCATTGTCGCCTACAGCTTCACCTGGCCCGATCGAACGATCATGCTGCTGATTCCGCCGATGCCGATCCGCGCGATCTGGCTCGTGCCGCTGATCCTCGTGATGGATTTCGTCGTCGGTCCGGGCAACGTCAGCCACGTCGGCCACATCGGCGGTGCGGTCATTGGCTGGGTCTACCTCGTCCGTGAAGGACGAACACCAGGCGCCCCCACATTCCAATCGCTCAAACACCGCTGGCGTAGATACCAGATGCGGCAACGCATTCGGGTGGCTCACGAAGAGGAGCAGCGCAAGCGTTGGGAGGACGAACGCCGGGGGCCGCCGCGCTTCCATTGACGTCCCCCGGCGCGCGGCTCTGAGCCTGTGCGCGCTGAGGTCGTCTGGATCGAGGAGCGGGCACCCCCCCACCGGCTTCGAGAACACCATGGACACCGAATCGAACAACGACGAGCGCCAGACGCGGACCGGCTTCGGCGGGTTCCTGCGCAGCCTATTCGCCGGCATCCCGTGGAGCGAGAGCGCCCACACGGACGTCGAGATGACCCTCTTCGCGCCCTCGGGCCGCGAGATGCACGTCATGAATGCAAACGGCAAGATCCTGGTCGTCGGCGAGGACCGGACCGACATCGAGGTCTTCGCCCGCAAGCACGCCCGGGCCGAGTGCAGTGAAGCTGCCGGCGACCTGCTCGACTCGATCGGGATCGAGCAGCAGGTCGTGAACGGCGTGCTCGAGCTCGAGGTCGTGATCCCGCGAAGCTGGAAGCGCCACGGCACGGCCGATCTCGTACTGCGCGTGCCACGTGACCTCGCCGTCCACGCCACGACCAGCAACGGCAAGATCTGCGCGAAGGGCCTGCGTTGCGTCTTTCACGCCCAGTCGAGCAACGGCTCGGTCAAGGTCGACGACATCGTCGGCGACGTCGACATCACCACCGCGAACGCCAAGGTCGTGTGCGGCTGCACGGTCGGGCGTCTGGTCGCGCGGTCGAGCAACGGCAAGATCCAGGTCGGCGATCACCGCGGCGCCCTCGACGCCAGCACGTCGAACGGTCTGATCCACGCCCACCTGCACGAGCTCGCGAAGGAGGGCGTCCTGCTCGCGACCAGCAACGGTCGCATCGTGCTCGAGCTGCCCGTCGACCCCGACGCCGAGGTCGACGTGCGTGTCGACAACGGCGTGATCCGCAGCGACTTCGATCTCGGTCAGGGCGACTCCGAGGCCACCGGCGGCCGCGTTCGCGGCCGCATCGGGCGCGGCGGGGTGCCGATCCGGCTGCGAACGTCGAATGGCACGATCTCACTGCGCGCCAGCGACGCGACGGTCGAGAACTCGCCGTGCGGGTGCGAGGAAGAAGAAGAGAAGCAGCAGGCGCGCTCGGCCTGAGCCGCACCGCTCGCGCGTCGCCGGCTCGCCCCGCGCGGGCTCCATCGCGCCCCGGCACGCGACGGCGCGGACACCCGCGATCTCACCACAAACCGCGCTGCCAGCCCCAGAACCGCAGGTTGCCGATCCACCGCCACCAGGCGGGCTCGCAGCGCTGCGCGATCGCCTGGCCGGCGGCGAGCCCCGACTGGGTCGCGGCCTCGACGTTGCCCGCATTGAACGCGGTCCGCGTCCAATCGCCGGCGACCGCCATGTTCTCGACCCCACACGCGCCCGGCTCGAGCCGAACCCTCGCGCTGCCCGGCATCGACAGGACGTAGCGATCGGTCGGATCGATGTTGGCGCGCAGGGTCTGGGCGCGCAGGCGATCGGCGCCTTCGAGGCGCTGCTCGTCGTGCTCCGTCCAGGGCTGCACATGGAGCGCGTCCCAGTCGAAGCCCCCGTCGGCTGCCTCGAGCCGAGGCCACTGCACCGGCCCGAAGTGGTCGAGCCACTGCGTCACCTCGTCGCGCACCTGCTCGAGCGCAAGGCGAGGGACGTCGTGCTCCTTGCGATCGTACTCGAGCAGATTGCCCCTCAGTGGCCCACACAGGAAGTGGAGGCTGCGGGGCCCCGCCGAGCCCCAGTCCTCGGTCGCGAGGACACGACCCAGCTCGGTCGAGACGTAGAACGGGGCGCGCGTCTTGTCGCCCGCAGCTGGCCCCGCTGCCCACCCCAGGGCGTCGGCGGGCGCCTCCATCCAGAGCTGGACCGCCTGGGTCTGCACGGTCTTCAGTCGGTGCACCATCTCATACCAGGGTGAGGTCGACGCGCCTGCGAGGTCGGGGCAGATCTCTTCGAGCGCGCCGACCGAGATGCCCAAGATCACCTGATCGAAGTCGGTGCCGCGCTCGAGCGTGACGCGAGCGACGTCCTTCCAGTCGGTCCAACGCGACTCGAGGTCGGCCCCTGATCGCTTCAGACTCTTTCCGCGCTTCAGCTGCGCGTAGTCGGGATGCGGTGGCCAGCTCTGCAGGCCGTCGCACTCGAAGATCGGGCGATAGGGCGTGCAGGCCTCCTTGACCTCGATCTGCTGGCCGAGGTGGATGGCCGTGACCTCGCTCCCTCGGACCTCGATCTCGTCGACGCGGTGAAAGAACTCGAACTTCACGCCCGCGTCGCGCAGCGCCTTGTAGAGGGGCGCGACGACCACCTCGCCCATGCCGGCGTTCATCTCGTACCGAATGGCCCCGGCATAGCCGCCCGACGTCTGCAGCATGCCGTAGACGGCCACGCCCGCCGACAGCTGCCCGCGACCGAGCTCGTCGCCGTCGCGGCGGCCCGCCTCGTCGTCGTCGGTGGCGAAGCTGGCCTCGTAGAGCTCGCGCACGAGACCCGAATCGATCGCGAGGTCGAGCGCGCCGTGGCGACGCAGCCAATCGCGAAAGTCGAGGGCGTCGATCGCCTCGGCACCCCGTTCGAAGACGCGGTCGGTGAGCAGGCCAAAGAGCACCGTCGCGCCGAGATCACTCATGATGAGCATGCGACGAATGGGCATGGGCTCGGGCGGATCCACCGGCTTCTCGAAGCGTGTCGCGTCGAATCGGTCACGGTAGGCGTCGAGGAGCCAGACGAGCGCGCGGTGCTGCCCGGGGTCGTGTCGGCGCGGATCACGGCGCAACGAGCGGGCCAACAGGTGCGCGTGCTCCATCGGGCCGAGATCGGGCGACGGCACCCGGACGAGATGGCGCCGGATGTCCTCGGGGATGTCGTCGAGGGGATCGTCTTCGATCACGCCGGCGTCGACGAGCGGGGCTGTGAACTGCGCCAGCGCATCGAACCATTCGACCGCACACGTCCAGAGATTCGAAGCAGGCCGGCCCTTGCCCGGCACGCCCGACCGCAGCGGGTACTCGAGGATCCAGTCGGCCCACTCGCCGTCGACCTGCTCCATGCAGCGAAGCACCGTCTGGGGCGTGAATGCCTCTTCGACCGTGCCGAGCCTCGAGTGGCTCGACCAGTCGGCCCGCGCGTAGCAGTCGCGCAGCATGCGGAACGCGCTGTCGTAACAGCCGAGCCAGGTATGCGGGCCCCGAGCCTCGGTGCGGTGCGGCGGCCTTGGGTCGCGTCCGCTCGCGCACTTGCCGCCGAGACGCCAGCCCGGCTGGTAGACCGTCACGTCGTAGAGGGCCGAGAAGCCGGGGCGCTGCGTGAGCGCGAACGCGGCGGAGAGGGCGCCCATGCCGCCGCCCAGGATCGCAATTCTGTGTTTCGCCATTTCGTGACCTCGGACACAGATATCCTGCCAAACTCTTGGCTTCGGCGGGCCACTTTGGCGACGGCCTGCCCCGGCGGGCCCCGACGCCGCGCGAGCGCCGTCTGCCTGGGCCAGCGGCTCCCGGGGCGGCTCTCACGTCGCGAGGCCCACTCAGATTGGATGCCAGCGTGATTCGAGATCATTCTCGCGCGGGATCGCGGGTGCGCGGGGCACCGCCCGTCCGAGCCGCCCAACACCCGAATCTGGACACGTCCGGGCCGACTGGCGGCGCTCAGCGCCCTACGCGGTGGGTGACTGTGACACCGCCGCGCTTCATCACGACCGAAGAGGGGGTGATCTGCTCGACGGTGTAGCCCTCGACCGTGTCGGCTTCGCGCACCTCGAGCGGCCCTTCGGCACCCGACACGGCGATGCGCGCCCAGCGCCGCGCCGGCGTGGGATGCCAGACCGTCTTCAGCACCTCGACCTCGAGCCGCTCTTCGGGCGCAGGCACCACGACCTCGGCCAGCTTCGGCGCCGACCCGGTCGCTTCAGCCGCCGGCGGCTAGACGGCGCCCGTGCCCTCGGCTGCCGCATCGGCGGCGGGCTCGACCGAGCTCGCGCGCGACGCGGCGGGCGCGGGGGGCGGCGAGGTCTCGACCGGCGCGGGCGCGGGGGGCGGCGAGGTCTCGACCGGCGCGGGCGCGGGCGCGCGCGAAGTCTCGACCGGCGCGGCCGGGAGCGCGACCACCGGCAGGTCGTCGATCTCGACGCCCCTCGGACCCTTGCTCGGCGGACCGGCGGCCACGGCGGACGGCGCAGCGCTCGGCGTATCTGCGGCGCGCGACTCGCCCTCACCGTCCTCGCTGCCGGCGACCGCGGCCGCTTCCCACGGATCGGGCGCGGCTGCACGTGCGGTCGGCGTCGCACCCGACCCGGTCGGCGTCGCACCCGACCCGGTCGGCGCAGCGCCCGAGCCGGTGGGCGCAGCGCCCGACTCCGTTCGCGCAGCGCCCGACCCGGCCTGCGCCGGGACCGAGACGGCGGCCACTTCGGCCGAAGCGCTCGGTGGCATCGCCCCCCGACCGACGGGCTCGACGCCGAGCACGGGCTCGAAATCGAGCACCGGCTCGACGCCGAGCACCGGCTCGGGGCGCTGCGTCGGCCGCGCGATCGGCTGCGGCCCGGTTGCGACGCCGGGCCCTTCGGCCACGGTCGACCCACCGTCGGTCGCCGTGTAGAGCCCGACGCCCAGGCCGATCGCGAACATCACCGCCACGCCTGCGACCACGAGCCAGACGGTCGATCCGCCTGAGAAGCCGGTCGCCGGTCGAATCATCGGCTCGGGCGCCGGAGCCAGCGGGTCGTGTGCGCGCTGGGCTGCGGCGTCGGTCTCCTTGTCGCGTTCGAGCTTCTTCAACGCTTCGAGGATCGTACTCATCCGGCGCCCCCGGCGCGCAGATGGGGCCGTGCACTGCGCCCCAGCGCATCGCCCATGCGCATGAGCGTGATCGGGCCGGTGATGCCGTCCTCGCGCAGACCATGCGCGCGCTGGAACCGCTCGACACCCACGCGTGTGGCGGCGTCGTATACGGCGGGCTCGTCGATCGGCGCGCGACTCGGCTCAGCGAGATAGCCGAGCTCGACCAGCGCCGTCTGCAGCCAACGCACCGGCAGGCCCTCCGAGCCCGATCGCAGCATCGGAGGCCCTTCGATGCGGATGCCCGGTGACCAGACCACGTGGGCCCGACCCGTGAAGCGCGCTTCGATCGCATCGATCGAGACGCCGATGGGCCCGCGGTCGACGACGCCGCCGACGAACGCGACGGTCGGCCTCAGCTCGACCAGCGCCAGCCAACGCGCCTCGTCGTCGGCGTCGCGGATCTCGATGAGCGTCGGGTGATCGAGTCGCGCGAGTTCATCGAGACTCGCCGCCAGCACCGTGTGCACCGCGAGGCCTTCCTCGCGCAGCCGCGCGAGCGCCAGGGCCTCGGTCTCAGCGTCGATGCCATCCGCCGGGCGACCCCACAGCTGCAGGATCTCACTCACGGCCAGGGCGCGACTCGCGCTGGGTTCGACCGAGGCGAGCAGAAGGGACAGGAAGGGCGCGTCCTGCGCTTCGCCCCCGCCTCGCGGCGCGCTCGCGGCCGACGGAGGCGCTTCGGCGGGCTCGAGATCGATCGCGGCACGCGCGCGCGCCGAATCCGCCGTAGCGACGGCCGGCGTCACCTCGAAGACCTCGCCGAGCCTTTCGGCCGGCGGTTCGAGCGGAGCCGGCCTTCGGGCCGAAACCGAAGGCAGGGCCTCGTTCGCGCCGGTGGCGCGCGGTTCGATCACACCGCTCGAAACCGGCGGCGTCTCGCCCCCGAACGCAGACGGCGCATCGCCCGGCTCGCGGCCGAGCTCGAGCCAGAGTGCGCCGCCGAGCACCGCGGCGGCCACGACGGCGGCGACCGGCAGCCACCATCGCCAGGCGGGGCGTCGAGATCGGCGACGCTTGAACGACTCGTCCTGCAGATCGCGAATCTCGCGCGCCGCCTGCTTCACGAGGCCGGCGTCGATCTGCGCCACCTCGGCGCCGAAGCCCGCGAGCAGCGCGCGATCGCAGAGCACGTTCACGAGGCGCGGCACGCCTCCGGTGCGACGATGCACCTCGTCGAGGGCGGCATCGGAGAAGAGCGCGGCACGATCGGCGCCGGCGGCGACGCGCAGGCGGTGGCGCACGTACTGCGCGGTCTCGGCCGCCGTCATGGGGGACAGCTGCCAACGCACACCGATGCGCTGACGCAGCTGGCGAAGCTCGTCGCTATCGAGCTTGTCGCCGAGCTCGGGCTGACCGAGCAAGATGATCTGGATCAGCTTCGAGGTCGTCGTCTCGAGATTCGACAGCAGGCGAATCTGCTCGAGCGTGCTCGTCGAGAGGTTCTGCGCCTCGTCGACGATCAACACGACGCGCTTCGACTCGCGGTTCTTGTCGAGCAAGAACTGATTGAGCTGCGACAGCAGCTCGCGACGCGAGCGTCCCGATGCGGGCAGCCCGAACTCTTCGTTCACGCTCTGCAGCATCTCGTCGGCACTGCCCGATGGATTGAACAGAAACGCCAGCTCGGTCTCGACGCCGAGTCGCTCGAGCAACGTGCGGCAGATCGTCGTCTTGCCCGTGCCGACCTCGCCGGCCACGACGATGAAGCCCTCGCCCTGCTCGAGGCCGTACAACAAATGGGCGAGCGCCTCCCGATGGCTCTCGGCCAGGAAGAGGAAGCGCGGATTGGGTGTGAGCGAGAACGGCTTCTCGCGAAGTCCGTAGAACGCGGTATACATGGCGAATCCAACCGGGGCGCGAGTGTAACCCATTGAATCCCCAGCAAGAAAACGACTCGAAGGCCCACGAAGGAACCGCGATCGGCGTCGACGCCGGCGCGACCCTCGCCAAGCTGGCGGTGCGCCGCGGCGACGGTGACGTGCGCTACGAGACACTCGGATCGGGCCATGTCGACGACGTCCTCGGCGCGATCGCGCGCGTCGAGCCCGACCGCATCGGGCTCACGGGCTGCGGGGCCCGCGCCATCGCGACCCGCTGCGCCGAGCGCGGTGCGACCGGCGCCGGGCGGTTCCAGGAGTTCGACGCCTGGGGTGCCGGCGCCCGTGCGCAGCTCGGCGACGCATCGGCCGACGGCTTCGACGAGGCCGAGCCCTATCTGCTGATCTCGCTCGGCACCGGCACCTCGGTGATGCGCGTGGCCGGCGGCGAAGTGATGCGCGTCGGCGGGACCGCCCTGGGCGGCGGCACCGTGCTCGGCCTCGGCACGGCGCTGACCGGCTGCGAGAGCTTCGCCGAGCTGTGCGATCTGGCCGGGCGCGGAGACGCCGCGCGGGTCGACCTGCGCGTGCGCGACATCTACGAAGAGGGCGAGATCCCGCTGCCGGGCGAGGTGACCGCCTCGGCGTTCGGCCAGCTCTCACGCTGGCTGGCCGAGGGTCGCGACGCAGCCGGCGCCCCGCGCCGCGAAGATCTCGCGGTCGGCGTCATGAGCCTCGTCGCCGAGAACGTCGGACTCGTCTGCGCCGGCATCACGGCGATGACACAGACGCCGCGCTGGGTCTTCGGCGGCGGAACGCTCACCGACAATCCGGTGCTGCAGAAGATTCTCGTGCGCGTCGGCACGAACATGGGCATGGAGACGCGCCTGCTGCCCGATGGCGGCCACGCCGGTGCGCGGGGCGCCCTCGAGCTGCTCGACGCGTCGCGCTGAGCGGTCGACTCAGGCGTTCGGGTCGCGGAGCGCCGGCTCGGTGGGGCCGTCTTCTTCGCCCCGCGTCAGATTGCGCACCGCGCGCTGGGTGCGCGCGATGGCCGCGCGCTGCACACGCAGCTCTTCGGTCTGCGCCGCCACCTGTCGTTCGAGGCGCTCGCGCGCTTCGGACTGCTCGTCGAGGCGGCTCTCGAGGGCCGCGATGCGCTGCTCGAACTGCTGGATGAGCTTGGCCATTTCTTCCTCCGAGATCTCTTCTTCGTCGTCTTCGGTCGCGAAGACGGGGCCCGCGTCGGCGGGGGTCGGCACGGCGTCGGTCGCGAGGCCGTCCTCCTCCTGCACCAGCGCGAAGGGCTCTTCTTCGCCCTCCTCGCCCTGGGCGGTGATCGTGGTCTGCGCCAGGTCGGGCTCGACCTGGGCTTCGGACACCTCTTCAACGGCGCCCTCGGGCATCTCGTCGACGAGGGCGTCGAGGGTGAGCTGGGGCCCGCCGTCGCTCGTCGCCTCGGTCTCTTGCTCGGGCTCGGCGATCGGTTCGGCATCGGTCAGACCGGCGAAGGGGCTCGGCCCGTCGTCGTCGGCCAGCTCTTCTTCGTCGTCGGCAGCGCGCCCGCCGCGCAGCTTCAGGAACGCGAACGCGCCGATGCCCACGAGCGCAGCGACCCCCACGAAGCCGAGCAGCGTGCCCATCCCGCCGCCTTCTTCTTCGACGACGGGCGGTGTGGGCGTGGGCGTGCGCGAAGGCGTCGGGGCAGGCGTGGGCACGCTTCGAGGCGGATCGACGCGGTCGTTCTGGCCCATGGTCGCCATCGAGCCCTCGCTGGGCTCGGCGGTCGCCCCGTCGGGCGGCGGAAGCAACGGATCGTCGTCGGGCGGCGCCAGCAGGTCGTCGTCGAGACCGCCGACCTCTTCTTCTTCGACGATGACGTCGGCTTCGACCTCGGGCTCCGGCTCCGGCTCGGGTGCCGGCGGCGGCGGGGCCGGCTCGGGCTCGGGCTTCGGCACGGGCTTGGGCTTCGGAGCGGGCTTGGGAGCGGGCTTGGGCTTCGGGGCCGGCGCGGCCGCGGTCGGGTCGATCACGTCGAGCACCACACGATACGGGTTCGACATGATGCGTTCTTTGACGACGAGACCCGAGCGCTTGAGCTCGATGCGGGCCACGGCCTGCCGGCCGTCGGGCTGCACGCGCACGAGGCCGAGGAGCGACTTGCGCGGCGCCTGGACCTTCCGCGGGATCGACGTGGCCTGCAGGATCACGACCAGCTCTTCGCCGCCGTTCGTCGGCGCCCCCTTCGAGAGCTGGTAGCCCGCGGCGGCGTCGAGCTCGAAGACGACGCGGGTGAACGTCGGGTGCTGTCCGACGCGCACGTCGATGATCTCGGCCGCAAGAGCGGCCGACGCGAGCGTGGTGAAGAGAAGGACGAAGGCAGAAAACGCGACGGCACGTGCGCCAACCCGCACCGCCTCGCGTCGCGAGACGGGACGCTGGCCCACGGCTTCGCCGCGGAGTCGCCCCCGGAACACGCGCTTCAAGCCTGCGCCCCCCAGCACGGCAGAAATGCTGCATCCGTAGCTCGGTCGTCGGGCGAGGATCGGCAACTCGACCCCCAAACCCCCCGAAAGAGCTGAACCGTGTGGCAACCGTAACACGCTCCCCCCGAGGCGTCGATCGGTGAATGCCTGGGAATTCGCGATTCAGCGCTCGGAGCACCGCCGGCGGGACCGGCTCAGGTGGCGAAGACGACCTCGAGCGTGTCGCCGCGCAGATCGGCTCGCTCGATGGCGCGCCCTTCCAACGAGGCGGGCAGACTCACGCGCCGCCGCGCGTCGCGGATGCGCACGTGCAGCTCGGGCCCGGCCAGCTTGACGTCGACGTCGCCCTTCTCGGCACCGACCAGCTCGATGCGCAGCACGAGCTTCTCCCCCACACGCACGACTTCGAACGGGCGACCCCGAGCGAGCAGCGCCGCCGGATCGCGCTCGCCAAACGTCGCCTCGCCGAGCCGCCGCAGCGCATCCACACCGATCGGCTCGCGCTCGCGCAGCGGCGCCTCGAAGAGCGGCACCGGGAACGACTCGCGGATCGCCGCGAGCTCGTGGCGCTCGCGCTCGGCCCAGCGCGCGAAGTAGCCGCTCGTGGCCTCGCTCGGCAGCACCCGATTGACGAGCACTCCATCGGTGGCGACGCCGTAGAGCGACAGATACGAGAACGAGCGTCGCGTCTCGTCGACGACGATGCGCGCCGGGTTCACGACGAGTCGGGCGCTGGTGCGGTCGTTGTCGAGCAGGATCTGGCGAACGTCGTCGACCTCGAGATACAGCCGCTCGAAGGCGTCGAAGAACGCCTCACCCGGAACGAGGCCTGCGCCGCCCACCTTCCTCAGCAGACGCGCGCCCTGGCGCTCGAGCACGAAGAACCGATCCATGAAGACGCGCAGCGCATCGGGAAAGCGCAGCATGCGAAGCGTCGCGCCCGTCGGCGCACAGTCGACGACGCAGGTGTCGAACTCGCCCGTCGCCTCGACCTCGCGCACGGCGCGGAGTGACACGAGCTCTTCCATGCCGGGGAAGACGAGCAGCTCTTCGGCGACGACGTCGTCGGTCTCTTCGCGCATCAGCGCGCGAAGCCACTCCTGAATCTCGGACCAGGCGCGGTCGAGCTCGTCGAGCACGCCGACCTCCTGGGCGACGACGTTCTCGGCGATCTCGCGCGGGCGCGCACCGACCGGCTCACCCAGGGCGTCGCCCAGGCTGTGCGCCGCGTCGGTCGACAGCACGAACACGCGATGCCCGTGCTCTGCCGCGGCCAGCGCCGTCGCGAGCGAGAGGCTCGTCTTGCCAACGCCGCCCTTGCCGGTGTGCAGCAGCACCCGCATCTACACCGCTCCGCCCGCGGGCCCGTGCCCGGCGCGCTCCGGTGGACCGAGTTTCACGACGAGACGATCCGCCTTGCGGCGCGCACCGACGAGATCGCACGTGCGCATGCGGGGCGGCAGCCGAAGCGCGCGGCGCCGCGTGCCGACCCGCAACAGCAGCTCGTCGTCGAGCTTCACGACATCGAGCCCTTGATCCGAAGCGCGCACGCCCGCGTCGGCCGAGCCCTCGCCGGCGAGCGGGATGGTCACGCGGTAGCCATCACCCGACCGGCCGTAGCGGATGCGCGCGCTGCGATCGGCCCCTTCGGCGGGATCGCCGCCGTCGAAGAGCGCCTCACCATGCGCCTCGAGCGCAGCGATCCCACTCACCTCGTCGGGTCGCAACGGCGCGACGCGCACCGGCAGCGGGGCGAACGCATCCTGCACCTCGCCGAGGCGCTCGGCCTCGAGCTCGGCCCGGGAAGCAAAGAAGGGCTCGTCGAGCGCGTCCTCGGGCAGCATCCGGTTCATGACGACAGTGTCGCAGGCGAGGTCGAAGAGACAGAGCTCGGTGTAGGCCCGACGCGCCTCGTCGATCACCATGCGCTCGGGCGTGACGACGAGCCGCACGCTCGTCGACCGATGGGTGAGTCGCGCGCGCAGCTTCTTGAGCGAATCGAAGACGAACGTCTCGACGTCGCCGAAGACACCGGCATCGGGCAGCGGAGCGGGCACGACGGTGCTCGCGAGGGGCGTCATCACGCGCGCGATCGCGCCCTGCAGCCGAAGCGCCACCCGCATGCTCGCACGCGCCACCTCGGGCAGGGTCGCGAGGCGCAGCGCGGCGTCGGTCGGTGCGCAGTCGACGATCACGAGATCGTGATCGCCCGCCCGAGCGAGCTGCTCGACCGCGAAGAGCGTGGCCAGCTCTTCGGCCCCGGGCAACAGAGCAAGCTCTTCGGCCACCACCTCCTCGATGCCCTGATAGCGGAACAGCGAGATCAGATAGTCGCGGATGTGCCCCCAGTGGCGCGCCATCTCGGCGCGCGCATCGACCTCGACGGCATCGAGCCCGGGCGCCACCTCGATCGGCTCGGCCGCGAGCCGACGTTCGAGCACATCGCCGAGACTGTGGGCCGAGTCGGCGGAGAGCACGAGCGTGCGCGTACCGCGGCGAGCGGCCCAAGCGGCCGTGGCAGCGGCGGTCGTCGTCTTGCCCACGCCACCCTTGCCCGTATAGAGGAGCAGCCGCATGCGGCGACGATATCACGCGACGCGCGGTGAACCCGTGCGCGACCGCACCTGAACGTCGTTCGGTCCGGCCGGACCGCGCACACACGTGCCCCCAGCCGCGGCGATCCGCGGGGCGAGGGACACCTGCTCTCGAGCGGCCGCGCTGCGCGACCGCGGGCCGAGCCGCTCAGGCCTGCGCGGCCGCGTCGAGCCGCGATGCGTGTACGAACGCGACACGCCCTCGCGAAGACGGCGTGTGCGCGACGCGCGTACGCGTCGTCCATCGGTGTTCGCACCGCGGACATTCCGCGAGGTGGAGCACCCCGGCGGCTTCGACCTCGTCGACCCGCACCGAATCGCAGCGGCAGACCGGACACGACGTGGTGCGCCGCGTCGGCGGGCCGAGTCGGCGCTCGGCGCGCGTCGAGAAGCCACCGCGCGAGGTGGGCTCCGGAGCCGCGGGTTGGGAGTGGGGGTGGGGGTGAGAAGGGGGGTGGGGGTGGGGGTGGGGGTGGGGGTGAGAATGGGGGTGGGAATGAGGGGCCAGGGCGAGCTGACTCGCCGGTCGGCCGGGCTGGCGCGTGGACTTCGTGATCGTCGACTGCTTGATCATGGACTGCATGGGGGATCGTCCTCCGTCCGTCGGGCTTCTTGCCCGACACGGGAATCATCCTCACGGGGCGTGACGTTTCAGGTCACAGAGCCGGAAGAAAACGAGAATTCCGGCCGATTTCGACGAGCGCCTCATCTGATCGGCCGTCAGAAAGTCGCACGATCGGATCGGCGCGATCGTATGATGAGAGATCACCTGGAGCCGGCTCACTGCGCGGCCTCGAGGCCGTCTCGAGCCCCCCTGCGCCGTGCACGGCCCGCCCGTCCGGAGAGCCCCCGTCGATGCGCCCTGCTGATCGCACGATCTCGCTTTTTCGCTTCGCCCCTCGCGTCGTCGTCCACCTCTTCTCACTGCTCCTGCTCCTCGGCGGCGCCGTCGCGTGCAAGGACGACGCCGAGACGTGCACGCCCCCCGCCTCGAACAGCGCAGCGACCGACACGCCCGCCCCCGCGCTCTCGCTGCCGCCGGCCGACACCGGCGTGCCCTTCTTCCAGGGCACCACGTTCGACCCGGCGAGCGTCGGCTACGCGCTCTCCGAGTTCGTCTTCGCCGGCGAAGCGCTCGCCGTTGCGAGCAGCGAGCCCCTGACCGAAGACGGCCGCTGGACGACCGGCTACACGAGCACGGCCGCGGGGTACGCCTCGCGCATGGTCGTGATGCGGCCGATCGACCCAGACGACTTCAGCGGCACCGTCTTCGTCGAGTGGATGAACGTGTCGGGCGGGCTCGATGCGGCCCCCGACTGGAGCACCGGTCACGTCGAGATGATTCGCCGTGGCCACGCCTGGGTCGGCGTCTCGGCCCAGCAGGTCGGCGTCGACGGGGGCGGCGGGATCATCCCCGGCCTCGACCTCGGGCTCAAGACGGTGAACCCCGATCGCTATGGGGGATTGGTGCACCCGGGCGACACGTTCTCGTACGACATCTTCAGTCAGGCCGGCATGGCCGTACGTGCGCCGGCCGACATCGACCCGCTCGGCGGCCTGAACCCGGTGCGCGTCGTCGCGACCGGTGAATCCCAGTCGGCGGCGCGGATGGTCACGTATGTGAACGGCGTCGATTCGCTCGCTCGGGTCTTCGACGCGTTCCTGATCCACAGCCGGCTCGGGGGCGCCGCGGCCCTGCGCAACGATGCGAGCCCCGACCCCACCGTCGACGCCCCGATCGGCACACAGGTTCGAAGCGACGCACGCGTGCCCGTGCTCGTCGTCCAGACCGAGACCGACCTGATCGGTCTCGGCTCGATCAACACCCGACGCGACGATGGCGCGAACTACCGGCTCTGGGAGATCCCCGGCACCGGTCATGCCGACCTCTACACCCTCGCGCTCGGCGCGATGGACGTGGGCGGCGACGTGAACACCGCGCGCGTCATCGAGAACGCCACACCGATCCCGGGCATCCTGCAATGCGACGAGCCGGTGAACAGCAACCCGGCGCACCACTTCGTCTACAAAGCGGCCGTGCGCGCGATGAACGACTGGGTCGAGTGCGGCGAGACGCCGCCCGCGGCGGCGCGCATCGCGACGACGACCGAAGACGACTCGACCGTCTTCGAAGTCGATGCCGCGGGCAACGCGCTCGGCGGCATCCGCACGCCGTGGGTCGACGCCGCGACAGCACTTCACACGGGGGACGGCCAGGGCGGCCTGTGCTTCCTCTTCGGCACGAGCCATCTCTTCGACAACGCCGAGCTCGTCGCGCTGCACGGCGACGTGGCCACATATCGAGAACAGGCGCGCGCGTCGCTCGACGCGGCGATCGCGGGCGGCTTCATCCTCGAAGACGCCGCCCCGATCATCGAGGCGGCGATCGACGAGGTCACGTTCTAACTCGGCGCGCCGCGCACCGCGCGGTGCGCAGACCGCCGGCGAGAAGCGGACCGGCGGCGCCGTGACGACGTGCTCGCTCGACTCAGTCGGCGCGCAGCTCGCGCTTCAAGATCTTGCCCGTCGGCCCCTTGGGCAGCTCGTCGATGATCTCGACGATGCGCGGATACTTGTACGCAGCGAGCTTCTCTTTCGCGAAGGCAATGATCTCGTCGGTCGTCACCGAGTGGCCGGCCCCGAGCGCTACCACCGCCTTGACCTCTTCACCATGGGAGTCGTGGGGAATGCCGATCACCGCGGCTTCGACGATCGCTTCGTGCTCATAGAGCACCTCTTCGACCTCACGCGGATACACGTTGAAGCCGCCGCGCAGGATCATGTCCTTCTTGCGATCGACGATCCAGTAGCAGCCGTCTTCGTCGCGGTAGCCGACGTCACCCGAATGGAACCATCCGTACTGCATGGCCTCCTTCGTCGCGTCGGGTCGGCCGAGATAGCCCTTCATGATGTTGTGCCCGCGAATGCAGATCTCACCGCGCTCACCGTCGGGCAGCACGTTGCCCGAGTCGTCCATGATGCACAGCTCGACGCCCCAGACGGGGTAGCCGATCGACCCCGCCTTTCGCGGCTTGTGCATAACGGCAAAGCTCGCGACCGGCGACGTCTCTGAGAGGCCGAACCCCTCGAGGATGCTCACGCCGAACTTCGCCTCGAACGCGTTCATCACCTCGAGCGGCATCGGCGCGCCTCCGGTGAGGCAGGCCTCGAGGCACGACACGTCGTAGCTGTCGGCGTTCTCGTGGTGCAGCAAGGCGAAGTACATCGTGGGCACGCCTGCGAAGATCGTGATTCGATCGCGCTGAATCAGCTCGAAGGCCTCGGTCGGCTCGAACCGCGGCAGCAACGTGATGGCGCCGCCGGCTGCGATCGTCGCATTCTGAATGCACGTCTGGCCGAACGAATGGAAGAGCGGCAGTGTCGCCAGCGCCCGGTAGTCGGCCCGGGCGATCGGCGGCATCAGCCCCGGCACGACCTTCGCGCAGTTCACGAAGAGGTTCGAGTGCGTGAGCTCGGCGCCCTTGGGCTTGCCCGTCGTCCCCGACGTGTAGAGAATGACTGCCGTGTCGTCGGGATTCGTCTGCTCCGGAAAGTCGATCGGATCGGTCGCCGCCATCGCAGCGACGGTGTCGGGGCCTTCGCCGCCGGCGAGCACGAACGGAACGCCCGCGGCATCGGCACCGCCGCGCCCAGGGGCTTCGAAGAGCGCATGGGCGATGAGCAGCTTCGCCTTCGAATCGTCGATGAAGTACTCGACCTCGGGCGCCGCGGCGAGCACGTTGATCGGCACCACCGCCGCACCCGCGTAGAGAATGCCGAAGTACGAGATCGTGAACTCGGGCACGTTGGGGATGAGCAGCGCCACCGTGTCGCCGGGCTGAATGCCGCGATCGCGCAGCGCAGCCGCGACGCCGCGAGCCGCGCGGTCGAGCTCGGCGTAGGTCATGGCGGCATCGCCGATTCGGATCACGATGTCGTCGGCGTAATCGGTGGCGCTCGCCTGCAGGATGGTGCCGAGGTTGAGGCTCATGGGGCGCTCCTGGCTGGGGAGGGTTCGGGGCGGCGGCGCGCGCCAGGCGCGTCGCGCCGCTGTGACGGTCGACGGGGAACGATAGCCCGGATCGACCGGGCCCCGACGCTGCGGTCGGGTATGATCGGCCGCCCGCCGCGCCCCGCGCGGCCGACGAGGTGCCCATGTCCGAAACCGGCCCGCCCGATCAACCCGCCTCGAAACGCGCCCTGTGGCTGCTCGCCCTGGGTGCGGCGGCGGGTCTCGCCGCAGCGTCGTTCGGCTTGATGCAGCCCGGTGAACGAGCGGCACAAGCGCTCCCCGAGGAGGCGGTCGCGAGCGTCAACGGCGTGTTGATCCAGCGCATCGACTACGAGCGCCTGCTGGCCGGCCTCGCCGCAGACACCCGCAACCCGGTCGACGACGACACGCGCCGCCACGTGCTCGACCGGATGATCGACGAAGAGCTGCTCGTGCAGCGCGCGGTCGACCTTGGGCTCGTCGAGGTCGATCGCCGCGTGCGCGCCGATCTCACGTCGAACCTGATCGAGTCGGTCGTCGCGAGCGCCGAAGACGTCGAGCCGACACGCGACGAGCTCGAGGCGTTCTACGCCGAGAACGCCGAGTTCTTCACGCAGCCCGGCCGGTGGCGCGTGCGCCAGGTGTACTTTCGGCTGAGCCCCGACACGGACGAAGAAGCGCTCGCCGAGCGCGTCATCGCCGCCGTCGCCGCGCTGCGCGCAAAGCGCGACATCCAGGACGTCCGGCAGAACTTCGGCGACCAGGAGGTCTCGCCGATCCCCGACACGCTGCTGCCGGCCACCAAGCTGCGCGAGTACGTCGGCCCGACGGTCACCGAGGCGGCCCTCGGGCTCGAGGTCGGCGAGATCAGCGATCCTGTGCGTTCGGGCACCGGCCTGCACATCCTTCAGCTCGTCGATGCCCGCGAGACGGTGTCGCCCGCCTTCGACGCCATCGAGCCCCAGGTGCGCATCGAGTGGCTGAGGCGGCGGGGCGACATCGCCCTGCGCGCATACCTCGACGGACTGCGCGCCGACGGCGACGTCGTGGTGCGCGAACAGCTCTGAGCTGCGCCCAGGGCGACACCGTGCTGCACGAACAGCTCTGAGCTGCGGTCGCTCGCCGAGCAGGCCGTCAGTCGCGCTGCAAGAGCAGACAGCCGCCGAGGGGGCCTCCGCCGGCGGCGGCGACGGCGATCTTCGGATCCCCGTTGACCTGGCGATCGCCGCCCTCTCCCCAGAGCTGCGTCGCGGCTTCGTGCAAGAAGCCGTAGCCGTGCAGCCGGCCCGCCGAAAGCTGGCCACCGTGGGTATTGAGCGGAAGCTCACCGTCGAGCGCGATGCGCGCTCCGCCGTCGATGTAGGGGCCGCTCTCGCCCTTGCCGCAGAAGCCCAGCGCCTCGAGCCAGCTCATCGTGATGAAGCTGAAGCCGTCGTAGAGCTGGGCGACGTCGACGTCGGCCGGCGTGAGGTCGGTCTTCTCCCACAGCATCGCGCCTGCGTCGCGCAGAGCCATCGTCGTCATGTCGTCGAACTGATCCCACGAGGGTCGGCCGCGGAGCGCAGTGCCGACGCTCGCGACATCGAGCGGGGTCTTGCGCGTGTCGCGCGCCGCATCGGCGGCGCTGACGATGATCGCGGTCGAACCATCCACGGGGGCGTCGCAGTCGTAGAGACAGAACGGCTCACTGATCATGCGCGCGCCGAGATAGTCGTCGAGCGTCATCGGGTCACGGTAGACCGCAGCCGGATTCAGGCCCGCGTTCTTGCGCGCGTTGAGCGCGATCCACGCCATCTGTTCCCGCGTCGTCCCGAACTCGTGGAAGTGGCGCTTCGCCATCATCGCGATCCACACCGCGGCGCTCGCAGCGCCGAAGGGCAGCGTCCACTGCATGAAGCCGCTGGCGCGAAAGCGGCCCCCGCCTCCCCCGCCGCTCATGCCGATGCCCGCACGGCGCCCACCGCCCTGAGCGGTCGATTCCCAGACGGTCCGAAAGCAGAGCACGTGCTTCGCGAGCCCGGTCGCCACGGCCATGCATGCGTTGATGACGCTGCCGAGCTGCCCGGGCAGCTCCATGCCACCGCAGAACCAGTCGAGGTCGAGCCGCAGCATCTCCTGCACGTCGGTGATGCCTGCACCGGTGAAGCCGGGCGCGCCCGGCACGTTGCCACCGGGATACGTCGAGAGTCCGTCGATGTCGTCGCGCGTGAGACCGGCGTCGTCGATGGCCGCGAGGCATGCGTCGGCCGTGAGCGAGAGCGGATCCTCACCGAGTCGACGTCCAACCTTCGACTGGCCGACGCCTGTGATCGCCGCCTGGCCGGCAATGCGGTTGCGCAGATCGGCCGCGCTCATGCCTCGCCTCCCGGCGGCTCGCGCTTCCACGTCGAGCCTTCGATCGGCTCGAAGAGCGGGATGTAGACATCGTCCCACTGCTCGAAGCAGACGCGCACGGGCAGGCCGATCTCGACGTCGTCGGGCTCGATGCCCACGAGGTTCGTCGTGAGGCGGAGGCTCGGCTGCTCTTCGATCTCGACGATCGCGACGATGTACGGCGGATCGAAGCCCGGGATCCACGGCTGATGGTTGATCGTGTACGAGAAGACGCGACCCCGACCCGACACGGGTGGGGTCTCGAACTCACGCGAGAGGCACGTGGGGCAGACCGGCGACGGCGGGTGGATCAGCGTTCCGCACGCGATGCAGCGCTGAAAGCGAAGTTCGCCCTCGGCGCCGCCGCCCCAGAAGTGTTCGTTCTCGGGCGTGACGGCGGGCATCACACGGAAGCCGGGTCGGGACATGGGGGACGTGCTCTCCTGGGGCGAGCCGAAACTCAGCTGCGGGTCAGTGTGCGCTGCACGATGCGTGCGGTCGTTTCGACCAGGTCGTCGCGCGTGAGGCCAACGCCCTCGAGCTCTCGATGGTATGCCGCGAGGCGTTCGAGGATCGCGCCCATGGCGGCCGCGGCGGCAAGCGGGTTGAGTGAGCCATCCCCCGTCGACGCTTCGCCGCCGCCGACCCGAGCGGCGATCGCGCGCAGCAGGGGCGTCATCGCCCGGCGACGGACCTCGAGAAAGGCCTGGTTGCCCTCGTCCGCGGCCATGTTGCGAACGCGCAGCGCAGCGTGATGCGCATCCCAGTGATCGATGAAGGCACTCGCGAGCGCGCGAGCGCGCTCGAGCCCTGCTTCGCCTTCGAACGAGCCGTCGACGATCTCGATGATCGTCGTCATCTCGTTCGAGGCCTCGCGCGCGAGGCAGAGCACGATGTCCTCGACGTCCTTGAAGTATTGATAGAAGGTCGCGGGGGACGTACCGACCCGGCGGGCGATGTCGCTCACGCGCAGGTCGCGCAGGCTCTGCTCGTCGAGCAGCGCCTGGGTCGCTTCGAGCAGCTTCTGCCGCGTCGCCCGCGCGCGGGGGCCGAGCACGCGACCGCTCTGGTCGACGAAGTCACCGGGCGTGGCCTCGGCGCCGGCTCGTTCGGAGTCGTCGGACATGGCGTTGGCCCCGTCTCTGCGTGCCCCAGATCGATTCTGACGCCCCGTCAGGTCTTGATCCTATCGCAGATCGCCAGATCGCCAGAGCACGATTCGGACCGGGTGCGCCGGCCCGGGCGCAGCACCTCGGCGCGCCCCGAACCACCCGATCCGACTGCTAGTTTCCCGATCCATGTGGGACGCCTTTCGGTCGTACTTCGCCCCTCCGATCGCCGCGGAGGAGGCCCAGAACCACGCCAAGCTCGCCTGGCTGGTGAGGCTGCGCTGGCTCGCGATCCTGGCGCAGGTCGCGTCGATGCCCCTCGCGCTCTACTTCGACGTGCTCGAGGCCCGGCTCTTGCCGGTGTTCGCCACGATCGTCGCCGCGCTCGCCGCGCTGAACCTGTTCACCTGGTTGCGCCTGCGCAGCGAGCGCGAAGTCAGCCAGCGCCAGGTGCTGATCCAGCTGATGGCCGACATCGCGGTCCTGACCGCGCTGCTCATCATCTCGGGGGGCGCGTGGAACCCGCTCGTGCCGATTCTCTTCGTGCACTCGGTCCTGGGCGCCCTGCTGCTGCAGGGGCGAGCGAGTCTCTTCTTCGTCGTGTTGCTCGTGGGCTGCCTCGCGCTGATTCAGTTCTACTCGCAGTTCTACTCGATGCTGCCGCCCGGGCTCTCGGGCGGCGTTCTGCCCGCGGTGATCTTGTTCCCGGCGCAGTTCGTCGTCGCGCTCGTGTACTGGATTCTCACCGCGTGGCTCTCGCGAACCCTTACTCAGCTGCAGGAGAACGTCGCCGAGGCGCGTGAACGCAAGCAGCGTGTCGATCGCCTGCGCGCGGTCGGCGCCCTCGCCGCCGGCCTCTCGCACGAGTTCGCGACGCCGCTCAATACCGCGCAGCTGAAGCTCGCGCGCTTGTCGCGCAAGCCGGGTCTCGAAGATGATCCCGACATCGCCACCGCCCGCGAAGAGCTCGAACGCTGCGGTGACGTCTTGCGCCGCATGGCCGGTGCCCAGCTGAAGCCCGATCGTCTGAACCTCGAGATCATCGATGTCGCGGCCCTGGGCCGACAGGTGGTGCAGAGTCTCACGCGGGTACACGAGGGCACGCCGATCACGTTCCGCGCCGAAGGGCACGGCCCGCTGCCCGCGCTTTTGCCGCCCGTCGCGTTCTCGCAGGCTCTCATCAACCTCGTCGACAACGCCGTCGAGAGCGCCGGCGAGGACAAGCCGGTCGAGATCCTCGCCACCCGAGCGGGAGACGAGGTCGAGATCAGCGTCCTCGATCGAGGCGAAGGCTGGCCGGATGTCGTCCGGACGCACCTCGGCGAACCCTTCGTCACCACGAAGCCCGACGGCGTCGGCCTCGGGCTCTACTACGTCCACAACCTCGCGGCGGCCATCGGCGCGAAACTGACCCTCGTCGACCGGCCCGATGGCGGCGCGATCGCGCAGCTCTCGCTGCCGCTTCGCACGATGCCGGCCGCACATGAGCGTCTGGGACAGGCCCGCGCGGCGATCGCCTGATTCGACCGGCGCCGAACCTTGCAAGACGGGAGACCTCAGCCATGAACGAAGATGCCGACCGAGCCGACGGCGGTGATCCCGGTGAGCTGCCCGAAGAAACGCGCAGCCTGCTGATCGTCGACGACAACGAGCGCTTCGCCGACACGCTCGCGACCGAGTTTCGCGATCGCGGCTACGACGTGACGTGGCTCGACTCGCTCGCCGCGGTCCGCGACCACCGCACGCTCGGTTTCGACTTTGCCGTAGTCGACCTGCGCATTCGCCAGGACAGCGGCCTCGACGTGATCGCCGTGCTGAAGGAGCGCAGCCCCGAGACCATCATCGTCGTCTTGACGGGCTACGGCTCGATCGCCACCGCCGTACGCGCGACGAAGCTCGGCGCGACGTCGTATCTCACCAAGCCGGTCGACGTAGACCAGCTCGAACGCGCACTGATGCAAGAAGAAGAGGACGAAGAGCTGCCGATCCCGGATCAGTTCCAGAGCCTCTACCGGCACGAGCGTGAGTACATCGAGTTCGTGCTCGCCGAGTGCGAAGGCAACATCAGCCAGGCGGCGCGCCGGCTCGGGCTCCACCGGCAGAGCCTCCAGCGCAAGCTGCGCAAGTACACTCCCAACTAGGAAACACGTCGAAGATGAAGCGATTCGAAGACAAGCGAGTGCTGGTCACGGGTGCAGCGTCGGGCATCGGACGCGCGAGCGCGCAGCGCATGGCCGCCGAGGGTGCACAGGTGGCCTGCGTCGATCTGCAGGCCGAAGGCTGCGAGGAGACCGTCAAGCTGATCGAGCACGACGGCGGATCGGCCTTCGCGCTCGCCTGCGACGTGAGCGACGAATCGGCGGTCAACGGCATGGTGGGCGAGGCCACCCAGCGCCTGGGCGGCCTCGACTCGCTCTGCAACATCGCCGGCATCCTGCACTTCAACCACACGCACGAGCTCGAGCTCGCGAAGTGGAACCAGATCCTGTCCGTGAACCTGACCGGGACCTTCCTCGTCACGAAGGCCGCGCTGCCCGCGCTGCTCGACGGCGGAGGCAATGTGGTGAACATGGCGTCGACCGCCGGCCTCGCCGGCCACCCTTGGACGGCCGCCTACTCGGCGAGCAAGGGCGGCGTGCTCGCGTTCACCTGGACCATCGCCGTCGAGTACGGCAAGCAGGGCGTGCGGGCGAACGCGGTGTGCCCGGGCGCAGTCGCGACGCCGATGCACGAGGTGTTCTCGCTGCCCGAGGGTGGCGACATGAAGCTGATCGATCGCATCTCGCCGCTCGACAAGTTTCGCGGGCCCGACAAGGCCGCGAGCGTCGTTGCCTTTCTGGCGAGCGATGATGCCGAGCACATCAACGGCGAATCGATCCGCGTCGACGGCGGCACGCTGGCATAGCGGGGCTTCCAGCGTCAGATCAAGACGAGATGATTCGGTAGCTCGTTCTTCTCGTGCGTCGCGGGCACGTGCTCGATCAGCAGCGCGCCGCACGCATCGATGCACTCGATGAAGCCCTCGACGGTTTCGCCGGCCTTCACCCGCGCGGTAAAGGCATCGACGATCTGCTGCCAGCGTTCGTGGCTCACGTGCTGGTCGATGCCGCGGTCGGCGATGATCTCGACGTAGTGCTCGAATTCGCTCACAAAGATGAGCACGCCCGTTTCGCCGGCGGTGTGATGGAGCCCCTGCTCGAGGAACTGCCGGCGCGCCAGGCTCGAGGCACGCCACGTTCGCACCGAGCCCGGAATCACTCGGCGTAGGATCGGCGGCCACCTGTAGATCGCGAAGACGACGACGAACGCCACGGCCTGGGCGACGAGCAGCTCGACGGTGCCCAGCCAGAAGACGCTCCAGTGCAGGATCCACGGCACGGTGAGCGCGACGAGCGCCGCCCAAAGGGTCGGGATGTAGACATAGTCGTCGGAACGCGCAGCGAGCACCGTCACCAGCTCGGCGTCGGTCTCGCGCTCGATCTCGTGGATGCGCTCGGCCATGCGCGTCGCACCCGCCTCGTCGATCAGCATGCCTACCAGCCTCCCGAGGCGCCGCCGCCGCCGAAGCCGCCGCCGCCGCCGCCGAAGCCGCCGCCGCCGCCCCCGAAGCCGCCACCGAACCCGCCGCCGCCGAAGCCCGATCGACCGCCTCCGATCATCGGGCCCATCATCATCCCACGCCGAAAGCCCGACCGGCGGTTCGAGCCGAACATCACGAAGACGAAGATGCCGAGGATGAGCAGGACGAAGGGGGAGCCACCGAGCGGCGCAGCCCGACCGGCGGGCCTTCGGTCGCGCATCTGATACTCGCCTCCGACCGCCTGCACCATCGCCATCGCACCGCTGCGGATACCGCCCGGCATGTCGCCTCGCCGAAACGCCGGGAGCACGACCGCGTGGATGATGTTGGAGGAGACCGCGTCGGTCAGCATGCCTTCGAGCCCGTAGCCGACCTCAATGCGCACCTCGCGTTCATTCGGCGCGACGATCAGCAGCGCTCCGTTGTCGCGCCCTTTCTGGCCGATGCCCCACGCGCGGCCCAGCTGATAGCCGAACTCTTCGATCGTGCGGCCCTGCAGCGAGTCGAGGGTGACGACGACGATCTGGTTCGACGTCGCGTTCTCGTGCCCTTCGAGCATGCGCTCGAGCTGAGCCATCTCGTTCGACGAGAGCAGGCCGGCTTCGTCCACGACGCGTCCGGTGAGCGGCGGAAACTCGAGCTCGGCGAACGCGGGCAGCGCAAGCGCGAGCCAGAAGGCGAGCCCGATCGCGCATGCGACCGGGGCCGAGGCGCCGTGTCGGCTCAAAAGCTCACCTTCGGCGCTTCGTTTGCATCGGGCGTGGTCGCCTCGAACGTCTCGCGCAGCTCGAGGTCGCTGTACATGAGCGAGTGCCAGAGGCGCCCTGGAAACGTGCGGATCTCGGTGTTGAACCGCTCGACGGCCTGGATGTAGTCGCGTCGCGCGACCGAGATGCGGTTCTCGGTGCCCTCGAGCTGACTCTGCAGCGCCAGGAAGTTCTGATTGCTCTTGAGGTCGGGGTAGCGCTCGGCGACGAGCATCAGGCGACTGATCGCGCCCCCGAGCTGCTGCTGCGCCTGCTCGAACTTCTGCAGCGCCGCGGGATCGTCGATGATGTCTCGCGAGACCTGCATCGAGCCGACCCGAGCGCGCGCCTCGGTGACGGCCGTCAGCGTCTCCTTCTCCTGCGCGGCGAACCCCTTCACCGTCTCGACCAGGTTCGGGATCAGATCGGCCCGCCGCTGATACTGGTTCTCGACCTGCGCCCAGGCCGACTTCACCTGCTCATCGAGGGTCGGAATCGTGTTGATCCCGCACCCCGTCGCGAACACGACGAGCACGAGCAGAGCACAGGCGGCGCGCATGCGCCCGGCGACACGAATGAGCGAGGATCGATTGACGCGAACGGACATCGGTCTCCCTTCCGGTTCGGTGGCATGCGGTTCGTCGGGCGAGAGGATCCACGCCCTCCCCTCCAGACGCAAATGCAGCGAGAACTCTGCACCCGGATCGCCAACGGGATCGACCCGGGGCGCACGCGCAGCCGCCGACTACTCGTCGGTGACGCAGCCTTCCGACGCGCTCTTCACGTTCTTGATGTACTTGAAGAGCGTGCCCCGGGTCGCCTCGAGCGGCGGAGCCTGCCACTTCGCACGACGTGCGGCGATCTCGTCTTCGGGCACCTCGAGATCGAGCGTCAGCGCCTTTGCATCGATCGTGATGCGGTCGCCGTCTTCGACGAGGGCAATCGGCCCCCCCTCCTGCGCCTCGGGCGTCACGTGCCCCATGATGAAGCCGTGGCTGCCACCGCTGAAGCGGCCGTCGGTGATGAACGCGACGTCCTGACCCATGCCGGCGCCCATGATCATCGAAGTCGGCGTCAGCATCTCGGGCATGCCGGGGCCGCCCTTCGGGCCCTCGTAGCGGATCACGATGACGCTGCCCTTCTTGATCTCGCCCCGCTCCATCGCCGCGACGAACGCTTCTTCACGGTCGAACACCTGGGCCGGGCCGCTGAAGTCGAGCCCTTCCTTGCCGGTGATCTTGGCGACGGCGCCTTCGGGCG
Source organism: Myxococcota bacterium (assembly GCA_965250285.1). Taxonomy (GTDB): domain Bacteria; phylum Myxococcota_A; class UBA9160; order UBA9160; family UBA4427; genus CAYYSY01. The sequence goes on from OZ252299.1 coordinate 4,673,866, forward strand.
CCAGCGAGCCGCGCAGGATCGTGATGTGACCGGTCGGCTTGATCGGATCGTCCCACGGGCGCAGCACCTTCTGATCGGGGTCGAGGCCGGGCACGTCGGCGACGTTCTCGGCCAGCGTCTTGCCGGTGACCGTCATGCAGTCGCCATCGATCTGGCCGAGCTCGAGCAGCCACTTGATCAGCGCAGGCGTGCCGCCCACCTCGTGCAGGTTCTCCATCACGAAGGCGCCCGAGGGCTTCATGTCTGCGAGGAAGGGGGTCACGTTGCTGACGTCCTGAAAGTCGTCGATGGTCAGCTCGATCCCGATCGACCGCGCAATGGCGATCAGGTGAAGCACCGCGTTGGTCGACCCACCGAGCACCGTGAGCACGACCATCGCGTTGCGCAGACTCGAACGCGTGATGATGTCGCTCGGCTTGAGGTCGAGCTCGAGCAGGTTGCGAATCGCCGCACCCGCCGCCAAGCACTCCTCGAGCTTGGCCGGATCGACCGCAGGCGTCGAAGAGCTGTACGGCAGCGACATGCCCATCGCCTCGACGGCCGAGGCCATCGTGTTCGCCGTGTACATGCCACCGCACGCACCTGCCCCGGGGCAGGCATTGCGCACGATGTCGAAGCGCTCTTCTTCGGTGATCTCTTCGGCGAGAAACTTGCCGTAGCTCTCGAAGGCCGAGACGATGTCGAGCGGGTCGCCCTTCGAGCTGCAGCCGGGCTTGATCGTGCCGCCATAGATCATGAGCGACGGCCGATTCACGCGGCACATGCCCATGATGACACCCGGCATGTTCTTGTCGCAGCCCGGCAGCGAGATGTTCGCGTCGTACCACTGCGCGCCCATCACCGTCTCGACCGAGTCGGCGATCAGATCACGGCTCTGCAGCGAGAAGCTCATGCCCCGGGTGCCCATCGACATGCCGTCCGACACGCCGATCGTGTTGAAGCGGAACCCGACGAGGTCGGCGGCCTCGACGCCCTCCTTCACCTTCGTGGCGAGGTCGAGCAGGTGCATGTTGCACGAGTTGCCCTCGTACCAGACCGACGAGATGCCGACCTGCGCCTTGTTCATGTCGTCTTCGGACATGCCCGTGGCGTAGAGCATCGCCTGGCTGGCACCCTGCGCCTTCGGCTGGGTGATGTGGCGGCTGACCTTGTTGAGGACCTTCTTCTCGTCGGACATGCTGGATCTCTCGATCTTGCGGGGGAGTGGGGCGCGGCCAGAGAAGATAGGCCACATCGCTGGCGGCCGGGCCCAGCCGTCCGCGCGAACGGCTGCCCTGCTAGACCAGATCGACGTCCGCCATGATCTCGACCAGGCTCGGGCCCTCGGTCTCGATCGCCTCGCGGAGCGCCCCCTCGAGACCGATCGACGCCGTGACGCGGATGCCGCGCGCGCCGCAGAGCTCGGCGTAGTCGGCGAACGAGGGATTCGAGAGGTTCGTCTCCCAGACCGGCCACTCGCCCGACTTCTGCTCTTTGCTGATCTTGCCGAGCTCGTCGTTGCGGACCAGCACGTGCGTGATGTTCATGCCGTACTTCACCGCCGTCGTGAGCTCGCCCATGTACTGGCCGAAGCCACCATCGCCCGAGACCGAAACCACCTTGCGGCCGGCGAAGCGTGGATCGTCCTCCTGGGTCGCCACCCAGGCGCCGAGCGCGGCCGGCAGCGCGAAGCCGATGCTGCCGAGATACCCACTCATCAGCACCGCCTGTCGCCCCGAACACTCGAAGTAGCGACCGAACGAGTAGGTGTTGTTGCCCACATCGACCGGCAGGATCGCGTCGTCGGGCACGACCTGCGACAACGCCTCGAAGATCGACGCGCTGTTGACGCCGTGGCCGCGATCGTCGCTGCGACGTCGCTCCTTCTCGGCGCGCCAGATCGACCAGCGTTCGGCGACCTCACCGCGCTGGTCGGTGGCGGCCACCCGATCGGGCAACGCGGCCTGCATCGCTTCGACCGTGGCTGCGATCTCACCCCAGACCGGCACGTCGACGGCGTGAAACTTGCCGAGCGCCATCGGGTCGAAGTCGATCTGCACCGTCGGCTTCTTCGGCGTGATGCCGGTGTGGTTGCTGAAGCTCGCGCCGAGCACGACGAGCAGGTCGCACTCGTTCATGAACCACGACGCGATGGGTGTCCCGCTGCGACCGAGCACGCCGCAGCCGAGGGGATGTGTATCCGACACCAGACCCTTGGCCTTGAAGGTCGTCAGGATCGGCGCGTTCACCCGCTCGGCGAGCGCGATGACCGCGGGCATGTCGAAGCGCGCGCCATGGCCGACGATGAAAACCGGACGCTTCGCCTCGGCGAGTCGACGCACGGCTTCGTCGAGCGCCTCCTTCGGCGGCTGAATGGATCGCGGCGTCACGCGACCCGTCGGCCCGCCGGCCTCGGCGCCCTCGGGCGCCGGCAGCGTCTGCACCTCGTCGGGGAAGACCAGGTGCGATACGCCCCGGTTCAGGATCGCGCTCTTGCACGCGAGGTTGATCAGCTCGGCGTGGCGACTCGTCGGCAGCACCGTCTGCGCCCACTGCGCGACCTTGCCGAAGGCCGCCATCAGGTCGATCTCCTGGAACGCGCCGGGGCCGAGCACCTGGGTGTCGACCTGGCCCGTCAGCGCAATGGCCGGGGCACGATCGACGTTCGCGTCCCACAGACCGGTGAGCAGGTTGGTCGCCCCGGGGCCCGCGATGCTGAGGCACGCCGCGGGCCGTCCGGTCAGCTTGCCGTAGGCTGAGCACGCAAAGGCCGCGGCGCCCTCGTGGCGAATGCCGACGTAGCGCAAACGACCGCCGTCGCTCTCGCGTCGCATTGCGTCGGCCAGGCCGAGGTTCGAGTGCCCCACCATGCCGAACACGTTGCGCACGCCCCAGGCGGTGAGCGTCTGCGCCATCAAGTCGGAGACGGTCTCGACGTGCTCGACGATCTCTTCGACGCCGACGTAGACGCCATCGTCGCGCAGCTCGACGGGATAGGTCTCGACGCAATCGCCGAAACCATCGGGCGGCACGCCCGTGGTCGGGTGGTAGTCCCAACCATGCCACGGGCAACGCAGCCAGCCCTCTTCGATCGACCCCTCGCCGAGCGGTCCGCCCTGGTGGGGACACTTGTTCGAGAGCGCGGCGATCGTGCCTTCGAAGTGCGTCATGCAGACCGTGTGGTTGCCCAGCGTCTTGGGCACGACCCGGCCCTCGAGCAGCTCGCCCGGGTCGAGGGCCTTGTGCCAGACCGTCCGCGTCGTCTCACTCATCGTTCGCTTCCTCTATCTCGTTCGACGACGCCGTTCGACGTCGACTCGGGTCGATTCGCGAGCGCGCGTCGCCGCGGCGACCGCTTCGCGCTGACTTCGCTTCAGACGACACCCGCCCGCAGCGCCGCTTGGCTCGCGTCGACACGGCCGGCGATGAACCTTTCGACACCGGCGCGCTGGGCGGCGACGGATTCGCAGCTCATCTCGCTCGCCGTCAGCACGGCGGCCGTGAATCCGTCCGTATGCCAATGGCCGGGGCCTTCGACGTCGGGCAGCGCATCCGCCGACGGCGCCGGCCAAACCGAGACGTACCAATAGGGCTCGGCGTAGCTCTCGTCGCCGAGCGACAAACCGAAGCCGACCGTCGACTGGGCCGTGCCATCGGGCGCGGTGTCGACGGCGAAGAGCGAGCCCGCATCGAAGTGATGGGGCCAGACACGGAGGGGGGCCGCGCCCGGGTGCGCATCGGCGCGCGCGCCGAGCACGTCGAACGCGGCGGCGAACCAGGCTGCGAGCTGACCCGATGCGGCTGGATCGGGGCGCTCGAACTTCGCACCGCGCGCGACGGGGTGATCGGGCAGATCGTAGGGCGAGCGCGGCAGACCGGGCGCGGCGACGATCACACCCGCTTCGGCGAGGGCGTGGGTGGCGTCTTCGAGCGCGTCGCCGGGGGTTCGGCCATGCAGCGACACGCGAGCCGCCGCCCTCCCCTCACCATCGCGCGCCTCGATCTCGAAGCGCTCGATCGCGAGCGCGAGCGTGACGCCGTCGGCCGACAGGCGGCGCGAGACGAGCGCGCGATTCGCCTCGTCCCAGCCGAGGTTCGGATGCGAGTCATCGAGCGCAGGCTCGAGCAGCGCCATCGCGCCGGCAGAGACGATCTGCGCGGCGTGGTGCAGCTGCAGGCGCGCATCGACGAGATCGACCGGCGCCACGCTGCCGAGCAGAGCCCAGACCATGTTCGTCGCCTCCCGTGGTCGCGCCGCCGGCTCAGATCTCGTAGATCAGCTTTCCATCGCGGCGGCGATAGACGCCCGCCTCGCCCAACACGCGTAGATGCTCGAGATGAGCGTAGGTCTCGCTCTCGGCCATGCCGCCCCAGCTGCGCTCTCGGAAGAGCTTCTGCATGAACGCTTCGACGGTGTTCGGGCCGATCTCGCCGGCGATCTCTTTGATGCGCGCCAGACGTTCGTCGTGGTGGATCTTGATGCCGTCGGTGCGGGCCTTGAGATCGTCGAAGGGGTGGCCATGGGCCGGGAGCACCTGGTCGACGTCGGGCAGGCTTCCGACCCGGTCGAGCGAGTCGAAGAACGCAGCGAGCGGATCCATGTAGCTCGACAGCCCGGAGATGTGAGGCGTAATCGTCGGCAGCACATGATCGCCGGCGAGGAAGAGCCCCTCGGCGGGATCGTGCAGGCAGATGTGATCCTCGGTGTGTCCGGGCGTATGGACGACGAACCACTCGCGTCCGGCGAGTCGAACCACGTCACCGGCCTTCACCGGCTCGGTGATCTCGGGAAAGACCGAGGGCTGTCGAAGCAGCCGGCGAAGCGACCAGGCGAGCCGCATCTTGAGCGGCGGCTTCGGCCGCTCGCCGCCCCAGGGCGTGCCGCCCTCCCAGGCCTTGCGCGGCAGCTTCTCGCCAGGCCGCGCGAGTCGCCCTTCTTCCGTCGACGAGTCGACGTTCGCGTGCGGGGGCGTTCCCTCGCCGATGCCCTCACTCGGCCCGTGCAGGTGGGCGTGGGCGTGGCGATGCACCTCTTCGTGCTCGGCGAGATCTTCGGCCGACACGTCGACGTGCGGAATCGGCGACCCGAGCCGAAACGCGTCGTGCGCGATGACCTTCGCGCCGGTCTCGCGGGCGAGGCGCGACGCACCTCCGAAGTGATCGGGATGGCTGTGCGTCACGACCACGTGGTGGACGTGCTTCTTCGGGATCCCGGCCCGCTTGAGCCGCTCCATCAACGTCTTGTACGAGCTCGGCGTGGGCATGCCCGGGTCGACGAGGGTGGCACCCTCGTCATCGAGCAGGGCGTAGCAATTCACATGGCCGAGGCCCGGCATGCGGATCGGCAGCTCCATGCGGAGCACGTCCGGTCCGACCTCGGTCACCTCTTCACGAGCGTCTTCCTGTTCTTGTTTCCTGGGCATCCAGCGAGGCTAGCAGGCATGACGCAGCGTCACGGGGTGGCCTGCATCGCCCTCGACTCATTCGGGCGCCATGAGCGTGCAGCGGCCCGAGCTCGCATCGCGCGACACGACGGGCGCGGGCGGCAGCCGGAGCGCGCGTCCGTCACAGCTGCGCCGCTCCGCGGCGTCGTAGCGATAGCCATGCCACGGGCACTCGAGCACCCCGGGCTCGTCGGCAGCGGCGAAGAGGGGGCCGAGCATGTGGGGGCAGACGGACGGGTGCACCACGAAGTCTTCGCCCTCGGCCACCACGCGAAATCGGCGACCTTCGAACACGACGTCGAGGGGCAGGCGCGCCCGCAGATCGCGCTCGGGGCCGAGATCGACGGGCGTATCGGCGGGCGGCGAGACCTGCTCGCGCAGCCGCTCGGCGCGCTCGACCATCATCTCTTCGTCCTCGTCCCAGAGCTCGGTGTAGGCGCCGACGTAGGCCTGACCGAAGGCGGCCAGGGTCTCCTCGGGCAGCGGCTGCATCCTGAACTCGACCTCGACCCGGGTCGCGTCGTCGTCGGCGGCGGCGAGACGTGTCCAGACTTCGGTCCGCGCGGCCGCCTCGCCGTCGTCGTAGGCCAGAACGACGTAGTGGCCCGCGGCCCGGTCCGCCTTCAGCTCGACGGTCGACGTCGGGCCGCCGCCCGATTCGGTCAGCTTGGCGCGCCAGCCCTCGAAGCCGGCTTCGAGCTTCTCGATCGAGTCGAACGTCCGGGCATGCAGCCAGGGCAGATGCTCCCAGTCGAGCACGTTCTCCCAGACGCGGTCGAGCGACGCGGCGACCGTGCGCTCGTAGGTCGAGGCGGTCACGAGATCGGGCGAGGGCTCGAGGAGCGGCATGCGGGGATCGTAGCCCTACGCGGGCGCGGCGCCGGGCACCGGCTCGTCGCCGTCTGCGTCCCCTTCGCGGTCGACCATGACCGGCATCTCCCAGAGCCCCATCGCCTCGAGGGCGCGCAGCGCGTCCTCGCGCTCGGGCGTGTGGATCGCCACGGTCACCTCGTCGCCCTTCGTGAGCGCGAGATCGGTCTGGAACGGCTCGGCCCGGCTCCCTCGATGCAGGGTGAGCACCATCGCCTTCTCGCCGAGTCCGGTCGGCGCCGAGGTCTCGCTCTCGTCGGGGTCTTCTTCGCTCGCCGCCGGCTCGCGGTAGCGGCGTCGCTCGAACTCGACGTCGCCGCGGCGACACCGAACGTCCCAGCGCTCGACGTCGTGGGGGCCCTCGAAGACGATGGCGGCGTGGCCGCGCTCCATGGCCTCGCGCACGAGACCGAGATCGGGCTGCCGGACCGCGAGCAGCGCCTTCGGCACCGAGAAGAGCTCACGGCCCCGAGCGCCGAACACGTTGTTGAGCGTCGCGTTGGGCGTGAGCGCGACCGTCGACGCGACGTTCTCGAAGCGCGCGCGCTGCAGGGTGCGCTCCTGGAGCGCGTTGCCGAAGACGACCGAGAAGCCGGCTTCTTCGGCAACGCGACAGCTCTGCGGGTTCGAATCGACGAACACGACGCTGCGGTCGCCCTCGCGCAGCGCGCGACCGAGGGCGAGGCCCACGTGGTTCGCACCGAGGATGGCGATGACGCTGCGGCCCGGCAGTCGCACGCCGAGCAGACGGCCGATGGGGGCGGCGGTGAGCCCGGCGAGCACGACCGTGCAGGCGATGGTGAGAAACACCAGCGCACGCAGGTCGGTGCCTCCCGGCATTCCGGCCTCGTCGAGGCTCGACGCCACGACGGCGGCGACGGCCGCGGCCACGATGCCGCGCGGCGCGATCCACGCGATGAAGAGCCGCTCGCGGGTGCCGAGATCGGAGCCGAGCGTCGAGATGAAGACGCCGAGCGGACGCACGATCAGCACGAGCGCGGCGACGACCGCTACGCCGCTCCAGCCGAGTCGTGCGACGTCGTCGAAGCGCACGTCGGCGGCGAGCAGCACGAAGAGCAGCCCGATCAACAGCACCGTCAGCTGATCCTTGAACTCGCGCAGATCGCGGTCGACCAGGGTCTCGCGGTTGCCGACGACGACGCCGGCGATCGTCACAGCGAGAATGCCGCTGTGCGACACCACCGCATCACAGCCGTTGAAGAGCAGCAGCACCGATGCGAGCGCAAAGATGTTCTCGTGGCCTTCGGGCACGAAGTTGCGGCGGCCGAGCAACCAGGCGAGCGCAAAACCGGCGGCCACGCCCATGCCGGCGCCGAAGCCGAGGCGCATCACGAGGGAGAGCCCCCCCATCGCGATCGAATCGACGTTGGGGGCCATCACCAGCTCGAGCACGAGCACCGCGACGATGGCGCCGATCGGGTCGATCAGCACGCCCTCTGCCTCGAGGACGGTCGCGACTCGCGAGCGCAGCCGCAGCTGAGAGACCAGGGGACCGATGACGGTCGGGCCGGTCACAATGACGAGGCTGGCGAACAGGAAGCTCGTCGACCAATCCCAGCCGAGGAAGGCCCGGGCGAAGACGGCGCCGCCGACCAGCGTGACCAGCGCGCCCCAGGTGATGAGACGGCGAATCGGCGCCTGCTCGCGGCGCAGCCGCGAGATCTGCAGGTTGAGTCCGCCTTCGAAGAGGATGACCGCGACGGCCACGTCGACCAGCGCGAGCAGGCCGCCGCCGAGGGCGCCGGGCACGATCCAGCCGAGGCCGTCGGGGCCGAGCACGACGCCGGCGATCAACAGGGGCACGATGCCCGGCATGCGCAGGTGGCGCGCCGCCGACTGGCAGAGCACGCCGGCTGCAAGAGCCAGGGCCACGATCAGGGTGGGATGTGCGTGCTCCACCCGCGCTCCGCGCGCGGAGCGGGCTTCGGGGCCCGCCGCCCGCGCTCAGTTCGAGCGTCGACCGGTCGTGTGTGGGGCGACCCGCCGGGCCGCGCTCACTTCGCTAGTCGTCGCGCTCGCCAGCGATGAAGGCCTCCATCATGCGATGGGCCTCGTCGTCGGTGAACTGCTGCGGGGGGTGCTTCATGAAGTACGAGCTCGGCGAGTGCAGGATGCCGCCGATGCCGCGGTCGAGGGCGATCTTGGCGCAGCGGATCGCGTCGATGCTGACGCCCGCTGAATTGGGCGAATCCTCGACGGAGAGCCGCATTTCGAGATTCATCGGAACGTCGCCGAAGAGCTTCCCCTCCATGCGCAGGTAACAGACCTTGTTGTCGTTCTGCCACGGCACATAGTCGCTGGGGCCGACGTGGATGTTCTCGTCGTCGATGCGCGTCGCCGCGACGCTCTGGACGGCCTCGGTCTTCGACTCCTTCTTCGAAGCGAGTCGGTCGCGGTTCAGCATGTTGAGGAAGTCGGTGTTGCCGCCCGTGTTGAGCTGGTACGTGCGCTCGAGCTTCACACCGCGCTTGGCGAACAGGTCGGTCAGCGTGCGGTGCGTGATGGTGGCGCCGAGCTGGGCCTTGATGTCGTCGCCGACCATCGGCAGGCCCGCGGCCTTGAAGCGATCGCTGAACGCCGGGTCGCTCACGATGAAGACCGGCATGCAGTTCACGAGCGCGCAGCCCGCCTCGAGCGCGCACTCGGCGTAGTAGCGTGCGGCCTCTTCGGAGCCGACGGGCAGATAGCTCACCAAGACCTCGGCGCCCGAATCCTTCAGGATGTCGACGATCTCGGCGCGCGTCGCCTCGGGCTCGTCCGAGGGCAGGAACGTGCGGCCCTCGTCGTAGTTCGACATGTGAGCTGCGACACCATCGAGCATCGTGCCCATGCTGACGCGGACGCCCGTCTTCGGGACGTTCTCGCAGAAGACCGTCGTGCAGTTCGGCTGCTCGAAGATCGCCTCGCTGATGTCCTTGCCGACCTTGCGCAGGTCGATGTCGAAGGCCGCGACGACGTCGATGTCGGAGGGGCCGTAGCCGCCCACGTCCCAGTGCATCAGGCCGATCTGGTCGTCGGCCTGCTGATGCTTGTAGTACTCGATGCCCTGGACCAGGGAGCTGGCGCAGTTGCCCATTCCCACGATCGCGATCTTGATCTTCGCCATGGTTCCCCCGATGAGCGCCGAGCACTCATGTTTGCCGGATGGCCCAGACCTCCCCCCCGAGGTGCTGCTGGGCGACGCGTAAGCTTATCGCAGCGCCGCTCGCGCGGGCCCGACGACTCGAATCTATGTAGCGACTCAGGCGCGCTCCGTTAACCGCCAATCGAGATCAGCCGAGGCGAATTCTTCCGAACTCCCAGCAGCCCGCTTGGGCTGCCCAGGGGGGAGAGGCCGAATGGGCCAGACACCTCGAGCATGGATTCGGGGGGCGGCGCGAGTCACAGACTCGCCGGATCACGCCGGCCGCAGTGTTGCCCATCTGATCGTGCTTCGCCGCCCCGGTGAAGGCCCTTCCCCCCGCTCAGGCCATTTCATGTGGTGCGTCCCTTGGTTGCGGCGACGCCAGCGCCCGTTGGATGCCGTCTCACCGGCGGTCGTTCGCTCCATTCCGCGCGAATCCGCTCCCTGCCTGACGAAATCGAGTCGGCCCGGCGAGTATCCCCGCCGGGCAATGCAGGTCAGCTCCCGCCGCTTCGCCCCGCCTGGACGAGGAAGAAGACGAGATCGGCCCGCGCCCCGGCGTCGCCGACGCCGGCCGCCACCATGCGATTGCCGGGCACCACGCGCTGAGGATTGGCGAGAAATGCGTCGAGCGTCCGGGCGCTCCACACGAGATCGCTTCGTTCGAGCGCCTGCGAATAGGCGAAGCCGGGCAGACTGCCCGCGCGCCGACCTTCGATCTGCTTGAGGTGAGGCCCGATCTTCTGCGCCTCCCCCGACAGGTCGTGACAGGCTGCGCACGGCGCCGCCACGCGCGCACCGCGATCGAAGCGCTCGAGATCGGCAGGCGACAGCTGTGCGCGCACGTCGGCCCATGGGTCGCTGCAGCCCGTCTGGGCGAGCAAGGCCCCTGCGACGAACAGACCCAGCCGACGCATCAGCGAGGCTCCTCTTGCAGGGGCGAAGCTCCATCGCTCGCGTCGCGTCCGTAGAGCCGGTCGATGCGCCGCTCCTGCTCGCCGCGCAACACCCGGCTGAACGGTTCGCCGAGCGTGCCGCACGCGCGACAGCGCACGCCGACGTGCCAGGCGTCGTAGTGCTCGTGCTCGACGCCACGGGCGGGCGCGTCGAGATCGAGATCGCGGTGCGCGAACACGGTAGTCACGGCGAAGGTCGATCGACGACAGGGCCGACAGCGCAGGGCTTCGAGCGGGGCCGCGTGACCGCGGTCGTCTTCGGCCTCGAGCAGCTGCGTGCGCTGACCGCAGCGTGTGCAATCCAGTCGAATCGGCGGTGAGAGGCGCCCGGCCACGGCGTCCTCGCCCGATGCGACGCCCTGCAGTTCGCGCCACACCCGCAGCACCGAACGCAGGACATAGCCGCCCTGCCCTTGCCGCATCGCCACCGGCACCCCGAGCACGCGAAACGCATCGCTTCCGCACGTGCAGACCAGCTGATGACCGACCTCGAATCGCTCGAGCGGCAGCGCACTGTCGGCGCGCGCCGTCGTGAGCCCGTCGAGCAGGCGCGGCGGATGACTCGCGAGGTGATCGCGCACCGTGGACGACAACGGCTGAACCTCTCTGCATGCTCCCATGCTGCGTTTCGGCGGCTCGAGCGAGCGTGGCCGGCAGCGCACCGGGCCATTCCTTGGATGCCGGGCCGCGGCGAATTCGGTCGCCGACCGGCTCGGCTCTCCTCTGTCGCTGCGGCGCTCATCCGTCGCCGCGGCGCTCATTCATCGCCGCGGCGCTCCGCAGCCACCGGGGCGCTCTTCAGTCGCTGCGGCGCTCCTCAACCGCTGCGGCGCTCCTCAGTCGCCGCGGCGCGATTCGGCCACCCCGGCGCTACTCGTCGGGCTCGGCTGGCGGGGGCTCCGGGACGGCGCTGAGCCAGGCCTCGGGTGGACACATCGGCTGCACGATGCCGCCGCCGGGGCGCAGGGCCCGCCAGGTGTACACCTGACCCGCGAGGGTCCTTGCCCGGACGCCCGTGAGCTGGCCCCCGCACTCGGGCAGCTCCCAGGGCTCGCCGTCTTCTTCGATCCAGGTGAGCGCCGTCGGCTCGCCGACCGGTGAGGCCAGCGCCACGACGTTCATGCCGGGGTGATCGACCTCGACCGCGCCGTAGTAGACGAAGCCCTCGAGCCAACGCTGACCATCGCTCAGGGGAATGCCGTTGAGCGTCTGGCCAACGCGGTCGTCGGGGAGCGTGCGCAGATACTCGACCGCGAGCGGCATGCTCACCGCGGTCCAGGCGGGCGATCCCGGCACGGTCTCAGGCGGTCCCGAAGGTCGGCGAGGTCCCCCGCCCCCGCAGCCGGCCACCAGGATCAGCACGACCAACAGCCCTGCGCGTCGCATGTGCGCAGGGCGACCGGGGCGTCTCGTCGGGCGTGCGCGGGTCAGGACGTCACCTCGGCGGGGGCCGCCTTCGAGCGCAGCGCGAAGATCGCAAGCGCCGAGGCGGTGGCCTCGTAGGCGGCCGCGCCCAGGTTGTACGAGCTCGCGCCATGCATCCATAGGCCGAACACCCGGCCGAGAAAGAGGGAGCCGACGATGAGGGCGACGGCCCAGAGCGCGGTCGACTGCATGCGCTCGTTGCGGGCGCCGAGCACGAGCAGCACACCAAAGCCGATCTGGAGCCCGCCATACATCGCGACGATCTCGACGGTGCCGCTCGCGTTGCCGAGCTCGAAGCCGGCGTAGCCGGCGGGGAGCCCGGGGCTCGCGAGACAGGCGAGCCCATAGAAGATGAACGCAGCGGCGTTCACCCAGAGGAAGATCGGGACCCAGCTCATTCGTTCCTCCCCGACCGGGTCGGTGCCCCGGTCTCGATGTCGCCGTCGCCAGCGGCACTGCGTTCATTCATGACGGCGCGAATCGCGCGCCGGTAGAGCTCTGCCTCGGTCCAGTCGGGATAGCGCACTCGAACGGCTTCGAGACGGGCCTCGACCTGGGCCGCGTCGCCCCCGCATGCCTGAAGCAGAAAGGCGCGGTCGTCGTCGGGTGCGGCGCCCTTCTGCAGCCGTCGCAGCCCGAGCTGCTTCACCAGCCGTTGTCCGGGCCCCATCGTGACGAAGATCGCGACGACGGCGCCGCCGACCAGCACGACCATCAACGTCTCGATCATGCCGGGCTCCGATGCGCGCGTCGACGGGGCGAAGTCACAGGTCGAGGTGGTTGCGAACGAAGGCGCGGCTCAGATACCAGCCGGCGGCGAACGTGACGAGCGTGCCCCAGAACCGAATCATCATCGACTGGTCGAGCAGCCCCTGAAAGACCAGGTAGGCCGGCAGCCCGCTGCCCAGCGCCACGACCATGAACTTGGTCAACGCGCGCTCCCTGTGGCACGCCCGCGGCCCGCCCCCTGCGAGCACGGCGAGTTCGATCATACACCGCTGCGCTCGGAGATCGCGTCACCCGGGCGCGTGAGACACGCCGCGTACTCGGGCGACTCGCCGAGCCGAGCGAGGATGCGGGTCTCGAGACCCGCCTCGTGGCCCAGCGCGACGAGCGCTTCGGCGCCGACGTAGATCCACTCGAAGGGGGCGCCGCGCGCGCCGCGGTACCCGAACGAAACGCGCGTCTCACCGGCGAGGGCGGCGTCTTCGATCGGCGCCGACGGATCGGCGGGCACCGCACACTCGACGCGCTGGTCGAAACCGGGGCCGGTCGGTGCGCTCGAGTCGAGCACGATGCGACCGCCTCTTCGCAGCAACCCGGGGCGCTGTTGCAAGCCACGCAGCAGGGCGACCAGGGCATCGACCCGGCCCGTCAGGCCGATCGTCTGCATGCCGAACAGGAGCGTGTCGAACGCGCCGAGGTCGGGCCCGTGGGCCTCATCGAGCAGCGACCAGACGTCGACGTGGCGGGCGTCGCGCACGCCGCGCTCCTGCATCAGCCCCACACAATCGCTCGACACATCGATGGCGCAGACGTCGTGGCCGCGGGCTTCGAGCGCGAGCGTGTGCCGCCCCGCGCCGGCACCGACGTCGAGCACGCGTCCCACGCAGGCACCGAGCAGCGCGTCGTCGATCACCGACTGCTCACCTTCGAGCTCGAAGAACGCGCTCGTGTCGAGGTCGTACTGTAGATCGCCGCTGCGGGTGACTCGCAGCGCACGCGAGCGTCCGGTGCGCGCGTGATCGACGAGCGCGCGGGCGAGCGGCACCTGTGCTTCGACGCGCCGAGGGATGCGCAGCCAGTCGACGAGCGCGCGGAGGCTCACGACCGCTGCCAACCTGTCGATGCTTCGAAGCCGGGGCTCATGACCGCTCCCATCCCGTCGATGTGTCGAAGCCGGGGCTCATGACCGCTCCCATCCCGTCGATGTGTCAAAGCCGGGGCTCATGACCGCTCCCATCCCGTCGATGTGTCGAAGCCGAGCAGGTTGTCGTCGGCGTCGGCGAGCCAGAGCGCGCCCTCGCGTTCGTCGACGAAGCGCCAGTCGAAGGTCACGCGGTCGATCCGCCAGCGCTCCCGCCCTTCTTCATCGATCACCGCGAGCCCGTGTTCAGTGAGCACCGCGAAGCCACCGGCGATCGCGACGATCGACAGCTGGGCCGCGTTCGGGATGCGATCACCGAGCGGCAGACGTCGCGGCTCGGCCACGCTGGGCGCCACCCACCAGAGCGCAGCCTCCCCCGCACAGCCAACCAGCGCGGCGTCGCCCGAGCGTGCGGCCGCACCGGCGACCGCTCGGCGCGTCAGCCGTGCAGTCGAGAACGCGAACGAGACGCGCGCGGCTTCGGGCCGATCGATCTCGAGGCGTCCCGGCGGCTCGATCCGCACCACGACGTCACCCGAGAGGGCGAGCTCGAGCCACGGCCCCTGCTCGGGCGGCGGGCTCAGAGCTTCAGCCTCAGGCCGTGGCCCATGTGGGCGGCCTGGCTTGCGAGAAACTGCAGCTTCGACAGCGTGCGCTGATACTCGCGGTTGTCGACGGCGAGGCGATAGTCGATCGGGGGCGAGCCGAACTCGGCGGCGATCAACAGATCGTGCTCGGCGCCGTAGGTCTGGCGATCGGCCTCATAGAACACGCGCAGCACGTCGGTCATCGCGGTGGGGGACAGCACGGCTTCGCCCCCTTCGCGCAGCGGACCCACGTCGAGCGGCAGGGCCGCGAGCGACTCGACGACGCCATGAGCGAACAGCGAGTGGTACGAGTTCGGCGCGAGCTCGACGCGCGTGTCGGTCTCGAAGAAGCCGTCGTCGGAGAGCCACACCACACCCGCTTCGCCGCGCCGAAAGGGCGGCCCGGCGTCGCTTCTCGGGTCGTAGTAGTGGACGGGGCGACTCATGGATTCGATGGGGCGCGCCATGCCGGCGCAATGCGCCGGTCGAGGCTCAGGAGGCGGGCAGACGGCTGGGTCGGTTCGCCTCGTCTCCGACGAAGCTGCGCCACTCGTCGTCATCCACGGGCTCGGTGCGGCCGTCGGCGTGTCCCTTCAGATGGGCGCCGCAGTTCATGCACTCGATGTAGTGACGAAGCGGCTGACGTGGGCCCGCGCGATCGATCGATCGGCGGAGCCACAGCCGACTCGGTTCGCCGTGCGCATCACAATCCACGCAGCGCAGAGAGAAGATCGGGTCGATGACGCCTGCCCCCCGATCGCGACCATACCGAAGCGGCGATGGCGCGCCCAGAAGAGCACGTCGGGTTCGCGCTGGCGTGCGCCTCAGGGCACGACGATCTCGGCCTTCTCGATCACGACGTCTCGGCGCGGCCGGCCACTCTCGCTGCCCGACGCCTCCATCGAGCGCAGCGTCCCGAGCCCTTCGACGACCTGACCGAAGACCGTGTGCTTCTCGTCGAGATGCGGAGCTTCGCCGAACAGAATGAAGAACTGACTGCCGTCGGTGCGCGGGCCCGAGTTGGCCATGCTCACCACGCCGCGCTCGTCGTGCTTGGCCTTCTTGTGGAACTCGCCGGCGTAGCGAAAGCCGGGCCCGCCCGTGCCCGTGCCCAGCGGATCGCCACCCTGCGCCATGAACTTGGGGATGATGCGGTGGAACGTGAGACCGTCATAGAACCCGAGCTTCGTGAGATAGATCGTCGACGCGACGTGCCGCGGCGCGTACTGCGGCAACAGCTCGATCTTCAACATGCCGACGTTCGTGTCGAGCACCCAGAAGTACTGCTGGTTCGGATCGAAGGCCGCGGCGGGCGGGCGGGGCACGTGGGTCTTCCATTCGGGATCGCCCTTGTCGATCGCTCGGTCGACGATGAAGGCATCGATCGTCTCGATCGGATCGGGCCCGTCGTAGGCCGGCGGCGGCACCTCGGCCTGTTTGCCACCGCAGGCGGTCAGCCAGAGCGCCAGGGCGAGCAGCACGATCGAACGCGAAGACGACGTCATTGCGGGATCCCCTCGGCCCTCCGGCCGGTGTGCGGTGCAGCCAAGCGGCCAACGATCCCCGATCGCTCACCGGGCCGCAATCCGCCCTCAGCAACCGATCTGGGCGATGCTCCCGGTCGAAACGGGCCAGGCCGTTCAGCGCGGATCGGGGCGCGCACCGCTCGATCCATCCGGCGCGGCGCGACCGAATCGGTCCGCCGGCGCAGACGAAAGGAGCCGTCATGCGCGTGATCTACGTGAGCTGCAAGCCCGACGCCGCTTCGGCGCTGGCCGAGACACTGGTCGACGAGCGCCTCGTCGCTTGCGTCTCGATCCTGCCCGGGGTCGAGTCGGTCTACCGGTGGGAAGGTCGCGTCGAGCGCGAGACCGAGGCGGTGCTGCTCATCGAGACGGGCGACGACGTCGTAAACGCTGCCGTGGCGCGCATCGAAGCACTCCACGACTACGACGTTCCGAAGATCGTCGTGCTGGACGACGTGCGAGCGACGGCCGCGTATGCGGAGTGGGTCGACGCCGAGACGCGCGGCGAACGCTGACCGGGCTGATGACGCAGTGCGCATGGCGGCGGCTTCTACGCAGTGCGTCGAGATCGCGCGACGCGGCGTGGCGAACGATCGCGTCTGCACGGAGTGCACGGGAGACGCATTGGACGCTCGAGGCGTGACCGACAGTCGCGTGCGCAGCCGTGGGCCGACCCATGGGAAACGAACAGATGCCGTTCAACGCAACGTCGCGGCGACGGGCGAATCAGGTCGTGTATGAAATCGAATCGATGAAGTTGAGGAGTCCGACCGGCGCCAACGAGGGAGAAGAGCTCGTGGCGCCGGGCGGACACCCGGCGGTCTGCTATGGGCCGGGTCGATCTCGGGTGCGGCTTCCCTCGACCAACCCGACGTGCGCAACTGACGCAGCAACTGCTTTCGCCGATTTGGCAATTCCGGCATGGGGTTGCCTTGACTCCAGTCTAGCCCCGCCGGATTGTGATGGTCAACACGACGAGCAGCCATGCCGACTCGAATTCAAAATGTGGGGAAACACCCTGACTGGGCCGGTCGATCGATGCGCGTCGGGGTGCTGAATCGCGTCTCGACGTAGAGACAATAGTTATGTCGAAAGCTGCTGACGGGAGCGAATCGTTCCCGAGGACTTCGGGTCGAATCCGGCTCAGGCGAGCAGGCTCTGGCCGATCCGGATTCGGTGGCCCCATGGATCGGCCACCTCGAACTCGCGCATCTGCCAAGGGCGATCGGCGAGTTCACTCGTGATCGGCGCCTCGGCCGCCTGCGCCGCGGCGTAGACCGCGTCGACGTCGGCGACTCGAACGCACAGGATCGAGCCCGCCGTCGAGACTTCGGCCGACGCCACCTGTTGAAAAAAGATCTCGGTCGTGCCGTTGTAGACCGCGCCGAAGTCGCGCGCGTCGTTGCGCCAGACGACGCGGCAACCGAGGTAGACGCGATACCACTCGAGCGCCGCCTCGAGGTCGGGCACGTTCAGCTGGACGGTGACGTGCGTCCAGGCCGATTCGCTCACGACCACGCTCCCCGATCGGACGACGATGCAGCGGTCGAGTGCGCACTGATCCGGTGTGCCCGCATGCCCGCGATCGACGAGGCGCGCTCAGGCGCGAGCGCATTACCCGAACGAAGCGAAGCATGCGGATGCGAAGTCGGCAGGCCGAGCGTCCCGCCCCTCATCGACGAATCGATCGTCGGCAGGCCGAACCCGCGGCCCCTCTTCGACGAATCGACAGTCGGCAGGCCGAACGCGCGGCCCCTCATCGACGGATCGCCTACCAGAGCGCGGTCGGCGAGCGACCGCTCGCGGCGCGCAGATCACGGCGCCTCGAGCGCCGGCGGCGAATGCGCTGATGCAGCGCCTTTCGGCGCGCAACGACCCATTCCTCGCGGATCTTGGGATCTTCGTCCTGCCCGAAGCGATCCTCGTGGGTCTCGCGGAACGAGCAGAAATCCTGGTACGCCTCGAGCTCGTGCTCGAGCTCGATCACGACGAGCTCGACCATGATTGCGTCGTCGAGGTAGCCGAGCACGGGCACCTTGTCGGGGATCATGTCTTCGGGCTCTGCGAAGTAGGCGAGCCCGTTCACCACGCGCTCGCGATCCTTGCCGCTGAGCGCCCAGTCGGTGTCTTCGAGCATGTCGATCAGCTCGGTGAGCCGCCCCATGCGGGCCGTGACGAATTCGGGGGCGTTGGCGGCCCCCATGTCGACGAGCAGCGTACGGGAGGCTTCGATGATCTCGACTTCGCCCTTGTCCTTGCTGCGATTGCGCACTTCGCGCATGACGCCTCGGAAGTACTTGAGATCGGCGTCGCTCAGATCGAAGCTGATGCGCATCGGTTCCTCCGCCCGGGTGTGATCGTTCAGGGCGCTCAAGCCTACCATGCGCCGATTCGCTGGGGCAGGGGACCTCTGCGTGACGTTGTCGGCCTCGGCGCGCCCGGTCGATTGACGATTCGTCACGACCGAGAAGCGGCAGCGGGCACGCAACCTCGCCGCACCGCGGCAGCGACTGCCGCGCGCATGCGCGGGGTCAGCCGGGCTCGGCGGCGGCCGGCGCGGGCACCGGGGGCGACGGAAACTCGAGCACCGCCGTCACCGTCTTGCCGCCATAGCCGTGCTGGCTGTCGTGGGCTCGAACGACCACCTCGGTCACGCCTTCGGGAATCTCCACGCCCACCAGGCCGCGGACGAAGGGCTGTTCGTGCACATGGGGATGGCGCAAGACACGGGTCCCCAGCACCTCACCGTCGGGCGACACGATCTCGAAGCGGTCGGCGTAGTGGCGCTCGCCGGTGTCGGAGTGCAGCACCTTCGCCTGGAAGTCGCAGATCCGCATCGTGCTGCAGACCGCGTTCACCTCGAGCACGGCCGCCTCGCCCGCCCGGGCCGGGGCCGACGTGACGCTCGCCCCGAGATACGTCACAAGGCCGAACGCCCACACCGAGCAGCCGAGTCGCCGGGCGCGGCTCATGCCGACGCCGCCTCGATCTCGACCGGGATCCCGTTCAGGACCGATGTGCCCGAGAGCCGATCGACGACCTCCTCGTCGGTCAGAAGGTTCGTGTTCACCCCGGCATGCTTCGCCGCGACGCGAAGACGCGCCCCCTCGACATCGTGGCCGAAGCCGTGCGGCAGGCTCACGACGCCTCGCATCAGGGCGTCGGTCGCTTCGACCGGCACGACGAGCTCGCCCACCCTCGACCGCACCCGAGCCCGGGCCTCGGCACCGTCGAGACCGAGGGCCTTGGCGTCATCGGGGTGGATCTGCAGCGTGCAGCGATCGCGACCGCGGACGAGCCGCTCGACGTTGTGCATCCACGAGTTGTTCGAACGCAGATGCCGACGACCGATCAATACGTACTCGGGTGACGCCGCGCCCGATTCGGCTTCGAGCCGTTCGAGCTCTTCGGCGATCGGCGGCGGCATCAGCTCGATCCGGCCCGACGGCGTGCGCAGCACACCGGGCAGCTGGGGCTCGAGCGCACCGAGATCGATGCCGTGCGGCGACGACTCGAGCTCGGCCAGCGACAGTCGATCGCCGTAGGGCCCGCCGCGCACCATCGCGTCGATGATGCGTTCGGGCCCGGGCCGATCCGCCGACTCGGCGAGGAGCGCCGCAGCATCGTGACCCGCGACGGGCGAAGCGTCGTTCGCCACCGACGCCTGCATCGCGCCGCCGGCCATCATGTCGTCGAGCCCCTTCGGATCAGCATCGACCGGCTGCCCCTGGGCGATCAGTGCGAGCCGGCCGAGCACCTCCGACTCTTGCGGTTGATCTGTCTCGAAGACCGGCGGTGAGTAGCGCGCGACGTTCCGCACCGAGAGGCCGTAGAACGCGAGGTCGTAGTGGCTGCGTTCGAGCGGCGTCGGCACCGGCAGATGAATGTCGGCATGGCAGGTGGTCTCGTTGCGATAGGGATCGACGCTGATCATGAGGTCGAGCTTCGAGAGGGCCTTGGCCAGGCGATCGCCGTTCGGCGTCGAGAGCACCGGGTTGCCGGCGATGGTCACGAGCGCGCGCACCTGGCCTTCGCCGGGCGTATCGATCTCTTCGGCGAGGACCGAGACCGGCATCTCGCCCATGACTTCGGGTGCACCGCGTACACGGCTCTGCCAGCGGCCCGTCACGAAGCCCTTGCCCCCCGCACGCCCATCCGACGCGCGCGCGTGTGCAGCGCGCGGCCACATCAGACCACCCGGCGCATCGAGGTGACCGGCGAGGAGCGTGACGATGTCGGTGGCCCACGACGTGAGCGCGCCGTAGCGGACGGTGTTCGTTCCGATTCGGCCATACACGACGGCGCGCTCGGCCTCGGCCAGCGACCGCGCGAGATCACGAATCGTCGCGGCCGAGATGCCCGTGGCTTCGGCAGCCCGCTCGGGCGTCCACGTCGAGAGCGCAGCCTCGAGCTCGGCCAGGCCTTCGACGTGGCCTTCTGCCGCACCGAGCGACGTCCGCTCCTCCTCGACCAGCACGTGCGCCATCGCGAGCAGCAGCTGGACATCGGTCCCCGGCCGAATCGCGAGATGCGTGTCGGCGATCTCGGCCGTACGCGTGCGCTTCGGATCGATCACGACGAGTCGTCCGCCCCGGGCGCGCAGCGCCTTCAAGCGACCGGGGAAGTCGGGCGCGGTGCACAGGCTGCCGTTCGACTCGAGCGGATTCGCTCCGAGCATCACGAGCAGATCAGTGCGGTCGAGATCGGGCACCGGAATGATGCCGGGGCCGCCATAGAGCAGCCCGCTCGAGACGTGCCGCGGCATCTGGTCGACCGTGCTCGCCGAGAAGACGTTCTTCGTGCCGATCGCCTTGATCAGGGGGCGCACGTACATGCCGCCGGCCATGTTGTGCACGTTCGGATTGCCGAGATAGATCGCGACCGCGTTGCGGCCATGTTCTTCGATGATCGGCCGCAGCCGCCGTTCGACCTCGGCGAAGGCCTCGTCGAAGCTCGCGTCGCGCGCCTCGCCGCCCCGGCCCAGCAGAGGCGTCTTCAGCCAGTCGGGATCCTCGTGCAGATCCTTCAGTGTGGCGCCCTTCGGGCAGACGTAGCCACGGCTGAACACGTCGTCCTCGTCGCCGCGAATGCGCGTGACGCGTCCATCTTCGACCTCGATGGCGAGGCCGCACGTCGCTTCACAGAGCGGGCAGGTGCGATAGTGGGTTCCGTCTTCACCGGGGGCGGGGGGCATCGGTGCGCTCCTCGAGGGCGGGCGCGCGCGGGACAGCGCGGCGTCAGGCCCCCAATCATACGCCGCCTCTCACGCGATCGGTGCGCTCCTCGAGGGCGGCCCGGCCGTTCGGCCAGGCGCAAGGATGCACCGCGTCTCACACGATCGGCTCGTTCGTTGGAGGCTCGGGGCCTTCGGCCCGATTTCGGTCGGGGCGCGGGCGTCGAAGCATCTTCGGCGTGAGGCTGCCATCTTCGGCCCAGTACAGCGTCATCTCGAAGTACGTGAACGAGGCGGTCCAGGCGATCAGGACGAGCCCGACGAGCGCCTCGAGGCCTGCCAGCAGTCGGGCGTCGCCGATCGGGACGATGTCGCCATAGCCAAGCGACGTGTACGTCACGAACGAGAAGTAGCTGATGTCGGTGAAGTCGGGGTTCTCGATCGTGAGCTGCGCGACACCGGCGCGCTCGATCGCGTACCAGCCGGCCGCGAACACGTAGACCTCGATCACGTGGGCCACGAGGCCCGCGACGATGCCAATCACGACGCGCATGCGATGGGCCGACGTAGCGCGACGAATCACGGCGGTCGCGAGGCTCAGCCCCTCGTAGTGCACGCCCACGCACACGAGCGTCAGCAGCACGCCGACCAAGAACACTTCCATGTCGCCCCAGGCCCCCGAGTCCACGGGGGATTATAGAGGCCGTGGGCGCGCGGTCAGCCGCGCCCGCCGTCGATGCTCCAGATGCCCGAGCCCCGCCCCGAGATCATCAGGAAGGCGAAGCAGTACAGCACCGCCATCTCGCCCTTGTTGACGCTCGGGAAGAGGTGATTCAAGCCGTGGGCGATCCAGTAGGCGACCGCCATGGTGCCGCTCGCGAGGAACGCGGCCCAGCTGGTCATGAAACCGACGGCGATCATCGCGCCCCCAACGAGCTCGATCACGCCCGCCGCAAGCAGCATCGCATTGAGCTCGGGCCCGGGCGCTGGAAAGTCGAGCAGCTTCTGCGTGCCGTGAAACGCGAAGAGCAGGCCGAACACGATGCGGAACACCGCGTACGTCTCGTTCTGGAACTTGTTCATGAACATGGGCGATCTCCTGGCGCTCACCGTCGCAGCGAGGCGCGGTCGAAGCGTGCCGCTTGGATGCGCGGGTCGGTGGTGCGTTTCGGAGAGCGTCGCAAGCCGAAGCGGCCGCTACCAGCCCTGGGTCCCCGGTGCGCCCTTGAACGGACCGGCGAGATCGGGGGTGATCCACCCCCCATAGAAGCCACCGGCCTGAGGCTGAACCTCGTCGTCGCCAAGTCGACACTGCACGCGGCCCGGGTAGAACGAGATCATGCCGGCGAGCGATACGAACTCGGCGAGCGGTTCGGGCAGGCGCCACGCAACCGCACCGGTCGAGGGCCGAGAGACGAGCCCCAGGTACTCGGCCCGCCCCTTCCACTCACAGAAGCTCTCGCCGCGCATCGGACACAGCCGATCCAGGGCCACGTCCTCGGCGGGCACGTAGACGGTCGGTGGACTCGCAGTCTCGAGCACGCGCAACGCGCGGTCGGATCGTGCGAGCTCGTCGTCGCCGTTGCGCACCCACACGTGACGCTTCTCGGGCTCGACGCGCGGTGGGCGTGGAAAGTCCCAGACGGAGATCTGCCCGGGCCCGGGTATCTCGGCGAAGTCGGGCCGCCGATCGCCGCGGTGGAGCCAGGCGGCGCGCCGCGCGTCTAGTTCGCGCCGCTCACGTTTGCTCAAGTCGTCGTTTGCACTCATTGCGTCGATGCCTCGGCGCACGATCGGCGTGCCCGCTACTGGGCGAGCCAGAACGTGCGGTTCTCTTCGGACTGCACGGGCATCGCCCGCCCGGCGACGACGCGTCCATGATCGATGTCGAGCTGCAGCAGCACATCGGTCGCGAGGAGCCGAGGCCCCCGCGACGCCTCGAGGCGATAGAAGAGAACGGCTCCCTGATCGCTTGCGTACACATCGAGCAGTTCGGAGCAGAGGTCGTCGACGAGTTCGCCACTGCGCGCAAGCGAAGAGATCACCTCGTCGACCCCCTTCGCCTCACCACCGAGCGACCCCGAGTGCAGGGACGACCAGGTGACGAGTGGATCGAGCAGCTGCTCGAGACGATCGACATCGCTCTCCGACGTCGCTCGCCAAAGCGAGAGTGCAAGCTCGAGGTGGGGATGCTGCATGGTGCACCTCCTCGACGCATCGAGGAGCACGATCGACGGATGTGGCTCGCCGCCATCGATCAGACCCCGCGATTGCCGTCGTCACACGCGAACAACGCGACGCCAGGGGGCTCGACACATCGAGCCAGGAGCGTCGCTTCGGACGCGTCACCGCACCCTAACACGACGCATGCGTGCGTGGCTCGGACAATCGGCATACCCATTCGAAGCTGACATGGGCAACACCGGGCGCACGCCTGGCCAAGCGATTCGTCGCTGAAACCCCCACACCGCAGATGGGTGGGCAACGGCACCAGGTGGCCTGCAGTGGCGCACACGCGACGCGGGCCGGTGTCGGCCGCTATGCCTCCAAAATTCAGGTGAATCAAGGAGGTGCGAGGTTCAACGCTTCGCCAGCTGCACCCCTGTGCCGATGATCGTTGCGAGCGGCACCATCTCGGTGGCCGGTGTTCCGGCATAGACCGCGCCGGCGAGGCCGGCGAGCCAGGCGCCGCGGCCCCGCATGCCGGCCTCACGCGCGGCCCAGTAGGCGGCGAGGCCCCCCAGAACGAAGCCCCCATAGAGCCCGATCGGCCCGAGGGTCGCGAAGTCGACGGCATCGACGATCATGCCGAGCAGCACGGGCGGGATCGGACGCCCGCGCTTCGGCGGGTCGCTCTCGGTCAGAACGGGGCCGTCTTCATCGGATCGCGCGCGCGTCACGGGTCAGGTGCGTCGGCGGCGCTTCGCCGCCGCCCTGCGCGCCGAATGGCCCGCCGCGCTCCGCTTCGCCTTCTTCTTGGCGGCGCGCTTCGCCGACTTCTTCTTCGCGGCGCGCTTGTGTGCCTTCTTGCTCGACCGTTTCGGGGTCTTCTTCGGCGCCTGCTTCTTGCCGGCCTTCTTCGTTGCGGCCCGCTTCTTCGGCGCCCTCTTCTTCGCCGCACTCTTCTTCGGCGCCCTCTTCTTCGCCGCTTGCTTCTCGGCGGGCCGCTTCCGAGCTGCCTTCTCTGGTTTCGGGGGCAGGCTCGCCGCGTGCCGCAGGCCGAGCTCGAGCCATGCGAGCAGATCTTCGTCCTCGGCGATGCCTTCCTCGCCGACGTAGACGAAGCCCGTGAGCGAGCGACCGGTGAAAACCATCTCGCGCGCGTGGGGGCGCTCGAGCGCGTCGGCGTAGGCTTCGGCGCCGACACGAACCATCAGCTCGTGGCCGACGACGCCAAACACCATGTGACGGCGCCAAAGGAAACAGAGGCCCCCGAACATGCGCTTCTCGGCGATGCCCGGGTGGTCTTCGAGCTGCTCACGAATGCGGTGCGCCAGGCCTTCGTCGTACGCCATGCGCCCTCCCGCCCGAAGCCTTCACGCAGCGGGCGAAGCGCCGAGCGTCAATGCCGATAGCCGCTCGGGTCGTCTTCGGTCTCGTCGAAGACACCGAACTCGGTCGGGTCGCCCGACGGCTCAGCCGGTCGCGGGCCATACGTCTCGCTCAGGTACTTCGACTTCTGCACCTGAAGACGATCGAGGAACGTCGCCAGCGTCGTGGTGCGCGCGTCTTCTCGGAAGACGATGCGCTTGCCCTCGCACGGGAAGACGATGAAGTGTCCGCTGCGTGCGCGCAGGCCGAAGAGCGAGAAGATCAGAGCGGCCGCAGCCAGCACCATCGGCGCAGCGGGCACCGCGGCGTCGGGCTGCGCGAGCGGCTGCAGCGCCAGGAGCAGCGCCGCGAAGCCCGCCGTGACGGCGACGGTCCACGACCGCGAGATGCGCGTCTCGCGGATCGGGTCGTCGGGGATCGACTCGAACGGGACACGCGTGGAGCTGCGCGTCAGCAGCGATCGCTGTTCGTAGATCAGACCGTCGTCGAGAAGCTCGCAGGCGGCCCGCCAATGCAGCCGCTTCTGGACGATCCGATCGCGTTCCAGGTCACTCATCGACGCGCGTCTCTGCCCCTCGTGAAGTGGACCGTTCCGGCCTGATTTCGGCCTCGGTCGACGAAGGGCAAGCTATCACAGACGGCTCGGCGCGTCGCTCGTCGGGCCCGCAGGGCAGAGTCACGGGCCGCTCGCGCCGCGCGAACGCTGCGACGGTCTGGCGCGCGGCCCGCAGGGCGCCGCGACCGGCAAGTGCCGTGCGAATCGGACGGCAACGACACAATCTCCATGTGAGAATGACCCAGATGCCCACCGACGACGCGCATCAGGGTGGCCGGCCGGGCCGTAGCCTTCGAGGGAGCACGGCATGAAGCGAGACGACTCGTCACCGGATGCCTATCGAGCGTCGGTCGACGGCAAACAGCGCAAGGTGCTCGAAGCCGTCCGCAATGTGGTGCGCGCCGCCGCACCGGCGATCGAAGAGGGCATCCGCTACGGCATGCTCGACTATCCCGGCCTCGCGAACCTCGCCGCGCAGAAGCAATACGTGAGCCTGTACGTGGCGCCCGCCGTGCTCGCGCGCCACGCCGCCGACTTCAAGGGCATCGATCACGGCAAGAGCTGTCTACGCTTCAAGCGAATCGATCAGGTCGATGAAGCCGCGCTGCGTTCGCTGCTCGACGACGTGCTCGCCGAGCGTGCTGGCAGTGACTGATCGACCGCGAAGCGTTCGACCTCGGCCCGCGTGCGCAGCACGACGAGGTCGAGCGGCGCGAACGCGCGCGACTGCGCAAGCGCCGGAATGCGCCGCCGGTTGCGCGCCCAGGTGCGCACCACCCAGTATGGAATCCACTCGGCGTCGAGGAACCCGAGCCACGGTTCTCGGTTGTCGCCACAAACGGGCTCGCGCAACAAGGTGCGCCGAGCCGTCCGCCGGGTCGCACGCGAAAACGTGAGCACAAACGACAGGTCGAGCCAGACCAACGTCGTCGCGCGTCGCCAGACGATGTCGCGAACGGCCGAATAGTTGCCGGCACACACCCAGCGTGCCGGCTCGAGAGCGACGTCGACCTTGCGACGAAAGGCATCGGTCGAATCGGTCGACCAGCCCGGCCCCCAGTGCAGCTCGTCGAGCTCGACGCGGGGGCATTCGAGCGACGTCGCGAGTCGGCCAGCGAGCGTCGACTTGCCCGAGCAGCTCGTGCCGACGA
Source organism: Myxococcota bacterium (assembly GCA_965250285.1). Taxonomy (GTDB): domain Bacteria; phylum Myxococcota_A; class UBA9160; order UBA9160; family UBA4427; genus CAYYSY01. Next base: position 4,700,097 of record OZ252299.1, read on the forward strand.
CGGCGATGCGAGCGAGGTCGGGCCTCGGCGCGGTGCCTGCGGTGTGCGCTCTCGCCATCGAGATCCCCTCGCGGGCTTCGCGTGGACCGCCGTCGGTGCGCGCGGCGGCGCGATCACGGCTCATGCGCGCGTGTCGCTCTCGCAGCCGCTCCCTGCGCGGTCGCCCGTGTCGCTGTCGCAGCCGCTACCGGCGCGTGCGCTCGTGCAGCTGGCGCAAGCGCTTCTTCACCGGCGCGTGCGCTCGTGCAGCTGGCGCAGGCGCCTCTTCACCGGCGCGTCCGCTCGTGCAGCTGTCGCAGCCGCTTCTTCCACTCGTCCGACAGCTCGGGCACCGCTTCGAGCTCGGCGACCAGGGCCGCGTCGCGGGCGTCGCGGAGCATCGCGCGCGAGAGCGCCTGCATCGACCACGTCTCGTTCGTTCGAAGCTCGAGCTGCCACGCATCGCCGGCCGCGATCTCGCCCGGTTCGAGCACGCGCAGGTAGTACCCGGTGCGAAGCTCCTCGATCATCCACTTCAGCAGCTTCGGCAGGCCCGCATTGCGGCCGGGATACCCGCAGCGCTCGGTCGGCATGGTGATCTGCAGCTTCGCGCCGCCGACGCGGATCACGTCGCCGACGTGCGCGAGCTCGTCGGGGAAGCCGCGCAGGGTCAGGTTCTCCCCAGCGACGGGTGTGTCGATCGGGCGACCGGCGCGGGCCTCGAATGCGTCGTAGTGCTCGCGGGCGAAGACGTGCACGGCCCGGTCCGGGCCGCCGTGGGCGGGGTCGTGCTGCTCGTCGCCGACGAAGCCGAGGGGCTCGACCCGAACCGGGCCCGACTGCGCGCGCTTGCGAATCGCGCTCGTGCGCTCTTCGCCGTCGGGCAACGTGAACGTCTCGACGCGTGCGACGTGCAGCGCCTCCACCCGTGCACCGGGCTCGGGGCGGGGCACGACGACTAGATCCCGAGGTTGCTGAGCGCGTCGATCACCCGGCCCACCGCGTGGGTGAGCACCGGATGAGCCTCTTCGAAATCGTCGGTGGCCTCACGCAGCTGCTCGGCGAGGGTCTCGTGGTCGGGCTCGTCGTCGACGCCCTCTTCGCGATCGAGCAGGCGCGCCACCTGGCCGAGCAGCGCTTCGAGGCTCGCGCGCTCTTCGTCGCCGAGATGGTCGGCGCCCGTGAGCTGCTCTTGAAGGTGGTCGACGCTCTCTTTGAGTCGGGTCAGGGGGGCCATGGCCGGAACCTATCACAGGGCGCCTCGGCCCGGCCTGCGGCCAGGCCGCGCCGTCACACGACCTCGAGCGGCACGTGTGCCCCCGGTGCGGCCTCGACGGCGATCGCGTCGCCGGGGGCCACGCGCCCGCCCACGTGGACGACGCACATGATGCCGGCCCTTCGCTCGAGCCCCCCGGCGTCGTCTTCGACCCGCGTCGCGGCCATCAGCCCGGGCTGCAAGCCGTTCAGCTGTCCGCACGGATTGCGCAGACCCGTCACCTCGAGATCGACGGTCTCGCCGATGAGCAGGCGGGTGCCGCGCCCGAGTCCGAGCAGATCGAGGCCCCGTGTCGTCAGGTTCTCGCCCATCTCACCCGGCGCGAGCTCGAACCCGTGATCGCGCCGCAGCTCGTCGAAGAGCTCGGCATGGATCAGATGCACCTGGCGAAGGTTCGGCTGGGTCGGGTCGGCCGCAACGCGGCTTCGGTGCTTCACGGTGGTGCCGCGGTGGGCATCGCCCACGACGCCCTCGCCCGCGACCAGCTCGATCTCGGTCTGGAGCGGCTTCGACATCGTGTGGGCCGCGCTGCACGCGACGGCGATGACGCGCGGCAGATCGGATCGGGTCGCGGGCATGTCGACCAGATGCCACGCCGCCCGCGAGGATTCGGGCCGCGCTCGACCAAACGCCGCCCGCGAGGGTTGGGGCCGCGCTCGATCAGACGCCGCCCGCGAGGGTTGGGGCCGCGCTCGATCAGACGCCGCCCGCGAGGGTTGGGGCCGCGCTCGATCAGACGCCGCCCGCGAGGATTAGGGCCCTCTTCGACCCGACGCCGCCTGCGAGGGTCTGGCCCGCGCTCGATCAGCCGCCGAGCGCGGCGCGCACGGCTTCGAGGGTCGACGCGTCGGGGGGGCCCTCGACGAGGATGCGTCCTTCGTCGGTGGCGAGACGGACGAAGGGTCGAGGGGTGCCGGGCTCGAGCATGGCGGCGAGGTACGACTTCGCCATCGGCGTCATCAAGAAGGGATCGTTCCAGCCACCCGCCTTCAGATCCATCGCAACGTCGCCGTCGAGCTCGTCCGTGACGGGGATGAACGTGGTCAGCCGGAGATCGCCGGCCCGCTCGGCCTCGGTCGCAAAATCGGTCAGGGCCGCGACATCGGAGCGAGCTGCATCGGCGAACACGAGCAGCAGGCGTCCACCGCGCACTGCATCGAGATCGAGCTTCGTCGGTCTGAGATGGTCACCGTCGATGTCGACGATGCGATTCGACAGCATGCCGAGCAGATTCGGCTGGGTCTTCGTCGCGGGCCCTGCGCGCAGGCGTTGGGCCTCGCTCGCGAAGTTCGTCATCGAGACCGGGACGGTGTGCGGACCCTGGCGGCCGAAGTCGACTCGCACGTCGCCGTTCTCGCGCATGAAGATCACCACGCCGGGCCGCTTCGGCTTGACCAGCACGGCGCCCGACTCGTCGAGCAGGGGCTCCTCGAGCCAGACCCGGGTGGGCCAGAACGCTTCGTCGGCGAAGAGCTGAGCACGGCGGGCTGCGAGTGCATCGTCGGCTGCCGTCGAGACCGTCGGCTCCGGGGAGGTCGCCTCGCGCGTCGAGGCTTCATCGTCTCGGGGCGCGCAGGCGACCGCCAGCGCGGCATGGAGACCGCATACGAAGGCGAGGAGCTGGAAGGCAGTGCGTCGTTTCATGCGTCCGGGATCATAGAGAGAAGGGCCGAAAGTGCCGCACCGGCTTCGACCGAAGCTGCGCGCGCCACCGAGACGAAAGGGGCCGCCACCCGAAGGTGACGGCCCCCGACTCTTGCTGCTCGTTCGTCCTCGAGTCCGTAGGACCCGAGAGACCGAGACCTGCGCTAAGCGCGAGCTCGGCGGCGAACGAGGGCCACGAGGCCCACGAGGCCGGCGAGGAGCTGGGCGCCCATGGCCGGCTCGGGCACGGCGATCACGTCGAGCGAGACGTTGTCGATCGCCACGCGCTCATCTCCCACGTTGGGGAGCGTGATGCGAGCACACGCGTTCTCGAAGGCCAGCTTCGGGAACTCGACCGTGTACGCGTCGGCCTGGCCATCGACGTTCACCGAGCCTGCGCTGGCGTAGCTGACGCAGTCTCCGGCGAACTCGACATCCACGGTCGCCGAGCTGGCACCCACGACCTGGCCGGCGAAGCTGATCGACCAGCCGTAGCCGCCCTGCCCCACACCCAGCGGCGTGAGGTCGCCCTCGAAGATGACGTTGCCCGCGCCGCTGTCGGCGGTGACCGCCATCGGCAGGGTGAACGTCTGACCTTCGAGCTGCAGGGTCGTGAACGAGTTGAAGCCGCGCTGGTTGGCGTCCTGGGCCGTACCGCCGGTGGCACCGGTTCGGTTGCCCGCACGCACGTCACCACCTCGGGTGATGAGGTTCGTGAGGGTCGCCTGGCCGTACAGCGCCGATTCGGAACCGGCGCCGCCCGTGGGATCGAAGGACGAGTAGTTCGCGTCCACCGCCCCCGCCGGCGTGAGACCATCGGACGCGAAGTCCGAGAAGTCCCAGCCCGCGACCTCGACCGCCTGGCTCGACCCGGCCAGGATGGCCGAGATCGCGACGGTCAGAGCGATTGCGAGTAGTGATCTCATGTTCGAGATGCTCCTGAGTTGGGTGTTCGACCGTCGTTGACTAGAAGAGCCCACACGCGTCGGCAGCGGTCCAGCCGTCGGTCCAGAGCGGACCGCTGGCTGCGAACGCACCGCGGAACGCGGCACCGGCCGGGTCGGGGCCCGTCGTGACACCGCCCGCGATCGAGGCGGCCGCCGAGGCACCGATGTTGATGCGCGGATCGAGCGGATCGCCCGCCTTCTCGGCCCCGTTGCACTTGCCCGTGTCGCCCGTGCCCTGCGGGTTGAACGACTGGTCGCTGTTCACCAGCGAGAAGGCGCCGGCGTTGTCGAAGTTCGCCGAGCCGCTGTTCGCGTACTCGGTCGGAACCGCGGCATCACCGTTCGCCATGGCCTGCAGCACACCCGCGTCGCTCACGGCCACGCCGCCGCCGAACGTGCTGGCAACGATGCGGGCCACGTCGCGCGAAGCCCACGTGGCGTAGCTCGGGTTGCCGCCACCGCTCTCGCGCGCACCGGCCTGGGTGCCCGTGTCGACGACCACCGAGTTCAGCAGCGTGCCGGCGTAGCCATTGCGCATGCGCAGACCGCGGTTCTGGCTGTTCGGCGAGACCGGCGTGTTGGTGATCTTGCTCGGGTCGTTGCTGATGCCGGTCAGGTTGTAGATCTGGGTCGTCGTGACCGGGAAGCACTCGCCGGTGGCACCCGACAGATCGGTGTCGTCGCGCACCGAGCAGGCCGCGATGGGCTCGTCGACGTCGTCGCCGTCCCACTCACCGATGGCATCGCCCGAGGACGAACCGAAGGGCTCGCCGTCGTTCTCGTTGAAGAAGGCGTGCACGGCGAACAGGTACTGGTTGGTGCCCGTGTAGCCCTGGTCGATGTCGAACTGATCGTCGCCCGCGAAGAAGACCGCGAGGTGATCGCCATCGACCGTGCCACCGAACCACTCGAAGCCGTCGTCGAAGTTGCAGTAGATCTCGATGAACGAGATCTCGGTGCCGCGACCCACGCCCGCGAGGGTGAGGCCGTTCAGCTCGTTGCTGTTGCCGATCTCGTCGCCCGCGTGGCGGAGCGAGATGTAGCGGTAGGTGCCCGAGCTGTCGTTGGTGATCTCGCCGCCGTACAGCGCGTCGGCCTCGGGGAAGCCGGGAACCGTGAGACCCTCGACGATGCCCACGCCGATCGTGCCGGCCGTGTTCGACGCAGCCGGCAGGTTGGTCGGGGCGCTGCCCTCGACCACGATGCCGCCCCAGAGCGAGACGTTCGCGAAACCCTGCGAGTCGAGGGGCGCGAGCGGCGCCGTCGTGGGCGCGTCGTCGTAGAAGAGGCCCAGGCCCGGCAACACGCAGGCGCCGGGGCAGTCGGCCGGGTTGAAGCCCGGGAAGGCATCCTTGAAGCCATTGCCGTCGAGATCGTCGGCAGACCCGTCCTGGTCGTTGTCGACGGTGGCGGTGGTGAAGATGATCGGCGCCGCCGCGGTGCCGATGATGTTGGCGCTGCCTTCGCGGGTGACGATCAGCGCGCCCGGGGTTCCGGTCGTGACACCGGCCTGAACGGCCGCCGTGCGCGGCTGGCCACGCACGATGACGCCAGCCTCGATCGTGAGGTTGGCGCCGCTGTTCACGAAGATCGGCTGCTGTAAGACGTAGGGGCTGTTGGCGAGCGTCCACGTGGTGTCCGTGGTGATGTTGGCCGCAACGCTCGTCTGCGCGCTGGCACTGCCGGCCGTGAGGCCCGCAACGACCAGAGCCGCAATTGCGAGAACGGTCTTCTGCATGAGTGTTTGCTCTCTCGATTCTCGAAAGGTCAGGGGTCGTCCGCCGCTGCCCTCTGCAGTCGGGGACGGCCGCTACTTTGCACGTCGGCGATGACGCAGAAGCGGCCGAACGGTGACGTTTCGGCTCCAGACATGCGCGCTGGGAAAACATCTCCAGAGAGCGAAAAGCTCAACTCTTTCAGATCTTTAGGGATCCTTCTGCCGAACGCTGGGTCACACGTTCGTCACACGAATGGCGCCGCGGCGAGTCGCAGTGCCGGCGGTCACGAAAGCGCGACTGCGCGCCCATCTCGAGCGGGCAAGGTCGAGCGCAGGATGGCCCGAGGCACCGCTCGCGTCGAACTCGATGGGGACCTGAATCGGTTTCGTCGAGCGATGAACGCGCGCGACTACCAGACGTACGTGACCGAGAACTTGAAGTCGCGGCCCACGCGGAACTGGCGCTCGAAGTACTCGACCGACGTGACGCTCGAGTCGTACACGATGCCGCGCTTCGAGTCGGTCAGGTTCTTCGCGCTCATCTTCAAGGCGAGATCGCCGGGGATGAAATCGAAGTCGAGCCGCTGACTCACCACGAAGTCGAGCTGATAGAAGCCGTCGACGTAGCGATCGATGACACCCACGCCGGTCGGCCGACCATCGAGCCCGATCTGCGAGCTGCCGGCCGCGTCGAGCACATCGCTGATCGCGAAGAAGGCCAGCGTCATCATCGTGCCCCAGTCATCCTGGTCGAACGTGATGTCGGCGTTGGCGATCCACTTCGGCTGGCCGAACAGCCTTCGGTCGCCGATCAGCGTGTTCTCGAGTTCGCCCGTCTGCGCATCGAGAAAGAACGGATCGAAGCGGCGAGCCTCGACCTCGCTTCGGCGCACGCGGGCGTCGATCCAGGTGAAGTTGCCCCCCACGCTGAAGAGCTCGCCGAGCTCGAAGCCCGCGATGCCGAGGTTCTTGCGCGCCTCGGCCTCGATGCCCCACAGCTTGGCGTTGTTGGGGTTGTTGAAGAACGTCCGGTAGAACGCCGAGCTCGAGAGACTCGTATCGAGCGGGTTCTGCACGATCAGGCTCTCGATGGGGTTCTCGATCTGCTTCCAGAACGCGCTGAACGCGACGAGGTCACCGAAGTCACCCCAGCTGTACTCGACGCGACCGTCGACGCTGCGCACTTCTGAGACACCGAGCGTCGGGTTGCCGACGATGAGATCGTCCGAGCCGGGCTCGACGCTGACGTAGTAGCCGACCTCACGCAGCGAGGGCCGCGCCACGGTCTCCGAGTAGGCGAACCGAAGCGCCGCGCCTTCGTAGAAGCGCCACGCCGCCGAGAGCGAGGGCAGGATGTACCAGTCACTCGAGCCCTGGTTCACGAAGTCGAGGATCTGCGCTTCGGTGATCCGGTCGACGTAGCTGCCACAGAAGACGCCGGTCACGTTGCAGTTCTCGGTCACGAAGTTGTTCGGCGGCTGATCGATGCCGAGCAGCTGATCGTTGTAGACGACGTCAGGGGGAGGCGGACCCGACGTCTCTCGATCGTTGTTGCCCGTGCGGTCATTGGGGTTGTCGAGCCGATCACCGAACAGGTAGATCTGCGGGAACGTATTCGGTGCACCGAAGATCGTCCGAACGGTCCCATCCGGATTCAGTTCGCCCGTGAACGGGTCGTTGGTCGTCTCGATCGTGATGTGCTCGAGTCGAACCCCGGCAAACACGTCCCAGTCTTCGAAGAGCGTCGCCTTCCCGTTGAGCCCCAGGGCGCCGATCTGGCGCACCGCGTTGTTCGTCTGGTCCCGAACTCCGATGATGTCGCCCGTGCTGGGGTCGGTCGCGAGGATGTCGAACGCTTCGAAGCCGAGCAGGTACGGAGTGTCCGCGGCCGCGATGGCCTCGCTGTTGCCACCGCCTGCGCTGGCCGTTTCGAGAAAGAACGCCTCGACGTCGCGCTTCGCCCGCTCGTACCAACCCGTCGCGCCGAAGTCGAGCAGCACGTCGTCGGAGACGTCCCACTCGTAGCCGAGATCGACGCGTCCGAACCCCTGGCTCTCGACGACGTCGGCACCGCTCCAGAGAACGCGAGCCACCTGGTTCACCCATTGGCCGGGGCCCAGGTCTTCGGGGCGCGTCGGAAAGACGAAGCCTTCGAGGGGAATGTTCCCGTTTCCGTCGGGCTGGAGGAGCGCTTCGATGTCATTGGGTTCGTAGAAGTACCGGAGCCGTCGCGACGTCTCGTCCTGCTTGGTCCGGGCCCAGTTCGCAGCCCAGTCGACCGTGAAGCCGTTCCAACCGGGGAAGACGTGCGCTCCGTTCAGCTGGGTGATCAGCAGATCGCGCTCGCGCTCGAAGCTCTGGCTCTGCGAGTTCGGCGCAAACCAGGCCCCGCCTTCGCGGCCCGGCGGCGTGAGCAGGTCGTCGCGGCTCGAGCCCAGGAACCAGTTGGTGTTGCCGTAGGCCAGATCGTCGTCGCCCAGATTGGTCCGAATCGGACCGATGAACAGATTCGGGGTCACACCGTCGGGCTCGTCGATCGTCTGCTCGATCAGGTCGTCGACTTCCAGCCCATAGATCCAGCCGTTGTCTCGCGCCTGGACGACCTCCTGGTTCACCTTCGAGTAGAAGACCGAGGTATCGATCTTGTGGTGCGCCTCTTCATCGAGATCGAAGCCGATGGCGCCGTAGCCCGTCCACTGCTCGCTGTAGGAGCTCTGCGTCAGGTCGTAGCGGCTGCCGCTGTTGTTGAGCAGCCCGGGTAGCAGGCCGCCGTTTCGCTGGCGGCTGGGGATCGTCGACTGGGCGCTGTCGCGCGGCTGGAGCGTCTCCTGAAAGCCGATCGCCGTGCGGTAGTCGGTCTCGTAGTTGAAGATGCCCTGGGCGCGCAGCTCGCGGCGAAACAGGTCCCACCGCCCGCCGAGCAGGCCGCCGAACTCCATCTCGACCGTGTCCTTGCCGTCGGTCAGCTGGCCGACCGGGTTGTCGGGCGTGTACTCGAGAAATTCGTCGAGGGCGTTCGTGTTGAAGCCCGCAGCGGCGTTCACCTTGAAGGTCAGCTCGTCGGGGTACTCGAGGGTGAAGATGTCGATCGAGCCGCCGGCCGAGTTGCTCGGCAGGTCGGGGGTGAAGGTCTTGAACACGCCGATGTTGTTGACGATCTCACTCGGAAAGAGATCGAGCTGAACCGACTGGCGGTCGGGGTCGGGGCTCGGCACGGGCGCTCGGTTGAACGTCGTACTCGAGTAGCGGTCTTCGAGGCCGCGGATGATCGCGAACTGGCCCTCGACGATGTTGACGCCCGCGACGCGCTTGAGCGCATCGGCGACGTCGCTCGCCGCGAAGCGGGAGAGATCTTCGGCGCTCATCAGGTTCACGAGTGAGTCGCTCTCGAGCCGCAGCTCGAGGTTCTGCACCATCTGACCGGCGACGGCCTCGTTCACGACGAAGGCCTCGAGATCCATGATGGCCCCGGTCTCGGCGACGGCGAGGGGCGGCATCGGAAAGTCGGATCGGTTGAGCTGGTCGGCCATCACCTCGACGCCGGTCATGGCCGACGTGCGGAAGCCCGACTTCACGAACGAGAGCGAGTAGCTCCGCCCTGGCGGCACCGACGGGAACTCGTAGGCGCCATCCGAGTCGGTGGTCCCGACCTCCTGCTTCTGCGGCGTGTCGGGGCCCGTGCTCGGATACTGCAAGATGACCGTGACGCCGCGAATCGCCGAGCCGGTGTCTGCGTTGAAGATGCGGCCGGCCAGCGCGCCCTCACCGGGTTGCATGCGGGTGCCGGGCTCGGGCGTATCGGCGTCGGGACCCGCCGATGACGTGCCGAAGCCGCCTCCGAAGAGATCGACCTCACTCTGGGCCTGTGCGTCCGCTGCGCCGAAGACGATCGCGACGGCGACCAGGAACAGGCTCAGTGAGAGGCGCACGATCGACGTGCGGCCCTCGTCAGCGTGCGCATTCGCGTTCTGGGGATGACCGAGGCGGGCGGCGGGCAAGGGGGATTTCCGTCTGGAGCGACCCGTAGGCCGGTTCATCGTGCCGAGGTGACGTGCGGCCTCACGAGAGGCGGGGTCGAACGGGTGAGGTCAGGTCGGATCCATCGCCGACTCGACGCTCGCGAGGAAGCGCTCGACCCGGGGCTCGCTCTGAATCGCCAGCGCGCGCCGAAGCAGCGCGGCCGCCTCGGCGTACTCACGGTCGGCGACCCGAATCTGAGCGTGCTCGAGCAGCGCGCGGTACTCCCAGTCTTCGAGGTTCTCTGCGCGCTCGATCAAGAAGATCGCGCGCTCGGTCTGCCCGATGCTCTGGTGATACTTCGCAAGCTCGAGCAGCGCGTCGCCGCGCGTGCCGTCGCGCTTGACGATCGATTCGAGCAGCCGCGCGGCCTCCTTGTCGTTGCCCTGGTTGCGGGCGAGGCGCGCGGTGAGCGTCAGCAGTTCGAGCTGCTGGTCGCTGCTCATCTTGCCGTCGAAGCGCTGGCGGGTCGCATCGACGACATCGCCTGCCTCGGCGAAGGCCTGGGTGCGCATCAGCAGGTCGGCGGCGCGTACGGCGGCGTCGAAGTCGGCGCCGCCGTCCATCTCGATCAGCGCGACATAGGCGTCGCGCGCGAGCCAGGGCTGCTGCTGGTTCAGATAGATGTCACCGAGCAGCTTGAGCGAAGCCGGCTCGGCCTTGCCCATCATGCGCACGGCCTCGAGGTTCACCGCCGCGGCATCGGTGCGCTCGAGCGAGAGGTAGGCATTGGCCTGGAGCATCCAGGCCTGCGCGTCCTCGGGATTCTCGGCGATCATGCCGTCGTAGAGCGCCGCCGCTTCGGCGTGCTTCTGCATCGCCTGCAGCGAGCGCGCGAGGCCGAGCTTCCAATCTCGCGACGCCGGATCCTGCATCACCGCGTTCCGGTACGCCGCCTCGGCCGCGTAGTAGCTCTCGAGGTTCAGGTAGCAGTACCCCAGCAGGCCGTAGCTGCGCCCGCCCCGGTCGCCGAGCTCGATGGCGCGAGCCAGGTGCTTCGCGCCGCCCTCGAAATCCTGATTCTGCACGAGCAGCAGTCCGAGGTTCTTCTCGGCTCGGCGGAAGTCGGGGAACTTGCCGATCGCGGCTTCGTACGCCGCCTGGGCCTGGTCGAGGGCCCCGGCCTGGAAGTGAAGATTCGCCAGAATGAAGTCGAGCGCCGCGCTGCTGTCGGGCGACTGCGCCGCTTGGAGACGCGCCGTCGCCGCCGGCAGGTTGACCTTCATCAGGTCGATGACTTCGCGCAGCAGCTCGAGCTCTTGCTGCTTGATCGCGGGCTCCGACCCCGACAAGAAGCCGTAGCTGCCGAGGAAGCTCTTACGCCACTCGGGATCCTTCAGGACCTCCGAGCCCTCCCAGGGCTGAAACTGCGCCCAAGACGCCGGGACAGCGCCGAGCAGAATCGCCAGGGCGAGTAAGAGCGCGATGGTCGTGCGCTGCGTGGGCGTTCTCGTTGTCTTCGTCGTTGTCGATGCGTCGAACATATCGCGGACCTATCGAATGTTGATCGGAATGGGCAGCCGAGCGTGGGCCTTGACCGGCCGGCCGTTCTTCGTGGGCGGCGTGAACTTCCAGCTCGCGACCTCGTTGCGCACGAAGTCGTCGAACTTCGGCAGCGTCGACGAGTCGACCTCTGCCTCGATCACGGTGCCATCTTGATCGAGCTTGATGACGAGGACGATCTTGCCGCTCGCCTTCTTGCGCTTGAGACGAGATGGAAAGTTGAAACCCGAGACGCCGATCGGCCGCGGCAGCTGATCGAGGTCGGAGAAGTCGACGAAGTCGTCAGTACCCAGTGCACCCGAGCTCGTCGCGATGTTCGGCATCGAGAAGTCGCCGGCGAGCGAGCCCCCCGTGCCGGGGTTCAGCGCGATGTCGAGCTGGTCGAGCGAGAGCTGGGGCGGCTCCATCTCGAGCTCGGGCGGCGGCGGCTCTTCTTCGGGCGGCGGCAGGTCTTCTTCTTCGAACTCGTCGATCGTTGGCGGCACGTAGGCCGCGAAGGTCTCGTCGATGGCCGTCTCGGGCGGCTTCACGTCGCCCATCATCTGCGCGAGCGCCATCAGCACGAAGAGCGCCACGGCGAACACCGTGCCGATCGCGAGCGCGATCGCCGACTCGTTCTTCGGCGGCGGGGCCTGAAAGACTTCCTTCGACATCGTGGGGGGCGTGGCCGGCGTGCGGCCGATCTCCTTGGGCTTCGAATCGCAGTCAGTCGTTGAGCGTCGAGACGCTGATCTTCTTCGCGCCGGCGTTCTTGACCTCGCTCCAGACGTCCGAGAAGACGCCGTGATCGGCCTGCGCGTCGGCTTGAATGATCACCGGCAGCTCGTCCTTGTTGAGCAGCTGCCTCACCCGTGCGCCGATGCCGGCGACACCCATCTCCTTGCCGCCGTAGACGATCTTGTTGTCGGCCGTCACGGCGATGATGATGCTGTTCTTCTCGAGGTCCTGGTCGACGGTCGCGTCGGGCTTGTAGATGTCGACGCCCGGCTCTTCGACGAACACGGTGGTCACGATGAAGAAGATCAGCAGGATGAAGATGCAATCGATCATCGGCGACAGATTGATCTCCGTCGTCTCTTCGGCCTGATCGAGCATGCTCTTCTGCGCGGGCATCTAGTTCACCGTGTTGAAGGTGAGGGCCACGGCGCCATTGCGCCGCGCGGCATCCCACACTGCGACGAAGAAGCCGTGGTCGGCCTTCTCGGCCACCCGGATCACCACGGGCGTCTCGTCGTCCTGGACGCCGGCCTTCACCCGAGCGCCGACCTCGGCGATCGGAATCTCGCGCCCCTCGTACACCACGCGATTTTGCGGCGTGATCTCGAAGACGAGGCTCTCGCTCTCCTCGGTGGGCGCGGCCGCGGCGGCGTCGGGCTTCGCGACCTGCAGCCCCTTCTCCTCGACGAACACGGTCGTCACGATGAAGAAGATGAGCAGGATGAAGATGCAGTCGATCATCGGCGAGAGATTGATCTCGGTCTCTTCTTCGTTCTGATCGAGCAGACTTCTGCGTGCCATCGCGTCGTCTCCGTCGCCCTACGTCAGTCGAGCTTCATCTGGCTCAGCGTGAGGCTCTCGAGGCGCATCAGCCGCGCCTCGAGCGCCTGGCGCTGGCGCGCGATGATCATCACGATGAAGAGCCCGGGCAGCGCGATGGTCAGCCCGGTCTGTGTCGTCACCAGCGCCTCGCTGATGCCACTCGCGACGACACCGGCCGTTTCGGTGCCACCGCTCGTCGAGATGCCGAAGAAGGTCTGCAGCATGCCGAGCACGGTGCCGAGCAGGCCCATGAGCGGGGCGGCCGCGACGAGCGTGCCCACGAACTTGGCGCGCCGCTCGATCGAACCGACGAGGGTGAGCTTCACCTCGTCGAAGCGGTTGCGAATGTCCTTCGCCGACTTCACGTCCTGCTGGGTGAACCGGATCACGGCGGCTGCGCGGCCCTCGGCGTTCTCGGGCGAACGCACCCAATCCCACCAGTGCATCTCTTCAGAGGGCGGCAGGTTGTGGCGGCGCACGTACATCACCAGCCCGAAGGCCTGCGTGTACAGCAGCACCGCGAGACCGAACAGCGGGATCATCACCCACCCGCCGCTCAACCAGATGTTCCAGATCTGGCTCATTGGGCCGACTCGGCTCCGACCGGCTTGCTCTGCTGCTTCTGCCGCAGCGACGACACGCCGTTCACGAAGGCCACCGAGATCTGCTCGAGCAGGCCGATCTTGTGGCGGGCCATGCGCGCGAGGGCGCCGTGGAGGATCAGGGTCGGAATCGCAACGACGAGGCCCAGCGCCGTGGTCACCAGGGCCTCGGAGATGCCCGACGACAGGCTCTTCGCGTCGCCGGTGCCGAAGATCGTGATCAGCTGGAACGTCTTGATCATGCCGATGACCGTACCGAGCAGGCCGAGCAGGGGAGCCGCGGCAGCCGTGATCGCGAGGAAGGGCAGGAAGCGCTCGAGGGTCGGACGCACGCGCAGAATGCGCTCGAAGAGCATCTCCTCGAGCAGCGCGCGCTTCTCGGTCGCGTGCTCGGCGCCGATGACCAGCATCTCGCCGGCGACGCCCTTGATCTCGCGCGCCCTCTTGATGGCCCCATCCATCGAGCCCTCGGCGAGCTCGGTCAGCACGCCGTCGACCTCGTCGGGCGAAGCCACGGGGAAGCCGAGGATGTCGACGAGCTTGAAGCCCGTCAGAACGAGGGCGGCAAAGCCCAAACCAATGATGACGTAGCCGACGACGCCGCCGTCTTCGACGTACTGCATCATCGACTTGCGCGCCTTCTCCTGCTTGATCGCCTTGCCGAGGGTCGCGTCGAAGGGCAGAGAGCCGGCGCCGGTCTCGGTCACGGTCTGCAGGTCGGCGAGCAGACCGGCCGGCAAACCGACGACCACGGGATCGGCGGCGTTCAGCTGGCCCTCGACCAGCCCCCGCACCGTGCCGTCATCGCTCGTAAAGAAGATCGTCGGGCCAAGCGCCAGGAAGTGCCCCTCGGTGAGGATGCCCTCGGGCGAGAGCGCGGCGCCGTCGAAGATCTCGCCGCCGAGCTGACGCTCGACGCGCTTCAGCGCAGCGTCGACCACGGCGACCTGCGATTCCCTTCGCCCCTCGCTCTCGAGGTTGACGTTCTTCTGCGACAGCTTCGCGGCCGCCGTCAGCTGCTCGTAGCGCGGCAGCTCACTGATGTGGAGCCGGCCTTCGAAGTCACGCACGAACTCGTTGAGTCGACTGTTGACGAACTCGTCCTGCAGCTCGAGCGACTCGACCTGGCGGCGCAGTGTGTCGAGATCGATGCTGCGCGCGTCACGGGCCTCGAGCAGCTCGGCGCGCTGTCGCTCGAGCCGAATCACCTGCTCTTCGAGGCGCGCCACCGATCGCGAGAGCGGGACTTTCTCCTCGGCGATCTGCCTTCGCACCGCCGCGAGCTCGGAGAGTGAAGTCTCGAGCTTCTCGTCGATCTCACCGCTCGCTTTCGAGAACGACTCTGCGAAGACCGGTGAAGCCAGGAGGCTGAAGAGAAGGGACGCGCCCATGATCAGCAGGGCGCGCGAAGCGCGTTCGGGGGTCGGCATGCGTCTGGGGGTCTCCGACATCACAGGCTCTCGTCGGTTTCGATGGGCAGCGTCACGAACTCGATCGTGTCGACGTTGCCCTCGTAGATGTCGAGCAGCAGCTTCGCTTCTTCAGCCACCGACTCGTCGTTCGAGAAGGTCCAACCGTCGAGGCCCGGTCGGCCGATGCCGGCGATGCGGCCGGGTGTGTCGACGTAGACCGCCTGGCCGAGACCCCAGTAGAGGGTGCGCACCTGAACCCGCTGGCCGTCTTCGAGCGGCCGCGTTTCGCCGACGAAGGTCGCGGTCGAGTTGAACTTCTCGGCCTGGGCGAGCACGCCGAGCACGTTCATGAGGCGCTGCCCGAGCTGCAGCTTCGTCGTCTCCGGATTGTCCGGAATCTGGACGAGCAGCATCTCGAGCTTGTCCTGCAGCGGCAGGGGGAGCTGCGGCGCGAGCGCGAGCACGGCCTCCTCCATGCCGCGGATGCGATCCTTGAGCACCTGGGCCGAACGCTGGTACTCGGCCCGACTCAGCAGCAGCTCACGGCGATCGTCGTCTGCGACGGTCGACGTGGCATCGAGCTCGGCGATATCCGACTCGAGCGCTGCCTTGCGCTGCTTCAGCAACCGTTGGGTCGCGCGCAGTGTCTCACGATCGGCTTCCCAGTCGGTCCGCTCCTCGGAGATGATCTGGCGGGTCTCGACCCACTTTTCCATCTTCGAGCGGAAGTCTCCGATCGACTGATCCGCGATCGCGGGCACGGCACACGCAGCGAGCAGCGCGAGGCATGTCACGATCTTCACGTTGATACGCATGATGTTCTTCCGATCTCGGATTGAGTCCGTGGCGGCGGGCGCCGCAGATCGATTGGCCACACAGGGCCCGCCACGATGCCGGGATCGCGCGCGCGCTCGTCCGGCGCCGCAGACAGTGGCAAAGCGCCCTGTCGCACTCAGCGACGAGCAGGTGAAGTTTGGCTTCACCGATTCGTCACCGAATCCGGCCGGTATGGCGACCGTCGTCAGGTCTCGCCAAGTGTGCCGGAACGGGGTCGAAATCGACGCAACAGCCCGATCGGACTGCTCTTTCTGCGCCTAGCGCCCGCGCCTGAGCGGCCGCACGTTCGACCCGGGATCGTGCGAATCATCCAAAAAGAGGTCGCGAACGTGACGATCGAGACAATCCCCACACATGCCGAATTGCACACGGTCCGGGATGCGCTCGGCGAGCTCGGCGGCACTGCCGGGATCACACCAGCAGCACACGTGGAGCATCTCGTTGGCGTTGGACGAAGTGGGAACGCGGCGTGCGGGAGATCGACTCAAACGGGCTTCTCGGGATAGGCCGGGGGGGTGGCCGGGGCGTTGCAATCTCGCGGGCAGATCGGGAGACGAAACCCCGATGCGGAGGGGCTTCGTCTCCCGATACCCGTGCCTTCTCCGGAGCCCGCCGCCACGAAACGGTGAGCGAACACGGGGCGAGACGCGAGAGCTTCAGTGCCGGGCCAGGGGGAGCGGGCCGCGCCTCGACTGCATCTTTACAGCACCCGCTGCAGCGCCAAGTGACGCTCCCGCGACGTTTCTGCACAGTGCGGCGCAACGTCGCCAGCGCCCGCACGAAGCAGACCAGGCTTCGGAACGATGCGTGCGCGGCCCCCGGGCTTCGCCCGGCGCCGGCCGCGTGTCGGGCAGCTGGGGATCGGGCGATTCGAGTCAGGCGTCGTCGATCGGGAGATCGCCGCGCGTGAACAGGGGTTCGAGCGTGAGCCCGCGATCGGCGAACGCCTGGGCCGCACCTTCCCCGCGATCGACCAGGCAGATCACGCGCGCGACCTTGCCGCCCGCCGCTTCGACGAGATCGACGGCGTCGAGGGTCGAGCCGCCCGTCGTCGTGGTGTCTTCGACGAGGGCCACCGACTGGCCCTCGACGAAACCCCCTTCGATCTGGCGACCGAGCCCGTGGCCCTTCGGCTGCTTGCGGACGAAGAAGCCGAGCAGGCCTTCGGCGCGCTCATCCCGCGCCGCGGCCCCGAGTACGGCCGAGACGAGGGGGACGGCCCCGACCGCCATCCCGCCCACCGAATCGACCGGCGAGCCCGACTGCAGCTTTTCGAGCACCAGCTCCCCCGCGAGCCTGACACCGAGCGGCCGCATCAGCGTCTGACGCAGGTCGAGGTAGAAGTTGCTCTTGCGACCGCTCGCCAGCGTCACCTCCTTCTTCTCGAAGGAGACGTCGAGGATCAGGTCGAGGAGCGCGCGTCGGGGGTCGGTGTCGGTCAAAGGGGCGGGGCTCCTCGTGAGTGGGTGAGCTGGGCCGCAGCTTCTACTGCTTGCGAATGCCGAGCGCGAACTCGGGCGCGGTTCGAAACGTCGCTCGAGGCACCGCGGTCTCGGTCCTCACTGCTTGCGTATGCCGAGCGCGAACTCGGCGATCATCTTCTGGTGGAGCTCGCTCGTCCCTTCACCGAACTCCATCGCCTTGGCCTCCATGAGCAGCCGGCCGATCTCGTACTCCTCGGTGCACGAGTAGCCCCCGAAGACCTGCATGCCGTCGAGCGCGTTCTGCACCGCCGCTTGACTCGCGCAGAGCTTCGCGAGGCTCGCTTCGAGGCTGGCACGCGGCACGCCGGCGTCCTTCATGCGGCCCAGGCGATAGACGAGCAGCCGCGCCTGCTCGGTGCGCATCACCATCGCCGCGATCTTCTGCTGGATCATCTGGAACTCGCCGATCTTCTGACCGAAGGCCGTGCGGTCCATCGCGTACGGCACCGCGAGGTCGACACAGCGCTGTGCCTGGCCCACCTGCCGTGCCGCGACCGAGAAGCGGCCGGTGTCGAGCGCCGAGCCGAGCACGGGGAACCCCTTGCCGGCCTCGCCGAGCACCGCCTCTTCGGGCACGAAGGCATCTTCGAAGTAGACCTCGGCGAGATTGTCGCGCTTGAGCGTGCGCATCGGGAAGTCGCCCAGGCGGATCCCCTCGGTCGCCTTCGGGTCGATCAGGAACGCGGTCACGCCCTTGTGCTTCTTTGCGCGATCGGTGGTCGCCACGGTGAAGAAGAGCCCCGCGTGCTCGGCATGCGAGATGAAGACCTTGGTGCCGTTGAGCCTGTAGCCCCCGTCGACGGGCGTGGCCGTCGTCTGCATGTTCGCCAGGTCGGTGCCGCCGCCCGGCTCGGTCAGGCAGGCGCTGCAGATCACGTCGCCGCCTGCGATGCCCGGCAGCCAACGCTGCTTCTGCTCTTCGGTACCGAACTTCAGGATCGAACCGGCGCAGAGGCTGTTCGCCACCGAGATCACCGAAGCCACCACCCAGTCGACGCGCGCGATCTCCTCACAGATCACGCCGTACGTCAGGACGTCGGTGAACGAACCGCCGTACTCTTCGGGGATCATCGGACCGAGCAGCCCCATCGCGGGCAGCTTCGCGATCAGCTCGAGGGGGTAGCGCTCTTCGCGCTCGTACATCTCGACGTGGGGGAGGATCTCCTTCTCGGCAAACTCCCGCACTGTGGCGCGCACCAGGCGCTGGTCGTCGGTGAGGTCGAAGTCGGCCATCCGGTCGAGCAGTTCGGACATCGCGGGTGTTGCTCCTTCGTGAGTCGCCCGGCCCCAGGCCTAGTTGCCGCATCGCGGATCGAGGTGGGTCGGGGTGGATCGATTGGCGCGGCGGGGCCAGACCGGGGCGCGGTTCGGGCGGCCGACTCGGCTGCAGGTCGCCCCCGGCACCGGAGTCGCATCGGGCGGGCGGCGGCAGCATGCGGCCAACAATCTGAGTAGCCCAGCGACCCTCCTGAGGCGAATCTGGACGCCGTGACGGCCTCCTCAGGTTCAAAATGCGCCCCCAGGGGCACGCGTCGAGGCCTTCTCGCCGCCCTTGGACATCCCCCGGCGCTTCCTCTACTTTCCGCCGCCCTCGGCGTTCTCGATGAAGCCGGCCGAGCCCCCGACCGATCTTCTGCGCGAGCGCACTTCGGCCTCCGGGCCGGGTCGAACGCGACTGGCGGGCCCCGCCCCGCCGACCCGAACCGATCAGCCGAACCCGGCGCGCCCGGGCGAACTAGATGAGAAAGGCGGCCCCCGATGAAGAAGGGCACGAACAATCGCAACCGCACCAAGTCGAGCCGCTACCGCGCGAAGCTCAAGCAGAAGCATCGCCGCGCGCGCAAGCGCGTGACGCGGGGCGACCGCAAGTTCCACCGCTAGCGCGGGCGGCGAGGCGACCGTGAGCGATTGAAGCACGGCGATCTCGAATTCCACCGCGAGCGATTGAGGCGCGGCGATCTCGAGCTCCACCGCGAGCGATTGAGGCGCGGCGATCTCGAACTCCACCGCGAGCGCGGGCGATCCGGCGCTCGCGCGAGCGCGCAGCAGCAGCCGATTCGATGCGGGGCCCTTCGAACGAGGGGCCCCGTTCTCTTTCTGGGGATCGAGTGTCGTGGGGATCTAGCGTGCGACGGCTTCGCCGAGCTCGCTGGTCGCGACGTCGAGGGCCCGATCGATCGCGGCCTCCCACGCCTGCGCCGTCGAGGCCTGGGCCGTGCCTTCGGCGAACGCGATGCCGCGCGACGAGTTGACGAGCCCGCCCTCGCGCCCTGACGGCCCGGGCACGAAGCCGCGCACGGCATCCTCCGCGGCGCCACCCTGGCTGCCATAGCCCGGCACCAGGAAGAGCGATCGCGGGAGCAGCGCGCGCACCTGATCGTGCTGCTCGGGATAGGTGGCGCCAACCACGACGCCCAGGTTGCTCCAACCCGACACGACGCCGGTCATGCGATCGGCGAGCGGAGCGAGGCCGCGCGCGACCGCTTCGAAGACGCGCTCTTCGCCGTCGGCATCGCCGAGCACGCGATCCTGCAGATCGCCCGAGCCGGGGTTGCTCGTCTTCACCAGCACGAAGAGCCCGCGGCCCGCGGGCTCGGCGACCTTGGCGAAGGCTTCGATGGTGTCGAAGCCGAGATAGGGATTCACGGTGAGGGCATCGACCGGGCACGGGGCGTCGGCGGCGATCGTCGCCTGCGCGTAGCCGGCTGCCGTCGAACCGATGTCGCCCCGCTTCGCGTCGAGCAGAATGAGCAGCCCCCGCTCGCGCGCCCGGGCCACGACCTGTTCGAGCACCCGGACGCCACGCGCGCCGAGCTGCTCGAAGAAGGCGCTCTGGGGCTTCACGACGGCGGCGCGACCCTCGAGTCGATCGACGAAGGCCGTGCAGAAGCGTTCGACGACGTCGGCGGTCTGCGGGTCGCCCGCGCGCAACGCGCCGCCGCCGAAGAGCTTCGGGATCAGCGCGAGGTGCGGATCGATGCCGACGCAGAGCGGATGCCCGAGCGCACGCACGCGTTCGATGACGGCGTCGGCGAAGGCGCCGGGCGATGCAGGGCTGGCTTCGTGCGCGTCGGCCATGGGGTCAACGTAGCAGGCCCGCGCGGGGCGCCGGCCCGGGCGAGACGCGCTGCGCGGGCCCGAGCGAGGTGCGCTGCACGGGGCGGCTGCGCTCGCGGGGCCGCTTGGACGCGCTGCTACCGTCGCTGCGTGTCCGACGGCGCCGACCAGATTGCATCGAGTTCGAACGACGGCTCCCCCTTCGCGTTTCGCCTCGAGGCGACGAGCGGACAGGCGCGCGCCGGAACGCTCCAGACACCGCACGGTCCGGTCGAGACACCGGTCTTCATGCCCGTCGGCACGCACGGTGCGCTCAAGGCAATGACCCCCGACCAGGTCGGCGCGACCGGCGCCCAGGTCGTCCTCGCCAACACCTATCACCTGCACCTGCGACCGGGCGAGGCGCTCGTCGAGAAGCTCGGCGGCCTGCACGACTTCATGCAGTGGCCCGGCCCGATCCTCACCGACAGCGGCGGGTTTCAGGTGTTCTCGCTGCCGAAGGTGCGCATCGACGATCGCGGCGCCCGCTTTCGCAACGAAGTGACGGGCGACGAGATGCTGCTCACGCCCGAGCGATCGATCGAGATCCAGAACACGCTCGGCGCCGACATCATCATGGCCTTCGACGAGTGCACGCCCTACCCGGCGACGCGCGAGCTCGCTTCGACCGGCGTCACGCGTACCCTGCAGTGGATGGAGCGCTGCATCGCCGCGCACGGCCGCGCCCGAGATCAGGCGCTCTTCGGCATCGTGCAGGGCAGCGTCTACCCCGAGCTGCGTGCCGAGTGCGCGAAGGCGCTCATCGAGATGAACCTGCCCGGCTACGCGATCGGCGGCGTCTCGGTGGGTGAGGGACACGAGCTGCTCTGCAGCGTGACCGAGCACGCGGCGCCGCTGCTACCCGAGCACAAGCCCCGCTATCTGATGGGCGTGGGCCTGCCCGAAGATCTGATCGCATGCGTTGGCTTCGGCGTCGACATGTTCGACTGCGTGATCCCCACCCGCTACGCGCGCAGCGCGACCGTGTTCACGTCGCGTGGCCGCATCCGGCTCACGCATCGCCGCTACCGACGCGACGCATACCCGATCGACGTCTCGTGTGACTGCTACGCCTGCGAGGGCGGTCGGTTCACGCGCGCGTATCTGAACCATCTCTTCGCCGCGAACGAGGTGCTGTCGGCGATCCTCTGCTCGATCCACAACGTGCACTTCTATCAGTCGCTCATGCGCCGGGCGCGCGCCGCGATCCTCGAAGGCGGCTACGCCGATTTCGCCGCCGAGTTCATGGCCGGCTACGGCAGCGGCGAAGGCGGGCCGGCGCCGGCAGCACCGGCCGATGGCGGCCGGGCGAAGCGCAAGGCCACGCCCCCGAAGTCGCCTCGCCCCACGAAGAGCGGCGAGCGAACGACGAAGGCCGCGCCGAAGAAGAAGACGGCGCGCAAGAAGAGCCGCGCAGGCTCGCCGCGCGGACGGCGCCGCGGGCGCTGAGAGAGCCGCGGGCGCTGAGAGAGCCGCGGGCGCTGAGCAAAGCCGCAACCGCTGAGAGAGCCGCGGGCGCTGAGTAGAGCCGCAGCCACTGAGAAAGCCGCAGGCGTTGAGACAGCCCCGCTCGCTGAGCGTGTGCTTCGCACCGCGCACTCGAACGTCCCCCCACTGCCGCATGGACGTCACACGCGCCCAGTAGATTGGTGCTGTACACGGTCGTGGGCGACACCACGCCAACCCGGCTCCCCCCCGACCCCACCTGCCCCGCCGGAATCCCAGTCCGGCCTGCGCGCGCCCGGCTGCCCCCCCAGCCTCGCGCGCCCCCGATCGCAGGTGGGGTCGGGCATCGGGCCCCTCGGCCGATCTGCCCGCCCTTCGAGTGCGCTCGTGTCACCCCAACGGCTCGGAAAGGTCGCATGCCCGTCACTCATCCGTGACGCAAACGGGCTTTCTTCACTTCCCCGAGTGGAGCCAGCCCTCATGCAGTCCGCCGACAGATCGCGGGTCCTCGTCGCAGATCCGGACAAGAGCGCCCGAGAGCGCGTCAGCGGCAGCCTCGCAGTCAGCCCGGTCGACGTGCTCGAGGCCGAGACCGTCGAACAGGCGATCGGCGCGCTGGCCGAGACCGAGGTCGATCTCGTCCTGACCGAATTGCAGCTGCCCGATGCGTCGGGCTTCGTCTTGTGTCGCCGGCTGCGAGAGCGAGCCGACAGCCGCTACATCCCCGTGATCGTGCTCTCCGAGTGGGCGACCGAGACCGACCGGATCCTCGCCTTCGAGTGCGGCGCCGACGACTTCGTCGCCAAGCCCTACTTCGCACGTGAGCTGTCGAGCCGCATCGAAGCGGTGCTGCGTCGGCGCCAGCAGCGCGACACCGACGGTGCAGTCACCGAAGAAGCCAGCGCACCCCAGCACGCGCCCGCCCCGTTCCGTCGTCCGCGCGAGGTCGTCTTCGACGGTCGGCCGCTCAAGCTCACGCCCAAGGAGCGGGCCCTGCTCGGCGCGTTGGCGAGCGCCGGCGGCCGGGTGCTGTCGCGAGAGGATCTGATCGCCCAGGTCTGGGGGGGCGCGCCGTCGCCCACCGCGCGCAGCGTCGACAGCCACATCAAGTCGCTGCGCCGCAAGCTCTCCGACGCACCCGACTGCGTCGAGACGGTGCGCGGCGTCGGCTATCGCTTCGCGCCGCACCCGCTGCTCGACCTGAGATAGACCGACCTGGGCGGGTGCTGGCACCCCCATGGGCGATCGGCGATGCTCCCGCCCCCATGGCACTCACCTGCGGCATCGTCGGCCTGCCCAACGTCGGCAAGAGCACCATCTTCAACGCGCTCACCGCCGCGGGGATCCAGGCCGAGAACTATCCCTTCTGCACGATCGAGCCGAACACCGGCGTCGTAACGGTGCCCGACGCGCGGCTCGGCGCGCTCGACGACATCGTCCATTCGGCGCAGGTCATCCCGACGACGATCGAGTTCGTCGACATCGCGGGGATCGTGAAGGGGGCCTCGAAGGGCGAGGGGCTCGGCAACAAGTTTCTCGCGAACATCCGCGAGACGACCGCGATCGTGCACGTCGTGCGCTGCTTCGACGACGACAACGTCGTGCACGTCGACGGCGCCCCCGATCCGCTGCGCGACGTCGAGACGATCGAGGTCGAGCTCGGGCTGGCCGACATCGAGAGCGTCGAGAAGCGCCTCGACCGCGCCCGCAAGACGGCCAAGAGCGGCGACAAGCCGGCCAAGGCCGAAGTCGATTTCTTCGAGGGGCTGCTCGCGCACATCTCGGGGGGCGACGCCGCGCGGACGTTCGACGTGCCCGAGGCGATGGCGAGCGCCTATCGCGACTGCTTTCTGCTGACCGCGAAGCCGATCCTCTACGTCGCGAACGTCGATGACGCTGCGCTCGCCGATGGCAACGCATACAGCCAGGCCCTCGAGGCGCATGCCGCCGAGCGGGGCGCGGGCGTCGTGCGCATCTGCGGTCAGGTCGAGGCCGAGCTGTCCGAGCTCGAAGACGACGAGAAGCGCGAGTTCCTCGAAGAGCTCGGCGCCGACGAGCCCGGGCTGAATCGTCTGATTCGCGCGGCCTACGCGCTGCTCGAGCTGATCACGTTCTTCACCGCGGGTGAGAAAGAGGTGCGCGCCTGGACGATCCGTCGCGGCGATCTCGCACCGCGCGCTGCGGGCACGATCCACAGCGACTTCGAGTCGAACTTCATCCGCGCCGAGGTGATTCCCTTCGAGACCTACGTCGAGCTCGGCGGCGAATCGGCCGCGAAAGACAAGGGGCAGATGCGTCTCGAGGGCAAAGAGTACGAGATGCAGGACGGCGACGTGGTGCACTTCCGCGTCGGTGTCTGACACGCGACCCGCGAGGGGCGGCGCCCTGCGCGCGGCCCCGATGGCGTTCGCTCAAGAACACGAGGATCCGAGTTGGCCGGCCAGCGCAGTCACGAGCAGCTCACCCCCGAACAGGTGCTTCAGCGCTTCACGCGCGGGCCCGACACGGGGGTCTTCACCGACGGGTCGTGCGAGCCCAACCCGGGACCGGGCGGATGGGGCTGGGTCTGGGTCGACGGGGGTGAGATTCGAGGCCAGGGACACGGCCATGATCCCGACACGACCAACAACCGCATGGAGCTCATGGCCCTGATCGAGGCCTACGGGGCCCTGCCGTCCGACGCGAAGGTCGTCGTGCACAGCGACAGCCAGCTCTGCGTCAACACGGTCAACCAGTGGGCCGCCGGCTGGGAGAAGCGCGGCTGGAAGCGCAAGGGCGGCGAGGTCAAGAACGTCGACCTCGTGAAGCGCCTGTGGGCGCTGGCCCAGTCGAGGCCGGGCGTGAAGCTCGAGTGGATCAAGGCCCACGACGGGTCGCGCTGGAACGAGTACGCCGACGCCCTGGCCGGCACCTATCAGCGCCGCTGAACGCTCGCGCCGACTCGGGTCGCTCAGGCCTCGGGCGTGTACCGCACGGCCATGTGCTTGACGCTCCGCACGAGGGCCGAGAGGCCGAACTCGGGGCCGCCCGCCTGATACTCGATGTCGGGCATTCGGCGCAGGATCTCGGCAAACGCGACGCGAAGCTCCATGCGCGCCAGGTTCGCCCCCAGGCAGAAGTGGTTGCCGATCCCGAACGCCACATGCTGGGCCTTGCGGTCGATGTCGAATCGCTCGGGGTCGTCGAACGCATCGGGGTCGCGATTCGCCGCGCCGTAGATCATCAGCACCTTCTGTCCCTCGGCGATCGGCACGCCGCGCAGCTCGGTGTCGCGCGTCGCCGTGCGCTGGAAGCTGAGCACCGGCGAGACCAGCCGCAGCATCTCTTCGACCGCTTGCGGGATCAGCGCGGGGTCGTCGATCAGACGCTGCCTCGCAGCGGGGTTCTCGATCAACAGCTGCATGCCGCCCGAAAGTGCGTTGCGGGTCGTCTCGTTTCCGGCAACGAGCAACAGCACGCACATCTTGATCAGCTCATCGGCGCTCATCTCGCGGTGCTCTTCGCTCCGCCCGAAGGCTTCTTCGATCACCTCGTTGTCGCGTGACTTCTTGTGCCCGAGCACGCCCTCGCTCTTCGCGCGCACGAGAATGCTGATCAGGTCTTCTCTCGGGTTCTCGCTTCGGTCGGCGATGATCTCGGTCAGATAGTTGTAGTACTCCATCGCCGCCTTCCCCGACTCGGCGATGATCTCGGGCTTATCGAGGTTGCCCTGGGCGGCGATCATCGCATCGGACCAGTAGTGAAATCGCTTTCGGTCTTCGGGCCGAATGCCGATCATCTCGGCGATCAGCAGGAGCGGCAGCGGCACCGCGATGTCGTCGACGAAGTCGCACTCGCCCTTCTTCGCGACCTCATCGAGCGTCTCGTCGGTGATGCGCTGAAACACCTCCTGCCAATGGCTCACCATGCGGGGCGTGAAGCCGCGGTTGATCAGGCTGCGCATCTCGCCGTGCCGCGGCTCGTCTTCGTCGATCAAGCCGATCGCAGACGCGGCGAGTCGGCCGGGCAGCACGCCCTGCCCCGAGCAGAAGATGTCGTTGTTCTTCGAGACGTGGACGACGTCGTCGAAGCGCGTGACGATGAACGCCCCCGTCAGTTCGCTCCAGAAGACGGGCTCTACTTCGCGCATCTCACGCAGACGCTCGGGCATGTTCGCATCGAAGCCCTCGGCAGCGGCGAAGTCGATGTCCTGGATGGCCATGGTCGCTTCCTCTCGTTCTCTTCTCGGTCGAATGCAGCGGGCGCTAGCGCGCCTTGAACACCGGGTCGCGTCGTTCGACGAACGAAGCGACCCCCTCGGCTGCGTCTTCGCTGTTGGCCAGGCGCTGCTGCACCTCGCGGAACTCGGCCACGGCTGCACCCGGGCCTTCATCGAGCGCAAGCCGCGCGTTGGCCTTCGTGGCCTGAATCGCGAGCGGCGCGAGCTTCGTGATCTTCTCGGCGAGCTCGATGGCGCGATCGAACTGGGTGCCGGCAGGCACAACCTCTTGCACGAACCCACAGCGATGGGCTTCGGCCGAATCGAACTCGTCGACGACGAGCAAGTGGTACATCGCGTTGCCCCAACCGCCACGCTCGACGAATCGAATCGTCGCACCCCCCGTCGCCATGATGCCGCGGCGCGGTTCGAGCTGGCTGAAGCGACAGTCGTCGGCCGCCACGACGATGTCGCACGCGAGCATCAGCTCGATGCCCGCCGTATAGGTGATGCCGTGCACCGCGCACACGACCGGCTTGCTGCAGCGCCGGGCCTGCAACCCAAACGGGTCGACGCGCTTGGGCGCGTCTTCCTTGCGGGCGCCACCGCCCCCCTTCATGCCCTCGGACCACTTGGGCAGATCGAGCCCGGCGGTGAAGCCGCGGTCGCCGTGGCCGAACACGACGCCGGCGAAGAGCGTCTCGTCGTCGTCGAGGGTCGTGAACGCATCGGCGAGCTCACTCGACATCTTCGGCGTGAGGCCGTTCAGCTTCTCGGGGCGGTCGAGACCGATCAGCAAAAGGGCGCCGCGGCGCTCGACGGTCACGCCGCCATCGGGATGTCGATCGGCATCGGCCATGTATGTCTTCCTCCAGGCGAAACCCGACTGAGGCGGGACAGGAGAAGATAGACGGCTGCGGCAGCGCTTTCGATGGACGAATGGGGGGCAACGGCCTATTCCAACGGCCCGAACGAGCCCATCTGCGTCGTCCGGCAACCGGCCGAATGAGCGCCGAATCGCGACCAGGAGACGGCCCCAAGCCATGAGCCAGCGCACCGTCGTCATCGCAGGATCGACCGGATACATCGGCAAGTTCGCCGTGCAGGCCTTCAAGTCTGCCGGCTACCGGGTGCGCGCGCTCACCCGCAGCGAGGCGCGACTCGCGAAGGCCGGGCCTTTCCACGCCCCGGCCGTACGCGAGCTGTGCGACGAGGTCGCGGTCGCCGAGGTCACGAAGCCCGAAACGCTCGCCGAGGCAATGCGCGGCGCCGACGTCGTCTTCTCGAGCGTCGGCATCTCGCGCCAGCGCGACATGCTCTCGTTCGAGCAGGTCGACTACCAGTGCAACCGCAATCTCATCGACTCGGCCGAGGCCGCGGGCGTGAAGAAGTTCGTCTACGTCTCGATGTGGGGCGCCGAAGAGATCGCCGACCTCGCGATCACCATCGCCCACGAGAAGGTGGTGCGCGATCTGGCGGCCTCGTCGATGGACTACGCGGTGATTCGGCCCGGCGGCTATTTCAGCGACATGGGCGTCTTGATGGACATGGCGAAGAAGGGCCGGTCGTGGATCGTCGGCGACGGCACCAACCGCTTCAACCCCGTGCACGGCCTCGACGTAGCCGAGGTCGCCGTCGCCGCGGTCGACTCGAGCGAGAAGGAGCACGGCATCGGCGGCCCCGACATCTACACGCAGAACGAGGCCGCCGAGCTCGCCTACGACGTGCTCGGCACCGAGCCCAGACTCACGCACATCCCGATGGGATTGATGAAGGTCGGCGTCAAGGTCGTGCGCTTGCTCAACACCCAGTTCGGCGACCTGTTCGACTTCATCGTCACCGCCGGCGAGATCGACGGCGTCGCACCCTGCAACGGCAAGCGCACGCTTCGAGCTCACTTCGAGGAGCTGGCGAAGTCGCGTCAGGCGTCGGGCGCGTAGCGCTCCCAGTGGAGCTTGTCGTCGATGGGCTTGCGCGGCGGCTGCCCGTGCTTGCCGAGGGGCCAGCCGATCGGGATCAACGCCGAGCTCGGGGTCTTCTCCGAGAGCCCGAGATAGTCGTCGATCTCGCGCTGGAACGTGCGGTGCACGGTCGTCAGCGACGCGCCGAGCCCGACCGCGCGGCAGGCGAGCAGGACGTTCTGGATGCAGGGATAGATCGCCTGCGACTGCTCCTGCCCGCGGCGGGTCCAGCCCGCGACGAAGAGGTGGACGGGCGCTTCATGCAGATGATCGGCGAGGTGCAGCGCCGCCTTCATGTTGCGCAGCTTCGCGGGCGAAAAGTCGGGATCGGCCTCGGCGGCCTCGAAAGCGGGTCGAATGTAGGCGTGGAACGACGTGCGATAGCGCTCGGCGATCCACGCACGGCGCTCGGGCTCGGTCACCACGACGAACGTCCACGGCTGGCGATTGCCCCCCGACGGCGCCCAGATGCCCGCCTCGCACACCTTGCGAATCAACCCCTTCGGCACGGGGTCGGGCCTCAGCCGGCGAATCGCGCGGGCGGTGCGGATCGTCTCGAAGAGCAGCGCGCCTTCGCCCGCATGGGCGATCTCATCGTCGGTCATCTCGCCCGTGCTCACTTCGGCACCGGGGTCTTGCCCATCTTCAGCACCTGCTTGAATTCGGCGGCGGTGACGGGCACGACGGACAAGCGGCCGCGGGTGATGAGCTGCATCTCGGCGAGCTTCGGCTCGGCCTTCACCTGCGCGAGGGTCACGGGCACCTTCAGAGGCGCCACCGGAGCGACGTCGACGACGCACCAGCGATCGTCGTCCGTCGTGGGATCGGGGTACGACTCGCCGACGATCTTCGCGACGCCGACGACCTCCTTGCCCTCGTTCGAGTGGTAGTAGAGCGCGAAGTCGCCCTGCTTCATGGCCTGCATGTGGTTGCGGGCCTCGTAGTTGCGGACGCCGTCCCAGTACGTCTTCTTGTCCTTCACGAGCTCGTCCCACGAGTACTTGAAGGGCTCCGACTTCATCAACCAGTACTTGCGCGGCATCTCCACCTCCACCCGGTATGCTGTGTCGCTTCGGGCCGTCGTGACCCGAGAATCGCCGTGTCGTCTCGAGCCGTGTCGACCCGGGAGGGGAGCATCGCATGAGTGACGCGAGCGAAAAAGCACCGGGCGACGACGATCTGCAGATCGGCCCCGTGCACGTGCTGATCGGGCATCGCGGCGGTCGCTATCCCGAAGGCAACTCGATCCTCGTGAAGGGCCGCGATGCGACGGCGATCATCGACCCGTCGGTGGGCCTGTGGCAGCGCACCGAGACCCTCCCTCAGGTCGACCTGGTACTCGGCAGCCACTGCCACGAAGACCACATCGCCGGTTACCCGCTCTTTCCCGACGCGCCGGTGCACCTGCACGAGGCCGACGCGATCGGGCTCTCGGGCCTCGATGCGATGCTCGCGATCTACGGCTTCACCGGGCAGACCAAAGCCGGCTTCGAGCAGGTGCTCGTCGACCAGTTCCACTACGAAGTGCGCGAAGAGGTCGAGCTGCTGGCCGATGGCGACGAGATCGACCTGGGCGGCGTCGAGATCGAGGTGATGCACACACCCGGTCACACACGCGGGCACTGCTGCTTCATGGTTCGCTGGCGCGACGGCGACGAAGAGAAGCGCCTGCTCTATCTGGGCGACATCGAGCTCACGAGCTTCGGCCCCTACTACGGCGACGCCTGGTCGAACCTCGAAGACTTCGAGCGGAGCCTCGCCCGGGTGCGCGCGCTCGACGCCGACTGGTACGCGACGTTCCACCACATCGGGGTGCTCGAAGGCCAGGCGGCCTTCCTCGAGCGACTCGATGTCTTCGAAGCGAAGATCGCAGACCGCGAAGCCAAGCTGCTCGCGTATCTGACCGAGCCGCGCTCGATGGCGGACATCGCCGCGCACCGCTTCGTCTACCGCCCGGGCGACGACGTGCCGTGGGCCGAGTTCACCGAGCGCCGCAGCGCCGAGCAGCACATCGCGCGCTGGGTCGAGCGCGGCGTGGTGAAGGATTGCGGCGACGGCCGCTGGCAGCGCGCCGACGCCTGAGCGTCACCCAGCGCAGCTCAGCTCGGCGGTGTGTGGCGCTCGGTCACGCTTCGAGCGATTCGCAGCAGCATCGGCTTCGAGATGAGCCGCGTCGCGAGCAGCGCACGCAGATAGTTCATCCAGCCGACGACCACCGAAGGCTGCCGGCCGAGCGCTTCGAGCGCCGTGTCGACGACGTCGTCCACGCTGGCCCCCGCATGTTCGACCTGACCCGAGACGGCCTGAAATTCCGTCTCGACGGTGCCCGGCTCGACGACCAGCACGTCGACACCTGTGCCCGACATCTCGTCGGAGAGGGCCTCGCCGAAGAACTTGTCGAACGCCTTGGTGGCGGCGTAGACACCGTGCTGCGGGAGCGGCTGCCAGCCCGCAGCCGAGCCGATGATGATGATGCCCGCGCGTCCGCGCTGCTTCATCGGCGGCAACAGCCGGTGGGTGATCGACATCGTCGCGGCGCAGTTGAGCTGCACCATCTCCTCGAGTCGCGAGACGTCCTGCCCTTCGAACGGGCCCTGCAGCCCGAAACCCGCGTTGTTGACGAGGAGGCCGACGTCGAGCTCGGCCACCGCGTCGGCGAGCTTCGACGCGGCGCCCTCCGTCGACAGATCGAGCTCGATGACGCGGGTTTCGACCTCGTGTCGCTCCTCGAGCTCGCCGGCGAGCGTCTCGAGGCGATCCTTTCTTCGGGCGACGAGCGCGACGGACAAGCCTTCGCGCGCGGCGGCCCTGGCGAAGCCGGCACCGATGCCCGCCGAGGCGCCCGTCACCACGGCCCAGCCGCCATAGCGCTCGCCGAGCGGTGTCGGGTCGGCGAGAAAGAGCTCGCGCCTGTTCCAGAACGCCGCGGTGAGCGCAGCGAAGGGAATGACCGAGATGACACCGAGCGCGAAGCCGGTGAGACCCCCATATTGCAGCACCGGCCAGAGGAACATGCCGAACGCGACCTGGGCCGTGTAGGCAGGCGCAGCCAGCGCCATCCACGGACGCATGCGGCGAAAGCCGTAGAGGCCACCGGCGTAGACCATCCAGTGCGGGATCGCGAGCCACTTTGCGGCCGCACCGTGAAAGAGCAGGCCGAACCACACCTCTTCGTCGGCTTCGACCGGCTTGATGAAGAGATCCCAGGGGACGTAGACGAAGGTCATCCAAGCGCAGAACACCATGACGGCGTTCATCCAGGCCGGGCGACCTTCGAATACCTCGTGGAGCCACTCGCGCATCGCGTGCCCTCCGGTCGCCGCAAACCTACCGCGTTCGGCGCGGGGCGGCTCCGCGATCACGCGTGCGGCGCCGTGGATTGCGATGTTGATGCGTGATCTGCCGATCGATCATCGTGTCGAACACGCGAAGGAGCCCCTCCAGACCCGCGGTCTCGGGCTCGAGCAGCTGGAGGGCGCGAATGACCGCCTCGAGGGTCGACACGTACTCGGGTCGCGGCGCCTTGCGAATTCGGTAGCGCGTCGGCGCGAGCGGACGCAGCGCGAAGTGCGGGCGATCGTGCAGCCACGCGTTCGCGCGGTGCAGGTTGCGCGCCTGCGACCAGGTACCGTCGAGGACGACGAGGGCGGCGGGGCGCTCTTCGGGGGTGAGATCTTCGAGGAAGCGGGCGTCGTGAGCGGGGAACAGCACGCCGACATCGGGCTCGAGCTCGAAGCGCTCTTCGAGGCTGCGGGTGAAACAGTCCCTCGGCACCACGATGCGCGCCCGCTCGAGACCGAGCTGAACGATGCGCGCCGTCCCGATTGCATGGAACCGTTCGCGCGGGTGCTGCAGCACCGTCACGTGCGTTCGATTGGCGACCGGTTCGATCAGCTCACAGAGGCAGTGGGCGACGGGCTTGAAGCACGCGTGGCAGCGAACCCGGACGGACCCGTCGCCGGACGTTCCGACCTCGGGCGCGCTCAAGCCCGGGGCGCCCGCGAATCGGCGCGCGAGACGAGCCGCAGACAGAGCGGATAATCGTAGAGCTCGCCCCGGCTCGCGCGCAGCGCCGCGATGATGATCACGACGACATCGAAGATCAAGATCAGCGGCGCGAGCACGAAGCCGATCAACACGAACATCAGCGCACTCGCAACCAGCATGTACAGCGTGATCGAGATCTGGAAGTTGAGCGCCTCGCGGGCGTGATGCTCGACGAAGTCGGATTCGTCGCGCTTCGCGAGCCACACGGCCGCCGGCCCGGCGATGTTGCCCAGCGGCACCACGTAGCCCGCGAACGCCAGCAGCGCCGCCGCGACGCCCCAGTTGGCCTCCTCGGGCGTGACGTCGCCGCCGACACCGGGCGGGCGGAGCCCTGCCTCTCGTTCCCAGCTGCG
The DNA here is from genome assembly GCA_965250285.1 of Myxococcota bacterium. GTDB lineage: Bacteria > Myxococcota_A > UBA9160 > UBA9160 > UBA4427 > CAYYSY01. The sequence continues at coordinate 4,732,155 of OZ252299.1, forward strand.
CTCTTCTTCACGCCACGGATCGCTCATGACTCCATTCTATCACTGGCCCCTCACGCCTCCCCTGCATGGCCCCGCCTGCACCCGGGCGCGAAGCCGCCGCGACCCGAGGCCTGCGGCGACCTCGCTTCGCGATCGGGGCACGAATCGCGTACCCTCAGCGCCCTGATGTCGGGCAGCACATTCGGAAAAGCGTTTCAGATCAGCACCTTCGGCGAGAGCCACGGGGGCGGCGTGGGCGTCATCGTCGACGGCTGCCCGCCGCGCCTCGAGATCGATCTCGCCGAGATCCAGCGCGATCTCGATCGTCGCAAGCCGGGCCAGAGCCGTCTCACCACGCCCCGCCAGGAGGCCGACACGGCCGAGATCCTGAGCGGCGTGTTCGAGGGTCAGACGCTCGGCACCTCGATCGGCATGCTGGTGCGCAACAAGGACGCGCGACCCTCGGCCTACGACCACATGCGCGAGCTCTACAGGCCGAGCCACGCCGACTACACGACCGAGGCCAAGTACGGCGTGCGCAACTGGCAGGGCGGCGGCCGGGCCAGCGCACGCGAGACGATCGGCCGCGTCGCGGCCGGCGCGATCGCCCGCAAGCTGCTTCACGTCGCGTGCGGGGTCGAAGTCGTGAGCTGGGTCTCGCGGGTGCAGGAGATCGACTCGAAGGTCGATGGCGAGCGCGTCACCGCCGAGCAGGTCGATTCGAACATCATCCGCTGCCCCGACCCCGAGGCGGCCGAGCGCATGATCGAGCGCGTCGACGAAGTGCGCCGAGCGGGCGACAGCGTCGGCGGCGTGGTCAGCTGCGTCGCACGCGGTGTGCCGCCGGGGCTCGGCGTACCGGTCTTCGACAAGCTCGAAGCCGACCTCGCAAGCGCCCTCATGTCGCTGCCCGCGAGCAAGGGCTTCGAAGTGGGGAGCGGTTTCGAGGGCACCCTGCTCCGCGGCAGTGAGCACAACGACGCCTTCGTCCCCGGTGACGACGGGCGACCACACACGCCGACGAACCGCAGCGGTGGCATCCAGGGCGGCATCAGCAACGGCGAGACGATCACGCTGCGCGTCGCGTTCAAGCCGACCGCGACGATCTCGGTCGCCCAGGACACGGTCGATCGAAACAACGAAGCCGTATCGCTCGAGGCCCAGGGCAGACACGACCCGTGCGTGCTGCCGCGCGCGGTGCCGATGGTCGAGGCGATGGTCTGCCTGGTGCTCGCCGACCACTGGCTGCGCCAGCGCTCGGTGGACGTGCTCGACTGAAACGCAGCGCCAGGGGTCTGCGCGCCCGTCTTCGCTGCTACGCCGTGTCGATCAGCTCGAAATCCGAGAACCGTGGCGTCCGCATGACCTGGTGGAACCGGCTGGCAGACCACGGCCACAGCGTCGGCGTGCCCTGTGCATCGAGATACCAGCTATTGCAGCCGGTCACCCAGACGGTGCCCTTCATGGCTTCGCGCAGCTCCTGCTGAAAGGCGTCGGCCGCCTCGCGCTTCGGGCTGAGCGCCTTGCCCTGCGACTGCTCGAGCTTGCGAATGCAGCTCATGATGTAGCCGGTCTGGCACTCGGATACATCGATGATCGAGATGTTCCCGATCGGACTGTTCGGACCGACGAGCATGAAGTAGTTCGGGAAGCCCGGCATCGTGACCGACCGGTAGGTCCGCGGCCCTTCGGCGCAGGCCTCCTTGATGCTCGTGCCCCCTTCGCCGATGACATTCGAGATGCCCCACTCGAAGGGGCGAAACCCGGTTGCGAGCACGAGCACGTCGAGTTCGTGGAGGGTGCCGTCTTCGGTCACGACACCGCGGGGCTCGACCCGGTCGATCTTCTCAGTGACGAGATCGACGTGGTCCTTCTGCAGCGTCGGGTAGAACTCGGCCGACAGGATCAGCCGCTTGCACCCGGGCTCGTAGTCAGGCGTCAGCTTGCGGCGCAGCTCGGCGTCTTCGATGCCGGCCAGATGATCGCGACAACCCTGCTGCATCTGCCGGCGCCAGTAGCCGTCTTCGGTCACACCGACCGAAGCGAGGTTGAAGATCGTCTCGTAGACCTTGCGTGTCGCCCAGCCGAGGATCGGCAGACGGCGCGTCCAGCGACGCTCGGCGTCGGTGTAGCGCTTGTTGCCGATCGGGAAGATCCACTGCGGCGTGCGTTGGAACATCGTGAGGTGCCCCGCCGCCTCCGAGAGCGGCTTCATCATCTGCACGCCGGTCGAGCCGTTGCCGATGACACCGATCCGCTGGCCTTCGAGCGGCACCTCGTCGTCCCAATCGGCCGAGTGGAAGCACGCGCCTCCGAACTGATCGAGACCGGGAATGTCGGGGACGTTGCGAACGTGGAGCGGACCGGTCGCATCGACGAGCACGTCGGCGCGCAGGCGCTCGCCCTGGCTGGTCTCGATCGTCCAGCCCCCACCTTCGAACACGGCGTTCGTCACCGCTTCGTCGAATCGGATGTGCTCGAGCAGGTCGTACTTCTCGGCGACGCGCTCGAAGTACGCTCGAATCTCGGGCCCGGGCGAGAAGCGGTGCGTCCAGTCGGGGTTCGGCTCGAAGCTGTAGCAATAGAAGAAGGAGGGGACGTCACAGCTGAGGCCGGGGTAGCGGTTCTCACGCCACGTGCCGCCGACCGAGCTCGCCTTCTCGAGGATCGTGAACGGCAGCCCGGCCTTCTGTAGCCGGATCCCCATCAGCAGCCCCGACATACCCGCTCCGATGATGCAGGTCTGGATCGGCTCGCTCGTCGCCATGGCTTCGCCTCCGCTCGGTCGCGTCAGTCTAGCCGCCCCGAGGCCAGCCCCTCGATCGACCGGAGGGCAAGCTCGGACCGGGCCGCCCTCGCTGCTGTAGCGTCGGGGGGCGGGGCGGCCCGAGGAGGCGAGCCATGACGCGGAACCGAGAAGGGATCTGGGCGCTCTCGGCCCTGGCGGCGATCGCCGGGTGGGCAGGGGGCTGCTCACCCGCGCCGCTGCCGCAGCCCGATCGACCGACGATCGCCGTGAGCGAGTGGATCGACTACGGCGGCGATCGCGGCGGGCAGCGCTTCGCCGAGCTCGACCTGATCACGCCCGACAACGTCGGCGAGCTGCGACCCGCCTGGACCTGGCGCTACGGCGACTCGTCCGGGCGCGGGATCGACACGCCGAGCGAGATCGCCTTCGAGGCGACACCGATCCTCGCCGAAGACACCCTCTATCTGTGCACACCCCACAACCACATCGTCGCCCTCGACCCGGCGACCGGCGCCGAACTCTGGCGACACGATCCGAAGATCGACCTGTCGGGCCGCTACGCGAACCAGCTGGTGTGCCGCGGGGTGACGCATTGGCGCGGGAACGGGGACGACGACGCGCTCTGTCAGCGCACGATCTTCAGCGCAACGAACGATGCCCGGCTCGTCGCGGTGGACGCAGTGACGGGGGCGCCGTGCGTCGACTTCGGAGTCGATGGCGAGATCGACCTCAACCGGGGCGCAGGCCAACAGCGCTGGCAGGGCGAATATCAAGTAACGTCACCACCCGCCGTGGTGGGCGACCTCGTCGTCGTCGGCTCGGCGGTGAGCGACAACGGCCGAGTGAACGCGCCGAGCGGGGTCGTGCGCGCCTTCGACGCGCGCAGCGGCGCGCTGCGCTGGGCGTGGGACCTCGCACCGCCCGGCTTCGATGCAGACACCGACCTCGTGAGCGATGAAGGCTACGCGCTCGGCACACCGAACGTGTGGGCGCCGATGTCGGTCGATGCCGAGCGGGGCCTCGTCTTCGTGCCGACCGGCAACGCTTCGCCCGACTACTACAGCGGCGACCGTGCCTACATGGATCACTACGGCAGCTCGGTGGTCGCGCTGCGAGGCGAGACCGGCGAGGTCGTCTGGAACTTCCAGACCGTGCACAACGACCTCTGGGATTTCGATGTCCCCGCCCAGCCGACCTTGACGACGATCGAGATCGACGGGGTCGCGCGCGACGTCGTCGTGCAGGCCACGAAGATGGGGCTGCTCTTCGTGCTCGATCGCGAGACCGGTGAGCCGGTGCGGCCGGTCGAAGAGCGCGCCGTCCCCACCGCCGGTGCCGTCGCGGGCGAAGTCGTCTCGCCGACCCAGCCCTTCCCCGCGATCCCGATCCTGGTGCGCAACACGCTGTCGTCCGACGATGCCTGGGGCGTGACGCCCTGGGATCGAGGCGCCTGTCGCGACCGGATCGAGGCGCTTCGCTTCGATGGCATGTACACACCGCCATCGCTCGAAGGCACCGTGATGTACCCGGGCAACGCCGGCGGTACGAACTGGGGCGGCATCGCCGTCGACCCCGCGCGCCAGGTCGCGTACGTGCGAAGCAGCGACCTGCCCTGGGTCGTGACGATGATTCCGCGCGCCGACTTCGCCGCCGAACGCGACCTGCACCGCGGCCACGAACACGGGCCCCAGCTCGGTACGCCCTTCGGCATGCGCCGCGAGATGCTCGTCTCGCCGATCGGCCTGCCGTGTGTGCCGCCACCGTGGGGCACGCTCAGCGCCGTCGACCTGAAGAACGCGCGCATCCTGTGGCAGGTGCCCCATGGCAGCGTGCGAGATCTCGCGCCCGTACCGCTGCCGCTCGAGTGGGGCGTGCCCGGGGTGGGTGGACCGATGACGACGGCCAGCGGGGTCACGTTCATCGGCGGCGCCCTCGACGACGACCTGCGCGCATACGACGGGGCGACGGGCGAGCTGCTGTGGCAACACCGCTTGCCCGGCGGACCGCAGGCGACCCCGATGAGCTACCGCGTCGACTTCGAAGGCGGTGCCGCGCGGCAGTACGTCGTCGTTGCCGCGGGCGGGCACGCGCGCGCGGGCACCACCCTCGGCGACAGCCTCGTCGCCTTTGCACTGGAATCGGGCTCGTAGCGGATCCACCCTGCGAGACCCGCGAGCCGAGGAGAATGAGCGCCATGCAAGACGACCTCGCTCACGAGCTGGCCGACCTGCGGCGGCGGGTCCGGCGCGGTGAGGCGGCCGAAGACGGGCGCCTCTGCTTCAACGAATATCTGTACTGCCTCGATGCCGGACACGTCGGTGAGCTGGTGGACCTGTTCGCCGACGACGCGCGGCTCGACGTGATGAACTTTCCGCCCGGGTCGGGGCACGACCTGCAGTACACGACACGCGACGACATTCGCGCGCTCTACGAGCGATTCGCCGGCGAAGGCGCCCGACACCACGCCGCCAACGTCTCGATCGTCGTCGACGAAGCGGGCGACCGAAGCGAGCTCAGCGCCTACTTCCACACCGTCGTCGAGCATGCGCTCACGGGCGGCATCTACGAGCTCAGCCTCGAGCGTCGCGGCGACGCGTGGAAGATCGTGACGATGCGCATCTCGAGCACCTGGGGCTGGGGCGTGGCGCACAGCGACCCCCCGTTCCTCAGCGAGCGATTCGCGGCGGGCACGCTGCGCGAGGGCCGACCGCCGCGCCGCGACGACGTTTCGTAGCCGCAGGCGCTAGGGATGCTCTGCAGAACTCGCTCCCCGCATGCGAGAACAGCTCTGGGTGCCGAACTCGATGGCTGACCAGCAGACGTTCGCGGGCGAGGCTTGGAAGCGGAAGAGCAGGGTGACGCGCCGCGACCGCTTCCTGGCCGAGCTGGATGCGCTGTGACCGAAGCGTCCCGAGGCCGGGGCAGGCGGGGGTACCGCGCGCAGTTCGCAGGCGCGACGGGCGCGACATACGAGCTCCCCTGACGGGTCGCGCCGAGAATGTCTGAGCACGGTGACCCCGCCTGCCCCGGCCCTGGCACGGCGGACTGGGCAGAGGTTCCCTAGCTCTCGCGGCCGGCGCGGCGCAGCTCTTCGGTGATGTCCTGGATGCGGCGCCCGTGCCGCGCATGCGGGCCCGCCGCGGGCAGCCTCGGCCGCAGCTCGCGCCAGAGTGGAGCCGGCAGCGCAGCCTCGAGATACTCGTGCGCGGTACCGCGCAGCCCCGGGTCGTCGCTGTAGAGGCCACCCAGCGACGATGCGATCAGCTCGCCGTCGAAAGCGAGACCGAGCACGCAGAAGACGTGCTCGACGTTGCGCGGCACCCGGCGAGGCAGGCCGCGCGCGACCGGACCGGTCCCCGAATCTTCGACGGAACGGGTGCGCGCCCGGTGCTCCCAGGTGCGTGGGTCGACCGCCAGCTCACGCTGCACCGCCTCGCACACCGGTTCGGCGGGCTGGCGCAGCTCGGGACGTCGCGCGATGCACTCGAAGGCCGCGCGCGCACACGCCACTCGCACGTCGAAGTCGTCGTCCCCGAGACCCTCGAGGCACGCCACGACGGCCCGTCGGTCGCCGACCTGCCCGAGCACGCGCGGCAGGTGACGACGCACCATCGTGGGTGAACGTGCGTCGAGCAGTGCATCGGCCAGCTGACCGACGTGCGCGGGCGCGATCTCGGCGAGCCAGGCCTCGGCGTCCTCGAGCAGCGCGAAGCGCTCGAGCAACGGCACGACCCAGGCGATCAAGCGCGCGTCGACGCCCTCTGCGAGGGTCGCCCTCACCTCTTCGTCGGCGCCCGACGCGAGCCGCCGGGCGCGTTCGACGACCGCATCGAGCGTCGCTCCGTCTTCGGCCTCGGCGCCGCGCCCTTCGCGGCGCTCGATCTCCCGGATGCGCGCGGCGAGTTCGGCCCGGTCGATCGAGACGTTGTCGGCGTAGGTGCGCTCGGTGACCGCGTCGTGCAGCTCCTCGGCTTCGAGGGTCAGCACGCCGGTGCGCAGACTGCGACCGAGCGCCGCGACGTAGCCGCGGTGGATCCCGACCAGCAGCGCGAGGCAGACGAGGGCCGCGGCCGCCGCCATCCAGAGGAATCCCGATTGGGGCATGGCCGGGAAGAGCGCGAGCACGACCACGATCAAGCCGCCGACGATCATCTCGCCCACGCGTTGACCGCCGACGTCGACGAACGCCTTGGCCGGCCGCTTCGTGGCCGGATCGAGCGGCGTGTAGAGCAGCTCGAAGCCGGCGCGGAAGAACGAGCCCATCAACACCGACGCGCTGCCCGCGGCGGCCGCCGCCGTCGCAAGTCGCGTCACGAGCGCACCCGCGATGCTCGTCAGCAGCACCCCGATCGGCAGCGTCGCCATCGACCCCGAGAGCCCCAGGCGACGCAGGACGACGGGCCCGATCGTCGACTGCAGAACGAAGGCACCCACGCCGACGCCCGTATAGAAGATCGAGAAGAAGCGCACGAGGGCCTCGCGATCGGGGTAGCGCGCGGCCGCCTCGGCCTTGAGTACGTAGTCGACGGCCGACTCCATCACGGCGATGAGCACCACGAAGAGCGCCATCTGCCGAAGCAGCGGCGTGCGGCGCACGATGCGCAGACCGGCGAGGGCACCGCCCGGCGTTTCCTCTTCGGCCGGACGCACACCGCCGGCACCGATGCGGTTCACCACCAGCGCCGCCACGCCGTGCAGCATCGTCAGCGTCAGCAGGAGCGCGGGCAACCCGAGCCACGTCGACAGCCGCTCGGCGAGCACGCCGCCCACGACTCCACCGAGCGCGGCCCATCCGCCGGCGCGGGCGACGACGGTCTTGCCGGTGTACGGGTCGAAGCGCTCGTTCACCACCGACCAGAACCCGCTCACCAGCACCGCGCCGAGACCCGAGAAGTGCAGATACACCAGCACTGCGACGACGCGCGGGGCGCGATCGAGCAGCCACCACTCGGCGAAGAAGAGCGCGGCGCTCGCGAGGAACACGCTCGGCACGAGTCGATGGGGCGCCCACCGCGCGAGCAGACGCGCAAAGCCCATCGTGACGGCGAGGGACGCGGCCGCCGCCACGATCATCGCGCGCGGGAGCAACGTCACATCGAACTCGGAGAGGAAGAGCGCATCGCGCGTCGCCTTCGCGACGATGTGCGCCGACAGGATCAGCAGCGCCGAGACGAACGCGAAGATCGGCGCCGAGTCGGGTGTGCGGGCGGGGGCGGCCATGGGACGAGCTCGGCTTCAGCCCTTGCGGGCTGCGGCGATGCGGGCGTCCATGTCGATGCTGTAGCCGGACGGGTGCGTGCCGCTCATGCCGAGATCTTCGAAGCTCTCGAGCTCGCGGCCCTCCCACCACTTGCGCGCGTCGGACTGGGCCCAGACGCCATCGACCTGGCACCGTTCGAAGGCCTCGAGCAGCGCACCGCCGTCTTCGAAGCGATCGCCCGGATCCTTCGCCAGACAGTTCAGGATCAGCCGCTCGAGATCGGGCGAGACCGGACGCCCGAGTGCTTCGGAAGGCGACGTGGGCGTCGCGGCTGCGTGCTTGGCGAGCACGTCGTAGGGCGAGTCGCCCGAAAACACGTTGCGGCCGGTGAGCAGAAAGTACGCGATCGCGCCGAGCTGATAGATGTCGGCGCGCTGATCGACGGTGTCGGGTGACTGGATCATCTCGGGCGGCATGTAGAGGGGTGTACCGGAGAGCGAGGTCACGTCGGTGAGCGCGGCGTCGCGGCTCTGATCGATCTGTCGCACCAGGCCGAAGTCGAGCACCTTGACGAAGTCGTAGAGCCCACCCTGCACGCAGAGCATGACGTTCGAAGGCTTGAGGTCTCGGTGGATCATGCCGGCGCGATGCGCCTCGGCGATCGAGCCGCACACCTGACTCATCACGTGCACGACGCGCCCTTCGGGCAACGGACCGCCCTGGGTCACGACGCCATCGAGCGTGTAGCCGACGACGAGCTCCATCGCGTAGTAGAACGTGCCGTCGGGTGCGCGACCGAAATCGTAGATGTCGATGGTGTTGGGGTGCGTCAGCTGGCTGGCGACCTGCACCTCGCGCTCGAAGCGCGCGATCGCTTCGCCGCCGCTCGCGTCGGCCTCGAGCACCTTGATGGCCGTCGGCCTCCGAAGCAAGGCATGGCGCGCCGCGAAGACCGTACCCATACCGCCCCGGCCAATCTTGCGTAGCACGCTGTAGCGGCCGAGCTGACGCGCTTCGTCGACGCGGCTCTGCATGCGCTGCAGCACGATGCCGTAGAGCAGCATCGCGCACCCCGCGATCACGAGCAGACCAAACACCGCGAACATGCGGAGCCGCACGGCCGCGAGCCCCGCGAACGCTTCGGCGACGTCGACCTCGGTGGTGATCCCCATCTCGAGATCGGGGAGCCACGCCCATGCACCGACCACCGGAACGCCGCGGTAGTCGTTGTAGCCGTCGACGTCGACGCCCGCGTTGCCCGCCACGGCGTCGCCGGCCATGCGCGTGAGCGGCCGCGACTTGACCGGCAGCTCGGGTCGGAACCCCTGCGTCATGTCGCCGCCGGGATCGCGGATCTCGATCGTGAGCGCCGACTCGACGCTCGGGTCGTCGGGCAGCAGGCCGAGCTCGCGCAGCTGGGCGTCGAAGCGACTGGCCGAGAGCATCAGGCCATCGGCATTGAACGCGTACGTCTCACCCGACTCGGCCGGCCGCGCGAGCTCGAGCAGCGGGAGGAACTCTTCGTGGGCATCCACCGTGACGCCGAGAACCGCGATCGGCCGTTCACGCCCATCGAGCACCGGCGTGGCGACGAGGATCGACAGGGCGCCGCCCCGCGTCGCATCCCAAGAAAGCGGGGGCGTCACGATCGTCTCGCCGCGCAGCACGCGCGCCTGCCGCGCTTCTTGGCCCGAAGGCCGCGACCCGATCGCGCCCGTGCCGGCGATGTACAGACCACTCGGGTCGAACACGCCGAACGCGACATTGCCGGCCCGCGCCATGAGCGGCGCCATGTGCACCCGCACTCGCTCGCCCGCCGGCGCATCGACGAGTACGGCGACGGGGTCGTCGGCCGTGCGTGCGAGGTGCACGAGCTCGCGGACGGCGGCCCGCAGCTCGTCGTCGGCCGCCGCCACCTCGAGGGCCTCGCGCTGCGCTTCGACCCACAGGTCGATGGCCGCACGGTCCGCAGCGAGGATCGTGCTGAGATCCTCGGCGAGCTGGTGCTTCATCGTGCGCTCGAGGGCCTCGTTGGCCGAATAGCCCACGACGCCGATCAGCACGGCGAAGACCAGCGGTACCACCCACGGGTTCGAAGACAGCCAGCGACGCATCGCGCCCTCCGCGCCGGATTGTACCTGCGATGGGCGGAGGCGAGTGCGGGCGATGCACAACGACGCTCCGGACCACTTGGATGCCGCTGGGCCAGTCGAAGACGGCCGGATCGAAGGGGCGCCCTGCCCATGCACCTGGCCTGGATCGAAGGGGCGCCCTGCGCGCGAGCGCCTATTCTGGATCGACGAACTTGCCCCGGTCACGGCGCCCACCGCGGCGAACGGGGCCCCGACCGAGGCCGCCCTCGAGGAGATGCGAGCATGTTCGATCTGACGGGCCGACGCGCCCTCGTGACGGGGTCGGGGCGGGGTGTCGGCGAGGGCATTGCGCGCTCGCTGGCCGATGCGGGGGCGGTCGTCGCCATCAACGACCTGGTCGCCGACCGCGCGGCGGCCGTCGCCGACTCGATTCAGGCGGGCGGCGGCGCAGCGCGGGTTTCGGCCTTCGACGTCGGTGACTACGACGCGGTGGTGGCGGGCATCGCGGCGTTCGAGGCCGACGTGGGCGGTCTCGACATCCTCGTGAACAACGCCGGGATCCCCGAGTCGATGGGCGTCCAGCCGTTTCGCGAGACCGAGCCCGCAGCGTGGCGACCGTACATCGACGTCAATCTCTTCGGTGTGATGAACTGCTCGCGCGCCGTCATCAACGGCATGTGCGAGCGTGGACACGGCCGCATCGTGACGATCTCGTCGGGCGCCGGCACGACGGGCCTCAACCTCGGTGTCTCGCCATACGCCGCCGGCAAGGGGGGTGGCATCAGCTTCATGCGGCACCTGGCCCTCGAGTCGGCCGGTCAAGGCGTCACGGCCAACAGTCTCGCCATCGGCATGATCGACAATCATCTCGACCCGAAGATCACAGAACACCTGACGCGCCAGATCCCGGTCGGGCGGCTCGGCCAGCCCGCCGACATCGCGGCGCTGTGTCTCTATCTGGTCTCGGACGAGGCCGCTTGGATGACGGGCCAGACGCTCGAGCTGAACGGCGGCAGCGTCACGACCTGAGAACCGTCGGCGCGGAGTCGGGCGATTCGACTCGCGCGACTAGGGTCTATCCCCGAGCCGGACGGCCGGGGTGCACATTTCTGCACCCGCTTCAGGCAGTGCGGCACCGGCTTCCCTTTGGATTTGCACGAGATCGGTCGATACGAGTCGAGGCGCTTCGGCGCCGACCGATGGAGTGCTTCGACCCCGATGGACCAGGCCCGACCGCTGTATCTCCCGAGCACGATGTTGCGCACGAGCTACGAGCGCGCGCGCAGCGTCGATCACGCGCAGCAGATTCAGGAATGCGCCGACTTGCTCACGCACCCCGAGCTGATCGCGAGCGAGCTGCTCGATGCCTATGCGGTGATCGAGAGCTTTGGCGAGTCGGAGCTCGACCTGGTGTGCAACCTCGAGCGTCGCGACCCCAACGAAGAGTCTCAGGAGCTCGTGCTCGACCACTTCTACGAGGGGCAGGAAGTCACGGTCGCGTGCACGTCCGACTGCGACTTCGAGTTTCGATGTCTCGCGACCGACGTTCGACCCGTGCCTCAGCTGCAACGCAGCGGCGAGAGCGTGCGCGACGGCTTCGACTACATCGCCGAGCCTCTCGAGGCGGGTGAGCGCCCGATCCTCGGCGTCGCGCAGACGTTCGACGACAGCTCGGCCTACCCTCTCCTGCTGCGCCTGCTGTGTGCGCTGACCGAGCTCGCCCCGGCCCAGCAGCTGAACGTGATCAACACCGACCGTCTCAAGGGAGCGCTCCAGGCGGATGTGCGGTTCGACCTGCACATGGTGCTCTGGGACGACGGCGAGACCCCCGACTCGGCGACGACGCTGTGCGAGCTGGCACGCGACCTGGCCGAGGCGTCGCGCCGCGGCATCGACGGCACGCCGCTCGCCGATCGCATCGGTCAGATCCACTGTCTGCGCATGGACCCGGGCGACTTCCAGGGCGAGCTCGAAGAGATGTGGCGCATCTGAGCAGCGCAGAGACTCAGTGGTAGCAGCGCGACTCACCGACCGGCACGCCCGGATCGGCCTCGTTCTCGACGACGATCGTGAAGCTGACCCGCTCGTTGAAGCCGACGCGGGCAACCGTCTCGATCGGCCGGATCACGTAGCGCGCACCGGCAAGCGATTCGAACATCGCGACGCATCGCACCTGCACCTTGAACCTCGTCGTGACGTACGAGCCGTCGATGTCGGTCATGTACCTGAGGCGCACGCGCACCTTGTGATCCCCGGGCAATACCTCGGCTGCGCGTCCGCTGAGCTCCTTGCGATCGATCTCGATGAACTTGAGCGTGGCCCGATCGTTGTCGAGTGAGATCACGGAGATCTCTTCGGGCGGACGGGTGGGGCCGTCGTAGAAGCGGGTCTGGACGCACCCCACCATCAACGAGAGAGAGACGAGTACGCACACACCGAGTCGTGCCGGCCACCCCTGCATGCATCTTCGTGTATCACCCGCGGCTCGCGCTGTCACGCAGTCGAGAAGAGCCCGACACACCGGTCACGAGCGACACGTACGGGTCGACGCATCCGACCGCTCCGTTCCGAGCTCAGGGCAGCAGCGCGAACCCCGCAACTGCGCCCGTCCCCGCGAGCAGCACCGCGATGAACGCAGCCCAGGCGTGGGCTTCTCGCGCGCTGAGGTCGCCCTCTTCCAGGCGACCGCCGAAGCGCGCGACGGCGCCGAACGCGAGCAGCGCGAGCGAACCGATCAAGCCGTGAAATGTGGTGAGCGGTGAGACACCTTGCCAGAACGCGGTCGTCGCGAGGCCACCCAGAAAGCCGACGACGAGCAACCCGACGGCGGGCTTGCCGAATCGCAGATGGCGGGCGCGATGTTCCTTGCGAGTATAACGACCGAGGTCGCCGCCATTGCGCGCGCTCCGCAGCGCAAGACCGTGTCGCAGTGCGACGAGGATCAAAGCGAGCGTCGTCACCATGAAGGCGGGGTGGACGTACTCGATCACGCGGTCCACCGCTGCGTCAGTCGATCTTGTGGATGATGGATGGCGGCAATCGCTTGCGGAGGCTGGCGGTGGCCTGCTCGAGATAGTCGCCATCGCGACTCTCGAGCGTCAGCATCACGCGGTAGTCAGGCTCGGCGATGCGCGGGTAGCTGCCGAGCTGCAGCTGCGGAAACTCGACGAGCAGTGCGTTCAGCTCGTCGGCGATGTCGCTCTCGTACGCCGTGACGTAGACGCGCTTCAGCTGGAAGGGCACCCCGCTGAAGCGATCGCGAATCGACTCGAACTTCTTCTGAAAGAGCTCCGGGATGCCCGGAAAGATGTAGACGTTCTCGACGACGACGACCGGAAACCACAGATCGCCGGCATCGATGCACTGAGCGTCGGCCGGCAACATCGCCATCTTCTTCATCGCATCATTGAGCGGGCCGCGTCCCGCACGCTCCAGCCGCTCGACCATCCCCTCGTGCAGGGTCAGCTCGCGACCGAACGCCTTCGCGATGCTCTCCATCGTCATGTCGTCGTGGGTCGGACCGATGCCGCCGCTCGTGAATACGAAGTCATTGGCCTTCGCAAGCCCGAGCACCTCTTCGGCGATGATGTCGACTTCGTCGGGGATCGTCTGAATGCGCGTGAGGTCGACGCCGAGCGCACGCAGCTCACGCGCCAGGAAGGGCGAGTTCGTGTCGACGATCTTCCCGGAGAGGATCTCGTTGCCGATGATGAGACAGCCCGCGGACGGCATGGCTGAAGCGTAGCCGGCGGCCTGTCGCGCCGCGAATCCGGCCCTCACGGCCACGACCTCCTATGCTCGGTCCATGGCGTCGCAGCACACGATCCGATTCGAGCCCTCGGGCACCGAGACCCGCGTCGAGGCAGGCACGACACTGCTCGACGCCGCGCGAGCGGCCGGATTGCCCGTCGCGAGCGCATGCGATCGGCAGTTCACATGCGGTCGCTGCGGCATGCGAATCCTGTCCGGCGACGAATCGATCGCCGCGGAATCGAAGCGAGAGGTGGAGATCAAGCGGCGCAACCGCGTCGATGCCAAGCTGCGTCTTTCTTGCGTCGTCCAGGTTCGTGGCGACCTCGCCGTGACCGCACCGTACTGGTGAAAGCCCGAGCAACGAGCACGCCATGACCCGCACCCACGACATCGCGATCGTACTCGTCGATCACGGCACACGCAGCGTCGACACGCGTGGGCATCTGCCGGCCGTGGCCGAACGCATCGCCAAGGCGCGCCCCGACTGGCTCGTGCGACACGCCCACATGGAGTTCGGGCAGCCCGACGTCGCGGCCGCCATCGAAGCGTGCATTGCCGAGGGCGCGACCGAGATTCATGTGCATCCGTTCTTCTTGAACGAGGGGATGCACGTGCGCGAGACGATCCCGGAGCTGGTCGACACCGCGCGCGCAAAGCACCCCGGTGTCGTGATCGACGTGACCGACCATCTCGGTCTCCACGACGGGATCGTCGACGCGGTGCTGTCTCGCGTCGACGCGTCGCACGATCGGCGCCGCGACGGCTAGCCGACCGGCTCACGCCCTACGGTCGAGATCCCACCAGTAGAGTCCCGCAACCACGAGGGCGTGCGTGATCGCGCCCGCCCCGAGCAGCCGAGGCACGTCGGCCGCCGGCACCAGCTCGACCACCGTCTCCTCAGTCGGCCCGTTCTGGATCGCTTCGACCTCGACCGCGCCTTCGACGAGGAACGTGTGGCACGTGTTGCCGAAGAGCGCCGGGTTCGGGTTGACGTCGCCGAGGCGGCGAGCACCGCCGCCCCGATACCCCGTCTCTTCGAGCAGCTCTCGCGCCGCCGCTGTCGCGGGCGCCTCACCGGGGTCGACCAGCCCACCGGGCAGCTCGAGCGTGACGTCGCGGCTGCCGTGCCGGTATTGACGAACCATCACGATCTCATCGTCGGGCGTCACCGGCACGACGTTCACCCAATCTCCCGAGTCGATGCGATAGAAGGGGTGGACGTCGCCCGTGTGCGGGCACTCGGTCAGGGTGCGTCCGACGGTGAAGACCTTGCATTCTTGAAGGGTCTCGGTCTCGATCGGGCGCCAGGGCTTCGGGTGGTCGGGCATGGGGGCGAAGCTACCACGCGCTCTGCCGGGGTGTTTCGAGCGTGTCGGGTCGGAGCGTTCCGCGAGCGCGCGCTGGTGCTACGCTGCGCCGCGCCGAACCGCGGAGGCCACGAGCGCCCCCCTCGTCCACCCCCCGACCCGGCGCGCTCCCCGCCGCCAGCCCCGGAAACGCCTTGATCGACTCGACCGCCGAACGCAGCGCCCTCTTCGAGAAGGGCGGCCATCTCTACATGGTGGTGGCCGCCGTGTTCACGGGGATCATGGGTGCGATCGGCGCGGTGCTCTTTCGCCTCTTGATTCGCACGGTGCAGGCCCTCGCCTTCGAAGGGCCGAGCGAGGGCATCCCGAATCTGCTGGCAGAGGGCCTGGCCGCCGAAGCCAGCGATCCTCTCGCCGTCGCGCAGGGACTCGCATGGTACTGGCGCATCGCGCTGCCGATGATCGGCGGCGCCATCGTCGGCCCCCTCATCTACTTCTTCGCGCGCGAGGCGCGGGGGCACGGCATCCCCGAAGTGATGAAGGCCGTCGCCCGGCGCGGCGGCATCATCCGGCCCCGGATCGTCGCGGTGAAGGCCGTCGCATCGGCGGTTTCGATCGGCACTGGCGGGTCGGTGGGTCGTGAAGGACCGATCGTCCAGATCGGATCCGCGTTCGGTTCGACCCTGGGTCAGGTGCTCAAGCTCGACACCATGCGCATTCGCACGCTCGTCGGGTGCGGCGCGGCGGCCGGCATCGCGGCCACGTTCAACGCACCGATCGCGGGCGCGATCTTCGCGGCCGAGATCATCGTCGGCAACTTCGCGGTCACTCAGTTCACGCCCATCGTGATCTCGAGCGTCGTCGCGACGGTGCTGTCGCGGTTCTTCCTCGGCAATCACCCTGCGTTCGAAGTGCCCCCGTACGAGATCGTCAGCCCCTTCGAGCTGTTGCCGTACATGGTTTCGGGTGCCGTCGCGGGTCTCGTCGCCGTCGCGTTCATCAAGGCGATCAGCTTCTTCGAAGACTTCTTCGAGCGATCACCGATCCCCGAGCCCGCGCGTGCCGCCGCCGGCGGTGCGATCGTCGGCGTGATCGCTGTCTGGCTGCCCCAGGTATACGGCGTTGGCTACTCGACGATCACCATGGCACTCGCGGGCAGCCTCGCCGCCTCGCTCATGGCCTTGCTGGTCGTGGCGAAGATCTTCGCCACCTCGATCACCGTCGGCTCGGGCGGCAGCGGCGGTGTCTTCGCGCCCTCGCTCTTTCTCGGTGCCATGACGGGGGGCGTGGTGGGCACCCTCGTCGAGCAGCACTTTCCCGGCGCCACCGCGACGAGCGGTGCCTACGCCCTCGTCACGATGGGCGCGGTCGTCGCGGCCGCCACGCACGCTCCGATCAGCGCAATCATCATCATCTACGAGCTGACCCTCGCGATCGAGATCATCCCGGCGCTCATGACTGCGTGCGTCGTATCGACGCTGGTGGCCCAGCTGATGGAACGCGAATCGATCTACACCTCGAAGCTGATGCGCCAGGGCATCGATCTGCAGGCGAAAGAAGACCCGAACGTGCTGAAGGGGCTCTTCGTGCGCGACGTCATGAAGAGCGGGCCCGAGGTGATCCCCGAGAGCGCGAGCTTCCAGTCGATCGTCGATCTCGTCGTGCAGAGCGATCACTCGCAGTTCTTCGTGGTCGACACCGAGGGCAAGCTGCTCGGCGCGATCTCGCTCTCAGAGCTGCGGCGCTTGATCTACGAAGTCGATCATCTGCGCCACGTCATCGTCGCCCGCGACCTGATCGACGACGCACCGCGCACGGTGACGCCCGAGCAGGATCTCGCCACCGTGATGCACCTCTTCTCGGGCAGTCACGTCGACGAGCTCGCGGTGGTCGACCGCAGCGACCCGAAGCGGCTCGTCGCGACCGTGACCGAGAAGGACGTCATCGACGCCTCGAACCAGGAGCAGCTGCGACGCGACCTCGCGGGGGGCGTCGCGAGCGGCGTGAATTCGCTCGGCCCTGGGCGCACCGTCGATCTCGGCGGGGACTACGTGCTCAAGGAGATCCTCGCCCTGCCCTACATGTGGGGTCGCAACCTGCGCGAGCTGGCGATCCGTGAGCGCACCGGCGTGCAGGTGCTGCTCGTGCGCGGCAAGGGCACCGACCGACCCCTGCATGTCGCGAACGCGGCCGACCGCTTCGAAGAGGGCCAGACGATCGTCGTGGCCGGGACGCGGGCCGGCGTGCAAGAACTCGAAATCGATCCCGGCTGACCCGCCGCACGATCCCGGTTCGGACGCGTGCGTTCTCGCGGGTCGCCCGGGTTCCCGTGGGCCCGGCGGCCCTATTCGAGCGCGATCGTGAGGCCCGAGGCGCCGGGCGCATGCGAACCGGCTGCACGACCTTCGAGATCGGCGGCGTCGCGGGTCATCGCGTTGCCGTCGACGTCGAGGCGGGCACTGACGTCCATCTCGCCGTCGAAGCGCATGCTCGGGATCATCACGTTCGCCTGACTCAGCTCGAACGAGAAAGGAAATCGCGGGCTCGGCACGCGCAGGACGGCCAGTGGCGGACCGGCGGTGGCACCCTTGGGGCGCGCGATGATGAAGAGGGTCGCACCCTCGGGCGCGGCCCCCGATGCGATCGTCACTTCGCCGCTGATCGTATCGCCGCGAGCCGAACCGGCGCGCGAGGTTTCCTGCGCCACGGTCTCGCGGCCCGCTGCCGCCGCCTCGTCTGAATGATCGTGCTCGCCGCTGTCGGGGAAGATGCGAGAGAGGTCGGGCTGCTTGGCGTCACCGGGCTCGTAGGGCGCCACGTTTCGATCGCAGCCGGCGAACACGAGCACGGCGAATGACCCCGCCAGCGCGGCGACCGCGCGCAGGAGACCGAGGCGATCCGGGGCGCTGCGCGAAATCTGGACGAGTCGCTTCATGGTGTCTCGGGTCTCCAACGCGCGAGCGGGGCGGCGCGGGCGAAGTCAACAGCAGATCTGCGAGCCGCGCCAAGCCGAGACCTGCGACGAGTCGATGCGGTCACGGCAAGCGGGTGATAGCCTTGTCGGCGACCAAGACGGAGCCTGGGGGTGGCCTGGCTCGACCCGAGTCGAGCGGGCCTGAGATCACACCCTTGGAACCTGATCTCGTCCGTCGCAGCCCGTGATTTCGGTGCCGCGGCGGCGAGCGTAGGAAAGGCTCGGACCGGCGCTCCGTTTCGATCCGTTCGGGGGCCTCGTCGCTTGCGCGGTCTGCAGGCAACGAGTCGCCCGACGCACCCGACCGGTAGCCGCGCGCAGGCGCGATGCCACCGGCTCGACCGGAGGCGCCTCATGGCAGACCACGACGACGCGATCCACCGCACCCTGCCCCGCGCATCGGCGAACCCCGCCACGCGCGAGCACGGCACCACGCCGGGCAGCTTTGCCAACACGCCCGCCATCGGCACGCCGATGACGTTCAGCTCACCCGATACGCCCGGCATGCCGGCCGCTTCCGAGAAGACGGCGTGGGATTTCATGCCCCCCGACTGGCGACAGATCGGCGACGAGTGGGTGCCGCCGGCCGGGTTCGAGCCCGTGACCCAGCTCGAGCACGCGCGCCTCGGCAAGATCACCCCCGAAATGCGGCGCGTGGCCGAGCGCGAGCCACACCTGACGCCCGAGCAGGTGCGCGACGAGGTGGCGGCCGGTCGCATGGTGATCCCGGCCAATCGCGTCCACCTCGGCTACCAGCTCGACCCGATGGCGATCGGACGCGCTTCGCTCACCAAGATCAACGCCAACATGGGCGCTTCGCCGGTCTCGAGCGGAAGTGAAGAAGAGGTCGAAAAGCTGCGCTGGGCCGAGCGCTGGGGCGCCGACACGGTGATGGACCTGTCGACCGGCGGCGACCTCGATTCGACGCGCAAGGCGATCATCCAGAACGCGAAGGTGCCCATCGGAACGGTACCGATCTACTCGATGATCATCGGTCGCAAGATCGAGGATCTCGACGAAGAGACAGTGCTTCGGTGTCTGGAGCATCAAGCGCAACAGGGCGTCGACTACTTCACGATCCACGCCGGCGTTCGCCGCGCCCATCTGCCGCTCGTGCGCGATCGGCTGATCGGCATCGTGAGCCGCGGCGGCTCGCTGCTCGCGAAGTGGATGATCCACCACGAGCGCGAGAATCTGATGGCCACGCTCTGGGGCGAGATCTGCCAGGTGATGCGGCGTTACGACGTCACGTTCTCGATCGGCGACGGGCTCCGCCCCGGCGGCCTGGCCGACGCCACCGACGCGGCACAGCTCGGCGAGCTCGAAGCACTCGGCGAGCTGACCGAGGAGGCCTGGCGCCACGGCGTGCAGGTGATGATCGAGGGGCCCGGCCACGTGCCCTTCGATCAGGTCGAATACAACATGAAGCTGCAGCGCCGGCTCTGTCACGGCGCTCCGTTCTACGTGCTCGGTCCGCTCGTCACCGACGTGTTCCCGGGCTACGACCACATCGCGAGCTCGATTGGCGCGACGGCGGCGGCGTATCACGGCGCGAGCATGCTCTGCTACGTGACGCCGAAGGAGCACCTCGGCCTGCCAAAGCGCGAAGACGTCAAGCAGGGCTGCATCGCGTACAAAATAGCCGCTCACTCGGCGGACATCGCGCTCGGCATCCCCGGCAGCCGCGACTGGGACGACGAGCTCACCAAGGCCCGAGCCGCGCTCAACTGGGAGAAGCACTTCGAGCTGGCCTTCGACAGCGACACGGCCCGCGCGTATCACGACGAAGACCTCGACGTCGACACCGACTTCTGTGCGATGTGCGGGCACGACTGGTGCTCGGTGCGCATCAGCAAAGAGATCGTCGAGTTCACATCGGGCAAGTCGGAGGAGTACGCGTGGGAGAAGCCGAAGGTCAGCGACGCACTCACCGAAGAGCAGAAGCGCATCCTGGAGCAGCGGGGTGTGCTGTCGCCTCAGGAGATCCATCGCCTGGCGTCGAAGACGCGCCAGGGCGTGGGCGCGAGCGAGGGCATGGCCGACTGCCACAGTGACGTGGCCTCGCGCGAGCTCGCCGAAGAGATCCAGCATGAGCGGCTCGATCCCGCGACGCTCGAGCCGCTGGAGGGGTCGACGTCGGCCGGCTCACCCCAGATCGACTGAAGCCGCTCGTTTTCGGGCTCTTTCACACTTCGAAGCGCTACCAAAAACGAAACGCCCCGGGATGCGAACATCCCGGGGCGTCGCTCGGAGCCTTACCCCCCCGGTTGGGCTCCGAAATCATGTGTTGAATGGATCGGCTTGTGCGGCGGGAACTTGAGTCGCAAAATGCGCTGAACCTGCAGAAAAGTTGCGGCATGGTGACCGCCATCAAAGCCTGCACCCCCGGGGAGGCCAGCTGCTCGTGACCGAGACCCTGCGCTTTCTCAGCGTGCTGATCGCGGGTGGCTGGTTCGGAGCGATGATCCTCTTCGCGTTCGTCGTCGCCCCGACGGCGTTCGGCGTCCTGCCCGGGGCCGAGGTGGCCGGGTCTCTGGTGGGTCCGGTGCTGCGTGCAATCCACCTGTTCGGGATCGCCGCCGGCGTCGTGCTCGCCGCCTGCGCCTGGCAGCTCGACCGCGCCCGCTGGCTGCGCTTCTTCCCACTCGTGCTCGCCGCGGCGAGCGCCTACTCGGAGTTCGTCGTCACGGGAGAGATCTCGGGCCTGCTCCCGCACGACGCCGAGGCTGGGCGCACACCCGATCAGGCGGCCCGCTTCGCCTTTCTTCACCAGCTCTCGATGGTGATCTTCACCGGGGTCGGACTGGGGGCCGCGGCCCTCGTCTTCGGCCACGTGTGGGCAGATCGAACCGGGAGCGGGCGCTGGGGCTGAGCGGCTCGCGATTCGGCGACCTAACGGGTTGAAATCGCGAACGAAATTCGTAGCCCCGGCACCTTCGCTGGTGTATGCTCTGCCGCGCACAGGAAAGTCATTCAATTTCAAGGGCTTACGCGAGTGGCCCAATTGCTGCATTCGTTTGATGATCGAGGTGGGCTCGATCTTCCGACGGCGCCGCACCGGGAGGCGCTGGCGCGCATCCCATGATGTGCGGGGGCCGCCGGGCCGCCCGTACGAACGCATATGATCGACTCGCGGGGACGCCACGGACGCGGTCGAGCCAGACGTCGAGGCAGGCCGGAGCGAGCCGCAGCCATGCGGAGCGAGCCCGGGCAACCCACGACGAAGGCGATCCGGGCGCTGGAAGGCCAAAGCCTGAGCGACGGCGAGAGCCAAGGTCAGAGCCAAGCCCAACGCCAGAGGCACGGGGAGTCACGGAGGTTTCAATGGACACCAGGATCAAGCTCTCGCTCGAGTTCAGCGTCTCCGAGAGCGCGCTCGAAGATGCGATGGCAGAGTACGACGAGCTGACCGTCGAGGGCCTGCTGAGCGAGCTCCTCGACAAGGCGATCGCCTGCGACGAGATCACGACCAAGGTCGTCGAGGGTCCGAACACCCTCGAAGAGCTCGACGCCCAGAAGGCCTCCTGACCGGTCGGAATTCGGTGCCCGCCCGCGGGCGGGCGCGCACTGCACCATCAACCCAGGCACCCAGTCGAAACACGTCGAGTCTTCCCGCGCCGAGCCATAGTGCGCCGGGGAGACTTGCAGGGGCGAAGCTGCGCTCGCAGCCCGGCCATCCTGGTCGGGCGCCATGCCTCAGACGAAGAGATCGAGCTGCACCGCCGCGGGTCGCACCGGGGCGGCCTGTGGACGCACCCGCGGGCTGCGAAGCGACGCCGGCCGAGACGCGGGCGAGGCGGACTCAGCGAAGAGCGGCAGCTCCGGGTTCGCCGGCACCGGTGTCTTCGTGGCATGGGCCGGGGGGGCGCGGCGCTCGGGCGGGCGTGAAGGACGGGTGCCCGGATCGGGCCGATCACGGCGCATCGTCTCGCGAGGCCGACCGACCGGCCCGGGGCAGTAGATCCCTTCGCGGCGAGCCCACTCGAGCAGCTGAGCGTAGAACGCCTTGAAGTGCGGACCGTGGTTGAAGTGCTTCAGGTGCGCGAGTTCGTGACAGAGCGTGTTTACGAGGCTCGAGTACTTGAGCGGCTCGCCGGTGGCCACGTGCCGCAAGCGAATCTTGATGCTTCCGTCGTCGTAGCAGATTCCGTAGCGCCGCTTGACGTTGGCGCGCTCGGGCTCGAGCGATCGGTAGCGCAGACCGAAGCGATGGCAGATGCGATCAGCGTCGCTGCGCAGCCGGCGCATCAGCTCGTTCTGGGTGCGGCGGTTCATGACCTGGCCGAGTGTCGAGGCGTGCCGCGCCAACGTCAAGCCGCGCGACGCGCAGCCACCGCCCGAAGGCCCTCGCGCTGCGGCCCTGATACGGGGCACGAGCGAGCGTGATCGCTACCTTTCGGGGGCATGTCGAGTGAACCCGACGAGATCCCGCTGTTCCCGCTCCCCTCGGTGGTGCTGTTCCCGCTGGCCACGGTGCCGCTCTTCGTCTTCGAGCCGCGATACAGGCAGATGATCGCGGCCGTGCTCGAGCAAACGCCGAGCCGCATCGGGATCGTCTCGGTGCCCGAAGCACACCACGAAGAGATGGCGGGGGATCCCCCGATCGAGGAAGTGGGCTGCGAAGGCGAGGTCGCTGCCGCCGAGCGAAACCCCGACGGTACCTACCGTATCCTGCTTCGCGGCACGCGGCGATTTCGCATCGTGAACGAGCAGCGGCCCGAAGGCGATCGACTCTACCGCCTCGCGCAGATCGAGCCGCGCGCCGAGATCGTCGAAGACGGGGACCGTGACGCAATGCGTGCCGGCCGTGGCGAGCTGCTCACGCTGCTATCGGACTTGTTGCAGCGCACGTCGCCGCGGCACGCGAGCGCTTTCGATCGAAGCCGCTTCGACGAAGTCGGTGATGAACAGCTGGTCAACGCACTCGCGCAGGCGGTCGATCTCGAGGCTCATGACAAGCAACAGCTGCTCGAGGTCGATCGGGTGTGCACACGGCAACACATGCTTTCCGAGCTGTTGAGGTTTCGAATCGCGCAGCTCGAAGGCGGAGGCAGCGCCGGACCGACCACGCTTCAGTGAATCGATTCGGCTGCTTCAGCAGATGCCGAAAATCGACGCAAAAAGTATCCTGATCGATTTTGATTGAGATCGAGTGCGAAGCGGACTTTCCCCCTCGACACACGATCGCAACGTCGAAGGCACCTGAACGGCGCGCGCAAACTCCGCATCGCATCATCGGAAAATGAAAAGCAAACAGCGGTTCTAGGCGACCCCGAACGCCATTTGACAGCTCTTCGCGCGGTTCACCGGTCGGTCACGATCTATGCATTTCGACTTTGCGAAGAGCGCATCGGGTGTGGAATATTACGTCCGTTCGAGGGCGGAACCGGATCAAGAACGCTGGGATCATCCGGAACCGCCCAGAATCCCCCGAAAACGGCTTCCTCTTCCGAAAAACCGAGGATGAGCCGAGAGTGAAGTGAGAGGCACTCTCGGAAAAGAAGCCCCTAGATTCAACCGCGATGCGGGCTCTGCCGCAGTCGTCACGGAACCCGTCCGTCGCGGTTTGGGACACCATGACCTTCCCCCCCAAGGTCTGGAGCGGTGTGCTGCGCCGACTCCAAGAAGAGCTACCTGCGTTCGCATTCGATGCGTGGATCGCCCCGCTTGCCCTGGGCGAGACGCGAAACGAACACGTCGTTCTGCTCTGCCCGACCTCCTTTCATCGTGATCGCGTTCGCAAGACGCTGCGCTCGCTCATCACCGCGGCCTTCGCCGACGAGCTCGGCCGGCCTGCGAGCGTCGAGTTCGACATCGGACGTGGCGGGATCGCGGCCGCTTCCCTCATCGACTCGCCCGCTGAATCGCAGGCGGTCGAAGCGCCCCGGGTCGCCCGAGCGCAGGCGGCTGCGGCCGAGGCGCCTCGTCGAGCGCCGGTGAAGCGGGTGCGCCCGGAGACCGAGGCTCGACGTGCGGTCGGCGCGGGCCCCCTCGCGCAGATGCTCCAGACCACGACGCAGGGCCTGCGGATCCAGCAGGCCCCCAGCGCGCCGCCCCGACCCCCGACCGAGTCGCGTGCCGAACTGCGAACGGGTTCGCCCATCGCGCCCGGTCAGCGCGTGAACGACGGTCCGCCGCGACGGCCACAAGCGCGGCAGGCGCCAGCCGAAGCTCAGCCCGGGCTCCCCTATTCGTTCGACAACTTCGTCGTCGGTCCCTGCAACGCCCTCGCCCGCGAGGCGGCGTTCGCCGTGGCGGGCGGCCAGGCCATGCCGCTGAAGCAGCTCTACCTCGCTTCGCCGCCGGGCCTCGGCAAGACCCATCTCGCCCGCGCCGTGGCGCTCGAGGTCGCGCGACACAACGATCGCCCCGTGCGCTACGCCAGCGCCGAGCTCTTCACGAGCGAGTTCGTCTCGGCCCTCCGCAACAAGACGACCGCCGAGTTCAAGCGGCGCTACCGGCCCGAACGGGGCGGCCTGCTGGTGCTCGAGGACGTGCAGTTCCTCGCGGCCAAGAAGGCGACGCAGCTCGAGTTCTTCCACAGCGTCGAGCACGTGCTCGAAGCCGGGGGCCGAGTGCTGCTCACCGGCGACCGCATGCCGCAGGACATGGGCGACCTCGACGAGCGGCTCCGCGCGCAGCTCGGCCGGGGCTTCGTCGCGGGACTCGAGGCGCCCGACGCCCACGTCCGTCGGCAGATCCTCAAGGTCAAGGCGGCGCACGGCGCCATTGCGCTGCCCGACGAATGCCTCGACCTGCTGGTCGAATCGGTGGCGGGCAACGTCCGCGAGCTCGAAGGCGTATTGATGCAGGTGGTCACCACCTCGACGCTGCTCAAGCGACCGATCGATCTCGATCTGACGAAGCGCGCGATCCAGCAGAAGATGCAGGTGGTGGCGCCACAGGCGAAGCGCCCCGAGGTCGGCGACGTGCTCGCGGTGGTCGCCTCGTTCTTCAAGACGACACCCGAGCAGCTCGCGGCCCGCAGCCGGCGGCGCGCCGTTCTCGTCCCCCGGCAGCTGGCGATGTACCTCTGCCACCGTCACACCGACGCGCCGCTCGCCGACATCGGACGCGCCCTCGACCGGGATCACCCCGCCGTGCGCAATGCGATCAAGAAGGTCGAGCGCGAGATGCTCGAGAATCCGCGCACGCGCTACCAGATCGAGGCCCTGACCACCCGGATTCTGGAGCGCACGAACTGAGCGCAGGCGGCTCCGCTTCGATCATCGAAGCGATTTGAATCTCGCATTGATGCAGAGTCGGCCGCGCGGGGGTCAGCCGCCGCTCGCGACCTCGCGTCGATGCAGTGGGCCATCGCGCCAGCGCGCGGGCCCCGAGAGCTCGACGCTGCGGGTCGGCTCGAGCGAGGGCGGGTCTTCGGACGGGTCATCGAACCGGCGCAGGATCTTGTAGGTCGTCGATCGTTCGACCGGCACGCGCTCGATCTCGCGAATCAGCCGGCGGAACTCTTCGGGCGGGCAATTCTCACCGTGCTGGCTGCCCGACTCTCGACTGATCGACTCTTCCATCAGCGTGCCGCCGAAGTCGTCGGCGCCCGCCTGCAGCGCCATCTGCCCCAGCTTCGGTCCCATCTTCACCCACGAGACCTGGATATGGTCGATCGTTCCGTGGAAGAAGAGCCGGCTGACGGCCACCATGCGCAGGTCTTCCATCATCGAAGCGCCCGGCCGGCTGCCCATGAAGTTGTAGAGCATGTTGCGCTCGTGGATGAAGCCGAGAGGGACGAACTCGGTGAACCCGCCCGTCTCCTTCTGCAGATCGCGCACGATGCCCATGTGGGTCGCGATGTGGTGGGGCTGCTCGATGTGCCCGTACATCACGGTCGACGTCGAGCGCAGCCCGGCGCCGTGCGCCGCCTTGACGATCTCGACCCAGCGATCGGTCTTCAGCTTGTTCGGCGAGAGCACATCTCGCACCTCGTCGACGAGAATCTCGGCCGCGGTGCCGGGGACGGTGCCGAGGCCGGCGTCCTTCAGCCATGCCAGGTACTCGTCGAGCTTCATCCCGCTCTTGCGGTGACCGAAGTCGATCTCTTCGGGCGAGTATGCGTGGATGTGCAGGTCGGGATAGGCGCCCTTGATCGTCGTCAGGATCTCGCGGTAGTGCTCGTGGGTCTTGTTCGGATGGATGCCACCCTGGATGCAGACCTCGGTCGCCCCGCGCGCAATGGCGTCCTCGCACTTGGCGAGAATCACGTCCATCGAGTGATCGAACGACTCTTCGGCGTCGTCCTTGTGGCGCGCGAAGCCGCAGAACGAGCAGCCCACGTAGCAGACGTTCGTGAAGTTGATGTTGCGGCACACGACGAAGGTCACGTCGTCGCCCTGCACGACGCGCCGCTGGTGGTCGGCGGCCGCGAGCAACGCGTGGAAGTCGGGGCCCTTCACGGTCAGCAGGCGTTCGAGCTCGCCGGTCGACATCTCGCGGCCCTCGAGCGAGCGCTCGAGAATGCCGGCGACCTCCGGCGTGACGGTGCCCAGGATCGATTCGAGACTCATGCGGCTTCCTCCCCGGATGGGGTGTCGGGGCGCTTGGCGAAGCCTTCCGCGTCGAAGAAGCGGGGCATGGCTTCACGCATCCGAGGATCGTAGAACGCGCTGCGGTCGGGCGTCACCCGGTCGGCGCCGCCCAGCACCCAGTCGGGATAGATCGGGCCGCGGTCGCGCAGCTCGAGGCCGGCCGCTCGGGTGACCTCGCGCAACAGCGGCAGCGTCGGCCAGGGCGCTTCGGGGTTGATGTAGTCGAGGGTGACCGGCGAGACGCCGCCCCAGTCGTTGATGCCGGCGCGCAGCAGCTCGGGCAGCACCGTCTCGCCGAGGTTCGGCGGCGCCTGCACGTTCGCATCCGGGCCCATCACCAGCCGGGCGATCGCCGTCCAGCCCACCACTTCTTCGTCGCTGAGCGGCGAGACATGCCGCATGCGCGTCCCCGGCTTCGGGTGGAACGGCTGCACGATCAGCTCCTGGATGTGGCCGTACGCGTCGTCGATGCGGCGAATCTCTGCGAGGGTCGCCGCGCGCTCGGCGTCGTTCTCGCCGATCCCCATGAGCAGGCCGCTCGTGAACGGGATCTTCAGCTCGCCGGCCTCTTCGTGCATGCGAATGCGCCGGGCCGGCTCTTTGTCGGGGGCATACTGGTGGGGCATGCCCTTGCCCCGCAGACGCTGGCTCGTGGTCTCCATCATGAGACCCATCGAGGCATTCCAGGGCCGCAGCCGCTCCATCTCTTCGATCGTCAGGATGCCCGCGTTGGTGTGGGGCAGCATGCCGCCCTCGAACGCGACGCGACACGCCTCGACGAGCAGATCCGTCGTCGACGCGTAGCCATCCCCCGCGAGCTGCTCGCGATAGCTGCGATAGGCGACTTCCGGCTTGTCACCGAGGCACATCAGGGCCTCGGTGCAGCCGGTCAGCACGCCGCCGCGTACGACCTCGGCCACCTCGTCGAGGCTGTAGGTGTGGGCTTCGGCGCTGTCGGGCAGCTTCGCAAAGGTGCAGTAGCTGCAGCGGTTGCGGCAGAGATTCGTGAGTGGAATGAAGACGTTGCGTGAGACCGTGACGACCGAGCCGCGTCCCTTGCGCGCGCTCTCCCAGGCGGCCTCGACGAGCGGGCGGCGCACCCGCTCATCGCCGACTCGAGCACCGAGGCGCTCGGCCTCGGGCGCTTCGAGACGGCCCGACGCGAGGGCGTCGTCGAGGATCGATCGAATGTCGTCGTCGCCGAGGGGACGGTCGTCGGAGGGAGCGCTCACGGGGGCCCTTCCCGGTGCAATACGGAGCCGGGCACGATAGCACGCGGGGGGACGCGCCCTCGGGTGATCGGTTGCGATGCCACGCGAATGATCCACTCGAGGGCTGCGATCGGGGCTCGATCTGCCGGTTGCTGGGGAGGGATTTCATCAAGCCGCGCGCGGATTTGGCCGATTCAGAGGGGGGATCGCCGCGCCTCATCGGGGGCGGCGGAACGCTCACCCTTGCACCGAGGTCCCCCGGCCCCTTGGATCGCGTCTTCACCAGACTCCCGACACGAATCGTCTTCTTCGTGTTCGCCGTCACGCTCTTCACGTCGTTGACCGTGGCCGGTGTCTCGGTGCGTTCGACCAGTCATTTTCTTCGCGAGAAAATCAACCACCAGTACGAGTCGACCCTGGCCGAAGCGTCGGAGCAGATCGAGTCGTGGTACAGCGAGCGACAGGGTGAGCTCGAGGTCTTCACGTCGAGCGACGTCCTCAGTCAGGTGGTGCCTCGCGCGCTCGCGACCCAGGACTCTCGGCGCAAGCAGCGCGCCACGCGCGAAGCGTCGATGTACCTCCAGTACCTGCTCGACGACTTTCCGCAGTACAGCTCGCTCTTCGTGGTCGCGCCCGAAGCGAACGGTGAGGTCGCCTTCGCCGTCGGCCACTCGCCCGAGCTCCCGCCTGCCTGGCTCGTCGAGCTCGCTCAGATCGAGACGCCCCAGATCGGCCCCGTCGCAGAGCTCGGTGGTCGACGCGTCCAGATTGCCTCGGCCCCGATCCTGAACGCCAACGGTGAGCGGCTCGCCACCCTGCACGCCACCCTCCGAGTCAGTCGACTCTCGCGACTGCTCGACGCGATCGGGACTTCGCAGTTCGGCTCGCTGTCGATCGTCGACGACGAGGGCACGATCCTGGCCTCGAGTCGAGCCCAGGGGCTCGGACAGCTCTTCGAGGGGCCCCGACTCGCCGGCGGCGCGAATCCCGAGCGCGTGATCTTCAGGGATTACGAGACCGAAGGCGGCGACGCACGCGTGGGCGGCCTGCTCCCGTTCCCGCGATTCGATTGGACGATCGTCTACGAAGAGCCCTACGCGACGGCCTTCGAGCCCATCGTCGCGGCAATCAGCCGCGTGATGATCATCAACCTCGCGATCGTCCTCGTGATGTGCATCGCGGCTTTCCGCATCGCCGTCTCGATCGTGCGGCCGATCGAAGCCCTGAGCGACGCCGCCAGCCGCATTGCCGACGGCGAGAAGGGTGTCGAGATCCCGGCTCAGCAGGGTGACGACGAGGTCGCCGTGCTGTCACGCGTGTTCCGGGGCATGACCACGACGCTGACGAGCAATGCCGCCGAGCTCGAGCAGAGCCATGCCACGATCGAGGAGACGGCTGAGCGCCTGCGCCAGAAGAACGAAGAGCTTCAGGAGATGAACGAGGTGCTCGAGCAGCTGTCGATCACCGATGGGCTCACGAAGCTGCACAACCACCGCTACTTCCAGGAAGCGCTGACGAGCGAGTGCAAGCGCGCAGACCGCACGGGTGAGCCTCTCGCGCTGATCCTGATCGATATCGACGAGTTCAAGAAGTGGAACGACCGGCTCGGCCACGCGGGCGGCGACGAGATCCTGCGCAAGATGGCGGGGATCTTGAACGACGGAGTCCGCGAAACCGACCTGCTCGCGCGCTACGGCGGCGAAGAGTTCGCGCTGCTCGCGCCCGATACGCACCTGCTCGGCGCGGCCAAGCTCGGCGAGAAGCTGCGCAACGACATCGCCAGCACGTCGTTCTTCCTCGAGCCGCCGAGTGAGCGATCGCGCGTGACCGTGTCGGTCGGCGTCGCGATCTATCACGGCGACCGGCGACAGCTCTTCGTCGAAGCCGACCAGGCCCTGTACCGCGCGAAGGATTCGGGGCGTGACTGCGTCATCATCGCGGAGGTCGACGAGCGCGCGGCATCCGATCACGAAGAAGACATCGAGGACGCCTGAGCGGCGCATGCGCCGATCGGTCGACGTGCGTGGCGGCGCTCAGCGCAGCAGGCTGCGATGCACCCAGCCGACGTCGCCCGTCCAGGCCCGCACGAGTACCCAGTCGTCGCGGGTGCTCTCGGTAAACACGGGCATGCCACCCTGCAGCACCCGCAACACCGGATCGGTCGTCGATGGGCCGGTGCGCATGTTCACGCGGCCGGCCGACACGAAGCGAACGTTCTCCTGGCTGCGCAGCTGTTCGACTTCGGCTTCAATGTTCTCGGCGTCGCGTTGTGCGCGATAGACGAAGAAGAGCGCCGAGCCGTAGTGTCCTTCGCTGACCTGTCGATCGGCCTCGTCGAGCTTGCCCATCGCATCGGCGACCTCGGCCGCGCGCCAGGGCGCACGTTCGTGCGCGCGTTCGACCTGGATCCGTGCCTGAGCCAGGCTCGACACCGCATCGGCACGCGAGTGCTGCCCCCGCAGCCCCGACTCGGCCTTGACCAGAGCCTCCTGGGCCTGGGCGAGGTCGGCCTGCAGGCGCTCGACCTGCCGGGCGAGCTTGGCGGCCCGCTCCGTCTCGGCCTTGCGATAGATCTCGATGTCGATCTGTTCGGCGGTGGGGCC
The DNA here is from genome assembly GCA_965250285.1 of Myxococcota bacterium. Classification (GTDB taxonomy): domain Bacteria; phylum Myxococcota_A; class UBA9160; order UBA9160; family UBA4427; genus CAYYSY01. The sequence continues at coordinate 4,762,567 of OZ252299.1, forward strand.
CGGCGGCGGGCACGGCGGCGGGCTGGCGCAGCCCGGTGCGAGGCCAAGCAATGCGAGCGCCGGCCAGGCGAGCAGCGACTTCGACGATCGGACGGGCATCGGGCGCGGCGACTCCAGCCAAGCGAATCCAGACGAGCGCCCCGAGGGCGCACCACCCTTCTCAATCGACCGGTTCGCCGAACGTCTTGAGCGGCGTGCAGGGCGAGGGTCACCGCGAACGCCAGAAAAGGGGCGTTCCGCCTACACCCATGCGGCGGTCAGCCTCGAGCGCGCCGACGCCGAGATGCGTAGCTCGGCTGAGGCGCCCCTCGCGAGCGTGATGGATCAGCGAGGCGCGTCTTGTAGCGTCGATGCGACCAGATCCACTGCGCCGGTCGCGCCCGGATCGCGGCCTCGATGACGCGGTTGACCTCTGCCAGCACCGCGTCGACGCGATCGTCGCGGGACCGACCCGGCGGCGCGTCATCCGTGTCGACGCGAATCGGCGGCAAGAACTCGACGCGATGGGTGGGGGACGCGTCGACGCGATACGAGAACGCGGGCAGCAGCGGCACGCCGAGTCGCATCGCCATCACGACCGGGCCCCGCCGCGTGCACGCGGGCGCGCCGAAGAACGGCGCGAAGCTGCCTTCGTCGAGGCGCGCGTTCTGATCCATCATCGCCACGAGGTGTCGACCGGCGCGCGTCGTCGTGAGCATCTCGCCCGCGCGCGCGCGACCGAGCTCGACCAGCTCGACGTCGCCCTGCCGCGTGCGCACGTCGCCGAGCCAGGCCGAGAGGCCCGGGCGGCCCAGGCCGTGGTGCACGACGGTCATCGGGTACCCCTCGGCGGCCATCGCGGCGAGGCAGAGCTCCCAGTTGCCGGTGTGCGCCGTCACGACGACGACGCCGCGGCCCTCCGGCGCGCAGGCCCGGGCGCGGTCGGCGTGCGCGCGGCCGGCGATCTCGACCGAGCCCACGAGTCGAGCGCGCTGCTCGGGCGATCCGGCCAGCCACGCGAGCTCGACGAGACTGCGCCCCTGGTGCCGCAGGCTCTCGCGCCAGATCGCTTCGCGTTCGGCTTCGCTCGCGTCGGGGAACGCGAGGGCGAGGTGGGCGTGCGCGACCGCGCGGCGGCGACCGAGCCAGGGCGCCACCACGTCCCCGAAGCGCGCCCCCGCACGCACACCGACGCGAAGCGGGAGCAGGCGCAGAGCCGCCGCGGCGACGCCCGGCCAACGGGCCGGCGGCGCGGGCGCGGTGCTCACTCGCCTCGTCGCCGTGTCAGGCGGCAGCCCGTGAAGTCGAGCTCGCTGTCGAGGGGGTTCGGCTTGCGCACCTCGATGCGAATCCAATCGAGGGCCGCGAACTGCGTGAACAGGTCGTCGATGATGCGACGCCCGAGGGCCTCGACGAGGGCGTGGTCGCCCGCGCCCGCGACCGCTTCGACACGCTCGACCACTGCGCCGTAGTCGAGCGTGTCTTCGAGATCGTCGCTGCGACCGGCTGCATCGAGACGGAGGCCGAGCTCGAGATCGATCCGCACCTTTCGGCGCAGCGCACGCTCTTCGGCCGTGACGCCGAGCGCACACGGAACCCGAATCGCATCGATCAGAATCGCATCGTCGGCTTGCGCGCTCATCTTCGGAGCTCAGTCGACGGGCACACGATCGGCGCGCATCGCCGCAAGCGACCCCGAGGAGCGCAGCGGCTGACTCTTCACGCCGATTCTGCCTCGCCCGCCGCGCGGTCGAGCGCTTCGATCAAGAACGCCCGCATCTCGACCGGGTCGACGATCGCACCCAGCGAGCCGACCTCCTTGGCGCGTTCGACGCTGTGCACGTGGTCGAACTCGGCTGCCACCTCGGCCTGCTTCTCGAGCGTGACCTCCCGGAGCAGCTCGTCGAACTCTTCGCGCGCCCGGGCCGACGGGTTCCAGCGCAGCGCGCGCTGCTTCTCGGCCACGCGCGGATCGGCCACGGCGAGCGCGCGCACCTCGCGCACGAAGACGACGCTTGCCGCCGGGCCACCCCCGATCACCGATGCGAACGAACCGGTCAGTGCCGAAGCCTCGAGCGACGGGTTCAGCTCCTGGCTGAACACGACGTAAGCGCCGCCGTGGTAGCGCGACACGACGAGGAAGAGGATCGGCCCCTCGAAGTTCACGACCGCCCGAGCGATCTCGGCTCCGTACTCGAGCTGAAGCTTTCGAAGCGACTCGGGCGAACCGTCGAAGCCCGAGAGGTTCGCGAGGAGCACCACGGGCCGATTGCCGCTCGCCGCGTTGATCGCGCGAGCCACCTTCTTCGACGAGTACGGGAAGAGGGTGCCGCCGTTCCAGGCCTCGGGGCCGTCGATCGGCCGGTAGCCGTCACGGTCGACCGTGTGGCTCTCGATGCCGATCAGCTCGATGGCGCGACCACCGAGGTGCGTATCCCAGACGATCGCGGTCTCGCCGCCGACCATACCCTTCCAGCGCTCGAGATGTCCACCGTCCTGATCGACCAGTGCGTCCATCACGACGCGCATCGCGAAGGGTCGCTTGCGGCCGGGGTTCGTGTCGTCGTCGAAGATCTCGCCGACGTTGGTGAAGTCGAACGCGACGTCGGCGCGCAAGATCGGCGCATCGCCGATGTTGCGCGTGACTTGGTCCTTGGTCGGATACGGCCTCGGTCCGCGCTCCCCCGGCACGACGTAGGTGTACCGGTAGTGCTCGTACAGGATGTGGAACGCCTCGGAGACGCTGCGGGCGTAGAACTGCGCCTCGCCGTTCGGTCCCATGATGCGCTCGTAGCCGCCGATCGCGCCTTCGTCCTCGGCCGATACGCTCCCCGCGGCCTCGAGCGCGCGGCGGCCGGTCAGCACCATCGACGCCTTCTGGGTCATGATCAGAACGCCGCGGGTGTGCGGCAGCATCGTCGCGAGCGCGTCGAAGTACGCCTGCGCGCCGATGTTGACCCCGGCGACGATGACGTGGATCACCCCGTCGTTCTGCGTGAACTGAACGATCCGGCGCACGACCCGCGCCGTCGCATCGAGGTTCTCGGTTCCGCTGTCCATCGCGATGCGCGCGCCGCTCGACACCGCGACCCATTCGAGGGGCACGCCCAGCTCTTCGGCGAGATCCATCGCCGCGACGAGGCGATCGCACTCGGGTGCAGCGAGCGCACCCATGTGCTTCGTCGGGTCAGAGATCACGAGCACGCGCTTCATGCCCTCGGGCACCTTCGCGGTGGGCGTCGAGATCAAGCCGAACACCACGCCCGCTTCGTTCAGGCCCGGTCCGCGGCCGGCAACACTCGTCGCCCGGGCGATGTTCGAGTCGGCATCGAGGTCGTACTCCTCGAACACACCGGCGGGCAGCGCCGGCCGTTCGGGATCACGGGCCGCATCGACCACCGACTGATCGCCCGTCGTCAGCATGCCGATGATCTCGAACGGGTAGATCTGGCGCGCACGCCGAGCGGCCACGACGGCCCGCTCGTGATCTTCGGCGGGGCGCAGAGGATCGAGCTGCGGCGGCCTGGCCTCGATCTCGGTCTGGTCACCGGTGTCGGTAATGACGATCTCGGTGGGACGCGCCGGCGCGTCGGGTTGATCGCGGTCGAGCAGGTTGAGTCGCACGATCACCTTCTCGAGGCCGAGATGCCGGGTCGAAGGTGCGAGGCGCCGAGCAACGTCATTCGCCTGGTCGAGATCGAGGAAGATCTCGGGCGCGACCGAGATCTTGATCCGATTCCACTGCAATCGCCGACGGGGATCCCGCATCTGAAGGATCGATCGCAGGCTGCGCGTCGAGCGATTGAAGACGCGCTCGAACGCGGCCAGGTGGTGCGAGAGCTCCTTGCCCGACTCGGGTGAGCGGTCGCGTGCATCGGCGAGCACGAAGACCCGCTCGTCGCCCGGGACATCCTTGGCTCGGCCGTGGAAGGCGTAGATGCCTTCGTCCGAGGGGATTCGCTCGAGCTCGAAGTTCGCGACGCGGTCGAGGCCGATTCGCTCGGCGGTCTCCGGGTGCAGGTCGTAGAGATCCGAGCGCATCACGTAGCCGCCGGAGACCGGCTCCCAGGTACGGAAGACGTGATCGATGCCGCCCTCGCGCGACAGCAGGCCGAGCGTGAAGCGACAATGCGGGGCGGCGGCCGACAGGGTTCGCTCGATGATGGGAGCCACCGCCTCGAGGTCGACCTCTTCGCCGGGCGGCACGACGACCTCGGCCGCGTGAATCGGCGTTCCGGGCGCGCGTTCGGCCATGCGACCGACGCCGCGACAGACGCGCTCCACCACGTCGGCGACGTCGCCGCTGCGCGCGATCGCCGCCATCACGAGACCGACCTCGGGATACTCGACACAGTGGATGCGGGTCTCGTCGACGATCGCCGTGCGATACGCGAGCGGCGACCGCGGCGCGTAGCGGCGCTGGGTGTGGGCGGCGAGCGCGATCTCGCTGCGCGCCGGATCGTCGAGCTCGATCCAATGACCGACTCGCTCGAAGACGCGACGCGGGGCCGCCGCGAGCTCGAGCAGCACCTCGGTCGGCGGCACGGTCAGCTCGGTCTCGGCCGACTCGAGCCACGCGTCGACGTTCTCCGAAGTCCGCGCAGCGCGTCGCTCGATGCCGGGCTGAAGGAAGCTCAGGTAGCTCGCCTCGAGGGCGGCGTCGGCGATGACGTCGCCGACCTGGGGACGCAGCCGGGCGATCCGGGCGAGCGTGAGAGCGAGCACCCGGTCGTGCTCGAGCACCACGCCGGCGTCGGCGAGCGCCGACAGCTGTCGCAACATGCCGAGGACGAGCTGATGGCGCAGCTTCGACTCGAGCCGAATCGACAGCATGCGCAGCACCGCCCGCTCGAGCGCACCGGAGGGCTCGAGATCGGTGATGCCGTAGTGACGCAGGGCCCCGCGCATCGCTTCGAGGAACTCTTCGGCGATGCCCTCGGTGCCGGCGCGCATGCGTCGGACGAACATGCGGAAGCGCGCGTCGTTCGAGGGGCCGAACTCACCCGAGACCGAGGCGCGCGGTGCCTTGATGAAGATCTCTTCGATGTCGGCGAACGTCTCGAGCTCGTGTCGAATCTGCGCGAGCTCGAGAGCGAACTCACTCGGTAGATCCTCGGGCAGATCGGCTTCGAGCAGCGCTACGAGCCGCGCCGAGCGTTCGGCGTTCGCGTCGTAACCGAGCACGACGCGGCGAATCTCTTCGCGCACCGTGGCGGCGGCTTCGCGCCGCGCGTCGGGATCGGCGTTCGCGGCCGAGACCAGGGCGGGCGCCCCGAGCGGCCCTTCGGCGCCGGGCTCGAAGAGCAGCGCGAGCGGATCGACCTGCGCCGGCAGCTCGACGCGACCGGTCGCACTGCCTGCCTCGCCTTCATCGCGCGGCGTCTCGATCACGAGCAGCACGTCGCCGGCCGCCACCTGCTGACCGGCGTGCACGAGCACTTCGCTCACGGTGCCCGACACGGGCGCGCGGAAGCCGATCTCCATCTTCATCGCTTCGAGCAGGCCGAGCGGGTCGCCCGCCTCGACCTCGTCCCCCACCGCAACGCCCACCGACACGACCATCGCCGGCGACGTCGACCGCACCTGGCCGGCCGTCTGCAACCCATAGCGATGCGCGATGCCATCGACCTCGAGGCGAAGCGACAGCTCGCTCGCGTCGTAGACCACGCGTCGCACTCGACCGTCGATTTCGAACCGGGCGCGGTGCTCGTCCTCTTCGCGAAGACGTGCCGAGACGACGCGACCGTCGAGGTGCACGCGATACCGCCAAGAACCGATCGCGTAGACCATGACGCGATAGCTCTCGCCATCCTTCGAGAGGTCGACCTGCTGGCCCTCGCTCGGCGGGATCCGCTCGCGCGAGACCGCGCTCGAGTCAGCGAAGAAGAACTCCCGCGCGCGCGCCCGCGCCTGCTGATACGCGATGATCGCGGCGCCGACGAACGCGTCTTCGGCCAGACCGTCGGCCCGCGGCTCGGCTGCACGCCGCGCGTCGTTGAAGCCGTCGAGCCAGCGCGTGTCGACCGGGCCGGCCCGGACCGCTTCGGCGTCGAGCACGTCGAGCAGGTAGCCCTTGTTCGTGGCCCCGCCCTCGACGACGAGCTCGAAGTCGCGCAGGGCCACGGCGAGTCGACCGCGCGCCTCTTCGCGGGTGTCGCCCGTCGCGATCACCTTGGCGATCAGGCTGTCGAAGTCGGAAGAAATGGTGGTGCCCGCGGTGACGCCCGAGTCGAGTCGGACGCGCGGCCCCAGCGCTGGGTCGAAGCACACGATCCGGCCCGGCGACGGCAGGAAGTCTTCGTCGGGGTCTTCGGCGCAGACGCGCGCTTCGAGCGCGACGCCCCGCTCCTGGATCTCGAGGCCCGAGATCGATTCGCCGCGTGCGATGCGGATCTGCGTCTGCACGAGATCGACGCCGGTGATCTCTTCGGTGATGCCGTGCTCGACCTGCAGGCGCGGATTGACCTCGAGAAAGTAGAACTGATCGCCCTCGAGCAGAAACTCGACCGTGCCGACGCCGCTGTACGAAACGTGCTTCGCCATGCGAACGGCCGAGGCCTCGATTGCATCGCGCACGGCGCGCGGGAGACCGGGCGGGGGCGCTTCTTCGAGCACCTTCTGGTTGCGACGCTGAACCGAGCAGTCGCGACTGCCCACCGCGATCACGTGACCGTGCTGATCGGCCGCGATCTGCACCTCGATGTGTCGGCCGCCCGTGACGAGCTTCTCGCAGAAGAGATCGCCGTTGCCGAAGGCCGAGAGCGCCTCGGAGCTCGCCGATTCGAAGGCCGCCGGCAGATCCTCGGGCTCGAAGACGAGGCGAATCCCGCGCCCACCGCCGCCCGCCGTCGCCTTGACGACGACCGGGTAGCCGATCTGTTCGGCCTGCTCGACCGCGTCTTCGACGTTCTCGAGCGCACGCCCGCTCCACGCGGTGACGGGCACGCCCGCCTTCTCGGCGAGCTGCTTCGACGTGATCTTGTCGCCGAGCCCGGCCATTGCGTCGGCGCTCGGGCCGAGAAAAGCGATCCCCGCCTCGGCCAGCTTCGTCACGAACTTCGGATCTTCGGCGACGAAGCCCCAACCGGGCCACACCGCATCGACGCGCATCTGCTTGAGCGCATCGATCACGCGCTCGTGGTTCAGGTAGGCGGCGACGGCGCCGTCGTCGCTCGGGATCTCGATGCTCTCATCGGCGTGGCGAACGAAGGGCGTGTCGCGGTCGGGGTCGGTGAAGATCGCGATGGCGGAGAGCTCCCGCCCCTCGACTGCACGCAGCGCCTTCACGGCGCGAATGCAGCGCATGGCGGCTTCACCGCGGTTCACGATACCGAGACGACGAATCGGGCGACCGAGCGTCAAGCGCAGACCTCACGTACACGGCGCGCCACGGGTCGCGTGAGTGACCGGGCGCGGCGAACGTCGCGCTGCGACCAGGCGCAGGCGACGAATCGACCGTGATGGGAGAGGGATACGTCGATCGACGCATCCTTCCCATCGACCATCACCACCGGCACGCGGGCGCGCCGGTCGAGAGAGAGGCGAGCACGGGGCACGCCGAGCGCCGCGGCGAGGCGGCGGATCAAGCGGCGGCGCACGTACGCCGAGGGATCGATATCGCTGTGGCCACTCGCGGCCGGCAGCGCGGCAATCTCCGACTGCGGGGCCAGATCGCCGTCGCGCCAGGCCGTCACATGGACGCGGTCGGCTTCGGCATGGGTCTCGACACGCAGCCGCAGATCGGCGAGCCGACCGGCGTTCGGCCCTGCGAAGGTGACCCAGCCGAACCCGTGAACGAGGTCGCCCTCGACGCGACGAGTGTCGGTCTCGACCTCGAAGCTCGACGGAGAGAAGACCGTCGCGCGATGCCCGCGCTTGACCGCCTTGTAGGCGGCCTCTTTCGCGGCCCACAGCTCCCAGCGGGCGCGATCGGCGTCGGGCCGTTCGGCGAGCCACGCACGCTCCGCGGCAGCGAAGGTGCGCTCATCGAAGCGCGGCGAGTACGTCGACGCATCGGCGTCGACATCGGCCAGATCGACGATGTCGTTACCGACCATCGACGTGCGCCTCTTCCATGCGCTTCAGCTGGCCGACGATCTGTTGCGCGATGTCGCGGCTGCGGCGCGCGCCGCGGTGGTCGCTCTTCGGTTCGATGCACGCGATGTCGACGTAGATCGAGTCGCCCTGCGCCGGATAGTCGCTCCAGCTCTCCTGGCTGCGACCGCGCAGGTACACGCAGAGCACGCGGCAGCCCTCTACGCCGCCGACGATCCGCCCGACGCCCCAGGCCGCTGCGCTCTCTTCGACCCGACCGCTGCGCGACCGGCCACCCTCCGGAAAGAGCAGGGCGACCTCGCGCTGCTCGAGGGCGTACGAGATGCGACCGAGCACGGCGGCCACATCCTGGCGATCGCCGCCGCGGCGAATCGGTATGCACTTGCCGAGATAGACGAGCACCCGTCGGAGCGGCGTCGTCGCGAAGTTCGTTTCTTCGGGCGTGTTCCAGGGCAGCGTGTCGTAGTCGAACACGTAGGCCCACGGCCCGCGCAGCGCCCACGCGATCAGGAACGAATCGACGAGCGTCAGGTGGTTGCCGCAGATCAGCAGGGGCGCATTCGAAGCGCGGCGAATCGCGCGGTACTCGGCGCGGATCCGCTTCAGGTCTTCGATGCGATAGCCATTGCGCCAACGCATGATCGCAGCGGCGGCGGGCACCCATAGGGGTGCCACCAGCCAGCCGACCAGCCGCTGGACCGCGTGCGCCCTGCGCATACGTCGTAGATCGTCCGTGGATGCGTTGCCCGTCAAGGAGCCCCCTCCAGGCGCACCTCGCCGGATCCCGATCTCGCAGCACCGCCGCGTCGCGGCGGCACGGGGATCAGCCGAGCTTCTCGAGGATCAAGTTCACCGAGTCACCGACCGTGTTGACGCTGTCGACGTCCTCGTCGGCGATCTCGATGTCGAACTCGTCCTCGAAGGCAATCACGACATCGACGAGTCGGGCCGAGTTGACCTTGAGATCGTCGAGGATGTTCGTCTCCATCGACACGCTGGCCAGCGCATCTTCGTTCTTGACCCACGGCGTGAGAATCTTGACCACCCGCTCCATCACTTCGCCCTGGTCCATCGTCGCTCCTCCTTCTTCTACTTACGTGATCACGTGCTGTCGTGCTCACGCCGATCCGGCGCCCATCTGTCACGAACCGGGTGCACCCACGTCGGGCGCCACCGATTCGAGGGCCATCGAAGACCGCCCCCGGCGGCCTTCAGCCCTCCCACTTCTTGAAGACGAGGCACGCATTCACGTCGCCAAAGCCGAAGCCCGCCTTCATGATCACCTTCATGTCGGGCTGCTCACGCAGCTCGTGCGGAATCGAGGCCGCATGCGGCTCGATCTCCGGATGAACGTCTTCGCAGTTGATCGAGGGATGCACCCACCCGCCCGAAACCATCAGCACTGCGGCGACGGATTCGACGGCGCCCGCGGCGCCCAGGGCGTGCCCGATCATCGATTTCGTACTCGTGATGGTAGGAAGCTCGCCGGGCCCGCGCCCTAGGGCCTTCGCCCAGCTGCCGACCTCGCGCGGGTCGGCGCCGGTCGCCGTCAGGTGGCCGCTGATCGCGTCGACGTCGTCGGCGGTGATGCCCGCGTCGTCCATGGCGAGCTGGATGCAGCGCCGAACGCTCTCGGGATTCGGGGCCGTCATGCTGCCCCCCATGCGGTGGCCGCCGCAGTTGATGCCGGATCCGCCCACCTCGGCCCAGATCTTCGCGCCCCGAGCCTGGGCACTCTCGAGGCTCTCGAGCAGCACCACGCCAGCGCCGGAGCCCGGGATGAAGCCACCCGCCGAGGCACTCATCGGCCGCGACGCCTTCTCGGGTGCGTCGTTCGAGCCTCGGTTGAGCACCCGCATTGCGTCGAAACCGGCCCAGATATAGTGGCTCGCCGCCTCCGAGCCGCCGCAGAGCATGCGCTCGGCCTGTCCGTGTCGAATGCGATCGAGCCCCATCGCGATCGCCTCGGTGCCCGTGCTGCAGGCGCTCGAATTCGTCGTGACCTGGTTGCCGAGGGCGAACTGACCCGAGATGCGGGCCGAGATGCCGCTCGCCATCACCTGCTCGACGGCGGTCGAGCCCAGGCGGCGCAGCTTCCCGGCGTCGGTGAGCGGCACGACCTTCTCGCCGATCGTGTCCATCCCGCCGATGCCCGTGCCGATGATCGCGCCGGTATCCCAGTGGACCGTGTCGTCTTCGCGGGACGGCCGCTCGAGCCCGGCGTCCGCCCACGCCTCCACCGCCGCGAGGCTCGCGTAGCGGTGGTTCATGTTCATCGCGAGGAGCTCGTCCTCTTCGAACGTCGACTCGGCCAGCGCGTCGATGCCTTCGCAAGAGCCCGCCACCGTGCAGCCGAACTTGTGCTCGACCATCACCTCCTGGTGCCGGATGCCCGACTGCCCCTTCTTGAGAGACGTTTCGAACGCATCTCGCCCGTTGCCGTTGGGCGCGATGATGCCGAGACCGGTAATGACCACACGCCGTGTCATCGAGGTACTCCCATGCCGGAGAGTTCACCCGCACAGACCACGGTGCCGTCGTCGAGCCGCATCTCGACGTCGCACCGCAGCTTCTTGCGCCGGAAGAACTTCACCCGGCCCGTCGTCGTCACGCGATCCCCGGGCTTCACCATGCCACTGAACTCGACGTTCGCGTCGGTGAAGACGGTGATCAGCTTCTCGACCTCCTCTTGTGAATGGTCGAGCGCGTAGAGATAGATGCCGAACGCGACGACACCCGCCTGCGCCATCGTCTCGATGAGAATCACACCCGGCGTGATCGGATTGCCGGGGAAGTGACCGCGGTAGAAGTCCTCGTCGGCCTTGAACGTATAGCTGGCGACGATGTGCTCGCGGTCGAGCTCGGCGATCTCGTCGATGAAGCGGAAGGGGGCCTGCTGGGGCACGAGCCCGAGCACCTCTTCTTTCGACAGCTCGACGCCTGCGATCTCAGCCACCGTACATGCCCCCATTCACGTGCACGACCGTGCCGTTCACGTAGCTCGCCCGCGTCGAAAGGTAGGCGACGACGTCGGCGACCTCGTCGGCCGTGCCCATGCGGCCCTGGGGAATGCGCGAGAGGATCGCCTCCTTCACCTCTTCGGGCAGCTCCTCGGTCATCTCAGTGTCGATGAAGCCCGGTGCCACCGAGTTCACCAGGATCTCACGCCCCGCGAGCTCTTGCGCGAGGGATTTCGTGAACGCATCGAGGCCGGCCTTCACCATCGTGTACGGGATCTGGCCCGGATTGCCGGTGTGCCCGACGACGCTCGAGATGTTCACGATGCGTCCATTGCCCTTGCGGAACATGAAGCGACGCAGCACCAGCTTGGTGAGATACCAGCTGCCGCGCGCGACGCCCGCGACATCGTCGTACTGATCGAGGTTCATCGACAGCATCGGTGCATTGATGTTGAAGCCCGCGTTGTTCACGAGCACGTCGACGCGTCCAGCCTCTTCCTTCAACGTCTTGATCAGCGCATCGACCGACTCGGGGTCGGTCAGATCGGCCTTGACGGTGAATGCGTCGGGCAGCTCGGCTGCGAGCTTCTTCGCCTTCTCCTCGCTCGAGCGATGGTGCACGGCCACACGGAAGCCCTCGGCCGCAAGCGCACGACAGCACGCCGCACCGATGCCGGTGCCTCCACCCGTCACGAGGGCGACGGGCTTTTCTTCGGGTTCGCTCAACGCCTAACGCTCCATTCGGCCGCCCCGGCTGTTTTCGGAGGGCCAGGGGGCGCCTGCGGCGGGCGCAGGCGCACATTCATTCTCATCGCTCCATCTGGCCGCCGCGACTGTTTTCGGAGGGCCAAGGGGCGCCTGCAGCGGGCGCAGGCACACATTCATTCTCATCGCTCCATCTGACCGCCGCGACTGTTTTCGGAGGGCCAAGGGGCGCCTGCAGCGGGCGCAGGCACACATTCATTCTCATCGCTCCATCTGACCGCCGCGACTGTTTTCGGAGGGCCAAGGAAAGTCCGGATAGTCGATGTCCTTGAAGAGGCCGACGCGCGCGCCCTTCACGGTGTAGATCTCCTGGTCGTCGACGATCACCTTCGCGTCGCCGACGATCATCGAAGCACCCGCGCTCTCGAGGGTCGTGTAGCGCTTGACCTGCAGCTCGTAGCGCACGACCGAGTCGTGGGGACGGATCTGGCCGAAGAACTCGACCTCGCCGCAGCCGAGTGCGCGACCCGTGCCCAACCCGCCGCGCCAGTTGCAGTAGAAGCCGAAGAGCTGCCAGACCCCGTCGACGCCGAGGCAGCCCGGCTGCACCGGATCACCGAGGAAGTGACACTGGAAGAACCAGTCGTCGAGGTGGATGTCGCGCTCCGCGACCAGCGTGCCCCGGCTCTTGTTCGCCGTGATCTCGGTGATGCGGTCGACCATGAGCATCGGCGGCAAGGGCAGGCGCGCCTTGAAATCGGCCGGCGGATCTTTCACCAGGCGTCCGTACGCGAATGCGAGCAGCTCGGTCTTGCTGAACGAAGTGCGGCTCAAGAACTCGTCGTAGGTGATTGCGTCGCCGGGCGTCATGCGGCCTCCCGGAATCGAACGAGATACGAGCCCCAGGTCAGACCTGCACCGACGCCCACCATCGCGACATCGTCATCGGCCTTCCACTTGTCCCAGTCTTGCGAGAGCACGCTGGCGCCGCTGGCGGCGCCCGTGTTGCCGAACCACTCGGCGTTCGAGTGGTGCCGGTCGGGCGGTATGTCGCAGCGTTTGCAGACGCTCTCGAGCATGCGCAGGTTGGCCTGGTGCCCGATGAAATGGAAGCTGCGGTCTTCTTCGACCCAGTTCTCACGCAGAGCGTTGACACGGCCAGCCGTCTTCTTGATGGCGAACATCTGAACCGTGCGGCCTTCCTGATCGAAGTGACCGAGGCGCGGGATCAGCACCTTCTCGTTGCCCTGGGGATCGGATTCGAGGGTCGATCCCACGATCTCGGCCCGCCCCGTGTCGCGCGGCGAGATCACCGCCGCGACCGCAGCGTCGCCCCAGAGCACCGCCGACGAGCGGTCGGTGTAGTCGACCGTTCGCGTCATGCCTTCCATCGAGACCAGCAGCACGTAGTCGGGGAGCTTCGCGGGATCCATCATCGAGAGCATGTAGATGCCCGCGTAGAAGCTCGTGCAGGCCGAGTTCATGTCGAGTGCGGGCACCCCGAGGTCGAGCTCGCGCGCGAGGTTGCACGCGTCGGCGGGCGTGACGGTGTCGGGTGCACAGCCGCCGCCGATCACGAGGCCGACCTGCTGCGCGTCGACGCCCGCACGCTCGAGCGCGAGCCGTGCGGCCCGGGCCCCCATCTGAGCCTGCGAGTACTCCGCCGCTTCGATCGCGTCGGCCGGGTTCGCGTTGCGGGTCTCACGGATATAGTCGAGGGGGAGCGCCGTGCGGCGGCTGCGGATGCCGACCCGCTCCATGATCCAGTCGTGCGAGGTCCCGATGTCGAGGCTCTCGAGGAACGCATTGTCGATCTCGTTCTCGGGATGGAAGTGCCCGAGCCCCGCCAGGAAAAGACTCACTCCGCTGCTCCCCGTCGCGTTCGACATCGGGCCTGAGCCAGATGTCTCCACCGACCCGTGTGGGCCATCGCGGGCAGGGGGCTCCCCGCGAGAATCTCATCGATCTCGCTGCCCCCGCCCATCCTGCACGAGGGCGTGGCGAAAATAGCCCCGTCCGGCTCGCGTGCGCCTCGTTCGAGTGCAAACGTCGTGCAAATTCTCGAAAGATGGCCGTGATTTGCTGCGCGTTCGGAGGATTATGACTCCGAGTCATCCGGAGTCAACGCCTGCGCCGATTCGTGCCCGAGCCGCAGGTCGTCGAGCAGCTCCTCGACGTCCTCGGGGCGCATGACATGGATCTCCGTACCCTCGGGGAACGCGTGGCCGAGACGTCGGAAGTAGCCCTTGTCGGTGCGGCCCTCGACGATCACGACGACGCCACGGTCGGTCTCGGTCCGGATCAGCCGGCCCGCCATCTGCTTCAGATACAGAAGCATCTTGCCAAGCGTGTATCTCTCGAAGGGGCGCCCGCCGGCCTCCCGCACGCGCTGCTCGCGCCTGCGCCGCAGCTCGGTCGGCACCTCGAAGGGCAGCTTCTCGATGACCACGGCCTGCAAGTGGTCGCCGGGCAGATCGAGGCCCTGCCAGAACGTGCGAGCGCCGAGCAGCACGGCGCCGCCCGGCGCGGTTCGAAAGCGCTCGACCAGACCGGCGGGGTCGTCGCCGGCCCGGCGCGGCGCCAAGACCTCGATTTCGTCTCCCGCGAGCGCGACCCCCAGCCGATCGGCCACCGCATTCATCCGGCGCAGGCTGGTGAAGAGCCCGAGCGTCCGGCCGCCGAGCCGACGCGCGATCGTCTCGATCGTCCGGGCCGTCTCCCACTCGAGATCGCCGATGCGAGACAGGGCCGCAACGCGCAGGTTCGCTTCGTAGTCGAAGGGGCTCTCGACGCGCACGCGCCGCAGCGGACGGCCGGTGAAGCCGTCGATCTCGAGCTCGCCGAGTGCCGCGAACTCATCGCCGTCGATGAAGAGGCTCGCCGACACGGCCGCGAACGAGTCGAGCCCCTCCATGAAGGCCGTCTGGAAGACCTCGCCGGGCGCGACCGAACGCAGCGCGAGCGTCCACCGGTCGTAGGGCACGGAGAGTCGAGAGAACGCGGCCACGACACCCTCGCGCTCGCCCTCGAACGCCAGCCGCAGGCCCCGTGCATTCTCGCGCCACGACTCGGCGTGCCGACGTACGGCGCTGTCGCCATCCCCCGACGTGGGGTCTTCGTCGAACGACCACTCCGCCGCGTCTTCGAGGCGCTCGGCCAGACCTGCGAGGTGCTCGAGCCGGGCGGCGCAGGCATCGGCGATGCGGGCGACATCAACGAAGGGCCCCTCGGCCAGCGCGGGAAGCTCGAGCTCACCGAACTCGCCCGCATGATCGGCGAGCGCACGCCCCACGCTCGAGAGGTCGACGAGCAGCGCGCGGCGCAGCTCGCGCACCTCCTTCGCGGCCTCCATGCGTTGTTTGCGCGGCAACAGCCCCGTGCCGGGATCACGTTCGAGGCCCATCTTCGATGGTGCACCGAACGTCTCGTCGAGACGCTCGACGATCTCTTCGGGGCGCACGGTCTGCGCGTAGACCTCGTCGGCGACGCCCGCGAGCTCATGGCCCTCGTCGACGATCACGTGCGAGAACGAGGGATAGTCGGGCGGCCAACGCAGCAGCAGATCGTGATTGGCCACGACGAGATCGGCCTTCGCGAGCGCCGCGCGCCGCAGTCCGAACGGGCACGTCGGGTGCTTGGCGCAGTCCTCGCGACTGCACTGCTCGGCGCGCGACGCCACCGATGCCCGCACGAGCTCGCGCAGCCTCGGGTGTCTGAAGTGCAGCGCGCCGGGCAGCGTCCCGACCTCGCCGTGGGGACGATTGCGGGCGCAGGCGAGCAGCGTCGCATACGTGAGACGCTCTTCGATGAACAGCTCGGGATCGCACCCCTCGGCGAGCGCCTCCTTCAGGCGGCGCTCGCACACGTAGTTCGCGCGCCCCTTGATCGAGATGGCCTTCAGCTCGGGCCAGCCGAGGAAACGCGCGGCGGCGGCGATGTCCTTGCCGAGCAGCTGATCCTGCAAGAGCTTCGTGCGTGTCGAGACGATCACCGGCTGCTTGCGCTTGCCTTCGCGCGCATCCATCACGAAGGGGATCGCGGCGGCGAGGTACGCGAGGCTCTTGCCGACGCCCGTGCCGCCTTCGATCAGCAGCGTCTCGCCGCGCTTCAGGTTGCGGGCGAACGCGCGCGCCAGCTCGATCTGCTCGTCACGCACCCGATAGCGCGGGAACGACCGGCGCCCGCGCGCCTCGTCGGCCAACGCTGCCGCGATCGCGTCTTCGTCGAAGGGCACGGGAGCTTCATGGGTTTCACCGACCGCGACGTAGGGACTCTCGGCTTCGAAGTCGTCGCTGGGCGCGAAGCCGACACCGAGCAGAGGACGCCACCCCGACTCGGGGGCGAATCGATCGAGCGCGCGGCGCGCATGGACGTAGCGGGCGTGCCCATCCGCCGCGCCCTCGGCGATCTTCACGAGGATCTCGACCGTATCGAGCACGTCGGAGAGCGCACGATGCTGCTCGGCGCGCCCGAGCAGAATCTGGGTGAACGACTCGAGTCGCTGGTCCTTCGCATCGGGATGCGTGAGCCCGAGCAGATCCTGGGTGTCGAGATAGCGCGCGCTCTGGAGGGCGCGGTCGATGTCCTTCGAGAGGAAGTGGCGCTCGAACGCGGCGTTGTGGGCGATGATGGTGCGCCCGCGCAGCGCCTCGGCGAGCCCGGGTGCGACCTCGGCGAGCGGCGGCGCATCGACGAGATCTTCGTCGCGCAAGCCGGTCAGCCGGCGGATCGCCGCAGGCAGCGCCCCCGTCGGACGCACGAGCGTCGAGATCGTCTCGACGGTATCCCGACCCGGGTCGACGAGCGCGGCCGCGAACTCGATCACGTGGGCCGAGCGGCGCTCGGGCAGGCCGGTGGTCTCGAGGTCGACGACCGCAAGGGGACCGTGCACTTCCAGCAACGGCCCGAGCGCCGGCCAGACGCGGACGGCGGCGGTTTCTCGCTTCAGGAGGCGCTGCACGCGGCAAGCCTCTCCCGGGACCGGGTCGGGGGTGGTGGACCGGGAGGGCGCAACGCCACCCGGCGTGGCGCCCTCACCCTCTGGCAGCGCGACGGATCAGACGTAGATCCCGCCCGACCACTCACGATCCTGCCGGATGTTCACGTTGATGCAGGCAGCCTTCCCGGACGCTGCCGCACGCTCGAGGGCCGGGCGCAGCTCGTCGGGGTGATTCACGTTCTCGCCGTGGCCGCCCATGGCTTCGACGATCTTGTCGTATCGCGTCGGGTTCAGCAGCGTGCCGTCGAGGCGGTCCCAGCCCATCATTGCACCCTGCGGCCGCATCATCTGGCCCCAGGCGGCGTCGTTGCCCACGATGCCGATCACCGGCAGCCCGAAGCGAATCGCGGTGTCGTACTCGAAGCCGTTCAGGCCGAACGAACCATCGCCATACACGATCACGACTCGCTTGTCGGGGTTCGAGAGCTGCGCCGCCAGCGCGAAGGGCATACCCACACCCAGCGTGCCGAGCGGGCCGGGATCCATCCACGCGCCTTCGCGCTTCACGGGCAGAATCTTCGCCGCCGTCGCGACGATGTCGCCGCCATCGCCGATCACGATCGGATCGTCGAGCGTGCCGAGCCAGTCTCGCACCTCGGCACACATGCGCATCGGGTCGAGCGGGCTCTCGTCGCTGCCGAGCTTCGACTGCACCTTCTCTTCTTCGGCCGTCTCGATCGCGCGCAGCTCGTCTCGCCACGGCGAGTAGTCGAGCGTGACGCTCTGGTTCTTCATCTCTTCGAGCAGCAGATCGAAGGTGCACGCGAGATTGCCGACCAGCGGGACGTCGGTCTCGCGATTCTGGCCCATCAAGATGTTGTCCATGTCGAGCTGGATGATCTTCGCATCGGCCGGGATGGTCGCACCGAAGCGCATCCGGAAGTCGAGCAGCGTACCGGCGAGCACGACGCAGTCGGCCTTCTTGAGCGCGTCGCGCCGTGCGCGATTGAAGAACTCGGGCGAGTCGGGCGGGACGGTGCCGCGCCCCATGCCGTTGCAGCACGTCGGCATGTGGGTCTCTCCGATGAACGCGTTCAGCGCCTCGGTCGCCTGTGACCACTTCACGCTCGTGCCCGACATGAGCAGCGGGCGCTCACTCGAAGCCAGGATGTCGATCGCCTTGCGCACCTCGTCCCGGTCGGGCGAGAGCCGCGGCGGTTGGGTGCGGATCGTCGGAATGTACGCGTGCTCGAAGCTCTCGACGGTGCCGTTCCACGTGTCCATCGGGATCTCGAGATACGCGGGGCCAGGCGTGCCCGAGACCGCGTGGCGGATCGCCAGCTCGATGAACTCGGGGATGCGCTCGGGCTGGTAGACGGCGTCGCAGTACTTCGTGATCGGCTTGACGACGCCGAGGTGGTCCATCTCCTGCAGCGACCCCTTGCGCAGTTGCGAGAACGGCCCCTGGCCGCCGAAGACGAGGATCGGCGAGTTGGCGCGCCAGGCATTCGCGATGCCGGTGACGCCATCGGTCACGCCCGGGCCGGCGGTGATGGCCGCGACGCCGATGCTGCCCGGGTTGCAGCGCGCCCACGAATCGGCCGCATGCACGGCGGCCTGCTCGTGGCGAACGTCGATGATGCGGATGCCCTCGTCGAGGCAGCCGTCGTAGAGCGGCATGATGTGGCCGCCGGGCAGCGTGAAGAGGACTTCGACGCCCGCGTTCTTGAGTGCGCGGGCAGCCAGCTTTCCACCGTGTACGGGCATGGGGGGCTCCTGGGGATGGGTGGGGTGGCACGAGAGAAACGACTCTATCACCCGGGTTGAGCCGGGGCCAACGAGCCGACTCGTCCGCGACCAAGGCCCGAAACCGCGCCCCAAATGCAGGAGAGGCGGACCCGGGGGTCCGCCTCTCCATGGATCATCGGCGCTGGTCGCTCGGCGGTGCGCACGCGCGCCGAGCGGGGCGTTCGGTCATTGAACGGCCTTGAAGACCGCGCGTCGGTTCTTCGCCCACGCCGTCTCGTTGTTGCCCTGCACGGCCGGGCGAAGCTCGCCGTAGCTCACGATGGTCAGCTGCCCATCGTCGACGCCGAGGTTCTCGAGGTAGCGACGCACCGAAGCGGCGCGGCGCTCACCCAGCGCGAGGTTGTACTCTTCGCTGCCCCGGTTGTCGGTATGGCCTTCGATCACGATGTTCGCGCCGGTCTCCTTGAGCAGTTCCGCACCCGCGCGGAGGCCCTGCACGTAGTCGGACTTGATGTCCGACTTGTCGAAGTCGAAGTAGACCGTCGCGATCTCGATCTCGACGACCGTGGGCATCTCGGCGGCCGCCGCGCTGGCGTCATCCGCCGTGTCGTCGAACTCACTCGGAGCCGTCTCGGGCACCTCTTCTTCGGGCGTCGACTGACAAGCGGCGGTGAAGAGAAGGAGCGCGGCCACCATCGCCAGCATCGACGCTTTGCGGCTGATGCGAATGAATCGAGTCATGTATCCCTGCTTTCCTCAAGTTGTCAGGCCGTCATTGCGTGCCTGAGGTTTCGGGGGGGCAGCCGTTCCGGGCAGGATGCGGGCTTTCCAGCCCGAATCGAACCAGGACGGCGGCAATGATGTGGTGTCCCGTGGTTCTCTGCAAGCGGTGAAGCCTGCGAGTCGCACCCGATCGGGCCGTTCTGCGGCACATGTCGGCAATCACACCCGCAGCCCGCGCCCCGATTCGGATGTCCAGCGGCCCCACTCCGCGACCTGGATCACACCGAGGCGGATTCGGCCGCACAGTCAGCAGTGATCAGGGCTCGGGTTCGGCTGGCGAGCGACCGGTGATCTGGGCTCGGATGCGGCTCGCGAGCGACGTGTGATCAGGGCCCGGGTACGGCTGACTTCGGAAGTCCGAGTGCCTCGAGCATGAGTGCCTGCAGCTCGGGCGCTTCGGCGTGACGCTCGAGACCGTCCGATAGAGCGCGCAACGCTGCGCGGCGGTCTTCGGCATCGAGCAGCGCGCGGCCCAGCCTCGCATCCAGATCGACGCGATCGGGGTCGGCTTCGATCGCTGCGCGCAGTGCCTCGATCGAAGCCGCTTCGTCGCCCGCGGCCAGAGCGGCCTCGCATTCGAGCACCAGGAGCTGCGCACGAACCGGCCCGGCCTCGACATGCGCGCAGTCTTCGGTCGCGTCGATGCGATCGAGCAGCTCGCCGGCACCGAGCTGCGAAGCCTCAACGCGGGCGGATGCAGCCGCCAACCACAGATCGCATCGCTCCCGCGGCGCCAGCGCGCGCGTCGACGGCTCGCCGATCGCCGTCGCCCGGTCGTCGAGCGCGACTGCCTCGTCGAACGACTGCTGAGCGATACGGACGCGCGCGAGGCCATCGAGCACGCGGGGATCGTCGGGCAACGCCTCACCGGCCTGTTGATACTTCTTGGCCGCGTCTTCGAGGCGACCGCGCGCAGCGGCGACGTCGGCCTCCTGCAAGGCGCGCTCTGCCGCCTGGTTCGACTTCGCAGACGGGTCGGCCGGATCGGCCGGACCGAGCAGCGCCTTGCAGCCGAAGGCACCAAAGGCTGCCAACAGGGTCAGGATCAGAGGAAGCCGACGGCGAACGCCGTCGCGATCGCGTCGAGTCATGAGATCGAATCGAGCTGCGTCACCAGCACCTTGGGATCGAGCCAGTGCTGGTAGTCGGTGCGCACGTCGATGAAGCGAACGATGCCGTCGCGATCGAGGATCAGCGTCGTCGGATGGGGTACGCCCTCTTCCATCACGTCGGGCCGTGACTTCAGGAGCCCGAGCTTGCGAATCAAGGCGCTCTGCTCGTCGGTGAGAAAGTAGATCCGGTCGCGGAGACCGTACTCGTCGATCAACCGGCGCGTTCGCTCGCTGCACTGCTGTGCCGCCATCACCCACACGATGTCGAGATCGGGCACGTCAGCCAAGGTCTCGCGCAGGTCGAGCAGCCTCGACTTCGTGAAGGGGCACCAGTCGATGCTGCGCTCGAACACCAGTAAGACGCGGTTGCCGCGCAGATCGGACAGACCGACCGGAACGCCCTGCAGCGTGTGCAGGGTAGCGTCGGGCAACTGCTCGCCGATGCGAATCGGCTCGGCCGCGACGTCGCGTCGCACCTCGTCGTCGTAGCCGCGACTGCCCAGCCCGGTGCTGGGCAGCATCCAGTTCAGCACGAAGAGCAGGACGATCACGAGCGTGCCGACGATGCGAAGGGTCATGTCGGCTCCTCGACCTCGGTGGCGGGCGTGGCCGGTGCGGCGGCTCCGGCCTCCGCCAGACGCGCGCCGCTGCGCGGTCGCAGCCACACCATACCCAGCGCCATCACGAGGAACAGAGACGCCTCGGTCCGCGGGAGATCCCCCAGCCAGACGGCATAGTCGCCCACGAACCACGCGACCATGCGCACCACCGCCATCAGGCAGAACACCCACGCAGTGATGGTGGTGACCGTGCGACTCGCCTCGGGTGCCCGCGCCGCGCCGATCAGGCCGCCGCCCCAGCCGATGAGCGCACAGCCCGTGAAGGCGACGAAGTAGTAGCCGACCGGGCCCGTCGGGATGCTTGGATCGCTGAACGGCCGCTGATACGCGAAGAACGACCCCGTCAGCGCGATCCCGAACAGGAAGAACGCGAGACCGAGGGCGCCGACGTAGACCTGGTACACGAGGCGGATCGACATCGCCCTTATGATGCCCCGGATGAGCGCCGAGTTCTCGCGCGAATCGACGCTGAATCAGCGAGGCGATGCCCGGTTCACACGCGCGGGCGAGGTACGATCCAGAGGCCGGCGCGTCCCGATCACCCCGCTTGTTCGGGCGCTGCTCCGGCAACACCGCCGCCCGCCACGATGGACGACATGAGCCTGCCCACGCACCGTGCTGCGGCGTCGATCCGCGAACCCGACCCGCCGCTCTCGGCCGACGAGCGCGCGCGGGGACGCCGCATCGCGATCACGAGCCACGCGTTCTCGATGACGTTCTCGATGGTGTTGCAGTCTCATCTGCCGACGCTCGCGCTGGTGTCGCTGGGCGCGAGCGAAGGGGTGATCGGGCTGCAGAGCGCGCTCAAGCTCGGTGACGTCGTGCAGCTGCCGGCGCTTCGCGCGGTCGCGCACTTCAGCAAGCGGCAGATCCTGCTCGCCGGTCAGATCGTCGGCCTGGTCGGTGCCCTGCCCTTCATCGCATTTCCGATGTGGCTCGATGCGAGCGCGTCACATCCGACCCTGGTTCCCTGGCTCGCGCTCTTCTTTTTCGCGGTCGTGACCGTCTCGCTTCGCGTCGGCGACGCCGTGTGGTTCCCCCTGTTGCGCGCCTACATGGAGCCTGGCGGCATCGGGCGCTTCTTCGGGACGATCCGGTCGTTCTGGCACCTCGCTCTGATCGTCTACTACCTCGCCGCCCAGATCTGGCTCGGCCGCCATCCCGATGGCTTCGGTCTGCTCTTCGCAGTCGCCTGGATCTGCGGCTTGACGCGTCTCGCCTTCATCATGCGCATGCCCGAACGCGGCGAGCGCACGGGCGAGCGAATTCGTGTGCGCGAGGCCTTCGCTCTGCTGCGGCACGATCCTCGTCTACGGCGCTTCCTCGCCGGCTCGACCTGGGCCACCGCGGTGCGCGTCACCGTGATCCCGTTCGCGATCGTGATGATGCGTCGCGAGGTCGGCTTCACGTCGGCACACGTGCTGATGACGACGGTGGCCTCGTTCGCAGGGGGCCTCGTCTCGCTCTACGGCTGGGGGCGCGTGATCGACCGCTTCGGCGCCGAACCGGTCTTCAAGAGCTCGTGCATCGGGCTCGGTGCGCTCACTGCCGCGCTCGTCGCCGTGAACGACGCGAGCCAGACCGCGCTCATGGGCCTCGTCCTCTTCTTCTTTCTACACGCGGTGCTGACCGCAGGCTTCGGAGTCGCCGACACCCACGTGCTCTTTCGCCTGACGCCGCCGGAGGCACCGGCGCGCACCCTCGTGCTCGCGAGTGTCGTGGTGGGGGCCCTCTCGAGCGTGGCGCCCATCGTGATCGGCTTCGGTCTAGACCGCTTCATCGCGAGCGCGAGCGATCCGCTTCTGGTCTACCATGCCCTCTTTGGCGGAGCGGCGGTGCTGCAGGCGCTCGCCTTCCTGCCGCTGCGGGGGCTCGATCACGCCGCTGGCTCGGAACTGCACCCGCACGGCTGACGCCGAACCGCCCCGACACCGCCGCGATCCCCCCTCAGACCGAGTCGAGCCGTGACGACGACCACCGACCCCACAACGCCGAGACCCGTTGGCGGCAGTCCGCCGAGCGCCTTCGCCGAGCTCGTCCTCGTGAGACTCTCGGGCGACCTCACCACGAAGGCCGACGCCACGCGCAAGCGCTTCGTCTCGCGGCTGATCAAGAACATCAAGGACGCGCTCAAGGCCGAGGACTGCCGATGCCGCGTCGATCGCACCCGCAATCGGCTCTACGTCTATACCGAGCGCCCGGGCATGGCCGACGTCGTGCGGACGGTGTTCGGCCTGCAGTCGGTCTCGGTCGTCGAAGCCCGCAGGTTTACCACGGTCGACGACATCGTCGACGCCGGTGCCGAGATCTTCCCCGACGTCGTGCGCGGGCAGCGTTTTGCGGTGCGCGCGCGCCGGGTCGGCGATCGCCGACACATCGATATCAGCACTGGCGAGATCGAGCGCGAGCTCGGTACGCGGCTGCTCGAGCACGGTGCGGGCGTCAACCTGAAGCATCCTGACCGCACGGCGTTCGTCGAAGTCATGCCGGGCACCGCCTACTTCCACTCGGAGGCGATCCAGGGCGAGGGCGGCCTGCCGCTGGGCAGCGAGGGACGCGCGGTGTCGCTGGTTTCGGGGGGCTTCGACTCGCCCGTGGCGACGTGGCAGCTGCTGCGGCGCGGCGTCGCGCTCGACTACGTCTTCTGCAACCTGGGCGGGCGAACCCATCAGCTCGAGACGCTGCGAGTGATGAAGGTCGTCGCCGACCGCTGGTCGCACGGCGTGCGCCCGAAGTTCCACGCCATCGAATTCGAGGACGTCTCGGCCGAGATTCAGGAGAAGACCGCCACGCGCTACTGGCAGGTCATCCTGAAGCGCATGATGTACCGGGCTGCCGACGCGGTGGCGCAAGAGCATGGCGGTCTGGCGATCGTGACGGGTGAGGCGGTGGGGCAGGTCTCTTCGCAGACGCTCCAGAACCTCGCCGTCATCGAGCGCGTCACGCACCTGCCCGTGCTGCGGCCGCTCGTCGGCTATAACAAGCAAGAGATCATCGCGCTCGCGCGGCACATCGGAACGCACGACCTCTCGAAGCAGGTCGGTGAGTACTGCGCCATGGTGCCGACGCGGCCAGCAACGCGGGCACTTCTCGACGATGTCGAGCGCGAAGAAGCGCGCATGGATCTCGGTCTGCTCGAACGCGCTGTCGTCGAACGCAGTGTGTTCGATCTGCGTGGCCTCGACCTCGCGCGGATGGACGCACCCGAGATCGCCACCGATGCCATTGACGCAGGCAGCACGGTGATCGACGTGCGGTCGAAGGCCGCGTATGACCGCTGGCACTGGCCCGACGCGCTCCACCTCGAATTCGGTCAGGCCCTGGCAGCGTACCCCCACTTCGACGCGAGTCAGCGCTACGTCGTCTACTGCGAGTTCGGCCTCAAGAGCGCCCATCTCGCCGATCGCATGCGCGATGCGGGGCTCCACGCGCAGCATGTGACCGGCGGCGAGAAGGCGGTCCAGAAGCTCGAGCCGATGCGGCCGGCCGGCGCGCGCTAGCTCGGCTCGTCGAGCCCGTCGAGCAGCTTCTCGAGTAGCTGCTCGCGCTCGGCGGGATCCATCGCACGCAACCGACGCATCTGCTCGCGACGCCGTTCGCGCTCTTCTTCGGACATCGAACGCCAGCGCTCGGCATTGCGATCGAACTGCTCACGCTCCTCTGGCGAGAGCTCCATCAGGTCGTCCAGGCGGCGGCGCAGCTCGACGCGCTCGGCTTCGTCGAGTGAGCGATAGCGGCGCATGCTCGAGCGCAGCTCCTTGCGCTCGGCTGCCGAGAGCGAACGAAGCTTGCGATGCAGGGCCTGCCGCTCTGCGGGCGTCATGTCGCGCACGTGCTGCCGCATCATGCGCCGCTCCTCGGCGGGCATGCGGCGCCAGGCCTCGGCGGTGCGGCGCACCTCGCGCCGACGCTCGCGCATCACCGCCCGCTCCTCGGGCGTCGCCTGCTCGGCGACACGGCGCCGCAGCTCGAGCATGCGTCGGCGCTCTTCGGGGCTCGCATCGCGGAAGCGGCGCAGGTTCTCGGCTCGCATCCGGCGCCGCTCCTCGGGGCTCGCATCGCGAAAGCGCTGGAGGGTCCGCCGGGCCTCGGGATCACCGGTGGCGCGCGCCTCGGTCTCGGCAGATGACGTCGCCGAGCCGCCCTCGCCCTGCGCGGCACTCGAATCGGCCCGCGCGAACGTCGACGGCCATGCCGACGACATGATCAGGCTCGCGAAGAGCAGCGCGATGTAAAGACGACGCCAGAGCATCAGATGCGTCCGTCGGCCTCCATGGCGTCGAGCAGCTCGAGCAAGTCGAGCTGCGCGATCACGTCGTAGTCGGTCAGCTGGTCGTACTCGATCGCGAGCGCCAGCTCTTCGTCGCTCGCGGCCTCGAGGTCGAGCTCGGTCTGCGTCCTCGCCTCGCCGGCGAGCTCGGGCTCGGGCTCGGGCTCGGGCTCGATCTGCGTCATCGCCTCGCCCGTGGTTTCGAACTCAGCCTCGCCTCCCGCATCGGCGATCTGCTCCCTCGGTGCATCCCCCTCGATCTCGATCGGCGGCGCGTCGTCGGCCACGCGCCGCGGCGCACGCTCGCCCGTCATCTCCCCGCTGCGCCCGATCCACAGCGCGAGCAGCACGGCGGCGGCGATCGCCGCGGCGGCGCCGAGCATTCGGCGACCGAAGCGCGGGTGCACGTCGATCGGCACCGCCTCGCCGCCTGCACCTCCGCTGACCTCGGCCGCCGCGATCTTCGCATCGAGGCCGGCGCGCATGCGTGCCAGCTGCTCGGAGGCGACGGGTTCGTCTCGCAGCGCACGCACGCCTGCGTCGATCTCGCGCGCCTCGTCTGCGCTCACGTCGTGGGCGGAGTCGTCGGTCTCGGCTCGCCGGTCGTCCTGCGGCCCTGCGTCGTCGCGCTCGCTCATGCCACGCCTCCTCCCCCCTTCAGCCGACCGACGATGCTCGATCGGGCTCGGTGCACCAGCGCCTTCACCGACTTCTCGCTGGCCCCCAGCATCTCGGCCACCTCGCGGTGACTGCAGCCCTCGGCGGCCGACATCCACAGCGCCACGCGTTGGCGGTCGGGCAGCTCATCGAGGGCGCGAGCGAGCGCGGCGTGGGCCCGCCGGTCGTCGGTCAGTCGATCGGGGGATGGCGCCGGCGACGCCAAGGCGAGCGCATCGGCGTCTTCGTGACCGCGTGCCCGACGCGGCCGCTTCAGCTCGTTCAGCGCGAGATTCGTGGCGATGCGATAGAGGAAGGTCGAGAAGCGGGCGCGCGGTTCGTAGCGGTCGCGCGCGTCGTGCACACGCAGGAAGCTCTCCTGCACCAGCTCCTCGGCCGTCGCCGCGTCGCCCACCATCCTCTCCAGGTATCGCAACAGCGGCCCCGCCCAGCGCTCGAAGAGCTGGTCGAAGGCACCGGCGTCACCAGCGCAGAAGGCCAGCATGCGGTCGACGTCGGGATCGCGAGGTTGCGGTTCCATTGTCTCGTCTTCTCGAACACCCCGGCGCCAAGAAGGTTGCGCGCTGTCTGGGGCTATCGGGGACGCGCTGACCCGCTCACAAGGCCCCGATTTCCTTCAGAAAATCGACGACCAGGCCGTTGAAGGCGTCGGCCTCTTCGATGTTGAGGATATGGCCGGCGCCGGCCAGCACCCGGTGTCGGGCGTCGGGCAGCTTGGCCGCCATCACCTCGGCCGCCTGGAAGTACGCCGCGTCGTCCTCACCGACCACGACGAGCGACGGGGCCGCGATGTCGGCCAGATCGTCGATCACCGACGGAGCGAGCCCCGCGACGTGGCGTCCGAACTCGGCCAGCCCATGTGCATCCTGGGCGACGAACGCGGCGCGCGCCGCCTGGGCGGCCGGCAGCTCGGGCCGTCGACCGATGCACGTCGAAGCGGCCTTGCCGTCGACGAACGCCTCGAGGCCACGCTCTTCGAGGTACCGCGCGGTGCGTTCGCTCTGCTCCTTCCAGCGCGCGGCCGCCTCGGGCTTCTTGAAGCCCGGGCCACTGCCCGCCAGCACGAGGCCGCGGACCCGGTCGGGGTGGGCCACCGCAAAGTGCAACGACGCGAGGCCGCCAAACGACAGGCCGGCGAGCACCACTTTCTCTCCCGGTGCGACCGCATCGACCAGCTGGGCCAGATCGCCGACCACGCGCTTCATCTCGAAGCCCGAGGCATCGGTGGGCACACCCGAGCGACCGTGGCCCCGGAAGTCCCACAGCACCACGCGTGCACCCGCGGCCGTGAGCGCCGGCACCTGGGGCAGCCAGTTCACGCGCGTCGTCGTGTACGCGCACGAGAACACGATGGCAGGGCCGGTGTCGCCGTGCACCTCGTAGTCAATCGGGGTTCCGTCGGCGGCGATCAGCTCGGGCACGGGGCGCTCCAGCGGGTGTCGGGTGTCGCCGACACGCGTTCGACTCGCACTCGACGAGTCAGGAAGAAAGAGAGAGAAGGCGGTCGGATGCGGCGAGTCGCGTCAGTCGCTTGCGGCGAGCTTCGCCTCGAGCGCCTCGGTCATCTCGTCGATCTGGTCCTCCATCGGACCCTTGATCGTGAACTCGGGCACGAGCCGTTTGGTGGCGCCCTCGAGGTGAAGGACGACACGGCAGGTATCGCCGAGATCCTCGAGCTCGACCTGGCCGGCGAGCGACTTCCAGACGTTGCCGTCGCAGACCTTCTCGAAGCGGATGCCCCCATCCATCTGGTAGTCGATGTGGAAGGTCGCGGTGCCCTCGCGGCCGAGCGCGGTGTATCGCGTGCGGGTGGTGATGCGATCGCCCGAGCGATCGACCACCTCGGTCTCACCGGGGAACAGCGAGACCAGCGTGTCTTCGTGACCGAGGGCGTCGCTCACGCGGTCGAACGATCGCGGGGCGGTGAAGCTGCGCTCCATCTTCATCGCGGTCCTCCTTCCAGGCGGTCCCCGTCGCGGCGGTCCCCTGCATCGCGGTCCTCGTTGGCGCCGCCTGGCCGGGCGACGTGGGCAAGCTACCCGATCCCGGCCCGCGCCGGGGCCAGCACTAGCGAATGTCGACCAGCACGGGCGGCACCAGCAGCGGGTGGCCGGCGGGCAGCTGACGGACGATGGACTCGAGCGTGCGGACCGATTCGGGCCAGGGCAGCGCACCGAAGGCCCACGCCGTCGCCCGGGTGCGTGTCAGCTCGACGAGCTGCTCGCTGAACGTGAGCGGCGCGGGGAAGAGCCGCAGAACGGCGTCGTCGGTCTCGGCCAGACCGAGCTCACGCTTCACCAGCTGGACGGCGGCATGCAGACCGCCGAGCTCGTCGACGAGCCCGCGCTCGTAGGCCTGTCGACCCGTCCAGACCCGCCCCTGCGCGATCTCGTCCACCTGCTGCGTCGACATGTCGCGGCTCTCCGACACGCGCGTGAGAAAGAGCGCGTAGGTCTGCATCACCGAACGGTCGAGGATCGCCTGAGCGCCGGGCGAGAGCGGCTGCCCCGAGAGCAGGAAGTCGGCGTTCTCGCCGCGGGTGAGCGGCACCATCGTGATTCCCGCCTTGGCGAGCGTGTCCCCGAGCGCGGGGCGCAGCGCAAAGACGCCGATCGAGCCGGTGAGCGTGTTCGCGCCCGAGACGATGTAGTCGGCACCCGTCGCTGCGTAGTAGCCGCCTGAAGCGGCGACATCGGAGAACGACGCGATGAGCGGCTTGCCGCGCTCGCGCGCGCGCGTCATCGCGTCGTGGATCTGTTCGGACGCGAGCGCCGAGCCGCCGGGGCTGTCGATCCGCAGGATGATCGCGTCGATGTCGTCGTTCTCGGCCGCGTCGAGGATCGCCTCGCTCGCGGTGCGCGCCGCAAAGACCATGTCACTGCTGCGGCCGGCCTCGCCTTCGACGACGTTGCCGGTGCCATAGATGAGCGCGATCTCGGCCTTCGCGTCGATGCCCACGTCATCGAGCGTCACCCCCGCGAAGGTGTGCTGTGACACCACGTTGCCGCCGATCGTGTCGAGCAGCGTCTTGAGATGCCCCACCCCATCGACGAGACCCCGCGCCTGCAGCTCTTCGGGCAGGATCAAGCCCTCGTCGACCATG
Source organism: Myxococcota bacterium (assembly GCA_965250285.1). GTDB lineage: Bacteria > Myxococcota_A > UBA9160 > UBA9160 > UBA4427 > CAYYSY01. The sequence goes on from OZ252299.1 coordinate 4,791,520, forward strand.
CCGCGCACGGTCGCCACATCGAGGCCCCGCCCCTCGGCGATGGCGGTGAGAAACGTTCCGTTCAGATCGTCGAGCAACGAGTCAGCCATCTCGCGGGCCGGGTCGGACATGCCGGTCCCCGTGTACGACTCGACCGCGCTCTTGTACTTGCCGACGCGCGCCACGTCCCACTGGACGCCGAGCTTCTCGAAGAGCCCACCGAGAAAGAGGTACTCGGCCGCGAGCCCGACGATCGGCACAGAGCCTCCGGGCACGACGTGGATCTCATCGGCCGCGGTCGCGAGGTAGTACTCGCGACCGGCATTGAACGCAGCGAGATCGAGGTAGGCCGTCGTCGGCTTGCCGGCTTCGCGGAGGCGACCGATGGCATCGCGCAGCTCGTCGACCTTGGCCCAGCCGATGCCGAGGCGACGGATCACGATCACGACCCGCTCGATCCGATCGTCGCGAATCGCGAGATTGAACTGCGAGCCGAGCTGCGTGAACGAGCTGCGTCCATCCCCGAGCAGGCGATCGAACAGCGGCGCCTGGGCGCCCTCGACGTACGAGCCTTCGAGCTCGAGCACCAACGTGCTGCCCGGCTCGATCTCGACCGGCGGCGGATCGGCGAAGACGATCGACAGCACGAAGAGGCCGAGCAGGATGAGCAGCAGAATACGCAGACGCTTCATTTCGAGATCCCTCTGCCGGCCGGCGGACCGACCCAATCACGTGCGAGTGCCGCGAAGCTACCACTTCCCGCACGCCGACCGCGGCGCACGGCTGACGTATGATCGCGAGGGGGGCGCGCACCGCGTCCCAGGGTGTGCACGCATCGAAAGGAGGCGCCATGAGCCCCGAAGATCTCGTCCAGATCGAGGCGATCAAGCAGCTGAAGGCCCGCTACTTCCGCTTGATGGACACCAAGGACTGGGATGCCTGGGAGCACGTCTTCACCGACGACGCGAGCCTGCGCTGGGGCCCCGAGCCCGATCAGATCATGCACGGTCGGCCCACGATTCGGGCCGGCGTGTCGGGCTCACTCGAGGGGGCCGTGACGGTGCACCACGGCCACATGCCCGAGATCGAGCTGACCGGGTCGGATACGGCGAAGGGCATCTGGGCGATGTTCGATCGCGTCGACCACCCCGAGTACCTGCTGATCGGGCTCGGGCACTACCACGAGACCTACCGCAAGGAAGCCGGCGACTGGCGGATCGAGACACTCGTGCTGACGCGTCTCTACGAGGAGCGGACGCCCAAGGACTGATCGCGGTGCCGATGCGCGCGAGGCCGTGACGCGCCGCGGTGTCGCCCGCCTCGCCGCGCCGACCTACTCTGTTTGCACCGCGCCACGGAGGGGTCCGTGCCGTTCGAGTACGAGTTCCGCACAGAGCTGCGCCAGCTGCGCATCCGTTGGTCGGGCGACGTCGACGACGCCGACCTGTTGACCGCCGATCAGGAGCTGCGCGCGCACCCCGAGTTCGACCCCGACTTCGACGTCCTGGTCGACTTCAGCGCCGCATCCTCACGCGAGGTCTCGCGCTCGGGCATCCTGCAGGTCGTGGCCCGGCCGCCGGCGATGTCGTCGAAGAGTCGTCGCGTGTTCGTGGTCTCGGACGATCTCGGCTTCGGCCTCGGGCGCATGTTCGAGCAGCTGCGGGGCGTCGATACCGGCGAGACGCTGATCTGCCGCGACCTCGGTGAAGCCGAGCGCTGGCTGGCGCGTGAAGACTAGGTCGCCGAGGCGTGGCTCGATCGACGCCCGGGCATGATTCAGAAGACGGGGCCCGACTCGCTGACCTGGTGCTTGGTGACCTCCATGCCGGTCATGCCGAGGCCCCCCATCTTGCCCGTGAACGTCTTCATGTGCGGCGCAGCGAAGTGCGCGTCGAGCGCGCCCTGATCTTCCCACTGCTCGATCACGCGCAGGACGCCGTCTTCGACCAGATCCCACGTGAACGCGTACTCGACGTTGCCGGCCTCGGCCCGCGTCGCCTCCATCATCTCGATGGCGGCGGCCGTCGCTTCTTCTTTCTTGGCGGGATCGAGGGTGATCTTGCCTGCGATCAGGATCATCGGTGGGCTCCTCGCGACCGCTCGGGTCGCGCACGGTGGGAGGGCCGGTCGAGTGGGTGCGTCACCGCTCGGGCGTGAACTCGACCGGCAGATGCAGGAACCCGCGCACGAAGGATGACGGGGGGTAATCGGGCTCGTGGCCTTCGGGCACGTGCATGTCGGGCAGGCGCCGAAAGAGCTCTTCGTACAACACCCGGATCTGGGTGCGGGCAAGGCTCGCGCCCAGACAGAAATGCACGCCGATCCCGAAGGCCAGGTGCGGGTTCTTTTCGCGCGTCACGTCGAGGCGCTCGGGCTCTTCGAACACGCGGTCGTCGAAGTTGGCGGCCGGGTAGAGCAGCACGACCTGGTCGCCTTCGCGAATCGTCTGGCCGTGCATCTCGGTGTCGCGCTTCGCCGTTCGCCGCATGTTGAGGATCGGCGTGTGCCAGCGAATCAACTCTTCGACCGCGCCGGGCAGTCGCGACGGGTCGTCGATCAGCAGCTTCCTCTGGTCGGGGTACCGCGACAAGAGCTCCATCGTGCCGCCGATGACGTTGCGACTGGTCTCGCTGCCACCCACCAGCAACAGCAGAGTTTCGTGGATCAACTCGTCGTCGGTGAGTCGCTCGCCGTCGACCTCGGCGTTCACCAGAATGCTGATCAGGTCGTCGCCGGGCTCACTGCGTTTTCGCTCGCAGAGTGCCCGCGTGTACTCGGAGTAGTCGAGAAACGCCTGTGTGAGTTCGCCGATCGTCGTCTCGTCGACGGCGTCGCTGCCGAGCGTCATGACGTCCGACCAGTGACCCAGCCGATCGAGGTCTTCATGGGGCACGCCGAGGAACTGCCCGATCATCTCGAGCGGCAGCCGGGCTGCGATGTCGACGACGAAGTCGCACTCGCCCTGCTTCGCGACCCCATCGATCAGCCGCGTCGCGATCGCGCGAATCTGGTCGCCGCGCATCGAGAGCTGCCGAGGCGTGAAGCCCTTCGAAACGAAGCGACGAAGCACGCCGTGATGAGGCTCGTCCTGGTTGATCATCGACGGGTTGGTCGGGATGTTCGGTCGGCTGCCCTGGGCGCTCGAGAACGTGTCGGTCTGCTTCGAGACCGCGACGACGTCTTCATGGCGCGATACGCACCACAGCTCGGCCTTCGGGTCCCAGTGCAGCGGCGACTCGTCGCGCAGAAACCGGTAGATGTCGAAGCTGGCTTCGGTGGGCGTCGCGAAGAGGTCGCGATCGAGGACGTTCAGGCTTGCGTCGAGGGGGGGCGCCGGCATTCGATCACTCTACCGCACGCGCTCGCGGTGGGCGCTCAGCAGCACAGGGGGCGACGACGCGGCCCGACTCGCGAGCCACGACCGCGGGGGCAGACTAGCCGTCCACGCTCGTGCGCAGCCGCGCCCCGACCACCTCGTCCGGTGAGCAGACCGAGGCAAGGATCGAGTCGAAGATCGGCTCGAAGCGCGGCCACAGCGTGCACTCCGCGCTCGCCGTCAGATGCAGGTTTGCGTCGGGCGAAGCGGCCCACAGCATGTCTCGCTGAGTCAGGACGAGATCGTCGTGCAGCGCGTCATACTCGACGCTCGCCACCTCACCGCCCGACGGCCGGCTCGCGACACCGCGGCGCCGCACGTGCAGCCCGCGCTGGGTCTCGGCCAGGGTCGCGCAGAGTCGGTCGAGCGAACTCGTCAGGGAGCGGCCCGCGTCGCGCGGAACGAGCTCGAACATGACGTTCGCCCGCCAGCCGCGCTCGACTTTCGGGTGCATCGCGATCAGGCCGCGCAGGCCCGGGACGGGCTCGACGACCCACTCGGCGGGGCAGGTGAAGACGACGTCGCACAGACGGTGAGTCACGATCTCGGGCATGGGGGGCGGGGAACTCCAGAAGCCAGGTCTCACACGAGTCTCGGCGTCGTCGAGGCTCGGCTTGAGATCGAGCCGACGCGATCTCACGCGGCGCCCACCCGAAGCGGCGGCGATTCCGCTCCCCCGGCAGCGTGCCGTCCCGACGGAACGTGCTGCGCATCCAGGCGCGCTTGGCCCCGGTCGCTGGGCGAGGCAGCGTGCTGACGTCGACACATCAAGGCAGGCCCCCGCGACGCCGATTCGATGCGCTGGAGTCCTGCGCACGTGCCCGAGGCCTATCAGCTGATCCTGCTCGTCTCCTGCATCGCCTGCGCGATGTCGGCGACCTCGATCCTCGTTCGCGATCCCGACGAGCCAACGAACCGGTACGCCGCGACGATCGTCTTTGGTGGTGCTTTCTGGGCCTTCTGCGAGGTGCTGTGGAATCGCACCGCAGACGCCAACACGGCGATGACCCTGATCAAGCTGTCGGCGCTGGGTTGGATCTTCATCGGGCCGCTCGGCATGCAGCTGCTGCTCGAGATGGCAGGGCGACCGAAGAAGCCCGTCCGGCACGTGCTGCGTCTGCTCTGGGTTTCGGCGTTCGTGCTTCTGGCGGTCGACTGGTTCACGCCGCTGATCCACGAGCGCGTGGTGCGAACCGCCTGGGGCTGGTCGTACGAGCTGGGGCCCGCGTATCTCCTCTTCTACGCCATCACCACGGCGTCGCTGATCACCGGCATCTCGGCGGTCGGTCTCGAGCTGCCGAAATGGACGTCGCGGGGCGAACGCGCCCAGGGCCTCGGGCTGATCTGCGGGATCCTCGTTCCGCTCACGGTCGCTTCTCTCACCGACGGCCTGCTCCCGCTCTTCGACGTGCACGTGTGGCATCTCGGGACCGCGTCGATCGCGATGCTCGGCGGCATCGTCACGTGGACGTTCCACCGCTATGGCTACTCGCTGCTCGCGCCGGGGACGTTCGCGCGCGAGATCCTCGAGACGCTGCCCGACGGCGTCATGCTGCTGCATCTCGATGGACGCATTCGGCGTGCGAACCCGGCGATGCTCGAGTTCGCCGGCGTCGAGTCATCCGACCAGCTGCAGTTTCGGCGAGCCCAGGAGCTCTTCGATCAGCCCCTCGCGATGAGTGAGGAGATTCGCCACGAGGTCGAGATGCGCGTTCTCCCGCTCGGCGGTGGCACGATGACGCCGGTCGCCGTCTCGACGCGCATGCTGCGCAACCGACTCGACGAGCCCACCGGTCTCGTCGTCGTCGCACGCGACCTGCGCGAGATTGTGAACCTGCGCCAGCGCGTCACGATCGGCGGACGCATGGCCGCCGTCGGTCAGCTGGCAGCGGGTGTGGCGCACGAGCTCAACAATCCCATCGCATACGTGCGTGCAAACGTCTCGATGCTGCTCGAGCACTGGCAGACCCTGCGCGCGCGGCACGATCCCGACCTGTCCTCGCACGGGGGTGAAGAGCCCAAGCCTGAGGAGGACGTCTCGCTGTGGGACGAGGGCACGGAGCTGATCCACGAGTCGCTCGAGGGCATCGAACGCGCGACGTCGATCGTCCGCGACATCAAGACGTTCTCACACGGCGCGGGCAACGAGCGCGAGATCGCCGATCTGACGCGGCTGCTCGATGCCACGCTGCGCATCGCCGCGCCCCAGCTTCGCCATCGAGTGAGCGTCGAGCGCAGCGATGGGGACATCCCGGTCGTCGAGTGTGCGCCGCGCGAGATCCAGCAGGTCTTCCTCAACCTGCTGCTGAATGCCGTCGACGCGACGCCGAACGTCGAGTCGGGCTCGCTGCCGACCATCTGCGTCGAAACCAGCGCCGACGCGCGCAACGTGCGGATCCGCTTCGTCGACGAGGGCGAGGGCATCGAAGCGGACTGCCTCGAGCGCATCTTCGATCCGTTCTTCACGACGAAGCCGGCCGGCGAGGGCACCGGTCTCGGGCTCGCTCTGTCGTACGAGATCGTGCGTCGGCACGGGGGTGACATCAGCGTGCAGAGCGAGCTCGGCGCGGGCACCGCCTTCACCGTCGTACTGCCGCGGCTCGAAGACGACTAGATCGACGGCGCCCACGCGCGCATTCGCCGCGGTCGACCACGATCCGCGAGTCGCCTCGCGCCGAGCGGCATCGAAACCTGGACGTCGTCCAACTCCACGTCGGACACTGGCGCGTGTCCCATCCCCCTCACACCTCTTGACGCACCCTGTCAGCAGCGACGGCCCGAGAACCCCGCGCCGGGCCGACTCGCCTAAACTCCCCGCTCCACGGACGGCAGGCGACCGCCCGTGATTCGATCGTCGGAGAAGCCCTTGCCCGAACCGGAGCGAAACACGACCCCGCTGATCCGCGACTTTCGGGTCGTCCGCGCGCGCAGCGAGGCCATTTGCGCCCACCTCGGCGACGAAGATCTCGTCGCACAGTCGATGGCGGATGCGAGCCCGGCGAAGTGGCACCTCGCCCACACCACGTGGTTCTTCGAGACGTTCGTGCTCGCCAGCTTCGCGAAGGATCACCGCCCGCATCATCCCACCTACGGCTTCTTGTTCAATTCGTACTACAACGCCGCCGGCGAGCGGCACGCTCGACCCATGCGCGGCGCCCTCACGCGGCCGACGCGCGTCGAGGTCATGGCCTATCGCGCCGCCGTCGACGAAGCCATCGTCGCGCTGCTCGAGAGCGACGCGCTCTCGGGCGACGCGCGCACCCAGGCCGAGTCGATCGTCCGCCTCGGTCTCCACCACGAGCAGCAGCATCAGGAGCTGACGCTCACCGACCTCAAGCATCTCTTCTCGCTCAATGCCCTCGATCCGGCGTACCGGCCGCCCCTCGGCGTCGACGCAGCCGAGGCCGAAGGGTTCCGTTGGCTCGCTTTCGACGCCGGTGTGCGCGAGATCGGCGAGGGCGGGCCGTGCGCGACCGCCCTGCGACCGCGTTGGCACGACACCGCGCCTTTCGCGTTCGACAACGAAGGGCCGCGGCATCGCGTCTTCGTCGAAGCCCACGCGATCGCCGATCGCCTGGTCACCAATGCCGAGTTCCTCGCCTTCATCGAGGCCGGCGGCTACGACACGCCGTCGCTGTGGCTCGATCGCGGTTGGGCGACGGTTCAGCGCGAAGGCTGGCGCCACCCCCTCTACTGGCGGAACGCCGATGGCGGGTTTCGGGAGTTCACGCTTGCCGGCCTGCGCGACTTCGCGCCCCATGAGCCGGTCTCTCACCTGTCTCTCTACGAGGCCGATGCATTCGCACGCTGGGCCGGCGCCCGCCTGCCGTCGGAGGCCGAGTGGGAGGCGGCTGCCAGTGAGCTCGGTACGTGCGGCACGCTCGCCGACGACGAACGCTTCCACCCTGCGCCGGCCAAGCCCTTGGGCGACGCCGCGCCGCGCGCGATGCGTCAGGCGTTTGGCGAGGTGTGGGAGTGGACTTCGAGCGCGTATGGCCCGTATCCGGGCTTCTGCCCCGCCGCGGGCGCCCTCGGCGAGTACAACGGCAAGTTCATGAGCGAGCAATCGGTGCTGCGGGGCGCGTCTTGCGTCACGTCGCACGCGCACGTGCGTCCCTCGTACCGCAACTTCTTCTATGCCCCGGATCGCTGGCAGTTCAGCGGTGTGCGGCTCGCAAAGGACCTCTGATGCCGCCCTCCGCCTCCGCTCCGATCTCGGCGACCGACAAGACCGCGAAACGAAGCGAAGCCCGAACGGGCGCGCGCACCGTTGCACGGCACGACGCCGAGCCAGACGACGAGCTGCCGCTCTACGACCTGCATCCGGCGCCCGACGACATGCGCGGCGACATTCTCGCGGGCCTACGCGCCTCGCCGAAGACCCTGCCCTGCAAGTACTTCTACGACGAGCGTGGCTCGCTGCTGTTCGACGAGATCTGCGAGCTCGACGAGTACTACCCGACGCGCACAGAGACAGGCATCCTCGAGCGGCATGCGGTCGACATGGCCGCAGCGATCGGCGAGGACGCGCTCGTAATCGAGCTCGGCAGTGGCAGCTCGACCAAGACGCCCCTGCTTCTCGGCGCGCTCGAGCGCGGGGCCGGCTACGTGCCGATCGACATCTCGCGTGCGCACCTGCTGAATGCAGCGGGTCGGATCCGCGACGCATTCCCCGAGCTACCGATCTGGCCGGTGTGCGCCGACTTCACCGCGCTGTCCGAGCTGCCGCCGATCGAGGGATCGCCCCGGCGTCGGTACGTCTTCTTCCCCGGCTCGACGATGGGCAACTTCGAATTGGCCGGACAGCAACGACTGCTCGAGCAGATCGTCTCCCTGTGCCAGCCCGAAGGCGGCGGCCTGCTGATCGGGCTCGACCTGCTCAAGGATCGCGAGACCCTCGAGGCCGCGTACAACGACGCTCGGGGCGTGACGGCGGCCTTCAACCTCAACCTGCTCGAACGGGTGAACCGCGAGCTCGATGCCGACTTCGACCTCGAGGCCTTCGACCACCACGCGCCGTTCAACGCCGACGCGGGGCGGATCGAGATGCACCTCGTGAGCCGCGCCGACCAGACGGTTCGTCTCGGTGATGCGCGCATCGTCTTCGCAGAGGGCGAACGCGTGTG